>NZ_QEQL01000001.1 GCF_003097135.1 Pseudomonas sp. URIL14HWK12:I12
ACCCAAGCAATCTGCCCAGAGCAGATGCGGTGGTGAAGCGACACAGCCGAAAATTCGCCAGATACGCACAAACATCACATACCTGAATTCGCTGCAACGCCTAGGCGCGGCAGCTACCGAATTTCTTGACGACCATAGAGCGTTGGAACCACCTGATCCCATCCCGAACTCAGTAGTGAAACGACGCATCGCCGATGGTAGTGTGGGGTTTCCCCATGTGAGAGTAGGTCATCGTCAAGATTCAAACCCGCAGAACCCCAATCGTGAAAACGATTGGGGTTTTGTCTTTTATGGGCGAAAAGCGCAGGGCGCCTTCCATGGCTGCCCGGTCATTCGCCGCGATATTCACACCCACTGGTGCAGGTTTCGTGCACCCGGACCTTGGACAATTCAGGCAATAATGGCTTGAGCTGCCGCCAGATCCAGATCGCGAGATTTTCGCTGGTCGGGTTCTCGAGCCCCTGAATATCGTTTAGATAGTTATGGTCCAATTGCTCGTAAATAGGCTTGAAGATGGCCTTGATCTCGGAAAAGTCCCGGATCCACCCGGTATGAGGGTCCACTGCGCCGCTCAGGTAAACGGCCACCTTGAACGAGTGCCCGTGCAGACGGCCGCACTTGTGGCCAGCCGGTACATTGGGCAGTTTATGGGCCGATTCAAAGGTGAACTCTTTGAAGATTTCCACGCTTGCGTTATTCCTGTGATCAAACAAAGGGGCAGTGTACCCGGAAACCTAAGGTGGGGCAGGGCGGATTCAGCTGTGCTTAAGCCAAGGCCGCTATGCTCGTCTGTCAATGTCTCGCGGAAACAGTTTCAATGCGCCGATACTTACTAGCCTTCTGGGCCATGCAGATCCTGCTGTGTTCGGAGCTGTCGCTTGCGCACGACTTGGGCCAGGACGAAGCGCTCAAGCTGCGCCAGCAAGGCCTCATACTCCCGCTTGAGCAGTTGCTGGCCAGCGCTATGGCCAGGTACCCCGATGCGCGCTTGCTGGAAGCCGAACTGGAGCGCGATGATGGCCAGTACATTTATGAAGTGGAATTGCTCACCGCTTCGGGCGTAGTACGGGAAATCGAGCTGGATGCGGCTACAGGGCGTTTGCTCAAAGACAAGGAAGACGATTGATGCGCTTGTTATTGGTGGAAGACAGCGTGCCGTTGGCTGACGAACTACAGCCGACCCTAGCCAGGCAGGGGTATGCAGTTGATTGGCTAGCCGACGGGCGAGACGCTTTGCATCAGGCCACACTTGAGCCCTACGACATCATCGTGCTCGACCTGGGGCTTCCTGGTATGTCTGGCCTGGAGTTGCTTCAGAGCTGGCGTAGTGCAGGCCTTGCTGCTCCTGTGCTGGTACTGACCGCCCGCGACTCCTGGGCCGAGCGCATTGAGGGTTTACGGGCAGGGGCAGACGACTACCTGACCAAGCCATTTCACCCGGAAGAGTTGATTTTGCGCCTGCAGTCGTTGCTGCGCCGTTCCAGAGGCTTGCCCAACCAGCCAACGCTGGATGCCGCAGGTTTGCGCCTGGATGAAGGCCAGCAAAGCGTCTGGCGCGGTAGCGAAAGCGTTACGCTGACAGCCGCCGAGTTCAGGCTGTTGCGGTATTTCATGCTGCACCCGGGCCGCGTCCTTTCTAAAGCGCAGCTCAGCGACCACCTCTATGATGGTGCCAGCGAGCGGGATTCAAATGTGCTCGAAGTGCATGTCAATCACCTGCGCCGCAAGCTTGGCCGCGCGGTGATCGAAACGCGCCGAGGCCAAGGCTATCGCTTTGCTGGAGAGGCTGGGTGAGATCAATACAAGCTCGTCTGAGCGTGGGGTTGGTCGCGGTCTTGGTCATCGTGGGGCTACTCACCGCGCAGGTAGCGCTTTGGTTATTCGAGCAAGGGCTGCAGCGATATCTCGAAAGCGGTTTGCGAAGTGAAACCGAGAACCTGCTAATAGCCCTACAACGAGGGCCGGACGGCCTGAAGCTCAATCAAGAACGGCTGCTTCCTGCCTATGAGCGGCCTCTATCGGGCCGTTATTTCAAGATCGATTCCGGGGGCCAGACCCTACGCTCAAGGTCGTTGTGGGACGCTGACTTGCCTACCCCCGACCACCCTGGGTTGCACAACCAATTGGTAACCGGCCCTGATCATCAGTGGTTGCTGTTACTGCGGGTAGACTATCGGCGGCTTGGCCAGCCGGTGGCTATCATCGTTGCCCAGGATTACTCGCCTATTCGTCGAAGCTTTTCGCACATGCGCCAGCTCGGTTTAGGCATCGGTGCGTTGGCAATACTGGCCATCCTCCTGTTGCAGCGGTATATCGTCAAACGGGCCCTTGGCCCGCTGGAGCGGGCTCGCCGGCAGATTGCGCAATTGCGCGATGGTCAACGTCGGGAGCTGGATCCGGGGGGCGCAGCAGAGCTTGAGCCATTGATTGAGCAAATCAATCATCTGCTCGCTCACACTGAAGACAGTCTAAAGCGTGCTCGGCATGCCATCGGCAACTTGGGCCATGCCTTGAAAACGCCTCTGGCGGTATTACTCAACCTGTCCGATAGCGGCCGCTTGGCAGCCCCCGATGCGAGGGCGCGAGTAAACGAGCAACTGGAGATCATCCAGCAACGTCTGGGGCGTGAACTGAATCGGGCACGGTTGGCAGGTGATGCCGTACCGCGTGCTCGTTTTGATTGTGGCCAAGAGCTGCCCGGCCTCATGCAAACGCTGGCCGTGATTCATGGCGAACACTTGGACTTGCAAGTCGAAGCCCCCCCAGGGCTGGTACTGGCTCGGGACCGTGAAGATGTACTCGAGTTGCTGGGTAACCTGCTCGACAATGCGTGCAAATGGGCCGACGCCACCGTGCGGCTGAAGCTCACTGGCGTGGCAGGGAGCTTTCGTATTGAAGTGGAGGATGACGGGCCGGGTATTGAGCCTGCCAGGCGCCAACAGGTGCTGGAGAGAGGGCGACGGCTTGACGAGGCCGTACAGGGTCACGGCCTGGGGTTGGGGATCGTGCGCGATATCGTGGAGGCGTGGGGCGGGGAGCTTAAGCTTGAGACGAGTCGGTGGGGCGGCCTGCAGGTGGTGGTGGAAGTGCAACGTCGTTAAACCTTTCAGCTGGCTTGCCGATAAAGAGGCATTTCCGCCACCTGCCTCGAGAAACCCCCATGCGCCTGAGCCTGAAAGGCAAAGTCCTATCATTGGCGATCTTGCCTGTCCTTATCTTCGCTGTTGTGATCAGCGTGTTTTCGGTGTTCTTGTTGCAGCAACAAGCCAAGCGTGAAGTCGAGCAGACTCGCGAGCGCTTGCTCAACGATGCACGCGGCACTTTGCAGGACTATGTCAACATCGCCCTGGGCACAATCAAACCCATTTATGATGCCGCCAGCCAAGGCGATACGGCCAGCCGCGATCAGGCGATCAAGATGCTGTCCCAGGTCACTTATGGTAAGGATGGCTATTTTTTCGGCTATGACTCCAAAGCTGTTCGGCTTTTCAAAGGCAACAGCCCTGAGGGAATAGGTAAAAGCTTCAGCGACGCCAAAGACCCCAACGGTGTGTATGTCAACCGTGGCCTGGTAGACGTCGCAAAAGACAACAGCCACTACATCACCTACTCCTCCAGCTTGCCAGGCACCTCTACGCTGGTGCCAAAGCTCGCCTATAGCTACTACCTGCCCAAGTGGGACATGGCCTTCGGTACCGCCGTAAACATCGATGGTATTGACGCTCAGGTCGCGCAACTCGAGAAGGAAGTCGATGCTCGCCAGCGCGACATGCTCCTGAGCATTATCGGTATTGCGGTGGTGGTGTTGGTCGTCATCGCCATCGCCGGCCTGGTGTTGGCCCGCACGCTGCTCAAACCCTTGCTGGCGATGAAAGCAAACCTTGATGACATCGCCGCAGGCGAGGGCGACCTGACGCGCCGCCTCCCAGACACCGGGCATGACGAAATCGGTGAACTTGGCCGTTCCTTCAACCGGTTCGTCGACAAGATTCATGGTCTGGTGCGGCAAATCGCCGGAATGACCGAGCAACTGACCAGCCTGGTCGCCCAGGTAGACAGCCAGGCCCAGCGTGCCGAGCAAGCCATGCAGCGTCAGCGCCAGGAGACCGATCAGGTCGCCACTGCCATCAACGAAATGTCCAGCGCTGCTCAAGAAGTAGCTCACAGTGCCCAGAACGCCGCCCACGCGGCCCACCAGACTGATAGCGAAGGGCAACAAGCGCGGCGGGTGGTCGATGGCAGCGTGCAGCAGATCCACGCGCTGGTCAGCGATATCCGCAGCAGTGGTGCATCGCTCGATAGCCTGCAAAGCGATGTGCAGTCGATCGTGGGAGTGCTCAGTGTCATCCGGTCGATCGCCGACCAAACCAACCTGTTGGCGCTCAATGCTGCAATCGAAGCTGCCCGGGCGGGGGAGGCCGGCCGCGGCTTTGCGGTGGTAGCCGACGAGGTGCGTGCGCTCGCCAGCCGTACCCAGCAAAGTACCCAGGAAATCCAGGGCATGATCGATCGCCTGCAACGTGGTACCGAGGAGGCCGTGGCGGCCATGCGCCGCTCCAGTGAGGCCGGCGACGGCACCTCCGAAAAAGCCACGCTTGCAGGCCAGTCGCTCGATGCGATTAGTGGCCTGATCGCGACGATCAACAGCATGAACGCACAAATCGCCAGCGCAGCCGAGGAACAGACTGCTGTCGCCGAGGAAATCAACCGCAGCGTTCATCAAATTGCGCAGGCCGTTGACCAGGTCGCTGACGAAACCCAACAAAGTGCGGCGGCTTCGCGCAGCCTAGCCGCCTTGGGCGACGGGCTGGGCCGCCTGGTGAAGCAGTTCAGGATCTGACCCTCACAGCCGGGCAACTTTGCCCGGCTGCCTGTGGACTAACCCAAGGGCGCCATGAAGGCGCCCACCGGTGAACACAGGCTATGCATGAACAACGACGCGAATCTCCAGAAAAAAACTCTATTGCTGCTGGTGGTGCTGGTCACCCTTGCCTTCATCTGGATCATGCTGCCGTATTACGGCGCCGTTTTCTGGGCCATCATTCTCGGCATTCTCTTCACACCCATTCAGCGACGCCTGGCTCAACGCTTCAAATGGCGGCGCAACATCACATCCCTCGCTACGCTGGCCATCTGCCTGGTCGTCGCAGTGTTGCCGATGATCATCATCAGTGCACTTTTGGTGCAAGAAGGGGCAGCGGTTTATAAAAGCATCGAAAGCGGCCAGTGGGATATCGCCGGCTATGTGAGCCAGGCGCGTCAGGCACTGCCCCCATCGATGCAGCACATGGTTGATCGGCTTGGCCTGGGTAACCTCGACGGCCTGCGTGAGCGGGTGACTCAATGGGCTAGCGCAGGCGGCCAGGTACTGGCCAGCCAGGCGTTCTACGTAGGCCAAGGGACGTTTGAAGTGATCGTCGGCTTCGGTGTCATGCTCTATCTGTTGTACTTCTTCCTGCGCGACGGCCCTGATCTGATTCGCAGGCTGCGCAGCGCGGTGCCGCTGGCCGAGCACCAAAAACGCCGCCTGCAGCTCAAATTCACCCGCGTAGTTCGCGCTACGGTCAAAGGCAACATGTTGGTGGCTATGATTCAGGGTGCGCTGGGCGGCGTGATGTTCTGGGCCTTGGGCATTCCCAGCTCACTGTTGTGGGCAGTCCTGATGGCGTTCCTTTCGCTGCTACCGGCAGTGGGCGCCGGGGTGGTTTGGGGGCCCGTCGCGCTTTACTTCATTCTCAGCGGGCCTGCCTGGAAAGGCATCACGCTGGCCGCGTTTGGCGTGTTCGTCATTGGCCTTGTCGACAACGTTCTGCGCCCGGTGCTCGTGGGCAAGGACACTCGCCTGCCGGATTATCTGGTACTGGTTTCAACGCTTGGGGGGCTGTCGGTGTTCGGCCTCAACGGTTTCGTAATCGGCCCGCTGATTGCCTCCTTGTTTGTCTCTACCTGGAGCCTGTTCGCCGAGCAACGCAAACCGCTGGTTCTGCCCTGAGCCTGAAGAAATCCTCACCCCTGGCCGGGCACAGTGCCTTGAGTGCCCTTGGTCCATTGTTTAACATTCCCGGCTTTGCGCATCTGCCAGGCGTGGCGTCGCCCGGCCTGAACGGTACCCATGCCCAACCCGATTCCCCTTAAAGATCACGATAAAGAAAAAGGCCTGGTCAATCGCCGGCTGCTGGTGTGCGGCTTCTTGGTGCTGGCCCTGGCACTGAGCCTGGTTGCGCGTCTGTACTTCCTTCAGGTCATCCAGTACGACTATCACTCCACCGTATCGGAGAACAATCGCGTCCATGTCCTGCCCATCGCTCCCGAGCGGGGCCTGGTGTATGACCGTAATGGGGTCGTGCTGGCCGACAATCGGCCCAGCTTCAACCTGACGCTGACCCGGGAGCGGGCGGGTAATAGTGCGCAGGTCCAGCAGGTGCTGGACACCCTCGCTCAGATCCTGCACCTGAGCGATGAGCAACGCCACGAGTTCGACAAGGATCTCAAGCGTTCGCGCCATCCCTTCGAGCCGGTCACGTTGATGTATGAATTGACTGAAGAGCAGATCGCCGACATTGCAGTCAACCAATTCCGCCTGCCAGGGCTGGACGTGGATGCGCAATTTGTCCGGGAGTATCCACAGGGTGAGCTGTTCGCCCATTCGCTGGGTTACGTCGGCCGTATCAACGAACACGAAGCCAAGACCCTCGACCAGACCGAGTACCGTGGCACTCAATCAGTGGGCAAGACCGGTGTGGAGCGATTCTACGAGCCGCAACTGCACGGCCACGTAGGGTTCGAAGAGGTCGAGACCAATGCGCAGGGCAGGGTGATGCGGGTGTTGCGCCACACCGACCCGGTACCAGGCCAGAACATCACCTTGAGCCTGGACATCAACCTGCAGCGCGCAGCAGAAAAGGCACTCGACGGGCGCCGCGGGGCCATCGTGGCGCTGGACCCTAACACAGGCGAAGTCCTTGCCATGGTCAGCGAGCCAGGTTTCGACCCTAACCTGTTCGTTACCGGCATCAGCTTCAAGCAATACACCGCGTTACGCGACTCGATAGACCGCCCGCTGTTCAACCGGGTGTTGCGGGGGCTGTATGCGCCCGGTTCGACCATCAAGCCTGAAGTGGCCATCGCAGGCCTGGACAGCGGTGTGATCAACGCGGGCACCCGGATCTACGACCCCGGCTACTACCAATTGCCCAACTACGATCATAAATACCGGAACTGGAACCGCTCCGGTGATGGTTGGGTCGACCTGTACTCGGCGATCATGCGCTCCAACGATGTGTACTTCTATGAAACCGCGCATCGCCTGGGGATAGACAGGCTCCATGACTACCTCAGCCGCTTTGGTATCGGCCAGAAGGTGTCGCTGGACATGTTCGAGGAGGCGCCAGGCCTGATGCCATCGGAGCAGTGGAAGCGGGCCACGCGGCGCCAGCCATGGTTCCCGGGCGAAACGCTGATCCTTGGCATCGGCCAGGGTTACATGCAAGTTACCCCTCTGCAATTGGCGCAGGCCACTTCGCTTATCGCGAGCAAGGGCATCTGGCATCGCCCGCACCTGGCACAAACCATTGGTGGGCAGCCGCCGGTCGACACCAATCCGATGCCCAACATCGTGTTGCATGACCCCAATGAGTGGGAACAGGTCAATCGGGGCATGCAGGCCGTACTGCACGACCCTCGGGGGATCGCCCGTCAGTCGGCGGTCAATGCCCAATACCGAATCGCCGGAAAGAGTGGCACTGCTCAGGTGGTCGCCATTCGGCAAGGTGAACGATACAACCGCAACAAAACCGCTGAACGTAACCGCGACAACGCGCTATTCGTGGGCTTTGCGCCGGCAGAAAAGCCGCAAATCGTCGTTGCTGTGATGATCGAGAACGGTGAAGCCGGTGGCAGAGTGGCCGGGCCGGTGGTTCGAGAGGTGCTCGATGCCTGGCTGCTCGACCAAGATGGGCACCTTAAACCTCAGTATGCGACCCCTGGGCCGGTGCCCACCAAAGCACCCCATGCCTGAGTGTTCGGTGGTGGTCAGCGATCACGCTTCGCGCCCGACGCAGCATGTATGCCCAGGCTGGTCCCCAGCAGCACAACCAAAAGGCCGGCCATTTCAGCCACTGTGGGCGGCCTACCGCTGAAGATCAGCGCAAGGCCGGTGGCGAATAGGGATTCCAAGGCGATCAGTTGCCCAGACAACGCCACTGGAAGCCTTCTAGTGGCTGCATTCCATGCCCAGGCACCGGTTATCGAAGAGGTGACCGCGATGACCAGCGCCCAGCCATACAGGCGCAAAGCAACGTCAAGGCCAAAGCCCAGCACCGGTAACTTGAAAAGCCCCAGCCAATAAATGGCAGGGATCACGCCCAAGGTGGCTACGCCGGCCCCGGTCATCATCAAGCCTGTCCAAACGGCGGTAGTGCAATCGGCCATCCTAGCCATCGCGCGCTTGTTCAGCACACAGAAGGCAACCCACAGCGCTATGGCAGACAGCGAGAAGAGAATGGCCAGCGTTATAGAGCGGCTGCTAGCCACCGGCTGTGCCCAGAGGGCGAGGTTCACCAACCATAGCCCGGCGGCTATCAGGGCAAGGGGCGCCACCAGCTTGCGCCATGGCATTTGCTGCTCTTGAATGTTGCCAATGACTGCGAGCAAAACCGGTACTGTGCCGATAAGTGCGGGGGTTAGCACCGGGCCGCCCAACGCGACGCCGGCGGCGATGCAGCTGCCGTAGCCCAGGTATCCAATAGCGCCCAGCGTTGCGGCGAGCCATTGCTGCGATAACCGCAATTGCCGGCGTTGGCGGGGGTAAAGAAGCAAGTACGCCCCGCCCAGCACCCCGGCGAACAGGAATCGCATCGCCGTCAAGTCATAGAGGCTGTAGGCACCTGTGACGTAAGGTGCGATGAAGTTGAGCGACCATGCCAGTGTCGCAGCTATGGCAAAAGCCACCCCGGCCATGAGGTTTGAGACGGAGGTAGCCATTGGCGGAATCCTGCAGAGGTTCCTGCCATGTTGCCCATTGCAGTGGAAGGGATACAAACGAGTTTTCAAGCTGTGATCTATAACGCCAGATCATGAATTGCCTTGAAAGCCATTGCCGCCCTGGCACTTTGCTGCCTTCGGGGGCCTACCCCCATTTAAGCAGGTCCCTGTGAGGCTGCTTATGGGTTGCCTACCACTCAAGTGTCCGAAAATGGGTAATGCTCAATACGGCACTCGTAATTATGACCATCACCCTTGCATGACCCGTCCAGATATCGGTAGCTGATATTCACTGATTGGCCTTCTTTCGGCCACTGCCGGCGTGGAAGTGTGTTTTGGTAATCAGCCGTTTCGGGTATGAATTCGATGGTCACCCCTGTTTTTGGGCATTGTGCTCCGGTGGTTGTCGGGCTGGCTTTCAAAACCTGCGCTCTTAGCTTTGGATAGGGCTGCTTCACTACCTTGGTGATGTGCAGCTGCATACGGCAAATGTTCCAGGTCGATGCGTGTGATGGCTGGCATATCAGGCAGAACAGTGAAACCAATAGCGCGTAGCGCTTTGGATGACTTCCCATCATTGACCTTCCCTCGGATATCGTGTCTGAGGGCATTATCAGGCGGGAGCTCATCGAATCAAAGCCCGGCTCGAATCGCGCATTTGGCTGGGCGGATGCTTACCTAGGAACTACCAGACAGGTGTGGTTGGGTGTGTGACACCAGCAGGGGGTGTGACGCTGTGTAAGCCTCTAAACGAAAACACCCCGCACAAGGCGGGGTGTTTTTGGAAGGCTAGACCAGTGAGTGGATCAACCCATCAGGTGAAAGCCTGCGTGCTTGACCAGCTCGACCAGCGGCGACGGGTATACACCCAGCACGAACGCAAGTACGGCTACCGCCAGCAGCATGACACCACCAGCGCGCTGTTCCCACTTCAACGGTGCGTCACGGCGAGGTGCATCTGCTTCACGCAGGTACATGGTCACCATCACGCGCAGGTAATAGAACACACCGATTGCGCTGCCGATGACCAACGCAGCTACCATCCACCACAGCTGCGATTGAACACCGGTGGCTATCACATAGAATTTACCGATGAAGCCTGCGGTAAGCGGAATGCCGGCCAATGACAGCATCATCACTGTCAGCACGGCAGTCAGGTATGGCCGGCGCCAGAACAGGCCCCGATACTCGAACAGTGCATCGGCATCACGGCCATTGTAGGGCGATGACATCAGCGTGATAACACCGAAGGCTCCCAGGCTGGTGAGGGTGTAGGTAGCCAGGTAGACACCGATGGCCTCCAGTGCCAGCCCCTTGCTCGCCACCAGCGCGATCAGCAGGTAGCCGAAGTGGGCAATCGAGGAGTAACCCAACAAGCGTTTCAGGTTGCTTTGCATCACCGCAAGCAAGTTGCCCACCAGAATCGACAGCACCGCAATCACCGCCAGCACTGTGTATACCATGCCGGCAGAGGCCAGGGGCGAAAGCTGGAACAGGCGAACAACGACCGCAAAGACAGCCACCTTGCTGGCGGTTGCCAGGAAGGCCGCCACCGGGGCAGGGGCGCCTTCGTAGACATCCGGTGTCCATAGGTGGAACGGCACCAACGACAGTTTGAATGCCAGCCCCACGACCATCATCGCCAGGCCCAGTTGGGCAAGGCCGCTGGGTTGGCCGGTTGCAGCCAATGCAGTGCCGATGGCGCTGAACGACAAGCTGCCTGCGTCGGCATACACCAACGCCATCCCGAACAGGAGGAACGCCGAGCCTGCGGCCGACAACACCATGTACTTGACGCCAGCCTCCAGCGAACGCTTGTTGAAGAAGGCATAGGCGATCAGGCCGTAGGTCGGTACCGAGAGCAGCTCCAGGCCGATGAACAGCGACGACAGTTGCTGTGCCATGACCAGCACCAGCCCGCCGGCAGCCGCCAGGATGATCAGCAGGTACAGTTCTTCGCGGTTGCCAGGGTAGCCAGCGCCGGCAGCGCCTTCACCCAGATAGGCATGGGCCAAGGTGACACACGCCAGGGTCGCGATGAGCACCAATGCCATATAGAAGCAGGCGAAGTTGTCCACCTGCAACAGCGTGGTCACAGCAATCGGAGTGACCTTTAGCACCGGCAGGATCGACAGCAAGGCCAGGTTCAAGCCTGCCGCCGACAGCAGGAAGATCATCGAATGGTTGCGCCGCCATGCGATCGCCAGCATCACCACCACGGCGGTGGCGCTGGTGATCAACAGCGGTAGCAGGGCCAGAAAATGTTGCGAAGTCAGTTCCATAGCGCTCTTACCGGGCCGAAGCGAGTTGAGTGAATGCCGAGGCGAACCAGTGCTGAACACCGGCGACGGTCGCCGCAGTGGTGTCCAGGAACGGCTGCGGGTAAACCCCCAGCCACACCAACAGCGCTGCAAGGCCCAGGATCATGGTCATTTCACGCGCGTCCATGCCGGCCAGTACGGTGTCTTTCTTCGCCGGGCCGAAATAGGCACGGTGAATCATGATCAACGAATAGACCGAGCCAAAAACCAAGCCCGAAGTCGCGATCGCTGACACCCACGGGGCAACCTTGAAACTGCCGAGCAGAATCAGGAATTCACCCACAAAGTTGCCGGTGCCTGGCAAGCCAAGCGACGCAGCGGCAAAGAACAGGCTAATCGCCGGCAGGTAAGGGATGCGTGCCCACAGGCCACCCATCTCGCGGAAGTCGCGAGTGTGCATGCGCTCGTACAGCTGGCCGGAGAGGATGAACAGCGCAGCCGCCGACAGGCCGTGAGCAAGCATCTGGATCACCGCGCCTTGCAGCGCTTGCTGGCTACCTGAGTAGATGGCAATCAGCACGAAACCCATGTGCGACACGCTCGAATACGCGATCAGCCGCTTGATGTCAGTCTGCGCAAAAGCCAGGAATGCCCCGTAGAAGATCCCCACCAGGCCCAATGCCATGGCGATTGGCGCAAACTCGGCAGAGGCATGCGGAAACAGCGGCAATGCAAAGCGCAGCAGGCCATAGGCGGCGGTCTTCAGAAGAATACCGGCGAGATCCACCGAGCCTGCGGTCGGAGCCTGCGCGTGCGCGTCAGGCAACCAGGAATGTACCGGCACTACCGGCAGCTTCACTGCAAACGCGATGAAGAAGCCCAGCATCAGGATGTATTCCACACCTTCAGGCAGCTTCGCCTTGAGCAGGTCGGCATAGTTGAAGGTCAGTACGCCGGTCTGGTTGTAGTTCACCAGCACCAGGCCGAGGATCGCTACCAGCATGATCAGGCCGCTGGCCTGGGTGAAGATGAAGAACTTGGTCGCGGCGTAGATGCGGGTACGTTTGCCGTCCGACGAGCTGTGGCCCCACAGCGCGATCAGGAAGTACATCGGCACCAGCATCATTTCCCAGAAGAAGAAGAACAGAAACAGGTCCATGGCCAGAAACACACCGACCACACCGCCCAGAATCCACATCAGGTTCAGGTGGAAGAAGCCGACATGGCGCTGGATTTCCTTCCAGGAGCAGAGCACCGAGAGCATGCCGAGCAGGCCAGTGAGCAGGATCATCAGCAACGACAGGCCATCCATCGCCAGATGAACGCTGATGCCCAGTTGCGGAATCCAGTTCAGGTGGAACTCGTGGCTCCAGGCCGGGACAGCGCCAGGCGCGGGGGCCAGGGTGTAGTCCCCGGTCGCCCAGAGCCAGAGGCCCAGGGCAAATTCGAGGGCCATGGTCAGCAGCGCAATCCAGCGCGGCAGGGTAGCGGCACCGCGCTCACCCAGCCAGCACAGCAGGCCGCCGATGAAAGGGATCAGGATCAGCCAGGGCAAAATCATGACAGGGTCGATTCCTTAAGCAAATTCGCAAGGTTCATGGTCACACCGCCGCTGCAACGACAGCGCCGATTACCAGCACGGCACCGAAGGCAATGGAGGCTGCGTACCAGCGCAACTGCCCGGTTTCGCTGCGGCTCATGGCTTTGTTGCCACCCTTGGCCAAGGCCGGGATCAGGCCGATGGTCTTGTCCAGGGGGTCTTTGCGCAGCATATGGCTGATCAGCAGATACGGTTTGACGAACAGCTTGTCGTAGATCCAGTCGAAGCCCCATGCGGCGAACCACCAGCGCGACAACAGGCGGCCCGGGCCGCTGTTGGCCACAGCGGTGGCGAAACGGCGCTTGCCCAGGAACAGTACGGCGGCGAGCAGAATGCCAGCCAGCGCGATGGCCCCCGAGGCGATCTCCAAGCTGTGCTGCGCTTCACCGCCGGCATGGCCCACGCTTTCAGGCAGTACGCCAGCCAGTGGTGGATGAATCCAGGCACCGATGAAGGTCGACAGCACGATCAGCACGCCCAGCGGCAGCCAGTGGGAAATCCCGTGGCCGGCGTGAGCTTCGGTCTTGGCTTCGCCATGGAAGGCGATGAAGATCAGGCGGAAGGTGTAGATCGAGGTCATGAATGCGCCCACCAAGCCTGCGTACAGCAGGTAGGTATGGCCACTGGCGAAGGCTTCCCAGAGGATTTCGTCCTTCGAGTAGAAGCCTGCGGTCAGGATCGGCAGGGCCGCCAGGGCGGCGCCGCCCACGATGAAGCTTGCGTAGGCCAGCGGTAGCTTCTTCCACAACCCGCCCATCTTGAAGATGTTCTGCTCATGGTGGCAGGCCACGATGACGGCACCGGAGGCGAGGAACAGCAGCGCCTTGAAGAACGCATGGGTCATCAGGTGGAAGATTGCGCCTGACCAGGCACCTACACCCAGTGCCAGGAACATGTAGCCGATCTGGCTCATGGTCGAGTAGGCCAGGATACGCTTGATGTCGGTTTGCACCAGTGCGGCGAAGCCCGCCAGCACCAGGGTGACGGCACCCACGATGCCCACCAGGTGCAGCACTTGTGGCGCCAGCTCGAACAGGCCATGGGTACGTGCGATGAGGTAGACACCCGCGGTTACCATGGTTGCGGCGTGAATCAGTGCCGAAACCGGGGTAGGGCCGGCCATCGCGTCGGCCAGCCAGGTCTGCAGTGGCAATTGAGCGGATTTACCGACCGCACCGCCCAACAGCATCAGCGTTGCCAGCACGATCCAGAAGTCACCCACCTGGAAGTGGCCCGGCGCACGTGCGAGCAGTTCCTGGATGTTCAGCGTGCCCAGCTGGTGGAACAGAATGAACAGGCCGATGGCCATGAACACGTCACCAATACGGGTCACAATGAACGCTTTCATGGCTGCATCGCCATTCTTGCGTTCGCTGTAATAGAAGCCGATCAGCAAGTAGCTGCACAGGCCCACGCCTTCCCAACCGAAGTAGATAAACAGCAGGTTGTCGCCCAGGATCAGGAACAACATGCTGGCAATGAACAGGTTGGTGTAGGAGAAGAACCGCGAGTAGCCGTTCTCGCCACGCATGTACCAGGAGGCGAACAGGTGGATCAGAAAGCCCACCCCGACCACCACGCCCAACATGGTCACAGCCAGGCCATCCAGATACAGGGTGAAGGTCGGGGCGAAGCCGTCGACATTCATCCACGTCCAGAGGTGCTGCACGTAAACGCCGTTAGCGGGCGGGTTGACATTGAACTGGAAAATGACCCAGGCAGCGACGATAGCGGACAGGCCCAGAGAGCCCACGCCAATGGCAGCACTGGTGTTTTCAGACCAGCGCCCGCGCGAAAACGACAGCAGCAGGAAGCCGATCAGGGGGAAGACGAAAGTCAGGAAAAGTAGGTTCATCCGCGCATCTCGCTGGCTGCATCGATATCGAGCGTGTGGAAGCGGCGATACAGCTGGATCAGGATCGCAAGGCCAATGCTGGCCTCGGCGGCCGCCAGGCTGATCACCAGGATGAACATGATCTGCCCATCCGGTTGCCCCCAGCGGCTGCCCGCGACGATGAACGCCAGTGCTGCGGCATTCATCATGATTTCCAGGCTCATCAACATGAATAGGATGTTACGGCGCACCAGCAGGCCGACCAGGCCCAGGGTGAACAGCACACCGGCGACGGCGAGGCCGTGTTCCATTGGAATGGCAGGCATGGCTTACTCCTTGGCCTCGTTGCGCCCGATGTGGAAAGCCGTGACCACGCCCGCGAGCAAGAGCATGGAAGCCAGTTCGACCACCAGCAGGTAAGGCCCGAACAGGCTGATGCCTACGGCCTTGGCGTCTACGGTGGTGGTGCCGATGGCAGCGGTGCTGGGGTGGCTGAACAATACGATGCCCAGCTCCATCAGCAGCAGCACGCCCAGCAGCATGGGGCCGGCCCAGATGCCGGGCTTGAACCAGGCCTTCTCCTGCGCCGACTGGGCAGGGCCCAGGTTCAGCATCATCACCACGAACACGAACAGCACCATGATGGCGCCGGCGTAGGCGATGACTTCCAGGATGCCCGCAAAGGGCGCGCCCAGCGCGAAGAAGGTCATCGCGATGGCGATCAGCGAGATGATCAGGTAGAGCAGGGCATGCACGGGGTTGGTGTTGGTAATCACCCGAAGGGTAGCCAGCACCGCGACACCGGATGCGAAGTAGAAAGCGAATTCCATCGTTCGTCCTTAAGGCAGCAGGCTCTTCACGTTGATCGGTTCGGCTTCGTTCTGCGCGGCGCCTTTCGGCTTGCCGGCGATCGCCATGCCCGCGACGCGATAGAAGTTATAGTCCGGGTTTTTGCCAGGGCCAGAAATGAGCAGGTCCTCTTTCTCGTACACCAGCTCCTGGCGCTTGTACTCGGCCATTTCGAAATCCGGCGTCAGTTGAATCGCAGTGGTCGGGCAGGCTTCTTCGCACAGGCCGCAGAAGATGCACCGCGAGAAGTTGATGCGGAAGAACTCCGGATACCAACGGCCGTCGTCTGTTTCTGCTTTCTGCAGCGAGATGCAACCCACTGGGCAAGCCACTGCACACAGGTTGCACGCCACGCAGCGCTCTTCGCCATCCGGGTCTCGGGTTAGCACGATACGGCCGCGGTAGCGTGGCGGCAGGTAGACGGGCTCTTCGGGGTACTGCAGCGTGTCACGCTTGCGGAAACCATGGCCAAACACCATCACCAAGCTGCGCAGCTGGGTGTAGGTACCGCTCATGATATTGCCAATATATTTGAACATGTCCGTTTCTCCTCACTGAACCGCGCCGGCCGGGGCGTGCAACAGCACGACCGCGGCGGTCACCAGCAGGTTTACAAGGGTCAGTGGCAGGCAGAACTTCCAGCTGAATTCCATCACCTGGTCATAGCGCGGGCGGGGGATCGAAGCTCGCAGCAGGATGAACAGCATGATGAAGAAACCGGTTTTGAGGGCGAACCACAGGAACGAGAGCTGCGGCAAGATGTTGAACGGCCCATGCCAGCCGCCGAAGAACAGCGTGACCAGCAAGGCCGATACCAGCACGATGCCGATGTACTCGCCCACGAAGAACATGCCCCATTTCATCCCGGCGTATTCGATGTGGTAGCCATCGGCGAGCTCTTGCTCGGCTTCGGGCTGGTCGAACGGATGGCGGTGGGTTACCGCAACGCCGGCGATGAAGAAGGTGCAGAAGCCTATGAACTGCGGAATGATCAGCCACAGGTTCTGTGCCTGGTATTCCACGATATCGCGCATGTTGAACGAGCCAACCTGCACCACCACGCCCATCAGGGCCAGGCCCATGAACACTTCATAGCTCACGGTTTGCGCCGAGGCGCGCAAGCTGCCGAGCAATGCGTACTTGTTGTTGCTGGACCAGCCGGCAAACAACACCGCATACACCGAAAGCCCGGCCATGGCGAAGAAGAACAACAGGCCGATGTTCAGGTCGGCAACGCCCCAGGTGGCAGTGATTGGAATGATCGAGAACGCAAGCAGCAGCGCGCTCATCGCCACCACAGGGGCCAGGGTGAAGATCACCCGGTCGACGAAGGGCGGGTTCCAGTCTTCCTTGAAAAACATCTTGAGCATGTCGGCTGCGATCTGGAACATGCCGAAAGGGCCGACGCGGTTGGGGCCGTAACGATCCTGCCACCAACCGAGCAAGCGCCGCTCGACGAACGACAGCAACGCGCCGCAGACAACCACGGCGAGCAGGATGACGATGCACTTGAGCACCTGGACGATGATGTCGACCAGATCCGGGGTAAGCCAAGTCATTGTGCTGCCTCCTGCAAGCCATCCACCGAGAGGCCGCTGAATGCGGCAGGAATGCCGGCCAGGCCTTTAGGCAGGCCTACCAGGCCCGCACCCAGTTCCTCATTGATTTTCAACGGCAGGCGTAGCGCCTGCCCGGCGACGTTGAGCGAGAGCAGGGCGCCTTCGTTTACACCCAGCCGGTCGGCCTCAGCCTTGGCCAGGGCAACGTAAGGCTGCGGGATGCGCGTTTGCACCGGTGCGGCCTTGGCGCTGTTCTCCTCACTGCCAAACAGGTGATAGAACGGCACTGCCTGCCAGGTACCCTGGGCCGGTGAGAAGGCGCGAGGCGCCTCGAACCAGGTCAGGTTGTCACCTTGGCTTTCGATCAGCCGAACGCCGGGGTCACCGGCACGAAGGCTGCCGCCGACCTCATCCTGAAACTTGTTCCAGGCCTGAGGCGAGTTCCAGCCTGGCGACCACGCGAACGGCACTTGCTGGCGTGGCTCGGCCGAGCCCGAGTAGCCTTCCATGGAGAAGGCGAAGGCGGTGTCGGCGTCTTGCGGGGTGCGCGGCTCATGCACGCTGATATTGGCGCGCATGGCCGTACGGCCGCTGTAACGCAGGGGTTCGCGGGCCAGCTTCATGCCCTTGATGCGGAAAGCAGCCGATGGCGCGGCGTCGACGATACGGGCCAGGGGCTTGGCAGCGGCGGCGCAGGCCTGGGTGACATGATCCAGCTGGGTCCAGTCCACCGGGCGTTCCAGCAACGTGGCACGCAGCGCATGCAGCCAGCGCCAGCCCTCGTGGATCAAATTGCCTGCGTCGAAGTAGGCGGGGTCGTAGACCTGGAAAAAGCGCTGTGCACGGCCTTCCTGGCTGACCAGGGTGCCGTCGCCTTCGGCGAAGCTGGCCGCCGGCAGCACCAGGTGGGCACGCTGAGCGGTTTCGGTCAGCTGGTGGTCGGCTACGATCAGCACCTTGGCCGCAGCCAACGCTGCATCGACCTTCGTACGGTCGGTTCGCGTGTAGAGATCGTTCTCGAGTACGACGATGGCATCGGCGTGGCCATCGATCACCTGCTGCAACGCGGCATCGACCGAATCGCCGCCCAACAGGGCCAGGCCCAGGCTGTTGGCTTCCGGCACCACCAAGCTCAGGGAGCCTGCTTTGGCGCGTGCTGCCAGTGCCTTGGCGATATTGGCAGCAGCTTCTACCAGCGCACTTGAACCCAACGAAACACCGCTGACCACCAGCGGGCGCTCGGCCGCCAGCAGCGCATCGGCGATACGCTGGGCGAAGCCCTTGGCTTCGTCGTCCAGGCCGGCGACAGCCGGGGCGCTGGGGTCGATGGCGTGAGCGACGGCAAAGCCGATGCGGGCCAGGTCATCCGGGGCGGCGTGTACACAGGCTTCGGCGATATCGTCCAGGCGGGTATCGGCAACGCTGGCGATGAACAGTGGGTTGAGCTCGTGCTGCCCGATATTGCGCACGGCAGCATCCAGCCAAGGTTGTACCCGCATGGCTTCGGCCATGGCTTCTGCCTTGCCCTTGACCGACTGGCGCAGGGCCAGCGCAACGCGCGCGGCGGTCTGGGTCAGGTCTTCGCCAAGTACGAACACGGCATCATGGTCTTCCATGTCGCGCAGGGTTGGGACGGGTAGCGGGCTGTTATTGAGCACGTCAAGCGCCAGGCGCACCCGGGCGAGCTCGCCAGCTTCCATGCCGGTGTAGTAATGGGCCGAGCCCACCAGTTCTCGCAGCGCGTAGTTGCTTTCAAGGCTGGCGCGTGGCGAACCGATCCCGACGATGTTGCGGCCGCGCAGCAGTTCAGCGGCCTTGTCCAGGCCGCCGTCCAGGGTCAGCTTCTGCTGGCCCAGCATGGGCTGGCGGGGGCGATCCTTGCGGTTGACGTAGCCGTAGCCGAAACGGCCGCGGTCGCAAAGGAAATACTGGTTCACCGAGCCGTTGAAACGGTTCTCGATGCGGCGCAGCTCGCCGTAGCGTTCACCCGGGCTTATGTTGCAGCCGCTGGAGCAACCATGGCAGATGCTTGGAGCAAACTGCATGTCCCATTTGCGGTTGTATCGCTCGGAGTGGGTCTTGTCGGTGAACACACCCGTCGGGCAAACCTCGGTGAGGTTGCCGGAGAATTCACTCTCCAGCACGCCGTCTTCGACTCGGCCGAAATACACGTTGTCGTGCGCACCGTAGACGCCCAGGTCGGTGCCGCCGGCGTAGTCCTTGTAATAACGAACGCAGCGGTAGCAGGCGATGCAGCGGTTCATCTCGTGGGCGATGAACGGGCCGAGCTCCTGGTTCTGGTGCGTTCGCTTGGTGAATCGGTAGCGGCGCTCGTTGTGGCCGACCATGACCGTCATGTCCTGCAGGTGGCAATGGCCGCCTTCTTCACAGACAGGGCAATCGTGGGGGTGGTTGGTCATCAGCCACTCGACGACGCTGGCGCGAAACGCCTTTGATTCTTCGTCGTCGATGGAAATCCAGGTGTTGTCGGCGGCTGGCGTCATGCAGGACATGACGATGCGGCCGCGCGTATCGTTTTCATCATTGTACTGCTTCACCGCGCATTGGCGGCAGGCACCTACGCTACCAAGCGCGGGGTGCCAGCAGAAGTAGGGGATGTCGAGGCCCAGGGACAGACATGCCTGCAAGAGGTTGTCTGCACCATCGACTTCGAGCGCTTTGCCGTCTACGTGGATAGTGGCCATGGTTCAAAGGTCTTCGTTGGCCCGCGTGAGCGGGCGAGGCTAATGGAAATCTTGTTCTGCGCCTGGCGCTTGATGCGGCCTCAGGCACAGGCGGCGGGGTTCACCCCGCCGATGTATCAGGTGCGTCAGGCGCCGGCCGGTATAGGGCGCGGCTGGCCGAAGCCGGGAGTGGCGAGCGGGGCAACGCCTGCTTCGAACTCCTCCCGGAAATATTTGATTGCGCTGCCCAGGGGCTCCACGGCACCAGGGGCATGGGCGCAGAAGGTCTTCCCGGGGCCGAGGAAGTTGACCAGGCCCAACAGGGTGTCGATGTCCTCCCGTGTACCCTGGCCTTTCTCCAGCGCGCGCAGCAGCTTCACACTCCATGGCAGGCCATCGCGGCAAGGTGTGCACCAGCCACACGACTCGCGGGCGAAGAACTCTTCCATGTTGCGCAGTAGCGAAACCATGTTGACCGTGTTGTCTACCGCCATCGCCAAGCCAGTGCCCATCCGGGTGCCGACCTTGCCTATGCCGCCAGCGTACATCTGTGCTTCCAGGTGCTCCGGCAGCAGAAAGCCGGTACCGGCCCCGCCGGGCTGCCAGCACTTTAGGGTGTAACCGTCGCGCATGCCGCCAGCGTAGTCCTCGAACAGCTCACGGGCAGTCACGCCGAATGGCAGTTCCCACAGCCCTGGGTTCTTCACCTTGCCAGAGAAGCCCATCAGCTTGGTGCCGTGGTCTTCGCTGCCTTCGCGGGCCAGGCTTTTGTACCAATCGTTCCCGTTGAGCACGATTGCCGGCACGTTGCAGAGCGTCTCGACGTTGTTCACGCAAGTCGGCTTGCCCCATACGCCTACAGCGGCAGGGAAAGGTGGCTTGGAGCGGGGGTTGGCGCGGCGCCCTTCGAGCGAGTTGATCAGTGCCGTTTCTTCGCCGCAGATGTAGCGGCCGGCGCCAGTGTGCACGAACAGTTCGAAGTTGAAGCCGCTACCGAGGATATTGTCCCCCAGCAGCCCGGCAGCCTTGGCCTCGGCAATGGCCCGGTTCAGGTGCGCCGCTGCGGTAACGTATTCGCCACGCAGGAAGATGTAACCGCGATAGGCCTTCAGCGCCCGGGCACTGATCAGCATGCCTTCGATCAGCAGGTGCGGCTGCTGCTCCATGAGCATGCGGTCTTTCCAGGTATTGGGTTCCATCTCATCAGCGTTACACAATAGGTAACGGATGTTCATGGACTCATCCTTGGGCATCAGGCCCCACTTCACTCCAGTGGGAAAGCCTGCGCCACCACGGCCCTTGAGGCCGGAATCCTTGACGGCCTGCACGATGTCGTCGGGAGCGAAGTCGGCCAGCGCCTTGCGCGCAGCGGCGTAGCCGTTCTTGGCCTGGTATTCGTCCAGCCATACGGGCTCTGCGTCATCGCGCAGGCGCCAGGTCAGCGGGTGAGTTTCCGGGGCGCGGGCAATGCGGTTGGCCGGCCCGAAGGAGGTCAGGGTCATACGTAGCCCTCCAGCAGTTTGCCGACGCCGTCCGCCTGGACGTCGCCGAAGGTGTCATCGTCGATCATCAGTGCCGGGGCCTTGTCGCAGTTGCCCAGGCAGCACACCGGCAGCAGGGTAAAGCGGCCGTCTGCGGTGGTTTGCCCAAGCCCGATGCCCAGCTCATTCTGGATGCGGCTAACGATGGACTCATGGCCACCGATATAGCAGACCATGCTGTCGCACACGCGGATGATGTGACGGCCTACCGGCTGGCGAAAAATCTGGCTGTAGAAGGTCGCTACGCCTTCGACGTCGCTGGCCGGGATGCCCAGGATGTCTCCGATGGCCGGGATGGCGCCGTCCGGCACCCAGCCACGTTGCTTTTGGACGATCTTGAGAGCTTCGATGGACGCCGCGCGCGGGTCTTCGTAGTGATGCATCTCATGCTCGATGGCCGAGCGCTCGGTTTCGCTCAGGGCAAAACGGTCAGTCTGGATAAGCGTGCTGTTCATGCTCAACGGTCCACATCGGCCATGACGAAATCGATACTACCCAGGTACGCGATCAGGTCGGCGACCATGCTGCCGCGGATCACCGAAGGGATCTGCTGCAGGTGCGGATAGCTGGGAGTCCGGATACGGGTACGGTAGCTCATGGTGCCCCCGTCGCTCGTCAGGTAATAGCTGTTGATGCCCTTGGTCGCTTCGATCATCTGGAAGGCTTCGTTGGCTGGCATTACCGGCCCCCACGAAACCTGCAGGAAGTGAGTGATCAGGGTTTCGATGTGCTGCAGGGTGCGCTCCTTGGGCGGAGGCGTGGTCAGCGGATGGTCTGCCTTGTACGGGCCTTCGGGCATGTTGCGCAGGCACTGGTCGATGATGCGGATGCTCTGGCGCATTTCTTCGACGCGAACCAGGCAGCGGTCGTAGGCATCACCGTTGTGGGCCAGCGGCACTTCGAACTCGAAGTTTTCGTAGCCCGAATATGGGCGTGCCTTGCGCAGGTCGAAGTCGCACCCTGTGGAGCGCAGGCCGGCGCCCGTGACACCCCATTCCAGCGCCTCCTTGGTGTTGTACTGCGCCACACCGACGGTGCGGCCCTTGAGGATGCTGTTCTCGAGCGCCGCTTTTTCGTATTCGTCCAGGCGCTTTGGCAGCCATTCGACGAAATCCTTGACCAGCTTGTCCCAACCGCGCGGGAGGTCGTGCGCCACACCGCCAATACGATACCAGGCCGGGTGCAAGCGGAAGCCGGTGATGGCCTCGATGACCGTATAGGCCTTCTGGCGGTCGGTGAAGGTGAAGAACACCGGCGTCATCGCCCCGACGTCCTGGATATAGGTACCCAGGAAGAGCAAGTGGCTGGTGATTCGGAAAAACTCCGCCAACATCACGCGAATGGTGTCGACCTTCTGGGGCACCTTGATACCGGCAAGCTTCTCAACCGCCAGCACGTAAGGCAGGTTGTTCATCACCCCGCCCAGGTAGTCGATGCGGTCGGTGTAGGGGATGAAGCTGTGCCAGCTCTGGCGCTCGGCCATTTTTTCGGCACCCCGGTGGTGGTAACCGATGTCAGGCACGCAGTCGACGATCTCCTCGCCGTCAAGCTGCAGGATGATGCGGAAGGCACCGTGGGCCGAAGGGTGGTTAGGCCCCAGGTTGAGGAACATGTAATCCTCGTTGGCACCGTGGCGTTTCATGCCCCAGGCCTCGGGGTTGAAGCGTGCGGCTTCTTCTTCCAGTTCCTGCTTGGCCAGTGTCAGGCTGTAGGGGTCGAACTCGGTAGCGCGAGCGGGGTAGTCCTTACGCAGCGGGTGGCCTTCCCAGGTGGGCGGCATGAGGATGCGCGTCAGGTGAGGGTGGCCTTCGAAATTGATGCCGAACATGTCCCAGACTTCACGCTCGTACCAGGAGGCGTTCGGCCAGATGCCCGTGACGCTGGGCACGTTCAGGTCGCCTTCATGCAAGGCGACCTTGATCATCACGTCGCTGTTTCGTTCTACCGAGAGCAGATGGTAGAACACGGTGAAGTCAGCTCCCGGCAACCCGCGGCGCTGCGTGCGCAGGCGCTCGTCGACGCCGTGCAGGTCATAAAGCATGGAGTAGGGTTTGCTCACACCTCTGAGGAAGCTCAGCACTTCCTTGAGCTGAGCACGCGCGACCCAGAGCACCGGCATACCGGTACGGGTCGCTTGGGCTGTAAATGCATCAGGCCCGAAACGCTGGTTCAACTCGCTGACCACGTCTTGGTCGTCGGGCTTGTAGGGCGGGATATACAGAGCGGTGTCCGCTGTTGTCATGATTCTGGTCGCTTTCGGTCAACGTCAAAGAATGAAACCCGTAATGGCAGGCGCCTGGGCGCCCGGCAACCGTGGTTCAGACTTCGTCGGGGGTGCGCAAGTTGGTGACCGCGATACGTTGTTCGCGGCGCTGTTCCCGTTGCGAAGGCATGTCGGCACGGTAGATGCCTTGATCGCCCACTACCCAGGACAACGGGCGGCGCTCCTGGCCAATGGATTCCTGCAGCAACATCAAGCCTTGCAAGAACGCCTCAGGGCGAGGAGGGCAACCAGGCACATACACGTCGACGGGTAGGAATTTGTCCACGCCCTGAACGACCGAATAGATGTCGTACATGCCACCGGAGTTGGCGCACGACCCCATGGAAATGACCCACTTGGGCTCAAGCATCTGCTCATATAGACGCTGGATGATTGGCGCCATCTTGATGAAGCAGGTGCCAGCCACGACCATGAAGTCTGCCTGGCGTGGCGATGCCCGGATCACTTCGGCGCCAAAGCGCGCAATGTCGTGAGGCGCGGTGAAGGCCGTGGTCATTTCCACATAGCAGCACGAGAGGCCAAAGTTGTAGGGCCACAGCGAGTTCTTGCGCCCCCAGTTGACCGCGCCACTGAGCACGTCGGAGAGTTTCCCCATGAAGACGTTCTTGTGGACTTGGTCTTCCAAGGGGTCGGCTACGGTTTCCCGATCGCCGATGGGGTATTGCTCGTTCGGAGCATCCGGATCGATGCGAGTAAGGTTGTATTGCATTGCCAAAGCCTCATTGTTTGAGCTTCGCCTGCCGCTTGCGACGACCTTCGGGTGCCCAATCGAGCGCCCCCACTCGCCAAAGGTAGACAAGACCTGCCAACAGAATTGCTATGAATATGAAAGCTTCAGCAAAGCCGGCCCACCCGCTCTCACGGACCGAGACGGACCAGGCGAAGAGGAACAGGGCTTCGATGTCAAAGATCACGAACAGCATCGCGACCAGATAGAATTTTGCGGAGAGGCGCAGGCGGGCGCTGCCTACAGGCAGCATGCCGGATTCGAACGGCTCGTTCTTGGCACGGCCCCATGCCTTGCTACCCAGAATGCTGGAAAGCAGCAGCATGAATGCACACAGCCCGGCGACACCCAGGAGGAAGATGGCAAAGCCCCAGTTATGGGCCAGAAATCCTGCTGAAGGGGTCATGCTGAAATCCTTAACAGAGCCGGCTGCATGCCGGGTCGTTCTGTGGTTGTGTCAAAGTAGCGCAGTGACTATATGTCGCAGCTCAATGAATCAGCGGAATTCTATGAGTAAAGCCGCTGCAAGTAAATTTGCCCAATCAAATTAATTTACCGCATTGCCTCCATTCCTTTGCGCTATGAGTGCTCTAGGCCCCGGCTGGCGGGCCTTTGGGCTCATTGGCCAAGAGCAGTGCGCCAATACAGCAATAACCAAATAAGTGAAATTCAAATGATAATTGATCGCGTATGGGTATTGTTATTGTTTGCCTCGATATCCTCTTCGTGACTATAGACCGCAGGCGTTTATAAGCGATCCTTCTTTCGTATTTGTTGGGCTAGATCAAAGTTCCGGTGCCCACTGCTAGTAAAAAAGCCATGGCGCCGGCAGGGCCGGGCCATGGCTTCTACTGCTGATTGCTCTGCCGCTATCAGCACGGAACGTCAGTGAAACTGTTCCTCTTCGGTCGAGCCTTTAAGGGCAGTCACCGAAGAGCTTCCGCCCTGGATCACGGTGGTCATGTCGTCGAAGTAACCAGTGCCTACCTCTTGCTGGTGGGCCACGAACGTGTAGCCTCGCTGGGCGTCGGCGAACTCTTGTTCCTGCAGCTTCACGTAGGCTGTCATGTCATTGCGTGCGTAGTCATAGGCCAGGTTGAACATCCCGTGCCACATGTTGTGGATGCCGGCCAGGGTGATGAACTGGTGCTTGTAGCCCATCGCCGAAAGCTCACGCTGGAATTTGGCGATCGTTGCGTCATCGAGGTTCTTCTTCCAGTTGAAGGACGGCGAGCAGTTGTAGGAAAGGATCTGGTCCGGGTACTCCTTCTTGATCGCCTCAGCGAAGCGGCGTGCCTCGTCGAGGTCGGGCTTGGCGGTTTCGCACCACACCATATCGGCATAGGGGGCATACGCCAGCCCGCGGGCAATAGCCTGGTCCAGGCCGGCGCGCACTTTGTAGAAGCCCTCAGGGGTACGTTGGCCAGTGACGAATGGCTGATCGTAAGGGTCGCAGTCGCTGGTCAGCAGGTCTGCCGCGTTGGCATCGGTGCGGGCGAGGATAATGGTCGGAACACCGGCCACATCGGCGGCCAGACGCGCTGCTACCAGTTTTTGCACGGCCTCCTGGGTCGGCACCAGAACTTTCCCGCCCATGTGCCCACATTTTTTTACCGAAGCGAGCTGGTCTTCGAAGTGAACGCCGGCGGCGCCGGCTTCGATCATGCCGCGCATCAGTTCATAGGCGTTGAGCACCCCGCCGAACCCCGCTTCTGCGTCTGCCACGATCGGCGCAAAGTAATCGATGTAGCCGTCATCGCCCGGGTTCTTGCCCGCTTTCCATTGGATCTGGTCAGCGCGCCGGAATGAGTTGTTGATGCGTTTGACCACGGTGGGGACCGAATCCACGGGATACAGGGATTGATCGGGGTACATGGATTCGGCCGAGTTATTGTCGGCCGCCACCTGCCACCCGGATAGGTAGATCGCCTGAATGCCCGCTTTAACCTGTTGCACAGCTTGGCCGCCTGTCAGCGCGCCCATGCAGTTGACGAAGTCTTTTTCAGGCCGGAACGCCGGATGGGCGCCTTGCGTAACCATCTTCCACAGCTTCTCAGCGCCGAGCCGGGCCAGTGTGTGTTCGGGCTGAACTGAGCCACGCAGCCGCACTACATCAGCGGCAGAATAGGTACGAGTGATGCCTTTCCAGCGAGGGTTTTGTGCCCAGTCTTGTTCCAGTGCCGCAATTTGTTGTTCGCGTGTCAGTGCCATGGGTTGAACCCTCTCGCATAGGTCGTGGGTGAAGTCTCCTGGCTCCGCCCCAGGGGAGGTCGAGTCCGTGTGCGACACGATGGGAACCGGTCGATCTTGACCGAGAGCAAAGAAGCAGTGGTGCCGTGAAGGTGGGTAGGGCATCAATGTAGTGCCCGCCGGTATTCACTTCAT
Source organism: Pseudomonas sp. URIL14HWK12:I12 (assembly GCF_003097135.1). Classification (GTDB taxonomy): domain Bacteria; phylum Pseudomonadota; class Gammaproteobacteria; order Pseudomonadales; family Pseudomonadaceae; genus Aquipseudomonas. The sequence continues at coordinate 26,707 of NZ_QEQL01000001.1, forward strand.
AATGGCGTAGGCTCCGCGTGGAGAGCCTTTCAATGCTTCCGTCCCTCGGGACAACTTCGTTCCAGTCACCATCCCGTCGGACCGCCTTTTGGGCCGTGCAGACGCAGCGCACTCATTAGGGTGTCAACCAGTGCGCTGGAGGCCCCTTTCGGGGCCCCTGATCAGCGGGAGCGGGGCCATCATGCCTAGAGAGAAAGGGCGCCGTCAAACGTTTTGTAGTGAAAAAACTAATGCACTACAACGAAAGTCGGAGATGACTAGGTAGTCAGGCTGAGGCCCGTAAGTCGGGGGTTCTAGTCGAGGGCGTCGACCTTCACGCGCAAGGTCATATCGTCTCGCCCGGCCGTGCCATACCGCTGCGCCCAACCGTTCTGGTCAGCCTGGCTGTAACCATTACTGCCTGCGACCGTGATCCATTGGCCAAGGGGGCCGCTGATCTGCGTCCCCGTGCTCTGTACATTGATCACATCGGGCCGCTCCTGGCTGAGGCTGTCGTTGTTCGTATTCAGGCTCAAGTGCACGATGTTGCCCGTTACGCTGGCGGTTACATAAAAGCCGCGCGTTACATTGCGATATTGGGTGTCGGTTTCGACGCGCCCGTAGTTGTCGGTCCGCATATTGGTGAGCGGGACGCTCTGGCCCATTTGAATCAGTGCTGGCACGCCCTCGCTGGCTTGAACCTGCTGCACGCCGCCGCTGCGGTTGGCCGTGCCGTACCGAATCACTCGGCCCTGGCTTCCGTTATTGAGCGTATAGCCGCTGGCGTCTTGATGGTTGCTGTCAGTGGTGTCGACGCTGATCAACAAGCGTCTTGCCGGCCGGTCTATGCGCTCCAACAGGGCAGTAAGCGCTTCGATTCGATCGGGCTCGGCATTGACGATCAACTGGTTTCCATACGCTTGAACGTTGCCTTCGCGGCCCAGAAACTGCTGGGCAACGGGCAGCACGTCAGCACTGGTTCGGTAGTGCAGTTCCAGCACTTGGGTGGCAGCTTGCACTTGGCAGGCTGCGGCCAGGCTCAAAGCGGCGAGGAGGGGGCGTAGCGGCATGGCTGTGGTACTCCGCGGAAGGGCTCCGCGAAGTATGGCTCAGCCATGCGCTGCGGTCAGCTGCGCAAAATCATCTCGACGTGAGCGATCCCGGCTTCGACGAACTCATCACTGATGACCTCGAAGCCATGCCGCTGGTAGAACGCACTGGCCTGTACCTGTGCTGTGAGCGTTGGCTGCTCGATGCCGCGCCGGCGCGCTTCGGCGACCAGCGCGGCGAGCAGGGCCTCGCCGCCCTTGAGCCCACGCCAATCCTTGAGCACCGACACCCTGCCAATTTCACCTTGGGCGGTCAGGCGTGCAGTGCCCACTGCGAAATCGCCTTCGCAAGCCAGCACGTGAACGGCATCGTCGTCTTCGCCGTCCCATTCCTGCTCGGCCGGCACGGCCTGCTCGGTAACGAACACCGCTTCACGAATACGGCGGATGTCACTGTAGTCGCGGTGCCAATCGGCAACCCGCACGCTGATCTTATTCATCGATGGCAAATCCCAGGCTTCCCTGCTCGATCAGCTGAGTGATGAGCACTACCGCTTCGTCATTGGCCAGCCAGCCCTGAAGGTTGTCTTGGTGCAAGGCATCAGCGCTGCATAGCAACTTGAGCAACTCGCGCAGCTCAGGCGCTAGCAGACGGCTCTGGCCACTGGCGAAAAGGGTCACGTACCCGTCCATTTCAGCCCAGGCCAGGCGCGCGCTGGGGTTACGGATCAGAATCGCCCCTTCGGCCAAGGCATCAAGCAGTTCCTGCGGCGGCAGCGCCTCGCCAGTGACAAGCTCAGGGTAACGGGGCTCGGTCATGAATTGCCCGAACCAGGTCAGTAACAGATGATCATCGTTCATGTGCTGGGCGATGAGCGCCTTCAGGCGCACCAGCGCATCCTGTTGGATCATGCCCGGGTCGACTGCGGGCAACGCATCGGCATCGCTGTACCGCTCCTCGTCAGGGATGAACTGGCCAAGAAAGTCGGTGAAGTGAGTCAGCACTTCACTGGCGCTAGGCGCTCGGAACCCCACGCTGTAGGTCATGCACTCATCAACGGCAATGCCGTAGTGGGCCAGGCGCGGTGGCAGGTAAAGCATATCGCCCGGTTCAAGAGTGAATTCATCGGACTGTTCGAAACCGTCAAGAATCCGCAGGTCGGTGTGGGGCAGTAGGGGGCTCTGGTGATCGCACATCTGCCCCAGCTTCCAGGTACGGCGGCCATGGCCCTGCAGCAGGAAGACGTCGTAGTTGTCGAAGTGCGGCCCAACGCCCCCGCCGGGAGCAGCGTAGCTCACCATGACGTCGTCGATGCGCCAGGTGGGCAGGAAGCGGAACGGCTCGAGCAGGCTGTTCACTTCCGGTACGAATTGATCGACAGCTTGAACCAGCAGGGTCCAGTCACGCGCGGGCAGGCTGGCGAAGGTGTCCTCGTTGAACGGGCCTCGGCGCAGCTCCCAGGGTTGGTCGCCTTGCTCAAGTACGATACGTGACTCGACCTCGTCCTCCAGCGCCAGGCCCGCGAGCTCATCGGGTTCTAGTGGGTTCTGGAAATCGGGGAAGGCCTGGCGGATAAGCAAAGGCTTCTTCTGCCAGTAGTCGCGCAGAAATTGCTGCGCGGTCAGGCCGCCGAGAACTTCAAGTGGAGTGTCATGAGTCATATTCAAGCCATTGAAAAATAGTATTTATTTAGCGCAATGAAAAACGCCCGGCCTAGGCCGGGCGTTGGCGGCAGGCCGGCGTCAGATACGCTTGGCCTGCGCTGCGGCATTGCCTATGTAGTTGGCTGGCGTCAGTTGCTTGAGCTCGGCCTTGGCGGCGGCTGGCATGTCCAGGCTGTCGATGAAGCTTTGCAGGGCTTGCGGGCTGATGCCCTTGCCGCGCGTGAGCTCCTTGAGCTTCTCGTAAGGGTTTTCGATGTTATAGCGGCGCATCACCGTCTGGATGGGCTCGGCCAGCACTTCCCAGCAGGCGTCCAGATCTTCGGCCAAGCGGGCAGCGTTGATTTCCAGCTTGCCAATGCCCTTGAGGCTGGCCTCATAGGCGATAACGCTGTGCGCGAAACCTACGCCGAGGTTGCGCAGCACGGTCGAGTCAGTGAGGTCGCGTTGCCAGCGGGAGATCGGCAGCTTGCTCGCCAGGTGCTGGAACAGCGCATTGGCGATGCCCAGGTTACCTTCGGAGTTTTCGAAATCGATGGGGTTGACCTTGTGCGGCATGGTCGAGGAGCCGATTTCGCCGGCCACCGTGCGCTGCTTGAAGTAGCCCAAGGAGATGTAGCCCCACACGTCACGGTCAAAGTCGATCAGGATGGTGTTGAAGCGTGCGATCGCGTCGAACAGCTCGGCGATGTAGTCGTGCGGTTCGATCTGGGTGGTGTAGGGGTTGAAGGTCAGCCCCAGCTCGCCTTCGATGAAGGTACGCGCGTTGGCTTCCCAGTCGATGTCAGGGTATGCCGAGAGATGAGCGTTGTAATTGCCCACCGCTCCGTTGATCTTGCCCAGCAGCGGTACCGCCGCCACCTGGGTGATCTGCCGCTCAAGTCGATAGACCACATTTGCCAGCTCTTTACCCAGGGTGGTCGGGGAGGCGGGCTGGCCGTGGGTGCGAGAAAGCATGGGCACTTCGGCGAAGCGGATGGCCAGTTCGCGAATGGCACCGGCGATCTGGCGCATCAATGGGAGCAGAACGGTATCACGGCCCTCACGCAGCATCAGCGCGTGGGAGAGGTTGTTGATGTCCTCGCTGGTGCAGGCGAAATGGATGAATTCGCTGACTTTGGCCAGTTCCGGCAGCTTGGCGGCCTGCTCCTTGAGCAGGTACTCGATGGCCTTGACGTCGTGATTGGTGGTGCGTTCGATTTCCTTGACACGCTCGGCGTGCTCAAGCGCGAAGTCGTTGGCCAGCGCGTCGAGCAGGGCGTTGGCCTCGCTGCTGAACGGTGCCACTTCCGGGACGTTGGGGTGTGCCGCCAGGCGTTGCAGCCAGCGCACTTCGACCAGGGCGCGGAAACGGATGAGCCCGTATTCGCTGAAAATGGTGCGCAGGGCCTGGGTTTTGCCGGCATAACGGCCGTCTACAGGGGAAACCGCAGTGAGCGAGGAAAGCTGCATGGGGTGTTCTCGGACAGTCGGGCTACGAAAAGGGCGCACAGCATACACGAAGCGGCCAAAACATGCGCAGGAAAAGGACGGGCGCGGCTTCAGGCGCTGCCTTGGCGCATCACTGAATACAGCTCGCGCAACAGCTTTCGCCGGCTGACCAGCAGCTGCCAGCGGGTGCCCCCAAGTTGCCGCCAAAGGCGGGCGCAACGGATGCCCGCCAACAGCAGCGCACGGATTTTCGACGCGTTGCTAGGCTGCTGCAAATGGCGCATGTCGCCCTGGACCTGGATGCGCTGGCGCAAGGTGCTGAGGGTGTCTTGATAAAGCGCGCCGCTGGCGGCGACAACGTTCTCGTGCACCAAGCCGAAATGCTCCACCTGCGACTGGATCTGGGGCAGGCGCCGGCCGATCAGCTCCAGCATCTCGCTGCGCTTGGCCAACTGACGCTCCAGGCCGATCATCGACAGCGCATAACGCAGCGGCTCACGTTGCAGTGCGCCGGGGTCTCGCTCCAGCGCGCCCGCCAGTGCGCCATAGCCTTCGCGAAGCTGGCGGTCGGTGCCTCCGAATACCTCTAGGGTGTCTTTAGGGTCGCGCACTAGCAGGCTGCCCAGCAGGCAGGCCAAGTCTGCTTCGGCGACCTGGCCGGTCTTGGCGATCCGGTCAACCAGAACGGCAGCGTGAAACACTCCGCCCAGTGCGATCAGTTGTTCCCGGGTCGAGCCGCTCATGACTGAGCCTCGGTCGACTCGATGACGCCGCCGCCAAGGCAGACCTCCCCATCGTAGAACACCACGGATTGCCCAGGCGTCACTGCACGTTGGGGCTCGTCGAAGACGACGCGATAGCCCTCGGCGTGCTGTTCCACCGTACAGGGTTGGTCGCCTTGGCGATAGCGGACCTTGGCTGCGAGCCGGCGCGGCTCAGACAAATCGACCGGGTTGACCCACCAGATCGTCGAGGCATGCAGCGCATGGGAGAACAGCAGCGGGTGCTCGTTGCCCTGGCCGACCACCAGCACGTTGCGCGCAACGTCCTTGGCCACCACGTACCACGGCTCATCACCTGCGTCTTTCATGCCGCCGATGCCCAGGCCCTGACGCTGGCCGAGGGTGTGGTACATCAGGCCATGGTGCTGGCCGATCACCTGCCCATCGGGGGTGTGGATCTCGCCAGGCTGGGCAGGCAGGTACTGCTTGAGGAAGTCGCTGAAGCGCCTTTCACCGATGAAGCAGATACCGGTGGAGTCCTTTTTCTTCGCCGTAGCCAGGCCGTGACGCTCGGCGATCGCACGCACCTCCGGTTTTTCCAGTTCGCCGACCGGGAAAAGCGTGCGGGCGATCTGGGCGCCGCCCACGGCGTGCAGGAAATAGCTCTGGTCCTTGTTTGGGTCCAGGCCCTTGAGCAATTCGGTAACACCCCCTTGATCACGTCGGCGCACGTAGTGGCCGGTAGCGATCAGGTCAGCGCCCAGGCTCAGCGCATAGTCGAGGAAAGCCTTGAACTTGATCTCCCGGTTGCAGAGGATGTCCGGGTTGGGTGTGCGACCGGCCCGGTATTCCTCAAGGAAATGCTCGAATACGTTGTCCCAGTACTCGGCAGCGAAATTGGCGGTATGCAGGTGGATACCGATGCGGTCGCACACCGCCTGCGCATCGGCAAGGTCCTCGCGCGCGGTGCAGTATTCGGTGCCGTCGTCCTCTTCCCAGTTCTTCATGAACAGCCCCTCGACCTGGTAGCCCTGTTCCATCAGCAGCAAGGCGGAAACGGAGGAGTCGACGCCGCCGGACATGCCGACGATCACGCGCGTGTGTTTCGGGTCGGGAAGGGAGGAAGCGGACATAGACTGGGCAAAAGGCTCTGGGATGGAAGGACGCGGATTCTAGCAGGTCGGCGGCGCCATGGAAAAACGCTTAGTCACGCACCACTTCCAGTGCATAGTGGCCTCCTTGAAGGTAGTCATCGATGCAACGCAGCACCAGCTCGCTGCGCCAGCGGCCAGGCTCTGCAGCAAGCTGATCGCGCGTCATCCAATGGGTACGCAGGATGTCGGCATCCAGCGGGCGCTCCGGGTGGTGGCGCAGCGGCCGGGCACTGAAGCAAACCCGTTGATAGGTCACGCCGTTGCTTGGGGCGGTATAAAGGTAAATCCCTGTAACGCCCGTCAGCTCGATCTCCCAGCCGGTTTCTTCCAGGGTTTCCCGCAATGCGGCCTGGCGCAGCGTTTCATTGGCTTCCAAGTGCCCTGCGGGTTGATTCAGCACGTCTCGGCCGGCCTTGTGCTCTTCGACAAACAGAAAACGCTCGCCGTCTTGGACCAGTGTTGCGACGGTGACATGGGGTTGCCAGCGCATGTAATACCTCCAGAAAAAGAAAACCCCGGTGCGTGGCCGGGGTTTTCTGTTCAGCGTGTGATTACTTCAGCGATGCAATCGTAGCGTTCAAGGTAGCGCTTGGGCGCATGACCTTGGCAGCGGCCTGCGGGTCGGCGAAGTAGTAACCGTCGATATCGACTGGTTTGCCTTGGACGGCGCCCAGCTCGGCAACGATCTTTTCTTCGTTGTCGGCCAGTGCCTTGGCCAGGGGGGCGAACAGCTCGGCGATAGCGGCGTCGTCCTTCTGCTCGGCCAAGGCCTGGGCCCAGTAAGTGGCCAGGTAGAAATGGCTGCCCCGGTTATCGATGCCGCCGACCTTGCGCGAGGGCGACTTGTTGTTGTCCAGGAATTGGCCGGTGGCTTTGTCGAGCGCAGCGGCCAGCACTTTGGCCTTGGCGTTGTTGTTCAGCTCGCCCAGATGTTCCAGCGAAGCGGCCAAAGCCAGGAATTCGCCCAGCGAGTCCCAACGCAGGAAGTTCTCCTCCACCAGTTGCTGCACGTGTTTGGGGGCCGAACCGCCGGCGCCGGTCTCGAACAGGCCGCCACCGTTCATCAGGGGCACGATCGACAGCATCTTGGCGCTGGTGCCCAGCTCCATGATCGGGAACAGGTCGGTGAGGTAGTCACGCAATACGTTGCCAGTCACCGAGATGGTGTCCTTGCCGGCGCGGATGCGCTCCAGCGACAGGGCCATGGCCTTGACTGGGGGCAATACGCGGATGTCGAGGCCGCTGGTGTCGTGGTCCTTGAGGTATTTCTCGACTTTGGCGATGACCTGCGCGTCATGGGCGCGGGCCGGGTCGAGCCAGAACACCGCCGGGGTGCCGGAGAGGCGCGAGCGGTTGACGGCAAGCTTCACCCAGTCCTGGATCGGCGCATCTTTGGTTTGGCACATGCGGAAGATGTCGCCCGCCTCGACCTTCTGCTCCATCAGCACCTTGCCACCGGCGTCGGTCACGCGAACCACGCCATCGGCTGCAACCTGGAAGGTCTTGTCGTGAGAGCCGTATTCCTCGGCCTTCTGAGCCATCAGCCCGACGTTCGGCACGCTGCCCATGGTGGTGGGGTCGAAGGCGCCATGCTGCTTGCAGTCTTCGATCACCGCCTGGTAGATGGTGGCGTAGCAACGATCAGGGATGATCGCCTTGGCGTCCTGCAGCTCGCCGGCAGCGTTCCACATGCGGCCGGAGTCGCGGATCATTGCCGGCATCGAGGCGTCGACGATTACATCGCTGGGCACGTGCAGGTTGGTGATGCCTTTGTCGGAGTTGACCATTGCCAGTGCCGGGCGATCGGCATACACGGCTTTGATGTCGGCTTCGATGGCCTCACGCTGGTCGGCCGATAGCTTCTGCACGGTGGCATAGAGGTCACCGATGCCATTGTTGGGGTTGAAGCCAGCCTGTTGCAGCGCAGCTGAGTGTTTGGCCAGGGCTGGGCCGTAGAACTCTTCAACGATCTGACCAAACATGATGGGGTCTGAGACTTTCATCATGGTAGCTTTCAGGTGCACCGAAAACAGTACGCCCTTGGCCTTGGCATCGGTGATCTGCTCGGCGATGAAGGCGCGCAGCGCATTTTTGCTCAGCACAGCCGAGTCGATGATCTCGCCGGCCAGGACCTTGGTTTTTTCCTTCAGCACCGTGCTGGTGCCATCAGCGGCGATCAGTTCGATCTTGACGCTGGAGTCGGCCTCGATCAGCGCAGCCTGTTCGCTGCCGTAAAAGTCGCCACTTTCCATATGAGAAACGTGGGATTTGGAATCCGAGGCCCACGCGCCCATCTTGTGCGGGTGTTTGCGTGCGTAATTCTTGACCGATAGCGGTGCACGGCGGTCGGAGTTGCCTTCGCGCAGAACCGGGTTCACAGCACTGCCCTTGACCTTGTCGTACCGGGCGCGGGCATCTTTTTCGGCGTCGGTGGTGGCGTTGTCCGGGTAGTCCGGAATGTTGTAGCCCTTGGCCTGCAGCTCTTTGATCGCTGCCTTGAGCTGCGGCACGGATGCGCTGATGTTGGGGAGCTTGATGATATTGGCTTCTGGGGTAGTAGCAAGTTGCCCCAATTCGGCCAGGTGGTCGCTTACAGCCTTGTCGCCCAGTTGCTCGGGGAAGCTCGCCAGGATGCGCCCGGCCAGGGAAATATCACGCGTCTCGACCTCGATGCCGGCGCAGGCGGTGAACGCCTCGATGATCGGCAGCAGGGAGTAGGTGGCCAGGGCGGGGGCTTCGTCGGTGAAGGTGTAGATGATTTTCGAACGGGTGGGCATACGGGTTAACTCTCTTTTTTGCTGAGCATGCCAGGCGACTCGAGTTGCGCAGGGTAGGCGCTTCCGGGTGAGGCCGGGGCCGCAGAGGGAAGTCGAGGTCGCTTCGCGTTGATGGTGAGTGCATCAGTCGAGCGTCAAGTGGCCAGGCCGTGATAGCGGCGAAACCTGATGAAACGAATGAGCCGGCGGGCGGTGATGCTGGGTGCGGGGCGTGTGCCCTGCGACATTATGACCCGGCGGTCACTGGCGGAGTATATCAAACCTTGGGTCTTAAGCATCAAGACCAAAGATGGAGGGGAGGGGGAGGAAAAGGGCGCGCAGGATAGACATGGCCGGGACGCTGCCCCGCAGAGTGCGGTGGAACCGGTCATCGCCGGTCTAAGGAAGAGTGGTGCGCTGTGTCAGGCGGTGGCCTGCTCCTGTACATCCGCCGGAGTGCTCACTGCCTCGAGCTGCGCCTGGATATTCACTGCGTGAAGTCCTTTGGGCCCTTGGACCGTGTCGAACTGCACCGGCTGGCCAGCCTTCAGGGTTTTGTACCCTTCCATCTGAATGGCCGAGTAATGGGCGAACAGATCTTCTGTTTTACCGTCTTCATTAACGAAGCCGTAGCCCTTGGCATTGTTGAACCACTTGACTTTGCCCTTTCGCATGCCCATATCCCTCTGCAAGCACCCCATCGATGGGGTATCATCCAACGGTCTCTGGCGCCAAAAAAATTTTGTTTGACGCCATGGACCTTTATTCCCCAATGTGGGTTCTACTGTTTGTAACACCGTTTTGCCGATAGTCAAGGTCAGGCGGCGGCCGAATTTGAACCTTAAAACACTCGTCTACCCACTACCTGAATTCGCTGAACGATGAATCGTCCTTTCATGCATGCAACCAACACGACTCGACTAGCCTCCAATCAGGACGACCCGTTGTCCGACGAGGAGGGCGGCGCCGGCGTCGCGGTCGAGGAGTCCAAGCCATTGCTGCAGGCCCCGCCGATGTACAAGGTGGTGCTGTTCAATGATGACTACACGCCGATGGATTTTGTCGTGGAGATCCTGGAAACGTTCTTCAACCTTCACCGCGAGCTCGCTACCAAGGTAATGCTGACCGTGCATACCGAGGGGCGCGCAGTATGTGGGGTGTACACCCGGGATATCGCCGAAACCAAAGCCATGCAGGTCAATCAATACGCCAGGGAAAGCCAGCATCCGCTACTCTGTGAAATCGAGAAGGACGGTTAAACGCCGACCAGTTGGGTATGAGGTGAAGCCATGTTAAACCGCGAGCTCGAAGTCACCCTCAACCTGGCCTTCAAGGAGGCCCGCTCGAAACGGCATGAATTCATGACCGTCGAGCACCTTCTGCTGGCCTTGTTGGACAATGAGGCGGCCGCGACCGTGCTACGTGCGTGCGGCGCCAACCTCGACAAGCTCAAGCACGACCTGCAAGAGTTTATCGATTCCACTACACCTCTGATCCCAGTACACGACGAAGATCGCGAAACCCAGCCTACCCTGGGCTTCCAGCGCGTGCTGCAGCGAGCGGTATTTCACGTTCAGAGCTCTGGCAAGCGCGAAGTCACCGGCGCCAACGTGCTTGTGGCCATCTTCAGCGAGCAGGAGAGCCAGGCGGTATTTCTGCTCAAGCAGCAAAACGTTGCCCGCATCGATGTTGTGAACTATATCGCCCATGGCATTTCGAAGGTGCCCGGCGCCGGTGACCAGCCCGAAGGGGATCAGGAGATGCCAGATGACGAGGGCGGCGAAGCTTCAGGCTCCAGTAATCCACTGGACGCTTATGCCAGCAATCTGAATGAGCAGGCCCGACAGGGTCGTATCGACCCTCTGGTAGGGCGTGAAAATGAAGTAGAGCGGGTAGCCCAGATTCTTGCCCGTCGTCGCAAGAACAACCCGTTGCTGGTGGGTGAAGCTGGGGTGGGTAAAACGGCAATTGCCGAAGGCCTGGCCAAACGCATCGTTGATAGCCAGGTTCCTGATCTGCTCGCCAACAGCGTCGTATATTCGCTGGATCTGGGTGCGCTGCTGGCCGGCACCAAGTATCGCGGTGATTTCGAGAAGCGCTTCAAAGCATTGCTGGGGGAGCTGCGCAAGCGTCCTCAGGCCATCCTGTTCATTGATGAAATCCATACCATCATTGGCGCAGGCGCGGCATCGGGCGGCGTCATGGACGCCTCCAATTTGCTCAAGCCTCTGTTGTCCAGCGGGGAGATCCGTTGCATCGGCTCTACCACATTCCAGGAGTTTCGCGGCATCTTCGAAAAGGACCGCGCATTGGCGCGGCGCTTTCAGAAGGTCGATGTCAGCGAGCCTTCGGTGGAAGATACCATCGGCATTCTCCGCGGCCTCAAAGGGCGGTTCGAGCAGCACCACGAGATCGAGTACAGCGACGAGGCACTGCGTGCCGCAGCTGAGCTGGCTTCCCGGTACATCAACGACCGGCACATGCCTGACAAGGCGATCGATGTCATCGATGAGGCGGGCGCGTATCAGCGCTTGCAGCCTGTCGAGCGCCGGGTCAAGCGCATTGATGTGCCGCAGGTCGAGGACATCATTGCCAAGATTGCCCGAATTCCGCCCAAACATGTCACAACCTCTGACAAAGAGCTCCTGCGCAATCTTGAGCGTGACCTGAAGCTCACTGTGTTCGGCCAGGATGCAGCCATCGATTCTCTGGCCACTGCTATCAAGCTGTCCCGCGCCGGTCTCAAGGCGCCCGATAAGCCGGTTGGTTCGTTCCTGTTTGCTGGCCCAACGGGTGTGGGCAAGACCGAAGCTGCGCGTCAATTGGCCAAGGCTATGGGTATTGAGCTGGTGCGCTTCGACATGTCCGAGTACATGGAGCGCCATACCGTGTCTCGGCTGATCGGTGCGCCTCCGGGTTACGTGGGCTTCGATCAGGGCGGGCTGCTCACCGAGGCGATTACTAAGCAACCGCATTGTGTGTTGTTGCTCGATGAGATCGAAAAAGCGCATCCGGAAGTCTTTAACCTGCTTCTGCAGGTCATGGACCACGGTACCTTGACCGACAACAACGGGCGCAAGGCCGATTTCCGTAACGTGATCTTGATCATGACGACCAACGCTGGTGCTGAAACGGCTTCCCGGGCGTCCATCGGCTTCACGCAGCAAGATCATTCAACCGATGCGATGGAGGTTATCAAGAAGAGCTTCACGCCTGAATTCCGCAACCGTCTGGACACCATCATCCAGTTTGGTCGGCTCTCGACGGAAGTTATCAAGAGCGTGGTCGACAAGTTCCTTACGGAGCTTCAAGCGCAGCTTGAGGATAAGCGCGTGCTGCTCGACGTTTCGGACGCTGCTCGTGGATGGCTCGCTGACAAGGGTTACGACGCGCAGATGGGGGCTCGCCCCATGGCGCGGCTTATCCAGGACAAGATCAAGCGGCCGCTCGCGGAGGAGATCCTCTTCGGAGAATTGTCAGAGCACGGCGGTACGGTGCATGTAGACCTGGAGGCGGGCGAGTTGACGTTCGACTTCGAGGTCGCTGTAGAAATGGCGTAGTGCAGAGGTGCCGGGGCCTAAGCGCTCCGGCAGCTCAGCTGCAAACGAAAACGCCCGGCTCATGCCGGGCGTTTTCGTATCTGCACTGTCAGCGGGCGCGGTAGTTGATGCGGCCTTTGCTCAGGTCGTAAGGGGTCAGTTCGACACGAACCTTGTCGCCGGTGAGAATGCGGATGTAGTTCTTGCGCATCTTTCCGGAGATGTGCGCGGTAACGACGTGCCCATTTTCCAACTCCACGCGAAACATGGTGTTGGGCAGGGTGTCGACGACAGTGCCTTCCATTTCGAAGCTGTCTTCTTTCGACATGCAGTAAAACCCTCGGTGTTTTGATGGCCCGGTGCAACCGCGCCAGGCAAAAAGTGGCGCGTATTGTGCCTTAAAAACAGACCATTAGCCAAGGTCTTCAGTTCAAGGTAACCCACCGCTGATTGATCAGCAGCTCGATTGGGCGATACTGGGTCTTGTAGCTCATCTTTTTGCAGTTCTTGATCCAGTAGCCCAGGTAGACGGCGTCTAGCTGCAGCCGCAGGGTTTCGGTGATCTGCCAGAGGATGGCGAAGCGGCCAAGGCTGCGCTGCTCCTGCTCGGGTTCATAGAAGGTGTAAACCGCAGATAGGCCATTGGGCAGGATGTCCGTGACCGCGACCGCCAGCAGGTCGCCGGCCAGCCGAAATTCGAAGAATCGGCTGAAATGCAGTTCGCGAACCAGAAACGTGGAGAATTGTTCGCGGCTGGGCGGATACATATCTCCGTCAGCATGGCGCTGCTCAATGTAGCGCCGGTAAAGGTCGAAGTATTCCTCAGTGAAGCGTGGCGGGCACTCATGTACGGTGAGGTCTGCGTTGCGCTTGAGAATACGGCGCTGTGTGCGGGTAGGGGCAAAGGCCTGGGCGGGAATGCGCGCAGGAACACAAGCGCTGCAGCGTTGGCAGTGGGGCCGGTAGAGATGGTCGCCGCTGCGGCGAAACCCCATCTCCGAGAGGTCTGCATACACGCTCGCGTCCATGGGCTGGCTCGGGTCCAGGAACAGGGTGGTCGCCTGCTCATCGGGCAGATAGCTGCAAGCGTGCGGTTGAGTGGCATAGAACTTAAGGCGCGCCAGCTCAGTCATGATCGGCCCTCGGGGTGAAGCGTTCAGCTTTGAGTGTAAGCGCTGGGTGCGAAGTTCGCCTAGCGTTGCCACCCTGCGATGCTGGGTGCGTCAATGTGGTCTCGCAGAATCTGGACGAATTCGGCACGCGGCATGGGCGCCGCGCCCAGGCTTTCCAGGTGGCGAGTTGGCATCTGGCAATCGATCAGAACAAAGCCGGAGGCAGCGAGGTGGCGAGCCAGGGTAACGAACCCGACCTTGGAAGCGTTGGCTGCGCGGCTGAACATTGATTCGCCGAAGAAAACCTGGCCCATGGCTACTCCGTAGAGCCCGCCTGCCAGCTGCTCGCCCTCCCAGACCTCCACCGAGTGGGCATAACCCAGAGCATGCAGTTGGCCGTAGGCCTGGCGCATGGCGCCGGTGATCCAGGTCTGATCGGTGTAATCGCGGGGGGCTGCGCAGGCGGTGATGACATCGGAGAACGCCTGGTCGAACGTAACGGTGAACCGGCCCTGGCGCATCAACTTGGCCAGGCTACGGGAAACGTGAACTTGGTCCGGCCGCAGCACGGTTCGTGGGTCAGGTGACCACCAGAGTATCGGCTGGCCCTGTTCGAACCATGGAAATATGCCGGCGCGGTAGGCATTGACCAGCCGTTGCGGGCTGAGATCCCCGCCGGCGGCCAGCAGGCCATTGGGCTCGCGCAAGGCGCGCTCGACAGGGGGGAAGGCCAGGTCGTTGCGGTCCAGCCAGGTGAGCATGGGGGTGCCTCTGCCAGAAGGGGAGGGCGAAAGTATCGCGGCTGCCGCTACGGATACGCAATGATTTCATCCAGGCAATCCGGAACTGAACAGTGGGCAAGTGGTCAACGGCGAGCGGGCTAAGAAATTGTTGCAGGTCCCTTGCATAACCCTTTGACGGCCAAAGCATTTACAGGCTGAAATTGGCGCTTGCGGCTCTACCCGTGGCAAGCTTGCAGCAAACCCGTACAATGTACCCGGCCATCACGTTTCCGCCGCCTGGCCCACGGCGTTGTTTTCATCCGCCAGAGCGCCTCGTGCGCAGGAACGCACCCGTTTTGAAGAAGTCGACCGCCGCAACCTCCCAACAGCACCCCGCCTGGCGCCTGCAATTGCATTATCGGCTCAAGGAAGGGGCACTCATCGCCATGGGTGCGTTGTGCCTCTACCTGTGGATGGCCTTGCTGAGCTACGACGCTACCGACCCCGGTTTCAGCCACCCCAGCAACGCGTTGCAAGTGCAGAATGCTGCTGGCCGTGCCGGGGCCTATGTAGCCGACATCCTGTTCATGGTGCTGGGTTATTTCGCCTACATTTTCCCCTTGCTGCTGGCGGTCAAGACCTGGCAGATATTCCGTGAACGTCATCAGCCCTGGCAGTGGAGCGGCTGGCTGTTTTCCTGGCGCCTGATTGGCCTCGTGTTTCTGGTGCTATCCGGCGCGGCCCTGGCGCACATTCATTTCCATGGAGCCAGCAGCCTGCCAGCGGCCGCAGGCGGTGCGCTTGGAGAAAGCCTGGGCGATCTTGCACGTAGCGCCTTGAATGTGCAGGGCAGCACGCTTTTGTTCATTGCCCTGTTCCTGTTCGGCCTCACCGTATTCACAGACCTTTCCTGGTTCAAGGTGATGGACATCACCGGCAAGATTACCCTAGACCTGCTGGAGCTCTTCACTGGCATGTTCAGCCGCTGGTGGGCTGCACGTAACGAACGCCGGCAGCTGGTGGCACAGTTGCGCCTGGCCGAGGCGCCGGAGCGCCCAGCTGCAAAACCGGGCAAGCGCAACAACGCGGTGCTCGATGTTGAACCGGATTTCGATTTCGAGGCCGAGCCTGCGCTCAAGCCCGCAGTCAATGTGCGCGCCGAACCGCGTATCGAGCCGCTTTCCCTGACGCAAACGCCTTCCGTCGCTGCGCCTGCAGCTGCAGCGCCCGCCAAACGAGAGCCGCCTCGCATCGAGCCGATCCTTCCGCCGTGGGAAGACGACGAAGCCGAACCGGAGCCGTTCTCTGCGCGGCAGGCCGCGCCCGCCGTGGCTGCCGCTGCTCGCACCCACACACCGCCCATCGTACCGCTGTCTTCGGGCACCCCAGAGGCGCCCAGCAAGCGCGTGCAGCAGGAAAAACAAGCGCCGCTGGTGGATGCTTCGCTAGAAGGTACTTTGCCGCCCTTGACCTTGCTGGACCCCGCCGAGGCCAAGCGCGTCCAGTATTCGAACGAGGCCCTGGCGCGCACAGGTGAGCTGCTCGAAATAAAGCTCAAGGAGTTCGGCGTGGAGGTCACGGTTGATTCCATTCACCCAGGCCCGGTAATTACGCGTTACGAAATTCAGCCCGCCGCCGGCGTTAAGGTGAGCCGCATTGCCAACCTTGCCAAGGACCTCGCGCGGTCCCTGGCCGTGATGAGTGTGCGTGTGGTGGAGGTAATTCCAGGCAAGACCACCGTCGGTATCGAGATCCCCAACGACGACCGGCAAATGGTGCGCTTTTCCGAGGTGTTGCAGTCGAGCGCCTATGACGACGCCAAGTCGCCTGTCACTCTGGCATTGGGCCATGACATCGGCGGCAAACCGGTGATTACCGACCTTGCCAAGATGCCTCACCTTCTGGTGGCCGGTACCACCGGCTCCGGTAAGTCGGTGGGTGTAAACGCAATGATCCTGTCTGTGTTGTTCAAGTCGTCGCCCAAGGATGCGCGGTTGATCATGATCGACCCCAAGATGCTCGAGCTCTCCATCTACGAAGGCATTCCGCACCTGCTATGCCCTGTGGTCACCGACATGAAGGACGCCGCCAACGCATTGCGCTGGAGCGTGGCCGAGATGGAGCGGCGCTACAAACTCATGGCCGCTATGGGCGTGCGCAACCTTGCCGGCTTCAACCGCAAAGTCAAGGATGCCGAGGAAGCAGGGCAGACCATCCCTGACCCACTCTATCGCCGTCAGAGCATGGACGATGAGGCGCCCGTGCTCGATACCCTGCCGACCATCGTGGTAGTGGTGGATGAATTCGCCGACATGATGATGATCGTCGGCAAGAAAGTGGAAGAGCTCATCGCCCGGATCGCGCAAAAGGCCCGCGCTGCCGGCATTCACCTGATCCTGGCAACCCAGCGCCCTTCCGTCGACGTGATTACTGGCCTGATCAAGGCCAACATTCCCACCCGAATGGCCTTCCAGGTGTCCAGCAAGATCGACTCGCGGACCATCATCGACCAAGGCGGCGCCGAGCAGTTGCTTGGCCATGGTGACATGCTCTATATGCCGCCCGGCACCAGCCTTCCCATTCGGGTGCACGGTGCCTTCGTGTCCGATGACGAGGTCCATCGCGTTGTCGAGGCGTGGAAGCAACGCGGCGCGCCTGACTACAACGACGACATCCTCAATGGCGTCGAAGAGGGCGCAGGCAGCTTCGAAGGTGGCAGTGGTGGTGGCGACGGGGACGACAGCGAAAGCGACCCGCTGTACGATGAGGCAGTCAATTTCGTTCTCGAAAGTCGTCGCGCTTCTATCTCCTCAGTGCAGCGCAAGCTCAAGATTGGTTACAACCGCGCTGCGCGGATGATCGAAGCGATGGAAATGGCCGGCGTGGTCACGCCAATGAACAGCAATGGCTCCCGTGATGTGATCGCGCCTGGCCAGATGCGCGACTGATTTGATTTCCGGCCCACGGCATGTGGGCCATTCACTCTGAAGCTCCACCCGAGGAACTCCATGCGCCTGATTCGCCTGTTGCTGGTTTCGGCCCTGGCCCTTGGCAGCGCCGCTGCCCAGGCCGATGAGCAAGCGGTCAAATCCCTGACCCAGCTGCTCGACCAGTCCAAGACTCTGACCGGTAATTTTTCCCAGCTGACCCTGGACGGCAGTGGCACCCAATTGCAGGAAACCCGGGGCCAGATGGCCTTGCAGCGCCCGGGGCTGTTCTATTGGCACACTGATGCACCCCAGGAGCAACTGATGGTATCGAACGGCGAGAAGGTATCGCTGTGGGATCCCGATCTGGAGCAGGTCACCGTCAAGAAGCTCGACCAGCGCCTGACCCAGACCCCTGCGTTGTTGCTGTCAGGTGATACCTCCAAGATCAGCCAGAGCTTCGATATCACCTCCAAGCAGGCCGGCGACGTTATTGATTTCACCCTCAAGCCGCGCAGCAAAGACACCCTGTTCGACTCGCTGCGCCTTTCGTTTCGGCGCGGTACCATCAACGACATGCAGCTGATCGATAACGTCGGCCAGCGCACGAACATCCTCTTCACCGGTGTCCAGGCCAACCAGCCCATCCCGGCAAGCAAGTTCACCTTCGACATCCCCAAGGGTGCCGATGTGATCCAAGAGTAACTCGCAGTGGCGGACCTGTTCGGCAGCGCACCGGTGGCACAGCCGCTTGCAGCGCGTTTGCGCGCCAGTAACCTGGACGAATATGTCGGCCAGGAGCATTTGCTGGCTCGTGGCAAGCCATTGCGTGAGGCGCTTGAGCAGGGTGCGCTGCATTCGATGATCTTCTGGGGCCCACCCGGCGTGGGCAAGACGACGCTCGCCCAGCTGCTGGCCAAGGTCTCTGACGCACATTTTGAAACCGTTTCAGCCGTGCTTGCCGGGGTGAAGGAAATTCGCCAGGCGGTTGAAATCGCGCGTCAGCAAGCGGCCCAATACGGTAGGCGAACCATCCTGTTCGTCGATGAGGTACACCGTTTCAACAAGTCACAACAGGACGCCTTCCTGCCCTATGTCGAGGACGGGACCCTCATCTTCATCGGTGCAACCACCGAAAACCCGTCTTTCGAATTGAACAATGCGCTGTTGTCGCGTGCGCGGGTCTATGTGCTGAAGAGTCTCGATGAGGCGGCCATGCGCCGCTTGGTCGATCGCGCGCTCGGCGAGGAGCGCGGCCTTGGCCAAAGGCGGCTTTCGCTGGGCGAAGAGGCCTTCGCGTTGTTGGTCGCCGCGGCCGACGGTGACGGTCGCCGCCTGCTCAACCTGCTCGAAAACGCATCTGATCTCGCCGAGGATGGCGAGCAGATTCCGCTCGAGCTGTTGCAAAGCCTGCTGGGCGACACCCGCCGGCGCTTCGACAAGGGTGGCGAGGCGTTTTACGATCAGATCTCCGCGCTGCACAAGTCGGTAAGGGGCTCCAACCCTGACGGGGCGTTGTACTGGTTTGCGCGCATGCTCGATGGCGGCTGCGACCCGCTGTATATCGCCCGCCGGGTCGTGCGCATGGCCAGTGAGGATATCGGCAATGCCGATCCGCGCGCGCTTGGCCTGTGCCTGTCCGCATGGGATGTGCAGGAGCGTCTGGGCAGCCCAGAAGGCGAGCTGGCGGTTGCGCAGGCCATCGTTTACCTTGCCTGCGCGCCCAAGAGCAATGCGGTATACAACGCCTTCAATGCCGCTGTGCGCGACGCGGCGGCTCACGGTTCGCAGGAAGTTCCGCTGCACTTGCGCAATGCGCCGACCAAGCTGATGAAACAGCTGGGCTATGGTGAGGCGTATCGCTATGCCCACGACGAGCCCGATGCCTACGCTGCGGGCGAGGATTATTTTCCAGAAAATCTTGACCCACGGCAGTACTATCAACCCGTGCCCCGCGGCCTTGAGCTGAAGATTCGCGAAAAGCTTGGCCATTTGGCCGCCCTCGATCGCGCCAGCCCTCGCCAGCGGCGCAAACCCTGAGCCTTTCCCGGCACCCATGCGTGCCGGCCTGATGAACACACGAGAGACCGACATGCTCGATTCGAAACTGTTACGTGGCCAGCTACAGGACGTCGCCGCCCGCCTGGCGACCCGTGGCTACAGCCTTGACGTTGCCCGCCTCGATGCCCTGGAAGCCCAGCGCAAGGCCGTGCAAACCCGCACCGAGCAGCTGCAGGCCGAACGTAACGCGCGCTCCAAGTCCATCGGCCAAGCCAAGGCCCGCGGCGAAGACATCGCGCCGCTGATGGCTGATGTCGAACGCATGGGCGATGAGCTTACTGCCGCCAAAGCTGAGCTGGAGAAGATCCAGGCCGAGCTCGACAGCATCGTGCTGGGCATTCCCAACCTGCCTGACGAGTCGGTCCCGGTTGGCGCTGACGAAGAGGGCAATGTCGAGGTGCGCCGCTGGGGGGCACCGCGCGCCTTCGAATTTCCGATCCTCGATCACGTAGCGCTGGGCGAGAAAAACGGCTGGCTGGACTTCGAGAGCGCAGCGCAGCTGTCCGGCGCTCGCTTCGCCGTTCTCCGGGGGCCGATCGCACGCCTGCACCGGGCGTTGGCGCAATTCATGCTCAACCTGCATGTGCACGAGCATGGTTATGAAGAGTGTTACACCCCTTACCTGGTGCAGGCGCCAGCGCTGCAAGGCACCGGCCAGTTGCCCAAGTTCGAGGAAGACCTGTTCAAGATTGCCCGTGAAGGCGAGGCAGACCTTTACCTCATTCCAACTGCCGAGGTATCGCTGACCAATCTGGTCGCCGGCCGCATCGTCGATGCCAAGGAGCTGCCGCTTAAGCTTTGCGCCCATACCCCGTGCTTTCGCAGCGAGGCCGGCGCCTCTGGTCGCGATACCCGTGGCATGATCCGCCAGCACCAATTCGATAAGGTCGAGATGGTCCAGGTGGTTGAGCCTGCCAAGTCGATGGAGGCGCTTGAAAGCCTGACTGCCAACGCCGAGCGCGTGCTGCAGGCGCTGGAATTGCCTTACCGCGTGCTGGCCCTGTGCACCGGCGACATGGGTTTTTCCGCCGTTAAAACCTATGACCTCGAAGTTTGGGTGCCCAGCCAAGACAAGTACCGCGAAATTTCTTCTTGCTCCAACACCGGTGACTTCCAGGCCCGGCGCATGCAGGCCCGCTGGCGCAACCCTGAAACCGGTAAACCTGAACTGGTGCATACGCTCAACGGTTCCGGCCTTGCCGTGGGTCGCACATTGGTAGCAGTGTTGGAAAACTACCAGCAGGCAGACGGCAGCATCCGGGTTCCTGAAGTGCTCAAGCCGTACATGGGCGGCCTCGAGGTCATCGGCTGAATGAAGTACCTGCCACTGTTTCACACCCTTGCCGGGCGCCAGGTGCTGGTGGTCGGCGGGGGCGAGATCGCGCTGCGCAAGTCACGCCTGGTGGCCAATGCGGGGGCATGCTTGCGTGTAGTGGCGCCTGCCATCGAGCCGCAACTGGCGCAATTGCTCGCCGAGCAGGCGGGCGAAAGTCTGCTGCGAGGCTACCGGCACGAGGATCAGGACGGTTGCCAGCTCGTCATCGCAGCCACGGATGACACCGAGCTCAATGCGCAGGTGTCGGCCGAAGCCCACCGGCGTGGTGTGCCGGTCAACGTAGTGGATGCCCCTGCGCTGTGTTCGGTGATCTTCCCGGCGATCGTCGATCGCTCTCCCTTGGTGGTTGCGGTGTCCAGCGGCGGCGATGCGCCGGTGCTGGCGCGGCTCATTCGTGCGAGGCTGGAGGCTTGGATTCCGGCCCGCTATGGCGAGCTTGCCGCCCTGGCTGCGCGCTTTCGTGACCGGGTCAAGCAGCTTTATCCCAATACCAATCAGCGCAGGGCTTTCTGGGAGGAAGTGTTCCAGGGGCCGGTGGCAGACCGCCAGCTGGCCGGGCAGGGCGAGGAGGCCGCGCGGCTGCTGGCCGAGCGCGTCGAAGGCGCGCCGCCCCATGCTCCGGGTGAGGTATACCTGGTCGGCGCAGGCCCAGGCGATCCAGACCTGCTCACCTTCCGTGCCTTGCGCTTGATGCAGCAGGCCGACGTGGTGCTTTACGACCGCCTCGTGGCGCCCTCGATCATCGACCTGTGCCGCCGCGATGCCGAGCGTATTTATGTTGGCAAACGGCGCGCCGAACACGCGGTGCCCCAAGGCGAAATCAACCAGTTGCTGGTACAGCTGGCCAAGGAAGGCAAGCGGGTGGTGCGGCTCAAGGGCGGCGACCCGTTCATATTCGGCCGCGGGGGCGAGGAGATCGAGGAGCTGGCAGCCCACGGCATCCCCTTCCAGGTGGTGCCCGGGATCACCGCAGCCAGTGGCTGCGCAGCCTACGCCGGTATCCCACTGACCCACCGGGACCATGCACAATCGGTGCGCTTCATCACCGGCCACCTCAAGGACGGCACCACCGACCTGCCATGGAGTGACCTTGTCGCACCGGGGCAGACCCTGGTGTTCTACATGGGGCTGGTAGGGTTGCCGGCCATCTGTGAAGGGCTGATTCGCCATGGGCGTGCGGTTGATACCCCGGCCGCCCTGATTCAGCAGGGCACCACCGCGCACCAACGCGTGTTCACCGGCACCCTGGGTGACCTGCCCGCGCTGGTGGCCGAGCACGAAGTGCACGCACCGACATTGGTAATTGTCGGGGAGGTGGTCACTTTGCGTGAGAAGCTCGCCTGGTTTGAGGGCGCGGGGCAGCTTTGATCGCGTTGACGTTCAACCAAGCGCGGTTGAACGTCTGATCATTGCCAGCAAGCGTTCGGCCTGGTCGGTGGCCGGCTGGCTGTCGCTGCCTGTGCTTGCTGTGCTTTCACCGCCAGCGCTGGCAGCAACGCGGGGAACCTCCGCGCTGCTGGTCGCCGCGACGTCCGTGCTGGCGTTGTTGGTAGCCTGCTCATCCTTGATACCGAGCTTCTCCTTCATGATCTGCGCGATCTTGTTTTCGATCTGAGCGCGTCGATCAGCGGGCATTTTTTGTAATGAATCTTCACTCAGCCCCAACTGCGCCAAAATCAAGGCCCGCAGGCGCTGCGCTGGCGTCATTCCCATAAACGCCGCGAATTCCGCGGCCGCGCCTGTGGTGTTGTCGTTGTCGTCTGCCTTGCGGTTGCCCGGGACACGGGTGACCTGTAAAGCCTTGCTGATTTCGGTGATGCTCATGAGCGCCTCCCTGGTTGATACCCTTCATAAGCAAAGCCCGGGCCAACCGCTGCAGGCAGCGTGCTAGAAGGCTTTGCGCTTGCCGGCCTGGGCAAAGCCGGCAATTGCCTGCCGCTTCGGAGCATTCCGTTGCCGCCCTTCGTCGGCTGCCACTGGCTGCGTCAGCGCCATGGCGCTAGTGTCGCTTTCGGCCCCGCATGGGCGCCAACCTGTTGTCCACCCAGTGCTTTCCTGCGGTGATAGGACTTGGCCATGATGGCGGAATGAAACGGAACTTCTACGGTCACATGTGCCGATTCGGACTTCAGGTACCTCTATGCGCCTCTCCCTCGACCCTCGCAACGACATCGACGCCGCCTTGCTGGCTTACCGCAAGGTGTTCTGGTCGCTGGCGATTTTCAGTGGCGTGATCAACCTGCTGGTGCTGGTGCCTTCGCTTTACATGATGCAGGTTTACGACCGCGTGCTCACCAGCCGCAACGAGACCACCCTGCTGATGCTCACTGCCATTGCTCTGGGGCTATTTTGGGTAAGCGGGTTGATCGAGTGGCTGCGCGGGCAGGTGATGATCCGCATGAGTTCGGGGATCGATGAACAACTGGCGGGCCGCCTGTACGACGCGACGTTCGCTCGCAGCCTGCGCACCCGCGATGGCAACCCGGCCCAAGTGTTCGCCGATCTGACGCAACTGCGCCAGTTCATCACCGGGCAGGGCATGCTGGCGATGCTAGATGCGCCGTGGTTGCCGGTGTTCATGATCATCGCGTTCCTGTTCCATCCTTGGTTCGGCATCCTTTCGCTGGTGGTGGCGTTGCTGTTGATCGGCCTTGCACTCTGGGGCGAGATGTCGACCCGGCCCTTGCTGATGGAGGCCAACGGGTATTCGGCCAAGGCCGGCAACTATGTGAACGCTACCCTGCAGAATGCCGAAGTGATACAGGCCATGGGCCTGTTGCCTGCGCTGCGCCAGCGGTGGTACAGCCTGCAGCAGCATATGATCAGCGCGCAGGCCGATGCCAGCGACCGTAGCGCGCGCATCACGGCCATGACGCGCTTCGTGCGTATCGCCGCGCAGTCTTTGTCGCTGGGCCTGGGCGCCCTGCTGGTGCTGGAAGGGCAGATCAGTGCCGGGATGATGATCGCCATGTCGCTGCTCCTGGGGCGCGCGCTGGCGCCGGTGGAAGTGGCCATCGCCTCCTGGAAGACCTTCGTCGGGGCGCGGCAGTCCTATCATCGCCTCACCGCGCTGCTGCACGAAGAGCCTGAACGCGTACCGCCACTGCCTTTGCCGGCGCCCACCGGTGCACTCAGTGTCGAACAGCTGGACATCGGCCCGCCTGGCGCAGCGGAGCCGGTGCTGCGTGGTGTGCAGTTCGCCCTCCAGCCCGGCGAAGTGCTAGCGGTGATCGGCCCTAGCGCCTCGGGTAAATCAAGCCTTGCACGCGCACTGGTCGGCATCTGGCGCCCCAGTGCAGGCAATGTACGCCTCGATGGCGCGCCATTGGATCAGTGGGCGGCCGAGCACCTTGGCCCGTACCTTGGCTACCTTCCTCAAGATATCGAGCTGTTCGACGGAAGTGTCGCGGAAAACATCTCTCGCTTCGGCGACCTGGCCGCTGAGCCGATCATCCAAGCGGCACGCCATGCCGGCATCCACGACATGATCCTGCGTTTCCCCAATGGTTACGACACTCGCCTGGGCCCCGGTGGCCTTGGCTTGTCCGGGGGGCAGAAGCAGCGCCTGGGCCTTGCCCGTGCGCTGTTCGGCATGCCGAAACTGGTCGTGCTCGACGAGCCTAATTCCAATCTCGACGAGGCCGGCGAAGCGGCACTCGTGCAAGCTTTGCGGGCATTGAAAAACGCTGGCAGTACTGTGGTGATGATTACCCACCGCCCGAGCATTTTAGGGGTGGTGGATCGCATTCTGGTGCTCAATAACGGCCGACAACAGCTCTACGGCCCGAAAGAGCAAGTGCTCAAGGCCGTATTGCCGCCTCAGCAAACCCCAACCGTGATCAAAGGAGCCCGCCAGGATGGCTGACCTCGCCCCCAAACGCCCCTTGGTGGAAGTGCCCAAGCCCGCCCGCCAGGTGGCCAGTATCGATGCCGCCAGCACCGCTCGGCGGGGCCTATGGTTCCTGCTCATCGCACTGGGCGGGTTTCTCGCCTGGGCATTCCTGGCGCCGCTTGATCAGGGCGTGGTGGGCCAAGGTACCGTGGTGGTTGCCGGTGAGCGCAAGACGGTTCAACCGTTGGTGGCGGGTGTGGTGCAGAAGATCCTGGTCAATGAGGGCGACCTGGTCAAACAAGGCCAACTGCTGGTGCAGCTCAATACTGTGCAGGCACAGGCGCAGCTGGATGTAAACCGCGGCAAGCTGATCACCGCGCGCGCCACCGAGGCGCGGCTGACCGCAGAACGCCTGCGCCAGAGCGAGATCACCTGGCCGCCGGAGCTGTTGGCGCAGAAGGACGACCCGCGCGCCAAGGCCGCGATGGCCCTGCAGCAAAACCTCTTCGCTACCCGTGCTGCCGAGCTCAAGAGCCGCCAAGGTATCGTGGAGCATCAAATCAGTGCTGACACCCAGCAGCTCAAGGCCTACCAGGAAGTGCGGGCCAACTATGGCACCCAGCTCAAATTCCAGCAGGAAGAGCTGGTCGGCCTGCGTGACCTTGCCAAGGATGGCTACGTGCCGCGCGCCAAACTGTTCGAGGCCGAGCGTAACTCGGCGCAGATGGCCGGGCAGCTGGCGACCAGCATTGGCGACATCGGCAAAACCCAGCAATCGATTAACGAAAGCAAGCTCAAGCTTCTGCAGCAAGACCAGGAGTTTCGCCGCGACGCCGAGACCCAGTTGAGCGACATTGCCGCCCAGGCCTCCGGCTACGCCGACCAGATCGCTGCGCTGGAGTTCGAGGTGGCCAATGGTGCCCTGCGCGCGCCGGTCGACGGGCAGGTGCTGGACTTGACCGTACACACCATCGGAGGCGTGGCCACCGCCGGCCAGGCATTGATGTCGGTCGTGCCGCTGGACTCACCGCTGAGTGTGACCGCGCGCTTCCAGCCGATGATGGCCAACAAACTCAAGCCCGGGCTGCCGGTGCAGGTTCACTTCACGGCCTTGCAGCGCGTGGATACGCCAGTCATGGTGGGCAAGGTAACCACGGTTTCGGCCGACCAGCTTATCGACCAGCAAACTCACCAACCGTATTTCTCCGCTCGCGTCGAGCTACCGCCGGACAGCCTGGCAAAGCTGCGCGACAAGGGCTTGCCGGTCAAACCCGGCATGCTCGCAGACGTCACCGTGGTCACCGGCGAGCGGACGCTGGTCAACTACCTCATGAAACCGTTGCGCGAGCGTTTGCTGGCTGCTTTCAAGGAAGAATGAATGCGAACCTTGTGGATCGCCGCAGCGCTATTGTGCGCCTCGGCCCAGGCCGCCGAGCCGCAACCGCTGTCCCTTACCCAGCTGTATGATGCCTCCCGGCTCAATGACCCGGTGATGCGCTCGGCCGACTTCGCCCACCGCGCCTCGCAAAACGAGGAGGCCATAGGCTTTGGCGGCCTTCTGCCACAGGTGTCGCTGAGCTCACGCTACGGCCGCAGCGGCCGCACCGATGGCGGCAGTGACTCCGAATTCGTCAACAGCGATGACTACCAGTCCAACAGCATGGCCCTGGTGGCTCAGCAGCCGATTTACGACAAGGGCCGCTGGGCTGCCTACCAGGAAGGCAAGGCCCGTGGCTCATTGGGGGAAAGCCAGTACGATGTGGCCAACCAATCGTTGTTCGATCGCGTCAGCAAGGCGTATTTCGTGGTTGCACGGCTTGAAAACGAGCTCAAGCTGATCGGCCAGCAGAAGGCGGCCATCAGCGGGCTGCTGGAGCAGACCAAACGCCTTTATGCGGCCGGGCAGGGCGCAGTGACCGACATCGACGAAGCTCAGGCCCGGCTTGACCTGGTGCAAGCGCAGGAGGCCGAAAACCAGGCCAATCGGGTGGCAGCTCTGCGCACCTTGGCCGGCCGGGGCGGGTTGCCGGTGTTCGAAGTGACCCCGATGCAGGAAGCGCCGCCGGCCAGTACCCCCCTCGAGCCCCAACACAGCCTGGAGTACTGGGCCAACCTTGCGCGCAATGCCAGCCCGGAGCTGACCGCCCGCGCCGCACAGGTGCGGGTGGCCGAAGCACAGGCTGAAAGCCAGCGGGCAGGGCATTACCCGACGCTGTCGCTGACCACCCAGCTCAGCCGCCGCGAGAACAGCCAGTATCAGGACCTCTCGCCGCGCCAGGACAGCTACTACGTGGGCCTGTCGCTGGATATACCGCTCTACCGCGGGGGCAGCACCAGCGCCTCGGTGCGCAAGGCTACTGCCAATCTCGCCGGTGCTCAGGCCGACTATGACGCCGAGCGTCAGCAACTGGCCGAGGATGTGGAAACCGACTACATGGGCGTGGTCGCCGGCTTCGCCAAATGCAAGGCGCTGCAGCGTGCGGTCGAGTCGAACCAGAGGGCGCTCACCTCCACTGAGAAAGGCTACCAGGGCGGCGTGCGCTCTACTGTGGACATCCTTGACGCCCAGCAGCGCCTGTTCGAAGCCCGGCGCGACCTGCTCAACAGCAAGCTCGACATGCTGACCAGCTACGTGAGCCTGCACGTGCGCACAGGGCAAATGGATCGTGGGGTACTTGAACAGGTGCAGCACCTGTTCTGATCTCAGGAGGCCGGCGCCAATGAGTCAGGGCACCGTATCGGCGGGGGCATTGCTGCCCCGATCATTCGAGGGGCCTTCCGCTATCCAAGCCACCCAGCACAGCGCCAGGCAGGCAATGTTCAAGCTCACCGGGTTGAAGGCTTGCACCATTAGCATCGGCAGCACCACCGCCACATCCACCAGCAGGCCCAGCAGCATCGCTGCGCACACCATCAGCGATGCCCGCCGCGCTATGCCGCTGACCAGCCACAACGCGATGGCCACTTCCAGCACGCCAAAGCCCATCAGCAACCAGCGCGGTTCGGGCAGCCCGTGGGCTTGAATCATCTGCACCTCGCCAGGGCTGAGATACAGAATCTTCGGTACCAAGCCGTGCCAGGCAAAAACCAGCGCCAGGGCGCCACGGGCCAGCCAGGTGATGCGTTGCAGGGTCGGCATGTCGGGACTCGAATCGGAAGGAGGCTACACCTTAGCGCAACGGCCGAAATGAATCCCTGCCGGCTGATCGCAGGGTGCGCGGCGGCCTGTTCCAGAGCCCTTGTAGCCCTTCGTCGGAACCCAAGCGTAAAGCGTCAACAAATCGACAATCTGCAGGTCAAAGCGCTTCAAGCGGTTGATCAACCAACAGGAGCGACCCGATGACCCCCACCCTCTACGACATCACCGCCTATGGCGCCAAAGGCGACGGCCAGGCCGATGATACCCAGGCTATCCAGAAGGCGATCAATGCGGCAGCCGCAGGTGGAGGGGGGCAGGTCGTCATACCCGAAGGCACCTGGCTGATCAGCGATGGCAACGGCGATGGCGCAGCGTTGAAGCTGCTGTCAGGTGTCACCTTGGTTGGGTCGGGGCTTGGCGCCAGCACGCTGAAGTTGGCCGATGGCTCGCAGACCGATCTCTCGCTGGTGGCGGTAGGGTCGAATTCGGCCACAGCGGTGGGCCTGTCGAACCTGCAACTGGACGGCAACAGTGCCAACACCCAAGGCACCGTTACGGGTATCAGCCTGCAAGGCAGCGGGTTGCGCGTCGAGGGCGTGACTGTGCATGACGCCAGTGGTACCGGCTTTGCCGCAAGCCACGGCGCCGCTGGCTTGTACCTGAGCAACAACACGGCGCTGCGCAATGGGCTGGACGGCTTCGCGTTGAGTGACCTTACCGGCGCTACCGTTCAGGACAACCGCGCCCTGAGCAACGGCCGCAACGGTCTGGATGTCGTAGTGGGTGGCCAACCGCTGACACTGGCTGACAACGACAGCCTCGGCAATGGGGGCGATGGCATCTACTTGCACCGCGACGGGAAGGCCGGCAACGGTTTCGTGAATGTGGTCAGTGGTGAGGTGGCCGGTAACGGGGCCGACGGTATTCGCTTGCACGGCATCGAATACGGGGGCGTCAATCAAGTGCAGTTGCACGGCAACGGCAGCTCGGCAGTGGAGCTGCAGGGCAGCTCTCACATTAACGTGGCCTCCAATACGATCTACGGCAACGCCCAGGCGGCTGCGGTGGCGGAAATCACCGTGCGTGGCGAGGACGGCCTGGCAGCCGAGAAGAACTTCATCTATGACAACCTGATAACCGGGGGGGCCACGGCCACCTACGGTATAGCCGAGATCGAACCCGGTAGCGGGCAAATCAGCGGCACCCTGGCTTTTGGCAACGTTATCAACCACACCACCCAAGGGGACCTGCTGGTGCAGAGCCCGGGCAGCCAGGTCAACAACAACCCGGCCGGGCTCATTGTGCAGGGCACGCCTGGCGCGGACGTCATCGAGGGTGGGCGCCAAGACGAGCTGGTGATGGGCGGAGCCGGCAACGACACCCTTTCAGGGGGCGCTGGCGACGATGTCCTGGTTGGCGGGGCAGGGGCCGACACTCTCAGCGGCGGGGCAGGCAACGATGTGTTTCGTTTTGATCGCATCAGTGACAGCTACCAAGGCAACAGCGACCTGATCACCGATTTCGACACTCAGCACGACGTGCTCGACGCCGCCAGCCTGGGCTTCAGCAAGCTGGGTGACGGCCATGCCGGCACCCTTCAATTGAGCTACCGCGACGGCGTAACTTGGCTTCGCAGCCTTGACCCGGACCGCAGCGGCCATCGCTTCGAGGTCGGCCTGCAAGGCGATTACCGTGACAGCTTCAGTGATGCCAACCTGCAACCGCTGATCACCGGCACCCGCCACAACAACGTGATCACCGGCACTGATGCGGGCGAGACCATCAAGGCCGGCGATGGGCGCGATACCGTCGATGGCGGTGCGGGCGACGACCGCATCCTGGGCGGTGCCGGCGGCGATACCCTCACCGGTGGCAGCGGTGCCGACAGTTTCGTCTATACCCAGATCAGCGACAGCGTGCGCAATGATGTGACCGGGAGCTACAGCGGCCGTGACCTGATTACCGACTTCAATGGCAACGCCCATGACACCATTGATGTCAGCGCGCTGGGCTTCACCGGGCTTGGCAACGGCTACGGTGGCACGCTCAAGGTGGTGCTGAACCAGGCCGGTACCATGACCGCCCTGAAGTCGCTGGAGGCCGACGCCAATGGCGACCGTTTCGAGATCTTGCTCAAGGGCAACCATGTCGATGAGCTCAATGCCAACAGTGTGCTGTTCGCGCCGGGCAAAGCTGCAGGGGCAATCACTTCATCGCAGCCGTTCGGCCCCGCCCATCTGGTAGGAACCGACGAGGCTAACCAGCTGTTCGGTGACTGGAGCGGTGACCGTCTCGAAGGGCTGGGCGGCAACGACCAGCTCGACGGCGGCGCTGGCGACGACGTGTTGATCGGTGGCGCAGGCGCAGACATGCTCACCGGCGGCTCGGGCGCAGACACCTTCGTGTACCAGTCGGTCAACGACAGCTATCGTGGCAGTGGAACCTCCGACCTGATCACCGATTTCACGGTCGGCGTCGACTGCATCGATGTCTCCGCCCTCGGCATCACCGGGTTGGGCGACGGTGACAACGGTACTCTGAGCCTGACCTATAACCAGAGCCAGGATCGCACCTACCTGCGCAGCAATCAGGCCGACAGCGATGGCCATCGTTTCCAGGTCAGCCTCGCCGGTGATTATCGCCAGACCCTGCGAGACTCAGATTTTGTTTTCGACCATGATCAGGCGCCGCTCGACGCTTTGGGTACGCCTGCTCAGGAGCATCACGGGTGACAGCTGGTCAGCTGAAACCATTGCGCGGCGCAATCGGGCATCGACATTGCAAATAAGGAAGTCGAAACGGCGTGCTTGGCAGGTTTCTGACGCCCAGGCCGATCATTCCGGTGGAACGGCCACCGGAAATTCGGCGTCTATCGAGCATGGCCACCTATATTTATCGGGAGAGTGCCTGTGATACCCAACGCTGAACTGCGTCGCATCATCGAGTCGAGTTTCTTGCCGTTGAGTTGCCACTGCGATATCCGCCCGGGTGGAACCATGACGGTGGAGGTCTGGGACGCCGAGACCGGCCAGGTCGACCTGCTGGCGGTCGGAGTACCCACCACCGAGCTGGTGAGCATCCGTGCGGTCAACAATCTGGTCGCAGAGCTTCGCAGCGAGCTGCGGGCCAATCAGGAATGGTTCGAACGCACCCACAACAAGGATGGTAAGCCCAGCAGCTTTGTGGCCTGCGGGTCAGACGGCAAACCCTAATAAAACCTTCGCCTCCTTGTTCAAGGGCTCCTCGAGCAGCTCATGGCGGCTGAACCAGCGACAATCGGCGATCTCGTTGAGTGCGACGGCCCGCTCACTTGGCGCTATATGGGTCTCAAAAACATAGTGCTGCGTCGACTTAACAGCACGCTGGTCGATGAACCCAAGGGCGCCAGCATTGATACCTGTTTCCTCCGCCAGCTCCCTGATCGCCGCTTGCTCGGGAGTCTCACGCGCCTCGACACGGCCACCGGGCAGATTCCATTTGGACTTGGGCTTACGCACCAGTAAAAGCCGGTCGCCTTGCCAGCAAAGAATGGTTGCCCGATGTTTAGTCGTCTGTGCCATGTGCTCTCCTTGTCACGAACGCGGTACGCGAGGCAGTGCCCCCTGCGCCTTGAGCGTATTGAAGGCTTTGGTGATTGTGACCACGGTGGCAGGGTCGGTGTTCCGGCTCAGCGCAAGGTAGAGCCCTGCGGCGATTTCAGTCAGGGGCAGGGCGGCCTCAACGGCCGAGCAGTCGAACGGCTCCAGTTCGCACCGGCCCGCGACCTCGCCCGGGCTCATGGCAACGAGGTCTACCTGCCCATTGATCAGCCGTCGAAAGGCCTCACTTCCTCCGGCCGTTTGCACCAGCCGGGTGAAGCCATTGGCCTGCAGGTAGTGCTCGCGTACGTCGTCGCGCACCACCGCCACGCTCAGCTCCCGAGCGTCGTCGAGCGTCGCTACCGGGGGTTTGCCCAAGCCGCGCAAGCGGTAAAGCGTGGGCACCGTGCGGTCGTACTCGCCAATCCAGTGAAAGGAGCTTTCGCGCGCTGGGGTTCGGATGATCGGGAAGATCATCACCGCGTTGCCCGACAGCGCCAAGTCATAGGCACGCGCCCAGGGTAGTAGGCTGATGTGGTAGTCGGTGATGCCAGCCTGGGCCAGCACGGCCTTGGCAACCTCGACATCGGGGCCTGCGACCTGGCCATTGTGGATGTACGCCAGGGACGACTCCTCGGTGACCAATTCCAAGGTTTGAGCCTGAGCGCACGCCGCAGCCAATAAAGCCATTACGCCGATAACCCACCGCGAACACCGCCTCATCAGGCGCCTCCCCCCAGCCACTGACCGACTCTGTCCCTGCCATCGCTCTTGGCACGGTACAACGCCTGGTCGGCACGCTGGAGCAGTTGATCGAAATGGGTCAACCCTGCATCAAGTTCGGCGATACCGACCGATAGGGTTACCCACGGAGAAATAGGTGAGCCGACATGCGGCAGGCGTAAGGCTGCAAGGCCGATACGCAGCTGCTCGGCCGCAAGGCGAGCGTGCTCGGCGTCTACACCGGGCAGCAGCACAGCGAACTCCTCACCCCCCAAACGAGCCGGCACCTCACCCGCGCCAGAGAAGCTGTGCGTGAGCAGGTGGGCAACCTGGCGCAGGCAATCATCACCTTGTGCGTGGCCATAGCTGTCGTTGTAGCGCTTGAAGAAATCAACGTCGCACATCAACACAGTCAATGGCTGGCTATCGCGCAGGGCTCTGCGAAACGCCTGCTCCTTGAGCTCGTCGAAGTGGCGGCGGTTAGCCAGGCCGGTCAATGGGTCATGGCGTGACAGGTGCTCAAGCCGAAGGTTTGCTTCCTGCAACTGCGCTGTACGTTGCTCGACCTGGTTAGCTAACTGGTCCCGGCTCTCGGCCAGGGCCAGCTCAGCCTGGCGGTGGCGTTCCAGATACTCGGCCATACTCTCTTGCAGGGTATTGATTCGGGCTTCAAGCAGGTGCAATTCGTCGTTGCGCGCCTTGCGGCGGTTCAGTCGCAGACGTTGGCCAAGGTTTTCCGGGCCCAGTTCACCCAGGTGGCGCGCCATGTGCCGCACATGCACGGTTACTTGACGGTTGAAGATAGCCATGATCAACCCGGCTAGCAGCAGTGACTGGACCAGTTGCGTCACCAGGATGCCCAGCAGCTCGCGCCATAGACGCTGCCACAACAGTGTGGGGTCCCCCTCCAGGCGCAGGGTGCCGACCACTTGATGTGCCCCCGGCCACGGGGCTACGGCCAGCTCGCGCAATAGCACCGGGGCGTTACCGGAGTCAGTGAAACCTGCGCGCTGGCGCACGATTTGCTCATCCGCGCGGCCTGCGCGCGGCACACTCAGCATCAGGCGGCCCACCGGTGGCGCCTCGGCCACGCTGTCGAGCTGGTTGTCGAGGCTGTCGTGGTCCAGCTCCCATACCGCCCGCCCCAGGGGGCCTCGAAAGACTTGCTCGATCAATTCAAGCTCTGCATTCATCGTCGCGACCCCTGTTGTCCAGGCGTGCCAGCTGCGTAGCGCGACAGTGATACCGGTATAGAGCAAGCAAAAGAGGAGGGTGGCCAGCACCAGCCTGCGGCCCAGTGGCTGGCTTACAGGGGCAGAGTTCGGCTCGCGGATCAAGGTTAAAACCGTCCCTTGCGGTTAGCGGCATGGTTGCCGCGGGGTGGGGCGGCGGCCTTCGCCCATCCCACATGCGCTTTATGGCTTGGGGAGCTCGCGATGTGGTCGATCAAAACACTGCCCCGGTAGCGGGCGATGGGTATCCCTTTCACGAGGGCGTCATGCCCTGTAAAGGGTGGGGCTGTCTTGATCGGTTGCGTGCTCATGACTCTGCGCCAATCCTGCAGTGAGCTTACGATGGATCAAGCCCTCAAACGGTGCTATCGGCCCGCCGTCTTCAAGCTTGAGCGCCCGAAGGGTCAGGCGATAAGCGAGTGTGGCAAATTGCCTGCTCGAGTGAAAGGCCCTGGTCATTACGCTCGGCGCCATGCTACGGCTTCAATGCCATATTGCTGCGCTACAGGGGCTGTTGTTTTCTGAACGCGCTCTCGGCCGAACCTGGCGATACGACCGACGCCCGCGTCACAGCTTGCCCAATGCCATGCCTCCTGACTGTCCATGCGCTCTGCACGGATGATGAAAGACTTCGGCGCCCCGTGAAGGGTGTAGTCGATAACGAACAGTTGCGCAGCCATTGCGGTTGGATCCTCCTTTGCGTGTCCTTGCAAACAGAGGCTATTTGGCTGCAAAAATTCCATGCTTCGCTCATCGCAGGCAGAACATTCCCACCTCTGGCGCCTCGCTCAACCACTGCTCAGTGAGTTTCCAGCCGGCTCGCGCCGCGAGCATGGACAGCTTGTCGACGGTGAATTTGTGGGAATTCTCCGTGTGCAAGGTTTCGCCCTTGGCGAAAGTGAACACCTCGCCGGCAATCGTGACTCGCTGCGGCGACCGTGCGACCAGATGCATCTCGATACGCTGCTGGCCGGGGTTCCATCGGGCGTTGTGATCGAAGGCATCAAGGTCGAAATCAGCACCAAGCTCTCGGTTGATACGGGTGAGCAGGTTCTTGTTGAACGCAGCCGTTACGCCCTGGCGGTCGTCATAGGCAGCTTCCAGCAGCTCCACAGGCTTGACCATGTCCACCCCTACGATGAAACAGGCGTCGCGGCCCAGGGAATGGCGTGCTGCACGAAGAAAGGCCACCGCTTCTTCTTCATCGAAGTTGCCAAGGGTCGAGCCTGGGAAGAAGCCTACACGTGCTCGCCCCCGGGCGTCGGCGGGCAGGCTCAGCGGCTGGGTAAAATCACCCGTTAGTGGTGTGATGTTCAGATGCGGATAGGTGCACCGCAGCGTCTCACACGCCCGGCCCAATGCATCCGCACTGATGTCGATCGGCACGTAGGCGCCCAATTGAGGGGCGGCGTCCAGCAAAAGGCGGGTCTTCTCACTGGCGCCGCTGCCAAATTCCACCAGGGAAGCGCCATTGGGAATCAGGGCAGACAGCTCGGGCACGATGCGGCGCAGCAACCCTGCTTCGGCGCGGGTAGGGTAGTACTCTGGCAGGGTGCAGATCTCCTCGAACAGCCGCGAGCCTTTGGCATCGTAGAAATACTTAGGCGACAGTGCCTTTGGCGAAGCCTTGAGGCCGGCCAGCACATCATGGCGGAACCCTTCTTGCGGGTCGGTAGCGGCAGGTGAAGGGACCGGGTGCAGCGCGTTGGCGCGGCTATCCCGTGCCAGGCGCAGGCCGGCCCGTGCCCAGCGAGCGTTGGCGGGAAAAAAGTTGCGATACGTCGGGCGTGTGTGGCCGGCGGGCGTGAACTGGCAGCCCCCGCGCAGCACGAACTGGTTGCACATGAACTTGCCGTTGTATTCGCCGACCGCGCCTTTGGCTGGCTTGAAACCGGGATAAGCGCTGTAGGCGGTCTGCGTCCATTGCCAGGCCACGTCGTCAGCCTGCTCCAGTGTTCCGGTGCGCCTTGCCAATTCCCACTCGGCCTCGCTGGGCAGCCGTGCCTCTGCCCAACTGGCATAAGCGGAAGCCTCGAAATAGCTCAAATGAGTAACGGGTGCGTCGGGATCCAGAGGCTCCAAGCCCCGTAGCGTCATGGCCTGCCAGCCTTGCGCAAGATGCTCGGGGTACTCGGGCACTCGTTGCCAGTAGCCCGGCGCTTGCCAACCGTCGGCCTGCACGGTGGCCCACCCCTCGGAGAGCCAATGGGCAGGCTGGCGATAGCCGCCGTCGCCAATGAAGGCCAACCATTGGCCGTTGGTGACCAATCGGTCACTGATCTCGAACGGTGCGAGATATACCTTGTGGCGCGGCCCCTCATTATCGAATGCGAAGTGTTCACCGTCGTGACCGATTTCTACCAACCCGGCGCCATGATGGCGCATGCGACCGGCGCGGCCCCGGTCGTCCCGCGGCCAATCAGGGTTATAGGCTGGCTTGAGTGCCGAACAGCTGAACAAGTGCAGAATGTCCATCAGGATCAGCTCCTGATGCTGCTGCTCGTGGTTCAGCCCCAGTTCCACCAGTGCGCACTCAGCATCGGCCAGGCCTTGGGCCAGCAGCGCCTGCATGTGGGTGTCCACATGGGCGCGGTACGCCTGTACCTGCGAAAGCGCCGGGCGCGTCATCAGCCCGCGCTGTGGTCGGGGTTGGCGCGGGCCGACCGCTTCGTAGTAAGAGTTGAACAGGTACCCGAACGTCTCGTCGAAGCGCTGATAACCCGGCAGGTGAGGGATCAACAAGAAGGTCTCGAAAAACCAGGTGGTGTGCCCCAGGTGCCATTTGGTGGGGCTTGCGTCGGGCATCGACTGAGCCCCCATGTCCTCGGCCGACAGCGGCGCAGCGAGGGCCAGGCTGTGCGCTCGCACCGCACCATAGCGCTGGCGCAGGCTGGTGTGCAGGCGTGGCTTGGATGAGGCGGGCTGCAGCGGGTGGGCCTGTGGCAGTGGGCTGGTCATCGAAGGTGCTCCCTCACGGACGGTTATAAGTTTATAAGCGTCGGTCAGCACCGATGGCCGCAAGTTCAACCGGCCGAACCCTCATCGGTCGAGCGGTTACGGCGCGCGTAGTGGGCCAACAGAGGCTGAGTGCTCACACCGTGCAGCACGATCGACATCGCAACCACCGACAACGCCAAGGGTGCGACGATCGCGGCGGCTTCCGGCGCCAGGTGATGGTCCAGGCAATAGCACAGGTAATAGAGCGTGCCGATGCCGCGGATTCCGAACCAGCCCAGCAACGCCCGCTGATGGCCGTTGAGCAGCCTTCGGCCGCCGCCTAATGCCCACACGCACAGAGGCCGGAGTATGAAGAACAGGCCCGCCCCCAGCAGCAGTGCGCGGCTGTCCCAGTAGCGCCAGAGCAAGGTGCCGAGCAAGGTGATCAGTACCACCTCAAGGATTCGCTCCAGCAGGCTCACGAACGCCAGGATATCGCCCATGATGACCCCGGCGGCCAGTTGCGGCTTTTCCAATTCCTGTACATCGGCAACGATGGCCTGCTCCACAGGCTGCTCATGATGCCCCAGCACTGGGCGGGCCAGATGTTCGGCAGGCACATGCGATGCACTCAGGCGCGCTTCGGCTTGCCGCAAACCAACGCCTGCGGCGAATACTGCCAGGAAACCCAGCCCTCCCAAGGCGCTGGCCAAGGCGTACGCTACTGCGATCAGTGCCAAGGCAAGAAAATCGTTAGGTGAGAGAGTGCTGTCTTCATGGCGCACCCGCAGGGCAATCATCAAATGCCCCAGGCCTCGGCCCAAACCGTAGCCGATCGCAAGCCCGACCGGCAGTGCCCACAAAAGGTCGCGCAGCAGCCACCCCATCAACCACTGTTCGCTATTGTCAGGATGGCCAATCAACAGCAGGCTCAATAGCACGAAAGGAAAGGCGGTGCCGTCATTGAGCCCTGCCTCGCCGGATAAACCGAACCGCACGCGGTCCTCGTCCTGGGCATCGCTCACCTGCACCATGCTGGCCAGCACTGGATCAGTGGGGGCCAGCATTGCACCCAGCAACAAACTCACCCCTAGCCCAAGCCCCAGCCCGAAATGAGCAAGCGCTGCCACCCCGGCGATGGTCGCCAGCATCACCGGGCCTGCTAGGCAATAGGCCACCTTCCAGGCACTGCGGCCCAGGCTCAGGCGTAACTTGATGCCGGTGCCGAACAAGGACACCAGCACGGCAACTTCGGCCAGGCGCTCGAACCAGGGGCTGGCACGAGCGAGGTCCAGATCGATCAGGGCTGCGCCGGCTGGCCCGATGGCCAGGCCGAAGGCCAGGCATACCGCTGAAGTGGTCACTGGAAGCCAACGTAGATAGGCCGAAGCCAGCGCCAGTAGTAGGAGAAGCACGCCCAGCAGAGCCAGGCACAACAAGAAACTCATGGCAGCCTTCTATTACAGGTATTGCGCTGTGACCTCCACGAGGCGCTTGGGGTTGCACCGATGACGGAAACATTGCTCACCCAAAGCGTGAAAAGGGAGGTAGAATTTTGCTCTTTAACATGTTGGCTCGCGGGCAAGTTGGGCTCGGCTCAGGTCACATTTACAGGCAGGACGGACTTTGAATAAGCTAAAACGCCTAAAAAGCGGCATTGCAGGCCTCGACGCTTTGCTCAAGGGTGGTTTGGTCGCCGGTGCCTCCTACATCGTGCAGGGGCGCCCCGGTTCCGGAAAAACCATCCTGGCGAACCAGTTGGGCTTCCATCACGCGAGCGAAGGTGGCCGGGTGCTGGTGGTGACGCTGTTGTCCGAGTCTCACGAGCGCCTGTTCCAGTACCTGTCGACGCTGAGCTTCTTCGAACCGGGCCGCATTGGCGGCGACATTCAGTTCGTCAGCGCCTTCGATACTTTGGAAAACGAAGGCCTGGACGAGGTAGTGAAGCTGCTGCGCCGTGAGATTAGCCGGCAGAAGGCCACGGTGTTGATTGTCGATGGGCTGCTCAATGCCCGATTCAAGGCCGATTCCCAGATCGACACCAAGAAGTTCATCTCCGAGCTGCAGGGGCATGCGGCCTTTGCCGGTTGCACCGTGCTGTTTCTCACCAGCGCCCGGCTCGACGACGGCAGCCCAGAGCACACCATGGTCGATGGCGTGATCGAGATGGGCGAGGAGCTGTTCGGCAGCCGTGCGGTGCGGCGGATCCAGTTACGTAAAACCCGCGGCAGCGGTGCGCTCTCGGGGTTGCATGAATGCGAGATCACCGATGATGGCCTGGTGGTATACCCGCGCCTCGAAAGCCTCTATAGCCGCCCGGCGAGCCTGGATGTCTGGAGCAGTGAGCAGGTCAGCAGCGGCATTCCCAGTTTCGATGATCTGACACACGGCGGCCTGGCCAAGGGTTCCTCCACACTGCTCATGGGCCCATCCGGGGTCGGCAAGACTACCCTGGGCCTGCATTTCCTCAGCGCAGGCACCCCCCAGGAGCCATCATTGCACTTTGGTTTCTACGAGCCGCCCCAGCGGCTGCAGGCCAAGGCACGTTCTCTGGGCCTTGACTTCCCGGCCCTTCAGGCCAGCGGTGCGCTGCACCTGGCCTGGCATCCGGCTACTGAAGGCCTGATGGACGGCCTGGCGGCCAAGTTGCTCGCTCAGGTCGACAAGTACGGTATAAAGCGCGTACTGATCGACAGCTTCGGCGGCATGACCCGCATGGCCAGCAACCCGGCGCGGGTTTCCGACTTTTTCAGCGTGCTGGTCGCCGAGCTGCGGTCGCGCGGCGTAACGGTGATGGGCACCTTCGAGCTGCGCAGCCTGTTTGGGCCGGAGGTCAATTCTCCGCTGCCTGACCTCTCCAGCATCCTGGATAACGTTGTAGTCATGCGTTTTGTAGAGCATCAATCTGAACTTAAGCGCTGCCTCACCATTCTGAAGATCAGAGACAGTGACTACGATGCTTCGCTTCGCGAACTGGTAATTGGCGAACAAGGTGTTGAACTGAAAAAGGCTTTCACCGATGCCCAGGCGGTGCTAACCGGTAGCGCCACCCAGGGCAGGGGCCATTAATGCCATCCAGGTCGATCTGACATGTCAACCATCCTCATCGTCGACGACGAGTTCCTGATCGCCGATATCCTCGGGTTTGCGCTGGAGGATGAAGGGTACATGGTGGTCAAGGCCAGTAATGGCAAAAAAGCTCTGGACGTACTCGATCGCGAGCGCCCGGCACTTGTGATCACCGACTTCATGATGCCAATCATGGACGGCTTCGAATTCGCTCGTGCCGTGCGCGCTCGGCCGGCATTCGCGCACTTGCCGATTTTGCTGATGAGTGGGGCACAGGGCAATGTAGGCCGGGCCAGCCCCGAGCTGTTTGCCGAGGTGTTCGACAAACCCTTCGATATCCAATTGGTGCTTGCCAAGATTCGGGAGTTCGTGGACCCCACCGGTTTCTGAGTATCGCGTCACAAGGAGTGTTCATGCCCGCCGAAAGCCATCTGCTAGAGGCCGCGGTCGTCTTTCTGCTTGCCGCCGTAATCGCCGTGCCTTTGGCGCGCCGCCTTCAGTTGGGCGCCGTTATCGGCTACCTGCTCGCGGGTGTCGTCATCGGGCCGGGCGTGCTGGGCCTGGTCAACAATACGCAAAATATCGCGCAGATTTCCGAGCTAGGAGTGGTTCTGCTGCTGTTCATCATTGGCCTTGAGCTGTCGCCGAGGCGGCTGTGGGTGATGCGCCGGTCGGTGTTCGGTGTCGGGCTGGCGCAGGTGCTGCTCACCGCAGCAGTGATCGGCGCGATTGCACTGCTTGGTTTCGGACTACCACTCAACAGCGCAGTGCTACTGGGCCTGGGGCTGGCGCTTTCATCCACGGCCTTTGGCCTGCAAAGCCTGGCTGAGCGCAAGGAGCTCAACGCTCCCCATGGGCGCCTCGCCTTTGCCATCCTGTTGTTCCAGGACATCGCCGCGATCCCTCTGATCGCAGTCGTGCCATTGCTCGCCGGCAGCAACGCCCCGGCTGCTGAGGGCGGCACGCTCGAGCACGGCCTACGGATCCTGGCCAGCGTCGCGGTGGTGGTGATAGGTGGGCGCTACCTGCTCAGGCCGCTGTTTCGGATAGTCGCGCGGGCGGGCATTCGTGAAGTTTCGACGGCCACCGCACTGCTGGTAGTGATCGGCACCGCCTGGCTGATGGAGCTGGCCGGGGTCTCGATGGCACTGGGCGCTTTCCTCGCGGGGCTGCTGCTGGCTGACTCCGAATACCGCCATGAGCTTGAAGCGCAGATCGAGCCCTTCAAAGGTTTGTTGCTGGGCCTGTTCTTCATGAGTGTAGGCATGGGCGCCAACCTCGGCTTGCTGGTGCAGCGCCCTGTACTGGTGCTGGGGCTTACCTTGCTGTTACTGCTGACCAAGCTGCCTATCCTCTGGAGCATTGGCCGCCTGGCGGGAGGGTTGTCGCGGCAGAGCGCATTGCGCCTCGGTATGGTGTTGGCGGCAGGGGGTGAGTTCGCCTTTGTAGTGTTCAAGCTCGGCCATGAACAGGGCCTTTTCGATGCGCAGCTGCACGACGTGCTGGTGCTGACCATTACCTTATCGATGGCGCTTACCCCGCCGATGATGCTGCTCGGGGGGCGCTGGCTCGCGTCGCGGCCCAAGCCTGCACCCGTGGTGCCAGAGGAATACCGCACGATCGACGCCGATGCGCCTCGGGTCGTCATTGCCGGCATGGGCAGGATGGGCCAGATCGTGGCGCGTGTGTTGCGCGCGCAGAAGATCCCCTTCGTGGCGCTCGACACCTCGGTGGAAACCATCGAGCTGTCACGCAGTTTCGGTGGGGCACCTGTGTTCTACGGCGACCCGCTGCGGCAGGAGATCCTGCATGCAGCGCGGGTCGGTGAAGCTGAATACTTCGTGATCGCCACCAACGACCCCGATACCAACATCCAAACTGCCGCACTGGTTGCTCGGCTTTATCCTCACGTGCGTATCATCGCCCGGGCACGCAACCGCCAGCATGTCCACAAGCTGGTGGATATCGGCGCTACACCGGTGCGTGAAACCTATCATTCCAGCCTTGAAATGACCCGCTTGGCACTGGTCGGCTTGGGGCTGAGCGAAACCCAGGCGCAGGCCAGGATTCGCAGGTTTCGCCAGCATGATGAGCAGGTGTTGCGTGCGCAGCACCTGCAGGTCGACGATGCTGCGAAGGTCCGGCAAACCGCTCAGGAAGCCAGAGCAGAGCTTGCCCGGTTGTTTGCAGCCGACGAAGAGGATGAAATCCGGGAGAGCCAGGAGCTAGCGCAGGACTGACCCGGCTGCTGCTCGGGCCGGCCAGCGTTAGAATCTGAACGTTTCCAGCTGCACTGCCGCTGGCTGTCGAATCTGCGAGCTGCGAACAGCTTCTTCTTCTTGGCGCTTCTGCTGGGCTGCTGCCGATTTGGCAGCAGCCACGGCCTTGCGCGTGGCAGTGACCGCGCGCTGGGTTGCGTTGGCCTGTGCCAATGCCTCTGCCTGGCCGGCCACAGGCAGTGTTGCCCAAAGATGAGCAAGGCTTCGCGCCTGCGCCATGTTCCGGTTGAGAGCAGCCAGCGTTGCAACGTCTTCCGACTTTTCCCCTTGATCGACCCCGCAGCCGGCATGGCTGGTCAGTTGAGCTTGCCCATCGAGGGCGACGGTCTGTACGAAGTTGGGGTCGGCGATGGTGACGGTGAATTGCTGCTGCCGCAGGGGTGCGCTCAGGAAGGTGAGGGTCGCAGTGCGGCATGCAGAGTGAAAATAGACGCCGGAGGCACGAGCCAGATCAAGCTGGGCCGTTGCGATCGCATCGCTGGGCACTGCGCTGTAGTCGAACCGAACAGCATAGGTAGTGGCGGCATTTTTCACCACGGCATAGCGTGTACCTGCACGGGTATCCGGTTCGGCCATCAGGCGCTGCGTATCGATAGCCAGCGGCAGGGCAGGCGAGCGCCCGGTGCTCTCGGCAGAAGTGACGGCCGCTGGGACCGAGACCGGCGGTGTTACGTGCTGCGTTCCAGTGGTGTGCATGACCACGCTACGAACGACCCGTGTGCCCTCGTAGGTCGCCAGGTGAGGCGGCTTGGCCGGGGCGATAGGCTCAAAGCCATAATGCGTGCCTGCACCCTGTGCTTCGGCCGGCACAGAGAGCATTTCCGGCGCCCCGCCTGAGGTGGCGCTGGGCTGCACCAGAAGCACCGAGCGGGCCAGGGTGAATTTGGTCATGCCGCTGTAATCGGCATGGGGGGCCGTATCGCTGTCATCGTACAGCACGTAGCGCCACTGGGTGGGGTCGGTAGAGTTGCACCCACTGAGCAACGGTGCTCCCAGCACCAAGGCCAACATCGACGAAATCTTCACGGGCTGGATCCCTCGATACACGACCACAATGTGTCGGGCGCATCCATTGCGCCGGGCTGAAAGCGCGAACATAGACCTGCTGCTTCACGTTGTCCAGTGTTGCTTGCTCGGCGGTTGCGGCTATCACGTGAATAGCGCATCGAAGTGGCCAGGTAGATAGCGAAGCCCGTCTAGTAGTACGACAACGATGGGGTTATCAGTTCTCTAAAAACAGATGAAAATGGCAATTTCAGCCAATCAAGGGTCTATCTATTATCAAGCCTGTACGATAACGTATCCCTCGCTCAGCCGTGCAGCGAATGCCGTCGATGATCGGCGCGCGAAAGACGTTTGATAACAAGACCAACAAGGGGCCACCCCCATGCAATTGATCGAACACTCTGACTCCCCCCGCTACGTGCGTCTTCACGATGACGACAACGTTGTCGTCGTGGTAAACGACCAAGGGGTTAGCGAGGGCAGCGCCTTTCCTGATGGCCTGGTGACTGTGGAAGGCATTCCGCAGAGCCATAAGGTCGCGACCAGCGATATTCCAGAAGGCGCCGAGGTGCGGCGCTACGGCCAGGTGATCGGCTACGCTGCCCAGCCGCTGCGAAAAGGTAGCTGGGTCCAGGAGCATCAGCTACGCATGCCCACTGCGCCTGCGCTGGACAGCTTGCCGATGGCTAATGCCGTGCCAGCGCCACTGCCGCCACTGGAGGGCTATACCTTCGAAGGCTACCGCAACGCCGACGGTACGGTCGGTACGCGTAACATCCTGGGCATCACTACCACCGTGCAGTGCGTCACCGGCGTGCTGGAGCACGCCGTCAAGCGTATCCGCAAGGAGTTGCTGCCCAGGTATCCGAACGTCGACGACGTGGTTGCCTTGACCCACAGTTACGGCTGCGGTGTGGCCATCAACGCCCGTGATGCCTACATTCCCATTCGCACGGTTCGCAACCTGTCACGCAACCCGAATCTGGGGGGCGAGGCCCTGGTCATCAGCCTGGGTTGCGAAAAACTTCAAGCCGGGCAGGTCATGCACGAGGATGATCCCTCGGTGGACTTGTCCGAGCCATGGCTGTACCGGCTGCAAGACGCGGGGCAGGGCTTCGGTGAAATGATCGAGCAGATCATGGCGCTGGCGCAGGTACGGCTTGAAAAGCTCAATCAACGGCGCCGCGAAACCGTGCCCGCCAGCGAATTGATCTTGGGGATGCAGTGCGGCGGCAGCGACGCTTTCAGCGGTATCACTGCCAACCCCGCTCTGGGCTTTGCCGCCGACCTGCTGGTTCGGGCCGGCGCTACGGTGATGTTCTCGGAAAATACAGAGGTGCGTGATGCTATCTACATGCTGACCGCTCGCGCTGAAAATCGAGACGTGGCCGACGCCTTGGTACGGGAAATGGACTGGTACGATCAATACCTGGAGCGCGGCGCTGCTGACCGCAGTGCCAACACCACGCCTGGAAACAAGAAAGGGGGGTTGTCGAATATCGTCGAAAAGGCGCTTGGCTCGATCGTCAAGTCCGGTAGTAGCGCCATCAACGGGGTTATTGGCCCAGGAGAGCGAGTAGGCCGCAGAGGGTTGATCTTCTGCGCTACGCCGGCCAGCGATTTCGTCTGTGGCACGCTGCAACTTGCGGCGGGCATGAACCTGCACGTATTCACCACTGGCCGCGGCACCCCTTACGGGCTGGCGATGGTGCCTGTGGTCAAGGTGTGCACCCGCAGCGAACTGGCCCGGCGCTGGCATGACCTGATAGACATCGACGCAGGGCGCGTGGCCACTGGGCGGATGAGCATCGAAGAGCTAGGCTGGGAGTTGTTTCATTACTATCTGGACGTCGCCAGCGGCCGCAAGCAGACCTGGGCCGAGCAGCATCGCCTGCACAACGACCTGGTGCTGTTCAACCCCGCACCGATCACTTGATGCCCAGGGGCCGGGCTGGCCTGCAACTGCAGTGCTACCGGCCCAGCGCGTCGAACACACCGTTCGCCTTGAGCGCATCGAATGCCTCGCGCAGGGCTTGTACCGTCTCTGCAGTGCTGCCCTTGCTCATGGCGAACCAGGCCTTTGCAGTGAGTTGGTCAAGCCGAAGCACTGGCACCAAGGGGTGGGCGGGGCCGTTGTTCTGAGCGAAGTAGCGTGCGGCGTCAGCTTCGGCCAAGGGGATGAGGTCTACCTGGCCGTTGAGCAGCTTGCGCGCGTTGTCTTCTGCTGATGCCGACACCACCAGCCGGGTAAAACCCTGGCCGCGCAGGTAGGCTTCGCGGAAGTCATCGCGAACAACACCCAAGGTGTACTGGCGCGCGTCGTCCAGCTTTGAGAGCTGTATGTCGTCACGCCTTTGCAGGCGATAGAGCAGGGTGTGGATCTGCGCGAACTGCCCGATCCATTCGAAGCGGCTCTCCCGTTCACGCGTACGTATCAAGGGAAAAATCAGTACGTCTGGTTCAGCCAAGGCCAGGTCGTAGGCGCGCGCCCAAGGGTACAGGGTGATGCTTCTGGGCAAGCCCGCGCGGGCCAGCAGGGCATCGGCGGCGTCGGTAGCTGGCCCCTTCAGCTCACCGC
The DNA here is from genome assembly GCF_003097135.1 of Pseudomonas sp. URIL14HWK12:I12. Taxonomy (GTDB): domain Bacteria; phylum Pseudomonadota; class Gammaproteobacteria; order Pseudomonadales; family Pseudomonadaceae; genus Aquipseudomonas. The sequence goes on from NZ_QEQL01000001.1 coordinate 71,529, forward strand.
CCTGGTAATAGCTGTAGGATGACTCTTCGGTGACTACTTGCAGGGGCGCCGCCTGCGTACACAAGCACAGCCAACCCAAGGCAAGCCCCAGCCAGCGGCCCTTCACGAGGCCACCTGATCGCGGCCTGCGGCCTTGGCCCGATACAGGGCCTGATCGGCGCGCTGCAGCAACTGATCGAAGGCTTCCATAGCGGTTGAGTCAAGCTGCGCAATGCCAATGCTCAGGGTGACGTATGGGCCGACAGGGGAGGCGCCATGAGGGATTGCCAGCGCGGCTATGCTCTGGCGCAGGCGCTCGGCGGCCATACGCGCTTGCCCAGTATCGGTCGCAGGCAGAATGATCGCGAATTCTTCTCCACCCAGCCGTGCGCATAGCTTACCTGGGCGGCAGAACAGTGTGCTCATCATCTCGGCGATCGACCTCAGGCACTCATCCCCTTCGCCGTGGCCATAGCGGTCATTGAACGCCTTGAAGTGGTCCACGTCGCACATCAGCACGGTAAGCGGCTGCCCGCTTCGCATCGCGCGGCGGTACTCGGTCTCTTTGATTTCATCGAACCACCGGCGGTTGGCAAGCCCAGTCAGCGGGTCATGGCGCGATAGCCTCTCCAGCCGGGCGTTGGCGGCTTTGAGCTCGGCCGTACGCTCATCGACCAAGGTGGCCAGCTGATCGCGGCTGCGCTCAAGCGCCAGCTCCGCTTCCCGCTGGCCTTCGAGGTAGGTGCCGAGGTTGCCTTGCAGCTGGTTGATGCCATCGCACAGCAGGTCGAGCTCATCATTGCGCGTGCCGAGGCGGTCCAGCCGTACCGGTGTGCCCAAATTGCGGGGGGTCAATTGGCCCAAGTGTCGAGCGATATGACGCACGTGCAACGTCACCAGGCGGTGGAACATGAGGGTGATCAGGCCCGCCAGGGCGACGGACTGGATCAACTGCGTAATGATGATGAACGCAAGCTCGCGCCACAGCCGCTGCCACAGCAACGCCGGGTCGCCTTCAAGCATGAGTGTCCCCACCTGCAAATGCGACTCGGGGTAAGGCATCACCTTCAGCGGCTGCTGTAACAGAGGCGCAGCACCCAACGTTGTGAAGCTTTCGCGCTGACGCACCAGCACCTCATCGCTGCGCCCGGGGCGGGTGATGCGCAGCACAACACGGCCTACGGGCGCCGCCTGCGCCACGTTATCCAGCTGTGCGGCAAGGCTCTCGTTGTCCAGCTCCCATACCGCCTTCGCCAATGGCCCCTCGAACACCTGGTCAACCAGCTCGAGTTCCGTGCGCATGACCTCGACGCCCGAATTCCAAGCAGACCAGGTGCGCAACCCGACCGTGGCCAAGGTGAAGGCCAGGCAAAAGCACAGGGTAGCCACGACCAAGCGGTGGGCCAACGGGCGCTCGCGGTCTCTGGACGCGTGGGTAGGATCATCGTGAGGTGCGGTCAAGGTTCAGAACCACTTCTTTACAATGGCGTCATAGGTGCCGTTCTGGTGCAGACGCTCCAGCGCCTGACGCAATTTTTCGACAGTTTGCACTGGCGTCCCTGGGCTGGCTGCCAAGCTGAAGGCGTCGTGGCCTAAGTCTGGAATCTCGAGTACGGGCATCAGCACCCGCTGAGGATCGTCGCCGGCCTGGCGCACCACCGAGTAGGCGTTGAGCTCATCGGAAATCCACAGGTCGACATGGCCGCGCTTGAGTTTTTCGTAGTTCAGGGCGTAGCGGGCGCTCGATTGCAGGTTCTGCCCGAGGGTAAAGCCATGGGCCTGCAGATACTGTTCCCCGGAATCTTGGTTCACTGTGGCTACCTGATGGGCGCGGCCCTCGGCCAGGTTGTGGAGTTTCACCGGTCGCTCGGTGTGGGCGTACAGATACCATCGCACCGAGACCAGGTTGCCGACCCATTGGAACAGGCGTTCGCGCTCGGGCGTGCGCGACATCGAGTAGATCAGCACGTTATCGACATGTTGAGCCAAGTCGTAGGCCCGAGCCCAAGGGAGCATTTCGAAGTAGCCATCCACTCCTGCCTCCTCAAGTGCAGCCTGTACCAGGTCGGTACACAAGCCTGTGATTTGACCATTCTCGATCATGTTGTAGGGAGGCAACTCTTCGGTCACAACGTTCAACGGGCTGGCGCCGGCACCCAGCGCCGCCAGGCTCATCAAGCAGGCAAGGCTCAGGCGGCGCAACAAGCAAGGCACAAGCATCAAAGGGCGTACCGGAACGAAGGGTTGCGAAGGATGACACAGGGATTATCGGCCGGCCAGCGACGGGCTTTAGCGCCTTCAGAGCTGGTACTTCAGTCCCATCGATAAGGGGGCGGGATGGCGTGGAAGTCATACAACCGAGCGATGACCGAATATGTCGCCACAGCGCAAGACCTTGTCGCACGGGGCTCGTTAAGCTGGGGCGCTTTCGTGTGGCCACTGCCCGTTATTCAAGGCCCACTCAGGCACATGTTCCACGCCCGCCTGGTCAAATAAATCGCCAGCCGGCGGGAACCTATCCAGAAGCATCCATCAAAAAAACAAACCCCCTGGCGGAGTAATTCATCGATGGCGTTCTTCACCGCGGCCAGCAAAGCCGACTTCCAGCATCAACTGAGAGCGGTCCTGGCGCAGCATGTCGGCGACACGGCCTTGCCACAACTGGCTCTGTTCGCCGAACAGTTCTTCGGCATCATTCCCCTCGACGAACTCACCCAGCGTCGCCTCTCGGACCTGGCCGGCTGTACGCTTTCAGCGTGGCGCCTGCTACAGCGTTTCGACCCGGCCGACCCGCAGGTCCGAGTCTACAACCCCGATTATGAGCGCCACGGCTGGCAGTCCACCCACAGTGTGGTCGAAGTGCTGCACAGCGACCTGCCGTTTCTGGTCGATTCGGTGCGCACCGAACTCAACCGCCGGGGCTATAGCATCCACACGCTGCAGACTACCGTGCTGTCGACCCGCCGCAATGCCGCCGGCGAGCTGCTGGAGGTGCTGCCCAAAGGGGAAGCCGGCGAAGGCATCGCCCATGAGTCGTTGATGTATCTGGAAATTGACCGCTGCGCGACTGCTGCGCAGATGGCCACATTGGTCAATGAGCTGCTGAGTGTGCTGGGAGAAGTGCGCGCCGCCGTCGAAGACTTCGAGCCAATGAAGGCGAAAGCCCACGAACTGATGGCGGTGGTTGATGCCACGCCGTTCGCCCGCGTCTCCGAGCAGGAGCGCGCAGAGGTCAAGGAATACCTGCAGTGGTTGCTCGACAACCATTTCACCTTCCTGGGCTACGAAGAATTCGTGGTGCACGCCGACGAACACGGCGGCCAGATGGTGTATGACGAAAGCGCTTTTCTGGGCCTGACTCGCCTGCTGCGCGCCGGGCTGTCAGCCGACGATCTGCGTATCGAAGACTACGCGGTCGCCTACTTGCAGGAGCCAACCCTGCTATCGTTCGCCAAAGCCGCTGCGCCTAGTCGAGTGCACCGCCCGGCGTACCCCGACTATGTATCCATCCGCCAGCTCGACGAGCAAGGCAAGGTGGTGCGCGAATGCCGCTTCATGGGCTTGTATACCTCTTCGGTTTACGCCCAGAGCGTGCATCAGATCCCCTACATCCGCAGCAAGGTCGCTGAAATCGAACGCCGCTCCGGCTTCGACGCCAAAGCTCACTTGGGCAAAGAACTGGCCCAGGCACTGGAAGTGCTGCCGCGTGACGACCTGTTCCAGACCCCGGTCGACGAGCTGTTCACCACGGTCATGGCCATCGTGCAGATCCAGGAGCGCAACAAGATTCGCGTGTTCCTGCGCAAGGACCCCTACGGCCGCTTCTGCTACTGCCTGGCCTATGTACCGCGCGAAGTGTATTCCACCGAAGTGCGGCAAAAGATCCAGCAGGTGCTGATGGAGCGCCTGAAAGCCAGCGATTGCGAGTTCTGGACGTTCTTCTCCGAGTCGGTGCTGGCACGCGTGCAGCTGATTCTGCGCGTAGACCCACAGGTGCGCCTGGAAATCGACCCCGCGCAACTGGAACGCGAGGTAGTGCAGGCCTGCCGCTCCTGGCAGGACGACTACCAGGCACTGGCCGTAGAAAATTTCGGCGAGGCGCAAGGCACCCACTTGCTGGCCGACTTCCCCAAAGGTTTCCCCGCAGGTTATCGCGAGCGCTTCGCGCCGCACTCGGCGGTCGTAGACCTTCAGCACCTGCTCAACTTGAGCGAGCAGCGCCCGCTGGTAATGAGCTTCTACCAACCGCTGGCACAGACCGGCCAGCACTTGCTGCACTGCAAGCTCTATCACGCCGATGCGCCGCTGGCACTTTCCGATGTGCTGCCGATCCTGGAAAACCTCGGCCTGCGCGTGCTGGGTGAGTTCCCGTACCGGCTGCACCATAAGAACGGCCGCGAGTACTGGATTCACGACTTCGCCTTTACCTGCGCCGACAGCCGAGAGCTCGACCTGCAGCAGCTCAACGACACCCTCCAGGATGCCTTCGTGCACATCGTGCGCGGCGACGCCGAAAACGATGCCTTCAACCGCCTCGTGCTCACTGCTGGCCTTCCATGGCGCGACGTGGCGCTGTTGCGCGCCTATGCTCGCTACCTCAAGCAGATCCGCCTGGGCTTCGACCTGGGGTACATCGCCGCCGCGCTGAATAACCACACCGACATCGCCCGGGAACTGACCCGCCTGTTCAAGACGCGCTTCTACCTGGCGCGCAAACTGTCTGCCGACGATCTGGAAGACAAGCAGCAGCGTCTGGAGCAGGCGATCCTGACGGCGCTGGACGACGTTCAGGTGCTTAACGAAGACCGGATCCTGCGCCGCTACCTGGACCTGATCAAGGCCACCCAGCGCACCAACTTCTACCAAACCGACGCAAGCGGCCAGAACAAGAGCTACTTCAGCTTCAAATTCAACCCCCGTGCCATTCCCGAGCTGCCCAAGCCAGTGCCCAAGTTCGAGATATTCGTCTACTCACCACGGGTAGAGGGGGTGCACCTGCGCTTTGGCAATGTCGCCCGGGGTGGGCTGCGCTGGTCGGACCGCGAGGAAGACTTCCGCACCGAGGTGCTGGGCCTGGTCAAGGCGCAGCAGGTGAAGAACTCGGTCATCGTGCCGGTGGGCGCCAAGGGCGGTTTCGTACCGCGCCGGCTGCCAACGGGGGGCAGCCGTGACGAGGTGCAGGCTGAGGCCATCGCTTGCTACCGCACTTTCATCAGCGGTTTGCTCGACATCACAGACAACCTGAAGGAAGGTGAAGTGGTGCCGCCGGCAAACGTCGTGCGCCACGATGCCGATGACCCGTATCTGGTGGTCGCTGCCGACAAAGGCACCGCGACCTTCTCCGACATCGCCAACGGCATCGCCCTCGAATACGGCTTCTGGCTGGGCGACGCCTTTGCTTCCGGTGGCTCTGCCGGCTACGACCACAAAGGCATGGGTATCACCGCCCGCGGCGCGTGGGTCGGCGTACAGCGGCACTTCCGCGAACGCGGCATCGATGTGCAGAAAGACAGCATCAGTGTGGTCGGTGTGGGCGACATGGCGGGCGATGTGTTCGGCAACGGGCTGTTGATGTCCGATAAGCTGCAACTGGTGGCTGCATTCAACCACCTGCACATTTTCATTGACCCTAACCCGGAACCGGCTGCGAGTTTCGCGGAGCGTCAGCGACTGTTCAATCTGCCCCGGTCGTCATGGTCCGACTACGACAGCCGGTTGATCTCCGAAGGTGGCGGGATTTTCCTGCGCAGCGCCAAGAGCATCGCCATCAGCCCGGCGATGAAGGCTCGTTTCGACATCCAGGCAGATCGCCTGACGCCCACCGAGCTGCTCAATGCGTTGCTTAAAGCGCCGGTCGACCTGCTCTGGAACGGTGGCATCGGGACCTACGTCAAGGCGAGCGAAGAAAGCCATGCCGATGTAGGCGACAAGGCTAACGACGCTCTGCGGGTCAATGGCGACGAGCTGCGCTGCAAAGTGGTAGGCGAGGGCGGCAACCTGGGGATGACTCAGCTCGGTCGGGTGGAATTCGGCCTCAACGGTGGCGCTACCAACACCGACTTCATCGACAATGCCGGGGGCGTTGACTGCTCCGACCACGAAGTGAACATCAAGATTCTGCTCAACGAGGCCGTCGCCGCAGGCGACATGACCGAGAAGCAGCGTAACCAGTTGCTGGGCAGCATGACCGACGAAGTCGCTCACCTGGTGCTGGGCAACAACTACAAGCAGACCCAGGCGCTCTCCCTGGCAGTGCGCCGTGCTCACGAGGGCCTGGCCGAGTACCGCCGGTTGATGATCGACCTTGAAGGGCGCGGCAAGCTTGACCGTGCGATCGAGTTCCTGCCCAGCGAGGAGGCGCTGTCCGAGCGCCTGGCCGCCGGGCAGGGCCTGACCAGGGCCGAGCTGTGCGTGTTGATCTCCTACGCCAAGATCGATCTCAAGGAAAGCCTGCTGGCCTCGGCGGTGCCCGATGACGATTACCTGGCACGCGACATGGAAACCGCGTTCCCGCCGAGCCTGGCCGCGCCGTATCGCGAAGCGATGCGTCGTCATCGCCTGAAGCGCGAAATCGTCAGTACCCAGATTGCGAACGATCTGGTCAACAATATGGGCATTACCTTCGTACAGCGGCTGAAGGAGTCGACCGGGATGACGGCGGCCGATGTGGCCGGTGCCTACGTGGTGGTGCGGGACATCTTCCACTTGCCGCACTGGTTCCGCCAGATCGAGGCGCTGGACTACCAGGTACCGGCAGAGGTGCAGCTCAGGCTGATGGAGGAGCTCATGCGCCTGGGCCGCCGTGCCACCCGCTGGTTCTTGCGCAACCGCCGTACCGACCAGAACCCCGCGCGTGACGTGGCTCACTTCGGCCCCCACCTGGCGTCGCTTGGGCTCAAACTCAATGAGTTGCTCGAAGGCCCAACCCGCGAACTGTGGGAGAGCCGTTACACCGCGTATGTCGAAGCCGGTGTGCCGGAGTTGCTGGCGCGCATGGTCGCAGGCACGAGCCACCTGTACACGCTGCTGCCGATCATTGAAGCGTCGGACGTTACCGGCCAGGAAGCTGCGCAGGTGGCCAAGGCCTATTTCGCCATGGGCAGCGCATTGGACCTGAACTGGTACCTGGCGCAGATCAGCGGCCTGCCAGTGAAAACCAACTGGCAAGCCCTTGCCCGTGAGGCGTTCCGCGATGACCTGGACCTGCAACAGCGCGCGATCACCATTGCTGCCCTGCAGATGCCGGATGCCCCGGAGCAGACCGACGAGCGCGTGGCTCTGTGGCTCGACCAGCACCGCCTGCACGTTGAACGCTGGCGCGCCATGCTCGACGACATTCGCGCTGCCACCGGCACGGACTACGCAATGTATGCCGTGGCTAACCGGGAGTTGGCCGACCTGGCCCTGAGCCCTGCGGTGATGCCAGCCGGCTGAACCCTGCGGTGTTATCCCACCGTGTGGCGCTGAGTTGCTCCGCACGGTGGCTATAGTCGCAGCACGCCGGCCTCCCACTGTCTATTTCAAGCCGATGGCTAGGAGTATTCAGTGGGAGGGCGGCTTGCCGCGCGACACGCCATGGCAATGCCCGCCTTTGAGCCACCCTTACACGCGCCCTGCGACGCGCACCGCCTGTGGCCGCGGCTTACGCTGGCGCTGCCAGGCCAGCCCCACGCCAACGGCAAGTATCGCGGCCAGCACCGCTGAGCTGCCTACCGTGCCCAAATCCAAGCCACCCTGAGCCAGAGGCTTGGTCAGAACATCACCCAACGTTGCGCCGAACGGCCGTGTCAACACGAAAGCCGCCCAAAACAGCAGCACCGGGCTGACGCGGGTACGCAGGTGCAGAATCACGATCACACCCAGCGCAGCCGCAATCAGCGCTGCCCCGCCCGCGAAGCCCAGCCCTGAGTCGTCAGCAAGAAAATCCCCGAGCGCGGTGCCCAGGGTGTTGGACACCAGAATCGCCAGCCAGTAGAACAATTGGCCCTGAAAGGTGCGCACTCGCTCCACCGACAGCGACCCCTCCGCGAGGTACCACAGCACCAGCACGGTTCCCAGCAGGCCGATCAAGACGGCCGAGCCTGTGGCATAGCCCAGCCCGAGGCTGCGGTCCATGAAGTCCGACAGGGTAGTGCCGGCGGTGCTCGTCGACAGGATCACCAGCCAGTACAACGCAGGGTGGTAACGGCGGCTGGCCAATTGGCCGGTGAGGGTGGTGACAAATACGCTGAGCAGAATGATCGAGCTGGCAGCGTAACCCAGGGCAAGGGTCATCGACAGAAGGTCCCCGGCGGTTTCACCCAGGGTGGTGGCACAGATTTTCATGACCCAGAAGGCCAAGGTGATGCGAGGCAGATTGTTCATGATCAAGGGCTCGGGAAGGCAATGCCCGCATGGATTGGCGGGATAGCACAAAGCCTGCATCAGCCCTGGTGTGGGGTTCGTTGGCCGGATGTGAAAACCGGGTCAGAGCACCATGAGCTTGTAACCCAGCCCGTGGATGGTATGCAGGAGCGGGGCTTCGAACGGTTTGTCCAGCTCCCGGCGCAACATGTGAATGTTGCTCTTGAGAATGTCACTGCCGGGCACATTGCGCCCCCACACGGCTTCCTCCAGCTCGCGCTTGCGTACCACTGCCGGGCTCTTGCGCATTAACACCTCGAGCAGGCGAAGGCCGGTCGGTGTCAACCTTACCGGCTCGCCGCCACGGGTCACCTCCAGGGTATCGAGGTCGTAGCGCAAATCGCCCACTTGCAGCACTTGCGGGTTGCTGCCCCGCCGGCGGGCCACGATCGACTCCAGGCGCGCCAGTACTTCGGCAAGGGCAAAAGGCTTGACCACGTAGTCGTCGGCGCCGGCGTCGAAGCCGGTGAGCCGGTCGTGGAGCTCGTCACGGGCGGTGAGCATGATGATCGCGGTGGTGGAACGGGCGTGTTCTCGCAAGCTACGGCAGATGTGATAGCCGTCTACACCCGGCAGCATCACGTCGAGAATGATCGCATCGAAAGGCTTGGAGGCTGCCAGGTGCAGGCCGGTCAGCCCGTCGAGCGCGCCTTCGACTTCGTGGCCTTTGAGTTTGAAGAAATCGACAATGTTGTCGTGGATATCACGGTTGTCTTCGACGATCAGAATGTTCATGCAAGGCCATGGTGGAGGCTGTAGACGCGCGCAGGCTAAGGGGCATGCCGTCACGTCACGGTCAATCATTGGTCAAAATTCCGTGATAGAGGTGCTGATCGTACAAGTGCCTGGCGTTGCTATATGATGGCGGCCATCTTTGCAAATCATCGAGCCAGCCCCTTTGCCCATCGATAGCCCTGGCCTAGCCCGCCGCCGCCCCCGTAGCCTGGCCCAAAGCCTGGTGGAGGAGATGTCGCGGCAGATCGAACGCGGTGACTTGCAGCCGGGTGACAAGCTCCCAAGCGAAGTGGAGCTGATGGAAGTCGGTGGGGTAAGCCGCTCGGTGGTTCGTGATGCACTCTCTCGCCTGCAAGTGGCGGGGCTGGTCGAAACCCGCCGCGGGATCGGCACCTTCGTGCTCAACACCCCAGGCAATGCGGTAGCACGCCTTGAGCCGTCTTCAATCGTGACCGTGCAGGATGTGGCGGCGATCCTCGATGTGCGTATGAGCTTCGAGGTCGAGGCGGCCGGCCTTGCCGCGCTGCGCCGCACCGACGCGCAGCTGGTGAATCTGCGCGAAGCGCTGCAGCGTTTCGAACGTGCGAGCGATACCGGTGGCTCGCTGGTTTCGGATTTTCAGTTTCACCTGCGTATCGCCCAGGCCACCAACAACCGCTACTTCATCGAGATCGCCACGCATTTTGGCACCAGCATGTTTCCCAGGGCTCGGCTCAACAGCGCCGCAATCGCTCGCCTCGACCGCCAGCAGACCCACGATCGCCTGGTGCGCGAGCACGAACATGTCTGCAACGCGATCGCGCGCCAAGACTACGACGCGGCACGGGCAGCGATGCGCGTGCACCTGTCCAACAGCCGTGCACGGGTGATGAAGTCTCATCCGCTCACCGCTGAATGAAGAACTCCCTTACGGTTTGCGACTCTTAACGATGTGCATTCAGCCAGAGCCCAGGAGCGGTGCTTGATGAGCCTTTCAGACACATTTCCCTTGCAGGCCGAAAACCGCCGCCTCGAGGCGGAACTGGTCGGCGCGCGGGACGCGCTGGAGGCGACTCAGGTGCATTACCGCAGCTTGTTCGCGCAAATGGACTCAGGCTTCTGCCTGATTCGCATGCGCTTCGCCGAGGATGGCCGCGCCGAGGATTACTGCTTCGTTGAAACCAACGCCTCATTCGAGCGCCACACCGGGCTTGCCAATGTTACCGGCCGCTGGATGCGCGAACTGGCACCCAACCATGAGCAGCATTGGTTCGATGTGTATGGGGAGATCGCCCGAACGGGCCAGTCGCAACGTTTTGTCGACCATGCTCATGCGCTGTGTCGCTGGTTTGAAGTGAGCGCGGCCCGGGTGAGCGAAGCGGGCGGCGATCTGGTTGCGGTACTGTTCACCGACATCACCGCGCAGTTTCTTTCCGAGCAGGCGCTGCGGCTCAGCGATCGGCTGGCCGAGCTGACCGAGGCGCAAGCGATGGCGTTCGAGGCTGCGACCACGCTCGCCCAATGGTTGGGCCTGCACCGTGCCGGGTATTGCGTATACGACGCTGCCGGTGAGGTGCTCGAGGTCAACCGTGACTGGTATTGCGAGGGGCTGCACAGCCTGGCAGGGCGACATCGGCCAGAAGCGTTTGGAGACTTCCTCGATGCCTTGCGCGCCGGTGAAGTGGTGGTGGTTGACGATGTGACCCGGGATTCCCGCATTACCGATGTGCCACGGCTGGTTGGAGATGGTATTGGGGCGTTCATCAGTTATCCGTTGGTAGAGCGCGGGCAGCTGATGGCAGTGATGTACGTGGCCACGGGTGAGCCGCGTACCTGGAGCCAGGAGCAGATGGGCTTCATCCGCGAGGTCGCGCTGCGCACCCATGGCGCCATGCAGCGGTGTTTTGCCGAGCAGCAACTGCGCGAGCTCAACGCAACGCTGGAGGAGACGGTGCGCGAGCGCACAGCGGCGCTGGTGAGGTCAGAAGAACAATTACGCCAGTCTCAGAAGATGGAGGCGGTGGGCCAGCTTACGGGCGGGATCGCGCACGATTTCAACAACCTGCTCACCGGGATCTCCGGGAGCCTCGAGATGCTCCAGGCGCGGCTGGCTCAGGGTCGCATGCAGGGCATAGAGCGCTATATGGAAACCGCCCAGGTCGCAGCGCGAAGAGCGGCGGCACTGACGCACCGGCTGCTGGCGTTCGCCCGCCGCCAGACCTTGGACCCCCGGCCCACCGATCTCAATACCCTGGTTGCAGGGATGGAGGAGCTGATTCGCAGGACAATGGGCCCGGCGGTGGAGATCGAGATCCATCTGCAGCAACCTCTCTGGGCCGCACGGGTAGATGCCCATCAGCTTGAAAATGCCTTGCTCAACTTGTGCATCAATGCCCGCGATGCGATGCCCGAAGGGGGCAAGCTATGGATAGAAACCTGCCACGCCAGCCCACCAGAAGACGGCGAGGGCCCGCCGGGTGACTATGTTGCATTATGTGTTCGCGACAGCGGCAGCGGTATGGCTGCAGATGTACTGAACCGCGCCTTCGAGCCATTTTTCACGACCAAAGCCCTGGGCATGGGCACAGGGTTGGGTTTGTCGATGATCTACGGGTTCACCCGCCAGTCCGGGGGCAAAGCACATATCGAGTCGACGCCGGAGGTTGGTACGGCGGTATGGCTTTACCTGCCGCGTGATGCGGGCGAGGCTAGCGCCCCTGATGCCATGCCTCACGCACCCGTCACGCACACCGGGCGAGGCCAGACAGTGCTGGTGGTCGATGACGAGGCCAGTATCCGTGGCCTTGTAAGCGAAGTTCTTGATCAGTCGGGGTACGTCACGGTAGAGGCGTGCGATGGGGCATCCGGCCTGCGGATACTTGAGTCCAACCTGCCGGTCGACCTGCTGATCACCGACGTTGGCATGCCTGGCGGCATGAGCGGCCCGCAGATGGTGGCCCTTGCCCGGAAAGTGAGGCCGCAGCTGAAGGTGCTGTTCATTACCGGCTACGCCGAACAGGCCCTGACGGTCGACGGGCCGCTGGGGGAGGGTATGTACAGCATGAGCAAGCCCTTCTCGTTGCAGTCGCTGAACGAGCGAATCCGCGAGCTGCTGCAGGGCTGAGCCCCCCTATCCATTGGTCTAGACACCTCGGCCTTGGCAGGCTGGCCTTGGCTGGCCTACACTGCCGGTGACAATAAAAAAAACATGACGGGGTGCATCATGATTGATTACAGAACCGAACACCGTTGCCTGCTGTGTGAAGTCGCCTCCAAACGTCTCTGGGTCCGTGCAAGGCCGGGGCGCACGGTGCAAGCCTTGATCCTTGCAGGGTTCCTGACCATCGAAGAAGCTGCCGACAGCGTGGGAACGCCCCAGCGTTACCTACAGTTGACCGCAGCCGGCCACCGCTATCTGGGAGGTTTGTGGTACTGAGCCGGGCAGCTTCAACTGCCACCGCCACGGGCCCGCGCCAACGCGGGCCCTGCCTGCTTCAGCGTTGGGCCATTGCCGCATTGCCATCCGCTACCTGCCAACCGCCCCCCAAGGCTTTGTAGATCGCCACGATGCCATGGTAGAGGTCTTCCTCGGCGCTGGCCTGGGCATCCTCGGCAGCAAGCTGTTCACGTTGCGCGTCGAGCAATACCAGATAGTCCACGCTGCCTTCGCGGTAGCGCACTTCTGCCAGATCTGCCGCCTTGCGGCTGGCTTCGCTCTGGCGGATCAGCGCGAGCAGGCGCTGTTGGCGCTTGCCGTAGTCGCTGAAGGCATCTTCAGACTCTTCCAATGCTTCCAGCACTTGCTGTTCATAGCTGGCGAGCGCGCCTTCGGCATCGGCCTTGGCACCGCGGATCCGCGCACGCACGCTGCCCAGGTCGAACGCGGCCCAGGTGATGGTGGGCGTAAGGGTCCAGGCTTGCGCGGCGCTGGCACCGATCTGGGAGCCACGGCCGGCGGTGAAGCCTAGAAAACCATCCAGGCTTACCCGCGGGAACAAGTCGGCAGTCTGTACACCCACAGTGGCCGTGGCCGCCGCAAGCCGGCGTTCCGCGGCCCGCACATCAGGGCGGCGGCGCAACAGTTCGCCTGGGTCGCCGATGGGCAGGGCTTTGGCGATAGCCGGCAGAGCCTTGGGCGAAAGGTCCACGGCGAGTTGCTCTGGGCGCTGGCCCAGGAGGGTCGCGATACGGTTTCTGGCGCGAGTTTGCTCGGCTTGAAGCTGCGGAATACTCGCCTCTACACCCGCCAGGCGCGCATCGGCACGTACTACGTCCAGCTCATTGCCTACACCGTTGTCGCGCAAGGTGATGGTGATCTTGCGCGTAGCCTGTTGGGTGTCGAGGTTCTGCGCCGCGATCTTCTCGCGCAGCTGGGCCCCGCGCAATTGGCCATAGGCATCGACCAACTCGGCGATCATGCTCACCTTCAACTGTTGCAGATCGGCCAAGGCGGCATCTTCCTGGGCATCGGCCGCTTCCAACTCACGGCGGATACGCCCAAACAGGTCCAGCTCCCAGGCCATGTCCAAGCCTGCGTCGTAGCGTTCGATATTGGTGCGGTGATCACTGAAGCCTGGGTTCTGCGCACGGCCCAGGTTGCTGCTGGCGCGGCCGGTGACCACCGGCAGCTCGTCGTTGGCGCGGTCGTCGCGGATCGCTCGCGCAGCCTTGTAGCGAGCGAAGGCCACTCGCAGGTCGCGGTTGCCGTCCATTGCCTGGCTGACCAACTGGTTCAGAACCGGATCGTCGAATTGCTGCCACCATTGGCTCTGGAAGCGTGAAGCGTCGTAGGCCGCACTGGCGGCGCCGGCAGCGTTCACCTGCGCAGGCGCGGTGACCGGCGCGTGGTAGTCCGGGCCTACGGCGCACGCCGCCAGGGCCAGGGCCAGCAACGAGGGCGTGAAAGGTTTGCTCAGGTTCATGCAGGCACCTCGGTGTTCGGTTCAGCCGCCTTGCGTGCTTGCCGGCGCTCGACTGAACGGCGGATGAGGAAGAAGAAAACAGGTGTGAGCAGCAGCCCGAAGAAGGTCACCCCGAGCATCCCGGAGAACACCGCGACCCCCATGGCATGGCGCATCTCGGCGCCGGCACCGGAGGAGAGCACCAGTGGCACCACGCCCATGATGAAGGCGAAACTGGTCATCAGGATCGGCCGCAGACGCAACCGGCAGGCCTCCAATACCGCATCGATCACGCTCAACCCTTCTTCTTGTTTGTCCTTGGCGAACTCCACGATCAGGATCGCGTTCTTGCACGCCAGGCCCACCAGCACGATCAGGCCAATCTGGGTGAAGATGTTGTTGTCGCTGCCCGAGAGCATCACCCCGGTGATGGCCGAAAGCAGGGTCATCGGCACGATCAGGATCACCGCCAGCGGCAGGCTCCAGCTTTCGTATTGCGCCGCCAGCACCAGGAAGGCCAGCAACACGCAGAGCGGGAAGACGAACAGCGCGGTATTGCCGGAAAGAATCTGCTGGTAGGTCAGCTCCGTCCATTCATAGGTCATGCCGTTAGGCAACTCCTGGGCCAGCAGCTTCTGTACTGCAGCCTGGGCTTGGCCGGTGCTGTAGCCGGGGGCCGGGGCGCCGTTGATCTCGGCGGTCACGAAACCGTTGTAGTGCATCACGCGGTCCGGGCCTGCGGTGTCGGTCACTTTCAGCAACGTTGCCAGGGGGATCATCTCGCCACGGTTGTTGCGCACCTTAAGCTGGCCGATCTGGTCCGCTTCCAGGCGGTATTGCTGGTCGGCCTGGACGTTGACCTGGTAAGTACGGCCAAAACGGTTGAAATCGTTGGCATAGAGCGAGCCCAGGTACACCTGCAGAGTGTCGAAGATGTCGCTGATCGGTACGCCAAGGGTTTTGGCCTTGTCACGGTCGATATTGGCATCCACCTGCGGCACGTTCACGGTGTAGCTGGTGAATAGCCCCGCCAGCTCAGGCACGCTGCGGCTTTTGTTGATGATGTTCTGGGTTTCCTTGAACAGCGCGTCATAGCCGAGGTTGCCGCGGTCTTCGATCTGCAGGCGGAAGCCCCCGATGGTGCCCAGCCCCATCACCGGCGGCGGTGGGAAAATCGCCATGTAGGCGTCCTGGATCGCGCCGAACTTGCCGTTGAGCGCACCAGCGATAGCACCGGCCGAGAGGTTCGCGCCCTTGCGTTCGTCGAAGGGTTTGAGGGTCACGAAGACGATGCCGTTGTTCGGGCTGTTGGTGAAACCATTGATCGACAGGCCCGGGAAGGCTACCGCGCTTTCTACGCCCGGTTCTTTCAGGGCGATATCGGACATGCGCTTGATGACGTCTTCGGTTCGGTCGAGGCTGGAAGCGTCTGGCAGTTGGGCGAAGGCGACCAGGTATTGCTTGTCCTGAGTCGGCACGAAGCCGGTCGGGGTGTTTGCAAAGCCCAGGTACGAAAGGCCTATCAGCCCGCCGTAAACCAACAGGGCGATACCGCTGCCGCGCAGTACCTTGCGCACTGTCGCCACATAACCATGGCTGGCGCGTTCGAACATGCGGTTGAACGGGCGGAACAGCCACCCACCGAGCAGGCGTTCGAGCAACCGCGAAAAACGGTCTTTCGGTGCGTCGTGGCCGCGCAGCAGCACCGCTGCCAAGGCTGGTGAGAGGGTCAGCGAGTTGAACGCCGAGATCACCGTGGAAATGGCAATGGTCAACGCGAACTGCTTATAGAACTGCCCGGTAAGGCCGGAGATGAATGCAGCGGGCACGAACACCGCGCACAGCACCAGTGCCGTCGCGATGATCGGCCCGGTCACTTCCTTCATGGCACGCTGGGTGGCCGCTACCGGCTCCAACCCCAGCTCGATGTTACGCTCTACGTTCTCGACCACCACGATGGCGTCGTCCACCACGATGCCGATCGCCAGCACCAGCCCGAACAGGCTCAGGGCATTGAGGGAGAAGCCGAACAGGTGCATCACTGCGAAGGTACCGATCAGCGATACCGGCACCGCAGCCAGCGGAATGATCGATGCGCGCCAGGTTTGCAGGAACAGCACCACCACCAGCACCACCAGAATCAGCGCTTCGAACAAGGTGTGCACCACCGCTTCGATCGAGCCGCGCACGAAGATGGTCGGGTCGTAGACGATGCTGTAGTCCATGCCTTCGGGGAACGCCTTCTTAAGCTCGGCCATCTTGGCGCGCACTTGGTTGGAGATCTCGATGGCGTTGGAGCCCGGCCGCTGGAAGATCGGCAACGCCACTGCCGGTTGGTTGTTGAGCAGCGAGCGCAATGCGTATTGGCTGGACCCCAGCTCCACTCGAGCGATGTCGCGCAGGCGGGTGATCTGGCCGTCCTCGCCGGCACGAATGATGATGTTCTCGAACTCTTCTTCGTTGACCAGGCGCCCTTGGGTATTGATCGCCATCTGGAAGCTGGTGGCATTGGGTGCGGGCGGGGCGCCCAGCTGGCCGGCGGCGACCTGGCGGTTCTGTTCGCGGATGGCATTGACCACATCGGTGGCCGTCAAGCCGCGGGAGGCGACCTTGTTGGGGTCCAGCCATACGCGCAGGGAATAGTCGCCCATGCCGAACAGCTGCACGTCGCCCACGCCGCTGAGCTTGGCGAGCTCGTCTTTTACGTTGAGCACGGCGTAGTTGGACAGGTAGAGCATGTTGTAGCGGTTATCGGGTGAGGTCAGGTGCACCACCATGGTCAGGTCCGGGGAGGCCTTGTCCACGGTAATGCCCAGCCGCGTTACTTCTTCGGGCAGCTTGGGCTCGGTGCGGGTCACCCGGTTCTGCACCTGCACCTGGGCGTTGTCCAGGTCGGTGCCCAGGGCGAAGGTGATGGTCAGCGTCAGCTTGCCGTCGGCAGTCGCCTGGCTGGACATGTACAGCATGTTCTCGACGCCAGTGATCGCCTGCTCCAACGGCGAGGCGACGGTTTCGCCGATCACCTTGGGGTTGGCACCGGGGAAGTTGGCGCGCACCACCACCGTGGGCGGCACCACTTCGGGGTATTCGCTGATCGGCAGCTGGAACAGCGATATAGCGCCGCCGATCAGGATCAGCAGCGACAGCACAGCGGCGAAGATCGGCCGCCGGATGAAGAACTGGGAAAAGCTCATGACAGGCTTCCTTTAACCGCGCGGGGCGGCAGTGGCGAGCTTGGGGGCCGGAGCGTTCTGGCGGTTGGCCGCCTCAAGGGCAGCGCGCTGTTGGGCAAGGGCGGCGAGGGTCTGGGCACTGGCCATCGGTACATCCTCGGGCGCCACCGTGGCGCCGGGGCGTACCCGTTGCAGGCCGTTGACGACGATGCGTTCGTCTTTTTCCAGCCCCTTGCGCACGATGCGCAGGCCTTCGAGCTTGGGCCCCAATTCCACGGCGCGGTAGGCCAGGGTGTTGTCCTTGCCCATCACCAGCACGAACTTGTTGCCAAGGTCGGTGCCCACGGCCTCGTCCTTGATCAATACGGCATCGTAGGTGCCGCTGCCCACCAGCTTCAGGCGGGCGTAAAGCCCAGGGGTGTATTCGCCGTTGCGGTTATCGAACACCGCCCGGCCACGGATAGTGCCGGTCTGGGGGTTGACCTGATTGTCGACGAAATCCATCTGCCCCAGGTGAGGGTTGCCGTCTTCACTGGACAGGCCCAGATACACCGGCGTGGTAGCCCCGCGCTGCCCCTGGCGGGCGAGCTGGTTGTACTTGAGAAAGGCGCGTTCGTCGGCATCGAAGTAGGCATACACCTTGTCGGTAGAGACGATGCTGGTCAGGTTGCTGGTGTCGGCACTGACCAGGTTGCCGGCGGTGATCTCGGCGCGGCCCACTCGGCCGGTGATCGGCGCGGTGACTTTGGTGAAGCTTAGGTTCAGGCGCGCCAGGTCCAGCTGCGCCTGGGTCGATTGGACCTGAGCGCGCGCGGCCTGGGCGGCGGTGGCACGAGAGTCTGCGACCTCGGCGGATATGGCATTGGCGCCTCGCAGACGTTCACCGCGCTGCGCCTCGCTTTCAGCATTGGCGGCATTGGCTTTGGCCTCTTGAACCTGGGCCTGAAGCCGGTCGACCTCGGCTTGGAAAGGGCGTGGGTCGATCTGGAACAGTAAATCGCCTTTGCGTACCAGGGCCCCTTCGGTGAAGGCCACGCGGTCGATCTGGCCAGACACGCGCGGGCGGATGCGCACGGTTTCCGGCGCTTCAAGCCGGCCGGTGAACTCATCCCATTCATTGACCGGCTGTTCGATGACCTTGGCCACGCTCACGGGCGTGGCAGCCGGGGCTTGGGCAGCCTGTTCGGGGGCCTTACCGCAGGCCGCCATGGCTGCTATTGCCAAAGCAGCCAGCGGAACGCGCAGGGGTTTGAGTGACTGGTCCATGTGAAACCCGCCTTAATCTTTGGTTAATGAATTGAGGCGGATTCTGCGGGGCCGGCGGTGTATCGACGAATCGAATGGTTCGAAGATGACTATCGACAGGGGTGATGTTATAGCGGTTTTGTTAGTTGCGAAGCTTGCTAACTAATTACTCGCTATAAGCCTGATGCGTTGGCATGGTCCAATAGCAACCCGGCCTGCGTACGGCGGGGCAACCGCGCCACCACTAATTGATGCGAGCGCTCAAGCATTGCACGTAGCGCCTGTTCGTTGATCAGCGACGGGTCCTCCATGCTTACCCACATGGCCCGAGCCAAGTAAGGCGCCGGCCGAAAGCCTGGGCGGTCGCAGTAGCCGAGGAACAGCTCGGCATCGACCTTGAAGGCTAGGTCACCGCCGGTTTTGAGCCCGCAGGCTGCGAACATCTTGTTGCCGGCCACGGAAAACACTCTAACGCCACCCCATTTGTAGTCTTCCCTTGCGCCGGGCAGGCTCAGGCAATGTGCTGCGATCTGTTGCGCATTCATAGGGGCCGGTCCGTACTGTGGTCGAAGGCCTGCTGCAGGTGGTCGAGCCAGGCCCGCACGGCCGGGAGCACGCCGCGCCGATGCGGATAGACCGCCTGCAACCAGGCCGGTGGGCAATGCCAATCGGGCAGCAGGCGCACCAGCACGCCGCGGGCCAGCTCGGCTTCGCACTGCATCATCGGCAACACGGTGAACCCCAGGCCTGCCAGCGCCGCATCGCGGCGCATGTCGAAATCTTCGACACCCAGGCGCGCCGGCATGGCCAACTCGAAACGTTCACCGGCCGCGTTGCACAACCGCACGCGGCAGAGCCGGTCGGCATCCGGTGCGCCGAGCAGAGGCAACCCGGCAAGCGCTTGTGGGTGCTGTACAGGGTTGGCGGCCGCGAATTGCGGTGAGGCAACGACTTCGGTACGCGCTTCGCGCAGGCGCCGGGTCACCAGGTTAGGTTCCTCGTCATCGGCTTCGCGTACGCGCAACGCCACGTCGATCCCTTCGTTGATCAGGTCGACGCGGCGATTCACCAACAGAAGGTCCAATTGCACCTTGGGATAGCGCAGCAGAAAGTCGCGCACCAAGGGGGAGAGGAAGGGGTTGGCTAGCCCGACCGGGCTGCTTACACGCAAGGGCCCGCGCGGCTCGCTGGTCACGCTGGCCACCGCTTCTTCGGCCTGCTCGGCTTCCAGCAACATTGCCTGGCAATGGCGCAGGTAGCGTTCACCTACGGTGGTCAGCTGCAATTTGCGGGTGGTGCGTTGCAGCAGGCGCGCATTCAACCGCTCTTCCAGCTCGGCGATACGGCGTGACAGGCGCGACTTGGGAATACCTAGCAAACGCCCGGCGGCGGCGAACCCGCCGGCCTCGACGACCTTGGCGAAATAGAAGAGGTCGCTGAGGTTTCTGGGATCACCGATCGGCATGGCGCGATTACCTGAAAAGCGGCAAAGCGGCCATTATGGACCCTGTATGCCCCCGCGGGTAGCGTAGCTTTGAGGCAGCGGTAGGCGCCCTCTGATAGGAATAGGCAAGGCTTTGCCAGCTATGGCCGTGGGATGGCAGCGGTAGGGGGGGCTAGGCTGGGCACTTCAAACAGCTGAGGTTTTCCCATGACCAACAAAACGTTTCTGATCACCGGCGTAAGTAGCGGGCTGGGCCGGGCGCTTGCCGTTGCGGCGCTGGAGGCCGGCCATCGCGTGATAGGCACTGTGCGCCAGCCCGCAGCTTTGAACGCATTCGAGGCACTGAGCCCAGGCCGGGCGCAGGGGGTAATGCTCGACGTCAGCTGCATCGATCGGGTCGGGCCGGTGCTGGAAGAAACCATCGCCCGAACCGGGCGGGTCGATGTGCTGGTCAATAACGCTGGCTACGGCCATGAAGGTCTGTTCGAAGAGTCTCCCCTGGAGCAGATGCGCCAACAGTTCGAGGTCAACGTGTTCGGTGCCGTGGCGGTGATGCAGGCGCTGGTGCCGCATTTTCGTCAACAACGCGGTGGGCACATCCTCAACATTACGTCCATGGGCGGTACCATCACGATGCCCGGCGTGGGCTACTATTGCGCGAGCAAATTTGCCCTTGAAGGAATCACTGCCACATTGCGCCAGGAGCTGGCGCCGTTCGGGGTGAAGGTCACGGCCGTCGCACCTGGGTCGTTTCGTACCGACTGGGCCGGCCGCTCGATGAAGCGCAGCCCTCGCTCGATTTCTGATTACGACCGGCTGTTCGATCCGATCCGCCAGGCACGGCAGGATAAAAGCGGCAAGCAACTGGGCGACCCGGCCAAGGCGGCCTTAGCGATCCTGCACATCGTTGAAGCACCCGAACCGCCAGCACAGATACTGCTGGGCAGCGATGCACTGGGCCTGGTGCGCACGCACCTTCATCAACGACTGGCCGAGATTGATCAATGGCAAGCACTGACGCGCTCAACCGACGGATGAACGTTGGTGATGAAGTAATAGCCCTGCTCGAACGCCTGGCACCGGAGGAGGGCTACAACCTCAGCCCGCTTGCAGACGTCCGCTTGTTGCGGTCCAACCGACCTCTGGCGCGCACACCGGTGCTGTACGAGCCAGGGATCGTGCTGGTGTGCCAGGGCTGCAAACGCGGCTATCTCGGTGAGCAGCTGTATGTCTACGACGCCCAGCATTACCTGGTGGTTTCGGTGCCTGTGCCGTTCATCATGCAGACCGAGGCCAGCGCGCAGGCCCCGATGCTAGCGGTTTACATGCGCCTGGATTTCCAGTTGGCCGGCGAGCTGATGATGGCCGTCGACGATGCGTTTGGCCCGAGCCAGGCCGAGCCTCTTGGCATGTATGCATCGCCCATGGGTGAGCCGTTGTCCGGCACATTGCTAAGGCTGCTCCAGGCCATGCGGGATCCGATCGAAGCGCGCATCCTTGGGCCTGGCCTGATCAGGGAGCTTTATTACCGCGTCCTGACAGCAGAGCAGGGCGGATCGCTAAGGGCAGCACTTGCCCAGCAAGGGCATTTCGCCAGGGTCGGCCGGGCCATCAGGATGATCCACCAGGGTTATTCAAGCCCGTTGAGCGTCTCGGCGCTGGCCGAAGAGGCGCGCATGAGTCTGGCCAGTTTCCACCGCCACTTTCGTGGCGTGACCGCCAGCACACCGCTGCAATACCTTAAGTCTACGCGGTTGCACCAGGCCAGGCTGCTAATGCTGCGCGGCGAGATGTCGGTTGCCCAGGCGGCATTCGAGGTGGGCTATGAGAGCGCTTCGCAGTTCACTCGGGAATTCAAACGCTTCTTCGGGCGTACGCCGGTAGAGGAGGTTCGCTGGATACGGGCTACTTACGTACTGCCTGCGCCTCAGACGCCGTCATCTTTCGTGTCTTCGCATTAGGCACAAGCCCTGGCTGCTTCGACGAGCCCGCCGCCCACGAGGCTTCGGGCATACACGAATACCTTGCCACCGTTGGGCGCCTTGTAGGCTTCGATCACGTTATCGGCGGCCAGGCTGCTGGGTACGACGATCCGATAGCGCCGAGAGGCCTCGGTCACGGTCGTGGCTTCGGGCAGCATGGGTGCAACGCAGGCGGCATAGGCTTGAGGCGTCTTGTGTGTCTCGAAGGTCAGGGTTGGGGCAAGGGGGCCGTTGGCGCAACCTGAGAGCAGAGCATAGGCAGGCAGGGCGGCAAAGAGCGCAAGGCGCATAGGGGAGGGTCCTGTGTAACGACTGGAGAACGACGCTGGCTATTTTGCGCGCCCGCACGGTGAACTAAAGCTGATCCTGATGATGGTACTTATCGATGGCGCCGATAAACCTGAAGACGACTATTGATCCCAAAAATAGGACAATCCAACGCGTTTTTACGCACTTATCTCCGATTCGCCTGTTCGGTAGGATGGCGCCACTTCACTATCGAATCCTGCAAGGAGATGGCCATGAAACTGCTGCATATCGACTCGAGCATCCTGGGCGACCATTCGGCCTCCCGCAGCCTGACCCATGCCTTGGTCAGCGCGTGGCAAGCCGCCGAACCCGGTATCGACGTTACCTACCGCGACCTGGCCCATAGCGCACTGGGCCATTTCTCCGCAGCCAGCCTGCAAGCCGCTGGCACCCCGGCCGAGCAGCGCAGCGCCGAGCAACAACAGGAAGCCGGCCTGAACAGCGCCGCACTGGAAGAATTTCTGGCCGCCGATACTGTCGTCATCGGCGCGCCAATGTACAACTTCACCATCCCTACCCAGCTCAAGGCCTGGCTTGACCGGGTGGCCGTGGCTGGCGTGACCTTCCGTTACACCGAGAATGGGCCACAAGGCCTGTGCGGGGGCAAAAAGGTGGTCATCATCGCCACTGCCGGCGGCAAGCATGCAGGCCAGGCATCGGGGGCAGCCCATGTCGACTATCTCAAGCTCATGCTGGGCTTTTTGGGCATCACTGACATTCAGGTTATTCACGCCGAAGGCCTGGCGATGGGCGATGCACAGCGTGAGCAGGCGCTGGCCGGCGCCCAGGCGCAAATCAACCAGCAATTCGCTGCCGCCTGAACACGGCGGTGATACGTCGACGCCTGCAGACATGCAGGCGTTTTTGTTTGTGCCTTTTTCCGTTTGCCGCAGTCGAAGTGATGACTGGCCCAGCTTTTGCTGCATCTGGCCAGAGAAGTGGGCCTTTGGCAGGCGACGTGGAGCGCTCGGGCATGAACGGCAAACGGATGGCGCACTTTTGTGCATGGAGCTTGGGGCTGGTAGTGATCAGCCTTGTTTCGGTGCATGTGATGGCAGCGGCCATCCCGGCCCAGCCTCGCCTTGCGGTGGGCTACCATCGGCTGACCTTCACTGACCCGCTCGACGGCGAGCCCATGCAGGCTTATGCCTTCTACCCAACACGCGAGCTAGGCAAGCCTAGCCTGGTCGATGGGTTCCAGGTCGATGCTCGTGAAGATGCACGCATATCGATTGGGCGTTTCCCGCTATTGATGCTTTCCCACGGCAACAATGGCACGCCGTTGGCGTTACACGATCTGATCACCTCTATCGCACGGCAAGGCTTCGTCGTAGTGGCGGTCGTGCATCCAGGTGATAACAACCTGGACCAAAGCCGGCTTGGCAAGCTCAGCAATCTCTACGGGCGGCCGCTGCAGATTTCAGCTGCAATCACCTCGGCACTGAGCGAGCCGATGCTCTCGCCGTTTATCAATGAGAAAGAGGTGGGCGTGATCGGCTACTCGGCTGGAGGTGAAACGGCGTTGATCCTCACCGGCGCGCAACCCGAGCTGCAACGCCTGCGCAATTACTGCGACAAGTACCCTCAGGACATGGACGCCTGCAAGGCCCATGGCGAGCTGGTTGCCGACCGGGATGACCTGGCCCCGCAGGCGGACGCACGAGTGCACGCAATGTTGTTGCTGGCACCACTGAGCTTGATGTTCGGCCGCCATACGCTGGAAAACGTCAAGGTGCCTACGCTGATCTACGCCGGTGACAGTGACAAACTGGTGGCGATGGACAAGAACGCGGGCGCTTTGGCGCGTAAACTGCTGCACCCGGATTTTCGCCCTTTGCCCGGGGCTGGGCACTTTGTGTTCCTCGCGCCCTGCACCGACGAGCAGGCAGCGCGCTCCCCGGCATTGTGTGCTGACGGTGACGGTGTAGATCGAGTAGCCATCCACCGTGATCTGGTCAGTGAGGCCGGGCATTTCTTTGGGCAAGCACTGGCCCGGCCAAGCCGCGCCGGCCTTCAGACTGCCGACCAGTAATCAGCGGGCGCGGCGCCCCAGCATTGCCACGATGCCTAACCCCGCCAGTGAAAGCCCTGCTGCGACCAGAAAAATTGGCCCGTAGCCGGTCAGCGTTGCCAAGGCGCCCATCAGCGGCCCCGCCGTGGCCAATGCCATGTCGAAGAACACGGCGAATGCACCCAGGCCTGCCCCGCGGCTGGCGCTTGGTACCTGGCGAATGGCAATCACTCCCAAGGCCGGGTACACCAGCGATAGCCCAAAGCCGGTCAAGCTTGCGCCGGCCAGCGCCCAGCCGGGCGAAGGCGCAAGCCACAGCAGCACAAAGCCCAGGGTTTCTACCGCCATGCACGCCAGTGCCGAAGCAAAGGCGCCGTAGTGATTGATGGCATTTACGAAAATCAGCCGTGCGGCGA
Organism: Pseudomonas sp. URIL14HWK12:I12; assembly: GCF_003097135.1. GTDB lineage: Bacteria > Pseudomonadota > Gammaproteobacteria > Pseudomonadales > Pseudomonadaceae > Aquipseudomonas. The sequence goes on from NZ_QEQL01000001.1 coordinate 96,106, forward strand.
CGAAGCTGATGCCGAATGCGGTCAGGCAAAAGGCAGCGCCTTCCCAGGCGTTCTCACCGTAATAAAGAGTGACGAAAGTGGTGAGCGTGCCATAGCCAATAGAGGCCAGGGTCAACGCCAGGCCATAAGGCGCGACTTTGGCAAATGCAGCCCAGAAAGGCATACGCTCGCCGCGCACTACCGGCATCGAAGGCTGTTTACGCAGCACCAGCAGGCCACCGGCTGCCATCAGCATCAATAGCGGGCCAAGCACGTTGTAGCCCAGCGCGGCGGTGAGCACTACGCCCAGCGGTGCGCCGAAGGCAATGGCACCGTAGGACGCGATGCCGTTCCAGGAAATCACCCGCGCGGTGTTCTCGGCGCCCACCGCGCCAATGCCCCAGCTGGCCGTGCCTACGCCGATCATGCCTTGAGAGCAGCCCAGCAGCAGCCGGCCCAGCAGCAGCGGCACCAGGCTGGGCACTGGCAGGCTCTGCAGCAGGGTCGATAGCAGCGTGAGTGCGCCGCTGCCAACGATGCCATACAGCCCCCAGGTAATGATTTTCTTGGTGCCAACGCTGTCGGCCAAGCGGCCAGCCAGTGGGCGGATGAGCAAGGTGGCCAGGTATTGCGCGCCGATCACCAGGCCTGCGACCACCGGGCTGAAACCCAGCTGATCATGTACATAGCCAGGCAGCACCGCGATTGGCAGGCCAATGCACAGAAAGGCGATGAGGGTGTAGAAAACGATCGAGAGGATGGTGACGGTGATGTTCTTGGGCTGCGCGGGCATGGCGGGCTCACGGGGGCATTGGCCTCTCGCCTGCGCCAACGAGGTGGGCGGCGTGTGCCGTGGTGGTCGTCGGACAACCATACCACGGCTCACGGCGCACCGCTCGGTTCAGCGGCCTTTCACCGCTTGATAGGCAAACGCAAGCACCGCCAGCCAGATCGGCAACATGATCACCGATATGTAGATGCCTGGTGTCAGCCACATCACCACCAGGATACCCGCGAGGAATATCAGGCACAGGGCGTTGGTGAACGGGTAGCCCCAGCTGGGGTAGTGGCAAGCATGGCCTTCGGCGGCCTTCACGCGCTTGAATTTCCAGTGAGTGATGCTGATGATCCACCAGTTCAGCACCAGCGACGCCACCACCAGAGCCATCAGCAACTGCAGGGCTTCGCCCGGCAGCACATAGTTGACCACTACGCAGAGGCCGGTGGCCAACGACGACACGCCCAGCGCAGCCATCGGCACGCCACGATGGTTGACCTGCTGCAGCACTTTGGGCGCGTTACCCTGGCGAGCCAGGCCGAACAGCATGCGGCTGTTGCTGTACACGCAGCTGTTGTAGACCGACAGCGCCGCGGTGAGCACCACAGCATTGAGCAGCGTAGCGACGACCTGGCTGTCGAGGTTGTGGAAGATCAGTACGAAGGGGCTGCCGCCGGTGACCACCTTCTGCCAGGGGTACAGCGCCAGCAGCACGGTCAGCGCCCCCACGTAGAAGATCAGAATGCGCCAGATGACTTGATTGGTTGCCTTCGGGATGCTGCGCTTAGGATCATCGGCTTCGGCGGCAGTGATGCCCACCAGCTCCAGGCCGCCAAAGGAGAACATGATCACCGCCATGGCCATCGCTAGCCCGCCCACCCCATGAGGGAAGAAGCCACCGTTGTTCCACAGGTTGGCGACAGTCGCGTCCGGGCCGCCCTGGCCGCTGGCCAGCAGCCAGGCGCCGAAGCCGATCATCGCGACGATGGCGGTGACCTTGATCAGCGAGAACCAGAATTCCATCTCGCCATACAGGCGCACGTTGGCCACGTTGATCAGGTTGATGATCACGAAGAACACCGCCGCCGATACCCAGGTAGCCACCCCTGGCCACCAGTACTGGACGTACACGCCCACAGCGGTGAGCTCGGCCATGCCGACCAGCACGTAGAGCACCCAGTAGTTCCAGCCCGACATGAACCCGGCGAACGGGCCCAGGTAGCGGTAGGCGAAATGGCTGAAGGTGCCGGATACAGGCTCTTCGACCACCATTTCGCCCAGCTGGCGCATGATGAAAAAGGCAATGAGCCCGGCGATGGCGTAGCCCAGGATCACCGAGGGGCCGGCCATGCCGATCGTCTGGGCGATGCCCAGAAACAGCCCGGTGCCGATGGCCCCGCCCAGGGCGATGAGTTGAATGTGTCGGTTCTTCAGGCCCCGATGCAGTTGCTCGGAGGAGGGGGTGTCACTCATGCAGCGCGATTCCTGAGGGGCAGGGCGCGGGGCCGTGCCAAGGTGGGTGAGGGAAGGGCGCGTATGGTACAGGGGAATAGCCGGCCACGGGGATGGCTAGTGTTGCGATCCATTGCTTTTGGCGCAAATGCCGCGTGGCAGAGCTTCAGTAGCCTATACGCAGGGGGGCGCCGAGCCGGCTTCCGGTCTGTTCAGGATTTGAAGCGGTTACGCCTTGATCGTCTACTGGTAAAGTCAACGAGTTGTCCGTCATCCGGTCTATTTCGATAGCTTTTCCACCACCATGGAGCGTGCCATGCGCTACACCCCCCTGGGCCGCAGCGGCCTCAGCGTCTCCCCCTTGTGCCTAGGCACCATGATGTTCGGCGACCAAACCTCAGAGGCCGACTCCCGCCGCATCATCGACAGCGCCTTCGCCCAGGGCGTCAACTTCATCGACACGGCTAACGTTTACAACGGCGGCGAGTCTGAGCGCATCACCGGCCGCGCCATCGCTAGCCACCGCCATGACTGGGTGCTGGCAACCAAGTTCGGCAGCCCAACCGGGCAGCAGTCTGGCCTGCCGCACAAGGTTGGCGGCAGCCGCAAGCACCTGATGCACGCTGCCGAGCAGAGCCTGGAGCGGCTGGGCACCGATTACATCGACCTGTATTACCTGCACCGCGAAGACCATCAGACGCCGATCGAGGAGACCGTGTCGGCACTGGGCGATTTGATCCGCCAGGGCAAGGTGCGCTACTGGGCGCTCTCCAACCATCGTGGCTGGAAGATCGCCGAGTTCGTCAACACTGCGCGCCGGCTCGGCGTGGACGCCCCCGTGGCGGTGCAGCCGCTGTACAACATCGTCAACCGCCAGGCCGAACAGGAAGTGTTCACCGCTTGCCAGCATTACGGCCTGGGCATCGTTCCCTACAGCCCGCTGGCTCGCGGGGTGTTGACCGGCAAGTACCTGCCTGGCGAGCCGCCTGCCGACGGCACCCGTGCCGGGCGCCATGACAAGCGTATCCAGGAAACCGAATGGCGCACCGAGTCATTGGCCATTGCGCAGCAAATCGCTGCTCATGCCAAACAGCGCGGCGTAACGCCGACGGCTTTCGCCATTGCCTGGGTGCTGAACAACCGCCTGGTGCCATCGGCCATCGTAGGGCCGCGTACGCTGGAGCACTGGGAAGGATACTTGCCGGCGCTGGACTACCGCCTGGATGCCCAGGATGAGGCATTCATCGACCGGCTGGTTGTGCCCGGGCACGCCTCCACGCCTGGGTTCAACGACGTGGCACATTTCGTGAGTGGCCGGCCGTTGCGTTGAGCGGCTGCTGCGGCAATTCAGTCATCCCGGGTCAGCACCTCCAGCAACTCGATTTCAAAGGTCAGGTCTGCCCCGGGCGGCACCCGGTTGCCCATGCCGCGCTCGCCGTAGGCCAGCGTGGCCGGCACTGTCAAACGGCGCTTGCCGCCCACGCGCAGGCCCATAAGGCCCAGATCCCAACCCTTGATCACGCGGCCAGTGCCGATCACGCACTGGAAGGGCTTGCCGCGCTCGAGCGAGGAGTCGAACGGTGTGCCATCGGCCAGCCAGCCTTGGTAATGGGTGGTGATCAGCGCCCCTTTGACGGCAGCTTTGCCGTCGCCGGGGTGCAGGTCTTCGATAATCAGCTCTGTGGTCATGGGCCGGTCCTGTAGTGGAGCGCGCATGGTAGCGCTGAGGCTAACGGCTGCACACCCGCTTTTGTTAGGCTCACACGTGCATCAGCGGCAATACGCCGACCTTCTACCGTGCAGGCCGATTACTCCAGGGAAACATTGATCGCCATGAAAATCGTCATCGCCCCCGACTCGTTCAAAGACAGCCTCAGTGCCGCGGGCGTGGCCCGGGCCATCGCCCAAGGGCTGGGCTCGGTGCTGCCAGGGGCACAGCTGGCTTGTGTGCCGATGGCCGATGGCGGCGAAGGCACACTTGAGGCGGTGGTGGCCGCTGCGCATGGAGAGGTTCGGCGGCTGACGGTGCAGGGGCCGCTGGGCCAGCCGGCGGACGCTGCCTGGGGCTGGTTGCCAGGTAGTAGCACGGCCGTGATCGAAATGGCCGAAGCCAGCGGCTTGCAGTTGTTGGCGTTAGAGGATCGGGACGCCTGCAATACCTCAAGCTTCGGCACTGGCCAATTGATCGGGGCGGCGCTGGAAGCGGGCGCTGAGCGAATCGTGTTGGCCATAGGGGGCAGCGCTACCAATGACGGCGGTGCCGGTATGTTGCAGGCACTGGGGCTCAAGCTGTTCGATGCTCAGGGCGCAATATTGCCGCCAGGTGGGGCTGCGCTGGCCAGGCTTGCCCGGCTCGATGCGGGTGGCCTGGACCGTCGCCTGGCGGGCGTGGCGTTCGAAGTGGCTGCTGATGTCGACAACCCTCTGTGCGGCGAGCACGGTGCGTCGTGGGTGTTCGGCCCACAAAAAGGCGCCAGCCCTGAGCAGGTCGAGCGGTTGGATGATGCGCTGGGGTGTTTTGCCGATCAGGTGGCCAAGCTATTGGGTCGCGATCTTCGAGATGAGCCGGGCAGCGGCGCAGCTGGCGGCATGGGCTTTGCCGCACGCGCATTCTTCGGCGCCCAGTTTCGCCCAGGTGTTGAAGTAGTGGCCGAGCTGGCTGGGCTGGCCGACGCCGTGCAGGGGGCGGCGCTGGTGATCACCGGGGAGGGGCGTTTCGATGCCCAGACCTTGCGCGGCAAGACGCCGCTGGGGGTGGCTCGCATTGCCCAGGCTGCCGGGGTGCCCGTGGTCGTGCTGGCAGGCACGCTGGGCCAGGGGTACCAGGCGCTTTATGATCACGGAATCGACGCCGCGTTTTCCCTGGCAGAAGGGCCGATGAGCCTGGAGCAGGCATGTCGCGAGGCTCCGCGGCTGTTGCGCGAGCGCGCAGCGGATGTTGGGCGCTTATGGCGGCTAGGCACGAAATGATGCGCCCGCACCCTTACAGGTAGGCCCGTTGTCGGCGGGCCGGCCTCCCATCGGGTGAACGGCGCGCTGCTTTGCAACCCTTACCGGCTCAGGGCGCCACGTTGCCGTTGCGCGCGTGCCGATACTGGCTCACCGCGTCATAGACGGCCTTGCGCAGCCGATTGATGCCACCCACCGGCCGATGGGCCTCAATGCCGTGCCATGGGCTGAAGGCCATGTTGTCACAGGCCAGGTTCTGTTCTGGGCTGTCGAAATCCTGCGCGGGCACTTTGATATGCGCCACGGTCACGAAGGGCGAATCGCTCTGTTTCCATTCCACACTGGTGTCTTCGAGCGGCATGTAGCGGCTGGCATCCTGCAATTGAATCTGCAAGGCAAAACAGGCGGGCACCCGATCGGCCGAGAGCTGCTGATAAAGCGCCCCTCGCAGGAAGTTGGGCAGGTCGCGGTTAGGCTTGGGCACGCTGTAGGCCGGGCAGGTGCCTGCCTCAGGCGTGACGCGGAACTTGGCGTTGGCACCCCCGAACTTGTAGGGCGAAACGGAATAGTAGGTGCCCTGGGTAGGGCTGTCGGGGGCATCGCTCAGGGTCGAAAACGCGATCAGCAGGTGGCGCACCTGCCACTGGCGCGGGTCCCATCCCGGGAAAAAAGCCAGCACTTTCTTGCCGTCGGCCTGGGCGGCGATGTTCTGCTGGTATTCGGCCACGTCACTGACGAAGAAGTTGGGGTGGTTGAACATCACAAAATCCTGTTCCTGGCGAGCCTGCTGGCTGGGAAGCAATTGCGCGCCGGGAACCTGGAGCAGCTTGAGGGCCATGCCGCGAGCATCCTGCAGGCTGTCGAACTGTGGGTAGGCGTTGCCGTTGGACAAGCGCATCCAGCCATTCCACGTTTTACCTGGCTCACTGAACACCCCTTGGCGCAATGCCGGCGGTAGATCGCCGGCCACTTGTACCTGGGCCTGCACGCAGCCGTGAGCCTTGGCGTGTGCGTCGCGCAGGTAGCGGGTGTTTTCCCTGTGCTGATCGACGATGCGGATCGCCGTCTGGATGATGCTTTGGGTCATCGCCGCCTCACCGGGTGGCACCTGTTCCTGGGCGCTGACCGGGCCGGAGAACTTCCAGGCATACCAGGCGGCGCTGGCTGCCCACCCTAGTAAGGCGAGGACCACGAGCCCTAGCAGTAGGCGGCCCAAAAGCCCGCCCAGGCGCAACCAGAAACGCGCGGCCGACCCCAGCGGGCGGCCAGCGAACAATAGGCGTTGGTTCATGGCAGGGTTTTCTCCAGTGGGCTGCCCATCACTTTGAGGTATTCAACCAATGCCCAGCGTTGGGCGGGCTGCAGCAGAGGGCCGATCACCCCGCGGCCTCGCGGGCCGTCGCGAAATTCATGGCCGCTGTTGTGGTTACCGGTCTGGCGGGTGTCGTAAAGGAAGCCGCCGGGGAAGGCGCCGGCCTGGTAGCCCACGTGGCGCGGGTCAAATTCGAAATTGCCACGGTAGAAGGTGACGGCGCGCTCATCCTGAGGGGAAAGCAACTGATAGAGGTTGGGCACCGACCCGTTATGCAGGAACGGCGCGGTGGCCCATACCCCTGCCAGTGGCCGCGCCTTGTAAGCGCGCATCTCGCGCACGCCGATGGGCAGGTCGAAGCCATTTAGCGCGCCCTGCTGGTCGGCCGGGATGCCGGCGTCACGGTAAGCACGTTGCTCCACGTAGGCGGTGACCCACGCCAGGCCTTTGGCCACCGATACCTGATGCAGGTCCAGCGGAGGCTGCGGCCCTTGGAATTGGACGTTAAGGGTGGCGAGTTCTTCGGGCGTCCAAGCCAATGCCGAAAGGTCGTAGCGGCGGTCAGCGATGTTGTCGGCGGCAGTGGGGTCGGTGCCGATCACCGAGGTCGGGATCATCGCGAGGTCGACCACCGGGCGCGGGCCGTGCTCGTCGACCGCACGCACATGGCACGCTGCGCAATGTTGAGCGAACAGCGCGCGGCCCTCGGCGGCAAGGGGCTTGTCGACAGCGCCGAGCACGTCTTCTGGCCAGGCCGGCGGAGCCAGGCGCTGTAGGGTGGTTTCGATGGTGTGCAGGTCGTTCACCCGGACACTGGAGGGGTAGCGCGCCTCGCCCGTCAGCGGTTGCTGGTGTTCGTCGAAAAAGCTCAGGGTAGCCCCCACGCCCAGCGCCTCGCCAATATTGCGGGCCATCGGCTGCTGGGCCGACCCGTTCCACTGTACCCAGTCGAAGGTCCAGATGCGCCACATCTGCGGGTAATCCACCGGCGCATTGCCGACACGGTAGTTGGCAGGGTCGATGGCATCGCCAAAAGCGGCATTGGCAATGCGTGCGAAGGCGTCTGTGCGGCCGGGCCCCTCTTGGGTAGGGTAGAGGCCGCGATGAGTATCGTTCCAGGCCGCGTGGGCAAAACGGTCAAGTGAAGCCTTCATGGCCTGGCGCAGTGCGCGGCGCTCGGCTTCGCCGCTGCCGGCCGGCAACACGTCGGCAGCGAAGGCGTTGAATTTCCAGGGCAGGTAATAGGTGGCCGCCAGGCTGGCGACCAACGCTTGGCCAAAGCTGCCACCGCGCAGTGTGGGCACTGTGGAAGGCAGCACATGCTGAGCGGGGCCCCCGTCAATGCGCACGGCCGTGCCGTTGTAGCGCAGCTCGCCGGTGTGGCAGGCCGAGCAGGTGATGTCCAGATAACTCACCTGATCCGCTTCGGTATGGCGTGTAAAGCCGACCGGCAAGTGATCCGGGTTCGCGGCGCTGGCGTTGGGGTCGAGCAGAAAGCCAAAACGCCCCATATTCTCTGGCGCTGCAAAGCGCGCGTCGGAAAACGGCTGGCGCAGGTGCACGAACCAGTCATAACGCAAGCCTTTGACCTGCGCGCCCTGGGGGGTGAAATACCAGGTCTGGCGGTCGGCCTCGCTCCATTGATCCAGGTAGCGCACATCCTTGGCGGGCTGCCAGGCAGGAAGATTGGGATGGGCGATGTACCACAGCACTACGCCCAAGGCGAGCAGGGCAAGCAGCAACAGGCACAGAAAAGCGCGACGCAACAGGCGCATGGGTGGCAATCCTTGGCAACAGGGCGCCTGTTATGCCTCAAGCGCGCCGTAGTGGCAAGTGGCTTTACCCCTGCGCCCGCCGTGGAGATTGCGCGTAGGCCATCGCCTGCCTACGCGCAGCTGACCAAGCTTCCCTCAGCTGGTGAAATCCGAAGCGCTCAACGCTTTGACGCCGGTCAGCTGGATTTCGAACTCGGCGGCGCCGTCGGCATTGGTGCTGCCGTAAAGCACGCCGTTTTCAAAGCGCAGCTGATGGGTGGCATCGGCGTCGAAGGCCTGGCTGCCGATGAAGGTGAAATTGCCCAGCGCCGTCAGGTCGATCTGGTCGTGCTCAGCGCTCTTGAAGCCTACGATCTGGTCCCGAGCGCTGCCGCAGCCCATATCGGCCAGGCTAGTGAACACGTAGGTGTCGGCCCCGCTACCGCCGGTCAGTGTATCGGTACCGGCACCGCCCACGAGCCGGTCATCCCCGCCGCCCCCGATCAGTGCATCGTTGCCTGCGCCCCCTTCGAGCACGTTATTGCCGCTATTGCCCGTAAGGGTGTCGTCGTACTGGCTACCGATCAGGTTTTCCATGTTCTTGATCGAGTCGGTACCCGAGCCGCCGGTGGCCTGGGCCTTGGTGGTGGCCAGGCTCAGGGTGATGCCTGAATGGGCCAGCGCGTAGCTGAGGGTGTCATTGCCGGTACGGCCGTCGATCAGGTTGTCACCGCTGCCAGCCACGATCAGGTTGTCCAGGGTGTTGCCGGTGCCGTTGGCAGCGGTGTCGCTGTCGATCACGAGAATCTCGGTGTTGGCGGCCAGGGTGTAGGCGGCCAGGCGGCTGTAGACGGTGTCGATGCCGCCGGTAGCCGAGTCTGCATTGGTTTCGATCACCGCGTCGTCGATGTCGTCGACGTAGTAGATGTCCGAGCCGTTGCCGCCAGTCATGCTGTCGGCACCTGCGCCGCCGTCGATCACGTTGTCATTGGCGTTGCCGATGATGAAGTTTCGCAAGGCGTTACCGGTGCCGTTGATGGCCGATACCCCGGTCAGCTCAAGGTGCTCCAGGTTGTCGCCCAGCACCCAGCTGACACTGCTTTTGACCGTGTCGATCTGTTTATCGTCGGGGTTGGTTTCCACCACGGTGTCGCCGGCGTTGTCGACGATATAGGTGTCGTTGCCATCTTTGCCTTCCATGTGGTCGGCGCCCAGGTCACCGTCGAGGGTATCGTTCTGGTCGGTGCCTACCAGGCTGTCGTCTTCGTCGGTCCCATGAATGTAGTGGCCCTGGTGGCTGGCGGCCTCATCGAAAATTGCCTGCACGCTGTTGTTGTCGTCCGGGTTGCCCTGGAAACCCATGTGATTGGCGATGTAGTCGGCCAGGCGCTGGCCAACGATCTCATCTGACTCTTCGTGCAGGTGCCAGACGTCATCTGGGTAGGTGGTGGGGTCGACTTCATAACGCAGTGGCAGGTCGCTGTAGTCAACGGCCAGGTGCACATCACCGCGCTCGGCTGCCATCTGCTGCTGGGCTTCGCGCACGGCCGCCACTCCGGCCTCGATGCTTTGGATCTTGTCTTCGGTATAGCCCCGTGCACTGGCCGCCTCGGCTTGGTAGCGGCCGGTTTCCATCAGGTAGATATCGAAGTCGCCCAGTTGCTGATGCAGGTAATCGAAGACTTTCAGCGTATCTGCCTTGTACTGCGCAGCGGCAGCCACTGGGTCGTCCGCCCGGGCTATTTCCTGGGCGCCTTGCTCGCCCTGGCCCCAGACGATGCCCATGGTCACCTGATCGATGGCCGTCAGGCTGGCCAGTTGTTCCTTGAGCAAGCCTACGGCACGCAGCAGCAGCGGGCCAGGTTGGTTGGTGTCGGCGTACCACCAGGTCAGCGCCTGGTCTTCGGCTGAAGCGGTGGAGTAGCCCGAGACGGTGCTGCCGCCGATAGCGATGTCGATGTCATTGCCATCGGCGTCCTTGAATTGGCTGCGAACATCGTAGCCGGTGTAACGCGCCAGGTCCTTGACCATTTCGCTGATGCCCGACTGGTCATCGTCTTCGGTCATGCGCATCAGGCGCGCGTTGGATTGGCCGAGGGTGGGCAGGTACAGGATCGGCTGCGCATCGCGTTCGGCGAATACGAAGTCGCTGGCGCTGAGCTGGCCGAGCAGGTTGCCTGCTAGCGCTACCTCGAAGCGCTGGCCGCTAGGGTCTGCGCTGGCAGACTTGATGTAGGTTTTGCTGCCATCGTCGTTCAGGGTCAGGTAGAGGGTATGGTTCTGGCCGTCGCCCAAGCCGGTGAAGCCCAGCGCACTGACATCGATTTTGTCCTGGCCTGGAGTGAAGTCCTGGATTGTGTCGGTTGCGGTGATGCCACCAGTGCTGTAGTCACGGTAGCTGTCGCCCAAGGCACTGAAGGTGAAGGTGTCGGCGCCGCTGCCGCCGTAGAGGTTGTCGCGCCCCGCGCCACCGTCCAGCGTATCGTCTCCGGCGCCACCTTTGAGGGTGTCATTGTCGCCCAGGCCCAGCAGCAGTTCGCTGCCATCGGTACCCACGAGCGTGTCCTGGCCGGTGGTGCCGACGATCGCGCCGGATGGCGTGTCGGCCACCGATATCTGAAACACGTCGCTGACCGATGCGCCGAGTGCATCGGTCGCGTTGACCAGCAAGCTGTAGTTGCCTGCCGCCTCACCGCTGGGGGTGCCGCTGAAGGTACGGGTTACCGGGTCGAAGGCCAGCCACTCGGGAAGGGCACTGCCATCGGCCAGGGAGGCGCTGTAGGTAAGGCCGTCGCCGTCAGGGTCGCTGAATGCACTTTCAGGAATCTGGTAGGTAAAAGCCACCTGCTCGCGGGCATCGGCGTCACTGAGTGGCTGGTCCAGCACGGGGGCGTGATTGGCCGGAACAACAGGCACGAACAGTACGTTATCGGCGTTTAGGCTACCGACCAGGTTGCCCTGCAGCGCGATCTCGAACCGATTGCCGTTGGCATCAGCCTGGCGGTCTTTGAGGTAGGTGCGGTCCAGGCTCGCGTTGTACACCAACTGCAAGGTGCCATCCAAACCGCTGCCGAAGCCGCTGTAACCCAATGCAGAGAGGTCGAGCTGGTCCTGGCTGGGGTTGAAATCGGTGATCAGATCAGCCTGCGACGTGCTGGCGGTGCGGTAGCTGTCGGTGACGGCCTCATATCGGAAGGTATCGTGGCCGTCGCCACCGGTCAGGCGGTCTGCACCGCCAGCGCCGATCAAGGTTTCATCGGCGCCGCTGCCAGTGAGCTTGTCATTGGCCTGTGTGCCGCGCAGCACCAGGGCATCACTGGCTGGCGCTTGGTTGGCAGGTACGTAATAGGAGGCGAACTGCTCGCCGAGGCTGGCACCTACGGCGTCGCTGAGCAGGGTTTTTACGAGGGATATCACGGTGTTACCTCCATGTTAACGCCCCCTGAGCACGGGGTTCGCAGTGCCTGTATGACACGAAGCATTGGAGGTAATGCGACCATTCGTCAAAATTCAGTCCTTTTCAAGACGAGCGGTCGTAAGTGCGGTTTTTACGGTATTAATTTGACGCTCCGCGTCCGGCAGGTCTTCTGTCAGCGAGTGAGAATTTTTCTCTGAACCTCGGTTTTGTCGACGCAGTCACACTTTCGTACCTATACCGGTGCTTCAAAGGAGATGAACGATGGGCAGCTACCGTATCCGGCCCTGGAGAGAAGGATGGGCATTATTCGAAGAGGACCGGGCCGAGCCCATGGCCGAGGCAGAGGCATTGCATGAGGTGATGGGGGTGGCTGAGCAGGTAATCGGCGACCGGCGCATGTCGGTACAGATCCGCTACCGCCACGGCGCGCCGGATGAGTTTTGCCTGCAGGCCAAAGAGCGGGAAGTGCACGACTCGGTGTCACCCTGCTAGCAAAAGCTTCCAATGCCCGCGCCGGCTCAGGCGTACGCAGCTCAAGGGTGCGATGTCGAGGCGATTGAATCGCTGTGCCTCGGCGCCCAGGGCATGCAGCAGGGCGGCCCGAATGACACCTGGGTGGGTCACTGCGCTGTAGGTTCCGGGCTCAAGTGCATTCATCCACCCTGCAAGGCGGGCCACTGATTCGATAACCGATTTCCCTCCGTGGCCTTTGAAGGCGGGGTCTGACAACCAGCGCGCGAGCGCCTCTGGCTCGGTGCGTGCCAATTGGCTTAATGCCTGGCCCCGCCAGCGGCCCGGGTCCACTTCCCTCAACGCCTGGCATACATGGTAAACGCCCAGCAATGCGGCACTCTCCCGTGTTCGCTTCAGGGCCGCACAGCAATTGTCCCGTGCCATGCAACGGCGGGGCATAAGGTTCCAGCAGAGGCTCATCGTCAGCAACGTAACCACGTTTCTGCGCAAGCGTCGGGCCATGGCAGATCAAGGTCAGCTGGGTAGTGTCCAAAACATCTGTTCCTTTTTCAGGTCTGAAGCGGGCATGGCGCGTATCGTCGCGCAGTTTATTCCAGCCCGAGGCCGCCCTATGAAGCCATTGCTTGCCCTGTTTGCTCTGTTGTTGCTAAGTGCTACCGCGCGTGCTCAGCCGGTGCTTCAAACCGACCTGCCATTGAAGTACCTCGTTCAAACCGGCGCCCAGCCGGCCCGTGAGCCGCTGGTAATCTTCCTGCACGGCTACGGTAGCAACGAAGAGGATCTGTTCACGCTGCGTCAGGGGTTGCCCGCGGATTACACCTATTTGTCAGCCAGGGCGCCCCTGCAAATGAGCGACGGTGGCTACAAGTGGTTCAGCTCGGTTCCAGGGGCCCCGGAATACGACGCGGTCCCCGAAGACCTAGCCAGCAGCGAACAACGGCTGGTCGCCTTTGTCACACAAGCCCAACGCAAATACGGCGTCGACGCCCGCCATACCTATCTGATTGGCTTCAGCCAAGGCGCGATCATCAGCTACCAGGTACTGCTCAAGGCACCCGGGCTTGCTGCAGGCTTCGCCGCCCTGAGCGGAAAGATGCTGCCTGCGTTACGTAACGCCCTGCCTCATGCCGAAGGGCAAGCTAACCTGAAGGTCTTCATTGGCCATGGTACTGCCGACTCTGTATTGCCTTATGCGACGGCGCCTCGAGACCAAGCCCTATTAGGAAAGCTCGGCATCGAAGCCCAATTTCATGCCTACCCCAGCATGGACCACACCGTCAGCCAGCGTGAACTTAACGACCTGTCGGATTGGCTGCGGGCGTCGGTAGGAGACTAACGCCCGACCGTTTGGCGCGGCGGGTGCCGGATGGGGCGGGCTTGCGTTCGGGAGGTTCGTCGCTGTCACTCGCGGCACCCTGCGGGTCACTGGCGCTGGGGCGCATCGAGAGTGCACTGGCGACGATCTGAAGCGGGTTGAGGATCTTGGACATGGTTCAGCCATTTTCGAGCATGTAAAGGTGTGACCCTGCCAGGCGGGACAGTTCAATCCCGCCTGACAAATGGCCTGCCTACACAGACGGCTCGTATCCCAGGTTCGGCGACAGCCAGCGTTCGCTGACGCGCACCTCCTGGCCCTTGCGGGTGGAGTAGGCGTCGATCTGGTCCTTGTCGACCTTGCCGACAGCGAAGTACTGCGCCTGCGGATGGGCGAAATACCAACCGCTGACCGCTGCGGTGGGGAACATGGCGAAGTGTTCGGTGAGCGTTACGCCGCTCTGGTTGTTCTCGTCGAGCAAGGCGAACAGCGTCGCCTTTTCGGTATGGTCGGGGCAGGCAGGGTAGCCGGGCGCGGGGCGGATGCCGCGGTATTGCTCTTTGATCCGCCCTTCGTTGTCCAGGTTTTCGTCGGCCGCATAGCCCCAGTGCTGCTTGCGTACCTGTTCATGCAGCCACTCGGCACAGGCTTCGGCCAGGCGGTCTGCCAGCGCCTTGACCATGATCGAGTTGTAGTCGTCGCCGTTATCCTGGTAAGCCTTGGCCAGCTCCTCGGCGCCAATACCAGCGGTGGTGATGAAGCCGCCGACGTAGTCTGTCAGGCCACTGCCTTGGGGTGCGACGAAGTCGGCCAGGCAAAGGTCCGGTTTGCCGTCGGGCTTTATGGTCTGCTGGCGCAGGTGATGCAGGCGTGCCAACGGCGCACCTTGCGAATCGAACAGCTGGATGTCGTCGTCATCGACCTGATTGGCCGGCCAGAAGCCAAACACGGCCCGGGCCTTGATGAGTTTTTCGTCGATCAGCTTGCGCAGCATGGCCTGGGCATCGGCAAACAGCGCAGTGGCGGCTTCGCCGACCACCTCGTCCTGGAGGATGCGTGGGTATTTACCGGCCAGGTCCCAAGAGATGAAGAACGGCGTCCAGTCGATGTAATCGGCCAAGGTGGCCAAGTCGATGTCCTCGAGCAGTTTCACGCCCGTGAAGCTCGGCACCGCCGGCTGGTACTGCGCCCAGTCGAAGACCGGCTTGGCCTTGACCGCGTCGGCATAGCTGAGGCGTTCGGCGCGATTGCTGCGCGCCGCTGTGCGCTCGCGTACCTCGGCGTAGTCCACCCGGGTGCGCTCGACGAAACCGGCCTTCAGCTCTTTGGAAAGCAACTGGGTGGCTACGCCTACCGCGCGCGAAGCGTCAGTGACGTATACCACCGCATCGTTCTTGTAGCCTGGCTCGATCTTGACCGCCGTGTGTGCCTTGGAGGTGGTCGCGCCGCCGATCATCAGCGGCAGGTGGAAGTCCTGGCGCTGCATCTCGCGCGCTACATGTACCATTTCGTCCAATGAAGGAGTGATCAGCCCGGACAAACCGATGATGTCGCATTTCTGCTCGCGGGCGACCTGCAGGATCTTCTCTGCCGGCACCATCACCCCCAGGTCGACGATGTCATAGCCATTGCACCCCAGTACCACGCCGACAATGTTTTTGCCGATGTCGTGCACGTCGCCCTTGACCGTGGCCATGAGGATTTTGCCCTTGGCCTCAGGTTTGTCGCCTTTTTCGGCTTCGATGAACGGGATCAGGTGCGCTACGGCCTGCTTCATCACTCGCGCCGACTTCACTACCTGGGGCAGGAACATCTTGCCCGAGCCGAACAGGTCGCCGACCACGTTCATGCCGTTCATCAATGGGCCCTCGATCACCTCGATCGGCCGGGCGCACTGTTGGCGGCAGGCTTCGGTGTCTTCGACGATCCAGGTCGTGATGCCTTTGACCAGTGCGTGCTCAAGGCGCTTTTCAACCGGGTAACTACGCCACTCTTCGCTTTCGGCCTCCTTGACGGCACCGCCCCCCTTGAACTGCTCGGCGATGGCCAGCAAGGCCTCGGTGGCATCACCGTTGCGATTGAGCACCACGTCTTCGACTTTCTCGCGCAGGGCCGCCGGGATCTCATCGTAGATTTCCAGTTGGCCGGCGTTGACGATGCCCATGGTCAGGCCGTTCTTGATGGCGTAGTACAGGAAGACCGAGTGGATCGCCTCGCGCACCGGGTTGTTGCCGCGGAAGGAGAACGACACGTTCGACACCCCCCCGGAGCTCAGTGCGTAGGGCAGGTGGTCACGGATGTATGCGCACGCGTTGATGAAGTCGACCGCGTAGTTGTTGTGCTCTTCGATGCCGGTGGCCACAGCGAAGATGTTGGGGTCGAAGATGATGTCTTCCGGCGGGAAGCCCACGTCGTTGACCAGAATGTCATAGCTGCGTTGGCAGATTTCGGTCTTGCGGGCCTCGGTATCGGCCTGGCCCTGCTCATCGAAAGCCATCACCACCACGGCTGCGCCATAGCGCTTGCACAGCCGGGCGTGGTGCTTGAAGGCTTCTACACCTTCCTTCATGGAAATGGAGTTGACGATGCCCTTGCCCTGGATGCATTTGAGGCCTGCCTCGATCACTTCCCATTTGGAGGAGTCGATCATGATCGGCACGCGGGAGATGTCGGGCTCGGAGGCGATCAGGTTGAGGAAGGTGACCATGGCCGCCTTCGAATCGAGCATGCCCTCGTCCATGTTGATGTCGATGATCTGGGCGCCGGCCTCCACCTGCTGCTGGGCCACTTCAAGGGCTTCGCTATAGAGCTCCTCACGGATCAGCCGGGCGAACTTGGCCGAGCCGGTGATGTTGGTGCGCTCACCGACGTTGACGAACAGCGAGCTACGGTCGATGGTGAACGGCTCCAGGCCCGACAGCCGGCAGGCACGGGGAATGTCGGGCACCGCGCGCGGCGGGTGCTTGGCCACGGCTTCGGCAATGGCGCGGATATGCCCAGGCGTGGTGCCGCAACAGCCGCCGATGATGTTGAGCAGGCCCGATGCTGCGAACTCCTCGACCACTTCAGCCATCTGGGCCGGGGTTTCGTCGTATTCACCAAAGGCATTGGGCAGGCCGGCATTGGGGTGGGCAGACACGAACGTGCCTGCCTTGGCCGACAGCTCAGCCAGATAAGGGCGCAGTTCCTTGGCCCCCAGTGCGCAGTTCAGGCCTACCGAGATCGGGTTGGCGTGGCGGATCGAGTTCCAGAACGCTTCTGTGGTTTGCCCCGAAAGCGTGCGGCCGGAGGCATCGGTGATCGTGCCGCTGATCATGATCGGCAGCTCGACGCCGTCCTCTTCGAACACCTGCTGAACAGCGAAAATCGCCGCCTTGGCATTGAGGGTGTCGAAGATGGTCTCGATCAGGATCAGGTCGGCGCCGCCCTCGATCAGGCCGCGGGTCGCCTCGATGTAGTTGCTCACCAGCTCATCGAAGGTAACGTTGCGAAAGCCTGGGTCATTGACGTCCGGTGAAATGGAGCAGGTGCGGCTGGTGGGGCCCAGCACCCCTGCCACGAACCGGGGGCGGTCGGGTGTTTCGAGGGTTTTGGCGTCGGCGACCTGCCGGGCGATGCGGGCCCCTTCGACGTTCAGCTCATACACCAGGGCCTCCATGCCGTAGTCAGCCTGGGAGACCTGGGTGGCGTTGAAGGTGTTGGTTTCCAGAATGTCGGCGCCGGCGTCCAGGTAGGCTTTTTCGATCTCGGCGATCACCCGCGGTTGGGTCAACAGCAGCAGGTCGTTGTTGCCCTTGACATCGCTTGGCCAGTCGGCGAAACGCTCCCCCCGGTAGGCGGCTTCGTCCAGCTTGTAGCTCTGGATCATCGTGCCCATGCCGCCGTCGAGAATCAGGATGCGCTCGTTCAGAGCATTGCGGAGGGCCTGTAGGCGGGCGCTGCGGTCTGGCATGGGGAGAACTCTGTCAAAGCCGGGAAAGGCGCGAATGATAGCAAAGCTGAAGCAGGCTTGAGCGGTGCAGGGTGCTGCATGAATTTGCTTCATGTTGAGGCCGCTCGACGGTCGGTCGCCGATTCGGCTGAGCACAACGGGCTTTTTGTAGTCGTAACCGTTGCGGATGCACCTGCCTGGTGCATGAATTTCCAACGCAGTAGAAGGCTCGTTACAGATGTTGATCTCGATTCAGGCCCTGAGGGCGCTGGCAGCCTGGATGGTCGTGTGCCATCACTTCATGCAGATTTTCTTCGATTTCCACGCCCAAGGCCCGATCGGCCATTTCTTCAGCGTACGGGGCGCTGTAGGTGTCGACATTTTCTTTGTGATCAGCGGGCTGGTGATCTACCTCTCCACCCACGACAAACCCCAGGCACCGAAGGATTTCCTGCTCAACCGAGTGCTGCGCATCGTGCCTGCGTACTGGATCTATACCCTGGCGATGGGGTTGTTGCTGGTGACTGCCGGCGCCCACATGCCCCATGGCCAGATCAGCTGGCCGACTTTCCTCGCCTCCTTGCTGTTTATCCCGGCAGAAAACCCCGGCGGCTACGGGCTTTACCCCACGCTGAACGTAGGCTGGACGCTTAACTACGAAATGTTCTTCTACCTGGTGTTCTCGCTGGTGTTCATGGTGCCCAAACGCTGCCGGCCGCTGCTTGTGGCAGGCGTGCTGTTTGCCGTGGTGGAGTGCGTCACCCGCTTTGGCCTGGTCAGTCGCTTCTACGCCAATAACATTGTTTATGAATTTTTACTGGGGATCGCCATCGGAATCGCCTGGCGTCGTGGCTGGGTTCGTACCGGTTTTTGGTGGCCGCTTGCGCTGGTAAGCCTTGGGATGGTTAGCATCTATCGGCTGGAACCTGACAACCGTTTGCTCGACTGGGGCCTGCCCAGCGCCCTGATCGTGCTTGGCTGCGTGGCCATGGAGCCCTGGTTCAGAGGCAGCCAGTGGCTCAAGGCGCTGGGTGACCGCTCCTATTCGGTGTACCTGTTGCACCTGCTGGTGCTCTATGCCGGCTGGTTCATCACCCAGCACATGGCGGTGGACCCCTATGCGGTATTTTTCCTGTTCTGCGTGCCGGCCATTGGCATGGCATCGTGGTTCAGCTACGAACTGATCGAGCGGCGTTTGTATCAACGCATGAAAGCCTGGGCCAGGCAGGGCAGGGCATTGCGCCAATCGGTGCCGTTAACCTGACAAAAACACTTGGTCTTTTGCCCGGCGACGCTTTGGCGTACACTGGCCGCCAGTCTGTGAGGAATTTACATGAGCGCTATAACCATTACCGACGCCGCCCATGACTACCTGGCCGATCTGCTCTCCAAGCAGAACACCCCGGGCATTGGCATTCGCGTCTTCATCACTCAGCCTGGCACCCAGTATGCTGAAACGTGTATCGCCTACTGCAAGCCCGGTGAAGAAAAACCGGACGACGTGGCGCTTGGTTTGAAGAGCTTTACCGCCTATATCGACGCCATCAGTGAGCCGTTTCTCGAAGCTGCCGTGGTCGATTACGCAACTGACCGCATGGGCGGCCAATTGACCATCAAGGCCCCTAACGCCAAGGTGCCCATGGTCAATGAAGATAGCCCGATCAACGAGCGTATCAACTATTACCTGCAAACCGAGATCAACCCGGGGCTGGCAAGCCACGGCGGCCAGGTGAACCTTGTGGATGTGGTCGAAGACGGCATTGCGGTATTGCAGTTTGGCGGCGGTTGCCAGGGTTGTGGGCAGGCAGACGTTACCCTGCGAGAAGGCATCGAGCGTACCTTGCTTGAGCGTATTCCGCAGCTCAAGGGCGTGCGGGATGTGACTGACCACAGCCAGAAAGAAAACGCTTACTACTGATCAAGTTGCGCCAGCGGCGCGCTCCAGGGCCGCCGCTGGGTGGCCCTCCATTGCGTTTGCGGCAGGCCCGTGGTTCCACAGTAGAAACCAAGGTTTTTTTCTCGGCGACGGCTCGGATCCGGAACTCAAGTCGATGAGGCCGTGAAGATCTTCACGAAACATTCTCGTCAGGTGGGGGGGCGGTACAGATGCGCATGGCCTGCGCTGTAAAGACTCGACGCTTCGAACGGCGCGGCTCCAAGCACCTCACCGACCAGAATGAGAGCGGTACGACGAAAACCCAGCGCCTGCACCTGCCCTTGGATATCAGCCAACGTGCCGCGTGCGATGGCCTGATCCGGCCAACTGGCGCGATGGACCACGGCGATGGGGCAAGCGGGCCCATAGTAAGGCATCAGCTCATCGATGATTCGCCCCAGGTGCTTGACGCCCAGATGGATCGCCAACGTGCTGCGGTGCCGGGCCAGGTCTGCCAGGCTTTCGCCCTGCGGCATGGGCGAGCGGTCACCGTAGCGAGTGAGAATGACGGTTTGCGATAGCCCCGGCAGGGTCAGTTCAGCTTCCAGGGCTGCGGCGCAGGCGGCGGTGGCAGTGACGCCGGGGATGATCTGAAAAGGAATCGACCGTGCCCGCAGCTCACGGATCTGCTCACCGATCGCACCATACAGCGAGGGGTCGCCCGAATGCACGCGGGCCACATCCTGGCCGTTGGCATGCGCGTCGGCCAGCACTTGTACGATCTGCTCAAGGTTCAGCGCGGCGCTGTCGATTACCTGCTCGGCCTGGTGGCCTTCAAGCACCGCTTCAGGCACCAGGGAGCCTGCGTAAAGGATTACCGGGCACTGGCGTATCAAACGCTGGCCTTTGACGGTGATCAAGTCAGGGTCGCCGGGGCCGGCGCCGATGAAGTAAACGGTCATGGGGTTCCTTGTGCAATGGCCAGGGTCGCTTGGCCGTTGGCGATTCGGGCGACGCGTAATAGGGCAGGCTGCCCGGTCAGGTACTCGCAGTGGGCCAGCGCCGCGCTTTCGGCGACGCCCGCGCAGCCCGTGCGTTCCAGCGTTATGGCGCTGTGATGGGTCAGGCGAGGGTGCAGGTGCGCCAGAGCCGGGCTGTCATAGGTGAACAAGGGCAGGCGCAACTCATCAGCCAACGCTAGCAGCGCAGGCTCATTCGCCTTCAGGCGGTGGCTGGCGAGCCCCCTGGGGACTTGGCCAGGGCACTGCACCAGGGCCAGCGCCAGCAGCTCGCGCAATGCGCCAACGACGCAGTGGCGGCGGCAGCCTATACCGATGACGATCATCCAAGCCTCGCGCTTAAAAGCCGCCATCATACCGCTGCATGTTCAGGCCCATGGCATTTTATCGACGGCTCATCGCTGTGATGGTCGTTTTCCAGTGCGTTGCAAAGAGAATTGTAATGGTTTTGCACTGGAGCCCGTTTAGCTTCAACCAAAGTGAATAACTCAAGTCTCACCCCTGAGCCCAAGTGGGCGAACGGCTTCTTTTTTCCGCAACTGCGGTTCTAGGCTTATTGAGGGTGATCAATGAAACCGCTGGCAGCGTGGATAATAGGATTTGCTGTTTCGATATATGGCACAGGCCAGGCAATGGCCGCGAAACAAATCATGAGCCCCGAGTTGCTGGTCAATTGCACTGCCTCGGCCATGGAGGCGGGCCGAGGCATTGAACTGTACAAGGCATGGTTCGATGCACTGGACGCCTACAACCGGCACCAAATGCCTGCACTTTCAGATAACGAAAGGCATGTCTATTCGCTGGGGCGGATCGACCAGCGCCGCAACCTGATCAGCGCTTCGGCGGCGAGCCCGACCTCAGCGCTGCGGGGCTATTACGAAGCGAACTGTTCCAGCTATACGTTCCGATAACAGAGAGGGTTTCGCGCCTTGGGGCGAAACCCTTGCCTGATCAGGCTGCGTTTGCGTGTGCAACGCCTAATACAGTTAGCTCTTCGGTTGCGGGCACGGGGGCGAAGATGAAGTTGGCTGCCGTTACATCGGAGGTATGGTTGCCAGACATCGCAAACTCGAACTGGTTACCGTTGGCATCGGCCTCGCGCGACTTGAAGTAGGTCTTGTCGCCGGTGTCATTGAGCACCACTACCAGCGTACCGTCTCGGCCATTGCCAAGCCCGGTGAAGCCGAGCGCAGAAAGGTCGACGCGATCGGTGCCGGCATCGAAGTCGGTGATCAGATCGCCGTGGTTGCCTTCTTCCTTGCTCAGGCCATAGTTGCGGTAGCTGTCGAGCAGGTTCGAGAATCGGAACACATCGTGGCCACCGCCGCCGCTGAGAACGTCAGCGCCCGCGCCACCGTCGATGATTTCACTGGCGCTGGTGCCGGCGAGGCGATCATTGCCTGCAGTGCCTAGCACCAAGTGTTCGAAGCTCACATTGCTGCTGTCGAGCTTGCCCACCAGGTTGCCGCTTAGCGCTACTTCGAAGCGCTGCCCCTGCGCGTCGGCTTCGTAGCTTTTCAGGTAGGTGCGGTCAGTGCTGGCGTTGTATTGCACCGCAAGGGTACCGGCGTAACCGTTGCCCAGGCCGCTGAAGCCTAGGCCAGCCAGGTCCAGGCTGTCTTGGGCGGGGTCGAAGTCGGTGATCAGATCTGCGTAACTGGTACTGGCATCACGGTAGCTGTCGCTGATCTGTTCGAAGCGGAATGTGTCATGACCATCGCCGCCAGTAAGCTTGTCGGCCCCGGCGCCGCCGATGATCAGGTCGTCGCTCGCAGTACCGACCAACACGTCCTTGCCGTCAGTGCCGTCGATGCGGTGCATCGGCACGCTGTCACTGGCAACGCTGCCTTCGCCATATACCAGCGTAGTACCTTTGCTGGTGTGCTCGATCACGTTGCCGTAGAAGCTATTGTGTTCGGTACCAGGTTCCCGGCGCTCGGCAATGCCGTAGGTCGAAAGGTCGCTGCCGGTGATGGTGTTGCGCTGCACCAGGTTGTTGTCGCCGTTGTAGTACCGGCTCGACACTCCCTGGGTATCGTCATAAGCCTGGATGACCACTTCGGGGACCGCGCCATTCTGGGCGTTGTCGTGGATCTGGTTGTTCACGACCTGGCTGCCGCTACTGCCATACAGCCGCACGCCCGCACTGCCGTTGTCGTGGATGGCCACACCGTCGACGGTCACGTTCGTAGACATCTTGACCAGCACACCTTCGGCAGCATTGCCGTACACCGCGCCGCCGCTGATCAGGATGTTGTCAACCAGCGCCCGGTCTTCGCTGCCGCGCTGCACCACGATGCCGGCGCCACCGTTGGCGTACGCCACATTGTCCACCAGCTCGAAGTCGTGAGTGCTGGTCACAATGTTGAAGCCGTGGCGGTCATTATCGTAGGCCACGTTGTTCACGAAACGGCCATCGATCTGGTAGTCAGCTACAAAGCCGTCCAGGCCGTTACCGTGTGAGACGCTGTTGCTGATGGTGAGGTTGATGGTCTGCTCGTGGGGGTCAAAGCCGTAGCCAGAGCAGTCTTTGATCTCGACCTGGTCCAGCAGCACATTGCTGTCGTGGCCGTCACCGTCAGGGATGAACCCGTTGAACCAGCCGTCGACCTTGCCGGTGGTATTGTCACGGTTGCCGTCCAGGGTGAGGTTGTTTACCCCGAAGTCGTGGGTTTCTTCACCGTAGGCCGATCTGATCAAACCGGTGATATTGCCACTGGAACCGTCGGCAAGCTTGAGCGTGCTGACACCCATGCCCGCGCCGCTGATGGTCACACCGCTCTTGATCATCAGGCACCCGCTGGTGGGGTCGCCGTTACCACTGATGATGAAGGTCCCTTCGGGAATTTCGACTTCACCGCCGCCTGCAGCGAACGCCGCGTCGATGGCCGCCTGGATCGCTGAGGTGTCATCGGTTGCGCCGTCGCCTACAGCGCCGAAATCCTTGATATTGAAAGCCATGGTCTGTCCTCGGGTTCAGGGATGCCTTGCAGCGTGAAGCACACTGCGGCGCCTGTTCGACTCTGCGAAGTAGGTCCAATCCCTGCAACGCCGAGGAATAATGTGTAATGGTTTTCCACTGTGAATAATCGATGGGCCAAACTTTGGGGACCAACTTGATCGGCAGCACGCGCCACTAAGCCTGATCAAGCCGTGACAAATCCCGGGCATTGAGTGAAAAGCCCGCTCATGCAATTTCATCTGGCATGAACGGGCTTTCATGGCCGGGGCGCTGCCGGGGAGTAAGCTTCAGGTTGCTTGCTCCTGTGATCCAACGCCCTTGCCACCGCCGGCTGCCCCGCGCGGTGGCTTTTTTTAACGCGCCTTTACCGCATCATGCGGCTGCTTCCTGATGTAGCGAGGCCATGTCGATTACAAAGCGGTACTTCACATCGCTTTTGAGCATGCGCTCATAGGCCTCATTGATGTACTGGATCTGGATCGGCTCGATGTCCGAGACGATATTGTGCTTGGCGCAGAAGTCGAGCATTTCCTGGGTTTCACGGATGCCGCCGATCAAGGAACCGGCGAGGCTGCGGCGCTTGAGAATCAGGTTGAACACAGTGGGTGAGGGGTGCGGATGCTCCGGCGCGCCCACCAGCGTCAGGGTGCCGTCACGTTTGAGCAGGCTCAGGAATGGGTCCAGGTCATGCTTGGCCGCCACTGTATTGAGGATGAAGTCGAAACTGTTAGCGTGTGCAGCCATCTGCTCGGGGTCTTTGGAGATCACTACCTCTTTGGCGCCCAGGCGTAGGCCGTCTTCGCGCTTGCTTTCGCTGGTAGTGAACAGCACCACATGCGCGCCCATCGCTGCGGCTATTTTCACACCCATGTGGCCCAGGCCACCCAGCCCGACGATACCTACTTTTTTACCCGGCCCGGTTTTCCAATGCGACAGGGGGGAGTAGGTGGTGATGCCGGCGCACAGCAACGGCGCTACAGCGGCCAGGTCTTTTTCGGCGTGCGAGATGTGCAATACGAACTGCTCTTTGACCACGATGCGCGTGCTGTAGCCACCGTAGGTGTTTTCGCCGCCGAACATCGGGCCATTGTAAGTGCCGGTAAAGCCGTTTTCACAGTATTGCTCTTCACCCTCGGCGCAGGAAGGGCAGTGCTGGCAGCTATCGACCATGCAACCTACACCGGCCAGGTCGCCTACCTTGAAGCTTGTCACGGCACTGCCCACAGCGCTCACGCGACCCACGATTTCGTGGCCGGGCACTGATGGGTAAAGGGTGTTGGCCCATTCATTGCGGGCGGTATGCAGGTCGGAGTGGCAGACGCCGCAGTGCAAGATATCGATCTGCACGTCGTGCGCCCCAGGCTCGCGACGTTCGATGGTGAATGGGGCCAGTTTGTCGGTGGCACTCTGAGCTGCGTAGGTATAGGTTTTGCTCATTGCGAGGGTTCTCCGTGGGTTCGGGCCGGCAAGTGCAAAAGCGCGCCCGGCCGAGGCGTGGAACGGCGGACCGCTGCCTGTGCTCTACAAGGCTAGGCCCATCGTTCGGAGTCAACCCTCATGCAGACCGCCTACCAACCTGAAACGTTCGATCACGACACGCTGCTGCACGATAGCGGCCTGTTGCTCATGGAGTTCGGCACCAACTGGTGCGTGCACTGCCAGGCTGCACGGCAGTACTTGTTACCAGTGTTGGCGGAGTATC
Source organism: Pseudomonas sp. URIL14HWK12:I12 (assembly GCF_003097135.1). GTDB lineage: Bacteria > Pseudomonadota > Gammaproteobacteria > Pseudomonadales > Pseudomonadaceae > Aquipseudomonas. The sequence goes on from NZ_QEQL01000001.1 coordinate 121,027, forward strand.
CGCAGGTGCGTCACCTGCAGATCGAGGACGGGCCGGGGCGCCGGCTGGGCCGTGCCTACAAGGTCAAACTATGGCCGACGATGGTCTTCCTACGTGATGGCCAGGAAGTCGCGCGGCTGGTCAGGCCCTCGCATACGGGCCTGATCGAAGAGGCATTCGAGCAGTTGGCCGGCCAGGGATGATAGGCTGGTTGTGCCTTCCCTCAGGTGACGACCGCTATGGCCTTGGCCACGCCTCCCTCATTCGCCCCGACCACCCAGACCGTGCTGCCCCTGGCCAAGCGCTATGAGCGCGGCACCTGCATCGAAACCCATAGCCATGAATGGGGCCAGTTGCTGCACGCGATCAGCGGGCTGATGTGGGTCGACACCCCAAGCTCGGCCCTGCTGGTGCCTCCCCAGCGCGCCGTATGGCTGCCGCCGGGCGTTCCTCATGGGATTCGCGTGGTCAACCCGCTGCAGATGCGCAACCTGTACCTGGCGCCCATGTGGGCTTCAACGGTTGGCAAACGGTTGGCTGTGCTAGAGGTGTCACCGTTGTTGCGCGAACTGGTGGTGAGGCGCGTTCAGTTGGACGATGTTGCCCAGGCGGGCTATGCCCAGGCTCTGGACAACTTGCTGGTGATGGAGCTGCGGGCTGCACCGCCTGGCGGGTTGCAGGTGCCGATGCCCGAGGCGGGCGACCGTCGTTTGCTGGCAGTCTGCAGAGCAGTCATGGCTCAGCCGGCGCAGCACCTGTCGTTCGAGCAGCATGCCGCCGAGGCGGGGGCGAGCACTCGCACGCTGGCCAGGTTGTTTCAGGCGGAACTGGGTATAGGGTTCGTGCAGTGGCGGCGCCAGGTGCAACTGGCTCTGGCCGTTGCCCAGCGCCTGCAGGGCATTGCGGTAGGCCGCATTGCGCGCGACCTGGGCTATGAGCCGGGCAGCTTTAGCGAGATGTTTCGCAACGCTCTGGGTGCACCGCCGTCGGCGTTCGGCCCGAACGCTTGTCCGATTCCCTGAAGTGGGTGGCAGGTCGAGCCCCTGCGCTGCCGCTAGCCTGCAGCCTTCTTTCCCGAAATAGAAGGCCTGCCATGCAAGCACTGCAATTTCAAGCCACTGGAAGCCTGGACCACCTGAGCTTCGCCGACCTGCCTATGCCGGTGCCCGCCGAGGGCGAAGTGTTGGTGCGAGTGGAGGCCGCTGGCCTTAACCCCAGCGACATGAAGAATGTATTGGGCCGCTTCCCCTACACCACGTTGCCACGCGTGCCCGGGCGGGATTTCGCCGGTGTGGTGGAGCAGGGGCCGGCTCAGTTACTCGGCAAGGCAGTCTGGGGCACCGGGCGCGGCCCAGGGTTCACCCGCGACGGCTCGCATGCGCGGTACCTGACCGTACCAGCGCAAGGCGTAACGCCGATGCCCCAAAGCCTGACCTTCGCTCAGGCTGCAAGCCTGGGGGTTCCCTATACCACTGCCTGGGATGCGTTGGAGCGTGCTCAGGTTCAGGCCGGCACGCGGCTGTTGATCATTGGCGCCAATGGCGCAGTGGGCCAGGCAGCCTTGGCCTTGGCCAGGCTGCGGGGGGCGCAGGTGCTGGCAGCGGTGCGGCGGCCAGAACAGGCCACCTCCCTGCACGCCCGGGGCATCGACACGCTGGTGTTAGGCGATCATGAGCAGCTCCGGATGCAGGTGGAAGCGGTTTATCCAGGCGGTGCGCAGGTCGTCTTCGACACCACAGGCTTCTGGCTCCCTGCCGCGGTGGATGCCCTGGCACCCTTTGGCCGGATTGCATTGATCGCCGCGCCCGCGGACGGAACGGTGCAGTTACCCGCGCTGTCGCTTTATCGGCGCGGCGGTGAGCTGATTGGGGTCAATTCGCTGCTGTACGACACGATCGGTTGCGCGGCGATGCTGCATTCTTTTACCGAGGCGTTCGATCAAGGCCATCTGCCCAGGCCGGAGGCGCCTTGCCAGATACCATTGGCGGAGGGCGTTATCAGCTATCGCGCACTGGAAGCAGGGAGTACCGAGAAGGTTGTATTGATACCCTCCTGATCGAACCGTCTGTCGGTTAGTGCAAAGTGGGGCACGAATTATCGGCCAATGCTGTTGACGAAACCCATAAGCGCAATAGCAAACCACTGTACGAACGAATTAGGAAGCGAATCAAATGGATGGCGCAACTTTCAAAGAAACCGACGTACTGGTCAAACGGCGCGTGATGGTGGTTGAGGACGAGCCGATCATCCGCGAGTTCGTATGTGAGCTACTCAACGCCGAAGGCTACGAGATCGAAGATTACGAATCGGCAGACGAGGCATTCGGTTGCCTGCAGGACCATGCCGACAAGATCGACCTGCTCATTACGGACATACGGATGCCAGGGGAGCTGGACGGGGCAGACCTGACCAATCTGGTGCTCGACCATTGGCCCTCCATTCGTGTGATCGTGATGTCAGGCCACGAAACCCCCGAGACTGCGGGCATTGCCAGCCGCGTGGCGTTTCTGCCCAAGCCTTGGAGCATCGGCCAACTGATCGACAGTGTGTATGACGTGACCTCGCAACCGGCCGTCACTCACTGAGAGGGCAGGGCGGCGGGCCCTTCCAGGGCCAGGCCGCCGAACGATGTAGCGGGGTCGATGTACCTTAGCGCCGATTTCACATCCTTCCAGCCAACATACGCCATGAGGCTTTTAAGATCCCAGCCGTTGGCAGTGGCCCACGTGGCAAACCCGCGCCTGAGTGAGTGGCTCGAATAGGCTGTGGCGTCTACTCCACCGCGCTCGAGAATGCCACGTATCAACGGGATAAGGCTGTTGCTGTGCAGCGGTGCATCCGCAAGATGGCCCCAGCGATCGATGCCTCTGAACACTGGCCCGTGTGCGAGCCCAGCGGTGGTAACCCAGGCCAGGTAAGCCTGAACGGGGCACAGGCGGCTCAGGGCGGGGGTGCGAAGTTGGCTACCCAGGTTCTGGCGGTCCCCCTTGCTGCGCGGTAGATACAGCTCGATCCCCACACCGGCTTGGGCCCGTACATGCTCAACGCGCAGGCGTGCCAGCTCATCGCTGCGCAACCCTCGCCAGAAACCTAACAGCACAAGCGCCTGGTCTCGCCGCGCGCGGAGCCGGCGTACAGGGTCAGTGGCTTCGGCTTCAAGCGCCGCGACCACCCGCTCCAGGGTTTCGATTCCCAATGGCGTGGCTTGGCGCGGTTGGGCAGGGTGCAGCGCCCGGATGCCCTTGAACACTTGCCGCACCAAGGGCGTACGCACCGGGTCTGCGAACCCTTGAGTCAAATGCCACTGCGAGAGTGCTGCCAGGCGTTGGCGCAGGGTGGCCAGGCTGTGCGTTGCAGCATGATCGGCCAGGTACCGGGCAACGCTGTCGGCTGTCGCCGGAAGTAACCCACCCCAGCTCACTTCGAAATGCTCGATCGCCGCTCGATAGCTGCGGCGGGTGTTGTCGCGCGTGCCTGCAGCCAGGTATCGGGCGACCTCGCTCACGTACGCCCCCGCATGAAAAAGCCAGCCACGTACTTGTTGAAGGTCTCCGGGCTTTTGAAGTCGGCCAAGCGTTTGAAGGTATCGCTTTTGGGTTCCGGGCCGCGTGGCTGGCCGGTAAGGGAGACCGACAGCACCCGGTCACCATTGGCGCTGAGTAGTAGTTCGTCCATGTGCTGGCCACCCACGACCGGCCGGCGCAGCGTTACGGCAACGCCTTTGCCGGCCATCCAGTCGACCAACCGTACCAACGCTTGCAGAGGTTCGCGCTCTTCATCGCGAAAGACCGGAAACATCAGTTGGCGCGAGAGCACCGGCACCGTCGCGGCGTGGATCAGCTCGTAGAAATGGCTGCCAGGCTGGGCGGGTGAATACAGCGCCATGGCCAGCAGGGGGCCGCTGGCCCGGGCGCCTCCCCATAGCAGGTGGTGGCCCTGGAGGTCGAAACGCTTGTCGGTCGTGGTGAACACCTTGCGCCCGCGCACATCGCTGACGCAGTCCAGCAGCAGCCCATGCCGGCGATGCCGGCCGAAGGCAGTGGAACTGGCCAGCCGGCTTTTGAGCATCATCATGTGCTTCATGTCGAGCCGGGTTTCCAGATAGTGCGCCGCCGGCACGCGCTCTACCAGCGGGTATCGCGCCGCCACTTGCCGTAGGCGGCCGAATTGTTCGCCCAGGCTCGGCTTGCCGGCATGGCTATAGACATTCAGCCCTGCCGCTTCCAGCCAGGTCAGCAGCACTTCCAGCAAACCGTCACGCTCGTGGCTGGCCGGTGCGGCGTTGAAGTCGGCCAGCAGCCGCAGTGGGACGTCTGGTGCGCGCCAGGCCAACGCCTTGGGCGTACCGTGCTCGGCATTGTCGCTTGCGTGTTGTGCGAAGGGGCATCGAGGGGCGTGCTCGGCCGTGCCGGGGTTGCTGTGCAGCGACAGCGTTCCGGTGTGGCCGTTGAGCGTCACGTTGAGCACCGGCATGCTATCGGTGCGGCACTCGCAGCCCAGCCACTGGCCCTCTGCGCGGACACCCATCAGCCATCGGTTAGCCTGCAGCAGCTCACGGCCCTGAGCCTGGCCGAGGGCGAACGCCTCTACCATGGCCTGTTCGGCAGGAGTCAGGCTGCGCAGAATGGCGCCATTGTGGTCGAGCAAACGCATGCTTGCGCCTTGGGCAGGGGTGAGGGCAATGCTGGCCGTTGCTGGCTGTATATACATACAGAAGCGATGAATTGCAAATCTTGTGGCCGACAAACTGCCCTGCGATCAGGGGCCTACCCCTGGATGCTGCGCCACTGGCGGGGGCTGACGCCGAACCAGCGACGAAAGGCCCGGGAGAACGCGCTGGTTTCGGAATAGCCCAGCAGCGGTGCCAGCTCGCTGATGCTAAGGCTCTGTTCGCGCAGATGCCGCAGCGCAAGGTCGCGCCGCACCTGCTCGACCAACTGGCTGAAACACAAACCGTGCTCGCGCAGCCGGCGTTGTAACGTCGCCTCGCCCAATTGCAGCTGGCAGGCCACTCGCTCCAGGCTTGGCTCTCCCAAGTGCAGAGCATGGCGTACCGCATCGCCGGCCTGGGCAAGCAGGTCCGGGCTGCCGGCCAGGCCGCTCAATTGGCGCAGGCTGTCTTTGACCAGCATCAGCAGCACCGGGTCGCGGCCCGGCATCATTCGCCCGGCCAGGTCGTGTTTGGCGATGACCAGGCTGTTACAGGCCTGGCCGAAGTGCACCGGTGCATCGAACAGTTCCCGATGCGCCTGCCAATCGGCGGGGCGGCAATGCTCGAAGTGCACCTCACGGGGTGCCCATCTGGGGCCAAGCACGTGGCGCATCAGGTTGGCCGCCATGCCTAGGGTTAGCTCAGCGTCTTGGCGGCGGGCACCAATGCCGGGCTGGCGCACCTGGTAATCAAAACGATAGCTCTCGCCCTGATCCACCAGCTCGATCAATGTGTTGTGCTGGTGAAGCGGAAAGGCCTGGGTGAAGTTCACCAGGGCTTCTTCGAGGGTGCCTGAGCACAGCCCTATATAGCCCAGCAGCCCCAAGGCTTGCGGCTGGAATTGCTGGCCGTAATGCAGGCCAAAGTTGTCGCAGCCGGTCTGGCGGGCGGCTTCCTCCATCACCTGGCAGTAATTGGCAAGGTTCAGCGAAAGGGTGGGGCTGCGCAGTTGCTCGGGGTCGATGCCGGCGTGGCCGAAGACCCGGTCCAGGTCACCGCCGTGCTGGGTGATGAACCCTTCCAGGCCGCTGGCCGCAGCAGCCAAAACACCTTGGTGGGTGCCGGTGCCGCTGAAAGAAGTCGCAGAATGGGCCAGGTTTTGCAGCATCGTAGTGGTCGCCGAGTGCTAGTGTATGAAATTGTTTCAAGCAAACACCGTACCTAGTCCTGCAAGGCCGGTGCCAGAGGCGCAGAACCTGTCGGCGGCCGAACAGGCGACGTTACCGATGTACTCACAGACAGGTGAAATCTACTCGCGGGCAGGGCCGAAATGGTGCAGCGCACGGTGTCGCGCCCCATGCTGGTACCGAGCTCTAAAACTTGACCGCAGCGGCCTTGTTGCGCATTCGCCGGTCAAGTCTTGCGGGTTTTTTCGTGGTTATCCTGCCGGCATACCCCCAAGCGGGGCTACCTGATGACGAGGTGTCACATGACCGCGACAACACTCAAACCGACCTTGGGCACCCTGCATTTGTGGGGGCTGGCTGTGGGCCTGGTGATTTCCGGCGAGTATTTTGGCTGGAGCTATGGCTGGGGGGCTGCTGGCACCCTGGGCTTTCTGGTATCGACTCTGCTGGTGGCGGTGATGTACACCTGCTTCATCTTCAGTTACACGGAGCTGACCACCGCCATTCCGCACGCCGGCGGCCCGTTCGCCTACAGCCTGCGCGCGTTCGGCCCAGCCGGGGCAACGGTCGCCGGCCTGGCTACCCTGATCGAGTTCGTGTTCGCCCCGCCGGCCATCGCCATGGCCATCGGCGCCTACCTCAATGTGCAATTCCCCGAACTCAGCCCAAGCGTGGCCGCAGTGGGGGCGTATTTGATCTTCATGACGCTCAACATCGTTGGCGTGAACATCGCCGCGACCTTCGAGCTGGTGGTCACCGTGCTGGCGGTGATCGAGCTGCTGGTGTTCATGGGCGTGGTGGCGCCGGGCTTCAGCTTCAGCAATTTCGTGCTCGGTGGCTGGTCGGGCAGCGACACTTTCGGGCCGCAGGCTATCTCTGGGATCTTCGCCGCCATCCCGTTCGCCATCTGGTTCTTCCTCGCTATCGAAGGTGCAGCGATGGCTGCCGAAGAAGCCCGGGACCCCAAGCGCACCATTCCGCGGGCTTACATCGCGGGCATTCTTACCCTGGTAACCCTGGCGCTGGGGGTGATGATCTTCGCCGGCGGCGTTGGCGACTGGCGTGCGCTGTCGAACATCAACGACCCGCTGCCACAAGCGATGAAAACCGTAGTAGGCAATAACTCGGCGTGGATGCACATGCTGGTGTGGATCGGCCTGTTCGGCCTGGTGGCCAGCTTTCACGGCATCATCCTGGGTTACTCGCGGCAGTTCTTCGCCCTGGCCCGTGCAGGCTTCCTGCCGGCATCCCTGGCCAAACTTTCACGCTTCCAGACGCCACACCGCGCGATCCTGGCCGGTGGCGTAGTGGGCATCGCTGCAGTGCTTAGCGACGGCGCGGTGAACCTTCAGGGCATGACCCTGACGGCGGCGATGATCACCATGTCGGTATTCGGGGCTATCGTGATGTACATCATGAGCATGCTCAGCCTGTTCAAGCTGCGCCGTAGCGAGCCGAACCTGGAGCGCAGCTTCCGCGCCCCGGGCTACCCGATAGTGCCAGGCATCGCCTTGGCGCTGGCGGTGGTGTGCCTGGTGGCGATGGTCTGGTTCAACCCGACCATCACCGTGATCTTTGCGGTGTTGATGGTGGTGGGTGCGGTGTTTTCCAAACTAGTGCGCGGCCGCAGCACTTCTGCCGAGCAACTGGCAACGGAGGTATGACAGATGGCGGGCTTCATCCAGGTAGCGGGTGGGCATAACTGGCGTTTTGAGGACTTGCGCGAGCTGATGGCCAAAGCCAGCCCGGCACGCTCGGGTGACTGCTTGGCCGGTATTGCCGCCCAGTCGGACGCTGAGCGCGCCGCCGCGCAGATGGCGTTGGCCGATGTGCCGCTCAAGCGCTTCCTTGAAGAAGCGTTGATCCCCTACGAGGAGGATGAAGTCACCCGGCTGATCATCGACAGCCATGACCGCGCCGCTTTCGCCCCGGTCAGCCACCTGACCGTCGGCGGCTTTCGCGACTGGCTGCTGGGCGAACAGGCCACCGAGAAGAGCCTGCGCGCCCTGGCCCCTGGCCTTACGCCGGAGATGGCCGCAGCCGTGTCGAAAATCATGCGCGTGCAGGACCTGGTGCTCGTAGCGCAGAAGATCCGGGTGGTCACTGCCTTTCGCAATACCGTCGGGCTGAGAGGCCGCATGAGCACCCGGCTGCAGCCTAACCACCCCACAGACGCCGCCGCCGGCATCGCCGCCAGCGTGCTGGACGGCCTGCTGTACGGCAACGGCGACGCTATGATCGGGATCAATCCGGCGACCGACAGCCTGGGCGCGATCGGCGAGTTGCTGAAAATGCTCGACGGGGTGATCCAGCGTTATGGCATTCCCACACAGTCCTGCGTGCTTACCCATGTCACCTCTTCGATTGCCGCTATCGAACGTGGCCTTCCGCTGGACCTGGTGTTTCAGTCGATCGCTGGCACCCAGGCCGCCAACGAAAGCTTCGGCATCAGCCTGAGTGTGCTCCAGGAGGGGTACGAAGCGGGCCTGAGCCTCAAACGTGGCAGCGTTGGGCAGAACCTGATGTATTTCGAGACCGGGCAGGGCAGTGCCCTATCGGCCAACGCGCACCATGGGGTCGACCAGCAGACCTGTGAAGCCCGTGCCTATGCGGTGGCGCGGCATTTCAACCCGTTTCTGGTCAATACCGTGGTGGGCTTCATCGGCCCGGAGTACCTTTATAACGGCAAGCAGATCATTCGCGCGGGCCTTGAAGACCATTTCTGCGGCAAGCTGCTGGGCGTGCCGATGGGTTGCGATATCTGTTACACCAACCATGCCGAAGCCGACCAGGACGACATGGACATGCTGCTGACCCTGCTGGGTGTCGCCGGCATCAACTTCATCATGGGCATTCCCGGCTCGGACGACGTGATGCTCAACTACCAAACCACCTCCTTCCATGACGCACTCTACGCACGCCAGGCGCTGGGCCTGAAACCGGCACCTGAATTCGAAGCCTGGCTGGCCCATACCGGGATCCTGCGCCAGGACGGCGGCCGCCTGCAGCTGGGCCGCGATGTACCGCCGGCGTTTCGCCCGGCCCTTGCCCATTTGGGATGAGCACTGCCTATGCATGACGATGACCATGACGCCCCCGCGCGGCCCGACCCCTGGCAGGCGCTGCGGCGCCTGACCCCTGCACGCATCGCACTGGGGCGCGCCGGCACCAGCCTGCCGACCACAGCGCAGCTGGACTTCCAATACGCCCATGCTCAGGCCCGCGATGCGGTGCATGTGCCGCTGGATGCCGAAGCCGTGGGCCAGGCGCTCCAGGCCCGCGGCTTCGATGTGCTGCAGCTGCACAGCGCCGCCGCCGACCGGCATATCTACCTGCAACGCCCGGATTTGGGGCGGCGGCTGGACGACGCCAGCGCCGCGCTGCTGGATCAATGGGTCGCTGAACACTCGCAGGGTTATGACCTCGCGCTGGTGGTAGCCGATGGGCTGTCATCGCTTGCCATCGAGCGCCATGGCCAGGTGATGGTCGAGCGCATCAGCGAGCTGGCCCGGGCCGAAGGCTGGCGCCTGGCACCAGTGAGCCTGGTCAGGCAGAGCCGGGTAGCGCTGGGCGATGACGTCGGCCAGCGGCTCAAGGCGCGCATGGTAGTGGTGCTGATCGGCGAGCGCCCCGGCCTGAGCTCACCCGACAGCCTGGGGCTGTACTTCACCTACGCGCCCCGTGTGGGCCTGACCGACGCGGCGCGCAACTGCATATCCAACGTACGCCTGGAGGGCATGAGCTACGCCATGGCCAGCCATACCCTTATCTACCTGATGCGCCAGGCGTGGCAACGGCAGCTCAGCGGCGTGAACCTCAAAGACGAGGCTCAGGTGCCTACCCTCGAGGGTGAACCACAGGTGGGCAACTTTTTGCTCGATGGGCAGTAAGTGTTTGCAGCACGGCCGTGACTTTCTTCCCACCAGCGGCGTCGAGACTTCTGTAGCCGTAAATCGCCCGCGCTACAGGCATTGCCCAATGCCTGTAGCGCGGGCGTTTCACGCCGCTGCCGTTCGCCGCCGCTTCGCCTGTGCGGGGCGGCCCACACCGCTCTCACGAGAGGGCGGTGAACCCTATGTGACTTCGAGGTAACGAGGAAGATGGCCAAGGCCGCCGATGTAGTGGTGCAGTGTCTGGAAAACGAAGGCGTCGAGTACGTATTCGGCATCCCAGGTGAGGAAAACCTCGATCTGCTGGAATCGCTGCGCAAATCGCAGATCAAGCTGGTACTGACCCGTCACGAGCAATCCGCGGGCTTCATGGCCGCGACTTACGGCCGCCTCACCGGCAAGACCGGCGTGAGCCTGTCGACCCTGGGCCCTGGCGCCACCAACCTGGTTACCGCCGGCGCTTACGCCTACCTGGGCGGCATGCCGATGATGATGATCACTGGCCAGAAGCCAATCAAGAAGTCCAAGCAGGGCCGCTTCCAGATCATCGACGTGTGCGGGATGATGGACCCCATCACCAAATACACCCATCAGCTCGCCTCGGCCGACAACATCCCGGCACGCATGCGTGAAGCGTTCCGCCTGGCCGAAGAAGAAAAACCCGGCGCTGTGCACCTTGAACTCCCGGAAGACATCGCCGCCGACCAGACCGACGCGATGCCGATCCCGCCCAGCCTGCACCGCCGCCCACTGGCCGAGCACAAGGCCATCGAAGCGACCGTCGAAAAACTGAAAAAGGCCCGCAGCCCGATCTTGGTGATCGGCGCCGGCGCCAACCGCAAGATGACGGCCAAGGTCCTCAAGCAGCTGATCGACAAGACCGGCATCCCGTTCGTCACCACCCAGATGGGTAAAGGCGTGGTCGACGAGCGCCATGAGCGCTTCCTCGGCAACGCGGCGCTCTCTGCCGGTGACTTCGTGCACCGCGCGGTGGAAGCGGCCGACCTGATCATCAACATCGGCCACGACGTGATCGAGAAGCCGCCGTTCTTCATGGTCCGTGGCGGCACCGAAGTGATCCACGTGAGCTTCCGTTCGGCTGAGGTCGATGCGGTGTACTTCCCGCAGATCGAAGTGATCGGCGACATCGCCAACTCCGTCTGGCAGATCAGCGAAGCGCTGGGCGACACCGCCCACTGGGATTTCACCCGGCTGTTGCAGGTGCGTGAGGCCAACGAAGCTCAGATCATCGAAGGCGCCGACGACAATCGCTTCCCGATCTACCCGCAACGCATGGTTGCCGACATCCGCCGCGCCCTGCCGTCCGAAGGCATCGTGGCGCTGGACAACGGTATCTACAAGATCTGGTTCGCGCGCAACTACAAGGCTCACAAACCCAACACCGTTCTGCTCGACAACGCCCTGGCGACCATGGGCGCGGGCCTTCCTTCGGCAATGGCTTCGCATCTGGTGTACCCAGACCGCCCGGTCATCGCGGTGTGCGGCGACGGTGGCTTCATGATGAACAGCCAGGAGCTGGAAACCGCCGTTCGCCTGAAGATGAACCTGGTGGTGGTGATCCTGCGTGACGACGGCTACGGCATGATCCGCTGGAAGCAGTCGAACATGGGCTTTACCGACTTCGGCCTGGACTACGGCAACCCGGACTTCGTGATGTACGCACAGAGCTACGGCGCCCACGGCCACCGCGTTGAAAGCGCCGAAGGCTTCCTGCCGCTGCTGCAGGATTGCCTGAAGACCCCCGGCGTCCACGTAATCGATTGCCCGGTGGACTACTCTGAGAATGACTTCATTCTCAATACCGAGCTCAAGCGCCGCAGCGCGCTGGTTTAAGCGTACCCATCGCCTGGCCCGTTCTGGGCCCAGGCATGAAAAAGGCGGCGGCCCCTCAAGGGCTGCCGCCTTCTTTTTTGAGCGGAGCTATTTGAGCAGTTTGGCGAAATGATCGATCGCCAGCTTATAGCCGTGTGTGCCGAACCCGGCGATCACGCCCACTGCGATCAGCGACACATAGGAATGGTGGCGAAAGCTCTCGCGCTTGTGCACGTTGGAGATATGAACTTCCAGCACCGGTACTTCAGCTGCGGCGAAGGCATCGTGGATCGCGATGGAGGTGTGGGTCCAGGCGCCCGGATTGATGACGATACCGTCGACGGTGCCACGCGCGGCGTGAATCCAGTCGATCATCTGGCCTTCATGGTTGGTCTGCCGGCACTCGGCGTCCAGGCCGTGTGCCTTGGCGGCGGCCTGGCACATGGCTTCGACGTCGGCGAGGGTTTCGCTACCGTAGGTGCCCGGCTCCCGTAGGCCGAGCATGTTCAGGTTGGGGCCGTTCAAAATGAGCAGGCGTTTAGCCATGTGTGTTTTGTCCTAGGTGTTCAGGCAGAAGGAGAGGTGCGACGGTATAAGAGGCTGGCCACCAGCGCGGCCAACAGGCCCCACGCCAGGCCATCGAGCCACCACCAGGCGGTAGCGCCGAGGCGGGCGGGGGCGCCGTGATGAAACCAGCTCGAAAGGTGCGAACCCGGCAATTGCAGCAGCTCCAGTGCGCCCTGTTCCAAAGCCAGCATCCCGCACGACGGCACACTACCCATGCACATGGCTACGCTCGCCTGCAGTGCGCGGGCCAGAAGCATATCGGCCGCGCAGGCGGCGGCGGCGATCAGCAACAGGGTCAAGGTGCGGCGGTTGCGCATGGGCAGGGCCCCAAGAAATAAATGCACGGCAGCATACTCCAGCCTGTTGCTGCGTGAAACCTCGCAAGGCACCGGCCCGTGCGCTGATCGCACTGCCTCATTGCGGGCGCGGGGCCATCAGGTATTGGGCAAAGTTGACGTTGTCCACTTCGTCGACTTTTTTCTTTAGCCGTTCGTTGAAGGCTCGCCCTATGCCGTACTGGCCGCCTGAGGTGGTGCGAAACTGGGCGGTAAGGGTGATGCCGTTCAGGTCCATCTTATCGACCCCGAACACCTGGAAAGGCCCTTGCAGGCTGCTGCGCAGCAGAATGTCCTGTTCGATATCGTCGGCCGTCTCGCGAATCAGCCGCAAGGCGGTGTCGATGTCGCTGTCGTAGGTCACTTGCACCGAAAAGAAGGCGTAGGCGAACTGCCGGGACTGGTTGGTGACGGCCTTGATCTGCCCGAACGGCACAGAGTGCACGAAGCCTTTGCCGTCACGCAGGCGCAAGGTGCGTACTGTAAGGCTTTCGACGGTGCCGGCGTGGCCGGAGTCCAGCACCACCCAGTCACCGATCGCAATGGTGTCTTCGATCAGGATGAACAGCCCGGTGATCACGTCCTGCACCAGTTGCTGAGAGCCGAAACCGATGGCCAGGCCTACTACGCCTGCGCCGGCCAGCAGGGGCGCGACGTTGATGCCCAGGTTGGCCATGGTGGTGATCACGCAGATCACCACCAGCACGATCTTGGCGGCATTGCGAAGCATCGGCAGGATGGTCTTGACCCGCGTGCTGGGCTGACGGCTGGCACGCTTGCCCACGGCAGGCTTCAGGGCCTCCTGGATGGCAGTGTCGATCACCACCCACAGCAGCCAGGTCACTAGCAGGATCAGGCCGATAGCGCTGAGCGAGTCGCTGATTGCCCTGCCCACCGAGTTGCTGGCAGCGAAGGCCAGGACAGAAAAGCCCCAGATGCGAGCCAACAACTCAATGAAAGCGACGGCAATAGCGACCCGTGCCAGCGCATGGCCAAGGCTGCGCACCAGCTCGAGGTAGGGCCGCGAGCGCTCCGGGTCGCCGCTGACGTGCGGGCGCAGCAGATGATGGGCCAGGGTGCTCAGGAACACCGCACCCACCAGCAGCACAGTGGTCATCAGTGCGCGCTGGAGGGCTTGTTGGCTTTCCTCGCCCGCACCGATCAGGTGCACCATCGATACCAGAATCATCAACAAGATGGGCAGGTACCACAGCGCCGAAAAAATACGCAGTGTTTCCTGCACGGCACGGTGCTGATGGCGCACGTGGTAGCTGCGGTTGCGGATCAGGTGCGCCACCGGCCTGCGCATGCGCAGCACCAGTGCTGCGAAGAGCACAGTCGCTGCCAGCCCACAGAATACCGCCAAGCTGCTGGTGAGATTGCTGCCGAGCTGGCGGGCGATCTGCGGGCTGGTCAGTGCATCACCCAAGGCAGCGAAGAAGCCGATCAGGAACAACGGTCGAGGGGTATGCTGGCGCAGCACGCGCACGGCAGCGCGCTTGTGCCCGGCATCGAACAGGGTGATCACGCACATCACGATGGAGGTGGAGAAGGCCCCGCTGCCGGTGGCGTAGGCCAACGAAAGGGCCAGCGCCCGCGCGGGTGAAAGCGCTAGGTGCTGGGCCACACTCAAAGTGATCGGCAGCGCCAGCAGCGCCGGTGTGGTGAAGCGCAGCAGATAGCCAAACACCTCGTGCAGGCGTGGGCGGTGGCGGAACGGCCCCACGCGCCCAGCGCGCGCCCAGAAGGTGCGTGCTAGCAAGTGCAACACTGCAAAACTACCGATCCAGCAGGCGCTGATTATCAGAACGTCGCGGGTCAGCCACAGGCTATCGTCAGCATCATGCTGGTCCAGCAGCTTGCCAGCCTCGTCGGCCGCGCGGTCGGTGCGCAGTCGCCAGGTATCGACGAGGCTATCGTTGAGGTTCAGTGAATCCTGCAGGCTGTCCAGGCTCGAGCCCAGGGTGCCAAGCAGGCCACCTTGGACCAGCGGCTCGGGTGGCTGGGCAGGGGTTGCAGCCGTAGTAGCGGCGTTGAGGTTCAAGCTCAGCAGGGTGAGCAACAACAGCAGGCACAAGCGTGGCACGGGCGGGCTCCAGCGGTGGAAATGCGTGGCGCAGGTGAAGTGGGTTTGTTGGCGCACCCGGCACAGCGCGCCTGCTGATGTTCGCGGGCACTGGCTTGGGGAGGGCCTCCGGGCGTCGCGACGGTTTCTGAGCGCAGCGGCGCTATCAGCTAGAGTTCCAATCGCTTGGCAAGTTCGGTGCACTAACGTATTCCTGACGCCATCGAGCGCTGGAAAGGCAGGGGCGCTGCGCCTTGCCCGGCCAGCCAGCGCACCCGCTCGCCGCGCTACCGGCCCGGCAGTAACTGCACCTGCTGCGGCGCGCGCTGCATGATCACCTCGCCGTTGCGCACCGACCACAACGCCTTGGCCTGGGTGCGCACTGCTTCGTAGTCGCTTGCAGCCTCGAGAATCACGAAGCTTGCCGGCCGCCCCTCGACGAGGCCGTAGCCCTCCCCGAGGCCCAGGGCTCGCGCACTGTGGTCGGTTACTAGGTCCAGGCACCGGCGCAAGTCGTCGTAGCCCATCATGTGGCAGATATGCAGGCCCGCGTCGAGGATGCGCAGGATGTTGCCATTGCCCAGCGGGTACCAGGGGTCTTGCAGTGAGTCCTGACCAAAGCACACGTTGAGCCCTGCACGGTCGAGCTCGGCCACGCGGGTTACGCCGCGACGCTTGGGGAAGGTATCGAAGCGGCCTTGCAAATGAATGCTTTCGGTAGGGCAGGAGACGAAGCTCAGGTTTGCGGCTTTGAGCAGGCGCATCAGTTTGGAACAGTAGGCGTTATCGTAAGAGCCCATGGCGGTGGTGTGGCTGGCAGTGACCATGGCGCCCATGCCGCGTACACGCGCCTGTTCGGCCAGTACTTCCAGAAAGCGCGAGTGGGGGTCATCGGTTTCATCGCAGTGCACATCTACCTTTAGCCCGCGGCGCTCGGCTTGGTCCATCAGGAAGTGGACCGAGCTCACGCCTTGCTCACGAGTGTTTTCGAAATGCGGGATGCCGCCCACCACATCGGCGCCCATGTCCAGTGCTCGCTCCATCAATGCACGGCCGCCTTCGAATGACTCGATGCCTTCCTGCGGAAACGCTACGATCTGCAGGTCGATCAGCGAGCGGGCCTCATCACGCACCTCCAGCAGGGCCTTGAGCGCGGCAAGGGTGGGGTCGGTAACGTCCACATGGGTGCGCACCTGCTGTATGCCGTGCTCGGCAAGCATGCGGATGCCCGCG
This sequence comes from Pseudomonas sp. URIL14HWK12:I12, assembly GCF_003097135.1. Taxonomy (GTDB): domain Bacteria; phylum Pseudomonadota; class Gammaproteobacteria; order Pseudomonadales; family Pseudomonadaceae; genus Aquipseudomonas. Next base: position 136,767 of record NZ_QEQL01000001.1, read on the forward strand.
TGGGCACGGGCCTTGGTGTCTTGGTGTGTGATGGTCGCCTTGCGCTGGCCCCAGCGTTCGATGCCTTCGAACAACGTGCCGCTGCGATTCCATTCTGGCTGCCCCGCAGTGGCCACGGCGTCCAGGTGAATATGGGGCTCCACCAACGGCGGGATGACGAGATTGCTGCTGGCATCCAGAGTGCCAGGCTGGGCTGCCAGCGGTTCGCTTTGTGCAATGATGCGATGGATTCGGCCATTCTGGCAGAAAATGCTGTGCAGCCCGGGCGCCGTGCGCAGGCGGGCATTGACGATGTGCATGGCAGGCTCCTGAGGGGACGTTGCCCCCATTGTGCCCGCGCGGGCTTTAAGCGCGAAAGTCTTTGTATTCGCCGCGCCGTCGCCCGGCGCGCTTGGCCTGAAATAACAACGCGTCGACCTGGTCAACGAACCCCGCCGCAAAATCACGCCGGGCCGGCACTGTCACGCCTGCGCCCAAGCTCAGGCTCAGTGGCTGGCCCTGCGGTGAGGCGGCATGAGGGATGGGGTGCTGGCGCATCAGTTGCAGGCAGCGTTCACCGATGGCGCGCGCTGCCTCCAGATGAGTTTCAGGCAGGATCCAGGCAAATTCTTCCCCACCGAGCCTTGCGAAGAAGTCCCGTGGGCGATTGGCTGCCCCGCTCAGCGTGCGCGCCAGTTGACGCAGGCATTCGTCGCCTTGGAGGTGGCCGTAATGTTCGTTGTACGAATTGAAGTGGTCGATATCGATCAGCAGCAACGCCAGCGGTTGGCCACTGCGCTGGGCATTGGACCATTCCCGCTCCAGAACGCTATCGAACATTCGCCGGTTGGCAATACCGGTAAGGCCATCCTGGTAGGAAAACTCCTCCAGCTGCCTGTGCAACCGTGTCAGTTCCTCTTCGTTTTTCTTACGGTCACTGATGTCGAACATGAAGCCGACCAGCGAGTCGACCTCGCTATTGGCACCCTTGACCACGTGTACCACATCTCGCAGCCACACACAGTGGCCGTGCACGGTGAGTGCGCGATACTCAGCTTCGTGGTCGATGCCGGCACGGGATTGGCTGATACAGAAATTCACGACCTGGTCGCGATCGGCAGGGTGCATGCGTTCGACCCAGTCATTGATGCCAACCCAGCTAGCCAGCGGCCAGCCCAGGAGGGTTTCGATCTGCGAACCCATGTAAGTGAATGTCAGAGTCTGCCAATCCAGGCGCCAAGCGATAGCGCCGGTGGCCTTGAGCAGCCTATCGAGAGCTGCCGGGTCATCAAGCAGGGCGACGGCAGGCATTGGGTATCACTCCGAAGCGGACGGGCTTGCAATATCATGTTGCTACTAGTGGGCGGGTTGCAAGTATTTCCTAAAACCATCGCTTCGGTGGGTGACGCTGGCCTGTAGAGCGGCCCCGGCGCCTCGCGGCACCGGGGCGAAGACATTTACGGCAGCGGGTCGCCCCCTGTCACGCCGAATACTTCGCCGGTGATGTAGCTGGATTCCTGAGAGGCCAGCAGCACGTAAAGCGGGGCACATTCGGCCGGTTGCCCCGGGCGTTTCATCGGGACTTGCTCACCGAAATGCGGGATTTTTTCTCGTGGCTGGCCACCGCTGGGCTGTAGCACTGTCCACACTGGGCCAGGCGCTACGGCGTTGACACGGATGCCGCGTTCGATCACCTGGCCGGCCAAAGCCTTGGTGAAGGCGACGATGCCCGCCTTGGTGGTCGCGTAGTCCAGCAAGGTTGCCGAAGGTTGGTACGATTGGATCGACGCGGTATTGATGATGGTGGCACCGGCCGGCATCAGCGGTACGGCAGCCTTGCACAGCCAGAACAGGCCATAAAGGTTGGTTTTGAGGGTCGCATCGAACTGCTCGGTAGTGACCTCGCTGATGTCGCGCTGGGCAGTCTGTTTGCCCGCGACGTTTACCAGGATGTCCAGGCCACCCAGGGCCTCATGGCCCTGCTGTACAAGCTGCTTGCAGAAGGCTTCATCACGCAGGTCCCCTGGCAGCGAAATCGCAAGGCGCCCTTCGGCTTCGATGAGCGCTTTCACCTGCGCGGCGTCGGGCTCTTCCTCAGGGAGGTAATTGAGAACGATATCGGCCCCTTCGCGGGCGAAAGCGATTGCAACAGCGCGGCCGATACCGGAATCAGCGCCGGTGATCAATGCCTTACGACCCTTAAGGCGCCCGAAACCTTGGTAGCTCTCCTCGCCATGATCCGGCGTCGGTTTCATGTTCGCCCCGAGGCCTGGTGCATCTTGTGGTTGATCTTCGAAAGGGGGCGTCGGGTATTGGGTGAGCGGGTTCTGCATGGCGTATTGATTACGTACCTGGCTCATAGGCCCTCCTGAGTTGTTAAATCGATTCAGTAAATTGGAAGGGCAGAGGCGGGCAGAGGTTTTAATTTTCAGAGGGCTGTACGACGAACGGTACCTGTATAACTTATGTTAATTGATCGTTTGTTCAGTAATATTTTCTCATCAAAAATAGTTCATAAAATTCAACGAGCTACAGAAATAACAAATTCATTGATCTGGCGCATTTGCCGGCGGCGCCTTCTGGGGTTATACCAACTTAGACAACAACGAATGGCAGGGTATTTTGGCACCTGGCTAAGCCACATGCGCGTTGGGTTCAAACAGGTATTAATGCACGCCGTAGGAGGTCGCCATGAGCACTCTGGGACTGTCACCCCTGGAACTTCGCAGCATCATCGAAAAAGCTTTCCTGCCACTGCAATGCCGCTGTGAGGAGGCGGCTAACGGATCCCTGAGCGTATGGGTGGAAAGCCCGGACACCGGTCGCCTGGAGCTGCTGGGAAAGGACGTCGTTACTGATAGGTTGCACAGTAGCCGTGACATCAACGACCTGATTGCCCGGCTGCGCAAGCAGCGCAGCCAAGGCAATGCAGCTAGCCGGCGGGTTGCCGCCAGCTAGCGCGTTCAGGCAGTGATGGTGTGGTGCGAATCGTCCACACCCACGGTGGTCACCTCGGCGGCGATGGCCACGGGGGCGGTGCCAGCCGCCTGGGCCGTTGGCGTCGTTTCGGCGGGTGCCGTGTTCGCAAATACGAACTGGCTGGCCGTCAGGTCCTGGCTATGGTTGCCTGCCAATGCAAGCTCGAAACGGTTGCCATTGGCATCGGCGTCCAGGTCTTTGAGGTAGGTGCGGTCGCTGCTGGCGTTGTACACCACTTGCAAGGTCCCGTTCTTGCCGTCGCCCAACCCGGTAAAGCCCAATTTCGACACATCGATCTTGTCCTGGCCTGCATCGAAGTCCAGGATAAGATCGCTTTTGCTCATGCTGGCGTCCCGGTAGCTGTCGGTCAGCGCATCAAAGCGGAAGGTGTCGGCACCGGCGCCTCCGGTGAGCTTATCTGCGCCCTGGCCGCCGACAAGCGTGTCGTTGCCGCTGGTGCCGATCAGCACGTCATTGCCGCTGGTGCCAGCGATGACCTTGCCTGACGGGCTGGCGAACACGAAGTTGCCCGCAGTCAGGTCGTTCATGTGGTTGCCGTCCAGGGCGAGCTCGAAGCGGTTGCCGTTGGCGTCTTCATCGCGGCTTTTGATGTAGGTTTTCGTGCCTGCACTGTTGAGCACCAATTGCACGGTGCCCCCATGGCCGTCGCCCAGGCCGGTGATACCCAAGGCCGACAGGTCGATCTTGTCGGAGCTGACGTTGAAATCAGTGATGTCGTCGCCTTGGTCGACTGGCGTAGTGCCATAGTTGCGGTAGCTGTCCTGCAGCGAGGTGTAGATGAAGGTATCGCGGCCCGCACCTCCGGTAAGTACATCCGCACCTGCGCCACCCACGATGATGTCGTCGCCGCCGCCGGCGACGATGGTATCGTTGCCCGCCAACCCGTAGAACGTCTCGGCACCGTCGCTGCCTACTAGGCTGTCATTGCCGCTGGTGCCAGTGATAACGTGCTCGAAAACGAAATTACTTGCCGTCAATGTGCTGACCAGGTTGCCCTTCAGGCCGATTTCGAAGCGGTTGCCGTTTGCGTCGGCATCCAGGCTTTTGACGAAGGTCTTGTCGGTGGCCGCGCTGTAGCTGATCTGCAAGGTACCGTTCTTGCCGTTGCCCAGGCCGGTGAAGCCCAACCCCGCCAGGTCAATCTGGTCGGAGCTAGGGTTGAAGTCGGTGATGGTGTCGGAGAAGCTCGAGGTCGCGGTGCGGTAGCTGTCGGTGATCGCTTCGAAGCGGAACACATCGGCGCCTTTGCCACCGGTGAGCGTGTCGGCACCTGCGCCACCGACCAGGATGTCGTTACCGCTGACGCCGTTGAGCACATCATTGCCCGCGCCACCAACGATCAGGTCTGCGTCGGCTGTGCCGACCAAGTTGTCATTGCCGTCAGTGCCGGTGATCACGTTCAGCGGCACGGTGGCGCTCACGTAGCTGCCGTCGCCGTACACCAGGGTGCTGCCCTTGCTGGTGTGGCTGATGGTGTTGCCAACGATCGCGTTACGGTCGGTCCCATCCTCATTGCGCTCGGCCACACCGTAGGTGGACTGATCGCTACCGGTGATGGTGTTGTCCTTGATGATGTTGTCGGAGCCTGCGTAGTAATTGCCCGAAACACCTTTGGTGTCGTCATAAGACTGCACGATGACCTCAGGCACCGGGTTGGTCTGCGCATTGTCAGTGATCGTATTGTTTTCCACGGTCACGTTGCTGCTGCCGTACAGGCGCACGCCTGCCGTGCCGTTGTCATGCACGTTCACGCTGTCGACGGTGACGTGGTTGGACATCTTCACCAATACGCCTTCGGCGGCGTTGTCGTAAACCTCGCCTCCGGTAATGGTGATGTTGTAGGGGGAGGGGATGTCCTCGCTGCCGCGCTGCACCACGATGCCGCCGCCACCGTTGCCGTAGGCAATGTTGTCTTCGAGGGTGAAATCATGGGTGCTGGTGACAATGTTGAAACCATGGCGGTCATTGTCGTAAGCAACGTTGTTCTTGAAGGTGCTGTCGTACAGGTAGTCTGCAACGAACCCGTCCAGCCCGTTGCCATGCGACACGCAGTTCTGGATGACCATGTTCTCGGTCTGTTCATGCGGGTCGAAGCCATAGCCTTCGCAGTTCTTGATCTCGACACCGTCGAGGGTGACGTTGGAGTCCTTACCTTCCTGGCCCGGGGCATAGCCGTTGAACCAGCCGTCGATCTTGCCGCTGGTATTTTCGCGGTTGCCATCGATGGTGATGTTCGAAAGGCCGAAGTCGTGAGTTTCCTCGGCATATGCCGAGCGCACGATGCCAGTGATAGCCATGTTGGTACCGTCGGCCAACTTCAGTGTGGTTTCACCCATACCGGCGCCGGACATGTACACATTACTCTTGAGCATGATGCAGCCGTCGGACGGTTCGTCATGCCCGGAAACGATGTAGGTGCCTGTGGGCACGAACACCTGGCCGCCACCGGCAGCCGAGGCGGCGTCGACGGCCGCCTGAATTGCTGCGGTATCGTCGGTTACGCCGTCGCCCACTGCCCCGTAGTCTTTCACATTGAAGATCATCGCTTGCTCCGTCATCCATTCGGGCCGGGGCGGCTTGCCCGGGCTGAGCCCGCGCGCCGCGCGGCGTGCGTCAAGAAATGGGCGCTTTTGCGCCTCGCTGTGGTTTCACAGCCAACGCTTTGACAGAGCAAAGGGTTTTTGGTTTTTGCCGTTGGTCAGGGAGACACGAAACGACAGTTTCAGTGGCGAGAAAGCAACAGGCCAGTGCCCGCAGCGCCCAGCAATGTGCCACTGGCGCGGTTGAACAACCGGCGTGCGCTACGGGTTGCCAGCCAGCGCCTGGCGTGCAAGCCAAGCCATGCATAAATCCCGATGGCAACCCACTCCAGCACCAGGAACAACATGCCCAGCACGGCAAATTGGGGCAGGGGCGGTTGGTTGAGCTCCAGAAACTGCGGAAGGAAGGCGGTGAAAATCAAAATGGCCTTGGGGTTGCCCGCCGCCACCAGCAACTCGGTGCGCATCAGGCCGGGGACGTTTGCCGCAATGGGTGCGCCAAAACGAGCCTGCTCTGGCACCGGCGCTCGCCACAGTTGCACCGCGAGCCACAGCAGGTAGAACGCACCCACCGTCTTGATGACGGCAAAAGCCCATTGAGACGCCACCAATATCGTGGCCAGCCCCAACGCTGCCAGTGCGATCATCACGCTGAATGCTGCCAACCGGCCAAGCCCGGCCAGGCAGGCGACGCGCCACCCATGCTGGGTCGCGTTGTTCAGCGCGAGCAAGTTGTTAGGCCCCGGCGCAAGATTCAGCGCAAAGCACGCTGGTATGAACAGCAGTAACGTGGCAAGCGACATCCCAAGGCTCCTTTTCGGGGCGCGCCGCGTGAATCAGACGATCACGCCCTGGCTGCGCAGGTAATCATCATAGCTGCCGCTGAAGTCGGTCACGCCGGTCTCCGAAAGTTCGATGATGCGCGTGGCCAGCGAGGAGACGAACTCACGGTCGTGGCTGACGAACAGCAGGGTGCCTGGGTAGTGCTCGAGCGCAAGGTTGAGCGCCTCGATCGACTCCATGTCCAAGTGGTTGGTAGGTTCGTCCATCACCAGCACGTTAGGTTTCTGGCAGGCCAGTTTGCCGAACAGCATACGGCCCTGCTCGCCACCTGACAGCACCTTCACCGACTTCTGGATATCGTCGGCCGAGAACAGCATGCGCCCCAATGCCGCGCGGATGTTCTGCTCGCCCTGGGTCCATTGCCCCATCCATTCGAACAGCGTGTCATTGGCCTCGAAGTCGTGCGCGTGGTCTTGGGCGTAGTAGCCAAGCTCTGCCGCTTCGGCCCATTTCACCGAGCCTTGGTCGGGGGCCAGTTCATTCATCAAGGTGCGTAGCAGCGTCGTCTTGCCGATCCCGTTAGGGCCGATGATCGCCACCCGCTCCCCGGCTTCGACTTGCAGGTTCAGGCCGCTGAACAGGGGTTTGCCGTCAAAGCCCTTAGCGACTTTTTCGAGCGTGAGTGCCTGGCGGTGCAGCTTTTTGGTCTGATCGAACCGGATATAAGGGCTCACGCGGCTGGACGGCTTGACTTCGTCGAGCTGGATCTTGTCGATCTGGCGAGCACGCGAGGTTGCCTGCTTGGCTTTGGAGGCGTTGGCCGAAAAGCGGCTGACGAACTGTTGCAGCTCGGCAATCTGCGCCTTCTTCTTGGCGTTGTCGGACAGCAGGCGCTCACGCGCCTGAGTGGCGACGGTCATGTACTCGTCGTAGTTACCGGGGAACAGGCGCAGCTCGCCGTAGTCCAGGTCAGCCATGTGGGTGCAGACGCTGTTGAGGAAGTGGCGGTCGTGGGAAATGATCACCATGGTGCTGGACCGGGTGGTGAGCACGCCTTCCAGCCAGCGGATGGTGTTGATGTCCAGGTGGTTGGTAGGTTCGTCGAGCAGCAGCACTTCCGGGTCGGAGAACAGTGCCTGGGCCAGCAGCACCCGCAGCTTCCAGCCTGGTGCGACTTCGCTCATCGGGCCGAAGTGCTGTTCCAGCGGGATACCCAGGCCCAGCAGCAGCTCGCCAGCGCGGGATTCGGCGGTGTAGCCGTCCATCTCGGCGAACTCCGACTCCAACTCGGCGACCTTCATGCCGTCTTCTTCGCTCATTTCTGGCAGGCTGTAGATGCGGTCGCGTTCAGCCTTGACCTTCCACAGCTCTTCGTGGCCCATGATCACGGTGTCGATCACGCTGAAGTCTTCGTAGGCGAACTGGTCCTGGCGCAGTTTACCCAGGCGCACGTTGGGCTCGAGCATCACCTGCCCGCCGGAGGGCACCAAGTCCCCGCCCATGATCTTCATGAAAGTCGACTTGCCGCAGCCGTTGGCGCCGATCAGGCCGTAGCGGTTGCCGTTGTTGAATTTGACCGAGACGTTCTCGAACAGCGGCTTGGGGCCGAACTGCATGGTGATGTTGGCGGTGGAGATCAAGGGCCTTACCTATTAGTGAGTTACGCTGGGGGAGAGTCTGCTGATACCGATTTGATACCGATCTGCAGTTTTTCCATCTCGCCCCAGTCCGAGCTTGAGTTGATCCAACGGGCATACGTGGGCAGAAGCATCTGAATGCTGTGCCCAAGGTGTTGGGAAATGAATGCGGGGTTTGGACCGGACATTGCGTGCATTGTCGCATAGCTGTGCCTGCAGTTATACGGGCCGGGCAGCGCTCATTGAGCTTCACGTTACCCAACGATCCCTGGGTGACCGTGGGTTCTCAAGCGGCGGAAGCTGCTGCTACGATCTGCGCAGAGATCTTTTGCACACATGCTGGGAGCAAGGATGGCCGTCGTCACCGGTAGCGGCATTGGGCAAGCGGACATCGCTCTGCTCGCCAAAAAATTTTCGGTTACGTTCCCTCGTGACTACTCCGACTTTCTCCGAACGTATAACGGATTCAGGGTTAAGTCCCCGGATTACTGCAACATGCGTTTCGACAAGGTCGACAATGGCTTCATATCATTTGATGCCCTGTTTGGTCATGGGGGCAGTAACGAATATTTCGATATGCTGGCCATGAATCAGGAGCTTCTCGATGAGCTGGATTTCGTAGCGGCCGCGGCCATTATCGGGGCCGATCCGGGCGGTAACTACTATGTCTTGATCACCGAAGGCCAGCAATCCGGTGTTTATTACTGGGACCGCTCATGCCTGCATGCAGAGGATGCGAAACGGGGTTATGACATTGCTGGGGGCGAGCCATGCCAGCACCTGTACCAAGTTGCAGCCACCTTTCAGCAATTCTTCGACACGGTGGCGGAGCTGACAATCCGTAAAGGAATGTCCGTGTCTGCATATGTAGGTTGAAGTTGGCTCGGCCCGTCATTCAGCCTCAAGCGCGATGCCTTCGAAGCGCAGGGGGCATCAGGCAACGCGTATCGATGCGAAATTCATCTGTCCAAACTCAACGGCTACTTTTCGCTGCGCTTGCGGCTGGCCTTGTGCAATGCGCCGCTGATGCAGGGTGTCAATCGAGTGCTTGAGCAGGCACTGCGCGATCCAGGCTATGTTTACCCGGGCAATTGAAGCCTGGCCGATACCGAGCGGTCGATCAAAGGGCGCGTCCGAGACATTGGGCTACCTACCCTCGGTAACCAAGGCAGCACTTGGCTGCATGCGCCCCCGGAGAGCCCCGCCAGCGAGCCGTGATGCGCTCTCTACCGCACAGCAATGGGGCGTTGTGTTCCGTACTGATCCGTTCGGCTACACAACGCCCCCTTACAACTCATGGAAAATGTAATTTCCGGCCTCGCCTGGCTCTGTCGCAAGCGCGCGAGCGGCAAGCGCTTGTTCCAGCTCAGCGTTGCGTACGCAGATGCGCCAAGGGCGCCGAGCTGCAGTGCCGGTGCCGAGCCCTTCGAACGCAGCGAGCATATCGGCTACCGCGGGCCTGTAAATGGCAAACCCGTTTCCCTTCCATGCCGCTACCGTGATACCCAGCGCCTCGCACCATTGGACCTTAAGCCGCGCATCGTCTCGGTCAGCCTGGCGGGATTGCAGGATCAACTGGGTCAGCTCTCGATCCGAGCCAAGCAGGTCACCCTGGCCCCAGCTTTCCGGTGGGCAGTCCTTGGCCTGGGGCGTCATGGAAATGAACGGGTTGATCTCCGCTGGGTAGATCCTGCACACCAGCGGCCGCTCGTGGTAAATCCCGCAACGGTTGTCGACGCCCAGGTTAGGGCATTGCGGGATTACATTGGCCGCCAGGATGGCGATAACGTTCAATGGAGCGCTTGCGCACTCAACGGGCGCTGATCGCTGCAGGTGGTAATCGAACTCGGCAGCGCCGGCAGGCCACGCCGACTCGTCGAATGCTTCGAGCAATAACGCCACCGGGTGCCCGCGCTCTAACCAGAGGCGGGCCTCGGCCACCGTCAGGGGAACGAAGCGGCCACGGCAGCATGACCCGCACCCCACGCAGGTAAAACGGATGTCGCCAGCAGTGTTTTCAGGCATGAGTCATGCTAGGCCTCAGGTCAGGTGGGGGTAAGGGCAACAGGCCACTTGCCGCAGAAGCTTAGCTAAGGGAAGTGCATGGCGCGAGGCCCAGAAGGGTTGCCAGCGCCAGGCATGTGTCCCGGCAGCCTTTGCCGCCGTCAGGTAGCCGTGAACCTAGTGCAATGCCCCAGTGCCAAGGCTACTGGGGCGATATTCGATCAATACAGTGGGTAATCAGGTGGCCATCGGCTTTGATTTGAATGACCTTCTCGCTTTTCGAAGTGTGGTCGAGCAAGGCAGTTTTCGCAGCGCTGCCGATGCGATTCGCATCACTCAATCGGCCTTGAGCCGGCGCATCGAAAAGCTGGAAACCGCGTTGGGCGTGAAGCTGTTCGACAGAACGACACGTAAGGTCTCCCTGACCAACGTAGGCCGTGCTTTTCTACCTCAGGTCGAACGCCTGCTCGACGATCTGGACCTTGCCTTGCTCAGCGTGGGGGAGGCGGGCGCACTTCGCACCGGCACGCTGACCGTGGCCTGCGTGCCCTCTGCAGCTTATTACTTCCTGCCGCATGCGGTACGCAGCTTCCATGCTCAATACCCTCGCATCAAGGTCAGGTTGATTGATGCATCAGCCAATGAAGTCAGCGCGGCGGTCACCTCTGGAGAAGCCGATTTTGGCGTTAGCTTCAGCGGTAACCTCGACCCTGAAGTCGAATTCAGCCAATTGATGGAGGAGCACTACGTCATCGCCTGCCGCCGCGATCACCCCTTGGCGGGCCGCGAAGCCGTAACCTGGGCCGAGGCCTACCAGCATGACTACATCACATTGGGCAGGTCTTCCGGTAATCGCCTGGTGATAGACAAGGCGTTGCAGGGCCTGAAGGTCGAAAAGCCCAGCATCTGCGAGGCTCGCCATGTGACGACCTTGCTAGGGCTGGTGGAGGCGGGCTTGGGAGTGGCGGCAGTGCCGTCGATCGCCCTGCCAATTGCGCCTCACCCCATTCTGGCCAGCGTGGCGCTGGTCGAGCCGGAAGTGGTGAGGCAGATGGGCATCCTCAAGCGCCGGGGGCGCACGTTGACGCCCGCGGCACTGCAGTTGGAGCGGCTGATTCGCGAGTTGCCTGAGCGATCAGCGAGGCACTGAGTCCAGGCCGGTTTTGCGCACAGTATCCTGAGCCTCCTGGGAAGACAAAAACTGCAGCAGCTGTTTTGCCTCGGCCGGGTGCTCGGCATTTTTCGGGATGCCGGCAGCAAAGCGGGTAACCGACTGCACGCTTTCCGGAATCTTGCCCACATAGGTGATGCCATTGACCGGAAGCAGTTCTGCGACCTGCTGGAAGCCTACTTCGTAGTCACCATTGGCAACCACCGAGCCTACCGGAATGCGCTCGATCATCTTGCTCTTGGGGGCCAGCTGTTGCTCGATCCCGAGTTTTTTGTACAGCTCGTTCTCGATGTAGACACCGCTGGCACTGTCGGAATAGGCCACAGACTTGGCAGCCAGCAAGGTCTTCTTCAGATCCGCTTCGGTCGCGATGGAGGGTTTGCTGGCTCCCGCTTTGACCGCCATGCCGATACGCGAGTCGGCCAGCTCAACACGCGAGGCCGGGTCTACCTTGCCCTGCTTGATCAGGTCGTCCAGCGCATAGCCGACCATGATCACCACATCGGCATGCTCGCCGCGCGCCAGGCGATTGGGGATTGCCTCCTGGGCTTTGCCCATCGAGGGGCCCAGCACAGTATTCAAGGTGTTGCCGCTGTCTTTGATGTATTGCGGGCTGAGGGCTTTGAAGGCGGCGGTGAAGCCCCCGGAAGTCATGACGGTCAGCTCTTCAGCCTGGGCCGCTGTGCTGAGCGCGCAGGCCGCCAGTAGTAGGGCAGAGAAACAGTTAAGCATGGGTTTCATAGCGGTTCCTTGTTTTTAGTTATGCAGCGACGGGGGTACGGGTCGCCAGGCGGCGGTAGAGCACAAGCGTTGCGGTGAAGGCGCAGAGGGCAGCGAACATCATCCAGTACGCCGGAGCAGCCTTGTCGGCCGATACGTGAATTAGCCAGGTAGAGACCGCAGGCGTAAAGCCACCGAATATCGCCGTGGCAAGGCTGTAGGCCAGGGAGAAGCCGGCGACTCGCACTTCAACCGGCATGATTTCCGTGAGCGCCGGAATCATCGCTCCGTTGTAGATGCCGTACAGGAACGAGAACCACAGCAGCACTTCGAGCATGTGGGCGAAACTCGGCGCCTGGGCCAGGAACGACAGCGCCGGATAGGCAGTGATCAGCGTCAGCAACGACATGGCGGCCAGCAGTGGCTTGCGGCCTACGCGGTCGCTCAACGCACCGCCAATCGGCAACCAGAAAAAGTTGGAGACACCCACCAGCAGCGTGACGATCAATGCATCGCCGGTACTGAGCTGCAATACCGTTTTACCGAAAGTAGGGGCATAAACAGTGATCATGTAAAAGGCGGTAGTAGTCATCGCTACCATCAGCATGCCCAAGATCACGATCGCAGCGTTGCTGTACAGCGTGGCGAACACCGCTTTCATGGTAGGGCGTTGCTTGCGCGTCGAAAATTCCTCGGTTTCCTGCAGGCTGCGGCGCAGAAGAAAAATGAACGGAATGATCAGGCAACCGACGGCAAAGGGAACTCTCCAACCCCATTGCATCAGTTCGGCAGGCGCCAGCCAGCTGTTCAACCCGTAGCCCAGGGCCGCTGCAACGACGATCGCCACCTGTTGGCTTGCCGACTGCCAGCTTGCGAAGAAGCCCTTGCGGCCCGGCGTAGCCATTTCAGCCAGGTAAACCGACACACCGCCCATCTCGGCGCCCGCCGAAAAGCCCTGCAGCAGCCGCCCCAGCAATACCAGTGCCGGCGCCCATAGGCCGATGCTCGAGTATCCCGGCACCAGCACGATGAGAAGGGTACCGCTGGCCATGATCGCCAGGGTAACGATCAGCCCCTTGCGCCGGCCGACGTCGTCGATGTACGCACCCAGGATGATCGCCCCCAGCGGGCGCATCAGAAAGCCCGCGCCGAAGACAGCGAAGGTCATCATCAGCGAGGCGAATTCGTTGGTAGAAGGGAAGAACGCGGCAGCGATCTGGGCGGCATAGAAGCCGAACAGGAAGAAGTCGAACTGTTCCAGAAAGTTACCAGAGGTGACCCGGAACACCATTCCGGCCTTGGATTTCTGCTTGGGAGCTAGGCTTTGCCCGTGCATTGTTATCTCCAGCGATTTTTAGATTGTTTGTAAGCGCTTGTAACTAGAGATTCTCAAGCAGATTTTCGAATCGGATAAACGTTTGTTTCGCATGGATTGATGCGTGAAACCGATCAGTGGTTGCTTTCCACTGCTCGCCCTGTGCAAATGACACCTTCGCAGGAAGCTTTCAACCTTTGAGAAGCTAACCGTTGACCCAGCGGGAACCGGCCTTCACATCACCGGTCCGACGTGACACAGCTTTGAGAAGTCGAGAGCGTCTCGTGAATAATGCCCTGATAGTGGAAGACGAATTTATCGCCCGGCAGTTGCTGACGGACGTGATTTCCGGGCTGGGCCTGCAGGTCACCGCTGTTCAGACCGCCGATGAAGGCAGGCAGGAATTTTCAAAGGACCCTCAACATTGGGCCTTGGTGGTGACTGACTTCTTCACCCCGGGGCTCAGCACCGGCTCGGACCTGGTCAGGGACATCCAAAGCATGCGTTCAGACTGCCCGGTAATCGTGTCCAGCGGTTATCTGGACCATGACGACATGCTTGCGGCAGACAATATCAGGCTGCTGATCAAGCCTTGGACGATTAGCCACCTTGAGCTGATAGTGACCGAATTGACCGGCCAAGAGGCATCGCAAGGAAGGGATGATCGATGATTCGCTGATCGGTCGATTACCCTATTTCCGGCGGCCGGCTGCGGTGTTCTATGGCGGCACTGCCGGTGGCAAAGGCCGGTTTTTCGGCCACCTCGCACACGACGCTTGACAACCGCCATCAAAAGGTAGAGATTTTCCCCATCGTGTCACTCCTGCATCCAGCCAGGAGTGGCCAAATAACCCGGCCCCCGTGCCGGGTTTTTTTGTGCCCAAGAAAAGCCTCGACCTCGGTCGGGGCTTTTTACGTTATGGGCACAAGGAAACCGCAACACCCAACCTTCAACTCATTTTCGAGGTAACACCCATGGCTAATTCAAGTACTGGCATCAACGGCCTGACCAACATCCCCCTGCTGGGAATCAACCTAGGCTCCCATGCCAATGCACGGCAGATCGTGCCGGGCGAGGCCGGCACTCATTACTTTTGGCCGACCCGCGACACCATCACCCTATGGGTGAAGCAACGCGGTGTGCGCCTGATTCGTTTTCCCTTCGAAGTCCAACGGGCGATCAACCTCACCAATGAAGGCCTGCCCGGGCAAGGCGCAAGCCTGGACACTACCTTCGTCAGCAAGTGGAAGGAGTTGCTGGGTTGGATTCGTGCCGACTCCAACGGCGAAGCCAAGATCATCCCCGACCCACATCACTACATGCGTTTGATGCGTTACGAGACTGCCAACGGCAAGATGACGGGCCGCCTGCTACCTGCCAACGAGGCAGGCAACCAAGGTAACCGGTGGAAGGCCACGGAGCCGGTGCTGATCAACGACAGCAACAGCATCAGCGGTGCAGCGTGGTCGGCCATTCACTTGGCCAACTTCCACCAGAAGCTGGTGCAGTCCTGCGATGATCCGATGGTCCTGGGCTGGGGGCTGGGCAATGAGCCGTATTTCAACGAGCAGACCGGCGCTACCGACTACATCACCCAGGCAGGCATGAAAACGCTGTACATCAACACCATGAATACGGTGCTCAAGTACCTGCGCAACAGCTCCAGCAAGCCGGTGTTCATTTGCGGGCTTCAGTTCGCCAGCGCCCGCAACTGGGAGACCTACTCGGCCGACCTGCAGGCGCAGATTGTCGACCCGGCCAATGCAATCGTCTGGGAGGTCCATGGCTATGGCGATGTAAACAATAGTTCCAGCGGTGCCTATGAAGGCGACAACACGCAGATCAAGGCAGATATCTTCACCAGCGCGGACTACGGCATCTTCAGCCCGATGTTCAAGTACGCCAGCGACCACAAGATGGCCACCTACATCGGTGAAGTCGGCGTGCCAGGCACCGACGCTGGGCGCACGGCGCTGAAGAACCTGCTGGAGCGCCTCAAGTTGGAGAAGGTGCCGGCTACGTTGTGGATCACCGGGCCCGGTTCGGAAACCGAGAAGATGAGCCTTGAACGCTCCGACCAGGCCTCGACCGTTGCGATGGTGATGCCTTACTTCGCTCAGCGGCTAAGCCACTGGAACTATTCGGCTTCCTGAGCATGATGACGAGCGGCTGCCTGCCAGCCGCTCGATTTTTTACGCAATGTGCCCCTCAAGGGGCTTTTTTCGTTACGCAATCAGCGCGAAATCAATCGGCAGTGAAGTCCGACGCCTCCATCTTGCGGCCGTTGATCAAGGGCAATACTTGCAGCTGCGCGCGCGAGCCTTTCCTTTTTAGCTCATTGATCGCATGTAGCACGATAACGTGGAGGAGGTCGCGGTTCTGATACTGCCACGGTTCGATCAAACGGCTGACCGAAGCATTCGCCTCGGGGTCCCACAGCTCGATCAACATGGTCTGGTCGCTGTAGGCGATCTTGTGCTTGAGGGGCGGGTCCAGCGTAGACAACGCTGATTTCAAGTCTTCCATGGCCATGCTCTCTAGAGTGATGCTCTATTGACTGTGTGGCGCGGCGCGGTGTTCAGCGGATGTTGCTGCGGTGGGGGAGGGAAGTTGTTGAACCATTCAGTTCGCTAAACGTCAATGACTTGAGTCATTACATCCGGTCGTTGCAAATGAGTGAGCAGGTCGAGGTTTTGGTGGTTGAGGATGAGTCGTTGCTTAGCGAACTCATGCTGGAGGTTCTGAGTGATCACAACGTGAAGGTAACGTTGGCGGTTACTGCGGACCAAGGGCGGGAGCTGTTCGCCCAGTCTCCTGACCAGTGGGGGCTGGTAATCACAGACGTACTGACGCCCGGTAGATCGACCGGCTGCGACTTGGCGTGGGACGTCCACCGGGGGCAACCCCAGATTCCTGTGCTGGTATGCACCGGTTTCATGACCGAGATCTGCAACCTGCCGCCTTCGGCCCAAATGCTGGCAAAGCCTTGGTCGTTAAGCCAGTTCGAAGAGCGCGTCGTTCATGCATTGGCCCAGGCTGTCGAGCGCGAGGTTGCGGCACCGGCGCGGTTGGCGCCAGCAGCCAGCCGAAGCCTCGCCGAGGTTACTTCGCAACAGGCGACAGCCCAACAGCGGTAGCCGCTCACGCTTCAGGTAACTCCAGTAACAATTGCGGGCCATCATTGCGCACGTTCCCCACGTCCTTGCTCACCCGATACCACTCGAATTCGGCTGGCCCTGTGCCCAAGTGTGCGGCGATTAGCTCGGCGCGTACCTGAGTGGTCTGTGGGTTGGCCCATTCACGAGCGAGTTCCGGGCACAACACTACCGGCCGACGATCATGAATATCCACCAGGCCGCCCGCTGAATCGGCTGTGAGGATTACAAACCCCTCGCCAGGCGTTCCGATAGCGGCGAAGAACATGGGAGCTCCGGACTGCAGCCTGATGAAGTAGGGCTGCTTGCGTTTCGGATCGCGCTCATCTTGCACCCACTCGTACCAGCCGGTGGCCGGCACCAATAGCCTATGTGGCCAGGCCTCGCGGAAAAAGCGGTTCGTGGCCACGGTTTCGACCCGTGCGTTGATCGGCGGCGGCCGCTCCCCCGTCGCCCAGTGCGGCCGCCAACCCCACCGGATCTGCGAAATCAATAGCCCGGCATCGCTGCTGCTGAATACGCTGACCGGCGCTGAGGGAGCGACATTGAAACGCGCAAGGGCATCGTTGCCGGGCCTGTTGCTGGCTTCGTGCACGCCCAGCCAGTCGACGTAGTCCGCCAGGCTGCGATCTTGTACAAACCTTCCACACATGGGAGCCACCTATCGCTTTTGCGTGCTGCCATATTGACCCCACGCGAGCCGAACGTTTAACTGTATGCATACACAGTAGCGCAGTTTCTTCTCATGATCACTACCTTCGGCCCAGTGCGGTGCGGCGCAT
This sequence comes from Pseudomonas sp. URIL14HWK12:I12, assembly GCF_003097135.1. Taxonomy (GTDB): domain Bacteria; phylum Pseudomonadota; class Gammaproteobacteria; order Pseudomonadales; family Pseudomonadaceae; genus Aquipseudomonas. The sequence goes on from NZ_QEQL01000001.1 coordinate 153,854, forward strand.
TACGCCTGCCCGTCTATTCGTTCCGCGTGCCCGCGGGTTTTCCTTCCCCGGCCACAGACCACCTTGATCAGGCCATCTCCCTGGACGAGCTGTTTCGCCTGCGTGCACCTAGCATCTACCTGGTGCGTATTGAAGGCGACAGCATGATCGGCGCTGGCATTCACGACGGTGACCTGCTGATCGTCGACCGCGCGATCGAACCGGCCCATGGTCAGATCGTGATCGCCGCAGTCAATGGCGAGCCCCTGTGCAAACGGCTGCATCGTCAGGCCGGGGAGGTGGCATTGATGTCCGAAAACCGAAGGTTTCCGCCTCGCTATATTCTCGACGGGGACGAGCTGCAAATCTGGGGTGTAGTCACTTTCAGCGTGCGCGACCATGACCGGCACGGGTGATGCGGCCTTTGCACTGATCGACTGCAACAGCTTCTATGCCAGCTGCGAGCGAGTGTTCCGGCCAGACCTGTCACGCACGCCCATCGTGGTACTGAGCAACAATGATGGCTGCGTAATTGCGCGCTCGGCCTGCGCCAAACCCCATGTGAAGATGGGGCAGCCGTATTTCCAGGTACGCGATGTCCTGCGCCGCCACGGTATCCTTGCGTTCTCCTCGAACTACGCGCTTTACGGCCAGATGAGCGAGCGGGTGATGGCCATCATCGAAGGCCTGGTGCCCCGGCTGGAGGTTTACAGCATCGATGAGGCTTTCGCCGACCTCCGCGGCCTGGGCGGCAACCTCGAGCGGCTGGGGCGCACCATACGCACACAGGTCAAGCGCGACACCGGCTTGCCGGTGGGGGTCGGCATCGGCCCAACCAAAACACTGGCCAAGCTCGCCAACTACGCCGCGAAGGTCTGGCAGCAGCAGACTGGCGGGGTGGTCGACCTGCACGCACCGGCTTACCGCGATTGGGTGCTGCGCCATTGTGACGTGGGTGAAGTGTGGGGCATCGGCCGGCGGATGAAGGCCCACCTCGAACCGCTGGGCATTCGCACCGCCTGGGATCTGGCCCATGCCGACGCGCGGGCTCTTGGCGAGCGCTTCAGCGTAGTGTTGGAAAAAACCATTCGAGAGCTTGCCGGCACCTCATGCCTTGCATTGGAGGATATCGAGCTGCCCCGCCGCGAGATCTGCTGCAGCCGCATGTTCGGTGATCGCCTGAGCGACCTGGCGCCGATCCGCGAGGCAGTGGCCAGCTACACCTTCCGTGCCGCCGAGAAATTGCGCGGCCAGCGTTCGCTGTGCAAGAAGCTGCGGGTCGGGATTCGTACCGGCATGTACAACACCGGCGAGGCGACTTACGCCACCGCGCAGATCGTGGAGCTTCCGTACCCTACCGACGATACCCGGTTGCTGACCCAGGCCGCCTGCGCAGCGGTAGAGCGGCTATTTCGCCCGGGGTATCGCTACAGCAAGGCCGAGGTGATGCTGCTTGAGCTGTGCCAGCGCGGGGAATACAGCGACGACCTGTTCACTGCTGCGCAGCCAGCGGCTGCGCAGAAGGTGATGGGCGTGCTCGATGCCATCAACGAGCGTTGGGGTAGGGGCACGCTGCGCACCGGTGCGTTTCCGAACGCGCCAGGGTGGGCGATGCGGCAGGACCTGATGAGCCAGCGCTACACCACGCGGCTGGATCAGCTCATGAAAGTACGGTGAGCGGCATCAGGTGGGCAAAGCGAGGTTTTGATACCACTGCGCGTAAGGCGTGTTCTTCACCAGAAACCGGTTCAGGTCGGGCGCACCGTCATCCCACCAGGGGGCTCCACGTTCTCCCAAGGCCGTCTTTACGGCATCTACCTGTTGGCGGGCGTCGATCAGGGCCTGGTCGTTACCGGCATCTTTTGCCCTTTTCACGGCCCGCCGTGCAGCCATCAGGTCGCCTACCAGCTGCTGGCGCACATCGGCCGCCAACGACGGGTCGCTACAGCGCCAAAGCCGGCCCCTGACCACGAAATAACGACCGTCTGGGGTGTGGGGGTAGGCGGGTTTCATGCGACGCCGTTAGGGCCGTCCAGCACCTGCCGCACCTTGCGCGCCAGATCGTGAGGCATGCACGGTTTGGAGATCACATCGAATTCGGTGCCACCAATGTCGGTGCGCTCCAGCGAGTTTTCCGCATAGCCGGTGGTCAGCAGCACTTTTACCGCGGGGTAACGGCGCCGCACCTCACGCGCGAGCATTACACCGTTCATGCCACCTGGCATGATCAGGTCGGTAAAGAGCAGGTCATAGGTATGCCCCCCCTCGAAGCGCTTCAAGGCTTCGCGGGCGTTGAGCACCATGTCGGCGAGATAGCCGTAGTCTTCCAGCACCATCTTGGCCAGCTCCGCCACGTCCGGGCGGTCTTCGACGATGAGGATGCGCTCGGTGCCAGCCTTCTGCTCGCTGAGCCGCTGCGGCTCGTGATGGGCGACGCTGCCGCTGTCGACCGGGAAATAGAGGCGCAAGGTGGTACCGACGCCTTCCTCTGTATAGATGCGCGCAGCGCCCCCGGACTGCTTGGCGAACCCGTAGACCATCGAGAGCCCCAGGCCCGAACCCTTTCCTTCGTCCTTGGTAGTGAAGAAGGGGTCCATCACCCGATCGCGAATGGCGGCCGGCATGCCAATGCCGTTGTCGGTGATGGCGATGCTGACGTAGTTACCCGGCAGCAGGCCGTCATAGTTGCCGCTGGCAAGGTCCTTCACAGCGATATTGCGGGTTTCAATGAAGATTCGCGGATCATCCCGGCCTATCAACGCGTCGCGGCTGTTGATCAGGATATTCAGCAAGGCCACTTCTGCCTGGGTTGGGTCAATCCTGCAGTTTTTGAGTACCGGCTCAAGGTCGTAGTCGATCGATACGTCGGGGCCGAAGGTGCGCTCTATCATCGGCTCGATATTGGCCACCATCTGGTTGAGGTTCAGCACACGGCCTTGCAGCTTTTGCTTTCTCGCGAAGGCCAGGAGCTGTTTGGTCAGCGTGCTGGCGCGGTCCACTGCCGATTGAGCGTGGTCGACACTGCGCCGGATGCGTTGTACATCGGGCGAACCCTTGTTCAGGGTGGAGGTGATCAGCCCTAGGTAGCCGCCCATCACCTGCAGCAGATTGTTGAAGTCGTGGGCAATACCCCCGGTCAGCTGGCCCAAGGCTTCCATTTTCTGGGCTTGGCGCAAAGCATCTTCAGCGTCGCGGCGGCGGCTCACGTCCAGTTGCGAGGCGAAGAAATAGATCAAGTCGCCGTTGTCGTTGAGAATGGGCGAGATGAACAGCGCATTCCAGAAGGTCGAGCCGTCTTTTCTATAGTTGAGGATCTCGGTGGCGATATCCCGTTTGTTGGCTATCGCTTCTCGCACCGTGGCAACCACCTCACGATCCGTCTCCGGGCCCTGCAGAAAGCGGCAGTTATGCCCGAAGATCTCATCGGCGCTGTAGCCGGTCATTTCTAGAAAAGCGTGGTTGGCGAAAATGATTGGGTTATCCGGCCTGCTCGGGTCGGTCACAATCATCGGCATGCGCGTGGTCTCTACGGCAGCGAAGAAAATATCCTTGTGGGGCTGTGTGATATTGGCGCCGACGGTGTTGTCGACACGGACTTTTTCGCTCACTGAGCGCTCTCCAAGCAAATACGGGATGCCTATGTGATTCGCCTGAAGCGAAAACGTTTTATAGGGGGGGCAGCGCAATACCGCGTTCCAGCGAGGAAAATCCAAGGCCACTCGGTTTGGAACCTCAGCGTGCCGGGCACTGCCCAAACCTTAAGTCACTGAGGAGAAACATCATGGCGGAAAACCAACAGCAACCTGCAAAGGACGAGACGCCCGCACACTCCACCGAGCAAGAACGCGAACGGCTCAAGGACTTCAACAAAGGCGGCATCCCACCAGGCTCGAGCTGATGGAAAGGGCGTGGCCGGCACTTCATTGCTGCCGGCCGCAGGCCGAACGGCACCTGGGTAGGTGAGAGGGCGGCTGTGCTTTGAACCGAACGTTGCGCACACCTTGATTAGGGGTTACAACGCAATCTGTTTGCCTTGCCCATGGCGCCGTGATATTAGCTTCGGTCAACGCCACGCAGCATTACGCGCGGCACCGGCTACTGAGGCGTAAGCACGTGGGAATCGAGCAAGATAATCTAATCTCCAGGGAAGAACGCAACGCAATCGCGGAGATCGAAGCAACCACTGAAATCCTACGATTGGTGGTCCGGCTGACAGGCATGAGATTCGCGGCCATCGCCAAGTTTGCCGATGACGACTGGGTGGCCTGCAGCGTGAATGACCAGATCAGCCTTGGGATCCGCACCGGCGAAAGCTTTCCGCTCGAGCAGTCGATGTGCAGCAACATGATCGAGGAGCGCAAAACCCTTTACGTCCCCTCCATAAGCCGGGACGAGCGTTATCGTTCTAATATCGCCGCCCAACGCTATGGCTTCGACAGCTGCATCTCGGTACCGATTTTCGTGAACTCCAATGAGTTGTTCGGCGCACTGTGCGTGCTCGACCCAAGCGCTCAGTTGGATCAATCCACAGAGACGCTCGAGGCGCTGCAGATATTCTGCAACCTGATTGGCCGTATTTTCAGTTGGCACAAGGAAGGGGTGGGCGCTGAAGCGGCACTCGCTCAATAACTTAGTTATTCCAGCGGTGGGGTTTGCGCAAGGGCGCTAATTTTTCCGGGAAGCGGAACTGGCCTGCGCTATTACCTTCAGATGGCGCATGAGCTTCATTGATTTGGCTCGCGGCCTTCGGCGCTGTTCAGGCGCCACGGAGAAGTTGTGCAGTTCGTGACCTCGCCTCAACTGAAATTGTTGCTCAAGCTGCTGGCTCAGCCTATTCCCAGGCCGTGGCGGTACGTATTAGCGCTTGCGATGGTAGGGGTGTGCACGCTGATAAGGTCGCAATTGCCCCATTACATGCTGCCCTACCTGTTTTTCATCCCGTTTTTAATGATGAATGGGTTCTGGTTCGGCGTGGGGCCGGCGCTTGTCTCGACATTGGTAGCGACCGCAGCCGCCGAATATTTCTTTGTGGGAATTGCCTATTCCTTCGAATTCACGCAGCAACAGGTCATCAATAACCTGTCTTTCGCCTGCGTCAGCGGCTTGATGGCCGTGGTATGCGCGTTATTCCGGCGCAATTTGGAGCGGCTATTTCAGACCGGCGGAGATCTGGCACGCCAGGTAGAGCACCGCACTGAAGAACGAGACTCCATTTGGCTAATTTCTCCTGACATGCTGGGTGTGCTGGATGCCAGCGGCCGGCTGCTGGGCGTGAACCCGGCCTGGCAACACGCGCTGGGATGGAGCGAAGCAGAGCTGCTCGCTGGCCATTTCGAGCAGGTGATTTCCCCCGCCCAGCTGCAGCAGCGGCTAAGTGAAGTAGGCAAAGGCGAGGAAACAGTGCGCTTTGAAACCCAGTCAGCCACTCGCCTGGGCCAGCCGTGCTGGTTGTCGTGGCACATCGTAGCCAGCAATGCGCTGTTTTACGCCTGCGTGCGCGATGTCACCGAAGTCAAACGCCATCAGGCGGCGCTGGATGCCGCGGAACAGCAACTGCGACAAAGCCAGAAAATGGAGGCGGTCGGGCAGTTGACCGGCGGCATCGCCCATGACTTCAACAATCTTCTGACCGCCGTGAGCGGTAGCCAGGAACTGATGCTCATGCGTCTCAGGCAAGGGCGCACTCAGGACCTTGAACGTTATCTGGGCGTAGCGCAGGGGGCAGTGCAGCGCGCGGCCGCGCTGACCCACCGGCTACTGGCTTACGCACGCCGGCAAACACTGTCGGCCTCGGCGGTGAACGTGAACACGTTAGTGGCTGATATGCAGGAGTTGATCGCGCGCACGCTGGGCCCGCATATTCAGCTACAGGTGCGGCAGGCACACGACCTATGGCACTGCCTGTGCGATGCGCACCAACTCGACAACGCGTTGCTCAACCTGTGTATCAACGCGCGAGACGCCATGCCCAGCGGCGGGCAACTGGTCATCGAAACTGCTAACGCTCGTCTCGACGAAGCAGCGGGGCACCAGGCCGACATCGCCCCAGGCGAGTACGTCAGCGTTTCGGTCAGCGATACCGGTACGGGGATGTCGGCCCAGACGATCCAGCGGATATTCGACCCGTTTTTCACCACCAAGCCGGCCGGGGCCGGTACGGGCCTAGGGCTGTCGATGGTGTACGGTTTCGTTCGCCAGTCAGGTGGGCAAATACGCGCACGTTCCGAACTCGGCAAAGGTTCGACTCTGACGCTTTACCTGCCGCGCTGCCCGGCAGGGCCCCAGTGCGAAGCCAAGGTGCCTGCGAACTCTATGCCGCATCTGGCAGGGGCAACCTTACTGGTGGTCGACGACGAGCCCGCGATTCGGATGGTGGTTGCCGAAGCGCTGGAGGCCCATGGGGTGGTGGTGCTGCAGGCCGGAGATGCGGCCACGGCACTGACGATCCTGGAATCGGACGCGCCCCTCGACCTGATGATGACCGACGTAGGGCTGCCAGGCGAGGTCAACGGCGCCCACTTGGCAGCCACTGCCCGGCAACTGCGCACTGAATTGCCCGTGTTGTTCATAACAGGCTATGCGGAAAACGCCGTGATCCAGCAAGGCATGCTGGATACGCGCACGCAGGTGCTGACCAAACCGTTTGCTATTGAGGCGCTGACGGAGCGCCTGAATGCATTGATCCCTCACCGGGCAACGGTTGCCCATCCGCAGCTGCCCAGGCCCTGAAGAGGTGTACCAAGGGGGCTGTTGTACAGCAATGGCTGAAATAGCTATACAAAATGGGCGGTTCGTCCCTTGTCGCGAACCTATGACCGGCTTTTCCGTTCTTCTTGCTACAGGGTAGAGGGCAAGCGAAATGGATTACACAGTCAGGGTGCTGTTAGTGGAAGACGAGCCGGTACTGGGGGAGTTGATGGTCGACCTGCTCCAGGAAATGAACCTGCGTGTAACCTTGGCCGCCACCGCTGACCAAGGGCGCCAACTGTTTTGCAGCGCGCCGGAAAAATGGGGGCTGGTGGTCACCGATGTCCGCACACCCGGCCATTCGGATGGCTGCGACCTGGCCTGGGATGTGGAGCAGGCCTGCCGGCGCACGCCATTGCTGGTATGCAGCGGCTTCATGGTAGACACCATCGATTTGCCGCCGTCGGCCAATGTGTTGTCCAAGCCGTGGTCGCTTGAAGCGTTCGAGGCGCGGGTGCATACCCTACTGTCACCGCGGCGGCGCGACGATGACGAACAAGCGGCCGGTTTTACGAGCCCTGCCATGGCCTGATGTTCACCGGCCACCTTCAACTGCCCGAATCGCTACTACTGCTAATTGGCAGGCCCAATGGCCTGTTAAGTGAGGGTCGACGCCGCAATGGCAGACCTTTGCGTAGCGCTACTGGGTAAGCGAGCGCGCCGCTACCGCGCGCCCGCCCCTCTGAATCGACACCCTGCCTATTGCTGGCCCTGAGGCTTCTGCTCTTGAGCTGGCTTCATCTGGATAGAGGCCCCGGTGTCATTGCCGTTGGAATTGGCTTTGTTCTTGTCGCTACTGGAGCTGTCGAAGCAGCCGGCCAGGGGAGCGGCCAGCAGGGCCGCCAGGGTTAGCGTGCGAAGGGTAGTCATGGGGTTGTCCCTCAGATGGTGTGAATGTGTGCAGTCGAGCCCAGCAGGAAGGCGCCGCTCCCTTGGGCTGACCAACGGTAGTGGGCAATCTTTCTGAACACTGCTGTGACCTGCCGGGTCGTAATTGGCGAATCCATTGCCCTAGAGCGAGCCCGACCATGAGCCAGACCGTAGGCGACTTTCTTATCGACCGACTCAGCCAGTGGGGTGTAACGCGCATCTTTGGCTACCCAGGCGACGGCATCAATGGCGTATTCGGCGCCATGCGCCGTGCTCCGGGGAAAATCGAATTCGTGCAATGCCGCCACGAAGAAATGGCAGCGTTCATGGCCAGCGCACACGCGAAGTTCACCGGCGAGCTGGGCGTGTGCATCGCCACCTCCGGGCCCGGGGCCTCGCACCTGCTGACCGGGCTGTATGACGCGCGCATGGACCACATGCCGGTGCTCGCCATCGCCGGCCAGCAGGCGCGCACCGCCATGGGCGGGCACTACCAGCAGGAGCTCGACCTGCTGTCGATGTTCAAGGATGTTGCCGGTGCTTATGTGCAGCAGGCCAATGCGCCGTCGCAGGTGCGCCATCTGGTGGACCGCGCCGTGCGCACCGCGCTCGGTGAGCGCCGGGTCACTGCGCTGATCCTGCCCAATGACTTGCAGGAGCTGCCCTACGAGGAACCTGCCCGGGCCCATGGGACGCTGCATTCGGGTGTGGGCTTCACCCGGCCGAAGGTCGTGCCTTATGAGCAGGACCTGGCCCGGGCTGCCGAAGTGCTCAACGCCGGCGAGCGCGTCGCGATCCTGGTGGGCGCCGGTGCGTTGGGGGCGGGCGAGCAGGTGAGGGCGGTTGCTGAGCGGCTAGGCGCAGGGGTGGCCAAGGCGTTGCTGGGCAAAGCCGTGTTGCCTGATGCATTGCCCTGGGTCACAGGCAGCATCGGGCTGCTGGGCACCGAGGCGAGCTACCAGTTGATGAACGAGTGCGACACCCTGCTGATGATAGGCTCGGGTTTCCCTTATGCCGAATTTCTGCCCAAGGAGGGCCAGGCCCGGGGGGTGCAGATCGATCTGAGCCCGAACATGCTGGGCCTGCGCTACCCAATGGAGGTGAACCTGGTAGGCGACTCGGCCGACACCCTGAACGCCTTGCTGCCGCTGCTTGAGGCCCGCCCTCACCGCAAATGGCAGCAAAAAGTCGAGCGCTGGCGTGGCGACTGGGAGCGCAAGCTGGAGCGGCGTGCACTGGCCAGTGCCGAGCCGATCAACCCCCAGCGGGTGGTGCATGAGCTGTCGGCGCAATTGCCGGACGCGTCTATCATCACCAGCGACTCAGGCTCTTGCGCCAACTGGTATGCCCGCGACCTGAAAATCCGTGAAGGCATGATGTGTTCGCTCTCAGGTGGCCTGGCCTCGATGGGCGCAGCGGTGCCGTATGCCATCGCTGCCAAGTTCGCCCACCCGGAGCGGCCTGTGATCGCGCTGGTAGGCGATGGCGCAATGCAGATGAACAACCTGGCCGAGTTGATCACCGTCGCCAAGTACTGGAAACAGTGGGGCAATGGCCGTTGGATTTGCGCAGTGTTCAACAACCAGGACCTCAACCAGGTGACTTGGGAGCAGCGAGTGATGGAGGGTGACCCGAAGTTCTCGGCCTCGCAGGACATCCCCGACGTGCCCTATCACTTGTTCGCTATTTCCATTGGCTTGAAAGGCATCTACGTCGAGCGCGAGCAAGACGTGGCCGACGCCTGGGCCCAGGCGCTGGCAAGCGAGGTGCCGGTACTGCTGGAGTTCAAAACCGACCCCAATGTGCCGCCACTGCCACCGCACATCACCTTCGAGCAGGCAAAAAAGATGGCCAGTGCTCTGCTCAAGGGCGACCCCGACGAAGCTGGCATCATCAAACAGGCCGCTAAACAGCTCTTCGGCAGCGTGCTGCCGGGTGACCCAAAGGGCCAATGACTGCCAGAACAGGGAGGTTGAGTTGACGTAACCGGCACATGGCGTAAGGCTACTAACGACGGGCACCGATCAGGATGCGGCGTCCACTTACGCCAAGGAGCCGGTCTGTGCCCAACGTCAAACGCCTCGCTTTGTTCCTGGACGGTACCTGGAACACTGTCTATGACAACACCAACGTGTACCGCGCGAAAGCGCTGTGCAATGACTCCCCCGAACAGCGCTGCTATTACAGCAAGGGCGTGGGTACCCAAGTAGGCGAACGCCTCTTGGGTGGCCTGTTCGGCATCGGTATCGACCGGGAAGTGCTCAAGGCCTACGAATGGTTGGTCGACAACTATGAAGCCGATGCTCGGATCTACATTTTCGGCTTCAGCCGTGGGGCCTTCACCGCGCGGAGCCTGGCCGGCTTCATCTCCATTTGCGGGTTGCTCAAGCCTGGGTCGCCGATTTCGCTTACCCAGATCTTCGACCGTTACCGCAAGGGCAAGGCTGAACATTCGATCCGTGCCTTGGCAAACCTGCCCGAGGAGGGGCTGAGCCAGGGCGACCTTTGGCTCAAGCGCTATTCACGCGCTATTCCGATCTGGTTTCAGGGCGTGTGGGATACCGTTGGCGCAGTTGGCATACCGCTGCCTTGGTTGCCGCGGGTTAGCAGTGCCGACTTTGCCTTTCTGGAAACCGACCTGCGTATCAATGAAACCCACGGGTTCCATGCCCTGGCCGTCGACGAGCAGCGGCGAGCCTTCGCCCCGACCTTGTGGACGAAAGTGACCGAAAAATACGCAGACAACTACCCGCCGCGGCCTTTGGAACGCGTCGAGCAGCGCTGGTTCGTGGGCGCGCACGCCAACGTTGGCGGCGGCTACCCCAATGACCTGTTGGCCCAACCGCCGCTGCAGTGGCTGCTTCGAAAAGCGGCTGACCACGAGCTGGTGTTCAATGACCAGGTGATACTCGACGGCGATGAAGTCAAGGCCAAGGTCGAGGACTCCTATGCACAAATGGGTGGTGGGCTGTACCGGTTGCTGACCCTGGGCCGCCGGTGGTACCGGCCGATCGGCGCTGCGCCCTTGGAAACGCCGACGCAGTCAACCGCGGCGATCAACGAAACCATCGATGCCTCGGTGTTTCGCCGTTGGCGCGAGGATCCAGGGTATCGCCCGGTCAACCTGCAGCGTTGGGCCCAGGCACTTCAGCTTGACCCTGCCGCAGTCCAGAGTTGTCTGTGGGCACACGACGGCAAGCCGGTCGTCGAGGGCTCGGTCTAGCCCGGGGCTGAGGCAGGTGATCTCTATGGGTGCTGCACGGCATTGAGATATCGGCGATAGGCCGGCACAATCGCGCTCCGCCAACTAAGGGCCTTGTTCTTGAACCTGCCAATGACCTTATCCAAGCGCCTGTCGCGCGTCGCCGAGCTGATCCCGGCCGGCGCGCGGCTGGCCGATATCGGCTCCGACCACGCCTACTTGCCAGCGGTGCTGGCTAGCCGGCGCGCCATCGAGCACGCCATTGCAGTGGAGGTGGCTAGCACCCCTTTCGCTGCAGCACAGCGCACGGTGCGCAAGCAGGGCGTGGAACAGTGGGTGAGCGTGCGCCAGGGCGATGGGTTGGCAGGCGTGCACGCAAGCGACCGGCTCACGGCCATCAGCCTGTGCGGCATGGGTGGGGAAACCATCCGCGACATTCTCCAGGCTGGCAAGGCACGGCTCAACGGCGGCGAGCGGCTGGTGATGCAGCCCAATGGGGGTGAGCAGCCGCTGCGCCGGTGGCTGATGGAGCACGGGTACCGCATCGTTGCCGAGCAGGTGTTGCGCGAACACCGCTTCGACTACGAAATCATCGTCGCCGAACCCGACGGGCCGGTAGCCTACAGCGAGCGCGAGCTGTACTTCGGGCCCCTGCTGTTGAAAGAGCGTGGCGATGCGTTCATTAATAAGTGGCAACGCATGCTCGGGCAGCGGCAGCAAACGCTGGCCAACTTCGGCCGCGCTCGGCAGGCGGTGCCGGCGGCCAAGCTGGAGCAGGTGCACCTGCACATTCACTGGATCAGCGAGCTGCTGGGCTAGCGTCGGGCACCTGCCAGAACACCAGCGCTGGCAGCGCGGTGATGATCGCCACGCCCAGCCACACCATGGCGAACCCCCCTTGCAGGCCGCTGCCCGCCGCGGCCGCAGCGAGCAACAAGCCAGCGACCGTCACGCCGATGCTCATGGTCAGTTGCTGCGTCATTGACATCAGGCTGTTGCCGCTGCTGGCGAGCTCGTCTGGCAGCTCCTTGAGGGTGAGGTTGTTCATGGTGGAAAACCGCACGCCATTGACCATGCCGATGACCAGCAGCACCGCCGGGATCGCCCAGGGCATGGCCAGGCGAGCGGCCAATGGCAGTAGCAATACCAACGCGGCAAGCGCCAGCGTGGCGCCGACCAGCACGCAGCGGTAACCGAAGCGGTTGACCACCCGCACCACCAAGCGTTTGACGCCCATGTTGCCCAATACCAGGGGCACCATCATCAACCCGGCATGCGCTGGCGCGAAGCCGAGCCCCAGTTGCAGGTACATCGGCACCAGAAACGGCAGCATGGCGCTGCCGATGCGGCCGTAGAAGCCGCCAAGCAACCCCATCGAGAACACCCGGCTGTCGAACAGCTTCAGGCTGAACAGGGCGTGAGCGTTCCCGCGGGCATGGGCCAGGTAGAGCAAGGCGGTAGCCAGGCCTGCCGCCAGCAGTGCCAGCAGCGCCACTGGTGTATGGTGGCCTTCCAGCGCCAGGGTGAGAGCGGCCATGGCCACGCCCAGCAGGGCATAACCGACGAAGTCGAAGCGCTTGGGCGGCAGGGTCAGGTTCGGTAGCCAGCGCCAGGTGGCAACGGCACCCACCACGCCCACCGGCAGGTTGATCAGGAAAATCCAGTGCCAGCTGGCGTACTGCACCAGCACACCGCCCAGCGCTGGCCCCAGCAGCGGCCCGATCTGCCCGGGCAACGTCACGAAGGCCATGGCGGCGAGGTACTGGTCCCGCGGCACTAGCTTGAGCACTGTCAGGCGGCCGACCGGCACCATCATCGCACCGCCGATGCCTTGCACCACCCGCGCCGCCTCCAGCTGTTGCAGCGAACCGGCGCAGGCGCAACAGAGCGAGCCGAAGCTGAACAGCACAATTGCAGCAAGAAACACGTTGCGCCCACCGAAGCGGTCGGCCAGCCACCCACTGACCGGCAGCGTGACTGCCACGGTCAGCACATAGGCGACGATCACCCCGTGCATCCGCAGCGGGCTTTCCCCAAGGCTTGCGGCCATCGAGGGCAGGGCGGTGTTGACGATGGTCGTGTCCAGCGTCTGCATGAAAAAACCGAAGGCCACGATCCACAGCTGCCAGCGCAGGCGGGGGTCGGTGTGGCCCAATGCGCCGTTCAACGCCCCGCGCGGAGAAAGTCCGCCCACTTGCGCACCAGGTAGTTATGTTCGTCCATCACCGCGTTCCATACACCAATGTGGCCCATGCGCTGTTCGTAGGCGCCGCCCTCGCGCACCTCTCCGGCTTCGATCAGCGGCTGGCCATCGCTGCCCATCAGCTGTTCACGGGCGGGCAGCCCGGCGTACCAGTAGTCCCATTCGGCGGAACTGAGGTGATCGCGCGCCCGCGGCGGGTTGGAAATATAGAACCCCTGGCGCGCCATGACGGCGCCCGGCCAACCGGCCAGCCACCAGTTCAGGTAGGCATAGGCGGCGTCTTTAACCGGCCCCTGCACGCAGCGCGACAACGACAGCCCACCGAACCAGGCCCGGTAGCCCTCCCGGGGGATGGCCAGCCGATACTGGATGCCGGCGCGGTGCAGTTGCATGAGTGTGGGCGACCACAGGCTCTGGATATGGACGGCCGGCCCGAGCATCAACTCACCGGCTTCTCGATCATCGCCCCAGAAAGCCGCGAAATGGCGGTGGCGCTGGCGCTGAATGAGAAAGCTCGCCAAGGTGTCGATTTCTTCCAGCCGCAAGTTGCCGATGTTGGCGAACTGCGCCAGGCCACTGGCCTGGACCGCCAGCGCGGCATCCAGTGCGCCAATCGCCGCATCGCTCTGCAACGCCACGTGCCCGCACCAGCGCTCGTCGAGCAACCAGGCCCAGCTCTCAGGCTGCCCGGCCAGAGCCTTGGGCAGGTGCTCCGGGCGGTAGGCAAAGCTGTCGGCGTTGTGGGTCAATGGCAGCATGCTGATCGACCCGGTAGGCGTGCTGCCCAGGCTACCGTCGTGCTGCACGTAGAGCCGGTCGCACGGCAGGCCGCCGTTGGCCAGGGTGTCGCCAGGGTGCAGGCGGCCGCGCTTGGGCAAGTCGTTGATCTCGTCCCAGAGCGCAACCCGGCGTGTATCGATGGGCTGGATCGCACCGGCCGGCCAGACGAAATCGACGTTGTGAAACCACTGGTCGTAGAGGTCGTAGGTGTGCGGTTGCATCACCGCGATGCGCTGCGCGGTTTGAGCGTCGTGGATCTGATAGACCAGCTCGATGCCCAGCTCCTGTTCGGCGCGAAGGCGGATCGATTCGAGCAAGGTGACGGAGGTGCCCAGTACACGCAGGGTGACCTTGGCCGTCATGCCGCCTGCCCCAGCCTGCCAAGAAAGGCCGCGAAGGACCGGCGCAGTGCCTGGGTGTCGAGGCCGCGCACGATGAACACCAAGCGCGAGCGTGGCTCACCGCCGGGCCAGGCCGGCAGGTGCACCGGAGCATGCAGGCTGTGCTGCACGCCATGAATCACGATGGGTTGGCTGGAGTCGATCACGTCAAGCAGGCCCTTGACCCTGAGAATACGTTCGCCGTGGCATCTTAGCAGCATCGACAGCCACACCCCAAAGGCCACCCAGTCCAGCGGCCGGTCGAACTCCAGGCAGCATACCTCGGCACCACCGTGGGGGCCCGAAGCCACAGGCGTGAACAATTGCCAGCGGGCGACTTCCTGTTCGGGGCCTTGGCCGCGCAGGCCTTCACCCAGCAGCAGTTGATCCCCCTGCTGCACATCACTGGCAAGGGCCTGCGAAGCGCCCGGGTTGAGTGCTGCCAAGCGCTGCACCAAGGCGTCGACGGCGCGAGGCTCGACGCGGTCGGCCTTGCTGATCAGCAGGCGGTCGGCGGCAGTGACCTGCACCAACCATTCCGGGTGCAGGCGCCGTTGCAGCTCAGCCTGCTCCGCGTCTACGACCGCGACCGTCAACCCTAGGTGAAAGCGCCCGCGCAGGTGCGCGTCGCGCAGCAGGGTGGCAATGATCGGAGCAGGGTTGGCAAGGCCCGTGGTTTCCAGTATTACCCGCTTGAACGCCGGCACCTCGCCACGGGCGCGGCGGCCATGCAGGTCGAGCAGGGCCTGCTTCAAGTCGCCCTGCACCGAACAACACACGCAGCCGCCGGGTAGCAGCACGGTGCCGGGGGCCACTTCTTCCACGAGCAAATGGTCGATGCCCACCTCGCCGAACTCGTTGATCAGCAGCGCCGTATCACCCAAGGCCTCACCGGCCAGCAGCCGCTTCAGCAGCGTGGTCTTGCCGCTGCCCAGAAACCCGGTGACTACGCTTACCGGCAAGCTCATCGCGCAGCCTCCAAGGCATCAAGGATGTTCCCGGCAAGTGGGTCCAGCGGCTTGCCGATCACCGCCTCGGCCTGCTGCCACAGCTCATCCAGCCCGGTGGCCAGCGCCTGGCGGCCGGTCGGGCCCTGAATCAGGTACGAGGCGCCTTGCACATCCGACACTTTCAGGCGAAACGGCGCCAGCACCTGGTTGATCGCCGCCAGCCTGCGCAGGCGCTCGCGCCGCCGTGGCAGGCTATCGCCCAGGGGGTCGCTCCAATGGCCATCCTCGCCGATCAAGCCACACAGCCCGCACATCGTTCACCTCCTGCTCATGGCATGACATCGCCGGAATTGGGCCCCAAGGTCTGCCCCACGAAGAGGTTGCCCCCCGGCTCACTGGCCAGCAGTACCGCCACCGGTGCGACCTCTTCGGCGCGGCCGAAGCGCCCCAGCGGCAGCTCCTTGGCCTTGGCGGTTTTCCAGGCCTGGCTGATGCCATCGACCAGGGCCGTCTCGATCGGCCCCGGGGCGATGGCGTTGACCAGCACGTTCTGCCCGCTGACCTCCAGGGCCAGCGATTTGGTGAACCCGATCACCCCCGCCTTGGCCGCTGCGTAATGGCATAACTCGGCGCCACCTTTGATGCCCAGCTGCGATGCGACGTTGATGATGCGGCCCCAGCGCTGCGCGAGCATGTATGGCAAGGCCCGCTGGCTGGCGATGAAGACGCTGGTGAGGTCGACCCGCAGCATGTCGTCCCACATGGCCTGAGTGAGCTCCACACAGGGCGCCTGGGTCAGCATGCCTGCGTTGTTGACCAGTATGTCGATACCGCCGTAGGCGGCTACGCAAGCGTCTACCCCGGCCTGGGCGCCTTCGCGGGTGCCGACGTCGGCAACCGATTCGGCCACCGCCACGCCCACCGCTCGGCAGCGCGTGGCCACCTCGGCCAGGCGCGCCGCATCGCGGTCGCACAAAACCAGCTGAGCGCCCGCCTGGGCGTAGGCCTGGGCGATAGCGGCGCCGATGCCGCTGGCCGCGCCGGTGATCACCGCGCGGCGTCGTTGCAGTGCTGCCATGTTCAGCTCCTACTCTGGCCAGCGGATGGTCAGGCCGCCGTCGATGATCAGGCTTTGCCCGGTGATGTAGCTGGCCTGCTCGCTGGTGAGAAAGCGCACCAGGTCAGCGACCTCGCGCGCCTTGCCCACCCGCCCCAGTGGGATGGCGCGTGCGGCCTGTGCCAGGCCCTCGGGCCCCAGGGAGTTCTTGGCATCCAGCGATTGCGGGGTTTCGATCAGCCCTGGGATCACCGCATTGCAGCGGATACCGCGGCTTGCCAGCTCCACCGCAAGCGACCGGCACAACCCTGGCACGCCTGCCTTGGCTGCGGCGTAGTGGGCATGAT
The DNA here is from genome assembly GCF_003097135.1 of Pseudomonas sp. URIL14HWK12:I12. Classification (GTDB taxonomy): domain Bacteria; phylum Pseudomonadota; class Gammaproteobacteria; order Pseudomonadales; family Pseudomonadaceae; genus Aquipseudomonas. Next base: position 170,369 of record NZ_QEQL01000001.1, read on the forward strand.
CCTGCCAGCCGTACACGCCCCCGGCGATCGAGGAAATGGCCACCAAGGCTCCCCCGGCCGGCAGGTACCGCGCGGCGGCGCGAAAGGTGCGCATCACACCGGTGAGGTCGACGTCGAGCATTTCGTTCCAGCGCTCGTCGGTCATCTCCAGCAGGGGCGCGCGGCGCAGCAGGCCGGCATTGGCTACGGCATAGTCGAGGCGGCCGAAGTGCGCGATGGCCGCTGACGCCAGTGCGTCGAGCGAAGCGCTGTCGGTCACGTCTGAAGCCTGCATCAGGCATTGGCCGCCGGCCTGCTCAACCAAGGCTTCGGTGTGGCCTGGGTCATGCGGGTCTCCGCTGAAATAGCCGCCGATCACGCGCACGCCCTGTTCGGCGTAGGCCACGGCCAGGGCCTGGCCGATACCGCTGGCGGCGCCGGTGATCAGGGCGACGGGGTTCGATGAAGTCATGTGAAAGTCTCCGTCATTTGATGCTGGTGGGCTCGACATGGCGTGCCGCCCACATCACCAGCCCGGATAGAAAGCACGGCAGGGCCCCGAACCACAGCGCCGCACCATGCCAGTCGCCGCCGCCCGAAAGCACGCCGGTGATACCCAGGCCGGCCAGGATCGCGCCCACCGGGCCCATGGCATGCACGATGGCGCCGCCGGTCGCGCGGATGCTGGTGGGGAAGCTTTCGCCCATGAAGAACAACATCGCCGAATAGGGCCCTGTGAGGAAAAACAGCCCCAGGCTGTACAGTGCCACCACGGTTGCCAACTGGCTGGGCGCCTGGATCATGGCGAAGAACGCCAGCCCACCGAGCATCCAGCCCAGCGCCACGGTGTTGCGCCGGCCGATGCGGTCGCCCAGCCAGCCGTGAAACAGGTAGCCGATGAAGCCCACCAGGTTCGACAGCACCAGAATCCACAGGGAGTTTTCGAATGACAACCCGTGCACGCTGACGATCACCGAAGTACCCAACACGCTGAACACCTGGATCGCCGACCAGTTCAGCAGGATGGCCAGGCTCAGCACCACGGTCGGGCGTAGCGCTGCACCGCGAAAGGCTGCAGCAACCCCGGCCTTGGCGTGCTCGTCGTAATCCACCCCGTGCGCCAGCGCCAGGCTGCGCGCCTGCTCGGCCTGGCCGGCCTTGCGCAGGCGTGCGATGCGCTGGTGCACCTGAAACTGCGGGCTTTCTTTGAGCTTGCGTGCCAGCACTGCAATTACAAACGCCGGCACAGCGGCGAAGATGAAACAACCCTGCCAGCCGATGTGAGGCAGTAGCAGGGCAGTCAGGCCGGCCGCGATCAGCGCGCCTACCGGCCAGCCACTTTGCACCAGGCTGTAGATGAAGCCGCGGCGCTTGACCAGCTTGGGGTCATCGGATGCGGCATAGATCTCGGTGAGGTAGGTGGCGTTGACACCTTCTTCGGCATAGCCCAGCCCGGCCACCGAGCGCACACCGATCAGCGCACCCTTGCCCATGCCGGCACACACCGCCGTCAGCGCCGAGCACAGGGCCGCACCGCCGATGGTGAACATGATGCCGCCGCGGCGGCCGATGCGGTCTACCAATGGGCCGATGGCAAAAGCCACCACCGCGCCGCCCACCGCTACCCAGGTGGCGATCTCGGCCTGCTCGGCCTGGCTCCATTGATAGTGCCCACCCATCACCGGCAACAGCGTGCCGAACAGGATGAAGTCGTAGACAGCGAAAACCCAGGCGAAGAACGCGATCCAGGTGGCATAGACAACATCCCTGGGCGCCAGCGGCACGGGCTCGAAGGCGTCCAGTGCCGGCGTTGCGATGTGAGTGGTCATGGTCAGGCTCCGGGTGGGGTCAGCGTTGGCGGGGGTTGCGCGCGAGGAAGTCGTCGGCGATTTCATCCATGGTGGTGAAACGCACGCCTTCATGGTCCTTGATGTATTCGATCAGGCGTTCGAGCATCAGCAGCACCTGGGGCCGGCCAGACACGTCCGGGTGAATGGTGATGGGGAACACGGCATAGTCCATTTCGCGGTACACCCAGTCGAACTGGTCGCGCCACATTTGCTCGATGTCCCGAGGGTTGACGAAACCGTGGCTGTTGGGCGCCTTCTTGATGAACATCATCGGCGGCAGGTCGTCCAGGTACCAGTTGGCCGGGATCTCAACCAAGTCAGTTTCCTGCCCCCGCACCAGTGGCTTCATCCAGGCATCGGGGTGGGCGCTGTAGTCGATCTTGGTCCAGCTGTCCTTGACCCGAACGTAGTAAGGGCTGAAGTCGTTGTGCATCAGGCTGTGGTCATACTTGATGCCCTTTTTCAGCAACAGCTCGTTGGTGACGTTGCTGAATTCCCACCAAGGCGCCACGTAACCGGTGGGCCGCTTGCCGGCCAGCTCGGTGATCAGCGCGATAGACTTGTCGAGCACGATTTCTTCCTGCTCAGGTGTCATGGCGATGGGGTTTTCATGGCTGTAGCCGTGAATACCGATTTCGTGGCCGGCGGCGGCCACGGCTTTCATCTGCTCAGGAAAGGTCTCCACCGAATGCCCGGGGATGAACCATGTGGTGCGCAGGCCATAGCGCTCGAACAGTTTCAGCAGTCGCGGGGCGCCGACCTCGCCAGCGAACAAGCCGCGGGAAATGTCATCAGGGGAATCCTCGCCGCCGTACGAGCCCAGCCAACCGGCCACTGCGTCGACGTCGACGCCGATGGAGACGAATATTTCTTTAGCCATGGGTAAGTGCTCCTGTGCCCGGAGGGTCAGCGCGCGCCGTGCGAGGCCGGGCCCCCGCGCGGCGCAGGCATGAATTCAGTGGTTGCGAACCAGAGGCTCGATCGCCAGCGCGGCGCGCAGCAGGTCGGTGTCCTGGCCACTGGGGGCGGCCAGCAGCAAGCTGGTGTGCAGGCCTTGGTTGTCCTTTCCGCTGGGCATCGCCACGCCGGGCATGTCCAGCAGGCTGCCGGGCATGGTCAGGCGCAGCGTGGCAAGGTTGGTACGCGCGAACAGTTCGTCGTCTTCGAGCAACGGCCCCAGCGGTGGGGCCACGTGGCCTACGGTGGGTGTTACCAGCAGCGCGCCGTTGAGCTCATCGCGCAGTTGTTCGCGCAAATCTTCGGCAGCTTGGCTGAGCATCAATTGGGTACTGGCCGGCACATGGCGAGCAGCCTCCAGGCGCTTGCGCACGCGAGGGTCGAGGCGTTCGGCCTCGGGGCCGTCGAGCAAGTGCTGATGCAGCGTGAAGGCTTCGGCGCTGCCCAGCCAGCCGTGCTTTTCGATCAAGGCCAGGCACGCCTGCAGTGCTGCCACCGGCCGTTGTTCGACCAGCACGCCCGCTGTACGCAGCCGCTCCAGTGCTGCCATCAGGTTGTTCCGCACGGCAGGCTCAACGCGGGGGTCGCGCAGTACGGCGGTATCGACCCTCAGGCGCAGCCCGGGGAGGGGTAACGGTGGCGAGGTTTGAGCGCCACTGAGCAGTTGGTCGAGCGCCAGTACATCGCGCACGCTGTGGGCCAGCGGGCCGAGGGCATCGAGCGAGCGCGCCAGCGGGAAGACACCTTGCATGGCATAGCGTTGGCGGCTCGCGCGGTAGCCGATCAGGCCGTTGAAGGCTGCCGGTATGCGAATGGAGCCCGCCGTGTCGGTGCCCATCGCCAGCGGCACGATGCCCGTGGCCACCGCGATGGCCGAGCCGCTCGAAGAGCCACCCGGCGCCCGCGTGGGCTGATCGCCGCAGGGCAGGGAAGGGGTGCCGAAATGCGGGTTCAAGCCCAGGCCTGAGTAGGCCAGCTCGCTGAGGTTGGTTTTGCCCAGGTTCACCAGCCCTGCGCGGGTCAGCGTGTTGACCAGCGCCGCGTCGCGCAGCGCCGGCTCGCCCTGGCGCCGCACCTGAGCGCCCGCCGTGGTGCGGGTACCCCGCATGTCGAAGAGGTCCTTCCACGCAATGGGCACACCGTCCAGAACAGACAGCGGCTGCCCAGCGATGAGGCGCTCATGGGCGGCACGGGCTTCCCGGCGTGCGCGCTCCACCGTGGTCTCGATAAACACTTCCGGCGCGGCGAACGCGCGCAGGAGTGCTGCCTCAAGTGTACCCACCGGATCCGCCTGGCCTTGTGCGAACGCTTGGGCCAAGGCCAGCGCATCGAACACCATGATCACCTCATTAAACGTATATATAAATAATATGTACGTTTAATCGAGCAGAGTTCGTGCCAGCTTATTCAAAATGCATCGGTTTTTTTGAGCGAATAGCTCTGGTGAGCCTGGTTCAGCCGTTGAACGCCAAAATGACTCGCCCTCTATAAAAAATGGATATTGAGGTAAATGATCCATTAATGGGCATTCCGGTAACACGTGCACCACTGCACGGCGCTCTTGCTGTTACCGTGGTGCCAGTGCCAGCGAGGCTGCGTTAGCTGTGAGACAATTGCCGGCCTCTGCGCCATGGACACTGCACATGCCCGCCGCCTCTGTTCCGGAAGACCGCTCCGCTTCACGCTACGAAATGATCCGCAACACGCTGCGCGATGCCATTGTGGCGGGCCATGCGGCGCCAGGCCTGGTGCTGGTTGAAGCCCCCCTGGCAGCGTTGTTCGGCACCAGCCGGGTGCCGGTGCGGCAAGCGTTGCAGCTGCTGCACGAGGAGGGGCTGATCCGGCGTTTCGAAGGCCGTGGCTATGTAATCGATGCGGCTGGCGAGCAAAGCCCACCCCAACGTTTGCCGCTGACTCGCCAGCTCCTAGGGCTTGAGCCGCGCCAGGAACTGATCGACACCCGGGCATTGGGCGAGCGCGTTCACGACGAGCTGGCCAGCTGCGTGGCAGCATTCATGGTATTTGGCCATTACCGGTTGGATGAGCAACGCGCCGCCGAGGCGCTGAACGTCAGCCGCAACGTGGTGCGCGAGGCGCTGATGCGGCTGCGTGACCGCGGCCTGGTCGAGAAAGAGCCCTATGCACAGTGGCTGGCGGGGCCCTTGACTGCCCAGGCAGTGACCGAAGATTACGAACTTCGAGCGTTGCTCGAACCCGACGCTCTGCGCCAAGGCGCTGGCTTGCTGGGCCGGGAGGTGCTCCAGGCAATGCTCGAACGGGTGATTACGGCGCAGCAGGCCGGCAGCGCAGTGGCCCGGGCAGCGATCGAGCAAGTGGAGCTAGACCTGCATGTGACTTGCCTGGCCGGCTTGCGCAACGGGCGCATGGCCGCGGTCATCCGCCAGAGCCAGATCCCCATGAGCATCGGCCGCGTGTTGCACCAGGCACTGGGCAGCAGTAACGACGAGGCCATGCTGGTGGAACATCGGTTGGTATTGGAATCGCTGCTGTACGGCACCGCCGATTCGGCGGCATTGAGCTTGCGTGAACACCTGCTGCGTGCCCGTGAGCGAACCTTGCAGCGATTGAAGGTGATGTCGGTGCTACCCGAGCCCACGCTACCCTCATACCTGGAGCGGCTGGCCTAGGCTGCCTGCGCGTGCGCCGGGTAGCGGGCGCCCCTAGACCACCTGGTCTTTTTCCGGAATCTGCCGAGCGCCCCCCTGGGCACCGGGCTGGGCGGCATGCAGCGTAACGGGCACCGATTTAGCCGCTGGTACCTTGCTGCCTTCTGCGTAGTGCCACAAAGGCACCAGTGGGTTGCATTCGGGGTAGTAGGCCGCCGCGCAGCCCACCGGAATGTCGTAGGCGATGATCTGCAGGGGGCCCACTTCGCGCCGAACCTCAGGCTCAACCGCTGTTCGCAGGGTTAGCCACTGGCCCGGGCGAAACCCCAGCCGCTCGATATCATTGCGGTTGAGAAACACCACGCTGCGCGTGCCGCTCACGCCCCTGAACCGGTCTTCGTAGCCATACACGGTCGTGTTGAACTGGTCGTTGCTGCGTAGGGTCATCAGCTGCAGCACATCGTGCTGCCCCGCCACCGCAGCGTGTTCGTCTTGGTTTTCATCGAGTGAAGGCGGTGTCACGAACTGCGCTTTGCCCGAAGGGGTAGCCCAGTCACGCTGCACTGCGGGCAGAGGGCGGTGAAAACCACCGGGTTGCCACATGCGCTGCTCGAAGTCGTGAAAGATCGCAGGGTACACCTGGGCGATGGCTTGGCGGATGCGCGAGTAGTCATCGCGCCAGCCTGCCCAGTCGATGCCGCTGGCCTGCCCGAGGGTGGCCTCGGCCAGGCCGGCGACAATCGCCACTTCGGCCAGCAATGACTCGCTACCAGGCTCGCGAGTACCACGCCAGCCACGTACGACCCCCGTGCTGTCTTCGGTGGTATAGGCCTGCTCGACGCCCTGCTGGCGATCGATCTCGATTCGACCCAGGCACGGCAGCAGCCAGGTATGTTCGGCCGGTACCAGATGGCTGCGATTGAGCTTGGTAGCCACTTGCACGTTCAACGCAAGGCCCGCCCAGGCGGGCTCCATCCGGCCGGTGTCGGGGATTGCCCGGAGAAAGTTACCGCCCAGGCCGATAAAGCCCTTGACCGAGCCGTCGACGATGCCTTCACAGGCCTCGACCGTCGCCCGGCCCTTGTGCGGCGGCACTTGGATGCCGAACAGCGCCTGCAGCTTGTCGGCGGGCACTTTGGCAGGGTCTTCGGTGATACCGACGGTGCGCTGGCCCTGCACGTTGGAGTGGCCGCGTACCGGGCAGATGCCCGCGCCGGGCTTGCCTATGTTTCCGCGCAGCAACAAGAGGTTCACCAGCATCTGCACGTTGTGCACGCCCTGGCGATGCTGGGTGATGCCCATGCCATACACCAGCATGGCGCGTTCGGCCCTGGCGTAAACGAAGGCAGCGGCTTCCATTGCCGAGCGTGACAACCCGCTGCGTTGCTCCAGGGCGGTCCAGGTGTAGCCGTCCACAGCGCTGAGCAGCGGCTCTAACCCTTCGGTGTGCTGCTCGACAAAGGCGCGGTCGATCACGCCTTCGCGCCCTTCGGCACGGGCTTGTTGATCCATTGCAACCATGGCCTTGATCATGCCGGCGACAGCGGCCAGGTCTCCGCCGATTTTCACTTGATGGTATTGCGTGCTGATGGCTGTGGAGTCTGGGCCCAGCATTTCCTTGGGGGACTGCGGGTTGACGAAGCGCTCAAGGCCCCGTTCGCGCAAGGGGTTAAAGCTGATGATGGGAATGCCGCGCTTGCGCGCCTCCTGAAGCGGATGGAGCATGCGCGGGCTATTGCTGCCCACGTTCTGGCCAAAGAACAGTATGCAGTCGGTGTGTTCGAAATCCGCCAGGGTCACGGTGCCGACCGGTACGCCGATACTGTGCTGCAAACCTACCGATGTGCTCTCGTGGCACATGTTCGAGCTGTCGGGCAGGTTGTTGGTGCCGTAGGCGCGGGCGAACAGCTGATACATGAAGGAGGTTTCCAGCGAGGCACGCCCCGAGGCATAGAACACTACGCTATCGGGTTCCAACCTTTTGAGTTGCTGGCCAATGCCTTCGAATGCCGTTTCCCAACTCACCTGCTGGTAGCGGTCAGTGGCGGCATCGTAACGCATGGGGTGGGTCAGCCGCCCGTGCTGTTCGAGCTGGTAGTCGCTCCAATCCCGCAGCTCGGTGAGGGTATGGGTGTCGAAAAAATCCGGCCCGGTGCGCCGGGAGGTCAGCTCCCAGGCGGTGGCTTTTGCGCCGTTTTCACAAAACTCCAGTGCGTGAGGGTGTTCAGGCTTGGCCCACGCGCAGCTGACACAGGCAAAGCCCTTGGGTTTGTTCTGCTTGAGCAACGCCGCCGAAGCTGCACCCATCGCTTGCTCTCGCCAGAGGATATTGAGCACCGAATGCGCCGACCCCCAGCCGCCCGACGCGTGTGTGTAGGGGCGAAAGCGCGCGGTGGAATGGATCAATTGCATGGCGGTGATTCTCCGAAACGGCGCGGCAGGGGAGGATATGCCGGCGCCTTGGGGAAGGGCGCCGGCGGATGTCGTCAGGGGGTGTTGCGCAGCTTTTGCTCCACCTCATCGATTTTGCGGTTCAAGGCCTTGGCGTCCTCGTCCTTTACGGCATTACCAGCAGGGGTGATCACCTTGTCGAAGTCCTTTGCAGGGCCGTCAGGCTTTTGCGCGGCCTTCTCGACCACATCCACCGGCTTGCCCTGAGTATCCGTGGGCGGGGCGTTATGGGCTTGGTTAGGTTCGTTGCTGCGGGTCATGTCGCTATCTCCTTGGCTTGTCATTAGGTATGACGCCGGGCGTGCGTGGGGAGTTCTGTTTGCCTTCAGCCGCGCCCCCTCTGCTGAGGGCGCACTCACTGCTTGGTCGGGATGATGGAGATTGACCCATTGCGCTCGATGATCGCGTAGCGGATATCGCTCATTTGCACGATGCCCTGGTTCAAACGCGCCGCCGCCAACACGTCCTCATCGGTAACGCGGGCTTCCTGCATGCGTTTGCGCAAGGGTTCGCCGTTCTCCACGATGATGGTCGGGCCGCCGTCGAGCAGCCGGGCCAAGCCCTTGTAGCGCTGTTTGAGCCGGGAAAAAGTGATGTCGATCGTAATCAAGGTAGCGATGATGATCGCCGCGTTAGTGACGGAAAAGTCGTCACCCAGCAAGGCCTGCTGGGTAGCTTCCCCTACGATCAACAGCAAGATGAAGTCGAATGTGGTGAGTTCGGCCAACGAGCGGCGCCCGGCTATCTTGAACAGGATCATGAGCACCAGGTACATCGCGCAGGCGCGCAGCACAGCGTCCATACAGCAGGCTCCTAGGGGTAGATGAATTTGGCCGCAGTGATCGCCTGCGCGCCCTTGAGCGCAACGGCGCCCTGATAGAGGCCGACCCCATCGCACCGCAGCGTCAGGTACACGACGGCCAGGCCATTGGCATCGGCCCGCATCGGAATCAACAGGTCGTGGTTTTCGCTGCGCAGCGGTGAAGGCTGAGGATTCAGCGCCTCGATCGACATTCCTTCCAGCCAGCGGCCGCTCAGTGAGATTGCGAGCATCTCATCAGGATGGCCGTGGGCTTCGATCACCAGGTTGTCTTGAGCGCCGTTACGGCTAAAACGCTGGTAGTGCACTACCAGGCGCCCGTCGGCAGTGCGCGCTTCGACGTCGCTCAATGGGCCTGTGGAAAATAGCCCGGCCAAGGCAAGCGCCACCACGACCCACAAACCAATAAAACCTGCGCGCTCGAAACGCCAGCGTTTGCGTTGAAGCGCGATGTCTTCTTCGACCGGCCCCTGCCGATTGCGTAGCTCGTCTTCTGCCATGTTCAGTCCATGTGCCCGGCGCGGCCCCTAGCAGGCCTCGGGTATGAAGCTCCGACACAGCCGTTTCGCTTAGATTCCGTTCGACAATGCCGCTGCGTAGGTACTTTCGTCGGTCAGAAGGAATTTTCCTGGATCAGCAGCGCTCATCCATACCTGCGCCCGTCGCCGTAGGAGCTAGCGATAGCCGGGCTGGCCGGCGAGGGCCGCGTAAGCGGTACATAGGGTTCAAGGAGGGTGCGTGAAAAACGACGATATCGAGGCGCTGATCGAAACAGACCTGGCCGGCGCCAATCATGCCCTGGCCAATGGCTGGAGATTGATGGCGGTAACCCATACCAGCAGTCCGCAAGTGCCTGGGCAAACGCAGACGGTGTATGTGATGGGTAAGCCGATGGGGCAGGCGGCGCCTGCGCTAGCGACGGGTTTGGGCCTGGACCGGATGGCGCTGGAAGCGGTAGTGGATTACCTTCACGAGCACGAGCTCAAGCTTTCGACAGCGGAGTCCTGCACGGCGGGGCAAATGGTAGCGCTCCTGGCCTCCGTATCGGGGGCCGGCACCTGCGTCGAAAGCGGTTATGTAGTGTATTCGCCTGATGCAAAAAAACGTCTGCTGGGTGTGAGCGAGCAGACCGTCCAGCGGTTCGGCCTGACCAGCGTAGAACTGGCGCGGGAAATGGCCGTAGGCGCCTTGCAGCAAGGGCCAGCAGACATTGCGGTGGCCACCACCGGCGTGGCTGGGCCCGAGCCCATGGCGGGTGTTGAGCCGGGCACCGTGTGCATTGCGTGGGCATTCAGCGTGGGGGATGACATTCGGGTATTCAGCGAGACCGTACGGTTTTCCGGCAACCGGGCCGTGGTGATCAATACCGCTTCATTCTATGGGCTGGTGCAGATCCCTCGGCTGCACGAGGGGCTGTAATAGAACGCGGCGCGGGGGCGCCGCGTTTATCTGCGCCCCGTCGACGCTTAAGGCGAGACCGGGTCGCTGGCAGGGAAGGTTTCCTCTACCGCGTGGTCCAGCGTTGCGCCACTTTGCTCGCGGGCGGCGGCACTGGAGCACTGGCAGCCCGGCATCTGGCACTTCTCACCCTGGCGGTGGCCATCGGCACACGCCGGGCAGCAATAGGCCAAGCCATCATTGACATGGCGTGGCGGGTCGGGCAATTCGCAGGTGCAGGCATCGCACGCGCACAGTCTTGACGTCATGGTAAAACCCTCCTCATCAAGGTAGGTCAGCCTTTGCTATGGCTGGGTGAGGTGGGCGCCTTAGCTACCCCGCGCGGGCCGGTGATGCCCCAGATAACCAGGCCCAGTACGGGCGCTATCAGGATCAACACCGTCCACCCAGCTTTGCTGCCGTTGTCTTTCGGGCTGCGCCACACGCTGTTTATGGCCCACACGTCGAGCAGTAAAACAATCACCAGTAGCGCGGTGTAGAACGAAAAGATTTCCATTGGATTCACCTTCAGATCTAGAAGCGAGGGCCGGAGCGGGCGCCACTCTGAGAATGGGCTGCTGCGGGGCGTGATGCGGGAACTGTATCGAACAACTCACGTACCTCCTGCACTAGGCCAGCCAAAGCGCGCATGGAGACTAAGGCGTCGTGGGGTACCCATTCCTTGAAGACCACACGTCGCGAATCCTCATGGCTGGTCACCTTCAAGTGGACATGTTGAGCGTCCACATCCTGAATTTCACAGGTGTCGGGCAAGAAAGCTCGCTCGACGATGTGCCTAAGTTCCAGGTCGGAAAGACCGGTGGGAAACATGATTTAAACCTCGCAAGCTCATTGTCAGGGGTGCAGCGGCCTATCGGTGCGGTTCGTATCGATCAATGCTGCAGTTCCCCGGCGTACTATTCGTGATTTGTACCGTTAAACGTGTTTGGCGGCTATATCGCCTGCCTCGCTGGTCGCGGGAGATTGATGGCGTGAGTGGGCGGTGCAGATTGGATCGCCCAGTTCATCCCTCATCAACGCGATGCCTCGCGCCCCATGGGTTTTAAAACTTTCTCAAAGATCAAAACCGAGGAACGCTTCATGATCGAGAGCCAGGTCGAGGTAATAATTCCAGCGACTGGACGGACGGCTGAAAACTTTACAAAGTATTCATAGTTGTAAAGGTTTTACTATTGCATGAGCTGCAATGCCGATTTGAAGTGTGGGCGGGATATTAATTAACCCGCGCCACAGGCCAGGCCCGTAGTGATACAGAGCCATTGAGTGATGACATCATTCACTTTGCTAGTTGCCTAATGTCGGCCGCGCCAAATACACGTGCTCTTGGCCATTCGTCGGGCTGAAGGGCAATCGGAGAACACTTTTGCCCCCGGTCCCCTCTCGATATACATGTTGGTAGCCCTTATCGCTCTCGTCAGTATCAGGCGGTATTGGCTTAGTAAGGCAGGCAGTGTGCTTAGGGCTTTATGCTCTCGAACTCATTGACAGTTACAGCATTGGCAGCGCTATCGGCTTTCAATCCTCGGCACGCTTGCCCTTATAAATACTCAGCTAACTAGATTTTGGGTCGTCGCAAGCCGTCGCTGGGGACTCTCGCCCTAGAAAGAACGACTCGAAATATCTGCATTGCTTAGCTTGCAACTTGCCCAGTCACTTGAGCGCTGCAATCGCCTGACCGCGCTTTAGCGCACACCGTGAAACGCCTAATGGAGAACTCATAATGTTCATGCATAACAAACGACTGCAATACACCGTTCGCGTCGCTGAGCCCAACCCCGGCCTGGCCAATCTGATGCTGGAGCAGTTCGGCGGCCCGCAGGGCGAACTGGCCGCGGCCATGCGTTACTTCACCCAGGCCGTGACCGAAGTCGACCCGGGCCGCAAAGACATGCTGTTCGACATCGCCACTGAAGAGCTCAGCCATTTGGAGGTCATCGGGTCAATCATCGTCATGCTGAACAAAGGCGCCCGAGGTGATTTGGCCGAGGGCACTCAGCAGGAAGGGGAGCTCTATCGCTCTCTGACGGGGGCGGGCAATGATTCGCATATCACCAGCCTGCTTTATGGCGGGGGTGCAGCGTTGATCAACTCAGCGGGCGTACCCTGGAACGCCGCCTACATCGACACCATCGGCGAACCCACCGCGGACCTGCGCTCCAATATCGCTGCAGAAGCGCGCGCCAAAATCGTCTACGAACGTCTGATCAACGTCACCGACGACCCTGGTATCCGGGACGCCCTGACCTTCCTGATGACCCGCGAAATTGCCCACCAGCTGTCTTTCGAAAAAGCGCTGCATTCCATTCAGCCCAATTTCCCACAGGGCAAATTGCCGGGTGACCCGAAATATACCCAGGTGTATTTCAACCTGTCGCAGGGTGAGCCGGACCTGCGTGGTCCGTGGAACCAAGGCGAGGGCTGGGAGTATGTCGAGAATCCGCAGCCAGCCGTGGATGGCGGCGACGGCATGCCGAGTGTAACGCTGCCTGCCGAGCAGGAAGCGGCGGTTGAGGCTATGAAGCTGCGAACGATGAGCTCGCCGGATGCTCAGCCGCTGACCGGTGCTGAGTTGGGCAGCGCCAAAGGCGGGAAAATCTGATGCATCCCTGGCCGCGCTCTGCGCGGCCAGCTCTTGGAAGCCTCGACCCACCTAACACCTGCTTTGATAGCAGTATCACAATCGAATCGCCGCCTTGAAGGGCGTTGGCTGGGCATCCCGGCCAGCCCAAGGCTGATCGCGCCTCGGCACAGCGGTACCCAGCCGGTGAGCAACTGAACTGTCGGGCGCATCGAGGGCTCCATCGTTGATCGACACGGAGGATCCTCATCGTGAAAGCGCCGCCCTTGAGTGACTACAACCGCAAGCGCGATTTCACCGCGACCCCGGAGCCATCAGGGCAGGGCGGCCCGGCCCCAAGGCTTGGCAGCGCGCGGCAATCCGTGATCCAGAAGCACGACGCTTCGCACCTGCATTATGACTTTCGCCTCGAACTGGACGGTACGCTCAAAAGCTGGGCGGTGCCCAAGGGGCCGTGCCTGGACCCCTCAGTCAAGCGGCTCGCGGTGCAGGTTGAAGACCACCCTGTGGATTACGCCAGTTTCGAAGGCAGCATTCCGGAAGGCCATTACGGTGCGGGGGAAGTGATCGTCTGGGATCGGGGCGTCTGGGAGCCTCAGGGTGACCCTGCCCAGGCCTATGCCAAAGGGCGGTTGAAGTTCACCCTCCAGGGTGAAAAGCTGACCGGGCAGTGGAACCTGGTGCGCACCGCCAGTAAGGGCAAGCAGCAGCAGTGGTTTCTGATCAAGCACCGTGACGAGGCCGCACGTGACTATCCCGCCTACGACGTGCTCGAGGCAGAGCCGGCCAGTGTGCTCAGCGATAGGGCAATAGGTGACGTCGGTGAAAAGCCCACCAAGGCCAAAGCCAAAAGCAAGTCCGAAACCAAAGCCAAGCCCAAAGCGGCGATGCCGCGCCAGTTGAAGCCTCAGTTGGCGACACTTGTAGAGGCTGCGCCCTCAGGGGATTGGCGTTATGAACTCAAGTTCGATGGCTATCGAATGCTAGCGCGGGTCGAGGATGGCGAAGTGAGGCTGTTCACCCGCAACGGCCATGACTGGACCGCAAAGCTCAGTGCTCAAGCTCAGGCGCTGGCGACCTTGGGTGCGAAGCAAGCCTGGCTCGACGGCGAAATGGTTGTGCTCGATGACGAGGGTATACCGAGCTTCCAGCGCTTGCAGAACGCCTTCGACAGCGACCAAACTGGCGCCATTGTGTATTACGTGTTCGATATGCCCTGGCTCAATGGCCAGGACCTGCGCGAGGCGGCCCTTGAGCAACGAAGAGAAGCGTTGGCGGCGCTGCTAAAGGGGCATGAAAGTGATGTGCTGCGGTATTCAGAGGACTTTGACGAAGATGGCAGCGCACTGTTGCATAGCGCCTGCGAGCTGCATATGGAAGGGCTGATCGGTAAGCGTGCCAACAGCCCCTACACCTCTGGCCGAAGCGACAGTTGGATCAAGCTCAAATGCCAGCAGCGCCAGGAGTTCGTGGTGCTGGGTTACACCGCGCCCAAGGGGTCGCGCAAAGGCTTCGGGGCCTTGCTGCTGGGCCTGCACGAGCAGCAAGGAGGCCCGCTGCGCTATGCGGGCAAGGTGGGCACGGGCTTCAGCGCCGCCACCTTGAAGTCGATACACGCGCGGCTCAAACCGCTGCACCGTGAAGGCCCGCCGCTGGTTGACCTCCCCGGGGGAATGGCTGCGCATGGGGTGCAATGGCTTGAGCCGCAGTTGCTGGCTGAAGTGGCCTATGCACAAATGACCGGCGATGGCTTGGTGCGTCATGCCGTATTCCAAGGGCTGCGCGATGACAAGCCGGCCACCGACATTACCCAGGAGCAACCCAAGCGGCCACCCAAACCCCGCCCGAGCCGGGCCGCCGGGGCGGTGCGCATCACCCACCCCGATAGAGTCATAGACCCAGCCAGCGGCGCCACCAAGCAGCAACTGGCCGACTATTACGAGCAAGTAACCGAATGGTTGCTGCCGCAGTTGCGAGAACGGCCCGTTGCCTTGGTCAGAGCGCCGGAGGGCATCGAGGGTGAGCTGTTCTTCCAGAAAAATGCAGGGCGGCTACGCATTCCAGGGCTTGAAGGGTTGGACAAAGCGTTCTCCGGCCAGCCGGTCATGCTGGTACAAACGCCTCGCGCGCTGCTCGGCGCCGTTCAGATGAACACGGTGGAGTTGCACACCTGGAACGCCGTGAGCACTTCACCGGATCACCCCGATCGGTTCATCCTCGACCTGGACCCAGACCCTGCGCTGCCTTGGCGGGCCATGATCGAGGCCACCCAGCTCACGCTGGCGGTGCTTGACGAGCTTGGGCTCAAGGCCTTCATCAAGACCAGCGGCGGCAAGGGTATGCACATCGTGGTGCCGCTCAAGCCGAAGGCCGGCTGGGATGAGGTCAAGGCCTTCAGCAAGGCCATTGCCGAACACCTGGCCGAACAGATCCCCGAGCGCTTTAGCGCAGTGGCCGGGCCCAAGAACCGGGTCGGCAGGATCTTCATCGACTATTTACGCAACAACCACGGCGCCACCACCGTGGCTGCCTACTCCGCCCGGGCTCGGCCGAACCTGCCCGTGTCGGTGCCGGTGTCGCGCCATGAGCTGGGTGAGCTCAAGGCGGCCAATGCCTGGCATATCGGCAATCTGCCCAACCGCCTTGCGCAATTGAAGCAAGACCCCTGGCAGGGCTTCGAGCAAGCGCGCCAGACCATCACCGCGGCGATCAAGCGCCGCCTTGGCAAGGAGCACCGTAATGCCTAGATCCCTCTGGAACGGCGCCATCAGTTTCGGCCTGGTGCATATCCCCGTATCGCTTGTGTCTGCCACTCATACCGGCGGGGTGGACTTTGACTGGCTGGACAAGCGCAGCATGGACCCAGTCGGCTACAAACGCGTCAACAAGAAAACCGGAAAAGAGGTGGGCAAGGAGGATATCGTCAAAGGGGTGGAGTATGAGAAAGGGCGTTATGTGGTGGTCAGTGAAGCGGAGATACGCGCAGCGCACCCGGAAGCCACCCAAACCATCGACCTGTTCGCGTTTATCGACCGTGAGCAGATCCCACTGCAGAACATCGATACGCCTTATTATTTAACGCCGCAGAAACGCGGGGAAAAGGTCTACGCGTTGTTACGTGAAACCCTGACCAGCACTGGCAAGGTTGGGCTGGCCAACGTAATCATCCGTACCCGCCAACACCTGGCGGCACTGATGGTGGTCGAAGACGCCCTGGTGCTGGTTTTGCTGCGCTGGCCGGCCCAAGTACACCCCCTCGACGACTTGGAAATTCCGGAGAGCGCTCGCAAGGCTAAGCTCAGCAAAGCCGAAAAAGACATGGCCCGGCAGTTGGTCGAGGGTATGAGCAGCCAATGGCAGCCCGAGCAATACCAGGACACTTTCGAAGAACAGATCATGGCGTTGGTGGAGACCAAGGCCAGCAAGGGCAAACTTGAAGAGGTAGAGGCGCCTGAGGAGCCCAAGCGCCGTTCGGCCGATGTGGTAGACCTGACCGAACTGCTCAAGCGCAGCCTCGGTGGCGGGAAGCCTGCAAAGACCAAGACAAAGGCCAAGCAGCCTGCCACGCGAAAATCACCCAAGGCATCTTGATGGCGTTGCGGCCAGGCATGTGCCGGAACTCTCTCGGTCGCTGAGTGCGAAGCTACTCATCGACCAAGGGCACCGGTGCATCCTCGAGCCACTCCGACCCCGGGTCTTCATTACCCGGGTCATTGAGCGGCGGCAGCTCGTCTTCCTGGTATTCAGGCTCATGAACAGGCTTGGATGGGTGCATGGTTTAAACCTCCGCGGTCAGTACAGGTATGACCTCGCACTCGGTGCAACGGCGCTACTGGGCGACCAGCGGCTCGCGCCACTGGATGACATTGCCTTCCGGGTCGTAGCCATCACAGGCCCTGAAATAAGGGCCCTGCCATTCATCCTGCAGGGCATCCAGGCCCCCGCCGAGCGATGGCGCGAGGGTACGGACCCTGGCCAGGGAGGTCGTCGGAAACACCAGCTTGACCGGCACGTCGTCCCGCCGTAGCGGTGGCGAAGCGATTACCAGGTTGGCACTGATCACCTCCGGCAGGCCATGGAGCACCAGTTGAAAGCTCTCAGACTCCAGCACGGTGAGATTGGCCTGGCGCATGACCAGTCGCAGGTCGGCCAGCTGTTCGTAGAATTGGGCCAGGCGGTCCAGGTCTTTGCCGAACAGTACGGCACCGGCTTTTAGAGGGGCGGGCATGAGTAGAGGGCTCCGGGAATAGTGAGTTGACGCTAGAGCGCAGGGATGGGCTTGTCCAGCGCTCTGGCCGGCCGTATTGTTGTTACTTCCCCTTACAATTACTGCCCAGAGGCGTTTCTGATGATCTCCAACGCGCTGGCTGGCGCTCTGCAGCGCCGGCGTGTCCATTATGGTTGGGCTGTGGTGTTGGCCACGTTTCTGGTCATGCTCACCGCTGCCGCCGCGATGGGGGCCCCGGGCGTCTTGATCCAGCCGCTGCAGGCCGAATTTGGCTGGAGCACTGAGCAGATCTCCGTCGCCTTGGCCGTGCGCTTGGTGCTGTTTGGCCTGCTGGGCCCGTTCGCTGCTGCGCTGATCAATCATTTCGGTTTGCGCCCGGTGGTGGTGGCGGCGATGAGCCTGATCGGCCTGGGGTTTCTTGGTTCGCTGTTCATGACACAGTTATGGCAACTGCTGTTGCTGTGGGGCGTAGTGGTAGGCGTAGGCACGGGTATGGTGGCCATGGTGCTGGGCGCTACCGTAGCCACGCGCTGGTTCGTGCACCGTCGTGGGCTGGTCATGGGGCTATTGGCTGCCAGCTCGGCGACTGGCCAACTGCTGTTTTTGCCGTTGATGGCCGAGCTCAGCAGCCGCTTTGGCTGGCGCGCTGCAGCGGTGTTCGTGTGCGCCGTGCTGATGCTGGCAGCCCTGGTGGCGCTGCTGCTGATGCGCGACCGGCCGGCTGACTTGGGCCTGCCCCTGTATGGCGAAACCGAGCTGGCGCCGGGGGCGCCAGCGCAAGGCTTGCGTGGTCACCTGCTGTCGCCGCTGGGCGCGCTGCGCGAGGCCTCCGGTACGTTGACGTTCTGGGTGCTCGCAGGCACGTTCTTCGTCTGCGGCCTGAGCACCAATGGTTTGGTGCAAACCCATTTCGTATCGCTGTGCGGCGACTTCGGGCTGGCGGCTGTGAGCGCGGCCAGCCTGCTGGCACTGATGGGTTTGTTCGACTTCGTCGGCACGCTGGGCTCAGGCTGGCTTTCGGACCGTTACGACAACCGGTGGTTGCTGTTCTGGTACTACGGCCTGCGCGGGTTGTCGCTGATGTGCCTGCCATTAACCGGTTTCAGCCTGTATGGCCTGTCGTTGTTCGCAGTGTTCTATGGGCTGGACTGGATCGCCACCGTGCCGCCGACGGTCAAGCTGGTCGCTGACCGTTTCGGCCGCGAGAAGGCGGGCCTTGTATTTGGCTGGATTTTCGCCGCCCATCAACTGGGCGCCGCTACGGCTGCATACGGCGCTGGGTGGTCGCGCACGGTACTGGCCAGTTACCTGCCTGCTTTCGTCTTCGCCGGGGTCATGTGCGTAGTCGCTGCGGCAAGCGTGGTGGTTTTGCTAGAGCGCAAGCGAGGGCCTGCACTGGCTGCAGCTTAGTCAGCGAGCCTTCTCGCAGCTGGGCACCCCGCCTACCGGCGTGCAGCGGATCGGCGTGAGCCGGGGTACAGGGTGGGGCGTGCGCGGTGGCGCGGGGCCGTCCAGGTAATTCACTTTGTAGGTGATTCGGGTGCGATAGCTGCTTTGCAGCACGCGCAGGGCGCGCTGGTTTATGTTGTGGGGCTTGGCGTCTTCTTCGTTAACGCTCACCCAATGGCCCGGCACCGTTTTGCGGTCACGCAGCGCATCGCCCTCTGCGGCTGGGCAGGGCACCGAAGCAAAGCTCAGGCGCCCTGCGCGGTCAATGCACTTGAAAGCATCGGCCTGGGCAAGCAGCGGCAGGTAGAGTAGGGCGAACACACTGGCGCGAAGCATGGCGGGAAGTCCGTAGGCATTTGGCCAGTATGCTGACAGGCTCGCCAGAGGGTATCAACCAGCCCGATGCAACATTGGCCCGCCGCTGCGTTCTGACACAGCACACGCCGTTGAAAAGGACCTTGCCTATGACCTCCCCCGATCACGTGCAATGGCTAGTGCAGCGCTCGATGCTGCAAGCCGCCAAAGAGCGCGCGCGCCTGTACTCGGGACAGGCGCGGCTCTGGCAGCGGCCATTCGCCCTGGCCCGGCCGCGCGACGCCTCGGCGATTGCCTCGGTGTGGTTCACAGCCTACCCGGCCTCGATCGTCACGCGCGAAGGCGAGACGGTACTGCAGGCCCTTGCCGATGAAGACCTCTGGCACGCGTTGTCGGACATCGGCATCCAGGGCATCCACAACGGCCCGCTCAAGCTGTCCGGCGGCTTGCAGGGCAAGCGCCACACGCCCACCGTCGATGGCAACTTCGACCGTATCAGCTTTGAGGTCGACCCGGCCTTGGGCGACGACGCACAGATGGTCGCGCTGAGCCGCATCGCCGCTGCCCACAATGCCATCGTGATCGAGGATGCAATCCCGTCGCACACCGGCAAGGGGGCCGACTTCCGCCTGGCCGAGCTCGCCTACGAGGATTACCCAGGCCTTTATCACATGGTGGAAATTCGGGAGGACGACTGGGCGCTGCTGCCCGACGTGCCCGAAGGCCGTGATGCAGTCAACCTGCCCCCTGCGGTGGTAGACACCCTGCGCGAGCGGCACTACATCGTCGGCCAGTTGCAGCGGGTGATCTTCTTCGAGCCAGGCGTCAAGGAAACCGACTGGAGCGCCACCCCAGTGATCACGGGCGTCGACGGTAAGCCCCGGCGCTGGGTTTACCTGCACTACTTCAAGGAAGGGCAGCCGTCTCTGAATTGGCTTGACCCAAGCTTCGGCGCTCAGCAGATGATCATCGGCGATGCGCTGCATGCCATCGATGTGGTCGGCGCCCGTGTGCTGCGCCTTGATGCCAATGGGTTTCTGGGCGTCGAGCGGCGCGCCGAGGGCACGGCCTGGTCGGAAAGCCACCCGCTGTCGATCACCGGTAACCAGCTGCTGGCGGGCACCATTCGCAAGGCGGGCGGTTTTAGTTTCCAGGAGTTGAACCTGACGCTGGACGATATTGCCAGCATGTCCAACGGCGGCGCCGACCTGTCCTACGATTTCATCACCCGGCCTGCCTATCAGCACGCCTTGCTGACCGGCCGCACCGAGTTCCTGCGGCTGATGCTCAAGGAAATGCACCGTTTCGACATTGACCCGGCCTCGCTGATTCATGCCTTGCAAAACCATGACGAGCTGACCCTGGAGCTTGTGCACTTCTGGACCTTGCATGCCCACGAGCAATACCTCTACCAAGGCCAGACGTTCCCAGGCAGCATCCTGCGCGAGCACATTCGCGAAGAAATGTACGAACGCCTGGCAGGTGAGCACGCCCCTTACAACCTAAAGTTCGTAACCAATGGCGTGGCGTGTACCACCGCCAGCATCATCACTGCGGCATTGGGGATCCGCGAGCTGGACTCGATGACGCCAGAGCAGGTCCGCCAGGTGCAGTACATCCACCTTTTGCTGGTGATGTACAACGCCATGCAGCCAGGTGTGTTCGCGCTGTCGGGGTGGGACCTGGTAGGGGCTCTGCCATTGCCGCACGAGCAGGTCGAGCACCTGATGGCCGACGGCGATACCCGCTGGATTCACCGCGGTGCCTATGACCTGGTGGATTCAGACCCCAGCGGCGAGCCCTCCAAAGGGGGCATGCCCAGAGCCAGGGCCCTGTATGGCAGCCTGCCCGAGCAACTGGAACGCCCTGACTCGTTCGCCTCGCAGCTCAAGAAGATTCTTGCGGTGCGCCGCGCTTACGAGATCGCGGCGAGCAAGCAGATCATGGTGCCTGATGTCGAGCACCCGGGCCTGCTGGTGATGGTGCATGAGCTGCCCGCCGGCAGAGGTACGCAGATCACCGCGCTCAACTTCAGCGATGAGCCGCTGGATGAAACCCTGCACCTGCCCGGTATTGCGCCGGGGCCAGTGGTAGACATCATCAACGAGCGGGTAGAGGGTGACCTGAGCGAGGCGGGGGACTTCACCATTCACCTTGACCCCTACGAGGGGCTGGCGCTGCGCGTCGTATCAGCCTCGCCACCCCTGTAGAGTGATGTGACAGCGGCCAGGCCCAGGCCTGGCAGCTGAGCCACTCACGCTGTTCAGGCGCCGGCGGCGCGCCTGAGCAAGCTGGCGGTGGCTTCCCATCCCAGGCAGGCGTCGGTGATGGAAACGCCATAGCGCAGGCCTGGGCCCAAGGCTTGGCTACCTTCGAACAGGTTGCTCTCCAGCATCACACCGACCACCTCCCGCTCACCGGCTGCGCGCCGGGCCAGCAACGCGTCGAGCACCTGCGGTTGGCGAGCTGGGTCTTTTCCACTGTTGGCGTGGCTGCAGTCGACGACAACGCGCGGGCATACCCCGGCTTTTGCGAGTTGCTCAGATGCCTGGGCCACGTTGGCGCGGTCGTAGTTCGGGCCACGGTGGCCACCCCTTAGCACCAGATGACCGTGAGGGTTGCCTTCGGTGCGGATAATCGCCGGGTGCCCGTGAATGTCCAGGCCGAAGTGCCGATGGCCATGGGCTGCGCTGCGGATTGCATCACAGGCGATGGTGGTGGAGCCATCGGTGCCGTTCTTGAAACCGATGGGCAGGGCAAGCCCGCTGGCCATTTCCCGATGGACTTGCGACTCAGTGGTGCGCGCACCGATGGCGGCCCAGGCCAGGAGATCGTCAAAGTAGCCGGCGGCCATGGGCTGCAGCAATTCGGTCGCCACAGGTAGGCCTGTGTTCAGAATCTCCAGCATCAGCTCCCGAGACAGCGTAAGGCCGGTAAGCATGTCGTCGCTGCCATCGAGGTGCGGGTCATAGGCCAGCCCTTTCCACCCGACAGTGGTGCGAGGCTTTTCGACGTAGGCACGCATCACGATGAGCAGGGTATCGCTGAGTTCGCGAGCTAGCGGCGCCAGGCGCTGGGCGTATTCGAGTGCAGCGGTGGGGCAGTGCAGCGAGCAGGGGCCGACGACCACCAACAGTCGCGGATCGAGACCGGCGAGGATATCGGCTATCGCCTGGCGATCAGCCTGCACCTGAGCGGCAAGGCGGCCAGAGAGGGGCAACTGCTGGCGCAGCGTAGCGGGGGTGGGCAATCGCTGGCCAACGCCCTTATGGAGGTTGGTGGTAGGCAACGGCAGTGTGTTGAGCGGAGCGTTCATCGGGGCGTCCAGTAGTAGGGGCGCCCGCCTGGCCTATGCGGGCAAGCGGGGTCGCGGGGGTGTTCGAAGGGGTTCGCCACCGCGTACGGGCCGCTCGGAGGTGGCGCACTGGCCCAAGCGGGGGGTGGTAAATCGCCAAGTGGCGTGGGCGCTACGGTAATAGGCTTGATACATGGTGCATTCCTCATGGTTGATGCGTTTCAAAGGGCTGGAAAAACAAAACCCCCGGTCGGGAGGCCGACCGGGGGTTTTTTCAAACACTGTGTCAGGCGACCCGGGAGTGGGCGCCTGTGGGGTATCAGGCGCGCCAGTGGCTGAACCAGTACCCAAAATAAAAATACGATGCCACTGCCGCTTCGCCCACGGCAACGCGCTGCGAAACGCAGGCGGCAGTGGAGGCGCAGAGAGTGCAGGGCATGGTAGTGTCTCGTCTGAAGATGGCCGGAGCTTAACCGAGCCTGCGCGGCCCTGGCAATGGCTTTGAAGACAGGAGGAAGGATGACCACACCCGCGCGCTGGCAGCCAGCGGACGACGCCGAGGGCCTGCCATTCGCCCGCGCCCTGACACGGCGCACCATGACGCCTTACTACACCCGTTATGAGTTGCTGTGGCGCGACGAAGACTACGACGCCGGCTGGAGCTGGCGGGAAAACTACCTGCTGATGGGCCCCGACGGGCCGCTGGGCTACATCAGCCTGACTCAGGACCCACGCGCGCTCTATATTCGCGAGTTTCACCTGATCGACACGGCGCGCCGGCAAGGGCAGGGCACCGCTGCGCTGAAGGAGGCCTTCGAGCTGGCGGCCCGGCGGGGCCTCTCGGCAGTTCGCCTGACCGTGTTCAAGGCCAACCCTGCGCAGCGATTGTATGAGCGCCAGGGCTTCGCGGTAGTGGGCGAAGACGGTTGTTTCTGGCGCATGGAGCGCAATGTCGAAACTACGGTGTCGGGCGATCGCATTGGCACCCGCACGGCGTGGCGGGCGGGATGATCCCCTCTTTCATACCCAGCAATACCGCCACCTTGTGCGCTTCCCCACGCCGCCCTTTTTTTCTTCCCGACAGCACCTGATAGGTGGTGGCGGGGTCTACACCGTGTTCGCGCGCGAACTCCTGTACCGATTTGCCTTGGTGGTCCAGCCATGCGCGCGCTTGTGCGGCAGTCCGTATCCCGTGCATAGTTCAAGTCCGTTTCGGTTGACATGTTAGTGTTTTAATTTGCACCTTTTTGAAGGTGCTAGATATGGATTATACATTCAAATGGCTACAATTGGCGTGCGGCTGCGCGAAGAACGAGAGCGCCTGGCGTTGACTCAGCGCGCATTCGGCGAGATCGGGGGTGTAGAGCCCAACGCTCAAGGCAAATACGAGAGCGGCGAGCGCCACCCCAAGGCTGACTACCTGGCCGCCGTCGCTGCCGCCGGCGTAGATGTGCTTTATGTGCTCACCGGCCGGCATACGCCAGTGCAGGCCGATGGCCTCGCAGATACCGAGCAGAAATGGCTCGCGGCACTTGGGCAATTGCCCTCGCCCGAGCAGGCGCTGGTCATCCAGCTGGCACATGCGCTGGCGCGTAAGCCGGCTTAATCGTTGCAAGGCTTTTCCGCGTGAGCCTAGGTAACGTGGATGAACTTTGTTAAGGTACTGGGCTTAAGGTATTGGGGATAAGAGGGGTGCTTGCTTGATCAAGGTGCTGGTGGTCGATGACCACGATCTGGTGCGCACAGGCATTACCCGCATGCTGGCCGACATCGACGGTTTCCAGGTGGTAGGCCAGGCCGAATCCGGTGAGCAGGCCTTGCAAAGTGCCCGCGAGCTCAAGCCGGATGTCATCCTGATGGATGTCAAGATGCCCGGCATCGGTGGCTTGGAGGCAACGCGCAAACTGCAACGCAGCTATCCCGACATCAAGGTCGTGGTAGTCACTGTGTGCGAGGAAGACCCATTCCCCACACGCTTGCTGCAGGCCGGGGCCGCCGGTTATCTCACCAAAGGCGCAGGGCTTGAGGAAATGGTCCAGGCCATTCGCCTGGCCTTCGCCGGGCAGCGCTACATCAGCCCGCAGATCGCCCAGCAAATGGCGCTCAAATCCTTCCAGCCGCAAACCGCAGGGTCACCGTTCGACTTGCTGTCCGAGCGCGAAATCCAGATTGCCCTGATGATCGTCGACTGCCAGAAGGTACAGGCCATTTCCGACAAGCTCTGCCTGTCACCCAAAACGGTGAACACCTACCGTTACCGGATCTTCGAGAAGCTTTCCATTACCAGCGATGTCGAGCTCGCGTTGCTGGCCGTTCGCCACGGCATGGTCGATACCAACGCCTGAGATGACAACCCCCTTTGACGCCAGCGCTTTCCTCGCCACTTGCAGTGGGCGCCCTGGTGTGTACCGCATGTTCGACGAGGGCGCCCGCCTGCTGTATGTGGGCAAGGCCAAGAACCTCAAGAAGCGGCTAGCGAGCTATTTTCGCAAAGCCGGGCTTGCGCCCAAGACCGCCGCTCTGGTGGGGCGTATTGCGTCGGTCGAAACGACCATCACTGGCAACGAAACCGAAGCGCTGCTGCTGGAACAGACGCTCATCAAGGAGTGGCGCCCCCCGTATAACATCCTGCTGCGCGACGACAAGTCCTACCCCTATGTATACCTGTCCGACGGTGAGTACCCGCGGCTTTCCATCCATCGGGGCGCCAAGAAGGGCCGTGGCCGCTACTTCGGCCCTTACCCCAGTGCCGGTGCCATCCGTGAAAGCCTGAGCCTGTTGCAGAAGACCTTCCAGGTGCGCCAGTGCGAAGACAGCTATTTCAAGAACCGTACCCGGCCGTGCCTGCAGTACCAGATCAAACGCTGCAAGGGCCCCTGCGTACGCGCCGTGGAGCCTGAGGAGTACGGCCAGGATGTGCGCCACTCGATCATGTTCCTGGAAGGTCGCAGCCATCAGCTGACTCAGGAACTGTCCAGCGAGATGGAAAGCGCGGCAATGGCGCTGCAGTTTGAAAAGGCCGCGCAGATCCGTGACCAGATTGGCGTGCTGCGCAGGGTGCAAGACCAGCAGAGCATGGAAGGCGGCAGCGGTGACGTGGATGTGGTCGCAGCCTTCCTCAACCCAGGCGGTGCCTGCGTGCACCTGATCAGCGTCCGCGGCGGCCGCGTGCTGGGTAGCAAGAACTTCTTTCCCCAGGTGGGCATCGAGGAGGAGCTGGGTGAGGTGATGTCGGCGTTTCTGTCGCAGTATTACCTTGGCGGCGGCGAGCGCGAGCTACCGGCCGAGGTGATTCTCAACGTGGTGCCCGATGACATCCAGGCCCTCGCCGAGGCGCTGGCCAGCCTGCGTGGCCGCGAGATGGACTTCAGCCACCGTGTACGGGGCACGCGCGCCCGCTGGCAGCACATGGCGGTGACCAACGCCGAGCAGGCCCTGGGCGCGCGCCTTGCCAACCGGCAGCACATGGCTGCCCGGTTCGAGGCGCTGGCGCAGGTGCTGGAGCTGGAGGAAGTGCCCCAACGCCTGGAGTGCTATGACATCAGCCACTCCAGCGGCGAAGCGACAGTGGCTTCCTGCGTGGTGT
Source organism: Pseudomonas sp. URIL14HWK12:I12 (assembly GCF_003097135.1). Lineage (GTDB taxonomy): Bacteria > Pseudomonadota > Gammaproteobacteria > Pseudomonadales > Pseudomonadaceae > Aquipseudomonas. The sequence goes on from NZ_QEQL01000001.1 coordinate 195,962, forward strand.
TCGGCCCGGAAGGCCCGATCAAGAGCGACTACCGGCGCTACAACATCGAAGGCGTCACTGCCGGCGACGACTATGCGGCGATGCAACAGGCCCTGATGCGGCGCTTCAGCAAGATCAAGGACGGCGAGGGCAAGTTGCCCGACGTGCTGCTGGTAGACGGCGGCAAAGGGCAGCTCAACATGGCCCGCGAGGTGATGCAGGAGCTGGCCTTGAGCGACCTTACCCTGCTGGGCGTGGCCAAGGGCGTGACCCGCAAGGCCGGCTTCGAAACGCTTTACCTCAACGACGTAGCCCACGAATTCACCCTCAAGGGTGACTCACCTGCGCTGCACCTGATTCAGCAGATCCGCGACGAAGCCCACCGTTTTGCTATCACCGGCCACCGCGCTCGGCGCGGCAAGGCCCGGCGCACTTCGACGCTCGAGGACGTCGCCGGGGTAGGCCCGAAGCGCCGTCGCGAGCTGCTCAAGCACTTTGGCGGCCTGCAGGAGCTGGGCCGCGCCAGTGCCGACGAGATCGCCAAGGCGCCTGGCATCAGCAAAAAGCTGGCCGAGTCGATTTATGCCAGCCTGCACAGCGAGTAGAATCCCCTTTTTCAGAGCCTTAGCCAGTGGCATCGATGAATATCCCCAATCTGTTGACTGTGTTGCGTGTCGTCCTGATTCCTATCTTCATCCTTCTGTTCTACATGCCCTATAGCTGGAGCTTCGTCGCAGCCAGCACCGTGTTCGCAATTGCTGCGGCCACTGACTGGCTCGATGGCTATCTGGCCCGCAAGCTGGGGCAGAGCACCCCCTTCGGCGCCTTCCTCGACCCGGTGGCCGACAAGCTCATGGTCGCCGTTGCCTTGGTGCTGCTGGTGCAGGAACATCACAACATCTGGCTTACGCTCCCGGCGGCGGTGATCATCGGGCGTGAAATCGTGGTATCGGCCCTGCGCGAATGGATGGCCGAGCTGGGTGCCCGCGCTCACGTGGCGGTGTCTAACCTGGGCAAGTGGAAAACCGCGGCACAGATGGGCGCGTTGGTGATCCTGCTGGCCAACCCGCCAACGTTCTCGTTCTTCGTGCTGTTGGGCTATGCACTGCTGATCGTCGCGGCCGGGCTTACGCTCTGGTCGATGCTCAACTACCTGCGGGCCGCGTGGCCGCACCTTTCAAGCCGCGCAGGGGTATGAATAAATCTTTTTTTGAATCAAGAGGTTGACGGCGCTGCTCAGTTCGATAGAATGGCGCCCGCAACACGACGCGGGAATAGCTCAGTTGGTAGAGCACGACCTTGCCAAGGTCGGGGTCGCGAGTTCGAGTCTCGTTTCCCGCTCCAGATTTTGATTTGTAGAGGCCAGGTGCCGCTACAAGTTGCTGAAAAAGGCCCTCCGGGGCCTTTTTTCGTTTCAGTGACTATCTTCTTTAGGCCGCTGCCGCGCGATGTACGCTTTCAAGGTTGAAATCGAGCAGAGCCAGTGCACCCGTTGGCCCCATCTCTTAAGCCTACTTCGTAGGTTCCTCCTCTTGCTCAAGTTCGAGTGAAGGGTCGTCGCGCCTACCTCCATTCAGCCCGTACTCCTCGAAATTGTGAAATATGCAAGTAGCGCTGGATATCTTGAAGCGCAACTCAAGGTGAGTTCAGGGGGCGCTTTACAGCCGTTTTGGGTAATGCACCTCGATCTGCGAAGCATCCAGCCCGTTGCTGTTTGCCCTGGCAACGTTATCAGTTACCGGGCAACGCCCTTCACAGTAAGTTGCTCCTGTCAGACGCCTGATCAGCCATCACGGGAGGTAAAATGAACAACAAATTGTCCATGTTTAGCGTGCTTGCAAGCTTCCTGGCGTATTTGCCGAGCCTCAATGCAGCGCCTGCGGATTCGCCGGCAGTGTCTGTCCAAACGCGGCTGGCACCCTGTTATGAGCGGAACAGGAATGTGAACTGCGAGGTTTCTGGAGTGGCAAGGGTCGGCCACGAGTTAATTCTGGCCAATGACAAGCACATGCCCGAACCCGGAGACCCTGCCATGTTCTCCCTTCGGCTGGGCAGTGGAAACATACTGCAGGGGAGTCCTGCTTATTTGAGTAGCCCGGTGCTGGATGAAGCGGATAAGTACGAGGGCCTGACCACTACGCTCGATGGCAAGTACGTCGTCGCCATCACTGCGTTCAACAAGGAAGGCACGCAAGAGCAGCCTGCGGCTGATGCGCTCAATACCTTGCTCTACTGGCCGGTCGGGGCGCCGCAAGACGCAAAGGTGGTCAGTGCTTCGGCGCGCGGGCAGGTGGTCAGCTCACGAGGGTTGCGCGAGCGCATCAGTAGGGCGGTTAAAGCGCCGTACTACCAGATTGAAGCGCTCTCCACCGCGCCAGGTGAGCGGCTTCTGATCGGTATACGCAAATACGGTGAAAACAGCAAAAATGCAGTGTTCTCATTCCTGCTGCTGTCGGTACCGTTCAAGATCACTGAGCACGGGGCGGTGCTCGGGGACGAATTCGATGTGCTTTGGCAGCTTACCCCGGACGACTTGGCGAAGAAACTGGGCCCCACGCAACCACTGCGGCCTGAATTAGGTCTTTCCGCGTTGGAGTTTGACCGCCACAACGGAGATCGTTTTTACGCCACTACCAGTTTTGAGAATGGGGAAAAAATGGGGGGATACCTGTGGGTGCTGCCGTACAAGGGTGGGGCGATCGGGGAACCACGACCTGTGCGGCTCAACGGGGGTACTGCGCTAGTGTTCAACCATAAACCTGAAGGTGTGGAAGCACTCGACGAAGATCATGTGCTTGTCGTGCACGATGACGATCGGGTCAGAGTGAAGGCCTCGGATACTCAGCAGCAGCGAGAAGCTCATGAGTTTGCTTATGAGGTAGTGAGTTTCAGCGCCCTGGGCGAGTCAGAGTCGAGGTGAGCAGTACGGCATCCAACGCCAGATAAGTTGCGCAGTGCCATCTTCTGCGATGGGCCCGATAAAGCCTGCGAAAAGGTCCTCGATAGCGAGCGGCGGCACGAACATCCACTCCCTGATCGCCGGCATCGCATCCTTGGGCAGTTCGAGCCAACAGGCCACGGTGCGTATGCCGCGGCCAATGACGTCTCTGCCTCGGCAACGGCAGGCGCCAGGCTTTTATTGAGCGGGGGCCGGTCGCCGCCAGCTGTCCCGCTCCAGCAGGGGTGAGCCAGTTCCAATCAGGCTCGCTTGCGCTTGAACAGCTTGCCGAAGAAGCCAGCCACGGCCAGCAAGCCCAGTACGATGAACTTCTTGAACGCCAACAGGGCGATACCGATCTTGGCGAACAGGCCTGCCTTGGCGGCGATGCCCCCGGCGACCAACGCGGCCAGGCCGTAGGGCGCCAGCTTGTCGGTCTTGGAGTCGTAGTCGGCGTAGCGATTACCGTCAGTGAAATTGGTGAAGGCGAGAATCTTCGGCGTTTCCTGCTTGATTGTCGGCAGGTCGGCCATCGCCGCCACCGCGTTAAGCTCCAGCACGCCTTCGCGGCCTAATATGCGGATGCTGTAGTTCAGAGTGGTCTGGTCGGCGTTGTCGGCCTTGAGTTCTCGCGCCCAGTACATCTTGTGGGTGGCTTGATCGTAGCTCGGTGGTTCGGCCCAGCCCAGCAGTGTGACGCCAGCATAGCCTTGCTTGCGACGCTCCTGATTGTCTTCCACGTCCTCCGCCTTCATTTGCTTGAGCAGGTCGGCGTAGTCGATCTTTGCGGCGTCATCGTCGGAAATGTGGCCGTCGTTCTTGTAGCTGATGATCACGCCCCAGCCGTTGTCCGCCAGCGGGCTGACGGCAGTCGGGACGATCATGCCGAGGGTCTTGAACCCTGGAGGGTTGCCCCAGGCTTCGGTGAGCAAGCGCTCGGTATCCTCCGGCGACAGGTAATAGAACTCGTTGTTGAGTTTCAGGCTGGCGATGCCACTGGGCAGCGTGATGTTGCCGTGCTGCGGCTTGAGCGTCGCCAGCCACTGTTCGGCGGTCTGTTGCGGCTGTTCGCTGGCGATTGGGGCAGGTGCAGGCGTGCTGGCGGCCATGGCGGGCAAAGTGGTTGCGCACAGCAACACTGCCGCCGCTAACTGGCGCAGGTGTTTCATCGTAGTCCCTTACAATTTGAATTAATTTGGCCGCGCAGGATAGCCGAAAGCACTGGTCAATCGCCAGAATCTCGTGCTCATGCCTACTCGCCGGCTGCTCCAGGCTTGGATGACTGGCACTGGCTTGTTGCGGCCTCTATTCGCCCAGTGAGAGCCCCCGCTGATCAACGCCCGCGATTCACATCAGAGCTACCCTTGAGCCGGCGGCAAAAAAGAGCGATGGCCCGCCAGCTTACTGGCTCGGCTCTAGAGGTTGTGGCACACCGAGGCAGCGGTGGCCTGCTAGACCAATTTGCGCTCAAGGTTGGCCAACACGGCCGGCCTGATAGGCGCGCAGCGCTTTCAAGGCCTGACGCCGCACTTTGTTCTTGACCAGCGGTGACCAGCCCAGCAGCAGGCCCGGCATACCCAGTGCCTGGCGTGCCCAACGCCACAGGTCGAAGTGGTCATGGTGCTCACAGATCCTGCCATCCCGTAGCACGAAACGGGCGCGGACGCTGTTGACCACCGTACGGCCCGTTTGGGTGAACGGATAGGTGGCGACCCAATGCGCGGCTCCTTCGCCGTTTGCTGCCTGTACCTGGTCGAACGTCAACGATAAGCCCTTGGCCCGCGCTGTCAGCATGCGCCACATATCAGCGGCGTCGCTGCCCAGCAGCGTGCCGAATGCCGGATCGCTGAACACCACATCATCGGTGTAGCAGGCCATCATGGCTTCGGCATCCAGTCGCTGGAAAGCCTGATAGAACTGAATGATCACGGCTTCGTCGGTAGTGCTCATGGGCGTGTCTCACAGTGGAATGGCGCCATGCTACCAGTTGCCTGGCGGCCCGCCATCAGTGGGCGGCGGATGGAGCTTTCAGGTATCGCCAGGAGTAGGCGACGTCCAGGCGCCACTGGGGTCTGGTGACAGGCCTGCACGCTGCGGTTGCGCGCAAGCGGCTGAAGGCGATGGTTGAGTACACAGGCGAGGCTTAAGCAGGCGGCCTCACACCGCTTTCACCCGCGCCCTTCGGCCAACCCCAGCTCGCGCGCCAGCCCAGCGAGCGCCTCGATATCCTGCCCAAGCATTTGCACATGCCGCGCTTGGGCCAAGTGGCGGCTCGCGTACTGATGCGCCAGGGGCGCCAGCGCAGGCTCCAGGCGCTTGAGGCTGGCAAGGGCCTTGAGTAAACGAACGCCTACTTCCACCTGCGCTACACCGTCTCGAGCGATTGGCGCGAAAAAGTCGCTGAACAGGTCATCGGTTGAAAGCGGCGGCACGAACACCCGCTCGCTGATCGTTGGCATCACCTGGCCCTGGGGTTCGAGCCAGCAGGCCAGCGTGCGTACGCCTCGGCCAATCACATCGATGGCGGTGCCAGGGTCGTTGATCGCTTGTGACAACGCCCGCGAAGCGATTTCCGAAAGGACGGCCAAGCCAAAGCGAGGGTCATGCTCGAAGGTGCGGCGCAGGTCGATGGTGAACGCCGCCGCCAGCTTTTCGAAAACCGCCTCGGAGCATTCACCGCCCGGGCCGGCGGCAACTTGCATCAGAGGCTCCCCACTGACCACGAAGTGGCCGGGCAGGGCGCTCACATAGAGGTCGAGGTCGTGCTCATCGGCCAGATGCGCGAGCGCTCGGACGTCCAGGTGCTGGATGTACCCGATGTGCCTCGCAGGCACTGCCACCAGGCCAGCGGGCAATTCGGCGGGTAGCGCTTGCGCCCCCAGGCAGGGCCATTGCGCACGAGCCTTCAGCGCTGCGAGGGTAGCGGCTTCGACCCGGTCGATGGTTTCCCCCACACGGCCGAGCTTTGAGAGGTGATCGATCCAGCGCAACAATGTGGAGACGATCAGCGCGACCACCAGCAAGGTGACACCGAACAGCAACACGCGGCCCTGAGTGCCGTAGACACCTGCCGTCAGGGCGATGATGCCGACCAGGCTGAACAGGAAAGAGCCAATGAAAGTAGCCAGGGCATTCTGGGTGGTGGGGTCTTCCATCACCAGGGTAGTTGCGCGCGGGGTCACGCCACTGCTGGCAGCGCTGTAGGCACTGACCATGGTGCTGAGCGAGAAGGTGGTGACCGCCAGCATGCTGGAGGCGATGATCCCAAGGATATTGTCTACCGCATCAGCCCCTACCAGCGACGACACCGATGGCGGAATGTATTCCTTGAAAAGCGCCGCCAGCAAGGCTGTGGCGGCACCCAGCAACGAAAATAGCGTCGCTCTGAACCACAGACGTTTTGCCATCCTGCCCAGCAGCCATTTCCAACGCGCGACCATTTTCAACTCCTTGAATGTTGTGACTGCCCCAGCGGTTGCCCGCTGGCCAGGCCATGACTGTGATGGACTGCCAGGCGCACGGATCGTTACCGCATCCAAGTGGGCTTTGCGAACCTGACAAGGTTACCAGTGGCGTACGCGCGTCGGACTTGCTTGACTGGGGCCGTTGCCACAGGCGTGGCGTGCCTCTACAGGAAGTGAAACCATGCGACTGCCATCGATTGTTTTTTGCCTGCTAGTGCTAACCAGCTCGGCCCCGGCGCTTGCCTTGGATGCCAACGAGCAGACATGGGACAAAAGCACCGATGTCGACTTTTGGGTTTACTCAGTCACGTGGCAGCCCACCTTCTGCCTGATGTCCCCAACCACTGCAGGGTGCGATCAGGTGCCGCAGCGCCTGCTGAGCCATGGCATCTGGCCTTACGCCAACAGCACCTATCAGTTCACTAACCGCCATCCGCAGAACTGTGTCGATTCTTCATCGTGCGATAATAAAGGGGTCTGTGACATGGATGAGACGCAACTCAAGCAGGTGCTTGCCGATGCCCCGCTGCGCGGTATCGTGACCCGTGACCCGGAGGGGATGTTCAAACACGAATGGCGCAAACATGGCACCTGTTCTGGCAAAACCATGGTTGGGTATTTCCAGGCACTGGTGGATTTGAGAAGTCAAGTAGTGGTGCTCAAAGACCCCAAGGCGTTCGAAAGCATGATCGGCCAGGCCACGCCCTTTTCGAAGATCCGGGACGTGTTTCCAGCCAACACCGCGTTTCGCTGCTACCGAGACCCGGCAGGCAAGCAATACCTGCACGAAGTGTTTTACCTGATCGATCAGCAAGGCAACCCATACCTGCCCACGAAGAGCCTGCAAATCGGCGTGCAATGCACTGAGCAGGACACCTGGGTTCCACGTGGCAATGCTGTGTGAGGGAGGCTGCACAGCTCAGGGCAGTGTGCACTGCCGGGCTCTCAGGGCTTCCAGCACCCAGGCCCGGGCGTTGCGCCCTTCGGCGATCTCGGCAAGTTGCTGATGTTCGGCATCGGATTTGGCCTTCGCCTTGGCGTAGACCGTTTCCAGCTCGGCAAAGGGCACGCATAGCAGCCCGTCCTCATCACCGATGACCAGGTCGCCGGGCTCAATCACCATGCCGCTGATGGCCACGGGAACGTTGATCTCTCCCGGGCCATCCTTGTAGGGGCCGCGGTGGGTGATGCCGGCGGCGTAAACCGGCAGGTCCCGTTCGGAGATAGTGCGCGAATCGCGAATCGCACCGTTGATGACGAAACCGCCTAGGCCCTTGTATTCGGCGTAGCGGGTCATCAGCTCGCCGATCAGCGCGTTGGTCAGGTCGCCGCCGGCGTCCACCACCAGCACATCGCCCGGCTCTGCGAGGTCCAGTGCGTAGTGCAGCATCAGGTTGTCTCCCGGGCGGCATTTCACCGTCAATGCCGGGCCCGCGAGCACGCCAGCACGGTGCATAGGGCGCAGCGCCGCGCCGGCAGCTGTCATGCGGGACATCGAGTCGCTGATGTTGGCCACCGGCAGTTCGCGAAAGCGTGCGACATGGTCTGCACTCGCCTGGCGGGTACGTTGCAACACTCTGAAGCCTAGGGTCATGGTCGGTTCTCTCAGGTCAAGGAAGTGCAATGCGATACAGCTTGGCCGCCGTCTGGCTGAACAGGCTGGCGCGCTCGTGAGCGCTGAAACTTTGTGTAAGGCGTTTGAAGGTGTTCCACAGCACGCCGTAGCCGTACATGCCCTTGTCCACCGGAAAGTTACTCTCGAACAGGCAGCGCTGCGGGCCGAAACATTCGATGCAGTGCAGGATGTACGGCCGCCATAATTCGGCCAGTTGTATGGAAGAGGGTGGCTGCGGCTGCAGGTGCAGATCGAAGCCGGAAACGCTCATACCCAGGCCGCCCAGCTTCAGGTGCACGTTCGGGTAACGGGCCAGGCGCGTGATGGCAGAGGCCCATTCGACAAATACTTCGTCGCGGTGGCCTTGATAGGGCCCGGCGCCCAGCGGCCCGCCCACATGGTCGATCACGATCGGCTGATCGGGAAGGCGCTCGGCCAGGGCGGTCACTTCGTCAAGCTGGGTGTGGTAGGCCCAGATATCCAGCACCAGCTCCAAGCGCGCCAGGCACGCGGCGCCGCGCAAGAAGGCCGCCTCGCTCAGCACGCCGGCCGGTGCAGGCCGGGAGTTGGTCACCAACCGCGGGTCTGGGTGCCAGGCAGTGGTGTTACGCACCCCGCGCAGGCGCGCCCCGGCACGCTCGTGCATGACTTCGAGCACTGGCAGCACCGCCTCGCCCAGGCGCAGGTCAGCACCGGCAATGATGGCGGCGTTCATCCGGGTCGGGCCATACAGGCCGCTAGCACTGCACGCTGCTACACCGGCGGCGAACTGCACTTCCCCGACAGGGGCGAAGGCAGGCTCAGCTGCGGGGTCGAACATCGAGCGGCACTGAGCGTAGACCGTGGCCACCACGTTATGGCCGGCCGCGTCGATGTCGGCCTGGTATTCGTCCTGCAGGTAACGCAAGCCAGGCCGGTCCCAGAGGTGGTGGTGGGCATCGATCACCGGCAACGCCGGCTCCAGCGCCGGCTCTTGCACCTGTGCCAGCCAGGCCTGGCGCACCGGGATATGGGGAGAGGCGGCGTTCATCAGTGGGCCCGGATGTCGGAGATGAATTTGGCCGCCCGCGGATGCTGCGGTGCGTTGAAAAACGCTTCGGGTTCGGCCCGCTCCAGAACCTGGCCTGCGTCCATGAACCAGATGCGGTCGGCCACATCGCGAGCAAACCCCATTTCGTGGGTCACACAGATCATGGTCATGCCTTCCGCTGCGAGCGCCTTCATCACCTGCAATACTTCGCCGACCATCTCGGGGTCCAGCGCGCTGGTCGGCTCATCGAACAGCATCACCGGTGGTTCCATCGCCAGCGCGCGGGCGATGGCCACGCGTTGCTGCTGGCCCCCGGAGAGCTGCGCCGGCATCGACTGCGCCTTCTGCGCCAGGCCGACTTTGGCCAACAGCGCCAGGGCAGCGGCCCGGGCCTGTGCCTTGTCGCGCTTTAGCACGGTCAAGGGGCCGATCATCACGTTGTCCAGCACGCTCATGTGCGGGAAGAGGTTGAAGTTCTGGAACACGAAGCCGATTCGGCTGCGCAGCGCATTGAGGTCGTTGCCTTTAGCGTGCATGTCGTGGCCAGCGACCTCGATGCTGCCGCCCTGGATCTCCTCCAGGCGGTTGACGGTGCGGATCAGCGTGGACTTGCCCGAGCCGGACGGCCCGCACACCACTACCACCTCTCCGGCGGCGACCGTTTCGTTCACTTCATTAAGCGCGCGATACGCGCCGTACCATTTGTTGACACCCTTGAATGCGATCATTTGCTTTGCCCTGCCAAGACGGTATGGCCATCGGTGTCGATACCGGTGCGCGGTGCACCGGCGCGCTTGCGCCCAATGGCGCTTTCCAGCCACCTGGCCAGGCGGCTGAGTGAGAAACACAGCACGAAGTAGAAGCCGGCCAGCAGCAGGTACACCTGAAAGGGCTGGGTCAGCAGTTGGTTGTTCACCTGGTAGGCGGCGAAGGTCAGCTCCTGAGTACCGATCAGGTAGGCCAGCGAGGTGTTCTTGGTAATCAGGATGAACTGGTTGAGGATGCTAGGGAGCATGTTGAACAGTGCCTGCGGCAGCACGACCTTGCGCATCGCCTGGCTGTAGCTCATGCCGATGGCGCGGGCCGCCTCGGTTTGGCCCTTGGGGATGGCATTGATCCCAGCCCGCACCGCCTCGCCAAGAAACGCACCTTCGTACACCACCAAGGCCACGACCATGGTCACGCTGCCGGAGATGTTCACCCCGGTGATCAGCGGGATCACGAAATAGGCCCAGAAAATCAGCAGCACCAGCGGGATCGAGCGCACCAGGAAGGTGTAGCCGGTAGCCAGGCCCCGGATCGGCGCCACGTTGGAGGTACGTGCAAGGCCGATCGCCACTGCCAGTGGGAAGGCCAGCACCAGGCTTGCAACCGCCAGGAGCAGCGTCAGGGCCAGCCCGCCCAGCGGGCCCTGGGGGTATTGGCCTACCAGCAGCATCACGCCGTAGTCATGAAGAATTTCGAGCATCATTCACCTCGCTGCGCGCAGATGGATGCGCCGCTGCCATAGGCCGCCGACGCTCATCAAGGTCCAGGAACCGGCCAGGTAGAACAGGCTAGCCACGGCAAAGCTCTGGAAGGTCATGTAGGTTTCGCCCTCGATCTGGCGGGTGATGTACATCATTTCACTGGTGCCGATCGCCATCGCCAGTGCGGTGGACTTGAACAGGGCCAGGGCCTGGTTCACCAGCGACGGCGCGGCGGCGCGCACCGCCTGGGGAATGAGGATCTTGCGCAAGGTCTGCCGGTAGTTCATACCCAGCGCCGTCGCGGCCTCTCGCTGCCCGCCAGGCAGTGAGCGCAAGCCACTGCGCAGGTCTTCGCTGGTATAGGCGGCAGCATTGAGGGTCAGGGCGATCACTGCAAAGACCATTTCCCCGCCTTGGGCGTTGATCCAGTCCTGAGCGGCCGCCGGCAGCAGCTGCGGCACACCGAAGTACCACACGAACAACTGCACCAGGCTGGGCACGTTACGGTGGTACTCGACAAAGCCGTCCACTATCCAGCCCGCGGCGCGCAACGGCAGCAGGCGAATGCCCATCAACAGGCAGGCCAGGGTGAAGCCCAGCACCGCACACATCACGAACAGTTGGAGGGTGACGGCAATGCCGCCAAGAAACAGCTGCAGGTAGCTGCCCTGCAGCAGGGAAGCGAAGCCGTGAAAAATCGACATGGTCTACCTCCAATCGGGCTGCCACGAGCAGCAGCCCGGGCGCGGTCACTGGAAGTCGGAGAGCGGCGTCAGCTTTTTCTCGCGCGCCAGCTGGAACTCGGTATCAGGGCCATACCATTTGTCCCACAGCGTTTGCAGCTCACCGCTGCTTTCCATGTCTTGGAGGGCTTTGTCGACGGCCTGGGTGAGGGCTTCTTCACCTTTCTTGATACCCAGGCAGTTGGGCTCGAAATGCAGCGCCTGACCGAGAAAGTGCATGTTCTGAGAGCGGGCGTGGAAGCGAATGGCAGCAGGTTCGGTCATGGCCATGCCTTGGGTTTTGCCCTGCTGCAGGGCCATGAAGGCAGACGGTGCGTCCTCGAATGCCACGATGGTGGAGTCGGGCAACTGCTGTCGTGAATACAGCTCCGGGGTAGAGCTTTTGATCGCGCTGATGCGCTTGCCCTTCAGGTCGTCGAAGGTTTTGATGGCCGGGTCTTTGACGAGAATCTTGATTGGCACCTGATAGTAGGCGGCCGAGAAGTTGATCTGTTGCGCCCGTTCCTTGGTGTAGCCCAGCGCCGCAGCGACCACGTCAGCGCGGCCAGAGACCAGAGTGGGGATGCGCGCGCTCACCGAGATACCCTGCAGCTCAGGCTTGACCCCCAAGTGCTGGGCCAGTGCCTTGCACACGTCCACGTCCAGGCCGACGATTTCCCGGGTGGCAGGGTCTTGGTAGCCCAGCGGCACACTGTCGGTAAGCGTGGCACAGCGCAGGGTGCCACGTGCCTTGACGTCCTCAAGCGCATCGGCCATTGCGGTGGAGCAGGCCAGCAGGCCCAATGCAGCGATAAGTGCCCGTTTCATAGTCAGTTCTCTGATGGTGCGTTGGCGGCAGGAATTAAGGCGTACGTTCGGATTGTTGTTATAGCGTCGCTTTACATCAGGGCCTGGCAAGCAGCCTCTATTCGCCGGCAGCCTTCTTCGATCACCTCGGTGGAGGTGGCAAATGACAGGCGCAGGTACGGCGAGAGCCCGTAGGCCTCACCGTGCAGCACAGCGACCTGCGCGGCTTCGAGCAAGTAAGTGCGCACGTCCAGATCCGTTTCGAGCACCTGGCCTTGGGGCGTGCGCTTGCCCAGCAGGCCTGCGCAGTTGGGGAACGCATAGAATGCCCCTTCGATAGGCTGGCAGTGCAAGCCAGGCACTTGGTTCAGGCGTGTCTGGATCAGTTCGCGTCGCTGAGCGAACAGCGCGGCGGCTTGTTCGACAAACGCTGCGCCCTCATCGAGTGCGGCGGTGGCGGCCGCCTGGTTGATGCCGGAGGCGCCCCCCACGCTTTGCGACATCAGCTTGTCCATGGCTTTGATCAAAGCAGCCGGGCCACCTGCGAAACCGATGCGCCAGCCGGTCATGGCGTAGGCCTTCGACACGCCGTTGATTACCAGCGTGCGCCCTTTGAGCGCCGGCGCCAGGGCGGCCGGCGCCGCCAGTGGTTGGCCCAGATAGTTGAAGTGCTCGTAAATTTCGTCGGTCATCAGCCACACGTGCTCATGGCGCAGCAGCACCTCGCACAGCGCCTGCAATTCGCTCTGGCTGTAGATGGCGCCGCTGGGGTTGTTCGGCGTGTTGAGCACCAGCCATTTGGTCCGAGGCGTGATGGCCGCCTCCAATTGCGCGGCGGTGATCTTGAAGCCTTGGGTATCCGGGCATGGCACGGTTACGGCCACGCCGCCATTGAGCTTGACCACGTCCGGGTACGACACCCAGTAGGGTGCTGGAATGATCACTTCATCACCGTCGTCGACCGTACAGCCGAATGCCGTGTAGATCAGCTGCTTGGCACCGGCGCCGACGATGATTTCGTCCAGCCCGAACTCCAGGCCGTTGTCACGGCGAAACTTACGCTGCACAGCCTGCTTGAAGGACGGCGTGCCGGTAGTGGCGGTGTAGCGGGTGTGCCCCGCGAGTGCGGCAGCATGGGCGGCCTGCACCACCCGCTCGGGGCTGTCCAGGTCCGGCTCGCCCGCCGTGAAATCAAGCACGTTCAGGCCCTGGGCCTGCAGCTCGGTGACACGGGCCTTGGCCGCGACACTGGCCGACGGGCTGAAGCGATCGAGGCGGGCGGAGAGGGGGTAGGTCATGTCAGGCCCTTGCAAGGAGGAGGGAAGATGACCGTGAGATTAATCCTCGTATTTCTGGAAAAATAACGATATTTTTTCGCTTTTATCCATCGCATAAAGGCATGAAAGAGGGCGGCAATGATCACTATCAAGCAGGTCGAAGCCGTCTATTGGGTGGCCCGGCTGCGCAGTTTCGAAGCAGCGGCAGACCAGTTGAATACTACGCAGTCGGCGGTCTCCAAGCGCATTCAGGACCTCGAGGCGCGCTATGGCCAGCCCTTGTTCGACCGAAGCGGTCGGCGCGCACTGTTGACCCCGCTGGGCGAGCAGGTTGCACGTTTGGCCGAGCCCTTGCTCGCCCAGCGAGATGTGCTGTTGCAAACCCTTGAAAGCCCCGCCACGTTGCAGCGAAAGCTGCGCCTGGGGGTCACCGAGCTGACTGCGCTGACCTGGCTGCCTGGCCTGGTGCAGGGCATCGGCGAGCACTACCCGAAAGTGGAAATCGTGCCCGAAGTCGATACCAGCCCGGTATTGTTCGCCCGTTTGGAAAGCCATTCGATCGATCTGATCATCGTGCCCGACACCTTCGGCGCCCACCGCTTCGCCAGCCAGTGGCTTGGCGCAGTGGAAAACGCGTGGATGTGTGCCCCTGGCCTGGTCGGGGACGCCGGCGAACTGCCACTGGCCCGCCTGGCCGAGCGTACCCTGGCATTGCAAAGCAGCCAATCGGGCATGGGCCGGGCCTATGGCCACTGGTTCCGCGAGCATGGGGTAGACATCAGCCGCTCGGTCTTCTGCAATAACCTGCTTGCCCAGATCGGCATGGTGGTCAGCGGCCTGGCCACCTCCTACCTGCCTCGGGGCACCTTGCAGCAGATGATCGACCGCCGGAAGCTGGCGGTGCTCCAGGTGACGCCGGTACTGCCACCGCTGGATTATCGTGCCCTTTATCGGGAGGTCGAAGGTGATCCTTTCATTGCTGACATCGTGGAAATAGCCCGGCAGCGGTGTGACTTCAACCGGACTATCATGCACTGAGCTGGCCAACGGGCAGGCCGGGGCGGGCATACTTCGCTTTTTGGTTTTTTTGCGCTTGCGTGAATCGACAATCCTCGGCAAGGTGGCATATTGCCAGTTCACTTGGGAGGCCTCATGAGCCATACCGTATTTCCCAAGCCCTTTGAGGCGATCGGTTGCAATCAGTGCCGTTCCGCCGCAGACCTTGGCTTCCAGATCACGATGGCCTTCCAGCCCATCGTGAATGTAGTAACGGGCAAGCCCTACGCCTACGAGGCGCTTGTTAGGGGCGTCAATGGAGAAAGCGCCGCACAGGTGCTGGCCCAGGTCACGTCGGAAAACATCTACCGCTTCGATCAGCGGTGCCGGGTTCAGGCCATCGAGCAGGCGTCTCGGCTGGGCCTTCAACACCTCGACGATTGCCGGTTGAGCATCAACTTTCTGCCCAATGCGGTGTATCGCGCCAGCACCTGTATCCGTGCCACGCTCGAAGCCACCCGGCAGTTTGGCTTTCCAGCCGACCGGCTGATGTTCGAGGTCACCGAGGGTGAACGGGTGGATGATCCCGACCACCTCAAATCGATTTTCCACGAGTACAGCCGCCAAGGTTTCACAACGGCCATCGACGATTTCGGCTCTGGCTATTCGGGCCTGAACTTGCTGGCCGAATTCCAGCCCGATGTACTCAAACTGGACATGGCGCTGACCCGCCAGATCGACACCGACCCGGTGAAGGCTGCCATCGTCGCGGGTATCGTGCTGGTGGCGCAACGCCTGGGCATCACCCTGATCGCCGAAGGTATCGAAACCCCCCAGGAGCGGGACGCCCTGGCACTGCTGGGGATCGAGCTGATGCAGGGTTATCTGTTCGCGCCGCCGATGATCGATGCGCTGCCTCTGGGCGAGCGCTTCGGGCAAGCCCAGCCGTCTCTTTGAGCCGGCCGAGCCTCGTTCAACTCCGCTGCGAGGCGGCTCAAGCCCCGGAACCGGTCAAGGTCGGCAGGTTCCGCGCCTTATCCCTCAGGGCTGCAATGCCCGTGCTACCGGGTCATCGTCCAGCTCACCTGCGTCATGCAATGAAATACGCGATGTTTCCGGCAAGGCCAAGCCGCCGGCCATGGCCAGCACCGCGATCACGACCAAGTAGAACGCCGGTGCCAGGTTACTTCCGGTAAGGTCAATCAACCAGGTGGCCATCAGCGGTGCCGTGCCACCGAAAATCGTGTAGGCCAGGTTGTAGGTGATCGCCGACGCCGTGTAGCGGGTGCGGGTTGGGAACGTTTCGGACAGCAGCGCGGCGGTGACCACACCACACAGCAGTGCGCCCACTGCCAACAGCAATACGCCAAGAACCGACGCCCCCACGCTGCCGGAGCTGGCCAGCCAGAAGGCCGGGAACACGCTGATCATCACCCATAGGCAGGTAAAGCCCACCGTCTTGCGCCGCCCGACTTTGTCCGAAAACGCCCCGGCGATTGGGCAGGCGGCGGCCGCGAATAGCAGCGCAATAGTCGACACCATCAATGCCTGTGCGCGGGTCAGGTGCCCGACCACCTGCAGATAGGTCGCGAAATAGGTGGTGAACATGTAGAACGACAACGCCGTCAGCGAGATGAAGGCACCCAACCGGCATATGGCGCCGCCATGGTGACGCAGGGTCTGCTTGAGCGGCGAATGGCTGTGCGCCGGTGCTTCGCTCATGGCTTCACGGAACGCGGGTGTCTCCTCCATGCGCCAGCGCAGATAGAGGCCGACGATGCCCAGTGGCGCGGCCACCAGGAACGGAATGCGCCAGCCCCAAGTGTTCATGGCCTCGGCTGGCAGGGTGGCGTCCAGGGTATAGGCAAGCACGGCAGCGCAAGCGAATGCAGAGAATGTCGATACCGGCACAAAGCTGCCGTACCACGCCCGTTTGTGACGTGGTGCATGCTCCATCAGGTAGGCGCAGGCCCCGGCGTATTCCCCGCCTGCTGAAAAACCCTGGATGCAGCGTGTCAGGGTCAGCAGCACAGGTGCCATCAGGCCGATGCTTTCGTAGGTGGGCAGCAGGCCGATCACTGTAGTGGCGCCGGCCATCATCAGGATGGTCAGGGAAAGGATCCGTTTGCGGCCCACTCGGTCGCCGAGAGCGCCGAAGAATACGCCGCCCAGCGGCCGTAGGGCGAAGGCAACGGCGAACACGGCGAAGGTTTTCAGCAGTGCGACGCTGGTATCGCCGCTGGCGAAGAAGGCCTTGGCAATGATCGTGGCAAGAAAGCCGTACACGGCGAAGTCGAACCATTCGACGAAGTTGCCGATGGCGGATGCGGCGATCACCTTACGCAGCGTGGCCGGTGGAACGTGCGGCTCGGTATGTTGCGTCATGAAAGCCCCCTATTGATCGAACGGTAAACCCGATTATCAGTAGGGGGCTAATGATGGCCTG
This sequence comes from Pseudomonas sp. URIL14HWK12:I12, assembly GCF_003097135.1. Lineage (GTDB taxonomy): Bacteria > Pseudomonadota > Gammaproteobacteria > Pseudomonadales > Pseudomonadaceae > Aquipseudomonas. Next base: position 212,705 of record NZ_QEQL01000001.1, read on the forward strand.
TAGGAAAAGCGGCGTTGAGATAGTCACAAACGCCCTTGGCTGCACAAATCAGGCAATCAGTTGTCGCAGCACGTAATGCAGGATACCGCCTGCCTTGAAGTACTCCACCTCATTGAGTGTATCGATCCGGCACAGCACCTCGACCTCTTCGCGCTCCCCGTTTGTGCGGGTAATCCCGAGGGTAAGGTGCATGCCAGGCTTGAGCTCCTGGCCCTCCAGGCCGCAGATGTCGAAGGTTTCGCGGCCAGTGAGGTTCAGGCTCTTGCGGCTTTGCTCGGAGAGAAACTGCAACGGCAGCACACCCATGCCCACTAGGTTGGAGCGGTGAATGCGCTCGAAACTCTCGGCGATCACTGCCTTGACCCCCAACAGGTTGGTACCCTTGGCCGCCCAATCGCGGCTTGAGCCGGTGCCGTATTCCAGGCCTGCAATGATCACCAGCGCAGTGCCCGCTTCCTGGTAGCGCATCGCAGCGTCGTAGATGGCCATTTTCTCGCCCGAAGGAATGTGCACGGTGTTGCCGCCTTCCTCGCCACCGAGCATCTCGTTGCGGATGCGGATATTGGCGAAGGTACCGCGCATCATCACTTCGTGATTACCACGGCGCGACCCGTAGGAGTTGAAGTCCTTGGGCTCTACGCCATGCTCGCGCAAATAGCGCCCGGCGGGGCTATCGGCCTTGATGTTGCCGGCCGGCGAGATGTGGTCGGTGGTTACCGAGTCGCCCAGTACCGCCAGCGCGTTGGCACCTTTGATGTCGACCACCGGTGGCAGAGGGCCGGCGATGTCGGCGAAAAACGGAGGGTGCTGGATATAAGTCGAATCAGCCTGCCATTCATAGGTGGCAGCTTGTGGCACTGCAATCGACTGCCACTGCGCGTCGCCCTTGAACACATCGGCATACTGCCGGTTGAACATGGACGTCTGGACCTTGGCCACTGCCTCGGCCACAGCCTTCTGGCTTGGCCAGATGTCGCGCAGATACACCGGCTTGCCGTCCTTGCCTTCGCCCAGTGGCTCGCTGCTGATATCCACCTGCACGTTGCCAGCCAGCGCATATGCAACCACCAGGGGAGGGGAAGCGAGCCAGTTGGTCTTGACCAGCGGATGCACACGGCCCTCGAAGTTGCGGTTGCCCGACAGCACCGACGCTACCGTAAGGTCGGCCTCCTGAATCGCTTTTTCAATAGGCGCGTCCAGTGGGCCGGAGTTGCCGATGCACGTGGTGCAGCCGTAGCCGACGAGGTCGAAACCCAGCTCGTCCAGGTAGGGCGTCAGCCCCGCGGCCTCGAAATAATCAGTCACGACCTTGGAGCCCGGGGCGAGGGAGCTCTTGACCCAGGGCTTGCGCGCCAGGCCTTTCTCCACCGCGTTCTTGGCCAGTAACCCAGCGGCCATCATCACGCTGGGGTTGGAGGTGTTGGTGCAACTGGTGATGGCAGCAATCACCACTGCGCCATTGCGCAGCGAATGGCTTTTCCCGGCCAAGCTGTAGGTGGCTTCGCCGGCCTGGGCAGCATTGCCCACGGCCACGCCGCCGCCACCTTCGCTTTCCAGGCGGCCTTCTTCCTTGCTCGCCGGCTTGAGCTGCAGGCCCATGAAGTCGTTGAAAGCCTGGGCCACTTGCGGCAGCGGCACGCGATCCTGAGGGCGCTTGGGCCCGGCAAGGCTCGACTCCACCGTCGCCATGTCCAGCGCTAGCTGCGCGCTGAATACCGGCTCCTGGCCGGGCAGCCGCCACAGGCCCTGAGCTTTGCAGTAGGCTTCTACACGCTGCACGGTTTCGTCACTGCGGCCGGAGAGGCGCAGGTAATCCAGGGTGACGTCGTCGACCGGGAAGAACCCGCAGGTGGCGCCATACTCCGGTGCCATGTTGCCCAACGTGGCCCGATCGGCCAGCGGCAGCTCAGCCAGGCCGTCGCCATAGAATTCGACGAATTTTCCCACTACACCTTTTTTGCGCAGCATCTGGGTCACTGTCAGCACCAGGTCGGTGGCGGTGATCCCTTCACGCAGCTTGCCCGTGAGTTTGAAACCCACCACCTCGGGGATCAGCATGGAGACGGGCTGGCCGAGCATGGCCGCCTCTGCCTCGATGCCGCCCACCCCCCAACCCAGCACACCCAGGCCATTGATCATGGTGGTGTGCGAATCGGTGCCTACCAGCGTGTCAGGGAAAGCATAGGTGCGGCCATCTTCTTCCTTGGTCCACACAGTCTGCCCCAGGTATTCCAGATTGACTTGGTGGCAAATGCCCGTGCCCGGCGGCACGACGCTGAAGTTGTCAAAAGCGCTTTGGCCCCAACGCAGGAACGCGTAGCGCTCGCCGTTACGCTGCATCTCGATGTCGACGTTTTCCTCGAACGCTTGCGGCGTTCCATAAGCGTCGACCATCACCGAGTGGTCAATGACCAGGTCCACCGGGGAGAGGGGGTTGATCTTCTGTGGGTCGGCGCCTGCGCTGGCAACCGCAGCGCGCATGGCCGCGAGGTCGACTACGGCCGGCACCCCGGTGAAGTCCTGCATGAGTACCCGCGCCGGGCGGTACTGGATCTCCCGATCAGAGCGCCGCTCTTTGAGCCAGCCGGCCAGGGCCTGGATGTCATCACGGGTCACGCTGGTACCGTCCTCGAAACGCAGCAGGTTTTCCAGCAGCACTTTGAGCGACATCGGCAATCGCTGCAGGTCACCCAGGCTTTTGGCGGCTTCCGGCAGGCTGTAATAGTGGTATTCACGCCCGCCGGCTTCGAGGGTGCGAAGAGTGTTCAGGCTATCGTGGGAGGGCATCGCGAAAGTCTCCTGCGCGGCCCGCACGGCACGGGCCTTGATGGGTTTGGTCTTTGAAAGTGGACTTCCCCGGCGCGCCAGCGGTTCCGAATTCATTTATCATCCGCGCCTTTAGCGTCTCAGGGTTTTCCATGAACACGTTGTTTATGCATTGCCGGCCGGGGTTTGAGGCCGAAGTGTGCGCCGAGCTCAGTGACCTGGCAGCGCACGCTGGCGTGGCCGGCTATGCCAAAGGCCGGCAGCACAGTGCCTGCGCCGAATTCGTCTGCAACGACGCCCAAGGCGCCACAACATTGATGAAGCAGCCGTTCAGCGGCCTGATCTTCGCGCGCCAGTGGGCCCGGGGTAGTTGGGTGACGCTGCCGGAGACCGACCGCATCAGCGTGTTGCTGGCTGCGCTGGCCGACTACCCGGTATGCAGCAGCCTGTGGCTTGAAATGGCCGATACCAATGACGGCAAAGCCCTGGCTACGTTCTGCCGCAAGTTCGAAGGGCCCTTGCGCAAGGCACTGGCCCAGGCGGGCCGGCTGGTCGAAGGGGGCACCGGCCCCCGCCTGTTGCTGACCGTGCAAAGCGGGCGGCAGGTCTTCGTCGGGATCGCCGAAGCCGACAATTCGGCGCTGTGGCCCATGGGCATTCCCCGGCTGAAGTTCCCTCGCGAAGCCCCAAGCCGTTCGACCCTGAAGCTCGAAGAAGCCTGGCACCAGTTCATCCCTCGCCAGCAATGGGACGAGCGCCTGCATGGCGACATGACCGCCGTCGACCTTGGCGCTGCACCCGGCGGCTGGACCTACCAGCTGGTGCGCCGCGGCATGTTGACCACCGCCGTCGACAATGGCCCGATGGCCCAGAGCCTGATGGACACGGGGCTGGTCCGCCACCTGATGACCGATGGCTTCACTTACGTCCCTAAACCTGCGGTCGACTGGATGGTCTGCGATATCGTCGAGAAGCCTGCGCGGAATGCCGCCCTGCTCGAAACCTGGTTGGGGGAGGGCTACTGCCGCGAGGCAGTGGTGAACCTGAAGCTGCCGATGAAGCAGCGCTACGCCGAGGTCAAGCGTTTGCTCGAACGCATCGAGGCAGGTTTCAAGGCTCGCAAGGTGAAGGTGAGCATCGCCTGCAAGCAGCTGTACCATGACCGTGAGGAAGTGACCTGCCATCTGCGCCGGCTCGACCACTGAATGACTGACCTGCTGCGTTACCTGGAACCTCCGCCTCTCTGGCGCCTTGGAGAGGCCTGCTCACCGGGCAACGCGCTCGAACCTCGGATACTCCCATGCCCGAACACCTTATAGAAGATGCCCTGCTCGACGCCTCTGGCCTGAACTGCCCAGAGCCGGTGATGATGCTGCACCAGAAAGTCCGCGACCTTCCCGCTAGCGGCGTGCTCAAAGTAATCGCCACCGACCCGTCGACACAGCGTGACATTCCCAAATTCTGCACCTTTCTGGGCCACGAGCTGGTGCGCCAGCAGGCCGAAGGTGGCACCTACCTCTACTGGATTCGCAAAGGGGCCTGAGACGCCATGCTGATCGTCGTCGACGAAAACATTCCTCTGGCCCATGAATTCTTCGCAGGGTTTGGCCAGCTCCGCCGCGTGCCGGGCCGTGAAATCCGCCGGGAGCATTTGCAGGGCGCCGATGCGCTGATCGTGCGCTCGATCACCCGGGTCGACCGTGCGCTGCTCGAGGGCACATCGGTGCGCTTCGTGGGCACTTGCACCATCGGCACCGACCACCTTGACCTGCCTTGGCTGGCGCAGGCCGGTATTGCCTGGGCCAGCGCCCCAGGCTGCAATGCCCGGGGTGTGGTCGAGTACGTGCTGGGTAGCCTGCTGGTGCTGGCCGAGCGTGAAGGCTGCGAGCTGGCTACGCGCACCTATGGGGTAGTGGGCGCGGGCCAAGTGGGGGGGCGGCTGGCCAGCGTGCTGCGCGCGCTGGGCTGGCAAGTGCGGGTCTGCGACCCAGTGCGCCAGGCGGCGGAGGGTGGGGAGTATGTCGACCTCGACACGCTCTTGGCGCAGTGCGATGTGATCAGCCTGCATACCCCGCTGAGCCGTGACGGTGAGCACCCTACCTGGCATTTGCTCGATGCCCAGCGTTTACGGGCATTGCGCCCCGGTAGCTGGCTGATCAATGCGGCACGGGGCCCAGTGGTCAGCAACCTGGCGCTCAAGCAGGTGCTGGCCGAGCGACCGGACCTGTCGGCGGTGCTCGATGTCTGGGAGCACGAACCGAGCGTCGACCGAGAGCTGGCCGCGCGCTGCCTGATCGCAACGCCGCACATCGCCGGCCACAGCCTTGACGGCAAGCAGCGCGGCACCGCGCAAATCTATCAGGCCTTTTGCCGCTGGCTGGGCGCCGAAGAAACGGTGAAGCTTTCCGACCTGCTGCCTGAGCCGTGGCTGCAGGGCGTTCGCCTGCACCCAACCTGCAGCCCGCAGTGGGCGTTGGCCACGCTGTGTCGGGCCATTTACGACCCGCGCCGTGACGATGCCGACCTGCGCCGGAGCCTGGTGCCTGATGACGCAACCCAACGCGCCGGTTTCGACCATTTACGCAAGGCCTACCCGTATCGCCGTGAAGTCGAGGGGCTGGATGTTCACGTCGAACGCCCCAGCGACGCGTTGCGCCAAGTGATCGATGCGCTGGGTGCACGCTGCGTGCATCCATAGCCTACAGTTTTACTGGAAGGTGCCGACACGGTAAGGAACGGCGCGTTTTCACGCGCGCTCCTACAACTTCCAGTGCAACGAGGGCACATGGCGTCGATCAAAGGGTTGGGTGAACGCCTGCGTGCAATGATGGACCTTCCTCGGGATGACCCGCGGCTGCTTCGCGCGCAATACACCGCTCTGGGCCGGCAGCTGCCGATGATGTATTTCATCCTGGTGGTCAACACCTGGGTTCTGGTGGCCACCCACATCCACCTAGCCCCCGCGGCGCTCACATTGGCGATGCCGACGGTGCTCACGGCCGTGAGCATCTGGCGGACCCTTTACTGGTGGCGCCGACGTGGGATTGTGCCGGACGACCGCGAGGTGCACGGTGCCCTGATGCGCACCGGCGTGCTCTCGATACCAGTGGCAGTGGGTTTCACGGCCTGGGCCCTGTCGCTGTATCCCTACGGCGATGACTATGCCCGCGTGCATGTCGCCTTTTTCATGGCAATTACGGTGATTGGCTGCATTTTCTCAATGATGCATCTGCGTCGAGCGGCCTTGATCACCACCGCTGTAGTAGACACGGCGTTTGTATTTTTCTTCATCAACACCGGCGTCCCCGTGCTAGTGGCGTGCGCGGTCAATATCCTGTTGGTATCGATCGCGATGCTGGTGATCCTGCATAACCACTACACCACCTTTACCCGTCTGGTTGCCGAACAGGCACGTAGCGAACAGCTCAGCGACGAAAATCTGCGCCTGGCGCACGAAGACAGCCTCACCGGGCTACCCAATCGCCGGCAGTTTTTCATTGCCTTGGAGCAAGCACTGGCGCGTGCCCGCCTCGAGGGGACGCGCTTGGCCGTGGGCATCCTCGACCTGGATGGTTTCAAGCCGATCAACGACCTGTACGGCCATAGCGTCGGGGACCGCCTGCTGGTGCAGGTAGGCGAGCGGTTGAGCACGCTGGTCGATCGGCGCACCCGGGTGGCTCGACTGGGTGGCGATGAATTTGCCCTGATCATCGAGCAGGTGGAGAGTGATGCTCAGTTGCTCGCTTTCGGCCAGTTGATCTGCCAAGTGTTGGCGGTACCAATCACCCTCACTGACGTCCCGGTGCAGATCGGTGCTTCGCTGGGAGTGGCTACCTTTCCGGACCGTGCCACCGACGCCGAGCAGGCCTTCGAATTTGCAGACTATGCGCTTTACCAGAGCAAACGCAGCCAGCGCGGGCAGGTGTCGGTGTTCAGCGAGCAGCACCAGTCGCAACTGCAGCGCGACATCCTCACGGAACAGGCCCTGCGACGCGCCGACCTTGATGCCGAACTGGCGGTGGTCTTCCAGCCGATCATTGCGCTGGACGGCCGGGGCACCGTAGCGTTCGAAGCACTGGCGCGCTGGCACAGCCCGCACTTGGGCTTCGTGCCGCCGGGGCAGTTCATCGCCGTGGCCGAGCGCATCGGCATGATCAATCAGCTGACCGTTCCGCTGCTACGCAAGGCCTTGGCAACCGCTAGCCAGTGGCCGGCCGAGGTACGGCTGTCGTTCAACCTTTCTGCACGCGATTGCGGTTCGCCCAAGGCTGCACAGGTGTTGATCGATGTGATCCGCGCCAGCGGTTTCGATCCCGTTCGTCTGGACCTGGAAATCACTGAAACCGCCGTGATGCAGGATCTGCAGCAGGTGCAGGCGGTCATCGCGATGTTCCGTGGCATGGGCTGCGGGATTTCCCTGGACGACTTCGGCACTGGGTATTCGAGCCTGTCGCAGTTGCACGCGCTGGCATTGACCAAACTGAAGGTAGATCGCAGCTTCGTCAGCGACATGCACATCAACCCGGCCAGCTTCAAAATCGTTAAGTCGCTGCTGGCACTGAGCGCCGACATGCAGCTGGACTGCATCGTCGAAGGGGTGGAAAGTGCGCAAGAGCTCAGCGCGCTGGAAAGCCTGGGGGCCAAGCTGGTGCAAGGTTATTACTTCGCCAAGCCGATGCCCGCTCAACAGACGTTGGAGTGGCTGGAAACACCCATCTGTGCGATCCAGTGAGGGTTTTTGGCCATTGCGAACCGCAGTGAGCTCACCGTCATCGTGCTCGCCTTCCAACGCCTCGCTGAACCGGCTTAGCGCATGCCCTAGGGTTGGCGGTCTCGGCCAGCGGCCAATTCGACCGCCCGGTGGGTAAGGGCCCCTAGCGTTTTCAAGCCATTGACATAACGATCATCCAGCACCTGTGCGCAGGACAGGCGGATGCAGTGCTTGTACCGGGCGCCTTGCGAATACACCTGCCCCGGCATGATCACCACTGCTTCGGCGAGCGCGGCTCGAAACAGCGCCAGGCTGTCTACCTCGGCCGGCAATTCGAGCCAAAGCAGGAAGCCGCCCTCCGGTTGGGTGGCCCGGGTGCCTTCAGGGAAATAGCGCGCGATCAGCCCCCGCACACTGGCAACCTGTTGTTCATAGAGCCTGCGAATGCTGCGAAGGTGATGATCGTAGTGCCCGCTCTGGAGAAACGCCGCCAGCGATTGGCACAGCAGTTCGGACTCCCCGCCACTGGAGGCGAACTTCAGATGGCGCACGGCCGTGGCATAGCGGCCGGCGTCGATCCAGCCCAGCCGGTAGTCCGGGGCGATGGCCTTGGAAAAGCTCGAACACACCAGCACCCAGCCTTCGCTGTCGAAGGCACGCGCCGCCGGTGCAGGCGGCTCGGCGTACTGCAGCTCGGAATAGACCATGTCCTCGATCACCGGCACTTGATGCTGCTGCGCCAGGGCTGCAAGGCGTTGCCGGCTGCTCAGGGGCATATTGCACCCCAGCGGGTTATGCACGGTGGGCATGCACACCAGTGCATCGATACGGCCTTGGGCCATGGCCTGTTCCAGCTCATCCATCACCAGGCCGTGACGGGGGTGGGTCGGCAGTTCAAGCGCTTTGAGGCCAAGGCTTGAGAGCAGGTCGTAGATATTGAAGTAGGCCGGGGCCTCGATGCCGACCGTGTCGCCTGGGCGGGTACAGGCGCGCAGCGCCAGTTGCAGCGCCTCCATGGCGCCATGGGTGATGACGATGTCTTCGGCGCGCAGTGCCATGCCCAGGCGCTGCGCGCGCAGGCGCACCTGCTCGCGCAAGGCCAGTGGGCCGGGGGGCAGAGCGTAGCGGCTCAACCAGTCGGGTTGCTGGCGCAACACCTGGGCAGTGACCTTGGCCAACCGTTCTTGTGGGTAGAAGCGCGGCCCCTTGGGAATAGCCAGGGCCAGGTTCAGCATGCCGGGTTGGGCCTGCGCCTCCATCACTTCGGCCAGCAACTGCTGCTGCGCGCTGCCCTTGACCTGGCTGGGTTGCCTGCGAAGCGAAGCGCTGGGCTCGGCCAGCACGCTGCGCACGTAGAAGCCCGACTGAGGCCGCGCCGCGATCAGCCCCTGGTCTTCCAAAAGCCGGTAGGCCGCCGTCACCGTGTTCAAGCTCAGCCGGCGCTGGCTGGCGCATTCGCGCAGCGACGGCAAGCCGCTGCCTGCGGGCAGGCGACCTGCATGGATGGCCTGCGCCAGTTCATCGGCCAGGGCCTGGTAGCGGGTACGAGGGGTGAGGGAAGTGCTCATGGCGGCGGCTCGGCTGGCGGGGAACTGTCACCATTGAAACACAGCCTCTCTGAGTCTGTATCCATCTGTTTCAGCTGGTTAGGATAGCCCCATCGACAAGGAGCCTGTGCCATGACCGAATTTATCGCGCTGTTCAGTTACCTGCTGGTGATGATCATCACCCCCGGGCCGAACAACATCATGCTGACAGCGTCCGGCGCCAATTTCGGCGTGCGCCGTACGCTGCCGCATCTGTCCGGAATTCTGGTAGGCAATGCCACGCAGTTTTTCATTGGCACCTTGCTGCTGGCCGGCGCCGCCGGGGTCATGGACCCGATCCGCAAGCCTCTTGCGGTGACCGGCTGCCTTTACTTGTTGTGGATTGCGTTGAAGCTGGCCAGGGCAGGCGCGCCTGGGCGCAAGGCGATCGCCGAGCCGATCGGCTTCATCGGCGGCATGTTGTTCCAGTGCGTCAACCCCAAGGCCTGGCTGATGGTGCTCAATGCCGGCGTGCTGTTCATGCCCAGCGGCGGCAAGTTGGTGGGCGCACTCACCATCACCGCCACTGCGTTCTGCATCGGCGTACCGTCGCTGTTGACCTGGGTGTGGGGCGGTGAGCGCCTGCGGGTATGGTTGGGCAACCCGCGGGCGCTGATGCTGTTCAACCTGTGCATGGCCGCGCTGCTGGCCGGCACAGCGTTCTGGCTGCTTTATGAGGAGCTGTGGCGCGGCGCCTGACGCAGTGTCGGCAACATGAACACTATGGCCAGCACACAGCCGCCTACCAGCAGGATGAAACCGCCGTTCCAGCCGTAATGGTCGACGACCTTGCCCATCAGCGCACTGGCCGCCACCGAGCCGCCCAGATAGCCGAACAGGCCGGTGAACCCGGCAGCGCTACCGGCGGCCTTCTTGGGCGCCAGCTCCAGCGCCTGCAGGCCGATCAACATCACCGGGCCGTAGATCAGGAAGCCGATGGTGAACAGCGCCGCGAGGTCGACGGCCGGATGGCCGCTGGGGTTGAGCCAGTACACCAGCGTGGCGACGGTGACACCGATCATGAAGACGATACCGGTCAGGCCACGGTTGCCCTTGAACAGTTTGTCCGACAGCCAACCACACAGCAGGGTGCCGGGGATGCCGGCCCATTCATAGAAGAAATACGCCCAGGAGCTGGTATCCACCGAATAGCCCTTGGCCTCTTTCAAGTAGGTCGGCGCCCAATCGAGCACGCCGTAGCGCAACAGATAGACGAACACGTTGGCCAGGGCGATGTACCAGAGCATGCGGTTGCGCAGCACATGGTCGATGAAGATCTGCCGGGTGCTGAATTCGGTCTCATGCTCGCGTTGGTAGCCGTCGGGGTAATCGTTGCGATACTCCTCCACCGGCGGCAAGCCTACCGATTGGGGGGTGTCACGCATGGTAAGAAAGGCGAAGCCGGCCACGGCCAGGGCAACGGTAGCCGGCACGTAGAACGCGGCGTGCCAATCGTTGAACCAGGCCAGCCCCAGCAGGAACAGCGGCCCGATCAGGCCACCGCCGACGTTGTGCGCCACGTTCCACACCGACACCACCGAGCCGCGCTCCTTCTGTGACCACCAGTGCACCATGGTTCGGCCACTGGGCGGCCAGCCCATGCCCTGCGCCCAGCCGTTGATGAACAGCAGCGCAAACATCACCGCCACACTGGAGGTCGCCCAGGGCGCGAAGCCGAACAGAAACATCACCGCCGCTGACATCAGCAACCCGGCGCTGAGAAAGTAGCGCGGGTTGGACCGGTCCGAGACCAGCCCCATCAGGAACTTCGACAGGCCGTAGGCGATGGCCACCGCCGACAGTGCCACCCCCAGCTCAGCGCGGCTGTAGCCTTCCTCCACCAGGTACGGGATGGCCAGCGAGAAGTTCTTGCGCAGCAGGTAATAACCGGCGTAACCGATGAAGATCCCGGCGAAGATCTGCCAGCGCAAACGCCGGTACAAGGGGTCGATCTGATCGTCGGGCAGGCGAGGGCGGTGCGGGGCAGGTCGGAAGAGGGCGAACATTCAGACTCCGTGTTTCTAAGAATTGTCGGTCGATTATTACAATTCGATGACAACTCCGCCCCGCTTCAGCGGACGCTTACGGTCGGCCAGGCGACATGCCCGGCCGGCCCGCAGCCTCGGCCGGTCAGCCGCTTACCCAAGCACCCACGTGCCAATGCCAACCGTCACCGCGCTGTTCCCAGTACGGGTGCACATAGCGATAGCCAGGGCGGACCGGCTCCCAGTGGCCGTGAGTCGCAACGTAGCGGTTACCGTTCCAGCGCCAGTAGCCTCGGGCCCATACATAACCTGGCCGGGGGGCCGGCTCGACCTCAATCACTTCTTGCGGCGGCGGCTGCGGCGCTACCACCTCCTCGACGTACTCGTGGCGCGGTGGCTCGCGGTAGGCATAGCGCGGGGTTTCGTGAACCACGCAACCGCTGGCGCTGGCCAGCGCTACGACCAGGGCAATCAAACGGATTTTCATGGGGCAAGCCTCGTCGGCAGGTGATGACGATTTCTTTGTAACGCATTGTTGCTGTATGCCGACTGAACGAATCTTCAGCCCGGTCAAAGGCCCTGTTGCAGGGCCGGGTCATCCGGGTTCATCCGCTCGAGCTCAGCTAGCAGCACCTGCACATTCTGTAACTGCCCGCTTTGTTTCCAATAGTCGATCAGGGTCAGGCGTGCCCGGCGGTTTGCCGGGTCGCGGCGCAGCAGTTCGTCAAGCTGGCCCTGCGCGGCGTCCTGCTGGTCCAGCCCATGCAGCGCCACGGCGAGGTCGTAGCGGTAGTCGGAGGTTTCCGGCTCCAGCTCGACGGCTCGGCTCAGGGCCAGCAGGGCATATTCTTCCTGATGGTGCGCCAACAGCCAAAGGCCCAATTCATGCTGCATGTAGGCCGAGTCGGGCTGGCGCTTCAGAGGCTCGGCGAGCACCGCACGTGCCTTGTCGGGCTGGCCTTGCAGGTCGAGCACGCGCGCTTTCATCACCACGGCTTCCAGGTCGCCCGGGGTCTGCGCCAGCACCCGGTCGATCGCCGCCATGGCCTGGTCATAGTCGCCGTCGTGCAGGTAGATGCGGGCGAGCTGGGCTTGCGGGCGGGGGCGGTCGTGCTCGCGCTCGAGGGTGTTTACGTAGTCGTCCAGCACCGCCTGCAAGGGGCCGAAATACACGCCCAGGTCGTCTGGGGCGAGGGCCATCATCTCCTGTGCGGCGTGGTAGCGTACATCGGCCTGCGGGTCGTCGAGCAGCGGGCCCAGCCATTTGGCGCGGCGGCTACCGGCCAATGCGCTCACGGCATCGATCGCGGCATGGCGAACCAGCAGGTTGCCTTCGAGCAAGTCGGCCTTGGCCAATGCCAGCGCGCGATCGCTGGGATAGTGGGGCAACTCTGCGTAGAGGCGGGCGCGGCGATCCGGGGCCAAGTCAGTGCGCGCCAATTGCTGATAGAGCACTCGAGCAGCGCCAGGTTGGCCTTGGTGGGCTTGACTCAGGGCCTGGGAATAGCTGTGCCGGGCCGCGGTAACGGGAGCCGGCGCTGTGGCCGGCCGCGCCCACCAGGCCCCGGCCGCTACGCACAGCACCACCAGCAGGCTGAGTAAGGCATAGCGCAAGGCGTTAGGCATGGCCGGTCCGTGACAGTGAGGGGGCGACAGCTTACGACCGCCTGCAGGGGGCTTCAACCCGGGTTCAACGCTTGGCGGCCCTGAGGTGAAGGGAAGACACAACTGACCTCGTGCGCACAACCGGGCACCACCAGCAGTGGCGCACCGGCGTTACGGGTGAAGGCCGCGGCGCGGGCCAGCCGGCTGTCGCCTTGGGCTTGTGCGGCGCAGCTGCGATCCAGAATACGATTGTGGGCGGCGGGCGCATCGCCTTGGTCCTGCTCCCCGACCAGGTAAGTGATGTCTGCATGGCGGTAGCGCTGGCGCGCCTGCTCAGCGTCGCCCGGGAGCCATGAGGGTAACTGCTCAAGGCCGTATTTCCACTGGTCCTGCTCTGTGCAACCCGCCTGGGGCTCTGCCCGTTGATCGCTCAGGTACAGCCAGCTGCCGGGCGAGGCAACGACGAAGCGCACGTGCATGCCTGGCGGGGCGGGGGCGGCGAATGCAGCATAGTGCTGCACCCATTGTGCCCCGGCGGAGAAACCGGCGAAGGTTACGCTGCTTACCTGAGGCCAGCGCCGGTGAACTTCTGCCACCAACTGGTCGATGGCGCCGAAGGCCGTGATATCACCGGCATTGCTGGCCGGCCCGCCGGTGAGCCAGCTGCTGCACGTCCAGAGCAGGTCGCCTCGTTGGGCTTCGGGCTCACCCCGGCTCTGGCAGCGGCCGGCGCGGTCGGCCGATACCTGAAACAGCGGCGCCAGCACCAGAGTGCCGGGGGGCGCCGCTGCCTGCGCGGCGTCGAAGGTGTGGCGCGCATCCCGGGGGTGGCCGTGAAACGCGATGATTGCGTCGCGCGGCGCCGCTGGCTGGTTGATGTAGAAACCAAGATCACCCCGCCCAGGCACTGGCTCGAAACGCTCGAAGGTCGCCCCGTGGGCCATAGGTGCTACTGCCAGCAGGCACCACCACAGCGCTTTCAAAACAGATAATCCGTGGTCAGGAAACTGGAACGGCGCTCATGAAGAATGTCACTGACCAGCTGCTGGTTGGCCGGGTTGAAGCGGGTAGCCACCAGCGTGCGGATCGAAAAGGTACGTAGTGCGTCGTGTACCGACAGCGTGCCTTCGGCTGAATCCTTGCGCCCGTTGAAGGGGTATTGGTCCGGGCCGCGCTGGCACTGGGCGTTAAGGTTGATGCGCCCAACCTGGTTGGCGAAGGTGTCTACCAGCCGGCCGATCAACGCAGGGTCCTTGCCGAACAGCGAGAGCTGCTGACCGTATTGCGACTCCAGCACGTAATCGATCACCTCGTCGATTTCATCGAACGGAACGATGGGGACCACAGGCCCGAACTGCTCTTCGTGATAAACGCGCATGCGCGCATCGACCGGGTAGAGCACCGCTGGATAGAAGAACGATGCGCGTACCGCACCGCCGCCGGGGTTGGCCACGTGCGCGCCCTTGTCGAGCGCGTCGCTCACCAGGCTTGCGAGGTAGTCAGGCTTGCCAGCTTCGGGCAATGGCGTCAGTTGCACGCCGTCTTCCCAAGGCATGCCAGGTTTGAGGCTGGCCAGCCGTGCGCAGAACTGTTCGGTGAAGGCCTGGGCGATGCTGCGGTGAACGAACAGGATCTTTAGCGCGGTGCAACGCTGGCCATTAAATGACAACGCGCCGGTCACGGCTTCTTCCACGGCGTTGGGCAGGTCGGCATCGGCCAGCACGATCCCGGGGTTCTTCGCATCCAGGCCAAGCGCCGAGCGCAGCCGGTGGGGCTTTGGGTGAAGCTTCTTGAGCTCGGCAGCGGCTTTGTGCGTGCCAATGAAGGCGAAGATGTCGATCAGCCCGCTTTGCATCAGTGCAGTGACCGTCTCGCGGCCACTGCCGTAGATCACGTTGATCACACCGGCAGGGAAGCTGTCGCGGAAGGCCTCGAGCAGCGGCCGGATCAGCAGCACACCGAACTTGGCAGGCTTGAACACCACGGTATTGCCCATGATAAGCGCTGGGATCAAGGTGGTGAAGGTTTCGTTGAGGGGGTAGTTGTAGGGGCCCATGCACAGCGCCACGCCCAATGGCACGCGGCGGATCTGCCCGAGGGTGCCCTGTTCGAGCTCGAAGCGGCTGGAGCGGCGGTCGAGGTCCTTCAGGGCATTGATGGTGTCGACGATGTAGTCGCAGGTGCGGTCGAATTCCTTCTGCGCATCCTTGAGGTTCTTGCCGATCTCCCACATCAGCAGGTTGACCACTGCCTCGCGCTGCAGGCGCATGCGCGACAGAAACCCTTCTACATAGCCGATGCGCTCGGCCACCCTCAGGGTTGGCCATACGCCCCGGCCCTTGTCATAGGCTCGCACTGCGGCATCCATCGCACTGAGGGCGGCGTTGGCATCCAGGCGTGGCGTGGCGCCCAGCACTACCTGTTGATCACCCTCGGCGGTGTGCAGGTAAACAGGGCTGCGAACTTCGGCGAGCGGGCCGGCCCACTGCTCCAGGCGCCCGTCGACCAGGTATTCGCGCTGCTCTTGCGCAGCCCCCAGGCGGTACGCCTGGGGGATTTCATCCGGTTGCGGAAAGAGCCGCGGCAGGCTGTGGGCTTCGGGCATGGCAGTGACCTCCTGGTGTGGGCCTTGAACGAAGCCTTGAGCCTAGCAGGGGCGTACACGCTGCTCCAATGAAAGGGGTTTTAGCCGCGCTGAGTCACCAATTTGGTATTCAGGTAAGCCTCGATGGCTTCGGTACCACCCTCTGACCCATAGCCCGAATCCTGAACGCCACCGAATGGCACCTCGGGCAGCCCCAGGCCCATGTGGTTGATGGTCAGCATGCCAGCCTCGATGCCGTCACTCAGCGCCTGGGCAGTCCGTGTGCTGGTCGTGAAGGCATAGGACGCCAGGCCGTACGGCAGGCGGTTGGCTTCGGCCAGGGCCTGCTCTAGGGTGTCGAAGGGCATCAGCAAAGCCAGCGGGCCGAAGGGCTCTTCGTTCATCGCTGCCATGTCGGGGGTCATGTTGCCCAGCACTGTTGGCCCGAAAAAGTAACCGGGGCCTTTGGGCACGTCGCTGGCCAGCAGCTCGGTAGCGCCCTTGCTCTTGGCGTCCTCGATCAGTTTGCGCAGTGCAGGGGCACGGCGATCATTGGCCAGCGGCCCCATCTGGGTGCCCTCGGCCAAGCCGTCGCCGACCTTGAGCGTCTTGGCATGTGCCACGAAGCGTTCGGCAAAAGCCTCGTACACGCTGCGCTCCACCAGCATGCGCGTAGGGGAAATGCAGACCTGGCCGGCGTTGCGGAATTTACTGGCGACCAGCAATTTAGCTGCTTCGTCAAGGTCCGCATCGGCGAACACCAGGGCCGGAGCGTGGCCGCCCAGCTCCATGGTCACGCGCTTCATGTGCTGGCCGGCCAGCGCCGCCAGTTGCTTGCCCACTCCGGTTGAGCCGGTGAAAGTCACCTTGCGGATCACCGGATGCGGGATCAGATAGCTGGAGATTTGCCCCGGGTCGCCATAGACAAGGCCGATCACACCGTTGGGGACACCGGCGTCAACGAAGGCACGCACCAGCTCGGCAGGCGAGGCGGGGGTCTCTTCCGGTGCTTTGACGATGATCGAGCAACCGGTGGCCAGTGCTGCAGTGAGTTTGCGCACTACCTGGTTGATGGGGAAGTTCCAAGGGGTGAAGGCGGCCACCGGGCCAACCGGCTCGCGAATGACCTTCTGCTCCACGCCTGCGGCGCGGGCCGGAATGATGCGCCCGTAGCTGCGGCGGCCTTCTTCGGCAAGCCAATCGATGGTGTCGGCAGCGCCCAGCGTTTCGGCACGGGCCTCGGCCAGCGGCTTGCCTTGCTCAAGTGTCATTAGCCGGGCGATGCCTTCGGCGCGCTCGCGCAGCAGCACGGCGGCTTTGCGCAGAGTCTTGTAGCGTTCGAAGGCAGGCGTGCGGCGCCAGGTCTGGAAGCCGCGTTCGGCGGCAGCCAGGGCTGCGTCAAGGTCAGCCTGGTCGGCTTTGGCCAATTGCCCGATCACTTCGCCGTTTGCCGGGTTGACCACTGGCAGGGTTGAGCCGGCAAGGGCAGGGCGCCATTGGCCGTCGATGTGAAGCAGGATGTCAGGGTAGTTCACGGTAGCCTCCGCAACGGTTGTGGCAAAAAAGAGTTGGGCCGCACACCGGCGCACGGGTTCCCTGGCATGAGCAGGTGCAAGGTAAATGACAAAGGATTCATTTTGTTTTGCCACGTTATAGTGTAACAATTAATGCTCTTCCAGCCTGTAAGCTCGCCATGATCCACTGCACCGCTCTGCAATGGGGCCCAGTCAACCGGCCCCTGACCCCGCCGCTGGACCTGCACCTGCCCGCTGGCAGCCTCACTGCCATCACCGGCCCTAACGGGACCGGCAAGACAACGCTGCTGAAAGTGATCGCCGGGCTTCAGAAGCCCTTGGCCGGGCGGCTGGAAGTGGACCTGGGCCGCGGCGGCCGGTTGGGCTACCTGGTGCAGCAGCAGGCCATCGACCGTCAGTTCCCCGTCCAGCTCGGCGAGCTGGTGGCTGCGGGTTTCTGGGGCCGGCGCCTGTCACGGGCCTGCCGAGAGGCGCAACTGCAGCAGGCCTTGCTGACATGGCAGTTGGAAGGGCTGGCTGGCCTGAGCCTGCAGGCGATGTCTGGCGGGCAACTGCAGCGGGCGTTGCTTGCCCGCATGAGCCTGACCCAAGCCCGGTTACTGTTGCTTGACGAGCCCGACGCCAACCTAGACGAAGCGGGCCAGGCCGTGCTCTGGGAGCAGGTGCGCCGCTGGCACGCAGAAGGCCGCACGCTGGTGGTGGTGTGCCACGATCTGGCGAGCGTCCAGCGCCATGCCCAGCACCATGTGAGCCTGAGCCCCGAGGCCGTGCACCTGAGTCGGGTGGCCTGATGCTCGAGCACCTCTGGCAGCCCTTCGTCGAGTTCGCCTTCATGCGCCGGGCCCTGTTCGGCGGTGTGTTGCTGGCCATGAGCACTGCACCGCTTGGAGTATTTCTGATGTTGCGGCGCATGAGCCTGATGGGCGATGCGATTTCCCACGGCATTCTCCCTGGCGCCGCCCTGGCGTTCTGGGTCGCCGGCCTGTCGCTGCCGGCGCTGACCCTCGGAGGGCTGGGCGCAGGCCTGGGTGTGGCCGGGCTTTCAGCCTGGGTCACGCGCAACACCGGGCTGCGTGAGGATGCCAGCCTCGCCGCGCTGTACCCCATCTCCCTGGCCAGTGGTGTGCTGTTGCTGGGGCTGGCCGGCAAGCGCCTGGACCTGCTCGGGCTGCTGTTTGGCTCAGCGCTGGCGGTTGATGCCGCCACCCTGGAGGCGATGGCCTGGGTGGCAGTGCTCAGCCTGGCGCTGCTGGCAGTGCTGTACAGGCCCCTGTTGCTCGACTGCCTGGATCCGCTGTTCCTGCGCAGCGTCAGCCGCCTCGGCCCTTGGGCGCACGGGGTATTCCTGGGCCTGGTCGTGTTGAACCTGGTCGTGGGGTTTCAGGCCATCGGCGCGCTGATGATGGTTGGCCTGATGACCCTGCCAGCAGCCGCCGCGCGCTTCTGGACCCGCCGCCTGCCACCTCGGCTGCTATTGGCCTCGCTGCTTGGCGGCGTTGCGGTTGCGCTGGGGCTGCTGCTGTCGTTCTACGCCTCCCTGCCCAGCGGCCCTGCCATTGTGGTGGTTGCTGGGGCGTTCTACCTGGTGTCCGTGTTCGTTGGGCCGGTGCATGGGGTCATGCACCGGTCTCGCTTGCCCATCCCTCTGTAAAAGGACCTTGCCATGCGCCGTGCCCTCTTGTTGCTCGCCCTTGCATTACCCTTCAGTGCCCAAGCGGCAGAGCCGGTGAAGGTGCTGACCAGTTTCAGCATCCTGGCCGACATGACCCGCCAGATCGGTGGCGATCACATCATCCTGAATAACCTGGTAGGGCCTGATTCAGACGCCCACACCTATGAAACCACCCCCGCCGACGGCAAGCAGGTGCTGGCAGCGGACCTGATCGTGGAGAACGGTTTGCAGTTCGAGCCGTGGCTCGACCGCCTGGTGGCCAGCACCGAGACCCATGCCAAGGTGATCAAGGCCAGCGAGGGTGTGCTACCGCGCACACTGGAGGAAGACGGCCAGACCATCCCCGATCCGCACGCCTGGAACAGCCTGGCCAATGCGCGCATCTATGCTGCCAATATCCTCAAGGGCCTGGACGCCGTCGACCCGGCCCATGCCGCTGACTACCAACGCAACCACGACGCCTATGTCGCCAAGATTGATGAGCTGCTGAAAGTGGCTAGCAAGACCTTCGGCAGCCTGCCGCCTGGCAACAAGCGCATCGTTACATCCCACGATGCCTTCGGCTACCTGGGCCAGGCCTACGGCATCCAATTCATCGCCCCTCAGGGCCTGTCAACCGAACGTGAAGCCACCGCCGCCGATGTGGCCGGGCTGGTCAGGCAGATCCGCAATGAACACATCAAGGCCGTGTTCATGGAGAACATCTCCGACACCCGCCTGCTCAAACAGATCGCCGAGGAATCCGGGGCACGCATCGGCGGCACCCTGTATTCCGACGCCCTGAGCGCCGAAGGGCCCGCCAGCACCTACCTTGGTTTCTACCGCAGCAACATCGAAACCCTGGGCAAAGCGCTGGCCCAATAAAGCGCTTTCAGGCAGCATGCGCGCACGATTCCACGGAGACTTCGCCATGCCTGCCACCCCCTTGCCGCTTGTCGAGTTGCGCGCTTTCGCCGACAGCCTGGCGCAAGCCGCAGCCGATGCCGCGCTGCCTTACTTTCGCACTGCCCAGGCGGTGGAGAACAAGCTCGAGGCAGGCTTCGACCCGGTGACCCTGGCCGACCAGGGCGCCGAGCAGGCGATGCGCGCGCTGATCCATGCCCGTTATCCCGAGCACGGGATCTTCGGCGAGGAATACGGCCACGAGCCAGGCACATCCCCCCTGACCTGGGTGCTCGACCCCATCGACGGCACCCGCGCGTTCATCACCGGCCTGCCGCTGTGGGGCACGCTGATAGCCCTGAACGACGGCGAGCGCCCAGTGCTTGGGGTGATGAGCCAGCCGTTCACGGGCGAACGTTTCGTTGGCACACCCGAGGGCGCCTGGCTGGGCGACCGGCGGTTGCAGACCCGCGCCTGCGAGCGCCTGGCCGATGCCATCGTGATGAGCACCTCGCCGCAACTGTTCGATGTGCCCAGCCGCAAGGCGGCGTTCGAGCGCCTGAGTGGCCAGGCGCGCATGACCCGTTTCGGCGGCGACTGCTATGCCTACTGCATGTTGGCCATGGGCCTGGTGGATGTGGTGATTGAAGACAGCCTCAAGCCCTACGACGTGCAGGCGCTGATCCCGATCATCGAAGGTGCCGGCGGGCGCATGACTGCCTGGGACGGTAGCACCGCGCAACATGGCGGGGCGGTGGTCGCTGCCGGCGACCCGGCGCTGCATGCCTGGCTGGTAGAGCAGCTTACGCCCGCGCTTTGACGCCGGGCGTGGCCGTCAGCCGTTCGGGTTTGCGAGGCTGAACGGCTCGCTACTGCATTCATGGGCCAGCAACCAGCGTTTGGCTGCCAGGCCGCCGGCAAAACCTGTGAGGGTGCCGTTGCTACCCACTACGCGATGGCAGGGGGCGATGATCGACAGAGGGTTTCGCCCATTGGCAGCGCCCACCGCGCGCACGGCACTGGGCGCGCCGATCTGCTCGGCGATGCGTTGGTAGCTGCGGGTCTGGCCGAAGGGAATGCTCAGCAACGCCTCCCATACGCGGCGTTGGAACGGCGTACCGCTCAATGCCAGCGGCAAGTCGAAACGCTGGCGCCGGCCATCGAAGTACGCCTGCAATTGGCGCCGGGCCTCGCACAGCACCGGGTGGTCGCTGGCTGCTTCCAGTGGCCCAAGGCGCACCCGGCCTTTGCGTTCCTGCTCCCAAAGCACGGCGCACAGCCCTGTGCCTTGGGCGACCAAGGTCAGCTGGCCGACCGGCGAAGGCATCAGCAGGCAAGGTAGCGGCATGGCAGGCTCCTTTGAAGGGCAAACGGGCCGGGCACGGTAGCAGTTGCTCCTGGGGTTCGGCCAGCCGCCTGCTCAACTCAGGCTTTTCGAGCACCACCGCGGCGGCGGCGCCAGCGGTGGCCGAGCACTGCACCTGCCAGGGCCAACCCGGCCAGCGTGATCAGCCACCGGTGCGGCGCTGGCACAGGGGCCTCCTGGCGCTGGCGTTTGACCTCGGCAGCGCTGACTGGCGGTGCCCCGAGCGCTGCGATCAGGCGGCTGATCTGTTCGTCATTGAGCTCATCGGCAAAGCCTGGCATGCGCGGGCCCTCGGGCGAGTCGATACCGTCGAGAATCACGTTCACCAGGTTACCTCCAGCCACACGCTGAGCCAGCAGTGGGCCGGCCAGGCCGGGCATTGCGCCGCGCCCGCTGGCTTGAGGCTGATGGCAACTGGCGCACCAGGCATCGAACAGCTGCGCGCCGCTCCACAAAGCCGTGTCGGCTGGGCGCGCACCGCCGCGGGTCGGCGTCAGGGCTGGGGTGGCCAGCGTCACCGGTGCCACGGGAGGGCCTGGCACCTGCTTGAGGTACAAAGCGATGGCGGCAAGGTCAGCGTCAGTGAGATGGCTCAGGCTTTGTTCGATCACCTGGGCCATCGGCCCGGCTGCGGTGGGGTGGCCCTGCACGCGGCCACTGCGCAGGTAGTGCTGCAGATCGTCCAGTTGCCAGTGGGCCAGGGCCGGGCCGGTAATGGCCGGCGCCTGCCAACCTTCAGCCTGCCCGCCTTGCAGCCACAGGTCGTTGCGCTCGGCCTGCAGCGCATTGCGGGGGGTATGGCAGGCGCCGCAGTGGCCCAAACCGCGCACCAGGTATTCACCGCGTTGCAGGGATGCCTCGGCCAGCGCATCGCCAGCGAGCAACCCCAAAAGCAACAGCGCAGCGCGCAT
This sequence comes from Pseudomonas sp. URIL14HWK12:I12, assembly GCF_003097135.1. Lineage (GTDB taxonomy): Bacteria > Pseudomonadota > Gammaproteobacteria > Pseudomonadales > Pseudomonadaceae > Aquipseudomonas. Next base: position 234,308 of record NZ_QEQL01000001.1, read on the forward strand.
GTCAGGCCTGCCGCTGCGCGGGCAGCGGGCGAATATGGTTGGCGGTGCGCAAGGCCAGCGCCACGGCTGTTAGCGTCGCGTTCATGGTGCCTGAGGTCGGCATCACGCCGGTGCCGCAGAAGAACAGATTGGAGTGATCGTGCGCTCGCCCCCAGGCGTCGCACACCGACGTGGCCGGGTCTGCGCCCATGGCCAGGGTGCCGGTGATGTGATGGTTGGCGGAAAACTTGCCTTCGGCGCTGTACTTGAGCTGGTGGCCACCCAGGCGCGCGGCGATGCGCGCAAAGTCCTCCCGCGCGGCCAGGGCCCCCAGGCGCACGTAGTCGCTGACCTGGTAATGCACCTGTGGGGTCGGCAGCCCTAGGGCATCGGTGCGGCTGGACAGCACGATACGATTGGCCCGATCCGGCAGCACCTCCAGCACATTGCGCATCGACAGTTCATGAGCGGCGCGCAGGCGCAGTTGTTCGTCGAAGCCTGCGCCGAACACGCCTTTTTGCAGCAGGTCGCTGGTGACGCTTTCAACCCGCGAGATATTGCTGAAGTCCAGCCGGTAGGCCGAACGCTCGCCGCGCCAGGGGCCGTCGCGGAACGTGTTGATGGCACTCGGGCTCTGGGGCCCTCGGCCGGGCCAAAGGGCTTCGTCGGCCTGGAACGTAAGCGACGTGCTCAAGTGGTCCATCAGTTGCTGGCCTACGCGCCCGGAGCGGTTGGCGACGTCCGACATCAACAGCAGCTTGGGGCTTTCCACGCCGTTGGCGGCAAGTATGAAGGTGCTGCCGCGTGCCTGGTGTGCGCTGCCGTCTGGCGCCAGAAAGTGCGCCACACTCACTTCGCCTGCTGCGTTTGTTTGCAGCTTGTGCACCACCGCATGGGTCTGCAGGCGTACACCGGCGGCCAGTGCCGCCCGCACGGCGAGGCCGCCGTGGTACTGCGCATCCACCGGGCAGATCGGTTGGCAGCTGTTGTTGCCGCAGCAGGCCGGCCGCCCGTCGTATGGGCGGCTGTTGCGCGCGGCGGTGTTGGGCATCACGTGGTAGTCGGGGGCCAGGCGCTCGCGGATACGGCGCATGGCCCAGGGTTCTGCCACCGGCTGCATGGGAAAAGGCTGCTGGCGCGGCGAGCCGGTGCCCTCGCTGCCGGCCACACCCATCAGTGTCTCGGCTTCCTGATACCAAGGGTCGAGGTCTTCGTAACTCAGCGGCCAGTCCACCGCGATGCCGTAGAGGCTGTTCAGCCGCAGGTCGCTGGGGATCATCCGCCACGCCTGCGCCGCCCAGTGCCAACTGGTGCCGCCCACACCGCGCAGGTACTGCACCGGCCAAGGGTCTGGGCCGGCTTGCACCAGGTAACCGTTGTCGTTGGGCTGGAAGACGGGGTGCAGCGCCCAGGGGTGCACAGGGTAGGGCGCAAGCCAGTCGCTCTTGCGCGGTGAGTCGCGAAAGGCTGCCACCACCTTGGCACGCTCGATCGGGCCGCCGGCTTCGAGCATCAGCACGTCAGCGCCGGCCTGTGCCAACCGTCGCGCAGCCAGCGCCCCGCAGATGCCGGAGCCGATCACCACGATGTCGGCATCAAGCTTCAACCGGCGCACTCCAGCTGCCATGGGCGCCATAGGCGTAGCTCGGCGGCACCAATACATCTGCCACCACCTGAGCGTTGAGGGCTTGCTCGTAGGCCACGCAACGCGCTTGCGCACCTTGGCCTACCACGCCCTGCCACCAGGCTTTTGCGATCTGCCGGGGCAGGGCGGCCAAGGGCGAGCCCTCGTCACTGAGCTGCCGGTGCACCGTCGCGGGGTCCAGATGGCGGCCTTGAACGTCGAGCCACAAGGCCTGGCAGCGCGTTGGAAAATCACCAGACTGCGCCGTGAGCGCTTCGAACAAGGGGCGGCCTTGGGCAGGGTCGAGCCAATCGCGGCCGGTGAGCCAAGCGCTCAGGGTCATGAACGCCGCCAATGCCTGGGGCTCGGCGGGGCCGGCCAGTGCTGCGGGCAACCGGCCTGCCGCGTAGGCGAGCAGCAAGCCTTGGAGCAGGGTGCGGCGCGGGGTAGGCATAGTCGGCGTCCGAGTGCGTGAAGGTTAACGGGGTATGGATTCGGTGGATGAGCAAACGTTCCCGTCGGCGGTGAGGACATTTTGGACATTCAAGCGGTGTTTAATTCTTCAAAACCCGGAAGTTGCAATAACTCGCACGAATTAAGATTTCCCCCCATATCACCCTTGCCATTCTGGCGCCAAGATTGCGCCCACTTGAACACGCCGCTCATTCAACTTTCCAGACCAGCCCGACTACCGCGGCAGGGAGAAGTCATGTCTTCAAGAAGTTTCCAGCATGAAGTGCCAAAGGCGCGGGTTAATATCAAACTCGATGTGCACACCGGCGGGGCGCAACAGAAAGTAGAGTTGCCACTCAAACTGCTGATGCTTGCCGATTACAGCAATGGTCGCGAACACCGCCCCCTGGCCGAGCGGGCAAAGGTATCGGTCAACCGCAACAACTTCGACAGTGTCCTGGCCGACTACGCACCGCGTGCACGTTTCGACGTGGCCAATGCGCTGGCGGACGGGCACGGCGACTGGGCCCTGAACCTGGGTTTCAACTGCATGAAGGACTTCGAGCCCGAGCAAGTTGCCCGGCAAGTGCCGCAACTGCGTGCGTTGCTCGCCATGCGCAATCTGCTGCGAGACCTCAAATCCAACCTGCTCGACAACGCCACGTTCCGCGCAGAGCTCGAACGCATCCTGCTCGACCCGCAGTTGAACCAAGGGCTGCGCAGTGAACTTGCCCGCCTCGAACAACGCGCGTGAACCGCCAACCAGAAGGCCCTGACATGAGCAACGAGACTCCCGCCGCTGCAGCCCCAGTGAATGTGCAGGACACAGGCGTGTACGCCGGCCTGTTCGATAAGATCAGCCTCAGCCCGGTGCTGGGTATCCCTGCGCTGGACACGTTTCAGAGCACCGAAGCACTGGCCGATACCTCCACCGAAGATCGCGTTACCGCCGCCATCAGCGTGTTCATCGAGCGTGTGGCCCGCAGCGCCGAGCCGGTGCAACGGCTGGACCGGCAATTGCTGGATGGGCACATCGCAGCGCTGGACGAGCAGATCAGCCGGCAACTTGACCTGATCATGCACCACCCGGCTTTCCAGCAGGTCGAGGCGACCTGGCGAGGCCTCAAATCACTGGTGGATCAAATCGATTTTCGCCACAACGTGCGAGTGGAGTTGCTCGACGTCAGTAAGCAGGCTCTGGTCGAAGATTTTGACGAAGCACCGGAAATCGCCCAGAGCGGGTTGTACCTTCACACCTATGGCCAGGAATACGACACCCCGGGCGGTGAGCCCATCGCCGCTGCGATTTGCGACTACACCTTCGACCGCAGCCCTGGTGATGTGGCATTGCTGCGCAACCTGTCGCGGGTAGCCGCCGCCGCGCACATGCCGCTGATCGGTGCGGTCGGGCCTGCGTTCTTCGGCAAGAAAAGCATGGAAGAAGTGGCCGCGATCAAAGACGTCGGCAACTATTTCGACCGTGCTGAATACATCAAATGGAAGGCGTTTCGTGACAGCGAAGATGCTCGCTATATCGGCCTGACACTGCCGCGGGTGCTGGGCAGGCTGCCGTACGGCCCGGACACGGTGCCGGTGCGCAGTTTCAATTATGTCGAGCAGGTAAAAGGCCCGGACCATCAAAAGTACCTGTGGGTCAGTGCCGCCATGGCGTTTGCCGCCAACATGGTCAAAAGCTTTATCAACAATGGCTGGTGCGTACAGATCCGCGGCCCGCAGGCCGGCGGGGCGGTGACCGACTTGCCCATTCACCTGTATGACCTGGGCACCGGCTATCAGGCGAAGATCCCGTCCGAGGTAATGATTCCCGAAACACGAGAGTTCGAGTTTGCGCAGTTGGGTTTGATACCGCTGTCTTATTACAAGAATCGAGATTACGCGTGCTTCTTCTCTGCCAACTCTGTGCACAAGCCGGCGCTTTATGACACTGCCGAGGCCACCGCAAACAGCCGGATCAATGCCCGCTTGCCCTATGTGTTTCTGCTCTCGCGGATTGCCCATTACCTGAAGTTGATCCAGCGCGAGAACATCGGCACCACCAAAGACCGGCGCGTATTGGAAATGGAACTGAACCGATGGGTGAGCGGGCTCGTGACGGAAATGAACGACCCCAGCGATAGCCTGCAGGCCACTCACCCGCTACGCCAAGCCAAGGTGACGGTGGAAGACATCGAGGACAACCCGGGGTTCTTTCGCGTGCACCTGTTCGCAGTACCGCATTTTCAAGTCGAGGGCATGGATGTGAACCTGTCGCTGGTCTCGCAAATGCCACGTGCCAAAGCCTGACCCGGAGCCTTGAGGATGAGAATCGACCGCCCGCTCTGGGCTGCCGGGGTGTTGCTGGCCCCGCAGCAGTTCCAGCAACAGGCTCGGCTGCATCATTGGGCGCTGGAGCAGGTGGCGCAGGTGGGCTGCGCCTATCCCTGGGGCGTGCAGGCAGTGCGCTTTGACCGCCAGAGCCTGGCCGGCGGCGTGCTGAAGGCGCAGCGGTTGAGCCTGCGGCTACCTGATGGCACGGCGATCGATACCGAGCTTGCAGATCAGTTGCCACCGGCAATGGACCTGAGCACCGTCACCGAAAAAGATGCCGTAGCGGTGTTGGCCCTGCCGCGAGAGCACGCCAACGGTTTCAACTGCCTGCTCGATGGCCAGCACAATGACCGACCCACGCGCTACCGCCAGGTCTGGAAGGACGTGGCGGACCTGTACGGCGACCACAACCAGCCGATCGCGGTGGCCGAGCCGCAACTGAGCTTACGGTTGGCAAGCGATTACAACGCCGATTACATCACCTGCGAGGTGGCGCGAGTGGTGCGCGACGACCTTGGCCATTGGGCGTTGGATGAACACTGGATACCGCCTTTGCTGCACATCGGCGGCGCTCCCCCTGTGATCGGGCGGTTAGGCTTGTTGCTGGACCAGCTAGACGCCAAACGCTGCCGGCTCATGGCCCTGCGCAATGAAAGCAATGCACGCATGGCCGACTTCGCCGTGGCCGATGTGTCGCTCTTCTGGCTGCTCAACGCCCTCAATAGCCATCGGCCGCTCCTGCGGCATTTTCTCAAACATCCCGCTCAGCACCCTGAGCGGCTCTGGCAGGTGCTGGCGAGCCTGGCCGCGAGCCTGATGACCTTTTCACTGGACCACGACCTGGACCAGATCCCCGATTACCAGCACCGGCAACTGGGGCAGGTGCTGCTGCCGCTGATGAACATGCTGGGCGAGTTGCTCGATGCCCGCTTGCCGTCCCGCGTACTGGCACTGCCGTTGGAGCAGCTCAAGCCGCAACATTGGCAGGCACGGCTGCATGACACCCGGTTGTGCGAGCCGGGCGCTGCCGACTTCTACCTGTCGGTGCGTGGTGGGTTACCGGCTGCGCAGATGCAACAGCAGTTTCCACTGCTGTGCAAAGCCTGCGCGCCAGCCGAGCTTGATCGCCTGCTCAATGCCGCACTGGAAGGGGTGCCTGTGCGGGCACTGCAACACGCTCCTGCCGCCGTGCCGCTGCGCCTGGAGAATCTCTATTTCACGCTCGACCTGGCCCATGAAAAAGGGCTGGCCATGCTCGCCAGCGCAAGCTGTGCCTTCTACGTTCCGACCACGCTGGGGCCGGTGCAACTTGAGCTCTACGCGGTGCTGCGGACATGACTGCAGGCAACCGTCAAACGCCCTGCATGGGGGATGTCGACCTGCTGCTGCACAGCACCTGGCTGCTGGCTTGCGAACTGCGCCATGGCGCGGTGCCTGTCGACGGCGAACAGCTGCATCGCCACTGTCAGGAGCAGATCGAAACCGTGCGCGCGGCGCTGTTGCGTGACGGCGCCGCTCAGGGCTGGGCCGACCAGGTGTGCCTGGTTCAGTGCGCGGTGCTCGATGAAGCGGTCATGGCCTGCACCGGTGATGCGATTCGCGATCGCTGGCAGGCCAAGCCGCTGCAGGCGCAGTACCTTGGCCACCATCGAGCAGGGGAACTGCTGTATGAGCGCATGGACCAGGCGCTGCGTGACCCTGCCACCGACCGGGCCTTGATCACCTTGTTTCACCGCGCGCTTCTACTGGGGTTCGAAGGCAGGTACCGGCAGGGCAGCCTGCCACGGGAGCAGCGCTTACAGGCGTTGCACGAGCGCGCTTTCGCGCTTGAGCCGGCGTTCGATCTCGGCCCCGAGCCTCCCCGAAACGGTTGGGCGAGGCGGGGCTTGCTGCGCCACCCGCTGTTGCATCTGGCTTGCGCCGCGTTGTTGGTCGCGGGGGTCTGGTGGCTGGCCGATGCCAGCCTGGAGGCCCGCCTGCAGGCGCTGTTCCCAGGCGTTGCTTCATGACCTCTGGGCAACGCGCGGCTTTGGCAGGCTGGGCGGTGGCCCTGGCAGTGGGCTGGGCCACTGTGGTTATCCCTGCCATCGGCCCGCGGATCGGGGCGTGGGCGGTGGCGTTGGTTGCAGCTTTGCTGGCCTTGGCTTATGGGCGAGTTTACCGCCGGCCACGCTCTGGTATACCCCTGCCGCAAGTTTCACGGCTGCCGGGCGCAGAGCACCCGCTGGCGCTGGTGTGCGGGGAGCACCTTGAGCAGTTGTTCGGCCGGCGCGGCGCCGACAGTTCGGGGTTGCGTCACGGGAAGGACTGCAGCTACCTCGCCGTTGGCCGTAGCGAGCGGCTGGGGCCGGTGGTGGCAGCGTTGATCGAGCGGCAACCTTGGCGTGCTCAGCAGTTGCGAGTGTTGTGGGTGGCGAACCCCGGGCAGATGGCCGATGCGAACGAGACTACCGTGTCGCTGCGCAACCTGCGGCGGCAGCTGGCGCAGCTGCATGAACAGGGCCTGGCCTTGCCGTTATTGATCGCCAGCTACCTGCCCGACGGTGCCGAAGGGCACGGCTGGTTCATCTGCCAGCGGGGGCAGGGCATGCAAAGTGAGCGCAGCGCCGAGCAACCCTCAGACCAACTGCGCGCGAGCTTGCATGTGCAGATGGTGACCCGGTGGTGGGCCGAGACTGTGGTACCGGCCTTATGTGACGGCAACAGCCGGTACCCGGCCTGCCCACCGGCGGCCTGTGCTGCGCTCAGTGTGCCGGGGCTGCCGGCTGAAGCGGGCCAATCGTTGTGGGCGCGCTGGGTGGCCCGGCAGGCGGGGGTACGGCCCCGGCCAGCACCACAGGCGCTGCCTACACACCTGCCATTGCCTGATCCTCTGTTGGGCCTGCACGTAGGCATACAGGTACGGCCTATGCCGGGGCATTCATGGGCTGTAGCTATTTGGATGGCCGGCGTGGCAGCGGTGGCCGCCGTGGTCGGCGTCGCTTGGCACAACCACGCGTTGGTGCGCCAAGTCAGCCATGACCTGCAACAGTATCGAGCCCAGCCCGACCTGCTGGCTGCACGTTCGCAGCTCACCGCCGATCACCAGGAGCTCGCACGATACCAACGCGAAGGCGTTCCGCTGAATCTGGGGCTTGGCTTGTATCGAGGCGTTTGGCTGCTGGACAGGATCTCGCCTTGGCTGGTGCCCGGCCCTGCGGCTCACGAACAGAAACAAGCGCTGCATTTGCCCAGCCGTGCGCTGTTTGCAAGCGGCAGTGCGGTATTGAACGAGCGAGCGGGCCCGGTGCTGTTCCAGGCGCTGATGGCTATCGCCGAGCACCACCGTGAAGGGGGGCTGATCATCGTCAGTGGCCATACCGACGACCGTGGCGGCGCGGTTGCGAACCTGCGGTTGTCCCGGGCACGGGCCATGGCTGTACGCGATTGGTTGCAGCGTACAGGCGGGCTGCCCGGGCACTGTTTCGCGGTGCAGGGGCTCGGGGCCAGCCAGCCGATGGCGAGTAACGACGACGAACAGGGGCGCGCCGCCAACCGGCGCGTGGATATACGCCTGGTCCCTGAGGCAGGGGCATGCGCCGCTGCTGGTGGGGTGCCGGGCACTCTCGGGGCCAAGCCCTGACTTAACGGCAAGGAGTGGAAAATGGCGATTCCGGTTTATCTGTGGCTCAAGGATGACGGTGGCAGTGAAATCAAAGGCGAGGTCAGCATCGTCAAGCGCGAAGGCTCTATCGAAGTGGTCGCGCTGGAGCACGGGGTCGCGATCCCAACCGATGACAGCTCAGGCGCCGTCACTGGAACACGCGTTCACAAACCCTTCGTATTCACCAAACACATCGATTGCTCCTCCACCTATCTGTTCAAGGCCGTGACGACGGGGCAAACGCTTAAAGAAGCCAAGTTCTCGTTCTTCAAGATCAACAGCGCAGGCACCGAGGAGGAGTACTACAGCGTGACGCTGGAGAACGTAAAAGTGGCGAGCGTTGCCATGGCGATGCACCACGTCAAGGAGCCGAGTGCCCAGAAAAAAGGCCACGAGGAGGTGGTCGAGCTGCGTTACGAAAAGGCGACCTGGTTCTTCAAGGAAGGCAATCTGCAGCATAGCGACAGCTGGAATGAGCGCGTCTCAGGCTGAAGGCTTCAACGTCATCCACGTGCGCGCCTGCCGGGCGCGCCATGCTCATTCGAAGGTGGCATCAATGCTTGTATCACTGCGGCGCTACGCCCGCTTTGCATCGCTGAACCCTGGCCAAGGCACCGCTCATGGCTGACTCACGCTACAGCCTGGGCCTGGCCGGCTTGCGTCTTGACGTGCTGAACCTGGAAGGCCACGAACACTTGAGCCAAGTGTTCGATTACCGCGTGCGCTGCACCAGCAGCCAGCACGACATTGGTAGGGAGCAGGTGCTTACTCAGCCTGCGGCGCTGCAGTTCTGGAGTGCATTGCCCTCCCAAGGGCTATTACGCACGGTGCACGGCGTCATCACCGGCTTCGCACACTTGCGTACCTCGGTAGACGAGACGCTCTACGAGTTCACGCTGCAGCCTCGCCTTGCCCTGCTGTCCAGGGGCCAGGGCAGCCACCTGTACCGTAACCTTTCGGTGCCGCAAATTGTCGAGCAGGTGCTGTGCCAGCGCCACGGCTGGCCGGCACTGGGCTTGCAAGCCGATAAGCTGCTACACAGTCACCCGGCATTGGAGCAGGTGATCCAGTTCGAGGAGAGCGACTTGGCGTTCATCGAGCGCTTACTCGCCGAAGCAGGCATCTGGTACCGGCTCCAGAGGCATGAAACGCTTGACTGCGAAGTGATGGTGCTGGGCGACCGTGCCGCTGAGCATTACCTGCCGTCGGTGACATTGCCGGTGCGACCGCGCAGCGGCCAGGTCACCGACCAGGCTGCGGTCTGGGGCATGCAGAGCGTGCATCAGGTCGTCGAGCAGAGTGCCAGTGTGCACCACTATGCGTACCGCCAGCGCCAGGACGAACAAGACGTGCCGCAATGGCTGCGGGTCGACGACACCAACAGCGATTTCGGTAGCCTCAGTGTGCAAGGGACCTATGGCGATGCCTGCCACCTGGGGCTGGCCTATGAAGCCAAAGGCCACGAGAACCAGGCTCGCGCGCTGTTCACCGAAAACAGCGGCTTGCGTGCCGCGCACCAATGCCACGAGCGCTACCTGAACCAGCGCACTCGACTGCGTGGCACCACCAGCGACCTGCGCATCGTGCCGGGCCGCGTGCTGAAGCTGGACTACCCACCCGGTGGGCATGCCTTGGAGCCTGGGTTGCTGCAGCCGGGGCTGCTGATAACCGACATCCACGTCACCGGCGCCCGTGATAACGACCTGGCCATCCAGTTTGAAGGCATGCCCCACGGCGCGGTCGAGTTTCGCCCGCGCGCCAGGCCCAAGCCGGTGATGGCTGGCACGTTGGCCGCGTTCGTCAGCGCCGCACAGCCGCCAGAGGCCGACCTTGACCAAGACGGCCATTACCAAGTGCATTTCGCCTTCGACCGGCGCGAGCGCACACCCGAATCAGCCAGCAAGCCGCTGCGCCTCGCCCGGCCGTACGCGGGCAAACGCTACGGCCTGCACATGCCCCTCAGGCCCGGTACCGAGGTTGCCATAGCGTTCGAGCAAGGCGACCCGGACCGGCCCTACATTGCCCACGCCATGCACGACCGCTGCCTGGCTGATCTCGTCACCCGCGCCAACCAGACCCGCAACGTCCTGCGTACACCGGCCAACAACAAGCTGCGCATGGAGGACAAACCCGGTGCCGAGCACATCAAGCTCAGCACCGAAGGCGGTGGCAAGAGCCAGCTTAACCTCGGGCATCTGGTGGGCAGCGACCCCGCTCAGGTACGCGGTGAAGGTTTCGAGCTGCGTACCGACGCTCGCGGGGCGATCCGCGCCGGGCAGGGCCTGCTCATCAGTGCCGACCCTCAAGCTCACGCCCAGGGCGCGGTGCTGGAGATGGGCGCTGCCCTCGAGCAGTTGAGCGCTTCGCTGCAGTTGGTCAAGGCGCTGGCGCACAGCGTAGCGGCTGCAGGTGCCAGCTGCGCCGATGAGCAGGCCCAGCGCGGCCTGGAAGAGGCGTTGAACATGCTGCAGGGCGCAGGGCTGATCGCCACGGCGCCGGCTGGGGTGGCGGTAGTGACGCCCAGCCAACTGCAGCTGTCGGCCGGCGGCAATCTGATCGCCACCGCCGGCGACAGCGCTGACCTCAGCGTAGGGAAACGCCTGGCGATGGCTGCCGGCGAGCAGGTCAGCCTGTTCGCGCAAAACGCAGGTATGCAGCTGGTTGCAGGCCAGGGCGATGTGCAGGTCCACGCCAAGCGAGCGAGCCTGGATCTACAGGCGCAGCACAACATCAACATCGCCGCCCACCAAGGGGAGATGCGGGTGCAGGCCGAGCAGGGCATCACCCTGTCCAGCCGCGGCGCTTATATCACCCTCAAGGATGGCTGCATCGAAATCGGTGCCCCGGGCAAGGTGGTGGTGCGCAACGACGACGTGCAGTGGGGTGCAAGCGCCGCCAAAGGTTTCTGTGCAGTGCCGCTGCAAAGCGAAACCTTCGTGCACCAGGCGCTCAATACCCGCTTTCAGGTCACTGACAGCCCAACGGGGGCGCCTAGGCAGGACGTGGCCTACTGCGTCAGCTCAGGTGAAAGCGCTGCGGCAGAAGGCCCCCCAGGCGGCGCAGCCCCAGCTGTCGCGACAGACAGTGACTGACCGAATCGTCGCCTCAAGCCCCCGCGTGAGGCTGGGGCGATCAATCGCTTCCACAGTGCCGTCGGCAAACGGATAGACCGCTCTCAGGCTGCCTGGCCCACTGCATTACCACCCACTGCATAAGGATGGTTTACGTGTCGAACAGCATCATCAGGCAATCGGACAGCCTGGCTTCCGGCGGCAAGGTTCTGGGCGGTAGCGCCTCGCTGCGTTTTGGCGGGCTGGCCGTCGCCCGTGTGGGCGACGCTGTGAGTTGCCCGATACCCGGCCATGGTTTGAATGCCATCGCCCAGGGCGATTCAGGGTTCACCGATGCGGGGTTGGCCGTTGCCTTGCACGGCCACCTCTGTGAATGCGGCTGCAGTTTGGTGAGCTCATTGCCGTGGGCTGGGCGCCGGTAATGGCGGGCCCGCACGACGGTGTTCCCGCTGCACAGCCGCTGCCCAAAGCGCCCAATGTGCTGTTGCTCGCTGCCACGACAACCGGGGCCGTTCTTACAACAGTCGGAGGGTTGACCGTCTTATGGCCCAGCGATGGCAGCTTGCCCAGCCAGACCTACTGGATGCTGGTGGCTGTGCTCACCGCAGCAGGGGGAGTGCTGCTGGCGCTGCGGCTGCTGGTGCATGAGCGCAAGCGAGAACAGGTGCTGCTATGGAACAGCTGCCGCGAACAGTGGCTGGGCCAGCGGGTGCGTGCCTGGCAACAGCCGGCGAAAGTGGTGGCGCTCGCCTACAGCACGGCGGCGGGCAACCGCTGCCTCGCCCAGGCCCTGAGGGCAAAAGGGCCGGTGCTGCAGCCGGTTTATGTAGATGCGCTGGGCGCTTGCGTGACGTTCAGCGCCCTACGGGGCTACGTGCCCACCCTGTGCCTGCAGGCGTACCGCCGGCGGCTCGCCCAGGAACTTGGCGCGGTACTGGCCCCCTTGGCACCGGCCATGGAGCACTTGGCCGGCCACCGCCTGGCTGTGCGGGTGCGGCATGACCGACAACTCGCGGATGCAGAGATCGAGCAATTGCTGGTTCGGTTGTTGCCACCCCAGGCGCGGGCCACCGCCCCGGTGTTCGCGCACCATGAAGACGGGTTCCTTTGGCTGGGGCCCTGGCTGGATGCCCATGCGCCTGCGCCCTGGCTGCTGTGCATCGATTTCAACCTGTTCCTGATGCCCCATGCTGGCCAGGCAGAAGGTGTAAGTGCCGTGTTGCTGGCGCACCCGAGTGTCGGTTGCGAGGGCCTTGCAGCGCTGCACAGGCCGATCTCCAGCCAAGCCGCTGCCGATTGCCTGGCCCAAGCCTGCGCCGCGAGCGAGGCGAGCCCGTCATCGGCTTGGCTCGCCTGCCGGGGCCAAGCGCACTCTACATCGATTGCCCTGGCCAACGTGGGCATCGCAGCCTCGCAGCAACATGCCCTCGATCTCCAGTTAGGCCATGGAGGGACTGCGATGGCAGCGCTGCTGCTGATCACCGCTTGCGAGCAGGCCCATGCCCAGGAGCAGGCGCAGCTGCTGCTATTTACCGATCGAACATTACAAGCCTGCGTGGTGCGACCCTGCGGTAAGGAGGCCCAGGCATGAGCCTGAAGAAAGCGATGTTCTGGCTGTTGGTGGTGGGCGTGAGTGGTGGGGGCATGGCCTTGCTGTGGCTGGACAACCCGCTGAACGCCGGCTGGGATGACAGCCTGCGCCAGCGCTGGAGCGTATTGCTGCTACTGACCTGCCTGGTGGCGGTAGTGATCGATGGCTTTAGCGTGCTGGCACTGGCGCGGTTGAGCGCAATGCGGTTCCTTGCGCTCTGCCAGCAAGGGGGTTCGCCAATGGCCACGCCTTACCGGCAAAACCTCGATCAAGCGTTGCCAGTGTGTGATGTCGAGCCCCTGCGCAGCCTGTTGCGGTTTCGTCACGGGCGCAGGTGGCGCAGCAAGGTGCGGCTTGTGCTGGTGGTCGGCGAACCAGCCCAGGTGCAGGCCCTGGCACCTGGGCTTGCGACCGATCAATGGCAAGAGGCCGGGGGTGTGGTGCTGCTGCATGGGGGCAGCGTGCAAACCCCTGATTGCCAAGCCTGGACGCTGTGGCGGGCGCTGTGCCGCAGGCGGCCAGTGGATCAGATCGTCTGGGCGGTGGCTGCAGAGCACCGTGCTCAGGTCGCTTTTTTGAATAACGGCTTGCGGGAGCTGGAGCAGCGTGCGCGCGCATGGACCTGGCAGGCCCCGGTGCACCTGTGGGTGATCCAGGGCGAAGCAGTGTCTGAGCACAGCCCGGATGCCGGCGCCGTGCTTGACCCCTGCCAGCCCGCTGAGCGGTGGGCCGTAACGCTTCAGGCACAGGCCACTTCACTCCTCAAACGCAGCCTGCTGTGCTTGGGCCAGCAACGAACCCAGGCCGGCCTGTATGCGCTCGGGTTAAGTTGGCACCTTCGCCAAGGCTTGGCGCAGCAGTGGTGCAAGGCGCTGCACGATCAGCAACCGCACCTGGGCGGGCGGGGCGTGCCGATTCGTGGGCTTTGGTTCAGCCAGCCCCTGCCACGCGATGCGCATTGCCAACCCAATGCCTGGCAACGCCATGGCAGCTGGGCCAGGCTGTTGGCCGATCGCTACCCCGCCAGGCGCGTTGGATGGGTGTCGGCCCGCAGCGCACGTTGGGCCGGTGTGGCGGCACTGGTTGTTGCGCTGGGGGCAGTGGCTGCCAGTTGGTCGGGCAATATGGGGCTGTTGAGCCAAGCGGGCCAGGCGCTGGCTACCAATACATTGGATAGCTTGCTGCCAGTCACCCGGACACTCACCGCCCATGCCGCCCACGGCAGCCCCTGGCACCAGCGTTTCGGCCTGGATCGTTCAACTGCTGTGCTCCAACGCCTCTGGCCGTTTTATACCGTCGCCAATCAGGCCGAGTTGGCCGGGCCAACCCTGGCGCACCTGGAGGCCGTACTGCGCGACCTGGATCAATGGCCCGCGGGCGCTTTGGCACGGCAGGTGCGGGCTGAGCGCGGTTATGAGGCGCTCAAGGCCTATCTGATGTTGACCGACCCCCAGCGGCTTGAGCCCGATTCCCTCCAAGCCCTGGGCGCCAGCCAACAGCTCAACCCCGAAGCGTGGGCTTTCTACCTCCAGCAGTTGCGGGCCTATCCGTCGCTGGCGCCGGTGCGAAACGAGGGGTTGGTGAGGCTCGCCCGGCAACGCCTGCTGGCTGAATTGGGCCAACGCAACGCCGAACAGAACCTCTACCAGGCGGCGATGGCTGAGGCGCTCGGCAGCTATCCAGACCTGGGGCTCGCGCAACTGGCCCCCAACACGGACGCCGCGTTGCTTTACCACAGTGAACAGACGGTGCCTGGCCAGTTCACTCGCCAAGCCTGGGAGGGCAGCGTGCGCCAGGCGTTAGCCCGCACTGCACGGGCCCGCCGTGAGCAGATCGATTGGGTCCTGGCCGAGCCAGACGGGCAAGCTGCGCCACCGCTGGACGCAGATGCATTGCGTAGGCGCCTGGAGGCGCGATACTGGCGGGACTACACCCAGGCCTGGCAACGGTTTCTCAATGATCTGCGCTGGCGCGACACCGATACCGTTGAAGCCGTAGCCATCCAGTTGAGCCTGCTCAGCGATGCCCACGCATCACCGCTGAGGGCGCTTTTCGACAACCTGACCTGGCATGCCGAGGCTGGTCGTGAACGCGCAGCGCTGGGCGAGAGCCTGCTGGCGTCGGCACAGGAGATGATTGGCAAGCCCGTAAAAGTGACCGGCCCTCCCAGCGGCCCACTCGATGCCGCTTTCGGCCCGCTGCTGGCACTGCGAGATGCAAGTGCGAGTGGCCCGAACCTCGCTGGTTGGTTCACTCAGGTGGCCCGGCTTCGCCTTCGCCTGCAACAGATCAGCAGCGCAGCCGACCCACAGGCCGTCACTCAGGCTTTAGCCCAAGGTGTGTTTCAGGGCAGGGAAGCGGACATCGTTGCGCCCCGGGCCTATGGCCAACTGCTTGCGGCCAGCCTGGGCGCGCCCTGGAGTGGGGCAGGGCAAGCGCTGTTCGCGCAGCCGCTCGAACAGGCCTGGCAACGCCTGCTGCAGCCGGCGGCCCAAGGCATCAACCGGCAGTGGCGCGAAGCGGTCGTGGCGCCTTGGAACAGTGCGTTGAGCGGCCGTTACCCTTTTGCAGACACCACCACCGACGCGTCTCTGGCGTTTCTGGGACAGATGATTCGCGCCGACAGCGGCCGCATCGAGCGCTTTGTACAGCAGGAGTTGGCAGGTGTGTTGCGTAAACAGGGCAACCGTTGGGTAGTCGATGCCGACAATAGCCAGGGCCTGCGTTTGAACCCAGCGTTCCTGAATGCCCTGGCCACGCTGGATCGTGTGGCGCAGGTTGTGTTCAGCGACGGCAACCAAGGCCTGACCTTCGAACTCTCAGGCCAGCCGGCGCGGGACGTGGTGCAGAGCACATTGAGCGTTGACGGCCGTCGCCACCATTACTTCAACCACAAGCCCCGCTGGCAGCGTTTCACCTGGCCAGGGCGTGGCGACCATGCCGGGGCTAGCTTGACCTGGACCAGTGTGCGCACCGGTGAGCGCCTGTATGCCGAGCATCACGGCACTTGGGGGCTGATACGGCTGCTGGAGAACGCACAGGCCACAGCGCTGACGCCTGACGAAGGCCTTCACCGGCTGGTGATTGCCACGCCCGACGGCCTAAGCCTGGCCTGGCAGTTGCGCACCGAGCTAGGCGGCGGGCCGTTGGCATTGCTGGCATTGCGTGGCTTGCGCTTGCCCAGCGAGATCTTTCTGCCGACGCCAACGGTTGCCGCAGGTGACGACACATGAGCCTGGCCAAGTTGATCGCTCAATGCCTGGGCGAAGAGCCGCCCGTGCCGCTGGCTAAGCAGCAGGCTGCCTGCTGGGAGGGCTGGGCCGTGCCCATCAGCGCCGAGGCGCCGGTAGGGGCTGACCCGGTAAGCGAAGACGACTTTCAGCAATTGCGCGAGGAGGTGAACCGCCTCAGTGGTGCCGACACCGCACAGGTGTGCCATCTGGCCGAACGCCTGCTGCGCCACCGTTGCAAAGATCTCCGTGTGGCGGGTTACTACACTTGGGCGCGAACCCAGCAGCACGGTGAAGCAGGCCTGGCCGCCGGGCTGGAACTGACCGGTGTGTTGCTGGCTGCCTACGGCCGGCAACTGCTGCCTGCCCGCCCCCAAGGGCGGATGGCCGCGCTGGAGTGGCTGGCGAGCGCTCGGGTGCTTGATGCACTGTCGCGTTTCCCGGAACTTGCCAAGGCCGAGGCCCGCCGCACGGTCGCAGCGCTTGCCTGGATCGATCAACAACTAGGGCAGTGGCCGGACGCTGAACGGCCCTGCCTGGCACCCTTGCACGCGGCATTGAGCAAGCGGCTGGCCCAGGCCGGTGGCGCCGATGCCGTGCTGCCGCAGACCTGCGCGACGCCACCCAGTCAACCCCCTGCCATCGAGGCTATAGCCTCGGGCAGGGACGCCTTGGCGCGTGCGCACGAGCTGGCAGGCTGGTTACAGGCCCAGCCCGGCGGCTGGCTGGCAGCGCACCGGCTGGTCAAGCACCTGCGTTGGGACACCCTTCAACAGCCGCCCCCACAAGACCTCAACGGGCAGACCCAGCTGGCAGCGCCCCGTGAACACAGCCGCGCTTTGCTCCGGCAGATGCATCAGCAACGGCAGTGGCAGGCGTTGTTGTCAGAGGCGCAGGGCCTTTTTTGCGAGGGGGTCAACCATTTCTGGTTTGACCTCCAGTGGTACCTGCACCAGGCGCTGCAACACAGCCCTGAACCCTATGCCGGTTGGGCCTGGGTGATCGAGCGAGACCTAGCGGTTACCTTGCACCGCCTACCGGGGGTGGAGACGCTGTGCTGGTGCGACGGCACGCCTTTGGCCAGTCAGCCGTGTCGGGAGTGGATCGCAGGTTTCGAGGCTGCTGCTCCCTGCGAACTTGCGCCCCTTGCCTGCCCCGCTGGAAACGATTCGCAGGCACTTGAAGAGGCCGCCCTGACCCTGGCCGATAGCCAGGGGCTGGAGGCCTCCCTGAAGTGGCTGGCAGAGCAGGGGGCCGGGGGCTCGGGCCGCGATCAGTGGCTGCATCGCGCGCTGCAGGCGCGGCTGGCCGAGCAGTGCGGCAAGCCACTGCTGGCGATTGATCTGTACACCGAACTGCTCGCCCGCGACCAGAGCCAAGGCCTCGCGTCGTGGGAGCCGATGCTGTTGTTCGATGCCCAGGCCCGGCTGCTGCGGCTGCTGCGAGGCCATGCGTCGCGCATCGATGCTGAGGAGAAACCGCGCTATCAGGCACGCCAGCAGGCATTGCAAGCCTCGCTCAGCGCACTGGACCCCGCCCGTGCGGCGGTGCTCTACACCTAACCGGCAGATGACCATGGATACCGACAATCCCACTTTGCGTTACTACGATGCTGAGTTGCGCTACCTGCGAGAGGCTGGCAAGGCCTTCGCGCAGGCCTTTCCCGAGCGCGCGGCAGCCCTGCACCTGGACAAACCCGGCGCCCAAGACCCCTTCGTCGAGCGCCTGCTCGAAGGTTTTGCGTTTCTGACAGGCCGCCTGCGCCAGAAACTCGATGATGATCTCCCGGAACTGACTGAAAGCCTGGTCAGCCTGCTCTGGCCTCACTACCTGCGAACGATCGCCTCGTTGTCAGTGGTGCAGTTCACGCTGAGCGGCCCGGGCCTATTGCAGCCACGCGCCCTGGCCAAGGGCTTCGAAGTGCTGAGCCGACCTATTGGGCCGCATGGCACCCGCTGCCGTTACACCACCTGCCAGGCGCTGCGGGTCTTGCCACTGGTGGTCGACCATCTGAGCCACCAGCCACTGATCGACGGCCGGTCCAGCCTGCACCTGCGCTTGCGCGCAGTAGGTGTGATCGATGTTGGCGAACTTGCCGCGCTGCGGCTTTACATCAACGCTGATCAGGCACTGGCCAGTGCCCTGTACGCGGCGCTTCTGCATCCAGCCACGGTGGTAGCGGTGGCCGTCGACGAGGGTGCGGCCCTGCCCACCCTGTGCCAGCTGGCACCGTTGGGTTTCTCGCCTGAGGAGCGGCTATGGCCTGACCAAGGTGCAGCGTTTGGCGGGTATCAACTGCTATTGGAGTACTTCAGCTTTCCCGAAAAATTCCGCTTCTTCGAATTGCGCGGCCTTGAGCAGGTTGCGTTGGCGCCCGGGCAAAAGGTGGATGTGCGCCTTGAGCTCACTCAACCGTGGCCAGCGCAGTTCGGGCTCAACGCTGAGCATCTGAGAACCAATGCCGTGCCGGTGGCCAACCTGTTTGCGCTGCAGGGCGACCCCTTCATCGCCGACCCGTTGCAGCATGAGTACCTGATACGGCCGCAGCGGCTGCAGGATGGCCACACCGAGATCTACAGCGTTGACAGTGTCTGCGGCCAGGCCGGCGAAACCTACGTGCCATTCACCAGCTTCCGCCATCGTGGCGGGCTAATGCGCCATGACGCACCAGAGCGCTACTTTCACACCCGTTCCAAGCCCGGCCCCCAAGGCCTGCGCGACACATGGTTGATTCTGGGCGGGGAGGGGTTCCAACAGGCCGGGGCCCACGCACTGTCGCTGGCCCTCACCGCGACAAACGGCCAGCTGCCTCGTCGCGCCCTGCAAACCACACTGCTCGATGAGTGCGCCGAGCCGCTGCCGGGGTTGAGCGTGCGCAACCTATGCCCGCCCAGCCTGCCGTGCTTTCCCCCTGATCAGGACCGTTTTCAGTGGCGAGTGCTGGGGCACCTGGGTTCGAACTTCCTGCCGCTGCTCAGCGACCCGCAGGTGCTGCGAGGCACATTGGCCCTTTACGACTGGCCAGCCAGTGAGATGAACCGAAGGCGCCTGCAAGCGATCATCGATGTTCGTCACGGCCTGATCGAGCGCTTTACCCGTGGTTATTTGCAACGCGGCGTCGATATCCAGGTAACCCTTGAGGCCGCAGGGTTCGCCGGGCAAGGCGACATTTTGCTGTTCGGCGAGATTCTCAACCGGTTTTTCTCACTCTACGCCGACATTCACGTGTTCACGCAGCTGACCGTGGTGGTGCTCCCTGAAAGCAACGTCCTCAGGTGGCAAGAGATGCACAGCCAGAGGGTCCCTGGATGAGTGTGGAGGCGTTGTTGGAGGCACTGGCGCCGCGGCTGTGTGAGGCGAGCCTGTGGCGGGTGTGCCAATTGATCGAGCAGAGCGCCCCCCAGGCGCCTGCATTGGGCTCCACCCTGAACCCAGCCGACGACCCTGTGCGTTTTCTGCCGTGGCCGGGCCTTGGGTTTCCGGCAGCGGAATGGCGTGGCCTGGAAACCGGTGAAGGGAGGGTGCCGGTACTGCGGACTCGGCTGCTGGGCCTTTATGGTGTGGATTCACCCCTGCCGGCTGTTTATCTGGCCGATATCAGCCAGGGCGGGGAAGGGCATGAGGCACTGCAGGGGTTCCTCGATCTGTTCAGCCACAGGCTGTTCACTCAGTTCTACCGGGCATGGCGCAAATACTCGTACCCCGCGACCTTCCAGGCTGGGGGCCAGGACCCAACCTCGCAATGCCTTTTGAGCCTTATAGGCCTGGGCACCCCCGGCAGCGCTGGAGGTATCGGTGCGCCGGCTTCGCGCTTTCTGGGCCTGCTGGCTGCCTTGCGCCTGCCGACGCGCACGGCTGAAGGCCTGAATGCGCTGGTACGCCTGCTGGCGCCGCAGACGCGAACCGAGGTCACCGCGTGCTGGCCCCGAACGGTGTGGCTGGCAAGCCCGGCAACACTGGGCGGCGCGCCTGTTTCGCTAGGGCAGGGAATGCCGCTGGGCCCGCGTGGGCTGGATGCAACCAGCCAGGTGCTGCTGACGCTTCATGCAGAGCAGGCCGCTGAAGTGCTCGCCTGGTTACCGGGTGAGCAGCGCCTGGCAGACCTGTTAGTGCTGCTGCGGATGTACTTGGGCTGGCGTTGCAACGCCAGGCTTGGGCTGAGCTTGCCCAGCGCCTGCCTGCCAGCTGCGCACTTGGGGCGGAAGTCTCTGCGCCTGGGTATGACAGCTTTGCTGGGCCCCGCAGCGCGAGCATCAGCCCGCGTGAGGATCGACCTGGGCCTCTACCAAGGCCTGCAACCTCTTCATACCGTTTCAAAGGACATCCACCATGTCGCGCCGCTGCCTTATTAAAGCTGTTTGGAGTGCCCTGTTGTGCGTCACGCTCGCTGGGTGTGGCTGGGCCCAGCGTGCCGTTGATGCTACGCGCGAGACGGCGCGCGATGCCTTCATCCGCCCTGTGACCACCTTGCACCTGGACATCACCGCGCGTACTGCCCTCAATACGCATAGCCAAGACATGCTCGGCCTGTCGGTACCCACACTGGTGCGGGTCTATCAGCTGAGCGACCCCGACCTCCTGCTGCGCGCCAGTTACGAGCAACTCCTGGATAACGCTGACCTGGCCCTGGGTGCCAGCGTGCTCGAACAGCACGCGCGGGTGATCAGGCCCGAACAGGGCGTGCGCCTGGACGTGCCGCTGGATTCAGCTGCAACGCACGTTGCTGTCGTGGCGCTGTTGCAGGAACCTCAAGCCAGCGCTGGCCAGTGGCGGCTGGTGCTGGAACGCAAGGCACTGCAGCGCAATGTACCGCGGGTGGTTGAGTTGGCTGGCCAGCGCCTGACCCTGCGCCCGCTGGAGCCCTGAACCATGCCCATTCCCAACGTGTCGCTGTATGAAACGCTGACCGGGCGGTTCAGCAACGGCCTTGCCATCGATCAGGCCAGCGAGCATGAGCAACTGCTGCTATCGGTGCTGGGCACCCTGCAACGGCTGTTTGCGAGCCGCCAGGGCGCTCTGGCTCATGTGCCAGGTTTCGGCCTGCCTGACCTGGGTCGCATGCTCGATGCGCAACCCGCTGCACGGCAGCGGTTGTGCCAGGCACTGAGCGACGCGGTGCTGGCTGCCGAACCGAGAGTACTCAATGCCAAGGCCACGCCACTTGCCCAGAGCATACCGGGGCAATTGAGCCTGGAGCTGACCCTGGAACTGGCAGATGGGCGCTGCCAGGCGGTGTCGGCAGCGTTCACCGCGCACAGCCCCGTAGTGCTCGCTGCGTTGTGCGACCACGGCATGCAGGGCCCGGCTGGGAGGCCGCGGTGACCCTGCCAAGCCCCTTGACACTAGGTGCAGATCCGCGACGCACACCGGAATTCGGCCAGCTTCGCCAGGCCTTGGCACCTCTCGCACATCCTGCTTGCCCGGACGTGAACTGGCCGCAGGTTCGTGCCTGCGCTCAGGCGTTGCTGCGCGCACACGGCGCCGAGCTACAGGGCCTGAGGGCGTTGGCACTGGCCCATCTGTGGTGCGGCGAACCGCAGGCGGCTGCGGCGGTCATCCGTTGCGTCGCGCACCTTATCGTCGAGCATTGCGCCAGCCTGTGGCCCACCGAGGGGGGGCAGCGGCAGGCGCTGATCGATCAATGGTGCACGCAGGTGCTGGTGTGGTCGCGGTGCGCGGCGAGCGAGGACGTCGAAGTGATCTCCTCAGCGCTGGCAACGTTGCAGCGGGCGCTTGAAACGACGTTGCAGGTCACGCCGTTGGCGCTGCATGCCTTACTGAGGCGCCGCGGCCAACAGCAGGTACCGATCCCCGTGCTACCCAGTGGCGACTTGCAAGCGACGCGTATTGGCGGCGGCCAGGGCAACACCCCACGGCACTCCCGCAGCAGAAGCCTGCTGCTGCGATTGGCAGGTGCCATGATCATTTGCATTGCTTCAACCTTATGGATGCAGCCAAGGCCGCAATTGCCACCCATCGATGTAGCTGAGCTGGCCCTGTTCGATGCGGGAAGCGCACAGTTGGGTACACAGGCGCTAGAGCTTCTCACCTCGCTCGTTGGCCTGGTAGCTCACCATCCAGGTTGGCTGATTGAAGTTCGGGGCCACAGCGATGCCAGCGGCTCGGCCGAGCATAACCACTCATTGGCCAAGGCCCGGGCGGCCGCCGTGGGCAGGTGGCTGGCCGCACACGGCGTGCCCGCACAGTGCATTCGGACCCTGGGCGTCGGCGCCGACCGGCCCTTGCTGGCCAACACCACAGCGGCGGGGCGCGCGGCGAATCGTCGGGTAACGATCCGCCTGACGCACACTACGCCGCCATGCCCATTCACGCAGCCTGCGACAACGGCCGCGCGACCTTCTCCAGCGACTGGCGCTCTGCTGCCACGCCCCAGCGGGCCTGAACCGCACCGGCGATGATCATCAGTGCCGCGCCAATCAGGTAGCCGATAAAGACGTTGGTGCGGTCATGGCTTTCGATCAGCGCCCCGAACAGGGTAGGGCCTATGATGCCACCCAGGCCCGTGCCGAAGGCGTAGAACACCGCGATCGCCAACGCGCGGATTTCCAAAGGGAAGGTTTCGGCTACCGTGAGGTAGGCCGAGCTGGCGGCGGCTGAGGCGAAGAAGAAAATCACCATCCAGGCAATCGTTTGCTGAACGACATCCAGCATCCCTTGTTGGAACAGGTATCCACTCAGCGCCAGCAGTACGCCGGAAAGCATATAGGTGCTGCTGATCATGATGCGCCGGCCGACCACGTCGAACAGTTTGCCCAAGAGCAATGGCCCGCAGAAGTTGCCCAAAGCGAAGGGCAGCACATACCAGCCGATGTGGCCGGAGGGCACGTTATAGAAGTCAGTGAGCACCAAGGCGTAGGTGAAGAAGATCGCATTGTAGAAAAAGGCCTGGGCTGTCAGCAGGGTCATGCCTACGAACGCACGCCGCCGGTGCATCACGAACAGCGAGCTGAAGACCTCTTTGAGCGGCGTGTGGTCCCTGGCGTGCAGGCGTAATGACGGCTCGGTAACCGGCGGCAGCTCATGGCCCAAGTCATGTACGTGCTTTTCAATGTTCTCAACGATACGCCGGGCCTCATCGGGTTGGTCGTGGATCATCAGCCACCGCGGGCTCTCAGGGACCCACAGGCGCATGAACATGATAATGAGGCCCAGCGCCGCACCGATACCGAAGCACAGCCGCCAGCCCAGATCGCCGCTCACCACGTTGGGGTCCAGCAGCACGATCGAGCCGAACGCGCCCAGTGCTGCACCTACCCAGAACGTGCCATTGATGGTCAGGTCGACCCAGCCGCGAAAGCGCGCGGGGGTAAATTCCTGAATGGTGGAGTTGATTGCGGTGTATTCGCCGCCGATCCCGGCGCCTGTCAGGAAACGAAACAGCAGAAAACTCCAGAGATTCCAGGAAAACGCCGTCAGCGCTGTAGCGCCGATGTACAGGAACAGGGTGATGAAGAACAGTTTGCGCCGGCCCAGGCGGTCGGTCAGCCAGCCGAAAAACAGCGCCCCGAGTACCGCGCCGGCGATATAGGCGCCGCCTGCCAGGCCAATATCCGTGTTGCTCATGCGCAAGACGGGGCTGTCCTTCAGCGCACCGGAGACGGCCCCCGCTAGGGTCACCTCCAATCCGTCGAGCAGCCAGGTGATGCCTAGCGCAAATACCAAAAGCGTGTGAAAGCGACACCACGGTAAACGGTCGAGTCTTCCCGGCAGATCGGTTTCATAAATGTGTTGCTGCGAGTCATCGCCGGCGGGCACTTCGCGCGTGGTCATGGCACGTTCCTTGTTGTGTAGGCCTATGGCTGTGAAGCGGTGAAGCTTGCGTAAGTTCAACCGGCATGCCCCAATGGATCCTTTTTCGCACTTTCAGGGCTGTCGAGGGTCTGCCTCGACAACGAATAACGACAGTGCACCAAGGGATGGGGGAGCAGGCTCATGGCTATCGACTACAAAACAGGATTGGGCGTGGTATTGCCGCTGGCATTGGCTTTGCCGCTCAATGCCTTCGGGCTCGAGTTCAAAGGTTACGGCCGCATTGGCAGCGGCGGTGCCACCAGTGGTGGGACGCAGCAGTGCTTTCAGCTGCCCGGCGCGCCGATGAAATACCGGTTGGGTAACGAATGTGAGACCTATTGGGAACTTGAGCTGGATCAGGACCTGTATCGCGGGGACGACGGCACTGTGCTGCGGGTGGGGGGCATGGTCAGCCTCTACGACAGCTACAACCACTTCCCCACCTTCACCGGCGACGACGGCCGTGTGCGGCTGCCGCAGGCCTGGGCCGGCTGGCAGTCGCCGCTGTTCAACGGTGGCACGCTGTGGGCCGGGCGCCGTTACTACAAGCGCCACGATATCCATATCGGTGACTTCTACTACTGGAACCCGAGCGGTGAAGGTGTAGGCATCGAGGACGTGCGGATCGGCGAGCATCTGTACAGCTATTCGATCACTCGCGAAGACAATACCGAGCAGAAAGACAAAGCCACGCGCCACGACTTCAATGTCGGCGATTTCCAGGTCAACACCAACGGTTTCATCGAGCTGGGCGCAAGCTACATCCAAAAGCCCGGGCAGGTCGAAGGCAGCCACAGCGGATGGTCACTCACCGCCGAGCACAACCAGGAAAAGTTCTTCGGCGGGCAGAACCGCTTCGTGGTGCAGTATGGGGAAGGCCCGGGGATCGGCCTGGGGCAGACGGGCGACCTCACCGCTTCCAGCAACACCCGCACCTGGCGCGTGATCGAATCCCCTCGCTGGCAGATCACCGACAATTTCGGCGGGCAACTGATGGCACTGGCGCAAAAAACCAAAGCGCCTAACGATCAGGGCCTGCTGTGGACCTCGTTCGGCGTGCGGCCGTCCTATGCCTTCACTGAGCAATTCAAGCTGCTGGCCGAGTACGGCCACGACCAGATTCGCCCGGATGCTGGCGGTACCCGGAAACTCGACAAATTCACTATCGCACCCACGTGGGCCATCGGCGGTAAAGGGTTCCTGTCACGGCCTGAGGTGCGCTTGTATTACACCTATGCCAAATGGAACCGTGCCGCGCAGCTGGCGGCTGATGACGGCACGGCGCTGTCTGAGACAGGGGCCTACGGTTCGGCCTTGCACGGCTCCAACGTCGGGGTACAGCTCGAGACCTGGTGGTAACGCGCACCGCTGCCCGGCCAACGGATGCTGAGTACCTGCAGTTGGGCGGCGGGTAAAGCGTTGCGGCGCAGGGCCTGCGCTGGCACGCCGAAAGCGTGCACCGTTCGCGTTACGCTTGGCCAAAAACCAGGGCGCGCTGCAACTCACTGTGATTCGCCGGCAGATAGAGGCAATGGCGGACCCGCGTGATC
The DNA here is from genome assembly GCF_003097135.1 of Pseudomonas sp. URIL14HWK12:I12. Taxonomy (GTDB): domain Bacteria; phylum Pseudomonadota; class Gammaproteobacteria; order Pseudomonadales; family Pseudomonadaceae; genus Aquipseudomonas. The sequence goes on from NZ_QEQL01000001.1 coordinate 259,589, forward strand.
GCCGTGTAAAGCAGCGCGATACGTTGGGCCCGCGCGCGTTCGGTCTGGGGCGTGGGCCCTAGGTACAAATCATCGGACAACGCCAGCCGGTCGAACTCGAAATTGCGTACATCCCGCACCAGCGCTACGCGATAGCCACCGGCCTCGGTCAACCGCGCCGGCGTGATCAGGCTGTACCAAGGGCGCAGATGGCTATGGTCGCGCTGCCCAGCCAGCCACTGCGCTACACGCAAAAAGCTAGGCTCCTGCGCTTTGGCCGCGTGCAGCTGGTCCCAGGTGCGATAGCGGGCGAGGTCCGGGCGGTGCGAGCGCACGTCGCTGCGAAACAGCCGGGCAGCATCCGGCACCAGGCTGAGCAGCTCATCGGGGCCAGCGGTGACGACTTGGCAGTGAATTTCGGCACTGGCCAATCGCTGAACCCAGTCCCACAGCCCCCAGATATCCTTGACCAGAATCAACGTTGGTTGCTCGGGAATGCCCTGGGCCGGGTAGCCGATCACCTCGGTATGACGGGTATGGTTGCCCTGGAACGGCATGTCCAGGCTACCTGGATAGGCGTCTATCAACGGGTTGACCAGATCTTGCAACGCAGTGCCGGCACGCAGCGACAACCGCATCTCACGGTGGCGGATGTGCGCGGCGTGCGGGGTGCCAAAACCCGCCAGGTTTTGGTAACGATCGCCGAGTGTAATGACTGCCTGGGGGCCCCGATCAAGGATCTGCACCAACGGTGGCGTCAGGTCATGGCCCTCATCGATCAGCACATGGCTGAAGTCGCCGGGTATGTTGGCCCCAGACAGCGCCATGAACTTGATCCAGTGCATGGCCCGGATCGGCAGGGTCACGCCCGCTTGCGGCGGCTCGAACAGCGCGGCCCACATCTGCTGGGCCAGCCCGACCAGGCGCTGGCGTACCGGCTCTGCGAGCCATTGATAAGCCTTGGGAATGTGCGCAAGGCCCAGCACATCGTGGTTGGAGGCGCAAAACTTGATGACCGTGCCCCGACAGATCGCTGCCACCTGGGCCGGAGTGTAAGGGGTGAGCTCAGGCAAGTTCAGCGATTGCGCGACCTCGGCGGTGCTCACGCCGTAATCGGGGCGGCTGCGGTAGGGTGCGAACCCCCAGCCCAGCTGGCGCTCCACGCAGCTGGCGGCCATGGCCAGAAAGGTGCTGGCTGCCGCTTCGGGAAAGCGCTGGCGAATGGGCACCAGTTTCGATTCGGTGTCGGCCAGAAACAGGCAGCGCCGCTCGCCCAGATGCTCGATGATCGCACTGAGCAGGTGCGTCTTGCCGGTGCCGGCATGTGCCTGCGCTTCCACTGACTCGCCGGGGTTGGCCTTGAGCGTCTGCAGTAGCCGCAGTTGATGGTCGGTGACCTTCACGACGCGCCCATCGGCGACCGGATACAGATGGCGCAAGGGCGTTTCACGCTCGGCGTAGAGGGCACCGTGGTTGAAATCCCAGGTGCCGTCCGGCAGTAGGTAGCCCCTGCGGTCTACCCCCGACTGGTCCATCAGCCCGATACCGCAAGCCGCCGTCAGCATCAGCCCGCGGCTAAAACTGGCGCGGTCAAACTGCGTGGCCAGTACGGTCTGCAACTGTTCGGTGTGCTTGAGCAACAGCCCCGCGAACTGACGCTCCAGTTGCAAGGGCGCAGGGGTTGCGTCGTTGAGCACGGGCAGGTGCTGCAGAAACAGCACCGCCGCGATTTCGGCGCGTGATAACCGTTCAGGTACCGGCACTTCGCCTTGGGCGAAGGTGGTCGCAAGCGCATCGCTCAAGGGCAAGTACCAAGCGGGTGGGGTCACGTAGCGGGTCTCACAGGCAAAAGTGCACATGGTGCAGAGCCGTAGCGGCTCAGGCAAGGCCGGCGTGCTAGAAGCGCACGACCACGTATATTCCAAGCCCCCCCATGCACATGCAAGCCAGGCCCAGTGCGAGAATCTGCGCCAGCGGCGCGACAGCACGGTTCTCCGAGATGCCCCGAACGCTGGCCCGGTAGCGCCCCTGCAGCCCCAGCCAGATACCGCCAGCAGTGCACAGCGCCAGGGCAACCAGCGCGTAGGCGAACACCCCATGGTGGGGCACCCACCTGAGGAACAGCAGGCTTGCGCCGGCCAGCGACAGCAGTGTACGCCGCCACGCCAGGAGGGTGCGCTCCGGTTGCAAGCCCAGGTCAGCGTGGCCGCGTTGCAGGGCCATGGGTCAGTGCGGGCGCAGAATGACAAACACGATCAGCACCGCTGTCACCAGCGCGCCACCGATCGACAGCACCGGCACCAACAGCGGCAAGGGCAGGGGCGCCTGATTGCGCATGGCCCGTTCGACATTGAGCCATCGCACACAGGCACTGGCACTGAGCAACAGGCCCAGCAGCAACAAGGCGATGGCCAGCAATTTCCTGACGTCTGGCAGGAAAATGTCGGCGGTGAAGGCTTCTACAGCGATGCCCCCGGCCATCAACGCCAGGGCGGTGCGAATCCAGGCCAGAAAAGTGCGCTCGTTGGCCAGGGTGAAGCGAGGGTCGGGTTCGCTGCCACCGGGCAGCAGTCGTTGGGCGAGTTTACTGCGCGTGTGCATGGGAGGGCCTTGGGTGGAGGTGATGCCTTAATTACCAGAGCGGTGTACAGCGATGCAAGCCGAGACGCTGAGACAAGCGGTCTCAAGCATGCATGCGGCGCAACCGCCGCTGGACGCGTGCAACCCAGGCGGCACGATGGGCACTCTACCCACCCGAGGAGACCTTCATGAGCACCCAGGCAACACGTATCGCATTGGTTACAGGCGCCGGCCAAGGGATCGGCCGCGCCATCGCCCTGCGCCTGGCGCGGGATGGCTTCGACCTGGCGCTGGCCGATATCGCGCCCCAAGGCCTGCAACAGGTCGCAGACCTTGTGCAGTCAATGGGCCGCACAAGCCAGGTGCTGCACTGTGATGTCAGCGACCGCAGCCAGGTATTCGAGGCTGTGGCGCAGGCTCGCCAGCACCTGGGCCGGCTCGACGTGATGATCAACAACGCCGGTATCGCCCAGGTGGCCCCGTTGCTCGACGTACGCCCAGACGATGTGCAGCGCCTGTTGGGCATCAACCTGCAGGGGGTACTTTGGGGTATCCAGGCGGCAGCGGAGGCGTTCAAGGCACAGCAAAGTGGCGGCAAGATCATCAACGCCTGTTCGATCGCCGGCCACGAAGGCTTTCCCTTGCTGGGCGTCTATTGCGCCAGCAAGTTCGCGGTACGGGCGCTCACCCAGGCCGCGGCCAAAGAACTGGCGCATGCCGGGATTACCGTCAACAGTTACTGCCCAGGCGTGGTGGGTACCGACATGTGGGTGGAAATCGACCGCCGCATGGCCGAAGTGACCGGGGCCAAGGTGGGCGAAAGCTACGACCGCTTCGTGGGCAACATTGCATTGGGGCGTGCCGAAACGCCTGACGATGTAGCCGCCTTCGTCAGCTATCTGAGCAGCGAGGATGCGAACTACATGACAGGGCAGTCGGTGATGATCGACGGTGGCCTGGTGTACCGCTGAGCCTTGGCCCACAAGGGTACTGGCCATCTCACGGCCGGCAAAAGCGTTAAGCCCGGCGCGCCAACCGATCCAGCAGGGGCGCCATGGCCGCACGCCGCATTTGCCACTCATCACGGGTGATGCCTAGCAGCACCACGTCCAGCCGCTGCCCGTCACGCTCGATCTGGGCGCGGCGGGTGCCCTCGATGATGAAGCCGAACTTCTGGTGCAGGGCGATTACGGGTGTGTTGAAGGCCAGCACCTCACAGTTGAGTTTTTCCAGGCCTGCCTCACCGAAGGCATAGTCAAGCAGGCGCGCCTCGACTTCACTGCCCAGGCCCTTACCCTGCAACGTTGTGTCCAGGTAGAACGCCCAGTCGGCGGTTTTGTGCTGCAGGTTGATTGCCGAGAGCGACACCACGCCTATGGCCTGGTCATCGAGCAGCAATGCGAAGACCCGCATCCGCCTGTTGCTTACCAGCGATGCGAGCCAGGCGCTATGCTCCTGCTCGCTGATTTCATGGCAGGTATACATGTTGTGCCGCACGGCCGGCTGATTGCGCAGCTCGCGCACGCGGGCTTGCTGAGAGGGGGAACAGTCGAGCAGGGGGCGCCACTGCATGGGGGTCTGGCCGTCGCGAATGAATGGGCGACAGTGTAGCGGGTTAAACCGCCAGCGAAGTCACGAACTGAACCACCAGCAACGTCCAGACGACGGCTACCGATACGACGAAAACACTGAACAATTCGGTGGGTTCCACACCTACGTCTCCCCTGACGACTCATGAGACGACACTAACAAACCCGCTGGCGCAGTGACACCATTGGGAGGGTTTACCTATCACTTTAGGGGGGTAAGGCCGATGGAACCTTTGGGAAATAGCGCAAGAAATTGCGCCTGGCCAATGGGGTCGCCCGCCTCGGCAGCGCGGGCCAACCACATCACGGCGCGGCATGGCAGCAAGGGCAAGTGATGCATCGCCAGCAATTGCATGGCGCCTGCATGGCCTTGCTTGGCTGCTGCTTCCCACAAGGCCAGCGCCGAACGCGAACGGCCGGCCAGTACAAGCCACTGGCCGAGCTCGACCTGCGCCTGGGCGTTGCCTTGGTCAGCTGCCAGTAAAAGAGCGGCGTCGAGGGGTTCCTGGGCATCGGGCAGGCATGGCCATAGGCTTGAAAGCGCCAGCCGAGCACGGCCCCGGGTGTCGTTGCCCGGCAAGCGCCGGGCCTGGCCTCGTGCGAGGCGCCGCCACCAGGTCCGCAGGCTGTGGCCGCTGAGCAGTTCGGCAAGCTCCAGGCTGACACCTGCTTCCATGGAAAAGCCTCCCAGGGTTCGAAGGCCGAAACTGTGCCAAGGCAGCCCGCCCACGGCGAGCAGCAAAGTGCTTCAAGCTGATACGGCACGTTGGGTAGCGTGCCAGCGGCTGAATTGGCATATCACCCGGTATGCCAGCTCGCGAGGCTCCCCGTCGTGACCGGCGCCCGCTCATACCGCCCGGCGTTGGCCCGCCTCTTGCTCCAGGCAGTGGGCAACATTCTGCCCACTGTCCAAGGAGAGGACTCCATGCAAAGTATCCAACGTGGCTTCACCCTGATCGAACTCATGGTCGTGGTGGCCATTATCGGCGTGCTATCGGCCATTGCGCTGCCCGCTTATGGCAACTACCAGGCGCGCGCCAAGCTTGCGGCGGGGGTCGCTGAGCTGTCTGCGCTGAAGGTGGTAGCCGAAGATGCGCTGCTGGCCGGGCACGCCATCGACAGCATCAGTGACCTGCCTAACGTCAACCCAGGCTCCCGCCACTGCGAACTGGGTGCCGCCTTCGACGCCGCCGGCAGCGGCAGGTTGGTGTGCACCGTGGCGCAGGGGCCGTCTGCGCTGCGGGCGGCCAACGTAACGCTGGAGCGAGGCGCTGACGGTCTGTGGTCATGCTCTGTGAGTGGGGTAAGCGACCCCGCACTCGCGCCCAGCGTCTGCCCAGCTTCCTGAGCCTGATCCCCCACCCTGGCCGGGAAAGTCGCGCGGCGCAACACCCTCCGCTATTGCCCCTGTGAACCGATGCATCGGGTGACAGGGGTAACTACGGAGGGGTGCTAACAAACCTGAATTTTTTGACACATTACGCTTGGCTGCCTATACCTTCGGCTCCACCACTCAGCCACAGGGTTGCTCTATGGACAGCCAATACCCTGGCCAGCGTCGGCAGTCGGCCTTCTTGAACCTGCACATCCCCTACAGCCTGCTGTTGGCAGCCAGTGCGCTCTGCGCCGAGGCGGCCAGCGCTACCGGCAGTTGCAATGGCCCCAATACCACCCTCAGCACACGCAACACCCTCGGCTGCGCCCTCGGCCCGGCGGAGCGGGTAACGATCACTGCGCAAGGCAGTATCGAGGTGCAAAGTGGCCCAGCCATCGACATTGCGCATCCCGGTGAGGGTGCCAGTAGCGTAACCAATGCGGGCCTGCTCAAAGGCAGCCAAGGCATCCGCCTCCAAGGGACGCAGGCCAGCGGCCAGCTCTACAATCAGGCCGGCGGGCAGCTCGTGGGGGCGGGCGAAGCGCTATTGCTCGACAATAGCCGTTACACCGGCGATTTCCGAAACGAGGGCAGTGCCCAAGGGGGCACGGTGGGTGTGCGGTTCGTCGACAGCACACTGGCGGGCTTTCTCATGAATTACGGCAGCATCCAAGGTGAGGACGCCGGCATCAGCATCGAGCGCTCATCAGTGGGTTACCTGATCAACAACGGCACGGTATGGGCGCGTGAGGTCGGCAGTGCCGGCGTGACGGTCAACGCGGGGCGGATTACGCGCGAGCTACTCAATAATGGGCAGATACGATCAGGCGACCAGGGTTTTGGCCTGTCGCTGACCGGGGGCACTGTCGTGGAAGGCCCGGTGGGCAACACGGGGCAAATCACCGGCCATACGGCGGTCTACCTCGACAACGTTATCGTGCAAGGGGAGTTCTATAACACCGGCCGCATTGCGAGCACTGCAGTGGATGTGGGCGGTGACAATGGCCAGATTGCCGTGGACATGATCAACGCCCAGATTGGCGGAGATTTCACCAATGGCTCCGGAGCGACTATCGAAAAAGGCTACCAGGGCGTATCGATGCGCCGGGTAACGGTAGGCGGCGACTGGACCAACGCAGGTTCTATCCAGGCCGAGAATGGCGTGCGCCTCTATCGCACACGTATCGAAGGCAACTTCGACACCTTCGGCAGCATCAGTGCCTTGTATCGCGGTGTGAACCTGATCGATAGCAGTATCGGCGGGCGCTGGATCAACCGAGGTCAGGTCAGCGGGCGCGAAGCGCTCAGGGTCAGTGGCACAGAGCTGGGCGGTTTCCTCAACAGCGGGGCGCTGCGCGGGCAGGCTATAGGCGTGAGCCTGGTTGACGGTGCAGAGGTTACAGGCAACTTCAACAATGCCGGGCTGATCCAAGGCAAACAGTATTCGCTGTATGTAAGTGACGATAGCCAACTGCCCAACCTCAACATCGCGGGCGTCGGTACCGCCCGATTCGACGGCGCGGTTTATGCCCCCAACACCCAGGCCACCCTGTTCAGCAATGCGCAGTACCAGATGAAAGGCGGCGATCAGTGGACCGTGGCGGGCTTCACCCAGCGGGGTACCCTGGTGCTCGCGGCGCCCACCAAGCGAGAGACCCCGGCGATGATCACCGGTGATTACCGGCAGGCCGCTGGCGCTGTGCTACGCACCCAGGTGCTGGATCAAACCCACTACGGCCAATTGCGGGTTAGCGGCACAGCGACTTTGCCAAGCCAGGCACGGATCGATGTCGATGTCACTCGCGCAGACCAACCCTTTACCCTAGGGCGCCTGCAAGGGGTGATCAGCGCAGGCACATTGGTGTCGGACGGTACCTTCAACGTAACGGGCAATTCGGCGCTGTTCGATTTCGCTGCAGTGAAAAACGGCAATGCCGTCGACCTCACCTTGCAGCCCAAGCGTGCCGATGGCGTGCGCCAGGCCAGCGCCGCGGTTGCGGGCGGGCAAGGCGCCGCCCGGGTGCTGGATGCGGAGCTGGCCAAAGGCAGCGCCAGCCCACTGTCGGCGTATTTCGTGGGTGCTGCCAGCCAGGCGCAAGTCGCCAACCGGGTCGCTCAAGTGTTGCCACAGGGTAATGAGAGCCTGCGAGCCAGCCAGGCCATGCTGGGCGACATCAGCCAGGCGCTGCTGGACCATGCCGGCACTACCAATGCCGTCTCACCGGCCGGCGCCTGGGCGCAATCGTTCAATCGCCTGGCCAGCCGCGAAGGCGGTGGCAGCCTGGGCAGCAGCGGAACCTTGGTAGGTTTTGATACACCAACCGGGCAAACCACCAGGGTCGGCATGGCATTTACCTCTGCCAGCGGCGGTAGCGGCGGGCTGGGCGAGGGCTCAGCGCGCGGTAGCCAAACCCAGCTGTGGCAATTCACAGGCTATCGTGCTGTAACACTGGCCCCCGGAATGCAATGGCTCACCTATGCCGGTGCCGGCCGCAGCACCCAACGTGTTACGCGCAGCCTGGCCTTCGATAGCGTGGGTGGCCAGGCCCGCGCCGACTACGCCAGCCATGTCGCAACCTTTGGCAGCAGCCTGAGCCAGAGGCTGGAGGTCGGCCCAAGCACGCAACTGACGCCATCGCTGCGGTTGGACTACAACCATATCCGTGACGAAGGCTATCGGGAACGGGGCTCGGCAAACCTGGCGCCGATGCTGCTGGAGGTGCAGGCGCGCCAGAGCGATCAACTGATCGCCGGCCTGGACACTCGCCTGGATCACCGGCTAGGGGAAAGCGGGGCCGCGCTACATGTGAGCGTTGGTGTGGGATATGACCTGATCAACAGCGACAACCCCCAGCTGGCCCGTTTTTCCGGCGCATCTGAAGCTGCCTTTGAAACTTCAGCCAATCCCGCAAGCCCATGGTTGGCGCGGGCCAGCCTGGGGCTGAGTGCGCCCCTGCCAGGCGGGGCGCAACTGGCATTCACTTACAGCACGCAAAGCCGTAGTGACTACGCCGAGCAGCAGGCTCAGCTGGCTATCACCAAGGCCTGGTAGCGGCCCGCTACCTTACCGGCCTTTCTAAGCTGCGCGGCGGTTCGAGAGGATTCGCCGCGCGGCTTGCCTCTATAGCGATCCTGTGGGGTGATGGCTCATTGAGATCGCCGCTACTGTTTGCCCCCCCATTTTCCTTACGTATCGCCTATTGGCCCCGATAGGGCGCTGTGCATCCAAACCGACTATTAGATTCGATAACGCTGCATTATCCCTTGCCAGAATATATGAATCTTCAGTGGATAAACCGTCGTTTATGGTATGTAATTACGGCCTACGTAGCACGGTACATATTGAGATTTCAAAATGGCAAGAGTCGGGATCAGCAAGGCGGCGGTTCAGAAGGCCCGCGATGCGTTATTAGAGCGTGGTGAGCATCCGAGCATCGATGCTGTACGTATCGAACTTGGCAACACGGGCTCCAAGTCCACCATCCATAGGCACCTGCGTGAGCTGGAGGAGGGTGATGCGTCACTGGCGGCTGGCCTGGGTTCGATCAGCAAAGCCTTGGGCGACCTAGTCACTCAATTGGCGCAGCAGCTGCACGACGAGGCGCAAGCCCGCATCGACAAGGTCGCTCAGGAATGCGAGGCACGTTGCGAGGCCCTGGGTGAACGGTTGCAGGTGGCCGAAAAAGAGGCCGAAGCTTTGACCAAGGCATTGGCTATTAGCCAGGCGGCCTTGGCGGCCGAGAGCGAAGCGCTGGCGACTAGCCAGGCATCGTTGCATACCGAGCAAACACGCAATGCCCAACTCGGCCAGGCCAATCAGGACCTGCAAGCCCGGCTTGAGGACAAGCAGGCACAGGTCGCCTCGCTCGAAGACAAGCATCAGCACGCGCGTGAGGCGCTGGAGCACTTTCGCGAAGCGGCCCAAACCCAGCGAGAGCAGGAGCTGCGCCGGCATGAAGGGCAGTTGCAACAAGCCCAGGCCGAGGCGCGGCAGCTGCAGCAAGCCTTGGCAGTGCGCCAGGAAGAGCTCACGCGCCTGCACCGCGATAGCGACCGGCTGGCGATGCAGTGTGAGCAGGCTCAGGCTCAGCAGGCGTCGATGGTTGAGCAGGTACAGGCTGCAGAGCAGGCAAAAACGGCGCTAGTTCAGCAACATGCACAAAGTGAGGGGGCACGCTCAGTGCTGGTCGCGCAGTTGGCAGAGGCGAAAGCCGAGCTGCAGGCCGAAGGCGAGCGCTACCGAGCGTTGGCGGCCCAGGCCGGCGAAGCTTGGCAGGCGCTGGAAACCGCGCGCGCCGAGCTCAAGGCGTTACGCGAAGCTGCCGAACGAGGTGCTGAGCCGGGTGCCTAGGCGCCACATTCTTTCAGCCATTTGCCCCATCAGAACGCACGTGGCCACAGCGGCCTGTCTCGAGGTTATCGTGGCGCGTGCTAATTCGATGGGCCCACCAGGACAATACTGCAATGCACAATCGCAGAAAGTTAGAGGGCTTCACCGAAGCCGACTTTTCTCCGATACGTCACTGCGGTCTTCGAAGCGCAGGGCATGGCCGAACAGGCGCATAACGCCCTCATCGAGGAATTCGTCGATATCGTGAACAACCCCTCCGATAACAACTTGATTTTCTATCCCGCTTCGCCCCGGCGTCGAAGATTCGACCCAGAGCGTACTTGCGGTGATCCGCGACTGAGTATTGGAGAACAACCAGGGTTTCAAGCCCTCTGGGATTTAGGCAAAACGACCGCGTCAGGTAGGGCTTTCTGACTTGGGAAGTGCAAGCGCCTGCGTAGAATGCAAAAAAAACCACCGCCCCGAAGGGAGGTGGTCAATCAGTATCACCAAAGGACTGAAGTGGAAACGGCCTCAGCATTCAGGCGGCGGGGGGATGCCAGGACACTGAGGCAGATTCGTGCTTCGGGACCAAGGTTAACATTGGCCCTGGCCACCAGGGCATTAGTGCTATCGATAGGCATTATCAAGGCAAAACATGAAACTATTGAGCTGGCGGGTAAGGCTCTGAATAAAAGGTTTCGGAGTGTTCCTATAGGGGTATGAATGGCGTTCATATAGAGTTCGCAACTGTTTCGCCTTGGCGCCCCAAACACTGGTACAGGCTGCATCAATTGAATTTTTCGGCCACTGGCTCAGTGAAAATTTGATTGCGGGCGGCGAGCCCGGGGTGAGGGTCGACTAGGCTAGGTTCAGTGTAGGAATGAGTCCACCATGAACGCCAAAATTCATCATCCTCTCATCCGTGTCGCATTGCTCGATGACCACGAAGTCGTGTTGTTCGGCATGCAGCAACTACTGGCCGCCGACTCGGACATCGAAGTTGCTGCCGGTTTTACCCGTATTCAAGCTTTCTTGGATTACCTCAAAAGTGACCCCAGCATCGATGTGGTGATCGTCGACTACAACCTGGTGCCAGGCGAGGACGACGGCCTGAACCTGATCCGTCGAATTGATCGTTATTTTCCCCATATCAGTATCCTGGTGGTGTCGAGCCTCTATATTCCGGCAACGGTATCGCTTGCGCTGCAAAACGGAGCCCTCGGTTATCTGGGCAAAGCCGAAGCGATCGGCCACCTGCCGGCTGCGGTAAGAATGGTCCACAAAGGGGAGCAATGGCTGGAGCCGCGGATGCGTGAAAAAATCACCCAGGCGCCGGTGGTGTGCACTCCGCTCGAGCATGACATGCCCGGCGAGATGATGGGGGTGCGCTCCAGCCGAAGCGCTGACCTCACTGCACGGGAACAGGAGGTGATCCGCGGGCTGCTTGAAGGCAGTTCAGTGACCGACATCGCGCTGAGCTGCCACCGCTCCATCAAGACCATCAGCGCTCAGAAGCAGTCTGCCTTTCGTAAGCTGGGCGTGCGCAATAACAGCGAACTATTCAAATACCGCCGGCATATCTTCGATGATGGCAGCGCATGCTCGTCATGACACCTATCAAGGCAACGCTATGCGCGTTGCTGTTATCACCTTTCAACCTGGCCCTGGCCCTACCCCTGACCGAGCAGGAGCAGGCCTGGCTCGCAGAACACCCCGTGGTGCATTACAGCATGCAACCCAACTGGCCCCTGGACTACGTCAAGGCTGGCCAGCATCAAGGGCTGAGCCGCGCATACCTGGACCGCATCTCGGCTGCCACTGGGCTGAGGTTCGTTTATCGGCCCACCGATCAGCTTGACCAGGCGTTACGCCAATTGCGCAGTGGCCAGCTCGACATGACGGTGGCGTTGTCGGCACGCTTGGTGGGTGATCGCGTGCTGCAGCAGGTATTACTCAGCGACCCGTACTTTGCCGGCTCCACGGTCATTGTGGCCCGGGCAGACGCACCGCTGATGTTCAGCCCTCAGAAGCTGCGCGGGCAGGTGGTCGCCATTCGCCGCAGCGGCGGCTACGCGAACTATCTGCGCCAGGTATGCCCGGACATCACGCTCCTTGAATTCGATCATGCAGAACAGGCGCTGGCAGCCGTCGCCACCGGCAAAGCTTTCGCGACAGTCGGGCTGGACCTGATCCTGCAGCCGGTGATGCGCCGCGACTACCGCCACGAGCTTCGCGTTGCAGGCGTGCTGGCAGACATGCCGGTGGTGCTGAGCATGGGTATCGCCCCGGCCGATGCTCCGCTGCAGGGGATCGTCGACAAAGCGCTCGCCAGCTTGAGCGTGAACGATCGTGCAGCAATCGAAGGCGACTGGGTCGACAGTAGCGTACCTGACCGGCCAACCTTGTTGGCCATCATGAAGGACCGCTGGGTCGAGGCAAGCGTTCTGGGGCTGGTATTGCTGTTACTGATGTTGATGGCACGCCGCGCCCGCCTGGCCCAGCGCTCGGCACAGGCCAGCGAGAATGCCAAGTCGGCTTTCCTGGCCATGATGAGCCATGAAATACGCACCCCAATGAACGCAGTGCAAGCCTCAATCGAACTGCTACTTCGCTCCCCCCTCGACACCCAGCAGGCCAGCCTGGTGAACCTGGCCAACGACTCTTCGCTGGCGTTGCTGGAAATGCTCGATGACGTGCTGGACATTGCACGGCTCGATGCGCAGCGAGTGGCGTTGTCCGAGGAGCCGACGGACCTGGCCAGGTTGGCTGAATCAGTGGCCGACATCTACCGCCTGCGCGCCCAAGGCAAAGGCCTGGAGCTGAACCTGATACTTGAAGGCTTTGACGGCACCCCTATTTGGGCCGTCGACGCTGTGCGCTTGCGCCAAGTGCTGTCGAACTTGCTGTCCAATGCGGTCAAGTTCACCGAGCAAGGTTGGGTGCAACTTCGCCTGCAACTGCAACACCGCGAAGGTGGCCAGGCCTGGCTCAGCGCTACGGTGCGCGACACCGGCATAGGCATCGCCCCGGAGCAGCAACAGCGCTTGTTCCAGGCCTTCACTCAGGCCAGTACCTCCACCACTCGCCATTACGGCGGCAGTGGGCTAGGGCTGTCGATCTGCAAGCAATTGGCGACGCTGATGGGCGGCCAGATCGAGGTACGCAGCCAGGCAGGCCAAGGCTCGCTGTTCCACGTGCTGATTCCCCTCAAGCCTGCATCAGCGCCTGTGGTCGATGTCGAACTGCCGCCAGCGCCGGCCAATCCTCCCGCCGCGCCACGTTGCCGGGTATTGGTGGTCGAGGATCACCCGGTCAATCGCCAGGTGCTGGGGTTGCAGCTTGCTAATCTTGGGTACGAGTGCGACATGGCCGCTGACGGTCGTCAGGCACTGGCGATGTTCGAGGAGCGCGGGCCATGGGGGGTTATATTGCTCGACTGCTACCTGCCCGAGGTCGACGGCTACCAGATCGCCCGGCGCATACGCCAGATCGAGCAACGCAACGGTACGCCAGGTGTGCCGATCATCGCGATTTCAGCTGCCACCGATGATCAACACCGCCAACGTGCATTGGAGGCCGGCATGGATGCCATTCTTACCAAACCGCTGCGTATAGAAGCTCTGGGTGCAGCGTTGGCGGAGCATTCCATCGTTGCCTCTGACCCGCGCGCTCAACTGCTGGGTTTGTTTATAGAATCCGGTGAACGCGACCTGCTGGCGCTGCGCCAGGCCGTGGCTGAGCAGGCGTGGGGCTCTGCGAAGCACCATGCCCATCGCCTGCATGGGGCGGCGCTGATGGTCGGGGTGAGGGAGGTCGCCGCGCTGGCCGGTGATATGGAGCAAAACCTCACCGCCGAGCCGCCGCTGGCGCCATCTCAAGCGCAACTGGAGGCACTGGAACAGGCGCTGCGCGCCTCAGGCACCCAGCCAGTAGAGGCACACTGAAAGGCTTAGCAGCGACAGCACGGTGGAAATCAGGATCGTGCGTGAAACAACCCCGGCTTCACGTTGGTAATATTCCGCAAGCATAAAGGGCCCGGTGCCGGTGGGCAGCGCGCTGAGCAGCAGCGCTGCATGGGCCCACACCGGCGGCAGATGAAACACCCTGATGGCCAGAAATGCAGTGAGCGCAGGTTGCACTGCCAGCTTGATCACCACTAATGGCCACGCACCTGCCTGTCGCCCCGGCTGTTTCTCGGCCAGAAACAGCCCCAATGATATAAGCGCGCAGGGCGTAGTGGCTGCAGCCAGCAGATCCAGCAAGTGCATCACCGGCGTAGCGAGCCCCAGCCCGGTGCAGGCCCAGGCGGCACCAAGCACGGGCGCTGCAACCAACGGGTTCTTCGCCAGCGCTTTGAGCACAGTGGCAACCGCCCGCCCCAGGTGCCGCTCCTGTTGCAGCCCTACCTCGATACACACCACAGCGACCGCAAACAGCACGCACACCACGATCAGCGTCGAGATCAACGCAGGCTCAAGGCCGGGCTCGCCCAGTACCAGCAGGCACAGGGGTATACCGATGTAGCCGGTATTGGCATAGGCCGCGCTGAGCCCGTCGATGCTGGCATCCACAAGAGGGTGGCCCATCCGCAACCGCCAGAGGAGGGTAAAGGCGAAAGTCAGCAGGCAACCGGCACTGAAAGCGATCACGAAGCCAGGTTGCCAGATCTGCGCCCACGTGCTGGTGGCAGTGACCTTGAACAGCAAGGCCGGCAAGCAGAGCCACACCACCATACGGTTGACTTCCGACGCTGCTGATGGGCCCAGGCGATTGCTACGGCGGCACAGGTAGCCCAGCAGGATCAAAGCGAATATGGGCAGAATGACGGTAATGACGGTATGCATGGAAAGCTCTGGGGCGAGGGTTTGAACGCCAGTGAGCCTAACGTTGACGAGCGATACCGTCCAATGCTTACTTGAGGCTCGATTCATTCCTTAGAGGTATCACTCAGTGGAATTGAGGCAGGTGCGCTATTTCCTGGCAGTAGCAGAACACCTTCACTTCGGCCGCGCAGCTCAGAGCCTGCATGTGACGCAACCGCCGCTGAGCCGCCAGATCGCGGCACTGGAGCAAGAGCTGGGCGTAATGCTGTTCGAGCGGCATTCGCGGGCTGTCAGGCTAACCGCAGCCGGCCAGAGCTTCGTTGATCAAGCGCGTGCGTTGGTCGGGGGCCTTGACCAGGCGGTCCGCGGTGCACAGGCCAGCGCCAGGGGAGAACGGGGCGAGCTTCGTATTGGCTTCACCTCCATGGCCGCGTGGGCCTTGTTGCCCGGGTTGCTCAAGCGCTACTGCGATCATTACCCCCAGGTGCAGGTCAATCTGAACGAAGTGCTTCCACGAGACCTGAATGCATTGGTATACGCCGGTGAAGTCGACCTCGCGTTGTCGATCCCCACGGCGGAGCCTACAGAGCTTGCCTATCACCCCCTGGCGCAGGAGCCGCTTTGCCTGGCATTGCCCTCCGATCACCGGCTGGCCAACGAGGAAGTGATAGCCCTGGCGCGACTGGCCGATGAGCCGTTCATAGGTTTCCCACGGGCCACAGCCCCTGCCTTGTACGAGGCGATCATCGCCTGCTGTGCACAGGCCGGTTTCGAGCCACGGGTGCGCATGCGTACCCATTTGCAACAGACGATCGTCAACCTGGTTGCCGCAGGGCTGGGTTGGGCATTGGTGCCCGAATCGATCAGCCGGCTGGCCTTGCCCGGTGTGAGCTTCAAGCGCGTCTCGTCGAGCCCGCTTATCACCTATGGTGCGTGCTGGGTAGCAGGCAACCGCCACCCCTGCCTGTTGAGCTTTCTGGCGCTGGCCGGTTTACCCGTGAACGGCCTTGAACAGCGCTTTGATAAGGTCTGACTGTGTGATGATACCGACCAGCCGGCGTTTGGCGTCGATGATCGGGATGTGCCGATGGCCTGCTACTGAAAACACGGGCACCAGGTCCATCAGCAGGCGGTCGCTGCTGGCAACCCGTACATTACGGGTCATGATCTGGCCAACTTGGCTGTCGCCCCCGGGGGCCTTTGGGCGCAACAGCGAGCGCAAGCGCCAGGCCACGCCTTCGTGTACGTCCATGTCCACTTGGCGCATGAAATCGGCCACGGTAACGATACCGACCAGGTGCCATTGGCTGTCGACTACCGGCAGGGCCTTGACTCGGTGCTTGCGCATCAGGGCCCAAGCCGCCTGCAGCGCCGTATCGGTGCGCGCCACCACAGGGTCCGGCGTCATCACATCCTGGCATCGCAACACGCCCATGGTGCGCTGGTAAGCCGCTGCTTCTGCCTGCTCCAGCAGGGCCTGAAGGTCATCCCGGGAAATGTCCAGCACCTGGTTATAACGCGCAAGCGCAGCGTCCAGATCGCTTTGCTGCAGCCTCGCTTCGGCGCTGGGTGGGCGTTGCCGATGGGGCCAGCGGTGACGGGTCAGATTGTTGTAAAGCAAGCCGGCAACCACCATCAGTACGGAGTCCAACAGCACTGGGTGCAAGGCAATGCCGAAGTCGCTGGCCCCGGCCAGCACCATCAACAACGCCGCGGCCCCACCCGGTGGGTGCAGGCAGCGCAGCGCCATCATCACCACGATCGCCACGCCGACTGCCAGTGCGGCCGCCAGGGTAGCGTCGGGTATCCAGCGAGAGCAGGCAATGCCCACCAAGGCCGAGAGGGTGTTGCCGCCGATGACTGACCACGGCTGAGCAAGCGGGCTGGAGGGCAGCGCGAATACAAGCACGGCGCTGGCACCCAGCGGCGCTACCAGCACCAGCGCCAGCAGGGGCGAGGTGTGGGCAGCCAGCCCCTGTGACCACCATGCTGCGCCAAGTGCAGCGAGCAGGATGCCCAGGGCTGCGCCGATGCTAGCGCGTAGCTTTTCCTTCGGTGTGATCGTGAGTGGGGCAGGTAGCAAAGCCTTGAGCCAGGCCAGGCTATCGGGGGTATGGGGCATGGGGAACCTTGGCAGAAGAAGAATGAACGCCGGCATCGCCAGTGGGCTGGCTGTCAGGGCAGGGCGGTGCCATGTTAGCCCCGTGACCCGGTTGGGATAAATCCCTTGGCACTACACAGCGCGATACAGTTGCGCGATGGGATGCTCTCGGTAACGAACCTATGCTTGGCGCGTTCAACCGCCAAGGAGCTCACATGCAACCGTTACCCCCCGTCAAGCGCGTAGTGACCGGCCACGATGCCATCGGCAAGGCCGTAATCACCGAACAGGGCCCCGCGCCCGCCCAGTTCCCTATACCGGCCGTCCCGGGCATGCACTTTCAGGAGATCTGGAACACCGGTGCCCTGCCAGTGGCCCTGGACAATGCTGCCGACCCCACCTTGCGCCCACTGCAGCTGGCACCGATGCCCCACAGCGGGCTCATTCGAGTGGTCGATATTCCGCCCGACAGCATCCAGAACCAAGCCAGCGATGAAGCCATCGCCGCAACCCTCGCCGCTGTCGGCGCACCCGCAGCCGAGCCGAACGGGCGCCACAAGCTGATGCATCGCACGCAAACCCTGGATTACGGCATCTTGGTGCAAGGGGAGCTCTGGCTGATGCTCGATGACGAAGAAGTTCGCCTCAGCCCAGGCGACGTAGTCGTACAACGGGGTACTCGGCATGCCTGGAGCAACCGTACCGAGCAGGTGGCACGCATCGTATTCATTCTTCAAGATGGCTATTACGCAGAGGGGGTCACGCCGCGCCAGCCCTGATGTAATCGATGAATGCCCGCAGCGGGGCGGGCACCAGGCGCCTCCCGGGGTAGTAGAGAAAAGGCCCGGAAAATTCGAGCCACCAAGGTTCAAGCACCGGTACCAGCTCGCCCCGCTCGAAATAGGGTCTCAACCAATCTTCGAAGAGGAACACCAACCCGGTGCCAGCCACCGCCATGTCCACGAGCAACTCGGTGGCACCGCCGATCTGCACCAGCAATGGCCCGCCGGGGTCGACATTTACCTCCACACCATCACATTCGTATTCCCACGGCGGTTGGGTGCCGCTGGCGAAGCGCCCGCGCAGGCAGGCGTGCTGCAGCAATTCATCGGGGTGTTGCGGCACGCCGTGCCGTGCCAGATAGGCCGGCGCCGCGGCCGTGGCGTAGCGTTGCCGCCTCGGGCCGATGGGTACCGCGATCATGTCCTGCTCCAGTCGCTCCTCATAGCGGATACCGGCGTCATGGCCGCTTTGCAGAATGTCGACGAAGCTGTCCTGGGCGGTGACTTCTACACGGATGTCGGGGTAGCGCGCGAGAAAACCGGGCAGTACAGCGGGCAGCACCAGGCGGGCGGCCACTATCGGCACGTTCAGCCGCAGCGTACCGGCAGGGCGGTCGCGGAACCCATTGACCACATCCAGGGCGGCGTGCACTTCGCTGAGCGCCGGCTCCAGGCGCAGCCGCAGGCTGGCACCGGCTTCGGTAAGCGCCACACTTCGCGTGGTGCGGTGCAACAGCCGTACGCCCAATTGCGCTTCCAGGCGGCGGACCGCGTCGCTTAAGCGAGAGGCGCTGTCGTTGCCTTGGCGTGCGGCGTCGCGAAAGCCACCGGCGCGGGCCACGGCGAGGAAAGCCTGAAGGTCGTTGAGATCGTTTGGCATTGTTCTGAAAACCGGACGAGGTGTGCGAACTGTAGCGGATTGTCGTGCAGCGCGCCCACGCCTAACGTTGTGCGCATGCCCACATCACGGAGTTTCGCCATGAGCCCACTCGAACACTGCCCTACCGCCCGCTTGGGTGATCGCGAGGTAAAGCGCCTTGGCTACGGTGCGATGCAACTGGCCGGCCCTGGGGTATTCGGGCCGCCGAAGGACCCCCAGGCCGCGCTGGCAGTGCTGCGCGAGGCCGTCGAGCTGGGTGTCGACCACATCGATACCTCGGATTTCTACGGCCCGCACATCACCAACCAATTGATCCGCCAGGCGCTGCATCCCTATCCCGACCACCTGACCCTCGTCACTAAAGTCAGTGCCCGGCGCGGGCCCGACGGCGCCTGGCTGCCGGCCATGAGCCCTGCTGAGCTGACCACCGCCGTCGAGGACAACCTTCGTAACCTTGGCCTCGAATACTTGGAGGTGGTCAACCTGCGCAGCATGCATGGGTTGCATGCCCCTGCCGAAGGCTCCCTTGAAGAGGCCCTGACCGCCTTGGCGCAATTGCGCGAACGTGGCTTGATCCGCCATTTGGGCGTGAGCAACGTGACCCCCACGCAAGTGGCCGAGGCACGCCGGTTAGTGCCGATCGTATGCGTGCAAAACGCCTATAACCTTGCCAACCGCCACGACGACGCACTGATCGATGCCCTCGCAAAGGACGGCATCGCTTATGTACCGTTTTTTCCCCTCGGCGGGTTCACGCCCTTGCAGTCAAAGGGGCTTGACCTCATCGCTGCGCAACTCGGCGCCACACCCATGCAGGTAGCGCTGGCCTGGCTACTGCAGCGTTCGCCCAACATCCTGCTGATCCCAGGCACGTCCAACCCGGTGCATTTGCGGGAAAACCTGGCCGCGGCTCAGCTGACACTGCCACCCCCGGTAATCGCTCAACTCGACCAATGGAAGGCTTTGGCGTAGCCATTGGTATTCGGTTTTTCCGAACAGTTATATCGTTATAACCCTTTTTTATTAGCCCGCAGCCGACGGTAACGTGGAATGGTCACTACAGAGGAGACCGCTCCATGTTCCCTGGTATTGTGCTTTGTCTGGCGCTGGCCGGCGCTGGCTATCTTCTGGCCCATCTACCTGGCCTTGCCAGCCTGGGCCTTAGCCCATTGGTCTATGCGCTGCTGCTTGGCGTAGTGGTGGGCAATCTACCGCGCGTCGGTGGCAGGCCTGGGGTGCAGGCTGGCCTTGGGTTCTGTGCACGGCCGTTGCTGCGCCTGGGCGTGGTGTTGTTCGGCCTGCAACTGACCCTCAACCAAGTCTTTGCATTGGGTTTGCCTGCCATTGGGCTGGACCTGTTAGTGGTGTGCAGTGTGATGTTCATCGGTTACGCCGTGGGTACCCGGCTGCTGGGTTTGGCCCCGGACGTTGCCTTGCTTACCTGCGCTGGCAGCGCAATATGCGGCGCGGCAGCGGTGCTGGCGACGGAGTCGACCATCCGTGCCAGGCCTGCGGCGACGTCAATGGCGGTGGCTACAGTGGTGTTGTTCGGCTCCGCGGCCATGCTTGTGTACCCGCTGCTGTATCCGCTGAGCGGCTTGGGCGAGCCGCTGTTCGGGGTCTACATCGGCGCCACCGTGCACGAAGTGGCCCAGGTGGTCGCGGCCGGAGGAGCGGTAGGGCCGGATGCCCTGGCCAGTGCGGTGGTGGTCAAGCTGGTGCGGGTGATGTTGCTGGTGCCGTTCTTGTTGCTCGTTGGGCGCTGCTGGGCAGGCGGTGTGGAAGCGCCCGGCAAGCTTACGGTGCCATGGTTCGCCTTCGGCTTTGTGCTGATGGTGATCTTCAACAGCTATGTACCTATCCCCCCCAGCCTGCACAGCGGCTTGGCCCAGGCCGGCCAGTGGGCACTGGCCTTGGCCATGGCAGCGCTGGGCTACCAAACCCGCTTCGCCCTGCTCAAGGCGTTGGGCTGGCGGCCGTTCGCGCTGGCACTGATGCTGTTCGCCATGCTGACCCTGGGCGGCCTGCTCGTGGTGCGCACGTTCTTGGCGTGAGCCCACTCAGCCACCGCGTGCGCCACCGGCGGCATCGGCGACCGCGTTCCACACATGCAGCGCGGCATACGCCCGCCACGGCCGCCACGCCTCGCTGCGGCCGCGCCACTGCGCGGGCTTGAGCAACTCGGGGTGTTGGCGCTGTATCTGCTGCAGCAGTATAAGGTCGGTGCCCGGCCAGGCATCGCTGTCGCCCCATGCACGCATTGCCACGTATTCCACCGTCCAGGGGCCGATACCGGGCAATGCGAGCAGGGCGGCGCGCTGGTCGGGCAGGGGGGCCGCACCGCGCTCCAGCGGCAGGTTGCCTAGCGCTACTTGTGCCGCCACCCCTTGCAGCGCCGCGACTCGCCGCCCGGGCATGCCGATGTGGTCGAGGTTGGCAGTGGCCAGCGCCTGTGGCTCTGGGCACACGGCGCTCAAGGCTCGGTTGACCACGCCCGGCACCGCGCCTGCAGCACGTTCGACCAGCCGGCCCATCAGAGTGGTGGCGGCTTTCACGCTGACCTGCTGGCCTACCACGGCTCGCACGAGTAGCTCGAACGCTGACCAAGCGCCGGCAACCCTAAGCCCGGGCGCCAAACGGCTAAGGGGGCCCAGCCAGGGGTCCTGGCCAAGGTGTGCATTGATCGGAGCGGGGTCAGCCTGCAGGTCGAACAGCCCGGCCGCCCTAGGTAGCCAGCTGTCCAAGTGCGCGGCGGCGGGGCCGTACGCGCGCAGCAACAGGCGCCCGGTGGCCAGCGGCGTTACCTGGAACTGCCCGGGCAGCCCCTCCCAGAGCAGGTTGCGCCAGTAGCCGTCCGCCAGGCTGGCCAGCTCCACGCCCGCGGTGGCCCGGCCATGCAGGAAGCGGATCAGCCGCGGCCAGTCCAACGGTGGGGTGTAGGGCAGTTCGCAGTCTTGCTGGGCGACACCGGCGACAATCTTCATTCTCGAGCCTCACGCTGACCAAGCCCCAGCGTGCCTGAAGCCTCAGCCAGCGCAACCCGTTTATTGCACCTTCTTCATCGGCAAGGCCGCCCTATGTGTGGCCTGCGGCTCAAGGGGCTGCCTGGCACGTGAAACTCGGGGCCCGGTCGATGTCGCCACCCTGATACCTGGCCACCTGTGGCCAGGGGCAAAGGGGCCGCGTGCGGGTCAGCCGGTCGCCTTCATAGGCCGCTGCCACCAGAGTGGCTGGGGCCTGCCCGGCGCTGACCCAGGCGTCCAGCGAGGCGATCACATCGCTTTCGGGGGCACCTTGGGCAGGCGCTTTCCAATCGACCTGGCCGAACTCGTCCGGGCCGGTACCGCCAGAGCAATGGTCCATGCCCGGCACTAGGTACAAGCGGCTGAACGCATCGGTGCTGCTGCTGCCCATCGTGGCTTGCAGCTTGCGGTAATAGTCCACAGAGCTTTGCGCGAAGATATTGGCATCGCGCAGGCCATGGAACAGGATCAACTTGCCGCCCGCGCGCATGAATGGGCCCAGGTCGGGCTGGCTGGG
The DNA here is from genome assembly GCF_003097135.1 of Pseudomonas sp. URIL14HWK12:I12. Taxonomy (GTDB): domain Bacteria; phylum Pseudomonadota; class Gammaproteobacteria; order Pseudomonadales; family Pseudomonadaceae; genus Aquipseudomonas. The sequence continues at coordinate 281,571 of NZ_QEQL01000001.1, forward strand.
TGCCAGCGGGGCATAGGCCGCCCGGGCCGCTTGCGCATCAGTGTCGAAGTCGAAGCTCGACCAGCGTTGGGCGCGCCAGCCTTGGCCCAGCACCAGAGCCAAGGGGCCTGGGCTTGCGTCGATGATGGACGTGCCGGTGTCCAGGTGTGCGATGCGGGCCCGCGCGCCGCCCGCATTCTCTGCTCCAGCCGGAAAAACCGGGTAATAGCGTTCGCCACTGCGGGGGTTGACCGGGCCGTTGCGCAACGCCACGAGCGCGTCAAGCTGCGGGCGGGTGAGGCACTGGTCAGTTTCGCTGCCTTGGCAAAGCAGCGGCTCAAGGTCGACCTCGCACCGTGAGGGGTCGTCGATCTGCCCGTCAGCCAGGCCGTCGCCGGCATCGCATTGCTTGAGCACCGCCGCCTCGATAGCAGGCAACTTGCCCGGCCCTATGGCGGCCGCGGGCGAAGCCTGCGTTTTGGCGTAGCTGAAGCCCTGAAACAGCCCGACGCCGGCGAAATCGATACCGGGGGCGCCGGCCACGATGCCGTCGTAGTCGCTGGGGTAATTGAGCGCTTCGGTCATCGCCTCGAAGCCGCCGCTGGAGCAGCCCGCAAACAACGCGTAGCGTGGCGCCCGCTGGTAAAACGCCGCCGCGACCGCTTTGCCCAGCACGGTCATCTGGTGAACCGCCCGCTGATGGTAATTTTCTACCCGCTGTGAATGGCCGGCCATCTGGATGAAGCCGCTGTCGGCATGGGTGCCTACGTCGGTGTTCGCTACCGCGTAACCGCGGGTCAGGCCATTGGCCAGGGCACTGTAGACGATGCGCCCAGCGAAGCCACCGTTGCCGGTGCCAAGGAATCGCCCGTTCCAGGCGCTGCCAACCGGCAGCCACACTTCATGATTGATGCTTGCACCGAGTGCCGGTGTGGCGGTCAGGCGCACGCGGCAAAAAGGGATGCTGAAATTCGTTGGCACTGCGCGCAGCGTCGCAGCGCTGGCGGAGGCCACGAAATCGGCGGCCGCCACCTGCCCCTGTTCAAGCTTGAGCGAGGTGAGCGCCGCGCAGGCCTGAGCGTCGGCCAGCCAGGCCAGCTCTGGTGGCTGGGTGACGGCAACCTTGGCGCTGCTGGAAACACAGGCGATGGCCATGGCCATTGCAGCCAGCGCAGGAAGGGCAACGTGCTTCATCGATGCCCTCCGGCGGCGATCGAAACGAGGTGGGTAGCTAACCCTGAATCGGCGTGCTGCTGGGTTTCTTTAGGCACCTGTGGCGCTGCTGCGGCTGCCGGGCAGGGCATTGTGCATTTGCTCGGAAACCTAAAAAATGAGCGCCCCAAACGTGCCCGCGCCGAGACCTGAATGCTTCGCCTGGATGATGTGCAGATCTTCGTGCTCGCTGCCGAACAAGGCAGTTTCTCCAATGCCGCGCGGCAATTGAACATTGCCCCGGGCCTTGCCAGCAGCGCTGTGATGCGGCTGGAGGCTGCACTGGGTGCCAGGTTGTTCGACCGCTCCACGCGCAGCATGCAGCTGTCGGAGGAGGGCGAACGTTACCTGCCGCACGCTCGCGCCATGCTAGAAGCTCAGCGCGGCGGCCAGCAAGCGCTAGCCAGAGGCCAAAGCACGCTGGCCGGCCCGCTGCGCCTATCGGCCCCTTCAGACCTTGGCCGTAATGTGCTGTTGCCCTGGCTCGATGAGTTTCAAGAGCAGCACCCTGGGGTGACCCTACAACTGCGCCTGAGCGACCGGGCTGCCGACTTGCTGCGCCAGCCTCTGGACGTAGCGGTTCGCTACGGTGCGTTGAGCGATTCCTCTCTGGTGGCGCTGCCTCTGGCCGAGCAGAACCGCCGCGTGCTGTGTGCAGCGCCGAATTACCTGGCCCGCCAGGGCCGCCCACTGCAGGTGGAAGACCTGAAACAGCACAACTGCCTGCGGTTCATCTGGGGCGAGCAGGTTCACGAACGCTGGCGCTTCACGCTACCTGCTGGCGACCGCGTGGTGGCGGTGTCTGGCGATCGCGTAAGCGATGACGCCGACGCGGTACGGCGCTGGGGGGTGAGCGGGTTCGGCATTTTGTATAAGTCACGCCTGGATGTGATCGATGACCTGCGGGCGGGCCGCTTGGTGGAGCTGCTGCCCGCCGCGCACTGTGAGCCGGCGCCGCTGAACCTGATCTGCGCCCACCGCAGCCGGCTGACGCCGCTGGTGGTTCGGTTGCGCGAATTCCTTCAGGCCCGTTGCACCGAACTGCTGGCGGGGCCTTGACCTGCATGCACTTCAAGCCTCGCTGGCGTAGCCTTCCACCCCCGCCGCATGCCGCCCGGCGATGTAGCCGAAGGTCAGCGCCGGCCCCAGGTTGATCCCGCCTGAAGGATAGAAACCGCCCATCACGCTGGCCATGTCGGTGCCCACCGCGTAGAGGCCGGCAATGGGCGCACCGCTGGCACCCACAACCTGAGCCTGGGCGTTGGTCTTGAGCCCGGCGAAGGTGCCGAAGCTTCCAGGGCGCACCTTCACGGCATAGAAAGGCCCGGTTTCGATGGGCGCTACGCAGGGGTTTGTGGCCTTGGTCGAGGGGTCGCCCATCTTGCGGTTGTAGGCCGTGGAACCACGGCCGAAGGCCGGGTCACTGCCGTGCCGGGCGTGCTCGTTGTAACGCGCCACGCTGCGCTCAAGCCCCGCCTGGTCGATGCCACAGGCCTGGGCCAGCTCGGCGAGCGTGTGACCACGGAGCAGATAACCACTGCGTAGCACCGGCCCCAGCGGTACCGGAAAAGGCCGGGCGTAGCCCAGGCCGAAACGGCGCAGGCAGCGGTGGTCACACACCAGCCACGAAGCCACCTCCTCGCCTTCGGGGCAGGCGGCAATCATGGCGGTGGTGTAGTCGTAGTAACCATCAGCTTCGTTGCAAAAGCGCTCACCGTTTGCCAGCACACCGATCACGCCGGGCTTGGCGCGGTCGATGATGTGCGGAAAATGCCCAACCGTGCCGTCACCATGCTGTACGCGCGACACCGGCGCCCAGGCGGCGGGGCTGGCCAACCCGGTTGCGATCACGCCCCCCACCGACTCACCCAGGCGGATACCGTCGCCGTTACACTGCTCAGGCGGCAATGCCAGGTGCTCATTACCGGTGGGTGTTCGAGGAAACAGCGCCTGCCGCCGAGCGATGTCGTGAGGGAAGCCGCCAGCGGCCAGCACCACGCCCTTGCCGGCGTTGATGTGCAGCGGCCCTTGCGGGGTTTGTACCCATGCGCCGGTCACCCGGTCGCCGTTTTGTAACAGGGCCTTTGCCGGGGCGGATTCGATCAGCAGCACGCCCTGATCCTGCGCAGATTTTGCCAACCGCGCAGCAAGGGCCACACCGTTGACCAAGTGCATCGCCCGCCCGTGCACTGCCAGGTCGCGCAAATGCCCGAGCACGCGCCGCGTGACGTGCCAAGAAGACCTGGCCGAGCGGGTGAGGGTCAGGAACGCCGAAAGGTCGGCACCGGCCATGATCGGCATGCCGAGAAATGCCGTCTCGCGCATCGTCTTGCGCATGCGCTTGATCAGCTTCCCCATCCGCCGGGCATCGTAGGGGGCCGCGATGACCTGATGGCCACCAGTGGCCGCGCCAGGTGTGTGGCCATGGATGTCCGGTATGCCGTTGCCGTCGGCCCACTGCAGTTCCGTGTGTTTCTCGAAAAACGCCACCATGTGCGGGGCGTTGTCCAAGAAGGCATCGACGCGTGCCGGGTCGTACTGCTCACCCAACTCGTTGCGCAAGTAACGACGTGGCTCAGCTGGGTTTTCATCGATGCCCGCGCGGCGGGCCAGGGGGTTGCCGGGCAGCCAGGCCCAACCGCCAGACCACGCTGTGGCGCCGCCAAAGTGGCTGTGCTTTTCAACCACCACCACCTTCAGGCCGTGCCAGGCAGCGCTGACCGCCGCGGCCAGCCCTGAAGCGCCGGAGCCGATCACCAGGAGGTCACAGTCGATCGTGTGTGAAGGAGAATGAGGAAGTGACATAGGTGAGCCCATTCGATGAATTGGAACAGGGTTCCACTAAATGAATTGGCTTGTCAAATTGAGGGGTGAAAGCCGTCGAGGCCGGTGGGAAACCTCAAAAATTGAGGTTGAATAAATCCAGAACATTGTTCTAAATAAAAGACCGACCCCTTCATTCGAGTCCTTTGCATGACGTCTCGGGTTTTTTCATTGGCAGCCCTGACTGTGCTGGAGCTACCTCCGCCGCAGATGATCTTCGCCGCCGCACAGGCAGGCTACAGCCATGTGGGCCTGCGCCTGGAGCCGGCGACCGCCCAGGAGCATCATTTTCCACTGATGGCCAGCCGCACCTTGCGGTGCGAAACAGCCCAGGCGCTGCGTGACACCGGGGTGAAGGTGCTGGATGTCGAAATTCTTCGCTTGAAGCCCGAGACTGACGTGGCGTTTTTCGAGCCTTATCTAGAGGTGGGGGCCGAGCTGGGTGCCAGCGAACTGCTGGTGGCGGGCAACGATGCAGATCAGGCCCGCCTTACAGCTCGTTTTGCGCAGTTGTGCGAATTGGCCCGCGGTTACGGCATTTACCCCCATCTTGAGTTCATGCCCTGGACCGACGTACCTGACCTGGCCAACGCCTTGGAGGTGGTCGAAGCGGCGGCGCAGCCAAACGGCTGCATTCTGGTCGACGCCTTTCATTTCAACCGCTCGTGCTCTTCACTTGAGCTACTTGAGCGCGCTTGCAAGCAGGCGCCTGAGCGGTTCCGCTACCTGCAGCTCTGCGACGTGCTTGGGCCGGTGCCGGCCAGCATGGATGAAATCCTGCGACAGGCACGGCACGAACGGCGTTTTCCAGGCGACGGTGATTGTGATCTGCAGGGTTTGCTGGCGGCGTTACCGCCGGGCATTGCAATCAGTGTGGAGGCGCCAACGGTGCAGGCACCGCCGCTCACAGCTCAGCAGCGGGCGGCAGTGGGGCTGCAGAAAACACTTGAGGTATTAAGGCGTATCCCTTCGCCTGCCTGACCCTCAGGGGCGGGCCAGCTTCGCCACGATACCCGCTACGTGCGCACCCTGATGGCGGGCGATCTCCAACTCACGAGCATCGGGCTGGCGCGAGCCATCACCGCCTGCAAGGGTCGAAGCGCCGTAAGGGGTGCCGCCGCCGACTTGGGAGATATCGGCCAGCGCGGGGATGCTGTAGCCCAACGGTACGATGACCATGCCGTGGTGGGCGAGGGTGGTCCAGAACGAGGTAATGGTCATCTCCTGGCCGCCCCCGGTGCCGGTGGAAGTGAACACACTGGCCACCTTGCCCACCAGGGCGCCCTTGGCCCACAGCCCGCCGGTTTGGTCCAGGAAGGTACGCATCTGCCCCGCCATGTTGCCGAAGCGCGTAGGGGTGCCGAAGATGATCGCGTCGTAGTCGGCCAACTCTTGAGGCGATGCAACCGGGGCCTGCTGGTCCACCTTGCCGTGAGCCGCGCTGAAGGCGTCGGCAGGCATGGTCTCGGCCACGCGCTTGACCGTGACCTCGACGCCCTCAACGCTGCGCGCGCCTTCGGCGACGGTGTTGGCCAGGGTTTCTACATGGCCGTACATCGAATAGTAGAGAACGAGAACTTTAGCCATCGGTGTGCCTCCGCATCAAGGAAAGGGTACGGAGAAAGGACAGCCAGCCGGGGCTGGAAATTCCGTGAAGATAAAGGCGGGGTTCAACAGCTTTGATAAGAAGGGAAAGGGTTAGAGGCTTAGCGGGCGCTGGCGAGGCATGGCGCCCCGCGCAGTGCCTTAAGGTGATGTTATTTCGCGGCGCGGGCCTGATCGCGCAGGGCTTTGATCTGATCGTGGTTGCGCAGCACGCCGTCGTACTGCTTCTGGATCAAAGCGCGTACATCCGGGGTCAGGTGTTGGTTTTCCAAGGCCTTGGAGTAGCTCTTCTTGGCAACGTCTTCACCGCGCTCGGCTTCATTGAGCAGGGCTGCGTCGTCCTTGCCAGTAATTGCGGCCTTCAGGTCTACCCAGCGGCGGTGCAGGTCGGCGCCAACGCTGGTAGTGGTCTCCGGTTCGCCGCCAAGGCGGGTGACTACGGCTTGCAGCTCGACGGCTGCCGCAGCGGTGTCAGCCGCGCGGCTGCTGAAGACACTGCGCAGATGCTCGTTGTTGGTATGCTCAGCCAGATCTTTGAAGCCTGCTTCACCATCTTTGGAGGTTTCAATCAGGTCGTTCAGTACCTTGATGGTCTCTTTATGGATATCGGTCATAGCATGTTCTCCAGATGGACGGCCCGAGGGCCTTAAAGGCAGCCAAGTGTGGCGCGTCAACGCGCCTGAAAATTTAGGTGCCGCGGCGGGGCGGAAGGTTCAACTCAGTTCTGTACGCTCTGAACCGAGCCGCCATCGACCCTCAAATTGCTGCCGTTGATGAACGACGCCCGTGCCGACACCAGCAGCGCGATGGCCGCCGCGACTTCCTCGGGCTGGCCGCGCCGCTGCTGGACGATCCCGGGCCGTTCCTCTTCGAGAAAGCTCTTGACGGCCTCCTCGAAGCTCACACCCATGTCCTTGGCGCGTTTTTCCATCATGCCGTTGGTCATGCCGGTCTCGATGAAGGCCGGCGCCACTGTGTTGCAGAGCACGCCATGGCGCGCTTCTTTGTAGGAGAGGTTCTTGATGAAGGCACCGAGCCCCGCCTTGGCGACGTTGTACACCGCCTCCTCCCAGTAGGGCTGAACGGCGTTTTCCGAGGTGATGCATACCAGCCGCCCCCAGCCCCGCTCACGCATGGCAGGGATCGTGGCCCGAGCAACGCGCACGGCGCTGAAAAAATCGGTTTCCCAGGCTTCCAGGTAGTCAGCGTCAGTGAGCTCCAGTGGGTCGCCCTTGGCGCCGGTCACGCCAGCGGTATGCACGACGATATCGACGGCCCCGAAACGGGCCTCGGCTTTTTGCACCAAGGCATCGACTTCGGCTTGGCGGGTCATGTCTGCTGCCAGCATCAACACATCGCTGCCCAGGCCAGTGCAAGCGCTTTCAAGCGCGCCCTGCTCGAGGTCGGTGAGCACGAGCTTTACACCTTCCTCTGCCAGCAGCTGGGCGGTGGCCAAGCCAATACCGCCACTGGCGCCGGTGATCAATGCGACGCGGTCTTTCAAACCCAGATCCATGGTGCGAGCCTCTTGTCAGGTGGGTGGCAGATTGCCCTCCCTGTTGAGAGCCAAGCGACGATGTTGGTTTCATTTTTTGAGCACGCGCGCCACGTGGGCGGCTGAACAATTCGGCGGCCATAGCGCTCTGAGTCAATACCTGAGCACAGCGGAGAGTATCTATGAACCCTCGGACCGAAGGCCTGGAAGAGCAGGGGCCAAACCGTATTCCCTTCATCAATGACCCGGACAAGGCCAAGACCGAGCCCGAGCGCGACGAGGAGGTCAACCAAGAGCTGGAAGAGGAAGAGGAAGAGGGTGATCAGTAAGTTCGCGCCGTGCTCATGAGCGCGCAGTGACCTCCAGTACCTCGGTGCGCCGGCGTGCCCTACGCCTGCGCGCATGCCGCTGCGCCAGCTTCCCTCATGGCCGTTCGGCCAGCGCGCCAGGCCACTTCCACGAACCGTCGGATGAGTGCATTTTCCCGCTCGCAATGCCAGGCCAGTGCCATTTCTGCCTTGGGCATTGTGCCCGTCAAAGGGCGGAAGGCGACCTCGTGTGTGTTATGGCGAACCACAGAGGCAGGTAACAAGGTGATGCCCAGCCCCGCGCCCACCAAGCTGAGCATCGACGCCAGTTGGTTCACCTCCTGAACCACACGGGGTTCAATGCCATGCTTGGCGAAGACAGGGTCGAAGCGGCTGCGAATATAGCGGGCCTTCGGGGCGGAAGTGGCGATGAAGGGTTCGAGCGCCAACTGGGGCAGGTCGATCGACTCGCAGCCGGCCAGTGGGTGCCCGGCGGCCATTGCAACTACATAGGCTTCACTGCCCACCAGGCGAGTCCTGAGCCACTCAGGCTGGCGAACTGGCCTCATCAAGCCCACGTCGACGCGCCCGGTTTCGAGCGCTTCCAGTTGCTCGCCCGAGCTCATTTCCACCAGTGACAGCTGCACATCCGGATAGCGCTTGCGATAAGCAACCACGATGGGTGAAAGCACATTGAAAGGCGCCGCATCCACGTAGGCCACGGTCAGCCGGCCGACTTTACCTTCTTGGGCCAGGCGTGCATGCGCCACGGCGTTCTCTACGCTGGCAACGATGCTGCGTGCATGGGCGAGCAGCACCTGCCCGCCTTCGGAGAGCGCCACCGTGCGGCGAGTGCGGTCGAACAGCCTGACGTCAATCTGCCCCTCCAGCCTGGCAATCTGCTGGCTCAAGGCTGATTGGGTAATGCACAGGCGCTTGGCCGCTCGGCTGAATTGCAGCTCTTCAGCCAACACGATGAAGCTGTGCAGGTAGCGCAGGTCGAACCCCATGAACACGCTCACTTATTAGTAAATTTAATTTTTATAGTGGTATCGAGTAGCCACCCTATCAGTAAAGGGCGGTAGGTGCGCCCGCTATCCACTGCAAGGGGCAAACCGATGATTCCAACGCCTTCAGCCAACCAGCGACCCCACGTGCTGTTCATCAGTGTCGATCAGTGGCCTGGCCACCTGTTCGGCCACGCCGGCAACCGTGTGATCGAAACACCGACCATCGATGCCCTGGCCCGCATGGGAGTGCACTTCCCCAATGCCTTTGCCGAGTGCCCGATCTGCATTCCGGCACGGCGCAGCATGATGACCGGTACCTCGCCGCGTGTTCATGGTGACCGTATCTTCCAACCAGCACTGCCGATGCCGCCTTTGCCCACTCTGGGGGCGGTGTTCACCCAGGCCGGTTATCAGACCCAAGCCATCGGCAAGTTGCACGTGTACCCAACCCGGGACCGGATCGGCTTCGAGGAAGCCTGGATCGCCGAGGAGGGGCGCAGCAATCTGGGCGGCGTCGATGACTACGAACTGTTCCTGGCCGAGAACGGCCACCCTGGCGAGCAGTTTCTCCACGGCATGAGCAACAACGAATACAGTTGGCGCCCCTGGCATCTGGAGGAGCGGCTGCACGTTACCCATTGGACCACCCGCGCGGCCGCCACCAGCATCAAGCGCCGCGACCCCACGCGCCCAGGTCTCTGGCACGTTTCCTATACGCACCCGCACCCGCCGATTACGCCATTGCAAAGCTACCTGGATCGCTATCGCCACCGTGAGATGGATGGGCCGGTGCACAGCGCCTGGTCAGCCGACTCCCAGGCGCTGCCCCACGCGCTGAACGTTGCCAAGGGGCTATGGCCCACGCTACCCCCCGAGCAATACGCCGATATGCGCCGCGCCTTCTATGCGCAGTGCACCCACATCGATCATCAGCTGCGAATATTGATCGGTACATTGCGCGAAGAGGGGATCTTGAATGACACGATCATTCTGTTTACCGGCGATCACGGCGACCTGCTGGGCGACCACGGCTTGTTTGCCAAGCGCTACTTCTATCAGGGCAGCGCCCAGGTGCCCATGCTGTTGGTAGGCAGAGCCGGCGACCCGCTCACGCCTCCCGGGCGGGTTGACCACCGGCTGGTGGGGCTGCAGGACATCATGCCGACCCTGCTCGGATTGTGCGGGGTCGACATCCCGGACAGCTGTGAAGGCCTGAGCATGGTGGGTGAACGCAGCAGGCCCTACCTCTACGGTGAAGCGCTGGAAGGGCCGATGGCCTCCCGCATGATCACCGACGGTACCTACAAGCTGATCTGGTACCCCGCCGGCAACCATTTTCAGCTCTTCAACCTCGCCCAGGACCCGCGCGAGGCCCAGGACCTGAGCCAGGCGCCTGCCGAGCAAGAGCGGCTCGAATCACTGAAAAACCACCTGGCGGCCCAGTTGTATGGCTCCGACCTGCAATGGGTGGAGGGTGAGCGCCTGGTGGGGTGCGCTGCGGCGCCTCACGAACCGGGCGTCAACCGTGGCCTGTCTGGGCAGCGAGGGCTGCATTACCCACCGTTGGCGATAACGAGTAACCCGGGCCAGGTGGTCGGTTTCGGTTGATGGGCACCTTGCGGTGCGTGGACAACACTACAAAAAAGGTAAATAAAATGTCCCAGAAGTTTTCGAGCTCCGCCGACGGCAAGCCCGCCACCGCGCTGGCTGACAAGGCCTTCGGCAAAGTGGCGCTGCGCCTGTTGCCGTTGTTGGTGCTGTGCTATTTCTCGGCCTTTCTAGACCGCGTCAACGTTGGCTTCGCTGCGCTGACCATGCGCGAAAGCATCGGCCTTTCCGCCACCGCCTTCGGCGTGGGCAGCGGCATTTTCTTCATCGCCTATTTTCTGTTCGAAGTACCCAGCAACCTCATGCTCCACCGAGTCGGGGCGCGCCGCTGGATCGCCCGGATCATGATCTCGTGGGGCCTTTTGTCCGCAGCCACAGCCTTCGTCTGGGACGGCACCTCATTTTTGGTGCTGCGCTTTTTGCTGGGCGCAGCCGAGGCAGGGTTCTATCCGGGCATCATCTTTTACCTGACACAGTGGTTTCCGGATCGCAGGCGCGCGCAGATCATCGGCATCCTGCTGCTTTCCAACCCGCTGGCAACCATCGTCGGCGGGCCGGTCTCCGGGCTGCTGCTGTCGATGGGCCCACACCACGGGCTGGCCGACTGGCAGTGGTTGTTCATCATCGAAGCGATCCCGGCACTGGTGCTGGGGCTGGTAGTGCTGTTCAAGCTGCCGGATCGAATCGACAGCGTGAAATGGCTGAGCACCGAGGAGAAAGCCGCTGCGCGTGCGGCGCTGGATGAAGACGCTACCCGCCGGGAGGGGGGCGCCAGCGTTTCAGCGAAAGGGTTCTTCCTGCATCCCCATGTGTTGTGCCTGGCGCTGATTTTTTTTGGCATTTCAATGACCAACGCCACCGTGAATTTCTGGCTGCCGCAAATGATCCGTGGCTCGGGTTTTTCATTCACGGCCACCGGCTTCATCGCCGCGATACCCTACATCGGGGCGGTGGCAGCGTTGCTGGTCTGGGGCAAACGCTCCGACCGGCGCCAGGAGCGGGTCTTTCATGCATTGGCGCCCCTGGCCCTGGCAGTGGCCGGGCTGTTGATCACCGCGCTGATCGGAACACCGGTGGCGAATATCGCAGGCCTTACCATCGCCTCGATAGGGTTGTTCGCCGTGTTGCCGGTATTCTGGACGCTGCCGCCGCGCTTCATGGTGGGGGCAGCAGCGGCAGGGGGGATCGCCGTGATCAACTCCATCGGCAACCTCGGTGGGTTCTTTGGGCCTTCCTCGATGGGTTACATCAAGGACATGACAGGCAGTTTCTCCCTGGCGCTACTGCTCGATGTCGCGATGCTGGTGGTCAGCATGGTGACGCTGCTTGCCATGGCCAGGCTCATCCGGGGCCACCGGCCCGCCCAACAGCCGGCTGCTCAACCCGGCGAGCAATGAGCTACTGGCCGGTGGACCGGCTGTTGGTCGCGGGTGAAAGGGCCGGGGCTACCGGGTGGTGCGAAGGTGCCCCGGTTGGGTCCTGGATCTGGATGACCTGGCCATGGGCCCAGCCGTCGGCTGCGGGGTCGGCCGGCGGGATGGCGATATCGGCCCGCGCCGCACGGTTTTTTTCAGCATCCTGCCCAAACCGCAGGTTGCGCTGCGCGACCATGGCCGGGTCCGCCTGGCCATCGGCGATGAACCCCATCATCAGTTGAGGGACGCCCAAAGGCAGCGCCTTGTTCTGGTCGGTATGCCAGGTGTGCCAGGTTTTGCCATAGGTGTGGGCCAGCCGCTGCATCAGCGCATGCTCGGCAGGGGCGGGTATCCCGGGCGCGATCAATTGGCCGGACGACACCTCATAGCCATGGCTGTGCCACATGGGCTTTTCTGCGGCGGGTAATTGCGCAAAAAGGGTTTCGTCGATGATGTACTCAACGCCCATGAGCTTGGCGCTGCGCTGGTTGCCGTCGTAGATCACGCACTGAATCACATCTTCATTGAGAATCGAGCAGTAATGGTGGGCTTCCATCTGCAGGTGCGGGTGGCCGTTGTAGAAATGAAACCCATCCAGGTAGGCATTGAGGGCGTCGATGGGCGGCTTGGCCTGCAACGTCGCGGCACCGGCTTCCAATACCCGGGTAGACAGCGCCTCGGGCGCGCCGGGTGCACGCACGGGGGACTCAGTGGGGCCGCTGGCGCAGGCGCCCAGCAAACTGCAAAACAACGGGGCGCAGGCTTTGTGAAGCGGGGGCATCGGCATGGGTGATTCTCCAAGGGCAAAGGCAGATGACACGCACCTGAACCCATTCGATTGGGCGGATCGACCGCCGGCAGCCCCACGACGCCGAGCGACGGCCAAGCCTGTCGCTCTCGCGTCTGTACACCGGCTGGCTGCCAATGCCGCCACCACTGGTTTACAGCTTGGTAGAGCGCTGGCCCTGCATACCCGTGAGCGACACCGCTAGTCGAATCGCTTGCCAAGCCGTGCAAGCTGCCCATACGATAATTCCAATTACATTAATTGCAATGCGATTAATCGGAGAGCGCATGAGTCTTATCGCAGCGTTGCAAGCCGTGCTGGGCCCCAAGGGTTTGATCACCGACCACGACGCCATGGCGCCGATGCTCGAAGACTGGCGCGGGCGTTATCGCGGCGATGCGCTTTGCATCGCCCGGCCAGCGACCACCGAGCAGGTCTGCGAAGTCGTGCGCCTATGTGCGGCACAGCAAGTGCCAGTGCTGGCGCAGGGCGGCAATACCGGGCTGGTCGGTGGTTCGGTGCCGGCCGGGCAAGGGCCTGCACCTGTGATCATCAACCTGGAACGCATGCGCACGCTTCACCGCATTGACACGGTGAACAATTCCATCGAAGTGGATGCCGGCTGCGTGCTGGCCGCCGTCCAGGAAGCGGCCCGCGAGGCAGGCCGGCTTTACCCGGTAAGCCTCGGTGCCGAGGGCTCCTGCCAGGTGGGCGGCACCATCGCCACCAACGCCGGCGGTATCTCGGTGCTGCGTTATGGCAACACACGGGAAAACGTGCTGGGCCTTGAGGTAGTGCTGGCCGATGGCAGCCTGTGGTCGGAGCTGCGCGGCTTGCGCAAAGACAATACCGGCTACGACCTCAAGCACCTGTTCATCGGCTCCGAAGGCACGCTCGGGATCATCACCCGTGCCGTGCTCAAGTTGCATCCGCTGCCTACTGCCTCGGCAGTGGCTTGGGTAGGCGTGCAGACGGTAGGGCAGGCCACCGAGTTGCTGGTACAAGCGCGGCAGGCCTTTGGCCCGACCTTGTCTGCATTCGAGCTGATGAACCAGCTGCAACTGGACCTGGTGGTCGAGCACGTGCCTGATCGCCGTTCGCCGCTCTCCAGCGCCTTCCCCTGGCACGTACTGATCGAGGTGTCGGACATGCAGGGCGGCGCAGCGCTCGATGATGCGCTGACAGCCCTGCTCGAAAAGGCCTGTGAGCAGGGGCTGGTCGATGATGCCGCGCTGGCGGCCAACGACGCCCAGCGTCAGGCCCTCTGGGAGATTCGCCACAGCGTGTCGGAAGCGAACAAAAAAGCCGGGGTAGGCCTGACCACTGACTGCGCCGTGCCGGCCTCGGCAATCACCGAATTCGTAGAGCGCTCCACCGAAGCGATCGCAGCGCTCGCGCCGACTGCCCAGATCGTTGCCGTAGGGCACATGGGCGACGGCAACATCCATTTCATTCCCTTTTTTACCCACGCGGCGTGGCAGGCATTGCCGGACCAGGCTGCCATCGCCGTGGGCCTGCGCCGTGCAGTGAACGACATCGCCTTCTCCCTGCAAGGCACCTTCAGCGCCGAACACGGGGTTGGGCAAACCTCGTTGGGTGAGATGAGCCAATACAAATCCAGTGCCTCGCTCGCCTTGATGCGCGCCGTGAAAAAAGCGCTGGACCCTGCGGGGCTGTTCAACCCCGGCCGCCTTTTACCGCCTGAGCACAACTAACCATCACCACCGGGCAATCCGGCACACGCCGTGCGCTCGAGCAGAGAGGTCCAGGAACATGGGTAATATCAGCAGCAGTTTTTCCCGCAGGCACTTCATCAAGGCCAGCGCCATCGGCGCGGCCGCGCTGTCGACCGCCGGCATGTGGAACACCGCCCGGGCACAGGGCAAGCGCATCGTGGTGCGAGACGACGGCGGCATTTACACCAAAGCGTACGGTGAGGTGTTCTACAAGCCGTTCCAGGAAGCTACTGGTATCGAAGTGATCGGCGTGCAGGCCAACGCCGAGCCTACGGCGCAGATCCTCAGCATGGTCGACGCTGGTAGCTACACCTGGGACATGGCGAAAATCAGCCGCCCGGCCATTGAACTGCTGACCGCTGGCCCAAAGCGCTACCTGGAGCCACTGAACCTTGCCGGTGACCCGGCCGTCGCTGCGCTACCCAAGCAATACGTGCACGAATACGGTATCGGCACCAACGTGTACAGCACCGTGCTGGCCTATCGCACCGATGCCTTCAAGGGGCGTGCAGCCCCGGCCTCGTGGAAGGATTATTTCGACGTCGCGAACTTTCCCGGCCGCCGCGCCATCCGCCGGCACCCGTTCGACACCATCGAGCAAGCGCTGATGGCCGACGGCGTGCCTACCGGCCAGGTGTATCCCTGCGACCTGGACCGCGCTTTCAAGAAACTCGACCAGCTCAAGAAAGACATCTCGGTATTCTGGACCAGTGGCGCACAGGTCGAGCAGCTGCTGATTTCCGGCGAGGTGGACATGGTGCCCACCTGGGTATCACGCGCCCAGGCCGCCCAAAGCGCCGGGGCACCGGTGGGGATCGTCTGGGAACAGAACATCTGGGGCCTGGACAACTGGTCGATACTGGCCGGCACGCCCAATGCCGACCTTTGCCGGGAATTCATCAAATTCACCCTCGACCCGCAGCGGCAGGCCCAGCTGGTCAAGTATTTCCCCGCCGGCGTTACCCAGCCGGACGCCTTCAAGTACATCGACCCGGAAGTGGCCAAGCAGTGCCCCACCTATCCGGAGCACATCGCCTCAGGGCTGCCCATCGACGCCGCTTACTGGACCAAGCACCAGAGCGAAGCCCTGGACCGCTACAACGCCTGGCTGCTGTCCTGACCGTCGCGGCCCTTGGAACGGGGGCCACCTCTTCACTGTGTGCAAAGGGGCTGCCCATGCCTTCTTCGAGCTTGACGGTCAGGAACCTGGCCAAACGCTACGGCGATTTCGTCGCCCTCGCCAACACCGACCTGGAAGTCGCCGAGGGCGAATTCCTCACGCTGCTGGGGCCTTCGGGTTCGGGCAAGACCACCTTGCTGACCCTGGTCGCAGGGCTTGCACATCCCGATGAGGGCGAGGTGATGATCGGCGACAACGTCGTCACCTTCAGCGCCCCGCACTCGCGTGACATCGGTGTTGTGTTCCAGAACTACGCGCTGTTTCCCCACATGACGGTGCTGGAAAACATCGCCTTCCCGCTGAAGATGCGCCATGTGCCTGACGCTCAAGCGCAAGAGCAGGCGATGGCGGCGCTGAACATGATCAAGCTGCCGCACATCGCCCAGCGCTACCCCAAAGAGTTGTCCGGTGGCCAGCAGCAGCGGGTAGCACTGGCCCGCTGCATGGTTTACCGGCCAGCGATCATCCTGATGGACGAGCCGCTGGGGGCGCTGGACAAGAAGCTACGCGAGCACATGCAGTTGGAGATCAAGCGTATCCACCGCGAGCTGGGCACCACGATCATCTACGTGACCCACGATCAGGAAGAGGCGATGACGATGTCCGATCGCATCTGCCTGATGAACGCCGGCCAGATCGAGCAGTTGGGCACGCCCGATGAGCTGTATTTCCGCCCGCGCACGCTGTTCGCGGCGGATTTTCTCGGTGAATCGAACCTGTTGCCCGCCACCGTGGCAGCCGCAGGCAGTGAGCACGCCCAGGTGCGAGTCGGCAGCGCCCAGGTGAACCTGAACGTCGCCGCAGACCCACGGCTCACCGTGGGCCAGCCGCTGCACATCATGGTACGCCCGCAAAACGTGCGGCTTTTGCGCGCAGCCCCAGCCGACGGCCAGGCCCTGGCGGCGCGGGTCACCGATGTGATGGTGACCGGCAGCCTGACCAAGGTGTACCTGCAAGCCGCCGACAGCCAGTTGCCTGTGCTCGCTGCAGCCTTCGCCACCCGTGCCGAAGGCGAAAGCTATGCCATCGGTGACCCGGCGTGGCTGGCCTGGGAGGCATGTGATGCCGTCGCGATCATCGAACAGGCCGGAGGCTGAACCCATGAGCACTCTCGGCACCCAAGCGTCGAAGGCCACCGTGCGGCCGGCTCGCCGGCCGATGCCCGTCTGGGGCAAGCAGCTGTTGATGCTGCTGCCCTTGCTGACATTGTTGCTGGTGTTTCTGGTCTACCCGGTTGGCCGGCTGTTCTCGCTGAGCTTCTTCAACGCCGACGGCTTTACCCTGGCGGCCTACCAGCAGATTTTCTCCAGCAACCTGTACCTGACGGTACTGGGAATCACATTCAAAATCTCTGTCTACACCACCGTGCTGTCGGTGGTGCTCGGCTACCCGGTCGCCTACCTGATATCCAGCACGCCAGCGCCGTTCAAACAGCGGCTGGTGTTTCTGGTGCTGCTGTCGTTCTGGACCAGCTTTCTGGTGCGCGCCTTTGCCTGGGTGGTGATTCTGGGGCGTAACGGGGTGATCAACCAGAGCCTGATGGGGCTGGGTGTGATCGACACGCCGTTGAACCTGCTTTATGGCCTGGGCGCCACCGTGGCCGGGATGGTGCACGCCATGCTGCCGCTGGCGGTGATGACCATGCTGGCGGTCATGGAAAACATCGATCGTGGCTTGACCAAGGCAGCTTCCACCCTGGGCGCCAAACCCGGAACGGCCTTCTGGACAGTCTATTTTCCGCTCTCGGTACCAGGGGTGGCGGCGGCTACGATCATGGTGTTCATCACCTCCATCGGCTTTTTCATCGTGCCGGCGCTGTTGGGTGGGCGCCACGAAACCATGATCACGCAGCTGATCATCGATCAGGTACAGCAGACGCTGAATTGGCGGCTTGCCGGCGCTATCTCGGTGGTGCTGCTGGCCTTTGTACTGGTGGTGTTCGTCGCCTATGACCGCGTGTTCGGCTTTGCCTCGCTGACCGGCGAAAGCGCCGCCGGCCAAGCTCGGCGGGGTGGCCATGGGCGGCGCTTCGGTGGCCGGCTGCTGGCATTGGCCGGTGCGGTGAGTGACCGGTTGTGCGTGCTGCCGGGCACCAAGCGCAAGGTTTCTGCCAGCGCCCAAGGTGAGGGCTGGGCGCTGAAAGGGTTCGTCTGGACGGTACTGATTATGATCACCTTGCCGGCGCTGCTGATGGTGCCGATTTCGTTCAGTTCGGCAGGCCTGCAATGGCCGCCGTCCGGCATGACGCTGCAGTGGTACCAGGCCATGCTCGGCTCACCGGTGTGGTCGCAGGCACTGGTGCGCTCGCTCACCGTTGCCCTGGGCGCGGGTGTGCTGTCGATGGCCATCGGCGTTCCGGCGGCATTTTTGCTGGCCCGGGCGAACATTCGGGGCAAGACGGCACTGATGGTGTTTTTGCTCTCACCGATCATCGCGCCGCGCATCATCATCGCCCTGGGCCTGTTCTACATGTTCTCGGACCTCAAGCTGGTCGGTACCTCGCTGGGCCTGATCATCGGCCATTCGGTGGTGTGCGTGCCCTACGTGGTGATGACCATGGTGGCGGTGCTGCGCAATTACGATGTGCGCCTGGATGCCGCTGCGCAGAGCCTGGGGGCAAGCCCGGTGAGAACACTGCGCCACGTAACCCTGCCATTGCTGGGCGCGGGCATGTTTTCGGCGTTCCTGTTCGCCTTCGCCACCTCCTTCGATGAACTGACCATTGCGCTGTTTTCCTCCGGAGGCCTGAACGCCACCTTGCCCAAGCAATTCTGGGACGAAGTCACTTTGCAGGTTTCGCCGGTGATCGCGGCGGTATCCACCTGCCTGCTGCTGTTTATTTCTGTACTGATTTTCATCGCTGACAAGCTGCGGCAACGCGCTGCGGCCTGAGCCTTTTCCTGGAGTAAAGAACATGTTGAAAGCACAGGACCTCAAAGGGGTTCTCCCGGCCATCACCACCCATGTGCACGCCGATGACACCATCGACCTCGATGCCACCGCGGCCCTGTTCACCTGGCTGAAGGGGCAGGGCGTGGATGGGGTGATCCCACTGGGCGGCACGGGGGAATATGGCGCGCTGTCGCGACCGGTGCGCAACCGCTACGTCGAGCTGTGCGCGGCCCATGCAGAGGGCCAGATGCCGGTGATCCCGGGTGTGCTGGATACCGGCTATTACGACGCCCTGGCCGCTGGCAAGGATTTCGCCGCAGCCGGCGCCGACGGTCTGCTGGTGATCAACCCTTACTACACCAACCCCACTCAGCAAGGCATTCGCGACTACTACCTCAGGTACGCCGACGAGTCGCCGTTGCCGATCCTGATCTACGAGATTCCCTACCGCACGCGGATCGCCATCGATCCGCAGGTACTCATCGAACTCTCCGGCCACGAAAACATCATCGGCATGAAGGCTTGCAACACCGACATGTACCACTTTCTCAGGGTGGTGGCGGGCGTCGCGGATTCGTTTTCAGTGCTCAGCGGTGAAGACACACTGTTCCCGCTGCACATGGCCGCTGGGGCCAAGGGTGGAATCCTGGTGACCGCGAACCTGCTGCCCAACACTTGGCAGCGCATCTACCAACATGCCGTGGCGGGCGAGGTCAAGGAGGCGGTGGCATTGCACCGTAGGTTGATCCCGATGATGAACCTGGCGTTCTCCGAAACCAACCCGGGCCCGATGAAATCGGTGATGGAGTTGATCGGTGTGAACGCCCCGAAAATGCTTGCGCCGCTGCGCGAGCCGGGTTCGGAACTCAAACAGGCGCTGCTCGAGGAATACCGCACCCTGCTAGCAGGCACCGAGCGGCAAGCGCCTTCGGCCGCCTGAGCAACTCCTACGCCGGCCCTCAACCAGCGGTAGAAAAGCCCGGGGGCCGGTGCCACAATGCGCGTTTATCGTTTCAGGGGTACTGTCGATGGCTGACATTTCGCCAGTGGGTACGCCGCCGGCCGGCGGTAGCCAGGCCGAGGCCGGCCCCAAGGACTCGCCCTTGTTCATCGGCGCCGCTGAAAAGATTTTTCAGGTGCTGCATGCCTTCGATGGCAGCGGCCGGCAGATGCCGCTGTCGGAAATCGCCAAGCGCTCAGGGCTTGGCAGAAGCGCCGCGCAGCGGGTGGTCTATACCCTGGAAGTGTTGGGTTACCTGCGCCGCGTGCACAACAGCCGCGATTACTCCCTGACCGGGCGCTTCCTGCAGTTTTCCTACGATTACCTCAGCGTGCACGAAGTGCTGCAGAAGGCCGCGCCTTATCTGATCGGCCTGAGCGACACCCTTGGGGAAACCGTGAACCTGCAGGAGCTCGACGGCACCGAGGTGGTGTACATCGCCCGCTACCCTGGGCGGCGGGTGATGAACCTGGATTTCATGGTGGGCAGCCGTATCCCGGCGCTGTTCACCGCCTCCGGTACTGCGATGCTGGCGCGTTTGCCCGAGGCAATGCGCGAGCGGGTGATTCAGGGTACCGAGATGCGGGCCATTACCCCGCGAACCTGCACCGACCCGCAGCGGCTGCGCGAGCGGCTGCAGCGGGCAGCCGAAGCAGGCTATGCCTGCGTGGCGGGAGAGACAGTACTGGGTGACATCGCAGTGGCCTGCCCGATTCTCAACGAGCACGGCCTGCCGGTGGCGGCGGTGAACATTTCGGTGCCGGAAACCCGCTGGACCCGGGAGCGGGCCGAGCAGGAGCTGGTGCCCCACGTGGTCATGGCGGCGACGGCGATATCCACGCGCAAGTTCTGAGCGGCGCCGTCACGCGGTGCTTTCCGGTCAACCCGGCAGCACGTTTTTGATGACCTTGCCTGCTTGCAGGATCAGGTCCAGCCGCTCCCCTTGGCCCAGCAGGCAGTCGATGGCGCTGAGCGGGTCGCCATCGACCACCAGCACATCGGCCAAGGCGCCCGCAGCAATGCACCCCAGTTCGCCATCGCGCTCCAGGATATGCGCAGCCACCGAAGTGGCGCTGCGGATCGCTTCCAGGTTGCCCAGCACCTCAGCGCGGATCTTCAGCTCCCACGTCTGGTACTGGTGCATCTCTCCGAGCAGGTCCGAGCCATAACCCATCGGTACGCCGGCCTCGGCAAAGTGCAACAGGGCCTGGCGCCCGGCTTCGCGCACATCGGCGATCTTGGCCAACGACTCAGCCGGCAGGCCAAACTTCTCACCATGCTCGGCCAGCATCTCGTAAGTCACCTGGGTCGGCACTGCGATGGCGCCATGCTCGCGCATCAGCCGCGCGGTGTCGGCATCGGCCAGGTTGCCGTGCTCGATGGTGCGCACCCCGCACTCAACGGCCCGGCGAATGGCCCGCGGCGTGTAGGCGTGGGCCATGACGTAGGTATTGGCGGCCTGCGCTTCGTCGACGATGGCGCGGATCTCTGCCTCGCTGTATTGAGTGTTGGCGATAGGGTCGGTGGGCGAGGCGACGCCGCCGGAAGCCATGATCTTGATCTGGTGAGCGCCTTGCTGAATCTCTTCGCGAACCGCCAGGCGCACGTTATCGACCCCATCCACCACCCGGGCGATGGCGCCTGCCCTGAAGCAGCAGGTGCACGGCTCGGTAGCGAGCAGGGTGCCGCGCGCACGGAAGTCGCCGTGGCCCCCGGTTTGCGACAGCGCCTTGCCCGAGGCGAATATCCGCGGCCCGGCGATCAGGCCCAGGGCAATCGAGCGGGCCAGGGCCCAATCCGCGCCCCCTGCATCCCGAACCGTGGTAAAGCCGCGCTTGAGCATGGCCTCAAGGATCGGGATGGCGCGGTACATCACGATGGCGTTGGGCTGCAGGGCGTTGAGGCCCAGGTTGGCGTTGGAGGCCAGCACGTGGACATGGCAGTCGATCAGGCCGGGCATCACCGTACGGCCCTTCAGGTCGAGCACCTGCGCCCCCGGCTCGGGCGGCTGGCCTGCCGGGCGGACGGCCAGGATCCGCTCCCCTTGAATGACGACCTCCAGCCCCGGCCGCAATTGGCCCTTGTCCAGGTCCAGGACCTTGCCGTTGCGCAGAACAGTGATTGCCATGGCGGTGTCGTTCATCAGTGAGCCTCTTTGAGTACGGCGTGAAACGGGCCAGCAGTGTCCCGATAAAGCAGCGCGCCCGCGGTGCTGATGGCCGCTGCGATCATGATGTAGAAAGCCGGTGCCAGGTTGCTGCCGGTTGTGGCGATCAACCAGGTGATGGTGAAGGTGGCAAAGCCGCCGAACAGCGTCACGGCGAGGTTGTAGGCCACCGACAGGCCGGTGGACAGTACCCGTGCAGGCAGCAGTTCGCTGAACACCGCCAGGATCGAGCCAATGTAGCCGCTGATGCACAGCCCCAGGACCAGCTCGAACACCAGCAAGCTCCCCAGCCCTGGCAATACGTTGATCAGCCAGAACATGGGATACGCGCACAGGAAGATCGCCAACGCCGACCCCAGCAGCCAGGGCCTGCGCCCATATCGATCCGAGAGCCTGCCCACCACGGGCGTGGCGATGACCAGCACCAGCCCGCCCAGCAGCCCGGCGCTGAAGCCCACGTCGCTCGGCAGCTTGAGTACCCGCGTGGCGTAGGAGGGGATGTAGAACAGAATGGCGTAGGTACACACGGTCCACAGCACGATCAGCGAAAAGCTGATCAGCGTTTGCCGGGGATAATCTCGGGCCACCTCACGCAGCGGCGAATCGGGCGCCGGCTCGCCTCGATAGGCCGGCGTTTCATCCATCCGGTGGCGGATGTAGAAGCCCACCGGGCCGATCAGGCAGCCGATGACGAACGGCACGCGCCAGCCCCAGCTTTGCAGCGCCTCAGGGCTGAGCCAGGCTGAGAGCAGGGCACCCAGGCCGGCGCCGATCATTACCGCCAGGCCGATGCTTGATTGAATCCAGCTGGAATAGAAGCCTTTTTGCCCGGGCGGCGCATGCTCGGTGAGAAAGGCCGTGGCACTGCCCATTTCGCCGCCGGCCGAAAACCCCTGCAACAGGCGTGCGAACAGGATCAGCGCGGGTGCCGCCAGGCCGATCTGGGCGTAGCCTGGGGTGATGGCGATGATCAGCGTGCCCAGCGCCATCAGCAGAATGGTGGCTGACAGCGCCGCCTTCCGGCCGCGCTTATCGGAGTAGATCCCCAGAACGATGCCGCCCACCGGGCGCATCACGAAGCCGACGCCAAAGGTGGCCAGGGCCAGCAAGTAAGAGGTCAACTCATCGCCGGTGGGAAAGAACACCTTGGAAATGATGACCGAAAAGAAGCTATAGACAGTGAAGTCGAACCATTCCAGGCCATTGCCGATGACGGTTGCGATCACTGCACGGCGAGCGTGCTGATGGGCGCTGACGCGCGAGGAAACGGAGGTGGCACTCACAGCTTGAACTCCCACTTATGCAGGTGCGGGAAAACGCCCCGCGATCGAGTGAAAGGCAGTGACAGGGTGATTGGAGCCGGCCGGATCTGTCGCCCGGTGAGCCGAGCATAGGCCGGCGGGCTGTGAGGGATAAAACGCTATATGCGTGCATTTGCATGCGCTGAGCGCATGCAAGCTAGGCCTTCAGGGCTTCACTGGCCTCCACCAGCCACTGCTCGAACTGGCGTGCGGTTCGGCTCGGGAGCCGGTCGGCTGGCCGCAGCAGGTAATAGCCCCCAGCCCCATCCACCTGGCTGGCGCAAGCAGGCACCAACGCACCGCTTTTGAGCTGGGCGTCGATAAGCGGCGACCAACCCAGCACGATGCCATGGCCGGCGATGGCCAGGTCGATCAGGATCGGATAGAGGCTCACGGTAATTCGCCGGGGGTTGGCCGGGTACTCGACGCCTTGCAAGGAGAACCATTGGCTCCACGACAACCACTGCCGCTGCCCGTCTTCCACCATCAACAGACGCTCCTGGCCGATATCGCGCGCGCTGAGCCGCCGCCCTTGCAGGTACCCAGGCGAGCAATAGGCCCCGACTTTTTCCTGAAACAGCAGCCGCGCATCCAAGCCCTTGGGTGGGGCAGAACGCATGAAGTAGATACCCAGGTCAATTTCCGCACGCACAAGGGATTCGAGGCTGTCGACCACGCGCAAACGGGCGTCGACCTCGGCAGAACCCGCCACGAAGTCGGCCAGCATCGGCGCAAGCCATAGCCTTGCAACGCCGGAGGAGGAGGCGACCGTGAGGGTCTGTTCATGGGTGCGGGCCATGACCTGGGCCGTGGATTCGGCCAACTGCGTGAGCAGCCGCTGTACGTCGGCTGCGTAGTTCTGCCCAGCCACCGTCAATACGATGCGTTTGTGCTCGCGACGAAACAGCGCTCGCCCAAGAAATTCCTCCAACTGCGCCACCTGCCGGCTGACAGCGCTTTGCGTCAGGTGCAGCTCAACGGCTGCGCGGGAGAAGCTCGCATGACGCACAGTGGCCTCGAATGCAATCAGGTTGTGCAGGGGCGGAAGCGGCTCGATGCGCACGAGAGTGTTCCTTGAAAAGATGGACGCCGAAGAGTATCTGCACGAGGCGAGGTCGGGCCAGACCGTCATCAAACTGCCGGAAGGCGCCATCATTCAGGCACTGACTAACCGGATCCCAAAATCGCTCGGTTAGTGACGCCAGATATTTGATGCCGAAATGGGGCTTAACAATTGTTAAGTTCCACGAAAAGACAACCAAATGCCTTGAAATGAATTCAAAGGCTCAGATTACGCCAGTCGGGCGATCGCCTCTGTGGGGTCATCCTGACCCGAGGTGTTCCGCCCTTTGACACCCGCCGCTGGCCGCTCCTATAAAGCGCTCATCATTTTGAGGGGCAATCGACGATATGGACATCTACACACTCTTTCTCTCTACCGCCCTGAACCTGCATAAGGAGCTGCCCGTACGGGCAGGCCTGACGCTGGACGAATGCCGCACCGCCGCTTTCGCGGCCTTGCAGGAAAACGCCAACTTCGCGCGCTGCCGCCCGGCCGAGCCATTGGTAGGGCCGGTGTTCATTCGGTTGAGCAACGGGCGGACCTTTGAAACCATCCGCCAGCCAGGTGGCAAGGGCTACACCCTGCCTGCCGATCTGATGGCAGATGACCTGGCTCAGGTCTACGGCCAACTCGGAACGCCCTCCAGCGGTGTTCACAGCGAGGCCCATGTGGCTGGGCCGGCCAAAGTCGAGCTGACAGCGACAACTGCTCAGTAAGAGCAAGGTAGCCAGCCGACGCTGCTGCGATAGTGAAGCTCTATTGGCTTGCTTACGAATTTTAAGTGCGCAAACTGAAAGCTCTAGCCTATGATCAGGCGGAATGAAGTGATGGCTCAATAGCATCACTTAGGCCGCCTATCCCTCGCGGGCCCACTGCCGAGCTTTCTCATGAACACACCGCTTTCGCTGGCCAAGCGTATTGGCCTGAGTTTTACGGCCATTCTGGCACTGCTGGTCATCATTACCGCCATCGGTATCCAGCGCGTCAGTTTCATCGACGCCACGTTGAACGACGTCAGCCAGAATGCCGCCAAGGTGCAGCGCTACGCCATCAACTTCCGTGGTAGCGTGCACAACCGAGCCATTGCCATCCGTGACGCTGTGCTGGTAACCACCGACGCAGAACTCAAGCAGCACCTGGCTGAAGTCAAAAGCCTCGAAGCGGCCTATACCGAGTCGGCCACGCCCATGGACCAGTTGTTCGCCCATGCGCAGGTGACCTCTGAGGAGCGCCAGTTGCTTGTTGCGATCAAGGAGATCGAGCAGCGCACCCTGCAATCGACCCAGGCGCTGATCGCCCTGCGCACCGCAGGTGACATACCCGGTGCCCAAGCGTTGTTGCTGCGTCAGACCTCGGCCGATTACAGCGAGTGGCTCAAGCGCGTCAATGCCCTGATCGACTACGAAGAGGCCTCGATCAATGGGAAGTTGGGGCAGGTGCAAACGACCGCTAGCCAGTTCAGCACCTTGATGCTCGTTGCCACCGGCATAGCCCTGGTGCTGAGCATTCTCCTGAGCGTGGTCATCATTCGGTTCGTCAAGTCGACGCTGGGCGCAGAGCCTACCGAAGTGGCCACGGCAATAGAGCGGCTGGCGGCCGGTGACCTCCGGCAAACCATCCTGACGGCGTACCCCAACAGCGTGATGGGCGTTTTGAAGAACGCATTGAGCCACCTGGCCGAGACCATCGAGCAAGTGCGCAGCGCTGCCCGGGAGGTCAACCACTCCTCCAGCCAGCTGTCTTCGACCTCCGCCGCCAACAATGACCATATCAGCCTGCAGACCCGCGAGGCGGAACAGGTCGCCGCCGCCATCACTCAAATGGCGGCCACCGTCAACGAAGTCTCCGGCTACGCCGCTCAAGCGGCCGACGCCTCGCGATTGGCCGATGCTGAAGTCGAAAGCGGTAACCGCCTGGTTGCAGGCACCACCCACGCCATCGAACAACTGGCCGATGCCCTGGTACAGACCACCGGTACCGTCGAGCAGGTGTCTCATCACAGCGAGCAGATCGAATCGGTGATCGAGGTGATCAATTCCATCGCCGCGCAAACCAACCTGCTGGCGCTGAACGCGGCGATCGAAGCGGCAAGGGCAGGGGAGCACGGCCGTGGCTTTGCCGTGGTCGCCGACGAGGTACGGTCGCTTGCCAACCGTACGCAACAGTCGACCGAAGAAATCCGCGAGATGATCAGCACCTTGCAATCGGGGACCGAAACGGCGGCACAGACCATGCGCAGCAGCTGCGAACTGGTCACCCAAACAGTGGAAAAAACCCGCAATGCCCAGCAAGCCCTGGCCCGGATCAGCGAGCAGGTGGGCGCCATCACCCATATGAACGCCCAGATCGCCAGCGCAGCGGTTCAGCAAACCTCGGTGGCCGATGACGTGGCGCAGAACATCAACCGCATCCATGAGTCCACTGTGCAATCGGCGACCGGGTCCCGGGATGTTGCCTCTGCCAGCACCGAACTGACTCAACTGGCGGACCGGCTCACACAGAAGGTGGCGTTTTTCGATGCTGCCTAAGGGGTAGAACAGCAGTGAAACGGCGGCTCGCTGAGGCACATGAAATCTTTTACCCCAGCTATATCGGGGGAGCTCGATTTGCTAGCCTCGGTCTCTTTCCGGAGATCGCACATGACCGCTACCGCCCAGGCCAGGCTGGCCGCCCGCTACGGCGCCGCTGATGGCCCTGCTCTCGAGCAGTGGAACCAGACCCTCGATCAACTGCTCGACCATCGCAGCGTGCGCGCCTTCGCCGACACCCCCTTACCGCCGGGCACCCTCGAATCGCTGATCGCAGCGGCGCAGTCAGCCTCCTCTTCCTCCAACCTGCAGGTCTGGAGCGTCGTGGCGGTCGAGGACGCCGAGCGCAAGCAGCGGCTCTCGGCGCTGGCCGGCAACCAGGCCTACATTCACCAGGCACCGCTGTTTATGGTCTGGCTGGCCGACCTCTCGCGAGCCTCCCGGGTCGCCCAGCAGCGCGGCGTGGCCCTGGAGGCGCTGCCGTACCTCGAAAGCCTGCTGCTCGGTACCATCGACGCCGCGTTGGCAGCCCAAAACGCGGTCGTCGCGCTGGAGTCGCTTGGCCTGGGCAGCGTCTACATCGGCGCCATCCGCAATGACATCGAAGGCGTCGCCCGTGAGCTGAAGTTGCCGCCACAGGTGTATCCAGTGTTCGGGTTGTGCGTCGGCCATCCCTCGGCCCAGCGACCGGCCAAGGTCAAGCCGCGGTTGCCGCAGCGCGCCGTGCTCCACCGGGAAACCTACTGCACCACCGACGAACCCGAGGCGCTGGCCCAGTATGACGAGCGGTTGGGCGCGTTTTATCAACGAGAGGGCATGAAGGCGTCCGGATGGTCGGAACAGGTGGTCACACGGCTGCAATCGGTTGCCAACCTGCATGGGCGGGAGCGGCTGGTGGAACAATTGAAGCGGCTGGGGTTCGGTTTGCGCTGAGGCGAAGGCATAGCGAGGGCCGCGGTAGCGTGACATCAGAGGGCCTATTCCCCGGTGGCAATGGCGCAAGCCCCGCAGGCGTGAACCGCAGCGCTGCAAAGCAGGTCGTAACTGCTAACCTGACGCCCAGCCACCCACCGTTTACAGTAAGGAACCCTCTATGCAGCGCCGTTCAACCGCCGTTGTATTAGCTGCCGCATTGCTCGGCGCCGCGCCGTTGGCCCACGCCGCCAGCACGCTGGTGTATTGCTCCGAAGCCAGCCCCGCCGGCTTCGACCCGGCGCAATACACCTCTGGCACCGAATTCGACGCCTCGGCTGAAACCGTTTTCAACCGCCTGGTGCAGTTCAAGCGTGGCGGCACCACGCTGGAGCCTGGGCTGGCCGAGCGTTGGGACGTCAGCGCCGACGGCAAGGTGTACACCTTTCATCTGCGCGAAGGGGTGAAGTTTCATACCACCGCTTACTTCAAGCCCACCCGCGACTTCAACGCCGACGACGTACTGTTCACCTTCAACCGCATGCGCGACCCTCAACAGCCGTTTCGCAAGGCGTACCCGGCCGAGTTCCCGTACTTCACCGACATGGGCCTGGATCAGAACATCGCCAGCCTCAGCAAGGCCGACGACCACACGGTGGTGTTTACGCTCAAGCAGCCTGATGCCGCATTTGCCGCCGACCTGGCGATGAGCTTTGCCTCGGTTCAGTCTGCCGAGTACGCCGCGCAGCTGTTGGCCGCCGGCAAGCCGGAGCAGCTCAACCAGCAGCCGATCGGAACCGGCCCGTTCGTGTTCCGCCGTTACCAGAAGGATGCGGTGATCCGTTTCGATGGCAACCGCCAGTACTGGAAGCCCGAAGAGGTGAAGCTCGACCACCTGGTGTTCGCCATCACCCCTGACGCCGCGACCCGGTTGCAGAAGCTCAAGACCGGGGAGTGCCAGGTCAGCGGCTATGCCCGGCCGGTCGACCTGGCCGAGGTGAAGAAAGACCCGAATCTGAAGGTGTTGGAGCAACCGGGCTTCAACGTAGGCTTTCTGGCCTATAACACCGAGCACCCGCCGCTGAACGACGCCCGTGTGCGCCAGGCGCTGGACATGGCCATCAATAAGCAGGCGGTGGTCGACACGGTGTTCCAGGGGGCGGGGCAGGTGGCGCAGAACGTGATTCCGCCCAACCAGTGGTCTTACGATAAACGCATCAAGGGCGCCCCTTACGACCCTGAGAAGGCCAAGCAGCTGCTCGCCGCTGCCGGTGTTAAGCCGGGCACCCAGATCGACCTGTGGGCGATGACCGTACAGCGGGCTTCGAACCCCAATGCGAGGCTGTCAGCGCAGATGATTCAGCAGGACTGGGCAAAGGTGGGTATCAAGGCCAGGATCGTCAGCTACGAATGGGGCGAGTACATCAAGCGGGCCAAGGCCGGTGAGCACGACGTTCTGACCTACGGCTGGACCGGCGATAACGGCGACCCCGACAACTGGTTAGGCGTGCTCTACAGCTGTGCTGCGGTAGGTGGCAGCAACTACGCGCGCTGGTGCGACAAAGCCTACGATGCGCTGATCGAGAAAGCCAAGCTCAGCGCCGACCGTAATGAGCGCACCCGGCTCTATGAACAAGCGCAGCAGATCATCCGTGAGCAGATGCCGGTCAGCCCAATGGCGCACTCGGTGGTGTCGCAACCGATGCGCAAGAATGTCGAAGGGTTCATGATCAATCCATTCGGCGTCACCGGCTTCTATGGGGTGAGCCTTAAATAGTGCCCACCCAACCAGGCGCCTTGGGGCGCCCTGGTTGGGTATTTCAGGAAAAACCCGTCACCGGATGGGGCACGTAAGGCGCCTCCAGGCGCTCGACCTCTTGCTCACTGAGCACCACTTCCAGCGCCGCGATGGCATCGCTGAGCTGAGCGGGTTTCGAGGCGCCCACGATCGGTGCCGACACCCCTTGCTTGCCCAATACCCACGCCAGTGCCACCTGTGCCATAGGCAGGCCCCTTTCATGGGCTATCTGCTCGACCACATCGATCACACGCCCGTCCTCGGCCTCCGTGCCCTTATAGAAAGACTGCCCTGAGATATCGGTTTTCGTGCGTTGTGTCTGCTGGCCCTTGGGCCGGGTCAGCCGCCCCCGTGCCATCGGAGACCATGGCATCAGCCCGACGCCTTGATCGCGGCACAGCGGGATCATTTCGCGCTCTTCTTCGCGGTAGAGCAGGTTGAGGTAATTCTGCATCGAGACGAATCGGCTCCAGCCGTTCAACTGCGCGACGTGCTGCGCCTTGGCGAACTGCCAGGCATGCATCGACGATGCGCCAATGTAGCGCGCCTTGCCAGCCCTCACCACATCGTGCAGCGCCTCCATGGTTTCTTCGATAGGCGTGTGATAGTCCCAGCGGTGAATCTGGTAAAGGTCGACGTAATCGGTGCCCAGGCGCGTCAGGCTGGCATCGATATTGGCCATGATGGCTTTGCGCGACAGGCCTTTTTCGTTGGGCTGGGTCGAGCCTTCCCACATGTTGGCCGGGTAGAAGACCTTGGTGGCAATGACGATTTCCTCGCGCCGGGCAAACTCCTTGAGCAGCTTGCCCACGATGGTTTCCGAGGTGCCGGCCGAGTAGCTGTTGGCGGTGTCGAAGAAGTTGATGCCTTGCTCCACCGCGTGCCTGATGATGGGGCGGCTTTCAGCTTCGCCCAAGGTCCAGGGGTGAGTACCGGCATCGGGCTCGCCAAAGGTCATGCAGCCCAGGCACAAGGGGGAAATGTCCAGGCCGGTGGAGCCTAGCTTGACGTAATTCATGGCGTGTTCCTCATCGATCCGGAGCGGTTGGGGGTTGGACAGCGGCACAGGCCTCATGCTCATCCCGATGGGGCAGGCCTTGATCGCGGCAAGCTCAATACCCGGCGTTGCGATCAGCCACACCCAGCATCGGCTCACCTGCCAAGTGCCGGCGCAGGTTGGCCAGCAGCAGGGCGAAGGCGTCTTCAGGCGCGGTCATCGCACCGATGTGCGGCGTCAGCCAGATTCGCTCATCTTCCCAGAACGGATGCTCGGGCGGAGCTGGCTCTTGGCCGAGCACGTCCAGCACGGCGTGTTGCAGCTGGCCGCTGTCCAGCGCCCTGAGCAGGGCGGGCTCGTCGAGGTGGCCGCCACGCCCCAGGTTGACCAGGCAGGCGCCGCGAGGCAGGGCAGCGAACAGCTCATCGCTGAGCATGCCGCGTGTGGCCTCGGTCAATGGCAACAGGCAGACCAGAATGTCGCATTGGCCGAGAAAGGCCGCTAGCTGCTGCGCGCCTGCGTAACAACGCACGCCATTGAGCTGCCGGGTGCTTCGGGCCCAGCCCAGCAACTCGAACCCGAATGGCCTCAGGCGCAGTGCTGCGGCCTGGCCCATCTGCCCAAGCCCCATCAAACCTACCCGCCGCTGCCGCGCGGGGCGTGCGGGCTCCGGCAGCCACTGCCGGCCCCGTTGCTGGCGCAGGTACTGCGGCAACTGGCGGTGCAGGCACAGCACCGCCATGCACAGGTATTGGGCCACTGCCTCGGCAATGTTCGGGTCGAGCATGCGCACCAGTTGCACCTGGGCGGGCAGGGCGGCCAAGGGCAGTTGGTCGACCCCGGCAGAGGTGGCGAACAGCACCTGAAGGTTGGGCAAGGCGCGGATGAGCTCCGGGGTCGTTACCCAGGCCAGCAGCCAGCGCACGTCCTCTGGCGGGCCAATGTCCGGCCAGCGGCGTACCGGAATGTCCGGGGCATGCTCGGCGAACAAGGCCATCCAACGCGCACCGCGCTCGCCCTCGACATGAACCAGCAGCGTCATTGCAAGGCCTGGGCAATCGCGGCCCCTAACGCCTCGGTGGTGCCGGTGCCGCCGATGTCACGGGTCAGCGGCGCTTGCTCCGGGCCTTGGGCGAGCACCGCTTCGATCGCGCGCAGCACCTCGGCCCCGGCTTCAGGGTGGCCCAGATGGTCCAGCATCATCGCCCCACACCAGATCTGCCCGATGGGGTTGGCGATGCCGCGGCCGGCGATGTCTGGCGCCGAGCCGTGCACCGGCTCGAACAAGCTGGGGAAGGTGCGCTCGGGGTTGATGTTCGCCGAAGGGGCGATGCCGATGGTGCCGGTGCAGGCCGGCCCGAGGTCGGAGAGGATATCGCCGAACAGGTTGCTCGCCACGACCACGTCGAACCAGTCCGGGTGCAGCACGAAGTTCGCCGTGAGGATATCGATGTGGTACTTGTCGACCTTCACCTCGGGATACTGGCCGTGCATGGCGGCCACGCGCTCATCCCAATAGGGCATGGTGATTGCGATGCCGTTGGATTTGGTCGCCGAGGTCAGGTGCTTTTTCGGCCGGCTCTGAGCCAGCTCGTAGGCGAACTTCAGGATGCGGTCCACGCCCACGCGGGTCATCACCGTTTCCTGGATCACCACCTCACGCTCGGTGCCTGGGAACATGCGCCCACCGACGCTTGAGTATTCGCCCTCGGTGTTTTCCCGCACCACCCAGAAGTCGATATCCCCGGGTTTGCGCCCGGCCAACGGCGCCTTGACCCCGGGCATGAGCCGGCAGGGGCGCAGGTTCACATACTGGTCGAAGGCCCGGCGAAATTGCAGCAGCGACTCCCAGAGTGATACATGGTCCGGCACTACCTCTGGCCAGCCCACTGCGCCGAAGAAGATCGCGTCGTAGCCCTTGAGGGTGTCGAACCAGTCATCCGGCATCATCTTGCCGTGTGCCAGCCAGTAATCGGCGCTGGCGAAATCGAACCAGTCCCACTGCAGCTGCACCCCATGCTTGCGGGCAGCCGCTTCGATCACTCGCACACCCTCGGGCATCACTTCTTTGCCGATGCCGTCTCCCGGAATCACGGCGATCTTGTACTGGTTCATGGCGGCTCCGCTTGAGTGATTGGAGCTTGAGTATAGGTACAACTTCCGTATTCAATAATGGGCCTGCTGGTTAACCCATTGTTAGATTCGAGTAAACAATCGTGAGCGCAATCGATGACCTGAGTTTCTTCCAGCAGGTGGCAACCCACGCCAGCCTGACCGAGGTGGCCCGGCAGTTGGGGCTGTCGCTGCCGGCGGTTAGCAAGCGCCTGAGCCAGTTGGAGGCACGGCTGGGGGCGCAGCTGGTGCAGCGTACGACCCGCCGGTTGTCACTGACTGCCGAAGGCACGCTGTACCTGGAGGGCGGGCGGCCGATCCTGCGCCAGCTCGAAGCCCTTGAGAATGCCCTCGACCGTCGCCACGCCGAGCTGCACGGGCGCCTGAGAATCAACGCCACCCTGGGCTTCGGCCGCCGTCATCTGGCGGCGGTAGTGTCGAGCTTTGCCCGGCTGCACCCGGCACTTGAACTGCAGCTGGAGCTTTCAAGCGAGCCGCTGGGTTTTGCCGACGACCGCTTCGACCTGGCGGTGTGTATGGGCCCGCCCCCGGACTCGCGCCTGGTAGCCGTACGCTTGCTCGACAACCCCCGCGTGCTCTGCGCGGCGCCAGCCTACCTAGAGCGCCATCGCGCACCGCAGCAGCCTCAAGACCTGGCCCGGCATAACTGCATCGTGCTGCGCCAGTTTGGCAGTGACTATGCCCTGTGGCGTTTCGAGCACGGTGGCCAGGCATACACGCACAAGGTGAGCGGCACCTTGGCCAGCAACGATGGCGAAGTGGCAGTGGGCCTTGCGCTGGACGGCCACGGCCTGCTGCTGCGCTCACGCTGGGACGTGCACGAGCATCTGCAAAGCGGCCGCCTGGTGGAGGTGATGCCCCAGTACACCCCGCCCCCTGCGCATATCCACGCCGTTTACCCCCACAGCCGCCATGTGCCACGGCGTATCGGCCTGTTCGTGACGCACCTGAAGACCATGCTGGCCGAGCGCTTGCCGTATGCCGCCCTGACCTGAAGTTGGGTAGCGCGCTGCACGCCGTGCAGCCGGGCGCGCGCCCTGGATGCAAGCAAATCCGAGCCGAGCCTGATCAAGCGGTGCACCACCGAGGCAATGCCCAGGCAATACCTTGAGGTTATGCCAGCTCTGACTATTGGTGTGTTGTGCAGCGCAGCAGCGCTCGGTTAACGTCCAGCAACGACCGGGCCGCCTCGAAGAAGAGCCCGGGCGGCAAGGCCCTGACAAACCTGCCATAACTCAGAGGATGGTGTGCCATGAAACGCTTGCCCCGCGCCGCAGTGCTCATGTTGTCGTGTCTTTCCACCGCCGTAGTGCCTGCTGCCTACGCCGGGCAGATCACCTTCGTCTCCCAAGGGGGCAGCTATCAGCAGGCCCAGACCCAGGCTATCCTCGACCCCGCCGCCAAACGCCTGGGCATCACCATCGCCCAGGACAGCGCTCCCGACGCCTGGCCCATCGTCAAGGCCCAGGCCGAAGCGGGCAAAACCGTATGGGACGTGATCGACACGCCAACATCCAACTGCATCCGGGGTGGCCGCGAAGGGCTGATCGAGCCACTGGACATGAGCAAGCTCCCTAACGCACAGTCGATTCCCGAGCAGTACCGCACACAGTGGTCGGTGCCTTATGAGTTCTATTCCTCGGTGCTGGCCTACAACACCAAGACCCTGAAAAAAGTGCCACAGAGCTGGGCTGACTTCTGGAACGTCAAAGACTTCCCCGGCTCACGTGCCCTGCGTAACGACCCGATGGGTACCCTGGAAGCAGCACTGCTTTCGGACGGGGTGCCTCCTGACAAGCTCTACCCGCTGGACGTAGACCGCGCCTACAAACGCCTTGAGCAGATCAAGCCCAACATCAGCGTGTGGTGGACCTCAGGCGGGCAATCAGCGCAGCTGCTGGCCGACGGCGAGGTCGACATGCTGATGATGTGGAACGGCCGGGTAAGCGCCGTGCAGAAGGAAAACCCTGACGTTGCCTTCACTTACAACCAGGGCATCTTGCAGAACACCCAACTGTGCATCGTCAAGAACGCGCCAAACATGGCCGACGCCCTGCGCTTCGTCAACGAAGCGATGGCGCCGGACCTGCAAGCCAACTTGCCCAAGTACATCGATTACGGGCCAGGCAACCCGGCGGCCTTCAGCACCGGCAGCATCAGCGCCGAGCGCGCCAAGGAACTGCCCAGCTCACCGGAAAACGCTGCACGCCAGGCCCTGCTGTCGGAACAATGGTGGGCGTCGCCGGCCGGTATCGCAGCCAAGGACCGCTGGCTGAAGTTCGTGCAGTGAGAAAACGCCGATGATCGACTACCTGATCCTCGGTGGCGGCTCGGCCGGCTGCGTGCTCGCCGCGCGCCTGAGTGAACAAGCCGGCAAACGCGTATGCCTGGTCGAGGCCGGGCGCGACATCAGCGCCGCGACCATGCCGGCCGAGGTGCGCAGCCGCTACCCCGGCCGCGCCTACCTGGACCCACGCAACCTCTGGCAGCGCCTGGTCGCCACCTACGGCGCCAGCCTGCAGAAACCGCGCCGCTACGAGCAGGCGCGCCTGCTCGGCGGCGGCTCGGCGATCAACGCCTTGATGACCAACCGCGGCGCCCCGGCCGACTACGACGAATGGGAGCGCCTGGGCGCCGTTGGCTGGAACTGGCAGGCGTGCCTGCCGTACTTCATCA
This sequence comes from Pseudomonas sp. URIL14HWK12:I12, assembly GCF_003097135.1. Taxonomy (GTDB): domain Bacteria; phylum Pseudomonadota; class Gammaproteobacteria; order Pseudomonadales; family Pseudomonadaceae; genus Aquipseudomonas. Next base: position 316,196 of record NZ_QEQL01000001.1, read on the forward strand.
AGCTTGAGCACGACACTGACCTTGCCGGCCCTTTGCACGGCCGGCAAGGCCCCTTGCGTATCCGCCGCACCCCGCCCGAGCGGCTGTCGCCCTTCGTGCAAGGGGTGATGGCAGCCTTGGCACGGCGCGGGCACTCGATTCGCGCTGATCAGAACGGCCCCTGGGAAGACGGTGTGTTCGTGGGTGCCATCGGTGTGAGCGAGCAGGGCGAGCGCATCCCCACGTCGGTGTGCTATCTCACCGACACCGTACGGCAACGCCCTAACCTGGAGGTGCGCACTGGCTGGCAGGCTGACCGAGTGCTGTTCGACGGTAGCCGCGCCAGGGGTGCCGTGCTGGTCAACGAGCGGGGTGAAACTCAGCAGCTTCAGGGCCGGGAAGTGATCCTGTGCGCCGGGGCCATCCATAGCCCTGCCATCCTGATGCGCAGCGGCGTCGGCCCACGTGCAATGCTCGAAGGCTTGGGTATCGAGGTGGTTGCCGCCCGTGAAGGGGTAGGCGCCCGATTGATGGAGCACCCCTCGATCGCGGTCAGCACAGTGCTCAGCCGCCGTGGGCGAACTGCCCACCCCGCCGAGCACCACGAACAGGCGGTATGGCGCTATTCCTCGGGCTTGCCCGGGATCGGCCCGGGCGACATGCATGGGGCGATTCTGTCGCGCTCGGGTTGGCACTCGGTGGGCTACCGAATGGGCACTGTGTTCTTCTGGGTGAACAAATCATGCTCACAGGGGCAGGTGCGCCTGGCCTCGGCGAGCCCTCTGGTGGAACCGGAGGTGGACTTCGCCATGCTCAGCGACGAGCGCGACCTGCAGCGCCTGATGCAAGCGCTGCGCTACGGTGCTCAAGTGCTTCAGGCAGAGGAACTGGCACCGCTGCGAAGCGTGGTGTTCCCGGCCAGTTATTCCCCACGCGTGGCCAAGGTGGCGCAACCGGGCCTGATGAACGCGCTGGCGCGTGGTGCGCTCAGCGTGTTGCTGGATATCGCAGGGCCCCTTCGGGGTGGGTTGGTCCGGCGGGTGATCACTCAAGGGGCCGAGCTGCGCACCTTACTAAGCGACGACAGCGCATTGGCGCAGTTCGTGCGGCGCAATGTCGGTGGCACCTGGCACGCCAGCTGTACCTGCGCCATGGGTGCAACCGATGACCCGACAGCCGTCACCGACTCGGCCGGGCGCGTGATCGGCACTCAGGGGCTGCGAGTGTGCGACGCCTCGCTGATGCCCAGCATTCCATGCGCCAATCTCAACGTGCCGACGATCATGATTGCCGAGCGCATCGCAGCGATGATCGCCGGCACCGATCAGCCGCGATAGCCGACGATGGCCTTGGTTTCGAGGAAGGCTTCCAGCCCCCACTCTGCGTATTCACGGCCGTTGCCCGACTGCTTGTAGCCGCCGAAGGGCGCCATGGGGTCCCAGTTGGGGTGGTTGATGTACACACTGCCCACCCTCAACTGTGCGGCCACTTCCCGGGCGCGCTCAAGGCTTGCCGATTGCACGTAGCCGGCCAGGCCAAAAGGGCTGGCATTGGCGATGCGTACGGCTTGGGCCTCATCCTGGTAAGGCATGATCACCAGCACCGGGCCGAATATTTCTTCCTCGGCCACCGCCATCCCAGGGGTGACCCCGGCAAATACCGTGGGCTGCACGTAGAACCCTCGATCCAACCCCGCAGGGCGCCCCAGCCCGCCGCATACCAGCTGCGCACCCGAGGCCAGGCCGCTTTCTATCATCCGCTGGATGTGCTCGAACTGTCGGCGATTGATGACCGGCCCCAGCACAGTGCCCGCCTGCTCAGGCGGCCCGACACGCTGGTCGAGCGCAGCGCGCCGTGCAATCGCCACCGCCCGTTCGTGGGCGGTAGCCGGCACTAGCATACGGGTGGGGGCATTGCAGGATTGCCCGCTGTTGCTGAAGCAGGCCTGGACACCTGCCACCACCGCGCGCTCGAGGTCCGCATCGTCGAGCAGGATGTTGGCAGACTTGCCCCCCAGCTCCTGATGCACGCGCTTGACCGTGGGTGCCGCCAGCCGTGCCACTTCGATGCCGGCGCGGGTTGAGCCGGTAATCGACACCATGTCGACCTCTGGGTGCGCGGCAAGCGCCGCGCCGGCGCTGGGGCCGTCGCCGTTGATCAGGTTGAACACCCCCGGCGGCACGCCGGCTTCGTGCATCACTTCAGCAAACAGCAAGGCATTGAGCGGCGCCACTTCGCTGGGCTTGAGCACCAAGGTGCAGCCGGCAGCCAATGCCGGCGCTACCTTGCACACCAGCTGGTTGATCGGCCAGTTCCACGGCGTGATCAAGCCCACCACGCCAACGGGTTCCGATACCACCTCGGTGCTGCCCCGCGGCTGGCTGAAGCGAAAGGTCGGCAGCACCTGAAGCAGGGCTTGAAGATGGCGCACGCCAATCCCGGCCTGCCACTGGTGAGCCAGAGCGCGAGGCGCGCCGACCTCCTGCATGATCAGCTCGCCGAACTCATGCTGGCGGCGCTGAAAGATCGCCAGGATGCGCTCGAGCAAGGCAATGCGTTCTGCCAGGGGCGTTCGGGCAAAGCCATCGAAAGCAGCGCGTGCTGCCATTACGGCCCGGGAAACGTCAGCCTCGTTGGCCAGGGCGATCTCGGCCAACGGCGCTTCGGTGGCTGGGTTGATGACGGGGGCGCGCGCCAGGCTGATGGGCGCGACCCATTGGCCACCGATATAGAAGTTCAGGGCGTTGTGCATCGGGCTGTTCCTGAGCGAGGGCGATGGCTGGCAGGATAGGAGCGCACCCACGTACGCAGCAATTTACTAATAGTTGTGCCAGGCATAAACTCAGGTCATGGCTACCCTACGACGCAAGCTCCCCAGTTCAAGCTCACTGTTCGTGTTCGAGGCAGCGGCACGCTGCGGCAGTTTCACCCGCGCAGCAAACGAGTTGTGCGTCAGCCAACCCGCCGTCAGCCGGATGCTATCGCGCTTGGAGCAGCACTTGGGGGTGGCGCTGTTCGAACGCACCCGAGCCGGTGCGCGGCTTACGGAAGAGGGCGAGCTGCTGTTCGCCAGGGTGCAGGAAGGTTTTGCCACCATCGAAACGGCCATCGATGAACTCTCGGTGCGCGCCACCGGGCTGGAAACGGTCACGCTGTCGCTGTCCACCGCCTTCACCACCCATTGGCTGATGCCACGCATGAGCCTGTTCAACCAGTGCTTTCCACAGGTCGACCTGCGCTTTCAACTGATGGCCGGGCGCATCGGCGGGCCGTTGGTGGATGTCGACCTGGGGATGCGTTATTTGCTGCCCGAGGCCGTTCAGCCCGGGGATCTCAAGCTGATGCCGGAGCTCACGGTGCCGGTGTTCACCCCGGCCTACCGCGATGCACAGCGTGCCAGCGGGCAGCCCCCCACGCTGATCCGCATGGACAACCAGGGCCGTGACTGGGCCACCGGCCTGAGCCTTGCGGGCAAGCCGGAGAACACCCTGGTATTTACCGACTACGCCGTAGTGGTACAGGCGGCGTTGCTCGGTCAAGGCGTTGCGCTGGGTTGGCTGAACGTGGTCGCCCATAGCCTGGCGAAGGGTGAACTGTTACCTGCGGCCACACCTGTTACCTGTGCGCCTCGCTACTGTTGCCTGGTCAGCCCAGCCAATCGGCCGCTTCGCCCACTGGTGGCACAGGTGCGCGACTGGATCGCCGAGCAGTTGCAGCAGGAACTGCTGCAGGTGCAGCAAATTTACCCTGAACTCGGTGTCGCCCAGGCACTGGCCAGGGGCTCGGCGTAACCCTCTGCTGGCGTGCGGGTAAAAACAGCAGGTTATGCCCCCCAGGCTGATGCAAACGAAACAATCGATGGTTGCACCGGGCCGATAATGGCTTCGCCCAAGGGGGTATTCCTCAGCCTACTCGCGGAGCGCGTTATGTCATTCAAGCAATTCAAGGCCCTGACCTTTGACGTGGTCGGCACCCTGATCGATTTCGAAGCTGGCATCCTCAACCATGTGCGCAAGGTCGGTGGCGCCGCCGCCAACGCCTGCAGTGACGACGACATTCTCAAAGCCTACCGGGTGACGCGCGCCGCCACCGACTCGGGCTGGTGGCCAGACGATCTGGAGCGCTGCTACCACTTGATGGCTGCCGAGCTGAAACTGCCCGACAGCGCCGAGTTCGCCCGGGGCCTGGCGCTGTCGGTCGAGCAGTTCCCGGCGTTTCCCGATTCGGTCGAAGCGCTCAAGCGCCTGCGCAAGCACTTCAAGCTGGTGGCCACCACCAACTCGCGCATCTGGGCGTTGAACCACATGGCCCGCACCCTCGATGAACCGTTCGATGTGCGCGTAACGGTCGATGACGTGCGTTTCGAGAAGCCTGACCCGCAATTCTTCGCCTACACCCGTGGGGTGCTGGCCACGCAGGGCGTCGTGTTCGAGCAGATCCTGCACGTTGCGCAAAGCCAATACCACGATATCGGTGTGGCCATGCGCCTCGGGTACCAGACCTGCTGGATCGAACGCCGGCACAACCAGAAGGGCAGCGGCGGGACGCTGGAGTCGGAGCACACCAAACCGCACTATCACTTCACCTCGTTGGCGCAATTGGCCGACGCGGTAGAGGCCGAGCTCGGCTGACCCCTTCACCGCCCCGCCAGCCGGGGCGGCCCCTTATTCAGGCTGGCCGGAGGCTGCCCATGGCAGTGAACAGTTTATGGGCGGCCACCGCCCAGGCCGCACCACCGCTCGCGCCGCTCGCCGGCGAGCGGCAGTGCGACGTGGCAATCATCGGCGCCGGCTATACCGGCTTGAGCGCTGCCTGGCACATCGCCCAGAGCGGGCGTGAGCCCTTGTTGCTGGAAGCCAACGAACTGGGGTTCGGTGCCAGCGGGCGTAACGGCGGGGTGGTGTCGCCGAAGTTTCGCGTCGGCTTTTCCGCGGCCATGGCGCGGCATGGCCGGGAGGCCGCGCTGCACCTGTATCACACCGGCCACGCCGCTGTTGATGGCTTGGCCCAGCTGATCGACGAGCTGGGGCTGGACCAGGCGGCCTTGCACCTGGGCGGGCATATCGCGGCGGCGCACACCCCGCGGGCGCTGGCTGGCCTACAGGCTACTGCCGACTGGGTCAAACGAGAAACCGGCAGTGCTTCGGTGCGGTTGATCGACGCCGAGCAAGTGCGCGAGCTCACCGGCGCCACATTGTTTCACGGTGGGCTGCTCACCCCTCATGCCGGCGGGCTGCACCCGCTCAATTTCACGCGTGGCCTGGCCTGGCGCCTGCACCAGCGGGGCGTGGGCATCTATGTGGGCAGCCCGGCGCTGGCGGTGCGGGAGGAGGGTGGGCGGTTCAGCGTGCAGACGCCGGGCGGGCACGTCAGCGCACGCCAAGTGATTTACGCCACCAATGGCTACAGCGACCAGACCCCGGTGACCGCCAGCCTGCATCGGCGGCTGATCCCGTTTCGCAGCGCAATCATCGCCACCGAGCCCTTGGCGCCAGCGCTTTTGGCGAGCCTGATGCCCGGTGGCCAGGTGTGCGGCGACACCAAGCGCATGCTGCGCTGGTTCCGCGTGGTCGGCGACCGGTTGATCTTCGGCGGCCGCGGCGCCTTCGGCCAGCAGGATTCGGCCCAGGCCTTCGACACGTTGCAGCGCAGCATGGTCCAGGTGTTTCCGCAGTTGGCGAGCGTAGCGATCGGGTTCCGCTGGTCGGGGCTGGTGGCAATGACCCTGGACTACCTGCCCCACGCCGGTGAGCTCGCCCCGAATCAGTATTACGCCGTGGGCTACAACGGCGGCGGGGTGGCCATGTCGACGTGGATGGGGGCGCAGCTGGCTGCGATGAGCGCCGGCGAACCGGTGCAGCTCGGCCTACTGGCCGGAAAGGGGTTCAATCCCATCCCGCTGCACGGTTTGCGCGCCCCTGGCGTGCGCCTGGCGGCAGGTTGGCAACAACTGCTCGATGCCGTCGGGCGCTAGAGGTGAGCATGGTCCAATTGCTGCATTACCCCTTGTCGAGTGCCCAGCCCTGCGCCGCGGTGGCGAGCCCCTGGCCCAGCGGCCCGCTGGCCGAAGGCCGCACCTGGCATGCCGCGCAGGCCCAAGAGGGCTGGGGCGCGGGGCGCTGTACGGTCGCTGAGCAGGGCGCAGCCCGAGCCTGGCCATGGTGTGAGGTGGGGGTGGCCGTGGCGGGTGAACTGGTGCTGGGTTTCCAGGGCCGGGAGCTTAGCCTCAACGCCGGCGACGCCTTCGTCATCCCCTGTGGTGCGGCGGTGCAATGGCAGGCTCGCGGGGGGTTTGAGTACGCCTTCATGGCCGTGATGGCACCGCCAGAGCCGGCGCGCGCTCCGTTCAAGCTCGACCTCTCGGCTTCGCTTGAGCCCTGCTCGCCGCCGCCGGCCGATGTGCTGCTGGGGCCTGCCCCCGAGGCCTGGAGCCTGCCGCTGTACGAAGCAGGGGCACTGCGCGTGGGCCTCTGGCAATGCGAGGCATACGCCCGGCGCCAGATGCGCCCGGCCTATACCGAGCTGATGTACCTGCTCGAAGGGGGCGTGCAACTGACGCCCGAGCAGGGCGCGCCGGCGCACGTGGAAGCGGGTGAGGTGGTCGTCGCCCCGGCGGGGCTCGCCAATGCCTGGGTGAGTGAGCGGGCTGTGCGCAAGGTCTACTGCATCTGGGGCTAGGGCGCGCAGCCCCTCTGGGGCTGGCTATCCGGCCGTGCGCACCAGGCTGCGCAACGGGATCGCACTTTTGACCACTGGCGACTTGATCACGATATAACTGAAGTATTTCTCGATGCCGATGTTGCGGTCCAGGATCGACTCCATCAGCTCTTGATAATGCTGGATGCTGCTGCACATGAAGCGCACCAGGTAGTCGTAGCCGCCACTGATCAGGTGGCATTCGAGCACCTCGTCAATGCTGCGGATGCTCGATTCGAACTTCACGAAATCATTGCGCTTGTGATCGCTCAAGGTGATCTCGGTGAACACGGTTACCGAGTTGGCGAACTTGGCCAGGTTCACATGGGCCTCGTAGCCGCTGATGTAGCCGGCTGCTTCCAGGCGCTTGACCCTCTGCAGGCAAGGGCTGGGCGAAAGGCCAACCGCTTCGGCGAGGCTGACGTTGGTCATGCGCCCGTCCTTTTGCAACTGCACCAGAATGTTCAGGTCGATACGGTCGAGTCTTGCTGCGGCATCCATCGTGGTTCCTCGCAAATCGGTCGTTATCACAGCCTTCAGGCGCGCAGCGCCCGTTGATGCGCCTGGGCAAGGTCAGCCAGGCTTGCGTACTCGCAGCGTTTGCCATCGAGCGCCTGGGGCGAATGATTCCAGGGCTGGGCCAGCCCCCGGCTGAGTACGCACACCGGGAAGTCCACGCGCTGCGCCCAAGGATCATCGCGCGCCTGGCTACGCACCGGCAGCAGCTCCGCCCGGCGCAGCCCCAAGCGTGCCAATGCGGCCTCCAGCTCAGCATGCCAGGCATCGTCGGCGAGGCTGACGACCGCGTCGAACGATGCTGTCAGCCGCAAACTCCAGGCCTCGGTGTCCATGGCCAGCGGCGGGGCGATCAGTACCAGCCGGTAGAACTTGGCCAAGTACTGCAGCGCACCGGGCGCGTCTTCGAACATCGGCCAGGCTGCCGTGGAGCTACCAAAGGCCACAGTGGCGTCCCAATCCGGTATCAGATGCAATTGCTGCGCCAGCTGCTGGTACAACCGGCCGTGCAAGGCTGATGCAGTGGTGATGGCCGGGTCCGCGCGCAGGGCTGAGGCCAGCGCGTAATAGGCACCCAGCAGTTGCTCATCGCTCAGCGCCTGGCCAGCCTGCACCGCCAGGGGGCGCAAGCCTTCGAGGATGCCTCGTTCGCGATCTACCAGGGTGCCGATGGCCAGCCCCAATGCTTTGTACTGCGTGACTTTCATCCTTGGCTCCGGTGGCGCTGCAGCGGCGTTGTCAGCAGGTGCTGGCCAGTGCCTCGGCCAGCATGCCGAGGGCTTCATCCAGTTGCGCCTCGGTGGTTACCAGCGGCGCCAAAAAGCGCACGACGTTGCGCTGCACGCCGCATTTGATCACCAGCAGCCCGGCGGCGCGCGCAGCGTCGATCACCGCCTGTGCAAGGGCGGCATCGGGCGCACCGCTGCCGTCACCTGTGACCATTTCAATCGCCTGCATGAAGCCCAGCCCCCGTACCTGGCCGATACGCGGATGCCGAGCCTGCAAAGCCAACAGGCCAGCCTGCAAGCGCACAGCCAAGCGCTCGCCTTGGGCGAGCAGGTCGGTGTGTTCGAACAGCTCCAGCACCGCCAGCGCGGCGGCGCAGGCTACGGCATTGCCGCCGTAGGTTCCGCCGAGCCCCCCGGGCAAGGGCGCATCCATGATGTCGGCGCGGCCCACCACGCCGGAGAGTGGCATGCCGCCGGCCAGGCTCTTGGCCACCGTGACCAGGTCGGGCTGGATACCCGCATGCTGGAAGCCGAACATCTTGCCGGTACGGCCGAAGCCTGCTTGGATCTCGTCGAGGATCAACACGATGCCATGGCGCGTACACCGTTCGCGCAGGCCCTGAAGAAACGCCGCCGGCGCAGGCAGGAAGCCGCCGTCGCCCTGCACGGGCTCCACCAGGATCGCCGCCACCCGGTCCGCAGCCACGTCGGTGGCGAACAGCTCATCGAGCTCGGCCAGGGCCTGCTCGGCACTGATGCCTCGGTAAGCATTGGGGTACACCGAGTGATAGATCTCCGCCGGGAACGGGCCAAAGTTCTGCTTGTAGGGTTGGCTCATGCCGGTCAACGTCACACCCAGCAGGGTGCGGCCATGAAAGCCCCCGCGAAAGGAGATCACCGCCGGGCGGCCGGTATGGCCGCGGGCAATCTTGATGGCGTTCTCCACCGCTTCGGCGCCTGAGGTGAACAGCACGCTCTTGTAATGCTCACCGGCGCCGATCAGGGCATTGAGCCGGGCTGCCAGCTCGATGTAGTTCTCATAGGCCACAACCTGGAAGCTGGCGTGGCTTATCTCCCCAGCCTGGCGCCGAACCGCCTCGACCACCGCCGGGTGGCTGTGCCCGGTGTTGAGCACGCCGATGCCGCCGACGAAATCCAGGTAGCGCGTGCCGTCCACGTCCCACAGTTCGGCCCCTTGGGCACGCGCTGCCACCACTGGGTGGGCGGTGACGATGCCGCGCGACACGTGTTGGTCGCGCAGCGCGAGCAGGCGTTGGGTGTGGTTGATTGCGTGATTCATCGGTCTCTCCAGGTCAAGGGCACGCAGGGCTCAGGCGCCGGCACGCGGTACCACGATGGTGTCTTCGGGGTGCAGGCGCATCAGCAGCGGCGACCCGATCGGGGGTAGGCTGGCGTTGCCTTCGTGATGGCTGGCCTGGCGCAGGCTCACCGTGGGGCCGTTCTCCAGCTCCACGAACACCCGCAGGCTTTCGCCTTGAAAGACGATGTCGGCCACTTTGCCACGCAGGCGGTTCCATTCGGGGCCGGCGGCGGGGTTGTCCAGCAGCAGCTTTTCAGACTGCAAGGCAAGGAACAGCTCGCCGGCAGCCGGCACCGGGCGGCTGGTGCGCAGCGCCACGCCGCCCAGGTGCAGGCCGTCGCTGCCCTGGCGCTGCAGTGGCACCAGGGTGCTTTCACCGATGAAGCTGGCGACGAAATCGTCCGCCGGATGATCGTGCAGCCGGCGCGGCGTATCGACCTGCACCAATTGGCCGCCGCGCATGATCGCGATGCGGTCGCTCATGGTCAGCGCCTCGCGCTGGTCATGGGTGACGTAGATCATGGTCGCGCCCAGGCGCTTGTGCAGGGCCCGCAGCTCAATTTGCATGGTTTCGCGCAGCTGCTTGTCAAGGGCCGAGAGCGGCTCGTCCATAAGAATCAGCTTGGGTTCGAACACGATTGCCCGGGCCAGGGCCACGCGCTGGCGCTGCCCCCCGGAGAGCGCCGCGATGGGCCGCTGTTCGTAGCCACTGAGCTCGACCGTGGCCAACGCCTGGCGCACTCGGTCGGCACTGCGCGCCGCGCTTTCACCGCGGGCACGAAGCGGAAACGCAACGTTCTCGCCCACTGTCATGTGCGGGAACAGCGCGTAGTTCTGGAACACCACGCCGATCTCGCGTTTGTGCGGCGGCATCAGGGTGACGTCTCGTTCACCGAACAGGATGCGCCCGGAGCTGACGCGGATGAAACCGCCAAGGATGCTGAGCAGCGTGGTCTTGCCCGAGCCAGAGGGGCCGAGCAGCGACATGAATTCACCCGCTTCGACCTTGAGGTCGACGTTGTTCAACGCCTTGAGGCTGCCGTAATGCTTGCACACCTGCTCGACGGTGACAGATTCGAAACCCTGGGTGAGGCCCATGGTGGATCTCCTGCGATTAGATGGGTGAAAAATCAAAATGGCTACCTGCTTGGCCGGTGAGGCCCTCAGGCGCCCAACCCGCCGATGTGCCAGGCCTTGACCTCGAGAAACTCGTCCAGCCCATATTTGGAACCCTCACGGCCTGTGCCGGACTGCTTCATGCCCCCGAACGGCGCAACTTCCATGGAGATCACCCCGGTGTTGAGCCCGACCATGCCGAACTCCAGCCGCTCGCCTACTCGCCAGGCGCGGCGCATATCCTGGGTGAAGTAGTAGGCCCCAAGCCCATAGGGGGTGGCATTGGCCAGGGCGATGGCCTCGGCTTCATCGTCGAACGGGAACAACGGCGCCACGGGCCCGAAAGTTTCTTCGTTGGCCAGCAGCATGGCGGCGCTGGCGTTGCCCAATATGGTGGGTTGCACGTACAGGCCGTCGTTGGCCGGCAGCCCGCCGCTGAGCACCTCGGCCCCCTTGGCCACGGCATCGCCGATGTGCCGGGCCACCTTGGCCACCGCCGCGGCGTTGATCAACGGGCCGAGGGTGACCCCTTCGGCCATGCCGTCGCCGACCTTCAGCTCAGCCACCGCCTCGGCCAGGCGCGCAGCGAAGCGCGGGTAGATGCCGCGCTGCACCAGGATGCGATTGGCACACACGCAGGTTTGCCCGGCATTGCGGAACTTGCTCTGCATCACCCCGGCGATGGCCAGCTCAAGGTCTGCATCGTCGAACACGATGAACGGCGCATTGCCGCCCAACTCCAGGCTCAGGCGTTTGACCGTCGCGGCGCACTGGCTCATCAGCAGCTGGCCCACCTTGGTCGAGCCGGTGAACGACAGCTTGCGCACACCGGGGCTGCTCGCCAGGGGCGTGCCGACGCCGGCCGGCAAACCGGTGAGCACGTTGAACACCCCGGCCGGGATGCCGGCGCGTTCGGCCAGCACCGCCAGGGCCAGTGCCGAGAGCGGGGTGAGCTCCGAGGGCTTGACCAGCACCGTACAACCCGCCGCCAGGGCCGGCGCGCACTTACGGGTAATCATCGCGATGGGAAAATTCCACGGCGTGATGGCCGCCACCACCCCCACTGGCTGCTTGAGCACCAGGATGCGCCGGTCGGCGGCCGGCGACGGAATGGTGTCGCCGTAGATGCGCCGCGCCTCCTCGGCAAACCATTTGACGAAGCTGGCGCCGTAGGCGACCTCGCCCTGGGCTTCGGCCAACGGCTTGCCCTGTTCGGCGGTCATGATCAGCGCCAGGTCGTTCTGGTTGGCCATGATCAGTTCGTACCAGGCGTAAAGCAGCCTGGCGCGCTCGGCCGCCGGCACCTCCCGCCAGCGGGCGAAAGCGGCCTCAGCGGCGGCAATGGCACGCTCGGTCTGTGCCGGCTGCAGGGCCGGTACCCCAGCGACTCGGCTGCCGTCGGCAGGGTTGAGCACATCCAGGGTGGCGCCGTCGTCGGCGGTGATCCATTGGCCGTCGGCGTAGGCGCGCTCAACCAGCAGGGAAGGGTCTTGCAACAGGGTTTTCAACATGGTCTGGGCCTTGGCAATCAATGGGGGCGTTCAGCGCTGTTTCTGCCGGCCGGCAAGCATTACCAGCAGCAATGAAGCCAGGATCAGCATCGAGCTGATGGCGGCGATGGTCGGGTCGATCTCGTCGCGCAGGGCCGTGAACATGCGCTTGGGCAGGGTCTGGTTGTCGCCGCCGGAAATGAACAGCGCCACCACGGTTTCATCCAGCGAGGTGATGAAGGCGAACAGCGTGGCGGAGATGACGCTGGGCTTGATCTGCGGCAGGGTTACGGCCATGAAGGCTCGAAAGCGATTCATGCCCAGGCTGCGAGCGACCATTTCCTGGGCCATGTCGAAATTACGCAGGCCCGCCAGCAGGGCGATGATCACGTAGGGCAGGGCGAGCATCACATGGGCCAGCACCAGCCCGGTCAGGGTGCTGATCAAGCTGGCGCGGGCATAGACGAAGAACACCCCGGCGGCGATCAGGATGATCGGCACCATCATGGGCAGCAGCAGAATGATCTGCAGCGTGCGCACAAAACGCAGGGTGGAGTTGTTGATCGCATAGGCCGCTGCCATGCCCATCGGCAGGCTGACCAACGTGGTCGCGACGGCGGTGATCAGGCTGGTGCGCGCCGCCGACATCCACTCGGCGCTGTTGAAGAACGCCTCGTACCAGCGCAGCGACCAGGCCTTGGGCGGAAACTGCAGAAAGCGCGCGTCGGAGAACGACATCGGGATCACGATCAGCACCGGCACGATCAGGTACAACAGGATCGCCGCCACCAGCAGGATGAACAGCACGCGCCCGGGGCGCAGGTAGGTCGGGATGTTCATGTCAGCGCGCACCCAGGATACGTTCGATCGGGATGACCTTGTTGATGGCCCAGAAGATCAGGAACACCACCAGCAGCAGCACCAGGCCTACCGCGCTGGCAGCGCCCCAGGCGTTGTAGAGCTCGACATTGCGCTGCACCAGCATCGACACCAGCACCGTGCGCCCGCCACCGAGCAACTCGGGGGTGATGAAGAACCCCAGGCAGATCACAAACACCAGGATCGAGCCGGCCATGATCCCGGGTGCCGCCATGGGCAGAAATACCCGGCGGAAGGTGTAGAACGGCCTGGCACCCAGGCTTTGCGAGGCTTGCAGCAGGTCCTGGGGAATCTTCTTCATCACCGAATACAACGGCAGCACCATGAACGGCAGCATCACGTGCAGCGTGCCGATCACAGTGCCTGTGACGTTGTGCATCAGCGTCAGCGGCTGGTCGATCAGGCCCAGGTCCATCAGCGTCTGGTTCACCAGCCCGCGCCGTTGCAGCAGCACCAGCCAGGCGTAGGCACGCACCAGCACGCTGGTCCAGAACGGGATGATCACGCAGGCCAGGATCAGGTTGGCCCAGAAGCCGTGCAGGCGGGAAGCGGCATAGGCCACCGGGAAGCCCAACAGAATCGCCAGCACGGTGACGATGAAGCTGATCTTGAAGGTCAGTGCGAAGGTGTCCCAGTAGATCGCTTCCTGGAAGATGCGCAGGTAGTTGGCCAGCGACCAGCCCTGTTCGGTCTGCACCGACTGCACGGCCAGCCAGCACATGGGCACGATCAGCAACAGCGCCACCACCAGCAGGGCCGGCAGCAGCAACAGCAACAGGGTCAGGTGTTCGCGGCGTTCCTCGCGCGCCAGGGCTCGGGCCTGCCCGTCATGCGGGGCGGTGTTGCGGGCCTGGGGCGCGGCGCTGGCGGAATAGGCGTTGGGCATGGCTGCCTCCAGTGGAAAGGTGAGCGGGTTACTTGGCCTGCACGAAGGTCAGCCAGCGCCGCTCGGCCTGCTCACCGGCGTCAGAGGCCCACCACTGAGCCGAGAGCAGTGCCTGGCGGGCCATGTTCTGCGGCGAGGAGGGCAGCTGTGCGGCGCGCTCGGCGGAGATGCTGCCGGTGTCGAAGGCCTTGGGGTTGAGCGGCCCGTAGTCGATGATCTGCGGCAGCGCGGCCTGCAATTTGGCGCTGATGGCTTCGTTGACGAATTTCATTGCTGCCTCTCGGTGCGGGGTGCCTTTGAGCACGCACAGCGAGTTGGTTTCCAGCACGCCCTGGTTGTAATCGAAGGCAACCGGCGCGCCATCGGCTTGCACCGCCGTGATGCGGCCGTTCCAGGCTTGAATCATGTCCACTTCGCCATCAGCGATCAGTTGCGCCGACTGGCCGCCTGAGGTCCACCAGGTCTGGATGTGCGGCTTGATCTGCTCAAGCTTGCGAAATGCTCGGTCGACATCGAGCGGGTAGAGCTTGTCTGGCGCCACGCCGTCGGCCATCAGGGCGATCTCAAGCGTCGGCCGTGGCAGGTTGCGCAGCGAGCGGGCGCCGGGGAAGGCCTGGGTGTTCCAGAAGTCGGCCCAGGTCTTGGGCGCCGGATGGCCCTTGGCGTCGGTGCGATAGGCCAGCACCGTGGAGTAGCTGATGTAGCCGACGCTGTAATCGTCACGCAGCTGGGGCGGCAGTTGCGCGGCGTTGGGCACCAGGGCCGGGTCGAGCTTTTCGAAAAGCCCTTCTTTTTCGCCGCGCAGGCAGTCACCGGTGGGCAGGTCCACCACATCCCAGGTGACCTTCTTGCTTTCGACCTGGGTCTTGATGATCGGGTAGGCCTTCGGTGAGCTGTCCTGGCGCAGGTCGATCTTCAGCGCCTTGGCTGCCGGCAGCAGAATCGCCTCGCTCTGCGCTTGCTGATACGCCCCGCCCTGAGACACGAACGTCAGCTCTTCGGCCTCGGCCACAGCATGAACAGTGCCCAACAGGGCGGCTCCGGCGCAGATCAAGCGTGTGCGGTAGGGTAGCGGCATCGTGGGGGTCACTCCAGCCAGAAAGGGTCGGGCGGGCCGCAGCCATCAAGGCCACGGGGCTGCAGTCAACTGTACCGAGGCTGGGGAGAACGGCGCGGCTGAAGATAGGGGCCAGGGGAGAATTAAATGGGGAATATCGGGGGTGGGGCGGCAGGATGTGCGGTGGGGGTTCGGGCACATCCTGCGGCGGCGGGCGATGCCAGGGTCAGGCTTTTGCCGACTGGCGCTTGAGCAGGATCACCCCGGCCGCCAGCACCATGCAGGTGCTGAGCAGGTAGATGCCTGCCGAGTAGTGCCCAGTGGCGCCCTTCGACCAGCCGATGACGGCCGGCCCCACCATGCCGGCGACGTTGGCCAGTGCGCTGATTGCGGCGATGCCGACTACTGCTTGCTGCCTGCTCATCACCGAGGCGGGAATACTCCAGAACACTGGCATCGCGCCATAGGTGAAAAACGCAGCGAACACCAAGGTGTAATACGCGCCGAACCCGGCCGTGAGCTGAGAAGCGATCAAGCCATAGGCCAGGGCGCCGATCACCAGCGCGCCGGCCACAAAAGCCCGCCGGCGCTGATAGCGGTCTGACAGCCAGCCCAGCATGATCATGCCCAGCGCTCCCACCGCGTACAGGCCGGCCGAATACAGGGCGATGCTGCCGGTGGTGCCGCCAATGGCGTCCTTGATAAGGGAGGGCGCCCAGTAATTGAGCACCACCATCGACATCACGATCGCAAAATACACAAAGCTCAGCGCCAGCGTGACGGGCGAGCGCACAATGGCCAGGGCCTTGCTGGAATGAGCGCCCTGGGCCGGGCCGGCGGGGGCTTGGGCCAGGGCTTGGATCAGTACGGTTTTTTCGGTATCGCTCAGAAAGCTTGCAGTGGCGGGTTTGTCAGCCAATACGAACCAGGCCAGCGCGCCCAGCACCACGGTAATGCCGCCCTCGATGATGAACATCCACTTCCAGCCGCTCAGGCCCTGCCAGCCATCGAAGGCAACCATCAGGTAGCTCGACAACGGGCTGCCGATCACCCCGGCCACGGGTATGCCCAGGGTGAACCAGGCGGTGATCCGCCCACGCCGGGCCGCCGGAAACCAGTAGCTGAGGTAGAGAATCATGCCCGGCAAAAAGCCGGCCTCGGCGATGCCCAACAGCACGCGTGCCAGATAGAACCCTTCGACGCTGCTCACCAGCATGAAGCCGGCCGTGACCAGCCCCCAGAGCACCATGATCCGGGTGAGCGTGATGCGCGCGCCGAAGCGTTCCAGCATCAGATTGCTGGGCACCTCGAACAGGATGTACCCGATGAAGAACAGCGATGCACCCAGGCCGTATTGCGCAGCACTGAGCCCGATCTCTGCGCTGAACTCCAGGTGCGCGATGGCCACGTTGGAGCGGTCGATGTTGCACAGCACATAGCAGATGAACAGAAACGGCAGGATTCGCCAGGCCACGCGGTTGAGTACGGCGCCCTGGGTAGGGGCGGCCGAGCCTGCGAGCTGAGTGTGTACGTTGGCGCGCATATCGAGGGTTCCTCTTGTTATTGGAATGGGAACAGGCAGAGGGTGCGGCGCCGCAGGCCACAGTAGGCGGCTACACGCCCAGTGCCGAAAGCCGCTTGCTGATCAAGGCTGCCTGCCCGGCCAGCACCGCTGCGGTGTGCGCAACCTTCCCGGGCGGCAGGTTACTGGCCACGGCGGCCACGCTCAGCGCCGCGACGATCTCGCCTGAGGGCCCAAGCACTGGCACCGAAAGCGCTGCGGTGCCATGCGTGACGCCCTGCTCGGCATAGACAAAGCCCTGTGCCCTGGCGGCCGAAACTCTGGCTTTGATCTCAGGCGCCGTGAGGTGGCAGGCCTGCAAGCGGGCGTGATCCATCTCCAGAAGCTCGTCGATTTCGCTATCGGCCATCGCGCAGAGCAACACCACCCCGGCCACTCCGACCCCCAACGGCCGGCGCGTACCGACATCGATGGACATCACCTTGATAGGGAAGCTGCCCAATTGCCGGTCGAGGCAGACCGAATCCCGGCCGTGGCGCACGGTGATGAAGGCGGTATCGCCCAAGGTGTCGCTCAACACCTGAAGATGCGGCTCGGCGAGTTTGCGCAGCGGCAAGCGAGAAGGGCGTGCCAGCGCCAGCATCGAAATTTCAGCCCCCACCCGGTAACGGCGGGTTGCGGGGTCTTGCTCGACGGCGTGCTCATCGGCCAAGGCCCTGAGTAGCCGGTGCACGGTCGGGCGCGACAGCCCGGTATGGCGCACCACATCGATCAGGCGCATGCCATGCTCCTGGCCCAGGGCAAGAACCCTCATGATCTGAAAGGCACGGGCCAGTGATCGGGTGGTGGCGGCGCTTTCGCCGGTTAGCGTGGGTAGGTCCTGGGGGCTCATGGGTGCCTCGGCGGTGGGGGCAATGCCGATTCGGCCTGCGCTGGATGCTCATACTGGTAGGGCGCCGCACGCACCGCCAGCGGTTTACGCTGTATTTGTTCCATAGGGTGGAATCTTTCAGGCCTTTTCGCGCTTTGCGTTTTCCATGACCCAGGCGGTGAACTCGCACTGGATGAGGAACTTCGAAGGGGTCGCTGCCTGAAGGGCGTGGCGGGCCGGGCGGCTCTTGGCGTCGGGAAAGAGCTTGAGCCATTGCTCGTTGAGCGGCCCGCGCTGCTCGCGATCCTGTAGCCATACGGTCATCTTCACCACGTCGTCGGGGGTTGCCCCAGCGGCCTGGAGAATCGCCTGCACGTGGGTAAATACATGACGGCACTGCGTGTCGAGGTCGGCGGGCAACTCGCCGGTGGCCGGGTCATTGCCGTTGATGACACCTGACATCAACAGCGGGCCACGGCGGCAAGCCGCCGGGATCGGGTTGGCATGGGCAAACTGCTGCAAATAGATCGCGTGTCGGTTGGGCATGTCGGGCTCCGCAGGGTTGGCTCAGGAGGGGGTGGCCCTATTGTTGGCGGGCGCGCAGGGCGGCCCACAAGCACCAGCGCCGATAAAAGTCCATGCTGCGGAATGAATTGCAAAGGCTGTGTTGTTGAGGGCCAGGTGGCTTCTTACAGTCCAGGCAAGCCCCACCACACGAGCCGCCCCCATGCCAGACTACCTCGCCTTCGACCCCCATCCGCGCCCGCCGGCACCCTTGCCGCCGGGCCTGGCCTGCGACAGCCAATTCCACGTGTTCGGCGACCCGAGCCAATACCCCATCCAACCCGGCGCGGTCTACAGCATGCCTTCGGCCACCTGGGAGGTGGCGCGCGAGCTGCACCGTACCCTGGGCATAGAACGCGGCGTGGTGGTGCAGGCGACCACCTACGGCGCAGACCATCGCGTCGTGCTGGATGCCCTGGAAGGCCTGAATGCCGGGGCAAGCAACAAGCGCTACGTCGGCTGTGCGAACGCGGCGGTGCTGCTGGAGGGCAGCGATGCCTACCTTCAACAACTCAACGACGCCGGGGTAAGGGGTGCGCGCTTCAGCCGGGCAGGGCTGGGGATCAGCTTTGCCCCCAAAGAACTCGACCGTGCACTGGCCCGCATAGCCGAGCTGGGCTGGTATGTGAAAGTGCAGCCCTCGGCCGAGGGCATCGCCGAGCAGCTAAAAGACTTCGAACACCTGAAGCTGGCGGTGGTGCTCGACCACATGGGGCGCGCCAACCCGGCATTAGGGCTGAGCGACCCGAGCCTGGACCGGGTATTGGGCCTGCTCAAGGAAGGCAATTTCTGGGTGATGCTTTCACTGTCGGAAAAAATCTCCAGAACGGGCCCGCCCTGGGATGACGTGATTCCCCTGGCGCAGACCTTGATAGATGCGGCGCCGGACCGCTGCATCTGGGGCAGTGATTGGCCGCACCCGATCTCGCTGAAGCAGCCGCCCAATGAAGGGCTGCTGATGGAGCTGCTGTACCGCTTCGCGCCCGATGCCGCCGCCCTGGAGCGCATCCTGGTGACCAACCCCGCCCGGCTTTTTGGATTTTGCTCATGAAACTGATTACCTACACCCATGAGGGTGCAAGCAAATGGGGCGCGGTCGTAGGCGACGGCGTGATCGACCTGGGCACGCACCTGGCCGATATCGATGGCGTCGCAGGGCTGCTGGGGGCTGGCGCTCAGCTGTTGGCCGCCGCTCGCTCAAGGGTTGAGTGCAGCGCCGCGGACTACCCGCTATCGGCGGTAACGCTGCAGCGGCCGATACCCCAGCCGCGCAAGATCTTCTGCATCGGTGTGAACTACGCCCAGCGCAACGCCGAATACAAGGACGGCAGCGACCTGCCGAAATACCCCAGCATCTTCATGCGCGTGCCGGATTCCTTCTCTGCCCCCGACCAGGCCTTGCTGCAACCCCACGAGTCGCAGCAGCTCGACTACGAAGGGGAGATCGGCATCGTCATCGGCCAGGGTGGCCGCCGCATCCCGCCGGCCCAGGCGTTGGCGCACATCGGCGGGCTTACCTGCGTGAACGAGGGCACGATTCGCGACTGGGTGCACCACGCCAAATTCAACGTAACCCAGGGCAAGAACTTCCACCGCTCCGGGTCATACGGCCCCTGGGTGGTCACCGCCGACGAGTTTCCCGACGGTTACGCCGGCCTGCACCTGAGCACTCGCGTCAATGGCGAGCTGCGCCAGCAGGATACAACCGCCAGGCTGATGTTCGATTTCGCCCAGCTCATCGCCTACCTCTCCACGTTCACAACGCTTGAAACCGGTGACCTGATCGTGACCGGCACACCCACCGGGGCCGGGATCCGGTTCGACCCGCCACGCTTCCTGCGGCCAGGCGATGTGGTCGAGGTCGAGGTGGCCGGCGTCGGCTGCCTGCGTAACCGCGTGGAGGCTGAGCAATGACGCCCGCGCTGACCCCCGAACAGACCACCATGGCAGCGAGACAACTGGCCGACGCCGAGCACAGCCGCCAACAGTGCCGGCAGTTTTCGCTGCAGTACCCGGCCATGAACCTGCTCGATGCCTACCGCATTCAAAGTGCCTGGGTGGAGCAGCAATGCGCCGCCGGGCGCAAGGTCAAAGGCCACAAGATCGGGCTGACCTCCAAAGCCATGCGCCGCGCGGTGGGCATCGACGAGCCTGACTACGGGGTGCTGCTGGACAGCATGTTCTACGAAGATGGCGCTCGGATCCCGACCGAGCGGTTCATCGAGCTGAAAATCGAGGCCGAGCTGGCGTTCGTGCTGCGCAAACCCTTGGCGGGCCCGGCCTGCACCCTGTTCGACGTGTTGGACGCTACCGCCTACATCACCCCGGCACTGGAACTGCTCGATGCCCGCATCCAGCGCAGAGACGGGGAAACAGGCCGCATGCGCGGGGTGCTGGACACCATCAGCGACAACGCCGCCAACGCAGCAATCATCCTCGGCGGCAGGCCATTCAAACCGGACGCCTTTGCGGCCGACGTGCGCAGAATCGGGGCCATCGTCAGCAAGAACGGCGAGGTAGAAGAGACGGGCCTGGCCGCTGGGGTGCTCAACCACCCCGCCAACGGCGTGGCCTGGCTGGCCAACCGGCTGCACCGGCATGGCGTCACGCTCGAACCCGGCCAGGTGATTCTGGCGGGCTCATTCATACGCCCGGTGGATGTGGCCAAGGGCGACACCATCGTGGCGGACTACGGCGAGTTCGGCACGGTCGCCTGCCATTTCGCCTGAGCCGACGGTGCACTGGGCCGTGCAAAGGAGCATCACTGTGATAAACGCATTCAAACGTCGCTTGCTCGCGCAGGAGGTTCAATATGGCCTCTGGCTCGGGTTGGCAGACGCCTACTGCGCCGAGCTGGCGGCTAACGCCGGGTTCGACTGGCTGCTGATCGACGGCGAGCACGCCCCCAACGACCTGCGCAGCACCCTCGGCCAGCTGCAGGCCATCGCGCCCTATGCCGCGCAGCCCATCGTTCGGCCGGTATGCGGCGATGCGGCGCTGATCAAGCAGCTACTGGACCTCGGTGCCCAGACGCTGCTGGTGCCGATGGTAGAAACGGCTGACCAGGCCAAGGCCCTGGTGCGAGCAGTAAGGTACCCCCCGGCCGGCATTCGTGGGATGGGCAGCGGGCTGGCGCGGGCCTCGCGCTGGAACAGCGTGGAGGGCTACGTGCACCAGGCCGATGAGCAGATCTGCCTGCTGGTGCAAGTGGAGAGCCTGGAGGGCCTGGCGAATTTGGAGCTGATCGCAGCGGTGGAGGGCGTCGATGGCGTGTTCATCGGGCCTGCGGATTTATCCGCGGCCATGGGCTACCGAGGCAACCCCGGGCACCCTGCCGTGGTGAGTGCGATCGACGACGCCATCGGCCAGATTGTGAAGGCAGGGAAGGCGGCAGGGGTGTTGACAGCGGACGAAGGGTTGGCCAAACGGTACAGGGCGCTTGGGGCAACGTTCGTTGCGGTAGGGGTGGATACCGCCGTGTTGATGCGCGGCCTGAAAGGGTTGATCGGGCAGTTCCGAGCCGAGGGGGAGGCGGGCGGCACTGGGGCCGGTTATTGAAGGCCTGCTGCGCCCGCCCTTGACTTTCAAGGCCACGGCCGCAGTAGGCCCGCCATCAGAACGTCACCCCCGCCACCAGGGCGATATTGCTGTAGGGCTGGCACTCCCCCGTGCGCACCTGCACCCGGGCCTCCTTGCACAGCGCCTTGAGCGCCACGTGGCTCACCCGCGTGCGCTCACCGAGCACGCCTGCGCTGTGCAGCGCCTCAAGGGTGGCGAGGCCGGGCGGGGCCGCGATAAAAGTTTCTTCGGCAACCACATGGCTTTCGACCTGCATCTCTGCCAACACCACCTGCACGGTCGTGGCGAAATCCGGTACGCCAGGGGTCAGGGCCAGGTCGATGCAGGGTGTGCCGGGCGGTACCGGCATACCGGCGTCACCGATCACCAGCACGTCACCGTGGCCAAGGCGGGCGATAGCGGCGGACAGCGCCGCGTTCAACAGCGGGGTCTTTTTCATTCGGGCAGCTCGTGGCGGTAGGGAATCGAAGGTTGCGCGCCTGCGCGGGTGACTGCCAGGCCTGCGGCCCGTTGGCCGAGGCCGATCGCCTGCGCCAACGGGCGGCCTTCGGCCAGGCCGACGGCGAAGCCGCCGAGGAAGGTGTCGCCGGCGGCGGTAGTATCGACGGCGCGAGTGGGCTTGGCAGGGTAATGCTCATAGCCTTCGGGCCCGGCATAGAGCACCCCTTGTTCGCCCAGGGTGATCAGCACGCGCGCCACGCCCAGGCCGCGCAGGTGCTCTGCAGCGTGCCGGGCGCTGGCCGGGCAGTGCACGGGCAAGCCGGTGAGCAGGCTGGCTTCGGATTCGTTAGGCACCAGGTAATCGACCAGCCCGTACCAGTGGCTGGGCAGCGGGCCGGTGGCCGGGGCAGGGTTGAGGATCAGCGCAGCGCCTTGGTCGCGGGTGCGCTGCAGCGTTGCCTCCACCGTGGCCATAGGCACCTCGAGCTGGGTGATGACCACCTTGGCCTCGGCCAGCAGGGCGGCGTGCTCGGCCAACTGTGCCGGGCGCAGTTCGGCATTGCTGCCGGCGACGATCACGATGGTGTTGCGGCCTTGGTCGTCCACCAGGATGGAGGCGATACCGGTCGGCACGCCTTCGGCGGTGGCCACTGCCGTGCAATCGATGCCCTCGGCCAGCAGGCCGCTGCGCAGTGCATCGCCATAGGCGTCGCTGCCCAGGCACCCGACCATCGCCACCTGCGCGCCGAGCCGCGCGGCGGCCACCGCCTGGTTGGCCCCCTTGCCGCCGGCGGCCGTGGTGAAACCGTGGCCGGCGAGGGTTTCACCGGCGGCTGGCAAGCGCGGGGTCTGCACCACCAGGTCCATGTTCAAGCTGCCCACTACCACAACGCTTGCGCCCATCATTGCTCACCTTCAACAACATGCCTTGCGGCTGTATGGGGCTCAGCACCGTTGGAAAACGCTGGCCCGCTGGTTTCCCGCTGTACCACCTGGGGTGGCAGCGACTGGTGCCCGACACTGAGCTCGGGGTTACGAATACGCGCCAATAGCCGCGCAGCGGCGCGCTCGCCCAGTTGGCCGATCGCCTGGCCGACCGTTGTGAGTGCCGGGTAGAGGTAACGGCTGACCTCGATGTCGTCGAACCCCACCACCGACAATTGCGCCGGCACACGCAGCCCTTGCTCGGCCGCCGCGCGCAGCACGCCGATGGCCAACATGTCGTTACCGGCGAAAATCGCCGAGGGCGGCTGCGGGGCCGCCAGCAGGCTGTGCGCGGCGGCATGCCCTGCGGGCGCGGTGAAGGCGCAGGCCACCACCGGCAGCGCCGGCACCTGCGCCTCGACCAGTGCGCGCTGGTAGCCTGCGGCGCGCAAGCGGGCCGCCTCGGTGGTAGCCGGCCCGGCGATGCAGGCAATCCGTTGGTGGCCGAGTGCCAATAGGTGCCGGGTAGCCAGATAGCCGCCTTGTTCGTGGTCGACCTGCACACGGTCGGCCAGCACCCCTTCCAGAGGGCGGTCGACCAGCACCAGGGGCACCTTGAGCGGCGCCAGTGCCTGGGCAAGGCGCGGGTCGCTGTCCACCGTGGCCACGATCAACCCGTCGATGCGCCGTTCCAGCAGCACGCGCAGGTAGCGCAGCTGCTTGTCGATGTCGTCATCGGAGTTGCAGAGGATCAGGCTGTAGCCGTTTTGCTCGGCGTGATCTTCCACCCCGCGGGCCAGCTCGGCGAAGTAGGGGTTGCTGACGTTGGGCAAGAGCATGCCCAGGGTGCCGGTGGCCTGCGCCCGCAACGAACGCGCCACGCCGCTGGGCACGTAGCCCAGCTCGGCGATGGCGGCTTCGACCTTGCTGCGCACTGCATCGCTGACCGGCCGCGTGCCGTTCACCACGTGTGACACCGTGGTGTAGGAGATGCCTGCGCGCGCGGCGACGTCCTTGATGGTGGCCACTGTGCTTACCCTTTGCGCTTGGCGCGGTAGCTGCGGTAGGTGTCGAGCACCACGGCTACCACGATCACCGCCCCGGTGATGATGCGCTTGGTCGGCTCCGAGGCGCCGACCTGGGCGAGCCCGGCTGCCAGCACCGAAATGATCAGCACGCCGAAGAACGTGCTGATGACCGAACCGCGCCCACCCATCAGGCTGGTGCCACCGATCACCACCGCGGCGATCACCTGCAGCTCCATGCCGGCGCCGGCATTCGGGTCGGCGGCTTCGAGCCGAGAGATCTGGAACAGTGCCGCCAGGCCCGCCAGCGCGCCCATCAACGCGAACACCATCACCTTGTAGGGTTTGGGGTTGATCCCGGCCAGGCGCACCGCTTCTTCGTTGGTGCCGATCGCCACCAGGTAGCGCCCGAATACGGTACGGGTCAGCAGCAGGTGCGCGAGCACGATCACCGCCAGGGCGATGACGAACGAAGGCGAGACACCGGCCGCCCAAGGCGTGGACAGCCAAGCGTAGGCGTCACCAATGTAAGCGGTACGCGAATCGGTAAGCTGGTAGGCCAGGCCTCGGGCCATTTCCAGCACGCCCAGCGACACGATGAACGAAGGGATGCCCCAGGCAACCGTGATTGTGCCGGTGACCGTACCGGCCAGAGCGGCGCACGCCATGCCCAGCAACGCGGCGGGCACAATGCCCCAGCCCAGCCCCAGGGTCGCCACGCTCACCACGGCGGCAGCCAGCGCGAGCACCGAGCCTACCGACAGGTCGATGCCGCCGATGATCAACACGAGCGTCATGCCGACAGCCAGCACCATCAGGTCAGGGATCTGGTTGGCCAGCGTGGTAAAGGTGGCATAGGACAGGAAGTGGCTGCTCAGCGAGGCGAACAGCACCACCATCGCAAGCAAGGCGCCGGCCAGGCCCACATAGGTGCCCAGGCCTTGGCGGGTGCCACTGCGGGTGGCGGGTGAAACGATCGGGGTACTCATTGGGGCAGTTCCTGTAGGGGCGGGGTGGCCTCGCCGAGCAAGGCTTCACGGGCGCGGTAGCCGGCAAAGGCGGCAGCCAGTAGGCTGTCCTGGCTCCAGCTGTCGCGGCTGAAGGTATCGACCAGCCGGCCGGCCGACATCACGCCGATGCGATCGCAGATCAGCATCAGCTCGCGCAGGTCACTGGACACCACTACCAAGGCCTTGCCTTGGCGCGCCAGTTCGCCGAGCAAGGCGTAGATTTCGAATTTGGCACCGACGTCGATGCCGCGCGTGGGTTCGTCGAACAGCAGCACGGTGCAGTCGCGTTCCAGCCAGCGACCGATCACCACCTTTTGCTGGTTACCGCCAGACAGCTCGTCTACCCGCTGCTGCGGCCCTTGGCAACGGATGCGCATGGCGGCGATCTGGCGCTGCGCCAGGCCGTCTTCGGCGGCTGCGTGCATCACGCCGTGGCGCGACACCCGGGGCATGTTGCCCAAGGCCAGGTTGGCGCCGATCGACTGGCTCAGCAGTAGCCCTTCGCCCTTGCGGTCTTCAGTGATCAGCGCAATACCCTGGCGAACCGCCTCTGCCGGGGAACCGATCACCACCGGCACGGCGGGGTCGCCCAGCAGCACCTGGCCGCTGTCGGCGCGGTCGGCCCCGTAGATCAGGCGCAGCAACTCAGTGCGACCGGCACCGATCAGCCCGGAAATGCCGAATATCTCGCCGGCGCGGACGCTGAACGACACGTCGTCGACCTTGCCGCGCCGGCTGAGGTTGCGCACCTGCAGCCGTGGTGCGCCCAGCGGGCGGGCCCCCAGGTCGATGGCGTCACCGACTTCGCGGCCCACCATCAGGGTGACCAGTTCGTCACTGCTGTAGCGGCCGATGGGCTCTATCGCTACCAGGCAGCCGTCGCGCAGCACCGCCACGCGCTGGGCGACCCGCGCCAGCTCTTCGAGGCGGTGGGAGATGTACACGATGGCCACGCCCCGCGCGCGCAGGCGCTCGATCTGCTCGAACAGCAGCTCCACTTCCCGGTGGGTGAGCATGGCGGTGGGTTCGTCGAGCACCAGCACGCGGCAGTCGCCGATCAGGTTACGGGCGATTTCAACCATCTGCTGATGGCCAACGCCCAGGGCCGCCACGGGGGTGTCCGGGTCTACGGCCTCCAGCCCGACCTGCGCCATGGCCTGGCGAGCCAGGTTGCGCAGCCGGCCCCGGGAGATCCAGCCGGCGCGGTGGGGCAGGCGGTCGAGGAAGAGGTTTTCCGCCACGCTCAGGGTGGGCAGTAGGTTGAGCTCCTGCAGCACCATGCGCACCCCCAGCTGCTCGGCCCTGCGCCGGTTGGCAGGGGCATAGGGCTCGCCCAGCAGCTCAAGGCTGCCGGTGGTGGGTTGCTCCAGGCCGCAGAAAATCTTCGACAAGGTGCTTTTGCCTGCGCCGTTTTCGCCGGTCAGGGCCAGCACCTCGCCGGGGTGCAGCTCAAGGTCCACACCGCCCAGCACGGGCTGGGCGTAGGTTTTGCCGATCCCGCGGGCGGTCAGTACCGCGCCGCTCATGGCTGGGTCACGAGTTCAACGGGGGTTTCGATCACGCCGTCTTTGGCATCGACCGGCTCACCCTTGATCAGCTTGAGGGCCGCTTCGATACCGAACACCGCTTGTTTGGCGGCGTATTGGTCTGCCGTGGCCAGCACGCGGCCGTCCTTTAGCATCGGTTTGATGGCATTGATGTTGTCGTAGCCCACCACCTTGACCTGGCCTTGCTTGCCTGCAGCGCGCACTGCCGACACCGCACCCAGCGCCATGCTGTCGTTGCCCGCCAGCAGGGCTTTGAGGTCGGGGTATTCGTTGAGCATGGCCGCTGCCACGGCATTGCCTTTGTCGATTTCCCAGTTGCCCGACTGCACCCCGACGATCTTCATCCCGGCCTGATCCATCGCCGCCTTGAAACCAGCAGTACGTTGCTGGGCGTTGGTGGTGGTCGATACCCCTTCGATGATGCCGACCTGGTCGCCGGCTTTGAGCGACGTCTTGGCCAGGTAGTCACCCACCAGCTGGGCGCCTTTACGGTTGTCCGGGCCTACGAAGGGGATGTCCAGGCCTTTGCTGCGCACCACCGCAGGGTCGAGCCGGTTATCGATGTTCACGACCTTGATGCCCGCGTCGGCAGCCTTTTTAAGTACCGGCACCAGTGCTTTGGAATCGGCCGGTGCGATCACCAGCGCGTTCACCTGTTCGACGATCATCTGCTCGACGATACGGATCTGCGCCGAGGTGTCGGTTTCATCCTTGATGCCGTTGGCGATCAGGCTGAAATCGCCTGGGTGCGCCGCCTGGTAATCCTTGGCGCCGTTTTCCATGGTGCGGAAAAATTCATTGGCCAGCGATTTCATGACCAAGGCGACCTTGGGTTTTTCGGGCTCGGCGGCGTGGCTGGCGGAAAGCGGGAGCAGGGCGCTGGCTGCGCTGAAGGCAAGCGCGGTGAACAGACGGGCAGGGCGTGAACCGTACATGATGATGACTCCGGTATTGTCGTTATTTGGAGCCCGCAAACGTTTGCGAGTTGAGAAACTATGGGTCAAGGGCAGGGGGTTGTCAATTCGGGCGGGAGAGCGCGGCGCGGCTGCAGTGACCAGTAGGCGGGGGGTGAAGAATCGAGCCCCGGTGGCGCAGCACCCGGGGCTCATAGGGCGGATTTCAGCTCAGGGCATCTGCGGCGGCAAGTAGTCCAGGGTCATCGAGAAGAACCAGAGCATGAACAACACCAACGGCAGGTGAACGATCAGCTGTGTGAAGGTGAACCCCACGACGTCCCGCGCCTTGATCCCCAGAACACCCAGCAGCGGGAGCATCCAGAACGGGTTGATCAGGTTAGGCAGCGCCTCGGCGGCGTTATAGACCTGCACCGTCCAGCCCAGATGCACCTGGAGCTGGTTGGCGGCCTGCATCACATAGGGGGCTTCGATAATCCACTTGCCGCCACCGGACGGGATGATGAACCCGAGGAACGCCGAATACAGGCCCATCACCACCGCGAAATTTTCCTTGCTCGCGATCGAGACGAACGCTTCGGCGATGTGGTGGGAGAGGGTAGCGCCGTCACTGCCTGCTGCCTTGGTCATGATGAACGCTATCGCGCCGTACAGCGGGAACTGGATCAGCACGCCGGCGATCGAGGGCACCGAGCGTGCTACCGCGCGCAAAAAGCGCTTGGGCCGCCAGCTCAACAGCATGCCCACGAGCAGGAACAGCAAGTTGTAGGTGTTGAGATTGGAGATCGCATAGATCGGGTCTTTGCTGGTGAACTCGCCCACTGCCCAGGCCGCACCGATCGCCACCGTCACCAGGGTCAGCAACGGGCTGTATTCCAGCCATTCGCCGGGGCGCTTCCTGGGTTCCAGGTCATCGCACGCCTCTGATAAATCGATGCCCATGTCCTGGGCCGTTTTTGCGCGCTCCGGCGAGGGCGTGGAAGCCCAGGCAACCAGCAGCGACACAACGGTTATGACCAAGGCCATGGCGAGCGACTGCCACAGAAAAATGGTCTGGGAGAAGGGGATCACGCCGGTGATGTCGAGAAGGGATTTGGGCAGGCTCGCGGGGTTTGCCTGGATTTGCGCCGCTGCCGAGCTCAGGCCCAAGGCCCAGGTTGCACCCAGCCCCAGGTAAGCGGCGGCACTGGCCGCGCGATAGTCCATGCGTAACGACTCCCGGCGCGCGATCGCCCTGACCAGCAGGCTGCTGAAGATCATGCTGATAGCCCAGTTGAACATTGAGCACGACATGCTCACGAACGCCACGAAAGTCACCGCCCCCCGCGCGGTAGTGGGCCATGCAGCCAGCCGGGTAATCAGCCGGGATGCAGGCGGTGAGACGGCCACCACGTACCCGGAGATAGCGACGACGGCCATTTGCATGGTGAACGGGATCAAGCTCCAGTAACCGTCGCCGAACGCACTGGCGACAGCGCGTACGGAGGCACCGCACGCCAGTGCACCCAGCGCGACGATGATCACCGCGAGCGTGGCGAATACATAGGAGTCAGGAAACCAACGTTCCGACCAATTGGAAACGCTGACTGCAATTCGTTCGAACACCCCGGAACGCTGAGCGGGGACGCTGTTTTGAAGCACGTTGCCTTGCATGGCTGTCTTCCTCTTCTGATGGGCTGGACAGGCAGGAAAAATGAAACCTTGTGTTTTTCTTATGGGTGCTTCGAGTAAACGAGCTGGGCAGCGGCCAAGTCTTCGAGGGCTGTACCTACCGCTTTGAACACGGTGATGCCCTGCGCATCGGTACGGCCGGGGTGCTTGCCCTGGCACAGCGCCGCCAGGTCAGCTCTGACCTGATCTTGCCCAAACACCCCTGCGGCTATCGGGTCGAGCAGATCGCCAGCCTTCATCAGTGCTTCAGGGGTGTCGACGAACACCTGCGTGCCCTTGAAGCAATCGTCGTCAGCTTCTCTCATCTGCGGGGTGAAGCCCCCGATCAGGTCCAGATGGGTGCCTTCGCGCAGCCAGGCGCGCTTGATCAGCGGCGCAGTCGATAAGGTCGCGCAGCTCACGATGTCCGCCTGGCCGCAGGCAGCTTCCAGGCTATCGACGACATGGGCGTCGAACCCCTCGCGGGCCAGCCGCGCGCTCAAGGCATGGGCGCTTTGCAGGTTGATGTCCCAAACCATTACCCGGCCTAGCGAGCGCACGGTGGCGTAGGCCTCTGCCAACAAGCTGCCCACTCGGCCGGCACCGACCACCAGCAGGTTGCGGGCGTCGGGCCGGGCGAGCATGGCCCCGGCCAATGCTGAGGCCGCCGCTGTACGCCGGGAGGTGATCTCGTTACCGTCGATCAATGCCAACGGCGCGCCGTTGGTCGCGTCGTAGAGCATGTAGGTGGAGTGCAGCCCGGGCTGCTGGCGCTGGGCATTGCCGGGATAAACCGATACCGTCTTGATCCCGAAGAATTCAGCGTTCCAAGCCGGCATCAACAGCAGGTTGGCACTTTCGCCTACCGCTGAAGACAAGTCGTGAATATGCCGGAAGGGCACCTGAGCCGGCCTTACGAATGCCTCATGCAAGGCCTCGATAAGGGGCCCGAACGCCAAGGCGGAGCGGGTGTGTTGAGCATCGAAAATCTGCATCGGCATTCTCCATCAAGCATCCAGCGTGAGCACGCTGGTAGGGACCGCCTGGCAAGCCAGGCAGGTGTCATGGGTATCCGGCGCCTGGCCATGCAGGTGAACCACCGAACCATTCCTGATACGCACTGCACAGCTCTCGCATTGCCCGACCCTGCAACCGCTGGGCAGGCTCACCCCCAGCCGTTCGGCAAAGCCAAGCAGCGGGCCGTCCGAGGAAGTCCAGGTCTGGGAGATGCCCGAACGTGCGAATGTCACCTCATAGGCCTGGCCCGGGGCGATCGCGGCAACTGGCGGCGAGCGGAAGGCTTCGAACTGAATGTCGAGCCGGGGGACGCCGGCCGCGATGAGGTCGGCCGTGATGGCTTTCATCATGGCCATCGCGCCACAGAGGTAGATCAACGGGCGGCGCTTGAGCAGCGCGGCGGGGATCAGCGATGCATCGATCCGGCCTTTCTGGTCGTA
Source organism: Pseudomonas sp. URIL14HWK12:I12 (assembly GCF_003097135.1). Classification (GTDB taxonomy): domain Bacteria; phylum Pseudomonadota; class Gammaproteobacteria; order Pseudomonadales; family Pseudomonadaceae; genus Aquipseudomonas. The sequence continues at coordinate 346,368 of NZ_QEQL01000001.1, forward strand.
GGCCTGGCCCTGCACATCCGTTGGCCGTGGCTGGCTGTACAGGTTGACGATCCGCAGCTCAGGCAGCTGGCGCTGCAGCGCTGCCAGGCGCCCCCTGAATGCGTGGCTGGCGCCGTCACGATTGCCGTAAAGCAGCAGCATCGGCGGATGTGGCTCCTCCCGCGCAAGGGATTCGAGCAGGTTCAGAAACGGCGTAATGCCGATCCCCGATGCAATCAGCACCAGCGGGCGCGTGCCGTGAGTCGGCAAGATGAAATTGCCGCCCGGCATGCTCGCCTCGATTCGGTCGCCGACCTTCAGCACACGATGGACGTGCCCGGACATGAGCCCCTCGACGGCCCCACCTGATTCATCGATGCCCTTGGCATGGCGGATGGCGACACTGTAGCCCCGGCGTGCAGGCACTTTCGCAGGCCCGATCAGGGAGTAAGCACGCCGCAGTACGCCTTGCGCGGTCGGCACCTGGAGGGAAATATGCTGGCCCGGGAAAAAATCCGGCACATACCCCGGCTCAGCCGCCTCGATGTGCACTGTCATCACATCCTCCACCTCACGCTGCAGCGCCGTGACGGTAAAGGTTCGCACGCCCGCCCAGCGGCGCAACGCCTGATCCACCCCGGGATCGCGCACCACCTGGCAGCTATGAGCGCGCAGAGGAGAAGACCCGCTGACTGGGTCTTGTCGCACCCCATCGAACAGCGCATTGAGGTTGCTCCCGCCACTGGCGATGGGTAATTCGGCCTGCCCCATGGGCTCGCAGCGCTGCCACCAGCCGTATTCGCCAACGACCACTGCCGGGTGCAGATGGGGCGCGATGCGGGCAATGAAGCGGGCTTGTGCGGTCGGGGTGCTCAGCAGCACGGGGTCGCCGTCATCGATGCCACGCGCCTGGGCGAGATGCGCCGATATCTCCAGCACTGGCTGCAGTGCTTTCTTGCGCAGCGACCCCAGGCTGCGATGCTGGCTATGGCAAAAGTAACCGTTTTTGGCTGAGCTCAGGATCAATGGATAACGTGGGTCCATCGCCACCTCGTCACTGCCCGCCGGGGCCTGGGGCACAGGCGGGTAGCCATGGGCGAGCAGTCGCTCGCTGTACAGCTCGACCAGCCCGGTGGGGGTCTTGAAGCCCTGAGTGCGGGGTTTCGACGAGAACCCCTGCTCCTGATTCTGGGTGGGCACGGCGATGCCCTCGGGCCTGGCGCGCAGCTGCCCGACCGTGAGGCCGCTCGGCGCCAGAAGATGATTCCAGCCCGCCTCAACCGAGCCGCCGAAGAACTGATCGCTCATGCCCAAGCGCTGGGCGAGGTCGATCACCAGGTCGTAGTCGGAACGAGACTCGCCCTGGCTGGGCACCATCTGCTGGCGCAATTGCACCCACTGCTCGGCGCGTTCGCTGATCTCAAAGCCAACGCGCAGGCCCTCGCGCTCCCAAGGCGTATTCACCGGAAGAAAGATGTCGGCATACCGCGCACTAGGAGACTCGAACAGATCACAGTGCACATAGAAATCCAGTTGCTGGAGCGCCGCCCGGCCAAGGTGCGTTTCCGGTTGCGACACCAGCAGGTTGGTGCCGAACGCCATGAGGGTACGGACAGCGTAAGGCTTATGCTCGACGATTGCGGTGTACAGATCGCGCGCGGTGACCCAGCCTTGGCTGGGCGGCCCAAGGGGGCGGTCGGCGATGCCCAAGGCCTTGGCCAGTTGCTCGGGGGCCAGCAGATCGAATGTGCTGATCGGATGAGTAGGAACCTTACCGTATTGCCGGTTGCCCCCGCGTTTGTCGAAGCTGCCTGTCAAGGCATAGAGGCAGGCCAGCGCACGATCGATTTGCGTGGCGTTGGCCTGTTGCCCCACCCCCGACCAAGCATGAAAGGCAACACGCTTCGCGGCGCCGAGCAACGCCGCCGCTTTGCGAAGCGCCGGCTCACTGACCCCCGCCAGCCGTTCGACTTTCCCTGGGCAATACTCGCTACACGCCTTTGCATAAAGCGAAAACGCCGGCTCGCAGCGCAGCCGTATCCCGTCGACCGTCGTGACCGCCTGCGCGGTATACAGCTCGGCGGCGGCCAAGTCTTCAGCGGTGGCACTGGCCGACGGAACCGGTTTCCCGCCCACCCACAGCAAGGGTTCGTCGCCGGGCAGGCCCAGGTCTTTGCTGCGCAGGAAACGCCCATTGTCACTGCGAACGAGCAATGGGGCATTGCTGTGCTGACGTACGAACGCCTCATCGAAGCTTGCGTTCTCGATCAGCAGGTTGGCCAGCCCCATCGCCAACGCCAGGTCCTGGCCGGGCTTGACCTGTAGCCAGCTGGCCGCCTGGCCAGCCAGCGCCGTTTGCCGTGGGTCGGCCACGATCAGCCTGGCACCGCCGGCAATACCCGCCCCGATGGCCTCCGCCTGAGCGAGCCAGGTGTTGGTCGGGTTATGCCCCCACAGCAGGATCACATCAGCATTTCGGTAATCCGCAGCGGCCATGCCGCACCCGAAGGTGAAGGCATGGGCGTGGTCTTTGTGCCAGTTGCAGATCTCGGTGGCGTAGCAGGTGTTGGGGCTGCCAAACAAGCGAATGAAGCGCTCGATCCAGTCGATGCTGTCAGAGAGAGGAGTGCCGCTGGGGGTTGTGACGGCGAAACCTACAGACTCCGCACCGCTCTGCGCCTTGGCCGCCCCTAGCCGCTGGGCGACTTCATCGAGCGCCTCCTCCCAGCTGATCACCTGCCAACCCGGATCCGGATGAGATTTTGGCTGCGTGCGGCGCATCGGCTGCAGGATACGATCAGCGCTGTACACCAGCTCCGGAGCCGCCTTGCCCTTCAGGCACATGGCTTTGCCGGTAGGGTGTGAAGGGTCAGGCTGCACCGAGATCAGCCGGCCGTTTTCCACACGGTTCAGCGTGCCGCAGCGGGAGCGGCAGAGCGTGCAATAACCCGGTTTGTCCAACTCCGATGCATTCGCCATCTTTCAACGACCGGTAGTTCCAATGAGGATGGCCCGATGGTATTACTGGCGAACTCGCCATTGAAAATTCAATGATTCGCTGCCTAGGTATCGGATAAATCGATGCTCCCATCGACCCGCCAGCTTCAGCACTTCATCGCCATCGCCGAAACCGGGCAGGTCTCGAAAGCGGCATTGCTGTGCCATGTCACTCAGTCCTCGATGACAGCGTCGCTGAAAAACCTCGAGGAACAACTCGGCGCAAGCCTGTTCACCCGCCACCATGGCGGCGTGCGGCTGACGGAAGAAGGCGTGCGTTTCCTGCGGCATGCCCAGAAGGTCAATGCGGCATTGCGAGAAGCGGTTTTCTCGGTGTCGGAGCGGCCGTCGTATGCAACCGGGCCGCTGTCGATGGCCGTCACGGAAACCATTTCCGCGTATGTGCTGGCACCGTTGATGGTGAGCTTGAAGCAGCGCTTTGACCACTTGGAATTGAACGTGGTCGAGCTCAGCCGCGAAAAGATCGTGCAGAAGCTGTTGGCCAATGAACTGGACCTGGCCATTGTGCTGGCTTCGAACCTGGCCCCCAGCGAGCTGCAGTGCCAAACCCTGGTGCGGTCGCCCAGGCACCTGTGGGGGCACCCGGACCACCCCCTGATGAGCATGGACCGGGTCACGCTGAGCCAGCTCGCCGATCACGCCTATGTGCTGCTGGATATGGACGACCACGTCACCACGGTTGAGAAGTATTGGGCCGAGGCGGGGCTTCGGCTCACACCTCATTACCGCACCACATCGATCGAAGCGGTCAGAAGCCTGGTCGCCAGTGGCTACGGCGTGGCCGTCCTGTCTGACCTGGTGTACAAACCCTGGTCACTGGATGGCCAGCGCATCATGCGCCGCCCCCTGGCCGATCCGGTGCCTTCGATGGATGTAGGCCTGGCATGGGCCAAGGCCAGGGCGCAGGCACCAGCATTCTTCGAGCTCAAATCATTTCTGGAAAAGTGGTTCAAATCATCGGGTGAACACCCGGGGTTCCGAGCCGGGCCGTGACGGCGTCGTTGGGCTTCGGCGCCTCGGCGACACCGCCCCTACGGCTCCATTGCCAGATGCGCAAGCAGGCTACGCACAGGGGTAGACAGCTCGGCCCAGCTGCGCACGCACACACAAAGGTCTCGTTTTGCCCAAGCATCGCTCAGAGCGCGCACGCGTAGCGCGTGGCGCCGCTTGTAGCGCTTGGCGATGGCTGCGGGAACGATGGCAACGCCCACGCCGTGCGCGACCATTTCGCATACCCCTTCGAAACCGCCCATCCGGATTCGGATGTCCAGTGGGTGGCCCGCCAGCAGGGCATGCTGGTCGATATGATCTTGAAGCGCGCTCCCCGGGCGAAGGCCTACGAAAGGCAGGCCGAGCACCTCTGCAAATGCCACTTGCCGACGTGCGGCGCCCATGGCCGCATCGCAGGCGATCAGCACCAAGTGATCCTGGGCGACCACCTGCAACTGGACACCTTGCGCCTGCACGGCACTGGATACGACCCCGGCCTCCACCAAGCCGGCCGCCACCGCTCGAACGATGTCGGTGCTCGTGCGTTCTTTTATCTCCACGCGCACCTGGGGGCGCTGGGCCAACCAGGGGGCCAGGCGTTTGGGCAGGAACTCCACAATCGCCGCTGTGTTGGCGTAGAGATGAACAGTGCCTCGCGCCCCCTTGGCGTAATCGCCCAGCTCAGTCTTCAGTGCCTCCTGCTGCCTGAGGATCAGGCGGGCGTGGTGCGCAAGGGCTTCGCCAGCTTGCGTGGTGGTCACCCCTCGGGCCCGACGCTCCAGCAGCACCACCCCTGTCGACGTTTCGATGTTTCGAAGGCGTTCGCTTGCCGAGGCCAGCGCGAGGTTGGCCCTCTGGGCGCCGGCAGTGATGCTTCCAGCGTCCACGATGCACAGAAACAGCTGGAGATCTGCTAAGTCCAGACGCATGGTTCACCTTGACCTGCCTTCGGATCAGCCGAAGGCTCGCGTGGGTTTTCCGGATTGTGCATCGGCCCTTGGCGCGATTCAATCGCACCTTCCAGGTTCAGCCAGGCCCGCCCCCATGCATGATCCGATTTTCTACACGCTCGTGCTCATTGGCACCTTCCTCGCTGCCGGGCTGGTCAAAGGTGTGACTGGGATGGGGCTGCCCACCGTGGCCATGGGGCTGCTTGGCACGGTCATGTCACCGGCCGCCGCCGCGGCAGTGCTGTTGGTGCCTTCGTTGGTGACCAACCTGTGGCAGCTGTTCAATGGGCCCTCTACAGTGCGCCTGGTGCGCAGGCTGTGGCCAATGATGCTCTGTATCGCCTTGGGAACAACCGGCGGGTCAGCGCTGTTGGTTGCGGCAAACCCTGCCTGGTCGGGGTTCGGTTTGGGCTCGGCCTTGATCGTTTATGCCGCCTACGCCTTGATGGGGCCCAGCTTGACGGTTTCGTGCCGTGCAGAGAAATGGCTGTCGCCGCTGGTGGGAGGGCTTACCGGAATCGTGACGGGGGCGACCGGGGTGTTCGTCATGCCCGCCGTGCCTTACCTGGGGGCGCTGAGCCTGAGCAGGGATGAGCTGGTTCAAGCGCTCGGGCTGTCGTTCACCGTGTCCACGGTGGCGCTGGCGCTTGGGTTGTTTGGCAACGATGCCTTCAGCATTGCGCAGGTTGGAGTGTCTAGCCTTGCCATAGTCCCGGCACTGGTCGGAATGTGGCTGGGGCAGCGGGTGAGGGCGCGCATCAGCCCGGCAGGCTTCAGGCTGTGTTTTCTGGCTCTGCTGCTGGTGGTCGGGGTCGAGCTGGTTTGCCGGCCGTTTACGTGACGCAGCTTCAAGCCCTGAAACAATGTGTGGCGGCCGCCCGTCACGTCTCTGAAAGGCCTGCCGAACACAGCCACCCCGGATGTACCTCGCCGCGATGCAAACCGGTGGGCGCCACCGTGCGTCGGTAGTCGCTGGGCGTCTGGTTCATTTCATGCCGGAAGTGCCGGTTGAAGTTGGAGACGTTCTCGTAGCCGACCTGGAAACAGATCTCGGTAACCGAGAGCCGAGTCTGCCCAAGGAGGCGGCAGGCGCGCTGGATGCGCAGCTTGCGCATCAGGTCAATGAACCCGTGGCCAGTGGTTCGTTTGAAAAAGCGCGAAAAACCGGCCTCGCTCATTCCAACCCGCTCGGCTATGACCGAGAGCCGCAGATCAGACGTGAGCTCATCGATCAAGTAAGCCAACGCCAGGTTGATGCGCTCAGAACTGCGGGCATCGAGTGACGGCGAATAGCACGGGCTGGCCAGTACGCGCAGGTCACGCTCAGGGGCTTGCGCCAGTGTGCTGAGCAACTCCAGAAACCGTATCAACCGCTGCAAACCTTGGGCCTGGCCAATGCTTTCCAAAAGCAGCGCGGCTTGCCTGGCTGTCGCGCCAATGAACTCGAGGCCCCGCTGCGCCTGGGCGAACAAGGAGCCCAAGGCCGACAGCTCAGGCAATATCTCCTGGACCCTGAGCAGCGCCGCGCCATCGAACTGCAAAACCACATCACGGCCAGCGATGCGCTCACCAGGTGCTAGGTCCCCCATCCAGTCGTGGGGCAGGCCGGGGCCTATGAGCGCGACATGCCCGGCAGTGAAAGGGCCGATGTAGTCTCCAGCCAATAGCTTGCCGCTGCCTTGCCGAATCAGATGGATTTCGTACTCCGGATGATGATTCCAACGAGCGAGCGGGTAGGGGTAGTCATGCTCATACCAACGAAAACTTTGATCAGGGCCCTGCAAGATGACCTCGAGATCAGCGGGCCGGTGCTCGAATACAGCAGCGCGATTGTCAGGCATCGATTGCCCCTTTTTTATGAGTTGTCGGGCGGCATTGCCCCCACGATACGTTCATTCCCCTGAGGATCGATAGCCCATTCACTGTGCCGGATCACTCCGCGAGCATCGCCCGCCGGGGGCGCCTGCGCCATCAAAAAAGTATCGACGCCGCGTTCGCCATTGATTTGAGCCTCCATTTTCAATGGTGATCTAATCGGCCCATGCATTGGCTGCGGTGCGAGTAGCCCCTGCGGGCGATGTTCGACAACAACAATAAGCACTCTGGCCCTACGGCTGGGGGGAGAACCTGATGAACCTCACCAACGCGGTGATTCTGTGCGCGGGCCTGTCATTCACCCTTGCTGGCCAGGCTGCGCAGACGATCACGATCGCAACGGTCAATAACGGCGACATGATCCGCATGCAGCGGCTGGCCAGCCTCTTCGAGCAGCAGCATCCCGACATCAAACTCGATTGGGTCGTACTTGAGGAAAACGTGCTGCGCCAACGGCTGACCACCGACATTGCTACCCAGGGCGGCCAGTTCGACGTATTGACCATTGGCACCTACGAAACGCCGCTGTGGGGCGCCAAACACTGGCTGGAGCCCATGACAGACCTTCCGCCAGCCTACGACGAAGACGATATCTTCCCCTCCGTGCGCCAGGGTCTCTCCGTCAACGGCACGCTCTACGCATTACCGTTCTACGGTGAAAGTACCGTGACCTACTACCGCAAAGACTTGTTCGAAGCCGCCGGCCTGGCGATGCCTGAAAAGCCCACCTGGACGCAGTTGGGCGCGTTCGCTGCCAAGCTCAACGACCCTTCCAGGGGACAGTACGGCATGTGCCTGCGCGGGAAGGCCGGCTGGGGCGAGAACATGGCTTTGCTGAGCACCCTGGCGAACGCCTTCGGTGCGCGCTGGTTCGATGAGAAATGGCACCCTGAGCTTGATAGTGCCCAGTGGAAGGCCGCCGCCACCTTCTACGTGAACACGCTGAAGAACTACGGCCCCCCGGGCGTTTCCAGCAATGGTTTCAATGAAACCCTGGCGCTGTTCAACAGCGGAAAATGCGCGATCTGGGTCGATGCCAGCGTGGCGGGCTCTTTCACCACCGACCCGGCCCAAAGCCAGGTTGCCGACAGTGTGGGCTTCGCAGCTGCGCCAACCCAGGTCACGGACAAAGGCTCGTCGTGGCTGTACGCATGGTCACTGGCGATTCCTGCCACCTCCCGGCACAAGGAGGCCGCCAAAGCTTTCATTACCTGGGCGACCTCCAAGCAATACATCCAGCTGGTCAGCGACAAGGACGGCATCACCCATGTGCCACCTGGGACGCGTATTTCGACCTATAGCGATGCCTACGTGAAAGCCGCCCCGTTCGCCGAAGTCACCCTGCAAATGATGAAGCATGCCGATCCGTCCCAACCATCGGCCAAGCCGGTTCCCTACGTGGGTATCCAATACGTCGTGATACCGGAGTTCCAGTCGATCGGTACCTCTGTAGGCAAGTTGTTCTCAGCGGCGCTGACCGGCCAGATGTCGGTGGATCAGGCCCTGGCCAGCGCGCAAGCCACCACCGAACGTGAAATGAAGCGGGCGGGTTACCCCAAACCGTAGTTGGGCCACCCCACCGCTGCCTAACCAGAGGTAGATGCCATGAAACGTCTAGAAGGAAAAAGCGCGCTGATCACCGGCTCGGCGCGGGGTATAGGGCGCTCGTTCGCTCAAGCCTACATTCGGGAGGGCGCGACAGTCGCTGTGGCCGATATCGACCTCACACGCGCCCAGGCCACTGCTTCGCAGCTGGGGGAGCACGCTTATGCTGTGGAGATGGACGTCACCGACCAAGGCTCCATCGAGGCTGCGATTGCAACGGTGGTTGGCCGCGCTGGCAAGCTCGATATCCTGGTCAACAACGCCGCGTTGTTCGACCTTGCGCCGATTACGGAAATCACCCGGCAGAGCTATGACAGGCTGTTCTCCATCAACGTAGGTGGAACGCTGTTCACGCTTCAGGCCGCTGCCAAGCAAATGATTGCCCAGGGCCATGGCGGAAAGATCATCAATATGGCCAGCCAGGCTGGCCGCCGCGGTGAAGCCTTGGTTGCCGTCTACTGTGCGACCAAGGCGGCCGTGATCAGCCTGACTCAGTCGGCAGGGCTGAACCTTATCTCGCACAAAATCAACGTGAATGCGATCGCGCCCGGTGTCGTGGACGGGGAGCATTGGGACGGCGTCGATGCGCTGTTCGCAAAGCACGAAAACCTTCCATTGGGGGAGAAGAAACGGCTCGTAGGGCTCCAGGTGCCATTCGGGCGGATGGGAACAGCCGAGGATCTGGTGGGCATGGCGATTTTCCTGGCAGGCCCGGAAAGCGATTACGTCGTTGCGCAGACATACAACGTCGATGGCGGTAATTGGATGAGTTGAAAGAGGCTGGGGCAAAGAAGGCGGCCAACCCGGCGCCGGGCCGACGCCGGGCCGACGCCGCAGGCAAGCCTATGGCCAGGATATTCAGAAGGTAGCGGGTGTGTTCACCCACAAGATCCGAGCTTCTACATCGCCATTGTTGCGGTAGCCGTGGGGAACGCTGCTGGAGAAATGGAAGGAATCCCCGGGTTTGAGACTGTAGGTGGTATTGCCTATGGTCAGATCGATGTGGCCTTCGATCACGTAACCCATTTCTTCCCCTGCGTGCTCAATCAACTCGCTGACCATGCCTGGCGTCACGATGTAGATATCGCCCTGCAACAGGCCGCCTTTATGGGGGTGGGTAATGCGTTCCAGGTCGATATAGCCCTCTTTCTTGCCATGCGCGAAGCGGCTCACTTGCCGTTTGCCTGCCCGCAGCACCGGTTCATCCGAGGCCCATTGCTCCGAAGTCAGCTCCGACACATTGCTGCCTACCGCCCCGGCCAGCCGGTGAAGCATCGCCAGCGAGGGCGAAGCCGCTTCGTTTTCGAGTTTGGAGATCAGGCTCTCAGAGCACCCTGCAGCTTCGGCCACTTGTTTGAGCGTCAACCCTGCGACCTTGCGCGCATGGCGAAGTCGCAGGCCGAGATTGGGCAAGCCGTTGGTGTGCTGGGCTTTGACGTGCTTGGACATGCGGTTCCTGTGTGGCATGCAGTCGAGAGGCCCACCGCCGTAGCGGTGGATTTGAAGCGATACGCATCCTATGCAGCTGCGTCAGGATCGTCCAGTACGCCGGTGGCTTAATGAGTGACGCAGAACTGGACATCCACCGGGTTGAGATTGTTGATCGGCACGATGTCCTGCGGGCAGGCGGACATTACAACGACGCAATCCATCGCGGCTTGGATGTCCACATAGTCTCCGGGTGCCGATACGGGGGCAAGCCAGGCGATGCTGTTGTCGGCACGTACCGGGATGTTCATCCAGAGGTTGAAGGGTTGCGGCACTTCCCGCGCGCGCAAGCCGATGGCGTGCAAGGCCAGGCGCATGTTGTCCGCACAGCTGTCGTGATAGCCGCTCACGCCCAGGTTGGTGTAGCGGTGCAGATCACAGGCGGCTATCAGCGTGTCGTGAATGCCTGGAGAGGTGTCGGCCAACAAGGTCGCGATGGTCCGTCGGCGGTTGCTGAAGAGTTCGTCGCCAGGCTTGGGAATGATCCGGTCGATATGCGCGCGAGCATGCTCCATGGACAGGAATTCGCTCAGATCATCGCTATTGAACACCCAGGTATCGCACACCTGGCTGCCATGGGTGTTGATGATCCGAATGGTCTGCCCGGCTTTGAGCCTCACCGCGCGCCCGCTGCGTGCTGCAACGGTATAGGTTTGGCCAGGCACGGGGGTCCCATCGGCAGACACCGGCGTGCTCAGGGTGTCGTTGGTACCCAGCCAATCGCCGTTGTCAGCATGGCAGCAGGCCGGATAGTCGTGGGCGTCTGTGGTGTGTGACATGGTGCTTTCCTTACGTAGGTCAGGCTTGGTCGGCCAGTTGAACGAGGCTCCAGGCTAAGGCACGAGCGCCCGCCAGAAGGTGTTGGGGTTCGGTGTGTTCCAAGGGGTTGTGGCTGACGCCATCGCGGCTTGGTACGAACAGCATGGCGGTAGGGCAATGGCTGGCCAGGTACATGGCATCGTGGAAGGCACCCGAGCGGATCGACTGGCTGGCCATGCCGGTGGCGGCACAGGCTTGCTCGAGTACGTCGATCACGGCCGGGTCGAACGCCGTGGGCGCATGGCTGAACAGGGGTTCGAGCTCAGCCCCTTCCGGCAGGCATGTCACCAGCTCTGCATCGAACGCCTCCAGCACGGCAGCATCGGCATGGCGGAAATCGATACTGAAGCAGGCTTGGCCCGCGATGGTGTTGATCGAATTGGGCGTGACCTGCCACCGGCCAAACGTCAGGCGTCTGTCAGCGCCGGCCAGGCGCTGGGCGAGGGCGTCGATGCGCACCAGGCAGGCGGTGGCCGCCAACAGCGCATCACGACGCAAGGGCATAGGGGTGGTGCCGGCATGAGCCGGCGCTCCGTGGCAGCGCACCTGGTACCAGCGCACGCCCTGGATTCCGCTGACGACCCCAAGGGGGTTACCTGCTTGTTCCAGAACCGGGCCTTGCTCGATGTGCAGTTCGACGAAGGCATGAGCTTGGACAGTCGACCGCAGCGGGAGGTGGGCAAAGCGATGAGCGTGAGCATCGAGCGCCTGGCCGAAGCTCACCCCGTCGGCATCTTGGCACCGCCGATAACCAGCCAGCCGGGTAGGGTCAACGTAAGCACTGGAGCCCATCGCCCCGGGGCTGAAGCGGCTGCCTTCTTCGTTGGTCCAAACCACCAGTTCGATTGGCCGACGGGTACGCACCCCGGTTGCGGCCAAGGCTTGAAGGCATTCCAACCCGGCCATCACGCCATAGCAGCCGTCAAGGCGCCCGCCTGAAGGCTGGGTATCAATGTGGCTGCCGGTCATCACCGGCGCAAGCTCACTGTCGCCGTCGTAGCGAATGAACAGGTTGGCGCAGGGGTCGGTCCACACCCGGCAACCCAATTGGCGCGCCTGGCCGATCAGCCAGGCCCGGGCGTCGAAGTCATGCTCGGAAAGCGCTTGGCGGTTCATTGCACCGCCTTCCAGGCCGCCATAAGTCGCTAGCTGGGCAAGGCGTTGTAACAGCCGCGCCCCGGATACTGCGTCGATTACTCGCTGGGTATTCATTGGCGTGCCTCCGCTCGGGGCGTGAGGCTGCGGTTGAACCAGGGTTTGAGAAATTGCGCGAGGCGGCCCGTGCCCGGATTGTTGAACAGGCAACCCGGGGCGCCCGCTTCGACGATGCTTCCGGCTTCCATGAATATCACCTGGTTCGAGATCTGTGCGGCGAAACTCATTTCGTGGGTGACCATGACCATGGTCATGCCGTCCATAGCCAAGCCACGAATCACCTGCAATACCTCCTCGACCAGCTCAGGGTCCAGTGCCGAGGTTGGCTCATCGAGCAGCATCAGCCGTGGCTTGACGGCCAGTGCCCGGGCAATGCCGACTCGCTGCTGCTGGCCGCCAGACAGGCGTGACGGATAACTTTCGGCCTTGGCCGCAAGGCCTACACGGGCCAGGGCATCATCGGCCAAGCGACGTGCCTCGTATTTGCCCAAGCGCTTGCCCAGTACCAGCGGCGCCATGACGTTCTCGCGCACACTCATGTGTGGCCACAGGTTGAACTGCTGAAATACCATCGATACCGGCCTGCGCACTTCAGCGATCGCGGCATCGCTGTCTTGGTGAGCAGGGCCGCGCTCCGGTCCGCTGTAGCCCAGCAGCTGGCCATCGATCCAGATTTCGCCCTCGTCGTAGGCTTCCAAGAAGTTCATGCAGCGCAGGGCTGTGGTTTTGCCCGATCCCGAGGGCCCGATCAGCGAGACGATTTCGCCCGGTTGCACCTTCAGATTGAAATCACTTAGCACGCGGTGGCTACCGTAGGACTTGCCGACACCGCGCAGTTCCAGCAAAGCAAGGGTACTCATCAACTGAGCCTCGTGTGACGGCTCGCACGTTGCGCCAGCCCACGGGTCACTGCGCTCACCATGAGCGTGAGCAGCCAGTAGCCCAGTACCAGCAGGGCATAGGGAACGACATACGAGAAGGTAGTGGAAACGATCTGCCCGGTGATCATGGTCAGCTCAGGCACTGTGATGATGGAGGTGACCGCACTCTCTTTAATGGTCAGGATCACTTGGTTACCCAGTAATGGCAGTGTGAAGGTCAAGGCTTGGGGCGCCTGGATGTGCCAGAACGCCTGGCGACGTGACAACCCATGCACCCTGGCGGCTTCCAACTGGCCAGTGGGTACGCTCGCCCAACCGGCGCGCAACAACTCCGCGAAATAGGCCGCGCTGTACAGGCCCAATGACAAGACACTGGCAGAGACTGCGTCGAGGGTAAGGCCCAGCAACGGTAAGCCGAAATACACCAGCATCAGTTGCGCCAGGAAAGGGGTGCCACGAACCAACCACACGTACGCCCGGTAAGGCCAGCGCAACGCCGGCGATACCAGGCACAGCGCATTGAGAACGAAGCCCAGGCACAGGCCGGCCAGCGCCGCACTCAGGCTCACACCCAGGGTCATCAGCAACGCTTGGCCGAACTCGGGAAGGTAGCTCATCCAGGGCGTCATACTGCACGCTCCTGCCAATGGCGCTCGAGTACCTTGGCGAGGGCCACCAGCAAGGTGGTCAACACCAGATAGAACAGCGCCGAGAACAAGTACACCTCGAGCGGGCGGTAGGTCTGGGAAACCAGTTGCTGGCTCACCCGCATCAAGTCGGTGATGGAGATCACCGACACCACCGCCGACACCTTGATGACGTCGATCAATTCCGAGACCAGCGCAGGCAGGGTCAGGCGCAATACCTGGGGGAGTTGGACATACACAAGGGTGCGCCTTTTGCCCAGGCTGAACACTGCGGCGGCCTCCAGTTGGCCTGCCGGGATCGCAGCGAAACCACTGCGCAGAATCTGCGACTGGTAGGCTGCGGTATTCAACGCAAGCGCAAGGGTTGCCGCCCACAGGGGCGGCACATCCAGCCCCAGGCCAGACGGCAGGTAGTAGAGCAACAGTAGCTGTGCCAGCACCGGGGTGCCGCGAAAAAAGCTCACGTATACCCGAGCAAATGCTCTCGAGGCTCGGCTACGGCTGCTTCCCATCAAGTAAACCAATACCCCCCAAACGAAGCCCACTACCATGGCCATGATGCATAGCCCCAGGGTCGTGAGCGCGCCGTCGAGCAGGGCTGGCCAATACAAGGCCGCGCGTGCGCCGAAGTCAGTCATGGTGGTCACTCAGATAGTCGGCACGGGCATGGCATCGGAGGGGACTTTCATGACGAAGCCAAACCATTTGGTCTGCAGCTTTTCCAGCGTGCCATCGGCAGCAGCCTGCGCAATGCCATCGCTGAACAACTTGACCAGGGTGGCGCTGTCGGCGTCCTTGCGACCGACCCAACCAAAATAAGTAGTAGGGCCGACCATCTCCGGCAAGGTGGCGAACAGGCCTGGGCGCGACTTGATCAGCGGGCCGAGGTTCGACAACGACTGCGCTACGCCGTCCAGGCGGCCAGCAGCGAGGTCGGCATAAGCCTCATCGAAACTGACGTATTGCTTGATAGCCTTCAGACCAGGCTGGCCCTGGGCTCTGAGCTTCTGGTCGTACCCTTGGAGTATTGCCAACTGACCGGAGCCTGATTGAGACCCTACGACCTTCCCGTTCAGGTCGGAAAGCGACTCGATTGCGGTGTCGTCGGCACGTTTGAGCAGCGCTACTGTGGATTCAGCAATAGGTACGGTGAAGGCAAACTGTTCGAAGCGTGCTTTGTTCACCGTCACGGATGTGACCACGAAATCAAACTTTCCGCTGTCCAGGCCGGGCAGAATGCCCTGAAACGGCAAGTCGAGCTGCTTGACTTTCACCCCAGGCAGCGAGCGGGCCATAACCTCGTGCATCAGGTCGGCTCCGTAGCCGACGATCTGGCCGTTTTCCACGAACTCGAACGGAGGAAAGCGCGCCTCGGTGGCGATTACGATTTCCTTTTTTTCCTGGATGCGTTGCAGCAAATCACTGGGCTGGGCGGCTGCAACGGTGCAGAAGCCGGCTAAACAAAGTGACAGGGCTTTCAGAAGGCGATTTTTCATGGCTATGTCTCTCTATGAAAGCATTTGAATTTTATTCAAGCTACTTGAACATAAATACAACAGCATGAAACGTGCCACAGCACCTGGCGCCGTGAATTGGCCAAAAATCGGGAACTGAGAGGCGCGCCGTGCCCAGCTTTGGCGCAGCGGCCCAGGTGTGGGCGTGGTAGCGGTGCAGTTTCGGCGCTCAGGCGCAGGGGCGACCGGTGGCCTCTGGCGCCACTGGCTGGCCGCTGGCTCGCTGCGTCATGCCCCAGGCTCAAGGAGCGAGCGATACCAGCCAGGGCCGAGCTATCCCCAGATGGAACTGAACCCTAATGGTGCGCCCCTGGAATCAGACAGTGCATTTGGGTACAGCCTTAACCGCTTAAAACGGGTGAAACCGTGCAATATGCACAGGTTTGAATGTCAGCGAAGTCCTGTTTTTTTCTATTTAAAGCCTTTCGCAAAAGCGGCCTGTGAATTGCTCTCTGGTGGATGCGCTTGGTTACCTACCCACTGCATCCAACGGGAGAAGAAAATGAGTTCACCTGGTGATTTCCCTTTGAGCGAGGCACCTGCCTGCGCCAGGAAAGGATTGCTATCCATTTCCATGGTGCTGTTCAGCTTCACGTTCTTTACCGGCACCATGTTCGCGGGCGGCAAGCTGGGGATGGCGTTCCCCTTCGCCGATATGCTGTGGATAGCGGCCATTGGCAACGGGCTATTGGCGCTCTACGCGGCAGGGCTGGCGTTCATTGCATCGCGCAGTGGTTTGAACACCGTGCTGATGGGGCGTTTCTGCTTCGGCGAGGCGGGCAGCCGGTTGTCCGACTTTCTTCTTGGCTTCGCCGAGCTGGGCTGGTACGCCTGGGGTACAGCGACCATCGCCATCGTGCTGGTGAAGCTGCTTGGCTTGGCCGACAGCCTGAGCACGCCGTTGATGGTGGCGTTCGGTTTAGGCTTCAGCGTCACCGCCATCGTCGGCTACAAGGGGCTGGATGTGCTGTCTCGGGTGTCGGTACCCCTGATGTTCGCGCTGTTGATGGTATCGATGTACATCGCCACCGGGCACGCTGGCGGTTTCAAGGGCCTGGCCGCTGTCATTCCCCATGAAACAATGACATTTTCCGCGGCCGTGACCATGGTGTTCGGTACGTTCGCCAGTGGCGCTACCCAAGCGACCAACTGGACACGGCTGTCGCGCACAGGCCGCATCGCGATCGTCGCAAGCGTCGTCAGCTTCCTGGTCGGCAACGGCCTGATGGTGGTGGCTGGCGCTTGGTGTGCCATGGTGTATCAGCAAGCCGATATCGTTGAAGTGCTGGTCCTCCAGGGGTTGTCGTTCGCGGCAGTGATCATGTTGTGCCTGAATCTCTGGACCATCCAGGGCCCGACTATCTACAACGTCTCAGCCGCGGCCTGCCATTTGTTACGCAGCGAACGCCGCCGAACCATGACGCTGATCGCCGCTGGCATCGGGGTATTGCTCGCCATCGGGGGCATGTACGAGATGCTCATTCCATTCCTGGTGCTGCTGGGCTCGATCATACCGCCCGTTGGGGGAGTGATCATGGCGGACTTCTGGTATCGCCATGGCGGCAACTATCCGTTGTTGGCTACAGCCCGTTTGCCCCGGTACAACTTCAAAGGCCTGACGGCCTATGGCGTCGGCGCCGTAGTGGCTTATTGCTCACCTTGGGTGGCACCACTGGTTGGCATTCTCGTCGCGGCCGGGTGCTATGTCGTGCTGCTGCAGCTGAGCGATCGCCACGCCACGGCCACACTGCAGGGGGAACAGTGAGCCTTACCCTGGCACAGATCCTCAAGCTACCCGGGCTGGAAGAAATGGCTGTGCGAGCGGGGGCCGACAAGTTGTATCGCCGTGTGCGCTGGCCTTACGTAGCCGAAAACGAGGGGATCGCCGAATGGGTGGTCGGTGGTGAGCTGGTGTTCATCACCGGCATCAACCATGCTCGTGATGAGGCGAACCTGTTGAGCCTGGTCGAAGACGGTGTGGCAGTGGGGATCGCCGGCCTGGTGATCCTTACCGGCGGAACGTTCATCCACCGCATCCCGCCTGCGGTGGTGAACAGGGCAGAGGCATTGGGCCTGCCGCTGATCGAGCAGCCTTATCTGCTGAAAATGGTCGTGGTCACCCACGCCATTGGCACCGCCCTGGTTCACATGGACCATGCGCGCCACTCGCAACATGACATTCTTGGCCAACTGTTGAGCGGCGACTACCCAAGCCTGGCCATTGCACGCCAACGCGCCGAGCACGCGCAGCTGCCCATCGAGCGGCCACGGCGGTTACTGGTACTGCGCTTGTCATCGGTGAATGCGCTGTTCGAACACTGCGCCCCAGCCGTAGCAGAGCAGCGCCTTCAGAACATAAGGCAGAAGGTCCAGCACGCACTGGAAGCTTGGAGCCAGGCATTGCCCGACCCTCTGCCGGTGGTACCCCTGGGCGATCTATTCATCCTGCTATTGCCCGAGCACGATACGCTGGGTGCCGAGCTATCGGCGCTTCACCAGGCGCTGCGTCCCTTGATAGAAGGCCTGAGTCTGTTCATGGGCCTGGCAAGCCGAGCCGAGGATTGCAGCCGATATCGCCACGCGCTGAAGGAGGCCCGCCAGGCACTGAACGTCGCCGAAAGCCTCAGGCCCGCAACGGGCTATTGCGACTTCACCGAGCTGGGCGTGCTGCGCTTGCTGCAGGCCATCGATGATCGCTCGGTGATCGACCATTTCGTCCAGCAGACCCTCGGCGCACTGATTGAGCCTTCCCGCAAGCATGCGTTCGTTCTGATCCGGACGCTCGATGCCTTGCTTCGGGAGAACGGTAACGCGCTCAAGGCCTCGGCCCGTCTGGGCGTGCATCGCAACACGCTCAACCAGCGTATCCAGCGCATTGAGCAACAGACCCAACAGAAGCTGGATGATCCTGTTTTTCGCATGAATGCCTCGGTCGCGCTCTTGATATGGCGCATGACCGAGATCCCCACCAAGGAGTGACCATGAATATCATCAACGCGCGCCTGCGCGGTAAACCGGGCCTTCACCGCATCGAAATGGAGGGCTCACGCATAAGCGCCATCGTGGCCCAAGCGCAGCCAATGCAGGCAAGCCTGCCGGCTGAGTTGGACGCCGGCCAGAATCTGGTCACAGCGCCTTTCGTCGAACCGCATATCCACCTGGACGCCACGCTGACCGCAGGTGAGCCCAACTGGAACATGAGCGGCACACTGTTCGAGGGCATCGAACGCTGGGCCGAGCGCAAGGCGCTGGTGACCCATCAGGACACTAAAAGCCGAGCGCGGAAAACCATCGACATGTTGGTGGACAATGGTATCCAGCATGTTCGCACGCACGTGGACGTGACCGACCCCTCGTTCGCCGCGCTGCGTGCGATGCTGGAAGTACGCGACGAAAGCCGCCACCTGATCGACCTGCAAATCGTCGCCTTTCCACAAGAAGGTATCGAGTCATTCAAAAATGGCCGGGCTCTGATGACAGAAGCCGTGGCAATGGGCGCCGATGTAGTGGGTGGGATCCCGCACTTTGAAAACACTCGCGAGCAAGGGGTGACCTCGGTGAAGTTCCTGATGGATCTGGCCGAACGCACGGGTTGCCTGGTGGATGTGCACTGCGATGAAACCGATGATGCGCAGTCACGCTTTCTCGAAGTTCTCGCCGAGGAGGCCAGGGTGCGTGAAATGGGTGAGCGTGTCACGGCCAGCCATACGGTAGCGATGGGGTCCTACGATAATGCCTATTGCTACAAACTGTTCCGGTTACTCAAGCAATCCAGGATCAACTTCGTTTCTTGCCCCACCGAAAGTATCCATCTGCAAGGCCGATTCGACGGTTACCCGAAGCGGCGTGGGCTGACGCGAGTGGCTGAGATCGATCGAGCTGGAATGAACATCTGCTTCGGCCAGGATTCGATCGTTGACCCATGGTATCCGCTGGGCAACGGCAACATCCTGCGCATCCTGGAGGCGGGCCTGCATATCTGCCACATGCTGGGTTATGAAGACTTGCAGCGGGCACTGGATCTGATCACAGACAACAGCGCACGTACGTTGCAGCTGGGCGACAGGTACGGCTTGGAGGTGGGGCGCCCGGCTAACCTTCTGATTCTCTCCGCCGCCGATGACTACGAGATGATTCGCAGCCAAGGCCAGGTGCTGACTTCCATCCGTGACGGCAAGCTGCTCATGCAGCGCAGCCCGGCCCAGGTCACGCGATTCCCGGCTTGAAGGGTGTAAGGGCCCCACCAAAGGCCTCGCCAGCAAGCCCGCGCTAGCGGAGCAACGCGGGCAGGGCGGGGCCAGCTGAACAGTGGTGCGGGCAGCGGGCACAGGCCTCACTGCCCGATCGCTGTGGCACGCTTTCAGGTGCGCATTGAGCGTCAGCTCACCGCCACAAAAGCGTTGAGGATCAGAACCACGATCAGCCCGACGACCGCCACGATGGATTGGACCACCGAGATGGTCTTGGTCGCTTCTCCCATACTCATCCCGAAGGACTCTTTCACCATCCAAAAGCCGGCGTGGTTTGCATAGTTGAAGAACAACGAACCGCAGCCGATCGACAGCGCAAGCAGCGGCAGGTTGAGGCTGGGGTCAGCACCTGCAAGCGGTGCCAGCAAGCCTGCGGCGCCTACGATACCCACTGTGGCGGAACCGGTAGATACCGAGAGCAGCATCGCGATCAGCCACCCCAGGATGAGGGGAGGAAAGGCAGACTGTTGCGTCAGGTGCACGATGGCATCCCCCACCTTGGCGCTGGTCAACAGCTCCTGAAAGGCTCCGCCCCCGGCAATGATCATGATGATCGAAGCGATCGGCTTAAGGCTTTTGCCCAGGCCATCGCGCAATTTCTCGGCATCGCCGCCTCGGCCGAGCATCAGGGCGGCCCCAGCAAACAGCACGCCCAGCAGCATCGCAATGAGAGGGTTGCCCAGGAAACTGGCCACTTTCAAGATTGCATCGCCCTTGGGCAGCACCATTTCAGCGACGGCATGAACCAGCATCAGGATGGCCGGCATCAATGCGGCGAATACACCAAGCCATACGCTGGGGCGAGTGCGGTCATCACTTTTCTCAGCCAGGGTGAACTGGTCCAGCAACGCTTGGTCCGGGCGAGTGCTCATCCGCGGCGAAATGAATGCACCGTACAGCGGCCCGCCCAGGATCATGGCGGGTATGGCCGCAAGGAACCCATAGAGCATCGTTGGCCCCACTGCCGTCTTTAGGGCCGCAATGGCCGTCAGAGGGCCCGGGTGGGGTGGAACCATACCGTGCATGGCCGCCAGTGCCGAGATGACCGGAACACCTACATAGACATACGCCGAACCCTTGAATCGAGACTGGCTCTCCAGTTTTCGCGCGACGCTGAATATCAGCGGAAGCATGATCACCAAACCGACCTCGAAGAACATCGGAATGCCAATGACAAACGCCACGGCCATCATCGCCCAAGGGATCATGCGATCAGGGGTACGCTTGAGGATCACTTCGGCGATTTGTTCGGTCACGCCTGCGTCGGCCAGAATCTTGCCCAGCATCGCCCCCAGAGCGATAACGACGCCAACGGCGCCCAGCGTCTTGCCGGCACCGGTGATCAAGTGCGAAACGATACCTTCGGGCTCCATACCGGTGGCAAAGCCTACACCGACGGAAACGACCAGCAGCGCCAATAGCGGGTGCATCTTCAGGCGCGACACGATCAGGGCAACGAGTACCAGCACGCTGACCAGCGCGGTCAACAGCAGCTGGATATCTAAGGGGGTCATGATTCTTATCCTTATGAGTTAAGTGCCTGGCAACCCGAGGCTAGTGGGCTCTACGGCGTTTTGAACAGGGTGCAACCAAACGCTTGCTGATATCGGTAGGGCACGCAGCTTTGGGTTACTGAACGCTGATGTGCTCACTACAAACGAAAGGGGAGCAGGTGGGGGGCGGTAGGTACCTGACTGTGTGCGGGAGCCGCACCCGATCACGGCGATGGAGGCGCCAGAGGCGTAGTACAAGGAGGCGTACCATTGACCGATTCACCTTTTTATATGGTCATCTATATGAATCTCGCGAAAGTATTTGCCGGCATGCGGGAGCGTGTCAAGGGGAGACTGGGCCAGTGGCAAGCTACTGGCCGTCGCACTTTGAAGTGGCGGTACGCGGCGCAGTCGATGCGGTTGTGTGTAAAGGGAGGAGGGCGGGTCACTGACCTGTGACGCGCCCCCGGAAACCGCAGCGCCGACCGCTCAATACGCCGCGGTATAAATCGCCAGCGCGTCTGCCTCAAGCACCGGCCGTGGGTTGTTGACCAGCAGCCGCTGCTGCTGCATTGCGCTGCGGGCAAGCTCGGGCAAGCTCTCCCGGGTGACCCCGGCGTCGCGCAAACGCATGGGCAGCCCGACCGCCTCATGCAGGCGGTGCAGCTCCTCGATCAGTTGCGCGGCGGCGTCACCCGGCAGTAGCCGCTTACCTAACACGCAGGGTGCGAGCTCGGCATAGAGGGAATGGGCCTGCGGCAGATTGAAGGCCAGCACCGAGTTAAGCACCAGCGCATTGGACAACCCGTGGGGCAGGTGGAAGGTGATGCCCAGTGGGTAAGCCAGTGCATGCACCGCTGCGACCGGCGCGTTGGCGAACGCCTGGCCGGCCAGGCAGGCGCCCAACAGCATGGCCTGGCGTGCTTCAAGGTCCTGCGGTTCGCGCACGGCACGCTCCAGATGGGCGCTGAGCAGGCGCAGGGCCTCTCGAGCCAGCAGGTCGGAGATTGGGTTCTTACGCAGTTTGCTGGTGTAGGCCTCAATGGCGTGCACCATCGCATCGATGCCCGTGGCGGCGGTGACGGGGCCGGGCAGGCCGACGGTCAATTGGGCGTCGAGGATCGCCAGGTCAGGCAGCAGTTGCTGGGAGACCACGCCGGATTTACCCGTGGCGGTAGTGACGATGGAAATCGGCGTGACTTCAGACCCCGTCCCGGCTGTAGTGGGCACTTGAATCAACGGTAGGCGTACACCGCTGGCCTGATTGACGCCGTAGATGTCGCTCAAACTCTGGCGTTGCGCGGGGTGGGCCAGGTAGGCCACGAGCTTGGCGGTGTCCATGGAGCTGCCGCCGCCAAAGCCGACGATCAGGTCGGCGCCCATTGCCCGTGCCTGTTCAGTGGCCGCCAGCACCAACTCTTCGGCCGGGTCGGCGAGCACGTCGCTGTACACCTGAAGGTTGACCCCGGCAGCGCTGAAGCCGGGCAAGATCGACTCCAGCAGGTTGTGGCGCAGGATACCTGCGTCGGTGACCAACAATACGTTGCGCGCACCACGGGCGGCGCACTCTTGAGCCAGTTGGGCGGCCGCGCCGCTCGCGCAGATCAAATGAGCAGTGGTGCTGAAATTGAATGCTTGCATGAACAACCTCTGATTATTCTGTTTGAGGGGGCAGGCCGGCGTCGATGATCGTCTGGGCCACGGCTTCCATGCTCGTGCGGCTGGCCATGGCATCGCGCTGCAGGCGCCGGTGGGCATCGTTTTCGCCGATGCGGTGGCGTGCCATGAGCAGGGCCTTGGCCATGGAGATCTTCGACACCGCCGGCTGCCGGGTCTGTAATTTGCGTAATTGCGCCAGCATGTCGATGCGCGCACGCCAGGCAGCGCGGGCCATCAGTAACTGGGTCAACAAACCAAATGGCCGCAGCGGGCGCTCGATCACGGCCGCTGGCTGGGTTTCGAGCACCAGTTGCAGCATCGAGGGGTTCTCATAGCCCACCACGGCAATGATCGGCGGCGCCTGCTCGCTCAGGCCTTCCACCAGCGTCTGGGTATTCAGGCGCTGGCTGAGTTCCACAGCGAGCAGTACCACATCGGTGTGCGCCGGCAGCTGCGCAGGCACCGGCCAGCATTGCTCGACGATGCAGCCGATACGCTGCAGCTGGTCGAGCACCACGCGCGCCTCGGCATCCACCGGGTGAATCACCAGCACGCGCAGGCCCTTGAGCTCGCGCAACAGTGAAGGTGCCTGGGTCATCTTGCACTCCCACTGTTCATGGCCGCACATCCAGCTGGTAATCGACCATATAAGGGCTGGGCTTCACCGGCTGTTCGCTTTGCACCATCAGCTCGAAACGGCGCTGGTGGTCCAGGCGCGCGATGCGAGGCCACAGCCAGGTGTGCTGGGTGTCCGGGTCGATCTCCACACGCCCCTGGGGTGCAGCGAACTGCGCCCCCGCCAAGGCCTTGCGCAGCGCTTCGATGGACGAGCCCTCGGCACGGCGCGCGGCCTCGGCGAACAGATGCACCTGAAAGTACGCGGCCTCGCCGCCGGCCGTCAGCGGCGCCGCGTCACCGAAGCGCGCCCGGTAACGGGCGACGAAGGCCTGGCTGGCAGGGGTGGCCAGGGTGGAGAACCACGGCGCCGCCGATACATGCCCCTCGGCTTCCTCATCGCTCATGTGCAGCACATCGACCTCGTTGGTCGCAAGGCTGACGATGGGCATGCGTGCCGGGTCGAAGCCGGCCTGGCGGTACGCACGGTGCAGGGCCGGGATATCACTGCCAACGATGGTCGAGTAGATCGCATCCGGCGCCGTGGCACGCGCCCGTTGCATCATCCGTTCGAAATCTTCGGCGGTGGCGTGGAACGGCAGGTAGATCTCATCCACCACTTCGCCACCGGCCTGCTCGAACAGCTCACGCATGATGCGGTTGGACTCGAACGGGTATACGTAGGAGCCCCCGACAAACAGCACGCGGTTACCGAAATGCGCCAGTACGTACTGCGCCAGCTGCACGGAGTTCTGGTTGGGCGCTGAGCCGGTGTAGTAACACCAGGGGGAGTATTCGAACCCCTCGTAGAGCGTGGGGTAGAACAGCAGCCGGCGGCGGCTTTCGACCACCGGCAACACCGCTTTTCGGGCGCTGGACATGTGGGTGCCGAACAGCACCTGCACCTGATGTTCGTCACACAGGCGCACGGCGCTGTCGCGGTAGTCCGAGGGTTCCGCACCGGGGTGGCCGTCCACCGGCACCAGTGGCCGCCCATGGATGCCGCCGGCAGCGTTGACTTCGGCTATCGCCAGGTGGGTGGCGTTGGCCTGGGTGGTTTCCGAGGCAGCGGTCAGGCTCGTCTCGGAAAACAGCAAACCGACCTTGTAGTCAGAGGCACTCATGAAATCAGGCTTTCCCAGTCGATATGTTGTTCAAAAGCGTGCGCGACCTGGTACAGCGTGGCTTCGTCGTAGTCCCGCGCAATCAGCATCATGCCCACTGGCAGGCCACTGGCAAGCCCACACGGGAGGGACAGGGCAGGGTGGCCGGTAACGTCGAAGGGCGCGGTGTTCGCATTCATCTCCAGGGCCCGCTGCACCCACTCGCTGGGTGAAGCATCTGCCGCCGGCAATCTCGGCGCCTTGAGCGGCACGGTGGGCATCAGCAAGACGTCGAAGTCCTGCAATTGCTGGTCGTAGGCCGCACGCAGTTGGCGTGCGGCGTTCTGGGCCTTGGCGTAGTACTGGCCGCCAAAACGCGCATAGGCGTATTCACCGGCCAGCAGGCAGGTTTTCAGGTCGTGCGGGAATTGCCCAGCCTGAGCCTGCCAACCCTGCTGGGCGTTCATCAGGCTCTCTACGTACAGGCCTTTCCAGTTCGAGCCGTAATTGTAGCCTTGCAGCAATTGGGTGGTGCCCTCCACCGCGATGGGCGTCCAGATCGCGTGGCCCAAGGCGTGCAGCGGTATCGAGATGTCCTGCACCTGTGCCCCGAGGCCTTCGAACAATGCGGCGGCACGGCGCACGGCGGCGTCTACATCACCTTCACTGTTGGCATGCCCGAAGCCTTCTCGCACCACACCGATGCGCAGGCCCTTGCAGCCTTTGCCCAATGCCTGGGTGTAGGCGTGGGTCGGCACGACGCGGTCCTGCCGGGGGTCAAGGCCATCGGCCCCGGCCAGCACTTCGAGCAGCAGGGCGTTGTCGGCGAGGTTGGCGCTCATGATGCCAGCGTGGTCCAGGGTCATCTCGATGGGCATGATCCCGGTGTAGGGGATCAGGCCATGGGTCGGTTTCATGCCGTAGATACCGGAGTAGGCCGCCGGAATGCGCACCGAACCGCCCTGGTCGGTGCCGATGCCCAGGTCCACTTCGCCGGCCGCGATCAGCGCCGCGCAGCCCGACGACGAACCGCCGGTGGAATGCCCCGGATTACGCGGGTTATGGACCGCACCCGTGGCGTTGGTATGGCTGCTGCCCGACACACAGAAGAACTCGCAGTGGGCCTTGCCCAGAATCTGCCCGGCAGCATCCAACACACGGGTGGCGACGGTGGCGTCGATGTCGGGCACGTAGCCGCGCAGGGTCGAGGCACCGTTCATCATCGGCACGCCGGCCAGGCAGATATTGTCCTTGAGTGCTACACGCTTGCCGGCCAACTTGCCGGTGGCCGCGCCCTGAACCTCGGTGCGTACGTACCAGGCGTTGTAGGGGTTGTGCTGCGGCACCTCGCCAGGCCCGCGGGGGTAGCGAGGTGGCTGCGGCGGGCTGGTAATCTCATCCAGGCGGTCGTAGTCCTGCCAAACGGCTTCGAGGATGTTGGCGTATTCGTGGAGCAGCGGCTCGGCCATTTGCAGGCCGAGGCTGTGGCCGACCTCGGTGAGATCAGCCAGGGTAGGGCGTTGAATAGACATGGCAGGTTCCTTATGCATGAAAGCCCATGAAGCGCTCCGCGATCGCCTCGGCACTGGTATCGGCCGGCTCGACCTCGTCTGTCAGTTGGCCGTTTTCGATGATCAGAATGCGCTGTGAAAGGGCACTGAGAAATTCGATGTCCTGTTCCACCAGGATCACCCCCAGGTTCTGTTCCACGCGCAGGCGCTGCAGGGTTTCAATGATTTCGTCGCAGATCGATGGCTGGATGCCTTCAGTGGGCTCGTCCAGCAGGATGACGTTCGGTTGCCCGCACAGGCAGCGGGCCAGGGCCAGCAATTGCTGCTCCCCGCCCGACAACGCCCCACCGGGCTGGTCGAGCAGGCGGTGCAGGCGCGGGAAGTACGCGAGAATGCGCTCGATGGTGGCATCGGCTGCGGCGAAGTCCTTCACGCAACCCATGCGCAAATTTTCCCGTACGCTCAGGTAGGGGAAAATCTGCCGCCCCTGCGGCACATAGCCGATACCGGCGCGGGCGCGTTGGTGGGCGGCGGCCTTGGTCAGGTCTTGGCCGGCAAAATGCAGGCTGCCGGCCATGGCGGGGATTTCGCCCATCAACGCGCGCAGCAGGGTGGTTTTGCCCATGCCATTGCGGCCCAGCACACCGACGCAGGTGTTGTCGGCACAGCGCAGGTGGATGTCTCGCAACACGGGAATACGCCCATAACCGGCGGACAAACCGATGACTTCAAGCATGCTTGATCTCCTGCTTGCCCAAGTACGCTTCGCGTACAGCCGGGTCTTGGGTCACTTCGGCAAAGCTGCCCTGAGCCAGGATCGCGCCTTGGTTGAATACGGTGACGGTGCCTGCGATCAGGCGGATGAATTCCATGTCGTGCTCGACCACCACGACAGTGCTGTGGGCGTTGATTTCCTTGATCAGCGCGGCGGTCTTGCGCACTTCCTGGTAGGTCATGCCGGCGGCGGGCTCGTCCAGCAGTACCAGCTCCGGGCGCGAGGCGAGGATCATGCCCAGTTCCACCCATTGGCGTTGGCCGTGCGCCAGGTCGCCCACCAGGCGCGAGCGCAAGCCAACCAGGCCGATGCGCTCCAGGGTTTGCTCGGCGGTGGTGCGGGCTTGGCTGGGTGCTTGCCGGCGGCTGGCGGCCAGGCGCAGGTTTTCCAGCACGTCCAGGCCGTCGAAGACGCTCGGCGCCTGGGTCTTGATACCGATCCCGAGCCGCGCCACCTGGTGCGGTGCCAATCCTGAAATACGCTGCCCCTTGAAGTGGCAGACGCCGCGCGTAGGCTTGAGTTGGCCACTGAGCATTTTGAAGAAGGTGCTTTTGCCGGCGCCGTTGGGGCCGATCAGGCAACGCAGCTCGCCGCGCTCAAGGTTGAAATCCACCGCCTTGACCGCGTGAACGCCACCGAAGCTGACGCCCAGGCCTTGGGTTTGCAACAGGCTCATAGTGCGCGCTCCTGTGCAGGTGCCGGTTGTGGGCGGCGTTGGAACCCCCGTGCTATCCAACCGGTCAAGGTCGGCAGCAAGCCACGGGGCAGCAACATCACGAATGCCAGCAGAATCAGGCCGAGCACAAAACCGCTGTCGACATGCTGCTGCTCACCGAGGCGCGCCATCAGCGCCTGGATGCCGATGCACGCCAGGATCGGCCCGAACAGGGTCCCACGGCCACCGACGATGACCCAGATGATGATCTGCGCCGATTGCGCCAGCCCGAACACACCCGGGCTGACAAAGGCGCCCCAGTTGGCGAACAGGCAACCGGCAAGCCCGGCAATGCCGCCGCCCAGGCTGAACACGATCAATTTGTGCAAGCGCGTGTCATAGCCGAGCAAACCGGCGCGCTGTTCGTTCTCACGGATGGCAACCACCACTTTGCCGAAGCGGCTGGCCAGTAGCGCGCGCAGCCCCAGGTAGCAGAGGATCAACGCCGCGCCGATTACCTGGAACAGGGTTTCCGGGTCCAGCACGCGCTCAGGGTCGAATGGCATGTTGAGCGTGGGAATCGCCGGAATGCCGTTGAACCCGCCAAGCAGCGCGCTGCCGATGTGGTATTCAGCGCCTGAGGTTGAGTTCATCACGTTGAACAGGATCAGCGTGACCGCCAGCGTGATCACCCCCAGGTACACGTCGCTGATGCCGCCATAGAACATGAAATAACCCATGGCAGCGGCGAGCAAGGCGGGCACCGCGATGGCCAGCAGCACCGGCCAGGTGCTGTCGCCGATGTTCAGCACGCCGATGGCATATGCATAGGCCCCCAGGCCGAAAAACGCCGCCTGGCCAAAACACAGGATGCCGCCAAAGCCCCAGATGAACGCCAGGCTCAAGGCGAGCAGCGCCATCACCAGGTAGATGGTCAGAGACAGCAAGCTGAACAGGTCCAGCCACTGCGGCAGGACCGCTACCAGAAGCGCGGCCACGACGCTGCCGAGCACCGGTAACAGGGTGCGGGTATCAACAGGCATCAGAACGCCCTCCGAAAGAATCGACCGGTAATGCCCTGGGGCAATACACGAATCAGCACAATGGCCGCCAGCAGCAACGCCACTTCACCGAACACCGGGGTGCTGAAGAACGTCACTAGCTGGCTGATCACGCCGAAGCCACCGGCAGCAGTGAGGGTGCCGGTGATCACTGCGCTCCCGCCGCCGATCACGGTGATGAAAGCCTTGGCGATATAGCTGGCGCCCAGGGTTGGAATCACCCCGGTGAGCGGCGCCAGCACGGCACCGCCCAGGCCCGCGAGCGCTGCGCCCAGGCCAAAGGTCAGGCTGTAGATGCGCCCCGGGTTGGCCCCCAGCGCCGCGGCCATCTTGGCGTTCTGCATGGTGGCGCGGGCGCACAGGCCGAAATGGGTAAACCGCAGCAGCGCCCACATCCCCAGCAGCACGGCCACCGCCACGGCGATCACGAACAGGCCGTAGCCACTGGTTTGATAAGCGCCCACGGTGATGCCCGGTAGCGGTGAGCTGATACCCACCGTGGTGTTGCCGAACAGCATAGTGGCGGCTCCGGTCAGTGCCAGGCTCAGGCCCCAGGTGGCGAGCATGGTGTCGATCATCCGGCCATACAGGTGCCGCACCAGCAGGCGCTCCACCAGCATGCCAAACAGGCCCACGCTCAAGGGGGCCAACACCAGGATCGAAATCCAGATCGGTACGTGCAGGTTATGGGTGGCAAGCACGGCGACGTAACCGCCGAGCATCATGAATTCACCGTGGGCGAGGTTGATGATTTTCATCATCCCGAACACCACCGACAGGCCAATGCTCAACAGCACCAGCGTGGCGATGGCGCCCACGATTTGCAGGGAAAAAATGGCGGCCCAATCCATGTCGGCCTCCTTACAGCGCGATGCTGTATTGTTTGGCGTCGCGCGGGTTCTTCACCAGGTCGCAGACTGCGGCGGTGTCGGAAGGCGCCTGCTGGGCGAAGCTTTCGACCACCTCCAGGCGGCGATCGCGAACTTCGGCGATGTGCACATCGAGCACACAGTGGTGGGTCGCCGGGTCAATGCTGACCTTGCCGCTGGGCATGTCCAGGCTGATGCCTTTTTCCAGCGCCTCGGTCACGGCCATGCGGTCTACGGTGCCGGCCTGGCGTACACCCTCGGCCCACAGCATCATGCCTTGGTAAGCACCCATGGCCAGCTCGGTGATGTACGGATAGTCCGCGCCGAAGCGCTTGTGGAAGCGCTCTACGAACGCCTGGTTCTGCGCCGTGGCCAGTTCCTGCACATAGTTCTGGCAGATCAGGATGCCGTTGCACTCCTCAGGCGACAGCACGATATGCTCGTTACCCCCGGCGAAGGTGGTGGAAGCGATCGGCAGCTTGCCGGTCATGCCTGCGGCTTTCCATTGGCGATAGAACGACATGTGCGCCCCACCCACCAGCGCCGACCAGACGAAGTCCGGCTTGGCTTCCTGGATCTTCGAGATGGTCGCGCCGAAGTTGGTCACATCCAGAGGGAAGAACTCGATGCCAACGCTCTCGCCGCCCGCTTGCTCGACGTACTTCTTCACCCAGGCGGTGACGATCTGCCCGTAGTTGTAGTCTGCCGCAACGATGTAAACCTTTTTGCCCCACTTCTTGGTGACATGGGATACCAGCTTCTCTACGGTCTGGCCGGGAGTGACACCGGTGCCGAAGAAATTGCGGTCACACACACCGCCTTCGTATTGGTTGTTATAGAAATAGAGCGTCTTGTAACGGTCCAGCACTGGACGCACCACTTCCCGCGATGCAGACGTGATACCGGCGTGCACCACCGCTGCGCGATCCTTCAGTGCTGCCTGCTGGGCGTATTGTGCGTACAGCTGCATGTTCGACTGGGTGTCGTATTTGATCAGGTTCAACGGGCGGCCGAGCAGGCCGCCGGCACCGTTGAGCTCCTCGACAGCGAAGGTCAAAGCGTCGACGATGGGTTTGCCGTAGATGTCGAGGCCACCGGAGCTGTCGTACAGCGAGGCGACATTGATCGCGCCGTCGGCGGCAAACGCCGAGAAACTCTTGAGGCTCAAGGTGGACAATGCCGCTGCGGAAATTGCAGACGTGCGCAGGAAAGTTCGACGATTCATAGCCATTCGGAAGACTCCTGAAACCGGACCTGGCATCCAACACGCCCCGAACAGGCCAGAAGCCAGGCTGGCACGGCACGAGGGGCGGCGAGGAATGGGGAAGGTCTGGAAGAAATGCAGGCGGGGAAGGGGGCCTGCTTTCATTTACCGACGGCGCTGTCGGCTGGATATGTGAGTCGCTTCACTTGGAGACGCCAACCGCATCGTTGGGGTTGGGTCGCCCATCCGCAGAAGATGGGGGAAACGAAAACCGCTAGGTGCGGTGCTCACGGGGCAGCAATTTCTAGGCCACAAAACCTATGCTTATGATTTATAGGACTATTTTTACAACCTAGCTTCTTCGCCCTGGCATCAAGGGTTGCGATGTGGGTAGTAATGAAGCACTCCGTGCCCAGGTTTTGGGCACGGGTGACATCCAGCCCAGGCGCGCTGCGCCTCGATGCCGGGAGCTGGGCGTCATGACCTGGGAGGTAACCGCTTTGGGTCAGCTCTCAGACATTTCCGCCAGCGTCGAACAGACCAAAACCATTCGGGAGATAGCAGACCAGGGGAGGGGTGCCGGGAAATCCGTCGTTGGCGGAGTTACGGTAAGGAAACTGAATCTTTTGGGCAATTCATCAGTGTTGGGGGAGGGTGACTGCCCACAGGGGTGTTACGCAGCGTTGGATCAGATCGACGCTGGTTCAACGGTTTCATTCGCAAATGCAGTACTGAACACCGATTGGCGCACGTACACATGGCCATCAAACAACAATCGAGCGGTTCTCACCAGTCCGCAACCAGCGAGCTGGCCGTTGTCCAGACGCAAGCGCACACTAAATTCGCCCGTTGGGTGTTCGACCGACAGCTGCTGCTCGTCCTGATCGTTCGTGCAAGCCATTGCCTCAGCAACCGTGCCCTTGATCAGGCAGGCGGACGCAACGCTGACAGCGCCGAACACGCCGATGGAAACATGACATTTATGCGGGATGAAGCTGCGGCTACTGATGGCGCCTCCGGCAACGGGAGGCGCTATCAGGACCATTTTAGGGACTGTACGCAGAGTAACATCACCCAGGTTCATCTGGATGCCAGCCTCCAGCCGAATAACCTCGATGCGGCGTTTCAGATCGGCGTTGGCGTCCAGGGCTGCACAGGTTTCATAGCCAGTACAGCCCAAATCGGCTGCACGGATGAGCACTACAGGCATGCCATTGTCGATGCAAGTAACCTGAACGCCGCCCAACCGATCAGCAGGGTTACCGGTGGGCAGCAGTGCCCCACAGCTTGAACCCGCAATATCGTCAAACTCGACAACGACCGGCGCTGCTGTCCCCGGAACGCCATCGATCCTGATCTCGCCGTCGTAGTTCACAGCATCGTCTTGCGTTTGAATGATCGCGGTTGCCGTCTGCCCTGTGTTTTCCATGAAAATTCTGACCGCAGTCCGTTCTCCTTGAATGGCCATCAGCCCGCGCTCGATGGCAAATGGGCCCACGCCGGAAAGAATGTTGCCGCAGTTTTGCCCGTAATCGACGCGTGCCTCCCCCACAGCCACCTGGGCGAACAAATAGTCGACGTCCACACCGGGACGACGGGAGCGACGGATGATCGCCACTTTGCTTGTTAACGAATCAGCACCGCCAATCCCATCGATCTGCCGGACGTCAGGTGAACCCATGGCAGCCAGCAGCACCTGGTCACGCACTTGTGCGTCAGCCGGCAAATCGTCTGCCAGGAAGTAAGCGCCCTTGGAGGTGCCGCCACGAATCAGCATGCAGGGGATACGGGCTTGAGCCATGAATCAATCCTCCAGTTGCTCAACATTGTCGAAATACTTGAGGCCTTTCTCCGCCAGCTTTTCACGCATGTTATAGATATCGAGCCCTAGCTCACCTGCGGCCAGGCGCAGACGTTTTTGCTCCTCGAGGTCGGCTCGTTTGCGGCTGCTCTCCACGACACGCTGCAATTGCTCCCGGCGTACGATGACCACACCGTCATCATCCGCCAGCACCACGTCACCTGGATTGACCAGTTGCCCGGCGCAGACCACGGGAATGTTCACCGACCCCAGCGTTTCCTTGATCGTTCCCTGTGCGTGGACGGATCGAGACCAGACGTGGAAGCCCATTTCACGCAATGTTCGGGTATCTCGAACACCTCCATCGATGATCAAACCACGAACACCGCGAGCCTGAAGCGAGGTTGCGAGAAGATCTCCGAAGAAACCGTCGGTGCAGGGTGAACTTGGCGTCACGACCAGCACGTCCCCGGGCGTGCATTGCTCAACGGCCACATGGAACATCCAGTTATCGCCGGGAGCGACGAGCACCGTGACGGCCGATCCGCTCATGGCGATATCGTGCTGAACCGGGCGAATCTCTGACGCAAGGAGGCCTTTGCGGCCCTGCGCTTCGTGAACCGTAGCCACACCATAGCGAGTGAGCTCATCTATAAGCGTCGCGTCGCCTCGCTCGATGTTACGCACGACTATGCCAGTCTTGCCTACCAGATTGCTCATCCCAGGCTCTCCGTGACACGGGGGAAGATGCTTTGATAACCCTCACCGTAGATGATGTCTTTGGCAGCCGTGATGCCGATGTTGCGCTTGGCTTGCACGCCACGCTGTAACGCCACCCGGGTGTAGTACTCCCAGAGGTGCTCCTGGCCGGCCATGCACTGGATCGCAGCGTATTTCTTGCCCCACACCGACGTGATATCCAGCAGCACATCGGGCTTCCACTCGCATTGCTCTGGCTGGTGCGGCTCAAAACTGTAGACGGGAGGAGCGCCTACGATTTTCTCGCCGGGCTTGTAGCCTTCAGCCTGGGCAATGATCCGCGCTTCCTGGGCCAGATGGATCGCCAGCGGATGATCGTAGTTGTAAGGGTCTTTGAGCGAGTGACTCAAGACAAACTCCGGCTGTACCTTGCGAAACACATCGGCCAGGCGGAACAGGGTGTCAGTATCGGCTCGCATCGGGTAGTCGCCGATGTCGAAGAACTCGACGCTAGCACCCAGAATGTCAGCTGCCGCTTGCGCTTCTTCGCGTCGTGCGGCCTTGACCTTGCTCTCCGTCATCTCGCCTTTGCGCCAAAGCTTCGCGGATTCGCCTCGTTCGCCAAACGACAAGCACACGATGTGCATGGCGTAACCTTGTGAAGCGTGCAGCGCGATGGCTCCACCGGCGCGCCAGACGAAGTCTGCGGAGTGGGCGCTGACAACCAGCGCGGATTTTTGCAATGGGCTGTTCATGACGGGGCAGGCTCCCTTATTGGTTTCTACCGATGCTGACAGGCTTGCCAAGAAGGGACTAATGCGTAAGGCTGGTGTACCCATACGTTTTCTTTATTGGGAATTCTTAAAGCAGTGAGGCGGCGATGCCTGAGATAGCGCTTCCACATTTGATGCAGATCCGTGCGTTCATTCGCATCGCCGACGAGGGAAGCGTGTCGCGGGCATCCGATGGATTGCTCCGTGCGCAATCGGTGGTGACTCGCGCGATCCGCGATCTCGAACAAAGCCTCACCGTTCCGCTGTTTGAACGGCACGCCAGCGGCATGCTGCTCACCCCCTATGGCAAAGCCATTCTGCCTCGGGCGCGAAGGGTCATGGTCGAACTCGAATCAATTCCCACGATGATCGGCCATGCGCCTCATGAACCGTTGTATCTTCTGAACACCCGCCGCCTGCAGATTTTTGTGAAGTTATGCGAAACACAGCACATGCAGACGGTCGCACGGTCGTTTAATCTCACGCAGCCTGCCATCAGCGCTGCACTGAAAATACTCGAGAACGGCGCGGGTAAGCCTTTGTTCGAAAGAACCGCGAGAGGCCTTCGACCCACACGAGCGAGTACTGAGATCCTCTATCCGATACGCCGGGCGTTGAACGATTTGCGCCATATTCGGGCTGATGTAGCAATGATCAAGGGCTCGCTGCAAGGCTTGGTCACTGTGGGAGCGCTGCCTTTGGGACGCACACGCATTCTACCGCAGGCTTTCGTGCGGCTGCTGGTCGACCATCCCGGGGTTCGAATCGCCACGAACGAAAGTCCCTTCAACTTGCTGGCATTAGAATTACGCGCCGGAGATGTGGATTTCGTCTTTGGAGCGCTGCGAGGGCAGGATTACGCGAGCGACTTATTCGGCGAAAAATTGATTACCGAGGAGATGGTTATCCTCGCTGGCCGCGGTCACCCTTGGCTGGGCCGTGCCGTTACCCTTGATGATCTTGCCAGCGCGAGATTGGTGCTTCCACGCGCCGACACCCCTGCCAGGCTATTGCTGGAAACCCATTTCGCTGGACTCGGACGTAAAGCACCGGAGCCCGTCGTGGAGACGGGCGATATGGCGATTATCAGGGGGCTGCTTATGCGCTCGGACATGCTGGCGATCGTTTCAGAACACCAGTTGGAATACGAGATTGCTTCGGGTGAACTTCAACGGCTGGATCTAAAATTGCAGGACACTCACCGTTCCATTGGGCTTATATACCGAACCAATGGCCTGCATTCTCCCGCCGCCGAAGCGCTCATCAAAAAAATCCGTGAAGTCACCCAAGAGGTCCTGGAAGGGGGTTAGGTCGCGATGGCGGGCTGCCGCCCGGCCACCGAGTAAGTAACCTGCTGATTGCGGGTTTTCTGGAACTCCTCCAGGGACATGCCCTTCATCGCTGAATAAATGTGCAGATTTGATACACCAACGACAGCGCCGAGCTTCTCCAGCAAAAAGAAAATCACGCCGTATTGAATCAAACCGCGCCAATCTCGAGCTTGAAGCAATTGCTGCTCTTCTTCCGTTAATTGATGCTCGTCAAACAATAGCTGAGGATCCCGCAGGAATTGCGCGCGCCAGGACGGATCGATGAGGTTGTGAAGGAACCGATTGAGTCGATAAGCCTGGTGGCTGCGTTCCAGAGTGAACGGGTAAGTGCCCTCGAGCTTTTCCACGCCTGCCAATTGATGGTTGATGTGAGCGCGATGACGCTGCAGGACGTCAACCGGGACGTCACGAGACCGGTTTTCCAGAAGCAGCGTCGCAATCCCTGTCATTGACGGCAAATAGTAATCTTTATGCAGAACATGGACGTTGGCCGACAAGGCGCCGCGCATAATAAGCCACGTAATGACCTCCGAACCTTCCATGCCGCCTAACGTGGCGTATTCGGCCAGTGTGATTTCGGTGAGACGCTCGGGATCGTTAACAAACAGATCGACAAATTGCTCGTCCCATTCAGGGTTATTGAAACCGCAGCGTTCACCGTGCACCTGATGCGAAACGCCACCCGTTGCCACTATCGCGACGTCCAAGTCGTCAGGGTAGCTTTCTATGGCGCGCCGCAGTGCCTTCCCAAGGTTGTAACACCTCTTTGCTGACGGTATCGGAAACTGCAGCACGCCCACTTGCAGAGGCACCACGTCTACAGGCCAACCTTCTTTGAAAGGCATGAGCGCGGACATAGGCGAAAACAGACCGTGGTCGACTGGCTTGTCGCGAAAGAATGACATGTCGAATTCGTCTGCCATCAGACTGTTGCCGATGTGTCGCGACAATGCAGAATGACCGCCGATTGCCGGAAGGTCGCGCTTGCCACCGCCTTCGTCAGCAACTTCGTAGCGCTCGTCCACCCCCAGTGCGAAAGCGGAGTAGTGATCGAAGAAAAATGATGTGACGTGATCGTTGAAGATGTAAAAAAGCACGTCGGGCTTTTTGTCAGCCAACCAGTTTTTGATGGGCTTGAAGCTTTCAAAAATGGGCGCCCATGCTGCCTCTTCCTGCTTGTCATGATCGACGGCGAAGCCGATGGTCGGCGTATGTGAGACGGCTAATCCGCCGATTATTCGAGCCATGTCAGGCCTCCATGATTAAACGTTGGTACCGAGCGCGTTTTGCGCGCTCGACAGTTGTTAATGGCCAAGTTGAGCGTTCAACTGCCCCATGTTGGCTTTAGGGCCTGCCATGATCGAGATAGCGGCCAGCATCGATGGAATGCCGAGCACGGCGAAAATCACATTCATGGGTAGCCCCAGACTCAACAGAGCGCCGCCGCTCATCGAGGCAAGGATGCCCCCGGTACGTCCGATGCCCAGCATCCAGCTCACGCCAGTGGCGCGAAAGTCGGTTGGGTACTGTCCCGGCGCAAAAGCGTTGAGCCCGGTCTGAGCCCCGTTGATACAGAATCCGGCTGCGAATACCAGCACGCCCAAAGCAGTGGTTCCGACTTCGACAAAACCGAGGGCAAAGATGCACAGCGCACCGCTGATATAGGCCAGGGCGATCATCGCTTTTGGGTTGAATCGATCCATCGCGGCACCGACCAGTACGATGCCGATCAGCCCACCAAACTGAAACATAGCGGTGATGATGGCCGCGCGCTCAAGGCTGACGCCAGCATCTTTGATCAAGGTCGGCATCCAGCCAGTCAACAGGTAGATGACCACCAGCCCCATGAAATAGGTGCACCACAAGCTCAGGGTGCGACCCCGATATTGGGGTTCAAAAAGGCGCTGCACCTTGTTTCCCGCTTTCTGGGTGATGGCAGCCGTTGTGGCAAATATCACGTTGTCGGGGAAGCAGCCTCCCATGCGTCGTAGCACAGACATGACCCGACGCCGTGGAAATCCGCGATTGATCATCAGGTCAACCGATTCAGGTAGCAGGAGGTAGAGAACCGGCAGCAGCAACAGTGGCAAAACTCCCCCCAGTAATAACACGGCGTGCCAACCCAGTTGCGGCACCATCCACGCAGAAATGAACCCCCCTGATGCCGACCCCAGGCCGAAGCCCATGAACATCAATGTAATAAGCAAACCTCGCAAGCGCTGGGGGATGTACTCCGACAAAAGCGTCGTACTGTTCGGCATTGCCGCGCCCA
Organism: Pseudomonas sp. URIL14HWK12:I12; assembly: GCF_003097135.1. Lineage (GTDB taxonomy): Bacteria > Pseudomonadota > Gammaproteobacteria > Pseudomonadales > Pseudomonadaceae > Aquipseudomonas. The sequence goes on from NZ_QEQL01000001.1 coordinate 383,360, forward strand.
AACCTAGTCCGGTCAGAAAACGTAATGTTGCCAACCCCATCGGCGAACTGGCGGCTGCACTAAGCGCACTGAAAATACCAAAGGCAGCCACGGACAAGAGCAGTACACGTCGACGCCCGAAACGGTCTGAATAAGGGCCCGATACAAGTGCACCTACCGCCAGCCCAACCATTGCCGCTGCCATGATCGGCCCGAAGGCGGCCCGGGAAATATTCCAGTCCTGGATGACCGCTGGCGCGATGAAACCCATGATCGCGGCATCTAGCCCGTCAAATGTAACAATAAGGAAGCACAGCAGCAGAATCAGCCACTGATAGGGTGTAACAGAGCGTCCATCGATCCATTGTTTGATGTCCACGGCAGAGCTGTTCATGGATTTACCTTTTTATTATTGAGGCCTGAATCAGCGAGGCCGGCCCGGGCTTGCGTTTCAAGCCAAAGCTTAAATTAAACGCGGCCAGGCTTCGTCTGTGAACTGTTTAAACAGAGATCCCTTTTATTTATTGGATAACTTCTAGCGCCCCGCATGTGGGTACAGCGAGTCCACCAGGAACTGCCAGTTGAAAGGGTCTTGATAACCGATTTCCCGGTCCGCCATCGCGTCGACCAATCCTCGCTGCGTAGCGACGATTGCCTGGCTCATTGTGGGTGTTACCCCGACATCTGCGGCCGTCTTGGCGACTTCTTCCATTTCTTCGGCGCGCCTGCGCCCATGTTCTGCAACGCGGCTAATCAGATAGTGCGGTTGTGCCGCATTCCACCCCATGCCAGGGAAGCTCTTGTGCAGTGATGCCAGCACCATTTCTTCGGCATTGTATTGCCGCGCCGTTGAAAGGCACTCAGTGGTCAGTGCCTCAAGGCCCTTGATCATGATGCTGCGGCACATCTTGATCGCCGATGCCACCCCGATGCTATCGGCGACGACCCGAACATTAAAACCCAGAGGCTCAAGCCACCGGGCCAGCGCGGCAGCCTCTGTACCACCCAGCAAAATAGGCGTTTGCAGCCGCTGTGGCGGGACTGGAGCCATCACGGCCGCATCTATGTAATGGGCGCCGCAAGCTCTCAGTGCAGCTTGAGCGGCTTGCTTGGTGGCAGGGGCAACGGAGTTAATGTCCATGAACAGCTGGCCTGGCTGTAGCGCCTTTGCGAGCTCGGTGGCAACCGATAAAGCGGATCCGGCCGTCACTGCCGAAATCACCAGTTGAACATTCTGAACAGCTTCGACAGCTGATTCACAGGCTTCGACATTCGCTCTCTGCGCCTTGGTTTTGAAAGCATCACGTCGGGCCTCTTCGTTGAATAGACGGTCATAAATCTGCACCGATACGCCCGTCGCAGCTAGGTCCTGGCCGATGATCCCACCGGCCTCGCCAAAGCCAATTACGGCTACGCGTTGTAGTGAATTGCTCGTTGTCATTTTGGCGTTTCCTCAAGGGGCCGGGGGGCAACTTCAGATAAGGGATGATCGGTGGCCAGGCAGGCGTTGAAGCGCTGTTGGTCGAAGAGCTTTTCCCATCGGCAGATCACGAACACAGCGACGCTATTGCCGATGACATTGGTGGTCGATGTGGCAATGGCCAAGACGCGATCAATGCCGAAGAGCAGGCCGAGCGAGCCAAGCGGTAAAATCCGCACCGACTCCAGGGTCGCTGCCAGCTTGATGACAGCACCACCTGCTGCGCCGGCGCCGCCTTTGGAGGTCAGCAACATCACCGCGAGCAAGCTCAGTTGCTGCTCCCACGTCAACGCGGTATCGGTTGCCTGAGCCAGAAATCCCAAGCCACAAGCCATGTAAAGGCACGCGCCATCAATGTTAAAGCTGTAGCCGGCCGGCAGAACGAAGCCGACAACCGCCTCATCGCAACCTGCCTGGGTCAGCTTGGTGACCAGCTTGGGGAACGCTGCTTCACTAGAAGCAGTGCCCATGGCGATGACAGCTTCCTCTTTTATGACTCGAAGTATCTGGAGGATCGAAAAGCCGGCCATAGCCGCCACACTGCCCAGAATCAAGAAGATGAAAATCATGACGCTGGCGTAGTACGTGAGGATGTAACGGAGCAAATACAGCAGCGTTTCAGAGCCGAAGCTGCCTACAGCAGCCGTCATGGCCCCGAAAGCGCCAAGAGGGGAGAGCCGCATGATGTAGGCCAACAACTTGAACGTGACGGTCTGACCTTCATTCAGCAGACGCATTCCGACCCAGTCCGGCTTGGCACACCGTGCGAGCGCGACTCCAACCAGCACCGATACGAACAGCACCGGCAAAATGTCGCCCTCCACGAAAGCAGAAGCCAACGTCTTGGGAATTATGGAGAGGAGAAAGTGCTCCAGGCTGAAGCCGCCGTTGGACATGGCGGCATTGACCGTGGCGGCTTGGCCTGCGGCGAGGCTATTCCCCATATGCGCATGCAATCCGTCACCAGGCCGGACCAGCGATACCACGGTAAAACCTACCACCATCGCAAGACTACTGACCACTTCAAAGTAGACCAGCGTCTTGATGCCAATCCTTCCCAGCCGGCGAAAATCGCCAATGTGGGCGATGCCGTGCACGACGGTAAAAAAGATGATAGGGCCGAGAAGCATTTTCAGAAGCGCGATGAAGGCTGTCCCAAAAGGCTTCATCTTCATTGCGATTTCGGGAGCCAGCAGACCGAGTGCAATGGCTAACGCCATTGCGATGAGGACTTGTATGTAGAGCTTTGCGAGTAGTTTCATGGCTCTCTCGACAGTTATTTTTGTTGTCGAGAGAAAGGGTGGCACGACCGGCCACCCTGGGATAATGCGTTCAGCTTGTACTGCTATACCTTTCGCTTATGCCGCTGCTGTTATGGGGCGAATCTGGCGCTGCGGCATCCACAGCCGTCAAGTCTGCTCCTGTGGCATCTGGCAGGCACAGCGCGGCCAAAAGGCCGATCAGGTACGAGCCGATCGCGAACGAGCCCATGGCCACCGGCAAGCTCATGTGCACAGATCCAAAACCGACCGCAGCCGGCATGATGGACCCGAAGCCACGACCGAAGCTGGTGCAGAATCCGGCACCGTTGGCGCGCAGGCGAGTGGGATAAAGCTCAGAGAACGCCAACGGTAGACCGGAAGCCAATCCCCCTTGAAACGCGCCCAGGAGTAGTCCCAGCGCCAGGATGATACTCATGGGGATATCAGCGAACATGTACACGGATACCACCAGCGCCTGACACACTAAAAACAGTATGAACGCGCGACCCCGGCCAATGCGATCACTGAGCAGGCCGTAAACGAAGGGGCCGATCAGTGAGCCGATGATGTTCACGGCCAAATAGCCCGATGTCGAAGCGATCGGCAGGTTTAACACCGTGCGCATATACGTCGGTAGCCAGGTGATCATGATGTAAGCACCACCAAAAATGCCGCTGGCAAGCATAGTGCTGATGATCGTGACTCGCCGATGTTCAGCAGCAAAGATGGCTTTGACATCTATATCTTTGCTGTTTTTGCGACTTTGATTGAAGGCGGCGGACTCGGGTACCAGCCGACGGATGAACCAGATCAGCAGGGCGGGAAGCAGGCCAATGGCAAAGAAAGCGCGCCAGGCAATGTTGTCCGGCAAGAAATTGAATAATACCGGCATGGTGGCCAGAGAGATCGCATAGCCGACGGCATATCCACTCTGCACCGAGGCGGCGACGCGCCCACGCAAAGCGGGTTTTATCGCCTCGCTGATTAACACCGCTCCGACGACTGCTTCACCGCCGTATCCAATACCTTGTAAGAAACGGACCGGCAAAAAACTCCAGAAGCCTGTACAGAAAGCGCCCATGCACGTGAACACTGCTACCCAAAGCACCGTGGCTTGCATCACTTTGATCCGACCGTAGCGGTCGGCCAACATGCCCGCGCCCCATCCGCCCAAAGCGCTGCCAATAAGTGAAACGGATCCCAACAGACCAGCGTCCGACTTGCTCAGGCTGAGCAGTGTCATCAATACCGGCATCATCAACGCGAAAATCGTCGCGTCCATGGAGTCGAGAGTGAAACCACCGAAACACGCCCAGTAGGTACGTTTCTCGGTGGACGTTAGATCGGAATACCAACCCAGTCGCATGTGTCGATCCTTGTTGTTTTATGACAATGAGACCGAGGCTACACGGTGGCGGTTGTGAACAAGACCTGATTGCTTTATCGAGCAGGCGCTTTTTTTTATAGGACAGCGCTGACCATGGTCGTGCTTGTGCAACTTCGTCATAAGCGCTACGTCACGACCGGTGAATCGCCCCGGGTTTCATAGACACCTTCAAGCCTCATAATGAGGCCCAAATAGGAGGTGCCATGAGTCGTCAGCGTTACCCCGAAGAATTCAAAATCGAAGCGGTCAAGCAAGTGACCGACAAACGCAAACCTGTCGCCGACGTTGCCCAGCGCCTGGGCATGTCCGTTCACAGCCTCTATGCCTGGATAAAGCTCTACAGCAAACCTCAAGAGCTGCGTCAGCAAGACGATGACCAGCAAGTCGAGCTGCGTCAGCTTCGCGCCGAACTCAAGCGTGTGACTGAAGAACGAGATATCTTAAAAAAGGCCGCCGCGTACTTTGCCAAGGAGTGCGGCTGAAGTACGCCTTCATCAAGAAGCACTCGATTGATTACCCGGTGCGGCGCCTTTGCCAAACCCTCAAGGTGCACCCCAGCGGCTACTATGCCTGGCTGGTCGAGCCTCAATCTGCCCGAGCGAAAGAAGATCAACGTCTGCTTGGCTTGATCAAACACGCTTGGCTGGAAAGCGGAGGTGTATACGGCTACCGCAAAATTCACGATGACCTGCGTGAGCTGGGAGAGGCATGCGGACGAAATCGAGTCGGGCGCTTGATGCAGGTGGAGGGGCTGCGTTCGCAAACAGGTTACCGGCGGCGCCCAGGGTTTTACGGTGGAAAGCCAACAGCGGCCTCGCCCAACCACCTCGCGCGGCAGTTCAAGGTCAGTGAGCCGAACAAGGTTTGGGTGACAGATATCACTTACATCCGCACCTATGAAGGATGGCTCTACCTAGCGGTAGTGCTGGATCTGTTCTCACGCCAAGTAATTGGTTGGTCAATGAAACCAAGGATGTGCAGCGACCTGGCTATCGACGCAATGTTGATGGCTGTGTGGCGACGCAAGCCACAGCAGCAAGTGATGCTTGACTCAGATCAAGGTAGTCAGTTCAGTAGCTCAGATTGGCAAAGCTTCTTGAAGGCTAACAATGTGATCAGCAGCATGAGCCGGCGGGGAAACTGCCACGACAATGCCGTAGCCGAGAGCTTTTTCCAGCTTTTGAAGCGGGAGCGAATCCGACGAAAGATCTACACAACGCGTGAAGAAGCCCAAAGTGATATTTTCGATTACATCGAGATGTTCTATAACCCTAAACGCCGACACAGCAGTGCTATGCAGCTGTCTCCAGTAGAGTATGAGAAACTCTATTTTCTGAGCTTGGGGAGTGTCTAGAAAACCCGGGGCGATTCAGTAGTGGGAAGCTGAGTTGCTGCAGAAGCTTTCCAATTTCGATGCCGATCTCGAAAAATGGGCGTCGGAATGAGAATAGTGCTATCGCTATTCCTCTCTCTGCGGCTCCAGTGTAAGGAGTCGAGCTGTGGTGACCGCGGCTTGGAGATCAAGATGGCTTGAGGCGAACGACTTCATGAGGAGCGGGCGAGGAAGGGCCCAATCCCATTTCTCTCGGATCATGTTTTCAACATTTTCCAAAATCGGCTCTACGTTCGAGATGTCCATTTGACCGACCACGCGCAACGCTCGCAATGTGTCCTCCGCGCCGAATGCAACTTCCAGGAATAGCCCGGTGTTTTCACACTGAATGCCCACATGCCTGAGCAACAAGGCCAGCGCATCGTTGGTGTAATCCCCTCGCCAGGTTGCCACATGGCTTACGCTGGCAGAGCCAATTATCGCCGCGTCACCCAACCCGAGAGCCCGGAAGTTACTCCGAGCCTCGTCCAGGAGAGCTTGAGCGTGTTTGTCCAGGAAGGGACAGGACGTGGTTTCCACCAACACGTTTCGCATTTCAAGCCTGACACGATCATCCACCTGGGCACCAAGCCCATCAAACTGAGGAGGCTCGCCGCCCCGAGCCGGCGTGACCACTATCACCTTCGCTTCAAGGTCGACATCCTGAACCTGCCAACGCCTTCCACCGAAGATGATGCGCTGTCCCTTGGTCAGGGGTTTGCTGACGGGCAGCGAGCCAAGTGGCTTCCCATCCCGGAGCAAACGAAACTCTTCATCGCTTGTGAAGGCGGTGTAGAACTCATAGTGGTTGATCAACCGCTCCCCGAGTTCGCCTGGTAGCAGAAGCCCTGAGCTGTCTTGGACGATCAATTCCTTCTCACCCATACCCTTGAGCAAAGCCAGGAAATCAGGCTTGGTTACGCTCGCAAAACTGCCGCTTGCTATGAGATTTCCCCATAATTGCGCCGCCGAGGCACCGCCGAGCTGAGCAATCGAAGACAAACACTGCTGCACCAGTGTCGAGGCGTGTAGGCCTCCCGACCGAGGCGGCTCAAACCATCCACTGATCAGCAAGCGGATCATAGCGACCGTTTGGACAAGGCCCTCACGTAATTGATCGGAGAGATCCGACTTAACTGTTAAAGGGCGCTCCCGGCAGTATGCCCTGAGCATCGCAGGCTCACCGGGTCGACGACCAGAGCGGCCAAGCCGTTGCCTGAGACTTGCCACAGAGGGTGGACAGCCGATCTGAGCGACCGTCCTGATACTACCGATGTCTATACCCAGTTCCAGGGTGGTAGTGCATACGGCAGAAGCTGGAGGATCTCCCGCTTTCAACGCCCGCTCGGCATCCTGGCGTAGCTCCTTGGATAAGCTACCGTGATGCGGCCAGAACTCGTTCGGTACACCATCGTTTTCGCATAGTGAGCGCAGACGGTCGGCAAACCATTCAACCTCTTGGCGTCTGTTGGGGAAGATCAGGTTGTTATGCCCCCTCAGCACCTTGTACAGGTGACCTGCGATAGCCACTTTGGTACCTGAGGTGTCTTCCTTCTCTGCGCCTTCATCTGTTGACGCATTCCCCGAGTGCTCCACCACCAGCTGCTGCATGGGCTGCTCAATGTAGCCGCGCACCTGTACCTGGAGCTCTTGGCCAGAGGACTTTGACTCAATAACCGTGATGCCATCCGGGCACACTGGCCTCAGGAACTTGCGGGCCAGCGACATCTCCCCAAGCGTCGCCGAAAGCCCTACACGAGGCAGCGTTCTACCCACGACAATTTCAACCCGTTGCATGAGCGATTGCAGCTGCTTTCCACGCTCACTTCCGATGAAGGCATGAAGCTCATCGACGACGATGTAGCGAAGGTTCTGAAAAGCCCCAGCTAAGCTTGAGCCTCTGTTTACGAATAGAGCTTCTAGGGACTCCGGAGTGATCAGCAAGATGCCCTCAGGCGATTTCAAAAACCGTTGTTTCTTGCTTGCTGCCACATCGCCATGCCAAGCAACGGCGGGCAGTTCGAGCCTCTCACATAACCGGCTAAGCCTGTCCCACTGGTCATTGATCAGCGCCTTGAGCGGGCTGATATACAGCACCGCGCCTGCTGGCTCACTGTTGTTGAGCAGGTTGGTCAGGATCGGCAGGAATGCGGCCTCTGTTTTACCTGCGGCAGTGGACGCTGCAATGATCACATCGCGATCGGCGCCCACCAATGCCGGTACCGCCCACTCCTGCGCATCACGCAGAGACGTCCACCCCTGTGACCAGATCCATTGCTGAACCTCCGGGTGTAAACGCTCGAACGAAGAAGAGTCAGAGCTTGAAGCTAGCGAGCTCATCGTCGGCCTCAACTTCTAGATCTTGCTGCCCGGCCTCATCCTTGGTCAGCTCCACGGCCCCCAATAAGGTTCGCCAATCTGCGGTAGGGTTTTGCTCGATCACCGCGAGCAAGTTGATGAAAGCCGTAATGGTCGTGCGCGGCGTCCGGAAATATGCCTCGCCCAAGCGCTGATTGCAGTGCGCCATGAAAGCGGGGATGGCTTCATCCGGCAGCAAAAACTTCTCAGGCTCACCGTAGGCGTATACGTTGCGCAGCTTCTGCAAAAGCACGTAGAAGTCTTCAGGTGTCAGGCTGCTGAGTCGAATGACAGGCCCAGAAAGGTCGACCAGGCCAGACTTAGCAAAGCTGTTTTCAGCGAGGCGGGATTGCAGGGCAGGGTAGCTGTAGAGCCCCCGACGAGTGTCCATCAGAAACTCTGGTGTGCCGCCCAATACAAAACCCAGGCCTTCAGCGGAACCTTGCAACGAATCGTTGAGGATGCGCAGAATCTGTTCGTAATTGGCGTTACGGGCCTGGGTGTTTGCCAGTTTGTACAGGTTGACCAGTTCATCCAGGCATACCATCAAGCCGCCGAAACCAGCCAGGCGTACGAATCGTGACAGCAATTTCAGCTGGTCGTAGACAGAAGCATCATCGACGATCGTCCGCACGCCCAGCGCAGCGCGGGCGTCAGTCTTGGTGGAGAATTCCCCGCGTAGCCAACGAATGGCGTCAGCCTTGAGCTGCTCGTTACCTTCCTCGAAGCCGCGGCAGTAGGCGGCAATGACGTCGGCAAAATCATACCCATTGACCATCTCGGTGAGCTCTGCCAGGTACTCACGAATGACCGCCTCACTCTCGACACCTTTGGTCTTGGCTTCCGTCTTAGCCTGGGAGATGAACTTCTCAACGATACCCTGCAGAGCGCCGCCTTCTGGCTTGGTGCGGGTGGCCATGTTTTTAGCCAGCTCCGAGTAAAGCGAGCGCGCTTGGCCACCTGAAGCGTGAAGGCGGCGGTCTGGATTCAAATCGGCGTGCATGGTGACAAGCTTGCGCTCCATGGCGATGCCGCGCACCAGGTTTAGGAAGAAGGTTTTGCCGGCGCCGTACTCGCCAACGACGACGCGAAAAGCCGAGCCGCCATCCGCAAGACGATCCACATCTTTGAGCAGCGAATCGAGTTCACCCGCTCGACCTACCTGGATGAGATGCTGCCCAACACGGGGCACTACGCCCGCACGAAGCGATTGAATGACCGCGTCGCGATCCTTGGCTCGTATCTTACTCATAGGGCTAGCTCATCCAGAATGTCGGGGTTGATTTCGATGGGATCATCACCTTCGGTCACGGGCATGTCGAACAGCTCAAACGCTGTGTCGTTGATCCGCTCCAAGGCGCCATCCAGCATCAGTTCCATATCACTGGCTGCGTCTTCCAGCTCGGCACGGCTCCACTCAGACCGTGACACCAGAAGTCGAAGGAACGCAGAATGCTCGACGTCCAAGCCATGTACGGTAGCAAGCTGTTCGGCGCTACTTTCTTCCTGCCGTTGGGGCGCCTCGAGCTCCAGGGCGCTAGGCGTCTCAGTCAGCGATTCTTCATTGAAGACGCTGGCCAGGAGTGCCGACACTTCTGCTGTTTCTTGTTGCAAGCGAGCGACCTTGTCCATGTCCAGTGCAAAGCCAGAGCCAGTGCTTTCTGATGTCTGTGTCGCAGTGGCCAGCGCAGCATTCGCAGTCAGTGCCTCCACTCCATGGGAGGGACGAACAGCTGCACTGTGGAGGTCGCTGTAGACGAACTGCGGATCGAGGGCGAGCGACTTGTATACGCGCTCAAGGAACTTAACTTCCTGTGGCGTCACCTCGCCATCCGCTTGTGCCAGGTGGGCCAGGAAGCTTGCAATTTTCCGCTTGGCCTCGATCGTCAGCGGCTCAAGCTTCTTCTTGAGGCTTGCCAATGTCGGCGGTTGCTTCAGTTGAATCTGGAGGTGCGCCTTCAAGCGTTTTCGATGCGCGACGCAGAGGTGATCCCATGAGTCAATGTGGCCGGACAGCAGACTCACCTCTTCTAGCGAGGTGTCACCGTCTGCCGCAGCCACTGCACTGGCCAGGTCTAAAGTCACTGCTGCAGCGCTGTAAGCATCGGTCGACCGAAGAGTGCCTTCATCAGAGTCCGCTGCGAACAGGGCGATGGTGTCTTCTGCCTTGGGCGTACGGCTGCCAGAAAGCACATCGGGCTCTAATCCGATCCGCTTGCTTTCCAAGGCCCGGGCGAGTGCCACGACTTTGTCGCGGGAAAGCGCGCCGGCGGATTTGAAACGGCCTGCCAGCTCAGCGAAACTCATACAGATAGCTTCGCCGCCGACGCGTTGTGCCAACTGTTCGAGTTCGGCTTTTGCTTCAGCAGGCCAGAGTTCTGTTGGCAACTGCAGGATGGCTTCCAGACTATCTTTAGCGTCTGGGTTGCGCCCTAGATATCGACTGTAAGCGTCTAGAACGGTGGTGCATTCCTCCACTATAACCTGCAGCTTGTTACGCGTTCCTGAGGTTGCGGCGACATCGGGGAGGTCGCCCACGGCTGCTGCCGGGATGTTCAATCCGGAAGAAGCAGGGCGATAGGCAATCTTCAGCTTGGTCTTGTTCTGAAGCAGCACAATGCCGTTGGGATAACGTTTTGCGAATTCGTTTTTGAAGAGTGCTGCGAATTGCTCAGGACAACGGGTCACAGGTGTACGCCTGGAAATGTTGGGCTCTGCGAGCGCCCAGGCCAATGCCCAGCTCGGATTGAGAGGGTATTTATCCACGGCCATCTGGCCCAGCGCGACGCGCAGCGACATGGACAGCTCGTACCCATCTGCGGCACTGGCGGTGGGTTCACTCATATAGCTTTGAGGTTGAACAGAACCCGCGTCGATATGGGCGAGAAAGCGGGTAGCGTAGCCGCGGAAAGAATGGTTTTCCCCGTAGAGACCAAGCAAGCGCTCGACCTCGGCCTTGATGGCAGGGATCTCTGCCTTAGCCTGAGGATCGCTCGGTGCATCGATCAGCGCGCGGCGTTCAAGCCCGTAAAAAAACAGGAACACGTATCCCGCATCCGCAGGCTGGCGGCGACCTCCCGCCAACCATTGCAGGTACGCTCGCCGCGCCTCAGGCGTGATGCTTCGGTAACTTGGCCAATAGGGCATCTGCCGCTCGGTAAGGCTCATGGGTGAGCGTGCGATTCGAAGCGTGGCATCAATCAGGGACGGTTCAGTCTGACCGAACTGGGTTGCCCGCTCGGAGATGTAGAGCATTCCACCCGGGATAGCCAATCCGGCCACGGTGATGGACTCACCTTCTGCAAGCCAGCGAACCCCCATGGGCTTTGCACTTGGCTTTGGAATGGCGTAGCTCTGACTATCGCTGGACGAACCGACTTGGACAGTATGGAAATCTCGCTCGCGGGTACCGGTGCCGAACTGGACGTTGAGACTGGGGGAGGTTGCCTGTCGAGATTCAGCGGCGATCTCCGCAACAATGTCATCCTCAGGCGCGTAGAGCTTTGCCTGGGTGGCGCGTCTGACGGCCCATACCAACGCACCTATGCCCAAGATAACTCCAAGGGCGATCCACGCTTGCTTTGGAACCTGCGCCAAAAGGGCAACAACGAATAACAAGGCGTACAGAGCGATCGGCCCGCCGCCGCTCCCTTTGCGCTTCCGTGGCATATGAGTATTCCGTACAGTTAGTAATGGCCAGATGACATTCTTACGGATTTTACGAGGCGGGCCAAGCGGAACAGACGACGGGAGCGCTGGGCGAGATTACTTAAACGGATCCCCAACAGAGCCATCTGCTTACATGGCTATGTCAGGGCTGTGTTGCGGGAGGTGAAGGGATCGCGGCGCGGCTCTTGATACGCCCAATTTTCAGTGAGGCCATCATCTTGGTAGTGTCTCGCGATGGGTGATTAAACCCAAGAGTACACATGTACTCCTTCGCACCTCAGGCGCCTCAACTGGTCTATTGAGGCAGCTTTCGACTACGTCTCTTCTGCACTTCAAATAGCGTCTTGCAAAGCAGCGATCAGCGCCTCCAAAGCCTCAGCCAGGCGGGCGTCTTCACGGGCATCGCCGCTTTCGGGAACAAACTCTTGGCAGTGCCGTAGCAGTGCGTCTCGGTCGTTACAATTCAGATCAAGTTGAATATGCATGTTCGAAAATCCCTAGATGGTTGAACTGCAGCCCGACCCCTGGCGCGCAAGCACGCTTTGGTCGAATATTGCGCGCCGATTGGAAGCGAGGAGGACAGGGCATTGAAGGTTGAGCAGGAAGCGCAGGTGTGGTTGTACGCCGCTGAGCACTATCGTGATTCTCGTGGGTGATGCAGTCGCCAGCTACCGCCGTAAACCGGGCCTGGACAGTTTGACTCGCATCTACAAGATTAATCAGTGGGGGTCACAGCTTTAGCAGGCAAATTATGGTTTACGGGGGCAGGTGACAATGGCATCTATTACCTACGACACGCAATTTAACATAATACACATTACACGACATATCCTGTAACACCCATGGCAGTCAGCCACTGCTCACGCTAAAATGCGCCTTCCTTAAAAACGCCAAAGACCGCGGCTCCTGCAATGGCCGTGGTGAGGAACAACGATGTCCAGACTCTCCCATCACGATTTGCGTAACTCGTTTCGCCACCTTCTCCAGTCAGATGCCTGCTACCAGACAGCTTCGGTCTTCGATCCGATGTCAGCACGCATCGCCGGCGACCTCGGGTTTGAAGTAGGCATTCTGGGAGGCTCGGTCGCCTCGCTGCAGGTACTCGCCGCGCCCGACTTCGCCTTGATTACCTTGAGCGAATTCACTGAGCAGGCAACTCGCATCGGCCGTGTGGCGCAGCTGCCGTTCATTGCCGATGCCGACCATGGTTACGGCAATGCCCTGAACGTGATGCGCACTGTGCAGGAGCTGGAGCGTGCCGGTGTGGCCGCGCTGACCATCGAAGACACATTGCTGCCGGCCCAGTTTGGCCGTAAGTCCACCGACCTGATCAGCATCGAGGAAGGCGTCGGCAAGGTCCGCGCTGCGCTCGAAGCACGTGATGACAAGGCTCTTTCTATCATTGCGCGCACCAATGCCGGTGTTATCTCCGACCAGGAAGTTGCGCTGCGTGCCAGGGCTTACCAGGACGCCGGTGCTGATGGCATCTGCGTGGTAGGCGTGCGTGATTTCGACCATCTTGAAGCAATTTCGCAGCACATCAGCGTGCCGTTGATGCTGGTGACTTACGGTAACCAGAACCTCACCGATCAAGAGCGCCTGGCCAGCCTGGGTGTGCGTATTATCGTGGCTGGCCACGGTGCGTATTTCGCCTCGATCAAGGCCACTTACGACAGCCTGCGTGCCCAGCGCAACGTCACCCGTAGCACTCAGGACCTCACTGCCAGCGAGCTGACCCATACGTACACCATGCCTGACGAGTACGTGAGCTGGGCGCGAGAGTTCATGAACGTTCGCGACTGACTGCGCTTCAGGTTGCTCCAGCGCCACCGCAACGGTGCGCAGGGCAACCTGAATTCATCTCCCCCGGCCGAAGTCAGTCGCCACCCTCCTCGCTTATCAAAGCTAGCCCCCCGGCCCTGCAGGCTGCCAGCAGCTCCTCCACCAAGCCGTCGTCTTCCAGCGACCGCGCCAATGCCACACCGCCAATCAGCATCACCGCCATCTGCAGCGCCTGGGCGCGATTGCCGGTGGCCGAAGCAGCCTCAATACGCTCGACGAACTGGCTGAAACTGCGGGTGTAGCTGTTTCTGACAGCACGGTCCTGATGGGCCATATCAGTCGCCATGAAGGCCAGCGGGCAACGCAGGGTTTGGCCACTGACGTGCTCGGGACGCAAATACGCCTGCACCAGGGCGCCGAGGCCCGCATCGCTGAGTGCGTCGAGCCGGGTGCCTCCGCACTGTGCAGCGTGGGCAATGGCTTCGTCGAGCAACTCGGCCTTGGTGCGAAAATGGTGATAAAAAGCCCCTCGAGTCAAACCGGCATCAGCCATCAGCATGTCGATGTTGACGGCATCAAAACCTTGCAAGGCAAACAACCGTGCGGCGCTATCAAGGATGCGGCGGCGAGTTTGCAGCTTCTGATCTTCGGGCCAGGCCATGGAAGGCTCCAGAATATGTTCTTGAACAGATGGTCAGGTACGAGAGCATGCCAGCCTTCATCCTCAACAGCGAGTTCGCGATGACTTTGCACATTCTTGGCCCCGGTTACAGTTCCCTGGTGCGCAGCGTACGCCTTTACTGCCTGGAGAAAGGCTTGCAGGCCAGCTTCGGCATGCACCTGGGCGGCACGCCCGTCGCCCTGCGCAGCCCTGAACATCTGAGGCTGCAGCCCCTCGGGCAAGTGCCGGTGCTTCTGCACGGCGAGCAGGTGGTGTTCGAAACGGCAGTCATCTGCCGCTACCTGGATCAGGCGTTCCCGGAAACTTCGCTCACGCCCGTTGATGCGCGGGCCGCGTTGGAGGTTGCCCAATGGGCAAGCGCCGTCTCAAGCACCGTGGATGCGCGAGTGATACGGCGTTACCTGCTACGGATCGCTGGCCCCAAGGGAGGTTCGGCCATTACCCCGGAAGAGTTGGCTCAGGCCCAGGCCGAGGTGGAGTTCACCCTGGCGGCGGTCGCTCACCAACTGGGTGAAAAGCCATTTCTGTGCGGCGAGGCGTTCACGTTGGCAGACGCCCTCCTCGCGCCGATGCTCGACTATCTTGAGCGCACTCCCGGTGCGGGCTGGCTGGCAAGGCATGAGCCGCTAGGGGCTTATTTGCAGCGGTTAAAGGCTCGCCCTTCGGGCCAGCAAGTGCTGGTGGCGCCAGATTTTACTGCGCCCTGACATACACCCAGGCCTGCGCGCCCGACGCCAGTGCGGCGCTAACCCGCTGGTAATCCGCCACTTCATAACCATCGGCTGCGGCCAGCTCCTGGGCGGTGATTTCGAACACCGTGCCAGGTACCTGGTCGGTTGCCACGCCGCTGTAGCTGACAATGGGATGGTGGGTCTGGCCGCTCTGCTGCAATACCAGGGGGTCGGTGATTTCTACCCAGCCCTGGCGATAGCCGACCAATGCATCAGGCTGCCCAGCCAGCCGCCGCCCAAAGTTGGCCAGTTGCACCGCTTCGTCTTGTAGGGTGCCGTAGGAAAACAGCAAAACCGTATCGCTCATCCAAATGCTCCGCTGGCAAAAGCGCACAAGCCTAGCACCTAGAACGCGGGCCGGCATGCGCCTGGCACCGAGTGCGGTATGATGCGCGCCTCAGTTTCACGACGAGCCGCCATGTTCAGCCTCAGCCATTGGGCCAGCCCGCCTCCCGAACCTCTCGCCAGCCAGGTACAGCAGCTGGCGATTGACCACCTCACATTGCTCAGCCCCTCGGCCCTGCAGCCTAGTAACCCGCTATACCCGCTTTATCAGTACGGCCTGGGCCTGGAAGTGCATCGCTATCTGCAGGCCATGGGTGGTGAGGCCCTCAGGGTAGAGCTGTTGCTGGCACTGGATGACACCGACCCCGAGCAGGTGCTGGGCTTTGCATTGTATCTGCCGGCACAGGATGCCCCCGAGGCGTGTGCCCTACTCTACCTAGCCGTGCGGCCAAGCCATCGCGACCAAGGCATTGGCCGGGCGTTGCTGAACGCAGCCACGGCGCGCTACCCGCACGTCGAAGCAGCTTGTGCCCTGCCCTGCGTCGATTGGTTCCAGGCCCAAGGCTGGCACATCCTCGGTGCGTTGGGCCCGCAGGTGCTTGTGGGCACTCGGGCGCAACGCACCGCCGGCTGGTTCGAGCGGCTCGACGTTGCCCCGATCTATCGCACGCTCGAGGTACAGCAGATCCACGCCTACCTGCTCAACCAACACGGCCGCAAGGCCATGCAGGAGGCTGAGAAGCAGCGCGATTACCGACTCGACCAACTGGAGCGCCAGGCCGCTCAGCGGGCGCGGCCGATCCTGCACTAAGGTATCAGTGGCTGGCCGCAGCCCTTTCCAGCGCTGCGACCACGGTAGTGACGGTCAGCACCTGAGGCAGCACTTGCGGCTCCCCGCCGTCGGCCGGGTACAGTACGTACAACGGCAGGCCGCCCTGCCCGAACTGGTTGATCGCGTCGTCGACATCTGCGTTGAACTGGGTGGAGTCGGCGATCAGGTAATGCGTACCGGTGCGCGCCATGGCCTGCTTGACCGCATCCTGTGAAAGCGCCACGCGCTCGTTGACCTGGCAGGTTACGCACCAGGCCGCGGTGAAATTCACGAAGATCGGATGACCCTTGCCACGCTCAGCCGCAACGGCCTGCGGGCTCCAGGTGCCACGGGCGACTTCAGTGGTAGCCGGGGTGGCGGTTGTGCGCGGTAGGCTGCCCAACGGTAGCGCCAGGGCAAGCACGACCAACCCGGCCATGGCCGAAAGCGACCAATGGCGCATCCCCAGCAGTTGCCGGCGCTGAGCGCGGCCGTGCAACCAGGCAGCAAAGCCCACTGCGACTGCAGCCCCCAGCAGGCTTCCCAATGCACCGTCGCCAGCCTGCAAGGCCAATACCCACGCCAGCCAAGCCGCCGCACCCAGCATAGGGAAGGCCAGCACCTGCTTGAACGTGGCCATCCACGGCCCTGGTCGCGGCAGCACACGCGCAAGCCCCGGGGCCCAGGCAAGCAGCGTGAAGGGCGCGGCAAACCCCAGCGCCAATGCACCGAACACCACCATGGCCTGCGCAGCCGGTTGCACCAGCGCGTAACCCAGGGCACCAGCCATGAACGGCGCGCTGCATGGCGTGGCAACTACGATCGCCAGTGCGCCGGTCAGGGCAGCCCCTAGTGGCCCGGCCCGGTCAGGTGCAGCGCCACCCAGGCGCTGGGCTGCAAGGCCAACCTCGAAAACCCCGAACAGGTTCAACGCAGCAGCCAGCATTACCAAGGCGAGCAAGGCGACCACCAACGGTGACTGAAGCTGGAAACCCCATCCGGCCGCCACACCCGCTGCGCGGATCGCCAGCAGCATTCCCCCCAGCGCCAGCATGGTCAGCACTACCCCTGCCAGAAACGCCAGGCCCTCCACACGAGCCTGGCGGCGATGGTGCACGTGCCGCACTAGGCCCAGGGCCTTAAGGGAAATGATGGGGAACACGCAGGGCATGGCATTGAGGATCAACCCACCCAGGAAGGCGGCGAATACCGCGCTCAGCATGCTCTGAGCCCCATCAGGAATGGCTGGCGTGCCATTGCTTGACCGCCTCCATCGCCTTTTGAATATGCGCTTCGGGGTTACGGTCGGTGTAGCTGAGCAATACCTTGCCGTCGGGTGCGATCACGTAGGAGGTGCGATCGGACAGCGTCTTGCCGTCGGGCGTTTTGATCAGTGTCTGGTATTGCTCCGCCACCTTGGCACCGGGGTCGGCGGCTACGGTGAATTTGTCGCGGCATTCAAGTTTGGAGAAGTCGGCCACCCGTTCGAGGTTGCCGGCGGTGACACCGATCACGGTGGCACCGAGCTGCTTGAACTGGTCGGTAGCTTCGGCGAATGCATGGGCTTCCAGGGTGCAGCCGGCGGTGAACGCGGCCGGAAAGAAATACAGCACCACCGGCCCCTGTTGCAGGGCCTTGGCCAAGGAAAACGCGACCGGCTTGCCCGCCAGTGCGCCGTCGAGTGAGAAGTCAGGTGCACTGGCGCCCTCGGGCAGAGCGGCGAAGGCCGGAGCGGCCGAGGCCAACAGTGCGGCGAGCATGAACGGCAAAGCCTTGGAAATTTTCATCGAACATCCGGTTTTGGCATAGAGGGCGCGCGGGGATCGCACGGCCCTTTGCAGCATAGCCCAGCGTTACAGAACGCTGGATGAAACCGCCCTCAGATCAGCTGGCGGCGGCCGCATCCACGCCGATGCGCGATCGCTTCGCCCAGGCGCCGGGCCAGTGCTACGTAGTCGCTGTCGAAATGGTGCCCGCCCTCAAGCGGCACTACCTCACCCACCGAAGGCTGGCCAAGGCATCCGCTGTCTTTGGCTTCGTTGAGGCCATACACGCAATACACCTTCTCTGCCGGCACTTTCGCAAGCTCCGGGCCGGTTTGGTAATTGCCTTCGCCGGTGCCCAGCCAGCCTTCGATGCGAATCTCGAAGTTGGCCGTACGGGCAAAGGCAAGCAGGATCATACTGTCTACTGACTGCTGGTCGGCCGCTGGCAGCCGGTTGTAGATCGCCGGAAGGATATCGGCGCCAAAGGAATACCCGGCCAGCACGAAATGCTGCACGCCCCACTTCTGCCGGTACTCGGCCATCAATCGGGCGAGGTCCTCAGCGCTCTGCTCCGGGCTTTTGAAACTCCAGTAGTACTTCAGCGTATCCACGCCCAGTACCGGGTTGCCCAGGCTTGCCATGGTCTCGCCGACCTGCTTGTCGATATCACGCCAGCCACCATCCCCTGAATAGAAAATCGTGACGGTGTCCGAAGGCTGCGGGGTGGGCATCTCGACCACCTTCATTGGCTCATTGGCGTCGTCACTGGCAAGGCTCAGCACCGAGCTGCGCAGGTACTGCACCAAGCGTTGCCCTGGTTGCGCTTCAACCCCGGAGCCCAGCAGCAGCCGTTTGCCTGCATGGGCGCCAGCGGGCATGCACGGGCCCATCAGGCCATCCATCACGACCGCACGGGCGCCGCTGTGGTGGTGGGCACCTACCCACTGCGCAGCCAAGCCGCCACCTGAGCCAATGCCCGCCAGCAACGCAGGCGCGTTGGGCAACTCCTGCAGGGCCTTGGCTACCGAACTGGCCTGCTCTTCACAGGTGCCCTGCGGCACGCTGATCTGCACCAGTTCAGCGGAGGCATCGAGGCTGAGCTTCTGCAAATCATGGGCGCTGATCAGCTGTTCAGGGGGCATCAGAAGCGCCACCGTCTGGGCACTCTTGCCGCGAGGGATCACCCGCGTGATGGTGTTCGACATCTGCTCCACCGCCGGCAATGGCGGTGGCAAGTGCGGGCGGCGCTTGGAAGAATGAAAGGGCGAAATCAGATAAAGCGCGGTACTGCTCAACGCGACAACAAGGCACACAGTGGCCCAAACGCGATGTTTGCCAGGCATGGATAGCGTCTCGAAAGCTCGTTTTAGAGCCGACTCAGGAGCGGCGGGGCCCAGCGGTGGCTGGGCGTTCCTTCTTACGTCGGCTATCCATGCTCATCGGCCTGAACCGGGGCGCGCCTGCACGATTGCAACAGGCACGATACACGGACGGATCATAGTGCCGTTAGTGGCTAAATACTAGCACCCCTAGAGACCCATCGAGCCCCAAGCTACCCTCCCTGCTGCCAAGTCCCAAGCGCCTGTGCCCACGCTTTTGAAAACGACGGGCAGGGTGAGGTCGACCTGACCGCGCAGCGCCGAGGCCAGCGAGTTTACCTGCGCCCAGTCCACACGGGCGCGCAGCAAGTCGCCGGCCTCATGCCGGGCGCCGTCAGGCTCATCGGCAAACAGCTGGCTGCTGGCCAGGGTCTGGGGGCCGATTTCGGCCATTTCAGGCTTGAACGCCCCTACACCGATGACCAATCGCCCCGCCTGCCCGGGAAGGTCGTAGACAGGTTCGAGGCTGGTCGTGAGCAGGATCACCACATCGGCTGCTTCGGGCAGCTCATTTGGGCATGGCGCAAGGTTCGAGTGCCAGGGGGCACAGGCCCGGCAGAAAGCCTCGGCGCTCTGTTGGCTGCGGCTGCGCACCCACACCTGCGCCTTGGGGTACAACGCGGCAAGGGCCTGAACGTGATGCCGGGCCTGCACCCCGGTCCCGTAGAGCACCACTGAGCAGGGTGTGCAAGGTAGCAGCGTGCCGATGGCCAGCATGCTCACAGCGGCCGTGCGCCGGCCCGTCACTTCAGGGCCATCGAGCACGGCCCGGATCGCCCCGGTTCTGGCGTCGCATAGGCTGACCGCACCATGAATCGTGGGCAACCCCAACGCGCCGTTATGAGGCTGAACGTTTACCAGCTTGTGAATGGCCAGGTCGGAAGCGGTCGCCGGCATGCTCAGCATCACCCCGCCCTGCCCCAGCGGCACGACCAACCGCTCGGGGCTGATGATCTCGCCGCGTTCAAGCTCAGCAGCGGCCTGAGCGATTGCTTCGACCAAGGCTGGATAGTCGAGCAGATGCGCAGTCTGCCCGGCGTTGTACACCTCGATTCCGGCGTGGGAGTGGGCCATGCAAAGCTCCGTATCGATGTTGAAATGAGTGTAGGGAGTCTTCCCCATCTAGCCCTTCTGAGTATGGCCAGTCCAAGGGCAACATACCGCGTAAGGCTGCCCGATGAAATGTCTGGAAATAGGATCCTATGAGCGCTATACATGGAGAATGATTTCAAACGGGAGACCTCACCATGCCCCCCTTCACTGCAAACTTTCAGGCTGGAGACGCTTGGGAACCTTATGACCCAGGAGAACAGGCGCCGGTGTCGGGTATCTACCGCTGCGAACACTGCGATCAAGAAGCTACGGTGATCCGGGGCCATCAGCTACCTCCGCGTTCACATCACACTCATCTTTCTCCGCTGTCTATTCGATGGCGGCTGGTGGTCAAACGCAACGAATGATCCCCTGCCCGAGCGTCCAGGGCGCAAGCTCCCGTGGTAAAACTATGTAATAGCCCGTTACAATCACCGCCCTTGGGGCCACTGCCCCGCTACAGGCCCCTTTTTCTCGTAGGGGCCCCGGCCGTATTGTTTCGAGACCCACATGCCAGGACGCAACGGGCCCTCAGCCTCGCTTTTCGCCATGAACACGGTGCCGCACAGCAGCGGCACCCGCATCGTGCGCCTTTCGTTGATCTTCATGCTGCTCGTCTTGGCGACCTTTCTAAGCGTCGAAGGCTGGCGCGCATGGCGTGATTACCAGCAGGCTTATGCCAGCGCTCAAGACTCGGTCATCAACCTTGCCCGGGCGACCGCTCAGCATGCCGAGGATGCTATCCGCCAAGTCGATGTGCTGACTGACGCTCTGCGAGAGCGCATTGAAGGCGATGGGTTAGGCAGTCTTGACCGCACCCGCATCCATAACCTGATGAAGCAGCAAGCGCAGATCATTCCGCACTTGCACGGGCTTTTCCTGTACGACGCCGACGGCCGCTGGCTTGTGACTGACAAGGACGGGGTACCCGAAGGTGCCAACAACGCCGACCGCGACTATTTCGAATACCACCGTACCCACAGTGACCGGCGCGTGCGCATAGGTGCGGTGGTCAGCAGCCGGTCGACCCACGAGCTGATCATCCCGGTATCCAGGCGGCTGAACAACCCGGACGGCTCCTTCGCTGGCGTGCTGCTGGGTACGATTCGGGTCAGCTACTTCGTTGACTACTATGGCGACTTTCGAATCGATGATCGCGGTGCGCTGGTACTGGCCCTGCGCGACGGCACTATCCTGGTGCGCCGGCCATTCAGTCAGGATGTGATCGGAACCAGCCTCACCCAGAGCGAGATTTTCAAGCGCTACCTGCCGCATTCCAGCGAAGGCGTCGCCGAAGTCAAGGCAGTAGTAGACGGCACTACCCGGCTGTATGGGTACCGCGCATTGGCCAGCTACCCCCTGGTGGTAGAAGCAGGCTTATCGCGCGACTCCTATGTCGGCCCCTGGTGGCGGGACCTCGTCAAAACCGGCCTGGTGCTGGCGGTCATGGTAGCGTGCTTGTCGGGGTTCGGCCTGATCGTCCTAGGGCAGATACGCCAGCGGGTAACCATCGATGAGCAACTGCGCCTGGCCCATCAACGAGTGCGGGAGATGGCACTCACCGACAGCCTCACAGGCCTGGGCAATCGACGCCGGCTGGATGCAGAGCTGGCCGTTCAAATCGCCCATGCCGGTCGGCAACAGGCGCCTTTGGCCTTGATCATGCTGGATGTGGACTACTTCAAGCGTTTCAATGACCAGTATGGCCACGCTGCTGGAGACGACTGCCTGCGACGCGTCGCCGAGGCGATCGCAGGTGCATTGCAAAAGCCCACCGACCTCGCGGTGCGCTATGGAGGGGAGGAATTCACAGTGCTGCTGCCCGATACCGATGCCCGCGGCGCGGCGCAGGTCGCCAAGGCCGTGTTGGCGGCAATACGCAGCTTGAACATTACTCACCAAGCAAGCCCGCATGGCCGCGTAACGGCCAGTGCGGGGATCGCAGCCCGGCAGCCCTCTTCGCCCCTGGGGGCTGAAGGGCTGATCAAAGCTGCCGATACCCAGCTCTACCTGGCTAAGGAGTCGGGGCGCGATAACTACACAGGATGGCCGTATCCCGCGCCCGCTTTTGGCGGCAATCAGTAGCCAAGAACGCTACCTTGGCAGCGGTCACAAGCTTTGTATACCTGCCACGCCGACCATTTCGGGGTAACGCTGATGGGTGGTGGCATAGAACACGTTACCGTTGTAGTGCACGCCCGCTGCGTAACCGCGTTGGACTGATCCCAGCCAACAGTTCCTGAGGCCCTTGAACCTTAGAAGGAAATGCCTGCCCCAGCCGGCCTGGCAGCCACGGACATGTGCAGGCAAGCAAGGCGAGTAACCATGCTTTTTCTGCCACGCAACCGCCCCCGTGTGTGAGGTGTCCGAGATCTCGCCCAGTCTCATGAGGAATATGTTCGTAGCCCTGACCGGATAAGAAACGGTTTGGTTGCTGCCATCGGTGATGGAGATTCTGGCCGTACCGGACCGCAAGACCTTTACTCTGCCCTCAGAATCAACTTGCGCTACTGTGGGGTTGTCTGAGCTGTATTTGTAGGGTGGGCTGCCACCAGTGGCCTTGCGTGATTGAGCTCTGGTCTCGTCGCTCGGCCACTGATGGGCGTGGTTAATTCTTTCCGGAGCGAACCAGCCTTTAAGATCCACACAGACCCAGTCAAACACCATGGTGCCTTGATTCACTGCCAAAGGTGGTGCCAGCATATGCGGCTCTGCGACCTGGAACGTCAGATCCTCGGAGACCTGTTTGGGAAAGCCGTCGCGCTCTATGACGTAGTAAACCACTACATCCATTGGCTTTCCGGTAGCTGACTTGAACTGCGCCGGGTCGATGCCGA
The DNA here is from genome assembly GCF_003097135.1 of Pseudomonas sp. URIL14HWK12:I12. Classification (GTDB taxonomy): domain Bacteria; phylum Pseudomonadota; class Gammaproteobacteria; order Pseudomonadales; family Pseudomonadaceae; genus Aquipseudomonas. The sequence continues at coordinate 406,232 of NZ_QEQL01000001.1, forward strand.
ACGGGCTTGGGGCACTGCCTGCGGCGACCTGCTGGCTGTCTTCGTAATAGCCTCCTTCTGAAGTTGTCCATACCATTGTGAGTTTGTAAGCGGTGGAGATGTTGCTATTCGGAGGAATTACAACGTCGGCCCCAAGCTTGAAGTCGGCCAGTGAGGGATCCACTACGTGGTCGGTCTCAGCTGGGTCCAACGTCGGTGCAGGGAGGGTTTTTGCGCGGTTGCCGATCTCAACCGTCGAGGTAGCCGACTTTTCAACCACTCCGGATTTACGTTTAACCGTATAGGAAAAAGTCACCTCCCCACCGTCCAATGGCGCCACGCAGTCAGTCGCTTTGAAACGAAACACCACGCCTTTTCCTGCACCTTTGGCTGTAACCGTCCGCCATGGGGAGAGCTTGACCAGTGGCGTGCCGTCGGCGGCCATGCCTTTCCATTGCACCTGCACTTGGTCACCGGCAACCAGCCCTGCGTCTGCAGGGACCAGCACGCTGGCGCGAGCTGAATCAGCTTCAAGGCGCCCTTCCGGCGCTTCACTGAGCAGCGGTGCCGGCAGTTCATCCAGTGCACCATCGATGTCCACAAAGGCGCTGGGCGACCGCTGCGTAGTACCATTGCTAGTTACTTCATAGTAAGCGTGCGCATGCCCTTTACCCGCGTTTGCTACCGTGCCGTAGGGCACAGTGAAACGCAATGTCCTACCTACGGTGCTCACCACTTGGGCCGGCAATGGCAAAGTAGTGCTGTTACCAGCCTCGCTGGTTATGACCCAGTACAAGGTCACTGTGTCATTGACTGCGAAAGGTGCAGGGGTATCGACTTTGATCACCAGATCAGCACCGTCGATACGGTCCAGATCAATGGCCGACACCACCTCGTTGTTATCCGGGTCGCTGGGGTCAACAATACTGGGGGCGGGATAGCTGTCTTTTTTCAGCTCGACAATCACATCGGTTTCATAGGACCACTCTGACTCGTTACCCACTTCGTCTTCGATATAATAGGCCACCGGCAGCCGGTTACTGGCGCCCGCCGCACTGATTGTCGCTGCCGGAACAGTGATGCTCAGCGGCTTGCCAACATCCTCGGTGCGCACTTTGTATCCGACAACCTCGTCGCCCCAGTAGAGGTAAACGAAGTCGTTCGCTCGCATGTTCACATACGGGGGAACGGTCACGACGACAGCTTTTTTTGCATCATCCGCCGTGACTTTGCCTGGTGCAGTAGGTGCGGCCAGCGGGGTGGGGCTTGCTTGGGAGGGGTTGTTTTGCGAGCCACCTGCCTGGCCTGACTGGCTACCGTGCACCTGAACAAAGGATGGCCGTGAGGCGTTTACTGACTTGCCGCTGTAGACCTCGTAATAAACACATACCCGCCCTTGGCCATACTTGGCCACCTCTTCTTGGCGAAGTGTGTACCGGAGTGTTCGCCCCACCACTACGACGTCTTGGCTTCCAACAACTGTCGCCGTAGTACGCCCTGCCGCATCCGTGACTTCCCAGTACAACTTGACGGTATCGCCCTGCTTGAACCCACGTACCGTGTCGACTTTGACAATCACATCCAGCCCTTTGATAGCTTCAAGGTCCAGCGAGCTGACGGTGTAGTTCTTTTCAGGCGCTTTAGGATCTACGACGCTCGGCGAAGGGTAGTCAACGGTCGACAGCTGTACGGGCACGTTTAGTGCGTCTGACACCTGCGACTTCCATGCGGGCGCGGTAGTGATGTAGTAACTGACTGAAACTTGATCTTGCGAAGCGGCGGCCAGCAAAGTCGCACGGCCTACGTTGATCGTCACCGGTTTCCCGATGTCACCCGCCTGGACGGTGTAGTCGACAGTTTGATCACCCCAATTAAGCGTTATCACATCGCCTTCGCGCATGTTGGGGTAGCCGCCGATGGTCACTGAAACGCCGTTGGCCAGGTCTGCTTGGGTGACCGCTCCTGAGGGTGGAAGTGAGGGCTTCGGCGCTGCTGGCTTGGGTGTGCCGGTGAATGGGTTGGTTGCGGGCGTGGGCGAATTACCGGATGCACCTGTGCTCGTTCCTGGTTGAGAACCACTGTTTGACGGACCAGAACTCCCGCCGCCTGGGGCCTGGCCGCTTCCAGCAGAGCCGCCGGTGGCCGGTGCAGGCGTGGGTGCAGGCGCAACACCCGGCTGCCCGTAGCGAACCAAGACCTTGACCGAGGGTGACCTGGCATAAACCTGGCCACCGCGCTCCAAAGTGTAGGCCAACTCATGCAGCCCTTCAGGAACGTCGTCGCTGCTGACATTCAACGTCACAGGGTCATTGCGCATCGCTTGTGCGATCCGCTCCACCATGACGGTCGAGCCACCCCATTGGAGTTTGACAACATCGCCGGGCGCGCGCCCAGACGCAAACGGCACAATGACCATGACGCCATCATCTACCGCCCACACCAGTTCATCGTTCAGCCCCAGATCGGCACTATCCATAGGCCAAATGGCGTCGACGATAAAAGGCGGCAGACAATTATCGGGCGTACGTGACGGATAGCGCGTATTGATGTAGGAGCGATAGTCGTTCAACTGATCCGTGAGACCCTGACTTGGATCGAAGTCACTTTCAATTATGGCGTCGTCAATACTATCAATCATTTTCGGGGCATTAATATCACTCATGATGATTCCTTAGCACGTGAACGATCAAGAAGGCTTTGAAGCTTCAGGCTATCGGGCGGCCGTCAGCCCGACAACTGGCATATCTATCGGTAACTTCGTTGAATTCACGCTCTCTAACGTTATGGATTTAAAACGTTCCGGCTCGCGTCATTTAACTTAAAGGGCGCGCATCAAACTTTCTGCAAACACCTACTTGAATATTGATTTGCAGCACCTCGGGCGAGCCTCCCCCAGCGCCGGCTACGATTGCCTGTTTCCTCTGTTTGACCTGGCAGCCGCCTTTGCCCAAGCTAGCGAGCTTTGCCTACTTCGGAGCTTGCCTGCCGTGTCGCCTTTTTCTCACCGCCTCTGGCGCGCCCTGCCAGTGGCTATGGCCATTGCCCTGGCCAGCCTCACCGGCTGCAACAAGAATGAGCCGCCCAAAGAGGCCGCACCGGTGGCCACCTACACCAAAGCCAGCTGGAGCGACTTGCCCGCCAGTAGCGACGCCGACCTGCTGGCTGGCTACGCCGCCTGGCGCTCTGCCTGCACGCGCCTGGCCCGAGACCCCATCTGGGGGCCGGTGTGCGTGGAGGCTGCGAAGGTTCCCGGTGACGCAGCCTCGGTCAGGCGGTTTCTGCAGGACCAGTTGCAGGTCTACAGCTTGCGCTCGGCCTCCGGCCCAGATGGGCTGATTACCGGTTACTACGAGCCGGTCTACCCCGGCAGCCTGAAGGCCGATGCCAACCATACGGTGCCGGTCTACGGCGTCCCTGCCGACCTGATCACTGTGGCACTCGATAGCATCTACCCCGAGCTCAAAGGCAAACGCCTGCGCGGTAGGCTGGATGGCCAGGTGCTGAGGCCTTACGACGATGCCGCAACGTTGCGGGCCAAAGGCAGCAAGGCGCCGGTCCTGGCCTGGCTCACCAACCCAATGGATCTGCAATTTCTGCAGATTCAGGGCTCGGGCCGGGTGCATCTGGATAACGGCCAGCAGATCCGTATCGGCTATGCCGACCAGAATGGCTACCCGTACAAGCCAGTCGGGCGCTGGCTGGTCGAACAGGGGTTGGTGCCCAAGGACGAGGTGAGCATGGGCCGGATCCGTGACTGGGCCCGGGCCAACCCTGGGCGCGTGAATGAGCTGCTCGACAGCAACCCCAGCTACGTTTTCTTCAACGCTCGCCCTGACAGCCCGGAGGGCCCTCGAGGCTCGCTGAACGTGCCGCTGACAGCAGGCTATAGCGTGGCCATCGACCGCAAGGTCATTCCCCTGGGCAGTTTGATGTGGCTCGCCACCACGCGCCCCGACGGTAGCGCCGTCACGCGCCCGGTCGCCGCCCAAGATACCGGCGGCGCTATTGCAGGCGAGGTGCGCGCAGATCTGTTCTGGGGCACTGGGGACGCAGCCGGTGAGCTGGCGGGCAGCATGAAGCAGGCCGGGAAACTGTGGCTGCTCTGGCCGAAGGGCGTGCCGGTACCTTGACAGCGCAACGGCCAGGTCCACCGATGCCGCGATTGAATCTGGCACCAATCGGGATATGATCGCTGGTCCACAGCGTACACAGACATTGGAGACTTCATGGTCGCCGCCACGCCCGACCTCTGGTACAACTTCATCCGCGCGCATCGCTGCCTGATTCGTGAAATCGAACGGCGGTTGGCTCAGGAGAAATTGCCGCCCTATGCCTGGTACGACGCGTTATGGGGTATCGAAAGTGGCGAAGGCGGTGCCCGTCGCATGCACGCGCTGGCTGACGCCATGGCTATCGAGCGATACAACCTCACCCGCCTGGTCGACCGGCTTGAAAAAGAACAGCTGGTTACCCGGGAAAAAACCAGTGAAGACGGGCGCGGCCTGATCGTTCGCATCACCGACAGTGGCAGAACCCTGCGCCAACGCATGTGGGCGATTTACAAGGGCGCCGTGGCGGAGCTGTTCCTGGTGGAATTCGACGAAGAGCAGCGGCTGCAATTCACCCTGGCGCTGCAGCGTGCCAGTGCCAACGCAGTAGGTAGCCGCAAGGCTGATCATTCCAGCTGATAGCGCCGCCTGGCCTGATGCATGACGTTGGCATGAAGCGTGCCATTTAGCACCAATGCCTGCAGGGCAGCCAGAATGATCCAATGGCAACCAAGGTGATGGCCAAGCCTGAGACTATCGGCACCCAACGCTGTGTAGGGTACCGCTAGGTGGGGTTTCAGTTGCGCGGCCACATATTCGGCATAGCCCGTCACCGCGATAACCGGCGCATCGCTGCCGCTCAGGCACCGGGCCAGATGGCATGGAGCCGAGGTTCGGCTGCTTGCGCGAGTAGCGGCATCGCGGGCGAGCCGAGTAAAGCTGGGGCAGCTCCATACCTGAGCGACGATGCCCCAGTCGGCCAGCAGGCGGTCGGCAGCGGCCCTGACTTCGCGCAACATGGGGCCGGCGCCCAGCAAGCGCAGGGCCGGTGCTTGGTCGATCGTATCGTAGATGCGATACATGCCTTGGTAGGCGTCGGAACGATCGCAGGCAAGCCCTTCACGCGGCCCCGCCTGCAAGTCCATATATACAAAGCCGGGTTTTCCTTCGATATAAAGCTCTGCCAACGCGCCCACGAGAACGGCCCTGGCCTCTTCGCCGCAGGCAGGGTCGTAAGGAAGGCATTGCGGGTCACCCGGTGCCCAAGCCGGCAGATGGCGAACCAGCGTGTCTCCAACATGGCCAATGTCATTGAGCACGATGCCACGCGCGCCTTGTTGCCCAGTCATTGCAGCCAACCGCGAGCGGGTCATTCGATGTGTCAGGTGCAGTTGGAGGCTGGGCTCGGTGAGGTTACGCCCGGCCTGCTCCGCCAACTGCAATGTGTGCAGGGCACTGGCCAGATGACTCCGGTGGTCGAACACGCACAACTGCGTAGCCAGGTCCGGGGCCTGGAGCAACTGGCTTACCCGTTCGTCGATGTACGGCAAAGCCGCCTGCGCCGACCAGCCGCTTCGCTCGATATGCTCGATACAGGCACGCGCCGCCGCGGCGGTATCGGGCGAGGGTTTGGACGGATGATGATCCATCGGTAAAACTCCTGGCTGGCCTTGCGATATGCAATGGGGATAATGCAGACTCGTTGCACATGCAATCAGAAAACCATGGGACAGCGCAATGCCCGCCCCCCGCGCGATCGGCCAGGCTCAGCCCTTTGTTCAACTATCGGCCAACGGGCCTGCGTGACGCCGAGACCGTACATGGACCGCATCCCACCGTTGCCGCTGCCCGCGCAGGACGCCCACCTGGCCGCCTTGCTCGAGCACCTGCCCTTTGAAATCAACTGCCCCCTGACCTACTTCACAGTCGAAAAACGTACCGACCGCCTATCGCACTTCACCTCCAGCTTTCCCATGGCTTGGCAGCGGGAATATCGCGCCCTTGCCCTGCACCGCACCGACCCCCTGGTGGCCTATGCGGTACAAAGCGTGGCGCCTTTCTCCTGGGCCGAGGCCCCTGCGCCCAAGGCCGATGCCATGGGCGCCCTGTATCAACGCTTGCTCGAGCAATGCGGCCTGATGGAAGGCTATACCTTTGTCGTTCACGACCCCCGCCAGCGGATGGGCTTGCTGAGCCTGTTCAACCGCGAATGTGATCCGGCCTTCGAGAGGCAGATCCAGCGGTGCAAAGGAGCGCTGCAGATGGCGCTGGTCGCCTTTCACAGCCGCATGAACAGCGGGGCGAGCGGGGCCGCCCTGGAACAACCCCTGACGCCGCGCGAGCATTCGATCCTGGGCTGGGTGGTAATGGGCAAATCCTATGGCGAGATCAGCTGCATTTGTGACATCAGTGAGCGGACGGTGAAGTTTCACATGGCCAACATCGTGCGCAAGCTTGACGTGCACACCGCCAAGCAAGCGGTTTTCGAGGCGACCCGCCGGGGCCTTGCCTGAAAACACTGAGCTTGTACCACCTGCACCTGCACTTATACCTGCACCTCGGTACAGTTACCGCCCCCGAGCGAAAAACCAATGATGGCAAGGCGTTACCGACGCACATAACCCTCAAAGGAGTTCGCTCAAAATGGACCTTCCGTCCTCTACGGCCATGCCGGCCGCCGCGCTGGCGGCACACGACATCACTCAGCACGAGATTCAGGCGCTCAAGACTCGCCATAACCTTGCCGACGCACACACCCACCAGCGCCAGAGCCCTAGCCAGGCGCAAATCGTGCGCAACCTGCCATTGCTATGGGAACGTGCCCAGCACCTGACCCAGCACCAGAGTGAGCAGGCCTTCATCCAGGCGTTCTTCCGCTTTCACGGGCAACACCATGCGCTCAAGCGTAGCGACGAAATCTATTTGGTGTATGCCGCCTCTGTGGCCATGCACATCACCGCCACGTACTTGCGCAAGCATAAACTGCGCGTAGGCCTGATCGAGCCCTGCTTCGACAATTTGCACGACCTACTGGCGCATATGCAGGTGCCGATGGCCCCCTTGCCCGAAGCGATTCTTGCCGACCCCACTCAGGTGTACCGGCTGTTGCAAGCCCATGCTGGCGAAGTGGATGCGGTGTTTCTGGTCGACCCCAACAACCCCACGGGCAGCTCAATGTTCGCAGATGGCCATGAGAGCTTTGTGGAGGTGGCGCGCTATTGCCGTGACCACGGCAAACTGCTGATTCTGGATTTTTGCTTCGCCGCTTTTCTGATGACCAGCGGGCGCACTCGGATAGACGCCTACGCACTGCTCGATGCAATGGGCACCGATTACCTGGTGATGGAGGACACTGGCAAGACGTGGCCGTTGCAAGACGCCAAATGCGCCACGCTGATGAGCAGCCCAAGGCTCAATGCCGAGATCTACAGCATCGTTACGAGCGTACTGCTCAACGTTTCGCCGTTCGTGCTGCAACTGGTGACCGAATACATCAACGACAGCGCCGCCGATGGGTTCGCTTCGGTGCGCGACGTGCTTGAAACTAACCGGCGGGTCGCTCGCCAGTACTTGGATGGCACCTTGCTGAGCTATGTCGAACCCGCTGTAGAAACCAGCGTGGCCTGGTTCCACATCCTCAAAGACGGGCTGTGCGGTGACCGCTTGCAAGCTTATTTGCTGCAGCACCAGGCATACGTGCTGCCAGGAAGGTACTTCTACTGGAGTGCACCTGAACAGGGGGCGCCCTATGTGCGCCTGGCCCTGGCCCGTGAGCCGGAAGCCTTCGAGGCGGCCATGAAGGTGATTCGCGCAGCATTGGAGGCTTACGATGCCTGACGCCATCCCAATCATCGACGCCAGCTGGTTCATGGGCATGCACCATGAAAACTCGCATGTCCGCGCGCGTTCGCTTGCGTTCTTCACCCAGCACTACCATCGCCAGGCCTGGATGAGCTTCAGCCAGGTCGGGATCTGCGACGCCATCATCTGGAAAAAATCCCGCGAGCTGCAGGACCTCTACTATCCGTTCATGGACGTGCTGCACTCGCAGATGCGCATCCAGCGAGCCGGTTACTCAGAGGCAGCCCTGCAGCGCGCTGCAACCTGTGATGCCCTGGCGGGGTTGTCCCCGGAAAAACGTTTGTTGGCGGCTCAGGTGCTGGACTGCCAGGCGCCCTTTCATACCAATGACCAGGACTACCTTGGGTGCCCTGCCCTCAAGCCCTGGCTCGTGGCGCCTGAAGCCAGCCCTGTGCCTGGCCACTTCCCAGATAGCCTGCAGCAGCTTTATGAGGCGTCACTGGCGCTGAGCATCCAGGCGCAGGAGCTAGAGCATGTCTAAGCCCAATATACTGGTTCCGCTGGTAACCCCCCTGGACGCTCACGGTGAGGTGTGCGAGCGCTCGGTACAGCGGCTGATCCACGCCTGCGGCCCATTAGTGGATGGGTTCATCCCTTGCCTCACGTCCGGCGAAGGCTGGCGGCTGAGCCCTCGGCAATGGTCTGACATGCTCGGCCATACCCTTCGCCATGCGTTGCCGGTGCATCAGGTGGTGGCAGGTATCGAGCTGGCCAGCACCGAAGCAGTGATCGAACGTGCACAGCTTGCACAAACCCTAGGCGCTGCCGCAATCATGGTGGCATCGCCCTTCGGTGGCGGTGCCTCGCAAGAGGCGCTGTTCGAGCACTATCGGTGCGTGCATGACAGCACCCCATTGCCACTGATGGTCTACAACGAGGCAGCACTGTCGGGTAATGAAAAAAACCTCGAAACCCTGCTGCGCATTGCCAAGTTACCCAGGGTCATTGGCCTGAAGGACTCGCCCAGCCAGCCGCGCACGCAGGCGGAGGTAGACCAGTTGCGGCAAGCCGGTGTCGCTTATTACATCGGCTGGGAGCAAGAGCTGGCCGGGCGACTTATCAGCGACGGCAATGTGGTCTCGCTGGCCAACGTAGAGCCAGCCCTGTGTCGGCTAGCCTGGCAGCCAGGGCAGCCAGGGTTGGCAGCTCTGATCACGCAGCTCGATGCCTACCACCAGCTGGGCGAGCCGGCTTGGTATGAACACCTCAAGCGTGAACTGGTCGCCCGCGGCACCCTCGCCTGCGCGGCTACCGTACCGGAGCTGGCCCAATGACCCTATCGCACAAGCAACTGTTTCGGGCCAACAGGGCTCTGATCGATCACCTGCAGCCGATCGAGCCTGCCCTGCTGGCATTCGAACAGCGATGGATCGACCGCCTGGTGGTACGCACCCAAACTCCCGAGCAACCGGCCACGCTGGTTCAATGGCGGCGAATGTTCGACGCCCTGATGGCCCAAGACACCGCCGAAGAGTCGCCCAGCGCCCGCTATGTGGCGCAGTCGATGACCCGCGAGCAGTTCAAGTGCCTGGTGCAGGCCTTTGCATTGGACGGGCTGACCGAGGCCCAGGTGTTCTACCACCTGATGCCGAGGTTGAGCCTTGAGGCGCAGATGCCGATGCTGCGCATGCTGCTCGACGAGTTCGGCTGCGGCAACCTCAAACGCTCTCATACCACGCTCTACAAGGCGTTGTTGAGCGAGCTGGGCATGCCTACCGACCTGGAAAGCCACATCGAGGCGACCAACGAGGCAGGCTGTGCCTTCGCCAACTTGTTCTGCTGGCTGGCGATGCGTGCAGACGACCCCTCCTGGTTCGCCGGCATGATCACCTACTTCGAAACCCTGGTGCCGACGGCATTCGGCTGTTACACCGCCCTGTGCGAGCGGCTGGAGATTCAGGCTCACCACTATTACAGCGAGCACGTGCACATCGACGTGTTTCATGCCAAGGAGGGCCAACGGCTGCTCAAGGCGATGGCCAATGGCGGTGAGCTCGACTGCGCCAAGGCCTGGCATGGGGTGTGCGTGGGGCGGGCGGTGATCGACCAAGCGTTCGAGCAGGCCGTGCGCCAAGCTCGTGCCGGCAGCGCTCACCCGGAGGTGGCCGATGCCCGATGACCTACCGGTGGCCCCCACCTTCACCGTGCACCTGGAAGATGCCAGCTATGAGGTGCCCAGCCTGTGCCCGCATCGGCACGGCTGGCTGGCGCATGGAATGGTCAACCGGCAACGGCGCACCATTACCTGCCCCCTGCACTTCTCGGTGTTCAGCCTAGAAAACGGTGAGCAGTTGAGCGGGCCGCCCTGCGGTTCGCTGGCTTGCCGCCGCCTTTAAACCGCTACCAGTGTGCCGGTGCGAACCCTTCGCGCTGGCACACTGATGCTTGAGCGCCGCTCTCTGGTAATATCTGCCGCCTGCCCGGCCGGGGCCGCCGTTCGGCGAAGCCTGCCCAGGCCATTACCGCTTCGTTCAAGGACCCTTCATGCCCGCTTCAACCTGCAACTTCGTGCTCAAAGTCAGTTGCCCCGCAACCTCCGGTATCGTCTCGGCGGTGACCTCCTACCTGGCGGACTCGGGCTGCTACATCGGCGAAATGGCGCAATTCGACGACCAGAGCAACAACACGTTCTTCATGCGTGCGGTGTTCCGCTTCAACGACGGCGCCGCCAACGACATCGAGCAGATCAAAGCCGGCTTCGACGCCGTAGCCCAGCGCTTCGACATGAGCTGGGAACTGTTCGACAGCCGCCAGCCGCTGCGCGTCCTGCTGATGGTCAGCAAATTCGACCACTGCCTGCGCGACCTGCTCTACCGGCACAGTAAAGGCGAGATGAGCATGCAGATCACTGCGGTGGTCTCCAACCACCTCGACCTGCGGCACATGGCCGAGCGCGAAGGCATCCGCTTCGTGCACCTGCCGGTGAACAAGGACAACAAGGCCGCCCAGGAAGCGGCATTGATGTCCATCATCGAGGAAACCGGCACTGAGCTGGTGGTGCTGGCCCGCTACATGCAAATTCTCTCCGATGACCTGTGCCGCAAGCTTTCGGGCCGCGCGATCAACATCCACCACTCGTTCCTGCCTGGTTTCAAGGGCGCCAAGCCCTATCACCAGGCTTTCGAGCGCGGCGTCAAGCTGATCGGGGCCACTGCCCACTACGTGACCAGCGACCTGGACGAAGGCCCGATCATCGAGCAGGAAGTGCAGCGCGTCGACCACGCCTACCTGCCTGAACAGCTCGTCGCGGTGGGCCGTGATACCGAGACGATCGCCCTCTCCCGCGCGGTGAACTACCACCTGCAGCACCGGGTATTCCTGAACCACGACCGTACGGTGATCTTCAGATGAGCGACCAGGCGCCGCCCTCTGCGGCGGCGCCACGCCCTAACGCCCTGAAGATCGCCCTACTCGGCGTGCTGCAGATTCTCTCCTGGGGCGGCTCGTTCTACCTGCTTGGTGTGCTTGCCGACCCGATCGTGGCCAGCACCGGCTGGCCACGCCAGGGCGTGCTGGGTGGTGCCTCGCTGGGGCTGCTGGTGGCTGGCTTGCTGGCGCCACTGTGTGGCCGGCTGATCGCCCGGTACGGTGGGCGGGCGGTGCTGGCCGGGCATGGTTTCTTTCTCTGCGCCGGGCTATGGTTGATGGCGCTGGCGCCCTCGCTGCCATGGTTTCTGCTGGCCTGGGTGCTGCTGGGCGTTGCCATGGCTGGCGGCCTCTACGACGCGCTGTTCACCTCACTGGGAGCAAGCCACGGCCTTGGGGCCCGGCCGATCATCGTTGGAGTCACGCTGATTTCAGGCTTTTGCACCACGTTGATCTGGCCACTGCTGGCGGTCATGGTGCATGCACTGGGTTGGCGCTGGACCTGCGCAGTCTATGGGGGTGTCGCCCTGCTCGCCCTCTACCCGCTGTACCGCTACGCCCTGGCCGCGCCTGCATCGGCGGCCAACCGTAGCAAGGCTGCCACAGGCAACCCCAAGGCGTTGCCGGCCACGTTGCACTGGGTCATGACCCTCTTGTTTGCGTTGGCTGCCGCACTGATGACCTGCCTGACCCTGGTGCTGCTCAGCGTTCTGCAAGCGCGCGGCCATAGCCTCGCTTCTGCCATCGCTCTGGGTGCGCTGATTGGCCCGGCGCAGGTGCTTTGCCGGGTGACCGACCTGCTGCTCAAGCGCCAGGCACCGCTGTTTACCGCCCTGCTATCAAGCGGCATGACGCTGGTGGGTTTGCTACTGGTGGACTTCACGCCCAGCCTGGTGGCGTTGGGCCTGGTGCTGTACGGGGTAGGCAATGGGCTACGCGCCATCGTCAAAAGCACGTTGCCGCTGGTGGTCGTCAAACCGGCTGATTACGCCGTGGTCTCCGGGAGGATGGCGCAGCCGGCGTTGATCGCCCAGGCGCTGGCACCGCTGGCATGCGGCTACCTGATTGCCCACCTGGGCAGCGAGGCGATGATTCACTTGATGACGGCGATGGCGGCCGTCGCCTTCGCCTTATGCCTGTGGCTGGTACAGTTGATCCGCAGGTTCCAGGCAATCTGAAACAAAACCGGCGCTGATGCGCCGGTATGCCCTAGAACGGCCGTTCAGTACTTGAACCGCCCCACCAGCCCATTGAGCTCGGCGGAAATCTCGTTGAGCTGGCGTGCCCCGCTGCTGGCGGTTTGCGCTAACCCTTCGACCTCCTGAGCGTCGGTATGGATTTGTGCGATGTGGCGGTTGATGTCTTCGGCAACCTGATGCTGCTCCTCGGCAGCCGTGGCGATCTGGCTGTTTTGATCACGAATGCTATCGACCGCATCGCGAATCTTCTCGAAGCTGCCACGGGCCTGCTGGATGCGCGCTTCGCTCTGGCGTGAAATGCCCAGGCTTTGCTGCATCTGCACGGTCACTTCCTGTGTACGCCGCGCCAGGTTGCCCAGCAGCGTGTCGATTTCACCCGTGCTATCAGCGGTGCGCCGCGCCAACGCCCTCACTTCGTCGGCCACCACCGCAAAACCGCGGCCTTGGTCGCCCGCACGGGCCGCCTCGATGGCTGCGTTGAGCGCGAGCAGGTTGGTCTGCTCGGCAATCGAGCGGATGGTGTCGAGGATGCTGTTGATGTTCTGGCTGTCCTGCTCCAGCACCTGCATGGCCTGGGTCGCGTGTTCCAGGTTGCCAGCCAGCTGCACCACGCTGCCGGTGGCGTCATCGATGTGCTGCTGGCCGCTCTGCACGTCGCGCTGGCCCGCATCGGCGCTAGCGGCAGCGTGGCTGCAGGCGCGGGCCACTTCGTTGGAGGTGGCGACCATCTCATTGAAGGCCGTGCTCACCAGCTCGACTGCTTCACGCTGGCGGCCGGCCGCATCGTTCATGGCGGTGGCCACATCACGGCTGCCGCCGGCGGCCTGTTGCAGATCGCCCGAGGCTCGGCCAATACTGCGCACCAGTTGAGCGATGGCGCCAAGGAATTGGTTGAACCAACCGGCCAGCGTGGCGGTTTCGTCCTTGCCCTGCACGGTGAGGTTGCGGGTCAGGTCGCCCTCGCCCTGGGCAATCGACTGCAGGCCGTCGGCAACGCCGCGGATCGGCCGCACGATCATTCCTGAAAAGCTCATGCCCACCAGCGCGAACAGCACCGCCAGGGCCACGGCGATGCCGCTGATCAGCCAGGTCAGGTGGTTGGCCTTGGCCATCACTTCATCGCGCTGGATCAGGCCGATGAAATGCCAGCCCAGCGCCTTGGAGGTGACCACGTTGGCCATGTAGGTCACGCCGTTGAGGGTAACTTCGGTCACGCCCTCATTCACGGCAGCCAGGGGCGCGTAATCCGGGCCCAGCTCCTTGAGCTGCTTGAAGTTGTGCTTGGCGTCGCTGGGGTCGACGATTACGTTACCGTTGGCCTCGGTCAACATCAGGTAACCGCTCTTGCCCAAGTGGATTGCTTTGACCTGCTCGGTCAGGCCCTTGATGGAAACATCCAGCCCTACTACGCCACGCAGCTTGCCTTGGGCATCGTTGAAGCTGCGAACGGTACCGATCAACACCGCATCGTCCGGCGCCCAGTAATAAGGGGCGGTCCGCGCATTCTGCCCCGGTGCTGCGGTGGCTGCGAGGTACCAGGGGCGCTTGCGCGGGTCGTAGCTAGATAACTTGGCGTCGTCGGGCCAGCTGGCGTAAGTGCCGTCTTCAAGGCCGACCGATAGATAGGCCGTGCTGGGATGGCTTTTGGCGAAACGCTCGAACACCGCGAGCAACGCTACGTTATTCGGCGGCAGCGGCACACTGGCAGCATCGGCGCCCACATAGCTCTTGAGACCGTCGATTCCGGTAATGTACGGATCACGCGCCAGGTATTCCACGTTCTGGCTGATGCCAGCGAAAAACTGCTGCATGGCGTTGTCGATTTGGCGGATCTCCCTGCCGCTGCTGTCGACGAAATCCTCGGCCGCCTGGCCGCGCAGGTTGAACACTACCAATGCAGCGACGACCACGACGGGCACGCAGGCGATGGCAGCAAAAGCACAGGTAAGCTTCTTGCGAATATTCATAGGGAGATCCCGTAGCGATGAGCGAGAGCGGGCAGCAAAAAGATCGATAGTTGCGCCGTTTTTGTTGTTATAAGCAGTCAACGTGCGCGAGGCGAGTGCCTGTAACCAGCACATCGGCGCGGCAGGGATGAACTTGAGAAAAAAACAATGGATGCCTGTTCGGCCTCGGTATCTTGAGCGAACCGGCGTTTGCAAAACCGGTGAAATATCCCAAACTGCCCGCCATTCGGCTTGCCCACCAGGACCTTTTTCATGCCCCGCGACGACGCCTCACCGATGATCCCCGAACAACGTCGCGAGCAGATGCTGCGGGCCCTGCGCAAACAACAGGTACTGAGCGTTCACCAATTGATGGAGATGTTCGATTGCTCGCACATGACCATCCGCCGCGACATCGCGTTGCTCGAAGAAAGCGGCCAGGCCTATTCGGTCACCGGCGGGGTACGCATCGCCAGCCAGTTGCACAGCGAGCCCAGCCACCAGAGCAAGGCGGTGGTGGAGCTGCCGCAGAAGCAGGCCATGGCGCGCTGCGCCGCCAGCCTGTTGCACCCGGACATGACCGTGTACCTGGACGCCGGCACCAGTACGCTGGAGATCGTGCCGTACATCAGCGCCCTGCAGGGGATGACGGTGGTCACCAATGACTTCGGTGTGGTGGCGGCGCTGGCCGACGTGATGCACGTGCAAGTGATCCACACCGGCGGCCTGCTCGACCACCCCAACCGCTCCTGTGTTGGCCCGCTCGCCGCGCAGACCCTGCGGCGGCTCGCAACGGATGTGGCGTTCATGAGTACCAGCAGCTGGGATTTCAAACGCGGCACCACCACCCCCTCGGCACCGAAGGTCGAGGTCAAGCAGGCCGCCATGCACGCCGCTTCCCGCTGCGTATTGGTAGCCACCAGCAGCAAGTACGGTACCTTCGGCACCTACCGCATCGCCGGGCTGGATCAGTTCGACACCATCATCACAGACGCAGCGCTTGCGCCGGCTGCGGCCGAAGGCATCAGAACCCTGGGCGTGGAATTGATGCTCGCGGAGTGAGCCTTAACAAGGCGATGTTAAATTATGTTAATTCCGCCGACGTAGGAGTGAGGCACTGGGTGGCACGCTCAGAGCTTTAGCTTAAAGCCGCATGAGCTCTGCCTTTTGAAAGAGCCTTAAAAAAACACTTCACATTATCCGCTCACTGGCTCACTATCCGTTAACAAATCATAACATCGCTTGAGCGCCGCGTTCGCAGCGCTCCATCGAGGAGAAACGGATGAGCAACAAAAACGTCGGCGTCATCGGCCTGGGTGCCATGGGCCTGGGCATCGCCCGTTCGCTGCTGCGCAGCGGCTTCAACGTTCATGCCTGCGACGTGCGCGAAAGCGTTGTGCAGGCCTTCTCCGAAGAAGGTGGCGTGGGTTGCGCAAGCCCCGCGCAACTGGCAGCCGCCTGCGAGGTGGTGATCACCGTGGTGGTCAACGCCGAGCAGACCGAAACCGTGCTGTATGGCGAGAACGGCGTGGTCGCCGCGCTCGAGCCTGGCAGCCTGGTCATCGGGTGTGCCACCGTGGCCCCCACTTTCGCCATCGAGCTGGGCAAGCGCCTCGGCGAACAAGGCATCGACTACCTCGATGCGCCGATCTCCGGTGGCGCCGCCAAGGCCGCAGCTGGGCAGATGACCATGATGACCAGCGGCCCGGCGCAAGCCTATGCCAAGGCAGAAGCGGTGCTTGCCGGCATGGCCGGCCAGGTCTATCGCTTGGGCGACACCCACGGCCTGGGCTCGAAGGTCAAGATCATCAACCAGCTGCTGGCCGGGGTACACATTGCGGCCAGCGCCGAAGCCATGGCGCTCGGCCTGCGTGAAGGCGTCGACGCCGACGCCCTGTACGAGGTGATCACCCACAGTGCTGGCAATTCGTGGATGTTCGAAAACCGTGTGCCGCACATCCTCAATGCCGACTACACGCCCCTGTCGGCGGTAGACATCTTCGTCAAAGACCTGGGCCTGGTGCTCGATACCGCCCGGGCCAGCAAATTCCCGCTGCCGCTCTCGGCCACCGCGCACCAGATGTTCATGCAGGCCTCCACCGCAGGGTTTGGCCGCGAAGACGATTCGGCGGTGATCAAGATCTTCCCCGGCATCACCCTGCCCACCGCCAAGCCAGCCAGCGAGTAAGCCCATGAGCATTTCCGCCAAGCCCTTGCTGGGCTGCATCGCCGACGACTTCACCGGCGCGACTGACCTTGCCAACATGCTGGTGCGCGGCGGCATGCGCACCGTGCAGAGCATCGGCGTACCTTCAGCCGAGGCGCTGGCCGAGCTGGATGCTGACGCCATCGTGATCGCACTCAAATCACGTACCCTGCCTGCGGCCGAAGCTGTGGAACAATCGCTGGCGGCACTGGCGTGGCTACGTGAGCGTGGTTGCGAGCAAATCTTCTTCAAATATTGCTCCACCTTCGATTCGACCGAGCGGGGCAACATCGGGCAGGTTACAGACGCGCTGCTGCAGGCGCTGGGCAGCGATTTCACCCTGGCCTGCCCGGCCTTTCCGGAAAACGGCCGTACGATTTTCCGTGGCCACCTGTTTGTACAGGACCAACTGCTCAATGAATGCGGCATGCAGAACCACCCGCTCACGCCGATGACCGACGCCAACCTGGTGCGTGTGCTGCAGGCCCAGACACCCAACAAGGTCGGCCTGCTGCGCTATGACAGCGTGGCTCAGGGCGAGGCCGCAGTGCGCGAGCGCATTGCCCAATTGCGCTGCGACGGTGTCACTGTCGCGATCGCTGATGCGGTCAGCGATCGCGACCTTTATACCTTGGGCCAGGCTTGCGCCGGCCTGCCGCTGCTGACCGGCGGCTCTGGCCTGGCCTTGGGCCTGCCTGGCAACTTCCGCAAGGCTGGCAAGCTGCGTGACATCGACGCTGCCGAGCTGCCGCAGATCGAAGGCGGTGAGGTCGTGCTTGCCGGCAGTGCATCGGTAGCCACCAACGGCCAGGTAGCGGCGTGGCTTGAAGCCGGCCGCCCCGCCCTTCGCATCGACCCTCTGGCGCTCGCCGCCGGTGAGCCCGTGGTGCAACGCGCACTGGGCTTTGTCCGTGACGCCGGCCAAACGGTGTTGATTTACGCCACCAGCACACCGGATGACGTCAAGGCTGTGCAAGCCCAATTGGGCGTAGAGCGCGCCGGGGAGCTGGTAGAAAGCGCGCTCGGTGCCATCGCCAAGGGCCTGTTCGAGGCCGGCACTCGCCGCTTCGTGGTCGCCGGCGGAGAAACTTCCGGTGCCGTGGTGCAGGCGCTTGGCGTAAGCCTGCTGAAGATCGGTGCCCAGATCGACCCAGGCGTGCCGGCCACTGCCAGCACGGGTGCGACGCCGCTGGCACTGGCACTGAAGTCCGGCAACTTCGGCGGCCGTGACTTCTTCGCCAAAGCCCTGGCACAGCTGGCCGGAGGTGCCCAATGAGCCGTGAAGCCAAGCAACGCGAAGAGATCTGCGACATCGGCCGCCTGCTGTTTGGCCGCGGCTATACCGTGGGCAGCGCCGGCAACATCAGCGCACGGCTCGACGATGGTTGGCTGATCACGCCCACCGACGCCTGCCTGGGCCGGCTAGACCCTGCCGCCATCGCCAAGGTGAATTTGGCCGGTGAGTGGGTCGGCGGCGAAAAACCCTCCAAGACCCTCGCCTTGCATCGCCAGGTGTACGACCGCAACCCTGGCGTGGGCGGTGTGGTGCATACGCACTCAACTCACCTGGTGGCACTCACCCTTGCAGGGGTCTGGGCGCCAGATGACATCCTGCCGCCAATCACCCCTTATCAGGTGATGAAAGTCGGCCATATTCCGCTGATCGGCTACGAACGCCCCGGCTCCCCCAAGGTTGCCGAGCAGGTAGCGCAACTGGCGAACCGAGTGCGCGGCGTAATGCTCGAGCGCCTGGGCCCGGTGGTCTGGGAAAGCTCGGTCGCCAAAGCTGCGTATGCCCTGGAAGAGCTTGAGGAAACCGCCCGCCTGTGGCTGATGAGCAACCCCAAGCCTGCGCCATTGACCGCCCAGGCGCTTGAGGAGCTGGCCGAGACCTTCGGCGCGCGCTGGTAAGGCACCAACCCCCGGGGCCGGGCCCCGGGCACAATAAAAAAACGGAGCACCACCATGACCCCCATGTTGTTGATGGCCATCGCAGCGGCCGGTATCGCCGTGTTGTTGCTGTTGGTATTGCGCTACAAATTCCAGCCTTTTGTGGCCTTGATGCTGGTAAGCATCGTGGTGGCCCTGGTGGCCGGGGTTAAACCAGGCGACTTGGTGGCCACCATTGAAGGTGGCATGGGCAAAACCCTTGGCCATATTGCGATCATCATCGCTCTAGGGGCGATGATTGGCCGTATCATCGAGCTGTCCGGCGGTGCAGAAGCCCTGGCAAAGTCGCTGATCAAGCGCTTCGGCAACCGGCGCACGCCACTGGCGCTGACCGTCGCCGGGTTCATGGTAGGTATTCCGGTGTTCTTCGAAGTCGGGGTCATCATCCTGATGCCGCTGGCCTACGGCGTGGCCCGGGCTGCGCGCAAGCCACTGCTGGTGTTCGCCTTGCCTATGTGCGCAGCCCTGCTGGCCGTGCACGCCTTCTTGCCTCCTCACCCGGGCGCCGTCGCAGCTGCCGGCCAGTTAGGTGCTGATCTCGGCCGCGTGCTGCTGTTCGGCTTGCCGATCGTGGCCGTGCTCTGCCTGATCGGCTACCTGATCGCCGGGCGGATGACGCGGCGAGTCTACCCGATGACCGACGACATCCGCAGCGAGGTATTCGGGCCACACATCACTAACGAAGACATCCAGGCCTGGGCGCGCGACGACTACTCCAAGCAGCACATCGAGCACACCGCCCAAGGCAGCGCCCTCGATGAAAGCGCCAGCAGCCTGGCCGCTCGCCTGCCCGCTGCACCTGCGCCCGGCGCAAGCATCATCGTTTCGCTGATCCTGCTACCGATCGTGCTGATCCTGCTGGGCACTTTGGCCACGACGCTGTTGCCGGCCGATTCAACCGTGCGCGCGATATTGACGGTGCTGGGCGCTCCGCTGGTGGCGCTGCTGATCGACACCCTGCTCTGCGCCTGGCTACTAGGGGCGCGCCGGGGTTGGAGCCGCCAGCAGGTCAGTGACGTGATCGGCTCGGCACTGCCGGGGGTGGCGATGGTGATTCTGATCGCCGGTGCTGGTGGCGTGTTCGGCAAGGTGCTGGTCGACACCGGTATTGGTGCGGTGGTCTCCGAAGCGCTGCGCAACACCGGCCTGCCGGTGCTGGCGCTAGGCTTCATCCTGACTCTGCTGTTGCGCGCGGTACAAGGCTCGACCACCGTGGCGCTGGTGACCACCGCCGGGATTCTTGGGCCGTTGATCGCCACCCTGGGGCTCAACCCCAACCAGATGGCCCTGCTGTGCCTGGCCATGGGCGGTGGCGGGCTGGCCATGTCGCACATCAATGACGCCGGATACTGGATGTTCACGAAGCTCGCCGGCCTGAACGTAGGCGATGGCCTGCGCACCTGGACTGTACTCGTGACTATCCTGGGCACCTTGGGCTTTCTGATCACCCTGGCTTTGTGGCCACTGGTATAACCCTTCGGAGACTCGCGCGATGCCACGTTTTGCCGCCAACCTCAGCATGCTCTACCCCGAGCATGAATTTCTCGACCGTTTCGCCGCCGCTGCGGCTGACGGTTTCGAAGCGGTGGAGTACCTCTTCCCTTACGATTACCCGGCTCAAACCCTGAAACAGTGCCTGGTTGAGAATAACCTGGTGCAGGCGCTGTTCAATGCACCCCCGGGTGACTGGGCTGCCGGTGAGCGCGGCATCGCCTCCCTACCCGGCCGCGAAACCGAGTTTCGCGACGGCATCCAGCAGGCCCTGGCCTACGCTGAGGTGCTGGGTAACGACCGCATCCACGTGATGGCAGGGCTGCTGCCGAGCGAAAGCCTGCGCGCCGCGCACCAGGCGGTGTACGAAGCCAACCTCGCCTATGCCGCTGCGCAAGCGGCGAAAGTCGGTGTAACGGTGCTGATCGAGCCGATCAATACCCGCGACATGCCGGGTTTTTTCCTCAACCGCCAAGACCAGGCCCAAGCCATCGTCAACGCGGTTGGAGCGCCCAACCTGAAGGTCCAATTC
This sequence comes from Pseudomonas sp. URIL14HWK12:I12, assembly GCF_003097135.1. Taxonomy (GTDB): domain Bacteria; phylum Pseudomonadota; class Gammaproteobacteria; order Pseudomonadales; family Pseudomonadaceae; genus Aquipseudomonas. The sequence continues at coordinate 426,811 of NZ_QEQL01000001.1, forward strand.
GACTTCTACCACTGCCAGATCGTCGAGGGCGATGTCAGCAGCACACTGCGCCGGGATTTCTCCAACATCGGCCACATTCAGATCGCCAGCGTACCGGAACGCCATGAACCCAACCTGGGTGAGCTGAACTATCCCAACCTGTTCGCACTGATCGACCAGCTCGGCTACAGCGGCTGGGTGGGTTGCGAATACCGCCCCAAACGCGGTACCTCCGAGGGCCTTGGCTGGCTGCGCGAGTGGAAAGCCGCGCAACGCGGCTGAGCATTGCCCGCCACCTGGCGCCGGCCCATGGCGCCAGGTAGGCACCGGCTATACACTGCAGGCTTTGAACCGTTCCAGGTGCACCATGGCCACCGATACCTCCAAACTCGACCGCATCCTTGCCGACAACCAGCGCGAGCGCGAACGCGGCTACCGCGACAAAGCCCTGAAGATGTACCCGCACGTGTGCGGCCGCTGCGCTCGGGAATTCTCTGGCAAGCGCTTGAGTGAGCTAACCGTTCACCACCGCGATCACAACCACGACAACAACCCCCAGGATGGCTCGAACTGGGAATTGCTGTGCCTGTACTGCCACGATAACGAGCATGCGCGGTACACCGACCAGCAGTACTTTGGCGAGGGCTCGCTCAGCACGCCAAAGATCGCCACGGCCACCCACAACCCGTTCGCCGGGCTGGCAGGGCTGCTGAAGAAGTAAGCGAAGCAATGATCCGTCGCGGGCAGCGTACTGGGCGATGAGCCCTGTGCTCAGCCGAGCAAGTCGCGGCTGTCCAGCAGTGCCCAAAGAATCGGGGGTTGCTGCACCATCGCCCGCCTGACCGCCGCAGGCACGGCCTTGCAGGTCTTGCGGCACAGCCCCGGCTGGGGTTGCAGCTCGATACGTAAGCCCAACGCGCTGCGCACTTCAGCGGGCCCCGGCTCCACCACCAGGCGCACGCCCAGCTGCTCCTGCAACTTCTGCTGCATGCGCTGCAGATCTTCAAGGCTTTGCAGCCCCTCGAGCCGCGCGATCAGCCGTTTTTCCTCCTCGCGGGTAAGCCGCAGCACGCGCGCGTCGGCGCCTGGCTGCTGGAGCCGTTCTCGCTCGCACACGCAGGCGCCGGGGGGGCAAGGGTTACGCAAGGGCAACTCGAGGCTGTTCATGGAGCCGGATCATAGCCGTCCGCTCGACCCTTGCCCACCGCCGCGTATCGCCGTGTCAATGCAACTGGGCCCATAGGCCGAACAGCCCCAGCAGTACCCAGAACACCATGAAGATCACCGGGCTGCGGAGGCTGAACAGCAATGAGGCCCGGTAGCCTTTTTGGCTGTTCTCCCAGTCGCTGAACAGCGGCGAGTCGTCGTAAGCCCGGCCCATGGAGGGTTCGCTGGCCAACAGGTGGCGTTGCTTGAATTGCCAATGGTCGATGATTTCGTACGAAGCGCGGATGCCCGGCCAGGCATGCAGCGAGCTGACCACACCGAGCAGCGCCAGCAGCGAGGGGGCCACCATCGTGAACAGCTGGCCCCAGGAAGGGTTGACATTCGCCATGCTCGAGCAGAATGCGATCACCAGAAACGACTGCGCGGTCAGGTAGGCGTTAGTGCGGTTGGAAAGCAGGCTGGACTCGAAATGGATTTCGCGCCGGTAGAACTCCAACCGCGCGCGCGGGGTGTCGAACACGCTCGGTGCTTCTTCGGGCGTGGAGGGAGACAGCGGGGGGTCGACGATGATGCGTTGCATGGTTGCCAGGGCCTTGAGCTCGTTTGCGCCTTGCATCTGGCTACAGCGCGCGCCAAGGGTTCAACCGCCCTCAGCTTTCGCGCACTATCAATTCGAAGCCCAGGTCCATGTGCGGCTGCGGGTCGGCCTTGCCGTCAAGCCGGTCAAGTAGCTTCTGCGCGGCGAACTGGCCGATCTCGGCGCGGGGTGTACGGATCGAGGTCAACCGCGGAACGGTATGGGCAGAGGGCGGCAGGTCGTTGAAGCCGACCATCGATACCCGCCCCGGCACCGCGATGCCCTGGCGCTGGGCCTGGTAGATCGCACCATGGGCCAGGTCGTCGTTACAGAAGAACAGCCCGTCTACATCCGGACAGCGCGCCAGTAGATCCGCGAATAGCTCACCGCCCAGGCCAATGGACGAGCGCTGAGGGCACAGCACCTCCAGAGAAGCGTCGTACACGCCCTGCTCTTCCAGAGCCTGCCGGAACCCCTCAGCGCGGTGCAGCACCCGGCTGTCCAGTTGCGCTGCGACATACCCCAGGCGCCTGCGCCCCTGGCTGAGAAGATGCTGCGCCGCGGCACGGCCGGCCTGCTGCTGGGAAAACCCCACGCAGGGCACCGCGGGGTCGGTGGCCAGGTCCATCATATGGACGCACGGCACATGGCTTGCCGCCAGCATGCGGTAGGACGCCTCGCTGCGTTCGAGCCCCGTGAGCAGCATCCCTGCCGGGCGATAGGCCAGATAATTGCGAATCAGGTTTTCTTCTTCGCCAGCATCGTAGTGGAAGTTGCCGATCAGCACTTCCAACCCTCGCGGGTGCAGCACCCGGTGGATCGCCTCCAGGGTGTCGATGAACAGATGATTGGACAGCGATGGAATGAGCACCACCACCGAGGCACTGTGGCGAGAGGCCAGTGCCCGCGCCGCCGGGTTGGCCACGTAGCCCAGCTCAAGCGCGGCCTGGCGCACGCGCTCAGCCAGCATTGGCGCAACGCTCGGCACCCCGCGCAGCGCACGGCTGGCGGTAATGGGCGAGACATCCGCCAGTGCAGCTACCTCATTGAGGGTGGGGCGGCCGGTGGTACGGTTTCCAGTGGCGGGCATAAGGGCGCTGATAATGGCTCAAGTGGGGGGCGATTGTACTTGCCAATCCATTTAATTTGGTTAAGGTAGCGCTGTCTCACGCCAGCCTCCGTAAGAATTTTTCCCTCTGCCAGGGGTCGGAATGCTTGAGCGGCCTGGACGACTCGAATAACAACCATAGCGGTAGCGACCAAGGCGCGGTGGTGCTCCAGCCCACCGAGACAGCGCTACCCCGCCTGGAGGTACCGATGCATTCCCCACTCAACGCGCTGGTGGTCATGGGCGTGACCGGCTGCGGCAAAAGCACCATTGGCGCAGCCATCGTAACCCTGAGCGGCGGCCGCCTGATCGAAGGCGACAGCTTTCACCCCCCTGAGAACATCGAAAAGATGCGAGCCGGCACTGCTTTGACCGACGCCGACCGCGCCGGCTGGCTCAAGCGCCTGGGTGAAGAAATGGCTTCCATGATCGCCCAGGGCGAACGCCCGGTGCTGACCTGTTCTGCGCTCAAGCGCAGCTACCGCGAAACCCTGCGCTCGGCTGTGCCTGAGTTGGGTTTCGTGTTCCTCGAATTGACCCGCGAGGAATCGGCCTACCGCGTGGCGCACCGCCCGGGCCACTACATGCCTGCCAGCCTGGTGGACAGCCAGTTCGCTGCGTTGGAGGTGCCGACCGGCGAGCCCAATACCCTGCCCCTCGATGCCACCGCCCCGGTTTCAGAGCTCGCCGCCCAAGTCGACCGCTGGTTGCGTGAGCGCGGCTCGGTCAATTTAAAACAACCGGCCTAACCCGCCACATCACAATCACAACAAGAGGCCAAGGCCATGTTCGGGCTGTCTCACAACACCTTTCTGCTGCTCGATGCCGGCGTCACCATCGTCGGCCTGATCCTGTTGATCACCCACGCGCGCATCCATCCTTTCGTTGCCTTGACGCTGGCGGCGGGCTTTCTAGGCCTGACCTCTGGCATGCCTGTGGCGAAGGTCATGCAGGCCTACCAGAACGGCTTCGGTGGCGTGCTGGGCTTTGTCGGTATCGTGCTGGCACTGGGCACCATGCTCGGCAAGCTGATGGCCGACTCCGGCGGCGCCGACCAGATCGCCCAGACGCTGGTGCGTTGGTTCGGCGTAAAGAACGTGCATTGGGCAATGATGTTCTCTGCGTTCCTGGTGGGCATCCCGTTGTTCTTCGAGATTGGCTTCATTCTGCTGATCCCCCTGGTGTTCGTGGTCGCGCGGCGCACGGGGCTGTCACTGGTGAAGATCGGCATTCCGCTGCTGGCAGGCCTGTCGGTCGTGCACGGGCTGGTGCCGCCGCACCCGGGCCCACTGTTGGCGATCGGCGTGTTCGGTGCCGACATCGGCAAAACCATCTTCTACGGCCTGCTGGTTGGCCTGCCCACCGCAATCATCGCAGGCCCCCTGTTTGGTAGCCTGATCGCTCGCTACGTGCCCAACACGCCTAATCAGGAGCTGGTGGACCAGATTGCCAAGGAGTCCGACGCCAAGAACCTGCCCAGCTTCGGCGTGACCCTTTGCACCGTTCTGCTGCCCGTGTTCCTGATGCTGCTCAAAACCGCTGCCGACGTGGCACTGCCAGCCGACCACATCGTGCGAGCCTGGATGGACTTGATAGGGCACCCCATCACCGCCCTGCTCGCCGCCTTGCTGCTGGCCTTGTACACCTTCGGCGCGGCACGGGGCTTCACGCGTGACCAGGTGCTCAAGCTGCTCGACAAGAGCCTGGCGCCCACCGCGGCGATCGTGGTGATCGTTGGCGCAGGCGGTGGTTTCAAGCAGATGCTGGTGGACAGCGGCGTGGGCGACGTTATCGGCCACCTGGCAGTGCAGGCACAGATTTCGCCGATTCTGCTGGCCTGGCTGGTGGCAGCAGTGATTCGTGTGGCGACCGGCTCAGCGACCGTTGCGACCATCACCGGCGCCGGCATCGTGGCCCCTGTGGTGACGCTGGTGCCCGATGTGAACCGTGAGCTGCTGGTACTGGCTACCGGTGCCGGCTCGGTCATCCTGTCGCACGTGAACGACGCAGGCTTCTGGCTGGTCAAGCAGTACTTCAACATGACCGTGGCTGAAACCTTCAAGACCTGGTCGATGATGGAGACCATCCTCTCGGTGGTCGGCATTATCCTGATCATGTTGCTGTCGCTGGTGGTGTAACCCCTCCCTCGCCCCGTGGTGCCGGCCTGTCGCAAGGCTGGCACCCTCCGGCTAGTCAGGCACCTGAATGCCGGGCGTCAAGCCGCTCCCCGCCTGATCAGTCAGCCCAGCGTTTGCCATAACGGATGCACCAACAGGTCAGCCAGCGCCAGCGGCCGCGCCAGGTGATAGCCCTGCGCCTGGCCCGCACCGATGTCACGCAGCAGGTTCAGCGCCGCCTGATCTTCCACACCTTCGGCCACCACCGACAACCCCAGCGATTCGGCCATGCGCACGATCGCGCGCACGATCGCGCGGCTGCGGTTGCTGCCGGTCAGCTCCAGAATGAACGACTTGTCGATCTTGAGCCCCGTGAAGTGGAACTGGTGCACATAGCTCAATGACGAGAACCCGGCACCGAAATCGTCGAGCACTACCGACATGCCATGCTCGGCCAGTTGCAGCATGGCCTGGCGCGCTCGCTCGGGTTCAGCCACCAACGCGCCCTCGGTCAATTCAAGGCAGATCCGCCGTGGCGCCACATTGAAGCTGGCCAGCAACTCCAGCACTTCGCCGGCGAACTCAGGGCGAGTGATGCTGTAGCTGGAGCAGTTCACATGCACCGTCGGCCAGTGGGCGTGTGCGGGGTTGGCCAGCAATTGCGCGACACTGCGCAGCATGTAGTGGTCGAGCCGGCCAATCAGGCGAAGCCCCTCGAGCGCGGGCAAGAACGCACCCGGCGCAAGAATCCGGCCATCGGCCTGGCGCCATCGGATCAGCGCTTCGAGTGCGACCAGCCTGCCGCTTGCCACATCGACGATGGGCTGGAAGAACGGTACGAGTTCATCCTCGCGCTTGAGGGCATTACGAAGCGCGCTTTCGCGCTCGAGCTGGTCCGATACCTCACGGCGCAGCACCTGATTGAACACTGCGAAACTGTCACGCCCGGCGTTCTTGACTCGGTACATCGCAGCATCGGCGTCGCGCAGCAAGTCGGAGGGCTCGCGGTGGAATTGCTCGTCAGCGTTGACGACGCCCACGCTGCAAGATGAAAACACAGCCTGGCCGTCCAGATGAAACGGCAGGTCGAAGGCTGTCAGGATACGCTCGGCAATGGCCACAGCCACTTCCACCGATGCATCGGGTGCCAGCACTGCGAACTCATCCCCTCCCAGACGCGCCAGCAGGTCGCTTTCGCGCAGGCAACTGCGCAGGCGCGCGGCGGAAGCCATCAGCAAGAGGTCGCCAAAGTGGTGACCACGGCTGTCGTTTATCAGCTTGAAACGGTCCAGGTCGAGAAACATCACCGCCAGGGGGCGGCCATCGCGGCGGTGCTGCTCCCATTCCCATTCCAGCCGCTGTTGCAGGTGCGCGCGATTGGGCAGGCCTGTCAGCGAATCGTGGATGTTCTCGTGCAACAACTTGGCGTTAGCCAGGTCCAGCTCGCGCGTGCGATCTTGCACACGCGCTTCCAGGCGCAAATTGGCCTGATGAATCGCCTCAGCCGCGCTGCGCCGGGCCAGGGCCGTGTCGATGTGGCGCGACACGAAGGTCAATAGTTCCTGGTCGCGCTGGCTGTAGCGCACGTCGGCGATGTAACTCTGCACCACCAACACACCCCGTACCACTGCCTCGGCAAACAACGGTATGCCCAGCCATGACTGCGAGCGCACCGGCTCGTTGGTGTTCTGGATCTCACCGCTCTGCATAAGGGCAGTGGCATCTTCGTAGTCGATCAGGCACGGCCGCCGCTGCCGGATCACGTATTCGGTCAACCCCCGCCTGCCACGGCGCGGTGCAGGCCGGCGACCGACTTGTTCGTCGATGTAATAGGGGAAGGTGACCTCCGAGGTGTCCGGGTCGTACTGGGCGATGTAGAAATTGCGGGCATAGAGCAACTCGCCGACGATCGCGTGCAGTTGAGGGAACAACTCAGCCACATCACCCGGTTGGCTGGACAGCTCGGCAATCTGGAACAGCGCGGCCTGGAGGTGTTCGGCGCGTTCGCGCTCAGTGACCTGCTGGCGCAGGGTTTCATTCAGGCGTGTCAGCTCCCGGGTGCGCTCAGCGACCACCTCCTCCAGGTGCGCTCGGTGAAGGATACGGTCCAGCGCCAACGCCACGTGCCGCGCCACCACCAGAAACAGGGCACGGTCCTCGGCGCTGTAGAGGCGCTCGGGCTGGTAGACCTGCATTGCGATCATGCCGAACACTTCGTCGGAGGCGTTCTTGAGCGGCGCGCCCATCCAGAATTCAGGCACATGGCCCACGCAATAGAAGCGGCCGGTTTCCCGGGCGCGATGGATGTCTTGCCGCGTGACCAATAGGGGCCTGCCGGTGGTCAGCACCAGGCCTGTCATCGAGAGGCGGGCCAGGTCCAAAACCTCCCGGCCGTCGTTTTCAAGCGCTTCATCGTCGGTGGTATCGACGTAGTAGGGGTAGGTGATGGCCTGGGTACGGCTGTCGTACAGCGCCAGGTAGAAGTTCTCGGCATCGATCAGCGTGCCCAGCTCCTGATGCAGGCGCACCATGAAGGTCGCTCGATCGCGTACTGAGGTGGCCAAGTGGCTGATGCTGTAGAGCACCCGTTGAGTATGCTGGGCCCGGGCCAGCGCCTGGCTTTGCAAGCACAGGCCCAGGCGCAGGGCGAGCGCTGCCAGCTCCGGTGAGCCGGCACTTGCGCGAGGCGCAAGTAACCAACCCAATTCGATTTCACCGTGCCCAGTTGCCCAGCGAAACAGGTTCCAGGCTTGGCAAAAGGCATCCAATGCACCGTCGTCGAGGGTGGGCGGCCAGCCGAAGGGCGCACTGCCCTGGCCCGCCAACTGCAAATGCTCGCCGGCCCGATAAAAGCCCCATTGCTGATCATGCTCAGCCAGCGCGGCCTGCCTCAATACCTGGTCGAGGTCTCGCGGCGACAACTCCATGTATGCTCCAAACCAGCGTTTCTGAATGTTTCGACATCATCCGGTCTGCCAGCGGCTAATAGCAAGAGGCCAGAGCCCGAGACGGAGGCCGGCTGTCGCCGCACGTGTCGCTTATAGATAAGCGGCGGCCCATCGGGGCAATCGTCATCCCAAACCCTGGAGGCTCTGGCGCCGGATTGTTCGACACTCCGGCAATATGTAGTCCTTTAGAATTAACACTACAAAATGAGTTGACGCCGCTCTTTTCCTTTTGCATGATGCAGCCATCTCCCTGATCGGGAGCGCTGGCAACAGCGGTCTGATCGCCTGGCGACCGCCAGGCTCTTCGTGAGTGTGCTGCCCACAAGGCAGATTGATGAGCTAACCCGCAATGCGCCGTGCAGGCGTTGCGCGCAGGCTGGAATTTATCAAGCTGCTGGGCGGCCCCATGGCGTTCCTCCCCTGCTGATCTTCCCTGCGCCTTGCTGTGCCTGGCATTTGCATGTAGCGGCGTTAATCAACCCACTACACGATCTGCCCGCTGGACGAACTTGGATAACAGATCGATCGATACGAGGTGCATCATGACGCTGAACCTGAACCAACAACCGACCGTCGATGACCTGGCTCGCCTTTTCGCCGCCCGCCGGGATACCCATGACAGCCACATCCTGTGGGTGTGTGCTGACGGAAATGTTCACATCGAAGCGATGACCCCGCACACCTGTGAGGAGCAATTCGAACAGCATCGGCCGCATATGCGGGCACGCTTGCGGGTGTACCGCCGAGGTGCGGGTTATGTCGGCAAACGGGCTGCCGCTGACCGGGAATTCATCGGCAACGTGCTGAGCACCCTCACCCGCACCTGGCAGCAGCACCGCCACCAAGCTGGGGTGAAAGTCCTCGACCAGTATTGCTGAGCCTTGCGCCCACGCGGCAGCCTATCGCCGCGTGGGCATTTCTCCGCTTCGGCTCAGCCACAGCCTGCAACCTGCTCGAAAAGATGAGCTGGCGTAAGAAGACGGCCCAATAGGGCGGGCGCCACCCGAAGCGCTCAGTCTGCCAGTTGCGCCACCCCTTGGTCTTCCCCCAGAAACCCGCCGCTTTGATGCCGCCACAAACGCGCGTAGGCGCCGTTGCGAGCGAGCAGCTGCGCATGCGTGCCCTGCTCGATGATCCGGCCCTGGTCCATGACGATCAGCCGGTCCATGGCCGCGATGGTAGACAGCCGATGTGCGATGGCGATAACCGTCTTACCCTGCATCATTTCATCCAGGCTTTCCTGAATCGCCACCTCGGCTTCGGAATCGAGCGCGCTGGTGGCCTCGTCCAGCAACAGGATAGGCGCGTTCTTGAGCATCACTCGTGCGATGGCTACACGTTGGCGTTGGCCACCGGACAGTTTGATGCCTCGCTCGCCCACCAGGGTGTCGTAGCCGGTATTGCCGTCGCGGTCGCTCAGTTGCTGAATGAAGCCGTCAGCCTGCGCACTGGCCGCAGCGGCCTGAATCTGCGCATCGGTAGCCTCTGGCCGGCCGTAACCGATGTTGTCACGGATCGAGCGATGCAGCAGCGACGTGTCCTGAGTGACCATGCCGATGGCTGCACGCAGGCTGTCTTGAGTCACCTGGGCAATGTCCTGGCCATCGATCCGAATGTGCCCGCTGTCAACGTCATAGAACCGCAGCAGCAGGTTGATAAGGGTTGACTTACCGGCCCCGGACCGGCCCACCAGGCCGATCTTCTCGCCGGGGCGAATGGCCAGGCTCAGCCCATCGAGCACCTGGCGTTCGCCACCGTAGTTGAAGCTGACATTGTCGAACACCACTTCGCCCCCAGCGGTGGCGAGCACCTTCGCATCCGGCGCATCGAGCACCTTGGGCCCATGGGTCAGGGTCGACATGCCATCCTGCACCGTGCCGATGTTCTCGAACAAGGAGGTCATCTGCCACATGATCCAATGCGACATCCCGTTAACCCGCAAGGCCATGGCGGTGATCGCCGCCACCGCTCCGGTACCCACTTCGCCTTGATGCCACAGCCACAATGCATAACCGCCCCCGCCGAGGATCAGCCCTACCACCAGAGCCTGATTGACGATTTCGAACTGGCTGACCAGGCGCATCTGGCGAAAGCCGGTGTTTTTGAAGTCTTCCATGGCCGCACGAGCGAAGTGCGCCTCGCGCTTGGAGTGGGAGAATAGCTTCACCGTGGTGATGTTGGTGTAGGCATCGGAGACGCGGCCGGTCATCGAGGAGCGCGCGTGCGCCTGCTCCTCGCCCACCTTGCCCAGCCGTGGCACGAACCAGCGCATGGCCAGGCCGAAGAGCACCACCCAAGCCACAAAAGGCAACATCAATCGAAGGTCGAAGCCCCCGGCCAGGGCAATGATGGCAATGAAGTACACGCCGATGCCCGGCACGATCTCGATCAAAGTGAACAGCACCTCACGCACCGCCAGGGCGGTCTGCATGACTTTGGTAGTCACGCGGCCAGAGAACTCATCGGAGAAGAACGACAGGCTCTGGCGAAGCATCAGCCGATGAAAATCCCAGCGCAGCCGCAGCGGCAGGTTGATGGCCAGCACTTGGTGCTGAACCATAGTACGCAGCGCCACCAGGCCGATGCTCGCTATCAGCACCAGGCCGATACCCCAGAGCACCCGGCGTTCCTGCTCGGAACCTGGGCTGCCGGCCTGCCAGGCAGAGAGCGAATCCACCACTTGCCCCAGAAACGAGAACAACCAGGCTTCGTAAACCGACACCGCCGCGCTGAGCAATGCCATGGCAAGTACATAGCCCCGCGCACCGCGGGTGCACGCCCAGAGAAAACGCACCAGCCCGACCGGTGGTGGCGGAATTTCATCTGGGGGAAAGGGGTCGAGCCGTCGTTCGAATGAACGGAGCATGGGGGCCTCCTAGGCAAACAGGGTCGGCAATGGTGCCACCGAATGCTTTCGGTAGCACCCTTGCCCAACGATCTGACTCTGTTGCGCTCGATTATGCTCCGAGACGTTTGGCCATCGATTGGCGCTCGATGCGCTCGATCTCTTCGACCGGCACGTAGTAGCCTCGGTCGTCACGTGTGGCGTGGCGCACCATGACGGCCAGGGTTGTGGCCAGTGCTGCTAACGCCAACCACCAGATGTGCCAGATCATCGCAAAGCCCAGCAGTGCGCACCCTGCCCCCATCACAAGCCCAGTGCAGGTGTTGTTGGGCATGTGAATGGGGTGATAGGCAACCGGCGCTGGCGCCCCTGCCTGCTTGATCGCGTGCCAGGCATCCAGCCCTTCTACCTTGGGCAACACGGCGAAGTTATAGAACGGCGCCGGCGAGGTGGTAGCCCATTCCAATGTGCGGCCGCCCCAGGGGTCGCCAGTCAGGTCGCGGTGCGCCTCGCGCTGCCGATAGCTCACATACAACTGGGCCAACTGACAGACAATGCCGCAGGCGATCAGCAGCGCACCGACCATCGCCACGTGCAACCAGGGTGTCCACAGCGGGTTGTCGGTATGGTTCAGGCGCCGGGTCATGCCCATGAAGCCCAGCGCATACAGTGGCATGAAGGCCAGGAGAAACCCCACTGACCAGAACGCCACAGCCGCCCTGCCCCAGCTTTCGACCAGCTTGAAACCAAAGACTTTGGGGAACCAGTAGGTCATGCCGGCCAGGTACCCGAATAGCGCCCCGCCGATGATCACATTGTGAAAGTGCGCCACTACAAACAGGCTGTTGTGCAATACGAAGTCTGCGCCCGGTACTGCCAGCAGCACGCCGGTCATGCCGCCAATGCTGAAGATGACCATGAAGCTGAGCGTCCACCAGACCGGCGTGGTGAAACGCAGCCGGCCCCGGTAAATGGTGAACAGCCAGTTGAACAGCTTGGCCCCCGTGGGAATGGCGATCACCATGGTTGCGATGCCGAAGAAGGCGTTGACGTTTGCGCCCGAGCCCATGGTAAAGAAGTGGTGCACCCATACCATAAAGCCCAGCAACGTGATCGCACCGCTGGCGAAGATCATCGAACGGTGGCTGAACAGCGCCTTGCCGGCGAATGTCGCAACCACCTCCGAATACACCCCGAACGCAGGCAGCACCAGGATGTAGACCTCCGGGTGCCCCCAGGCCCAGAACAGGTTCACGTACATCATCGGGTTGCCACCCAGATCGTTAGTGAACAGGTGGAAGCCCAGGTAGCGGTCCAGCGTCAGCATGAACAAGACCGCGGTGAGAATGGGAAAGGCGCTGACGATCAGGACGTTGGCCCAGGTGCAGGTCCAGGTGAAGATCGGCATGTCCATCAGTTTCATGCCCGGCGCGCGCATCTTCAACACCGTGACCAGAAAGTTGACCCCGGTGAGGGTGGTGCCGATACCGGAGATTTGCAGCGCCCAGATGTAATAGTCCACACCTACACCCGGGCTGTAGCTCAGCTCGGACAGCGGCGGGTAGGCGATCCAGCCAGTCTTGGCGAACTCACCGACCCCCAACGACAGGTTCACCAGCAGCACACCGGCCACCAGCAGCCAGAAACTCAGCGAGTTCAGGAACGGGAAAGCGACGTCACGCGCACCCACCTGCAAGGGCAGCACGATATTCATCAAGCCGGTCAAGAACGGCATGGCCATGAAGATGATCATGATCACGCCGTGAGCGGTGAATATCTGATCGTAGTGCTCCGGTGGCAGGTAACCAGGCTGGCCTTCGGTGGCGAGCGCCAGCTGGCTGCGCATCATGATCGCGTCAGCGAACCCCCGCAGAAGCATCACCAGCGCCACGACGATGTACATCACACCTATGCGCTTGTGGTCCACAGAGGTCAGCCATTCATGCCAAAGGTAGCGCCACTTCCTGTACCAGGTCAGAGCGGCTATCAAGGCCAAACCCAGCAGAGCGATGCAAGCCAATGTGACCATGACGATAGGCTCGTGCCACGGCACCACCTCCCAACCGAGCTTTCCGAACATGACTATTTCTCCGTGGTGAGCCAACCGCTCTTGATGCCAAAGCACGCTAATGAGCGGGCAAAGGTGATCTGTTCAGATCGCGATAAAGGCAAAATGATCGGAACCGTTTATGTAGCACCTCGAAAATCCGGTAAATTTCATGATTCGCCAGACGGCGCGGGTGCCGTAGAAGGGATGGGCCAGATGCACAAGCTCAAGCGTTACGAAAAGCTCGCAGACGAAATCTCGGCGCTGATCCGCCAGGGTGTTCTGGGCCCCAACGACCGCATTCCTTCAGTGCGCCAGGCCTGCCAGACCTACAGCGTGAGCCCGGCCACCGTGTTCAAAGCGTATTACCTGCTCGAAGACCGAGGCCTGATCCAGGCGCGTGAGCGCTCGGGCTATTACGTACGAGAGCATGTCCGCCAGCCCTTGGCAGAGCCCGCCATGCAGGCGCGCCAGCCAGGCGCAACCGAAGTGGACGTCAGCGAACTGGTGTTCTCGGTGCTTGGCTCGCTGCGCAACCCGCACACCGTGCCGTTTGGTTCAGCCTTTCCAAGCCCGGACCTGTTTCCCCTCGCCCGCCTGGCTCGATCCATGGGCCAGAGCCTACGGCAGCTCTCACCCCATGCCATCATCGCCGACCAGACTGACGGCAACCCTGAGCTGAAGCGCCAGATCGCGCTACGTTACATGGTCAGCGGTGTGCTGCTGCCGATGGAAGAGCTGGTGATCACCACGGGCGCCATGGAAGCGCTGAACCTGTGCCTGCAAGCAGTCACCGAGCCAGACGATCTGGTTGCAATCGAGGCGCCAGCTTTTTACGCCTGCCTGCAGGTGCTGGAGCGCCTGAAGCTCAAGGCAGTGGAGATCCCTGTTCACCCCCGCGATGGCATCGACCTGGACAGCCTCGAGCACAGCCTGACGACACTGCCGATCAAGGCCTGTTGGTTCATGAGCAGCTTCCAGAACCCCATCGGTGCTAGCCTCGCCGACGCCAGTAAGCAGCGCTTGAGCGAACTGTTGCATCAGCATCAGGTTCCGCTGATCGAAGATGACGTATATGCGGAGCTACACTATGGCTTCCACCCCCCTCGCCCGCTCAAAAGCTACGACAACCAGGGCCTGTTCATGCATTGCGGCTCTTTTTCCAAATGCCTGGCGCCCGGTTATCGGGTGGGCTGGGTCGCTGGCGGGCGGTATGCACAAAAGATCGCCCAGCTGAAGCTGATGACTACCATCTCCCCTTCGGTACCCATCCAGGCCGCGATCGCCGACTACTTGCAGCACGGCGGTTTCGACCGCCACCTGCGCAAGCTACGCCAGGCGCTGGAGCAACAACAGCAAGCCATGCTCGCTGCAGCGGCCCGGCATTTCCCGCAAGGCACACGTGTGACGCGGCCAGCGGGGGGTTATTTCCTATGGTTCGAATTCCCTGAACAAGTGGACTCGCTCAAGCTGTTCGAGCTGGCGTTGGCGCAAGGGATCAGCCTAGCGCCAGGGCCGATCTTTTCGGCGCAGCGAGCATTTCGCAACTGTGCGCGGTTGAACCATGGGCACCCGTGGGGGCCAAGCTCGGAGGGGGCGATGGAGCTGCTGGGCCAGATCGTTCGGTCTTTCTGAGCGCCCGCATGACTGGGCGTGATATGCGCACTGCTTTGGGGCGGCGAGTTGCGTCGCCGCCACTATTAAGGCTGTGGGTACAGTTTCAAAGCACGATGTAATCGTTTTGTTGGATTATTCCCCGGTGCGGTTCTTGTACCAGGTGCACATACCGGCCGGCTATCTCATCAATTGGCAGGCAATCGTCGATGTCCATCACCGCATCGGTATGTGCTTTTTTCCAGGACGCAAGCATGCGCTGGCGACCCTGATCGATTGCAGCTCGCTTGTCTGGAGCGACGATCAAGACGTACTGATGGGCCTCACCAAACGCTCGGTTGTCATATCCGCCCAGATTGATGAAGAAAAGCCTCGGCGCACCGGAACCTGGCGCAACCGGGCTGAACTGCACTTTCCACTCATCTATTCCGTCAACAGCCATCCAGGCGTCGATATGCAGGCCCTTCTGGCTGCCAAACCAGCCTTCTCGCAAGGCCGGAAACGTGGCTTCGAGGCTCGGAGCAACCACAAACGCAACATCGTGGACTTCGATCTTTGCCCTTGGATGCTTGCCGCCGAGCATTATCACGAACAGCTTCTTTGCGGGTTCCGAAGGCATGCCCTGCACACTCCGATCGTTTGCATGTCGAGACTTCAATCCACCGCCGGCCCGCAGAACATACGGGCGTACCACCCTCGGCAGACACAACGCGTTAAAGGCTGCGCCCAGATGCCAGGGTACAGGCATAAACCGTGCGGGTACAAAAAAGCCCCGACCATGCGGGGCTTTGATGTATAGAGTATGGCGGAAGCGTAGAGATTCGAACTCTAGGATAGTTGCCCATCGGCGGTTTTCAAGACCGCTGCCTTAAACCACTCGGCCACGCTTCCTCGTTTTGCGGGCGACATCTTACTGTAATCTGCGCCCCTGTCAATCATGCTTTTCCCGTTCGTGCAGGCGCTCTGGTATGCTCGTTTTGCAACGAGGTGTTTCCATAACCCCTTTGTCACTTGCCGACGGCAGGAAGCCTTGATTCAATCGCAGCATCACTCAAGAGGAGTCTCGCCATGCGCGAACAAGACTATATCATCAACCAGCGTTCGGAGGCCGCGCAAGGCGAGGTCAGCCGTGTGCTGCGCAACACCTACGGCCTGCTGGCGCTGACTCTCGCGTTCAGCGGCGTCATGGCTTTCGTTTCCCAGCAGATGAACGTGCGTTACCCGAACGTTTTCGTCGTGCTCATCGGGTTTTACGGCCTGTTCTTCCTCACCAACAAGCTACGTGATTCGGCTTGGGGCATTGTCTCCACCTTTGCTCTCACTGGCTTCATGGGCTATATCCTCGGCCCTATCCTCAATCGCTACCTCGGCATGCAAGGGGGTGCAGAGGTTGTAGGTTCTGCATTCGCCATGACCGCCCTGGTATTCTGTGGTCTGTCGGCTTATGTGCTGATTACCCGCCGCGACATGAGCTTTCTGTCGGGCTTCATCACGGCAGGCTTCTTCGTGTTGTTGGGCGCTACGCTGGCAAGCTTCTTTTTCCAGATCAGCGGCCTGCAACTGGCAATCAGCGCGGGCTTCGTGCTGTTCTCCTCGGTATGCATCCTGTTCCAGACCAGCGCTATCATCCATGGCGGTGAGCGCAACTACATCATGGCGACCATCAGCCTGTATGTGTCGATCTACAACCTGTTCGTTAGTTTGCTGCAAATCTTCGGCATCATGAGCAGCGACGACTGATCTTGGTTGCATCAGCAAAAAGCCCGCTTCGGCGGGCTTTTTCGTGCCTGAAGGTTTAGAATCGGGGCATCTGCCACGCTAGGTCCGTCATGAAATTCGCTATAGCCGTATTCGCCCCTGCACACTCGCCCGCCTCACGGCGGGCCTTGCGTTTCGCCCAGGCCGTGCTGGCTCAGGGGCACGCCATTGAGCGGCTTTTTTTCTATCAGGATGGAGTCCACAGCGCATCGGCGAACGTGGTGTCGCCCCAAGATGAAATCGACGTGGCGGCGCAGTGGCGGGTGTTCATCAGCGAACATGCGCTCGACGCGGTGGTATGCATCGCTGCGGCGCTACGCCGGGGGGTGCTGGACGAGCAGGAGGCGGCACGCTATCACCGGCCCGCGGCCAACCTGCCTTCGCCGTGGGTGCTGTCCGGGCTGGGGCAGCTGCATGAGGCAGCGCAAACTGCCGATCGGCTCGTCAGCTTCGGAGGCGTTTGAATGGCCAAGTCGGTATTGATCATCACACGCCAGGCACCTTGGGCGGGCCCCGCTGCCCGCGAGGCACTCGACATCGCGTTGGCTGGCGGCGCGTTCGATTTGCCCTTGGGCATGCTGTTCATGGACGACGGCGTCTTTCAGATACAGCCGGGCCAGGCACCTCTCGCCCTGGAGCAAAAGAACCTCGCTGCCAATCTGCAGGCGTTGCCGATGTTCGGCGTCGATGACCTCTACGCCTGTGCCGATAGCCTGGCGGCACGAAGGGTGCCGACCGACTCGCTGGCACTGCCCGTTGAGATACTGGACGCCGACGCAATCCGAGCCCTCCTGGGGCGTTTCGATGAAGTGATCACCCTCTGATGGCAACCTTGCACGTAGTCTCTCATTCACCGTTCTCCGACAGCCGCCTGGCCAGCTGCCTGCGCCTTTTGGGTCGCGAGGACGGCCTACTGCTGTGCGGCGACGCTGCTTACGCCCTTCGCACACCTGAAACGCTACCCAATACCGGCCTTTTCGTACTGGCCGAAGACGCCGACGCACGTGGGCTAGTGGCACCACCGCACGCTCAGCTGATCGATTACGCAGCATTCGTCGACTTGACCCTGGCTTATGACAAGGTAAACAGCTGGCTATGAGCGACCCGATGACTGTAGAGGGCGCGGTTGTTGCGGTGGACAACGACGGTTTTTTGCTGGAGTTGTCCCAGTGGTCGCCAGCTGTAGCGCACGCCCTCGCCGCGAAGGCGGCCATCGAGCTCACGGACGCCCACTGGGAGGTGCTACACCTGCTGCGACGTTTCCACGAAGAGTATCAGCTCTCACCTGCCACACGCCCGTTGATCAAGTATTGCGCACTGCACCTTGGCCCTGAGAAGGGCAACAGCGCACACCTGAATCGCCTGTTCAACGGCACCCCGGCCAAGCTTGCCGCCAAGCTCGCCGGCCTGCCCAAGCCGACCAATTGCATATGACTACCCATGCCGACCTGCAACTGACCACGCCTGAGGAGCACCCTTTCGCGGTGTTCGTGCGCATTCTGGGCAAAGGAAAACGGGGCGCTCGCAGCCTCACGCGCGACGAGGCCCGGCAAGCTATGGGCATGTTGCTCGACGGCGAAGCCGAAGCCGCCCAGCTCGGGGCTTTCCTGATGCTGCTTAGGCACAAGGAAGAAAGCCCTGAAGAACTGGCCGGCTTCACCGAAGCAGTACGAGCACGCTTGCCAAACCTGGGGTTAGGCGCCGACATCGACTGGCCCAGCTACGCCGGCAAAAAACGCCACCTGCCCTGGTATCTGCTGGCGGCCAAGTGCCTGGCCGCCAGTGGCCTACGCATCTTCATGCATGGCGGCGGTGCTCACACAGCCGGGCGCCTGTATACCGAACAGTTGCTCGAGCCGTTGGGCATCCCGGTGTGTCGCAACTGGGGCAGCGTCGCCCAGGCCCTGGATACTCAGCACCTGGCGTTCATGCCCTTGGCGGCCTGGGCCCCAGCGCTTCAGCAGATGATCGACCTGCGCAACACTCTGGGCCTGCGTTCGCCCATTCACTCCCTCGCACGGGTGCTGAACCCGCTGGGGGCTCGCCTGGGGCTGCAGAGTATTTTCCACCCGGGCTACCAGGCAGTGCACCGTGAAGCCAGCCGACTGCTGGGCGATACCGCCATCGTGATCAAGGGCGATGGCGGCGAGATCGAAGTGAACCCTGATAGCCCTTGCCACCTCTACGGCACGGCGGGCGGGCAGAACTGGGACGAAGAATGGCCGGCGCAGGCGGCCCAACGCCATGTCAAGCCAGCGAGCCTCGAAGTACCAGCGCTGCTGGCCGTGTGGCAGGGCCAGGCCCAAGACAGCTATGGTGAAAAAGCGGTATTAGGCACCATGGCGCTCGCCCTACGCGGCCTGGGCGAACCGGCCGAACAAGCTTTCAACCACGCCCAGACGTTATGGGCGCAGCGCGAGCGCTGAGAATTGCCTTGCCCTTTCGCGCGGCGACACCTTCGGCCTGGCCGTCGCGCTGCTTACCAAGCCGCGCCTGGCTCATCAGCCGAGGAATCAGCGGCCCTTCAGGCAAGTGCTGCCAGAAGCGCTCGGGCATGTGGCCTTGCATGGCCTTCGGGTTCAAACGGGCCGGGTTGAAGATGTTTTGGTAGTATGCCAGCCACAGAGCTTGCCCCGCGTCAGCCTCGCCCTGTGCCAACGCCTGCCATTGCGGGGGGCATTGGCGGCGGTAATCCAGGGATTGCCCATCGAACGCCAACCCGTCGGTAGGCGTGGCGATCAGCCAAGGCTGCCGGCCCATGCGCGCTACGAAATGCTCCCCCACTTCTGCTAGCACGTCATGAGCGGGCTCGTGCCAGGCGGTGAACAGCTCAGCACGTTGGGTAAAGCGCAAAAAAGCATGTACATGATGAATTTCTCGGCGCACCTGCTTGATGCGGCGGTGCAATTCGCTGCCCAGGCTGTCGCCGGCCAGCATGGCGGTACGGTCGCCATGAGCGACGCGCCAGAGCACTTCATAAAGAAAGCTCCAACGTTGCGGGCCAATGAAGCCTGCGGCCTGGTGAAGCATTTCGAGCAAGCTGCGGGGGACGCGCAATAGATAGGGCCCGGCACCCTCTGGCAACTCTTGTGCGCCAAAAAAAAGGTCGTCAGCACCCTCCCAGCTGACCAGCGCCGGGTCAATGCCATGGGCGAGCAATTGGCGCGCTTGCTGCCGCCAGGTGGAAAAGTCGTCGCACGCAAGGCAGATCATCCAAATAGCCCCATCTGCTGCGGTGGCGGGGTGTCGCGCAACTGCTGACGCAAGAGCGCGCTAGGCACCTCTGACTGGCGCGGGTGATAGTCACTGGTGACGATAAACGGCTTGGCTTTGGCCAGCACACAGCGCAGGCGGGTCAGGTCGTCATAGCGAATTCGCCGTTCACGGCGCAGCGCGACCAAGCGCTCGGTAGTGCGCAGGCCGATGCCGGGGACACGGGCGATCAGCGATGCATCTGCTCGGTTGAGGTCCAGCGGGAAGTGCTCGCGGTGCGCGAGGGCCCAGGCCAGCTTGGGGTCGATGTCCAGCGCCAGGTCGCCTGGGCCTGAAAGCAATTCTGCAGCTTTATAGCCATAGCCTCGCAATAGAAAGTCAGCTTGATACAGGCGGTGCTCCCGCAGCAAGGGCGCGGCCGCGTGCGGTACGCTGGCGGGGCTTTGCGGAATAGGGCTGAAGGCCGAGTAGTACACACGGCGCAGACGATAGCCTTGATACAGCGCCTCGGCGCTACGGAGAATCACGCTGTCATCACTGCTGTCGGCGCCGATAATCATCTGCGTGCTTTGACCGGCGGGGGCAAAGGCAGGCGCGCGAGCATGGCCGGCCACGGCTTGTTGGCCACGGTCGATGGTGCCCATGGCGGCACGAATGGTGGCGCCTTGTTTCTCCGGTGCAAGCCGGCGCAGGCCGCTTTCGCTGGGTAGCTCGATATTCACGCTGAGGCGGTCGGCATAACGGCCTGCCGCCTCGATCAACAATGGGTCCGCCTCAGGAATGGTTTTGAGATGAATGTAACCTCGAAACCCGTGCTCCTCGCGCAGTAACCGCGCCACTTCCACCAATTGCTCCATTGTGTAGTCTGGCGAGCGAATGATGCCTGAGCTCAGAAAAAGCCCGCTCACGCAATTGCGGCGATAGAAGTCGAGAGTCAGGCGCACCACTTCTTCGGGGCTGAAGCGCGCGCGCGGTACGTCGCTACTGCGGCGGTTTACACAATATTGGCAGTCATACAGGCAGAAGTTGGTCAACAACACCTTGAGCAAGGACACACAGCGGCCGTCCGGGGTGTAGCTGTGACATATCCCCATACCCGTGGTGGCACCGAGCCCGGCCTTACCGGCTGAACTTCGCTTGGGCGCGCCGCTGCTTGCACACGAGGCATCGTATTTAGCAGCGTCGGCGAGGATGCTGAGTTTATCGATCAGTTCCATGGCTACTTATACAGTGGTTTTACGTACAGTATAGTGCCGCTAACGTCGGAGCAAGCGCCGCTAGTCAGTAGATGTTTTTTGAGAACAGCGTGAAAGGCGTCTTGAGCAAAATCTTGATATCCAGCCATAGTGACCAGTGATTGATATAAGCCAGGTCTCGCTCCAGGCGGCCCTGCATTTTTTCTAATGTCTCGGTCTCGCCGCGAAAGCCACTGACCTGCGCCAACCCCGTGATACCGGGTTTGATTCGATGGCGGGCCATGTAGGCGGTGAGCTTGTCTCCATAATAATCATTGTGCGCCACCGCATGCGGGCGCGGCCCGACCAGCGCCATTTCGCCCCGCAGCACGTTTATCAATTGCGGAAGCTCATCGAGCGAGCTGCGTCGCAAAAACGCGCCTACCGGCGTGACCCGGCTGTCATTGCGAGTGGCCTGGCGGACCTCGGTATCGTCGTGCACCCTCATCGAGCGGAACTTGTAAACCTGGATCACTTGGCCATTGCAGCCGTCCCGCCCCTGCCGGAAAAACACCGGGCCGGGGGAAGAGATTTTCACCGCAAGCGCCGCCGCCAGCAGCACAGGTGACAGCGCGATGATCGCCATCAGGGCCAACGACCGATCGATCAGTTCTTTTCCGAATGCCGCTGCCGGGTGCGAGCTCAACGGTGTTTCATTGAGGTAAATGGCGGGGAATTGCTCGATTTGTGAAACGGATTGATTGAGCAGCATCATGCTGCCGAAATCCGGGACCCACACCACGTCCACGGCAAGGTCAAGCAAATCGACATAGATCGACTCGATCTGCACCATGCGGTCTAGGGGCAACGTGATGTACACCCGGCGAACCTGCTCGCGCTGCACGATACCGCGCAGCATGTTCATGTCACCCAGGCGCGACAGGCCCGCCACCTCGGTGCCATCAGGGGCAATCAAGCCCAGGATGGGTACTCGCGGCTTGAGTTGGCGGGCGAGTTTACCGGCCAGCTCACCCTCGCCGATGATCAAAGCGGTGCGCACCCTGCGCAGCCGGCGGCTGTGACGATTGAGCAACCAGCGCAACGGCAGGAAGCTGGCAGCCTGGGCCAGGTAGCCGAAGATCATCATTTCGGTCGCAAGCTCTGGCTCCAGCTCCAGCGGGCTGCCGCTGGCCATGAGCAGCGCACCGAGGGTACCAATGAGCACCGACCAGCCTGCCAAGAGCCTCAACAGACCGGCAGCGTAATTGAGGCGCTTGTGGTAGACGTGGAGAAATCCATAGATCGGGAACGAGGCCAGCATACCCAGGAGCAGCAGCACCCGGTAGGCCGGCGCCACAGTGCCAGCTTCAAACATCAGCAGTACACAAAGCGTAATGCCCGCGAGCACTGTGCCAGCGGACCACATGACCCAGAACGTCAGGCCACGTCGGTTCGCCAAGGGGTGTAGACGAGGAGCGATCATCGTGATGTTCTCCAGGGCAAGGCACGGCAAGCCGCTGCGCAAAACCAGGGGAAGGCCGGGTTTCGGGCAGGCTACCGCCGCAACAAGGGACGTTGAAGTGAGAAAGAGTCAGGCTGGAAGGAGGTGCAAAGCGAACCGCGCTACAGGAGAGCAACGGTGAAATGATGTTATGAGGCCATACATTTTCACGCAAGGGGCTGCGTGATAATCCACATGAGCTTTATGAGTATTTTCTATTTATATCATGTAGTTAAATCTAATTCTTAGAAATTATATAAAGTAAACATCGCCAATTTAATGACAAAAAAACCGCACCCATGGTTAGGTACGGTTTTTTGACAATTTTTTGTCACTCACTATGCGTCAGCCAATCGGCGAATCAAGGCTAAGCACCACCCGCCCAATGCAAGGGCATTCATCCATGTACCGGTGCGCCTCCACGAATTGCTCGAACGGAAACACTCGGGCTGGCTGAGGAGTGATCACACGGTCTGCTGTCAGCTGGTTGATTTGAACCAGTGCCTTGCGAGTTGCCGCCTCATCCTGGGGAATGTCGAGCTCAGGCTTGCCAGTGAAATTGCCAAGGCAGTGCAGATGTAACTGAAGGCTCTTCTGAAACGCCGCGCAGGCCGGCAGCGAGGTTTGGTTGCCGCCCTGAAGCCCGTAAAGGATCAGGCTACCACGAGGGGCCATCAAGTCGCCCAGCATCGACATCTGCGGCCCCCCAAGCCCGTCGAACACCATATTCACCCCACGACCGTCGGTGTACTTGCCGACCTGGGTGACCAGGTCCTGTTCTTCGGTAGCGATGACTTTGTCGGCACCCAATGCAAGCAACGCCTCGCGCTGCTCACTGGTTTTGCTTACCGCAATCACTTTTACACCCAGCGCCTTGCCCAACTGCACAAAGGCAGGGCCTGCACAGTAACTGGCACAGGTCACCAGCGCAGTCTGGCCCGGTTGGGCGCGAGCAAGGTCAACGTAGGCAAACCAGGCAATCAGCAAGGGGGTGTAGTGCACCGCAGCCTGCTCAGGCGACAGCACATCGGGGTATCGCACCAGCGCTTGGGCGGGCAACACCGCTACCTCGCCGTACACCGGGTGATCGTTGGCGCTGGCGGCGGGAAAACTGGCGACTGCATCGCCTACTTTGAAGCCTTCGACCCCCTCACCAACGGCGGTAACCACACCGGCCATTTCCTGGCCCAGGCTCGCCGGCAGGCGAGCCTGGGAAGGCGCCAGGTTCTGGCGCCAGAGCACGTCGTACCAAGTCACGCCGATAGCGGCCACTCGCACTTGCACTTCGCCGGGGGCAGGCAACCGGGCCTCGTGCTCTTCGCACTTGAGGACCTCTGCCGGGCCGAACTTGTGAAAACGAATTGTGCGGGGCATCACGAACCTCGTCTCATGACCTCTAATGGCTTGCAGATTATCCGGGCTTTAAGGGAGGCACCATCGGCGCAGGTTAATAGTCACCATGCCTGGCATTGATCCTCACGCGCCCGAACGCGTGTTACTGTCACATTCTCGATGCAGATTAACAGCTTTTCGCCTTACTATTCGACGTCTGCGCCCACCCTGAGCATGAAGCCCGCCGATGAACCGCAACGATTTGCGCCGTGTCGACCTGAATTTGCTGATCGTGTTCGAAACGCTGATGCACGAGCGAAGCGTCACCCGTGCTGCGGAGAAGCTTTTTCTCGGCCAGCCGGCGATCAGTGCTGCGCTGTCACGTTTGCGCACCCTGTTCGACGACCCCTTGTTCGTGCGCACTGGTCGCAGCATGGAACCCACCGCTCGGGCGCTGGAAATCGGCGCTTTGCTCTCCCCGGCGCTGGACTCGATCTCCACCGCCGTGAGCCGGGCTGCCGAATTCGACCCCGCCACCAGCACGGCCGTGTTCCGGGTCGGGCTGTCTGATGATGTCGAGTTCGCGCTGCTGCCTCAGCTGCTCAAGCGCCTACGGGCCGAAGCGCCTGGGATTGTGCTGGTAGTGCGCCGCACCAACTACATCCTGATGCCCGCACTGCTGGCCTCGGGCGAGATCTCGGTAGGCGTAAGCTACACCAGTGACCTGCCCGCCAACGCCAAGCGCAAGGTGCTGCGCCGCAGCCGCCCTCGCCTGCTGCGTGCCGACAGCATGCCCGGCAGCATCAGCCTCGACGACTTCTGCTCGCGCCCCCATGCGCTGGTATCGTTCGCCGGCGACCTCTCAGGCTTCATAGACGAAGAACTGGAAAAGATCGGCCGCCAGCGGCACGTGGTGCTCGCCGTGCCACAGTTCAACGGCCTCGGCTCACTGCTGGCAGGTACAGACATCATTGCCACCGTGCCTGATTACACCGCAGACAGCCTGACTGCCGCTGGCGGCTTGAGGGCCGAGGATGTACCGGTCAGCACGCGCACCTTCGAGCTGCACATGGCTTGGCGAGGGTCACAGGATAACGACCCAGCGGAGCGGTGGCTGAGGTCAAGATTGCAGATGTTTTTTGGCGACCCTGACAGCCTGGCGTAAAACGATGCCTGTTGAGAGGCCGCCAGCCTTTGGCCGCAACTGACCGCGCCGACACCCTAGCCTCGTACTGCTGGAATTAGCGCAGTACCTCAGCGTGGCTAACCTCGCCACGGAGTACCTATGAGCGAAAAACTCCCCTGCCGCAGTTGCGGTAATTTGATAGCAATGAGCACGGCAGAAAAAAACGAAGGCATGTGCATGCCCTGCAAGGGCGGTTATCGGGAACGTATCGAACAGAGCAAACGTCGAGCCGAGGAGCACAAGAAATACACCGCCAGCCCGCAAGCGTCGTATTGGAAAGCGCTGGTCGACCGCGTTTACCACACCCCCGAAGGTTTCTCGGGTCTGGCATTGGCCGAACAGCACTATTACGCGGTCAGCGTATTGGTGGGTGAAGTTTACAATGGCGGTTTTGACCAGTACTTCGGTAACTCATCGGGGGATCACTACGCCGAGGCCTGCGCGGGGCTGCTGCAATTGGAAGCGACGCAAACGCTGGCATTGCTCGAAAAGGCCAAGCGTCTGTTGTTCGGTATCGAGCCTGTACCCACCGACCAAGGCCTGCGCCAATTGAGCATGCCTACTTACGCAGACCAGCCGGACCTGGATTGCGAAGCTGCCCTGGATACGCTCGACCAGCAATTCTATCTGGACTGCGAACAGCTCGATGAACGCTTGCTCAAATACGCGGGCGAACACCGCTTGTTCGAAAGAGCGCGTGGCTGACACCCAGCCCTGCACCAGAACTCAGCGATCCCCTACCGCCGCTGCGCGCGCCGCCCACTGAACCTGGGTAGCGGGATGCGCGGCCGACTCACTATTCGATACATCTGGAAGCACCCTATGACCATGAGCCTCGTCGATACCTACCTCGCCGGCGTCCGCGAGGCGCTGCCCGATAGCCAGCGCACTGAGTTGGAACTCGCCCGAGGGGCCTGCGCGGCGGACCTGCGGCGGCTGGCCGAGCGTTATCCGTCATGCCCGGCCAGCTTGGCGGAGTTACTGAGCCGGATCGACGGTACGCACTACCGAAATTATCCGGGCGGCCGGGTCATGGTGCTGATGCTGGGCTCTGATGTATTCGAGTACCCCTACTACCTCAGGTCGATTAGCCAGATCCTTGAAGAAGGTGGCACTTACCGGCGAAGCATTGCGCAAATCTATGAGGGCTATCTGGAGCAGGAGCCTGACCTGGTCGGCCCTGGGATCGATCTATCGCCAGGCATGCATGAGCGGCTGTGCTTTTCGCACTGCATGAACAACGGCGGCAGCTCGAAGCTGTATATCGACTTCAAGCCAGCGGCCGGCGGCCAGGTGGGTCAGGTAGTGCGTTACCTTCACGACCCTGATAGTTACAAGGTGATCGCGCCGAGCTTCGACCATTACCTGCAGCAACTGATCGACGGCAACTACGCCTTCATTTTCGACGATGAGGATTACTGATGCAGCGCCCAGTGCCACGGGCCCCGTTCTGAACAGCCGGCCCGGGAGCGCCCCGAAGCCGGCCTACTGCCAAGGGAACGAGCGATAGGTCACTCGCTGCAAAGAAGCCGACAGCGCAGAGAAACGCGCTTCGATCTGCAGGCATTGGTCGCCGGTGATGCGCTCCCCCAGGCGCACAGGCAGCCCGCGACAAGCCTGCAGCGCCTTCGCGATGTTGATGCCCATGACGGCGCTGACCTCCCGGGCTGTCGAGGCCAACTGATCTGGCGCGTATCCAGCCAGCCACAGATCGTGCTCGGCGTATAAGCCTTTCGCCAAGCCGTGCTCTGCTGGCTGGGGGGCATCTGCGCAAGGCAACTCAAGGAATGCATCCCACTCAGCGTAATGCTCCAGGGCAAGTGCATAATCCTCAAGACCGGAGTGCGGTTGCTGTCGCTTCTGCACACACAGCACGTCTGCAAAAGTCGCCGCCTCCAGGCAGGGTGAAAGGTCATAGCGCTCAACGAGCGCCAGAAGGCGGCCCTCATCGTCTTCATCCTCCCTCGACGCCAGATAAAATCGGCTGTCGAGCAACCTGGCGCCTCCTTGCACGTAAACCCACGCGTATCGCTGCCACACAACCTGATCATCAGAGCACGCCGCAATAACCTCCAGTGTTTCGCGAAACGAGTTGAGCCTGAACATTGCACCGAGCCTCCTTAGCCTTCGAGCGCCAGTGCCTGATGTGCACTGAAGCCATCCCATCTACATCGAATATCAAGAAGTGCCCTGGTTCGATTGGCCTGCCGATCAGGCCCCGCCCAGATCGAGCCCCGCTTCATGCCCCAACTGTCGTAGCGCCCGCAGCCCTCATGCTTAACGTCGAGCAGCCGATATTGAGATGGCGAAGCA
Source organism: Pseudomonas sp. URIL14HWK12:I12 (assembly GCF_003097135.1). Taxonomy (GTDB): domain Bacteria; phylum Pseudomonadota; class Gammaproteobacteria; order Pseudomonadales; family Pseudomonadaceae; genus Aquipseudomonas. Next base: position 453,691 of record NZ_QEQL01000001.1, read on the forward strand.
AGGCAGATTAATTTCAATGCGCCGCTAGTGGCCATTGGCCTTCACCCTTATACTCCACCTCCACCTCCACCTCCACCTCCACCTTCCCCTGCGCCGGCCTATGCTGCCGCGATGGACGCCACATCTTACAAGGAGCTGTTCTTGAAACCCATGTTCACCCCGGCTGCCCTGCCCTTGCTGGCAGCGGCCGCGCTTGCTGTGCTGGCCGGTTGCGCCGCGACAGAAACCTCCCGCGCCCTACCCGTTGCACAGGTCGAGAGCGTTGCCCGCCCCTACAGCGGTGCTCGCTCGCCGATTGCGGTAGGCAAGTTCGACAACCGCTCAAGCTACATGCGCGGGATTTTCTCCGACGGTGTTGATCGCCTGGGCAGCCAAGCCAAGACCATCCTGATCACTCACTTGCAGCAGACCGGCCGCTTCAGCGTGCTAGACCGCGACAACCTGGGCGAAATCCAGCAGGAATCGACCTTCAAGGGCCAGGCTCAACGCTTGAAAGGCGCCGATTATGTGGTGACAGGCGATGTAACCGAGTTCGGCCGCAAAGAAGTGGGCGACCAGCAGTTATTCGGCATTCTCGGGCGGGCCAAGAGCCAAGTCGCTTACGCCAAGGTGGCACTCAACATCGTCGATAGCGCCACTTCAGAAGTGGTGTATTCGACCCAGGGCGCGGGTGAATATGCCCTATCTAACCGTGAAATCGTCGGTTTCGGTGGCACTGCCAGCTATGACTCGACCCTAAACGGCAAGGTGCTGGACCTGGCCGTGCGCGAAGCTGTGAACAAGCTGGTCGATGCCGTGGACAGCGGCGCCTGGAAGCCTCAACGCTGATCGAAGGAGCGATACATGAACAAGGCGTTCACCTTTGCCGCCACCGCCTTGGTGTGCGGCTGGCTGGCCGGCTGTGCGGGGCCGCGCACGCTGTATCAATGGGAAGGTTATCAAACCCAGGTGCGGGGCTACTTCAAGGGCGATGCCAAAGAAGCCCAACTGCAGGCGCTGGACGCCGGGCTGGAGCGCATCAAGGCAAAGGGCGGTGCAGTGCCACCGGGTTACCACGCCCAGATGGGCCTGCTATGCGCAGACCTCGGCCAGCAGGCACGGATGGTTCAGGAGTTTCAGGCGGAAAAAGCACTGTTTCCTGAATCGGCCACGTACATGGACTTTTTGCTGAACAATGCAGGCAAGCCGGCCAGCGCCGCAACCGCCAGCGCGTCCAGCACCGAGCCTGCGGCAGGGAAATCACTATGAATATCTGGATCAAACGCCTGGCGCTGATCGGCCTGGGCGCGCTGGCCGGCGGCTGTGTTCCTACCAAAACCGTCGACTATCAGGCCTACAAGCAGGCCCGGCCGCGCTCGATCGTCGTGTTGCCGCCGCTGAACGAGTCACCGGACATCAAAGCCACCTACAGCCTGTTGTCGCAAGTCACGGTGCCGCTGGCCGAAGCCGGCTACTACGTGGTGCCCGTAGCGCTGGTAGACGAAACCTTTCGCCAGAACGGTGTGACAGCCGCCGGGGACGCCCATCAGCTGCCGCTGGCGAAGCTGCGTGAAATCTATGGCGCCGATGCAGGGCTGTACATCACTGTAAGTGACTACGGCACCAAGTACATGGTGCTGAGCAGCGCCACCATCGTCACCGCTCATGCGCGCCTGGTCGACCTGAAGACCGGCACCACACTGTGGACCGGCAGCGCCAGTGCCTCCAGCCAGGAAAACCAGAACAACTCTGGCGGCGGCCTGGTGGGCATGTTGGTAGTTGCAGCGGTCAACCAGATCGTGGCCAATGTGGTAGAGGACGCCGGTTACCCGATTGCTGGCGTCGCCAGCGGCCGCCTGTTGTCGGCCGGGCAGCCCGCCGGCTTGCTGTACGGCCCGCGTTCGCCCCGCTACGGCAGCGATTGAGCCCAGCGGTTCACTGCGCGTTGTTTTCCAGGCGGCTCAGCAAAGCGTTATAGCGAGCCGCCGAGCCGCCCAGCGCCCCAGTCGCCTGGCCGGCCAATTCAATCACGCGCCTGCGTACCAGTACCATCTGGTGGCGGCGGCCTGCCCACTGCGCGGCTTGCTGCGCGTCGATTACGGCGACAACCAACGTGCGTCAGTCGGCTGGAGCAAGGGGAGCTGCGCTGCCCTGTTCGGGGCGGCAGTGCTGATAGGCTCGCTATCAACCCTCGCATGATGCTCGTTTAACCTGTATAGGCGGCCACAGGCCCTTGCCCTGGCGCCTGCGCTTCGCTATATAGTCGCCTACACAACGAACTATGCCCCGGAGCTGCTGCATGACTGCCCTAACCCCCCGTATCGCTACGCTAGCCCTGGGGCTGATTGCCTCTACCGCCTGGGCTGATGAAGTCCAGGTGGCTGTGGCGGCCAACTTCACAGCGCCCATTCAGGCCATTGCCCAGGGTTTCGAGAAAGACACCGGCCACAGGTTGGTCGCAGCGTACGGTGCCACGGGGCAGTTTTATAGCCAGATCAAGAACGGCGCGCCTTTCGAGGTGTTCCTGGCGGCAGACGAAGCCACCCCGGCGAAGCTCGAAAAGGAAGGCGAAGCCGTCGAGGGCTCGCGCTTCACCTATGCCATTGGCACCCTGGCGCTGTGGTCGGCCACGCCAGGCTATGTAGACGGCCAGGGCAAGGTGCTCAAGGCCAACCACTATCAGCATTTGTCCATCGCCAACCCCAAGGCCGCCCCCTACGGCCTGGCCGCGACCCAAGTGTTGAGCAAATTGGGCCTTGCCGACGCCACCAAGGCCAAGATCGTCGAAGGGCAGAACATCACCCAGGCCTTTCAATTCGTCTCCACCGGCGGCGCTGAGCTGGGCTTTGTAGCGCTGTCGCAGATCTACAAGGACGGTAAGGTGACACAGGGCTCGGCATGGATTGTGCCCACGGAGCTGTATCAACCGATCAAACAGGATGCGGTCATCCTCAACAGAGGCAAGGACAGCACCGCTGCCAAGGCTTTGGTGGAATACCTCAAAGGCCCGAAAGCCGCCCAGATCCTTCAGGCCTACGGCTACGCACGCTGATGCCACTGGATGCCGCTGACTGGGCCGCCATCCGCTTGACGCTTGAGCTGGCGAGCCTCACGACCGTGCTGTTGCTGCTGCTCTGCACCCCACTCGCCTGGTGGCTGGCTCATGGCCGTTCGCGCTGGCGGGCAGTAGTCGGAGCGGTGGTGGCGCTGCCGTTGGTGCTACCGCCGACGGTCATCGGCTTCTACCTGCTATTGTCGCTCGGGCCTCACGGGTGGATTGGCCAAGCCACCCAGGCCCTAGGGTTGGGCACGGTGGTGTTTAGCTTCTCAGGCCTGGTGATCGGCTCGATGATCTACTCGTTGCCATTCGTGGTGCAGCCCTTGCAGAACGCGTTCAGCACTATCGGCCCGCGCCCGTTGGAGGTGGCAGCGACCCTGCGCGCCTCGCCCCTGGACTGCTTCTTCAGCGTAGTGATGCCCATGGCCAGGCCGGGCTTTATAACCGCTGCCGTGCTGGGCTTTGCCCACACCGTGGGCGAGTTCGGTGTTGTGCTGATGATCGGCGGCAATATCCCTGGCAAAACGCGCGTGGTTTCGGTGCAGATTTTCGACCATGTCGAAGCCATGGAATACGCCCAGGCCCACTGGCTTGCAGGGTCCATGGTGATTTTCTCTTTCCTTGTGCTGCTGGCGCTCTACGCGCGACGCGGGCCCAAGGCTGGTTGGAGCTGAGCGCCATGACCGCCTCTCTCAACGCTCGCCTGAAGGCCAGCCGCGGCAATTTCCACCTACAGGTGAGCCTGAACTTGCCCGCAACGGGCATCACAGCGCTGTTTGGCCCTTCGGGGTCAGGCAAGACCACTCTATTGCGCTGCCTGGCGGGGCTTGAGCGTGCACACGAGGCCTATATAGAAGTGGCAGGCAAGGTGTGGCAATGCACGAGCAGCGGTGTCTTCCTGCCGCCCCATCGGCGGCCGCTGGGCTATGTGTTCCAAGAAGCGAGCCTTTTTCCGCATCTGTCTGTTCAGGAAAACCTCGATTACGGCTGGCGGCGAGTGCCTGCAGCGCAACGGCGCATCTCCCACGCGGCCGTCTACGAAATCCTCGGCATCGGCCACCTGCTGGCACGGCACCCCGAACAGCTCTCGGGCGGCGAGCGCCAGCGAGTTGGCATTGCCCGGGCGCTATTGACCAGCCCTCGGTTGCTGCTGATGGATGAGCCGCTGGCTGCGCTGGACAAAGCGCGCAAGAACGAAATCCTGCCCTACCTGGAGCGCCTGCATGCCGAACTGGACATTCCGGTGATCTACGTCAGCCATGCCCAGGATGAGGTGGCCCGCCTCGCCGACCACCTGGTCGTGCTCGAACGCGGCGAAGTGGTCGCCAGCGCGCCGCTCGCCGAAACGCTGGCACGGCTCGACCTGCCCTTGGCGCACGACGCCGATGCAGGCGTGGTAATCGATTGCCAGGTAGAAGCGTTCGATGCGCACTATCACTTGCTGGCGCTGAGGCTGCCCGACGGTGATGCCACCCTGCGCATTGCCCACCCTGTGCGGCCCACGGGCAGCCGCCTGCGTGTTCAGGTGCAAGCGCGGGATGTGAGCCTGAGCCTGCATCCAGACACTCAGAGCAGCATTCTCAATCGCCTTCCGGCGACGGTACGCCAGCTGCGACCACTGGGCGCCCACGCACTGGTGCGCCTGGACTGTGCCGGTGCGCCTCTGCTGGCTCGGATCACGCGGTACTCGGCTGATCACCTGGCGCTAGTGCCCGGTTCAGTGGTATGGGCGCAGATCAAGGCCGTCGCGGTGCTGGCCTGAGGCCCGCGGCCAACGGGAGAACTTTCAGCCGCCGTCCTGGGTCGGACCTATCAACCACGCCCCGGAGAGCTCCCCATGGCTATCGAGCCCGCCGATGCCCCCGCGCGAGCCGCAGACGCGCCCACCGAACAGGGTCAGGCTGTCGACGCCATCAAGGTGCTGACGGTCAACACCCACAAAGGCTTCAGCGCCCTCAACCGGCGCTTCGTGCTGCCTGAGCTACGCGACGCGGTAAGAGCACTGTCGGCTGACGTCGTCTTCTTGCAGGAAGTGCTGGGCCGCCATAGCGGCCATGGCGAACGTTACGACAACTGGTCCGACACCCCGCAATACGAATTCCTCGCCGACAGCATGTGGCCTGTCTATGCGTATGGCCGCAACGCGGTGTACCCAGAGGGCGACCATGGCAACGCCCTGCTGTCGAAATTCCCGATCCTGCGGCATGACAACCTCGACGTGACTGTCAGTGGCCATGAGGAGCGCGGCCTGCTGCATTCGGTGCTCCAAGTGCCCGGCCGAGGGGAAGTGCATACCGTGTGCATTCACCTTGGCTTGCACGAAAGCCAACGACAGATGCAGCTCAAGTTATTGTGCCAATTGCTCGAAAGCCTGGGCCGCCATGAGCCGGTGATCGTGGCTGGAGACTTCAATGACTGGCGGCTCAAGGCCAGCGGGGTGCTGGAGGCGTGCGGCCTCAAAGAGGTGTTTACCCAGGCCTATGGAGCACCGGCGCGCAGCTTCCCTGCACGCTTCCCCTGGCTGCGGCTGGACCGTATCTACCTGCGTAACGCCGAGGGGCACTGCCCGCAGGTGCTGTCGCGTAAGCCCTGGTCGCATCTTTCGGACCACGTGCCGTTGGCTGTGGAGGTTCGCTTGTGAGCACAGGTAATGCATTGGAGCTGCTGATCAACGGCGAGGCGTTCTACCCGCGGGTGTACCAAGCCATCGATGCCGCTCGGGAAGAGGTGCTGCTGGAGACGTTCATCTGGCGTGAAGACAAGGTCGGCTGTGCACTGCAGGAGCACCTGATCGCTGCCGCCAAGCGAGGGGTGCGGGTGGAGGTGCTGGTAGACGGCTATGGCAGCGACGAATTGAGCGCTGCATTCGTGCAGGCGTTGGCCGAGGCAGGTGTGCGCCTGCTTGCCTTCGACCCCAGCCCTCGGCGGCTCGGGGTACGCACTAACCTGTTCAGGCGTCTTCACCGCAAGATCATAGTCGTAGACGGCGAGATCGGTTTTATCGGGGGCATCAACTTCTGTGCCGACCACTTGGGTGACTACGGCCCCATGGCCAAGCAGGATTACGCCGTGCAAGTGCGGGGGCCGGTGGTCGAGGCCATGCATCAAGCCAGCCTGCGGCTGATGGACGAGACCGCTAGGGTAAGCCGCCAGCCCAAACCCTGGCTGACGCGGCAGGTTCCGTTGGAGCCCGACACCGCCACTGCCAGCGCCAGCCTGTGGATTCGCGACAATCAACGCCATCGCGACGACATCGAGGAGCAATACCTGCTGGCCATCGATCAGGCCCAAGAGCGCATCCTGATCGCTAATGCCTATTTCTTCCCTAGCTACCGCTTGCTGCGCGCACTGCGGCAGGCAGCGCGGCGGGGCGTAACGGTCACCTTGATGTTGCAGGGGATGCCCGACATGCCCCTGGTACGGCTGTGCTCGCGGCTGCTCTACAACGACCTGCTGCGCGATGGCGTGGCCATCCGAGAATACATCGAACGGCCGCTGCACGGAAAAGTCGCGATTATCGACCGGCACTGGTCGACGGTTGGCTCGAGCAACCTCGACCCACTTAGTTTGTCGCTGAATTTGGAAGCCAATCTGGTAATCGACGACCCGACCTTCAACGAACGGCTCTATGACCACCTGCATCAGCTGACCGAAGCCCATAGCAAGGAGGTTACACAGCAACGCCTGCTCCGCGGCTACTGGTGGCGCGCACCGCTGGTGTTCTTGTGCTTTCACTTCCTGCGTCACTTCCCGGCCTGGATCGGCTTGCTCCCTGCCCACCGCCCACGGCTCAAAGCCTGGGCGCCTGTTACCGAACGAAGGGGCCAGATGCCCGAAGGAGACGCCGGATGAAAGGCTCACGGTGGGCACTGGTACTACGGGTCTTGAACTGGGTATGCATCATTGGCGTGCCGGTGTTGCTGTACTTTCTGTTGCGCAACCAGGATTGGGGGGAGGTTTGGCAGGCGCTCAAACGCTACCCCGCCACTACGCTGCTCGTAGGCGCGGTAATTGCCCTGGCCAGCTATGCCGTTTTCAGCAGCTTCGATCTGATCGGCAAGGCCTACACCGGCCACCCCTTGCGCCGCGGCCAGGTGATGCTGATCGCTTTCGTCTGCTACGCCTTCAACCTCAACCTGAGCTCATGGGTGGGCGGCATCGCACTGCGTTACCGGCTGTACACCCGACGGCAAGTGAAGGCCGCTACCGTCACACGCATCCTGAGCCTCGGCCTGCTCACCAACTGGTCGGGTTACCTGTTGGTGGCTGGCATAGTGTTCGCCTGTGGGCTGCCGCCATTGCCCGATAGCGTGCACATCGGCGCCACCAGCCTACGGGTGGCCGGCTGCGTGATGGTTCTGGCCAGTGTCGGCTGGGTACTGGCGTGCCGCTTTTCGCGCAAGCGTTCCTGGACGTGGAAAAGCCACGAAATCACGCTGCCATCTTCGCCCATGGCACTTTTACAGGTCGCCAGCGGCGCAGTGAACTGGACGCTGATGGGCACGCTGATGTGGTGGGTTATGCCGGCAGGTGCAGACTTCCCAACCGTATTGGCTATCCTGCTGATCAGCAGCATTGCTGGGGTTATCGCGCACATTCCGGCCGGCTTGGGCGTGCTTGAAACTATTTTCATCACCTTGATGCAGGGCCAGTATGGCAAAGGCACCTTGCTTGCTGCGTTGATTGCCTACCGAGCACTGTATTTTCTGATGCCGCTGGCCCTTGCCTGCCTGACATACCTGTACATGGAGCGTCGGGCCATCGCCCATGTGGCACCCTCGGCACGTGGATAATACTGGCAATCGGCGAGGAGCTTTCCGACACGTCGGATCGTCCCTCAGCCAATGAGCACTCCGTAGGCTGGGGCGTCTGGATTGCAGACGTCACCATGCGAAGGAGTGCATCATGAAACCCACCCAACCGGCCTCGCCCGGTAAGACCTTGGTAATCGTCGCGCTAGCAGCACTTTTGCCCATGGCTGCAGGGCTTGTGGCAACGCTATACAGCGTCGAACACACACTGCAACGTGAGACGGACAAAGTGCTGAAAAGCGCGCTGGCGCAACTGGACCAGGTTTTCGATCAAGTCGCCACTTCAGCCCTGCACTTGTACCCCCTGCATGTGGCCAACTGCCAGCCCAATCACCCCTTCCCTGCGCTTCCAAGCGGGCGCAACGTGTTCGTTGACGAATTCAAACTGGTGGGTGATTGCGCAGCCCAGCTCGACTTCCCTGGAACCGCCGGCAATGAAAGTGTCTGGACGTTGTCCATTGAACCACCTGCGCCGGCGAGCGATGATCTGGGCTACCTTCACATGCGCTATGGCAACGAACATCAGCACATGGTTGCGCTGATGGACATACAGCGCCTAGCCCAGTGGATGAAAATGATCAGCGGTGATACCTACCTGTCGCTACGTATAGGGGGCTATCAGATGTGGGACGACGGGGCGCTTCTGTATGGCAAGACGACCGATAGCCAACGTTACGCGTCGACCGCAAAATCGTCGTCATGGCCCTATGAAGTAACCAGTACCCTTTCCGCAGACGACATCCTGCGCGCATTTCGCGACGGCCTGATCGAGATGCTGGTCAAGTTGGGCGCCCTTTCAGTGGTCTGCGCCGGGCTTTGCCACTGGGCACTGACTCGAACACGCCCCTGACCTGCTTGAAAGCGGCGCGGGCACTGCCTGCGCCGTTTGCTAGCCTTGGTGCAAACACAGCGGCGGGCGGCGCCTGCGAAGAAATGAATGCCTTCGGCTATCGCTTGAGGTAAGGTGCCCGCCCGCTCTGTTTCAACACTTCTGCACGAGGTTCCTTTGCACAAAGGCATCATCGCATCGGTTGCTGCATCCGCCCTGTTTGCCACGATGTATTACTACACTTCCCTGCTTGCCCCGCTGACCGGCGAAGAGATTTTCGGCTGGCGAATGCTGCTGACCCTGCCCTGTGTCACGCTGTTTCTGATCACCACCGGTGACTGGCGGCTGGCTGTGGGCCTGCTGCGGCGCATTCGCGCAACGCCTGTGCTCCTTGTGGGCTGCATAGCCACGGCATCGCTCATGGGTGTGCAACTGTGGCTGTTCCTTTGGGCACCCCTGCATGGCCGCAGCCTGGAAGTCTCGATGGGGTACTTCCTATTGCCCCTGACGATGGTGCTGACTGGCAAGTTGCTGTGGAACGAACGCCTGTCGCGTTTGCAGACTGTAGCGGTATGGTTCGCAGCCATAGGCGTAGCCCATGAGGTACTGCGCCATGGCTCGTTCGCATGGGAAACCTTGGTAGTGGCACTGGGTTACCCGGTGTACTTCGTGATTCGCCGCCGCTGCCGCAACGACCATTTGGGTGGCCTTTGGGTCGATATGCTGTTGCAGGCGCCAGTTGCGCTGTGGTTCGTCTGGAGTGGGCCGCTGTCAGCCACCGACCTTGCCGAACACCCGGCCTTGTACGGTTTGATTCCGCTGCTGGGCGCCATCAGCGCGGCGGCCCTTGTCAGCTATGTCACAGCCAGCCGCAACTTGCCATTCTCGCTGTTCGGCCTGCTCAGTTATGTCGAGCCAGCATTGCTGGTCGTGGTCTCGCTGCTGCTGGGAGAAACCATCGGGGCTGATCAATGGCCTACCTATGGATTCATCTGGCTCGCCGTTGCCGTGCTGATCCTTGAAGGTGCACGCCATCTGGCCCGCCAGCGACGCCGTGCATGAAAGCCATGCGCCAAGGGATCGTTATGTGCGCTGCGCAATCAAAGCACCATCACCCCAATGGACAGCGGTGAGCCTATTGCCCAGAATGCAACGCCCATATGGATTGCGCACCACTGCGCCAGCCACAGCATTTGGCGAGCCAAGGACCATGACCATCGCCCCCGACTGGATCATCTGCGAGCATTGCGACACGCTCTATCGCGCTGCGCCACTGGCGCGCGGCCAGACAGCCCACTGCCGGCGCTGCAAGGCGGTGCTATGGCGTGCCCCCCGCTTCGACCTGCAACAGCAATTGGCACTGACGATCACTGCGGCGCTGCTGTTTCTATTCGCTAACTTCTTCCCGGTCATCAGCATTCGCCTGGAGGGGCTCGGAAATGCCGCCACCCTTTCGCAGTCAGTGCAGGCCCTGGCACGCGGCGAAATCACCCCCATGGCGGCGGTGACAGGGCTCACCATCATTCTTGCGCCCCTGTTGCAGATCGTGCTGCTGGGCTGGGTACTGGGATACGCGGTCACGGGCCGGGTGGCGCCGGGGTTCCGGGTGTGCATGCGTACCCTTGAACATTTGCGGCCCTGGAGCATGCTGGAGGTGTGCCTGCTGGGCATTCTGGTGGCGATCATCAAGTTAGGCGGCATGCTCGATGTGCACCCGGGGGTCGGCCTATGGGCCCTCGCTATGCTCACCGTTCTACTGATTCTGATCTCGGGCAAAGGCGTTCAACAGCTTTGGAAGCTCTACGAGGCTCGCCATGGCTGAGCTCCCGTTTGCCCGAGACCTGGGCTTGGTGCATTGCCATACGTGCTCCAAGGTATGCCCGCAGGCCGTTTCTCACTGCCCGCGATGCGGTAGCCGGCTTCATGCGCGCAAGCCCAACTCGATCGTACGTACCTGGGCCTTTCTGCTGGCAGGGCTCATTTTCTACATACCTGCGAATATGCTACCGGTGATGAACACACGCATGTTCGGCAACGCCGCCGAAAACACCATCATGAGCGGTGTGATCGAGTTCTGGAAAGGCGGTTCATGGGACATCGCGCTGCTGATCTTCTTTGCCAGTATCGTCGTTCCTTGCCTCAAATTTCTGGCACTGGGGCTGCTCTTGGTCACCTGCCAGCGCCGCAGTACATGGGCCATGCCCCAGCGTGCCAAGCTGTTTCGTTTTATCGAGTTGATCGGCTATTGGTCGATGCTCGATGTGCTCGTGGTAGCGCTGGTCGCTGCGCTGGTGCAATTTCAAAGCCTGAGCGCCATCACGCCGCGCCCGGGCATCCTGTTTTTCGGCGCAGTAGTGGTGCTTACCATGCTCGCAGCCATGAGTTTCGACCCCCGCCTGATCTGGGACGCAGAGGTAAACGATGAGTGATGAACAACGATCTCCGGCACCTGGCCTGCCGGAGGTGAAGCGGCGCCGCTTCAGCGTCTCACTGGTGTGGTTGGTACCCATCGCCGCCGCCGTGGTCGGCGTGATCATGCTGGTACATGGCACGCTGTCGGCCGGGCCGCAGATCAATATCGATTTCCAGAGTGCCGAAGGGCTCGAGGCCAACAAGACTCAGGTCAAATACAAGAATGTCGTCATTGGCCATGTGACCGACATCAACCTGGCGAGCGACCGCAGCCATATCACGGCGACCGTTGCACTCAACGCCTCCGCCAGCGCCTTCTCTTCGGAAGACACTCAATTCTGGGTGGTGCGCCCGCGCATCGGTGCCCAGGGTATTTCCGGCGTAGACACCTTGCTCTCCGGCGCATTCATCGGCGCCGACCCCGGCCGCTCGGAGAAAACCCGTCGGGACTTCACCGGTCTGGAAACTCCGCCACCCATTACCTATGGGCAGAAAGGCCGGCGGTTCAACCTTCATACCGATGACCTGGGTTCGCTGGACATCGGCTCGCCGGTCTATTACAGGCGTATCCAGGTCGGCCAAGTGATCTCCTATCGCCTTTCCGAAGACGGCAAAGGTATCGACGTACAGATTTTCGTTAACTCACCAAACGATAAATTCGTCACCGACGACAGCCGCTTCTGGAACGCCAGCGGCGTGGACGTGGCCTTGGGCGCCAGCGGCTTGAAGGTCAATACCCAATCCATGGCGGCAATACTCTCGGGCGGAGTAGCCTTCGTCGAGCCCAAGTACAGCCCTAATGCCAAGCCTGCCGAGCAGTGGCATACCTTTAACCTTTTCGACGACCAGGAAGCCGCGCTCGCCCCGCCCGATGGCGACGCGCGCTATATCAGCATGCGCTTCAATCAATCGCTGCGTGGCTTGGCCGTTAATGCCCCGGTTGAATTCCACGGCGTCAACCTGGGGCGGGTGGTGTCAGTCGACCTGGACTACGACCAGGACAGCAAGACCTTCCCAACCGTGGTAGGCGCAGTGATCTATCCGGCGCGGCTGGGCAAGGCCTACGAGAAAATACTGGCCCAGTGGGGAGCCGAGGACGACGCGCGTTCCGCCCAGCTGATGGCTGCCTTCGTCAAGCAGGGTCTGCGCGCCCAGGCTCGGAGTGCCAACTTGATCACGGGGCAACTGCTCATATCCCTGGACTTCGTGCCCAATGCCGCACCGGTGAAATTCAACATGGCGGCGCGCCCGTTGGAGATCCCCACCGTCCCTGGCAGCCTCGACAAGCTTCAGGAACAATTGCAGACCATGGTGGAGAAACTCGGCAAGCTGCCCATCAACGAAATCGGCGATAACCTCAACGGCAGCCTGGCTCAGTTGAGCAAAACACTGGGGCAGTTCAACGGCTCTACCCTACCGCAATTGAACCAGACTTTAGCGCAAGCGCAGAAAACCCTGGCCAGCGCAGGCAAAGCCTTGGGCGAAGATTCCCCGCAACGCCAGGAGATCAGCGACGCCATGCAGGACCTGCAGCGCACTGCGCGGTCGGTGCGTGCCCTTACTGACTTCCTGGGCCGCCACCCCGAGGCACTTATCAGAGGTCGCACGGGCCAAGGCAAGCCAGACGCCTACCATTCTTCAGACTCCAATTCCCGCGAGGTGGAACAGCCATGACCCTACAGACATCTCGCGTTGGTGCTTTGCTTGGCGCCCTGCTGCTGGCCGGATGCAGTTCTGTGCCGACACACTATTACACCTTGGTAGCAGCCGACACCGGCCCTAGCCCCGCGACGCCGCCCGGCCCGGCCTTTCAGCTGCAGTCGGTACGCATACCGGTGCAGGTCGACCAACCCTCTCTGGTGGTTCGCCAGAGCCAAGGTGACCTGGCCATTTTGGACAACGAACGGTGGGCCGCACCGCTGGCTGATGAATTTCACGACGCTTTGGCCGGCCGTCTCGAACAGGCACTCGGCGGGCGCGACCTCGCCGGCATGCCCAAACCAGCAGGGGTTGCACTGCTCAACATCCGCGCCGATGTGCGCCGCTTCGACTCCCTGCCTGGCAACTACGCATTGATCGATGTGGTATGGAGCGTCTCGCTCAACGGCGATCAGCCCCGTTCCCTGACTTGCGGCAGCCGATTGAGGGTCCCCGCCCAGGCATCGCTTGCCAGCATCGTGCTTGCCCATCAGCAGGCAATCGGGCAACTTGCCAACGCCATCGCAGGTACCGGCCGAGCGTTAGCGAATCAGGCACAGGCCACTTGCCCCCGCTGACCTGTGCGCTGGCGGCGCGCCAGAGCGGCTGGTAAAGTCGCGGCTCCCTCCGTTTCGAGACCTGCCATGAAGCTTCTGCCAACCCTGGCCTTGGGTATGCTTGCCGGTGTTCTGCCGGGCATCGCCTCGGCCCACGCGCATCTATCCGGCGCCTCCACTGACGCCAACCAGCTCAAGTTGGTGTTTTCCGAAGGCCTGGAAGCAGCGTTCTGCCAAATCAGCGTAAGCGACATCCAAGGCCGTTCGATAGAAACCCGAGCCCCCATGACCGCGCCTGACGACAAACGCGTGCTGTTGGTGCAACCCGCAACCGCCTTGCCACCGGGCGAATATGATCTGAAGTGGCGTGTTGTGTCGGTGGACACCCACGCCTCCAACGGTACATTTCACTTCATAATCAAGCCGTAACCCAATGACACTACTCGTTTTATTCAGGTTCGTACATTACCTCTGCCTGATGCTGCTATTTGGCGTATCGCTGCTGCGTCCGCGATTGGCGCCTACCGCCGCGCTGCAGCCGCTACGGCGGCTGATGGACCCTTTCCTTTGCTTGGTGGCGCTGCTGGGCTTGATCAGTGGGGTGGGCTGGCTACTGAGTACCAGTGCTGAATTCAGTGGCAGTTGGGCAGTGGGTGTTCAACCAGTAACGCTGCGTGAGGTACTGTTCAATACGTTTTTTGGCAAGGTATGGGGTGTGCACATCATCCTGTGCCTGATACAGCTGGTGTATTGGCGGATCCCCGGAAGGCGCTCTCACACGCCGGCCCTGGCGCTTTCGACACTGGCATTGGCAACGTTGGCGCCTGTCGGTCATGTGGCGATGTTCAGTGGGCCCCTAGCCAGTGTCATGGTGCTCAACCAGCTGTTGCATTTGGTAGCCGCTGGGGCATGGCTAGGCGGCCTTTTTTTCTTAATTTGGATGAGCTTTCTGCCGCAACTGATTGATTTTAAAAAATCAGTTAGAGCATTCAGCACGCTGGGCGTGCCGCTGGTGGCCGTCGTATTGGCCACAGGGGCGCTAAGCACACGCCTGATCACTGGCCAGTTTCTGCCTACCGGTTCAACTTTCGCCAGCGTATTGGCCCTCAAGGCGTTAGCCGTGCTGGCGATGCTTGGGCTGGCCTTTTATAACCGCAGGCAGGCCCGCCAGGAAGTGCCTCAAGGCTTGCGCCAGGCACTGATCGCCGAGGCGTTGCTGGGAAGCCTGGCGCTGTGGGCGGTTGCGTGGCTGGGCACATTCCCCCCCGGTCCGATGGTGGCCTCATGAAAGCTCAAGCGAGGCATATCCTCGTAGCCACGGCTGCGCAGGCCGAAGCGCTCAAGCAGCGTTTGGCCAAAGGGGAAGCATTTGATGTATTAGCCCGCAAATTTTCACAATGCCCCTCCGCCAAGCGGGGAGGTGATTTAGGTGAGATTCGCCCGGGCCAATTGGTACCTGTGATCGACCAAGTAATTTTCAAAAAACCTCTGCGTTGCGTTCATGGGCCCATCAAGAGCAAATTTGGCTATCACCTTGTGCAGGTATTCTTTCGAGGGTAAGCGCGAATGTGCGGGCCTTCCAAGCCAGCCCACAACCAGCAGCGCCTATGAAAAATCAGAAAATCTCCTAAAAACAACAAATTAAACGGTACAGATCAAGTAAATTGTCAGATCCATCGTATAACGCATTGGGTAGCCGGTTATCCATCTCGTAAAAGCCAAAAAACCATGGCATTTCAGCTAATTACGGCGAGTTTTTCAAAACCGACTGTCGATTCAGCTTGCCAGCGGGCCAAGTGTTTTAGATGATCTATCGAACTACCCGCACACGCAACGGAGGCGCAGCGGTTTCACATGAGCCAGAACAAGCCTGAACTGAGCCTTAAACGCGATCTACAGGGTGTGGCTTCAGACCTGAAATGGTCTGTGGTCGAGCTTTTGCAAATTGCCAGGCGCCTTGAAAGCAACGGTAACCTTGCGGATGCTCAGGGCCTCAAACGTATGGCCGAAGTCTTCCAGCGCGATGAAGCACAGCTGAACGAATATGCGGAAGCGTTGAAGGAAGGCCGGCTGCTGTGTGAGGCCACCCCTCCCTCGGCTTGACCTGCGTCACAGCTGCGGCAATTGGCCACTAACCGCATTGCGCAAAATGCGCGAAGGGGTGAAAATGCGAGGCGTTTTCATTCGCTCGTGACCCTCCATGCCGCCCCGTTACAGCCCTTTGCGCCGTGCGCTGCACTGGCTCTCTGCCCTGATGATCCTTTGGGCCACCCTCAGCGGGTTTGGAGCCCTGGCCCTAGCCGCAGACGCACCGTTGCGGCTTTGGGTCGAGCAGTTCAACCCACAGGTCACCTCTGTGTTCATTCCATTTTTCGCATGGCGTTGCGTGCTGCGTTGGAAGGCCGCAGCAACCGACGACAGTGAGCGAGTTGCCCATGTCGTTCACCTTGCCCTATACGGTGTGACCGGTGCAGTACTGATCACAGGGGTGCTGATGATGTCGCATCCGGTGCGGATGTTCTCGCTGTTCACGCTTCCTGAGCTGATACACGACAGCGCCTGGCTTGCCCGCCTGCATCAATGGCACCACGCGGCCTGCATGGCGCTGGCTGCACTGGTATCGCTGCATGTTCTCGCTGTGGCCTGGCACCACCTTAACGGGCGGCGCGTGCTGGCGCGCATGTTATAACAGGCGATTTATCCCCCTCGGCTTTGAAAAAAATCTTCCATAGACTAACCTGTCTTTCCGCTTGCGGTTCAGCGTCTCGCTTGAATACCCCAACCTCAGGAGGAATTTCCAATGGCCAACTCGATAGCCGCCCTGTTTCTCAACGCTGTGGTGTGCGCCGACACCGCCCACAGTGTCTGCATGCCCGCGCAGTTCGTTTGGGCTGCCCCGAAGTCGGTGGCTGAGCGCCGCCGGGCGAGCAGCTGCGAAAAGTTCGCCGAAACCCTCAACCACGCGCAGCAGGATAAAACCATCTTCTATCGCTGTGAGCAGCAACGCGGCGCCTGATTTTGCTATCCTGCGCGCCCTTTCCAGACTGCTGCGCTTTCGATGAACCATGCCGTGCTTGACCTGTTCGATGCCCTTGTATCGCCACAGCTGGCTGACCCGCCTGCCGAAACCCGCCGCCTGTTGCACGGCCGTGGGCGGCGGTGGCCGGGCCTGGAACAAGTCAGTGTCGACTGGCTTGAGGGCGTGCTTGCGATCTCGCTGTTTCGTGCGCCCTCCGATCTGACAGCGTTTAGCCAGCGGTGCCTTGAGATCGCAGCTCGCCAGCCGCTGGTCGAGGCCGTTCTGCTGCAGCTACGTTACCTGCCAGGCGCGCCTAGCCAGTGGCTGGCCGGTGAGCCAAGGCCAGAAGCGGTGGTGCATGAGCAGGGCATGCGTTATCAGCTCAGCCTAGGGCAGGCGCAGAACAGCGGGTTGTTCCTCGACATGCGGCTGGGCCGGCAGTGGGTACGTGAGAACAGCAACGGCGCCCGCGTGCTCAACCTGTTCGCCTACACCTGTGCATTCTCGGTATGCGCCATAGCAGGCGGCGCCGAGGCCGTGGTGAACCTGGACATGGCGCGCGGGCCACTGGCGCGTGGCCGGGAGAACCACCGGCTCAATGGCCACGACCTTTCTCGGGTCAGTTTCCTGGGCCATGAACTGTTCAGGTCATGGGGCAAGCTAACCCGCTTGGGGCCTTACGATCTGATCATCATCGACCCACCTACCTTCCAGAAAGGCAGCTTCGTGCTGGGCCAGGATTACGAACGCATCCTGCGCAGGCTGCCCACTTTGCTCAACCCCGGCGGCCGAGTATTGGCCTGCATGAATGACCCCGCGTTGCACAGCCACTATCTGGTCCAGTGCATGGCCGAGCATGCACCGCAACTGAGGTTCGTCGAGCGAATCGGCAACCCACGAGAGTTCGCAGACAGCGACCCCGAAGGGGGCCTGAAGGTACTGAGTTTCTGCCTTGCATAGCCGACAAACTGCATTGCAGCAAAAGGCCAGGCGGCCGATACCTCTGGAATGAAACCATCACGCCTTTCATCCGCGGCCTCACCCCGCTCCCCCCGCCTCGCCTCACCCGCTCAACAGGGGTCGGTGCGCAGCTGGGGAATCTGGGCACTGCCAGTGGGTATCGCCCTGGTGGGCTGTGCCTTGTCAGTGTGGGCCAGCCTGCTGGACCTGCGCCACGAGCGCCAGGAACAGTGGGCTGAGGTGCACTTGCAATTGAGCGCCGTAGTGGCCCGCGCCCACGACGAAATTCGCACTGTCTACAGCGAAACCGAAGGTGTACTGCAACTGATCAATGTAGACGGTGATATCTCACCGAGGCACTTCCATGGCATGGCCGAGCATGTCATGGTCAATGTTCCCTATATCCGGCACCTGGCGATCGCGCCGGACGATGTGATTCGAGACATCTACCCCCTGGCCGGCAACGATGCCGCCCTCGGCCTTGACTACCGCACCCTGCCTGGCCAATACGCCAGCGTTCGTCGTGCGCGAGCGTTAGGGCAGACAATCCTTGCAGGCCCGGTGCAATTGCGCCAAGGCGGTATGGCGTTGATTTACCGGCGGCCAGTGTTCGTCAGTGGTCATAGCGGGCACCTTCGCTACTGGGGCACCCTTGGGATCATCACCGACATCGAAGGGTTGTTGAGGGCCGCTGGGCTGCTGGAGCATCCACAGCTTCGGCTGGCAGTTCGCGGTGGGGATGGCAAGGGCGCTCAGGGTGAGCTGATACACGGCCAAGCCCGCCTCTTCGACGAGCCCAGTGCCCGCGCACCGCTGGACGTTCCGGGTGGCCAGTGGGAGATAGCCGCACAACCCATGGCTGGCTGGGAGCAGAGCAACCTAGGCAGTTCTCCGCTGTTTTGGGTGTGCATGGTCGCCACGTCCATTCTCACGGCCTTCGCCTTGGCGTTGAGCCGGCAACACCTCCAGGCTCGCCGCCGCAACTTGGAGTTGAGCTACGAAATCACTGAGCGGGAAATCGTCGAGGCTGAGTTGATCCGCCAGGCCCATCACGATGCCGTAACCAGTTTGCCCAACCGCGTACTGTTTCAGCAGCGTTTGGCGCACAGTATCGAACAAGTGCAGCGTCAAGGCGGTTTCATGGCGGTGCTGCTGCTGGACCTGGACTGTTTCAAGGAAGTCAACGACACCCTGGGCCATAGCCAGGGCGATGACCTGTTGGTGCAAGCCAGCCGCCGCTTCGCCGAGCACATCCACCCTTGGGATACGCTGGCCCGCCTGGGCGGCGATGAGTTCGCTTTCATACTTGACCGCCTGAACCATCCCAGCGATTCGATCCCCGTGGTTCAGCGCCTGCTGCAGGCTGCCGCACGCCCTTTCGTACTCGGTAGCGACACGGCGTTGGTCAGCGCCAGCATCGGAGTTGCCATCTGCCCGGCCGACGGCGCGAGCCCGCTCGAACTGCTTCGCCATGCCGACACCGCGATGTACGGCGCAAAAGAAGCTGGCCGCAATGACTTTCGCTACTACCAGGCCTCCATGACCACTCGCATCCAGGAACGAGTGGCTATGGAACATGCGCTGCGCCGCGCGCTGCAGCGCGATGAATTCGAGCTCTGGTATCAACCCCGAATTGACCTCGCCAGCGGCCGGGTACAGGGCGCCGAAGCGTTGCTGCGCTGGCGCGACCCGGCCCAGGGGCTGATCTACCCCGACCTGTTCATCCCCGTGGCCGAACGGACCGGGCTGATCGTCCCGATTGGCCAGTGGGTCTTGGACAACGTGTGTGTCCAGCAGCGCCGCTGGCGTACACGGGGAGTGTTCGAAGGGCGTATCGCGATCAATGTGGCCACTCCCCAGATCGAGCGTAGCGACTTTGTCACCAGCGTCTCACGTGCTCTGCAGTTGCACGGGCTACCGGCTCACAGCCTGGAGGTGGAAGTTACCGAGAGCTTATTGATGCAGCACCAAGACCTCGCCTGCCAGGTCCTGCATCAGCTACAGCGCCTGGGTGTGCACACGGCGATCGATGATTTCGGTACCGGTCACTCTTCGCTGGCCTACCTCAAGCTGTTGCCAGTCAATCACCTCAAGGTCGACCGCGCTTTTGTAAAAGACCTGCCAGGCGACAGCACCTATGCTGCCATTACCCAAGCGGTCGTTGATTTGGGAAGAGCACTGGGGTTCGAGGTGACCGCCGAAGGCATCGAAACTGCAGAGCAGTGGGAACATCTGCGGGACATCGGTTGCCAGAGCGGCCAGGGGTACTACATCGGCCGGCCCATGCCGGCGGCCGATTTCGAACAGTGGCTGGCACGCTATGGCACCTCTCACCGCCAATCGTCGAGCAATAACACCGTCTCGCCATCGTAACCGGCGCCGCGGTGCATGCTGACGCCCAGGATACGGATGCTGAACCCTGCCTCCAGCAACCAGCGATACGCCCGTAGCCGGCCGGTGTTCACACCCAGCATCAACTGCCGCGCCGAATGCTGAGCGGCCAGCGCCTCGCATTGCTCGATCAACCTGGCCAGGCTGCTTGCATCGGCGCCGGGGCGAACCGCTGCGAAACGGACGTAACAGACATCCGGCCCCGCCTCACACCGCTCCCCATAGTGGCAGATGGCGAAACCGTCAGAGGTAGCCACCACCGCGCCGAGGCCATGCTGCTGCACGGCGAGGATCTCACCTTCAACTTCCAGCCCTAGGCTGATGGCTTCGGTGATGTTGCGGCAATGGGCTTGCAGCGCTGGCAGCTCCCCCTGCCACGCGGGGTTGGCAGCCACGACACTGCCACTCAGTGGGCGCACCATTACCGCGGCCAGGCAGCGTGGCCAAAACCCAAAGTGTTGGTACAACCCCAGGTGACGGGGGCTGTCAGGGAAGGTAAAAAGCCCAGCGTGGACGCAACCCCATTGGTCGATCAGCCCGGTGATTCGTGCCATCAGTTGCTTGGCGATATCCTGCTCCCAGTACGCCGGCGCCACGGCCACGGGGCCGATGACAGCATGCTCGCCCCAGCGCACCACGCAGGCCACCCCCACCAGCGTTTCGCCGGCTCGAGCCTTGAACCAGTGGCTGTGGGGCGCATGCCAACGGCCGCTGACGTAGTCTCGCTGGTCCCAGAACTCTCCAGGCTCGGCTTCACCCAACACATGGGCGAAGGCCTCGCGCACCAGCGTGCGGGCAGCCGGCAGGTCTACGGCTTGCAGATCTTCCACCTCGACCGAGCTTTCAATGCGAGGCATGGCAATGCACCAGGTCAGGCAGCGGGCGCCGCTGCTGACCGGCCAGGGCACAGGCGGCACTCAATGGCATTGGCCGGCCCAGCAGAAAGCCTTGCACGTTATCGGCGCCAAGCTCGCGCAGGGCTTCCAGCTCGCTCACCCGCTCCACACCTTCGGCAATGACGGTAGCTCCGGTCTCGCGGGCGAACGCCATCAAGGCGGAAGCCAGCGCTCGCCGCTGAGAATTCTCATCGATGCCGTGGGTCAGGCTCATGTCTAGCTTGATCATGTCAGGGCTTATTTCCAGAATGTGACGCAAACTCGCGTACCCGGCACCGGCATCGTCGATGGCAATGCGCAGCCCCCGTGCGCGCAGCGGTGCCATGGCCCGCAGCAGCTGAGCGTAGTCGGCGACGATGGCATGCTCGGTCACCTCCAGCACAAGACGGTGTGCCGGGTAGGGAGCAAGCAAGGTATCAAGCCGGTCACAGAGGAACATCTCGGGCGAACAATTCAACGCCAGGTACGCCGAGCCTGGCAGCTGGTCGAGGCCTTGAAGGGCCAGTTCGATGGCCTTGGCCTCCACCAAGGTTCCCAACCCAGCGTCGGCCGCTTCCTTGAACCAAAGATCGGGGCTGCGCCGTGGCTCGCCACTGAATCGCGATAAGCACTCCCACCCCACCAGCGCCCCGGTTTCCACGTTGAAAATCGGCTGGTACACCACTGACAGATCACTACCATCCAGCACCCGGCTAATGTGCCGATGCTTGCGCAAGCGCTCGCTCACCCTGCGCAGCTCAGCATCGAGGCGTTCTGCGATCAGTTCGGCAAACACCTTCATCATCTGGAGATCCCGCTCGGTAAGGCTGGCATCGGGCTGGGCAGAAAAACAGCACAAGGTCCCATAGACGCGGCCATCGCCAAGCAAAACAGGAACGCTCACATGTGCCCCGATCGGCAGCGCCTGTGTCTCGGGAATCGCGAGCGCGGCTGGCACCAATGATGTGTCAGGGATCAACTGGGGGAGCTCGCCGGCGACCACTTTCTGGCAGTACCCCGCTTCCATGGGGAGACTGTCGCCTGCCTGCAGCAGCCCGGGCAGGTCGGTGTCAACATTCGTGAAGACCCGGTCATGCCCGCGGAACTGTGAAATGAACGCCACATCCATGCTCAAATGCGTGCGCAGTGCATGCAGCACCCGATCAATGCCGCTGGCTCCGGAAGACTGCGCGCTCAAGGAAACCACGTGGGTGAACGACGACATGCCACGACCTCCTGGTAACGTGAAAGTCCGTGTACAGAGAGTAGAACGGCGAGATGGAGTTTTCGATGCCTGCGGTGGCTACGCAGGCACCTTTCAGACCAAATGCAGGGTTTGGATCCCTCACTGCCTAGCTACGAGCAAAGACCGAGGCCCCAATTGCATCACTGAACCGCTCCAGGGCCGCCATACCGGCCAGGGAATTGCCCGAGGCATTGAGCTCCGGTGACCATACGCATACCGTATAGCGCCCCGGCACCACAGCCAGAATGCCACCCCCTACCCCGCTCTTGCCCGGTAAGCCAACCCGATAGGCGAAGTTGCCGGCTTCGTCGTAGAGGCCACTGGTTGCCATGATTGCATTCACTTGTTGGGTCTGCCTGGGAGTCAACACCTGCTCGCCGGTGTGCGGGCAGGCCCCGCGGTTGGCCAGAAACGCGAAAGCCCGTGCCAGCTCCTGGCAACTGATCGCCAGCGCGCAATGGTGGAAATAGCTGCGCAAGACAGCATCGACATCGTTGTGGAAATTGCCGAACGACTGCATCAGCCAGGCCATGGCAGCATTGCGGGCACGGTGCTGATATTCGGACTCGGCTACCACAGCATCTGCAACTACCTGCCCATTACCCGATAGCCGGCGCACGAAATCCCGCATCGACAAGGTCGGGGCGGCAAAGCGCGACTGATTGATGTCACAGATGACCAACGCCCCAGCATTGATAAAAGGATTGCGGGGTCGGCCGCGCTCGAACTCCAGCTGTACCATGGAATTGAACGCCTGCCCGGAAGGTTCGTGGCCCAACCGCGCCCATATTTCCTCACCCGAATGCTGGATTGCCTGCACCAGGCTGAATACCTTGGAAATGCTCTGGATCGAAAACGGTGTATTCGCGTCGCCGGCATGCCACGCCTGACCGTCGACGGCCTGCACGGCGATGCCCAGTTGGCCTGGCGGCACCTTGGCCAGCGCGGGAATATAAGTGGCCACATGGCCTTGGCCGATCAACGGCCGCACCTGTTCGAGAATATCGTCAAGCAACGCTTGCATGGAACACCTGTCTCAGACACCGAAGCGGAGTCAGGGCTAGACGCCTGATGCCCCCGGTTCATCACATCGGCAGTTGCGCCGCAGCCGCGCTTCTGCGAAAACTGCGCTCATCGCGCCACCTGAGGGAACCAGCATGGCCATCGCACGTTACAACGGGGTCGCCCAGGCCCTGCATTGGTTGACCGCCGCTGCGCTCTGCGGGGTGCTGCCTTTCGTGTGGGTCGCGGAAAACTTTCCCCCTGGCAGCACGCGCGTGTTCTGGTACCTGCTGCACGAATCTACCGGCATCATGGTGTTCTTGCTGGTGCTGCTGCGCATCACTTGGCGCTGGCGCCACGACTCGCCCCCGCCGCTGCCGGGCACGCCCCGCTGGGCGGAGTGGTTCGCGCACCTCAACCATGCCTTGCTCTACCTGATTCTGCTGGTAATGCCCATCACCGGTTACATGATGGCTGGCAACGGCAGACCGGTGCCGGTTTACCGGCTGTTCTCATTGCCTGGCTTTCCGACCCACGATGCGCTCGGGCAATGGGCAAACCAGGTGCATGTAGCTGGGCAGTTCGTACTTTATACCCTGGTTATCCTGCATGTCGCTGCCACAGCCTGGCACGTGGCGGTGCGCCGAGACGGCCTGCTCGAGCGCATGTTGCCGCCCCAGCGCCCCCGCGACTGAGGCAGAACGGGAAGGCCGGGGCGGTGATATAGTGGTGTCACTTCAAATCCCTTTGCCTGCCCTGCGGAACGCTCCCTGGATGACTCCACCTCTCCATTCCCATCCCACCGTGGTATCGCTCAGCCCTGCCGGGTGTTCTGGCCGGTGGCTACACCGAGTTCATTGCCGCACCGCCACTGGAATCAGTGCGCACTGGCCAACCCCTTTCCCAACAACAACTGGCGCAGGCGGTGCACCGGGTGTTGCGCCCCATCGAGGTGAGTGATGAGTAACAAAATCCGTGTCGGCATCGTGTTCGGCGGCCGCAGTGCTGAGCACGAAGTATCCCTGCAATCGGCCCGCAACGTTCTCGAAGCGCTGGACCGCGAGCGTTTCGAACCGGTGATGATCGGCATCGACAAGCACGGCCATTGGCACTTGTGCAGCACTGCCGATTACCTGCTCAACCCCGGTGACCCAGCCCATATTGCCCTGAACCCCAGCCACCGCGAAGTCGCCCTGCGTCCTGGCGACACCCGCCATTCCCTGGAAGAGGCCGGGGCGCCCCATGCGCTGGCCAAGGTCGACGTGCTGTTCCCTCTGGTGCATGGCACCCAAGGGGAGGACGGTTGCCTGCAAGGCCTGCTGCGCATGCTTGACCTGCCCTTCGTCGGCTCCGATGTGCTGGGCTCGGCGATCTGCATGGACAAAGACGTCGCCAAGCGCCTGCTGCGCGAAGCGGGCCTGCCGGTCACCCCTTCGCTGACGGTTCGCCGCCATCGCTCCATCAGCTTTGCACACGCACAGGCGACCTTGGGCATGCCGGTTTTCGTAAAGCCTGCCAACAGCGGCTCCTCGGTAGGCGTAAGCCGCGTCGAGGATGCGCCCAGCTTCGAGGCTGCGCTGGCTGAAGCGTGGCGCTACGACGACAAACTCTTGATAGAGGCCGCCGTGCAAGGCCGTGAGATCGAGTGCGCTGTGCTGGGTAATGAATCGCCAGTCGCCAGTGGTTGCGGTGAGATCGTCATCGGCCAGGGCTTTTACTCTTACGAAACCAAATACATCGATGATCAGGCTGCTCAAGTGGTAGTGCCAGCGGCAATCGACGAGGCGGCCAGCAAGCGCATACGCGCGCTCGCCTTGCAGGCATATGAGGTGCTGGAGTGCACGGGCCTGGCGCGGGTGGACGTATTCCTGCAGGCCGACGGCCAGGTGCTGATCAACGAGCTCAACACCCTCCCCGGCTTCACTCGCATCAGCATGTACCCCAAGCTGTGGCAGGCCGCCGGGCTGAGCTATACCGAGCTGGTCAGCCGCCTGCTTGACCTGGCACTGGCGCGCCATCAGGGCCGCCGCTTGCTCGCCACCAGCCGCTGAGGGGCCCGATGATCAACCGCCACCTGCCTCCTCTGCTACGCCGCGCGCTGCGCCCCCTGCTCGACCCCTACCGGCGCTTTCGCCATGCCCGCCTGATCCACGCCTTGCGGGTTTCGGTAGGGTTGGTGGCAACCATTTTGCTCACTACTGGCATCCACTTGCCCCACGGCGAGTGGGCTTCGGTGACCATGTTGATCGTGATCGGCGGGTTGCAGCACCATGGCAACATTCGCCGCAAGGCCACCGAACGCGCTTACGGCACGTTGATCGGCGCGGCCATTGGCCTGGCGATCGTAGTCCAGCAAAGCTACTTGGGCTGGCACCTGCTCACCTATGTGCTGATGTCATCGGCGTGTGGCTTCTTCGCCTATCACGCCATCGGCAAGGGCGGCTATACCGCGTTGCTGTCGGCCATCACCGTGTTCATTGTCGCAGGTCACGGCGACAACCCGATGTCCGACGGCCTGTGGCGCACGGTAGACATCCTGATCGGCAACGTGCTGGCGCTGGCGTTTTCCTTTGCCCTGCCGCTGTATGCGGTGTATTCCTGGCGCTACAACCTGGCAACCACCCTGCGCGAATGCGCGGCCGTGCACGGTCGCATCGTAGCAGGCGATGGGGTCACCAGCGACACGCACCTCAAGCGTATGCGCAAGCTCAGCGCTTCGTTGGTGCAATTGCGCGGTTTGATGGCCTCGGTGTCCAAAGAAGTGCATGTGTCGCAGACCGAGCTCGACGCGCTGCAACGCAACCTGCGGCTTTGCATCTCGATTCTTGAGATCCTTGCCGATACCCGCCCGGCCGGGGACGACGCTTCAGCCATGGAGGCGCTGCGCCAGTCATTGCAAGTGGAACACAGGTTCGTCCGCCGCCAGTGGATTGCCATGGCACGGGCCTTACGCGATGGGAACAGCGAGCGCCTGCGGCGCAGCGGCGAGCCGTATGGTGACCTGCAAGCCCAGGCCGACTACCCAGCGCTCGACGGCTATCGGGCGCTGACCCGCCAACTGGTGGCCAACGTCGACGACATGCGCCAACGTTTGGCCAAAACCGCGCCGCGCTGGAGCTTCTCGCACCTGCCCCTGGCTGGCGAACCCGAGGATCGCCCGCCTGCCTGAGCGCGTGCTCATCGGCAACAACGGCAGCATCAACACCTGGTGGCCAGGCGCGTGCGAGCCCTCAGGCAAGGCAAGCGACGCGCGCAGCCACTTCTTGATAGTCCCGCGCGCGATGAAACTGAGGCAGGTGCTCAAAGGCCGAAAAATCGTCCTCGCCGTAACCGATAACCTGGCTACCCGCCGCCAGCCCGGCCTCTACACCTGCGTGGCTGTCATCGATCAACACGCACTCTTGAGGTGTCAAGCCCATCACCTGGGCAGCGGCCACGATCAGGCCAGGGTCGGGCTTCCATGCCTTGACCTCATAGGCACTGACGATACGCGCATCGAAATGCTCCAGCAGGCCCGCCTGCCCGAGGCAGGTCTGGATCTTCTCCATCGGGCCGTTGGACGCCACGCATTTGTCCAGGGCCAAATCACGCACGAACTCCAGCGCTCCCGGCATCGGGGCCAGCCCCGTCTGGAATACTTCCAGGCTTTGCCGGCGGAACTCGCTCATGAACGGCTGCGCATCCAGCTGCGGGTGCTCCTGGCACAACTGCTCGACGAACAATGCGAACTGGACTCCGCGAAACCTGCGCAGCACCTCCGGGCTGTCCATTTCAACGCCCCACTGCAACAACTGCTGGCTCAACAACTGCGCGGCGACGCGCTCGCTGTCCACCAAGGTCCCATCTGAATCGAATATCACGCCGCGTATGGCCATGCCGTGCTCCTGTGATCAGCGTTGAACCGGGCGTGTGACCGGCAAATCATTCAGAAAGTCCGTTCACCTTGAAAACCCAGTCTATTGGGTAGTGGCCCTTCTGGCCTGCATTACCACTATTGCAGGGCCCAATGGTCTACAGCAACCGCCGCGGTATCACGGGATACTCGAAGGATGTTTGCACTATCAAGGCCGAACAAGACCCGTGTGCCTCCGGGCCCTCAGTTTTACCCATCGGTTGCGCCGTGCCGGTACAGCACAAGCGTTATTTATTCCAATGAGTAATGCATTGAATTAAAAACATGAATTTCATTTATACAGAAGAGTGGCGTAGCGTTGGCTTTCCCTCTTGCGGAGCTCGGCCATGCCCGATTCAGACAGCAACCCTCATTGGCGGCGCAACCTTGCCGTGTGCGTCTTCGGCTCGTTCACTACATTGATTGCGATGACCCTGCTGCTGCCTTTTCTACCCCTGTACGTTGCCCAGCTCGGCGTTCATGATGCCTCCGCCGTGGTGCAATGGTCGGGAGTAGCCTTCGGCGCCACCTTCTTTTCGGCTGCTTTGACCGCACCATTATGGGGGCGGCTTGGTGACCGTTACGGCCGCAAGCTGATGCTGATCAGGGCCAGCCTGGGGATGGCGATTGCCATGTCATTGATCGGATTAGCCCAGGACGTATATCAGTTGGTAGCCCTGCGCTTGCTCGCAGGGCTGCTGGGCGGATATGCGTCCGGCTCTACGATTCTGGTGGCTACGCAAACGCCCAAAGGCCGTTCGGCGTGGGCATTGGGTACGCTGGCGTCCGGCGTAATGGCCGGCAATGTCGCCGGGCCTTTGATAGGCGGTATGCTGCCACCACTGATCGGCATTCGCGGCACCTTCCTGCTCGCCGGTGGGGTCATCTTCATTGCCTTCCTGGCTACCGCCTTTCTGTTGAAGGAGGAGCCCCGCACTCGCTCGAATGCAGCCGCCGTGACAGTATCTGCTGCTGAGCTGGCGCCGGTCGTTAAGCGCCAGGTATGGATCATGTATGCCACGGCGGCCATGCTGATGTTCGCCACGCTGTCGATCGAGCCTATCATTACCGTTTACCTGCAGGCCCTAGGCGCCGAGCCCCTGACTCTGATGGCAGGGCTCGCAATGGCAGCGACAGCGTTGGGCAGCATTCTGGCCGCTCCTCGTGTAGGCAAGCTCGCCGACCAAGTGGGGCACTGGAAAACAGTTGCCGCATGCCTGGCGCTGGCAGCCGCTACCGTTGTGCCCCAGGCGGTTCTCACCAATAGTTGGCAACTGATCGGGTGGCGATTCGTCATGGGTTTGGCCTTGGGGGGCCTGCTCCCATGCGTGGCAGCGATCATCCGCCACAGCGTGCCCAATGCACTGGCAGGCAGAATGCTCGGCTATTCGACGTCTGCGCAGTACGCAGGCCAAGTACTGGGCCCACTCGCCGGTGGCTTCATCGCCGGGCACATCGGCATGCGCGCGGTATTCGCGCTTACCGCGCTGTTGATGATGATCGCCGCCGGTATGGTATTGGCCGCCAGGCCCCGGCCGGCAGTGAGCTGAATCAGCCGTGGCCGAACCAATAAACGGCGGCCACGGCCACCATCATGACTAAAAAGGCAGTCGCCCAGGCGTCGACATGATGGCTGGCCTTGCGAGGTTTCACGGGATGGCTCATGGTGGTGCCCTCATTGTGGGTTGTTATCAATGGCACTTTCGTACCAGTGAAGGCCAACCTCGGCATTAACACAAGGTAATGCGCCAAGCGGATATAACCTTCTTAGAGCTTTTAGTTCTTTGGATATGCCAACTGGCGGCTTTAATGAATATGTAAAAAAGGGTATCTTCCCCGCCGCTCTGCGAGGAGTGCGCGGCCGTGCGCGCAGAACCCGCCTGAAAACAGGATCCCTATGTACGTTTACGACCAGTACGACCAACGGATCATCGAGGACCGCGTTAAGCAGTTCCGTGACCAGACCCGCCGCTACCTGGCAGGTGAACTGAGCGAAGAAGAATTCCGCCCGCTGCGCCTGCAGAACGGCCTGTATATCCAGCGTTTCGCTCCAATGCTGCGCGTGGCGGTGCCCTACGGCCAGCTGACTTCGCGCCAAGCCCGCATGCTGGCGAAGATCGCGCGTGACTACGATAAAGGCTATGCGCATATCAGCACCCGCCAGAACGTGCAGTTCAACTGGCCGGCGCTGGAGGACATCCCGGATATCCTCGCTGAGCTGGCGACGGTTCAGATGCATGCCATCCAGACCAGCGGCAACTGCCTGCGCAACGTGACCACCGACCAGTTCGCCGGGGTAGCCGCTGATGAGGTCGTGGACCCCCGGCCGTGGTGCGAGATCGTGCGCCAGTGGACCACCTTCCACCCCGAATTCGCTTACCTACCGCGCAAGTTCAAGATCGCGGTGAACGGCTCGGCCGCCGATCGTGCGGCCATCGAAGTACATGACATCGGCCTGGAGCCGGTGCGCAACGCCGCAGGCGAGCTTGGGTTCCGGGTACTGGTGGGCGGCGGCCTGGGCCGGACCCCGATCGTCGGTGCGTTTATCAACGAATTCCTGCCTTGGCAAGACCTGATCAGCTACCTGGATGCGATTTTGCGCGTCTACAACCGCTATGGGCGCCGGGACAACAAGTACAAGGCGCGCATCAAGATCCTGGTCAAGGCGCTCACCCCGGAAGTGTTCGCCGAGAAGGTCGAAGCCGAAATGGCCCACCTGCGTGGGGGCAGCACCACCCTGACCGAAGCTGAAGTCGAGCGCGTCGCCAAGCACTTCGTCGACCCTGACTACAAAGCCCTTGCCGACTGCAGTGCCGAGCTTGCCGCGCTCGACGCCGAGCACCCGGGTTTTGCCCGCTGGCGCTCGCGCAACGTGCACGCTCACAAGCGCCCCGGCTATGCGGCTGTCACCTTGTCGCTCAAGCCCACCGGCGTAGCGCCGGGCGATGCTACCGACAAGCAGCTCGACGCCATCGCCGACATGGCCGACCGTTACAGCTTCGGTGAACTGCGTACCTCCCACGAACAGAACATCATTCTCGCCGATGTCGAGCAGAGCCAATTGCACGCACTCTGGCTCGAGGCCCGCGAGCAGGGCTTCGCGACGCCCAATATCGGCCTGCTGACCGACATCATCTGCTGCCCAGGCGGTGATTTCTGCTCATTGGCCAATGCCAAGTCCATCCCGATTGCAGAGTCCATCCAGCGCCGTTTTGACGACCTGGACTACCTGTTTGACATCGGCGAGCTTGACCTCAACATCTCCGGCTGCATGAACGCGTGTGGCCACCACCACGTGGGCCATATAGGCATTCTGGGTGTAGACAAAAAGGGCGAGGAGTTCTACCAGGTATCGCTCGGGGGCAACGCCGCCCGCGACGCAAGCCTGGGCAAGATCCTGGGCCCCTCCTTCGCCCAGGAGCAGATGGCCGATGTGATCGAGAAACTGATCAACGTCTACGTCGAAAAACGTACCGAAGATGAGCGCTTCATCGACACCTACCAGCGAATCGGCATCGAACCTTTCAAGGAGCGCGTCTATGCAGCGAATCATTAAGAATGGCCAAGTGGTAGACGAAACCTGGCACTTGCTCCCCAAGGACGCCACGCTTGACGTGCTGACCAACTGCGACGACTACATCGTGCCGCTGGCCCTCTGGCGTGAGCATGCACATGCTCTCAAAGCCCGCGACGGCGGCCTGGGTGTCTGGTTGGACAGCGACGAAGAAGCCGAGGAAATCGGTGAGTGCGTGGGTGAGTTCCAGGTCATCGCGCTGAACTTCCCAGCGTTCACCGATGGGCGCAACTATTCCAATGCGCGGCTGTTGCGGGATCGTTACCAGTTCAAAGGTGAGCTGCGGGCCATTGGCGATGTGCTGCGCGATCAGCTGTTCTATCTGCACCGCTGTGGCTTCGATGCATTTGCCTTGCGCGCCGACAAAGACCCCTACGAGGCGCTTGAAAGCCTCAAGGATTTTTCAGTGACGTACCAAGGTGCCACGGACGAACCCCTGCCGCTATTCCGCCGGCGCGGTTGAGCACACCAGGAGAGTCACAGCACTAGCCGGCGTGGCCGAGCGCGGCTGTGCGAAAGAAAAACGGCCCGGTGCACTGCATCGGGCCGTTTCGATTGTCCTTCTTGGTTACTCCTGTACCGGCTCCCACCAAGGCCGCACTGCGCCCTCGGTGATCTCCCGGGCCAGCCGTTCCTGAACGAGCACCCTGGCACGCCTGTAGACCTGCGAAGCACGGCGATATTGGTCCTCGTTGAGCTGCACGGGCTGGGCTGCGCCATTGACTCTCCAGACCACATCGCTCACCGGTTCCACCACATCTGCAGGAGCGCCGGCACCGGTGTAGGCGCGTGGTAAGTCATGGCTGGGCGCGATCATCTGGTCCACTAGCTCTGCAGGCAAGCGCCCACTGTCTTGTGGAGTTTCCAGTGCGTCTTCAAGCCAGCTTTGCGCCTCTTCCCAGGCGGTTCGGCTAAGGTTCCAGCGAGTGTCGATCAGCCCCAGGTACGGGCGCCAGTCCTGCTCCCCCAAAGGGGGCTCAATTTCGTTCTGATCCAGGTCGCTTTGAGTGTGAAGCAACCATGTGACAAACCGATCCATCTGCGTGAGGCGGGCCACCCCTTCCGGTGAAGAGTGCTCGGCCAACTCCGCTTGCCATGACCGGTAATTGTGTTGAAGCAGCGCATCATACCGGTCGTCGGCAGGCGCCAATGTGATCTCCTGAGCAGCCGTGAACGCCTCGAGCTGCCGCATGAGCCCCCGCAACTCCGGCTTCCAGTAATTATGTATCTGGCTGAACAGCCCACGACGAAACGTTTCCAGGCGCGCCTCGAAATCGCCGATGGCTTCACGAAACCTCGCGAAGCCGTGTGCGACGTCGAAAATCCGCGTGAGAAACTCTGCCCACCGCCCCGCGTACTGCAACGATTCGTTGACCCGAACGCTTACCCAGTCGAGGAAGGCTGCATTGAGCGTATTGCCCCTCGCCAATCGAACCGCGCGCCTTAGCTGAGGCGATGGAGGAAGCCATGTATCGGCGCTGTGCCTCAGATAGACGGCCATCGACTCCAGCTCGGCAATCTGGGCCCCCTGAATGGGATTGTCGTTGAGCCGGATATACAGCACTCGACCGGCCTGATCCACCGCACGAAGCGCCGAGATCAACGGCTCGATATGCTGCAACCTGTTCCCGCCCAGATCGATCCAAGACAGCCGCCCGGGCTCGCCCTGCGCCAGCTCTACCATTCCGGCCGGCAGCGCACTAAGGTGGGCGTTACGCAGAATGAGCCTGGCCAGGTTGACCATGCCCGTGACGTCCGGCGCGAGCGTCAGGGGGTTGTTGCCAAGGTCTATCCACTGCAATTGAGACAAGTTACGTAGAAAACCTTGGCTGCCAGGGGTCAGCGTGATCCCGCTGCGGTTTAACACTAGCGTGCGTAGGTGCTGGAGGCTGGAAATCGCGCTCAAGTGCTGATCGGTCATCGCACGGGCATTGGACCAATGCAACACGTTCAGACGATCAAGCCGGCTCAATTTCATCAGCGCCTGGGCATCAATCGCCGGAATGTCCGTGAGCGTCAGGGAGTGCAGCTGGCTGCCAGCCCCTTCAGCCTCCGGCACTAGCGGGTCGAACATCGATGGCTGAGGTACCAGCGGTGTGTTGGCAATGTTGAGGACCCGAAGGGACTTCATTTTCGCTATCGAGGGCGGAAGTTGCGTGATGAGGTTGTTGTTCAAATGCAATTCGCGAAGATTCGGGAAGCTCTGGAGGAAATCATCGACCTCCAAACCAAGCATCATCGAATTCAGCCTGAGAATTCGCACATGTTCGAACCCTTCGCCCAAGTGCGGAAGCTGGCCCACTTCGTGATAGGACAGATCCAGTGAAAACTGGGGCTCAACGTCCTCACTCCCCAGCGAGCGGGTTTCACGCCGCCAACAGGCCCTGATAAGTTCGCACAGCTGACTGCGTGTACTTCTCATCCTGTCGTACGGGGTATCGATGATGGATGGGACCGGCTCAGCCATCCAGTCGCTCAAAGAGATATTCAGCCCAGCCCACTGGTTTTCGAGCCTTACGATGACTTGAGCCAAAGGTAGTCCGGTTTCGGCCTGTAGCTGTTCCTGAAAGCGTGCCATGGCCTGTTGGTTCAGTGTGGGGTACAAACGAATCAGTCGCCATGAGAACGTCCTGGCCACCCGGAAACGCCCAGATAAAGGGTAGCCGATGCGATCATCAAACCGCTGTGGTAGCTGAAGTGCGCTATTGTTTGCCGGGCGAATACCCAAATCGCTGCGCAAGCGCGAAAAGTCGCGCCATGCCAAGGCACTGACCTTTTGCCGTAATCGCAGGGATGGTGCCCCCCCCGTCAGCCGCTCGCGATCCAAGGGCGTCAACGTATCGCAGATCAGCTGTTCCAGACTGGCTGGATCGCTCCACCCCCCCCCAATACGACGTCGGTAAACACTTCCGGCACGAAATATTTCTACGCGAGGCTGCTGATTGGGCCCTACTGCCCCCAATGGCTGGCCAGAGAAGCTATCGCTGTCGAGGCGCACACTCATTGTCGCAGGCCAGTGCTCGAGGCGACCCAGATTCGCCATGAACAGGCGATCGGCATCATCGGAAGGTTCAGCGCGGTCCAAGGCGTCCAGTGCCCGGCCAATGCGCATTCGGCGGCTTGCTTCAAGCGCCACCAAACTCAGCTCATGCGGCACCTTGCCTTGGAACAAAGATCTGTATTGACGGCTGTCGGCCCCATCGACCACCTCCTGAATGATCTCTTCGGGCAGGCTGGGGAAGGCACGGAGTAAAGTAATGCCCGCTTCATCCAGAACCCCTAGCCTCGACAATCGAGTGAGCTGCATCGGTAGCGTATCCTCAAGCCGCTGGGCCCAGCGCCTGCTCAGCAATACGCCCTGCTCATTACGCCGGGAGGAGCCGGTGAGTATGGCGCGGTCTCGATCAGGCATCAGGCCCAGTATCTGCTCAGCCCACTGCCCGGAGGAAAACGCCAGAGGCGTGAGCGACAATCGAACGGCTTGGAGTTCGCTGCCTATACGCAAGGTGCCATCGGCGTCGGTGTACTCCAGTGCGAGATCGTGCGGCCAACCCGGCAACTCCACAAGTTCGGTCATCAGCTCGGGATGTTGCACCTCCACGGTCGTTCCCGCCCGCAGCCTGGTGAAGAAGGTAGCCAGCTCTTGGCGAAGCTGCCTGTCGCGCAGCCAGAAACAGACGGCGCCGGGCAGCGGCCGCCCATTGGCCAACAGCCAGCGCAGCCGAGCTGAAGACAACCCCGACAGCTGCCAGGCTTCGAGCAAGTCCTGATCCTGAGCCGAAGGCGGCAGGTCTGCGAAGCAGTGCAGCAACGAAAGCCCTTCTCGCCCCAAGGGGCTATCGTGCAACCATTGCCATGTCTGGCCCTCGGCCGGCAGGAGAATGGGCACTGCTCCAGAATGGTTGCGCGGGACATTGAGCGCGCGCTCACTCTGGCCGGCCCCAACCACGACAAACGCCTCTTCCTCATTGAGCGGCACCCACTCATAGCCGGCTTCGCGGAAGGGAGCTCGTACCCGATTCGCGACCCTTCTCAAGGAAATCGGTTGCCAAAGTGAGGTCTCATGGCGCCATAAACGAGCCTCGCCTTCCTGATTCTCTACGACATGCAAGCCGGAAAGCAGCCGCCCCTGGATACGGCTGACAATCGCACCCGCAGCCAGGTTAGCTCCTACGTTGAAAAATTGGCGCACGGCAGCTTCGCGATCGCCCAACTGCCACGCCTGGTAACCGTCATACACCTGATCTACCACGCCATGGACGAACACCGCTAACGCGGCCCAGCCAAGGGGCTGGCAGCCCGGAACCAGCATGGCGGCGGTGAACAGCACCTGCTCACTCTGTGCAACGAGCGCGGCAATGTGGTCGTCACGTAGTCGCTGGGCCAGGGCGCTGGCCGGCACTGCAAGCACTGCTGCGTTGAGCAGGATGCTTTCGCGCCACTGCCGGTAGTTGAACTGCACGTCATCACCGCCCAAGGCGTTGAACTGAATTATTGCGTAGTCGCCGGTGGTGTTACCGGCATGGGGTAAAGCGGCAGAGGTTGTGCCCAGGTTGCTCAACAGCTTGCCCGCAAGCGTACGCTGGTCTTTGAGTAACGCCATGCGCACCACAGAGGCCCGTTGTTCTTTGGCCCGCAGCAAGTCAAGTATGTGATCTCGTACAGCCTGTTCGTTGGCGAAAGCGTGTAGCGCCCCCTTTTGCGAGTTGGGCAGGTACAGCAATACACCGTCGGCGCCGAGATCGTAGCAGCGCGCGCCCTCCAAGGTATGGCCGAACAGACGCACATCTTTGCGGCCCGCGCGCAGAGCACCATTCAGCCAGCGCTGGCCGATTTCTCGCGAGATGTGCCCTTGCAACACCCCCTCCTCGGCCTCCACTGCGCGTTGATCGCGGTGCCAGGTGACGAAGTGGCTTTCCAGCGAAGACGGGGGGGTTGCTGGCTTGGGGATGTGCGTTGAAACCAGCGCCTGGTACTGGGAACCGATATCCAGGTTGTAGACAAGCTCCACAAACGCCGCTGCGTCGACCTGCGTTGAGCCAATGATTTGAAACGACTCGTCGACGTCTCCGTAACCCCCGGCGCTGGGGTAGTTGGCCAGTGCAGCATAAAGCAATGGTTGAGCCTGCGTCTGGGTCGGGCAGAACTCGCGGAGGGCGTCATAGACAAACTGATTGGGGTCGAGCACTGACCCTTCGGGGATGCAGGCAGGCCGCCACGTGCGCTCAATGCGCACGCTCTCGGGGTCGATACCTTCCCCGAATCGCTGATCGAGCGCCGGCTGCAGCCCCTCAAGTGCAAAAGCCCGCACCGAGGGTATGGGCAGCATTGCAAGGCGTAGAGCCTCGGCACTTTGCTGAGCTTTAAGTATCAGGCGCTGAAGCTCGTCGCGTTCAGCCTGGGTTGCGGACAACAGCCACTGCGGAATGCGTTGTTGGAAGGTGTGAAAGTGGGGTATGCGATTGTCCATGGCGTGACCTCTCCAAGAAAGGCCACTACCATGCCGAAACTACGACAAGGACTGGTGAGGGCTATCTACCACATGCGATGGCCAGACAGCGCGGCCCACAGGCGGCCTAGCCCATGCTCGGCAGCATGAGTTGCCGCCAGCCCTACTCGCTCCTGTAAAGACTTGCGTTCCTCGAAGTGGAGATGGAATACCTCGGCGACCTGTGCGCGCTCAGCCAGGTATTCATCGCTGGTCTTGATCTCGTCGATAAGCTTGACTTCCAACGCGCTGACACCTAGCCAGACCTCGCCGGTAGCAACTGTCTCGATGGACAATTGCGGACGGTAGTGCACGACGAAGTTCTTGAACAACCGATGCGTGACTTCCAGATCTTCCTGGAATTTTTCACGGCCCTTTTCGGTGTTCTCGCCAAGGATGGTGAGTGTGCGTTTATATTCACCGGCGGTGTGCATTTCGACGTCGATATCGTGCTTGCGCAACAGGCGATGCAGATTGGGAAGCTGGGCGACCACTCCAATCGAGCCGAGGACGGCAAAAGGGGCACTCAGAATTTTTTCGCCGATGCAGGCCATCATGTAGCCGCCGCTTGCGGCGACTTTGTCGACGCACACTGTCAACGGGATGCCTGCCTGGCGAATTCGCGCCAGCTGCGAGGACGCCAGCCCATAGCTGTGCACCAGCCCACCTCCACTTTCCAGCCGCAGCACTACCTCGTCACGGGGGGTGGCGACGGTCAGCAGTGCGGTGATTTCACGGCGCAGGCTTTCAGTGGCCGAGGCTTTGATATCGCCCTCGAAATCCAGAACGAACACGCGCTCGGGATTATCCTTGGTTTTCTTCCGGGCTTTCTGGGCTTTGGCCTGCTGCTTGCGCAGGCGCTTGAGCGCATCTTTATCGAGCAGGCTGCTCTCGAGGCGCTCACGCAATTGCTTGTAGGCATCATTGAGCTTGTGGACCTGCAACTGCCCACCCTTGCGGCGCCCCTTGCCACGTGCGGCAGCGACCGCCGCCACCACGATCAGTATCGCTACCACCAGCGTGGCGGTTTTGGCGAGAAAGCCCATGTAATCGGTGAAAAACTCCACGGTGTCTCCTTTGTTAGCGCAGGCCATGGCCGTGCCACGGCGAGGCGATGGCCGCAAGCATACCGGGGCGCCGAAGCGCCGGCCAGCCGCGCACTCTGGTCAAAGCTGAAACACTCTTTTGAAACGCTCGTATGAATTTGCGTTGACAGCGCTGCCCGGTTGCTCCTAACCTGCGCCATCGCTCGCAGTGCGAGCTTTTAAAAGCCCTTTACTGGAGTCCACCATGACCGACGTCTCCCGCGCCATCGAAGCCATGAAAGCCCGGTTCAACCCTGCCGCTGCTGCCGGGCTCGACCTGGTGTTCGGCTTCAATATCGATGATTCAAAGCATTTCAATCTGGTCGTCAAAGACGGCACCTGCGAGCTGCAGGAAGGTGAAAACCCAGACGCTAACGTCACGCTGGTGACCGACAGCGAAACCCTCGAGGGCATCGTGAGCGGCGAAACCGACGGCATGCAGGCATTCATGCAGGGCAAGTTGCGCACCGAAGGCGACATGATGTTGGCGCTCAAGCTCAGCGAGCTGTTCCCAGCCTGAGCCCATCGCCACCGGCGAGCAATGCGGCAAGCGTCGCCCGAAGCTTGCCGGGCCTGGCGGGCTTGTTCAGTTGCGGTGCACCCAGCTTGCGCATGGCTTCTCGGCACGCGTCGCTGCGGTCGGCGGTGATGAACAGCGCCCTCAGGTCCTGCCCCCACGCCTTGCGTAGCACAACTAGCAATTCGGTGCCGAGTTTGCCGTGATCCAGGTGGTAATCGATGACTACCACCTGCGCAGGGGGCCCTTCGAGAGCGCTTCGCTCGTCCAACGCTGTTCTTACCTGGCAACCCCATTGGGCCAGCAGTGCCGCCATGCTCTCGAGGATGGCCGGCTCATTGTCGACTACCAGCACCGAGGTACCAGGCAGGGGGTCGAATGCCACCGGCAAGCCCGTGGCCGTCGTGGTCGGTGGCAACAGCTCGGTGGAAAGGGGCAGCGCAACGCTGAACACAGACCCTCTTCCCACGCGCGATCGCACGCTCACGGGGTGCCGCAAGATCGTGGCCATGCGCTCGACAATTGCCAGCCCCAGCCCGACGCCCTGGCGGTCCGCCGCCCGCCCTGTATCGAGCTGGCGAAACGCCTGGAAAATCACCTGTTGCTGGTCGGCGGGTATCCCGCAACCGCTGTCCCATACCTGAAGCAACATCCCCCCTTGGGCCTTGCGGGCTGCGACCAGGACGCCGCCGCTCGAGGTGTATCTGCAGGCATTGCTGATCAGGTTGCGCACGATACGTGCCAGTAGATGCGCATCGGTTTCTACCACCGCATTGCGACCGACCCGGCAGCGGATCTTCAGCCCCTTGGCCGCCGCCACTGGCTCGAATTCGGCAGCCAGAGACGGCAACCACTGCTGCAGCGCCAGGGGCGCAAGCGTGGGCGTAACAGCATCCTGGTCGAGGCGAGCGATATCCAGGAGGTCACTGAGCAACTGCTCAGCGCCTTCAAGCGCCAGATGGCTACGCTCCACCAGATGGGCCTCGGTAGGCGGTAAATCCCGCTCCCGAAGCGCGGAAATCAGCAGCCGCGCGGCATTGAGCGGCTGCAGCAAGTCGTGGCTGGCGGCAGCCAGGTATTTATCCTTGCTACGGTTGGCGGCCTCAGCAGCATCCCGGGCCAAGCGCAGTTGCTCGGTACGCTCCAGCACCCGCCGTTCGAGTTCGTCATTGAGCTGGCGGTAGCGGTTACGCTCGGTTTCCAGTTCTTCCAGGCGGCCGACCAATTCGGCGTAATGGTGCTTGCGCATCGAATGATTGCCCAGACCAAGCAACCCCTCCAGCGAAGCGCCCTCCTGCTCAAAGGGCTTCGCCAAACACCACCTCGACGTCGCGCTGATTGGAATGGCGCGGGTTGGTCAGAATACAGGGGTCGCCCATGGCGTGGGCCGAAAGGAACGGAATGTCCGAGCACCCAACGCCATGGCCGCCCAAGGTTTCATGAAAGCCGACTGCCCGCTTAAGGTCTATCAGGTGCTGCACAAGGCGCTCGCGCACTTGGCCGGCACTCAAACCGCGGCAATCGATACCGAAGGTTTGCGCGATGACCTTGAAGCGCTCCGGCGCCGCGCTGTAGTTGAATGCAACCACATGCTCGACCAGTACGGCGTTGCACAGGCCATGGGGTAGGTCAAGAAAACCGCCCAGGCTGTGCGACATGGCGTGCACTGCACCGAGAATGGCATTAGAAAAAGCCAACCCCGCCTGCATACTGCCCAGCATCACTTTTTCACGAAGGGTGATGTCGTTGGGGTTGGCGATCATCGGCACGAGGTGGCCATTGATCAGCCGCATGGCTTCGAGCGCATGTGGATCGGTGAGCGGCCCGTGGCCGGTCGAAACGAACGCTTCGATGGCATGCACCAAGGCATCGATGCCAGTACAGGCTGACAGAAACGGGTCCATGCTGGCAGTGGTTTGCGGGTCGATCAGCGCCACGTCGGGAACAACCGCCTTGCTGACGATCGAAAACTTCATCCGCTCCTGCTGATCGGAGATGATCACAAACTGTGACACATCCGCAGATGTACCGGCTGTGGTGGGGATGAGGATCAAAGGCGGGCTGGGGGCCCGGAGGGTATCGACACCTTCGAATTCCAGGATATTGCGCCCATGGGCCACCACAATACCGATGGCCTTGGCGCAGTCCATCGGGCTGCCACCCCCAATGGCGACAATCACATCGCACTGCTGCTCGCGGTAAAAATCCGCACCCGCCATGACTTCCTCTACCCGCGGGTTCGGCGAGACGGCACTGAACAGGCTCCACGCCACCCCCTGGCCTTCGAAACTTGCCTGCACATCCGCCACCCAACCGGCGGCCATCACACCGGGGTCGCTGACCAGCAACACCCGCCGAGCACCGAAATGGCGCGCATAGTGGGCCGCACTATGGCGGCTGCCGGCACCGAAGATGATTTCAGGGGAAACGAACTTGCGCAGCGCGCTCAGCGGGGCGGTCATGGCAAAGCCCTGTTCTTATGTGTTTTGCAAACAGGGTATCACGCCCCTGCCCCTTCCGCCGGCGCGCGATGCTCCTCAAAAAATGCCAGGAACTGCTCCAGCGGAAGCGCCCTGGCATACAGCCAGCCTTGCACATAGTCAACTTGGCGCGCTTTGAGATACTCGGCCTGGGCCAGCGTTTCGACACCCTCTGCGACAATGCCGAGCCCCAGTTCATGGGCCATATCAATGATATAGCCGGTAACTGCGCTGGTGGCGGCATCAGCACCGATGGTATCGATGAAGGCCTTGTCGATCTTGAGCACATCCAACGGAAGGCCTTGCAGGTACTGTAGGCTGGAATAACCTGTGCCGAAGTCATCGATCGCAACACGATGGCCCGCCTCACGGGCTGCCTCGATGGTCTGCCGCGCCCGCTCGATATCCATGAAGCCGCGCTCGGTCGCCTCCAGCCATAGCTGCGCCGGGTCGATTCCAGAGCCCTCAAGCACGCGTTTGATCACGGGCAAGGCTCGGCCGCTTTTCAGGTCCTCTGCACAAAGATTGACTGCGATATGCAACTGGGGATGACGTCGCAGCAGTGGGCCCAGATCTTTGACGATCAAGGCCAGCACCTGATCGGTGATCGGTTGAATCAGGCCGCTTTCCTCTGCCAGCGGAATGAACAGGTCAGGCCGCACGAGGCTGCCGTCTGGGCGCCGCCAACGGACCAGTGCCTCTGCGCCCACACACTGGCCGCCGGCCAGGTGCATGATCGGTTGATAGTGCACCTCGAACTCGCCACGGCTCACAGCGATCTGAAGTTCTCCCAGAGGCGAGAGCCGCCGGTAACAAAGCCAGGCCACCAGCCCCACCAGCGCGGCAGCACACACGATCGCCAGCGGCAACAACCAGAGCCATTGGGCATTCAACAAGGATGAAAAGGACGTTTGCGGGCTCACTACTATGGCACGCCACCCCGGTGCTTGCGCCTGCTCGACCCACATGCCCGCGGGAGGCTGTGCACCTTGAACCAGCGTAGCGAGCCGGGCACGGTCGGCACCGTCGTTATAGGCCAGCAACGCGCCGTTGTTGGCTACCAGGCCAATCTGCATCGGCGAATCCGTGAGCACATCGGCTAGGCGGGAAGGGATAATCAAGACGTTGTAGTTGCCCCGCTGCAAGCCGACCATGGCGGTACCATTGCCGACCTGCGGCCGAATCGCGGTAAACACTTCGGTGCCATCATCGAGCAGGTAATCTGCCGCCCCTTGATGCACCGGGGTGGCGACCGTGCCCCAGGAGTTGCATCGCAAGAGCCCGCCTTCGAAATAGCCGATTTCTTCGATAAAGCGTGTATTGGCCGTAAGGCTCTGCATGTGCGCAATATGGGCTGTACTGCACGCCGGCTCGGTGCTCTGCTGCATCGCATCAAGCGCCTGGCGGGCGCCCTCAAATGACAGCTGTGCGCGGCGGATCGCCCATTGGGCAGTCGATTGCAGGTGGATTCTGGCTTCACGCTCTACGCCTTGCTTGGCCAGCCATGTGGCCATTACCAACGGGACCATCGCCGCTGCCACCGCAGCAAGGCAACTGATCAAAACTATGCGTTTGCGTATCACTGGCAGGGTCCGTTGCGTGCGATTGGCAACCAGACTAACCCCGGGCCGCCCGCCTGCCAACTACGGCTATGGCGTTTTTCAATAGGGTCGATGGCGTAATTTGAAGTGCGTGTTTCAAAGGCTTGCCTGATGCTTGGGCCGCGTCCCCACAACAAGATCGGTGCCCTATGAAAACCGTTGCGCAGCTGCTCAAGGAAAAACCTGAAAGCCACCACGCCGTGCTGACCATCGGCCCGGACCAACTAGTGCTCGAAGCACTTCGGCTGATGGCGCAGATCAACGTCGGTGCCCTCCCTGTGGTCGAACACGGCGAAGTCGTGGGCGTCGTCAGCGAGCGCGACTACGCACGCAAGATGGTGCTGCAGGGCCGGTCTTCGGCCGGAACGCCGGTCAGGGCGATCATGAACGCTCCAGTGATCACCGTGGGGATGGGTGAAACGCTGGAGCGTTGCATGAACATCATGACCGACAGCCACTTGCGTCACCTGCCTGTTGTAAACGACGGCGAGCTGGTTGGGCTGTTGTCGATTGGCGACCTGGTCAAGGCCGCCATTGCCGAACAGGCGAAGTTGATCGCCCAGATGGAACAGTACATCCGCGGCGAGCACTGAACACTGTGCTGTTGGTCAGCTTCCCCACCATTGCTGGACGTAGCGAGTTGTCAGTGTTTGCGCCAAGGTGTCGAAGGCTTCCTCACGGGCGCTGGCCAATCCTCGGTACAACGCGTTGTATTGCCCCTCGCTCAGGCGTACCGGCTGGCGCCCAGGCCCCCATTCTATCTCCGGAATGGCTGAGCCCTGCCCTTGAGCGGCTTGGTTTTGCCGGGCGATACCGTTGGCGGCAGCGGCTACCAGCTGCTCGTATTGCTGATCGCTGAGGCCCTCCAATGGTACGTGTTCCAGATCGCCGACAGCGTCGTCCGCCCATTCCTGCAGCCGATCCCATAGCGCTTCAGCCGCCTGCCACTCTGGCGCCCCATAGCGAAGGTAAGGCTCCCAACTGCGGTTGGTGCCTAACACGCTGCGTAACGGGTGAAGCTGCCCACTGACCCGAGACCGCCCTGTCAATTCCCAGGCAAACGCCCTGGGCGAAGGCTCATCGTCGTAAAGATGAGTCAACAAGGGCCAAAAGACCTCGGCCTCACCCATCCGTACACTCAAGGAGGGCAGAAAGGCACTGATTTCCACGGCCGTGCACCATACCCAGTCATGCAGGTTTGCCGCCTGCCCCAGGTCGAATATGGGGTTGGCCACCGCATTGCTGAACACCCGCTCTTGCAGCGCACTCAAACGTGCCTGGAAGGCTTCGTCGCTCAAGGCCTGCCGGGCGGCGAAATACACCGAAGTGCGCGCCTCGGCCCCAAGGATGAGGGCTTGCCGGTCTGCTGCGGCGATGTCGTTGCCCAAGGCTTCATCGGGGATGATGGCGGTAGCATCGAACAACCCGGTTATGGCTTCTTCCAGCCAGTAGACCGCTTCGCCACGCTCGATCAAGCGACGGGCGCACTGGCTGAATAGCTCCAGCGTTCGGTCGCCCGCGCGACTACGTTCGCGAAAACGCTCGACGGCCCGAAGTAGGTGAGGCTGGTCTGCGAGCCATTGGTCAGCTGTGTGTATGCAGAGGATGCCGGCCTGCCTGAGCGCTTGGGCTG
Source organism: Pseudomonas sp. URIL14HWK12:I12 (assembly GCF_003097135.1). Lineage (GTDB taxonomy): Bacteria > Pseudomonadota > Gammaproteobacteria > Pseudomonadales > Pseudomonadaceae > Aquipseudomonas. The sequence goes on from NZ_QEQL01000001.1 coordinate 496,798, forward strand.
TGCTGTGCGTGAAGCGGTTGTCAGTCAGGTCGATCGTCACCTCGACGCCTTGCCGCTGCAGAGCGTTGCTTAGCTCGACCAGTTCACCAGGCTCCTGGATGTTGTTGTCGCCCAGGTTGAGGTTCACATCACGCGCAGTGGTGGTACGTAACAAATCCATGGCGGGTTGTGGGATGTCTACTAGCCCGTTGCTCGAAAGGTCCAGCATCGTCAGCGTTGCCGGCACCTCGAAGCTTGGCGACCCAGCGAAACGATTGCGCGCCAGTGACAGATAGCGCAAATTGACGAAAGGTGCGATCACAGCTCGAACTTGATCAGCCGCCAGCCCCACGTGGTCCAGCGACAGGCCCTGCAGCTGTGGCATGCCCGCCAAAACTTCCAGCTGCGCAGGTGTCAAAGGGTTGTCATCGAGCGACAACGAGCGCAGCCCTACAAGGCGCTGTACGGCGCGCAGAGGTTCAAGTGCACCCGATGCCAAGCTGCCCGACAGATTCAGATTGCCGATGGGCGAGATACCCTGCGCCGGTGCAAGGCCCTCGAATGCCTGAGCGGAGTCGGCCAGCGGCAGATCGCGCAGAGACAGAAAACGCAGGCGAGGCAGGCTTGCCACTCCGATCGGCACCGTGGTCAATCGGTTCGCGCCTAGGTACAGGCTGTCGACGTTGCCGAAGCAGGCCAGAAAATGCGCATCCACCTCAGTCAGTTGCATGTTGCTCAAGCGCAGCTCACCGACATGCTCGAACCGGCCCAGAACCACAGGTAGACGGCCGATGGCAAGGCCACTCAGATCGAGCAGCGTACTACCGTCGGTGTTGCGAACTTCTCGACGCCAGGCACGCAGGACGCGCTCGGAAAAAGCACGTCGGTGCTCTGCCAGCATTTCCAGGGCCTGTGCAGTGGGCGCACCATCTGCCCCCCGAAGCGGCGTTGTCGTTTCCGGCAGACGCTCCAAGGCCGTGAGCTCATCTTCATGCCTGACGCCGCTGGCCTGCCAGTCTGCCAGCGCGCCACGCAGCACACGGTATTCCTGTTCAAGGCTGGCAACCTCTAGGGCCGCGCCTCGGTCGCTGGTATTGAACTGTTGGAGCAACGCGGCATGCTCTGAATCCGGCAGGCTCGGATACAGCGCTCTCAGCCGCTCGGCCACCGTATTTACCCAGCGTTGCCCGGAACGGCCACTCAACGCATACCCCACGTGCTTGCCATACCGCCCAGGCGCGGCAAACCAGCCACGCTCCGGGCGCAACCCCAGATCGCGCCGGGTGGCCGTCAGGTCTTCAATGGCGATACGAGTGGCTTGGTCGCGCAATTGCTCAACAGCGGTGGCAACATCGCTCGACCATCGCTCGCGGGCAGCCTGCGGCATGGCGTCCAGCAGTAACTGCTCCAGCGGCACAGGCGCGGCGGAGGTTATGGCACTGGCCAGTACATACCCCCCTTCGGTTTCTCGTATCCGAAGATAGGAAGCGGTGTTACCGGTGCGAACCGCTGCTTTTGGGCGCCCTTCCAGCATCACGTGCAAGCCCTCTGGCCAGCCGGCCAGCCGCTGAACCACCGCGATCAACACCACATCGCGGTCTCGGCTCGGCAAGCCCTGCGCGAGCGCCAGCACCGCCTTGATGGTGCGGGCTTCACGCACGGCACTCGCTGCCGCGGCGCCCATCGATGGAGGGACTTGCCCACGGGAGAGCTGCTCACGCTCCGCGGTCGAAGCACTGTCGACGATCTGATTGGCATATTCTGCCGGCAGCGTAGGGAACTGGCGCATCAATGTGGATGCCCCCGCTACCGGAGCGGGCGCGGTCACGGGGCCTTGCAGCGAGGCGAGCCTCTCAGGCAATGGCATCCCACGACCGGCGTGAAGCTCCGCTGCCAGGGCCGTCGCGTAGCTCAGGCTCGCCGGGGCAGGTCTGCCATTGATCAATGCGTAGCGGATCTGATCGTCCCGCACCCCTGCCAGCACCTTCACACGTTGGAGCGTCTGATCGTCGAGCCTACCGGCCGAAGCGTCCAGCGCACGCAGCAAGCGCGGACCTGACCATTGCCTTGGGGAATCATGGACCCAGCACCAGCCCCTTCCTGGCAACTGCTCCAGTGCAGGCACTGGCAAACGGTTACCAACGGGTGCATCGACCCGAGGATGCCCCTCTTCCAACGCCACCGGGTAGGCCCGGTCCTGGATAACGACCCACTGCTTCTGCCCTGAGCGGTAGAGCCCATCGGAGCCCTGCAGCGCTCCGTCAGGTAGGGGGTGAGGGTCTGCGAACACAGTTGCATCGCCACTGAAGTGAGTGCCGATCGGCAGGCGCTCGATCGCTGAGCCCACGCCTGCCAGGGCGATGGATTGGAGGGCGCCGAACAGCTGCTCTACGGCCTGGTCGATTTCATGCTCTTCAAGCAGATGAATACCGTTATAAATCTGCGACACGATGCCATAGCTGCCTACGACCATCGCCACGCCACCCAACAGGGTTGAGCCCGGGACCAGCATGGCGAAACCGAACAATACCTGTTGCCCAATCGACCAGTATTTCTGCCAGGCCGCGAGCATCCGCTGCGTGTCGTAGACCTGGGTGGGCACTGCAACCTGCAGCGCATGCCTGCGCACGGATTGGCGCCACTGCTCGAAGCGCAAGACCAATACAGCGTTGCCAGTATCGCGCAGTGTCACCGCACGGCGAATGCCTGCCGTGTCGCCAGCTGCCAGGGCCGCGAACAGCCCGAGGCGCTCGTGAAGAGGGAGTTTGCGCCCAACGCAATCGCGCATCGCGGGCGCCGCCATACGATCAAGCAGGCCTCGGGCAGCAGCGCGCAGGTTGGGGTATTCGTAGAATGGGGCGTCTGGCGCGCCAGGGACGTAGAGCACCACGGGGAACGCACCAGAAGCGTTGGGCTGCTGCCCGGTGATGACCAGGCAGCCCTGTATGGGGGCCTGGTCATACCATAGGCCCTGGGCCGTGCTGGTGGCCACCCGGCCGCCGCGCGGCGGCACGCCCACTCCCGCGAGCAGTGCATACCCTTGCTCGCTCAAGGTGCCGCTGAGCAGGGCCTCGAACGCGTCATAACGCATCGTTGCCAAGTCGCTACCTTCCCAGGCAGCCTGCAGCTCCTGCCCGGCAAGTGCCTGAGCAATATAGTCCTGGTAGCGCTGGCCGATATCTAGCTTGCGCACGGCCTTGAAGAACCGATCGAACGAAAAGCCCGGGACGCCGTCGAGGCGATACTCCTGGCGGTCCAAGTCGTAGCCGGTGTCGGAGGGAAAGTTGACCACCGCAGCTTCGAGCAAGCTGCGCGACAATTTCTGATAGCCGCCCTTGGCCCCGTCATCGGGGAGATGCACCGGGTTGATCAGGTTCGGCCCGATGCTGAAATCATTTTCCTCGGGCACATACCAAGTGCAGTGAAACGTCGGAACGAGAAGATTGATATCTGGATGCCCGAGCTGTTTGAACATCGGTTCGAGCAAGGGCACGGCAAACTCACAAATGCTCTGCAAGGGAGCGAGCGCTGCGCGCAGGCGACGTGCCTGGCGGTTGCTCTCCAACCAGCGAGCCTGGAGCTCATCGCGGTCGGACTGGCTTGCGTCAGTAAGCCACTGGGGGGCCTGGCGGGCGAGATCGCCGGCTGGATGCTGATCAAGGTTATAAGGCATGGCAGCTTTCCTGGTTGAGAAAGCCGCCACCATGCCGAGCGCAGCGCTGAGCTCGACGGTACTTATCTAGCGCCCCACGCAGGAGCCACATGAAAAGGAGCCAGATGGCTCCTTACGCATTACTGGCAGGCCTTTGCCATATCGACCCAGGCGCGCGACTCGCGCCACTGTTGCGGCACGAATAGCTGCACCTTTGAGCCTGACCCATCGCGATCAATGCTGGCGCTTATCAATGCCTGGGTAAAGCCCGCACTGGCGACCAACCGTACACCGCTGTCAGTCACATCCTGACGTGCTTGTGGGCGCCAGGTCTGCCATTTGGGCAGCAAGCACTGCCCATACTGCTCGGGTGCCTTGCTGGAAGTACCCGACCAGGTGGGCGCATTGTCATCTTGCTGCTGGCTGGAACAACCGGCCAGCAGCCCTGCCACGATCAACCCCATTACCCTGCGCTTCATACCTGTCCCTCGGTGGTGGTGGTGCCACACTGTAACAGGGCCGGATAAAGTTGTTTACAGGATCGACAAAGGATACTGAACGATCAGGCGGTTTTCGTCGAAACTGTTGGTATTACCGTAGTTGCGACGCAGGCTCGAGTTGCGCCAGCGCACCGTGAGCGCCTTGAAGGTTCCGCTTTGCACAACATAGGCAAGCTCCGTTTCACGGCCGCGATCTTCGCCATCGGTGACGGCGCCCGAGTGCACATTGGTACCTTCGATAAAGCGGTTCATCAAGGTCAAACCAGGAATGCCGAGCCCGGCAAAGTCATAATCATGGCGAACCTGCCAGGAGCGTTCGTCCTTCATGTCGTAACTCCAGCCGTAGCTGTCGTTGGCCAGCGTGCCGCCGCTGGTGCCACTAACACGCTGCCAGCCAACGTCCCCGGAGACTTTCTGCAGGCCCACGTAGAACGTGTTGAAACCGTATTTAAGCGAAAACAGCCCCGAGACAGTGTGGTTGTCCTGATCACCGGCGCGTTCTTGGCCATCGGCACCGCCGATGAAGTAACCAATGTTGGCACCCAAGGTTACAGGGCCTACAGGTTGGGAGTGCAGCAACTGGAAGTACTTCTGATCGTAGACGTCTTCAAGCTGCGCATACCAGGCACCCACCAGCGTGCGTTTGTCGTTGAACGTGTACTCGGCGCCTGCGAAATTGAAGGCGCTGCCGTAAACGGTCGGGCGGCCATGGGACACCTGGTCGAAGTTATTCAGCCCGATGTGCTCCATGCTCGCATCGTTGCGCTGGCTGTTACCTTGGAACTGGCCGGCGTAGAGCGTGACATTGGTGATATCGCGGGATGTCACCTGTGCGCCGCGCAAGGTTTGCGGCAGCGAGCGGCCATCATCGGCGCGCAAGATAGGCAGCACCGGCATCCATTCGCCCACCTTCAGTTCGGTCTTGGAAACCTTGGCTTTGGCAGCCACTGCCAGGCGGCCGAAGTCGTCGGCAGGCTTGTTACCGTCATGAACCGGCAGCAGTTGGGTACCGTAAGTCCCTCGGCCGCCGTCGAGTTTGTAAGACATCAGCCCCAGCACATCCACGCCAAAGCCAACCACACCCTGGGTGTAGCCGCTCTTGGCATCAAGAATGAAGCTCTGGGTCCATTCGGCAGCCTGTCCTCGCTTGGTGGGACCGGGCAACGCCTGCGACTGGCCTTCGTCGACGAAGTTGCGGTTCATGTAGAAGTTGCGCAGGTTCAGGTTGACCTTGGCGTCGTCGACGAAACCTTCGGCATGGGCAACACCTGTAACGCTGGCGAGGCTTACGGAAAGGGCGAGCGTGTGGCGGGTAAGGCGAGCGAGCTTGACGGTCATTATTGTTATTCCCGACGTTTATGGAAGACGCTCCGGGCACAGCGATGCATGGTGAAAAGCGGCGATGGGGCGATCTGTACGCCCTGGCTGCGGGCCCCCCGGCCCGCCCCACTGCCCAGCATTGCTGACCTGAATACGTTGCGTGGAAATTAACCAAATGTTTCAAAACCCGCAACTGCACACCTAGCCCGGGGGCCAATTAACCTCATCAAGGGATTTAAAAAGTGTGCGATAGCCGAACATCGGACCCTGATCGTCAAAAACCGAATAACGCCCTCGGCCCGTGGACGCGCAGCGCCTCGCGCCACCCCTGATGGGGAGCAATGCGCTCGAGCAGCGCGCACTGGCCCGCGAAGTCCATCTGGCATTCGTGTTGGGTGTGAGGCCAGTCACTGCCCCATACAAGCCTGCGCTCGCCGAAGTGCTCGAAAAGCGCCGGCACGGCCGCCTCGGCAAATGCGATGTTTTCAGCGTGGGTGCCTCCGAGCCGATACACCGCCGACACTTTCACCCAGACGCGCTCGCTCTTGCCCAGCGCCAGCATCTGCTTGAAAGTTTCATGGGCTACCCCCAGGCTGGCATGGGGCCGGCCGAAATGATCGACCACCACCTTGCAACCTTGGGCCAGCAGTGCTCGGCAGAGGGTCGGAATGTCCTCGATCTGGCGGTGCAGCTCCACATGCCAGCCCATCTGCGCAACCTGTTGCAGCAACGGCTTCCAATGCGGGGCGTTCAGATCAGGCAAGGGCTTGCCGATCAGGTTCAAGCGGATGCCGACGATACCCTGCACCGCCAGTGCCTCCAGCGCCGCGGCATCAATCCCTTCCTCGACCACCGCCACCCCTTTGAGGCGTTGGGGTGCCTTGGCGATGGCCGCCAGCAGGTGGCTGTTGTCGGTGCCCAGGAAACTGGGCTGCACCAGCACCCCGTGGCTCAGGCCGTGGGTGTCCAGGTGCTCTAGCCAGGCGCCCAGCGTGGCGTCGTAGGCCGGGCTGTAGCGGCGTGCCGCAGTGAGTGCCAGCGCCTGGTCGAACACATGAGCGTGGCTGTCCACGCCGGTTACGGGAATGCTGATCTGCGAAGTCATTGGTTCGGTCATCACGGTTGCTGAATCAAGCCTTGCTCGCCGGCTGCGCGGTGTCCAGATTGCGGCCGCGTGTTTCGGGAAGCGCCAGCGCGGCAATCATCGCCACACCGTAGGCAATGCCGGCATCGATACCGATGGCGCCACCCAGCGACATACTCTGGCTCATATGGCCCACCAGCACCGGGAATACTGCCGACAGCACACGGCCGAAGTTGTAGCAGAAACCTACACCGGCGCCTCGCACGTCGGCCGGATAGAGCTCGTTGAAGAACGACCCAAGGCTCGCCGGGATACCTGCCGCGAAGAAACCGAGCGGGAAACCAAGGAACAGCATCTGCGTGTTACTCAACGGCAGGAACACATAGCACTGCACGGTCACTACGCAGCACAATGCAAACAACAGGATGTTCTTGCGACGGCCCAGCTTGTCCACCAATACGCCACTGGCCATGCAGCCGCACCAGAAAGCAACGATGATCACGGCCAGGTAGCTACCGGAGTTCAATACCGATAGGTGCCGCTCATTTTTCAGAAAGGTCGGCAGCCAGGTCATCACCGCGTGATACCCGCCGTGTGCGCCCAGGCCAAGCAGGCCACCGAGCAAAGTCACGCGCAGCAGCTCAGGGCGAAAGATGCCCCCCACCGAGGCCAGAAACGATCGACCTTGGACGTGCTCGCGCTGGTGAACCGCAGCATCGGGCTCCTGAACATTGCGGCGCACCCAGATGATCATCAGCGCCGGCAACAGGCCCACCACGAACATCACTCGCCAGGCGATGTCCTGCGGGAGCCAGCTGTAGATCAGCGTATAGAGGCCGACCGCAGCGCCCCAGCCCACGGCCCAGGCGCTCTGCACGGTACCCATGACCTTACCGCGGTAACGCGGGTTGATGGTCTCGGCCATCAGCACTGCGCCGGCGGCCCACTCTCCACCGATACCGAAGCCTTGCAGCGCCTTGACCACCACCAGTTGCTCAAAGCCGGTCACGAAAGCCGACAGGAAGGTGCAAAGGCTGAACCAGAGGATCATCCACTGCAGGGTTCGCACGCGGCCGTAACGGTCCGACAGGGTGCCGCCGACCCAACCGCCAATGGCGGACGTTACCAGTGTCACACCGCTGATCAGCCCAGCCTGGCTATTGCTCAGGCTGAAGGCGATCAGCAAGGCTGGAATGGCCAGGCCAAACATCTGGGTTTCCAGCGCATCGAGCGCCCAGCCGCCGAAGCAGGCCCAGAAGGTCTTGCGCTCACGCGCGGTGATGTCTCGATACCACTTGAACATGGGGCTGTCCTGTTGTTGTGTTGGGCACGGAAGCGCTCAGCGGATCTCCACGCTGTAGCGAAAATGTTGGGCGTGGCCGCGCGAACGGCGCCATTCCAAGGGCTGGCCGGCATACCCCCGAGCCAAACGCTCGATCAGCACCACTGGGCTATGCATGGCGATGCCAAGCAGGCTGGCGCTGTGCTCGTCGGCAGGCTCAGCGGTCAGGGTCTCGTCGGCAGAGGCGATGACCTGGCCGCAGAACTCTTCATACAGCGGGTAGAGCAGCGGCCCTTCCTGGTTCAAGTCTTTGTCGAGGATGGCCTCAAACAGCGTCTTGGGTAGCCAGATGTCTTCGGCCAGCAAAGGTTGGGCGTCGATCAGGCGCAAGCGGCTCAGGTGAATCACCGGGTCGCCTTCAGCCAGTTGAAGGGCCTTGGCCGCATCGGACGGAGCAGGTAGCACGTTGACGGCCAATACCTGACTTTCGGGCAGGCGGCGCTCGCCTTCAGTGGTTTGGAAACGGAAAAAACGAAACAGGGAGTCATGAAACTGCGCACGGCGGATGAACGTCCCACGGCCCTGCTGGCGCTCCAGAATGCGTTCGCTAACCAGCATGTCGATGGCCTTACGCACTGTGCCGATCGACAATTGATAGTCAGCGGCCAAGACCGCCTCGGTTGGGATCGCCTCACCCGCTTTCCACCGGTTCCCGCTAATATGCCCGGCCAGCTCATCGCGCAGGCGCTGGTAGAGGGGTAAACGCTCGTCACTGGATAACGCCGGCATGAGACAGCTCCTGGATGTTGTTCTATTTATTCAGTCATCTATATGAATCTACCCGCGCAGTATTGACTGGTGGCAACATGCCGTCAACCCGCCGCGGGTCAGATGGCCTGGAACCCTCACCGCACCTCGCACTCTTCTGCATACACCCATGCAAAACGGAGGGCATTACCATGACCGTTGCTCACTGCACTCATCGGGACTACCTTATCGAGGCGCAGGTTGAAGAACATCCCGGCATTCCGACGCCGTGGGCTGGAGGATGCAGGATCACCCCGCCTGACGGCGCAATCACACGCCGCCTTCCTCTGCCCGTGCAAGCGGCGTTTCTTGCCGACCTTGAATCAGCTCAACACGCTTCCTTGGCCCATGGCCGTTGGCTGGTAGACCAGCATTTGGACGCCGGGCGAGCGTTCTAGCCACCCGCCGCAAGCAGGCTGGCTGCCCATGGCGGTGCACGCTGGCGCCATGGGCACCTGCTCAGTAGTACCGCCCAGGTATTGCGCGGTCACGCTTGAATTTAGGAAAAGCTGCTTCGCTTAACGCTTAGCAAGCTAATTTTCGCAAACAAATATTGCAGCATGTTCCTACAATAAGCCTTTCGCCCTGTCCAAGGCCCGCTCATGTCGCTCCTACCTCAGGCCCGTGTGGCCGCCCTCTCCGCCCGCATCGACCGCCTACCTGCTACCGGCAGCTTGTGGAGGCTGGTCGCGCTGTTATCCATCGGCGGCTTTTTCGAGCTATATGACCTGTTTCAGACCGCCTATATCAGCCCTGGCCTGCTCAAGGCGGGTATATTCGCAACTGGCGCCCAAGGCGCATTCGGGGTATCTGACCAGGCAGCCTTCGCCTCGGCCACCTTCCTGGGCTTGTTCGTTGGTGCAAGCCTGCTCAGCCCGTTCGCCGATCGCTTCGGCCGGCGGGCCGTGTTCACCTACGCGCTGATCTGGTACACCCTGGCGACTGTGCTGATGGGTGTGCAATCGAGCGCCATGGCTATCATCCTCTGCCGTTTCATCGTCGGGATCGGCCTTGGCATCGAATTGGTGACTATCGATACCTACCTCTCCGAGCTGATGCCCAAGCGCATGCGCACCTCGGCGTTCGCCTTTGCGTTTTTCGTGCAGTTTCTGTCGGTGCCCGCCGTGGCGCTGATGAGCTGGTGGCTGGTGCCCCAGGCGCCGTTGGGTATCGACGGCTGGCGGTGGGTGGTGCTGGCCAGCGCCGTGTTTGCGTTGTTCATCTGGTGGCTGCGCAAACGCCTGCCCGAATCGCCCCGCTGGCTGGCCCAGCAAGGCCGTTTCGAAGAGGCCGAAGCGGTCGTGGTGCGGCTGGAGCAACGCTGTGAACAAGAACTGCGCCAGCCGCTGCAAGCACCAGAAATAGAGCAAGCCGAATTCGAGCCCAAGGGGCGCTTCGCCGACATCTGGAAACCGCCGTATCGGCGCCGTGCGTTCATGCTCATCGCTTTCAACTTCTTCCAGGCCATCGGCTTCTTCGGCTTTGGCAACTGGCTACCGGCCCTGCTCGCGGGCAAGGGTATGGAGGCGACCCACAGCCTGGGCTACGCGTTCATCATTACCCTGGCCTACCCGCTGGGCCCGCTGCTGTTCACCCGCTGGGCCAACCGCTTCGAGAACAAATGGCAAATCGTAGGCTCGGCCATCGGCACGGTGATCTTCGGTACGTTGTTCGCTGCTCAGAGCACACCGACCGGGCTGATCGCCTGCGGGGTTATGGTCACGTTCTGCAATGCCTGGCTCACCTTCGCCTACCACTCCTATCAAAGTGAGTTGTTTCCCACCTCCATCCGCGCCCGGGCAGTGGGCTTCTGCTACTCGTTCAGCCGGCTGTCCACGGTGTTCAGCAGCCTGATGATCGGGTTCTTCCTGGAGCATTTCGGCACGCCCGGGGTGCTGGCATTCATCGTCAGCAGCATGCTGATCGTGACGCTGACCATCGGCGGGTTCGGCCCCCGCACTCGCAACCTGGCACTGGAGCGCATCGCGCACTGATTCAGAACGCCGCCGATTTATCCGGCGGCACCGGCGTGGTTCCATCCGCAGCTTTCTGCCGATGGAACCACGACCATGCCACCGCACGACGCTCATTCGCAAAGGTTGCAGACCTTCGCCAGTGCCCTACCGGGCACAGAGCACTTGTACCTGTTGCTTGACCCGCTGGCTGCCTACCCTATCGAAGGGGCATTGAGTGGCCGCCATCTGGCTGAGCACCTGGGAACTGCACGGGTGTACCCCATCCCCTGCCGACGGCTGGCGCACAGCACGGCCCATCAACCCTTGCTGTGCCAACTCGCCGGGCCTGGCCTGCGCTTGGCTACGACAGCGCTACAGGCCAGCGTACTGCGCGCCTGTCAAGAACAAGGCGCCCAACAGCGCTATATCTGCGGTTGGCTGCATAGCCGCGCTTGCATTGCAGAAGTCGCCCGGCACATTAGCCGCCAGGCTGACGGGTTACCTGAACTCGGCGGTGCGGCCCTGCCATGGTACGAACCACTGCGCCTGGAGTTGCTGGCGACCACGCTCGGGGACAGCCTAGGTGGTTTACTGGGGCCGATTCAAAGCTGGTGGGCGCCCTCCAGCTGGGGGCCAATTGCCCAATGGGCCGGGGGCGGCCGGGCGACCGATGAGCAATGCGCTCGAGCCACGCAGGCTCAGGCTCTCGTACCGCTGGTACGGCGCCTTCTGGACCTCTGGCGAGCGGCACAGCGAGCGCCCTTGGTGCATTTCGCCCCCGCGAACGGCAACTCGGCAGCCTTGCCGCCGAATGCCGCGCGCGAAGCACTGAGCCTTATCCTGCACGCTCAAACCCTCGGGCTGCACCGCACTCAGGACATACTCGCGCTCTGCCTGGGCAGGGCTTGCGTGGATCAGCGGCTGCATGAACACCCAGGTATCCGGCTGCACATCGATCAGGCTGCGCGCGGCGTGCATCCGCTGCCCGTGGCGCTGGCCCGCTATCATGGCGGGCAATGGCAAAGCCTGCTTGCCGAGCCCAGCGATACCCGCCAGGGGCGAGCTTTCAGCCAAACCCTGCCGACGGCCGACGCAGTACCGGGTCGAACGGATTGACCCGCGCCCCGATCGACGCGGCTTCGCGTTTTAGCATGTCCACCACCATGGGGCGGCGCTGATCATTGAGCCGCTCGCTGAGCGTAGCCACACTCAGCGCCGCCACCGCAGTGCCCTGGCGATCGAGGATTGGCACCGCCAGCCCTGCCATGCCATCGAGCACGCCAGTGTTGCGGTCGGCATAGCCGCGCTCACGCACGTTAGTGATTTCTGCGCGTAGCAGCACCTCATCGTACCGATGCTCGTCTTTGAGCCTCGGCAAGTTGTAGCGAATGATTTCTTCACGTTCTTCGTCGGGCAGAAACGCCAGGATTGCCAGCGCACCTTGCCCACCGCCCAACGGCAAGCGCCCGCCAATATCACCGGTGAAGGTCCGGATTGGGTATGGGCCTTCGCTGCGGTCCAGGCACATGGCTTCGAAGCCTGCCCGTGCCAGCAGAAATATCGAGTCGCCCAGCGAAGCCGACAGCCTCAGCAAGCTGGGCCGCGCCGTTTCGCGCAAGTTACCTGCACGCCCCGCTTGTGCAGCGAGGGCGAAAAAATCCAGCCCCAGCCGGTAACGCTTGCTGTTTGCACATTGCTCAACCACGCCTTCTTCGACCAAGGCACGCAACAGGCGGTGAGTGGTGGGCTGGGACAACGCCACACGCTGCGCCAGGTGAGTGAGCTTTTCACCCTCCGGGCTGGCCGCAGCCAACGCCCGCATCACGCTGAACAGCCGGCTGGCAGCACCCACACCTGCATCGGACTTTTGCTCACTGGAATTATGCATGCCATATCGCCCTATTAATTTCACTCATCGAAATTTTATAAAGAAAGTTCTCATTGAGTGAAAACACATCTTGTCGGCGATCCTAACGTCGGCCTACCCTCAGGTCCATAGGGCGATACCCACAATCATCGGCCGCCGCCATAGAAGCGAGCGCCACCGTCCGACTGCAAAGCCATTTCGCCCCTGCCTATCACCGTGCCCGCTCATTGCGGGCGGCCCCTGAGGAGCATGACGCAATGGCATTTCTGACCCTTGAAAACCTCAGCAAGCAATACGGCCCAACCTGGGCTGTGGCGAGCACGTCACTGGCAATCGAACAGGGCGAGTTCGTGTCCTTGCTCGGCCCCTCCGGTTGCGGTAAGACCACTACCTTGCAGATGATTGCCGGCTTTGTCGAAGCCAGCGCCGGGCGCATTGTGCTGGGCGGGCGCGACATCACTCATGCCAAGCCGGCCAGCCGCGGGCTGGGCGTGGTGTTTCAAAGCTATGCACTGTTTCCCCATATGAGCGTGCGCGACAATGTCGGCTTCGGCCTTCGCATGCGCAAGGTGCCGTCAGCAGAGCTGGCGCAGCGTGTGGCACAGGCACTTGCACTTGTGCGGCTGAGCGCCCACGCCGAGCGCTACCCCCGGGAGCTTTCCGGTGGGCAGCGCCAGCGCGTAGCCCTGGCGCGAGCCTTGGTCATCGCCCCGCCGGTGCTGCTGCTCGATGAGCCGCTGTCGAACCTGGACGCGCACCTGCGCGAGGAGATGCAGTTCGAAATTCGCCGCATCCAGCGCGAGGTCAACATCACCACCTTGATGGTCACCCATGACCAGGCCGAGGCCTTGTCGATCAGCGACCGGGTCGTGGTGATGGAAGCTGGGCGGGTGACCCAGGTCGATGCGCCCTACCGCCTCTACGAACACCCGCGCACGCGATTCATTTCCGATTTCGTCGGCAAGGCCAACGCCCTCCCCGGCACACTGGCGGCCCATGGCCTGCCGCAGGTGGATGCCGAGGGCAACCTGCAGCTGTCGTTGCGCCCGGAGAAGATCGACCTATGCCCTGCTGGCCAGGGCCGGCTGCAAGGTGAGGTGCTGGCGCGGTTCTTTCTCGGCAGCCAGTGGCTGTACCGCCTGCGCACAGTAGTCGGCGAGCTCACAGTGGTGCAGCGCAATGACGGCCAGCCCCCCCATGATGAAGGCACCGCGCTGGGCCTGAACTGGGACGACGCGCTACTGCGAGTGCTGGAGCCTGGGGAGGTCGCGGCATGAGCACGCCCCTGATGCGTGAGGCGCGGGCCGGGTATGGCTTGAGCGCACCGGCGTTGATCCTGTTCGCCGCATTGCTGGTGTTGCCCCTGGCGCTGACCCTGGTGCTGTCGTTCAACGTGTTCGACTACGAGACCGGCATCAAGGCCGGCCAGTACACCCTGGAGCACTACCGCGCGCTGTTGAGCGACCCCTATTTCTACGAGATCTTCTTGCGCACGTTCTGGATCAGCGCGCTCGTGACTGTGCTGTGCGTGTTGATCGGTGTGCCGGAAGCCATCGTACTCAGCCGTATGGGCACGCCGTGGCGCTCGATCTTCCTGATCCTGGTGCTGACGCCCCTGTTGATTTCGGTGGTGGTGCGGGCCTTCGGTTGGAGCCTGCTGCTGGGTGCGGACGGGCTGGTCAACCAAGCGATCATGGCCCTGGGCGGCCGCCCATTGAAACTGCTCTACACGCCATTGGCAGTGATCGTCGGGCTGGTGCACGTAATGCTGCCATTCATGATCATCCCGGTATGGACGTCGCTGCAGAAACTCGACCCCGCGGCGGAACAGGCTGCGCTGTCGCTGGGCGCAAGCCAGTGGACGGTACTGCGCCGGGTGGTGCTCCCGCAGGTGGTGCCGGGCATGCTTTCCGGCACCTTGATCGTCTTCGGGCTGGCGGCCAGCTCCTTTGCCATCCCCGGCCTGCTGGGTGGCAGGCGGTTGAAGATGGTCGCCACGGTGATCTACGACCAGTACCTGGCAGAGCTGAACTGGCCGATGGGGGCCACCCTGGCGGTGGCACTTCTGTTGCTGAACCTGGTGGTGATGCTGGGCTGGAACCGCCTGATCGAACGCCGCTACCAACGTGCCCTGGGAGCCTGACCCATGACCCGCAATGGCCCATTGGCCCTGAGTTTCCACGCCCTGGTAATGCTGTTCATGCTCGCCCCGCTGTTGGTGGTGTGCCTCGTGGCCTTTACCCCAGAGAACACGCTCAGCCTGCCCACCGCCGGGTTTTCCTTGCGCTGGTTCAAGGCCGTGTTCGAGCGCCAGGACTTTCTTGACGCCTTCCTCAACAGTTTGCGGCTGGCGGCGCTGTCGGCGAGCCTGGCCACCCTGCTTGCGGTACCGGCTGCGCTGGCAATCACCCGCTACCGCTTCCCAGGCCGAGGGGCGCTGAACGGGCTGTTCCTCTCGCCCATTATCATTCCGCACCTGGTACTGGGGGTGGCACTGCTACGGCTGTTCGCGCTGCTGGGCGTGAACGGCAGCTTCAGCTGGCTGGTGCTGGCCCATGTATTGGTGATTACCCCTTACGTGCTGCGTCTGGTACTGGCCGCGGCAATCGGCATGGACCGCAGCGCCGAGCAAGCGGCCCTGAGCCTGGGCGCCGGGCCCGTGTCGCTGTTCTGCCGTATCACCTTGCCGATGATCCTGCCCGGTGTAGCCGGGGGCTGGCTGCTGGCATTCATCAACAGCTTTGACGAAGTCACCCTATCGATCTTCGTGACCTCTCCGGCAACCCAGACGCTGCCGGTGCGCATGTATGTCTACGCCACCGAATCGATCGACCCGATGATGGCGGCCGTTTCGGCGCTGGTGATCGCCCTCACCGCTGCGACCATGATCCTGCTAGACCGCATCTACGGCCTGGACCGTGTGCTGGTCGGCAAACAGTGAACCACAGGAACCGCGCCATGGCCCTGCTCCGACGCCTTGCTGAAACCCAACGCCCCCGCGTGCCCTTCACCCTCGATGGGCAGGCGGCCGAGGGCTTAGCCGGCGATACCCTGCTGACCGCAATCCTCACCCAGGCAGAGCACCTGCGCGGGGCCGATTTCAACGCCGAGCCGCGCGCCGGTTTCTGCCTGATGGGCGCCTGCCAGGATTGCTGGGTGCGCCTGGGCGACGGCCGCCGGGTACGGGCCTGCTCCACTTACCTGGAGCCGGGAGCCTGCGTGCAGCGCGAAGCGGGGCGCAGGCCATGAGCGAGGTAGTGATCGTTGGTGCAGGGCCTGCCGGCATTCGTGCCGCCCAGACACTGTGCGCGCATGGCCTGCGCCCGGTGCTGCTGGACGAAGCGCCCCAGGGCGGCGGCCAAGTGTACCGCCAGCAACCCCCGGGGTTTACCCGTGATGCCGGCCAGTTGTATGGCTTCGAGCGGCGCAAAGGGCAGGCGCTGCACACCGCCCTGGCGCAGCTCGAGGGGCAGCTCGACTACCGCCCCGACACGCTGGTGTGGAACGCCGAAGCACCCTGGCTCGACACCCTGTCTCAAGGCCGTGAAGCCCAGCGGCTGGCGTTTTCCGAAGTGCTTATCGCCACCGGCGCCACGGACCGCATCTTGCCGGTACCGGGCTGGACGCTGCCTGGGGTGTACAGCCTGGGAGCAGCCCAGATCGCGTTGAAGTCCCAGGCGTGCGCCATCGGTGAGCAGCTGGTGCTGGCCGGCAGCGGGCCTTTGCTGTACCTGCTGGCCTGGCAATACGCCAAGGCCGGCGCGCCGCCACTGATGGTACTCGACAGCGCCCCACTGAGCGCCCAAGCCCGCGCTACGCCGGCCCTGCTCGCCCAACCGGCCACCTTCGCCAAGGGCGTGTATTACCGCGCCTGGCTGGGCGTGCACGGCGTGCCCGTGCACACCGGTGCGCAGCTGCTGAACGTGGAGGGTGACCAGCGCGTTGAGGCGGTGCATTGGCAAGATAGCCGCGGCCAGGCGCACCGCGTCGCCTGCGACGCGCTCGCCTTCGGCCACACCCTGCGCAGTGAAACCCAGCTGGCTGACTTGTTGGGCTGCACCTTTCAATGGAGCGCCGCGAACCGCGCCTGGTTGCCTACGCGAGACGAGGGTGGGCGGGCCAGCGTAACGGGTGTGTACCTGGCCGGTGACGGGGCCGGCATTCTCGGCGCCGACGCCGCCGAGCTGGCCGGCGAGCTGGCAGCGCTGAGCCTGGTCAGCGATCGCGGGTTGCACGTAGACCCGACTCGGCGCCATGAGCTGCAACAGCGCCTCGGCTCGCTTGAGCGCTTCCGACAAGGCCTTGAGCGGGCATTTCCTTTTCCCGAGCAGTGGGCTGGCCAGGCCAGCGATGAACTGGTCGTTTGCCGCTGCGAACAGGTGAGCGCTGGGGAAATTCGCGCCGCCGTACGTCAAGGGCATTGGGAGATCAACCGGGTCAAAGCCACTTGCCGAATCGGCATGGGTCGCTGCCAAGGGCGCCTGTGTGGGGCCGCTGCGGCGGAGCTGATCGCCTGCGAGAGTGGCCGGGCTGTCGACCAGGTGGGCCGGCTGCGTGCCCAGGCGCCGATCAAGCCGCTGCCCTTTGGCGTGGAGGTAAAACCATGAGTACGCAGCCATTGGATGCCATCGTGATCGGCGGCGGCATCGTCGGCGCCAGTGCCGCACTGTGGCTGGCCCGGGCAGGCAAGCAGGTGGCGCTGCTGGAGCGCGACTTTTGCGGCTCGCGCTCCAGCGGGGTCAACTATGGCGGTGTGCGCCGGCAGGGGCGGTCGCTCGTACAACTGCCCCTTTCCTGCCGCGCTCACCAGATCTGGGGGCAGTTACCGGAGCTGCTGGGCATCGATGGTGAGTATGTGCGCTCGGGGCATCTGAAACTGGCCCGCAGCGAGTCAGATTTCGCAGCATTGCAGCGCTGGGCGACGTTGAGCGAGCCGTTCGACCTGGGTTTGCAATTGCTCGACCGGCAGCAACTGCGCGCCCGCTTCCCCTGGGTGGGAGATATCGCCGTGGGCGCCTCCTATTGCCCTGAAGACGGCCACGCCAACCCGCGCCTGATGTCCCCTGCCTTCGCCCAGGCCGCGCGGCGCCACGGTGCGCACGTACACGAGCAATGCACTGTCACTGCAGTCGAGCCGAGCGGCGCCGGTTTCACGGTGCACACTGCGCAAGGCCAGCGCTTCAGCGCCCCTTGGCTGCTCAACTGCGCCGGCGCCTGGGCCGCGGCGCTGGCCAGCCAAGTCGGCGAGCCGGTCCCGCTGGTGGCGGGCCATCCGGCCATGCTCGTCACAGAACCTCTACCGATGTTCATGACCGCCAGCACCGGCGTCGAAGGCGGCGGTATCTATGCCCGCCAGGTGGCGCGCGGTAACTGTGTAATGGGCGGCGGGCAGGGTTTCGCGCTCGGCGAAAGCACAGCGCGCGCCGGCCAACTGGCGGTGCTCGACATCCTGCGCAATGCCTGCGAACTCTATCCTGCCCTGGCCGGGGCACAGGCGATCCGCACCTGGAGCGGTACGGAGGGCTACCTGCCTGACCGGGAGCCGGTGCTTGGGCCCAGCTCCACCACCCCTGGCCTGCTGCACGGCTTCGGCTTCGCAGGCGCGGGGTTTCAGATCGGGCCGGCGGCGGGCGAAGCGCTGGCCGAGTGCATCCTGCTGGGCGAGCCGCGCCACAGCCTGCAGGCTTTTTCCATCGAACGTTTTCAACACTCGACAAGGAGCAATGCCCCATGCGCATGACACTCAAGCTGCTGGCAGCCGCCCTGTGCCTGCCCTGCACCGCCGCCCTGGCTGAACCTACGCTGTACCTGGGCATGAACGGCGGGACCATGGAACGGCTGTATGCCGACAACATCCTGCCGGCCTTCGAAAAGGCACACCAGGTGAAGGTGGTGATCGTGCCGGGCACGTCAGCCGACATTCTCGCCAAGGTGCAGGCCAGCCCGGAGAAACCGCCGATACACGTGATGTTCCTGGACGACGGCGTGATGTACCGGGCCATCAGCATGGGGCTTTGCAGCCCCCTGGCCAAAAGCGCAACACTCGCCCAACTGCCCGCTAACGCAGTCATAAAGGGCCAGGCTGCGGCAGTCAGCCTGGGCGTAACGGGCCTGGCCTACAACAGCCGGCTGTTCAAGGAAAAAGGCTGGGCAGCGCCCACCTCTTGGGCAGACCTTGCAGACCCCCGCTTCAAAGACAAAGTGGTGTTCCAGTCGCTATCCTCGTCCACCTTCGGCCTGCATGGTTTCTTGATGTTCAACCGCTTGCAGGGCGGTGACGAGCAGAACGTCGATCCCGGTTTCAAAGCCTGGCCCCAAACGGTGGGGCGCAACGTGCTGGAATACATTCCAAGCTCGGCGAAACTTTCGGAGATGGTGCAGACCGACGAGGCCGCCCTGTTCCCGCTCACCCCTACCCAGGTCACCGCGCTCAAGCTCAAGGGCATTCCGGTGGAATACGCCCAGCCCAAGGAAGGTGCAGTGGTATTGAACGTGGCCGAATGTGCCGTGGCCAACAACGATCAGCCTGAGCTGGCGCAGCAACTGGCCGAGTTCCTGCTCAGCCCTGAGGCCCAGGCGCCGGCGTTGGAACTGGGCGACCAGATCCCTTCGAACCCTACCACGCCCACGACCGACAAGACCCGCGACCAGGTACAGGCCATGCAGGCCTACCTGAAGACAGCAGTGACCATCGACTGGGACCAGGTAAACAAGGTGCGCCCGCAATGGAATGCCCGCTGGAACCGCCAGATCGAGCGGTGAGCGGCCAGCCCAGGCTTGCCTGAGCGCGACGGGCTGTATATAGTCGCAGCCCTCAGCCGCGATAGTGCTTGATGTTCAAGGGCTTACGCGGCTCAGCGCTTTCAGCTGCCCGAATGGTGAAATGGTAGACACAAGGGACTTAAAATCCCTCGCGGGCAACCGCGTGCCGGTTCGAGTCCGGCTTCGGGCACCAGTTATCATGCGGGCTGTAGCTCATACGACCGTATGATTTCTAGGACTGCCGGTCCGCAAAAAACCTTCTGGTTCGCAATTCTCAGATATCCGCTGCATTCCCCCTCCTCACCCGACGCCAAGTGCGGCGTCACGCTCCCCGAAATCAGGAAATCGTCTTCGTCCCGGATGTACCGCTTCGGACACCGCGGGTTTTCCGAAAGCAGTATCCGGTTTCGTCATAGTGGATGCCGGCACTGATCATCCTGCCTCCCTCTACCCGCATCA
Organism: Pseudomonas sp. URIL14HWK12:I12; assembly: GCF_003097135.1. Lineage (GTDB taxonomy): Bacteria > Pseudomonadota > Gammaproteobacteria > Pseudomonadales > Pseudomonadaceae > Aquipseudomonas. Next base: position 516,465 of record NZ_QEQL01000001.1, read on the forward strand.
GGTAGGTGGCTAGGCCCAAAGGCCAAAGAGCTCGTCGAGAAAGATGCCTTCGGTCGGGATATTCATGCTGGCTGACTTCATGGGCTGGCTTGTGGCGGATGAAACGAAGGCGCTCTGTGGGAAGCGATGGCCCTGCCATGAGTGGGTAAAGGTGAGCGCGCGAAGACGCATGGCATGCGCTGCTCTGGAGCCGTGCGCACCCCGACCTCGAAGGCTGGCGGCTGAGGCTGGGCTGGGTTCATGCCAGCGCCCGCCGCACACCCTCGGTGACGACCGAATCAGGGTATGGGTTGTACCCGTTCTCATGAACGATAATGCCCTCGACCAGGGTCCGCAGCGTTGCGGGCTGGCGCACATCGATCGCTGCCTTGGGGGGCACGCCCAAGCGCTTTGCAACATCGGCAACATAGGCGCCTGTGTCGTTCTCACCAGGTGGTGCCCAGCGGTGGATGGTTTCCCGTACCGTGTCGATGCCAGGCCCGCCTGCGCCGGGCTCGCCGTCCTTACTGCGATAGGCAAGCAGCAGCTTGCCCAAGGCACGGATGCCGTTTTCCGGGCTGTCGAACCGCGCAAAGCGAGGCTTGGGCACGCCCTCCTCCCGGCCCAGCTGGCCCTGCCACTGGTTACGGGTATTGAAGTCGATGTTGCCAGGGTTATTGTTGCGGATGCCGCGAGTGAGAATGCCCATGGTTTTCTCCAGGCAAAAAAAGCCCGCATAAGAGGGCTCAGCTTCAAACTTGTTCCAAGCATAGATAGCGCGTTGGGGCCTTACATTCCTGAAAGAAAGTTTTCAGCTGCAATGTTCTGTACGCGCGGGCCGCAGTTGTGCAAAGTTCTTAATAAGCCTGCCACAAGGCTACGATGAAATAATAACTGGCAGCCGCTATGACAGTGAGCGCCGCAAGCCCCAACAGAATTGGATTTTTCAGCAAAAGCAAAAATCCAACAACTTGATCATTGCGATAGCAAGGTCAGCGCACTAATGTGTTCGCGCAGAAGTTCAGGTACGAACCTCTGTCACCTCATCTTGGCCCGCAGACTGAGTCATTCTGGCGGATTGATATTCGGGACCGTTGTGAACGCAAGCTCGGACTTGTTCAGCGCTCGCTTACCCGTGCTTCCCGCCAGCGCTTTCTTGGTCATCGGCCTGGGTTTTCGACCACGGCCGGCGACCGTGGCAGCGCTTCCGATAGCGCGGCTCCTAAACTTTTAATTGCGGGGGTGCAAAAAACGAAGGGCGGGCGGTGCCCGCAGGCATAGGCCCAAGGGTTGGGCCCACCGCCAAACCACGGCGGTGCAGCAATGCTCGAGGCCTCTGAATATCACTTGCTTCGGGTACCATCTAGCCGCTCCCTGATGTCCGTAGAGAGTAAGCCGTACTGATGAAGACTTAAAAATGCCCCGTCTTTGAATTCAACATCGCGAAGAGTGCCCTCCCGTTGAAATCCAAACTTCCTAAGAAGAGCGCAACTGGACTCATTCTCCGGCTCAACCTCTGCATGGATGGGGTGCAAGCGCAGGGTGCTGAACCCGTAGTCAATCATTGACGGCAAAGCTTCGGACAAGAGACCTTGACGCCAGTACTCGGGCATCAGCCAATAGCCTATCTGTGCCTTCCGGTGCTCGTGGCACACATCGTTGAAGCCACAGGCCCCTATCAATGATTCGTGGTTGATGAATGATATCCCCCACCAGATACCTGACTTCTCGGCGACGATTCGTTCAAACCACCGCATTTGTTCTTCCGTCTCGGTGAGGCTCGAATATGAAACGCCATAGTGGGCGATTACCTTCGGGTTGGAAAGCGCCCTATACACATCAACCAGGTGGCTAGGAAGTATCTTTCTTAGTGTGATTCTTTTTAACAGAAACTCGGGATGGGCCGTAAGCATTGTGATAGGTCCCTACCTAAATATGCACCTAAATTAACACAGGCACTTCCGCCTTTTTACCATTTCACCCATGCCGCATCCGACCACAGAGGGCGGGGCAGGCAGGGAGAAAACTATGATCGGCACCACCTGCGAGTACGTTCAGAAGCATTATGGGGTCCCGGCATGTATAGGCCGCCGCGTCTTGGATTGCTGCGATTCAACTTTTTACCGCAATTACGCTACCCTTACGTCTTTGATCAGCCGAAAGTTAACGATTATCTGCCGCACCCTCCGCAGCGTCCTACCAATCGATCTACCGCCCTGGCCGATACCGTCCATCCTGCACTGCTCGACGTCGCCGCCCGAAATAAAATACTGTTCACCCATACAGCATTTCGGAGCTTTCCATGTCTTCCCGCCACATGCGCCGCCGCCCCTACTCCCCAGCTGGCAGGTATGAATTGTTTTGCCCCAGCCAAGCTGAGCCTGCGGTCACATCCTCAGCAACGTGTTCACCATAAATCCCCGTCTGACGCTGGGCGCGCTGTATGGCCTGGTGAGGGTTGACGACGAAGGCGCCTGGATACCGTGTTCGACTGCCGAGGCTCTACCCGAACCCATTGAGTGCCTGCGCCGGACCAGAGCCAATGAAGTGCTCAAGCTGCGGCCGAACCCTCTGGAAGGTCAAAGCCCCTACCTACGCCCGCACCTGGCCGATGCGCTGCGCATCGACGACTGCGCGCTGTGCCGTAGCGCCGGTTTCGTGTGGGAAGGCGTAATTCTGCCATGAGTGAGTATGGGTCAGAGCGCAAGGCCGCTTGGCAGGGGCTACTCGAAAGCGCGCAGGATTGCCCTGATCTGGAAGCCTGGCGCTTGCGCCTTCATGGCATTGCTGCCGGCATGCAAGCAGCCGGAGAGATCGATGCACTTGAGGCGTTCGACCTGCGCCAACTGGCTGATGCGGCCTTCAGCTTCTTTATGGAGCAGCGGCTTGATGCAAGGCGCTGAACAAGGCGGCGGTTTAGCGCGTCGCTGGTGGTGTGGGCCAGGCAAAAACAGTTTGAGCAAATCCCAATTGGGCAAAGGCGATGAAGACTGATCAAACGATCTCACTGGCTGGCGTTGGCGACACGGCCCGGCGGGAGAAAAATGGAGATCGTGGAAATAGGCCCAGCAACCGAATGATGGGCCAAAGGGTGAGTTAAAGCAGTGCAGTGGACAGCATACCCAAGGCGCCCAAAACGAAGCCGATGAGCGCGCCCCGTCTCGGTGTTTCGTGGAACAGCGACCACACAACTACAGGCTCAAGAAGCAACAAAGAGGTGACTGATACCACGGTGACGATCCAGATATCACCGACTGCAACGTATCCGAGCCAGTATGCCGCCAGTAGACAAACGCCCGCAAAACACATCAGTGCCAGGGGGAAGCTGAACGACCCCCACGATACGCTGCCTGTCTGGGCGAGTTTGGCGACGACCACCTCACTGTAGATTGCACAGAACTCACCGACCACCATCAAGCCTAGAGCAGAAACTCCGAGTAATTCTTTGGACATATCAAAAACTCCTTCGTATTCAGCGCAATGTTTTTCCGCTCCCAGCTGGCGATGCCGCTGACCAGAAGCGCGTTGCAGGAATACGAAGCTGCCTTGAATAGGCCTGAATGATCGAAATACTGTCCCATGCTCATGTCCTTCGAAAGAGGTGAGTCTTGGCGCCAACCCAAGACACCGTTCAGATAATACGGCCCTTGAGCCGCTCTGAACAACCAACGCCGCATCAGCCTGGCGTTAACTGCCCGGTGTCTTTCGCTGCATAGGTTCTGGTCACAAGCACGAAGGAAATACGTGGCCGGCGTCCGGGTCACTCGGTATCGCGGCACGTATGGCGGGCAGGCCGCCGGCGATCACTTCGCCATTGGGTGAGTGCTGGAAGTGCGGAGCAAGTTATACAAGCTTGCATCATAGGCGGGGGAGAGTCGATGCTCGAAATCACCGGCATGCTCGCTGGGGCGAAAGTTCAGCTCTACGCAGGAGCCACGAACAACAGATGCAGATCGGCAACGCCTGACGCTACCACCCGAAAGACCGCGCAGCCTCCTCTACCAGCACCGCACCCTGGCTATCGACAGAACGGGCAATACAGATTGTCCATGAAGTCATCACATGCAATGTCGCCATCGAGCACCTGCACCACAACCTCACCGTGTGTATCACACAGCAGTGATTGCCCGGCCCCCTGGTGGACAGGGGGATGATCGCCGAACTCGTCACAGCCGCACCATGGGCATTTCTGCACCACGGCGCCGCCCGGCCCAAGGATTGCCAAGGTCCAGTTGCAGCCATTGCAGCGAAAACGGGTGAGCGGACGTGCGCAGGTGAGGTTGGGCATGAGCCATTCCTTAGTTCAATTGAGCGCTGCCAGGGTATATGGACGGTTACAGGGTGGGTTAGGAAATAATTCGACGCCCCGGGCCGGCGCTGGGCCTGTTCGATGGCATCGTGAGGGTTGACGAAACGGTACCTTCCCATACCCTCCCACGCGGAACCCAATGGCCGCAACCAGGTAAAACGTGCGACTCAACGTTGGTGGCAAAGCGCCGGATGTTTTCTGGCTGCGTAGCCCCGAAACCGCCGTTACCCCCACCGCCAACCGCGAGCACCGGAAGTGTCAGCTTAGTTGATGCCAACTTCTCGTTTTGAGCAATCGATTGTGGCAGCGCGCGATAGTATTCAAACGCATGGTGGAAGACCTGGGGCTTAGCGTATGACCGCACGTAACGGTCTAAGCGTTCATCAGTGAACACCACTTCGTTGCTGGCATGGTGGCGAATGACTGGGCGATCAGCGATGCCCTTGAGCGCGACCACCCGGGGGGAAGGCATAGCGACGTGCTGCCAGGGCTATCACAAAGGCGAGCGATGCCAAGATGGCTACGGTGGGCGGTAGCATGGAAGTACCACCCTGGGTCAGTAGTGCTCCACCTATTGCGCCGCCGCCTGCAATGGCCAGATTCCAAGCGGTGGTCACCATTGCCTGGGCGAGGTCCACGCCATCGCCGGCGGCATCGGCTGACGCGGTTTGCATCATGGCGCCGGCTCCGCCAAAGCCAAGCCCCCAGACCACGGCGCCAAGATAGACCGCCACGCTTTGGTCTGCGGCAATACTCAGAACTATGGCCGTCAAAGCGAACGACCCGATTGCAATGAGCACCATCAACCGCAACAGTCGATCGACAAAGCGGCCAACCAACCAGATGCCAACCAGGGAACTGATCCCGAATGCCAGCAGGACGAGATCGACCCGCGATTGTGAGGTGGTCGAGAACGGCGCAATGTAGGTGTAAAGAATGTTGTGGGCAGTCATCCAGGCCAGGATCACGAGAAGGATCGGTACGATGCCTTTGGTTCGGAGTACACGAAGAAGGGAGAGTCGGCTTTCACCATTGCGGCCGGGAGCATCAGGCACTTTCACCACGATCCATCCGATCAACATCAGTGCAAGTGCCGACAGGATCAGAAATGATCCGCGCCACCCCACCAAGCTTCCTAAAAACGTCCCCATTGGAACGCCCAACGACAGCGCCAGGGGGACCCCCACCATCGCGACCGCCATTGCAGCCCCTGTCTGTTCGGGACGTACGATGCTCCGTGCGTAGCCTGCGAGTATTCCCCACGCCAACCCTGCTGCACAGCCTGCGATGAAGCGTGCGACCAGCACCACGCTTAGGGATTCAGCCATTGCCGTCAGTGTGTTTCCGATTACGAAACAAATGACGGTGCCAAGTAGCACGGGCCGTCGGCGCAAGCCTTGGGTCCAGCTTGTAAGCGGAATTGCCGCCAACAGTGACCCTAATGCATAGAGCGCCACCAGTTGGCCGGCCATAGCCTCCGAGATCTGCAGGCCAGCAGCGATGCTTGGCAACAAGCCAGCGGGCAATGTTTCAGTAACGATGCATAAAAAGCCGGCGGCTGCGAGGCCAGCCAGTGCTGCAATGGGCAGTCGGTTGCTGGGAGCAGAAGCCTCAGCTGCCAGGCTTGATGAGGGTGAGGGCTGCATGATCTTCCTTTCGATTGGCCTGAAGGCTGCCGTAAGAGGCCCTGCCTGGCGGCGTGGATATTTACGTTAATATCCACTATGTTATTCGCATGCCCCAAAGTAAACGGTTTCTGTAATGACCATTAACGTAAATAAGCGAGCCCGCGGGCGACCGCGTCAATTCATCCTTGAGGACGCCATTCAACTCGGGCAGCATCTGTTCCACGAGCATGGCTATGAGAACGTCAGCGTGGCCTCGCTGACAGAAGCGATTGGGATCACCGCCCCAAGCTTCTATACCGCCTTCGGCAGCAAGAATGCGTTTTTCAACGATGCCCTGAAGCGTTACTCCGCGACTGTCGTGCCCCTGGACACCTTCTTGATCCCGGGCCGATCACCGCTGGCAGCACTGCGGGACATGCTCAGGGCTGCGGCCCATGCCTACACCGCTCACCCGCACCGCCGCGGGTGTTTTATCCTGGAGCACGCGAAGGCTAGCAGCACCGAGGCTGGGCAAGCTGCCAAGCAAATCGCAGAGGAGAACCGTGCCAAGGTGATGGCGTTCCTCGAGGCATCAGGCGTCCGCACAGCCAGCCATGTCGTCGACTATGTTTCCATGACCATGCTCGGCCTGTCGGCTGCGGCGAAAGAGGGATGGGAGCTGGATAGGCTCATTGCCGTTGTAGAGACAGCCGCGGTAGGCCTAGGCAGTATCCTCGGCAAGGCCGGGGATATGCCCGAAGCATCTTCCTGAGACTCTTGAGCTCGATGTTGCAACGCCCAACCCAGCGAGGTGCAGCGATGTCACTCGCATCTGCATCCACGAGAAATGGCGTTGCCCAGCTGCCGCGCTCACGCTCTGCAAGCGCCAGGTGTTGAGCTGGGCGTTATCGCGCCGGCCAGTGCTGCCCTGCGGGTTAGAAGATGCATGGAACAAAGCGGGAGTGTCAAATGCGGGCTGTGCAGACCGAAGCCAGCAGGGGCCGAACATGGATTCACGTTCGGCTTCGGGCACCGGATGCCTATGAACCTGGCTGGCTCAGACCGTGAACTCACCCACCACCCGGCTCAAGCCTACCGCGAGGCGAGACACTTCAGCGCTCGCCGTTGCTGTCTGGCTGGCACCGGCCGCACTCTGGGTAGACAAATCGCGAATGCTGGTCAGGTTCCGATCGATCTCCCGGGCGACCTGCGCCTGTTCTTCGGACGCGGTGGCGATCAGCAGGTTGCGTTCGTTGATCACCGTAATAGCCTGAGCGATTTGCTCCAGCGAACTGTTGGCCTTCTGTGCCACGGCATTGGAATCATCGGCCATCTGCCGGCTGTCCTGCATGGCTCGGGCAGCGTGCACCGAATCATTCTGAATCGCACCGATCATCTGTTCGATTTCCTGAGTCGACTGCTGGGTGCGGTGCGCCAGTGCACGCACCTCGTCGGCTACCACCGCAAAACCCCGGCCCTGCTCCCCTGCCCTTGCCGCTTCGATCGCAGCATTAAGAGCCAACAGGTTGGTTTGCTCAGCGATCGCGCGGATCACCTCGACCACCTTGGTAATGTCCTGGGTGCGGGTGGACAAGGTCTGGACCTGGGTGGCGGTGCTGCCCACATTGGCCGAGAGCTTCTCGATCGCGACCAGCGTTTGCGCAACATTGTCGATGCCCATCCGCGCGAGGCCTTCGGTTTCCCGCGAGGCCTCGGCGGCGCCCGCAGCATTGCGCGCCACTTCGTCTACGGCAGCGCTCATTTCGGTCACCGCCGTAGCGGCCTGGTTGACCTCGTCGTTCTGCCGCACCATGCCACGGCTGGCTTCGTCGGTGACGGCCGACATCTCCTCCGAAGCAGAGGCCAGTTGCGCCGAGCTGTCGGAAAGGTGGCTTACCGTCTGCCGCAAATTACCCTGCATCTGCCCCAGCGCCACCAGCATGCGTGAAGCTTCGTCCTTGCCCTCTACCACGATGGTTTCAGTGAGGTCCTTCTTGGCGATGCGCTGAGCGATACTCAGCGCTGCACTGATAGGCGCCGTGATGCTGCGGATCAAAAGTGCCGCCAGGACGGCGGTTACGAGCAGTGTCGCAGCGATCAGCCCTCCAATCATCCACAGGCTGCTCATGTAGGTCGCTTGTGCGCTGATTCCCGCCTGGTTGGCACCCTCATCGTTGAAGTCGCGCAACGCGAGGATTTGAGCCTGCAGCTGATTAGTGAGCGGTCGTACGGTGCCATTGATGAACACAGCGGCTTGCTCGAGGGCGCCCGTGCGCAACATATTCTCAAGCTGATCAAGCTGCTTGGTGTAAGCCTCAGCGGTGGTAACGATCGCCTGATAATAACTGCGTTCCTGCTCATCGTTGATCAGTGCACCGTAATGCGCGACCGCATCGAGAAATTCCTTGCGGTAACCTGGCAGGTTCTGCAGCGTATCATCGCGCAATGCCTTGTCACTTGCCGTGCTCGCCCGCAGGCTTTCCAGCCGCAGCCTTAACGCTGTTGAGTTCATCGAACCAGACCACCGAACCCCCGCCATCCAGTTCGTTTCCACGTCCTGTTCAGCGGCGCGTAAATTCGACAGTTGCCCCACCGCCATCGCCCCTAACAGGGCGACGATCACCAGGATCACTGCAAAGAAAAGCGTGGCGCGTGGGCCGACATTCATATTGCGCAGTGCCATGGGTGTTCTCCGGTAGGGCTGCGAGTTTGCCTAATACCGCATATCGGCGCGGTTTTGGGAAACTTCAGCGCCTGATCGGTGGTTTTTGCAACCTCCGGCGACTGCGCGAACCCACACGGGGAAGTGCGGTGGCCGAGCGGTGAGACCTCGCCAAGTGGGCGAGGTCGCGTCACCGTCGAACGACTCAGCGGCCCAACATCACCGCCTGCACCTTCGCCTGAGCCTGTTGCGCCCCCTGAGCCTGGGCGGCCAGCTCTTGCAACAGCGTGTTGAGCTCCTTGAGAACTGCTGGGTCCTGGACTTTCGGCTGAGGGCCCTGCGTATCGATCTGTGCTTTGTGGGCTTGGACGTAGTCAGCCACTTTCAGGCTACTGGTAAGCGTCCCGTTGATCTGCGGCAGCACCTCCAGAAAGGTGTCGGCCGGCAAGGTGACGGTGCGCTCATAAGCTTTGTCATAGATCACCTTGAGATCATCGGGTTGCTTGACCTTAGCGTGCGCGCTGTCAGCAGTGGCCCGTTGGGTCTTGATCTGAGACGCCATGTCGTTAACCCCGGCCTGCACAGCCTTTAGGTCGTCGCGGCGGGCGACGACATCGCCGAGCGAACGTACGGCTCCTTTTTGCAGCAGGGTACCGAGCGGTTTTACGCTCTGGTCCATCGCGGTATTGAAATCGGTGATGATCGCGTAATCCGTCACGTAGGGGCCGAAGGCCTGGGACTCATCAGGGCTGGGTTTGGGTACGTGCACGCCTGGCTTGTCGATAATGCGGGTTTGCAGGAAGTGGATGAAGGCTGTGCGCTGTTCGGGCTCTTTATCGCCGCACGCGCTGAGCACCACCGGCAACGCCAAGGCAAGCAACCACTGGGTTTTAAAGCGGACATTCATGTCGTTGAAGCTCCAGAAGTAAATAGGCAATCTCGTCGCGCATCAAACGCTCCGGGACGCAAGTGTACTACTCAAACCTGCCGGCCCCTTCAGGGAACACCGAGCGATCACCGCTACTGCGCCGGACCGCTGTATTGACGAGGCGTTGCAGCTGCGGTATCGACCAGGGTTTGACCAGGTAGGTCGCGGTGTCTGGGTAGCGTTTGGCGGGGTTGCGTGGATAGCCGCTAAGCACGATGATTTTGAGCTCAGGCCGCGCCTGCGCCACCGCCCAGGCCAAGTCGTGGCCATTGCGCCTGCCCGGGGTCATGACATCGGTGACCACCAGATCCCAAGCACCGGGATCTTTTTCGAATTCGGCCAAGCCTTCGTCGGCGCTTTTGGTAATGACCGTTTCCACGCCCAGGTCCTCAAGAACCAGCGCCACCAGCTCGCGAACGATGTCTTCGTCTTCAACAACCAGCGCGCGTGGCAAGGTGCTTGGCGCATTAGTGGGTTGATCCATGGGGTAAACAACCTAGCTTCGGGGTCCGCTTTAGTAGTCCACCTACGGCAAGGAAGGTTCCTTCGGTCCTCCGACGGGCGGCCTGATATGGCCCTACCGCGACAGCCGGCGTTCAAGTACGGAGCAGGTAAGCCCGATAAACTGTGATCAGGTAGCAGAGGATCGCAAGTGCCCCTTCCCGCCAGGCTTACTCAGTATTTCGAGGTTCACTACGTTCTGCACGGAGTCAAGAAGGTCATTGTGGTGGAGAAGACCACTATGTCCGAGCTTGACGCCTGGATCTGCGCGATGCTCTTTGCCATAGGTGAACAGCCGCAAGACCTGGTTCGGGATAGCCGGGTCGAGCAAGTACGCGAAATAGCCAGCGCCCACGGCCTTCAGAAAGTGCGCTGGAACCGTGTTCAGAAGATGGGCAAGGCGCGGCCTAGCCTCTTTTTTTATGGTGACGTAATGGCCCAGGGCATATTCATGAAGGCCAAAGACAGCCAGACGTGATCCCGGCAAGGCCAAGCTACCGGGCCAAACGCCCGCTGCCTTCGCCTTTACGCTGCCATTTCGCAGCGGTTCCATAGCCGAGGCCCGCCTATGCGATATGAGCAAACAGCACCCCTTCTGCCTGAAGGATTGGCCTGGCGGCGTCCAGCGCATCGTCTACCAGGCGGTCGAGCGCCGCGTGGATCTTCCTGCGCCACTCTCGGCGAGTGGACTCTGGCCGAGGGGCCTGATCCCAGGTGCTAATGTCGTAAAAATCGGTAGGTAGCACGATCATGTCGGTGGAGCGCCGCCCCTGAGCCCCTTTGAGCTGGGGTATGGCCCAGGCGGTCACAGCTTTGTAACGAAACAGGCTGGGCGCTGGTGACGGGACCAAAGCAACCAGCTTGCCGATGGCGTGTACTTTCTTAGCCCTGTGCGTACTGTAGCGTGCCACCAATGCCTGCCAATGCACTGAGCTCAACTGGCTATACAAACGGGCATGCAACCAGCAGTTGGTCTCAACCCTCGCCACACCTGGGCGGGTGCCACCCAATAGGCACAGGTCGCCTCCCTGGTCGTGATCGGGGGTGTATAGCCTTTGCCAGGCCTGTTTGCTGGTGTTGTCGACCGTCTCGGCGGTCAGTGCGCCCACAACGGTGGCCAGTACGCTGGAATACATCATTGCCCTGCCCTTTAACGGTTGGTCGAATTTCAGATTAGCAAATGCTAAATATCGGCACAATAGCAATTTGTAATTTACTGATTGCTAATCCAGGGCGATGATTGCTGGATGGACATGACCAAACTGCGAGTCGAAGCGCTCAAAGCCTTGATGGCGGGTGCTTCGCAAAAAGATTTTGCCAATCGGCATGGGCTGGATGCGTCGTACCTGTCACAGCTGCTGACAGGCCATCGCAACCTGGGCGAAAAAGCTGCTGCCACATTGGAGCAGAAGATCGGCTTGGCGCCCGGCACGTTGGTCAACCCCTCCCCTGCGTTGGAGGCAGCTGAGGGTTCGTCGGCCGCTGAGCAACTCATGCACGCCTTGACGAAGGTCAAAGGCTTTTCGTCAGCGGCGCGTGAGCGCATCGCTGCCGCTGCCCGTGAAACCGCAGAGGGCGATGGCGCCGCGGTGCTGCCTGCGAACCTCTCGAGCCTGCGCCCGCGCAATGAAGAGATCCTGATCCCGCAGTACGACATTCGCGGTGCCATGGGGCATGGCCAGGTACCTGCTGATTACAACGAAGCGGTACGCAACATCGTGGTGCGCGAACAGACGCTGCGGGAAAAGGGTGTGAGTTATACCGCGGCCACCGCCCTGGCGATGATCACCGGATGGGGGCAGAGCATGGAGGGCACCATCAATGACCAAGACCTGGTGGTGGTCGATCGTGGCGTCAACGACTTCGTCGGCGAAGGGATCTACGTGGTCACCTGGCATCAGGAGCTGTACATAAAGCGCATCATGCGCCTGGACGAGGATCATTACCGGCTCATTTCCGACAACCCCCACTACGAGAATCAGACCGCTCGCATCGATGACGTCGCCTTTCATGCCAAGGTACTGTTGGTATGGAATGCCAGAAAGGTCTGACGGCGCTCGCTAGAACGGCGGCTCATCGATCAACTGCATTTCATCCATGTGCTCGGGCCGCCAGTCATGGTCCGATATCGCCTCCCAACTGATCGTGAATGAGTCCTCATCATGGACCGTCACAGCCACACCTTCGGATTGCGCAATCAGCTCTCGAATGGCGACCCAAGCCTGGCCCTCGTCCGTGTCGAGGCGGTGCACCGTCAGCCGCCGGTCGAGCTGCGCCTGGGGCGCCGTCAACATCGTGGAGATTCTGAGCCCCAGGCGATCCACTGCACCCAGCACCTGATGCTTGTCCTTTTGTACCACCATTTCACACTCCAATTACTGTATGTGCATCCAGTATCAGTGAAGCATAGCGTTACTCTGAAACAAAAGTAACCCCTGATTGCAGGTGGTAACAGGGTTTCCAAGACCACTTGACGCCAGCGGTAGCTTGGGGGCTGAAGATTCTCCGAACAAGGCCGATATCCGCTACAGACTGCTCACCTCAATTCCCTGCGGACACACAGCATGCGCCTGAGAAATATCAATCTAGCTCCACGAGCCGCTCTCTTTTTTGCCCTCATCATCGCGCTGGTATTCATTCTAGGTACATCCGCCGTGCTCCAGATGGGCAAGCTCAGGGATTCAGAAAAGGACGTCGAGCAAAACTGGATGGCGAGTATTCGGCAAACCGCGTCGATGAACGCCCTGGCACTTCGCTTGAGGCTGGAAACCCAACGAGGCTTAGCAGACCCTGCCTCTATCGAAAAAAACCTCGATAAATTCGCCGGCTATCGTAAAGCGTTCCTTGAAGCGGTAGCGGGTTACGAACCGCTCATCAGCAGTGAAGAAGAACGCGCGCTTTACATCACCGTGAGAAAGAGCGCTGAAGGATACTCCCAGCAAATCGATACCCTCCTGCCGCTGATGAAAACAGGAGACGTCGCGGCCGCGAAGACGCTGGTGAATGGCAGCATCCGCCCACTGACGGACGCCATGGAGCGACAAGTCAATGCCCTGACCGATTACAACAATCATGGCGCGATTCAAGCTGGGCAGAAGGCAACGGATGTCTACGACAATGGCATATGGATGGTGGTCGCGCTGATCAGCGCCGTTGTGGTCCTGACCGTCGTATTGGCCTTGTTGCTCACCCGAAGCATCACATTCCCCATCAAAGATGCGCTCTCTGTCGCTGAGCGCATTGCAGCCAGCGACCTTTCGAAAGAGGTGGTGGCAAGCGGTACAGATGAAGCGGGAAGGCTGCTCAGGGCGCTGGCACAAATGCAGGCCAACCTGCGCGCCACGATCATGGAGATTTCCGACTCTTCTACCCAGCTCGCCTCTGCCTCCGAAGAAATGACGGTGGTGACTGAAGAATCCAGCCGCGGCCTTGTCGCTCAGAACGACGAGGTCAATCAGGCGGCGACTGCCGTAACGCAGATGAGCGCTGCTGTGGATGAAGTAGCACGCAACGCTGAACTGGCTTCCAAAGAGTCGAGCCTGACCCAGGGCTATACAGACGAAGGGTTGGCCCGCGTGGCGCAGACCCTGCAATCTATTCAAAAACTCAATGGCAACGTCGAGAACACCAGCGAACAGATTCAAGGCCTATCGAACCGGGCCCAAAGCATTACCAAGGTCGTGGAAGTCATCAGGGCGATTGCAGAGCAGACCAACCTACTTGCGCTGAACGCCGCCATTGAGGCAGCCCGCGCCGGGGAACAAGGTCGAGGATTCGCGGTGGTAGCCGATGAGGTCAGGGCGCTGGCCCATCGCACACAGCTGTCGACTCAGGAGATCGAGCAAATGATTGCTGCTATCCAGGCTGATTCGGAGATGGCAGTGAAGGCCATGAGCCTTAGCAAAGACCTGGCCACTGAATCGCTGGGTGTGGCTCGAGAGGCCAGCAGCTCACTGGATCAGATCTCGACGGCGATCGTGCAGATCAACGAACGTAACCTGTTGATCGCCACGGCTTCCGAAGAACAATCTCAGGTAGCCAGGGAGGTCGATCAAAACCTGGTCAGTATCCGGGAGCTGGCGACCCAAAGCGCGGCCGGGGCTGCGCAGACCGCCAGCGCCTGCGGTGAAATGTCCAAACTGGCCGTGAACCTTAATCAACTGGTGAAAAGATTCAACGTTTGACGAGCCTGTTTACCGAGGAGAAAAATGGGGCCGTGCCCTAGGGCGATAACACAGCGCCCTGGAGCGGCCTCAGGCCTTGTGCAGTTCCGTAGCGAAATTCTCCACTGCCTTGAGCACTTTCTGCGCTCCATCCTGAATGTCCATGATGACGCTGCCGGCCTCTCGCGCCAGCTCAAGGCCTTCTTCTGCCTGGCTTCTACCGCTTTCGACCACCTGAACAGCCTTGGATGCCAACGTCTGGTTTTCCTGTACGACGCCGGCGATCTCTGCGGTCGCCTGCGTCGTCCTCGAGGCCAGTTGCCGAACCTCATCGGCGACCACCGCAAAGCCTCGGCCCTGCTCGCCTGCCCGAGCGGCTTCGATAGCGGCATTTAGCGCCAGTAGATTGGTTTGTTCAGCGATGCCGGTAATGGTTTTGATGATGGTGCTTATCACTTGGCTCTGCTGGTCCAATGCGGCGATCCCGGTGGTCGCTTCGTGCATTCTGTTGGCTATGCCGTCCATCACCCCGACTGTTCGCTGAACAACCCGAGCGCCCTGCTGGGCGGTCTGATCGGTTTGGATGGAGGTGCTGTAGGCAATGTTGGCGGCCTCGGAGATCGCCTGCTCGCGCTCGACTTGCTCGGTGATGACAGTCGCGAATTTCACCACCTTTGCCAACTTTCCGTAAGAGTCGATAACAGGATTATACGAGGCTTCCAACCAGACCGACCTACGACCGCTGTCTATGCGGTTGAACCGGCCCGCGACAAACTCCCCCTTTCGCAGCCTTTCCCAGAAAGCATGGTATGCCGGGGAGCCAGCCTCTTCTGCGGTACAGAACATTTTGTGGTGCTTACCGCGGATGTCCTCCAGCCGATAGCCCATGGCCGAAAGGAACCTATCGTTTGCCGTCAGCACTTTCCCATCCAGGGAAAACTCGATAACTGCACTCGAACGCAATAATGCCTGAATGAAGCTGTCTTGCTCGGAGGCCCGTTCGACGTGCTTGGTAACGTCTTGGAAGTATTGAATGAAGCCTTCCAACTTGCCCTCGTGATCACGCACAGGAATGGAAACGGTGTCCAGCCATGCTTCATACCCCGCTTTGGTTTTCAACCGCACCATACCCTCGAAGCGTTTGCCAGCCGCTAACGCTTCCCGAATTGGCTTATGGAAATCCTGCCCGACATGGTCCGGTACAAATTCACGCAGGTGATGCCCTATCAGCGCCTCTCGCTCATAACCCATACTCACAAGAAACCGCTCATTGACCTGAAGAACGTTTCCCGAAGGGTCGACGTTCACAACCATTCTGATGTCATCCAGGCCATCTAGCACTTGCTCGAGTGCACTGACTTTGGCCTTGAGCGTCATCAGTTCCTGCCGCATGGCGTTATGGAACATCGGCATTCTCCTATCGGGTGATGGGATCCAGAATAGATGACCAGGAAGAATGTGCAACGCCGACGCAACGGGCTCAAAATCAAGGTTCGAAGCCTTGGCTGAGCCCCCTCCGCTTGGGCCTTGGGCACCAGAATAAGACACCTAAAATGACCCTAACCTCCACTGATGGGGCGTCTCGCTGGTAAACTCTGCAGCTGCATTCAGCGCCGCCTAAAGCACGCCAACCGGCTGGGGGACCAGCGTCAGAGCGATGGCCAGCAGCATCGGGAGCGCCTGCCTGCCAAGTTTGCCCCCCATAAGGGTTCGGTGACACCACCTTGACGAGCCAAAATCGGACGGCAGCCACAAGGGCGTGACATTGGCCAAACCTTCGACCAGCCTTTCCAATTTCACCGTTGAACTGCGTCAGCAACTCCACTGGTAGGCATTCGATCTGCGGAAAACGAGGACTGTTTTGTCTCTAGCCCTATGCGAGATAACCCAGCAACAATCGCCGCACATTCTCCACTAACGCCGACTCCCCCTTACGGGGAGGCAGTAGCGAAAAGGTGGCTTGCGCCAATTCTGGCAGGCCAGCCTTATAGGGCGCCACGCCATGGGGTATTGCACTGGCGTTAAGGCACGCAATGCCAAGCCCAGCCCTTAATGCAGACTGCAACCCCGCTACCCCTGAAGTCGAATAAACGATCTCATATCCTACCTGGTTGCGTTCCAACACCTGGCGGCTGTATTCCGACAACCCACACCCGCTGATGGCAAGCAGGGGTAGTGGCTGGCCGAGCTCTGGCGTCCAGCCAGCCGCGGCGACCCATTGCAAGGGCTCCCGCCTCACCTCATAGGTATTGGAGGTGGCTACGCGCTCGTTGAAACGCATGGCCAAGCCTATGTCCAGATAGTCACCGGCCTGATCGATTTCCAGACTCTTTTTCATCGCCACGTGAAGTCGAAGCCGTGGATGCCATTCACGTAGTTTCTTCAGTAGCCCAGCAATGTCGTCGGGGCGGAAGTAATCGGTTATCGCAAGGCCGATCTCACCTTCGAATTGTTCGCCTCGAACATCGGACAGCGCCCGCTCGCCCAAGGTGAGGATCTGCCTTGCATGGTGCAAGAGTCGTTCACCCGCAGGAGTGGGGCGCACGCCCTGCTTGCCCCGTACAAGCAACTCGACGCCGACGGCATCCTCCAGTTTGCGCACCTGCTCGCTAATGGCGGAGGTTGATCGGCACAAGGCCGGGGCGGCTGCGGAGATACTGCCTGCCTCGCAGACCGCCAAATAGACATGCAGCTGGGCAAGGTCGAAGTGGTACATGCAGGTTCCGGCTAAACAGGAAGATGAGCGTTGATTTTCCCGCTTTTTAGGATGATGTACAAAGGCTAAATTGCAGGCACACCACCTCCGAGGAGTAATTCAATGCCTGGTATCACGCTGACCCTATCTGGCGCGCCAAATCCTGCCCTGGCGTCCCGACTCAGTAATGAGCTGACTCAACTCACTGCACGTGTTTTAGACAAACAACCCTCTCAAACCATGGTGATCGTTCAGTTCGTTGACCCTGGTTTGTGGTACATCGACAGCGAATCGCTTGAAAGCCTGGGGCTGAACAGCTTTCGACTGGAAGTTACAGTCACCGACGAGACGACCACATTGGCGCAAAAAAAGCGCTATCAGCGCGAGTCGTATGATCTGCTGTCTGAAAGCATTGGCAATATGCACCCTCACTCGAACGTCCACATCATAGACGTGCGCGCTGCGGCTTATGGCTATGGCGGTGTGCCGCAAGCAGAGCGGCTATGGGGGTAGAAGGTAAGCCAGTGCCCATGTCACGTAAGTAATCCACGCTGGCATCCATTGATGCGAGTAGGGCTTTGCGGCGCCCAGCACGACAACCCTGTGAGCCCAAGCCGGATGGGTGCCGGCACGCAAGCCCCGGTGGTGGGCCAAAAGGGGCGATGCACGTCATTACGCAAGGCTGCAGATAAATTTCGCCGCGGCCTTCTGGTCTCGAACAGGCCATTTGACAGTGATGATCCGATCATCCAGCGGCAACGTGACTGCTACAACTTCGCTACAAGGATGGACGGCGCGACGTTCGACCTCGCCTGCGTGGCCGGAATTACTTATGGCTGAGCGTCGCGATAGAGACGCCCGACCCAACGAAGGTCAGCCCGGCACCCACGTTCAAACCATTGACTAGCCGCGGCCGAGAACGCAAGAAATTCGACAGCGCGCCGGCGAACGTACCCATCAATGCGAACCCTACTGCGGTCAGCAGCGCGAACCATACCCCATACACCACCATTTGCATGGTCACCGACCCACGCTCCGGGTCAACGAACTGCGGAATGAAAGCCAGTACAAAAAAGCCAGGCTTAGGATTCAGCGCCGCCGATAGGAACCCCGTTATAAAGATGCTTCGCATTGACTGCCGGGTTGCTCTTTTGAAGCTGATCAGGCTGCGCGAACGCAACACCTTGATACCCAGCCATAACAAGTAGCCGGCGCCGATTAATTTTATGACCCAAAACGCTACCTCGGAGGTTTGCATCAGCAGCGTCAGCCCGAGAGAAGCAGCCGCAACGTGAAACAGAATACCTGCACCAGATGCTGTGCCTGACATGACAGCAGCCAGTTTGCCTTGGCTCAGGCCACGGCCAATAGCCAATAAGTTATCGGGGCCGGGTGCTAGCACCAGCAGCACGCATGCAGCGGAGTAGGCGAACCACACACTGACCGGGAACATATCAACTCCATGAAAATTGTAGGTCTGCGCAGAGATGGCGGTCTCAATCAATCACATTACTACCGTAATGCACAAGCGCGGCAGGCCGCCATGGCCATCCACCCCAGCATCGGCATAACCTGCATCGGCAAGCATGTGCGCCGCGCTTGCATCTTCCTACCCTTCAAAACCACGCCGACAATCAGCCAGCATGAGGGTCGCATGATCATGCGCCGCAGCGACTTCCAGGCGCCTAACCCCTTCCTCCTCTACAGCCTGTGGTGCCAGCAAACGAGGTCTTGCGACGTACAGGGAATCTCCCTGCACGCAATACGACCCCGGCGCCCACGGCTAGCCAGGCCATGGGACGCTTCGAAATTACCGATATCGCGAACTCAAGCTTGCTGCTGGGCCACTCGAAGGAGGAGATCACCAAGCGCGTTTATCGTCGGGTCGGGGCTGTCGCCACGCCTTCGAAGTGAAATAGTTTCGGAAGTCCGCCCGAAGCGCTGCTTTATCAGCGCCCAAAGAAAAACCCCGCAAGCGCTAGCCTGCGGGGTTCTATGGGGTGGAGGCCGAGGTCGGAATCGAACCGGCGTAGACGGATTTGCAATCCGATTACTGCCCCAGCAATTACTGGGTAAAAACTCTGAAAGCCCCGCGCTTCCTGGCCAAAAGCCTATAGTGCTGTATATCCATTCATGTCTGTTTGGGACATCTGGTGTCCCAGGAATGTCCCACGGCCTCACCTGGACCTCAACAGCGCTAGGCCGTCCATCTCCCATCGCTCGACTCTCGCTTGCTAAATAAAATACTGTTCGTACATACAGTACTTTTCGAGCTGATCCCATGCCTTCCACTTACATGCGCCGCTGCCCCTACTCGCCCGCAGGACGATACCAACTGTTCCGCCCCGGCCAAGCCGAACCCGCCGGCCACATTGGCAGCAACATGCTCACGATGAATCCCCGCATGGTACTTGGCTCGTACGATGGGGTGGTGAGAGTCGATGACGAAGGAGCCTGGATACTGCTTTCGATCGCCAAGGCTGTACCCGAGCGCATTGAGTGTCTGCGCTGGATCAGGGCCGATGAAGTGCTTGAACTGCGGCCGAACCCTGTAGGAGATCAAAGCCCCTACCTGCGCCCGCGACTGTCCGACGCCGATAGCTACGCGGCCGCGCTGGCGCTGCTGGACTACTGGGCCGAGGTCGGCGAGCAAGGCGAAAAGGTAGATGACCTGGCGCTACTGGTGGGCCTGGCGCCGTTCTACCAGTGCCCTGCCTGTGAGGCAAACCCGCTGCGCATTGATGATTGCACCCTCTGCGCCGGGGCCGGATTTGTGTGGGAAGGTGTTGCACCGCCATGAGTGGAGAACGGTCGGAGCGACAGGCAGCATGGCATGCGCTGCTTGAGAACCCGCGAAATTGCCCGGACCTCGAGGCCTGGCGCCTGCGGCTGCACGGCATGACCGCAGGTATGCAGGCAGCGGGCGAAATAGATGCCTTGGAAGCCTTCGATCTGCGCGAGCTCGCCGACGCGGCATACGGGTTCTTTCTGGAGCAGCGGATCGATGAGGAACTCCGCTACCCGGGACGGGCACGGATATGAAAAGTGATTTTCACCCCAATCGTGCATCGCTGCCCTACCCTTCATGTTTGGGCGCAGCGGGCAGGAATGATGATAGTTGGATTGAAAAGCTGGCGGGAATGCTGGGATATCAGCGAGGGATCGGTCGTCTGCCGGTGCTGTGAAGCAACGCAACGAGCCGCAGAGGCGCGGCGCCCTTTCGAGCACCGGGAGGGATGTGAGGCGGCCAGAGAAGTTGTTGAACTGCCATGGCTTGAGCTGACCGCGTTGCTTCGAGGGCATATAAAAACTTCCGTACGCCGTACTGCGCAACCGTGACCTGACGGTCAAACGCGATATTTATAGCCTAGCGGGCGCCAGAAGTTCGCCCGCCGTTATTAAAGCGTTTTTATGTCTGTTTTACCCGTTGCCGTACAGCGTCGGCTCAAACAGCTATTAGGCGTCACCAGGCCTGTACATTCTTGGTCTAGCCATGATGTAGGAATGGAACAACGAATCCTTAAATCGGTAAAATCGCTCACGAATTTTTTCTATTTCAGCACCATACTCGTCAGTCACCAACTGACCCACGTATTGGCTAGCATTGTCTACCCCCATGTCTAGCGCTGCTTTGTACGCATTTGTGGTGAAAATTTCGTTTGCTTCGTCTCTAGCCCCGGCCATTGCTTTGAGTACTGTTTCTCGCTGGGACGACGAGCCAACAGCACGCCGATATTTGCCTTCAAGAACAGGATCTACTTTTTTTTCAGCAATACCCGCAAGTGTAGCATTAATATCTTCGAGGGAAATCAGATATCTCTGGGCTTTATAGCTCTCTCTTAAAGCGAATTTACCGATCAAATGCACCATATAGGGATGACCTTGAGCCAAACCAATTATACGCTTGCGAGCTCCGAAATCGAACGCAATGTGATTTTGAATTGAAGCCTCTGCATTATCAATAATTTCCTGCAGTTCTTTTTCGTTCATTGGATCCAGACTAACTATACTGCCTGCAAACAACCTATCTGTCGATTCGTGCTCTCTCATTAGGGATTGAATGTCTTTGGCAACACCAACTATACAGAACTTGACCTGCGGACAGTTAGTTGCAAGGGCTTTTATAAAGGAGGCGAATCCATCTGGATTTGCAATCTGATCGAATTCATCGATCAGAATCAGGATACCATTCTTGGCCACACCGGCCTCTACAATGGCCCCGACCACATTCGAAAAAACGACGTCAACGCTATGGTTAGTGAGGGCCGGAGAGCTAGTATTTTCGTTTGCCTTGACTCCACCTAACTCACCACCGACCCCCAGGATTTTAGCACTAAACTTAGGAGAGTAGGATTCCATTACTTTCGAGGCCTGAGGGATGTCATAAATCCAACGACCTAGACAGCTCGCAGAAGTGAGCAAAGTCTCAAGCAGTTGATCGGTGCTTTTTATACTATTTCCACACGCAAAGTATATAGTTAAAAAATCCAACTTTTGATCATGTTTAACGCCTACCTTTTCAAGTATGGAATTATCCCCACTTCCGATAGCAACCACCTGACGGGCCAACGATGTCTTACCGATCCCGCGATTACCGACAATAGCTATATTAGAACCTTCAGCAAGCAACGCGTAGAACACGTCCTCTATCGCAGATTCTCGCCCGGCAAATTTAGCCGAATCACTGATTTCCTTTGCAGGAATAAACGCGTTTTCAATATCGGAAATACTTGGAGTAGGCATTTTTGAGTCCATTCGATTAGACGTTACGCTGAGGACGCGATAACGAAACACGAAATGTACAGACATTCATCGACTCAGCCAAGGGCATTTCCAGCGGCTCAGGCGCATCTTTGGGCGGTAGGAATATCGGTTAGCAGCTCCCACACACTGGACGGTGCGCCGTTCCGGCTTGGAGCTATACCTTCCTCACCCCGTACTGCCCGACCTTGACCTGAGAATCCAGAGCGATGCCCGTTGCCAGGTACAGCCCCATGCGGCTGGTGATGACAGTTTCGGTGCCGTCGTAGGTATAGCGCTGGGTTTCCAGGGCGCCCTTCCAGTTCGCGGGCATGGTGAACGGCTCTTGGTATTTGTCCATAGACCGGTAGTAGATGCTGGTCGACGTGCCGCTGACCGGCTTGATGATAATCAGCTCGGCCTCCCAGCCCAGAATACCGCGGCTGTTGCCGACGATCTCCGGCGCCGAAACCATCTCAATCACATCGCCGGCGGCCAGGTTGCCCAGCGTCAGGTTGGCCGCCTGCTGGACGTAAAGATACCCACCGGCCGCCGCCATGGTGCCGCCCAACTCAACGCACTGGTTTTCGCCCGCGGCTGTCTGCTCCTTGTACCAGCGCGTGCTGACACCGGTTAGGCCAGAGCCTGTGGCCTTGTAGCCGTCAGCGAGCACTGAACCGGCTACCGGGTTGACGCTAGCCGCAATGCTGCCACCGGTACCGGCCATAAGCGGATTGGCGTTCAGGCACCCGAACGGCCGAATGGCCGAGTAGAGGTCGGCGGCATCGGTAGGAAGTGGCACCCCGAAGAATTCGAAATTGGCCGTTACAATCGGGGCCAGTCGACCAGAGATGAAGTCGGCGCCCAGTATGTTGGGGTGCAGCCCCTCTACCGTCATGTCCTCGGTGAAGCCGTCCCAGATGTTCACCACCGGCACGTACTGGCTCACATAGCTCAGCACCCAGTCTTTGTAGGCGATCGCGTCAGCCAGAGCAGCGCCAGTCAGTGCTTTGCTGCCGAAGCGGGGCGTGCCGGTGCCAACGATCAGGTATTTGCCTGGCGTCAGCATGAATGACTGCACGATCTTCATCACATTGGCCTTGGAGTCGGCCAGGGTCATGCCCGCAGTGGTGCTGTCATTGGTGCGCGACAGCAACATCCAGAGATCGGCTGTAGCGGAAGCAAGGCAGTTTGGTAGCCGGACCATGAACTGGCCTGTGTTGTCGCCTACCTTGCCTTGATTGTCCTGCCAAGCCGGGAACAGGCCAGTCTTGGCCGCCAGCGCGCCGGCGTAACCGTAGTTTTCGGTACCGAAGGCAGTGGCCGCAATGGTGTGACAGTTGCCGCTGAAGCTGTCGCCCAGCAGGCCAAGGCCACGGCGGATACGACGGCGCGTGGGCTTCGCGCCCACTACAAGGCTCACTGCAGCACCTCGAAAGCCGCACCGGCATACGGCGTGATCCGCGTAGTGCTCTGGCCGAAATCCATCTGCCACGCGCCATCGGCTGCGAAGGTGTCAACCACCACCCAGCCACCCTCCACCATTTTTTCGACCGTCACGCTTCCACCATTCGCCTTCACCACAAGCGTTGCGCGCCCGATGTAGCTCTTCGTTACCTGCGCTGTTGCCATTCCAACCCCCGGCTCTTAGCCATGTTCATTGGCAGGCGCCGACGGCGGCCTGCAGTTCCTTCTCGTAGCCGATCCGCTGCCGGCGTTCGGCCAGCAGCGCCCGCACCTTCACTTCCAGGCTGTCACCCTTTTGCAGGCCGGCCGCTGCCCAGGCCGGTGCCGGCACGGCCGGCGCGCGACATGGCACTTGCACGGGCACCTCGACGCGCACGACGCGCGGTTCGGGCGCCGGAGCCTGCTGGCCCGCGCAGCCAACCAGCAACACGGCGAGCGCCGTGATCGGCCACTTCATAGCCCGAGCTCCTGATCGATGACGGCGGCCGCCGTTGCAGCAGGATCGCCACCGGTGCGCTCGCGCTGAATGCGGTTTGCTGCCTGGTAGTCGACTTCGGCGTCCTGGCGCGCCCGGGCGCCGGCTGCCTTGGCACTGGCCTCACGGTTCTGTGCCTCTGCTACAAGGCTCTGGATGGTGAGGTTCTGTTCGCCCACCTGCCCTTCCAGCGAGCCTGCAGTGATCTTGCAGCCGGCCAGGGCCTCGCCGGCCTGATTGGCCTGTTTCTGCGCCTCGGCTACCACCGGCCGGTAATGCCGCGCGGTCAGCCAGTAACCGGCAGAACCGCCCAAACCCAGAGCGATAAAGAACAGCGCCACCGCTGCGGCGGCCAGCAGCTTCAGCTGGGCCGGGTTCATGCCAGCGCCCGCCGCACACCCTCGGCGAGGACCGAATCCGGGTATGGGTTGTACCCGTTCTCATGAATGATGATGCCCTCGACCAGGGTGCGCAGCGTTGCGGGCTGGCGCACATCGATCGCTGCCTGGCCGGTCACGCCCAAGCGCTGGGCAATTGCCGCAACATAGGCGCCCGTGTCGTTCTCCCCAGGTGGTGCCCAGCGGTGGATGGTTTCCTGCACCGTGTCGATGCCTGGCCCGCCCACGCCGGGCTCACCGTCCTTACCGCGATAGGCAAGCAACAGCTTGCCCAGGGCGCGGATGCCGTTCTCGGGGCTGTCGAACCGGGCAAAGCGAGGCTTAGGAACCCCTTCCTCCAACCCTAGTTGGCCTTGCCATTGGTTGCGGGTGTTGAAGTCGATGTTGCCGGGGTTGTTGTTGCGGATGCCGCGAGTGGTGGTGCCCATGGTTTTCTCCAGGCAAAAAGAAACCCGCTCAAGGCGGGTGCAGGTGCAGCGGAAAAGTGCAGTTGGTGCAGGTCAGACAGCGCCGTAGTGCGGCGCTCCGCCCAGGCGCACGCCCAGCCAGAAAATCACCGCCCGCCAGTCGGCGGTGCCGTCGCCTCGGGTGAGCGCTCGGTAGAACAGCGCATCGCACTGCCGGCGCGGCAGCTGGCCCTGGCTGTAGAGCCAGTCGTGCAGGATGGCCGCGCGCATGCCATAACCGACCACTAGGCCATACAGCGCCAGGGCGCCCACGGAAATCAGCCACAGCAGCGGTGCCAGCCATGACCAGAACGTCAGCGCTATGCCGGCGAAGAGCGCGGTCAGGCCAGCCCAGCGGCAGACCTCTCGGAGGATGCGCACCGATGCCAGATCGCTGGTGAAGCCCGCAGGCACAACCTGCTGCCCGAGCTGTGGATCATTGAACATCAGCGGCTCCAGCAGCTGGAATTCCCAGCGACTGAGCTGGCGCGTGGCCGCTCCGGCGGCGAACTTGCCAATCGGTATCAGCATGGCCACCTCACTGAATGCCGGCGGCGGCGATGAATAGATCGTCGACTTGCTGATCGGTGAGGCCAACGGTCGATTGCAGGTGCAGCACCAGCGGCCAATCGCGGCGAACCTCCTGCGCGAACTGCCACTGGATCTGCGCGGCCTGGCCTTCGGTACCGGACATTGCGCCGATGGCGGCCTGCACCTGGTCGAGGATGCCAGCGTTCAGCATGGCCATGCGGGCCTGCATCATCGTGACGGACTCGGGCACCTTCACAGGCTCTGTCCATGCACGCACTTCCTCCCACGTGGGCTTAGGGCGTGGGTCCTGCCAGTCCAAGGCGTCATAAGCCTCTTCATCATCTGCGTCTAAAGTGCCGTAGTAGACGGCGCCAGGAACAAGCCCGTCCAAGGCAATAGCAGCGCTCGCCATGTCGTTACCTCAGTTGCGTGATTAAAACGTCAGTGTAAATTTCGTCAACTCCAAGCCCAGACGCTACACCCCCACCGTTGCCCGCTCGCGTGGTATTGACATACATGCGAACTTCCAGCGCAGAGGTGGCTGTCAATACGAAGCGCCCCCTTAGAGTGGAAGTGGTCTGAGCGTTGCCATTGGCGTTGTATTCGCTACTCCCAGTGATAAGAGTAAGTTGATCAGAAACACGGGTAAGAATTGCCTTGAACTGGTTAACGTAGTAGGCCGGAACGAACCCGAGTATCTCGTAAGTCCCAGCAGGCAGCGTGATCTGGTTGTTCGCCAGGCTAGCCCCCGATATATCGTTGGTCACGAGCACGTTGATAGTCCGGGTGCGCCAAGCGCCAGCTGTCAGATCTCCGCCCGCCACGGTAGAGTTCACACGGTGTTGGGCATGGAGTTTAGGTAGTCCAGCGTTAACGCTGGACTCCAGAGAAGACACCCTCGTAGACAGCGAGGCTACGTCCTGTCCTGCATTTGCGTTAGTTCGCGCGGTAGTCATGATTTTTCCTTATGCCCAGGCCCGGACGCGGACAGCCCATTGCGCCGTATTGAGTGTGGTCCAGGTGCCGCTATTCACGAGCACCAAGAGATTGGCGGCGGCGTACATGATCACGACGTTGGCCGTGCTCCATTTGAGCTGATAGCCGAAGTTGGCGCTGGTGCCCTGAGCATTCGGGAGCGGGATTACGTCCCCCACCGAGTATTCAGCGTTGGCGACCAGACAGATGAGCTCCAGCGAGGACATCTTCGGCACCACGTTCATCCCATGCGCAAGGGTGATGCGGCCATTGCTGGATATGGCTTGATTGGCGCTTGTCCACTCCTTGCTGAAAATGGACCCTGGTGGAAGGCTGGCGGTGTAGTCCAGCATTTCCCAATTGCCGCCGCCCAAGGAGCGAAACACTGCCATGTCCCCAGCATTGGTTTGGATGTTCACCCCACCCAGCAGCGCCAGCTTCGTCGCGTCATGATTGAGAAGGCGCGAGCCGGAGAACTTCACCCAACGGATAGCGCCGGCGGCTGTAACATCGAAAGCGGTGATTGTGGTGGTGCCCGCCAGAACCACGTTGTTTGAGCCAGACGCACCAATAGCAGGGGTGGCCGAGTCAGCGATGGTGATGGGAGCCTGGAAGTCCAGCGCACCCTGCATCTGACCACCCGACAGCGGCAGTTTGGTTGGGTCGCTTACCAGCGTGCCGGCCACATTGAACAGGGTCATGATCTCGCCGACAGACTTTGCCCCGACCTGTAGGACCACGTTGTTGCCATCGGTCGCCGTATAGTCCTGGCTATCGAGCAAAGTGCCCTGATACCAAATAGGCGAGCCCACCGTGTATCCGGTCGGGAAATTGAACGTAGTCTGACCCACAGCGGTGGAGGTGGCCTTGAGAATCTGTGCGTTCCCATCGCTAGACCCCTTGAGGGCTTTACCGTCCTTGCGCTGGTAGAAGGCCATGCGCCAACCATTGCTGCCGCGGGCTTCAAAGAGCGCGGTATCCCCGGCAGCGGTCATGAGGTCAGCGCCCCCCACTAGGTCCAGCTTGCCTGCTTCGTGCCTCAGCGTCCGAGAAGCATTGAACCGCACCAGTCTGACGCCGCTGGCGAGAGCATCGAAGCCCGTGACCGTGGTGGTGCCGATGAGGTTGACCGAGTTGGACGCCGCCGCGCCGATGGCCGGCGTTGCGGAATCCGCCACGTCGACCCTTGGCGCCCAGTTGAGAGGGCCGGCGATGGTATCCCCGGCCTTGTTCACCAGCTTGGAGGTATCAATGGAGGCCGCCGACTGCGCCGCCTGATCTCGGTATCCCTTGGCATCGCTCGCAGACTTACCTGCATTGGTTGCAGCGCTGTCAGCCGCCTGGCGATCGCCGGCCGCTGCCTGGGCCTGCTGGGTCGCCGTGCTGGCGGCCGAAGTTGCGACCTGGGCCTTCTCGGTAGCCGTGTCAGCAGCCCCAGCCGCCGCCCCCTGCGACTCTAGGGCCGCAGCGGCGGATTGCTCTGCCTTCGCTGCATTCTCGCTGGCGCTGGAGGTCCCTTCCGTGAACTCCTTGGTCGCCAGCCGCAGCGCGTCGGCCGAAGCCTTGTTGTAGCCCTGTATCGGAACGATGGCGTAGGTGCCGGCCGCAACAGTCGTGCCCTGGTACACCGGCTGAATGGCCAGTACGCCGTCGCTCGCAATGTTGGTCACTTCGTACCAGCGGCCGTCTGGGCCGAGAAAGGCATCGCCCACTCGGGAATTGCTGACGAAGGCGGTGCCGGCGCCGGTGACTGTCGGCGAATTTTGCGTGCACGAAACCGTGCCCTGTCGTTGCCAGGCCATGGGGTGTCCTTGGTGTGGTCAGATCTGGAAGGGAAACTGCAAGCCAGCTGTGCTGATGAACGTGGCTGCGGGGAGAATCCCCGGCACATTGGAAAACTGGGTGTAAACGACGTTGGACGCCACTTGGTTGTTTACGTAAGCGCCGGCAACACTGCGAAAAGCAAACCGCACGTTATTACCGTTGCCGTAGGCGAACTCACTCACAGAATGGGCATTGCGTGGGTCTACATCGGTCCCACCCCATACCTGTGCGGCGCGGGTGAACGCGATATTGGCTGCGACTTCACCTGTAAGGCCCGTAGGCATATCGATCCAAGTGATGGCATGAAATATCGGCGACTCCCACGTCACCATAGTTGAGCCACCAATGTAGGCC
The DNA here is from genome assembly GCF_003097135.1 of Pseudomonas sp. URIL14HWK12:I12. Taxonomy (GTDB): domain Bacteria; phylum Pseudomonadota; class Gammaproteobacteria; order Pseudomonadales; family Pseudomonadaceae; genus Aquipseudomonas. Next base: position 544,519 of record NZ_QEQL01000001.1, read on the forward strand.
GCCAAAGCGCCCCTCGGATGCCCTTCGGGCGCCAGCCCTGGAACACCCGGCGCGGTGACGCTGCCTCTCACGTTGAGAGGCGCCTGCCGAGAATTGAAGGTCACTACGTTATCGGTATTGCGGAAGATCAGCGCCGGGCCAGTGCCCGCCTCTCGCATTTGATCAAACACGAATATCTTGACCCCAGAACCCGCGCCAGAAAACAGCCAGGTGAATCGTGAACCGCTGCGCTCGGTGCCTTCCAGGAACGCCTGGCCTACCACATAGATAATCGGTGCAATGCATTTCTCGGCGCTGAACTCATAGATGGCGTCGGCGTAGTAGGTAGTCGACTGCCAGCTGGATTCAAGATTGGGATCGGAGTTGATGTAGGGCTTGGTCTTCCCATACCAGGTCTCGCGATAAACGAGGTTTCCTGACGCGATAAGGCCATAGTTGATGTAATCGGTGTCGATGATGGTTTCATCGTCCTCAGTTTTGACCAGTAGACGAGCCATCAGCGCACCCCATAATAAATTCGGGCAGAAACGGGGTATTCGCCAAACCCGCTGCGGTAGCTGAACGCCCAGCTGATGGTGTCGCCGCTGAGTGACACTGCCGGCCCTTTGCCTTTGAGCCCCGTGGAGCCCAGCGGCACCCGGACAAACCAACGCGTGCCCGGCGGCCAGGAAAGTGTCCGGCTCCCCCCGCCGGTGCCCGTTTCAAAATTGCCGACTGAGCGTGATATCCGCGAGGTCATGTCCAGGGTCACCAGTGCCTCGGAGCTCTTAATGATCAGACCTGCCATATCAAAGCCCCAGATAGATGGCTTCCACCCCATTGGGATGGAAAACGCGCAACGCGGTGTTGGTAAGCTGTAGCCTCCCGCCGCCGGCCACGTTCCCGTTGATCTCGTACAGGCCATCCTTGGTCATGCGCCAGCCCGTCTGCCCGGCCACGAAGTTGGTGGACTGCAAGGCTTCGGCGATCTTGGCCATGGTCAGCGTGCCGTCGGCAATGAAGGCCTGGCTGATGAACACCTGGCCGTTCTGCACCACGAAAGGCGTGAAGCTGGTCCCGCCCTCCAGGGTGCTCACGACTGCGAAGCGGTCGGCCGACACCAGAAACTGGCTCTGCAATCCAGTCTCGGTGTTCTCGATGCCCAAGCCTATGCCGGCGGCGACATAACGCCCGTCCTGCGTCAGCTGCATCTTTACCGACCACATCGTCTGCAGCTTGCCGTCGGTACCGGCCTGAGCCTCACTGACCTGCTTGATCACCGCCTCGTTGTCGCCGGCGCGTGCTTCCAGCTGCTCGAAGTGCCGCGCGGTGGCGCCTTCGTTGGTGGCGATCGTCTCCTGAATGTCGGTGATCCGGGCATTCAGGTTGTCACCCACCTCAGCCTCGAGCTGCACCATGCGTTGCGCCAGCGCTTCGTCGGCGGTCGCGCGGGTCTTCGACTCCTCAGTGATCTTGGCCTGCGCTTGCCAGCCCTGCACGGCATCATCCATGTCGCCGTTGCCGTCGTCGTCCCGGTAGGCCGCTTGCAGGCCGCGTACCTGGGATGCGGTGGCGGTGATTTGCCCGTCGAGCTCCTCAATATCGGTACTGTTGCGATCGACCTGCTGCGCCAGGCCGTTGGCCGTTTCCAAAACCTCGCCCACGTCGCGCCAGTAGGCAGCGTTCGGCGGAGGGGTCTCCACCGGCACCGCCTGTGCAGCCTGGTAGATCCGGCCGCCGTCGATGACGATCTCGCCCTTGCCGTAGGTCTTTTCCGGGTTGTACGCCGACAGGCTGTCGAAGGCGTCGATCTGGTCCTGCAAGCCTTCGAGCATGTTGGCCAGGTCCTTGCCCAGCTCGGTTTCACCGATCTGGCCGGCTAGGTAGTCAAGGATAGGGCCAGCATCGGCGCCGGACATCCCCATCACTCCACCCCCAGTTGGGTACCAAGGGCCGACGTTGCCAGTGCGGTCGATCAAGCGCGCCCAGAAGAAGAAGCGCACGCCTGCCGACAGCCCTTGGAGCAGGTACTCGGCCTGAGGGTAAGCCAGGTCGCTGAGCTTTGTCGCGTCGTCCCGGCTGGTGGTGGTGCTGTACCAGATCTCGGTCCGCTGTGTGTCCTCTGCACCAGGCGGGAAAGTCCACTTCAGCTGGATACCGAAGACTTGGCCGAGCGCAGTCAGGCTGGCAACCGCCGGAGGCAGCCCCTCCTTTCCGTTCAGGCGGGTCAGTACCGACTCGCGCCACGTGGACGACACGTCGAAGGCGCTCACCGCGCGCACGCGCGCCAAGTAGGACCCGGCGTAAATGCCTGCGATATCGACGTTGGTAGTGCCGGTGCGCTGCACCTTGATCCAGTTGCCGCTGTCCTTGCGCCACTCCACGTCATAGCCCACTGCGCCATCCACTGCCGGCCAGGCGATCGTCATGGTGCTGACAGCCAGGCCTTGGTCGATAGCGTAGGTCGACGACAGCGTGATGCTGGCCGGCGCCGGCACCGTGGTGACGGGAATGGCGCTGATCGGCCGCTGCTCGAGCCTGGCACCGCTGTCGATGTGGTCGAATTTGCTGGGCTCATACTGCAGGGCGGTGATATCGACTTTGCCGTCGGCGTTGCGCTTTACGGTGAGCACCCGGTAGAGCGGGATTGCCAGGTCGTCGGCATCCAGCGCCCAGGCCAACTGCGCCGCCGGCGCCTCGCTGTAGGCAGTAGTTACTGTAATGACCCGCCCCGCCACGCTGCGCACAGTGCGCGCCTGCGCTTGGCCGCTAGGCAGGTTGATGATCAGCCGATCGCCGGCCTTGGCCAGGGTGCCGCGATCAAGTGTCACCGTGGTGGCTGTGGCCGCTGAGATCCGCCCGCCTACCTGCCGCCCCGCCAGCAGCGAGTCAGCAACTGGAATGATGAAGCCTGGCAGCGGAATGCTGCCCTCCATTCCGGTCGAGAACGCGACGGTACGGTCCTGGTTGTTGCTCATCACCACCCAATTACCGCGGCGCTGTGCCTCGGAAGCACGCGTGCACCCGATGGCGCTCAGCTCGGTGGGCTTGTCGCCGTAGCGGCGCTGCAATTCGGTGTCAGCGTAGACGGTTACGTCGGTGTCGTAATTGTTCTGGGGGTTGTCGTAGCTCACCAGCGCCCGGGTATAGCGGGTTTTCACCGAAGCGCTGCCGTAGCTGAACTTGCCGTCGACGACGTTGGCGCGGGTGAACACGTAGTCGATGTCTTGAGCGCGCGGCATGTCGGCCTGCATCACCAGCTGGCCCTGAGCCCAATACGTCATGCCACGGTAGATCGCCGAGATGTCACGCAGCAGCGACCAGGCATCAGCCTTGCCCTGCAGGTTCATGTCGCATAGAAAGCGCGGCTCCTGGCCGCCCAGGCCATCGGAAACCAACTGGTCGCAGTATTGCGCGATCCGGTACAGCTCCCACTTATCGACCATCCAGGCCTTGATGCGTTTGCCCAAGCCGAAACGGTCCTGAGTGCATATGCCAAAAGTGATCCAGGCCGGGTTGTTGGTCCAGGCCTCCTTCAAAGAACCATCCCAGATGCCGGTATAGGTGCGGCTGTCCGGGTCGTAGTTGCTCGGCACCTGCCACCGGCGGCCGCGGGCCCTCACCGTCACTGCGGGGATATTGGTGAACTGCTCCGCGTCGAACTCAATGTAGAGCAGCGCCGTATTGGGGTAACGCAGCTTGGCGTCGATCACTTCGGTGTAACCCGCCAGCAGCATGGTATCGGCGATGCGGTTGCTGTTCTGGTTGGCGGTGAGCCGGCGCACACGGATCTGCCAGCCGCTGGTGGCCTTAGGCAGGTCGATGCGGCGCGATCGCTCGTACCGAGTGGTGGTCTTGCCGTCTACCGCCTCGCTCAGCACCTGCTGGAATGCGCCACCGTCAGTGGCTACGTCGATGGCGTAGGCTATGCGGTAACCGCCCACGTTACCCTCGTTGTCCTGCTGCTGGAGCGCTGGCCAGGCCAAACGAACACGAACAGCGGAAAGCTGGCTGTTGGTCAGCGAGCGCACCCAGGCGCTTTCGCTGCGCAACTCGACGTTCACCGTAGTCTCGTTCTCAACCGAGGGGATACCCGGGATGTAGCTCTGCTCGACGCTGCCCGGGCGCCACTCCCACTTCACACCGGGGAAGTTCACGTTGCCACCGGCATCAGCGATCGGCGTGTTGTCCAGATAGATGTCCTGATTCGTCGGCGTGCCGTCGAATTCGCCCTCGCCCACAGCGATCAGGATCTTGGCCAGGTTGGTGGAGCGCAGGCTGTCGGAGGCCTCGTAGGGCTCCTTGGCCTTGCTGCTGCCGCCTTTGGCGCCGTGGATTTCAATGCGTTCGGCCGCGCCCATGCTTTTCTCCAGGCATAAAAAAACCGCCCGGAGGCGGTTGTGTGCGGATGTTCAGATCAGGTCTTGTCTTCGGCGTAAATCGACGCCGAGATAATCGCCCCACCCCACCGGCGCTCACCGATGCAGATGGGTACCGGGTTGCCGCTTGCGGTGGTGTTCTTGGCGCTGCCGAAGGCGTAGCTGGGCAGGTTTTCCGGTGAGGCGCTTTGTCTTAGCCCAGAGGCCTGGGGGCTGAGCATTTGGATCACGCCGCCGACCGCCAGCCCCGCTCCCAGCTGTACAGCCCAGGCCTGTCCGAAGTACGTGCCAGCCACGATCAGGACTGCGCCGATCACCGTTTGTAGGATGCCTGCGCGCTTGCTGCCAGCCAGAACTGGCACGATGCGCAGTTCTCGAGTACCTCCCAGGGCGAACGCATCATCGTTGACGTTGGCTCGGTTGCGGAAAATAGCAAACCGCATGCCGAGGCGGTCAAGGCGCCTGATTTCCGCCTCGAAGCCTGCAAGCGTTGCGTTAAGCGCCTTGAAGACTTCCCAAGATTGCCCTGAGTCCAGGTGCCGCTCATGGGTCCGGCCGAACTTTCGCGCCAGCGGGCCGGATAGCTTGATGCTGACAGTGCAAGACACGGTTGACTCCTGTTAAACGGAAGATATTTGCCGTAGCACTAGGCGCGTACGGTCGAACCAAGGCCCACCGTAGATAATGATCTCGCTGGGCCGCCCGTACAGGTGATGCAGCAGGAACGGACCAGCGCCGTGCACGGCAGAATCCTCGCCGGGAAGGCCAGGATCACTGCCTAGGTAGATTCCGGCATGGTTCGGGTGCACGGTGCGCCCGATCGTCATGACCACCAGGTCCCCGCGCTTAGGCTGATCAACCCGCACGAACCCGGCGTCTGCATAGCGATCTTCGTAGTGGCTCGGACCGTCCGCCCTTTCCCACCATCCATCCTCGCGATCGTAGGCGGGAAACTCCACGCCCATCTCGCGCTGATACCAGTCGGCACACACTTGCCAGCAGTCCCAGGCGCCGTGCACGAACGGGCGCCCCAGCAGCGGCGTGCTGCCGGCGGGCACAATCGTGCGCAAGTCACCCTCTGGCCAGGACAGAATGTGCCAGGGCAGGCCTGAGGCCTCGCACATCGCCAGGTCGCGCGGCGAAGGCCGGCTCGTAGCGTCGGGGTGGCTGTGCACCACCGCGATGATCTCGCCCTGGTCCTCGGCTGCCGCATAGGCCCCGGGCGCGATGCAGAACTCCTCGGTCGCCTGGGCGGCAGTGTTCTCGCACGGCAAGTACCGCTGTTTGCGTCCGATCTTCAGCACCAGGCCGCAGCACTCGCGCGGATACACCTCCGCTGCGTGGGCCTGGATGGCCTCCAGGAGTTGTTTCTGCATGGTCAGCTCCTGGCGATCAGGGATACGGCGGGAAAGCCGCCAAACGGCAGCTCGTTGCCCTCACCGAAGCGGGGGATACATCCTCGACCGAGCGTGGCATCGCACTGATCCTTCTCGGGGTCGTCGGTCAGCGCGCCATCCCTGTCGCGGTAGGGTCCGGTGTAGCCGCAGTTCGGGCCCCGGTAACCACCAGTCAGGCACCAGTGGCAGAGCGTCGTCATCTGTCTGCCGACTATCTCGTTGCCCACGTCGCCCGGGCTGGCCAGCTCCCAGGTGACCGATTCGCCGTCCTCGTTGGTCTTCTGGTCGATGTACCAGACCTCGATCGATTCCTGGGTCGGGTCTGCCTCCGGGTTGCCGTCCGGGAAATTCTCAGCGTCGAGGTAGGTGCCGAGCGTGTGCCGCATCGTTAGCTTGAACTCGAGCAGGTCCGAAAACGCCAGGCACAGGGCCGTGATGCGGCCATTGACGTTGCCGGCGGAGAAGGTCGGCCGCACGGCCGTGCCATTCCCGTTCGCCTCAACGCCATCCAGCTGCACCGGCCAGGCGGCGTACTCGTTGCCCTGCCACAAGACCGGCTTGGCCGGTAACTGATCGGCATCGGCGCCGGCGGCGAGCAGCTCCTCCGGCGTGTGCGGGATCGCATGGCCGTGGAAGCGCAGAACATCGGCGCCGTAGTCGCTACCGTCGAGCTCGAACAACAATACCTCGCTGCCAGGCTCAAGCGTCTGGATTTCTCGAATTAGTGTCATGGCTGCTCTAGGGGTGGAAGGCTTGCTTGAAGGTGGCGGTAAGCTTGAATACGCCGCCCCCCATGGGCGTGGGCTTGGGGTCCGTGCACCTGTACAGTCCCAATTCCCCCAAAGGGTTCGTCCAAAGGAAGGCTCTGGCGCCACCGTGCCGGTCAAGGAAATTCAGGATTTCCAGCATCTTGGCCTTCGGCGCAGTGTGGGTGATGGGAAAGGATTGCTCCTTGTTGTTCGGCCCATCCCCCGCCGTCTGGGTGTATCCATCGCCGAACTGGATAATGCGCACACGGTAGGTGATTTCTCCTGCGTCACCGGTTTGCACCGGCCAGGTGAACGTTTCAATCGCCATATCAGGCATTCCTCGTTTGGCGATAGCTGGTGCCGCCCGCGCGCCAGGAATCAGCGACTGCCTTCTCAGCTACGGCTTGCATCTGCTGTTGAAGGCTCTTCTGCAACTGCGCTTGGTCAATCTGGCCAACACCCTGTCCTTGATCGCCGACCGTCACCGGAGCGTAGACCGAGACGCTTAGGCCTCCCGACGCCTGCCTAGCGACCATAGGCGCCGTTGCCGAACCTACATACCCGCCATCGGCATAGCCTCGGGCGTTGATGCCCAGCAGGTAATCCTTCATGCCTGGCTGGCTCACCACCTCCTTGCGGATCACCACTTCGCCGCCGTGAACGATGCCCTTGGCCTCGTACTTGCCGCCGTCACCGGTGTAGCCGCCGGCGGAGTAAGCGGAACCCGCCCAGTTGGCATATGCGCTGCCGGTGTAGCCCGCAGCCGTACTGCCGGCCGACGCAGTCGCTCCGCCGCTAAATACGGAACCCAGCGCGCTACCGCCTATGGCGCTGAATACGCTTGATGCAGCTGCTTGGACTGCCATCTTTGCCAGCATCTTCGCGAAGCTGACAGCAACATCCCCAAAGCTCTCATCGGCCCCAAAAGCCCAATCGACCGTGGCATCCGTCAGCCCATCGAACAGGCTGGTGAACGCGGTTCTCATCTGTCCAGTGACGTTGAGCGCAGTGTCCCGGTAGTTCTGCCATGCCGCATTCGCACCTGTTAGCCACTCACTTTGCGCCGCAGTGATATCGCTGTAGTTTTTCTTGATCTGGGCGGTGGCCGCCTCGTTTTCCTCGGCCAACGCTTTCTCACGCGGACCGACCTCCTGGTCGATATCCGCCTGAGATTTGCCGCGCAACGCCGCATCGCTGCGCTGGTTTGCCAACTCGCGAGCCTGCTGAGCGTACCTGTCAGCCTGGGCATTGAGCTCCCTGGCCAGCGCGTTCTGCCGATCGCCCATGCCAAGGCCGATCACTGCGCGCTCGCCGGCCTTTCTCAGCGCTTCAGTTTGCAGGTTGAGAGCTGAAACATACGAGTTGAGGCTTGCGGCCTGGGTGGCAACCCGCGTCCGCTCGTTCTCCGCCAGCACCTGCATCTGCGAGTCGTAGGCCTTCGCCGCCTTGATCTGCTCAGCGCGCGCATCGTCGATCTTCTGGCCGATCTGGATACGCTGGGTTGCGGTGGTGCTGCTCTTGTCCTTGACGGCCTCGAGCGCCTTGATCTCGGCATCGTAAGCGTCGTTGACCTGCTCCTTCTCCGCACGCAAGAGAGTCGTGCGCTGGGCGTAGTAGTCCTGGGCGCTGACGATGCCAGCTTTCTGCTGCGCCTCCAGCTCGCGCTGGCTATTGGCGTAATCGGAAACTAGTGCCTTGAGGGCGTTCTGTGCCGAGTTGTAACCGGTTAGGTCCACGGCGCTCGCGGCCGTTTTAGGGTCCTTGAACTTGTCTGCCGCTTGCTTGCGCAGGTATTCAACGTCCTGATCGCTGACGTCGTAGCCCTGTGCCCGGGCTTTCGCCACCTTGCGACTTACCTCCTCGAGTGCAGTGGCAAGCTGCTGAGCCTTGGGCACCGCCGTTTTCAGCTCGGTCGTGATCCAGTCGAAAGCCGACGCACCCGCTTTGCTGTTCTGGGTGGCGAACATCTCCCGCCGCGCCTTCTCAGCGCGATCTACTTCCGCCTGAAGCCCTGCGGCCCACTCGGGGTCGCCGGCTGCTCTACCGCCGCCGAACTGGGCCAGGATGGGGTTTGTGTTGTTGATCCTGTTGGCCAACTTCTGCATTTTCTGCTCGAAGCTGTCCTCCCGGCCGATATCGAGGAAGGCATCCCAGGCACCCTTGGCCATATCGCCGGCGCCCTTCCAAGCCGTTTCGATGAGGCCAATATCTTCCTCGGCTTTATCGGCGCGTGTAGTCAGTGCTTCGGCATAGGCTTGCTCAGCAACGTTCGCCGCTCCGACCGTATCACCACGGTGCTGGAGAGCCTCGATCTGCTGGAATACCGATGCGGTGAGATACCCCATCGAATCGTTGAGCTGCAGGGAGGCTTTGACGGGGTCGTCTGCCAGCTTGGCGAACTCAGCAACCGTCTCGCTCACTGCCTTCCCGGTCGCCGACTGCATTTTGAGTGCCGCCTTAGCGATCAGCTCGAAGTTGTCAGCGGTGAGTTTTCCTGTGCTCGCCAGCTGCGTCAGCACGTCTGCTGCGGCGCCCACGGTACCCACAGACCGGGATACGGCCTGCGCCATGCCTGCCAACTGCGTGGAATTGGTACCGGCAGCGTTGCCGGTGAGCACAAGAGCCTTGCGAAACTCGTCTGCCTCGGCCGAGCCCTTGTAATAGGCCACGGCCAGAACGCCCACAGCGGCCGCCGCAACAGTGAACGGATTGACCAAGCCGGCGACATACCCGCCCAGGGCTTTGGCCGCCGGCCCGATGCCGCCGAACATGTCTTTGATCTGGCCGCCCTGCTGGAGCAGCACGGTCAGCGGTGCCTGGCCACCCTGGAGCGACACCACGATGTCAGTGAACTGCGCAGGCAGGCCGCGCAGCGCCGCTGCCGTCTGCTTGGCGCTGACGCCGGTCTTCTGCATTGTATCGCCGAGGCGGCCAGTAGATTCCCGGGCCTGGTCCAGCTTGGTTTTGTAGTCGGTGAACGTGTCGGCGTCGATCAGCCCCTTCGCTCGGTAGCTCTGAAGCTTGCGCTCCATCTCGTCCAGTCGGCCCAGTGCCGCGACCGTAGGGTCGATCTGGCCAAGCAGCTTGGCCAGCTCGTCCTTTTCGGTCTTGATGCCAGTGGCAGCCTTGGTGGACGACGCGGCGAGCTGCTGGTTCTGGGCCATGAAGCCCTGGAGCGATGCGGTGGCCGCCTGGAAGGCGTTGGCCGAGCTCAGCACTGCAGAACGCAGCCCTTCCATTTGCTGCGTGCTGGCGGCCTGCTGGCTGGTGAGCTGACGGAGCTCTGTCACAGCCTGGCCCGACGATGTGACCAAGTCATTCAGCGCCTGGGCGGAATAGGACTGCTTCAGGTTGAGGCTTTGCAGCTCTTGGGCAGCCTTCGCGGCGCTCTGCGCCATTTCGGTCATCGAGCGCGCTGCGTGCTGCTGCTTCAGGTTGAGCGCAGCCAGTTCCTGGTTGGTGCGGCTGCCGGATTGCACCAGCCGATCAAGCTGGTCGGAGGCGGTGCGCGCGCTGTCCGAGTTGATCTCGATCCCAAGCTGGGCGATGGAGCCAATAGTCATGGGGCTATTCCGGTTTGCTTTCTGCCATGCACGCCAACGCCTCGGCCTCCATCACACGGAGGTCTGAAAATACGCTGGGGCGATCTTTTTTGCGCACCTGGTGGAGCTTGAAGACCACGGGCAGCGCGGCGTAGTCCAGCCCGACAGCGCCGCCCATGCCTACCCGCCACTGGGTGGACATGGCATCGAGCACGCAGAAGGCTGGCCAGACATCCGGCCATATCTCTACCTCGTCGTCGAAGTCACCAGAGGTCAGGCCGAATTTAGCGAGCTGATCGGCAGTAGCCTTCGGCCCGTACAGCGCCCGCGCCGCCTCGCTCAGTTTCCCAGGCGAGCCTCGCGGTAAGCCTGGAAGTAGGCGCTCATCACCGCCTCGGGCGCGCCGGCGAAGGTGGTGGCCAGGGCGCGAAGCGAATCCTCACCCAGCGCGTCCTCGAAGTCCCACTGATCCACTACAGTGAGCATGTTTTTCACCTGCACATCGATCTCGGCCTGGGCCTGCTCGACGACGGTGCGCTTATCGACGCCCTCGACCAGAACCTGCGCGTCGGCCTGCTGCTGGTCGATGAAGGCGGCCAGGGCTAAGCGGTCGAGATACTTGAAGGTGAAGCCCACGGCGAGGGACTCGCCGCCCACCCGGGGGATCTGGACGGTAGCGCCGAAGGTTGGCGCAGGTGCAATCTTGATCTTGGCCATGGGTTACGCGCTCGCCGGAGTGTAACGGGTGGGTTCGGATTGGAGCGCGAGGCTCACGGTGCGCGCCAGCAGGTTGTTGCGCGAGACCGTGGGCTGCTTGGAAAAGGACGTATAGGCCCCGTAGAGCAGCTGATCATTGCCTGGGAGCACCAGCCGGCAAGCTTGGATAGACTTGGCGGCATCGGCCTTGCTCAGGACAGCGTTGAATGGCTTGGTCGGGTCATCCGCGATGGTTAGCGTCATGGTGCTGGCGGACTTATCGGTGGGAATCTGCTTGCCCTGGTCGTCCTCTAGGAACGCCACGTCCAGGTAGTTCTGATCGCCGCCGGAGAACGCTACATCGGTTACCTGAGGGACCTGTACCCAAGTCAACACCTTCTTCATGCTGCCGGTACCGGTACCTGCCGGAAAGACTACGGTGTCGCTGGTGTCGATGCCTTCCAGGGTGATAGCGGTCGCCGTGGCGGCTTTCACGCGCACCACCTTGTTGTCCAGCTTGCTCCAGCCGGAGCTGAGCAGGACGATATCGCCAGCGGAGAGCGTGCCGCCGCTGACGGTGGCCACTGCCTCGCTGGCATTGGAGATGGCGGTGAACGCCAGCACGGCATCATAGGTAGCAGCGTGCTGGAAGTAGCCGCCGTTGGGAATTTTGTAGCCCATGTCGAGTTTCCTCTGGTCGAAAAAAAAGCCCGCGCGAGGCGGGCAGAAGGTGCCCAACGGGCGTTATTCGGTATCGGCGCGGTAGCTGAAGCTGGCTGACACGGCCTGGGTGGTGTCGTTTGGCACGACGGGACCTTGGCTCACCGGCGTTAGCACCAACACCTCCAAGGCGCCACGGGCTAGGCGCAAAGTTACCGGAAAGAGGTCTGCCAGCTCGACGACAATGCTCTCGGCTGGACCTTCCCCGCTGCTAGTCGGCGTAATTACGTTCACCTGAAACGTGCCGGTGTACAGACGATGATCACCGCCCAGCGTGTTGCTGGCCGTAAGCGATGGAAGCAGATAGGCCTGCAGGTAGGTTTCACCATCGGCCGGCGAGAAGTCGACATTCTGATACGCGACCCGGAGCGCGGGGCTGCGAGCAGCCGCCCAGGCCGCCAGGCGGCTTTCCAGCAGCGAGCGGATAATCTTGTGGCTCATACCTGTCGCGCCCTTACCACGTCGTCCACGATCTGCTGGAAGCGGTCTAGGGTGACGCGCACCATGCCGGAGGGCGCCTTCTGGCTATGACCGTACTCCAGCGGGATCGCATAGATCAGTGTGTTCACGATGTACACCGACTCCCCGAGCGTCAGCGCCCCAGCGCCCGCGATGAGCTTGGCCAGGGCCTCCGTGCCTTCGGGGTCGGTGGTGATAAGGCTGTGATCCGCCGGCCCGCCTTGAGTCAGCTGCCAGTTACCCTTGAAGCGTCCGGTATCAACGGGGCTCAGGCTGATCAGGGACTGACCAATCTGGATCACCACGTCCTGCAGGGCCTGCTCGATCGCTTCCAATGCGTCCAGCTTGAACTGCTCCAGCGTTGCCGCGAAGGCTCCATTCTGCCCGCCGTAACGAGTGGTCATGTGGTTTGCCATCACGCCCTCGCCTGCACGTCAAAGCCGATGTCCACACCGGCATAGTTCCAGGGATCGACGGCCACCACCGTGTAGGTGGTCCCGTCGAAGTTGATTCGGTCCTGTTGCTGGGGCGCCGGCAGGTCCATGCCAGTTAGTTGCACAGGCGAGACGATCAGGCGCACGTCGCTCTGCCTGATCAGGGTGCCGTCCACCTCGCCCTTGGCGTATGCCTGGCGCAGCGCTGATCCCTGATAGGTCGTCTCGCTGGGCGAAACGGTTCCTTGCTCAGGGTCGTATTGGCCTGTACCGCGGTGCAACAAGGTCATTTCAAGGCCTTTGCCGCCTTTGGATCTTGGCGCGAGCATGCGGATCGCCAGTGCGCGGCCGCGATCGTAGATGTCGTTCATTTCCACCTCACCTTGTATTTCACCGTGCACCGGCAGTTGGCCAGGTCAGCCCAGCTGGCGCCGTGGGCGTCATCGCCTGGGAAATCCAGCTGCGCGCCGGTCGGGGACTGGAACGGCTGCTGAATTGGAACCTCGACGCCGCCGAGCTCAACGTGGGCGTGACGTACCCGCTTGTCGCCCTTGTTGTTCCAGCCCTTGGTGATGCTCACCGGCTTCACGTGCTGCTCCATGAGCTGGCGATGCAACCGGTTGAAGCCTGCGTTGTAGGCCTTGTGCGCCTGGCTGCGGGCGACCAGCTCAGCGTGGGCTTTCAGCTTGCGGTCGGCGTAGACGGTCTTGATGCGCTCGGCGTCCACCTTGGCAACAGGCTTCTCTGCCTCAATGGCGCGCTTCACGATGCCATCCAGGCGCTTGTCGCGATCTGCCCGCTTCAGGTACTGGCCCATCTGGTCGAGTTGGCCGCTTGTGAGCCAGCGTCCCGTATTGGCCACTGCCTCAGCCTCGGCGCCGGACAGGCCCAGCACGCCCCCTACCCGTTTGCCTGTCTGTGGACTGACTCGCCCGACGATGTCGAGCGCGATCTCGCGCGCGGTGCGGTCAGACTGGCGCCCAGCAGCCAGCATGACCTGGATCGCCTGCGCCTGCTCCTGAGCAATGGCCTGGGTCAGCTTCTGCGCGTTGCTGGTGACCCAGTCCTGAGCCGGCGCGCTGTGCTGATCGAACTGCACAGGCACGCCGCCCGGGCGCTTGATCACGATGGCGGTGCCGCCCTTGATGAAGGCTGCACGGACCCCCTCCAGCAGCGCAGCGAATGCTCCCGCCGCCAGCATCTGGACTACACCGGAATCGTCGCGCTCGGCGATCAGCCGTTCAACATCGGCTATCACCGCCGCGTCGACCATCGCCCGTACCTGGTCCAGGTAGGCGCGCTGCAGGGCGGGCGTGAGGCCGTCGATCGCCGCAAGTATTTCGGCCTCGGTCATAGCACAAACACCGCAGGTAGCGCGGCGCGCGAGACCAGCACCGGGGCGATCAACTCATCGATGACGGTGATGACCGGCCGTGTGGGCGCTTCACCGGCGCCGGCGTCTGGTACGGCGTAGGTAGTCTCCAGCGGCCCGACCTTCTCGCTTTTCACCAGCGTTGTAGCGACGAAGTCCGGGCTGAGGCTGCCGGGCGATACCAGCTCGCGCAGGGCAGCTTCGTACGTCGCCTGCTCGACCTCGAGGGGAACCAGGTCTTCGGGCAGCAGGTTGTCCTCGTAGTCGGCTGCGCCAGTTCGTGGCCACTCGCGGACCTGGGCCCGGCCTGTGGCCTTCTGGCCTGGAAACAGTGATTCCCAGCGGCCAGTCGGGAAACGCCTCCGGTACCGGCCGTCAATGTAGTCCGATGCACGCAGCAGGGCCGCCTGCTTCGCCGAATCATCCCCAGTCCAGGCGGCATTTCCCCGCGCAGCATGGTAGGCATCGGCGCCGGCGGCGGTCCCATAGTAGTCAGGCATCGGTCTATCTCGAATAGGTGGGCGGCGTACCGCCCGGGGTATTACTCGGCCGCTGGCAGCTTGGCCTTCAGCTCATCGGTGCTTTCGGTAGGCTCGAATGCAACGCCCTTCTCATTGAGCTGGGCGATTACCTCCTCGCGCTCCTTGGCGGTCGCCTGAGCCTCGACCAGCTTGGCCTGGAGGGTCGCGACCTTGCTGTTGCCGTTTGCATTGATGCCGAGTGCCTTCAGTTGCTCGAGCAAGTCTTGCTTGTCGAGCTCTTCAGGGGCGGTCTCATCTTCGCCGACCGACAAGATGCCCTGGTCGACGTAAAACGCCAGTGGCTTACGATCCTGGAAGGATGCCCACTCAGGGCAGCTGACCGTTTCGCCTGGGCCGATGACGGTCCCATTCGGCAGGCCGATAGGAGTGACACGGCCGTTATTCGTGACTTCTGGCATGGCGGTCTCCTTACAGGCCGTCGGTGTAGGACATTTCCTTGGGGCGGCGCACGTCGACGCCGCCCAAGCGGAAGATGCCCGGCACTTCCCAGCGGGTTGGGCCGGCCTGGTACACCGGCAGGAAGCGGTGAGGCATCGGGATGTGCATCTTCACCACGTTGGGGTCGCGACGATAGGCGACCATCCGAGCGGTGCTGCCTGCACCGGCCTTGTCCAAGCCGCGCATGGCGCGAATGGTCAGCGGGCGACCGGTCTGTGCGGTGTACACGTTCTTGGTCTGCAGCCACGACAGGATGGTGTCGGTCCCGTTATCGTTCAGCGGGGTGGTGCTGATCTTGAGGAACTTGCTGTAGGGCAGCAGCAGGGTGTCGGCTAGGCCGGTGTACAGGGTGCCCGCGTACTGGCCGGCCAGCGCAGCGTTCACGTCAGCCAGGATCTGAGCCGGGCTGGCAGTATCCCAGCTACCGGTCAAAGCCGACGCAGCAACAACGGCTGGTGCGTTGGTAAGGCCGTAGAAGTTCTTGGTGGTGTCACCATACAGCGCAACTCGCTCAACCATCTCTTCGTATGCACGGCGCGCGGCGGCGGCGTCAGCTGCGTCGAGGTTGATGCCCAGCATGGCGGCCTGGCTGATCTCCTCCAGACCGTAGCCATAGCCGATACCGGCCATATGCACGGAGGTTTCCTGTCTCGACAGCTCAGTGCCGGCCAGCGGGATATCGTCGGCGTTGCCGTTAATCCAGTCCGCACGGCCAAACTTGTCGGCGGTGAAGTAGGTGACGGTCTTGGCCCACGGGTTGGCGGAAGTGTCGACCGGCACCAGGGTGGGGTACTGGATGTCGGGATACACGGTTTCGTTGACCTGCGTTTCGATGTGCGCGGTCTGCGAGATCACGAAGCCCAGGGCGGCCTGGGCGTCGAGCATGAAGTTCGGACGCATTACTTCTCCTTAGCCCAGGCGGACTTGAGCGACTTGGTTTGCGGCGGTGGTGCTGGTGTCGAACACGGCGTTCGTGACCTGCACGTTGTTGGTGGCGACGTTGGTCCATACGCCAGTGGCCGGCACGAAATACACCGGATCGCCGGCGGCAACGGTGACCGAGGCTTGGACCCAGACGGCGCCTTTGGTCATGACCCGCGCCGAGTCGTACTGCTTGAAGCCATCGGCCTCAGCTTGCAGCGAGCGCTCGCGCACGGTGATGCCGATGACCTTGGCCGAGGTGTCGCCGGCGGCGGCTGGACGGCAGCCCTTGTCGTTGGCACCGCGAATAACGGGGACGCCGAAGCCCAGGCCGGCGGCCGCTTCAACGGTGCGCGACAGCAGGGTTTTCGGGATGGTGTCGACGATCTGACCCGGAACCGCGCGGCGCATGTTCTCGGTGTAGGTGGTTTGGACGGCTGGCATTATTTGGCCTCCCCTTTCCAGGCGTTGGACAGGCGCTGCTCGTAGGCCGACTGGCCGTGATCAGCGGTTTGCTGGCGTGGGTTGCTGTCCGTGGTGGACAGGTGGCGGCGCACCGGATCCTTGTGGGCCTCATCGCGCAGAATGTCGAAGCGCGCATCAATGTAGGCTTCGGTCTTGCCGGCGATTGCGGCGTCGCCCAGCTTGGCCACCACCACAGCCTTGCGGATCTCGGCATCACTCTTGCCGGAGTAGTCGGCATCGACGATGGCCTTGGCATCGGCGATCAGATCGCCGCGAGCCTTCACGCGGGCGTCCAGCTGGGCGTCGGTGAGCTGTTTGCCTTTGAGGTCATCGAGCGCAGCGTCTTTCTTCGCCAGCTCGGCGTCCTTGGCTGCGATGGCAGTGGCGTGGCCGGCTTCGGCGGCGGTGAGCTTCTGCCCGGCATCGGCCAGGCGCTGCTGCAGGGTCGCGATGACGATGGCGCCCTGGTCGGTTACTTCAACCGGGATGCCGTCGACGGTAACCGTCTTCAGGGTCATGGGTTTTTCCTCCGGGGTTTGTGAATCGGTGGGCCAGGCATCGCCGATACAGGCCCGGCTGCCGGCGCGGCCACGCTGGACGATGGCCACATGGTCGGCAGTGATGTTCGTTTGGCGGGCCTGGTATGGCGTGCCGTCCGGAGCGATACCATCGGCCCATTGCAGCTCGCAGCTGTAGCCCACGCTGAGCTCGCGCTTGCCGGCCTGGACTGCCTTCACCGCAGCCCCGTCGGTGATCTTCAGGCCGATCTTCAGGTACTCGCCGTCCCGCAGCACCTCATCGCCAGTGGTGCCCACCGCCACGTCCTTCCAATTGGCGGCAGTTACCGGCTTCGCCGGATGGTCGTTGGTGATCGGAATCTTCGAGAACGTGCTGAGCGAGGACTTGGCGAACACCTCGGCCTCATCGCGATAGACGTTCACGACCCGCAGGTCTGGGCGCCCTACTTCGCTGCCCAGGTACAGCTGGACACCAGTGCGGGCGGTCCTGGCCACGGTTTCGAGGTAGCCGGCATCGCTCAGCGCAATGTCGCCGAGGAGAACGGTGTCTGTGATTCGCATGGTTGCCTCAGGTGGCGGGCTTGTTGCCCTGCGGGTCATTCGGGTCGGGGTCGTCGTCCGGCAGCTCGCTACCGTACTTGTTGATGGCCGCCTCAAGGCCTGGCAGCACGCCGTTCTCCACCAAGGTGGTCACCGCCGCATGCGACAGCGCCTCTTCTGGGAACAAGGCTGTGTCCTTCAGCACCTTGATGGTGTCGGCCACGGTTTTGCCGTTGGCTGCCTGCTCGGTGGCTGTGAGCTGCCACAGCGGCTTCCACAGGTAGTGCACCTCGGCTGGCCGCGAGCCAAGCGCCGAGCGCACCAGGCACTCGTCCATCACGCTCATGGCCGGGCGCATGTCCAGCTCCTGGCCGGATTGGATGCGGTCGTAGTAATTGCGCAGGTCCGAATCGCCTGTGGCGTTCATACCGGCCGGCGACTGGCTGAGCAGGCGCGTGGCGGGGATATCGGCGGCGCCGGATACCACCTGTAGGAAGCGGTCGCTGATCTCGGGCAGGTTGCCGAATGAAGCCGACTTGGTTTCGTACTCCTCCTCCTTGTCCAGCATCAGTGAGCCGTTGATGCCCTTGGCCGTGGCTGCGAGCTGCAGGCGCTCCAGCAGCCTCCGCCGGTACTGCGGATCCTCCATGTTCTGCATCAGGTCCGGGATGCGGATCACGTCGACCTTCGCCTCGAACACCAGGCTGGCGATGTTCGCCATCGTGCCGTCGGCCTGCTTGATGGCCTCCATGACCGCTTCCAGCACCGAGTCGCCCCAGCCGAATTCCTTGCCCAGCGCCAGATCGGGGTCGGGCAGTTCGGCACCGGCGAAGATCACCAGCCGCGACGGGTGCACCTCGATTGCCGAGTCGGCCAGGCGGTAGGCCTTGGGCTTGCCGAACAGCTCGGACTGTGGGTCGCGCTCGATCTCGGTGGGCGTGAGCTGCCGACGACTCAACACGGTCAGGTACTTGGTGCCGCCCAGCCCCACGCTTTGTGGGTCAAGGGGCATCGCGGTATCCAGATCGCCGGTACCAATGAAGATGGCAGCCCCGCCGAACAGGCGAGCCCGGATCATGGCCGTCTTGACCTTGGCCTGCACACCCAGGCGCTTTTCCTCGGCCTCGATCTTCTCAATCTGCTCGTTGCTGGCCTGCCAGCCCCGCCAGCGCCGGCAGGAGTCGAGCGCCGGGATATCCACGATCTTGCGTGGCAGCCAGGCACCGCGGTAGGCCGCTAGCAGCTCTTGCTCGGTGCGCGGGATGAAGAGGTAACCGGTGGCTGCCGCCTTGTCGCGCTCCGTGCCCAGGCCGGCCACGAAGTTGACCAGCTTATCGCTGATGTAGTTGAGCATGCCCATTAGGAGACGCCTGCGAGGGAATACTTGGTGATCGGGTATTCCTTGTGAATGAAGTAGCCGCCGGCGTCTGGCCGGTGGTCGTTGCCCTGTTTCTTGTCAGGCTCGCCGTTCTCGCCCCATACCTGCTGCTCGAGGTCGTCGGCGTACGTCGGGCACTTGTCGGCGTTCACCCGATACCGGCGCTCGCCCGCTGCGTTGCAGAACATGGCGTTCATCGAGTTGATGCGGTCCTTGACCGGGGGGTTAGCTGCTGGAGCCACCACCATGAAGCCGGCCTGCTTGAGCAGGGAGATATCGGTGTCGCTGGCGCGCACGGACTTGCGCGAATCGCCGCTGGCGTCCGGGTAGATGCGAATTTGCCGGGTGTTGCGGTATTCGGTGCCGGTGTACAGCCAGTATCGCTCTTTGATCTGGCGGATCATGTCGGGCGTGTCGTAGCCGTTGATGATCTCGTCGACCGCATGCGGCGCACCCAGACGCTTCACATGGACGATGGCCGACATCTTCCCGACGTTGAAGTCCATGCCTATGAACAGCGGCTCGGCAGGCTGAATGGTTTCCTTACTGCCGTTGAGCTTCCGGTCGTAGGCGGTGTAGATCGTGCCGGCGGTCAGGTTCACGAACTGGCCATTGAGATAGGCCATGATCAACTGCTCGGGATACGACTCCTTCAGCGAAGGAATGTAATCGGGCGGTAGGTTCAGCTCGTTGTCGAACGTGCTGGCCTGCACCAGGCCGTACATGGCACGCAGGGCTGGCTTCTCGCGCAGCTGCTTCACAAACTGCTGGTAGACGAACTTGAACCCCTCGGGGGTGGTCGTCACGTCCACACCGTTCTTCAGGCCCGGCACGTTGTAGCGCATCCGGGCGATGATCTTGCGCCAGGCCTGCTGAGCCTTGGGCGCGGCCAGCACGTCGAGCTCATCGACTAGGGCGTGACCGATCTTGAAGCCCACGATGGTCTGGGGCTTCTCCATCGAGCGGCAGATGATCGTGCTGCGGTACTGGCCGCCGCTGTAGAACTCGACCTCCTTGTCGCTCTCCTTGGTGCGGACCTTCAGGCCCCAGTCGAAAGCCACCTCATCGATGGTCGGAAAGAAGATGTCGCGGATCTGCGGATAGGTTGGCGCGAAATAGCCTGCGTTGATCCTGGGCCACTCCCAGACGTGCTTACACAGCGCCGCGCAGCCTACCCAGGTCTTGCCAGAGCCAAACCCAGCGACGAAGCCTCGGAACTTGTGCTCAAGCCGCAGGAAGTTGGCCTGGGGGACGTTAAGCGTCGGCATCGGGCTTCCTCGCGTCCACCACGTCGACCTGCACCCTGGTAGGAGCTACGTCGCTGGGATTCGCCTCGGGCTTAGGCCGGTGATTCACGAATGCATCGCCGCATTCCTTGGCTGCCTGTTCGAGCGCCTGCATGGCCAACGCAATATTGCGCATGCCCTCGGCCTTCTCGACGAATCGTCCCAGCGCACGCAGTCGATACGCACGGTTGGCAATCGGGATCTCTGCTGTTTCGGTGCGGAAACGCTCGCGGGTGTCGTTGAACAGCACCACCCAGCGCTTGGCCAAGTCTCGCCCGGCGCGCTTGGTAGGGTCGTGGGCCTCGCACTTCTGCCGCGTCACCTCGATGCCGAACTCATCCCGGACGGCAGCAGCCACCTGAGACGGCGTATCGAAGCAAGCCAAGGCCTGAACGATGAAGGCTTTCACCTCGTTGCTCAGGGTCGCCATAGGCTCAAATCCGTCTCGGGTACGTCAGGGGTTCAGGCAGACTTGAGCAGACAGGTTCCGCAGGCCCTCGCGATGTTGATCTTCGCCACTTCGGGCGGGTTACTTGCAGCGTCGATGAGCTGCTGTACGTCTTCACTGGCACCGTAGCGCCGTACCACACCCACAAACTCCTCCACGTCATGGCCGCGAAGGGTAAGGCTGGGTGTGCCGTCCTGCTTGAATTTGGGCGCGCCGTACTGATCGAGCTTCTGAGCGATGTGGTACAGCTCATGCTCGACCAGGGCGCAGAACTCGGCGTCGGTGCACTGGGCACAGTAGTCGGCGGCCAGAGTGATGAGGAAGTCCGGCACTTCGCCGAACCAATCCCGCATCTGTTGCTCCTGCCGAGCCTTCTGCCAGCCCCCGGCGCGGAACATGACCGATTCGGCCTGGCCCAGCACAGTACGGCCGGCCTTCTCGAAACAGGAGGATGCCCAAAGCACGCGCACAGGTGCATCGATCAGGTGGGCATGCTCAGGGTTGTGCAAGTCACCCTCGGCGCTGAGGATCGTGGCCTGTATCCAGTCCCAAACCATTGGGCAAGGCTCGAGCCGAATGCCTGACATGGTCAGTTCGCTCAGTTCGAGCAGCGAGGCAGGCGGTATTGGCCTATCCATCATGGGAACCAAATCCAGTAGTGGGGCGCCCGACAGGCACTGGCCACAACGCGTCCAAGGCCGGAAAGCGCAGTCGACTGCCTTCCTGTCGAGAGCTTGATCATCAATCAGCGGATGGCGCCGTTGTATTTTAATGAACGCTCAGTAGTAATGTGCGTGAGGACTCAAACTTAAAAGGATTGGTTATGCGACGAATTTTAGAAGTTCGGAAAGTTCCGAAAGTTATTATCCAGGCCGCCCGATTCGGCGAGAAAATCCAACCTACCCCAGCCGCTGCGGAGTGGTACATGGTTTACGATGCCGAAACTGGCGAGCAACACGAAGGCTATGATGATGAGCAAGAGGCAATCGCCTATTGCGAGAAGTATTCGTCACCGGACTAACGCTATGGATACCCTTCAAGCGGTTCTCTATAGCCGCCCCACTGCTCAGGCAGCGTGCACCTGGTGACATCAAGGCCGTAGAGCTTGGAGGGAATCTCCTCGCCCTTGGCCTCATAGCCGGGGGCGGCAACGTAGATTCGGACACGATCACTGCGGCATTCGTAGGTTCGGCCAATGTACCCCAGGCCATTGCCGACTAGGAATATCACCGCACCACCCACAGCCCAGCGAGCTAGCAATTTGGCTCGGTTCATGGAGAAGATCTCCGAACGCGGCGA
This sequence comes from Pseudomonas sp. URIL14HWK12:I12, assembly GCF_003097135.1. Taxonomy (GTDB): domain Bacteria; phylum Pseudomonadota; class Gammaproteobacteria; order Pseudomonadales; family Pseudomonadaceae; genus Aquipseudomonas. Next base: position 566,081 of record NZ_QEQL01000001.1, read on the forward strand.
TCGGCCGACTCATCCTCGGCACGCCGTTCTGTCTTGCGCCGCTCGCGTCCATCGATCAACGCTCCAATACGCCGGAAGAAGTACGCGGCGTTGAAGATGGTGAAGCCCACCAACATGGTGCTGGCCGGGCTGTTGGCGGTCAGCTTCCAGGGCTCGCAGAGCCATATGCTGACGAAGGCCATTACATAGCCCAGCGCGCCGGCCATGATGAAGCCAACCTCACAGTTATCTGCCTGGCGCCGATGCGTGGTCATCAACGCGAAGCGTATGCCGTTCACGAATACAGCCAGGAATGCAATCAGCGCCAGTATCGAGACAATGGCCATCAGGGCGGACCTCGAGGGTTATAATTCTCAACCCAGCCCTTCACCTTTACCTCAAGTACTGCCAGGACCGGATATGCGAAAAAGCCCAGCAGCATGATGTAGCCGGACTTGTAGGTGTCTGTGCTGGGGATGAACTCGCTAGAGACTTTTCCCACGAAGAAGGCCAGGACCAGCTTGGAAACGAACATGCGGACATCGAAGCGTGGCTCGGTGGACTTGCTGTAGAAGTAGCTGGCGACCCCGCCCACCACACCAAGCCAGCCATACTGGCTCCACCCCAGCCCCACCCATACCCAGTTTGGAATGTCAGGCATGGCGGATACCGTGGGCTGTGGTGCTCCAGAGTCGAGGAGACTATTGAGGCCCTCATGGACCGAATAAAAGGCCCTTGCGGGCAAGGCGAAGGAGCGAACGCCAGAAACGCAAAAGCCCGACTCAGTGGCCGGGCTTCATGCGGTCATTCCTCAACGTGCGCAGGAATGACAGGATGAGGAAATAATGTTGCTTTGTTGCACCGGTGTCAAGCAACTTCTGCTATCAAAACGCCCTCAGCCATCAGAATATGTTCAGAGGCCTTGAGCGCCTCGTCCACCATCTCTTCCAGCACCTCCTCAATGGCCTTTTTCCAGCGCCAGTAGGTGGTCCTGTTCAGGCCCTGGGCATCCCAGGTGTTGATGTCATAGAACTCCGCCGGCAGCACGATCATATCGGTGGAACGCTTGCCGTCCTTGTTGCCTTTGAGCGGTGGAATCGCCCAGGCAGTAACCGCCTTGTAGCGAAACAGACGCGGCGCCGCGCTCGCGATCAGCGGCACTAGCCGGCCAATGGATTCGACCTTTCGGCCTTTATGCGTGGTGTACTTGGCCATCAACACATCCCAGTGCCGAGGAATGAGCTGGCTGTGCAGCCGCGCGTGCACCCAGCAGTCGGCATCGGCGCGCGACAGATCTCCCGACCGCCTTCCGCCCAGCGCGCTGATATCTACCTTGCCTTCGTTGTGAGGGCTGTACAGCTTCTGCCAGGCCTGCTTGCTGGTGTTGTCGATCGCCTCGGCCGCTAGGGCGGAAACTACCGCGGCCAATACGCTGGTGTAAATCATGCTGCCCCCTTAAGGTCACGGGCCAGTGCCCGGTAATGCGCCTTGATGGCCTTCAGTTCTTCGATGGTGTAGCGCCGGGGCTCATGAGGCCCTTCGATCCATTCCACCCGGTCGGCGCCGATGCGCTTCACCAGGTGGATGCGGTAATTCACGATGTCGCCGGATTTGTGGTTGTTGCAGGGTGCGCACTGCTTGTGGACATTGAGCGGCTCGAAACGCAGCTCCGGCGCGGCAGCCGTGGTGCGGTAGTGCCCGGCGTGGTACTGCCCCTGGTGATGCCGGCCGCAGCTGATGCACGGCTGATCTGCGTCCCGCAGGCGCACCCAGGCGTTGAAGGCGGCCTGGGCCTCGCGGGTGTAGTCGCCCTTGGTCTTGATCCGCTCCCGGGCTGCGCGCAGTTCGGTGCGCTCGAACTGGTCAATGGCCTTCCGGGCCCTGGCCTGGTTCTCAGGCAGCTTGGCACTGGCGAGCATGCAGGCCATGGCAAAGCACACCTTCTGGCCCATGCGTGCCTGCTGGAACTGGGTGCCACAGTGGGCGCAGGCCTTGAGCTTGGGGGTGCGGGGCTTGATGCTGCTGGCCCTCCGCTGGATGGGGGTTCGCTTCACGCCGCCTCCCCGAACTCGATCCGCATCTTCATGTACTCGCTGTCCTCGGGGTGCGGCAGGTAGATGCCGTGTTCGTTGGCCCACATGTCCACGCAGGTCATGAAGGCGTGCATCTCGCCGCGGTCGAGCTCGCTGGTGTGCTTCAGCTCGTAGCGCTCGGTCACCTCACCGGTGCGCAGGTTGATGTCGCGGATCAACTCCTCGCCCAGGAAGGTCTGCTTCAGGTTGCGCTTCACATGCTCGGCATTCATTGCGGCGCCGGTGGCGAACGTCACCTTGCCCATGCGCACGAAGAACTGAGCGATCTCCTCGCACCACTTGTGGAACAGGGCATTTTGCGGAAGGCTGCGGCCGGCGCCGGTGATCGATACGTTGCAGGGGAAGCCCTTCTTGCGGATGGCGGCTTGCAGCGCGGCCAGGTCGTTGATCTGGGTCAGGCGGATCTTCTCGGCCATCACGCAGCCCTCCGGCGCTCATCGCCCTTCACGAACCACAGCCAAGCGGCACGGATGGCCGAGTCGCGGTACCCGCCCGTGGCGGCGCGCTCGAACCTCACCTGAAGCACATCGATGCCAGCGTGCTGGGCATAGGCGGCTTCGAATTCCTCGCGAAGGTCTTCACGCATCGCGCACCTCCGGTTTCAGCCCGCTACCGCCACACGCATGGCACTTGCCATCGTCGAAGCCGTCAGGTGTAAGCCAGCCCACCCGCCCTTCACCGTCGCATGACTCGCAAATGAGCGCAGTCCTGTCGTCGATAACCGCGATCCAAGCGGGCGATATGAAATCCGTGGTGAGGCAGTCGCAGTCTTTGTAAAAGGTTTTCAACGCCTGCGAAATATTGCGCATAGCGACGATCTGTCTGGTGGTAAGCGGCATCACACACCCTCCTTGCCGCGCTGGCTTTCCCACTCGAACGGGACCACGAAGCCGCCGTTCTCGCGCAGACGATCCATGCAGCGGTCGCCGATCGCCTTCGGTAGGTCGCTGGCGCCCAGATTGGAAATCACCACGGTGGGACGCATCTGCTCGTACCGACCGTTGATGATCGCGAACAGGGTGGTCATCTCGAAGTCGCTGGGCTGCTCCTTACTCACGCCCAGTTCATCCAGCACCAACAGGTCGGGGCTGATCAGGCTCCGCAGAATGTCGACCTCGGTCTGCTCCGCACCCTGACCGTAGCTCGAGCGGATAGCCTGGAGCACGGAGCCGAAGGTGCGGTAGACGGCGGTCTTCGAGGTGGTGTGCATCAGCTCATTGGCGATTCCAGCGCCCAGGTGGGTTTTCCCAGTGCCAGGCTTACCCAGCAGCAGCAGACAGCGGCCGGTGCGCTCGATCTCGTCGAAGGCAGCCACGTACCGAATGCAGGCTTGGTGTGCGAACGCCTGGGGCTTGGTGGTGGCGCGGTAGCTGGCCAACGTCTTGTCCGCAAATCGCTTGGGGATCAACGCCTCTCCCAACTTGCGCTCCATTGCCTCGCGCTCCCCCCGAGCCTTGGCGGCCTGCTCCCTTGCCTCGCCTTTGGCTTTCTCGGCGGCCGCACACTGCGGGCAGGCACCAGAGAATTCCTTGCCGAACATCATGGTTACCCGTTGCTCGAAATCCCCGTGGGTTTCACAGGTAGCCGGCTGGATGCGGTAACCCGCGGCGGCTTTCACATCGCCCATGGCAATCACCTTCTCAGAACGCATAAGTGCCATCCCCCTTCGGAGTGAGGCCCGCGGTGTAGCTGCGGTCCGCAAAGCCGTGGTGGCGGCTGTTGGCGGTACTGGGGGCAGCCTGGGCCTGCTCCGCGAGGCGCTTGGCGATCCAAGCGACCTTGAATCCCTGCCAGCCAGCGGATAGCGCTTCAGTCAAAGCGACGTCAGGAGCTATGCCTTGCTCTTGGCACTTGACCAGCTCGGCATTCAGCGAAGCCCAGACGGTGGCCGTCACCGCAGCACGCTTCTCCTTCCGCAGCGCCAGCCAGTCTTTGAGCAGCGTGTCGGTCAGACCATGGGGGTTGTCTGCCTGGAGCTGCTTCAGGCCAAACGGGGCTTTCCGCTGAGGCTTGGCCGGCTCATCTTCGGCAAGGGGGGAAGTAATCTCTTCCGAAGGAAGAGTTACTTGGGTTTCTTTCTTAGAATAAAGAAGGCAGTCAGCTGTTTTGGTCTGTTTCGCAGCAGAGCCGATTCGGACCACCTCAGCCGGATCAGACGGTTTGGTCTGTTTCGGCTCTACAACGAAAACCCACTCTTTCGGGTCGCACAAGCCAATATCACCTCGCGCACCGCCTTCACGGAATAGCACGCGGCGACGAAGCAGCCCTGAGATTGCCTTCGACACGGTGTCGGGGTGAATGTGGGTTGCCTTGGCGATATCAGTGGCAGGGATGCGCTGCGCACCCGCGCCGAAATTCAAAGTGGCTTTGGCCACGTACAGCACAATCTTCATCTCTCGCGCCGAGAGCTCGATGGCCATGAGGCCATCCATAAGCTGGTTGTCCATTCGGGTAAACCCCCTGGACTTGTCAATTGGGACGATGTTTGTCATGATTACTTCCACACATTGCGTCAACGAATGAACCGCCCGGCCAGGCGGTTTTTTTGTGCCCGCGATTCGGGCTTATCAGGGCCTATTCAGGCCTTGCGGCGAAACGCTGTTACTGGGCCCCGAGACGTTCGGGGCTTGGTGCGCTCTGCCAGGTCCTTTCGCATCAACTCGGCGGCGAGCTCTTCAGGGGTGATGCCCCGTCGCTCTGCTTCCCGCTCCAGCTGATCCATCAGTCGCTGGCCCAGCGCTACCTTTTCGATAGGCATGGGGCCTCCTCCGGGCCTTCAGGCCGCGTTGTGTTCGGCGCTATCCTCTGCGGCCAATGCAGCCAGTTGCGCTTCCAGCAGCTCCCGGCACAGCACAGCACGCTGAGTGCGGTGGAACTTTGCCAGCGCCTGGATTAGGTCGAATGTGTCTTCGTCCAGGCGGACCTTGATCTCTCGGTCGTGGAGGTGTTTGGGGTTGGCGTACATGTGAGCGATGCTCCTTATCGGGGGATTCAGTTAGGCGGCGTTCTTGCGCTTGGCGCGCTTACCGGCGGTTTTCAGTTCATCGTGCATCTCGTCGATAGCCTTCCCGGCGATGTAGCTCGGATTGGTTATCTGCCCAGAGCGAATTCGGAAGATCGTCGAGATGTCGCATTTGGCGCGCTCGGCGACGGCCTTGTAGGTCAGGCCAGAGCCAAGCAGGTCATCCAGCTTTTGGGGAAGATTGGTAGTGGCCATGGCCTGCTCCTTTGAGAATATGCACATTCTCTTGCACTGGTGCATAGCTGTCAATGCACCGCCCTATTGAGCTATGCACCAGGCCCGGACAACATTGCACATATGCATAAATCTATTGATAAGGTGCTTGAGTCGCTGATGGCGGATCAGGGCATCACCCAGGCGGATCTGGCTCGCAAAACAGGCGTGGGGCAACCCACCATTTCGCGCATCCTGAAACCGACGGGGCCGAAAGGGATCAAGCAGCCCGCCGATAAACAGGTACGCCCGATCGCTGATTTCTTTGGCATCACCACAGACCAGTTGCGGGGCTATGAGCCCCTGCCCAAAGCTCCCGCCGTCTCGGTTCCGCAACCATCCGCGCCTTCAGCCGCAGATGTGGTAATGAAAATGCTGGCCGAGCACGGCCGGGGTCTTACAGACGATGCGCGCAACAAAATTGCTGAGGCGGCAGCGGTGACTGCTGACATTGAGCGCGCGAACAATGTCATTACCGTCGATTTTTCACGGCCGGGTCAAATGGGCGATGAAGTACGGATCGCGCATTACGACGTCCGTGCTGCTATGGGCGCCGGGCAGATACCGCACGACTACCCGGAAATGCTCCAGGACGTACGGGTCAGCCCGAAACACCTTCGCGAAATGGGCATTACATTCGAACAGCACTATCACCTGAAGGTCATCACAGGCTGGGGCGAGTCAATGACCCCCACCATCAGGGACCGTGACCCGCTGTTGGTCGATATCACGATCCGCGAGTTCACTGGGGACGGAATCTATCTGTTCTCCCATGATGAGATGCTGTACGTGAAGCGGCTTCAGAAGAAAGGCAAGGATCGGTTCAGGATGATTTCAGACAACAAGCACCATGAGCCTGAGGATATCCGCGTGGACGACACCCACATCCTGGCGCGTGTGCTGTATGTGTGGAATGGGCATAAGGTCTGATGAGCAGCAGCTCGTCATCATCGGGAAGGTTTTCTGGTACTTGGTGCTGGTGACAGGCAAGACCAGATGTGCGGCAAGGCACGGACCTTGGGCAATCTGAAAAAATGTAGGGGCTTAGCTTCTAACGGGTTCCGGACAGGACGGCATACCCCAATCAAGGACGTGTATCTATACTCTAGCCATGAAAGATTTAACGCTCTACCTCGACGGAACCACCCCTGACAAGCTGTCAATGAAGCGCTTGGCGGAATACTTGCGCGAGCTTTCGTCATTCTACGGCTCGGAGGCTGCTGTTCACTTTGACTCCGTTCAGGAGGGTTCGGCCAAGCTCGTCTGCCGCGTAGAGGATGCCAGCTACCCGGTGGTGCTTAATCAAGTAAGGGAAGTGGCTGGCGGAGTTGGTGCAAAACGCCCGACCCGATCTTACAAAAAGCTCTCCGACCTAATGCTTGATGATCGAGTGGATGGATACCTGAAAGCGGATGGCGCCCAAATTATTCAGTTCCCCAAGGGGAAATTGGCTGAGCCCCCGTTGCGGATCGTGAAAAGCTCGACGGTCCAAGGACGCTTGTACAGCGTGGGCGGCAAGGACTCGACTGTTCCCGTTCGCTTGGAAGGGGCAGACGGCGAAACTCTGCATTGCGAGACGAATATGCAGATTGCCGAGCGGTTGGCGCAGCTGCTGTTCAAGCCGGTTCGTCTGTCTGGGGATGGCGAATGGGAGCGTCGACCTGACGGAAGCTGGAGGCTTCTGAAACTGGTTATCTCATCGCACCAAAAACTTGAAGATGTTGGATTTAAGGCTGCAATAGCCAAGCTTAAAGCAGCCGGGGGCGTCAAATGGGATGACTTGCCTAGCCCCCATTCGGAAATTTTGGAATCTAGGGGCTAGGGTGAAAATCGTAATTGACACCAATGTTCTCGTGCAGATCATGCAAAATGAGAGCTCTACTGACCTTCACCATCCTGAAACTGGCGAGGTAGTAGACCGCCTTTTTGAAAGGGCGGCTGCTCTGGTTGAGCATGTAGACACAGTTGGGGGCTTGGTTGTGCTTCCCGCGCCCGTACTGTCCGAATATCTTTTCGGAGTAGCAAGACAATCTTTTCAAAGTCACATTGACGTTATCAATTCGGTGAAATCCATCGAGGTAGCACCTTTCGATCAGCTCGCCGCGATTGAGTGCGCAATGCTTGTGTCGGATGCTGAACAAAAGGAAATGGATCCTGACGCGACGAAAGCCAAGCTTCGTGTAGACCGCCAAATTCTCGCGATTGCGGTAGCTGCTGGCGTGTCCGAAATCTGGACGCATGACAAGGGGTTGATGAAGAAAGCTAAATCAGTCGGTCTTTCGGTGAAGTGTTTGGCAGATATTGGACCTCCCCCGCTGCAATATCGGCTTGACCCCAAGATTTAGCCGCATTGGCTATATGACCTTGTTCTATGGCTTTTTGAGAACCCGCCCCGGCGGGTTTTCTTTTGCCTGCCGGATGGCTGGGATCCGGGATGGTAGAATGGTGGATAAACAACACGGAGGTAGAAGATGAAGCGATTTGCCCTGACAGCGGGTGTGTTCGCTGTCGCTGTACTGGGTGGCTGCGTGAGCCCTCCCCCACCTCAACCGCGGATTGCGTTCCCAGTTGCTGAGTACCAGTCGCTACCGAAGGCAGGCACAGGCATTGTCGAGGGACAGGTCTTCATGCGAACCATCGGGGGCGACGTGAAATATGGTGCTGGTTCTGAGGTTACCCTCAATCCGATGACCAGCTATTCACAGCAATGGTATCGCTACACCTATGAGCTTCGGCAGCCTCTACAGCCAGGCGACCCGCGCCAGGAAGCCTATGTCATCCGCACTCAAGCAGACGGCAACGGGAATTTTCGATTTACCGACGTTCCGCCTGGGCAGTACTACCTGACCTCCCGAGTAACCTGGCAGGCCCCAACCCAGTATGGACTTACCCCTCAAGGTGGATGGCTAACTAATCGGATAACAGTGAAGGATGGGCAATCAATCAGATCCATGCTCACCCAGTGAGAACCTAGCCATCCCAAGAGCCCGCCATTTGCGGGCTTCTTTCCGCCAGGTCAACCGACCCGCTCGATTTTATAGCCGTCCTCAGACGGGCTCAGGTCCGACCAATCCGGCACTTGCTCATCTTCCGGGGGCTCCCATTCGAGCGTAACCGTTCCGTCGTCATTGTGCGTTAGCCCTAGGCCATCCACCTCCCCTATCCCCTCTAGCATTGCCTGCCATACGTCGTCCGGGTCGTCGTGAAGCTGGTGGATCACCACCATACGCCGAGCCTGTGAAGCAGGGTGCCCCACCATATTCGATACCCGAATGCTGAGCCGCTCCGCTGGACTCAACACCCCGGCCTTTTGCTCCTCTGCCATCTCGCGCTCCTTCCACGCTAATACTGTATGGATAGACAGTATACAAATGGCCAGCTTCACGACAAGCGCTTCACGCGCAAAAATATATGCACTGGTGCATTGACACTTAAATTGCACTGGTGCATATTTTGCCCATGCCGCAGCAATACCACGGCCGGCCCTCAAAAGGCCCCGCTCTTTCACAACCTAGAACCCTCGCGGATCGATCCCGGAAACGGCACAGCGCGAGTAACAAGCTTCGATCCCCATGCAGGCTCTGGAACCTGCCGTGCTTCCACATGTAAGCACGCGAAGCTGCACAGCCACCCGATGCGACGCCAGTTGCGGCAGCGGGCAGAGAGAGGACTCCGGCGGACGTGCAGCTAGACAAACGATTTCACTGGCTGGCCTTGGCAACAGGGCCAGACGGGAAATTAACAGCCCTGGAGGACAAGACGATGCAGATCGAAATCGATCTTGAGGGTCGCACTACCCCTCACCCTGCAATCGCCCAATGGCTGAAAGTAGCCGAAGAAGCCGAGCGCGCGGGTGTTTCTGGCAACGCAGCCCGCAGAGCCGCTCGATCTATCGAGATCGAGCAGGAAACCGGCGTTGCAGTCTGCGCCTGCTGCTTCAAGCCCTTTGGCCGGGGCGCGCTGCATCACTGAACAACCAGCGCCACGTCAGCCTGACGTTAACTGCCCGATACCTGGCTCCGGCCAGGCTGCATCGGGGTGTGATCTGGTGTTTGGCTCGTTTGGTACAGGGCCGCCACACAAGGCTGGTGCAGTTGATGAAAGCGGCGCCGCTGGATTCAGCGTAAGTCTTTCGGGTTCGAATCCTGGCCAGATCACACCCCGATGCAGATGAATGCGCAGGCTGATGCGCTAAGGACCAGGCGGAATTCGGCAACTGCCGCCAATGCCGGAGATCAGCACCGGCCATCTGCATCACCCCTTCCCTTTTCGACCGCATCGGCAGGCGCCAGGCCAGCTATTCACGCTGGGTTTGGTCGCCCGCGCCTGGCGTCTGGCCAATGCGGTCTCTCAGCGCACACGGAGGCGCTCCATGATCTACGAAGTGATTCTCGACGAGTTCGATATTCGCTGCGAGGCGGAGATTATCGACCTAGACCCGCGCCCATCCACTTGGGGTAGCGACTGGGATTTCCACGGCTCGCAGGAGCTTGAGTTCCAGGTGGTCAGCGGTCGCCGCTGCTCGCTCGACGGCAAGTTCACCAACCTTTCCACTGAGTACCTGGAAGCGGTCGGCCTTCTCTATGAGGAGAAAATTGAGGCCGAAATCTGGCGACAGTACCGCGAGCAGCCGCAAGAGCTAGCAGCATGAGACGGCGTACCGACACCGCACGCCGCATGATCGAAAAGGCTCTTGCGGACTGCGTTACCCCAATTCTCCCGGCCTACGTCCACGGCTGGGCCGAGGCCTGTATCGAAATGGCCTACGCCCAAGGCGACGTGGATGAGTGGCATTACGACCACTACACCCGGCGCTTGAACGCAATGCGCCAAGGAGTTGCGGCATGACCACCAGCCCAGTGAAAACGCTCGCTGATGAGCAGCTCGAAGAAGTCGAGTTCGCCGGCAAGACCAAGGAAGCAGCACAGCGCCTGGCTCAGCGCCTTGGCTTTGAGGGCCAGCCATCCCGCTATGGCTGGGTAGCCCCCGGCATCTGGCTCCTGCGCTACCCAGCGCCCTCCCCGCTGCAACCCCAGTAATCCCAAACTTTGAATGAGGCGCCCGACACGGAGCGTCGAGGATTCGCTATGTCCGCACAAACTGAGCTGGCGGTCGTACCGCCGAAGGAAAGCGCCCTGCAGGTGTTCCAGGCCCCGAACGGCCTGGACCCCTACCTGAAGGTGGTCCGGGACAAGATCGACGCTTTCGTGCCCGACGTGTCCACTCGTAAAGGCCGTGATGCCATCGCATCCATTGCCTACCAGGTGGCGCGCTCCAAGACCGCGCTGGACAACCGGGGCAAAGAGCTGGTGGCCGAGCTGAAGGAAATCCCAAAGCTGATCGACGCCGAGCGCAAACGGGTTCGCGACACGCTGGATGCCTGGCAGGAGGAAGTTCGCCGCCCGCTCACCGAGTGGCAGAAGGCCGAGGATGCGCGGATCGACGGGCACACCGACCGCCTCGACCGGCTGAAGAACCTGGACGACAGCCTGGCAGAGCTCAACTCAGCCGATATCAGGGAGCGGATCGCCGAAGCGGAAAGCGTAGAGCTCGGGAAGCATTGGGACGAATTCGAAGCCGAAGCAGGCAGCGTGAAGGACAAGATGTTGACGACTCTGCGCGCCGGTCTGGCGAAGCGTGAGCAGTACGAAGCAGAGCAGGCTGAACTGGCCCGGCTGCGTGCTGAGGAAGAAGCACGTGAGCAGCGGGAGCGCGAGGAGCGTATCGCTCGGGAAGCAACGGAGCGGGCGCAGCGCGAGGCCGAGCAGAAGGCCCAGGCCGAACGTGAGGCCGGAGAGCGCCGCGAACGTGAGGCACGGGAAGCTGCGGAACGCCGGGAGCTGGAACTGAAGCTGCAGGCCGAGCAAGCCGAACGCTCCGCCGCTCAGGCTGAGGCAAACCGCGTTGCCGCCGAGCAGCGTGCCGAGCAGGAGCGCCAGAACGCAAACCGCCGCGCTGAGGAAGCCGCCGAGCAAGCAAGGATGGCCGAGCAACGCCGCCAGCAAGAGGCAGCCGACGCCATCCTCCGCGCACAGGAAGCCCGAGAGGCCGATGCGGCTCATCGCCGCAGCATCAACCGAGCGGCGCTGGATGCCTTCATTGCCGGTGGCATGCCGGAAGCCTGCGCAAAGCAAGCGGTCACCCTGATCGCCCAACGCAAGATCCCCAACATCGAAATTAAATACTGAGGTGCCCCATGGGTGAAATCATTATGCCGCCGGAACAGCGCCGGGGCACCGTGGCTGTATTGCCGCAAGACAACAGCATCATGGCTGTCATCAGCCGGGCAGCCGCCGATCCAAGCTGCGATATCGACAAGCTCGAGCGCCTGATGGCGATGCACGAGCGCATGCAGGCCCGCGACGCGGAGGCTGAGTTCAATGCGGCCATGGCTGCAATGCAGAGCGATATTCCAAGCATCGCCGAACGTGGTGCCATTGTGGTGAACGGCCAGAAGCGCAGCGAATATGCGACCTTCGAAGACATCAACGATGTGATCAAGCCAATCATGCAGGAGCACGGGTTTGCAATCACCTTCAAGGTCGAGAACGTCGCAGCAGGCCTGAGCGTTACCGGCATCCTGATGCATCGAGCGGGCCACCGTGAAAGCACCACAATGCTTCTACCCCTGGACACCAGCGGTACCAAGAACGCCGTCCAGGCAGTCGGCTCGTCGACCAGCTACGGCAAGCGCTATGTCATGAGCGCCCTGCTCAACCTGACCACGCGCGGCGAGGACGATGACGGGCATGCAGCTGTGCCAGTAGCCACGGTCACTGCCGCCCAGGCGCGGCAGCTCCAGGGCCTGCTCGATAAGTGCAGCGACCGCGCGAAGACAGCGTTCGCCAACATGCACGGTACGCCGGCTGAGGTTCAGAAAGCCGCCTTCGACCAGGTACTGGGGATGCTCGGGAAGTCTGCGAAACAGAACGAGGTAGCCACACAAGGGGGTCAAGATGCAGATCATCACTGATATCCAGCAGGGCACGCCTGAGTGGCTGAAGCTGCGCTTGGGCATCATCACCTGCTCCGAACTGGATTGCCTGCTGGTCAGCGGCAAGGGCGAGGCCGGCTTCGGCGTCGCCGCCTTCACTTACATGGACCAGCTCATCGGCGAGCGCATCACCGAGGAAGCGGCAGAAATTCCTTTCCAGACCAAGGCGACAACGCGCGGCCATGAGCTGGAAGGCGTAGCCAAGGGCCTATATGAGGCGCGCGAGGGCATCGGCACAGATTCCGTTGGCATCATCCTGAACCATGGCATTGGCTACTCCCCTGACGCTCTGGTCGCTGCCGATGGCCTGATCGAGATCAAGACCAAGCTGCCCAAGTTCCAGGTAGGCGTGCTGCTGGCCGGCGAGGTTCCTAAGGAACACGTCGCCCAGTGCCAGGGCGGTCTTTGGGTATCAGAGCGCGAGTGGATCGACTTCATCAGCTACTGGCCAGGCCTGCCCCTGTTCGTGAAGCGGGTGTACCGCGATGAGGCGATGATCCGCAAGTTGGTCGAGCGGGTGAAGACGTTCTACGAGATCCTGGACGACCGCATGGATCGCGTGATGGGAGCTGCAGCATGATCAGCAACGAGCTCAGCACTATCCGAGAGAAGGATGCCGATCGCGCCTGGCTGGCCAAGCTGGAGCAAGACTTTCACGCCAGGGGCAGGCGCATTGAGGTGGTTGATAGGGCGCCGAGCACTACGGCCTTTTGCCCCTACACCGCGACCAAGGCCCAAACCAAAGCGCGCGCGGTGAAGGCGATGCAGGTGCAGGCAGACGAGTTGGCCCTGGCAGCGCGAGTGCGGGAGCTGGCCAAGACGATGGCCGTCCGTGCGGTGTGCCTGGAGATGGGCCTGACTCGCACCACAGTGCGTGGTATCGCCGAGCGCCACCGGATCAGCTTCAAGTCAGGGAAGGAGGATGCGCGCAAGGCGAACCAGCAGCGCTACGCGAGCATTCAGGAAGATGCTCGGGACGCTGCCCGGCTCAGGGCCTATTCAGACCTGGGCGCTAGCTTCAACCACGCGGCCAACCATTCCGGAATTGGCCGCACACGCGCTGAGCGCTTGGCTCGGGAATTTGCGATCCCCTTCAAGAAGCGTGGAAAGACTGCGTGAAACCCAAACAGCGCGCGCAGCAGCGCCTGCGCCAGATACAGATCCACTTGCCGCCTAGCGGCCTGACCTTCCAAGGAATGGGCATAGAACCGGAGGCACAGAGTGGCAAACAGCAATTCTGCATTCTACGGCGTTGGCATAAACGACGTTAAGCACAGACCGAACATCTACACGATCAATCCCTCGGGGGAGAGAGTCGCATCACGCTGCCCCATTTACGAAGCATGGCTGGGTATGATCCGTCGATGCTACAGCGAAGCATTCCATGAGATGTACCCAGCTTACCGTGGCTGCTCCGTTGCTCAGGAGTGGTTCCTATTCTCCAATTTCAAAAATTGGATGTTGACGCAGGACTATGCTGGCAACGACTTGGACAAGGATCTTCTGCAGCCAGGTAACCAGCTTTATGGCCCGGATCGATGCGTCTTCATCTCACATGATCTGAACCAGTTCTTGAGCAGGGGCAAGTCGCGGACAAACGCTTTGCCCATTGGCGTCAGCAAGCGAAAGGACAGCCGCAAATTTACGGCGCAGTGCAAGAACCCATTCACCAGCAAGCACACCTGGCTTGGAAATTTTGAAACCCCCGAGCTGGCACACCAGGCGTGGCGAACTGAAAAGCATCGACTTGCACTGATCTATTCGGAACAGCAAAAAGACCCGCGAGTAGCGGCGGCGTTGAGGCTGCGCTACGCGCCAAACACAAAGGATCAAGGCTATGGCCATGACACAGGCCGAGAGGTCGGCAAAGGCCGCAGGGAAGCGCCAGGCGGCGCAGGAGGAGGAATTACGGCTGAGGGTTCGCCCTGGCACCAAGCAGGCCCTGGCCGACCTGATGGCCTGGGCAGAGCTCGAGGAACAGGGCGAGGCGCTGACGCTGATGATTCACCACCTGCAGGCACTGGGCCCGGCGGTGGCGGTTCGGTTCCTGACTCCGCCGCGCCACGAAATCACAGTGTCGGAAAACGTGGCGCAAAAGCTTGAAGCTGCCTGTCGCCGGCAGGGTACAAGGATAGGCTCGGATCTCATTCGAGACTTCGGAGATTCGCAAAACGCTTGAAAACTTCAGCGACGTCATACGCTAACTGGGTAGAAATATCGATTGGAAACCCATCCACGTATCCAACGAGGCCGGTTCCGGAAGCCGCATATCGATGGCCGCGGTACGAGTTCATCAGATCCTGAATTTCCTGAGTTATTTCAGAAGCATGCTTCCGGAAAAACTCGTCATTCACTTCAGGAAGACGGTAGTAATCCCACTCTACACGGACCTTTCCACGTCTCTCCTGCACAGTAACTGTTGACGTTTCGTAGCCACTGCTCCAGCGCCCTTTTGAGTAAAAGCCGACGGACATAGATTCTCCTTTCCCACCCGGCTCCATGCCGGCGTGTCAATCAAACACCATTCCCCACCCATTTACCACCACGCCCCTCCAGGCACAGGAGGATGGAGCGTGGATGGAGGAAAGCATGAAGCCCCGGATCGAAAAGAAGCTCAGCCATCGACTGGTGAGGATTTTCGAAGGCACCCGCGTGTTCGACTCCGTTTGGATCGACGACGAATACTACCGGCACCCACTTTTTAGCTGGGGCGAAGCGCTGACACCAAGCCAGATCCGCTTCAACAAAGAGTGCAATGTAAAGGTGAACCACGTGCCAAGCGTCGGCGGCGAGCCGGACTATTGGGGCGAAGGCACCGACCATTTCACGGTACTGAGCGCCTACCGTGACAGGGTTTGGTCTGAGATTCTCTACACGGATCGGCTCTGCAAGCTTGACTGCAAATGGCCCCGCCCCGAAGAAGGTACTGCCGAGTTTGAGGAGTGGCAGGCCGAGAAAAACGCTCTGCTTGACCAGGCCCGCCGTGCATATCGCCGGCAACGGCCAGGCAATCGCCTCATGGCTCACGCCCGAGGCGAAGCGGCATCTGTACGTGCCAGCGAAGCTGAAGAGGCGCGCAAACGTGCTGAACGGCGTGCCTCACGCTGAGATACCCATCACCCCTCACCCATCGCCACCACGCCCAGGCAGGCGGGCGGCTGTCTGGAGCACCACATGAACATTGAAGCGCCGGTGATCCGTTATCACGGCTCGAAATTCCGGCTGGCGCCTTGGGTCATCCAACACCTGCCGGCCCACACCTGCTACGTCGAGCCATTCGGCGGCGCCGCCGGCGTCCTGATGCAGAAGGCCAGGTCCTATGCCGAGGTCTACAACGACCTGGATGGCGATATCGTGAACCTGTTTCGAGTGCTGCAGGATCAGGTGGCCCGAGCTGCCCTGTTCGAGGCGGTGGTGCTCACGCCATATGCCCGGGCGGAATTCGAACGCGCATGGGAACCTGCCCAGTCCCCGATCGAGCGCGCGCGGCGGACGATCATCCGGGCTCAAATGGGATTCGGTTCCGCAGGTGCTACCAAAGGCGCCACGGGATTTCGTATCGACACGAAGCGCGACTACGGCACTGCTCAGTCGCTGTGGGCCCAATACCCAGCCTCGATCGCGGCCGTGGGGGAACGCCTCGCTGGCGTGCTCATTGAGAACCGGCCGGCGATCGAGGTGATGCGAGCGCACGATGCCCCGACAACGCTGCACTACGTCGACCCACCCTACGTGCACGACACGCGGTACCGCGGCGCCTCGAACGGCCGTTACTACCGCCATGAAATGGATGACGGCCAACACGCCGAGCTGCTGAATGCTTTGCTCGAGCTAGACGGAATGGTCGTGCTGTCCGGTTACCCATGCGAGCTGTACGACCAGGCCCTGGCAGGCTGGACGCGACACAGCACAAGCGCCCGCATCTCAGCCGGGCGCGGCACCACCACTCGCACTGAGTGCCTTTGGCTCAACCCCGCTTGTCATCGTCAGTCGACGCAGCTCGGCCTTTTCGGTTCCTGACCCCTCCCCCTTACACCACATCGCCAGCCCGGCAGGCCCAGGGCTGTCTGGAGCAGCTCATGTTCAAAAAAGTGTTTACCGGAATCCCGACCTTCGCTGCCTACCACCAAGCCCAAGCCTGGCTGAAGAGCCACGGTTACAGCTACGGGCCTTCATCGCATGATGGGCCGTGCGCAATCTTCAAGGGCGACTGCGTCATCAGCAAATGGCGGAATCTCAGCGCTAAAGAGCGAAAGGCAGTTGACGGCATTCTCGACGGCGATATCCGCAATGGCCCGGTCACGGTGCATCTGAAGGTAGCTCCGCAATCGGAGGCAGCATGATCCCCATCACCACGAACGAAGCCCGGGCCCTGGCCCAGGCAGAGCTGCGACGCATCGCCGAACTAGAAGCGGCCGGCCTGCTGAACCGCATCCACAACTACGGCGCGCTGGGCCCGGTCCGGCGTCTGGCCATTGCTCGAGGTACCGCACCATGCAAGTGAAGGAACGACCGATCCTGTTCAGCGCGCCGATGGTGCGCGCCATTCTGGAGGGGCGGAAGACGGTGACGCGGCGCCCGTGCAAGCCGCAGCCAAGCCCCCATGCGCACACGAAATCTGCGGACGGCAACGCAATGGGCTCGTGGTGGGAAACCGCGAAGCAGATCCAGCGATGCCCCTACGGCCAGCCTGGCGACCGGCTGTGGGTGCGCGAGAGCTTCTGGCAGGCCGGAGATTGGATATCGACTTACCCCGAAGACGACGAAGGTCATTGGTCTGGCTCTCGCCGTGTCCATTACCGGGTGGATGGCGAGCCGCCGAACGAGCCGAACCATCATTACCCTAACGGGCTGCGCAATGGCTCCTTCTCTGCTGCCGATCCGCACAAAATCTGGCGCGCGCGTCCCAGCATCCACATGCCCCGCTGGGCCAGCCGCATCCTGCTGGAGATCACCGAGGTGCGCGTCGAGCGCCTGCAGGATATCAGCGAGGAGCAAGCCGAAGCAGAGGGCGTTGACTTCCTAAGGTCTATTCCCGACTGCGATGAAACGCTCACAGCCAGGCAGTTGTTCGAGTGCCTGTGGGATTCCATCAACGGCGCCAGCGCCTGGGACGCCAACCCCTGGGTGTGGGCAGTTTCGTTTCGGAGAGTGGAGGCTTAACACATCGCAAATTGTCGGGAAACCGACACTCATTCTCGAAAACACTGGTGCCTCAACAAGATTGAGGCAAAACCCATGCTGCACACTTTCGCAAGAGCTATCGTCGATACCGCTCCCATCCATAGCCGTAAATCGCTGAATAGATTCCTCCGTCGAGTTGACCGCTGGAGCAATCGGCTTTATCGCAAGGGTCTGATCGACTTGGCAGCGCGCCAAGACATCCGCCGGCATATTGCTGGTGCGATCATGCATCCAACTACCTAACCCCTTCCCCACCTATTGAGCCTGCCGGCGCCCGGCGGGCGGAGCTATGTCATGGCTTTACCCTATGAAAACGCCACCAGTGGCGATAAGGCGTTCGCAGAAATCCAGAAGATCCTCGGCAAGTTCGGATGTGACAACTACGGGATCATGCACAAGGCACGCGAGCAGATCACGCTGGTGCAGTTCGAGCATCGCGGTCGCGTCGTCCAACTGCCCGGGCACTGGGGAGGCTATGCCACGGCATGGCTTCGCGAACACCCGCACACAAGCCGTATGCGCTCAACGCCGGCCGAGCACAAGCAAAAAGCTGCCGATGTCGCCCAAGTCGCGGTGTGCTCGCTGTTGCGCGATTGGGTGAAGGCCCAGGTCATCGCGGTCGAGTGCGAGCTGATGACCTTCGAAGAAGTGTTCATGCCCCACATGCTGCTACCGGACGGCAGACGCATGGTCGAGGCTGCTCAGAAATTGCTACCAACCCCCGAATAACCCCGACCGCCGCCCCGGGCGGCCTGGAGAAGAACATGGAACCCGAAATCATCCACATCCCTGAGCTGGCCAAGCTGCTTGGCCGTAGCGAATCTTCCATCCGAAGCGCGCGCCAGGCCGGCGCCGCTTGGCTGCCGCCCTACTTCAAACAAGGGGCGCGCATCTGCTGGCGGCTCGACACCGTGCGGCGCTTTCTAAAGGAATGCGAGGAAGGGAAGCACGTCCCGGCGCGGCCTGGCCGCAAACGCCAGGCGCCGCCCACGCTGTCCAGGGTGGGCTAGCCCAGCTTGTCGGCCAAGTTATCCGGGCATAGATGCGTGTAGCGCTTGAGCATCGAAAGCGTCTTGTGCCCGGTGATACTCCCCACCTCCATGATGGATAGACCCTTCTCAAACAGGCGCGACGTGCCCTCATGGCGCAGGTCGTGAAAGTGCAGGTCGGTGACCTTGGCGTCGCGGCAGGCACGCAGGAAATACTGGCTAACCGAATGCGGGGCCAGCGAGAACACATTCCCATCGATGCGCGCAGGCAGCGCATCCAGCAAGGCCCTGGCTCTGGTGGACAGAGGCACCGAGCGGCGCGTGCCGTTCTTAGTCTCCTCGAGCACGGCATACTTGCCCTTCACATTCTCCCGGCGAAGCGTCAGGAGCTCCCCCCGGCGCATAGCCGTTTCGACCGCTATCTCAATGATGGCCGGCATCTCAGCGTGGATATCTCCCGCTGCTTTCAAAACAGCCTTCAACTCAGCAGCGCTCGGGCGCCGATCGCGCTCTTTGCTGTTCTTGGGCATCCGTAGCTTCATGACCGGATTGCTCAGCCCTTCTATGCCCCAATCCTTGATGGCCACCGTATAAAGGTGGCTGATCAAGGCCAGCGCCAGTCGGACGGTATTGCTCGACGCACCCTCCTTCAGCCGGGCATCCCGGTATTCGGCCAGGTCGGAGGATTTAAGCTCAGCCAGTGACTTCGAACCATACTTGCTGGCCGACCAAGTCTTGATTCTCGCATGCTCCTGACGCGCGCCCTTCTTCGCAGCGGACACTTCACGCTCATACCGTTCGAACGCTTGCGCTACTGTGGTGGACTCAGCCTCGCGGGTATCCACGAATCGCTTGCGCGACATGTCGCCCTCGATCTCTGCAGACCAGCGCTGAGCTTCTGCCTTGGTATCGAAGGACGCAGATAGGGAGGGGTAACCTTTCTTGCGGATTTTCGCCCGCCATGTGCCATTGGCACGCTGTTCAATAGTCGCCATGCTGCGGATTTTGACGACGGGCTGCGGGACAGGCAAGAAAACTCAGTGTCCCAAAATTGTCCCAAATGATCGGGCTGGGACAATCCGCAAGCACAAAGAAAAACCCCGCAAGCGCTAGCCTGCGGGGTTCTATGGGGTGGAGGCCGAGGTCGGAATCGAACCGGCGTAGACGGATTTGCAATCCGCTGCATAACCACTTTGCTACTCGGCCCCAAATTGAAAACCAGGCTAATGCACCTGACATTCAAGAAAAGTACCTGAGACTGGCTCCAACCTTCACTCTAACTTCTTGATAAACAAGGGTTTTGTTGGCCTGCCTCAGCAATGGACGCAATTCTGGACTGCTTACCGTGTGTTGTCAACCGCTTGGGGAAGAAATATTGCCATGCACCGCGATCTGCAGTGCGTGCATTGCGCTCCCTCCTCCGCCCGGCTCCGTTCCAGTGGTAATGGCATTGAAGATAAACGTTTTACCACTCGTCAGCACGTCACAAATAAACAGGAATCCTTGATCCCGTCGCTCCCTCTCATTCAATGCATCGCCTAGCGGCAAGGCTCACCGATGATAGAGACGAGGAATCGACCATGAATCACTCGAATCGAAGCAGTTTTCTCAAGGCGCTTGAAAAAGCCTGCGCCGCAGATCGCAAAAGCTGGCGCAACTGAGACAAGCCAAGCCGCCGATCGAAGCGGCATCGCACGGCCCATCGCCAACCTTCTTTATCCCGCTTACATGCGAAACCGCGAACGCTCGGGGCGGCAACCCACCGCCGCGCCTGGTGTTACACCGGTTATCAAAGCTCAGGATGTCACGACAATGAAAGAATATCCCCGCCCCCCGTTCAAGGTTCAGCCGCAACGCACACCCGGTGACCAGTACAAGATGAACCCAGTACCCGACTGCGGTGAAGAAAGTTACCGCGGGCATGGTCGGCTCGATGGAAAAGTCGCCTTGATTACCGGTGCCGACAGCGGTATCGGCAGGGCCGTGGCAATCGCCTTTGCCCGGGAAGGCGCTGACATTGCCCTGGCGTATCTGGACGAACACGAGGACGCCCGCGACACCGCCGCCTGGGTCGAACGCGCGGGCCGCCAATGCCTGCTGCTGCCCGGTGACCTGCAGCAACTCGATCAGTGCAAAAGCGTTGTCGACCTCACCGTCCAGCGCTTCGGCCGAATCGACGTGCTGGTCAACAACGCCGCCTTCCAGATGACCCACCCCACGCTGGAGAGCATTCCGGACGAGGAATGGACCCGCACCTTCGATATCAACATCACCGCCATGTTTCGCATCTGCCAGGCTGCAGTGCCCCACATGCCAAGCGGCGGGTCGATCATCAATACCAGCTCTGTGAATTCGGACATGCCACGCCCTGATCTGCTGCCCTATGCAAGCACCAAAGGCGCAATTGCGAACTTCAGTGCAGGGCTGGCCCAGTTGCTCGGCAAACGCGGCATCCGCGTGAACAGCGTTGCCCCAGGCCCGATCTGGACCCCCCTGATCATCGCCACCATGCCCGCTGAATCGGTGGAGTCTTTCGGTGCCGAGACGCCGCTGGGCCGGCCAGGCCAGCCGGTCGAGCTGGCGCCGGTCTACGTGCTGCTCGCCTCTGACGAGGGCAGTTACCTCTCCGGTGAACGCTTCGGCGTCACAGGCGGCAGGCCGATTCTCTGATCTTGCTATTTCCCTCACATTTCAATGGAGCACCGCCATGAAAGCCATCGTCTATAACGGCCCAAAAGACGTCAGCGTACAGAATGTACCGGATGCCCGGATCGAAAAACCGACCGACGTGCTGGTCCGCATCACCACCACCAATATCTGCGGCTCTGACCTGCACATGTATGAGGGCCGCACCTCGTTCGAAACCGGCCGGGTATTCGGCCACGAGAACCTCGGTGAGGTGATCGAAGTGGGCAGCGCAGTGGACCGGGTCAAGGTTGGCGACCGGGTGTGCCTGCCCTTCAACATCGGCTGCGGCTTCTGCGAGAACTGCGAGCGCGGCCTTACTGGCTTCTGCCTTACGGCCAACCCCGGTAGCGCAGGCGCCGCCTATGGCTTCGCAGAGATGGGCCCCTACCAAGGCGGCCAGGCCGAGCTGCTGCGCGTGCCTTATGCCGACTTCAATTGCCTGGTGTTACCGGAAGACGCACAGGAGCGTGAAGACGATTACGTCATGCTCTCTGACATTTTCCCTACCGGTTGGCATGCCACCGAGCTCGCCGGCCTTTTACCGGGTGAAAGTATCGCCATCTACGGGGCCGGCCCGGTTGGCCTGATGGCAGCACACTCGGCAATGATCAAGGGCGCATCACAGGTATTTGTTGTGGACAGCCACCCTGACCGGCTGGCCTTGGCTGCGCGCATGGGCGCGACACCGATCAATGCAATGGAGCAGGAAGCGGTCGAGCAAATCATGAACCACACCAACGGCCGGGGCACCGATCGGGGCTGCGAATGCGTGGGCTATCAATGTTGCGACCGCCACGGCCATGAAGCCAATCACCTGACCATGAACAACCTGGTCGCCTCGACCAAGGCAACCGGTGGCATCGGTGTGGTCGGTGTGTTCGTGCCGCAAGACCCTGGTGCCAGTGACCCGTTGGCCAAAGAGGGCAAGATGGCCTTCGATTTCGGCTCGTTCTGGTTCAAAGGCCAGCAGATCAGAACCGGCCAGGCCAATGTGAAGGTCTATAATCGCAGGCTGGCTGAGTTGATTCACCACGGCCGCGCTCAACCGTCTCAGATCATCTCCCATCGCCTGAAACTCGACGAGGGCCCCGCGGCCTATCGCCATTTCGATGAGCGTGACCAAGGCTGGACCAAGGTAGTGCTCAAGCCAGCTGCCTGAGCACCTTACCGAGGTCGCCAGGGGCCTCAGGCCGGCTGATCGGCCTTGACCAGCACGACTTTGCCGATCATGTCGCCGGCCTCTACCAACGCATGCGCTGCGATGAGGTTGGCGGCATCGATACCGTCGATGCGGTGGGTAAGTGTATGGCGGATATCCCCTTTATCCACCAGCCCCGCCACGCGCCGCAACAGCGCATGCTGGCGGCTGATGGTCGCTGTGGTGTAGATGGGGCGGGTGTACATCAGCTCCCAATGAATCGAGATGGACTTGCCCTTGAACGGGGAGATGTCCAGCCCGACCGGGTCATCGATCAGTGCAAACTGGCCCTCCGGCCGCAGCACCTCAGCGATCTGTTTCACATAGCTGGCGCTGTTGTTCAGCCCCACCACATGTGTCGCGTAATCGAGCCCCAGCGCGGCAAGCTGCGGCATCCATGGCTGTGAATGGTCGATCACGTGATGAGCGCCGTGGTCCAGCACCCACTCCCTGCTTCGCTCACGCGAGGCTGTACCTACGATCGTAACGCCGGTCAGCCGGCGCGCCAGTTGAGTCAGGATCGAGCCCACCCCGCCTGCCGCGCCGATCACCAGCAGAACCTGATGCTCGGTGGGGTCGGCTTCGTGGATGCGCAGGCGGTCGAACAACAGCTCCCACGCGGTGATAGTGGTCAGCGGCAAAGAGGCCGCTTCGGCAAAGCCCAGTGAATCGGGCATCGGGCCAACGATGCGCTCGTCTACCGCATGCAGGTCGCTGTTGCACCCTGGGCGGGTGATATCACCGGCGTACCACACCCGGTCGCCCACCTTGAAGCGGCTTGCTGCCGAACCTGTGGCAACCACTACACCTGCTGCGTCCCAGCCCAGGATTCGAGGTGCGCCATCGGTGGGAACGTCGCCGCCCTTGCGGACCTTGGTGTCGACCGGGTTGACCGAAACCGCCCTGACCTCCACCAGCAGGTCGTGGTCACGCAATTCGGGCTCCGGCAACGTCACGGTTTGCAGGGCATCAGGATGATCGATGGGCAGGTTCTGGAAGAAGCCGAACGCTTTCATAAGGAATGTCCTTTGCGGATCAGTGGGTGCAGGCCCGCACGATAGCCGCTGCCAGGCTTCGTAAAAACCGCAGAATCAGCAAATACTTTCTGCGTTTTCCAGAAGATGACTATCGATCACTGGCCATGGCGGCCACCCTCTGCCTTCACGAACCCTAGCGCCAGTTGCTGGTACAGCTCCGGCCCCATGCGTGCGCTGATGGCGCTGGCGACCAGGGCGGTGGCCAACAGGCTGATGACCATGCCGTGGCTGTCGATCATTTCCATCACGATGATCGCCGAGGTGATCGGCGATTGCGTGACCGCTGCGAGAAAACCCACCATGCACAGCGCGACCACGGGCAGCGCGTCACTGCCCAGGTGCGCCCAGTGAGCGATGTCGGCCCCGACCGCAGCCCCGACCGCCAGCGCAGGCGCGAAGATGCCACCTGGGATGCCAGAGAAATAGGTCAGCACCGTGGCCAAGAATCGGGTGATAGCAGCGTGCCAGGGCAGGTCGACGCCGCTGTTGATGATTTGCGTGGTAATGCCATAGCCGCTGCCGAAAGACATTCCGCCGCTGAGCAGCCCCAGCAGCGCTACCAGCAGCCCGCACCCCCCTGCGAACCACACCGGGTGCGCCGCCCGCCACTGCCACAGCCGCCAATGGGCATGGCGCTGCGGCCACAGTAGTAGCCGGCTGAACAACCCGCCCAACAGCCCACAAGCGACGCCCGCGACCAGCACCGCCAGCGCAGTGCCCCACCCCGACTCCTGCGCGCTGAGCTTGCCGAAATAGTTGTAATTGCCCTGCACGCCGATGGCGACCATACCGGCAAGAATGATGGTCGACAGCAGCACACCACTGGTGCGCGTCTCCAGCTTGCGGCCCAGCTCCTCAACGGCGAAGGCGATGCCCGCAAGCGGTGTATTGAACGCGGCGGCAATACCGGCCGCGCCTCCTGCCAGGATCAGGTCTGGCATACGAATGACGCGTGCATGAGGCAGCCACCGGTGAAACAGGTGCATCACCGAGGCGGCGACCTGCACCGACGGCCCCTCCCGGCCCGCGGAGAAGCCGCCCAGCAAAGCGAGGCAGCCCAGGCCCACCTTGCCCACCGCGATGCGCAGGGACACCAGCCTCGTGACGGGTTTGTGCTGGCTGGCCAGGCGTGTTGCAGCGATCACCTGAGGAATGCCACTGCCCTGCGCGCCAGGAAAGAAACGGACCGTCAGCGCCACCACGAGCATGCCGATGACCGGGGTGATCAGTAACGAGAGCCACAAGCGCCCAGCCGTGAGCCAGGCAAAACCGATCAGGGCGCGCTCGGCTAGCCATGCAAAGCCGACCACCAGCAAGCCGGCGCTGATGGCTGCAGCCCACAGCGTCAAACGAGTGCGCCACCGTACCGAAGACAATCTGCGCCGCGTGACGAGGAAGGGATTCAAAGCCCATTTACCTGTAACAAGAAATGAAAGGTGACTGTAAGTGCGGCGCGGCCCGGGCGCAAACCCCTGCGACACCTAAGAGCGCTTCGGAGGGATTTTCTGAACCGGGGATGGTGTTTGATTGCCCATCCTGAATCTACCGAGTGTTTTCCAACCCAGAGGGCTGAAGCATGACCCATTCATTCAAGGCAGGCGATCACGTACGTTGGAACTCGGAGGCGGGCGAAATAGAAGGAAAGGTTGTCAAAGTTCACACCCAGGATCTGACGTTCATGGGCAAACACCGGCCTGCCTCGAAAGAAACGCCGCAATACGAAGTGAAAAGCGAAAAGACCGGCAAGCACGCACTGCACCATGGCGACGCGCTCAAGCACCTCAAGGGGTAAATGGAGTTTGCGCGAGCCCCCATCCTTTCAGCTGCCCGATGGGGCCTGCAGCCCGAAGAAATCGCAGGCCGCCACGGGCGCATCCAAAGCAGCCGTCTGCAGCCCCAGCCCCCGAGGCCCGCGGCCGTTGGGCCGAGGCAAGGCGTGCCCACCCCCACGAACTTCATACAGCTCCACCCGAGGCCCTGCTGAAACTGACCAGCGATGCCGTATGACTTGAGTGCTGTCCCCCTTGCCACTCATCGGCAGCGGCTCGCTGTCGTGGTTGGGGGCTTGGGCCAACGCCGCGAAATGTTCAGCCGTCGCCCTCGCGCTCAGCAATTCACCCCTGGGTGAAAAACCGAACAGGCTCTGGCTACCCCCGTTGAATGCCGTCAAGGGGTCGACCGTGCCGTTTACCATCAGCACCGGCACCATGCGCCGGCGATGGGTAGCCACATCGTTGCCCGGTGCGGGCAGGCAGGCGGCGGTCACCGCGACGCCCTGAACGGCGTCCGGGCGCTCCACCGCCAGGCGCAAGGCCATCTGCCCCCCCGAAGAGTGACCGAACACGAACACCCGCCGGGTATCCAGCCCATGCTCTGCCACCAGTGCCTGGGCAAGGCTGGCCAGATACGCCGAGTCATCGACGCCTTGCTGGCGTGCTGCAACCGGAAGCAATTTGCGGCTGTCGTTCCAGGCGCCTTCGAAAGGTTGCGGATAGGCCACGACGAAGCCACGCTCATCGGCCAGTTGCTCGAAGCGATAGCCGGTGCCGCGGCGTGCCTGTTCAGCGCGTGCGCCGCCGTGCAACACCAGTACGACCCCTGCGCCTGGCGCAAGTGTGGGCGGCACGTAGGCCAGGTAGCGACGCCCCTGGTGCTCCCGCTCGCTGAGCTGCCCGACCGTCTTCACTGCTGCCGGTGCGCGGCCCAGCATGAACCACCCCGCCGCCGCTGCGCACAACAGGCACAACGCCAGGATCACAAACAAAGGTATCAGCAAGAACATGAGCGAGCCCCGTGCCGCAAAAGGCGCGACTTTAACGGTGCTGGCCGGCGCCGTCAAAGAAGCGGCTCAAGCTTTGCCCGGCACGGGCGATAGGCTCTTATAGGCCCTGGCGCCTGCGGCCACGGCTCATTGCTCCAGACTTCTTCGACTACCGACGGTTTGGCCCAGCATGGCGCAAGCGCTTCCACTACAAACTGCCGCTCAACGTCGCACCCGCCTCCTGGCCCTGGTTCTGGTCAGCGTACTGGTATGTGCACTGTTGGGGCTGGACCTTTGGCACAGCTGGACAGCGCGCCGCCAGGCACTGGGCAACGCCCAGGACAATGCCCTCAACCTGGCTCGCTCACTGGCCGAGCATGCCGGCTCAAGTGTCGAGCAGGCCGATACAGTGCTTGCCGACCTGGTGGAGCGAGTACAGGCCGACGGCGCAGAGGGCCCCCAACGTGATCGCCTGCGCCGGCTTATGCAGGCGGCCACCGCAACGCATGCGGCGATCCACGGCTTGTTCATCTATGGCCCCGATGGCAGCTGGCGGGTGAGCTCCAACGATGTAGACCCACCTGCCGCCAATAACGCCGACCGCGAGTACTTCCTCTACCACCAGAGCCATACCGGTGTTGCTGCTCGATTGGGCAAGGTCATTGCCAGCCGCAGCGACGGCACATTGGTCATTCCCCTGTCGCGCCGCTTGAACGGGCCCAATGGCGAGTTCGCCGGTGTGGCGCTGGCGACACTTGAGGTTGCGTACTTCAACGATTTCTACAAGCGCTTCGATCTCGACCCCCTGGGCGTGATCAGCCTGACGCTGGACGACGGTACCCTGCTCGTGCGTAGGCCTTTCGAGCCAAGGCTGGTCAACACCAGCATTGGCAAAGGCCCAATCTTCACCAGCCTGCTGCCGGAAAGCGATAGCGGGGCCCAGATGTTTCCGTCGGTGGTCGATGGCGTTACCCGCATGTATGGCTATGAAAAGGTAAAGGCCTACCCGCTGGTCGTGATCTGTGGCCAATCCGAGCAGTCGGTACTGGCCGCCTGGTACGCCAACCTGTGGCGCACGGCTGGGTTCGTGGGCTTGTTGCTGATGGTCACGCTGCTCTTCGGAACACTGTTGCTACGGCAGTTGCGCCAGACGGCCCAGACCGAGGCGGACCTGCGAAATGCCCACGCAGCGCTGGAAAAACTCGCCATGCAGGACGGCCTCACCGGGCTTGGCAACCGCCGCCAGCTGGAGCTGGCACTGCCTCACGAAATGGGGCGAGCAAGGCGCAGCCAGCGACCGCTGGGGCTGATCATGCTCGATATCGACCACTTCAAGCGCTACAACGACCGTTATGGCCATCCAGCGGGCGACCAGTGCATTCGCAGCGTCGGCCAGGCAGTGCTGGGCTGCGTGAATCGTCCAGGCGATTTGGTAGTGCGCTATGGCGGCGAAGAGCTGCTGGTGCTGCTGCCAGAATCGGACCTTGCCGGCACTCGCCGGGTCGCCGAGCAGATCGTCGAGGGCGTGCGCGGGCTGGCTATCCCCCATCTAGACAACGAGCCGGTGGCCGTGGTGACGGTCAGCGCAGGCGTCGCCGTCTGGCTGGGTAGCGACACCGGGCGCCCGCAGGCAGTGGTGGAAGCTGCCGACAGCGCGTTGTACGAAGCCAAACGCGGTGGGCGCAATCGGATTGCGATTGCCCCCACCAGCGACGTCACGCCGCCACGAACCGCATCGTCGACAGCTCCACCAGCGTGAAATACCCCTCGCTCCAGCCAGCGGTGTCGATATGCCAGACGTTGCCCAGCCGCCTCGGCCGGCGCAGCGGCGTGTGGCCGACGATGACCGCCCGCACATCCCGTACGCCGGCTTCATTCTTGAGCTTGAGCCGTTCGCGCGACCACTGGAACACGTCTTCGATGGCAGGGTCCGGCGGCAGGCGGCCCTGCAGATAGGCCCGTAATGTGGCCCAACTGTCGAACGGGCAATTGGCATGCACCAGCCCGACCAGGCCGCGGCGGGTTTCCACCTCCAGCGCCACCGGCAACTTGCCGAGCCGTTCAGCGAACAACCGTTGGCGCTCCGGCGGGCTGTCGAGAAACCAACCACCACCGGTGATGCGGTAGTCGCGCACATTGAGCTGCGGGTCTTGCTCGACGAACTGGCGGGTCAGCACCTCATGGTTGCCTTGCACTGCGTGAAACCAAGGCTGGTCGAGCCAGGCCAGCGCCTGGTCGCTCTGCGGCCCGCGGTCTACCAGGTCTCCGACGCTGAACAGCCGGTCTTGGCGCGGATCAAAGCCGGCGCGGTCCAGGCTCTGGCTGAGCCGCTCGAAGTGCCCATGTATATCGCCGACGGCAAAATCACGACCCCGGCTGTTGAAACGATAATGTTTGAAACGTGCCACAGCATGCCTCCTTGCGGCGCTCAGGGCGGTGTGCCCAGTACCAGGCTGTTGCGAATGCCGTCGACCTCGGCCTGATGGGCAGCGTACCCGGCCACGGTGCCGGCATAGGACAACGACCACGCGGTGTCTTCACCGCTGGCCGCCACCAGTGTCTGGGTCATGACATGGCCCCCGTTGAGCACGATTTCGCAGGTGGTTTGCGCCGACGCCTGCCGGCCCAGTGTCCCAGCCTTCACCGGCGTGCATGCGCTTTGGTAGCCCTGGCGTTGCAAGTTGACCTGCGTAACCTTGCGCATCTGTAGCACGACCGCCTCCAGGTTGACTGCGTGCCCGGCCTCAAGGGGCGTTTGCGTCAGCTCCACGATCATCTCAGGGTCGCCGTTGGCGTCGGCGCGCACCGCGCGCTCCCGTGTGACGCCGGTGCCTTCGGGGCTAGGGAGGGCCTGCACGTCCCAGCCAGGCGGCCACGCCACTTGCATCTGGCCGGCAAAAGCGGGCAAGGCGCCAAGCAACAACAGCAACGAGGTGGCACGGGTGCGTTTCACAGAAGTGATAACCAGATGACATTGATTGTAACAGTCTGGCAGACGCGCGACCCTGGCAGCAACGCTGGGGGCACTCAATAGGGTCCGAGAGAAATATTCCATTGAGCGGCGATTTTGCAGAACAAATGCCCCAAACCTCGGCGGCGCGGCCCCAACAAAAGACAACTTCACCGCAAACGGCGGCCTAAACTCCAATTCAGATGCACCCTCCCAATAATCACAATACAGGGATGCCACCCGATGACACCTCATCAACCCCTGCGGCTGCATGTGCCCGAGCCTACCGGCCGGCCGGGTTGCAAGACCGATTTCAGCTACTTGCGGGCCACCCCTGCCGGCAGCGCCCCCAGGCCTTCAATAGACGTCGAACCCAAAGACACCGCCGACCTTGCCGTCGGCATGATCCGCGTGCTCGATGAGCATGGGCACGCCCAGGGCCCCTGGGCCGATCACGCCCCGCCGTTGGAAGCCCTGCTGCAGGGCCTGCGCGCCATGCTAAAGACACGCCTGTTCGATGCGCGCATGCTGATGGCCCAGCGGCAGAAGAAGATGTCGTTCTACATCCAGTGCCTGGGTGAGGAAGCGGTGGCGTGCGCTCACACGTTGGCGCTGGACGACAGCGACATGTGCTTCCCCACCTACCGCCAGCAAGGGATCCTCATCACCCGCCAGGTGCCCCTGTTCGAAATGATTTGCCAGCTGTTTTCCAATGAGTGCGACCCGCTCAAGGGGCGCCAGCTGCCGGTGATGTACTCAAACAAGGCCAAAGGCTTTTTCAGTATTTCAGGCAACTTGGGAACCCAATTCGTACAAGGGGTGGGCTGGGCCATGGCCTCGGCCATCCGCGGTGACACACGCATCGCCTCGGCGTGGATCGGTGACGGCGCCACGGCCGAGTCGGACTTCCATACCGCGCTGACCTTCGCCCACGTCTACCGGGCGCCGGTGATTCTCAACGTGGTGAACAACCAGTGGGCGATCTCCAGCTTCCAGCACATTGCAGGCGGCGAGGCAACTACCTTTGCAGGGCGTGGCGTAGGCAACGGCATCGCGTCGTTGCGGGTCGACGGCAACGACTTCCTTGCCGTCTATGCCGCTTCCCGGTGGGCAGCCGAACGAGCTCGAAACAACCACGGCCCCGCATTGATCGAATGGGTCACCTACCGTGCCGGCCCCCACTCCACCTCAGACGACCCCAGCCGCTACCGCCCGGCCGATGATTACGCACACTTCCCGCTGGGCGACCCGATCGAGCGGCTCAAGCAGCACCTGATCGCACGCGGCGCCTGGGACGAAGAACGCCATCAAGCACTGGCCAAGGAACTGGAGCAGGAAGTGATCGCCGCGACCAAGGCCGCCGAGCAGCACGGCACCCTGGGTGATGCCTACATCGCCAGCGCCGCGACCATTTTCGAAGACGTGTACAAAGACATGCCCGCGCATCTGCGCCGGCAACGCCAGCAGATGGGAGTATGAGGCCATGAACATGCCCCATGACATCGACCCGGCGCGGGCCGGCGAAGCGGCCGAACAGGCCACCCAGGTAATGACCATGGTCCAGGCGATTCGCAGCGCCATGGACGTGATGATGGAACGCGACGAGCGTGTCATCGCCTTCGGCGAGGACGTAGGTTATTTCGGCGGCGTGTTTCGCTGCACCGAAGGGTTGCAGGCCAAGTACGGCAAACAGCGCTGCTTCGACGCGCCGATCTCCGAAAGCGGAATCGTCGGCACCGCCATCGGCATGGGGGCCTACGGCCTGCACCCGGTGGTGGAGATCCAGTTCGCCGACTATGTATACCCTGCCTACGACCAGCTCGCCTCGGAGGCCGCGCGCCTGCGTCATCGTTCGGCGGGCGACTTCAGCTGCCCTATTACCGTACGCATGCCTTGCGGGGGCGGCATCTACGGCGGCCAGACCCACAGCCAAAGCCCCGAAGCGATTTTCACCCAGGTCTGTGGGCTGCGCACGGTAATGCCGTCCAACCCCTATGACGCCAAAGGCCTGCTCATCGCCAGCATCGAGTGCGAAGACCCCGTGATCTTCCTGGAGCCCAAGCGCCTCTACAACGGCCCCTTCGACGGCCACCACGACCGCCCGGTGACGCCCTGGGCACAGCATGCCCAGGCTGTGGTACCGCAGGGCTATTACCAGGTGCCGCTGGATAAGGCCGCGATCGCCAGGCCCGGCAACGACCTGACGGTGATCACCTACGGCACAACAGTGCATGTGGCGCTGTGCGCCGCGGCCGAAACCGGCATCGACGCCGAAGTGATCGACCTGCGCAGCCTCTGGCCCCTTGACCTCGACACCCTCGTGGAGTCGGTACGCAAGACCGGCCGCTGCGTGATCGTGCATGAGGCCACCCTCACCTGCGGGCTGGGCGCCGAGCTGCTCTCGTTGGTACAGGAGCACTGTTTCTATAGCCTCGAAGCACCCATCGAGCGGGTCGCCGGCTGGGACACGCCCTACCCTCACGCCCAGGAATGGGCCTATTTCCCCGGCCCGGCCCGGGTAAGCGCCGCGCTCAAGCGCGTGATGGAGGCCTGAATGGGAACCCATGTGATCAAGATGCCCGACATCGGGGAAGGTATCGCTCAGGTCGAGCTGGTGGAATGGCTGGTGGCTGTGGGCGAGACTGTCACTGAGGACCAGGCGCTGGCAGACGTGATGACCGACAAGGCCACGGTGCAGATCCCCAGCCCGGTCAGCGGCAAGGTGCTGGCCCTGGGTGCTGAGCCAGGAGCGGTAATGGCTGTGGGCAGCGAGCTGATCCGCCTGGAGGTAGAGGGCCGCGGCAACGCGGCCGAGCGGCCCGCCGCCCCAGCCTCGGCCTCGGCCTCGGCCGGGCAAGCGCCGGAGGCTATTCCGAGCTCAAGGCCTGAACCGGAGCCAGCACCCCTACAGGCCCCGACACCGCCTTCGAAAGTGCACGCCCAGCCGAGCAGCACCTCACGCCCGCTGGCCTCGCCCGCAGTGCGGCAGCGGGCCATGGAAGCCGGTATCGACCTGGCCAAGGTTCCCGGCACCGGCCCCGCAGGGCGCATCGAGCATGCCGACCTGGACGCAGCACTGGCCTCGAACCGGCCCAAAGCGGCACCTGCCGATGCGATCGAGCTGGTGCCGGTTATCGGCCTGCGGCGCAAGATTGCTGAGCGGATGCAACAGGCTACCCGCAATGCTGCACATTTTTCCTACGTCGAAGAGATCGATGTCACCGCGCTGGAAGCGACCCGAGCCCAGCTCAACACCCGTTATGGGGAAACCCGCGGCCATTTGACGGTGCTGCCGCTGCTTGCCCGCGCGCTGGTGATTGCACTGCGCGATTTCCCGCAGCTCAACGCGCGCTACGACGATCAAGCCCAGGTCGTGGAGCGCTACCGCGCCGTGCACCTGGGCATTGCGACCCAGGGCGATCAAGGCTTACTGGTGCCGGTGCTGCGCCACGCCGAGGCCGGTAGCTTGTGGGACAACGCCCGAGCAATCGCTGCCCTGGCAGACAGCGCACGCCACGGCCGGGCGCCCCGCGAGGCGCTGGGCGGCTCCACCATCACCCTGACCAGCCTGGGCGCTCTGGGCGGCATCGTATCGACCCCGGTGTTGAACCTGCCTGAGGTTGCCATCGTGGGCGTCAATCGAATCGTCGAGCGGCCTGTGGTGGTCGCCGGCCAAATCGTGGTGCGGCGGATGATGAACCTGTCCAGCTCGTTCGATCATCGCGTGGTGGACGGGATGGATGCGGCGCGCTTCATCCAGGCTGTTCGCCTGTTGCTGGAACAACCCGCCCTCTTGCTGGCTGAGTGAAGGAGCATTCCCATGCAAAGAATCGAAACCCAATTGCTGGTGCTCGGCGGTGGGCCGGGCGGCTACGTGGCAGCCATTCGCGCTGGCCAGCTGGGCATCGCCACCACATTGATAGAAAGCACCGCGCTGGGCGGCACTTGCCTGAATATCGGTTGCATACCGTCCAAAGCGCTGATTCATGTCGCCGAGCAGTTCCACCTGTTGCAAGGCGCGGCTGAATTGGGCATCGATACGCCCGGCGCACAGTTGGACATCGAACGGAGCGTGCAGTGGAAGAACGCATTGGTCGACCGCCTCACCAGCGGCGTGGCGGCGTTATTGAAGAAACACAAAGTGCAGGTGCTGCACGGCCACGGCGATATCATCGATGGCAAAACGGTTCAGGTGGGCCAGCTGCTAGTGCAGTGCGAGCACCTGCTGCTGGCCACCGGTTCACAGGCCCAGGCCCTGCCCGCCTTGCCCTTGGGCGGCCCGGTGATCAGCAGTAGCCAGGCCCTGTCTCCCCGTGCGATACCCCGGCACCTGTGTGTGGTGGGTGCCGGCTACATAGGCCTTGAGCTCGGCATTGCCTATCGCAAGCTGGGTGCCCAGGTCACGCTGATAGAGGCCCAGGGCCAGGTGCTACCGACCTACGACGCGCACCTCGTGCAGCCTGTGGTGCAGCGCCTGGAAGCCCTGGGTGTGGCGGTAAGGCTCGATGCGCGCGTCACAGGCTTTCACGATGGCCACCTGCAGCTCGAGCAAGGCCCGCCGCTGGCCTGCGACCAAGTGCTGGTGGCCGCCGGCCGAGTACCGTGCACGTCAGGCTTCGGGCTGGAAAGGCTGGATCTACGCATGGCAGGTCGGGCCGTGGCCATCGATGCACATTGCCGCACCAGCATGCGCAACGTGTGGGCAATCGGCGACCTGACAGGCGAACCCATGCTCGCGCATCGCGCGATGGCCCAGGGCGAAACGGTGGCCGAACAGATTGCCGGGCACAACCGCTGCTTCGAGCCACGGTGCATCGCTGCGGTGTGCTACACCGACCCGGAAATCGTAGTGGCCGGGCTCACGCCCGACGAGGCCGGGCCGGGGCACCGCCAGGCAAGCTTCCCTTTCGCAGCCAATGGTCGGGCGCTGACGCTGCAAGCCGCAAGCGGGTTCGTGCGCGTGGTGGCACGGGATGACGACCACTTGATCGTAGGCTGGCAGGCGGTGGGCACAGGGGTCTCGGAGCTCGCGAGCACCTTTGCCCAGAGCCTCGAAATGGGCGCCCGGCTTGAGGATGTGGCGGGCACCATTCATGCCCACCCTACCCTGGGCGAAGCGATACAGGAGGCGGCAGCGCGGGCCCTTGGCAAAGCGATCCATGCCTAGCCAGGCTCGTTGGAGTGAAGGGAACGTTAAAGCGCGCTATCGAAAAAAGTGATTGCCAACAGCATCGGCATCGATTTCACCTGCAACGGGGTGGCGAGGTTCAATAAGCCCATCGCACCAAACATCCCGTTACAGATGAAGGAGAAACCCATGAAAACCTCGATCGCTCTTGCCGCCCTGACTGCGCTGTTCGCCAGCGGTGCCTATGCTCAGGATGGCGCGGACCGTTCGCTGGCCAGCAACCTGCCTGTGGAGCAGTACCACTACGGCATGAATCTCGATGTTCAGAAGATCATCTCCAAAACCGACATCAGCGGCAAAACCGGTACCGTGCCTGTGACCATGGTTTATCAGGACAGCCAGGGCCAACTGCACAAGTTGCGCTACCTCGAAGTCGGCGGCCGCAACGACGACGCCAACGGTTGATCGACCGCAGCGGTATTCAAGCCAACCAGCGCAGAGCCCGCAGCTCTGCGCTGGTTTTTTGCGTTTAACTTGAAAACTGCGCCGTTCAGCGTAAAGCTTCCCCGCCTAGAGCCCCTCCCGAGCCTTTCTTTGCCTATGTCGCACTCCGCTATCGCAGCGCCCATGACCCGTGCCCGCATCGTGCTGTTCGCCTTTTGCTGCGGGGCCATCGTCGGCAACCTGTATTACGCACAACCAATCATCGACCTGATCGCCCCGGACGTAGGCTTGTCCAGTCGCGGCGCCAGCCTGGTGGTATCGCTCAGCCAGATCGGTTATGCCTTGGGTTTGTTCTTTCTGGTCCCGCTGGCTGACCTGCTGGAAAACCGCAAGTTGATGATAGCGACCGTCGTGTTGGCAGCCATCAGCCTGTTCGCGGCAGCCAGCGCCA
This sequence comes from Pseudomonas sp. URIL14HWK12:I12, assembly GCF_003097135.1. Lineage (GTDB taxonomy): Bacteria > Pseudomonadota > Gammaproteobacteria > Pseudomonadales > Pseudomonadaceae > Aquipseudomonas. The sequence continues at coordinate 601,212 of NZ_QEQL01000001.1, forward strand.
ATGAGCCAGGCCTCTTTCTGGCGTTGTCGCTGCTGATCGGCTTCAGCTCGGTGGCGGTACAGATCCTCATTCCGCTGGCCGCGCACATGGCACCGGAGGCCACCCGTGGGCGGGTGGTAGGAAGCGTGATGAGCGGCCTGGTTCTGGGCATCCTGCTGGCGCGGCCGCTGTCGAGCTTGGTGGCTGACCATTTCGGTTGGCGAGCCATGTATTTGGCGGCGGCCGCCGCGATGCTGGCGATCATCGGCCTGCTCGCACTTACCGTGCCGGCCTACAGGCCCGCCCACCGTGCCAGCTACGGGCAATTGCTCGCCTCGCTCTGGCATCTGTTTCGCCGCCATGCGCCATTACGCCAGCGGGCGTTGTATCAAGCCGCGATGTTCGGTTGCTTCAGCCTGTTCTGGACCGCCGCCCCCCTGGAGCTGGCCCAGGTATACGGCCTGAGCCAGACCCACATCGCGCTTTTCGCTCTGGTCGGCGCGGCCGGCGCGATTTCCGCTCCCCTGGCCGGGCGCTGGGCGGATGCAGGCCTGACTCGCCCGGCGACCACCGTTGCGCTGGCCCTGGCCGGCCTGTCATTCCTGATCGATGCCCTACCCGGGGCTGGGGTCATCGGCTTGGCGCTCACTGGCGTGGTGCTGGATTTCGCCGTGCAAATGAACATGGTCCTCGGCCAGCGGGTGATTTACAGCCTTGACCCCGCCAGCCGTGCCCGCCTTAACGGTTTATATGTCACCAGCCTGTTTCTGGGGGGCGCCGTAGGTTCGGCGGTCGCCAGCCCGCTGTACGCAAGCTATGGCTGGAACGGCGTTATGATCGTGGCCATCGGGGTGTCTGCCGCCGGCTCGGTCACCCACCAACTGCTGCAGTGTCGCTGACCGCTGCCTCGATTGCCCTCACCCCCCCACCGCATGGGAAGCCCACTTCGAAGCAATCCCGTACAAGCGAGGGTGGCAGGTAGCTGCCCGGATAGAGACGATTGAATCGGCGTTGGGCCTGAGACACTCGCCGGGCGATTGCTTCGACCGCTTCACCGGTAGCATCCATGACCGGGACAGCGCCCGTATCGCCCCAGCGAGGCAGCCCATCGTCAACTGCTTTTGCAGAAAAGAACACCGTTGCGTCGGTTTGGAAGCAAGCTCGCTGGAGATCCCAGATCAGCCGGCTGTGGGCGATGGGTGCGCAGCGGCCATCATCCAGCGGATAGCGCCAGGGCATCGCCACCACCGCTCCCGGTCGGATCCGCTCAATCAGCGCGCAAAGCCACTGAGCACTCCAAGGCACCTGGCAAGGGTCTAGCGAGCAGTAGGCAACGTCGGCACGTTGCTCCAGCGCCATGGCGAGCTCGATCAGTCTTTCCGAGGTGCAATCGCCCTCCAGCCGTAACAGGCCCCTGAATCGGCGCAGCGCAGTCCCGTGCTGACCGCTACCGGGCAGGTGCTTATCATCGAAGACCCGAACGAAGTGCTCCCCCCTGCGCAATTGCGGGAACCGCGGGTGTTGCTGAAGGCGGTCGGGGCGCAGCATCAGGTGCAATTGGCGACGCAGCGGCCCCGCCGCTTCAGGGCGGGTGCTGGCCTGCACTTCGATGAAAGCCGGGCAACCGCCGGCCGCCCATTGCCGGGCGTCAGGCAGCTCCACATCGATAGGCTGCAATGGCCCCGTTTCGCTGGAGAACCCGTAGAGCCGATAACCGCCACCTGGCTCCAAGTCACAAGCACTGACCATACAGCCGCGCACGAAGGTGTCATGTACCAGCGTCTCACGGCCGTGAGAGCGCAACTTGAACAGCTTCAGGTTCAAGGGGGCGCAGGGCCCAGGCGCCACGTAGAGGATATGAACTCGCCCGACCGCAGTTCGGCACCACCAGATACGCGTGTGATTCCGCACGATCGTTAACCTAATTACCTTGATTGAGCGATGGTATCTCCATCGAAAAAAAGGCATAACTGTCATATGTGACAGCACAACCGTCATTCTTAGCCGCAGCCTAATGCCTGTTGTAGATAGGTCACCAAGGCCTGCACCGCGATAGCACTTTGGCGATGGCGCGGGTACAGCGCAGATAGCCGCAACGGCGAAGGCCGCCAATCGTCCAGCACCCTGACCAGGCGACCATCGCTCAAGGCCGATGCAACGATGAACAAGGGCAGATGCGCGATACCCAGCCCGGCTGCGGCCGCTTCACGCAGAACTTCCCCATTATTGGCACGTAACCGGCCGGTAACTCGATGGTTCAGCACTTTGCCGCCACGCTCGAAGTGCCAGGTCTCGTCGCCCCCGTGCCCATAAGGCAGGCACCGATGGCGCTCAAGCTCAGCCGGGGTAGCCGGCAGCCCGTACTCGGCCAGATAGATTGGGCTGGCACACCAGACCCGCTCGATGTCGGCGATCCCCCTTGCCACCAGGCTGGAATCTTCCAGCGCGCCGATGCGCAGCGCTAAATCGAAACCTTCGGCCAGCAGATCGACGTTGCGGTCGCTCAATTCCAGCTCCACCGAAACCTGTGGGTACGCCTGCAGAAAGGCCGGCAACAGGGGGCTCAGGTGCTCGACGGCGAAAGATAACGGCGCACTGACCCGCAAGGTGCCCTGAACGGCACCCGCGGCCCCGGTGATGCTCTGCTCCACCTGCTCCAGATCTGCCAGCAGCCGCAGGGCCGCATCGTAATAAGCCTGGCCCAGCGGCGTCACCGCGAGCCGGCGCGTGGAGCGGTTGAGCAAGCGCACGCCAAGCCGGGCTTCCAGCGCCATGACCCGGCGGCTGACCCACTGCTTAGAGGCGCCCAACTGGTGCGCCGCGGCAGTGAAGCTCCCCGCGTCGAGCACTTGGGTGAACAAGCGCATGTCTTCATAAGGGTTCATGACCATCTCATTGTCCACTGGATAGCGACAGTATTACGCCGATCGGCAACTTAATGAATAGCGCTCACCACAGTAGACTAGGGTCATTCATTACTCGAAGGAGGTTCACATGTTGACCCTGCGCAAAAACACCGACCGTGGCCGTGCCGATCATGGGTGGCTCAAGTCCTGGCACACGTTTTCCTTCGCCGGCTACCGTGACCCCCGCCAGCAAGGTTTTTCCGACCTGCTGGTGATCAACGATGATCAGGTCGCTGCGGGCCAGGGGTTTGGTGAGCACCCGCACCGAGACATGGAGATTTTCTCCTACGTACTCGAAGGTGCGCTTGAGCACCGCGACAGCCTGGGTACCGGCTCGGTCATCCAGCCCGGCGACGTGCAGCTGATGAGCGCCGGCACCGGGGTTCGCCACAGCGAATACAACCCCAGCGCCGAACAGGGCGTTCACTTCCTGCAGATCTGGATCGTGCCCGCCGAGCAGGGCGCGCAGCCGCGCTATCAACAGAAGCATTTCAGCCCGGAGCAAAAGCGCGGGCAGCTGTGCCTGATCATCTCGCCAGACGCCGATCAAGGCGCCTTGCACGTTCGCCAGGATGCCCGTGTTTATGCCGGGCTTTTCGATGGGCAGGAGCAGGCACACCTGGCGCTGGGGCCCAATCGCTACGCCTACGTTCATTTGGCGCGTGGCGCGCTGAGCGTCAACGGCCAGACGTTGCAGGCCGGCGATGGGCTGCGGGTACGCGACGAGACCGTCTTGCACCTCAGCCAGGGCAACGATGCCGAGGTGCTGGTGTTCGACTTGCGCCCCAACGAATTGCCTGGCGGGTAAGCACGACGTCAACTGATACGCTTTTTTGATGAACATCTGCCGCTGTTACTCATTTCATCCCAGGGGCATGATGAGCCCATTCCAAACCCATACCTTTCTGGAGGTGCACCTTGGACGGTCTCATCATGGCAATCATCATTGCCGGCACACTCGGCTCCTTCGCGTACACCATGTACCTGATTCACAAGTCCAGCCAAGACGGCAAATAAGCTCGCTTCGAGGGTTTCCCAGCGACGGGGAACCCCCGCCCTTCCCGCACCCTGCTCCCCTCGCGGCTCCCTCGGTAGCCCTCGCCGATCGATCGCGCAGCCAGCACTCAACGCCTACGGCATCCTCATCAGGCAGTTGCGCTGCTACAGTAACCGCCAAGATGGCTGGGCCTGAAACCGGCCTTTATCCCGTCCTTTTCAAGCGGTGAAACTCGGAGCACTCAATGAACCGAACCCCTCTCATGGCAAGCCTGGCCCTGCTTGGCTGCCTTGCAAGCGCCCCGGCGCCGGCACAGCCCGTACTCATCGAGCGCAGCCCTCCGGTTCAGGTAGGCGACCAGGCCCCAGACAAATTCCTCAAGCCTGAAATGGCCGTGCGCGATTGGCAGCAGCGCAGTCTTCCTAACCCTGGTTTTGGTACGCAATGGGTACAGATCGACGACCAAGTCGTGCGTGTCGATCGCACCAGCGGGACCGTCGTAGAGGTGCGGGCGCAGGTCAACTGAGCCTTTCAGCGCTGTGCAAAAAAGTATCAGCGCTGGTGCGGCACCGGCGTTGTTCCCCGGCCCAAGCGGGGCTGTAATGGAAGGCAGGCGCTTGCCATGCACCCGGCAGGCGCGAACAACAATAATTCGGGAGAGCACGATGCGCATTCGAGCACACGCATGGTTGGCTGCGGCCTGCCTTGGCCTTGCCGGGCATGCCCAGGCGGACACCACACTGACCATCGCCACGGTCAACAACTCCGACATGATCCGCATGCAGAAGCTGTCGAAGGCTTTCGAGGATCAACACCCTGATATCAAACTGAACTGGGTGGTGCTGGAGGAAAACGTCCTCCGCCAACGCCTGACCACTGACATCGCCACCCAAGGTGGCCAGTTCGATGTGCTGACCATCGGCATGTACGAAGCTTCGCTCTGGGGTCAGAAGAACTGGCTGGTGCCGATGACCGACCTGCCGAAGGCGTACAACCTCGACGATGTCTTCCCCTCTGTACGCGAAGGGTTGTCAGTTGGCGGCAAGTTGTATGCGCTGCCCTTCTACGCCGAAAGCTCCATCACCTATTACCGCACCGATCTGTTCAAGCAAGCCGGCTTGACGATGCCGGAAAAACCCACCTGGGAGCAGATTGGCGAGTATGCCGAAAAGCTGACCGACAAGAGCAAGGACCAGTACGGCCTGTGCCTTCGCGGCAAGCCAGGATGGGGCGAGAATATGGCGTTGATCACCACGCTGGCCAACGGCTACGGCGGCAGCTGGTTCGATAAGAGCTGGAAGCCGCAATTTTCCACCGACTCGTGGAAAAAAGCGCTCACGTTCTACGTCGACAACATGAAGAAATCCGGCCCGCCCGGGGCCTCGAGCAACGGCTTCAACGAAAACCTGGCGCTGTTCAATAGCGGCAAGTGTGCCATCTGGGTCGATGCCTCGGTCGCAGGCTCCTTCGTGACCGACAAATCTCAAAGCAAGGTGGCCGACAGCGTAGGTTTCACCTTCGCCCCCCACCAAAGCACCGAAAACGGCACTTCTTGGCTGTACTCGTGGGCCCTTGCCATCCCCACCAGCTCCAAGAAACAGGAGGCCGCGAAAACCTTCGCTGCCTGGGCCACCTCCGAGGACTACGCCAAGCTGGTCGCGGATAAAGACGGCATCGCCAACGTTCCGCCAGGAACCCGTGCCTCAACCTACAGCGAGGCCTACATGAAGGCCGCGCCGTTCGCCAAGGTCACCCTCGAATCGCTCAAGGTCGCCAACCCGGCTGCCACCGACAGCAAGCCGTACGTGGGCATCCAGCTGGTCACCATTCCCGAGTTCCAGGCCATCGGCACCGCCGTAGGCAAGATCTTCTCGGGGGCGCTGACCGGGCAGATGGGCGTCGATCAAGCCCTGGCCGCCGCGCAGTCCAGCACCGAACGCGAAATGAAGCGCGCCGGCTATCCCAAATAAGCGACTGCTCCGTAGCCCCGCCGCCCCTCCCGGGGCGGCCTTCCCTTCGGCCCCGCACAGGTGCGCATGCCATGACTACCCCCATCGCCAAGGCGCCAGCGGCTCACGCTGTCGGCGCCGCGCGGCGCCGCACGAGCAACCCGGGCTGGTTCCTGGTCAGCCCGTCGGTCGCCCTGCTGCTGCTCTGGATGATCGTCCCGCTCGGGATGACGCTCTATTTCTCGCTGATTCGGTTCAATCTGCTCTACCCCGGCGAGAACGATTTCGTCGGCCTTGAAAACTTCAGCTTCTTTCTGACCGACTCAGGCTTTCTGCCAGGCGCGTGGAACACCGTGCTGCTGGTGGCCAGTGTATTGCTGATCAGCGTGATCGGCGGGGTGCTGATCGCCGCCTTGCTGGAAGCCAGCGAATTCTTTGGCCGCGGCATTGTGCGGGTGATGTTGATTTCCCCGTTCTTCATCATGCCGACCGTAGGCGCGCTGGTATTCAAGAACCTGATCTTCCATCCGGTATCCGGGATCCTTGCCGCCGTGTGGCGGTTGTTCGGCGCCCAACCGGTCGACTGGCTCGCCACCTACCCGCTGCTGTCGATCATCCTGATCGTCGCCTGGCAATGGCTGCCCTTTGCCATCCTGCTGTTGATGACGGCCATGCAGTCTCAGGACCTGGAGCAGAAGGAGGCGGCCCGCCTGGATGGCGCTGGCCCCCTGGCCATCTTCTGGCACTTGACCCTGCCGCATCTGGCACGCCCGATCGCCGTGGTGGTGATGATCGAAACGATCTTCCTGCTGTCGGTGTTCGCCGAGATCTTCACCACCACCAACGGCGGGCCGGGCTTTGCCTCGACCAACCTGGCCTACCTGATCTACAACCAGGCGTTGGTGCAGTTCGATGTGGGCATGGCCTCGGCCGGTGGCCTGATCGCCGTGGTGATTGCCAATATCGCTGCCATCGTGCTGGTTCGCATGATCGGCAAGAACCTGACCGACCAGGGCTGAGGGCGCTGCCATGATGACCTTGAAAACTTCCCGCCGCCTGCAGGCCATTGGCCTGGGTGGCCTGTCGTGGCTGATCGCGCTGCTGATCTTCTTCCCTATCCTGTGGATGGTGATGACCAGCTTCAAAACCGAGATCGATGCCTTCGCCACACCGCCGCTGTTTTTCTTCCATCCAACCCTGGAAAACTACATCCACATCCAGGAGCGCAGCGATTACCTGCATTTCGCCTGGAACTCGGTGGCCATTTCCTTCAGCGCTACGCTGTTGAGCCTGCTGATCGCCGTACCTGCGGCTTATTCGATGGCGTTCTACGAAACCAAACGCACCAAGCAGACGCTCCTCTGGATGCTGTCGACCAAGATGCTGCCACCGGTGGGCGTGCTGATGCCGATCTACCTGCTGGCCAAGGGTGCTGGCCTGCTGGACAGCAAGCTGGGGCTGATCATCATCTACACCCTGGTGAACCTGCCGATCGTGGTCTGGATGGTGTACACCTACTTCAAGGACATTCCCCGCGACATCCTGGAAGCGGCACGCCTGGACGGTGCCACGCTGCTACAGGAAATGCTTCGGGTACTGCTGCCGATCAGTAAAGGCGGCCTGGCCTCGACCGTGCTGCTGTCGCTGATCCTGTGCTGGAACGAGGCGTTCTGGTCCTTGAACCTGACCAGCTCGCAAGCCGCTCCGCTGACTGCATTGATCGCTTCCTACTCAAGCCCCGAAGGCCTGTTCTGGGCCAAGCTTTCCGCCGTTTCGACCCTGGCCTGCGCACCGATTCTGATCTTCGGCTGGATCAGCCAGAAGCAGCTGGTGCGCGGCCTGTCGTTCGGCGCGGTGAAGTGACCCCTACCCTTTGCGAGGAACGCTGCGATGGCAACGTTGAAACTGAAAAATTTGAAAAAAGGCTTCGAAGAGCTGCAGATCATCAAGGGCGTCGACCTGGAAGTACGCGACCGGGAATTCGTCGTGTTCGTCGGGCCTTCCGGGTGCGGCAAGTCCACTCTGCTGCGGTTGATCGCCGGCCTTGAAGAAGTCAGCAGTGGCCACATCGAACTCGATGGCCGCGACATCACCCAGACGCCACCGGCCAAACGCGACCTGGCCATGGTGTTCCAGACCTACGCCCTGTACCCGCACATGACCGTGCGCAAGAACATGAGCTTCGCGCTTGACCTGGCCGGGGTGCCCAAGGCCGAAGTGCAGCGCAAGGTCGATGACGCTGCCCGCATTCTGGAGCTGACCCACCTGCTCGAGCGCAAGCCCAAGCAGCTGTCAGGCGGCCAGCGCCAGCGGGTGGCCATTGGCCGGGCGATCGTGCGCCAGCCCAAGATATTCCTGTTCGATGAGCCGCTGTCGAACCTGGATGCCGCCTTGCGCGTGCAGATGCGCCTGGAACTTGCGCGCCTGCATCAAGAGTTGCAGGCGACCATGATCTACGTGACCCACGACCAAGTCGAAGCGATGACCCTGGCCGACAAGGTGGTGGTGCTCAATGGCGGCCGGATCGAGCAGGTCGGCTCGCCGCTGGAGCTCTATCACCACCCGGCAAACCTCTTCGTGGCGGGCTTTCTCGGCACACCCAAAATGGGCTTTCTCAAAGGCCATGTTCGCCACACCGGGGCCGAGGGCTGCGAGGTCGAACTCGATGCGGGGTTGATCCTCACCCTGCCGCGCACCGGTGCCACACTCCAGCCCGGCGACCCCATCACCCTGGGCATTCGCCCTGAGCATCTGGAGCTGGCGGCCCCTGGCCAGCCGGGGCTGGCCGTGACTGCAGACGTCAGCGAACGCCTGGGCAGCGACACCTTCTGCCACGTGCGCACCGACACCGGCGAGCCGCTGACTGTGCGGCTGCGCGGCGACCTCGACAACCCCTACGGCGGGCGCCTGGCCCTGCACCTGGCCCCCGAACACTGCCACCTGTTCGACGCAGAGGGCGTAGCGCTACCCAGCGCCTTGCGCGCCGCCGCCTGAATACAGCCCTGGAGTTCCCATGAGCGCACAACCTGTGAAACTGAATTTTGCCAATCTTGATGACCTCGCCCCCGAGGTGAAGCTGCCTGCCTACCAGAGCGACAAGATCAGCGACGGCATCCTGCACTTTGGCGTGGGCGGCTTTCACCGCGCCCACCAAGCGTTCTATACCGATGCATTGATGAATCAGGGCAAGGCACTGGATTGGGCCATCTGCGGCGCCGGCGTGCGGGCCGAAGATCGCAAGGCCCGCGACGACCTTGCGGCTCAGGACTACCTGTTCACCCTCTATGAGCTGGGCGACACGCCCGACACCGAGGTACGGGTGATCGGCGCAATGACCGGCATGTTGCTTGCGCAGGACAGCGCCGAGGCGTTGATCGCCAAGATGGCCGAGCCGAACATCCGCATCGTTTCGCTGACCATCACTGAGGGGGGTTACTGCATTGACGACAGCACCGGGCAGTTCATGGCACATCTGCCGCAGGTGCAGCAAGACCTCGCCACCCCTGGCGCGCCTACCACCGTCTTCGGTTTTATCTGCGCGGCATTGCAACGCCGGCGCGAGGCGGGCAGCGGGCCGTTCACGGTGATGAGTTGCGATAACCTGCCGCACAACGGCCAGGTCGCACGCAAGGCGCTGCTGGCCTTCGCCCGGCTGGCCGAGCACGCCTATGGCCAGGGCCTGGCCGAGTGGATAGAACAACACGTGAGTTTCCCCAACGCCATGGTCGACCGGATCACCCCCATGACCAGCGCAGCGCACCGCCAACAGTTGCTCGACAAACATGGCGTGGACGACCAGTGGCCGGTGGTGTGTGAACCCTTCGTGCAATGGGTTCTGGAAGACGACTTCTGCGCAGGCCGCCCGGCCTGGGAGGATGTCGGCGTGCAGTTCACCGCCGATGTAACACCCTATGAGGAAATGAAAATCAAGCTGCTCAACGGCAGCCACCTGGCCCTTACCTACCTGGGCACGCTCAAAGGCTACCGCTTCGTGCACGAGGCCATGAACGACCCCTTGATCGTCGAATACATCACCGCCTACATGGACCGCGACGTGACCCCGCAACTGGCACCGGTGCCCGGCATCGACCTGGCGGCCTATAAAGCCACGCTGATCGCACGGTTTTCCAACCAGGCCATCGCCGATCAGCTGGAGCGCGTGTGCTCCGACGGCTCGTCGAAGTTCCCCAAGTTCACTGTGCCCACGCTCAATCGCTTGGTGCAAGACGGCGCCGAACTCGACCGCGGAGCCTTGGTGGTGGCGGCCTGGGCGCTCTACCTCAAGGGCCAGGGCGATTACCGCATCGTCGACCCGCGTGCGGACTTTTGCCGCGACTTGGTGTCACAAGACGCGGGATTGACCGCGCGCCTGCTGGGGGTCGACGAAATATTCGGGCAAACGCTGCCTGAATCCCCGGCCTTCATCGCGGCCTTCGAGCGGCAATTGCACAACCTGCGCACCCTTGGTGTAGACGGGACACTCAACGCCCTGCTGGGCAAAGGCTGATCAGGAGCTGCCAGCATGTATCTGGGGATCGACTGCGGTACCCAAGGCACCAAGGCCCTGCTGCTTGATGCAGCAGGGGGCCGCGTGCTGGGTGTGGGCAGCGCCGCTCACGACATGATCAGCGGCCCGCACGGGCGCCGCGAACAAGACCCGGCGCAGTGGCGGCACGCGCTGGCAGAGGCGGTAGCGCAGGCGCTTAAGGCCGCCGGGGTCGACGGCCAGCATGTGCTGGGGCTAGGGGTTTCCGGCCAGCAGCATGGGCTGGTGATGCTCGATGCCCAGGGCCAGGTGCTGCGCCCGGCAAAACTATGGTGTGACACCGAGAGCGCGCCACAGAACGCAAGCCTTCTGGAGTGGCTTGGCGGCCCCCAAGGCTCGCTGGAGCGGCTTGGGCTGGTGATTGCCCCCGGCTATACCGTTTCCAAACTGCTGTGGAGCCGCGAGCATTTCCCGGAATTGTTCGCTCGCGCGCAGCACATTATGCTGCCCCACGACTACCTCAACTTCTGGCTGACCGGCGAACATTGCGCCGAATACGGCGATGCGTCCGGCACTGGCTATTTCAACATCCGCACCCGTCGCTGGGACCTGGACCTGCTGCGTCACATCAGCCCAGACGGGCGATTGGAGATGGCCCTGCCCCGGCTGGTAGAAGCAGACCAGGCCGTGGGCCGTTTGCGCCCACACGTTGCCCGCGAACTGGGCCTGAACCCGGCAGCCTGGGTCGCCAGCGGCGGTGGCGACAACATGATGGGCGCCATTGGCACCGGTAACATCCAACCTGGCCACATCACCATGAGCCTTGGATCGTCAGGCACGGTCTACGCCTACGCCGACCACCCGTTGGTCAGCGAGGAAGGTGCGGTTGCTGCGTTCTGCTCTTCGAGCGGCGGCTGGCTGCCGCTGATCTGCACCATGAACTTGACCAACGCCACAGGCCTGGTGCGTGAGCTGTTGCAACTGGACCAGCCCACCTTCGACCAACACCTGCGCAGCACGCCCATCGGTGCCGAAGGCGTGCTGATGTTGCCCTTTTTCAACGGCGAGCGCGTGCCAGCCCTGCCCGACGCCACCGCCAGCCTGCACGGCCTTACAAGCACCAACTTCACTGCCGCCAACCTCTGCCGCGCAGCGGTCGAAGGTACCACCTTCGGCCTGCGTTACGGCCTTGACCTGCTTCGTGCCAGCGGGTTGCCCAGCCACAGCATCCGCCTGACCGGTGGCGGCTCGAAAAACCCGCTGTGGCGCCAGATGGTTGCCGATATCATGGCCACCCCTGTGGTATGCACCGAAGAGCCTGAAGCGGCCGCGCTCGGCGCGGCCATACAGGCCGCCTGGTGTGCCGAGGGCGGTGGCCAGCAGCTGCTGGCGGCGCTGTGTGAGCGCTGCGTGCGGCTCGCCCCTTCCAGCCATCACCAACCTCAACCGGAAACCGTGGCCGCCTACGCCCCGGTGTATGACGCTTATCGCCAGCAGGTGCTGGCGTTGTAATTTCAAGGAGCAAGCATGTTCGTCGTGTGTGGAGAAGCCCTTTTCGACCTGTTCTGCGATGCCGATACCGGCAGCACCGCGAAGGTCGGCTACACCGCCGTCGCCGGCGGCTCACCTTTCAATGTGGCCATTGGGCTGGCACGTCTGGGCGGCCGCTCGGCGCTGCTGGGTGGGGTTTCGAATGATTTTCTCGGCCGGCGGCTGGCGCAACTGTTGGCCGAGGAGGGTGTAAGCGACCGTTACCTGCAGCGCTTCGATGCTCCGACCACGCTGGCGATGGTAGCGCTGAACGCTGACGGCAGCCCGCAGTACAGCTTCCGTGGCGAGGGGTGTGCCGACCGCCTGTTGGAGCCGGGTCATTTGCCGGCATTGGCCGACGACGTGCGCGCCTTGCACTTTGGGTCCTATTCGCTGGTTGTCGAGCCCATCGCCAGCACCCTGGCTGCACTGGCGGCACGTGAAAGCGAGCGCCGGCTGATCAGCCTGGACCCCAATGTACGGCTTAACCCGGCTCCGGACATCGAGCGCTGGCGCCAACGTGTAGAGGCCATGGCCGCCCACGCCCACCTGATCAAGGTCAGCGACGAAGACCTGGGCTTGCTCTACCCCGGCCAGGCGCATGAGGCCATTGCCCGCCGCTGGCTGGGCCAGCGCTGCGAGCTGGTGTTCGTGACCCAGGGTGGCGAAGGCGCCAAAGTGTTCAGCCGCCAGCACGCCATGGCCAGCGAACCGGCGCGGTCAATCCAGGTCGCCGACACCGTTGGGGCAGGCGATACGTTCCAGGCAGCGCTGCTGACTTGGCTGGCCGAACATGAGTTGGACACCCCTGCAGGGCTGGCACAACTGCAACCGGCGCAACTTCAGGCTTTGCTGCATTTTGCCGTGGGCGCCGCCGCCTTGACCTGTAAGCGGACGGGGCCTGATCTTCCGCGTCGTAACGAACTTTGACCAACTTTCACTGAAGGTTGGAAGCGAGGAAGTTGCCTGAGGGCAACTTCCTATATTGTCGCTGTGAAAAAAAACATCTATTCTACCGGCACATTCACTCTTTGCCGGAGCCCCCGCACATGTCCAGACTCGCCGAATTTCGCGCCGCCGAAAAAGCCCTTCAGGAAGAACTAGCCCGCCTCGAAAGCCTGAAGAACGACGCCGGCCTGAAAAAAGAAATCGAGTTTGAAGACAAACTCAAGCAACTGATGGCCGAATATGGCAAGAGCCTGCGCGATGTGATCGCTATTCTCGAGCCGTCGCGCCTGAATAGCAGCCGCGCTACCGCAGCCGCCCCGCAAAAGGCGGCCCGCCGCCCGCGCGTGGTCAAGGTCTATGAAAACCCGCACACCGGCGAGCTGATCGAAACCAAGGGCGGCAATCACCGCGGCCTTAAAGCCTGGAAAGCCGAATACGGCAGCGACACTGTCGAAAGCTGGGTGCGCGGCTGAGGCTGTGAAGGCCGGGCCAGGCAATAGCCCGAGGGCAGTTGCTACCTTTCACGGTATTTTCACGGCTGGGGGCGCAGGATGAAACCTGCTGATGGACCAGCGCCCCATATGCCCGCTTCGGCGGGCTTCTATTTTCTTCCCTTCTCGTTATTCCGACTGGAGTTCACATGAGCCTTCATGAACTGAACAGCCTGCCGGGCGTGACCGCTACTCCGGATTCCGCCACGCAACATTTTGTATTTAACCACACGATGCTCAGGGTCAAGGACATTACCCGGTCATTGGATTTCTATACTCGTGTACTGGGTTTCAGCCTGGTTGAAAAGCGCGACTTCCAAGAAGCCGAATTCAGCCTGTATTTTCTGGCGCTGGTGGATCGCGCGCAGATTCCTGCCGATGACGCGAAACGCACAGAATGGATGAAGTCGATTCCGGGCATCCTGGAACTGACCCATAACCACGGCACCGAGAAAGATGCCGAGTTCGCTTATCACAACGGAAACAGCGACCCGCGCGGTTTCGGGCACATTTGTGTATCGGTGCCTGACATTCATGCCGCCTGTGAACGTTTTGAAACGCTGGGCGTTGAATTCCAGAAGCGTTTGACCGATGGTCGTATGAAAAGCATTGCCTTCATCAAAGACCCTGACGGCTACTGGGTCGAGATCATCCAGCCAACCCCCGTCGCCTGACTGCTCACCCCGCAAGCCGCCCTCACTGGGTAACCCCAGCCGGAACCAAGACCTGGGGGCCGGCTTGCCGGGCATCACTACCGCGCGTGCAACGCGCCCATCAATACCTCAAACACCCGATCGTCTTCCATCTGCGCCACATTGAACCGCATGAAGCCTTGCTGCCTCTGCGACTGGCTGAAGACATTCCCCGGCGCCAATACCACTCCCTGCTTCAGGCACACCTGCGCCAGCTCGGCTGCATCGATGCCGCCCGGCAGCTTGCACCAGAGAAAGATGCCCGCCTGCGGCACGATCCAAGGCGTGATGCCCATGGGCGCCAGGCGGGCGGCAACGCGCAGGCGCTGGTCGGCCAGGCTCGACCTTACAGCCTCCATGTGCCGGCGATAGCCGCTGTCGGTCAGCACCCTTAGAATCAACTCCGCAGCCAACCGACCGCCACCGAAATTGGTGGCAATCTTCAAGTCGACCAGGCTGTCGATCCAATCCCCACGCGCGGCCACATAGCCACACCGCACCGAGGCCGAGACGGTCTTGGAGAAGCTGCCTATGTGAATCACCCTGGCCAGGCCGTCGAACGCGCAGAGCCGCGGCGCGGCGGTGACTTCGAAATCGGCGAAGATATCGTCTTCGACGATCACCAGTTCATGCGCTTCGGCCAACTTGAGCAAGCGATGAGCAATGACCGGCGAGAGCGCCGCGCCGGTTGGGTTGTGCACACCAGAATTGGTGATATAGAGCCGGGGCGCGTGGTCTCGCAGTGCGCTGGCAAACGCTTCGAGGTCAGGGCCTGAGGGTGTGTACGGCACTCCGATCACCGTCACTCGATGGGCTTTGAGCAGGGCATGGAAGTTGAAATAGCACGGGTCGTCCACCACTACCGTATCGCCTGGCTGCAGCAAAAAGCGGCAGATCAAGTCGATGGCCTGGGTGCCTGATTCGGCAAGCATGATCTGCTCCGGTGGCGCTTCCACACCAGCACCACTGAGGCGGCGGGAAAGAAACTGACGCAAGCCTGGGTGTCCCATAGGCGTCGCGTATTCAGCCAGCTCCAACGTATCGCTGCGGGCCACTGCCCGCAGTGCGCGGCGCACACCCGCTTCGTAAAGCCAACCCGGAGGCAGCCACCCGCAGCCCGGCTTCAGCAGGCCTGCGTCGGCTTCCAGAGCCTGCCGCGACACCCATAAGGGGTCGATCGCACGGTCAACCTTCGGCGCTACCGCGGCCAACGCCAACGGTGCGGCGGGCCCTGCCACGTAAAACCCCGAGCCAGGTCGCGAGATCAATACCCCCTCGGCACACAGCCGCTCATAGGCTTCCACCACCGTGGATACCGATACCTTCAGGCTACGCGCCTGGCTACGCACGGAGGGTAACCGCGCACCGGCGGGCCAGGTACGAGCCGCGATGCCGGTGTTCACATGCCTCATGACTGCCTCGATGCGCGTGCCGCTGCCGTTCATGCTTGGGCCCCAATGTGTACTGGTTTGTATGCCATAACAGTTATGGATAACTGTATTGGAGTGTAACTGGTTTACCCAGGAGGCCGCTGATCTACTAGCCCTATTGAACAGGAGCGCAGCATGCACATCACCACACGAGGCTGGATCAACGGTTTTATCGGCGTCGCCATCTTCGCAGGGTCGCTGCCCGCGACACGGCTGGCAGTGGCGGAATTCCCGGCGGCCTTCCTGACAGGCGCACGGGCCACGCTCGCTGCGCTGCTAGCCGGCCTGCTGCTGTGGTTGGCGCGCCAGCCGTGGCCGGCGCGGCGCACCTGGCTGCCGCTGGCGGTGACAGCGCTAGGCGTGGTGGTAGGGTTT
The DNA here is from genome assembly GCF_003097135.1 of Pseudomonas sp. URIL14HWK12:I12. Lineage (GTDB taxonomy): Bacteria > Pseudomonadota > Gammaproteobacteria > Pseudomonadales > Pseudomonadaceae > Aquipseudomonas. The sequence continues at coordinate 616,995 of NZ_QEQL01000001.1, forward strand.
CCCTTGCTTACCGCGCTGGCCTTGCAGCACGTCACCTCGGCGCACTCAATCGTTTTCGTCGGCCTTCTACCCTTGTGCACTGCGGCGTTCGCCGTGCTACGCGGCGGCGAGCGGCCCCGCTTGGGCTTCTGGCTGTTTTCGCTGGCAGGCGCCGCCTGCGTGGCCGGTTATTCGGCGTCGGCCAGCACGGGTGCATCGCTGCAAGGTGATGCCTTGATGGTCGCTGCCGTGATCCTCTGCGGGCTGGGTTACGCCGAAGGTGGGCGCCTTGCCCGGCAGCTGGGCGGTTGGCAGGTCATCAGTTGGGCACTGCTACTGGCGTTTCCGGTCATGCTGCCTATCGCTCTGCTCACTCAACCTGCGCATTTTGCTTCGGTTGGCCCTCAAGCCTGGGCGGGCCTGGCGTATGTTTCGCTGTTCAGCATGCTGATCGGGTTCGTGTTTTGGTACCGCGGGCTGGCCCAAGGTGGAATCGCTGCTGTAGGCCAGCTACAGCTGTTGCAACCGTTCATGGGGTTGGGGCTGGCGGCACTGCTGCTGCATGAGCCGGTCAGTGAAGGCATGCTAGGCGTAACACTGCTGGCGGTCGCCTGCGTTGCCGGTGCTCGACGCTGCGCACGCTGAAACATCTTGAATCAGCTGATTCAAGACAGGGCAGCGGCTTTTACCTTCTGTTCACACACTGTTGACTGCGTCGGCACCGCCGCGCGGCCAAGCTGTGCGCACCGTTGCAGAAGGACTAACGTGCATGAACAGCCCTATCGAGCTTCCTTTTTCCAATAAGTACGGCCCCGAGCACGCGCGTGAATATTTTCACAAGCATCAGGATGGCCTGGCTCGCCGCCTCTCCCATCAACGCGATGTTCAGATGGCTCGCAAGGCGCTGGCCCTGGCGGGTGACCCCGAGCTGGTCTTGGACCTGCCGTGTGGCGCAGGGCGTTTCTGGCCCATGCTGGCCGAGCGCCCAGGGCGCCGGATCATCGGGGCAGACAATTCCGCCGATATGATCGCAACCGCTCGTGCCTGCCAACCGCCGGAGGTTGTGAGCAAAGTGCGCACCCTCCAGACCAGCGCGTTCGCCATCGACTTGCCCGACCAGTCCGTGGACAGCGTTTTCTGCATGCGCCTGCTCCACCATATCGGCGAAAGCGAGCACCGCGCGGCGCTGCTCAAAGAGTTCCATAGGGTCAGCCGCGACTCGGTGATCGTATCGCTGTGGGTCGATGGCAACCTCAAAGCAGCCCGCCGCCGTCGCCAGGAAGCCCGCCGTGTGGCGCAGGGCAAAACCGGCGACTACCAGAACCGTTTCGTGCTGCCGCGCCAGGTGGTCGAGCAAGAGTTCAAGGACGCAGGTTTCATCGTTCAAAGGTCGCTCGACTTCATCCCCCTTTACGCCATGTGGCGGGTCTACGTATTGCGCAAGCGCTGAGACTTGCCGGGCAGCGCCCAGGCCGTGAATACTCGCCCTTCACGACTGCGGAGCTGCCCATGCCCACACCTCTCGATGCGCTGTACCGCAAGGTCACCTGGCGCCTGATCCCTTTCCTCTGCCTGTGCTACCTGGCTGCCTATCTGGACCGCATCAACGTCGGCTTCGCCAAATTGCAGATGCTCGGCCAGTTGCACCTGAGCGAGGCCGCCTACGGGCTGGGTGCCGGGTTGTTCTTCGTGGGCTATATCCTGTTCGAGGTGCCTAGCAACCTGGTGCTGGCCAAAGTCGGGGCGCGCCGTTGGATCGCCCGCATCATGATCAGTTGGGGCCTACTTTCGGGCCTGACGCTGCTGGTGCGCAGCGCAGAGAGTTTCTATCTGCTGAGGTTTCTGCTCGGGGTTGCCGAGGCAGGCTTTCTTCCAGGAGTGCTCTATTACCTGACCCAATGGTTCCCCTCTTGGCGTCGGGGCCGGATCATCGCGTTGTTCATGCTTGGCCTGCCGCTTTCCAACCTCTTTGGTGCGCCGCTATCTGGCTGGATCATGGCGCATTTCGACGGCCAGGCCGGGCTGGCCGGCTGGCAGTGGCTGTTTCTGCTCGAGGCAGTGCCCTCGGTGCTGCTGGGCGTGCTTTGCCTCAGGCTCCTGCCCGATGGCATTGCCCAGGCGCCATGGCTTTCGACAGCGGAAAAAGCGCAATTGGCGCAGGCCCTGGCCGCAGACGAGGCCGCCAACCCGGGCGGCAGCCGCTTCAGCGACGGCTTTTTTGATCGCAAGGTGTGGATGCTTGGCGGCATCGATTTTTCGATTCTCCTTTGCGCCTACGCCATGGGCTTCTGGCTTCCGACTTTCATCCGTGATGCCGGGGTCGCCGACCCTGCACATATCGGGTGGTTAGTGGCAATCCCAAGCCTGGCCGGGGTTATCGGCATGCTGGTGCTGGGCGCCAGCTCAGACCGCCGGCGTGAGCGCCGGTGGCACATCATTGGGCCGTTCATAGCAGGCGCTGCCAGCCTGTTCGCCAGCACCTTCGTTGGCGGCAATCTGGTCGCGATCATCGCGTTGTTCTCGCTGGCCACAGCAGCCATTCTCGGCGCCCTACCCGCCTTCTTCAGCCTCCCGGCGACCTTTCTCAAGGGCACCGCGTCGGCCACTGGCTTTGCGCTGGCCTGCTCGCTGGCCAACATCGCCGGGCTGGTGGGCAACACCTTGATGGGCGCAGTGATGCAACGCTTTCACAGCCCGCAGATCGCCCTGTGGCTGTTTGCCGCCAGCCTGCTGGCGAGCTGCGTGCTCGCCTGGGCGCTGCCGGCGCGGGTGGTCAACCGTTGAGTGCATGACGCCCTCGCAACGCTCTGCGACAATGCCACCTTCACAGCCCTACCGGAGCCTGCCCCATGCAGATCACCGCCGCCCTGCTCATGGGCAACCCTTGCGACGAAGAAGAAGACAACCTGGCGTTGCTGGCCTGCCAGGCCGCCGACGGGCGCATGTTCCTGATGTCGCGTTACCCCGGCGAAGACGAGGTGGATATCGCCTTCGACGAAGACGAGCCGGCAGGCGTCAAGGGGCTATCAGTAAGCTTGAGCGCGACATCGCTGGACATCGAAGTGCAGCCCGAAGACGCTGACCTGTTCGGGGGCGACCGGCACCTGCAGATCGCCCACACCAGCGATGCTGCGGACCTCGACGAACTCACCCAGGCGCTGGAGGTGATTTTGAAAGGTGTCGGCCAGCTCACCCGCCACTGAGCCGCCTACCCCATCGCCTCACGCAAGAACGCTGGGGCGATGTAGCGCTCGTAATGGGCTTCGGACAGCAAAAAGAATTCGCGGTCGATGGCATCGCGCAAGTCTGGCAGTGACCAATCGCGAAATTCAGGCAACAGCACGAAGCCGTAGAGCTCCACCTGGTTGATCATCCGCGCGCCACGGGCGATTAGCTGGTACGCCCAGGTATATTCAGACTGGCTGGCCACGAAACGGATCTGCCGCTGGGTCAACTGCTGGCGCAGCAGCCCTGGGTCGAACACTTCAAGCTTGGCCTGCATCACTTGCACCAGCAACCGCTCAAGGCGCAACCACACCGCGCGCTTCTGCGCCTCGTCATAGCCATTCCAGTTCACCACCTCGTGGTGAAAACGCTTGCAGCCCCGGCATACGGCGTCCCCATAGACGGTGGAGCACAGGCCCACGCAGGGCGTCTTGATCGACTGGTTGGGCATTGCGAACGCACTTGAGGAAACCGGACACAGGCGCATGTTAGCCCTATGTCTAACGAGTTTCACCCTCGGGCTTGTAGGGCCAAACTTACTTTCGGCGCAAAATTGCCGTAGAATCCTACCGCCCCAGGCATGCGGCATAGCGCCGCATCCTCGGGCGACTATATCCGTTGGAAGCTGTTTTCAAAGCGTCACGAGCACAGTCGATCCTCGCAACGGTGTGGCACCGGGGCCTTCCCCTAGTGCCAGCCCTCATCAGCTCAACCGTTGCGCGGCGTAAAACTTTGAAAGCAGCTTCTGTATGGAGTGCCGGAACCCTGGCCAAGCGGCTCATGAAGCCGTGGCGCGCACGGGAGCGGTATTTCACTGGATGAGCGTCCCGTGCCGGGACCACTGATGAGGGTATTACTGTGCTTGAAGCCTACCGCAAACACGTCGAAGAGCGGGCCGCGCAGGGGATCGTTCCCCAGCCGTTGAACGCCGAACAAACCGCAGGCCTGGTCGAGCTGCTGAAAAACCCGCCCGCTGGCGAAGAAGCCTTCCTCGTTGACCTGATCACGAACCGCGTACCCCCAGGGGTCGACGAAGCCGCCTACGTCAAGGCAGGCTTTCTCTCCGCGCTCGCCAAGGGCGAAGCCAAATCCCCGCTGATCGACGCCAAGCGCGCTACCGAACTGCTGGGCACCATGCAGGGCGGCTACAACATCGCGACCCTGGTCGAGCTGCTGGACGATGCCCAGCTGGCCAACGTTGCAGCCGAACAGCTCAAGCACACTCTGCTGATGTTCGATGCCTTCCACGACGTCGCTGAAAAAGCCAAGGCCGGCAATGCCGCCGCCAAGGCCGTGATCGAATCCTGGGCGGCCGGCGAGTGGTTCACCAAGCGCGCACCGATTGCCGAAAAGTACAGCCTGACCGTGTTCAAGGTCACCGGTGAGACCAACACCGACGATCTTTCCCCAGCACCCGACGCCTGGTCGCGCCCAGACATCCCGCTGCACGCCCTGGCCATGCTGAAAATGGCCCGCGACGGCATCGAGCCCGAGCAACAAGGCGCCATCGGCCCGCTGAAACAATACGAAGCGCTGCGCGCCAAGGGCTTCCCGGTAGCCTATGTAGGCGACGTGGTCGGCACTGGATCCTCGCGCAAGTCGGCCACCAACTCCGTGCTGTGGTTCTTCGGCGACGACATCCCGTATGTGCCTAACAAGCGCGCCGGTGGTTTCTGCTTCGGCAGCAAGATCGCTCCGATTTTCTACAACACCATGGAAGACGCCGGCGCCCTGCCGATCGAGTTCGACGTGTCGAACATCGAAATGGGCGACGTGATCGACGTTTATCCTTACGCCGGCAAAGTGTGCAAGCACGGCACCGACGAAGTGATCACCACCTTCGAACTCAAAACCAACGTGCTGCTGGACGAGGTGCGCGCCGGTGGCCGTATCCCGCTGATCGTCGGCCGTGGCCTGACCGAAAAAGCCCGTGCCGAACTCGGCCTGGGCGCTTCGGACCTGTTCAAGAAACCCGAGCAGCCCGTAGACACCGGCAAGGGCTACACCCTCGCCCAGAAAATGGTCGGCAAGGCCTGTGGCGTGGCAGGCGTGCGCCCTGGCACCTACTGCGAACCGAAGATGACCACCGTCGGTTCCCAGGACACCACCGGCCCAATGACCCGCGACGAGCTCAAAGACCTCGCCTGCCTGGGCTTTTCTGCCGACCTCGTGATGCAGTCTTTCTGCCACACCGCAGCCTATCCCAAGCCGATCGACGTCAAGACCCATCACACCCTGCCGGATTTCATCCGCACCCGTGGTGGCGTGTCGCTGCGTCCAGGCGACGGCATCATCCACAGCTGGCTGAACCGCATGCTGCTGCCTGATACCGTTGGTACCGGCGGCGACTCGCACACCCGCTTCCCGATCGGTATCTCCTTCCCCGCCGGCTCCGGCCTGGTTGCCTTTGCCGCAGCCACCGGCGTAATGCCGCTGGACATGCCCGAGTCGGTACTGGTGCGCTTCAAAGGCAAGCTGCAACCGGGCATCACCCTGCGTGACCTGGTCCATGCCATCCCCTACTTCGCCATCCAGAAGGGCCTGCTCACCGTCGAGAAGAAAGGCAAGAAGAACATCTTCTCCGGCCGCATCCTCGAGATCGAAGGCCTGGACGAGCTGACCGTCGAGCAAGCGTTCGAGCTTTCCGACGCCTCCGCAGAGCGCTCTGCCGCCGGCTGCACCATCAAGCTGCCCGAGAAGCCGATCGCCGAATACCTGCAGTCGAACATCACCCTGCTGCGCTGGATGATCAGCGAAGGCTATGGCGACGCCCGCACCCTGGAGCGCCGCGCCAAGGCCATGGAAGAGTGGATCGCCAACCCGCAGCTGATGAGCGCCGACCCCGACGCCGAATACGCCGAGATCATCGAGATCGATCTGGCCACGGTGACCGAGCCGGTACTGTGTGCACCGAACGACCCGGACGACGCACGCCTGCTCTCGAGCGTTCAGGGTGAGAAGATCGACGAAGTGTTCATCGGTTCGTGCATGACCAACATCGGCCACTTCCGCGCCGCCGGCAAGCTGCTGGAGAAGGTCAAAGGTTCGATTCCGACGCGCCTGTGGCTGTCGCCGCCAACCAAGATGGACCAGCACCAGCTGACCGAGGAAGGCTACTACGGCATCTACGGCAAGGCCGGTGCGCGCATGGAAATGCCGGGCTGCTCGCTGTGCATGGGTAACCAGGCACGGGTGGCCTCCAACTCCACGGTGGTGTCTACCTCCACTCGTAACTTCCCCAACCGCTTGGGCGACGGGGCCAACGTGTACCTCGCTTCGGCGGAGTTGGCGGCAGTCGCGTCGATCCTCGGCAAATTGCCGACGGTCGAGGAGTACATGACCTACGCGCAAAACATCGACTCCATGGCGGCCGATGTCTATCGCTACCTGTCGTTCGATCAGATGGCCAGCTTCCGCGAAGCAGCGGCCAACGCGAAGATCCCAGTGGTCGAAGCGTAAAAAAAAGAAACCCCGCCTCTGGCGGGGTTTCTTTTGTCTACACGCTACAAGCTTTTGCCTTCAAGCCCTGATGAGGTGGTCGAACGCGGCCAGCGATGCTTTGGCGCCCTCGCCCATGGCGATGATGATCTGCTTGTACGGCGCAGTGGTCACATCACCTGCAGCGAAGATGCCCGGCAGGTCGGTTTCACCGCGTGCATCGACCATCACTTCACCCCGCTGCGACAGCTCGATGGTGCCTTTGAGCCAATCACTGTTGGGCAGCAGCCCGATCTGCACGAAAATCCCTTCCAGCTCGACGTGACGGCTCTCGCCCGTCTGGCGATCCTTGTAGGTAAGGCCGTTGACCTTCTGACCATCGCCGGTCACTTCGGTGGTGAGGGCCTCGGTAATCACAGTCACGTTCGGCAGGCTGTTCAGCTTGCGCTGCAGCACCGCATCGGCTCTGAGTTTGCTGTCAAATTCGAGCAGGGTCACATGGCTGACGATACCGGCCAGGTCGATTGCAGCTTCGACCCCGGAGTTACCGCCACCCACTACCGCCACGCGCTTGCCTTTGAACAACGGGCCGTCGCAATGCGGGCAGTAGGCCACGCCACGATTGCGGTACTGCTGCTCACCGGGCACGTTCATTTCGCGCCAACGAGCACCCGTGGCGATGATCAGGGCCTTGGCCTTGAGCGACGCGCCGCCGGCGAAACGTACTTCGTGAGGCGCCCCGTCGCGACCCGGTATCAACTGCTCGGCACGCTGCAGGTTCATGATATCCACGTCGTATTGCTTGACGTGCTCTTCCAAGGCCATGGCGAGCTTCGGCCCTTCGGTTTCCTTGACCGAGATGAAGTTCTCGATGGCCAGGGTGTCGAGCACCTGCCCACCGAAGCGCTCGGCGGCGACCCCGGTGCGGATACCTTTACGTGCGGCATAAACGGCGGCAGCCGCACCGGCAGGGCCACCACCGATCACCAGAACGTCGAAAGCGGCCTTGGCGTTGAGCTTCTGCGCTTCACGAGCCGCCGCACCGGTATCGAGCTTGGCGACGATTTCCTCAAGCCCCATGCGGCCCTGGCCGAACGGCTCACCATTGAGGTACACACTGGGCACCGCCATCACCTGGCGCTGATCGACTTCGGCCTGGAACAACGCACCGTCAATGGCCACGTGGCGAACGCGCGGGTTGATCACCGCCATCAGGTTGAGCGCTTGCACTACGTCCGGGCAATTCTGGCAGGACAGCGAGAAATAGGTTTCAAACCGGTAGTCACCGTCCAGCGCGGCAACCTGTTCCAGCACATCCTGGCTGGCCTTGGACGGGTGGCCGCCGACTTGCAGCAGCGCCAGAACCAGCGAGGTGAATTCATGGCCCATCGGGATGCCGGCGAAACGCAGGCTAATGTCGCCCCCGGGGCGATTGATCGAAAAAGAGGGCTTGCGTGCATCCTGGCCGTCGTCGCGCACTGTGATCAGCTGCGAGAGCGCTTGGATATCATGCAGAAGCCCGAGCAGTTCCCGGGACTTGGCGCCGTCGTCGAGGCTGGCGACGATCTCGATCGGCTGGGTAACTCGCTCAAGGTAGGTCTTCAGTTGGGTTTTAAGCGTAGCGTCGAGCATGGCGGTGAGCCTTTCAGGAATGCGGAAACGAAAACGCCCAGGCGCAAGCGCCCGGGCGTCCAGATGGGCGAGGTACCGCTATAGCAGAAGGTCGATCTTCGCCCGGTATTGCATGGTCAGATCTTGCCGACCAGGTCCAGCGATGGGGCCAGGGTGGCCTCGCCTTCTTTCCACTTGGCCGGGCACACTTCGCCTGGGTGGGCGGCGACGTACTGGGCAGCCTTGACCTTGCGCAGCAGTTCAGAGGCGTCACGGCCAACGCCGCCGTCATTGATCTCGACGATCTTGATCTGGCCTTCGGGGTTGATCACGAAGGTGCCGCGGTCAGCCAGGCCTGCTTCTTCGATCAATACATCGAAATTGCGCGAAATCACCTGAGTGGGGTCGCCGATCAGGGGGTACTGAATCTTGGCGATGGTCTCGGAGGTGTCATGCCAGGCCTTGTGGGTGAAGTGGGTGTCAGTCGACACACCGTAGATTTCTACGCCCAGCGCTTGGAATTCTTCGTAACGATCGGCCAGATCACCCAGTTCAGTCGGGCAAACAAAGGTGAAATCGGCAGGGTAGAAGAACACGACCGACCATTTGCCTTTGAGGTCCGCATCGCTCACATCGACGAACTTGCCGTTGTGGTAGGCGGTCGCTTTGAAGGGTTTGACTTGGCTGTTGATCAGAGGCATCGGTGAGGCTCCTTTGAGGTTTGCAGTGTGATCTGCGATTCGATGGAAAGTATGCTAGCTATTGATTCGGCCTAAAGCTCATTGCCAATGCATATCCAACTAATTGGTTTTGGCTATCGGCCATTCCAGGGGCGTGTATGAACATTTTCAGGCCCGCAAGGCGCGCCAATCCCACATCGGCAAGCGCTACCCAGCTGATTTTTCTTACGTTTTATTCAGAGACCTCCTACCCCGCCGCGTCACTCAACACGATACGCTGCCTAGCCTGTCAGCTTTGACAGGTTCCCCTGCCAATAGCAGTCGCTATAACCGACGCACACGCTTAACCGATGCGAAGGGAAGACCATGGGACGCGCGAAGCCTGACAACATTCAGAACGCCGCTGGTGTGTTCGACGCACTCACCCCAAAGGAGCAGGAAGTACTGAACTGGTGTTGCCAAGGGAAAACCGCTGCCGATATCGCCATGCTCATGCACTGTTCGGTATCGACGATCAATTTCCACACACATAACCTGCACGTCAAGTTCGGGCTCAACTCCACGACCCATATCGCGGTGATTGTTGCCAGCCTGGGACTGGTGACTATCACGATACCGGCGCACCTGCGGTCGGTGACAGAGAGCTTCGACCATGACAATCCACATCCTTCTTGCCGACGACCACCCTGCTTCACTCGCTGGGGCCTCGGTAATTCTCAATAACGCTGCCAGGGGGCGCTTGCAGGTGGCGGCCTATGCCGACAGCACCGACGCAATGTTTCTGGCCCTGATGCAGCGCTCGTTCGACCTGCTGGTGACAGACTTCTTCATGCCGGGCGGCCACCAGCCCGACGGCCTACCAATGCTGGCCACTCTTCGAGAGCACTGGCCATCCCTACCGATCGTAGTCCTTACCTCGTTACGCGAGCCTTGCGCCCTGGGAAGCATTCTTGGGCTTGGGGTCAAGGGGCTGGTTAGCAAGCGGGCCGAGCCCGGCGAGCTCGCACGGGCAGCCAGCCAGGCAGCAGCAGGCCGCACCTGCCTGTGCAGCGACGTACAGCGCATCATGGAGCAGCGCTACACCCACAAAGGCGCATGGGCCCGTGAAGCAACCACGGCGCTAACCGAGCGGGAGCAACAGGTGCTGGAGGCTTCCCGAGGGGGGCTGAGCGCGCGCAAGATCGCCGAACAGATGCAGCGCAGCGAACGCAGTGTGCAACGTCAGCGCCGCCGGGCAATGGAAAAGCTCGGCTTGCAGGCTGATGCCGAGCTCTGCCACCGCCCCTGACCCCTCAGTCTCGTGTCTGGCTGCGCAACGTCACGAACTCTTCCGCGGAGCTGGGGTGCACGCCAATCGTTTCATCGAAGACCTGCTTGGTGGCCCCAGCCTTGATCGCCACGGCCAACCCCTGAATGATCTCGCCAGCTTCGGGGCCTACCATATGGCAACCGAGTACGCGATCGGTCTGCGCATCGACGACCAATTTCATCAAGATACGCTCGGGGTCATTGGTCAGCGTCAGCTTCATGGGCCGGAAGGTGGTTTCGAAGATCCTGAGCGAATGCCCCTGCTCACGCGCCTGCTCTTCGGTCAAGCCAACAGTGCCGATGGGTGGCTGGCTGAATACCGCGGTAGGGATATGCCGGTAATCCACGGGGCGGTATTCGTCGGGCTTGTACAACCGGCGAGCAACGGCCATGCCTTCGGCGGTGGCCACCGGTGTCAACTGCACGCGGCCGATCACATCGCCCAGGGCCAGGATCGACGGCTCACGCGTCTGGTAATCCTCGTTGACTTCGATATAGCCGCGTTCATCCAGGCTCACCTGGGTGTTTTCCAGCCCCAGCCCGTCTAGGCAGGGCTTGCGCCCGGTGGCGTAGAGCACGCAGTCGGCCACCAGCGTCTGCCCCCCCTTGCACGTCAGCAACAAGCTGCCATCAGCCTGCTTGTCGATGCGCTCCACGTCGGTATTGAAGCGCAAGCCCATACCCTTGTGCTTGAGCTGGTCACGCAGGTGCTCACGGACAGTGCCATCGAAGCCGCGTAGAAACAGATCCCCCCGGTAAATGAGTGTGGTTTCAGCGCCCATCCCCTGAAAGATCCCGGCGAACTCGACAGCGATATAGCCGCCGCCAACTACCACCACACGCTGGGGCAAGCGCTCCAGAAAAAACGCCTCATTGGAGGAGATTGCATGCTCACGCCCCGGGATATCCGGAATATGCGGCCAGCCCCCGGTTGCGATCAGGATGCGCTCGGCGCTGATCCGCTGGCCAGCGACCTCGACCTGATGGGCGTCGACCAGCCGTGCGTGGCCATGGTGGAGGGCCACGCCTGCCCCGGTCAGCAGCTTCTCGTAGATCCCGTTGAGGCGCTCGATTTCCCGGTTTTTGTTGGCAATCAGCGTTGCCCATTCGAACGACGGCTCGCCCACCGACCAGCCATAGGCACCTGCATGGGCCAGGTCTTCACCATAATGCGCGCCATACACCAGCAACTTCTTGGGCACGCAGCCCACATTCACGCACGTACCGCCAAGGTAGCGGCTTTCGGCAATCGCCACCCGCGCGCCGAACCCTGCAGCAAAACGCGCCGCTCGCACGCCGCCCGAGCCAGCACCTATCACAAACAGATCGACATCGTATGCCATGCATATTCCCCAAATGAAAACGCCGCTATCGGGTCACGATAGCGGCGTGGTCAGAAGGCAGCCCGGTGATCAGAGCTGGCCTTGCTTGTAAAAGTTTTCGAAGCAGTAGTTGGTCGCGTCGATATAGCCTTCAGCGCTACCGCAATCGAAACGCTGGCCTTTGAATTTGTAGGCAAGTACGCAACCGTCCTTGGCCTGTTTCATCAGCGCGTCGGTGATCTGGATTTCGCCGCCCTTACCTGGCTCGGTCTCTTCGATCAACTTGAAGATGTCCGGGGTAAGGATGTACCGGCCGATGATCGCCAAATTCGACGGCGCGTCTTCAGCCTTGGGCTTTTCGACCATGTTGTTCACACGGAAGATATCATCGCGAATGGTCTCACCGGCGATCACGCCGTACTTGTGAATTTCTTCCCGTGGTACTTCCTGAACCGCAACGATGGAGCACCGGAACTGGTTGTAGAGCTTGACCATCTGCTGCAACACGCTGTCGCCTTCGGGGTTGACGCACAGGTCATCAGCGAGGACTACAGCGAAGGGCTCGTCACCGATCAGGGGGCGGCCGCTCAGAATGGCATGCCCCAAGCCTTTCATTTCCACCTGGCGGGTGTAGGAGAAGGTGCACTCATCGATCAGCTTGCGAATCCCGACCAGGTACTTTTCCTTGTCGGTGTTACGGATCTGGGTTTCCAGCTCATAGCTGATGTCGAAGTGGTCTTCCAGGGCACGTTTACCGCGGCCGGTGACGATGGCGATGCCATTGAGGCCTGCTTGCAGAGCTTCCTCGACGCCGTACTGGATCAGCGGCTTGTTGACCACCGGCAGCATTTCCTTGGGCATGGCCTTGGTCGCTGGCAAAAAGCGGGTGCCGTAACCGGCTGCCGGGAACAAGCATTTCTTGATCATGAAGTGTCCTTAATTCAAGGGCGGGCCTACGTATTCGGCGCAGTCTAATCAGGCCCGATAAACGTTACAATGGGGCACGCGTGGCGCGCGCACTGCGACAATAGAAAAACCCTGCAACCATTTAGTTCCGCAGCAGCAAACCTTAACCGGAAATGCAGGCCGTGGCAGCGTTGCGAACGTCGTGAAAACGAACCGGCAGGTTCGAAAGCCGTTCATGCACTTTGATCGAACTGCCCCCGGAGCGGTCCTCGACCAGCACGACCGCCGCCGGGCCCGAGCCGAACTTCTGCGGCACGATCACACGGTAACCGCTCTTGTGCGGTTCGATGGTCAGCGGAGCGCGACTGCTCGAAAGCCGCTGCGCGAGGCAGGCCGAATAGTCCTTGGGGGTCTTGCCGGAGATCACGTCCATGGTCTCGTGGGTCTGCTCAAGGTCCGAAACACTGGCACAACCACCTAACATCAACGCCGCCAGGGCGAGCCATACAGCCTTCATCGACACCATGCCTCCACTCGGTCAAAAAGGCTTCGACCGGGCGGCCGGTCATTTGTTCAGGTTCTGTGGGGCAGCGCAGGGCTGGTAACGCTGTGATACAGTGCTTGCCTTGGCAATACTCCCGCCTTTTCGGAGCCTTCATGAAATTCGTACACCAGCGCGAGCACCTCAACGAAGACGACCTCGTCGTGATCGAATGCTCACAGCGCTGCAATATTCGCCTGATGAACGACGCCAACTTCCGCGCCTTTCGCAATGGCGGCCGCCACACCTACCACGGCGGCGCCTTCGACAAATTCCCCGCACGCATCACTGTGCCTAGCAGCGGCTTCTGGAACATCACCCTTGATACCTCGGGCCCGCGCGTCAAAGATCGCCCACTCAAGAACACGGCGTTCAAGCACAGCATCAAGATCGTGCGCCGCTCTCATTCCTCCTATAGCTGACAGGGCCATCTTGTGACCAAATACGTCATCCACTACACCCTGAAGGGTGAGCGCCGCTGGGATTTCGCCCACTTGCAAAGCGGGAGCCTGGGCGAGGCAGAGGCCGCGTTGATTGCCCTGCACGGAAAGGAAGAGCGCGCCAACATCGCCGATATCCGCGTGACCCGCGCCCTCTGAAGCGTCAAGCCCAAGGTCTACTGTCGTTGACCCGCATCAATAGGCCTCCCCTGAACAGGGGGGGGCTGAACGAAATAACACGTTTTTGCCCCCCGCAGCTGCTACCTTTTAAAGCCTGACGCAGGCTTTCCCCGCGAGGTGGCCACAATGAACAAAATGACCTTCCCCAATGCCTGCCAGGTCATGCGCTGGCATTTCCACCCGGTGGGCCTGGAGGCGACCATGGACGCCCCGGGAAGCTTGGTCGCCCGGCTGTTCGACCGCCAAACTGGGCAAACGCTATTGGCGATTGCCGGCATTCCCTGCGCTACGGTCATGAATGCCAGCGATGTGGAGCTGATCATAGAGGCCATCGAGGCTGAACTCGATGCCTTCGTGCCGCCGGAACGCCTACGCGCCTGTGGCTGAAGACTCCAGCCCCCGCGAATCAACGAACAGGCCTTTGCTTCCAGCTACTCGCGACGAAGCCTTGGCCAGCACCGCCTGCCCACCCGGCTCGATGAACCAATAGCAGTGCTGCCGAGCACGAGTAATCGCCACATACGCCAACCGGTAGGCCTCTTCGGCCTGGGCAGCGTCGTAGGGTTGCTCGGCGCCAGCCGGGCCGAAGCCCGCCAACCGATACACCGCATTGCGCCACTGCCCCCCGCCCTGATAGGTGCAATCGCCCATCAGGCATACTGCGTCGGCTTCCAGCCCCTTGGCGGCGTGGTAGGTCATCAATCGCAATCGCTCCGGTTTACCGCTGGCTTTGCACCGCTCCAGCACCGGCTTGAGCAGCTTTTCGAGTTCGGGTTTATCCATGGCTCGCCGGTATAACACCAGCACCGTTTCATCCGCCTCGATATGCGCCTGAACCTTGGCCAGCAGCGACGCATCGTCGCGAGCCAGCACCTGTACCGGCGCCACCGGCCGCTCACCCACGGCCCTGGCCTTCTTGCCTTTGAGGCTGGGCGTGGCCTTGACCACCCATTCTGCGGCATCGATCACGCCCTGCTGGCAACGATAGTTGTCGCGTAGCATCACTCGCGCGTGCGCACTGGCCTGAAACACCTGCTCGAAGTCCAGAAAAAAGCTCGGGCTGCTCCCACGCCAGCCATAGATCGATTGCCAGTCATCCCCTACGCATAGCAGTGAGCCGCGGGCCAGCCCACGCCGCTCACGCTCCGCCAGCACCGCTTTAAGCCAGGCCACGAGCAACGCGGAGACGTCCTGGAACTCATCCACCAGCAGGTGCCGGAACACGTCGATCGCCGGGTCCTCGATACCGTCGAAGCCCTGGGAAATGAAATGGCTGAAGATGTGGTTGTAAGGCATCACCGGGGGTGAAGCCTGCCGCCAGCGTGCGGTGCAAGCCGGCCAGAAACGCGCCAGTGCCTGAAAGAACGCTGCG
Organism: Pseudomonas sp. URIL14HWK12:I12; assembly: GCF_003097135.1. Taxonomy (GTDB): domain Bacteria; phylum Pseudomonadota; class Gammaproteobacteria; order Pseudomonadales; family Pseudomonadaceae; genus Aquipseudomonas. The sequence continues at coordinate 631,997 of NZ_QEQL01000001.1, forward strand.
TCTGCGCCCTGCTCTGCAAGCCCCGCCCGAGCGATTGCATCTGCCACGTCCAGGCCCAGGCTCTCGATGAAGCTGGCCACCTGATAGAACAGCTCGAGCAGTGGCTGGGCTCGGTGCTCGCCCACCAGCCGATATTCAAGCCCCGGCCCTCGCCCGGCATCGCCGGCCATGCGCTTGGCCAGGGCCTGGCCCTCACTGTAGCTACCGAGCCAGATCACCGGCTGGTCGCAAAACGCCTGAAACAAGGTGCGCTTGACCGCGACTTCCGCAGCCAGCGGCAACTCGCCCTGCGCCCGGCGAAGGTCGCGGCTTTCTCGAGGGTCTACGCCGAGCACCACCCAGGCTTGGGCGCCGGCGTGCCAGCCGTGCACATGAAAGGCATGGCCGCGCAGCTGCAGCGCCGAAGTGGCCGCCTCTACACCTGGCAATGGCCAGGCACCAGCAGCCTGCCACAGCGCCCGCACTTGTTCGGTCAACGCGCTGTCGCGCTGCGCGGCCAGGCCCATCACCGTCGCCCGGGTACGCACGTCCGGATGGTCGCGCCCAAGACGCTCCAGTTGCAGTGCCTGCCGCCGCAGCGTATCGATGCTTTCAGCAAAGTGCGCATCACCCTGGAGCAACGCGCTGTAGGCCTGCCCAAGCAGGTCTCGCTGCTGGTTGTTCAACGCGAGTGCGAACGGCGGTTGGTCAGGGTCGCCGGCGCCGCCCTGCCCCAGCGCCTCGAACGCCTTGAGGCCGGCCAGAGCCGGCTGGGCCTGCGCCCAACCCAAGGCCCGGGAGTGAAAGGTGCGAACTCGGTCACGCGCTTGGCGCTCGCTCAGGGTGCGGCCCCACAGTGCAAAGGTTTCTATCAGGCGAGCGATGAAATCCTTGCGCGATTCCCGGGTGAAGGTCACTACGCTGACCTGCTCCAGTGGCACGGCAAGGTACTCCACCAGCAACACCACGCGCAGCACCAGCGATGCCGACTTGCCTGCACCGGCACCTGCCACCACGCACGTAGCTGGGGCGTCGCTGAAAATCATCTTCCATTGCGCCGCATTAGGCTGGCGATGCTCACCCAACAAGCGCTGCACATCGGCCTTCATGCGCCGGCGCAAGGCAGCGTCAATGGGTAGAGCGCCTTCGGGTTGGTCCGTGGGAGCGGCCGCAGGTGAAGCCTTGCGTGGCTTGGCGGGCACAGGGGCCGGCCGGGCCGCCTTGGCGGTAGGCCGGGCCTGCTGTTTGATATTCGACGTTGGCGCAGCGGGCGCACCATCGTAAACGGACGTAAGCTCGCGCAGCTCGCGCACATAAGCCTTCAGGCGTTTAAGCCACGGCTGGCGCGCAGGCTCCTTGGAACGGGTTGGCACGCTACCTCCTGCCTCGGGGCGATGGGCAGGCATCTTCGCGTGATTTGTCGAGAAGGTCCAGCAAGCCCTTGATGCGCCGCGCGATGCGCGGCGCATCTCCAAGCTTAGGCGATAGCGCTGTTGACCAGTGCCTGGGCTTCCTGCACCAGGCGCTTGAGATGGTCCTCACCTTTGAAGCTTTCAGCGTAGATCTTGTAGATATCCTCGGTGCCCGATGGGCGGGCGGCGAACCAGCCATTGGCCGTGGTTACCTTCAGCCCACCAATGGCCTGATCGTTGCCCGGCGCGCGGCTCAGGACCGCCTCGATCGGCTCACCCGCCAGCTCCTTGGAACTGACCTGCTCCGGCGACAGCTTGGCGAGCGCGGCCTTCTGCTTCGCATCGGCCTTGGCATCGACCCGTGTGGCGAACGGCTCGCCCAGCTCGGCGGCCAGGCCTTGGTAGCGCTCGTAGGGGTTCTTGCCAGTCACTGCAGTCATCTCCGCGGCCAGCAACGACGGGATCAGCCCGTCCTTGTCGGTGCACCAGACGCTGCCGTCGCGGCGCAGGAAGGAAGCGCCCGCGCTCTCCTCGCCACCGAAGCCCAAGCTGCCGTCGTAAAGCCCTTGGGCAAAGTATTTAAAGCCCACCGGCACCTCGAACAGCGTGCGCCCCAGGCGCGCGGTGACGCGATCGATCAGCCCGCTGCTGACCACCGTCTTGCCTACCGCCGCGTTCGCGCGCCACTGCGGGCGATGGGTGTAGAGGTAGTCGATCATCACGGCCAGGTAATTGTTCGGCGCAAGCAAGCCCCCCGCGGCCGTCACGATGCCATGGCGGTCGTGGTCAGGGTCACAGGCAAAGGCCACGTCGAAGCGATCCTTGAGCGCCAACAGCCCTTGCATGGCATCGCGCGAGGAGGGGTCCATGCGAATTTGCCCGTCCCAGTCCAGGGTCATGAAACGGAAGGTGGGGTCGACGCTGCGGTTGACCACTTCAAGGTCAAGCTTGTAGTGCTCGGCAATGGCGGCCCAGTAGCGCACACCCGCGCCCCCGAGCGGGTCGACGCCCAGGCGCAGGCCGGCACTGCGGATGGCATCGATATCGACCACGTTGGCCAGGTCACGCACATAGTGGTTGAGGTAGTCGTGCCTGTGCGTGGTTTCGGCCTTCAGAGCCTGTTCCCACGGCATGCGTTTGACAGCCTTCAGCCCCCCTTCGAACAGCTCGTTGGCCTTGTTCTCTATCCATTTGGTGACGTCGCTGTCTGCAGGGCCGCCGTTGGTGGGGTTGTACTTGAAGCCGCCACTTTGAGGCGGGTTGTGCGACGGCGTGATCACTACGCCATCAGCCAGGTGCGCCTGGCGCCCGCGGTTGTAGCACAGGATCGCGTGGGACAACGCCGGGGTGGGCGTGTACTCGTCGTGCCCGGCGAGCATTACCTGCACGCCATTGGCGGCGAAGACCTCCAGCGCAGTGATGCCGGCGGGCGTAGACAGCGCGTGAGTATCGATGCCCAAAAACAGCGGGCCGTCGATGCCTTGGGCCTGGCGGTACAGGCAAATGGCCTGGCTGATCGCAAGCACCTGGGCTTCGTTGAAGCTGTTGTCGAACGAACTGCCACGGTGCCCGGAGGTGCCGAATGCCACACGATGGGCCGGGTTGGCCGGGTCGGGCCGGCCGCTGTAGTAGGCACTGACCAAACGGGGAATATCGACCAGCAGCTCGGCAGGGGCCGGCTGGCCGGCCAGGGAATTATGCGTCATGCAAACCTCGGGAGGCGGTGGGGCTGTGAAAGGGGCGCAGTGTAATGGCCCTTTGACCGGCTGACGATGCCCGTGGTTCAGCCCAGCAGCGGTAAGGTCTGCCCGTACTCCCCCGGTAGCGCCGGCGGGCAGGGCTCGGCCCGGGGCCACCAGCGTGGCAATAGCGCCTGCACCTGAGGTTGGGCGAAGCGATCGTCGATCAGCACCACCACGCCCTGATCGCCCTCGTCGCGGATCACTCGGCCAGCGGCCTGCACCACCTTGTGTAGGCCCGGGTACAGGTAGGCGTAGTCATAACCGGCCCCGTAGCGTTGTTGGAGGTGCTGGCGAAGCTGCTCGTTGACCGGGTTCAGCTGTGCAAGCCCCAGGGTCGCGATGAACGCGCCGATCAGGCGCCCACCGGGTAAATCGATACCTTCGCCGAAAGCACCGCCGAGCACGGCGAAACCTATGCCCTGCCCGCCTTCGACAAAGCGCCCGACAAACGCCTCCCGCTCAGGCTCGCCCATGCGAGGTGCCTGCGCCCACACCGGCACGCCAGGCGCTTCGGCACGCAACGCAACCAGTGCCTGCTCCAGGTACTGATAGCTGCTGAAAAACGCCAGGTAATTACCGGGCTGGCGCCGATACTGCCCGGCAAGCACCTGCGCCAGGGCCGCCATCGAGCCTTCCCGGTGCTGGTAGCGAGTGGACACGTGCCCGGCCAGGCGCACCTGCAGCTGGTGCGCGGCGAACGGGGATGGCACATCCAGCCAGGCGCAGTCGGCGGGCAGCCCCAGCAGGTCTAGAAAATAGCGCGCAGGGCTCAGGGTGGCGGAAAACAACACCGCGCTGTGCGCGGCCTGCAGGCGGGGGGCCAGTGCCTGCGCGGGTATCAGGTTACGCAGGCACAGCCGCGAGCGACGCTGGCGGCCGAGGCTGTAAAGGTGACTGTCGAAAATGTGGCCCTGGCCAAAGCGCTCGGCGATGCGCTGCACCTGTAGCGCATCGAAATAGAACTCGAGCCACGGCCCTTGCAACCCTTGGGGGTTTTCGTTGAGGCACGTATTGAGCGCGCCAATGCAGCCCTGCAGCGCAGCGAGCCACGCCGCGGGCGGTGTAGGCGAGGCCTGGTAAGGCGCGCTTTGCTCGGCGTTCAGTGCATTCCAGGCCCGCCACAGCCGCTGCAACGGGCCAGCCAGGCCCGGCAGGGGCGCCTTGCGCAGTGGCGCAAGGCGTTGCTGGTCGAGCTCAGCGCTATACATGCCGCGGGCGCGGTCCACCAAGTTGTGCGCCTCGTCCACCAGCAGCGTGGCACGCCAGCCCAATTGCAGGGCCAAACCGTGTAACCAGGCGCTGACGTCGAACCAGTAGTTGTAGTCGCCGACCAAGGCATCGGCCCAGCGGGCCATTTCTTGCGACAGGTAATAGGGGCACACCTGATGGCGCAGGGCAATTTCACGCAACGCCGGGCGATCGAGCCAGCCGGCCTCGGCAGCTTGGGCACGGGCCGCCGGCAAGCGGTCGTAGAAACCACGGGCCAGCGGGCAGGCCTCGCCATGGCAGGCAGTGCCCGGGTACTCGCAGGCCTTGTCGCGCGCTACCAGCTCCAGCACCCGCAGAGGGGCGGCCGGTGTGCGCAGGCGCGCCAGGGCATCGAGGGCCAGGCGCCGCCCTGGGGTCTTGGCCGTCAGAAACAGCAGCACATCCAACTGCTGCGCCGCCATGGCCTTGAGCGCCGGGAACACAGTGCCCAGGGTTTTGCCGATCCCAGTCGGCGCTTGCGCCAGCAGGCAACGGCCGGTGCTGGCGGCCTTGTACACCGTTTCGGCAAGCTCCCGTTGGCCGGGGCGCCACTTCGCGAGCGGAAACGCCAGGTGCTTCAACCCCCTGTCGCGTGCCTCGCGCCAGGCCTGCTCTTGCTCGGCCCATTGGATGTAACGCTGGCACAACTGCTCAAAGACCTGCTGCAGCGCAGGTGCCAGGTGGCGCTCCTCGAAACGCGTTTGCTTGCCGCTGTCGACGTCCAGATACACCAGCGCCACGGTCAGCTCGCTGAAGCCTCGCTGCTGACAGATCAGCCAGCCATAAACCTTCGCCTGGGCCCAATGCAATGCCCGCACGTTCGCCGCCTGGCGCGTGAGGTCGCCGCGATGGGTTTTGACTTCTTCCAGGCAATGGCGGGCGGCATCGAAACCATCGGCGCGGCCACGCACCAGCAGCTCGCCGTACTGCCCCTCCAGTGCCACTTCGCTTTCGTACTGCGCCCCCCTGCCCGCCGCCACCTGCTGATGCCCAACGATGCCCTCGAGCGCACTGGGCGCGGGGGTGAAGCGCAGGTCCAGGTCGCCGGCTCGCGCGCCAAACTCGCACAAGCCGCGCACCGCGACCCGGTAGCTCATGCTGCAGCCTCAGCCTGCCAGGTGACGTGGCACACCTGAAGCGGCATCCCTTGTTCGGCGCAAAACGCAGCCCAGCGCAGCTGGTTATCTTGCAAGCGATCACCCGGGCCCTTGACTTCCACCATCCGGTAGCGACGCTCGGCTGGCCAGAACTGAATCAGGTCTGGCATGCCGGTGCGGTTGGCGGCGATGTCCTGAAGCAGGCGCTCGAAACAGCAGCGCAAGTGCTGGGCCGGGATGCAAGCCAGGGCCAGCTCCAGCAGTGCCGGGCTCAACGCGCCCCAATACACGAACGGCGTCGACAGCCCGTATTTTTCCTCGAAGCGCGCCAGGATGGTTGCGCGATAACGGCCGTCATCGAGCTCAGCGAGGCAGGCATCGAACAGTGCCTGGCGACGGGCGTAGAAATCGGGCTGGTTCAGGTCGGCCGGGCCGTGCTGGAACCGATGGAAAAAAGCACCCGGTAATGGGGCGAAGATCGCCGGCCAGCACAACAGCCCGAACAAAGAATTGAACAGGGCGTTTTCCAGGTAGAGCACCGGGGCGTCGTCGGTCTCCAGGGCCTGGCCGACGGCCCTTTCGACACTGGCCGAGGGCGGCAAGGCCAAATGCAGTAATTCTGGCTTGGCCGGTGGCTTGCGGCGGGGGCCGGGCCGGCCCAAACCCCGCAGCAGCCGGGGCAGCATGCGTGGCAAGGCTTGGGCTTCGGCAGCGTTGCGCGGCGCTGCGTGCGCCTGTTCCCAGAGCGCCAGCGCTTCAACGAAGCGCCCTGCCACCTCCAAGACCCGCAACAGCCGCCAACGCGCCTGGGGCCAGTGGCACTGGCGGTATAGCCGCTCAGCCTGCTCGCTCAACCCCTGCCGCTCGGCCGCCTGGCCCATCAGGAACAGCAACTTCTGGCGGCGGCCATCGAGCCAGGCATTGCAGGTGCTCACCGCAGCCACCTCGGCCTCCAATGCATCAAGCGGCTCGCCGGCATCGAGCTGCTCACGCAGCGCATGCAACGCCAGGGCTACCTCGATATCTTCTCGGCACGCAAGCGCGCGCGATTCCGGCGCCAGCGCCACGGTTTCGAAGCGGTGCAGGCCCAGGTCTACCAGCACGAACTGCGACCAGTCCTGATGCAAGTTGCCAAAAAACATCAACCGCAGCCGCTCGCACAGGGCCTTCACGCGCAAGCTGTACAAGGGCCCGAGCGCCTGGCACCACTGCTCGAAGGGTTGCGCTTGCGGGTAGCGCGCTTGTAGCCAGGCCAGTTGCTCAGGCTTGCGCCAGGCTGCCTTGAGCCCCTCGGCCTGGAAGCGCTGGGCAAGCTCCGGCTTGGTCAGTTGCGTGCAGAGCTCGGCGGCGCTCAGTGGCTGGCGTGTGCACAGCCAGCCAAGCGCCAGTAGAGGCTGGGCGGCGCTCGCCGGGCAGCCGATTTCCGGGTAGGCCAGCCGGCTGTGGCGAAAATGCTCGCCCTTGCGCATCACCAGGCGTACCAGCAGCGCCTGAGAGGGCTGGGGCAGCGCGCCGAAAACCTCGATAAAGGCCTGTTCAGGGGCATCGAGCAGGTCGGCGTAGCGCTCGGCCAACCAGGCCAGCGCTGTACGGAAGTTGACCAGGTAATAGAAAGGGTCGTCGAGCGGGTTCACGTTGGGCATCCGGTTCACGCCGCTGTTTATACATACAGCTCATGCCTCGGGCAAGGCCGGGCTGACCGGTGGGCGGTTTGAGTGCGTGCCGCCTGGCTGCTACTCTCGGCGCCCTCTTTTGCCCCTTTTGGACCGCTGACCATGCTCGACGCGTTGCTGTTCGACCTTGATGGCACCCTTACCGACACCGACCATCTGCACTTGGTGGCCATCCAGCAATTATTGATGGAAGAGGACAACCGGCCCTTCAGCGAGCAAGAGTTCATGGCAAAGTGCAGCGGCAGGGCCAATGCGCAGCTGTGTGAACTGCTGTTTCCCGAGCGCAGCGTGGAGGAGCATCGGGCATTCGCCGATCGCAAAGAGGCCCGCTTTCGGGCATTGTCGACCCGGCTGGAGCCCATCCCCGGGTTATTGCGCCTGCTGGCATGGAGCGATGAGCGCCGCATCGGCCGGGCGGTGGTGACTAACGCTCCGCGCGCCAACGCCGATCACATGCTGGCGGCCATGGGCCTGGCCGAGCGTTTTGCCCATGTGGTGGTGGCCGAAGACCTTGCGCGAGCCAAGCCCGACCCACTGCCCTACCAGACCGGCTTGTTGAAGTTGAATGCGACTGCAGACCAGGGCATGGCGTTCGAGGACTCGATCCCGGGGTTGGCCGCAGCCAAGGGGGCAGGCCTTTACACCGTGGGCCTGGCCACCAGCCAGAGCGCGGAGTGCCTACTGGGCGCTGGCGCAGACCTGGCCATCGAGACGTTCGACGACCCGCGCCTGTGGGCCGAGCTGGAGCGCCGCGTTCAGGCCTGAGCGCTGCTCCAATCGACCCAGCCGAACACCCAAGTGGCCAGAATCAACGCGCCGAAGGCGATGCGGTACCAGGCGAACACCGCATAGCTGTGATTGGCGATGAACCGCAGCAGGCCACGCACGGCGATCATCGCAAAGATGAATGACACCACGAAACCCAGGGCGAAAACCGGCACGTCCGAGGCCTGGAACAGATGGCGGTATTTGAAACCGGAATAGAACGCGGCGCCGACCATGGTGGGCATGGCGAGGAAGAACGAGAACTCGGTGGCCGCTTGGCGCGAGAGCCCGAACAGCAGGCCACCGATGATGGTAGAGCCGGAGCGTGACGTGCCCGGGATCATCGCCAAACACTGGCAGCAGCCGATCTTCAGCGCGTCGGACCAGCGCATGGCGTCTACGTGCTCTACCCGCACCACGTGTTCGCGCTGCTCGGCCCAGAGCATGATCACGCCACCGATCACCAGCGCCAGCGCCACAGTGATCGGGTTGAACAGGTACTCTTGGATCTGGTCGGAAAACGCAACGCCCAGCACGACGGCGGGGAAGAACGCCAACATCAGGTTGAGGGTGAAGCGGCGCGCGCGCGGCTGGCTGGACAGCCCGCCGACAACGTCGAGGATCTTGCGGCGAAACTCCCAGACCACCGCCAGGATCGCGCCAAGCTGAATGATGATGTTGAACGCCTTGAAGCGTTCACCGCCGAAACTCAGCAGGTCGGCCACCACGATCTGGTGGCCGGTGCTGGAGATAGGCAGAAATTCGGTAAGCCCTTCGACGATGCCGAGAATGATCGATTGTGCTGCGGTCCAAACGTCCATCTTTCCCCCTGGTCAGCTTGCGCAGGCGCAAGCCTTGAATGGCGCACAATCTAAAGATGGCTGCCTGAAAAAAACGTGAAACTTTTCAACAGCTTCGTGGCGCAACCGATCACAGTGCTCGAACATTGCCGCGCGAGCATACCTGCCGTTGCGCAGTGTGTGGCGAAAATCATGTATCACGCCGGCATTGGCCATGCGCAGCTTCGGATATAGCGCACATGGGATTACAATTGCCCCTTTTCACTGCACGGAGTTGGCCCTGATGTCTGCCCTCGAATGGCTTGCGGTTGCGATCAGCGCGCTCTCGGTGTGGCTCACTGTGATCCGCACGCCTTGGTGCTGGCCTATTGGGCTGGTGGGGGTAGTGCTGTACGGGTGGCTGTTCTTTGGGGTGCGCCTGTATTCCGATGCCCTGCTCCAAGGCGTGTTCGCAGTACTGCAGCTCTATGGTTGGTGGCAGTGGACCCGTGGCGGGCAGCGCCACGACGGTCGGCAGGTCAGTTCATTGGGCCGGCATGGCCTACTGCTGGGGCTTGCTTGCGGCGCAGCAGGCGCGTTGGCCCTGGGCATGGTGATGGCCTCTTTCACCGATGCTGAGCAGCCCTGGCTCGATGCGGCTCTGGCAGCCTTCAGCCTGGTGGCTCAAGCCTGGATGGCACGCAAGTACCTGCAATGCTGGCCGCTCTGGCTTGCCATCGATGTGGTGTACGTCGGCCTGTATCTGGTCAAGGACCTGAACCTGACCGCCCTGCTCTACGCCGGTTTTGTCGTGCTGGCAGCCATGGGTTGGCGACAGTGGCGGGCCGACCCGGCGCTGGCACGATGAAAGTGGTTGTGCTCGCCGGGCCGGAATCGGCAGGCAAGAGCCGCCTGGCCGAAGCCCTGCACCGGCGCTTCGGCGGGGTGCGGGTGGACGAATACGTGCGCCGGTACTATGCACAGCTGGGCCGTGAAACGACCCTCGCCGACATCACGCCGATCGCCCAAGGCCAGTTGGCCGAGGAAGATGCAGCCCGAGCGCTGCACCCGCGCCTGTTGATCCTCGACACCCACCTGCTGAGCAACCGGCTATGGAGCCTGGTGTTGTTCGATCAGTGCCCGGCATGGATCGAACCTGCATTGCTGGCGCGCCATTACGACCTCACCTTGCTGCTGTCCCCCGAAGGCATGCCCTGGGTCGATGATGGCCAGCGCTGCCAGCCCGCGTTGGCAGACCGTGCAGCGTTCCACGCGGCAAGCCGACAATGGCTGGCCGAGCATCGGCAATGCTTTATCGAACTTGGCGGAAGCTGGCCGGAGCGCGAGGCTGCAGCGTTTGAATACGTGAGCAAGTCGCTGGGCGCCTGAAAGTTGCCGCTCATCTGCCCATTTGAATCTTTCCGTCATTCGGCCGTCACACCCGCCAAGCAGCCCAGCAAAAAACTTCATTATTTTTTGTTTGCACTGTGACTTGAGCGGGTAGTCCCGGCATCAACACCTTTAACAACCCGCCGGGTTGAAGACTAAAAACGCCACGGCCGCTGTTGCGGCGGCCAACAGAGAGCTGAACTCCATGAACGCTACGCTCCGTGTCAACGAAGCATTGCTGATCGCCAACCATGCTTTCCAACCCTTCCAGTGCGTCGCCTGGGCACCTGATACCAATGGCGAGCTGAGCCTTTCGGTCGTCGACCGCACCAGCACCCGCATTGGCCACGCCCGCATTCCCAACAGCACCTATACCAATCGCCGGGAATGGATGACCCTGATCGAGGAAGTGCGCGCCGAACTGTCTCACAGTGGCCATGCGCTGCAACCCTGGCAGAGGCCGCGCTGAACTAAACACGGGCCCATGCTGCCAATAAGAACGTGTTGTTCATTGAACTAACGGTGGTTCATGAGTGCGTTCGATTGGCATAGGCTATTGCTCGAAAAGACCACCCTCAACTTCTTGTGGGAAGTTGCAGCGCGTACGGCGCTGGCCTATGGGGTGGTCTTTGCATTTCTGAAGATTGCCGGGCGCCGAGGCGTGCGCCAGCTGTCGCTTTTCGAACTGGTGGTGATCCTCACGCTGGGTTCGGCAGCGGGGGACGTGACCTTCTACGAAGATGTACCCATTTTGCCAGTGGTGATGGTGTTCGTGACCATGACCCTGCTCTACCGCCTGACCACCTGGGCCACCGAGCGCAGCAGCCGCTTCGGCCAGTGGCTGCAGGGCAAGCCCATTCTGATCGTGCGTGACGGCCACTTCGATGCCGATTCCCTGGCGACGGGCAATGTGAGCCATGATGAGTTCCTCATGGAGCTACGCCTGCACGGCGCAGAGCACCTTGGCCAGATACGCCTGGCGTTTCTGGAGGTCAATGGCGACGTAAGCCTGTACTTCTATGAGCCTGAGCAGGTTCGCCCCGGGCTGTCCATTCTCCCCGCCGAGCACCGATCAATCGTCAGCCAGGCGCGTGAAACGGGCGTCTATGCCTGTGAGTGGTGCGGCGCGGTGCGACAGCTGCAGGCCTTGCAGCGGCACACCTGCGACGAATGTGGCCACAATCGCTGGAGTCAGGCGCTAGATCACCGCAAAGCCTAAAGCTGATCAATGTGCCAGCAAGTGGCGTCGAGCAGGCGAGCCAGCTGCTGCGCCCGGCCCAACCTGATGGATGTGCGCTCCAGATCGACCAACGCGGTATCGCAGCCCAAGGGGGCAACCCTGTCGAAATGCAAGCGGCCGTCGGTGAGCACCAGGCAATGCTGGCGCTCATGGGGGCGTTGCCGACGGCGCCTCGCCAGCCACGCCCGAGCGCTGGCCAGCGCTTCGACCAGCGGGCTGCCACCACCGGCGCCCAACTGGGCCAACCATGGCTGCAGCGCGAAGCTGGCCTTGAGCCCTTGCCTGGCCCACTGCGGGGCACGCCCGGCGGCTGTCATCACGGCAAGGTTCGCGCGCTGGCGGTACGCTTGGTCGAACACGGTCTGTAGCAAGCCCTTTGCGGCGCTCAAGGCGCCCTGCCGGCGTGTGGAGGCTGAGCTGTCGACAATGATCAGCCATAAGGCCGGGGGCGGCGCCAGCCGCTGCCGCCACTGCACCTGGTCAAGCTCCCTCGGCCGCCCCACGGCCAGGGTGGCCGGCCAATCGATGCGCTCGCCGCCGCCACGCGCCCCGGCCTGGCCGCGCGGGCCGGGGCTCAGGGCTTTTTTGGCCACCCCGGCAGGCTGCGACGCGGGCCGTTGGCTTCCGGCGTGGGCGGCAACTCCCCCCAGTCTCCGGACCGGCCCTGCGTCGATTCACTCCCTTGCGACTGTGGCGCCGGTGCAGGTGGCTGCTCTGCCGAGTTACGCCGATGCCGCAATGCAAACTCTGCGGTCGCGTCGATCGCGTGCTGGTCGATGGCCGGTTGGCTGCGCCAGGCGGCATGGGCACGCGCTGCACGCAGCCAGACCAGGTCAGCGCGCAAGCCATCGACCCCAGCGGCGTGGCAGCGCTCGTTGATCTGCGCCAGCGACGCATCATCCAGCGCGATGCCGGCCAGGCTCTGTCGAGCCCGAGCGCAGCGTTCACTCAACACCCGCTGCTCACTCGCCCAGTGTTCGATGAACGCTTGCGGGTGCTCGTCGAAGGCCAGGCGCCGACGCACGATCTCGCCCCGCTCAGCCGGCGCGGGTGAAACGTTCAACGCCACGCTCAAGCCGAAGCGGTCCAGCAACTGAGGGCGCAGCTCACCCTCCTCCGGGTTCATGGTGCCGATTAGCACGAACCGCGCCGGGTGCTGATGGGAGATGCCATCGCGCTCCACCCGGTTGACCCCGCTGGCGGCCACATCCAGCAGCAGGTCCACCAAGTGATCGGGCAGCAGGTTCACCTCGTCGACATAGAGCACACCGCCGTCGGCAGCCGCCAGCACCCCTGGCGAGAACCGGACCTGGCCCTCCCCGAGCGCCGCCTCCAGGTCGAGGCTGCCCAGCAGCCGCTCCTCCGTGGCGCCCAACGGCAGAGTGATGAACGCCCCCCCTTCGAGCAGGTCGGCCAGGCCGCGCGCCAGCGTGCTTTTGGCCATGCCTCGTGGCCCTTCGATCAGCACCCCGCCCAGCCGGGGATCGATCGCGGCCAGGCACAGTGCAAGTTTCAGGTCGTCGGCACCGACCACGGCGGCCAAGGGGTAATGCTGGGTCATGAGTCTTCTTCGCTGTCGATGAGCAGGTTTTCAAGCGCTGCCTGGTAGTCGCCGGGCGCTTGCCACAGGCCGCGTTGCTGAGCTTCGAGCAAGCGCTCGGTGATGTCGCGCAAGGCGGCGGGGTTGTTCGCCTGCAGGAAGCCACGAGTGTCGGGGTCGAGCAGATAGGCATCGGCCAGCTGAGCATACTGGTGATCGTCTACCAGCTCACTGGTGGCATCGAAGGCGAACAGGTTGTCGACCGTGGCCGCCAGCTCGAACGCCCCTTTATAACCGTGGCGCTTGGCGCCTTCGATCCATTTGGGGTTGGTAGCACGGCCGCGCACCACCCGCCCCAGCTCTTCTTTGAGTGTTCGAATGCGCGGCACATCGGCAACGCTGTGGTCACCGTGATAGCTGGCCGCCTCGCGCCCGCTCAAATGGCTTACCGCCGCCAGCATGCCGCCCTGGAACTGGTAGTAATCGTTGGAGTCGAGCAGGTCGTGTTCTCGGTTGTCCTGGTTGTGCAGCACCGCTTGCACCTGGCCCAGGCGTTCGGCGAAGGCTTCACGGGCCTCAGTGCCGTCCTCGCCGGTGGCGTAGGCATACCCCCCGTGGTTGAGATAGACCTCGGCCAGGTCTGCACGCTGCGCCCACTGCTGGCCTTCGATAGCGTTCTGCACGCCTGCGCCATAAGCACCCGGCTTGGCACCGAAGACCCGCCAGCTCGCCCGCCGCAGCGCCTGTTCGGGCGCCTGCCCCTCGGCCTGCAAGCGTGCCTGTTCCTGCCGCACGCGTGCTGCGAGCGGGTTCATGTCGCCCGGCTCATCCAGCGCAGCAACGGCCTGCACGGCGGCGTCAAACAGCCGAATCAGGTTGCCGAAGGCATCGCGGAAAAACCCGGATACGCGCAAGGTCACATCCACGCGCGGCCTGTCCAGCAGGCTCAGTGGCAGGATTTCGAAATCATCGACCCGCTGGCTGCCGGTCGCCCACACCGGGCGCACGCCCATCAGGGCCATCGCCTGAGCGATGTCGTCTCCACCGGTACGCATGGTCGCGGTGCCCCATACCGACAGGCCCAACTGCCGCAGGTAGTCGCCGTGGTCTTGCAGGTGCCGCTCAAGCAGCAGGTTGGCCGAGGCGAAGCCGATGCGCCAGGCGGTCACCGTTGGCAGGTTGCGCACATCCACCGAATAGAAATTGCGCCCCGTGGGCAGCACATCGAGCCGGCCGCGGCTGGGTGCGCCACTGGGGCCCGCCGGCACGAAACGCCCGGCCAGCGCAGCCAGCAACCCACCCATCTCGGCCTCGCCACAGCGGTCCAGGCAAGGAGCGACCTGCTCGTGCAGCCCGTTCAGCACCGAGCGCACCGGGGCGAAAGCGTCGTCGGCAGGCAGCGGCGCGCCGTCGATCAGCGCCAGCGCAAGGGCCTCCAGGCGCTCGCGCGTGTCGCCCTGAGTGCGCCACGGATCGCTGCTCAGCTGTTCAAGTATCGGGGGGCGGGGGCCGGCCCAAGGCTCGCCGAACAGGCAATCGAGCGGGTCGAAACCCAGGCCCAGCGCCTCGGCCAAGGCCCGCAGCAAGCTGGCATTGGCGCCCTTGCCGTCAGCGCGCGGTACCCGCAGCAACGCCGCCAGGGTATCGCTGCGCAGGCGCCCTGCCGGGGCTTGGCCGAACACGTGCAACCCATCGCGGATCTGCGATTCCTTGAGGTCGCACAGGTAGGTGTCCAGGGCCGGCAGCCAGGTGTCGGCAGCCTGGGCGGTATCCAATTGCAGCTCGCGGTCCAGCGCGGTTTCCCGCACCAAGGCCAGAATGTCCTTCTGCAGTTCCAGGGCACGGCGCGGGTCGAGCAACTGAGCCTCGTAGTATTCGTCGGCCAGCCGCTCCAGGTCGCGTAGCGGGCCGTAGGTTTCGGCGCGGGTCAACGGCGGCATCAGATGGTCGATGATCACCGCCTGGGTGCGGCGCTTGGCCTGCGCCCCTTCCCCGGGGTCGTTGACGATAAAGGGGTAAACGTTCGGCAATGGGCCGAGCACAGCGTCCGGCCAGCACTGGGCTGAAAGGCCCACACCTTTGCCCGGCAGCCACTCAAGGTTGCCGTGCTTGCCCACATGGACCACCGCATCGGCCTGCCAGGCATGGCGCAGCCAGAAGTAGAACGCCAGGTAGCCGTGAGGAGGCACCAGGTCTGGATCGTGATAGATGGCGCTGGGGTCTAGCTGGTAACCACGGGCAGGCTGGATGCCAACGAATACCTGGCCATAGCGCAGCCCCGCGACCATCATCCGGCCCTGGCGAAACATTGGGTCGCTGGCCGGGTGGCCCCAGCGTTCATTGACCGCTGCTTGCAAGCTCGGTGGCATGGCCTCGAACGCGGCGCGGTAGTCAGCCAGCGCCAGGCTTTGGGCACAGGGGCGCAGGTCGAGCTGCTCCAGATCATTGGTGACGCCGCCGAGCAGGGCGTGGATCAGCGCGGTACCGGATGCCGGCAGGTCGTCGACGCCATAGCCTTGCTCGCCCAGCGCACGCAGGATGTTCAGGGCCGCCGCGGGGGTGTCCAGGCCCACGCCATTACCAATGCGCCCGTCGCGGGTGGGGTAATTGGCCAGAATCAGTGCAACCCGTTTCTGGCCATTGGGGCGCGTGGCCAGCGCTGCCCAGCGTTTCGCCAACTGGGCAACGAACGCCATCCGCTCAGGGTGGGCCTGATAGCACACCACGTCGCTCTGGCTGCGGTCGCTGCGCCAGGCCAGGCTCTTGAAGCTGATTGGCCGGGCGATGATGCGGCCATCGAGCTCCGGCAGGGCGATATGCATGGCCAGGTCGCGCGGGCCCAACCCTTGGGTATTGGCCTCCCAGCCAGGCTGGTTGTCCTGCGCGCAGATCGCCTGGATCACCGGGATGTCGCGGCGCAGCGGGCGCAGGTTCGGCGACTCGGGGTTCGACAGCGCAAAGCCGGTGGTATTGAGCACCACCGCCGCGCCCGCTTCGTCCATCCAGGCCTGGGCCTGGGCGAGGCACGCCGGCTCCTTGAGGCTGGCCACCGCGATGGGCAGTGGGTTCAAGCCCTGCTCGACCAAGACGTGGCAGAACGTGTCGAGAAAACCGGTGTTTGCCGCCTGCAAGTGCGAACGATAGAACAGGATCGGCGCCACCGGCGCACCGGCCTTCCAATCACGCTGCCAGTCGGCCAGCGTCGGGGTTGCGACCTGCGGATGGTAGATCGCGCAGCGCGGCAACGCCTGCGCAGGCACCCAGGGCATAGGCCTGCCCAGATAACGGTCGGCGAGAAAGCCGAACAAAGACTGCGCATTACTCAGCCCGCCTTGGCGCAGGTACTGCCAGGCGTGCTCGGCATCAGCGGCCGGCACCGTGCACAGCTCTGCGAGCTGCGGGTCAGGCCGATCGTCACCGGGCACCATCAGCAGCTGCACCCCAGGCAAGGCGCGAAGCTGCTCTACGCCGTAGCGCCAGTAGCCCACCCCGCCGTGCAGCGACAGCAGGATCACTCGAGCGTGGCGCAGGACCTGATCGACGTAGAGGTCGACCGAAGCATGATTCTGCACCTGCATGGGGTTGGCCAGGCGCAGGCTGGGGTAGTCCTGCGGAAGGAGGCGTGCGGCCTCGGCCAGCAGCGCAAGGTGCGAATCACCGCTGCACAGGATCACCAGCTCCGCCGGGGTCTGGCCCAGGTCGGCAATGCTGTCGTCCGGCACGAAGCCACCGGGCTGTGTACGCAACAGATGCATGGGTCAGCCTTGCAGCGCGGCCAGCAGTTCGCCCTGCAGCGCCGCTGCGTCCAGTTCCTGGCCAATCAACACCATGCGCGTGACGCGCGCCTCGCCTGCCTTCCAGGGGCGGTCGAAGTGCTTGTCGAAGCGGCACCCTACCCCTTGTATGAGCAGCCGCAGGGGCTTGCCTGGCACGGCAGCGAAGCCCTTGACCCGCAGGATGCCGTGGCGCATTACCAGAGCGGTGAGTGCTGCCAGCAGTTTTTCTTCGTCAGCCTCGGGCAGGTCGAGGGAGATGGAATCGAATGCATCATGATCGTGGTCGTCCTCGCCGTCACCGTGGTGGCTGTCGTGGTGGCTGGGGCGGGTATCGATATGCGCTTCGGACTCACTGCCCAGCCCCAGCAGCACCTCCAGCGGCAGTTGGCCGTTGCTGGCCTCGATCACCTTCACCGCTGCGGGCAATTCTTCGCTGACCAGCTCGCGCACAGCCTTCAGGCCTTCGGCGCTGATCAGGTCGGCCTTGTTCAGCACCACCAGGTCGGCGCTGGCCAGCTGGTCTTCGAACAGCTCGTGCAGGGGCGACTCGTGATCGAGGTTGGGGTCGAGCTTGCGCTGCGCATCGACCTGCTCTGGGTAGGCGGCGAAGGTACCGGCGGCCACCGCCGGGGTGTCGACCACCGTGACCACCGCATCCACCGTGCAGGCGCTGCGGATTTCCGGCCACTGAAAGGCCTGCACCAACGGCTTGGGCAGGGCCAGGCCGCTGGTTTCGATCAGGATGTGGTCCAGCTCGCCTCGGCGTTGCACCAGCTCGCGCATCACCGGGAAGAACTCTTCCTGCACGGTGCAGCACAGGCAGCCATTGGCGAGCTCGTAAACCCGGCCGCTGGCCTCTTCCTCGGTACAGCCGATGCTGCATTGCTTGAGCAGGTCGCCGTCGATGCCCAGCTCGCCGAACTCATTGACGATCACGGCAATGCGCCGCCCCTGGGCGTTGTCGAGCAGGTGCCGCAACAACGTGGTTTTACCCGAGCCGAGGAAGCCGGTAACGATAGTGACGGGGGTTTTGGCCAGCGTCTTCATGCAAGTGCCCTATGGCTGCGGCGGGCACGGCGCCATGGCGTACGCAGGGCCAGGCCCGAACGCAGGCATTCGCCACCGGATCACCCCGCCCGGTTGAAATTGGAATTACGCTCGAGGCAGGTCTCCTGGCTCGGGCCGGGGCCGGCGCCTTCCCAGGCGGCGCGGCGTGCGGCCCAGTGGCGTTGCCGGCCCCCTGGGCCACTTACAGTTGCGGGGGCAGCCGCGGTGTCGCACCGCGTTCCCTATTAGCCTGCAAACGGTTGCAGGCACCTCGAACGCGCAAGGCTACGCGCTGCGCCAGCCCAGGGCAAGCGGGGGCGCCCGGCGGGTCAGGTTTGCTGCATGCCCGGCAGGTTACGTGCGTACCAGGGGCGCAATTTGGCCTGGTCGAGGTTGTCGCCCAGTTCACCACGCTCAAGCACCGTGACCCGCAGCGCCAGTTTCATGACGTCCAGGTCCTTCTCCACCGACTTGTCGATCCACATGCCGGGCCCTTCAGCGCAATCATGGCTCACCGGCCCCAGCCAGGGGTCGTCGATCTCCACCCACTTGCCCTTGGCGAACCAATGAACGCCGTTGAGCTCTGCGCGCTGCACCTCGCCGGGGTGGGCCATCTGGTGGGCGTCATACCAGTCGTCGATGCGCTCGTCGATCCAGCCGTGGAACCCCCAGAACACCGGGTTGACGTGGGAAGAGAATGGGTCGCCAAGGAAATCGTTCACCTGTGCGAACCAGCGCTCGGAAAAATCAGAGGGCGGCCGTGCCCAGGGTTGCGGCATCCCGTTGGCGGGGTCGCGCGGCACGCCGGCCCAACAGATGTGCAGCCAGTCATGCAAGGTCATTTCGATTGCCGAGCCGAACTGGCCCAAGGTCATGCTGGCCAGGTACTGCGGGTCGCGAAAGCGCGACTCCCACACCTGAAAGTTGCCGAAAAACGTATCGCGGCTTTTGATCCGCGCCACGCCAAGGCTATAGGCCTCGTCTTCGGGGGCCAGCCAGGTGGGCGGCGCACTGGTGCCATGGGCGTTTTCGAAATAGCGGATGAAGCCGACCCGGTCAGTTTCGGCCATCGGCACAGGCAGCGGAAAATGCTGCCAGGGCGGCGGGGCGTTCTTGGTACGGGCGATCCCCAGCATGTGCCGGTGCATGTACAGAAAGTCGATGCCTGAGCCGTTTTGGTCCTTGTACTTGCCGCGAGCGCCGCGTTCGTCGCCTTTGGGGCCTGGCTGCCAGCCCAGGGTGCGCAGGGCCACACGGCGGTCTTCACCGAGCAGGTGCCATTTGTCGCGCACGGTGTGCCATAGCTGATGCGCCACCCGGTGCTGCGGGGCGATCACCCAGGCGGCCAGCGCCGGGTCAAGCGGGGTGCGATCACGGGCCTCGACGAAGTCCTGCTTGCGCGCAATGAAGCGCTGTTCGAGCGGCTCGGCGGAGTCAGCCAGGTCGAGCCTGCGCAGGGTGCCGGAAAGCGTGTCTTGCTTGTCGACCCCGAAGCGCGCCCAGTCGTCGCTCAATTGCGCGACAAACTCATAAGCCGCCATTCGCCGCGGGCGTGTCAGGTCAAGCAGGCGCCAGCGCACCTCCCCCTCGCTGGCGCCGACCAAGTCGCCCAGTACCTGGTAATGGGGCGTGGTCTGGCTGTCGACCAGCTTGGCATAGTCATCCAGGTAACCGCGCAGGCCACGGCCGCGCTCACCGACGTCCAGCAGCAAGGTTGCCCCCTGCAAGGGGCTGCCCAACCCGGCAGGTGTGGCCAGCTCGATTGCCCACACCCCGCGCAGCAAGTTACCCAGCCGCTGCATAGGCACGTCGGCCACTTCCTGGCTGGCCTCATTGGGGGTGCCGCCTTCGGCCCACCACTTCTTGGCCGCGAAGGCACCTTTATAGGCCACTGGAGCCAAGGCACCCGCTGCTACCGCGCCCGCCATCAATGCGCGTCGTGAAAGTCTCATTCGATTACCCATCCCTTGGGCCTACCAGGCCAGACGTTCTTAAAACGAAAAACCGTTGTAGATCAGCATCTTGCAAACCGTAGGCAGGCATTCACGAGCACTTGACGGGTTGTTGACACAAAATGTAGCAGATTAGTGGCCCGGTTGGGAACTCGGGCCAGCGCGGTGAAACATGAAATTCACCCAGCCAGTTGTTGTACCAGCCAAGGCAAGGCTTGTTCACAAGGCTCGGCCGACTTCACCGCCCACAGCGGGTCGGCACGAGTACGCCCCAGGTTGATCGCCAGCAACGGTTTGCCTTGGCGCGACATCTCCTGGCAGAGGCGGAAGCTGGAATACGCCATCAACGAGCTGCCTACCACCAGTAGGCCGTCGGCCTCCTCCACGGCGGCCCAAGCCGCTTGGGCTGTCGCCTGGGCCACCCCATCACCGAAAAACACCACATCCGGCTTCAGGGCGTCGCTGCCACAGGCCGCACACAGGGGCATCTGGAAACGCTCAAGGAAGTGATTGGCCAGGTGCGCATCGCCGTCGGGTGCCAGCACCGCATGCACATCCTGAAGGCCAGGATTGAGCGCCTCGAGGTCCGCTTGCACTGACAAGCGCGAATGCACCTGCCCGCAGGTCAGGCAGCGAACCCGGTGCAGGTTGCCGTGCAACTCGATCACCGCCTCGCTGCCTGCTGCCTGATGCAGGCCATCGACGTTCTGCGTTACCAGCTCGCCCACCCAGCCGCCCGCCTGCAGGCGAGCCAGGGCCAGATGCGCAGCGTTCGGCCGGGCCTTGCCAACACCCTGCCAGCCGAACATAGCCCGAGCCCAGTAGCGCTTGCGCGCCTGCGCCGAGCTGACGAACTCCTGATGCATCATCGGCGCGTTGCCACGGCGCACGCCGTCGCTGTCCCGGTAGTCAGGAATGCCCGACGCAGTGCTGATGCCAGCGCCGGTCAGCACCATGAAGCGTCCGCGCGCCAAGTAGTGAGCCAAGGCGTGCAAGGTGTTGTAAGTGCGCACTTCGAGCATGTGAAAGCCTCCGGATGGTTTGCCAGATCCACGCCACAGCGTAATCCATAGCGCTTCGGCACAACGGCCCCTCTATCGGAAATCGGAGCTCTTGCCCACCCCCCTAGAGGGCAAGTTTCCTAGCCGGGTTTTTTGAGAGACACTGGCACCACGACATTAATCTATGGCGGATAGTGAAATCCCCAGATCGAGAGGCCCGATGACTGCACAGCCCACCGACTTGATGTACAAAGTGTTGGTGCAAGGCGTAGTGGACTACGCCATCTACTTGCTGACGCCCGAAGGCATCGTCGCCAACTGGAACGCTGGCGCCCAACGTGCCAAGGGCTACACCGCTGAAGAAATCGTCGGCCAGCATTTTTCGGTGTTCTACAGCGCAGCCGATCGCGCCGCGCGCCTGCCCGAAAAGGGGCTGGAAATCGCCCGTGAGCGCGGCCACTTCCAAGCCGAGGGTTGGCGCTACCGAAAAGATGGCTCGGCATTCTGGTCGATGGTGGTGATCGATGCCCTGCACGGCGACGACGGCACGTTGCTGGGTTTTGCCAAGGTGACCCGCGACATCACCGAGCGGCGCAAGGCCCAGGAACTCGTCGAGCAGCAGAAGGACGAGCTGGCTAGGCTGTCCTCGTTCCTGGAGGTAATCGTCGCCAATATTCCCTCCAGCGTGATCGTGGAGGATGCCGTCAGCCGATCGGTGCTGCTGGTCAATCGCCAGGCCGAACGCCTGTTCGGCATCGCCCCCCAACAGTGGCGAGGCCAGCAACTGCATCAGCACCTCGAGGCCCGTGTGGCCGACTACCTGGACCATGTGGTCGACGAAGCCATGCGCAGCGGCGCCCCCTTTCGCGACGAAGGGGTATTACCGACCGCGCTGGGGCCGCGCAGCTTGCGAACCACCGGGCAGGTCATCCTCGGCGCCGACCCGCGCAGCCGCTACGTGCTGCTGATCAACGACGACGTCACCGATGAACGCGCTGCCACTGCACAGATCCATCACATGGCGCACCATGACATCCTGACCGGGCTACCTAACCGCGCACTGTTTCGCCAGCGCCTGGACACGGCCCTCGCCAGCCCAGCGCCCAGCCGGCCGGTGACGGCAGTGCTGTGCCTTGACATGGACAACTTCAAACGGGTGAACGATGCCTTGGGGCACGGGGTCGGTGACGCGCTGCTGCGAGCACTGGCCAGCCGTCTGCGTCAGGAGCTGCGCGAGCATGACCTGCTGGCCCGCCTGGGCGGCGATGAATTCGCCGTGGTGTTGCCGGGCCTTGCCGGTGCCCCGGGCGCTGCAGTGAGCGCCCAGCGGTTGATAGACGCCGTTCGCGCACCGTTTCTGATCGACGGCCACACCGTCAGCGTGGGCCTGTCGATCGGCATTGCGCTGGCACCCGGGGATCATGACACCGGCGACCAACTGCTGCGCTGCGCCGACATGGCGCTGTATGAGGCCAAGCGCAACGGGCGCAACCGCTTCGAGTACTTTCGACTGGAGATGGACGAAGCCGCGCGCCGCCGCCGCGCTATCGAAATGGACCTTCGTGAGGCCATCGCCAAGCAGCAGCTAGAGCTGTATTACCAGCCCATCATCGATATGGGCCACAACACAGTGACTGGCTACGAGGCCTTGATCCGCTGGCCCCATCCGCAGCGCGGCTTGGTGATGCCGCTGGATTTCATTCCCATCGCCGAAGAAACCGGTTTGATCCACGACGTCGGAGCCCTGGCACTGCACTTGGCCTGCCGGGAGGCCGCCAGTTGGCAGAGCGACCAGACCGTGGCGGTGAACCTCTCGCCGATACAGTTCAAGAGCGGCCGGCTGCAGGCGCTGGTTGTCTCGGCGCTGGCAGAATCAGGGCTGGCGCCGCAACGTCTGGAGCTGGAAATAACCGAGTCGGTGCTGCTGGACGACAGCGAAGGCAATATCCAGACGCTGAAGGCACTCAAGGCCCTGGGCGTGCGCATTGCGCTGGATGACTTCGGCACCGGCTACTCGTCGTTGAGTTACCTGCGCTCGTTCCCGTTCGACAAGATCAAGATCGACAAGTCCTTCGTACATGACATGCACAACAGCCGTGAATCCCTGGCGATCATCCGCGCGATTACCGGGATGAGCCGCAGCCTGGAGATCCAGATCACCGCCGAGGGCGTGGAAACCCGTGAGCAATACGACCGGCTACGCGGCGAAGGCTGCTCTCACTTTCAAGGGTACCTGTTTGGTAGGCCGGTGCCGGCTGCGCAGCGGGTCAAGCAGCTCTGAGCGTCACGCTTCGAGTTCCAGACGCTGATGCCATTGAGCGATGGACTCCTGCGGGTATGCATCGAAACGCAGGTCTTGAGCACCACCCTGCACCTCCACCCACGGTGCTTTGGAGCCCAGCATCAAATGGGTGTGCTCCGGCGGCACCGGCAGCTCGGTATCGATGGCGCTGGCAAAAGGGTGCACCAGCTCTGGCCACTCCGGGCTGAACAACCACAACCCGCTGCCACACTGGCCACAGAAGTGCCGCTGGGCACTGCTCTGGCCGCCACCTTCCAGGCGTGCATGGTAGATGCGCACATGCCGCGTACCGTGAACCTTGAGGGTCTTGGCATCGCCGCTGAGGTTGATCGCGTAGCCGCCGCCTCCCTGGGTCTTGCGGCAGATCGAGCAGTAGCAGCGCTGGTAGGGATAGGGATGCGGGCTTTCAAGGCAGAAGCGCACGGCGCGGCAGTGACAGGATCCTTCGAGGTGCATGGTCAAGCTCCATGGGGAGGTAGCGGTCCTGCATGGACCACTACATGACCGTTGTGTTGCGCCAGGCCGTTAAAAAACTCAGCGGCCGGTCAAGGCCCTTAGAAATCGCGCGCTCGCTGCCACGAACGCCATCAGCAGTACCAGCGCTGCAAGCGCCCAGGAAAGGCCCACCAGGTGTGCCGCGAAACCGATCAACGCCGGGCCCAGCAGAATCCCGGCATAGCCCAGTGAAATCAGAGCAGGCACCGCCGTGCGCTGGGGCATGCTGGTCTGCTGGCCGACAGCGGTGAACAGCACTGGCACGACATTGGAGCAGCCCGCCCCGACCAACGCGTAGCCAACCAATGCTGCCGGCCAGCCAGGCAACAGAAGCGACAACGTCAGGCCTGCCGCCGCCAGCAGCCCACCGAACAGCACCACCTGCACGCCACCCAGGCGCGCCACGATGGCATCGCCGGTCAAGCGGCCGAGGGTCATGGTGGCGGCGAAGGCTGCATAGCCCAGCCCTGCCCAAGAGGGCTCCATGCCGCGCTCGCCGATCAAAAACAGGCCGCTCCAGTCCAGCATCGCTCCTTCGGTGAGAAAGACGATGAAGCACAGCAGGCCCAGAAACAGTACCGCCCCGCGGGGAACGGCGAAGGGTGGGCCCTCCCGTTCGCTGCCATAGGGCAGCAGGTGCGGCGCGGCGCGCCAGAGCAGCAGCAGGGTGAGGGCTATTACACACAAGACCGCCGGCAAGGCAGCCAGCCCCAGGCTTAGCAAGGCGGTCATGCCCGCTGCACCGGCGATACCCCCCACACTGAACAAGCCATGAAAGCCAGACATCAGCGGCCGTTCGCTCGCCTTGTCGACGATGACCGCCTGCACGTTCATCGCGCAGTCGAGCAAGCCCATGGCAGCGCCAAACGCCACGATGGCCAGGCCCAGCAGCCACGGTTGGCTGAAGGTGGCCAGGCCCGGCAAGGTCAGGCAGACCAGCAGCGCACCCAAAACCGTCACGAATCGGCAACCGCGCAGGCTGCACAAATGGCCCGCCAGGGGCATGGCTACGATCGAGCCTGCTCCCAGGCCAAGCAACATCAAGCCCAAGGTGCCGTCGCCCAGCTGCGCGCGGGCCTTGGCCAGCGGCACCAGCGGCGCCCAGGCCGACATGCACAATCCGGCGATGAAAAACGCGACACGGGTGGAAAACCGCTCGCCGGGGCCGGCAGCGTGGGAGGTCAAAGCAGAGTCGCCAGTCATGGAGCGTCCGTTCAGGCATGCAAAAGCCCCCACACTGGCCGCAGCCGGCGCCAATTGCAAGCTTGCACCGGGGCCGGCGCTGCCCTACCCTGCCCGCGCCTGAGTCGGGAAGCCGGTTCGAATCCGGCGCGGTCGCGCCACTGTATTCGGCCTTGCCGAAAGCCAGACCCCGCACAGGCCTATCTTTTTTTCGAGCATCGGGGCGCGAAACCCCCAGCGGAGCTATCGAACATGCGTACCGTCCTGCCGGCGCTGGCCTGCACCCTGGCCCTGAGCGGCCCGGCGCTTGCCGCCCAAGCCTATCCGATTACCCTGAGCAACTGTGGCCATACCCTCACCTTTGCGGCCGCGCCTGCGCGGGTGGTGAGCATCGGCCAGGCCAGCACCGAGATCCTGCTGAGCCTGGGGCTTGCGCCTAGAATAGTGGGTACCGCGCTGTGGTTCGGCCCGCTGCCGCCGCCCATCGAAGACGCCGCAAAGGGCATCCCGCGCCTGGCCGACAATGCCCCCAGCTTCGAGTCGGTGGTAGGCAAGGCACCTGAGCTGGTGACCGCCCAGTACACCTACAACATCGGCCCCAGCGGGGATGTTGCCACCTTCGAGCAGTTCCAGGGCCTTGGCATCCCCGCGTATGTGTCGCCCAGCGACTGCGACGGTAAAGCGGTGACCAGCACCTCCAATGGCGACGGCGCCCGCCAGGTTCCGTTCGACATGGCCTTGATCGACCGAGAAGTCACCGAGCTTGCACGCATCTTCAACGTGCCCGCCCAAGGCCAGGCTGTGCTCGACGCCCAACACCAGCGCCTCGCTCAGGCCGTGGCCCGCGCCCAGGCAGGCACCCAGCAGGCGTCGGTGGCGTTCTGGTTTTCCAGTGCACGCCTGGAAGGTGACGCCTGGGTCGCCGGCAACAGCGGTGTGCCGGGTTACATCGCCCGCACCCTGGGCCTGCGCAACGTGATCGACAGCGCCGATGAATGGCCCAATGTGAGCTGGGAGCAACTGGCCAAGCAAGACCCGGACTACCTGGTGATCACGCGCATGGACCGCCGCCGCTACCCGGCCGACGATGTCGAAAAGAAGCTCGCTTTCCTGCGCAGCGACCCGGTGGCCTCGCAGCTCAAAGCCGTGCGCAACCAGCACGTCATCGTGGTCGACGCTCAGTCGCTGAACCCCTCGCTGCGAGTGACGGCTGCCTTGGAGGCGGTAGCCCAGGGCGTGGGCACCCCATGAGGGTACCCGGCGTCGCCCTGATGCTGCTGGGCCTGGCAGCGCTACCGCTGAGCATGCTGCTGGCCGCCTCCATCGGCGAGCTGCCCGTGCCGCTGGTCACCACCGCCCAGGCGGTGCTCAACGGCCTGGGGCTGGGCCACTACGCGGTCACGCCTATCCAACAGGGAATCGTCTGGGACTACCGCGCCAGCCGCGCCGTGGTCGCCGCCTGCTGCGGGGCGGGCCTGGCGCTGTGCGGCACGTTGTTGCAGGCATTGCTGCGCAACGCGCTGGCCGAGCCCTACGTGCTGGGCATCAGCGCCGGCGCCTCCACGGGTGCCGTGCTGGTGATGCTGTTGGGCATCGGCGGTGGCGCACTGGGCTTGCCGCTGGGCGCCTTTCTCGGCGCCACCCTGGCGTTCGTGCTGGTACTGGCCCTGGCCGCGCGGCAGGGCAGCGGGCCCACTCGGATGATTCTCTCCGGGGTGGCCGGCGCACAATTGTTCAACGCGCTGACTGCCTACATCGTCTCCACCTCCGCCAACGCCGAACAGGCGCGCAGCGTGATGTTCTGGCTGCTCGGCAGCCTGAGCGGCGTGCGCTGGGGCGACGCCGGGCTGGCGTTGGCGGTGGTGGGCGTAGGCCTTGCGGTCAGCCTGCTGGCAGCGCGAGCCCTGGACGCCTTCACCTTCGGCGAAACCGCCGCAGCCAGCCTCGGCGTGCCGGTGCCGGCGGTGCGGCTGGTGCTGCTGGCGTGCACTGCACTGATTACCGCTGCCTTGGTGAGCATCGTCGGCGCGGTGGGCTTTGTCGGGCTGGTGATTCCACACGCTGCACGCTTGCTGGTAGGGCCGGGCCACACCCGGCTGGTACCGGCAGCGGCGCTGATCGGCGCGCATTTCGTGGTGCTGGCCGACATCGTCTCACGGGTGCTGATCCCTCAGCAGGTCCTGCCCATCGGCGTGGTCACTGCCCTGGTGGGGGCGCCGGCTTTCGCCTGGCTGCTGCAGCGCGAAGGGCGAAGCCGGTGAGCCTGCGCGCCGAAGCGCTGCATTGGCGCCTGGGCGGGCATGCCCTGCTGGCTGGCGTAAGCCTGCAGGTGCCCATCGGCGGTGTGCTGGGCCTGATCGGGCCCAATGGGTCGGGCAAGTCTTCCTTGCTGCGCCTGCTCGCTGGCCTGGCCAGGCCCGACGCGGGGCAAGTCTGGCTGGACGAGCGCAGCCTGGGGCAATGGCGCCGCCGGCCGCTGGCTCGGCGAATCGCCCTGGTCGAGCAGCACGCCAGCACCGAGGCGGATATCCGGGTGGAGGATGTTGTGCGCTTGGGCCGTACGCCCCATCGGGCACTGCTGGCCGGCGCATCGGCCGAAGACGAACAGGCCGTTTCGGCAGCGTTGGAACGGGTGGGGATGCAAAGCCGCCGCCTGCAAGCGTGGCACAGTTTGTCCGGTGGTGAACGCCAGCGGGTGCAGATCGCCCGGGCGCTGGCGCAACAGCCCAGTGAGCTGCTGTTGGACGAGCCCACCAACCACCTGGACATCCAGCACCAGCTCGAATTGCTGACGCTGGTGCGCCAGTTGCCATTGACGTGCGTGGTCGCGCTGCACGACCTGAACCTGGCAGCGCGCTTCTGCGACCAACTGGCACTGCTGCACCAGGGCACGCTGGTCGCTCAGGGCAGCCCGGCCGATGTGCTGACCCCCGAGCGGCTAAGGCGGGTGTATGGAGTACGGGCGCATGTCGAGACCTCAGCCGCCACAGGCCACCTGCGCATTGAATACCTGAGCGCCGATCAGAATCCCTGACTCACGCTCACCCCGTGGTTAAGCGAAAAACGCGGGTCGATCAGGCGCAGGCCTTTCTCGCCTTTGATCGTGGCAACCGTCACGTGATAGGTGTGGACTTTCTGCGTGAAGACGTCAGGGTCGCGGCTCAGCTGTTTGACCGAAGGGGCCTTGGCCCAGTCCGCTACCGGCTTCTGGCGAATGTCCAGGGTCACGTCCCAGGCTTGGTCCACCGCCGGCCCCTGCTGGCCCTTGGCCTCAGAAATATCCTTGATTTCAGCGATCTCGAAGCCGTCTGCGTAACAGAAGCCCTGCACCCCCACCTGATGGGCAGCGCGGCCAGCGTCGGTGAGGTCGTAGCTGGCGCCCGACTTCGTCAGCAGGCCTGCCGACACCAGGGCATCGAAGGCGGGGGCATTGCCGCTGGCAGGACCTGGGCCGGAGAAGCTTTCGCTGAGGGTCACCGGGAAGGTCTTGAACATCGGCGCGGTCACACAGGCAGCCCCATCGAGTTGAGAGGCCAACGCCGCTTGAATGTCGGCGTCGGAGGGTTTGTCGGTGCAGCCGGCGAGCGTGATGAGCGCGCCGCCCAGCACGGCCAGGCGGGCGAATACGGTAAAGCGCATGGGGTCTCCCTGAACAATGAAGTGAGCGGGCCTTGCGACCGCCCAGGCCACTGCAAAGTTCCCGGCCAACGCAGCGGGCCTGCGCTGGCCGGGCACGCTTCACCGGTGGGCTTGCTGGCTGTCGCCAGGGGCTTGTTGGCGATCGTTTCTGCCATAGGTGCGCAGCGCTTGGGCAATACAAAGCTGATAGTCGGCCAGCACCCGCCCACGGCCTGCCGATTGCGCGGCCCGATGTGCCTCCAGGTTGCGCCACTGCGCAACGGCTTCTTCATCTTCCCAGAAGGATAAAGACAGCACCTTGCCCGGGTCGGCCAGGCTCTGAAAACGCTCGATGGAGATGAACCCTTCGATGCCCGCCAGCAAAGGCCTGAGCTCAGCTGCCAGGTCGAGGTAACGGTCGTATTGGCCCTCAGCCGGCCACGCCTGGAAGATGACAGCGATCATGCCCGATCCCCCACGGCCTGCTGAAACCGCGGAATGCGGGCATTCAACGATGGCCAATAGTCCCAACCCAGTGACGGGGTCGTCGGCCCGCCCTGGTGCAGCCAGAGCGATACCGCCTGGGCCGAGATGAGCAAGGCCAGTGCCTGGCCGGGGCATTGGTGCCTCCCCCCACCGAAACTGAAGCTGCGCCGTTGCAGCCGGTGAAGCATGAATCGATCAGGGCTGATGTTCACGTTGGCATCCCGGTTGGCCGAGGCGAGCAGCAACACGATTGCATCGCCAGCCTCGAGCACCTGCCCGTGCACCGTGCAGCGCCTGGCGACGAACCGGCGGGTGTTCTGTACCGGCGCATCGTGGCGGGCGACCTCAGCCACCCAGTCGGCGATCAAGGCAGGGCTGCTGCGCAGCGAGTCGACGAGTTGCGGCGCCCGATGCAGCGCCACCAGCGCGTTGCCGATGAGCGCCGCGGTCGCCTCGCACGTTTGCGACATCAGGCCGATGAGGTTGGCGACCAAGGCCTGCTGGCCCTGGCGGCCCGCTTCATCGCAACCCTGGCGCACCAGATTCACCAATTCGCTGGCATAGCCCGCCTGGCCCCACAAGGCCCCCACTCTCTCGTTGAGCTCAGCTGCGGCCTGGTCAGCCAGGCACAGCGCGGTGGCATCGCTAAGCGGCGACAGGCAGGCGACGAACGCTCGCACCCGCCCCGCGATGTCTTGCAGCTCGTTATCGGGGAAGCCGATCAGCGCCGCCACTGTGCTCACTGGCAATGTGAACATCAGCGCATCCAGGTTCTGTGAAAGGTCGCCCAGCCCTTTCGCAGCCCGGGCCACCGCCTGGCTGACCGCTTCGGCAGGTATTGCCGCGAGCGCTGGCGCAATCGCCGCCCTGGGGCACGAGTGTGGCGGGCCTTCGTTCATGCGCATCAGGTGCCGGAAGATCTCGCCCGCCGGCCCCTGCCCCAGGGCGGCCGGCACCGGCTCGCCCAGCGGCCGCACCACGCACGCCGGGTGCTCCAGCACAGCCTGGATCGTTCGAGCATCGCTGGCGATCCAGGCGTTCACGTGGGCATCGAAATACAACCCAGGCCGAGCGCGCAGTTGGGCATAGAACGGATAAGGGTCCGCCTGGGTAACAGCTTGCAAAGGTGTCATGGCACGCGTCCTTTTGATCGAGAACGGCTACTATGGAACACCTGCCTTGCGCACGATTCGCTCTGGAACGAACCATGGATGCGTCACACCACGAAACCGCCCTGGCCCGCGTGGCCGGTGCCATCGCAGAACCCGCCAGAACCCGAATGCTGTGCTCGTTGATGGATGGCCATGCGCGAACCAGTACGGAATTGGCCGTTATCGCCGACGTGAGCGCCTCCACCGCCAGTGCGCATTTGGCCAGGTTGCACGAAGATCGGCTGGTCAAACGCCACACCCAAGGCCGCCACCGGTATTTCAGCCTTCAGAACCAGGAAGTGGCCCAGGCACTCGAAGCGCTCATGGTAGTGAGCGAGAGCACCCCGTTCGTATCGGCAACCCCGGCCCGGCTGCGCCTGGCCCGGACGTGCTACGACCACATGGCAGGTACCCTGGCCGTCGCGCTGCATGATCATTTTGTGGCGGCAGGCTGGTTGCAGCTATCAGCTGACGACGCTCGCATTTACCAATTAACTAGCGCTGGCGAGCTGGGCATGAAACGCCTGGGCGTTGATCTTGCGTGGGCGCATTCGCAGCGCCGAAGTTTCGCCTGCGCCTGCCTGGACTGGAGCATGCGCCGCCCCCACCTTGCCGGCGCATTGGGTGCGGCCCTGCTGCGGGCAGCGTTGGCTCAGCAGTGGGTCAGTCAAGACCTGGACAGCCGCGCGTTGGCACTGACACCCAAGGGGCGCAGCGCCCTGGAACTGCGATTAGGGTTGAAACTGCAGGAACCAACCGCCCCGCCTAGCTCGCCACGCCCAACTGCTGATCGAACCATGCCCGCATGAATCGCCGCGTGGCCACCCCCTGGCCACAGGCGCACGCCAAGTGATCGTCGGCCGTGCGCAAATGCGCCTGAAGGCGCTGGCGCACACCTTCGACCCCCAGCAGGGCCACCAGGGTCGACTTGCCCAGGTCTTGATGGGCGTCCTTGCCGTGGTCGGCGCTGCCGTCGGCCAGGTCATCGAGCAGTTGAAACGCATGGCCCAGTTCCGTGGCGAACCCTGCCAGTGACTGGCGCGTTGCAGCGCACGCATCGGACGCGATCGCTGCCAGCTGCAGCGTCGCGCTGAACAGCACACCGGTTTTCAATTCATTGGTGCGCGCGATGGCGTCTTCCCCGCGCGCCGCCGCCCCGCCGCGCAGGTCCTGGAACTGGCCCTGCACCAAGCCCTGCAAACCCACCGTGGCCGACAGCTGAGCTACAGCTTCGACCCGAGCACTGTCACTGAGCCCGGGCGCTGCTGCAATTACGCCAAATGCACGGCTCAACAAACCGATGGCGGCAAGGATGGCAACATCCTCCCCGAACTGCCGATGCAGGGTTGGGCGCCCGCGGCGCAGGCTGGCGTTATCCATGCACGGCAGGTCGTCCAGTGCCAGCGAGGCGGCGTGGACCATCTCGACGGCACAGGCCAGGTCCAGCACCGCAGGGTTGTCACACCCCAAGTCGCGTGCAATAAGCATCAGCAGTACAGGGCGGATCCGCTTGCCGGGCGCCAGTGCGCCTTCACGGCTGGCGGCAGTTACCAAGTCTCGCTCGCCACCTGCCGGGAGCAGTTGATCCAGGCGCGTTTGCACCGCCTCGCGTATCGCCAGCAGCTCGCTGGCCTGGCCCATTGCATTCATCGATCTTTCCCTGCTCGGTGGTGGCGGCTCTGCACGCATGAAAAAACACGCGAAGCGGCGGAACGCCTGCGTCGCGCGGTTGCCATAGGCTCATGCGCCTTATACGAAGCTTTAGTTCAAGCCTCGCGTTGTACAACTGACCACTGCTAAGCACGGAATACTCCCCGGAGCCTCGATGAAGGATGTCGACCTGGTTCACCGCAAGAACGATCACCTGGATGTGGTGCTAGACACCGCCAGTGCGAAGGCCCCGATTGGCAATGGTTTCGCACGCTGGCGCTTTGAGCACTGCGCATTGCCGGAGCTCGACCTCGACGCCATCGACCTTGACACCGCCTGGCTGGGCTACCGCCTGCGCGCGCCGCTATTGATCAGCTCCATGACGGGCGGGGCCAGCCGGGCCCGTGACATCAACCGCCACTTGGCAGAGGCGGCCGAGCATCTAGGCCTTGCCATGGGTGTGGGCTCGCAACGCGTGGCGCTGGAAGCCGGTATGGACTGGGGCCTGACCCGGGAGCTGCGCCAGCGCGCGCCGAGTGTGCCACTGCTGGCCAACCTGGGAGGCGCGCAGGTGCGGGGCGAGAAAGGGCTCGATTACGCCCGGCGGGCGGTGGACATGATCGCCGCCGACGCCTTGATCGTGCACCTCAATCCACTGCAAGAGGCGGTACAGACCGGTGGCGATCGTGACTGGCGTGGGGTGCTCGGCAGCATCGAACAGTTGGTCAAGGCCTTGCCAGTGCCCGTCGTGATCAAGGAGGTGGGCGCTGGCATCAGTGCCGCGGTGGCCCTGCGCCTGGCACAAGTGGGGGTGCAGATGATCGACGTGGCCGGGGCGGGAGGCACTTCCTGGGCGGCGGTGGAAGGCGCGCGTACGCCGCAGCGCCGGGCCCGCCAGTTGGCTCAGGCCTTCGCCGGCTGGGGCATCCCGACGGCCGAGGCGTTGGTACAGGTGCGCCAGGCTCTGCCGAACATGCCGCTGGTGGCGTCAGGTGGCATTCGCGACGGGCTGGAGGTGGCCAAAGCCTTGCGCCTGGGCGCCGACCTGGTCGGCCAGGCGGCCGCGGTGCTGGCCAGTGCGACGCAGTCCAGCGAGGCTGTGGTAGAACACTTCGAAGATGTGATCGCGCAGCTGAAGGTAGCCTGTTTCTGCACAGGTAGCGCCAACCTCGCCGACCTCAAGCGCGCCACCCTTCATTACGGCGAGCAGCCGGCATGAGCCACTTTGCCGTGATCGCACCGCCCTTGTTCAGCCATTTCCGGGCGCTGCAGGCATTGGCCGGCGCGCTGATCGATCGTGGCCACCGCGTCACCTTCGTGCATCAGTTCGAAGCGGCCAGCCTGCTCAATGATTCGCGCGTAGGCTTCCAGCCCGTCGGTATCCACACCCACCCGGCCGGCACCCTGGCGCGCAGCCTGCGCCATGCCGCCAACCCCGCAGGGCTGGCAATCCGCCGGGTCATCGCAGACCTGGCCCGCACTACCGACATGCTGTGCCGCGAACTGCCAGAAGCCCTTGATGCCCTCCAGGTCGACGCGCTGATCTGCGATCAGATGGAGGCCGCCGGCGGGCTGGTAGCCGAAGCGCTGGGCCTGCCGTTCGTGTCGGTCGCCTGTGCCTTGCCGGTGAACCGTGAGCCGGGCCTGCCACTGCCGGTGATGCCCTTCGCTTATGAGCACAACGACAGGGCTCGGCACATGTACGCCACCAGTGAGCGCGTCTACGACTGGCTGATGCGAGACCATGGCCGGGTGATCGCCAAACACGCCCGGGCCTTTGGCCTGCCGGGTCGAGACAGCCTGCACCAGTGCTTGTCGCCGCTGGCACAGATCAGCCAAACGCTGCCAGCATTGGATTTTCCACGCACCGCCCTGCCCGCCTGGTTCCACGCGGTCGGGCCGCTGCGCCCGCCGGCGGTCGCCCGGCCCAGCAGTGTGGCATGGCCGGTGGACCCCGCACGGCCCTTCGTGTTTGCCTCGCTGGGTACCTTGCAGGGGCAGCGCTATGGGTTGTTCCGCACCTTGGCCAAGGCCTGCAAAGCAGTGGATGCGCAACTGCTCGTGGCCCACTGCGGCGGCCTGGACCCTGCACAGTCGCAAGCGTTGCAGCGCCACGGGGCTACCTGGGTCACCGACTTCGCCGACCAGCCCCAGGCCCTTGCGCAGGCTCAGGCCGTGATCACTCACGGCGGCCTGAACACCGTGATGGACGCCATCGTGGCTGCCACCCCGATCCTGGCCGTGCCCATTGCATTCGACCAGCCGGGCGTGGCGGCAAGGGTGGCCTGGGCAGGCGTTGGCCGGCGTGCATCCCGGCACAGCCGCAGCGCGGTGATTGCCGGGCACCTGCGCGCCTTGCTCGAGTCGCCAGACTATGCCCAACGCCAGCGGGCCCTGGCCCCGGCGCTGCTGGCCGCCGGAGGCACGCAGCGCGCGGTGCATATCGTCGAGCAGGCGGTTCAAGCCAAACGCCCGGTGCTGGCGGCATGAGGCGCGACTGGGATCTGATACTGGTCGGTGCAGGCCTGGCCAATGGCCTGATCGCCTGGCACCTGCGCCATAGCCGGCCGGAGCTGGCCGTGCTGCTGATCGACCGCGACCGGCACTGCGGCGGCAACCACACCTGGTCATTCCACGCCAGTGACTTAAGCCCTGCGCAGCAGCAATGGCTCGCGCCGCTGATCGACCACCGCTGGCCCGGGTATCAGGTGCGGTTCCCTGCATTCAACCGCCGCCTTCAGGGCGAGTACTGCAGCATCACTTCGGCCAGCTTTGCAGTGCATCTGGCCCGGGCCCTGGGCGAGACGATACTGACCGGCACCGCCGTGTCGCGAATCACACCCGACACCGTGCAACTGCCCGATGGGCAGACATTGCACGCGCGCGCAGTGATCGACGGCCGCGGCGTGCAGCCCAGCCCGCACCTTGAGCTGGGCTATCAGGCGTTCATCGGCCAGGAGCTGCAGTTGCCCCGCCCCCATGGCCTGAGCGAGCCCATACTGATGGACGCCACGGTGGCGCAGGGTGAAGGCTACCGGTTCGTCTACACCCTGCCGCTCACAGCCGACCGGTTGCTGATAGAGGACACCCACTACATCGACCAGCAGCGCCTGGACCCCGACCACCTGCGCCAGGCCATTGGCCAATACGCGGCTGCACAAGGCTGGGCAGGTGGCGAACTGGTGCGGGAGGAAAGCGGTAGCCTGCCGATCATTCTGGACGGCAACTTCGAAGCCTTCTGGGCCCAGGCCAAAGGCATGCCCTGCAGCGGCCTGCGTGCCGGCCTGTTCCACCCCACCACCGGCTATTCGCTGCCCTGCGCGGCAAGTGTTGCCGAGCTGATCGCCGCGGCGCCAACGCTGGACCACCCCGCCTTGTTCAACAGCCTACGCGAACACGCCAGGCGTCAATGGGCCGAGCAACGCTTCTTCAGGCTGCTCAACCGCATGCTGTTTCTGGCGGGCAACCCTTCAGACCGCTGGCGCGTGATGCAGCGCTTCTACGGTCTGGGCGATGGCCTGATCCAGCGCTTCTACGCAGGCCGGATCACCCTGGCCGACAAGGCAAGGCTGGTCAGCGGTAAGCCGCCGGTGCCCCTGGGCGCGGCGCTGCGGGCAATGGCTTTTCCTGTTTTTCCTTCCCGAGAGCTGCCATGAATCGAACCGTCGTCATCGGTGCCGGCCTGGGCGGGCTGGCCCTGGCCATCCGCCTGCAAGCCTCCGGCGTGCCTACCCTGCTGCTCGAAGCCCGCGACAAGCCCGGCGGGCGCGCCTACGTTTACCACGACGAGGGTTTTACCTTCGACGCAGGCCCCACCGTCATCACCGACCCCACCGCCATCGAGGCGCTGTTCGCCCTGGCCGGCAAGCCGATGGCCGATTACCTGGAGCTGCTGCCGGTCAAGCCGTTCTATCGGTTGTGTTGGGAAGATGGCCGGGTGCTGGACTACGACAATGACCAGGAGGCCCTGGAACGTCAGATCCATGCGTTCAACCCGGCCGATGTGGAAGGTTACCGGCGCTTCCTGGCCTATTCGCAGGCGGTGTTCGAAGAGGGTTACCTGAAACTGGGCAGCGTGCCTTTTTTGAGTTTTCGCGACATGCTGCGCGCAGGCCCGCAACTGGCGCGCCTCAAGGCTTGGCGTACGGTGTATGGCACGGTCGCGCGCTTCGTCGAGAGCGACCACCTGCGCCAGGCGTTCTCCTTCCATTCGCTGCTGGTGGGAGGCAACCCGTTCGCCACCTCCTCGATCTACACGCTGATCCACGCGCTGGAGCGCCAATGGGGCGTGTGGTTCGCCAAGGGCGGCACCGGTGCCTTGGTACAAGCGCTGGTGAAATTGTTTCAGGATCTGGGCGGCCAGGTCGAGCTCAACGCCAAGGTCGAGCGCCTGGAGCTCGACGGCAACCGTATCAGCGCAGTGCGGCTGGCTGATGGGCGCTGCTTCGACACCCCGGCAGTGGCGTCCAATGCCGATGTGGTGCACACCTATGAAAAATTGCTCGGGCATTCACCACAAGGCCAGGCACGGGCCAAGGCCCTCAAAAGCAAGCGCTCGAGCAATTCGCTGTTTGTGCTGCACTTCGGCCTGAACAAGGTGCAGCCTCAACTGGCGCACCACACCGTATGCTTTGGCCCGCGCTACCGCGAGCTGATCGATGACATTTTCAACGGCCACGCCCTGACCGACGACTTCTCGTTGTACCTGCATGCGCCCTGCGTCACCGACCCGTCGCTGGCACCGCCCGGCTGTGGCACACATTATGTGCTGGCACCCGTGCCGCACCTGGGCCAGGCCCCGGTGGACTGGTCAGTGGAAGGCCCGCGCCTGCGCGAGCGCATCTTCGACTATCTGGAGCAGCGCTACATGCCGGGCCT
Organism: Pseudomonas sp. URIL14HWK12:I12; assembly: GCF_003097135.1. Taxonomy (GTDB): domain Bacteria; phylum Pseudomonadota; class Gammaproteobacteria; order Pseudomonadales; family Pseudomonadaceae; genus Aquipseudomonas. Next base: position 668,399 of record NZ_QEQL01000001.1, read on the forward strand.
GCGCGAGCAATTGGTGACGCACCGGATGTTCACCCCGGCTGATTTTCGCGATCAGCTGGGCGCCCATCTGGGCTCGGCCTTCTCCCTTGAGCCGATTCTCACCCAGAGTGCGTGGTTCCGCCCGCATAACCGCGACAGCCAGATCGGCAACCTCTACCTGGTGGGCGCCGGTACCCACCCCGGCGCTGGCGTGCCGGGGGTGATTGGCTCTGCCAAGGCGACGGCCGGGCTGATGCTGGAGGACCTTGCCCGATGAGCCAGGCTGCCTCCCGCCCCTTGTTTGAGCATGCACAACAGACCATCGCGGCAGGCTCCAAAAGTTTTGCCACCGCGGCCAGGCTGTTCGACCCGGCGACACGCCGCGATGCGCTGATGCTCTACACTTGGTGCCGCCATTGCGACGACGTGGTCGACGGCCAGGTGCTGGGCTTTGCTGCGCCGTCGCCGGCCAGCGACAGCCCGCAGGTGCGCCTGGTACAGCTGCGCGAGTACACCCGCCGGGCCCTGGCCGGCGAGCCGATGCAGGACCCGGCTTTCGCGGCGTTCCAGGAAGTTGCCCTGGCGCGGCAAATCCCCGAGGAGCAAGCGCTGGCGCACCTGGACGGCTTTGCCATGGACGTGGAACACCGCCATTACGAGCAGCTCGATGACACCCTGCAGTACTGCTACCACGTAGCTGGCGTGGTCGGGCTGATGATGGCGCGCGTGATGGGGGTGCAGGACGAAGCGGTGCTCGACCGCGCCTGTGATCTGGGCCTGGCCTTCCAGCTCACCAACATTGCTCGAGACATCGTCGAGGACGCAGCCCTGGGCCGCTGCTACGTGCCTGCCCAGTGGTTACACGAGGCAGGCATCGACCCCGAGCGCATTGCCGACCCTGCCAATCGCCCGGCGCTGGCTACGCTGGCTACGCGGCTGGTCGACACGGCGGAGCCTTACTATGAATCCGCACAGGCCGGCCTGCCCGCCCTGCCCTGGCGTTGCGCCTGGGCCATCGCCACGGCGCGGGGGGTTTACCGGGAGATCGGCATGAAGGTCAAGCAGGCCGGCCCGCGTGCCTGGGACCGACGCCAGGGGACCTCCAAACTTGAGAAGCTCGGCCTGCTTTGCCAGGGGCTGGGCCAGGCACTCAGCGCTCGTGTGGCCCGCCAGGCGGCGCCTCGCCCGCCGCAGCTTTGGCAGCGCCCGCATTGAGCGGCCCACCGTGCAAGGCGCGCAATCTCGCGCGCAGCCGGGGCAAGGGCGGTGCATAGAGGAAGCCGAAGGACACGCAATCCTCGCGCCCTTTTACGGCGTGGTGCAGGCGATGTGCCTGGTAGAGGCGCTTGAGGTAGCCGTTGCGCGGTACGTGGCGAAACGGCCAGCGCTGGTGAACCAGCCCGTCATGGGCTACGAAGTACAGCGCCCCGTAGGCGGTCATGCCTGCACCTATCCACTGCAGCGGCCAGGCGCCTGATGTACCCCAGGCGATCAGCACGATGGCGAGCGCGGCGAACACCACCGCGTACAGGTCATTTTTTTCGAACCAGCCCTGGCGGGGTTCATGGTGCGAACGATGCCAGCCCCAACCAGGGCCGTGCATCAGGTACTTGTGTGCCAGCACCGCGACCACTTCCATCGCAGCAATGGTCAACAGCACGATCAATGTATTGAACAGCACTAGCATGGCGATCTCCCCGGGGCGCTGTGTTGGAGTGCAAGCCGTGCCAACGGTTCCGGCTCGCCCGTTGATGGCAATTTGAGTTGAACCGGGTATAAGCGTTAGCATGCCGGTTTGATTCGGCAGCGAGCACTTCCATGTACAGCTCATTATTTGCAGTCATCATCGGCGGCTCGGCAGGTTGCGTGCTGCGGTGGGTCATGGGGCTGCGCTTCAATAGCCTGTTTCCGTACATGCCAATGGGCACTTTATTCGTGAACCTGATCGGTGGTTTCGTGATCGGGGGGGCGATGGCGTTCTTCAGCCGCTACCCCAATCTAGACCCCGCCTGGCGGGTGCTGATCACCACGGGTTTCTGCGGCGGGCTGACGACCTTTTCGACCTTTTCGGCCGAAGTGGTGACCATGCTGCAGCAAGGGCGCTACGGTTGGGCGCTTGCCACCGCGCTGGTGCATGTCATCGGTTCGCTGCTCATGACGATACTGGGCTTTGCGCTGGTGCAGCGGCTGGGCTAAGCCACCCTGCGCAGCCCACACCTTCACATCGATTGAACCCTTCACGCCTGCCACCTCTCCACAGCTAACCCTACTGATGGAGAAACACCGCAATGAGCAACCGACTGCAAGGTAAACGTGTACTGGTCATCACCACCAACACCGGTATCGAGCGTGACGAACTGGTCAAGCCGGTACAGGCGTTGCAGGCAATGGGGGCCGAAGTCGTACATGCCTCCAGCGAAGGGGGCACCACCCAGACCTTCGTTGGCGATACAGAAAAAGACATCACGGTGAAGTCAGCACAGACCCTTGGCGCAGCCAAGGCTGATGACTTTCACCTGCTGGTGATTCCAGGCGGCACCGTCAATGCCGACACGCTGCGCCAGGACAAGGATGCCCAGCGGCTGGTCAAGGCGTTTGCCGATGCCGGCAAAACTGTCGCTGCCATTTGCCATGGCCCCTGGTTGCTGATCGATGCCGGCGTGATCGAAGGCAAGACCCTGACGTCATACCCCAGCGTTAGCACCGACCTGAAGAATGCCGGGGCGGCCGGCTGGGTGGATCAAGAGGTCAAGGAATGTGGCGCCAACGGCTGGACGCTGATCACCTCACGTACCCCTGACGACCTGCCGGCTTTCAACGAAGCGATTGCCAAGGCTCTTGAAAACGCCTGATCAACGGGTTCGCCGGGCGGGCCTGGCCCGCTCGCCTGGCGCGCTCACGCGATCCTGAATCTCCTGCCGGTTCACCGTCACCTCTTTAGGCGCCACGATTCCTAGCCTTACCTGGTTGCCATTGAGCGCCACGACCGTAATGGTAGCGGTATCGTCACCGACCACGATCTGCTCTCCCACGAGCCGAGTCAAAATCAACATCCTGCACCTCCACTGAATGATCGCCGCATTGGGCGCGAGCTCAGGGTGATGAAAAGCACGATGCAGATTCAACTACAGCTGGGATAAAGGGAATTTTCCTGTACGAACGGGCGTATGGGCACCCTACCCGCCATTGAACCGTGGGCCCCAGAGAATGACGCTGGCACCTACGATGCACAGCACCGCGCCGGCCCAATCGGTGGCCAGCGGCCGGGATTTCTCGACCAACGCCAGCCAGGCCAGCGAACTGGCGATGTAGATACCCCCATAGGCCGCATAGGCACGGCCCGCGTAGGCTGCTTCCACCCGTGTCAGCACCAGGGCGAAACAGGCAAGGCTCAGCACCCCGAGCACCGCCCACCCAAGGCCCTTGCCTAACCGCAGCCAGGTATAGAAACCGTAACAACCCGCGATTTCGAAGCCCGCTGCAAGTAAGAACCACAGGTAATTCAACATTGGAGATGGCCTCTGGCGTAAAGCTGCCCAGCATAACCAGCGCGGTGAAAAAACCACATGCGCACTAATAAGTTTTTCAAACTTTTTCAGCGCGCCTTAGGTCGGAGTTTTTAAGCACGGTTGCATAACGTGCTAAAACACAGCCCTACAAGGAAAGCAACCATGGTCACAATCCTGGTCATTATCTTGATTCTCATGCTGATCGGCGGCCTGCCAGTGTTCCCGCACTCTCGCAGCTGGGGTTATGGCCCGTCCGGTATCGTCGGCGTGATTCTCGTCGTGCTGCTGGTGTTGCTGTTGCTGGGCAGGATTTAAGCCCTCGACTCATAAAAACGCCGGGCAGTTGCCCGGCGTTTTTTATTGCCTGACGTTTATCAATGTGACACTGCGCCACTGGCGCCCAAGCCGGTTTGCGAACGTACGAACTGTGACATGAACCGTGCACGCTCTTCGTCAGCTGCAGCCGACTTGTCGGTGATCGAGAAGAACCAGATCCCAACGAACGCCACCACCATCGAGAACAGCGCCGGGTACTCGTAAGGGTAGATCGGCTTTTCGTGGCCCATGATCTGCACCCAGATAGTCGGGCCGAGAATCATCAGCACCACCGCGGTGATCAGGCCCATCCAGCCCCCGATCATCGCGCCGCGAGTGGTCAGGCGCTTCCAGTACATCGAAAGCAGCAGCACCGGGAAGTTGCAGCTCGCTGCGATGGAGAACGCCAGGCCCACCATGAAGGCGATGTTCTGCTTCTCGAACAGAATGCCGAGCACGATGGCGACGACGCCCAGCGCGACGGTGGTCATCTTCGATACGCGGATCTCGTCCTTCTCGTTAGCCTTGCCCTTCTTGATCACGCTGGCGTAGAGGTCATGGGACACGGCCGAGGCACCGGCCAGCGTCAGGCCCGCCACCACTGCCAGGATGGTGGCGAACGCCACTGCCGAGATAAAGCCCAGGAACACGCTGCCACCCACCGCATTGGCCAGATGGATCGCCGCCATGTTGTTACCACCGACCAACGCGCCGGCTGCGTCCTTGAACGCTGGGTTGGTGCTGACCAACAGAATCGCGCCGAAGCCGATGATGAAGGTCAGGATGTAGAAGTAGCCGATGAAGCCTGTGGCGTAGAGCACGCTCTTGCGCGCTTCCTTGGCGTCGCTCACGGTGAAGAAGCGCATCAGGATGTGCGGCAGGCCTGCGGTGCCGAACATCAGCGCCAGGCCAAGGGAAAAGGCCGAGATCGGGTCTTTCACCAGCCCGCCCGGGCTCATGATTGCTTCACCTTTGGGGTGCACCTTGATGGCTTCGGAGAACAGCTGGTTGAAATCGAAGTTGACCGATTTCATCACCATCAGCGCCATGAACGAAGCGCCCGAGAGCAACAGCACCGCCTTGATGATCTGTACCCAGGTGGTGGCAAGCATGCCGCCGAACAGTACATACAGGCACATCAGGATACCCACCAGCACCACGGCCACGGCGTAGTCGAGGCCGAACAGCAGTTGGATCAGCTTGCCGGCACCGACCATCTGGGCAATCAGGTAGAAAGCCACCACCACCAGCGAGCCGCAGGCCGAAAGGGTACGGATTTCCTTCTGCTTGAGCCGGTAGGAAGCTACGTCGGCGAAGGTGTACTTGCCCAGGTTGCGCAGGCGCTCGGCAATCAGGAACAGGATGATCGGCCAACCCACCAGAAAGCCGATGGAGTAGATCAGCCCGTCGTAGCCGGAAGCGTATACCAGCGCGGAGATGCCGAGGAACGAGGCCGCCGACATGTAGTCACCGGCGATCGCCAGGCCGTTCTGGAAACCGGTGATACGCCCGCCAGCGGCGTAATAGTCCGATGCCGACCGGTTACGTTTGGAGGCCCAGTAGGTGATGCCGAGGGTAAACAGCACGAAGGCCACGAACATCATGATGGCGGCGACGTTCAAGGGCTGCTTCTGCACGTTGCCGGTTAGGGCATCGGCCGCCATTGCCAGGGGTGACGCGGCCGCCAGGGTGGCAGCGATGAGCAGGCGGCGCATCATGGTTGCACCTCCTTGAGGATGGCTTGGTTGAGCGCATCGAACTCACCGTTGGCACGCCGCACGTAGATGGCGGTGAGCACGAAGGCCGAGACGATCAACCCCACACCCAACGGTATCCCCCAGGTGATGGACGAGCCTGGGCTGAGCTTGGCGCCCAACACCTGCGGCCCATAGGCGATCAAAAGGATGAAGGCTGAATACAGCCCGAGCATGACCAGCGACAGAACCCAGGCAAAGCGCTCGCGCTTGGCCACCAGTTCCTTGAAGCGAGGGTTATCCTGGATGGCCAGGTAGATGCTGTCGTTCATTGTTTTTGTCTCCGCAGCACGGTTTGGTTGGACCTTGCTCCACTTTAGGCCCCGTACGGCGAAGCGACAGACGACCTTAGTCGAATACCGGCGGCACCCTCACCCAACCTTCCATCAGCACCCGCGCGCTGCGGCTCATGCTGGCCTCCAGCACTTGCCACTGGCCGCTTTCACAACGCGCCCGCGCGCCCACGCGCAGGGTGCCCGAAGGGTGGCCAAAACACACGGACGAGCGCTCGCCGCCGCCTGCAGCCAGGTTCACCAGCGTGCCGGGAATGGCCGCGGCCGTGCCGATGGCCACCGCGGCCGTCCCCATCATCGCGTGGTGCAGCTTGCCCATGGACATCGCCCGTACCACCAGGTCGATCCCTTCGGCGGGCACGGTTTTGCCGCTGCTCGCCACGTAAGTGGCCGGCGGCGCAACGAACGCGACCTTAGGCGTATGTTGGCGTTTGGCCGCATCTTCCAGACGCTCGATCAGCCCCATGCGCAACGCGCCGTGGGCGCGGATGCGCTCGAACAGCGCGAGTGCCTCGGGGTTATCGTTGATCGCGCCCTGCAACTCGGTGCCTTGGTAGCCCAGGGCCTGGGCTTCGATGAAAATGGTCGCAATGCCGGCATTGATCAGCGTGGCACGCAACGTGCCCAGGCCCGGGACTTCAAGGTCGTCAACGAGCTGCCCGGTCGGGAACATCGCCCCTGCCCCGCCCTGCTCCTCAGCCGCCGGGTCGACGAAAGTGAGTGGCACCTCGGCCGCTGGAAAGGTCACGCCGTCGAGCTCGAAATCCCCGGTTTCCTGAACCTGCCCGCCGCACATGGGCACCTGGGCCAGGATGGTCTTGCCGATGTTGGCTTGCCAGATGCGTACGGTGGCCACGCCATCGGTAGGTACGTTGCGCACCAGCCCCTGGGCGATGGCGAATGGGCCGACTGCAGCGGAGAGGTTGCCGCAGTTGCCCGACCAGTCGACGAACGCACTGTCGATGGCGACCTGGCCGAACAGGTAGTCCACATCGTGGCCTTCTTTGCTGCTGGGGCTGACGATCACCACCTTGCTGGTACTGGAAGTGGCCCCGCCCATGCCATCGGTGTGCTTGCCATAAGGGTCGGGGCTGCCGATCACCCGCAGCAGCAATGCGTCGCGCGCCGCGCCGGGGACCTGCGCAGCGCTGGGCAGGTGCTCATTGACGAAAAACACCCCCTTGCTGGTGCCGCCCCGCATGTAGGTGGCAGGGATCCGTATCTGTGGTGCGAATACCATGGCGATGCTCCTGTGGCTCAGGCCGGGGTGGCTTCGAGAAAATCTTGGGCGAAGCGCTGCAACACCCCGCCCGCTTCGTAGATCGACACCTCTTCGGCAGTGTCCAGCCGGCAGGTGACTGGCACCTCCAGCCGCTCGCCACTGCGCCGGTGAATCACCAACGTCAGGGTAGCGCGCGGGGTACGCTGGCCAACCACGTCGTACAGCTCGGTGCCGTCGATGCCCAGGGTGTGACGATCGGTTCCCGGCTGGAACTCAAGCGGCAACACGCCCATGCCAATCAGGTTGGTGCGGTGGATGCGCTCGAAACCCTCCGCGGCGATGGCCTGCACACCGGCCAGGCGCACGCCCTTGGCCGCCCAGTCGCGGGACGAGCCCTGGCCGTAGTCGGCCCCGGCGATGATGATCAATGGCTGTTGGCGCTGCATGTAGGTTTCGATGGCTTCCCACATGCGCATCACCTGCCCTTCAGGCTCTACACGCGCCAGCGAGCCTTGCTTGACCTTGCCATCCACCACCGCCATTTCGTTCACCAGCTTGGGGTTGGCGAATGTCGCGCGCTGGGCGGTCAGGTGGTCGCCGCGATGAGTGGCGTAGGAGTTGAAGTCTTCCTCGGGCAGGCCCATTTTCGCCAGGTATTCGCCGGCGGCGCTGCTGGCCAGGATGGCGTTGGACGGCGACAGGTGGTCGGTGGTGATGTTGTCGGGCAGCACGGCCAGTGGGCGCATGCCGGTCAAGGTGCGCTCGCCGGCCAGCGCGCCTTCCCAATAAGGTGGGCGGCGGATGTACGTGCTCTGGGGGCGCCACTGATACAGCGGCGGCACGGCCGGGCCGCGGTTTTCTTTCACCTCGAACATTGGGATGTACACCTGGCGAAACTGCTCGGGGCGCACCGCCGCTTGCACTACTGCATCGATCTCCTCATCGCTGGGCCACAGGTCGCGCAGGCGTATCTCACGGCCATCGGCCACGCCCAACACGTCCTTTTCGATGTCGAAACGGATGGTGCCGGCGATGGCGTAGGCCACGACCAATGGCGGTGAAGCCAGAAACGCCTGGCGCGCATAGGGGTGAATGCGCCCGTCGAAATTGCGGTTGCCAGAGAGCACCGCCGTGGCATAGAGATCCCGTTCGATGATCTCACGCTCGATGGCAGGCTCCAGCGCGCCGGACATCCCGTTGCAGGTAGTGCAGGCGAAGGCCACCACACCGAAACCGAGCTGCTCCAGTTCCGCCGTGAGGCCGGCTTCGTCCAAGTACAGCGCTACGGTCTTGGAACCGGGCGCCAGTGAGCTCTTGACCCACGGCTTGCGCGCCAGCCCCAGGCGATTGGCATTGCGCGCCAGCAGGCCAGCGGCGATCACGTTGCGCGGGTTGCTGGTGTTGGTGCAGCTGGTGATCGCAGCGATGATCACCGCCCCGTCGGGCAATTGCCCCGGCACCTGCTCCCAGGGCGCGGCGATACCCCGGGCCGCCAGGTCGCGGGTCGCCAGCCGCGCATGGGGGTTGGAGGGGCCGGCCATGTTGCGCTCCACGCTTGAGAGGTCGAAGGCCAGCACCCGCTCGTACTCCACCTGAGCCAGGTCATCGGCCCACAGCCCAGCCTGGCGAGCGTAGGTTTCCACCAGTTTCACCTGCTGTTCCTCGCGGCCGGTCAGCCTCAGGTAGGCCAGGGTCTGCTCGTCGATGGCGAACATTGCGGCGGTAGCGCCGTATTCCGGCGCCATGTTGGAAATGGTCGCACGGTCGCCCAGGGTGAGGCTGCGCGCGCCTTCACCGTAAAATTCCAGATAAGCCCCCACCACCTTCTGCTGGCGAAGGAACTCAGTCAGTGCCAGCACGATGTCGGTGGCCGTGATGCCCGGCTGGCGACGGCCGCTGAGGCATACCCCAACGATATCGGGCAGGCGCATCCATGAGGCGCGGCCCAGCATCACGTTTTCGGCCTCAAGCCCCCCGACGCCTACGGCCACTACCCCCAAGGCATCGACATGCGGGGTGTGGCTGTCAGTGCCCACGAGCGTGTCGGGGAAGGCCACACCTTGCTGCACCTGCACCACCGGCGACATCTTCTCGAGGTTGATCTGGTGCATGATGCCGTTGCCCGGCGGGATCACTTCAACGTTCTCGAAAGCCAGCTTGGTCCAGTCGATGAAGTGAAAACGGTCTTCGTTGCGGCGGTCTTCGATGGCGCGGTTCTTGGCGAAGGCGTCAGGGTCGTAGCCGCCGCACTCTACTGCCAGCGAGTGATCGACGATCAGTTGCACCGGCACCACCGGGTTGACCTTGGCCGGGTCGCCCCCTCGCTCGGCGATGGCGTCCCGTAGCCCGGCCAGGTCGACCAGCGCCGTCTGGCCAAGAATGTCGTGGCAGACGACCCGCGCCGGGTACCAGGGGAAATCCAGGTCGCGCTTACGCTCGATCAATTGCGAGAGCGAGGCCGCCAGGTGTTCTGGAGCACAGCGGCGGGCAAGGTTTTCGGCCAGCACGCGCGAGGTATAGGGCAGCCCAGCCCAGGCGCCGGGGGCGATCGCCTCGACCGCACTGCGGGCATCGAAGTAGTCCAGGTGGGTGCCTGGTAGGGGTTTGCGGTGGTCGGTGTTCATCGGCGGGGCTCACGGTGTGTTCGGGTTATGTGCGTCGCCCCGCCAGCCGGCCTTCCCCCTGGGCCAGGCCGTGAGCCTGCTGTTGTGGGAGGCCTGCTTGCCGGGCGACGGGACAGTCAACGCTGCTCGATCGGCCTGAACGGCCGCTCGGCTACGCCCACGTACTCGGCGCTGGGGCGGATGATCCGGTTGTTCGCCCGCTGCTCGAACACGTGGGCCGCCCAGCCAGTCAGGCGAGAGCAGACAAAGATCGGCGTGAACAGCTCGGTCGGGATGCCCATGAAGTGGTAAGCCGAGGCATGGTAGAAATCGGCATTGGGGAACAGTTTCTTCTGCTCCCACATCACTTTGTCGATGGCCTCTGATACGGCATAGAGCCGGGTATCGCCCACATCATCGGCCAAGGTCTTGGCCCAGCCTTTGATCACTTCGTTGCGGGGGTCGGAGTCTCGGTAGATCGCATGGCCGAAGCCCATGATCTTTTCCTTGCGCTCGAGCATACCCAGCGTGCCCCGCGTGGCCTCTTCGGCCGTGGCGAAACGCTCGATCATCGCCATCGCAGCTTCGTTGGCACCGCCATGCAATGGGCCGCGCAGCGACCCAATGGCCCCGGTGATGCAGGAGTACAGGTCCGACAAGGTGGAGGCGCACACCCGAGCGGTGAAGGTGGAGGCATTGAATTCGTGCTCGGCGTACAGAATCAGCGACACATCCATGACCTTGCGGTGCAGCTCGCTCGGGGCCTTGCCATGCAGAAGGTGCAGGAAGTGCCCCGCCACGCCGGGCTCGTCGCTCTGGGTGTCGATGCGCACGCCATGGTGGGCGAAACGATACCAGTAGCAAACGATGCCGGGGAAAAGCGCCAGCAGCCGGTCGGTGACATCCTGCTGACGATCGAAACTTCCTTCGGGCTCCAGCACCCCGAGGAACGAAGCGCCGGTGCGCATCACATCCATCGGATGAGCGTTGGCCGGGATCCGCTCGAGCACTTCTTTAAGCGGCTGCGGCACGCTGCGCAGTGCCTTGAGCTTGCCTTGGTATTCGGCCAACTGCGCCACACTGGGCAACTCGCCGTAGAGCAGCAGGTACGCCACCTCTTCGAACACCGCGTCAGCGGCCAGGGCGCGCACGTCATAGCCGCGGTAAGTGAGCCCTGCGCCGGCCAGACCCACAGTGGAAAGGGCCGTTTGCCCCGCGACCTGGCCACGCAGGCCGGCGCCGCTCAATGTTTTGGCATCTGCCATGAGACTTCTCCCGTTATTGGATTTGTAAGGGAAACGGCCTTCAGCTTTTGTCGCGCGCGAACAGCGCGTCCAGCTTCTGCTCGAAGGCGTGGTAACCGATGGCCTCGTACAGCTCCATGCGGGTTTGCATCGTATCGACCACTTGCTGTTGCGTGCCGTCGCGGCGGATGGCGGTGTAGACGTTTTCGGCCGCCTTGTTCATGGCGCGGAAGGCCGACAAGGGGTAAAGCACCATGGCCACGCCTGCGCCTGCCAGCTGCTCTGTGGTGAACAGGGGCGTGGCCCCGAATTCGGTGATATTGGCCAGGATCGGCACCTTGACCCGTTCGGCGAACAGGCGATACATGCCAAGCTCTGTGATCGCTTCGGGAAAGATCATGTCGGCGCCGGCTTCGATGCAGGCGGCCGCGCGGTCCAGGGCCGATTCGAGGCCCTCCACGGCAAGCGCATCGGTTCGCGCCATGATCACGAAGCTGTCGTCCAGCCGGGCATCGGCGGCCGCTTTGATGCGATCGACCATCTCCTGCTGGGTGACGATTTCTTTGCCGGGCCGGTGCCCGCAGCGCTTGGCGCCGACCTGGTCCTCGATATGAATGGCGGCAGCGCCGAACTTGCTCATCGCCCGAACGGTGCGCGCCACGTTGAAGGCCGAGGCACCGAAGCCTGTGTCCACGTCCACCAACAGGGGCAGGTCGCACACGTCGGTAATGCGGCGCACGTCGGTGAGTACGTCATCCAGGTTGCTGATGCCCAGATCCGGCAACCCCAACGAGCCGGCAGCTACCCCGCCGCCGGAGAGATAGATCGCCTTGAACCCGGCGCGTTGCGCCAGCAACGCATGATTGGCGTTGATGGCGCCGACGATCTGCAGCGGGTGTTCGCTGGCGACGGCGGCGCGGAAACGCTCGCCAGGGCGTTGGGCTTGGGTCATTGAAGCTCTCCTGTTTCGGAAGGGGCACCGGGCAACTGGCGCTCGATGTTGCGCCGCGAGGCGGCGATGTGCCGGCGCATCAACAGCTCGGCCAGCTCACCGTCACGCTCGGCGAGCGCGTCGAGAATACGGTGGTGTTCAGCGAAGGCTTGGCGAGGCCGGTTCGGGGTGGCGGAAAACTGGATGCGGTACATGCGCACACGCTGGTAAAGCTCGTTACACAAGAGGTGGGCAAGGGTCTGATTGCCGCTACCCTGGATGATCCGATAGTGAAAGTCGTGATCCCCTTCCTGCTGGTAATAACCGATGCCGGCCTGGAAGGCGGCATCGCGCTCGTGGGTGTCGAGCAGCTGGCGCAGCTCCTGGATTTGCGCCGTGCTCATGTGCTCAGCCGCGAGCCGGCAAGCCATGCCTTCGAGTGACTCGCGGATCTGGTAAAGCTCAATCAGCTCGGTGTGGCTCAGCGACACCACCCGTGCCCCCACGTGAGGTACTCGCAGTATCAGGCGCTGGCCTTCCAGGCGGTGGATTGCCTCGCGCAGCGGCCCCCGGCTCACGCCCCAGGTGCGAGCCAGTTCGGGTTCGGAGATCTTGCTGCCGGGGGCAATGTCGCCACGCACGATGGCCGCTTGCAGGCGGCGGAACAGCTGCTCGGCGAGGGTTTCGCTGTCGGCGGTGGGAAGCAGGCTCAGATCGCTCATGTGTCGACAATCTTATTGGTTTGAGCCGTAAACTTAGCGTCGAGACCAAATAAGGTCAACAGATTGTCGACAACAAAAGGTTTGCCCTCGCATTTTCATCATGGCCACGGGTGCCAGCATTGGCCCGGGCTTCACCTAGCCCCCCTGCCCTGTACCGCTAGCGCTGGCTGCCTGCAACGCCGAGCATTGATGCGCAATGCCCGACGCTTGCGGCTACGGCAATACGTTCGGCTTGCCGATTCATTCCAAGGTATACGCCACCACGTAATCACCGGTGGCAGTACCCAACCCCCCGTGTCCCCCGGCCGCAATCACTACGTACTGCTTGCCATCGACCGCATAGGACACAGGCGTCGCCTGCCCGCCCGCCGGTAGGCGGGCCTGCCACACCACCTCGCCGTTGCGCTCGTCGATGGCACGCAGGTAGTTATCGGCAGTAGCGCCCATGAAAATCAGGCCGCCACGGGTCACGATGTTGCCGCCGATATTGAAGATCCCGGTATTGAACGGCAGGTTGGTATGGGTACCGAACGGCCCGGTATCGCGAGTGGTGCCTATCGGGTGTTGCCAGGCGATGGTGCGCGTTTTCAGGTCAATGGCGGTCAAGGTGCCCCAGGGCGGCGAGTTGCACGGCACACCCAGTGGGTTCAGCCATGGGTGCACAGTGGCCACATAGGGCGTGCCGTATTGCGGGGTATAGGCTGAAGTGTTCGCCGGCTGGTCGCCCTTGCCGTCCCAGGCTGGCAGCTTGCCGCTCTGCTCGATGGGCCCTCGAGGGATCATCTGCACGATGAATGGAATGTAGTTGGCGTTGGCGATCACCAGCTTGTTGGCGGGGTCGATCGAGGCGCCCATCCAGTCGATCACCCCGTCGAAGGCAGGGTAGACGATGGTGGTTTTCAACCCCGGTGGGGTGAATTGACCTCGGTAGTTGAAGGATTTGAATTGAATGCGGCACGCCAACTGGTCGAACGGCGTCGCGCCCCAAAGGTGCGCCTCGCTCAGGTCCGCAGGGGTCACCGACGGCAGGCCGGTGGAAAATGGCTGGGTCGGTGAGGTGTAGTCCCCGGCGACCGCGCCCTGAGGTACGGGCTTCTCATCCACCTGGGCAATGGGCTGGCCGGTGCGGCGGTCGAGCATGAAGAACTCGCCGCGCTTGTTGGTCTGGATCAGCGCCGGCAGGTTCTGCCCAGGGTTCGCCGGGTCGGGCACGTCCACCAGCGAGGGGCCGATGGGCAGGTCCATGTCCCAGAGGTCGTGGTGGGTGGTCTGGAAATGCCAGCGCTCTTCACCGGTGGTGATGTCCAGTGCCACCACTGCACTGGAATACTCATCGTCGAACGGCCGGCGGTGGCCGCCAAAGTAGTCCGGCGTGGCATTACCCATGGGTAGGTAGACAAGGTTCAGAGCCGGGTCGGCCGTGTATACCCCCCACGCATTGGGGGTGCCGCGAGTGAGCTGATCACCGGGCCCTGGCTTGTAGTTGTGCGGGGTATGGCCCACATCCCAGGCCCATTCGATGGCACCGGTGAGGGGGTTGAAGGCGCGCACTGCCCCCGAAGGCTCATGCTCGGCCTGGTTATCCCAGACCCAACCGCCCAGGATCACCCGGTCATGCACCACCAGCGGCGGTGAGGTGACGAAATGAAAGCCCTTCTGCACATGGCCCAGGTACTGGGTCAGCGAGATGAAGCCGTGCTCACCGAAGTCTTCGCAGGGTTTGCCGGTGTCGGCGTTGATGGCCATGATCCGCGCATCCAGCACCGGGGCGATGATGCGTTTGGGACAGTCGGTGGCAGTGCCGGCCGGTGCTTCGTAATACGCCACACCGCGGCAGGCCAGGTACACGTCGGCATCGGTGTCGGCCTTGGGGTCGAACGTCCATTTCTTCTGCCCCGTCTTGGCATCGAACGCCACCACCCAACTGTGGCCGGTGCACACGTAGAGGGTGTTACCCACCTTGGTAGGGGTGTCTTCGAAATTGAATTCGTGCCCTGCGTCGGTACCGCCCTGATCCTCACCGGGGCGCATGGTGTCGCCGGTGCGAGCTTGCCAGGCGAGCTTGAGTTTTGAAACATTCTGCGGCGTGATCTGTGCCAACGGCGAATAACGCTCGCCCTGCGGGGTGCGGCCATAGTAGGTCCAGTCTTGCTCGGAGACCACCTCGTTAGGCGCGGCCGCAGGCGCAGCCAATGACGCGGTGCCTTGTACGCCTGGGCTATGCAGCAACGAAGCGCCACCGGTAGCGACTGCCAGCAGCACGGCGGCCAGCAGCGGTAACTGCGCACGCCCATAACCGGCAGGCTGCGGCCCAACGTTGCGCACCACCCACGGTAATAAGAGGTAAACCCCCAGGCAGGTCGGAATCAACAACCGCGGCTCCAATTCCCAACCGCTAAGGCCCACCTCGTAAAGTGCCCAGACCACGGTACCCGCCAGCACCAACGCATAGAGATGAAGCGCCCAGCGCAGGCCGCGGGCCAGCGCAACCCCCGCCACCAGCACTCCCGCCCCGGCCATTGCGTAGTAGGGGCTGCCCCCTAGGGCGAGCAACCAGATGCCACCAGCGGCCAGGCCGAGACCTGCCAGGGCAATGAGCGCGCCAGCCAGCAGAGGTGGTGAGGATGAGCGTGTCATGGATTTTCGCTCCTTAAGCGCGAAATCAACTGTTTTAATGTGACAAATTGTCACAATGCGAATCTGCCAGTTAGGGGTGCCCCCGGAACGTTTGGTTCGAAAAGTTTCCATGAAACCTGCGCCCCATCCGGCAGGCAGTGCTCTGGGCGTGATTCATCGCTAGAATGTGCCCCCTCCGTGATTTGCCTAGAACATAACGACCATGCCCTTGCCCAAGCACCACCTCGAACTGCTCAGCCCTGCCCGCGACGTGGCCATCGCTCGCGAAGCGATCCTGCATGGCGCCGACGCCGTGTACATCGGCGGCCCCAGCTTCGGCGCTCGCCACAATGCTTGCAACGAGGTGAGCGATATTGCAGGCCTGGTCGAGTTCGCCCATCGCTACCACGCCAGGGTGTTCACCACCATCAATACCATCCTGCACGACAACGAGCTGGAGCCGGCCCGCGCGCTGATCCACCAGTTGTACGACGCAGGCGTTGACGCGCTGATCATCCAGGACTTGGGCGTCATGGAGCTGGACATCCCGCCGATCGAGCTGCACGCCAGCACGCAGACCGACATCCGCACCCTGAGCCGGGCCAAGTTCCTCGACCAGGCCGGGTTCTCCCAACTGGTGCTGGCCCGTGAGCTGAACCTGCAAGAGATCCGCGCCATCGCCGATGAAACCGACGCGGCCATCGAGTTTTTCATCCACGGCGCGCTGTGCGTGGCGTTTTCCGGCCAGTGCAACATCTCCCACGCGCAGACCGGGCGCAGCGCCAACCGTGGCGACTGCTCCCAAGCCTGCCGCCTGCCCTACACCCTGAAGGATGATCAAGGCCGGGTCGTGGCGTTCGAAAAGCACCTGCTGTCGATGAAGGACAACAACCAGAGCGCCAACCTGAGCGATCTGGTCGATGCCGGCGTGCGTTCTTTCAAGATCGAGGGGCGCTACAAGGACATGGGCTATGTGAAGAACATCACTGCCTACTACCGCCAACAGCTAGATGCCATCCTCGAAGGCCGCCCCGACCTGGCACGGGCCTCCAGCGGCCGTACCGCACACTTCTTCGTACCCGACCCGGACAAGACCTTCCATCGCGGCAGCACTGATTACTTCGTCAGCGAGCGCAAGATCGACATCGGCGCATTCGATTCGCCGACCTTCACTGGCCTCGCGGTGGGCGTGGTGGAAAGGGTCAACAAGCACGACCTGCTGGTGGTCACTCACGAACCGCTGTCCAACGGCGACGGCCTCAATGTGCTGGTCAAGCGTGAAGTGGTGGGCTTTCGCGCCAACATCGCCGAGCCTCGCGGCGAATTCGAACAAGACGGCGAGAAACGCTACCGCTACCGCGTCGAGCCCAACGAGATGCCGGCCGGCCTGCACCGCCTGCGCCCCGAGCACCCGCTGAACCGCAACCTCGATCACAACTGGCAACAGGCCTTGCAGAAAACCAGCGCTGAGCGGCGCGTCGGCCTGGCCTGGCACGCAGTGCTGCTGGAAAGCGGCCTGACCCTCACCGCCACCAGCGAAGAAGGTGTGAGCGTGACCGTGGCGCTGGAGGGCCCGCTGGGCCTTGCCAACAAGCCCGAGCAGGCCTTGGAGCAACTGCGCGATGTACTTGGCCAGTTGGGGACCACCGAATACCACGCCACCGGCGTAGAGTTGGTCGCCGAGCAGGCTTGGTTCGTGCCCAACTCACAACTCAAGGCGCTGCGCCGGGAAGCGATCGACCGCCTGACCGAGGCCCGGGTGGAAGCTCACCCACGCGGGGCGCGCAAGCCGGAAACCAGCCCGCCACCGGTGTATCCGGAGGCGCATCTGTCTTTCCTGGCCAACGTGTATAACGAAAAAGCCCGCAGTTTCTATCATCGCCATGGCGTCAAGCTGATCGACGCGGCCTTCGAGGCCCACGAGGAAACCGGCGAAGTACCGGTGATGATCACCAAACACTGCCTGCGCTTCTCCTTCAACCTCTGCCCCAAGCAGGCCAAGGGCGTGACCGGCGTGCGCACCAAGGTGGCGCCGATGCAACTGGTGCATGGCGATGAGGTGCTGACACTGAAGTTCGACTGCAAACCGTGCGAGATGCACGTGATGGGCAAGATGAAACCGCACATTCTCGGCCTGCCGACGCCCGGCAGCGATGCCGTCAAGCAGGTGGTGGGGTTCATCTCGCCGGAAGACCTGCTCAAGACCATTCCACGGGCGGCGCAGGGCAAGGCCTGAGTTGCTCCGCAACGGCGCAGCCCGGTTAAGCTCGCCTCACAGCGGGCTGAACGCGCTGTCGGCTGAACAATAGCGGGCCTTCATTCGCTCGCTCCACGGTTGGCCGTCATCGCTGGCCCTGCTCGCCCAACTTCGGCACTGCTCGCGAAAGAACACTTTCGCGCCCTTGCGGCACTCGCGGTATTCAATGGAGCCTCGGCGATGGTTATCACACACCGAGGTGCCGTCGATCGAGTTGTCGCTGATCGACCAGTGCGCCAGGTAGCGCTGCCGATGGTCCCAGCTGTCGATCCATTGGCTGTCCTGTTCCTCGAAGGTATTGGCTTGCGCGCGCGGGCGCGCCCGTTCGGCACGAAAGCGTTCCAGGTAAGCCTGGGACACCAGGCCCTGAGGCGCAGGTTTCGGAGTTTGAACGTGCGGCGGGGGCGAAACCCGAGGCGCAGGGATGGTGCCTGCGACAGGCGCAGGCGCGAGCGAACGGGGAAGCGGTTCGGGCGGTGCAGGATCGTGCGCCGTCACGCTGGCCGCTGCTGGCGGCTTGTAATACCAACCCCGCCAGATGCAGCACCCCGCAACGGCTACCAGCAGCAAGATCAGGCAAGGGTAAGCCAAGTGACTGCTACGTGCAGCCCTAGCCCTCGCTCGAGCCCGCCCAGCTTGGAAACGCTCTTCACGCTCCCGTCGCATCCATTCGCGGTCGTCCATTGACATGTTACCGGCCCTGAGAAAACAGATGTCACAATGCCACTTTTCGATGCCACTGTGAACCGTGTGAACAGGCCGCTGCCTGTCAAAACACCCGCACCAGCAACTCTACGTCTTCAGCGAACGGCACAGACAGGCAGCCATTAGCTGGTTCCCTGATGTAAGCCAGCTAATCGGGGCTGTACTCGGTGTTGTCGGCCCCGACGAACGCGCCGGGGCGCGGACAGGCTTGATCGCCATCGCCCTGAGCGCGGCAGGCAAGCGGGTTTCCGGCGCACCGATGAGCGACAGCGAGCGCCAGGCCTGGGTGGCGGGCCTGCCCCCGGATGCTCTGGGCGGCCGCGGTAGGCGGCTAGTCGGGCTGAACCGGGGCGCAGGCGCTGTGCGGTTTGAGCGTGCGCTCGGTGGCCGGTGGAAAACGCTCGAGCTTGGCGGCAGGCCGCGTGGGCCGCAGCACCAGGTCGCCGCCACAATTAGGGCAGGCGCCGCCCAGTGGGCCTTGGGCGCAGTCGGCGCAGAAGGTGCACTCGAAGGTACAGATGCGCGCAGTCGGGTCGCCGTTGGGCAAGTCGCGGTTGCAGCATTCGCAGTTGGGTCGCAGCTCCAGCATCGCCTGACATTCCGTGTTCGCAAGGGCGGCCCAGCATAGCAGGGCTCAGTCACGATGGCTGATCCGCGTAGCAAATGCCGTTAAGCTGTTTGCCTGCCTTTAGCACTGCGAGCAACCGATGGCGAATCCGCTGCTGTATACGCTGCACATCCAGCTCGAGCCACTGCAGATCAACCCTCCGATCTGGCGCCGCCTTCGGGTGGCCGGGGATTGTTCCTTGCGCAAGCTGCACCATTACATTCAGGCCGCGTTCGGCTGGCACAGCGAGCACCTGCACGAGTTCGAACAGGACAACGCGCTCTATACCCGCCCCGAGTCGGAGCTTGCTCCTGTACCTTCCGGCACCCATGACGACCGTAAGGTCAAGCTGCGCCAGGTGCTGGCCGACACCGACCAGCGCCTGCGCTACCTCTATGATTTCGGTGACAGCTGGCAGCATGTGATCGCGGTGGAGCGCATCGAGCCGTTCGCATCCCGTGGCAGTTGGTGTGAAGTGATTGGCGGCGCGCGTGCCTGCCCGCCGGAGAATGTCGGCGGGGTGAAGGGGTATGCCGAGTTTTTGCAGGGGCTGGCCCTATCGGGCGCCGATAACGGTGACCTCGCCGGGCAATGGCCGGGCAACGGCTTCGACCCCGACCTGTTCGACCTGCGAGCCGCCCATGCGGCCGTACAGCGGCTCAGTAACAACTTTTGGGGCTAGAACCGAAGTTACCCCCCGAACATTGCCGTCCAGTAGATCCCCGCATCGCTTTTCGGGTCAGTTGCGTAGCCTGCGCCCAGCTCGCGGTATTGTGGGTTCATCAGGTTGGCGCAGTGCCCTGGGCTGGCGAGCCAGCCGGCCAGTACCTTGCCGGTGCTGTCTTGCCCGGCGGCAATGTTCTCACCGACACGCTGGCCGGTGTAGCCGCCGATTTCCGCGCGGTCACCGGGAGTGGCACCGCCCTTGTCCTGATGGTCGAAATAATTGTTGTTGGCCATGTCGCGGCTATGGCTTTCGGCAACGCTGCCCAGTACCTCGCTCCATGCCAGAGGCTGCGCCGCCGCATAAGGGGTGCCACCGCACTGGCGGGGCTGGGCGCGGGCGCTGTTGATCGCGGCAAGCAACGCCTGCCCCTCTTTCTGCCAAGGGCCCAGCTGGGCGCTGAGCAACGGCCGGCCCAGGACGATGCGCCAGTCGCGGCCGGCCTGGGTGACGCCAACGTCGACGAATTGGGGGTCAAGCACCACTTTGCAGTAACTGCCCTGCACCACCTGCAATGCCGCCCGCGCATCGCGCGGCCCAGAGAGGGTGATCGCCTGCACATTGGCCATCGGGTAGCCCTTGCCAGCGAGTGCCTGTTGCAGGTCGCCGGCGCCGTTGACCGGTAGCACTAAGCGTGGGTCGGCAGCCAAGGGCGGCAGTTGCTGGGACACCTGCTCCCCGCACTGCTGATACTGCCCGCGGTAAGCATTGAGGGCGTCGACCAGAGCGCCGGCTTCATCGGCATATGCCGTGCCAGCGGCCTGCCAGCACAGGAGTAAGCCGAACGCCGGGCGAAGCAATGAACGCATCGAAGTGGCTCCGTGGAAAAGGGAGCTCATCATGCCAGCGGGCACTGCAAGCCATCAAACCCCAGCGTCACGCTCACGCACCAGGCCCTCCAGCGCTGCGCGAACGTGCGCCAGCAATACCGCCCGCACCCTCGCCAGGCGGTCGGCGTCCACGCCATCCCAGCCCAGCGAGTCGAGCAAGCTCGGGCGCTGTACGCGAAACGCCACAACCTGGGCGAACAACGCAAAACTGTGCAGCACTGTGCGCTCGTCATCCTCGGCGTAGCCGGTGAGGCTCGATACCAAGCCACGGATGACCCGACTCATGCGCATTTTGAACCTTTCTTTCATCAGGGCATGGGCACTGGGCGGGCACTGGCCGGCTTGCTGGCGGGACATGAATTCGCGCCACTGCGGTGAATCCGGGCCGTCCAGGATCAGGCCGAGCATGCCCGAGAAGATTCCCAGCAGCGCTTCGATTCGCTCGGCGTCGCTGCCGGGCCTGACTTCCAGTACCGCCTCGGCCACGGCCACGGCGGGCCCAACCTGCTCCCAGAGCCGTTCGATCATGTGTTCGACACAGGCCAGGTACACCCCTTCCTTGTTGTCGAAGTAGTACTGCAGCGCCGGGGCGTTCAGCCCTGCGACGCTTGCGATCTCCCGCGTGGAGGCCGCGTCGTAGCCTTTTTCGCCGAACACCCGCACAGCTGCGTCGATCAACCGGGCGCGGGTCTCTTCGCCGCGTGGGTAGCCACCTTCGGCGGTGGGTTTGTGTCGTGCCATGGCCTCTTACCTGATGGGGATCCGGCCAGCGTATAGCTGTTGACAAAATATGTCTCGAAGAAGATTTTATTCCGACTGGAATAATTCTGGAGTACACCTGTGGCCACTGCCCCATCTTCTGATACACCCGACCCGCAGCGCGGCAATGCACGCCGTGCGCTGACCGGGCTTGCCTTGGTAGCGGCCTTGGCCGGCGGGGCGTGGGGCGGCTGGTGGTGGCTTCGCGGGCAGTATCTACAAAGCACCGACGACGCCTACCTGCAGGCAGACAGCCTGGCAGTAGCGCCAAAGATCAGCGGTTATGTGGCGCAGGTACTGGTGGGAGACAACCAGGCAGTGCACCAGGGCGACCTGCTGGTACGGCTGGATGCGCGAAAGTATCGCGCCGCGGCTGACGAAACCCGTGCCACCATCGCCGCCCGCGAGGCAGACCTTGCCCGCGCACGTGCCGAGCTCGCCCAGCAACAGGCAAGCATCGCCGAAGCCAGCGCGCAGGCGCAGGGGGCACAGGCCGACCTGGCCCACGCCCACGCTCAATACCAGCGTTATGCGCCGTTGGCGCGTTCAGGGGCCGAAACCCAGGAGCGCCTGGCCGAGCTTGCCAACCAGCAGGCCCAGGCCCGAAGCACGCTGGCCGCGCGCCAGGCGGCGCTGCGCTCGGCCCAGGCGCGGCTGGCGACACAGCAGGCGCAGGTGCAGCAGGCCCAGGCGCAACTGGGCGTGGCCCAAGCCAGTGATACCCAGGCCGCACTTGACTACGATGACGCGGAGATTCGTGCCCCTCTCGACGGCCGCGTGGGTGACCGTGGCGTGCGCTTGGGCCAGTTCGTGCAACCCGGCACGCGCCTGCTGACCGTGGTGCCGGTCCAGGGCCTTTACTTGACCGCCAACTTCAAGGAAACCCAGATCGGCGCCATGCGCACCGGCCAGCGGGTGAGCGTGAAGGTCGATGCCCTGCCCGGCCGAGAGTTGACCGGATGGATCGACAGCTTCGCCCCGGGTACGGGCGCGCAGTTCGCATTGTTGCCGCCGGCCAATGCCACCGGCAACTTCACCAAGATCGTTCAACGGGTACCGGTGCGTATCCGCCTGGACGTGCCGGGCGACCTGCAGGGCATACTGCTGCCAGGGCTGTCTGCCACGGTGGAGGTAGACACCCGTGGCGACCAGGCCCATGGCTGAGCCCTCCCCGCCCAACGCAAGCATCACCGACTGGATCGCCGTGATCGCCGGCGCCCTTGGCGCGCTGCTGGCAACCCTGGACATCTCCATCACCAATTCGGCCCTGCCGCAGATCCAGGGCCAGATCGGCGCCACCGGCACCGAAGGCACCTGGATCGCCACCGGGTACCTGATGTCGGAGATTGTGATGATTCCCTTGGCGGCCTGGTGCACACGGGTGATGGGGCTCAGGCGCTTTCTGATCGTCATGACGATCCTGTTCAGCCTGTTTTCCGTAGGGTGCGGGCTGTCTTCGAGCCTCACGGCGATGATCCTCTGCCGCATCGGCCAGGGCTTCACCGGTGGGGCGATGATCCCGACCGCGCAGACCATCGTGCGCACTCGCCTGCCGCCGCACCAGTTGCCGGTGGGCATCACCTTGTTCGGCATGACGGTGATCCTCGGCCCTTTGCTCGGCCCGGTGATCGGCGGGTGGCTCACGGAAAACTTCAGCTGGCGCTGGTGCTTTTTCCTTAACCTGCCAGTGACCGCCGCGCTGGTGACGCTGCTCTACACCGGCCTGCCACGGGAAAAAGCCAACCTGCAAGCGCTGTTCAATGCCGACTGGCTGGGCATCGTCGGCCTGGCGCTGGGGCTTTCGACACTGACCGTGGTGCTGGAGGAAGGCCAGCGTGAGCAGTGGTTCGATTCCAGCCTGATCTGCTGGCTGGCCTTGGCCTGCGCAGTGGGCTTCACCCTACTGGCCGCCGGCCAGGTCAGTGCGCGACAACCGATCTTGCGCCTGAGCCTGCTGGCCAACCCGCGCTTTGCAAGCGTGCTGCTGATTGGCACTTGTGTTGGCGCCGGGCTTTATGGCACCGCTTATTTGGTACCGCAGTTCGTGGGCACCCTCAGCGGCTACAACGCCGAACAGGCCGGTGCAGTGATGCTGCTCACCGGCCTGCCGGCATTTTTGATGATGCCGGTGCTGCCGCGCTTGCTGGGGCGGGTGGATTTGCGCCTTCTAGTGCTGCTCGGCCTGGTGTTGTATTGGGCCAGCTGTTTCGTTGACACCACCCTCACCGCCCAAAGTGTAGGCCACGACTTCACCGCCTCGCAGCTGTTGCGTGGGGTGGGCCAGATCCTGGTGATGATGCCGCTGAGCCAGTTGTCGATGCGCTCGGTCAGTACCCAGGACGCCGGCGACGCCGCCGGGCTGTACAACATGGCGCGCAATCTGGGTGGCACACTGGGCCTGGCCTTGCTGGGCGTGCTGATCGACCGGCGCCAGCATTTTCACGATGCAGCCCTGCGCGAAGGCATCAGCGCCAACTCGGCGCAGGCCCAAAGCCAGATGGCCGAGCGTAGCGCCAGTTTCTTCGCCCAACAGGGCGACCCGTCGACGGCCCCAATACAAGGTATCGCACAGTTGGCCAACGAGATTGCCCAGCAAGCGCTGGTGATGACCTACAACGACGCGTTCTTTGCCCTGGGGCTGGCCATGCTTGCCTGCCTGCCCTTGGCCTTTCTACTACGCCAAGCGAAGGCACCCTCACGATGAAACGCACCGTTGCCAGCCTGGCCCTGTTGACCCTCGCAGGCTGCACCATTGGCCCCGACTATCAAGGCGCGCCAGTGGTAGCACCCGCCACCTTGCAGGCTGCGCGCCTACCCCATGCGCCTGAGCAAGGCAGCCGTGCCCCGGCCGCAACACCTTGGTGGCAGGCGCTGGGTGATGCCCAACTGAACCAGCTGGTGGCCCAAGCCCTGGCGCACAGCCCTGACCTGGCCCAGGCCCGCGCGCGCTTGCGCCAGGCGCGGGCCAATCTAGCAGGCCAACAGGCAGGGCAAATGCCCACGCTGTCGGCCGACGCAATGATGCTGCGCACCCGTTCGCCTGACACCTCCGCCTTCGGCCTGGGCGGCGGCGGCCGTGGCCCGCTGAGCCTGTACCTGGCCGGTTTCGATGCGAGCTGGGAGGCAGACCTGTTCGGCGGCACCCGCCGCGCCGTGCAGGCCGCCGACGCCAATGCGCAGGCCAGCGCCGCGCAACTGGCAGACGCTCAGGTCCAGCTGGCCGCCGAGGTGGTGCAAGCCTATGTCGGGTTGCGGGATGAGCAAGCCCGGCTGGCGCTGGTGGATGCCACCGCGCAGGTACAGAACCAGGTGCTGGCGCTGACCCGCGAGCGCCTCGCCGGGGGCGTGGCCTCGCAGGTACAGCTTGAGCAAGTGTTGACGCAGGCACGTACCACTCAAGCGCAGCGCCTGCCGTTGCAGTCGCAGCTGGTGGACTCGCTCGACGAGTTGGCAGTGCTTTGCGGCCAGGAACCCGGCCAGCTCGATGCAACCCTGCAGCCCCCCGCGCCGCTGCCCCAGGTTCCGGCCAGGGTGCCGCTGGGTGACCCGGCCCAGTTACTCAAGGCCCGCCCTGACATCCGCGCCGCAGAACGCGGCCTTGCCATGCGCAGCGCCCAGATCGGCCAGCAGCAGGCGCAGTGGTTTCCCACGCTGAGCCTGACCGGCGATCTGTCGTTCAGCGCGGGCGACCCCGGCCACCTGCTGCGCAACAGCAACGGCACCTGGCTGGCATTGCCGCGGCTGAAATGGAGCCTGCTGGATTTCGGCCGCGTGCGCGCCCAGGTGGAGCAGGCCCAAGGGCAGCACGACGAGGCCCTGGCCAACTATCAAAGCGTGGTGCTCGCCGCACTAAAGGATGCTGACAGTGCACTGGCCCGCTACGGCCATCAGCGCCAGAACGTGGTGCTGTTGCAGGAGGTCGAGGCCAGCGCCGAGCGCGCCGCCGACCTCACTGGCCAGCGCTACCATGCGGGCACCGCCAGCACACTGGACTGGCTCGATGCCCAGCGCACCCTGTTCGATGCGCGGCAAAACCGCATTGCCGGCGATGCGCAACTGCTCAAAGACTTCACCGCCCTGCACAAGGCACTCGGCCTGGGCTGGGCGGAACCGATCAGCTCCAGTTGACGGCATTGCGCCGGGCGCAGCGCTCTTCGCGGCGATAGCCAAGCCAGAAGTACAGCGGTGCGGTCACCAGCAGCCCAACCACCCAGGAAAGGTCCGCCCCCGGCACCAGGTTGGCATAGGGGCCGGTGAACAAGGAGGTGTTGGCGAACGGCAGCTGCGCCACTACCCCGACGAACCAGGCCCCGATGGCGTGCCAGTCGAAGCGCCCGTAGCGGCCGCCATCGGCCTCGAACAGCGAAGGAATGTGGTAGTCGCCGCGCTTGATCAGGTAGAAATCCACCAGGTTGATCGACGCCCAGGGCACCAGTACCAACAACAACGCCAGGATCAGGCCGATGAAGCGGCTGATGAAATCGGCCGAGGCCCCCAGGGCCACCAGGCAGCAGCCGCACAGCACCAAACTCGACAGCACCACCTTCAGGCGCACCGACGGCACCCAGCGCGCCATGAAGGTTTGCAGCACGGTGATCAGCGAAAGCACTGCGCCGTAGAGGTTCAGCGCGTTGTGGCTGATGATGTTGAACAGAAACAACAGCATCAACACCGGCCCAAGCACACCGGTGCTCTGCTCGACAGCCGCCATGGCATCGGCATCGGGTGCCGAGGCCAGCGCCACCACGGCCCCGAAAGCGAACGACAGCACCGTGCCGCACACCGCACCCAGGTAGGTCGCCCAGAACGGCTTGCCGATGCCGACTTCACGGGGCAGGTAGCGCGAGTAGTCTGAGGTGTAAGGTGAGAAGCTGACCTGCCACACCACCCCCAGCGACACCGTTGCGATGAAACCGGCCAGGTTGAAACCGCCACGGCTAAAGAAATCGGCCGGCAGCGGCCCGCTGAGCACCATCGCGAAGCCTGCGAACAGCCCTGCGCCCATGACCCAGGTGCCGATGCGGTTGAGGATGTGAATGAAGCGATAGCCGATCACTCCGATAGCAGTGGCCGCCAGCGCCCCGAGCACGATGCCCGCCGACAATGGCACCGCCGGCACCAGATTGTGCACCGACTTGCCGGCCAGCACGCTGTTGGAAATGAAGAAGCCCAGATAGATCAAGGCCGTGATCAAGACGATGCCCAGCGCGCCGTAGCGGCCGAACTGGCCGCGGCCTTGCACCATCTGCGGTATGCCCAACCGCGGCCCCTGGGCCGATGAGAGCGCCAGTACCGTGCCGCCGAGCAAGTGGCCGAGCGCAATAGCCAGCAGGCCCGACCCGAGCCCGAGGCCGAAGGTCTGCACAACCATGGCCCCGCTGACGATAGGCAGGGGCGCGATGTTGGTACTGAACCAGAGGGTGAAGAGGTCGCGCGAACGGCCGTGGCGTTCGCGGTCCGGCACGTGATCGACCGTGTGGTTTTCGATCGCCAGGGCGTGGGAATGCTGTTCAGACATGCGCAGGGGGTCTCGTGTTTGTCTGTTCTTGTCGTTGTTTGAAGCCAAACCGATGGGCACGCCTGCCGGCTGTTGAAGGCTGGCAGACCCCACCGTCGAGGCCCACCATATTATGGTATGCCAAACAACTCAACGACTTTCCACGTCACTTTTGCGCATGGGCCCGGTAGGAAAATACTCGGGCCCAACTCCTCTTAGGTGCGGAAACGCTTCACCAAACCATTGAGCTCTTCGGACAAACGGGTCATGTGCCCCGCTTCGCCCTGAGTGCGCTCAGCCAGCTCTGCCACCTGTTGGGCATCGCCGTGGATCTGCCCAATGTTGCGATTGATGTCTTCGGCAACCTGGTGCTGTTCTTCAGCGGCAGTGGCGATCTGTACGTTCATGTCGCGGATCACGTCCACCGAATCGCGAATGCGTTCGAAGCTGCCCCGTGCGTCATTGATGGAGGTAACCGTGGCGCGCGACACCTCAAGGCTTGCGTCCATGCGCCCGCTCATCTGCTCGGTGCGCTTGGCCAGCGTGCTGAGCAGGCTGTCGATCTCGCCGGTGGAATCGGCCGTGCGACGGGCAAGCGCCCGCACTTCGTCAGCCACCACGGCAAAGCCTCGGCCCTGTTCACCCGCCCGGGCGGCTTCGATAGCAGCATTGAGGGCCAGCAGGTTGGTCTGCTCGGCAATGGCGTTGATGGTGCCCAGAATCGACTGGATATCGCTGCTGTCCTGCTGCAACTGGCGCATGGCCCCGGCCGCTTCCTCGATCTCCGCACTCAAGCGCCCGACCCGGTCAACGGCGGTCTGCACCTGCTGCTGGCCGTCGCGCACCTGACGCTGGCCGTCATCGGCCGACGCCGCAGCCTGGCTGCAGGAGCGCGCGACTTCGTTGGCGGTTGCGACCATTTCATGGAACGCCGTGGACACGGCGTCGACCGCGCTGCGCTGGCGCTCCGCGGTTTCGGCCAAGGCCTGGGCGGCCTGGGTCGAGTCGCTGGAGGAGCCTTGGATTTGCCCGGCCGCAGCGCCGATACGCTGGATGATCGCAGCGATGGCGCCGAGAAACTGGTTGAACCAGCCGGCCAGTTGCGCGGTTTCATCACGCCCCTTCACGGCCAGCCGCGCCGTGAGGTCGCCCTCGCCCTGGGCGATCCCTTCCAAGCCATTGGCCACAGCGTGAATCGGCCGAACCAGCACGCCTGCGAACACGCCACCGAGCACCGCAAAGCCCAACGCGAACACTGCCGCGATGGCGACGATGAGCCAGGTCAGCGATACGGTAGTGCTCATGACTTCAGCCTTGGGCACCAGGCCGATGAAGCGCCAGCCCAATGCGTCGGAGCGCCAGACGTTGGCCAGGTATTGCTGCTCGCCCAGTTTCACCGGTACCAGGCCTTTTTGCGCCTGCCCCAGCTCGGCATAGGCCGGGCCAAGGTCGGTCAGGCGCTTGAAGTTGTGCTCAGGCTGCGAGGGGTCGACCAGCACAGTGCCGTCGTCGGTGGCCAGCAGCACGTAGCCGCTGTCGCCCAGGCGAATCTGCTTGATCAGGTCGGTCAGCTGGCCGAGGGATACGTCGATGTTCACCACCGCCCCCGGCTGGCCGTTGGCGCCGGCCAGCGCGCGCACCGTACTGACCAGCGTGACTTTGTCGGCCGCCCAGTAGTAGGGCGCCGTGCGCACGGTCTTGCCCGGTTGCGCCATGGCCGCCTGGTACCAGGGCCGGGTGCGCGGGTCATAGTCACTGAGCGCCGAGCCTGGCCAGAACACATAGCCGCCATCGGCAGTGCCCATCGACACATAGGCATAGTTGGCGTGGCTTTTGGCAAGCTGCTCGAACAACGCAAACACCTGCGGGTCGAGGTCGCCGGCCACATTGCCGCCTTTGGGGTAGCGGGTCAGGTGGCCGTCTGCACCGGCCAGCAACGGCTGCGCGGCCAGAAACGCTACGTTCTGGTCGATGCCGTCGAAAAACAGCCGCATGGCGTTATCGACCTGGCGAATTTCCCGGCCGCTGGCGCTTTCGAAATTATCCAGCGCCTGCGTACGCAAGTTCCAGATCACCACCACCGCCACCAGCACCACAGGCACCGCAGCAATGCTGGCAAACGCCGCGATCAATTTTGTTTTTATCTTCATGCGTTCATCCATTCCCCGTCTGTGGCAAGGCCATCCGGCCTTGCAATACACCGTAATATGGTATACCAATAGTGCACGCGCTCTGAGCCCCAGTGCCGCGCAACCAGAACATCCGCCATGTTGCCGCTCAGTTAATCGGCCGCATCGCAAAAAACAAAAGGCAGGTTGTCATGAAATTTTCGCTTTTCGTTCACATGGAACGCTGGGACGACCAGGTCAGCCATCGGCAGTTGTTCGAAGACCTCACCGAACTCACCCTGATGGCTGAAGCCGGTGGGTTCAGCACCGTGTGGATCGGCGAACATCACGCGATGGAATACACCATCTCTCCCAGCCCCATGCCGCTGCTGGCGTACCTGGCAGCGCGCACTACGACCATTCGCCTGGGCGCTGGCACCATCATCGCGCCGTTCTGGCACCCCCTGCGCGTGGCAGGTGAATGCGCCCTGCTCGATGTGATCAGCAACGGCCGTATGGAAGTGGGCCTGGCCCGTGGCGCCTACCAGGTCGAGTTCGACCGCCTTGCCAACGGCATGCCAGCCACCGAAGGCGGCAAGGCCTTGCGTGAGATGGTGCCTGTGGTGCGCAAGCTGTGGGAAGGCGACTACGCCCACGACGGCGAGCTGTGGAAATTCCCTACCTCCACCAGCGTCCCCAAGCCCATCGCCACCCCGCCGATCTGGATCGCCGCACGTGACCCCGACTCGCACAACTTCGCCGTTGCCAACGGCTGCAACGTGATGGTTACCCCGTTGATGAAGGGCGACGAAGAAGTCGTCGATCTGCGTAACAAGTTCCAGAACGCCCTGGCCAACAACCCCGGCGTCCCCCGCCCGCAACTGATGGTGCTGCGCCACACCCACGTGCATGCCGACGATGACCCCGAAGGCTGGAAGGTCGGGGCTACGGCGATCAATCGCTTCTACCGCACCTTCGATGCCTGGTTCGGCAACAAGCAGGCCCCGGTCAACGGCTTCCTGGCGCCCAGCCCGGAGGAGAAATTCGCCGAGCGCCCGGAATTCGAGCTCGAGAACATCCGCAAGAACACTATGATCGGCACACCTGAGCAAATCATTGCGCGCATCCGCCACTATCAGGAACTGGGCGTGGATGAGTTCAGCTTCTGGTGTGACAACGGCCTGAGCCATGAAGAAAAACGCAAGTCGTTGAAGTTGTTCATTGACCAGGTGATCCCTGCCTTCCGGTGAAGTCACCGCTTCACGCTTCTGGCCGCACGAAAGAGCAAAGCGCGGTGGGGCAGGTTTGTCCGAATGCCTGCCCTACCACGCTTGCTTGCAGCTGATAGCTCACACGTTGCTACGGCGTTCAGTGGTTGTAGGCCCGCTCGTTGTGCTCGCCGAGGTCAAGCCCCATCTCTTCGACAGCCTCATGAGCCCGCAACCCGGTGATGAACTTCACCGCTTTCAAAATCACCCAACTGGCCACGAAGCAATAGCCGAAGGTGAACGCCACGCCCTTGACTTGGGCGAGCACCTGGCTCGCCATGCTCACACCGTCTACCAGGCCGCCCAGCTCGGGCACGCAAAACACCCCTGTCAGCACCGCGCCGATGATCCCGCCCACCCCGTGCAGGCCAAACACATCAAGGGTGTCGTCATACCCCAGCCGCTGCTTGAGCACGGTAACGGCCAGGTAGCAACCCACGCCGCACAGCCCACCGATGGCCAAGGCCCCGCCCACGCCAACGTAGGCGCAGGCCGGCGTAATACCCACCAGCCCCGCCAGGGCACCGCTGGCAAGGCCCAAGGCGCTCACGCGGCCGGCCTTGAACCATTCAGTGAACATCCAGCCCACGATGCCAGCGCATGCGCCCACCTGGGTATTGATCATCACCATGCCTGAGGCGCCCGATAGCCCACCGCCGGAGCCGATGTTGAAACCGAACCAGCCAACCCACAGCATCGCCGCGCCAACCATCGCCAGGCACAGGTTATGAGGCGGCATAGCGGTGTGCGGGTAGCCTTTGCGCTTGCCCAGCATCAGCGCTGCCACCAGGGCCGCGACGCCTGCGTTGATGTGCACCGCAGTGCCGCCGGCATAGTCGAGCACCCCCCAGTTGTGCATCAACGCCCCCGCCCCGCCCCAGACCATGTGGGCGATGGGGGCATACACCAGGGTGAACCACAACGCCATGAACAACAGTGCCGCCGAGAATTTCATGCGCTCGGCGAAGGCGCCTGCGATCAATGCCGGTGTAATGATCGCGAAGGTCATCTGAAAGGTGACGAACACGCCTTCCGGGATCGTGCCCACCAGGCTCTCCGGGGTCATGCCCACCAGAAATGCCCGGCTGAGCGACCCGATGAAACTGTTGAGCGTGACCTGCCCTTCGACCATGCCGGTGGTGTCGACCACCAGGCTGTAGCCGTAAAGCACCCAGAGCACGCCGATCAGGCCGGCGATACCGAAACATTGAGTGAACAGCGACAACAGGTTCTTTGCCCGTACCAGCCCGCCATAGAACAGCGCCAAGCCTGGCACACACATGAACAGCACCAGTGCCGTGGCGGTGATCATCCAGGCGCTGGAGCCGGTATCCAAGGCCGGGGTAGGGTCGGCGGCCTGGGCGAGGCGGGTTGACAACATCAGGGCGAGGCCGCCCGAGAGGGGTTTGATCATGGGTGTGCTCCTGCTGGGTCGTGGGTTGTCAGGCACCTATGGGAGGCCGGCCCGCCGGGCGACACGCTGCGTTAGCGCTAGGCACCTCGCCCAGCACCGCCGCCCTCCCACTCAGTGACCAGGTAGCGTTACTGCCCCGGGATCCACTGGGTACCGGCCAGCGGCACGCGGGCCATCGCGGCAGACTCCACCGTGAGTGCCACCAGGTCTTCCGGGTCAAGGTTGTGCAGGTGGCTTTTGCCACAGGCGCGGGCCATGGTCTGAGCTTCGAGCACCAGCACGCGCAGGTAATTGGCAAGGCGCCGGCCACCCTCGACCGGGTCCAGGCGCTTGGCCAGCTCCGGGTCCTGGGTGGTGATGCCCGCCGGGTCCCGGCCGTTCTGCCAGTCGTCATAAAACCCTGCAGCCGAGCCGATCTTGCGCAGCTCCTCATCCAGGCGTGGGTGGTTGTCGCCCAGCGCGATCAACGCGGCCGTGCCGATGGCCACCGCGTCGGCCCCCAGCGCCATGGCCTTGGCCACGTCTGCACCGTTGCGGATCCCTCCGGAAACGATCAGTTGCACCTTACGATGCATCCCCATTTCCTGAAGGGCCTGCACTGCCTGGGGAATGGCCGGCAGGATCGGGATGCCGACGTGCTCGATGAACACTTCCTGGGTGGCAGCGGTGCCGCCCTGCATGCCGTCCAGCACGATCACGTCGGCACCGGCCTTCACCGCCAGCTTCACATCGTAATAGGGCCGGCTGGCGCCGATCTTTACGTAAATGGGCTTTTCCCAATCGGTGATTTCACGCAACTCGGCGATCTTGATCGCCAGGTCATCCGGCCCCGTCCAGTCAGGGTGCCGGCAGGCTGAGCGTTGATCGACGCCGATCGGCAGCGTCCGCATACCTGCCACACGCTCGGTCACCTTCATCCCCAGCAGCATGCCGCCGCCCCCAGGCTTGGCGCCCTGGCCAAGCACCACTTCGATGGCGTCGGCCTTGCGCAGGTCATCAGGGTTCATGCCATAGCGCGACGGCAGGTACTGATACACCAGGTGCTGGGACTGGCCGCGTTCTTCCGGGGTCATGCCGCCGTCGCCGGTGGTGGTGCTGGTGCCGGCGATGGTGGCACCACGGCCCAGGGCCTCCTTGGCATTGGCCGACAGCGCGCCAAAGCTCATGCCGGCGATGGTCACCGGGATCTTCAGATGGATGGGTTTCTTGGCGAAGCGCGTACCGAGCACCACGTCAGTGCCGCATTTCTCACGGTAGCCCTCCAGCGGGTAGCGCGACACGCTGGCCCCCAGCAGCAGCAGGTCGTCGAAATGCGGCAGTTTGCGCTTGGTGCCACCGCCGCGAATGTCGTAGATGCCGGTTTCGGCAGCGCGCTGGATTTCCTGTATCGCCAGCCGGTCGAAGGTGGCCGATTCGCGCAACACCGAAGGTTGTTTGTCAGTCATGGGAAAGGCTCCTGATCAGTACGCGCTGGCGTTGTCGACTTTGAAGTTGTAAAGCTGGCGGGCCGAGCCGTAGCGCTTGAAATCGCTGGCCTTCTCGTTGAAACCGGCCTGATTGAGCAGCGCTTGCAGCTCTTCGATGTGCTCGGCGCGCATCTCTTTTTCGATGCAGTCCGAGCCCAGCGATGCGACCGTGCCTTTCACGAAGATCCGTGTCTCGTAGAGCGAATCGCCCAAGGCATCGCCGGCATCGCCGCACACCACCAACCGCCCGGCCTGGCCCATGAAGCAGCTCATGTGCCCGATGCTGCCGCCCACCACGATGTCCACGCCCTTCATGGAAATGCCGCAGCGGGCACCGGCATCACCTTCGATCACCAGCAGCCCGCCATGGGCGGTGGCACCGGCAGCCTGTGAAGCGCTGCCCTTGACGCGCACATAGCCACTCATCATGTTTTCGGCACAGCCTACGCCCACGTTGCCGTGCACCGTGATCGAGGCGTGCTGGTTCATCCCTGCGCAGTAGTAGCCGGCGTGGCCCTGGATATCCACCGACACGGCCTGGTTCACTCCCACGGCCAGGTTGTGCGCGCCATTGGGATGAGCGACCACGAACTCGCGGTCGTCGGCCGGCTGGTGCAGCGCCTGGTTGAGCTCGCGCACGCTGGCGCGGGTAAGGTCGTATGTATTCATGCGTGGTTCCTCAGGCGCGTTCCCAGATGTACATCGTGGCGGGGGCAGGTTCCCAGACCTTGGCGTTCTCGATACCGGGCAGGCTGGAAAGCGCCTGATATTCCGACGCCATGGCCACGTAGTCGTCAGTCTCGGCAAGGATTGCCGGCTTGCAGGCGATCGGGTCGCGGATCACGGCGAAGCCATTGCGGGTGCCGATGGCAAAGGTGAAGAAGCCATCGAGGTCTTCGAGCGATTTGTCCAGGGCCTGCTTGAGGGTATCGCCCTGCCGCAACCGCCAGGTCAGGTAACCGGCAGCCACCTCGGTGTCGTTCTCGGTTTCGAACACGATCCCCTCGCGGCGCAGGTTCTGCCGCAGGCGCGAGTGGTTCGAGAGCGAGCCGTTGTGCACCAGGCACAGGTCGGCGCCCGTGGAGAACGGATGGCTACCCTCGAGGGTGACTGCACTTTCGGTGGCCATGCGGGTATGGCCGATGATGTGACTGCCCTGCATCCCGGCCAGGCCGAAGCGCTCGGATATCGCCTTGGGCAAGCCCATGCCCTTGAGTATCTCGATACTCTGCCCTGCACTCATGATGCGCACGCTCGGCGCCAGCTCAGCGAGCGCAGCACGCACGCAGGCTTGCTCGGCACGCGCTTTCAGTACTACAGCACTGGCGTTCTGAAACCAGTCAAGCTCTGCGCCCAGCGCCTGCTTGAGCTGTTCGATCAGGCCTGCGAAATCGTAGCCCTCGCCCGTCGCTTGCAAGGTCAGCTTCACCCAGCCGTCACCGACTTCATCGCCATAGATGGCAAAGCCCGCGCTGTCTGGCCCGCGGTCGGTCATGGCCTCGAGCATCGGCTCGAACAATGCCCCCAACTGGCTCTCCAGCGCGGGGTTCTTCAGATACAGCCCCACAATTCCACACATAAGCGCCTCACTTCGGTTGGCAAGCCTCAAGCTCAAAGCTGCAAGCTGGCCCTGGATGGTTTGAAATTCGCTGTCTGCCACAACGGCAGCGTGAAGCCTCCAGCGGCTTCAGAAGAATTCGGTGTAACGCTGCACTTCCCAGTCGCTCACGTGCCGGCTGTATTCCACCCACTCCATGCGCTTGAGGCGGATGAACTCGCCAACGATCTGCGGCCCCATCACCTCGGCGAACAGGGGGTCGGCTTCCAGGGCGTCGCAGGCTTCCTTGAGCGACTGCGGCAGCGTCTTGATGCCACGCGCGGCAATCGCTTCCAGGCTCAACGAATAAAGGTTGTCGTTGCACACCTCAGGCACATCGAGCTGGCGGTCGATGCCATCGAGGCCGGCGGCGATGATCGCGGCGCTGACCAGGTAAGGGTTGCAACCGGCGTCAGGCAGGCGGAACTCGAGCCGCCCGTATGGCACGCGAACCATCGCCGAGCGGTTGTTGGCGCCGAATGCGATGAAGGCCGGCGCCCAGGTGGCCCCAGAAAGCGAGTTGCCTACCACAAGGCGTTTGTAGGAGTTGACGGTGGGAGCCGCAAAGGCGCACAGCGCCGGGCCATGAGCCAGTAAGCCGGCCGCGAAGTGATAAGCCAGTTTCGACAGCCCCATACCGCTGGGGTCGCTGGCGTCGTGGAACAGGTTTTTGCTGCTGGCGCTGCCGATCGAGAGGTGAAAGTGCATGCCATTGCCGGCGCGCTTGGGGTCGGGCTTGGGCATGAACGAGCAGATCATGCCCATCTCGTTGGCGATCTCGCCGGCCGCCATGCGGAAGAAGGTAAAGCGGTCGGCCGACTCCATCGCCTCCGAGAAGGTGTAATTGATCTCGAACTGGCCGTTGGCATCTTCATGGTCGATCTGATAGATGTCGAAGCCGACCGGCTGCAGGGCTTCGGTGAGGCGTTCCAGAAACTGGCGCGAGCGCGAAAGCCCTTTGTAGTCGTAGCAGGGTTTGTCGAGATTATCGGAGGCGTCCACCAGTTGCAGCTTGCCCCCCTCCCCGCGCTGAAACAGGTTGAATTCCGGCTCCAGCCCAGTGTTGAGGTACCAGCCGCGCTCGCTCAGGCGCGCAGTTTGCTGCTGCAATACGTAGCGGCTGTCGTAGGGCCAAGGCTCGCCGTCGACATGGCCGATGCACACCACCCGCCCATACCCGGGCTGCCAGGGCACCGGAATCAGCGAGCAAAGGTCGCCCTTGGCCATGAAATCAGGGCCATTGGGCTGCATGCCCATGCCGCTGATGGCGAACCCAGCGAACCCGGCACCGGCTTCGCTGACCGCTTCCAACCCGCTAACAGGTACCGATTTGGTCTTGGCCGAGCCATGGATATCGACGAACTGGGCCAGCACGTACTTGATGCCGTGCTGTTCGATGAGGCGTTGGGTCTCTGCGGGCAACATCGGATGCTCCTGGCGTTAAGCGAGCAGATACGCTCGCACTGGTTATATTCCAAATAGGAAATTTAATTTCCTTTTAGGAATGCACCTGTCGTGCCAATTTGCCCGGTTTAGGCTGCAGAGCGAGCCAATCAACGGGTTGTGTGAGAAACTCCGTTTCCTGGGAAGAAAAAACTACCAGCTCTCGCACATTCTTAGTGCGAAATAATTATTAACGAACAGAAACCGTGCGTATTTTATGACCACACCTCCCCCTCGCCTGAAACTGGAGCAGTACCTGGGCATGCAGGTGCGCCGCCAGCGCCAGGCCCAGGAATTGAAGCTTGCCGATGTCGCGCGCATTGCCGGCATCAGCCAAGGCATGCTCAGCAAGATTGAAAACGCCCAGGTGTCCACCAGCCTCGATGTGCTGAGCCGCTTGTGCGATGTACTCGGGATGCCCATGTCCAAGCTGTTCGCCCAGTACGATCAACAAGGCGGTAGCGCGCTGCTGGTGAAAAAAGACGAAGGGCTCGAGGTGGTACGCCGCGGTACCGAGAAAGGCCATACCTACCATCTGCTCAACCATACCCGCGGCCCCAAGAAGCCGTTCGAGGCCTACCTGGTGAGCATGGATGACGCCAGCGAGGAGTTCCCGACCTTCTCCCACCCCGGCACTGAGTTTCTGCACCTGCTGGAGGGCGAGCTGGTTTATCGCCACGGCGACCAGCTCTATCGAATGCAGGCAGGCGACAGCCTGACGTTCGAAGGGGATGTGCCGCATGGGCCAGAAGAGTTGGTGCAGGTGCCGATCAGGCTGCTGTCGGTGATGAACTACGGCGAAGAGGGCCACTGAGGCAGTGGCCTTGTTCGCCGGTCTGGGTTCAGGCCTTGCGCAACACCACGCAACCAATCGAATAGCCCGCCCCAAACGAGCTGAGCACGCCCAGCGCGCCGGCGGGTAGGTCTTCGTGGTTCAGGTGCAACGCAATGACCGAACCTGCGGAGCTGGTATTGGCGTAGCGGTCGAGGATCACCGGGGCCTCTTGCGGCTCGGCGTCTCGGCCCAGGAGTTTCTTGGCGATCAACTGGTTCATCGACAGGTTCGCCTGGTGCAACCAGAAGCGCTGTACCTGCTCTACCGGTACCTGGAGCTCGGCAAGGTGCTGAGCGATCAGGTCGGCTACCATTGGGCACACTTCGCGGAACACCTTGCGCCCTTCCTGCACGAAAAGCTTGTCTGGCTGGCCCTCGCCTTCCTCGGCTGCGCGGTTGAGGAAGCCGAAGTTGTTGCGGATGTTGTTGGAGAACTGGGTCAACAGCTTGGTGCCGAGAATCTCCAAACGGTGCTCACCGTGGGCAAGGCTGTCGCGCTCTACCAGCACGGCGGTGGCTGCATCGCCGAAGATGAAATGGCTGTCGCGGTCACGGAAGTTCAGGTGCCCGGTGCAGATTTCAGGGCTCACCACCAGCACCGCACGGGCCTGGCCGAGCTGCACGGCATTGGCTGCTGCCTGGATGCCAAAGGTGGCTGAAGAGCAGGCGACGTTCATGTCGAAGGCAAATCCCTGGATGCCAAGGGCCTGCTGCACTTCGATGGCAATGGCGGGGTACGGACGTTGCAGGTTGGAGCACGCCACGATCACCGCATCGACGTCACCGGGCTCGCGGCCAGCCCGTTGCAGCGCCTGGCGGGCGGCGTTCACGGCCATTTCGCAGAGGATCGACGGCTCGTCGTTGCTGCGCTCAGGCAAGCGCGGTTTCATGCGCGCAGGATCGAGGATGCCAGTTTTGTCCATCACATAGCGGCTCTGGATGCCGCTGGCCTTTTCGATGAACGCAGCGCTGGATTCGGCCAATGCCTGCATCTGGCCGGCCTCGATGGCGGCGGCGTGCTCGGCATTGTATTGGCCCACGTAGGCGTTGAAGGCAGCGACCAGTTCGTCGTTGCTGATGCTGTGGGGCGGTGTGTACAAACCGGTGCCACTGATAACAGCGTTATGCACGATCCATCCTCGAAGTTGTAGGGCGTGTTGCGGGCCGGCAATTTTGCCACAAGTGGCACCCGCGTTCCGTTTTTATCAGGGCTCCACTTGCGCCCATTGTTTGCCCAAGCGTTTGTCCGACACCGGCACCCGAGTACCCAACTGTTGTGCGAACAACGAAACCCGATACTCTTCCAGCCACCAGCGGTAGGTGAGCAGCGCTTCATCGCGCTTGCCTTCCTGCCCATGCTTGGCCAGGCGTGCCTGATATTGCGCCCAGTAGCCTGCCAGCTCGCCGCTCCAGACCCGGTCACGCTGCACCTGGCCGGGCAGTTTCTCCAGGCGCTGCTCGATAGCCTTCAAATAGCGCGGCAGCTCCTTGAGCCACTGCGCCGGGGTTTCGCGCACAAACCCAGCATAGATCAGCGCGCCAAGCTGCTGCTTGATATCGTTGAGTGCCACCGCTTGGGCCAGGTCGATCTTGCCCTTGAAGCGTTTTTGCAGGCCATGCCACAGCTTGAGCACCTCCAGCACCCGCCGGGCCAGCTGCTCGGCGTGCTCGGCCCAGCCCCCTCGCTTGCGTTCGGCCAGGCTTGCGAGCGCAGCGCCGTCACGCGGCAACGTAGCCTCGCCTTCGAGCACGCACGCATCCAGGCTGGCGAGCAAAATATCTTCGACCAGGGCCTCGACCCTGCCCAGCTCGCGATACAGCAGCCCCAGCTCGGTAAGCCCCGGCAGCTTGCCGCGCAAGAACTTGGCGGGCTCGGCCAACTGCTGCAACAGCAGGCGCTGCAAAGCGCGGCGGTGCTGCCAGGCCGCTTCGGCAGCGGTGGAAAAGCGCGCCTCGTGCACCTGCCCGCCCTCCTCGGCCAGGGCTGGGTACACGGTCATCTCAAGGCCGGCAAACTGCTGGCGCGCGGTTTCGGCTACATTGGCGAAAACCTTTGCCTGCACCGGCGCTGCCGCCTCGGCTTGGCGCGGCACACTCAGCGCGGCCTGGCTGGCCTCGGCAAAGCGCGCAGTGACCTCGGCCAAATCGCGACCTTCGCCAAGCAGGCGGCCTTTGCCGTCGACCACTTCGATGTTCATCTTCAGGTGCGGCTCGACCAGGCTCGCAGCCTCTGCCCACGCCTCATCGCTCACCCGCGCCCCGGTCATGCGCAGCAGTTGCGCGCCCAGCGCCTGGGGCAAGGCGCCCTCGGCGAATGTGATGCGCTCCAGCGACGCCTTGACGAAGTCCGGCACGGGCACGAAATTCTTGCGCAGTGCCTTGGGCAGGTTGCGCACCAGCGCCACGCACTTGGCCTCCAGCAGGCCCGGCACCAACCACTCCAGGCGCTCGCCAGGCAAGGCCGGCAGCAGCGGCGCCGGCACCCGCACGGTCACGCCATCGCGTGGGTGATTGGGCTCGAAGTGGTAGCTCAATGGCAGGCTGAGCTCGCCCAGTTGCAGCACATCGGGGTACTGCGCTGCAGTCACTTCATTGGCATCACGCGCCAGCACGTCCTCGGGGCGCATGATCAGCAGCTGCGGATCCTTCTGGCTTTGACCGCGGTACCAGGCATCGAAGGTCGCGGCCTGGTGGATGTCGGCCGGCAGGCGCGCTTCGTAGTAGGCGTAGAGGGTCTCTTCGTCGGCCAGGATATCGCGCCGGCGCGCCTTGGCTTCCAGCTCGTCGAGCTGCTCCAGCAGGGCGCGGTTGGCCGCCAGGCAACGCGCACGGGACTGGATGTCACCGCGCACCAGGCCTTCGCGGATGAAAAGCTCACGGGAGACGACCGGGTGGATCGGGCCGTAATGCACCGGGCGACGGCCGACGATGATCAGGCCATACAGCGTCACCTGCTCGAAGGCGACCACTTGGCCACGCTTTTTCTCCCAGTGCGGTTCGAAGTGGTTGGTCTTGACCAGGTGCGCAGCCAGCGGCTCCAACCACTGAGAGTCGATCTTGGCGACCATGCGCGCATAGAGCTTGGTGGTTTCTACCAGCTCGGCTGCCATGATCCACTGCGGGCGCTTGCGGCCGATGCCCGATGACGGATGCACCCAGAAGCGCCGCTGGCGCGCGCCGAGATAGTCGCCGTCTTCGGTCTTCTGGCCGATCTGGCTGAGCAGGCCCGCCAACACCGCCTTGTGCAGGCGCGGGTAATCGGCGGGTTCGGGGTTCACCTTCAATTGCAACTCGCGGCTGATCAATGCCAGCTGGCGATGCGCATCGCGCCATTCGCGCATGCGCAGGTAATTGAGAAAGTGCTTGCGGCACCAATTGCGCAGGGCATTGGAGCCCAGCGCCTGGCGCTGTTCCTCGAAACCATTCCAGAGGTTGACCAGCGCGGCGAAGTCCGAATCCTGATCCTTCCACTGCGCGTGGGCCTGGTCGGCGGCCTGCTGGCGCTCGGCCGGGCGCTCACGAGGGTCTTGCACCGACAGCGCACTGGCTACGATCAGCACCTCGGCCAGGCTGCCTTGCTTGGAGCCCTCCAGCAGCATTCGGCCCAGCCGTGGGTCGATGGGCAAGCGCGCCAGCTGGCGACCCAGCGGCGTGAGCTGCTGCTCGCGATTGACTGCGCACAGCTCTTGCAGCAGGTTGAAACCGTCATTGATGGCCTTGCCATCCGGCGGCTCGATGAATGGGAAAGCGTCGATCGCACCCAGGCGCAAATGCAGCATCTGCAGGATCACTGCCGCCAGGTTGGTGCGCAGTATCTCCGGGTCTGTAAAGGTTGGCCGGGCGTTGAAATCCTCTTCGCTGTACAGGCGGATGCAGACCCCGGGCTCTACCCGCCCACAACGGCCCTTGCGCTGGTTCGCACTGGCCTGGGAAACCGCCTCGATCGGCAGGCGCTGCACCTTGGCGCGGTAGCTGTAACGGCTGATGCGGGCGGTGCCGCTGTCGATGACGTAGCGAATGCCGGGCACGGTCAGCGAGGTTTCGGCCACGTTGGTCGCCAGTACCACCCGCCGCCCCGGGTGGCTTTGGAAGATGCGCTGTTGCTCGGCCGGTGACAGCCGCGCATACAACGGCAGAATTTCGGTATGGCGTAGCTGCGCCTTGCGCAGCATTTCGGCAGCGTCGCGGATCTCGCGCTCTCCCGGAAGGAATACCAGCACATCACCCGGCCCTTTACGCTCGGCCCGCTCATGTGCGGCAATTTCGTCGAGCGCAGCCAGAATGCCCTGATCCACCGAAAGGTCGTCTTCGACGGCGTTGCCGTCCTCGTCCTGTTCGCGTACCAGCGGGCGGTACCAGGTATCGACCGGGAAGGTACGGCCCGAAACCTCGATGATCGGCGCATCCCCGAAATGTTTGGAGAAACGCTCCAGGTCGATGGTGGCAGACGTGATGATGAGCTTGAGGTCAGGCCGGCGCGGCAGCAGGGTTTTGAGATAACCAAGGAGAAAGTCGATGTTCAGGCTGCGTTCGTGCGCCTCGTCGACGATGATGGTGTCGTAACGCTCCAGAAAACGGTCGTGCTGTGTCTCTGCCAGCAGGATACCGTCGGTCATCAGCTTGACCAGGCTCTGTGGGCCGGTCTGGTCCTCGAACCGCACCTGGTAGCCCACCAGTTGGCCCAAGGGCGAGCCTAGCTCCTCGGCCACTCGGGCTGCCACGCTGCGCGCCGCGATGCGCCGGGGCTGGGTATGGGCGATCAAACCAAACTGGCCGCGGCCCAGCTCAAGGCAGATCTTGGGCAACTGAGTGGTCTTGCCCGAGCCGGTTTCGCCGGCAATCACCACCACCTGATGCTCAGCCAGCACCTTTTTGATCTCGTCTCGCTTGGCGGCGATAGGGAGCTGATCATCGTAGCGAATGGCAGGCACGCTGGCGCGGCGTTGTTCGACCAGCGCGCAGGATGCCTGGAAGCGCTCCAGCCACTGAGCCAGGCGCTGTGGGTCGGGGCTCTTGCGCAGCTCATGCAGTTGCCGGCGCAAACGATGCCGATCAGCGTTCTGGGCCTGATCGAGGTTTTTTAGCAGGGTGTCGAGAGACGGGGCTTGGTCGGTCATCAGGGCGCGCAATGGCTTCACTACAAGACAAGCCGGCAATTGTCGCAGATTTGGCACGCCACGGCAGCACGGGGCTGCCATGGCATACCCCATCAGGCGGTTTTCTTGACGCCTAGCTTGCGCAGTTCGTCATCACGAAGCTCGCGACGAAGGATCTTTCCGACGTTGGTGGTAGGCAGCGACTCACGGAACTCGACCGCCTTGGGTACCTTGTACCCGGTGAGGTTGGCGCGCATATGGTCGATAACCTGCTCCTTGGTGAGCGAGGCCCCTGGGCGAATCACCACGAACACCTTGATCACTTCACCGCTTTTTTCATCAGGGATGCCGATCGCTGCGCATTGCATGACGCCAGGCAGCGTCACCAGCACCTCTTCGAGCTCGTTGGGGTACACGTTGAAGCCGCTGACCAGGATCATGTCTTTTTTGCGGTCGACAATGCGGATATAACCGTCGGGCTGGATGACGGCGATGTCGCCGGTCTTGAGCCAGCCTTCACTGTCGAGCATTTCCGCGGTCGCCTCTGCGCGCTGCCAGTAGCCCTTCATCACCTGGGGCCCCTTCACGCAAAGCTCCCCGGCTTCGTTGAAACCCAGCTCCTGGCCCTGCTCGCCGATCACCTTGCACTGGGTAGAAGGCACGGGAATGCCAATCGTGCCGATCTGGATATGCTCGCGCGGGTTCACGGTAGCCACCGGGCTGGTCTCGGTCATGCCGTAGCCTTCGCAGATGGCGCACCCCGTCACTTCGCGCCAGCGCTCGGCCACCGATTGCTGCAGGGCCATGCCACCAGAAAGGGTAACTTTCAGGCTTGAAAAGTCGAGCTTGCGGAAGTCGGCATTGTTGCACAGCGCGACGAACAGGGTATTGAGCCCTACGAAAGCGTTGAACTTCCAGCGTGCCAGCTCCTTGGTGGTCGCCGACAGGTCGCGCGGGTTGCTGATCAGCACGTTGTGGTTGCCCATCAGCATCATCGCCATGCAATGAAAGGTGAAGGCGTAAATGTGGTAAAGCGGAAGCGGCGTGATGATCACCTCGCTGCCTTCTTCGAGGTTGGCGCCCATCAGTGCCTTGCATTGCAGCATGTTGGCGACCAGATTGCGATGGGTGAGCATCGCCCCTTTGGCCACCCCTGTCGTACCGCCGGTATATTGCAATACGGCCACGTCGGAGCCTGCCGGCGCCGCTTCGTTGACGGAGCGGCCAGCGCCCTGGGCAAGCACGTCGTTGAGCCGCACTGCTCGAGGCAAGTGATACGCCGGCACCATCTTCTTCACGTAACGCACGACGGCGTTGACCAGCACGCGCTTGAACGGCGGCAGCAGGTCGCCCACTTCGGTGATGATCACGTGCCGGACCTGGGTTTTCGGTACCACGGCCTGCGCCAGGTGCGCCATGTTCGCCAGGCATACCAACGCTTTTGCGCCGGAATCGGTGAATTGGTGTTCCATCTCGCGAGCGGTGTAGAGCGGGTTGGTGTTGACGACGATCAACCCGGCGCGGATGGCGCCAAACACCACTACCGGATACTGCAGCAAATTGGGCAACTGCACGGCGATTCGATCACCGGGCTTGAGGTCGGTGTGCTGCTGGAGCCATGCGGCGAAAGCACCGGACAGCCGGTAGAGATCGGCGTAGGTCAGGGTTTTGCCCATGCTGCTGAAGGCCGGCTGCTGAGCGAATCGCTCGCAAGAAGCCCTGAGCACTGCCTGGACGTTGGGGTACTGGTCGGGGTCGATATGCGTGGGGACGCCGGCCGGGTACTTGTCCATCCAGAAATCTTCAACCATGGAAAACCTGCTCCTGTCCGCGCTTGCGCTGATATACCGCACTGGCTGCGGTTTTATTGATCTGGGAAAAGCGCGCCGAGATTAGCAGTTTTGCCTACCCCCGCCTAGATCCTAAAGCCTACATATCAGTCACGAGTGAAACCAGATGTTCTTGTTCAGTCACAATTAGTGTCTAGGCTCCAATTACGGAATAACCGCTCTGGGCCGGGCATATGCCTGGATGGCATCGACATAAACACCATCCGGTTTGACCTGCCAGTGTTTTCACCCGGCTTTGGCAATGAATCGGTACAATTACCCCTTCGATAACCAAGGATCAGCCCCGCGATGACCGAAGTCACCAACACGCCCTACGATGCGCTGGAAGTTGGCCAGACCGCTACCTACAGCAAAACCGTCGAGGAGCGTGACATTCAACTGTTTGCAGCCATGAGCGGCGACCACAACCCGGTGCACCTCGACGCCGAGTTTGCCGCCCGGACTCCTTTCCGCGAGCGCATCGCCCACGGCATGTTCAGTGGCGCGCTGATCAGCGCGGCGGTTGCATGCGAGCTGCCTGGCCCCGGCACCATCTATCTAGGGCAGCAGATGAGCTTCGAAAAACCGGTCAAGCTGGGGGACACTCTCACCGTGCGCCTGGAGATTCTGGAAAAGCTGCCCAAATTCAAGGTCCGCATCGCGACCCAGGTATACAACCAGCACAACGAGCGCGTCGTGGATGGGGTGGC
Organism: Pseudomonas sp. URIL14HWK12:I12; assembly: GCF_003097135.1. Lineage (GTDB taxonomy): Bacteria > Pseudomonadota > Gammaproteobacteria > Pseudomonadales > Pseudomonadaceae > Aquipseudomonas. The sequence continues at coordinate 712,731 of NZ_QEQL01000001.1, forward strand.
CGAGATCCTGGCACCTCGTAAGCAGCAGACCGTACAGCTCGCCGAACTGCCAGAAGTCACCTTTGGTTGAAAAGCGCTTTTTATAACGAAACAATCTGAAATACATTGGCACCGTCACGTTTAAGGGCAGTGATCTCGGTAAATGGGAAACATCCTATATTCCGAAAAAGAATATAGTTTTTGTTTCCCCTTTCTCGCCGTGCCGTTAGGGTATGCCTCTTTTGCCCTCGCCCCAATGGAGGCCTCGCCGTGGCCCTACGCCATTCACTCTCACGTTTCTTTCAGATGGAAGCCGCCAGCGGCCTGATGCTTATCGCTGCCGCGGCCCTGGCACTGTGCATCAACAACTCGCCACTGGCAGGGTTCTATCAGAGTTTTCTTGAGGCGCCTGTGCAGTTACGCCTCGGTCCGCTGAACATCGACAAGCCCGCGCTGCTGTGGATCAACGACTTGCTGATGGCGTTGTTTTTTCTGCTGATCGGCCTTGAGATCAAGCGTGAGGTGCTGCAAGGCCAGTTGTCGAACGTGTCGCAAGTCGCATTGCCTGGCACCGCTGCCGTCGGTGGCATGTTGGTGCCGGCTTTGATCTACGTGGCATTGAATCGCGAAGACCCCGCTGCCCTGGCGGGCTGGGCCATTCCTACCGCAACTGACATCGCTTTCGCCCTTGGGGTGCTGGCATTGTTGGGCAAACGGGTGCCTGCATCGCTGAAACTGTTTCTAATGACGCTTGCGATCATCGATGACCTGGGTGCCATCGTGATCATCGCGTTGTTCTACACCAGCGAGCTGGCTGGCAGCGCCCTGGCGATGGCCGGCGGCTGCCTGGCACTGCTGTATGCAATGAACCGCCTGGGTGTAACGCGCCTTGCACCTTATCTGCTCGTGGGCGCAGTGCTTTGGGTATGTGTGCTCAAAAGCGGCGTGCATGCGACGCTAGCTGGCGTGGCACTGGCGTTTTTCATTCCTTTGCGAACACCTAATCAACCCCTGCTACATCTGGAGCATGCGCTTCACCCTTGGGTAGCGTATGGCATTTTGCCGCTCTTCGCCTTCGCCAACGCCGGCATCTCTCTCACTGGGATGAGTGCCGAAAGCTTTACCCATAGTGTGCCGTTCGGCATCGCGCTCGGCTTATTACTGGGCAAGACAGCAGGCGTTTTTGGCCTGACGTGGGCAGCGATCCGCCTGGGCCTGGCAAAACTGCCAGAGGGGGCAAATTGGGGGCAGTTACTGGGTGTCGCCATCCTGTGCGGCATCGGCTTCACCATGAGCATCTTCGTAGGCTCACTGGCGTTTGACCCGGCGACAAGCCCTTATGCCGGGGAAGACCGCATGGGTATCCTCACAGGGTCATGCCTGGCGGCAGTGCTTGGTTACGCGGTCTTCAGGCTGGCATCGCGCCGGGCCTGAGCAAGTAGCGGGCGCCGGCCTACGGCGCCCGCGGCGGTAATCAATGGCTGACGCGGCTGGTGCCGTCGACGGTCATGATGCGAACTCGCTCCCCGACACGGAAAATCTCATTAGGCTGCACCTGCTGAACGTAGGCACGCATGCTGCCGTCATCCTCACGCACAGTAATTTCAACGCCTTGGGTACGGGTGATCCCTTCTTCAGCCGCCGAACCTGCGAAGCCGCCCGCTACTGCGCCGATAACGGCAGCGACGATACTGCCACGCCCACCGCCCACCGCCGAGCCCGCTACCCCGCCGACGATAGCGCCAGCGCCAGTCCCGATCGGGCTCTTGGTGCCCTCGATACGAACGGGGCGCAGGGATTCAATGGTGCCCATGCGTACGGTCTGTACACGGCGAGCCTCATCTCGGGAATAGACATCACCTGACAGGTCGGAGGCGCAGCCACCGAGCAACAGTGAAAAGGCAGTGAAACTGGCGAGTAATACTGATTTACGCATGAAGCACTCTCCGTAGGACTGACAGCCATTAGACGCAATCAACTCAGGGGTGTCACGCAGCAATGTGTATTAATAATGATTTATTCAGGTTACAGACAGCTGGTTCAGGGCGCCAGCCGCTCACGGTGCCAGTGGCCATCGGCCAGGCGATAGTTCAGGCGATCATGCAGGCGGCTAGGCCGGCCTTGCCAGAATTCCATGCGGTCCGGCACGAGCCGGTAGCCACCCCAATGTTCGGGGCAATGCGGTGCGCTGTCTGAAAACCGTTCTTGTGTAGCCTTGAGCAGTTGTTCAAGGGTTTCACGGCCTTCGATCACCTGGCTCTGGGGAGACGCCCAGGCGCCCAGCCGGCTGCCGAGTGGCCGAACCTGGTAGTAGGCATCGGATTCAGCAGGCGTGACTTTGGCTGCCCTACCCTCGATGCGCACTTGGCGCTCCAGCGCAGGCCAGAAAAACGTCATCGCTGCGTAGCCGTTGGCCAGCAAATGCTGGCCTTTGGCGCTTTGGTAGTTGGTGAAAAACGTGAAGCCCTGGTCGTCCAACGCCTTGAGCAGCAGCACTCGGCAGTGCGGCCGCCCCTCAGCGTCGACGGTGGCCAAAGTCATCGCATTGGCCTCCACTGGTGGCTGCTCGGTCTTTACCGCGTCCTCGAACCACTGCCTGAACAGTGCGAAGGGCTCGGCAGGTGCCTGAGCTTCGCTCAAGCCATCACGGGTGTAATCACGGCGCATATCCGCGAGCGGCTGGCTCATGCTCAGGCTTCCCTACCTCAGTTGGACGCTTGCTGGTTAGCTGCTGGCTTTTTAGCCGCAGGCTTCTTGGCCGCGGAGCTGGCAGTCGATTTCTTGGCTGCTGCAACCTTGGCCGGCGCTTTCTTGGCTGGCGCCTTCTTGGCAGCAACGGCCGGCTTGGCCGGTGCTTCAGGCTCGGCCTTGACGTCTTGCATGGCGACCATCTGCGGCAATGAGGTCGGTGGCAGGTCGTAGCGAGCCATCAAGGCCAGCATAGTGTTCTGGGGGGTGACGATCATTTCGACACGGCGGTTCAGCGCACGGCCGGCCACGCTGTCATTGGCAGCGCGCGGCATCACCGAGCCCATGCCGCGCAGGCTCAGCCGGGTACGCTCCAGACCGCTCAAGCGGAAGATCGCCGCAACCGACTGGGCACGTTCCAGGCTCAGTTTCTTGTTGACATCGGCAGCGCCGGTGCTGTCGGCGTGGCCGAGAATCAGTACCGCGCCCTGTGGGTCAGGCTCGAGCAACTTGGCGACGTTGGTAATCGGGCCGAGGACGACCGGCATCAGCATCGATGGGCGATCGGGGTTGAAGGAGCTGTCGACCGGGGCGGTGACCACCAGCAGGTCGTCCCGGCGCTCGACCTGGAACTTGGTACCTTTGACCGCATCACGCACCTTGGGCTCGTACTTGTCGAGAAACGCCTTGGTGGCGGCTGGGTCGACCTTCGGTACTGCGGCGACCGCCGCTGGCTTGGCCTCTTCGGCCTTGGCGCTGTCACCAAACGGCCACCACCAGTGGCTTTCGCTGGTGGTCGCTGCTGGTGCGGCGGCCTTTACATCGGCCTTGGCCACGCGATCGTTCACGGCGGCCTGGACGTCCTTGCCAGCACCCTTGTCAGCAGCGGCGGTGCTTTCATTGCCACCGAAAGGCCACCAGCTGTGGCCAGCGCTTGCACTGCCGTTCTTGGCATCCGGGGTGTTGGCACAGCCGGTGATGGCCAGGCACAGGGCCAGGGCGAGAGATTTCTTGACGTGCATTGGGCAATCCAGGCGTTGATTGATAAAGCGGGTTAAGAAACCCGTATAACTAATTGATTGTGATGGTAGATCAATTTTTGTTCAATTGGTGACCGCTTGTCGAGAGTTTTACTTCAGACAATCGTTCAAAGCGCGCACCAGTGACTGCGCCCTCGGGTCCATGAGGATGTACGGGCCCAAGGTGTTGGTCACGAAACCGAACGCCACCCCCGAATCAGGGTCTGCGAAGCCGATGGAACCGCCCGCGCCTGGATGGCCGAAGGCACGCCGGCCCATGCCGAAGGTGGCGTTGGGCTGCTCGGGCTGGTCGAGCATCATGCCCAGGCCAAAACGCGTCGGCGTAAGCAAGGTGAGGTCGTCTCCCTGGCTGTGTGGTTCGAGCATTGCCTCCAGCGACTCGCTATCGAGCAATTGGCCGGTCAACAGGGCGCTGTAGAAACCCGCCAGGCTTCGCGCATTGCCATGGCCATTGGCTGCCGGTTGCTGCATACGCCGCCACTCGGGCTTGTTGGTGCTGGTCAGCACCGAGGGTGGGTTGGTGAAAGCACGGGTGCTCAGGGCCTCAGGTTCGCGCAGAGTGACCTGTAGCAGCCGCTGAGCCGCGGCGTCGCCGGCATTGCCTTTGGCGCGCGAGATGTGTGCTACGCGGTCGAATTCGCTATCAGCCAGGCCGATATGGAAATCCAGGCTCAGTGGCCGTGCAACGCGATCGACAATCACATCGCCCGGCTCACGGCCGGTGACTCGGCGAATCAATTCACCTGCCAGCCAGCCAAAGGTGATCGCCGCATAACCATGCGCCGCGCCTGGCTGCCACCAAGGGGCTTGCGCCTCCAGCGCATTGAGCATGGTTTGCCAGTCGTATAACGCCTCGGCAGGTAATGGCGCCGCAATCGCCGGCACCCCTGCCTGATGGCAAAGCACCTGCCGCACTGTGATATGTGCTTTGCCAGCAGCAGCGAACTCCGGCCAGTAGCGGGCCACGGGGGCATCCAGCGACAACTTGCCTTCGCTCGCCAGTTGCAACAACGTGACTGCAGTGAACGCCTTGGTGCAGGAGAACAGGTTCAGAATCGTGTCGCTGTGCCAAACGGCCTGGCCATCCTTATCGGCCGTTCCCGCCCACAGGTCGACGACGGTTTCGCCATCGACCTGAATGCACAAGGCCCCTCCGCGCTCCTGAGGGTCTTCGAACAGCGCGGCGAATGCATCACGCACTGCTTCGAACTCAAGCTGAAAATAGCCCTGAATCTGCACCCGCCCTTCCTCTTTGATCAGGCCTGAAATGGCACGCATTGTTTCAGCCCCGCATCGCTTTGGGAACGGGGGGTGCAAGATATATATTCAGCCGATTTCCTGACGAAACGGCGGCAGCGCGGCGAGGATCGCCTTGCCGTAGCGTTGGGTGACCACCCGGCGGTCGAGCAAGGTGATGGTCCCGCGGTCCTGCTCTGTGCGCAGCAGACGGCCGCATGCCTGAATCAGACGCAGCGAGGCGTCTGGCACGGCGATTTCCATGAACGGGTTGCCACCCCTGGCCTCGATCCATTCGGCCAGGGCCGCCTCGACGGGATCGTCCGGCACTGCGAACGGTATTTTGGCGATCACCACATGCTCGCAGTAGGCGCCCGGCAGGTCGACGCCCTCGGCGAAGCTCGCCAGGCCAAACAGAACGCTACTGTCGCCACCGTCCACCCGTGCCTTATGCTTGTTGAGGGTTTCCTGCTTGGAGAGGTTGCCCTGAATGAATACCTGCCGGCGAAACTCCCGATCCAGCCCGTCGAAGACGTCCTGCATCTGCTTGCGCGAGCTGAACAGCACCAGCGAACCACGAGAGCCCTCCACCAGCGCGGGCAGCTCGCGCACAATGGCGGCAGTGTGCTCAGCGGCATTGCGCGGGTCGGCGCGCAGGTCAGGCACCCGGAGCACGCCGGCATCGGCATGATGGAACGGGCTGGGCACGACGGTGGTGACCGCATCGCGGGGAATGCCCGAGCGCATGCGAAAGCGATCGAAACGGTTGAGTGCGGTCAACGTTGCCGAAGTGACCAGCACGCCGTAGGCCACGTTCCACAGGGTGCGGCGCAGCATGTCTGCGGCCAGTATCGGGCTGGCGTTGACCTCGATGTCGTGGCCGGCACCGGCCTCGACCAGGGTCATCCAGCGCGCCATGGGCGGGGTGTTTTCCGGGTCCTCGCCCGTGAAGGCCGCCCATAACTCCCAATTGCCCTGGGACCGCGCCAGCAGGCTGCCGAACAGCGGGTACCACTCTTCAGCCTGGTGGCTGGCGATGCCGATGTTCTTCTCGCCGTCCATGCCCTCTTTGAGCAGTTCGGCCAGGCGGGTGTAGAGGTCGGTGAGGCGGCCAAACCCTTTTTTCAGTTCCAGGCCCATCTCGCGCAAGTGCTCGGGAACCACGCCACCCTCGAAGCGGTGACGGGGGCGGTCACGGCCCTCCATGTCTTCACCGCCATGAAAGTCGGCGACCTGTTCACAGGCTCCGAACATGAACTGCTGTTGGCTCTTGAGCTCACGGGCCAGCTCCGGCACCTGCTCCACCAACCGGCCCAGGTCGCCCGGCAGCGGGTGTTGGGCAAGCAGCTTGGTGAGGTTGCGAGCTGTTTGCTCGAGCCAGTCTGCGGTAGAGCGCAGCCGAGTGTAATGCGCAAAATGGCCAATGGCCTTGTCTGGCAGGTGATGACCCTCGTCGAACACGTAAAGGGTGTCACGCGGGTCGGGCAGCACCGCCCCTCCGCCCAGGGCGAGGTCGGCCAGCACCATGTCGTGATTGGTCACGATCACATCGACCTTGCCCATACCTTCACGCGCCTTGAAGAAAACGCATTGCTGGAAGTTTGGGCAGTGGCGGTTGGTGCACTGGCTGTGATCGGTGGTCAAGCGCGACCAGTGTTTGTCGTCGAGCTCTTCAGGCCAGCTGTCGCGGTCGCCATCCCAACGGTTGCCGGCAAGCTTTTCGATCATGCTGTTGAACAGCTTCAAGCTGCTTTCATCGACATCGATGGCAAAGCCTTCGTCTTCGAACAGCTGTGCCGTGGCCGACTGGGCCTGCCCTTCTTGCAGCAGGGCGTCGAGCTTTGAGAGGCATAGATAACGGCCACGCCCCTTGGCCAGCGCATAGGTGAACCCGAGCCCGGCATTGCGTGCGATGTCGGGAAGGTCCTTGTGGACGATCTGCTCCTGCAACGCGACGGTGGCAGTGGCGATTACCAGCCGCTTGCCCGCTGCCTTGGCCGCAGGAATGGCTGCGAGGCTGTAGGCAACGGTTTTACCGGTACCCGTGCCGGCCTCGACCGCCACGACAGCTGGCTCGCCAAGGCGATGGCCTTCGTCGTCCTGCGGGATGGCACCCAGGACCTTCGCGACTTCGGCGATCATCAGGCGCTGGCCATAACGTGGCTTGAGCTGCTTGGCTTCGAGAAAACGCGAGTAAGCGCCCTGGATGGTGGACTTGAGTTCGTTGCTGAGCATGGGATCCGGGCCAGCGCTGGGGCTGGATAAATCTTCAGTGGTGCATGTGGCGGCTATCATACCCGCTTATGCCCACTGGGGCGCTCGGCATTGCAAACAAAGATTTACCGCCCCGGCAGCGGTGGCGGCAAGCTCTGAACGTGGAAGACGCCCAGCAGCAGGATCTGCATGCGATCTAGCCCGGGGTGGCTTCGGCTGCAAAGGCTCCGATTGAACGCCAACATTTCGACGAGATGCAGCCCAAGCATCGTGGCCCCTGCCAAGTTAACCCAGGCATGGAACGGCCAGACCAAAGGCATCAAGAGATTGGCCACCACCAGCCATCAGAAGAGCAGCATCAACAGTTTGAAAAAAACCAACATGCCGAGTGCTCTCCTGGTAGTGCGGTCAGCGGGTAATGTGCAACTCCACTCGGCGATTTTTCGCTCTGCCGGCGTCGGTGCTGTTATCTGCCACCGGGCGGCTTTCGCCAAAGCCTTCACTGCTCAACCGCGCCTGCGGCACGCCATGGCTCACCAGGTACGTAACCACGCTGGCAGCACGGCGCTCGGAGAGCCCCTGGTTGTAGGCGTCGGAGCCTTTGCTGTCGGTATGCCCTTCGACCTTGACGCTCACGACATCGGCTGCCTTGAGCTTATCAAGCTGAGCATCCAGCGCGGCGCGGGCCTGTGCGGTGAGGTCGGCCTTGTCAAACTCGAACAGCACATCCCCAGCGTCGCTCAGCGTGACCACTTCCTGCGCTGGCGCCACTGGCGGCTGCGGCGCAGGCGCTGGCGGAACAGGGGCTGGATAGGGCGGCAGCGGGCAGCCGTTGTGGCTCACCGGGGTGCCTTTTGGAGTGCCAGGGCAACGATCACGGCGGTCGAAAATACCGTCGCCGTCTTCATCCCCATCCTGGGCATAGCATACAAGGCCTGCCCCGACAGCGCCCAGCAGGCCACCCCCGGCGGCCCAGGCGCTGCTTTCCAACGCCCCCAACCCTGCACCGGCGGCACCGCCGAGCAGGCTGCAAATTGGCCAGTTCCTTTGGTTCAATGGCGCACTTCCATCACTGCGAGTGGCACATCCCGAGAGAACACTGCTGACCAGAAGTACGGGTAATAAAGCCTTCGTGTAGCGGCTCATCATCGAAGCTCCTGTGTCTCCGGCTGCTGCCGGTATTGGTAGTAAAGCCTAGCGGCACATCCCTGTAACCCACGGGTTGCCTGCTTTAGGACCACAGCGCTTCGCCAATGACTCCCAACCCGGTTAATCTTTGTTATCCAACGAGGATCAACAATGACCGATGCTGCTTCACCACGCACCCCGCAGCAGGCCCTGGCCGCCCTGCTCGCCCACCACGCCCCGCGTTCGCTGCTGGTGATAAGCGCCAGCCAGTTTCCAGCGCTAGAGGCCTTCACCCATGCGCACCCTGCCTGCGAAGTGGCGATCTCTGCGCCCGGTGCGCTGCCACCGGCGTTGGCAGCACGGCGTTTCGACCTGGCGGTGCTGATCGACTGCCTTGAGCACCTGCCCAAGCGCCAAGGGCTGGAATTGCTGGGTGGCATTCGCAACCTCAATGCCAGCCGCCTGGCATTGCTGGTCGACCTGCCGGCGGCTGGCTGGGCGGCCACTGACCTGTTTTCACTGGCACTGCAGGCCAGCGAACGTTTCGAGCGCGACGGGCAAGTGCTGTCGTTGTTCACCTATGATCTGAAGGACTACAAGCAGGTGCCTGACTGGTTGAATGCCAAGTTCTGGGCGAACCCGGAGAATTTCGGAAAGTATTGGTGGTGACCCTTATGACAGCATGCCCCTGCGGCAGCGGTAACTCCCTGGAAAACTGCTGCGACCGATTCCACCAGGGTCTTCCGGCCCCGGACGCCCAGGCGTTGATGCGCTCGCGCTACAGTGCCTATGTGCTGGGCCAGGTCGATTATCTGGTGGCTACTACGTTGCCAGCCCAGCAAGCCAGCATCGATCGCAGCGCGATTGCGCAATGGAGCGCCTCAGCCACCTGGCTGGGGCTCGATGTGCAAGGGTGCGAAACTCATGGCGGCCAGCCCGAGCATGCCTTCGTGACCTTCACCGCGCGATGGCACGATGAAGCCGGCGAACATGCCCACCGCGAGCGTTCAGCCTTCGTGCAACACGCCGGTCGCTGGTATTTCATCGACCCCTCTGCCTCGCTCAAAGCCGGGCGTAACGACCCTTGCCCCTGTAATAGCGGGCAGAAATTCAAGAAGTGCTGTGCGGGCTATCTCATTGGCTGAGCGTAAGGTGAGAGGTGTCCGGCGCCGCCGGAGCGGTGCTGGTCTTAGCTTGGCCCATGTCACTGCCCGCCGGCGCCAGGCTCAAAGCCGAGAGGTCAAGCGCCGGTGCCGTTCGCGGCGGCTGCGGTGGGGCCAGCGCAGCCCCCACTTCGGCAATGCCGTAATCAGGGGCATCGACCGCTGCGAAAGCAGCCATGTATTCATCACGGGGAGCTACCTCAAGCCGGCCCAGTGCCGGCTCGCGCTGAGCAGCCGCATCGGCCGGGGCCTGCGCTGCCAGCGCATTGACCTGAACCCTCGCGCCAGCGCGCTCCAGCACCTGACGGTATTTTTCGGCAGCCGAGGCATCCAGCCCGGTCTTGAGCACCAGCCGACGGCCGGAGAACAATTTGTCGAGCCGCGCCGTATCGGCCTGGAATACGCGCGCCAGGTTCTGGCGTACGGTCTCGGGGGCATGCCCCGGCAATACCTGGCCTTCGAATACGATTTCGTGCAGGCTCATTGCTGTTCTCCTGTGCCCATGACTGAGGCCCGGCCATGACAAGGTCACCCAGGCTGTTGCTGCTTATCTTAGCGCTGTGCCTGCCAGGCTGCTCGCTCTTGGGCTGGCAGCGCCCACTCGACGCACCCGATGTGCGCCTGATGAGCATTGAAAAGGTCAAAACACGCTGGCTTTCTCAACATTTCATCCTGCACATGCGCCTGGCCAACCCTAACGACCGAACCCTGCCGGTGCGCCAGGTGCGCTACAGCCTGCGCCTTGAGGACATCACCTTGGCCGAAGGAAGCGAGCGCACCTGGTTCAGCGTGCCGCCCCATGGCAGCCGCACCTATCAGGTAGAGGTACGCACCAGCCTGTGGCAGCACTTAAAGCCGCTGGCGCGGCTGCTGAAACAGCGCGGGGGGGCGCCGCTTGATTACACATTGACCGTGCATCTACGGACCGGATTTATCTTCGGCCAGCACCTTACAGCTCACCGAACTGATGCGATAATCGGCCGTCAGCTCAACCCGGAGTAAATTTGATGTCGCAGCAACCTCACGTGCATGGCCCCGACTGCAACCACGGCCACGATCACGATCACGGCCATGCCGGCCATGTACACGGCCCCCACTGTAACCATGGCCACCAAGAGCCGGTACGCAATGCGCTCAAGGATGTCGGCCGCAACGACCCCTGCCCTTGTGGCAGCGAGAAGAAGTTCAAGAAATGCCACGGTGCCTGAGCCGGTGACATTTCCAATGACGCCTGGGCCCGCAAGCATGCATCTCGTGTAGAGCCCAGGTGGCAGCCCCTGCGCCAAGGCAGAGGTTCGTTAAAACAAAAACGCCGGGCACTGCCCGGCGTTTTCGTATGCGCTGTATCACTCGCGCTTGCTGGGAACCGCACCTGCGGTATCGTCGAGCAAGGCACGGGTGGCCACTTGCAGGAAGCTTTCAAGCTGCTCGCGCCAGGCTGCCATGTCTGCATCCTGAATGCGCTCGCCTTGCGGGTTGCGCCCGAGGCTGAAGCGGTACATGCGGGGGTCCATGTCACGGTTTTCGATCAGCAGGCGGTCGCCGCGAATGATGCCCACAGTCTGCTCGCTGCCCGAAGGCTTGATGACGCCGAAGCCCGGATCGCCAGCCGGAAGATTGAGCAGGTCACGGCCCCAGCACTGATGCTGGGTAGTACCTCCCAGGCGGCCCATGATAGTCGGTACGATGTCGATCTGGGTGCCGACGGTGTGATCGACGGTGCCGAACTTCTCCTGGATGCCAGGGCCGATGATCAGCAAAGGCACATTGAAGCGGCCCAGGTCGAACTCGGTGATCTGCTGCTCGTTGCCGAAACCGTGGTCACCCACAACGATGAACAGGGTGTCTTTGTAGTAAGGCGACTTCTTGGCCTTCTCGAAGAACTGGCCCAACGCCCAGTCGGAGTAGCGCATCGCGGTCAGGTGCTCATCCAGGCTGCCCCGGCCGGTCACGCGTTCGACGGGCAATTGCGGCGGCAAGGCATAGGGCACGTGATTGGAAAGTGTCTGCAGCAAGGCATAGAAAGGCTTGCCGCTGGCGGCGAGCTTGTCGAGCTCTTCGTTGCCCCGGTTGAACATGTCCTGGTCCGATACGCCCCAGGTGGGGTCGGAGAACACCGGGTTGACGAAATCGTTGCGCCCGATAAATGTGGTCATGCCCTGATTGCTGAAGAAACCGGATTGGTTATCCCAGGCAAAATCCCCGTTATAGACGTAGACGTCCTTGAACTGGCGAGCGCTGAGAAGCTCCGGCAGGCCTGACAGTTTGTGGCTGCCCTCTGGGGTCTGCATCAGGTATTCGAAGCCCGGCAGGTTCGGAAAGCAACCCATGGTGGCGAACATGCCTTGGTGGGTATGGGTGCCGTTGGAGAAGAAGCGGTCGAACAGCAGCCCTTCCTTCGCCAGCTTGTCGAAATACGGGGTGATGTTGGCATCGCTACCCAGCGCACCTACCGAGTGCCCAGCGAAGCTTTCCATGAGGATCACTACGACGTTCTTCACCCCGGGCAAGGTGTTCTCAACCGGTGGGGTGAACAAGCGACGCACCGGTGCCGAATCGGCATCGACCAACTGGTCGTTGGCGGTCATCAGTAGCTTGCGCACAGTGGCTACGGCCTGATCCTGAGGCAAGGTAGCCTTCCAGATATTGTCGCGGTCGTCGGAAAGCTGGCTCTTGAAAGCCGTGATCAACGTTAAGGTGCCGTTGAGGCCCAGTTGGTTCGCGAAGTTGGAATCTGTGGTGTAGGCATCCCCCCAGCGCAGAGGCGGGCCCTGACGCAGGGTGCCGCGTGCAGCCACTACTGCCACGCAGAGCAGCACGAAGAACACCAGCACCCGCCCATACCAAGGTGCGACGCGCCGGGTCGAAGTGGCCTCGGCGGCCAGCGCGCCGCGAGGGCGGCTCAAACGATCAGCGGCTTTGAACAGCAGGCTGATCAGCCAAGTCACCAGCGCCCAGGCGAGCAGGTAGCGCACCACCGGGTAACCGTACCACAGCATGCTGAGCACGGTTTTCGGGTCTTCCTTCACGTACTGGAACACCAACCCATTAAGGCGCTGGTGGAACTCCTTGTAGAAGTCCAGTTCCATCACCCCCAGCAACACCATGACGCTGCTGGCCAGCGTGAGCCACAGGCGGAACAGCCCGCGCCAACGCATGGTCACGGCGAACAACGTGGCGAGGATCAAAGGCACCAGCAGGTACACCGCCAGGCGAATGTCGAACCGCAGGCCGTTGCCGAACGCTTCGATGAAGGCGTCGGCGCCGGTGGTGCCGATCTGCTCCCGGTTGTAGATCAGCAGTGCCAGGCGCAGGCCGCTTTGCAGCAGCATCAGGGCCAGGGTACAGAGCAGAAGATAAACGAGGTGTGACTTGACGGTGGGCTGGCGCCGCCGCGGCGGCTGGCGCTCCGGTTTCAGGGCATCCTGGATGGCCATGTCGTGTGCGTGTTCCGTAGGTTGATGACAGGCAACGCCCGCACGCGTAGCAGGGCGAAGCAAACGGCGAATTGTGGGTGAGTGAGGGTGAAAATTTTGTTGGACAGCAGCGGCTCGCACCACCCGCCGCGCAGTATACGGAGGTGGTGCGGCTGAGGGGGAAGGGTTTTACAAGCGAACGTTACCGCGAGGCCCGGCGATCGCCCAGATAATGAGCCCCAGCACCGGCAAAAGCGCAATGAGCAGAACCCACAGCACTTTCATGCCTACCTCGGCCTGGCTCCTGAGCACATGCAGGATGGCCCAGATATCCAAGGCCAGGATCACCAGGCCTAACAGGCTATTGAAAGTCGCCCCCATGCAAGTCTCCCTATGCGTTGGGGCGGCGCCCCGGATGCGGGTTTAGGCCACAGCCTCAGCCCGCGGTTCCCTCCCGCAGCCCTTGCAACGTGGGAACAGCATGAAAGCCGGCCTGAGCGCACAGCTCCAGCACTCGCGGCAAGTCCTGGCCATAGACCAGCACTGCCTGGAAGTCGAAATCCAGCCGCTTGCAGAAATCGAGGAGTACATAGCCGCCCTTGTCCTTGCTCAATGCTGCGAGCTGAGTCTGGATCCGGTTGACAGCAACCTCAGGTTCAGTGCGGGCCAGCTGCTTGGGCTTGATGTGAAACTCCACCGCCGGCCCGAAGGAGGCCATGATCTGTTCCAGCAATGCTACCCCGGTGTCTGCCTGAAACAGCACCGTTTCTGGCAGGCTGCCGAGCACCACCCATTGCCATAGAGGAATGGGAAAGCTGTCGTCGTAGTTGACGTCCGGATTGGCAGCCAGAAAGTCGGCCGGGGCGGCGTGAGCTTGCGCGGCTTCGCCTGCAACCGTATCGATGGCCTCATCGCTCATGCAGCCGGAGCTGATCAGTGTGACGAGTTCGGTGAGCAAGGCTTTCATGGGGCAGCTTCCAGAATCAAAAGGCCGCGCAGCATAGCAGAGCAGGTGTCAGCCGAGCAGTGCCTGCAGATGCTGGCGTGCCCGCTGGGCCCCCATGGCCGAAGCCGCACCGAGCGCATCGATGCCTTGGGCATCGCAGGTGTGCAAATTGGCACCCTGCTCCAGGAGGTAGTCGATCAACTCCACCCGGTCGAACATCGCGGCCATCATCAATGCAGTGCGGCCGTCGGCGCCGGTACCATCAACCGGCGCCCCACCTTCGACTAACGCACGCATCACAGCCAGGTCACCTTTGAATGCCGCGCCAGCGATGGGCAGTTGCCCCCGGTCGTTGGCCATCATCGGGTCTGCACCATAGCGCATGAGCACTTCGGTGGCCCGGGCGTGGCCGTGGTAGCTCGCGAGCATCAATAGCGAGTCACCCTTGTGATCTTTGAGGTTGGCCGGCAGGCCCTTATCAAGAAGCCTTTCAAGCATCTGGGCATCGCCGTGGCGGGCCACTTCCAATACTTGCTGGGCAAAGGCCACGGATTCATCTTCGGTCATCACGGTGGGCTGGTCGGTCATCAGGTGCGCTCCATGTCAGGGTTCGGTCGGTTCGAGTGTGCGCCGCTGCACACGATCAATACCAAGCAGGTATTTCTATGACCTCACCTAAAGGAATTAATCGCTGAGCAAACACTCTATGTTTCACCTACCTGCCGCGCTCCTCCCTCCCCTGTGCAAATTGCATCATGCAAAACACCCCGTCTTGCAATTTGCACGAAGACATTTACCACGCAAGCAAGCTAAGTGTCTGTTTTTAAAGGTTTTAATGAAATCACGAAAGCTGGCACACAGCCTGCAACCTCCTATGCAACCGAATACCGTGCATCGAGGAGCCACCATGCATTTCCTACAAGAGAAATTTGCCAGCCTGTTCAGCGAGTACGACGTAGTAGCTCAACCACGCCCCGATGGCGCCGTGTTGCTAACCCTGCGCGATAACGACGGTAAAACAACCCGCCGCTCGATTTCGTATGCACAGCTCAATACCCCTGAGCAACTGTCTTGGGTCATCAGCGCCATTCGTCGCGACCTGGCAGACGAGGCCAGCAAGCTGCCCGACATCCACCTGCTGCAAAGCCAGAACCGCTTCGCGCTGCCGACCTACCATTCGGTGTGAAGGTCAGAAGTACCGGGGCCTGATTTCGGAAAAACTGCCAACGCTCTCATGCCCCGGCATCTCACCGCCTTCCCTCGCCAAACCGCAAGTGGCCATGCCTGCCGACTTCGCAGCGTCGAGTTCCTGCGCCACATCCGACAGAAACAGCACCTGCGCCGGGGCCACGTTCATGGCCTGTGCAATGGCGGCATATGAGCGCGCTTCACGCTTAACGCCCACTGCGGTATCAAAATAGGCACTGAACAGCGAGGTCAAGTCGCCCTCTTGGCTGTGGCCGAACAGTAGCTTCTGTGCTTGTACCGACCCGGATGAATACACCGCCAACACCAGCCCCTGAGCATGCCATTGGCGAAGAGCATCCACAGCGTCGGGATAAACATGGCCGTGTAGCTGCCCTGCTTCGTAGCCTTGCTTCCACACCTGCCCTTGAATCGATTTGAGAGGTGTCGCCTTGCGATCCTCTGCCATCCAACCCCGCAAAATTTCGATCACACGCTCAGTGCCCGCCAGTGTTTCCTGGCTCAGCGAACGGACGGCTGCCAGTTCCGGCGCGTCTGGGTGCGCACGCACCCAGGCAGGCAAGTGGGCGGCGGCATAAGGAAACAGCACGTCATAAACGAAACTCACCGAGCTGGTGGTGCCCTCGATGTCGGTCAGCACGTGGGTGACAGCCACGGTTCAATCCTCCAGCAGCGGGAAGCGCCGCGCGATCGATTCGCCGGTCATCTGCGCCGACCAGCCTTCAGGGTCAGTGAAAAGGCGGATGGCGACGAAATGCGGATTTTCACCCATGTCGAACCAGTGCGGCGTGCCGGCCGGCACCGAAATCAGATCACCCTTCTCGCACAGCACCGCATAAACGTGATCCCCCAGGTGCAAGTTGAATAAACCACGCCCTGCAACGAAAAAGCGGACCTCGTCTTCGCTATGGCAATGCTCATCGAGAAACTTCTGGCGCAGCTCGGCCTTGTCGGGGTGGTCGCGGCTGACGCTAATGACATCCACTGCCTGATAGCCACATTCGCGCTTGAGCCGTTCAATAGGCTCCCGGTAAGCCTCGATCACTGCTTGCGGGCTAGCCCCTGGCACGATGGGGGCACTGGCCTGCCAGCGCTCGAAGCGCACACCATGCTCGCTGAGAGTGGCAGCGATGTCTTCCAGGTAGGTCAGGACTTTATTCGGCAGCTCGGGGCTGCTCTGGTGGTAAACGCTCAGGCAACTCATCGGGGACCTCTGCAAGCTCAGCGGCCAAGGGCACGCAGTTTCAGTTCGCATTCAAAGAGAAATTCGAAGGCCTCCACCTGGCGCAACGCATCGCCCAGGGTGGCGCCCCAGGTGTATAAGCCATGGCCACGGATCAGGTAGCCCACGCAGTCGGGATGGTCATCGAGCCAAGGTTGCACATGGCCTGCTAGCCGAGCGATGTCCTGATCATTATCGAAGATCGGCACCACTACCTGAGATTGGTGGGTGTGGATGCCGGAAAATGCTTTTTGCAGCTCATAATCCTCCAATACCAGGCGGTCGCCGGCAGTCACCCGCGAGAGCACAGTGGCATTGACCGAATGGGTGTGCAGCACCGCCTCAATGCGGGGGTCGAAGCGGTACAACTGGGTGTGCAGCAAGGTTTCGGCTGATGGCCGCTTGCCCGGTTCAAGGCTCAAGCCGGCCATATCGGTAGCCAATACGTCGCCCTCACCCAGCTCGCCTTTGTGTTTGCCCGAGGCCGTGAGCAGCACCTGCTCCGACGACAGCCGGGCGGAGTAATTGCTGCTGGTGGCCGGTGACCAACCGCGGGCGTGGAGCAAGCGCCCAGCATCGATGATTTGCCGGGTCAGGGTATCGCGGTCGAGGCTCATGCGCGCTCCTTGGGCATAAAGAGGTAGATCATAACCGCCGCCAACGCTGCCGCTACACTGGCGATGGTGAAGCTGGCCATCGCGCCAAGGCTGGCCCACGCGTAGCCGGAATACAACGCACCCAGCGCCCCGCCCACGCCAGAAAGCGCAGAATACAGCGCCTGCCCCTGCCCTTGATGGCGACCTCCGAAGCGTTGCTGTACGAACTGAATCGCGCTGGCGTGGTAGGCGCCGAACGTCACGGCGTGCATCAGTTGCACCAGGCACAGCAGCACCCAGCCGCCTTCGAGGTTGCCCAGCAACAGCCAGCGCAGGGCCGCTGTCGCCAGGCTCGCGCCCAGCACCTGGCGCACCGACCAACGGGCCAGAACGCGCGACATGGCCATGAACATCAGTACTTCGGCGACCACGCCCAGCGCCCAGAGCAGGCCGATGGCCACGCGGCTGTAGCCCAAGTGCTCCAGATGGATGGTGAAGAAGGTGTAATAAGGGCCGTAGCTCAGTTGCAGCAATGCCACTGCGCCGTAGAACGCCAGCACCGCCGGCGCACGCACCTTCGACCAGAAGCCCGCCGCCCCTTGCCCGCGCTCCGCAACCGGTTCCACAGGCGGCGCCGGCACCACAAGGCTGGCCAGCAAGATGCCCAACATTACAGCAATCACCGTCCAGGGATAGGCATCCAGGCCGGCCCATTCGAAGGCCCGGCCCAGCGCTACCACCGCCACGATGAAGCCGATTGAACCCCAAAGGCGCACCATGCCATAGCGGCCCGGCTGCTCGCGCAAGTGAGCCAGAGTAATGGCCTCGAACTGTGGCAGCACGGCATGCCAGAAGAAGGCATGCAACGCCATGACCGCCGCCAGCCAGGCATAGCTGTGGTCGATGAAAATCAGGCTGAAAGCAACCAGGGTGCAGGCGGCACCCAGGCGCACGATGGCCAGGCGTCGGCCGGTGCGATCAGCCAGCCAGCCCCACAGGTGGGGCGCCATGCAGCGCATGAGCATGGGAATGGCGACCAGCTCGCCGATGCGCGCGCTGGCAAAGCCCAGGTGCGCAAGCCACGCCGAGAGAAACGGCGCAGTCGCCCCCAGCAGGGCGAAATAGAAGAAGTAGAACCCCGACAGCCGCCAATAAGGCACGGCCGCAGAAGATGCGGCCGGTGTTAACGGTGCAGTCAAAGTTGGCCCAGGGCAGGTGTGGTGACGCGCACCTCGGCGTTCTGGCCGCGATGGCGCAAAAGGTGGTCCATCAACACAATGGCCATCATCGCCTCGGCAATGGGCGTTGCGCGGATCCCGACACAGGGGTCGTGGCGGCCTTTGGTGATCATCTCCACGGGGTTGCCGTGCACATCGATGCTCTTGCCGGGCACGGTAATGCTGGAGGTGGGTTTGAGCGCCAGGTGCGCCACGATAGGCTGGCCGGAGGAAATGCCGCCAAGCACGCCACCTGCATGGTTGCTGGTGAAACCTTCAGGGGTCATCTCGTCGCGCAGCTCGCTGCCACGCCGCGCGACACAGCCGAAGCCTGCACCGATCTCAACGCCCTTGACGGCGTTGATGCTCATCAGCGCATGGGCCAGCTCGGCGTCCAGGCGGTCGAAGATCGGCTCGCCCAGCCCGGGCATCACGCCTTCGGCCACCACGGTGATTTTCGCGCCAACCGAATCCTGATCGCGACGCAGCTGGTCCATATAAGCTTCCAGCTCCGCGACCTTGTCGGGGTCTGGGCTGAAGAACGCATTCTGCTCAACCGACTCCCAGCTTTTGAAAGGGATTTCGATCGGGCCGAGCTGGCTCATGTAACCGCGCACGCTGATGCCTTGGCTGGCAAGGTATTTCTTGGCAATGGCGCCAGCAGCCACGCGCATCGCGGTTTCCCGCGCCGAGCTGCGGCCACCGCCACGGTAGTCGCGCAGGCCGTACTTGTGATGATAGGCGTAGTCGGCATGCGCCGGGCGGAAGACGTCCTTGATCGCCGAGTAGTCTTTGGAGCGCTGGTCGGTATTGCGGATCAGCAAGCCGATGGAGGTGCCGGTGGTGCGGCCTTCGAATACGCCCGAAAGAATCTCCACCTCATCGCTTTCCTGGCGCTGTGTGGTGTGGCGGCTGGTGCCAGGCTTGCGCCGGTCCAGATCGCGCTGCAGGTCTTCGAGGGCCAGCTCCAGGCCCGGCGGGCAGCCGTCGACGATGGCGACCAGCGCCGGGCCATGGCTTTCGCCGGCGGTGGTGACAGTGAACAGCTTGCCAAAGGTATTGCCGGACATGCGAACGCTCCGCGAAAATCAGTCAGCCAGGTCGAACGGGCCGCCAGTATACAGATTGTTTCGCAACGGCGAACCTTCGCCACCGGCCACCAGTCCAACCGCCACCGCCTCGGATACCCCCAGATGCTACGCCTGCTCGCCTCGCTATTGCTGTGCCTGGCCTGCGCCGCCCACGCCGCGCCCGTTCCTGTGTTGCAGACCCCCATCGACCTCGCTCGCCCCGGCGGCGTGCTGCACGGCAGCCTGCTGTTGCCGCAGCCGGGGCACCCGGTGCCGGTGGTGCTGATCCTGGCAGGCTCCGGCCCCACCGATCGCGACGGCAACAACCCCGAAGGCGGGCGCAACGACAGCCTGAAAAAGCTGGCCTGGGGCCTGGCCAGAGCCGGTATTGCCAGCGTGCGCTACGACAAGCGCGGCGTGGCTGCCGGCCTTTCCCTGGCGCCGGATGAGCGCCAACTCAGCGTCCAGGCCTATGTCGAGGACGCCCTGGCATGGAGCCGCCAGCTGCATGCCGACCCCCGATTTGGCCCGCTGATTCTGCTCGGCCACAGTGAAGGGGCATTGATCGCTACCCTCGCCGCCCCGCAAAGCCCAGCCAAGGGCCTGATCTCTATCGGCGGCAGCGGCCGCCCGGTGGGCCAGTTGCTCGAAGAACAACTCAAGGCACGCCTGCCTGCAGAACTGGCGCAGCAGAGCCAGGTGCTGATCGAACATCTAGCCGCAGGCCAGCTGGACGACCAGGTACCGCCGCAGCTGAACGTGGTGTTTCGCCCCAGTGTGCAGCCCTACCTGATATCGCTGTTCCGCCAAGACCCGGCCAAGGCCATCGCAGCGGTGAAGGTGCCGGTGTTGATCGTCCAGGGCCGCCACGACATCCAGGTCAGCGAAGCCGATGCTCGTGCGCTGAAAGCCGCCCAGCCCAATGCGAAGCTGGCCTTGATCGACGGCATGAACCACGTGCTGCGCATCGTACCGATGGACATGAAGGCACAGCTGGGCTCCTACGCCAACCCGAACCTGCCTTTGGCCTGGAACCTGACCCCTGAGCTGGTGAAATTCATCGACAGCTTGCACTGACTTCAGCTTTTTTGGGCCTGGCCGATACAGGCTCCAGAGATTTCAGGAGCGCCACGATGACCGACACCCCCACCGAAGCCCCTGCTGCGCCCGACGCAGCCGAGGGCCAGGCCCCTTCCGTGGCGCAGAACCTGCCGTGGAGCGATGTGCAGCCTGAGTACTTCCAGTTGCTGCGTTTGCTGCCATTGCCCACCGACCGCAGCGTCGGCCCGCGGCCCTTGCGCTTTGTGCAATGGGGCAACGCGGAGCGGCACAACCGCCATCACAGCCTCTTACGCATGGACATCCAGCTCAACGGCCAGCGCGTGCGCAGCGATCAGAACCGCCTGGATGTGTGGGTCGATCACGAAAAGCACATTGCATGGTGCGAGCCACCGGTGCTGAACATGGAGCCGATCAACCGCGGCCTGGGGCGTTTCATGCTGGCCCAGGCCGCCGGCTGGTTACAAAAGCACTGGCCGAACTATCGCCTTCAGGGCCAAGCGCTACCGGTGCGCGACGGTTTGGTCGAAGACACCCGCAAACGCCGCGATCACGTGCTGCGCAGCCACGGCCTGGAGGTGGCCTACGCCGACCCGCAGTTCATGAAAGCCAGTTACCCCGAGGTGTCGGCCAGTGAGTTGGTGGCGCAGTGGAACCCTGAGAAAGTGCAAATGGTAAGCGTGCTCGATGCTGCCAACATGCTGCAATTGGCCGACCAGCAGATGCAGGAGCAGGAAGCCAAACTGCGCAACAGCCAGGAGCAGATTTCACAGTACCGGCGTGAAGATGGCAGTTTGCGCTTCACCATCGTTTGCCTGATCGCTTTCGCAGTATTCCAGGCCGGGTTGTTGATCTGGATTGCCACGCGGCACTGAAACATCGCCTCAGCGAAAATCCCGGCTCTGGGTGGCAAGGCCACCGAGCAACTTGCTCAGGTCCTGCAAGTTGCGGGCGATCACATGCAGCACCTCGCCGTTGCGCTCCACCCGGCCCTGGACCAGCATCAGCTGAGCCCCCACCAATACGCGCCGCTGGCGCTGTGCCAGGCTCAGCCATACCACCACGTTCACCATGCCGAACTCGTCTTCGAGGGTGACGAAGGTTACACCGCTGGCGGTGCCGGGGCGCTGGCGGCCGGTGACCAGCCCGCACAGGTTCACACTCTGCCCGTGCGCCAGTTGTGCAAGCTCGCGTGATGACCGGCAACGCCACGGCGCCAACGCCGGGCGCAGCAAGGCCAGGGGGTGAGGCCCCAGGGTGGTGCCGATGCTGGCGTAGTCAGCCAGCAGGTTCTCGCCAACCGTCGGCAATGGCAGCGCCACGTCAGTCTCGGCCTGGGCGGGTAGCTCGGCAAACAGCGGCAGTTGCGGCTCGGCCCGCGCCACTTCCCAATGGGCGCGAAAGCGGTGGCCGGCCAGGCCCTTGAGCGCGCCTGCGTCGGCCAGCTGCTCGCGAGCGCGTGCATCGAGCTGGGTGCGTTGCACCAGGTCGGCCACGTTTGCAAATGGCCGCTGCTGGCAAGCCTTGGCCACGGCTTGGCCGGCAGATTCAGCCAGGCCGCGCACCTGTCGCAGCCCGAGACGAATGGCAGGCTGCGCCTTGCCCATGGGCTCGAGCGAGCAATCCCAGCCACTGAAGCGTACATCCACCGGCAGCACCTGGATGCCATGGCGCCGCGCGTCCTGCAACACCTGGTCGGGGCTGTAGAAGCCCATCGGCCAGCTGTTGATCAATGCCACAGCGAACAGCGCCGGGTGATGGCATTTGAGCCAGGAGCTGGCATAGCACAGCAGGGCAAAGCTGGCCGCGTGCGACTCAGGGAAACCATAGCTGCCAAAACCCTTGATCTGCTCGAAGATACGCGCGGCAAAGGCTTCGCTGTAGCCATTGCGTTGCATGCCTTCTCGCAAGCGGATCTCGTGGGGCTCAAGCCCCCCCTTGCGCTTCCAGGCCGCCATACAGCGGCGCAACTGGTCAGCTTCGCCGGGGGTGTAGCCGGCGGCCACAATGGCCAGTTGCATCACTTGCTCCTGAAACAGCGGCACGCCCAGGGTGCGTTTGAACACCGCCTCGAGTGCTTCGCTGGGGTACACCACTTCCTCCTCGTTATGCCGGCGGCGCAGATAGGGGTGCACCATATCGCCCTGGATCGGCCCCGGCCGCACGATGGCCACCTGAATGACCAGGTCATAGAACTCCTTGGGCCGCAGCCGAGGGAGCATGGCCATCTGCGCCCGCGATTCGATCTGGAACACCCCCACAGTGTCGGCGCGGCACAACATGGCGTAGGTGGCCGGGCAATCCTGGGGAATGTCGGCCAGCCCCCAGCGCCGGCCATCGGAATCGGGGGGCAGCAGGTCGAAGCAGCGGCGCAGGCAACTGAGCATGCCGAGCGCGAGCACATCCACCTTGAGCAGGCCGACTTTGTCCAGGTCGTCTTTGTCCCACTGGATCACGGTGCGATCGGCCATTGCGGCGTTCTCCACCGGCACCAAGGTTTGCAGAGGCTGCTCGCTAATCACGAAACCTCCCGGGTGCTGCGACAGATGCCTTGGAAAACCCACCAGTTCACCGGCCAGCACCAGGATACGATGCAATTGCGGGCTGGTTGGGTCGAAACCGGCTTCGCGCAGGCGCTCGTGAGAAGGCAAGCCTTCATCGTGGCGGCTCACGCAACCCGCCAGCGCATTGACTTCGTCAGGCCCCATACCCAAGGCCTTGGCCACATCACGCACCGCGCCGGTGCCACGGTAACGGCTGGCCACGGCAGTGAGGGCGGCGCGGTGGCGGCCGTAACGCTGGAAGATGTACTGAATTACCTCTTCGCGGCGCTCATGCTCGAAATCCACGTCGATATCAGGGGGCTCGTTGCGCTCGCGGCTGATGAAACGCTCGAACAGCAGTGAGGTTTTGCTCGGGTCGATGGCTGTGATGCCCAACGCGTAGCACACGGCCGAATTGGCGGCCGAGCCACGGCCCTGGCAAAGAATATGGCGCTCGCGGGCGAAGCGCACGATGTCATGCACGGTGAGAAAGTAGGACTCGTAGGCCATCTCAGTGATGATGTCCAGCTCTTTGCCGAGCTGAAGCTGGGTGTCCGGCGGGGCGCCCTCGGGCCAGCGCCAGGCTGCCCCTTCGGCGGTGAGCTTGCGCAGCCAGCTCGCAGGGGTGTGCCCGGCCGGCACCAGCTCGTGAGGGTACTGGTACTTGAGCTCGGCCAAACTGAAGCGGCAGCGCGCGGCGATAACCAGGGTCTCGGCCATCAGCTCGGCACCATAAAGGCCAGCCAGCTCATCGCGGCGGCGCAGGTGGCGCTCCCCATTGGCGAACAGGCGTTGGCCGGCCTGGGCGACCGTGGTGTGGTGAGCGATGGCGGTGAGGGTGTCCTGCAGTGCGCGTCGGCCACGGCTGTGCATGTGCGCATCGCCACTGGCCACGCAGCGCAGGCCCAGCGTGGCCGCCGCTTGATGCCAGGCGGCAAGGTGCTGGGCATCGTCTGCGCCACGGTGCAGCTCCACGGCCAGCCACAAGCGCTCCCCGAACAGGCCCTTGAGCCAGTGACCATGGGCCAGGTTCGGCTCCCCGCCCGGCAGCCAGAGGGCGATCAGGCCCTCCACGCTGGTGAAGTCTTCACGCAGCAGCCGGTATTCGCCCTTGGCTGCCCGCCGCCGGGCCAGGGTGATCATCTGGCACAGGGCCTGGTAACCGGCCAGGTTCTCCACCAGCAATACACAGCGTGGCCCCTGATGCACTGCCATTTCACTGCCGATGATCAGCGCGACCTCGGCCTCTTCCGACGCTTCCCAGGCCCGTACGATGCCAGCCAGGGTGCATTCATCGGTGATCGCCAGCGCCTGGTAACCGCAGTGGGCCGCGCGCTGGAACAACTCCTGGGCACTGGAGGCACCCCGCTGAAAGCTGAACGCTGACAGGCAGTGCAGCTCGGCGTAGGCCGGGCTCACCCGAACAGCCCCTGCAGCCACCATGGGCTCGTTGTGCCCACCTCACGGTAGGCCCAACCTTCGCGACCATCGGGCAGCACCACCCGGTAGTAATCCCGGCGCACGTCAGCGCCATCCCACCAACCGCTCTCCAGCCGCTCCGGGCCGCTAGATGGCGATGCCTCGGGCAACTCGCAGGGCGCCGGCAGCAACCAGCCTGGCCGCAGGCCGCCTGGCAGGGCCAACACGCCGGGGCCGGGCTGCCAGGCGCGCTCAGGGCGGTGGTCGGCCACATACCCAAGGCCTTGAACGGCATCGTCGCCCAGCCTTGCGCGCAGCCGTTCGCGCAAGGGCCCCCAAGGCTCCAGCTGCTGGGCGCGGGGGCCGAACAGCTCGCTGTGAGCCGGCACGAAGGCTGGGAGCTCATCGGCATACAAGGCCAGGGCCTTCACCGGCCGAGCCACCTGCACCGGCTCAAGGCGGCCACGGGCCAGCTCTAGAAGGCGCAGCGGGGCGCGCTCAGGAGCCAGCAACCCAACCGGCACCTTGGTGGGGGCCCCCTCGGCGTGTTCGAGGCGCAGCACGAAGCGTTGCACGCCGCCGTCACGAGCGACCAGAAAGGCGCCCAGGTCATCGATCAGCCGGCGCAGCGGAAACACCAGGGATGCTGTGTTTTCAACGTCGAAATTGAACTCGATACGCCCCCGGAACCGCTCCGGTGGCTGATAGAACGCCAGCGGCAAGGGTGCAAGGCCCCGCAAACGGTCGAGTTGCAGCAGCAAGTCGCGAGGAAAGCGCCGCGCCAGGGCATCGCGTGGCAAGGCCAGCACCTGGCCCAGGCGGCGAAGGCCCATGCGCTGGCACAATTGGGCCTGCTCAGGGGCCAGGCCCACGCGATCCACCGCGAGAGGTTCGAGGTGATCGAGCAGCGCTGGTGCGCAGTGCACCGCTGCGCCGTCGCATGCTCCGGCCAGCACGCGGGCTGCCACCGGGTTGGGTGCCAGCGCAATCCGATGGCTGAACCCCAGCTCGTTCAGCCCTTCGCGCAACCGTGCCTCGAACACCGGCCAGGGCCCGAACAGGCCCAGGCTCGAGCCCACTTCCAGCAACAAGGCCCGTGGATAGTGCAAGCTGACTTGCCCGCTGTAACCATAGGCCCAGGCGGCCAGCAACTGCTCCCATTCGGCCAAGCGGGCGCTGGGGTAGTCAGCCGTCTCGAACCCCTGGGCCAGCGCCTGGGCGGTGCTCAGCGGCTGCCCGGCACGCAGGCCCAGGCCACGCGCTGCCCGGTTGGCCGCCTTGAGCACGCGCCGCTGGCTCGGCCCGCCTAGCAGCACCAGGGGTTGATCGGGTTCGGCATGGCCGCGCAGCACGCCATCGAGGGCGAGCTGCGGCAGCAAGATACAGGCCCAGAGCACGCCCTACCCTCGCCAGGCGATGGGTTGAGCCGGCACCTGGCCGCCTCGGCACTTGAGCACCCGCCAGCGCGGCGGCCGCAACTCGATGGCCAGGCGCAAGGCCGCCGGTGAAGGGTTATGTGCCGCCGACAACCCACGCAGGGCGAAGGCCAGGGCCTGGCCTGCCTCGGCAGCCACTTGCAGGCGGCGCAAGGTGCGATCATCGGCCTGGGTTGGCCAGCACAAGACGGCGCCGCAACTGCCCGAGCGCAAGCACTGCTCGGCCGCCCACAGCACTTGCGACGCCGGCGCCCGCACCCAGGCCAGCTGCTCCAGCACCACCCCTGCCGCCTGCCAGGCCTGTGGGTACGGCACCCAGGGCGGGGCTACCAACACTACCTTTTCGCCAGCCTGGGTAAGGCGCGCCAGGCTCGGCCAGAGCAGCTGCAGCTCGCCACAGCCAGGGGCTGGCAGTAGAATTTCCGACAGTGCCCCTGGTGGCCAGCCGCCGCTGGGCAGGCAGCTATCGAGCGCCACATGGCCAGTAGGCTGGCCTCCCTCCCGTGGCCCTGATGCCTGGCCGGCGCGCCATACGCGACGTTGGTCGAGCAGCCCGTCGAGGCTGACCACATTCAAGCTCATGCCAGCCCCCGGGCAGTGAAAGGATCGAAGCCGCCTTTTTAACCGATAGCTGTATGAATGACCAGTACTATTCGGCAAGCGGCATCGCCATTGCGTTTTGCGCCATCGGCCTGGCCGCCTATGGCTGCGCCCCATGCCCCGCCCCTAGAATGCCGCCAACTCCAGCCCTTCTTCGAGGCGCAGATTGGTCGAACGCAGGCAATTCAGCACCGGGATGCAAGGCAAGAACCTGCGCTACCTGGGCGAACAACAAAAACAGCCACCCAGCCAGGCCCGCGCGGGGTTCATTCTGCTTGAGCACTTTTCCTTGCCAGCCTTCACCCAGGCACTGGACACCCTGGTCACTGCCAACCTGCTCAAGGCCAAGGCTTTCAGCACCTGCACCTTCAGCCTCAGCGGCGAGGAAGTGGCCAGCGACCTGGGGCTGGTGATCCGCCCGGATGCAGCCTTGGCGGCGATGGACCTGGAGCAGCTCGACCTGTTGGTGGTGTGCGGGGGCCTGCGTACGCCGCTGCGCCCCAGCCAGGAGCTGGCGCACCTGCTGCAGGCCGCTGCTCGCCACGGGCTTGACCTGGCCGGCCTGTGGAACGGCGCCTGGTTCCTGGGCCAGGCCGGCTTGCTTGGCG
Organism: Pseudomonas sp. URIL14HWK12:I12; assembly: GCF_003097135.1. GTDB lineage: Bacteria > Pseudomonadota > Gammaproteobacteria > Pseudomonadales > Pseudomonadaceae > Aquipseudomonas. Next base: position 739,517 of record NZ_QEQL01000001.1, read on the forward strand.
GCTACCGCTGCACCGTACACCCCGAGCATCGCGCTGCCCTGGCGGAAATCGCCAAGGCCAGCAACGTAACCAGCGAAAGCTACGTGATCGACCGCGACCGCCTCACCGCCGCCAGCCCCAGCGGCGCGTTCTACCTCACCCTGGAATGGATCGGCCTGCTGCATGGGCGGGCCCTGGTCGAAGGCATCGAGGACATCCTGGCCTTCGAAGCTTCACGCTACCGGCGAGTCAACCCCACGCTCAACGTGAAAATGACCGCGCCGCTGCGCGAAGTGGTCAACCTGATGGACGCCAACCTCGAAGAGCCGCTGGAGCTGGACCAACTGGCCGACTATGTGGGCCGCTCACGCCGCCAGATCGAGCGCCTGTTCAAGGAGCAACTGGGCACTACACCCCAGCGGCACTACCTGGAGTTGCGAATCACCGAGGGTCGGCGACTGCTTCAGCATTCGGAGTTGTCGATTCTCGATGTGGCCATTGCCTGCGGGTTCGTCTCGGCGAGCCATTTCAGCAAGCGCTACACGGCCTATTTTGGCTATCCGCCGTCGAAAGAGGCGCGATTGGGCACTTGATGATCGCCCCAATGCCGCTGGGCAATGCGCAGGGTAGCTTTGGCCTGCCCAGTCATACAACGTCGATGGCGCTGTGCGTCCTTGAGCCACGCCATTCTTCGAAAGGATAGGGAATGGAGTTCCACAATACCGACACGGCATTGCGCCCTGCCAATCGAACCGTCTCCACGGGATGTCTGATTGCATTGGCAATCGTACCTGCGTGTTGATACATCATCAACGCACCCCGTATCGCTACTGATATCTTCATCAGGGCCGGCCCCACAGGGTGCCCGTAGGTATGCATCGCCCCCCCTACCGTCCCCGTCAGGGTGCTGAAATTGCCCAGGCGGTCCGTGAAGTGCCTGGGTTTCTTCAGAAGCTTGATGAACGTTGAAACGACGCGGAGCAGATGGGTTAACGAAAAGGTTCCATCAGGGTCGACACGGTTGATCGGATCCCCCAGGCACCAGGCATACGCATTGAGCCCTCCCCGTGCGAAAGGGCTGAGGGCATCAGACATCGCGAATCGTTGCAACATCCAGGAGCAATAAGCCCGACGCCCATTGCCTGGAAGGTAAAGGCCGGGGCTTTGCTCGCTGATCAATGACCCCCACACGCTGCGATATCGGGCCAGTGCCGGCGAGTAGCCGAAGCTGGCGTACGAAATCCGCTCCACTGTGTGGCGCTCAAGCCTTGCGCAACAGGACATCTGGCTGTCGGTTCCCAGTAGCACACTCATCGTGACCACCTGCGGCATTGCCGCCCGGATAATGAAGGTAGTGCTTAACCTAGGCTAGGCTAACGGCCGGCGGGGCTCTACTGGTAGCTTTGTCAGGTACCACCCTGCCCTGCCGGCCGGTACACCCCCTCCCCGAATCGCACCGCCATCGCAACGCATACCCCCAGCCCGGCGAACGCCAGCAGGCCGCCCACCAGGCCGATACTGGCCACGCCGACTTGCAGGCTGACCACGCTACCCAGCAGCGCCCCGCCGCCTATGCCCACGTTGTAGATCCCCGAATGCAGCGCCATGGCGACGTCCGTGGCATCGGGCGCCAAGGCCAGCACGCGGGCTTGCATCACCAGGCCAAAGCACATGATCGCCATACCCCACAGCACACACAGCGCACCCAGCCATCGTGCGCTGCCGGCCAGCGGCAACAGCAGCGCCAGGCACAGTGCCAGGGTGCCGATGGCGGCGATCAGCAGGCCCTGTGGGTATCGATCGTTGTAGCGGCTGAACACCAGCGACCCGATCAGCCCAGCGCCGCCGAACAACAACAGCAGTACGGTGGTAGTGCTGCCATCGAGGTGCGCGACGTTGGCAACGAACGGTTCTATATAGCTGTAGGCGGTGAACTGTGCAGTCACAACCAGCGCGGTAAGCCCATAGCTGATGGCCAGCGCCGGGCGCTTGAGAATCAACGGCAGGCTGCGCAGCGAACCGGAGTTCTGGCTGGGCAAGCGCGGCAGGCCCCAGCCCAGCCAGGCCATTACCAGCGCGGCAGCCACGGCGATGCTGAGAAATGTCATGCGCCACCCTAGCGCCTGGCCCACGATACGCCCCAGTGGGATGCCCAACACCATGGCCAGGGCCGTGCCGGTCGCCAGCAGGCCCAGTGCCTGCACCGATTTGCCTGGCGGGGCCATGCGCACGGCAAGCGACGCGGTGATCGACCAGAACACAGCATGCGCCAGTGCGATGCCCAGCCGGCTGAACAGCAGCACCGAAAAGCTCCAGGCAAGGGTCGAAAGCACATGGCTTACGATGAACAAAGCAAACACCCCCAGCAGCAAGCCGCGGCGCTCGATGTTGCGCGTCATCAGCATCAACGGCAGCGAGGCCAAGGTAACGATCCAGGCATACACCGTGAGCATCAAGCCCACTTGGGCCGGAGTCATGGCAAAGCTTGCGCCGATGCTGCTGAGCAGCCCGACCGGGACGAATTCGGTGGTGTTGAAGATGAACGCCGCCAGCGCAAGTGCGACGACACATAGCCAGCTGCCCGCAGGCGCTTGGGTGGAGGGTGTTTGCATGCAGGAGGGCTTCCTTCCAGACGGTGGCACGGCGCCCGAAAAGCCCCCAGCCGCCGCGCCCCAGGCCTGAGCCTGCGGTGAACGGCACGCGGGTTTTTATGGATGTTTTAAGTAAGGCTACGGCGTGAAGGAGCAATTTTACGCCCCTGCCACGCCCCTCACAAGCCGTGCACTCCCGCGCCTGGCACGCGGCTGACCGATGGCGGCTTAGCGCCCGCGCACCATTGAGCGCAGCACGCCATCACGGCGGATCAGCCCGTGGTAGAGCGCTGCGGCCAAGTGCACCAGCACCGTCAGAAACAGCAGATACGCCAAGTAGCCATGGGCAGTGCGCAACAGGGCAAAGGTTGGCGCATCGGCACCCAGAAGCGGCGGCAGTTGCACGCCCGGGGCGAGGGTGACTGGGTCGCCAGCGGCGCTGATCATCGCCCAGCCAATCAGCGGCAAGGCCACCATCAAGCCATAGAGCAGCAGGTGGGAGGCCTTGGCGGCCAGCGCCTGGGGCTTGGGCAGGTCAGCCGGCAATGGCGGTTGGCGCGTCCCCAGCCGTACCGCCACGCGCAGCACTGCCAAAGCCAGCAGTGCGATACCCAACGGCTTGTGCAAATGAATCAGCCACTGGTGGCGCTCGGAAACACTGGTCACCATGCCGGCGCCGATGAACAGCATCGCCAGCAACAATACGGCCATTACCCAGTGCAGCCAGCGCGCCAGGGGGGCGAAATGCTCGGGGGCCTGTTTCATGGCTGTTTCTCCTGCAGGGCAGCGGTTTCACCGGCGCGGCGGCGGTACGAAGCGGCATAGGCAGCCGAGCGAGCCGCCAGCAGCGGGTCGGCGGAGGCTTCGATGCCTTCGGGCAAGACAGTGGGGTCGTAGTTCACATCACGGCAGGGGCCGTCGTTCTGGTCCAGCGCACGGTCAAGCACAAGGGTGCCAGCGTCTACCGTGGGCCGATCTGCCGGCCATGGCTTGCTGGCATCGTCGATCACATCACCGGGGCCGGCGAAACTCATCTGCAAGGTCCAGCGCAGCGGGCCCTGGGCCAAGCGCTGTTTCAGGTCCGCGGCCAGGTAATCGGCGCCCTGCCCGGCTGGCTGGCCGGCATCGCTTGCCTGCGGCAGCACCCGCCAACGTACAGCCTGGCGCGTGCCTTGGGCATCGATCAGGTAGAAGGCATTCAAGCCCTCGTAGCGCTCGCTGGCATAGCTGGGGGAAGGCTTGGCGGTCTTGACCCAGGCCCGGAACGGCGCAGTCTCCGGGTGGTTGGCAAAAAAAGCCTGCAGCTTGGCGGGGTCGGGCTTGCCTGTATCGGGCAGCGGCGCACTGGCTTGCAGCATCTGCAAGAACGCCTCGGGCGTACCCACGGCGAACACCGGCATGCTGTTCATGCCGGTGCGCCATTGCTGGCCGTCAGGTTGAGTGAAGCGCAACGCCAGGCTACGGATCGGCACACTGCTGTCGGGGGCGTAAGGGTTGGGGCCGGGCAGCGCAAAACGGCCCACCACCGGCGTGCGCCCCGGTGCGAACAGTGCGGCGCGCGAGGCCTGCTGCAACTGCCCGTTGCTTTCGAACCAGCCGGTCACGCACACGCCTTTGGCATGATTGCGCCGGTAACCTGGGTGTGCTTTGCCACCTTCGAGGGTATCGACGAGGCGCGCAGGCGTCAGGCGGGTAGGATCGAACAGGTCACGGGCCCAGGCAAGGCCTGCGCCCAGCGCGATCACCGGCAAAGCGATCAGGCCCAGCCTGAAGGCTTTGGCCAGCGGGCTCAGGGCTACGGGTTCATCGGTCACGGCGTATTCCTCATCGATTGGCTGCGCATTTCTGGGAGGACGCACGGGCGCCGAGGTTTATTCCGCAGTGCAAATCAAATACCGGCCAAGGGAATAATCCCTCGGCTTGAACGTCTACCGCATCTGGACACCCAACAGGCCCCGGCCATGAACGATTTCGATGAGCAACTGCGTGACCTGTTGCCACGGCTGCGACGCTTTGCGCTGTCGCTGACCCGCGACCCCAGTGCCGCTGACGACCTGGTACAGGCGAGCCTGGAGCGCGCGCTCACTCATCTGGCCGGCAAGCGTGCCGATGGCGACCTGCGCGCCTGGCTGTTTTCCATCCTCTACCGTCGATTCGTCGACAACCACCGTAGCGCCCGGCGTTACGCACGCCTGCTGGAGCTGTTTGGCCGTGGCAGCGATGAAGAACGGGCGCCCTCCACCGAGCGCAGCGTGCTGGCCCAGCACAGCCTGGGTGCTTTCGAACAATTGCCAGCCGAACAGCGAGCTTTGCTGCTGGCGGTTTCGGTCGAGGGGCTGAGTTACAAAGAGGTCGCAGAAATGCTTCAAGTGCCCATGGGCACGGTGATGTCACGTTTATCAAGGGCCCGCCAGGCCCTGCGCCAGTTGAGTGAGGGCGAAATCAACGGGCCACGCCTGCGGAGGTTGAAATGATTACCCTGCCCCCTTCCGAACAAGCCCTGCATGCCTGGGTCGATGGCCGCTTGAGCGACGCCGACCGCCAGGCAATGGATGCCTGGTTGGCGCAGCATCCTGAGGTAGCCCGCCGCGTGCAGGCCTGGAGAGACGACGCCCAACATCTGCGGGCCAGCCTGGGTGGGGCTTTGGCGCTGCCGGCCAACCCGGCGCTGGACCCAGCCACACTGCGCCAGCGCATACGCCAACGCCGCCATCGCCACCTGGCGCGTGCGGCCAGCCTGGTACTGGCCTTGGGGATCGGCGCACTGGCAGGTTGGCATGGCCGGGCAATGCAAACGCCTACGCCCGCCCCCATGGGGGATGCGTTGGAAGCTTACCGGCTGTTTGCCCAGCAAGGCATGATGCCTGCCGACATGACGGCTGAAGACCGGCAAACCCTGCAGCAGTGGCTCGACCAGCGTTTCGCCCGTGCCCAGCGCCTGCCGAACCTGGACACCGCCGGCCTGCGCCCTGTCGCGGCGCGCCTGCTCAACACTGAACAAGGCGCCGCCGCGATGGTGCTGTATGAGGGCGCGGACGGCGAAAAAGTGAGTTTCTACATTCGCCCGCCCGGGCCCAAACACAAGATGCTCGGGCGTGGCAGCCGCCAGGACGGCGAGTTGCAGGCCGACTACTGGTCAGGGGCGGGTTTCAACTATGCCGTGGTCAGCCGGGCCGGCAGCATGGCCCCAGCCACCCTGGCGCGGCTGCAGGCAGACTGACCAGGCGGCTCAGGCATCCGGCCACGGCGTGAGCACTTCGAAGCCGTGGGCGGTGACCGCGACCATGTGTTCCCACTGCGCCGACAGCGAACGGTCCTGGGTGACCACGGTCCAGCCGTCGTCAAGGGTACGGGTGCCATGCTTGCCGGCATTGAGCATGGGCTCGATGGTGAAGATCATGCCTTCCTTCAGGCGCATGCCGAACCCGGCTTTGCCGAAATGCAGCACCTGGGGGTCGCCATGGTAGACCTGGCCAATGCCATGCCCGCAGTACTCACGCACAATGCTGAAACCGTCGCGCTGGGCCACGCTCTGGATGGCATGGCCAATGTCGCCGAGGGTGGCGCCGGGGCGTACCGCTTCGATGCCGGCCCACATCGCTTCGAAGGTGGTATCCACCAATTTACGCGCCTTCGCCGACGGGTTGCCCACCAGGTACATGCGGCTGGTGTCGCCGTACCAACCGTTGTGAATCAGCGCGACGTCGAGGTTGAGGATGTCGCCGTCTTCAAGCAGGCGCGGGCTCGGAATACCATGGCACACCACTTCGTTGACCGAAGCGCAGACGGTTTTCGGAAAGCCGTGGTAACCCACGTTGGCCGGTATGCACTTGAGTTTTTTGACGATGTATTCATTGCAGCGCTGGTCGAGCTCATCAAGGCTCACGCCCGGCTGCACGTGCTCCTGGATCATGGCCAATACCTCGGCCGTGCGCATGCCCGCTTCCTTGGCCGAAGCGATTTCTGCGGCCGAACGCAAGGGAATGTTTTTCATCGGGCCACCGCCTGGCGCGGCGACTGCCACTGGCCGACCAACTCGCTCAGCGCCAGCTCGCCTTTGGCTTCCAGGCTGATCAACAGGCGGCAGATGTCCTGGTGATTAAGGTCGGGGTATAGCTCCGAGAGCATCCCCACCCGTAGCCAGTGCTCGGTTTGGGCATTGATGGAGCGCGACAGCGCCGTGCTGGCGATGCGCAGGTTTTCGTGCAACGAATCAGAGATCTTGACGATGCCCATGGGCAGCCTCACCTTTTATACGAAACATATATGAAACGCATAATAGTAAGCCTGCCTTCGGCTGTCCAGTGCGATCGCTGTGTCGAAAATCCTACAGATCCGCTAAAGTGCGCCGCCCCCGGAATGGACCCGGGGCTTCACATGGAGTAGCAGTATCGTGACCCGTACCCTCAAAGCCGCCGCCGCAGCAGCACTGTTGGCCCTCGCAGGCTGCACCAGCACCCCGATGCAATCCCCTCACTACGACAGCAGCCAGTACACCGTGGTTGGCCACAGCGAAGCCAAGGCCACCGGCCTGCTGTTGTTCGGGGTGATCCCGATTCAACAGAACACCCGTTTCGTGCGTGCGCAGAGCGCGGCCATCCAGGCACGCGGCGGCGATGCCTTGATCAACACCCAGGTTCAGGAAAAATGGTTCTGGGCCTGGGTGCTGACCGGCTACACCACCACCGTTTCCGGTGACGTGATCAAACTCAAGCGCTAAGCGCGCTTTATTGCACAGTCTGGGTGGGCCGGATGACGATCTCGTTCAGGTCCACCCCCTCAGGCTGTTCGATAGCAAAACGCACTGCTCGGCCGATCGCGTCGGGTTGCAAGGCTACGGCACGGTAGCTTTGCATCGCTTCACGTGCGCTCGCATCGGTAATGCTGTCGGCCAGCTCGCTTTGCACCACACCCGGGTGCACGCAAGTTACACGTATGTCACGGTGTTCCTGGCGCAGGCCATCGGAGATCGCCCGCACTGCGTACTTGGTAGCGCAGTACACTGCAGCCGTGGGCACCACGCTGAGCGCACCTACCGAAGCGATGTTGATCACCTGGCCACTGCCCTGTTCGATGAAGCCTGGCAACGTGGCGGCGATGCCGTTGAGCACACCCTTGATGTTCACATCGATCATGCGCTCCCACTCGTCCGTCTTGAGCGAAGCCAGGGGCGAGAGCGGCATCACACCTGCATTGTTGACGATCACGTCCACACGCCCTGATTCCTGCCGAGCCTGCGCGGCGAACGCTTTTACAGCTTCGGCGTCGGTCACGTCCAGCTCCCGCCAGTGCACTTGCGCGCCCTCTCCCCTGAGCCGTTCAGCCAGGGCGCTGAGCCGGTCAGCACGGCGTGCACCTAGCCAGAGCGTAGCGCCGGCTGCGGCCAGCTCGCACGCAATACCCTCGCCGATACCGCTGGATGCGCCTGTAATCAAAACAACCTTTTTCATGGACTTGCTCCGGTTGGACAGGATTGGCGCCAGCCTAAGCCCGGAACATTGTCCAGATAAGCCCCTCAATACTTAACACCGCCGTTAGCCAGAGTTACCAATGCCTGCTGATTTCAATCTGTTGAGCGTATTCGAACGCGTGGCCCAACTTGGTAGCTTTCGAGCGGCTGCCGATCAACTGGGCGTCACCCGCTCGGCTGTAAGCCAGAGCGTGCGGCGGCTTGAAGACTCTCTGGGTGTGGCGCTACTGCTGCGCTCCACGCGCAACGTGCGGCCCAGCGAAGCGGGCGAGCGCCTGCTGCGTCAAATCCGCGAACCCCTGGCGGCCCTGGCCGGCGCCTTGGACGATGCTGCCGACCATGGCCCCCCGCAAGGCCTGCTGCGCCTGGCGGTCACTTCGATTGCCGAAGACTTCCTGGAGGGCCAACTTGTTGCCAGCTTCGCCGAGGCGTATCCGCGCATCACCTTGGACGTGACCGTGACCGATGAGGTATTCGACATCGTCGAGCGCGGCTTCGATGCCGGGGTGCGCCTGGGAGAGGTCATCGAACAGGACATGGTTGCGGTGCCGTTGACCGGGCCGCAGCGCGAGGCGGCGGTGGCGACGCCTGCCTATCTGGCCCGCCATGGGCGGCCCGGGCACCCACGCGAGCTGGTGAACCACCGCTGCATCGGTTGGCGCCCAAGCCCAGACACCGCCCCATGGCGATGGGAATTCAGCGAGCAAGGCCAGGCGTTCGCTGTCGCGGTAGAGCCGCAGATCACTACCAACGACATGTGGCTGATGCTGCGTACGGCGCTGGCTGGCGGCGGGATCACCTTTGGCATCGAGGCCACCTTCGCGCCCTGGCTGCGCAGCGGGGAGCTGGAGGCGGTATTGCAGGAGTATCTACCGCCGTTTCCCGGGTTTTACCTGTACTACCCCAGCCGCCACAATATGCCGGCCAAGCTGCGTGCGCTGATCGAACACGTGCGCAGGTTTCGAGAAACCCGAGATCTCGCCGGGCCAAGCCGTTCAAGGCTGTAACCTGCCGGCGCGCCACCTCAGTGATCGGCGGTATTCACACTCACCACCACCGACATCCCCGGGCGCAGGCGCTCAACCAGGCGCTGGTCAGGGTCGATGCTGATCCGCACCGGGATGCGCTGAGCGATCTTGACGAAATTGCCGGTGGCATTGTCAGACTGCAGCAATGCGAATTCAGAACCGGTGGCAGGTGAAACCTGCTCGACCTTGCCAGTCAGTGCCGCGTGGTCAAGGGCATCGACCGTGAAGCGCACCGGTTGGCCAATTCGCAGGTCGGCCATTTGGGTTTCCTTCATGTTGGCGATCACCCACAGAGTATTGGGTACCAGCGCCATCAACTGTGCGCCGGAATTGACCCATGCACCCAGCTTCACGCCGATCTGCCCCAGTTGCCCATCACGCGGCGCGGTGATGCGAGTGTTGGCCAGATCGATACGTGCCAGTTGCACTGCCGCCTCTGCATTGGCCACGGCCGCCTTCAATGACTGGCGGTTGACTACAACGCTGCGCAAATCCTGGCGTGCGATTTCCAACGCGGCCTTTGCCTGCTCTACCGCGGCCCGGGCTTGGGCATTGGCGGCCCGGGTCACGTCCAGGTCGCGCTGGGCGATAGAACCATCGGTGATCAGCGCCTGATTGCGGCGCAGGTCCGCAGCCGCCTTCTGCGCTTGCGCCTGGCTGTCGCCGATGCCGGCCTGGCGTTGGGCGATAGTGGCCTGGGCGCTGCGCTCCTGCTGCTGATTGTTCGCCAGCGCTGCCTGTTGGGTCGCCAGTTGAGCAAGGGCCTGCTCCAGCCGTTGCTGATAGATGCGGTCGTCCAGGCGCACCAGCAGCTCCCCCTGCCTGACGAACTGGAAATCATGCACCGCCACCTCGAACACGTAGCCCGATAGCTGCGGGCTTATCACCGTGACCTGGCCTTTGACCTGAGCGTTCTCGGTGCTTTCGATGGCACTGGTGAACGGCGGCAGTTGCCAGGCATAGAGCACGATCAACACGCCAGCCAACGCCACAGCACCGAACAGCACCGCCGACCACAGCCGCGCACGGCGAGACCGGGGCTGGGCAGCGGGTTGCTGCGGCGGGGTTTGCCCATCGGGAGTGGCCGCCACTGCTGTGGTGGTGGTGTTCTGCGGTTGGTCTGTCATGAGGGCGTGGAACCTGCGGCAGGCGTGCGGGTGGTGCTGCGCAGCCAGAGCACGCGTAGCGAGATCCAGATCAGGGTCAGCACGGCGATGATGGCAATCAGCATGAAGGTGTCGTTGTAGGCCAGGATGTTGGCTTCGCGGGTGGTAGCACTGGCCAGCGCGCGCAGGCCCTGAGCGTTGCGTTCGGCGCTGCCCGGCAGGGCACTGGCGTAGCTCGCCGCCCCGCTCTGCACCCGAGCGGCGACCAGCGGGTCATACAATGGCAGCCGATCGGTGAGCAGGCTGGAGTGATACTTTTCGCGCACGATCTGCCAGGTGCCCAGCAACGCCGCCCCCACCAGCCCGCCCAGGTTCTGGGCGATGCCGAACAACACCGAAAAACTGACCAGGTTACGCGGGTTGCTGATCACATTGCGCACCCCCAGCACCATGGTAGGCCCCAGGAAAAACGTAGAGCCGAACGCCAACAGGAATTGCGACAGGTACATCTGCGCCGGGCGCGTAAGGTTGCTGGAGAATGTGTCCATGGCCGCACCACAGGCCATCATCGCCAGGGAAATCAGCAGCGGCTTGAACAGGTGCTCAGGGTGAATCGTCAATGCGCTCAAAGCCAGCCCTGCCAGGCTGCCCACGAGCATCACCGCATACAGGCTGAACAGCTGTTCGCTGCCCAGGTTCAGGTATTGCAGAAAGCCCACGGCCCCGGTGGACTGCTCAGAGGTCACGATACGGATCAACACCACACACAGTCCCAGGCGCAGGATAGGCCCACTGCCCAGCCAGCGCGTCATCAACAGCGGGTTCATGCGGTTGTGCTCGATGCACAAGCCAGCCAGTATCAAGATGCAGCTGCCGGCCAGGGCGTAGCCGATCCACGGCGCCTCAAGCCACCAGTCGATGCGCCCCAGCGACAGCACCGCCACCAGCAGGCCGACCCCTGGGGCTAACAAGGCGAAGGTGAGGAAGTCCAGCGGCTCGAATGTATGGAAGCGGTCCCCCGGCGGGAGCTTGAGCCACAGTACCGCACCAAGCGCCACCAGGCACAGGCCAAGTTCGAACAGGTACAGCCCCCGCCACTCACCCATCTGCAACAGGTCTTCGGAAAACAGCCGAGCCAGCGGCAGCGCCAACTGCGCCGTGCCCAGCCCCAGCACCAGCGCCTTGAGCCGCCATTTGGTAGGGAACGCCTGGATCATGTAGTACAGGCCTAGCGAGCTGAGCGCCGCCCCCACCATGCCGTGGGCGGCACGCACCGCGATGGCCGAGCCCAGGTCGTTAACGAACAAATGAGCGAAAGTGACCAGGGCATACAACCCCAGGAACACTTCAGTGAATGCACGCAGGCCAAACTGCTGGCGAAACTTCACCAGCAGCAGGTTCATGGTCACGTTGGTCATCACATAGGCCGCCGGCAGCCAGGCCATCTCAGCGGTGGTGGCGCCCAATGCACCCTGCAGGTAAACAAGGTTTGCCGTGACCAGCGCATTGCCCAGCCCGCCCGTGATGCCCACCAGCAAACCGACGAGGCCAAAGGCCAGGCGCCTGCGTGGACGATGCAGCGGCGTTGAGGGCGAGCCGGGCAGTGTCGGCCGCTCGTGGGGTTCCCATTCGCGGGTGTGGTAACGGTCCATGGGGCGGCTTGGCGGCTGAAAATGATGTCAATTTAGTCGCAATCGCGAACCAAAAGTTTTCTTCATTATCGGAGAACTGTAAAGGGAGAGTAAATTCATACCAAAATCAGCCCGTTACTCTATAACGTTCAGAACATTCATGAGCAATCATTGCAGGAACCTACCATGCACAGACGTCAGATCCTGACCCTGCTCCTGGCAGGCATGACGCTACCGCTACCCGCCATCGCGCGCGCCGCCGGCCAGACAGTGCTGGCTGCCCGTGCCTGGGGCCACGGCGACACTTCGCGCCTGGTGCTGGACCTTTCCGGCCCGGTGAAATACCAGACCTTCGAGCTCGATGCCCCACCCCGGCTGATTCTCGACCTGCGCGGCACCCGGCTAGCGCCCGGCGCGACGCCCGCCAGCCTAAGCCAGGGCCCGATCAAGGCAGTGCGCAGCAGCCTGCGCCCCAATGGCGACACACGCCTGGTGTTCGAATTCGATCAGCCGGTGAAAACCACCGCGTTCACCCTGGGCCCCGGTGAAGGCAAGGGCGACCGCCTGGTGCTCGACCTGCAACGTGGCGGGCCGATCCTGGCCAGCAATAAGCCGGCCAAGGCCTTGGAGCCTGAACCCGCGCCAGCCCAGGCCATACAGGCCAAGGCCGCGCCAGCGCCACGCCCAGGCGGTGTACACCGTGACATCGTGGTGGTGGTGGATGCCGGCCACGGCGGCAAGGACCCGGGCGCCATCGGTGCGGGTGGGCAAAAGGAAAAACACGTTGCCCTGGCCATCGCCCAGATGCTTGCCAAAAAGATCAACCAGACCAAAGGCTATCAGGCGCGGCTGGTGCGTAACGACGATTTCTTCGTGCCTTTGCGCAAACGTGTGGAAGTCGCCCGCAAGTACAACGCCGACATGTTCGTCTCGGTGCACGCCGACGCCGCGCCCAATCGCACCGCCAAGGGCGCTTCGGTGTTTGCCCTCTCGGAGCATGGCGCCACCTCGACCCTGGCCCGCTGGATGGCCGATCAGGAAAACGCCTCCGACCTGTTGGGCGCTCGGCAGCTGCTCAACATCAGTGACAAAGACCCAATGCTGGCCAACGTGATTCTCGACATGTCGATGAATGCGACGATCTCCAGCAGCCTCAGCCTGGGCGGCAATGTGCTGGAAAACGTGGGTAACGTCAGTGGCGTGCACGGGGCCGGGCGTGTCGAGCAGGCGGCCTTCGCCGTGCTGAAGTCCCCCGACATCCCGTCGATCCTGGTCGAAACCGGGTTCATCTCCAATAGCCGCGACTGCATGCGGTTGATGGATACCCGGCACCGGCAGAAGGTGGCCACGGCGATCTTTGGCGGGATCAATGGGTACTTCAGCAACAACCCGCCGATGGGGACGTATCTGGCAGCGGTGAAGCAAGGCAGCCTTGCATAAGGCTGCCTGAAGGCTCAGCGGCGCACCAGCATCAACCGCACTCCCAAGCCGACGAACGCCGTGCCGATCAAGCCATCGATCCACTGCCGCACCCGCGGCCGGGCACTCACCGCACCGCGCGCCTGCGCCGCCAGCAAGGCCACCAGGGCATCGACCATCAGCCCACTGCTGACAAACACCAGCCCCAGCAGCAGGAAGGCGGACGTCTTGTGCAGGCTGGTGGCATCGACGAACTGAGGGAAAAACGCCACGTAAAACAGCAGCACCTTCGGGTTGGTCACGTTGGTGATGAAGCCGCGCAACAGCAGGGTTCGATGACTGAGCCGGGGCACCTCCACCCTGCCCTCGACCTGCGGCTTGCGCGCGGCCAGCAAGGTGCGCACGCCCAGGTAAACCAGGTAGAGCCCGCCCAGGGTCTTGATGATCATGAAGGCCGAGGGCGAGGCCGCCAGCAGCGCGGTCAGGCCCAGGGCACAGAACACTGTGTGGGTGCAACCGCCCAGCGACACGCCCAGCGCCGACATCAACCCGGCGCGGCGGCCGTGCATCACGCTCTGGCCAGCGACGTAGGCGATGTCGGGGCCGGGCGTCACGTTCAGAATGAACACAGCGAGCAGGAAGATCGGGAAATCGATGATGCCGAACATGGAACACGAGCCTTGTGGCAAGGGGCGGGAGTTCGCAGTTTCGAGCTTTACGCAAGAAGCTTCAAGGGGCTTGGCGGCGCGCGCACAATATCAGAGCCAAGCCCCCCAATACGGCCGTGGCACACAGCACCAATCGCAGGCTCAGGGCCTCCCCCAGAAACAGCACACCCGCCAGCGATGCCAGCACTGGCACGCTCAACTGCACGCTGGCGGCCTTGAAGGCCGGCAACCGCGGCAGCACGCTGTACCACAGCGCATAGCCCACGCCGGAAGCGAGCGCGCCGGAGAGTACGGCATACACGGCACCCCGGCCATCCCAGCGCAACGTCGCCAGCCATGGCAGGCACACCAGCAGCCCCATGGGCAAGGCGCGTAGAAAGTTGCCGGTGGTGGCTGCCAGCGGGTCCTGGGTGCCCTTGCCCAACAGGCTGTACACACCCCAGGCGACACCGGCCAGTGCCATCAGCGCACAGGCCAGCAGAGGGGGGGGCATCCGTTCCGGGCAGCAGCAAGGCAAGCAGGCCGGCGGTCGCCAACAGCAACCCGGCGCTGCTTTTCCCGCTCAAGCGCTCCCCTTTCGCCAGGCCGAACAGCAGCATCGTCAACTGCACCGCACCGAACAGTAGCAACGCGCCCGCGCCTGCTTCGACCTGCACATACGCCAGGGAAAAGCACAGCGCATACAGGAACAAGGCAACCGCCCCAGCCAGGCTCCCCGCCACCGGGGTTCGAGGCGCCCGCAAGCGCAACAGCAACACGAGCATGGCGGCGCCGCTCACCAAACGCAGGGCCGTAAAGCTCAACGGGTCAAGTGCGGTGGCCTTCAGGGCGAGCCGGCAGAGCAAGGAATTACCGGCGAACGCCAGCAAGGCCAACGAGGTCAAGGCCAACAGCCGGGCTTGCCGGGCCGCGGCCGTGGGTGCGGCGAAAGGGGAAGCGTCCAATGCCATGGCGAGGCTCTCGGATCAGTCGTTCTTATGTGACCCCATGTAAACCTGAGGCAGGCAGGGCGTCAATGCGACTTGTGGCCCCCCGGCACTCGCCCCATAGCTTCCGGTGACCTGTAGACCTTATCAGTTACTTTGCCAGACCAAACCCCTCATATTCGAATCACTACCCTCTATAGCTACCGGGTCAAACTGGGCTGGAGTCATCTATGAACTTGCCAACAAGCTCTACACTTTGCGCATGCGACGCTTTAAAGACTCGCCTCTTGGAAAACCCACCTGCCAGGTTCAACTACATGCCATTCGGCAATCTTGGTTGCACCCGGCCTAAAACCCTAGCTTTCGCCGAGATGGCACTTGAACGAGGGTTCGAAGGATACTTGGCAGGTAACGGCTACCGGGCGTACCTGCCCGGGCTGATGCGATGGGCAAACTCCGACGATCACAGCCCATTTGGCCCGGGTGGCGCAAACAGCTACGTATATTGTATGGCTGACCCGGTCAACCGCGCCGACATCGGGGGAGCCACCAGTCATTCCGTAGTCATGGCCATGGTGCGCAAGCTGGCACTGCATTGGAGAAAAAAAGCGCAAGCGCAAACATTGCGTAAAAGTAAGCTGCAAGTGAACAGAGTCGAGCCACACGTTCGCCAGAGGCCACCGGGCACTCCACCTACAGCTGCCCCCGCCGCCGCCGCCGCCGCCGCCCCCGCTCCCGCTCCCGCTCCCGCCCGTAGAGCCTCGACCAGCTCAACGGCCTCCTACGACTCAGACGACGCGCTATCCCCCCTAATGGAGGTACGTCATGATCTTATCCCCCCTCACGTACGCAGCACCTTGTATGGGAATTCATCATCAATCGCTGCCCCATTGAATGCGCAACACAGTTCCTTGAACCACCGGCGCCCTACGGGACCGGCTTTCTTAGCCCATGGGGTAAGTGAGGCCAACAATCCCAGTAGGTTTCAATGAAACGCCTCGGCAATCAGCACTGCCCCGATAAACGTACCAAGGTTGGCCAGAAACGATACCAGCACGATCCGCCAGCCCAACCGCCGGAACGCCGGCAGGTCCTTGGCCACCGAGAGCCCGGCGAAGGTCAGCATTGGGGTGATCACCGCCAGCAGGTTCACGCTGTTGGTCAAGGCTGTGACCTGCGCGGCCCAGGGGCTCAGTGGCGAGGTCATGAACATCGCTACTACCGACACGGTGCATACCGCAGGGATCTTCCGGCGTAGCGCGACGCACAGCAGCTCGCCGATGAACACGGCCAGGACCATGATCGCCATGCCCTCGAAGGCCGCAGCCGAGAGCGTCTTGTAGCCCACCCAGTTGGCCAGCAACGCCAGGACGCCAGCCGCCGCCCACGCGCAGGCCTTGCCGCCCCAGCCCAGCTCGCGGGTTTCCAGATCGACCTCATTGGCGCTCACGCTGGCAGAAGCCTGCGAAGCACGGGTGGTGCGGCCGATCAGCGGTTCCAGTACCCGATAGCCCCATACCGCCAACGGCAACGAGATGAACAGCGTGAAGTAGGTACCCAACGTGGTGGTGATCAGGTTCGACGCCGCAGCCAGAGCCATGACCTCCTTGGCCACCTCGGCGCTCTGCTGCGCAGCGATGGCGCCGGCTGCAGCTGCCATCATGCTCCCTGAGCCGATACCCGAGCCCATGGCCAGCGAGCGCGGATCGAAGATGCCCAGGCTGGTCACAAAGCCCGCCACGATCGCGATGAACAGCGCACCGAACAGTGTTCCGGTCAGGTATTCGGCCAGCACGCCGCGGCCTTCGGGGGAGTCCATGCCGTAGCGCTCGCCAATGATTGCAAGGCTGGGTTCGCGGCCTACCGAGAAGGTCGCGCCCACGGCTTCACGTTTGATGCCCAGCAGCAACGCAACCGGCAGCCCCAGCAACACCGTGCCGACAAAATGGCCGAACTCCTGAAATGCCAGTGCCCAGCCCGAAGCGAACACCAGAGGCAACGAGCCCCCCACCACCAGGCCGAGCTTGGCGACGAACACCAGCAGCGCCGGTTGCAGGATGGATGCCGAGCGCGCCTGCAGGGCTGGCGTTACCGCCAGGCTGCGTGGCAGGCGTGTGCTGGCCAGGCCGATCACGGCACCGAACAGCAACGCCCAGACCATCGGCAACAGCACCACTTTGCCCGGCCCCAGAGGCAGGCTGATAGCACCGATCCATTCGGCGAGGATAAGCACCAAGCCCGCCCAGAGGTACAGGCGGGCGGTGGCGGACACGGCTGGCTGGCCGCTCAGTGAAGCGCTGTGCG
The DNA here is from genome assembly GCF_003097135.1 of Pseudomonas sp. URIL14HWK12:I12. Classification (GTDB taxonomy): domain Bacteria; phylum Pseudomonadota; class Gammaproteobacteria; order Pseudomonadales; family Pseudomonadaceae; genus Aquipseudomonas. Next base: position 756,639 of record NZ_QEQL01000001.1, read on the forward strand.
CGTGATGCATGACGATCCCCTCACCTGCTGGCCAGGCATAGCTGGCCAGAGATTGTTGTGGTTGTTCAGGGGGCGCGCGAGGCGCCCGGGGCAGTGTTCAAAGCAGTAGCGGTGCCGGCTTTATTGTCGAAGGGCCGGTCACTTCAATAGCGGCATTATGCCTTTGGGCTGCCAGCGCGCCGATATCAACGGCTTCACTTAACGTTGCGCTGGCCGCAACACCCCTCAGCCGTTCGGTAGCGCTTGCTCCACCAATGCGGTCCAGACTTTCACCCCGGCTTCGATCACTTGGTCGTTGAAGTCATACCAAGGGTTGTGCAGGGCCCGTGACGGTGTCTCGCCATCCACGCCGAGCCAGAAATAGGCGCCCGGGCACGCTTGAAGCATGAAGGCGAAGTCCTCGGAGGCCATCGACGGCGGGCAGCCCCAGCGTACATTGGCCTCACCCAAGGCAGCGACCGCCGCTCGAAACAGCCCCGCAGCCGCGTCAGGGTGATTTTCGGTGACCGGGTAGCCTACCTGGTAGGCCAGCTCCCCGCGCACGCCGAACGGCGCCGGCACCTGCTGGGCCAGTTCGCCGATCAGGTGCTGAACCCGCTCGCGCACGGGGGTTTGCAAACAGCGCACGGTGCCGCGCAACGTGGCTTTTTCCGGGATGACGTTGATCGCCTCGCCGGCGCTGAGCTGGGTGATGCTCACCACGGCCGAGTCCAGCGGTGACAGGCGCCTGGAAACGATACTCTGCAGCGCCGTGATCAACTGGGCGCCGGCCAGGATGGGGTCGGCACCACGCTCGGGCATGGCTGCATGGCAACCCTGGCCGGTCAGGGTGATCTCGAAGGTGTCCAGCGAAGCCATCATTGCACCGGGGTTGACGGCCACCTGCCCGGCCGGCAGCCCTGGCCAGTTGTGCAGGCCATACACTGCGTCCATCGGGAAGCGCTGGAACAAGCCGTCCTCGATCATCTTGCGCGCACCGCCGAGGTTCTCCTCCGCCGGCTGAAAGATGAAGTGCACGGTGCCGCGAAAGGTGTTCAGGCCACTTAGGTGCCGCGCCGCCGCCAGCAACATCGCCGTATGGCCATCGTGGCCGCAGGCATGCATTCGGCCCTCGTGGCGGGAGCGGTGGGCGCATTGGCCCAGCTCCTGGATCGGCAGCGCGTCCATGTCGGCGCGCAGGCCGATCACAGGGCCCGCGCCCCGCTTCAGCGTGCCCACCACCCCGGTGCCACCCAGGCCGCAGTGCACCTCCAGGCCGAAGCCCTGGAGCAGCTCAGCGACTCGGGCGCTAGTATTGTGCTCGGCGAAGCCAAGCTCGGGCTGGGCGTGAAAGCTCTGCCGCCACGCGCTGGCCTCGGCCAGCAAGTCAGGATCGATACGCATCAGGTTCACTCCAGGCTGGCGCCGTAGCCGAAGCTGGCGGCGGGGATGGCGGCGGTTTCGACCCAGACACTCTTGACCTCGCTGTATTCACGCAGCGCATCAAGGCCCGAGGAGCGGCCGTAACCGCTCTCGCCATAGCCGCCGAACGGGGAGCTGACATGAATGGTCTTGTAGCCGTTGACCCAGAAGGTGCCCGCTTTGACCTGGCGCGCCACACGATGGGCACGGCCGACGTCACGCGTCCACACCGCCCCGGCGAGGCCGAAACGGCTGTCGTTGGCAATGCGCACCGCATCGGCTTCGGTTTCGAAGGGGATTGCCACCACCACTGGGCCGAAGATCTCCTCCTGGGCACAGGCCATGGCGTTGTCGCCCGCCAGTACCGTGGGGTTTACGTAATAGCCGCTGCCTTCCGGCACCGGCACGGCGCCCTCGCCCACCAGCCGGGCACCGTCGTGCAGCGCGGCTTGCACCATGCCTTTGACATGGGCGAATTGCTTGGGGTTGTTGATCGGGCCGATCTGGGTGTGCTCGCTCAGTGGGTCGCCTACGCTGAACTGCTGCGCGGCCTGCGCCAGGGCCCGGGTGAAACGCTCGAAAATCGAAGCCTGCACCAGCAGGCGAGAGCCTGAAACGCAGCTTTGCCCTGCACCGGAGAAAATCGCCGCCTGAGCGCCACGCAGGGCCACATCGAGGTCAGCGTCTTCGAACACTATGTTGGCCGACTTGCCGCCCAGCTCCAGCACCGCCGGGATGCAGCGCTGAGCGGCCGCCGTAGCGATGTGGCGGCCGGTAGCTGGGGAGCCGACGAACACCACTTTGCGAATGTCGGCCTGGGCGATCAACGCCTGGCCGATGCTGTGGCCAAAGCCGGCGATCACGTTGACCAGGCCCTTGGGCGCGCCGGCCCGCTCCACCAGCACGCCGATCACCAGGGAGGTCAACGGAGTCAGCTCCGATGGTTTGAGAATCACCGCGTTGCCGGCAGCCAGGGCCGGGGCTACCTGCCAGCCAGCAGTGAAGATCGGTGCGTTCCACGGAGTGATCTGCAATACCGTCCCCAAGGGCTCATAGGTGACGTAGTTCAGGTGTGTAGTGGGCACGGGGATCACTTCGCCGTGCAGCTTGTCAGCCCAGCCGGCGTAGTACTCGAACATCTCCGCGACCTTCGCGACCTCCACCCGAGCATCGCGGATCGGCTTGTTCGCACCGATCGCTTCGATCTGCGACAAGGTGCCTGCGTGTGCGCGCAACTGAGCCCCGACCTGGTACAGGATCCGGCCCCGGGCCTGGCCGGTGAGCGCCCACCACTGGGCCTGCGCGGCACGCGCTGCAGCGTCGATACGGCTGACCTGCGCGGCGCTGGCGTCGGCATACTGCATCAGCAGGCTGCCGTCGTGAGCATTGCGCACTTGCACCGGCTCACCGTCGCCCTCTACCCATTCACCACCGATCAGGCTGGCTACTTGCGTACGTTCGCCCCAGAAGGGCTGCATCAGTTCGTTAAGGGTGTTCCAGCTCATGTCATTGGTCTCCAAACAGGGCGGCATCGGTGCGTTGGGCGATGCAGCAGAAGTCTTTGCCATCGGGCAGAGTCTGGGCGCTATCGCGCCACAGCTCGCCGACCAGGCGCGCCAGCGGCAGGTCGGCACCTAGCTCTTCGGCCAGCGCCTGGGCAAGGCCTACGTCCTTGCGCATCAGCGCCATGCTGAAACCGGAGTCGTAGGCCTTGTTGAGCACCCAGGTCGGAAACATCACCTGGCTCGCGGCACTGCGCCCGGAACCTGCATTGATACCTTCGAGCAGCCGCTCAGGCGGCACCCCAGCCTTGGCGGCCAGGCTCAAGGCTTCGGCAGTGGAGATCAGGTGTGCGGCGGCCAGTAGGTTGTTGGCGATCTTGGCGACGTTGCCGGCACCGGTATCCCCCACATGCACGCGCGTACCGCTCATGGCCTCGAGCACCGGTTGCGCCGTGGCCAGGTGCTCGGCGGTACCGCCGAGCACCATGCTCATGGTCCCGCTGGCCGCGCCCTTGGGCCCTCCAGACACCGGTGCGTCAAGAAAACCGATGCCGCGCCCGGCCAGCGCCTGGGCTACCTCACGGCTCATCGCTGCAGTGGAGGTGGTGGTGTCGACCACCACCAGGCCGGGCTGGCCAACGCTGAGCACGCCCTGCTCGCCAAGGCACACGGCCTGAACGTGCTCGGCCTTGGGAAGCGAGAGGATCAGCACCTGTGCCGCGCCGATCACCTGCGCACGGTCGGCACTGGTCTTCACGCCCTTGCTCGCTGCGGCCTCACGGGCGGCCGGCGCCGGGTCGAAGCCACGTACGTCAAACCCTTTGCTCGCAAGGGTGGCCGCCATGCCACCGCCCATGTTGCCCAACCCGATGATGCCTACCGTGATCGCCATGAACCGCCTGCCTGTGTGCTGTGGAATGCTGAAAGGAGTATGGACAGCACGCAGCCGTGCCAGCAATAATCACAAAATTCCAATTTTGTTGCTTTGAACGCAACACAGGTGGGTTATGAGCTTGGTTCAGGATCGCCATATTCATTATTTTTTCGAAGCAGTGCGGCTGGGCAGTGTACGCGCCGCTGCCGACGCCCTGGACGTCGCGCCTTCGGCCGTCAGCCGGCATATCGCTCAGTTGGAGCACGAGCTCAGTGCTGCGTTGCTTGAGCGCCACCGTCGGGGGGTAAAACCCACCGAAGCGGGAGAGCGCGTGCTCGACTACTACCGGCAACGCATGGCCCAGCAGGAGGTGCTGCTCGATTCGCTGCAGGCCCTGCGCGGTCTGCAGAGCGGCACCCTGGTGCTGGCGTCTGGTGAAGGTTTCATGGATGCTCTGGCTGGCACGCTGGCGCGCTTTTCCGAGCGCTACCCACGTATCGAGCTGCGCGTAAACATCGCCGGCAGCAATGAGGTGATCCGCCAGGTGGTCGAAGACGAAGCGCACCTGGGCCTGGTATTCAACCCTGCGAACGACCCGAAGATCCGTGCCCACGTGCGCCGCGCTCAGCCAGTGCGAGTGATCGTCGCCCCTGATCACCCGCTGGCGCGCGAGCCCGGCGCGATCAGCCTGCAGGGCCTGGACCGCCATAGCCTGGCATTGCCCGGGGCCGCCTACGGCATCCGCCAGATCCTCACTCACGCCGAGCATCAGCTGGGTGTGGCGCTTACTCCGACGCTCACCTGCAATACCTTGGCGATGCTCAAGCGCTATGCGGTCGAAGGCGGCGTGACATTGTTGCCGGCCTTCGTGGCCGAACAGGAGCTGGCGGCCGGCAGCCTGGTGGCGCTGCCGCTGCTGCACGAAGTGTTCGCCAGGCCTGAGGCGCAATTGATCACCCGCCTGGGCCGGCAGCTGAGCGTCGGAGCAAGCCGGCTGCTGGGCATGCTGGCGCAGGAAGTGGGCGCGTTCGGCGCTACGGCGCGCTGAGCCGTCCTACTTTGGTACGAGTTTTCCGCGTCGAAGGTGGGAGCGGGCCTATCATGAGCGCGCGTCCGCCAAGAACAATAAGGTGACCCACCGTGTACAACATCCTGATCGCCGACGACCATCCGCTGTTTCGTGATGCTATCCACAGCGTGCTGGCCTCGAGCTTCGAGCATTGCCAGGTCAGCCAGACCTGCGACCTGCCCGAAACCCTCACCCGTGCCCGCAGCGATGAAACCCTCGACCTGATTCTGCTCGACCTCAACATGCCCGGCATGCATGGCCTGGGCGGCCTGGTGAGCCTGCGCAACGAGGCGCCGACCGTACCGGTGGTGATCGTTTCGGCCGAGCAGGACAAGCACGTAGTGCTGCAGGCAATCACCTGCGGCGCGGTCGGGTTCATCAGTAAGTCGGCGCCCCGCCAGCAAATCACAGACGCGCTCGGCCAGGTACTGGGCGGCAACGTCTATCTGCCGCCTGAAATCATCCGCAGCAGCACCAGCACGCCCCCCAGCCATACCGTGGGCGCCAGCGCCAATGGCGTACCTGCCGAATTGCTGCGTGCCCTGACCCGCAAGCAGTTGCAGGTGCTCGAGCGCATGGCTCGGGGTGAGTCGAACAAGATGATCGCCTACAACCTGGCCATCGCCGAAACCACGGTCAAGGCGCACGTCTCGGCGATTTTGCGCAAGCTGAGGGTGCACAACCGTGTGCAGGCCATCCTCAGCGCCCGTGAAGTCGATTTCGCAACTTGGCTGCCTTCGTAAGCAGGCTCAGCTCCGCCTAGCCTGCCACTTGTGGGGTGAAACTTGTGGCTGCGCACAGGGGTCGTTAATCACTGACCCTGAAGTTTTGCGTGGTAGCCATGAATGAGTTGATTCCAGAGCGCTGGCTGGATGCGGTGCCCTTACCCTGGCTCAGCACCCTGATCGCGGCAGCGATCGCAGTGCTGGTGGTGCTGGTAGTGCGCTGGGCTGGCCTAATCGTGCTGCGCCGGGTGGCGCACAGTTTTTTGTTCGCCCAGCAACTGATCAAGTATTCCGAGAAACCCAGCCTGTGGCTGTTGCCGCTACTGGCGCTGCAGTCGGTTTGGACAGGCGCGCCGGATGACATCTACTTGATCAACAGTGTGCGGCACACCAATGGGTTGTTGGTGGTGGCGGCTTTCATCTGGCTGGCACTGCGCTGCGTGCGCGCAGTGGCCGAAACCGTGGCCCTGCGCAACCCGCTGGAGGTGGAGGACAACCTGGCCGCGCGGCGTATCCAGACCCAGGTGCGGGTGCTGGTGCGCTGCCTGAACGTGGTCGTCATCTTGTTCGGCACCGGGCTGATGCTGATGAGTTTTCCGGCGGTCAAACAGGTTGGCACCAGCCTGCTGGCCTCTGCGGGCCTTGCGGGGCTTGCGGCCGGCTTTGCGGCCAAGCCTGTGCTGGGCAACTTGATCGCTGGCCTGCAGATCGCGATTTCGCAACCTATTCGCCTGGACGATGTGGTGATCGTCGAAGGCGAATGGGGGCGAATCGAGGAAATCACCGGCAGCTACGTCGTGGTCAAGATCTGGGACGAGCGGCGCCTGGTGGTGCCGCTGACCTATTTCATCGAAAAGCCGTTCCAGAACTGGACCCGAAGCGCATCGATGCTGATCGGCTCGGTGTTTCTCTGGGTCGACTATTCCCTGCCCCTGGAGGCGCTGCGCGAAGAGGTCAAGCGCGTGTGCGACGAGATCCCTCACCTGTGGGACGGCCGAGTGAGCGTGCTGCAGGTCACCGACACCGGCGAAAAATCGATGCAGGTGCGCATTCTGCTCAGCTCGGCCGATTCGTCCAGGAATTGGGACGCACGCTGCCATATGCGCGAACGCCTGATCACCTGGATCAACCGGGAATACCCGCAGTGCCTGCCGCTGCTGCGCGCCGAAATGTCGACACGCAGCGACCGCCCAGACCTTCACGAACCCGTGAAACCCAAGGATGTAGAACGACAACCACCGGTATGAATCTTGTTTTTGGAGTGCCCGCTTGCAGCAAGCGGAAATGCAGCAGAGGTCTTGCGTCAGAGCATCTGGTCGTTGGTCATCATGGCCTGAACGACGATTGCTTTTTGTTGCTCGGTCAGTACGTCCCAGAGATGGGCCTTGGCGTAGTAGCCCAGGCCACCTGCGATGTAGAGCGACAGACCTACGATCATCAGCACGGACGCAAGCGACGTGCGTTGCGTTTCGTGCGCGTCATCCCGCGCCTGCGGGGTAAAACCTTCAACGATGCGTTTAACAGCGTGAGACAGGTACATCAGTACTTGGCGCCCCATGGCAACTCTTCGAACCTCGAGTGGAAGTGGACAGTGCGGCGCGCTGGCGCCGAATTGGCCCTCGAACAAAGCTCGGTGCCCGGCCGGCTTCTCGAACTCGAGCCGGTGCGATCACGAATGCCGGGCACGGAGGGGAGCCTTGCCCGTGGCGGTTGTATGATAACGCAGGTGATGGACGTGAAATAATTAGTTTGCTAAATATTTCCGACAAAAGGGCGCTCCGAGCGATCTTTCTCTCCCGCCGCCTCCACGTAACGCCAGGCTGATGCCTGCGCCACTAGCCACAAGGAAAACCAATGGAATACCGCGAACTGGGCCGCACAGGCCTGAAAGTCAGCGCCATCACCCTGGGCACCATGACCTGGGGCGAGCAGAACACTGAGGCTGAGGCCTTCGAGCAGATCCGCATGGCCAAAGATGCCCAGGTGAACGTGCTCGACACTGCCGAGATGTACCCAGTCCCCCCGGGCGGCGAAACCTACGCCACCACCGAGCGCATCATCGGTAACTACTTCAAGCGATACGGCGACCGCGCCGATTGGGTTTTGGCGAGTAAAGTGGTCGGCCCAGGCCGCATGGACCACATCCGGGACGGCAACCTTCGGCTGGACCGCAAGAACATTACCCAAGCGCTGGAGGCCAGCCTCAAGCGCCTGAACACCGATTACCTTGACCTCTACCAACTGCACTGGCCCGACCGCAAGGCCAATTACTTCGGCCAGCTGGGCTACACCCACGACCCTGCCGACCACTCCACGCCCATCGAAGAAACCCTGGAAGTGCTCGACGAGCTGGTCAAGGCCGGCAAGGTGCGCCACATCGGCCTGTCCAACGAAACCCCGTGGGGCACGATGCGCTTTGCGCACCTGGCCGAAAGCCGCGGATGGCCGCGCGTGGTGTCGATCCAGAACCCCTATAACCTGCTCAACCGCACCTTCGAGGTGGGCTTGGCGGAAATCGCCCTGCGCGAGCAGATCGGGCTGCTGGCCTATTCACCCTTGGCGTTCGGCGTGCTGGCAGGCAAGTACCTCAACGGCGCACGGCCGGCCAAGGCACGCCTGACATTGTTCGAGCGCTTCCAGCGTTACAACAACCCGCAAGCGGTTGCAGCGACACAAGCTTACGTGGAGCTGGCGAATCAGCACGGCCTGGATCCTGCGCAGATGGCATTGGCATTCGTGACGCAACAGCCGTTCGTGACCAGCAACATCATCGGCGCCACCTCGCTCGAACAACTGGCGAGCAACCTTGAAAGTGCAACGCTGGTGCTGCCGCCGCAGGTGCTGGAAGGGATCGAAGCCATTCACCAGCGCCACCCGAATCCTGCGCCCTGACGCGGGTTAACGCCTAGAAGCGCCAGGGCGGTTTGCCGGGCCACGTGCTCTATTGAGCGCCGTAGCGCCCGGCAAACGCCCTGCCAACGCTCCATCCCGGGCCGCGGCAACCACTGGAACCTGAACATCTTTTAATGTAATAGTATTACATCTCATTTGTTCAGATAGCCTACCCATGCCGCTCACCTATTCCCGCCTCCAGGCCATTGACGCACTGCGCGGCCTGGTCATCGTGCTGATGCTGCTCGACCATGTTCGCGAAACCTTTTTTCTGCATCGCCAGGTCGGCGACCCGATGGATGTGGCCAGCACAGAGCCTGCGCTGTTCCTCAGCCGGACTCTGGCGCACCTGTGTGCGCCAGTCTTCGTGTTTCTCACCGGCCTCTCAGCGTGGCTTTACGCCGAAAAGAATCCCTCGCCCGGCGCCGCAAGCCGATTTCTGCTCAAGCGGGGGCTGGTGCTGATACTGCTTGAGCTGACGTTGGTGAACTTCGCCTGGACCTTCAGCTTCCCGCCTCAGGTGATCTACCTGCAGGTGATCTGGGCCATCGGCCTTTGCATGCTCACTCTGGCGGCATTGCTGTGGCTGCCGCGCCCACTGCTGGCGCTGCTGGGGCTGGTATTGATCTGCGGCCATAACCTGCTCGACAGCACTCACTTCGCGGCCAGCCACTTCGCCCATGTGCCTTGGGCGATCCTGCATGACCGCGGCTGGCTTGAAGTGGCCGACAGCCTGCGTGTGCGCACCTCCTACCCGTTGTTGCCCTGGATCGGTGTGATCACCCTGGGCTACGCCACCGGGCCTTGGTTCAGCATCAAGGCCTCTGCCAGCCAGCGGCCGCGGCGGCTGTGGCTCGCAGGGCTGGGCGCACTGACGCTGTTCGCTGCGCTACGCGCAATCAACGGCTACGGCGAAAAGCCATGGCACGCCGGGGCCGACTTTACCCATACCCTGATGAGCCTGTTCAACGTCACCAAGTACCCGCCTTCGCTGGTGTTTCTGGCGCTGACGCTGGGCATTGGCCTGTGCCTGCTGGCCACGCTGGACCGCTGGCAAGGGGCGCGCCTGTGCCGATGGTTGGCGACCTTCGGCGCGGCACCGATGTTTTTTTACCTGCTTCACCTGTACGTGCTCAAGTTGCTGTACCTGGCCTGCCAGGCACAATGGGGCAACAACCAGGGCAGTTATTTCGGCTTTAGCCAGGTGTGGATGCTCTGGGTGGCAACACTGATGCTTGCGCTGCTGCTGTACCGGCCCGTTCAGGCCTTCGCCCAGCTCAAGGCGCGGCGGCGGGATATCACCTGGCTCAAATACTTCTGATAGAAAACGCCGCCGGTGCTGGCCGGGTTGAACGCCATGCTCGGGGGCATGCTTCTGGCTGCGTTATTTCTGAACCGCGCACGTTGCAATGCTTGGAGCCGGCCGCGCAAAGCTCTACCCTGTGGCCTTCTCTCGCCAAGGAGCGCCCATGCCCGCGCCTACCGATGGTTTGCCCCGTGACCGCTTGATCCCCGCAGTGATCGCCGTGTGCCTGGCCGTGGGTATGGCTACCCTCGACACCGCGATCGTCAACACCGCCCTGCCCACCCTGGCTCGCTCGCTCGATACCGATTCGGCGGCAGTGATCTGGGTGGTCAACGCTTATCAACTGGTGATGTTGGCAACGCTGTTGCCCTTTGCCTCGTTGGGCGAAGTGCTGGGGCACCGCCGGGTGTACCTTGGGGGCCTTGCCGTGTTCGTCACCGCCTCGCTGGTGTGCGGTTTGGCCTGGTCGCTGCCGTCGCTGGCTATCGCGCGGGTGTTTCAAGGGCTGGGGGCGGCTGCGCTGATGAGCGTGAATGCGGCGTTGCTGCGGTTTATCTACCCATCGAAGATGCTCGGCAAGGGCATGGGCATCAACTCGCTGGTGGTGGGCCTCTCGTTCACCTTGGGCCCGACCGTAGCCTCTGCGATTTTGAGCGTCGCTTCCTGGCATTGGCTGTTTCTGATCAACGTGCCCCTGGGCCTGGCGGCGGCGGTAATGGCGTTTCGAAACCTTCCGCGCACCGAGCCTTCGCCTCATCCCTACGACCGCACTGCCGCGATACTCTGCGCCGGCCTGTTCGCCAGCCTGACTTTGGCACTCACCAGCAGCGCTCAAGGCGGCGCGGGCAGCTGGGCCCTGCTGGAACTGGCGGTGGCAATAGCCTGCGGCATCACCCTGCTGCGCCGCCAGGCCCAGCACCCGGCACCGATCCTGGCACAGGACCTGTATCGCCGGCCGTTGTTCGCGCTGTCGTCGCTTACAGCGGTGTGTTCTTTCAGCACCCAGGGCCTGGCGTTCGTGGCGTTGCCATTTTTGCTGCAACACCAGCTTGGCCACAGCCAGGTAGCCACCGGCTACCTGATCACGCCTTGGCCAGCGGTGGTGGCGTTGATGGCGCTGGTGGCGGGCAGGTTGTCTGATCGCTACCCACCGGGAGCGTTGTGTGGCTTGGGGCTTTTGATGTTGAGTGCCGGCATGCTGGCGCTGGCCTTGCTCGGGCCAGGTGCGGCGCAATGGGACATCGCCTGGCGCATGGCGCTATGCGGCGCAGGGTTTGGTTTTTTCCAGTCGCCAAACCTCAAGGCCTTGATGACCAGTGCCCCTGCACATCGCAGCGGCGGCGCCAGTGGCGTGGTGGCCACCTCGAGGCTGTTAGGCCAAACCCTGGGGGCGGCGTTGGTGGCGCTGTGTTTTCACCTGAGCAGTGCGCAAGGCGCTTATGTCGCGCTGTGGCTGGGCTGTGCTTTCGCGTTGGTGGGTGCGCTTGCCAGTTTCATGCGCCTCACCCCGCTCGGCCGGGGCGCTCAAGGTTAAGGCGCGGGCCGGCTCAGAGCCTGACCAGGCCCTGGCGGGCGATACGTACCAGATGGCTGATGACCGCTTGGGCCTGGGCCGCGCTGGGTGACTCGACCACAGCCAGGTCGAAGTGATCGTCGGCAATGGTCGACAGGTCATGGCCGCGCTCGACGAAACGAATAGCCAACGCCGTGGCCTTCCCATTGCGCCGGGGCCAGCCGTCGAGGCATCTGAGCAGCGTGGGCTGGTGCTGGCCGCACAGCAAGATACGGGGGGAATGGCGAGCCGCAGGCAGCGGGGCCAGGCAGACGATGGGGCGTGGGCAACTCATTGGGGCTTTCTCCGCCTCGCAAACTTCGCCGGGCGGGGTGGGAGGCATCACCGAGCCAGCGTTTTAGCGGTATTTTGCCGGCCCATATCGCCTGGCTGCGCCCCGCAAGTAGCTGTCTAAATCGGCGCATGAGGCAGCGATCCTATGAAACGCTGCCGGGGATTGTCAAGGCGCGCTCAACGGCTGGCCACGCCGCGGTCACGCGGCTCCAGGCTTTCGCGCTCACGCGCAAAGGCAAGGTAGTACTTGTTCACCGCATTCACGAAACTCACCGGGGCCATGCCCGCCTGCTCCTGGGCGATACGCTCGACCTGGAAGAACCATTGGTTGGGGTTCAGCCCACGACGGCGCGCTTCGGCGCGCATCGCCTGCACCCGCTCAGGGCCCAGGTTCCAGGCTGCCAGGGTGAAGGCCATGCGCTCGCGCTCAGCCAGTTGCCGGCTGGCGAAAAAGCGCTGGCGAATCATCGACAGGTAACGCGCACCCGCCTTGACGTTGTTGTCCACCTCGCCAATGCCTTGCACGCCGACGCGTTGAGCGGCCTGCGGGGTGATCTGCAGCAGCCCGGTCGCGCCCTTGCCGCCGCGTGCGGCTGGGTCGAAAGCTGACTCTTTGAACGCCAGCGCGGCGAGGTCCAGCCAATCGAGGCCCGCTTGCGCAGCATTGTGCTGCAGCACAGGCCGCAGGGTTTCCAGGCGCTGGCGGTCTGCCCGCGCAAGAGGGTTGTGGATCTTGTAGAGCGGTGAGTAAGCCTTCGCCAGCGCCTGGTCCTGCTGGCTAGAGGCCTTGTACCCCTTGAGAAAGGCGTCGACCTGCTCGCGCAGCTGGGGCGCCTGGGCCCGTGTATACCAACGCATGCCAGCGGGCGCGGCCAACGCCACCTGGTGCTGCGGCGCGAGGCCAGGCATCACACGGGCCCACCGGGTGGCGATCGGCTGCTCGACGATCGTTAGCGGGTACACCTTCGCCTCGACCATCTCCAGCACGTCTTCCACTGCCAGGCTCGGGTCGGCCCATTCCACCTTCACCGGCGCGCGCTTGCGTGCCTGCAAGCGGGCATTGAGGGCCGCCAGGGGCTCGCCGGCGGCGCTGCCGCTGGGCAACACCAGGGTTTTGCCGGAGAGCTGGTCCAGTTGGGCGTAGCGCCGGCCGCCCTTGGGGCCCACCAACACCAACGACGACCCCGCAACGGTCGGCTGGCTGCCGGTCACGTTCTGCGCGTTGGCCAGGTCCATTGCCTCGCCCGGCGCGACCAAGTCCCCTTCCCCACGCGCCAGCGCCGCCAGCAGCTGCTCCTTGGCCCGGGGGATCAACTTGAAGGTCACTTTCTGGCCGCCGCCAGAGGCGCTTGCAAGAAATCGCTCGAACGCGTGCAGGCGCTGGTCTTCGATACCCACCACCTGCCCGCCGACACTACCCGAGCTGTTGCGGCTCTGGTTGACCAGCACACGCAATACGTGTGCCCGGCGAATCTCGGGCAGGTCACGCACCGCAGCAGCATGCGGCACTGCATCAGGCCCATGGCCCTTGGCCAAGGCACAGGCCGGCAACAGCAGGCTGGTGGCCAGCAGCAAAAAAGAACGTTTCAATGGCAATCCCCCGTCCACCCTCCGCGGGCGTTGCCCTCGGACTGCGCCAAGTCACTGAAGTTCTTGGCTTTTCTTGGTTTTATCCGGCTCTGGTATGCTGTTGCGTCTTGCCTGAAGGTAGCCACCATGCAATTGATCGACATCGGCGTCAACCTGACCGCCTCCCAGTTCGATGGCCAGCACCAGGCCCTGATCGAGCGCGCCGAAGCGGCGAACGTGGTGCAGATGGTACTCACCGGCACCAGCCTTGCCGGGAGCGAAGCGGCTCTGGAACTGGCACGTCGGCTCGACCCGGGGGGCCAGCGGCTGTTCTGCACGGCGGGGGTTCACCCTCATGATGCCAGCCACTGGAGCCCGGCGAGCGAGCGACCGCTGGCGGCCCTGCTCGACGAACGGCAGGTGGTGGCAGTGGGTGAATGCGGGCTGGATTTCAACCGCGACTTCTCACCTCGCCCGGCCCAGGAAGCCGCCTTTGAAGCGCAGCTGGCCATAGCTGCGCAAAAACGGTTACCGGTGTTCGTGCACGAGCGAGACGCCCACCCCCGCCTGCTGGCCATCCTCAAGGCATATCGCGATCATCTGCCGGCGGCCGTGGTGCATTGTTTCACCGGCGACCGCCAGGCGCTTTTCGCCTATCTGGATCTGGACCTGCATATCGGCATCACCGGCTGGATTTGCGACGAACGCCGCGGCAGCCACCTTCACCCTCTGGTGGCAAGCATCCCGTGCGGCCGGCTGATGCTGGAGACCGATGCGCCATGGCTGTTGCCTCGCACGCTGCGGCCCAAACCCAAAAGCGGCCGCAACGAGCCCGCCTACCTGCCCGAGGTGCTGCGCGAAGTGGCACGCCATCGAAGCGAGACCGAGGTAGAGCTGGCCGCGCACACCACCGCCTGTGCTCGTACCTTCTTCAACCTCCCGGATGTGGATTGATCTGGATCAACAAAAGCGTCATCTTGGCACGTGACAATACTGGCCCCGCGCCATTCATCGCCTGTCAGAGGACGCCTCATGCATTGGCTTCGCAACCTTTCGCTGAAATACAAGTTCTGGGCTGTGAACGCCGTAGCCTTCGTTACCACGGGCATGCTGGTGCTTTACGCCGTGGCGCTGGAGCAACAGTCGTTGGCCAAGATTGCTCAGCCTGCGCCCAGCTACTCGGACGTCTTCCTCAGCCACCTGGGCCAATACGCCGGGGCGGTGCTGGTGTTGATGCTGGTATTGCTGGCTGCCTCGCAGCTGCTCATCCGTTTTATCCTGAGCCAGCTCAACGCATTGCGCGATGTGATGGTGCACGTCGAGCGCAGCGGCGACCTCAGCGCCCGTGCCCAGGTGCAGGGCGAGGACGAGGTCGGGCAGATGGGCAACGCGTTCAACGCGCTGCAGGCTGGGTACGCACGGGTGGTGGGTACCGTTGCCCAGAGCGCCGGGCAACTGGACAGTGGCGCGGCCCACCTGGCTGAGCGGATGGCCAAGGTGCGCCAGGGCATGATCGGGCAACAGAGCGAGACCGATCAGGCCGCCACCGCCATCACTGAAATGACGGCAACCGTGCACCATATCGCTGAACATGCCAAAGCTACCCGCACGCTTTCCGAGCAGGCCGACCAGCTCACAGGCAACGGCCAACAAGCAGTGCGCCGAGTGAGTGAGTCGATCGCCGGGCTCAGCGGCGGCGTGCAGCAAACCGCCGAAATGATCCAGCAGTTGGCTCAGGACAGCGAGAAGATCACCGGTATGGTGAACGTGATTCACAGCATCGCAGAACAGACCAACCTGCTGGCGCTCAATGCCGCCATCGAGGCCGCCCGCGCCGGCGACATGGGCCGTGGCTTCGCGGTGGTGGCCGATGAGGTGCGCAACCTGGCCAAGCGGGTGCAGGGCAGCACCGACGAGATCACCACCATGATCAACGCCCTGCAGGCCGGCACACGCGACGCTGTGGACTTCATGCGCGACAGCTCGATCAAGGCAGATGCCTGTGTCGAACAGGCGGCCCAGGCCGCCGGCTCACTGAAGGAAATCACCGACGCCGTACGGCAGATGCGCGAGAGCAATACCCAGATTGCGGTCGCCGCCGAGCAGCAGAGCCAGGTGGCCGAAGACATGAGCCGGTCGGTAGTGAGCATTCGGGAAGTGACTGAGCATACGGTGCGCCAGACCACCGATTCAGCGGCCACCAGCGATGAGCTGGCGGTGCTGGCGACCGGCCTGACCAAGGCGATTGGCCAGTTGCGGCTATAACGCCCATAGCCAAGGTTGATTATCCCAAGCCCTGCGGCAGGGCTACTCTGTAATCAAGAATGATTTCGCAAACCTTCGTTTGCAGGAGTAGCCCCATGATCCGCCGCCTCGTTACCTCCGTTGGCCATTTCCCTGAAACCACTGCACGCTCACCGTTGGCCGTTCCCCTGCTGGTGGTCGGCGGCCTGCTGGTAGCGGCGGGCCTGGCGTGCTCGAGCCCAGTCGAGATGTTGATCGGCGCACTGTGCCTGGCCGCATCGATGGCCAAGCCCCAGGCTTAACCGAATACCGTCACCGTCTGCCGGCTGAGCGCCACCAACTCGCCGGTTTCCGTCCAGAGGGCGGCGGCTGCGTGGCCATAGCCGTCAGCGGCATGCTCAACCACTGCTTCGTACTGCAGCCACTGCCCTGCGCCGATCGCAGGCAGTGGCTGCCGGCACTCCAACGTCCAACTCAGCGTGCTGGCGGGCGCCGGCCCGTTCAGGTGCGGGAGCACGGCTGGCGGCCAGGCATCGGCGAGCACTATCAGCCGGGCCACATCCAGTGGCTGGTCGCTCTCCGTCTCGGGTAGCCTCATCCAGCCGCCAATGGCGGGGGAAGGCGTGCCACTGAACGGCATGCCGCCCAGCCCCCAGTACATTTCCAAATGTTCCAGATAGGCCGGCCATCCGCCCTGGGCGCGCACCTGTGCGCAGCGATCACGGGCAGGCAGGCCTGGCGCCGGGCGAGCAGTGACGGCGATAGCAGAGGCCCGTGGTGCCCCAAAGCAGGCCTGGGCCGTGGTCACAATTTCACCGTTCTGGCGCGCTATGCACAGCAGGCTGGTGACCGATTTGCCGCGCCGCAGCACCTGCGGCTCGAAATGAATCGGCGCGCCCACCTGCGCAGGGCCTACGAAGGTGACGGTGAGGCTGCGCAGCGGCGCATCGACCGGCGCATGGCAACCCATCGCCTCATACAGCAGGGCCGCCATCAACCCTCCGTAGGCCGCCCTGCCCTGGCTCCAGTGGCTGGGCACGCTGAGGGTGTGAGGCGGCTGGCGGGCAGCGTCGAAGAGCTCGTGAAGGGTCATGGTTGGGCGTCCTGGCGAGAGGGGCCCTACTTTTTCATGTAACGGGCCAGTTGTGACAGCGCCTTGTCCGATCTGCCCTCGGCTTCGTCCTGAGCGGCTTGCCATTGCGCTGCGAGCGGGGCGAGCTCGGGCTCTTCTTCGGCACGGCGCAGCCATTGCACATGGTCGTGCCAGTCGCCCAGCGCCTCTTGGGCCTTCTTCAACGCTTTGGCCATACCCTTGGGCAAGGGCTCGCGTTCGGGGTAGGCCTCGGCCGCATAGCGCACCCGCTTGATCAGCAGGCGCAGCCGATGCCGATCGTGGGCCGGGTCAGCCAGCGCCTTGCGCAACTGCCGGTGCTGCTTGGCCAGGCGTTTATCGACCATCCGGCCCAAGTGCTCGATCACTCCATTGCGCTGCGCGGTGCGCAGCAGCGGCACGATGGCACTGAGCAGATTGAGCAGCTGAGACAGTTGGCTGCAGCGAGCCACTTGGGTGAAGGCCGCTGCGGCGGCCTGCTGGCGAGGATAGGCCAGCTCAGGATAACCCTGCTCCAGTAGATGGGCAGCCAGCACCTCGCGGTCGCGCATCGGGGTGGTAAGCTGCCCAAGCGCACGAGCACCATCCTCCAGGCGGTCGATGCCAGGCAGCCCGCGCAAAGGCCTCAGCAGGCTGCGCAGGCGACGCACGGTCGTGCGTAAATCGTGCAGCGCCTCGCTGTCGGTATGTGCCGCCAGCCGTTCTCGGCAGGTGATCAGGCGAAGCTCAATGGCGATCAGGTGAGCGATCAGCGGATCCAGCGTCGAAGCCATCTTGCGGGTTCCTTCTTCAGGTGTGCTTGAGTTCACGACGAAGCGTTTTCAGTGCCATGGCCAACGCCTGCGGGGTCGCTGGCTGGCCTGCATAACGCTGGGCCAGCCAGGCGTTCATGAAGGCCTGTATCGCCCAACGGGCCGCCGGCAACGCCGCGCTGGCCCGGGTGGCGTAGTCACGCGGGCCCTCCCCCGGCAGGCGCAGCAAACCATGCGGTGCGAGCAGCCGTTCGAACCGCGCGAAACTCACCAGCAGCGGGTCCGGCCGCTGCCGCCAAGGCTGGAGCACGGCCAATGCGAGCCCCAGCAGAATCAACCCGCCGCCCACGGGCAGCACCCAAGGTGCCCAACCGCGAAACCAGCGCCAAAGCAGAGCGCCCTGCTCGGCCTGCTGATAGCCCAGCACCCATCGTTCCCAGCCGTAGTTGAGGTTATCCCAGCCAAGGCGCAGCGTGTTGAGCCAGGCCAGGTTGCGAAAGCGCAAAGCGTTGCTCTGAAGAAACGGCTCATCCTGGGCCAACGCTTCGGCCAAGCCCTGCTCGACCCGCTGCGGCGCGACCGCAAAAGTCGGGTCGACAGCCTGCCAACCTTGCCCGGCCTGCCAGTACTCAACCCAGGCGTGGGCGTCGTATTGGCGCACGCTGAGGTAATTACCACCGGGGTTGAGCTCGCCACCCTGATAGCCGACCACCATACGGGCGGGAATGCCAGCAGCGCGAAGCACAAAGGTCATGGCACCGGCATAGTGCCCACAGAAACCACGGCGGGTGTCGAACAAAAACTCATCGATGCTGTTCTGCCCGAGCGTGTCCGGGCGCAGGGTGTAGTGGTAGTCCTGATCGTGGAAACGCGCTAGCAGTGCCGCCACCAGCGCTGGCGGCTCGGGGTACTGCCGCGCCAACTCGGCCGCCCAGGCCCGGCTGCGCGGATCGCCCTGGGCCGGGAGTTGCAGGCTCTGCCGGCGCATGGGTTCGCTGAGGCTGGGGTCTCTGACAACCTGGGGCCAGGACTTCACGTCATAGCCGAAGGTTTGGTCAACCGGGCGGTTGCGTTGCAGGCGGTAATCCAATCGCTGGCTCACAGCGGCCAGCACCGTGCGGCCGGTATCGAGGGCAAACAGCCAGGGCCGGTCGTTGGGTTCCTGGATGATGCGGTAGCTCACCACCGGCCCTTGCTCCGGCCAGGGCTGGGCCTGGCTCGTACGTGAAAGCCCCTGCAGCCAGCGCCGGCCATCGAAACGCTCCAGCGTGAAAGCGCGCCAATACAGCAGTGTGCGTGGCGGCATGGCACCTTCGAAACTGGCGCGAAACACCAGCTCGGGCGACTGCGCCAGTTGCGCGATATCGGCCGGGCTAGCGTTGTCATCCAGGCCCGTGCGGCCTTGGTGATCGTTCAGCGGCAACGACCACAGCGGCGCCATGCGTGGAAAGCATAGAAACAACAACAGCGCCAAGGGTACGGCCTGCAGCAGAAGGCTACAGGCCAGGCGTGGCGCTTGCCGAGCGCCCTCGCCGCCCTGCAAACCGATCATCGCCGCCACCAGTGCGGCCAGCGGCAGCAGGCTGTACAGCGCCCACGGCAGGCTGGCGTCGAACAAAAACGCCACCACCTGGCAGAACAGCCCTAGCAGGATCAGCACCCAGGCATCGCGCGGGCCGTCGAGCTCGAGCAGCTTGAGGACGAAAGCAGCCACCAGCAGCGCCGCCATGATCTCCAGCCCAAACCCGCCGCCACCGCTTACGTAAACCGCTACGGCGGCCAGCACGGTGATGAGCCCGCGCAGCCCCCGGCTCGGGGGGCGCAAGCGTGAGCGGTACATCTGCACCCGCCACCCTGTACACAACAGCCACAACAACAACAGCCAGGGCGGTAGCTCGAACCACAGCGGCAGCAGCACCAGCGCCTGGCCCGCCAATAGCCAGGCAAGCCCCGCCCGGGGGATCGGCCGGCGGCTCACGCCCGCACTCCGAACAGCGCCAGTGCACGCAAGCAGACGCTGCGATGAGCCTCATCGCACGCCGGGCCCCAGTGCTGGCCAGGCAAGCGCAGGGTGAAGGGCCGCTGCTGTTCGCACAGGGCCAGCACCCAGAAACACAACAGGCCCAGGCGGCCCTCCTGTTCGCCGTCCAATGCGTCGAAATCCAGGGTCAGGTCCTGGCCGCTGGCCTGTCCAAAGGTTTTGACCAACAACGGGCCGCCCCGGGACCAGGCCTTCCAGTGAACCCGGCGCCAGAGGTCGCCCGGCTGGTATTCATTAAGCCCCTGAAAGTCATCAGCACCCGGGCCTGCGGTCATCAGGCCTTCAGCCTCCTGGGGCGAGGCTGCACCGAGCTGGCGTGGCAGCTCACCGGGCAATGGCTGGGGATACACCAGCGCCCGCTGCCCGCCGCGTACCCAGCTCCAGCAATGCAACAGGCCCAGCGGAAAGTCAGTGTGCAAGCGAACCCGGGGGGCATCGAGCCAACCTCGGCGCGCACTGGCCAGTGGCAACTGGAGCCGAGCCGCCTGGCCTTGGGCAACCGAAACCCGCTGGGCCGGTTGGCCGGCAAAGCCCACCCAGATCGCCTGGTGCGCCTTGCCTGTGCTTTCCAACAACACGCCAAACAACGCTTGCTCACAGGCGAACACAGGCGAAGGCGTCGCACTGGTGATCTCCAACCCACTGAGGTTGCGGAAGGTGTGCAACATCGCGGCCATGAAGAGCGAGCCCAATACGAACACCAGCGCATAGGCCAAACTGTTTTGGTAGTTGATGGCCGCCAGCAGAATAAACGACAGCGTGGCGCCATAGGCGCAGCCGACCCGGCTGGGCAGGATATACACCCGCTTGTGGTCTAGCCGCACCCGCGCCGATGCAGGGGCGCGGCGGTCTTGCCAACGCCGCAGGCGCAGCGCCAGCGCCGCCTTCACAATGCCGGGACCTCACGCAACAGCCATTGCACCAGCGCCCCGCCGCCCTGGCCGGTGGGGTCGGCGCGCTCGCGTAGGCGATGCCCTGCCACCGCGGGCAACACGGCCTGCACATCTTCGGGTATCACATAGTCGCGGCCACACAGCAGCGCCCAGGCCCGCGCCGCCGCCACCAGTGCCAGGCTGCCTCGCGGCGAAAGGCCCGAGGCGAATGGTGGTTGGGTCCGGGTCGCCTCAACCAGGCGCAATACGTAATCCACCAGGGGCTCACTGACCCTCACCTGCCGCGCGTCGGCCTGCAACCGCTGCAACTCTCCCTCGCCCAGCAGCGCTGGCAACTGCGGGAGCATCTCCCGCCGAGCCTGGCCGGTGAGCAAGGCGCGCTCGGCCGCTTGTGCCGGATAGCCCAGCGACAGCCGCATCAGAAAACGATCCAACTGCGACTCGGGCAAGGCAAAGGTGCCGCCCTGGTGGCTAGGGTTCTGCGTGGCGATCACGAAAAAGGGTGAAGGCAATGGGCGAGTGGCACCTTCGATGGTCACCTGGCCCTCCTCCATCGCCTCCAACAGGGCGCTCTGGCTTTTTGGCGTGGCGCGGTTGATCTCGTCCGCCAGGATAAGCCCGGCGAAGATCGGGCCTGGGTGGAACTGGAACTGGCCACTGCCCTTATCGAAGACAGAAGTGCCGAGAATATCGCTGGGCAACAGGTCGGAGGTGAACTGGATGCGTTGAAAGTCCAGGCCAAGCACTCTGGCCAGCGCCTGGCTTAGGGTAGTCTTGCCCATGCCGGGCAGGTCTTCGATCAGTAGATGCCCGCCGGCGAGCAGGCAGGCGAGCGCCAGGCGGACCTGATGATCCTTGCCCAGCACGATGGCGTTGATCGAATCGAGGCAAGCGGACAGCGAGGGGCGCATACCGGGGTGGCCTCCGATGGCAGGCGGCCAAGGCGATCGCCCTGGCCGGTCAGCACGGCTCAGCGGCCGGCGCGGGATTCACGGATGTAGAAGCGGGCTTTCTGTGCCTTCTCGAAACAGCCGTCGTATTTCTCGAACTGCTGTTGGGTCTTGGCAGCTGTTACCAGCGAGAGCGCCTTCGAATAGCTCACAGTGCCGGCGAAGCCTTCAGCCTTGGCAAGGTCCAGCTCATGCCAGGCGGCGTCCAGCTGAGTAGCGCAGCTTTCACGATGCTCGGTGCGAGCGGCACAACCTGACAGTACGGCGACGATCAAGGGCAGGCAGAACCAGGCTTTCATGGGAGGGTTACCTCAAGGGGGGTGGGACGTCGATTGTGCAGTATCTGACGGCCTGGCTGGAAAAAAGTGCCGCCTTGCCGATTGCCCCAGGCCACAGCCTTGAGGCATGGTAAGGGTGTTTTTTGTCAGGACATGTTTCCTATGCGCAAGCGCGTCGCACTGGTGCTGGGTTCCGGCGGGGCCCGCGGTTACGCCCATATCGGCGTGATCGATGAAATCGAACGCCGGGGCTATGAAATCGCCTGTGTCGCTGGCTGCTCTATGGGCGCGGTGGTGGGCGGTATCTACGCTGCAGGGCGCCTGGGCGAATACCGGCGCTGGATCGAGCAGCTGGACTACCTCGATGTGCTGCGCCTTCTGGATGTGAGTTTTCGCCTGGGCGCGATCCGCGGCGAAAAGGTCTTCGGGCAGATCCGCCGGCTAGTGGGCGAAATCAATATCGAGGACTTGCCCATTCCCTACACTGCCGTGGCTACCGACCTGACCAACCAGCAAGAGATCTGGTTTCAGGAAGGCTGCTTGCACCAGGCCATGCGCGCCTCGGCGGCCATCCCGAGCCTGTTCACGCCGGTTCAGCAGGGCCACCGCGTGCTGGTCGATGGCGGCCTGCTCAACCCGTTGCCGATCGTGCCGGTGGTCTCGAGCCACTGCGACCTGATCGTTGCAGTGAACCTGAACGCCACCAACCATCATCAATACCAGTTGCCCGTGATCGAACGGCCACCCACATTCAAGCATCGTTTCGATCGCCTGATCGGCGCGCTGGGCAACCGAATGCCCCTGCGCCGGCGCCCTGCTGAAGCGGTCCTGGCCATGGAGCACGATGCCATTACCCAACCGGCAGGTTGGGAAGGCGAAGCTCCGGCACTGCTGCTGGGCAGTGCTCCCCCGCCACGCCAGGATGAAGGCGCCCCCGCCTCGGCCAACCACTCCGTCATTCTCGACAACGTCGGGCCCGCTTCGCTGCTTGACTTGGTGAATCAGAGCTTTGAAGTCATGCAGACCTCGCTGTCGCAGTACAAGATTGCAGGCTATCCGCCCGATGTGCTGGTCAATGTGCCCAAACGGGTATGCCGATTCTTCGAGTTCTACCGAGCGCCGGAGCTGATCAAGTTGGGTGGCCAAATCGCCAAGGACGCCTTTGACGTTTACGAACGCGGGCGGCACTAGGTTACATGGCTGCGGCTGCAGGCCAGCCATCGGGTAAGCCCGCTTGGCGCCCGCGCTGGTCCAAGAACTAGGAACTATTGCGCTGCTACCAGGCGCCACACGCTACGGCCTTCGATCTGTACCTGGGGCAACTGCGCACCTTGCGCCAAGTCTATGGATACACGCTACTCGACGCGCGATGTAGAAACTCACTTCTCACAAGAGCTCATCAACAGGCGCCCATTGCCAACGGTCATTACCCGCCCGTGATCCAAAGATCGAGGCTGCCGCACTGGATCATGTTGCGAACATCATCGAAGCATGCACCGCTCCACCCGTGCGCGCTCCATCGCCCACTGCGATGGCAACATTCCCCGCCGCGATGGCCGCATCGCCGCAGGCAAATACGCCCGGCACCGAGGTCGCGCGCTGAGCGTCCACTTTGATGAACGGCCCCATCGGGCCTTCTTCGAACACACAACCCAGGCGCTCAGCCAGCGGACTGGCCATGCGGATGCGGGGTTGGGTAAACAAACCCTTGAGTTCCACCACCCGCCCGCTGGCCAGGGTAACGTCGGCGCCTTGGCCGCCGACCGCTGTGACACGCTCGCGCTCTAGCCGTACGCCGCGCGCCTTCAAGCTGGCCAGCTGATTGGCATCAGGCTCGAAAGCTGCGTTGAGAAACAGGATGGTAGCGCCCCAGTCGGGAAGCATCAGCGCGTGGTGCATGGCCAGCTCCGAGGTCGCCAGCACACCGATGGGGCCGCCGCCCAGCTCATAGCCATGGCAATACGGGCAATGGAATACGTTCACACCCCATTGTTGGGCCAGGCCATCGATGGCAGGAAGCTGGTCGACCACACCGGTCGCCAGTATCAACCGCTTGCCCAGGTATTGGCGGGCATCGCTGAGGGTGACCGCGAAGCCGTCCGCGCACGGGCTGGCATCAGTGGCTTCACCGTTTAACCAATCAACCGTGGGGTATCGGCGCAACTGCGTTTGAGCATCGTGCGCGATATCAGCCGGGTCGCGGCCATCCTGGCCCAGAAAACCGTGGGAGTGCCGAGCAAACCGATTGCGGCGCAGCCCTGCATCCACCACCAGCACCTTGCGCCGGGCACGCGCCAATTGCAGGCCTGCCGACACGCCGGCATAGCTGCCGCCCACGATCACTACGTCATAAAGCATGATCACCTCCATCCCAGCGCTGAATATTCAGGTAACACCGTAGGTTACTTGAGTGATCCGGTCAATGCTCTCGTAACTTCTGCCGTGTCGGGACATACTGGCCTGCCCTGTCTCGCTACGGCCCTAAGATGCGCAACGACACACGCCTTTCCCGAATGCTCCACGTGCTGATCCACATGGGCCGGCAGGAGGGGCCAACGACATCCGAGCGCCTGGCGCAAATGCTGCAAACCAACGCGGTGGTGGTGCGGCGGACGATGGCGCTGCTCAAAAAGCAGGGTTATGTGTGTTCGGAAAAAGGCCACCACGGCGGCTGGAAATTGGCCAAGCCGCTAGCGTCGATCTCATTGCTCAACATCCATGAAGCACTGGGCGCCAAGTCGATCTTCTCCATCGGGCTGGCGACAGAGCACCCGCAATGCCTGGTCGAGCAGGCGGTCAATACAGCGCTGGAGGGGGCTTTCGAGGCGGCACAGGCTATGCTGCTGGAGCGCTTGGCCGCCGTCACGCTTGGGGACCTGGCGGGGGAATTCGAACGCAGGTTCGAGGGTTGCGCTGGCCAGTAAGCGCCTGCAGCGCCCTCAACGGACGGCAAGGTCACGATTCGCCCTGCGCTGCCGTCATTTCAGTGCTCAATGCCTCTGTACAGGGCGCCGGTCACCGCCAGTGGCGAACCCCGACACTTTAGCTGCGCCTCAACGCCAAAGGAACTCTGCCACCTGCCTCGCCCTCCACTGCAAAATCCAACGAGGCTTGGTTCGATGCTCCCTCACAGCCAACAGGGCCATGGCCCGATCACCTTCGTTCTGATGCATTTCCTGGGCGGCTCGCACCGCACCTGGGGGCCGACGATCCCCTTCCTGGACCGCGAGCACCGATGCGTTGCCCTTAATACACCCGGCTTTGGCGATGCCCATTCAGTGCAAGGCTACTCGGTGGCTGAAATGGCCGATCAGGTCCACGCCACGGTGCTGGGCCTGAACCTGCAGCGTTGTGTGCTCGTGGGCCACTCGATGACCGGCAAGGTCGCCGTGGCGCTGGCAGCGAGGCGCCCCGAATACTTGGCGGGGCTGGTGCTGGTCGCGCCTTCGCCGCCCGGCCCCCAACCGATGAGCGAAGAGGACCGCGACCGCCAGCGTGCCTATGGCGCGACGCGCAGCGAAGCCGAGCAGTTCGTGGATGAGGCCAGCGGCCATCGGCTCCCCGATGCCCTGCGCGAGGTGGCCATCGCCGATGCCCAGGCGGTAAACCTCGAGGCCTGGCGCGCCTGGGTTGACCACGGCAGCCGTGAAGACTGGAGTGAGCGCATCGGCAGCCTGCCTTACCCGACCTTGTTGATTTGCGGCGCTGACGACGCGCAGGTGCCCGGGGCCGATGAGCAACGGCGCACGACGCTGTCGCACTTCCCCGACAGCCTCCTGCTAACGCTACCTGGCGCCGGGCACCTGATGCCGTTGCAAACACCCCTGGCGCTGGCCGACCCGATGCTGGCACTGGCGCACCGAATCGCCAATGCCTGAGCGGGCGGGGTCAGGCTTCTCCCTGGCCCCCTTGATGAACACCCACTACCTCGACCTCTGCGGGCTTGGCCGCGCTGGCAAAGATCACCCGGTCGTTGAGGTTACCCCCATCCCAGTTTTCAGTGAGGCTGATCTCGAAACGACGGCCCTGGTCATCGGTTTCGTAGCTCTTGAGGTACGACCGGCCGGTTTCCCTACTGTAGCCCTCTACCAGCGTGGTGCCGGTGCCATCACCGAACCCGGTAAAGCCCAGCGCCGAGACGTCGATCATGTCGTACCGGCCATCCATGTCGACGATCAGGTCTGAGAAGCTCTGGGTGTCGGTGCGGTAGCTGTCGGTCAATTGGGTATAGAGAAAGACATTATTGCCCTCCCCGCCGTGGAGAGTATCCCGCCCCGCGCCGCCCTCAAGGATGTCATTGCCGGCACCGCCGTAGAGCACATCGTTGCCCGCCTGGCCCTTGATCCACTCGTCGATGGCGGTTCCTTGAATTACGTCGGCATTGGCCGTGCCCTCTATCACCACAGGGCCGAACACGACGTTGGACGTAGTGAGTTGGCCTTGCCAATTGCCGTCGATGGCGAGCTCGAAACGATGGCCGTCGGCATCTGGCTCGAAGCTCTTGAGGTAGGTACGTGTGCCCTCGGCGTTCACCTGCACCGCCAGGGTGCCGCCCAACCCATTACCCAGCCCGGTGAAGCCCAGGCCGATCAGGTCAATGCGGTCCTCATCGGGGTTGAAGTCCTGGATGCGATCGCTGTGGCTGCTGTCGGGGGTGCGGTAGCTGTCGTCGATGGCCGTGAAACGAAAGATGTCGGCGCCCTCTCCACCGAACAACACATCCCGGCCCCCGCCACCCTGCAAGACGTCATCACCCGCCCCGCCTCGCATCACCTCGTCAGCTGCAACGCCGATCAGCGTGTCCGGGCCATTGTAGCCATCGACATGGTATTGGCCGTCCTGGCTGCCGAAGGTGGTATCGACACTGCCATCGGCATTGAGCCGCACTACGCCAAAATCGCCGCCTGCAATGGCGCCCGTTCCGGTCACCAGGATTTTGCCATCCTCCAGAACCGTGACCGCATTGACGCTGTGGCCGTAGTAGCCGGGCTGGCCAGGGCCAAGCAACGCGTAGCCGCCGTCACCGAAGGCTGTGTCCAGGGAGCCGTCGCTGTTCAAGCGCATCAGCGGGTAATCCCCGCTCCCGGTCACGAGTATCTTGCCGTCGGGCTGCGCAGTGAAGGTCGAATAGGCATTGAGGCCAAGGGCCTTGTCGAACACCAGCTTGCCGCCGTCTCCAAACCCTGTGTCGAGCGAGCCATCCGCCTTTACGTGGACCAGGCTGTACGCGTAACGGTCTTCTTCAGACCAGTCGCCGCCAAACAACACGCTGCCATCGGGCATCACCAGGCTGGTCGCATAGAGGCCCTCGAAATGGGTGGCACTGAATGCCCGCGTTCCCTGGTCGCCGTAGCGGGTATCCACTGAGCCATCCGGGTTGAGCTTGGTGACGGTGAGCGTGTCTGAGCCGGTCAGCGTGGTGACGTAAAGGCTGCCTTGCTCGCCGACCCTGATGGCCGCCGCGCCGTAGAACGACCCCGATTGATCGAGCATGATCTTGCCGGTTCCACCTCCGAAGCTGGTATCGAGGCTGCCGTCGGCATTCAAGCGCTGCACAAGGCCCGTGTCCAGGCTCGTGATGATCTTGCCGTCGGGCTGGACGGTGATGAAGTTGCCCGCATCATCATCCACCCGGGCACCGATCACCGCCACGCCGCCCTGGGCAAAGCTGCTATCGAGCGTGCCATCGGCGTTCAAGCGCATGAGCGCGTAATTGCTGAGGCTGTAGTTATCGTCCTGAGGCGAACCGATGTAGCCTCCGGCGACGTATTGGGCGTATCCGGCGACGAGAATCTTGCCGTCCTCCTGGACCGCAATGGTATGGGGCCGGTCAGTTCCGCCGGAAACGTCGATCAACGTGGCACCTGGCGAGGTACGGGCGATGTGAGTGCTGGGGGTCGCCATCTGGCTCGATCCTTTATCCGTGATGGGTGGTAGAACATCGACACCGCTTTAGGACAGCACAGCCCTGAAACTAGGCAACAGGAGCCGACCGGCGGCGTCGTGCCCTCGGCGACCGGTTTGCAACCACATGGCCTGTGCGACGGTCCATCCACCAATCGCCCTGGGATGAGCCGCGCCATGTTGACCCGCAAAACCGTTGGTGACACCGAACCGGAACTGGCCGCCATGCGCCGTTTGAACAAAGTGCTAGCCCGGCTGCCTCGCTTTCGCATCCGCCACCAGGCCACCCGCTTCGCTCTGCAGGGGCTGCTCAAACTCGGCCAGTTACGGG
Source organism: Pseudomonas sp. URIL14HWK12:I12 (assembly GCF_003097135.1). Classification (GTDB taxonomy): domain Bacteria; phylum Pseudomonadota; class Gammaproteobacteria; order Pseudomonadales; family Pseudomonadaceae; genus Aquipseudomonas. The sequence goes on from NZ_QEQL01000001.1 coordinate 784,327, forward strand.
GTGACGCCATCCTCGCCCGGCATGGCCTGAAGGCTGAAGACAAAACCGTGACTGTCGAAGGGGCATCGGTGGCGCTGCGCATCATCCATGCCCGGCGCCCACCCAAGGCGGTGGTGCTCGACATCCATGGCGGCGCCTGGGTGATCGGCAATGCGCAGATGAACGATGCCCTGAACCTCGGGCTGATCCAGGCCTGTGATGTGACGGTGGTGTCGGTTGACTACCGACTCGCCCCCGCAACGACCGTCCAGGGGCAGATACGCGACTGCCTGGCAGCCGCGCGCTGGGTGCTGGGCCCCGCCAACCCAGCCTTTGCTGGCCTGCCGGTGGTCGTGGTAGGCGAATCTGCCGGTGCCCACTTGGCCACCGCCTGCCTGCTGGAGCTCAAGGCCCAGCCCGAGCTGCTGCAGAGAGTCTGTGGCGCCCTGCTCTACTACGGTGTGTACGACCTGACCGGCACCCCCAGCGTGCGCAATGCAGGCCCGGATACACTCGTGCTGGACGGGCCGGGGATCGTCGCTGCCCTGCGCCAGCTCACCCCTGGGCTGACCGACGATCAGCGCCGTGCACCGCCGCTCTCGCCGCTTCACGGCGACCTCCAGGGCTTGCCACCGGCGCTGTTCGTGGTCGGCGAGCGCGATGCGTTGATCGACGATACGCTGCTGATGGCGCAGCTCTGGGGCGAAGTGACGCAAGCCGAGGTGTGGGTGGTACGTGAGGCTGTGCACGGTTTCATTCACTTCGGGGTCGGCCAGCAGGTCGTCCAGAGCGCCTGGGCGTGGATCCGCCAGGCCACCCGGTAGCGCGGGCTCACACCGCCGGGAACGACAAGGTCGCCGCCAAGCCCCCACTCGCCCGGTTGCTCAGCCGCACCTGGCCGCCAAGCCGCTCGATGATGGTTGCCACGATCGAAAGCCCGAGCCCGGCGCCGTTGGGGTTGTTGCGGCTGTAGAAGCGTTCGAATACCCGGCTCAGCCGTGCCTCGTCGATGCCTGGGCCCTCGTCCTCGACCACCAGCTCGAAGCGCTCCCCCACCCGTTTGAGCGAGATCGTGATACGGCCCGCCGGTGGGGAATGCTCCACGGCATTGGAGACCAGATTCTGCAGGGCAATGCCCAATGCGCCCGCATCGATCGCCAGGTGATGGTCACCTTCGTCGATATCCAGCGATGGCTCCATGCCCCGGTCGAGTATCCACGGCGCCAGCTCGGCCAGGGTTTCGGTCACTACTTCGGCCAAGTCGACACGGGGGCTGGTGCGCTGCCCAAGCCGAGGTTCAACCCGGGCTAGCGTCAGCAGCTGGTGCACCACCCGAGTCAGCCGATCGACCCCGCCCATGAGAAAGCCCAGCGCCTTTTGCCGCTCCGCCTCGTTGCTGGCGGCCATGGCGTTCTGCGCATGCAGGCGAAGCACTGCCAGAGGCGTGCGCATCTCGTGCGCCGCGTCGGCGATGAACCGGTGCTCACGCCGCAGCAAGTCCTGGATCTGCGCCAGCAAACGGTTGATCGCTGCCTGCATCGGCTCCAGTTCCGAGGGCAGCGGCACCAACTGCAGCGGCTCGAGGGACTCGGCATGCCGGGCACGGATGACGTTAGCCATGTTCTGCAATGGCCTGAGCCCCCAGCCGATCACCGCCCAGATCACTGCCGCGAGGGCCAGGCTGCCAAGCAGAAAGGGAAACAAGGTGTGCCGCATGATGCGGTCGATCAGGTCGTAGCGCACGTCCTTGCGCTCGCCCACCCAGATCACGCCATGCCGCTCCGGCACGGGTAATACGAAGCCGCGCCACTGATCACCTTCATGGGTGAAATCATAGAACCCGGGCACGCTCGGGGGTGCACTCAGCGCCGGCGCACTGGGGGTGTAGACCAGCGGCGCGGCGGCGCCCTGCCCCCAGACCTGAAACGCCAGTTTGCGCTCGTAGGGGTGCCCAACCTGATGTGATCCTGCCTTGCTCAACGCCTCATTGAACGCCTGGTAAAGCGCACCGCGCGAGCCGTCGTCGACAGGCATGCTCATGATGCCTTGCAACAGACGGGCGTTCTGAGCCAGGTGCGCGTCATACACCTCATCGATCTCGTGGCGGCTGTCATGGAAGTTGTACAACGCCAACAGGGTGTTGCCGGCAAGCAGCAACAGCATCACCCGCCACAGCGTGCGTTGGCGCAGCGAGCTCATGCCTTGGCCTCCACCAGGTAGCCTATGCCCCGTACCGTGCGAATCAGGCCATTGAAGAGTTTCTTGCGCAGCTGATAGATGTTCACCTCCAGCGTATTGCTCTCGGGCTCTTCGTCCCAGCCATAGAGCAACTGAGTGAGGCGCTCGCGGGTAAAGACCTTGCCCGGCTGCGCCAGCAGCTCGTGCAGCAGCACGTACTCCTTGGGCGTAAGCACCACTTCGGCACCGGCGTAGCGTACTTGCTGGGTGGCAGGGTCCAGGCTCACTCCGGCATGCTCGATCAACACCTTGGCACGCCCTGCACTGCGCCTTAGCAGCGCGCGCAGGCGGGCCTTGAGTTCGTTGAGGTCGAACGGCTTGATCAGGTAATCGTCCGCACCTGCGTCCAGCCCGGCAATGCGGTCGTCCAAGGCATCGCGTGCGGTAAGGATCAGCACTGGCAGGGTGTCGCCTCCAGCCCGCACGCGCCGTAGCAGCTCGATGCCGCCCAGGCGCGGCAAGCCCAGATCGAGGATCACCAGGTCGAAGCTTTCATGCTGCAGTGCGTGCAGGCCGCTGGCGCCATCGCGTAACCAGTCAAGCGTGTAGCCCTCCTGGCGCAAGCCATCGCAAATGCCCTCGCCCAGTGCGACGTCGTCCTCGATCAGCAGCAGCCGCATAGTCAGTCCTGTTTGGCTTTTATTGTCTTGAGTAAAGCATCGATGTCGGCGCGCCGGCCTTGGTCGGCCAGCTCGCGGCCTGGCCGGGGCGGTGCCTGCAGGGCTTTGTTGAGGGCAGCGATCGCTTCAGGGTAGCGTTTTTGCCGGTACAGATGATCGGCCCAGAAATAGTTGCTGTCGATACCCGTGGGGTTGATCTCCAGCGCCTTGCGCAGCAGGGCATCGGCCTTGTCGGCGTCGCCGAAGCCGATCGGCCAGCCGGGGACCTGGTCGTAGAGCGTGCCCAGGCTGGTGTAGGCCGAGCCTTGCAGGGCATTGGGGTCCAGCTGCATTGCCTGCTCCAGGCTGGCCTTGGCCGCCTTCACCTTGCCCAGCGCCCCCAGGCCACCGGTAGCGCCAGCCCAGCTGCTTTCGATGATCCCCTCCCAGATCAGCGGCTCAGGCGAGCCAGGGTACTGGTGGGAAAACTCGGTAGCGTCGGCTGCCAGTTTTTCCAGGGCGTCGGCGCGTTGCGCCTTGGGCAGCTGGTACTGGATGGCGGCCCAGCGTTGTTGCAGGTCGCTCAGGCGCTGGGTGCCAGCTTGGTCCAGTGCCCAGGTCAGGGGCGAAACGGTGAGCAGGGTTGCGAGTAATAGGCGCTTCATTTGATCGATTCCCGAGTGTTGCTGATATGGCGGCGGATGACAGGCAGTTGTTTGCGCAGTGCGCGGTCGACGATCCCCGGCAGCATGCCGTTCAGGCGTACCAGAAGTTTTTCCGGCCAGCCCAGGTACAGTTCGCTGCGCTCTGCCTGCACGGCCTGCAGCACGGCGCGGGCGACATCGGCGGGGTCGTCCATGCCGACCTTCAGCGCCTGGTTAAGCGCGGTGGCTGCCTGGCCGTTCATACTGGTGCGGGTGGCTCGCGGTGCGGCATAGAGCACATTCACCGACGTGTCGGCGAGCTCGCGGCGCAGCGCTTCGGAGAACCCGCGCAAGGCGAATTTGCTCGCACAATACGTGGCGTAGCCGGGGTAACCGATCGAGCCAAAGGTCGAGCCTACATTGACCACCAGTGCCCTGGGCTGGGCCCGCAACAGCGGCAGGCAGGCGCGAGTCAGTTGCACCGGGGCCTTGAGGTTGATGTCCAGCAACTCATCCAGGGCCTGCTCGTCCAACTGGTCCAGCAGCGCGAAGCGGTTCACCCCAGCGGCATTGATCAGCACGTTGACGTTGCCCATTTCGCGGGCGCGTGCCACGACCTGCTCCCGCCCCTGCCGGGCCAGCAGGTCAGCGGCCTGCCAGTGCAAGCGCTGCGGGTATCGGTTCATCAACCCGGCCAGCTTGCCCATCTGCCGGCTGACCGCCAGCACCTGAGCACCGGCAGCGCACAGCTGCTCGGCCAGTTCCAGGCCAATGCCGCCACTGGCACCGGTCAGCACCACCACCGATTCAGACAACCGCATGGCGAGCCTCCTGCGTGGCAGCAAGCGGCAGGCCCTGGAACATTTCGGTGTAGAGCCGGTAGACCATCTGCGAAGCCCGAATCACGGCCTGCTGGTCTTCGGGATCATCCAGGCGGTCCATCAATTGCTTGTAGGTGACCATATGATCCTGGTCGAGCGCACCGTGCGAGCTCAGGTAGCTGAAGGCCGTGCCAGGCAGCGCCAGGCTGCTTTGCAGCGTACCTGCTGCCTGGGTGGCCAAGGCGATGCTGGTGCCTTCAAGCACATTGACCATGCCGAACAAGCCCACCGGGTTGCCGCGGGCGATCAGGTCGTAGAGGTAAGCCACCATCAGCTCGATCGATGGCGACGGCCGGCCATCGCGTACGCCCTCCCAGTCGCCGCCGCAGGCTTTGATGTCGTTGAGGATCCACTGCTCGTGGCCATATTCCTCCTCGATGTATTCGCATACCGCGCCCCGCAGCCATTCCAGGCGAGAGGGCAAACGTGCGCCACAAGCCATCATCAGCGGCACTGTATGGCGCACATGGTGGTAGGCCTGGGTGAGAAAGGCCACGTAGCTGGCCAGGCTGGCCTTACCGGAAAGCGCCTCGCGGATCACCGGCACGGCGAACAGCGCCTGGCGCTGCGAGGCGGTTTGTGTTTGCAACGTATCGAAAAAAGACATGGTGAGCCTCACAGGGGAATGTCGGACAAAAGGGTCTGGTAACGCTCAAGGATGGCCTCGCGGCGCGGGCGCCCGTTGGCCGTAAGGGTGCCCTCCGAGGTGTTCAGGGGTGCGGGCAACCGGCGCCAGGCATGCACCCGGGCGTAATCAGGAAGGTGCGCGTTGCACTGCTGCACAGCCTGCTCGATAGCCTCATCGTTGGTGTCAGGGCTCAAGGGCCAGAGCAAGGCGAGGTTGCCCGGCAAGCCTTCGCCGTGCACGAAGGCTTGCCCGATCGTGCCTCGCTGGGTGAGCTCGGCTTCAACCCAGTCCGGGTTCACGTTACGCCCGAAGCTGGTGATGAATTGGTGCTTCTTGCGCCCGTTCAGGTAGAGATAGCCGTCTTGGTCCAGGTAGCCCAGATCACCGGTTGCCCACCAGCGCTGGGTCATCGGCGCCTCTTCCAGGTAACCCAGCAAAGCGCTGCCCGCCACCAACACCTCGCCATCGTCGGCGATACGCACTTCGACATGGGGCAAGGGCTTGCCGACACTACCTGGGCGCGTTGCCCCGGGCCGGTTGAGGGCCACCACCGAGGCACATTCGGACAGCCCGTAACCCTCGAACACAGGAAGGCCTACCGCATCGGCCCGTGCCAGTAACGCCGGTGAAACCCGCGCGCCGCCCACCGCCACGAAACGCAGCGCACCTACGGGCATCAAACCCCGTTCGATGGCCGTTACCAGCCCCATCAGCAACTGCGGCACCAGGATCAAGCTCTGCGCGCCACTGAGGGCAATCGCCCCCAGCAAGCGCTTGAAGTCCACCTGGCTGGCACCGCCCATGCCCAGTTGCTGCTGAGGGTAGAGTTGCACGCAGGCGCCCGCCATCAGCGCGGCGTAAACCCCGAGGTTCTCCAACAGCACGCCCAGTGGCAGCACCGCCAGGTAGCGCTGTGGCGCGACCGGCCTGCTCGCCGCTTCCAACTCATGGGCCACACGCAACATGGCTTGCGCGCTCAAGCACACCCCTTTAGGGGCGGCGGTGCTGCCGGAGGTGTAGGTGACCTTGGCGGTGCCCGCCGGGAGCGCCGAAGCGGCCGTGGCTGCGGTTTCACGCCGCCAAAAGCCGTCGGCTGCCGGCGGCGTGAAACCCAGCTCAGCCAGCGGCCCGGCCCACTGCGCCTCACTCAGCACCACTGTCACGCCGCTCTGCCTCAGGCAATGCTGGAACTGCGTGGTGCTGAAAAACGGCGGCACGATTACACAGGGCCGCTCGGCCAGCAGCGCTGCCAGGTCCCAGAACAGCGCCTGCGGGCCGTTGTCCAGCGCCAGGGCAACGGTGCCCGCGGGCAAGGCGTGCAGATGGGCTACGCGGCTTTCGACCTCCTCGAGCAACTGCCCGTAGGTAAAACGCTGCGTGGCTCCCTGAACGGCCAGCGCCTCAGGCCGGGCCTGAGCATGCAGGCGCAGCAACGTATAAAAGGTGTTGGCCTCATGCGGCATGGCCTACCTCCTCAACCGTGTCGAGAAACCCCAGGCGTTGGAACACCCCCGCACGGGTCAGCGCATCGAAGCCATGGCCGATGTTGCCGGCGAACACCTGCGGGCGATGCTGGTAGTAGGTCCCCCACTGATCGACCTGGCCTTGAAGGCGATCTGGGTCGGCCACTGCAAGCACCGTAGGCATGAGCCCAAGGCGTTGAAAGCTGTTGATCAGCGTTGCTGCGCCGGTGAACGCCACCCATTTGAAACCTCGGTTGGCCAGCAACCAGGTTACGGCGATGATCATCAGCCGAGCGCTGCCGGCGCTGTGCGAGGCCAGGTTGCCCACCTCCACCATGGTCGACCGGTTCAACTCAATGCCTGCCACCTGCGAAACGGCAGCCTCCAGCGGGGCGTCCAGGTAACGCTCCAGAAACAGCGGGCCATCACTGGCGGGCCGCATGCCGGCAGCCGCGGTGAGGCGGCCACCGCTGTCATGAAGAGCCAGCAGCTCGGGCAGGTAGTGCTGCACGTCGGCCTGGTGGGCGCTGGCAAAACAGTGGTGGATGAAACGCTCCACCGCCTCTCGGCCCTCATCCCCTTCCAACTGCAGGGTCAATTGGGCGTGATGGCCGGCGTGAGAGCCGATGCGGATCGGCAACAATGTGCTCCAGAGGCGTTGAGTCATAGGTTAGGCCCGCGGTTAGGTTCGACGGGGGTGATGATGGGGCGCGAATCTGAAGGGAATCTGAAGTGGTACAGCGGCGCGGGTCAGCACCCAGGAAGGCCGAGCGCGAGACGGGACTGTCGCGTGCAGGCACACGCGGCAACCTGAGGGAAACAGCTTTTATGCAAAAGGGCATGCTGCCCTGGCCCCTCAGCAGCCAGGGCGCTGCGCCATCACACCGAGGCTAGGCCAGCATGGCTTTGCCCTAATACCTCCACCGCGACCTCATGATGCGGTTGGGCAAAGATGAAGCGCTGCTCGCTCAAGGCCGTTACCTGATCGCCGGCCAGCGTGACCTGGAACGAACGCCCTTGATCGTCGACAGTGAAGTCGCGCAGGTAAGTACGGTCCAGCGATGCGTTGTAGCTCACGTTCAAGGTGCCGCCGGTGCCGTCTCCCAGGCCGGTGTAACCCAAGCCTTTTACATCCAGAGTGTCCCAGGCCGCACTGAAGTCGGTGATCAGGTCAGCATGGCTGGCGGTGGCGGTGCGGTAGCTGTCCTCGAGGCGTTCGAAGATGAAAATGTCATCGCCGCTGCCACCTGTCAGGCGATCAGCGCCCAGGCCGCCGATTATCCGATCGGTATTGGCCCCGCCGTCAATGCGGTCGCTACCGGCCCCGCCGTAGAGAAAATCGCGGTTATGGGTGCCCACCAGCACATCGTTGCCCGTGGTGCCCTGCTGGGTCAGGGTATAGGGCGGCAGGCTGGTCACCACCTGGGCCGGTTCGCCCAGCACGAAATCGATGCCGCCTCGTTGCAGGCCGGCGAGGTGGTTTCCGGCCAGGGCAACTTCGAAATGGCTACCCTGGCCATCCTGCTCAGTGGAGTACAACCGCGTGAGGTCGGTGGTGCTGTCGTAACTGAGTTTCAGGGTAGTGCCGCGGCCATCGCCCAGCCCGGTGAAACCCAAAGCACTTACGTCGATACGATCAAAGGCGTTCTGGTCGAAATCGGTGATCAGTTCGCGGCCCTGGGCGCTGCCATTGGCGGTGACCACGCTGTCGCCCAGCGCACTGAAGATGAAGGTATCGGCACCTGAGCCACCGCTCAACCGGTCACCGCCGGCGCCCCCGTCGAGGCGGTCATCGCTGCCTAGCCCCGCCAGGCTATCGCGCCCCGCGCCGCCGATGAGTGTTTCTTCCCCGTGGGTGGTGCCCTTGAGTGAGTCCGCACTGTCAGTGCCTCGGACCAAGGCCTGGAAATTGGCCGCTGTGAGCAGGCCTCGGTAATCCCCCTGCAGGGCAATCTCGAACCGATGGCCTTGCGCGTCAGCATCGTAGCTTTTGAGGTACGTGACGCCTGTGGCGGCGTTGTATGCCAGGGCCAGGGTGCCGTCATGGCCGTCGCCCAGGCCGCTGAAACCGAGGCTCGCCACGTCGAACTTGTCTTTGGAAACATTGAAATCGACGATGCGGTCGGCGTGGCTGGTGGTAGCGTCACGGTAGCTGTCATCGACAGAGGTGTACCTGAACACCGTGCTCGAATGCTGGAAAAAGGGGCTGGTAGAGGTGCCTCCCAGGGTATCTACACCAGTGCCACCCACTACAACCGAATTGCCTACACCCGGATAGATCCTGTCGTTACCCTCACCGCCGTAGATCACCCGATCATTGAATTCCAGGCCGTAGCCAATGTAGTCATCGCCCGGGGTGCCCGTGGTGAAAATGGTTGATTCATTGGCCAGCAGCACACTGTCAGGGCCGTTCAGCAACGGCGGCGGCAGGCTGGCGCCGATGACGTTCGACTCCACCCGAGTGCCATTACTCGCACCGGTTTCGATCACCGTAGGGCCCAGCTCGCGGTTGTCACCCAGGCGCTGATCGTAAAAATGGTTGCCGCGGATCACGCTGTCGGTGCTGCCATGCAGCTCGATACTGGGCGTTCCGCCATCGTAGCCGGTTGCTTGGAAGGAGCTGTCGACCAATTCCGTACCTTGCGCGCCATCGGCTTTGAAGGCAGCTCCGCCGGCGTGATTGGAGAACGCGAATTGCTCCAGGTAAGCGTGGTCGGTGCCCTGCACCAGCACGCCGTTCTGGCGGTTCGAACTGACCTGGCCCGAAATGAGGCTGGCCGAGTGCCCGGCGGCGTCGCCCATGAGGACGATGCCATTGCCCAGGTTCGACGAGCTCACCATGTCCTGCACGGTCAGAGGCCCGATAACGGTCAAGCCGTTACCGCCATTGCCGTCGGTGAAAAAGTCGGCCATCCGGCTGTCCACCAGCCCCGAGGCGATGATTCCATCAAGGCCGTTATCGCTGATGAACGCACCACGCAAGCTCAGCTGGCTGCTGTCACCGCGCAGGTCGAGCCCATAGCCTGAGGCATTGCTGACGTTCACATGGTCCAGCACCACACCCGTGCTGTCGCCCAACACCCAGCCGCTGGTCTGCCCGGTGGTGTGGCTGCGGTTGCCATCGAGGTTGAGTGACCGAACGCCGGTGTTGTCGCCCACGCTGCGGATGAGCGCGTCGGTATCGGCTGAGCCGTTGGCCAGCTTGAGTGTGGCGGGCGAGTCGTAGCCTCCGGGCCCCTCAAGCACCACATTCGCCTTGAGCGATAGCGCCGCACCCCCGGCTTGGGCGGCGATAGTGTAGGTCCCGCCTTCCAGAGCGACGATCCCGCCCCCTGCCGCCGAAGCCGCGTCGATAGCCGCCTGGATCGCCTGGGTGTCATCGGTGGCCCCATCGCCGACCGCGCCATAGTCTTTCACATTGAAGGTGGTTGCCATCGAGGGGTCCTTTATCGAGGTGAGGTCAGGTACGTATCGATTGAATCGATCCAGAGACCGGCAATAGGTTCTGCCAGGGTTGCCGGCCCGCCGCCCAAACGCCTTTCACAAGCGATGGTCAGCATCTGAAAGTGATGAGGTGCCGCTCAAGCCATGCTTGCCCTCGCCGATAACCCCTTCCGTTCTACCCCGACTTCGCGCACGATTGCCCCCCGATTCAAGGAAGATGCCCATGCCCTGCCCCCTGCACCACGCCGCCGCTCAAATCCGCCTGGCCGTGCGCGCCGCCACCGAGGGCCTGGTAGGCCGCGAGCAACTGGCCGAACTGATCATGCTGGCGGCAGTTGCCCAGGAGCACATCCTGGTGGTTGGCCCGCCCGGCACAGCCAAAAGTGCCGTGGTGCGCCGAGTGGCGCAGTGCATGGGCGGGCGTTATTTCGAATACCTGCTGGGGCGGTTCACCGAGCCTTCTGAACTGTTCGGCACGGTCGACTTGAATAAACTCCGCGAGGGTACGGTGGAAACCGACACGCGCGGCATGTTGCCCGAAGCCGATATCGTGTTCCTCGACGAGGTGTTCCTCGGGTCCACGGCCATCCTCAATACGCTGCTGGGTGTGCTCAACGAACGGCGTTTTCGCCGCGGCCATACGCAGGTGCACTGCCCGCTGCGAGTGTGCGTAGGTGCAGCCAATGGCCTGCCAGAGGATGAATCGCTCGCCGCGTTTGGCGATCGTTTTCTGCTGCATCTTTTCGTCGACGCAGTGCCCGACAACCAGCTCGAAGCGATGCTCGCCGGCGGTTGGCAGTCCGAGCAGCGGCCGGTGCCACACCTGCTGGGCATGGCTGAGCTCGATACCCTCGGGCGAGCGCTCAAGGACGTCGACCTGGCGGGCGTACGCCCCGCCCTGGTCCAGGCGATCCGGCGTTTGCGCGAGGCCGGCATTCAGCTGTCGGACCGGCGCATCGTCAAGTCGCAGCGCCTGATCGCTGCCGCGGCGCTGCTGCGTGGGCAATTGCAGGCCAGCGAAGCTGATTTGTGGCCGCTGCTGTATGTGCTGCCCACGCGCGAGATCCAGCAGAACGGGCGCGAGCTGCTGCAGGCCCAGCTTGGCCAGTGCACCAACAGCCACCTGTTCAGCGCCGTCGAAGAGGCAACGCAGCAGCCGATGGCCCGCCTGCACCGCTTGCTCGAAACCGCCCAGGATTACCTCGACCGCAGCGAGCCGCCAGCCAGCGCCCAGCTGGAGGCATTGCTGCGCGAGATAGATGCCAACTTCAACAGCCAGACCCTACCCGCCCCGCTGCATGAAGTACGCGGGCGCGTCGCACAACTGCTGACGAGCCAGGCATGAATGCAGGGTTGGTGCAATGGCAGTGGCGCGCCCGGCAGGCCGCCAGTGCGCCGCAAGCCGCCGTCGCTTGGGGTGACGCTGCGAGGCGCCTGCATGCGCGGCTCAAGCGCATGGCCGAAGGTGAGCTGGCAGGGTTGGAGGCGACGGCCAATGGCGAGGTGCTGGTGATCACTGGCCGGCCTGATACCTTGCCTTGGGTGGAAGGCGTGCAATACGCCTGTGCCGAACCGGCCGCTCCGGGCCTGTGGCTGCCAACCAGCTGGGAACCGGACGCCCCCCTGGACCTGCTCGGGCAAGCATTGCTGGCACGCTTCCCCCGGGCGCCGTTGCTGCTTTGGCACGCACCGGCAGCGGTCGTGCCGCTGGACCGCTGCCTGCCGGTGACGGCTCAGCACCTGCAACGCATCGAGCACGAATGGGCGGCGCACTGATGCAATTACCGAAATCACTGCAACCTTGGCGCGAGTGGCTGCACGGGTTCAGGCCCGCCCAATTACCGTTGCTGGCCGACCTGCTCGGCCGCATCCACCCGATACTGGGCCCGTTGCGCGGCCTGCACCAGGGTGGCGTGCCGGAGCCGGATGGCCTGGGCGACCTGCAGCGCCGTGGCCCCTATGAGCGGCTGCTGGCCAGCGAATGGCTGCTGGCCGACGCGCTGCCAGAGGAGTTCATGCGCCGCGCCGTGACCGGCGAGCACCTGTTCCTCGCGCCTCACTATCGAGCACACCAGGCAAGCCGCTGGATCGTTGTGCTGTTCGATGCAGGCCCGCTGCAATGGGGTGCCCCCCGGCTGGTACAGGTGGCGCTGCTGATCCTGCTCGCCCGCCGGGCCCGGGAAGCCGGGGCCCAACTGCGCTGGGGCATCTTGCAAAGCGCACCGCACTTGCACGAGCTGCAAAGTGCATCCGAGCTCAAGCTGCTACTGGAGGCTCGGACCTACCAGCCGGTGAGCGAGGCGCACTGGCAGTGCTGGCACACCTGGTTGAGCGAGAAGGCTTATGACAGCGGCGAGCGCTGGGTGGTCGGCCAGCGGCTCCCAGCGTTGGGCCCCCGGGCCTGCACGCATCGGGTGCTTGTGCAGCCCAGCATCGATAGCCGGCGGCTGATCTTCGCACTGGAAGGTGCTACGCCGCGGCATTTGGAGCTGCCCGCTCCCAATGAGCGCCAGGCCTTGGAATTGATCAGAGGCGAGTTCGAGCAGGCAGCCCCCGCCAGGGTCAGTACACCCCGGGGCCAGATACCTCGGGTCGCGCTGACCCTGGCACCGATCATCGCCCCTAGCGGTTTGCACATCGCCCTGAAATTGCTCGACGAGCCCGGCCTGCTGGTGATCAAACTGCCGGCGCCTCGGCAGAAAAAGCCTCTGGACATCCGCCGGGTGCACTGGAGCGAACGAGGCACGCCCCTGGCCATCACCTTTCCTGGCCGCAGCCCCGGCGCGGTCATGAGCCTGGACGGGCTGCTCACCTTCTGGAACATGCCTCACCTCAAAGCCCTGCCCTTACCCGGCCGTGAGCAGCTGCAGATGCCGCCCGGCACCGCGGCGCTGCTGCCGGTGGTGTGGCTGCACAATGGCACCTATGGCCGGGTGTTCCTGCACGATACCCAGGGGCGCCTGGCGTTCTGGGTGATCGATAACGGTAAGTTACCCAACCCGCAGCGCGCCGGCGTCACCCACATGATGGCAGCCGACGTGGTGGGCATGGCGCAGGTGGAGCTGCATACCCTGGCCTATCTTCGCCACCATGGCGGCCGCTTGTACCTGTACCGGGTCACCCCATGGATCACCACCGCTGAGGGTGAAATGATCGGCACAGCGAAGTCCGTCGAGCAGGTGTTGTTCGCGGCCAGCGCGGGCTGGAACAAGGCCTTGCGCGGCTGTGCATGGATGCACAGCGTCGACGGCGCCCAGCACTGGCAGCTAATCGCGCCCAATCTGAAGGCCGAGCAGGTCGAGCTGGCGCCCCGCTGGCGCGCCATCGGTTTGCTGATCGATGAACAAGAATGCTTCACCCTGGTGTTGGTGAGCCCCGACCAGCAGACCGTGGCCCGCTACGATCACGGCGCGCAAGAGGTGCTCTTCACCACGCTGTCGCCCATCGCGCGCATCAGCTTCTGCCCGCTGAACGGGCTGATCTGTGCCCTGACCAAGACGCGGGAACTGATCGTGTACTCGATCAAGAATGATCGCCAGGTGCTGCAGGTGCTGTGCAACCACGTTCCACCGGCTTTGGAGGGCCCTGCCGATGCAACACGCTGACGCCTTGAAAGTCCGCCAGCCTACGCTCAGCGGTTCGCAGCCGGTCGAGGCGCTGTGGTTCCCGGCCGAGCGTTTCAGCGAACCTGAGCGGGCCGGGCTGATCCTGGCGCACTGGCAGGCCGGCGCCAGCGCCTGGCGCTTTGCCGAGGGCGACCTGTTGCGCTTGCCCACAGCACGCACGCAGCTGTGCGAGAGCCTGGCCGGCTGGCCGCTGGTGCGCCAGGGCCGTACCCTTTGCTCAGCCCCGCTGACGGCCGAAGAACGCAAGCGCGTGGAAGCGGCAGACATCTGCCTGGTGCGAGGCGGCAGGGCCGATGCCCTGTACCTGCGCGACGCCACGGCCCTGGCACCGAGCCAATGGATCGACATCGGCCAGTACGCGCTGCTCGACACCTACGATTGCCGCGACGTATTGCCCGAGGCGTTGATCGAGCCTGAAGCGGTGAAGGTCGATATCCGTGAGATCCTCGGCGATGCCATCGCCCCGGCCAACCCCGAGCGCGAACAGGTGATGCGCGCCTTGCTCGAGCGGCAGGCTATCGCTGATAAAGCCGAGGCGGCTGGCAGCGCTTCGCGCAATGGTTCATCTGCGCAAGGCGACGGCGCGTCGCGGTATAGCCTGCCGAACCTGATAGCGATTGGCCTGGCCATCGCATTCTATGCGCTGCACGAGTACCGCGCCGGCAGGCGGGCACCGGCCTCCTCCAGTGCCGCACCGTTATCGCCCTTGCACCCGGCATCGGCGGCGCCTACCCCGCTGGATGCGAGCAGCATGCTGGTATCGGCGTTGATCAGCGTGGTGGTGCTGACCGTGCTGTTGATGGGGCTGCGGGCCCTGCTGAACCGCCGGCCTGCAGCCAAGGGGGCCAAGCCGGGTGCCGGCCCCGCAGGCCGGGCTGCGCCCCATGTGCCCCCCCGCGCCAGTGACAGCCCTGCACCTTCGAGCCGGTGGCGGCGGTGGTTCGCCCGCTTGGCGGAGCGAACCCGCCTGTCGAGGCTTTACGGCAAGCGCCAGGCTGCGTACCTGCAGCACATGTTGAGGCTGTTCGAATCCGGCGACCTGCACGAGGCGCTGCGCCATGCCCTGCCGCTGGGCGATGATCAGCCGCCTCAGGGGCAAGCGTTCGGCACTCCCGGCCGGCGCGACGACCTGGCGCTGAGCCTCAGGCCAAGTTCAGGCCTGGGCATGGCGTTGGGGCCAGACCTGCAGGAGCACCTGAAGAAGGTGTACCGGCAGTCGTTCGAACGTCTCGACCGCGAAGGCCGCGTCGAGGAAGCGGTGTTCGTGCTCGCCGAGCTGCTCAAAGCCCGCCAGGAGGCGCTGGATTACCTTGAGAAGCACCAGCGCTTTCGGCAGGCCGCTGAACTCTCACTGGCCTGGGACATGCCGGCCGCAATGATCGTGCGGCTGCTGTGCCTGGCCGAAGATTGGCAGCGCGCGCTGCAAGTGGCCCGGCGTGACAACGCTTTTGCCGATGCCGTGCTGTTGCTCGAAAGCAAACAGCCTGATGCGGCCAGCCGGCTGCGGCTGGAGTGGGCGCAGGCGCTGACGGACAAAGGCCGGTGGTTGCAGGCGGTGGAAGTGATCTGGGCCCTGCCCGAGCAACGTGAGCGTGCCGTGCAATGGTTGCTGGCTGCCGAAGCCACGGGCGGGAGCCTGGCCATCGGCGCCCTGGTCAAGCGGGCGGCGCTGCTGCCCGACACCCTGAGCCGTTACGAGGCCTGGATCGACAAGCTGCGCAACGACCCTGAGCGCCACGCCGAACGTGCCACTCTCGCTCAGGAATTGCTCGCGCACAAAGCCAACCATAGCCCTGAGCTTGCATCGCTGGCCGCAGCGACCGTGCGGGCGATCGTCTGCGACCAGGTAAGCGCGCCCTCGCCCTTGTCGCTGAATCAGCTGCAGGCGCTGGTGAAGATGAGCCGCGACAAACTTCTGCAGGCCGACTTGCCCAGCAGCGCGCTGCCCCGCCATACGCCCAACTCAGCCCTGGAACACCGCCGCGATCCGCTGCCGCTAACGCCACCTGAGGCCGGCCACCGGCCGATCTTCGACGCAGTGCCGCTGGCCGATGGCCGCTATCTGCTGGCGCTGGGTGAAGCCGGTGCCGTGGTGATCGAAAGCACTGGCCAATCGGCGTTTCATTTCCCGGTGCCCACGCAGCGGATTGTGATCGGGCACAGCCGCCAGGTGGCACTGGCATTGGCCAACCGGGGTGAGGTGTGGCGCATTTGCAAACTCGACCTGGTCAACCGAAGCGCCAGCGACCTGGGCGTGCTCAGGCTCGACGCGTTCGCCAGCCTGTTCGATGGCAGCGCCTGGACCATCGCTCGGGGCCGAACGGTGCGCAGGGTGGACGTCGACCGGCGCTTCGAGACGCTCTGGCACGTCGACGACTTGCCGGGGCACGTCGCGCACCTCCACGACGACCTGCACAACGAAACCCTGGTGCTGCGCACCGGGCAGGAGACAGAACTCTGGCATTACCGCCTGCCCCAGCGCCGTTTGCTTGGCCGTGAACCAGCACCTGCCCGTGCGTTCCCGGACGGCTGGCAGGTGTTCAACGCCATCGGGCAAACCGTGGAGCTACGGCTCAGGCGAAGCGAGGGTGCCGAAACCCTGCTGGAGGTGGGCAAGGCGGGCGCGAGCAATGGCTATCGGTTGCCCGGCCTGGTTGAGGAGGGAGCCGGCCTGCCTAAGGTCCATTGCGACGGCGCCTGGCTGATAGCCAGTTACGCGGCCGGGAGCTCAACGGCTGGCTGGCAGTTCATTCACCGCGGCCGAAATCAGCTGTGCGCTACGTTGAGCTGGCCCTTTGAACAGGCTCAATTTCGCTGCGTGGATGACCAGTGGCTGGTATTCGACCATCAAGGCCGCTTGCTGCACATCAACCCGGCCACCTCCGAAGCCCATTCGGTGTCGGTTCGGTGATACCTGCATTGGCCCCGGAGCGCCGCCAATCCGGGGTTACCCAATACAGTACGGCTGCCCATTTGCACCTCAAATGCCCGCCCGCAAAAAGCCCAGCATCAAGCTGGGCTTTTTGCGGGCGCTTGCGCAGTCGTCAATCGGCACCGGGCCTTGCGGTGCCATTGTTCCTGTCCTCTAGGGCGTCCTGATCAGAGCCGGGGTTACCAGGAGGAGGTGTCCAATTCGCCGGGCGCTCATGGCCCTGCTGTGGCTCCGAGGGGGTTTGTTCCAACCCCGAGCCGTGGTCGGCGCCAGTGTCGATTTGCGCATCATGTTCGATCGTCATGAACGTCTCCAGATAACTCAGTGCTGGGTAGGCCGTTTGAGGTCGGGGTCTTCGCCACCCGCCGGCTCATCCGAGCCTGCAGGCCAATGGTCTTGAGAATCATCGCGGGGCGTGCCCGGGGCGGGGGTCAGGTCCGGCTCGATCTGCTCGACAGGCCGGCCCACGGGGGATGCAGGGTCAGTGGGCTTGATGTCCATGTTCACCTCGTTGGCAATGGTAAACAGTGGAGCACGGGGTACAGCGAAAAGTGCTATTGGATTGCGCTTAGAATTGATAGGCCGCACGTAGTGATAACGCATCCGATCGCGACTGCTCGCCCAACGCACGGGTGCCCTGATAGCCGATGCCCGTGCTGATGCCCGAGGCCCACAACAGGTCTGCACCCAGCGCGGCGGCCAGCGTGTCATCACCAAACCCGCGGGTGGTGACTGAATAGCTCGAATCATCGATATCGACATACCCCAATCGCGCCGTGGAATCAGCATTGAGGGTGTGGCTTAGCTCCAGCCGAGAGCGCAGTGTCAGGTGGGCCCAGCCCAACGGAATGCCATATTGCCCTCGCACGCCTGCGGTGCCTGACACCAGAGCCACCCGTTGCTGGGCGTAGGCGAGGTTGTATCCGTCTGCATTTGCTTCTTTATAGGCGTGTAGCCAGGTCGTCGAGGTGCTCAGGCGGCCGTAGGGGGATATCAACCAGCTCATCCCCTTGATCTCGTAGCCTGCGCTCAGGGCGCCGAACAACTGGTCGCCATCGCGCGTACCCTTGGCATCGGCATTGGCAGCAGGCACGTAACGCCGGGTGTCGAATTGCAAACGGCTGTAACCAAACAGTGCATCCAGAAATACCGCGCCGGGGTGGAAGCTACCGTACGCCGCGAGGCTGTACGCCTTGCCGCGGCTATAGCTGCCTGAGGAGCCGATGTCGCTATGGTCGTTGCCAAAGCCAATACCGGCGCCCAGCGTGAGTGCCGGGCTGAGGCTGAAGTCGATACCACTGCTCACGCCGAGCGTGCTGTTGCTGACTTTGCTACCGCCGCGCTGGGTGCTGCCAAAATCGACATAGCCGCCACTCCAGACCGATACCTCGCCGCCGGCGGGCGGTTGCCCAGTTGGGCGTTCGGCAGTGGCCTGCAAGGCGGGGCCTGGGTCGGTTGCCAGCAGCTGCGTGGTGCCGAATACACGGGGCTCGTACAGGCCGGGCCCTGCCTCGCCCTGCCCCTTCACGGCTTGAGCCTGCATCGGAGCAAATCGCAGGTTGAAGGCGCTGCGGTGGCCCTCGGGGCTGTGAAGCTGCTCCAGGCGGTCAGTGAAGTTGCTGACCTGTGCCCGCGCGAACTGCTGGGCACTCTGGGCCTGGGCGCTGAGCACCCCGATAACCTCGGGGTCACGGCTCGGGTCAGGCCGCGTGTTTATCTGTAGCGTCAAGGTTGCCGGCGCCGACGTACCTGCCGCATTGGCCAACGTGAAACGCAAGGTCGCCGTGCCACTGGCCTTCGGCGCTGCAGTAATGCTCAACACAGTGCCATTGAGGTGGGCAGTGCCCACCGAGCTGGCTAGCGTATCGAGCAGGCTTGCAGCGATGAAAGGCCCCCCGCTTGCGCCGGCACTCAGGTCAAGGCTCGCACTTTGGCCGCCCATGAGCGCCAGTGAGGCGTTGGCCGCTATCGCCGTAGCGGCGTTGATGTCCAGCGTGTAGTGGGCTGTAACCTGGGCTGAATGAGCGTCGCTTGCAGTGACGGAAAAAGAGCTGCTGCCGGCAAGCGTGGGTGTACCCGATAGGTTGCCGGAGGTTGGGTCCAGCGCCAGGCCCGCGGGTAGGGCCGCCGCAGTGAAAGTGTAAGGCCCGGTGCCACCGCTGGCGCTGAACGTTCCATGATAGGGGCTCCCCAGGGTTGCAGCCGGGAGCGGGCCGGCACCTGGTGATAGCGCGAGCGTGGCTGGGGTTACTGAAACAGTGACCGTAGCCGGCGAAGAAGTCCCTGAACCATTGGAGGCGGTGTAGCCAAAGCTATCACTGCCGGAATAGCCAGCGGCCGGTGTGTAGACGATGCCTGTTCCAGACGCCGTCGCCGTGCCATGGCTGGCCGGAGTGGAAACGGCCACTGAGGTGGCCGAACCGGTGATCAAGAGCGTAATCGGGTTGTTGGCGCTGTTGGCGGCAACGCTGGCAGTGGCATTGCCAGCCACTGGCGCAGGTTGTGCGCGGGTAACGGTGACGGTGTAGGTTTGCGAGGTCTGGCGGTCAGCCGCAACGACCACGATATTGAAGGTATTGTCACCCACCGCTAAAGGAATGGCCGCAGAGTCTGTGCCCGAGGCGACCGCAGCGCCGTTGACCATGATAGTGCCTCCCGCGTCAGCTGCAGTGGGCCTGGCCGTCAGTGCCGTCGTAGCATTGCTCACCGATACGCTGTAGCGAGTACCGCTACTGCTGAAGCCCGGCGCCAGGCTGCCCGCCGACAGTGACAGCGCCGACAGGCTCGCATCGGTGGAGGCCTGTGCGCTGCTGGTACAGGTAAACACCAGGTTGCTGATCTGGCCTTGAGTGGTTGAAGCGCGGATAGCGATACCATTGGTTTCCAAGCTCGGTGTAGGCACCGTCAAGGTCACTGTGTGCGGCGTATTGCTGTTGGAGTTGGCAGCATTGTAGGTGCTGAAGCCAGACAGGTTATAGCGCGAGAGCCCCACACTGTCGGCGGTCGTCGGGCTTGAGCCCTGCCCTGCCCCATTGTCCTGGAACGTCAGGGTCAGTGCGTCGCCGGGTAGAAAGTCGGCAGCCGGGTATCGATTCGTCGAAAAAGACAACGCCGTAGCGCCAGACAAGCCATTGAGCGTGGCGCAACCGTTCGACAGTGCGAAGGCATCTGGTATTGCGACCGCCATCAAGATGGCCGAAGCCATTGCAGCGAATAATCGCTGCCTGAACACTGCCCGCACGCCTTTCCCCATGGTCTAGTGACTGAGCGCTCGACACGTATCGCGGGCTACCCAAGTGATAGACGAAGTATCGGCAGCAAGCGGGGCAACTTGAAGCTGCGGGCGACGCGCGTGAGCGGTGCATCAGCGGGCTTATGCGTGGGGCCTGAAAACGCAAAACCCCGGCGCGCCGGGGTCATGCCAGGTGGAACAACCTGCGATCAGATCGCGTGGCTGTAAAACAGCGAGTACGACTCGATACCGTCGTTAGGCTGCTTGATACTGCCATTGGAGTAGTGGATCGCGCGGATACCCACTTTCTGGGTCTCCCCGAATTTCAGGCCGGCACCGATGCGATCTTCGAAGTTGAAGGCCGAGCCGAACTTCTGATCGCCGGCGCTGGTGCCCGAAAACAGCGAGACGCCGATGCCGGCCTCCAGGAACGGTTTGATGTTGCCTTGCCCGAACTCATAGACAAACACCGGAGCGAAGGAAATCGAATGCCGACCGCCCGCCTCCTTGCCGGCCTCCCAATAGGTGTAGCCCAGGTCCCAGTAGCCGGTGACTTTGCCGGTCGAACTCTCCAGCCACGACTTGTCCCAGTTGAACCCCAATGCTGCGCGGGCGGTATAGCCGCCCTGGCTGGTCGCCCCCACTGCGCCGGAAATATCGGCGGCAAAAGTAGGCGTTGCAATAGCACTTGCGATCAGCAACAGGGGGGCAATGCTTTTTCTCATTTTTAGTCCCATCAGCACGTTATTTAGGAATATTGCTGTATAGCAAAAAGGCATTATGGACTTACAAATCAGAAAAAGTCTTCATCGAGTAGAGCGAATGCTCCAATACGTGAATGGCGTCACTGCGCCTGCGCCGTCAACAGGCCGAACACTGTTTCGGCGGCAGGCAGCCCGGCAGACCGCCGGGCGTGATCGGCTATAACGCTGCAGATGGCGGGTCTTCGGGGGCCAGTGGATCATCACTGGGCAATGGGAGCTGCTGCTCAGGGCTCAGCGGTATCTCGCCGCCCTGGCCTGGCCTATCGGCGCCCCCAGGAAGGTCGGTTGGGTCGACGCTTGGTTGGGCCGGCGCCTGCGGGCCCTTCGATCCAGAACTGTTGCCGGCGGCGCCGGATGCTTCGAGAGTATGTTTCATATGCACCTCCATGGCCGGGACACAGCGCCCGGGCTTGAGAAATTGGAGGTTCCGCGCCGCTGAGGGTGCCGGGGACCGGCCGAACGGTCGGAGCAGTGCCAAAAAGGAGCGCCTGCTGACCGCAGCGAAGCTGGACAATTGAACCGCTCATGCGTGCCCCAGTACCTGGCACTCTGGCAAAGCTACGCTCGATGACTGGCGTTGCGCTTTATGAACCTGGCTTTTTACAGGCTTTGGAAAGATGATCGGAAATGCCACTTTAGAGGCAACCCCACAGATAGATCGACTTGCCACTATCCAGGGCGAGCTTGGCTAAGCGAGGCTTCACTGGTTTGGGCAAGCAGGTGTGTGAGTTCATCGGGAAAACGATTGAGCCAAGACTCGCCATCATCGCCAAGGAAAGTTTCCTCCGGCATATGCCGCTCCTCGTCCCATTCTTGCCCCTCCAAGATGGCCCAAAGCGTGCCGACCTCGAGATCGGAAAAGCCCTTGTAGCGAACGGGGGTTACCGGCGTCACACGTTGCGCATCGGGATCGACTGTTTCCATTCCAGCCGCGTAACTCAAGGCGTCCGCTTCACTGGATACAAAAAAATCTGCTACAACGCCCATGGCGCTTCTCCTTTCTGCCTGATTAACCTGCACTTGAAAACCTGTTCCAGTGAGACACCAAGAGGAATTATGCACGCAGTGCTTACAGCCTTCGCTGCTGTTGTGATGCCGATACTGACGATTGCGCTGGTGGTCCTGATAAATCGGCATACCCATAGAACCTGGCGTGCAAAAATCGATGCAGAGCTGCAGTCAGCGTTGAACGACCTTGGCGCGGGCGGCTACACCCTGGTAGTGGACAAACTCACCTCTCCTAGCACCGACAGAACGGCCAATGTCTATCGCATCCTCCATGATGAGCAAGATCACTACTTTCTCTTCATGAAGATTGGCGAGCACCCAGGTTTGCTCAAGCCATTGAGCAAGGAGAGAGCGTTACTCGCGGCAAAGATGAACGGGTGAGCCGGATCAGCCGCTAACATGCGAGTGACGCCTGCGTCAGGTGCCAGTTTTTGCCGGAGTGACCGCGGCCTTTTGATGTGTTCGCCTGTTCAGGCGCATACGTCTTGGCAGCCTAGGGCTTGCAAGTCACTTTGGGAGGCGCAGAAGGTGACAGCATCAGCGGAAGTACGAGTGGCGTTCCTGCCAAAGGGCTGATCTCAGCAACGGCCAATACGCAGGTAAGCGAGTAGCCGCCCTCGCCGTTCGGCCTGCTCCCAACCCCCACCAGGGCTTCGTAATCTTTGCCCGGCTCAAGCTTATAAACGGCCGCCTTTCCGGGGCACGACGAGTAGGAACTGCCATAGCTTCCGATAGTGGCCCCCAATGTCGCAATCTGGAACGGCAGATCGGCCCTGACGCGATATTCGGTGACCACTTCCTGATACTGGCCCTCAGCCATCCGGATGGCTGGAATGTACTCCACCAGCTTGGGTGCGGTCCGCTGCGGCATCCCAAGCTGCACCGGCGCGACCGGATATTGCGGATAACTGGTGTTCATCCAGCCGTCACGCCCAAACCGCCCGGCTTCGGCCATCTTGTGACGGGTAGCAGGAGCGCAGCTGCCAGCGATGCTGTCGCCTGATACATCCGAGTTGGTGATAACGCGAATACGT
This sequence comes from Pseudomonas sp. URIL14HWK12:I12, assembly GCF_003097135.1. GTDB lineage: Bacteria > Pseudomonadota > Gammaproteobacteria > Pseudomonadales > Pseudomonadaceae > Aquipseudomonas. Next base: position 806,799 of record NZ_QEQL01000001.1, read on the forward strand.
GCCACCTGCGCCGACTGAGCGGGCTCCTCATAAGGCACGGTGGGAATGCCGGAACACCCGGTGAGTGATGAGACGAAGATAACTACCCAGACGGTATTGCGCACGACATGTCCTTATGCAGTGGGAAGAGGAAAAAAGCCGATGTAGACGGTTGTGAGATTGCTTTTGAGCAATGATCGTTGACCAAACGGGCGGCTATGGGAAGAGCACGCACCCGAACGTCAAGCATGAAAAAGCCCGGTTCTTCCGAACCGGGCTAGATCACTGAAAATATGGTCGGGACGGAGTGATTCGAACACTCGACCCCTTGCACCCCATGCAAGTGCGCTACCGGGCTGCGCTACGCCCCGACTAGGCGTTTAAACCTGCTCCCGTTAGCAGCGGGAACGGGGAGAAAGATACTCTAACCCCCTGAATATAGAAAGCTTTTTTTTCACTTTTTTTGCGATAGCCTCGGGGCATCCGAAAATAGACTTTCAGCGCAGACACAGAACCGACCCAGCTGAGCCTATTGCAACCTCAGGGCCAATCATCGATGGGGTGGCCTAAAGCGCAGCGCGAGCCGCGCATCTCCAAGGCCATGCGCTCACTCAAGCAGGCATGAAAAAGCCCACACAAGGTGGGCTATTTCTTGAGAACGACTAGCACGTCTTCCAGTTCGCTGATCATCTGCTTGATCAGTTGGCGGTATTGCGTGGTGTCGTCCTTGGCTTCATCACCGGAAAGGCGCAAGCGCGCACCGCCGATAGTGAAGCCCTGGTCGTACAGCAGCGCCCGAATCTGGCGAATCATCAGCACGTCCTGGCGCTGATAATACCGGCGGTTACCGCGCCGTTTGACGGGGTTGAGCTGCGGAAACTCCTGTTCCCAGTATCGGAGCACGTGCGGCTTGACCGCGCACAAGTCGCTTACTTCACCAATGGTGAAGTAGCGCTTGCCGGGTATGGGCGGAAGCTCGTCGTTATGACTTGGTTCCAGCATAGGCTTCAACTCGGGCTTTCAATTTTTGCCCTGGACGAAAGGTGACGACGCGGCGCGCCGTAATTGGGATTTCTTCACCCGTTTTCGGGTTGCGGCCAGGCCGCTGCCGTTTATCTCGCAAGTCGAAATTGCCGAAACCGGACAATTTAACCTGCTCGTTGTCTTCGAGCGCGTGCCTGATCTCTTCGAAAAACAGCTCGACCAATTCCTTGGCCTCGCGTTTGTTCAAGCCCAGCTCTTCGTACAGACGTTCGGCCATCTCAGCTTTCGTCAGAGCCCCCATACGTCACTTCCTTAACGTGGCGTTCAACCTGTTTTCAAGCGAGGTGAGGATACTTTGGGTGGTGGCGTTCACCTCTTCGTCATTAAGAGTGCGCGAAGGATGCTGCCAGGTCAAGCCGACAGCCAGGCTTTTTCTATGCGGATCAATACCTTTACCTTGGTACACGTCGAACAGCTTGAGGTCTGTGAGCCACTCCCCGGCATTGCTGCGGATATCGCTGAGCACGGCCTCGGCCGCTACGCTTTGGTCGACTACCAGTGCCAAGTCACGGCGCACCTCCGGGAAGCGCGACAGCTCCTTGAACTTGGGCAGGCGGCCTTCGGCAACTTCGGCCAGCAGCAGCTCGAACACGTACAGGGTGCGGTCCAGCCCCAGTGCCTTGGTCAGCTCCGGGTGGAGTGCGCCGATGTAGCCCACTTCGCGACCCTCGCGCTCGATACGTGCGGCCTGGCCCGGGTGCAACGCGGGATGGCTGCCCGGCACGAAAGTGAAGCTGGCGAGCGCGCCGGCATGGCCCAGGATGGCCTCGACATCGGCCTTGACGTCGAAGAAATCGAGCTTGTCGTTGCCGTTGGCCCACGCCTCGGGCAAGCGGTTGCCACAGGCCACGCCCGCAAGCATTGGCTCTTGCTTGAGGTTCTCGAGCTGGCCGACGAAACGCAAGCCGCTTTCGAACAGGCGCACGCGGGTCTGCTGGCGATTGAGGTTGTGTTGCACGGCGCTGACCAGGCCAGGCCACAACGATACGCGCATGGCCGCCATGTCGGCGGAGATGGGGTTGGCAAGGGTCAGCGGCTGCACACCCGGGTTGAAGCGCTCGAACAGTTTCGGGTCGATGAAACTGTAGGTGATCGCTTCCTGATAGCCGCGGGCTACAAGCAGGCGACGCAAAGCTGGCAGCTCGGCCTTTTCTTCACTGCGTTGTTCAGGTGCCAGCCGTGCCTGCGGGTAGCGCACTGGCAGGCGGTTGTAGCCGTACAGGCGCGCCAGCTCTTCGATCAGGTCGACTTCCAAGCTGATGTCAAAGCGATGGCTGGGGATGCTGACGCTCCACTGCCCTGCTCCGTTGGCTTCCACGCCCAGGCCCAAGCCGCGCAGCAGTTGCTCGATTTCCCCTGCACCCAGGTCCAGGCCAAGCATCTGGCTGACACGCTCGGCACGCAAGGTAACCGGAGCGACCTTTGGCAAGTGCTCGGCACTGACCGCTTCGATCACTGGGCCCGGCTCGCCGCCTGTGATTTCAAGCAGCAACGCCGTGGCGCGCTCGATTGCTTCTCGGGCAAGGTTGAAGTCCACGCCCCGCTCGAAGCGGTGCGAGGCGTCGGTGTGCAGGCCGTAGGAGCGGGCCTTGCCAGCCACTGACACCGGCTCGAAAAAGGCACTTTCCAAGAACAGATCGCGAGTGCCCGCGGCCACACCGCTGTGCTCACCGCCCATCACCCCGGCGATAGCCAACGCACGTTCGTGGTCGGCGATCACCAGAGTGTCGCTCCGCAAGGTAACCTCCTGGCCGTCGAGCAACACCAGCTTCTCGCCCTCGTCGGCCATGCGCACACGCACGCCCCCGCGGATTTCCCCAAGGTCGAAGGCATGCATCGGCTGCCCAAGCTCGAGCATCACGTAGTTGGTGATGTCTACAGCGGCGTCGATGCTGCGGATTTCGCTGCGGCGCAGGCGCTCGACCATCCACAACGGAGTCGGGCGAGACAGGTCCACGTTCTTGATCACGCGGCCCAGGTAGCGAGGGCAGGCAGCAGGGGCCAGCAACTCGACCGGGCGTGTCTCTTGGTTCAGCGGCGCAACCGGCAGCACTTCAGGGCGAGTGACCGGGGTGTTGTACAATGCGCCCACTTCACGCGCGAGGCCCGCCAACGACAGGCAATCGCCACGATTGGGGGTGAGGCCAAGCTCGATGCTGGCATCGTCCAGGTCGAGGTACTCGCGAATGCTCAGGCCCACGGGGGCGTCGGCCGGCAACTCCATCAGGCCGTCGTTTTCTTCGCTGATCTGCAGCTCGGCTGCGGAGCAGAGCATGCCATTGGACTCGACACCGCGTAGCTTGGCCTTCTTGATCTTGAAGTCACCGGGCAGCTCGGCGCCAATTTGGGCGAAGGGAATTTTCAGGCCAGGGCGCACGTTCGGCGCGCCGCACACCACCTGGAAGGTCTCTTTGCCATCACTGACTTGGCATACTCGCAGTTTATCGGCGTCCGGATGCTGTTCGGTGGCCAACACCTCGCCTACCACGACGCCGGAGAATTGGCCTGCAGCGGGAATGACCGCATCGACCTCAAGGCCTGCCATGGACAGGCGCGCGACCAGTTCGTCGCGGTTCGCTTGCGGGCTAACCCAGCCACGCAGCCAGTTTTCACTGAATTTCATGCTGATCCGTTCTCCTGAAACCTGTTAGCGAAATTGCGCGAGGAAGCGCAAGTCGTTGTCGAAGAACAGGCGCAAGTCATTGACGCCATAACGCAGCATGGCCAGGCGCTCGGCCCCCATGCCGAAGGCGAAGCCAGAGTATTCTTCTGGGTCGATGCCGCTCATGCGCAGCACATTGGGGTGCACCATGCCGCAGCCCATCACTTCGAGCCAGCCCGTCTGCTTGCATACGCGGCAGCCCTTGGCGTTGCAGATCACGCAGCCGATGTCCACTTCTGCGGAAGGCTCGGTAAAGGGGAAAAACGACGGGCGGAAACGCACCGGCAGGTCTTTTTCAAAAAACACCCGCAGAAACTGCTCGATAGTCCCCTTGAGGTCGGCGAAGTTGATGTCTTTGTCGATCAGCAGGCCTTCGACCTGGTGAAACATCGGCGAGTGGGTCAGGTCGGAGTCGCAGCGGTACACGCGGCCGGGGCAAACAATCCGAATAGGCGGCTGCGTGCTTTCCATCGTACGAGCCTGAACAGGCGACGTATGGGTGCGCAACAACATGTTGGCGTTGAAATAGAAGGTGTCGTGCATCGCCCGAGCCGGATGGTGGCCGGGGATATTGAGCGCCTCGAAGTTATGATAGTCGTCTTCGACTTCCGGGCCTTCGGCGATGCCATAGCCGATGTGAGTGAAGAAGTTCTCGATGCGCTCAAGTGTGCGGGTAATCGGATGCAGGCCACCGGAGGTCTGACCACGGCCTGGCAGGGTGACGTCGATACGTTCGGCCGCCAGCTTCTGGTTCAGCTCCGCTTCTTCGAAGGCAGCTTTACGAGCGTTGAGCAGGACGGTCACACGTTCCTTGGCGGCATTGACCAATGCGCCAACCTTGGGGCGCTCTTCGGCGGGAATGTCGCCGAGGGTTTTCATCACCGATGTGAGTTCGCCTTTCTTGCCAAGGTAGTTGACCCGGATCTGCTCCAGGGCGGCGATGTCTTCAGCGCGCTCCACGGCCTCCAGGGCTTGGGAGACGAGCGCATCCAGGTTTTCCATGTAGAACTCCAAGGCACCAGATACGAAAAGGGGAAGAGCTCGAAGGCCCTTCCCCTATTCAAAGGTTCAACAACCGGCGCCACCGCGGGCGGCAGGCCGGTGATTGTCGGGGACTCAAGCCAGAGCGGCTTTCGCTTTCTCGACAATCGCAGCAAACGCTGCTTTTTCGGTCACAGCCAGGTCAGCCAGAACCTTGCGGTCGATTTCGATCGACGCTTTTTTCAGGCCTGCGATCAAACGGCTGTAGGACAGGCCGTTGGTGCGGGCACCGGCGTTGATACGAGCGATCCACAGAGCGCGGAACTGACGCTTCTTCTGACGACGGTCGCGGTAGGCGTATTGGCCAGCCTTGATGACGGCTTGCTTGGCAACACGGAACACGCGCGAGCGAGCACCGTAGTAGCCTTTGGCAAGTTTCAGAATTTTCTTGTGACGCTTACGGGCGATAACGCCACGCTTAACACGAGCCATGAGTAGTTTCCTCTAATCCGGGGGGGCAAGAATTAACGCAGGCGAAGCATGCGTTCGACTTTCTGCATGTCAGAGGCATGCAGCTGGGAAGCACCACGCAGTTGGCGCTTACGCTTGGTCGACATCTTGGTCAGGATGTGGCTCTTGAAAGCGTGCTTGTGCTTGATGCCGTTACCGGTAACCCGGAAACGCTTCGCAGCACCGCTTTTGGTTTTCATCTTTGGCATGTTCAAACTCCGCATTCATATGGATAAAGATAACCGCAAGGCCTGCCGTGCCCTGGAGGTTATTTCTTGCGTTTGGGTGCGATGACCATCAACAGTTGACGCCCTTCCATTTTGGGCTGCTGTTCAACGGCGCCGTATTCCACGAGGTCGGCTTCGACCCGCTTCAACAGCTCCATGCCCAGCTCCTGGTGAGCCATTTCGCGGCCACGGAATCTCAGAGAGATCTTGGCCTTGTCCCCTTCACTCAGGAAACGTACCAGGTTGCGCAGTTTTACCTGGTAATCCCCTTCTTCCGTCCCTGGACGAAACTTGATTTCTTTGATCTGGATCTGCTTCTGGTTCTTCTTCGCGGCGTTCTGCTGCTTCTTCTTCTCGAAGAGGTGCTTACCGTAGTCCATCACCCGGCAAACGGGCGGGACCGCTTCCGCGGTGATCTCTACCAGATCCAGCTTCGCTTCTTCAGCGACACGAAGCGCTTCATCAATAGAGACGATGCCGATCTGCTCGCCATCGACACCAATCAACCGCACCTCGCGGGCGGAGATGTTTTCGTTGATCGGTGCCTTGGGGGCAGTACGTTTGTCCTGTCTCATTTCACGCTTAATAATCGTTACTCCAAATCTTGGCGACCACGCCGGGAAACCGCCTGCGCAAGCATTTCCTGGAAGCGCGCGACCGGGACCGAACCCAGGTCAGCGCCTTCGCGAGTGCGCACGGCGACTGTTTGTGTCTCAACCTCCCGATCGCCGATCACCAGCAGATAGGGAACCTTGAGCAAAGTATGCTCACGGATTTTAAAGCCAATTTTCTCGTTTCTCAAGTCAGACTTGGCACGGAAGCCGCTTGCGTTGAGCGAAGCCTCGACTTCCCGGGCGAATGCTGCCTGATTATCGGTGATATTCATGATCACAGCTTGGGTCGGTGCCAGCCAGGCCGGGAACGCACCCTCGTAGTGTTCGATGAGAATGCCGATGAAACGTTCGAAGGAGCCGAGGATGGCCCGGTGCAGCATGACCGGGTGACGGCGGTCGTTATCTTCGGAAACGTATTCGGCACCCAGGCGAATCGGCAAGTTGAAGTCGAGCTGGAAGGTGCCGCACTGCCATACGCGGCCCAGGCAGTCCTTCAACGAGAACTCGATTTTCGGGCCGTAGAAAGCGCCTTCGCCCGGCTGCAGGTCGTACGCCAGGCCAGCACTCTCCAGCGAAGCCGCCAGTGCCGCCTCAGCCTTGTCCCACAGCTCGTCAGCACCCACGCGTTTTTCCGGGCGGGTGGACAGCTTCATCTGGATGTCTTCGAAACCGAAGTCCTTGTACACATCCAGCGTCAACTGAATGAACGCCTCGGCTTCGGCCTGCATCTGCTCTTCGGTGCAGAAGATATGACCGTCATCCTGAGTGAAACCACGCACGCGCATGATGCCGTGCAGCGCACCGGAAGGCTCGTTGCGATGGCATGCACCGAACTCGGCCAGGCGCAGCGGCAGCTCGCGGTAGCTCTTCAGGCCCTGATTGAAAACCTGCACGTGGCATGGGCAATTCATCGGCTTGATCGCGTAGTCGCGGCTTTCCGACTCAGTGGTGAACATGTTATCGGCGTAGTTGGCCCAATGGCCGGACTTCTCCCACAGGCTGCGGTCGACCACCTGGGGCGTCTTGATTTCGAGGTAGCCGTTGTCCCGCTGCAGCTTGCGCATGTACTGCTCGAGCACCTGATACACCGTCCAGCCATTGGGGTGCCAGAACACCATGCCCGGGGCTTCTTCCTGGGTATGGAACAGGCCCAGGCGCTTGCCCAGCTTGCGGTGGTCGCGCTTCTCGGCTTCCTCGATGCGCTGAATGTAGGCAGCCAGCTGCTTCTTGTCGGCCCATGCGGTGCCATAGATGCGCTGCAGTTGCTCGTTCTTGGAGTCGCCGCGCCAGTAGGCACCGGACAGCTTGGTCAGCTTGAACGCTTTGAGAAAGCGAGTATTGGGCACGTGCGGGCCACGGCACATGTCGACGTATTCTTCGTGGTAGTAAAGGCCCATCGCGGTTTCGTCGGGCATGTCCTCGACCAGGCGCAGCTTGTACGCCTCGCCCCGGGCTTCGAATACCTCGATGACTTCGGCACGCGGTGTCACCTTCTTGATGACGTCGTAGTCCTTGTCGATCAGCTCGCGCATGCGCGCTTCGATCGCGGCCAGGTCATCCGGGGTAAAGGGGCGCTCGTAGGCGATGTCGTAATAGAACCCTTCGTCGATCACCGGGCCAATGACCATTTTGGCCGTAGGATACAACTGCTTGACCGCGTGCCCTACCAGGTGCGCGCAGGAATGGCGGATGATTTCCAGGCCTTCGTCGTTCTTGGGGGTGATGATCTCGAGGCGGGCGTCGCTGCTGATCAGGTCACAAGCGTCGACCAGCTTGCCGTCGACCTTGCCGGCCACGGTGGCCTTGGCCAGGCCCGCGCCAATACTGGCAGCAACCTCGGCAACGCTGACGGGATGATCGAACGAACGGACGCTGCCGTCGGGAAGGGTAATATTGGGCATGGCGCTTCCTCTGCCTAGTGGTGACCCCTACCAAAGGTCACGTGGGTCGGGATGAGCCAGTACGCGATCCGGTGGGTCGCCTGCCTCACAGTGGCAGGAGCGGTTAGGCCAACCCGTAACAGACCGGTGAACTGGAACAAAACTCGAAAATAGCCGGCTTTTTTAGCCGGGCCGGGGATGCTAGCACAGTTATCAGCGTGCGGGCTGTGAACTTGAGCGGTGCGAGCCTTTCGAATGCAGCGTGCTTGTCATGACCCAGGAGACTTCTTATGCGCCTGCTCGCCTTGCTGCCCCTCACCGCCGCCCTGGCGGCCTTCGCCCCCATGGCTGCAAATGCCGCCTGGCCGCCAGGTGCCCAGCAGCAATATATGAACGACTGCGTGGCTACGGCCCAGCAGTCGGTAGACCTGGCCAAAGCCAAGGCCCATTGCGGCTGCGGTGCGCAAGTCATCGAAAAGCAGTTCACCACGGCCGAGATCACACAGTTGATGAGCACCAACCCACCGCCTACGCTCGAATTGCGTCAGCGGCTGGAAAAAGCGGTACAGGTGTGCAAAGCGTCGTAATCAGGCATTTTTTGCCTTGGCGCATGCTTTTTTCCGGCACGGCAGTTCCCAATGGCCGATTTCCGTCTATGATGGCCTGACGCACTCAGCGGAGCTGAGGCGGCACGATCGTTTTCATGTTTCTGGAGATACACCCCATGTCCAATCGCCAACAAGGCACCGTCAAATGGTTCAACGATGAGAAGGGCTACGGCTTCATCACCCCCGCTGGTGGTGGTGACGACCTGTTCGTGCACTTCAAAGCGATTGAATCCGACGGCTTCAAAAGCCTGAAAGAGGGCCAAACGGTCTCTTTCGTCGCTGAGAAAGGCCAGAAAGGCATGCAAGCCGCCCAGGTTCGCCCTGAGTAACACGCACGCTCGCTTCAAGAGAAACCCGCCTCACGGCGGGTTTTCTCTTTTCAGGGCCTCAACCCAGAAACAACCGATAAGCCGGGTTGTCGTTTTCATCCCACCATTGGCACCCGAGCCCGTCCAGCCAGCTCGGCACTTCGCCTCTCTGGGCCTCTGGCACCTGCAGCGCAGCGAACACCCGAGCCTGCGCCGAGCCATGGTTGCGATAGTGGAACATGCTGATGTTCCAGCGATGGCCCAGCCGCTCCAGAAAGCTCAACAGCCCACCCGGCCGCTCAGGGAACTCGAACCGCACGACAAACTCCTCTACCAGGCTGGCTGCATGGCCGCCCACCGTATGGCGCACGTGCAGTTTGGCCAGCTCGTTGTCGGTCAAGTCCAGGACGTCGAAGCCGCGCTGCGCCAGGTCTTGAAGCAGGGCGGCGCGTGGGTCGTTGTGGGGATGGGTTTGCACGCCTACGAACAGTCGGGCGTGATGTGGGTCGTTGTATCGGTAGTTGAATTCGGTGATCTGTCGGCGGCCCAGTGCCTGGCAGAACTGCTGAAAGCTGCCCGGCCGCTCGGGTACGGTCACTGCGATGATCGCTTCGCGCTGCTCACCCACCTCTGCTCGCTCGGCCACGTGGCGCAGCCGGTCAAAATTAACGTTGGCCCCGGAGTTGACCGCTACCAACGTCTGCCCGCCCACCCCTTCACGCATTACATACCGTTTGAGCCCGGCCACCGCCAGCGCGCCCGACGGCTCGCAGATAGCACGGGCATCGTCGTAGATATCTTTGATTGCGGCGCACAGCTCGTCACCAGTGACCGTGATTACCTCATCCACCGCTACCTGGCACACTTCGAAGCAGTGCTCCCCCACTCGCGCCACGGCAACGCCATCGGCGAAGGCACCGACCTGGCTCAGAGTGACCGGCTCGCCCGCCATCAACGCGGCTTGCAGGCAGTTGGAGTCTTCAGGCTCGACCCCGATCACCTTCACTTCGGGCCGCAGGTATTTGATGTAAGCCGCAACACCTGCCACAAGCCCGCCACCCCCGACCGGGACGAACACCGCGTCGAGCCTGCCGCCGTGCTGGCTGAGGATCTCCATAGCGACGGTGCCTTGGCCGGCGATCACGTCCGGGTCGTCGAAGGGCGGGACGAAAGTCAGGCCGTGCTCAGCCAAGCGTTGCGCTTCGGCCAACGCCTGGGGGAAGGCATCGCCGTGCAAGACGGCTTTACCGCCCTGCGCACGCACCCCGGCCACCTTGAGCTCCGGGGTTGTGGTCGGCATTACGATCGTAGCCTCAATACCCATGTGCTTGGCCGCCAGCGCTACACCTTGAGCATGGTTGCCCGCAGAGGCGGTTACCACCCCCCGCGCGCGCTGTTGCTCGGTCAACTGGGCAAGGCGGTTGCAAGCCCCGCGCACCTTGAAGGAAAAGGTCGGTTGCAGGTCTTCACGTTTGAGCAGTACCTGGTTGCCCAGCCGCGCCGAAAGTGCCGGCGCCACCTGCAGCGGCGTATGCACAGCCAGGTCGTACACGCGTGCAGCCAGGATCCGGCGCACATAGTGAGCCAATAGAGAGGTGGTGTAGAAGGCGGTGCGGGTTTCGACGACGGCGGCCATGCGTTCTCCGGTATTTTAAGAAGCCCCGGAAGCATGCTGCGTTGGGTGGTCAGACCCGCCTCCAGGGCGGGTCAGGTGCTAATGCGCTAGCCCGCCATGCTGATAATGGCGGTAATAATGCTGGGCTGGTGCATCGGCTGAAATACGGTCATGGGGCGAAGCTAACCTGCCATGCGCTGCGCCGTCAACCGTTCGTCGAGCTACAGGCACCGCCCCCTGGGCTTGTGGCCAAAGCTTAGGTACCCATCCTGAGAGTGGTCATCATGAAAATCACCTCCCTGGCCCTTGCGGCCACCCTTGGCCTGTTCAGTGCTGGCGCCATGGCCGACGCCAGCACAGGCACCACCCACCCCGCGCCCAAAGGCAGCGATCCCTCCTCGGTAGGCGTACCTTCAGGCTCCGGCAGCGCCATGCCCAACGGCAACACTGATGGCTCAGCTACACCTCGCGCGTCAGGTACGTCAGGTAGCGGCATGGACAAACCTCAGAATGGAGGCAACCCTGAAGGCAGCAGCATGGGCACCACTGAGCCACAAAACACCAGAGACGCCATCCAGAACGGTGGCACGGGTTCAGAGGGCGGCGCCGCTGGCGGTGCAAGCAAATAGAAAGGAGCCGAATATGGTTAGCAAAGCCCCCAACGACGATGCCAAAGGCAAGCCTGCGCCAGACAGTGGCCGGAACGATCCGGCCATCGACCCGGACGGCACCTCTTCTGAAGGCTCGACACGCCCCCAACCCGATGAGGGTGGCGACAGCAATACCGCACAGGGCAACAGTTACAGCCCTGACTTCGAGCCCGAGCGTAGGCCTGACCCGGTAACGAACGACAAACCGCGAGACGCCGATATCGATACTGACGGCGGCTGATGCGCATTTCATTCAATACGCAAGGCATCGCCAAGCTTCAACCTGCCCCTTGAACTCGCACAGTTTCAAGGGGCTTTATGCATCTGGACCTTTCAATGGCCGGCTTCGCGCTGGCAACTTCGATCACCCCTGGCCCTGTAAACCTGGTGGCGCTGGCAAGCGCTGGCCAGCATGGGCTACGACCTGCACTGCGCCATGTCACCGGCGCAACATTGGGCTTTATCGTATTGCTGGTGGCAAGTGGCGCTGGGTTACTGGCAGTGATGGGTACTCAGCAGGGAGTGGCTCAGGCGCTGCGCATCGGCGGCGTTGCCTACCTGCTATGGCTGGCCTGGGGGTTGGCGCGAGACCGCGGCGATATAGGTGAAGCCAAGGGTGGCCGGCCGAGTTACTGGCGCGGCGCGCTCATGCAATGGCTCAACCCCAAGGCATGGCTGGCCTGTGCAGCTGGGGTCGCGGCATTCGCAGACGGTGCTCAGGGCATTGCACGCTTCGCGGCGATCTATTTGGTAGTGTGCTGGCTGTCGCTGGCCTGCTGGGCCTGGGCGGGGGCCGTGCTGCAGCGGCGCCTGGGCGATGCACGGCGCTGGCGCCTGTTCAACCGCCTGATGGCCGCGCTGCTGGCAGCCAGTGCCGGCTACCTGTGGTGGGCGCGATAATGGCCGGGCGTGGCGGCCAAGTGGCGCTTGAAGGTGCGTTGCAGGTGCGCTTGATCGGCGAAACCTGCCAACTGCGCAGCTTCGGCGATACTGGCGCCGCCTCGCAAGTACGCCCGTGCTCTCTGCAGGCGGCGGTCCAGCACGAACGCATGAGGTGTGAAGCCATAGCGGCGCTTGAAACTGCGGATCAACTGCGAGGCAGAGAGGTCTGCCACAGCGCACAACTGCTCCAGTGTCAGTGGTTGTTCGCAATGCTCGCGTATGAACGCCTCAGCACGGCCCAGGCGGCGATCATCGTTTACCACCGGGCGGCGCAAGGGATGCAAATGTTCCACCAGTGCCATGCCCCACTGCACCAATGATTGCTGCCGCGCCAGCAGGTCAGGCTGGGACAAGCCCTGATACAACGCCAGCAGCCCGTCATAAAGGCATGCCGCACGGCTGTGAATGAGCGCGCAGGGCTGCCAGCCGCGCCCTCCTCCAAGCCCGGCCTGGCGCTGGCACTCGTGCAACCATGCCACGTCCACGTAAAACATCAGGTACGCCCACGGCTCGCCTGCTACTGGGTTGCAGGCGTGTAGGTCGCCGGGGTTGACCAACACCACACTGCCGGCGGCAACCTGCTGACGTTGGCGCAGATTCAGGTAGCCGCTGCGCCCGGCGGTAATCGCTCCGATCGAAAAGGTCTCATGACTATGAGCGGCGTGCCCGTGGCAGCGGCCATCGAGCACGTGGCGTGCTTCGATGGCAGGCAGCGCAGGGTCGCGCCAAAAGGTGGACGGTTCACTCATGCCAATGGCCTCCATGCACGGCCGATCAGCTTAGCCCCCTGCAGGGGCGCCGGGAAGCACCGGTGGCACCCATTCCAGCGTGGTGCCCAGCAACCAGAGTAACAACAGCACCAGCGGCGCATGTACAAGCAGCTGCACGAAGCAGAAACCGATCAGGTCCCTGGCGCGCAACCCCAGCACGCCGAGCAGCGGCAGCATATAGAAAGGGTTGATCAGGTTAGGCAGCGCCTCGGCAGCGTTGTAGATCTGCACGGCCCAACCCATGTGGTACTGCAGGTCCCGGGCCACCTGCATCACGTAGGGTGCCTCAATGATCCACTTGCCACCGCCAGAGGGGATGAAAAAACCCAGAACTGCCGAATACAAACCCATCAGCACGGCATAGGTGTCGTGGCTGGCGACCTGGGTGAACACCGTAGCGATGTGATGCGCCAGGGCCTGGCCATCGCTGCCCTTCACGGTGGTCAGGATCGCGGCGATCGAGCCATAGAGCGGGAACTGAATCAGCACACCGGTGGTGCTGGGCACCGCACGAGCGACTGCATCGAGAAAACTGCGCGGGCGCCAGTGCAGCAGAGCCCCAAGCATCAGAAACAGGAAGTTATAGGTATTGAGCCCGGAGATGGCGATGATCGCCGGCTTGCTGCTGAACTCGCGCAACAGCCAGCCGGCGGCCAGGGCCACCAACACCAGCGTCAGCAGCGGGCTGTGTTCCAGCCATTCACCGGGCCGGGTGCGCGCTGCCGGAGCAGGCGGCTCGAAACCGGGCGTTACGCCGCAGGCGCGGGCATCACGCGCGGCGTCAGGGCCTGGCGCCGTGGCCCATGCCAAAGCTACGGAAACCACCACCAGCACCAACAGCAACGCACCCGACTGCCACAAAAAAATGGTTTGCGTGAATGGAATGATGCCCGTGATACCAACGATGGACGCCGGTAGGCTACCGGGATTGGCCTGCAACTGCGCCGCCGACGACGATAGCCCCAAAGCCCACACCGCCCCCAGGCCCAGGTAGGCTGCCGCCCCTGCGGCGCGATAATCCATGCGCAGGTCTTCGCGCGCTGCCAGCGCCCTCACCAGCAAGCCGCCGAACACTAAAGACAGCCCCCAGTTCAGCAGCGAAGCGAGCATCGATACCAGCGCTACCCACGCGACCGCGCTGCGGCCACTGCGCGGCAGCCGGGCCAGCCGGGTAATGAGTGCAGCTGCCGGGGGCGAGCTGGCGACGACATAACCGCCAATGACCACGAAAGCCATCTGCAAGGTAAACGGGATCAGGCTCCAGAAGCCACCTCCGAATGCACCTGCCGTGGCGGCTGGCGAGCCGCCCATGGCCAGGGCCCCAAGCGCCACGACCAGCACGGCAAGCGCAGCAAATACCCAAGCGTCGGGAAACCAACGTTCAGCAAAATTGGAGCACATCAGGGCGAAGCGGGCCAAAGGCCGTTCTTGAGCGGTCGCGGGCATGGCGGTGAACCTTTTTGGAATTGTTGTGCACTGCATTAAAGCAGTTGGCGGGGCCGGCTTCAGAAAATGCACAACGGAGGTCACTTGTGCACCTTTGGTTCTTGGTATACCGTAATACCACACACCACCAACCAGAATTCCAATAAGGGGAACTCACGTGGGCTTTGAAATCCGCAAGATCGTCACCTACTCCGAACAGACCTTCATCGAAGCTGGCAAAGCCACCGATACGCCTGTAACCATGGTAGGCCTGGCCGCCGTGATCAAGAACCCGTGGGTCGGCCAGGGGTTCGTGGAAGACCTCAAGCCGGTCATCAAGGCCAACTGCTCCGAACTGGGCGCGCTGATGGTAGAGCGCTTGACTGCAGCGATCGGCGGCGCCGAGCGCATCCAGGCCTACGGTAAAGCGGCTGTAGTAGGCGCTGACGGCGAGATCGAGCATGCCTCAGCAGTGATCCATACCTTGCGCTTCGGTAATCATTACCGTGAAGCGGTACAGGCCAAGAGCTACCTGAGCTTTACCAACAAGCGAGGTGGCCCAGGCACGTCGATCCAGATCCCGATGATGCATAAGGATGACGAAGGCCTGCGCTCGCACTACATCACCCTGGAAATGCAGATCGAAGACTCGCCGCGTGCTGACGAGATCGTGATCGTGTTGGGTGCTGCCGACGGTGGCCGCCTGCACCCGCGCATCGGCAACCGTTACATCGATCTGGAAGAGCTGGCCGCGGAAAAGGCGCAGCAGTAATGAAGGCCGCCACCGCGCAATGCACGCCCGCCGGCACTGCTTATCAGGTGGCCGGCCAGGGCCCGGCCGTGGTGCTGATCCACGGCGTGGGCCTGAACCAGCACATGTGGGGCGGCCAGGTGGTAGGCCTGGCCGGCCAGTTCCAGGTGATCACCTACGACATGCTCGGCCATGGCGACAGCGCCCTGCCACCGCAGGATGCAGGCCTTGAAACGTACGCTGCCCAGCTTCAGGAGCTGCTTGACCATCTGGGCCTGGAGCGCGCAGCGGTAGTGGGGTTTTCGATGGGCGGCCTGGTTGCCCGTGCCTTCGCCCTGCAGTACCCCCAGCGGTTAGGGGCCATGGTGATCCTCAACAGCGTGTTCAATCGTACGCCCGAACAACGCGAAGGCGTGGTGGCACGCACCCGCCAAGTAGCTGAATTCGGCCCGGACGCCAACGTCGAGGCGGCCTTGGCGCGCTGGTTCAGCCTGGAGTATCAGGCTGCCAGCGCCGCGCAGATTCAAGCCATCCGCCAAGTGCTGTCTGGCAATCATCCACAGGGCTACCTGACCACCTACGCGCTGTTCGCCACCCAGGACATGTACCGTGCTGACGAGCTGGGCAGTATCGCCGCCCCGACCCTGGTCGCCACCGGCGAGCTGGACCCCGGCTCCACACCGGAAATGGCCCGCCAGCTGGCGGCCCGTATTCCGGGTGCGCAGGTACAGATCCTGGAAGAACAACGGCATATGATGCCGGTGGAATCGCCGCGCCTGGTCAACCAGATGCTGCTGCCTTTCCTCGTCAATGCAAACCGCCTGGAGCACCAGGCCAAGGGGAACGTTGCATGAGCCTCGCTCAGTTCAAGATGTGCATCGGCGGCCAATGGCAGAGCGCTGCCAGTGGCCGAACCTTCGAAAGCCTCGACCCGGCCACCGCCACGCCTTGGGCGTGCCTGCCTGACGCTGGCGAAGAGGACGTTGAGCGTGCAGTGCAAGCTGCTCAAAGCGCGTTCGAAAGCCCCGCCTGGCGCAAGCTCACGGCCACCGCCCGCGGCAAGCTGCTGCGCCGGCTCGGTGACCTGATCGCCGAAAACAAAGAGCACTTGGCCCAGCTTGAAAGCCGTGACAATGGCAAGCTGATTCGCGAAACCCGCGGCCAGGTGGGCTACCTTCCTGAGTTTTTCTATTACACCGCAGGCCTTGCCGACAAACTCGAAGGCGGCACCCTGCCGCTCGACAAGCCTGACCTGTTCGCCTACACCACCCACGAGCCGCTGGGCGTGGTGGCCGGTATCATTCCCTGGAACAGCCCGCTGTACCTTACCGCGATCAAGCTGGCCCCCGCCTTGGCCGCCGGCAACACTATCGTGCTCAAGCCCAGTGAACATGCTTCGGCCACGCTGCTGGAGCTGGCGCGCCTGGCACTGGAAGCGGGCATTGCGCCTGGCGTGGTTAACGTGGTAACCGGCTTCGGCCCCAGCACCGGTGCTGCGTTGGTGCGCCACCCGCTGGTGCGCAAGGTGGCATTCACCGGGGGGGCGGCAACTGCTCGCCATGTTGTGCGCGGCACCGCCGATAACTTTGCAAAGCTGTCGCTGGAACTGGGCGGCAAGTCGCCCAACATCATTTTCGAAGACGCAGACCTGGACAGCGCGATCAATGGTGTGGTCGCCGGCATCTATGCAGCCTCCGGGCAAAGCTGCGTGGCGGGTTCGCGCTTGCTGGTGCAGCGCTCGATCTATCAGGGCTTCATCGAAAAACTGATCGAGCGTGCCAAACGCATCCGCATCGGCAGCCCGCAGGCCGACGACAGCGAGATGGGCCCGATGGCCACCGCGCAGCAACTGGAGGTGGTCGAACGCCTGGTGGCCGCCGCGCTGGCCGAAGGCGCAACCCTGCGCTTGGGCGGCAAGCGCGCGCAAACCGGCAGCGACGGGTGGTTCTATGAACCTACCCTTTTCGAGTGCGATCGCCATTCGATGACCATCATGCAGGAAGAAGTCTTCGGCCCGGTCGCCTCGGTGATACCCTTCGACACCGAAGAAGAAGCCCTGGCCTTGGCCAACGACTCGCAATTCGGGCTGGCGGCAGGCATCTGGACACGCGACCTGGGCCGTGCTCACCGCCTGGCGCGCGACGTACGGTCCGGAATCATCTGGGTCAACACCTACCGCGCGGTGTCAGCCATGGCACCGATCGGCGGTTTCAAGAACAGCGGCTATGGCCGTGAGAGCGGCATTGAGTCAGTGCTGGCGTACACCGAGCAGAAGACCGTGTGGATCAACCTGTCCACCGCGCCCATGCCCGACCCGTTCGTCATGCGCTGAACCTGGAGTTAATGATCATGATCGACCCGAATACCTACAAAGAAGTGATGGCATCGTTCCCCTCGGGTGTGACCGTGGTCACTACCCTGGACGCAGACCAGCAGATCGTCGGCATCACCGCCAGCGCCTTCAGTGCGCTGTCGCTGGACCCTGCCCTGGTGCTGTTCTGCCCCAACTACACCAGCAACACCTACCCGTTGCTGGTCAAGAACAAACAATTCGCCATTCATCTGCTGGCCGGCGAGATGCAACCGCACGCTTTCGCGTTCGCCAGCAAGGATAAGGAAAAAGCCCGCCTGCACGAATGGGAGCTCAGCGCGCTGGGCAACCCCCTGCTCAAGGGCGCGACGGCGATCATCGAGTGCACCCTGTGGCGCGAGTACGAAGGCGGTGACCACGCGATCATCGTCGGCGAGGTGCAGAACCTGATTCTGCCGCAAGAGCCCGTGGTGCCGATGATCTACCACAAGGGCAAGATGGGGGCGCTGCCGGCGTTCTATTGACAACCCGCTGTTGAGCTTGGCGCGCAGCAATGGAAAGATACGCAGCATGTTTGGCTTGCCTGCGTGTTGGATGGGAGGGTGGACGAACAGCTGCGCTTATCGCTCCAACGCATGAGCGCCATGCGGCACAGCCGCTCTTCCACCGCCTCCCCATCGGATGCCCACCGCGCCAAGGTTTGCCAGTAAGCCCCTTATTCAAGAGCACTCGATGAAACGCCTGCCCCTCGACGACAGCTTCAAGGTCAACCGTACCCCCGTCACCCTGCGGGAAATCGTGCTCGACAAGCTTCGCAGCGCCATTCTCAACTTCCAGTTGCTGCCGGGCGACCGCCTGGTCGAACGCGACCTGTGCGACCGCCTCGGGGTAAGCCGCACCTCCGTGCGAGAAGCATTGCGCCACCTGGAGTCCGAAGGGCTGGTGGAATTCGCCGACGCCAAGGGCCCGCGTGTCGCGATCATCACCCTTGCAGACGCCTGCGACCTCTACGAGCTGCGAGCAGTGCTCGAAGGGCTGATCGTGCAATTGTTCACTTTGCGCGCGAAGGCCAAGGACATCCGTGCCTTGGAAAAAGCGCTGGAGGTCAACCGCCAGGCCCTGGAGCAAGCCGAGCTTCCTCAGGTACTGGATTCGGTGCAGGGTTTCTACGACGTCCTGCTCGAAGGTTGCGGCAACCTCGCCGCCGCCACTCAACTGCGCCAGTTGCAGGCACGCATCAGTTACCTGCGCGCCACCTCGGTGTCACAGAAGAACCGCCGCGGTGCCTCCAACGCGGAGATGGAACGCATCGTGGAAGCGATCAAGAGCGGCGATGCAATGGCCGCGCATCAGGCGTCGGTCGACCACGTACGAGCGGCGGCCAAGGTAGCGCTGGACTACCTGCGCCAGCAGCAGGAAGGCAGCGAAGTGCGGGAGCTGCTCTCGCCCATCGCTCTGGCCGAACCCGGCGTAGGCCGCTGAACATGCCCGCGCCGCGCTACTGCCCGCAGTGCGGCAACCCCCAACTGGCCGAGGGTATCCCCGCCGGCGACACCCATCGGCGGCTGCATTGCCCGGGGTGCGGCTACGTGCACTACCTCAACCCCAAGATCATTGCAGGCTGTATCGTCGAGCACGATGGCCGTTACCTGCTCTGCCAGCGTGCCATCGCTCCGCGCCCAGGCACTTGGACGTTGCCGGCCGGTTTCATGGAGGCCGGCGAAACCACCGAGCAGGCGGCCCTGCGTGAAACCTTCGAGGAAGCTGGAGTGCGCGCTCAATTGATCGCGCCTTACTCACTGTTCAGTGTGCCGCGCATCAGTGAGGTGTATATCCTGTTTCGTGCCACCTTGCTGAGCATGGACGAACACTGGGGGGAGGAATCGCTGGATCGGCGCTTCTTCGCGCCTGACGAGATCCCCTGGGGCAACATCTACTACCCGGCCATTCGGCAGATCCTTGAGCGCTACATCGAAGAGCGCCAGCGAGGGGTATTCGGGATCTATACCGGCAATGACGATGAAGGGACGGTACATTTCATGCGCTGAGCGGGTACGCCTCGGTAATCCGCAGGCATTCAACGTACTGGCGGTGTCGAAGCCACGGCGAGTGAAGGGGTGAACTGTATCGGCCGTGTGTAGGTTGCCTGAAGCGCCGCCGATCTTCGGATGAACGGTACAACACACGAGTTGCCCGCCAACGTCCTTTAGCGGCTAATAGTGGCAACTTGACATGGAGTCGGGCCCTTCTCCCCATCCGTGTCAAGGAACATCGTTATGTTACGTACCCTGCGCCTTAAAACTCGCGCTGCGTTGAGTTTCGGCCTGATCTGCCTGCTGCTGATCTTGCTGAGTGTGAACGCGCTATCAAAGATGAGCGACCTCAACCACGCCGCGAGCGAACTGGGCACCGACTGGTTGCCGAGCGTGCGCCAGGCCGATGTGATCGAAGCCGACACCCTGCGCTTGCGCCTGGCGCTGCTGCACTACGTTACCGAAGATGACAAGGCGACCTTGCGTAGCCAGCTCGGGGCAAGCCGCGACGCACTGCAAAAAAATCTGGCTGCGTACGAAGCCGATGTGTCCAGTGCAAACGAAGCGCAGCTGTACGAAAACCTGAAGCGCAGCACTGGCGCCTACCTGGACGCGCTCAAGGCGATCCTGGCCATGAACGTGCCGGCCGAGCAGTTGGTGGCCTACGTCAACAGCGTTACGGTACCGCTGGCCAGCGCCGCCCAAGCAGACGTGGAAGCCCTAGTGGCCCTGAATAACACCAGTGCACAAACGGCCTATACCAGCGCTCAGGAGCACTACCAGCAGGGGCTGGTAGCCACCTTTGCAATCATAGGCCTGGCCATTGCCATGACGTTGCTCGTAGCCATGCTGTTCACCCGCAGTGTTGTGCTGCCGGTGCAAAAGTTGATGGGTGTGACACGTGAAATCGCCCAAGGGCGGTTGGGGAGCAGCGTGGAGGTCAGCGGCGCGGATGAAATCACCGAGCTGCAAAGCGCGACCGAATCCATGCAGAACAACCTGCGCTCGACGCTGCAGTTGGTCACCGATTCGGCCGTTCAATTGGCCGCTGCCGCAGAAGAGCTGGCGCAGATTACCCAACAGGCGCGTCAGGGCATCGCCCGCCAAGGCCAGGAAACCGAATTGGCCGCGACTGCAGTGACGCAGATGACCACCGCGGTCGAGGAAGTGGCCCGCAACGCCACGTTCGCCGCCCAGGCTACCCAGGCGTCGCAACAATCCGCAGCCCAAGGCCGGGAGCGCGTGGTGCAGACCCTCTCTTCCATCACCCGGTTGTCAGACTCCGTGGCCAGCACCAGTGATCAGGTCAGCCAGCTTGCCAACCAGACCCAAAGCATCAGCCAGGTGCTGGAAGTGATCCGCGGGATCGCCGACCAGACCAACCTGCTGGCGCTCAACGCAGCTATCGAAGCAGCCCGCGCGGGCGAGCAGGGCCGGGGCTTCGCGGTGGTAGCCGACGAGGTGCGGGCCTTGGCCCATCGGACCCAGAGCTCGACCCAGGACATCGAAAAAATGATCGACGGCATCCGCTTGGGTTCGCAGCAGGCCGTTCAGGCGATGGCCCTGAGCAGCAGCGAAGCCGGGAAGACCCTCCGGGTAGCGGAGGAAGCCGGCGAAGCGATCCACCGCATTACCGACGCCATCGGCGAGATCAGCGAGAAGAACCTGGTGATCGCTTCGGCCTCCGAACAGCAGGCGCAGGTTGCCCGCTCGGTGGATCACAACCTTGTGAGCATCAAGGACTTGGCCGGGCACAGTGCTTCGGCGGCGACCCAGACGGCAGAAGCCAGTGCGGAGTTGTCGCGGCTGGCGGTGAATCTGAATGGAGTGGTGGCGCGGTTCAGTTTTTAAGTGGCCCAGCTTCTGGCGATCATCGCGATCGTGCTTGACGATCCCCCGGCCAAGCGTTGAGCTCGGAGTGTTCTAAGTAGCGCCCAATGGTTTATTTTGCGCAGCCAAATTTGACCGTTCCGTCAGCATTCACGTAGGGTGGGCGGTTTTTCTCGCCACACGAGCCGCCCGATGCCGCACCGCCCCACACTTCCACCCACGGTCTACCTGCTAAGCCTGACCATCTTTTCTCTGGTAACCGCCGAATTCATGGTCGCCGGCATGATGCCGGCGCTGGCCGAAGCTTTTTCGGTAAGCCTGGCGCAAGTGGGTAACCTGATCGCCTATTACGCGCTGGGCATGTGCCTGGGCGGCCCGCCCATGACAATAGCGTTGCTGGCGCTGCGAGTAGGCAACAAGACCGCGCTGGTCGGCTTGCTGGCGTTGTACGTTGCCGCCGGCGTGCTGGCTGCCGTCGCGCAGAGTTATGAGGTACTTGCGCTAGCGCGCATCGTGATGGGGATTGCCAGTGCCGCCTGCATCGGCCTGTGCATGACCATTTGCGCGGGCTTGGTGGCTTCGCAGGTGCGCGGCCAGGCGGTGGCTGTCGTGCTTGCCGGGCTGATGCTCTCTCCGGTGGCCGGCGTTCCATTGACCACCTGGGTGGAGCAACACCATGGCTGGCGCGCCAGTGCCTGGCTGGTGGTGGGCCTGGCCCTGCTGTGCACGGTGTTGGCTGCCTGGCGCCTGCCGGCGGAGCACAACGACGCCACACCTGACCTGCGCCGTGAATGGGCCAGCCTCCGTAATCGCCCGCTCTGGGGGGCGTACGTCACCAGCGGGCTCATCATCGGCGCAACCTTCGCCGCGTTCAGCTACTGCACCCCCATTCTGGTCCAGCTACTGCACGTGGCCCCCGCGCACGTTGCCCCCTTGCTGGCGCTGTATGGCGTCGCGAACGTCATTGGAAATACGCTCGTCGGGCGCATCGCCGATCGCCACACGCGCGCCGCGCAGGCCGGGGGGCTGGTAATGATGGTGGTGCTGCTTGCCGGCATTGCCCTAAGCTCGGGCGTGCCGGTGCTGGGGCTGGCCTGCTTCATCGGCCTAGGCCTGACCGGCGTTGCGCTGAACCCGGCCATGGTCGCACGGGTGATGCGCGCTGCCGAGCCGGGGGCGCTGGTCAACACCCTGCACAGCTCGGTCATCACCGCAGGGCTTGCATTCGGCAGCTGGGCGGGGGGCGAGGCCATTAACGCCGGGTTGGGCCTTCAAGGCCCTTTATGGGTGGGCGCCGCCATGGCAGCGCTGGGCCTGGCCAGCCTGTTGCCGCGGTCGGCCTGGCAGCCGGCCAATGCTTGCGCCACGACCTGACCGGCCCGCTGGCGGCCCCGCAAAACGGCGCGTAAGATAGCGATACGCCATTAATTGCGACACCGCGCCTATGCCCCTACGTTCCCCAGCCCGCGCAGCCGTACGCAGTCGCCAGCTGCTGCTGCGGTTGCTGCCGGCGATTGCCGCGCTGCTGGCGCTTATCGGGCTGGGTGGTTACCTGCTGGTGAGTAGCGCACTGCGCCAAGACGCCGATGTGCAGAGGCGTTCAGCGATTTACATCGACCGTACCCTGCACCAAGCCAGCTCGGAAATCAGCCGCAATATCGTCAACTACGCCAAATGGGGTGAAGCCTATCTTCACCTGCACGTGAACGTGGACCGGCATTGGGCAGACGACCAGCGCAACGTGGGCTCGGTGCCCTTCGAGCTGTACGGCTATGACGGTGTATTCGTCACCGACGCCCAAGACCAGACCGTCTACTCCGTGATCGAAGGGGTACCGGCGCAGGTGCAGGCGCAGCGATGGCTGCGGGGCGACCTTGCGCGCTTGCTCGCCGACGCTCGAGCCCACGACAGCAATGAGAGCGGCGTGGTCGGGGTGCTCAAGGTCGGGGGCATTCCTGCCCTGGTCGCTGCCGCAACCATCAGTACCGGGGCCACCGACGTTCCCAAAGTGCCCGGGCCGGATTCGATCCTGCTGTTCGTCAGCCTGCTCGACAGCCACAAGCTGCGCACCATGAGCCAGACCTACGGCCTGCCTGACATCACGCTAAGCGATCAACCCATGCCGGGCCTGCAGGCCATTCCCTTGCTCGGTTCGGCACAGTGGATCAACTGGAAGGCCCCGCAGCCGGGGCTAGACCTGCTGAACCAGACCTTACCGATGTTCATCGCCGGCGTGCTCGCGCTATTGGTCGTGCTGGGCGCATTGCTGCATTACGCGCTGGCGTCGGCTCGGGAGCTGGATGCGCAATTCAACGCGCTGCTGGTGAGCCAGGCCGACCTGAGCCACAGCGAACAGCGTTTTCGCGACATGGCCGAAGGCTCCTCCGACTGGTTGTGGGAAACTGACCAGCTCGGCCGTTTAACCTACCTTTCCGAACGTTTCACGCAGGTGACCGGCGCCGCTCCGCAGTACTGGTTAGGCCAGCCTCTGGCGCAGCTGCTGCAGCCGGAGGGCCAGCCGCTAGCCCCCTGGCTCGCCGCCAACCGGGGGGGTACGCTGGTGTGCAACTATCAGGACCAGCGCGGCCATGCCCGCGTGTGCCGGATCACCGCACGCGCCATCGAGGGAGACCAGGGCCACCGCGGCACTGCCACTGATATTACCGAGGAGGTGCAGGCCCAGGCCGAGGTTCGGCACCTGTCGCTGCACGACAGCCTTACTGGCCTGCCTAATCGCCATCACCTGCATCAACGCCTCGAGCAATGGCTACAAGGCCCACTGGCATTACTGAGCCTGGACCTGGACCGTTTCAAACCAGTGAACGATACCTACGGCCATGGCGTAGGCGACCAGGTGCTGCAAGCGATCGCACAGCGCCTGCCCCGGCAGCTGCGCGAACCTGACCTGGTAGCGCGCGTCGGGGGCGACGAATTCATCATCGCCCTGCCCGGCCTGAGTGACACCCGCGCCATCGAGGCGCTTTGCCAGCGGCTGGTGGAAGCGATCTGCCAACCGCTTCAGCTAGGCGAGCACACGGTGTTTCTGGGCACCAGCATCGGCGTTGCGCTCGCCCCGGCGAATGCCACGACCGCCGAAGAGCTGCTGCGGGTGGCCGACATTGCGCTGTACCAGGCCAAAGCAGCGGGCCGCAGCACCTGGCGATTCTATACCGAGGCCATGAATGGCCGCCTGCTCGCGCGCCAGAACCTCGAGCAGGCGTTGCGTCAGGCCATGGCCCAAAGCGAACTGCGCCTGCACTATCAGCCCCGTTATGCACTGGCCAGCGGCCGCCTCAGTGGCTTCGAGGCGTTGCTGCGCTGGCAGCATCCACAACGCGGATTGTTGCTACCTGAAGCCTTTCTCGACATTGCCGAGGACTGCGGCCTGATCCGCCCGCTCGGGCGCTGGGTGCTGGCGCAAAGCTGCATGCAGGCCACCTGCTGGCCGGCGGGCACGGTACTGGTAGTCAACCTGTCGCCAGGGCAGTTTGGCGAACCGGATCGTCTGCTCCAGGCGGTGAGCGATGCACTGGCTGGCAGTGGCCTGCCGCCGCAACGGCTGGTGCTGGAAATCGGTGAGCACGTATTGATGAGCGATGCGGTGCTGCCAACCCTGCATGAGCTCAAGGCGCTCGGCGTGTGCCTGAGCCTGGATGACTTTGGCAGTGGCGCGGCGGGCCTGGGCTGGCTGCGTGACGGTCTGTTCGAACGGCTGACCCTTGCGCGTCGTTTCATGCAGGCGATCCACACGCCCGGCGCCGACCAGGCCATCGTGCGCGCTACCGTTCAACTGGCCGGTGAGCTGAGCTTGAGTGTAACGGCCAAGGGTGTTGAAACCGCCGAGCAACAAGCCAGCCTGCAGCGCCTGGGGTGCGACGAAGCACAAGGGCACTATTTCAGCCCTGCACTGCCCGCCGAGCTATTGACCGGCGCCGGCCTCAACAGCGCAGCCGAACTGCTCCCTCCGGGCTGACGACCCAGCAGGGCTGGCCCGGCGCCAGCCGAACGCCACCGACCCAGCGCTCGGCCTGAACGTGGTCCAGCCAGTGAGCCTGGCCGGCCAATATGCGCTCTGCCAAAGGGGCCAGGCGCCACTGCCGCTGCGCCCAGACAGGGCCGGGCGTTTCCAGCAACAACGGCGTGGTGCCCCGGACCCACTGGCGCGAGAGGGCCTCGAACATCATGTCGCCCAGCCATGGCAACGGGTCGCCCTGCTCCATCAACCAGGCAAACACCTGCCCTGCCGCCATTGGCCCCCGGCGGGCCAGATACTGCAGGGTGAGCCGTTCGGTCAGGCTCAACCCGTCGGCTTCACCCGGCAGTTCCTGAAGCTGGCGAGCCATGGCCGGCCCCAACAACGGCAGTGCCGGTGTCGGCGACGCGGCCAGCCGCGCCCAAGCCTGCGGAGCCGGCGCACAGTAGGCAGCCCAGGCCTGCTTCGCCACCACCCGCGCAGGCTCGCCCAATGCGCGCCGTTGCGGCCAGAGCCAGGCAAGTACATCCGGAGCCAGCTGGCCAACCCCTATGAAGCGCTCGACGCCCGGCACGCTGGCGGCCTCGACCAATTCCAGCCTGCGCGGCAGCGTTCCCAGCCCCGCGAGCACGCGAATCAGGAACAGCTGATCATAGGCATCGGCTTCGCACCACAGCACCACCTCGCTGCTAGCGTCGATAGCCCAGAGCGCTCCATATTCGTGGGCGAGCCGAGCAGCGGCGTCAGCCGGCTGCAGGTTGAAAGCCCGCGTAATGAACTTGGCACGCTCCGCCAGCAAGGCCTCAGGCGCCAGCGCCGGCACAGGGCCCATGGCCAGCGGGTCGCTGAGCATCTGGAAACCTCCCTTGAAGCCGGCGACCTTGAGCGAATGCTGAATATCGTTGCCGCAGCGCCAGTGCGTGACCTGAGCGCTATCGCCCTCTCTGGCTTGGGGATTGCGCGCTGCAAAGTCCAGCGCATCGGCATGCGCCTTGAGCTTCGGCCAGCTGGAAAACCCCTGCTCTCGGGCGACCAGCCACTGGGTGTCGGCCAGTTGATAGGCGGGGCCGGCAATCCCAAGCTCGGCCAGCTGCAGGGCTACAGCCGGCGCCTGGCCAGAATGGAGTGCCTTGAGCAGGCGCTTGGCTTGTTTACGCAGAAACGCGATTTCAAGGCGGCCGTGATGGCGCGAAGAAGGGGATGTGGGCATGCCAACTCCTGAGATGGCTGGGCCCGCCACTAGCCGGGAGCTGGTGAGTGAAGAGTCGAAACACGCCTCGGGCAACCCTTTGCGCGGACCGCGGGCGTGGCGCACGCCCCGGCGCCACTCTAAGCGCCACCCAGGCGTTGGTCAACCGCGCAGCATGCGGCGAAGGGTGTTGTCGCGCACGATGTAATGGTGGAACAGCCCGGCCAGCGCATGCACACCGATCAGCCAATAGCCTGCATTGCCGATCCACTCGTGAACCGCCTTGATTCGCTTGGCCAGCCCTTCATCGATCGTCACTGGCAGAGGGATCTCAAAGCCCAGCCATGGAAAAGGCTTGCCGGCAATAGCCAGCATCAGCCACGCCAGAATAGGCGTTACGATCATCAGCAGATAAAGCAGGCTATGGGTGGCATGCGCCAGGCCCGTTTGCCAGCGGGGGGGCTGCGGCTCAATAGGTGGGGCCGGGTAACGCAGCCGCGCGATCAGGCGCAGTGCTACCAACAGCAAGATCGTTGTGCCGAGAATACCGTGCCCTCCTACCAGCGCAGCGCGCAACGGCTGGCCCTTGGGTACATAGCCTTTGAGCTCGATGCAGGCATAAACGCCGATGAACAGCAGCACTGTCAGCCAATGTAATGTTATGGAAAGCCTGTGGTAGCGGCGGGCAAGCGGAGCATGGGATAAAGGAGGAGTGGTCATGGTCAGGCTCACGGTCTTTAGTGTTATGGATAACCGGGTGCAAGCTTAACGCTGTACGCATAAAAAAACCCGCCGAAGCGGGTTCTGTGTCCAAGCCATGCAACTCCTGTCATCGGCCTCCCAGGCCCATGGTCGATCATCCTTGACCGTCGACGCCTGTTCCGTGGCGTCGTTGGATAGTTATAGACTAAGCCTCATCGAGCGGCCGCCCTAGAGGCGATCGCTGCGTCGTGCTGTAAGCCTTCGCCCATCAAGCGTGTGCGCTCGCGGGTTTTGGGCCCTTGGCGCTCATCTGAGCCCACGTTGGCAAAGCGAAATGAGGCGAACCGTAGCAGGAAAGAATCGTGATACGGGCCCTGGGGCCTGCGAAGGCACAGATTCCCTCCCCAGGGCTAAACAACCGCCTAGCGGGTACGCGAGTGGCGCTGCGATGGGTAGTTGGCTGCCTCAAGCATCAATTGACGGGGCGGGGCTACGGCGCAGGGCCTGGCTCATTTCGTCGAGCACCGCGTTGGCGTAAGCCTGCCAACAGCGCGCGATCATGCGCGTGCGGGGCATGTCGCTGGGTAACCAGCGGTGCGGTGGGCCGCCTGCGTGCAGGCCTACCTCTCGACCCACCCGGGGCAATAAGTCTTCGTACAGCGCTAGCATGCACAGCGGGTGCACGGGCTCATCGGGTTGGGCCAACGCCCGGTGCAGGTGTGAGCCGAAGGAGTCCTCGTGGCGGATACTCACGACCTCTCGGGCAAGCTCGCACATTCGCGGTGTCGCCACCGGATAGCTATCCTCGCGCAGCGCCTGCTTGAGGCTGTTGAGCAACTCGCTGAGGGAATGAGTGCTGGGCAGGTCTAGGGTCAGCCGCGTGGGCGGCGGGTGATCAGGCATTCAGGGCCTCCGTGGCAGATGGATCCCAACAGCGTAGTGGCTCTAGGCCATTCACGCCAGCGATGTAGGGCATGGCCTGGCACATTAGGACCGACGGCAGGCGTCGCCAGGGCCTCATGCTCAACGCGGCCTGCGCACCCACCCCAGCACGGCCACGAAAAATACCGGCACCAGCAGCACCCCTAGCAGGGTGGCACTGAGCATGCCGCCGATCACGCCGGTGCCGATCGCTCGTTGGCTGGCAGCCCCGGCCCCCGTGGCCATGACCAACGGCAACACACCCAGCATGAACGCCACGGACGTCATGACGATTGGCCTGAAGCGCAAACGTGCTGCCATCACTGCGGCGTCGCGAAGGCTGCGCCCCTCGGCGTGCAATGCCTTGGCGAACTCAACGATCAGGATCGCGTTCTTGGCCGCCAGGCCAATGATGGTGATCAGCCCGACTTTGAAGTACACATCGTTGGGCAAGCCGGCCACCGTAAGCGCCAGTACGGCACCCAGCGCGCCCACCGGCACGATCAGCATGACCGAGAGCGGCACCGCCCAACTTTCGTAAAGCGCCACCAGCAGCAAAAACACCACCAGGATAGCCAGGACGAACAATTGCGCAGCTTGGCCGCTGGCGATGCGCTCCTGATAGGAAAGGCCAGTCCATTCATAGCTGATGCCCGGCGGCAGGTGGGCGAGGATCTTCTCCATCTCCGCCATGGCGGCCCCGCTGCTTACGCCCGGTGCAGCGTCGCCGGTGATGCGGATACTGGGGTAGCCGTTGTAGCGCGCCACCTGCACCGGGCCGCTCTCCCAGTGCGTGTCGACGAACGCACGCAACGGCACCAGCTCGCCCTGCGTGTTGGGTACATACAGCGCCATTACGCTCTCGGGTGTCATTCGTGCATTCGGTGCAGCCTGCACCACCACTCGCTGTTGGCGCCCGCCATTGGTGTAGTCATTGACCACCGCTGAACCGAAGGCGGTAGACAGCGCGCTGCTCAAGGTATCGAAACCCACGCCCAGGGTGCGCGCTTTATCGCGGTCGATCACCAACCTCAATTGGGGTGCATCGGCCAGGCCTTCCATCATTGCGTAGAGGAATACCGGGTTACTGGCCACTGCCCCCAGCACTTGATCACGGGCTGCCAGCAAGGCCGCTCGGCCGAGACCTGCTCGGTCTTGCAGGCGCAGCGCGAAGCCACCGGAATTGCCGAGCCCATCGATCGGCGGCGGTGTCACGGCCGTCATGCTACCGTCGCCGTGGCCGGCAAAGTGCCCGTTTACCGCATCGCCCAGGGCCTGGGCGGATGAATCGGCGCCACGCTTGGACCAATCGGTGAGGGTTGGAAACCCCAGCGCAGCGTTCTCGCCCATGCCCGAGAAGCTGAACCCCAGGATCAGAAACGTGTTCTGCACGGCAGGCTGGTCAGCGAGGAACCCCTCGAGTTGCTCGCCGGTGGCCAGGGTTCGCTGCAACGTTGCATTCGGTGGCAGTTGCACGTCTACGATCAGGTAGCCCTGATCTTCAACGGGCACGAAGGATTCCGGCAAACGCAAGTACATAAACCCCAACAGCCCCAGCATTACGCCATACATCAGCATCAGGCGGCCCGTACGCCTTACCAGCGCATTGTTGAGCTGGCTATAACGTTCGGTCAGGCGAGCGAAGCCACGGTTGAACGCACCGAAAAAGCCGCGCTTTTGCCCATGCCCCTCGGCCACTGGCTTGAGCAGGGTGGCGCACAAGGCCGGCGTGAAAGTGAGTGCCAGAAAGCCTGAAAACAGGATCGAGACGGCAAGCGAGAGTGAGAACTGGCGGTAGATGACCCCCACTGAACCACTCATGAACGCCAGCGGCAGGAACACCGCCGCCAGCACCAGGGTGATACCGACGATCGCCCCGGACACCTGCGCCATCGCCTTGATCGTTGCCTGGGCGGGCGGCAACCCCTCTTCGGCCATCAGCCGCTCGACGTTTTCCACCACCACGATGGCGTCGTCTACCAGGATGCCGATCGCCAGTACCATGCCGAACATGGTCAGCATATTCACTGAGAATCCGAGCGTGTACATCACCCCAAGCGTGCCGAGCAGGCACACCGGCACCACGATGCTGGGGATCAATGTGTAGCGAATGTTCTGAAGAAACAGCAGCATGACCAGAAACACCAGCAGCATGGCTTCGGCCAGGGTTTGCAGCACCTTGCCAATGGCCACGTCGACGAACAGCGAGGTGTCGTAGGGCACCGACCATTCGATGTCGTTGGGGAAATTCACCGACAGTTCGTTGAAACGCTCGCGGACGGCTTCGGCGGTGGCCAGTGCGTTGGCGCCAGGGGCCAGCTGCACCGCAGCACCCACTGCCGGCTTGCCGTTGAGGCGGCTGGCAAAGTTGTAATCCTGGCTACCCAAGGCAATGCGCGCCACGTCGCTCAAGCGCACCACAGAGCCGTCGGGGTTGGCCCGCAAGAGTATCGCGCCGAACGCCTCTGGCGTCTGGAGCGTGCCCTGCACCGCCAGCGTGGCAGTCAGCTCCTGATTCCCGGCAGCAGGTGCGGAGCCAAAAGAGCCGGCCGGCACCTGGATATTCTGCGCGGCAATGGCAGCGCTCACATCGCCGATGGACAGCCCATAGCCGATCAATGCCTGGGGGTCGACCCATACGCGCATGGCCGCTTCGGCAGCGAAGAACTGCAGCTTGCCCACCCCTGGCAGGCGACGGATCTCGTTGTTGACGTTGCGGGCGGCATAGTCGGCCAATGGCACCGTGTCATCCCGAGTGGCGCCTTGCTTGTAGCTGAGGGCATAGATGAGCAGAAAACCCGCGCTCGTCTGCTCCACATCCACGCCTTGAGTGAGCACCGCCTGCGGCAGGCGTGCTTCTGCTTTTTTCAGGCGATTTTGCACGTCCACCTGGGCGAACTCCGGGCTCACGCCGGGCTGGAAGGTGACCACGATCTCGGCTATGCCATTGGCATTGCTGGTGGACTCGAAATACAACAGGCCTTGGGCGCCATTGAGTTCGTCTTCGATCACACTGGTGACGGTATCGGCCAGTACCTGCGCCGAGGCGCCCGGGTAGGTGGCGGTGATAGTGATCTGCGGTGGCGCCACATTGGGATACTGCGAGACCGGCATCAGAGGCATCGCCAACAGGCCAGCCAGGCAGATGAACAACGCTACGACCCAAGCCAGGTTGGGCCGCTCGATGAAGAACCGCGACATGTTCCAGGCCCCTTATGGTGCAGTGGCGGGTTCAACGGCCTCGTCGGCCGCCTGCGCGGGGTCACCTGGGCTCAGCCCGGCAGGGCCACCCACGATGACCTGCTCGCCTGGGGCCAAGCCCTGGGTGATCTGCCAACGGCCGTCACGCATCACGCCCGTACTGACTGGCCGGGCCTGCACTTCACCATTGACCAGCAGCAGCACCGTCGCCTGCCCCCCTTGGTCACGCTGCACCGCACGCTGGGGCACCAACACCGCTGCAGGCTCCAATCCTTGTGGGGCACGCACGCGTACATACATGCCTGGCAGCAGCCACTTGTCGGTGTTGGCGAAACGCCCGCGCAAGGCGAGCTGGCCGGTCTGGCGATCGACGCTCACATCGGTGAACAGCAAGGTACCCTCGGCGCGTCGGGCTACCCCGTCTACCTGAAGGCTCAGGGGCTGGCCGGCCGCGCTGCCGAGGCTGCCGTCTTCAAGGCCCTGGCGTAAACGCAACGCGTCGGCGGCCGGCTGGCTGAAATCAGCGTAGATGGGGTCCAACTGCTGGATGCGTGCCAGCAACGTCGCTTCGCCCTGCCCTACCAGTGCACCCTCGGTGACCAGCGCACGGCCGATGCGCCCGGCAATCGGCGCGCGTACCGAGGCATAGCCCAGGTTCAATCGAGCGGTCTGCACCTGCGCTTGAGCACTTTGAACATCAGCCTCAGCGCTGGCCAGGGTGGCACGGGCGGTGTCCAGATCCTGGCGGCTGATGGCCTCTACCTCGGCCAGGGCCCGATAGCGGCCAAGCCGAGCGCGGCCTTCGACGACCTGCGCCTGAGCCCGCGCCAGTGCGCCTTGAGCCTGAGCCAGCGCCGCACGCAAAGGTGCGGGGTCGATCTGAAACAGTGGGTCGCCGATGTTGACGTCGGCACCTTCTTTGAATTGCTGGCGCAGCACTACGCCGGCCACCCGTGCCCGCACTTGCGCGACTCGCACCGGCTCGATGCGGCCTGGCAATTCGGCAAACAGCTCAAGCGGTTCGGCCACGGTGGTGATCACCTGTACGGGTTTAGGGGCGGGAGGGGGCGCTTCAGGCGTGGAGGGCTTTTCACAACCCGCCACGGCGAGCAAAACCAGGGCCAGGGCGGTAACGCGCAGGCGCGGCATGAAGTGTTCCTTCGAGAGGTCCGAGAGGCGGCGATGATAAGCAAAAGGCTCCATTGAGACAAGTTCGTCTCAATTGAGCCTTTTGTAACTTTTTACTTTTCTGTTACACCGCGTTTTCGGCACAATGGCCGTCCCCTCACCACGCGCTACAGCAGGTTCGATTTCAATGCGCCGGGTCATTCTCAATGATGCCCTACTCAAAGCGTTGGCCGTCGCCATCGTCGACCAGCCGCGGGCGAGCCTCAAGGACCTGGCAGACAGCGTCGGCGTGAGCAAGGCAACGCTGCATCGTCTGTGTGGGACCCGCGAGCAATTGGTCGACCAGTTGATGAACCATACCTCCCAGGTCATGTTGGGGTTGCTCG
Organism: Pseudomonas sp. URIL14HWK12:I12; assembly: GCF_003097135.1. Classification (GTDB taxonomy): domain Bacteria; phylum Pseudomonadota; class Gammaproteobacteria; order Pseudomonadales; family Pseudomonadaceae; genus Aquipseudomonas. Next base: position 839,439 of record NZ_QEQL01000001.1, read on the forward strand.
AAAGTGTCGACATGGCCCGCGAAGGCCCGGCCGGGGCGCTACGCACGCTGATCGAGCAGCATTTGGCCCAGCGCGAGCTGATGCTGTTCCTGATCTTCCAGTACACCCCGGACGCCTTGCGCTGGACTGACCGCTACAGCCCCTGGAAAGCCTATGTGGAGGGGCTCGACAGTTTTTTTCTGGAGGGTCAGCGCCAAGGGTTGTTTCGTATCGACGTGCCCGCGCCGGTGCTTGCAGACCTGTTTGCATCACTACTGTGCGGGATGATCGATTCCGAGCGCCTGGGCCGGGCGGCGCCGGCCAGTTCAGCCAGCACGCTGGAGCGTTTTTTCCTCGAAGGCGCCAGCGCCTAGGCCAGCACCCGCGCCAGCACTGCCCGAGCCTGACCGATACCGGCCTGCAGTGCCTGCTCGATCTCCTCCATGGTGATCACCGCCTGAGCCTTGCCAGCGGCAGGGTTTACCACCAGGGCAAGGCTCGCGTAGTGCAGGTCCAGCTCGCGAGCAAGCGCTGCCTCTGGCATCCCCGTCATTCCGACGATGTCACAACCATCGCGCTCCAGGCGGGCGACTTCGGCTGCGGTTTCCAAGCGCGGGCCCTGCGTGCAACCGTAGGTGCCGAAGTCGCTGAAAGCCAGCCCCTCGGCCTTGAGCGCAGCCACCAGTTGCTGGCGCAGCGGCTCGTGATAGGGGTAGCTGAAGTCGATATGGGTAACCTGCTCCAGGTCATCAGCGAAATAGGTGTGCTCACGGCCGCTGGTGTAGTCGATCAACTGGTGCGGCACACAGAAGTGACCGGTGCCCATGGCCGAATGGATGCCGCCTACCGCGTTGACCGCAAGCACGGCCTGGGCCCCTGCCTGCTTGAGCGCCCAAAGGTTGGCGCGGTAGTTGACCCTGTGTGGCGCAAAGCGGTGCGGGTGGCCATGGCGGGCAAGGAACATCACCTCGCGCTCGGCATAATGGCCCAGGATAACCTCTGACGATGGGGCGCCCCAAGGTGTGTCCAACGCCAGCGTGCGCTCGATGTGAAGGCCTTCGAGTTGGGTGAGGCCGGTACCGCCGATGATTGCGTAGACCGTCATGGCAAGGCTCCGTGTCAGTCGATCAGGTGGGCGGCCCGCAGTGCGCCGAGCGCTTCGAGCCAGCGAGGCTGCTGCCGATAGTCGAGCCCGGCGGTGCCCTGCCCGGCCATGCGGGCAATTCGTGGCGCAGGGGTGACCTTCAACCGCTGCGCCGCACTCAAGGCCAGCTCGGCGGCAGCGCGATCATTGCACACCAGGCCCACGTCACAACCGGCATTGAACGCCGCTTCCACCCGTGCAGCGGCATCGCCCACCACATGAGCGCCAGCCATCGAGAGGTCGTCGCTGAAAATTACCCCGTCAAACCCCAGCTCGCCGCGCAGGATCTCCTGCAGCCAGCGCCGAGAAAACCCTGCCGGGCTCGCATCCACCCGGGGGTAGATCACATGCGCGGGCATCACGGCCGCCAATTGCCGGGAAAGCCGCTTGAACGGGATCAGGTCGTGCTGGCGCAGGGTGTCGAGTTCACGATCATCCACAGGTATAGCAACGTGGGAGTCGGCTTCGGCCCACCCATGGCCCGGGAAATGCTTGCCGCAGGCAGCCATGCCGGCCTGGTTCATGCCACGGATGAACGCCCCGGCCAGCTGGGCGGCGCGCTCCGGGTCGCTTTCAAAGGCGCGCTGGCCAATCACCGCACTGCGCGTGTGATCGAGGTCCAGGACCGGGGCGAAGGAGAGGTCAAGGCCCACCCCCAGTACCTCGGTTGCCATCAGCCAGCCACAGTGCTCGGCTAACACCTCGGCGTTGGGCACACCACCGATGGCCCGCATGGCCGGAAGCTTGACGAAGCCCTGGCGCAGGCGCTGCACGCGCCCGCCTTCCTGATCCACAGCCAGGATAAGGTCAGGGCGGATGGCACGGATTGCCTGGCACAGGTCACGCACCTGCCGCGGGTGCTCGATGTTACGCGCGAAAAGAATGAGGCCAGCCACTTCGGGCTGGCGCAACAGATGGCGGTCTTCGGCGGTCAGCCAGGTGCCGGCGATGTCGACCATCAGGGCGCCGTGGAGGCTGGAAGGCATGGGACGTCCTTGGGGTAGCTCAAAAGCCGCTACTGTAACCGATCGCAGCGGTCTTGGCTCAGCCCTTCGCGGCCGTGGCCGGCTTGCTGCGCGGGCGCAGCTGGGCGCCGAGCAGGCGCGGGTCGGTGACCTGACTCTCGGCGCGCATCCCGGCAGCCAGGAACGGCACCATCAGCCGCATCACTTGTTCAATGGACGTGTCGACACCGAAGTCATTCTCGGAAATGGCGCGCAGTGCCTTGATACCCGACATGCTGAACGCTGCGGCACCGAGCATGAAATGCACTCGCCAGAACAGCTCCAGGGGCGCCACGTTGGGGGCGGCCTGATGCACCAGCAACATGTAGCGCCGAAAGACCTTGCCGTACATGTCTTCAAGGTAGCGCCGCAGGTGGCCTTGGCTTTCACTGAAGGCAAGGCCCAGCAGGCGCATGAAAATGGAAAGGTCGTTGTGGCTGCGCGGCTCTACGGCCATCGCCTGATCTACCAGCATCTCCAGCAACTCTTCAAGGCTGGCGGCCGACTCGGGCTCGCAGGCACGCGCCTCGAGCTCGCGTTCCAGGCTTGCGCAGAACGGCCCGAGGAAACGTGAGAACACTGCCTGGATGAGCGCCTTCTTGGAGCCGAAGTGATAGTTGACCGCAGCGAGGTTGACTCCGGCCTTGGCGGTGATTACCCGCAGTGACGTCTCCGCGAAACCTTTATCGGCGAACAGCTGTTCAGCGGCATCGAGGATGCGTTCTACGGTCTCCGATTGAGCCATGGTTTCTCCGGCGGGGCAAACAAGTGTTTGAAACTTACGTTTGCGCGGGTTCGGTTGTCAAGGCGCAGGACAGGTTTCCGGGTTTCTAAGCCGGCATTTGCATCGCCGAGGTGCGAAAAGAACAGTTGCCAACATCGCTCTACTGTATATACTTCCAGTCACTGTATAAAAAGCCAGAGCAAATCATCATGCTGAAACTGACGCCCCGCCAGGCGGAGATCCTGGCCTTCATCCGGCGCTGCATCGACGAAAACGGCTTCCCGCCCACCCGTGCTGAAATTGCCCAGCAGTTGGGCTTCAAGTCGCCGAATGCCGCCGAAGAACACCTCAAGGCCCTGGCACGCAAAGGTGCGATCGAGATGACCCCCGGCGCGAGCCGCGGCATCCGCATTCCGGGCGCCAGCGAGGCCCGTAATGAAGACACCCTCCCGGTCATCGGGCGGGTCGCGGCAGGTGCCCCCATCCTGGCCCAGCAGCACATTGAGGAGTCCTGCAACATCAACCCTTCATTCTTTCACCCACGTGCCGATTACCTGTTGCGGGTGCACGGCATGAGCATGAAGGACGTCGGCATTTTCGATGGTGACCTGCTGGCAGTACACACCTGTCGAGAGGCGCGTAATGGTCAGATCGTGGTAGCCCGCATCGGCGAGGAAGTCACCGTCAAACGTTTTCAGCGCAGCGGCCACAAGGTTCGCCTGCTTGCAGAAAACTCTGAGTTTGCCCCTATCGAAGTCGATCTTCGAGAACAGGACCTCGTGATCGAAGGGCTGAGTGTCGGCGTTATCCGCCGCTAACCGGAGGCATCACATGCAGCATTGTATTCCCGCGGTAACTGGGCAAGGCCAACTTCCCCTGTTCGAAGCATTCATGGCGCCGACGGCCAAGCCGTTGTTCGAACCCGCCGAACCTGAGCACACCATGGAAGACGCATTCAGCGAATTGGCGTTGAAAGGGTCCGCGGGAAGCTGCATGAACCTGATGGCGCCCATTCTGAGTGCGCTGAGCCAGGCCGGTGAAAGCCGTTGGCTCGCGCTGGTAGCACCGCCCGCGGCACTAACCCACACATGGCTACGTGATGCGGGCCTGAACCGCGAACGCATCCTGTTGCTGCAGCCGCGGGCTGGCCAATCACCTCAAGCCCTGGCTTGTGATGTGCTGCGATTGGGCAAGAGCCACACGGTAGTGAGCTGGCTCAACCCCCTGAATGTGACTGCACGGCGGCAGCTCATGCGTGCCGCCGAACAGGGGCAGGCACAGAGCCTTAACATTCGCCTGGGGTAATCACTCTACCCCTTCTACGATGGTGATCTTCGCCGAGCTTGCACCTTCGCGGTGAGCCATCGCCTCCTGATACTCCGATGAGCGATAGCACGCCACAGCCTGCTCGTAGGAGTCGAACTCGATCACGACGTTGCGCGAAGCAGCCGGGCCATTTTCCAAAGCCTCGCTGCGCCCTCCCCTGGCCAAAAAACGGCCGCCATACTTGGTAAAAGCGGCAGGAGCACGGCTTGTGTACTCGCTGTATTGGTCAGGGTCATTCACCTCGACTTGCGCAATCCAATAGCCTTTCATGTTGCGTTTCTCCGTGCTGTTCGGGTTTTCGGTATTATGGTATACCACGGTTTCCAACTGCCAAGCACCGTGAGAATATGCCATGCCATTCGACCCTATAGAGGAAATCATCGAAGACTTTCGCCAAGGCAGGATGGTCTTGATGGTCGATGACGAAGACCGCGAGAACGAAGGTGACCTGCTGCTGGCGGCAGACCACTGCGATGCGGCCGCAATCAACTTCATGGCTCGCGAAGCGCGCGGCCTGATTTGCCTTACCCTTACCGACGAGCACTGCATCCGCTTGGGGCTGGAGCAGATGGTGCCCACCAACGGTAGCGGCTTCTCCACCGCATTCACCGTTTCGATCGAGGCAGCCACTGGCGTGACCACCGGCATATCTGCCGCAGACCGCGCCCGTACCGTAGCCGCGGCCGTGGCGCCAGGCGCGCGGGCCGAAGACATCGTGCAGCCCGGGCACATCTTTCCCGTGCGCGCCCGCGAAGGTGGCGTGCTCACCCGCGCCGGCCACACCGAAGCAGGCTGCGACCTGGCCCGCCTGGCCGGGCTGACACCTGCATCGGTGATCGTTGAGGTCATGAACGAAGACGGCAGCATGGCGCGGCGGCCCGAGCTTGAAACCTTTGCTCGCCAACATGGACTGCGCATCGGCAGCATTGCCGACTTGATTCAGTATCGCCTGGCCAATGAGCACACCGTGGCACGAATTGGCGAACGCGACCTGCCCACGGTACACGGTGAGTTCAGGCTGATCAGCTACGAAGACCGCCTAACAGGGGGCGTACACATGGCCATGGTGATGGGCCAGTTGCGCCACGACCACCCCACCCTGGTGCGCGTTCATGTGATCGACCCGCTGCGCGACCTGGTGGGCGCCGAATACACAGGGCCGGCGAACTGGACGCTATGGGCTGCGCTGGAAAAAGTAGCAGCAGAAGGCCATGGCGTTGTTGTGGTGCTGGCAAACCACGAATCTTCCCAAGCGCTGCTCGAGCGCGTGCCCCAACTTACCCAACCCCCGAAGCGTTTCACCCCAGGTGCTGTGCGCAGCTACTCGGAAGTGGGCACTGGCGCACAGATTTTGCAAGACCTGGGCGTCGGCAAGCTGCGCCACCTGGGCCCGCCTATCAAATACACAGGCCTTGCCGGCTATGACCTGGAGGTCGTGGAGAGCATTCCTTTCGCCAGTTGAGGGCTTGCACAAAGTTTGGAATACCATAATATGACATTCCAGACTGTGGACGATCAGGGCGCTGCCAGGAACGCACCAACAATAGCGCCCGATCCAGTCGATACTTGAGTCCCTTGGACCAACTGCTCCCGAAAGAACGCGGGCGCGCAGCCCGCATAAACACAACAAAGCGAGGGCGTACAACATGGTGTTCAACAAGTGGGCGATGTCCGCCCTGGCAGCCGGCGTGCTGGCGATGGGCGTGGGCGCGGCGCAAGCGGCTGACCAATCCCTGAATTTCGTAAGTTGGGGCGGGACCACTCAGGACGCGCAAAAAGACGCCTGGGCTACGCCTTTCACCAAAGCCACCGGCATCAAGGTGGTTCAGGATGGCCCAACCGACTATGGCAAGCTCAAGGCCATGGTCGAAAGCGGCAACGTGCAGTGGGATGTGGTCGACGTAGAAGCTGATTTCGCACTGCGCGCGGCCAGCGAAGGCCTGCTCGAGCCGCTTGACTTCAACACCATCGACCGTAGCAAGATCGACCCTCGCTTCGTTTCAGACCACGCTGTCGGTTCCTTCTACTTCTCCTTCGTGCTGGGCTACAACGAGTCCAAGCTAGGCGCTAGCAAACCGGAAGATTGGAGCGCCCTGTTCGACACCGCCAAGTACCCCGGCAAACGTGCACTGTACAAATGGGCAAGCCCGGGCGTGCTCGAGCTCGCGCTGCTCGCCGACGGTGTGCCGAAAGACAAGCTCTATCCATTGGACCTGGACCGCGCCTTCAAAAAGCTCGACACCATCAAGAAAGACATCGTTTGGTGGGGCGGCGGCGCACAGTCCCAGCAGTTACTGGCTTCCGGCGAAGCGAGCCTGGGCCAATTCTGGAATGGCCGCCTGTTCGCGCTGCAGCAGGACGGTGCGCCGGTAGGCGTGAGCTGGAAGCAAAACCTGATCATGGCCGACTTCCTCGTGGTGCCCAAAGGGGCCAAGAACAAAGACGCCGCCATGAAATTCCTCGCGACCGCCAGCGGTGCCAAGGGCCAGGCTGACTTTGCAAACGCCACGGCATATGCCCCGGTCAACGTCGACAGTACCGCGCGCCTGGATTCGACCCTGGCCAAAAGCCAGCCTTCTGCATACAAAGACGAGCAGATCACTCTGGACTACGCGTATTGGGCCAAGAACGGCCCTGAGATCGCGGCACGGTGGAACGAATGGCTGGTGAAGTGAAAGTGCAATCGCGCGCTCACGCACTGACCTCGGGGAGCGCCTCTGGCGCTGCCCTTGGGCAGAGCCATGCTCGCAGCCCTTGGCGTGGTGCTCGAATCCTGGTGCCGGCGCTGTTGTTTCTTGGCCTGTTCTTCTTCGCCCCGTTGATCGGCCTGCTGTTGCGCGGGGTCCTCGAACCAACCCCGGGGCTGCACAACTACGCCGAGCTGTTCGCCAACTCGGCTTACGCCCGCGTGCTGTTCAACACCTTCTCTGTGGCTGCCTTGGTGACGCTGTTCAGTGTGCTGCTGGGGTTCCCACTGGCCTGGGCAATCACCCTGGTGCCGCGCGGTTGGGGTCGCTGGCTGCTGAACATCGTGCTGCTGTCGATGTGGACCAGCTTGTTGGCGCGCAGCTACGCCTGGCTGGTGCTGCTGCAGGCGTCCGGGGTGGTGAACAAGGCACTGATGGGGTTGGGCATCATCAGCCAGCCGCTGGAACTGGTGCACAACCTCACCGGCGTGACCATCGGCATGACCTACATCATGATCCCCTTCATCGTGCTGCCCCTGCAGGCCACGATGCAGGCGATCGACCCGATGGTGCTGCAGGCCGGTGCCGTGTGCGGTGCCAACCCCTGGACCAACTTCTGGCGAGTGTTCATCCCGCTGTGCCGGCCAGGGTTGTTCTCCGGAGCCTTGATGGTGTTCGTAATGGCCTTGGGTTACTACATCACCCCTGCCTTGCTCGGTGGTGCGCAAAACATGATGTTGCCTGAATTCATCGTGCAGCAGGTGCAGTCATTCCTCAACTGGGGCCTGGCGAGCGCCGCCGCCGCCCTGTTGATCCTGATTACCCTGGTGCTGTTCTACTGCTACCTGAAGCTGCAACCGGAATCGCCGGTCGGCTCGACCCACGGGAGGTGACCCATGCTGTTGACCCCCAATGCATTGGGCCCGAAGTTGCGCCTGGGCCTGTACGGCTCCACCGCGATCATTGCGTTGTTCCTGCTGCTGCCGATCGTCTTCATCGTGCTGCTGTCGTTCGGTTCTTCGCAGTGGCTGGTGTTTCCTCCACCAGGCTGGACGCTGAAATGGTACGGGCAGTTCTTCGCCAACCCCGATTGGATGGACGCGGCGGTCTCGAGCCTGAAGGTAGCCGTGCTGACCACGGTGTTCGCCGTGGCCCTGGGCCTGCCCACTGCGTTTGCTTTGGTGCGCGGGCAGTTTCCAGGCCGCGACCTGCTCTACGGGCTGTTCACCCTGCCGATGATCGTGCCGCTGGTGATCATCGCGGTGGCGGTGTACGCGCTGTTCCTGAAGCTGGGCCTGACCGGCACGCTGTTCGCCTTCGTCGTGAGCCACGTAATCGTCGCCCTACCCTTCACGGTGATCTCGATCATCAATTCGCTCAAGCTGTTCGATCGCTCCATCGAGGACGCGGCAGTCATCTGCGGCTGCTCGCGCTGGCAGGCGGTACTGAAAGTGACCTTTCCCGCCATTCGACCAGGCATGGTGGCCGGCGCGCTGTTTGCCTTTCTGATCTCCTGGGATGAGGTAGTGCTGAGCGTGATGATGGCGAGCCCGAGCCTGCAAACCCTGCCTGTGAAAATGTGGACGACCTTGCGCCAGGACCTGACCCCCGTGATCGCCGTCGCATCGACGCTGCTGATCGGCTTGTCGGTGCTGGTGATGCTGATTGCCGCCGGCTTGCGCCGTCGCTCCGAAGCTCGACTTCAGGAAATGCCATGAACGCTATCTTCCAAGATTCCTCGCGCCAGCCCCTGGTGAGCCTGCGCAACCTGAACAAGCACTACGGTAATTTCGTGGCCGTGGACAACCTGTCGCTGGACATCCAGGAAGGCGAGTTTCTGACCTTCCTCGGCTCCAGCGGCTCGGGCAAGAGCACGACGCTGTCGATGCTTGCGGGCTTCGAAACGCCCAGCTCCGGGGCCATCGAAGTTGCCGGTAAAGACCTGGTCAACGTGCCGCCGCACAAACGTGGCATCGGCATGGTGTTCCAGCGCTACTCCCTGTTCCCGCACCTCTCGGTGCGTGACAACATTGCCTTTCCGCTTGCGATCCGCAAGCTCGATGCCGCCGAACGCGAACGCAAGGTGGACGCCATGCTCCGCCTCGTGCAGCTGGAGGCTTTTGCCAGCCGCCGGCCTTCCCAGCTTTCCGGTGGCCAGCAGCAACGGGTCGCGATTGCCCGAGCGCTGGTCTATGAGCCACGTATCTTGTTGATGGACGAACCACTGGGCGCGCTGGATAAAAAACTGCGCGAAGACCTGCAGGATGAACTGCGCCAGCTGCATCGCCGGCTGGGGCTGACCATCGTTTACGTGACCCACGACCAGGAAGAAGCGATGCGGCTGTCGCAGCGCATCGCTATCTTCAGCCATGGCAAAGTCGTAGGCCTGGGTACTGGCGTTTCGCTCTATCAGGACCCGCCCAACGCTTTCGTTGCCTCCTTCCTCGGCAACTCCAACTTCCTTGATGTGGTGGCCAGTGGGCAAGGGGCAGCCAGTTTCGAGGGCCAAGGCCTGGCCATTCGCCTGAGTAGCGAACACCGAGCTGGCCAAGCCCTGCGCCTGATGGTGCGGCCGGAGAAAGCGCTCGCGCTGAGCCAGGCTGATGCTGCCATCAACCCGCTGCCGGCCGGTTGGAATGAAGTGAGTGCTACGGTCAGCGAACTGCTTTTCCTGGGCGAAAGCCAGACCTGCTCGGTGGCCACTGCAGGCGGTACGCAGTTGACCGTGCGCGCCCTCTCGGCCACCGGGCTGCCCTTCAAACCCGGGGATGGCGTCAAAGTGCGCTGGGCCGCCGCAGACGCTTGCGTATACAGCGCCTGACGCCGCCTCGCCGTTAGGCTACAGTGCGCCACATTCCTACCCTGTGTGGCGCACTGCTTTGATGCCGAACCCTGCCCTGTTGACCCTGATCATTTCCCTGGCCAGCACCCTGCTCTTGCTGATGCGCCCCTGGCGCCTGCCCGAATTCATCTGGCCCGCTGCTGCGGCGCTGATCCTGCTGATTGCTGGCTTGCTGCCTTGGCAAGCCGCCTGGCACGCCGTGGGCGAAGGCCTGGACGTTTACCTTTTCTTGATCGGCATGATGCTGCTGGCGGAAGTCGCTCGCGAACAAGGCCTGTTCGACTGGCTAGCCACACTTGCGTTGCGCCAGGCCGGCGGCAGCGGCACACGGCTGTTCGATCTGCTCTATGTGGTGGCCGTGGTGGTCACAGTGTTTCTGTCCAACGACGCCACGGCAGTGGTGATGACCCCGGCGGTGTATGCCGCCGCGCGGCAGGCCGACGTCGAGCCGCTGCCCTATCTACTGATCTGCGCATTCGTGGCAAACGCCGCGAGTTTCGTCCTGCCGATATCCAACCCGGCGAACCTGGTGATCTTTGGCCATACCATGCCGCCGCTTACCAGTTGGCTGGCCCGCTTCGGCCTACCGTCGCTGGCGGCCATTGGCCTGACCTGGGCGGTGTTGCGGTTGATCCAGCGCAAGCATCTGCGCGCCCCGGTAGCGCCAGCACCGGCACAGCCCCCCTTGGCAGCACCTGCGAAGGTAGCGGCATGGGGCCTGAGCCTCACGGCCGTTGGCCTGGTGATCGTTTCACTGCAAGGCTGGGCGCTGGGCCTGCCCACCCTGCTCGCCGGGGCCGGTACTGCCATGGTGGTCGCTCTCGTGCAGCGACGCGCGCCGTGGGCAGAGCTGCGCGCAGTGAGTTGGAGCGTGCTGCCGCTGGTGGCCGCACTGTTCGTGCTGGTAGAGGCAGTACAGCGCGGCGGTTGGCTGGGCCTGCTCGCCCAGCAACTTCACGGTGTTGCTCAGCAGCACCCGGAGTGGGCGCCCTGGGTCGCCGGCGTCGGCGCAGCGCTGGCGAGTAACCTTGCCAACAACTTGCCCGTGGGGTTGGCGGCGGGTGCCTTGCCAAACCTTGCACCGCTGCCGGAAACCACCGTCGCTGGGCTGGCGATCGGCGTGGATCTGGGGCCGAACCTTTCGATCACCGGCTCGCTCGCCACACTGCTGTGGCTGTCGGCCCTACGCCGTGAAGGGCTGCACATGGGCGCCTGGCGCTTTCTCGGGATTGGCGCGTTAGTGATGCCGCCAGCACTGCTCGCGGCGCTCTGGATGGTGCGGTAGCTAATTAGCACATGCGATGGCGAGTGGCACGCCATGCTCTGGGCCTCTGTCCAAGGAGGTACCCGATATGCCTACCGCCCCCATCGCTGCAGTGGCCCCCGGCAACGATCCCTACGCCTGGCTGCGCCACGACCAGGACGCCGCCAAAGCGTACCTGGCCGAAGAAAATGCTTTTTACCAGGCCACCCTGGCCAGCACCGAGGCCTTGCAGGAGCAACTGCTGCGGGAGTTCGAACAACGCCAGCCGGCTCACGCTCAACCCGATCTGGGCCTGGTGGTTGGCCCATGGATCTATTACCAGCAACAGAACACCGACGAACCCTATCCCAAGCACTATCGCCGGCCCTCGACTGCCCCGCAGGCCACCGGGCAATTGCTGCTGGACGTCAATACACTCGCAGAGGGCGACCACGTCGATGTTCGGCAGGTACAGGCAAGCCCCGATCATCGTTATCTGGCTTACAGCCTCGCCAGCGACGGTAGCCAGCGCTATCGCATCCATATCAAAGACCTGAGCACCGGCCATTCCAGCGTCTTACCCGGCCCCGACAGCCTTGGCCTGTTCGCTTGGGGCGGCGACAGCCAGAGCATTCTCTACATCACGCTGGCCAACGACGGCTGGCGCCCGGCAGCCTTTTACCGTTTCACCCTAGGTGATGAGCAGCCAGTGAAGGTGCTCGACGAACACGACCAGGCCTATCTGGCCTGCGGTTGCCAGCGCAGCGCGTCCGGTAGCTACCTGATCATGGGCATCGAGAGCCCTTCCAGCAGCGAGGCCTGGGTCATCGATGCGTATGATCTGCAGGCGCCCCCTGTGAGAGTCCGGCCGCGAGCCGAAAACGCTCGCTACTACGTGGACCACGGTTGCCTGAACGGCGCGCCCTGCTGGTTCATGCGAGATCACGCTAGCGCTTTGGACGGCGAGGTGCGCTATCAATGGAGCTCTCCAGGCTGCCCGCCAGACCCGGCTCAGTGGAGCACACTGATTGCCGCTCGGCCCGGCGTGGTGCTCACCGAGCTCTACCCCAAACGCACCGCTCTCGTATTGAGCTTGCGCGAACAGGGCCTGACACAACTTGAAGTCCACAGATTCGAGCAGGCGCCCTGCCGCGTTACTCAAGCGCACGCCAGCTACAAGTTGCAGGTAACCGACACCCTTGACTTCGAGCAGCCCCGCCTGCGCATGACCTTGGAAAGCTTCACACTCGCTGAACAAACCTGGGAACTGGACCTGGATACGTTGCAGTGCCAACTGCTCCAGCAGGTGGCCATCGGGGGCAGTTTCGACAGCGGGCACTACCGCATTCAGCGGCTCTGGGCCGTCGCAAGTGATGGCACCGAGGTCCCCATCAGCCTGGCCTACCGCGTCGATGCTCAATTCCCGGCGCCCACGCTACTTTCCGGCTATGGTGCCTACAACATCAGCGAGGACCCCAGCTTTCAGATCCCCGAGCTGAGCCTGCTGGACCGCGGCTACGTACTGGCCATCGCCCATGTGCGCGGCGGCGGGATGCTCGGCCCGCACTGGCACCAGGCAGGGCGGCTTGGCAATAAGCCCAACACCTTCGCAGACTTTATCGCCTGCGCCGAACACTTGATCGCCCAAGGCTTTACCGAGCCCGCCCGCTTGGCCATTCAGGGTAAAAGCGCCGGGGGCCTGCTGGTCGGGGCGGTGCTCAACCAGCGACCGGACCTGTTCGCCGCGGCCATCGCTCAGGTGCCTTTCGTGGACGTGCTCAACAGCATGCTCGACGATAGCCTGCCACTCACCATTCCCGACTACGCCGAATGGGGTAATCCCCAAGAGCCGGATGCCCACACAGTGATCGCTTCCTACGCGCCCTATGAAAACGTTAGCGCCCAGGCCTATCCGGCGTTGATGGTCACCGCCGGTTTCAACGACCCGCTGGTGCCTTACTGGGAGCCTGCAAAATGGGTGGCCAAGTTGCGCGCGCTGAAGACGAACGACCGCTGGCTGGTGTTTCACACCGACATGGGGGGCGGCCATGCCGACAGCGCTGCGCAGGATAGCCAGCAACGGCTTGCAGCCCAACGGCTGGCGTTCCTGATGACGCAGCTCGATCGGGCCTGAACCTTCACAAACTGCGGCTATGCTTGTGGGTGACGGGCCGTGCCGTCATGCCAAGGATAATTCGTCGCCCGCGCGCCCTGTCGCTGCGGGCGACCTTCAAGAGGAATGCCCCCGATGTCGAGTACACCCAAGTGCCCCTTCCAACATGCTGCGGGCGGAGGCACCACTAACAAAGATTGGTGGCCCAAGCAGCTGAATCTGAAGATACTCCACCAGCACTCTGCGCTGAGTGATCCGATGGGCGAAACCTTCGACTACGCCAAGGCGTTCAAGAGCCTCGACGTTGAGGCCGTCAAACAGGACCTTCGCGCTTTGATGACGGATTCTCAGCCGTGGTGGCCTGCGGACTTCGGCCACTACGGCCCGTTGTTCGTGCGCATGGCCTGGCACAGTGCCGGTACCTATCGAGTGGGCGATGGCCGTGGCGGCGCCGGTGCTGGCCAGCAACGCTTCGCGCCGCTCAATAGCTGGCCCGACAACGTGAGCCTCGACAAGGCCCGGCGCTTGATCTGGCCGATCAAGCGCAAATACGGCAACAAGATTTCCTGGGCCGACCTGATCATTCTTACCGGCAACGTAGCGCTGGAAACCATGGGGCTCAAACCCTTCGGCTTTTCCGGCGGGCGCGCCGATGTGTGGGAGCCGGAAGAAGACGTGTACTGGGGCTCGGAAACCACTTGGCTGGGCGGCGACAGCCGCTACGCCAGCGCAGGCTCCGGCACCACCACTGCTGAAGCCGAGCTGCACGGCAGCGAGCAGAGCCGCACTGGCCCCGCCGGCCGCAACCTGGAAAACCCCCTGGCCGCCGTGCAGATGGGCCTGATCTACGTCAACCCGGAAGGCCCGGAGGGCAACCCCGACCCTGTAGCCTCGGCCAAGGACATCCGCGAAACCTTCGGCCGCATGGCCATGAACGACGAGGAAACCGTGGCACTGATCGCCGGCGGCCACGCGTTCGGCAAGACCCATGGCGCTGGCTCGGCAACCCATGTAGGGCCGGAACCTGAAGCCGCTCCGCTGGAGCAACAGGGCCTGGGCTGGAAAAGCAGCTTCAACAGCGGCGTGGGTAAGGATGCGATCACCAGCGGCCTGGAGGTCACTTGGACTTCCACACCGACAAAATGGAGCAACGAGTACCTGACCAACCTGTTTACCTTCGAGTGGGAACTGACCAAAAGCCCGGCCGGTGCCCATCAATGGCGACCCAAGAACAACGGTGGCGCCGGCACCGTGCCAGACGCCCACGATCCAGCCAAGCGCCACGCCCCGATGATGCTTACCTCCGACTTGGCACTGCGCTTCGACCCGGCCTACGAAAAGATCGCACGGCGGTTCATGGAGCATCCCGAAGAGCTGACAGAGGCCTTCTCCCGCGCGTGGTTCAAGCTGACCCACCGCGACATGGGCCCGCTGGCCCGCTATCTGGGGCCAGACACACCTGCCGAAGAACTGCTGTGGCAAGACCCGATCCCGCCGTGCAACCACCCCTTGGTGGACGGCGCCGATATTGATGCCCTAAAGGCCGAGCTGCTAGCCAGCGGCCTCAGTACTGCGCAGCTGGTGGCCACCGCCTGGGCGGCCGCGGCCAGCTTCCGGGGTTCGGACAAACGCGGTGGTGCCAACGGCGGTCGGCTGCGCCTGGCCCCCCAGAAGGACTGGGCGGTGAACCAGCCGGCGGAGTTGGCCAAGGTGCTGGCGGTGCTGGAGGGCATTCAGGCGCGCTTCAATCAGGGGGCCAGCGCCGGCAAGCAGGTCTCGCTGGCCGACCTGATCGTACTGGGAGGATGCGCGGCCGTGGAAAAGGCTGCCGGCCACAGGCTACCGGTGCCGTTCAACCCCGGCCGAATGGACGCCAGCCAGGCCCAGACCGACGTGGAGTCGTTCAGCGTAATGGAGCCGGCCGCCGATGGTTTCCGGAACTTCCAGAAAGGCGAGTATGGGCATCTAAGCGAAGCATTGCTGGTGGACCGGGCGCAGTTGCTGACCCTTACTGCACCTGAAATGACCGTGCTGGTCGGTGGGCTGCGGGTGTTGGGTGCAAATGCCGGGTTCAGCCAGCATGGCGTATTCACCCAGCGCCCCGGAACGCTGAGCAACGACTTCTTCGTCAACCTTTTGGACATGGCCATCGAGTGGAAAGCCGACAGCGACGCGTCGGAGACCTTTACCGGCTACGATCGCGCCACTGGCCAGCGCCGCTGGACCGCGACCCGTGTCGATCTGGTGTTCGGTGCCCATGCCCAACTGCGTGCGATCGCCGAGGTGTACGCCAGCGAAGATGGTCAGGAGAAATTCACCCGCGACTTCATCAAGGCCTGGGCCAAGGTGATGGATCTGGACCGCTTCGACTTGCGCGCGTAAGCGTTGGCTGCAGGCAAGCGCCCCCCCGGGGGGGCGCCTTGCCGTCAATGCAGGCGCTTGCGGCACATCAGTTGTTCCATCTTCGCGGCGTCCGGCCGCTCCACCACGCCCTTCTCGGTGACGATGGCATCGATCAAGTCTGCTGGCGTCACGTCGAAAACCGGGTTGAATGCGTGGACCTGGGCACCAACGCGCTGCCCGCCTACCTCCAATAGCTCACCCCCTTCGCGCTCCTCGATCGGGATCAGCTCGCCGCTCTCCATGCTCATGTCGATGGTCGAGCTGGGCGCTACCACCATGAAGCGCACGCCGTGATGCATCGCGTTGACCGCCAACTGGTAGGTCCCGATCTTATTGGCCACATCGCCATTGGCGGTGATGCGGTCGGCTCCGACGATCACCCAAGTGATCCCTTTGGTTTTCATGATATGCGCCGCTGCGCTGTCGGCATTGACACTGACCGGAATGCCCTCATTGGCCAGTTCCCAGGCCGTAAGCCGCGAGCCTTGCAGCCAGGGGCGCGTCTCGTCGGCGTAAACGTGCTCGACCATGCCTTCGAGAAACGCCCCGCGGATCACCCCCAGCGCCGTACCGAAGCCGCCTGTGGCCAGCGCGCCGGCATTGCAGTGGGTGAGCAAAGCCTGCTCGCTGCCTTGGTGCTTGCGAATGAGTTCGGTGCCCAACTGCGCCATGGTCAGGTTGGCTTCTCGGTCACTCTCGTGAATCATCCGGGCCTCGGCCTCCAGCACGCGAGCTGCATCATCGTGAGGCTGCAGCCGCTGCAGGCGTTCGCGCATGCGGTTGAGCGCCCAGAACAGGTTGACTGCGGTCGGGCGGGAGCCGGCCAGCAGAGCGATGTCGGCAGCGAGGGCCGCCGACCAGTCTCCGCCTTCGGCCAAGCGCTGGCGCGCACCCAGCACCACCGCCCAGGCTGCAGCGATGCCGATGGCCGGTGCGCCGCGCACCACCATGCAGGTGATCGCCTGGGCCACCGCCGCTGCATTGTCGTAGCGCAACCATTGCTCGGTCTGAGGCAATGCACGCTGGTCCAGCAGGTACAACGCCCCGTCACGCCAGTCGATGGCTTTTACCTTTTCCGCAGCCAACAAGCGCTCACGCATGGCACACTCCCGCATCCAACTGCCTCAAAAGCCTGTGATTATACGCCCCCGCTGCCATAGGCGCTCGGGTATACTTCCTGCTTGCCAAAACCTTCAGGACGGACCAGCCCGCCATGCCCGAGACCCTTCTGGACCTGCTGATCGTGCCGACTTGGCTGGTGCCGGTAGAGCCGGCCGGCGTGGTGTTGAGCGAGCATGCGCTAGGCGTGCGCGACGGCCTGATCGCCTGGCTCGGCCCGCGCCACCAGGCACCATCGGCCCACCAGGTGCAGGAGCTGCCCGGTTGCCTGCTGGCGCCTGGGCTGGTCAATGCCCACGGTCATGCGGCGATGACGCTGTTCCGGGGTATGGCCGACGACCTGCCGCTGATGACGTGGCTTGAAAAGCACATCTGGCCGGCCGAAGCTCGGTGGGTCGATCAAGCCTTCGTCGCCACCGGCACTCAACTGGCCATCGCCGAGCAGCTCAAAGGCGGCATCACTTGCTTCTCCGACATGTATTTTCACCCGCAGGTGGCCTGCGAGCAGGTCGAACGAAGCGGCATGCGTGCGCAGATTTGTGCGCCGATCCTCGATTTCCCCATACCCGGGGCAGCCACCCCTGAAGAGGCGTTGAGCCAGGCGGTAGCGCTGGTCGATTCACACCGCCAGCACTCACGCTTGAGCATCGCCTTCGGCCCGCACGCGCCTTACACCGTCAGCGACCCGCACCTGGAGCAGGTGCGCATGCTCGCCGAGCAGTTGCAGGTAGCGGTACAGATGCATGTGCACGAGACCGCATTCGAAGTGGAACAGGCCGTGGCCGCCACCGGCGAGCGCCCGCTAGCACGCCTGGCCAGGCTCGGCCTGCTCGGCCCACGCTTCCAGGCGGTGCACATGACCCAGGTCAGCGACGACGACCTGCAGCAATTGGTGGCCTACAACGCAAGCGTGGTGCACTGCCCCGAATCCAACCTCAAGCTCGCCAGCGGCTTCTGCCCGGTCGAAAGGCTCTGGCAGGCGGGCGTGAACGTAGCGATCGGCACTGACGGCGCGGCCAGCAACAACGACCTCGACCTGCTCGGCGAAACCCGCACTGCCGCGCTGTTGGCCAAGGCCGTGGCGGGCTCGGCAACAGCAATGGGTGCGCACCGGGCACTGCGCATGGCCACCCTAAACGGCGCCCGTGCGCTGGGCTCGGCGCCCTGCATCGGTTCGCTGGAAGTGGGCAAGGCTGCCGACATCACCGCTTTCGACCTTTCGGGCCTGGCACAACAGCCGGTCTACGACCCGGTCTCCCAATTGATCTACGCCAGCGGCCGCGACTGTGTGCGGCACGTCTGGGTTGCCGGCAAGGCGCTGCTGCGTGATGGCCAGCTCACCACCCTCGACGAGCCGGCCCTTGTGGCCAGTGCCCGGGCGTTCGGTGAGCGCATCGCCGCAGCACGCTAGCCCACCCCTTTACGCGAACTTCTGGAGAACATTTCAATGAGCAACGTCGACCACGCGGAAATCGCTAAATTCGAGGCCCTCGCCCACCGCTGGTGGGACCGCGAAAGCGAGTTCAAGCCGCTGCACGACATCAACCCGCTGCGGGTGACCTGGATAGACGAGCGCGTCTCTCTGGCCGGTAAAACAGTGCTGGATGTCGGTTGCGGCGGCGGCATTCTCAGCGAGGCGATGGCCCAGCGCGGCGCCACGGTCACTGGCATCGACATGGGCGAGGCGCCTTTGTCTGTGGCTCGCCTGCACCAGCTGGAGTCGGGGGTTCAGGTGACCTACCGGCAGATCACCGCAGAGGCCCTGGCGGCCGAAGCCCCCGGCCAGTTCGACGTCGTCACCTGCCTAGAAATGCTCGAACACGTCCCGGACCCAGCCTCGGTCATTCAGGCCTGCGCCACGCTGGTCAAGCCGGGCGGCCAGGTGTTCTTCTCTACCATCAACCGCAATCCCAAGGCTTACCTGTTCGCCATTCTCGGTGCCGAGTACGTCCTCAAGCTGCTGCCCCGCGGTACCCACGACTTCAAGAAATTCATCCGCCCTTCCGAGCTGGGCGCCTGGAGCCGCACCGCGAACCTTGCAGTCAAGGACGTCATCGGCCTGACCTACAACCTGTTGACCAAACACTACAAGCTCGCTCGCGACGTCGACGTGAACTACATGATCCAGACCGTACGGGAGGCCTGAGCATGCGTTTGCAGGCAGTTCTGTTCGACATGGATGGCACCCTGCTCGACACCGCGCCTGATTTCGTCGCGGTGTGCCAGGCCATGTGCCAGTCACGTGGGTTGCCGCCAGTCGCCGAGCAAGTGGTGCGTGATGTGGTGTCGGGAGGCGCCAAGGCTATGGTCAGTGCCACCTTCGGCCTGGCTCCGGAGAACGCTGAATTCGAAGCACTTCGCCTGGAGTTCCTGGAGCGCTATCAGGCCGACTGCGCCGTGCACACCCGCCTGTACGAGGGCATGGACAAAGTACTGGCCGATATCGAGCACGCTGGGCTTGCCTGGGGCGTGGTCACCAACAAGCCGGTACGCTTCGCCGAGCCGATCATGCAACGCCTGGGCCTTGCCGAGCGCTCCAGGGTGCTGGTGTGCCCCGATCACGTCACCCGCGCCAAACCCGACCCTGAGCCGTTGCAACTGGCCTGTACACAGCTGGGCATGGCCCCTGAGGCCGTGCTGTTCGTGGGTGACGACCTGCGCGACATCGAATCAGGCCGAGCCGCCGGAACGCGCACCGTCGCCGTTCGCTATGGCTACATTCACCCTGACGACAACCCCTCACACTGGGGGGCAGACGCGGTGATCGACCACCCGCTGGATCTACGCCGGGTGCTCGACCAGGCCGTGTGTGGCTGCTGATGATTACTTTCTTCAACTATCAGGCGCCGCCTGACCTGCTCAAAGGCCGGCGCATCCTGGTGACCGGGGCCGGGCGAGGGATCGGCGCGGCGGCCGCCCTGGCCTACGCCGCTCAGGGGGCAGAGGTACTGCTGCTGGGCAGGGCGCTGTCGAACCTGCAGAGCACCGCCGAGGCGGTCTCGGCCGCTGGCTACAGGCGCCCGCAATGCCTGGAGCATGACCTGCTAAGCGCAACGGCTGCCGATTGCCAGGCCCTGGCAGCGCGCATCGGTGGGCACCTCGATGGCGTGCTGCACAATGCCTCGTTGATCGGCCCGCGGCTGCCCATCGCTCAGTTGCCAGAGGCCGAATTCACCGAGGTGATGCAGGTCAACGTGAACGGCACCTTTTTGCTGACCCAGGCGCTGCTGCCGCTGCTTCACCGCGCACCGGCAGATGCCTCGTTGATTTTCACCTCAAGCAGCGTCGGCCGCCAGGGCCGGGCCGAATGGGGCGCCTACGCGGTGTCGAAGTTCGCGACCGAAGGCCTGATGCAGACGCTGGCCGACGAGCTGGTCGGCAGCCGCGTACGCGCCAATAGCATCAACCCGGGCGGCACCCGCACCGACATGCGCGCCAAGGCCTACCCGAACGAAGACCCGACCCGTAACCCAGAGCCCTGGCAGATCATGCCCGTGTATCTGTACCTGATGGGGCCGGACAGCGCAGCGCTCAATGGCCAGGCGTTGAACGCTCGCGCTTGAACGCGCTGGCATCGGCTGGCGCTGGCTCAGCCCACCCACTCGGCAGCGGGCGTGCGCTGCGTTTGCAAGTCCAGCGCCAGGCAGCGCTCCAGAAACAGGAACATGTAGTCGTAGCTTTTACAAATGGCCTGGCGTAGCTCGGCCTGCTGCATGCGCGAGGGTTGAGTGCCGGCCAGGGTGCAGATGATTTCCAGCGCCTCCCACGGATGAGCGTCGTCATATTCGGCGTGCAGCGCTAGCCAGCGCAATGCGCGCTTGCGGCCGGGGGCCGGAAAGGACTCGGTATAAGCCTGCCCGGAACACACCCTATGTGCCCACTCGCCGGTAGCGCCCTCAATGGCGTAGTTGGTCGCCGCCATGCCCACCATCAGGCTGTCCGAGGCACTGGTGTGCCAGCACCAATGAGCCAGCGCCGCCAGCTCCGGCGCTACGCGTTGCGCGTTGAGCTCCTCCAGGGTCACCCCGTGGGCCTCGGCCCAGTGCACCCAGTAATCGGCATGGTTGAGCTCTACGCGGATATTGCGCATCAGCCAGCGCCGCGCCATGTCTTCGCCTGGGCTGCGACCGTAGCGGGTCTTGGTCAGATTCTGCGCCATGTACAGCGAGAACTGTTCCACCACCGGCCACCCCCCGATCAGGTAGTGGCGCATTGCAACCTGGCTCAGCTTGTTATCACGCAAACGCTGGTAAAACTCATGCTCCACCACGCGACGCTTCGCTTCGCAGCAATCGGCAATCAGGTGCTGGGCCCAAGCGGGGTAGCTGCTGGCATCCATCAAGGGGCCGGTGCGGGTGAATGCGGTCGGGTCGATCATTGACAATGTCCTTATCGCTGGAGTGAAGGCTCAGACACCGGGCACCTCGAGTGATGGCTGGGGCAAAGGCAGGCGCCGCAGGCCTTCGCAGGTCAACGGCTGGGGCCGCTCGATGAGATAACCTTGGGCGTAGTCGACGCCGATTTCCCGGAGCGCTTGGTGGATCAACGGTGTCTCGACGAATTCGGCGATGGTCTTCTTACCCATCACATGGCCGATGTGGTTCATGACCTCGACCATGGCCCGGTTGACCGGGTCATCGAGCATGTCGCGCACGAAACTGCCATCAATCTTGAGGTAGTCGACCGGCAGGTGTTTGAGGTAACCGAACGACGACATGCCTGCGCAGAAGTCGTCGAGTGAAAACTCACAGCCGAGTGCCTTGAGCTCTTCAATGAAAGTAATGGCCTTGGGCAGGTGGGCGATCGCACTGGTTTCGGTGATTTCGAAGCACAGCTGGGCGGGCGGGATCCGGTAAAGCTGGATCTGCTGGCGAAGGTAGTCAAGGAAGCCCTCATCACCCAAGCTCAGGCCGGAGAGGTTGATCGCACAGACGGCCATAGGCACCTTGCCACCGTCGTCCAGGCACTGGCGCAACACCTTGAACACATTACGCACCACCCAGCGATCAAGCTCGGGCATCAGCCCGAAGCGTTCGGCAGCCGGGATGAACTGTGCCGGGAGAATCAGCCGCCCCTGTTCGTCGCTCAGGCGTAACAGGATCTCCACATGACCACGGGTTTCGCCTCCCGGGCCGATACGCTCAATGGCCTGTGCATAGAGGCGGAAGCGGTCTTCTTCCAACGCCTGGCGCAGCCGCTGCACCCACGCCATTTCACCATGGCGCAAGGACAGCTCCAAGTCATCTTCATGATAACGCTGGACCCGGTTACGGCCTTTCTCCTTCGCCATGTAGCAGGCCAGGTCAGCGGCACGTAGCGCCTCTTCCAGCGTCATGCCACCGTGGTTGAGTTGCACCATGCCTACGCTCAGGGTGGCCATGAACGGCCGGCCTCGCCAGACGAAATGCAGCCGCTGCACGCGCTCCCGCAACTGCTCGGCCACCTGTTCGGCGCGCTCGGGGCTGCAACGTTCGAGCAATACGCCGAATTCATCTCCGCCCAATCGCGCCAGGGTGTCACCTTCGCTCATCGCACCTTGCAACAAGGCACAGACATGTCGCAGCAACTCATCGCCAGCAGCATGCCCACAGGTGTCATTGACCAGTTTGAACTGATCCAGGTCCAGGAACAGTAAGCTGTGCTGCACCCCAGGCTCGCTCAGGCCATTGAGCGCTTGCTCCAGGCGGAACTCGAATTCCCGTCGGTTGGCCAGGCCGGTCAGTGCATCGTGAGTCGCCTGCCAGGCCAAGTTGGCGATGTATTGCCGCTCTTGAGTCATGTCGTGCAGAACCAGCACCGTACCCGCCGAGCGCCCTTTGCTTGCCAGCGGAGCACCGTTGAGGGCCACTACCACGGTGCTGCCGTCGAGCCGCTGAATCAGGCGCGCCGGTTCCGGCCCAGCGGGGAACTGGCCGGTACGGATTCGCTCGGCCAGGCAGGGTCCCTCATCACCCGTCTCTTCGAGCAGGTTGAACAGCGAGGCCAGCGGCAAGCCTGTAGCCTGATCGGCCTTCCACTGGGTCAGTTGCTCGGCGGCAGGGTTCATGTAGGTAATTGCCCCTTGCGCATCGGTGACCATGACGCCATCGCCAATCGACGCCAAGGTGACACGGGCACGGTCCTGTTCAGTTTGAAGGGCCTGAGCAATAGCATGGCGTTGGGCAAGCAGCCGCCGGGTAAGCCACAGCGCCAGCGCAATCAACATCAGTGCTGTGAAAACATTCACCGCGATCACCAACCGCAGCAGAAATCGTGCGCCCTCCCCCAACGCCAGGCTGAAGGCATTGGCGACCGGGGTGACGCCTTGGTTGATGAGGTAAATCTCGCGTTTCCAGCGCATCACCTCAGTCGCCGACGCCGTACCCGCCAAGATGCTCACATGCATCGCCCGAGCCAGGTCGTCGAGCCGGCTCAGCCAGGCATCGCCTACGGTCCACTGGTCGATCGCATGTGCGAAGTAGGAAAAATGCCGAAAGGTCTGGAAGAACCAGATCACACCGTCGAAGTCGTCTGGGTGATTGCCGCCTTGGGCCAGCCCTTGGCGAGCTGCGGTGATATCGGCCACCGGCCGATCCAGCGCCAGCCGCAAGGCATGCCCCCCTTCCGGCACCTGCAACGCCTGTCGATACTGGCGATAGAGCTGCTCATCCCGGTTATCGGCATACAGGCTCAGGTAATAGATAGCGTCCTTTTGCCCCTTGGACCAGAGGCTCTCGCCCGCAACATACGCCCGCATGGCCGACAGGGCCTGGAAGCTGAACAGCCCCAGTGCGGCAAGCAGCACTACCACGGTGATGAATGGCCACGCGATCGCCCACGAAGACGGCCGCTGCAGGGAGGGATTGGACGGGTTCATCAGGCCCCTTGCCGTAGAGAGTATGGCGCCCCTTCGGGACGCAACGGACAGCAGCAAACCCGCGCTCGGGACGCATTCTCAGTAGACTAGCAGAGAGCCAGTATCTGGTGAGGGATTTTTCAGGGAGTTGACCGCTGTCAGATATTGTGCGTTAGCCAGGCAGCAAGCAGCGGTTCCAACTTCTCCAAGGGCTGGTAACCGTTGGTCAGCAAGGCCATCGGTGAGCCATGCTGAGCCAACAGGGTGGGGAAGCCGGCGATGCCCAAGTCACGAGCCCAGGCCACGTCGGCAGCGGTCGCCGCCACTTGTACTTGGGCGTCGAAGGCGTCGGCGAACTCGATGCGCGGCACACCCACTTCTTCGGCAAGCGCTACGAGGGTCGATGCACGAGTGGTGTCCTGGCCTTCGGCATAGAACGCGCGCTGGATTCGTTCGGCCATCGGCCAAGCGAGGTCCTCCGCCAATGCGCGCACCGTTATCACCGCGCGGCAGGCTGGCTCGGTGTCGTAGATGAAACCCTCGGGCAGCGCGCCTTCGAATCGAAACGGCTGGCCGGTAGCTGCCTGCACGGCATGCCAATGCTCAAGGATATAAGCTCGAGTGGTGTCATCAAGCCCTGCCCCGCCGGACCGTAGCCCGCCCATCACCAATTGAACGGCTACGCCCGCCTGGCTGGCTTGCGCGAACAGCGCCCGGGCGACCGGGGCAAACCCCCAGCACCACGAGCACATAGGGTCCATTACATAGACCAGCCGGCGCATGCTTCAGGCCTCGGCCTTGCGGTAGTTGTAGCCAATGGGGTGCGGCTGATTACGCGCTTTGGCCAGGTCGATCTGCTTTTGCCGCTCTCGTGCGGCATGGCGGGTTTTTTCCGGCAGGCTGTCCCAGCAGTGAGGGCAGCTCACGCCGGGGGCGTAGTGCTCGGAAGCCCGGTCTTCGACACTCACCGGCGCACGGCAAGCATGGCATTGGTCGTACTCACCTTCAGACAAGTCATGGCGCACCGTCACGCGGTTGTCGAACACGAAGCAATCGCCCCGCCACAGGGTTTGCTCCTGCGGCACTTCTTCCAGATACTTGAGAATGCCGCCCTTGAGGTGGTAGACCTCCTCGAACCCTTCCCCAAGCATGTAACTGGAGGCCTTTTCGCAACGAATGCCGCCCGTGCAGAACATGGCGACTTTCTTGTGCCGGGCCGGGTCGAAGTTGGCCCGAATGTAGTCGGGGAATTCGCGGAAGGTCGTGGTCTTCGGGTCGACCGCGCCTTCGAAGGTGCCAATCGACACCTCGTAGTCGTTGCGAGTGTCGATCAGCAGCACTTCAGGGTCGCTGATGAGGGCGTTCCAGTCCTTGGGCTCGACGTAGGTGCCCACCTTCAGGTTGGGGTCTACGCCCGGAACGCCCAGTGTCACGATCTCCTTCTTGAGCTTGACCTTGGTGCGGTAGAACGGCTGCTCGTCGCAGTAGCTTTCCTTGTGGTCGACGTCGGCCAGGCGCGGATCCCGGCGCAACCAGTCGAGCAGGCCATCGATGCCTTCGCGGGTGGCCGACACAGTACCGTTGATACCTTCATGGGCGAGCAACAGGGTGCCCTTGACCCCATTGGCAAGCATCACGTCCAACAGTGGCTGGCGCAGCTCGTTGAAGTCTTCGAGGGTGACGAACTTGTACAACGCCGCCACAACGATCGGTTGGGACATCTTCTCTCTCCAGTGGCTGCCCTCGTAAGGGGCAAACCGGGGTGGGGTGGTTAGCCGCGCGCCGCGCGACCAACCCATTCAATACAAAAAACGGGCGCGCATTCTACCAGAATGCCCGCCCGCCCGTGCATTGCCCCAGATCAACGCTGTTTAAGGCGGTCAATGATAACGGCGAGCAACAAGATAGTTCCGCGAATCACGTACTGGTAGAACGTGTCGATGTTTTTCAGGTTCATCGCGTTCTCGATGATCGCCAGAATCAACACCCCCGCGATTACGTGGCGCATCATGCCGATGCCGCCGGCCAGCGAGACGCCACCCAGCACACAGGCGCTGATCACGGTCAACTCGAACCCCTGCCCTACCATTGGCTGGCCGCTGGTCATGCGCGAGGCCAGCACGACACCAGCCAACGCACCGATCAGCCCGTGCACCGCGAAAATCACGATCTTGGTGCGATCTACCCGGACCCCAGCCAACCGCGCCGCTTCCTGATTACCACCGATAGCCATCGTGTTGCGCCCGTAGGTGGTGTAGTTGAGCAGCCAGCCAAAGAAGGCAAAACACGCCACGGTGATCAGGATCGGTACCGGCACGCCACCCAGCTGGCCATTGCCGAATACGAAGAACCCTTCCTGGCCCACGCCCACGGCTTTGCCGTTTGAAAAGATATACGCCAGCCCCCGCACGATCTGCATGGTCGCCAGGGTGGTGATCAGCGCATTGATACGCAGTTTTGCAATGACGATGCCATTGATCAGCCCTACCAGCAGGCCCATGCCCAGCGCGGCGCACACACCCAGGCCCACGCTGCCGGTATCACGCATCACTACCGCCGCGATCACCCCGGCGCAGGCGATCACCGAACCGACCGAGAGGTCGAAATGCCCCGAAGCCAGGCAGAAAAGCATGGTACAGGCGGCAATGCCTACGGTAGAGATCGCCAGCCCCAACCCCCGCATGTTCAGCGGCGAAAGGAAGTTATCGATCAACAGTGCTGAAGCCGCGAACACCAGCACAGCCACCAGTAGCATGGCCCAGTCGTCGAGAAAGCGGCGCAGGTCGAAACGATGCCCGCCCAGGCCCAGGTTCTTTTGATGCGGTACGGTAGCCATGTTCACCTCGTTGTTCTTATTGGCGGGCTCGCGGCAGCGCCAGCTGCAGCAGGCGGGGTTCTTCGGCCTCGGCACGCATGACTTCGCCGGTGATGGCCCCTTCGCTCATTACCAGAATGCGGTCACTGATACCGATGACTTCCATCAAGTCGCTGGAGACCACGATCACCGCCACCCCGTCGGCCGCGAGGTTATGGATGATCTGGTAGATCTCTGACTTGGCGCCGATGTCGATGCCCCGGGTAGGTTCATCGAGCAGCAGCACTTTCATCGGCAACGACAGCCATCGCCCGAGAATGGCCTTTTGCTGGTTGCCGCCTGACAGGTAGAAGATGGCTTGGTCAGCCGAAGGTGTTTTCACGTTCAGCGCGCGAATTTGCTTTTCAGCATTGGCGCGCTCCCAAGGCTTGCGTAGCAGGCAGCCAAACCACGCGTGGGCTGGGCGGGCCCCGAGATTGATGTTTTCCGCCACCGACCCCAGCGGCACGATGCCCTCTTTCTTGCGGTCTTCAGGGCACAGCAAAATGCCTGCATCGATTGCATCGCGGGGGCTGCGAAGGTGCAGCGGTATGCCGTCGAGGCTGATATGCCCAGCACTGTGCCGCTCCAGGCCGCTGAGCAGCCTCAACAACTCAGTGCGACCGGCCCCAACCAGCCCGAAAAAACCCAAGACCTCGCCGTGGCGCACGCAGAAACTGGCAGGCGCCTTGACTCCCGGCCCCTTCAAGCCATCGACCGCAAGCGCCACCTCCCCGTGAGGGCGAGGGCGGTAGTCGTAGATATCTTCGATGTCGCGGCCGACCATACTGGTGACCAGCTCGTCTTGCGTCAGTTGGTTCATGTCCTCGAAAGTGCGCACGAAGCGCCCGTCCTTGAAAACGGTAACGGCATCACAGATGCGAAAGATCTCTTCCATGCGATGTGACACGTACAGCACCACCCTGCCTTCGTCGCGCAGGCGGGCGATGATCTCCATCAAGCGGTCGATCTCCCGTGCCGACAGGCTGCTGGTGGGCTCATCGAAGGCGAGCACCTGAGCATCGCGCGACAACGCCTTGGCAATTTCGACCAGTTGCCGCTGGCCCAGCGACAACGCGCCCAGGCGCGTGCCGGGGTCGATTTCTTCAGCCAGGCCCTTGAGCAGCTCGCTGGCGCGGCGGCGTAAGGCGCGGCGGTCTACCAGCCCGAAGCGGGCGGGCAAATGGCCAAGCAACAGGTTCTCGGCCACGGTCATTTCCGGAACCAGATGCAGCTCCTGATGGATCACCGCGATACCGCGGGCAATGCTGTCGGCAGCGTTTCTAAATGCCAGCGGCTGCTCGCCGAGCAACAGGCGGCCGTCGCTGGGCACGTAGGCACCGCCAAGAATCTTGAGCAACGTTGATTTGCCGGCGCCGTTCTCGCCCATCAGGGCGTGCACCTGGCCTGGGCGGGCTTCGAAGCTGATGCCCGAAAGGGCTCGCACGCCAGGGAACTGCTTGCAGATCCCGTCGAACCGCAGCGCCGCGCTGGATGATTGATGCATGGTGGGGCTCCCAAGCAGGGCCGCCACGCCCGGTGGTTGCCAGGCGAGCGGCGTGGGCGGTCAGTTCCAGAGGCCGATCTTTTCCAGTTCCTGCTTGAAGTTCTGCCGGGTAATCAGCGTCACTTCATCCATTGCAGTGTACTTAGGCGGCTCTTTCCCAGTGGTGACCCACTCGTACATCATTTCGGCGGTCTTGTAGCCTTCAATGTGCGGGCTGGGCAGCAGCGAGCCGTAGAAGCCGCTGTCGGCTTTTTTCAGCTCTTCCTTGGCATCGGTGCCGTTGATGCCAATGCCAATTACATCAGCAGCCTTGAAGCCCGCAGTTTCGGTGGCGCGAACGCCGCCAAGCACGGTGTTGTCGTTCATGCCACCAATGAGCAAGTGCTTGGCAGTGCCAGGCAGTTTGACCAGTGCGGCGTTGGCCGCGTCCATGCCCCCAGGCACGTCGAGCGTTTTCTGCGGGGCGAAGACAATGTGGTCAGCCGGCAGGCCTGCCTTCTTGAGCGCATCGACTGAACCATCGGTGCGTTTCTTGCCTGTGTCGAGCTCGTCGAACGTGTTGATCACCGCGTAGGTATCGGCCCACTGCCAGCCACGTTTTTTCGCCTCATCCGCCATGGCGGTGCCCTGCTTCTGGCCCACCTCGAACGCCGCCATGCCCAGATAGGGCACATCTTCCATGAACTTGCCATTGGCATCGACGAAGCGGTCATCGACTGCCATCACTTTCATGTCGGCCATTTTGGCCTTGGCCACGATGCTGGGGCCTAGGGAGACATCCGGCGGGCAGATAACGAAGCCCTTTGCACCGTTGGCTGCCAGGCTGTCGATGGCAGCGAGGGTTTTTTCGCCGTCAGGAACGGCAATCTTGAGCAAGGTGAAGTTCTTGTCTTTGGCAGCTTTTTCAGCAAAGGCCCATTCGGTCTGGAACCAGGGCTCCTCGGGTTGCTTGACCAAAAAACCGATCTTGACAGGGTCTGCGGCAAGCGCCAGGGACGACGCGCACAGGGTTGCAGCCGTGCAGGCGGCCGCGCACAGGGTACGAAACCCTCGGGTTGGAAACATGGCTCACTCCTTGTTTTTGTTAGAAGCCTGTTGTCGCGCACTGAGTGATAGCAGAGCGTAGCGCCACCGTAGGTAACGAATTGTCACCTGCCAGGGGGCAACTGCATCAAAGCTGCGCCACATGCAAAATCCATTAAATAGTATTACTGTTTAGACGGCAAGCAGGGAAAAAAGCCGTTCCAAATGGTTAAAAACAGATTCATGTATGACTATATGAACACTCTCTTTCCTGCACAGCCTCATTAAAACAACAATCAGGAGGTACCGGGATGCACCACATCTCTCGTTTGGGTGGGCTGTTGATGGCCACCGCACTCACCGGCCTGGCCGGCTCCGTCCATGCTGCCCTCAGCAGCCAGCACAGTGCATTCGGCACGCTCAAAGACGGCACTGCCGTTGAGCGCTATGACCTGCGCAACAGCCACGGCATGCAGGCCACCGTGATCACCTACGGTGCGGTGTTGCAAGCGCTCAAGGTCCCCGACCGCAACGGCCAGCTGGCCGATGTGGTCCTGGGCTTCGACGACGCGCGCAGCTACCAGGAAAATGGTGATGTGCATTTCGGCGCCACCATTGGCCGTTTCGGCAACCGCCTGGCAGGTGGCAAGTTCAGCCTCGACGGCAAGACCTATCAGGTGCCGCTCAACGATGGCCCCAATGCGCTGCACGGCGGGCCGATGGGCTTCGATCACCAACTCTGGACCGCCAAGCCCGCGCAGGGCCCCGGGTGGGTAGGAGTGACGCTGACCTACCGTTCAGTGGATGGCGAGATGGGTTTCCCCGGTAACATGGACGTCGAAGTCACCTACAGCCTCAACGAGCAAAACGAGCTGCGTATCCAGTACCAGGCGCGCACCGACAAGCCCACGGTGCTCAACCTCACCAACCACAGCTATTTCAACCTGGCCGGGGCCGGCAGCGGCGACGTGCTCAACCAGGTGGCGCAGTTGAACGCCCGCCGCTACACGCCAATCAATGCAACGCTCATCCCCACGGGGGAGCTTGCGAAGGTCGCGGGTACACCTATGGACTTCACCCACCCCACCGCCTTCGGCAAGCACATCCGGGACAACCACCCGCAGCTGAAATATGCCGAGCCCAAGCAAGGCGGGTTCGATTTCAACTGGGTACTGGATACCGCAGGCGACGTGCACAAGCTGGCAGCTGAGGTGACTGACCCTGCTTCGGGCCGGCGCTTGCAGCTCTATACCAGTGAACCAGGGGTGCAGCTGTACACGGGCAATTTCCTCACCGGCTCGATCAAGGGCAAGGGCGGGCAGGTGTACCCGCATTGGGGGGCGTTCACGCTAGAGACGCAGCATTATCCTGATTCACCGAATCAGAAGAACTTCCCAAGCACCCGCCTGGACCCCGGGCAGGTCTACACCCAGGATACGGTGTTCAAGTTCAGTGCGATGTAACTCGCCTCACGAGTGCCCGCCGCCACATACCGGCGACGCCGGTGCACTGCCCACCTGCGCCCACTCTTGAGGGGTGTAGGTGTGCAGTGCCAAGGCGTGGAACTCGCCCATCAGCTCGCCGAGCGTGCCATACACCAGCTGGTGACGCTTGACGCTGTTCAGCCCAGCGAAGCGCTCGCTGACCACCACCGCCTTGTAGTGCGTCTGTAGGCCACGGCTGTGCATGTGGCTTTCGTCGAGCACTTGCAAATGGGTGGGCTGGAGCAGGCCCAAGGTGTGTTCGATGCGGGTTTGCAGGGTCATGGGAAGATCTCGGCGCCTGGCACGTGGAAAATCGTCGCGCAGGGCAGCTGCACGCCACAGGATATCCCTAGGCGTGCAGCTACCCCGCACGACGCTCGATACTTCAGGTCAATAAGGCAGTGCCAAACTGCCCATCACTTCTTGGCGGGCGCCTTAGCGTCGGCAGGCGCTTTGGCTGGCGCGACCTCGTTGGTCATGTCAGCCAGCAACTTGTTGACTACCGGCACGGCCGGTTGGAGCTTCTGCTGGGTCAGCTCAGCCGACTGCTGAGTGACCTGCGGCATCTTCTGCAGCACTTTCTGGCCCAGTGGCGATTGGTAGAACTTGACCAGATCCTTGAGCTCGGCCTCGGTGAAGTTATCGGTGTAGAGCTTGACCATGTCGGGCTTGAGCTTGTTCCAACCGATGGCCGAGTCCAGTGCGGCATTGGCCTTGGCGGTGTAGCTGTCGAGCAGCGGGCGTTTGTCGGCGGGCGCCTGGGCCTGGGCGAAGCGCTGAGCGAACATCTCCTGCACCTGCATGTACACCGGCGTGCCCAGCTTGTCGGCATGGGCCATCAACAGGAATTTCTCGGCGGCGGCGTTGTGGCTGGCCTGGTCAGCGAGGGCCGAACCGCTGGCACACACCAGAACAGCAGCAGTGCAGAGGGCACGAAGACGAGTCATCAGGTTTCCTTAAACGTGGCAGGTGGGCGCAGGCCCCCAGGGAGGGGCATTTTGCGCCTGATGGCGAAGTGGCTCAAGCCCACGAAATCGATAACCGAACGCATCCGCTATCAGGAGTGAGCTCGCCGGTTGAACCCTGGCGGGCGTGGCGCGGCCTAAACTGGCTATGACGCTACGTTCACAGCAACGCGAGGAGGCATACCCCCTATGAGCCGCACCGAAACAGACAGCCTTGGGCCTATCGAAGTTCCTGAAAACGCCTATTGGGGCGCACAGACCCAACGCTCGCTGATCAATTTCGCCATCGGTGAGCAACGCATGCCCTTAGCCGTGGTGCACGCATTGGCGCTGGTCAAAAAGGCCGCCGCGCGGGTCAACGCCCGCAGCGGTGACCTGCCCGCCGACGTTGCGCGCCTGCTCGAACAAGCGGCAGACGAGGTGCTGGACGGCAAGCATGATGACCAGTTTCCCCTGGTGGTCTGGCAAACCGGTAGCGGCACGCAGAGCAACATGAATGTCAACGAAGTGATCGCCGGGCGCGCCAACGAACTGGCCGGCCAAGGGCGCGGCGGCAAGGCGCCGGTGCACCCCAACGACCACGTCAATCGTTCGCAAAGCTCCAACGACTGCTTCCCCACTGCGATGCACATCGCCACCGTGCAAGCGGTTCAGCATGACCTTCTGCCGGCGATCGCCGAGCTCTCCAATGGGCTGGCTGAACAATCTGCGCGCCATCAGGGCCTGGTCAAGACCGGCCGCACTCACATGATGGATGCCACGCCGATCACCTTCGGCCAAGAGTTGTCTGGCTTCGTCGCCCAACTGGAATATGCAGACCGCGCCATTCGCGCTGCGCTGCCAGCGGTGTGCGAGCTGGCCCAGGGCGGCACCGCCGTAGGTACCGGGCTCAACGCGCCGCAGGGTTTTGCAGAAGCCATTGCGGCAGAACTTGCCGCCCTCTCCGGCCTGCCCTTCGTGACGGCGCCAAACAAGTTCGCCGCGCTGGCGGGCCATGAACCTTTGACGCACTTGGCCGGAGCGTTGAAAACGCTGGCGGTCGCGCTCATGAAGATTGCCAATGACCTACGCTTATTGGGTTCAGGGCCCCGCGGCGGTCTGGCCGAGGTGCGCCTGCCAGCCAATGAGCCCGGCAGCTCGATCATGCCGGGGAAGGTCAACCCCACCCAGTGCGAGGCGCTGTCGATGCTGGCTTGCCAGGTATTGGGCAACGATGTCGCCATCGGCATGGCCGCCAGCCAAGGGCACCTGCAGCTGAATGTGTACAAACCGGTGATCATCCACAACGTGCTGCAGTCGATTCGGCTGCTGGCAGATGGCTGCCGCAACTTCAACACACACTGCGTTGCAGGCCTTGAGCCGGACGCCGCGAAAATGGCTGAGCATTTGGAGCGGGGGCTGATGTTGGTCACGGCACTCAACCCGCACATCGGTTATGACAAGGCCGCGCAGATTGCCAAGAAGGCCTATGCCGAGGGCAGCACGCTGCGTGAAGCGGCGCTTGAATTGGGCTATCTCACCGATGAGCAGTTCGACCAGTGGGTCCGGCCGGAAAACATGCTGCATGCAGGCGGCAAGGGCTGAGCCGATCCGCTTGCCTACAGAGACCTGAAGCGCTACAGGAGGCACCATGCTTGGAAAACGTGAACTGGACCCTGCCGAAGCCGTCCACTTCCGCGCAGACCGAATCTCCAACGTCAATGGAGCGTTTTACTTCAGCACCCGCGAGCATACGCTTGAAGGCCCCTTCCCTACCCGCGCTGCGGCTGAGTTGGAAAGCCAGGCTTACATCGCTCGCAGCCGGCGAGCTACTTCCGCTCGCTGAGGCCACCCTCTCGCCCCAAGGCCAAATGCAGGAAGTCACGAGCGAGCCACAGGCCGCCGCCAAAGTGCGCGGCGGCCTCCTCACGCAGGCTTTCAACCTGGGGCCCGCGCCCCGGGGCAGCCTGGTAGCGCGGGCTGAAGTGTGTCAGCACAAGATGAGGCAGCCCTACCGAGGCGGCGAAACGGGCGACACCCTCGGCACTGGAGTGCCCATACGCTTGCTTACCATCCAATAGCACGGCCTGGCTGTACGTCGCCTCGTGCACCAGCACATCGGCGCCCACGCAGGCGTGTTCCAACAATGCCGGGGTATCGTTGTCACCGCACACCACCACGCGACGAGGCGGCCGGCCGGCCAGCCGGTAATCGCCAGCGCGCAGCAAGCGGTCGCCGCACCATTGATCGCCCTGATGCATCAACGCGCCCCAGATCGGCCCTTTAGGGACGCCCTCGGCAATCAGGCGTTGCACATCCAGGCGGGGCTCGGGCCGGGTTTCGGTAAAGCCATAACCCCAACTGGGAACGCGGTGGGAAAGCGCCGTGCAATCGATGGCCACATTGGCAAACCGCCAAGGGCCACCTTCTTCAACCGGGTGAAAACGAAGCTCGAACGGCAGGTACGAAGCGCTCATGCGGAAGGTCTCTGCCAGCCACGGCTCGAGGGCCGCCGGCCCGATCAAGTCAAGCGCCTCTTGGCGGCCGGCCATGGCTGCACTGCTGAGCAGCCCCGGGAGCCCGTAGCAGTGATCACCGTGCACGTGGGTGATGCAAATGGCCCTGAGCGCGCTCAAGGCCAATGGCGCGCGCAGCAGTTGATGCTGCGTCGCCTCACCACAGTCGATCAGGTACCAGCCTTTGCCCTGGCCTTCGAGCAGCGCAGTGGCCGATACATTTCGCGACCGAGTGGGTACCCCGGCGCTGGTGCCAAGAAACAACAGTTCGAACATGGTCAGTGTTTATCACGTTTGAAGGCGGCTTCCAGGGCATCGCTGATGGTGCGCAGCACCTTCACTCGCGCCCAGTGCTTGTCATTGGCTTCCACTAATGTCCAGGGCGCAATCTCGGTGCTGGTGCGATCCACCATGTCGCCCACCGCATCACGGTACGCAGGCCATTTATCCCGGTTGCGCCAATCGTCGTCGGTAATCTTGTAGCGTTTGAACGGGATCTTCTCCCGCGCCTTGAACCGCTGCAACTGGGTTTTCTCGTCGATGGCGAGCCAGAACTTCACCACCACCACGCCGGCGTCGGTGAGTTGCTCTTCGAAATCGTTGATTTCTCCGTAAGCACGCATCCAGTCGCTCTGGCTGCAAAAGCCTTCCACACGCTCCACCAGCACGCGCCCATACCAGGTTCGGTCGAAGATGGTGAACTGGCCGCGCGCCGGAATCTTGCGCCAGAAACGCCAGAGATAGGGTTGAGCCAGCTCGTCCTGGGTAGGCGCGGCGATGGGCACGATATGGTACTGGCGCGGGTCGAGGGCTGCGGCTACACGGCGAATGGCCCCACCCTTGCCCGCTGCATCATTGCCTTCGAATGCCGCGACCAACGCGTGGCGGCGCATGCGTTTGTCTCGCAGCAGCATGGCCAGGCGCCCCTGTTCCTCAAGCAGTTGCTTGCGGTAGGCATCCTTCTCCAGCGCCAGGCGCATATCGAGTGAGTCGAGCAGGTTGCGCCGATCAAGGCTTGCACCCAGCGGCGCCATTGCCTGGTGCACGGTGGCAGCCGGCTTGGCCAGTGCGGCACGCAGCCCTTCGAGCAGCAGGTTGCCCACCGCCAGGCTACGGTAATTGGCGTCGCTGCCCTCGATCACATGCCAGGGGGCGTAATCGCGGCTGGTGCGGCGCAACACGCGCTCACCGAAGCGTACGAACCGGTCATAGGTTTTCGATTGCTGCCAGTCGAGCGGGCTGATGCGCCAGCGATGCACCGGGTCGTCTTCCAGCTCCTTGAGGCGTTGTTTCATCCGCCGCTTGGACAAATGAAACCAGAATTTGAAAATCAAAGCGCCTTCGTCACAGAGCATCTGTTCCAGGCGCTCGGCGTCGTTGATGGCCTGGTCGAGCTCGGCATCCTTGATCCGCTTGTGCACGCGGTTCTGGATCATCTGGCTATACCAGTTGCCGAAGAACACCCCCATTCGCCCTTTGCCGGGCAGTTGCCGCCAGTAACGCCAGGCCGGCGGATGGGCGAGGTCTTCGTCACTGGGGCGATCGAAGGTACGCACCTCGATCAGGCGGGGGTCCATCCACTCGTTGAGCAACTTGACCGTCTCACCTTTGCCAGCCCCTTCGACGCCATTGATCAACACGATCACCGGGCAGCGCGCCTGCTCCTTGAGTTCGTATTGCACCTCAAGCAGCGCTTCACGCAGGCCAGGCACTGCCTTTTCGTAGGTCTGGTCGTCAATGGCGTGGCCGATTTCGGCGGATTCGAACATGAGTTACTCCTTGTCGATCATTGCAGTATCTGGACCTGCATCTCTGGCAAAATACTGCGTCTCTAGCCCCTTGCCTCCGAGCTTTTCATGAACCACGCCCGCATCCACTGGGATGAAAACGGCCTGCCCCTGTCGCAGGCCTTCGATGATGTGTATTTCTCCAAGGAGTCTGGGCTTGAGGAGACCCTGCACAACTTCATCGGGCAGAACCGCCTGGTGCCGCGTTTCGAAGCGCTGGCAGGCGGTGAGTGCTTCGTGATCGGCGAGACCGGCTTTGGCACCGGCCTCAATTTTCTCTGCGCCTGGGAGCTGTTCGAGGCGCACGCGCCGCAGGATGCTCGGCTGCACTTCATCAGTGTGGAGAAGTTTCCGCTGAGCCGTGTTGACCTGGCGCGGGCCATCGCACTTTGGCCCACGTTGGCGCCCTGGGGGCAGGCACTGCTGGCACAGTACCGGGTGATCGAGCCGGGCTTTCAGCAACTGCGCCTGGCAGGTGGCCGAGTGACCCTGACCTTGCTGGTAGGGGATGTCCAAACGCAATTGCCGCTGCTCGATGCCCAGGTGCACGCCTGGTTTCTCGACGGCTTCGCCCCGGCGAAAAACCCGGATATGTGGACGCCCGCTCTGTTCGCAGAGCTTGCCAGGCTATCGGCCCCGGGTGCCACACTCGGTACATTCACTGCTGCAGGCGTCGTGCGCCGTGGGCTGATGGCCGAAGGTTTCGCCATGGTGCGTGTGCCGGGCTACGGCCGCAAGCGCGAGATCATGCGGGGGGTGTATGAGGGCGCGTCACCGCTTGAAAATGCACCGCCCCCTTGGTTCGACCGCCCCCCAGTGCATCAGGGCGAGCGCCATGCGCTGGTGGTAGGCGCAGGGCTTGCCGGTTGTGCCACTGCCGCCAGCCTTGCCGCGCGCGGCTGGCGGGTGACCCTGCTCGAACGGCAGGCGGCACTCGCCACTGCCGCCTCCGGCAACCCCCAGGGGGTGTTGTATCTGAAGCTTTCTGCGCACGGCACCGCCTTGTCGAAGCTGATCCTCAGCGGCTTCGGTTACACCCGGCGCTTGCTTGAAAACTTGCAGGCCGGCAGTGCCTGGCAACGTTGCGGCGTGCTGCAGCTGGCTTATGACGACGCCGAAGCCAAGCGTCAGGCGCGGCTGACCGACGTTTTCGACACCAGCCTGTTGCAGTCGCTCAGCCGTGACCAAGCAACTGAGGTGGCGGGCGTTGAGGTGCCACAGGGAGGGCTGTTCTACCCAGATGCAGGCTGGGTGCATCCGCCAGCCCTGTGCCAGTGGCTGGCGGCCCATCCTGGGATTACGCTTGCCCCCCACAATGACGTGCTACGCCTGGAGCGTGAACACGGGTTGTGGTGCGCTTTTGATAACGATAGGCGCCTGGCCCAGGCGCCGATTGCCGTGCTGGCCAATGCAGAAGACGCCGCACGGCTTACCGGCCTGCCGCTCAAACCCATCCGCGGGCAGATCACCCGCCTGCCGGTCAACGGTGCCAGCGCCTCGTTGCGTACCGTCGTGTGCGCCGATGGCTACCTGGCCCCGGGGCGTGACGGGGAGCACACCCTGGGCGCCAGCTTCGATTTCGAGCGCACCGACCTCACCCCCAGTGAGCAGGAGCACCAGGGCAACCTGCTACGCCTGCGCGAGCTTGCACCAGGCTTGGCTCAGCAGTGGCCGCAGGGCCCAGGCCAACTGGAAGGCCGGGTTGGGCTGCGCTGCACGACCCCGGACTATCTGCCGGTGGTCGGCCCCATCGCCAATCGGGAAGCTTTCGATGTGTGCTACGAGGGGCTAGCCCGCAACGCCCGGCTGCCCATGACTGCACCCTGCCCTTGGGCATCTGGGTTGTTCATCAATAGTGGGCACGGCTCGCGCGGGTTGATCACCGCGCCGCTCAGTGGTGAGCTGCTGGCTGCCTGGGTGTGCGGTGAACCCTTGCCGGTGCCGCGTGAGGTAGCTGAGGCATGCCACCCGCAGCGGTTTGCGCTCAGGGCGCTCAAGAAAGCTAGACCAGGCCCATGATACCGGCCTTGAAGGCCGCTACAGCGAGCGTGCGAGCGTCCATGCGCTCAAGGATCTGCTGCTGATGAAAGCGAATGGTGCGCAGTGTAACGCCTAGCTCACCGGCCGCTTGCTGAGGGCTCGCCCCCTGCACCAGCAACCGCAAGACATCCCTCTGCCGGCCAGTGAGCACTATCGATGGGGTCTCCAGAGGCGTTGCCGGCGACTCCTCGCACAAATGATGATGTAGCACGCCCGCAAGCCAGGCCAATTGGCCATGCTGCGAATCCATCAGTGCGTGATCATGCCCTACGCCAGTTCGTATGACGCTGAAGACACTGTAATGGTGCTCGCTGTCGACGAGGATAAGGCTAAGGCCGTCGAACGCCTCCTCACCCAAGTCGGTAACGGGCATGGTCGCCAGGCGTTCCAGGCTCGACCGATTCCAGAGTACCGGCGTCATGGGCTGCAAAGCCGCCCCACGAACTGGCGCATAGAGGTATTCTGCATGGGCACGCGCCCACGCATGCCACCGTTCCGGCAAACTACTGTGGTAGGCAGCGCCCGCCGCCGTGACTCGGTAGAAGCTCCAGTAGTGGTAGCCGGCGCCATCGCAGAACGCATCCAGATGCGGAATCAGAGATCGAGCCAATGCGGGCAAGCTGTTCACACATGGATCCTATATCTGATGAATGAAACCCGGATGCTAGCTGAATCGGCCACAAGAATGAGACAACGAATCAAAATTTTCACCAGCAATAAAAATAAAAAACCATGAAAGTCAGTAGGTTGCGTTGATTAAGGCAATTTAGACCTTTACGAATGGGAGCGCTATAGAACTTGTGTCCAATTTTTTAGCGATGACGGCCAGTGGACAACCTGCGGCTTATAACTTTTAGATATAAAACCATTAAAGCCTCACCCGGTCAGTTCCTTACACTCCCCAACGGCAACACCGGTAAGGAAATATGTGCGGAATTAGTGGTGAACTGACTTTCAACGATCAGCCTGCGAACCTAGCGGCTATCGAACGCATTACCCATCATCTGGCGCCTCGCGGCCCTGATGCGTGGGGATTTCACAGCCAAGGGCCGATCGCTCTGGGCCATCGCAGGCTCAAGATCATGGACCTTTCCGATGGCTCGGCACAGCCGATGACCGATGCCGACTTGGGCCTGGCCCTGGCCTTCAACGGCGCCATCTACAACTACCCCGAATTGCGCGCAGAGCTTGAAGCGCTGGGCTATCGATTTCACTCCGGCGGCGATACTGAAGTGCTGCTCAAGGGCTACCACGCCTGGGGCGAGGCATTGTTGCCAAAGCTCAATGGCATGTTTGCCTTTGCCGTCTGGGAGCGTGACAGCAAGCGGCTGTTCCTCGCCCGGGATCGGCTGGGCGTCAAGCCGCTGTATCTTTCACGCAATGGCCAGCGGCTGCGATTTGCTTCTGCCCTTCCGGCACTGCTCAAGGGCGGCGACATTGACCCGATGCTCGACCCCATTGCACTGAACCATTACTTGAACTTCCATGCCGTAGTGCCAGCGCCGCGGACCATCCTGGCCAACGTGCAGAAGCTGCCGCCGGCGACCTGGATGCGTATAGACGCCAATGGCAATACCGAAGAGAAAGTCTGGTGGACGCTGCCCTACGGCCCCGCCGAAGACGAACGCAACCTGAACCTGAACGACTGGATCGACCGAGTGCTCGAAGGCACTCGCGAGGCGGTTGCCATTCGCCAGCGTGCAGCGGTTGACGTGGGCGTGCTGCTCTCGGGGGGCGTGGACTCCAGCTTGTTAGTGGGCCTGCTGCGCGAGGCCGGAGTCGAGAACCTGTCGACGTTCTCCATCGGTTTCGAAGATGCCGGCGGCGAGCGCGGCGACGAGTTTCAGTATTCGGACCTGATCGCCAAGCACTACGGCACACACCATCACCAATTGCGTATTGGTGAGCATGAAGTGCTCGAACAGCTGCCAGCGGCCTTTCGCGCCATGAGCGAGCCGATGGTCAGCCACGATTGCATCGCCTTCTACTTGCTATCTAGAGAGGTCAGCAAGCATTGCAAGGTGGTACAGAGCGGCCAAGGCGCCGATGAGCTCTTCGCCGGCTATCACTGGTACCCGCAGGTCGACGGCGCGGCTGATCCTTACGCAGCCTACCGCGCGGCATTCTTCGACCGGGATTACGCCGAATACGCCGCCACCGTGCAGCCGAAATGGCGGGTGGCCGAGGACGCCGCAGGCGACTTCGTTCGGCAGCATTTCGCAATGCCGGGCGCAGAGGCAGCCGTTGACAAGGCGCTTCGCCTGGACAGCACGGTGATGTTGGTAGATGACCCAGTCAAACGCGTAGACAACATGACGATGGCCTGGGGCCTTGAAGCCCGCACGCCGTTTCTCGACTACCGCTTGGTCGAGCTTTCGGCACGCGTGCCGGCTCGCTTCAAATTGCCCGACGGCGGCAAGCAGGTCCTCAAGGAAGCGGCCCGCCGGGTTATCCCGAGCGAGGTCATCGATCGCAAGAAGGGCTATTTTCCCGTACCAGGGCTCAAGCACCTGGAAGGGGCAACGTTGGGCTGGGTACGCGACCTGCTGCTGGACAAAGGCCATGACCGCGGCCTGTTCGACTCCGCAATGCTCGACCGCTTGCTGAGCAATCCGCAGGATCAGATTACTCCGCTTCGCGGTTCGAAGTTGTGGCAGCTGGCCGCCTTGAACCTTTGGCTCAACGAGCAGGGGCTGTAATCGATGAAAGCCCAAACCAATGCCCTCAACCAGCGCCTGCTGCGCGGCCAGTCGCCTTCCTATGAACGGCTACAGGCACGCTTGGCCGAAGACGGCCAACCCGGCGACGACTGCGCGCGCCAGCCATTGCATTGCGGTTGGGGCCGGCTGCTGATCGGCCATACCTACCCTTCGGCGCAGGCACTGGCCGATGACTTGCTCAGTGAAACCGCTGGCGAGCGAGATATCGCGCTCTACGTCGCAGCGCCCCAGCAAGTGCTGGCCCATGCGCCGCAGCAGTTGTTTCTGGACCCCTCTGACACCTTGCGCCTGTGGTTCAGTGACTATCGCCCAGCGCAACGTGTGTTCCGCGGCTTTCGCATTCGCAGGGCGCACACTGAGGCTGATTGGGAAGCGATCAACCGCCTTTACCTGAAGCGGCGCATGTTGCCAGTCAACCCCAAGCGCCTGACGCCACGGCATCAGGGCGGCCCGGTTTACTGGCTGGCCGAGGACGAGGACAGCGGCGCCGTGATCGGCAGTGTAATGGGCCTGAACCACGCCAAGGCGTTCGACGATCCTGATCACGGCAGCAGCCTTTGGTGCCTGGCAGTGGACCCCCGCTGCACTCGCCCGGGCGTGGGCGAAGTATTGGTGCGCCACCTGGTCGAGCATTTCATGAGCCGAGGCCTGGCGTTTCTGGACCTGTCGGTGATGCATGACAACCGGCTGGCCAAGAACCTCTACGCCAAGCTGGGCTTCAGGAATCTGGCGACCTTTGCGGTCAAGTGCCGTAACGCGATCAACCAACGCCTGTTCATGGGCCCCGGCCCTGCCGGGGACTTCAACCCCTACGCACGGATCATCATCGACGAGGCTTATCGCCGCGGCATCGAGGTGCAGGAAATCGACGCCGAGGCCGGGCTGTTCAGCCTCAGCCACGGCGGCCGCCGCGTGCGCTGCCGCGAGTCGCTGTCTGATCTGACCAGTGCCATCAGCGTTGCGCTGTGCCAGGACAAGAGCCTGACCCACAAGGTGCTGGCCGCAGAAGGCGTGAGGCTGCCGGCGCAGCAATTGGCCGGCAGCGCCGACGACAACCAGGACTTTCTGGACGAACACCAGCGCGTAGTGGTCAAGCCGCTGGACGGCGAGCAAGGCAAAGGCGTGGCGGTGGACCTGCGCAATTTCGACGACATGCAGCACGCCGTTGAACAAGCGCGGCAGTTCGACAGCCGCGTGCTTCTTGAGAGTTTTCACGAAGGCCATGACCTGCGCGTCGTCGTCATCGGTTTCGAAGTGGTTGCCGCGGCGATCCGTAGGCCGGCACAGGTGGTCGGTGATGGGCAGCGAACGGTCATGGAGCTGATCGAAGCCCAGAGCCGCCGCCGCCAGGCCGCCACTTCAGGCGAGAGCCGCATTCCGCTGGACCGCGAGACCGAGCGCACCGTTCAGCTGGCGGGTTTCGACTATGACACCGTGCTACCCCGTGGTCAGGTCCTGCCGGTGCGCAAGACCGCGAACCTGCACACCGGGGGGCACCTTGAAGACGTCACGGCGGTGCTGCACCCGGTGCTGGCCGAGGCCGCCGTACGCGCGGCGCGGGCGCTCGACATTCCCGTGGTAGGCCTGGATTTTCTGGTGCCAGCCGCGGATCAACCTGACTACGTCTTCATCGAAGCCAACGAGCGCGTGGGCCTGGCCAACCATGAGCCGCAGCCCACCGCCGAGAAATTCATCGACTTGCTGTTCCCGCACATTCAACCGGTGCGGTGATCCGCTTGGGAGGCATCATGAGCCAAGCATTACCCCAACCCGATACCCAGTACCTGCAAAAGGTACTCCTGGAGATGCTCGCCATCCCCAGCCCTACCGGCTTCACCGACACCATCGTACGGTATGTGGCCGAGCGGCTGGACGAGCTGGGCATTCCGTTCGAGCTGACCCGCCGTGGCACTATCCGTGCCACGCTCAAGGGCCGCAAGAGTTCACCTGACAGGGCCGTCGCCACGCACCTGGACACCATCGGTGCCTCAGTGCGGGTGATTCAAGACAACGGCCGCCTGGGGCTGGCGCCAGTGGGCCATTGGTCCAGCCGCTTCGCCGAAGGCAGCCGGGTCAGCGTGTTCACCGACACCGGCGTGATTCGCGGCAGCGTGCTGCCGCTCATGGCCAGCGGGCACGCCTTCAATACTGCCATCGACCAGATGCCTGTGAGCTGGGATCACGTCGAACTGCGCTTGGATGCTTACTGCACAACGCGCGCCGATTGTGAGAGCCTGGGCGTCAATGTCGGTGACTTCGTGGCGTTCGACCCCCTGCCCGAATTCACCGAAAGTGGCCATATCAGTGCCCGCCACCTGGACGACAAGGCCGGCGTGGCGGCGCTGTTGGCGGCGCTCAAAGCGGTCGTCGAGAGCGGTCAGGAACCTGTGATCGACTGCCATCCGCTGTTCACCATCACCGAAGAAACCGGCTCGGGGGCTGCCTCGGCGCTGCCGTGGGATGTGAGCGAGTTCGTCGGGATCGACATTGCCCCGGTCGCACCAGGCCAGCATTCGAGCGAGCACGCGGTAAGCGTGGCCATGCAGGACTCCAGCGGCCCTTACGACTATCACCTGTCACGGCACCTGCTCAAACTTGGCCAGGCCCATGACTTGCCGCTGCGGCGTGACCTGT
The DNA here is from genome assembly GCF_003097135.1 of Pseudomonas sp. URIL14HWK12:I12. Lineage (GTDB taxonomy): Bacteria > Pseudomonadota > Gammaproteobacteria > Pseudomonadales > Pseudomonadaceae > Aquipseudomonas. The sequence continues at coordinate 882,367 of NZ_QEQL01000001.1, forward strand.
TCCGCTACTACTACAGTGATGCCCATTCAGCGGTGACCGCCGGGCACGATATCCGTACGGCACTGGTTGCTTTCGGCTGCGATGCCACCCATGGCTACGAGCGTACCCACATCGATAGCCTTAATGCATTGTCGCGGCTGCTGACCGCCTACCTGCTCAGCCCGCCGGTGTTCGACAGCGATGCACAGCCGGCCAATGCTTCGCTGAAGAACTTCAGCAAGCAGTTGGAGCATGATACGCAGATGGAAAGTGACACCCGGGTGCCGCCGGTGGATACCTTGATCAACAAGTGACGGTGATGGCATGGGCGCAGTACACTCGCGCCCATGATCATTCCATTCGATGCACTCGAACCTGATACGCTCACCCGCCTGATCGAAGACTTCGTCACCCGTGACGGAACCGACAACGGCGACGAGACACCCCTGCCCACCCGGGTGCTGCGCGTGCGCCAAGCGCTCGCCAAAGACCAGGCATTCATCGTCTTCGACCCTGAAAGCCAGCAATGTCAGCTGCTGGCACGGCACGATGTGCCAAAGGCGTTGATGGAGGGGCTATAGGCGCCCCGCCGGCGCCCGGTTCAGGCCAGTTCCTTGCGAATCACCCGCTGCAGTTCATCGAGGTCGAACGGCTTTGCCAGGATCGGCGCCCGATGCGCGATCGGGTGGTCGCAGTCGAGAATCTCGGCTGGGTAGCCGCTGATGAACACCACCTTCAAGTCAGGCCGCAGCTTGACAGCAGGCTCGGCGATGTCCACTCCGGAAATGCCGCCAGGCAAGCGAAAATCGGTGACCATCAGGTCCAGGTGCGGCTTGCTGGCGAGGATTTCGAACGCCTTAGTGCCGTTTTCGGCCTGAAGCACGTGGTAGCCCTCGCCCATCAGGTAGTCGGCCAGAACCCGCAGGATCACGGGTTCATCCTCCACTACCAGTACCACGTCTTGTGCATCTCCACTCATGGGGTGTTGCCTATGTCTGTCTACGGTGCTGCCCATGTGACCATGAGCGTTGTCAGAGGTTGCGCGTCAGCGGCAGCAGCACGCTGAACAGCGCGCCTTCCCCTGGCGCGCTCTTGACTTCGATACGCCCGCCATGGGCGCTGACGATCTGCTCGGAAATGAACAGGCCTAATCCCAGCCCTGCCACGCTGTGGCGTGATGATACCCGTTCGAACTGCTGAAAGATGCGTGCCTGATCAGCTTCGCTTATGCCGATGCCGTAATCGCGCACGTCCACTCGCGCCCATTCGCCGTCTTGGCGCACTGCGACCTCGATAGCGCCCTTGCCACCGTAACGCAGGGCGTTGGTCAGCAGGTTCGCCACCACTTGCTCGACGCGAAATTCGTCCCACTCGCCAACTAACGGTGCGCTGCACTCAAAGGTCACAGGGTTACCGTTGGCCTGTGCCTGTTGCATGAATCGCTCCACGGCATTACCCACCATCTGGCCCAGGTCGAACGGTGCGGGGCGAATCGTCAATTTGCCAGTGCGGATACGTGAGACATCCAGCATGTCCTCGATCAGGCGGATCAGGCTCTGGATCTGCCGCTCATCGCGCGCCACCATCGCCTGCATCTTGTCGAGCGTGAACGCTTCGGCATTGCCCTTGGCCAAGTGCAGCTTGCGCAACTGAGTTTCCAGGATCAAACCATTGAGTGGGGTGCGCACTTCATGTGAAACGATGGACATGAAGTCATCCCGCATGCGTATGGCGTGCTCAAGCTCGGCCTGAGCCACCTGCAAGCGGCGCACGAGAATTTCCTGCTCCTGACGGCTGCGCTCCAGTGCTTCGAGCTGCTCGTTGAGCGTCTTGCGCTGACGGTATAGGTCGACGAACACCGCCACTTTGCTCTTGACCGCCAAGGTGTCGAGCGGTTTTTGCAGAAAGTCCACGGCGCCGCTCTCATAGCCATGGAAGGCATAGTTGAGCTCGCGGCCGGCCGCGCTGACGAACACGATAGGGATATGCTTGGTCTTTTCCGTGCCGCGCATCAGCTCCGCCAGCTCGAAACCATTCATGCCGGGCATCTGCACGTCAAGAATGGCCAGTGCGAACTCGTGCTGCAACAGCAGCGAAAGCGCCTCGTCGGCGCAACGGGCCTGGAAGACCTGGCGATCGTCCTGGCGAATCAATGCCTCCAGCGCCAGCAGGTTTTCAGGCAGGTCGTCGACGATCAGCAGTTTGGCTTGGATTGCGCTTTGCATGTTCCCGGTCCCAGTTCGGCCAATACCTCAGCCAGGCCCACAATGGGCAAAAGATAATCAGGGCGAATCAACTTCAGCGCCGCTTCCGGCATCACCGAAACCCGCGCCTCGGCGGGGTCCTGCACCAGTGTCAGGCCACCGTTGCGGGCAATCTCGGCAAGCCCCCGGGCGCCGTCTTCATTGGCGCCGGTCAGCAGCACACCAGCCAGGGCAGCACCCCAGGCGTCGGCGGCTGACTCGAACAACACGTCGATCGAAGGGCGTGAATAGTGAACACGCTCCTCCTGGCTCAACGAAAATGTCTCATCCTGCTCCACCGAAAGGTGATAGCTAGGCCCTGCGAAATAGATCACGCCCGGTTCGACCTGTGCCTTGTCACAAGCCTCCTTGACCGGCCTGCACAGCCTTCGCTCGAACACTTCAGCCAAGTGGCTATGCCGAGCGTCTGGCAAATGCAGCACCGTGACGATCGGCAGCGCATAGTCGACCGGCAGCCGGCCAAAAAGTGCCAATAATGCCTCTACGCCACCTGCGGACGCCCCTACTACCACTGCCCGGTATCGGCTCATAGCTTGCGATAGATCCGCTCAGGCTTGGCCAGGGTTTCGAACCGCTCGCTGTAGGCCGACATGTCCAGGGTTTCGCGGCTGCCGAGCATCAAAAAGCCACGGCGGCAGAGCGACTCATGAAACAGGCCGAACGCCCGGTTCTGCAGAGGCTTGTTGAAGTAGATAAGGACGTTGCGGCAGCTGATCAACTGGGTTTCGGAGAACACGCTGTCGGTGGCCAGGCTGTGATCGGCGAAGGTCACATTGCTGCGTAACCGGCTGTCGATGATGGCGCGATCATAGGCGGCGGTATAGTAGTCGCTCAACTGGCCACGACCGCCAGCCCGTCGGTAGCTCTCTGCCCATTCCTCCATGTGCTTGAGCAGATAGATACCTTGCCGCGCCCGCTCCAGCGAGGTCGGGTTGATGTCGGTGGCGTAGATCAGGGTGCGGTCTAGCAGCCCCTCCTCGTGCAGCATGATGGCCATAGAGTAGACCTCCTCGCCGGTGCTGCACCCTGCCACCCACAGTTTGAGCGAGGGGTAAGTCTTGAGCAGTGGCACCACGTCACGGCGCAGCACCAGAAAATGCTCCGGGTCGCGGAACATCTCGCTGACTGGAATCGTCAGGTACTGCAGCAGCTCCAGGAACACCCCAGGCTCGTACAGCACCCGCTCCTGCAGGGCCGAGATACTGCGGCAATCGAACTGACGCAGCGCGTGAGCAACCCGGCGCTTGATCGATGCGCCGGAGTAATCGCGAAAATCGTAGCTGTACTTGAGGTAGATCGCCTCGATCAACAACCGGATTTCGATATCGCTGTTGCGTTCCGGTACAGGGGCCTGCTCGTTCGACAATCAGATACGCTCCATTTGTGGCAACCACACACGAATCAGCGAGAACAATCGGTCCAGCTCGATCGGTTTGGCAAGGTAATCATTGGCGCCGGCGTTGAGGCAGCGCTCCTGGTCATCCTTCATCGCCTTGGCGGTCACGGCGATGATCGGCAGTTTGCGGAACCGCGGATCTTTGCGGATCTCGCGAGTCGCCTCGAAACCATCCATCTCCGGCATCATTACGTCCATCAACACCAGGTCGATATCGCCCACCGCGTTGAGGCGGTCGATCGCTTCCAGGCCGTTGCGCCCGACCTCCACCACCGCGCCCTTGTGTTCCAGAGCGCTGGTGAGGGCGAAGATGTTGCGCACATCGTCGTCGACCACAAGGATCTTGCGGCCTTCGAACACCTTGTCGCGGCTGCGCGCTGTCTTGAGCATCTTCTGCCGGTCATCTGACAGCTGCGCTTCGACTTTGTGCAAAAACAGTGTCACCTCGTCGAGCAAGCGCTCGGGGGAACGGGCGCCCTTGATAATGATCGAGCGCGAGTACTTCAGAAGTTCGGCCTCTTCCTCGCGGGTCAGGTTGCGGCCGGTGTAGACGATCACTGGCGGAAAGGCACGGATGTCCTCGGTGCTCATGCGCTTGAGCAGCTCGCCACCGAGCATGTCAGGCAGCTTCAGGTCAATGATCATGCAGTCGTAGACGTTGGCTCGCAGCAGGTCCAGCGCTTCCTGCGCGAACCCGACAGCGGTGATCTCGACATCCTCGTCGCCGATCAGCAGGGCAATGCTGTCTCGCTGCAGGTCGTCATCCTCGACCAACAGAATGCGCTTGAGCTTTTGCGTCAGCTTGGCCTCCAGGCGCCCGAACACGCCCTTGAGCTCCTCGCGGGTAGTGGGCTTGACCGCATACCCGACCGCGCCCATGTGCATGGCAGCCTCGACACGATCTTCCACGGAAATCACATGGACCGGGATGTGACGGGTGTCAGCGTTCTCCTTGAGCCTTTGCAGCACAGTCAGGCCGGAATGGTCTGGCAGGCGCATGTCCAGCAGCACGGCGTCCGGGCGCTGCTGCACCGCCAGGTCGAAACCTTCGTCAGCTGCGTGGGCAACCAGGCAGCGGTAGCCCAGCTCGTGCGCCAGGTCATAGAGAATGCGGGCGAAGCTGGGCTCGTCCTCGACCACCAGGATGCAACGGCGTTCTTCAGCTGGCAGGTCACGGTCATCGGCGAAGCGTGGGATCGGCTCGGCCAGTGCGGCACGCGCGCCGGGTTCAGCTGCGCTGGGCTGAACCACCGGCGCAGGGGCCGGGTGCGCCTGGCCGGCGGCCGTTATTATCGGCGCCGGCAGTGCCTCGACATTGGCTTCGTAACGCTCCGGCAATACCAGCGTGAACACGCTGCCCTGCCCCAGCGTGCTGCTCACGCTGATATGGCCACCGAGCAAGGTGGCCAAATCGCGGGAAATCGACAGGCCCAGGCCCGTGCCACCATAGCGCCGGCTGGTGGTGCCATCGGCTTGGCGAAATGCTTCGAAGATCGCCTGCTGCTGATCGGCGGCAATGCCGATCCCCGAGTCGCGCACGGCAAAGGCAATGCAGTTCCCGACGTGGGCGCTGATCGATAGGCTCACCGTACCGGCATCGGTGAACTTGACCGCGTTGGACAGCAGGTTCTTGAGAATCTGCTCCACTCGCTGCCGGTCGCTGAACATCGTTGCTGGGGTCGACGCAGCGACCGTGATATCGAAGGTAAGGCCCTTGTCACCTGCCAACGGCTGGAAGGTCATGCGCAGGCTGTCGGCCAGGCGCATCACCGACAAGCTCTCAGGGCGCACATCCAGTTTGCCGGCCTCCACCTTGGAGATGTCGAGAATGTCGTTGATCAGGCTGAGCAGGTCGTTGCCTGAGGAATAGATCGACTCTGCGTATTTGACCTGGTCGGCGGTGAGGTTACCCAGCGGGTTGTCCGAGAGCAGCTTGGACAGTATCAGCGAGCTGTTGAGCGGGGTGCGCAGCTCATGGGACATGTTGGCCAGGAACTCGGATTTATAGCGGCTGGAACGCTGGAGCTCATCGGCGCGGTAGCCCAACTCTTGCTGAGCGGCGGCCAGCTCATCCCGCTGCCGGGAAAGCGCATCGGTACGCTCGGCCAGTTGCTCGTTGGTTTGTTCAAGCTCTGCCTGCTGGGTTTCGAGATACGCTTGGGATTCTTTGAGCACCCGCGACTGCTCCTCGAGTTCCTCGTTCGCGGTCTTGAGCTCTTCCTGTTGCACTTGCAGCTCTTCGTTGAGCTGCTGGGTTTCGGCCAACACTTCCTGCAATCGCTGGCGATAACGAGCCGCTTCGAGGGAGTTGCCGATGTTGTCGCTGACCCGGTCCAGAAACTCCATGTCGCGCTCGCTCAACGGGCGCAGGAAGCCCAGCTCGACTACGCCGTTGACCTGCCCGTCATTGCGTGCAGGCACGATCGCAACACTGTGGGGCAACCCTTCACCCAACGCTGAAGATATCTTGGTGAAATAGTCCTGCGGCAGGTTGTCCAGCCGCTGCACCTTGCCGGTGGCAGCCGCGAGCCCCGCCACGCCTTCGCCTGCGCGTATCAGTTGCTCCCGGTTAGCCTGCTCGGCCGAAAACCCCAGGTTCGCGACACGGCGCAGGTTTCCCTGATCGTCGCGCACGTACACTGCCGACACGGCGGCACCGAGAAACTGCCCGAAGAAATCCAGCACGTTGTTGCCCACCGCCTGCACGGTGAGCTGGCCCAACATTGCCTGCGCCAATTGGCTTTGGCCATTACGCAGCCAACCTTGATGCTCGAGACGCTCTGCACTGCGCACCTGCGCATCGAGGTTCTCCCCATACTGGTGAGAGAGGTTGACCAGGTCACGGCGGCCCAGGTAAGCCAGCAATGCACTGAGCCCGATGATGAAGAACAGATACAGCGTGACAGATATATAGGTGGTGCGAGTCACCTCTTCACTGCGCCCTACCCGCAGCTGCTGCTCCATGTTGATCAGGTTATCGAACTCATCGCGGATCGCATCGGTCAGGCGCTTGCCTCGCCCGGCACTCACCGGTTTGACATAGTCGCCCTGCTGGCGGCGCAGGGTGATGATCTCGTCGGCGATACGCATCCATTCTTCTTGCAGGGCGATGATTCGAGTCAGGCGGTCGACCTGCTCTCCATTGTCACCCACCATGTCCTTCAGGCTATGCAACTGTGCAATTACGCGAGGCTTGGCTACCGAATAGGGGTCTAGAAAACGCTCCTCTCCAGTCAACAGGAAACCTCGCATGCCGGTTTCCATGTCCACGGACAGGCGCATGGTTTCATTGGCGTTGTTGATCACCCGGTCGGTGTGGTCGACCCAGCCGATCACCGACAGCAGATAATGCAGCATCAGGCCGAACACAATCACACTCAGCAGCCCTACGCCCAACGGCAGGCTGACATTACGGGCGAGCAGTTTGCGAAAGCCTTGTTCATCGATGGAATGGGAACGGGGCATGTCCATAGCCTGTGTCAAAGACGAGAGCGCAGATTCTGCCGTAAATCTGACGACCAGGGAGGCATTTTCCTATATGAGCCGATGAAAAGTCCTATCCATCCCACTGATTTGACGTAGGATATCGCTTACAACTGCTATTTCACCGCGCGTCAATCGGACAATTCCGCAATAATTGTAGGAAATGCGGAACTTGCGTCACCGCTGCTGCACCAACTCGGCTGTATTTCATCTTCCTCACCTGGATCTATCACTCCATGCCCGACGTTGCAATTACCCCCACCCTGCTGTTGGTCGAAGATGACGCGATCGTGCGGATGTTGATGGTCGACGTGCTTGAGGAGCAAGGGTTCAAGATTGTGGAAGCCAAGGATTGGGAAGGCGCCATGGCTGTATTGCAGAATCTAGACCAAGCGCTGGCGTTGATGGTGACCGATGTGGGGCTGGGTGATGCCCAACAACGCGACGGCCTTGCGTTGGCAGGCCAGGCGCGCGCCTTGAGGCCGGGCCTACCGGTGCTGGTGGCAAGCGGGTACCCAGGGCTTGACGTTCCCGAGGGGGCCGAGCTGATCTGCAAACCTTTTTCCATCGACCAGTTACGTGATCGCGTGCACGCCATGCTCGCCTGACGGCGCAATTCAGCGCGCCTGAACAAAACGTCACAGATACGACCGTCAAAATCTTGAGGTTGGAACTGGTTGCAACTGCAACTACACTCCTGCGTGTGCAGCATAGCCATGCCATTTCGCATGACCTTATCGCAGGAGCGTTCGACTATGAAGGACACGGCGGGGATCCCCCTATTTGAAACACCCGTGATGCGCAAACTCACGGACACCCTCGAAACGCTCAAGCCCGCGCAGCGAAAAGTGGCAGATTTCATTCTGCGTAATCCGCTACGTGCCGCCATGTTGAGCATCAGTGAGATCGGGCGGGAAAGTGGAACATCGCCGGCAGCCGTCAACCGGCTGGGCAACAAGATGGGCATGAATGGCTTTACTGGCCTGCGCAATGCATTGATCAATCACCTGCTGGCGGTGATTTCACCTCAGGCACCTGCAGCCTCGCAGGCGCCGGAAGTCTTCTCCTTCGAGCACCAGCTCAACCTAGCCCACGGTGAGTTGGCGCTGATCCGTAGGCACAACTCCACACCGATGCTGGACGAAGTGCTCCACGCGCTGGCCGGGGCCCGGGAAGTGTATGTGGTAGGGGCGGCGCAGTGCTGTTCGCTGGTGCACCTCACGGCCGCACAGCTGGACACACTCAACCGCAGTTGCCAGACCGTGACGTTGGCATCAGGGCTGGAGCCGGCCGTCAGCCGTCTCTTGCATGCCGGCGAGCAGGATGTGGTGCTCATGTTCAGCCTGCCGCCGTATCACCCCGAGGTCGAAGCGCTGGCCACGCTGGTAGCGCGCCAGGGTGCGCAGGTGATCAGCATCACCGACTCCCCCGCAGCGCCCGTGGCTCGGGCCACGGGCAAAACCTTGTTCGCACCTGTAGGGCCCAAGGCCAAAGGCAGCGGCCTATGGTCGGCGTTCACCTTGGTCGATACGCTGATCGCCGGGCTGCGTCACCGGGACCAGGGCGTGGACACCCGCGCCAATGAACAGATGCGCGAGGCTGTCCGCCTGGTAGAGGACGCTCGCGACCACCTGCAGCAAAGTGCACAGGCCTACGCCTTCGGGCGTACAGCGCGCTAACCACACTTGATGAGGGCCACTGCGCGGGCTTGTGCAGCCGCGTGGCCCCCGCTTATGCTCAGGGCAGAACGCCGACAACAACAGGCACGCCATGAGTAGAAACTCACGCATCACAGAGCCTTCCTATGAGTTGATGGATGACCACGGGGGCATGTCCATCATTTATCGCCAACATGGTTTTCCGAGCCCCTTGGTGCGGTGGCACTTCCATAAGGAATACGAACTGCACCTGATCGTGGCCAGTGCTGGCAAAGTATTCATCGGCGATTACATCGGCAACTTCCACCCCGGCAGTCTCTTTCTTACCGGCCCCAACCTCCCGCACAACTGGATCAGCCAGCTGGCCGAGGGCGAACAGGTGTGCCGGCGCGACATGCTGGTCAACTTCACCGATGACCTGTTCGAACACGCCACCCAGGTATTCAGCGAATTGCGCACGCTCGCGCCAATGCTGGAGCGTGCGCGGTATGGCATCGAATTTCGCGACCCCGCGCTGATTACCGAAGCAACAGCATTGATGCACCGCATCGAGAACAGCGAGCGAAGCAGCCGCCTGGGCTGGTTCCTGATACTCATGGAGCTGCTGGCCGGCACTGAGGACTATCACCTGCTGTCGGCCACCAGCGCCTCGGCACTGGCTGACGACATCCACGTCGACCGGACCAATCGCGCGGTGGACTACATCTTCAGCCACTACGGTCGAGAATTGTCGCTCGAGGAAGTTGCAGGCCACTTGAACATGAAACCTACCTACTTCTCTCGGGTCTTCAAACAGGCAACCGGTCGCAGCTTCGTCGAGTTCGTCAACCGGCTGCGCATCAGCAAGTCCTGTGAGCTGCTGGTCGAAGGGGACAAGCCGGTGACCGACATCTGCTTTGCATCAGGTTTCAACAACCTGTCCAACTTCAACCGCCGGTTCCAGCAGCTCAAGGGCATGACGCCCACCGATTACCGCCGCCTCGCCGTCCAGCGCCTGACCGAACAGAATCTGCGGGCGTGATCTAGGCTTTGCTGTATGGCCTCTGGCGCCAGTGAAGGCCCATCGTGTTCGCGCCAGATGCACCGAGCGAGGGAGCTGATATGAAAAGCCTGCGTGAAATGCTGCATCTACCACCGCTGTTCAAAGGTTTTGGTGCGGTGTCTGAGACCTATGAAAAAGGCCGCCCTGGTTACCCCGACGCCGTCAACGAGTGGCTACGCCGCGACTTGCAGATCCGCCCAGGGGTGACGGTGCTCGATCTGGGTTCGGGTACCGGCAAGTTCACCCGCCGATTGCTGGAGGTGGGCGCCGATGTTATCGCCGTGGAGCCAGAGCCACGCATGCGCTATTCGTTCGCACGCCGCCACCCCGAAGTGCGCTTGCTCGAAGGCCAGGCCGAAGCCATTCCCCTGCCTGCGGGCAAGGTCGATGTGGTGCTGTGCGCTCAGGCCTTTCACCTTTTCGCCAACCCCGAGGCGCTGACCGAAATCCACCGGGTACTGAAACCGGGCGGTCGCCTGGGCATGGTTTGGAATTTGCGCGACACCCGGGTGCCTTGGGTAGAGCGGTTGGCGTCGATCGTCAATCGCCATGCCGGTGATTATCCGCGCTATTACAGCGGGCAGTGGCGCGAAGTGCTCAACCAGCATTTCGGTGGCAAGTATGCACCGCTGAGCGAGAAAGACTGGCAGCATAACCATACCGGCTCGCCGGAAGACGTGATCGTGCGGCGGATCGGGTCGATCAGTTTCATCGCCGCGTTGCCCGACGATCAACGCACCGCGTTGCTCGCAGAGGTGCGCCAGTTGATTGCTGAGGATCCTGAGCTGGCTGGCCGAGACATCGTCAGCGTGCCCTATCACACGGTAGCGGTGCACACGGTCAAGATACTGCCTTGATCAGAACAACCCCAGTTGGCCATCGATGAGCGCGTCGAAGCGCACCCCTACGAACGGTAGAATGGCCTCGGCAACGGGCCTTAGCTGGCGCTCCAGGTAATGGCCGTAGTCTAGGGGTGCGCGTCGGTCCTCCAGCGGCTCGGGGCCGGCCGTGGTGATGACGTAGTCGATCCAGCCGCCGCGCTGGTACTGAAGTGGGCGGCCCCGGCGTGCGTTAGCCTCGTCGGCCAGCCGCGCGGCGCGCACGTGAGGCGGCACATTGCGTTGATAGTCTGCCAGCGGGCGGCGCAGGCGTTTGCGCAGTACCAGCTTGTCATCCAACTCCCCAGCCAGCGTGCGCGCCACGTAATCCCGTACCCACTGCTCAAACGGCTCGCCCTTGAACACTCGGCCGTAGAGCGCCTGCTGGAATTCCCGCGCCAGCGGCGACCAGTCGCTGCGCACCGTTTCCAGCCCCTTGAACACCAGCTTGCTTTCAGTGCCACCGACAAGCCCGGCGTAGCGCTTCTTGCTGCCCTCCTCTGTGCCACGGATAGTCGGCATCAAAAATCGCTGGTAATGCGTCTCGAACTGCAGCTCAAGCGCGCTATCGAGCCCGAACTCGTCGGCCAGTTTCTGCTGCCAAAGGGTATTGATGTCACGAGCCAGCGCTTGGCCCGTGTCGCAGGCCTGTTGATGGGCCACCTCTGTTCCAAGCCAGACGAACGTGGAGTCGGTGTCGCCGTAGATCACTTCATACCCTTGGGCTTCGACCCACTGCCGGGTCTGGGCCATGATCCAGTGACCGCGCAAAGTGATGGAACTGGCCAAACGCGTATCGAAGAAACGGCAACCGCTGGAGCCGAGCACGCCATAGAACGCATTCATGATGATCTTCAGCGCCTGGGAGAGCGGCGCATTGCCTGCTTTCTTGGCCGCCTCGCGCCCTTGCCATACGCGCTCGACGATGGCCGGCAAGCAATGAGCAGTACGTGAAAACAACGCATCGCGAAAACCGGGCACGGCCTGCTCCGGCTCACGAAGGCCCTCGATCAGCCCCACCGGGTCGATTAAAAAGGTGCGGATGATCGACGGGTACAAGCTTTTGTAGTCCAGCACCAACACCGAGCTGTAGAGACCAGGGCGCGAATCCATCACAAAACCGCCCGGGCTGGCCTGGGGCATCTTTTCACCCTGATTCGGCGCCACGAACCCTTGCCTATGCATCGGCGGCAGGTACAGGTGCGTGAACGCTGCCACCGAGCCGCCGCTGCGATCCCCAGGCAGGCCAGTGACGCTCGCGCGTTCGAGCAGGAACGCCAACAGCTCGGTGCGCTCGAAGATCCGCGTGACCAACTCGCAGTCCTGCAGGTTGTAGCGGGCCAGGGCGGGCTGGTCCTCGGCGAACATACGGTTGATTTCATCCATGCGCTGGTACGGCGTGGAGATGGCCTTGCCATCACCCAGCAGTTCGCGCGCCACGTATTCCAGGCTGAACGAGGGGAAGCTCCAGGTAGCCGAACGCAGCGCTTCGATACCATCGATCAGCCAGCGCCCAGCCACCTCAGCGAACCCGTGGTTGCCATCGGGATGCTCGCGCCAGCGCAAGGGCTGCCCATCGCGGCCCATACGCAGGGGAACGCCTTCGCGACGGGCCTGCTCGTATAGCACCCGCACATCGAACTGCACCACATTCCAGCCGATGATCACGTCGGGGTCGTGCTCGGCGAGCCAGGCATTGAGTGCCTCGATCAACCCCGCGCGAGTGGGGCGCCAGGCCAGGTCGAACCCTAGCGCCTCGGGCTCGCGAACCGGCGCACCCAGCATGAACACCTGGCGTTGCCCGCAGCCCTGCAGGCCGATGCAATAGAGCTCGCCGCGCTCGCTGGTCTCGATGTCCAGCGATACCATGCGCAGCCGGGGCCGATAGCGGTCATGGGGGCGCAGGCGCACGCTGGCCAGGCGGCCGGCTCCCTCCACCTGCCCGGCTACGCGCACCGGCGCGGTAATGAAACGCTCCATCAGGTAGCGATCAGGCGGGCGGATATCGGCCTCGTAGAGGTCCACGGCGCTGGCGCGCAAGGTGGCCCGAGCAGCCAGCAGCTGCTGGTATTGCTCTGCGTAAAGGCCCACTACAGGGCGCTGGCGAAAGTCCTTCAGCGCCAGCGGTCGCCAGCTCAGGCCGGGCAATTCGGCCAGCAAAGCCTGCGCCCTGGCGTGTTGCACAGTGGGAACGAACGCCACTTGCTGCTGCGCCGCTGTTCGTACGCACAGCGGCCCCTGGTCAGTGGCCAACCAATACTCCAAGACGCAGCCCTGCGGAGTATCGTGCCAGTGGCGAGTGAGTATGAAGCCCGATAGCACAGCGCCACGCCTCGTTTTTAAAGGCCGCCAGTATAAGCGGGGCCCACTGCCGATTGAAGGCGGCGGCCAGGTTAAGGCGCCGAAGGTGCCTGCCACCCTCCTCCGAGTGCCACGATCAGGTTGACGCTGGCCACCAACTGGCTTTGGTCGAGCGCAAGCACGCTGCGCTCATTGGACAGCGCTGTGGCCTGGGTGGTGACCACGTCAAGGTAGCCGATCAGCCCGGCGCGGTATTGGTTGGTGGTCAGGCGCAGCGACTCGCGGGCCGCTTCCAGCGCCTGCCGACGCACCAAGGCCTCTTCTTGATAGGTTTTGAGTTGCGCCATGTAGTCTTCGACCTCGCGCAGCCCATCGAGCACTGCCTGGCGGTACTGGGCCACCGTCTGGTCGTAGACGGCGACGCTGCGGTCAACTTCAGCGCTACGCTGGCCGGCATCGAACAGCGTCAGCGCAAGGCTCGGGCCCACTGACCAGAATCGATTGGGCAGGCTAATCCAGTTGGAGAAACTGCTGGAGCTGTAGCCACCGCTGGCGCTCAGCGTGAGGTCGGGGTAATAGGCTGCCTTGGCCACGCCAATGCCCGCGTTGGCGCTCATCACCGCGCGCTCTGCCGCGGCGATGTCAGGGCGGCGCTGCAGTAGCTGTGAGGGCAAGCCCACCGGGATCACCGGCAAGGCAGGCACCTGCTCGGTTTCGGCCAGCGTGAAGTCGGCCGGAGCCTTGCCCATCAGTACGGCAATTGCGTTTTCATACTGCGCGCGCTGCCAGGTGAGGTCGATCAGGTCGGCTTGGGCGCTTTTGAGCTGGGTTCGCGCCTGGGCCACTGCATCGGGGCCTGAGATGCCTGCCTGGTACTGATTGGTGGTCAGTTCCAACGAGCGCTGATAGGTATCGACGGTCGACTGCAGCAGGCGTTTCTCGGCATCGAGCACGCGCAGTTGCAAGTAGTTCTGCACCAGCTGCGACTGCATCGACAGGCGAATGTTGGCCCAGTCGGCCAGGCTTGCCTGAGCGTTGCCCTCGTTGGCCTCCAGTGTTCGGCGCAGGCGGCCCCAGAGATCTGGCTCCCAGCTCACGCCCAGCTGGGCGTTGTAGGTAGTGCGAATGCCGGTGCTGGCATTGGACAAGCTCGACCCACTGCTGCCAGTGCCTTGGGCTGCGCGCGTTTTCCCGGCACTGGCGGAGACGCTGGGAAACAGCGCGCCACGGCTGCCGCGCACGGCTGCCTGGGCCTGGCGGTATTGCGCCTCGTACTGGGCAATGCTCTGGTTGCCACGGTTGAGTTCCTCCACCAGCGCGTTGAGCTGGGCATCGCCGTAGGCAGCCCACCAGTCGCCTTTGGCCTGATCGTCGGCCGGCGCCGCAGCGACCCAACCCTGCGCAGCCTTGAACTGCACAGGGGCGGCGGCGTCGGGGCGGCGGTAATCAGGCCCGACGGCGCAGGCGGTGAGCAGCGCCAACGCCAGCGCCGCAACCGGCAGGCGCAAAGAGAACGGTGCGTGAGACGTGGTCATAGCGATGTTTCCAGGGAAGCGTCGGTTCGGATGCCGCGCCAGCGATTGAAGCGATGGCGCAGGCGGTCCAGAGACAGGTAAACGACGGGCGTGGTGTACAGCGTGAGCACCTGGCTGAGCAGCAGCCCACCGATGATCGCAACGCCCAACGGCGTGCGCATTTCTGCGCCATCACCTCGGCTGAGCAACAACGGCAAGGCCCCGAGCACTGCGGCCAAGGTGGTCATCAGGATCGGCCGCAGGCGCAGCAGGCAGGCTTGGCGGATCGCCTCCAGCGGCGGCAGCGCCTGATCGCGCTCCAGCTGCAAGGCAAGGTCGATCATCATAATGGCGTTTTTCTTCACAACGCCGATCAGCAGAAACAGCCCCAGTAGGGAGATCAGGCTGAACTGCCCGCCGGTCATCCATATCGCCAGCAGTGCCCCTACCCCCGCCGACGGCAGTGTCGAAAGAATGGTCAGCGGGTGGATGTAACTTTCGTAAAGCACGCCGAGTACCAGATACACCACCACCAGCGCACCGAGGATCATGAACGGCTGCCCCTGCTGGGCCTTCATGAACGCATCGGCATTGCCAGCGACCTTGACGATCAACCCGTCGGGCAGGCCCAGGCCAGCCAGGGCGCGATCCACGGCAGCGGTGGCCTCCCCCAGCGTATGGCCGGGCGCGGCATCAAAAGAGATGTCTTCGGAGGCGAAACCTTCTTCATGGCTGACCCGGTCGTCCGCCAGGCTGTTCTCGTAGCTGGCGATGGTCGAGAGCGGCACCTGCGCGCCGCTGCTGGTGATCACCTTGATCTGCTCCAGCGTAACGGGGTCCCAGGCGTATTGAGGGTTGACCTCCATCACTACCTGGTACTGGTTGAGGCTGTCGTAGATGGTCGAGACCTGTCGCTGGCTGTAGGCATTGTTGAGCACAGTCATCACCGTGCTCATGTCGATGCCCAGCCGCTTGGCCTGGTCACGGTCGACCTTGAGTGTCACCTGAGCGGTGCCAGCCCCTTCCCGGGCATCGATGGCGGTAATCTCCGGCACCTTGTGCAGCGCCTGCACGATTTTCGGAAACCACTGGCGCAACTGGGCCAGGTCGTCGCTCTGCACCGTGTACTGATATTGGGAAGTAGTGTCGTCGCGAGCACCGCCGAACTGCAGGTCTTGGTCAGAATTCAGGAACAACCGTGCGCCAGCGATCTTCGGTGCGTTCTTGCGGATGCGTTCGATCACCTGCTTGGCCGACACCCCACGCTCCTTGAGCGGTTTGAGCCGGACCAGCACGGTCGCGTTGTTGGTGCCGTTATTGCCACCCAGGGTCGCCGCTACGCTCTCCACCGCCGGGTCGGCCAGGATGGCGTCGCGGTATTGGCGCATCTTGGGCTGCATCACACCGAAGGACAGCCCATCGTCGCCCCGGATGAAGCCCATCAGCTGGCCGGTGTCCTGCTCGGGCATGAGCGTCTTGGGCACCACCACGTAGAGCGCCACATTGACCACGATGGTCGCCAGCAGGCTCAGCAGGGTCAGGCGAGGATGCCGCAACACCCAGCCCAAGCTACGGTCGTAGAGCGCCACCAGGCGCGTGTTGGCTCGCTCGCTCCACTGCTGCAGCCGGCTGCGCTGGCTGCCGTGGGGTTTGAGCCAGCGCGCGCAGAGCATAGGTGTGAGCGTGAGCGACACCAGCAGCGAGACGACGATAGCGGCCGCCAGGGTGATGGAAAACTCACGGAACAAGCTGGAGACGAAGCCGCCCATGAACAGAATCGACAGGAACACCACTACCAGCGAGCTGTTCATCGCCAGCAGGGTGAAGCCGACTTCCCGCGCACCGCGGTAGGCGGCGTCCAGTGGCGGCACGCCGTCGTCGATGTGCCGGGCGATGTTCTCCAGCACCACGATTGCATCATCCACCACCAGCCCTGTGGCCAGGATCAGTGCCATCAGCGACAGGTTGTTCAGCGAGAAACCGTACAGGTACATCACCGCGAAGGTGCCGATCAACGAAACAGGCACTGCCAGGGTCGGGATCAGCGAGGCCCGGGCACTGGCCAGAAACAGGTAGACCACCAGCACCACCAGCACCACGGCGATCAGCAGGGTAACCTCCGCCTCGTGCAGGGTTGCCTTGATCACCGAGGTGCGGTCCATGGCCACGGTGAGGTTGGCGCTGGCCGGCATCACCGCCCTGAGGGCCGGCAGCTGATCCTTGATGTGCTGCACGGTTTCGATGATGTTGGCGCCCGCCTGGCGGTTGATTACCAGCAGCACAGCGTCCTGGCGGTTGAAGAAACCACTGTTGTAGCGGTCTTCCACCGCATCGCTGACCTTGGCCACATCCGACAGGCGCAACACCGCGCCATCACGGGCGCGAATGATCAGTGGCCGGTAGTCCTCAGCCTTCTCCAGTTGATCGCTGGCCTGCACCTGCCAGGCACGGTCGCCATCTTCGACGAAGCCCTTGGGCCGGCGAACGTTGGCGGTTGTGATGGCGCTGCGGACGTCGTCCAGGGCCACGCCGTACTGCTCCAGCAAACGGGGTTGCAGCTCGACCCGCACTGCCGGCAGAGAGCTGCCACCGATCTGCACCTCGCCTACCCCATTCACCTGCGACAGGCTCTGCGACAAGATGGTGGAAGCCAAGTCATACAACTGGCCCTTCTGCAACACATTGCTGGTCAGCGCCAACGCCATGATAGGCGCCTGTGAAGGGTTGATCTTCTTGTAGGTGGGCAGGCTCTTCATGCCACTGGGCATGAGCGAACGTGAGGCGTTGATCGCTGCCTGCACATCACGAGCCGCGCCGTCGATGTCGCGGCCCTGCTCGAAACTCATGATCACCCGGGTCGAGCCCTGGCTTGAACGGCTGAACAGGGTCTGCACGCCACTCAGGCTTGCCAGCGCACGCTCCAACGGCGTGGCGACGGTAGAGGCCATCACTTCGGGGCTAGCCCCAGGCAGGCTCGCGCTGACCACGATGACCGGGAAGTCCAGCTGAGGCAGCGGTGCCACCGGCAAAAGGCGAAAGCTCACCGCGCCCACCAGCATGATCGCCACACACAGCAGGAACGTGGCCACCGGCCGCCGGATGAACGGCCCCGACAGGTTCACGCGCTACGCTCCTGCCGGTGACGGCGCAAGCGCCTGGCCAAGCGGTCGAAGCCCAGGTAGATGACCGGGGTGGTGAACAGTGTCAGCACCTGGCTCACCGCCAGGCCGCCGACCATCACCAGGCCCAGCGGCTGGCGCAGCTCCGCCCCCGACCCTTGGGCGAACATCAGCGGCAGCGCGCCAAACAGCGCGGCAAGCGTGGTCATCAGGATCGGGCGAAAGCGCAGCAACGCCGCTTCGCGGATGGCCTCCAGCGGCGCCAGCCCCCGCTCGCGCTCGGCCTCCAGGGCGAAGTCGATCATCATGATGGCGTTTTTCTTGACGATGCCGATCAGCAGGATGATGCCGATGATCCCGATCATGCCCAAGTCGTTGCCTGACAGCAGCAGCGACAACAGCGCGCCCACCGCCGCCGAGGGCAAGGTGGAAAGAATGGTCACCGGGTGAATGAAACTCTCGTAGAGCACGCCCAATACGATGTACATCGTCACCACGGCCGCCAGGATCAACAGCAGAGTGCTCGACAGCGATGCCTGGAACGCCTCGGCGGCGCCCTGGAATTGCGTTTGCACCCCCGCTGGCATGCCGATGGCCTGCTGGGTACGCTCGATCACATCAACCGCCTCGCCCAGCGATACCCCCGGGGCCAGGTTGAACGACATCATCACTGCCGGAAACTGCCCGATGTGGGCGATGGCCAGCTGCGCCTGGCGCTGCTCGATGCGCGCCAGGCTCGACAGCCGCACCTGGCCGCCACCTTCGCTGCTGGTCACGCTGGTACCTGTGGTGCTGGCCTGGTTGGCGGTGTTGTTGGTGTTACCGGTGCCGGTGCTGTTGGTGCCCACCGAGCTGTCGCCAGACGCTTTCACATACAGCTGGTCGAGCGCGGCCGGGCCGATGCTGCCACCGTCGGCCGACTGCAGCACTACGCGGTACTGGCTGGCCTGGGTATAGATGGTAGAGATCTGCCGCTGGCCGAAGGCATCGTAAAGCGCGTTGGTGATGTCCGAAACGTTCACCCCAAGGCGCTTGGCGCTGTCGCGATCGATGTCCAGGTACACCTGCAGGCCACGATCCTGCAAGTCGCTGGCAACGTCACGCAGCTCCGGCTGCTGATGCAGCGCATCGGCCAGTTTGCCGCTCCACAGCGCCAGCTGGTCAGCATCGGGCGACGACAGGCTGAACTGATACTGGGTGCGGCTGACCCGGTCCTCAATGGTGAGGTCTTGTACCGGCTGCATGAACAACCGCACACCCGGGATACCATCGACCTGCGGTTGCAGGCGCCGGATCACTTCGCTGGCAGTGGCATCGCGTTCGCTGCGCGGCTTGAGGTTGATCTGCAGGCGCCCGCTGTTGAGGGTTGCGTTATCGCCGTCGACGCCGATGTAGGAGGACAGGCTCTGCACCGCCGGGTCTTGCAGGATGATGTCGGCCAGCGCCTGCTGGCGCACCGCCATGGCCTTGAACGAGATCGACTGCGGCGCCTCGGAGATTCCCTGGATGAACCCGGTGTCCTGTACCGGAAAGAAGCCCTTGGGCACCGCCAGGTAGAGCACTACCGTCAGGGCCAGAGTCGCCAGGGCCACCAACAGCGTAAGGGGCTGGTGCCGAAGCACCCAACCCAGCGCGCTGTCGTAGCGCGCCACCAGCCAATCGATCCAGGCGCCGCTGGCGCGGTAGAAGCGGCTCTGTTGCTCTGGCGCCGGCTCACGTTTGAGCAGCCGCGCGCACATCATCGGCGTAAGGGTCAGCGATACCACCAGCGAGATCATGATCGCCACCGCCAAAGTGATGGCGAACTCGCGAAACAACCGCCCTACCACATCGGCCATGAACAGCAACGGGATCAGCACCGCAATCAGCGAGAAAGTCAGCGATACCAACGTGAAACCGATCTGCTGCGCGCCCTTGAGCGCAGCATTGAGCGGTGTTTCGCCCTCTTCGATGTGGCGTGCGATGTTCTCGAGCATCACGATGGCGTCGTCGACCACGAAGCCGGTGGCCACCGTCAGCGCCATCAGCGTGAGGTTGTTGATGGAAAAGCCCGCCAGGTACATCACTGCGAAGGTGCCGACCAGCGACAAGGGCACCGCGATCGAGGGAATCAGCGTGGCGCTGGCGCGGCGCAGGAACAGGAAGGTCACCAGCACCACCAGCACGATGGCGAACAGCAACTCCTTCTGGACATCGTTGACCGAGGCGCGGATGGTCTGGGTGCGGTCGCTCAGGACGGTCACATCGACGCCGGCCGGCAGGTTTTCGGTGATCGAGGGCAGCACCTGGCGGATGCTGTCCACCACCTGAATGACGTTGGCGCCGGGCTGGCGCTGGATGTTCAGCAATACCGCCTGCTGGCGGTTGGCCCAGGCAGCGAGGCGCTCGTTCTCGGCCCCGTCGACGATGCTGGCCACATCCTTCAAACGCAGCGGCGCACCGTTGCGGTAGGCCAGGATCAGATCGGCGTACTCCTGCGGTGAACGCAGCTGGTCGTTGGCATCGAGCATCGACACCCTCGTGGGGCCATCGAAGTTGCCTTTGGGCTGGTTGACGTTGGACGCGCTGATCAAGGTGCGTACATCGGCCAGGTTCAAGCCATTGGCCGCCAGGGCCTGTGGGTTGACCTTGATACGAACCGCCTGGCGCTGGCCACCGGCCAGGGTAATCAGGCCGACGCCCGACACCTGCGAGAGTTTCTGCGCCATGCGTGTTTCGACCATGTCGTTCAGGCGCGGCAACGGCAGGGTCTTGGAGGTCACGGCAATGGTGAGCACCGGCGTGTCGGCCGGGTTGACCTTGTTGTACACAGGGGGCGCGGGCAGGTCGCTGGGCAGCAGGTTGTTGGCAGCGTTGATCGCCGCCTGCACCTCCTGCTCGGCAACGTCCATCGACAGCTCGAGGCTGAAGCGCAAGGTGATCACGGATGCACCGCCCGAGCTGGTCGAGGCCATCTGGTCGAGGCCGGGCATCTGCCCGAACTGGCGCTCCAGCGGTGCGGTCACCGCGCTGGTCATCACATCCGGGCTGGCACCAGGGTATAGCGTCATCACGCGAATGGTGGGGTAGTCGACCTGCGGCAGCGCCGAGACCGCCATCATCTTGTACCCCATCAGGCCGGCCAGGACGATGGCCAACATCGTCAGGGTGGTGGCTACCGGCCGCAGAATGAACAGGCGGGAGATATTCATGCGCCGGTTTTGCCCGCGCGGCCGGTTTTGCCAGCACTGCCCTGCCCTTGCAGGTGCTCGCCGGGGGAGCCGGGCAGTTCTTCGGCGGGGTCGGCCACCACCTCGACCTTGGAGCCGTCACGCAGGCGGTCGGTGCCCTCCAGCACCACTTGATCGCCAGCGGCCAGCCCTTCAAGAATCACGGTGGAGCTGCCGTCGCTCGGGCCGAGCTTGAGTTGGCGCACTTTCACCTTGTCGCCGTCCAAGGCGTACACGAAAGAGCCGTCGGCGCCGAATTGAATGGCCGCTGTGGGCGCCAGCACCACGTTTTTCAATGTATTGACCAGTACGCGAACATTGACGAACTGATTGGGGAACAGCGCTTGGTCTTTGTTCTCGAACGCAGCCTTGAACTTGAGGGTGCCGGTGGTGGTGTCGATCTGGTTGTCAGGGCTTTGCAGCACCCCGCTTGCCTGCAGCTTGCTGTCACCGCGGTCCCAGGCCTCAACAGTGAGATGGGCGCCGGCACGGTAGCGCTCCAGAACAGGGTCGAGCTGGGTTTCAGGCAATGTGAAGGTCACGCTGATCGGCTGCATCTGGGTAACGACGGCCACCGCCGTGCTGTCGTTGGCTGCCAGCAGGTTGCCCACGTCGAGTTGGCGCAGGCCCACCCGGCCATCGATGGGCGAACGGATCTGGGCGAAGTCCAGGTTCAGGCGAGCGTCGTTGACCGCCGCCTGGTTGGTTTTCACCGTGCCTTCATACTGGGCCACCAGTGACTGCTGAGTATCCAGGGTCTGGCGGGCGATGCTGTCCTGAGCGAACAGACCTTGGTAACGCTTGAGGTCGGTGCGAGCGTTATTGAGCAGCGCCTGGTTGGTGGCCAGGGTGCCTTCGGCCTGCTGAAGTGCGATCTGGTAGCTGCGAGGGTCGATCTGCGCCAGAAGATCACCCGCCTTCACCGCCTGCCCCTCGCGAAAAGCCACCTTGACCAGCTCGCCGGCCACCCGGGTGCGCACGTTCACCGTGTTGAGCGCTGTAACGGTACCCAGCGCCTTGTAATAGAGCGGGAAGTCTCCGGCAGTGATGCGCGCCACCCGCACCGGCGTGGGCCCTTCGCTGCCACCGAAACCTGCGCGAGCCGGGTTACCGCCGCCCCCCCTGCCGCCGTGGGCAGCCGGTTTAGCCGCGCCAGCAGAGTCTGCCACCGTGCGATGGCTCCAATACCACCAAGTGGCGACAGCGATCAGAACGAGCAGCAACAGGCCGAACAGCCGGCGACGGGAAAAGCGGGAACCAGACGATTGCATGGGGAGATAGGCCCTTGATGGCGACAAGCTTCCTTTCAGGAGGCAGAACGATAATCACCCAGGGCGGATAAGCAAAGCGGCTTTACCGCTCGTTTACGAAATTCTTGGTGTCGGTTTTGAAACACGCAGGTCGCCCGGCTGCCAACCTCCCGCAGGATGAACCCGCGACGATGCGGGAGGCTGGCTGGGATTACTTCAGAACAGCCAGTGCCGCGTCGTAGTCAGGCTCCTGCTTGATCTCAGGTACCAGCTCGCTGTGCAGCACGACGTCGTTCTCATCCAGTACCACAACCGCACGGGCGGTAAGGCCTGCTATCGGACCACTGGCGATGGCCACGCCGTACGCCTCATGAAAGCCGGGGTTGCGAAAGGTCGACAGGTTCACAACGTTTTCCAGCCCCTCAGCCCCGCAAAAGCGCTTCTGGGCGAACGGCAGGTCGGCCGAAACGCACAGTACAACGGTGTTGGCCACTGCGTTGGCTTGAGCGTTGAATTTGCGCACCGAAGTTGCGCAGGTGGGCGTGTCGACGCTTGGGAAAATGTTCAGCACTTTGCGCTTGCCGGCGAAATCGGACAGGGTCTTGTCGGCCAGGTCGCCTGCAGTCAGGGTGAACGCGGGGGCTTTGGCGCCTTTCTGCGGGAACGCGCCCTTGATGTCGATCGGGTTGCCGCCTTGGGTGACGTTAGCCATGAGGAGTCCTTGTGCACGAAACGTTAGGGAGCCGGAAGTTAAGCATGAAGCCTATCAACCGGCTAGCCCCAGGGTCATCGTGCCGCTTGTGCTAAAGCCATCCGCTTGGCGCCTATTGAGGCTTAAAAGCCCTGAAAAGGTGTGCGGCAGCTTGAGCGAAGTCTAAGAGTAGGCGCTTATCGTCGTCGTTGGATTTGCCATCACCGTTGGCATCGGTGTTGTTGGCCACAATGTCATAGATGCCGTCATTCTTGGAGGAGCGCACTAACACGGCATGCACTGTCTCCGTCGTCTTAGCGGCAGGCTTTTCAGGATCGGCGGTAGACTCTTCAGGATCGGCGGTAGGCTGTTCAGGATCCCGATACTCTATTAGCAGTTCCGGATGAGTGTCTGAATCGATATCTTCGAGCTGGACTAAAAGTTGATAGGTGCTAGTCATGGCATGCTCTCCTGTGAACCTGAGAAAGACGAAACCGGTGTGGGGCACCGTTACGCATGTTCACGATACTCAAGAGGCCAAAGCGGCATAACTGGTAGATCTATCGGTTAGTGACTGAAGCAAATAGCGCCGGGGGGCTAATCAGGGCGCGGGGGCCAAGAAGCGCTGCACCGCTTCAGCGAACACTTGCGGCTGGTCAGCCATGATGAAGTGGTAGCTGTTACGAACGCGCACCCTTTTCAAACCCACCAACCCTTGATATTGCGCGGCCCAGAGCGCATCCACTTCATCGGCCGGGCGCCCCGCATCGGCATAGAGCGCGGTCACCGGCAGCTGCATCGCGGCCAGGCCGGGTCGCACGTCGGTGAGCATGGTTTCCCTGAGCGCTGCGGCCAACGCGTGGCGGTCACTGGCCTGAGCCCAGCCAACGATCTGCGCCTGGGTAAAGGGTGACAGGCTCAGCCCTTGCGCAACCCGGGCCTGGCGCTGGCTGAAGGTGGCGTCATCGAGCGCCAGCATCTCCTGCCGGGCTCGCTCGGCAGCGGGGCGGGCGTCTTCTACGGTTTGCGCGCCGAACAGGGCGCTATAAAACGGTAACGTATCGACGGTCATCAAGCGGCCAACGTCATCAGGGTAGGCCTGGGCGAGCATCAACCCACACAGCCCACCCATCGAATGGCCGATGACCGCAGGGTGATTCAACCGCTCTTGGCGGATGTAACGCGCCAGGTCTTCGACAACCGGTTGCAGGAACGGGCCGTCACCGAAGGCCCAGGGTTCCCCGGCAAAACCTGCCAGCTGCACCCGATGCACCCGGTGATCGGCTTGCAGCTGAGCCGCGAGGCCATCCCACACCGCTCGGCCACTGCCAAGGCCCGGAATCAAGATCACATCCGGCCCCTGCCCGCTCACCTCCACGCTGAAGCGCGTCACAGGCTGCGCGGCCTGGGCCACGCTCCACCAGCACATCATGAAGGCGCCCAGCAGCGCCACCCACCGCTTTTTCATCGTTATACCGTTGATTTTCAAGGCTTGGCGCAGCATACCCGGCGCGGTGCGGGGCCGATAGAGGCGTTCGATAGGCTTATCGGAACAAGCGATTGGACGCTTCAACCTCACCCGCGTAGCCTGTGGTGATCAGGCCGCAGTGTTTGTCGTGGCCATCATCTGCAAGAGGCGCGCATGCCCCAGGCTACCCTGACCGACAGCTTCGCCCGCAAGGTCGACTACCTGCGTATTTCGGTCACCGATCGCTGCGATTTCCGCTGTGTGTACTGCATGGCTGAAACCATGCAGTTCCTGCCTCGCCAGCAGGTGTTGAGCCTGGAAGAAATCGAAGCGATGGCACGCGCGTTCGTGAACCTGGGTACGCGCAAGATCCGCCTCACTGGCGGCGAGCCACTGGTACGCCAGGGCGTGGTAGGGCTGTGCAGCCGTATCGCGGCCCTGCCCGGCCTACAGGAACTGTGCATGACCAGCAATGGCTCGCAGCTCGGCCGGCTCGCTTCACCGCTGTTCGACGCCGGCGTCAGCCGCCTGAACATCAGCCTCGACAGCCTGCACGCCGACCGCTTCAAGGCACTGACTCGTACCGGTGATCTGCAGCAAGTTCTGGCAGGTATCGATGCGGCCCGCGCAGCAGGCTTCAAGCACACCAAGCTCAATTGCGTGGTGATGAAAGGCCGCAATGACGACGAGATCCTCGACTTGGTCGACTTTGCGCTCGAACGCGAGCTCGACATCAGCTTCATCGAAGAAATGCCCCTCGGCCAGATCAGTGAACACAGCCGCGCCGAAGCGTTCTTCTCCAGCGAACAGGTGCGCGAGCGGATCGCCGAGCGCTACAGCCTGCTGCCTTCCGCTGACACCACGCAGGGCCCGTCTCGTTATTGGCGCCTGGCCGAAGCGCCCGGCAGCCGCATCGGCTTCATCTCACCGCACAGCCACAACTTCTGCGCCACCTGCAACCGCGTGCGCCTGACTGTCGAGGGCCGGTTACTGCTGTGCCTGGGCAATGAGCATTCGGCTGACCTGAAGGCGGTGCTGCGTGCCAACCCGGGCCAACCCGAGAAACTGGAAAACGCCATACTGGACGCAATCGGGCGCAAGCCCTGGCGGCATGACTTCAAGCTGGACGACCAGGTGCAGATCGTCCGCTTCATGAACATGACCGGCGGCTAGCTGGCCTACGGCGCTGGCTGGAAGGTGCACCTCACGCCCAAAGCCTCCAGCTCGCGCCAGTACTCTGGATACGTCTTGCCCACGCACAGCGGGTCTTCGATGGCGATACCTGCGATTTTCAAGCCGGCCAGGGCAAAGCACATGGCCATCCGGTGGTCGGAATGGGTATCGATGCGCGCCGTGACCTCAGTGCCGGCCAACGCCGAATCCGCCTCGACGATGAGGTCGTCCCCTTCCACACGGGCAAGGCCTGGGCGAATGGCATTGAGGCCGTGATGCAGCGCCTGTACCCGGTCGCACTCTTTGACTCGCAGGTTGGCCAGCTGCGTAAAGCGCACTGGCGTCTCGTTGAAGGCTGCCAGCACCGCCAGGGTCGGAATGGCGTCCTGCATTTGCGAACCGTCGATCACGGGGGCCATATGCGGGAATTGGGCGATGAATTGCTGGGCGCGGGCGTCAGGCTGGGTAAAGGCCTCGTTGGCAACCCCTAGGTCGATGCGTCCACCCGTGAGGGCTTGGGCAGCCCACAAATAGGTAGCGGCCGAGGCATCGGGTTCGATCTGGTAATCCGTGGCCTGATAGCCGGTGGGCTGCACGCGCCACGTGACTTCATCGATCATCTGCACCTGGGCACCGAAAGCCTGCATGGCCGCCACGGTCAGGTCAACGTAGCCACGGGCACCGATGTCTTTGCCGGTCAGGGCCACGTCGATAGGCGCCTGGCCGCAGGCTGCCAGCATCAGCAGGGCCGAGACGTACTGGCTGGACAACCCCCCGTCGATCTCGAAGCGTTCTACCGCCAACTGGCCATTGCCCCGAACTGTGACCGGCGGGCAGCCGGTGGCACTGCTGGCGTCTACCCCGCCGGCACGCAGGGCATCGAGCAAGGGGCCGATTGGGCGCTTTTGCATGTAATGGTCGCCGTCGAGCACCACCTCACCCGCCACCGTGGCCACTGCTGCCGTAAGAAAACGCACCGCAGTGCCGGCATTGCCAAGGAACAGAGGCTCAGCCGGCGCCAGCAGCCGCCCGCTGCTGCTGACCACGAAGGTCGTGGCGTCAGGCTCCTCTACGGTGACACCCATTTGCCTCAGGGCATTGGACATGTGCCGGGTATCGTCGCTCTTGAGCGCGCCGGTCAATCGGCTGGTGCCCTTGGCCAGGGCCGCAAGCAGCAATGCCCGGTTGGTGATCGATTTGGAACCTGGGGGCGCCACGCGGCCTTCCAATGCCCGGCCGGGCGGTGTGACGGTAACAGTGGCGGGCGCGGTCATGGCAATTCTCCGGAAAATCAGCGCGGGCAAAGGGCCGGTATCATGCCACGGCTCAGGTGGCCGGCACCACGCGTTGCGCCACGCGTGGGCCGAATACGTTCACCAGCAGGCCGAGCATCACCAGCGCACCGCCCCACCACTGCAGGCTCGACAGGCGCTCGCCCAGCAACAGCGCTGCACTGGCCAGGCCCACTACCGGCACCAGCAGCGAGAACGGCGCTACCCTGCCCGCCGGGTAGCGCGATAGCAACCGGCTCCACAGGCCATACCCGAGCATGGTAGCGATCACTGCCAGATACAGCAGCGCCAGAATCGAAGACCAGCCAATATTGAGCAGCGCGTGAGCAATGCGCTCCGGCCCGTCCAGGTACCAAGACAGTGCAAGAAACGGCAGCGGCGGCACCGCCGCCCCCCAGATCACCAGCCCCATCAGGTTGACCTGCCCAAAGCGCCGGGTGAGCACATTGCCCAAAGCCCAGGATGCGCCCCCGCAAAGGGTCAGCACCACCGCAATCAGGGGCGTAGCCTGGCCACCGTGCTGCAGCCCGATCAGCGCCAGGCCGCCGGCCGCAATCAACAGGCCCAGCCCGCTGGCCACGCGCAGCCGTTCGCCCAGAAAGGCTGCAGCGAAAATAAGGGTAAAGAACGCCTGCGACTGCAACACCAATGACGCAAGCCCCGGTGGCATTCCGTGCGCCATGGCTTCGAACAGGAAGGCGAACTGGCCTAGCGAAATCGTTGCGCCGTAGGCGATCAACCAGCGCCATGGCAGTTGCGGGCGACGCACGAAGAACATTGCCGGAAACGCGACAAGGGCGAAGCGCAAAGCGCCAAGCAGCATGGGCGGCAAGCCGTCCAGGCCCACCTTGATTACCACGAAGTTCACGCCCCAGGCGACGATCACCACCAATGCCCACATCAGGTCCCGCGGTGCCATGCCCTGCTCCTTGCCCATGTTCATCCCCAGCCAATGACAGTTGGTCGGCTCGCTGAAACCAGCCGGCGAGCGCCCGGGTCGACTGATTCAGCGTGGGCGCCAAAACAAATGTTACGGGGTATGGCCCGGTACTGCCACGTTTCACATAAGGTAATTCCCTGCGAGGAACGCACATGATCGGAATCGTGATACCTGCTCATAACGAAGAAGCCTGCCTCGACCGTTGCCTGCGCAGCGTACTGGCCGCAGCCGCCCATCCTTTATTGTTGGGCGAACCGGTGCAAGTGATGGTGGTACTGGACAACTGTACCGACGCCTCTCGCACGATCTGCGAACAGCACCCAGTGAAGATTCTGGAAGTCAGCGTGCGCAACGTGGGCTCTGCACGCGCTGCCGGGGCCCGCGCGTTGATCGACGCCGGCGCTCGCTGGCTGGCGTGCACCGACGCCGACAGCACGGTACCGCTTGACTGGTTGGCAGCCCAGCTTGCCCATGAAGCTGATGCAGTGTGCGGCGTGGTCGAGGTGGACGACTGGAGCCCGCATCACGCCCAGGTACGGGAACGCTATGAAGCGGCCTATCGCGACCTCGACGGCCACAGCCACATCCATGGCGCCAACCTAGGGGTAACCAGCGTGGCCTACCTGCAAGCGGGAGGTTTCCCTGCGCTGGCTTGCCATGAAGACGTTCACCTGGTGCGCGCCCTTGAAGCTCAAGGCGCACGCATCGCCTGGAGCCGTTCGGTACGGGTGCGCACCAGTGCCAGGCTGGACTTTCGTGCTCAAGGCGGCTTTGGCAGTTACCTGCAGGGCCTGAGCGAGGGCGCATGAACGTCATAACCCTGGCTCACGGCCGTGAGCAGGCATTGGCCCATCTGATCGAAGGCCTTGACCGCCAAACGCTGGCGCCTGGGGCGCTGTGGGTTGTGCATATGAATGAAGCCCCACGCGAGCATAAGGCCCGGCATTTTCCGATCTACACCCGACGTGTGGACAGCGCAGAGGGATTGCCCCTTGCGGCCGCACGCAACCAGGCGTTGGCCATCGACCCGGCCAGCGCCTGGGCGTTTCTGGATGTTGATTGCATCCCCTTGCAGGGGTGGTTGGCCGCCTATCGCCAGGGGCTACGCCAACGGCCCGACGCGTTGCAGCTGGGCCAAGTGCGTTACCTGCCGCGCCAGGCAGAGCTGGCGGCCTGGACAGGCGAAGCCCTCGAAAAGGAGGCAGTGGCGCATCCGCTCGCCGTGCACCGGCCGGCACCGGGTGGTGAAGTGCCGTATCCGTTGTTCTGGTCGCTGAACTTCGCAGTCATGGGCCCAGTGCTGGAACACATAGGCGGCTTTGACGAGGGTTACCAGGGTTACGGCGCAGAAGACACCGATTTCGCATTCAATGCTCGTGAGCGAGGCGTGCCGCTGTTGGCCTGCGAGGCCTTGGCGCTGCACCAATATCATGCTGTATGGCGCCCGCCTTTGAACCATTTTGCGGCCATCGTGGCCAATGCCCGGCGCTTCCGGCAGCGGTGGGGCCAGTGGCCAATGCAGGATTGGCTCGAAGCGTTCGCCGAACTTGAGCTGATCCGCATGGACAGCGAGACGCTTGAGATACTCCGCGCCCCGACGCCGGAGCAAGTGCTCGCAGCGCGGGACGACTCGGGGCGAGGGTTTTAGCCAGCCAAACCTACGTAGACGTTCTGCACGTCGTCGTGACCGTCAATGGCATCCAGAAATGCCTCGACTTCTGCAAGCTTTTCTTCGTCGCCCAGGGTGACGGGGTTTTTCGGCACGTAGCCGATCTTTGCCGAAATCACGGTGAAACCCTGCTCGGGAAGCGCTTTTTGCACGGCGTCCAGGTCAGTGGTATCGGTGATGAAGAGCGTTGCGCCCTCTTCGGCAGGCTCGAAATCCTGCGCACCTGCCTCGATCGCCGCCATTTCCGGGTCGGCATCGGCGGTGGCAGGCGTAGCTTCGATCAGCCCCACGTGGCTGAAGTCCCAGGACACCGAGCCCTCGGCACCTAGCTGGCCCTTGCGAAACAGCACGCGAATCTCAGCGACGGTGCGGTTGACGTTATCGGTCAGGCATTCGACGATCAGCGGCACCTGGTGCGGGGCAAAGCCCTCGTATTTGACCAGCGTGTACTGGACCGTCTCACCCGACAGGCCGGCGCCTTTCTTGATGGCGCGCTCCAGCGTATCGCGTGGCATCGAGGCCTTTTTGGCCTGCTCTACCACCAAGCGCAGGCGGGCATTCATTTCCGGGTCGGCCCCGCCACGTGCGGCGATCTGAAGTTCCTTGGCCAGCTTGCCGAAGATACGCCCCTTGGCGTTGGCTGCTGCCTCTCTGTGTTTAGCTTTCCATTGTGCGCCCATGGCTGTTTCTCTGATTTCACTGTACAAGAGCACCGGCACGAGCTGCCGGCGCAGGTGGCGAAAGTCTATACGGCCTTGGCGGCGCAATCGACCCCATCATCAGCACCCGGCCCGGCCAGCTCAAGGAAGGTGCGCACCAAGCGCAGCCCTCGGTAGCGATCCAGGCAGGCCAGCATGTGTGGGGCCAGGCGCGGCACACCTTCCAGCGCGACGGTCGAAAGCCGCGCATCCTGGCCGGTTTCGCCTGACAGCACCACGCCCAGCCCGAGCCCTGCCGCTACCGCTTCAGCCACCGCCTCCCGGCTACCCAGTTCCAACCCAGCGGGCAGTGCCAGGCCGGCATCGGCGCAAGCCTCCTCGAATGCCTGGCGAGTGACAGACCCTACTTCACGTAACAACAACGGCTGGCCCAACAGCGCCGCAAGCTCAACCGAGGCCAACGAGGCCCAGGGGTGCCCCGCCGGAAGCTGCAGCAGCAAGGCAGAGCAGCTCAAAGGCTGTAGATACAGACCGCTGCGGGGTGTCGCGGCAGTGGTCAGGGCGATATCGGCCTGCTCGCGCAGCACCGCGTCCAGTGCTTGCCGAGCGTTACCCAGCCTGAGGCGCAACACCACGCCAGGGTGGCGTTCACGCATGCGGGCCAGCAGCGGCATAGCCTGCTGCGGGCTGTCGGCGAATAAGGTGAGCTGCCCGGCCAATGCCTGGCGGCGCTCTTGCAGCCAGGTCTCAGCCTCGTCGGCCAGGCCAAACAAGGCGCGGGTGATACCCGCAAGATGTTCGCCCTCTTCGGTGAGGCTCACCCGCCCTGCTCCACGCCGCACCAGACGCACTTGGTAGTGCGACTCGAGCGCCTTGACATGGCCGGTGATGGCAGGTTGGGTGATGAACAGCTTTTCAGCGGCGCGGGTGAAACTGCCCTCGCGGGCCACGGCATCGAAGGCGCGCAGCTGGAACAGGTTCAGCATCGGTCAAGCCCTGTGCAGCTGCCGCGCGCTGGCCCCGTAGTAGAACGCGCAACCGAGCCCGACCAGCCCCATCAACGCGCAGTAGGCTACACACACCCAAGGCGAAGTGGGCGCCAGCGCCAGTAATGCCAATGGCGTGGCACTGGCCCAGAGTGCGTAGGCCAGATTGTAGGTCAGCGAGATGCCCGACACCCGCACCGGCGCCGGGAACAATCCGACCATCAGTGAAGGAACAACGCCCACCACCCCACAGCACAGCCCGGCTAGCGCATAAGCAAGGCCCGGCCAGCCCCAGCCACCAATCAAGTTGCCATAGAGCACGGCCATTCCCACTGGCAAGAGCAGGCTGTAGAGCGCCAATGCACGCCAGGGGCCGATGCGGTCCACGAGCAAACCGGCCAGTACGCAGCCCAGATTCAGAAAGACGATGCCCAAGCTGCTGAGTGCGAAGCTGTGCCCGGCCGGATAGCCAAAGCGCTGCTGCAGCAAGGTGGGCGTCAGCACCACCAGCACCACTACGGCGCTGGTCAGGACGCAGGTCAGCACAACTGCCGGCAACAGGGCCGACCTGTGCTCCCGCAGCACCTGCGCCAGGGGCAAGGGCGCTTGCCGCTGCTGGCGTTCGCGCAGGGCGATGAAGATCGGCGTTTCGGCCAGATACCGGCGCAACCATACGCCGAATAACCCGAACACCCCACCCAGCAGGAAGGGCAAGCGCCAGCCGTGCTCCAGCAACTGCTCCTGAGTCATGTTGCGCGCCACCGCCGTGGCGACCAGCGCACCGATCAGGTAGCCAAAGGTTAGCCCAGCCTGCAACATGCCCAAGGCGTAACCTCGCCGCTGAACCGGCACGTGCTCGGCCACGAAAACCCAGGCGCTGGGCACTTCACCGCCCACCGCCGCGCCCTGCAGCACCCGCAGGCCAAGTAACAGCAACGGCGCAGCGTAGCCAATCTGTGCATAGGTGGGCATCAGCCCAATGACCAGGCAGGGCAATGCCATCATCAGAATGCTCAGGCTGAACACCTTCTTGCGGCCCAGGCGGTCAGCAAAATGCGCCATTAGAATGCCGCCCAGCGGCCGGGCGAGGTAACCGGTCACGAAAATCCCGAAGCTTTGCAGCAGGCGCAACCACTCGGGCATGTGCGGCGGGAAGAAGAGCTGGCTCAGCGTGACGGCGAAAAATACGAAAATGATGAAGTCGTAGATTTCCAAGGCGCCGCCCAAGGCGGCCAGGCCCAGGGTCTTGTGGTCAGCGCGGCTCAACGTCAGGGGCAGCGTATTGGCAGGCATGGCTTGGCTCACAATGGCGCTCGCGGCGCGCCTTCGGCAAAGGGGCGCAGGATAACAGACTCCTCGGCTTCAGCCGAAAGGTGCCAAGGGGCATTCGACCAGTGCCGCCCATGGCCGGTGAGCAGCCGTGCGGGGGCTCACATTGCTAGCGAGACCACCTGCGAGATGATCACGAACCATCGCGGCATGTACGCCTTTCCCCCACTGCCCGAACCGTAGGGCGAGCGATCAGTCTCAACTGAAACCTCTGACCCCGGACATCTCGATGCGAACTCTGCTGGCAACCAGCCTCACCCTACTGCTCAGTGGCTGCGCACTGTTCAGCCCCAGTGACCCGGTCACCGTCAACGTGGTCGGCATCGATCCTTTACCTGGCCAGGATCTGGAGGCTCGCATGGCCGTGCACCTGCGCTTGCAAAACCCTAATGACAGGCCGATCGACTACGACGGCGTAGCCCTGAGCCTGGAGATCAATGGGCAGCCTCTGGCCAACGGCGTGAGTGACCAACATGGGCAGGTAGCACGCTATGGGGAGGCGATGCTGACCGTGCCGGTCAGCATTTCGGCGTTCTCGGTATTGCGCCAGGCAGTAGGTTTCGCCGCGGCGTCGCCTGCGGCACCGGTGCCGTACGTACTGCGGGGCAAGCTGTCGGGGGGCCTGTTGGGGACAGTACGGTTCAAAGACAGCGGTATGCTCGACAGCAGCGCCTGGAACGCAGCCTGGTAGCTTCCCTATCGGGCCGAGGCCATTAACTTGTTGACCTCGATGCGCACCATGTCGGCGTACTCCGGCGGCGACAACTGCTCCAGCTCCGCGCGCACCCACTCCGCCCATTTGCCTTTGCGGCGAGGTTTTTCACCGATGAGCCGGGCCGCCTCACCTTTTGCCTTGCCCAGGTTCGCCTTCCAGTTCTCGAAGGCGCGCGCCTTGGCTTGCTCGATCGTCTGGCGCTCTTCGAAGCTCAGATTGGCCAGGTTGAAACTCATTGCCTTGCACCTGTTCATGTTCGTGTTTCGGAGCCCGCCAGTGTAAAGGAATCTGCAACTTTCGAAAGCGGGCGAACTCCATTGCCCGAACACTGTATTTTTTGCCATCAAGGAGAACACCATGGCCCGCAAAGCATCCACGGCATCGGTTGAGGAACAGATCAAAGACCAAGCATTCAGCGAACTAGCCTCGTTGATCACCGAATCGGAAAAACTGCTCAAGGACAGCGCCGCGCTAGTGGGCGAAGAGGCCGAGACGCTGCGGGATCAGCTTTCTCAGAAGCTGCGCAAGGCCCGTGAATCGGTGGACGGCGTACGCCACAAGGCCCAGCCAGTGCTGGAAGCTACACAGGACTACATCGGTGGCCATCCGCTGCAAACCGT
This sequence comes from Pseudomonas sp. URIL14HWK12:I12, assembly GCF_003097135.1. GTDB lineage: Bacteria > Pseudomonadota > Gammaproteobacteria > Pseudomonadales > Pseudomonadaceae > Aquipseudomonas. The sequence goes on from NZ_QEQL01000001.1 coordinate 916,002, forward strand.
CGCCATGGCCGCAGGCTTCGGCCTGGTGATCGGCTTGTTGTTGGGCCGCCGCTGAAACGCGGCATCTTCGGGCGTTTGAACGCCCGAAGATGCCAGCCAACGAAGCTGACGAGATTTTTATCTGCAGACAATGCAGGTTTATACGCTCTCGTGCGTCCTTACCTGTAGAGGTGCCTCGACATCGAGGCCCTACAGCGCCCAAGGAGCAACAATGCACGACGCATTCCCCGAAGCCGCCCCCTCACATTGCAGCCTACCCCGCCCCGACCGTGAGCCTGCCTCGCTTTGCAATGAACAGATCAAAGCGATGTTACGCCATTTCGGGCTGCGCACTAGCCTGATCCGCCTCAAGGTGATCCATACCCTGCTTCAAGCTCACCTGGAGGGCGCACATATTGGTGTACGCGGGGTGCATGGCCGCCTGCAGGGCGAGCAATTGTCGCTGTCATTTGTGAGCGTGCGGGAGGTGCTCAAGCGGCTGACCCAGGAACGGTTGTTGACGCGCCACACCGACAATACCTTCAGCATGACCTGTGAGGTGCAGGATTACCTGGATGCCAAGCGCCTCAACGCTTGACACGCCGGCGCAGGACGGCGTTGGCGGCAACAGTCAGCAACGCAATGCCGATCGCCATGTACCTGAACACTTGCTCGCTGATCTGGTTGTGCGCCTGCAACCAGCCCAGGCCCATCATGGTCAGCAGAACCACCAGTGCGATCAGCAGGGAATAGATCAAGCGTTGTTTTTGAGTCATGGTTGAACGAAGCCTTGCGATGTGTCGGGTTTGTATCGCGCTGCCTACCAGGCCGTTACCTGATGACTGGGACAGCTCGATGGGAATCGGGTCAGATGGTACAGCGTTCTCTCACAATTGGGGGCTCGCGTTCACTTGATGAGGGCCTATGTATCATGTTGCGTCAAACCTCTTGGTTGATTCCTGTGTTGATGGTTTCGCTGTTGAGCGGCTGCTGGATGTTCATGCCACCCCCTGATGGCGGAAGGCATGGCGGCCCTGGCGGCGGGCATCCGTTCAGCGGTGCTGCGCGATGACCGGATAGCTTTCCGACTGTAGCGAGCATGGATGGGCTGGGATGATCGCTGCCCTTGAAGCTTGGAGCCTCTATCATGCTCGCCCACACCTTGCTATTTGCGCTGGCAGTTTCGACCAGCGCCACCGCTTTTTCCTCCAACCCGCAGAACACTCTTGATGCCGATATAACCACGTTGGCTCGCCAGACAGCCGACAATGCCAGCAGCTTTGAGTGGCAGCAGCTCTGGCAGCAGGCACGCAGCAGTGGCCGTTTCAGGGCATCAGGTGCACAGCCGCGCTTCACTGCGCCGCAGCGCCAGCTCCCTGCCCTGGCACGACAAGTACTGGCCGAGCCAGACCGGATCGTGCGCAGACATCCCGCAGGGGCCACTCTGCGACGTGACTTTTCACCGCTAGTGGTTGGCCTGGTAGGCGACCAATCAGCCACCGGGCTTTGCCTGACCCTGAGCTGGCGCCAGCCCGCGGCCGCCTCACTCTCACAAGGCCCCGAGCCCTTGCAGCAAGCCACTCTGTCGGGCATCGAGCCATGCTGAGGGCTGGATTTTTCATACACAACGGACTCCATTTTCCGCAGTGGAGCGCGCCGTTTGCGCCCTGAGCAGTCGCACCGCGAGCTTCCACAATTTGAGCCTGACTTCAGCCCGGAACAAGGAATCTCTCATGGACGTGAGCCAACTGGAACGGATCGATGTAACCCAACTGCCGCACTCTCTTCAGTTGCTGATCGACTGCGTAGGCGTTGAGCAGGCCTATCGGTTGACCTGCCTGTTCGGGGGGTGCCCGAAGTACATCCCCAAGCACCCAAGCCGCACGCAACTGGCCAAGCTCATCCCGGCCGAAACCCTCAAGGCCCTGATAAAGCGCTTTGCCGGTGCTGCGCTTGAGATTCCCAAACCGGACCACTTCTTTCGGCAACTGCGTAACCAGCAGATTCTTGCTGAAAGCGACGAGGGCCTATCTCGCACCGTGCTGGCGCACAAGTACGGCCTGAGCCTTCGCCAGATCGGAAACATTCGCCGGCTCGATGCGTGAACCGCCCTAAACACTGCCAGCCTTGGCACTTCAACCTCCTAAGGAAAAGGAAATTCCACCCATGATCGATAACTCCCTGATCGGCTCGGTGCTCAACTCACTGCCAATGGACCGCATTTTCAGCACGCCGCTGCATGCGATGATCCAGGCGCAAACCTCTGCCAGCAAGGCCTACGCCGACTTCCTGATGGGGGTCTGCATCCAGGATGGCAAGGCCGTTTCCATCGAATTCGAATACGACGAGGCCATTGTCGATGCCAACGGCGACTACCAGGGCATTGCAACTCGCAAGATGCGTATTCCGCTGCTGGCGGCCGTTTCCCACCCTAACATCGCCATCGAAGAAGGTACGATCGACTTCGAACTGACCATCGAACAATTTGCCGAAGACAAGTCCTCGACTCAAGGCGAAGGCTCTCTGGAAGCTTCGCTCGGATGGGGCCCGTTCAAGGTCAATGTCAAGGGCAGCGTCTCTCATGCCAAAGAGCAAGTTCGCCGTACTGACACCCGCGCACGCTACAAGGTCACGACCCAGGTCCGCCGCCAAGAGCCGCCAGAGGCGATCATGCGCGTGATCGACGCCTTGACCAACGCAGCGATCAAACCCATCAACACTGACCGCGACAAACAACTGACCAGCACCGACAAGCTGCCTACCGCCGGCGTACTTGGCGCCACTGCGGCGGTACCGACCAACCCTTGAGCCACTCTGAAATCAACCCCCTGCCCCGGCTTCGCCGAGGTGGGGGGCTTGTGGAGCTGCTACCTTGCCCCTGTTTTCGAAGAAAAAGCCCATGATGGCGGCAGACCTGCGCGCCATTACCCGAGGCCTGCATGAGGCAGCGACCTCCGCCAATCAAATGATCGCCCAGCAGTACATTCGCCTTTTCGACCAGTTTTTCGATTGCAACTCCGAAGCGCTCGGCACCCCCATGAAAGCTCGGATGGTGGAAGTGGAACTCGACCAAGGCCATCATATGAGAGTGCCATTGATCAGCCTGGTGACGCCCAGGGGGCTGGCGCTCGACACCATGCAGGTCGACCTCTCGGTCAAGATTGCTGCCACCGAACTGGACGACGCCCGCTGCGCTATGGAGACCGGCGAACTGAACAGCGAGCGATTCTTCGTCACCTTCTCCAGCCACAGCGACACCCTGGAGAAACGCCGCCCCGACGAAGTCCGTATCAGCCTGACTTTCAAGGCCTGCGAGCCGCCCGAAGGCGTACAACGGATCATCGAGGAGTACACCCGTACGATTGGCCCGACCCCCACAGAAGCCGATTAGAAATCGCGCTTGTAGAACAGATCCAGCGAGCTGGCCAACCCACTGGCCACCTCGATATACAAGCGCCGCGTCAGCGCGTAGCGCAAGGCGATGGTACTGGCCGGTTCGAACACGCCGACGCCGTAGCGCAAAGTCAACTTCTCTGACAGGTTGCCGCTGGCCACCACGTTGGTTTTGTTGCCGCTGCCTTCGGTATCGAGCTGAAAGTCCTGTACCCCGAGGCTGCTGGCCAACTCTCCCGCCTTACCTGACGTCCCCATCAATCCAAGCCCCAGTGCAGCCTGAGCGAGCATGTTGTTGTCTTCGCCAGAAGTGCTGAGAGGGCGCCCAAGCAACAGATAGGACAGTGCCTGTTCCTGGCTCATCGCCGGTTCCGAGAACACTTCGCTGACAGGCTGCTCGACACTGCCGGACAAGCGTATCCCGGCAATCACATTGTCAGCCTGGCGGATAGCCTCGACATCGAGATAAGGCTGGTCGATAGGCCCGGCGAAGAATACGCGCGCCCGGCGTAAGGCCAGGCGCTGGCCGTAGGCGCGGTAACGGCCATCGTTGAGCACCAGTTCGCCCCGTGTATCGAGGTTGTCGCCGATGTGCACATGGCCGGCCAGGTTGGCCTGCAGGCCGAAGCCTTCGAACGTGAGCTTGTCTCGCCCGACTTCAACATTGACGTCCATGGCGATCGCCATGGGGGCTGAGCGCTTGCCTGCCTCCTGCCCGATGATCACCGTGTCGTCCGATACTTTGACGGTCGAGGGTGGCAGTTGCCGAACTGTGATAGCGCCCCTGGGCACCTGCACCAGACCGCTGACGGCCAGGCGCTGGCCATCGAACGTAGCTCGCAGGTCAGGCGAGGCCTCAACGCGGGCATAAGGCTCAATCGTCAGCGGCAAGCGAGTACCGTTCAGGCGCAGATCCATGGCTAACGCGGGCGCCCAGCCCAGGGTGCCCTCAAGGTGCCCGGAGCCGCTCTCACCACTGCGCCAACTGCCCTGCAAGCGCGCCTGGTCGCCGTTTAGATCCATCGACACCGCCAGTTGATCAAGCGCAAGCGGCAGCTGTGGCCCCGCAACTTTGCCGCCTGCCAGGCGCAGCTGGCCCATCACCTGCGGTGCGGCCAGGGTACCCGCCAGGCGCCCTTCCCCAGAGACCGTGCCTGCCAATGACTGGGCCTGGGGCAAGAAAGCTTGGGCGACGGCAATGTTCAGGCCCTGGAGCGTGAAGGATCCCGAAAGCGCCTTGGCTTGCGACAACGGATCGATAGTGACCCGTGCCTGCAGCTCCCCCAGCGGCCCGCCCTCGAAACTGACCTGGCCATCGACCTGCCGGGGTGCCAGCCGGCTTTGCAGGCGCAACGCCTGATAGGGAAAGCTGCGCCATTGTTGCCCGTCGCGCAGCCGCAGGGTGCCACCGCTGGCATCGACGTCGATGTGCCCACTCGGGCCTTTGGCTGGCAGATCCAGTGCAACCGTGGCATTGAGCTCGCCCTCCCAGGCCAGCCCCTGGGGCAGCAACGGGGCCAGGCCCTCCAGTGCAAAATGCTGCAGCTGGTAACGGATGCGGGGCTCGGGAGCCGGGCGTTGGTTTTCTCCGCACAGGCTGGCCCGGCCCGACCGCCAGCAGTGAGCACCCAGGTCAATCTCACCCGAGGCCAGCCGCTGCAGAGGCGCCGGCGCCTCCAACTGCCAGCGCTGGTCCCCGCCGCGTAGCTGGCCGCTCGCCAGGCGGCCTTTCCAGACGCCCTGGTTCCAACGCCCATCGGCAGAGAGCGCCGCTGACAGTTGCGGGCCATCAAGCTTTACGGTGAGCTGATGCTGTTCGGCAGTGCCCTGGCCCTGAATTGCCAGCACGCCCAGCGCCGTATCGCCGTCGCGCAGCCCAGTGGCGGTGAGCGAAACGCTGGCGCGCTGGCGGGCATCAAGGGAGGCTTGAAGATCGAGCCGCTCGGCAGCCTGGCCGCCATAGCCCAACTGCTGGCCTTGCAACTTGAGCTGGCCAACGGGGGCGCTGGCGGTTCCGGCAACAACCAACGAACCCTGCGCCTGCCCGCGCAACCCAGGCCATAACTGGCCCAGCCTTGGCAGCGTAAGGTCGAGTTTGCCGGCCAGGCGCTCATTCAGGGCGGCTTGGCCCTGAATTCGGTTGGCCCCCAGTTGCACATCCAGCAAGGGCACGCTCCACTGCTGGCCTTGCCCTTGGCCCTTGACCGACAGGCGCGCGGGTTGCCCACGCAACTGGCCGGCGATGGCCATATCCGCCGAGAGCTTCAGTTCACCATCACGCCATTGCCCCTGGCTCCGCAATGGCCCTGCCAGCCGGCCGGGCAGTTCCGCTACCCAGTAAGCCGGGTTCAGGCGTGCAAACTCCATTGCCACATCCCACCCAACGCCTTCGGCGAAATCCAGCTTCACGCTGCCGCTGGCTTCGCCTTGCCCAGCCTTGACCACCAATTGCGGCAGGTACAGCGCCTGCAAATCGCCACTGAACGGGGTAACCACCGTGAACGGGCCCGCCGGCCCCTTGAAAGCGCCATCCAGGTTGCCCAGGTAATGCCCATCTCGATAGCTCACTTCAGCCTTGAGGCGCTCAACGCTCACTGGCGGCGGCTGAGTCTGGGGATAGAGACGGGCCCAGGGGAAGGCTCGCCAATCCAGGCTGGCTTGCGCCTGAAGGCCGGTAGACCAATCGACCTCTCCGGTGAGCGCCACGCGCTGTTCGGGGCCTGCCTCCAGCGAAAGCCCGGCGATACGCGCCCCGCTGGCCTCGGCGGCACCTTCGAGGCGCAGCGTGATCGGCCCTTCGGCGGCCGGCAGGGTGGCCTTGCCATCGACCTTGTAGCCCTGCGCGAGGTCCCCCTCTGCCGCCATGTGCAACTGATCGAAGGCCAACGTCGCTGGCAGGTTGCTGCTTGGCTCGAACCGCTCGGCGTCTATCGCAAGGCTCGCCGGAACGTGCTCGGCCAGGGGCTGCAACCGGCCGGCCAGCATTGCCTGCAGATAGCCTTCGCTGCGCCCTTGCAACGCAACCTCCCCCGCCAGCGGCCCCCGAACCTGCAATGACAACCACCAGGGCTTGCCGTCGACGTCGGGCAGTTGCAAGCGAGTGGCGGCAACCAGCGGCCAATCCCCCTCCGGTTGTAGATGGCCCGCGAGGATGACTTGCAGGGCTTCGCGGCGGGCCTGGAACGTACGCAGCTCGATACCCCCGTTCGTCCAGTTGGCGCTCAGGCTCAGGTCAGTCGCCTGCACGCTGCCAGCGTAGGCCAGGCTAGCCACGCGTAGGCTTTTGAGGTCAATCGCCAGAGGTAGCTGCAGATCCGGCAGCGGCGACGGGGCATCGGCAGGCTTATCACCCTGCGCAGGGAAATCCATCGCGAGGCGGCCCACCTCAAGCGAGTCGATGCACAGCGCCAGCCTTGCCAGGCACCGGGGCGACCACTGCAATGCCACATCTTGAGCCTCAACCCACTGCGCCCCTGCCTGCCAGCGCAAACGCTGGGCGTGCCACTGCCCAACCAGCGCGCCAGTGGCGCCATCAACCGCCAGGCCCGGCACCCGGCTCAGTGCCCAACGGCCACCACTGGCCGTGCCCAGCACCGCCCACAAGGCAACCAGCAATACCACCACCAGCCCCAGTAGCGCCCCCCCCGCCCAGCGCACAGCCCGTTTCATAGCTCAGGCCCCATGGAGAAATGCAGCCTTATACCGCCATCGTCGTCCAGTGCATGGGCCAGGTCGACGCGAATCGGCCCGACTGGCGAGACCCAGCGAATGCCCATACCGATGCCCGTCTTCACCGTAGGGCTGGCCAGCGAATTGAACGCATTGCCTTGGTCCACAAACGTCGCCCAGCGCCACTTCTCGGCGAACTGGTACTGGTACTCGAGGCTGCCGGCAATCAGGAAGCGGCCGCCAACATGATCGCCATCACTGTTCTCCGGCGAGAGCGTCTGGTAGTCATAACCCCTTACGCTCTGATCGCCGCCGGCAAAGAACCGCAAGGATGGCGGTATGCCTTTGTAGTCGTCGGTAAAGTTGCCGCCTACCTCCAACCGGCCGAGAAAACGGTGGTTGCTCCAAAGCGTCTTAAGGCCCTTGAGCTGCACATCGGTGCGTACCAGGTTAGCGTCGGAGAGCCAACCCTCGCGGGCGCCACGAGCGTCGAACTGCAAACGGTAGCCGTTGTGTGGGTCGACCTTGTTATCGCTTTTGAGGTAGCCATAGCTGATGCCGGGCATCACCAGGTTCGACAGGCCGCTGTCATCGCCCAGGCGATACTCTTCCCGTTCCCACTTCAGCGAAATCACTCGGGTCCAGCCATTGGGCAGCTTGCTGTGCCATTCAGGCCCCAGGGTCAGCAGCTTGCTGAGGCTGTCGGTGTTGGCCAGCTCCTCGTACTGGTAGCCGGCGGCGTAGCGCAGCTTGTCAGTCAGCGGTGGGTCCAGCGGAACGTCGTACCACAGCCCGACGTTCTGCCGCGGTGCAGAGAGTTCCATCTCTGCACCGTAGCTGTGGCCTTCAGGGTTTACCCAATGCCGCGTCCAGTTGGCTTTGCCGCGGGCCCCCACGTCCGTCGAAAAGCCTACACCCAGCCCGAGGGTCCGTGGCTTGCGGTTGTCGACCTGCACAGTGACCGGCACCACTTGGCTCGTGGCGGTACCGGGGTCGGCATTGACGCGGACATTGTCGAAATAGCCACTGCTTTGCAGGTCGCGATTGAGCTGAGCGATCAGCTCCGAATCGTAAGGCGTGCCCGCCTTGAAAGGCACCATGCGCTGCAACAACTCAGGGGCGATAATGCTGTCGCCAGTGAAAGCTACGGGCCCAAGCGTGTAGCGCGGGCCGCTGTCGTACACCAGCTCGATGTCGGCAACTCCGCCAACAGGGTCCACCACCAGGCGCTGGGCCGTGAAGTGCCCGGAGAAGTAGCCGAAGCGGGACGCCTGATTCTGAATCGAACGCTTGGCGTTTTCATAATTGCCGTGATTAAGCGGCTGCCCAGGCGCCAAGCCATTGCCAGAGGGCACCTTGAAGCCTGGCAGCTGAGCGGCCGGCCCTAACACCTGAATATGCACGGTGCGCAAGCGCACCGGGTCACCGGGCTGCACGTGCAGGGTCAGCCGCGGGCTGCCCTGGCCGCTGACCTCGCTGGTGATTCGCGCCCGATAAAAGCCGAGCGCCTGAGCCGCCTTGCTCGCCTGCTCTTCGGCCCCCGTGCTGAATTGGACCAGCGCCTCGGCATCCCGCTCACCGAGGTCGCCGATGTAGTTCTGAATATTAGCCTTGAGGGCGTCGTCTGGCGGCTGCACATCCCCGCGCAACTCACTTTGCGCCTGTGCCAGCCCCGCCAAGAGGGCCAGCAAGCCGCCTGGGAAAATTCGTCCTGAATACGTCATGGCCGCGATCCTAACATGCCACCGCTGCGCTTTGCCGCCCTGCGGGCTGGCCGGGCGGTAACAGCTTGGTTAGGATGGGCGTTTTAACCCGAGGCCGCCTGCCATGAAAATTGTTTCATTTAATATCAACGGCCTGCGCGCACGCCCTCATCAGTTAGCCGCCCTGATCGAAGCTCATCAGCCCGACGTGATCGGCCTGCAAGAAACGAAGGTCTCCGATGAGCAGTTCCCCTTGGCTGAAACCCAAGCCCTGGGATACCACGTTCACTTTCATGGGCAGAAAGGCCACTATGGCGTCGCCCTGCTCTCGCGCAAACCGCCACTGATGGTGCACAAGGGGTTCGCAAGCGATGACGAAGAGGCCCAGCGCCGCTTCATCTATGCCACGTTCGAAGACGAGCACGGCAAGCCGATCACGGTCATGAACGGCTACTTTCCGCAGGGCGAAAGCCGCGATCACCCCACCAAGTTCCCAGCCAAGCAGCGCTTCTATCAGGACCTGCAAACCCTGCTCGAAAGCCAATACCACCCCGAACAGCCGCTCGTAGTGATGGGCGATGTGAATATCTCACCCGAAGACTGCGACATCGGCATTGGCGCCGACAACGCCAAGCGATGGCTGAAAACCGGCAAATGCAGCTTCCTGCCCGAAGAGCGCGAGTGGATGGCACGCCTGAAAGGCTGGGGCCTGGTAGACACTTTCCGCCACCTGCACCCCCAGGTGAGCGACCGATTCAGCTGGTTCGACTACCGTAGCCGCGGTTTCGAAGACGCGCCCAAACGCGGCCTGCGCATTGACCTGATCATGGCCTCCACCGGGCTGTTGCCACGGGTGAAGGCCGCGGGGGTGGACTACGAACTTCGGGGGATGGAAAAGCCGTCGGACCATGCGCCGATTTGGGTGGAGCTAGGTTGAGGGTGGGATAGGTGGGGGCGCCGAGGCTGTGGCTTCGGCCTCAGCCGCTTGGACATTTTCGGCAGCTTTCGCAGCCGTCGCTATTCGCTTCATTTCTTCGAGTAGCTTGTTCATGAATTTCGACTCATCGGGTTCACGATCTTCAATGCCATACCCCTCCTTCCGAGCACGTCGACGCGCTTCTTCGGAGAGGTCTACCTGAACGGCCTGCTCACGGTCCTGGGCACTCACCGACTCCCTAGCGACCGTCTGCCCAGTCACCGGCGAAGCGTTGGCGATGGCTGCCATCAATTTAAAAGTGTTCAGCGCTCGATCGCGGGTTTCCGAAAGCATGGGATCGGCATAACTTGCCAATGCATCCTTTTGGTACTGCCACTGGTTGTATTTGGCATTGCCATTAACCTGATAGCCTCCAGTGTCATGTTCAGATGACCCCATGAAACTAGTAAGAATGTCATTTTCCGAGACTAACCCGGTCGCTGCCAACTTTCGGTAGACTTCCGACATCTCCTTATAGCTGGCGCTCTTCACATTGAGGTCTTTGACGACACTATTGAATGTCGTATAGTCCTTGTCACTGAGCACGCCGCTCAACACGCCTCCCGCCCCCGTTTTATCGCCAGTCTTGACCTGAAAAGATTCAAAATTTTCGGAGCGACAGACGCCCTTTAGATAACCAGCAGCCAAACTGTCGAGCATGGTCGACACTGCATTTACGGCCGGCATACAATCTTCCTCTTGTACTCAAATTTTCCACCGTAGTGAAGAAACCTAACCAACGATATCGTCGATGCCTTGGGCTCATCAAAGTGATCGACGCTCTACCTTGTTAGGTGCCGGGAATAGAATAGAGTGGCATACGCCCTTCCATACGCCAGTGGCTGACTTCAGTCGGCCCTGTATTGAAAATCTTATAGCGATACTGTCCCGTTTTGTCGGGAAAGAAGCTGCGATCCATGCTGGTAGAGCCTGTCGAAATCCTTTCGGAATACAGGCTCCATACGCCACCCGCACTATACTCAATCACATGTCTAAGCTTGTTCGAGCTCCCTGCAGTTCCTGAGAGATCTGAAAATTTCAAATCAACCATGGTCAAGCATGTGATGTTCATCGGCCCGTACACTATATGATCTGCCCCAGGCGGAATACTGTAGCCGCTGCGGGAGATATTCATGTTTGCGCACTTGCCGATGCAAACCCGCTTACGACAACCATTGAAGCCGTCGCTAGGTAGAGACACCATTTCATTCAAATTACCTCATGTAGTGCGGCACCATGGGAAGCTGCCGCAAATCGCTGGCGAAGCTAACGGCACTTGGCTGCTCGGCAGCGACAATGGGTTAAGTCAATTTTGATGAGGGCGGTACAATATCCCTTCGGGTTCGTTACTTTGATACACCGGCAATCGAGTGTGCTATTTGATTAGCTTTCTGCACCTTCGCCATCTGCTGCATCTGCTGCACCATTTTCTGCATGTCCATCCCCTCTGATTCCTCGCGCCCCTTCACTTGATCACCGCTGGACAAGCGACGCGACATCTCCGAAAGGTCAACTTTGTAACTCGGCTTGGGCGCTGAGGCGTTCGACGACACTTGCGCAGCCTCAGGTTTTCCCTTGTGCGCGATATTGCTCCTTACTGAACTTGGCGCACTCGAGGCTACAGGGCTTACCGAAGTCGTAGTGAAATTGACTGCAGTCATGAAGAAACTCCTTTTTACTTTTCTAGGAATAGCGGCCCCCGTGCGAGGCCCGCATGGGTGTTGCAACTTCAGAATTCAGGCCATGCGCAACGTTGAGCGCCAACAACGCAGGAAGCGTACAGCTATCGCACTGCACGGATGGGTTTTTGCCAAGAAGATGATGATGCTCGGATGGGCTGATGGATGACCAGGCACCCTAAAAGTCGGACATGCGAACGGCATGGCACGCTCCTTGTGAACAAGGGGCTAAAGTCCATTTCAGCCGTGAATAGAAAAGTGTTTTCGACCCTTGCAGGTCGGCGATGGCCGACCCGGCCTAGGCTCAGCCTGACGGCAGGCTATCGAAACACCAAGAGAGGGCAGCCCCATTGATGCGTATCAATGAGCGCAGTAAATCGAAGATGGGAAGAAGAGGCATGGACAACTCCTTGTCAACTATTGAACGGGCGCCGAAATCCTTTTCAGCGTGATTACGGATGTGGAAATCGCGTAAGCGTCATACCGTCGATAGCGGCAGAGGCCAGAATAACTTTAGGCTTTTTCCCGACTTTTTTTGAATACCTCCAACGCTGGATCGAACCGCTCTATCAAGCACCTGACCCGCTTGCAAACCGGCGCCACTGGTCGCCAGGGAGGCCGCAAGGCTGCTGCCTCACCGGTTTAGCGCCGGCCCGCGTGCGTGAACTCAATGACCGCTGCGCACCAACGTGGAACGGTGGAGCTTTCGCAGTAAAGCTGGCCGGACGAGGTTGCCTGCGCCCCGCCCCCATGCTAGAGCGCCCAGACAGGGAAACAGGTGTTACCGCGCAAGCATCCGGAACGGGTAACGCGGGAACACTCTGCGGCGTACGGTCGCACCCCCAGCGCTACAAAAAAATACAAGCCATTGAATTAAAAGGACTTTTAAAAGTTGGCACGCCATCTGCTTTATCTCTTGCACAACAAGAATAAGAAAAAGCACCACCTCTAATAAAAACAACATGAACGGCTCTGGCATAACAAGAACAACGACGGCAGAACCGAAGCCAACAGATTTTTTTGACGAATGCAGGCGTTTCTCGGGAGGTTTCCCGAGCCAAACCCAGAACAACAAAACTGCGTATCAGCAGCCCGGTTCGGTCACCTCGGTGTGAAACGGTTAAAGCGTTCAAAAAAATACGTTTGCTCTTGGCCCTGATTGGGGGCCGGCCGCAAGGCCACTGCGAAACAGGCAACAATAATCACAATAGCCCGATCGCCATAATAATAAGAGCACACGCAATACCTTTGAGGGGAGCCTAGGCTCCCCTCAGTGCATTCAGGGCGTTTCCCATATTCCCAGCGACCGCACGACCACCCCGCAGGGCGTGCAATCAGCCGCCGCTTGCTGAGTGGGCCAGGTAGGATTAAGGGGCCGAAGCCACGTGACCTCTCCTTCCTCTACCCATTGGCGCAACCTGGGCAGCCCGCCCGAGGCCTGCCGCACTACCGCCAGTTGCCCAGATTTCGGCGCCAAGCCTGTATCCACCAGGACCCAACTACCTACAGGAATGCACAACCCCGCAGGTGCAAGCATGGCCTCAGTCGTCACGCACACCCAGCAAGCCGCGCCTGTAGCATGGTAATCGCTGGCAAACCAGCTCGAGGCAGTGCATTGGCTGAAGTCAGGCTCGTTGAAAGCACTCCAGTCGAGGCAGGGATAGCGCCAGACGCCATCTTCCAGTGCCATGGCTTGCTGCACAGCGCTATCGTAGCCGGCGCGCTCATCAGCGACGCGCAGAACGGTTGCCACCTCCATCTCGGGGTGGCCGACCGCACGCAGAATGCGATTCATCATGGCCTGGCCGGGTTCGCGGCGCCCGGTTAGCCAATGATTGACCGCTGCCTGGGACGCACCCACTCGATCTGCCAGCCGCTCCTGTGTAAGGCGCTGCTCTCGCATGCCCAATTTGACCATCTTTATCCATTCATCCATGGCGCCACCTTAAACGCGACCGTCCTCGCAGCCGATTACAAATTGTAATATTACAGGCAAGGTAACAATTACAGAAAGCGATATGCTTTGGCTTTGCAGATTGGCGCAGGCAATACCATGACTCCCCATACGCTCACTGAACACGTCGCCTCACCACGGGCCTCTGCGCACCATGGCGAACTCAAACACGGCGCTTCAACCCTGCCCCTGCAGGCTCAGCCTGGGCTGAATTGCCTGGAGGCGCTGGGGCATGCAAGTGATCTGCTCAAGTGCGCATCGGCCACGGCATACGAATCAGCCGACCCTCTCCGGGGGGCGCCGAGGGACATGGCAATGGCCGTAGTGCATATGCTTGAGATGGCCAGAACGCTCCTCAGCAGTGCAATGGCCACTGAAGAAGAACGGCTGAGAAACGCGAAGGGAAAATAAAATCACGAGGACAACGAAATCACTTGACCTGCAAATGATAACGATTATTATTGCATTCAGCTGGTCGCGAGGTCAGCCGATAACCTGAAAACTCTTGGTCGTGTTTTCAGATTATCTCCTCATCAGGCTAATCACGGTTATTGACCCGGCTCTTTGGCCGGGTCTTTTTTTCGCTTCATCAGGCTAAATGAAGTCGTGAACGGTAGGCATGATATCAAAGCGTCATTTGCTCCTCCAGGCCTAATGAACTGTCGCAGCACCGTGCCAAGAATCTCCACTGACAAAAGAATCCTTCAGACGATACCGTTTCTCAAAAAACACCAGGCTTTCAGCAGGATTGGTTGCAGGAGCACCTTGATGGCCCATTCACTATCGCCACCGCCCGATTGGCTGCAGCCAGCTACTGGCGCTGCGCCTGGCAGCTGCCCTCTGTATCACGCCCTTGCAAGCCTGCCCCGCCGCCACCGCCAGGCACTTTTGCTGGCCAGAATCGATGAGCTGGGGTTTGCCGAGATTGCTCAGCACCTTGGTCTGTGCCCTGAGCGTATCGAAACCCACCTTACCTGTGCACTGAATACGCTCGGCCAACGCCTACGCACTGGCTCCGCGCAAGCCAGCGCTTGGTACACCCGCCTGCAGAACCCCGCTATTACCCCGAGCGAACGCATCGACTTCAGGCGCTGGCTGGATGCCTCGCCAAGCCACCTGCAGGCTTTTCATGAAACAGAGCTGCTTTGGCGCAGCCTGCTGGAGCCCTCCCAGGCCCTATTGGCTAACGGAGCCAAGCTTCAGGCTAGGCGTAAAGCCTCACTGGGAAGGTGGATCGCAGCGTTGACGATATTGATGCTTGTGAGCTGGCTGAGCCTCTGAGCGCTGTTGTACTTGCTGGCGTGTCATCAAGCTCTTATAAGAAGGTTTACGCCTTCAAGAGAGTTCCTCATGCCCATCAACGTAGATGCCCGCTTCGACAGCGGCAACATCGAAGTCCGTAACCTGTCAGACCCTTCGAACCTCCGCCTGGCGATCCGCCCCGACACCCACAGCGCTCACCTCCAATGGTTTCACTTCCGGGCTACCGGCATGGAGCCGGGTAAGCTCTACCGCTTCGTGCTCGAAAACGCAGGCCAGGCCACCTTTAACGACGGCTGGCCGGGCTACCGAGCGGTGGCGAGCGAGAACGGCAATGACTGGTCGCGCGTGCCCACGCACTACGACGGCCAAGCGTTGATCATAGAGGTCAGCCCCAGCAGTGATGCTCTTTCGCTAGCCTATTTCGAACCCTATACGCGCACCCGCCATAACGCGCTGGTCCAGCGAGCGCTGGCGGGAGGCATGACGCTCCACGCTCAGGGCAACAGCAGCCAAGGCCGCGCGATCGAGCTGCTACGCGCTGGCCACGGCCCGTTAGCGGTTTGGCTTATCGCTCAGCAACACCCCGGCGAGCACATGGCTGAGTGGTTCATGGAGGGGCTTATTGAGCAACTGCTAGACGGTAGCGCAGCAAGCGAAGCGCTTTTCGACAGAGCTACGTTCTACCTCATCCCGAATATGAACCCCGACGGTGCCTTCCTTGGCCACCTGCGCACCAACTTCCACGGTGTAGACCTGAACCGAGCCTGGCAGGCCCCAGATCCGGTGACGGCGCCGGAGGTGCATTTCGCGCATCAGCAGATGCAGCTCAGCGGGGTAGACCTGTTTATCGATGCTCACGGTGACGAAGCCATTCCTCATGTTTTCACCGCCGCCTGCGAGGGTAACCCAGGCTATACACCAAGGCTCGCTGGGCTTGAGTCGCGCTTTCGCGACCTACTCTGTGCGCGCACCGCTGACTTCCAACAAGTACATGGCTACCCACGCAGTGCACCGGGCCAAGCCAACCCCACCCTGGCGTGCCATGCCGTGGGAGAGCGTTTCGATTGCTTGGCGCTCACGTTGGAAATGCCCTTCAAAGATCACGACGATGCGCCCTCACCCCAGACGGGCTGGAACGGGGCACGTTCAGCCCGCCTCGGTGGCGATGTGTTGAGCGTCATTGGCCAAATGCTGGAGCACCTGCGCTGATCCTCCAGCACTGAACATAAACCACGCGGAATAAGCTAAGAACGCATGGTTATCACCTGCCCCCGGCAAAATTGCTATCCTGCGCCGCCGCCGCGCTAACGCGGCGTTGCATGGGCATTACGGATCAGATGATGGACACAGCGTTGCTCGGTTTCACCTTCGCAGGCCTGGTGGTCGGTTTCATCGTCGGCATGACCGGCGTGGGCGGAGGGTCGTTGATGACGCCCATCCTCCTTTGGTTTGGGATCAATCCCGCCACCGCGGTGGGTACCGACCTGCTCTATGCTGCGGTCACCAAGTGCAGTGGTGTGTGGGTGCACAGCCGCCACCGCAATATCGACTGGCGAATCACCGGCTGGTTGAGCCTGGGGAGCGTTCCGGCTGCCGCGCTTACGCTGTGGGCCCTACAGCACCTGCCAGGCGACGCCAAGGCGCTCAACAGCCTGATTAAACAAGCTCTAGCCGTAGTATTGCTGCTAACTGCAGTCGCCATTTTGCTCAAACCCTGGCTGCAACGCCTTGCCGCCCGGGGTGCAGGCGACCGCTATCAGTTTGCACCCGCTACGCTGAACGGGCTAACAGTGCTGACTGGCGTGTTGTTGGGCGTAATGGTTTCGCTCACCTCCATTGGCGCCGGCGTACTGGGCACCGTTGGGCTGTTCCTGCTTTACCCTTTTCTGCCTACCCGGCGCCTGGTAGGCACGGAGATTGCCCATGCCGTCCCGCTTACCCTGGTCGCGGGCCTGGGCCACGCCAGCATGGGCAATCTGGACTGGTCGCTGCTGGGCCACCTCTTGCTGGGCTCCCTACCCGGAATCTGGGTAGGTAGCCACATGGCCGGGAAGGTTCCCGATGCCTTTTTGCGCCCTTTCCTTGCGGTGATGCTAGCCCTGATCGGTGTGAAAATGATTGCCTGAGGCACCTTGGCCATGACAAGGGGTCCATTGAGCAAGCCCTTTTTCGGAGCTCTGCCATGCCTATGGTTCACGACGCAGCCCAGCGCGGCTTCACCGCACAGGCCCAACAATATGCCCGCTCGCGGCCCGAGTACCCCAAGGCGCTGGAACCTTGGCTGGCACAAGAACTCGGTATAGCCCCCTCAATGCGCGTGCTGGATGTCGGGGCCGGCACCGGGAAATTCACACGCCTGCTCTCGAGTATCGGGGCCGACGTAACAGCCTTGGAGCCGGTCGCAAAGATGCGCGAGGAGCTCTCGCTAGCGCTCCCGAAAGTCCCCGTGATGGATGGCACTGCCGAGCAACTGCCACTGGGTGACGCCACCGTGAACGTGGTGACCTGCGCGCAAGCGTTCCATTGGTTCGCAACCACTGCAGCGCTCGCTCAATTTCATCGTGTACTGGTGCCTGGCGGCCGGCTCGGCCTGGTGTGGAATGTGCGCGACGAGTCTGTCGATTGGGTAGCGCATATCACCCGCATCATCACGCCATACGAGGGGAATGCGCCGCGCTTCCATACTGGCCGCTGGCGTGAGGCCTTCGACGGCCGATACTTCGCCGATGAGCGTGTGGCCACCTTCGAACATCATCACACCGGCTCGCCCGACGATGTCATCCTGGGGCGCTTCCTGTCGGTAAGCTTCATTGCGGCGCTGCCCCAGGCCGAACAGGACGCTGTGGCTGCACAACTGCGGGACTTGATTGCCACACACCCTGCCCTGAAAGGCAAAGATCAGGTGTCGTTCCCCTACCAGACGCAGGCCTACGCCTGGTCACGGAGCTGAAGCCTCCACACCCCTAGGCAACAGAGGGTGCCCGGCACCAATGGCCGAAAACGACAAAGGCCACCCGAAGGTGGCCTTTGCTTGAGTCAGCAAGTTCGCGAAAAACTTACTTCTTCACTTCCCAACCGGTCAGCTCGGCCAGTGCCTTGCCAATGTCGGCCAGCGAACGAACGGTCTTGACGCCCGCGTCCTGCAGCGCAGCGAATTTCTCGTCAGCAGTGCCTTTACCGCCGGAGATGATCGCACCGGCGTGGCCCATGCGCTTGCCGGGTGGCGCAGTCACGCCAGCGATGTAGGAAACAACCGGCTTGGTCACGTTGGCCTTGATGAAAGCCGCAGCTTCTTCCTCTGCCGAACCACCGATTTCGCCGATCATTACGATCGCTTCGGTTTTCGGGTCATCCTGGAACAGTTTCAGGATGTCGATGAAGTTCGAGCCCGGGATCGGGTCGCCGCCAATGCCCACGCAAGTGGACTGACCGAAACCTGCATCGGTGGTCTGCTTGACCGCTTCGTAGGTCAGGGTGCCGGAGCGCGATACGATGCCGACCTTGCCTGGCAAGTGAATGTGACCAGGCATGATGCCGATCTTGCACTCACCGGGGGTGATGACGCCCGGGCAGTTAGGGCCGATCAGGCGTACACCCAGCTCGTCGCACTTGACCTTGGCGTCCAGCATGTCGAGGGTCGGGATGCCTTCGGTGATGCACACGATCAGCTTGATGCCACCGTTGGCAGCTTCGAGGATCGAGTCCTTGCAGAACGGAGCCGGGACGTAGATGACCGAAGCGTCGGCGCCAGTGGCTTCGACGGCTTCCTTGACGGTGTTGAATACCGGCAGGCCCAGGTGGGTGGTGCCGCCCTTGCCCGGAGTCACGCCGCCAACCATTTTGGTGCCATAGGCAATGGCTTGTTCAGAGTGGAAAGTCCCCTGCGAGCCGGTGAAGCCTTGGCAAATGACCTTGGTGTCTTTATTGATCAAAACGCTCATTACTTGCCCTCCGCGGCTTTGACGACTTGTTGCGCAGCGTCGGTCAGGCTGGTTGCCGCGATGATGTTCAGACCGCTTTCTGCCAGGACCTTGGCGCCCAGCTCGGCGTTGTTACCTTCCAGGCGCACGACTACAGGAACCTTCACGCCCACTTCTTTCACAGCGCCGATGATGCCTTCAGCGATCATGTCGCAGCGAACGATGCCGCCGAAAATGTTCACCAGAACGGCTTGCACGTTGCTGTCGGAGAGGATGATCTTGAACGCTTCGGTTACGCGCTCCTTGGTTGCGCCGCCACCCACGTCGAGGAAGTTGGCAGGCTTGCCGCCATGCAGGTTGACGATGTCCATGGTACCCATGGCCAGGCCAGCACCGTTGACCATGCAGCCGATGTTGCCTTCCAGTGCCACATAGTTCAGCTCGAACTTGGCAGCGTGAGCTTCACGGGCGTCGTCCTGCGACGGGTCATGGAATTCGCGCAGTTTCGGCTGGCGGAACATGGCGTTGGCGTCGATGTTGATCTTGGCATCCAGGCAGTGCAGGTTGCCGTCGGCCTTGATCACCAGCGGGTTGATTTCCAGCAGGGCCAGGTCGTAGTCCTTGAACAGCTTGGCCAGGCCTACGAAGATCTGGGTGAACTGCTTGATCTGGTTGCCTTCCAGGCCCAGCTTGAACGCCAGGTCACGGCCCTGATAAGGCTGCGCGCCTACCAGCGGATCGACCACTTCCTTCAGGATTTTTTCCGGAGTGTCGTGGGCGACTTTCTCGATTTCCACGCCACCTTCGGTGGAAGCCATGAAGACGATACGGCGGGTCGAACGGTCGACGACCGCGCCCAGGTACAGCTCCTTGGCGATGTCGGTGCAGGATTCGACCAGGATTTTCGAAACCGGCTGGCCGTTGGCATCAGTCTGGTAAGTCACCAGGCGCTTGCCCAGCCACTGGGCGGCGAATGCCTTGGCATCTTCCTTGCTCTTGACCAGTTTCACACCACCGGCCTTACCACGGCCACCTGCGTGAACCTGAGCCTTGACGACCCATTCGCTGCCACCGATCTTTTCGCACGCCTCAGCGGCGGCCTCGGGGGTGTCTACCGCGTAGCCTTTGGATACCGGCAGGCCGTATTCAGCGAACAGCTGCTTACCCTGATACTCGTGAAGATTCATGCTTTTTACCGTCTTCGTTAGGTACTGCGCTTTCGGCGCTGCGCCCCCCGTGGGGTGCCGCGCCACCTGTGACTTCCGTTAGCAGCTCAGGCCATCACCCTGGGATCTCGTGGTTCACCCAAAGCTGTACCCGTGCTGCAAGGTCGAGTCCGGCATCCGTTCCGCGGCTCGCCGCCAAAGCGGCGAACGACGGGCGAGGTACCGTTGTGGTTTCTTCTTGTTAACGCTTCTTGCGGTTGGCTACGTGAATGGCACCGCCATTCACGGCCAGGGCTGCTTCGTGCAGGGCCTCGGACAGCGTCGGGTGAGAGAACACCATCATACCCAGGTCCTCGGCGCTGGTGCCGAATTCCATGCCGATCGCACCCTGTTGCACCAGCTCGGCGGCGCTTGGGCCAATCACATGCACACCCAGTACACGGTCGGTCTTGGCATCGGCGATCACCTTGACGAAACCGCCGGTATCGTTGGCCGCCATGGCCCGGCCGCTCGCTGCGAAGGGGAAGGTACCAACATTGACTTCGACGCCTTCAGCCTTGAGCGCCTGCTCGGTTTTGCCGACCCACGCGATTTCCGGGTGAGTGTAGATCACCGAAGGGATCAGGTCGTAGTTCATGGTGGCCTTGTGGCCCTTGATGCGCTCGACAACCATGATGCCCTCTTCCGACGCCTTGTGCGCCAGCATCAGGCCGCGAACCACGTCACCGATGGCATAGACGCCCGGTACGCTGGTAGCGCAATAGTCGTCGACGTACACGAAACCACGCTCGTCGATATCAACGCCGCTGTCGGAAGCCAGCAGGTCGGTGGTAACCGGGCGACGACCGACCGCGACGATCAGCTTGTCGAACACGATCTTCTGCTCGCCATTGGCGTCAGTGTAAGTCACTTCGACTTCGTTGCCGTTGACCTTCGAACCGGTCACCCGCGCACCGAGTTTGATGTCCAGGCCTTGCTTGGTGAGGGTCTTGTAGGCCTCCTTGGACACCGCAGCATCGGCAGCCATGAGAAAGGTGTCCAATGCTTCGAGCACTGTCACCTGCGCGCCAAGGCGAGCCCATACCGAGCCAAGCTCCAGGCCGATCACGCCTGCACCGATCACGCCCAAGCGCTGCGGAACAGCTGCGAATTCCAGGGCACCGGTAGAGTCAACGATAACGTTTTGGTCAACCGGGGCTGGCGGGATGTCGATCGGGCGCGAGCCGGAGGCGAGAATGACGTTGTCGGCCTCGATCACTTCAGTGGTGCCGTCGGGTTTGGTGACCTCGACCTTCTTGCCGGCCAGCAGCTTGCCGTGGCCTTCAATGGAGGTCACGCCGTTGGCCTTGAACAAGGTCGCAACGCCGCCGGTGAGGTTTTTCACGATGTTGGCCTTGCGGCCGATCATCGCGCCGATGTCCATCTTTACCTCACCGGTGGAGATACCGTGAACATTGAAGCTTTCCTTGGCTTCCTTATATTTCCAGGAGCTATCGAGCAGCGCCTTGGAAGGGATGCAACCGACGTTCAGGCACGTGCCGCCCAGCGCCTGCTTGCCGTCTTTGTCCGTGTACTTCTCGATGCACGCGGTCTTCAGGCCCAACTGGGAAGCCTTGATCGCAGCGACGTAGCCACCAGGGCCGGCACCGATCACTACTACGTCAAATTTCTGAGTCATATTCGTTCCTTAATAGCTGCAAGCTTCAAGCCCCAAGCTGCAAGTCGTGGCCGAGCGCACAGCGTGGCGCCATCGGCTTGCAGCTTGTAGCTGATTTAAATGTCCAGCAGCAGGCGTGCCGGGTCTTCGAGCAGGTTCTTGATGGTGACCAGGAAGGTGACTGCTTCCTTGCCATCGATCAAGCGGTGGTCGTAAGACAGAGCAAGGTACATCATCGGGCGAATTTCCACCTGGCCTTTGACTGCCATCGGGCGTTGGATGATGTTGTGCATGCCCAGGATTGCGGCTTGCGGGGGGTTGACGATCGGCGTCGACATCATCGAGCCGAAAGTGCCGCCATTGGTGATGGTAAAGGTACCGCCAGTCATCTCTTCGATAGCGAGCTTACCGTCACGGGCCTTCTTGCCGAAAGTGGCGATGCCATTCTCGATCTCGGCCAGGCTCATCGACTCGGCATTGCGCAGTACCGGCACTACCAGGCCACGGTCGCTGGAAACGGCAACGCCGACGTCCGCGAAGCCGTGATAGACGATGTCATTGCCATCGATCGATGCGTTGACCGCCGGGAAGCGCTTGAGTGCCTCGGTAGCCGCCTTGACGAAGAAGGACATGAAGCCCAGGCGCACACCGTTATGGGACTTCTCGAAGAGGTCCTTGTATTTCGAGCGCAGAGCCATGACTTCGGTCATGTCCACTTCGTTGAACGTGGTCAGCATGGCCATGTTCGACTGCGCCTCGACCAGGCGCTCGGCGATCTTGGCGCGCAAGCGAGTCATCGGGACGCGCTTCTCGGTGCGGTCGCCGGCACCCTGAACCACAGGCGCAGCAGCAGCAGCAGCAGCGGCGGCAGGCTTGGCAGCGGCTTGCGGGGCGTTTTTCTTCGCTTCGATAGCAGCGACCACGTCTTCCTTGGTCACTCGGCCGTCTTTGCCAGTGCCCTTGATGCTCGCCAGCGCGATGCCGTTTTCTTCCGCCAGCTTGCGGGCGGCAGGCGCGCCGATAGCGTCTTCATCGGCCGCGGCAGGTGCAGCGGCAGGCGCAGCAGAAGCAGCCGGTGCAGCAGCCGGAGCTGCTGCAGCTGGCGCCGCAGCAGCGCCACCCGCTTCGATCGAGCCCAGTACTTCGTCGGAGAGCACGGTATCGCCCTCGTTCTTGACGATCGCGCCCAATACACCGTCAGCCGTAGCGAGTACTTCCAGTACGACCTTGTCGGTTTCGATGTCGACGATCAGTTCGTCGCGCTTGACCGCATCGCCCGGCTTCTTGTGCCAGGTCGCAACGGTGCCATCGGCAACCGATTCCGGGAAAGTAGGGGCTTTGATCTCGATAGCCATTGCAGGGATTCCTTAATTCGGGTTCGTTTGCTCGAAGGCGTTAGACAGTAAAGGCATCTTGCAGCAGTTTTTCCTGCTGCTCGGCATGCATCGATGCGTAACCGCAGGCTGGTGCAGCCGAAGCGTCACGGCCGGCGTATTCCAATACCAGCGCCTTGTTATGGCTGGCCAGGATACGGCGGAAGTGATGCTGGCTTTGATACCAGGCCCCCTGGTTCATCGGCTCTTCCTGGCACCACACCGCATGCTTGAGCTGCGTGTAAGGTGCGAGAATTTCGACCAAGTCGTCTTCAGGGAACGGATACAGCTGCTCGACACGCAGGATGGCGATGTCTTCGCGGCCTTCGGCACGGCGTTTTTCCAGCAGGTCGTAGTAGACCTTGCCGCTGCACAGCACCAGACGCTCGACCTTGGCTGGGTCCAGTGCATCGATCTCGGGGATGATGGTCTGGAACGAGCCTTCGGCCAGATCTTCCAAGGTCGACACCGCCAGCTTGTGGCGCAGCAGCGACTTGGGCGTGAGCACCACCAACGGCTTGCGCAGCGGGCGGATGACCTGGCGACGCAGCAGGTGGTAGATCTGAGCCGGAGTGGTCGGCACGCACACCTGGATGTTGTGCTCGGCGCACAGTTGCAGGTAGCGCTCAAGGCGTGCCGAGGAGTGCTCGGGGCCCTGGCCTTCGTAGCCATGCGGCAGCAGCATGGTCAGGCCGCACAGCCGGCCCCACTTGTGCTCGCCGCTGGTGATGAACTGGTCGATGACCACTTGCGCACCGTTGGCGAAGTCGCCGAACTGGGCTTCCCAGATCACCAGCGCGTTCGGCGTGGTGGTGGAGTAGCCGTATTCGAACGCCAGCACTGCCTCTTCCGACAGGAACGAGTCATACAGCTGGAACGATGGCTGGCCTTCGAACAGGTTCGTCATCGGCACGTAGCTGGTGGCGTCCTTCTGGTTATGCAGCACCGCGTGGCGGTGCGAGAAGGTGCCTCGGCCAACGTCCTGCCCGGTGATCCGGATCGGGTGGCCTTCGAAGATCAACGTGGCGTAGGCCATGGTTTCGGCATAGCCCCAGTTGATCGGCAAGCCGCCGGCCTGCATCTTCTGGCGGTCTTCAAGGATTTTCGCCACTTGGCGCTGTACCACGACGCCCTCAGGGATGGTCAGCAACTTGCTGGACAGCTCCTGAAGTGTCTTGAGGTTGAAGCGAGTGTCGTGGCGAGCGGTCCAGGTATGGCCCAGGTAGGGGCGCCAGTCGACGAACAGTTCCTTGTTCGGTTCCTTGACCAGGCTCTTGACCACGTGCAGGCCGTTGTCCAACGCGTTGCGGTATTCGTCGACCTGTGCCTGAACGGCCTCGGTGGTCAAGGCGCCACTGGTGATCAGGCGCTCGGCGAAGAGCTCGCGAGTGGTGCGCTGCTTGGCGATCTGCTGGTACATCAGCGGCTGGGTGCCGCTTGGCTCATCAGCCTCGTTGTGACCACGGCGGCGGTAGCACACCAGATCGATGACGATGTCACGCTTGAACTGCATGCGGTAGTCGACCGCCAGCTGGCTGACGAACAGCACCGCTTCGGGGTCGTCGCCATTGACGTGCAGGATCGGCGCCTGAATCATCTTGGCAACGTCGGTAGCGTACTCCGTGGAGCGAGCATCCAGCGGGTTGCTGATAGTGAAACCAACCTGGTTGTTGACGACGATGTGGATGGTGCCGCCCGTCTTGAAGCCGCGGGTCTGCGACATCTGGAAGGTTTCGAGCACCACACCCTGGCCAGCGAAGGCCGCATCACCATGAATGTTGATCGGCACGACCTTGTCGCCCGCCTTGTCATTGCGGCGATCCTGACGGGCACGTACCGAGCCCTCAACCACAGGCGACACGATTTCGAGGTGAGACGGGTTGAACGCCATCGCCAGGTGGACTTCGCCGCCAGTGGTCATGACGTTGGAAGAGAAGCCTTGGTGATACTTGACGTCACCGGACCCCAGCTCGACCTTCTTCTTGCCTTCGAACTCGTCGAACAGCTCGCGCGGGTTCTTGCCGAAGGTGTTGACCAGCACGTTCAGGCGACCCCGGTGGGCCATGCCGATGACCACTTCCTTGGTGCCGTAGGAGCCGGAGCGCTGGATGATCTCGTCGAGCAGGGGGATCAAGCTCTCGCCACCTTCCAGGCCGAAGCGCTTGGTGCCTGGATACTTGGTACCCAGATACTTTTCCAGTCCCTCAGCTGCGGTGACGCGCTCGAGCACATGGCCCTGCACGTCCGGCGAATAGACCGGGCGGCCGCGCACGCTTTCGAGGCGCTGCTGGAACCAGCTGCGCTGCTCGGAATCGACGATGTGGATGAACTCGGCGCCGATGGTGCGGCAATATGTCAACTGCAAGGCCTCGAGAATTTCGCGTAGGCTTGCTTCTTCCTTGCCGATGTACAGGTCACCGGTTCGGAAGGTCGTATCCAAATCGGCATTGGTCATGCCGTAATGGTTGATCGACAGGTCTGCCGGCGCGGGCCGTTGCCACAAGCCCAGCGGGTCCAGCTGGGCCGCCTGGTGGCCACGCAGCCGGAAGGCCTGGATCATCCGAAGTACTTCAACTTGCTTCTTCTCGTGCTCACTGCTCACGCTCCCGGCAGATACCGGTTGGGCGCGGCGCTGGTTCTTCGCCAGCAAAACGAAATGATCGCGAACGGTCGAGTGGGAAACGTCGGGGGCGGTGCTGCCGTCGGCGGGCAACTTCTGGAAGTAGGTGCGCCACTCTTCTGGCACAGCGTTAGGGTCGTGCAGGTAAAGCTCATAGAGCTCTTCCACATAGGCAGCGTTACCACCTGAAAGGTGGGCGCTGTTCCACATGCGCTGCATCACGCTTTCTTGCATGCTTGGTCACCCTCGGTTAGGGGCCATCACCCAGGTATGCCCTCGCCTGCCCGCTCACGCGAACCACGAAGATTCCCATAGATGTTCCGGGTACCAGCCCGGAAGCCCCTGCTGGTCTCATTTCTTCAAAGTAAAGGCAGCGGCCTTCTGAGCCTCTGCCCGATGTTGCCAGAGGCCGGGCTTTCGCCCGGCGTATGGCGGCTTACGGTGCAGCTTGGTAAATCAGGTACCGCTGGACAGGAGCATGTTGCGTACGTGGCCGATCGCCTTTGTCGGGTTCAGGCCCTTGGGGCAAACGTTTACGCAGTTCATGATCCCACGGCAACGGAACACCGAGAACGGATCGTCCATCGACGCCAGGCGCTCATTGGTGCGAGTGTCGCGGCTGTCGGCCAGGAACCGGTAGGCTTGCAGCAGCGCAGCGGGGCCCAGGAACTTGTCCGGGTTCCACCAGAACGACGGGCATGAGGTGGAGCAGCACGCACACAGAATGCACTCGTACAGCCCATCGAGCTTCTCCCGATCTTCCGGGGTCTGCAGGCGTTCGATGGCGGGTGCCGGCGTGTCGTTCTGCAGAAATGGCTTCACCTTCTCGTATTGCTTGTAGAAGATGCTCATGTCCACGACCAGGTCACGAATGACCGGCAACCCAGGCAATGGGCGCAACACCAACTTGCCACCCTTGACCACGGCCGACAGCGGCGTGATGCACGCCAGCCCGTTCTTGCCATTGATATTCATGCCGTCAGAGCCGCACACGCCTTCGCGGCACGAGCGACGGTACGAGAAACCCTCGTCCTGTTCCTTGATCAGGGCCAGCACGTCGAGAACCATGAGGTCCTTGCCGTCGGTATCGACCTGGAAATCCACCATTTTCGGTGCGGTGTCCTGGTCTGGGTTGTAACGATAGACGCTGACTTGCAACATGGTGTTCACCCTCAGTAAGTCCGGACTTTAGGTTCGAAGGCAGGAACTGTCTTCGGCGCGAAGTTGACGCCGCGCTTGGCTACGCGCTTCTCACCCGGGTAGTACAGGGTGTGGCACAGCCAGTTTTCGTCGTCACGGTCTTCGAAGTCTTCACGGGCGTGAGCGCCACGGGATTCTTCACGGGTATTGGCGGCGATCGCCGTGGCTTCGGCAACTTCCAGCAGGTTCTGCAGCTCCAGCGCCTCGATACGCGCGGTGTTGAAGGCCTGGCTTCTGTCATTGATCTTGACGTTGGCAATACGTTCACGCAGGCCAGCCAACTGGGCGATGCCCTTTTCCATGTATTCGCCGGTACGGAACACACCGAAGTAGTTCTGCATGCAGCTTTGCAGCTCGCGGCGCAGGGTTGCGACATCTTCGCCGCTATTGCGCTCGTTCAGCGACGCCAGACGCGACAGGGCCACGTCGATATCGGTATCGCTGGCATCGCGGTATTCGATGCCCTCGGACAGCGCTTTTTCCAGATGCAGGCCGGCAGCGCGACCGAATACCACCAGGTCGAGCAACGAGTTGCCACCCAGCCGGTTGGCACCGTGGACCGAGACGCAGGCCACTTCACCCACGGCGAACAGGCCCGGGATGACGTGATCGGTGCCGTCGGCGTCCATGGTGATTGCTTGGCCATGAATGTTGGTGGCAACGCCGCCCATCATGTAATGGCAGGTCGGGATGACTGGAATTGGCGCGACCACCGGGTCGACGTGTGCGAAGGTCTTGGACAGTTCGCAGATGCCTGGCAGGCGGCTGTGCAGTACTTCTTCGCCCAGGTGGTCGAGCTTGAGCAGTACGTGGTCCTTGTTGGGGCCCACGCCGTTGCCGGCCAACACTTCCTTGACCATCGAACGGGCAACCACATCGCGGCCGGCCAGGTCTTTGGCGTTGGGCGCATAACGCTCCATGAAACGTTCGCCATGGGCGTTGATCAGGTAACCCCCCTCACCACGGCAGCCTTCGGTGACCAGCACACCGGCGCCGGCGATGCCGGTGGGGTGGAACTGCCACATCTCGATATCCTGCACCGGCACACCAGCACGCAGCGCCATGCCGATACCGTCACCGGTATTGATAAGGGCGTTGGTAGTGGAGGCGTAGATACGACCTGCACCGCCGGTCGCCAGCACGGTGGCCTTGGAGCGGATATAGACGGTTTCGCCGGTCTCGATGCAGATGGCGATCACCCCGACGAAGGCGCCATCCTGATTCTTGACCAGGTCGACTGCGTACCATTCGTTGAGGAAGGTGGTGCCGTTTTTCAGGTTGGCCTGGTACAGGGTGTGCAGCAGGGCGTGACCGGTACGGTCGGCGGCTGCGCATGTACGGGCAGCCTGGCCGCCTTTGCCGAAGTCTTTGGACTGACCACCGAACGGGCGCTGGTAGATACGGCCGGTTTCGGTGCGTGAGAACGGCAGGCCCATGTGGTCAAGTTCGAAGACCGCTTGCGGGCCTACCTGGCACATGTATTCGATAGCGTCCTGGTCGCCGATGTAGTCCGACCCCTTGACGGTGTCGTACATATGCCAGCGCCAGTCGTCGTTCGGGTCGGCCGAAGCGATCGCACAGGTGATGCCACCTTGGGCCGATACGGTGTGCGAACGAGTCGGGAAGACCTTGGTGACCACGGCGGTCTTGTGGCCGCCCTGGGCGAGTTGCAGCGCAGCGCGCATGCCGGCGCCGCCGCCACCTACGATGATGGCGTCGTAATTGAGTGTACGAATGCTAGACATGAATCAAATACCCCAAAGAATCTGCACACCCCAGACGAAGTAGGCGAACATCACGACGCCGCATACCGCCTGGAACAGGAAACGCACGACAGTGGCCGACTTGCCCAGCGCCATGGGCGTGAGGTAGTCAGTGGAGATGGTCCACATGCCGACCCAGGCGTGGGCGCTCAGGGCGACCAGGGCCAGCAGGCTGAAGATACGCATCGCGTTGTGGGAGAACAGACCGTGCCATTGAGCGTAGTCGAGCCCCGGGTGAGCCACGAGGTAGCCGATCAGGAACAGAAAATAAGCCGCGAGAACGACCGCAGAAACCCGTTGGGCCATCCAGTCATAGAGGCCAGAACGAGAGAAGTTTGTGACGTTGGTTACCATACCCAGATCCCCGCCAGAACGATGAGCACCACCGAGACTACGATGACGATTTT
Source organism: Pseudomonas sp. URIL14HWK12:I12 (assembly GCF_003097135.1). Lineage (GTDB taxonomy): Bacteria > Pseudomonadota > Gammaproteobacteria > Pseudomonadales > Pseudomonadaceae > Aquipseudomonas. The sequence continues at coordinate 944,724 of NZ_QEQL01000001.1, forward strand.
CGAGCCCAGCTTCCCGCCTTCCAGCGTTTCGCCGACGCCCGCATCCATGACCAGGTGACGCACACCGGCCACCAAGTGGTACAACAGGGCAGAGAGCAGCCCCCAGATCACGAACTTGGCCAGCGGACTGGTCAGATACGCCTTCACGTCACCGAAGCCTTCTTCCGAGCCCAGCGACTTGCCCAGCGCGTAAAGCGCAATGGCAATGCCGACGAACAGGATGACGCCAGAAATACGGTGGAGAATGGACGTGTAAGCAGTGACGGGGAGTTTGATGGTCCTTAGGTCTAGGTTTACAGGTCGTTGGCTATTCACGGCTTTTTTCACACTGAAGAGCCCCCTTGCAAGCAGGGCAAGTTGTCGGGAAGTGTACTGGTCAGGTACCCACCACCCAGGGAGTGACGACGCCACTGGAACGGGCCAAAAAAGCCCAGGGCGGTCGGACGTCGAGTATAGACAGTTAGGCTACTAATGACAACGCGCAGAACCTCCCCTAACGGCGCATTGCAATAGCTGCCCAAAAGGCGTAAATGCCCCGGAACATGGCGGCAAAACCCCTCTGTCGTGCGGCTAAAGCCTAATCCTCAGCAAATTGACTTTGAGATTTATGGCTCTATAGTGGTGCGGGCCCTGCGTGGGGGGCTTTCAGATGATTTGAAGCATGAACAGGAGGCCACATGGCTGACAAAAAAGCGCAGTTGATCATCGAGGGCGCCGCCCCCGTCGAACTGCCGATTCTAACCGGCAGCGTTGGGCCTGATGTCGTCGACGTCCGTACTCTGACCGCCTCTGGCGTGTTCACCTTCGACCCGGGCTTCATGTCCACCGCATCCTGCGAGTCGAAGATCACCTACATCGATGGTGACCAAGGGGTTCTGCTCCACCGCGGCTACCCCATCGAGCAATTGGCGGAGAAATCCGACTACCTCGAAACGTGCTACCTGCTGCTCAACGGCGAGCTGCCCAACGCCGAGCAGAAGGCCAAGTTCGTGAGCACCGTGAAAAACCACACCATGGTTCACGAGCAGCTCAAGACTTTCTTCAACGGCTTTCGCCGTGACGCCCACCCCATGGCGGTCATGTGCGGCGTGGTCGGCGCCCTGTCGGCGTTCTATCACGACTCGCTCGACATCAATAATCCGCAGCACCGCGAGATCTCTGCGATTCGCCTGGTCGCGAAGATGCCGACGCTGGCCGCGATGGTCTACAAGTACTCCATCGGCCAGCCGATGATGTACCCGCGCAACGACCTGTCCTACGCCGAAAACTTCCTGCACATGATGTTCAACACCCCGTGCGAGATCAAACCGATCAGCCCGGTGCTGGCACGCGCGATGGATCGTATCTTCATACTCCACGCCGACCATGAGCAGAACGCCTCGACCTCCACCGTGCGCCTCGCTGGCTCCTCGGGCGCCAACCCGTTCGCCTGTATCGCCGCCGGTATCGCCGCCCTCTGGGGCCCGGCTCACGGCGGCGCCAACGAAGCCGTGCTGGCCATGCTGGACGAGATCGGTGACGTATCGAACATCGACAAGTACCTGGCCAAGGCCAAGGACAAGAACGATCCGTTCAAGCTGATGGGCTTCGGCCACCGGGTGTACAAGAACTTCGACCCGCGAGCCAAGGTGATGAAACAGACCTGCGACGAAGTGCTCGCAGAACTGGGCGTGAAGGACGACCCGCAGCTGCAGCTGGCAATGAAGCTGGATGAAATCGCTCGTAACGATCCTTACTTCAAGGAACGCAATCTGTACCCGAACGTCGACTTCTATTCGGGCATCATCCTGAAGGCGATCGGTATTCCGACCAGCATGTTTACCGTGATCTTCGCCCTGGCGCGCACCGTGGGCTGGATCTCCCATTGGAAAGAGATGCTGTCGAGCCCCTACAAGATCGGCCGCCCTCGCCAGCTCTACACCGGCGCCACCCAGCGGGACATGGTCGAGCTCGACCAGCGCAAGTAACACCCCGCCCCTACGCACAAGGCCGCCGAGAGGCGGCCTTGTCGTTTATCACTGCTCGGCGGCTGTTTTCAGGCCCTTTAGGGTATTGAAAGGCGCATCCACCACGAATTTGTTGGCTACCCAGGCAGGCACACTTCCACCCGGCTCCGTGTGCACTTGATAGGTGACCTCGGTGCTCTCTGGCCCTTTGGGCACCAGCTTCCAGAAGCCCTTGACCTCGGTTACCCGCACGTACCCCTTTTCTTCCGGGAGATAATTGGGCACACCTTCAAGGGTACGCGTGAGGCTCCCATCGCTGCCCTCCTGGGTAACCACATGAAGCACCGAATCGCGCGGCGTGACGGGCCAGGGCGTATTGAACTGCCCGTAGGTCCAGGCCTCGCTGCCCTGCTGCTTGAGTAGCTTCTGCATCTTGCACTCGTGAATCCACTTACAGGCGCCGGTCAGGTCTTCCTGCAAGGCTCGAATACGTGCAAGGCTTGCATGAATCACCGTGACGCCACGATACGCCTTGAAGGTGGAATTCGGCACTTCGGCTAGCGACACTTTAATGCCTTCAGCGTCTTTGGCCACCTGCCAATCCTCTGCATGAGCCAACGGAGCGGTAAGCAATACCAGGACAGCAATGGAGCGAATCGATCTCATGGGTTTTCCTTTTTATTGAAGATCAAAAAGCCCTGCCTTCATGCCGCCGCCGTAGCCGCCTCAAGCCAGCCAATGAGGCGAATGGCCGACTCTCGGCTTTCACCGCATACCTCAGCCTGAGGCCGGAAGCCGGCACACACGGCGGGGCGCTCGGGTCTGCCGAAAATGGCGCAGCGGTAGTCTTCCAGCAGTTGCACGCATGCAACGCCCGCTGGTTTGCCATCAGGCATGCCAGGAATAGGTGAACTGATGGAGGGCGCGGTGCAACAAGCCCCGCACGATGGACGGCATTGCATGATGGTCAGAGGGCCTCGCATGTCACAATCACGACCCAGTGATAGTAGCGCCTCAAACAGGTGTTTGAAACCACCCCTCACAGCCTTTCATTGACGAAACTTGAAATCCAGGGCCGCGCCCTCGACATCCCTGCGTGCCTCATTACGCAAATTCAGGTCCATTTCGTTGCTGATCAGCCTGCCATTGAGCTCGAAGTCCTCCTGCCCCGCCGGCTTGGTATTGAACATCGCCGGCAGGCGGTTAGGCGCCTTGACGACAGTGGCAGGCCCTTTCGGCTCGGGCTTAAGCGCGTCGACCATGTCTTTGGGCAGGCTCAGGTCCAGCTTGGGCTTGGGCAGCTCATTGGCTACGGTATCGGCCTTCTTGCGAGATGAAGTCTTGCTGGCCACCTTCTTCACGTTCGGCGCGGCGGGCTTGCTCTTCGGCGCAGCAACAGCAGCCTTGGTTTGAGCAGGCGCCTGCATGCCGGGAACAGCGCTCGCGCCCAGGCCTGAAAGGGTGGACAGCAGCGAGGCGGTAGCCTGGGAGAATGACGTGGCCCCGGCCAGCGGTGCCGAGAGCATAAGAAGGAGCGAAAGCGCTATACGTGTTTTCATGAAACCACGACCACCAATGACTGGTCTGCCCATGCTCTCTCGTCGCAGCGACACTGGCAAGCTGGGGTGAATGACAAATCGACTCAAGGGTAAGCAGGAATGTTCCCACTTTCGTCGCACAGCTGGGTGGCGAGCACGCCCAGCGTCATCACTGCCTGCTCGGTCTCGGCGTTCCATGGAATGCCGCAGTTAAGCCGAATGCAGTGGTTGAACTGTTCGGTATTGCTGAAGATCAGCCCGGGCGCGATAGACAGCCCATGCTCGAGTGCGCGCACGTGCAGCTCTTGGGCATCTACCCTTCCCGGCAAGCTCACCCACAATACGAACCCACCCACCGGCCGGCTCATCTGGGTGCCGGCGGGGAAATGCTGCTGCACCGCGAGCTGATACACACTCAGGTTCTTGCGAAACTCCTGGCGCATGTAACGCAAATGGCGGTCGTGCCCACCATGCTCAAGATAAGCCGACACCGCAACCTGCGTGACGCTGCAGGCCGAGTGGGTGCTGAAGGTCTGCAACCGCTGAACCTCGGGTTGGTATCTGCCGGCCAGCATCCAGCCGATCCGAACACCCGGGGCGAGCGTCTTCGAAAAGCTCGAGCAATAGATGACCTGCCCAGCCTTGTCAAAAGCCTTCAGCGCCTTGTGCCGGCCCGGGTCGAAGACCAGTTCGCCAGATACGTCATCCTCGATCACCTGGATGTCGAACTCCCCTGCCAGCCGCAACAGCTGCTTTTGCCGCTCCTCGGGCATGGTGCTGCCCAGGGGGTTACTCAACCGAGCCGAAAGTACCAAGGCTTTGATCGACCATTGATTGGCAGCCAGTTGCAGCGCCTCGACACTGATGCCCAGTGCCGGGTCGCTCGGGATTTCGATGACCTTGAGCCCCAGCAGATCGGCCATTTGCAACAAGCCATAATAGGTCGGCGACTCGGCAGCGATAAGGTCACCTGGGCGAGTGAGCACCCGCAGCGCCATCTGCAGAGCGTCTACCGCGCCATGGGTGATCACTACCTCACCCGGGTCGACGACCACGCCAGAATCCCGCATGCGGATCGCGATCTGCCTGCGCAGGGGCTCATAGCCAGGGCTGTACATATAGCTGAAGGCCCGCTGGCTCTGAAAGCGGGTTACACGCGCCATCTGCTGATGCAACGCACGCACCGGCAGGTAAGAGGGGTGTGCGACGGCCGAGCCGAGCGGAAACACGCCATCTCGGCGTGACTCATCGAGCACCTGCTGGATGATGCTGCTGCGCGTCACCAAACCGGGCCGCTCGACCTTGGCGATGTCAGGGGTGGGCGCAGTCAAAGCCGGTGTCTGGTGAACGTAGTAACCTGACTGCGGCCGTGCGCGTATCAGGCCCTGATCTTCAAGGCTGGCGTAGGCCTGGAGCACCGTGGCATGGCTTACGTTGAGCTGCACGCTCATCTTGCGCACCGAAGGCACTTTTTCCCCTGGGCGGTAGACCCCGAGCCGAATGTCGTCAGCCAGTTGTTGAGCGATACGCTGGTACAGCAGCAGTTGCGTCATCCACCACGCCTTGCCGGATAAGGGTCATGTAACGGCCAAACTGTAACGCATCCATCGGGCAAATAGCAGCGCGCGCCATGGCTGTGTCGTTTTCAAGTATGCACACGCGCTGCCCGTGAGCGCCGAACGGGCTTACTCCCGCTCGGGACCGAGTGCGCCCTTGCGATCGGAGATGACGACCTCCACCCTCCGGTTCAGTGCCCTGCCCCGCTCAGTGGCATTGGCTTCCAGAGGAAATTGGCCGCCGTAGCCACGCACTGTCATCCGCTCAGGCGCCACCCCAAGGCTGCCCAGCAGCTCAACTACCGCCTGAGCCCGCGATTGGGACAACGCCAGGTTATCGCCGGCACTGCCGGTGCTGTCGGTGTAGCCTTCCACGCGCACAACCCGGCGAGGGTTGAGTTGAAGAAACTGCGCCAGTTGCAGCAGTACGCGATTGGCAGACGGCTTGAGCTGCGCGTCGCCGGCATCGAACAGATCTTCACCCAGGTTGATGACCAAACCCCGGTCATCGCCGGGCGCGGCGAGCGCCAACAGCTGTTGCTCAACCCATTGGCTCTGGCGCTGCACGCTGTTCAGGCGCGATTCGCGAAGCGCTACCTGAAGGCGTTGGCGGTCGGCATCCAGCCGTCTGGCTTGCTCGTCGGCCAGCGCAGCACTGGCGTGCGCCCGCGCTATCTGGGCGTACCGCAGGCTCAACTGGGCATAGTGATCCGCATCGTTGTCGCCACCCCAATACTGCGCAAGCCGCTCAGCACGCTGCAGCGACTCTTCGGCCCGGGTCACGTCCAGCGGCGCCAGGCGCAGGGCATCGGCATCCCCTTGCAGCGCAGCCACATCAGCCGTTGCACGTTGCAGCGCCTCTGGCGCACTGCCGCTGCGCGCACATGCGGCACACGCCAGGGCTGCCACGATGATCATCCAATGCCTATTCATTGCCCCTCCAATTGCTCGCGTAGCCGCTTGATACGCACCTGCAGTTGCGCCGTGCGGGCCTGCTGTTGCGCTTGCAGCACCAATGCCTCAGCGAGCCGGGCATCGAGTTCCGCTTGCTCGGCAGCCTGGCGGGCGGGCTTGTTGCGCCCGCTGGCCAGCTCTGCGCGCGCCTGTGCGGCATGTTCGCGTGCCTGGGCGAGCTCGGGCTGGTCCTGCGCCCCGCTGGCCGTGGCCTGGGCAATCGCCTCGTCGGTGACGCGCAGTTGTTCAGTGGGCACTGGATCACTGGAACAGCCTGCAAGGGCCATCAGCAATAGCAAAGTGGAGCGTTTTGAATTCACACGCATTACCTGGAAGAAGATTGTGACGCTTTCTGCTGTGCAGCCCAGCGCTGTACGTTGCTTTGAAGTATGCCCGGCAGGCGGCCGGAAGCGGTCAGCTCCGCCATTTTCTTTGCAAGCTGGCCCCGGAGCCAGGCGTCGTTGCAGCTCGAATCATGCCCCAATGCAAGGTGCAGCCCGGGGCGGTCGACCACAAGCGGGCGCGCTTGGACGCCAGCTTCCAGACCTCGCGCATTGACGACCGCCTGCCCGGCATAACGCGGTGCGAGAATATACTCCACCTGCCCTGATGCCAGGCGCTCGAAGGTGCGGGTGAGGTTCTGAGGGCGCTCCAGCGAAAGGCTGGCTTGAGCGAATGCAAGAAACTCGGGAGTCATCCGTGCGCGCGCCGACAGCGCGCCAGGCTTGCCGGTAAGGTCGGCCAGGCGCTCGAGCGGTTCGACGCTGCCCGCTTTCGCCCAGACCAGATAGTCGTTCTGCGCAAGCGCCGGGTAAACGTAATCGAGGTGCTCCAACTCGGCGTCCATCAAAGGCTGGTCGGCCAACAGGTCCATCCGGCCGCTGCGCACCTGCGCAAGCGCCTCGCCGCGGCGCCCCCCGTAGCGCATGTCGATACGCACCCCTATCTGGCTCCCGATCTCTGCCAGCACGTCTGCGCTGGCTCCGATCAGGCGCTCAGAGTCATTAGGGTCGCGCCACAGAAACGGGGGAGCATCAGGGCTGCCGGTGGCCACCAGGCGCGTACAGTGCTCTGCCGCTTGGGCGTTGCTGGCCAACAAGGCGAGGGCCAGAAAGCCAACAATGGGTTTCATCAGTGCATGTCCTTGTGCGCAAATGAAGAACCCGGGCAAGCCCGGGTTCGTCTGGCACGGCAGTTTATCAGACCAGCTTTTCGAGCTCCGGCACAGCCTCGAACAGGTCGGCTACCAAACCGTAATCGGCAACCTGGAAGATAGGCGCCTCTTCATCCTTGTTGATCGCAACGATCACCTTGGAGTCTTTCATGCCAGCCAGGTGCTGAATGGCACCGGAGATACCTACGGCGATGTAGAGCTGCGGCGCGACGATCTTGCCGGTCTGGCCGACCTGCATGTCATTGGGCACGAAGCCTGCATCCACTGCCGCACGGGACGCACCCACGGCAGCGCCGAGCTTGTCGGCCAGTGAATAAAGGTGCTTGAAGTTGTCGCCGTTCTGCATGCCGCGGCCACCGGACACCACTACCTTGGCAGCGGTCAGTTCGGGGCGGTCGGATTTGGCCAGCTCTTCGCCAACGAAGGTCGCCAGGCCCGAATCATGTGCACTGGTAACTGCCTCGATTGCTGCGGAGCCACCTTCGGCCGCTACGGCATCGAAACCGGTGGTGCGCACGCTGATCACCTTGACCGAAGCGCTGGATTGAACCGTGGCGATCGCGTTGCCTGCGTAGATCGGCCGCTTGAAGGTATCGGCCGATTCGACGGCGATGATCTCGGAGATCTGGTCGACGTCCAGCAGCGCAGCCACACGAGGCAGGTAGTTCTTGCCGTTGGTGGTGGCCGGGGCCAGCACGTGGCTGTAACTGCTAGCCAGCTCTGCCACCAGCGGGGCGATGTTTTCCGGCAGCAGGTGGTCGTAGGCGGCATTGTCGGCCTTGAGCACCTTGGCGACACCGGCAACCTGAGCGGCAGCCTGGGCCGCAGCGTCGATGCCTGCACCGGCCACCAGCACATGAATATCACCACCGATCTTCTGCGCTGCGGCAACGGTATTCAGGGTGGCAGCGCCCAGTGCGCCGTTTTCGTGTTCAGCGATTACCAGGATAGCCATCAGATCACCTTTGCCTCGTTCTTGAGTTTTTCCACCAGCTCGGCAACCGAGCCTACCTTGATGCCCGCGCCACGTGCAGCGGGCGCTTCGACCTTGACGATGGTATTGGTCGAAGCGGTGGAGACGCCGAGATCAGCCGGTGCCAGGGTTTCAAGCGGCTTCTTCTTGGCCTTCATGATATTGGGCAGCGTCGCGTAGCGCGGCTCGTTCAGGCGCAGGTCAGTAGTGACGATCGCCGGGAGCTTGAGAGAAACGGTTTGCAGGCCGCCATCGATTTCCCGGGTGACACGCGCCTTGTCACCATCGATTTCGACTTTGGAAGCGAAGGTGCCCTGGGCGTAGCCGGTGAGCGCAGCGAGCATCTGGCCGGTCTGGTTGTTGTCGCTGTCGATGGCCTGCTTGCCCAGGATCACCAGCTGCGGCTGCTCCTTGTCGACCACAGCCTTGAGGGCCTTGGCGATGGCCAGCGAACTGAGCTCTTCGTCGGTCGCTACCAGCACCGCCCGGTCGGCGCCCAGCGCCAGTGCAGTACGCAGTTGCTCTTGAGCAGTGGTAGGCCCCACGGACACCGCGATCACCTCGGTGGCGATGCCTTTTTCCTTCAGGCGTACAGCTTCCTCGACGGCGATTTCGCAGAAGGGGTTCATCGACATCTTGACGTTTGCAAGATCGACGCCGGAGTTGTCCGCCTTGACGCGAACCTTGACGTTATAGTCGACCACTCGTTTGACAGCTACAAGAACCTTCATGGATTCCTCGTTACTCTCCGGTAAAAGGGTATCGCCTGGCTGAGCCCTGCGAGTGCTGCGGCGCGGCCCTGAAACGAGCGGCCACGCCTGGCATCAATGAAACGACGCACTGCCCTGCCCATGCACGGCCTGCGACGGCGGCCAGATGCCGCAACGGCAAACCCTGGCCAACCGGTGTAAACTGCCCGGCTGCACGGCAAACGCCATTGACCAACCGGCCTTGCGCGGCTGCGTGGGGAGGTGAAACACCTGCTCCGACGGCACCCTTAAGCGCGAACCGCTCGTATCTTGACCGCATAGCCACCCCCGGTCAATACGCGGAACTGGCCGGTCACACCGGTTGAACCCCGCGATTTTACAGGCTTGCGGCAAATTCAAACAAACGTTTGATCTGGACCGGTGGTCTGGTGTAGATATAATGCCCAGCCAGTGTCAGCGGCCCTTGTAGCGTTTTACTTTTCCGCTACGCGCCGCCCGTGCAGCCCATTAGAAAAAAACGAGCCTTGTGTAGGAGATAACCTGTGGAACGCGAATACATGGAATTCGACGTCGTCATCGTCGGAGCAGGCCCCTCGGGCCTGTCCGCGGCCTGCCGCCTGAAACAGCAGGCCGCCGACGCGGGCCAGGAGATCAGCGTCTGCGTGGTCGAAAAAGGCTCGGAGGTCGGTGCTCATATACTTTCTGGCGCAGTGTTCGAACCGCGCGCACTCAGCGAGCTGTTCCCCGATTGGCAAGCCTTGGGCGCGCCGCTGAACACGCCCGTCACCCGTGACGACATCTATTTCCTCAAGAGTGCGACCGCAGCCACGAAGGTCCCCGACACCTTCGTGCCCAAGACCATGCACAATCAGGGCAACTACATCATCTCCCTGGGCAACCTGTGCCGTTGGCTGGCCCAGCAGGCCGAGAACCTGGGTGTTGAGGTCTACCCCGGCTTCGCTGCCCAGGAGGTGCTGTTCGACGAGCATGGCACCGTGCGCGGCATCATCACCGGCGACATGGGCGTAAACCGTGAAGGGCAGCCCAAGGAGGGCATGTACACCCCGGGCATGGAGCTGCGTGGCAAATACACGCTGTTCGCCGAAGGCTGCCGAGGCCATCTGGGCAAGCAATTGATCGAGCGTTTTGCCCTCGCTCAAGATGCCGACGCCCAGCATTACGGCATCGGCATCAAGGAAATCTGGGACGTGGCTCCGGAGAAACATCAGCCCGGCCTGGTGGTGCACACCGCCGGCTGGCCTATGGACAACCAGAACATGGGCGGCTCGTTCCTCTATCACCTGGAGAACAACCAGGTGGTGGTCGGCCTGATCGTCGACCTGTCTTACACCAACCCCTACTTGTCGCCGTTCGACGAGTTCCAGCGCTACAAGCACCACCCGGTAGTGGCTCAGTACCTCGAGGGCGGGAAGCGCGTGGCCTACGGCGCGCGAGCCATCTGTAAGGGCGGCCTCAATTCGCTGCCCAAGATGATCTTCCCGGGCGGGGCGCTGATCGGCTGCGACCTGGGCACCTTGAACTTCGCCAAAATCAAGGGCAGCCACACTGCCATGAAATCCGGAATGCTGGCTGCCGAAGCGATTGCAGCCAAACTGCTGGCCGGTGCCGAGGGTGGCGACCTACTGGAGGCTTATCCGCAGGCCTTCCGCGACAGCTGGCTGTATGACGAGCTGTTCCGCAGCCGTAATTTCGGCCCCGCGCTGCACAAATACGGCGCCGTTCTAGGTGGCGCATTCAACTATATCGAGCAGAACTGGTTCGGCGGCAAGCTGCCTTTCACCCTGCACGATAACCAGCCTGATCACGCCTGCCTCAAGCCTGCCGCTCAGGCCACACGGATCGAGTACCCCAAGCCAGACGGCAAGCTCAGCTTCGACAAGCTCAGCTCCGTGTTCCTCTCCAGCACCAACCATGAGGAAGACCAGCCCTGCCACTTACACTTGGCCGATCCGTCGATCCCGCTGGCTAAAAACCTGCCGCTGTTCGATGAGCCTGCACAGCGCTATTGCCCTGCAGGCGTGTATGAGGTGGTGAGCGAAGCCGACGGCACCAAGCGCTTCCAGATCAATGCGCAGAACTGCGTGCACTGCAAAACCTGCGACATCAAGGACCCTGCGCAAAACATCACCTGGGTTGCGCCAGAAGGCTCGGGCGGCCCTAACTACCCCAACATGTAACAGGCCCGGCTATCAGCGCGCGCCCAGCTCCGCGCTGATAGCCTTCGCCGCTTCGCACACCACCGGCAACAAATCAGCCATGCGCGCATCGGGCATGTAAGGCGAGGTGCTGGCAACACTGATCGCCGCGACGATCCTGCGGCTGGCATCGCGTACGGGCGCCGCCACACAGCGAATCGAGGGTTCGTTGTCTTCCAGGTCGAACGCATACTGCCCTGCTACATACGCCTGCATGCGCGTGCGTAGCGCCTGCCAGTCGGCACCGGGCAATGGGCAAGCTTCGAACAGCCGCAGCCATTCAGCCTCCTCCGCTTCGAGTAACAACGCCTTGCCGATACCGGTGCGCATCAACGGCATCCGGTGGCCCACGCGTGAACGCATCTCCGGGCCATTGCGGCCGGGCGTTTTATGCAGGTACAGCACCTCGTCGCCATCACGCACCGCCAAGTGAATGGTATCGCCGGTACTGGCAGAAAGGCGCGCCAGCCAAGGTTCGGCCAGCACTACCAGCGGTACCTCCTCGCGCGCCTGAAACCCCAGCTCGATCAAGCGTGCGCCGAGCCGGTAGCCACCCTGCGGCAACAGGCGCAGGTAACGCTCCTCGACCAGTGCACTGACCAGCCGGTGCGTGGTGCTGCGAGTGGTGCCGACGCGCTCGCCGATACTCTTGAGATCGCAGGCGCCCCTGGCCACTGCATCGATGACCGCGAGGCCGCGAAGCAGGGTCTGGGTGCCGGTGGGTGCTGCACCGGAAGGTACCTCGGACATGAATGAGCCTTGTGAATAAAGGGGGCCATTATGCGCAGCCCCTTTGGCGCTGGGAACCCGGGCCGGGCACCGCTATCCTACAGAACACGTTTACCTGACCCCGAGGCCCCATGCCATCGATCGACCTTCTGATCTGCGACTGCGACGGCGTACTGATCGACAGCGAAATCATCGCCGAGCGCAGCCTGCACCAGGCGCTCGCCCAACTGTATCCAGCCCAGGCACTGCGGGAACTGCTCGCTGGCACATTCGGCCTGCAGACCCGAGACATCTTCAAGCGCGTTGAAGAGCATTTCCGCCAACCACTGCCCGAAGGTTTCGTCGATCACCTGCATGCCCACACCGAGGCGCTGATCCGCGACGAGGTACAAGCCATTGCTGGCGTACGTGACGCATTACTGGCCATCGAGCTACCGCTGGCAGTGGCCAGCAACAGCCGTTTCGAAGCCGTGCAGTTCGCACTGGCACGTGCGGCCCTGGCTGAGCGAGTGAACGCCGGCGTGTTCAGCGCGGACCGCGTCGCCCGGCCCAAGCCGGCACCGGATGTGTACCTTGCCGCTGCCCAGGCCAATAGCGTGGCGCCGGGGCGCTGCCTCGTGGTCGAAGACAGCACCACCGGCGCCACCGCAGCCCTGGCTGCCGGCATGCGCGTACTGGGTTTCACTGGCGCCAGCCACATCCCCGCCGGGCATGCCGACCAGCTGCTGGCACTCGGCGTCGAAGCGACCTTCTCCGACATGCGCCAGTTACCAGGGCTGGTCGCTGAGCGCGCCTAGTCGATGCGGATCCGCTCGACCTTCCCGACCAGCACGATGTACGACAGCGCACCGAGCAAGGCCGTCGTAGCAATGTAGGCGATGGGCAGGGCGAACGAGTCGCCAGTGGCCAGAAAGCCGATGACCGTCGGCGTGACGATCGCCGCCAGGTTACCGATGAAGTTGAACATCCCGCCGGTCAACCCGAGCAGGCGCGCAGGTGCCAGGGTCGACACCAGCGACCAGGTGATCGAGGCCAGGCCGTTGCCGAAGAACGCCAGGGCCAGGCAGGCGATCACCAGCGGCGTGGAATCCAGGTAGTTGGCGCCCAGGATGCAGGTGGAGATCAGCAAGCCAGAGATGATCGGTAGTTTGCGCGCCAGGCCCAGGCTCGCACCACGTCGGATCAACCAGTCAGAGAAGAACCCCGAACATAGCACGCCCACGAAGGCTGCCAGGAACGGCAGCGAAGCGAGCAGGCCCGACTTGATGAAGTCCATGTGGCGGTAATTGACCAGATAAGTAGGGAACCAGGTGAGGAAGAACCACAGGGTCGAGTTCAAGCAGAATTGCCCCAGGTAGATACCCCACAATTTGCGCTGGCTGAGCACGATGCCCAGATCTGCCCAGCGAAACGGCTCGCGTGCTTTGGTGGCGATATCCACCAGCCCGCCGCCCTGCTCGATCAGCGCCACTTCGGCTTCGTTCGCCCCTGGAAACTGCCGAGGTTCTCGATACAGGGCGTACCAGGCAATCGCCCAAAGGATGCCCACCGCACCCGTGACCACAAACACCATGTGCCAGCCAAAGCTGACCTGCAGCCAGGCAAGCACCGGCGTTAGAAACGCCAGCCCGACGAACTGCCCACTGGTGTAGAAGCCAATGGCAGTGGCACGCTCGCGCTCGGGAAACCAGGTAGTGACCACCCTGCTGTTGATCGGGTAGGCCGGCGCCTCCAGTGCACCTACCGCCAAGCGCAGCACGAAGAGCGCGATGAAGCTGCCCGCCAAGCCCAGGAACACCGTAGCCAGGGACCACAGGGCCAGCGCGACGGTATACAGCACCCGCGGCGGCACCCGGTCGACCAGCCAGCCGCCCGGGATCTGCATGGCAGCGTAGGTCCAGCCAAACGCCGAGAAGATCAACCCGGCATGCACCGGGTCGATGCCCAGTTCCCGAGTGAGTGTGGGTGCAGCGATCGACAGGTTGCTGCGATCCAGGTAATTGATGACCACAGTGATGAACAACAACACCATGATGAAAAACCGCTTGCGGCTGGGCGTAGCGGTGGCGGCCGCCGCAGGGGTTGCGGCGGCCACTGTGGGGGCGCGACTGGCCATGACCTCACCTCTTTTTATTGCTTTTGAAGGGTGTGCATTAAGGGAGCGTTTTGCCCATCACCACTCGGCGAAGCTGCCGTCGGCGTGGCGCCACACCGGGTTGCGCCAGCGGTGGCCGACCTCGGCGCGCTCGCGTACGTAAGCTTCGTTGATCTCGATGCCAAGGCCTGGGCCGGTCGGGATCTTCACGTAGCCGTTCTCGTAGGCGAACACCTCAGGGTTAGCGATGTAGTCGAGCAAATCGTTGCTCTCGTTGTAGTGGATGCCCAGGCTCTGCTCCTGGATGAACGCGTTGTAGCAATTGGCGTCCAGCTGAAGGCAAGCGGCCAGGGCGATGGGGCCCAGCGGGCAATGCAGGGCCAGCGCCACGTCGTAGGCTTCGGCCATGGCGGCGATCTTGCGTGTCTCGGTGATGCCGCCGGCGTGTGAGGCGTCGGGTTGGATGATATCGACATACCCCTCGGCCAAGATGCGCTTGAAGTCCCAGCGCGAATACAGCCGCTCGCCCAAGGCGATCGGCGTACTGGACAGCGGCGCCAGCTCCTTGAGCGCCTCGGCATTTTCACTGAGCACCGGTTCTTCGATGAACATCAGGTTGTAGGCGGCCAGCTCCTTGATCAGCACTTTGGCCATCGGCTTGTGCACGCGCCCATGAAAGTCCACGCCGATGCCTACGTTCGGGCCGACGGCGTCGCGCACGGCGGCTACGTTCTGAAGGCACAGGTCGACCTTGTCGAAACTGTCGACGAATTGCAGCTCCTCGGTACCGTTCATTTTTACTGCGGTGAAGCCGCGCTGGACTGCGTCCTTGGCCATGCGCGCGGTGTCGGCCGGCCGGTCGCCGCCGATCCAGCTATAGACACGGATACGGTCCCGCACCTGGCCGCCGAGCAGGTCGCTCACCGGCACGCCGAGGGCCTTGCCCTTGATGTCCCACAGCGCCTGGTCGATCCCGGCCAGGGCGCTCATGTGCACCGCACCGCCGCGGTAAAAGCCACCGCGGTAGAGCACCGTCCAGATGTCTTCGATGTTGCGCGGGTCCTTGCCGATCAGGTAATCGCCCAGCTCATCCACTGCCGCCGCGACCGTGTGAGCACGGCCCTCCACGACAGGCTCGCCCCAGCCGGTGACGCCTTCGTCGGTTTCGACCTTCAGAAAGCACCAGCGCGGCGGCACTATGAAGGTCGTCAGTCGAGTGATTTTCATCGGTTTGTCTCTCTTGTCGATGTCGTTGGGTCAAGCGGCAACGGCGTGCCAGGCAGCCATATAGGCCTGGGCGCGGCTGCGAATGTCGTTAGGGCTCAATGCAGGCGTGAACAGGCCTGAGCCCAGGCCAAAGGCGCGGGCGCCGGCGTCGAACCACGGCTTGAGCGTGTCAGGGCTGATGCCGCCCACAGGTGCCAATCGCGTCCCAGCCGGCAATACCGCGAGCAGCGCCTTTGCCACCGCCGGCGACAAAGCTTCAGCAGGGAACAGCTTGAGCAGGTCAGCGCCTTGCTCTAGCGCACTGAATGCTTCGGTCGGCGTGGCGATGCCCGGCGCCAGGTAAAGCCCTTCTGCCTTGGCCGCCTTCAGCACCCGGGCATCGCAGTGCGGCATCACGATCAGTTGCCCGCCCGCTGCCTTGACCTGCCGGACCTGCTCCGGCGTCATCACCGTGCCCGCGCCGATCAGGCAATCAGCCGGCAGGCGCTCGCGCAGAAGGCGGATGCTGTCCAGCGGTTGGGGCGAATTGAGCGGCACTTCGATCACGCGAAAGCCTTCTTCGTAGAGCACATCGCCCACCGCCGCGGCCTGCTCAGGCCGCAGCCCACGCAGAATGGCGATCAGCCCGTTTTTGGCAAGGGTTGCATCAAGCATGGGGAAACTCCTGGGTAGTACCTTTCACCAACCCGGCCGCTTCGGCCACGGCCCAAAGGCCGCGCTCGGTTGCCTGGGTAGCGGTGGCAGGGTTGGGGAAACCGGCAAGGCTCAGCGCCCGGGTATAGCGGTCACACAGCGCCTGGCTGCCGATCAGCAGCACAGCAGGCACTGCGCCTGAAGATTGCCGCAGCGCCTGTACCTCATGGCCGATCCAAAGCCCGGAGAGGTAGTCGGCTTGTTCGGCCCCATCAAGCACGCCGGTAAGGCCCAAGGTACGGGCGCTGAAAGCTGTGGACAGCGGACCCAACGCACCGCTTTCAGAGAGCGCGGTGCGCACGCCGCGATCGAAGGCCTGCTCCTGAAAGCTCGCATCGCGCGCTTGAGTGCGGCCGAGTATCGAATGAGCACTGGCGACGGCGTACAGCTCGCCGGTCATAAAGGTATCGAAATGGGTAATGCAGCCCCCCTCTACCCGCACCCACTTGCTGTGGCTGCCCGGTAAGCCAACCAACAGGCAACCCTGACGGCGCTGCTCATCCAGGCCAAGCAGCAAGCCCAGCACCTGGGTTTCCTCACCCCGCATCACATTGGGCAACGCACCGTGCTCGATCACCCCAGGCACGATGTGCAAGCGGTGGCCACTGGCGGTGTCGAGTGTTTGCAGGTGAGTGCTCAGGTCCTGGGCCCGCGCGGGGGTGGGGCAATAGGGCGCCTCGCGCCAGCCTTGGGCACTGCCGACCATGCCGCAGGCGATCACGGGCAAGCGCTGCTCGGCCAGCCAATCGCCACAGGCCGCTTCAAAGGCGGCATCGAACCCGCCCGGAGCCGGGAGGTGCATGATCCCATGGGCCGAAGCGCGGGAGTCCAGAACCTTCCCGCCGGCGCCTAGGCGGTAGGCGCGCAAGGTGGAGGTGCCCCAGTCGAGGGCAATCAGTTGGGCCTGCATCACGTCACCTGTGCGTTGTTTTTGGGGTGGTGTGTGCGGCCACTATAAATTCAAGTGGCGGAATATCTCAATATGTAATTGTTGATCTCATATTGTGGGATGGCCTACTCACCTCAAAGTGCGGTTATGCTTGCCGGTATCTTTCCCCTGCAGGAATCTTGGGTATGTCAGTAACTCCCCGTATTGCCGTGGTTACCGGTGCTGGCAGTGGTATTGGCCGTGCTTGCGCCTTGGGCTTGCTGGAAGATGGGTTCACTGTGGTATTGGCCGGGCGACGGCCAGAGCCGTTGCACGCATTGGCGCAGGAGGCCCAGGCCAAAGGCCTGCAGGCTTTGGCACTGCCCACCGATGTACGCGACCCTGACAGCGTCGAAGCATTGTTCGCGCAGGTCGAGCGCCGCTTCGGCAGGCTGGACTTCTTGTTCAACAATGCGGGGGTGGGCGCACCTGCCGTACCCGTAGATGAGCTCGACCTGACGCATTGGCACCAGGTAATCGATACCAACATCACTGGCGTCTTTCTCTGTGCTCGCGCAGCGTTCGGGCTGATGCGCCGGCAACAACCACAGGGCGGGCGGATTCTCAACAACGGTTCGATTTCGGCGCACACGCCCAGGCCGTTTTCTTCACCCTACACGGTGAGCAAGCACGCGGTGCTTGGGTTGACCAAGACGCTTGCATTGGATGGGCGTGAATGGAGCATCGCCGTCAGCCAGATCGACATTGGCAACGCCTTGACCGAGTTATCAGAGCGAATGACCCGAGGCGTGCGCCAGGCCAATGGCGGCACTGCAGTGGAGCCGATGTGCGACGTCAGCCATGTGGCTGATGCAGTGAGATATATCGCGGGCTTGCCGCTGTCGACCAATGTGCTGAACATGACGGTGATGGCCACCAACATGCCGTTCGTGGGGCGAGGCTGAAACCCGCCGCTGCCCTGGCGCCCTTTGCGCTTGCAAGGCCCACTGCCTGGAACTGCGCAGCGGTGCCTTGCGCACTTGCTCCGTCAGTCGTCCAGGCCTGCTGGCGCAGCGGCCTTGCCACCCTTGCCTTTGGCAGGCTTGGCGCCTTCGGCAGCGGGCTCGGCCGCCGGCGCTGCAGCAGGCGCAGGGGCTGCGTCTTTTTCCTGGCCGGGAAGCTTGTCGACGGCGTCGAAGAGCTCCTTGACGGTCACCGGGCCGTCCTTCTCGAAGTGCCGTTCACCGTCTTTGCCGATCAGCAGGGTCTTGGTCTGCGGTGAGGCACCGAGGTTGAGCTCGCGAATCAATGCCATCGTGGCCTGAGCGTCGATATTCTGCCCATTGCGCTTGCCGATCATGTCGGCCACGGTGTAGAGCACCATGTTGCGCTGGGTAAAGCCCTGCTGAGTGGTCGGGTCTTTGAGTGCATTCTGCAGGTTGGTCAGGTCAGGGTCGACCGAACTGCGGGTCAGCACCACCACCGCTCGGTTGTGGCCACGGTCCTTGGCCAGCGGCGAGTCGCTGTCCGCGGCCAGCAGCGAGGTGGAAACGGCGCACAGCGCGGCCAGGGCCAGCGAGCGGATGAGCATGGGTACCTCCAGTACAAGTCTTTGCAACAATATTCGCTCATTGAGCCGAAATGGCCAGCCTATGAGCCTGATTCCCTGACATTTTTTTAAACGGTTTGTTCGCCACTCACGGCGAATATCGCCTCCAGGCCCCCGCCCTCACGGTTGCGCAACACCAGCCGCCCGCCATGTGCCTTGGCCACTGCATCGGCAATCGACAGGCCCAACCCATAGCCTTCGCCCTGGCGCGAAGCATCCAGGCGAAGAAAGGGCTCAGTGACCCGCGCCAATTGCTCCTCAGGTATACCGGGGCCACGGTCGGCGACGCTGACCTCCCAGCCCTGGGCCGTGCTGTTGACTGTCACTTCAGCGCCACCACCATAGCGCACCGCGTTCTCGATCAGGTTATGCAGCCCCCGGCGCAAACTGCGCGCATAGCCACGCACTGGCCCTGTGGCGCGGCCACGCACCGCCACGGGGTGGCCCTGATCGGTAAAGTCCACCTCGATGCTCAGCAGCAGGGCATTGAGGTCCACCAATTGCTGCGGTTCCCGGGTCTCGCCGCTGCTGATGTAGGCCAGGGTGGCATCGACCATCTGCCGCATGCCTTCGAGGTCCTGCTGCAGCAGCCCACGCAAGCTGGGGTCATCGATACGCTCGGTGCGCAGGCGCATGCGCGTCAGTGGGGAGCGCAGGTCATGCGACACCGCTGCCAGGAACCGCGTGCGTTGGCTCAAATGGGCCGCCAGTTGCCGCTGCATGGCGTTGAACGCGGCACTGGCTTCGCGCACCTCGCTAGGTCCCTCTTCGGGTAAGGGCGGTTGGCGCAGGTTGTGGCCCAGCGCCCGCGCTGCGTCGGCCAGGCGTTTGAGGGGCGCGATCAGCAGCCGCACCGCCACCAGGGTGAGCAGCAGCACCAGCAAAACACGCACCAGATAGATCCTCACGACATAGTCCAGCACCAGCTCCCACGTGGCCCGCGGGCTCCAGCCCTGCGCCTCGATGGCATCGACCAGCAACCAGCGGCCGTCGGGCAGGCGCAGGTCCACCAGAAACCGCCCCAGGGTCGGCCGCGCCGAGAGCAGCACCGGCAAACCGGCCTTGTGGTCGTTCTGGTCGAGCAGCTCCAGGCGCAGCAACTGGAAGGTCTGGGCCTTGCCGGTCTTTTCCATGAGCACCGTGCGCAGCAGGTCTTCGGCGGCCTGGGAGTCGACGTCCAGGGGTACGTCCGGGTGCGTTGCACTGGCATTGACGCGGACCTCGAAGCCGGGTGCGCGCAGCAGCTCGGCGAGGTGATCGACCTGGTCCGGTTCCTGCTCGGCTACCCGCACCAGGTCGGCCAGGTGCGTGGCGACGAGCCGCGCGGGGATTTCCAGTGACTGAGCGTGGCGCACGTCGTACCACACGGTGCTGGTGATGGTTTGCGCAACCACCGTGCCCATGACCATCACCAAAACCATGCGGCCGTAGAGCGAACGCGGCAGGCAGCGTGACAACCAGCGCCTCACGGGCTGCGCACATCGGTCGCGGTGAGCATGTAGCCTTCGTTGCGCACGGTCTTGATCAACGGGTTGCCCAGCTGCTGGCGCAGCCGGCTAACGCATACGTCCACGGCCCGATCGAACGGCTGGCTGTCTTTATCGAACGCGTGGTTGCGCAGAAACTCCCGGCTCAGCGGCCGGTTGGGGTGTTGCAGCAACAGCCGCAGTACACGAAAGTCCGAATTGCCCAGGTGCGCCACCACCCCCTCCGGCGAGAGCAAATGGCGCGCGCGAGTATCGAGCTGCCAGCCGGCAAAGCTGATGCTGCCCACCTCATCGATTCGGGCACGCTGGGGAAAGCTCAATGCCCGGCGCAACACGGTCTGGATCCGCAACAGCAGCTCACGCGGGTCGAAGGGCTTTGCCAGGTAATCGTCGGCGCCCTCCTCCAGCCCGGCGATGCGATCATCCAGCGTGCCGCGTGCGGTGAGCATCACCACAGGCACATTGCTGACCTCGCGCAGTTGCCGGCACAGCGCCAGGCCATCGACGCCGGGCAGCATCAGGTCCAGCACCACCAGGTCGATCACGTGCAGGTCGAGCTTGCGCCGCATGTCGCGCCCGTCGGCGGCAGTGCTGATGCGGTAACCGGCCTGGGTGAGGTAATCGCTGAGCAGCGAACGGATGTCGGGGTCGTCATCGACGATCAGCAGGTGCTGTGTATCAGGCATGGGGGGTCTGCATAGTCATGAATGCGCACACGCTAAGGCAAAGCGAGGGGTAAAAGCCACCGCGTGCAGCTGCATTACAAATTAGCGAAGCGGCTGTCGGCACCGGTTTGTGTGAAGCCTGTCACACAAATGCGCACTCTTGCGCTCCCTTGCCGTTACCAGTGCCTGCTGGGGCGGCCTACATGGACGAGGAATGTTATGGCAACTGCAACAGCTGCAAACCGCATCGAGGGTACTGACGGCAAAGACGTATTGGTCGGCACCAGTGGCAATGACCTGATCATCGGCGGCGCCAGCGCCGACAAGCTCACCGGCGGTGCCGGTGCTGATACCTTCCGCTTCACCGACATCAGCGATAGCTACCGCACAGCCACCAAGAGCTTCGCCGACCTGATCACCGATTTCGACCCTGGCCAAGACACGGTAGACATCGCCGACCTGGGCTTCAAGGGCTTGGGCAACGGCCTGGACGGCACACTGGCCGTACGCTACAACGCCGAAACCGACCGTACCTACCTGAAAAGCTTCGAAGCCGACGCCGACGGTAACCGCTTCGAAATCGGCTTCGAGGGCAACCTGCTGGGCGCATTGAACGAAAGCAATGTGCTGTTCGAGCGCCTGATCCTGGGTACCGATGGCAACGACCGCCTGACCGGTACCGATGCCAACGAAACCTTCGTCGGCGGCCTGGGCCGTGACGTGCTGACCGGCAACGGCGGCGCCAACGTATTCCGCTACGACGACCTGCTCGACAGCTACCGCAACTACAGCCAGGCCGACGGCAACCACGGCGATCGCATCAAGGACTTCAACGTCAGCGCCGACCGTATCGACGTTTCTGCACTGGGTTTCACCGGCCTGGGCAGCGGCCACGACAACACCCTGGACATCGTCCTGAACGAAAGCGGCACCCGCACCTACGTCAAATCCCGCGACCTGGACGCCGACGGTAACCGTTTCGAAATCGCCCTGCACGGTGACTTCATCGGCCAACTGAGCGCCAACAACTTCGTGTTCGCTTCCACCAGCAGCACCCAGTCCGAAGCCGGCAATGCCGCCACCGCACAGGCGGCTGTGGTGGCACCGGAAATCGAAGTGGTTGGCCTGGCGCATCACGAGGCAATCGCCTGACGTTCTGGGCGCCCGCTGCCAATTGGCTTCGACCCGCCCATGGCTCGGGCAGCCCACTGGCCCGGTAGACCACGGCCTGCCAACTCGCACGGCGTAGCACCGTGCGAGCTTACGCAGCGTCGATCTTCAGCCTTGGGTTGCGGCCATCGCACCCAAGGCTGATCCGATGGCTCAGCGTTCGATGGCCAGCGCTACGCCCTGCCCCCCACCGATGCACAGTGTCGCCAGGCCTTTATGGGCATCACGGCGAACCAGCTCGTGCAGCAGCGTCACCAGCACCCGGCAACCCGATGCACCGATGGGATGGCCCAGCGCGATCGCGCCACCATTGACGTTCACCTTGGCCAAATCCCAGCCCAACTCAGCGGCCACGCTCAGGCTCTGGGCTGCGAAAGCCTCGTTGGCCTCGATCAGGTCCAGGTCACCCAACGCCCAACCCGCCTTTTCAAGGCAGCGTCGCGTCGCCGGCACCGGCCCAATGCCCATCACGGCGGGGTCAACACCGCTGCTGGCATAACCGGCCACCTGCGCCAGGATCGGCACACCCAGCGCCTCGGCCCGTTCCCGGCTCATCAGCAGTACCGCAGCGGCGCCGTCATTGAGGCTGGAGGCGTTGCCAGCGGTGACGCTGCCGTCTTTCTTGAACGCCGCGCGCAACTTGGCCAGGCTCTCTGCATCCGTACCTGGACGCGGCTGCTCGTCGGTGTCAAACACCAAGGCGTCGCCTTTTTTCTGCGGCAGGCTGATAGGGGTGATCTCCGCTTTGAAGCGACCGGCCTGCACAGCGGCCTGCGCCTTTTGCTGCGACTGCGCGGCGAAGGCATCCTGCTGCTCGCGGCTGATGCCATAGCGCTCGGCCAGGTTCTCGGCGGTCACGCCCATGTGGTAGTCGTTGAAGGCGTCCCACAGCCCATCGGTGATCATGCTGTCGACCATTTGCGCATGGCCCATGCGCAAACCGGTGCGGGCGCCGGGCATCAGATAAGGTGCAAGGCTCATGTTCTCCTGGCCGCCGGCAATCACCACCTCGGCGTCGCCACAGCGAATGGCCTGCACCGCCAGATGCACTGCCTTGAGCCCCGAACCACAGACCTTGTTCAGCGTCATCGCCGGCACGCTGTGCGGCAGGCCGGCCAACAACGCCGCCTGGCGCGCCGGGTTCTGGCCGGCACCTGCAGTGAGCACCTGGCCAAGGATCACCTCGTCGACCTGCTCAGGCGCTACGCCGCTGCTGGCGAGCAGCTGGCGAATCACCGCAGCCCCCAGTTGCGGCGCCGGGACATTGGCCAGCGCTCCTTGAAAGGCGCCAATGGCGGTGCGAGTGGCGGCGACGATCACGACAGGCTGCATGGCAGGCTCCTGGGTTGGGTAGGCCTCAGATCATGCGGGCTGGCGCTGGATTTGGGAATTTTGGATTGCTTATCGGTTGATTTGGGCAAGCGATGTAATCGCCTCAGGCCGCCACCGGCACCCCGCTGTGAAAGCGGAACACTTCATCGGGCGCCTGAATCAGCTCTGCCTCTGCCACGCGCACTTTTTCAACGGTGCGGGCGATGTCCGCCGCATCGCCATATTGATGCGCCAACTTCAGATAGCCCTGGTAATGGCGCGCCTCACTCTTGAGCAGCCCATGGTAGAAAGTGCCCAGGTCGTCGTCCAGGTGCGGCACCAATGCCTCGAACCGCTCGCAGCTGCGGGCCTCGATGAAGGCGCCCACCACCAGCGTATCGACCAGCTTCACCGGCTCATGATTGCGCACCAGCGCGCGCAGCCCCGACGCGTAGCGGCCGGCAGACAGCGGCAGCACCTCGACCTTGCGCCGCTTCATGATGCGCAGCACCTGTTCGTGGTGAACCAACTCCTCCCGGGCCAGGCGCGACATGAAATTCACCAGGTCCAGGTGGGCGTTGTATTTGGCGATCAGGCTCATGGCCGTCGCGGCGGCCTTGAACTCGCAATTCTTGTGATCGATCAGCATCGTCGCCGGGTTCGCCAACGCCGCCTGAACCCAGGCCTCTGGCGTACGGCAACCGAGAAAGTCATGGATTTCAGCAAGCATGGCGGGCCTTGGTATCGAGAAAAACCGCGGAGTATACCGACGCGGAGGCTACGCTCATAGCATGAGCAAACCGAGGGCTTGACCATGTACGACATTGGCCGCCTGCTGGTGGTGCTGGGTGCCGAGCACCCTCCGCTGGCCCTGAACCGCGCCCGCCTGATCGCCCAGGCCACCGGGGCGCACCTGCACCTGCTGGTATGCGACCGCCACCATGACCGCAGCGCGCTGCTGGCGGGGCTCAAGGCCGGGCTCGCCGACGAGGGCTATAGCGTCAGCGGCGAGCAGGCCTGGGACCAGACCCTGCAACGTACGGTGATCCTGGTACAGCAGGCCGAAGGCTGCGACCTGGTCATCAAGCAGCATGTGCCCGACGGCGCCTTGAACGTGCTCACGCCCCCCGACTGGCAACTGCTACGCCAGTGCCCGGCCCCGGTATTGATGGTGCGCCATGCGCGGCGTTGGCGTGAAGGGCGGGTGCTGGCGGCGGTGGATGTCGGCAATGCCGACGGCCAGCACCGAGAGTTGCAGGACCAGATCATCGACCAGGCGTTTCAGATCGCCGAGCTGGCCCAGGCCGAACTGCACCTGGTCAGCGCCCACCCTTTACCCGCGCTGTCAGCGCCTGCACCCCAGTTCCAGCGTCGGGACCAGCTGCTGGAGCCCTACAAGGCGCACTACCAGAGCCTGCAGGATCATTTCGACATCCCTGACGAGCGCCTGCATATCGCAGACGGGCCGGCGGATGTGATCATTCCCCTGGTAGCCAGCCAGCTGGGCGCAGCGGTGACCGTCATTGGCACCGTGGCCCGCACCGGCATCGCCGGCGCGGTGATTGGCAACACCGCCGAGGCAGTGCTGGACCGCCTGGAAAGTGATGTGCTGGTGCTCAAGACGGCGCAGATCAGCGAGCATCTGATCGCCGCCTTGCGCTGAAGATCCTGTATGGATATTTAGCGCCGCGCAGCCAACGACACCTGCCCTGACGATGCAGTACAATGGCGCCTCGCCACCTCCCGGCAGCCCGTGCTCGGCACTCGGCGCCCCTTAGGAACCCTCCCCCCATGGAACACCGTGAAGCGCTGATCGCGCTGCGCAATTTTCTGGCCACCCAGATCCTGGGCCAGGACAAGCTCATCGACCGCCTGCTGATGGTGCTGCTCGCCGATGGCCATATGCTGGTGGAGGGGGCGCCGGGGCTGGCCAAGACCCGCGCAATCAAAGAGCTGGCCGAGGGCATCGAGGCGCAGTTCCACCGCATCCAGTTCACCCCCGACCTGCTGCCGGCAGACATCACCGGCACCGAGATCTACCGCCCGGAAACCGGCAGCTTCGTGTTCCAGCAAGGGCCGATCTTCCATAACCTGGTGCTGGCCGACGAAATCAACCGTGCCCCGGCCAAGGTCCAGTCGGCACTGTTGGAAGCCATGGCCGAGCGCCAGGTGAGCGTGGGGCGCAGCACCTATGATCTCTCGCCGCTGTTCCTGGTGATGGCCACCCAGAACCCGATCGAGCAGGAAGGCACCTACCCGCTGCCCGAAGCTCAGCTCGACCGTTTCCTGATGCACGTCAAGATCGGCTTTCCGGAAGCGAGTGTTGAGCGCAAGATCCTTCAGCAAGCCCGCGGCGAAGCCCTAGGCGGCGAGGCCAAGCCGGAGCGGCGAGTCACCCAGCAGGCGATATTTGCCGCACGCCGCGAGATCCTGGGCCTGTACATGGCCGATGCGGTGGAGGAATACCTCGTGCAGCTGGTGATGGCTACCCGTACCCCTGGCCGCTACGACCCGGAGCTGGCCGAATGGCTGGCCTATGGTGCCAGCCCACGAGGCTCGATCGCCCTGGACCGCTGCGCCCGGGCACATGCGTGGCTCGCCGGGCGTGACTTCGTCAGCCCCGAAGACATCCAGGCCGTGGTCTTCGATGTGCTGCGCCACCGTTTGATTCTCTCCTTCGAAGCCGAGGCCGCCGGGGTCGACCAGGACCGTGTGATCCAGCGCATCCTCGACGTCGTCGCGGTGGCCTGAGGCCCGCCATGCCCAACACTGCGCCCGCCCCGGCACGAATCAAGGTGGCCCTGGCCGACCTGATCGAAATGCGCCACCGCGTTCGTGAAGTGCAGTTGTTCGCCCGGCCCGGGCAACGCGGGCCACTGGTGGGCCTGCACCATTCCAGGCTGCGGGGGCGCGGCGTCGACTTCGACCAAGTGCGCGTCTACCAGGCTGGCGACGACGTGCGAAACATCGACTGGCGCGTCACCGCGCGCACCCAGGAGCCGCACACCAAGCTGTTTCACGAGGAGCGAGAGCGCCCGGTGTTTCTGCTGGTCGAGCAAAGCCGGCGGTTGTTTTTCGGCAGCACCGGGGCGTTCAAGTCGGTGGTGGCCGCCCGGGTGGCAGCCTTGATGGGTTGGGCGACGCTGGAGCACAACGACCGGGTCGGCGGGCTGGTGTTCGGCGACGCTGAGCATTATGAAATCAAACCGCGGCGCAGCAAGCAGAGCCTGTTGCAACTGCTGGCGCGCCTGGCCCAGCTCAATCAGGGCCTCAGCGCCGAGGGCAGCCCGGAGCCCGGCAACTTTGGCGCGGCGCTGCGCCGTGCCCGCGAGGTGCTGCGCCCGGGCAGCCTGGCCATTGTGCTGTGCGACACCCGCGCCCTGGAGCCTACTGCCGAGCAACAGCTGAGCTTGCTGGCACGCCATTGCGACGTGCTGCTGCTGCCGGTCAGCGACCCACTCGACCACGCCCTGCCCGCCGCCGGCCTGCTGCGGTTTGCCCAAGGCGAGCAGCGGCTGGAAGTCGATACCCAACGCGCGCCGTTGCGCCAGGCTTACGCCGAACAAGCCAACGAACGCAGCGCCCACTGGGAACGCCTGGCTGGGCAAACCGGGATACTGCTGTTGCCGCTGAGCACCGAGCGCGACCCGGTGGAGCAGCTGCGTGACTACCTCAACCCTCCGCGGGCGAAGGCTACGCGATGACCAGCCTACTGCAGCTCGAACCGCTGATTCCCCCGCCAGAGGTCAGCGCTTGGCCCTTGGCGCCAGGCTGGTGGGCGTTGCCGGTGCTGCTGCTGGCATTGGCAAGCCTGGCTTGGCGCTACCGCCGCTGGCGCCCGCGCCCTGCACCGGTGGCCGAGGAGCCCGTCGAAGAGCCAGCCGGCGAACAGGACCCCTTGCGCACCGAGGCGCTGATCGAACTGGCCATGCTGACCCGCCCCTACGGCAGCGCGCCGGCCGGGGCCTGGCTACAGCAACTCAATGGCCTGCTCAAACGGCTGTGCCGTATTCATTACCCTGGCAGCCATAGCCACACCCTCAATGGCCGCCAATGGCTGGCCTTTCTGGACAACCGCTGCCCAGCCGCAGGGCTGACCCGCTGGATGGTATTGGTCGAAGGCGTGTACAAACCCGAATGCCGGCTGGATGACAAGGCCATCGACGGGCTCAACCAGGCCGTAGCCGTGTGGATTCGCAAGCATGTTTGAACTCGCCTGGCCGTGGATCTTCGCCCTGCTGCCGTTGCCCTGGCTGCTGCGTCGCGTGCTGCCGGTTGCCGCCAGCGGCGAGCCGGCCCTGAAGGTGGCATTCCTCGATGACCTGGAGCGCCTGGCCCAGCGCCGGGCGCGGCTGAACTTGCCGCCCTGGCGCCGGCAACTGCCGTTCGCGCTTGTGTGGCTGCTGTTGCTGCTTGCCGCTGCCCGCCCGCAATGGCTGGGTACCCCGCTGCCGGTGCCGGCAAGTGGCCGCGACCTGCTGGTGGCCGTGGATGTCTCTGGGTCCATGGACTACCCCGACATGCAATGGCAAGGCGAACCGGTGAGCCGGCTAAGCCTGGTCAAGCACCTGCTGGGCGACTTCCTTGAAGCACGCGAAGGTGACCGCCTGGGGCTGATCCTGTTTGGCAGCCGGGCTTATCTGCAAGCACCGCTGACCTTCGACCGCCACACCGTGCGCACTTGGCTGGACGAAGCGCAAGTCGGCATTGCCGGGCAGAACACCGCCATCGGCGATGCCATAGGGCTGGGCTTGAAACGCTTACGCGAACGGCCTGCGCAAAGCCGGGTGATGATCCTGATCACCGATGGCGCCAACAACGGCGGGCAGGTGCCACCGCTGGTGGCCGCACGGTTGGCCGCGCAGAGCCAGGTCAAGCTCTATACCATCGGCATCGGCGCTGACCCCGGCAGCGACGGGCAACTGGGGCTTAATCCCAACCTGGACCTGGATGAGCCAACCTTGCGGCAACTGGCGCACTTGACCGGCGGGCAGTATTTCCGTGCCCGAAACGGCGCCGAGCTGCAAGGCATCGGCACTTCGCTCGACCGGCTGGAGCCGGTCAGCCAGTCGCCGACCCGTGCGCGGCCGGTACGTGAGCTCTACCCCTGGCCACTGGCAACGGCGCTGTTGCTGAGCGCCGCACTCAGCCTGGGGGTACCAGCGGCCTGGCAGCGCTGGGCAAACCGCGCCGCCGAACGTTTGCCGCAAGCGCCGCAGTGGCGCGAGCACCTGCGCTGGCGTAGACGCCGATGAGCGACCTCTGGCCTCACTGGGCGCGCCTGGGCTGGTTGCTCACGGTGCCGGTGCTAATGTGGCTGCTCGCGCGGCATTGGCGTCGCCAGCAGCGAACCGGGCGCTGGCATCAGCTGTTGCCGCAGGCCTTTCACCAGGCGCTGCTCTCGGCAGGGCGCGGTCGCGGTGCGCGCTGGCACCTGATGCTGCTGGGGCTGGGCTGGGCATTGGCACTGTTGGCGCTGATGGGCCCGGGCTGGCAGCGCCTGGAGCAGGTGGAGCAAAAGCCGGGCGACCCATTGGTGGTGATGCTGCAACTGACGCCGGAGATACTCGCCACCGACGTGGCCCCCAACCGCCTGGCCCAGGCCCGGCGCAAATTGCTCGACCTGCTCAGGAACCGCGCCGATGCACAGACAGCCATCGTCGTGTACGCCGGCAGCGCCCACGTGCTAGTACCGTTGTCCAATGACCTGGCCACCGCCAGCAACTTGCTCGATGCCCTCAAGCCTTCGCTCATGCCCGCCCCGGGGCAGCGTGCGGACCTGGCCGTGGCCCAGGCACAGGGCTTGCTCGCACAGGCCGGCCAGGGCCAGGGCCGTTTGCTGTTGGTCACCTCTGCGCTCAGCGATCAGGAACGTGCCGGCATCGACCATCTGCTGGGCCGGCAGAGCCCACCGTTGCTGATCTTGGGAATTGGCACACCCGATGGCGCACCGGTCAAGCTGGAAGACGGCCAGTTATTGAAAGATTCCCAGGGTGCGATCGCTTTGCCCCGCCTCGACGCAGGTGAGCTTGCACGCTTCGCCGAACACCAGCGCGGGTATTATCAGAGCGCGCGGGTCGACGATCATGACCTGCGCGCGCTGGGCCTGTTCGACAACACGTATGCGCCCCACTCCGCCAGCACCAGCCAACGCCTGGAAGCATGGGCCGACCAGGGTTACTGGCTGCTACTGCCCTTGCTGCTGATCGCCGCCCTCGGCGCGCGCCGCGGCTGGCTGCTGTGCCTGCTGCCCCTGTTGCTGGCCGCCCCCCACCCTGCCATGGCCCAAGGCTGGGGCGACCTGTGGCTGCGCCCCGACCAGCAGGGCCAGCGCCTGCTCGAAGCCAACCGCCCCGCAGAGGCCGCCAGGCGCTTTACCGACCACCGCTGGCAAGGCATGGCGCTGTTCGAAGCCGGCGATTACGCAAGTGCCGCGCAGCAGTTCGCCCGTGGCGACACAGC
Source organism: Pseudomonas sp. URIL14HWK12:I12 (assembly GCF_003097135.1). Classification (GTDB taxonomy): domain Bacteria; phylum Pseudomonadota; class Gammaproteobacteria; order Pseudomonadales; family Pseudomonadaceae; genus Aquipseudomonas. Next base: position 974,107 of record NZ_QEQL01000001.1, read on the forward strand.
AGCTGATCACTACAACCGGGGCACCGCGCTGGCCCGTGCCGGCCAGCTGGAAGCGGCCCTGGATGCCTACGACCAGGCCTTGGAACGCCAGCCCGACCTTGCGCAAGCGTTGAAGAACCGTGCGATTGTTCAACAGCTGCTGGATGAGCGCCACGCTCAACAGGCCGCTGGAGGGCCGCCAGCCGAGGAGCCGACTTCAACCGGCCACGAAGCAGCCAATGCCGGTGCATCCGGCATGCCGCCTGGCCCCAACGGCCAGCCTGCCGATGCGCAGCCCGGCGAAGCCGCCAGCCAGGTGGACGCTGCATCCTCTGAAGGCGGCGGCCAAGCAGCCGGCGACGCCCTGGCCGCCCTGCAGCGAGGCGATGACCAAGCTCTCCCGGAAACCGCAAGCCCTGCTGTCGAAAGCGAACGGCAGCAGTCGCTGGAGCAATGGTTGAGACAGATCCCCGACGATCCGTCAGAATTGCTGCGCCGAAAATTCTGGTACGAACAGCAACAACAGCAGGACACCCCCCCATGACCCGGCTGCGCGCCTTCCTTCTCAGCACCCTGCTGGCCTGCCTGGCCCTGCCGGCGCATGCCTCTGTGCTGCTGGCCAGTGTTGATCGCACGCGGGTCACCGAAGGCGAATCCTTCGAGCTGATACTGGAAAGCAACGACGTCACGCTTTTCGGCAAGCCAGACCTGGCGCCCCTGGACGACAGTTTCCAGGTACGCGACACCCGGCAGATCAACCGCCCAGCGAATCTGGCCGACGACAGCCGCGGCAGCACCCGCTGGATCATCACCCTGGTGCCGCGCAGCCGCGGTACGGTGACGATTCCGGCCCTTAGCTTGGGTGAGCTGCACAGCCAACCGATCGTGATTCAGGTGCTGGCCGAGACTGAACCGGCGAGCACCGACAGCCTTGCACCGGTGTTCATCGATGCCAGCCTGGACCAGGACAGCGTCTATGTGCAGGCCCAGGTGATCCTGACACTGCGTATCTACCATTCGGTGCCGCTGTACGACGACAGCAGCCTTTCGGCATTGCAAGTGGCCGAGGCCAGGGTCGAGCAGCTCGGCCCGCCGCGCACCTATGAAAAACTCATCAACGGCGTGCGCCATGGGGTGATCGAAACCCGTTTCGCCATTTACCCCCAGCGCAGCGGCGACCTGCTGATCCCGGCCCTGGTGTTCAGTGCAACGCCGGTCATCAAAGGCGATGACGGCACCACGCACCCTGGTACCTTGACGCGTGTGACCTCGGCCCAGATGCCGCTGAGCGTTCGGCCAAAACCTGCCCAGTACCCTGAAGGTGCCCCGTGGCTGCCAGCACGCAGCCTGAGCATCAGCGAAGCCTGGAACCCCGAAGGCGACCAGGCGCAGGTGGGTGACTCAGTGACCCGTACCCTCACCATCAAAGCCGAGGGCCTCTCGAGCGGCCAACTGCCGCCTTTGCCGGTGAGCGACATCAAGGGCCTGCGCCAGTACCCGGACCAACCGCAGTTGAGTAACCAGGTCAGCGAGCGCGGCGTGGCAGGCAGCCGCCAGGAGCGGCTGGCCTTGGTGCCTAGCCGCGCCGGCAATCTTGAGCTGCCGCCCCTCGAGGTGGTGTGGTGGAACACCCGCGAGGATCACCTGGAGCGCACTCGAATCGCCGGGCATACGCTGCAGGTCGCCGACGCCCCGGGCGCTGCTGCGCTGGAGCCTGCGGCCAAGCCCGCGCAAGCGCAGGCGCCCGCCCCCCTGCTGTGGCCTTGGCAACTGGCGACGTTTTTCTGGTTCTGCCTGGCGATGATCGGTTTTGGCCTGTGGTGGCGTGGCCGGCGCTTGCCCGCGGTGGCGCGCACCGTACCGGCAGGCCCAAACCCTAGAGCGCTGCTTGATGAACTCAAGCGCGCGTGCCTGGCCAACGAGCCACAGGCCACGCGCCAGGCGCTGGACGCCTGGGCTCGCCAGCAATCTGAAACCTTGGCTGACCTCGCCGCACGCTACGCGCCGTTGTCGGAAGCCTTGGACAAACTCAACGGCGCGCTCTACAGCGAAGCCGGCCGCTATTGGCAAGGCGCCGAGCTGTGGCGCGCCATCGGCACCCTGCCCGCCAGTGCGCGGGCCAGTACGCGAGGCGGTGACAGCCTGCCGCCGCTCTACCCTCAATAGATTCCGGATTGCCCATGCGTTTGCTGCACACCTCCGACTGGCACCTGGGCCAGTCGCTGCACGGCCAGGACCGTGACTACGAGCACACCTGCTTTCTCAAATGGCTGCTCGGGCGCATCGTCGAACTGCGCCCCGATGCCCTGCTGGTGGCCGGCGACATCTTCGATACGGTCAACCCGCCGCTGCGGGCGCAAGAGCGTCTGTACGAATTCATTGTCAGTGCCCACGAGCAATTGCCGTCGCTGACCATCATCATGATCGCGGGCAACCACGACTCCGGTTCGCGTATTGAACTGCCTGCTCCGCTGATGCGCCGCCTCCGTGCCCACGCCCTGGGCCGTGTGCAATGGCTGGACGACGGCACGCTCGACAGCGAGCGGTTGCTGATCCCCCTGACCGGCAAGCGTGGCAAGCCGCTGGGCTGGTGCCTTGCCCTGCCGTTCCTGCGCCCGGCGGAGGTGACCGGCGGCGAACGTGGCGATGATTACCTGGCCGGCATCGCCCGGGTGCACCAGGAGCTGATCGCTGCCGCCAACGCCAAGCGCAAGCGGGGCCAGGCGCTGGTTGCCATCAGCCACGCACACCTTGCTGGTGGCAGCGTGTCGCTGGACTCCGAGCGCAGCCTCATCATCGGCAGTGCCGAAGCCCTGCCGGCCAGCCTGTTCGATCAGAGCATCGACTACGTGGCACTGGGGCACTTGCACAAGCCCCAGCGAGTCAATGCCGACTTCCGCCTGCGCTATAGCGGATCGCCGATCCCGCTGTCGTTCTCGGAAGTCGACTACCCCCACCAGGTGCTTCAGGTGGACTTCGACGACAAGGGCAAGTTGGTGGACGTACACGCCTTGCGCGTGCCCCGCGCCGTAGACCTCAAGCGCGTCGGCCCGGCGCCACTGGACGAAGTGATCGAGCAGCTTCAGGCCCTGCCAGTGCCGGGCTTGCTCGAAGAGGAAGTGCATCTGCCGTGGCTTGAAGTGCGCATTGTGCTTGACCAGCCCCAACCAGACCTGCGCCAACGCATCGAAGCGGCCCTGCAGGGCAAGGCCGCACGCTTGGTGCGGATCGCCGCCCAGTACCAAGGTGGGTTGGTGGCTCAGGAAGCTGCCGGGCATGTGCCGGAGCTTGAGCAGATGCAACCCCACGTATTGTTCGCCCGCGCCTGGCAAGACCAGTACGGCAGCGAGCCGGATGACCAAACGCTGGAGGATTTCGCTCTTTTGGTGCAGGAAGTGCAACTGGAGGGTGATCAGCCATGAAGATACTGGCCATCCGCCTGAAAAACCTGGCTTCCATCGCCGGGCCCGTGACTCTGGATTTCACTTGCGAACCACTGGCCAGTGCCGGCCTGTTTGCCATCACCGGCCCCACTGGCGCAGGCAAAAGCACGATTCTCGACGCCTTGTGCCTGGCACTGTTCGGCGCCGTACCGCGGCTGGGCAATGTAAGCGCCAGCACCAAGGTGCCCGATGCAGACGGCGAGATCACGACCGCCGACCCTCGAACCTTGCTGCGGCGCGGCACCGGCTCAGGTTTTGCGGAGGTGGACTTCGTCGGCATAGACCGCCGCCGTTACCGCGCCCGCTGGGAAGCCAACCGTGCCCGCGAGCGCGCTGACGGCAAACTGCAGGCCAGCCGCCAAAGCCTGACCGACCTGGATGCCAACCAGTTGCTTGCCAGCCAGAAAGGCGAATACCGCGAGCGCCTGGAGGCTTGCCTGGGGCTGAACTTCGCCCAGTTTACCCGTGCGGTGATGCTGGCTCAGAGCGACTTCAGCGCCTTTCTCAAGGCCGACGACAACGAGCGCAGCGAGCTGCTGGAAAAGCTCACTGACACCGCACTCTACAGCCGCCTTGGCCAGCGCGCCTACGAGAAGGCCAAAGCGGCCCAGCAGGCCGTTGAGGCGTTGCGAAGCCAAGCCGGGGCCGTCGCCCCACTGGGCGAGGAAGATCGCGCTTCGCTTGACCAGCAGGTGAATGCCGCCGCATCCGCGCTCAAGGCCGACCAGGCCAGCCTGCGCCTGGCTGAACAAGTGCGGCAGTGGTACGCCGAGGGCGACCAACTCGCCGAACAGCACCAGGCCGCCCTCACCCAGCACACCGAAACCCAGGCAGCGCTTTCGGGCCTGGAGGGGGAGCGCGAACGGCTGCACTGGCTGGAGCAACTGGCGCCGCAACGCCATCGCTTCAGCCAGCAGGCAGCCGCTCGCCAAGCTGTAGCCCAGCTCACCGAACAGCTTGCCGAGCAGGAGCAGGCGCTACAGGCCCGGCGTGAAGCCCAGGCGCAGCTACAGGCCGCGCACGACCTTGCGCGGCAAGGCCACGAAGACGCTCAAGCGGCACGCCAGGCCAGCGCCACGAACCTGCGCCAGGCTTTCGACCTGGCCCATGGCCTGGCTGCACTGGCACACGACCGCAAACCCTTGGCCGACGCAGTCGCGCAGGCCCAGGCCGAGCGCGACCAAGGCGCCGCCCAGCATCGCGCGGGCCTTGAACGGCAAGCCGCAGCAGACGCAGCGCTGGCCGCCATCGCGCAAGGGCTGGAAAGTAGCAGCGCCCTGGCCGCACTGGCCGATGCCTGGCCAGTGCACCGCCCGCGCCTGCAGAAACTGCTCGAAGCCAGCGCCCGCCTGAGGCAGGGAGAAAAAGAACTGCCAGGCCTGGAAGCGGCTGCCCAGCAGGCACGTGAAGGCCTGGAAGGCGCACGTCAGGCTTTGCATGCCCTGCAGCAAGAAGCAGACAGCAATGGCGAGGACCTCGCCGAGCGATCCCAGGTGCTCAGCCGCCTGCTCGCCGACAATCGCCAGCAGCTCAAGGAAACCGAAACACTTGAGCGCGCCTGGCAGCGCGTTGCCGACTTCGACGAGCGCCTCGCGCAACTGGCCGCTCAGCAACAGCGTCTGGTCGAGCAGCGGGAGGCCCGCACCCGCGAAGGCCTGGCAGTCAGGCAGCAGCATGAACAGGCTACCGCCGCGCTGGCAACTACGCTGCAGGTGCTGGAGCGCCAACGCCTGGCCCGCGACAGCAGCGTCGAAGCCCTCCGCCAGCAACTGCGGCCCGGCGAGCCCTGCAACGTGTGCGGAAGCCTCGAGCATCCTTGGCACCACCCCGAGCCGCTGGCCGAAGCAATGGCCGGCCATGACGCCGGTGAAGAGCTGCGCGCTCGCCAAACGGTAGAGCAGCACGCCGCGCGGCTGGCAGAGCTGCGCGCCGAAGTCGGCGCGCTGATCGAGCAGCTCAAACAGGTGCGTGAACAGGAAGAGCCGTTGCAGCACCAACGCCAGCAGTGCCTGGAGGCGCTCCAGCAACTGCCGCTGTATGCTCGCCTGGCCGAGCTGCCGGTGGCCGAGCAGGGCCAGCGCCTGGTGCAGCGCCGTGAGCGCCTCGCCCAGCAGTTGGCCAACGACGAACAACAGCAACAACGCCTGTTCCAGTGGCAGCAAGACGCGACCCGGCTGCAACAGCAGTGCCACAGCGCCGAGCAAGCCGCCCAGGCCAGTGCACAGGCGCTGAGCAGCCAGCAGAAATCCCTCGACGACGATCGCCAGCGGCTGGCAGATGAACTGCAAGGTTTTGAGGCACTGCTGCCGGTTGAGCATCGTCAAGCGTTGCTGGCGCAGCCGACCGAAGCGTTCATGGCACTGGATCAACAGGTCGCCACGCGCCGCGAACAACTGGAGCGCCAGCGCGAAGAGCAACAGGCTCGCGACGAACGAGCGCAGCAACTGGCCCTGCTGGCCACCCAGGTGCAGCACAGCGAAAAATCATTGGCTGAGCACCAGCAGCGCTTGGCTCACGTCGATCAACGCCTCCAGGCAGAACACCAGCAATTGGCCAGTCTACTGGGCGAGCACGCCTCGGCCGACGCCTGGCAAACCCAGCTCGATCTGGGCGTCAGTACCGCCAGTCAGGCCATCTCGCAGTTGGCCGAGCAGTTGCAACAGGTTGGCACCGAGGTGGTGCGCCTTGAGAGCGAGCACACCAGCCTTGGCCATCGGTTGGCACAGGAAGCCTCCAACGGGCAGGCCGTCGACCAGGCATTGCAGGCCTGGCGCGCCAGCCTGCCGGCGCTTGATGACTCAACCCTCGACGCCCTGCTTGCACTGGACGAAGGCCAGGCGCAGGAAATGCGCGAGCGGCTAAGTACCGCCCAGACCGCGCTGGCCCAGGCTCAGGTGCTGGTCAGCGAACGCGCTAGCCGCCAGCAGGCTCACCAGGCGCTGCGTAGTGATGCACCCGCGCGTGAGGCGCTGGAAGCCCAACTGGCGGAGCTGGCGCAACGCTGTGAGCAGCTGGAGCGCGAGCATGGCGAGCTTCGGGCCCGCCAGCTCGATGACCAGCGCCGCCAGCAGGAACAGCAGCAACTGCTCATACGCATGGAAGCAGCCCAGGCAACGGCCATGCGCGCCAGCCGCCTGTCGGCACTGATCGGTTCGGCCGAAGGCGACCGCTTCCGCCGTATCGCCCAAGCCTACAACCTTGATCGGCTGGTGCAGCACGCCAACGTTCAGTTACGCCAACTGGTACGGCGCTACCGGCTGAAACGGGGTGGAAGCCTGCTGGGCTTGCTGGTGGTCGACACCGAGATGGGCGACGAAACCCGGTCTGTGCATTCGCTTTCTGGCGGCGAGACGTTCCTGGTCTCGCTGGCCCTCGCACTGGGCCTGGCTTCGATGGCGTCGAGCACGTTGAAGATCGAGTCGCTGTTCATCGATGAGGGCTTTGGCAGCCTGGACCCTGAGTCGCTGCAGCTGGCCATGGACGCATTGGACAGCTTGCAGGCCCAAGGGCGAAAAGTCGCGGTGATCTCCCATGTACAAGAGATGCATGAGCGCATTCCGGTACAAATCCGCGTGCGCCGGCAGGGCAACGGCTTGAGTGTGGTTGAAACGCCCTGAAGCTGAAGGGGCAACCCTACGTTGCCCCCTGCAATCAGCGCAGCGCCTCCAGGCGCTGGCGCTGGCGGCCTTGCTCGTCGAAGTTCTCTGGGGCCAACCAGGCTTGGAAGCTGGCCCTCACCCTTGGCCATTCCTGTGCAAGCAGTGAGAACCACGCCGTATCGCGGCTGCGCCCTTTGTAGATCACCGCCTGGCGGAACACCCCTTCGAAGGTGAAGCCCAGCCGCTGCGCTGCGCGCCGTGAGGGCTCGTTGAGGCTGTCGCATTTCCACTCATAGCGCCGATAGCCGAGGGTGTCGAACACATAGTGCATCAACAGGTATTGCGCCTCTGTCGAGAGCACCGACTGCTTGAGCAGCGGCGAGAACGTAACGTTCCCAACTTCGATCACACCGTGAACAGGGTCGATGCGCATCAACGAAATCGTGCCCACCGGTTCGCCGCTGCTTTGATCGATGATTGCGTAGTGCCGAGGGTCGGTGCTGCGTGCGATCGCGGTGGCGTATTCGCGGTACTGCTCAGCGCTGTCGAAAGGGCCGACGAACAGGTAGGTCCAGTCGCGGCCATCCGCCGCCTGGCTGTAGGCGGCGTACAGCGCATCGGCATGTCGCGCGGCGTCAAGCGGCTCGAGCCGGCAGTGCCGCCCGGTGAGCGTGATGGCTTCAGGCTGAGGGCGGGCTTCCCAATCACAGACTGGGTCGCCAATAGGTTGTTCGTAGGCATTCAAAGATGGCATGAGGCGAAGATCCGAGCGGTGGGGTCGCCTAACTGTAAATCCAAATTGGCCCGAGGAAAGATCCAAACGGTCACGTTTCAAGGGGGCCATTATCCTCTACCAACAATTTCTCCAGTTACCACCGTTGCCCGCTAACGCCAATCTCCAGGTTTCATTGACCGGAAATCCCCCGATGAAATGGTTGCTTGGTACGGAAATAACGCAGCCCCCCTGCGTCAGCAAAGGCCCCAGCTGCACCGCCATTCACAGCTTTCAGCCCTTCGGCTGGGCACCTCGCAAGCCAGGCATGGCCTCCAGCTACAGTGGCTACACGTTGGAATACGGGCAAATTTACCTACCGGGGGATGGGAATCGTGCCCTGAACCCGGCGATGTTGCGTTTCATGCAACCCGACCGCCTGGGCCCCTTCGGCAGAGGTGGGCTGAACGTCTATGCGCACTGCAATGCCGACCCTGTGAACTGTGTGGATCGAGATGGCTACATGCCTCTTCGCGCTTGGTTGAGGGGTATGGTCGTCACAGGCCTGGCTGAAACCATTACGGGGCTGGGAATGATTCACTGGGGATCGCGTTTGATAGGCGATGTTGGGACAGGTATTGCAATCCAGGGCGTTGCCACCACCGCCACCGCCCTCGCAGCGTTGACCTCGAAGAGGGTTTTTCAGGGGATCGAGCGCTCGGTCAGGCAAATATCCAATGCCTTACCAGATTGGCTTGTAGATACGCCCCCCCGACGGGTCGGCATAGAGCTACAGCAGCTGGCGTAGGCCCCAGTTTTTCCCCGATTTACGTTATCTTCAGCGCACTGACCCCCCGCGGGGAGGTCAATCCATAGCAAGCCCGTTCACTCTCCCGAGGCCCCTATGACCGACAATTACACTCCACCCGCTGTCTGGACCCCACCCCAGGCCCAGGAAGGCCGTTTCGCGAGCGTCAACCGCCCCGTGGCCGGCGCCACCCATGAAAAGCCCCTGCCAGTGGGTGAGCACCCGTTCCAGTTGTATTCCCTGGCCACGCCCAACGGTATCAAGGTCACCATCATGCTCGAGGAGCTGCTCGAACGCGGCCATGCCGGTGCGGAGTACGATGCCTGGTTGATTCGCATCAACGAGGGCGATCAGTTCGGCAGTGGTTTCGTCGAAATCAATCCCAACTCTAAGATCCCGGCACTGGTCGACCGCCGCGGCTCGGAGCCGGTGCGAGTGTTCGAGTCAGGAGCCATCCTGCTGTACTTGGCAGAGGCCTTCGGCGACCTGTTGCCGCAAGATCCGCTGTTGCGTACTGAGGCACTGAACTGGCTGTTCTGGCAGATGGGCGCGGCGCCCTTCCTGGGCGGTGGCTTCGGGCATTTCTATGCCTATGCCCCTGAGAAGATCAAATACGCCATCGACCGCTACGCAATGGAAGCCAAGCGCCAACTCGATGTGCTGGATCGCCACCTGGCAGAGCGGCCTTACATGGTGGGCGCCGAATACAGCATCGCCGACATCGCGATCTGGTCCTGGTACGGCAAGTTGGTGCGCGGCGACCTGTACAACGCAGCCGAATTTCTCTCGGTTCAGGACTATACCCACGTCAAGCGCTGGGCAGACCTGATTGCACAGCGCCCGGCCGTGCAGCGAGGCCAGCGGGTCAACCGCTCATGGGGCGATGAAGCGACGCAGGTGCTGGAGCGGCACTCGGCCAAGGATTTCGGCTGATCGCTTCCCGGAGGCGGCCACCGCCGCTTCCACGCTTAATGCAGGACGCGTGGGCCGTCGTCGGCGTGTTCGAGCTCACCGTCCACCAGCTTGCCCGCCATCTGTACGCCCACGCTGAGCATGGCCTTGGCCACTTCCACGTGCTGGCCCTGGAGAAATGCCTTGGCGTCCTCGGAGAAATCCAGAGTCACCAACGACCCTTCATCTTCAGCGCGGCGCAGTTCGATACGGCCGTCCGGCAGTTCGACGATTTCAAGAAAGGACGTAGACATACAGGTGGGGATCTCCGGGAAAGGCGGAACATTGTAACAGTGCTTTGGCCTGTCAGCACTCACTGAGGCCATCGCGCAAGCGAAGAGCCAGTTGCTTGAGGTGCTGGCGCCACGCTTCGAGGGTGGCACCGTCAAGCTCCGGCTCAGCCTGCGGCGCATCCAGGTTGACCGCAGCGATCAGCGGGGTGGTGACGTCGTGCTTGGCCTCACGCGGCGCGCGAGGCGGCTCATACAGGGCGTTATAGGCCGCCAGCAGCCGCGCCAGCCACGAATCACGGCTCTGCCGCAACTCGACCAGCTCGGCCAGCTCCGGGTTGGCGGCCTGCGCCAACACCTGCTCATTGAGGTAAGCCTCGGCACGCGGTGCTCGCGTTTCTGGCAGGTGGTAGAACCCGGCGATCTCGTGACACAGACCAAGCAGCGCCCCATACAGGTGGAACAGCACAGCTTCGCGGCCCGCCTGTTGCAAGGCTGCAGCGTTCATGGCCCCGCCTTGCCCTGCCTGAGCCAATTGCTCCAACGCAAGGCCTGCGAAATAAATCTTCTGATTGGTACGGGTGTAGAGCTCGTGCGCCATGGCACACCTCCTTGAACACATGAAAACGGGGCCCAGGGCCCCGTGGTGACTCAGCGCTTGTCTTCGACCTTCCATGCCTTGCCGTCGAAGAAGGCACGCCAGCCAGTGGGCTTGCCCTCGACCTCGGATTGCACATATTGCTCCTTGGTCTTGCGGCTGTAACGAATCACTGCCGGCCGGCCGTCGGGATCCTTGATGGGGGCGTCGAACAGGAAAGCGTACTTCGGATCGATCTCGCCCTTGTGCGGCAGCAACTCCAGCACCAATGGCGCACGCGTCTCACGGTTTTTCGGGAACTGGCTGGCAGCCAGAAACAGGCCCGACGCCCCATCACGCAGTACGTAGGTGTCATCGACCTTCTCGCACTTGAGCTCGGGCATCTTCACCGCGTCCATCTTCGGCGGCGCCGCCTCGCCGTTGCGCAGCAACTTGCGAGTGTTCTTGCAGGCAGGGTTGGTGCAGCCGAAGAACTTGCCGAAGCGGCCCGTCTTGAGCTGCATCTCGCTGCCGCACTTGTCGCACTCAAGGCTCGGCCCTTCGTAACCCTTGATTCGGTAGGTGCCCTGCTCTACCTCATAACCCGGGCAATCAGGGTTGTTGCCGCAGATGTGCAGCTTGCGCTTCTCATCGACCAGGTAGGCATCCATGGCAGTGCTGCAAATCGGGCAGCGATGCTTGTTCAGCAGCAGGCGCGACTCGGACTCGCCCTCGTCGTCCTCGGCGATCTCATTGCCTGGCACCAGGTTGATGGTCGCCTTGCAACGCTCCTTGGGCGCAAGGCTGTAGCCCGAGCAGCCGAGGAACACACCGGTGGAAGCGGTGCGGATCATCATGTGGCGGCCGCATTCCGGGCACGGGATGTCCGTAGGAGTCGGCTGGTTGGCGCGCATGCCATGTTCGGCGTTTTCAGCGCTCTCCAGCTTGAAGCGGAAGTCGCCGTAGAACTCGTCGAGCACGTTTTTCCAGTCGCGTTCGCCGTGGGCGATGTCGTCGAGGTTTTCTTCCATGCCGGCGGTAAAGCCGTAGTCCATCAGGTTGGCGAAGCTCTCAGAGAGCCGCTCGGTAACGATGTCGCCCATTTTTTCCGAATGGAAGCGACGGTTCTGCAGGGTGACATAGCCGCGGTCCTGGATGGTGGAGATGATCGCAGCATAGGTGGACGGCCGGCCGATCCCGCGTTTTTCCATTTCCTTGACCAGGCTTGCTTCGGAGAAGCGCGCCGGTGGTTTGGTGAAATGCTGGGTAGGGTCGAGCTTGAGCAGTTTCAGCGCCTCGCCCTGCTCCATCTCGGGCAGAACATTGTCTTCGCCTGGCTTACTCTGCTGCGGCAGCACGCGGGTGTAACCGTCGAAACGCAGGATGCGGCCCTTGGCGCGCAGTTCGAAGTCGCCGGCCGCCACCGTGATGGTGGTGGACAGATACTGCGCCGGGGTCATCTGGCAGGCCAGGAACTGGCGCCAGATCAGCTCGTACAAACGCTCGGCGTCACGCTCCATGCCCGACAACTGAGTAGGTGCCACGTTGACATCGGAGGGGCGGATCGCTTCGTGCGCTTCCTGCGCACCCTCTTTGCTGCCATAGACATTAGGCTGTGCCGGCAGGTACGCGGCGCCGAATTCCCTGTCAATGTAGCCACGCGCCATCTCCAGGGCATCCTGGGACAGGTTGGTGGAGTCGGTACGCATGTAGGTGATGTAGCCCGCTTCATACAAGCGCTGGGCCATCATCATGGTTTTCTTCACACCGAAGCCCAGCCGGTTGCTGGCCGCCTGCTGCAATGTGGAAGTGATGAACGGCGCCGACGGTTTGCTGCTGGTGGGCTTGTCTTCGCGCTTGGCCACGCTGAAGCTCGACGCCTTGAGCGCCTCCACTGCGGCCATGGCTTGCGCTTCGTTCACCGGCTTGAACGCTTCGCCCTTTTCACGGGCGACTTCGAAGCGCACCTGGGCGTTGCCCTTGCCGCCGAGGTCGGCGTGCAGCTCCCAGTACTCTTGCGGAATGAACGCGCGGATTTCTCGCTCACGCTCAACCACCAGCTTCACCGCCACAGACTGAACGCGACCAGCGGACAAACCGCGAGCGATCTTCTGCCACAGCAACGGCGAGACCATGTAACCGACCACTCGGTCGAGAAAACGCCGTGCCTGCTGTGCGTTGACGCGGTCGATATCCAGATCGCCCGGCTGGGAGAATGCTTCCTGGATGGCTTTCTTGGTGATCTCGTTGAACACCACGCGCTTGTAACGAGAGTCGTCGCCACCGATGGCTTCGCGCAGGTGCCAGGCGATGGCTTCCCCTTCGCGGTCCAAGTCCGTTGCCAGATAGATGGTGTCAGCATCCTTAGCGAGCCGGCGCAATTCTTCGATCACCTTCTCCTTGCCAGGAAGTATTTCATACTGCGCCTTCCAGCCGTGCTCCGGGTCGACACCCATGCGCGTGACCAGCTGCTTGCGCGCTTTTTCGCGAGCTGTGAGGACCGGGGCCTCCGAAGCCGTCTTGGCCTTCTTGGCACCCGCCTTCGCTGGCTCCTTGGCAGCGCTGGCCGAACCACTGGTGGGAAGGTCGCGGATATGGCCGATACTCGACTTCACCACGTACTGGTTGCCCAGGTACTTGTTGATGGTCTTGGCCTTGGCCGGGGATTCCACGATGACCAGCGATTTGCCCATGGATTGGAAATGTCCTGAATGGCTGAAAAAAGAAAACGGTAAGAACCTTGAAGGCACCGCTATATATAGTGGTGAAAAGGTGAGGTCAAGTTTCCTCCCTAAACCTGATCACCCGAAGGCAGCTCGAAACGGCCCGCCTCGGCGTGCTCCAGAGCAAAGCGCGGGACCTGTTCACCGTCAACCGAAACAGACTCCAAAAACATCGCCAACGGCCGCACCCAGAGGCCGTAATCGCCATAAAGTGACTGGTACACCACCACCCACTCCTCAGTTTCCGAATGGCGTGCAGCACCGAACACCCGATATTGCGGCCCTTTGTAGTGGCGATAGATGCCGGGCTGAATCTGCATGAAAAACCTCGCGAAAATTGAGTTTCAGGATTTTTAAGCGCAAACGAACGCCGGGGCACAAGGCCCCGGCGCTGTCATCGCAAGCCGTTCGTCAGAGCCGCTCGAACACCGTAGTGATGCCCTGGCCCAGCCCAATACACATAGTGGCAATGCCAAGGTTGGCATCTTTTTGCTTCATCACGTTCAACAGGGTGCCGGAAATACGTGCCCCGGAGCAACCAAAGGGATGGCCCAAGGCGATAGCCCCGCCGTGCAGGTTGACCTTCTCGTCCATCTTGTCGAGCACTTTGAGGTCCTTGAGCACCGGCAGTGCCTGCGCTGCGAACGCTTCGTTGAGCTCGATGCAATCGATGTCAGCGATCGTCAGGCCTGCACGCTTGAGCGCCTTTTGCGTTGCCGGCACCGGGCCGTAGCCCATGATCGAAGGGTCGCAGCCGGCCACGGCCATGGAGCGGATTCTGGCGAGAGGCGCCAGGCCCAGATCCTGGGCGCGCTGGGCCGACATGACGATCATGCATGAGGCGCCGTCGGTGATCTGCGAGCTGGTGCCGGCAGTCACGGTGCCGCCCTTGGGGTTGAACGCAGGCTTGAGTGCTGCCAGGCCTTCGAGGGTCGTGTCGGCGCGAATGGTCTCGTCGTAGTCGAACACTTTGAGACGGCCATCTTCGTCGTAGCCTTCCATCGGGATGATTTCATCCTTGAACAGCCCTTCGACGGTGGCTTTGTGGGCCAGCTGGTGAGAGCGCACTGCGAAAGCGTCCTGCTGCTCGCGGCCGATACCGTGCATCTTGCCCAGCAGCTCAGCGGTCAAACCCATCATGCCCGAGGCCTTGGCTGCGTGCAGCGAAAGCTGCGGGTTAGGGTCCACGCCGTGCATCATGCCGACATGGCCCATGTGCTCGACACCGCCGATCACATAAACGTCGCCATGGCCAGTCATGATGCCTTGAGCCGCGGTGTGCAGTGCGCTCATCGACGAGCCGCACAGCCGGCTGACGGTCTGGGCACCGGCACTATGGGGAATACGCGTCATCAGCGAGGCCATCCGCGCGATGTTCCAGCCTTGCTCCAGGGTCTGGTTCACGCAGCCCCAAATCACGTCCTCGATTTCGCTAGGGTCCACATTCGGGTTGCGCGCCAGCAACTGGTCGATCAGGTGCGCCGACATGTTCTCGGCACGGGTATTGCGATGCATGCCGCCCTTGGAGCGGCCCATGGGTGTGCGACCGAAGTCGACGATCACCACATCTCTTGGATTCAGGCTCATAACAGATCTCGCTCAGTAGTCGGGCGGCTCAGCCGAAAAAACGTTCGCCGTTGGCGGCCATTTCACGCAAGCGGGCCGTGGGTTGATACAACGGGCCCAGCTCGGCGTAACGGTCGGCCAAGGCAACGAACTCGGCTACCCCGATCGAATCGATATAGCGCAACGCGCCGCCGCGGAAGGGAGGGAAGCCGATGCCGTACACCAGGCCCATGTCGGCCTCGGCCGCACTCTCAACGATGCCGTCTTCCAGGCAGCGCACGGTCTCAAGGCACAGCGGGATCATCATCCAGTTGAGCACGTCTTCATCGCTGAGCTCGCGCTGCTCGTAAACCACAGGCTTGAGGACTTCGAGCACCGATGGGTCGGTGACCTTCTTGGGCTTGCCCTTCTTGTCGACTTCGTAGGCGTAGAAGCCCTTGCCGTTCTTCTGCCCCAGGCGGCCGGCGTCATACAACGCATCGATCGCCGACCGGCGGTCGTCCTTCATACGGTCCGGGAAGCCTTCGGCCATCACGTCACGGCCATGGTGGCCGGTGTCGATACCTACCACATCCATCAAATACGCAGGGCCCATGGGCCAGCCGAACTTCTCCATGATCTTGTCGACCCGAACGAAGTCGACCCCGGCACTGACCAGCCGGGCGAAGCCGCCGAAATAGGGGAACAGCACGCGGTTGACGAGAAAGCCTGGGCAGTCGTTGACCACAATGGGGTTCTTACCCATTTTCTTGGCATAAGCCACGGTGGTGGCGACCGCCTCGTCGCTGGAGTGCTTGCCACGGATCACTTCCACCAGCGGCATCATATGCACCGGGTTGAAGAAGTGCATGCCCACGAAGTTCTCGGGGTGCTTCAGAGCCCCGGCCAACAGGCTGATGGAGATGGTGGACGTATTGGACGCCAGCACCGTGCCCGGCTGAACCTGTGCTTCGACCTCGGCCAGCACTGCCTGCTTGACCTTGGGGTTCTCGACGACCGCCTCGACCACGATATCCACACCGCCGAAATCGCCATAGGACATTGTCGGGCGAATAGCGCTCAGGCCTTCTGCCATCTGGGCGGGTGTCAGCCGGCCCTTTTCCACCAACTTGCCAAACAGCTTGGAAGCCTCGCTCAAGCCCTGAGCGATGCCTTTTTCGTTGATGTCCTTCATCAGGATCGGCGTACCTTTGGACGCCGACTGATAGGCGATGCCGCCGCCCATGATGCCTGCCCCCAGCACTGCAGCCTGGTTGACCGGCTTGGCCAGCTTGTCCCAGGCCTTGGCCTTGCGCTTGAGTTCCTGGTCATTGAGAAACAGCCCGATGAGGCTCTCGGCGGCGGAGGTCTTGGCCATTTTCACGAAGCCCGCAGCCTCGACTTCCAGGGCCTTGTCGCGGCCAAAGTTGGCCGCTTTCTGAATGGTCTTGATCGCCTCGACCGGAGCGGGGTAATTCGGCCCTGCCTGGCCAGCGACGAAGCCCTTGGCAGTTTCGAAGGCCATCATCTGTTCGATGGCATTGAGCTTGAGCTTCTCCAGCTTCGGCTGGCGGCGCGCGAGGTGGTCGAGTTCACCTGAAATTGCCCGGCGCAGCAGGTCGATCGCTGCGTCTTCGAGCAGTTGGGGAGCGACAACGGCATCCACCGCCCGCACTTTCAGGGCGTCCTCGGCACGCTGCTCCTTACCTGCGGCGATCCACTCGATGGCGTTATCGGCGCCGATCACTCGCGGCAGACGCACGGTGCCGCCGAAGCCAGGGTAGATACCCAGTTTCACTTCCGGCAGGCCTATCTTGGCGCTGCTCGCCATGACTCGGAAGTCGGCCGCCAGGCACATTTCGAGGCCGCCACCCAGCGCAATGCCATTGATTGCAGCGACGGTGGGTACTGGCAGGTCTTCGAAATCACTGAAGATGCGATTCACTTCCAGATTGCCAGCCAGCAGCTCAGCCTCTGGGAGGCGGAAGTTGGCAACGAACTCGGTGATGTCTGCGCCGACGATGAACACGTCCTTGCCGCTGGTGACCAGCACACCGGCAAGGCCCGCATGGCCTTTGAGGATGTCGACGGCCTGGCGCAGTTCTTCGAGGGTCAAGCGGTTGAACTTGTTGACGGACTCGCCTTCGAGGTCGAAACGCAGCTCGACGATACCGCCGTCGTGCGCCTTGAGTGTGATGGCTTTACCTTCGTAAATCATCAACGGATCTCCAGATGGAAACGTATGTTTGGAGCCCCGGCCAGGCCACAGGGCCTGCCCGCCGGAGCGAAGCGAGCGCAAGAAGGGCCAAACAGGCGATTCATACGCCCGTTTGATCGGGCTGCGCACACCTTCGGCCAAAGCAGGCGGATTGTCAATCAGGCACAACCGCCGCCACAGACGGCATTTTTACGCTCGTGCAAGCATAGACAGCCCGCACCGCCAAGGCATGGTGATACGACGTGCCCGTCGGCACGTATATTCCAAAATGATGAGCAAAATTGTCTGAAGCCGGCGTATGATCGGGCAAGCTGATTTCCGGCCTGCCTGGCCTACCCCGCCCGATCCTTGCGATCGGGCTTTTTAATGGCGTCAGGCCAAGGCCTTGATGATTTGGTCTACCACGGCGACATCCCCCCGCTCGCCCCACCACAAAGCCAGCATTCGCGCGTCAGCCTGAACTTTCCACACATCAGCTGGCAGTTGGCTCAACTGTGCCTGGAGACGCTCATCTTCGCAGGGCTCTTGCCATTGGTTTACCCAGCGACCAGGTGAGGGCTGCCAGTAGCACCAACAGGCCGCCGAAGCCGAGGTGCGCGGGCGGGAATATTGCGGGCAGGTGTCTGGGGCCTGCCCGCCCATCCAATGGGGCCAGCTTTCAGGCGCCAGTTGCATTCCCAGCCCGAGCCGCCGGGCCTGCATGCGCGCAGCCATACGCCCGCTCTGGCGGCGTGAAGGCTTGAGCCAGGCGATGGGGCTCAGCAGCACCAGAATGATTGACAGCACTATCCATACCGTCATATCAAGTGCCCCGGATAACAACGAGTCGCCCTGACCGGTGTCAGAACATCCACATAGAAAGCGACCATACTCATCTTCATGCCATTGTTGGGAGTCATTGCCATGCCCTATCAACATATTCTGGTCGCGGTCGACCTGACCGATGAATGCGACCCGGTGGTCAAGCGGGCCGCGAGCCTAGCCGAGGCCAGCAGCACCAAACTGTCACTGGTCCATATCGTCGAGCCCATGGCCATGGCCTTTGGCGGCGACGTGCCGATGGACCTGTCGCAACTGCAGCAGCAGCAATTCGATCAAGCCAAGGAGCGCCTGGAAAAACTGCTGTCCAAGTTCCCTAACATCCCACGCGGCGATGCGCACATTACCTACGGCCAGCCACGCCAGGAAATCCATGAGCTGGCCAAGAAAAATGGAATCGACCTGATCGTGGTAGGCAGCCATGGGCGCCACGGCCTGAAGTTGCTGTTGGGCTCCACCTCCAGCGACGTGCTGCACGGCGCGCCCTGCGATGTCCTGGCCGTGCGCCTCAAGCCGGCGGCAGCAGCGGGTGAAACGCACACCCCGGAAGGAAGCGAGCCACCCACCACACCGGTGCTCTAACGCCGCTCAGCCGTCGAGCTCGGCCCAACGCTCCACCAGGGTATCGAGCTCGGCCTGCAGTTGCTCGAGCTGTGCCAGCACCGCCGTGGTTTCAGCAGCGGGCCGCTGGTAGAAGGTTGGCGCCGAGACCTGTTGCTGAAGGGCCTCAAGCTTCTGCTCCTGGGCTTCGATCTGCCCCGGAAGCGCATCGAGTTCCCGCTGCAATTTGTAGCTGAGCTTCTTCTTGTTGACGCTTTCTGCGGCAGCAGCCACCGCAGGCTCTGACGGCGCGCTGACCACCGCGCTATTGAGCTCCGGTTTGCCGCTCTTGTTCTCCTTTACCCCAAGCAAGCGCGGGGAGCCGCCCTGGCGCAGCCAATCCTGGTAACCGCCCACGTACTCGCGCACGACGCCATCGCCTTCGAACACCAGGGTGCTGGTGACCACATTGTCGAGAAATGCCCGGTCGTGGCTGACCATCAACACGGTGCCCTTGAAGCCTGCCAGCACTTCTTCGAGCAGCTCCAGCGTCTCGACGTCCAGATCGTTGGTCGGCTCGTCGAGCACCAGCAGGTTCGCAGGCTTGCTGAAGAGTTTGGCGAGCAGCAACCGTGCACGTTCGCCCCCGGAAAGCGCCTTGACCGGGGTTCGCGCCCGTTGTGGGCTGAACAGGAAATCACCGAGGTAGCTCAATACATGCCGGTTCTGGCCGTCGATCTCGATGAAGTCGCGACCTTCGGCCAGGTTGTCGATAACGGTTTTTTCCAGGTCCAGTTGCATGCGCAGCTGGTCGAAATAAGCCACCTCGAGCTTAGTGCCTGCCTTGACGGTTCCGCTGACCGGCTGCAACTCACCGAGCATCAATTTCAGCAGGGTGGTCTTGCCGGTGCCGTTGGCGCCGAGCAGGCCAATGCGATCTTCGCGCTGCAGTACCAGGGAAAAGTCCTTCACCAGCGTAGGGCCGCCGGCGTGGGCGTAGCTGACGTTTTCCAAGGCCAGCACCTGCTTGCCCGACTTGTCGCCTACCTCCAGCTGGATATTGGCCTTGCCTTGGCGCTCGCGGCGCTCTCCGCGCTCTACGCGCAACGCCTTGAGTGCGCGCACTCGGCCTTCGTTACGAGTACGGCGGGCCTTGATGCCTTGACGGATCCACACCTCTTCCTGGGCCAGGCGCTTGTCGAACAGCGCGTTGGCGACCTCCTCGGCCGCCAGCTCGGCTTCCTTGTGCACGAGGAAGCTGGCGTAGTCGCCATTCCAGTCGATCAGATGCCCGCGATCAAGTTCAAGGATGCGTGTGGCCAGCCCCTGCAAGAAGGCACGGTCGTGAGTGATGAACAGCACGGCACCGCCGAAGCCTGTGAGCGCTTCTTCAAGCCAGGCGATGGCGCCGATGTCGAGGTGGTTGGTTGGCTCGTCGAGCAGCAGCAGGTCGGGCTCACTCACCATCGCCTGAGCGAGCAGCACCCGGCGGCGCCAGCCACCGGACAGCTCGGCGAGTGTTTTTTCAGCGGGCAACTGAAGGCGGCTGAGGGTGCTTTCAACCAGTTGCTGCAGCCGCCAGCCGTCCCGGGCTTCCAGCTCCTGCTGCACATGCATCAGTGCCTGGAGGTCTTCATCGGTGACGATGTGCTGGCTCAGGTGGTGATAACGGGCAAGCAACTCGCCGACCCCGGCCAGGCCCTCGGCGACCACATCGAACACCGTCCGCTCGTCGGCCCGCGGCAGCTCCTGCGGCAACTCGCCGATCTTCAGCCCCGGTGCCCGCCAAATATCCCCGTCATCGGGCTTCTGGTCGCCGCGTACCAGGCGCAGCATGCTGGACTTGCCAGTGCCGTTACGGCCAATGATGCATACACGCTCGCCGCGCGCGATCTGCCAAGACACCTTGTCGAGCAAGGGCATGGCGCCATAAGCGAGCGAAACGTCGCTTAGTTTGAGCAGGGTCATGGGTCTCTCCGTTAACCGGGCACGCATTCTACCCGGTTTGAACAGGCGCTGGGCGACACATCCTCTTACCACACTCATTCACGGCAGCGCCCTTACCGGCTAAGCTAGCCAACATCGTACGGCCTTGGGCCGTCTTCACCGCTTTTGCCCCGGAAGTCTCATGCGCAGTCGACTGTCCCGCGTCTTTTCCTGTGTGCTGCTGTTCTCTGCGGTCACCTCAAGTTCCCTCCACGCCGCTGACCTGGCCACCCAGCGCCAGCTCTACGATCAGGCCAAGGCGGCACTGGCCAAGGGCAACAGCGCACCTTACCTGCAATCGAAGGTAGCGCTGGCCGATTACCCTCTGGAGCCCTACCTGGCATTCGATGAGCTCAGCGCGCGACTACCTTCGGCGAGCAACGAGGAAGTGGAGCGTTTCCTGGCCGAGCATGGCGACCTGCCGCAGGCCAACTGGATGAAACTGCGCTGGCTGCGGCAATTGAGCGACCGTGGCGACTGGGCTACCTTCGAACGGTACTACAGCCCGAAGCTTAACTTCGCCGAGCTCGATTGCCTGCACGCTCAATATCAGCTAACGCAACCGAACCTGCGTGCCGAAGGCTACGCCCTTACCGATCAGTTGTGGCTCAGCGGCAAAGACCGCCCGGCCAGTTGCGAAGCGCTGTTCACCCGCTGGGCCGGTGAAGGTCAACTGACCGAGCAGAAACGCTGGGCACGGCTCAAGCTGGCGGTGAAGGCTCGTAATTTTTCGCTGGCCAACAACCTCGCCAGTGGCTTGGTGACCTTGAGCAACCAAGGTAAGTTGCTGCTCAACGTTGCGCAAAAGCCCGAGCTGCTCGAGCAACCGCAATTGTTCCAGCCAGCCGACGAAGCCATGGGCGACATCGTTGGCTACGGCTTGCGCCGGCTGGCCAAGCAGGACCCCGATCAGGCCATGGGCCTGCTCGATGGCTACGCCGCCACCATGCATTTTTCCGCCGCCGAGAAGGTCGCCATCGCCAACGAGATCGGCTTGACACTCGCCCGCCGCTACGACCCGCGGGCACTCGACCTGATGACCCGTTACGACCCCGACCTCAAGGACGACACCGTCAGTGAATGGCGCCTGCGCCTGCTGCTTCGCCTGGGCCGCTGGCAGGAGGCCTACGACCTGACCAAGCGCCTGCCGGCGTCTCTGTCGAGCACCAATCGCTGGCGCTACTGGCAAGCCCGTAGCCTTGAGCTAGCGCAGCCGAACAACCCCTTGGGCATGCAGCTGTATCGAGCACTGGCCAAAGAGCGGGATTTCTACGGTTTCCTCGCCGCCGACCGCGCGCAGGAGCCCTATCAACTGCTGAACCGCCCGCTGGCGCTATCGGCTGCCACCGTCAACAAAGTGCGCCGCGCCCCCGGCATCCGCCGCGCGCTGGAGCTCTATGAGCGCGGTGAGATCGTGCCGGGGCGCCGCGAGTGGTACCACGTCACCCGGCTATTCAGCCGCGACGAAATGGTTGCGCAAGCCCGGCTGGCTTACGACCTGGGCTGGTATTTCCCGGCCATCCGCACGATCAGCCAGGCGCAATACTGGGACGATCTGGACATCCGCTTTCCTATGGCCCACCGCGACGCACTGGTGCGCGAGTCACGCCTGCGCGGGCTTCACGCCAGCTGGGCATTCGCCATTACCCGGCAAGAAAGCGCCTTCATGGACGACGCCCGCTCGGGCGCCGGGGCCATGGGCCTGATGCAGCTGATGCCCGGCACTGCCAAGGAAACTGCCCGCAAGTTCAGCATTCCGTTGGCGAGCCCGGCGCAGGTAATCGACCCAGACAAGAACGTGCAACTCGGCGCGGCCTATCTGAGCCAGGTTCAAGGCCAGTTCAACGGCAACCGCGTACTGGCTACCGCCGCCTACAACGCAGGCCCCGGGCGGGTACGGCAATGGCTACGCGGCGCCAATCACCTGAGCTTCGACGTCTGGGTGGAGTCCATTCCCTTCGATGAAACCCGGCAGTACGTTCAGAACGTGTTGTCTTACGCGGTGATCTATGGGGAAAAACTCAATACGCCACAGCCCATTGTCGAGTGGAACGAGCGGTTCTTCGACGATCAGTAACAAAAAAGGCCCCAGAGGGGCCTTTTTTAATGGCAAACCGAAAAGCGCTCCCGGCCGGCGGGGTCAACCAATCTGCTCCAGGCGCTGGCGCACAACTTCAACCAACCGGTCAGGCTGGAACTTCGACAGGAAGTTGTCACAGCCCACTTTCTTGACCATCGACTCGTTGAAGCTGCCTGACAGCGAGGTGTGCAGCACCACATAAAGGCCTGCAAGGCGCGGGTCCTGTCGGATCTCGGTGGTCAGCCGGTAGCCGTCCATTTCAGGCATTTCGGCGTCGGTAAACATCATCAGCAGTTTGTCAGTCACCACCTCACCTGCGTCTGCCCAAGCCTTGAGCATTTGCAAGCCCTTCAGGCCGTTGCTGGCGGTATGTAACTTGATACCCAGCTGCGATAGCGTGTCGCGAAGCTGAGCCAACGCCACGGTGGAGTCGTCCACCAGCAACACTTCGCGGCCACGTGCACGGGCGAGGATCGGGTCTGCCAGGCGATCTTGGGAAACCTTGGCGTTGTATGGCACGATTTCAGCCAGCACCTTCTCGACGTCGATCACTTCCACCAACTGATCATCCACCTTGGTGATGGCTGTCAGATAATGCTGGCGCCCGGCGCTGGTCGGAGGCGGCATGATGGCATCCCAGTTCATGTTGATGATGCGATCTACCCCACCGACCAGGAATGCCTGCACCGAGCGATTGTACTCGGTGACGATAATGGTGCTGTTGGGGCCAGGGGCGATAGGTTTCATACCGATAGCCTGGGAGAGGTCGATCACCGGGAGGGTCTGCCCACGCAGGTTGACCACACCACACACGAACGAGTGGCGCTGCGGCATCAAAGTGAGCTTGGGCAGTTGGAGAACCTCCTGCACCTTGAACACGTTGATGGCGAATAGCTGCCGCCCCGCCAGGCGGAACATCAGAATTTCCAGGCGGTTTTCACCGACCAGTTGCGTGCGCTGATCGACGGTATCGAGAATGCCAGCCATGGATGAAGCCCCCAGGGAAAAGTAACAGTGGTCTGAAGCGGGCTATCGGCCAACGGCGGGCAAACTTGAAGCCGCATGGCGATATCACTTTAATATCAGACCACTGTATTCCCACAAAGGCCAGCGCCGCTAGCCGGTAGGTTCAGGCGTTGCCTAGGCGGGAAGGCCCAAGCAGGGGGCAATCGGCAGGCAGGTGCACGCGCAACGCCCCTGGGCGTGCGGCAAAGCGCAAGTCATTGCTTTGCAGCGGCTCGCCATCGAGGTTGATGTCCAGCCCTTGCGCACTCTGGATGCTTACCCAGGGCAGGCGTGCGCGCACGAACAGGTTGTCCAACGCGAGACCGCCTGCCAGCAAGCCCTTGAGTGCGCCGATCATGTCCGAAGGCGCTGGCAGAATACTGATGTCGAGCAACCCATCATCGGCCATGGCCTCAGGGCACAACGCGTGACCGCCGCCGGCTTGCCGGCCGTTGCCGATGCCCAGCGCCAGCAGCTCGCCTTCCCAATGAAAATCCGGGCCTTCAAGGCGGCCATGAGCAGCCTTGAGTTCACTGAAACGACCGAGGCCGGTAAACAGGTAGGCAGCCCCACCGAGTACCTTTTTCAGGTCTTCCGAGGTATTGGCAGTGACCTGGCTGCCAAAGCCGCCAGTGGCCATATTGAGGAACACCTCACCGCCTGCTTCGCCAAGGTCAACTGCCCGGGCTGGAACATCGAGCAACGCGAGCGCATCGGCGGGCTCGGCAGGCACCTGAGCGGCACGCGCAAAATCATTGGCGGTACCTAGTGGCAACAATACCAATGAGGCTTGGCCAGGCGCATCGGCCAGGGCCTGGGCGACATCGCGCAAGGTGCCGTCGCCGCCGCCGGCAATCATGATGGTATACCCGGCCTCAAGGCCTTCGTGCACCAGGCGCTGGGCATCGCCGGCTTCCCAGGTCAAGCGCACCGCGATCTCCCAACCCGCCTCGCGCCGCGCGATCACGGCTTGGCGAACCTCATCGTTGAGGGCCTGCTTGCCATGCAGAATCATCCAGGCTTTGCGGTGTTCCATACTACACACTCCGTATGCGCAATCGAGAATGGCCAATAGACCACGGGTAAGCCTCAATAGCTCTAAGCATGATGTGACAATTTTTCGACACTAAATAAAAAATCCATTGAAAATGTCAACCCATTGACTATCATGCACGCATTCTCGCTATTTTCCTGTTCGCTGCCCCTCCACGGGCGGCGGTAGCCTGCCCGCAGCCTTTCCCCATCGCCCCCATCTGCGCTCGCGCGCACCTTCTGAGGTTTTCAGGATGAGCACCCTCGTTCCCTGCATCATCGCCGGCGGCGCCGGCACTCGTTTGTGGCCAGTTTCGCGTGAGGGCATGCCAAAGCCTTTCATGCGCTTGCCTGATGGCGAAAGCTTGCTGCAAAAAACCTTTACACGCGCTGCAGCGCTGCCGGGTGTGGAGCGAATCGTCACGGTTACCCAGCGCGAGCAATACTTCCGCACCCAAGACGACTACCGCCGGTACAACCTGCGCAAGCTGGCGGTGGATTTTCTTCTAGAGCCCGAGGGGCGCGATACCGCCGCAGCGGTGGCCGTCGCCGCACTTCACGTGGCCCATGCCTACGGCGAGGACGCTCAGATACTGGTATTGCCCGCTGACCACCTGATTCAGGATCAGGCAGCCTTCACCGAGGCGGTGGCGGCTGCCCAGGCCGTGGCCACCGAGGGCGCCTTGGTCACCTTTGGGCTGGTGCCGACCCGCGTGGAAACGGGCTTTGGGTATATCGAGCTGGGTTCAGCATTGACCCACGGCGCTTTCGAAGTTGCACGCTTTCTCGAAAAACCGGACCAAGCGACCGCTGAAGACTTCGTGGCAGGCGGCAACCACTTGTGGAATGCAGGGATGTTCTGCATGCGGGTTGACGCAATTCTTCGGGAACTGGGCCTATACGCGCCCGCGATCCTGGAGGCCGCCCAAAGCTGCCTGGCTGCAAGCCCCCGCAAGCAGGGCCAGAGTGAAACCCAGGTAGAGCTGGCCGCCGAGGCCTTCAAGCAAGCACCCTCGCTGTCGATCGACTACGCAGTGATGGAACAATCGCGCAATGTCGCGGTGCTGCCTTGTCAATTGGGCTGGAGCGATATCGGCTCATGGCAGGCGATCCGGGAATTGGCACCGGCCGATGCACAGGGTAACCAATGCAACGGGGAGGCAGTGCTGCACGATACGCACAACTGCTATATCGACTCACCTCGCCGTGTGGTGGGTTGCGTTGGGGTCAAAGACCTGGTGATCGTCGACACACCCGATGCGTTGCTGATTGCCGACACCCACCGCAGCCAAGAGGTTCGGGTGATCGCCAAGGCGTTGAAAGACCGGGGCCATGAGGCCTATCGCCTGCACCGCACCGTCACCCGCCCATGGGGCACCTACACCGTGCTCGAGGAAGGCAAGCGCTTCAAGATCAAGCGCATTGTGGTCAAGCCGCAGGCGCAGCTGTCGCTGCAGATGCATCACCATCGCAGCGAGCACTGGATCATCGTCAGCGGCATGGCCAGGGTAACCAACGGCGAGGAGGAGTTCCTGCTCGACACCAATGAATCGACCTTCATCAAGCCTGGCCGGGTGCACCGGCTGGTGAACCCGGGGGTGGTCGACCTGGTGATGATCGAGGTGCAGAGCGGCGAGTACCTCGGTGAAGACGACATCGTGCGCTTCACCGATGTGTACGGCAGGGTCAGTTGAACAGTTCGCTCAACGCGATGAACGCGACCGGCGCGCCCGGGCTGAACGTTTCGCCTTCGGGAATTTCCACAAGCCCCTGTGCCCATGCTGCACTGCGCAGCACACCTGAGCTCTGATTGGGGTAGAGAACGGCACGGCCTCCTTCGAGCCTGGCACGCAGGAATTCGCGACGCCCGCCTGCCTTCGGCCAATCGAAACCTGCCGGGACGCTCACCCTCAGTGGCTCGACCGCCTGGCAACCGAGCCGGCGCAGCAGGTAGGGCCGCGCCAATAGCCCGAAGGTGACCAGGGTCGAGGCAGGGTTACCCGGCAGGCCCAGCACCGGTATGCCCTGGTAGTGGCCGAAGGTGAGCGGTTTGCCGGGCTTTATCGCCAGCTTCCAGAGGGCCAAGGTACCGCCCTCCCGTAGCGCCTGGCCGAGGAAGTCAGCCTCCCCCACCGACACCCCACCTGTGCTGAGGATAAGGTCCGCACGCTGGTAGGCGGCCAGGCGCTCACGCGTCAGGGCCAGGTCATCGGGCAGAATACCGGCGTCCACCACCTCGCAACCCAACCGCTCCAGCCAACTGCACAGCAGCCGGCGGTTGCTGTTGTAGATTTGCCCCGGCCCCAAGGGCTGCCCTGGCTCGACCAGTTCATCCCCGGTCGAAAGCACTGCCACCACCGGCTTGCGCACGACCGGTAATCGATCCAGGCCCACAGTGGCAGCCAGCCCCAGCTCAGCCGGCCCCAGCCGCGCGCCTCGTTCAAGTACGGTCTCACCGCGCACGGTTTCCTGACCTTTGGGGCGGATGTTTTGGCCTGGCCGTAGGGCGTGCAACAATTGCACACGACCGTCGCTCAGCAGCTCGGTGTTTTCCTGCATTTCGACGCAATCGGCACCCTCGGGCACCGGGGCGCCAGTGAAGATCCGCGCGCAGGTACCCGGCTGCAGGCGCTGCGGCGCAGCGCCTGCCAGAATCTTCTGGCTCACAGGCAGCGGCTGCCCCCCTGCATCGGCAAGCCTGAGCGCGTAGCCATCCATCGCACTGTTGGGCCAAGGCGGCACATCGAACGCAGCGGTAATGTCCTGGGCCAGTATGCGCCGGTCAGCCTCGGCCAGCGGTACTTGCTCTACTTGCTGGATCGGGGCGGCATAGGCCGCCTCCAGTAACAACGCCAGCGCTTGCTCCAGCGACAGCAGGGGTGAACGCTCAGCCACGGCTTTCACACGGCGCAGCTTGCTTGAGGTGCGGCACGAAATTGCACGGTCGAAAGCGCGCATCCAGCTGCTCTGCCAAAATGCCATCCCACGCAGTGCGGCAAGCATTGGTCGACCCAGGCAAGCAGCAGACCAAAGTGCCGTTGGCAAGGCCGGCGAGCGCTCTGGACTGCACGGTGGAGGTGCCAATGTCTGCGACCGATATCTGCCGGAACAACTCGCCGAAGCCGTCGATGCGCTTGTCGAGCAAGCACGCGACCGCCTCGGGCGTGCTGTCGCGGCCAGTGAAACCGGTGCCGCCAGTCACCAGCACCACTTGCACCACCTCTTCAGCGATCCAGTGAGCGACCTGCGCCCGGATGCGGTACAGGTCATCTTTGAGCAGCACGCGCTCAGCCAGGCGATGGCCGGCGGCGGTGAGGCGATCAACGAACAGTTGGCCAGAGGTATCATTTTCGAAGCTGCGGGTGTCACTGACGGTGAGCACCGCAATGTTGAGCGGCACGAAGGGCGTGTCGGCCTTGGCTTTCATGGCAGGTTCCGATTGTTTGCGGCGGTGGGCGGTGTTATATCACAGCGACCTGATACCTGCGCAGCGAGCCTGCCATGCCCGCCCATGAGCTGTCGTTATCCGTTTTGCTGTTGGCCGGTGGCCAGGGCCTTCGCGTGGGCGGCCAAGACAAAGGCCTGCTGACCTGGCGGGGTGAACCCCTGATTGCCCACCTGCACCGGCAGGTTCGTGAGCTGACCGACGATCTGATCATCTCCTGCAACCGAAATCCCGATCACTATCAGCCTTGGGCAGACCGCCTGGTCACTGACTCGGAACCCGATTATCCCGGCCCGATGGCCGGCTTGCGTGCGGGCTTGGCGCTCGCACGCCACCCTCTTGTGCTGGTACTGCCTTGCGATACTCCAGGCATCGATCAGACATTGCTCGCCCCCTGGCTCGCACTGGCGAGGCAGGCACCTGGGGTGCCCACATTGATTCGCCAGGGTGGTCAGTGGGAACCCCTCATGGCAGTGCTGCCCCGAACGTTGGGGGCTGTTTTCGAACGTGCCTGGGCCGCTGGCGAGCGCAGCCCACGACGGGTTATGCTCGCCGGCGAGGTGCAGGCCTATGACTGCCCGGCACATGACCCGCGCCTTGCCAACCTCAATACCTTGGCATTACTTGATACCTATCAAGGAACCTGATCCTTGGGCCCGCGCAAGGAACTTAACCCCCTGCACGTGCGTCCCACAATGCGATAAACCCTGTTTTCATTTCGGAGAGTTCTGTAATGACCACCCGCATCGTTCCTGCCGTCCTGCTCGCTGTCGGCCTGGCTGCCCTGGCAGGTTGTTCGACGCCCAACGTGATCACCCTCAACGACGGGCGCGAGATCCAGACCGTCGATACACCTAAGTACGATGACGACACTGGCTTCTATGAATTCAAGCAGTTGGATGGCAAGGTCACTCGCATCAACAAGGATCAGGTTCGGACCGTAAAAGAACTGTGATTCGGGCCCGTGCGAGCTGATTAATCCTCTTGCTATCAAGGGCTTGCACAAGCCAGCCCGCAGCAGTATGCTTTTGGCCATCGGAGTGTAGCGCAGCCAGGTAGCGCGTCTCGTTCGGGACGAGAAGGCCGCAGGTTCGAATCCTGTCTCTCCGACCAACTCATGAAAAAACCCGCCTATCGGCGGGTTTTTTCATTTTTGCGCCCCCACCCTGTTCAAGGCCAGCCCAGCTCAAGCCGGCTGGTGAAGTGGCGTGGTTCTCTGGTAATCGGGTCGTCAAAAGCAACCGACTGGGCAAGGAGCTTCAGCGGCTTGTCAAAATCATCCTGTTGGCCCTCCGGGGCCACCGCAGGGTAGAAGG
Organism: Pseudomonas sp. URIL14HWK12:I12; assembly: GCF_003097135.1. Taxonomy (GTDB): domain Bacteria; phylum Pseudomonadota; class Gammaproteobacteria; order Pseudomonadales; family Pseudomonadaceae; genus Aquipseudomonas. The sequence goes on from NZ_QEQL01000001.1 coordinate 1,003,115, forward strand.
GGTCATTGCACAACGCAGCCCCAAGGCCTGCCATATGCACCCGCAGTTGATGGGTTTTGCCGGTGACCGGCCACAATTCGTATCGCCACCAGTGCTCTCGCCGCTCCAGGACATGAATGTGAGTTTCACTGTTGGGCTCACCAGGGACTTCACACATCCGGAAAAACGGCTCCCCTTTCACCATGCGGCTCGCATGGCGGTGCGGAAAGCTCAGCGTCGGCAGGCCCGGCGCAATAGCTTGATAAACCTTATGGATTCGCCGCTCGGCGAACAGCGCCTGATAGGCCCCACGCGAAGCCGGTTGAGCGGAGAACATTACCAAGCCTGCCGTGTGCCGATCGATGCGATGCAGCGGCACCAAGTCGGCATTGCCCAGCGTACGGATCAAGCGGCGCAGCAAGGTTTGCTCCACATACTTCCCTGCGGGCGTAACGGGGAGAAAATGCGGCTTGTCGGCGATCACCAGATGCTCATCCTGGTACAGCACATGCTCCTGCACATCGATCAGCGGCTCGCCCGGCACCTCACGAAAGTAATGCACTCGCATGCCCTGACGATAGGGCGTGGTGCGTGCCAGCGGCTCGCCGGCGGCATCCAGCACGCGCCGACGGGCAAAGCGCTCTTCCCACTGCTCGGCAGGTACTTTGGCAAAATGCGCGCAGAGGCAATCGAAGACCGTGGCCCAGGGCCCAGCTGGCAGCACAAGCGTGCTGGCCTGGCGGGCGGCTGGATCGAAGCAGGAAGCTGACATGCTGGAGCTCGTTGAGACAGTAGAGCGCGTATTATCCGCTATTACACCGCCACAGGTACCGACGGCGCCTCGCACAGGCTGCGCAATTTGCGAAGCACTTGCACGGGCTCCCAACGAGAAGGGTCGTACAGTGCGTAGGCCGTGCCCTCATAGCCCACTACGTCGAGCCCGCGGTGGTAACCGGCGCGCTGGAACAAGGCTTCGATTTCCGCGAAGCAGGCATTGAAATGAACCTTGCCAAAAGGCGTGTCGTGGTCGAGCACCAGGCCTTCGAGCCTCAAGGCAAGTGCCGCTTCCAGCACCGCCTCTGGCGGCATGCGGTTTACGCTGTATTTGAGTTGCTCGATGTTCACCTGGCCGCGCCCCTGCTTTACTGTATGCATATACAGACTACTCATCCCTGAATGGTTCAGCAAGGTGCGAGTGTGCCGCTTGTCGCCGCGCGGCGCTCGCCAGGTTCATTGCAGAAAATGAACGAGCGCTTCGGTATCGAACGGCCATTGCAGCTCTGCGCCGGTGTCGACACGGCGGAGCAAGGGTACACGATCGGCCAGGTCCGGTTGCCCAGCCACGTCTACCAGCTCAACTTGCAGGCCATGCTCGACCAGCGGCATAAGAGCGTCTTCAGCCTGTTCGCAGGCTGGGTGGTGGAAGACGATCAATAGCTGGCATACAGGCAGCATTTGCGCGGCTCCAAAGGCATGGCGGGCCAGGAACTGCACCGCCGACCCTGCCATTGTAGCTACCGCTGGAAACACCAGCGCGCCCGTCAGTCGGTGCTGACCGCGCCGATCTTGTGCAAAGTAATGTCGGCCCCGTAGTACTCCTGCTCCTGGCTAAGGCGCAACCCCACCAGCCTGCGCAGCAGGCCGTAGACCACAAACCCGCCGAGCAAGGCAATCACTACACCCAGCAGCGTACCGACCACCTGGCTGGCCAGGCTCACCCCACCCATTCCACCCAGAGCGCTCTGGCCGAACACGCCACAGGCAAGCCCGCCCCATACTCCGCATAGCCCATGTAGCGGCCAGACCCCAAGCACATCGTCGAGCTTCCATTTGCCTTGCGCAACGGTGAAGCACCACACGAACAAGGCTCCGGCCACCGCGCCAGTTATCAGTGCAGCCACTGGGTGCATGAGATCGGAGCCGGCACACACCGCCACCAACCCCGCCAGCGGGCCGTTGTGCAGGAAGCCTGGGTCGTTACGCCCGGCTATCAATGCCGAGACCGTGCCGCCCACCATTGCCATCAGAGAATTGGCGGCCACCAGGCCACTGGCGTTTTGAAGCGACTGGGCGCTCATCACGTTGAAACCGAACCAGCCAACGATCAGTATCCAGGAGCCCAACGCCAGGAAGGGGATGTTCGAAGGCGCGAACGCAACCAGGCGGCCTTCACGAAAGCGCCCTTGCCGCGGCCCGAGCAGCAGGACTGCCGCCAACGCGAGCCAGCCACCCATGGCGTGCACCACCACAGAACCTGCGAAATCGTGAAAGGGGGCCCCAAAACGCCCCGCCAGCCAAGCTTGCACACCCCAATTGCCGTTCCACATCATCCCTTCGAAAGACGGGTAGATGAAGGCCACGATCAACGCCGTGGCGCAGAGCTGCGGAACGAACCTCGCCCGCTCGGCGATGCCACCTGAGATGATGGCAGGGATCGCTGCGGCAAAGGTCAGCAGGAAGAAGAATTTCACCAATGCATAGCCGTGGTCCAATGCAAGCACAGGCGCGGGCTGCAAAAAGCTGACGCCATAGGCGATCCAATAGCCGATGAAGAAGTAGACAAGGGTCGAAATTGCGAAATCGCTCAGAATCTTCGACAGCGCATTGACCTGGTTTTTCTGGCGAACCGTTCCCACCTCCAGAAATGCGAAGCCGGCGTGCATGGCCAGGACCATCACCGCACCGCACAGGAGGAACAGCGTATTGGTGCCATGGACTAGAGTGTCTACGGCAGTTTGCAGGTTTTCCATCGTTGGCAGGCCTGAAGTGGCGCACCGGCCTCGCCCCCAATGCACCGTTTCAGCACACCTTGTGGATTGGCGAACCACAAAGGTGCACTTAAAGCGCCGGAAGGCAAAGACCAGATGCATATTGCTAGAATTTTTTTATCAAAAACGGTGCGCGCGCCTGGAGCAAAGCATCTTCGCCCCACGTTTGTGCGCCACAGCACCTTCGCGCACCACCCGGCAGCAAAAAATGTACCATCGCTTTACTGAACCTCGGCCTAGCCGAGGGCGTCGAAACGCATACGGACCGTTAACAGGAGGCATCATGGCCAGCACCACGGCAAAAGCAGCACAAGAAGTGCTTGCAGCAGATTTCCAGGCATTGGTTGAAGATGCTGAAAAGCTCCTCGAACACAGCGCCACCCTGGCAGGTGACCAGGCAGATATCCTGCGCGCCCAGGTTCGTGAGAGCCTCGCCCGTGCCCGCGCTTCATTGCACGAAACCGAACAGGCACTACTCGAGCGCGGTCGCGAAGCAGTCGACGCTACCGAAGTATGGGTTCAAACCAAGCCCATGCAGGCAGTAGGCATTGCTGCGGGCCTGGGCTTTCTGATCGGCCTTCTGGCCACAAGGCGTTGAGCATGGACCAGCGCACGGAGATACCGCAACGGCCGCAGGGGTCGCCCTCGCGCGGCCTGCTGGCGGCTTTTCTGGGGTTGGTCCACAGCCACCTTGAGTTGCTCGGCATCGAGCTGCAGGAGCAAAAGGCTCGGACCCTGAGCCTGCTGTTGTTCGCAGGGCTTGCACTGGTATTTGCCTTGCTCGCACTGGTGGCGCTCTCGGGGTTGATCCTCATCCTTCTGTGGGATAACTACCGGATTCCGGGAATGATCGGCCTCTGCGTGTTCTACCTGCTTGCGGGGCTGTTCTGTGCCATGCGGCTGAAGGCGGCGATCTTCGATGAATCCTCTCCCTTCCATGCCACGCTCGAAGAGCTGGCCAACGACCGCGAGCGACTGATGCCATGAGCCGATCCTCAACGCCTTCCGTGGTAGGAGCTTCGCGGCGCGAGATGCGCAAGGCGATCATCCGGCTGCGCATGGAAATGCACCGCCAGGAAATCCGCCAACATGCGCGCGAGGTGGTCAACCCGCTGTCGCGGCTTCGAGGGTTCGGCAGCCACGTGCAGGAAAACCTGGGCATCAAGCATGGCCCACTGTGGGGCGTCGGCTTGGTGGCACTGTTGGGGTTCTTCTCAGGCAAGGGCGCGCGCTCGGGTAAGCTAGGCGCAGTGGGCCGGTTCGCCAAGCTCGCCGCGAGCCTGGCGCCCTTGGTACGCTTACTGCAACGCGCCAGCCGCCGCTGACCTGCCCTAACGAGCGCTTTCGGGCGCTTGATGTGTACGCTCAAGCGCGGCAAGCTGGGCCACGCCCTGATGGAGACTTGCCTTGGACTGGCACACCCTGCTTACCCGCGAACGCCTTGGCAAAACTGTTCACAGCGCCGAAGAACTAGGCCGTAGCCCGTTCCATAAGGACCACGACCGCATCATCTTCTCTGGCGCTTTCCGCCGCCTGGGTCGCAAGACTCAGGTGCACCCGGTTTCAAGCAACGATCATATTCACACCCGCCTGACCCACTCGCTCGAGGTCAGTTGTGTGGGGCGTTCACTCGGCATGCGCGTCGGTGAAACCCTGCGTGATGCCCTGCCCGACTGGTGCGCCCCGGCAGACCTGGGCATGGTGGTGCAGTCCGCGTGCCTGGCGCATGACATCGGCAACCCGCCCTTCGGCCATTCGGGTGAGGACGCGATTCGCCACTGGTTCCAGCAGGCCGCAGGTCGGGGTTGGCTGGATGACATGAGCGATGCAGAACGCCAGGACTTCCTGAGCTTCGAAGGGAACGCCCAGGGGTTTCGCCTGTTGACCCAGCTGGAATACCACCAGGCCGAAGGGGGCATGCGCCTGACCTACGCTACCCTTGGCGCCTATCTTAAATACCCTTGGAGCGCCCGCCACGCAGACGCAGCGGGCTACAAGAAACACAAATTCGGCTGCTATCAAAGTGAGCTGCCTATCCTGGAGCAGGTCACTGCAAAGCTAGGCATTGCACAACTGGCACCGCAGCGCTGGGCTCGTCACCCCTTGGTCTACCTGATGGAGGCAGCCGACGACATCTGCTATGCCTTGATCGACCTGGAAGACGGTGTAGAGATGGAACTGCTCGACTATGCCGAAGTGGAAGCCCTGCTGTTGGGCCTGGTGGGCGATGACCTGCCGGAAACCTATCGCCAGCTGGGGCCGGCCGATTCGCGGCGTCGCAAGTTGGCGATCCTGCGCGGCAAGGCCATCGAACACCTGACCAACGCCGCGGCCCGGGCTTTCGTCGAGCAGCAGCCTGCACTGCTGGCCGGCACCCTCGAGGGCGACTTGGTCGAGCACATGCAAGGCCCTGCCAAGCGCTGCGTGCAAAGCGCAAAGGACATCGCGCGCCAGCGGATCTTTCACGACAAGCGCAAGACCCTGCATGAAATCGGCGCCTACACCACGCTTGAGGTGCTGCTCAACGCCTTCTGCGGGGCGGCGCTGGAGCAACATGGCGGGCGTACGCCGTCGTTCAAGCACCGGCGCATTCTCGATCTGCTGGGGGCGAGCGCACCGCGCCCAGACAGCACGTTGCACGCGGCCTTTCTGCGCATGGTGGATTTCATCGCGGGCATGACTGACAACTACGCCAGCGAGATGGCCATGGAGATGACCGGAGGGGCGCGGCCTGCCTGACGCCACTCCCGCGGAGACCGATCTGAATCTGTTGTAGGAAACTTCCTATTTAGTGCCCTCCCCCCTGTCACTGCGTGTTGCCTGCTCGGCAAATGCGTTACGGTCGCCCCGATACGCATGGCAGGGAAGTTTTCATGAAGAGCATTTTTATCCTCGACGACCACCCAGTGGTTCGCCTGGCAGTGCGCATGCTGCTGGAGGGCGAAGGCTATGGCGTGGTCGGCGAGTGCGACAACGGGGTCGACGGAATGCAGATGATCCGCGATACACAGCCGCAGCTGTTGATCCTGGATATCAGCCTGCCGCGCTTGGACGGCCTAGAATTGTTATCACGCTACCACGCCATGGGGTCGCCGCTGCGCACGCTGGTGCTGACTGCGCAGTCCCCGGCGTTGTTCGCCATTCGCTGTATGCAGGCAGGGGCGTGCGGCTACGTCCGCAAGCAAGAGGAGCTGTCGGAGCTGCTTAGCGCAGTGCGCGCGGTCATGGCAGGCTACAACTATTTCCCGAGCCAGGCGCTGCGCCCCGGGCCGGTGCCACCGTGGCAGCAAGCCGAGCTAGCACTGTTCGAACGGGTCAACGACCGCGAGCTGATGGTGCTGCAAATGTTTTCACAAGGCCGCAGCAACAAGGAAATCGCCGCGAGCATGTTCATTTCGGGCAAAACCGTCAGCACCTATAAAAAACGCCTGATGCATAAGTTGCGTGCCGGCTCGCTGGTCGAGCTGATCGATATCGCCAAGCGGAATGAACTGGTATGACCGTGTGGCTGCCCTGGGCCATTGCGTGCCTGGCGTTGTGCCTGGCCACAGGGCTGTGCTTGTACGCCAGGCGCATGGCCTTGCGTGAGCGCAGGCTCAGGCAATTGCTCGATGCCACCCCTCATCCGATGTACCTGCGCGACCCCCAAGGCCGCCTGCTGAGCAGTAATCAAAATTACCAGCAAAACCTTGTGGTGGCGCAAGACCCGGCGATAGAAGCGCGCCATGCACAAGCGCTGCGTTGTGGCCAAGCAACTGTCGGTGATCGCATCGTACACACAGGCGGCCGGCCCATCACGCTTCACCACTGGGCCCTGCCCGTGCGCGATGACGCCGGCGAGGTAGCAGCCCTCGCCTGCGGCTGGGTCGATATCAGTGAGCGCAGCGCCCGAGAGGCGCAACTGGACCGCGCCAACGTGGCTAAAACACGCTTTTTGGCCACCCTCAGCCATGAGATCCGAAACCCACTCAATGCACTTACCGGGCTGCTGGAGCTGGCCGCCCAAGACCCGGCCGCCCGTGATGCTGCAACTTTGCAACACGCGCACAGTGCTGGTTTGGCGGTGCTGGCGCTGGTCGACGACGCCCTCGACACCGCCTGCGCCGAAGCGGGGCACGTGCGGGTATCTCCCCGGGCGACGGTATTGAGCGAGCTGCTGCACGCCACGTGCGGCCTTTTCGCCCACCCCGCGCGGCAAAAGGGTCTCGAATTGAGCCTGCACATCGCCCCGGCGGCAAGTGGCTGCTTCACTGTCGACCCCGATCGCCTGCGCCAAGTGCTCTCCAACCTTCTTTGCAACGCCATCAAATACACCGAGCGCGGCCAGGTTCAGGTGCGGCTCAAAGGGCTGGGCGCCCGCCCCGGCCAGGTAGCGAACCTTTGGCTGAGCATCAGTGATACAGGCACCGGCATCTGCGCAGCGGATCAACAACGAGCATTCGCGCCTTTTACCCAAGTGGGCAACCCTAGCCAGCGATCGCAGGGCGGCCTGGGCCTGGGCCTTTCAATCTGCAAGCAAATCGCCCCGCTACTGGGGGCGCGCCTACTGTTGCGCAGCCGCTCAGGCCAGGGCACCTGCGTGGCACTGCGATTGCGCCTGCCGGCAACCGAACCAACAGTTGCAGTGCAGCCCTCCGCGCTCACCGCCCACCCACGCGGTACCCGCGGCAAAGCCCTGATAATCGACGACCATCCCGCCAACCGGCTGCTGCTCACACGCCAGTTAACGCAGCTGGGTTTCGCGCCGATCGCAGTCGCAAGCACGCTCGCCGGCCTACGTGCCTGCCGTCGGGAGCGCTACGTCCTGGTCATCACCGACTGCAGCCTGTCAGGGCATGATGGCTTTACCTTCGCACGTGCCCTTCGCAGGCTTGAACAACGCCAGCAGCGCAAGCCAAGCACAGTCGTCGGCTACACCGCACACACCGGGGCTGCCGTGCGCGAACGCTGCCTGGCTGCCGGTATGGACGGCTGCCTGCACAAGCCCGTCGACATCGCCACGTTGCGTAGCTGCCTGGCGGCCTACTTCGGTGTGAGCAATGGCATTGATCTGAGAGCGCTCGACCATGGCCGCACGCTCCAGCAAGCCATACGCGCGGCCTGCGCCGAAGATCGCCAACGCTTGGCCGGCGTTCTGCCCAGAAATGCCTTGGTAGAACTGGCGCACCGAGTCAAAGGCATGGCCATGATGATAAATGCCTGCGACCTGGCCGCCGCAGCCGCTGCCCTGGAGCAGGCCTGCGCAACCGGTGAGCGGCTCGATCAGGCCCGCCAAGCGCTGGCCGAAGCACTGCTCGAACAGGAGCTCGGCTGCGTTCCGAGCAGGGAGAGGCCTCAGCTTGCCGGTGCAGTGTCAAACTGACGCTACGCGCACGCAACAGCTGCGACGCACATGGCCGCGCGATCAGAAGGCCGCGATGCTTACTGGCCCGATGAGGCTTCTGAGCCCCGCCGCCCTTCCCGGATCCTGACCGGTAGGCAGGCAGCGCTCTCGCCAAGCTGATAGACTTCGCCGCGTCATTACCTGTAAGGATCCGTTTCATGGCTACCAACCGTTCCCGCCGCCTGCGCAAAAAGCTCTGTGTGGATGAATTCCAAGAACTGGGCTTCGAGCTGAACGTGGAGTTCAAGCAAGACCTCTCCGAACAAGCCATTGATGCGTTCCTCGACGACTTCCTCGCCAACGCCATCGATGCCAACGGCCTGGACTACGTCGGCGGCGAAGATTTCGGCATGGTCTGCCTGGCCCAGCGTGGCTCGGTGAGCGAAGAGCAACGTGCTGCGGTCGAAGCTTGGCTCAAAGGCCGCAACGAGCTCACGAAGGTGGAAGTCAGCCCGCTGGTGGATGCCTGGTACCCTGGCAATCCGATCAACGCCAGCGCCTGACCGCTTGCTCAAGGCCACCCCTGCCGGGTGGCCTTTTTTATTTGGAGGCATGCTCGACTGTTACGCTTGGTGCATGTCACAGGCAACGGCCGCCCGTTCCGGCTTGAAGCCCTGGGGCCGGCACGCCCATAATCTATCGCCCTCGCCGTTCAACTCCTTGCCTCAAGGGCCCTGCGATCCATGACAAAACACCTGCGTCCGCTGTTCCTCGCAAGCCTGCTGCCACTGGCGATGTCGATACCCGCCGTGGCTGCGCCGCAAAGCCCCGGTGTGCTCTCGGCCAAGGTCGACCAGGCGCTCAAGACCAACAAACTCCCGGCAGACGCCTTGTCGCTGGCCCTGGTGCCACTCGACGGCCCGGGCGCACCGACTCTCTATAACGCTGATGTGTCGGTTAACCCCGCCTCCACAATGAAGCTGGTGACCACCTTCGCCGCGCTCGAACTGCTGGGCCCCACCTACCAGTGGAAAACCGAGTTCTACACCGACGGCAATCTCAGCGGCGGCATTCTCAACGGCAACCTGTACCTCAAGGGTGGCGGCGACCCCAAGCTGAACATGGAAAAGCTCTGGCTGCTGATGCGAGACCTGCGCGCCAATGGCGTGCAGCAGATCACAGGTGACCTGGTGCTCGACCGCAGCTACTTCAAGATGCCGACCAGCCTGCCGGCGTTCGACGACGACGGCGGTGATGAGAATGCGCCCTTTCTGGTCAGCCCCGATTCGCTGCTGGTCAACCTCAAGGCTTTGCGGTTCATTGCCCGCAACGACAGCGGCCGCCTTGTGGTATCAGCCGAGCCTCCCATCGCCAGCATCCGTATCGACAACCAGCTAAAGGCCTTGCCCGGCGACAAATGCGGCGGTGATGTGCGCTACAACCCAGTCACCCAGGCCGACGGCACGATGAGCGTGGTGGTCAGCGGCGGCCTGGCCAGTGGCTGCAGCTCGCAAACCTACCTTTCGCTGCTGGACCACCCCACCTACACCGCCGGCGCCGTGCGGGCGATCTGGAGCGAGCTGGGCGGCAGCATTCAGGGCAGAGACCGCCAGGCGCCCGTTCCTGGCAATGCCAAGCTACTGGCCCGTGCTTACTCGCCGGACCTGGCCGAGATCATTCGCGACATCAACAAGTACAGCAACAACACCATGGCGCAGCAGCTGTTCCTGAGTATTGGCGCGCAATTCCGTACCGACGCCGATGCCGACGACGGCAAGGCTGCGCAGCGAGTCGTGCGTCAATGGCTGGCACGCAAAGGCCTTGTCTCGCCCCATTTGGTGATGGAAAACGGCTCAGGCCTGTCGCGCGCCGAACGAGTCAGCGCTCGCGAGATGGCAGCACTGCTTCAGGCGGCCTGGCGCAGCCCTTACGCGGCCGAGTACATGAGTTCACTGCCTTTGGTGGGCATGGACGGCACCATGCGCAAACGCCTCAAACGTACGGCAATGGTCGGTGAGGGGCACATCAAGACCGGCACCCTGAATACCGTACGCGCTATTGCGGGCTTCACACGTGACCAGGAAGGCCATACCTACGCTGTAGTGGCGGTCGTCAACGACCCACGCCCTTGGGGCGCCCGGCAGGTGCTCGATCAGATTCTGCTCGACACCTGGAACTGAGCCGCCGGCCGATGTTGCCCGGGGTGAGTTTCCGCCAGCTACAGGTTTACGTACAGGCTGCGCGCTTGGGCGGCATCGGCCAGGCAGCACGGCACCTGAGCCTCTCTCAGTCTGCCACCAGCCAATCGCTCACCGAGCTTGAGCGCCACCTGGGGGTGGCGTTGTTCGAGCGCAGCGGCAGGCGGTTGCTGCTCAACGATGCAGGCCGGCGCCTGCTGCCGCTGGCCGAGCAATTGCTGGATGGGCTTGAGCGTTTCATCGAGCAAGCCCGCGAGCCAGATGGAGGCCTCAACGGCAGTTTGGTGATCAGTGCCAGCGCAACGGTTGGCACCTGGCTGATGCCCCGGCTGATGGGGCGCTTCAGTGAGCTTCACCCGCAGGTAGACATCCAGCTGCGCCTTCGTAACACCGAGGATGTGATACGTGACGTGCTACGGCTGGAGGCCGACATTGGCATACTGGAAGGCCGCATACACGAACCACGGCTTATTGCTGAACGGTGGCGCGAAGACGAACTGGTGGTGATCTGCGCCCCGGGGCACGCCCTGGCGCAGCGCGGCGCCATCGATGAGCAGACGCTGGCGAAAGAGCCGTGGATCCTTCGCGAAGCGGGCTCCGGAACCCGCGGGGTGCTGGAAAGCGCCTTGAGCCCGAATACGCAGCTGAAAGTGCGGATGGAGCTGAGCCAGCCAGAGGCGATCAAGGAGGCCGTGAAGGCTGGCTACGGCCTAGCGTGCTTGTCTCGCCTTGCGGTTGCGGCCGAATTGCAACGGGGAGAGCTGGTCGCTTTGCGGTCTGCGCTGGCTCTGCACCGAACGTTCACCCAGGTATGGCACCCGGCCCGCTACCGCAGCCCGTTGTGGCAGGCATTCAAGGTATTTATGGCCGAAACTTAGCCAGCCTTGGCCTTGCGAACCTCGTCCACGCCACGGTTGGCAAGCGCATCGGCCCGTTCATTGCCATGATGGCCGTTGTGCCCACGCACCCATTGCCAAGTTACCTGATGCCGGTTGACCTGCTCGTCAAGCTGCTGCCAGAGGTCGGCGTTCTTCACCGGTTGCTTGGCAGCGGTTTGCCAGTTGCGCTTCTTCCAGTTGGGCAGCCATTCGCGGATGCCCTTCATCACGTACTCCGAATCGGTGACCAGCGTCACCTGGCAGCTGCGCTTGAGTGCGGCCAGCGCGCGGATCGCAGCAGTAAGCTCCATACGGTTATTGGTAGTGGCCCCTTCGCCCCCCCAGAGCTCTTTTTCAACACCTTTGAACACCATCAGCGCCCCCCAGCCGCCTGGGCCAGGGTTGCCCTTGCAGGCGCCATCGGTATAGATCTCGACTGTATCGCTCATTTCGCTCCGCCCTTGGGGCTTTCGTCCATCTTGGCCACGTTGCGGTTGACCTTTGCCAGCGGCATTGGCAGCAACTTGCCCATAGGTTCGCGGCGTGCCGGGCGCAATGGGCGCAGGCCCACCACAAGCTTGCGCGCTACCAGTATATAGAAGCCGCCGCCCGGCCCCTGCCAGCCGCCAGCCAGGCGCTCCCAACCGGCCATGCGCGCCTGCCAGCGAGCCGAGGCAAGCGGCGGACAATAGCAGCCGAACCGTTTTTTCTCCAGCGCAAAGCCCAGCAGCGCCAGCCAGTCGGTAACACGCGAGGCGGAGAAACAACGCGCTTTGTGCAAGGCATCCCGAGTGAACAGGTGGCGCATTCCCCAAGTGCTCCAAGGGTTGACCCCCACTACCACCAGGTGGCCGCCGGGGCGCACCGCCCTTGCTGCCTCGCGCAACAGCCCGTGGGGCGAGAGGCTGAAATCCAGACCATGCTGGAGCACCACCAGGTCAGCGGCGTGCTCGCTCACTGGCCAGGCCTGCTCCTCACAGGCGATCTCGACGCCGGGTAATGGCGCGCCAAGGCGAACGGTTCGCTGCACCTGTTCTGCCACCGGAGGGGCATCGGCTTGTGGGCCGTAATGCACCAGGTACCCCCCAAAGAACTTGCGCAGTTCTTGGGCCAGGGCTTCTTGTTCCTGGCGCAGCAGCAACTGGCCAACGGGGCTGGCGAACCACTCGCGAGCTTGGCCGATCAGTTCGAGCCATTGTGCATCGGCCTGCGCGAAGGGACGTTCGGACATCGCATTCTCCCCAGATGCCCGTTCAGGGCATAAGATGGTCGCCATACCGAAGATTGGCGGAAGGCCCCATGATACAGATCCAGCCCCTGCGCGCATTCAACGATAATTACATCTGGCTGTTACAAGATACCGCCCAGCGTCGCTGTGCGGTGGTCGACCCAGGCGACTCGGGTCCGGTACAAACGTGGCTCGAAGAACACCGTGACTGGGTGCTGGCCGACATCCTGATCACCCATCATCACCGCGATCACGTCGGCGGTGTCGAGGCGCTGAAGGCTCTGACCGGCGCACGCGTCACCGGCCCTGCCGATGAACAGATCCCCGCACGCGACGTGGCGGTAACCCAGGGGAGCACGGTCGAGGCGCTTGGGTTGGCGTTTGAGGTGCTGCACGTACCCGGCCACACCCTGGGCCATATCATGTATTACTGCGCCGACCATGACGCACCGTTGCTGTTCAGCGGCGACACGCTGTTCGCCGCAGGTTGCGGGCGGCTGTTCGAAGGCACGCCGGCAATGATGCACGATTCGCTGGGCAAAACTGCGACCATGCCCGACAGTACGCAGGTTTACTGCGCCCACGAATACACGCTGAGCAATCTTCGCTTCGCGGCGGCCGTCGAGCCGGCCAATGCCAGTATCGGCCAGCGGCTCGCGCAGGTCATTGCGTTGCGTGAACAAGACGGTTGCAGCCTGCCCTCGACGCTGGCCGTCGAGCGCCAGACCAACCCCTTTCTCCGCACCGCTGAAACATCCGTTAAACAAAAGGCCGACGAACGTAACGGAACTCCTTGCTCCTCTGCAGCTGAGGTTTTCAGGGTGCTTCGGGCTTGGAAGGACGAGTTCTAAGCCTGCTGCCGTTATGCTGATAGGTCATGAGAGGTTGACCCACCGGGGTGCACTTTCTAGAATCGCCGCACTTTTCAGCCCGGAAATGCCAGCCCTCCAATGTCTTCTGCCTCCCGAACCACCCCTACCGCCAGCCCGTTGACCCGGCTGGCCCAAGCGATCGCGGTGGCGTGCTCCATGGTACTGGTGGGCTGCCAAAGCAGCGCCCAGTTGCCGCAAGAGGCAGTGCAGACCCCGGTGCCCAAGCTGGCGCATCGGGTCAAGCCAAAGCCGGTTTTCCTGGATTCACAGCGGGAACAGGCCCCGCGAGACGTGTGGGACCGGATGAGGCTGGGCTTTCAATTGCAGGACGGCCTCGATGTAAACCCACGCGTCGAACAGCAGCGCCTCTGGTTCGTGAGCAATCCCTCCTTCCTCACTGGCGCTGCCGACCGCGGCAGCCTCTATGTGCATTACATCGTCGAGCGCCTCGAAGAACGCAACATGCCACTGGAGCTGGCCTTGCTGCCGGTGATCGAAAGTGCTTACAACCCTATGGCATTGTCTCGCGCCCAGGCGGTGGGCTTGTGGCAGTTCATCCCCTCCACGGGGCGCTACTTCAACCTGCGGCAAACCAACCTTTATGACGGGCGCCGCGACGTCACCGCCTCCACCACCGCAGCGCTGGACTACCTCACCAAACTGCACGATATGTTCGGTGGCGACTGGCTATTGGCCCTGGCCGCCTACAACGCTGGCGAAGGCACTGTGAGCAAGGCCATCGAACGCAATCAGCGCCTGGGCCTGCCCACCGACTACTGGAACCTTTCGCTGCCCCAGGAAACCATGGACTACGTGCCCAAGCTGCTGGCATTGTCGGAAGTGGTTTCCTCGCCTGCCGCTTATGGCATGGAGCTGGAGCCGATTACCAATGAGCCCTATTTCCAGGTGGTGGACGTCGACCAGCGCCTTGACCTGTCGCGGGTCGCGGCGGTAGCTGATATCGATGAAGACGAGCTTTACCAGCTCAACCCGGCGCTGAAAAAACGCGAAACCCTCAACCGCCCCTTACACCTGCTTGTACCGACCGCCAAGGCTCAGTTGGTCAAGGCCACCCTGGCCGACCCCAAGCAACTCGTCGCGCTGCGCCCAATGCGCCCGGCCGTGGAGCGCATCGCCTCAGCTACCCCCGCACGCGCCACTTCCTATACCGTCCGCCGAGGCGACAACCTGGGCTCCATCGCCCGTGCCAACAAAGTTTCGGTACGTGACCTGCAACGCTGGAACAAGATCTCTGGGCACACCCTGAAGGTCGGGCAAACCCTTGTCATGCGCGACATCCGCGCCACCGGTGGGCGCAAGCTGGCGGCGAACAAGCCTGCCAAGCAACGCACCACCCAGTACCGCGTGCGCAAGGGCGATTCCCTCTATCAGGTGGCCAAGCGCTTCAATGTAGAGACGCGCCACCTCAAACGTTGGAACCCCAATGCCAGCAAGGCGCTCAAGCCAGGGCAAATGCTTACTGTCTACCTTGACCGCTGAGCCCTAAGAACACTTTGAAACCTTGCCAAATCGCTCAGCAGCAAGGTATCTGATACTGTACCGGGCAGTTTTGTCGTACAACTGCCTGGACGCCCCTTCGCCTCGATGCGCTTGCCCCTCTTGTTTACCCTTGGCCTTGCCTGTTGCAGCGGTGCTCACGCGGAGCTCACCGTCAGCCATGGCTACGCACAGTTCGGCACGCTCAAGTATCCGGCCAGTTTCCAGCACTTCGACTGGGCGAACCCCGAGGCGCCAAAGGGCGGCACATTAAGGCTGATGGCACTGGGTAGCTTCGATACGCTCAACCCCTATACCTTCAAAGGCACTAGCCCCACTGCAACGGCCAACTTTCTTCAATACGGCGTCAGCGAGCTCAATGAGCCGCTGATGGTCGGCACAGGGGCATACGACCCCTCCGGCGACGAAGAGGCTTCCAGCTATGGCCTGATCGCCAGCTCGGTCGAATACGCCGATGATCGCAGCTGGGTGGTCTTCAACCTGCGGCCAGAAGCGCGTTTCAACGACGGCGTGCGCATCACCTCCGCCGACGTAGCCTTTTCCTATCGCACATTGCTCACACAGGGGCACCCGCTCTATCGCACCGCCTTGCAGGAGGTGGAGCGCGTGGACGTGCTGGGCAGGCACCGCATTCGCTTCGTGTTGCGCCGTGCGGGTAACCCTTTGCTGATCCTGCGCCTGGGGGAGATGCCCGTGCTGCCCAGGCACTATTGGAAAGGCCGGGATTTCGAAGCCACCACCTTTACGCCGCCGGTCACCAGTGGGCCTTATCGCATCACCGAAGTCGTGCCCGGGCGGCGGCTGGTGTTCGAGCGCGTGCGCAACTGGTGGGGCAGGAACCTGCCGGTCAATCGTGGCAAATACAATTTCGACCGGGTGGAAGTTGAGTTCTATCGAGACAAGGAAGTCGCGTTCGAAGCCTTCAAAGCCGGTGAGTTCGACCTGTACATCGAAAGCCAGGCCAAGAACTGGCTCGGCAGCTATGACTACCCAGCGGTCCGGCGTGGCGATGTGATCAAGGCGCAAATCCCCCATCAGATTCCCAGCCAGACCCAAGGGCTGTTTTTCAACACCCGCCGCCCAGCCTTCAGCGACGTGCGAACCCGTGAAGCACTGGGTATGCTTTTCGATTTCGAATGGGCGAACCGTACGCTGTTCAGCGGTGCCTATCACCGCGCTACCACCTGGTACCCCAACAGTGAGTTCGCCGCCACCGCCCTGCCCAGTGGCCAGGAATGGCTGCTGCTGTCGGCGTTGCGTGAGCACCTGCCGGCGAGGCTGTTCACCGAGCCCTTCAACGTGCCTCGCACCGAGGGCAATGGTGTGCCGCGGGAAACCCTGCGCGGCGCGCTCGGTCTACTGACCGATGCCGGCTGGCGTTATCGCGGCGATCAGCTGGTCGACGTAAAAGGCCAGCCGTTGCGGTTGGAGATCCTGTTGGTCAACCCAAGCCTTGAGCGGATCCTGCTGCCGTATGTGGAAAACCTGCGACGAATCGGCGTGCAGGCCGGCCTGCGCACGGTAGACCGCGCGCAGTACAAACAGCGCCTGGACCAGTACGACTTCGACATGATCCTGATGACCCTGAACCAGACCTTGAGCCCTGGCCTTGAGCAGTGGCAATACTTCCACTCAAGCCAAGTGGCGGTCAGGGGCGGCAAAAACTACGCCGGCATCCAAGACCCCGCTGTGGACCAGCTGCTCGACGCACTGCTCGGCGCTCACACCCGTGACCAGCAAGTGGCCGCCGCCCGTGCCTTGGACCGTACACTGCTGTGGAAGCACTACATGATTCCCAATTGGTACATCGACTACCACCGGCTGGCCTACCGCAACCGCTTTGCCTTCCTCCCCACGCCCCCCTACACCCTGGGGCTGAACAGCTGGTGGCTCAAAGCTTCGGAGAACACCCCATGATTCCAGCGCGTGCCACGCTCCTGCGCGGCTGCATTTTCTGGCTGGCGGCCTGCGCCGGCACCGCTCAAGCTGCCGGGCAGTACGCTATGACGCTGTACGACGAGCCGGCGAAGTACCCGGCCGATTTTCAACACTTCGACTACGTAAACCCGGACGCGCCCAAGGGTGGCACGCTGCACTTGGCCGACGTAGGCGGTTTCGACAGCCTCAACCCCTGGCTTGATAAAGGGGTGCCAGCGGCCGAGGTGATGTACGTCTACGACACCCTGATGTACTCCAGCCTCGACGAACCGCTGACCGAATACGGCCTGGTGGCCGAGCGGGCCGAAAAGGCCCCTGACAACACCTGGGTCCGCTTTTATCTCCGGCCGCAGGCGCGATTCCATGACGGCCACCCCCTGCGGGCCGAAGACGTTGCCTTCACCTTTGAAACCCTGATGCAGAAGGGCTCGCCGTTCTGGCGCAACTACTGGGCAGACGTCAAAGACGTGCAGGTAGAAAACCCGCTCCAGGTGATTTTCCACTTCAAGACCGGAAGCAACCGCGAGTTGCCGCTGATCGTCGGGCAGCTGCCGGTGCTGCCCAAGCACTTCTGGGCCAGCCGTGATTTTGCCAAGGGGGGGCTTGAGATCCCCCTCGGCAGCGGGCCGTACAAAATCGCCAGTGTGCAGCCCGGCCGCTCGTTGCGCCTGGAGCGGGTGAAGGACTACTGGGCCAAGGACCTGCCCGTGACCCGCGGCATGTACAACTTTGATGCCATCACTGCGGATGTCTACCGCGACAGTGGCGTGGAGCTTGAAGCGCTCAAGGCCGGCGCCATCGATTGGCGACAGGAGATCAGCGCCAAGAACTGGGCCACGGCCTACGATGTGCCAGCCGTGCAACAGGGCAAGCTGATCAAAGACAACATCCCCAACGGCTCCCCCGGTGGCATGCAGGGCTTCGCCTTCAATTTGCGCCGGCCATTGTTCCAGGACGTGCGGGTGCGCCAGGCATTGAACCTGATGTTCGACTTCGAATGGACCAATCGCCAGTTGTTCAACGGTGCCTACCGCCGCACGGGCAGCTTCTTCAGCAACTCGGAGCTGGCGGCCAGCGGCCTGCCCTCTGCCGATGAGCTCAAATTGCTGGAGCCGCTGCGCGGGAAGATTCCCGACCAGGTGTTCACGACGCCCTACAAAAACCCGGTGAGCGATGGCAGCGGGATTATCCGAGACCAGCAACGCCAGGCGTACCAGCTACTGCAGAGTGCAGGCTGGAAGGTGGTCGACGACCGCATGACCGACGCCAGCGGCCAACCGGTAACCATCGAGTTTCTACTCGCCCAGCCTGAGTTCGAGCGTATCCTGCTGCCGTACAAGCGAAACCTCAAAGACCTGGGCATCGACCTGGTGATCCGCCGGGTAGACCCTGCGCAATACGTCAACCGCCGCCGTTCGCGCGATTTCGACATGACCGTGGTATCGCTGCCTCAGTCTTCGTCCCCCGGCAACGAGCAGCGCGGCTTCTGGACCAGCGAGGCGGCCGACCGCCCTGGTACCTTCAACATCATGGGCCTGAAAGACCCTGCCGTGGACACGCTGGTCGACGGCTTGATCAACGCAAGCTCGCGACAAAACCTGGTGACCTACGCCCACGCCCTGGACAGGGTACTGCTGTGGAACTACATCGTGGTGCCCAACTGGACCGTGACCGATTGGCGCGTGGCCTACTGGAACAAGTTGCAGCACCCCAAGGTAATGCCCAGCAACGATATCGGCCTGATGACCTGGTGGATCCGCCCGGGCGCGGCCGAGCCAGAACACCAGCCGCTGCCGGCAGAGAAGGAGGCCCCCTAGATGCTTGCCTATATCCTGCGCCGGCTGCTGTTGATCATCCCTACCTTGTTCGGCATCCTGATCATCAACTTCATCATCGTGCAGGCTGCCCCGGGCGGGCCGGTCGAACAGATGATCGCCAAGCTAGAAGGCTTCGAAGGCGCTACCGCCCGCATCGGCGGCGGCGGCTCGGAGGTGTCGGTAGCCGGCTCCAGCTATCGGGGTGCCCAGGGCCTGGACCCAGCCCTGATCAAGGAGATCGAACGCCAGTACGGTTTCGACAAATCCGCACCTGAACGGCTGTGGATCATGATCAAGAACTACGCTCGCTTCGATTTCGGCGAGAGCTTCTTCCGCAATGCCAGCGTCACCGGGTTGATCCTTGAAAAGATGCCGGTCTCGATCAGCCTCGGGCTGTGGAGCACATTGATCATGTATCTGGTGTCCATTCCGCTGGGTATCGCCAAGGCCATGCGCCACGGCAGCGCTTTCGACGTGTGGACCAGTTCGGCTATCGTCGTCGGCTATGCCGTGCCAGCGTTTCTGTTCGCCATTTTACTGATCGTGCTATTCGCCGGCGGCAGCTATCTCGACTGGTTCCCGCTACGCGGGCTCACCTCCAACAATTTTGCCGAGCTGAGCCTGGCCGGCAAGGTGGCCGACTACTTCTGGCACCTTGCGTTGCCGGTCACGGCGCTGGTGATCGGTAACTTCGCAACCCTCACCCTGCTGACCAAGAACAGCTTTCTCGACGAGATCGGCAAGCAATACGTGATTACCGCCAAGGCCAAGGGGCTCAGCCCGAGGCGGGTGCTCTACGGGCATGTGTTTCGCAATGCGATGCTGCTGGTAGTGGCCGGTTTTCCGGCTGCGTTCATCGGCATCTTCTTCACAGGGTCTTTGCTGGTGGAGGTGATCTTCTCCCTTGATGGCCTGGGCCTGATGAGCTTCGAGGCCGCCATCAACCGCGACTACCCAGTGGTCTTCGGCACCTTGTTCATCTTCACCCTGGTGGGCCTGGTGGTGAAACTGATCGGCGACCTGACCTACACCCTGGTCGACCCGCGCATCGATTTCGAGAGCAGGAAACACTGATGACGCTATCCCCTCTCAACCGCCGGCGCCTGGAGCGCTTCAAGGCCAACAAACGCGGCTGGTGGTCGCTGTGGCTGTTCAGCGTGCTGTTCGTGATAAGCCTGGGCGCCGAGTTGCTGGCCAACGACAAACCCTTGTTGGTCCATTACGACAGCCACTGGTTCTTCCCCGCCTTCGAACGGTACCCCGAGACCGACTTCGGCGGCGAGTTCCCCCTGGAGCCGAACTACAAAAGCCCGTACATGCGCGAGCTGCTGGCCAGCCATGGCGCCACGGTGATCTGGGCACCCATCCCGTTCAGCTACCAGAGCATCAACTACGACCTGAGCGTACCGGCCCCGGCACCGCCATCGGCGCAGAACTGGCTAGGTACCGACGACCAGGGCCGCGACGTGCTCGCCAGGGTCATCTACGGCTTTCGTATTTCGGTGCTGTTCGCCCTGGTGCTGACGATCGCCAGTTCTATCGTCGGGGTCATCGCCGGTGCCCTGCAGGGGTTCTATGGGGGTTGGGTCGACCTGGCCGGCCAGCGCTTTCTAGAAATCTGGTCAGGGCTGCCGGTGCTGTACCTGCTGATCATCCTGGCCAGCTTCGTGCAGCCCAACTTCTGGTGGCTGCTGGGGATCATGCTGCTGTTTTCCTGGATGAGCCTGGTCGATGTGGTGCGCGCCGAGTTCCTGCGCGGGCGCAACCTGGAGTACGTGCGCGCTGCAAAGGCCCTGGGCATGCGTGACGGGCCCATCATGTTCCACCACATCCTGCCCAATGCCATGGTGTCGACCATGACGTTCATGCCGTTCATTCTCACCGGTGCCATCGGCACCCTCACTGCGCTGGACTTTCTCGGCTTCGGCCTGCCGGCGGGCGCGCCGTCGCTCGGCGAACTGGTCGGCCAGGCCAAGTCGAACCTGCAGGCGCCCTGGCTGGGCATCAGCGCTTTCAGCGTGCTAGCCCTGATGCTAAGCCTGCTGGTGTTCATCGGCGAATCGGCGCGTGACGCCTTCGACCCAAGGAAATGACATGAACGACACCCTGATCGACATTCGCGACCTGTCGGTGGCGTTCGACAACGGCCAACAGCGGACCTTGGCAGTTCAGGAAGTGAACCTGCAGATCGGCCGCGGGGAAACGCTGGCGCTGGTGGGTGAGAGCGGCTCGGGCAAGTCGGTCACGGCGCACTCGATCCTGCGCCTGCTCCCCTACCCTCAGGCCAGCCACCCCAGCGGCAGCATCACCTACGCTGGGCAAAACCTGCTCGCGTTGGGCGAACGGCCGCTACGCAAGATCCGCGGCAACCGCATCGCGATGATCTTCCAAGAGCCAATGACCTCACTCAACCCGCTGCACAACGTCGAAAAACAGATCGGCGAGGTGCTCGGCCTGCACAAAGGCCTGACAGGCAAGGCAGCACGGGCACGCACCCTTGAGCTGCTGGCGCTGGTGGGCATCCCGCAACCGGAAAAGCGCCTTCGTGCCCTGCCCCACGAGCTTTCCGGCGGCCAACGGCAGCGGGTGATGATCGCCATGGCGCTGGCGTGTGAACCGGAGCTACTGATCGCCGATGAGCCCACAACCGCGCTGGATGTGACAGTGCAGCTGAAGATCCTGGAGCTGCTCAAGTCATTGCAGGCCCGCCTTGGCATGGCGCTGCTGCTGATCACCCATGACCTCAACCTGGTACGCCGCGTCGCCCAGCGTGTGTGTGTGATGCAGCGCGGGCGCATCGTTGAGCAAGGCGACTGCCGATCGCTGTTCAGCAACCCACAGCACCCCTACACCCGCGAGCTGCTCGGCGCTGAACCCAGCGGGGCCCCGGCGGCGAACCCGCCCGGGCCAGTGCTGCTGGGGGTGCGCGACCTCAAGGTATGGTTCCCGATCCGCAAGGGCCTGCTGCGCCGCACCGTCGACCACGTCAAAGCGGTTGACGGCATCAGTTTCGAGTTGCCGCGCGGGCAAACGCTCGGCATCGTGGGCGAAAGCGGTTCAGGCAAATCTACCCTGGGCCTGGCCCTGTTGCGGCTGCTGGCCAGCGAGGGCAGCATCGTGCTCGAGGGCAAGGCGCTGCAAGGCATGAGCCCTGCCCAGGTGCGGCCGTTGCGTCGGCAAATGCAGGTGGTATTCCAGGACCCATTCGGCAGCCTCAGCCCGCGCATGAGCGTGGGCCAGATCGTCGGCGAGGGTTTGCGCATCCATGGAATTGGCAGCGCCGAAGAACAGGAGCAGGCGATCATCCAGGTACTGGAAGAAGTCGGCCTGGACCCAGCCACTCGACACCGCTACCCCCATGAGTTCTCTGGCGGCCAGCGCCAGCGCATCGCCATTGCGCGTGCGCTGGTGCTCAAGCCCGAATTGATCCTGCTCGACGAACCCACCTCGGCGCTGGACCGCACCGTTCAACGCCAGGTGGTGGAACTGCTGCGCAGCCTGCAGATCAAGCACAACCTGACCTACCTGTTCATCAGCCACGACCTGGCGGTGGTCAAGGCGCTTAGCCACCAGCTGATGGTGGTGCACCATGGCAAGGTTGTGGAGCAAGGGCCGGCCCGGCAGATCTTCGAGGCACCCCAGGCTGCCTATACCAAGCAACTGTTGGAAGCTGCGTTCATTCAGCCCTGAGAGGCCAGGCCCCGATCAGCGACCTTCGCCAACCACCTGCCAGGCTCCGGGCTGGCCTTGCAGCGTGAACGAAGCACTGAAGAAACGCCCGCTGCCGATACCGTTACCGGCCTGGGCATCGGGCACCGCGACCGTCACTGCGAGGTTGTAGCGGTGCCCCGCCTCGAAGCCGTAGCCCAGAAGTGGCAAACACTGCCCCGCCGCTGCCGGCTGATATTGACCGGGCTGCCAAGGATACCCGAGCACACGCCCCTGCCGCGGCGTGGTCGCGTCCTCGATATTAAGCGAACGCAGGTACTCACCGGGTCGCGTATCGGGCAGGGTGACGCACAGCTGGCCGTTTTCGGCCGCTACCTGCGCCCGGTACGCCTGTGGCGCATGGGCGCCACCATGGCAGCCGCCAACGAGTATCACGGCTGCCAATACGAGGGGTTTGTTCATCATGCGGCACTCCTGGAGGCCATGAATTCCGACAGCACCGAGGCAAATTCGCCTCGGATGAAGGCTTCGTCCGCTGCCCCTTGATAATTGACGACGTTACCCACCTCGCTGGCCCAGGTAGCGAAGCCGGCTTTCTCCAGCAGGAACCAGTCCGAGACGATCGATGCTTGCTGCTCCATGCTGTATTGGCGCAGCACTTTGCCTTGGCCGAAACTGTAGCGATAGTTGGCGGCCCAGCTGAACAACCCGCGGGTACGCACCCACATGCCTTGTTGATGCTGCCAGGCATGGGTCAGTTCGTGAATGAAAAAGTGCTGGTTGTAGACGTGAGAGGCGCTGAAGTCCGGCAAATAAGTTTCTTCGCGGAAATACAGCTCGCCGTTGGGCGTCATGCCCGTGTTTTTGTCTTGCAGGCCGAAGGGCAGGTAGCTGCCACAGTGCACCCACACCTTGTTGTAATGCAGCGCCTGGCCGAACACGGTTCGTGCCATGGTGATTTCGCCCGGCGTCATCAATCGCTGTGTGCCTTCCTTGCTTGCCGACATGGCAATCTTCGCTCCTTTTCCTGTAACGGCCGCACCCTAGCAGGCCTGGGCCAGGCCTTCCAAGAGGGCAAAATAGTGGCACTGCCTCTGCGTACCACTTCTGGCCAACAGGCCCCAACCATCCAGGCAAGGACGGCGTTTACGGACACCGGTGCGTCGCGTGCAGGCCTAAGGCCCGGGCCAGAGCGGGGGATCATCCCCGCATACCCTTGGACGCCTTGTGGGCTCTACTCGTGCCGCCCACGCCTTGAGGCATAACAACAAGAAGACAGGAGACTCGCATGGCGGGGCAAACCCTCAAGATCGATGACTTACCGGTGGGCCGGTTCCACATCAAAATCGCCGCGCTCACCTTCGGCGCTCACTTCACAGATGGCTACATCCTCGGCCTGGTCGGCATCGCACTGACCCTCATCACCCCGCAAATGGACCTCTCCCCAGCCTGGCAAGGCCTGGTGGCCGCCTCGGCCCTGTTCGGGCTGTTCGTCGGCAGCCTGTTTTTCGGTTGGCTCTCCGATCGCATGGGCCGGCAAAAGATTTTCCTGGTCAGCTTCGCGCTGATTACCCTGGCCTCGGCGCTTCAGTTTTTTGCCGATACCCCCATGCAGTTGTTTATTTGCAGGCTTTTATTGGGCATCGCTTTGGGGGGCGATTTCTGCGTAGGCCACGCGATGCTTGCCGAGTTCTCGCCCAAACGCCACCGTGGCACGTTGCTGGGCTCGTTCAGCGTGATCTGGACCTTCGGCTATGTTGCCGCTACCGTCGTGGGCACACTGATGCTCAGCTGGGGGCCAGATGCCTGGCGCTGGATGCTGGCCTCCTCTGCCGTGCCGGCATTCCTGGTGCTGGTGTTTCGCATCGGAACACCCGAATCGCCCCGGTGGCTGGT
This sequence comes from Pseudomonas sp. URIL14HWK12:I12, assembly GCF_003097135.1. Classification (GTDB taxonomy): domain Bacteria; phylum Pseudomonadota; class Gammaproteobacteria; order Pseudomonadales; family Pseudomonadaceae; genus Aquipseudomonas. Next base: position 1,027,199 of record NZ_QEQL01000001.1, read on the forward strand.
GCACCAAGGCCGCATCGAGGAAGCGCGGGCCATCGTGCACAAACACCTGGGGCCGCACGTCGAGCTGGACGATGAGATCGGCGAGCCAGAGCATGCCGGTTTCGGCCAGTTGTTCAGCCGCCGGTACCTGACCCGCACCGTCTTCAACTGCCTCTTCTTCGTGTGCATCGTGATGCCGTATTTCGCGATCTACACCTTCCTGCCGGTCATTCTCAAGACCATGAACCTCTCAGAAGGCCTCGGCACCGAGATCCTGCTCAATGCGCTGCTGGTGGTCGGTGCACTGATCGGCATCGGCTGCACGATCAAATTCAGCAGGCGGGGCTTCCTGATCAATTCGTTTCTAATCCTGGCCGCCTCCTTGTTTCTGCTGGCGATCATGCCAGGCAACCTGGCCTGGTTGATGGTGGGGCTGTTCGGGGTATTCACTCTGGTGTTGTCGGCGGTGAGCAACCTGGTGGGTGTGTACCCGGCCGAAAGTTTCCCCACCGAACTGCGGGCCAGCGGCATCGGCTTGGCCACGGCCTGCAGCCGTTTGAGCTCGGGGTTGAGCACGTTTTTGTTGCCGGTGAGCGTGGCCGGGCTTGGCCTGATGCCCACTATGGGTATGCTGGCCGCCATCCTGCTGCTGGGCGCGATCATTTCGATCGCCTGGGCACCTGAAACAAAAGCCTTGTCGCTCACTGCCGCAGGCCGTGCGATCATCCCCGACCCTGATCGCCGGAGAAAGCCACATGGCACTGACATGGACCTGCCTGCACCACAGCGCGCTCGATAAGGCGCAACTGCATTGCCTGCTCAAGCTGCGCTGCGAAGTGTTCGTGGTCGAGCAGCAATGCGCTTACCCGGACATCGATGGCCTGGACCTGGCAGGTGATACCCACCACCTGCTGGGCGAACAAGGCGAGCAATTGCTCGCTTACCTGCGCCTGCTGCCCCGTGACACGGGCGAAGTCGCCATCGGCCGCGTCATCATTGCGCCGGCAGCGCGTGGCCAGGGCCTGGGGCACCAGTTGATGGCCCAGGCCCTGGAGCAGGCGGCGTTGCGCTGGCCCGGCCAAGGGCTCTACCTGTCGGCCCAGGCGCACCTGACCGACTACTACAAAGGCTACGGTTTCAGCCCCGAAGGCGAGCCCTACCTTGAAGACGGCATCCCCCATATCGATATGCGCAAGCCGGCCTGAAGGCGCAAGCACTGGCTGCGCCGCTGCCGGGCATGCTCGGGTCGCCGCTGGACGCTTGCCTATGGCGGCAGCCCCCTAAGGTGCAAGGCTTTGGCCTACCCAAGGAGCGATCATGTCCGATTTCATCACCGTACTGCGCAACACCTGCCCAACCCCTGTGGTTGATGCCACCAAATGGAAACGCATCGGCGGCGACCCTCATACGGTCAACCTCAATGCTTACCTGTCGAAGGACGGCAGCAAGATCATGGGGACCTGGATCTGCACACCAGGCAAGTTCGAGGTCAACTACGAAAAGTGGGAGTACTGCCACTTCCTGGATGGCTACTGCATCATCACCCCCGAGGGCGAGCAGCCCGTGCACCTGAAGGCCGGTGACGTGTTCGTCATCGAGCCAGGCATGAAAGGCACCTGGGAAGTGGTCGAGACCGTGCGCAAGTATTTCGTTTTCGCCTGACTGCCCTGGCGCGCGCCCAATCGGGAACGTGCCAGTCAGCTACGGTGTCAGGGCTGTGCCAGGTAACCAGGCAACGCCTTGACCCGCTCAACCCAATCCCCTACGTGCCCGTAGCCCTCCAGTGCCACGCCACCTTCCGGCGCCAGCACCACATAAGGGTATACCGCGCAGTCTGCGATGGTCGGCCGGCCCATGGCGAGCCAGGTATGCTCGGCCAAGTGCTGGTCCAGTACCTCGAGAGCTGAAGCCGCCTTGGCCAGCGCTCCGGGTTTGTCCAGGGCCATGCCGAACTTATCAACCAGGCGTGCTGCACATAACCCATGCTGCACTTCGTTGCTGGCAAACGACAGCCATTGCATTATCTCGGCCTGCCCGTGCGGCTGGGCAGGCCACCATGCAAGCCCGCCCAGCCGGCCGGCCAGGTACACCAGAATAGCCTGGGCATCGCGCACAACGGTGTCACCGTCCACCAGCACCGGTACCTGGCCCAGCGGGTTGAGCGCCAGGAACTCGGGCTGCTTGTGAGCCCCACCGGGCAGGTCGACCGGGATCAATTCCATATCGATACCGGCAAGCGCGGCGAACAGGCGCACCTTGTAGCAATTACCCGAGAGCGGGGTTTCGTAGAGTTTCATTGAGCGTAACCCTCTGTGAGTTCATTGAATTCCAGGACGTTGCCATCTGGGTCACGGATGAACAGCGCAACCCGGCGCGGGCCGATGGGGTGCGGCCCTTCGGTGATGGCGATGCCCTGCGCGCCGAGCCAGGTCACCAGCGCGGCCAGGTCGTCGACCACGAACGCAGGGTGAGTGACGCCCGGCAGCTTTACCGGGGCGTCCAACAAAGCGTTGTGAGCACCGAGCAGGCGTGCACCGTTGAAGATCAGGTTGATGCGCACGCCATCGGCGCTGGTCATTTCGTTGGCCTCGTGCCTGGGGAAATTGGCAGTTTCGATGAAGCCCAGCGCCTGATAAAACGCCAGGGCGCGCGATCTGTCGCTGACCCGAATACCGACATGGTCATAGGCCAGCAAGCGGGTGGGGTTGGCGATGTGGGCCATGGGTAGGCTCCGTTGAGTGAAGACGCCTCAGTGTGCAGTGCAACTGCCGCTTCACCTATGGGTTGAACCTGACAATACTTGTGCGCTTTACGCACAGATCTTCGAGCATACATGGACAAATTCAGGGCAATGGCCTATTTCGTGCAAATCGTTGAGCATGGCAGCCTGAGCGCCGCGGCTGAGGCCGGCGGGCAATCGGTGGCCTCGCTGGTGCGTTCGTTGGCGGCGCTGGAGCGCCAGTTGGGGGTGCGCCTGCTCAATCGGAGCACGCGGCGCATGGCGCTGACAGACGAAGGCCAGCGTTACCTTGCCTTCAGCAAACGCATGCTCGCCGAGTGCGACGCCATGGAGCGTGAGCTGGAGGGGCGTGACGGCCAAGTGCGGGGCACATTGCGCATCACAGCGCCCGTGGAGTTTGGCCAACTCTACCTGGCCCCCTTGGTGAACAGCTTTCTTATCGAGCACCCACAAGCACGGGCCGAGTTAATCCTCAATGATCAGATCGTACCGCTGCTGGACGAGCGCCTAGACCTGGCACTACGCATTGGCCAGTTGCCCGACTCCGGCCTGATGGCACGGCCGCTTGGGGCATCGCGCTTGATTACCTGTGCAAGCCCGGCCTACCTGAACGAGCAGCCGCCCTTGCGGGCGCCTGGCGAGCTGGCGCGGCATGCCTGCATTGCCTTTGCCGGCCACGGTAGCCAGTGGTATTACCGCCAAGGCGGCAAAAGCCTGGCGGTGAGTGTGGAGCCTCGGCTGTGGTGCAACCAGATCAGGGCCGTTCGGCTGGCCTGTGTGCAAGGGCTGGGAGTGGCAAGGCTGCTGCACTACCAGGCCGCTGAGGCCTTGGCTAGCGGCACATTGGTGCGAGTGCTGGAACCTTTTGAGCCCCCGGACCTGCCGGTACAGCTGGTTTACCCGCATGGCCTGGCCCTGGCACCACGGGTCAAGGCCTTTGTGGAATGGGCCGCGCCGCGCCTGAAGGCTGCCCTGCCCTCGCCCGCCTGACGCCGGTTCAGTCCTCGAAATGCCCGGCGCCGGCGAAGTTGCCACCGTGAAAACGCGCCGCGGGCTCATCATGGCGCAGCGGCGGGTGCTCTGCCTCCACCTGTTCGCGGTAAGCATCTGCGCTGTCTTTGGCCACAAACCCCAGGGAACGCGCCTGGTGGTTGTCCCACAGCGTTTCTCGGTTGTTCGACATGCCATAGACGACCATGTGCGCCACTCGAGGGGCCAGCAGCGCGCGTTCGACGAGCTGGGCGAAATCACCAAACGATAGCCAGGTCGCCAACATGCGCCGGTCGAGGGGCCGCTCGAACGACGAGCCAATACGAATGTTCACTGACTCGATGCCGAACTTGTCCCAGTAATAGCGCCCGAGGTCTTCGCCGAAACACTTGGTCAGGCCATAGAGGGTGTCTGGCCGGTGGGGCACGCTGGCATCAAGCACCTCGCTGCGGTCATAAAAGCCGATCACATGGTTGGTGCTGGTGTAGATCACACGCTTCACACCCTGCCGTCGCGCGGCTTCATAGATGTTGTAGGTGCCGACGATGTTGCCGTTGAGCAACTTTGCAAAGGTGTCTTCCAGCGGGACGCCACCGGCGTGCACCACTGTGTCGACACCTTCGAGCAGCGGCAAGACTGCCTCATAGTCGGCAAGGTCGCACTGGTGCCCTTCTTCGTGAGCGGCCAGCGGGCCGAGGCTTGCGATATCGGTCAGGCGCAGCACATCAGCCTGGGTGGCTAGGGCCTGGCGCAACACGCCACCGAGGCGGCCGGCAGCGCCGGTGATCAGAATACGTTTGAAAGGTTTGGCCATCTGACAAGCTCCATAGGGCGGGTGGGCTACTGTTTGACCCGTTAGCGTAGCCCTTGGTCGCCCTTGAGGCTTAGAATTGCCGCCGATGAATAACGACGGCACTCACCGATATTGCACTATCGTTAAATAGCCGAGACCGGTGGATGAACCCTGCTCCGATCAGCAGGTCCATATGCCACTACTGTAATACCCTGCCGGAGACCCATCTTGAACCGACACAGCCCCACTCTCGCCGCCTGGAGCGCCCACGCCTTCACTGCGACCGGCGTGTTCACGGCGCTGCTGGCGACCCTGTCCCTGTTCGAAGACAAACCTCAGGCATGCCTGCTGTGGTTGGGCGTTGCCTTGCTCGTCGACGGTGTAGACGGCAGCCTCGCCCGCCGGGTGAACGTTCGCGAGGTGCTGCCGCACTTCGACGGCAGCGTTCTGGACCTGGTGATCGACTTTCTGACCTACGTCTTCATCCCTGCCTTGTTCATCTACAAATATATTCCGCTGCCGCAATACACCCTGCTGTTCACCACCACGGTGATCCTGATTTCCTCGCTGTTCTGTTTCTGTAACGTGAACATGAAGAGCAGTGACAACTATTTCGTCGGCTTTCCTGCTGCCTGGAACGTCGTTGCGCTGTGCCTTTACATCCTCACCCCGCCGGCATGGCTGACGCTGGTGACGGTGTTGGGCCTGGCCGTGCTGACAGTGAGCCCAATGAAGTTCCTGCACCCGTTCCGCGTGCGCCGGTTCATGCCTGTCAATATCGCAGTGACCTTCGGCTGGCTGCTGACCAGCCTGTGGCTGATCGTGATACGCCCGGAACTGGGGGCAGTCCCATTGACCCTCTGGCTGGCTTGCTCGGCGTATTTCGTAGGTGTGTGCGTGTGGCGCACGGCGCTTGAATGGAAAGGCCGCCTGGGTGTTTCCAGGCGCTTCTGACACTGGCACCGAGGCTATCAGGGGCGGCGCGTCGAAAGACGCAGCCGCCCTTTTTGCTTTACCGGCTCATTGCTGCTCGCGGTTGGCCAAGGCGCGACGGGCCATGCCCGCATTGAGGTACTGAACGATCAGCTCGGCCAGTGCCGGCACCTTGACCACCTGCCCATCACGGCAAAACCTCACCATCTGCAAGCTCAGCAACCTGCGCTTGCGGTCCAGCCGGGTAGGCGTGAGCCAACGCCGCCGAGGCAATTCCGGCAGGGGCGCTTCGGGGTTCAGCAGGAATTCCAGGCGCACCCCGTGAACCAGGTTGAGGCGGAAGTTCTCGATGTCACTGATCGGTACCGGCGCTTTGACGTTCAAAAAGCGAAAATCCTCATCCCCCAACACCAACGCCGGCAACCGAGAGCGGCGGATTGCCGGTATGCCGAACAACAGGCAACAGCCCGCGAAAAACGCAATGGCGAACGCGACCCAGCCCAACACCGCAAGGCGCGAGTGTGTGGCCCCGGCCACTGCAAGCACTATGGCCAGCCCCCCCAGCACAACGCTCAACCCGACGCTCACCCAGCCGCGCACATGAGCGTTCTCACACAGCACCACTTCCCCGTTCACCTGGCCCGCCATCTCTTGCAACTGGGCCACTGCCTCGGCGTCTTCGTTGACATGATGGCTCAGGTAGTCGGCGGTCAACCGCTGCCGCAAGGCCTGGGGCTCGCTGAAGTAGCTGTCCATCCGTGCCAGCGCTTGGGCAGCCTGAACCGGGCGAGTAGCCTGGCCGATGACTGATTCAGCCGTAACGCCCAGCGCTGCCAGCCGATCGCCATTGGAAGGATGGGTGTCACTGGGGTGCGGCTGCTCTACCGCCATCTGCTCATCGCTTACCGCCAGCGCCTGTGTACTGAGAGCGGCAATGAGCTCGGCTGGAAGGTCTTGCGTCGTTGCAACGCCTTGTTTGAGCGTGCCTTGGACCTGTTCAAGCAACGCCTGAAACAGTAGCGGATCAAGCAGGGTTATACGCAGCAGCGCCGACGCGGCCACCGGTGCACCGGTAAGCTGCGCACCGGTGGCGTCGGCAGCCAACTCGCGCACGCGGCTCCAATGGTGCACCGCGTGATCGAAGCGCTCGATGAACAGCTCGCCCAGCATCAGTGCCGGGCGCAGCAGCAAGCGTTGAAGCTTGCTGCTCTCGGCAATGTGCAGGCCGATCAGGTCCAGGCTGCGGCCGATGCCATCATATATGGGCATGAAGCGCCGGCTGTACTCGGTGTCGGCCCCCACAAAATGCCCCAGCTCGTGGCCAACCACCGCCGTGGCTTCTTCGTGGTCGAGCAACCCGAGGTAGTTGAGCGGAACGTGCAACGTGCAGCCTCGCAGGGTTTCGCCAGCCGGTTGCAGCGCGATGTCGCTGGACGTGACATAGAAGCCTTGTTCCAGGCCGACCAGAATGTGGTCCGGCACTGGCGCACCCACGCGCTGCGCCAGATCGCGCACCCATGCCCACAAGGCCGGCGCCTGCGCCTCGCCGACCCGCTCGGCTACGACATCCATCGGCATCGGCTCGAACAGCGCCAGCATCAGCTTGAACTGCGTGCCGATGCGCCACATCGAGTACACACACCCAGCAGCCATGGCCAGCAACAGCCCCATCCCCTTGAACTCACCGGACAACATTCGCCCTTCGTGCCAAATGCCCAGCCCTTCGAAGCTGATACCCGCAGCCACCGACAACGTCATGCCCAGCATGTGCCCCACCAGCAGCCAGGGCAGCCAGGCCCGCACGCGTTCGAAACTGCGCAACAGCCGCTCGCGCGAGTGCATCGCCTGCCGACGCGCCCGGGCCAGGCCGAGCAACCCAAGAACGCCCACCGCTGCGGCGAACAGCCCCAATCCGATCTGGGCGGTGGCCAGCGCTGTCATTGCGACACCGATGCGCTGCAGTGCGGTCAGGTCGTCGAGTACGGCATTGACCTTGCCCAAGGCAACCTGAGCGGTTTCACGCTGGCCGTCGATCTCGACGTACTGCAGGCCGGGTTGGGCCGCCAGGCTTTGGAGTTCCGGCGCTACGCCCTGCAGGTACGTGGCCAGCTCAGCACGCTCTTGCCCATGCTCATGGGCGCGCTGCAACTGCCAACTGCCGTAACCTGCCAGGGCGAGCGGCAGCACGATCGAAATGACGAACAGTTTGAACAGTTTCATGAGCATCCTTCCTGGAAAACGCTATCAAATCCCCAGCATGGAGCGCCCGACCGCCTCGGCCACGCGAATGCCGTCCACCCCTGCCGACAGGATGCCGCCGGCATATCCTGCGCCTTCTCCGGCCGGGTAGAGCCCTTTGAGGCGCAGGCTTTGGAAGTCATCACCGCGGGTGATGCGCACAGGCGAGGAGGTGCGGGTCTCCAGGCCGGTGAGTACCGCATCGTGCATCGAATAGCCTCGCAGTTGGCGCTCGAAGGCCGGCAGGGCTTCTCGGATTGCATCGATGGCGAAGGCCGGCAGGGCCTGGGCGAGGTCGACCAGCGTCACGCCAGGTTTGTAGGAGGGCTGTACCGAGCCCAGCGCCTGGCTGGGCTTGCCTGCGATGAAATCCCCCACCAGTTGCGCCGGAGCCTGGTAATTGCGCCCACCCAGTTCGTAGGCGAGGGTTTCCAGGCGTTCCTGCAACTCGATACCCGCCAGCGGGTGGCCAGGGTAATCGCGCTCAGGGTCGATGCCCACCACCAGGCCAGAGTTGGCATTGCGTTCGTTGCGCGAATACTGGCTCATGCCGTTGGTGACCACTCGGCCCGGCTCGCTGGTGGCAGCAACCACCGTGCCGCCTGGGCACATGCAGAAGCTGTAGACCGAGCGGCCGTTGCTGGCGTGATAGACCAGCTTGTAGTCGGCAGCACCCAGTTTGGGGTGGCCCGCGTATTTGCCCAGTCGCGCCTTGTCGATCACCGATTGTGGGTGCTCGATGCGAAAGCCCACCGAGAACGGCTTGGCCTCCATGTAGATGCCGCGCCGATCGAGCATGCGGAAGGTGTCTCGTGCACTGTGCCCCAAGGCCAGCACCACGTGGCGAGAGTACAGCTGCTCGCCGTTTTCCAGTACCACGCCTTGAAGCTGTTCGCCCTCAAGCAGCAGGTCGCTGACCTTGTGCTCGAAACGGATCTCACCGCCCAGGGCGACGATATCGGCGCGCATGTTTTCGACCATGCTGGTCAGGCGGAAGGTGCCGATGTGCGGCTTGCTGACATAGAGAATTTCTTCGGGCGCCCCGGCCTTGACGAACTCCTCCAGAACCTTGCGCCCATGGTGCTGTGGGTCGCGGATCTGGCTGTAAAGCTTGCCGTCGGAGAAGGTGCCGGCACCGCCTTCGCCGAACTGTACGTTCGACTCGGGGTTGAGCACGCTCTTGCGCCACAGGCCCCAGGTATCCTGGGTGCGCTGGCGCACTTCCTTGCCGCGTTCCAGTACGATCGGGCGCAGGCCCATCTGTGCCAGGATCAGGGCGGCGAAGATGCCGCAAGGGCCGAAGCCGACCACCAGTGGCCGCTCGCTCATGGGCGCGTTCGCGTGCCCGACGAACTGGTAGGTGGTATCGGGCGCCGGGCCCAGCTTCGGATCATCGGCCAGCCGCGCGAGCAGCGCGGCCTCATCGCGCACTGTGAAGTCTAGGGTATAGATGAACAGCATTTCGCTGTTCTTCTTGCGCGCGTCATAGCTGCGCTTGAACACGGTGAAGTGGGTGAGCTCGCTGTCGGCGATGCCCAAACGTGCCACAAGAGCGGCGCGCAGCGCGTCATCGGGGTGGTCAAGGGGCAGCTTGAGTTCGGTGATTCGTAGCATGGTGATCCAGGAAAGCCTGCGCAAAAACAAGGGCGCGAGTATACGCGCCCCAGCGCATTACTGCTCGCGCGCACCACCCAGGTAGGCGCAGCCGCGCAGCACCTGCTCACCCACGCGCAGCTCGGCCGCCAAGGCTGTTACCCGAGCGCCCGCCTCGCAACGCTGCGGCGCCAGCCATAGCTGGATGTGCTGGCCATTGGCGTCGCTGGTGAGGTTGACCGCCCCATCGAGCCCCTGCTCCTCGACGAACGGCACTGCAAATGGCGCCTGCCCCTCACGCTCCACCAACAGCCCCTGAGCATTGGCCCGGGCTTGCCACCCCTGCCCGTCTGCCTGGAACTGCATCAGCTTGAAGTTCTTGTCCTGGCAGGCGCTGGCCGAGCTCTCGATGCGATAAAGCTTCTGCAGGTTGAGCTGGCCGGGTTGGCCCTGCACCTTGTTACCGTCGAAGCGGCCGCGCACGTCGGCATAGAGCGGCTTGTTCAGGCTCGCCAGGGTTGCCGCTTCCTGAGTGATGCCCGTGTCGCCGTTGTCGGTGACGATGAAGGTGCGGGGCGAGTCGCAGGGAGTGAACAACAGGTGGCCGCCCTCGGCACTGAGGTTGCCCTGCATGCGGCTCTGGCCGCTCAGGGCCTCAGGCGCGGTGGCAGAGGGTGTGAGGTCGAGCAATTGGCAGCCGGCGAACAGCGGCAGCGCCGCAGCCAGCAGCCATGAGCGGGGTTGAAGCATGATCGAGGGGCTCCCGGAAAACGAGCCGGCACGGTAGCACAGGCGGGGGTGAAGGCTATGTGAATTCAAACCAAAGCGATGCCTGTGCGGTCTGCTTGTTATTGCACTGAAACCCAGGAGCCACTGCCATGACCGATGCCCTCACCCTTGCACGCAACGCCATCGACCGGGTCGATACCGAGTCGTTTCACCTCGACGCTGCGCATCAGCTGTTCTGGTGCGCGCAAGGTTACCTCGGGGCCTTGCGCGATATTGGCCAGTTGGATGAGCCAGGCTATGCAACGCTCATAAATCAGCTCAAAGCGCGGTACGCCTTGGCGCTCAAGAAGTTCGAGCAGTAGCGCGCAGCCTATCACCTGGGCCTGGCGTGCCCTCGTCGAGGGTCGAACCGTCGAGCAAGTACCTTCTGATAACCGATACCACTTCGTCACCGCGTTCCAGGTAGGCCACGTGCCCGGCCCCCTCGACGAGGTGGCCCGTGGCGCTCGGTAGCAGGCGGATCGTTTCTGCAAGTGCCGAGGGCTGGAACACTTGGTCGCAGCTTCCCCAGATGACCTGGACATGACAACTTACGCCCGGTAGCTGGCTAGCCAACTGCCCTAGACCTTCGCGCTTGAAGTCATCGACCACTCGTTGAACCTGGCCGTAGCGGCGAGCACCGGAGGCTGCCAGGGCGCGAGCGATGCGGGGGCCGACCCTCGGCGGTTGCTCAAACACCAGCCGCCAGAAGCGCGCCATTTCAGCTTCAGTGCGATAGCCAAAGCATGCGTCGCCGTTGCGCAGGCCCAGAGCCAGCGCTGGGCCCAGCGTTGCCTCGCCCAGACCGGCCGGTGCCAGCAATACCAACCCTGTGAAATGTTGCCGCTGGCGCGCCGCAAGCAAGGCTGCAACGCAACCTCCCAGGGAGCTGCCAATCAACACCAAGGCCCGATCCCCAAGGCTCACCAATAATGGCTCCAGCTCTGCAACCATGGCCTGAGGGCCATAACCGGCCGTACAGTCGTAGAGCGACTCACCGTGGCCTGGCAGGTCGATGAACAAACAGTGGTACTGCCGCGCCAGGCCAAACATCGCAGGCCCCCATTGATCCTTGCTGGCCCCTAACCCGTGAAGCCAGACCAGCGTCGGCCCGTCGCGCCGCGGGCTTTCCAGGTACGCAATGCGCCCATGGCGGCGAAGCTTCAAGGCAAAGCGCAAGCGGTTGGCCCAGCGCAGGCCAGCAAGCACCCAGCGATCAGCGGCGCTCATTGGCAGCCTCCGCACCCATTTTGCCCAGGCGGGCCCACCCTTTGATCTGCGGCAGGCGTAGTTGGCACAAAGCAACGCCTAAAAGCGTAAGCGTACCGCCCAACAGCAGACGGGGAGTAAAGCCGTCGCCCAACAACACCTGGCTCACGCCGATTGCAAACAGCGGCACTGACAACAGGTAGGGGCTCAATTGCTGAATGCTGTTACGGCTCAGCAACCAGAACCACAAGCCAAAACCAAGCAGCCCCCCGCTGATTGCGGTGTAGATCATTGCCCACCAGGCCTGGCTGCTGGCCACCAGCACGCTTCTCCACTGCGCTCCCTCCTGCACGTACGACCACAAGAGCAACTGCGGCGCAGCGACAACTGCTGTCCATGCGGTCAATGCCAACGGGTCCAGAGGGCCTAACCGCTTGGTGAGCACCGAGCCTGCGGCAAACGCCAGAGCCGCCAGCGCGACCAGCAACATGCCTGAGAGGCTGTCGAGGGCTGCAGAGTTGAGCAGCAGTACCAGCACACCGGCAAACGCCAGTGAGATGCCTGCCACCACCCTGAGCCTGAGCACTTCGCCGAGGGCCAGGCAAGCCAGGATCAAGGTGAAGGGTGTCGCCAACTGGTAGATGATCGCCGACGTCGACGCATTTACTCTGGCAATCCCGCAATACAGCAACCCGAAATGCAGCGTACCGGTCACCGAGGCAATCAGGGTCATGGTGCCTAGGTGTTCACGCCTGCATCGGCGCAGCAATGGCAACAGCGCGACGGCCATGATCGCATAACGCATCGCGACCATCAGAATCGGGGGCAGCTCGGCACCGCCGATTTTCACTGCACTGACCTGCGCGCCCCAGAGGAACGCGACCAGCAAGGCTAACATTGAATCTTTGAATGGCATGGCTAACGGCTTCCCTTGAGCACATGAATCGGGCGTACAGGCCGAGCCGGGGGCTCTACCTGAGCCCAGGTGGGGTGCAGCCTGTGGTGATGTTCGGTCAGCCGATCAAGGGTTTCGCGCAGTGCCTGCTCAGCCTCTGGGTCATGCGCAAGCTGCGTTTGAAAGCAAGGCGGGAACCCCGAGCCTACCAGGATCATCTTGTTCAGCAGCACGTTGAGCGCGACTTGGGAAAACACGGCGGTATGCCCATAACGCCGGCCCACCACGGCGATCGCTGCCAGCTTGTCGCGTAGCGGTCGCTGCCGAGGGCGCATGAAGCCGTAACCCACTCGCTCCAGAAATGCCTGGAAACGGCTGTTCAGGCCATAGGCATGCATCACCGGCAGGTACAGCACAGCGTCCGCCGAAGCAATGCGCGCCACCAGTTGCTCGACATCATCTTGCACAGCGCAGTCCTGAGCGGCACAGGCGTTGTCGGCGTCGCAGTACTCGATTCGGTGATCCTTGAGCCAGATCTCCTCGACCTGTGCCTGCAGGCCCAAGTGGCGGCGCACCAGCGCCACCACTCGAGCGCTGACGCCGCACGGCCGGCTCGAGCCGACAATGACGGTCAGTTTCATGGCTCAGCAGGCCTCTCGCAGGCCATCTTCAGCCGCCAGGTGAGCACGCAACGCTTCTTCCATCAATTGGCCGGTCAGCCACAGCGTTACTCGGGCCACCTCTTTGATCTGCTGGCGGTCTTCCTCGGTCTTGACGGCCCGCTGCATGGCAAGGCGCACCTCTTCGGAGTGCTTCTCATCAATGCTCGAATGCGCGACGAAGAACGTCATTTGTTCATCTTTGAGGTTCAGGTCGCGACGGAAGCGATCCAGAATAGGCTGGATATGGTCATACACCTCCTCGGCCCAGTAGCTGTAACCCAGGCGTGCGATCGGGCCCTTACGAATGGCCACATCGTTTAGAAATGCGATCAAGGCCTGAGTCGGCGGCAGCGGCGCAGGCATCTGTTGTGGCAGCAGGCCGACCGATTCCAAATCACGCAGCACCATGCGTTCATGGCCCAGCTCTTCAAGCGCATGCTTGTAGACGAAGCGCAGCAGTGTGGTCTGTTCAGGATCGGCGCTGAACGCACAGGCGGCCTGATTGACGGAGTTGTAGCGGGTGTAGTGGTACACCTGCAGCATGATCTGCTGGTAAAGCGACGGCGAAGTCGGGTTGGCCAGGCTGTATTTCCAATAGCTGCCCTGCTTGATCTGCGCCCAACCGGCCTCGACGATGGCGTCGAGCTCTTTGAAAAATGCGTCCATATCAATTGTCTCCTTTGACTGTTTGGTAAACATGTTCGAGTTCCAGGTAAACGAGGCTATAGCGCCGTTCGTTCAGCACCCCGCTCCAGGCCAAGTCTTCCACCAACACGCGCCCACCGATGCCCACGTAAAGCGCTGCCAATTGGCCGCGGCATAAGGCGGAGATGAAACGCAGATGGGTGTTGGCCTTGAGCCAGATTGCGGCCTGTAGCAAAAACGCACGCAGGTGCCGGCCGCCGCGGTAACGCTCGTCCATCACCAACCGATTGGCATCGAATGCATCGGTGGGCGTGGAAAAATGCGCGGGTACGTTCACTGCCCGCTCGACGAAGCTCAGGCCATGCCCCAAGGGCGTGGCGCGCATCGTGCCCACCACAGTCCCCTGATCCAGATAGACCAAGTGGTACGACAAGGCATCGCGCGTTCGTTCGCGGCGCTCAAAGTCCTCTTCTTGGGCGGGGTTTTCCCCCAAATAGCGGTTGCGCAATGCCAGGACCGCATTGAAAAGCTCACTGCTGGTGTCGATCACACGCACAGAAAAGCCCATGGCCAGTCAACCAGCCTGGCGCTGATCAACGATGCGCGCCTCTTTCCAGCTGAACCAGCTGCCCAGGTTGACGTGGTCAGCCAGGTCTTCCACTACCATCACGGTGGCTTCGACGCCAAGGCGCTCGCGCAGGCGCTCTTTGATCAGCAGCACCAGCCGGGCACGATCGCCTTCAAAGAAGCGCGACATCTCCAATTTGGCGATTACCGTGTCGCAGGTATTGGCGTTGCTCAGAATGATCTGGTAACCCAGGCACTGCTCGACGCCCTCCAGCAATGCCTGCTCGATCTGTGCGGCAGAAAACGGGCGGCCATTGAGGTGCACGGCATCCTTGACGCGACCGACGACCTTGATGGTCTGGCGCATCGATTGTGGGTAGCCGGGCCGCGATTGAATCGAGACCAGATCACCGGTGCGGTAGCGAATCAGTGGCTTGCTGCCAGGGATGAGCATGGTTACGCATAACTCGCCGTCACCGGTGCTGCCCAAGCTTTGTCCGGTGTAAGGGTCGATCACTTCGACCAGGTAGTTGAGGCGGTGAGGCATCAGCTGATCATTGGCATTGCATGCCGCGATGATCATCGCCTCTTGAGAGCCGTAAAGGCTGTTGTAGGCCTCGGCGCCCCAAAGGCTGAACAGGTTGTTCTTGAGCGCAGGCGTACACAGCTCGCCGCTCATCATGAAGGCTCGCAGATTAAAATCTTTGCGCGGGTCGAGGCCCTGACGCTCCGCTTCCTTTGCCATTGCCAGCAGTAGCCCGGGGGCCGAGGCAAGTACGCCGATGCGCAGGTCCTTGAGCAATTGCAGCGCCTTGGGCCACCCGATCACGGGTGAGTGGGGCCACAATTTGGCGTTGCATATTCCAAGCTGCTTGCAGACGTCACCCAGGGTATCGCCGAAAGAATGCACCTCGGTCGGCCCCATAATGCCCACCACAGTTTTGTCCCCGAGAAAGTGCTTCTCGATTACAGCCTGATAGGCCATCGCCAATTGTTGGTTACTGGCGTGGCTTTCCTTGGCATCACGTGGGCAGGGCGTAGCCGGGCCCGTAGTACCGGTGGTCTCGTAGTAAAAAATGGCGTCTTCAAGAGGGCCGGACAAAATATCGAAGCCCGCCTCCCGCAGGTCGTCCTTGGTGGTGAACGGCAATTGGCTGAGATCGTCCAGCGTCAGGGCACGCGCGTCGACTTGCGCCAAGTGCTTGCCATAAAAGGGCGAGGTGCGCTTGACGTGATCGACCACATCGCGCAATTGCTGTTGCTGCCATTGCGCCAGCGCTGAATCAGTGAGTACATCCGTCCAATAATCACGGTGAACGGGGTCGTAGCGTTTTTTAAAGCTGTCTAGTTGCTCTTTCATATCAGGCACTCCGGTAGGGGCTGCAATTACGCGGTGGCCAAGTTAATGGCCAAAGTTGGCAGCGCCCAGTTGCGGAATCCCTCAGTTGCGGGGCTAGCGAAAAGATGCTAACGCGATAAAAGTTATGCGCCCTGGCGCACCGACCTCCAGCGGCTCCACTCGTCCCTTCCATAAAAAGGGCGGTTGACACTGTGTAGGTGCGCTGGTAGTTTCGGCGGCCTGAGGCCTTTAAGGCCCAGTGTTTCATCAAGACCGGGATGTCTCGAAATGTACTATCACCTTTCTGCAATCCGCTCCTCGCACAGCTCACCTGACAGCTGCTCTCGGGCCGTTCTGGCCATCTTCAAAAGCAACACCTGGCGTCGCTAATCAGCGAGGGCCAGCGTCCGTTCGCCGCTTACCGGCAACTTCTCTGATCCATCTTACCTGGCGCTAACGCGCAGGATGTCGAACGCTGTTCGTCCGCCCCACCGTGGGCCGGAAGTTCATATGCATTCGGCCGTGCCTGGCAATTGCTCGGGGTAACTCCAACTTTTCCATTAAAGCGCGCCTGCGCTTTATATTCCTGGGCACTTGTTTTTCAAGTGCCTGTCACTGTGCACCCTGAACAATGGTAATGCCGATGAAAAACAATAGTCTGTGCGTGGATGTTCTTCGCCTGGAGGAACGCCGCTCCCCCGATGCGTTGGGGATTTATGCTCGCGCCTGCGAACAACTGGGTCACGAGGCCGTGTTCATTCTGGAATCGCTGTCCGGCCCCAGCCGCGACCGCCGCGCCACCATCATAGGGCTCGAGCCTCTGTTCGACGTTCGCATCGACGAAGGGCAGGCCCAACTGCGCGGCCATGCCGCGCTTTGCGAACACTTGAGCGGCGTGTTACGCCAACAAGGTGTGGCTGTAGGTGCAGACTTCACGGTCGCGTTGCCTGACAGCGAGGCGGCCTGGGCGCTGCTACGACAGCTCCAGGCTGCGTTCCAAGTGCCGCCCGACGCACCGGCGAGCCTGGCCTTTTTCGGCTATTTCTCCTACGACTGCGTGCGCCTGATAGAGCGCCTCCCGACGCTGACCGAGCAAAACCACAGCTACCCACTGATCGCATTGTCGGTCTACCAGACGCTGGTGTACTTCCATAACAACGGCACGGTCGAAACGCTGATCAACAACAGCCCCCTGTGGGGCGCCCGCACCCCAGAGCACTATCCGTTCCTGGTGCAAGCCTGCGCCGATGAGCAAACAGCGCCTGTTTATCCGCAGGTATTCGAGGAAACCCGCACGGTGACGCCGGAGCAGTTCAAGGCGCGTGTCGAAACGGCCATGGAGCACATCCGTGCCGGGGACGTGTATCAGATCCAATTGGGCCACGAGATCTGCATTCGCTCTGAGGTAGCGCCTTTCGAGGTCTATAAAAGCCTGCGCCAGCGAAACCCCTCGCCCTACATGTACCTGGCCCACGTCGGCGGCATCGACCTGATCGGCGCGAGCCCCGAGCTGTTCGT
Source organism: Pseudomonas sp. URIL14HWK12:I12 (assembly GCF_003097135.1). GTDB lineage: Bacteria > Pseudomonadota > Gammaproteobacteria > Pseudomonadales > Pseudomonadaceae > Aquipseudomonas. Next base: position 1,044,068 of record NZ_QEQL01000001.1, read on the forward strand.
GCGAATCAAGGACAACCTGATTGAGATGCGCCCGATTGCCGGTACCGTGGGCAAGAAACCTGGCGTAGATCCCGCAGAGCTTGTGCTTGAGCTGACCCGCTCCGAAAAGGAGCGCGCCGAACACCTGATGCTGATCGACCTCTGCCGCAACGACATCGGCCGCGTGTGCCAGGCCGGCTCCCTGGAGGTCGACGAATTCATGCTGGTGGAAGAGTACTCGCACCTTTACCACATGGTTTCCAATGTACGTGGCTTGCTGCGGCCAGGGCTGGATGCCTATGACGTGATCAAAGCCTCGTTTCCGGCAGGGACCATGTCGGGGGCGCCCAAAGTCAGGGCCATGGAACTGATCGAAAGCATGGAGAACACGCGCCGTGGGATCTATGCAGGGGCACTGGGCCTGATCGGCTTCGATGGCAGCGTCAATACCGCCCTGTGCATACGTTCGACCGTTCACGACCACGGCACCTACCACTTGCGCGCCTCGGCAGGAGTGGTCGCCGATTCGATAGCAGAACTTGAGTGGAAGGAAACCCTTTACAAGATGGGCTCGGTCTACCGCGCCGTCACCGGCCAGGAGATCGCACTGTGAAAGTTTTTTTGATCGATGCCTACGACAGCTTCGTTTTCATCATCAGCCAGTACCTTGAGCAACTGGGCCTGGAAACTCGGGTCGAGCGCCACGATGTGCCCGACCTGATCAACCGTATCGAGGCGTTCGCACCGGATTTCTGTGTACTTGGCCCCGGGCCTGGGCACCCTGCCGACGTGGGCTATATCGAGCTGATCCGGCATTTCGAAGGGCGCTTGCCGATACTGGGTGTGTGCCTGGGGCACCAGGCGTTGGGTTTGGCCTATGGCGCGCAGGTATGCCGGGCGCCTCACGTGATGCACGGCAAAGTGAGCGAGGTCACTAACGATGGCCGCGGCGTTTATGCCCACACAGGTGGGCGCAGCATACGTGCAACCCGCTATCACTCGCTGATGATCAGCGACCAGGCGTTACCTGGCTGCTTGGAAGTCACCTCCCGCTCAGCCGGCGATGACTACATCATGGGCGTGCGCCACCGTGAGCTACCGGTAGAAGGGGTGCAGTTTCACCCTGAGAGCATCCTGACCGAGAACGGCCTCGACCTGTTCCGCAGCTTCATAAGGCAGTACGTGCAATAGCCTTTACCAGAGGGGCGCAAGCCCCTCTTTCGCAACGAACAGGAGCGACATCACGGTTATGGATACGTACGACTCGATGAGCCGCTCAGCCAGGCGCACTAAGCCGGCGGCACCCCTGCGAGCGTTCAATGAGCTTGCCCGGGAGCACAACCCCTGTGACTGGGAACGCCACCTGCGCAAGGTATTGCGGCAATTAGGCTTCAATCACTACCTGCTCAGCCTGAGCCCCACACGGCCGGGGCTGGGCAACCCCCTGGCAGGCGTGATCACCACGTTCCCACGCGCCTGGCTGGACTGCTATTGCGGCGACGGGTTGCTGGAGATCGACCCGATTCTCAAGCACTGCCGGCAAGAGCTGGTACCGATGTTCTGGGCCCAGGAAGGTCGACGCGCCCGTGGGCGTACACGGCACTTCTGGCAGCGGCGAGAGGAACATGGCCTGCGCCACGGTTTGAGCATCCCGCTGCGTTATGAACAGTTGCGGGGAACGCTAAGCGTGGCGTTTGATGGCACCGATATTCAAGAGGACGACGGGTTCGCAAACCCGGCTGCTGCAAGGTTGTTCATGCTAGTGCCCTACGTGGTGTCGGGCCTGGGCCGGCGCCTGCAGGCGGCCCACCCAAGCAGCCAAGACCTGACCCCTCGCGAGCTGGAATGCCTTTATTGGGCCAGTGCCGGTAAAACCTCATGGGAGATCAGCCACATCCTCACTCGCTCAGAGCGCACCGTCGATTTCCATCTACTCAACGCCCGGCGCAAACTTGGCTCAGTCAGCCGCCAGCAGGCGGTCGGGGCTGCGGCAGCACGAGGGCTGCTAACGGGTGGGTTGGCCTACTAAATAGCCAATAACGCTGCGCCCGCCCCAACGAAAGGATGGGGACGGAGAACGTTGCAAGGGTCGCTTTCGAATAACCGCTGCAACCTGAATCGCCACGCCAATGCTGCCGTCGCTTCCTGGTTTGGCCTGGATTGCTCTCCGACTATGATAGGCGCTCCAAGCGAAAACGCGGGCGCCTGCTTGCCCAGCTTGAACATCCCCCACAACCGCTATTTGAAACGCTGTTGCTCATGGCGCCCCCTACGAAGCCATTCGAAGAGGATACCGCTCGCCTGTTTGTAGGAAGTGGGCGACTATGGATTCCTTACAAAAGCTGGATGATACTGCCACCGGCGAACCTATCGTTGGCGCCAGGTGAGTTGTCCCTGCGCATTCGAAAAGAAACACTGGGTCCTCATCCAGAGTTAATGAAATGCTTTCTGTGATGATTCTGCGGCGTTCGCCCTTGCAAAGCTTTAATAGAAACAGGGCGCTTATTTGATTGAAACCCATCCATCCAGCTGGGATTTTTCTGCAACTCCCAGGAAAGCTTGATTATTATTAACTGATGTATTAAGCACGCCACAGATGCACTTTAATAAGTTATATTTCGGATTGAAAAATGATGCAGATCAATATAGCCACATCAATGCCACGGCTACACTTAAACCGCTGATCGAAAACATTGATACTGCGGCATGCACTTTAACAACACCACCTGCTCTATGGGTTTTCAATCTGCGGCCACGTCTAGATAAACATCTATACCTCATAAAGATAGAGCTAGAGATCACAGTCGTTGCGTGGCCGTAAACCTGGAACTCGAAGCGGCGCCCTTCTATCGTGCTTTCTGCCTGCTTCAAGCAAGCAATGTAAGTATGACCTCTATTTAGGTAACACTAAGCAAAGCGTGGGAGCTGTTGTTGAGCAGCGTACGTCGGCCGCCTGTCAAGCACTGCCGGGGCGGACGATTGGATATCACCAGAAGGCTCCTTATGAAGATCAAAAAAAACCTGCTACCCGTTGCGTTGGCCGCGACTACGCTGTGCGCGGCAACTGCTGCATTCGCTGGCCCGCCCGTACGGGTAACTTTTAAAAATCTCGGCAGACACGTCGCTACCTATAAGGTGGTCACCCCAAATGAGGCCCTCACCCATGCACATGCAACGGACAAGCCGGACGCTGTCGTAGCGGCAGGAGGGAGCGATACCTACTTAGTACAGATCCCCATCAGCCCTGATGCCAACGCGGCCAATGTACGATACACCATGGGGACAAAGACCTGTGAATTCATGACCACCTTCATAAATCAGATCGCGGCAGGCGGTCTGTTTCCAGGCGGCCCTACCAAAGTACCAAAATGGAATAAAAATTCCACTTCCAGCGGCGGCGCAATCTGTAACGCCACCCTCAAATCACAAAATTTCTCTGACTTCTCTTGGGCTGTTGAATTCACAATGAAATAACGATAGGCAAATGCCTTTCGCCATTCAGGAAAGGCATTGTCGGCTTGTCAAACAGAAGACCTATTCGCGACGGATCAACCCATGACCGGTATTAAAAATTTTCTCCCATCAACTGCGCGGTGGCATCCGCTTGGCGGGCAAGGCGAAATCCGTGATTGCCCCTCAACCGATCATGCACTCGCACTGGCTACTGCCGAGCCCCCACTGACGCTGCAAGCCAGGTTTCTGCGGTCTACCAAGCCTCGGGAGATCCGGCGACTTCAGCGAACGAAAGAGCCGTCACTCACTCAACTTGTTTTCGACCTGATAATGAAAGGCCCAGGTGAGCATACGAAAGAACATATCCCACTCAGAACACCCCGCGTTCACCCGTGCCACCGAGTGTGAACAACGACAGCCTACGCGATGATCGGGTGCCCTTTCCAGACTGCCAATGTATTCTCATTCCGGAGCGAACCATGAGCGGCATCAACTCTCTTTCGCCTTCAACTGCAGGGCAGTTCCAAATCAGGGACCAAAGCGAAATCAATAAATTCACTTCATTAGACAGCGCACTCAAAGGCGCTGCTATCCAATCATCTGCTGATGCTGACGCTGGAAGCCAGATATCGTCGTTCTCCCAAGCACTGAGTGACGTGGCAATTCGTGCTGCTGAACGAGATGCCAGCTTAAGCCGCTATGAACTTTCCAAAATTGTCCACAGCACCGTCGAGAAACTGTTTGGCGAACGCTATCAGATGAACAAAACCCGTGATGATGCTGAAGTACCCAGCTCAAGCGACCCTCAACGTCTGGCCCAAGCTCGGCAAGCAACTGACTACCTTCACAATAGGGGAACCAACCCCTTCAAAGGTATGCCCAGCGATCAATTAGCCTTGATTATTTACGACGAAAGCGCAACCTTCACTCCGAATGAACGACGCGCCGCCTACGATGAGTCGAGCTCACAGCATCAAGCATGGAAAGTCGCGGTGGCAGCAAAGGCAATGGATGATTACGGCCGGTCTGGAAAGATATCTTCAGCCTGCTACCAGCTTGTATTAGACCATTATAAATCTCTTCCCCCCATAGAAGCCTCTCAGTTCCCGGACGAATACGAGACGGAGTTACAGAACCGCATAGATCATAACGGCCCTGACCTCCCGCAGAACAATAACAGGCTGGAGTCCTTTTTTGACCTACTGATAAAACGCTTGAATGACCATCAACCAAGCAGTGCGCACCTTTAAAACCGCCTGCCCTCTTAACAGCACTCATACCCCAAAGGCATTTCTTCCGGGGAGCGACTCAATGGCCAAGGGTGCGGGGGCAGTACCCAAAAATGACGGCCCAGCTCTATACGAAGTCACCTGACATTAATAGTGATCTCGCGCTAAACAACAGAGCGCACGCCAGCGCCCGCTGGGCCTAGCTGATTGAGAAGCGCAAATAGGCTCAGCAACCCGTTATCAAGCGGATGCTCTCAGCTAGGCCAAGCTCATGCCAGGCTTCCTATAAGCATGTGACGCGACGGCTCACCGCGTAAGTGAACAACTGTTGGTTTCACATAGCGCGTTGCAAAGGCAGCTGTAGAAAGCCGGCCATTGGCTCTAAGACGAGGATCGTAGCGAAGATGCGTGAAAGCTCTGGACCATAGCTCGGAGAAATGGCCAGGATCAATTTATGAAACAATTCAACTATACATACAGGAATTACAGTTCGGAGCCCGCCAATCTGAAATACAACTCATCTAAAAAACTAAGAATTTTCTGCAATTCTCAGAACAACTTGAAAGTATTTTCTTATTGCATTAGGCACACACAAAAACTATAAAGCCGTGCACACTTGCTCTTAAATCATGACTCAGATCAACATCTAAGAGCCGACACGTTCATTACACTCAATCAGTCGGCGCAACGAGCAGCGACGGCAGAGATTTTCTGGCGAATGATACCCGTCACGCCAAAGTTTACAACGTCGCTCCGCTACATAGAAAAACCACCTTGCAACGAAAGAAAACAGGGACCCAACACCCACCGCAGTAAATTATTAAATAATTATCGCCAATATGCAGGCTTATCAAATCTGCTAAGACGCGCATCGCCACTATTTCGTCCAATGTGGATAATGGAAGACCGTCATCGATGAAGATCATATAGATCAGTGTGAAAAGCTTCAGGAAACCTATCAATCCTGCCAAGTTGCTTTATAACCATTAAAAATAAGGTTCCATGTGGAAATCCAGAAAAATCTGCTATCGACTGCTCTGGCCATCACTACGATGTGCGCTACGGGTGCTGTACTTGCTGGGCCGCCTGTGGAAGTAACTTTCAAAAATCTTGGCACGCAAGTGGCTACGTATAAAGTTATCACTCAAAACGAGGCTCTGACCTATGCTCATTCAACGGGCAGACCGGATGCCAACGTAGCGGCAGGGGATACCAATACGTATAATGTACAGATCCCTCTTAACCCTGATGCCAATGCTGCAAACGTACGCTACACCATAGGCAACAAGACCTGCGTATTCACCACCACGTTCATTAACCAAGTTGCGCCGGGCGGCCTATTTCCCGGCGCGGGTGCAAAAATACCAAGATGGAATAAAACCGCAGACTCAAGCGGCGGGGCTCTCTGCAGCGCGACTATCAAATCGCAGAATTTTTCAGACTTCTCATGGACTGTCGAGTTCACAATGAAATAATGGCAGCCGAATGCCTTCTGCACTTTTCGAACGGCATTCGGCTCATAAAATACCAGACAGCCATCCATAAGGGGTCAATTTATGAGCGGCATTAACTATTTCCTTCCGCCCACTGCACAACAGCCACCCGTCAATAACCAAAGCCAGATCCACAAAACTTCGTCATCAGATCGCACACTGAAGACGGCCACCACCGAAGCGGCGACTGTCGTCGAAAGCCAAATTTCTTCCTTCTCCCAAGCATTGAGTGATGTAGCAACCCGAGCAGCCGAGAGGGATGCGACCTCTACCCGCGATGAGCTTTCGAAGATTGCCTATGCCACTATCACTAAGCTATCTGGCGATAGCTACCAACAAAACAAAACCGCTTATGATGTCGAGCTCCCCAACCCCGATGATCCTCAACGTCTGGCTCAAGCTCAACAGGCAACCAATTACACGAATGGAAAAGGTAACAACCCGTTCGAAGGCATGCCCCCCGACCAACTTTCGTTGATTATCTATGATGAGAGTGGAACTTTTACCACCAATGAACGGCGCGCAGCCAGTAGGGAGTCGTACTCACAACATCTGGCGTGGCAAATCGCTATATCCGCAAAAATAATGGATGACTGGAGTCGCAACAGAACCATCTCCTCGGGCCTTTATCAAGAGGCATTAGACTATTACAAAGCGCTCCCCCCCATAGAAGAATCGCAGCTACTAGAGGGCTACGAAGCCGATTTTCAGGCTTTGATAAATCAAAGTGCCCCTGACCTCCCCCAGAACAATAACAGGCTGGAGTCCTTTTTTGACCTACTGATAAAACGCTTGAATGACCATCAACCAGGCAGTGCGCACCTTTAAAACCGCCTGCGCTCTTCACAGCACTCACGCCCCAAAGGCACCTCTTGCGGAGAGCGGATGCACACGCCTCACGACACCGACTTCATTTGCCTCGAACATATCAACCACGCCTACGCAATGGGCGCATCTCGCCAGGCCGTGCTGCATGACGTGTCATTGTCCATCCCCGCAGGCCAGAGCTGCGCCATCGTCGGGGCCTCGGGCTCCGGCAAAAGCACGTTGCTCAATCTTATCGGGCTGTTGGATGAACCCACGTCAGGTCGTGTTGTGCTTGAAGGCCAGGACATGACACGCGCAAATGCCGAATCTCGGGCCATTGCGCGCAATCGGATCGTCGGTTTCGTCTTCCAGAGTTTCAATCTGCTGCCTCGGCTCACTGCCCTGGACAACGTGGCGTTGCCTCTTCTGTATCGCGGCATTGCGCAGCAGCAAGCCCGGCAGGCGGCACGCCTGCAACTTGAGCGAGTGGGCCTTGCCGAACGCGGCCATCATTGCCCTGCCGACCTATCCGGTGGGCAGCGCCAGCGCGTTGCAATTGCCCGGGCACTGGTGGGCGCTCCGTCGCTGTTGCTGGCGGATGAACCGACCGGCAACCTGGACAGCAAGACTGCACAGGGCATCATCACCCTGCTCCTTTCGCTCAACCGTAAGTGCGGCGCCACCTTGGTGGTGGTCACCCACGATGGCGGCATTGCCGGTCGCATGGCGCGCTGCATTCAGGTCATCGACGGTCGCGTGGTGGACACTCGGCATGGTTGAACACGTTCTGGATTGCCCGAACCCTGCATGGGCGCCGCAGGGCTACGGCCCTTCCTGGCTGCAGCAGATACGCGAGCCGGTGGCCAATCTTCGCCAATTGGGCCGCCGTGCGGCCTTGGCGCTGCTGGGCATCGCCGTGGGCTGCATGGCTGTGGTTGCGCTGCTGACCATCGGCCACAACGCCCAACAGCAAGCCATGAGCGTTTTTCAAGGCATGGGCAGTGACCTGCTCGTGGCTAACCTGCAACCGCCTGACGACGGCCGCAACACCGCAGGCTCGGCTATCACGGCCTTGCAGGCTGACGCACTGCGTGCGGCCATCCCGGGTATTGCCGCTGCAGCGCCCCTGATCATCGCCAGTGCCGATGCTCGGCTCAAAGGCCATGCGCTGAGTACGACGCTATTGGGCAGTAACGCTGAGCTGCACCGGGTGCTGGATCTACAACTGGCTGAGGGGCGATCGCTGAGCCGATTCGACGCCAGGAACACCCATGCCGTGCTGGGTGCCAACGTAGCCGCCGCGTGGGAACGCCTTGGTCTCGCTGCCAAGCCGGGGGATCGCGTTCAAATCGGCGGCTATCTGTTTCAGGTCATCGGCACCCTGCGGCCCGCCGGCCAGAACCCATTGCTTCCTGTACCGATGGACGACGCTATCTTGCTATCCATTGGCAGCATGCGGCGCATCATCCCCGCCCCGCAGATCACCAGCGTGCTGGCGCGCAGCCCGAACAGTGCATCACTGGCACGGCTCGCACCGGCCTTGCAGCAATGGCTGGCCACTCAAGTGCCGGGCTACGGGGTCGATGTGCAGATTCCCCGGCAGCTGCTTGAAGGCATGGCCAAACAATCACGGCTTTTCTCCTGGCTGCTCGCCGGCCTGGGCAGTATCGCGCTGCTGGTCGGCGGCATCGGCGTCATGAACGTTATGGTGATGAACGTCGCTGAGCGGCGCCGGGAAATCGGTGTACGCATGGCGCTGGGCGCTCGCCCCAAAGACATTGCCCTGTTGTTTCTACTCGAGGCGGTGGTTCTGGCAGCCAGCGGCGCATGCCTGGGTACCGTGGCAGGCCTGATCGCAGCGTGGGTTTTCGTTCACTTTTCAGGGGGGCTACCGTTCGCATGGTCGCCCACTGCGGTGCCGCTGGGTGTCGGCAGCGCCCTCGCGGCCGGGCTGTTCTTCGGCTTATCACCGGCGATGGCGGCCGCACGCCTTGCCCCGGTACAGGCGCTGCGGGATGCCTAGAACGCCCATGCTGCTCGCGCTCACCCTGGCGGTGCCTATGGGAGCACTGGCTGGCACCGCAACGCTGTTGCAGCCGTCCCAGGCCACTCGGCCAGGTGCGCCCCCGCCGGCGGTGTCTGTTTCACTCAACGACCAAGCCATTGCGATGTCGCTCAGCGACGCCATCTACCTGGCACTGCGCGACAACCGTGTGATCCGCAGCGCTTACCTGAACCGAATCGCGCAGAAATTCGACCTGCGCGTTGCCGAAGATCGATTCACGCCCAAACTGGTGCTCAGCGGCAGCTACTTGGCCGACCGGAGCACGCAGGACCAATATCGGCAAGGCACGGTCAACCCACAAGCACTCTGGCTGACGCCCTACGGCACCCGTGTGAGCCTGGGCTGGGCATATCGTCATACACAAGCAGGCCAGGCCGGGCCCTCCTGGCATGATGGGGCAGATATCTCGCTCATCCAACCGCTGATGCGAGGCGCAGGTGAGGACATGGCGACCGCGCCGGTACGCCTGGCGCGCCTGTTGGAGCAAGCCAACCGGCTCACGCTCAAAGCGACGGTGTCCCAGACCATCACCCAGGTGATCACCTCTTATCGGGCGCTGCTACAAGCCCAGGAGCAGTTGAGAATCGCTCGGGAGTCGTTGGAGCGCGCACGCCAACTGATGGAGGTCAACCACGCCATGATCAAGGCAGGGCGCATGGCCGAGTTCGAAATCGTGCAAACCCAGGCCGATGTCGCCACCCAAGAGCTGGCCTATGAAGAGTCGCGCAATCAGCTCGATACGGCGCGGCTGGCGCTGTTGCAGTTGCTTGCCCTTGATCTTCATACACCCCTCGTAGCGACCGAGGCCCTTAAGGCCCAGCGGGTGAATGTGGATGCCGAGCAGGCCCTGGCTCAGGCCCAAGCGTCTCAACCGGCCTACCTGGCACAACTGATCGCCAGCGAACAGGCCGACATCACTATGAAAGTGGCAAGCAATGACCGCCTATGGGATGTATCGCTGATTGCCGGTGCGAGCCAGATCCGCGATCGCAACGCCTATGCGGGCTCGGCACGCGCCTGGGAAAACTATGCCGGGGTGCAAGTGGAAATCCCCCTCGGCGACCTAGGCGCACGGCAGGCTCAAGTGCAGGCCGAGGTCAATCTGCGTATCCAGGCAATCCAACTGGCGCAGGCCCGCCAGCAGCTGAAGCAGGATGTAACGAACGCTGTGCGGGCTATCGACAGCCGCTGGCGGCAGTACGAAATCGCTCAGCGTGCACGTGACCTTTCCCGCCGCAAGCTGAGCCTTGAGCGTGAAAAACTAACCGTGGGGCGCTCCAGCAACTTCCAGGTCCTGAGCTTCGAGAACGATCTGCGCAATGTCGAGAATGCGCGCATCAATGCCTTGATCAGCTACCTCAATGCACAGGCGGAGCTGGACCAGACCTTGGGCACCACCTTGCAAAGCTGGGACATAACGCTCAATGGCTAGACATCCCCTGCCAGGCCACCTGCTGGCTTACGCCCGCCGCCACCGGTGGGCTCTGGGCATACCGCTGGGTGCCGTGGCCGTGTTTTGGGCATTCGGCCTTGCCGGGGCCTCAGCGCCGTCACCGGCCGAACACGCGCGCTGGGTGCGGCTTCAACCCCAGCGGATCGAGCAGCAGCTGGGGCTTGTAGGGCGCATCCAGGCCGCGCACCAGCAAACGCTCTCAGCCCCGTTCGAGGGCGTGATTCGCGACGTGCTGGTGCAAGAAGGCCAGGCCGTAGCTGCTGGTCAACCGCTGTTGCGCCTTGATCCGGCGCAGATCCAGATCCAGCTACGCCAGGCGCAGGCCGAGCTGCTCAGAGCTCAACGAGAAGCCCATCAGCTCCGCCACTGGGACAACAGCCCGGAGGTCGCCCGCTCACGGCGCGCCGTGCACGCAGCCGATTCGGCATTGCAGGGGGCCCAGGCCAACCTGCGTGATACGCAAGCGCTGTTCGAGCGCGGCATCGTCGCGCGCATGGAAGTCGATACCCTCGCCCAGCAGGTCCAAACGCTACAGCAGGCGCTGATCAGCGCTCAGCAGGAGTTAAGCACCCTTGCCGCCCGTGGCACCGGCGAGGAGCGGCACATTGCCGAGATGGAGCTGGCCAACGCACAGGCACGCCATGAGGCGCTGAGGCGGCAGAGCGAACGGCAAGTACTCAACGCCCCCTTTGCAGGCGTTGTCATTCGGCCGGCGGTGCAAGACGCCAGCAAGGCCACCTTCGCCCAGCCGGGTTTGCAGGTGGCCCAAGGCACACCCTTGGTGTCGGTGATCGGGTTGAGTCGCATGCAGGTACTGACCCAAGTTGAAGAAGCTGACCTGCACCAGTTGCATGAACAGATGCAGGTGCACATCACCGGTGAGGGTTTTGCCGGGCAAACCCTGACGGGGCGGATCACCAGGATCGCCGTGCAGGGTAACGCCAGCGATGCGCCGGGCGCCGCTGCGCACTATGACGTGGTGGTCTCGGTCGATGCGCTGCCCGCAGCGGCGGCCCGGCAGGTCAGGCTGGGCATGAGCGCCCGGCTGGCCGTGATCCTGTATCAGAAAGATCATGGCATCGTGGTGCCGCCTGAGGCGTTGGAAACCGGCGATGAAGGCGCCACCTACATCCTGTATCGCAAAACCCTTGGCGCTGCGCCCGTGAAAAGGCGCGTCGAAACCGGCCGGGCGATCGCCCAAGGGGTGGAAATACTGGGCGTGCAAGCGGGTTATATGCGGGTGCCTGACTAGCTGATGGCGTGGCCAGAGGCACTGCCTCCGGCCCCCTTTTGTATTGTGCGCCGCTCACAAACGCTATACTTGCGCCCCGCCCTTTCGCAATGATGGCCGTAGACCCGTGACCCTTACCGCATCACCCTCGGCAGGCCCCAGCCGACGCTTTTCCGTTGCCCCCATGATGGACTGGACAGACCGCCACTGCCGTCACTTCCATCGCATCCTGAGCCGCAATGCCCTGCTCTACACCGAGATGGTCACCACCGGTGCGCTGCTGCATGGCGAGGCTGCCCGGCACCTGCGCTATAACGAAAGCGAGCACCCTTTGGCACTTCAACTGGGCGGCAGTGATCCGCAGGCGCTTGCAGCCTGCGCGCGGATGGCCGAGCAGGCGGGTTACGATGAGGTGAACCTGAACGTCGGTTGCCCCAGCGACCGGGTGCAGAACAACATGATCGGCGCCTGCTTAATGGCCCACCCTGCGTTGGTGGCCGATTGCGTAAAAGCCATGCTCGACGCGGTGCAAGTGCCGGTGACGGTCAAGCACCGCATCGGCATCAATGGGCGCGACAGCTATGCAGCGTTATGCGATTTTGTCGGCCAGGTGCGTGAAGCAGGCTGCCGCAGTTTCACGGTGCATGCACGCATTGCCATTCTCGAAGGCTTGTCGCCGAAGGAGAACCGTGAGGTGCCGCCGCTGCGTTACGAGGTGGTGGCTCAGCTGAAACAGGATTTCCCGGAGCTTGAGATCGTACTCAACGGCGGCATCAAGACCCTGGCCGAATGCACCAACCACCTGGCCACCTTCGATGGCGTGATGCTAGGCCGTGAGGCCTACCAGAACCCCTACCTGCTGGCACAGGTGGATGCAGCCTTGTTCGCTCACGAGGGGCCTGCGATCACCCGCGCCGAAGCGATGGCGCAGATGCGCCCCTACATCCAGGCTCACATTGCCGAAGGCGGGGTGATGCACCATGTCACCCGCCATATGCTGGGCCTGGCCCAGAGTTTTCCCGGGGCACGGCGGTTTCGCCAGTTGCTCTCGGTAGATGTGCACAAGGCTGCCGACCCATTGGAGGTCTACGACCAGGCTGCGCAACTGCTGGACGGCCGTTGAACATCTGCACTGCCAGGGCACTCCAACGGCTTATCTTCAAGGTAGCGCTGCCCGGGTCATTGAGGCCCTGTGCGGCGCTGGGTTAATGTCGCAATTCCCAAAGGATCGAGAACGCTCATGACTTCCAAGCTGGAACAACTCAAGGCCTTCACCACGGTAGTCGCCGACACCGGTGACCTGGACGCAATCAAGCGCCTCAAGCCGCAGGACGCTACCACCAACCCATCACTGCTGCTCAAGGCCGCCTCGCTGCCAGGCTATGCCGAGCTGCTCAAGCGAGTCATCGACGGTTCCAAGGGTGATGTGCAACTGGCCAGCGACCACTTGGCGGTCGCCGTGGGCGGCGAGATCCTCAAGGCGATTCCCGGCCGAATCTCCACGGAAGTGGACGCCCGCCTGTCGTTCGACAGCCAGGCGATGCTGCGCAAAGCCAACACGCTGATCGATCTGTACGAGAAAAATGGCGTGAGCAAGGATCGCGTACTGATCAAGCTGGCCTCGACCTGGGAAGGTATCCGCACCGCTGAGCAGCTGGAAAAGGACGGCATCCAGTGCAACCTGACCCTGCTGTTCTCTTTCGCCCAAGCCGCCGCCTGTGCCGACGCCGGCGTGTTCCTCATCTCGCCATTCGTGGGGCGCATCTACGACTGGTACAAAAAAGCCAACAACACCGATTACACCGGTGTTGAAGACCCAGGCGTGCAGTCGGTTACCCGTATCTACGACTATTACAAGACTCACGACTACAAAACCGTGGTAATGGGTGCGAGCTTTCGCAACACCAGCCAGATCGAACACCTGGCCGGTTGCGACCGCCTGACCATCAGCCCTGACCTGCTCGACAAGCTCGCTGCCGACGAAGGCAAGCTGGAGCGGGCGCTGTCGCCTAACCACAACGGCGAGCCGAAGTTGGCTATGGACGAGCCCACCTTCCGTTGGCTGAACAACGAAGACGCCATGGCAACCGAGAAGCTGGCCGAGGGCATTCGCCAATTTGCTCGTGATCAGGAAAAGCTTGAGAAATTGATCAGCGAATACAAAGGCTGAACAAAACGCGACGAAAAAAGGGCGGCCTGTCAAGGCCGCCCTTTTTTATGCCCGGTTCACTCAACTACGCTCTAGCGCATTGACCAGATCGTGGAAAGCCTCACGGTTGGACTCATTCAGGCCCATGAGGATCTTGTGCGCCTCCAGCACCTTGGATTTGACAACGTCTTCGTCCTGATCTTGGGACGGCAGGTCAGTCAGGCAGTCTGGGCACGGAATCGGCGTTTCGACGATGTTGAACACCTGGTCGAAACCCATGGACTGCAACAAGCGGGTGATGTCTTCGTGAGTAGTCACCACGGTTGGCAAAAGCCCAACCTTCTGCCGCGACAGAATCGATAGCTTGGCCAGCAGGCCCAAGGTGGTGCTGTCGACACTGCGCGTTTCCGTCAGGTCGATGACGATGGCCGTGAAGTCCAACGCGGTGAAGATCTTTTCGATCGTTGCATCCAGCGCCGAACACAACGTCAGCCGCACTTCGCCAATGAACTTCAGAACGAAAGTGCCACTTTGCTCGGCGAACTGGATTCTACCGGTACTCATTCAAAATTCCTGCTCAGCACCATGAGCGCGATATCATCCGGCATCTCGCCCAAGGTGGCCAATCCAAACTTTCGGCGTAAGCCATCCAGGCTGCCACCAGCGGCCGAGACGATCTCCGGCAGCGCTGCTTCTTTGTCTTTGAGCGTATCCCCTGGCAAAAGATCCAGGATGCCATCAGAGAACATCGTCAGGCTGAAACGCTCGGGAATATCCATCATCAGGTCGGTGTAGCTGGCCTCTTCGAACAAGCCCACAGGCAAGCCACGGCCTTGAAGATACTGCGCCTGCCCTTCAGTGTAGAGCACCGGCAGCGGCAGGTGGCCACCAATGCTGTAAGTCAAGGTGCCGGCCTGTTGATCGATCACACCGCCAACCATGGTCACATGCTTGCCGAGCTTGCAGTTAAGCAGCCCGCGATTGATATGCGAGAGCACTTGCGAGGGCTTGAAGTCGGGCAGTACCCCGCCTCGCCTGGATTCGAACATCAACCGTGTGGTCATGAACTTGAGCAGCACCGTCACGAACGCCGACGATGCGCCGTGGCCGGACACGTCGGCCAGGTAAAACGCCAGGCGGTGCTCGTCGACCCTGAAGCAATCGACGAAATCGCCTGAGAGGTAAAGCGACGGAATGATCTGGTGCTCGAAACGATAGCCATCGGAAACCCAAGGGTTGACCGGCAACATGTTCATTTGCACTTGGCGCCCGGCATTCTGGTCTTCCTGCAGCAGGTGCAGGCTCGCTTCCAGTTCACGATTGGCGGTTTCGAGCTTTTCCCGGTAGCGCATGTTTTCACGCACCAGGCGGGAGCGATCGAGCGCGCGTGCGACGGAGTGCTCCAGCACTGCCAGGTCTTCAAGCGGCTTGATGAGGTAATCTGCCGCACCCAACCGCAGCGCCTCTACCGCATCGCTCATCACGCCGGCGCCGGAAAGTACGATGACAGGGGTCTCCTGCGACTGTTCGTTGACCTTGCGAATCAGCTCCAGCCCGCCCATTTGCGGCATGCGCAAATCGCAGATGATCAGGTCTGGGCGGCTGGCTTCGAACACGTCGAGCCCCTGCAGGCCATTGTTGGCTTGCAGCACACTAAAACCGCTGTCTTCGAGGTAGGCAGCAAGGCTTGCGCGCACGACCTCGTCGTCGTCAATCAGAAGCAGCGTTGCACTGGTGTTGGGCATGTGGGCAAACGGCGCCGGAGCAATAGGGTTGGCTGAAGAAAGGTGGGCCTGGGCAAAACTCGCCGAGTGGTTTGGCGCCAGGATTCCCGAACGGGTCCGGGCTACCCTTCAAGGCGCTGACGGTACTCCCATCCGAGGGCCGTTTCAAGCATGCGCCGATGGTCGCCGGCCGACTTTACAGCCCAAATGACGCAGAGTTATAAGAGCCCAGTGGCAAAAACCCATTTTCAGGACGACCGTATGAGCCGATTAGATTTTTCCGAAAAACGCGACTTCATCCGCATGGCCATGGACGCCGAAGTCACTTTGAGTGCCTTGGGTGGCAAGCACACCGGGATCTGCCGCGACCTGTCGAGTAACGGCATGCAGGTCGAAACCCGCTGCCATGTGCCAGTTGGCGAGATGCTGGAAGTGCTGGTGCCTTCCCGCCACCCCGAGCTTGCCGACCTCAATGCCCTGTGCGAGGTGATCCGGGCCGATCAGTCCCAGCAACCCGGCCAATGGCTGCTCGGGCTGCGTATCCGCGAGATGGACGGCATCAAGATCGCCTGACCCCGCCCTGCCGCCAGCCTCCTTTGGGTTTGCGGCAGGGCCACCGGTCAGAAGTCGTCTTCGACCTGGCCGTCCTTGACCTTGAACTCCCGGTTCTGCAAGTAGGCATTGCGCAGGAAGGTGTACTTGTCGCCGCTGATCAGCTTTTCGGCCGGAAGCAGGCTGGCGCGGGTGTCGACCATGCCTATACCGAAAATCGTGTTGCGGGTGGGCACGTGATCGATGTAGCGGTAGGGATAGGTGTAGGTGTCGGGGTATTTGCCGAACGCATCACGCACGGTGCTGGGCCCCAGCAGCGGGAGCATTACGTAAGGGCCCGACGGAACACCCCAATAACCCAGGGTCTGCCCGAAATCCTCGTCGCTGCGCTGCAGCCCCATCTTCGTACCTACATCGAAAAAGCCCGCGAGCCCGAAAGTGGTATTGAAGATCAACCGGGCGACGTCCTTGCCGGCAGCGGCAGGCTTGGCCTGCAGCAGGTTGTTGGCCAGGTTGGTGACGTCGCCGACGTTGCTGAACATGTTGTGCACGCCATCCTGCAGAAACTGCGGGGTGACGTACTGGTAGCCCTTGGCGAGCGGCTTGAGGGTCCAGGCGTCGACCGTGTCGTTGAAACGGAACACGGCGCGGTTCACGCCTTCCCAGGGGTCGCTATCGGCGGCCTGGGCAGCCAGCGGTGCCAGGGCAAGGCCCATGGCCAGGCATGCACAGCCCCAATGGGCGAAGTGGCGCGCGCGGTCGTTGCGCATGAACTCTCTCCTCGAAGCGGCCCAAGGCCGGGTGGCGGCGTAAAAACCGGCCTAGTATAGGGGTTGAGCCGCGGCACTTGCCAGAACCTTTCGGGCAGCGGCGCGGTCCATGGATGTGCCTGCTTTTGAAGGAGAAAACGTTATGCCTGTGCGCGAACTGCAAGCCCAACTGACGGCCTTGCGCGATGAACTGGAACAGCACCCGCCGCTGTCGCTGGAGGAGCGTGAGCACCTTCACGAACTGATGGCGCAGGTCGAAGCCCGTATCGAGTTGGAAAACGCCACCCAGCAACCCGACAGCCTAACCGACGGGCTGAACCTGGCGGTTGAGCGGCTGGAAGTGGAGTACCCCAGGGTTGCCGGGGTGCTGCGCAATATCGTGCAACACCTTGGCAACATTGGCGTATAACCCTGCTACTGCCGCGCTAGCCGCGCGTTGGTCACCTGCAACGCGTGGGTGCTGCGGTAGGGGTTGATGTCCAGCCCGCCGCGGCGTACGTAGCGTGCGTAAACCGTTAGCCGTTCAGGCGCCAGCAGCTTGGCCAGGTCAACGAAGACCCGCTCCACGCATTGCTCATGGAAATCCGAGTGCTGGCGAAAGCTCACCAGGTAGCGCAGCAGGCTGGCAGGCTCGAGGGTTTTACCCTTGTAGTCGACCACCACCGAACCCCAATCCGGCTGGCCAGTTACCGGGCAGTTGGATTTGAGCAAGTGGCTGTGCAGGATGGTTTCACTCTGCCCCGCCCCAGCCTCCAACAAGCCCATGCCAGGCTCGGCGTAGCGGTCGATCTGCACATCGAGGTCATCGATGCACTGGCCGGGCAGTTGCATTACCCCTTCAGCCTGGGCCTGCGCCAGTGTTTTCAGGCGAACCTGCACGGGCGCACCGGCAGCCGCGGACAAATCCCGCTCCAGGCACTGCTGCACGGCAGCCCAATCGTTGAAGGGGGTTTGATTCAGGGAGTTCAGATACAGCTTGAATGACTTGGATTCGATGATATTCGGGGAGTCGGCCGGAATCGCGAACTCACCGACGGCTACCACCGGCTTGCCTGAAGGCAGCAGCCAAGAGAGCTCGTAACAGTTCCAGTAATCCACGCCCTGATACGGCAAGGTGCTGGCAGTCAGGCCCAGCTCGGCCCATTTGCCCGCGCGAGGGATGGGGAAAAGCAGGCTGGGGGTATAGACCGCGATGTATTCGCTGGCCTTGCCCAGCGGGGAGTGTTCGGCGTGCATGAGAAAACCTGATTGAAAAAACCCGGCTATTGTACCGCCCCGGCGTAGGTAGAATAGGCCCGCGTGACCCAACGGACATCCCCATGAAACTGCTGCTCGTCGAAGACCAGGCCCGCACCGGCCATTACCTGCGCCAGGGCTTGTCCGAGGCCGGCTTCACCGTGGAATGGGCCAACGAAGGCCTGGGGGGCGAGCAGCTGGCGCTGTCGGGTGAGCATGCGCTGCTGATCCTGGATGTGATGCTGCCTGGCCGAAGCGGTTGGGACATCGTCAAAAGCGTACGCGCCGCAGGCCTGGCCACGCCTGTGCTGTTCCTCACCGCCCGCGATGCCGTCGCCGACCGCGTGCAGGGTTTGGAGCTGGGCGCCGACGACTACCTGGTCAAGCCCTTTGCGTTTTCCGAGCTGCTGGCACGGGTGCGCACCCTCCTGCGCCGGGGCGCTGCACCCGCGCAAGAGACCCTGCTGGCAGCAGCCGACCTTCGCCTGGACCGCCTGCGCCGCCGTGCCGAGCGCGCCGGCCAACGGCTGGACCTCACCGCCCGCGAGTTCGCGCTGCTGGAATTACTGCTGCGTCGCCAGGGTGAGGTGCTGCCCAAATCGCTGATCGCTTCACAGGTCTGGGACATGAATTTCGACAGCGACAGCAACGTGATCGAGGTCGCCATCCGCCGCTTGCGCGCCAAAGTCGACGACGCCTTTCCCGAACGGCTTATCCACACCGTTCGGGGCATGGGTTATGTACTCGAAGCCCGAGGCCAGTGATGCGCCAGCCCCTGAGCAACCGGTTGGGATTGCTGTTTGCGGCCTGTACGGCATCGGTGTCGTTGCTGGCCGGCGTGTTGTTCACCCGGGCCAGCGAAACGCACTTTCTCGAACTGGACGAGCAACTGCTCAGCAGCCGGCTCCAAGCACTTGAACCGGTGCTGTCGGGCACGCATTCAGGCACGCTGGTGCAATCCCGCTCGCGCCTGCAAGCCGCGTTGGGCCATCAGGGCGACCTCAGCCTGCGAGTTCTAGGCCCCAGCGGCGAGCATTGGTTCGATGACCGGCCCGACCTTCCCGAGGCTGCGCCCTCGATCAGGTTGCAGCGGGTGCAGAGCGACGGCGTCGACTATCGGGTGCTGCAGCAGCCCGTGGGCACTGACGGCGCCACAGCCCAGTTGTGGCTCGACATCACCCACCACCAACACTTCTTGGCACGGGTACAGCAATTGATCTGGTTGACCATGGCGCTCTCCGCGCTGGCGACCGCCCTGCTCGGCGCGTGGGCCGCACGGCGGGGGCTGCGCCCGCTGCGGCGCATGGGCGAAGTGGCGGCTGGGGTTTCAGCGCAGTCGCTGACCACGCGCCTGCCCGAGCACGCCTTGCCGGCAGAGCTCGCCGAAGTCGCCAGTGCCTTCAACGCCATGCTGGGGCGCCTGGAAGGCGCCTTCGAGCGGCTGTCGGGCTTCAGTGCCGACATCGCCCATGAGCTGCGCACGCCCCTATCCAACCTGCTTACCCACACCCAGGTGACCCTTAGCCAGCCAAGGGCGCTGGCCGAGTACCGTGAGGCGCTGCATGGCAACCTCGAGGAGTTGCAGCACCTGGCGCAACTGGTCAACGACATGCTGTTGCTGGCCAAGGCAGACAACGGCTTGTTGCCCACTCAAGCCGAGCCGCTGGCCCTGGAAGCGGAAGCCGATGCCTTGGTCGAGTATTACGCGCTGCTGGCTGAGGACGCCGGTGTGCAACTGCGCCGAACGGGCCATGGCCAAGCGCGGGCGGACCGCATGCTGTTGCGCCGCGCATTGTCGAACCTGCTGGACAATGCCCTGCGTTTCACCCCTGAAGGCGGAAGCATCGTAGTGGATGTGGCAGACGGGCGGATGAGCGTGAGTAACAGCGGCGCGCCGATCTCACCTGAGCACTGCCACCGGGTGTTCGACCGGTTTTACCGTGCCGACACCGCCCGCAACGAGGGCGGCGCCGAGCATGCGGGCCTGGGGTTGGCGATCGCACGCTCGATTCTGCGTGCTCACGGTGGCGAGCTCGAGTGCGTGCCCTGGGCAGGCGGCGCCCGCTTCGAGCTCCGCTTGCCGCCTCACTCGTAACGCAGCGCCTGGGCAGGCTCTACCTGTGCGGCACGCCAGGCCGGGTACAAGGTTGCCAGAAAGCTCATCACCAGCCCCGCAAAGCAGATCATGCCCACATCGCTCCATTGCAGCTCGGAAGGCAAGTTGCTGATGAAATACACGTCGGAGGTAAAGATGTGCTGCCCGCTCACCCGCTCGAGCCAGCCGACGATCTGGCTGACATTGAGCGCGGCAACCACTCCGAGCACACCGCCGACCAGCGTGCCGACAACTCCGATCAGAGAGCCCTGCACCACGAAGATCCCCAGGATCTGCCGGGGCGTGGCGCCGATAGTGCGCAGGATGGCGATGTCAGTGCCTTTGTCGTTCACCACCATCACCAGCGTGGCGATGATGTTGAACGCCGCCACTGCGACGATCATCAGCAACAGCAGGCCGATCATGGTCTTTTCCATCTTCATGGCGGCGAACAGGCTGCCTTGGGTGTGCGTCCAGTCGTCTGGGCGGTATTGGGGGCCCAGCCCTTGGGCCACTTGTTTGGCCACCTCCGGCGCCATCCACAGGTCGCGCACTTTGAGCCGTACGCTCTGCACCTGGTTCGGCGCCCAGTGCTGAAGGCTGGCGGCATCCTGCACGTTGATCAGGGCCAGGGTGCTGTCTAGCTCGGCGCCCACCCGGAAGATGCCTACCACGGTCAGGCGCTGCAGCCGCGGGGTGATGCCACCGGGCGCACTGCTGACCTCTGGCACGATCAGGGTGATGTTGTCGCCCGGTGCCAGGCGAAAGCGCCGGGCGGTGATGTCACCGATGACCACGCCGAACTCGCCCGGCTTGAGCGCTTGCAGATCGCCGGCGACGATGTGCGACGCGGCGATCGATACCTTGCTCTCCTCACCGGGCTCGATGCCGCTGACCTGGATCGGCTGCATCGCGCCTTTGTAGGAAAACATGCCGTCGAGCTGGGTGAATGGCACCGCTGCCTGCACTTCAGGGTTCTTCAACGCGGCGGCGGCCACCGGTTTCCAGTCGTCGAGCGGCGTGGTCGCCCCCACCGTGGCGTGAGGCACCATGCCGAGGATGCGTGAACTCATTTCGCGCTGAAAGCCGTTCATGACCGACAGCACCACGATCATCGCGAGCACGCCCAGCGCCAAGCCGATCATCGAAGTCATGGAAATGAACGAGATGAAGTGGTTGCGCCGCTTGGCGCGGGTATAGCGAGCGCCGATGAAGAAGATCAAGGGTCTGAACATGAATGCCTCGGGATCAGAGCGGGACCAGGTGGCCGTCGTCAAGCTTGAGCGTGCGGTCCATTTGCCCCGCCAGCGCCGGATCGTGGGTAACGACCAGGAAGGCGGTTTGCAGCGACTGGCTCAGTTCCAGCATCAACTCCTGGATACCTTGGGCAGTGTGCTGGTCGAGGTTCCCGGTGGGCTCATCGAGCATCACCAGCCCAGGGCGGTTCACCAAGGCGCGGGCGATCGCCACACGCTGGCGCTCGCCGCCGGAAAGCTCCGCCGGCTTGTGCGCCAGGCGATGGCCCAGGCCTACTCGCTCCAGCAGCGCCGTGGCGCGCTGGCGGGCTTCGGGAATGGCCACCTTGCCGATCAAAAGCGGCATGCAGACGTTTTCCAGCGCGGTGAATTCGGGCAACAGATGATGAAACTGGTACACGAAGCCCAAGGCGCGGTTACGCAGCAGGCCACGGTCGCGCTCGTTCAGTGCCGAGAGCTCCTCGCCCGCCAGCCAGACGCTCCCGCGGGTGGGGGTATCGAGGCCGCCCAGCAGGTTCAGCAAGGTACTTTTGCCCGAGCCGGAGCTGCCGACGATGGCCACTCGCTCGCCGGCACGCAGCTCCAGTTGCAGGTTGTGCAGCACCGTCACCGACGCCGGGCCCTCGTCGTAGGATTTGCCCAGGTTGCGGCAACTCAGCACGGCTTTATCGTTCATGCGTGGCTCACTCATAGCGAAGCGCCTCTGCCGGTTGCGTGCGCGCTGCGCGCCAGGCCGGGTAGAGGGTGGCGAAGAAACTCAGCACCAACGCCGCGCCACAGACCAGGTAGACATCCTGGGCCATGACTTGCGAAGGGATGTAGTCGATGAAGTAGACGTCCGGGTTGAGGAATTTATGCCCGATCAGGTGCTCGAGGCCGGCAATGGCGCTGCTGACGTTGAGCGCGGCGAGAATGCCCAGCACGGCCCCTGCAGCCACGCCCACCACGCCGATCACCGTGCCCTGCACCATGAACACGCCCATTATCTGCCGGGGCGTCATGCCCAGTGTGCGCAGGATGGCAATGTCGCCGCGCTTGTCGTTGACCACCATCACCAGGGTCGAAATGATGTTGAACGCCGCCACCGCCACGATCAGCAGCAACAGCAGGCCGATCATGTTCTTCTCCATGCGGATGGCCTGGTAGAGGTTGCCGTGGGTGCGGGTCCAGTCGCGGGCGTAGTAGTCGCCCTGCAGCTGCGAGGCCAGCTTCGACGCCAGCCTGGGGGCCTGGAACAGGTCGTCGAACTTCAGGCGGATACCCTGCACCTGGCCAGGCTTCCAGCGATGGAGGCGGCCCAGGTCTTCGAGGTTGGTGACGCCCAGGTAGCCGTCGATCTCGCCGGCCCCGACGTGGAAGATGCCGGTGACGGTAAAGCGTTTCATGCGCGGGAACACACCGGCTGGGGTGATCGCCACCTCCGGAGCGACGAAGGTGACCTTGTCACCCACCTTGACCCCCAGCTTGCTGGCGGCCTTGTCACCGATCATGATGCCGAACTCCCCTGGGGCCAGATCGCTCAGCTTACCCTCGCGAATAAAGGCATCGATGATCGAAACCTTATCTTCCAGGCCAGGCTCTATACCGTTGAGCAGCACTTTCTGTACCTGCCCGTCGTGGGTGAGCAGGCCCTGCATCTGGGTGAAGGGCGCCACCGCAGCCACCTGCGGATTGGCCTGCACCTTGTTCGCCAGGGCCTGCCAGTCGTCGATGGGCGTAGGAGATTCGATGGTGGCGTGCGGGACCATGCCAAGCACGCGGGTACGCATTTCGCGATCGAAGCCGTTCATCACCGACAGCACGACGATCATGACCACCACGCCCAGGGCGAGGCCGATCATGGAAGTCAGGGAAATGAACGACACGAAGTGGTTGCGACGCTTGGCGCGGGTGTAGCGAGCGCCGATGTAAACGAAAAGAGGTCTGAACATGTAAGGGCTTGTTCGCAGTGGTAGAGGTCGCCCGTGTGGCGTGGCTGCCCGCGCGATCTTACACTCGGACCATCACTGCCAGATTGGGTTCGCCATGCAGACGACAGACGACGCGGAACGCCGCGAATACTACCGCATCAGTGACCGGGTCGCACTGGAAATCACCCCCCATGAAACAGGTTTAACTCCTTCGGCCGAAGAGGCTTCGCGCCAGGCGCCGCTGTTCGCCATGCTGTGCGAGCTGCACCTGTCGGACTTCGAATCGCAACACCTGCTGCGCCAGGTCGGCGAAGGCAACCGTGCGCTGGCCGCCTTCCTGCGCGCGCAGAACAAACGTATCGACCTGCTCACCCAAGTGATGGCGCAATCGATACTGGGCAGCATCGGCGAACCTCAACCGGTAGTGCTGTCGGAAGCGGGCCTGGAATTCAGCTACCCGCGGCCCTTGGCCGAAGCCAGCACGCTGGATGTCAGGATGGCGTTGATGCCCCAGGCACTGGGGGTCATGTTGCGCGCCCGCGTGGTGCGCTGCGACGCCAATGCCGCAGGAAGCTTCGATGTGGGCGTCGAGTTCGAGAACTCTACCGATGCACAGCGCCAATTACTGGCGCGCTATGTCTTGCAGCATCAGGCCGCCGAGCGTAGAAAGCTCAACGAGACCCAGGCGCTTCAGGCCACCTCTTGAGCGCTGCCCTTCCCTCCCGCGACAAGGACTGATCGTGACCCTTCTCTACGGCCACCGGGGCGCCAAAGGCGAAGCCCCTGAGAATACCCTCGCCAGCTTCCAGCAGTGCCTGAGCCACGGCGTAACGCGCTGCGAGCTCGACCTGCATCTGTCGCGCGACGGCGAACTGATGGTAATCCACGACCCGACGCTGCAGCGCACCACAGAACGCCGCGGCAAAGTGGCCGCCTACACCGCCGCCGAGCTGAACACGATGGACGCACGCAAAGGCGGGCCAGGCTGGCGCAGCCCCTGCCCGATCCCGACGCTTGAGCAGCTGTTCGAGGCCTGCCCATTCGAGCATTGGCAGTTGGAAGTCAAAAGTGCGTCTCGGGTGCGGGCTACCACCACCGTGCTGGCGATTCGCGAAATGGCCCAGCGCCACGGCCTGCTGGGCAAAGTGACCATCACCTCAAGCTCGCGTGTGGTCTTGCGCGCGGCCCAGGAGCTGGTGCCGGACATCAGCCGCGGCCTGGTCGCCGAATACGCGTGGCTCGACCCTTTGAAAGTCGCCCAAAGCTACGGCTGCGAGCTGTTGGCATTGAACTGGACGCTGTGCACGCCAGAGCGCCTGCACAAGGCCCAGCGCCAGGGGCTGCATGTGTCGGTGTGGACCGTGAACGAGCCAGCGCTGATGCGCCGGCTCGCCGATTTCGGCGCAGACAGCCTGATCACAGACTTTCCCGGTTTGGCCAGCGCCACCCTCGGGAATCGCTGAGGGGCCCCTCTCCGGCTGGCTCAGGCCGCCAGCCGGAGCCGCTCAAAAAAGCCGGTTGAGCCCGTCGTATGCGGCCACCCGATAGGCTTCGGCCATGGTCGGGTAGTTGAAGGTCGTGTTGACGAAGTACTTGAGCGTGTTCTGCTCACCCGGCTGGTTCATGATCGCCTGGCCGATGTGCACGATCTCCGATGCCTGGTCGCCGAAGCAGTGCACGCCAAGCACCTCCAGGGTTTCGCGGTGGAAGAGGATCTTCAGCATGCCCACCGGCTCATCGGAGATCTGCGCGCGCGCCATACCCTTGAAGAACGCCTTGCCCACTTCGTAGGGCACTTTGGCCTGGGTCAGCTCACTCTCGTTCTTGCCCAGCGAACTGATCTCCGGGATGGTGTAGATGCCGGTCGGCACATCGTTGACGAAACGCCAGCTGCCGTTCTCTACAATGCTACCCGAGGCCGAGCGGCCCTGGTCGTACGCCGCACTGGCCAGGCTCGGCCAGCCGATCACATCGCCAGCCCCGTAAATGTTCGGGACACTGGTGCGGTAAGCCTCGTCGACGTCGATCTGGCCGCGGCTGTTGGTCTTCACGCCGATGTTCTCAAGGCCGAGGCGGTCGGTATTGCCGGTGCGGCCGTTACACCAGAGCAAGGCATCGCCCTTGATCTTCTTGCCGGATTTCAGGTGCAGCACCACGCCGTGCTCCATGCCCTCGACCCGCTCGTACTCCTCGGTGTGGCGCACCATCACGTTGTTGTTGCTGAAGTGGTAGCTCAGGGCCTGGGAGATTTCCGAATCCAGGAAGCTGAGCAACTGGTCACGGGTGTCGACCAGCTCCACCAGCACGCCAAGGCCGCTGAAGATCGAGGCGTATTCGCAGCCGATCACCCCGGCGCCATAGATGATGATCTTGCGTGGAGTGTGAGTCAGGCCAAGGATGGTATCGCTGTCGTAGATGCGGTCGTGTGTGAAGTCGATATCGACGGGGCGATAAGGGCGCGAGCCGGTGGCGATGACGATCTGGTTGGCAACCAGGCGCTCCTGCGCGCCGTTGGCGCAGACCACGCTGACGGTCTGCTCGTCCTCGAAGCTGCCGGTGCCGAAGAACACATCGACCCGGTTGCGCGCATAGTAGCTGGTACGCGAGGCCACCTGCTTGGCGATCACCCGCTCGGCGCTGCGCAGCACATCGGGAAACGAGAACCAGCGAGGCTCGCCGATGGCGCGGAACATCGGGTTGGTGTTGAACTGGATGATCTGCTTGACCGAATGGCGCAACGCCTTGGACGGAATGGTACCCAGGTGGGTGCAGTTGCCGCCGACCTGGCGGCGGCTGTCGACCATGGCGACCTTGCGCCCGGCCTTGGCGGCGTTCATGGCCGCGCCCTCACCTGCCGGGCCTGAACCCAGCACCACTACGTCGTAGTTATAGACAGCCATGCGTACTCCTCAGAACAGGCCCTGGCGCGCGGTTTGCGCCGGGCTTCACATGCCACGGGCGGCATTCAATTAAAGCTGGCTTGTGCATTTTAATGAACAGCGATTGACGCGCACATTAACCCTTGGTCGACAGAAATGCCATTTCTACCTGCGACAACACGCCACGGGATTGTGCTTCAGGCCTCATGGCAGAGCACCGCCGAACGGATTGCGCTTGCTCGTCGAGCGCTATACACATATCGTTACAATTACCGTCGATCAGCGTTGTCGCAAACGCGCCGTCGCAAACGCGCGTAAACGCGCACCGGCCTATCGGGCCGTCTGGTTCAGGGATCCGAGCCTGCCAAATAACTACAAACAAGGTGCATTCATGGCCTCTACCACCGGCAAGGGCAAAGCGATCTTTCGCGTTGTCAGCGGCAACTTCCTCGAAATGTTCGACTTCATGGTGTATGGCTACTACGCCACCGCCATTGCCAAGGCGTTCTTCCCCTCCGACGATGCATTCGCCTCGCTGATGCTTTCACTGGCCACCTTCGGGGCTGGCTTTCTCATGCGCCCGCTGGGTGCGATCTTTCTCGGGGCCTACATCGACAAGCATGGCCGCCGCCAAGGCCTGATCGTGACACTGGCGATGATGGCTGCCGGTACGTTGCTGATCGCGCTGGTACCCGGGTATGCGACCTTGGGCGTCGCTGCACCGCTGTTGGTGCTGTTTGGCCGCTTGCTCCAGGGCTTCTCCGCGGGCGTAGAGCTGGGCGGTGTGTCGGTTTACCTCTCGGAGATCGCCACGCCGGGCCGCAAAGGTTTCTTCGTCAGCTGGCAGTCGGCCAGCCAACAAGTGGCCGTGGTGTTCGCCGGCCTGCTGGGCGTGGCGCTGAATCACTGGCTCACCCCCGAAGACATGACCCATTGGGGCTGGCGTGTACCGTTTTTGGTCGGCTGCGCCATCGTCCCGGCGATTTTCATCATTCGCCGTTCGCTGGAAGAAACGCCAGAGTTCGAAGCGCGTACCCATCGCCCAAGCTTCTCGCAAGTGATGCGGTCGATCGGCCAGAACTTCGGCCTGGTGATCGCCGGGATGGCCATGGTCGTGATGACCACCGTGTCGTTCTACCTGATCACTGCCTATACCCCGACCTTCGGCAAGACCGTGCTCCACCTGACCGACCTGGACGCGCTGCTGGTGACCGTGTGCGTGGGTATCTCCAACTTCATCTGGCTGCCTGTGATGGGTGCGGTGTCCGACCGCATCGGCCGCAAGCCGCTGCTGTTGACCACTACCATCCTGGCGATCCTGACCGCCTACCCGCTGTTGTCCTGGCTGACCAGCTCGCCGAGCTTCGGCCACTTGTTGATGGTCGAGCTGTGGCTGTCGTTCCTCTATGGTTCCTACAACGGCGCGATGGTAGTAGCACTGACCGAGGTGATGCCGCGTGACGTGCGCACCACCGGCTTCTCGCTGGCCTACAGCCTGGCGACGGCAACCTTCGGTGGGTTCACCCCAGCGGCCTGCACCTGGCTGATCCACACCCTGGCCAACGATGCAGCACCGGGCCTGTGGCTCAGCGGTGCCGCGGTGATGGGGTTGATCGCGACCCTGGTGCTGTTCCGCGGCAACCGCCACCAGCTGCGCATGAGCGACCCTGCCAACGCATAAGCCTCACAAGCGGCCGATAACACCACTGCCAGTCAGCTTCGCTGCCTGGCAGTGGTGCTTTTGCGGGCCGCAACATCTACCGGCCAGCGCCGGCCACACAACTCCCTTGCCAATGCAATGAAATTGCGCAGCGGCGGCAACTGGTTGAAGCCACGGCACACCAGCGTGATTGGAGCCTGCAGCCGTGGCCGTGCATCGGCAATGGGGCAGTACACGACGCTGCCTTTGTGCACATCCCGCATCGAGGCGGGCACGATGGACACCCCCGCCCCCGCCGCGACCAGGCTGACGTTGGTCAGCATGCGCTCCACCTCGAAGGCGATCCGCGGGTTGAAGCCAGCGTGCTGGCATGCCTTGATCAAATTGGCGTACATACCCGGCGCACCGGGCCTGCGCACCAGAATGAAATCCTCCTCGGCCAGGGCCTTCAGCGAAATCGCCGGAGCGTCTTCACCGGGCGCGTACCCGTCGATCAACCGGTGGCCCAGCGGCAGGGTCAGCAGCATTTCTTCATTGAGCAAACGGTGGAACTCGATGCCAGGGTGTTGGCTCACCGGGGCCCGCAGGATGCCCACCTCCACCGTGCCCTCAATGGCAGCGTCGGTGAGCGCTTGCGCGCTGCCTTCCCTGAGCGAGACCGCCACCCCCGCAAAGCGCTCACGGTACGCACGGATGATTCGCGGGATCAACGGGTGGGCCGCTGCAGAGCTGGTCAACCCCACGGCCAACTGGCCTTCGATGCCTTGGGCGGCGCGCGCCGCCTTCCGCGCGCCCTCTTCCACACGGGCGAGGATCCCGCGCGCCTCATTGAGGAACACCTCACCGCCCGCCGTCAGGTCCACGCCCTTGGGGTGGCGCTTGAACAGCTTGAAGCCCAGTTCGTCTTCCAGCGCGCGGATCTGCTGGCTCAAGGGCGGCTGCTGGATATTGAGCCGTGCAGCAGCCCGGGTGAAATGCCGCTCCTCGGCCACCATCACGAAATAACGCAGATGACGCAGCTCCATGGTGAACAATCCTGCAACAAGGTTTTAAGATGGCCGCACAATAACCACAACATCAGCGGAACGTCGATGCTCGCACGGCTTTCAGGCAGCCCCACCTTGCAGTTGCTCTTGGCCACCCTGTGCGGGGCGCTGCTAGGCGTGCTCGATCCGGCGCTTGCGGTGAACATGAAGCCACTGTCGGATGCTTTCATCCGCCTGATCGGCTGGCTGATGCCGTTGATGATGTTCCTGCTGACCGCCGCTGGCATGGCCGGCTTGGCACTGCGCCAGCGCGGCCTGGCCGGCAAGGTGCTGGTGTGCTTTCAAGGCCTGGCGGTGCTCTCGCTGGGCCTGGGTTGCGTGGTCGCGGAGTTGGCTCAGCCCGGTGCAGGTACTGTGGCTTTGGCGCAGCCGAGCCTGGCACTGAAGCCGGCCGGTTTCACTTGGTCAGGCACCACCGTGCTGCTGAGCCAGGCACTGCTTCACAATCCCATCCTGCAGATCATGCTGGCAGGCTTGGCCACCGGTGCGCTGATCAACCTCACCTGTGCGCGGCGCCTGCACGCGCTGCTGGAGCGCGCCACAGCACTGACGTTTCGCGGTTTGCGCATGTTGTTGCGCCTGACGCCGCTAGCCGCCTTCGGTGCCATGGCGTACACCCTCGGCAAATTCGGCCCTACCTCGATGCTGCCGCTGCTCGAATTCCTTGGGGTGATGTATTTGGCCTGCGCCGCCTTCATCCTGCTGATCCTCGCTCCGGCCGCCCAGGCCTCAGGCACCTCTTTGTGGGCGCTGATCAGGCACGTGAAAGCGGAACTGGCGCTGGTGACCTTCACTGGCTCATCGGTCGCCGCACTTGCGGGCCTGGTCGAAAAGCTCCAGGCGCTGGGTTGCGACCGGGCGGTAGTCAGGCTGGTGCTGACCACCGGCTACAGCTTCAACCTCTGCGGCTCCAACCTTTACCTGATCATCGCCGTGCTGTTTCTGGCACAAATGGCAGGTATCGAGCTTACGGCCACCGACCTGCTCACGTTGCTGGTCGTGGCGTTGATGACTTCGCTGGGGTCTACCAGCATGGCGGGTTCGGCTTTCTTCACCCTGCTGGTCACGCTGAACCTGCTGCACATCGTTCCGGCAGACAACGCCGCCTTGCTGCTGGGCGTGGAACGCCTGATGAAGTGCCGGGTGCTCACCAACGTGCTGGGCAACTGCGTGGCCTGCCTGGCCATCGCGCGCTGGCAGCACGCCGCACAGCCGGCGACCCGCCGCGACGAATCAGTACCGTCGTGAACGCATCGCCCGTGGGCGATGCGCTCCTGCCCGCTAGCCCTTGGTCGGTAGCAGCTTACCGAACGCTTGGTCCAGCTTGCCTTCAGCCTGGGCCAGCTTCTGGCGGCGCTCGCGCAGCCAGCTCTGGTCGGCTTCAAGGTGCTGGTGTGCCTCGGCCAGCATGCGCTTGACCTCCTCAGGTTGTGGCCCACCCGTGCCTTTGCGGGTCTTGACCATGTTCTCCGGCGACAGCGAGGCGCGGAAAGCCGCTTCGTCCAACGGCAAGCTGTTGGGCTTCCACTGGTACTTGTCGGCCGCTTGGGTGTAGAGCTTCTGGGCATCGGCGTAGGGGAACGTCTTGGGTGTCAGGCCTTGGTCACGCGCCTGCTCGACGATCAACGAGGCGAAGCTGTGGCCAATGCGAAACGGCACTTTGTGTGTGCGCTCAAGCGTATCGGCCAGTTCCATGGAGGTGGTCCATTCGTTCTCCAGCTCTTCGCGGGCCCGTTGCGGGTTGATCTGGAGTGCATCGAATACCGCATCGGTCGCAGCGAACATGTCCTTGGCGGAATCGAACACCCCGAGCGAATCGAACGCGAACTTGTAGTCAGTCATGCCGGTGGTCACGTTGTGCGCACGCACGGTCACTGCCTGGGCCAACCCCACCACGTCGGACGCTTTTTCACGGGCCCGCATCAACAGGCCGGGGTTGCGCTTCTGGGGCATGGCGCTGCTTGTGTAGGTCTTTTCTTCGTCGAGCAGCAGCCAGGGGCGAATCTGGTGGTATTGCGTATGGATATCGCCGATCAGTGCGCCCACCCGGATGGCCGAAGACGACGCAATATCTGCGGCCTCGATGGGAATGTCGTAAGTCGATACCTGGCTTGAATCCAGGGAGTTCTCCCGCACGCCATCGAAACCCAGCAACTCAGCCATACGCTCCCGGTTCAGCGGGTAGGCCGAGTTGGCCAGTACCGCGGTGCCCATCGGGCTCTGGTTAAGCCGCTGGTACAGCTCGCGAATGCGCTGCCCGTCACGGTCGAAAGAAGCCTCGAAGGCCAGCAGGTAGTGGGCGTAGGTGATCGGCATGGCCTGCACGCCGTTGGTGTAGGCCGGCACCAGGGTATCGATATTTTTGTCGGCCATTGCCAGCAAGCGTTCGCGGGTTGCATTCAGCGCCTGGGCATAGGCCAGTACATCGGAGCGCAACGTCGCCAGGCGGTAGGTGGCGAGCATGTCCTGGCGGCTGCGGCCAGAGTGAATAAGCGAAGCTTCGGGGCCGATCTTCTCGATCATGATTTCTTCGAGCTGCAACACGTCACTGGGCCGCTTGCCGTTGGGCTGGTCACCTTGTTCGATGGCATAACGCACCCCCGTGGCGATCTTCTGGCCCATCTCGGGTTTGACGATGCCCTCTTCAGTGAGCATGACGATCGAAGCCTTGTTGATTCGATTCAACCAGGCGAACTGGCTGTCGGCCGCGTTGCCCTTGGCCTTGGGCTTGTCGACGGTGGCACCGATCTTCGCCGCTTGGGCAGCGCACTGCTCGGTGGTCTTGCACGGCAGGTCTGCGGTATTGGCCGCCAGGGCAAGGTGGCTGTGGAACAGGGCGCACACCACGGCCAGGTGGATCAGGTTCTTTTTGACAGGCATTTCAGGCTCCGGGCGGCGCTTGCCGCAAGTTGAGCGGGTGGGAAGTTGCCGGCGCAGGTGCATCTCACAGCAACGGCAGCGTGTAGCTGACGATCACGCGGTTCTGGTCGATGTTGTTACCGCCGTTGCTGCGGTAGGTGCCGTTACGCCATTTGAGCTCGAGGTTCTTCAATGGGCCGCTTTGGAACACATAGGCAAGGTCTGTATTGCGCTCCCACTCCGTGCCCTCTTTGTTGCCCCGCGCAAAATGGTCGCCTTGCAGGTAGCGGGTCATGAAGCTGAGCCCAGGCACGCCCAGGGCGGCGAAGTCATAGTCGTAGCGGGCCTGCCAGGAGCGCTCCTGCGGGTTGGCGAAGTCCGGCGAAATCATCACGTAGTTGACGAGAAAGGAGTCGGTACCGGCCAAATGCGCAAAGCCTGTTACACCCTTCATTTTCTGATAGGCCACACCAAAGCTGTGGCTTTGGAGGGTGTAGGTGAAGCGCGCGCCGATCGCCGTGTTGTCGATATTGGTGTTGCCGTCCTTGAGCGAGCGGGCATAACGCAGGTCGCTCTTGAGCGACTGCCCTGGCGCCAGTGTGACGTTGTGCAGCAGCGTGACGATATGCTGCTGGTAATTGTTCTCCAGGGCACCGTAGTGGTAGGCGGTGGTAAGCCCTTTGGTCCAGTTGTAGCTGGCGCTGGCAAAATCGAAGCGGTCGCTGGCCTGGCCGCCACGGATGCCCTTGCCCTCCACCTCGATGAGCTCGTGGCCGCTGTCGTTGCGCTCGGTATTACGGGTCAGCCGCCCCAGATTGAGCGTCAGGTCGGTGATGTCTTTGGAGGTAAGCTGCGCCCCACGGAAGGTCTGCGGCAGCAACCGGCCGTCATTGGGCAGCACGGTCGGCAGCTTGGGCATCAAGGTGCCGGCCCGCAGCACGCTCTTGGCCACGCGCGCCTTGGCAGCCACCCCGGCACGGCCGTAATTGCCAGGCGCCTTTTCATCGCCCACCGGCAGCAGCCCGGAGTTGCGCCGCTCAGGGCCCGAATCCAGCTTCAAGCCGAACAGCCCGATGGCATCGACACCAAAACCCACCGGGCCGTCGGTGAAACCGGACTCGTAGGTGAGCAGCAAGCCTTGGGCCCATTCGTCACGCTTGGACTGGGCGGCGCCTGCCTGGCGATAGTCGCTGTTGAAGTAGAAATTGCGAAATTCGAGTTCGGCCTTGCTGTCTTCGAGCAGGTCCGCTTCGGCAAAGCCTGGAAAGGCAAGGCTCAGGCCGAGCGCGGCCGCCGACGTGAAGCCGAGAGAGGCGGGGCTTTTGTACATTGTTTTATCCCGTGGCATCGCTTGTTGTTATTGGAGGCGTGCAGGTGCGGCTCGTATGGCCACGGGAGGAAGCGTACCGAGCAAAGCTCGACATTAAAAATATATAAAAAATAGTACCTAGATACTTTGTGCGTATGAGTTATCTAGCCGACAGCCATTGACGGCTTCCCGGTACCCGCTACCTTCATCGGCATTCAACCACCGGCAGCCAAAACGAAAACGCCCCGGTCATCGACCGGGGCGTTTCTTTGCATCAACCGTGTATCAATGCGGGAAGGCTGGCGGGTTGACCTTGGCCATGTCTTCGAGCACGCGGACTACCTGGCAGCTGTAGCCGAATTCGTTGTCATACCACACGTAGAGGTTGACGCGGTTGTCGTTGACGATGGTGGCCTGGGCATCGACCACACCCGCGTAACGCGAGCCGACAAAGTCGGTGGACACGACTTCGCTGGAGTCGACATAGTCGATCTGCTTGGACAGCTCCGAGTGCAGCGATACGTCGCGCAGGTACTCGTTGATCTCTTCACGAGTAGTGGCTTTCTCCAGGTTCAAACTGAGGATGGCCATCGACACGTTCGGCGTCGGTACACGAATGGCGTTGCCGGTCAGCTTGCCCGCCAGCTCTGGAAGCGCCTTGGCGGCCGCGGTGGCGGCGCCGGTTTCGGTGATCACCATGTTCAGCGCAGCGCTACGGCCACGGCGCGAACCTTTGTGGAAGTTGTCGATCAGGTTCTGGTCGTTGGTGTAGGAGTGAACGGTTTCGACGTGGCCGTTGACGATGCCGTACTGGTCATTCACGGCCTTGAGCACCGGTACGATGGCGTTGGTGGTGCACGAGGCGGCCGAGATGATCTGGTCGCTGTCTTCGATGATGCCGTGGTTGATGCCATGCACGATGTTCTTGAGCTTGCCCTTGCCCGGTGCGGTCAGCACCACGCGCGCGGCACCCGGGCAGGCCAGGTGCTGGGCCAGGCCGTCGGCATCACGCCATACGCCGGTGTTGTCGACGATCAGCGCGTTCTCGATACCGTACTGGGTGTAGTCGACCTCGGCCGGGCTCTTGGCGTAGATCACCTGAATCAGGTTGCCGTTGACGTTGAGCGTGTTGTGCTCTTCGTCTACCTGTATGGTGCCTTCGAAGGTGCCGTGGACCGAATCGCGGCGCAGCAGGCTGGCACGCTTGGCCAGGTCGTCTTTAGAACCCTGGCGGACCACGATGGCGCGAACGCGCAGGCCATCGCCACCACCGGTTTTTTCGATCAGGATGCGCGCCAGCAGGCGGCCGATGCGGCCAAAACCGTAGAGCACGACGTCCTGGCCCTTGCGCACGCCCAGGGTGGTGGTCTGCTTGCCAACCACCTCGGCCAGCTCTTCACGCACGAACTGGTCGGCGCTGCGGCCGTTGCCTTCGGCCTTGAACTTCTCGGCCAGCTTGCCCAGGTCGACCGAGGCCGCACCCAGCTTCAGCTCGCTCATGGCCTTGAGCAGCGGGAAGGTTTCGTGCACCGACAGCTCGTGCTCATCGGCCTGGCGGTGACGAGCGAAGCGGTGGGCCTTGAGGATCTGGATCACGGAGCGGTTGATCAGGCTGCGGCCGAAGATCGAACTCACCACGTTGTTGTTGCGGTAGAGCTGGCCGATCAGAGGGATCATCGCCTCCGCCAGCGCTTCACGATCGATCCATTCACCAAGGCACTGGTCGGGCTTCTGAGTCACGGGGAACCTTCCACATGTAGGGGATGAAAAACGGGGCTACATTATGAACGCGCCCCTTCTCGAATAGCAACGTACCGCTTTACGACGGCTGCATAGACCGCGCCAGGGCCCTGGAAGTTCGCAGGCACCGTGCAGGCCTGACAGCTGGCACTCCTGGCCGGTATAGTGGTCGATCTTTGTTTGAAGCCCGTTCGTTCGCCAGGAGTGCACCCCGACCGTGCCTGTATTGCGCCTTCCGCCACTGCCCACCGCGGCCGCCGCCGCGTCCACCGGCAAACAGACCTGGAGCGGCCTGCACGGCGCCGCCCTGCCCCTGGCCATTGCCGAAGCGGCCAGCGGTGCGCAGCGTTTCACCCTGCTGCTGACCACCGACAGCCAGAGCGCCGACCGCCTGGAACAGGAGTTGCGCTTCTTCGCTCCGCACCTGCCGGTGCTGCATTTCCCCGACTGGGAAACCCTGCCTTACGACCTGTTCTCACCGCACCAGGACATCGTTTCGCAGCGCATCGCCAGCCTTTACCGGCTGCCGGAGCTGGCCCATGGGGTGCTTGTAGTGCCGATCACCACCGCACTCCACCGCCTGGCCCCCACGCAGTTCCTGCTGGGCAGCAGCCTGGTGCTGGACGTGGGCCAGAAACTCGATGTCGAGCAGACCCGCGCACGCCTGGAAGCGGCCGGTTATCGGTACGTCGACACGGTCTACGAGCACGGCGAATTCACCGTGCGCGGCGCGCTGATCGACCTGTTCCCGATGGGCAGCCGCCTGCCCTACCGCATCGACCTGTTCGACGACGAGATAGAAACCCTGCGCACCTTCGACCCCGAGACCCAGCGCTCGGTCGACAAAGTCGAGTCGGTGCGGCTGCTGCCAGCCCGGGAATTCCCGCTGCAAAAAGACGCCGTAACCCGTTTCAAGGCGCGGTTTCGCGAGCGCTTCGACGTCGACTTCCGTAAAAGCCCCATCTTCCAGGACCTCAACAGCGGCATCACGCCGGCCGGCATCGAGTATTACCTGCCACTGTTCTTCGAAAACACCGCCACCCTGTTCGACTATCTGCCCGAAGGCACCCAGGTCATCTCCCTGCCGGGCATCGAGCAGGCAGCCGAGCAGTTCTGGAGCGATGTGCGCGGCCGCTTCGAGGAGCGCCGCATCGACCCTATGCGCCCTTTATTGCCGCCGGCTGAATTGTTTCTGCCGGTCGAAGACTGCTTCGCTCGCCTGAAAGCCTGGCCACGCGTGGTCGCCGGGCGCGAAGTCGAAGGCGCCAAGGCCTGCGTGCCCTGCGAGCCGCTGCCAGACCTCGCCATCGAGGCCAAGGCCAGCCAGCCGATGAGTGCCTTGGCAAATTTTCTCGACCAGTTCCCCGGCCGCGTGCTGTTTACCGCCGAGTCGGCGGGCCGGCGCGAAGTGTTGCTGGAGCTGCTCGAGCGGCTGAAGCTGCGCCCCAAGGGCGTAGACAGCTGGGCAGAGTTCGCAGGCGGCGAAGACCGCCTTGCCATTACCCTAGCCCCCCTGGAAGAAGGCCTGTGCCTGCGCGACCCGGCCCTTGCACTGGTGCCGGAAAGCCCTCTGTTCGGCCAGCGGGTGATGCAGCGCAGGCGCCGCGACAAGCGCAACGATGCCAGCAACGACGCGGTGATCAAGAACCTCACCGAACTGCGCGAAGGCGCCCCGGTGGTGCACATCGACCACGGTGTGGGCCGCTACCTGGGCCTGGCCACCCTCGAGATCGACAACCAGGCCGCCGAGTTCCTCACCCTGGCCTATGCCGACGACGCCAAGCTCTACGTGCCCGTGGCCAATTTGCACCTGATCGCGCGCTACACCGGCAGCGACGATGCCCTGGCGCCGTTGCACAAGCTGGGCTCCGAAGCCTGGCAGAAGGCCAAGCGCAAAGCGGCCGAACAGGTACGCGACGTGGCCGCCGAGCTGCTGGATATCTACGCTCGCCGTGCCGCGCGCAAAGGCCATGCATTCGCCGACCCCGCGCTGGACTACCAGACCTTCAGCGCAGGCTTCGCCTTCGAGGAAACCCCTGACCAATACAGCGCCATCGAGGCAGTGCGCGCCGACATGCTCGCGCCCAAGCCCATGGATCGCCTGGTGTGCGGCGATGTGGGCTTCGGCAAGACCGAAGTGGCCATGCGCGCCGCCTTCATCGCCGTGCACAGCGGCCGCCAGGTAGCCGTGCTGGTGCCCACCACCCTGTTGGCCCAGCAACACTACAACAGCTTTCGCGACCGCTTCGCCGACTGGCCGGTGCGGGTAGAGGTGATGAGCCGCTTCAAGTCGGCCAAGGAAGTCGACGCGGCGGTGGCAGAGCTGGCCGAAGGCAAGATCGACATCGTCATCGGCACCCACAAGCTGCTGTCCGAAGATGTGAAGTTCAAGCAACTGGGCCTGGCCATCATCGACGAGGAGCACCGTTTCGGCGTGCGCCAGAAGGAGCAGCTCAAGGCGCTGCGCAGCGAGGTGGACATCCTTACCCTGACCGCCACGCCAATCCCGCGCACCCTGAACATGGCGATGTCGGGCATGCGCGATCTCTCGATCATCGCAACGCCGCCGGCGCGGCGGCTGTCGGTACGCACCTTCGTGATGGAGCAGAACAAGAGCACCATCAAGGAGGCGCTGCTGCGTGAGCTGCTACGCGGCGGCCAGGTGTACTTCCTGCACAACGATGTGAAGACCATCGAAAAATGCGCGGCAGACCTCGCCGAACTGGTCCCTGAAGCACGCATCGGCATCGGCCACGGGCAGATGCGCGAGCGTGAACTCGAACAGGTGATGAGCGATTTCTACCACAAGCGCTTCAATGTGCTGGTGGCCTCCACCATCATCGAAACCGGCATCGACGTGCCCAGCGCCAACACCATCATCATCGAACGCGCCGACAAGTTCGGCCTGGCCCAGCTGCACCAACTGCGCGGGCGCGTGGGCCGCAGCCACCACCAGGCTTACGCCTACCTGCTGACCCCGCCGCGCCAGGCCATCACCCCGGACGCCGAAAAACGCCTGGAAGCGATCGCCAACACCCAGGACCTTGGCGCAGGCTTCGTGCTGGCCACCAATGACCTGGAAATCCGCGGCGCCGGCGAGCTGCTCGGCGATGGCCAGAGCGGCCAGATCCAGGCGGTGGGCTTTACGCTCTACATGGAAATGCTCGAGCGCGCGGTCAAGGCCATCCAGAAGGGCGAGCAGCCCAACCTGGAGCAACCGCTGGGCGGCGGGCCGGACATCAACCTGCGCCTGCCGGCGCTGATCCCCGACGATTACCTGCCCGATGTGCATGCACGGCTGATCCTTTACAAGCGCATCGCCTCGGCCGCCGACGAAGAGGGCCTGAAAGACCTGCAGGTGGAGATGATCGACCGCTTCGGCCTGCTGCCCGACCCGACCAAGAACCTGATGCGCCTGACGTTACTCAAGCTCAGGGCCGAGCAGTTGGGCATCGTGAAGATCGACGCAGGCCCTCAAGGCGGGCGCATCGAGTTCGGCGCCCAGACACCTGTCGACCCCTTGGTGCTGATCAAGCTGATCCAGGGCCAGCCGAACCGCTACAAGTTCGAAGGTGCAACGTTGTTCCGTTTCAGCGTGCCGATGGAGCGCGCAGACGAACGCTTCAACACCCTCGAGGCGCTGCTAGAGCGCCTGGCCCCCAAGGCCGGCTAAGCGCCCATGGACGAGCCTCTCAACGCGGCCCGCCCTGCCCCCCAGCCACGACTGTGGTTGGGCAGCGTCGAGTTCAGCGCCTTCGAGCCGCGTAACGGCCGCATGCAGCGCCAGGTGCAGCACCGCGCAGCGTTGGCGTTCGGCTATGAGGGCCAGTACGTCAGCGGCAGTATCACCCCGCGTGGTTCACAGGTTTACAGGCAACCAGCACGTGAACGCCAGCTGCGTGAGGTGCTGCAGCACTGCGGTTTCAAGTTGGCCACCCGGCAAAGCAAGGCACTGCCCGAAAGTGCCGGCGAGCTCTACGAGCTGGCCGGAGACGCGGCTTGGCTGCGCTTCATGCAGAGCGAGCTGCCACGCCTGCGCGCACAGGGTTGGCAGATCGAATACGCAGAGAACTTCGCGTTCGACCTGTTGCCGGTGCAGCACTGGTACGCCACGGTGGAGAACGCCCCTGAACGCGACTGGTTCGAGCTGGAACTGGGCATTGAAGTCGATGGCCAGCGCCTGAGCCTGCTGCCGATCCTGCTCAACCTGTTGCGGCTGAACCCTGAGCTGCTGCGCCCGGCTAGCCTGGCGCGGCGGCGAGAAGACGAACAGTTGCTCGTTCCATTGCCCGGTAATAGCGCAGCGGGGGGCCGGGTACGCCAGGTCGCCCTGCCCTGGGGCCGGCTCAAGCCAGTGGTGGCGGCCTTGGGCGACCTCTACCGGCTTGAAGGCCATGAACAGAAGCTGCGCCTGGCCACCCCCGATGCAGCTCAACTGAGCGCTTTGGAGGGGGTGCCGCTGCAATGGCAAGGCGGCGAACAGCTGCGCGACCTCGCCGAGCGCCTGCGCACCCCGCCGTGCGACATCCAGGCGCCCCCCGAGGGCTTGCAAGCGACCCTGCGGCCCTACCAGCTTCAAGGCCTGGCCTGGATGCAGAACCTGCGGGCACTGGGTGTGGGTGGCGTGCTGGCCGACGACATGGGCCTGGGGAAAACGCTGCAAACGCTGGCCCACCTGCTGTGCGAGAAGCAAGCCGGCCGCCTCGACCGCCCCGCCATGGTGGTGATGCCCACCAGCCTGGTGCCTAACTGGCTCGATGAAGCCGCCCGCTTCGCGCCCTCGCTTAAGGTGCTGGCGCTGCAAGGCGTAGGCCGCAAGCAGCATTTCGCCGACCTGCACCGCTATGACCTTCTGCTGACAACCTATGCCCTGCTGCCCAAGGACATCGAGCAGATCGCCGGTTTGCAACTGCACCTGCTGGTCCTCGACGAAGCGCAGTACATCAAAACGGCCAATACCAAGGCGGCCCAGGCCGCGCGGCGCTTTCAGGCACGCCAGCGGCTATGCCTGAGCGGCACGCCGCTGGAAAACCACCTGGGCGAGCTGTGGTCGCTGTTCCACTTTCTCATGCCCGGCTGGCTGGGCGATGCCAAGGCGTTCACCGCCACCTACCGGGTACCTATCGAACGCCACGGCGACGATCAGCGCCTGGCCGACCTTAACCGCCGCATCGGCCCCTTCCTGCTGCGCCGCACCAAAGACCAGGTGGCCACCGAGTTGCCGCCTAAAACCGAAATCGTGCACTGGGTCGAGCTCAACGACGCCCAGCGCGATGTTTACGAAACCGTGCGCCTGGCACTGGATCACAAGGTCCGCGAGGAAATTCGCAGCAAGGGCATGGCGCGCAGCCAGATCGTCATTCTCGAAGCGCTGCTCAAGCTGCGCCAGGTGTGCTGCGACCTGCGCCTGGCGGGCCAGGCTCCGGCAGAGGGCAGCCCCTCCGGCAAGCTCGACAGCCTCATGGAAATGCTGGAGCGCCTGCTCGGCGAAGGCCGGCGCGCTCTGCTGTTCTCCCAGTTCACTTCGATGCTGG
The DNA here is from genome assembly GCF_003097135.1 of Pseudomonas sp. URIL14HWK12:I12. Taxonomy (GTDB): domain Bacteria; phylum Pseudomonadota; class Gammaproteobacteria; order Pseudomonadales; family Pseudomonadaceae; genus Aquipseudomonas. The sequence continues at coordinate 1,084,497 of NZ_QEQL01000001.1, forward strand.
AGTTGATCGAGCGCGAGCTGCAGGCGCGCCAGGTTCGCTACGCCCTGCTGACCGGCGCCACTCGCGACCGCAGCGCCCCCGTCAAAGCCTTCCAGAAGGGCGAGCTGCCGGTGTTTCTCATCAGCCTCAAGGCCGGCGGGGTCGGCCTGAACCTCACAGCGGCCGATACGGTGATCCACTACGACCCGTGGTGGAACCCGGCGGCCGAGCAACAGGCCACCGACCGCGCCTACCGCATCGGCCAGAACAAGCCCGTCTTCGTCTACAAGCTCATCACCCGTGGCACGGTGGAAGAGAAGATCGCCCAACTGCAACGGGAAAAAGCGGCCTTGGCCGCCGGCGTGCTCGAAGGTGGCCAGGCAGGCGAATGGCGCTGGCAGGCCGAAGACATCGAGGCGTTGTTCGGGGTGTAAGCCGCTCAGCGGCACGCTATGCTCCAGCGCATTCAGCCCATACTCTGGGCGCATGCCCACAGCGACCGCTCTGGATGAACGACGACCATGGCCAGCCCCTCTGCCCCCACCCCTCTGATCATTCTTGACGTTCAGCAAGCCATCGACCAGCCGCAGTGGAGCGGTAAAAGCCACCCAGGCTACCTGTCGGCGATTGTGCGCCTGCTTGCCCACTGGCGAGCCAATGGGTGGCCGGTTATCCATGTCAAGCACGACGAGCCGAACCCCGCATCCACCTACCACACCCATGGCCCGTGGAACGGCATCAAGAAGGAAGTGGCACCCGTGGCCGGTGAAATCGTCGTCACCAAGCACGAAAACTGTGCGTTCGTCGCGACGCGGCTGGATGAGGTCTTGAAGCAGCTGCAAGCCGTGCAATTGGTGCTGACCGGCGTGGTGATTCACAACAGCATGGACGCGACCGTCCGTGCCGGCAAAGCCCTGGGTTACAGCATCATCCTGCCCGCCGATGCCACCACTGCAGTGCCGGTGAAGGGGCCTGACGGCAAGCAGTGGGATGCCCAAACGGTCTACGAACTCACGTTGGCCATACTCGGCGGCGAATATGCTCGCATCGTCGATTCGGGCGCATTGATCGCCCAAGGTTGTGCGGCGCCTGCCCCTTCAGAAATTTCCTAGCAGGCCGATACTCACTGTGCCGCCATCTGGCGCCGACCACCGGGACCTCAGCCATGCTAAAAACAATACAGGCCCGCTACACCGCCACGTTCGTGGGCGCTGTAGCACTCATTGCGATTTTGACCGCCGCCGGCATCGAGCTATGGGTAACGCCCAGCCTCACCGCTACCGATGAACGCTCCCTCACAGGAGCCGCTGCGCGGATTGGCGATGTCATCAAGACCGAGCTTGCCCGTGTACAGGCGCAGCAGAGGGTCATCACCGAAACCGTGCCGCAGCTGGAGAGCGCCGACATCGACCGCTTGCTGCCTTCGATGGTGAACCAGTACGGCGAGTTGAAAGTCTTCGGCGGAGGCATCTGGCCCCTGCCCAACAAACGCGAACCCGGTCGCGCCAAATTCAGCACGTTCTATCACCGCGATGCCAGCGGCAAGCTCATCGTCAATACGCACTGGAACTCGCCAGAATCGAAAAACTACTTCGAGCAGTCCTGGTACCTCGGTGGCCTTAAGGCGCCGGCCGGGCAATGCAATTGGGCGAACGCCTACCAGGACGATGCCAGCCCCGAGCCGCGGACCAACTGCGCCATGGCCATCAGCAAGAACGGTGAGCCTTACGGGGTGGCTACCATCGACGTTACCCTGGGCTTCTTCAACGACCTGGTGGCCAAGAAAGAGGCCGAGCTGCACGCGCGGCTACTGATCGTGGAAAGCGACGGTACGGTGCTGAGCAACGAGCCGGAAATGGCCGGCAACAACGTGCTGAAAAACCTGTCGAGCCTGGCCGGCCAGTATCCCTTCGCGGCGGCGGTGCAGAGCGCGCTCAAGGGGGGCCTGTCGCGCGACCACTTCACCGGTGTCGACGGCAGCGACTACACCCTCTTCATACAACCGATCGAAGGCACGCCCTGGCAATTGGTGGTGGCGCAGCAGACCCACTTGCTGACCCAGCAGAGCAGCAAGGTGCTGAGCACCCTGGCGGCGCTGCAACTGCCCCTGGTGTTGGTGCTGCTGGCACTGATGGTGCTGGCGCTGCGCTCGCTGATCAAACGCTTGCGGGTTCTCAAGCAAAACATCGATACGCTCTCGGCCGGCGATGCCGACCTGACCCGCCGCATCGCGATCCGCGCCGACGACGAGCTCGGTGCGGTGGGCGAGTCGGTCAACCGCTTCATCGGCTATCTGCAGAACATGATGAAAGAGGTGGCGCAAAGTTCGGTGTTGATTGGCCAGGGCATCGACCAATTGCGCCAGCAGGCCAAAGGCACCAACCAGATCCTGACCCGCCATGCCAACGAAACCGACCAGGCGGTGACCGCTATCACCGAAATGACGTCCACCGCCGAGGACGTGGCACGCAACGCCGCTCAAACCGCCACCATGACCCGGACTGCCGATGAAAATGCGCGGCAGTCCAAACGGGTAGTGGACGACGCCTCATCCAGCGTGCAGGCCTTGATCGGCGAAGTGGACGCCGCCACGGCCAAGGTACGCTCGATGGAAGAAGACGCCCAGCGCATCAACGCTGTGCTGGGCGTGATCGGCGAAATCGCTGGGCAGACCAACCTGCTGGCGCTCAACGCCGCCATTGAAGCGGCGCGAGCCGGTGAGCAGGGCCGGGGCTTCGCCGTGGTGGCAGACGAGGTGCGGGCACTGGCCGGGCGCACACAAACCAGCACGTCGGAAATCAACGACATGCTCAGCCGCCTGCAACAGGGCGTGGAGGCGGCAGTGGTGGCGATGGAGAGCACCAAGCAAAGCTGCCAGGCCACTGTAGACAAGACAGCCCGTGTCAATCAGGGCCTCGATGGCATGGCCGAGTCGGTGGTGCAGATCAACGACCTGAGCTCGCAGATCGCTACCGCCGCCGAAGAGCAGAGCGCGGTAAGCGAAGAGATCAACCGCAACATGGTCGCAGTGCGGCATATGGTGGAAGAGCTGGTCGCCGGCGGCGCCCAGGGCGAGCAAAGCACCGCTGCACTGGCCGCTTCCAATGAGCGCCTGATCGCAGTGGTCCAGCGGTTCAAGCTGGGCTGAACTGCCCGCTCTGCGTTCGGGGCGGCCGGCCTCGAACGCAGGCTCCTTTACCAGCCAGGGCCTTGCGCCTGGCCAAAAGCGGCCTCAGGCGCGGGCCCCGGGCTATTCGGCCAACGCGAGCAGTGCGTCCCCCGCCAACCGATACTTGACCCACTCATCCTGAGCCCGAGCGCCGATGCTTTCGTAAAACTTGATCGCCGGCTCGTTCCAGTCCAGCACGCTCCACTCCAACCGCCCGCAGCCCCGCTCGACCGCGATGCGCGCCAGGTGCCGCAGCAGCGCCTTGCCGGCGCCAACACCCCGCTGCTCGGTGGAGACGTAAAGGTCCTCCAGGTACATGCACTGATGGCCGAGCCAGGTGGAGTAGCTGAAGAAATACAGCGCATAGCCGATCGGCTCGCCATCAAGGGTGCAGATCAAAGCGTTGGCTGCTGATTGGGGGTCGGCCAGATCACGCTCAATGTCCGCAACGGTGGCCTTGACCTCGTGCTCAGCTTTCTCGTAACGAGCAAGCTCAGTGATCAAATGCAGGATGGTGGTTGCGTCGGCGGGTGTGGCGGGGCGGATGTGAAGCGTCATGGTGCAAGTCTCGTTTGTGTAGGCGCTCGCCAGCGAAACACCCTGGCCGCGCAGCGTCAACCGCTAAACCCACCACGCAAAAAAAAAGCGGCCCATGTAGGGCCGCGCTGGAGTTTGCATCGATCAGAGCTTGAAGCGCCCCACCATGGCGCCGAACGATATGGCCAGCCGTGACAACTCCTGGCTCGATGCGTTGGTCTGGTTGGCGCCAGCAGCGGTCTGGGTCGAGAGGTCCTGGATATTGACCAGGTTCTGATCCACCTCGCGGGCCACCTGGGCCTGTTCCTCGGCCGCCGTGGCGATGACCAGGTTGCGCTCGTTGATCTGCCCGACACCTTCGCTGATACGCTCCAGCGCCCTGCCCGCCTCTGCTGCCAAGGCCTGGGTCGACTGCGCCGTACTGCGGCTGCTGGCCATGGCCTGCACCACGCCATCGGCGCTGCTCTGCACCGAGTTGATCATGCTTTCGATCTCGCCGGTCGAAGACTGGGTGCGGTGCGCCAGCGCCCGGACCTCATCGGCCACCACCGCAAAGCCACGGCCCTGCTCCCCCGCACGGGCAGCTTCGATGGCGGCATTGAGCGCCAGCAGGTTGGTCTGCTCGGCAATGCCGCGGATCACATCCAGGACCTTGCTGATACCGCGGATCTGCCCGGCCAGCGACTCGATCTGCTGGGTCGAGTCGTTGATGCCCTGGGTCATGCCATCGATGGCGCTGACGGCCTCACGCACCTGCCGTTGGCCCTGCACCGCATCCTCGGCGGTCTGGGTCGACACCTGCGAGGCGCTCGCGGCATTGCGTGCGACTTCCTCGACGGCGGCGGTCATTTCATTGACGGCCGTGGCGGCCTGCTGAATCTCGTCGTTCTGGCGTACCAGGCCGCGGCTGCTGTCGTCGGTGACTACGGTGAGCTCTTCGGCGGCCGAAGCCAGCTGGTCGGACGCATCGGCTATCTGCCGTACCGTGCTCTTGAGATTGCCCTGCATGTCCGTGAGGGCGCGCAGCAGCATGCCAATCTCATCTTGCCCACCTGCCGGGATCGCCTGGGTGAGGTCACCCTTGGCTACATGGCTAGCGCTTTCGACGGATTGATACAGCGGGCGGGTGATCGCGCGGGTGATCAGCAACCCCAGCGCCATGCCCAGCAGCACCGCCAGGGCACTGCCGATCACCAGCGAACGGGTCACGCTTTCGCTGGTCTGGTCGGCGGTGGTCGCGACCTCCCCGGCCTGCCGCGCGTTGGATTCGGTCATCACCTTCACTTCGGCGATGACGGTCTTGTACGCAGGCGTCACGGCGGTCATCAACAGGTCGGTGGCGCGTGGCATGTCGCCCGCTTGCAAAGCCTGGAACACCTTCTCGGTCTGGGCCACGTAGGTGGGCCAGTCGTTTTCGAACGCATCGCCAGCCGCGCGCTCGTCCGGTGCCAGTGGCGTAGCGCGATAGACCTTGAAGTTGCTCAGCGCTTCGGCCTGGTTGTCCTTGAACGAAGCAATGGCCGCGTCGATGTCTTTGGGGTCGGCCTTGACGGCAGCCAGCGCAACGGCCTTGAACATGTCGCGGTTAGTGGCGATGACATTGGCCTTGACCAGGTCGGTTTTCTGGATCGAAAACAGGTTATTGCTGACGATGTCCTGCAACTGGCTGTAAAGGGTGGAGATGCCCGAGCCACCCAGGCTGGCAACACCCAGGGTAATCAAGGCGCAGAGCCCGAAGGCAGACAGCAGTTTGGGTTTTAGCTTGAGGTTCTGGAACCAGCTCATGATGGGCGACCCGGCAAGTGATAGGCCACGCTGATTCGTGGCCCTGCAGAAGCGATATCGGCAGAGGCCCTAGGAGCTTTATACCCCGGGCGCCGACAGAGCTGCTTAACTGGGCAGGGCACTCCTGCAAAACGATAAGGACGTTCCAATGCCCCGTACGCTGCTCGCTACCCTCATTGGCTGCTGCATCGCCTTGCCTTCCTACGCCGCGCTCGACGAGCGCATCAAGGCTGCCGCCGACCAGGCACAGGCCCCCTCGATGGCCCTGCTGGAGCAATTGGTGAACATTGATTCGGGCTCCGGTTATGCCCCAGGCATCGGCCAGGTCAGCGCACTGGTAAAAGCAGAGCTGGAAAAGCTCGGCGCCACGGTACAAGAGGTGCCCAACAGTGCACCCGACCAGAGCAAGCACTTGGTGGCCACCCTCAAGGGCACCGGCAAAGCGCGCATCCTGTTGCTGGCGCACATGGATACAGTGTTCAAGGAGGGCACGGTGAAGCAGCGGCCGTTTCGAGTCGACGGCAACCGCGCCTATGGGCCGGGCGTTGCAGACGACAAAGGCGGCATCGTGGTTGCCCTGGCTGCGCTGAACATCATGAAAACCCTGGACCTCAAGGGCTACGGGCAGATCACCCTGCTGCTCGACGCCAGCGAAGAAACCGGCTCCCAAGCGGCCACCGAGCTGATCGCCAGCACCGCCAGGCAGCATGACGTGGCGCTGAACCTGGAGCCAGGGCGGCCTGGCGATGGACTGGTGATCTGGCGCAAGGGCAGCGCCGACGCCGTGGTGGAAGTCAAAGGCAAGGCTTCGCACGCAGGTGTTGCACCGGAGCTTGGGCGCAACGCGGCCACCGAAATCGCGCACCAGGTGTTGCAACTGGGCAAGCTGGGCGACGAGCAGAAGAAAACCACCGTCAACTTCACCCGCATCGAGGCCGGTGACCGCATCAACGTGATCCCCGACCACGCCGTGGCCAAAGCGGACGTACGGGCGGCGACCCCGGAAGAGTTCGACCGCGTCGAGGCCGATCTGAAGCGAATATCAGCCAACACCCTGGTACCTGGCATCGAGGTCAGCACCCGGCTGGAACGGGGCCTGCCACCCATGCCCCAGACCGCCGCCACCGACAAACTGGTGGCGCAAGCCCAGGGTATCTATGGCGAGCTGGGGCGCAAGCTGGAGCTGATCGGGACAGGCGGTGCGGCAGACATCAGCATCGCGGCGGGCGAAGGTGTGCCCGCGCTGGATGGCTTCGGCCTGGTCGGTGGCAATACGCACACGCCGGAAGAGTATGCCGAGGTCGACAGCCTTTCGCCCAGGGCTTACCTGCTGACCCGCATGCTCGTGGAGCTGGGCAAATCGCAGTAGCTGGCCCCGCGGCGCGCTAGGGGAACAACACCCTGCCCGCGTCGCGCATGAAGATCTCGACCGTCTTGGGCCCTACCCCTTCGAAAGCCAGCAGGCGCTTCTCGAAAGCGTTGCGGCCCTCGCCGCCATCAACCATGGCACTGACCTTGCCTTGATACTGCTCATCGAGGGCCCGTGCCAGCGAGCGCAGGCGATCGGCACTGGATTCGTCATAGCGGGTGTAATGGCCCTCTCCCAGCATCCTTACCAACGCGCGATGGCTTTGCGCAGCCAGCTTGGCGGGTGTATCAAGGCCATGTTTCTCCACCAGCACCCGATAGGTGTTGGCGGCGATATCGCCCTGAATGCGCTTGCCCATCAGCCAACTGGCCAGCAGCCATTTGAACAAGGCACGTTCTGTATCGTGGGCCAGGTCGATGCCCAGCTCAGCAGCGCCGATAGTCGTGGTCATGAGCCATCCGAAATCAGAGGGGTGCGGTCGGTAGATAGCGAATCGGCCATGGGAATTCCCGCTAACCGATAAGGCGCATGCCTCAGAACAAATGCAGTGGGGCGGTGCTAGCTGTCGCATCAGAGAAAGATTATCATCCGCCACAGTTTCCCATTCACACCAAGGCTCTCCATGAATCCTTACGCCACCCGCGCAGCGACGCTCTGTGCGGTTCTGCTCACCCCTGCCCTTGCACTGGCCGACGACGCGCTCACCTTGCCCACTACTCAGGTCGATGGCCAGGGCGAAACCAGTGCACAGGAAAGCTTCGCCCCCACCCACGCCCAGGTCGGCAAAAGCGACTTGCCGTTGGCCGAAACACCGCGCAGCGTGCAGGTGGTGTCGCGAGCGGTGCTCGACAGCACCCAGGCCCAGAGCCTGACCGACGCGCTGAACAACGTGCCAGGGGTGACTGCCGGGCAATACGGCCGGCGCGGGTGGGACGACCTGATCATCCGCGGGCAGGTGGCGTCCGACTCGCTGTTTCTCGATGGCCTGCGCACGGCGAGCTCCAACCGCGTGGCCGAGCAGGTGTTCGGCTTGGAACAAGTGGAAGTGCTCAAGGGCCCGGCATCGATGGAATATGGCCTGGTGCTGCCGGGCGGTGTGGTGAACATGGTCAGCAAGCGCCCGCAGGCTGAGGCCTTCGCTCGCCTGGGCGTGACCTACGGTAGCCACGACCTGCGCCAGAGCACCTTCGACGTGGGCACGCCGCTGTCGGCCAACGGCAAAGCCGCACTACGGGTCAACGGGTTGCTGTCCGACTCCAATGACGCCACCGACCACGTGTGGTTCAAGAACAATTACATCGCCCCGTCGCTGTCGCTGGACCTGGGCGAGGATACCGACTTCACCCTCCTGACCAGCCACCAGGACCGCTCCTACATCCGCCAGCAAGGCCTGCCGCTGTCTGGCTCGATCAACCCGAACCCCAACGGCAGCCTGCCGCGCTCGCGCTTTACCGGCGAGCCTGGCCAAAGCCCCTACCATGGCGTGGAAAACCGCGTCGGCTACAGCCTGGCGCATCGCTTCGGTGAAGGCTGGACCTTCACTCAGAACCTGCGCTGGCAGGATTTCCGGCTGGATGGGCAGTTGGTGAGCAACAGCACCTTTGCAGCAAACAACACCTTGAGGCGTAGCGCCCAGACCCAACATTGGGATGGCGATACCCTTAGCCTGGACAACAACCTTCAAAAGCTTTTCGACACCGCCCTCGGCACCCACGATATAACCGCAGGCGTGGATTACCTGCGCCTGCGCGAAAGCACCGTCAGCTACACCTGCACCGTTGGCAACCTCAATGCCTATAACCCCGTCTACGGCCAGCAGATCGACTGCCCTAGTACACCTCGCACCTGGACTGACATCACCACCCGCATGACCGGCGCCTACGTGCGCGACAACTGGAAAATCAACGATCGCTGGCTGGTGACCGCAGGCCTGCGCCGCGACATGACCGATACCTACGGCGTGAACCATTTGTCGCAGCCCCGCCGCATCGCCACCGAAGCCAACGCCACCACCGGCGCCGTGGCCGTGATGTACGAAGTGGTGCCGAACGTGCGCCCTTATCTGAGCTACGCCACCTCGTTCTTCCCCAACACAGGCACCGACGTCAACGGCAATACGTTCAAACCCGAGGAAGGCGAGCAGTGGGAAGCCGGTATCAAGTTCGACCTGGTACCGGGCCGCACCCTGCTGACCGTGGCCACTTACGACCTGCGGCGCAAGAATGTACTACAGGCCGACCCGGTCCATACCGGCTCCAGCATCGCCGTGGGCGAGCAACGCAGCCAGGGCCTGGAGGTCGAGCTCAACAGCGACGTCACCGACAAGCTGAGCCTGATCGCCGGCTACGCCTACACCTGGGCAACCGTCACCGACGATGGCGGCCAGACCCAGGCCAAGGCCATCACCGAAGGTGATCGCCTCAACAACGTGCCCCGCCACACCGCCAACCTGTTCGCCCGCTACCGCTTCAACGGCACCCCGCTGGGCTGGGAAGTCAACGGCGGCTTCAACGCCGCCAGCGAGCGCTACACCAACGGCTACTACCTGCCCGGTTATGCCGTGGCCAACGTCGGCGTAGCCTACGCCACCCCGCACTGGCGCACGGCGCTGAACGTGCGCAACCTGTTCGACCAGCACTACTACGCCGGCGGCCTGGCCAGCGCAGTCGCGCTGGGCGACGACCGCACGGCGCTGATGTCCGTCACCTACAGCTACTGAGCACTGCAAGGCAACCGAGCGCGCATGGCCTCAAAAGAGGAACGTCTGCCCAAGTGAGGTTTCTCACTTGGGTACGTTTCACATTTTCCTGCCACTGCCCAACGGAGATCGGCTTCGATGAATGTTCTGATGATCCTCACCTCGCACGACCAACTCGGCAACACCGGCAAGAAAACCGGCTTCTGGCTGGAAGAGTTCGCAGCACCCTATTACGTGTTCGTCGACGCAGGCGCCAAGGTGACCCTGGCCTCGCCCAAAGGTGGCCAACCACCGCTGGACCCTAAAAGCGATGAGCCCGACGCTCAAACCGACGCCACCCGCCGTTTCGCCCAGGACACTCAGGCCAAGACCGCACTGGCCTCAACCCTGCCGCTGGGCGAGATCGACCCTTACGATTTCGACGCGGTGTTCTACCCCGGCGGCCACGGCCCGCTGTGGGACCTGGCCGAGAGCACCGATAGCAAAACCGTGATCGAAGCCTTCTACGCCGCCAACAAACCCCTGGCCGCGGTGTGCCATGCGCCCGGGGTGTTCAAGCACGCCAAGGCGCCAGATGGCCATGCCATCGTCAAAGGCAAGAAGGTCACCGGTTTCAGTAACACCGAGGAAGAGGCCGTGGGCCTGACCGAGGTGGTGCCGTTTCTGGTTGAAGACGCCCTCAAGGCGCAGGGCGGCCTCTACAGCAAGGGCGATGACTGGGCCAGTTACGTGCTGGAAGACGGGCATCTGATCACCGGCCAGAACCCAGCCTCCTCCGAAGCGGCCGCCAAGGCGGTGGTGGCCCGCCTGAAGCGCGAGACCGCCAGCTGAACCCGGCAACCGGCCAGGCGCTCGCCAAGGGCGCCAGGCCGGCCACCTTCAAGTGCGGCTCAATATGCCCGCCTCTTTCAATCGATCGATCTGCTGCTCGCCGTAACCCAACTCGGCAAGCACAGCCTCGTTGTGCTCGCCCAATGCCGGTGCCAATGGCGGCGTGGCCATGGCATGGCCTGAAAACCTGAACGGCAGGTTGGGCAGGCGCACGATGCCCAAGGTCGGGTGCTGCTGTTCGAGCATCATGTCGCGCGCCAGCACTTGAGGGTCGTTGATCACTTCGTCGATACGCTGTACCGGCGCACAAGGCACGCCGGCCGCTTCCAGTTGTTCGATGCACGCCGCTACCGAGGCCTGGCTCTGGGTCCAGGCCGTCACGTATTCCAGCGCAGCGGGGCGGTTGGCATTGCGCGCAGCGGCGCCATGGAAACGAGTGTCACCGGCCAGGGCCTCGCCGCCCACCAGGCGCGCCAGCTTCAGCCAGATAGCATCGACCTGTGCGGCCAGCACCAGGTAGCCATCGCGGGCGGGAAATACCCCATAGAGGGTTGCGTCAGGCAGGTCGTGGCCTACCTGCTGGGGTATGACTTGCCCGCCGCTGAAGGTGTAGGCCTGGATCGCGAAGTCGTGCATCGACACCATGCAGTCATACAACGCCAGGTCGATATGCTGCCCGGCACCATCACGTTCACGGCCCACGATAGCCGCACAGATCGCCGCCACGCCGTGGATACCGGTGTACATGTCGGCGATCGGCATGCGCAGCAGCGGCGGCGCCTCGCCCGGGTTGCCCATCTGCGCCATCGCCCCGCTACGGGCTTCGGCGATCAGGCCGAAGCCCGGTTGGCTGGCCATCGGGCCGGTGTGCCCATAGGCCGAGACCGAGCAGTAGATCAACCTGGGGTTGATCGCCGCCAGGGCATCGAAGCCCAGGCCCAGTTTGGCCAAGGCCCCAGGGCGGTAGTTCTCGACGAACACATCGGCACTGCGCACCAGCGCCTGCACGACCTCCAGCCCCTCGGGCTGGCGCGCGTCCACGCAAATGCCGCGTTTGCCCATGTTCTGTTGCAGGAAGTAGCCGCTGACATCGCCCAGTTGGTACGCATGCACCCGGCCCGGGTCGCCGCCCCCCGGGCGCTCGACCTTGATCACATCGGCGCCCAATGCCGCGAGACAGCGAGACATGTAGGGCCCGGCGAGAAAATGGCTGTAGTCGACGACACGGATTCCAGACAGCGGTAGGCTCATGGGGGCGGCGCTCTTATCGTTATGAAGTGCCTACCACCCTAGCCAGTGTGCGGCGCAGCTGGCTATGCGCCCCGTTCAATGGCCGTATTGCCCGAGACAATAACAACATGAAGCAACCGGACGCCTCGCTGATCGACCTCAAGCTGCTGCGCCTGTTCGACACCCTCTACGAATGCCGCAGTGTCAGCCGCTGCGCCCAGCAACTCGAGCAAAGCCAGCCCACCATCAGCATCTGGTTGGCGCGGCTGCGCGAACAACTGGGCGATGCCTTGTTCGTGCGCACCCACACCGGCATGCAACCCACGCCTCGCGCCGATGAATTGATCGGCACCTGCCGGGATGCGCTGGCCCTGATTCGCCAGATGGCGACCACCGAAGCCGCCTTCGACCCGTCACGTGCGGTGCGCACCTTCCGCATCTGCATGACCGACGCCAGCCATGCCACCCTGCTGCCCGCGCTGTTCGCCCAGGTCAGCGCAGCCGCGCCCCACGTTAACCTCGAAGCGATCCGCATCGATCACTTGACCTTCGATAAGCTGCAGTCGGGCGAGGCCGACCTGGCCCTGGGCTACCTGCCGGAGCTGGAAAGCGGCTTCTACCAGCAAACCCTCTACCAGCAGAACTGGCTGTGCCTGGTGCGGCAGGGCCACCCCCAGTGGCAGGGCGCCCTGAGCGCCGAGCAATACGCTCAGGCCCAGCATGTGGTCACCGCCCCGGGCCAAGGCCACCAGCGCCTGGAGCATGCCCTGCGCGAGCAGGGTATCGAGCGTACGGTGCGGGTACGCCTGCCGGGGTTTCTGGGCTTGCCTGCGCTGCTACTGGCCAGCGACCTGATCGCCACGGTGCCCGAACTGATCGGCCGTACCCTGGCGCGCTCGGTCGGCCTCCAGGCCTTGCCCTGCCCTATCGACCTGCCACGCTTTCCGGTCAAGCAGCACTGGCATACCCGCTACCACCAGGATGCCGGCAACCGCTGGCTGCGCAACCTCTGTGCCCAGTTGTTCCAGCACCAGGGCGGCATTATTGAATAGGCCAATAGCGCTATAACGCGAGCTGCATGGACGGTGCTCTGCCGGCACTTCTAAGGTGGCGCCAGGCACAACAACAAGAGCCCTGCGCCATGCCACCCCGCTATCGCTATTGCCGTTACGAAACCCACGGCCCGCTGCTGCTGCTCACCCTCGACCGGCCTAAAGTCCTCAATGCCCTGCACCCGGCTGCCCACCAAGAGCTGGCCGATGCCCTGGACCGCTACGCCAGTGACGAGCACCTGCGCGTCGCCATCATCACCGGTAGCGGCGAGCGGGCCTTTTGCGTGGGCACCGACCTCAAGGCGTTGGCCAGCAGTGGTGACCACACCAAGCCGGCCACCGGCTTTGCCGGCATCACGCACCGCTTCGACCTGTGGAAGCCGGTGATCGCTGCCGTGAACGGGGCATGCCTGGGCGGCGGCATGGAGATCCTGGCCGCCTGCGACATGGCTGTGGCCAGCCACCACGCCCGCTTCGGCCTCCCCGAGCCAAGAGTAGGCCTGGCCGCGCTGGGCGGCGGCCTGTTACAGCGCCTGCCCCGGCAGATCGGCATGAAGCACGCCATGGAGTTGATTCTCACCGGGCGCACCATCGACGCTCAGCGAGCCCTGAGCATGGGCCTGATCAACCAGATAGTCGCCCCTGAACAGCTGCTGGAAGCCGCGCACGCACTGGCCGCCGACATCCTCCAGTGCGCCCCGCTGGCGGTGCAAGCGTCCAAGCAGGTGGTGCTGCAAAGCCTGCGCCAGGCCGACCTCAACAGCACGATGCATCAGGACTACCCCATGGCGGCGCGCATGCTGGCCAGCCAGGACGCCGTGGAGGGCCCTGCGGCGTTCGCGGAAAAACGCCAGGCGCAGTGGCAGGGCCGTTAAATCCCCTTCTCACAATTACAACAGGGATTCGCCGATGACCGTCTCATCCCCTACTGGCTCGCCCATGGCCACCCGTGCCGCGCTGAGCAGCGTTGCAGGTTCGGCCCTGGAATGGCTCGACTTTGCGGCGTACGGCGCCATTGCAGCCACCGTACTGCCACGTCTGTTCTTTCCTGCTGCCGACCCGACCTCGGCGACGCTGGCAGCCTTTGCGACCTTTTCCGTGGGCTTCATCGCCCGCCCGCTGGGCGGGCTGGTGTGCGGCTATCTGGGCGACCGCCTCGGCCGGCGTCGCATGCTGGTCTTCACGTTCATCCTGATGGGTGTGTGCTCTTTTCTGATCGGCGTACTGCCAACCTACGCCAGCGTCGGCGCCTGGGCGCCTCTTGCACTGGTGAGCTTGCGCTTCGCTCAGGGCTTCGCGCTCGGGGGTGAGGTGACCGGCAGCCAATTGCTGACCATGGAACACGCCCCACCCGAACGCCGCGGTTTCTACAGTTCGTTCATCGCCATGGGCTCGCCCCTGGCCCAGGTGCTGGCCAATGCCCTGCTGTTCGGTGTCGCCGCGCTGATGAGCAGCGAGCAATTCGACGCCATCGGCTGGCGCGTGCCGTTTCTGTTCAGTTTCGTGCTGGTCGCGCTGGGGCTCTACATTCGGATGAAGGTCAGTGAAACACCTGCGTTCGAACAGCGCCAGCAGGCACCGGCACAGGTCGCGGCCCATATTCCGACCATGCTACGCCTGGCGCTGGTATGGGTGGCGCCTTCGGTGGGCTACTTCATCGCCGCGGTCTATAGCCTCAACTACGCCGTGACCCAATTGGGTCTGAACAAGCAAACGGCATTCGGCATTCTCATCGTCGCGCACCTGTGCTCGATGCTGGCCATGGCCGCTGGCGGCCTGCTGGCCGATCGCCGAGGGCGGCGGCGCAGCCTGTTGCTCGCCTCTTCGCTGATGCTAGTGGCGATGGCATCGTTCTTTCCGCTGGTCGCCACCGGCCATCCGTTGCCGGTGGCCTTGGGCACGGTCGCGCTGTTGTGCGCGGTGCAGCTGCATGCCGGTATCCAGCCGGCCTATTTTGCCGAAGCCTTCCCGGCCGCCGTGCGCTATCGCGGCTCGGCAGTGGGCTACAACCTGGCCAACCTGCTCGGCAGTTGTGCACCGCTGCTTGCCACCTGGCTGAACGCTGAGTTCGCCGGTGCCTGGTGGCCGATGCTTGCAGTGGGCATCGCCCTGAATCTGCTCTCGCTGGCGGCCATCTATCGCGGCCCCGAAGCCTGGCAGCCGCCCCTCGGCACGCCAGCGGCTGAACCTGCATTGGCCTGCGGCCGCTGACTTATACCCACAACAAGAGTCGACATCATGACCGAACGCTCCTTCCCCTCCAGCCCAGCGCTGGCAGCGGCCGCCCAGGCGCAGGCACGCCCGACCCGTGTGCGCCAGTTCATTCTGCTGTTGTTGTTCATCGGCGTTTCAATCAACTACCTCGACCGCACCATCGTGTCGGTCGCTGCGCCACTGATCCAGCAAGAGCTCAATATCGACCCGGCCTGGATGGGGGTGATCTTCTCCGCCTTTGGCTGGAGCTACATGGCGATGCAGTTGCCGTCGGGCATCTTGATCGACCGCTACGGTGCCAAGCGCACCTTCACCTGGTCGCTGACGCTGTGGTCGCTGTGCACGATGCTGTTCGGGGCCGCGGGCAACGCCCTGCAGCTGATGCTGCTGCGGGTGGGCCTTGGCGCTACCGAGGCGCCCTGCTTCCCCTCGGCGCAGCGAGTGGTTGCTTCATGGTTTCCGAAAAAGGAGCGCGGCCGCGCGGTGAGTCGATACGTCAGCGGCCAGTTCATTGGCCTGGCCTTCTTCGCACCCCTGCTGGCCTGGGCAGTGACCACCGTGGGCTGGAAGCTGGTATTCGTTGCCTGTGGTGCCCTGGGCCTGCTGTTCGCACTGGTGTGGCGCAGGCATTACCGCGAGCCGGACCAATGCACCCGGGCCAACGACGCCGAGCGGGCGCTGATCCTGGACACCGATGCGCTGCCTGGCAGCCAGCAACCACCGTTTCGCTGGGCCACGGTGGGGGCCTTGGTGGCCAAGCGTGAGCTGTGGGGGGTGTATATCGCCAAGTTTTCGCTGACCTCGACGCTGTTTTTCTTCTTCACCTGGTTTCCCAATTACCTGGTGCACGAAAAAGGCATGGACCTGATCAAGGCAGGCCTCTGGGCCAGCGTGCCGTTCATTGCCGCCATGGCCGGCATGCTGGTGGGCGGCCACTGGTCCGACGCCATGTCACGCCGGGGCATCAGCCATACCTGGGCGCGCAAGCTGCCAGTGATGCTGGGCATGCTGCTGTGTTCCTCGCTGTTCATCGCCAACTACCTGGCGATGCCGCTGGCGGTGATCGCGGTGTTGAGCGTGGCGTTCTTTGGCCAAGGGATGGCCGGCGGCCTGGATGCAATCGTGGTGGACATGGTCCCCAGCCAAGGCACTGCCACTGCCGTGGGCTTGTGCCAGTTGTGTGCCAACGTCGGGGGTGCGGTCACGCCACTGGTGATTGGGCTGATCATCCAGGCCACCGGTTCCTACATCGGTGGCCTGGTGTATGTGTCGATCATGGCCTTGCTGGGAGTGTTCGCGGTAGCGGTGATGATCCGCCGTGTCGACCGCGTGCAGGTCTAGCGCCTTGACGCTTGGGAATGGGCGCGGCTGAACAACTGGTGCATCACCCCGCGCAACCAGCGGTTGCCGCTGTCCTGGTGGTGCCGGGCGTGCCAGTGCTGCTTGACCTCGAACCCCTCCACCGGCACGGGGCACTCCAGCGGGCGCAGCCCGTAGGTGCCGGCCAGGGTTTCACCGATGTGCCGCGGCAGCGTCACAATCAAGTCGGTCTGCTGGATAACGGCCCCCAAGCCAAGGAAGCCGGGTAGTTCCAGCACGACCCGGCGGCTGATGCCGGCGCTGGCCAACCCATACTCCAGCAGCTTCTGGCCGGTGCCGGCGGCCACCTGCACGTGGCCCTCGCTGCAGTACGCCTCAAGGCTCAGCCCATCGCCGGTTCGGGGGTGGGTGGCGCTGCTCAGGCATACCCAATCCTGCGAAAACAACGCCTGCTGATAGATGCCGCCCTGAAGCCAGGGAATCAGGCCGATGGCCAAGTCCACCTCGCCGCTTTCCAGCGAACGTTCGGTATTGCCGTCGATGCGCGCCACCTCCAGCCGCACCGCCGGTGCGTGGCTACGCACGTATTCGAGAATGCGAGGCAGCAGGGTGATGTGGCTGGCGTCGCTCATACACAGGCGAAAACGCCGCCCGCTGGTGGACGGCTCGAACTGGCATTCCCAGGCCACCAGCCGCCGCAGGTCTTCGAGCAACTGGCGGCAGGGCTGGATCAACGCCTCGGCCTGGGCGGTCGGCGCCATGCCGGTGGGGGTGCGAACGAACAGAGGGTCACGCAATTGCTCGCGCAGCTTGCCCAGCCACAGGCTGATGGTCGGCTGGCTCTGGCCCAATTGCTCGGCTGCACGGGTCACGCTGCCGGTGGTGTAGAGCACATCGAACAGCATCAACAGCTTGGGTTCGGGCAAGGTTTCAGGCACAGCCATTATCAGAAATCCCAATAGGCGTATTGGGGCCATTGTATGGCCTGAATCAGGTGGCGTCGCTAAGGTGAGCCAAAAAAGGAGCGGCCTGGATCGTGAACATCTGCATACTTGGCGCCGGCGCACTGGGCAGCACCTTCGCTGCCTGGCTGAGCGAAGCGGGCCACACCACCTGGTTGCTCAACCGCCCCAACGCGCACATCGAGGCGGTGGGCCGGCAAGGCCTGCACGTAGAGGATGGCAACGGCAGCCGCGTCGTTCAGGTGCTGGCTGCGACCGACGCGCAGGCGATCGGTGAGGTAGACCTGGTCATCGTGCTGGTCAAATCCTTCGCCACCCTTGAAGCCATCGAAAGTGCGCTGGCGCTCATCGGCCCGCAGACCGTGGTGATGTCGTTGCAGAACGGCCTGGGGCACGAAGACCTGCTCGCCGACGTGGTGGGCCGCGATAAAGTGCTGGCCGGCAAAACCTACGTGGGCGGTGTGCTGTTGGCACCCGGTTCGATACGCAGTGGCGTGCCCGGCAAACAAACCCTGATCGGCGAGCTGGACGGCCGCATCACCCCGCGGGCGCAGGCGATCGCCGAGGCCTTCAATGCTGCGGGCCTGGCCACGACGGTCAGCGACAACATTCTGGGCGTGATGTGGGACAAGCTGCTGGTGAACGTTGCCACCGGTGCACTCACCGGGATCACCATGCTCACCTACGGCCAGCTCTACGACGAACCGGTGCTGCGCGACACTGCCCTGCAGGCGGTGGGTGAAGCCATCGGCGTTGCCCGCGCGGCCGGGGTGCGCCTGAGCCTGAAGCACCCGGAGTCGGCCTGGAACCTGGCCGGCGAGGGGCTGCCACCCTCCTTCAAGACATCCATGCTCCAGAGCCTGCAAAAAGGCTCGATCACCGAAATCGACTTCATCAACGGCGCCGTGGTGCGCCTGGGCCAGCGCCACGGCATCCCGACCCCTGTCAATGCCACCCTGGTGGCGTGCATCAAGGGCATCGAGCGCGCCATGGGCGACCAACAACAAGAGGAAGCCAAGCTGTGAGCATCCCCAAAGCGTATCTGGAACACGTGGCTATCTGGGTCAAGGACATCCACTGGCACATCCGCTTCTTTCGCGAAGTGTTCGGCATGGAAATGCGCGAAGTACAGGGCACGGCCGAGGAGCCTCTCCAGTACTGGACGCTGGGCGGCATGCAGTTCATGAGCAAACCGGATTTCGAAGGCCCTGAAGGCCGCCTGGGCCATCTGGGCGTGATGTGCGAAGACCTCGACGCCGCACTGGCTGCCGCCCGCCGTTTCGAGGTGGAGCAAATGCCTCAGGGGTTCAACTGGCTGAGCCTGCCTGACGGGCTGGCAGTGGAATTCATCCAGGCCTGCCCTGCCTCGGCCGTGCGCGAGCTGCTGGCCGTCAATGCCCGCGCCCCTGAATAAGAGAGCTGCCATGACCGTACAAGAAAAATATTTCGAAGACGCCCGCGAAGGCGACGAAGCGCTGACCCCTACCTACACCGTGACCAAAGAGCGCATCCTGGCCTACGCCGACCTCACCGGCGACCACACCCCGGTGCATGTGGACGAAGCCTACGCCAACGCCAGCCACTTCGGCGGCCTGGTCGCCCATGGGCTGATGGGGTTGTCGATCGCCGATGGTTTGAAAACCCAGTGCGATTACCGCTTCTTGCCAGGTATGTCATTGGGCTGGACCTGGGATTTCCTGCTGCCGATCCGTGTGGGCGATGTGCTGCAGGTGAAGATGCGCGTTGGGGCCATGCGCCCGAGCAAAAGCAAGCCGGGCTGGGGCATCGTGGTGCTGCCCTCGGAGTTGATCAACCAGAAAGGCGAAGTGGTGCAGCGCGGTGAACATCGCTTGATGGTGCCTCGCCGGGAGGGTGCGGTATGAGCCAGCCACTGCCGCTCAAAGGCATTCGTGTCATCGACTACAGCCATTTTCTTGCCGGGCCGTATGTGGGCCGCTGCCTGGCTGCGCTGGGCGCCGAGGTCATCAAGGTCGAGCGCCCCGGCAGCGGTGACGCTGGCCGCCAGCACGCCCATGTGCTCGACGATGCGCAGAGTGGTTACTTCCTGCAATTGAACATGGGCAAGCAGGGCGTGAGCGTGAACATGAAGGACCCGCGTGGCAAAGCCTTCATGCAGCAACTGTGCGACAGCGCCGACGTGTTCATCGAAAACTACCGCCCCGGCGCCCTGGACAAACTCGGCCTGGGCTACGCAGAGCTTCAGGCGCGCAACCCGCGGCTGGTCTACTGCTCGATTTCCGCTTACGGCCACACCGGCCCCGACGCCCATCGCGCCGGCTTCGGGCTGATTGCCGAGGCCAAGAGCGGCATCATGCAGATGGTCGGCAACCCCGGCGAGGCACCCCCATTGCTGCGCATCTCACTGGGTGACATGTACACCGGCATTCACGCCGTGGCCGCGATCAACGCCGCCTTGCTGGGCCGCGTGACCAGCGGCCAGGGCCAGCACATCGACATGGCGCTGTACGACACGCTGGTCTCGATGCACGAGTACGCGGTGCAGTGCTACACCCTGTCGGGCGGCGAAATTCTGCCCCAACAGACGGGCCACGACATGCCCACGTCCACGCTGTACGGGGTATTTCGTGCCGCCGATGGCGACCTGGTGATCGCCGCCCAGGTGGATGAATCCTGGAAGCGCTTCGCGGCACTGGTGGAGAAGGACGCCAGCCTGCCGGGTTTTGGCAGCGACAGCCGCTTTCACAGCCTCACTGGCCGTAATGCACACCGGGAAGAGATCCTCGCCAAGGTCAAGGCCTGGGTGTCGGCCAACCCGGTGGCGCGCCTGCTCAGCCTGCTCGATGAGGTGGACGTGCCCTGCGCCAAGGTGCAGCGCATCGACGAGGTGATCGCCGACCCGCAGATCCAGGCGCGCGGCATGATTCTGGAGCAGGAGCATCCGCGCTACGGCACGCTGCGCCTGCCGAACCTGCCGTTTCGGTTCTCGGGCTGCGACACCACCGAGCACCGGCCGGCGCCCGACCTGGGCCAGCACAATGCCGAAGTGGCCGCCAGCCTGGGCTTTTCGGCTGACGAGATTGCGCGCCTGGAAGCAGACGGCGTGCTATACACACAAAAGGTGACCGCATGACTGACCAATACGCTGTCATCGGCCGCCCGATCAACCACACCAAAAGCCCGCTGATCCATGGCCTGTTCGCCGATGCAACAGGCCAGGCGCTGAGCTACGGTGCGATCGAAGGCTCGCTGGACGATTTCGCCGGGGACGTGGCCCGCTTTCGCGACGGGGGCGGCCGGGGCATGAACGTGACCGCCCCGTTCAAGCTGCAAGCCTACAAACTGGCGACCCAGCCCAGCAAGCGGGCCCGGCTGGCCAAGGCTGCCAACGCGCTGAAGTTCGAAGGTGAACAGGTACTGGCGGAAAACTTCGACGGCATCGGCCTGCTGCGCGACCTGCAGCACAACCTCGGCCACCCGTTCAAAGGCAAGCGGGTGCTGTTGCTCGGTGCCGGCGGTGCCGTGCGCGGCGCGCTGTTGCCCTTCCTGGAGGCCGAGCCCGAGCAACTGGTGATCGCCAACCGCGACGTGCGCAAGGCTCAGGTATTGGCCTGGGAGCTGCACCACCGGCGGCTGTCGGCGGTGAGCTACGAAAGCCTGGCCGGTGAAACCTTCGACTTGGTGATCAACGCCACCTCCGCCAGCCTCAGCAATGAGCTGCCGCCGGTGCCTGAAGGGGTGTTCGAGCACGCTGCACTGGCCTACGAGCTTGCCTACGGCAAGGGCCTGACGCCCTTCCTGCGCCTGGCCCAAAGCCAGGGTGTGAAGCAGCTGGCCGACGGCGTCGGCATGCTCGTTGAGCAGGCTGCCGAAGCCTTCCAATGGTGGCGCGGCGTTCGCCCCGAGACGCGCCCGGTCATCGACCGCCTGACCATTGCCTTGGTGTGAGCGCTGCCATGAAAATCCTGATGTTGCACGGCATCAACCACAACATGTTCGGCAAACGCGACCCGGTGCAGTACGGCACCATCACCCTCGAGCAGATCGACGCCCGCCTGCGCGCGCTGGGGGAGGAGCTGGGCGTGGAGGTCGAAACCTTCCAGAGCAACTGCGAAGGCCGAATGGTCGAGCGCATTCACCAAGGCTATGAAGACGGGGTAAGCGCGGTGTTGATCAACGCCGGCGCCTGGACCCACTACAGCTATGGCATTCGTGATGCGCTGGCGATCCTGACCGTGCCGGTGGTGGAACTGCACATGTCCAACATCCACGCCCGAGAGCCTTTCCGCCACCACTCGGTGTTCGCCGAGATCGTGCTGGGGCAGATTTCAGGGTTCGGGGTGGACAGCTACCTGATCGGGCTGCGGGCGGCAGTGAGTGCGGCGCGAAGGTGAGCCTGCGGGCAGCGCCGCCGTGCCCTCCCCCCAACAACCTGCCGCCAGAGCGCTCAATCCAGCACCGAAGGGTCTTGCTCGATCATCATCTGCTTCATCTCCTCGAAATGCCGCTGCGAGAAGTCGGCGATCTTGCACCAGTCTCGCGCGGTCTTCTCCGCCACGTCATCGGCCAGCACCTTCAACGGCTGGCCGGTCGACCAGGCAGTAACCAGGATCTGGGAGGCCCGCTCCAGGGTCCAGATGTCATCGAACGCCTCTCCCACGGTAGGTGCGGTGACCATCACACCATGGTTGCCCATCAACAAGCGGCTCTTGTCGCCCAGCAACCCGGCCAGCCGTGCGCCCTCGGCAACGGTGTCGGCCATGCCGCCATACAGTTCGTCCACCGCCACGCGGTTGAAGTAGCGGGCGGTGTTCTGGTCGATCGGCGGGATGTGCGGGTTGGCCAGGCAAGCCACCGCCGTGGTGTAGACCGGGTGCAGGTGCAGCACCACCTTGACCTGCGGCAGGCGCTGGTGGATCTGCCCGTGGATCGACCAGGCGGTGCTGTCGACATCGTTGCGCTCGGCGCAGCTTGAGTCATCGGCATCGAGCAGCAACAGGTCGCTGGCGCGAATGCGGGAAAAGTGCTTCCACTTGGGGTTGAGCAGAAATCGTTTACCGTCGGCGGATACGGCGGCACTGAAATGGTTGGCCACCGCTTCGTGCAGGTTCAAGTGGGCAATGATGCGAAAGCAGGCGGCCAGGTCGACGCGGGTTTGTTCTTCGAAGGACAGCGGCATGGGGTACTCCGGCAATGGCCTTTCAGAAAGGCGTAGACGGGTGGGAGGGCGGCTTGCCGCCCTCCCACCGCATAAACCTGCTACCTGAAACAAACGCCTCAGGGTTTAGGCATCATCTGGGCGATATCGGCCTCGGTGGGCGCCTGGAAGTTGTACTTCTTCAGCAGCGCGGCGTATTCCGGGGTCTTGCTGTAGCTGGCCAGGGCCTGCTCCAGCGCCGTCTTCACCTCATCGTTGCCCTTCTTCACGCCAAAGCCATTGAGCACTGGGTAGATCAGCGTATCTGACGAGACCTGCACCTTGCCGCCAAGCTTGTCGATCACCCCGCGCGCCACGGCGGCATCGGTGATCTGCGCCTCGACGGCATGAGCCAGCAGCGCCTGGGTGGTCTGTGGGTCGGTGGCGAACTCGCTCACCTCGATAGCGCCTTTGCCGTTCTTGACGCAGTACTCGTCCGACAGCTTGCGAACCTGCGCCAACCAGGAGGTGGCCCCCATCGACCCGATCTTGTGCCCGCAGAAGTCCTCCGGCACCTTGGGTTGATAGGCTGCGCCCTTGAGCGAGAGGATCGAGTCGCCGCTTTTGAGATACGGCACCATGTCGATCACCTTCAGGCGTTCGGCGGTGATATACATCGACGAGTTGATGATGTCGAAGCGGTTGCCTTGCAGGCCGGTGATCAGGTTCGGGAAGCGCGTGTCGATGTTTTGCGCGGTGCGCCCCATGCTTTTGGCCAGGCCATCGAGCAGCTCGACGTCGAAGCCGGCCGGGGTGTCCTTGTCCATGTACTCATAGGGGAAAAAGGTCAGGTCGGAGCCGGCGACGATCTTGCCGGGTTGCTGGAATGCCTGCGAAGCCTGGGCCGCGAGGGCCAGGGCAGCGCCCATGGCGCCCAGAGCCAGTGGGCGAGCGATACGTTTGATGCTGTTCATGCCGATTCCCCGCTAAACGATCAGTGATTGGTGTCAGGCCGTGGCCAGGTCTTGCCCGGCTTGTTGCACGAAGAACGAGGCGCCGCGTGGTTTCTGCGGCAGGCGAATCTGGTTGGCGGTGCTGCGTACCAAGCCACTTTCCTGGCCCGCAACCATCACCCCTGCGTGCTCGCTGGGCAGAGGGTTTTCACCGAAGGGCAAGGCGTCTTCGGCGGCATACACGCTGATGAACAGCGTGCGCGGGTGTTCGGTTTCGTTGGGCGCCGACGCATGCAGCAGGCGCGTGTGCATGTAGCACACCGAGCCTTTGGGGCCGAAGCAGGCAACCGGCGCCTGGCAATGGGCCTGCTCCACCGCCGCTTCAACCGCGCCGGTAAAACGCCCGTCTTGCCAGTGCGACCACAGCGGGCCTTGGTGGCTACCGGGGATCACCTGCAGCGGGCCGTTTTCTGGGGTGACGTCACTGACCATCAGCAGCGCCGTCACGATGTCGTCGTTGCTGTGCGGGGTGAAGAGAAAGTCCTGGTGCCATTTCACCTGGGTTGCGGTGTGTGGCAGCTTGGAGTTGATCTTGCTGTGGTGAAACCGCGTACCCGTGCCGCCGATCAGTTGCGCGGCCACGGCGGCCATACGCGAATGCAGCCCGGCGTGGGC
Organism: Pseudomonas sp. URIL14HWK12:I12; assembly: GCF_003097135.1. GTDB lineage: Bacteria > Pseudomonadota > Gammaproteobacteria > Pseudomonadales > Pseudomonadaceae > Aquipseudomonas. The sequence continues at coordinate 1,108,387 of NZ_QEQL01000001.1, forward strand.
ATAGGCGGGGGAGATTTCGGTGGGCGAGGCCACCCTGCGCAGCGAAGGGTGGTCGGCGCGGTGGTCGCTCTCTACGTCGAAGCGCGGGCGCCCGTCCTGGGTCTGGCCCCAGGCGGCGGTCTGGCTACGGCTGTCTTGCACCCAACGGTCGAAATCCCCCTGCAGCTCGGTGATTTCGGCGGCGCTGAGCACACCTTCCACTACCAGAAAACCTTGCTCGTGAAACTGATCGATCTGCGCTTGGGTAATCATGTGAGTTCCTGTGGGCAACCTTGAAGATAGAAGGGTCAGGCCAGGGACACGTCCTTGAGAAAATCCTGCACCCGCGCATGCTGGCCGGCACGCAGTGCAGCGGGGGCGTCATCGCACACCACCCGGCCTTTTTCCATGAACACGATGCGGTCGGACACCTTGAAAGCGAAGTTCATCTCGTGGGTCACGATCACCATGGTGATGCCCTCCTGCGCCAGGGTTTCCATCACCTGCAGCACCTCGTTGACCTTCTCTGGGTCCAGCGCCGAGGTCGGCTCGTCGAACAGCATGATCTGAGGGCGCATCATCAATGCGCGGGCGATCGCCACGCGCTGCTGCTGGCCGCCAGACAGTTGCTGGGGGTACTTGTAGGCGTGCTCGAGCATGCCCACCTTGTGCAGCAGCGCGAAGGCCTGCTGGCGCAACTCGGCGGCCGGAGCCAGGCGGTGGTACCGCGGGGCCAGCAGCAGGTTGTCGAGCACGGTCAGGTGGGGGAACAGGTTGAAGCTCTGGAACACCATGCCGATGTTCAGGCGGTGCTCGCTGTGTTCGATCAGTTGCGGCTTCTGCGCGCCGCGCCGGGCCAGGTGGATGAACGGCTGGCCGTTGACCTGGATCTCGCCGTTGTCGATGCGCTCCAGGCCATTGAGCAGGCGGATCAGCGTGGTTTTGCCCGACCCCGAGGGGCCGATCACCGAGACCACTTCCCCGGGCTGGATCGCCAGGCTGACCGCGCCGAGGACCTCGACATTGTTGTAGGCCTTGTGCAGCCGAGTGGCTTGCAGTGCAGGGCCGCTGCCGGCCGGCAACGGGCGCGGCCGGGGCGCCGCGCTGCCGTCGAGCACTTCGACGCCGGGGGCCTTGCGCGGCTTGCGCTGGGCGACGTCGAGGAACACTTCCAGGCGCTTGAGCAAGAAATCGAACAAGGTGACGATCAGCACGTAGTAGAACGCCACAGCCGTCATGGTTTCCATCACCAGGAAGTTCTGCGAATACAGGCGCTGGCCGACCATCAGGATTTCGGTGAGGGAAATCACCGAGACCAGCGAGCTGAGCTTGACGATCGAGATGAATTCATTGGTCAGCGATGGCAGTGCCACCCGCAGCGCCTGGGGGATCACAACGCGCCATTGAGTGCCGAGAAAGCGCAGGCCCAGTGCGCGGGCCGCTTCGCCCTGCCCCTTGGGAATCGACAGCAAGCCACCGCGATGGATTTCCGCGACGTAGGCGGTTTCGCAGATCACCATGCCGATCAGCCCCGCCCAGAACGGGTCACTGAGCAGTGCCGAAGTGGCCGGAACCGCCTGCGGCAAGTTGTAAGTGAAGATCAGCAACACCAGCAAGGGCACACTGCGGAAAAACCAGATGTAACTGCGGGCAGGCGCACTTAGATACACCCGTGGCGATTGTTTGGCCAATGCCAGTGCAAAGCCCAGCACAATACTGATCAGCCAGGTGAGCACACTCAGTTTGATGACCGTCCAAGTCGCCAGCCAGAACGCTTCATAGCTGAGCAGACCCATCAGGTAATTCCAATCGAAGGTCATAATCGCATCGCTCGGCAAGGTGATCGGGTAGGCAACGTGGCGGCTTTCAGGGTGCGCCGTTTCACGGGTTGAAAACAGAATGGGAGTTGAGGGATATAAGCGTCAATTAGTAAATTTTCGAGTTTTGAATAGGAAAAGCCTAAGCAGACGGGCGGCGCACGGTTTTGGGGCAGCCCGGGTAAGTAGGCTGTTTGATGGTGCATTTATGATAGCTATCAATAAGCCCAAAAAAATCATAACTGCTTGATTTTAAAATGCTTATCAAACTGGCACGTTACTCGCTTGCATACACATACGCTATTCAGAGCCTTTTTCTGGAAAGGCTTTTTTTATCAGCAGAGCAGCCGATGCATTTCACGTTGAAGCAACTGAAGTATTTCGTGAGCGTGGTGGAAGAAGACAGCATCGTCGAGGCTGCACGTAAACTGCATGTATCACAGCCGTCCATTTCTGTGGGTATCAAAAACCTAGAAGAGGCGCTCGACCAGCAACTTCTGATTCGCCACCATGCCCAGGGCGTATCGCTGACGCCCAGTGGCCGGCGCATGTATGAAAAAGCCCGGGAGTTACTCAGGCTTTCCGAAGAGCTCGAACAAAATTCGCGCACCGAGAATGAATTGGTGTCAGGCACCATTGCCATTGGCTGTTTCGAATCGGCCGCGCCGTTGTACATGCCGAAGTTGGTGGCCGGCTTCAAGAAACAGTACCCGGACATCACCTTACAGTTGTATGACGGCGAGCAGCATGAATTGATGCTGGGGCTGCACCGCGGCCGCTTCGACCTGGCGTTCATGTATGACCTGGAGCTGGGCAACTCCATCGTCAAGGAAGCGCTGAATGCCCCGCACAGGCCCTATGCACTGTTGCCGGCCAGCCACCCACTGGCGCAGCAGCCCAGCGTTACCCTGAAGGCGTTGAGCCAGGAACCGATGATCCTGCTGGATGTGGTGCCTAGCCGTAACTACTTCATCGATATCTTTCGCGAAAACGGCTACTACCCCAAGGTGGCCTACAGCTCGCCTTCGATCGAGATGGTGCGTTGCATGGTTGGCCGCGAGCTGGGCTTTTCGGTACTGGTCACCCGCCCGCGCACCGACGTGACCTACGATGGCACCCACCTGGCGCAGGTGGACATCGAAGACCAGATGCCTGCCTCCACGTTGGTGATGGTCTACTTGCGCAACACCGAGCCCACCCGTGCCACGCGGTTGTTCATTGAATACTGCCGGCAGGCAGACCTCTCCGCGCAATAGATTGCGGCCTCACCCACTGCCTGAGCGACGCGAAGCCCAGGGGCGAATGTAGAGCTGTCATGGCGCCGCAACAATTTGAAACAAGCGCAGCGGCCAAAGGTCAACCGCTCACAGTTCACAAGGCCACGTCATGAAGACACCCCGCCCCGACCAACGCCTCGCCCCCCTGACCCACCTGCGCAACCTCAAAATGGCCCGTTCGGCACATGCCTATGTGCGAGGCAGCACCGTGCAGTTCTATGAATGGCTGCACAGCCAGCCTGGCCGGCGCCTGCCACAGGGGCCGGCGGTGTGGATCTGCGGCGACTGTCACGCCGGGAACCTGGGGCCGACCGGCGACTTGAAAGGCAAAATCGACATCCACATCCGTGACCTGGACCAGACCGTGATCGGCAACCCCGCACACGACCTGGTGCGCCTGGCGTTATCGCTAGCGACCGCCGCGCGCGGCTCGGACCTGCCCGGTGTGATCACGGCGCTGATGCTTGAAGAAATGATGCGCGGCTACGAATTGGCGTTCGAGCACAACGTTGAGCAAGAGCCCGAGCGCCCCGCCCAGGTCAAGGCCGGCATGCGCAGCGCGGTGCGCCGTACGTGGAAGCACCTGGCCAAGGAGCGGCTCGAAGGGGGCAAGCCAACCATCGAGCTGGGCAAACACTTCTGGGCGCTGGCCAAGGATGAGCGCAGTGCGATCAAGGCCCTGTGCAAGACCCCTGAAATCCACGCGCTGGTGACATCGCTCAAAGGTCGCTCACCGGACGACGAAGTCGAGCTGCTGGACTCGGCTTACTGGGTAAAAGGCTGCAGCTCCCTGGGCCTGCGCCGCTACGCTGTGCTGCTGGGCGTAGGCGACGAACGCGACCAGGATTACTGCCTGCTCGACGTCAAGCAGGCGATCGCAGCCGCGGCGCCCCGGGTGCCGCGGGCACGCATGCCGCGCGACAACGGCCAGCGTGTGGTCGAAGGCGCGCGGCAGCTGTCGCCGGGGCTGGGCAATCGAATGGTCGCCACCCGGCTGCTGGAGAACTCTTTCTTCGTGCGTGAGCTGCTGCCTCAGGACATGAAGCTGGAGCTGGACGAACTGACCCAGCACGAAGCCGTCGCGGCCGCCGGCTACCTTGCCGAGGTGGTGGGCCAGGCCCATGCGCGGCAGATGGACATGGCCACCCGGGTGGCCTGGATGAAAGAGCTGCAGGGCAATCGCACGCGCACGCTCGACGCCCCATCGTGGCTGTGGACCAGCGTGGTACAGCTGGTGGGCGACCATGAGCGTGCCTACCTCAACCACTGCCGGCGCTTTGCATTGGCAGACGCCAAGGAGTGACTCGGGTTTGCCTGTGATGAGCCTCAACCGGTAACCTCAGCCTCGTTGCGCCGCAGGGCCGCACCGGCACCTGAAGCAGGTGCCGGCTCGCCGGGCGATGCGATGAACGAGCGCCGCAGGTGTCACGCGGCATGCTGCCCGCCCACCGGGCCCACCTTCAGCAGCCGAGGCTTTGCGTGGCCGCCTACAACCTTCGCCAGCTCAGGTACTTCACCGCCGTGGTCGAATGCGGCAGCGTCGCTGAGGCATCGCGAAAGCTATACATCGCCCAGCCGTCGGTCTCCACGGCCATCCGCCAGCTTGAAGAAAGCTTCAACGTGCAGCTGTTCATTCGCCAGCACACCAATGGCATGGCACTGACGCCGGCCGGTGCACGTTTCTACCGCAAGGCCCAGGCGCTGCTGCGCATGGCGCATGAGTTCGAGCAGAACGCACTGGCCGACAACGACGTAGTGGCCGGGCAGATCGACGTGGGCTGCTATGAAACGGTCGCCCCGCTCTACCTGCCGATGCTGATCGCAGGCTTTCGAGCCCGCTGGCCGGGGGTAGAGGTTCGCATCCGCGACGGCGACCAGCAGGAGCTGATCCAGGCCCTCACCGGCGGCAGCATCGACCTGGCCATGCTTTTCGAACACGACCTCGACCCGAGCATCGAGACCACCCCGTTGATGCCGCCGCAGCAACCCTACGCGTTGCTGCCAGCCGGCCACCGCTTCGCCGGCCAGGCGCAGGTGTCGCTGCAAGACCTGGTGCTGGAACCGATGATCCTGCTCGACACCCTGCCCAGCCGCACCTACTTCATGAGCATCTTCACCGAGCGCGGGCTGACGCCACACATCACCTTCAGCTCGCCTTCGATCGAGATGGTGCGCGGCATGGTTGCACAGGGCTTTGGGTTCTCGATCCTGGTGACCCGGCCCTTCGCCGACTACAGCTATGACGGCCGCGAGGTCGCCTGTGTACCGCTGGCCGAAACCGTCACCGGTTCAGGCCTGGCGGCGGCATGGCTGCGCCGGGCGCAGCTGACCCGCCCAGCGCAGCTGTTCGTGGAGCATTGCGTGAGTGAGTTCAGCCGGCTCAAACGCTAGGCTGGCAGGCGAACGCCAGCACCCGCGCCAGCATCGCGTCGCAGGCGTCGAGCTGGGCCAGGCTGACGAACTCGTCGGGTTTGTGCCCTTGGGCCATGCTGCCGGGCCCGCACACCACCGTCGGCACGCCCGCTTCATCGAACAGCCCGCCTTCGGTGCCGAAGGCCACCGTGCCGAATTCCCGCGAGCCACAGAACTGCGCCAGCCACTGTGCAGCCTGGCTTTGCGCATCAGTGGCAAGGCCTGGGTAGCTGGACAGCTCGCTAAAACGGATATCACTCTGCCCGCCGACCGCGCGCATCGCCGGCAGCAGGGCTTGCTCGGCGTAGGCCCGTAACTGCTCAGCCACCTGCCAGGGATCAGTGCCTGGCAGTGAACGCACCTCGAAATCGAAACGGCAATCCTGCGGCACGATGTTCAGCGCCTTGCCGCCGCTGACCATCCCGGTTTGCACGGTAGAGTAAGGCGGATCGAAACGCGCATCGTGCAGGGCCGGCACTTTGAGCGCCTCGCCCAACCGGCTCAGCTCGGCGATCAGCCGCGCGGCGTACTCGATGGCGTTCACCCCCTGCGGGGCATAGGCCGAATGGCACGCCAAGCCCTGCACGTCGCAGCGCATCGCCAGCTTGCCTTTGTGGCCCAGCACCGGCTTGAGCTCTGTCGGCTCGCCGATCACACACAGCAGCGGGCGCACCGGTTTGTCGCGCAGCACCGCGAGCAACGAGCGAACCCCCAGGCAGCCGACTTCCTCGTCGAATGACAGCGCGATGTGAACCGGGCGCTGCAAGTGTGCAGCGGCCAGCGCCGGTACGAGCGCCAGCACGCAGGCGATGTAGCCTTTCATGTCCGCGGTGCCGCGCCCGTAGAGCCGGCCTTGCGCTTCGGTCAGGCTGAAGGGCGGGTACGTCCAGGCCTGGCCGTCCACCGGCACCGTGTCGGTGTGGCCGCTGAGCACGATACCAGGCACCTCGGCAGGGCCTACGGTGGCGAACAGGTTGGCCTTGCTGCCACTGTCGTTGTGCACCAGCTCACTGGCCACGCCAAAGCCTGCCAGGTAATCGCGCACGAAGTGAATCAGTGCCAGGTTCGATTCGCGACTGGTGGTATCGAACGCCACCAGCTCGGCCAGCAACTGGCGGGCGCTGCTCATCGATCGTCCCCCGGCACGCCGTAACCGGGGGCCTGGGCCGGGTTCAGTGCGCGGTCGATGTAGTCCTGCATCTGCGGCTGGTAGGCACGCCAGAGCTTGCCCAGCTCACCGATCGGGTCGTGCTCGGCCCAGTCGACTCGCAAGTTGACGATCGGCCAGGTCAGCTCGCCCACCACCACCAGGGCCGCTGAATGCACCGGCCCCGCCTCGCCGCCTGCGGCGCTGCCGGCCTGCATTGCCGCCAGCAAGCGTTCGGCCAAGTGGCCCTGGGCGTTTTCGAACCCCTGCACCATGGCCGGCACCACGTCGGCGCTGGCCAGCATGTTGCCTGCGGCCACGCACTGCTCGCCGCTCAGGGCATTGTGGGTGCCCAAGGTATTGGCCCCGCTGAAGTGCGCAGTGCGGCCCAGGTGGTCGATGGCGGTAATTTGCCGGTATTGGCCAAAGCCATTGCGCTCCAGCGCCTTGCTCAGTGCCTCGGCCGGGGCCAGGCCTTGTTCGAGCCAGTCCAGGGCTTCAGGGCCCAACGCCGGCAGGGTGATGTTCTGCGATGACACCGCGCCCACACCGGGGCGCAGCCAAGGGCAGCGAGCGCCCACGGCGATGCTCGAAGAGCTGATGGCGATGCCCAACTGGCCGGTGTGGTCGCATCGGGCGGCGATGGAAAAGGTCATGGCAAGGCTCCAGGGGCGGCTCAGTCAGGGATTACGGCGATCACGTCGATTTCCATCAACCACTGCGGTTGGCCCAAGGCCGAGACCACCAGGCCGGTGGAGATCGGGAACACCCCCTTGAGCCACTGGCCGACCACACGGTACACCGGCTCCCGATAGCGCGGGTCGATGAGGTAGGTGGTGGTCTTGACGATGTGAGACAGGTCGCTGCCGGCCTCTTCAAGCAGTTGCTTGACGTTCTTCATGGCCTGCTCGGCCTGTGCCGCCGGGTCGCCCAGGCCCACCAGGTTGCCATCGAAATCGGTGCCCACCTGGCCCCGTACGTACACGGTGTTGCCCGCACGCACGGCCTGGCAGAGATCGTTGTCCAGGCTCTGGTTGGGGTAGGTGTCCTTGGTGTTGAACATGCGAATGCGAGTATGGGTGGGGCTGGCCATGGTTGGCGCTCCTGATCGAAAACAATGAAAGTCAGCGGCTGGCCGCTTCGTCTGCAGCGCGGTAATGCTGGTACTGGCGTTGGGTGGCGATGTGCCCGGCCACGTGCTTGGCGTCGTGCCACACGCCCCAGATGAATGCCGAGCCGCGCCGCGACAACCACGGCAGGCCAACGAAGTAGATCCCCGGCTCCCGCCCTACCCCACGTTGATGGCTGGGCTTGCCGTTGTCCTTGAACGTGTCGACCTGCAGCCAGCTGTAGTCAGTGGCGTAACCGGTGGCCCAGATGATGGTGCTGACGCCGGCCGCTGCCAGGTCCAGCTCGTGCAAGGGGGCAGTGATGCAGGCGGCGTCGGCCACGCGCTCGCGGGCCTGCGGCTCAAGCGGCAGGTCCATGCCGTTGCGTTCGATCCAGGCATCCGCCGCATCGAGCACCGCAAGGTAGTTGGCATCACCCCGGTCGAGGTTCTCGTTGAGGTCTGGAGCAAAGCGCACGGTATGGCCGTCGAAGGCCTGGGTCAGGCCGGTCAGCACCATGCCCTCCAGCGCCAGGCGGCGAAAGTCCACGGTGTGGCCGCCACGCGCACCGCTTACGGCGATGGTCACGTGTTCACGGCCGGGTTGCAGGGTTTCGGTGTCCCAGAGGCCGAGCACCCCCAGCCACCAGCAGAAGTCACGGTTGCGATAGGCACGTGGCGGGCGGTCATGGGCCCCTACCGACAGGTACACCTGGCGCCCGGCGCGCATCAGCTCTTCGGCGATCTGCACGCCAGAGGAGCCGGCGCCCACTACCAACACTGCACCCTCCGGCAGCTGCTGGGGGTTGAAGTACTGCGCTGAATGGATCTGGTACAGGTTCGGCAGCGCAGGCGCGATGGGGGGGATTACCGGCTTCTGGAAGGGCCCGGTAGCTGCCACGACGCGGCGTGCTTGCAGCGTGCCTTCAGACGTTTCTACGGTAAAACCCGGCCGGCCGGTATTGCGGGTGACCCGCTTGACCTCCACCCCGGTATGGATGGGCGCGTCGATCTGCGCGGCATAGGCTTCGAAATAGTCGGCCACCTGCTCCTTGCCGGCAAAGCCGTCCGGCGCGATGTCGAAATCGCGGCCAGGGAAGCGGTCGTGCCAGGCCGGGCCGTTGGCCACCAGCGAATCCCAGCGGCCACTGCGCCAGGCTTCAGCCACGCGGCTGCGCTCCAGCACCAGATGCGGCACGCCATGGTTTTTCAGGTGCTCGCTCATGGCGATGCCAGCCTGGCCGGCGCCGACCACCAGGGTATCGATTTCAGTGTCGTGCAGGGGCATCGAAAGCCCTCCTTCGAAAGAACGTGCTCAATGGCGCCGATCTTGGCCGAAGCTGCGCGAGGGGCGGAAGCAGCAAATATGTGGTGGGGTTATAGGAAAAACATCGCGAGCGGGGAACATAGCGCCAGCAGCGCAATGTCCGACGGCACACTGCGCCCCTGCACGCTCTACCAGGCGGCGAACCGCAACGCCACCAGCGCCTTCGTGTTCGACGCACTCTGGATAGTTGTGGAGGGCCGCCTGCGCCTGGGCGATATGTTCGCCAAAACGATCGTTGTGCAGACCGGCAAGCTCAGCTACAAGGTGCGCAGCTTTAGCGACGTTTATCAGAGAACGGAACGATGACAACCTCCCCTACCGGGCGCCCGCCCGCCGTGACCTTAGACCGGGCAGTGCCCGTGCTGCGCTCGTTCGACGAAGCCAAGGCGCGCGAGTTCTACCTGGATTTTCTCGGCTTCGGCATCGAATTCGAACACCGCTACGAACCCACCCTGCCCCTGTACCTTGGCATCCGCCGAGGGCCTCTGGTGCTGCACCTTTCCGAGCACCACGGCGATGCCTGCCCTGGGGCGACCGTGCTGATCCCGGTAAAAGGGTTGGAAGCCCTGCGTGATGAACTGCAGGCCAAGCAATACGGCTATGCGCGGCCGGAGATCGTTGACCAGGGGTGGGGGCGCACGCTGGAAGTGGCGGACCCGTTCGGTAACCGGCTGCGGTTTTATGAGGATTGATTAAGGTGAGCCTTTGAGATGGCAAGAAATGGTGGGAGGGGCGTGTTGTGGTTGGTGAGGTTTGGCCGATAGCGGACGCTCACAGGATACTGCTATCGGCCAGGAGCAGACTTTGGCTATTCATCTCGGAACGGCGCGGTCACCCACTAGTTGTTCGGAATTCCAACCACCGCCCAACGCCTTGAAGACTGCAATGGCGGCTCTTGCAGATTCGGTTTGGGCTTGCGCTCTGGCGTCGGAGGTGCGCAGCAAAGTTTGGTCGGCGTTAAGCACGTCGATCAGGCTAGCGGCACCGTTCTGATAAGCAGTGAACGAAGACTGCCTGGCGCTTGCTAGAGATGTTTCGGCTGCCACCAGTTCTGCCGCTTGGGTGTCGCGATTGACCAACGCGGAGAAGGCGTTTTCCGCGTCCTCACAGGCACGAAGTATCGACTGGCGATAGGCCGCGACGGCTTCGGCTTCCTGGCCCTTGGCCCCGTCGATCTGGGCGTCGATACGCCCAAAATCGAACAGCCGCCAGCGCAGGCCCAACACGCCGGCCGATTGCGCGGCGCCGGCGCTGAACAGGTTGCCGCTTTGGGTGGTGGCACTGCCCAGCAGCGCACTGAGCGAGAGTTTCGGGTAGTACTCGCTGATCGCCTCGCCGATGCGCGCATTGGCAGCGACCAATCGGCGCTCTGCGGCGATCAGGTCAGGCCGGCGACGTAGCAGGTCGGCGGGCGTGCCCATCGCCGCTAGCTGTGGCGCGCGTGGAATGGCACCTGCGTCAGCGAGTTTGGGGCGGTGGGCCCCCGGCGCGCTGCCAAGCATCACGTCCATCGAGTTCATAGCCGCATCCAGGCCTGTCTGTAAGACTGGCACGTTGGCCCTGACTTGCGAGAGTTCGCCTTCAGTCTGTTGCACCTGATAGTTGGCGGCGAGGCCGCGCGCGTGCAGCAGGCGTACCTTCTCCAGCAATGCTTGCTGGGCCGCGACCTGTCGCTCGGCAATCACCAGGCGTGCCTGCAGGCCACGGATGCTGTTGTAAATGTCGGCGGTTTGCGCGGCGATCGCCAGCCGCGTGGCGACGACGCCGGCTTCGGATGCCTGATAGTCCGCTAGGGCGGCTTCCTTGCCTCGGCGCAGGCCGCCAAAAATATCCAGCTCCCAGCTCGCTTCGAGGTTGGCCTCGTAGCTATTACCATAGCGGTCGTATCCGGGCGTGGCGTCCAGCACCCGACCTAGGGGCGTTTCTAGCGATTGATACGCACGTGCGGCCTGGCCGTTGACCGTCGCCGAAGGCCGCAGCGCCGCGTTGGCGGCGCCAAGGCCAGCCCGGGCTTGCTGGACGCGGGCCCGGGCCTGGGCAATGTCCAGGTTCTGCGCCAGGGCTTCGTCGATTAATGAATTCAGCTGGGCGTCGCCGAAACCCTGCCACCAGCGGGAGAAACTGGCGGGTGCCGGGGCGGCTCGCCGCTCCACGGCGGCCTGCCCGAGGTAATGGTTGGCCAGTGGGGCATCCGGGCGATGGTAATCGGGGCCGACTGCGCACCCCGCCGCCAGGCTGGTGCTGATCACGATTGCAAAGGTACGCAGGGCAGGCATGGGTATTCTCATAGGTGAAAATAAGCTGTGACTATATTATAGATTGGTCACTAACTGTCAATCAGCCCCTCGCGGAGTTAAGCTCTAAGCATGAACGACGACATGAACACCTCAACCACCCGCGGGCCGCAGGATCACGAGATCCGCGACCAGATTATCAACGCTGCGACTCAGCATTTCGGCCATTACGGCTATGAGAAAACTACAGTTTCGGACCTTGCCAAGGCGATTGGCTTTTCCAAGGCTTATATCTATAAATTCTTCGACTCCAAGCAGGCGATCGGTGGGGTGATCTGCACCAATCGCTTGGCGATGATCATGGGCATCGTCGAAGCGGCACTGGCCGATGCGCCGAGTGCCTCGGAGAAGCTGAGACGCCTTTTTCGAGCAATTTCAGAGGCTGGCAGCGATCTCTTCTTCCATGATCGCAAACTCTACGACATTGCTGCGGTGGCCTCGCGCGACCAGTGGCCGTCGGTCAAGGCGCACGAGCTGCGCATACGTGAGCTGATTCAGCAGATCCTCCTCGAGGGCCGCGAAAGGGGGGAATTCGAGCGCAAGACACCTCTGGATGAAACCACCAACGCCATCTTTCTGATCCTGCGGCCTTACGTCAATTCGGCCCAGCTGCAGTACAACCTAGACAACGCTGAAGATGCTGCGGCGCATCTGCCGGCGCTGATATTACGCAGTCTAGCTCCCTAGCTTCGCCACTGTGACCATTGACAATATTGGTCACTGGTTTAAAAATGCGGTTCCTGAAATGCTCTTGAGTGATGGAACCCATGCGCCTCGTGCCCACTATTCTTGCCGTTTGCCTGCTGCCGCTGGTCCTTGCGGCGTGCGGCGATTCGTCTGTCCAGAAAGACCCCCGCAACAAGCCGCCACTGGTTCGGGTAGCTGCAGTCGAGCGGGCATCCGGGGCCGCTCGTTCCTTCACAGGTGTGGTGGTCGCGCGTACCCAGAGCGACCTCGGCTTTCGCGTGCCGGGCAAGGTGCTGGAGCGCCTGGTGGACACCGGTGAAACGGTCAGGCGCGGGCAGCTGTTGATGCGCCTTGACCCCGTCGACCTGCAGCTGCAGGCGCGGGCGCAGCAAGAGGCCGTCGCATCGGCTCGGGCGCGGGCCCGGCAGACGGCTGACGACGAAGCCCGTTACCGAGGGCTGATCGCTGCCGGGGCGATATCGGCCTCGACCTACGATCAGATAAAGGCTGCTGCCGATTCCGCCCGGGCGCAGCTCAGTGCTGCGCAGGCTCAAGCCGATGTCGCGCGCAACGCCACCGGTTACGCCGCATTGCTGGCCGATGCCGACGGTGTGGTGATGGATACCCTGGCAGAGCCTGGCCAGGTGGTCAGTGCCGGGCAGGCAGTGGTCCGGCTGGCCCGTGCAGGGCAGCGTGAAGCCATCGTGCACCTGCCCGAAACCCTGCGACCGGCGCAGGGCTCGACCGCTCAGGCCGCCCGTTATGGCAGCACCAGCGCCTCGGTTGCGGCCAGGCTGCGCCTGCTTTCGGAGGCTGCCGATGCCACCACGCGTACTTTCGAGGCTCGTTACGTGCTCGGCGGCGCGCTGGCCAATGCTCCCCTAGGCGCTACCATCACTCTCGATATTGCGGTGGCGACCGATGCAGCCCAGGCGCTGCAGGTGCCTGCCGCCGCGCTGTACGATCCGGGCAATGGTCCCGGTGTCTGGGTGGTCGCTGGCGAGCCAACGAAAGTAACTTGGCGCCCGGTGCGGGTTGTTGGGGTCGGCGGACAGGCCGCGCGAGTCGAGGGCCAACTGAGCGCAGGCGAGCAGGTGGTGGCGCTGGGCGTGCACTTGTTGCATGACAATCAGAAAGTGCACGTTGCGCAGGTGCCTGTAGTCGCCGGGAGCCAGCCATGAGCCAAGGCCGTTTCAACCTGTCGGCACTGGCGGTTCGCGAGCGGGCCATCACCTTGTTTCTCATTCTGCTGATCGCCCTGGCTGGCACGCTGGCTTTCTTCCAGTTGGGGCGCGCCGAAGATCCGCCCTTCACCGTCAAGCAGATGACCATCATCACCGCCTGGCCAGGCGCCACTGCAACGGAAATGCAGGATCAGGTCGCCGAACCGCTGGAGAAGCGCATGCAGGAGCTGCGCTGGTACGACCGCAGCGAAACCTACACCCGCGCGGGCCTGGCGTTTACCCTGGTGTCGTTGCTCGACAGCACACCGCCTTCGCAGGTGCAGGAGGAGTTCTACCAGGCCCGCAAAAAGCTCGGGGACGAAGCCAGGAACCTGCCGGCTGGCGTCATCGGGCCGATGATCAACGATGAGTTCTCGGATGTGACCTTTGCGGTGTATGCCCTGAAGGCCAAGGGCGAACCGCAGCGCCAACTGGTACGCGAGGCTGAGTCGTTGCGTCAGCGCCTGCTGCATGTGCCGGGGGTGAAGAAGGTCAACATCATCGGCGAACAGGCCGAGCGCATTTTTGTGTCCTTCTCCCATGATCGGCTGGCGACGCTGGGCGTGACTGCACAAGACATCTTCGCTGCACTCAACAACCAGAACGCCCTGACGCCAGCTGGCTCGGTGGAAACCTCCGGCCCGCAAGTGGTGATGCGCCTGGATGGCGCGTTCGACACGTTGGCGAAGATCCGTGATACACCGATCGCCGTGCCGGGCCGGGCCCTGAAACTGGCTGATGTGGCAACTGTGGAGCGTGGCTACGAGGACCCCGCCACCTTCATGGTGCGCAATGGTGGCGAACCTGCGCTGCTGCTTGGCGTGGTGATGCGCGAGGGCTGGAACGGCCTCGATCTTGGCGCGGCGCTGGATGCGGAAACGGCGAAGATCAATGACGCCATGCCGCTGGGCATGACGCTGGACAAGGTCACCGACCAGGCGGTCAACATCCGCTCGTCCGTGGATGAGTTCATGGTCAAGTTCTTCGTCGCCCTGCTGGTCGTGATGCTGGTCTGTTTCTTCAGCATGGGCTGGCGCGTGGGCGTGGTAGTAGCTGCCGCCGTGCCACTGACTTTGGCCATCGTTTTCGTAGTAATGGCTGCCACCGGTAAGAACTTCGATCGCATCACCCTGGGTTCGCTGATCCTCGCCCTTGGCCTGCTGGTGGACGACGCCATCATCGCCATCGAAATGATGGTGGTGAAAATGCAGGAAGGCTACGACCGCATCAGGGCATCGGCCTACGCCTGGAGCCACACCGCGGCGCCGATGCTTTCCGGTACGTTGGTCACCGCCACCGGCTTCATGCCCAACGGCTTCGCGCAGTCCACTGCCGGTGAGTACACCAGCAACATGTTCTGGATCGTCGGTATCGCGCTGATCGCCTCTTGGGTGGTGGCCGTGGCGTTCACGCCCTATCTGGGCGTGAAACTGCTGCCCGACCTTAAGCAGGTCGAGGGCGGCCATGCGGCCATCTACGACACACGTCATTACAACCGCTTTCGCAAGCTGCTGGGGCACGTCATCGCGCACAAATGGGTGGTGGCTGGGGTGGTGATTGCCGCGTTCGTGGTGGCAATACTGGGGATGGGGCTGGTGAAGAAGCAGTTCTTCCCCACCTCCGACCGCCCAGAAGTGCTGGTCGAGTTGCAGATGCCCTATGGCACGTCCATCGAGCAGACCAACGCCACGGCCGTGAAGGTCGAATCGTGGCTGCGCGAGCAGGAGGAAGCCAGGATCGTCACGAGCTATATCGGCCAAGGCCCGCCGCGCTTCTTCCTGGCCATGGCGCCGGAGCTGCCCGACCCTTCGTTTGCCAAGATCGTGGTGCTGACCGACAGCCAGCAAGCCCGCGAAGCGCTGAAACTGCGCATCCGCGAGGCAGCCTCCGCAGGGCTGGCGCCCGAGGCCAGGGTACGCGTCACCCAACTGGTGTTCGGTCCCTACTCACCGTACCCGGTGGCTTACCGGGTAATGGGCCCCGACGCCATGCAGCTGCGCGAAATCGCCGACCGCGTGCAGGCCGTGTTGCAGAGCAGCCCGATGATGCGCACGGTGAACGCCGATTGGGGCCCGCGGGTGCCAACGCTGCACTTTTCTCTGGACCAGGATCGTCTGCAGGCCGTTGGCTTGAGCTCCAATGCCGTGGCGCAGCAGCTGCAGTTCCTGCTCAGCGGCGTGCCGATCACCTCGGTGCGCGAGGACATCCGTTCGGTGGAGGTGGTCGGTCGCGCGGCAGGAGACATTCGCCTCGACCCGGCGAAGATCGAAGGTTTCACGCTCGTTGGCTCAGCGGGCCAGCGCATTCCGCTGTCCCAGGTCGGCGAGGTGAGTGTACGCATGGAGGACCCCATCCTGCGCCGCCGTGATCGCACGCCGACCATCACCGTGCGCGGCGACATTGCCGAGGGGCTGCAGCCGCCGGACGTGTCCACGGCCGTTTGGAAAGACCTGCAACCGATCATCGAGACGTTGCCGGCCGGCTATCGCATCGAGATGGCTGGCGCCATCGAGGAGTCCGGCAAGGCCAGTAAGGCGATCGCGCCGTTGCTGCCGATCATGATCGCACTGACGCTGCTGACCATCATCCTGCAGGTGCGCTCGCTCTCGGCCATGGTCATGGTGTTTCTCACTTCACCGCTCGGCCTGATAGGCGTGGTGCCCGTGTTGCTGCTGTTCCAGCAGCCGTTCGGCATCAACGCCTTGGTCGGCTTGATCGCGCTGTCAGGGATCCTGATGCGCAACACACTGATCCTGATCGGGCAGATCCACCACAACGAGCGCGAGGGGCTCGATCCGTTCCAGGCAGTCGTCGAGGCCGCCGTGCATCGCGCCCGCCCGGTGCTGTTGACGGCACTGGCGGCGATCCTCGCCTTCATTCCGCTCACGCACTCGGTGTTCTGGGGCACCCTGGCCTACACCCTGATTGGCGGCACTTTCGTCGGCACCATCATGACGCTGGTGTTCCTGCCGGCAATGTACGCCATCTGGTTCAGGATCCGCCCGAGCAACCAGATGCACCAAGCACATGCTTGATTCAATGCGAGCAGTGCTCAACTGCCCGCCGCCAACCTGAGAGGCTGCAATGATCCATTCTCAAAACCACAAGCGCATCGTAGTAACCGGTGTCGGTATCGTCGGTCCGCTGGGCTGCGGGACCGAAACGGTGTGGCAACGTTTGCTTGCAGGGCATTCGGGCATTCGTACGCTGCCGTTGGCCATCACTGAAGGCACAGGGGTGACGGCCGGCGGCCAAGTGCCCACGCAGGAGGAGGACGCGATCGCTGGCTACCAACCCGATCTTGTCATCGCAGCCAAGGAACGCAAGAAGATGGACCGCTTCATCGAGTTCGCACTGTTGGCCGCGCACGAGGCTTTGCACCAAGCGGGTTGGCAGCCAAACACCGAAGAAGCGCGGGAGCGTACGGCGACGATCATTGCATCGGGGGTCGGCGGCTTCGGCGCTATGGCCGAGGCCGTGCGCATCACCGATACGCGTGGGCCACGCCGGCTGTCGCCATTCACCGCGCCCTCGTTTCTCGCCAACATGGCATCGGGGCACGTATCGATCAGCCATGGTTTCAAGGGCCCGCTCGGTGCACCGGTTACCGCCTGCGCGGCCGGCATACAAGCCATTGGCGATGCGGCTCGGCTGATCAGAAGTGGCGAAGCCGATATCGCCGTGTGTGGCGGCACGGAGGCGGTGATCGACCGCGTTACCCTGGGCTGCTTCGCGGCTGCTCGGGCTTTGTCGACCGGGTTTTCCGAACGGCCGCAAGAGGCGTCGCGTCCCTTCGACCGTGACCGCGATGGGTTCGTCATGGCCGAAGGCGCCGGGCTACTGGTGATCGAGTCCCTTGAACACGCGCTGCTGCGCGGTGCTACGCCGCTGGCCGAGCTGGTGGGTTACGGCACCAGCGCCGATGCCTATCACCTTACCGCCGGCCCCGAGGATGGCGGTGGCGCGCGCCGCGCTATGCAACAGGCGCTGCAGCAGGCAGGCGTGAAGCCTGAGCAGGTGCAGCACATCAACGCTCACGCCACTTCCACACAGGTAGGTGACAAGGGTGAGCTTGCGGCTATTCAGGCGCTGTTCGGTGCCAATGCCGGCGTGGCGATCAGCTCGACCAAGTCCGCCACCGGCCATTTGCTGGGGGCCGCCGGCGGGATCGAAGCGATCTTTACCGTGCTTGCGTTGCGTGACCAGATCGCACCGCCAACCCTCAATCTCCACAGCCCGGACGCCGCCGCCGCGGGGCTCGATCTGGTCGCGCTGAACGCCCGGGCGATGTCGATCACCCATGCGCTCTCCAATGGCTTCGGCTTCGGTGGGGTGAATGCCAGCGTGCTGTTTCGTCGCTGGGAGGGCGCATGACGAGACTGGCTGTGTCCGCACGCGAGCGCGGGCTGACGCTCTCCTGATCTCGTGAACGACAGAAAGGCTGCGTTGGTACCCGAGCAACCTTGGTCACAGGTCCAGGTTCATCCAATTTATAAGATGCGATTGCAGCCCAAGTCGGTTGCAGCCAGTAGCAACAAAGCGCTTTCGGCCAGCCTGGGGCTCATACATTCATCGATTTGATCCAGAAATTGCCTCTTTGCTGATTAGTGTCTGCGCCCGTGCATAGTGCCCGGGCGTCACACCCGTTATCCGGCGGAACATTGCAATGAAAGCGCTGATGTTTTCGTAGCCAAGCTCAATCGCGGTTGTCGTCACTGACCTCCCCTCGACCAGTAATTGAATAGCGCGCAACGTGCGTGCACGTTGTCGCCATTCAGAAAAACAAAAACCGGTTTCAGCAACCAGGCGCCGGGCAAGTGTTCTAGGCGCCATACCTGATCCAGCAGCCCAATCCTCAAGTGATCTGTTGTCATCGAGCTGGGCAAGTATGGCATCGGTGATACGCCTCAAGCGCGGGTCATCAGGATGCGTCAGGCCGATGGGTTCAGGGGGGGAGGTCGCGATTTCATCCACGATGACAGCGGCAACCCGCAATTCCATTTCACTGCGAGGCGGTTGTCCCCAGGACGCAGCGCGGCTTGCCGCTTCGCGCAGCAAACTGCTGACCCTGAATGTGCATGGCATTCGATGCAGGTTCGCGCACTCTTGCTCCGCGATATACACCATCGCTCCTGCAAATGCGCCATGTGACTTCATCGCGTGCGCAACACGGGGCGGTATCCAAATGGCATGGCTAGCAGGCACTACCCATGAGCCGCCATCAGTGCTGACGGAGAGCAGGCCGGCAAGGCTTGCGATTAGTTGGCCTGCCGCATGAGTGTGAGGCGCCGTTTCGCGGGTCGCCGGGTCGCGTTGCTCTATCGCCAACAGCGGCATAAATGCCCGGTTCATGGCTGGCTTACGTTATCCAATGTCATATTCGAGGTAGTCTTATCATGATTACCCAATGGAGAATAAGACCGGCCATAGGAGTATTCAATGTCTAAAAACTGCCACGGTCGCCCTTCTTGGATTCGCCTGATTACGTGTACCTCTCACGCATTTACTTTCGGTATTTTGGCCGTGACAGCGGGATGCGCAAGCTCACCCCCCTATTCGGCCCGTCACCCCTTAAAGGATGATCTGATGAACTCTAACCAGATGGTGCAGGCCGTCGATCATATTGGCTTCGCAGTCAGTTCATTGGAAGAAGCCATTCGCTTCTGGACGATTGGACTTGGGTTCACTCTCGAACGTCAGTCGGAAATGGGCGGGGCCTTCATTTTTGAAGTAACCGGCACCGCCGATCCGAAGGTGCGGACGGCGATAGTGAAAGGTCCGGATGGCAGCCGGGTAGAGCTGCTGGAATATTCGCAGGGTGACCGCCACGGTGTCACCCCGCCGACGGCATCTGCGATTGGCTCAGCGCATCTGGCATTGAGGGTGCAAGACATGCACGCCGTACTCGGACGCATTGAGCAAGCGGGCTGGAAAGCAAGAGGCACGCCTCAACCGATTCCCGCAGGCCCACGCAAGGGAACGCTGGTTGTGTATGTGACCGGGCCAGACAATATTACTCTGGAACTGATGCAGGCTAATGAGTAGCTCCCGCTACCCGCCCAATCACATTGAATCGCCCCTAAGTTTGTAGAGTGTTGAATGGCTGATCTTGGCCGATTGCTGCAAGCCATGCGGTGTTGGGTGCTAAAGCCTCTAAGATGCCGATTGCGCCCAAGCTAAAAAGCGAAAATCGCGCTATAACAGCTCTTTCGTTATCTCCCGTCCAAGCTGGACTGTGGAGAACTAACCCTTTCTGCTGGGAGATCCATTTGCTAACTGGTTCCGTGGATCTGATTGATGAGAGCCGCCTATCCCAAGTGCTGAAGGCCAGCGAGCGATTTTCGGCGGCAACGTCGGAGGAGGAGATCGTCGCTGTATTACGTGATACGGCGCGAGCCATCGTCGACGCACAGGGGGTGGCCGTTGTCATCCAAGATGAGGGTCGCTGCTCTTATGTTGCCGAAGACGCGGTTGTTCTTCTTTGGCAAGGGCAAAGCTTTCCAGCCGATGGCTGCATTTCAGGTTGGGCGATGCGTCACAACCAATCGGTTGCGATCCGTGACGTTATGCTCGACCCGCGAATCCCGCAGCAAACTTACGCGCAGACTTTCGTGCGTAGCCTCGTAATGGTGCCCATCGGCCGGCCCGAACCCGTTGCGGCGCTTGGCGCTTATTGGTCGCAGGTTCGCGACCACGATGCCGATACGGTGATACGTCTAGAAAGTCTTGCCCGATTGGCTACGGTTGCTATCGAGAACGTGCGCCTCACGCAGGCACGCAATCGCGGGGCAGCGCTAGGGGCCGCGCAAAACCGTATTCTTGAGCTGGCAGTAACAAAAGCTGGCTTGGACGGAGCGCTTGATGCAATGGTCCGAGAGGTCGAAACGTTATCCTCATCAGGCTTTCTCGGCACTATCATGCTTCTGGATGAGGGCGGGAAAAGTCTCGAATGCTGCGCAAGCCCTAGCCTGCCCGGCGCCTTCAATGAGGCCCTAAAAAACGCCGTCGTTGGCGCGCAAGTAGGTTGTCGGAATGCTGCCGACGCAGCCGCCAACTTCATGAGCGATCCTTGCTGGCAGGAAGTCCACGCGCTGGCTGCTCGGCAGTCTTTACACGTCTGTTGGTCAGTGCCCATTCGTACGGTGCAGGGTGCCGAACTCGGTGCATTCGTTTTATACCACTCTCGAATGCGCGAGCCGCTATCGACGGATCTTGAGATCATCAACTTCGTGGTGCACACCGTAGGTCTGCTGGTTGACCGTGCCCGAGCGGATTCGGCGATACGAGTGAGTGAAGAGAGATTACGCCTTGCCGTCGATCACGCAGATGTAGGATTTTGGGACGTTGATTTCGTACACAACACGCTGATCTGGCCGTCACAGACCAAAGCGATGTTCGGTATTTCTGCTGGCATGCCGGTGACCCTGCAAGATTTTTTTG
Source organism: Pseudomonas sp. URIL14HWK12:I12 (assembly GCF_003097135.1). Lineage (GTDB taxonomy): Bacteria > Pseudomonadota > Gammaproteobacteria > Pseudomonadales > Pseudomonadaceae > Aquipseudomonas. The sequence goes on from NZ_QEQL01000001.1 coordinate 1,129,098, forward strand.
ATGGATTGCATCCCGAGGATCGTGAAATCACCATGGCAGCTTTCGAAGCGGCTGCTGACCCTGTTCGCCGGGCGCTTTACGAAGTGGACTATCGCACAGTGGGTAGAGAAGACGGGATCATCCGCTGGGTAGCGGCGAAGGGCCGGGGCGTTTTCGATACAGCCGGCCGTTGCCTGCGCGTCACCGGTACCGCGATAGATATCACTGAGCGTAAAGTTGCCGAGGAGCAACTTCGAGAGTTGAATTTCACGCTTGAAGGCAGGATTGCTCAAGCGGTCGCCGAACGCGAAGAGGTTCAAAAAGCGTTGCGTCAGAGTCAAAAGATGGAGGCCATGGGCCAACTCACTGGCGGGGTAGCCCACGACTTCAACAATCTGCTTACCCCAATTGTCGGCACCCTCGACTTGCTTCAGCGCCGTGGCATTGGCGGCGAACGTGAGAAGAGGCTTATCTCGGGCGCCATGCAATCGGCAGAGCGTGCCACAACTCTGGTGCAAAGATTGCTCGCCTTTGCCCGGCGTCAACCTCTACAAACCGCGCCTGTGGATGTTGAGCGGCTTGTACGTGACATGGGCGATCTTGTATCCAGCACTATCGGCCCGCAAATCAAGGTGGTCGTCGAGGCGCCCGAAGATCTGCCTGCTGCTATCGCAGACCAAAACCAATTGGAAATGGCACTGCTGAATCTTTCCGTGAATGCACGTGACGCGATGCTGGAGGGCGGGACGATGCGCTTATCCGCCAGCAAAGCGCTGATCAGTGAAGGGCATCGCTCGAAACTACCATCAGGCGAATATCTGTGTCTGTCGGTCGCAGACACCGGTGTGGGTATGGATGCCACAACGCTTGCCCGCGCAGTCGAGCCATTCTTTTCCACCAAAGGCATAGGCAAAGGGACTGGTCTTGGTCTCTCGATGGCCCACGGGCTCGCCTCACAACTGAACGGCGCGCTTACTATTCAGAGTGCGCCAGGCCTCGGAACGAATGTTGAGCTGTGGCTGCCGAGCAGCTTGGCTCAGCCCAAGGCGTCAATATCTCTTGTCGGAACCACGGAGCAGCGCTTGATACGCGGAACTGCATTGCTGGTGGACGATGAAGAGCTTGTGCGCGCCAGCACGTCATACATGCTTGTTGAACTAGGCTACCGCGTGATCGAGGCGACCTCCGGCGAAGATGCGGTGGCGCTGCTGAACGACGGAGAGCTTTTTGATTTACTCATCACAGACCATCTGATGCCTGGCATCAACGGAACCGATTTGGCAAGGTTAGTTCGCGCATCCAGGCCCGGCACCCCCGTCCTGATTGTCTCAGGTTATGCGGAACGAGAGGGACTTGACCCTAACATTCTCCGGCTCACCAAGCCCTTTCGTAAGGATGAATTGGCGGCGAGTCTTTCCTCACTTCGCGATGAATTCAATAGCAACCCTCCTGGTTAGGTCGCGCGAAGGCACGTGACTGCTTGGCCATAATGGATAGGCTTGGGTTTGATCGAGGGGCTGTCCCGGATCGAGGGTCTGTCCCGGGCTGAGTGGGCACTGACTCAAGGTGGACAATGCCCACCGCAAGGAGTGTTCATGACCAAGACCAGACGAGGTTTTTCCCAGATTCCTTCAAACGCGAAGCGGTCGAACGTACCGAAAAAAATCGAACGCCTAAAGGCTCTGGGCCTACTGGCGCCGAGCCTGCTGCGCAAAGTCGTCGATATGCGAAATATTCTTGAGCATGAGTACTCAACGCCTGAACTTGAAAAAGTTGAAGATGCATTGGATATCGCAAGTCTTTTCGTGATGTCCGCTTCCGCAATATTTATTCCATTGATGACGTCCTAGAGTTTTCACATCCTGACCCAGTTCCAGCTCAGGGTTCTGCCACGCACGTCATTGCGGGATTGAATCGAGATGCTGGGAGGGTGTTTTACACTGTTTACGCGTGTGAGCCTGGCGAATATGGGGCGGTGTGTTGGCCCATGTGAGATCGAATCAGGGCATGTCTTGTTTGAAGCGATGGTGAGGCTTTCTGCATCGCTGATGCTGCGATACAAGGTAGCCCAAGCGCTCAGTATTTTTGAGACCGCTTTCGCCAAGCCATGAGGTGCGTTAGCTCGGGCAGTAGGCTGCAAGGGTAAAAATCGACCCTTTGCGGTGATTCGAGGTGTCTACCCAACCAAGGGTGGTTCAGGAACCACCTTCGGACTTGGACGATTCCGATTGCTCTTGACCCGCCGTCGGCCCCCCTAGAATTAAGATCCCAAATTAAGGAACGACTTCATGATCACCTGCCATGTCCGGTAGGTCATTGATCCCTATCAAATTGATGCGTTCGAACGCTATTCTCGCTCTTGGGTTCCAGTAGTAACCCGAATGGGTGGCCAGCATCACGGCTACTTCCTGCCGGCTGAAGGAGCAAATAATATCGCGTATTGCCTCTTTAGCTTCTCCAGCCTTGCCGAATACGAACGGTATCGACAGGAGGCCGCAGTGGATCCTGAATGTGTGCGTTTGGTTGAGGAAGCGGCAAAGTTGAAGTTTATCGTGAGCTACGATAGAAGCTTCCTTCGCCCTTTGCTTACGTAAATGCTTAGGTCGATTGCGGTCAGTGGCGACCGGCTGCTTTCGACCCAGAGTGTGTAAAAACGCGAGCGGGTGCTGTCGGCGCGTAGCGCCGTCGGTGGTGGGCGGAGTAGTTGCTCGCAGTAAGCCTTGCGGGTCGTCACTATGCTCTTGGAGGTCTCAGCGAGGCTTAGGCATCCAATCCGACCGTTTCAGGCCGACAACGCCTTTATCAAACTGCTGGTGCCGAGGATTTTCATCACCCGCTTCATGTTGTAGGCGAGTACGTTCAAGCTCATTTCTGTACTGACGCCCTCCAGCCTTCGCGTCAAAAAATGCGTAGCGCCCATCCACTGTTTGAGCGTCCCGAAGGGATGCTCAACTGTGCGCTTTCGAACTCGCATCATTTCCGGCGCATTGCTCAGCCGAACCTGCATCTCTTCCAATATCGCCTCATGCTCCCAGCGTCGGATTCGTCGTTCCGTACCCGGTGTGCACCACAATTTGAGCGTACAGCTTTGGCATTTCGAACTCCAATAACGATGCAGCTTCATGCCTTTCTCGACGCTAGAGAACCGCCATATCAAAGTCTCTCCAGCTGGACATACGTACTGATTTTTGGCCTCGTCATAGATAAAGACGTCGTTGTTAAAACGCCCATCAGCTTTGGCTGCTGATGTCATTGGCTTGGGTACATACGCGGTTATATCCGCGTTATGACAGGCCAGTATTTCCTCACCTTTAAAGTAGCCTCGGTCAGCCACCACCGAAAGCGAATCCGATGCCATGGCCTCGCGCGCCTGCTTGGCCATTGAGCTGAGCTGATCACGGTCGGAGCCGACATTGGTCACCTCATGGGCAACAATCAAATGGTGCTGAACATCGACCGCTGTTTGCACGTTGTAGCCAACGATCCCTGTACCACGCGTCATCATCGAACGCGCGTCTGGATCGGTCAGTGAGACCTGTTTATCCGGTGAGTCGTTGAGGCGTATTTCAATCGCCTGGAGCTCCTTCATTTGCACTTTCAGCTTGGCGATTTTCTCCTCCAGTCGCACCGTCTTGACTTCAAAGGATGTGCGCTCTTGCCGATCCGCAGTATCAAGTGCCGTCAGGTAACGGTTGATGCTCGATTCGATTTCTTCCATGCGGCGTTTCAGTTTGGCGCTGGTGAAGTTACGGTCGCGGTTGTTGACGGCTTTGAATTTGCTGCCATCGACGGCGACAAGATTTTCACCGAACAATCCCAGCTGCTGACACAGCACTACGAACTGACGACAGACGCCGCGGATGGCATTGCTGTTATTTTTTCGGAAGTTGGCGATGGTCTTAAAATCCGGCATTAAACGCCCCGTCAACCACATCAGCTCAACGTTGCGTTGAGCTTCTCGCTCCAGGCGGCGGCTTGACTGGATGCGGTTGAGATAGCCATAGATATAGATCTTCAGCAAGACTTCAGGGTGGTAAGCAGGCCGTCCAGTTTCAGCAGGAATAGCACTGTCGAACCCCAAATTGACCAGGTCGAGGTCGTCGACGAAGACGTCGACTACGCGTACCGGGTTGGTATCACTGACGTAGTCGTCGAGGCTTTCGGGGAGCAGCGTGCCTTGGCTCCGATGTTCACCTTGTATGAAGCGCTTCATGGGCGATCCTTACGATGAAATCCTCAGAAATCATAGCAAGGGTTTGCGAAGGCGTTTTTACACACTCTGGGCCAAAAGCAGCCGCTCAGAGCGGAGTTTTTCGACCCGCAGCTGCCGAATGCGGCATCAGAGAATCTATGGCTGGTGTCGGATGTGGAGCTGCTGTTTCATGGCGGCTGATCACCATTAAGTCGTCGGCCTCTAGATAGCCAACATCGACTTTGATCATGGCGGCAATGCGATTAGCCGCGGTCACTCAATCTACGAGCCAGCCTAACAATGTCCTTCGCCTCAACAACAACGCGCCCTCCACGCTGGCGTGCCGCATTGAGCATGGCCTGACCGATGTCGTCGGTCGTAACGATCATGCCAGGGCACGCTCGGCGAATCAGCGACAGAAATGGATTGGCAAGACGGTAGAGGTACCGGTAGGCCGGGGTTTTGGACTGGATGCCGTGCAAGGGCTGAATGATGCTGGGACGGAACAGGTAGACGCTGCGAAACGGCAGCTTCTGCAAGTCGTTCTCGGTCTTGCCCTTGACCCGTGCCCACATGCTGCGCCCCTCCTCGCTACTGTCAGTGCCGGCACCCGAAACATAGACGAAGGTCATTTCCGGATTCAGCTTGGCCAGCAGGCTAGCGACTTTCAGGGTGAGTTCATGGGTGAGTTGCCGATAAGCCTCTTCGCTCATTCCGGAAGACGAAACACCGAGGCAAAAGAAGCAGGCGTCAAAGCCCTGCAGCTCGCCTTCAACCGCCTCAAGCGCCATCAGATCAGACTGCACCAACTGTTGCAGCCTGGGATGGGTTTGCTCGAGCGGAGTGCGCCCCACTGTGGTGACCTGGCTGACGTCAGGGGCAGCCAGACATTCGTGCAGCACGCCCTGGCCGACCATACCGCTCGCGCCAAAGATCAGGATCTTCATGGAGCCTTCTTTCCGAGGGCTGCGCTCCGCCATGCCGCCGGGGTCAGTTCTTCCCATTGCCGGAAAGCGCGGAAGAAGGAGTTCTGGTCTTCGTAGCCGAGCATGTAGGCCACTTCAATCAGCGCCAGCGTCGGATCGGCCAGATACTCCAGTGCCAGCTGATGGCGCGTTTCGCTGAGCAGGCTCTGGAAGGTCAGGCCTTCATCGGTCAGTTTGCGCTGCAAGGAGCGCTCACTCATCGCCAATTCGGTGGCGACGGAGCGGATGTCCGGACGACCAGCCGTGAGTCGCCGCCGCAAGACCCAGCGAATTTGATCGGCAAGCGTGGCGCTGTGGCTCTGTTGTTCCAGTCGCCGATCCAGCTCCGGAATCAGGATGTCCAGCAGTTCGGCGTTGTAGCTCACGAAGGGTTTGTCGAGGTCGGTACCACGAAGCGTCAGGCAATCACGTCCAGCGCCAAAACACACCCGACAGCCGAAGTAACGCTCGTAGTCGGCTTTGTTTTTCTCGGGTCGCGCCAGTTCGACGTACAGCGCTGACAGCGGCGTGGCAGTACCTCGGCGCCCCAACTCCATAAGTGAAGCCAGCGTCGCATCAACCAGGGCTGGAGAGGAAGCCTGTTCTTCAGCATGCAGCCAGGCAACGACGATTTCAGAACGATCCTCACGCTCCTCGATGCGCACCTCCTCCGGCGCACACAGGCGCTTAAAGCGCGCCACGCGCTGCAAGGCATCACGGAAATCGCGGGCGTGGTAGGCCGCCATGAAGGAGGGCGGCATCACGGCGCTCTCCAGTCCGGTGGCGATACGCAGACCAATCATGGGGTCCCCACTGAGTTCGACCAGCACTTGCCACAGTGCGAAGAACTGTGCCGTGGACAGCGCCGCCTGATCGCGAATGACGGCGAGGGGAACCCGCGCCTCGCGCACCACGTCGGCCCGCGCCAGCCCCACGCGCCTGATGCCTTCCCAGAACGCATCGGGAAGCCTGATCCTGTCTGCCACCGGAGTTTTCATGGTCTTGCCTGGCTTACTCAATGTGTTCAGGAAATTGACTTGTATTCCATGTACGAATGGATGCCATACACGCCATTCTCCCGACCGAGGCCCGATTGCTTGAAACCGCCAAAGGGAGCTGCGGGATTGTTGTTAAATGCGTTGATCGACACTGTTCCGGCCTCGATCTGGTCGGCGATCCGTTTGGCGTGATCGTAATCGGAACCGCTCACATAACCGGCGAGCCCGTAGGGCGTGTCGTTGGCGATGGCGATCGCCTCCTGCTCAACCTTGTAAGTGATGAGGCACAACACGGGACCAAAGATCTCTTCGCGGGCAACCGTCATGTCGTTGGTCACGTTTGCGAATAAAGTCGGCTTGACGAAATTACCGCTTTCCAGTCCGGCGGGATGGCCAGGGCCGCCTACCAATACTTCAGCGCCTTCCGCGATCCCCTTGTTGATATAGCTTTGAACGCGTTCGTACTGGCTCTTCGACACCATCGGCCCGATGGCTGTGCTCGCATCTTGCGGAAGCCCGACTTTGAGATGCTGTTCGACCGCCTGCTTCAAGGCCGCCTTGATTTCACCGGCACGGCTTTCCGGCACCAGCACGCGAGTTCCCGCGATGCAAGCCTGCCCACTGTTCATGAATCCGCTGGACAGAACGAATGGGATCACCTGTTCGAGATTGGCATCTTCAAGAATGATGTGGGGAGATTTGCCACCCAGCTCCAGAGTCACCCGCTTGAGCGTCGCCGCGCCGTCACGAGCGATCGTTTTGCCTACGGCCGTCGAGCCGGTGAAGGAAATCTTGGCGACATCGGGGTTGCGGGTGATCTCGGCACCCACCACGTCGCCACGACCATTGACGATGTTGATCAGTCCGGCCGGAATTTTCGCCTCATGCACACACTCCATAATCAATTGCGTCTGCAACGCACTCATTTCACTGGGCTTGGTGACGACCGTGCATCCGGCCGCCAAGGCGGCCGAAGCCTTGTTGAAGAAATACAGGATGTTCGCGTTCCAAGGCGTGATGTGCCCGGCAACGCCTACGGGCTGCAATGACACTTCCGTGTGGCCAACCATCTTCTTGAACTCTACTTCGTTCAAGGCCTTCTTGGCACTCAAGATGGCTCCAGCCGCCACCTGTATTAGGAAGTGCGCCATCTGCGACGGCCCGCCGTATTCCTGGATCAGCGCCTGGGCATGCTCACCGGCACGCGCCACAAGCGCATCGTGCAGGCGCTGGAGATATTCTGCGCGTTCCTCGGGGGCAGACTTCGAATAAGCCTTGAAGGCCTCCTTGGCAGCGGCAATGGCACGCCGGGTATCTTCCTCGTCGCCGAGCGTAACGCGTCCGATCAGCTCCTGCGTGGAGGGATTGATCAGATCGAAGGTTTCCCTGCCGTGCGACTCAACAAATTCGCCATTGATGTAGTGCCTGGTGATGAGTTTCATACTCTCTCCTTCCGTCCCATTGATGGTCACGTGAATGAACGCCATGCCCTTCGCTCCCAGCGATAAGGGGCGGGCGGCACGCTCACTGGGTATTCGTGAGCATGGGAGAAGTCTGGGGAACTCACTCTAATGACGATATGCAGAGTGCGCCAGATGGGTTGCAAAATACGCCATTAGGTTTCTGGCGTAGATATCTTTTGAGGGCTGCTGGTGAACAGGGAACTGCCATTGGTGATTGATTTGGAGGACATCTGCTCACGCCGACGACCTGAAGTAACTTATCAGGCAGGTTTCGGAGCGGAACCGCCACTTGGATGAACGCTGTCGAGAGAAGCTGACCGGTCGGTTGTGGCCGGGACAGACCAGACCGACAGCGGCCGCTCGCAAAGGTCTGCTTTTGGCCGATAGCCGCCACTCAGTGAAGTGGAAAATCCGCAAAATCAAACGTGACGCTTTATCCCCGTCCGCCTCATAAAGGCCTGCCCCAGTCGCTGATGCTTTAAGCTTCCTTGATCCCCAAGCCAAACGAACGCCTCATAAGCGGCGCGCTCGATCTGCAAAGAGGATTCATCTTCCATATCGGGCTCCTATCATTAGCGGGGCTCAAACGTACGAGCTGCCTATCAGCCCTTCCGGCTCGGCCTTGCCAATCAGAAGGCCCGCACCCGGCCAGTAGCCGCATCGGTCTCGACCAATAGCAGCGCCTCCCCTGCCCCAAGGGCCTCAGCAATGCAGCGCCCTTCAGCGTCCCACACCGCGCTGCGCCCCGCGCATTGCCAGCCGCCGCTTGCACCACCGTGGTTCGCCAGCAGCACAGGCATGCGGTGGCGGCGGGCGTAGCCGGCCAGCAATTCGCTGTCATGCCCGTAACCGCCTTCACTGATCAACGCGCTTACCGCGTATAGGCCCGCGCCCGCTGCGGCGGCGTTGGCCGGGTGGCTGGCCTGAGAGAAGTCTGCGCACACCGCTACCGCCACGGGCAGCCCGCCAACGGTGAACCCGGCACCGCCCTGCCCGGCAATGAAGAACCGCTCCTCACCTGGGTGCAGGTGTTGCTTGGCATATACCTGCGGGCCGCTTGGCAGGCCGAATACCCAGGCTGCGATCATCGGTTTTTCAGCGCCTGGCGTGCGCAGTGGCGCACCCACGATGCACACCATTTCGCAGCGTTCGGCCACATCCCGTAGCGGCCGCAGGGCCTCAGCTTCCTGGTGCAAGGCCAGTGCAGCAGCAGCCTCAGGCTCGTAGCCGGTCAGCGACAGCTCTGGGAATACCAGCAAGCGAACGCCCAAGGCATGGGCCTTGTGCATCAAGCGCAGGTGAGCCTCAAGGTTGGCGGGCAGGTCGCAGGCGATGGCGCACGTCTGGGCAGCGGCGATGAGCATCGTGGCACTCTTGGGCGAGAAAGCTCGCATCATGCCCCAGCCTCGGCAGGCAGGCCAGCGGCTGCGCACTGCCGGCCTAAGCATATGCCCGCGGGCTATTGGGCATCCCGGCCTGCGGCAGGTTAGGCTTTGCGCACCGGGCCACCGGACTTCGCCGCTTTCATCAACAGCCGGCCAAGCCCGTTTCCGGGCCGCGCCTTCGCGAGCCCGACCATGCCCCAGCGTAAACAGATCCTGCTCAACGCCTTCAACATGAACTGCGTGGGCCACATCAACCACGGCCTGTGGGCACACCCACGAGACCGCTCCAGCGACTATCACACCCTCAGCTATTGGACCGACCTGGCCAAACTGCTGGAAAAAGGCCTGTTCGACGGGTTGTTTCTGGCTGACATCGTTGGGGTGTACGACACCTGGCAGGGCAACGTCGACCTGACCCTGCGCGAAAGCATCCAACTGCCGGTCAATGACCCGCTGATGCTGGTATCAGCGATGGCCGCGGTGACTTCACACCTGGGCTTTGGCTTGACCGCCAACCTCTCCTATGAACTTCCCTACCTGCTGGCGCGACGGTTTTCGACCCTGGATCACCTGACCGAAGGGCGGGTGGGCTGGAACATCGTCACCGGCTACCTGGAGAGCGCTGCGCGCGCCATGGGCCGGCCCGCACAGGTGGCCCACGACCGCCGCTACGACCAGGCCGATGAGTACCTGCAGGTGCTCTACAAGCTCTGGGAACACAGCTGGGAAGACGATGCAGTGCTGGCTGACCGCGCGGGCCGCCGTTATGCCGACCCTGCGAAGGTGCACCCGATCGACCACCGCGGGGAGTTCTATCAGGTGCAGGGGTATCACCTGAGCGAGCCGTCGCCGCAGCGCACACCGGTGCTGTTCCAGGCCGGCTCCTCGGCGCGCGGGTTGCGTTTTGCCGGGCAGCATGCCGAATGCGTGTTCATATCAGGCCAAACGCGGCCCGCCACCGCCGAGCAGGTGGGCAAGGTGCGCGCTGCCGCGCAGGCTGCCGGCCGTACGCCGGAGGCCATCAAGGTGTTCATGGGTATCAGCGTGGTGGTCGCCGGCAGTGAAGCCGAAGCCCGTGACAAGCATGGTGAATACCTGCGCTACGCCAGCCCCGAGGCCGGCGTGGCGCACTACTCGGCCTCTACCGGCATCGACCTGGCCCGCTACGGGCTGGACGAGCCGATTCGCGACGAGCAGACCAACGCCATCGAGTCGGCACGGCAGGCCCTTACCAACGGCCAATGGACCGTGCGCCGCCTGCTCGATCAGACCGCCTTGGGCGGCCGCTACCCGGCGCTGGTAGGCAGCGCCGTACAGGTGGCCGACGGGTTGCAAGCCTGGGTGGAAGAAACCGGCATCGACGGCTTCAACCTGGCGCGCACCGTCACACCGGAAAGCTATGCCGATTTCATCGAGCATGTGGTGCCGGAGTTGCAGAACCGGGGGTTGTTCAAAACCGAATATGCCCAAGGGAGCCTGCGGCACAAGCTGTTCGGGGCCGGCCCGAGGCTGCCGGCGGGGCATGTGGGCAGGTACGGTGAGTAGAGGCGCGGCTGCGCCGCTCTCCTGCCATGCCGGGCGTGTGCCTAATGAGGTTTGACGCTCAGAATGTATACCCTTCACACCGTTGGGAAATATCATCCGGGCCGGCCAGCCAGGTGGCTGCCCCACAGGTGATGCCATCTGCGCGTTGCGAACTGAGCCGTCGTGAAACCTACGCTCAAAGCTATAAGCTTCCATTCCCGCCACCCCACCCCACCCGTACTCGGCATTTCAACTGACGTGGTCTTGATCAGCCATAAATAGAACCAGGGTTGGCCATTGTTTTCTTCCTGGATGTCTCAGGTTCTCGATTTACACCGACAGCAGGCATTAAAGGTGTGGCGGATTGTTGCCGAAATACGGGACACCTTCCTGACGTTTCGCAGCCTTCAATAGGGTGCACATGCCAAACCATGCTGATCTGTGTTTCCCTCATGCACGACGCTCGATCAAGCGGCCGGGCGCGCTCAGCTTATTAGCGGCGTCGATAGTCGCTGGGGCTGCGCCTCTATCGGATGCCCTGGCCAGCGAGCTGATCGACTTCTACTCGTCCACTGGGCCGTACCTAGCTCCTGTCTTTCTCAGCGCAAATGGAGAAACGGCGGTAGGTGGGTTGGCCAACAACACAGGGCCGGCGCAGGTGGGGCGGCTAGGTGGTCGCACTTTTGAAAACATCGGTAGCCTTAACGGCGGCGCTACCTACGCGCGTGGGCTGAGTGACGATGGCTCGACCATTGTCGGGGTGTCAGAGATAAGCCCTGGCGGGAACAACCACGCGTTCCGCTGGAAAAATGGCGTTATGACGGACCTTGGCACATTCGGTGGCAACTACGCCGACGCCACAGCCGTGAGCGCCGATGGCAGTGTGGTAGTGGGGCAGGCAGGATTGGCCTCCGGTAGCATGGCATTCAGATGGGAGAGTGGCACACTTCAAGCGCTGGGTACCTTAGGCGGCTCAGATTCCTTTGCGCGTGCGGTCAGCGCCGATGGCACTTCAGTGGTGGGCGTGTCGTCACTCCCCAACCGGAATTTACACGCATTTCTCTGGCAAGCCGGGGCAATCACCGACCTGGGTACCTTAGGCGGGGATCATTCCACCGCAACGGCGATCAACGCCAATGGCCAAGTGGTAGTCGGCGCGTCTTTCCTGGCAGGCAGCAGCGCTCCGCATGCCTTCCGCTGGTCGGCCGGTACGATGCAAGACCTGGGCACGCTAGGCGGATATTATTCCGATGCCCAGTTCATCAGTGCCGACGGCAGCGTGGTAGTGGGAAACTCCATTTTGGCCGACAACCTGAACAATCGCCTCTTCCGCTGGGAGGCGGGGGCAATGGTTGACCTAGGCTCGCTGGGGGGCAGCGCGGTCCAAGCCAGCGACATGAACCCTGCCGGCACCGTAGTGGTGGGCGCCGCGTCAAACACCCAGAACCAGAATCAGGCTTTCCGTTGGTCGTTAGCTGGTGGCCTGCAAACGGTAGACGCCTGGTTGGCCGACAACGGCGTTCCGATAAGCAGTGTCGGACAACGCGCCGTTACTGCCGCGGCCGTAAGCGATGACGGCAATGTGATCATCGGGCAACTGAACAATGGCCACCAGTATTTGGCAAGGATCGTTGCGCCAGCAGCACCCCCTGTAGTAAGCCCACCGCCAACCGTTACTCCCACGCTTCCACCGCCTTCTGCGCCAGGCTCAGGGCTGATTGACGTAGACGACTTCATGGCGGGGCTTTCGGCGGTGCGGATGCAGGCCTCTACGATCACTCTCAATACCAGCGACCTTATCCTGAACGGTCTTCATGGTAACCCCATGCGGGGCCTGCTGCCGGCGGGCAATCAAAGCATATGGGTTTCAGGCGACATCGGCCGTAACCGTCAGGAGGCTGCAGACGGTAACACTGGCCTGGGCGAGATAGGCTACGGTGTAAACCTCACCCAAGGGTGGCAAGTAAACTTGGCTTTGGGTCGTACGGCTGACGTACAGCACGGGCCAGTAGGCAGCCATACACGCGTAGAAAGTACTTACGTTGTGCCAGAGCTGACCGTGCAACTGCCGAACACTTCGGCCTATACCACCTTTAGCCTGCTTTATAGCCGAGGCACCAGTGACATTGATCGGGGCTACCTCAACGCAGGCCTGCAACGCACCTCTCAGGGTGATTCGTCGGTTACCAGCTGGGGCGGCCGAGTGCGGCTTGATTTGCTGAACGCTTTCTCACTGGCCGGCGCGGGCTTCACGCCCTATGTCAGCCATACGCTCCTGCGCACTCGCCTGGATGGCTATACAGAGACCAGTGGTGGTTTCCCGGTTGCGTGGTCCCCCAGCACTGCGCGTAGCCAAATTTCTCGACTGGGTGTAGACGCTGTAAAGCCCCTCGGCCCGAGCGTGACCTTGTTAGGGCGAGTGGAGGGCGCACACCGCTTTGAAGGCCAAAGCCCTCGCGCCGAAGGGGACTTACTCGGTACGGGCGGTGGCCGGTTCAGCCTTCCAGGGGCCGATTACACCCAAAGCTGGTTGCGCGTGGGCACAGGCGCCGAAGTGAAACTCGGAGCGGGCATGACGAGCCTTATGCTCAACGTTACGACTGAAGGTGAAGCCCCGAACTATTGGGCCACTGTGGGTTATCAATTGAAGTTCTAGATGCCGGGAGGCTCGTAAGGACCGCGAAAGGGATAGGGCCCGCTGACTGGCGTATATCGACACTGCTGCCCGGATCTAGGAGAGGCAGCCTTACCCCAGATGTCGCAGCTCAGCAATAGCCGGATTCCTGGCCCCAAAGCATTCGAAATGCATAGGTTGTTGGAGCATAACGTCGCTCCTGAGAATCCTTGTCGAGCGGTGGTTCAAATGACCTCGTATTCAGGTTTACTCGCCCTGCCGTCTATGCAGGCTTACCAAGCACCACGCACGGGCGCCGGCGTTAGCGGCTAGGCTGACGAAGCTTCTGAACGAGGACTGCCCAAAAGGCTCCTCGCCGTTCAGCTTTACGGGGCACTACCGGTGGTTGCTCCGCAGGCAACTGTTTAGGGTTGAATAGTGTAGAGCCGAGAATGCTTTGGGGCACGGCGCAGCTGCGTCAGCGGGAAGTCGAAGCCGCTGCTGGCACGATTCGACTGCAAGGATGCCGGTACAGCTGCACACCGGCTGTACCCTGACCGACCCGCCCCCTAGCGCAGGTCCCCGCGCAGCGCCATCACTCGCTCGCGCATCACCCGCGGTGTGGCCTGCTCACTGGCAAGCGGCGCCCCGGCCACCACCGCGACTCTCGACCAGAAACGCTTGAACAACCCCTTGCCCGGCGCACGGCTGAAGAAGCTGCCCCACAGGCCCTGCAAGGCAAGCGGCACCACTGGCACCGGGTTGGCCTTGAGAATGGTGTTCACACCGCCTTTGAAGGCGTCCACTTCGCCATCCCCCGTCAGTTTGCCCTCGGGGAAGATGCACACCAGCTCGCCGGCGGCCAGATACGCCGCAATGCGCGCAAACGCGGCTTCGTACACGGCCAGGTCTTCGCCGCGCCCGGCGATAGGCACGGCACCGACAGTGCGGAACACAAAGTTGAGCACCGGCAGGTTGTAGATCTTGTAATACATCACGAAGCGTATCGGCCGGCGTATTGCACCGGCGAGCAGCAAGGCATCGACGAACGAAACATGGTTGCACACCAGCAGCGCTGCGCCTTCTTCGGGAATGTTGCCCAGCCCCCGGTGGCTAACGCGATACATCGAATGGCTGAGCAGCCAAATGAGAAAGCGCGCGGTGAATTCCGGCACGATGCTGAAGATGTAAAGGTTGATGGCGATGTTGAGCAGCGACACCACCAGAAACAGATGCGGGATCGATAGCTTGAGCACCGACAGCAGCACGATCGCAACGATGGCCGACACCACCATGAACAACGCATTGAGAATATTGTTGGCAGCAATCACCCGGGCGCGCTCGTGCTCGGCCGAGCGGGACTGAATCAGCGCGTACAGCGGCACGATGTAGAAGCCGCCGAACACCCCCAGCCCCAGAATGCTGAACAAGGCCCACCACGCCGACCCCTGCCCTATCACCTGCAACCAGCTATATGGCGCAGCGCCTTCGGGCACATGGCCCGAAGCAAGCCACCAGGCCAGCCCGAACAACGTGATACCGAACGAGCCGAAGGGCACCAGGCCGATCTCGACCTTGCTTCCAGAGAGCCGCTCACACAGCAACGAGCCCAAGGCGATACCCACCGAAAACACAGTGAGAATCAAGGTGACCACAGTCTCATCGCCGTGCAGCCAATCTTTTGCGTAGCCTGGAATCTGCGTGAGGTAGATGGCGCCGACGAACCAGAACCAGGAGTTGCCCAGGATCGAGCGCGACACCGCTTCGGTCTGGTGAAAGCCCAGTTTGAGGGTCAGCCAGGTTTGCCGGGCGATGTTCCAGTCCAGTGCCAGATCGGGGGAGCTGGCCGGGGCTGGCGGGATGAAGCGGCTGGCAGCGTAGCCTGCCACCGCCACGCCGACGATGCCGGCCGAGACGGCCCAGGCGTAGTGCTCGCCGCTGACCAGCACACCGGCGCCGATCGTGCCGGCCAGGATCGCCAGGAAAGTGCCCATCTCCACCAAGCCGTTGCCGCCAATCAGCTCGTGTGGGTGCAGCGCCTGCGGCAGGATCGAGTACTTCACCGGCCCGAACAAGGCCGAATGCATGCCCATGGCGAACAGCGCTACCAACATCAGGCTCAGGTGGCCCAGCACGAACCCGCAGGCCCCGGTGGCCATGATGGCGATCTCCGCCAGCTTGATCGCGTGAATCAACCGGTGTTTGGCGAACTTCTCCCCTATCTGCCCTGCCAGGGCAGAAAACAGGAAGAACGGGAGAATGAACAGCATGGCGCAGAGGTTGACCCACACCGTGCGGTCGCCCTCAAGCGCGAGCTTGTAGAGAATCGCCAGAATCAGCGACTGCTTGAACAGGTTATCGTTGAATGCGCCCAGCGACTGGGTCACGAAAAAGGGCAAGAACCTGCGCGTGCGCAGCAGGCCGGTTTGTGCACTCATGTAAGGGCCTTCTAAGCGTGGGTGCGTGCGTCCTGCGGCGTCCTCCGCATCGCTAGCCCGGAGAGGATACACAGCAACAGCAGGGTTGTGGCATAGGCATCTGCAGTGGCCACCAGGCCAAGCGCCTTGACCAGCAGCCCCGCGACCAGCGCTGGCACGCAGAACGCCAGATAGCTCAGCACATAGAACGCGGCCATCAGGGCCGCTCGTTCATGGGCATGGGCCAGTGGTATCACGCTTCGCACGGCGCCAAGAAAGCCCGACCCGAACCCTGCCCCTGCAACCAAGGTGGCGAAGAAGAACAGCGCGGCCATGCCGGAGTGCACAGCGAGCAGCAATAGCACCAAGCCGCTGGCCAGCAGGCCAGTGCCCAGGCGCAACACGCCAGTGGCGGGCCGGTTACGCAGCGTGTAGATGGCTGCCGCCCCTGCCAGGGTCAGGGTGGCCACCAGGGCGCCCGGCAACAACGGGCTGTGCAGCCCGGTGGTACCGCGAACCAGCAGCGGCGCCAACGACAGGAAAAACCCGCCCAGGGCCCAGCAGGCCACGTCTACCGGCAAGGCCCGCCACAGGGCAGCGCGAGCCTGAACCGGGACCTGCACGGCCGGCTTGAGCGACGCCAGCGCACCAGGCGCCCGGCTTACGCTTTCCGGCAACCAGGCCAGCAACAGCACCTGCAGAAAAAAGATGCTGCCCAGCACTGCATACACCAACCGCAGCGGCCAGGGGCCGTATTCCACCAGCAGGCTGCACCCCAGCGCCCCGGCGGCCATGCCGAACATCGGCGTCAGGCTGTTGAGCAGAGGCCCGGCGGCGGCGTCGCGATCTACCAGCGCCGCACCCAACACACTGGTCGCCATGCCTGTGGCAAAGCCCTGGAGCACTCGTGCGGCGATCAGCCAGGGCACGTTCGGGGCCTCGAGAAACACGCCCATGGCCAGCAGCTCCAGCATCAACGCTACCGCAATCACCGGGCGCCGCCCAAGGTGGTCAGACAGCTTGCCGACCGTGAGCAATGCCAGCAGCAGGCTGAAGGCGTAGACGGCGAACACCAGGGTGAGCACCGCCGGTGAGAACCCCCAGGCCTGCTGGTAGAGCGGATACAAGGGCGTGGGGGCGCTGGAAGCGGCCAGAAAACACAGCAACACCGACCCCAAGTAGGCCATCGACAGGCGATAAGACACACGCACCTCCGTTAAAGCAATGAATTAGCCTTAGTGAGTGTGCTCGCCTTGGCTGCTTAACGCAATTTTTTTGTGTTAAGGTATTTCCATGGCTATTCGAGAACCTGTCCGCAGCGGCGGGCGCAGTGCCCGTGTGCAGCAGTCGGTGCACGCTGCCGTGCGCGAGCTACTCGCTGAACGCCCGCGCGAAGCACTGACCTTACCCATCATCGCGGCACGTGCCGGGGTAACGCCGTCCACGCTGTATCGACGCTGGGGCGACTTACCCAGCCTGTTGGCCGATGCCAGCCTTGAACGCCTGCGCCCCGATGCCCCGCCCGTGGACACGGGCAGCCTGCACGGCGACCTCCTGGCCTGGGTAGAGCAGTATGTGGATGAGCTCGGTTCAGAGCCCGGGCGGGCGATGATTCGCGATTTTGTCGCCAGTGGCACGGCGTGCCAGTGCGCAGGGGTATTGCGAGGGCAACTTCAGCAGATCGTGGATCGCGCACAATCGCGTGGCGAGGTGTCGCCCAGTGCCGACACGTTGCTCGATCGCCTGGCGGCGCCGACGGTGTACCGGGTGATGTTCAGCGAGGTGCTGCCCGATGCCGCGCGGCAAGCTCAGTGGGTCGAGCACGCGTTGCTGGGTGAGTAACGCTTCAAGGCAGTGTGGGGGGGCTTCTGAACGCAGATGGCCTGCGCTGCTTTCACAACCTTCGCGTCGCGCGGCACGGCCGCCCTCCTACCGGGTCATCGCCAGGTAGGAGTACGGCCTGCCGCGTTACCTGCTGACCTACCCGCTGGGCAGGCCAGAGCTTGAGCTAGCCCAGCTTATTTGCCGGCCCACTCGCTGACGCGCTCGGGGTTGGCCGCTACCCATTTCTTGGCCGCTTCTTCAGGCTTGGCGCCGTTCTGGATTTCCAGCATCACTGCGCCAATCTCGTTGGCGTCTTTCCACTGGAATTTCTTCAGGAACGCAACCACGTCAGGTGCCTTTTTCTCCAGGTCCTTGCTGCCGATGCTGTCGACGTGCTCGGCACCGCCGTAGACGTTCTTCGGATCTTCAAGGAAGCGCAGTTTGTTCTCGCCGGTGTACTTGGCGAACATCCAGTGCGGTACCCAGCCGGTCACGGCGATTTCCTGTTTGCGCGACACAGCACGGTCCAGCTGCGAGGTCATGCCGGCGCCGGAGCTGGCGACCAGGGTGAAGCCCTTGAGGTCGTAATCCTTGATGGCCTGTTCGGTTTTGGTCATCACGCCGGCGCCTGCATCGATGCCGGTGATCTTGGTGCCGAAATCCTTGTCGGTCTTGAGGTCTTCGATGCTCTTGGCCTTAACGTAGTCGGGCACGATGAGCCCGATCTTGGCGTCGTTGAAGTTGGCGCCGTAGTCCACTACTTCATCGCCATACTTCTTGATGTATTCGCCGTGAGTGCCTGGCAGCCAGGCAGAAAGCATCATGTCGAGCTTGCCGGTCGCCACGCCCTGCCACATGATCCCGGCGCCCAGCGCGGTGGGTTTAACGTCGTAGCCCAGCTTCTGCTTGATGATCTCGGCGGCGACGAAGGTGGTCGCCACGCTGTCGGACCAGCCGTCGACATAGCCGATGCTGAGGGTGTCCTTGGCCTGCGCGAAGGTGGCGCTCATGGCCACGACCAAAGCGGCGCTTGCGCCCAGAATGCGTCTGAATTTCATGCTTGACTCCCCGAAAAGGCTTGCCCGGCCGAGGCCGAGTGAATGGTTTTGTTTTCTTGGTTGTCTGCGAGTCAGCCTGGCTGACCATCAAAATGATCATCGCATAAGGCCAGCTGCCCTGCTCCATGGGCGACGCTCAGGCACTTAGTGGCGACATCGCAACCCCTGCGCGCGACATGGCCCGGAACCGAAAACGACTTGCGCACCGTTATTGCGCGGCGCAGGGCCGGTGCCAGAGGGCTGCGCACCGTTTTGTAACCTTCCGGTCGTCCGCCCGGGTGCAAAAGCCAAACGAGACGCTATTTGCCGGCATTGGATTCGGTGTATCGTTCCTGCCGCAACCCACGGCGCACGTAAAAATTTCGTCAAGGGAGAAGGCAACTTGCCACTAGAGGCGTTGTCTAGTCAGCTGCATTGGCCTCAGGAACTTCATTCATGCTTCGATCCTTGCGCTTGGCCGCCCTTCTGGGTGGGCTTCTTGTAAGTGCGTTCGCCCAGGCCCGGGATATCGACCCGGGCACCTACGGCTTCCCGCTGACCAACCCCTTCGAGGCGACCATCGCCACCACCCCACCGGACTTGCGCCCCAAGCTGCCGCTGGACGAAGACATCAACCAGGCCGATTACACGCTCAATATCCGCCCGGAGCGCGAGTTCATCCTGCCCGACAACTTCTGGGCGGTTAAAAAGCTGCACTACCGCCTGGCCGAACAGAAACACGCCGCCCCCCTGGTATTTCTGATCGCCGGCACCGGCGCTGCCTACAACAGCGCCATCAATGAATACCTGAAAAAGCTGTTCTGGCAAGCCGGCTACCACGTGGTGCAGCTCTCCTCGCCCACCAGCTTCGACTTCATCAGTGCGGCCTCCCGCTTCGCCACCCCTGGCGTGACCAGCGAAGATGCCGAAGACCTGTACCGGGTGATGCAAGCTGTTCGGGCACAGCATCCGAAACTGCCGGTCACCGACTTCTACCTCTCCGGCTACAGCCTGGGCGCCCTGGACGCGGCGTTCGTCAGCAAGCTTGACGAGACTCGCCGCAGCTTCAACTTCAAGAAGGTGCTGCTGCTCAACCCGCCGGTGAACCTCTACACCTCGATCAACAACCTCGACAAACTGGTGCAAACCCAGGTCAAGGGCATCAACAACTCCACCACCTTCTATGAGCTGGTACTGAGCAAACTCACCCGCTACTTTCAGCAGAAGGGCTACATCGACCTGAACGAGGCACTGCTGTACGACTTCCAGCAGTCCAAGCAGCACCTGTCGAACGAGCAGATGGCGATGTTGATTGGCGTGTCGTTCCGCTTCTCCGCCGCAGACATCGCCTTTACCTCCGACTTGATCAACCGCCGCGGCCTGATCACCCCGATAGATTACCCGATCCGCGAAGGCACCAGCCTCACGCCCTTCATGCGCCGGGCGATGCAGTGCGACTTCGACTGCTACATGACCGAGCAAGTGATCCCGATGTGGCGCGCCCGCACCGATGGGGGCAGCGTGCTGCAACTGA
The DNA here is from genome assembly GCF_003097135.1 of Pseudomonas sp. URIL14HWK12:I12. Taxonomy (GTDB): domain Bacteria; phylum Pseudomonadota; class Gammaproteobacteria; order Pseudomonadales; family Pseudomonadaceae; genus Aquipseudomonas. Next base: position 1,149,030 of record NZ_QEQL01000001.1, read on the forward strand.
TCGACCAGGCCAGCCTGTATGCGCTCAAAGACTACCTGCACAGCTCCAGCAAGATCGCTGTGATGCACAACGCCGACGACGTGATCCTCGGCCCCGGCGACCTGGGTTTTCTGCGCAAGACCTTCGGCGATCGCCTGACCGTCTATCCCTATGGTGGCCATTGCGGCAACCTCAACTACCGCGTCAACGCAGACGCCATGCTGGAGTGGTTCCGTGGCTAAGAAATTCCTCCTGCTCGCCAGCCTGTTGTTCGCCGGCGCGGTCCAGGCCGCGCAACCTGCTGCCGCTACCACGCCGGATGCCGACGGCTTCAAGGAGCCGCTCAAGCAATTGACCTTCAACCCCGGGCTGGACCAGCGCGAGTTCGAGCGCTCCACCCTGAGTGCGCTGGAAGTGTATGACCCGCTGGAATCGTGGAACCGCCGGGTGTACCACTTCAACTACCGATTCGACGAATGGGTGTTCCTGCCGGTGGTGCATGGCTATGAGTTCATCACTCCGCGCTTCGTGCGCACCGGGGTGAGCAACTTCTTCGGCAACCTGGGCGACATCAGCAACCTGTTCAACTCGGCGCTGCAGTTCAAGGGCAAGCGTTCGCTGCAAGTCGCCGGGCGCCTGGCACTGAACACCACGGTCGGCATCGCTGGCCTCTGGGACCCTGCCACCAAGCTGGGCCTGCCCAAGCAGACCGAAGACTTCGGCCAGACCCTGGGCTTCTACGGCGTGCACGATGGCCCCTACCTCGTGCTGCCCTTCCTCGGCCCTTCCAACCTGCGTGACACCACAGGCCTTGTGGCTGACTTCAGCGTTGAGTCGGCGGTCAACTTCCTGAACGTCAGCCAGGAAAGCAGCCGCCACCCCGAGATCTACGCCCTTCGGGTGGTCGACAAACGCTACGTCAACAGCTTCCGCTACGGCCAGCTGAACTCACCGTTCGAATACGAAAAGGTGCGTTACGTCTACACCGAGTCGCGCAAGCTGCAGATCGCCGAGTAACCACCTACCCATCGAGCCATTCGATGGGTGCCCGGCAAATAACTCACCCATCGGGGCGAAACTCCGGTTTAGCATGGCGCCATTGCCTTGTTGACCGGAGTTTTTTCATGCCTACCCGCCACGTTCTGGACGTCCACACCGGCCACCCCACCTCCGACGGTGCCGGCGTGCGCCTGACCCGAGTGATCGGCGGCCCCGGGCTCGAGCGCTTCGATCCCTTCCTGATGCTCGATGAGTTCGGCTCGGAGAACCCGGACGAATACATTGCCGGTTTCCCTCCTCACCCTCATCGGGGCTTCGAAACCGTGACCTACATGCTCGAAGGCCGCATGCGCCATGAAGACCATATGGGCAACGTTGGCTTGCTGGCCAGCGGCGGCGTGCAGTGGATGACCGCTGCGCGTGGCGTGATCCACAGCGAAATGCCCGAGCAGGAAGAAGGCCTGATGCGTGGTTTTCAGCTGTGGCTGAACTTGCCGGGCAAGGCCAAGCTGGGGGCGGCCGGTTATCGGGATATCCCACCCGCTGAAATTCCGCAGACGCAGCTACCCGGCGGAGTAACCGCTGTGGTCATCGCCGGCACCCTCAAGGCGGCCGGGCAATCGCTAGACGGCGCGGTTCAACGGCCCGATACCGAGCCGCAGTATTACGACCTGCATCTGCCGGCTGGCGGCCAAGTGGCGCCTCACGTCGCTGACGGGCACCGGGTGTTGTTGTATGTGTATGAAGGCGCCCTGCAACTCGAGGGCTTTGCCGAAACAGCGCACCAAGGCCAATTGCTGCGCCTGAGTGAGGCCGGCGAGGTCCAATTGAGCAGTGTGTCGGGGGCCAGGGTGTTATTGATCGCCGGCCGGCCGTTGAACGAACCGATCGTGCAATACGGGCCGTTCGTCATGAACAGCGCTGCCGAGATCGAGCAGGCCGTGCGGGATTACCAGGCCGGGGTGCTGACCGACTAGATCGGCTATTCCCCGCCCTCGGGCTTGCCTGCCTCGTCCCGCTTCAGATCATCCGGCACGGGTACGTGCTTCGGCGGCTCTGGCCGCTTGCCCTGCCCGGCACGGTACTGGCGGATCTGATACACGTAGGCCAGTACCTGCGCCACGGCCAGGTAAAGGCCGGCGGGAATCTGCTGGTCGGCTTCGGTGGAATAGTAGATCGCCCGTGCCAGCTCTGGTGACTCCATCACCTGGATACGATGCTCGTTGGCGATTTCGCGGATCTTCAAGGCGCTCATGTCGGTGCCCTTGGCCAACAGCACCGGCGCACTCCCCTGCTCGGCATCGTACTTGAGCGCCACGGCGAAGTGAGTCGGGTTGGTGATCACCACGTCGGCATTCGGCACGTTCGCCATCATCCGCCGCTGCGCGACTTCGCGCTGCATCTGGCGAATACGGCCCTTCACTTCAGGCTTGCCTTCGGTGGCCTTGTACTCGTCTTTGATCTCCTGCTTGCTCATCATCAGCTTCTTGCGACCCTGATAGATCTGCAAGGGCACATCCACCGCGACGATGATGAGCAGCCCCAGGGTCATGTAGAACGCACTCCAGCCGATCACCTGGATGCTGTGCAGCATGGCCCGCTCCAGCGGTTCATGGGCGATGGCCAGCAGATCGTTGCGGTCCTTTTGCAGCACATGCAGCGCTACTGCCAGGGTCACGCCGAATTTGGCCAGCGATTTGATCAGCTCGACGGCGGAATTGATTGTGAACATCCGCTTCAGGCCCGACAGCGGGTTCATGCGACTGAACTTGGGCGCCATCGACTTGGCTGAAAACAGCCAACCGCCGAGGCTCACTGGGCCAATCAACGCCGCCAGCAACATGATGACCAACACCGGGCCGGTCGCCTTGACCGCGTCTCGCGCGGCGCTCAGCGCATAGATGCCCATCTGGTTGGTGTCCATGATGGCTTCGCGGGGCACACTCAGGCTGTGCTTCATCACGGCCATCATCATGCCGGCGATGCCCCCCCCGAACATCAGGAGCGCGCACACGCCTGCCATCATCACGATGAAGGTGTTCAGGTCCCTGGAGCGCGGGATCTGGCCCTGCTCCCTGGCCTCTCGTTTGTGTTTCTCTGTGGGGTCTTCTGTTTTGTCTTCACCGCTTTCGCCCTCGGACATCACCTCACCTCGCGCGGATCAAGTCGCGCAACCACTGCAAGGCGTCAGTGGCCAACACCTGATACTGGTTGAGCAGATCAGCCATGCTGATCCAGAGAATGACCATGCCGGCCACGATCGTGATCGGCATCCCTACGGAGAAAATGTTGAGCTGGGGCGCAGCGCGCGTCATCACGCCCAGTGCAATGTTGACCACCAGCAGCGAAGTGATCGCCGGCAGCACCAGCAGCACCGCTGCCCCCAGCACCCAACTCAGCCGGTTGGCCAGGTCCCAGAACTGCCCGGTCATCAACCCGTCGCCCACCGGCAAGGTATTGAAGCTTTCCACCAGTACTTCGAACACTACCAAGTGGCCGTTCATGGAGAGAAACAGCAGCGCCACCAGCAGGTTGAAGAACTGGCTAAGGGTCGCCACGTTCACGCCGTTGACCGGGTCGATCATCGAGGCGAACGACATGCCCATCTGAGTGGCGATCATTTGCCCGGCGATCACGAACACCTGGAACAGCATGTGGATCGAAAGCCCCATCAGCGCGCCGATCACGATCTGCTCGGCGCACAGCAACAAGGCATGCAGGTCCAGTGCATTGACCGGCGGCATCGGCGGAAGGGCCGGGGCGATCACCACGGTAATGGCGAAGGAGAAATACAGGCGAATCCGACGCGGGATCATGGTGCTGCCGAACAGCGGCATGGCGGTGAGCAGCGCTGCGACCCGGAACATCGGCAGCACGAAGCTGGCCACCCACGAGCCGATCTGAACGTCGGTGAGCTCCAGCACGTCAGCCGATCAACTGCGGGATGCTGTGGTAAAGCTCAAGGATGTAATCCATGAGCTCCCGAACCATCCACGGCCCCATTACGATCAAGGTCACCAGCATCACGATCATGCGCGGCAAAAAGCTCAGCGTCTGTTCGTTGATCTGCGTCGCGGCCTGGAAGATCGCCACGGTCAGGCCCACCAGCAACGAGGGCAGCACCATGATCGCCACCATCAGGGTGGTCAGCCACAGCGCACTGCGAAAGATGTCGGTTGCCACTTCAGGTGTCATGGGCTTGCCTCCGCTAAACGCCGCCGAAGCTGCTGGCCAGGGTGCCGATGATCAGCGCCCAGCCGTCGACCAGCACGAACAGCATGATCTTGAACGGCAGTGAAATGATCTGCGGCGAGAGCATCATCATCCCCATCGCCTGCAGGACGCTGGCGATCACCAGGTCGATGATCAAAAACGGGATGAAGATCATGAAGCCGATCTGCAGCGCCGTCTTCAGCTCGGAGGTGACGTAAGCCGGCACCACGGTGAGCAAGGGCGTCTGGTCTGCGCTGGGGATGTCTGTGCGTTTGGACAACCGCACGAACAGGTCCAGGTCGCTCTGGCGGGTCTGGGTGAGCATGAATGTCTTGACCGGCACCTCGGCCTTGGCCAACGCCTCGGTAGAGGTCAGCTGATTGGCCAGGTAGGGCTGCAGCGCCTCGGTGTTCACCCGATCGAACACCGGCGCCATGATGAACATGGTCAGGAACAGCGCCATGCCGGTCAGCAGTTGGTTCGAAGGTGTCTGTTGCAGGCCCAGGGCCTGGCGCACGATGGAAAATACGATGATGATGCGCGTGAAGCAGGTCATCAGCAGCACGAACGCCGGAATGAAGCTCAGCGCCGTCATGATCAGCAGAATCTGCAGGCTGACCGAATATTCCTGCTGGCCATTGGCCCCAGTGGTCATGGTGATCGCCGGCAACTGCAGCGGGTCGGCCGCCATCGCCAGCGGCGCGGCCATCGCCAACGCCAACAACAACACAATGCGCAGCGCGCCCATCAGTTCTTGTCCTTTTGATCCTTGCCAAGCAGTTCCATCAGCCGCTGGGCGAACTCGGGCGTGGCCGCTTCGCCTTTTTCAGGCAGCGATACCGGTTGCTTAAGCACGTGCAGGGGCGTGATGCGCCCTGGCGTGAGGCCCAGAAGGATTTGCTCCTGCCCCACCTGGACCAGCAGCAGCCGCTCACGAGGCCCGAGCGCGCGTGAGCCGACCAGCTCGATCACCTGCTGCCGGCCGCCGCGCACGTGCGTGCCCTGGCTGCGCCGCAGCAACCAGGTGAGGCCGAAGATGACCGCCATCACCACCAGCAGGCCCAGCACCGTCTGCGCCAGTTGCCCGCCGACCCCACCGAGCAGGGACGGTGCCGCTGCGGCCGCGGGTGCCACCGCTGGCTCTGCAGCAAAGGCGCCCAGCGGCAGCACCAGTAGCGCCATCAACAGGCGAGCCATCAGCGCAGCTTCTTGATGCGTTCGGTGGGGCTGATCACGTCGGTCAGGCGGATGCCGAACTTCTCGTTCACCACCACCACTTCGCCGTGAGCTACAAGGGTGCCGTTGACCAGCACATCGAGCGGCTCGCCAGCAAGCCGGTCGAGCTCGATCACCGAGCCCTGGTTGAGCTGCAGCAGGTTGCGAATGTTGATCTCGGTGCTGCCCACTTCCATGGAAATCATCACCGGGATGTCCAGGATCACATCCAGATTGGGGCCTTCGAGCCCGGCGATTTCCGCAGCCTTGGGCGGCGTGCCGAACTCCTCCATCGGCAGGCGCGTGCCCTTGGGCTCGTCGGCCGCCAGCAACGCGTCAATGTCGTTCTGCCCGCCTTCGCCGGCTTCGTTCAGTGCAGCCGCCCACTCATCGGCCAGTGCCTGATCGTCGGCGGATACGTTGTCTTTTTCGTCAGCCATCTGAAACCCTCGAAAATCCGGTTGTCGATTGCGTCGGCGCCGTCAGCGGCGCTCGATCGGAGAAGTGATCTGCAGAGCAAGGTTGCCCTTGTGCGAACCCAGCCGAGCCTTGAACGACGGCACACCATTGGCGCGCATCACCAGCTCATCGGGCAGCTCCACGGGAATCACATCGCCCGGTTGCATGTGCAGGATGTCGCGCAGTTTGAGCGTGCGCCGCGCGACCGTGGCCGACAGCGGCACGGACACATCCAGAACATCTTCGCGCAGCGCCTTGACCCAGCGCTCGTCCTGGTCGTCCAGGTCAGACTGAAAGCCCGCGTCGAGCATTTCACGCACCGGCTCGACCATCGAGTAAGGCATGGTCACGTGGAAATCCCCGCCTCCGCCGTCGAGCTCGATGTGGAAAGTCGACACCACGATCGCCTCGCTGGGCCCGACGATGTTGGCCATGGCCGGGTTGACCTCGGAGCTGATGTACTCGAAGTTCACCTCCATGATCGCCTGCCAGGCTTCCTTGAGGTCGATGAATGCCTGGTCGATCACCATGCGCACCACCCGCAACTCGGTTGGGGTGAATTCGCGGCCTTCGATCTTCGCGTGGCGCCCATCCCCGCCGAAAAAGTTATCGACCAGCTTGAACACCAGCTTCGCGTCGAGGATGAACAACGCAGTGCCACGCAATGGCTTGAACTTGACCAGGTTGAGGCTGGTGGGCACGTACAGCGAGTGGATGTACTCACCGAACTTCATCACCTGCACACCGCCCACCGCGACATCGGCTGAGCGGCGAAGCAGGTTGAACATGCTGACTCGGGTGTAGCGGGCGAAACGTTCGTTGATCATCTCCAGGGTGGGCATGCGCCCCCGCACGATACGGTCCTGGCTGGTCAGGTCATAGGATTTGACGCTACCGGGCTCAATAGGGCTCTCGGTCTGCACCAGGCCGTCGTCGACCCCGTGCAGCAACGCATCGATTTCGTCCTGGGAGAGCAGGTCCTGAACGGCCATGGTGCTTTCCTATTGCAATACGAAATTGGTGAACAGCAGCTGATCGACCACCAGCTTGCCGAGTTCTTTCTGGGTAACTTCCTGCACGCTGGCGGTGGCTTTCTGACGCAGCATCTCTTCGCCCACCGGCGTGGCCAACTGGTTGAAATCCTGGCCCGAAAGCAACAGAACGAGATTGTTACGGATCACCGGCATGTGTTCCTTGAGCGCAGCCATGCCAGCAGCATCGTGGCTCATCAAGGTAATACTGACCTGCAGGTAACGCTGGCGACCGTTCTGATTGAGGTTGACCACGAACGCCGGCAACAGTGCCTCATAAATGGCGGCTGGTTTGGCATTGGCGGCAGCTGCGGCGTCTTGCGCCGGTTTTTCGTCTTTGCTTTGGGCCTTGTGCAGGAAGAACCAGGTAGCGCCGACTGAGCCGCCAATGGCGATGAGCAGCACCAAGACGATGAGAATGATGAACTTTAGCTTGCCTTTCTTGGCGGGAGCGGCCGCATCCGCCGCAGGTGCTTCTTTCTTTGCCATGCCAATATTCCGTCGCAGTTCGAGGCCACAGCCCTGGGATGCGAGGGATAGAGCAAAGCTTGTGCCAGTTCCGAGGAGGCTTCAGGCCGGGCCGCGGCCTGAAGCTCTGTACCAGCGATGAGGCTTCAGTTGACCGCCAGCCGGTCACGATTGCGATCCAGCAAGGCTTTGCCAATACCCCTGACCTCCAGCAGCTCGTCGACCGACGTAAAGGCGCCATTGGCCTGGCGATGGGCGATGATTGCCTCGGCCTTGGCCTGGCCAATGCCCACGAGGCCTTGGCGAAGCATGTCGGCATCGGCGGTATTGAGGTTAAGTGCCTGCACCTGGGTGGCCGGCGCCATGGCGGGCTGGCTATTGGCCCAGGCCAGGGGGGCAGTGGCGCTCAGGGCCAGGGCAAGAACGGGGGCGATCAGAAATTTGCGCATGAGGTGACATCCTGTTCAGGTTGGCTCAACGGCCCATCCGTTGGCCGTGCCTGAACCCTAGCGCACACGGGAAACCTTGCCAGCTCAGGTTGTAAACAGGGATTACGGCTGTAGGCAAAACCGCGCGCGGCCGCCTTGTTTGGCGCGATACAGCTGCGCGTCGGCAGCCTCGATCAATTGTTGGGGGCCGCTTCCAGTGGTCGGCACTTGGGCAGCCACCCCCTGAGACACAGTGATGTGGCTGGCCAGCGGTGATGCTTCATGGGGCAAGGCCAGCCCCTCGATCAGCTGCTGCAACTGCTCGGCAACATGCTGCGCGCCGCTTGCCGAAGTGTGGGGCAGCAGGCAGGCGAACTCCTCGCCGCCGTAGCGGGCGGCCAGGTCATAAGGGCGTTGCATGCCCTGCCCTAGCGTCAGGGCAACGGTACGCAGGCAGGCGTCACCGGCGGGGTGCCCGTAATGGTCGTTGTAGCGCTTGAAGTGGTCGACATCCACCAGAATCAGCGCCAGGGGCGTCTGGTCGCGCTGGCACTGGCGCCAGTGGAGCATCAGTTGTTCATCGAAATGCCTCCGGTTGGCAAGCCCGGTAAGGCTGTCGGTCAGGGCTGCGCGGCGCAGCAGGTCGCCCTGCAATTTGAGCTTGAGGTGGGTTTCGACCCGCGCGCGTACGATGACCGGGTTGACCGGCTTGCTGATGAAGTCCACTGCGCCCAGCTGGAAGCCCCGAACCTCGTCAGCCTCGCTGCGGTGTGAGGTCAGGAAGATGATCGGGATGTCCTCGGTCAAGGCGCACGCCTTCAGGCGCTGGCACACCTCGTGGCCACCCATGTGATCCATCATCACATCCAGCAGGATCAAATCGGGCCGTGCCTGCTCTGCCTGGCGCAGAGCCTGTTCGCCATCGGTGGCCATGAACACTTCGCACCCGGCTCGGAACAGCTGGTTGAGCGCCAGTATGTTCGCCGGCTGATCATCGACCAGCAGCAACCGTGGCGGCCGGCCGATGTGCAGCGCCCAATGCTCCATGAAAGCGATCATAGGGGTAGCTCCTGCAGGGTCTTGACGGTCGCCAGCGCCGCGTTGAAATCCAGGGCATTGACCTGGCCGACCAAGCGCGGCCACCAGGGGCTGGCCACCGGTGGGGCAGCGTAGCCGAGGCGCTGGACCATCTCCAGGGCCTGAAGGTTGCCACTGCGCAGGCTGGCCTCCAGCATCGCCAAGCCATCAGCCCAATTAGGCATGGCCGGAGCCGGAGGCGGGGCCGCCGGGGGCGCTCCGAGGCGCTCGCGCAGCGCGGCTTCACTGGCCTGGAGCAACTCGGCCAGCGCCTGGATCCCCGTGCCCGCCATCAATTCGACCAGTGCGTCCGGATCGTCTCGGCTCATGCCTTGCTCCAATGCCCCAGCCCGCTCGGAAAGTGCACGTGCCCCCATGGTTGCGGCGCTGCCCTTAATGGCATGAAACAATGCGCGGGCCGCCTGCGGGTCGGGTTCGGCCATCAGCTCACGTAGCCGCTGGATGAGCTGGCCACAATCACTGACGAACACTGCCAGCACCTCGCGCAGCAAGGCCTGGTCATCGTCGAAACGCGCAAGAATCACTCCCCATGGGTCGAGCAGGCTATCGGCGGGGGCCTGCTCGCTGGCCTTGGCGCCGGCGGGCAGCTCGTCGCGCCCGGTCCAGTGGCGTATCACATCAACCAGCCGGCCCAGGTCGATAGGCTTGCCCAGGTGATCGTTCATTCCCGCCTGCAAGCAGGCCGCGCGGTCTTCGGCCCCGGCGTTGGCAGTCATCGCGATGATCGGCAGGCGCAGGAAGCGGTGATCGCTGCGGATCACGCGGGTTGCCTCCAAGCCGTCCACCTCGGGCATCTGCACGTCCATCAGTACCACGTCGAAAGGCTCGGCGCTGGTGCGCACGGCATCAATGCCCTCCTTGCCGTTTTCGGCCAGGTGCACCCGTGCCCCTTCGGCATGCAGCAGGCCGCTGGCAACCTGGCGGTTGAGCGCGTTGTCCTCGACCACCAACACATAAAGCCCGGCCAACCGACGCTGGCGCTCTACCGGGGCCGGCACAACCGTCACCGGCGCGCCGCCCATGGCGTCGTAAACGGTGTCGCGCAGCTGCAGCGGGGTTACCGGTTTGGTCATCATCGCGGTGAAGGTATCGCGCAGCGCTTCAGCGGCCGTGCTGTGCAACTCATCGGAGTAGGCAGTCACCATGATCATCCGCGGGGCGTTATCGCCCAGGCGGTGGCGGATCTGCCGGGCTGCGCCCAGCCCGTCAAGGTCTGGCATGCGCCAGTCCATCAGCAACAGGTCGAAGGCTTCGGCCTCTGCATGGGCCTGGCAAGCGCGCGTAACCGCTCGTTGGCCACTGTCGACGGCTTCGGCGTACCACCCCTGAGCCTTGACCATGCGTACCAGCACGTCGGCACTGGTGGCATTGTCGTCGGCCACCAACAGCCGCAACCCGGGGCGGGTCATCTCCGGGGCATGCTCCCCCAGGGTGGCGCGGTCGGCCTCAAGTACCACGTCGAACCAGAATCGGCTGCCCTGGCCCGGCACGCTTTCCAGGCACAGCGTGCCGCCCATCAGCGCAACCAGGCGGTTGCTGATCACCAGGCCCAGGCCGGTCCCGCCGAAACGCCGGGTGGTCGAGGCTTCGGCCTGGCTGAAACCCTCGAATATCCGCTCGCGCTGCTCGGCGGTAATGCCGATGCCGGTGTCCTGCACCGCCACCCGCACACCCACCCCACGGCCCAGCCGGTGCAGCAGGCTCAAGCGCACCACCACCTCGCCTTCTGCAGTGAACTTGAGCGCGTTGCCGGCCAGGTTCACCAGAATCTGCTTGAGCCGCAGTGCATCGCCCACCAGCCGGGAGGGGATGCGTGGGTCGATGTCGAACACCGCCTCGACATCCTTGTTGCCCTGGTTCCCGGCCATGATCACCGCCAGTTCCTGCAGCAGCGCCTCAAGCTCGAAGGGATGGGGGTCGAGCACCAGCTTGCCGGCTTCGATCTTGGAATAATCGAGCACGTCGTTGAGCAGGTCGAGCAGCGAGGTAGCGGCCTGGCGCGCCTTGGACAGGTAGTCCAACTGCTGGCTGTCGAGGTTGGTGCGCTGCACCAGTTGCAGCATGCCCAGCACGGCGTTCATGGGCGTGCGAATTTCGTGGCTCATGTTGGCCAGGAACGCCGATTTGGCTGCGCTGCCCTCGTCGGCCTGAGCCTTGGCCTGGCGCAGCCGCGTTTCGAGTTCACGCGAGGCTGTCACGTCGAGATTGATCCCGGTAACGCGCAGCGCCTGGCCGTTGAGACCCCGCTCGACCCGGCCGCCGGCCTGGACATAGCGCAATTGGCCGTCAGGCAGCATCACACGGAACACAGGGTCGAACGGGGTATCGTGCTCGACCAACGCCTGCAGCCCCGCCTCGACCCCAGGCCGGTCAGCCGGGTGCAGGCGCCACAACCACTGCTGGAAGATTTTCTCGCCACTTTCGAGGTTGTTGGGCAGCCCGTAGAGCTCAAACATCCGCGGGTTCCACTGGATCTCACCGCTGCTCGGGTCCCATGACCAGATCCCCAGCTGGGCGGCCTCCGCAGCAAGCAGCAGGTGGTCGCGCGCGGCCATCAACTCACTGCGTTGGCGCCGCTGCTGGGTGATGTCGCTGACCACGCACACGAATACCCGCTCACCTGTGCCCGCCTTGACACCCACCGACACCCTGGCGGGGAAAATCGACCCGTCCTGGCGCTGGCCGCTGATTTCAAGGCGCCGCTGCTGGCCGCCCGGCTGGCGCCTGCGGCTGCCACGGCTGATCAGCCGGTCGACCAGGCGCCAGTAGCCCCGCGGAATGAGCTTCTTGACGTTCTGGCCAACCAAGGTGTCGGGGGTGTAGCCAAATACCCGCGTGCCGGCCGGGTTGAAGCTCAGCACCGTGCCATGGGCATCGACGGTCAGTACCGGGTCGATCATCGCTTCGAGGATGGCGCGGTTGGTCGCCATGCTGTCGCTGACTTGCGCACGCAACCGAGCATTGAGCTCCAGAATGCGCGCAGCCTGGGCCTTCTGCAGAGAGATATCGCGGACCGTGACCGAAGCGGCCGCTACCTTGCCACGGGTGTCGAATACAGGGGACGGGCTCAGTGATACATCGATAGGCTCACCCTGCGCATTGAGCCGCTGGGTGTCGAAATGCCCTACTGTTTCCCCTGCCGCGATGCGCTCGAGCATCTGCCGTTCTTCATCCTGCCGATCGACCGGCACAATCAGCTCCGCCACGGTGCGCCCTATGGCCTGCTCGGCGGGGAAACCGAACAGCAATTCGGCGCCCCGGTTCCAACTGGTGATCCTGCCTTCCAGAGAAGTACCAATAATCGCATCGCTGGCACTTTCCACGATCGCACCCAGCTCCATGCGCGCGTCGGCGATTTGCCGCCGCTGGCGTACCCCGATGGCCACCGCCCCGGCCAGGCATGCCAGCAACAGGCTGGCGCAAGCTCCGGCAAGCAACACCCACCCTGGTGATGGCAGGCGCAACGCGTCGACGAACGCCCGGCCGACGCTGAAGTCCAGTTGCCAGCGCCGGCCAAGCAACTCAAGGGGCAAGTGCTGCGGATACAGTTCGCTGTCGGCTAGGGGTGGGCTGCTGTAGAAGGGCTTGGGCTGGTCGGGCTGGGTGATGTCGATGAGGTCGACCTGCTGGGTAGCGGTGTCGAGCTTCAACTCCGCCAATACATCGCGCATCAGCAGCGGGGCAAAGGTCAGGCCGATGGCCTGAGCCTCGCGCTCGGCAACCCGGGCAGGCGTAACGATGGTGCGGTACACCGGCATCAGGATCAGAAACGACTGCGCCGTCTGGCCAGTGGCCTGTACCAATGTGATCGGCCCGGTCAGGCGTGGCTCGCCACTGCGGATGGCGTCCAGGGCCGCCGTTCGGCGGGTGACCTCCGAAGCGATGTCCAGGCCGATGGCCGCCTCATTGCCCTGCTCCGGCTCCAGATACTGCACCACCAAGCGGTCGCCGGATTGCGGCGTCAACTGGCGCACATCGAAAGTGGGCGCACCGTCGGCACGGGCCTGGGCGATAAACGCTTGCTGCTGCGCCGGGCTGACTCGACGCACGAAGCCATAGCCGCGTGCCCCCGGGAATTCGGTGGCCAGATCACGCGTCATGGCGTAGCGATGAAACATTGCGCGGTTGAGGTGTTCATCGCCCATGACGGTCACGGCGCCACGAGCGCCGCGCAAGCCGTACTGGTAGAGCTGGATACGCCGGTATACTGCGTCCACGGTATGCCGGGCAGCCTCTGCTGAAGCGGCATGGGCGCGATCATCGTTGCTGCGCACTACCCACAGGCTGCAGGCAACAGCGACCGAAAGGCCCAAGGCGAAGGTCACGGCGGCCGTGGGTAAAAACGCCGAGGCTGTCCTGATCATCGCGGTCCTTAGTTACCAATACGGCTAAGGGTATGACAACGCGATGCCCCAGGACAGTTCACCTGCTCAGGATTTCGTTTGCCATACCTCGATCCACAGCGCCCCTTTGCCCGAGGCCGCCTCGCTGACACGTTGCAGCGACCCTTTCGGCCCTATCGCGTAGCTGCCGACGGTCGCACTCTTTTCGCCGGTGACCAACAACCAACGGCCATTAGGCGCAAAAGCGATGTTGCGAGGCTGTTTTTCCTCTACCGGGTAATTGCCCACGAACGTCGGCTCACCGGTGCTGCCACCAAGGGTAAACGCCGAGACGCTGCTTGAGGTGCGCTCGGTCATGTATAGCAGCTTTCCGTCAGGAGACAGGCGCAAGTCGGCCGCCCAGATACGCGGCGTTGGGTCGCCTTCAAGGTTGTTGTTGCTGGCATCGCGTGCCTCACCGTGCACCAGCCCGAGGCTGGCCGGGATGCCATTGGCGCTGCCAATGGCCTTGAGCGCGCCCGTCTGGGGGTCGATGGCGTACCCGGTGACGGTGCCGCTCATTTCCCCGACCACATAGACGAAGCGGCCATCAGTGGAGAACGCAATGTGGCGCGGGCCGGTTTTGTCAGGCAGGGTCACAAAGCCCGTGCCGACAGGCATCAATGAACCGGTGGCAGCATCGAAGCGGTATTGCAAAAGGTGATCGTTGCCCAGGTTGCCTGCGTAGGCGAAATGATTGGAAGGGTCTGTGCGCACCGAATGGGCATGGGGGCCGGTCTTGAAGGTCTGCCAAGTGCTGGCGGGCCGGTAGCCTTCGCCGATGGCCTGGGTGGTGAGCAGGTCGGCGCCGTAGGAGGCTCCCAGCAGCCAGCGCCCGCTGCGATCGGTAGCCAGATACGCCAGGCTCTCGGCCAGTGGCGCCTGCCCGTTTTCTTCCAGGTGGCCACTGCCCGGGGCGATGCGGTAGCTCTTGACCGTGTAGGGCTTGGCTCGCAGGGCAGCGTAGAGGGCCTTGCCGTCTGGGCTCAAGGCCATCGGGTTGACTTGATCACCCGCGTGGGTCTGTTCGACGAGGCTCAGAGCACCGGTGTCATCGTCCAGATGATATTGCGAGATCAATCCGTCCAGAGGGCTGGAGATATAGGCATAGGTCATGGCATGGGCCTGAAGGCTGAAGGAAGCAACGGCAGCGGCAAGCAACAGCGGGGTACGCATGGCGAGATCCTTTGTTCTTGTTGTGGTCAGTCATCCTATAAGCTTTAAGCGTTAGGCGGCAAGGCAGCGGCCCACCGCTGAATAAGGGCGCGGGCGGGTAAGGCCTGCGCCAAGGGGGCGCCTTGGCCTGCCCATTGGGCGGCATAGGCTGTGCTCGGAGATGCCAGGGCGTTGAGCTGTTTGGAGAGGTCATACGCCAGGGGGAATGGGGCGGGCTGTGGGTAAGGGTCGGCTTGCTGTTCCAGGTAAAGTGCATTGGGCAAGCCGCGGGCCGGGCGCCCAGACACGCAAGTGGTGATGCGCGTGTGGTAGGCCTGTGGGCTGCCAAGCGCTGCGCGGTGGGCAGCGCTGGTGGAGGCTTCGGGGCATAACAGGAAGGCGGTGCCCATCTGCACGGCACTGGCACCCGCAGCGAGGGCTGCCTGAATGCCGGCGGCGTCCATGATGCCGCCGGCGGCGATCACGGGCGCCCGAACCTCCCCGGCCAATTGGCGCAGCAGGGTCTGCAGGCCCAATTGATCATCCTGGGCAGGGTCGAACACACCCCGGTGCCCGCCGGCCTCGATGCCCTGGGCCACCACCGCGTCGATACCGCCCTGCTCTACCGCCCGGGCCTCGGCCAGCGTGGTG
The DNA here is from genome assembly GCF_003097135.1 of Pseudomonas sp. URIL14HWK12:I12. Lineage (GTDB taxonomy): Bacteria > Pseudomonadota > Gammaproteobacteria > Pseudomonadales > Pseudomonadaceae > Aquipseudomonas. The sequence goes on from NZ_QEQL01000001.1 coordinate 1,164,108, forward strand.
GCGCAGCCCAGGGTGACGATACCGCGCGCCTTGAGCGCCTTGATCCAGCCGGTTGGTGGAACGCCAAAATGAAAGCTCACCACCGCCGGCTGCTCGGCCAGCAGCATCTCCAGCATCGGTTCGTTGGTCAGAAAGCTCTGGTACAGCGGGTTGAGCCGAGCCGGCACGGGCGCCCCCAAGCGTTCAAAATGCGGGGCCCAATGGGCGATCCATGCCGCATCTCGGGCTGCGTCAATGCCATTGGGCGCATGGCAGAACAGGTTGACATTGAACGGCAGCGCCGTCAGCGCGCGGGTCTGCGCGATCAGCCCCCGGGCCTGCTCGACGCTGCTGCCTCCAAGACCCAACGAGCCCAATGCCCCGGCTTCGCTGACCGCCGCGGCAAGTGCAGGGGTGGATACCCCGACCATCGGTGCCTGAATGATTGGGTAGCGAACGCCCAGCAGGCGAGTTACGGTCTCAACGCTCATCAACAGGTGCTCCGGTGGGTTCAGAAAAGCTGCGCAAGGGCTCGGCGAGCAGCGCCGCTAGCCACAATGCCGAGGCCGCCAGCACCAATGACAGCGCGAAAGAGTGGCTGCGGGCATAGAGCCAGCCGGCCAAGAGCGGCCCGGCGATTTGGCCTACACCGTAGGCGGCCGTCATGACCGCCATCATGTTGAGCCTGGAGCTGCCAGCAACCAGGCGCGCAGCAGGCAAAGCGATGGTCACGGTACCCATGAACGTGGCGCCCACCATCAAGGCGCTGGCCAGGTAAACCAGCGGTGCCTGGCCCAGGGCCGGCAGCAGCACCCCCACCCCTTGTACGGTAAGGTTCAGGGCCAGGGCACGGCGTGTGCCCAGCCGTTCATGCAGCCGGTGCCACAGCAGGCAGGATGGCGCAGCACCCAGGCCGAAGACAGTCCAGGCATGCACCGGATTGGCGGTACCCAGCGCGCCCTCGATCAACAGCGGCAGGTAGGTGGCGGTGACGATATAGCCCAGGCCCGCCAGGCCATACAGGCCGATCAGTCGCCAGGCCACCAACGGCACCGGCGCGCCTGGCCTGGCCGGGGCGGCAACGGGTTCGACAGGCGAGGCGTGCAGCCAGGGCAGGCTCGCCAGGCTGAGCACCATTGCCGCCCCGGCCAGCAGCCACCACAGGCCGAACGGGCCCAGCCTCGCCCATTCCCCCAGTGCCAGCAACTCCGCCGACAGGGCAACTCCGAAGCCGACACCGGCATACAGCACCGGCGCCCCCTGCGCGTGGCCGCGATGCTGCAGCAGCCACAGGGAAGCGGCGATCATCCCCAGCGCGCTGAAAGCACCGGCGACGCCCCGCACGGCGATCACCAACCAGGGCGTGCCTGCCACTGCCAGCGCTGCCAGGCCCAATACCGTCGCTGCCAACCCCGCCAGCACCCAGCCGTGGGCGCGGGCAGCGCTCAATCGGGCGGCGACCAGCGCGCCCAACAGGTAGCCGAGGTAATTCGCAGATGCAGCGAGGCTACCGTCGCTCACCGAAATCACCCCTTCGCGCACCATGACCGGGTACAACCCGGTAAACGCAAAGCGGCCAAACCCCATGGCCACCGCCATCACCAGCGCGGCGGCGATGGCAGAGCGCAAGTCGCGGCTCACGCTGAAAACGCCTCACGCAGCGCCGCCAAGCCAGCCGTGGCATAGCCGGCTCGCCAGGCCAGCCAGGTGTGCACCGTACCGAGCGTGGCCTGCACCCGCACTGGCAGATCAGGCTGCAATGCCAGGAGGCTGCGCGGCACGATGCAGGCGCTGTGGCCGGCGGCCACGCACGCAAGCATGTTGTGGTAAGACCCCACCTCTTGCACCCGCACGCTACCTTCCCGCTCCAGCCAGCGCTGGCCCAGGCCGCGATAGGTACACCCCTTGGCGAAGCCAGCCAGACGCAGGCCTTGGGTGCTTGGGGCGGTGTGCCCTTGCGGCACCAGCACAAGCATCTCCTCGGCGATCAGCGCTTCACCCCGCAGGCCTCGCTCAGCCAGTTGCGCCAAAGGCGCCTGCTCTTGCTCTTCGACAAGCGCGACCAGCGCGCAGTCCAGCTCGCCGTCGGCCAGTTGCCGCAGCAGGCCCTGCGAGGTACCAGTGGTGAGGTTCAGCTCCAGCTCGGGCCAGGTGCCGTGCAGCCGTGCCAACACGTTGGGCAAGCGCGCGGCCGCTGTGCTCTCCATACTGCCCAGGCGCAACGTACCTGCCGGCACTTGCGGGTGCAGTGCTTGCCGAGCCTCATCGGCCAAGGCGCGCAGGCGCCGGCTGTAACCCAGGAAAGTTGTGCCTTGCTCAGTCAGTGACAAGCGCTTGCCCTCGCGCAGAAACAAGGCAACGCCCAGTTGCTGCTCCAGGGCCTGCAAACGTGTAGTGACATTCGATTGAGCGCGCCCCAGTGCGTGGGCAGCACGGGTGACATTGAGCTCGGCGGCGACGGCTTCGAAAATGTCCAGCGAGGTCAGGTCCATTTAAATCTCTAATAAAGATCATTTGAAATAAGATAATCTTTATTTGAGATTAATCAAGCCTACCCTGCGTTCACTGTCCAAGCGACTAACCGGGCCACGATCGGCCGCACAATCAGCACGCAGCAAAATGCCGCAGGCATTGCAATGCGATAAGCACTCAACACATTTTCCAAATAGTCATGGGTCAGCCCAAATTCGGCCCAGGTGATGACCAGGCACATCAAGAAGGCCATGATGCAGGCCATGTACAAGGCGAAAACGTAAGGTGCAGCGCGGGAATGCAGTTTCAATCTCGGCATTTCAAATGTCCTGGTAATGTCGGCAAGGCAATACGCTAATGGCAGTGCCCGCCTACCGGTAGGCGGCCACTACTTGTTTAACACTTAAATAAAACTAACGAATGCAGGGGTGAACATGGACATGCTGAACGTGATCAACACGTTCATCCGCGTCGTTGAGGCAGGCAGCATTGCCGCCGCGGCACGTGCGCTGGGCGTGAGCCCGGCAGCAGTGAGCCAGAATGTGGCCAAACTGGAAGCGCACCTGGGTGTGCGCCTGCTCTCGCGCACCACCCGGCACATCGCATTGACCGAGAGCGGCGCGCGCTACTACGATCAGGCACAGCACATTCCCCAGGCAGTCACGCTCGCCGCCCAGGCAGCCAACGCGCACAGCCAGCCCCAGGGCCGCCTGTGCGTGGCCAGCACCGCAGCGTTCGGCCGCCACGTGCTGGCGCCGCTGATGCCAGCATTCGCCCAACGCTACCCAGGCATCGCAGTCGAACTGATCGGTACTGACCGGCGCGTTGACCATCGCGTAGAGGGCGTTGACCTGAGCCTGCGCATCGGCGCGCAGCTGAGCGACCCGCTGATCGCCCTCCCCCTGGTGAGCCGGCCGTTCGTCTTCTGCGCAGCCCCGGCCTACCTGGCGCGCGCCGGCACCCCCCGCACCTTCAACGACCTTCAGGAACATGCCTGCCTGGCGTTCCGCTACCCTACCGACGGCCGCTTCCTGCCGTGGGGTTTTGTGCACGAGGGCAAGCGCGTCGAGGCCAAGATCAACCCGGCTTTCATCTGCGACGACGTGGACATGATCGCGCAGATCGCTGCCAACGGCGGTGGGATCGCCCGGCTCGCCAGTTTCGTGGCCGAACCCTACCTACGCCGCGGCGAGCTGCTGACCGTGTTCGACGGCACCCAGCAACCTGAGCCTATGCAGATCTACGCATGCGTGAGCGACCGAAGTGCCCTCAATGCGCGCGTGCGGGCGTTTATAGACTTTCTTCAGGAGCAGCTAGAGGCAGGCCAGCCGGCGTAATACCTCTATCTCGCTTGCCGGCCCCTATTCACGACTCAAGCGTAATTGCCGGGTATGGAAGTCGTACTCGTACAGCTCGGCGTACCGGCCCCACTCGATCGCCACCTTCAGCACGCGCTCGGCCTCGTCACTGTCCATCACCTCTTCCAACCGGGCCAGTACGTTCGCTTCGGGTACAGCGCCGTCGGGCGCAACGTGCAGGGCGTCGAGGACGTAATTGATCACTGGCACCCGGCCACGGCATTGGCGAGCGAAGAGGTCCTGCCGGCGGGCCTGGCGGGCCTTGACGTAATGCTGCCCCTGGCGGTCGAGGCGCAGCTCACCGTCCACCAGGTGCGCAAGGCCAAGAATACCCAAGGCCTCACAGATCGGCAGGAAGGCTTCATCGGCCAGCTCGGTTTCCTCTGCCAGTTGCGCCAGGCGGGCCTTACCATTGAAAGGCGCAGCCGCCAGCAGGTCCAGCACCCCCTCCATGCGCTCGACGTCTGCATCGGGCAGGCGGTAGGCCGGTGCCGGCGCTGCCAAAGGCGTAGCCCCCGAGGGTTGGGTCATCATCCCATACACCTGCGCCACCAATGCTCTGACGGCTTCGGAGTCGGCGTTGCGCGGGCGCGGCAGGTCGATGCGCAATTGGGCCCGCACCCGGCCCGGGTCGCTGGACAGGATCACGATGCGATCAGCCATCATCACCGTCTCCTCGATGTTGTGCGACACCACCAGAATGCTGCGGGTGTCGATGCGCTGCTCGTCCCACAGCTCCAGCATGTCGTCGCGCAGGGTCTGGCCGGTGAGCACGTCCAACGCGGAGAAGGCCTCGTCCATCAGCAGCACTTCGGGGTTGGTCACCAGTGCCCGGGCAATGCCAACCCGCTGGCGCATGCCGCCGGAGAGCTCGCGCGGCAGCGCCCCGCCGAAGCCGGAGAGGCCGATCAGCTCAAGGGCCTCGCCGGCCTTGCGCGCGCGCTCGGCCGCCGGCACCCCCTGCGCCTCCAAGCCCAGCTCGACGTTCTGCTGCACCGTGAGCCATGGAAACAAGGCGAACGACTGGAACACCATGGCTACCCCCGCCACCGGCCCATGCACCGGCCGGCCGCGGTAACTCACCTTTCCATTATCGGCGGCCACCAGGCCTGCAATGATGCGCAGCAACGTCGACTTGCCCGAGCCGGAACGCCCGAGCAACGCCACGATCTCGCGATCATGCAAGCGCAGCTCCACTTGCTCGAGCACCGTGCGCAGGGTTCCGTCGCTGGCCTTGAAGCCTTTGTCGACAGCGTTCAGTTCGATCAGCGTTTCTACAGCCATGGCAGCGCCCCTTAACGGCGGGATTCGGCGCGCAGGTACAGCCGGCGCCAGAAAAAGCGATTGAGCAGCATCACATAGATACACATCACCCCGATGCCCAGCGCAATGCGGTGAAAGTCACCGGCATCGGTCATTTGCTTGATGTAGCTGCCAAGGCCGGTGGCCTGGAGGGTGGTGTCGCCCCAAGTGACGTATTCAGCCACGATGCTGGCATTCCACGAGCCACCGCTTGCAGTAATGGCGCCGGTCACGAAGCTGGGAAACACCGCGGGCAGGTAGACCCGCTTCCATTTGAGCCAGCCGCGCAGCCCAAGGTTGTCTGCCGCCAATCGCAGCTCGAAGGGGATGGTGGCGGCGCCCGCCACCACGTTGAACAGGATGTACCACTGGGTGCCGAACACCATCAACGGGCTCAGCCACAGGTTCGGCGAAAGGTCGAAATGCACCAGGCCCACCACCACCAGCGGGAACAGCAGGTTCACCGGGAACGCTGCCAGAAACTGCGCCAGCGCCTGCACTTTCTGCGAGTAGCGCGGGCGCAGGCCGATCCAGATCGACAGCGGCACCCACACCAGTGACGCCAGCGCGATCAGCACCATCACCCGCGCCAGAGTGACCAGCCCGAGGCCCATCACATGCACCGCCTCGGCCCAGCCGACGGTTTGGTGAATGAACAGCCCCAGCTCGACGAAGATCGCCAGGCACAGCATCAATAGCAGCCCATCCCAGGCCCGCGGCCACCACTGCGGCAGCTGCCACTGCCGGCGCGGCACGTGCAGGCCGTCGTGGCGCGCGGGGAAGGCGCCCATGGCGCGCTGGGCCCCGGCCGAGAGCCAGGCGCTCGCGGCGCTCAGCCAGCGGCTGCGACGGCCCCACTCCAGCAGCCAGGAGCGCTGGGCGGTTTCACCCTGGGCATCTTCGAAACGAAAACGGTCGGCCCAGGCCAGCAGCGGGCGGAAGAACAGCTGGTCGTAGATCAGGATGCCCGCCAGCATCGCAGCGATGGCCCAGCCAATGGCGCCCAGGGCGCGTTGGTCGATGGCCACGGCAATGTAGGAGCCGATACCGGGCAGCTTGATGTCCTGCCCGGCGACACTGATGGCTTCGGCAGCGACCAAAAAAAACCACCCGCCGGACATCGACATCATCATGTTCCACAGCAGCCCCGGCATCGCGAAGGGCAGCTCGAGGCGCCAGAAACGCTGCCAGCCGGACAGCCGGAACACCCGCGCAGCCTCCGACAGCTCCGCCGGCACGGTGCGAAACGACTGGTAAAGGCTCAGCGCCATGTTCCACGCCTGGGAGGTGAAGATGGCGAATACCGCCGCGCACTCAACACCCAGCAGGTTGCCCGGGAACAGGGCAATGAACGGTGCGATGGCGATGGCCTGAAAGCCCAGGATCGGCACCGACTGCAGCACGTCCAACAGGGGAATCAGGGCCTTTTCTGCCGCCCGATACTTAGCGGCCAACGCCGCAAAGGCGAAGGCGAACAGCAGCGACACGCCCAGTGCGGTGAACATCCGCAGCATGGTGCGCAGCAGGTAGTAAGGCAATTGCCAGGGGTCGAGGGAGATGGGCAACGGCTCGCCGACCACGAAGGGCCGGCTCATCTGCGCCGCGCCGTAGGCGGCGAGCACCAGCAGGCCGAGCACCAGCGGCAGCAGGAACCAGTCCCAGCGGTTAGGGGCGGTGCCTCGGGGGCGTTGTGAAAAACTGAAAAACGGTGCCATTGGGCGCTACCTCGGCCCGGCGAACCGGAACGGCGAGCGCCGCCCAGGCATCAACCCGGCATGCGGTGCGGCCGACCGGCCCGTGCAGGGCGCTGTCGTTCGTGGCTGTCGTTCCGGCAACCCGCCTCAACGGAGGCGAGTTGCCGGCTACCGGGAATACTGTCCATGGCGCTCGTCGTAAGAATAGGTGTGCCTCACAAGGAGGCGAGCGCTTTATACGCCCGGCCTTCAGGTGGGTCAATCCGTGCAACTTGGCAAAAAACTCAGAGGATGAAAATCGCCTTCATCAGAGCCTGAAGTGCTGCGTCAAAGCCTGCTCCAGTTGCGCCACAGGCGCCCCGCGCTGGCTGGCCAGCAACACGATCTCGTGGTCGGGCACAGCCGGCAGGCCGTTCAGAATACGCATCCTCGCGCTGGCCCTGGCACGGTCCAGCAGCGTGACTGCCAAGCCCGCTTCCACGCAGGTTTTGACCACCTGGCTGGAGGCGCTTTCGAGCACCACGCGCCAGGGCCGGCCGCTGTTTTCCAAGGCTTCGAACATAGCCTGGCGGTAAGGGCAGTGGCGGCCGTAAAGCGCCAATGGCAGCGGGTCGGCATCGGCGCCAGGGCCGTTCAGCGCACCGACCCACACCGGTGTGGTGCTGGCCAGCAGGCCTTGGTGCCTGCCCGCATCGCCCTTGGCCTGGGCCACCACGGCGAGGTCCAGCGCACCCCGCGCCAGGCGCTCACGCAGCGCCAGGCTCGGCGCGGTCTGAACCTCCAGCACCAGGTTCGGGCGCTGGGCTGTGAAGGCGGGAAGGATGTCGCGGATCACATGCTCGGCATATTCGTCCGGGATACCCAGGCGCAGGTGCCCGGCCAGGTCTTCGCCGTGAAGGTCGGCAAGCACCCGGTCGTGGTTGCGCAACAGGTCGGTGGTCGCTGCCAGCAGGCGCGAGCCCAATGGCGTGAGGGCAACGCTCTGGTTGCTGCGCTCGAGCAGCCGCCCCCCGGCCACCGCCTCCAGGCGCTGAACCTGCACGCTGATTGCCGCCGGGCTTTTATGCAACTGTTCCGCTGCCGATTTGAAGCGGCCACTGCGGGCAATGGTGTGGAAGGTGCGTAACAGGTCGATATCAAGAATGGCGCCCATGATTCAATGATCCAGAATCAGTTGTGTTGGTAATTTTGATTTTTAAGATCGCCAGGGGTTCGTAGCCTGAGGCTCTATTTTCGATGAGCCGCTGCCCATGAACCTGCGCAATCTTCCGCTGCCCCTGCTCGAAGCAGGCTTGATCGTTGCCTGGAGCTCGGGCTTCATCGGCGCGCGCTTCTCGATCGACCAGGCGCCGGCGATGCTGGTGGTGTTCTGGCGCTGCCTGCTGGTGGCGTTGGTGCTGCTGCCGTGGGCCTGGCGGCCACTACGGCAGGCTTCGCCGCAGGCGTGGCTGCACACCGCCGGCAGCGGGCTGCTGGCCATGGGCGGCTATCTCGCCGGTGTGGTGCAGGGCATTGCGCTGGGCGTGCCGGCCGGCCTGGCAGCACTGGTAGCCGACCTGCTGCCCCTGGGCGTTGCGCTGCTATCGGCCACTGCGCTGGCCCAACGGCTCGGCTGGCGGGCTTGGGGCGGCCTGCTAGTGGGCCTGGCCGGTGTGCTGATCGTCACTGCCAACGCCCTGAGCCTTGGCAATGCACCCGGTTACGCCTATGCCCTGCCGCTGCTCGGCATGTTGTCGCTGGCGGTGGCCACGCTCTGGCAAAAGCACTCGGCTGCGGCCTCTGCGATGCCTTTGGTGGCCACCCTCTGGTTGCACTGCGCCGGGTCGTGCGTGGTGTTCGCGGTTTTGGCCAGCCTGGAAGGCAGCCTTGCGCCGATACGCTCGGCGGGCTTCGCCGCCAGCGTGCTGTGGACTGCCCTGCCGGCCAGCCTGGGCGGCTACGGGCTTTACTGGCTATGCCTGCGCCGCAGCTCGCCCACCCGGGTAGCCAGCGTGCTGTACCTGAGCCCGGCGGTGACGCTGCTGTGGGCATGGGCGATGTTCGGCGAACCGCTGTCCTGGCTGATAGCACTGGGCGCAGGCCTCTGCCTGCTGGGGGTGCTGGTGGTGGTCAGGGCTGAGCAACCGCGCGGCGCACCGCGGCCTCGTCGATCAACGACTGCACCTGCACGATCTTGCCCTGCTCGAAGCGATAGAACACCTGCTCGCTGAACGTGATGCGCTCGCCATGGGTTTCGAGGCCCAGAAACGACCCTCGAGGCGAGCAATCGAACACCAACCGGCAAGCTATCCAGGGCGGTTCGGCCAGCAGCAGGTCGCTGACGAACCGCAGGTCGGGGATGGTCTGGTAGTCACGCTCGAGCATGGCGCGGTAACCCGCCAGCCCAATGCATTCACCGTTGTACACCACCGCCTGCGCGACGAAATCTCCCAACCGCTCCCAGGCCTGGGCGTTGAGGCAATCGAGGTACTGCTGGTAACGCACCTTCAGCGCACTGTTTGGCATCACACGCTCCGATATCGAAACGGCACAGTGTAGCCAAGCCTGCGCCGTACACCTTCCCACCGGCCCGAAATCGCAAGACTTCACCCCAAAAACCCGGATAATGGCGGCCCTTCACAGTGCCAGCTCTTGGGTAATGCCTCATGGAAATCAAAGTCAATTTTCTCGACAACCTGCGCCTTGAGGCCAAGTTCGACGACTTCACCGTGGTGGCCGACCAACCGATCCGCTACAAGGGCGACGGCTCGGCGCCGGGGCCGTTCGACTATTTCCTGGCGTCCTCGGCGCTGTGTGCGGCCTATTTCGTCAAGCTCTATTGCCAGACCCGCAACATTGCTACCGACAACATTCGCTTGTCGCAGAACAACATCGTCGACCCGGAAAACCGCTACCAGCAGATCTTCAAGATCCAGGTCGAGTTGCCCGCCGATATTTCCGAGAAAGACCGCCAGGGCATCCTGCGCTCGATCGACCGCTGCACAGTGAAGAAGGTGGTGCAAGCCGGCCCCGAGTTCATCATCGAAGAGGTCGAGAACCTCGATGCCGATGCCCAGGCATTGCTGATGCCCAGCACCGCCGCAGGCGCAGCGACGCGCATTCTGGGCAAGGACCTGCCGCTGGAGCAAACCATCGCCAACATGTCCGGTATCCTCGCCGGGCTGGGCATGAAGATCGAAATCGCCTCCTGGCGCAACATCGTGCCCAATGTCTGGTCGCTGCACATTCGCGACGCGCAATCGCCGATGTGCTTCACCAATGGCAAGGGCGCTACCAAGGAAAGTGCACTGGCCTCGGCATTGGGCGAGTTCATCGAGCGGCTGAACTGCAACTTCTTCTACAACGACCAGTTCTGGGGGCAGGAACTGGCCAACGCCGAGTTCGTGCATTACCCCAACGAACGCTGGTTCCAGCCCGGGCCCAATGATGAGCTGCCGGCCGAGATCCTCGACGCGCACTGCCTGGCCATCTACAACCCCGACGGTGAGCTGCGTGGCTCGCACCTGTTCGACACCAACTCGGGCAACGAAGCGCGCGGCATCTGCTCGCTGCCCTACGTGCGCCAGCGTGACGGCGAGGTGGTGTATTTCCCCTCGAACCTGATCGAAAACCTGTTCCTGAGCAACGGCATGAGCGCCGGCAACACCCTGGCCGAAGCGCAGGTGCAGTGCCTGTCGGAGATTTTCGAGCGCGCGGTCAAGCGAGAGATCATCGAGGGCGAGATCGCCCTGCCGGACGTGCCACAGCAGGTGCTGGCCAAATACCCCAGCATCGTGGCCGGCATCGAAGGGCTCGAGGCCCAGGGCTTCCCGGTGCTGGTCAAGGATGCCTCCCTCGGTGGCCAGTTCCCGGTGATGTGCGTGACCTTGATGAACCCGCGCACCGGTGGGGTATTCGCCTCCTTCGGCGCCCACCCTCGCCTTGAAGTGGCGCTGGAGCGCAGCCTCACCGAGCTGTTGCAGGGCCGCAGCTTCGAGGGGTTGAACGACCTGCCGCAGCCGACCTTCGACTACCACGCCGTGACCGAGCCGAACAACTTCGTCGAGCACTTCATCGACTCCAGCGGCGTGGTGTCGTGGCGCTTTTTCAGTGCCAAGGCCGACCATGCGTTCGTGGAGTGGGATTTCTCCAGCGAAGGCGAAAACGCCAGCGCCGAGGAAGCCGCGACGCTGTTCGGCTTGCTCGACGACCTGGGCAAGGAGGTGTACATGGCCACCTACGATCAGCTCGGTGCTCACGCCTGCCGCATCCTGGTGCCGGGCTATTCGGAAATCTACCCGGTCGAGGACCTGATCTGGGACAACACCAACAAGGCGCTTTTCTTTCGTGAAGACATCCTCAACCTGCACCGCTTGAGCGACAAGGCGCTGGCGGCCCTGGCCAAGCGCCTGGAGGAGAGCGAGCTGGATGAATACACCGACATCTCAACGTTGATCGGCATCGAGTTCGACGACAACACCGTATGGGGCCAGCTGACGATTCTGGAGTTGAAGCTGTTGATCAACCTGGCGCTGCGCAACCATGACGAGGCCAAGGAGCAGGTGGAGATGTTCCTTCAATTCAATGACAACACCGTCGAGCGCGGGCTGTTTTACCAGGCAGTGAACGTCGTGCTGGAGGTCGAGCTCGATAGCGATCTGGACCTGGCCGATTACGAAGGCAATTTCGGCCGGATGTTCGGCCAGGCGCGAATGGAAGCGGCGATCGGTTCGGTGCGGGGCGAGGTGCGGTTCTTCGGCCTTACGCCCACCAGCCTGAACCTGGAAGGGCTCGAGCGGCACCAGCGGCTGGTGGAAAGCTACAAGAAACTGCACCAGGCGAGGGCTCAGGCGGCTCGCTGAGCCCTCGCCTGGCCCGATTCAACCAGCGTTTGCCGGGGCTGTTTCCGGCATCCGCCAGGCATACAGCAACCCGCCCACCACCGCCACCGCAGCCAGTGCCAGGAACGCCGCCTCGTACCCCACGCCTACGATGATCAGGCCCGCCAAACTGGCGCTGAGCGCCGCGCCCAGGCCCTGGGCGGTAGCGATCGCGCCTTGGCTGACGTTGAAACGGCCGCTGCCGTGGGTCAGGTCGGAGATCACCACCGGCATCAGCGCGCCATAGATGCCGGCACCCACACCGTCCAGGCATTGCACCGCGACCAGGTACCACGGGTTAGGCGACAGTGTGTAAAGCCCGCCGCGCAAGGCCAGGATGGCGAAGGCCAGCAGGAAGATCGGCTTGCGCCCCACCCGGTCGGCGCAACGGCCCACCGCAATGGCCACCGGTACCATCACGCACTGCGCTGCCACGATGCACAGGGCGATCAGTGACGTGGCGCTGGATTTCCCGACAATATGCGTCAGTTGCTGGCCCACCGAAGTGAGCATGGCGGCATTGGCCAGGTGAAACAGCGCGGCGAGCACGGCCAGCAGCATCAATTTGCGGTTGGACAGCAAGGCCTGCCAGGCAGAAACCGGCGCGTGATCCTGCTGCTCAGCGGCTATGCCCCGGGCCAGGTCATCATCGATTTCGTCCGCCGGCAGGCGCCAGATTGCCAGCACCGAGGCCACGGCCAGCCCTGCCATCAACCAGAACACCACCGACGGGCCGAACAGGTAGGCAAGCCCTGCTGCCAACGCGGCAGAAAACGCGTTGCCGGCGTGGTTGAAACCCTCGTTGCGGCCAATATGGCCGGTGAAGTGCTTGGCCCCGACGATCCCCAGGGTGATGGCCGCCAACGCAGGCGCGAAGACCGCACCTGCAATCTGGGCCAGGGACTGGGTGGTGGCCACCACCCAGAAATCGCTCACCCACGGGAGGGTCACGCAACACAGCGTAACTACCAGCGTCGCCGCCAGCAGCAGGCCGCGCTTGCCACGGGTGCGGTCGATCAGCGCCCCGGCCGGGGTCTGGGCCACCAGGCCGGCGATGCCAGCCAAGGTCATCACCAGCCCGGCCGTGGCTTCGTTCCAGCCCTCCTGGGGCCCGCGCACGGCAATCAGATAGATCGCCAAGTAAGGCCCGAGGCCGTCACGCACATCGGCCAGGGTGAAGTTCAGGGCATCGAGCGCGTGACGTGCGCGAGCGGAAGGCGAGTGGGCAGGCATGGGAGTGTCCGTCTTCTGGGGCCGCCGGCGGCGGGCTGCCGGGCGCTGGAGCTTGGACCGGCGGCACCCGGCTCGGTGCCGTTGCGCTGTAGGCATTCGCCATTATTTTTACAAAATATTGCAAAAGCCCTACCGGGACCGGCAAAGCCCCTTCAGGCCGGTAGCACAGGCTGGGGGTGCAGCGGCAGGTGAAGCGTGATGCGGGTACCTATGCCCTGCTCGCCTTCGGCCACGCTCACCCGCCCGCCATGGGCCCCCACCATCGCCTGGCAGATCGACAAGCCCAGCCCGGTGCCCTGCCCCCCACGGTCGCCGCGGGCGGCGGTGTAGAACATGTCGAAAATCTTGTCTCTTTCGTCAGCCGGGATGCCGGGGCCTTCGTCACTCACGGCCAAACACAGCTCACCCTGGCCCTCGAACGCCGAGACTCGAAGGCAGCCACCGGGGGGCGAAAAGCGCGCTGCGTTCTCCAGCACGTTCACCAGCGCCTGCTCGATCAATGCAGGGTGGGCCCACAGCAGTGGCAGGCCCTGGCCCGCCTCCACGTGCACGCGTAGCCCGGCCAGCACGGCACGCAAGCGCTGCAACGCAGAGCCGACGATGTCAGCCGGCGCGACCCAGTCGCGCGCCAGGCTCAGGGTGCCGTGGCCCATGCGGGTCATGTCGAGCAGGTTCTGGATGTAGCGGTCCAGCCGTTCGCATTCCAGGCGCGTCCCTTCGAGCAACTCGGCCTGGTCGGCGGGGCTGAGGGCATCGCCGAGCGCCTGCAGGCTTTCGATGCTACCGCGCATGGCTGTGAGGGGCGTACGCAGGTCGTGAGAGACCGACGCCAGCAAGGCGCTGCGCAGCTCTTCGGTTTCACCGCGCAAGCGCACGGCTTCAAGCTCCTGCGCCAGCCGTGCCCGGGCCAGGGCCTGGCTCAAGGGCTGCGCCAGCGCCATCACCAGGCGCCGGCGCGCGCCCAGGGTCGGGGCTTCGCCGGAGGGCCACAGCGCCACCAGGCCCAACGTGCCCTGTTCACCCACCAGCGGCCACCACCAGGCCTGGCTGGCCGGCAGGGTACCGGTGCCAACGCCTGCTGGCTGGCCGTGCTGCCAGGCCCACTCGGCCGCAGCGCGCTCCATTTCGCCGGCACCGGCCGGCAGGCTCAGGCGCCCTTCGGCATCACGTTCATGCACCGACGCCGGAATATCGCCCCAGCTTTCGAAATGACGGCGGGCGGCGTCGAGCACCGCCTCGTGATCGCTGGCCGCCGCCAGGCGCTGGGACAGGCCCAGCAATTCGGCGGTCTGGGCCTGGGTGTCACGCAACGCATGCAAATGGCGACGCTGCGCCGTGGCCAGGTTGCCGGTCAGCACCGCCATGAACAGAAAGAACAGCAACGTCAGGAGGTCTTCGCGCAGGTCGATGCTCAGGGAAAAAAGCGGCTCGATGAACAGGAAGTCATAGAGCACGAACGACAGCCCCGCGCTCACCAACGCCGGGCCGAGCCCGCCGCGCACCGCCACCACTAGCACGCCAGCCAGCAGCACCAACGAGATATTGGGCAATACCAGCCAGTGCGACACACCCCAAGACAGGGCTGCCATCAGTGCCGGCACCCCTACCGCCAGCAAGTAGTGCCACGGCTGGCTGGCCAGGCGCAGCCGCCGCCGGGCGGTATCGCCGGCACCGTCGCGGGCCAACACCGACACCTCAACGCCGGGTAACTTGCCCAACAGGCGGTGAGCGACACCGGGCCGCCACCGCCGTGCCCGGCTGGCCGAAAGCAGCAACACACTGGCGCGGCGTTGCGCGGCGTGCCAGCGCAACGTGCCGGCCACATCGGTGGAGCGCAGCACCACCACCTCACCGCCCAGGCGCTCGGCCAGTTGTTGAGCAGCCTGCAAGCGTTGGCGGGCGAGCTCGTCCTGCAGGGCGCCGGTGTCGACATGCACCACCGACCACGGCAGGTGGCGCCGCTCCGCTACCCGGCAGGCATGGCGCACCAGCCGCTCGGCCTGGTCATCGCCCTGCACCGCAACCAACAGCCGGCCGCGCAACGCCGGCATCGCCAGGCCTTGCTCGCGGTAGTCCTGGGCCAGGTCACCTTCGACCTGCGCGGCGGCCGTCTGCATGGCCAGCTCACGCAAGGCTGCCAGGTGCGTGGGCACGAAGAACGCTTCGATCGCCGCGCGCGCCTGCTCGGGCATGTACACCTTGCCCTCGCGCAAGCGTTCGAGCAGATCACGCGGTGGCAAGTCGATCAGCACCAGCTCATGGGCTTCCAACACGACCCAGTCCGGCACGGTTTCGCGCACCCGCACGCCGGTGATGCCGTGCACTTGGTCGTTGAGGCTTTCCAGGTGCTGCACGTTGACCGTGGTGTGCACGTCGATGCCTGCTGCGAGCAGCTCCTGCACGTCCTGCCAGCGCTTGGCATGGCGGCTGCCGGGTGCGTTGCTGTGGGCCAGCTCGTCAACCAGTGCCACCGCCGGGCGCGCCGCCAGCACGGCGTCCAAGTCCATGGCCTCGAGCACCTGGCCACGATAGGCCAGGCGCGCCAAGGGCTGGCGAGGTAACCCGACCAGCAGGGCTTCGGTGTCGGCACGGCCATGGGTGTGCACCACCGCTGCCAGCAGCTTGACCCCTTGGCGCTGCAAGGCCTGGGCACCGCGCAACATGGCGCAGGTCTTGCCCACCCCGGCGCAGGCCCCCAGATACACTTTCAACCGCCCACGCCCGTCAGGCAGGGCAGCCAGCAAGGCATCGGCGCGGGCGGCATCACTCATGGATCATCCTCTCAGGCACCGGCTACGGTGCGGCTTGCAATTGCTCAAGGCCCCGGTTCAAGGCCAGCACATTGACCGTCGGCGGCCCGATCAGCGGGGCATGAACCTGGCTCTGGACCAGGTCGCTGACTCGCGCCGGGTCGAGGCCGCGCGCGGCGGCGACGCGCTTAACCTGCCACAGCGCAGCGTCCGGCGGTAGGTCTGGGTCAAGGCCGCTGCCCGAGGTGGTCAGCAAGGCCAGCGGCACCGGCCCCTGGCCCTGCCCACTCAACCTTGCGGCATCGGCCTCGATGCGCTTGGCCAGGGCGGGGTTGGTGGGCGCCAGGTTGCTCGCCGAGCTGGCTACGGTGGCGAACGCTCCGGCCGAAGGGCGTGGCTGGAACCAGCGGTCGCCCTCGAAGGGCTGGGCGATCAGGGCAGAGCCTTGCACCTGCCCACTGGCATCGCGCACCAGGCTGCCGCCGGCCTGGGCCGGGAAGGCCACCTTGGCCACGGCGGTCACCGCCAGCGGGTAGGCCACCCCAGTGACCAGGGTGAGTGCGGCGAGCAAGGTAAGCGCAGGGCGGATAATCGTGTTCATGGGCAATTCCTCAAACCAGGTGCAAGGCAGTGAGCAGCATGTCGATGGCCTTGATGCCAATGAACGGCACCACCACCCCACCCAGGCCGTAGATCAACAGGTTGCGGCGCAGCAGGCTGGCCGCATCTCGGGCTTGCACGCGCACGCCGCGCAGGGCCAGCGGGATCAGCGCGATGATGATCAGCGCATTGAAGACGATGGCCGAGACGATCGCACTCTGCGGGCTTTGCAGGTGCATGATGTTGAGCAGCCCCAGTTGCGGGTAGATGCTGGCGAACAGCGCCGGCAGGATAGCGAAGTACTTGGCCACATCGTTGGCCACGGAAAAGGTGGTGAGCGCGCCCCGGGTGACCAGCAGCTCCTTGCCGATGCGCACCACATCCAGCAGCTTGGTCGGGTCGCTGTCGAGGTCGACCATGTTGGCCGCCTCGCGCGCAGCCTGGGTGCCTTCGTTCATTGCCACACCCACATCCGCCTGGGCCAGCGCCGGCGCATCGTTGGCACCATCGCCGCACATGGCCACCAGCCGCCCTTGCGCCTGTTCCTGGCGAATGCGCTCGAGTTTCTTTTGTGGCGTGGCCTCGGCGATCACGTCATCCACCCCCGCCTGGGCGGCGATGGCTGCGGCGGTCAGCGGGTTGTCCCCGGTGACCATCACGGTACGGATGCCCATCTTGCGCAGCTCATCGAAGCGCTCGCGAATGCCTGGCTTGACCACATCGGTCAGCTCGATGGCGCCGATCAAACGATCATCGCAGGCCACCAGCAGCGGCGTGCCACCGCCTTGGGCAATGCGTTCGAGTTCGCGGGCCAAGGCCGGCGGCAGGTCGGCACGGGTGCGGCCGATGAAGCCGAGCAAGGCGTCTACCGCGCCCTTGCGGTAGTGCCGGCCCTGGTAGTCGAGCCCGGACAGGCGGGTCTCGGCGCTGAACGGCACCGCTTGCGCGTCAGCAAGCACCGGCTTGCTCATGCCGCCCAGGCGCTGCACGTAGTCGACCACCGACTTGCCCTCGGCGGTGTCATCGGCCAGGGACGCCAACAAAGCAGCGTCGGCGGTCTCGGCCTTGGTCACGCCTGGGGCTGCAAGCAATGCCGTGCAGCGGCGGTTGCCGAAGGTGATAGTGCCGGTTTTGTCCAGCAGCAGCACATGCACGTCGCCCGCCGCTTCCACTGCACGCCCGGACTTGGCGATCACGTTCAACCGCACCAGGCGGTCCATGCCGGCGATACCGATGGCCGACAGCAGCCCGCCGATGGTGGTGGGAATCAGCGTGACCAACAGCGCCACCAGAAACACCACCGGCAGGTTGCCCCCTGCAAAGGCTGCGAACGGCTGCAGTGTGACCACCACCAGCAGGAAGATCAGGGTCATGCCGATCAGCAGGATATCCAGCGCGATTTCGTTGGGCGTCTTTTGCCGGCGCGCACCTTCGACCAGAGCGATCATGCGGTCCAGGGTCGAATCGCCCGGGTTGGCGCTGATGCGCACCAGCAGCCAGTCCGACACCAGGCGGGTATTGCCGGTGACCGCAGAGCGGTCGCCGCCGGATTCGCGAATCACCGGCGCCGACTCGCCCGTGATGGCCGCTTCATCGACTGCCGCGATGCCTTCGAGCACCTCGCCGTCGCCCGGAATCATCTCCCCGGCTTCCACGCGTACCACATCGCCCAGCCTCAAGCTGCTGGCCGGCACCTCCTTAAAACGGCCATCGGGTTCGCGGCGGCGCGCCACAAGGTCCACACTGCCGGCCCGCAGGCTGTCGGCGCGGGCCTTGCCCCGGCCCTCGGCGAGGGCCTCGGCGAAGTTGGCAAACAGCACGGTGAACCACAGCCACAGCGCAATCTGCAGGCCCGTGGCCAGGGGCACCTCGGCATTGGGCAGCAAGCACAGCACGGTGGTGAGCACCGCGGTGAGCGCCACCACCAGCATCACCGGCGAGCGCTTGAGCTGGCGCGGGTCGAGCTTGACGAAGGCTTGCACCAGGGCCGGGCGCCACAGCGCCAGCAAGCTGGTAGGCGCAGCGGCGGCGTGCGCCACTGCAGGGGACTCTTTGACAGGCATGTTCATGATCGGTCCTCAGAACCCGCTGCTCAGTTGATCGGCGATCGGGCCCAGCGCAAGGGTGGGCAGGAAGGTCAAGCCGCCCACTACCAGCACGGTGGCCGTCAGCAGCACGACGAACAGCAGGCCATGGGTGGGAAAACTGTTGGGGCCTACCGGCAGGGCCTTTTTCGCCGCCATGCTGCCGGCCAGCGCCAGCACCGGCAGGATGTAGCCGAAGCGACCCAGCAGCATGCCCAGCCCCAGCATGACGTTATGGAAATCGGTGTTGGCACTGAAGCCGCCAAACGCCGAGCCGTTGTTGGCACTGGCCGAGGTGTAGGCATACAACAGCTCGCTGAAGCCGTGCGCGCCAGGGTTGCCCAGCGCTTGAGCCGTGCTCGGCAGGCACGCGGCGATCGCACTGAGCACCAGCACGCCCACCGGCATCACCAGCAAGGTGGCTACCAACAGTTTGACGTCGTGGGCAACCAGCTTCTTGCCCAGGTACTCCGGGGTGCGGCCGATCATCAGGCCCGCCAGGAAGACCGCGATCAGCACAAACAGCAACATGCCGTACAGGCCCGAGCCGACGCCGCCGAAGATCACCTCGCCGAGCATCATGTTCACCATCGCGACCATGCCGGTGAGGGGGTTGAGGCTGTCGTGCATGCCATTGACCGAGCCGTTGGAGGCTGCTGTGGTGACCACCGCCCACAGCGTGGTGGCCGTGGTGCCGAAGCGCGTTTCCTTGCCTTCGAGGGGCGCCGCCTGGGCCAGCGCGCCCGGCAGGCTGGCCATCGGCTGATACTCGGCCCATAGCGCCAGCGCACCGCCGAACAGCAGCACCACCAGCATCGAGGCGAAAATCGCGCGGCTCTGGCGCAGGTCCTTCACGTAATGCCCGTAGGTGAACACCAAGGCCGCCGGGATGCTGAGAATCGCCACCAGCTCCAGCAGGTTGCTCCAGGCGGTAGGGTTCTCGAACGGGTGCGCCGAGTTCACGCCGAAGAAGCCACCGCCATTGGTGCCCAGTTGTTTGATCGCCACCTGGCTCGCCACCGGCCCCAACGGCAAGCTTTGGTCGGCGCCCTGCAGCGTGTGTGCATCAACGTAGGCAGCGAAGGTTTGCGGCACGCCCTGCCACACCAGCACCAGGGCCAGCACCAAGCACAAGGGCAACAAGCCGTAGAGGGTGGCGCGAGTGACATCGGCCCAGAAGTTGCCGACCGTGCTCGCCGAGCGCCGCGCGATCCCGCGGCTCAGCGCCACCAACACGGCAATGCCGGTGGCGGCGCTGACGAAGTTCTGCACGGTGAGGCCGACCATCTGGCTGAAGTAACTCAGCGTCGCCTCACCGCTGTAAGCCTGCCAGTTGGTGTTGGTGACGAAACTCACTGCCGTGTTGAACGCCAGCGATGCATTGAGCCCCGGCAGGCCCTGAGGGTTCAGCGGCAAAGCGCCCTGCCCGATCAGGATCGCGAACAGCACCACGAACCCTGCGAAGTTGAAGGCCAGCAGCGCCAGCGCGTAATGCTTCCAGCCCTGCTCCTGGTGGGGGTCGACCCCCGCCAGGCGATAGCACCCCCGCTCCACGCCGCCCAGCAGCGGGTGCAGCCAGGTTCGCTCACCTTCCATTACGCGGTAATAAAAACGGCCCAACAGCGGTGCAGGAAGCACCACCAGGGCCAAAAACAACACAATCAACCAGACGTCATGGCTGTACATGGTCGCTCCTATCCCCGGTCGGCGCGCAGCAGCGCGACCAGCAGGTAAGCGAACAGGCCCACAGCCAGCAGCAGTGAAACCCCTTGGGTGATGCTCATTGCGATAACTCCTCAGTACCGGAACGGTTAATGAGGAAAGCTTCAGGCAAGGGCGCGTAAAGGAGCGATGCCGAGAAAGGGCCTACGCGTAAAGTTTTCATAAAAAACGAGCCGCCGCAGGCCGGGCAACGGCGCCGCATACCGTGTTGGCCACGCAGGGCGCCCTAGGCCCATCATGAGTTTTTCTCTTGTTTATATAAAATAAAATGAATTTGTTTCAATTAACAAAGCCCTGGAGAATGCCGCCTATGCAACCCGTATCCGGAGACATTTCAAATGGCATTGGCACACAACCTGGGCTTTCCGCGCATCGGCCGCGACCGCGAACTGAAAAAAGCTCAGGAAGCCTTCTGGAAAGGCGAGTTGGACGAAGCCGGCCTGCGCGCGGTAGGCCGGGGGCTGCGCGCTGCGCACTGGCAGGCCCAGAAGCAAGCCGGTATCGAACTGCTGCCGGTGGGCGACTTCGCGTGGTATGACCAAGTGCTCACCCATTCGCTGACCTTCGGCGTGGTCCCCGAGCGCTTTACCCCGAAAGGCGGCGCCAAGCCAAGCCTGCATACCTTGTTTGCGATGGCGCGGGGTGCGGGCGACGGTTGCTGCGGCGGTGCCCGTGCCCAGGAGATGACCAAGTGGTTCGACACCAACTACCACTACCTGGTACCCGAATTCAGCCACGACCAGGTATTCACCCTTAGCTGGGAACAGTTGTTCGAGGAGGTCGCCGAAGCGAAAGCGTTGGGCCACGCCGTGAAACCCGTGGTGATCGGCCCGTTGACCTACCTGTGGTTGGGCAAGGCCAAAGGCAGCGACTTCGACAAGCTGGAGTTGGCCGACCGCCTGCTGCCGCTGTATGACCAGATCTTCAATCGCCTGGCCAGCCAGGGTGTGGAGTGGGTGCAGATCGACGAGCCGATCCTGGCCCTTGACCTGCCCCAGGCCTGGAAGAGCGCCTACGAACGCGTCTACAACATTCTCCAGCGTTCGCCCCTGAAGAAACTGGTGGCCACCTACTTCGGCGGGCTGGAAGACAATCTGGGCCTGGCTGCCGGGTTGCCGGTGGACGGCCTGCACATCGACCTGGTGCGCGCCCCGGAGCAATACCCGACCATTCTCGACCGGCTGCCGGCCTACAAGGTGTTGTCGCTGGGTGTGGTGGACGGGCGTAACGTCTGGCGCTGCGACCTGGAAAAAGCCTTTGATGTGCTGCGCCATGCCGCCGAACGGCTCGGTGAACGGCTGTGGGTCGCACCGAGCTGCTCGCTGCTGCACAGCCCGGTGGACCTGGCCCGGGAAGACCAGCTCGACCCCGAGCTCAAAAGCTGGCTGGCCTTTGCCGTGCAGAAGTGCGAGGAAGTGGCGGTGCTGGCTCAAGCGCTGCGTGATCCAGAAGCCCCGAAGGCCCGCGCAGCCTTGGCCGAAAGCCGCGCCGTACAGGCAACCCGCGCGGCGTCGCCGCGCATCCACAAGCCTGCGGTGCAACGGCGGCTGAACAGCGTTGTGCCCACCGACAGCTTGCGCGCGTCGAGCTTCGACCAACGCATCGCCGTGCAGCGGGCCAAGCTCGCACTGCCCGCCTACCCCACCACCACCATCGGCTCGTTCCCGCAAACCCCGGCCATCCGCGCGGCGCGGCACGCCTTCAGGCAAGGCACGCTGAGCCAGGCTGCCTATACCCAGGCCATGCAGGATGAAATCCGGCATGCGGTGCGGGTGCAGGAGAACCTGGGGCTGGATGTGTTGGTGCATGGCGAAGCCGAGCGCAACGACATGGTCGAATATTTCGCCGAGCAGCTCGACGGCTACCTGCTCACTCGATTCGGCTGGGTGCAAAGCTATGGCTCGCGCTGCGTGAAGCCTGCGGTGATCTACGGCGACATCAGCCGGCCCCGGTCCATGACAGTGGCGTGGAGCACCTATGCGCAAAGCCTCACGCACAAGGTCATCAAGGGCATGCTGACCGGCCCGGTCACCCTGCTGATGTGGTCGTTCCCACGGGAAGACATCGACCGCGAAACGCAAGCGCGACAGCTGGCGCTGGCCATCCGTGACGAGGTGTTGGACCTTGAGCAGGCCGGGATCAAGATCGTGCAGATCGACGAAGCCGCCTTCCGCGAGGGCCTGCCGCTGCGGCGCAGCGCATGGCCACGCTACCTGGAATGGGCCACCGAAGCCTTCCGCCTATGCGCCTCGGGCGTGCGTGACGAAACGCAAATCCACACCCATATGTGCTACAGCGAATTCAACGATGTGATCGAGTCGATCGCCGCCATGGATGCCGACGTGATCACGATCGAAACCTCACGTTCGGATATGGCGCTGCTCGAGGCCTTCGAGCGCTTCGACTACCCCAACGAGATTGGCCCTGGGGTATACGACATCCACTCACCGCGCGTGCCCAGCACCGAGGAAATGGCCAACCTGCTGCGCAAGGCGGCGCAACGCATCGCACCAGAACGGCTGTGGGTAAACCCCGACTGCGGCCTGAAAACCCGGGATTGGCCTGAAACCGAGGCAGCACTGGTGAACATGGTGGCGGCGGCCCGGCAATTGCGCCACGCTGGCGCCTGAGCACCGCGCTGGCGGATAATGCTCCGAATTTTCTGGCCGCAGGCACTGGCCTGCGAGCCCCTAGGAGCGATGGATGGTAAAAATAAAACCCCGCCCCGCCGTGAGTGGGGTGGCCTCTGCCGACCGGGTGCTGACCGTGCTCAGCGCCTTTCGCATCGGCGACACTGCCCTGAGCCTGGTCGACCTCACCGAGCGCACCGGGTTGATCAAAAGCACCATCATGCGCCTGGTGGTGTCTTTGGAAACCGCAGGCTTCGTCAACCGCCTGGCCGATGGTCGATACATGCTGGCCAGCGAAGTCATGCGCCTGAATGCGGTCTACCAGGAGTCGCTCGACCTGGAGCGGCACGTGCTGCCGCTGCTGCATCGGCTGACCGACGAAACCGGTGAAACTGCTTCCTTTTATGTACGCCACGGCGCCTACCGGCTGTGCCAATACCGGGTGAACTCGCCACACCGCTTGCGCCTGCACCTGCAGCCAGGCGATATCCGCCCAATGGATGGCGCCGCCAGTGCCCAGGCACTGCGCTGCACCTATGAGCGCGCCCTCGAGCACCCGGCACCGTTCTATTCATGCGGGGCGACCGACCCGCATTCGGCGTCGATGTCGTTGCCAATCTTCGGCGCCCTGAACGAACTGGTCGGTGCCCTGGTGGTGTCAGGCCCGGCTGGGCGGCTGACCGAAGAGCGCGCCAGTTCGTTCAACGAACTGTTCATGCAGATCGCCCGTGACCTGGCCCGCAGCCTGGGCGGCAAGGCCGAGGCGGGTCAGAACCCGTAGAGGCTGACGGGGTTGTCGCGCAGGATGGCGTTACGGTCTTTTTCGTTCGGCGCCCATTGCGTCATCAGGTCGAGAATATGCGCATCGTCCGGTTTGTTCTCCAGCGCAACGGTCGGGTGCGGCCAGTCGCTGCCCCAAAGCAGGCGATCGGGCCGCACCTTGACCAGCGCCTTGGCCACGGTGCCGACGTCCGGGTAGTCCGGCGCGCCCTGCTTGGAGCGGATATAGGGCCCTGAGAGCTTGACCCAGGTGCGGTCGCCTGCCAGCAGCCGGTTTATCGTGGCGAAGGCTGGGGCATCGATGCCCTGGGGCTGTGGAATGTGGCCCATGTGGTCGATCACCAGCCGCGCTGGAAGCTTGGCCAGCCGCGGCTCGAGATCCAGCAATTGAGTGCCGGGGGCAACCACCTGAACGTGCCAGCCCAATTCGTTGACCCGGTGAGCCAAAAGCTCCAGGTCATCCAGGCTCGCCCCGCCATAGCTGAGGTTGAAGCGAATCCCGCGCACACCTGCCTTGTTCATCTGCTCGAGTTCGGCGTCGCTGATGCCGGCCGCGATGACCGCCACACCCCGGGCATTGCCGTTGCTTTGGTGCAGGCCGTCGAGCAGGCAGCGGTTGTCGGTGCCATAGGTTGAGGGGGTGACGATCACGAACCGCTGAAGATGCAGGCGTTTTTGTACCTGGGCATAGTCATCGAGCGTGGCGTTGGGCGGCAGCAAGGTGGCGCCGGGGGCCGCAGGGTAGCGGTCGTTGTACAGGTGCATATGACAGTCGACACTGCCCGCCGGCGGAATGAAGCGCGCGGTTTCGTCACCGCTGGAATAACGCGCCCCAGCCAGGGCCGGGAACGACGCCAACGCACCAGCCGCGGCGGTGGCTTGCAGGAACAAACGACGGGTAAGGTCCATGAACTGATCTCTTGTTGTTGTAAGGGCACTGCGCCGCCTGGCGGCGGCGCAGCGATGCAGCGGCGGCGTTCAGGTCAGCGCGCGTTGGCGACGCTGGCGGCATGCTCGTTTTCGCGCATGCGCTTGCGGCCCATGATCAGCACCATCGAGCCAGCGGCGATGTTGAGCAGCGCCAGAGGCAACAGCGCCAGGGCGTAACTGCCGGTGGCGCCGTGCACGGCCCCGTAGATGTTGACCATCATGCCGCCGCCAAACAGGTTGGCCCAGGCGCCGATGGCCGCCAGGCCCGCGGCGGCGGTGCTCGAGGACATCCAGCCGGAAGCCAGTGCCCAGAACGGCCCTTTCATCGAGTACGCGCCGATCAGCACCATCGACAGCAGCACCACGGTGCCCACCAGAGAGCCGGTAACCAACGTCAGCAACAGGCCGGCGGCGATCAGGTAAAGGGTGGTAGCGGTGTGCCAACGGCGCTCGTTGCGCTTGTCGGAGCTACGGCCCCAGGCAATCATTGCGATCGAAGCCAGGCCGTAGGGGATAGCATTGACCAGCCCGATCTGCAGCGGGTCGAGGTGGAACGTCTTGAGCAGTTGAGGCGCCCACACGCTCATGGTGCTGCCGGCGGCCGAGGCGCCGGTGTAGATCAGGATCATCGCCCAGATGTCTTTGTGCTTGAGCAGGCGCCACAGCGAAATATGCCCGATCTGGGTTTTCTGTAGGCGCTCGGCATTCAAGCGCTCGGTCAGCCAGTTGCGCTGCTCGTCGGTGAGCCATTTGGCCTGCTCGGGGCGGTCGGTGAGCACGAAAAGGCAGGCGATGCCCAGCAGCACCGCCGGGATGCCTTCAAGAATGAACAACCAGTGCCAGCCGCGCATGCCCATCATGCCGTCGAGTGTCAGCAAAAAGCCCGACAGCGGCGAGCCGAGGAAGTTGGCGCCAGGAATGGCGACCATGAAGATTGCGACCATCCGCGCCCGGTAGGCCGAAGGCAGCCAGTAGGTGAGGTACAGCAACACGCCGGGGAAGAACCCTGCCTCGGCTGCGCCCAGCAGAAAGCGCATCACATAAAGCGAGTTGGCCCCTTGCACAAAGGCGGTGCCGGCAGAGACCAGGCCCCAGGTGATCATGATGCGGGCGATCCACATGCGCGCACCGAACTTCTGCAACGCCAGGTTGCTGGGCACTTCGACCAAGAAATAGGCAACGAAAAACAAGCTGCTGGCGAAACCGAAGATCGCCGGTGACAAGCCCAGGTCCTGGTTCATCTGTAGCGACGCCATGCCGATGTTGCCACGGTCGATGATCGCGATCAGGTAACACAAAATCAGAAACGGCAGCAGCCGCCACGCAACACGGTGCATGGTGGCGCGTTCGAGCTCGCTGATGCTGGAGGCGGAAACCATGATGCTCTCCTGTACTTTATTGTTGTTGAGTCAGGCTATCGGAAAGGGCCGCCGCAAGGCGGCATGGGCTCAGCTGCCGAGTAGTTGGCGATTGGCGACACAGCGCGGGTCGAGGGCTTTACCCGCCCAAACGTCGAGGATCTGCTGGACGGCTACCATGCCCACCCGGTCACGGGATTCGGTGGTGTTGGCACCCACATGCGGGGTGCCTACCAGGTTGGGCAGTTTCCACAGCGGGCTGTCGGCCGAGGGCGGCTCGGGGTTGAAGGTATCCAGCCCTGCCCCGCCGATCTGCCCGGTCTTGAGCGCCTCCACCAAGGCCGCAGTGTCGATCAGCTCGCCGCGGGCGGTGTTGATCAACAAGCTGCCAGGGCGCATCCGCTTGAATTGCTCGGCCCCGAACAGATGGCGGTTGGCGTCGGTGAGCGGGCAATGCAGGCTGATGATGTCGCAATGCTCTAGCAGGCGATCGAAGTCGGTTTCACGGGAAACGTTGCTGCGCTCGGGTAGCTGC
This sequence comes from Pseudomonas sp. URIL14HWK12:I12, assembly GCF_003097135.1. Classification (GTDB taxonomy): domain Bacteria; phylum Pseudomonadota; class Gammaproteobacteria; order Pseudomonadales; family Pseudomonadaceae; genus Aquipseudomonas. The sequence continues at coordinate 1,190,394 of NZ_QEQL01000001.1, forward strand.
TTGAGGTAGGGGTCGTAGACCTTCACGGCCATGCGCAGGGGAGCGACCAGGTCCATCAGGATGCCACCGATGGCGCCAAGCCCTACCAGGCCCAGGGTCTTGCCGAACAGCTCGGTGCCGTTAGCCGTGGCTTTGTCCCAATGCCCTGCGCGTACGCGAGCATCGAGCCAGGCAGTCTGGCGGGCCACGCTGAACATCAGCGCGAAGGCGTGTTCAGCCACCGATTGGGCATTGGCCCCCACCGCAATGGTGACTGGGATGCCACGCTCGGCGGCGGCCTTGATGTCGATGGTGTCAAAGCCCACCCCGTGCTTGGCGATGACCTTGAGGTTCGCCGAGGCTTCGATCATCTGGCGGGTGAGCTTGCCGGTGCGGACCACGATCGCGTCAGGTTGCTCGGCCTCGATCAAGGCGACCATCTCTTCAGCGGGCATGTAAGGCGTGGTGGGTAATACCTCGACGCCTTGGGATGCGGCGTAGGCCATGGCTTCAGGGGCCAGCGCCAGGCCCGTGAGGAGAATTTTGCGTTTCATCTGCACACCTTGTTCTTATCGTTAAGGCCTGTTCAGGCTTTGCGCAACCCTATCATAACGAAATGGCGTTGCAACATAGATTTTAGAATGCGAGTTGCCCCCCGATGAATCGCGGGTAAATGTACATTGAATTGGAAATGACGAAATGCCATTCTAAAAAACACCGGCGTGGCTGCCGGTCACGCCTCCCATAATTTCAAGAGAGAACGCCAAGATGACGATCGGATTCAGAGTGTTGAAGGCAGCCCGCAAGGTCAGCTCGGAGTGGGCCGAACGCTATCGCCATGTGCCTGTGGCCAATGTCAGCGATTCCATGAACCGCATGACCGCCGGCGGCGCGCGCCTGCGCCCGATGCACCGCGAAGGGGTGCTGGCCGGCCCGGCGCTGACGGTCAAGGCCCGCCCGGGCGACAACCTGATGCTGCACTATGCAATCGATATCGCCCAGCCGGGTGACGTGATCGTGGTCGATGCTGGCGGCGACCTGACCAATGCCCTGATCGGCGAGATGATGGTGGCATACGCGGTCAAACGCGGCGTGGCCGGTATCGTCATCCATGGCGCGATCCGCGATGCCGCCAGCATCGGCGCCGGGGACTTCCCGCTGTTTGCTGCCGGCGTTTCGCACCGAGGCCCCTACAAGGATGGCCCGGGGGAAATCAACGTACCCATCGCCATCGACGGCATGGTGATCGAGCCAGGCGACCTGGTCATCGGTGATGACGACGGCCTGCTGTGCGTACCATACGACCAGGTGCCGGAGGTGTTCGACCGTGCCACCGCCAAGCACGCGGCCGAAACCAAGCAGCTTGAGCAGATCGCCAAAGGTGAGAACGATCGAAGCTGGGTATTGAAGTCGCTGCAGCAAAAAGGCTGTGCGCTTCCCGACTGAGCCGGCGTATCGTGCGCCATCGCTGGCGCTTGACGATGAGACCACTGCCTTGACCGAGCACGCCCCCAAACCCCGCTGGCCCGCCCCCGTGCGGGCATTGGCCCACCGCGACTTCCAGATCTACTTCGTGGGCCAGGGGGTTTCCACGCTCGGCAAGTGGGTGCAACAGGTGGCGCTCTCATGGTTGGCCTACCACCTCACCGCCTCCGCGACCTTGCTGGGGGTCATCACCTTTTTGAGCTTGGCGCCGCAGTTGCTGGTGGGGCCAGTGGCAGGTGCGTGGATCGACCGGCGCGACAAGCGCCGCTGCCTGATCGTGGCGCAATCGCTCCTTGCGCTGCAGTCGCTGCTGATGGCTGGCCTTACCTGGCAAGGCTGGGTTGGCGCAAATGTGCTGGTGGGCATGGCGTTGTTGCTGGGCCTGCTCAACGCCGTTGAAACACCACTGCGTCAGGCGCTGATCGGCAGCTTCGTCGGCGACCCGGCCGACCTGCCCAACGCTCTGGCACTCAATGCGATGCTGATCAACGCTGCACGCTTTCTCGGCCCGCCGTTGGCCGGCGCGCTGATTGCCGCCAGTGGCGAGGCGGTGTGCTTCCTGATCACGGCCTTCGCCTTCGCGCTGTTGCTGCTGGGGCTGGCCAAGGTACAGGGCAGCCCCACGACCAAAGCGACCGGCTCCACCGCACAGATGTTTCGCGAAGGCCTGGCGTACGTCTGGCAAACGGTGTCGGTCCGCCGGTTGATGGTGGGGGTGATCATGGTCAACCTGCTGGCTTCGAACTACACCGTATTGCTGCCGGTGCTGGCCAAAACCCTCTATCTGGGCGATGCGCGCATGCTGGGTTGGCTGTGGGGCGCGGCCGGGGCCGGGGCCTTCGTCGCGACCATCGCGCTGGCGCTGGGCGGTGCCCTGCACCGGCTGGAGCGCGTGATCACGTGCGCCGCGCTGGCTTGCGCGCTTGCGCTGATCCTCATGGCCTTCAAGGTGCCTTTACCCGCGGCCTTGGTGCTGCTGGCGGTGCTGGGCTGCGGCATCACCGCCAACAATGTGAGCACCAACATGCTGCTGCAAAGCGGTGCGCCCGAGCACCTGCGAGGCCGGGTTGTGGCGCTTTACATTGCCCTGCGCTTTGGGTTCGAAGCGGTCGGCGGCCTGCTCGCCGGGTTGCTGGCCAGCCTGGCAGGCGCACCGGTTGCCATGGGCGCTGCGGGGTTGGTGCTGGTGAGTTTTCTCGCGCTTGAAAGCCGCTTCAGCCAGTCACCTAAATAGAAATATCATTTTATAAAAATAACCACTTATCTTCCGAGAATCACCTTTTTCATGCGCTAAATCGCTTCAGTCAAAGAAGCGATTGACGGGCGCTGCTGCTTCTGACTAGCCTTTAAGAAACGCCATTTCAAAAATAACAAAAGTGGAGTTTCATCCTTCATGACGCGCATCCCACGATTGAAAGCCCGTTTCCATGCCCTGGCCCTGGGCACGCTGCTCGCCTGCGCCTTCACCCCGACCGCTCATGCCGAACAAGCCAAGGTGACCATCGCCATCCAGTACGGCTATGCCTACCTGCCGGTCACGGTCGCAGAGAAACAAGGCCTGTTCCGAAAGCACGCCAGCGCACTTGGCGAGCCCGATGCAGCCTTCGAAATCAAGCGCATCAGCGGCGCTGCCGCGATCAACGATGCCTTGATCAGTGCCAATGTCGACATCGGCGGCTACGGCCTGTACGGCACCCTCACCGCTTGGCAGAAAACCCGCAACAACCTCGATATCCGTGCGCTCTGCGCGCTGGTCGCCGGTGATAACGGCTTTTACGTCAACGACCCGTCGATCAAGTCCATCGCCGACTTCAAGCCCGGCGACAAGATCGCCGTGACCGCCCCCAATGGCCAGCAGGCGGTGCTGTTGCAAATGCTTGCCGAGCAGCAGTTCGGCGAGGGTAACGCCCACCGCATGGACAACCTGATGGTCGCCCTGCCCCATCCCGATGCCCTCGCAAGCCTGGTGAACAAAGCCGGCATCAAGGGCTACATCGGCCCGAACCCCTACAGCTACATCCTTGACCACGACCCGTCGGTGACCAAGCTGTTCGACTTCTCCAAAGCATTGAACATGCGCATGACCAGCGGCGTGCTCGCCACCACCGGTAAGTTCGTCAAGAGCAACCCGCACTTGGCCAAAGCAGTGGTCGACGCGATCGCCGAGGCCGATGAGTTCATCCGCAGCAACCCTCGGCAGGCCGCGCAGCTGTACCTCGACAGCGAGCCGTCAAAGCTCACCCTGGACCAGACCCAAGACATGCTGAGCCAGGTCACCGCCGAATGGGGCGTGCAGCCGCAGGGCGTGATGCACCTGGCTGAATTCATGACCCGCACCGGCGCCCTGAAAGAGCCGCTGGCCAACTGGCAGCAGGTGTTCTTCGACCCGGTGGCTCAAGGCGAGGGCAACTGACATGAGCGCAATGCCCAGCATGGCGCCGGTGCCGGCCGGCCTGGATACCCGCGCACAGCTTTCGGTCGACAACGTCACCCTGCAATACAAGACCCGCGAGCAACTGATCACCGCCACCCACGGCGTGTCTTTTGCCGTGCACCAGCATGACCGTTTCATCCTGCTGGGGCCTTCGGGCTGTGGCAAGTCGAGCCTGCTCAAGAGCGTGGCGGGCTTTCTGGCGCCGGCTGCCGGCGAGATCTACCTGGACGGCCGCGCCGTGCGCGAGCCAGGCCCGGACCGGATGATGGTGTTTCAGGAATTCGACCAGCTCATGCCGTGGAAGACGGTGCTGGGCAACATCATGTTCCCGATGCAGATGACTCGCCGCTTCCCGGCCAGCGAAGTGCGCGACCGCGCCGTGCGAGTAGCGGCAAAGGTCGGGCTTGAGCGCTTCAAGGACGCCTACCCGCACCAGCTGTCCGGCGGGATGAAGCAGCGGGTGGCGATCGCCCGCGCCTTGGCGATGGAGCCAGCGATCCTGCTGATGGACGAGCCTTTCGCTGCCCTGGATGCGCTCACTCGCCGCCGCATGCAGGAAGAACTGCTGCAACTCTGGGAACAGGCACCTTTCACGTTGATGTTCGTCACCCATTCGATCGACGAAGCGATTCTGCTCGGTTCGCGCATCCTGGTGCTCACCCCCCACCCCGGGCAGGTGCGCGCCGAGCTGGACGCCAGCGCATTCGGCTTCGCCGAGCAGGGCAGCGAGGGCTTTGCGGCACTGCACAAACGCATCAATCACATGCTCTTCGGCCATCAGGAGACCGCACATGAATAAGCCCATGGTGCGACCGCGCCCTGATGTCGAATACGCCCCGGCACCGGCTGGCAAGATCGGCGACATCGCGCGCAAGCTGGGCCCTGCCGAACGGCTTATGGCCCATGCCGGGGTGCGCCGCACCCTGGTGCTGGTTGCTCTGGCGATCGTCTGGGAGCTGTACGCTCGCTGGCTGGGCAACCCGCTGATGTTCCCGCCGTTCAGCGAAACCGCCCAAGCGTTGAGCCACGACCTGTTCAACGGCGTGCTGCCGCTGGCCGTGGTCAGCTCGCTGAAAGTGCTGCTGATGAGCTATGGCCTGGCGATCCTGCTGGCCGCGATCCTGACCACGCTGGCGGTGTCCACACGCATCGGCACCGATGTGCTGGCCACGCTGACGGCGATGTTCAACCCGCTGCCGGCCATTGCCATTCTGCCGCTGGCTATGCTGTGGTTCGGCCTGGGCGTGCAGAGCCTGATGCTGGTGATCATCCATTCGGTGCTGTGGGCCGTGTCGCTTAACACCTACTCGGGCTTTCAGTCGGTCAGCCAGACTCAACGCATGGCTGGGCGCAATTACGGCCTTCGCGGGATGCGCCTGGTGCTGCGCATTCTGATCCCGGCGGCGGTGCCGTCCATCCTGGCCGGGCTGAAGATCGGCTGGGCCTTCGCCTGGCGTACGCTGATCGCCGCAGAGCTGGTGTTCGGGGTGTCGGGCAACTCAGGTGGGCTGGGCTGGTACATCTTCCAGAACCGTAATGCGTTGGAAACCCCCAATGTGTTTGCCGGCCTGCTGATGGTGATCATCATCGGCCTGGTGGTCGAGGGCCTGGTGTTTCGCAGCATCGAGGTGCTGACGGTACGCCGCTGGGGCATGCAGCAATGAATACGGCAGCATCCCCCGCCTCGCCCCATGCTCCGGTGCGCCAGGCGTGGCTTTCCCAGGTGAGCGAACCGGCGCTGGACCCACAGCGCCCTATCGTCGATGCGCACCACCACTTGTGGGACCGGCCCGGCCAGCGCTACCTGGCCGAGCAACTGCTGGCCGACACCTGCAGCGGCCACAACATCGTCGCCACGGTGTACCTGCAATGCCGGTCCTTCTATGCCCGCGACCTGCCCGAACCCCTGCAGCCAGTGGGCGAGGTCGAATTCGCCGCCCAGGTCGCGCACCAGTCGCCACCACAGACTCAGCTGTGCGCAGCGATCATCGCCGGCGCCGACCTGCGTTTGGGCGATGCCGTGGCCCCGGTGCTGGAGGCGATGCTCGAAGCCGGCAAGGGGCGCCTGCGCGGGGTTCGCAATGCAACGGCCTGGCATGCCGACCCCCGGCTGGTGTCCAACCCGATACCCCCGCCGGCAGGCGTGCTGGCCGAGCCTGGGTTTCGCCGTGGCGCTGCGCAACTGGCGCGCTTTGGCCTGGGCCTGGACATCTGGGCCTACCACACGCAATTGCCGGAAGTTCTCGCCCTGGCCCACGCCCTGCCCGACCAGCCCATCGTGCTCAACCACCTGGGCGGGCCGCTGGGCGCTGGCCCTTATGCGGGCAAGCAAGATGAGGTATTCGCAGCCTGGTCGGCAGGCCTCAAAGCCCTGGCGCAGTGCCCGAACGTATGGCTCAAGCTGGGGGGGTTGGCGATGCGCGTGGGCGGCTTTGCACTCGATGAACGCGAGAAGCCGGCCGGTTCGGTCGAGTTGGCCCAGCTATGGGCGCCCTACATGCTGACGGCGATCGAGTTATTCGGCAGCCAACGTTGCCTGTTCGAGAGCAACTTTCCGGTCGATAAGGGCATGGTGGGCTACGCCGTGCTGTGGAACGCGTTCAAACGCATTACCGCAGGCTTCAGCGAAGCGGAGAAAGACGATCTGTTCAGCGGCAGCGCCAGCCGCTGCTATCGGCTGACGCTACAGGGGCAACCAGGCGTATCGCCCTGATTGCTGCACCGATGAAGCTGACCACCCCGGCCACCGCCTAAGCGGCAGCTTCTTCAGCGCCGTTCGCCTTTCAAACCGTGAACGTGGCCACCCGCCCCGACAACGTCGCGCCAAGAGATTGCAGGGCCTGGCTGGCGGCGGCAGTCTGATCGGCCTGCGTGGTGCTGACGGCGGAAAGGTCACGAATGTTGATCAGGTTGCGGTCCACCTCCCGCGCAACCTGCGCCTGCTCCTCTGCAGCGCTGGCGATGATCAGGTTCTGCTCGTTGATATTGGCAATGTGGGTAATGATCGCCTGGAGGGCCTGTTGGGCCTGCTGAGCCACCGCTAGGGTTGCTGCGGAACGCTCGCGGGTGAGATTCATGGCGCCGACGGCATGGTCGGAGCCCTCGCGGATCGACTGGACCATCTCCTCGATCTCCAGCGTGGACTGCTGCGTGCGGTGCGCAAGGGCCCTGACCTCGTCGGCCACCACGGCGAAACCACGCCCCGCCTCGCCTGCCCGCGCCGCTTCGATGGCGGCATTGAGCGCCAGCAGGTTGGTTTGCTCGGCGATCCCGCGGATCACATCCAGCACCTTGGCGATGTCGCGCACTTGGCTGGCCAGCCCGCCCACACCATCGGCACTCTGCTCGATATCGGCCCCCATACGCTCGATCGCTTGCAGCGTCTCACTCACCCGTGCCTGGCCAGACTCGCCGGCGTTGCGGCATTCGCCGGATGCCTGGGAGGTCAGCACCGCCGTGCGGGCGACCTCCTCGACTGCCGCGGTCATTTCAGTGACGGCAGCAGCGGCCTGCTCAATCTCGTCATTTTGGCGCTGCAATGTATGGCGCGAGCCCTCCGTGACGCCGGTGAGCTCCACGGATGAGGCAGAAATGACCTGGGAGGAATCGAGGATCTGCTCGATGGTTGCCTTGAGGTTGCGCTGCATGGCGGCCAGCGCCACGTACAGGCGTGTGACCTCGTCCCGGCCGTCCGGCGTGATGGCGCGGGTCAGGTCACCTTTGGCAATCGCCTCGGCCAGGCCGACCGCGCTGCCGATGGGCCCTACCATGCTGCGGCTGACACGCCAGGCGATCAGCCCGGTAAGAACCGCCGCCAGCCCGATCAGCAGCAGGATGTTGGTGCGTGAGCTGCTGAAGACCTCAGCCACCTCCACGAAGGAGTCATCCATATTCTGGCGGTTCACGTCCCCGAGCTTGAACAACAGCGGGAAGGCTTTTTCAGAATTGTCACGCAGTGAGCCGTTGAGCAATTCGACCATTTCCCCGTCGCGCCCTGCCTGGCTCAATTCGATCAATTGCCGAACGCCGCTGGCCGTCTGATCGAGGAGAGGCTTGATGGCTGCGAACAGCTCGCGTTCCTCGTCGTTATCGACGGCTGCCTCATAGGCCGCCCGGCTTTGGGCCATTTTATCCAGCTGGACTTCCAGGTGCCGGCTGCTGTCTTCGCGCGCCTGTGGGGAGGGGTACAGCGCTACTTTGAGCGAGTTGACGCGCACGCCCAGCACCGCTTCACGCATATTGCCCAGCGCAGCAGAGGTCGGGCTGTCGTGGGTGCGGACGTTTTCGGTGAGGTCGGCGATGCGCTGCATCTGGAACAGACCAAAAAACCCGACGATGATGACGACCAACGCAATCAGTGAGAAGCCGAGCGTGCACCGGGTGGAGATCGAGAGCTGCCTGAGCATGAGTGCCTACCTTGAGGGTCCATTCGGGGGCTAGCGCAGCAGTTGAGCACACGCTTAGGTGGCCTTTTGCCGCACGATCCCCACGCCATCGGCAGCGTTACGGATAAGTTTAAATTTTTCGGAACGGCATTTTTATTTTATGGACGATGGCTGCTCGTTTCGAGGCCAGGTGACTGCCCGGGCGTTGCAACCTTTTTGGATGGGTCACCCAGCCAGACCATCAGCAGTGTACCTATCGCCAGGATCGCCGCCACGCAGAAGAATGGCCCCGTGAAGCTCTGCGTCATGTCCTTGATCAGCCCGATCAGGAACGGCCCGGCGAAACCACCCAGGTTGCCGATCGATACGATCAGCGCCAGCCCGCCGGCAGCTGCGCGGCCAGTCAGGAAGGTCGAGGGAATGGCCCAGAAGGTAGCCTGGAACGCGAGAATGCTGGCCACTGCCAAGCCCAGCGCGGTGATCTTGAGCACCGGGTCGCTCAGCAGTGCACTGGCAACCAACGCGAGCGCTGCCAGCGTGAGCGCACTGACCACATAGCGCAAGCGATGCCGGGCGCGGTTGGCAAGCCGCGCCCACAGGGTCATGGCTACCGCACCGAACAGGTAAGGCAGGGCTGCCACCAGGCCGACCATGCTGTTGGCCCAGCCCATGCTTTTGATGATCTGCGGCATCCACAGCCCGATGCCCACCGAGCCTACGATGCAACAGAAGTTGATCGCCGCCAGAATGAACACCTTGGGGTTGGTCAGGGCGCCGCGCAAAGTATTGCCGTGTGATGCACTGATGCTCTGCTGCTCGCGGGCCAGCCGTTCGGCCAGCCAAGCCTTCTCGCGCTCGGACAACCAGCGCGCCTTGGCGGGCGTGTCGACCAGTACGAACAGGCAGACGATGCCCAGCAGCACGGCTGGCAAGGCTTCGAGGATCAACAGCAGCTGCCAGCTCTGAAGCCCCATGACGCCGTGCACGTCCAACAGCCAGCCCGACACCGGTGAGCCGATAATGTTGGCAACCGGAATGCCCAGCAGAAACGCCGCCGTGGCCTTGGCGCGCCACTTGCCCGGGAACCAGTAGGTGAAATACAGGTACACCCCCGGGGTGAAACCGGCCTCGGCCAGCCCCAGCAGGAACCGCGCGATGCTGAAGCTGACCGGCCCGGTCACGAACGCCGTGGCCATCGAGACCAGGCCCCAGGTAATCATGATCCGGGCGATCCAGATGCGCGCACCGAAGCGCTGCATCAGCAGGTTGCTGGGGATTTCGAAAATGAAATAGCCAAAGAAGAACAGCCCCGCCGCCCAGCCGAACATCGTGGCGGTCAGGCCCAGGTCCTTGTTCATGCCAATGGCGGCGAAGCCTACGTTGGTGCGGTCCAGGTAGCTGATCACATAGCAGAGGAAGATGAACGGTACGATGCGCATCAGCACCCTGCGCAGCAGTTTTTCGCCTTCGGCATCGGTCAGCGGCGCGGTGGCCGCAAGGGGTTGTGGGGTCATGGAAAGCTCGGTGTTGTGATTGTTATCGAGGCGCCTGGCAGGTCAGCCAGCTTAGCTGTGCGAATACATCGGCAGCCCGGGCGCCAGCCCCCGGGCCTGCATGATCGTGCCGGTCTCCGACTCGACGATGTAGAGGGTTTGGCCGTCGGCACCGCCGAAGGCCAGGTTGGTGTTGCTGATACCGCAACACGACTTGATACGCAGTAGCGGCTCGCCCACCTTCGACAGGCACCACACAGAACCGAAGCCGGTGTGGGCGATGTAGAGGTTGCTCTGATTATCCAGCGCCAGGCCGTCCGGGCCGCCGAGGCCACCGTGAAGCTGGGAAAACACCCCGACCTTGCTGATGATCGAGCTGTTGCCCAACGGGATGCGCCAGATCTGCTGGGCACGGGTAACAGCGATCAGCAAGTGATTCAGGTGCGGATCGTAGACGATGCCGTTGGGGCTGGGGACGGTGTTGATCAGGCAAGTGAGTTGACCGTCGGCGCTGAGTTTGTATACCCGGCCGGTGGCGTCCTGCTGGCCCGTCTGGCCTTGATCGGTGAAATACATGTCGCCATTGGGCGCGAACACCAGGTCGTTGACGCCCTTGAAGCCTTCAGAGCCCGCCGATTCCAGATAAGGCTCGGTACGCCCGGTTTCCGGATCAAGGAGCACGATGCCGCGCTTGTAGTCGGTGATGAAGATGCGACCGTCCTGATGAATCTTCAGGCCGTTGGGCCAGCCATCATACTGGCACACCAGCTCCCACTGGCCGTCGGCAGAGATACGAAAGATGCGCCCATAGGGGATGTCGGTGACGTACAGCCGCCCTTGCCGATCGAACGATGGGCCTTCGAGGAAAGAGTCGATGGGCCGCCCTTGGCGATTGGCATCGCCCCAGGCATTGCGGCGAGGCGTGCGGAACGCGTCGGGCAGGCGGGTAAAGACGGTAGCCTCGACCGTAGGGGGCGCTGCGAAAAAGCTCATGAGGAGTTTCCTTGAGGGCGCATTGTTCTTTTAGCTGAAGCTACCATAATCGAAATGCCATAGCAAAATTTCGCATTTATCGTCGCATATATCTCTCTTAAGGCCGATTGAAGGCTTATCAGGCCACTACATGAGAACGTCGTTCTATTAATAACGAAAGCTTTGCGCTGTTTTTCTTTCCTATCGGCACCAGGAAAAGGAATAAGCCTCCTCGGGGTGCGTCCTGCTTGCGAAGGCCCTACGGAGAACGCCATGAAACGCCCCCGCACCCGTGCCTGGTGCCTGCTAGCCGGCCTGGCTGTGCTCGCCGGCCCGCTGTTGGCGCATGAAGAAGACGCCCATCCCAGTGCGCCGGAAGGCCAAGCGTCGGCCGAGGAGCAATACCTGCAAAAAAACGACCAGGCCATGGCCGCCATGATGCAGGGCATGCGCGCAGAACCCTCCGGCAGCATCGATGCAGACTTTCGCAAAATGATGACAGCGCACCATCAGGGCGCCATCGAAATGGCCAGGCTCCAGCTGCAATACGGCAGCAACGACAAGCTCAAGCGCATCGCTCAGGAAATCATCATCGAGCAGCAGCAAGAGATCGCCGCCATGCAACTGGTTCAGCCCTGACACGCCCCGCCCTTCCCGCCCATTACAGAGGTAGAAGATGATGCAGCACGCGAAATCGAAATATGCCGCCAGCGCACTGGCCCTGGTGTGGGATGTTCTGCCTGGGCCGGCCAAGCGCCGTACAGCAGCCAGGCACCTGACATCCCGATTTCCCATCAGGACCGTGTCTATGCCGCTGAACAATTCTCCAACACCGTCTCGGTCACGGACCCAGCGGACAACCGCGTGCTGGGCGTTATAGCGTTGGGCGACCCGCAACCGATGAACCTGAGCCCGCTGTACAAGGGCGAAGTGCTGGTGCATGGCATGGGGTTCTCCCCAGATCACAAAACCCTGGCTGTGGTCTCGATCGGCACCAATTCGGTGTCGTTCATCGATACCGAAACCAATACCGTCAAGCACAAGACCTATGTGGGCCGCTCGCCCCACGAGGCTTTCTATACCCCGGACGGGCGCGAAGTGTGGGTGACTGTGCGCGGCGAAAACTATGTGGCCGTGCTTGACGCCGCTACATACGCAGAAAAAAGGCGAATCATCACACCGGCAGGCCCGGGCATGCAGATCTTCTCCCCCGATGGCCAGTACGGTTACATCTGTTCCTCGTTCAACCCCGAGACCGTGATCGTTTCGACCTCTACGCACGAACAGGTCGGCAAAGTCACCCAGGCCAGCCCGTTCTGCCCCAACATCGCTGCCTCGCCGGACGGCCAGCAGGTCTGGTTCACGCTCAAGGACACGGGCAAAGCACAGGTGTTCAATGCGCGGCCGCCCTTCCAACTGCTCAAGACAGTGGAGATCGGGCCTATCGCCAACCATGTGAACTTCGCCCGCACTGCCAAGGGGCAGTTTGCCTACGTCACCGTAGGTGGCCTTAACCAGGTGCAGGTTTACGACACCAAAAGCTTCGACAAGGTAGCAACCGTCGATGTCGGCAAACTCCCCCACGGTGTGTGGCCCTCGGGCGACGGCACGAGGATATACGTCGGTCTTGAAAACGACGACGCTTTGGCAGTGATCGATACGACGAGCAACACCCTGATTGCCACGATTCCCATAGGCCAGGCGCCACAAGCCATCGCCTATGTGGCCCATGCAGTGGAGAAAGGCCCGGGTACGGAAAACCTCAAACCCTTGGGCGAGGCCGCTCAGGCAGCGCACATTCGGCTGAAGTCGACCCGCACCCACGAGCTGGTCACCAGCGTAACCTTGTTCAGCCAGGGCCTTACCCAAGTGCTGCAAGCTGCTGCTACCGGCCTGGAGCCCGGCAAGCCCTACACGCTGGCCCTGGCCGAACACAGCGATGGCACTGGCACAGTGCAACCGCTGGCCGCATTCATGGCCAACCCCGCCGGCGCTGCGATCGTCAATGCCGTAGGGCCAATAAGGCAGATCGTTCAGGCCGATCAGCCCGCAACACGGCGATACCTGGCTATCATCCCCGGCGCACCCGGCAGCCAGAACGCGCCCGTACAGACCCAAGCAGACTGAGGACAGCACCTTCCATGAAGCCCGTACCCGACACCGGCCCGATCGATGACAGCGCAGCTGTGTATTCGCCCCTGACCCTCGCCCTGTATGACGCGTGGGTGCTGCAGATCTCCAATCGATTCGCCTGGCGCTGCCCGACTCGCACCGCGCTGCTGCCTTTCTACGAGCGCCATCTGGGGCGCAAGCACCTGGATGTCGGGGTCGGGACCGGCTACTACCTCGCCCATTGCAAGGGCGCGAATCGATCATCCATCACGCTGATGGACATCAATGTGGCCAGCCTGCAGGCGGCAAGCCGGCGCATAAGGGCGCTCAAGCCGCAGACAATCGTCCACAACGTGTTCACGCCCTGGGAAACCACAGAGCGGTATGACTCGATATCGCTGTTCTACCTGATGCATTGCCTGAGCGGTTCGGTGGACGAAAAAGCGCAGGTGTTCAGCCACCTCAAAGCCTGCCTGGCACCGGGGGGAACGCTCTACGGGGCGACCATCCTGGGCCAGGGTGTGGCGCATAACCGGTTTGGCCGCAAGCTGATGGACGTCTACAACGCCAAGGGCATTTTTGGCAACCGAAACGACTCTGCAGAGGCTTTTATCCGGGTTCTGAACGGGCTGTTCGGCTCGGTTCAGGCGCACATGGTGGGCTGTGTATTGTTGTTTGCAGCGCAAGATGCGCCACGCCCCTGTGCCAATGCGTCAGAAAGTAGCGCAGGCGTGTAGGCATGTAACAACACGGTGCAAAAAGCCACACAATGATGAACGCATTGTTCAACAATGCAGCACCGATCAACCGGCCTATCGTGGGTGATTTCTAACTTTTGGCATCGAATTTGCTCTCGTTCACCACCGTTAGAACGCAGAGCGACCGGCTCACGCATTCAAGCCGCCGTGATCCGCGCCTACCTCATCTGAACAGGAGGCCTACCATGACCGCACTTCAACTCGCCCGCGAAGCAGCGGCCGCCGCCCGTGGCCGCTACCGAAACGGCCTGGTGGCCCCTACCGCTGGCATCGCGCCTGGCCTCACGCAGGCCAACCTGATTTCGCTGCCCCGGGAATGGGCCTATGACTTCCTGCTGTTCGCCCAGCGCAACTCCCAAGCCTGTCCGGTACTGGATGTGACCGAACCAGGCAGCTATCGCACCCTGCTGGCCGAGGGCGCCGACCTGCGCACCGACCTGCCCCGCTACCGCATTTGGCGAGAAGGCCAACTGGCCGAGGAAGTCAGCGATGCCAGCCAGCATTGGGCCGAGCACGGCGACTTGGTGAGCTTCCTCATCGGCTGCAGTTTCAGCTTCGAAACCGACCTGCTCAATGCAGGCATCGATGTGCGGCATATCAGCCAAGGGTGCAACGTACCGATGTACCGCACCAACCGGGCCTGCCGCCCCGCCGGGCGCTTGCAGGGCAACATGGTGGTCTCGATGCGCCCTATCGCGGCTGACCAGGTCGCGAATGCGGCCAAGATTACTGCCCGTTACCCAGGGGTGCATGGGGCGCCGGTGCATGTCGGCGAACCGGGGTTGCTCGGCATCGAGGATGTGTCACGCCCTGACTTTGGCGATGCTGTAAGCATCCAGCCCGGTGAGATCCCGGTGTTCTGGGCATGCGGGGTGACGCCCCAGGCGGTGGTAATGGCTTCGCGAGTGCCATTTGCGATTTCCCACGCGCCGGGGCATATGTTCATTACGGATGTGGCCGATAGCGTGTATCGGGTGTAGGAACCGAGCGCTCTGCGCGGCGCCCCTGCTCACCCTGGCGATTCAGAAACCGCTCGCAGGGCGCCAGGAGAGTGAACAGCCCGCCTCAATGGGGCTGGGCCAAGGCATCAGGGCTGGGCTTGCGCGGGCGCAGGATCCACAGCATCAGCAGCCCCGCACAGGCAATCATCGCTGCCGCCACCTGCAGCCCCGTGCCCAGGTCACCGGTCAGGGATGTCACATAACCCAGCATTGCCGGCCCCACTGCCCCACCCAGGGCGCCAATGCTGCTGATGACAGCGATCCCGGCCGCTGCTGCCTGGGGCGGCAAGAGCGTGGGCGGGACCGACCAGAACACCGATAAACTGGCGAAATGCCCAGCCGTGGCCACGCTCAACAGTGCCACCGCCCACAACGGGTGCAGTTGCACCATCTTCATCGCCGCCAGGCTGGCGGCCGCGGCAAACAGGGGTAACGCATAATGCCAGCGCCGCTCGGCGTGCCGGTCTGAATGGCGGCCCCAATACAGCATCGCAACGATCCCGACGGCAGACGGGACTGCACTGAGCAGCCCCACCTGCAGCACATTACTGACCCCGGCGTTGTGGATGATCGTCGGTGAATAGAACGCGATGGTATTGGCCAGGACATAGCTGCCAAAGGAGATCATGCCCAGCAACAGAAGCCGGGGTTCCCGGAACGCAAGGCGCAGGGAGCCGTGTGCCGTGCGCTCGGTGCCGGGGGCCTGAGCGAGGTCCCTGGCAACTTGAGCACGCTCCTCGGCAGTCAGCCAGCGCGCCTGTTGCGGGCCGTCGTCCAGGCAGCGAAAAGCCACCACCCCCAGCACCATGGCTGGCAAGCCCTCGAGCAAGAACATCCATTGCCAGCCCTTCAGCCCGGCGATGCCGTCCATGCCATGCATGATCCATCCCGACAGCGGCGAGCCGACCAGCCCGGCAACCGGAACCGCCACGAAAAACAGTGCTGTGATGCGAGCCCTGCGCGCTGCCGGGAACCAGTAGGACAGGTACAGGATGATCCCCGGAAAGAAACCTGCCTCGGCAGCACCCAGCAGTACCCGCAGGGTGTAAAACTGCCACGGCGTGCGCACGAACATGGTCAGCACGGTGACCAGGCCCCACAGCAGCATGATGCGCAGCAGCGTCTTGCGTGCGCCAATGCGTGCAAGCAGCAGGTTGCTGGGCACCTCCAACAACAGAAAGCCGATGAAGAACAAACCAGCACCCAGGCCGAACACCCGGGCGTCAAAACCCAACTGATCGCTGAATTGCAGTTTGGCAATACCGATATTGACCCGGTCAATGTAATTGACGACGTAGCAGAGCAACAGCAAAGGCATCAAGCGCCAGGCGATTCGGGTGTACAGCTGCCCGGCGCCGGCGGCTTCATCAGAGGTGTTCATGGCACGACCTTCTTGTTGTTAGGGGAACGTAGGTGCTCGCGCGGCAGTGGGCTTATCGTGGATGACGCGGGAGCTACAGCGCAGCACCTAGTTGACAACATCAACTATGTAATTGACAGTGTCAACATAAATCACTGCACTAGGGGCTGCCCAACCCATGGCCGTCAACACCCGCCTCACCCGCTTGCTTGGCATTGAGCACCCGATCATTCAGGCCGGCATGAGCTGGGCGTCAAGCAACGCTGCATTGCCGGCGGCGGTGTCCAATGCCGGCGGCCTTGGGGTCATTGCTGCAGGGCCGATGCGCCTGGCAGACCTGGCCCGCACCCTGGAAGAAATCCGCGAGCTGACACCCTACCCGTTCGCCGTGAACGTTCCGCTGTATCGCGCCGGGGCTGCCGAGGTGCTGGACCTGCTCGAGCATGCCCGAGTGCCAGTGATCATTGCCAGCCAGGGCTCGCCCAAACCTCACCTGGCGCGCTTCAAAGCGGTGGGCAGCCTGTGGCTGCACGTGGTGGCGTTCACCGAGCATGCACACAAGGCCGCCGCTGCTGGCGTCGATGGCCTGGTGGTAGTGGGCTGTGAAGCAGGCGGCCACCCGCCGGCCAATGAAGTGAGCACGCTTGTAAATGTGCGCAAGGTACTGCGCGAGCTCAATTGCCCTGTGGTTGCCGGTGGTGGGGTCGCGGACGGCCATGGTATCGCTGCCCTGTTGGCGCTTGGCGCCGATGCCGTGCAACTGGGCACACGGTTTCTGCTCAGCGACGAAGCGCGCCTGCACCCTGAATACAAACGCCTGGTGCTCCAGGCCGGGATTGCCGACACCGTGCTCATCGGCCGCCACACGCTACCGGTGCGCAGCGTGCGCAACCCTTTCACCGAGCAGGTGCTCGCTGCCGAGCGCCAAGGGCTACCCGCCACCGACCCGGCCGCCTACGAGGCGCTGCTGGCCAGCGCAACGCTGAAGCTGGCGGCCTTCGATGGTGATGTGGCCGGGGGCAAGGTCGAGGCCGGCCAGTGCGCCGGGCTGATCGAACACATCCAACCTGCCGCCCAGATCATGGCCGAGCTCACAAAAGAGCTGGGCCAAGCCCTTGAACGCCTGCGTAACCTGCAACGCTGAGGAACACACCGTGACTGATTCCGTCCTGCTTACCCGCGTCGAGAACGGCGTGCAACTGATCACTTTGAACCGCCCCGACAAGCTCAATGCGCTGAATTTCGCACTGACATCCGCGCTAGTGGATACCCTGAAGGCCGCCGACAGGGACGATGGCGTACGCGCCATCGTGATCACCGGCGCTGGGCGAGGCTTTTGCGCTGGGGCCGATACCCGGGAGTTTGCCGAGTTGACGCCGGCCAACCAGGGGCTGGTAGAGCAGCGCGCTGCACTGACCACGGAGCTGCAGGGGTTGGGCAAGCGGTTGCGCAAGCCGCTCATCGCCGCGGTCAACGGCTATGCCATGGGCGGCGGGGCTGGCCTGGCGTTGTCGTGCGACCTGGTATTGGCCAGCCCGGCAGCGCGGTTCGCCTATCCAGAGGTGAAGCACGGCATTGTCGCTGCCATCGTCATGGCCGGGCTGGTCGAGCATCTGGGGCGCAAAATCGCCTTCGAGCTGGTAGCCACCGGGCGCACTGTCGAAGCCGACGAAGCGCTGAGGCTGGGCATGGCCAACCGGATCGTCGAGGCCGAAACAGTGGTACCCGAGGCGCTGGCGCTGGCACAGGCATTGGCCGCGCATCCGGTGAAAGCGATGCAGGCGACCAAGGCCATCTTCCATGAGGTCGCCGAGCTGCCCTTCAGCGAAGGGCTCAAGCGTGGCCAGGCGCTCAACGCCCGCATGCGCGCCTTTGCCACGGAGCAAACGGCATGAAGCCCCTCGAAGGTGTCACCGTGGTGGAAATGGCGCGCGTACTGGCATGCCCGCTTGCGGGCATGATCCTGGCCGAGCTTGGCGCCCGTGTGATCAAGATCGAGCAGCCCGGCGCAGGCGACGAAACCCGGGGCTATGAGCCGTTTGTGGGTGAGCAGGCCGAGCCAGGCCACGAACGCAGCGCCTATTACTACGCGTTCAACCGCAGCAAGCAGTCGATCACGCTCGACCTTCGCAGCGCGCCGGGCCAGGAGGCGGTGCGCCGGTTGGTGGCCGAGGCCGATGTGGTGCTCGAGAATTTCCCGACCGGCACCCTGGCCCGGTACGGCCTGGCATGGGCAGACCTGCGCGCCGTCAACCCGGCGCTGGTGTACGTGTCCTGCACAGGCTTCGGGCAGACGGGCCCGTATGCCAAGCGCAAAGGTTACGACACGGTGTTCCAAGCCATGAGCGGCCTGATGAGCCTGACCGGCGAACACGGCGGCGGGCCGGTCAAGCCCGGCGCGCCCGTTGCAGATATGACCTCCGGGTTATGGATCGCCCTGGGTGTGCTGGCGATGTTGCAAGGGGCGAAGGCGCAAGGCAAAGGGGCCTATCTGGATTTCTCCATGCTCGATGCACAAATACCGCTTCTGTCACTGGCTGCTGCGCGGTTTTTCGCCCTCGACGAGGTGCCGGAACGCATGGGCACCGAACACCCGGGGCGCGTGCCGTCGGCGAGTTTTCGCTGCGCTGACGGCAACTACGTGCACATCACCGGGGCCGATCAACATTGGCAACCGCTGTGCAAGCTGCTGGGGCTCGACGCCTTGGGCCAGGACCCTCGGCTGCAAGCCAACAGCGGCCGGGTGCGCCACCGCGAGGAAGTCATGGCGGCGCTGGCCGGCGCCTGCGTGCAGATGACCCGCGAGCAATTGTGCCAGGCCTGCGACGCCATGGGCGTGCCTGCCGGGCCGCTGAAGAACCTCGACGAAGTCATGGCCGACCCGCACCTGCAAGCGCGCGGGGTGATCAGCCACTTCGAGCACCCGCACGCAGGGCGTTTCCCGGCCATTCGCCTGCCCTATCGCTTCGACGGCTTCGACGATCCGCAGCCGGGGCGCCCACCGTTGCTGGGTGAGCACACCGAGCGCATTCTCCAGCAGCTGGGCCTTGCCAGCGGGCAACCACAACAACAAGACGCCTGAGGGCCTGCCATGAACCTCACCACCGCAGCATTGCAGATCGACCCTTCACGGCCGATCGCCCGCCTCACGCTCAATCGGCCGCAAGCCCGCAACGCACTGAACACGGCCCTGTGCCACGACCTGCACCAAGCAGTGCTGGCGGTGGCAGAGAACCCGGCCATTCACGTATTGATCATCGATGCCAACGGCCCGGTGTTCTGCGCAGGTGCCGATCTCAAAGAACGCCAAGGCATGGACGACGATCAGATTCGCGCCCGCCGGCTGCGTGCCTTTGCGCTGTATGCGGCGATCGAAGCGCTGCCGATTCCAGTGTTCGCGGTGCTCGACGGGCCAGCGGTGGGCTCAGGCTGCGAAATTGCCTGTGCCTGTGATTTTGTCATCGCCTCCAGCCACGCCAGCTTGCGCTACCCCGAGGCGCGCTGGGGTACCGTAGGTGCGACCCAGCGCCTGCCGCGCATCGTCGGCCGGCGGATGGCCAAGGAGTTGATGTTCAGCGGCCGTGCCGTCGAGGCGCAGGAGGCATTGCGCATTGGCTTGGTCAACCGCGTGGTTGCGCGTGAAGCGCTGGCCGCCTGCGTGGACGAGCTGGCGGCCACCATCGCCGATGGGCCAAGCCATGCACTGCGCAGTGCCAAGCGGCTGATCGACAGCGGCCTCGATGACAGCCGCCATGGCGCCCTGGCGCGGGAAATTCTGGCGATCGAAGAGAACCTTAACGCTGGTGTGTGGAAGGCCGGCATGAGCACTTTCAGCGGAGGCACTGGCCGTGATTGATTCGATTTCTCCTGTTCGCCAATCGCTATGGGCCGTGCTGGCCGAAGTGGCCGGCAAGTACCCCGAGGCCGAAGCGTTGGTGGATGAAACGCGCCGCCTGACCTACCGGCAGCTGATCGCCGAGGCCGACCAGGTGGCCAAGGCGCTGCTGGCACTGGGCCTGGAACACGGTGACCACGTGGGGCTGCTGCGCGGCAACTCGGTGACCTGGGCCGTGCATTGGTATGCCGCAGCATCCATTGGGTTGGTCAGCGTACCCATGAACACCCGCTTTCGCGTCGAGGAGCTTAGCTACGGCCTGGCTCACGAAGAGGTGCGCACGCTGCTGTGCGTCGATCGCTTCCTGGACAAGATCGACTTCATTGGCATGCTGCGTGAGGTCGAGCCGGGGCTGGATAGCCAACTGCCGGGTAGCCGGCTGCCCTTGCTGCATACCTTGGTCGTGGAGGGTGAACAGGTACCCCGCGGTGCGCTGGCATACCCGGCGTTCCTCGCCGCTGGCGAGCGTATCAGCGACGCAGCCCTGGCCACTGCACGGGCTGCGGTGCACCCCGATGACACCCTCTTGATCCAGCTGACCTCCGGTACCACCTCGCATCCCAAAGGGGTAATGCTCAGCCATGCCTCGATGCTGGGGGTGGCCCAGTCGGTCGCCGAACGTATTGGGGTGCTCCCCAGTGACCGCTACTACAGCCCACGGCCGTTCTATCACGTTTCAGGTAGCACGATGTCGCTGTTGGTGGCGTTGGTCAAAGGTGCCTGCCTGGTCACCGCCCGCACCTTCGACCCGGCCCTGGCGCTGCAGGCCATGGCCGAGGAACGCTGCACCCTCACCTCTGGCAACGACACGATGTTCCTGATGATGCTGGCCGAGCCGAGCTTCGACCCGGCAAGGCTGTGCCTGCGCGGCGGTTGGGCGGCAGCCAGCCCGCAGATCCTGCAACAAGTGGTCGAGCGCATGGGCGCCGTGGGTATCTGCAATGCCTACGGGTTGTCGGAAGCGGCACCGAACCTGGTGATATCTGCTGCCGATGAGCCGCTGGCACTGCGCATTGACGGTTACATGCTGCCGCATGCAGGTATCAGCATCGAAATTCGCGACCCCGCCACCGGCCAGGCATTGCCCGCCGGCGAGGTTGGGGAAATCTGCGCCAGTGGCTGGAGCCTGATGAAGGGCTACTACAAGCTTGCGGACAAAACCGCCGAGGCGTTGCGTGAGGGGTGGTTGCATACTGGTGACCTGGGCCAGCTCGATGCGCGCGGGCGCCTGCGCTTCGTGGGCCGGCTCAAAGACATGTTCCGCGTAGGTGGCGAAAACGTATCTCCGCTGGAGGTGGAGCAAGTGCTGCTCAAACACCCGGCCGTCGAGCTGGCCCAGGTAGTGGGTGTGCCAGACCCGCGCCTGGGCGAAGTGCCGGCGGCGTACGTGACGTTGCGCGAAGGCCAGCAAGCAGAGCCCGAGGCGATCATCGCCTTCTGCAAAGACCGCAGCGCCAATTTCAAGGTGCCGCGCTACCTCAAGGTGGTAGAGGATTTCGACAGTATCGGCATGACCGGCTCAAGCAAGGTGCAGAAGAACAAGTTGCGCGAGCACGCCATCGCCGCCTTCGGGTTGTAGCGGCCGCGGGCAAGGCCGTTGCGCAATACTGCAGCGCTGGAATCACGCCTGCTGGGCGTCTTCGCGTTCACGATCCAGCATGGCCCGCGCCTGGTGCGTGAGCTTTTCAAGCGCTTGCAACAAGACCTCCCGTTCCTTGCGCGTGAGCACCGACTGCAACTGGCGATTCAGCTCCACCGCCTCCGGGAACACTTCGGCCACCAGCGACTGCCCTTGGGCGGTCAGTGACAGGGCCACGCCACGGGCGTCTTCCGGGTCTACGGCGCGCTGCACCAGGCCTCGCTCGGTGAGCTTGAGGACGATGCGGCTGGTCAGCCCTTTGTCGAACTGAGCCTGGGCAGCCAGGCGGTTCAGTGACAGCGAGCCCGCAGTGCTGAGCAATGCGATCAGCCGCCACTCGTTCATCGTCAGGCCGAACTTGCGTTGGTACACGCTGGCTGTGTTCTTGGTGTAGAGGTTGCTCAGCTGGCGCAGCTGAAAAGACACCAGATCACGCAGGTCATGCGGCTCAGGCGACGCTTGCCCGGAAGCGTTACGGGATGCAGGCACGGGGCATTTACCTCACAGTCTCAAAAATATGATTGACATTATCAACTAAAAAACCAGAAGCTTGGGTTCAGCAAACAGCGCCAGGGTCTGGTTTACCGGCTGAGCGCCAAGGCCATCGCATTGTATGCGGCCCCACAACTTGTGGCGATATCAATCATCTGTAGCGGAGTAGCCAGCCATGGCCGACGTGACTTTGTGCGAATGCTTTGCCCGCGATGGCTTGCAACACGAGCCTGAATTCCTTGCCACTGAACGTAAGATTGCGCTGATAGACCGCTTCGCAGCATTGGGTTTCAGCCGCATCGAAGCCACCTCCTACTCCAACCCAAGCGTGGTGCCACAATTCGCCGACGCCAGTGAGTTGCTGGCGCAACTGCCGAGGCGCCAGGGGGCTTTCTACAAGGCCACCTGCGCCAATGTGCGGGCGGTGGAGCGTGCGCTGGCAGATCAGGCAGCCGGCCATGGCGCCAATGAGATCAGCTTGCTGGTTTCAGCCTCAGAGAGCCATTCGCAAAAAAACCTCAAGCGCAGCCGTGAAGATCAGTGGGCCAACATTGCCGCGATGGCAGGCGCCGCACAGGGGCGCTTTCGGTTGATCGGCACGATTTCGGTTGCATTCGGCTGCCCGTTCGAGGGGCGAGTGGCTCAAGAGCAGGTTCTGGCCGACGTCGAGCGCTTCGCGCGGCTCGGGGTGACCCACGTCACACTGGGCGACACCACCGGTGTTGCCACCCCCGCCAGCGTGCGCCGGCTCTGCACGGCCATGACGCAAGCAGCACCGGAGGTCACCCCTATCGCACACTTTCACGACACCCGGGCCACTGGCCTTGCCAATTACGTCGCAGCACTGGACGCGGGGGTAAGTTGGTTCGATTGTGCCTTTGGCGGCGTGGGCGGCCACCCCGCCAAAGTCACCTATGGTGGGGGGCACACCGGCAATGTCAGCACAGAGGATTGGGTGAACCTGCTCGAGGCGATGGGAGTACACACCGGCATCGACCTTCAAGGCCTGCTCAGCGTAGCGGCCGAGTGCGAGGGTGCGCTGGGCCGCGAGCTTCACAGCCGCGTCATACGCAGCGGCTTGAGCCCGCTGCTATGATCGGTGCCCAAGGCTCAAACAGCCGGCACTGCACCCACCTCGTCGCCATCGCCCACGGGCAACGCGATATCGGGCGAACCCGGCGTCAGGATGACCTTGCGGCAGTCTTCCTGTTTCTTGTCGAAGATCTCATAGCCAGTGGCGGCCTGCTCCAACGACAACCGGTGGGTGATGATCGCATCAGGCTGCAACGCCCCGCGCTCGATCTGCTCGAGCAGCTCAGGCAAGAAACGGTGCACATGGGTCTGGCCCATGCGGAAGGTCAAGCCTTTATCGAAGGCATCACCAAACATGAACCCGTGAATGAACCCGGCGTAAACGCCAGGCACACTGACTACGCCACCGCGCCGGACGGCTGCAATGCACTGCCGCAGTGCTTTACCGCTGCTGCCTTCGAGCTTGAGGGTAGCCAGTATCGTCTCGGTCGTGCTGCCTTTGGCTTCGAACCCGACCGCGTCGATCGCGCCGTCGACGCCGCGCTGGCCTGCCGTCTGTTCGATGATGCTGGCGGCGGGATCATCGTCTTCATCGAAGTTGATCGGTATGACCCCATAGGTCTTTTGCGCATAGGCAAGCCGGTAGGCATGGTGGTCGACCATGAACAACTGCTCGACGCCGATCATTCGCGCCACTGCCGCGCACAGCAACCCCACAGGCCCAGCCCCATAGATGACCAGGCTGCCACCCTTCACCACTTCGCTGTTGAGAACCGCTTGATAGGCCGTCGGCAGGATGTCCGAGAGGAACAGCACTTTCTCATCGGCCAACGTGCCAGGCACCTTGAAAGGGCCTGTGTTCGCCTTGGGCACCCGCACGAATTCGGCTTGGCCTCCAGGGATACCGCCGTATAGATGGCTGAAACCAAACAGCGCCGCGCCAGGCGGGATCGCCTTCTTGTTGAGAATCGCACCCCGGCCAGTGTTGGTCGTTTCACAGGCTGCGAACAGGTCGTGGTTGCAGAAAAAGCAGCTGCCGCAGGCAATCACGAATGGGATAACCACCCTGTCACCGGGCTGGACCGCGGTCACGGCAGAGCCGGCCTCTTCGACCACTCCCATGAACTCGTGGCCAAAAATATCGCCATGTTCTGTTTTGGGGATCTTGCCACGATACAAATGCAGGTCCGAGCCACAGATTGCTGTGGACGTTACCCTGAGAATGATGTCGTCATCGGCTTCGAGAACGGGTTCGGGAACGTTATCCACCTGAACCTTGTGGGGGCCGTGATAGGTCAGTGCGCGCATGGTGATTCCTCCTGATGTATAAGTGGGAGGAATCACACGCCTGCGTAGTTCATAAGTTGTGCGCAGCCGGCAGACGGAGGGTCAGTTGGCCAATGCCAAGCCGCTCGCCACGCTCTGCCGCAAGGTTTGTGAGCGCAACCACATCCTCCTGAAGCAGGCGCTTTGATCAGAAACGAACCGAGGTGTCATTGCGCAGCACCTACCTTTCGTGGCGACACGCCGAGCACCCGTTTGAACGCCGCTCCGAAGGCACTATCGGACGCATAACCGAGCGACGTCGCAACCCGGCTGATGGTGGCCCCTTTGACGGCCAGGCGTTCGCAGGCCAGCAACATTCGCCACCGGGTGACGTAAGCCATGGGCGCCTCGCCCACCGTCTCGGCAAAGTGCGCGGCAAACGCTGAACGCGACATGCCCGCCGCGCTTGCAAGCAAGGCAACGGTCCAGGGGTGCCCTGGGTTGGCATGAATAGCGCTGAGCGCTGCGCTCAGCTTGGTGTCGTGCAGCGCATACAGCCAGTTTCCGCGGCCTGAAACTGCCGCGTCGAGGTGATGACGCAGGGCTTCGATGAGGAGCACCTGAGCGAAATGGCTGGCCATCAACTCCCCCCCTGGCCGGGGGCTGCGCAGCTCTTCCATCAGCCGCGAAATCGAGACCCGCAAGGCCTGCCCGGTGGCAGAGCCGACGTGCAATACCGCTGGCAACAAGTTGAGCAATAGGCGGGCATGGGTCTGGTCGAAGCCAAGGTAACCACCCAGCCCGGCGCAGTCGATGCCTGCCCCGATTTGCGCCACATTGCCCGGCCCCACCACCGTCAGTGCCTCAGCGACATCGACCGGCTGAGTTTCGACGTCGCTGCACAAACGCAAGGCGCTGCTGCCCGACACTATCACCACGTCCCCTTGCAGCAATCTGCGTTGGCCAACGGGTGCATCGCCATACAACCAGCAACTGCCCAGGGTAACGGCGAAGCATTTCAGCGAGCCGTCGGCGGGATAATGCAAAGACCAGCGTCCACCGGCTTCCAGGCCGCGGAAGGCATAGTGAGCCGGACGCAACATCGACAGCACTTCTGACAGCGGATCCATCAATCATCCCCCACGCGAGCATTCGCGCCGAACATCATCTGCATGGGCGATAGAGCCTGCCGGCTGCAGCCAACGGGCCAGGCGCACCCGGCTCACCGGTGCTCTTTGGACGAATGCGACGACATCTGCGATGTTTGCGCATTTTTCATTCATGCTGCCCTCCCTAAGATGAGCGCTCAACGTCTGGGAGCGCATCATGCAGGATACCGTCAACAACGCCTTGTGGCTCGCCGCCAAGCAGGCGGCTTTCCGCCCGGGGCCAGCGCCCTATACCGCGCCACGCGGCAACGAAGTGGTGGTGCGCACGCGCGCCGTCGCGCTCAATCCATTCGATCGGCATCTGCAGACCATCGGCTCGCTTGCTTGTCCGTGGCTGAAATATCCCATGGTCGTTGGGCATGATCTGGCAGGCGATGTCGTCGAAACCGGTGAGGCCGTTACCCGCTTTCGGCCGGGAGATCGGGTGCTGGGCCTTGCCGGCGGTGCCGATAAGCAACGCAATCGGGCGGCTGAAGGTGCGTTTCAAGACTACGTCGTGCTGCTCGAACACATGATCACGCCCTTGCCCGCCCAGATGAGTTACACCCAAGCCTGTGTGCTGCCGCTAGGGGTGGCGACCGCAGCCTGCGCCTTGTTTCAGGACAGGTTCCTGGCCCTCGCCCCGCCCCAGGCGCAGCCGCAGCGCCGTAATGAAACCCTTATCGTTTGGGGCGGCTCGACCAGCGTCGGTGCCAATGCGATCCAGCTGGCTGTAGCGGCCGGCTACGATGTGCTGACCACTTGCTCACCCGGGAATTTTGGGTTCGTACAGGCGTTGGGCGCACGCCAGGCCTTTGACTACCGCAGCGCCACCGTGGCCGCCGACCTGTTGGGCGCGCTGGGCCAGGCATGCTGCGTGGGCGCGGTGGCGATCGGGCCGGGTGCCGCAGCGGCCTGCCTGGACTTGGTCGTGGCCGCAGGCGGCGTACTCACTGTGGCCGTGGTCACGCCGCCTGCCACCTTCGACGGCATCCCCGCCGGCCGCGGGCGCTTGCGCAAGCTATTACCTACGCTGGCCCATAACGCAACCGGCCTGCTGAAATTGGCATGGCGTGCCAAACGGCGCGGTGTGGCGGTGCCGTTTGTATGGGGCACAGCCCTTATTCACAATGAGGTGGGCCCGATGATCTTCCAGGATTACCTGCCCGAGGCCCTGGCCCGCGGCCAGTTCATCCCCAGCCCGCCCTGTCAGGTTGCAGGCCACGGCCTGGAAGCGATACCCGCAGCAATGGCATTGCACCAAGCAGGTGTATCGGCCACGAAGCTGGTTGTGACGCTCTGACCCATGCGCGCGAAAAACCTATGCCGCAGCATACTTGGCCTGCCACTGATTGCCGGCTGCACGTTCAGCAGCGTTCACCCCAGCGTGTCGCCTTATGCAAACTCCCCCCAATATGCCGGCGGTGTGTTCCATAACCAGGGCGCCTTGCCCGCAGACGCAGGCGCCGGCAATTGGCGAGCGGGGTTGCGCACCCTGTTCCGTCGCAAGGTAGGCACCGTGCCGCAGGCCGCCATCCCAGTGCAGCCTCTCTCCGGGCAGATGCTCGAAGGCCTGGACAACAACGCCAACCACCTGATCCGTCTCGGCCATTCCTCGCTACTGCTGAAACTACAGGGCAAGTACTGGCTCGTCGACCCCATGCTGAGCCTGCGCGCATCACCCTTTAGCTTCGTAGGCCCGCGCCGGTACAGTGAGCCACCGCTGCGGCTGGAGATCTTGCCTGACGTCGAGGGCGTGGTCATCTCGCACGACCATTACGATCATCTTGATGCGCCGACGATCGCCCTGCTTTCCACCCGCGCCCGCCACTACTTGGTGCCACTAGGCCTGAAGGCCCGCCTGACAGGCATGGGCGTGCCGGCCGAGCGTATCACCGAGCTCGACTGGTGGCAGTCTGCGACAGTCGAGGGGCTGGTGGTCACAGCCACCCCAGCTCAGCATTTCTCCGGCCGTGGGCCGTGGGATACCAACCAAACCCTATGGGCCTCGTGGGTGTTCGAGTCGGCCGGGCAGCGGCTGTTTTTCAGCGGCGACTCAGGCTACTTTCAAGGTTTCCGGGAGATCGGCGAGCGCTTTGGTGGCTTCGACGCTGCCTGTATCGAAAACGGTGCCTATGACCCTGCGTGGCCCAGCGTTCACATGCGCCCGGAAGAAACCATGCAAGCGTTTCTGGACTTGCAGGCCAAGCTGCTGGTGCCCATCCACAACAGTACCTTCGACCTTGCCTTCCATGGGTGGAGCGAGCCGCTGAAGGCCATTGCCCACTTGGCCGACACCCATGGCGTTGCGCTGGCAACCCCCGAGCTGGGTGAGCCCATGACCCTTGGGCGAGCCAGGGTCAATGTGCGTTGGTGGGAGGGAATGCCATGAACAAGCCCCTACATGTATCACGCTGAAACCGGGCGCAAGGCTGTCGGAAGCGACGTGACATGCAGGGGACTTCGGGCGCTCGTTCTGGGTACCAAACAGGGCCATCGCCGAGGTATACGGCTGCGGAATCAGTGGGCCGTGCGGATGATCACTTTCCCGCAGGCGTGCCCGGTGGCGACCTTCTCCAGCGCAGCGCGAGCCTCATCCAGAGTAAAGATCGCGTCAGTCACCACCTGCAACTGCCCAGCACTGAAGCCCCGAACAGCCTTTTGCAGAAATGGCGTGGCGCTGGCAAAGAACACAGCGTCCCCGGCGTGACCGTCACGGGGTTCAATGTCGAACTCCACAAGGGTCGCAATACGGCCGCCCACGCCCAATGTTGGCCACGAACTCTCCAGGGTCGGGCCGCCTATGGTATCTATCACCAGGTCGATATCTCGCAGGCTGGTGAAATCCTGATTGCGGTAATCGATCACCTCGTCTGCGCCCAGGCTTGTCAGCAGCGCAATATTGCGCGCGGAGGCCGTGCCGATCACGTAGGCACCGGCCATATGCGCCAACTGCACCGCCATGCTGCCCACGCCGCCCGCCGCCCCATGTATCAAAACCCGCTGGCCGCCGGCCAATTGGCCCACGTCGAACAACGCCTGCCAGGCAGTACCAAAGGCTGTCGGCAACGCCGCCGCCTGCTCGAAGCTCATGGAGGCAGGGATCACGCACAGGTCGGTCGCAGCGATCGTCAGTTGCTGGGCGAAAGCGCCACCGGCGGTGGGCGCGCTGCGACCAAACACGCGATCGCCGGGCTTCAGGTGCTTCACGTGCTCACCCACGCTGTGGACGACCCCGCTGAAATCAGTACCTGGAATGTACGGCAACGCTATGGGAAAGACCGGCTGCATGTACCCGGCAATGATCTTCAGATCCAGCGGGTTGACACTGGCTGCCTCGATGCGCACGAGGGCTTCGTCCCCCGCCGGCTGGCACGGGCTGGCAGTGTTCAGCATGACGACTTCTGGGCCGCCGAATGCAGAAATAGAGGCTGTTTTCATGATGGGTTTCTCGGGGTCGCTCAGGCTTTAGGGAATTGACCAAGTTGCAGGAACAGGCCGAACCAGTCCTCCATGTGCCAGGTGGTCACGACACGGCCTTCTTCCAACGCGTGAAACTCGTGCAAGCGCAAGCTCACTTTTTTCCCCGTGGCCGCGATACCAAACAATTCGCCCAGATGAGTCCCGGTGATTTCCGCGCGCACAGCCACTCGCCCGGGGGCCTGCATCATGTCATGGATGACGACGCGTACATCGGGAAAGGCCTCGGCAAGGCTGCGGATAATCGGTTTGATGCCCTCAGGGCCCGGGCCTTGGCCTGGTGCTAGTGGAATGTCGTCCCAGTGTGGGGCGAGCACGCTGTCGACGAGGTCGGGATCGTTATCACTGAAGGCACGATAGAGGGTTTCAATGGCAAGGCGTTCGGTGTGAAGCCGGGATGCAAGCGCTGGGGTGCTCATCGTTCTGCACTCGGGTGGTGGGTATGGCGGGAGTATGAGCGCAGGGCTAACATCCGAATAACAAATGAACGGTATATAGGATTATTTGATTCATGGATTATCACGGGATCGACCTAAACTTGCTGGCGGCCTTCAACGCCTTGATGAACGAACGCAACGTTACCCGCGCAGCGACTCAAGTCGGCGTGAGCCAACCCGCCATGAGTGCAGCCCTTTCACGTTTGCGTAAGCTCTTGGGTGACCCGCTGTTCTTGCGCAGCCCCGAGGGCTTGCTCCCTACGCCACGGGCCCGTGAACTGGCCGAGCCTATTGCCCAGGCATTGAATCAGATCAAAACCGCGTTGGTAAAAGCACCCGCCTTTATCCCGGCGGACGCAGTGTTCACGGTGAACCTTGGCTTATCGGATTATCCCGCCTTCGTTCTGCTGCCCCGGTTGCTGCAAACGTTGAGCGACCATGCGCCGAACCTGTCGGTCAACGTCCACGCCTTCAACGACCGCGACCATGCCGTGGACATGCTGGACGCCGGGGTGATCGATGCGGCGGTCGGCGTATTGCCAAGCCATCAAGACGGTCGCATTCTCACCCGCCCCATTCTGCGTGATGCGTTCGTCACGCTTATCGCCCATAGCCATCCGGCAGCACGCCGCGCAATGGACATCGACACTTACCTCTCGCTCACCCATGTGCTGGCCTCTCCTGAGGGCGAGCGACATGGGTTGGTGGATCAGGCACTGGCCCAGTTGGGGAAACAACGGAAGTTAGCAGTGACCCTGCCTCAGATGTTTGCGGTGCCTGCGATCATCGCCTCTTCTGGCATGACCGCCACCGTCCTCAAGCGCATTGCGCTGAGCTCGCCCACCGGTGGGAAGCTGGCACTGTTCCCGCCCCCGGTCGCACTACCGGAGATTACCTTTCATCTCATCTGGCACCGTCGCGCAGACGGCAACCCTGCCCAGGAGTGGTTCAGGGCAATGATTGAATCGGTGGCCAGCGAGCTTCGATAGACCGGGTTGTGCCTATACCGGCGTGGCAGGCCAGTGGCACTGCTCAACGCCTGCCTCGCCACCGAGTATCCGCTACTGCGTCTTCGGCAGCGTTGCACTTTTTTAACGATTGGCTGCGGGAACAACACAGCCTTCGAATCGCCCCCACTCGCGAGCAAAACTGACCCTCCGATGCCAGGCCTTCGAACATCCTTCTGATGCGCTATCCCTAGTAATCCAGCCGCCCGAATAGCGCTTCAAAAGGCACCATGACATGTTGGCGGTAAGGTTCGCGCCTTTGAAGCCTTTGATACCAGGCTTCAACGTGAGGCAGGCTCGGCCGGGGAATATCCAGAGAAAAGTATCGGTACAGGTGGGTGCCCACTGGTATGTCCGCCAATGTCAGGTGGTCGCCACCTAGAAACGGTTGCCCGCGTAAAACTTCATCAAGCAACCCGAAATAGTGGGCACACAAACTGATGTTTTTCTCAATGGCCTGGGCATCTCTCTGAGCTTCGGGGGTTCTATAAAGTCCCCAGAAGACGCCGGTCAAAAAAGCGGGCTGCAAGCTGGTTTGAGACCAATCCATCCACCGATCAGCTTGAGAGCGCTGAGCAGGATCGTCACTCCAAAAACCGGGGTGCCGATGGCGCGCCGAGAGATACCTGAGAATACTGTGCGACTCCCAGACCACGGTTCCATCATCATCTTTAATGACGGGCACTCGGCCATGGGGGTTCATCGCCAGAAACTCCGGAGAATCCTTGATACCGTATTGGCCGCCTGCTGAAATATGTTGGTGAGCCAAGCCTAACTCACCCACCAGCCACATGACCTTCTGAACATTGAACGATGAGCGACGCCCCCACACTTGAAGCATGCAACCTCCTGATTGACCGCCCCGGCGACAGCAACTATGCGACGGTGAATAGCAATAGGCGGTGCTGCGATGGCGCCTCGCAATCCTATCCGAATCACCCAGGATGAGGCGATACCAGATAAGGGGGCCACAACGCGTGCTGGGCGGTCGCTTGATCTCCACAGACCGCTATGGGCGCAGCCCTATGCCCGAGCAAGCTCGACACAACGCTGCGCAAGGATCGTGGTGGGGTCGACCAAAGCGACCGTATGCCGTTCGATTTCATAGGCTTGAGCATGAGCCAACACCAAAGGCAGTTCTGTGCACCCCAGAATGATGACCTCTGCGCCAGCCTCGCACAGGTGCTGGGCAGCCACCACTAGCTGCTCTTTACACACGCCGGTGGTAAACCCCGCCTTGATCCCTCTGGGGCCATAAATAGCCTCCATGACCAGTGACTGATACTCGATGCCGGGGGAGATTATCTGCAAGCCGGAATACCGAGCGGCCTCATGGTAAACCCGGCTTTGAAGCGTACCGGAGGTTGCCAGCAGCCCTACGATCTTCCCGGCCCCATACCTCTCGACGATCCAATCGATGGTTTCGCCGAGCATGTTCACGATAGGTACTCTCAGGTGGGGCTGAATACGTTCGACGAACGCGTGGGCGGTGTTGCACGGTATCGCAATGGCCTGAGCACCGCTGCTCTCCAGCCTTTTGCACGTTGCGTACATCGCCATCGTCGGGTCCGCCTCCTGCCGTAGCAGGTTGGCGGTACGGTCCGGGATCTGCGGGTTTTGCTCCACCACCATCTTGATATGGTCCTGGTCCTTTCCCGCAGGGGTATTAGCGACCACCTTGGCCATGAAATCTACAGTGGCTGCAGGCCCCACGCCGCCGACTATGCCTAGCTTGAAAGGAGGGGGTACAGGTTCGGCACTCTGGCGGGTCGCGAAAGCTGCATAGATCTCGTTGATATCCAGCACCCTGATACCCCGGCGCTGAAGATCTGTAGCGACAAGGGAAAGCTCTGTCATGCCCGGCACAATGACAGTGGCGCCTTTATCCTGAAGTGACAGGCAAGCGTGATAGACCCTTTCCAGGGCCACGCCTTCCAGGTGGCCATCTTTAATGCCATTCAAACCGTACATCGCTTCCATCAGCGCAGCCTGAGCCTCGGCCTCAAGGTAGACCACTGGGTAGTCCCCTTTGAAATAACGTTCAAACAGCCCAGAGCTGCGAACGTAGTCCGACGCGATTACACCCAGCGAAGTGCCCGGCTCGACCGTGTACTGCACATGCTCAACCAGCGCCTGCATCATATCCAGAACAGGGATCTGCACCTGCTCCTGAATCTCATCCCTGAACGTATGGCTTGCAAAGCAAGGCAGCAAGATGGCGTCCACACCGCTGTGCTCAAAGGAGCTGCACACCTCATAGACGTAGAACTTTCGTGAAGTCATGCTGGCTCCCGCATCCAGTGGGAGCAATACATCTTTGAAAGGATGTTGCTCGAACAAAAAGTGGTACCG
Source organism: Pseudomonas sp. URIL14HWK12:I12 (assembly GCF_003097135.1). Classification (GTDB taxonomy): domain Bacteria; phylum Pseudomonadota; class Gammaproteobacteria; order Pseudomonadales; family Pseudomonadaceae; genus Aquipseudomonas. The sequence continues at coordinate 1,223,121 of NZ_QEQL01000001.1, forward strand.
ACCTTGGTCCTCCAGCACAGCCCTGGATTTGATCAACTTGTAAAACAAGTCCCCACCGGCCAGGGCGCCCAAGCCCCCTACGATGCCCAGCTTTTGTACGCAAGGCGCCACAGCCTTCGTGCCACTTGTGCTGTTCAACTTCATGCCCCCTGAACGGTCGGTTCAGCCTGCGTGGCGGCATGCGTGCCCACTGAAGCGCTGCGCGCCGGATGAGCCTCCCCACCTTCTTCGGGCTCCGATCTGGAGACCACCGCGGTAGCGATGCTGTTGCCCACAACGTTGGTGGCAGTACGCGCCATGTCCAGGAACTGATCGATACCGATGATCAGAAGCAGCCCTGCCTCAGGCAGATTGAACATCGGAAGCGTGGCGGCAACAACGACGACCGAAGCCCGTGCAACCCCGGCCATTCCCTTACTGGTGATCATCAATGTGAGGAGGATCAACAGCTGCTGAGTGAAGCTCAGGTCGATATTGTAGGCCTGAGCGATGAAGATGATGGCAAACGCCTGATACATCATCGACCCATCGAGGTTGAATGAATAACCCAGGGGGAGTACGAAGCTCGACACTTTTTTCGGCGAACCAAACTGCTCCAGTGCCTCCATTGTTTTGGGATAGGCCGACTCACTACTGGCCGTCGAGAATGCCAACAACACCGGCTCGCGAATGAGCTTGCCCAGGGTAAAGACCGAACGCCCCAAAAAGCCATAACCGACCGCGAACAGCACGCCCCACAGTAGCAGGATGCCGATGTAGAACTCGCCCACCAACTTCCCGTAATCCACCAGAAGGCCCAGGCCCTGCGTAGTGATCGCCGACGCCATGGCGGCGAACACACCCAGGGGTGCAAAGGCCATGACGTAATCGGTAATTCGGAACATGACCTTGGCCAATTCGTCGACGGTCTCAGTGATCCGGGTAAAGCCAGCACGCTTCACGGCGGCGAGTGCAAACCCGAAGAACAACGAGAAGACCACGATTTGCAGAATTTCGTTATTGGCCATCGCCTCCGCAATGCTGCGTGGAAAGACGTGGCTAATGAATGCCTTCACGGTGAAGCCGCCGGTGTCTACGGCCGCTGTGGCAGCGTGCGGAGCAGCCACCAGATTCAGGCCCGCCCCGGGTTGAAACAGATTAACCAGGCCCATCCCGATAAGAAGTGAAACCACCGAGGCGGTGACGAACCAAAGCATCGCCCTGGCGCCTATCCGGCCGACCGACTTGGAGCTGCCCATGCTTGCGATGCCACCCACTAAAGTTGCAAACACCAGCGGCGCAATGATCATTTTGATCATCCGCAGAAAAATGTCGGTGATCATCGAAAAGTAAGAGGCTATTTCCTTCGCGTTCTGCTCGCTCCCTGCGAAATGGTGGCACGCCCAACCGACCAGCACGCCCAGAGCGATGCCCGCGGCAATACGACGGGGAAGGTGACTCTTTTTCACATGAATATCCTCAGTGGTTTTTATCGTTGTGGCAGGCACTTTCACCGCGTCCGATAGTGAGCCCGGCGCTGGTTCTGAAGGAATAATACGGGCGGGGCCCTGCTAGGATGATGAGTAATCCGGCTGAGGTTATGCGCTTTTGGAATAGTTTTTGGAGCGCCTCTATGCCGTGTTAAAAGATAGATAGCATTTAGCCTTATGGCCTTGGAGGCTGCGCTATGCAAATCAAATGGTTAGACGATCTACAAGCCATAGCAGAACTGAAAAACTTCTCTCGGGCGGCCGAGGCGCGCTGCATTACTCAATCTGCACTTTCGCGAAGAATCAGATCGTTGGAGGAATGGGTAGGGGTAGAGCTGGTCAATAGAGGTACCTACCCCGTCCAGCTCACGGCCGCCGGCCGGGCGTTTTTCGACGAAAGCCGGGAATTGATGACGGGTTTGCTCAAGCTGAGGGCGACGCTACGGGCGGGTGACAGAATGCCTGGCCAGTCTATCCAGGTCACCGCCGCGCACAGCCTGTCCATGACGTTCCTGCCAAAATGGCTGTCTCAATTTCATGCTCATGACGAAGGCTTCAATGCCCGGGTGGTAGCGGCCAATATCCACGATGCCGTTATCGCTTTGGAGGAAGGAAGCTGCGACTTGATGATCGTTTACCATCATCCCCTGGCGCCCATCGTGCTAGATCCGTCGCGGTTCGGCAGCCTCACCCTGGGCCATGATGCGTTCATCCCGCTTTGCGCGCCCGGCAAAAATGCCCGCCCCCGATACTCACTGCCTGGAACGCCAGGCGGCTCGCTCCCCTACCTGGCCTATACCGCGACGACCTTCCTCGGCCGAGTGGCCGACCTGGCCATCCGAAAAAGTGGTGTGCGAGCGCACTTGGAACGTTGCTACGAAGCCGATATGGCGATGCTGCTCATGCGCATGGCGGTCGAGGGGCACGGCATCGCATGGCTTCCGGAAAGCGCAGCGGCGGAAGAATTGAGCCGCGGGTCGCTGGTGAGAGCCGGGGGGGAGGAATGGGCGGCCAATCTTGAAATCCGTTCCTATTGCGCTCATGCCAACCAAAACCCAACCATGCGCAGGCTTTGGAAAACGCTTGAACAGAGTGCTGTTCTGCAGCCTGCCATCGAGTAGCCACCGCCTCGGTTTGCAGTGGCCCACCGTTGCTGACCCCCACATCGCATATTCACCCAGCGCCCGCCAGCAGTAGCCCCTTGGCCGATTGTTGCGTTAAGCCATGTCCAGATGTTCAACAAGATGATCGATCAACACCCGCAGCGATGGGGGCATGCGCAGGCGAGAGAGGTACATGGCGAACACACCCAATTTCTGTGCCTCGAAACCGGGCAACACGTCCACAAGCACTCCAGCCTTCAGCTCTTCGGAAACCGCAAATCTTGGCAGCATCGCCACGCCAGCGCCTTGTACCGTCGCCCGCTTCAACACCAGTGCCTCATTGGTGCTGAGGCTTCCCCGCACTGCTACCTCGTCAGTGCCCTGAGCCGAGGTGAATCGCCAGACATTGTTACCAAAATGAGCGTAAGTGAGGCAGTTGTGTGCGGCCAGGTCCCGGACATGCGCTGGGGCGCCCCGGCTGCCCAGATAGCGAGGGCTGGCGCAGATAACCGATGCGCATTCCCCTAGCTTCCTGGCAATGAGTTGCGGGTCGGGCGTGTTGGTAATGCGGATGGCAAGGTCGATGCCATCTTCTGCCAGGTTGACCGTTCGATCTGCCACTTGAAGGTCGACCGCCATCGCCGGGTACTTCGCCAAAAAATCAACGATGGCATCGGTGAGACGGTATTCGGACAGAATCGAAGTGGCGGCCACCCTCAACAATCCCTTGGGGCTGCCGTCGAGCAATGACCCGGTGAGCTCCATGTCCAGGGCCAAGGCGAGCAATTCCTTGCAAACTGGAACGATCTGCTCCCCTGCTGCGGTCAGGCTGAGCTTTCGAGTCGTGCGATGCAGCAGCCTTGTGCCGGCCCATTCTTCGACGGTGGCGATATACCGAGAAGCCATCGCGCGGGAAATGCCAAGGTGATCCGCCGCAGCCGACATGCTACCGCGTGCAACGGTTTCGATGAAAACCTGAGCCGCCGTGATCCGATCCATTGCTTCGTTCCATGCAACAAAGCGTCAATTTTAGACGCCTATTACTTCACGAGCCTATCTAATAATCTTGCGTCATCGATGTTGCACGGAGCCGAGATAAATGGCCGATTTGAAATTGGACTACCTGTTCGACCCATTGTGTGGTTGGTGCTACGCCAGCGCAGGGGCATTGAGCACCTTGGCAGAGCGTTACCCTGACAAACTTGAAATGCGCCCTACCGGGCTGTTTGCCGGCGCGGGTGCCAGGCGCATCACACCTGAATTTGCTCAGCACGCCCGCTCCAACGACCTGCGCATCGCTTCCCTGACGGGGCAACCGTTCACACCTGCCTACTTCGAGCGCATTCTGGGGCACGGCTCCCTACGCTTCGACTCGACGCCAATGAGCCGAGCACTGACGACAGTTCGAAACCTCGACAAAACGCTCGAGCCCAGGCTATACGGCAAGTTCCAATCGGCGCGCTACGTTGACGGGCTCGATACCTCCTCTGCCGAGGTCGTGACCACATTGACCGCCGACTTTCTGGCCCATGAGCATCACCCGGTGAGCGCAGGAGACCTTCATGCGCTTATCACAGGCCAAGAGCAGGTGGCCCAGGATACGGCCTCTCGAATCGAACAAGCCCAGGCGCTTATGCAAAAGGTAGGTGCAAGTGGCGTACCGCTGCTTCTGGTCGAGATCGACGAGAAGGTGCATCCCATCAGTGGCATGGATCTCTACGGTGACCCAAGCCGTTTGATCGCGCTGATCGAACAGCTTCAGCAATCGGCAGCCTGACCCGACCGGCCCCAGCACTACTGCATACACTCCCGCAAGCAGGCAGAGGCCACGCCATGATCACAGTAGCTATCGGCTATTTCATTGGCTACGGCCAGACCGCCAAGCAAGCTGGAGCCGTACAGCGCGGGGCAGCCTCGGTGGCAGGGGCTCACGTCACTATGCTGCGCATCGATGAGCACGGTGATCTTCCCGAGGGCAGCTTCGAGGTGCTGGCCCAGCAGAATGCCATTATCTATGGCTCGCCTACCTACATGGGCGGCTCTGCATATGCCCTCTCAGGGAGTGTGGAGCGCGCGGCGCTATCCCAGCGAATGTAAGAACGCCACCAGCGCCGGCTCCTGCCCGTGACACACGTTCAGCCGGAACCAAGGCGTTTCCGGCATTCCGCTGCGAAACACCTTACCCGGTGCGAGGACCAGGCCGGCTGCGGCGGCGCGGCGCCAGATTTCATCGGAGCTGGCGTAGGCTGGATGACGGGCCCAAACGAATTTGCCGCCCAGCGGCCTGCAGAACAATTCAAAGCCCATACCTTCCAATAACGCCTCGGTGGTTGCCATCCGCTCTGCCAGGCGCGTGCGCAGCCGCTCGATCGCACGCCGGTAATGCCCTTCGGTGAGTGCGTGAAAAACAAGGCGTTCGTTGAGCTGGCTGCTGGTAATACCGGTGATCATTTTGAGGCTGCAAAGGTCGCGAATGACGTCGTCCGCCGCGGCGACGAAGCCTACACGGGCGGCGGCCGACAAGGTCTTGGAAAAACTCCCGAGATAGATGACCCGCTGCAGTTGGTCCAGGGTGGCGATGCGGGTGGCCGGTACATCGAGGAAGTCGGCGTAGGTGTCGTTTTCGACTATCCGAAACTCGTACTTCTCTGCAAGGCGCAGCAGGCGGTGGGCATGGCCAGGGGCAAGGGTCGAGCCGGTGGGCGTGTGGAGCACCGATTGAGTGAACATCACCGTAGGGCGGTGCGCCCGGGCCAGTGCTTCGACCTGCGACAGGTCCGGGCCATCGGGCGTGCGGGCGACAGGCAGTGCCTCTATCCCCTGCAGTTGCAGGTTGCTGAACAGGTTGAAATAGCCGGGATCATCCACCAGCACCGCCTCGCCCGGCCTCACCAGATAGCGCAGGATCAAGTCCACGGCCTGGGTAGCGCCATCGGTCAGTAACAACTGGCCTGGCGGGGTATGTATGCCCAGGTCACTCAGCCGCGCCTGCAACAGGTTGCGCAACGGCAGATAGCCATAGGGATCCCCGTATTGCATCAGGTCCGAATCCAGCCGGCTGGCGGCTGATTTGAGGCTGACTCGAAGGATTTCACTGTCCAGCCATTGCGCGGGCAAACGGCCGGAACTGACGTTTAGCAAGCCGTCGTCATTGGCCAGGTGCGCTCGCAACTGCCACAGGTGATCGAATGCCTTGGCAAACGAATGCTGTGACGGCTCGCAGAGCGCCGTACGGCGCGGGCGCTTGATGAAGAAACCACTGCGCGGGCGCGACTCCAGGTGCCCCAATGCTACCAGCCGTTCGAATGCTTCAGTGACGGTATGGGCGCTGACCTGATGCTGGCGGGCGAACATCCGAATCGAGGTCATGCGAGTACCCGGGCGCAGAGTGCCTTGGTCGATCAGCCGCGAAATCCCTTCGGTGATCTGCTCCACCAAAGAAACCTTCAAACCGCTGGACAACCGAATCAACGCCATTGGATCCCCTCATCTGTACTGGTTACCCACCAATACAGCGACAGTGAACATCGAGATATCTGTACCTCGCGGCACGCGCGGTGCCCAGCCTAGCATGGTTCGGCCAACACAGCGGCCCGCCAGGCAGTTACCGGTACAGATCCGGCAGCGTCGCGCTGACGGGCGGTTTTATTTCTGCCACTTGCGGAATCGCCCATGCAACAGACATCGCAACACCCCACCGAGCAAACGCTGAAGCTGCTCAGGCAACTGATAGCGTTCAACACCGTGAGCCGGGATTCGAACCTCGGCCTGATCGAATGGACCCGCGACTACCTGCAGCAGCTGGGCGCACAGGTGCGCCTGACCTACGACGCTACGCGTAACAAAGCCAACCTGTTCGCCACCTATGGGGAGGCGCCTGGCTTTGGAACGGTATTTTCCGGGCACACCGATGTTGTGCCGGTCGACGGCCAGGCGTGGCAGACCGATCCATTCGTCGCAACCCTTCGAGAGGGCCGCCTTTATGGCCGTGGCACTTGTGACATGAAAGGCTTCATCGCCGTGTGCTTGTCGCGCTTGCCGCACTTCGCCAATGCCGATCTGAAACGACCGGTGCATCTAGCGCTGTCCTATGACGAAGAGCTCGGCTGCCTTGGCGTGGGAGGGCTGCTGGACGACCTCAAGGCTCATGGTATAGCGCCCGTTGCCTGCATCGTGGGAGAGCCCACGTCGATGCAGCCGGTGATGGCGCATAAGGGTAAGCGCGCTTACCGATGCTGTGTGCAAGGCCTTTCAGCGCACTCCTCTTCCCCTTCGCGAGGGATCAACGCGGTGGACTTCGCTGCCGAGTTGATCGTCAAGATACGTGAGATCGCCGCCGGGCTTCGCACCGGCAATGCATGGGACACAGCCTACGACGTGCCCTATTCAACGCTGACGACCACGACGATCAAGGGAGGAATAGCGGTAAACACCGTGCCGGAACACTGCGAGTTCGTGTTCGAGCACCGCTTTCTGCCGGGCGACCCACCGCAACGGGTGATCGAGGAGCTCAATGGCTATGTCAAGCGCGTGCTCCTCCCTCAGATGCAGGCCGAAGGTGCGCGCGGACAAATCCGTTTCGAGCCGCTGGCTTCCTACCCAGGCTTGAACGGAACGCTCGACGACGAGCCGGTTGCCAGAGCGATGCGCATCCTCGGGGCAGAGGGCGCACGTAAGGTGGGCTTCGGCACCGAGGCAGGGCTGTTCGCCGCGGCAGGCATACCCGCCGTCATCTGCGGGCCGGGGGATATCGCCCAGGCTCACAAACCGGACGAATTCATCACGCTCGACCAATTGGCGCGTTGCGAGTCTTTCTTCGACCGGTATGTGACTGCATCCAGCGTGGAGGCCACGGCATGTCCTTGAATCTACAACTGGCGCAGTGGTGCGCCGACCGGACATTGACGTTCCCTGATTCGGCAGTGCGTGCAGCGCAGACGGCGATCACCGACGTCGTGGGCTGCCTGCTTGGCGGCCGCCGGGACGCCGCAGTGGTCAACGCCAGCCAGGCGTTTCCCTTCGAAGGCGGCAGCGCCAGTGCGGTAACCCATGCCGCGCCAATAGGCGCGACATGGGCCGCGCTGATCAACGGTTGCGCCGCCCATGCACTGGACTTCGACGACAACTTCTTTCCGGCGGTGACGCACGCCAGCGCCTCGCTGGTGCCTGCCCTGCTGGCGTTGGGCGAGGAAATCGAGGCGACGCCAGCTGATGTGGTACGCGCTTACATCGTGGGGCTGGAGGTGGAGGCGCAGATCGGCAAGCAAGTCAATCCCTCTCACTACGCCGCAGGCTGGCACGCCACATCGACTATCGGGACCATTGGGGTAGCCGCCGCTTGCGCAGTGTTGATGCAGCTAGACACCGACGGTATTGGGCAGGCGCTGAGCGTGGCCACGAGCCTGGCCGGGGGTAGCAAATGCCAGTTCGGTTCGATGGTCAAGCCACTACACGCCGGTTTTGCGGCCATGCACGGAATCATGGCGGCACGGCTAGCGGCCGCCGGCATCACTGGCGCGCAGGACACGCTGCTGGGCACCTGGTCGTTCGCCGAATTGTTTGCTGGCCAGGGCCAGGCTGGCTCGCCCCTGCCACAGCTCTTTCCAGAGGTGCCCCTGGCCATCGAAACGTATGGGCTGGTGGCCAAGCTTTACCCCTCGTGCATGTCCAGCCATCTGGGTATCGACGCCTTGCTCGAACTGCGCCGCCGTGGCGGTTTCGAGGTGGCACGGATTGAACGGGTGGACGTGCACCTACCCGCGTTCATGGTGGCGAACCTGCGCTACCCGTGCCCGCAGACCCCCAGCGAGGCCCGTTTCAGCATGAATTATTGCGCGGCGGTCACCCTACTCGAGGGCGCGCCGCAGATGGCGCATTTCTCAGCACAGGCCCTGGCACGCCAGGACATCCAGCACCTGATGCCGCGCGTTCACCGCCACGTGCGTGCGACGACACCGGAAGTGGCGGCATTGCCCTGGGGGGGCGACTGCATGGCAAGGATCACCCTCGACGATGAACGGGTGCTGGATACGTGCTGGACCTACCCCAAGGGCTGCTCACGCAACCCGCTCACCGCCGAGGAACAGTGGCGCAAATTCAACGACTGCGCCACCGGCAACCTTGACGATCAGGCCATACGCCCATTGTTCGAGGCGCTCAGCGGTTTCTCTGGCCTCCCTACCCTGAGCCCGATCACCACCCGCCTGCGCCTGCAGCCTTGAGCCATCCAACGGATATCGACATGACCACGACCAAGGAAAACAACCCTACGTCATCCCTACCTCCCGCTGCGTCAGCCTACGGCCGAGGCCACAAGGTTTTCGTACTGATCACTTTGCTGGTGTCCTGGATACTGGCCAATGCTGACCGCATGGCGATGAGCGTGGCAATCATCCCCATCACTCAGGAATTCGATCTGGACGCAAAGGCCGCAGGCTTGGTGCTGGGGTCTTTTTACATCAGTTATGCAGCGATGCAACTGGCGGCCGGTTGGCTGGCCGACCGTTTCGGCTCGCGCGCGGTGCTGGTGTTCTGTGTCGGGTGCTGGTCAGTGTTCACCAGCCTCACCGGCATGGCCGGATCATTGTTCGCGCTGATCGCCATACGCCTGTTGTTCGGGCTCGGCGAGGGCGGTTTTGCCCCCGCCAGTACCGTTACCATCGCCGAGGCCTTCCCACGCGCCCAGCGGGCCCGTGCCAAATCGTTGATCATCGGTGCATCGTTCATTGGAAGCGCGGTAGGCACCGGCGCGATTGCCGCCTTGATGCACGCGCATGGCTGGCGCTTCGCCTACCATGTGTTCGGGGGCATCGGCGTGGTAGTGGCCTTGGCGTTGTGGTTCGCCGTAAAACCCTCTGCCCCGCGCAAGGGCACTGACCGGCCCCGAGGGTTGTTCACCCGATTATTTCGCCACGCCCTTCTGCGCAAAACCACGCTGATTTTCTTCTTCAGCAATATCGTTTACATCGGGCTGATCTCATGGATGCCCACCTTTCTCATGAAGACGCGTGACATTGATATCTTGCACGTTGGGGTGGCGTCGTCGATCCCATACCTGGTCGCCTTCGCTGCACTCAATGGCGTGGGGTGGCTGCTCGACAAGGTCGGCGACGGCCGAGAGCGCCTGTTCATGAGCCTCGGCGCGGCCACGGTCATTCTGTTTCTTGGCTTGATGATGTTCGTCGATTCCCTGCCCTGGCTCCTGACCTGCTGGACACTGAGCCTGGTCGGCTATACCGCGATCTACGGTACCGTGTTCGCCATTCCACTCAAGCACCTGCCGGACGATTCGGTGGGCACCGCGTCGGGCATCATCAATTTCGGTGGCCAGGTGGCTGCGGGCATTGGCCCCATGGTGATTGGCGGGCTGGTAAGCATAGGCCAAGGCTCGTTTGGCCTGGCTTTCGGTTTCCTGGTGTTGTCTGGAGCCTGCGCGCTGCTGACAGCGTTCTTCTGGCGGGCAGCCCCGGCGGGGGTTCATTGAACCTGGCACCGAGCCAACAGTTCGCCTGGCCACGGCGGGGGTATCCGTAGCGCCATGGCCGATAGCAAAAGCTTCGGCTCTGGTACTGGCAACTCGGGCCACCGTCAAATCACACCTCCTCGCCCGCCTGTCGCTTACGGGCGATACACAGCGCCGCTGGCTCGGCAGCGGTCTTTTTGCGCCTATTGCGTGCCGATGATTCATACAGGCGCCGAGCGAGGTATGATCGGCAAAGCCTTACCAGGATGAGCCGGCGCCGATGTGGGTGGGCCCCTGCGGGAATACAGGTTTCGTTAGCCCACTCCGAGGCCAGGCTCTTTTTAGCATCCAGCTTGTCTTTTCAGAGAACACTATGACCGATGAAAAGAACGATGATCGCCGTATTCACCAGGCAGCTTGCCACTGTGGAACGGTGCGCTTTTCCGTGTGCCTGGCCGATGGCTTGCGTACGGCGCGTAGGTGCAACTGTTCGCTCTGCCGCATGCGGGGCGCCGTGGCGGTGTCAGCCAACCTGAGCGACATCACGATCACCCAGGGGGCAGAGGCGCTCACCCTCTATCAATTCAACACACACGAAGCTAAACACTATTTCTGCTCGAAATGTGGCATCTACACCTTCCACCAGCGCCGCTCCACCCCGACCCAATATGGGGTCAACGTCGCCTGTATCGAAGGGATGAGCCCATTCGACTTTCCTGAGTTGCCCGTCTACGAAGGCCGAAGCCATCCCAAAGATCGCGTTGGCGGCGGTGTAACGCTCGCAGGTTGGCTGCGATACGAAATGAGCTCATAGCCGGCTACATCATTGCATGGCGGGTAGAGACTCGCCCCTGTGTGCGGGCTGGCTAATCACTACAACGCGCGCTCCTGGCATAGGGCGATGCACCGGCCGCTCAGGGTTGTGCCGCCCTGCATCACCCTATCAGTGACAGTCGATCAACCTATCCAGAAAGGCGCGCACCGCAGGGCGCGTATGACGACCCTCCGGCCAGAGGGCAGTGATGTTTTGCCTCTGTACCGCGAACTCCGAGAGAACCGGAACCAGCGCTTGCCGCTTCACCCACGGAGCAGCCATGAAACTCGCCGCCATGCCTATACCTGCCCCCGCTGCCACGGCCGCCAACACTGCCTCGCTCGCATCAACCACCACGGGTGACGGCGGCACTATCTCGATCTCCTTGTTGCCAATACGAAACGGCCAACGCAAGGTCTGGCCGGTACTTTGATAACGCAGGTTTACCGTTTCGTGCGCCACTAATTCATCAGGGTGGCAAGGCGTGCCACATCTCTCCAGGTAGGCTGGGGAGGCGTAGCAACACAGCGTATACGGCGGGAGCCGGCGGGATAAGAGGGATGAGTCTGGAAGCTCGCCGATCCTGATCGCAAGATCGATGCCTTCGCCGGCCAAGTCTACGATCGTGTCGCTTATTCGAAGGTCGATCAGCACCTTCGGGTGACGCATACGAAAGTCGGCGATGGCGGGTGCGATCATATGCAAGCCGATAGGCAGTGACGCCGCAATTCGTAAAATTCCGGCGGGCTCGGCCCGTGCCGATCTTGCTACCTGCTCGATCTCTTCTGCCTGAATCAACAGCTGTAATACGCGCGCATGAATCTCACGGCCTTCGAGTGTGAGGGTCAAAGAGCGCGTGGTACGGGTGAACAGCGACACGCCGAAATGGCGCTCCAGGCGTTGAATGCTTTTGCTGATTGCCGAGGGCGAAATGGACAACGAACGCGCCGCCGCCCGGTAGCTCCCCAGGGAGCCCGCCCGGGCAAACGCGATCATGCCGCTCAGCCGCTCGAAGCCGATTGGTTCCTTCATGGCATCATTTAAACGACTTCAGGCAGCATTATCAATCTGGCGGCTGCTGATTAACCTCAATCATCCCTGTCGAGATGAACGAGGCTGCAATGACTGACTCAATGAAAGCGGTACGAATCCACGAATTTGGCGGGCCGGAGGCGCTCTGTTATGAGGATGCACCCAGACCTGTCGCTCAGGCTGGCGAAGTGCTGATCCGCGTCCATGCGGCCAGCCTTAACCCACACGACCTTTATCTGCGAGATGGCTACCGGGCATGATCCGTATGCTTACTTGAAGGACGTGCTCACGCGCCTGCCGACGCAGCGGGCGAGTGAAATCGATCAGTTGCTGCCGCATAAGTGGCACCCGGTTTAATTAAGCAAGATATGATGTTCCGTTGGATAGGAACGTCCTGGATCAGCTTGAATACGGCTCTCTCAGGATTCTCTAGCTCTGGCTTAAAGGATAAATGACAGTGGAACTTCACGATCTTCTAGATCAGGTCAATGACGATCAAACCTTCTTACGTTTTGCCCGTGCACTGATGGCAAACAGGGCTGCAACCTCTCCAAACGGCATGGATTGGCAGAACAATACAATAGAGGGGTTCTTGGAAAGCGCCATTGCTTGGGCGGAAGATAGTGAGTTCGGTATCAGCCAAGGGCTTCAGCCATCTAATTCCTGGCAACAGTTTGCGGCTTTTCTGTACTGCGGCAAGATCTATGAATGAACGTAACCGTCCGCACAGCACACAATCTGGATACCGTCGCTTGTGGCGATAGTGCCCGCCTACGCGGACTCAAATACCCTTATCGACCAGGCTCGGAAGGCGTGTTCGCCGGCCCCTTACGATGCGCCTTTAAGCATTGAGAAAGGTGCTGACACGTCGAACCGGCTGCCAATGATGGCAGTATGATGATACTGCTACTCCCTCCCCCAAGCAATGGAATGCCGCCCTTGAGTGAGTCTAAAACTCTGAATACACAGGTTCCGACATCAGAACACCTTGAGAGCGTCGAGTATTTGTGCTCCATAGAGCTACGTGATGAGGTTGATGATCAAGCAGAGGCCAATTACTGCACGGTGGCCTTCGACGCCATCCCCACGCAAATTTTGCCTTTCCTGCATCACGCCAGATCCAGGGAGATTCTAAGTGAGCCGAACTATGCATTGAGCTTCCTGCTGATGGAAGCAGAAATCCCCAAGCCATACTTTGAACGTGTAATTAGAGGCCGTGGGTGGTGCTCTATTACTGTCGCAGAAAGTTCAAATGCTGGAGAAGGTTTTTTTAAAGCTACAGCACTTGAATTTTATCAAGACGAGACAGAGTTCGCTCCTACTACCCTCTATGTGAAAATTAACTCATGGCAACCTGACACAAGTGATTTGAAAGCACTAAAGCGTGTTACCGAATGCCGCCATTACCCGAGCAAAGCAGTAGAGAGCTTGGCAGCTCAAAAAGCTGATGTGAACGATGTATTCGTAGCCGTATACGATGTTGGTCAGGCCAACATGTGTGCCATTATCGATGATAACTGTAACCCCAAAGCTTTCTTCGATTTCGGATGGCCGATCAGCGCTAAGAGAAAATCAGCACCGATTTGCCGGGATTTCGACCCATTGGACGGGGACGATCCATATAACCCATCCCCTGTATTCCTTTCGCATCTGGACTGGGACCATTGGGGTTATGCTTATGCCTCAGGTCGCCCTACCAGGGATACACGAGGCTTCTGGAGGACTGAAGTAACCTACCGCGACCACGTGCTAGAGCGCCCATGGATCATGCGTCGACCGTCACAGGCGATGCAGCTGGGCATCAGCCACGCACACCTTCTATATCAGTTGCAGAAGACGATTTTGCGCGATGGCAGTCCTGCATTGAATTTCTGGCCCTCGACCAGAACACAGGCTAATTGGGGTGCTTGCGTTTTATTCACCTGCAATCCAGCACCCGGCACGCACGACTCGAAATACCTGCGCAACAACTCGGCTTTGGGCATGTTGGTTGAAAACCCCCAAAGCCCCTACTACCAACGCGTGCTGCTTTGTGGGGATGCGGACTACACGTCTATCGGCTCGCGGTACAAACGCAACCTTGGAGGGATTGTGGCACCTCACCACGGTGGCCGAGTGACACCTAACTCGATCCCGGCGCCGGGCGCTCACAATGATACTTATCGATATATGGTGTTCTCAACTCATCAAGGCAGCTATTCGCAAATTCCGTCGGCCGACACCATCGAGGAAGCTGAAGAACTAGGCTGGACAATTTCCCGAACTGACGCTCGAAAGGAATGCTGGTGTGGGCACGGCGAGAGGCGGAACAGATGGTTCTCCCTTTCCATAACCCCAGCTCCCACATGCTTCCGCCACTGCACATGCTGCTGCACTTAAGTCGAGGCTAGGTGTGCTAGGCCATGCGGCATTGAATGTCCCACTAGAACCCCATTTTTTGAAAGTCGCCTCCCCTCACTAGGGTGCAAATTACAAAGCAGCAGCTTCGCTGAAAATCCCGCGGGTTTCGAGAGTCAATTCGCCTGCACTAATCTTGCAGGCGTTCGAACCGAATAGACTCTCGACGGGTCAGGCGCAAGCAGAATCATAAGCGTGTTTGCTGGAGCTGAATGCAAGGCCCTCCAGACATCGCATGAACTACCTAGCAGCGCCTGTGAGGCCACATACGCCTAACCCGCCCCCAAACCCAGCCCCACTTGGGGAATTCTCGCGCAGCGAGCTGTATGGATACGATGCAGGCTTACCCCCTACCCATGCCAACGATCATTCGTTTGAAATGCCCGTGAGGCATACACGAAAGCTTGGCTAGCGCCGCTCTCGGGCAGAAAATTTGGCGGTAGAATCCGATGCTACTGGCCGATGATCTCGAATGCGATTACACAGCTCTATAATGGCTGGAGAAAGTCACAGTTCAGTACCAAAGTGACGCTCGACTTCAGCTGCCTTGAGTAAAGAACCCTACCCTCACCTACCTATGGCCAAGGATGTCCTGCATGTACAATCTGTTGATGACAGCCGGCTAAAATGACTGGAACAATCCTACCTGGACAATTGAAAGGAGCCGGTTTCTCGAACACACCGTGCCAGCGATTAGAGAAACGTATCAAACCCTCAGTCCAGACACCCTTCAGTATCTCAGACAAATACCTGCACTTTTTGCTTACGAAGAGTTCCGCCGCCAGCCAGCACGGGTTGGCCGCGTAACCGAAATTCAGCAATTGCAGAATGCGCTCAGAATCACCCTGGCGATAGATCCGCATATTCCGCCGATTCCGCACGACGTACTCACTACGATCTACGGGAACCTAGATATTAATACGCGTAATCTCGAGCATTGCCGCACGCATTGGGCCCTCAAGGATGTGGACCTCCCCACCGTTCTAGCAGAGCACAACCTCTCAGGGAATGCTCGACTCCTACCCCAGCCAAGGCCGCCAAAGGTTTTCGTTTCTTACTCTTGGGATTCACCTGAGCATCGTCAATGGGTTGCTCATCTGGCAGCAACACTGCGCTCGAATGGGATAGACGCCATCCTTGATCAATGGCACGTTCGAGGGGGAGAAGATCTTGCAGCGTTCATGGATCGCTCTCTTAGAGAAGCGGATAGGGTGCTGGTCATCTGCACCGAGGGGTACTACCAACGCGCCGTCGCAAGACAAGGCGGAGTAGGATATGAGCACACTATGGTCACTGGGGAACTGATGAGAGATGTTGGCTCTAACAAATTCATCCCGATAGTACGCCAATCAGGATATCAGACGCAGGTGCCTCCTGAGCTAAGCGGTCGTCTTCGTTATGATCTAGCTCCTGGCCCAAACTACGCAGCTCAGCTCGAAACGCTCATACGAGACCTACACAATGTTCCGACCCCTATTCCACCGTTAGGCCTGAATCCCTATCTGTAATTTTTTTGACATAGCCGTCCGACTGACGCCCCCTCCAGAATGAGGATGACCGCCATGTTAGGGAGAGGCTGACGAGGGCTGCGGGCGGTGAACCAGTTCAAGTCGATTAGGATGCCTACCAAGCTCCGGCCTAGACATCCGCAGGGGCAGTAGCCCACAGGCCACGGATGATCTCTAAGACGCGTTTCACTTAGCGTCAAAATCTACCAAACACGAAAAAGCCCAGCTCTATGGCTGGGCTTTTTTTGAGGGATCATAGAGGGATCAACACACTTTCCCGCTTTTTACACCCAAGGATTTATTTTCTATAAACCCTTGATTTATATGGCGGAGAGATAGGGATTTGAACCCTAGGTACTGTTGCCAGTACAACGGATTTCGAATCCGTCCCGTTCGACCACTCCGGCATCTCTCCAATGGCGCGCATCATACCAGCACATTGCCCAACCACCAAACCCTTTTTTCAAAAAAACCCGAAAGGGATCAGGTGGTTGCGTGTGGTCCAGCTGTAGACAATGACGCAGGAGCGCTGTGCCCCCGCGCGGCGGGGTGTCAAAGACCGCCCGTCGCGCAGCGAGCGGTCTTCCCGTTGCAGCGGCCCAGTGAAGCGGCTTTAGATCAGAGCGGCACGCCCAGGCGCGCAGCCACTTCTTCGTAGGCCTCGATCACATCGCCCAGGCCCTGGCGGAAGCGGTCCTTGTCCATCTTCTTGCGTGTTTCTTTGTCCCACAGGCGGCAGCCGTCGGGGCTGAATTCGTCGCCCAGCACGATCTGGCCGTGGAACAGGCCGAATTCGAGCTTGAAGTCCACCAGCAGCAGGCCTGCGTCGTCGAACAGCTTGCTCAGCACTTCATTGACCTTCAGCGACAGGGCTTTCATGGTCGCAAGGTTTTCGGCGCTCGCCCACCCAAAGGCAATGACGTGGGATTCGTTGATGAAAGGGTCGCCCTTGGCGTCATCTTTCAGGAACAACTCGAAGGTGGACGGCGAGAGCTGCAAGCCCTCCTCCACACCCAGGCGCTTGACCAGGCTGCCGGCGGCGTAGTTGCGTACTACGCATTCGACCGGGATCATCTCGAGCTTTTTCACCAACGCTTCGTTGTCGCCCAGCAGCCGGTCGAACTGGGTCGGTACGCCAGCTTCTTCGAGCTTTTGCATGATGAAGGCATTGAACTTGTTGTTCACCATGCCCTTTCGATCGAGCTGCTCGATGCGT
This sequence comes from Pseudomonas sp. URIL14HWK12:I12, assembly GCF_003097135.1. Taxonomy (GTDB): domain Bacteria; phylum Pseudomonadota; class Gammaproteobacteria; order Pseudomonadales; family Pseudomonadaceae; genus Aquipseudomonas. Next base: position 1,240,122 of record NZ_QEQL01000001.1, read on the forward strand.
TTGCCGTCGAACGCCGAAGTGTCGTTGCGAAACAGCAGGATCAGGCGGTCGGCATCGTCGGTCTTGTAAACCGACTTGGCCTTGCCGCGGTAGAGTTCTTCGCGTTTTTCCATGATGGCTCCGCTCAAGGATGTGGGGGCTCAGGCGATCTCGCGCCAGTCTAGCCCAAAAGCTTGGTCAGCCACCTGTGGCCAGGCCGGGTCGCACCCCAAGGTGCTGGTGAACCGGTCGAGGGCCAGCCGGGGCTGGTTGTTCTTGCTGCTCAGGTGGGCCAGCACCAGATGTTGCAGGCCTTGCCAACCGAGCTCGGCCACCAGGCCGGCGGCCTGGTGGTTGTTCAAATGGCCTCTGTCGCCACCCACGCGCTGTTTGAGGAACCAGGGATATGGCCCGGCCGCTAGCAGGTCGCGACAGTGATTGGCCTCGATCATCAATGCGTCGAGGCCTTCGTAATGCTTGAGCACCCGGCTGCAATAGGAGCCGAGGTCGGTCAACAGGCCGAAGCGGCGCTGCCCGTTGCTGAACACGTACTGGGTGGGCTCGCGGGCGTCATGGGCCACACCCACCACGCCCACCCGCAGCTCGCCGATATCGAAGTGGTCGCCACAGCGCACATGGCGCGTGGCAGGCACCGGTTTGCGCAGCCCACTCGCCGTGCCCTCACTCAGGTACACCGGCACGCCGTAACGCTTGGCCAGTAGCGCTACGCCATGCACATGATCGGCGTGCTCGTGGGTCAGCAGCACCGCACTCAGCTGCCGGGCATGCACGCCCAGCAGGGCCAGGCGGCGCTCGGTTTCCTTCAGCGAAAAGCCACAGTCGACCAGCACCAGGGTGTTGCCCTGAGCGACCAGCGTGCCATTTCCCTGGCTCCCGCTTCCAAGAACAGCGAAGCGCACTTAGCCCAGGTTGTCCTGAATCACACTCAACACACGGCGTGCGACGTCTGCCGGAGCGACGGTGTTGATGTTTTTCTCGACCGTGACCTCGACGCCGTCGCCTACCTTGCTCAAGCGCACCTGATAGCGCTCTGCGCGGGCTTCGAGCTCTTCCTTGCTCGGCGTGTGGCCGAACAGGCGCCCGAAGAAGCCAGGCTTGTTGTCTTCAGGGTTGCCCGGTTTTTCCGCCAGGTTGATGTAGTACAGGCCCAGGCTGCGGTTGACGTCCTCGACGCGCCACTGGCCGTGGTCGAGCGCGCGGCCCACGCTGCTCCAGGCGCGATCGAGGTCGGCGCCGACGGTGAGCACCGGGTTGCCGCTGCCGTCTTCGCTCAGGCTCACACGGCTGGGGGCGTCGTAGTCGCGCGCGGCCACCAGCGAGACCGACCCGCCCTTCTCGGCGTCGCGGGTGAGGCTGGCGAGCATTTGGTCGACCAGCGCTGCGTCCATGCCATTGGCCGCGGGGCGCGACGGGAAGGCCACGTCGGCGCTGCTGCCCGCTGGGCGCTCAACGCTGGAGAGGTAGATTTCGCTGCTGTTGCGTGCCACACCTGGCTCGATGCGCACATGCACCCGCACTTCGTCGGATGGGTTCTGTGCCGAGCCTTTCAAGCGCTCGGCCAGTGCCCCGGCCAATTGATCGAGCGGCTGCCAGGCGGTGGAGAATTCACCGGTGGTCGGGCGGTCGTCAACGATCCGGAAACCATTGTTTTCGAAGAACTGATGCGCCACTGGCCAGGCTTCGGCCGGCGGGGTCTGGGCCAGGATCCAGCTGGAGCCAGCACTGCGCTGCAGGGTGTAGGTGCTGCTGTCGGCGACGGCTTCGAGGCGCTGCGGGCGCGGCACCGAGAAGCTTTTGTCGGCGTTGCTGTCGGCAACGTTGCGCGGGATCGGCAGCAGTGGGTCCAGGCGCTTGGTCGCCTGGATGTCCGCAGGGACCTCCATCGGCGCGGTCTGGCGCGCATCCAGGTAATCGTTGCCGCGGTCACGGAAGTAACCGTGTTCGCCCCACAGCCAGCCACAGCCACTGGTGCTGGAAATGATGACCGCCAGGGCGGAGAGACCTGCCAAACGCTTCATGCGGTGTACTTCCTCGATCAGACCAAAACGCCGGACTGGCGCATGGCCTGCCGCAGCGGTTCTTGACAGGCATCGCTCAACCAGGTGAGCGGCAGACGAATACCTTCGGGCATCAGGCCCAGTTGGTTCATCGCGAACTTCACCGGAATGGGATTCGCTTCGATGAACAGGTTCTTGTGCAGCGGCATCAGGTGCTCGTTGATGGCGCGGGCCTTGGCGGCATCCCCGGCCAGCGCGGCGGCGCACAGGTCGGCGACCTGGCGCGGGGCGACGTTGGCGGTGACCGAAATGTTGCCCTTGCCGCCGAGCAGCATCAGCTCGACAGCCGTGATGTCGTCGCCGGAGAACAGCAGGAAGTCACCATCGGTGCGATCCAGGATCTGCTGGGCACGCGCCATGTCGCCGGTGGCTTCCTTGATACCGATGATGTTCGGCACCTTCGACAGCCGGGCGACGGTGTCGGCCAGCATGTCGCACGCAGTGCGGCCTGGCACGTTGTAGAGAATCTGAGGAATGGCGACGGCTTCGGCGATGTGCTTGAAGTGCTGGAACAGCCCTTCCTGGGTAGGCCGGTTGTAGTAAGGGGTTACTAGCAGGCAGGCGTCGGCGCCGGCAGACTTGGCGTTGCGGGTAAGCTCGACCGCCTCGCGGGTGGAGTTGGCACCGGTGCCGGCGATCACGGGGATGCGTTTGTTGACCTGCTGCACGACACGTTTGATGACATCGATGTGCTCGTTCACGTCGAGGGTAGCCGACTCACCGGTGGTACCGACCGCGACGATCGCATCGGTGCCGTTTTCGAGGTGGAAGTCGACCAGCTTCTCGAGGCTGGCCCAGTCCAGATCGCCTTGCGCGTTCATTGGAGTGACCAAAGCCACCATGCTGCCCGTGTACATGCAACCGCTCCTGCCAGAAAAAGTCGGGTAATGGTACTGGCGCGCCGGGCCTTTCACAAGCGACCGCCAGTACGGCGAGCATTCCCTGTACCGGGGAATTTCGGTACCCTTCCTTCTTTGGCCGGGCCGGGACTGCCCGCGGGCCGTTGCGCTGCCCCTGGTGCCAACGCCCAACCCTCCGGCCGCTCATCGCTTTAGGAAGGCTGCATGTCCACCCCACCCGTTCGCGAACAGTTCCTCGTCATCACCGCCCTTGGCCGCAACCCCATGGAGCTGACCAGCGTGCTCAGCCGCGCAGCCCACGAAAACCGCTGCGCGGTGATCACCTCGCGGCTCACTCGCCACGGCGAGTTCAGCGCACTGGTGCTGCAGGTCGGTGGCAACTGGGACGCCCTGGCCCGCCTGGAGGCCGGCGTGCCTGCCCTGGCCAAGCGCCATGAGCTGACCATCAACGTGGTGCGCAGCGCCAACCTGGAGGCGCGCCCGCTGGCCCTGCCCTACGTCGCCTACGTAAGCTCCGTGTATCGCCCCGACATCGTCAGCGAGCTCTGCCAGTTCTTCACCGACCACAACGTCGACCTGGAAAACCTCACGCTCGATACCTGGGAAGCGCCACAGACCGGCGGCATGATGCTCAACGCCACCTTCACCGTCACCCTGCCGGCAGGTGTGCAGATCAGCTGGCTGCGCGATCACTTCCTTGATTTCGCCGACGCACTGAACCTGGACGCGCTGATCGAACCCTGGCGCCCGCAAAACCCTGTCTGAGGAAACCCGCATGGCCGTTGCCGTCGACCAACCCGTTCCCGAATTCAGCGCCCTGGCCACCGGGGGCCAAGAGGTATCGCTCAGCGCCCTCAAGGGCCGCAAGGTGGTGCTGTACTTCTACCCCAAAGACAGCACCCCGGGGTGCACTACCCAGGGCCAGGGCTTCCGTGATGCGCTGGGCGCATTCAAGGCCGCCGGCGCCGAGGTGTTCGGCGTCTCCCGCGACGGCATCAAGAGCCATGAGAACTTCAAGGCCAAGCAGGGTTTCACCTTCGAGCTGATCAGCGACAAGGACGAGACGCTGTGCCAGTTGTTCGATGTGATCAAGCTCAAGAAACTCTACGGCAAGGAATACCTTGGCGTGGATCGCAGCACCTTCCTGATCGACGCCAACGGCGTGCTGCGCCGTGAGTGGCGCGGGGTGAAAGTACCTGGGCACGTCGACGAAGTGCTCGCTGCCACCCAGCCGTTGTAAGCCGCCAGCCGTTTGCCGGTGGCGCCGCGCAGGCTCGCGCAGCGTCAGACCAGCGGCGCCACCGGCGGCTCGTCATTCTTCGGCCAGGCATCGAGCACCGCCTTGACCAGGGTTGCCAGCGGAATGGCGAAGAACACCCCCCAGAAGCCCCACAGGCCACCAAACAGCAGCACCGCGCAGATGATCGCAACCGGGTGCAGGTTCACCGCCTCGGCAAACAGCAACGGCACCAGCACGTTGCCATCGAGTGCCTGGATCACCCCGTAGACCACCATCAGGTAGATGAACTGGTCGCTCCAGCCCCACTGGAACAGCCCGATGATCGCCACCGGAACGGTCACCAGCACCGTACCCACATACGGCACCACCACCGAAACGCCCACCAACAAGGCCAGCAGCGCGGCGTAGTTCAAGCCCATCACCAGAAAGCCGATGTAGGTCGCCACGCCGCAGATGAATATCTCGATCACCTTGCCACGGATGTAATTGGCGATCTGCCGGTTCATCTCCTGGGCCACACGGGTGAGCAGGTCGCGCTGGCGTGGCAGATAGCCGCGCACCCAACGGCCGATCATCTCCCGGTCCTTGAGGAAGAAAAACACCAGGATCGGCACCAGCACGCAGTAGATCATGGCGTTGACCAGCAAACGCAGGCTCGACAGCGACACCGTGAGGGCCCACTGGCCGAATTTGCCGATTTCGCCGCGCGCGGTTTCGATCGCCGCCAGCACCTGCTCGTCGGTGACCAGATGTGGGTAGCGCTCCGGCAGCAGCAACAGCAGCGACTGGCCCTTGCCGAGCATGCCGGGCATCTCGTTCACCAGCGTGATGAACTGATGCCACAGCAGCGGCACCAGCACCACCACGAAGACCACCACGCCGACCATGAACAGCCCGAACACCAGCGCGACCGCCAGCGCTGAGGGCACCTTGAAGCGCTCCAGGCGCGCCACAAGCCCGTGCATCAGAAACGACAGCACCATCCCGGCCAGCACTGGCGCGAGCATGCCGCCGACCGTCAGCACCACGGTGAACGCCAGCACCAGCAGCACCACCAGGGCTACGGCTTCTTCGTCGGAGAAATAACGCTGGGTCCAGTCTTGCAGCAGTTTGAACATCGCAGGTTCCGTTAGCGCGGTCAGGCCTTCCTGAGCCAATAGATGAAGCGTTCGCCTTCGACCGTTTCGTGCAGCAAAGCGTGCCCGGCCAATTGGGCGAAGGCACGAAAATCCCGCTGCGACCCGGCGTCGGTAGCGATGACCTTGAGCACTTCACCGCGGGCCAGCCCGTTGAGGGCCAGCTTGGCCTTGAGCAAAGGCAGTGGACAATTCAGACCGCTCGCATCGAGCTCCGCGTCACATTGGGTTACATCATTCATGGGAAATTCTGACCGATAGCAAAGCCTGGACGTTACAGGCTTGCGCCCTCGTGCCGCAAGCGAGCCACAGGCCCGTGCCGCAGGCTTGCAGCGGGGCACTCCCGCCCCGTACAGTCTGCTTTTTGCTGCCCGAGCCCCACGGATGACCTTCCTGCGCCCTGCCCTGCTCACGCTCGCTTGCCTGCTGGCCCTGCCCAGCCACGCTGATGACCTGCCATCGCTGGGCGACTCGACTTCCTCGATCGTGTCGCCCCAACAGGAGCACGACCTGGGCCGCGCCTGGCTGAGCATGCTGCGAGGCCAGGTGGGGCAACTTTCCGACCCGCAGCTCAAGGATTACGTCGAGAACAGCGTGTATCGGCTCGCCGAAAGCAGTGAGGTTCAGGACCGGCGGCTGGAATTCATCCTGGTCGACAGCAAGGAGCTCAACGCCTTCGCCGCGCCCGGCGGAATCATCGGCGTGAATGGCGGGCTGTTCCTGGGCGCCGAAACCGAAGGCCAGTACGCCGCGGTGCTGGCGCACGAGCTGGGGCACCTTTCGCAGCGGCACTTCGCCCGTGGCGTCGAAGCGCAGCAGCACATGCAGATTCCTTTGATGGCCGGTTTGCTGGCCGGGGTGGTGATGGCGGCCGCCGGTGCCGGTGACGCCGGCATGGCGACCATCTTCGGCACCCAGGCGGCGGCCATCCAGAACCAACTGGGCTTCTCTCGACAGAACGAGGCCGAAGCTGACCGCGCCGGCATCCTGACCCTGGAGCGCGCCGGCTACGACCCGCGCAACATGCCCAACATGTTCGAGCGCCTGGCCAAGCAGTACCAATACGGCGGCCGGCCGCCTGAATTCCTGCTCACCCACCCGGTCACCGAGTCGCGCATCGCCGACACCCGCAACCGCGCCGAACAGGCCAAGCCCGGCGGCAAGGAAGACAGCCAGGTGTATCAGTACATGCGCGCTCGCGCGCAGCTGATCTACGAAGACTCCCCCGGCATGGCCACCAAGCGCTTTCGCGCGCGGCTCGACGAGAACCCCAAGGACAACGGCGCCCGCTATGGCCTGGCGCTCTCGCTGACCAAGGCCGGCCAGCTCAACGAAGCGCGCGAAACCCTGCGCCCGTTGCTGGCGGCCAACCCCAACGACCTCACGCTGAACCTGGCCGAGGTAGAGCTCGATATCACCAACAACCGCCTGCCCGATGCGCAGAAGCGCGTCGACACGATGCTGGCGCAGTACCCCGACAGCTACCCGCTGAACCAGATGCGCATCAACCTGCTGCTCAAGCAGAACCGCAACGCCGAGGCGGAAAAAGGCCTGAACCAGTTGCTCGACAGCCGCCCCCATGACCCGGATGTCTGGAGCCTGGTGGCCGACGCCCGCGGGCTCAACGGCAACATCATCGGCTCCTACCAGGCACGCGCCGAATACCTGGCCCTCACCGGCGACTACAAAGGCGCCGAGCAGCAGCTGGAATTCGCCAAGCGCCGCGCCGCAGACAACTTCCCACTGGCCTCGCGAATCGACGCCCGGGAAAAGGAGATCCGCGAACAGGCGCGGATGGCCAAAGACATGATGCGCTGAATCACCCCGCGCCGCCCGGCAAGCCGGCCTCCCACACCGCTCGGCATCTTAGCCCGAGGAGTCAGCCCGGCCGGTAACCGCGAGAAGCCCGCCGGCTGATCCACACCGAACCGGCGATCACCGCGCCTCCCAGCGCCAGGCGCCCCAGCGGCTCGCTGTGGTTCCAGATGAGCAGGTTCAGCACCAGCCCCACCGGCACATGCAGGTTGTTCATTACCGCCAGCGTCGCCCCGCTGACCAGGCAGGCGCCGCGGTTCCAGGCGTACATCCCCAGCGCCGTCGCCACCCAGCCCAGAAACACCAGCACGCCCCATTGCAGCGGCGTGTCGGGCAACCGGCTGAAATTGCCGAACGCCAGGTAAGCCGGCAGGGCCACCAGCAACGCGCCAGCGAAGAAGTACCCAAAATGCCGATACTGGGGCCCTTCGATCCCCTCGCGCGCCATCAGGTGCTTGTACAGCACCTGCCCGGCGGCATAGGTGAAGTTGGCCAGCTGCAGCAGCAAAAAGCCCCCCAGGAAATCGCCATCGAGGTGATCGAACCGAATGACCGCCGCACCTGCCACCGCCACGAGCGCTGCCATCAGCGCCCAACCGTTGAAGCGGCGGTTCAGTGCATCCTCGATCAGCGTCACGTGCACTGGCGTCAGGATGGTGAACAGCAGCACCTCAGGCACCGTCAACACGCGAAAGCTCAGGTACAGGCACACGTAGGTCACGCCAAACTGCAGCGCACCGATCGCCAGCATCCCGCGGCGTAGCCGGGCAGGCACCTGCCGCCAGTGGGTCAGCGGCAGAAACACCAGCCCGGCCAGCACCACCCTCGCCAGCACGGCGAAGTAGCTGTCCACATGGCCGGCCAGGTAAACCCCGATCAGATTGAAGGAAAACGCCTGGATCAGCGTGACAAGCAACAGGTACGGCATGGTGGCCCTCGCATTCAGAGGCGCCGACCATAGCCGCTGGGCCAGGCCTTGCCAATGCGCCTTATAAAATCCTCATGCAATCGATCGAAAATTTTGCTTTATTGGCACGGTCTTCTTTCGGTTTCAAGGATTTGCAATGAAAGCCCCGCGCGTGACCCTTGATCAATGGCGCACCCTCCAGGCAGTGGTGGACCACGGCGGTTTCGCACAGGCTGCCGAGGCGCTGCATCGTTCGCAGTCGTCAGTAAGCTATACGGTGGGCCGCATGCAGGAGCAGCTGGGCGTGCCCTTGCTGCGCATCGACGGGCGCAAGGCGGTGCTGACCGAAGCCGGCGAAGTGCTGCTGCGACGCTCGCGGCAGCTGGTCAAGCAGGCCAGCCAGCTCGAAGACCTCGCCCTGCACATGGAGCAAGGGTGGGAAGCCGAGGTACGCCTGGTGGTCGACGCCGCCTACCCCAGCGCCCGGCTGGTGCAGGCACTGACCGCGTTCATGCCGCAGAGCCGGGGCTGCCGGGTGCGCCTGCGTGAAGAGGTGCTGTCGGGGGTCGAGGAAGTGCTCAAGGAAGGCACCGACTTGGCGATTTGCGGTTACAGCATTCCTGGCTACCTGGGTACCGAGCTCAACCCGGTGGAGTTCGTGGCCGTCGCCCACCCCGACCACCCTTTGCACCAGCTCAACCGCCAACTCACCTTTCAAGACCTGGAGAGCCAGCTGCAGGTGGTGATCCGCGATTCGGGCCGCCATCAGCCGCGCGACGTTGGCTGGCTCGGCGCCGAGCAACGCTGGACGGTAGGCAGCCTGGCTACGGCCGCCACGTTCGTCGGCAGCGGGCTGGGGTTTGCGTGGCTGCCCCGCCACCTGATCGAACGCCAACTGCGCGAAGGCATCCTGAAGCCGCTGGTGCTTGAACAGGGCAGCACACGCAACCCGGTGTTTTACCTGTACGCCAGCAAAGACAAGCCTCTGGGCCCTGCCACCCAGATCCTCACCGACCTGCTGTGCCGTTTCGATGATCAGGAGCGCGCTGGCTTGGCACCGAGCTGACCTGACCTACCAAGCCTGCAATGGGCTTGAACGGATCCCGCGCAAGGGCTGTCCCAGCCTTAACGACCATGCCGGCCGGGGTTGAGCCCCCAAGCGCGTGCCTGGCCACTGGAAGTGAGCGGCAATTCCCGTCACCCTGTGCGCCTGAACACGCCGAACGGTTCAGTCCCCTGCTGCGGCACTCGGTTGCTGCGGTTGATTCCACGTACAAGGATCCGTGAATCCATGCTCAAGAAATTCTGCATCGCTGCCTGCGCAATGGCGCTCTCCACCGCTGCCCTGGCTGACGACAAGCACCCGCACGTGCAATTAGCTACTGATTTTGGCCAGGTCACCCTGGAGCTGGACGCCGAGAAAGCGCCGATCAGCACCGCCAACTTCCTGAAGTACGTCGATTCCGGGTTCTACAACAACACCATTTTCCACCGCGTGATCCCAGGCTTCATGGTCCAGGGCGGCGGTTTCACCCGCGACATGGCTGAAAAACCCACCCAGGCTCCGATCAAGAACGAAGCCGACAATGGCTTGCGCAACGTGCGTGGCACCGTGGCCATGGCCCGCACCTCGGTCGTCGACTCGGCGACGGCGCAGTTCTTCATCAACGTCAAGGACAACGACTTCCTCGACCACGGCGGCCGCGACTTCGGCTATGCCGTGTTCGGTAAGGTCACCCAGGGCATGGATGTCGTCGATCAGATCGTCAACGCGCCCACCACCACGCAACGCGGCATGCAGAACGTGCCGTCCAACCCGATCATGATCAAGAGCGCCAAGCGCATCGACTGATCGGCTGCTGCCAGAACAGGAGAGCCCGCCATGCTGTCTGCGCTTCACCGCCGCTTCGAACAGTGGATCAATGTGTTCCGCGACGCACCAACCGATGCGCCGCCCGGCAAGGTGTGGCCCTTCTACCTGTATTACATCCGCCAGGTGTGGCCCAGCTTCGTTGCTTTGCTGGCGGTAGGGCTGATTGCAGCGCTGATCGAGGTGGCGCTGTTCAGCTACCTCTCTGAAATCATCGACATGACCAACACCACCTCGGCCAAGGACTTCTTTAGCGAGCACTGGGGGCAATTGGTGTGGATGGTCATCGTGGCGCTGGTGCTGCGCCCGGTTTTCGTAGGGCTGCACGACCTGCTGGTGCATCAGTCGATCACCCCAGGCATGACCAGCATGATCCGCTGGCAGAACCACAACTACGTGCTCCGCCAGAGCATGACCTTCTTTCAGAATGACTTCGCCGGGCGCATCGCCCAGCGCATCATGCAGACCGGCAACTCGTTGCGGGACTCGGCCGTGCAGGCCATGGACGCCCTCTGGCACGTGACCATCTATGCCGTCAGCTCCCTGGTGCTGTTCGCCGAGGCCGACTGGCGCATGATGGTACCCCTGGTGATCTGGATCTTCGCCTTCGCCATTGCGCTGTGGTACTTCGTGCCAAGAGTACAGGCGCGTTCGGTGATCTCTTCCGACGCTCGCTCCAAGCTGATGGGCCGCATCGTCGACGGCTACAGCAACATCACCACCTTGAAGCTGTTCGCCCACACCAACCTTGAGCAACAGTACGCCCGCGAAGCCATCAGCGAGCAGACCGAAAAAACCCAGTACGCCAACCGGGTGATTACCGAGATGGATGTGACCATCACCATCCTCAACGGCCTGCTCATCGTATGCACCACTGGCCTTGCCCTGTGGTTGTGGACCCACGGCCTGCTCAGCGTCGGCGTGATCGCGCTGGCCACAGGCTTGGTGATCCGTATCGTCAACATGTCTGGCTGGATCATGTGGGTGGTCAATGGCATTTTCGAAAACATCGGCATGGTGCAAGACGGCCTGCAAACCATCGCCCAGCCCATTGCCGTTGCCGACAAACCGCAGGCCCTGCCGCTGAAGATCAGCGAAGGCCGCATCGATTTCGAGAACATCACGTTCCATTACGGCAAGGCACGCCCTGTCATCCCGGGGCTGACACTGAACATCCGCCCCGGCGAGAAAATCGGCCTGCTCGGCCCTTCCGGGGCAGGCAAGTCCACATTGGTCAACCTGTTGCTGCGCCTGTATGAGCTCGACGAGGGTCGCATCCTCATCGATGGCCAGGACATTGCCGAGGTGCAACAAGACAGCCTGCGCTCGCAGATCGGCCTGATCACCCAGGACACCTCGCTGCTGCACCGCTCGATCCGCGAGAACCTCATGTATGGCCGGCCCTACGCCACCGAAGAAGAAGTGCTGCGCGCCATTCACGATGCCAAGGCCGACGAGTTCATCCCGTTGCTTTCCGATGCCCAGGGCCGCGTAGGCCTGGATTCGCACGTCGGCGAGCGTGGCGTGAAGCTGTCCGGCGGCCAGCGCCAGCGCATCGCCATCGCCCGTGTGCTGCTCAAGAACGCCCCCATCCTGGTGCTGGATGAAGCGACTTCAGCGCTGGATTCGGAAGTCGAGGCGGCGATTCAGGAGAGCCTTGAGAGTTTGATGGAAGGCAAAACCGTGATCGCCATCGCTCACCGCCTTTCGACCATTGCCAAAATGGACCGCCTGGTGGTGATGGAAAAAGGCCAGATTGTCGAGTTGGGCAGCCATGAAGAGCTCTTGGCGCAGAAAGGCTTGTATGCGCGGTTGTGGAGGCACCAGACCGGCGGGTTCGTCGGGCTGGACTGAAAGGGCTGCCTCGGGCGGCTGGCCAGGCGACACACAGCACACAGGAGCACCGGATGGACCTGATCATCGCCCGCCCCGAAGGCCTCTACTGCGCCGCCGGCGACTTCTACATCGACCCCTGGCGCCCAGTGGAGCGAGCGGTGATCACCCACGGCCACGGCGACCATGCCCGCACGGGCAGCCAGCACTACCTCAGCGCCACCCCCGGCGCAGGCATCCTGCGCGCCCGCCTGGGCGAAACCATCAACCTGCAGACCTTGGCTTATGGCGAGCGCATCGATCATCACGGCGTGACGTTGAGCTTTCACCCCGCTGGGCACGTCTTGGGATCGGCGCAGGTGCGCGTTGAGCATCAGGGTGAAGTGTGGGTGGCTTCGGGTGACTACAAGGTCGAGGCCGACGGTACCTGTGAGCCGTTCGAGCCAGTGCGCTGCCACTGCTTCATCACCGAATCCACCTTCGGCCTGCCGATCTACCGCTGGCAACCCCAGCGTGAGGTGTTCGACGAGATCAACCAATGGTGGCGGGCCAATGCCCAGGCCGAGCGCCCGAGCGTGCTGTTCGCCTATTCCTTCGGCAAAGCCCAGCGCATCCTGCACGGTATCGATGCCAGCATCGGCCCGATCCTGGCCCACGGGTCGGTAGAGCCGCTGAACCGCGTTTACCGGGAAGGTGGCATCTATTTGCCCGAGACGCTCTATGCCACTGATTTCAAGAAAACCGACCCATTGCTGCGCCAGGCGCTGATCGTGGCGCCGCCCTCGGCGGCCGGCAGCACCTGGATGCGCCGCTTTGGTGACTACAGCGACGGCTTCGCCAGCGGCTGGATGCGCTTGCGCGGGGCACGTCGCCGCCGGGGGGTGGATCGAGGCTTCGTACTCTCCGACCACGCTGACTGGCCAGGCCTGCTCTGGGCCATCGAGCAGACCGGCGCCGAACGGGTGATGGTGACTCACGGCTCCACCTCCGTGCTGGCACGCTACCTCTGCGAGCAGGGGCTCGATGGCCGGGAGATGAAGATAGAAGCCTACGGTGACCCGGAAGAAGCCGCCTGACAGGAGCCACCCATGCAGGCCTTTGCACAACTTTATGCCCGCCTCGACGCCACGACCTCCAGCAACGCTCGGCTGGCCGCCCTGCAAGCGTATTTCGCCGACGCGCCCGCCGAAGACGCCGCCTGGGCAGTGTACTTTCTTGCCGGCGGCCGCCCGCGGCAACTGGTGCCCAGCCGCGTGCTGAGAGAGGTGGCCCAGGCCATGGCCGGCCTGCCGCAATGGCTGTTCGAAGAGAGCTACCACAGTGTGGGCGACCTGGCCGAAACCGTATCGCTGGTGCTGCCCGATCAACCCAGCCAGAGCCGCGAAGGCCTGGCCTGGTGGGTCGAGCAGGCGCTGCTGCCATTGCGCGGCCTGCCCCCGGAAACCCTGCACCAGAAGCTGCCCGAGCTGTGGTCGCAGCTCGACCGGGCAGAGTTGATGCTGTGCATCAAGCTGATCACGGGCAGTTTCCGGGTGGGCGTGTCCAAATTGCTGGTCACCCGCGCACTGGCAAGCCTGGCCGAGCTCGATCCTAAACAGGTCGCGCAACGTTTGGTGGGCTACACCGACCTCTCCCACCGCCCCAGTGCCGCGGCCTACCTGGCGTTGATCGCCCCGCCCAGCGAAGACGAACACGCCCTGCGCGGGGGCCAGCCTTACCCCTTCTTTCTTGCCCACCCCTTGCAGGTGCCCGTGGCGCAATTCGACGAACGCCTCGGGCCGATCGAGCACTGGCAAGCCGAATGGAAGTGGGACGGGATCCGCGCGCAGCTGGTCAAGCGCGATGGCCAACTGTGGGTGTGGTCTCGTGGCGAGGAACTGGTAACCGAGCGGTTCCCCGAATTCCAGGCTCTGCTCGATCACCTACCCGATGGCACCGTGCTCGACGGCGAAATCGTCGTGTGGCACGAGGGCACCGGCGTTCAACCGTTCGCCCTGCTGCAAACCCGCCTGGGCCGCAAGACGCTGGGCAAAAAACTGCTGCAAGAGGCGCCGGTGGTGCTGCTGGCTTACGACCTGCTGCAATGGCAGGGCGATGATTGGCGCAGCCGCCCTCAAAGCGAGCGCCGCGCCCAGCTGGATCAACTGCTCAAGCACATCCCCCTGCCCTTGCTGCAACCGTCCCCGGTGATCCAGGCCGACAGCTGGGAAGCGCTGGCGCAGGTGCGCGAAGAATCCCGTAGCCGCGGCGTCGAGGGCATGATGCTCAAAGCCTGTGATGCGCAGTACGGTGTGGGCCGCACTAAAGACGTCGGCACCTGGTGGAAGTGGAAAGTCGACCCCTTCACCGTGGACGCGGTGCTGATCTATGCCCAGGCCGGCCACGGCCGGCGCGCCAATCTCTACACCGACTATACCTTCGCGGTGTGGGACGGCCCGCCTGAGGCCAGCGAGCGCCAACTGGTGCCCTTCGCCAAGGCGTACTCCGGGCTCACCGACGAAGAAATGCGCCAGGTGGACGCACTGGTACGGCGCACCACCCTCGAAAAGTTCGGGCCGGTGCGCAGTGTTACCCCCACTCAGGTATTCGAGCTGGCTTTTGAGGGCATTGCCTTGTCGAAACGGCACAAAAGCGGCATCGCCGTGCGCTTTCCCCGCTTGCTTCGCTGGCGCCATGACAAGCCTGTCGAACAAGCCGATACCCTGGCAGTGTTACACGAGCTGTTGAGTTGAGTCGAAACGCGCACCACAATGGCGCGGGCAACACCGCCTGCTCTGATTTGGCGCATGCCCCATGGCTCAACGGCGGCCTTGCGGGCCATTTCTTTCAGAACTGCGACGGAAAGGGATTGCCAGGCGCCCCGGCTCTGGCAAAGCCTGCACGATGGTGCGAAATTTGCTATCACGATGGCACCTGGCCTCTGCCGGTAACGCTTCCCGTGAACCACGCCTTTCAGGTTTTTTAAGGACTGCACAATGAAAAAAGCATGGCTGACCCTTTCTGCCCTGGCGCTCTGCCTGTCCGCCGGCGCTGCCGTGGCCAAGGACTACAAAGAGCTGCGCTTTGGCGTCGACCCGTCCTACGCACCGTTCGAGTCCAAGGCCGCCGACGGCAGCCTGGTGGGTTTTGACATCGACCTGGGCAATGCCATCTGCAAGGAACTGAAAGTCACCTGCAAATGGGTCGAGAACGATTTCGACGGCATGATTCCGGGCCTGAAGGCCAATAAGTTCGACGGCGTGATCTCTTCGCTCACCGTCACCCCGGCGCGTGAAAAGGCCATCGACTTCTCCGATGAGCTGTTCTCTGGCCCCACCGCACTGGTGTTCAAAAAGGGCGCAGGTTTCACTCAAGACAACGCCACCCTCAAAGGCAAGACCGTCGGCTACGAGCAAGGCACCATCCAGGAAGCCTATGCCAAGGGCGTGCTGGAGAAGAACGGCGTGAAAACCCAGGCTTACCAGAACCAGGACCAAGTCTACGCCGACCTGGTGTCTGGCCGCCTGGACGCCTCGCTGCAAGACATGCTGCAAGCCGAGCTGGGCTTCTTGAAGTCGCCGCAAGGTGCTGACTACGAAGTCTCCAAGCCTTTTGAAAGCGAGCTGCTGCCGGCCAAGACCGCCATCGGCATCAAGAAAGGCAACAAGGACCTGCAAGCCCTGCTCAACAAGGGCATCAAGGCCCTGCACGATGACGGCACGTACGCCGAAATCCAGAAAAAGCACTTCGGTGACCTGAACCTGTACAGCGGCAAGTAAGCTGCCCCCGAGCGCCCGCGCCCCACAAGGGTGCGGGCGCTTTTATTGACCGCATAAGGGTTGATACATGCTCGATCACCTGTTGCAGAGCCTAGGGCTCTCTGCATTGAGCCTGAAGGGCTTTGGGCCTTTGCTGCTGCAAGGCACCTGGATGACCGTCAAGCTTTCCCTGCTGTCGCTGGCCGTGAGCGTCGTGCTCGGGCTCATCGGCGCCAGCGCCAAACTTTCCCGCGTGGCCATGTTTCGCTGGGCCGCGCAGCTCTACACCACACTCATTCGCGGCGTGCCCGACCTGGTGCTGATGCTGTTGATCTTCTACAGCCTGCAGATCTGGCTCAACAGCCTCACCGATGCGCTGGAGTGGGACTACTTCGAGATCGACCCGTTCATTGCCGGTGTCATCACCCTGGGCTTCATCTACGGCGCCTATTTCACCGAAACCTTTCGCGGCGCCATTCTCGCCGTGCCGCGCGGGCAGGTCGAAGCGGCCACCGCCTATGGCATGAGCCGTGGCCAGCGCTTTCGCCATGTGGTGTTCCCGCAGATGATGCGCTACGCCCTGCCGGGGCTGGGCAACAACTGGATGGTGATCCTCAAGGCCACCGCACTGGTCTCGATCATTGGCCTGGCCGATGTGGTCAAGGCCGCGCAGGACGCCGGCAAGAGCACCTACCAGTTGTTCTACTTTCTGGTGCTCGCGGGCCTGATCTACCTGGCCATCACCAGCGCCTCCAACTTCGTCATGCGCCGCCTGGAGCGGCGCTTCAATGTCGGCAGCCGGGAGGCCACGCGATGATCGAACTGCTTCAGGAATACTGGCAGGCGTTCCTCTGGACCGACGGCAACAACATCACCGGCCTTGCCATGACCCTCTGGTTGCTGATCGCCTCGGTCGGCATCGGCTTCGTGGTCTCGATCCCACTGGCGGTAGCGCGCTGCTCGCCCAGGCTTTGGCTGCGCTGGCCCGTGCAGTTCTACACCTACGTGTTCCGCGGCACGCCGCTTTACATCCAGCTGCTGATCTTCTACACCGGCATCTACAGCCTGGAAGGGGTACGCGACCAGCCGATGCTCAATGCGTTTTTCCGCGACGCGATGAACTGCACCATCCTGGCCTTCGCCCTCAACACCTGCGCCTACACCACCGAGATCTTCGCTGGGGCGATTCGCAGCATGGCCCATGGCGAGATCGAAGCCGCCAAGGCATACGGGCTGTCGGGTTTCAAGCTGTATGCGCACGTGATCCTGCCCTCGGCACTGCGCCGCGCGCTGCCTTACTACAGCAACGAAGTGATCCTGATGCTGCACGCCACTACCGTCGCCTTCACCGCCACGGTGCCGGACATCCTCAAGGTGGCGCGCGACGCGAACTCGGCAACCTACATGACGTTCCAGTCCTTCGGCATCGCCGCGGTGCTGTACCTGGCCATCACCTTCACCCTGGTGGGGCTGTTCCGCCTGGCCGAACGCCGCTGGCTGGCCTTCCTCGGCCCGGCTCATTGAGGGATCGCCCATGCAACACCGTTCACACCCTCTGCAAAGCCCGGTACCCGGCACCGCGCGGCACATCGAGAGCTTCCACTACGGCCCGGCCGATGCGCCGGGCAAGGTGTACATCCAGGCCTCGCTACATGCCGACGAACTGCCCGGCATGCTGGTGGCCTGGCACCTGAAGCAACGCCTGGCGGAGCTGGAAAACGCCGGCCGCCTGCGCCACCAGATCGTGTTGGTGCCGCTGGCCAACCCCATCGGCCTGGAACAGGTACTGATGGACACCCCGCTGGGCCGCTACCAGCTCGAAAGCGGCGAGAACTTCAACCGCCATTTCGTTGACCTTGCCACTGAAGTGGGCGACGCGGTGCACGCACAGCTCACCCTCGACCCGCAGCACAACCTGGCAGTCATCCGCCAGGCGCTGCGCCAGGCCCTGGCCGCCGAGCGCCCCGCCACGCAGCTACAGGCCTTGCGCCTGACGCTGCAGCAACTGGCCTGTGACGCCGACATGGTGCTCGACCTGCACTGCGACTTCGAAGCGGTAGAGCACCTGTACACCACCCCCGAAGCCTGGCCAAAGGTAGAGCCGCTGGCACGCTACCTCGGCTCCCAGGCGAATCTGCTGGCGACCGATTCCGGCGGGCAGTCGTTCGACGAATGCTTCAGCCTGCTGTGGTGGCAGCTCAAGCAGCGCTTCGACAACCAGTTCCCGATCCCGGATGGCAGCTTCAGCGTCACGCTGGAGCTGCGTGGCCAAGGCGATGTGAATCACGCCCTGGCCAGCCGCGACTGCCAGGCCCTGATCAACTACCTGACTCACCACGGCGCCATCGGCGGCACCCCAGACCCCCAGCCGGAGCTGCTCTACCCCGCCACACCGCTTGCGGCCGTCGAGCCGGTGGCCACGCCCGACGGCGGCGTGCTGGTGTTCTGCGCCCAGCCCGGGGAATACCTGGAAGCCGGGCAACTGATCGCTGAAGTGATCGACCCCATAACAGACCGTGTCACCGCCGTGCACAACCGCAATGCCGGGCTGCTCTACGCCCGTTCCCTGCGGCGCATGGCCACCGCCGGCATGGTCATCGCACACGTCGCCGGAACCGAGGCGTTCCGCAGTGGCTATCTACTTTCTCCGTGAGGCGCCTTGCGCATGTACAAACTGACCATCGACGGCCTGCATAAAAGCTATGGCGACAACGAAGTGCTCAAAGGGGTGTCGCTGAAGGCCAAAAGTGGCGATGTGATCTGCCTGATCGGCGCCAGTGGCTCTGGCAAGAGCACCTTCTTGCGCTGCATCAATTTTCTGGAAACGCCCAACGATGGCGCCATGACACTCGACGGCCAGCCGATTCGCATGGTCAGCGGGCGCGAAGGCCTGCAAGTGGCCGACCCCTCCGAGCTGCAGCGCTTGCGCACACGGCTGGCGATGGTGTTCCAGCATTTCAACCTGTGGAGCCACCTGAGTGTGCTCGACAACATCACCCTGGCACCGCGCAAGGTGCTGGGCCTGGGCAAACAGGAAGCCGAGGAGCGCGCCCGCCGTTACCTGGAGAAGGTCGGCCTGCCCGAACGCGTGGCCGGCCAGTACCCTGCGTTTCTCTCCGGCGGCCAGCAACAGCGCGTGGCCATCGCCCGGGCACTGGCGATGGAACCTGAGGTGATGCTGTTCGACGAGCCTACGTCGGCCCTCGACCCTGAGCTGGTGGGCGAAGTGCTCAAGGTGATCCAAGGGCTAGCCGAGGAAGGCCGCACCATGATCATGGTCACGCACGAGATGGCCTTTGCCCGCCAGGTGGCAAGCCAAGTGGTGTTTCTCCACAAGGGCCTGATCGAGGAACAGGGCGAGCCCGAGCAGGTGCTGGGCAATCCCACCAGCGAGCGGCTGCGCCAGTTCCTGAGCGGCAACCTCAAGTAAGCCAAGCGAACCGGCACCGGCGCGCTGTTGTCTGCCGAACAACGACAGCACACGCAGGCCGCCGATGCCCGACTACGCCAGACAGTGGTTCAACAGCCGTGGCTGGAAGCCGTTCCCCTTCCAGCGCGCGGCCTGGAAAGCCATGGGCGCGGGGCATTCAGGGTTGCTGCACGCCAGCACCGGTGCAGGCAAAACCTATGCCCTGTGGTTCGGCGCCCTTAACACCTGGGGCAGCCCTGCCCCAGCTGCCAAAACCCGCCGCGCCGCTGGCGCACCGCTCACTGTGCTGTGGATCACACCCATGCGCGCGCTGGCCAGCGACACGCTGCGCGCCTTGCAGGTGCCGGTGCAAGAGCTGGGCATCGGCTGGTCACTGGGCCTGCGCAGCGGCGACACCTGCGCCAGTGAACGCGCTCGCCAGAGCCGCCGCTTGCCCACCGTTCTGGTGACCACGCCCGAAAGCCTGAGCCTGATGCTGGCCCGGGAGAACGCCCGCAGCGAGCTGGCCAGCCTGCGCCTGGTGGTGGTCGACGAGTGGCACGAGCTGCTGGGCAACAAACGGGGCGTGCAGGTGCAACTGGCCTTGGCGCGGCTGCGCCAATGGAACCCTGCGCTACAGACCTGGGGCCTGTCGGCCACCCTTGGCAACCTCGAGCATGCCCAGCAGGTGCTGCTGGGCGAGGCCGGTGTGCGCATCGAAGGCGATGCGCGCAAAGCGATCGAAGTCGATACCCTGCTGCCTGCTTCGGTGGAGCGCTTTCCGTGGGCTGGCCATTTGGGCCTGCGCATGCTTGACCAAGTGGTGGCCGAGCTCGACAGCAGCGCCAGCAGCCTGGTGTTCACCAATACCCGGGCGCAGAGCGAGATCTGGTACCAGGCGATCCTCGATGCTCGGCCCGACTGGGCTGGCCTGATCGCGCTGCACCACGGCTCGCTGGCCCGCGAGGTGCGCCAGTGGGTCGAGCAGGCGCTCAAGGCCGGGCAGCTCAAGGCGGTGGTGTGTACTTCAAGCCTGGACCTTGGGGTTGACTTCGCACCGGTAGAGCGAGTGCTGCAGGTGGGCTCGGCCAAGGGTGTGGCGCGCTTGATCCAACGCGCCGGGCGCTCCGGGCACGGGCCAGGGCGCGCATCGCGAGTCACCTTGGTGCCTACGCATAGCCTGGAGCTGGTGGAAGCCGCAGCGGCTGAAAAAGCGGTGCGCGAGCGCCGGTTGGAACCCCGGCTTTCACCGGAGCAGCCGCTGGATGTGCTGGTGCAGCACTTGGTGACGGTGGCGCTGGGCGGGGGGTTCGAACCTGATGCGTTGCTGGCTGAAGTGCGCACCGCCTGGGCCTATCGCAACCTGAGTGACGCGGCCTGGCAGTGGGCGTTGGCCTTCGTGCGCCATGGCGGGTTGTCGCTCACCGCCTACCCTGACTATCGCCGTGTGGAACCGGCCGAGGATGGCCTGTGGCGAGTGCCTGACGCGCGCTTGGCCAGGCGCCACCGCATGAGCATCGGTACCATCGTCAGCGACGCTTCGCTGAACCTTAAATACTGGAGCAAAGGCGGCGGCGGCAAATCCATAGGCACGGTGGAAGAAGGTTTTATCGCCCGCCTGCGCCCGGGCGACCTGATGCTGTTCGGGGGGCGCACGCTTGAGCTGGTGCGGGTCGAGGGCATGACGGCCTACGTCAAGCGCGCGGCCGGTGCCAAGCCTGCCGTGCCTCGCTGGAATGGCGGGCGCATGCCGCTGTCCAGCGAACTGGCCGATGCCCTGATGGAGCAGTTCGATGCCGCCAGTGCAGGGAGCTTCGCCAGCGCACCCCTGCGTGCCGTGCGTGGCCTGCTGGAACTCCAGCAGGCCTGGTCAGGCCTGCCAGGCCGCCAGCGCCTGTTGATCGAACAGCTGAAAACCCGTGAGGGCTGGCACCTGTTCATCTACCCCTTCGCCGGGCGCCTGGTGCATCTGGGCATGGCCAGCCTATTGGCCTGGCGGCTGGGCCAGCGCGAGCCGGCCAGCTTCTCGCTGGCGGTCAACGACTATGGCCTGGAGCTGCTCAGCCCTACGCCAGTTGACTGGGCGCAGGCCCTGGCAGAAGGGCTGCTCAGCCCGGAGAACCTTTTCGAGGACGTGCTCGCCAGCCTCAATGCAGGCGAGCTTGCGCAGCGCCGTTTCCGCGAAATCGCCCACATCGCCGGCCTGGTGTTCGGCGGTTACCCCGGTGCACAGAAGAGCACGCGCCAAGTGCAAGCCTCCAGCCAGCTGTTTTTCGATGTGTTCCGCCAGTATGACGCGCAAAACCTGCTGCTGGCCCAGGCCGAGCAGGAAGTGCTCGGCCAGGAGCTGGACATCGCGCGCCTGCGTGCAAGCCTGGAGCATCTGCAGGGTTGTACGCTGGACCTGCGGCAGATCGACCGGCCCACACCCTTGGCCTTCCCGTTGCTGGTGGAGCGGCTGCGCGAGCGGCTGAGCTCGGAGAAACTCAACGACCGGATCGCGCGGATGCTGCGAGACCTGGAAAAAGCGGCGGGAGGTGCCCCCTGAACCCCTGGTTGGTGACGAACGTAGCCGGCGCCGAATTATGGCTTTTGGCCGAAAAGGCCGTTTACTGGCCGGCAGAGCAGGCCCTGCTGGTGGCCGATGCGCACTTTGGCAAAGCCGCGGTGTACCGGGCCTTGGGCCAGCCAGTGCCCCATGGCACCACGGCTGCGAACCTGGCCCTGCTCGACCGGCTGCTGGCACGGCATGACTGCCGCGAGCTGATTTTTCTAGGAGACTTCCTCCACGGGCCTGCCGCTCAGGGCAGTGCGACGCTGGAGGCCTTGGCAGCCTGGCGGGCCAGCCATCCTGGCCTGCGCATCATCCTGATCCGTGGCAACCACGACCATCACGCCGGCGACCCGCCAGCCGCCCTGGAAATGGAAGTGGCCAATGAGCCTCTGCTGCGCGGGCCCCTCGCCCTGCGCCATGAGCCGGCCCCTCACCCCACCCATCACGTGCTGGCTGGCCACATTCACCCGGTCTACCTGCTGACCGGCCGCGGCCGCCAGCGCCTGCGCCTGCCGTGTTATTGCCTGGGAGAACAGGTGACCCTGCTGCCGGCCTTCGGGGCATTTACCGGGGGCTTTGCAGTGCAGCGCAAACCGGGGATGCAACTGGTGCTGGCTGCCCCGGAAGGCGTGTTCGCGTTGCCCTGAGGGCAGGTGAAGCCGCTGGTGCCACGCCCTGGAGCTACTTGTGAATCACCTCTTCGCGCTGCGGCGCCAGCCTGGCGATCAGCCGGTTCTGCACCGGCACAGGTACGCCCTGGCTGTCCATGGCCTTGAGTAGATCTTCAACCAAGGCATTGAACTCGGCCTTGCTGATGTTCTGCCCCTTGTGCGCCTCGGCCATGCTGTCGCCGCTGTATACACAGGGCCCGCCCGTTTCGACACAGAACTTCTCGACCAGCTTGTCACGCAGCCGCACCGGGTCGACGTTCTTGAAGTGGCTGACGATCCGCGGGTCCTGGGCCACATTGATCAGCATCGCCTCCACCAGGCGAGTGATACCGGGCTTGCCGCCCAGCGCTTGGTAAAGGCTCGGGTCGGCCGGCGGTTGCCGCGGGCTCTGGGCGCAGGCAGCAAGCAACAGGCTGGCGAATATCAGTGCTGACAAGCGCATGTTCAGAAGCTCCCGGTCAGCGAAAGATAGGTGCCATTCTGGTCCTGGAGCGTGGCGATCTCGCCCAGGCGTGCATAGGCCAGCACCACAGACACATGCTTGGTGGGAAACCAGCCTACGAATACGTCCGCCCAATCGCTTTCGCCGGCAAACGAAAGGTTGTCGGGCTTCTCGCGATACTCCATGCCCACTGCCCAGTGCGGGTTGAGCAGCACCGCCATCGAGCCCTCCTTGAGCCAGCTGCGCCGGTCTCGGCGGTCACCGCCGAAGCCCAGCAGGCCCATCTCGTTCGCCCGGCTATAGCGCAGGTCGCCATTGAGCAGCAGGTTGTAACCAAAGAAGCCACCGAGGATCACCCGGCTGGCGGCGATGTAGCCCTCCACATCGTGATCCCGCCGCGCGCCCACCAGTTGGGGGATGAGAAAGTCGCGCTGGTGCTTGTATTCAAGCCCCAGCGACACCTGCGGAATGTCGCCGTAGATCAGGTCGCCGAACAGCTTCAGCTTGGCGCCGAGCACGTCCTGGCTGAGGCTGTTCTCCGGCAGGGAGGCCTTGTGCACCAGGCTGCCCAAATCGAAGCGCTGCCGCGCATAGGAGAACTCCACACGGTTGCCGTAGGCTGCCGACACCCCGGCCACATCCAATCGATAATCAGGCAGCCACACCCGCGTGGCGAACGCGTTGGCCCCCCACTGCCCTTCCTCGGCGTAGCTGCCGATCACTGCCCACGGGGTTATGCCGCCACCGGCAGTACCTTCCAGGTTGGTAGCGCCGCCGGTAGCCCAGAGCTTGCCGCCCTCTGCCAGCACCGGGGCGATACCGAAATCGGCACCGACACCGGCAGCGGCAAGCCACAACAGCGGGGCGAGAATGCGTGTGTTCACAATGCGGGCTCCACAACGGTGGGAAAGTAGATCGACTCGCGCAACCAGGCCTCGAATGCCGCGGCGGTCAACGGCCGGCTGATCAGGTAACCCTGGGCAGTGTCGCACTGCCACCGCTCGAGCAAGCGAAGGGTGTGTTCGTACTCCACGCCCTCGGCCACCACCTTCAGGCCCAGGTTGTGGCTCATCTCGATGGTAGAGCGCACGATGACCGCGTCGTCACTGGTCTCATCCAGGTTGCGCACGAACGACTGGTCGATCTTCAGCTCTTGCACCGGCATACGCTTGAGGTGCGCCAGCGACGAGTAACCGGTGCCGAAGTCGTCGATCGACAGGCTCACGCCCACCTCGCGCAGGCGTTCGAGCACCCTTAACGCCGCCTCTGGCTCGCGCATCACAGCGCTTTCGGTGATCTCGAAAATAAGCTGGTCGGCCCCCACACCATGTTTGAGCAGTAACGCCGGAACACGCTCGGCCAGTGCGTCGCTGGCCAGGTCATCGGCAGAGATATTCAGCGATAACTGCACCTGCAAATCCCGGTCACGCCACTCGCCCAGTTGGCGTATGCCCTCCTCCAGCACCCAACCGGTGAGCGACTGGATACTACCGGTGCGCTCGGCCAGGGGAATGAACTCGCCGGGTGAAATCAACCCGAACTGCGGGTGCTGCCAGCGCAGCAGTGCCTCGGCCTGACGCACCTGGGCTTCGCCGATGTCGAGCTTGGGTTGGTAGGTGAGGAACAGCTCGGCGTTGCCGGCGGCACGGCGCAGATCGCGGATCAGCCGGATTTGCCGCTGGTGCGCGAGGTCGCGGCCATGCTGGTACACCTGCAAGCGATCCGGTATGTCCTGGGCGTCCTGCATGGCGATGGCCGCGCGGCCCAACAGCGCCTCGGCGTCATCGCCGTCGGCGGGGTAAGCTGCAATGCCGATACGCGCATCGAGGCTGACATCGTGCAAGCCCACTCGCCGGGGCCGGATCATCGCCTGCTGCGCCTGGTCGGCCACCGCCACTGCCCGGTCGCTGTCGAATTGGTCAAGCAGCAAGAGAAATTCGCCGCCGATCAGGTAAGCCAGGGTATCGCCGGGGCTGAGCAGTTTCTCCAACGCGCGGCTGGCATCGCCCAGCAATTGCTCGGTATAAGCCGGCCCGCCGCTTTCGCCCAAGGCGCGCAGGTTGTCGAGGCTGATGTAGAGCACCGCCATTGGCCGCCCGGCAGCGATTGCGCTGCCCAGGCGTTCGGTAGCCAGCGCGCGGTTGGGCAGGCCTGTCACGGGGTCGTGAAGGGCGTTGTGCGCCAGGCGCAATTCGCGTTCGGCTATACCGTCCTGCATCAGGTTAATGGCACCGGCCAGTGTGCCTAGCTCATCCTCACGGCTCAGGTGCACGGGGGTGTGATAGTCCCCCTGGCCAATCCGCTCGGCGGCGGCGGCCAGAATACGTACAGGGCGCGTCAGGCTACGCGCCAGCAGCAGCGAGGCCAACAGCGATACCACCAGCGCAGCGCCCGCGATCAGTGCCAGGTTGTGGTCAAGCGGGGCGAAGGCATGAAAGGCGTCATCGAGCGGGCTTTGCAGCAGGGCCAGTACCTTGGCGCCGGAAGCAGGGTCTGCCGCCAGTACCAGGCTCTGATTCAGAAACCGTTGCCCCTGAACATCGTTGAGTTGCACGTGCCGGCCTTCGGAATGAGCCTGCAGCCATTGCACGATGCCATCGCGCAGTTGCGCCGGCTGAGTGCTCACCAGTGGGCCAGGCTGGCCGTTGTCCAAGGTCATGATCGACACTTGCAGGTTGCTCAGCGCGTGCAGCTCCCGGGCGAAGTCGGCATCCATGGTAAAACCCATCACTACCCGCGCCACCGGCAGGGGCGCCATGATCTGCGCTTCCACCAACAGGTGAGGTTGGCCAGCGATCGGCACAATCACACTCGACTGGCTGCGCCGATGGGCCTCGCGCAACGCCTGGTCGTACAGAAAAGCCTGACCGACCGGCACGCTGTCGACCGTGCTGGCCATGACCGTGCCGTCCATGCCCAGCAAGAATGCGTCGCTGGCGCCGATGCGGTTACCGTGGTTGGCCAGCGCCGAGCGAACCGTGGCCGAGTCATCGCTGGCGACGGCATCGCGAAAGCCGAAATCCGCGGCCAACAGCTGTACGCCGTCGCGCAGGCGGCGGCCATTGAAGTCCAGAAGCCGCTCGAACACGCGCGTACCCACTTCCAGCTGGTCACTGGCCTGGGCGCGCACGGCCTCGGCCGTGGCGACTTTCACCGCCAGGGTGATCACCGCGATCACCACCAGCAGCAACAGCACCAGCAATGCGGTGATACGGGCCTGAAAACTACTTCGTGGTTTCACGTGTGGTCTCTTGCACGGCGTTGCCAAAGGCCTGGCCGAAGGCGCTCGGGGCCGGTGCCTGCGGGGTATCGGCCGGCAACGGTGTGATGGCCAGCGTGTAAGTGCGGTGGCTGGTAGAGGCGTCTATCTGAAGCTCGCCCTGGGGCTGGGGCTGCTGCTCGGCGCTTTGCGGGTGCCAGGCCGTGAGCTGATAGGCCCCGGCTGGCAAATCGCTGAACCGGGCGTTGCCTTCGGCGTCGGTTACCGCGAACCAAGGGTCGTCGGTCACGTAAATGTAGCCCAACATCCAGTCATGGATATTGCAGCCCAGCACCACGACGCCTGGCTTGTCGAACACCACCGGCGAGGTGGGTGTGCCTTCGTACAGGCGCAGCTCGAACCGTTTGGCAGGTGAAAACGAATACACCTGGTGGCGGATGTTGTCGCTGTTGGGGAAACTCACCGCCGTGCCGGTGCGCACCGCCAGCACATGCGGCAGATAAGCCTTGGCGCGCTGGTCCATCACCGCCTGCGCCGCGCCGGGCGCCCTGCCTGCGGGGCCTGCAAGGGTAATCACGGCATCTGCCACAGGCTTGCCGTCGGCCTCTTGAACATGGGCCTGGAAGGTCGCGGCACTGGCGGCCATGCCGAGCATCAGGGCACTGGCACCGGCGGCCAGCCGTAGAAAGAGGTTGAACATGTCGGGCACCTGGGCAGGGGGCATCGACCCGCCGTTGACGGGTGGGTACAAGGCTATCGGCAACGCTAGCTGAAGCTGGAGCGCCAGCCATTGAAACCCGCTCGATGGTTCCCCATCTAAGGCTGCATACTTCCTTGACCAGGTGCCCCATGAGCGACCGGTACGACGACAACGACGCCGCTGACCAAGACCACATCGAACACGCCATCGACACCAGCACAGAGCTGGCCCTGCCTGGCCAGAGCTTGCCGGACAAGGTCTATGTGATCCCCATTCACAACCGCCCCTTCTTTCCCGCGCAAGTGCTGCCGGTGATCGTCAACGAAGAGCCCTGGGCCGAAACCCTCGACCTGGTGGCCAAGACTCCCCACCACAGCCTGGCGCTGTTCTTCATGGAAACCCCAGCCGAAGACCACCGCCATTTCGACACCTCCGCCCTGCCCCTGTACGGCACGCTGGTGAAGGTGCACCACGCCAGCCGTGAAGACGGCAAACTGCAGTTCGTCGCTCAGGGCCTGACCCGCGTGCGCATCCGCACCTGGCTCAAGCACCATCGCCCGCCGTACCTGGTGGAGGTGGAGTACCCCCTGCAACCGGCCGAGCCCACCGATGAGGTCAAGGCCTACGGCATGGCATTGATCAACGCGATCAAGGAGCTGCTGCCGCTCAACCCGCTCTACAGCGAAGAGCTGAAGAATTACTTAAACCGCTTCAGCCCCAATGACCCCTCCCCGCTCACCGATTTTGCCGCGGCGCTGACCTCGGCGACCGGCGCGGAGCTGCAGCAGGTGCTCGACTGCGTTCCGATGCTCAAGCGTATGGAACGGGTGCTGCCGATGCTGCGCAAGGAAGTGGAAGTGGCGAGGTTGCAGAAAGAGATTTCTGCCGAGGTCAATCGCCAGATCGGCGAGCATCAGCGCGAATTCTTCCTCAAGGAGCAGCTCAAGGTGATCCAGCAGGAGCTGGGGCTGACCAAGGACGACCGCAGCGCAGACCTTGAACAGTTCAAGCAGCGCCTTGAAGGCAAGACCCTTCCGGAACCGGCTCGCAAGCGAATCGATGAGGAAATGCACAAGCTCGGCATTCTCGAAACCGGCTCCCCCGAATACGCCGTGACCCGCAACTATCTGGAATGGGCAACCGCCCTGCCCTGGGGTGTTTACGGCAAAGACAAGCTCGACCTGGGCCACGCCCGCAAGGTGCTCGACCAGCACCATGCGGGGCTGGACGACATCAAGCAACGGATTGTCGAATTCCTTGCCGTCGGCGCCTACAAAGGCGAGATCAGTGGCTCGATCGTGCTGCTGGTGGGCCCCCCGGGCGTGGGCAAAACCAGCATCGGCAAATCCATCGCCGAATCCCTGGGCCGGCCGTTCTTCCGCTTCAGTGTGGGCGGTATGCGCGACGAGGCCGAGATCAAGGGCCATCGCCGCACCTACATCGGCGCCCAACCGGGCAAGCTGGTGCAGGCGTTGAAAGACGTGGAAGTGATGAACCCGGTGATCATGCTCGACGAGATCGACAAGATGGGCCAGAGCTACCAGGGCGACCCAGCCTCGGCGCTGCTGGAAACCCTCGACCCGGAGCAGAACGTCGACTTCCTCGACCACTACCTGGACCTGCGCCTGGACCTGTCCAAGGTGCTGTTCGTGTGCACGGCCAACACGCTGGACTCGATCCCCGGCCCGCTGCTCGACCGCATGGAAGTGATCCGGCTTTCCGGTTACATCACCGAAGAGAAGCTCGCAATCGCCAAACGCCACTTGTGGCCACGCCAGCTGGAGCGCGCGGGGGTCAAGAAAGGCAAGCTGAGCATCAGCGACGCCGCCCTGCGTGCAGTCATCGACGGTTACGCCCGGGAAGCCGGGGTGCGCCAGCTCGAGAAGCTGCTGGGCAAGCTGGTGCGCAAGGCGGTCGTGCGGCTGATCGACGAGCCGGAGGCGGTGATCAAGCTTGGGCCCAAAGACCTCGAGGCGTCCCTGGGCATGCCGGTGTTCCGGTCGGAGCAGGTGCTGGCGGGCAAAGGGGTGATCACGGGCCTGGCCTGGACCAGCATGGGCGGTGCGACCTTGCCCATCGAAGCGACCCACATCCACAGCCTGAACCGGGGCTTCAAGCTCACTGGGCAATTGGGCGACGTGATGAAGGAGTCGGCCGAAATCGCCTACAGCTACATCAGCAGCCATCTGAAGACGTATGGCGCCAATCCCAAATTCTTCGACGAAGCCTTCGTGCACCTGCACGTGCCGGAAGGGGCTACCCCTAAAGACGGCCCCAGCGCCGGCGTCACCATGGCCAGTGCGCTTCTTTCGCTGGCTCGCGATCAGGCGCCGAAGAAAGGCATCGCCATGACCGGCGAGCTGACCCTGACCGGGCATGTGTTGCCTATTGGCGGGGTGCGCGAGAAAGTCATCGCCGCGCGCCGGCAGAAGATTTTCGAGCTGATCCTGCCAGAGGCCAACCGGGGGCATTACGCCGAGCTGCCCGACTACCTCAAGGAAGGCTTGACGGTGCATTTCGCCAGGCGCTTCGGGGACGTGGCCAAGGTGCTGTTCGGTTGAAGGCCTGCCGGCACATTCATTGGATGAAGGGGAAGACGTATGAACACGCTGTTGAGCCGTTGCGGGCTGGGGTTGGGAATAGTGGCGCTGGCCGCCTGTACCGGCCATGGGCCTGGGCCGCAACGTACCGTGAGCCTGAGCAAGCAGAGCCAGTGCCCGTTGCCGCTGGTGGTTGGGCAGCACGTTGACCTGAAGTTGCCGAGCCTGCCCACCAGCGGGTTTCGCTGGAAGGTGGTCGACGCAGCCCCTGGGGTGCTGCAGAGCCTTGGCCCAGAGGTGTACACCGACCCCGAAGACGCGGGGCTGGTGGGCGGCAATGGCCAGTCGCTGTGGCGTTTCAAAGCCATTGCCGCCGGGCAGGCGCACCTGAAGCTGGTGTCGCAGCAGCCTTGGGCGCCTGAAGTCAAACCGGTGGACACCTTCGACTGCGCAGTGGTGGTCAAGTAACGCTTAGAGTTTGAAGCGCCCCACCAGGGTGTTGAACGACAGCGCCAGGTCGGCAAGCCGCTGGCTCGAAGTGTTGGTCTGGTCGGCGCCGGCAGCGGTTCGTTCGGCCAGCCCCTGGATATTCACAAGGTTGCGGTCCACCTCGCGGGCCACCTGCGCCTGCTCCTCGGCAGCGGTAGCGATCACCAGGTTGCGCTCATTGATCTGGCCCACGCCGGCACTGATGCGCTCCAACGCCTGGCCCGCTTCGCTGGCAAGCGTCTGGGTCCGAGTGGCGACATTCTGGCTCTTGACCATTGCCAGCACCGCCTCATCGGCGCTGGCCTGCACCTGGGCGATCATCGCTTCGATCTCGCCGGTCGAAGCCTGGGTACGGTGGGCCAGGGCCCTCACCTCGTCGGCTACTACGGCAAACCCCCTCCCTTGCTCTCCAGCACGGGCCGCTTCGATGGCAGCGTTGAGCGCCAGCAGGTTGGTCTGCTCGGCAATGCCGCGGATCACGTCCAGCACCGTGGTGATACCGCGCACCTGCTCAGCGAGGGTTTCGATCTGTTGGGTCGATTCACGGATGGTCTGGGTCATCTGATCCATTGCCTGGCTGGCGGCCTGAACTTGCTGCTGGCCTTGCAGCGCGTGCTCGGCGGTCTGGTGGGAAACCTGCGACGTGCCCGCAGCCTGCTGGGCCACCTCATCGATGGCTGCACTCATCTGCGTTACCGCAGTGGCCGCCAGCTGGATCTCGTCGTTCTGCCGGGCCAGCTCCTGGCTGCCATTCTCGGTCACTTCGCTCAGCTCACCAGCCGACCCCGCCAGGTGCCGCGCGGCCTCGGCCAATTGCCCGGCCATCTCGCGCAGGTTGTGCTGCATGCGTGAAAGCGCTTGCAGCAACTGCCCGGTTTCGTCATCACCCTCGGCTTGGATGGGGTGGGTCAGGTCCCCTTCTGCCACGCGGCTGGCGCTTTGTACCGACCGGCCCAGTGGGCCGGTGATCATGCGTGTGATCAGCAGGCCCAGCCCGGCAGCGCACAAGGCGGCGAGCAGCGCACCGAAGCTCAGTTGCCAAGTGGCGCGCTGGTAGGTCTGGGCGCCCACATCTTCCAATGCATCGACTTGGCGAGCATTGGAGTCGAGTATCACCTTCAGGTCCGCCAGCACTGCGCGGTAGGCCGGGTGCGCAACGTTATTGAGCTGTTGGCTGGCGCCACTGAAGTTCTCGCGCGCCAACAGCTCGAACACGCGTTCAGCGGCGCTTACATATTCAGGCCACTGCTGCTTGAACGCCTCGCTGGCCTGGCGCTCGTCATCCAGCAGGGGGGTGGCCTGGTAGGCCTGGAAATTGGCCAAGGCTTCGGCCTGGTTCTGCCTGAACCGGCCATGCACCTCTTCGATGGCCTGGCGCTCCGCGCCTTGGGCCGACAGCGCGACGGCATGGAAAAGGTCGCGGTTGGTGGCGATCACATTGGCCTTGACCAAGTTGACCTTGCTGATGGACTCAAGGTTGTTGCTCACGATCGTTTCCAGCCCGGCGTGCACATGGGCGATGCCCGCGTTGCCGAGCAAGGCCACGGCGCCGGTAATGCCTGCACACATCGCGAACGCCAGCAACAGCTTGGGCCTGAGCTTGAGATTACGGAATTGGAGCATGCTGAACATCCTTATGAGTGGACGGAGTGCCTAGGCTCACCCAAGCACGCGGTGCCATCACCTAATGGCGCATTTTTAGGAATTTTCCCAACCTCCCCTGCCGCTGGCCGTTGCACGCTTGTGGCTGAAGCCGTCGGCCTTTAAAATCCGCCGTTTTTCCCAGCCTGCGTGCCTGCCTGTGTCCGATTCCGACCGCCTCTTCGCCCAGCCCCTGGCCCAGGTGCCCGACTTCGTGTTCAACGAAGACGTCGTGCGGGTATTCCCCGACATGATCAAGCGCTCGGTACCCGGCTACCCTGCCATTGTCGAGAACCTCGGCGTGCTGGCGGGGCAGTTCGCCCAGCCGCACACGGCGCTCTATGACCTGGGCGCTTCGCTCGGGGCGGTCACCCAGGCGCTGCGCCGACATGTCAGCACCGAAGGTTGCCGAGTCATCGCGGTCGATAACTCCGCCGCCATGGCCAGCCGCTGCACCGAGTACCTCAAGGCGCAAGATTCGATGTTTCAGGAGTTACTGCCCGTGCAGGTGATCGAAGCGGACATCCTGCAGCTGAAGTGGCAGCCGGCCTCGGTGGTAGCGCTGAACTTCACGCTGCAATTCATCGCACCCGATCAACGCCTTGGGCTGCTCAGGGCGATCCGCGAGGCGCTGGTACCCGGCGGGGCACTGCTGCTGTCGGAGAAGCTGCGCTTTGCAGATGATGCAGACCAGGCCCTGCTCACGCAGCTGCACCTGGCGTTCAAGCGCGCCAATGGCTACAGCGAGCTGGAAATCGCGCAGAAGCGCAGTGCCATTGAACACGTGATGAAGCCCGACAGCGTCGAAGAGCACCGCGAGCGCTTGCTGGCCGCCGGGTTCAGCCGGGTAGTGCCATGGTTTCAGTGCATCAACTTCGCCTCTTTCATCGTCCTGCCATGATCGACCTCAGCCCCCTGGTCAGCCGCCTCGCCGGCTCCCCCCTGCACACGTGGGCCCAAGGCCTGCAAGCCGACCTCGACGCGCGCCTGGCCAAGGGCCATGGTGATCTTGAGCGTTGGCAGAATGCGCTGCGCTCGCTGCCAGACATCAACGTGGGGGCAGCCGAGCTGTGCGACAGCCTTACCCTGGCAGGCGACTGCGACGAGAGCACCCGAGCGCAGTTGCGTGACGCCCTGATGGGGCTTTCACCCTGGCGCAAGGGGCCTTTCGATTTGTTCGGCGTGCATGTCGATACCGAATGGCGCTCGGACTGGAAATGGCAGCGCGTAGCGCCCCACCTGAACCTGGCCGGCAAGCGCGTGCTCGACGTGGGTTGCGGCAACGGCTACTACCAGTGGCGCATGCTCGGCGCAGGGGCAGAGTCGGTGATCGGCATCGACCCCAACTGGTTATTCTTCTGCCAGTTCCAGGCGGTGGCCCGATACCTGCCTGGCCGCCCTGCGTGGCACCTGCCGTTGGCGCTCGAAGACCTGCCGCCAAACCTGCAAGGCTTCGACACGGTGTTCTCGATGGGCGTGCTCTACCATCGCCGCTCGCCCATCGACCACTTGCTGGCCTTGAAAGACTGCCTGGTCAAAGGCGGTGAGCTGGTGCTGGAGACGCTGGTGGTGCCGGGCGAAGCCAACACGGTGCTGGTGCCTGAAGACCGCTACGCGCAGATGCGCAACGTGTGGTTCCTGCCCTCGGTGGCGGCGCTGGAGCTATGGGTACGCCGCGCCGGGTTCAGCGAGGTGCGCTGCGTGGACGTGAGCCACACTAGCGTTGCCGAGCAACGCAGCACCGACTGGATGCGCTACCAGTCGCTGGAAAGCTTCCTTGACCCAGATGACCACGGCAAGACGATCGAGGGCCTGCCGGCGCCGATGCGCGCGGTGATCACTGCCCGCAAATAGGGCTGGCTTGCTGGGCGACGTGCAACGGGCGGCAACGCCGGTCACACCCCCACCACCAATCCATCGATCATCACCTGCGCATGCCCCTGCGAGCAGCGCTCGACGCGGCCACGTACGCCGTAGACCTGCGCCAGACTCTGGGCGGTAATCACCTCTGCTGGCGCACCATTGGCCACCAACGCGCCGTTTTTGAGCATCAGCACCCGGTCGGTGTGGCGCAGGCTGATATTGATATCGTGCAGCACAATGAGGGTAATCATGCCGCGCTCTCGAGTTTCCTCGGCGATCAGCGCCATGACGTGGAATTGATAGTTCAAATCGAGCGCCGACAGCGGCTCATCCAGCAACAGCACGCGGGGTTGGCGGATCAACGCCTGGGCCAGCCCCACCAGCTGCTTTTGCCCGCCAGAGAGTTCATCGAGAAAGCGCATGCCCAAGTGCTCGATGCCCAACCGCTGCAGCAGGCGCCAGGCGTTGCCCTCCTCATCGGCTTGGCGCCCACCAGAGGCACGGCGAGCCACCAGCAGCGACTCGAACACCCGCAGGTGCACACTGGCCGGCAGGCTTTGCGGCAGGTACACCACCTGCTCGGCACGCTCGGCGAAACTGGCCTTGAGCAGGTCGCGGCCGCCCAGCAGCACCTGGCCGCCAGCCCTGGCAAGGCCTGCGAGCGCCTTGAGCAAGGTTGATTTGCCGCTGCCGTTGGGCCCCAGCAACGCGGTAACCTGCCCCGCCTCGATAGCAGCCACGCTCAGGCACTCGATCACTGCCCGCTTGCCATAGCGCACGCTCAAGCCTTCGACTGCCAAGGCCATCATTGCACCCCCTTGCGCCGCAGCACGATGAACAGGAAGAACGGCACGCCGACCAGAGAAGTGACGATACCCACCGGCACCAGCACACCGTGGAGGATGTTTTTCGACACCACCGAGGCCAGCGACAAGATCAATGCACCGGCCAGGGCGCTGCCTGGCAGGTAGAAGCGGTGGTCTTCACCGAACAGCATGCGGGCGATGTGGGGCCCGACCAGGCCGATGAAACCAATGGTGCCCACGAACGATACCGCCAGCGCCGAGAGCACACTCACCCGTAACAGGGTGCCCATGCGCAGCTGCTTCACGTCGATGCCGAAGCTTGCGGCGCGGTCTTCACCCAGGCGCAGCGCCGTGAGCTGCCAGGCACGCCGCAGCGCCAGCGGCAGGCACACCAGCAGCGCCGCGGCCAATAGCCCGACTTTGAACCAGTCAGCCCGCGCCAGGCTGCCCAACGTCCAGAACACCAGCGCTTGCAAGGCGTCTTCGCTGGCCACGAACTGCACCAGCGACACCAGCGCACCGAAGGTGAAACCCAGGGCAATGCCGAACAGCACCACCACATTGGTATCGGCCTTGCGCAGCCGTGCCAGCACATCCAGCGCCAGGGTGCACAGCAGCGCGAACACGAAGGCATCGGCCGCTACCAGCCATTGGTCTGGCACACCGGGAATGCCCCAGCCCAGAACGATCGCCAGCGCCGCACCGAAGGCGGCGGCATGTGAGACCCCAAGGGTAAAGGGGCTGGCCAGTGGGTTGTTGAGGATGGTCTGCATTTCTGCGCCTGCCAAACCCAATGCTGCACCCACCAGCACCGCCATCAGTGCCTGCGGCAAGCGGATGCCCCACACGATCACCTGTTGCCCCGGGCTGACGCTGGCCTTGTGCACTAGCGCCTGCCACAGCTCGCCCAGGCTCATGCCCGACGGCCCCAGGGTGAAATCCAGCAGTAGCGAGGCACAGATCGCCACAGCAAAGGCCGCCAGCAGCAACAGCCTGCGGCGCACCACGCGGCGGTAATCCTCCTGCACCGGCGCTTGCACCGCGCCGGGCTCGAACGGCAAGGTCACGGCTTCAGGTCCACCCAATAAGTGCCTTGAGGCTGCACGGGCAAGAACTGCCCCAGCTCCTGGAGGCTCTTGGCCGGGTCTACGTCTTTCATTTGCTCGGGGTAGAACCACTTGGCCATGGCTTCGACCGCCAGCACGTTGTACGGCGAGTTGTAGTAGTTGTGCCAAAGCCCATGCACCCGGCCTTCCCGCACCGCCGTGAGGCTGCTGATACCGGGCCGCTCGACCAGGGTTTGCAGGCTGGCGCGTGAAGCGTTCTCGCTCACACCTTGCCCGGCCTTCAGGCCGGCATCGGTGCTGGCTTCGTCACGCGTGCCGCTGGCGAGATAGAACCGCGGGTCGGCTGTGATCAGCTTCTCCAGGTTGATGTCCCCGATCGGGCCTGGGATCAGCGGCGCGGCGATGTTGTTACCGCCGGCAGCCTCGATGAATTCACCCATGTTGCCTTTGCCGGCGCTGTGGCAGCAGGCGACGCCGCCTTTGCCGTAACCGGCCAGCAATTCGATGAACACCGACGGGCGCTTGGCCGGGGGCACCTGGCTGACCACGCTTTCGACCTTCGCCAGGTGGCGTTGGTACCAGTCGATGTAGGCTTGGGCTTCTTTCTCGCGCTGCAGCGCCTGGCCGAGCAGCTTCATGCTTGGCACGGTGTTCTGCATCGGATGCTCGCGAAAGTCGATGAACAGCACCGGCACACCGGCCTGCTGCAGTTGCTCGACCACAGGGTTCTTGATGCCAGGGCCATGGCCGGCGATGCCGAAGATCGCGATGTCGGGGTGCAGGTCCAGCACCCGCTCAGGGTTGACGCTGGCTTCGGAGGTCTGGCCGATGGTGGGGATGTTGTCGATCTGCGGGAACTTGGCCTTGTACGCGGCATAGCCAGGCGCATCCACTTCCTTGAGCTCGCCCTGCCAACCGACC
The DNA here is from genome assembly GCF_003097135.1 of Pseudomonas sp. URIL14HWK12:I12. Lineage (GTDB taxonomy): Bacteria > Pseudomonadota > Gammaproteobacteria > Pseudomonadales > Pseudomonadaceae > Aquipseudomonas. The sequence goes on from NZ_QEQL01000001.1 coordinate 1,275,900, forward strand.
ACCCGTTGGAACGGGTTGGCCCTGTCGAGCGCCGCTACGGCATAGATCATCCGCCCCTCGCCCAGCAACACATGGTCGACTTTGTCTGGAATCTGCACTTGGCGGCCAGCGATATCGGTAACGGTAGTGGCGGCCATCGCGCCATGGGACAACAGTGCAAGGGCCAAGGCGCCGAACAGGCGGCGTGAAGCGCAACGGGGCATGCAGACCTCAGGAACGGAGTGGGTAAATAGCAGCTATTTTTACATAGGAAGCGTTCTCGTTAACATGAAATCTCTTACATTCGGTAATGCATTGTGTTGAAAGGGCCTTCAGCTACGCCACCGCTGCACCCAGGTGAACGCAGCCATGCCGGCCAACATCGCAGCTACAAACACCAGCACTTGCCAACGGCCACCGGCCAGCAGCACCAGCGCCGGCCCTGGGCAGACACCCGCAATACCCCAGCCAACGCCGAACGTCAGGCTGCCGACCACCAGCGGCGCATCCAATGGCCGCTGGGCAGGCAGCTGCATCGGCTGCGCCAACAGCGAGCGTGACCGGCGCCGTGCCCAGGCCATCGGGCCCAGGGCGGTGCCTATGGCGCCGGCCATCACCAACGCCAGTGAAGGGTCCCACGGCCCTGCGATGTCCAGAAACCTCAGCACCTTGAGCGGGTCAGCCATACCGGCCAGCAACAGGCCCAGGCCGAACAATAGGCCAGCCGACAAAGCCGTAACGTAGCGCATGCTCAACCTCCCCACACGTGGCGCATCAGCCACACGGTGATCACCGCGCTGGCCATGAAGCAGGCTGTGGCGACCAGCGAGCGCCGCGACAGCCGCGCCAGGCCGCATACCCCATGGCCGCTGGTGCAGCCAGAGCCGTAACGGGTGCCGAAACCCACCAACACACCGGCCAGGACCAACCCGGCAGCACCGGCCGAAAAAACCGGCTCAACAGGCGCAGCCACCCATGCCCACGCCAGCGGTGCGGCCAGCAACCCCACGAGGAACAGTGTTTTTTCCAGCCTGCCATCGGAGCCTGGCTGCAACAGGCTGCCCAACAGCCCGCTGATGCCCGCGACCCGGCCGTTGGCCAGAGCGAAGAGGCTGGCCGCCAGGCCAATCAGCACACCGCCGGCGAGCGCCGGCCAGGGTGTGAAATGCAACCAATCGATCGTCACCTGTGTTGGCCCCCATGCCCTGAATGAATGATCACCGCAGCCCCTTGATGAACAACCCCACTGCCACCAATACGCACACCAGCGCAAAGCCCCGCTGCAGGTAGGGCCCGGCGAGCCGTGCTGCCAACTGCCGGCCAAGGAGCATTCCGGCAAGGGCGCCTGCGCAAAAGGGCACGGCAATGGCCCACTGCACGTGCCCGGCCAGCGAGCTGGTGGCCACGCCGGCCAGTGACACCAGGGCGATCACCGCCAGCGAAGTGGCCAGCACCGACTGCGCGTTCAAATTGCTGTAGCGCTGCAGCGCCGGCACCATGACAAAGCCCCCACCCACCCCAAGCAAACCGGACAACCCGCCGGCCAACAGCCCCGCCAGCGCAAGGGCCCACGCGCAGGGCCCGGTCCAGTTCAGCTTGCCGCGCCTGGCGTCAAGCACGCAAGGCGGCGGCTTCAGGCAGGCTGCGGGCTGCGCCGGCAGCGTGCGCCGCCATACCCGATAGGCCACATACAACAGCACCAGCGCAAACAGCAGCGTCAACGGCCGGTCGGGCAAACGGTGCGCCAGCCACAGCCCAAGCGGCGAGCAGGCGACCCCGGCCGCTGCCATCAACAGTGCAGCCTTGTAGCGCACGATACCGGTTCGCAGCCCCATCCCCGCGCCGGCAGCCGCTGCCATGCCTACCGCCAGCAGGCCGACCGGCCCGGCCTCGGCAACGCCGATCCCGAGCCCGAAGAGCAACAGCGGCACAGCGAGGATGCCACCGCCCGCGCCGGTCAGCGCCAGGACCACCCCAACGATCAGGCCCAGCAGTGCAGTCAAGGGCATGGACGCCTCCCGGCAGATCGAGGCCGGCTCATGCACCCGCCAGCTCGGGGCGGGCCAGCCACTCGCGGCCTCTGAGCATGCCCCGCCAGTACAACGGTGGCAGGACGCGCTCCTTGAGCAGCCACGCCAGCCGGGACGGCCGTGTGCCGTCGATCAGCCAGGCGGGGAAACTGGGCTTGAGCTGGCCGCCGTAAGTGAATTCGGCCAGCACGATCTTGCCCCGCTCCACCGTGAGCGGGCACGAACCATAGCCGTCGTACAGCGCCTGGCCTTGAAGCTTGCCCAGTGCGGCCAGCACATTGTGCGCAACCACTGGCGCCTGCTTGCGCGCCGCGGCGGCAGTCTTGGCATTAGTGGTGTTGGCCACGTCACCCAATGCATGGATGTTCGGCCAGTGGGGGTGGCATAGCGTGGCAGGGTCGACCTGCACCCAGCCTGCCGCATCGGCCAGGGGGCTGGCGCGAACGAAATCGGGCGCCACTTGCGGCGGCACCGCGTGCAACAGATCGAATTCACGGGTGATGAGCGCGCTGCTGCCATCGGCCTGTGTGCAGTGAAAGGTCGCCGTGCGTGCCGGGCCGTCGACGCCGACCAGGGCATGGCCGAAATCCAGCTGTATGCCATAGGCACGCACGTAGTCCATCAGCGCCGGTACGTAGGCGCTCACCCCGAACAGCACCGCTGCAGCGCTCTGGAACTCGATCTGGATGTCGCCCAGCACGCTGGCCCGCCGCCAATGGTCGGCGGCAAGGTACATTGCCTTCTGCGGCGCCCCGGCGCATTTGATCGGCATCGGCGGCTGGGTGAAGATCGCCCGCCCGCTGCGCAGCTTCTGCACCAATTCCCAGGTGTACGGCGCCAGGTCGTAGCGGTAGTTGGACGTCACCCCGTTGCGCCCCAGCGCTTCGGGCAAGCCCTCGACGGCCTGCCAGTCAAGCTTCAGGCCCGGGCAAACCACCAATTGCTGGTACGTCACCACACGGTTGCCTTCGAGGATCACGGCATTGCGCTCGGGCTCGAAGGCTGCAACCGCTGCGCCGATCCAATGCACGCCTGCCGGCAATGCTTCGCGCATTGGCCGTGCAGTGCTGGCAGCGTTGAACACCCCGGCACCCACCAGTGTCCAGCCCGGCTGGTAATAGTGCGTGTGGGCCGGGTCGATGAGGGCGATGTTCAGCCCCGGTTCGCGTGCCAGCAGGCTGGCAGCGGTGGCGATGCCTGCTGCGCCAGCACCGACGATCACGACGGTGTGGGCCGATTCGGCGACGCGGATCGGCGCAGTGCCGTGGGGGTGGCCTGCGGCAATAGGTTGATCGTTCATGGGGAAACTCCTGCAGCAATAGGGGCCGCGATCACGCGACGTTGAGCGGAATCTTCAGGTAGCGGGTGCCGTTGGCTTCGGGCTCGGGCAACTGCCCTGCGCGCATATTGACCTGCACCGAAGGCAGCAGCAGCGCAGGCATGCCCAGGGTTGCATCGCGCTGTTTACGCATCGCCACGAAGGCCTGCTCGCTCACCCCGCCGCGCAAATGCACGTTGCTTTGCCGCTGCTCGGCGACCGTGCTGGCAAAACGCACCGCTCGGCCACCGGGCTGATAGTCGTGGCAGGTGTACAAGCAAGTGTCGGCGGGCAGGCTCAGCACTTTGTTGATCGAGCGGAACAACGTGCTGGCGTCGCCGCCGGGGAAATCGCAGCGGGCCGTGCCGTAGTCAGGCATGAACAGCGTGTCGCCAACGAAGGCGACGGTCCGCGCGCCGGCCTGGACCACGTAGGTCATGCAGGCCGGGGTGTGGCCGGGGGTGTGCAGCGCCCTGCAACGCAGGGTGCCGATGCTGAAGGGCTCTTGGTCGGTGAACAGGTGGTCGAACTGGCTACCGTCACGGGCCATGCCCTCGCCTGCATTGAACAGGTCACCGAACACTTGCTGAACCGTCGAAATGCACTGGCCAATGCCGGTACGGCCGCCCAGTTGTGCCTTCAGGTAAGGCGCGGCGCTGAGATGGTCGGCGTGCACATGGGTTTCCAGCAGCCACTGCACGTTGGCCTTGAGCTCACGCACCCGCGCGATCAGGCGGTCTGCCGAGGCGGTCGAGGTGCGGCCGGCGCTGGGGTCGTAGTCGAGCACCGAGTCGATCAAGGCGCACTGGCCTGTGGTGGTGTCCAGCACCAGGTAACTGACGTTATGGGTGGCAGGGTCGAAAAAACCTTCGACGTGCAGAGTTGCGTTCATCGCGTGTCTCCAAAGGGCTTTGCTCAAGCTGCAAGCATCTTTGACGTAACGCAATAAACCGGCCAGCCCAAGCGCTGCCAATTTAAAAGAGGCAAACCTCTGATTTAACTGGGCTTTTCATAGGCCCTACCGTGAGAAGTCCGGCGGCATGGCAGTCTTTTCTGCCACTTCCACTGCCATTTGACAGTACTGGCAGCCAGCACCCAGACTGCGCCGAGGCCCCCTCGCCCTGGACACCCTGCCATGCCAGCCCAACCCCCATTGCCGGCCACCGACACCGTTCGTTCGCTGGTGTCATTTCTGGAACACGAACCGCAGCCGATGATCGTGCTCGACCCCGACTACAACATCCTGGCCGCCAACACCGCCTATCGCCGCCAGTTCGGCAGCGACGGCAAGCCGTTTCTGGGGCACAAGTGCTATCGCATTTCTCACCATTACGACGTGCCATGCGATCAGGCTGGCGAGCATTGCCCGATGAAAAAGGCCCGCGAGCTGCGCGCGCCCGACCGGGTGCTGCACATTCACCATACCCCGCGCGGCCCGGAGCACGTGGATGTGGAGCTTCGCCCGGTATTGGGTGAGCACGGCGAAATCACCGCGTATGTCGAGCGCCTGACCCAAGTGCGCAGCGCCTCGCCCCGCCCTACCGGCCAAGGGCTGGTGGGCCGTTCGCCGGCCTTCAACCAGGCCCTGGCCGACCTGCAACGCGTGGCCCCCACGCGGCTGCCGGTGTTGCTGCTGGGCGAGTCGGGCACCGGCAAGGAGCTATTCGCCCGCGCCGTGCACGAGACCAGCGACCGGGCCACCGCGCCCTTTGTGATCGTCGACTGCTCGGGGCTTGCCGAAACACTCTTTGAAAGCGAGCTGTTCGGGCACGAAAAAGGTGCCTTCACCGGCGCCATCAGCCGCAAGCCCGGCTTGGTAGAAACCGCCCAAGGCGGCACCCTGTTTCTCGATGAAATCGGCGATGTGCCGCTGGCCATGCAGGTGAAGCTGCTGCGCCTGATCGAAAATGGCACCTACCGGCGCGTGGGCGGTGTCGAAACCCGCCATGCGAACTTTCGGCTGATCGCTGCCACCCACAAACCGCTGGACGCGATGATGGCCAGCGGTGAATTCCGCCAAGACCTCTACTACCGCATCAGCGCCTTCCCCATTACCCTGCCGCCGCTGCGCCAGCGCAGCGAAGACATCGGCCTGCTGGTGAACTCGCTGCTGCAGCGCGGCGACATCGGCCAGCGCCGGTTGGCGGTCAGCCCCCAGGCACTGGCGCAGCTGCAGCGTTACCCCTGGCCGGGCAACATTCGAGAGCTTCGCAATGTGCTGGAACGCGCCAGCCTGTTCGCCGATGACGGCGTGATCCGCAGTGTGCAATTGCCCCAGGTGGCGGCCCCCGCGGCCGTGCTTGGCCAGCCGCCGGCGCAGCCGCTAGAGGGGTTTGCCGGGTCACGGGCGGAGTTGGCGCGCCAGCTCGGGATCAGTGAGCGGACGCTGTATCGGCGGCTTAAAAAGGGTGGGCTGAAGTAGGTGGTCGGCTTCATGGGTTCGGCCCCTTGCTGGCCACCGCATGTCACCCGGCAGGCCAGCCTGCCGGGCGACATGCAACGCTTTGAGCCTCACCTCACCGGCGGCGGGCTGAACTGCCCCTGCTGCAACGAGCGCACATCATTGCCCATCGAATCACGGGCATCCATGTCGGCTCCCTTGGCCTCCAGCGCGTCGAGAATGTCCTTGCGCTGAAACAGCGCCGCATACATCGCTGCCGTCTGGCCCGCATTGTTGCGTTCATCCGGCGCGCAGTCTGCGTTCAACAAGCGGCGAGCGATGCTCAGCTCACCCTTGAAAATAGCCCCCATCAGGGCCGTGTTGCCGCGTTTGTCTTTGCTGCACGGGTTTGCACCCGCCTGCAGCAGTTGCTCAACCGCCGCCTGTTGCCCGTGATAAGCGGCCAGAATCAATGCCGTGTAGCCATTCTCGTCACGGGTATCGAGGTTGTAATGGGCGTCGATAAAGGCCCTCAGCTTCTCGGTGCTGCCCTGGCGAGCGGCATCGAAGTAGATCGCCTGAAGTTGCTGCTGGGTATCAGTAGCGGGCGGTTGATCGGCGATCGCTGCGGTAGCCAGCAGCGCCGCCAATAGCGCTGAAATGATCGTTCGCATCAGCTGTTCCCTCCTGAAGGCCCACCGGCCGCTACAGCATGGCCGGTGAGCGGGCGCGTCAGTCTTCCAGGCTCGCGGCCAGTTGCTTGACCTTGGCCAAGTCACCTTTGGCCACCTTGGTCACGCCCGTGCCATAGGCGGGGTCTGCCTTGTACAGGTACGAAAGCATGATGTTCTTGCTCTCGGTGTCGGTGCTGGCCAACGATTCGCCGAAGCTGTTGATCAGGTCCTGCTGCTCTTTCGGGGAGTAGGAGCGGTACAGGTCACCGGCCTGCTTGAAGTTCTGCTCACGCTGGATCTTCGCCTGCTGCGTATTGCCGCTCAGGGCCATCTGGCTGTAGCGGGCGCTTTCGTCAGCCGGGCGCGGGTTTAGCCGGCTAGGCTCGTAATTCACGCCCGTGTTGGTGTGGCCGAAGTTCAGCGCGCCATCCTGGTTGCCGTTGTTCACCGCCACCCGCGGGCGGTTGATCGGCAGGCTCATGCCATTGGCGCCCAAGCGGTACATCTGCGTATCGGCGTAGGAGAACACGCGGCCCTGCAACAGCCGGTCTTCTGAGGGCTCGATACCCGGCACTACGTTGGCCGGGGCCATCGCCACCTGCTCGGTTTCCTGGAAGTAGTTGTCGACATTCTTGTTCAACACCATCTGGCCGATCTTCTGCTCGGGCACATCTGGCCAGATCTTGGTAGCGTCCAGCGGGTCGAAGTCGAACTTGGCGAGGTCTTCAGGCTTGAGCACCTGGATGTACAGGTCCCATTTGGGAAAGTCGCCCTGGTTGATGGCGTTCACCAGGTCGTGGGTCATGTGTGCGTAGTCCTTGCCCTGGGTTTGCACCACCTGCGCGGGGTCCAGGTTCTTCAGGCCTTGCAGGCTCTTCCAGTGAAACTTCACGTAATGCACTTCGCCCTTGGCATTGACCAGCTTGTAAGCGTGCACGCCATTGCCGTCCATGAACCGGTAACCTGCCGGGGTACCTTCGTTGGAATAGAGCAAAGTAAGCGTGCGGGTGGCTTCCGGCACATGGGAGAAGAAGTCGAACCGGCGCGAGTCGTTGTCCAGGTTGGTGCGCGGGTCTGGCTTGAACGCGTGAACCATGTCCGGAAACTTGATGGCATCGCGAATGAAGAATGTCGGGAAGTTGTTGCCCACCAGGTCCCAGTTGCCGTCGGCGGTATAGAACTTGGTCGCGAAGCCGCGCGGGTCTCGCAAGGTCTCGGGCGAATGGTTGCCGTGCACCACCGAAGAAAACCGCACGAAAACCGGCGTGTGGGTGCCAGGCACGAACGCCTTGGCCTTACTCAGCTCGCTGATGTTGCTCGAAGCGACGAACTCGCCATGCACACCGGTGCCGCGCGCGTGCACGACCCGCTCAGGGATACGCTCACGGTCGAAACGCTGCAGCTTCTGCAGCAATTGCACGTCCTGCAACAGCGTTGGGCCGTTGGGGCCGGCGGTTTGCGAATTCTGATTGTCGCCAACGGGGGCGCCATTATCGCGGGTCAGGGTATCGGCGACAGCATGCGTCAACGACATGCTCACGGTGAGCGCAGCGAGCGCATACCTCGATAAGGTTCTGATTTTCATAGTGAATCCCTCACGGTTTTTATGTTTTACACAGCACCATGAGGGTAGCGAGGTAGAGCGGGAGTACTAAATTGGAAGAGGCTATGGCGGCGATTGAGAAATATAGGTAGCCCCCTGCCCCGGCTGTATGACCGGGCCGGATGGGGCATCGGTGGCGAAAGCGTTTGGAGGTGTGGCCAGCGCGTGGCCTCGCCAAGGTGGAGCCCTCAATGCTTGATCCAGTACCCGTAGCCATACCCCCACTCGAAACCCAACTTTCGATAGAGCGCCAGCGCTGGTTGGTTTTCCGCCGCCACCTGCAGAAACACGCGCCGCGCACCGTGCGCCCATCCCCAAGCCAACAGCGCCCAGCACAGTTGCTCGGCCAGCCCGCGCCGTTGGAAGGCCTCGCCCGTCACAATATCGAACAGCCCCAGTTGCTCGCCCACCAACACGCCAAGCCCACAGCAGCCAGGCACGCCACGCTCTTCCCACATTGCCCACGCAGCAGGGTGCGCAATGCGTTGAAGGATCGCCAGATGCGCTTGAGCCTGCTCGTCGCCCTGCCCGCTCAATTGCGCAAACGCCGGCATCCACTGCGCTGCGCTGGTCAGAAAATGGGCCGAAGGCGAGCGCTCGCCGCTGGGTGCTTCCAACGCGCGGCACAGCACATGCGATGCGTCGCTGTGTCGGTAGCCGCGTTCGATCAACAGAGGTTCCAGGGTGGGCAAATTCAGCAGCGATGTCAGCCGGATCACCGGCCTGAGCCCCCTCGCCGCGAATTGCTGCTCGATGGCCTCAAGCTGGAGGTGAGTCAAGGGTTGCGAGCGGTCGGTGAGGTTCAGGGAGTTGGCGCGCTTGGTGTAGCCGGAATCCAGGCGCAGGTGCCAGCCGTGCACATCGGCCTCGTAGCGAGCAGGCCAGGCAGCAAAGGCGGCGTTTTCCAGGGTTTGCATGGGCGGGGTGCTCAAGGTGAGGTGCTGCGATTGTAGCGGTGCGCGCCGGGTCAGCTAAGCTATCTCGCTTTGGCAGGCCGCTGCGCTGAAATTTCGCCACCCCGCAGGTGTGTCATCGAGCTCGTGAGCGCAAAGCGGGCGGTCGATCGGGAGATCGAGGCCAAACGCGACGCCTTGGGTATCGCATTGCTCGATGGGGCGTTTGAAGGATGAGCAACACCGCGTGAACCACCCTTATCGACAAAGGGCCTATGCCCTGTCAAAAGCGTCGATCCCGGTGAGCCGAGCAGACAACGCCCATAGGCGTTCGGCGCGCTCGGGGTCGGCGGCATAGGGCCGGACGCCGACAAAAGAGGGGGGCTCACCGGCGTCCACCGAGGCGATATCGCAGTCTTCACAATACACACCGCCCAGGCCGGCCAACTGCGCGGAGGTGGCCGCCCACACTTGCGTTGCCGCGCCTTGCTCGGGTGTCTTGAAGGTCGGGTCGGCCAGGTTGCCGTCAGCGTCCAGCCAGCCGGCAGCGATCATTTCGTCACGCGGCAGATGGCGCTGGAGCGGGGTGAGAATCTTGCCGGGGTGAAGTGAGAAGGCACGCACCCCCTCCGCCTGGCCAACCCGATCAAGGTGCACAGCAAACAATGCATTGGCAGTTTTCGACTGCCCATAGGCCAGCCATTTGTCGTAGCCCTTCGTGAACTGCACGTCGCCCCAGCGGATATCCGACTGGTGATGGCCCGCCGATGAAACCATGACCACCCGCGCCCCGCCTGTGAGCACAGGCCACAAACCATTGACCAAGGCATAGTGGCCCAGATGGTTGGTGGCGAACTGTGCTTCCCAGCCCGCCCCCACACGGCCCTCCGGGCACGCCATGATGCCCGCACTGCCGATCAGGATATCGACGTGCCGGTCGCGGGCCAGCAAACGCTGGGTAAAGCCGTGCACGCTGGCTAGATCAGAGAGGTCGAGCTGCTCGATGTGGACATTCGAAATGCCGCCGATGTTTGCCCGAGCGGCTTGAACGTCCCGCGCGCCAACGATGACATGTGCGCCCGCCGCGGCCAGAGCCCGGGTTGTTTCAAGGCCCAGGCCGGAGTGCCCGCCGGTCACGACGGCGGTGGTGTTCAGGAGATCGCCCTCCTTGAGCAACTCGGCCGCGGTGGTTGCTGCTCCATACCCGGAGTGAAGGGGAAACTGCTTGCAGATCATGGTGTGGCCCTCGACGATGAAAAAGGAATCAGGGGAAATCTCACGCTGGCCATTCTCCGAATTAGACTTCGGTGCGTGAATGCAACAAACTCCCTTTTTCTGTCGAGATCGTCCTATATCTATGGACCCGCTCTCTGAAGCGCTCTCAGTGTTAAATACCCATAGCGCTGTTTTCGCAGGCCTGAAAGCAGGTGGCGACTGGGCTATCGACTTTCCCCCGCCCGATGGCGTGAAGTTCAACGCGATCATCGAAGGGGCGTGTTGGCTAAGGGTGGAAGGCGTTGAGCAGCCTATCCAATTGGCGGCTGGGGATTGTTTCCTGTTGCCGGGCAGGCGTGCGTTTTCCCTTCTGGGCGACTTGTCTTGCCCGGCCGTTCCTTCCGATAGCGTCTATTGCAATGCCGTCAACGGTGTCGCCCGTTGCGGCACAGCCGATGCCTTTTTCCTGATCGGCGGCCGGTTTGATTTTGGTGAAGAGACCAGCCTTTTATTCGCAGGGTTGCCAGCAGTCGCCGTCATCCGAGCGGGGTCGGACCAAGCCGACGTGCTGAATTGGGCGTTGCAACGCATGGCACATGAGCTGACCCATCCGTCGCTGGGCCATTCGATCGTGGCACAACACCTGGGCCATATCATGCTGGTGCAGGTGCTACGGCTGTATTCGTTTCAGGAAGGAAACAGCGCACAGAGCTGGTTGCTCGCGGTGTCCGATCCGCGCCTTGGGGCCGCGATTCACGCTATTCACGCCGACCCGGCGCGGGCCTGGACAGTCCAGGCCCTGGCCAATGTTGCCGGGATGTCTCGCTCGACCTTTGCCTTGCGATTCAAGCAGAAATCCGGTGTTGCCCCTTTGGACTATGCCTTGCGCTGGCGCATGCAGTTGGCGGCGAGAAGGCTGCGAGCGAACCGCCACACCACCGTTTCTGCGGTTGCACAACAGCTGGGCTATGACTCCGACAGTGCATTCAGCCACGCTTTCAAACGCGTGATGAAGTGCTCACCGCGTGACTACAGAGACAGCGCCGCCTCCTCTGCCGGCGTAGCAGGTGATCGAGAGAGGCCGGCAAAACACAGGCCATGAAGCGGTGGGCAAGTAGGCACACCGGCAGCCACGCTGCTAGCCCCAGTAATGACTCCCACAGCCCCTGGGTGGGTTGTGGAAGTCTGAGCGCAAGCATCAACAGGCACTGATCGACCCGCGTTGATCAAGCGAGCCCCTCTGCCACCAACGCTTGCGCAATCGATGGCTCGCCTTTCATCCTGGCCCGGTAGTCACTGAGCGATGACGGTACGGCCACGCCCATCATGGCTGCCCAAGACAACATGACGAACAAGTAGCAGTCAGCGATGGTCAGCCGCTCGCCGACCAGGTACTGCTTATCGCCCAGCTGGGTGGCTAGCGTTTCGAATAGCGTGAAAAGCGTTTGCGCGGCCGAGTCTTTTTCCTGCGCCGTACCATTGCGAAAATACGGCGTGAAGCCCCGATGAATTTCGCTGGTCATGAACGCAGTGGCTTCCAGCGCCCGCCACCGTTCAAGGCCACTGGGTGCCAGCAACATGCCCGATTGCTCTGCGATATAGATCAGGATAGCCAGGCTTTCGGTCAGGACAGTGCCGTCGCCAAGATCAAGCGCGGGGGTGTACCCCTTGGGGTTGATAAGGTTGAAATCAGAGCCCTCTTCGGTGCGTTTGTCTCGGCCGACCTTGATCAGGCGGTGAGGCAACGCGGCTGCGATAAGGGCAATGTGAGAGGCTTGGCTGCATGCGCCAGGAGCATAATAGAGAATCATAATTTCCTTCATATCAGGTCAGGTTGGCCGGCTGATAGGATTATGTTCCAGCGCATTTTTCGGCGAAAACGCATATTTTTGGAACCAAGTCATATGAATATGCCTACCTCCCCCGATACCCGCTCCTGCAGCAAGGTCAGTGAAGTCTTCAGCAGGGTGGGCGATAAATGGAGCATGCAGGTGGTCGTGGTACTGCAAAGCCAGCCGCAACGTTTCAACGATCTCAGGCGCCAGGTGAACGGCGTGTCGCAACAGATGCTGACGCGCACACTGAGATTTCTTGAACGCGACGGTTTGGTCGAGCGTACTGTGCTAGGCACCTCGCCGCCTCAGGTCAGCTACGCACTGACGCCGCTGGGCCGCTCGCTGGCCGAGCCGGTGCGGGCGTTGGCGGCCTGGGCACTGGGCAATCTGGAAACCCTTCAAGACAATCGCCGCCATTATGACGCAGCGCATGAAGAGGGGGCCAAGTAGCGCAAGGAGCGACCTTCAGAGGCAGCACTGTCCATCCTGAACCACACTGTGCGGCCTGGCCCTCACCTAGGTGCCGGCGATATCGTTTCGCCCTATCCCTGCGCCGTTCATGGACGGCCCATGCTCTTGCCAACCTCGCTTCCTGTGATTTTACTGTGGGCACTGCTGGCCAGGGGTTGCGCTGGGCCGGCCAACATCCATCAAAGACTTCCTGACCATGTCCGAACTTCAAGATCGCCCCCCTAGCGAAACACTGCAACCCCAGCAAAAGCGACCCGCCCTCTCCCGCCTCCTCGCAATCGACATGACGGTGACCATCGCCGTTATCGGCGGGCTTCTGACTCTGAACGGCTATGCGTATCTGGAAAGGTTTTACAACACGCTCGATATCCCCGTCGCCCGTCTGAACCTGAGTGGCCAAGTATTGCTTGCCTATGGCGGTGTCGGGATAGGGTCCGCATTGTTGGCGTGGCTTACGGTGTTCTGTGCGTCTGCATTCATCACGATCTCACTGGCGCTTCTCGAAAAGCCCGGCAGAACGATTTCGCCTAACCAACCGAAGGGGTTCCCAGCGCGTATCATCGCGCGGGCGAGAGAAATCATCTTGCCGCTCAAGTGGGTCTCGAGAGTGGTTGTAATCGTGGTGGTTGCTAACATCGTCTGGAAGTTTGCCCTGCAAGATCCGTTGGAGTCTGGCCGCCGCGCTGCCATCAACGTGATCAAGAAATGCACCGAGCAAACGCTGTTTTATCAAAGCGAAACCCGCACAGGCTGCGTCATCACCGAATCCGACGACATGTTCTACTTGATCAAACGCCTCGACGTCAGCGAAACCACCGTCAGCTTCAAAGCGTCCCGCCTTCCCAAAGCAGGCTTTCTGAAAAGCCTGGGCGCGCCGCAAACGCTGAACGTGAAGGCCGACTGAACCGGCCAGCCCAAAGCGGCGTTTGCACTTGGAACTTTTCTCCTTGCCGCACTCCATATCCCAGCGACCCTCCCGCTGTCGTCGTCTTTAGAGGGGAACTGTCGCCATGCCAGCATCGGCCCCGGCCAGTGCTGGCACGCACTCTCTGTTCCCACCTACTGGAAGCCACCCATGGCACAGATATTCAACGTTAAGGACTACGGCGCGGCAGGCGATTGGGCCACCGACGATACCCAGGCCATCCAGGCTGCCATCGACGCAGCGGCGGCTGCGGGGGGCGGTACGGTGTACGTGCCCACGGGCGACTACGTGCTGAGCAAGCAGGGCGGTGGCGTGGTGCTGGATGTAAAGGCCAACGTCACCCTGGCCGGCCAGGACCCCTACCAGACGCGCTTGTGGCTGGACACCGAGCATTCCACCGGCGACATCGACGCTATCGTACGCCTGAGCGGCGACAACACGTCGGCGTTCAACCTCGGGATCGACGCCGGCCTGCCTACGGGTGTGGTCAATGGCTGGGCGGTGGGCGATGGGGTAAAGGCCACGCTGCATAACGTGAGCATCGCCAATACCACTGGCATCGGCTTCGACCTGCGCGCGCAGGGCAGCGAGGTCACGTTGAGCAATGCCGACTCTTTGGGCAGCCAGCGCGGTGGCGTGATCGCCGAAGGGCTGGTGAACAGCCGCATCAGTGACAGCAGTTTCAGCGACAACGGCGGCGATGGCGTGCGGGTAACCGGCCCCGTCGAGCTTGCCGGCATCGTGAGCCTGTCCAACTTCGGCAACGGCTTTGTGCTGCGCGGCGATGCGCAGGGCAACGCGCCGACGCTGGTCGCCAGCAGCGCTTCGGGTAACTTTCAGGACGGCGTGCGGGTCGAAAATGCCACCGGCGTGGTGCTCGACCACCTGCTCGCTGAGGATAACGACCGGGCCGGTGTGAGCCTGCAAAACGCAGAAGGCACCCAGATCACCGCCAGCTCCATCAGCGGCAACGCGCAGTCCACCGCCTCGGCCGAGCTGGTGCTGGCCGACAGCCACGGCACCCGTATCGAGGGCAACCGCTTCGGCGGGCAAACCGACGGCGCCAACGGGGCGACCAAGGGCCAGGCCGTGGAGGAACGCGGCGGCAGCGACGCCAACATCGTCGGTGGCAACCTCATCAGCAGCACTTATGAAACGGGCACGCAGCTGCTAGGCGGCACCAGCGCAGCCTTCGACAACACTCACACACAGGTGAGCTATGGCTCGACCGGCGATGACAGGATCAGCACGGGTGAAGGCGCCTACAACCATGAGGTCTACGGCGGTGCCGGCAACGACACGCTGTACGGTGGCGCGCTCGATGACACCCTGGTCGGCGGCGCAGGGGCCGACCAGCTGATTAGCGGCAAGGGCGACGACACCTTCCGTTTCACCTCCATCGGCGACAGCTATCGCAGTGCCAGCGGCCAATGGGCCGACACCCTCGGCGACTTCGACGTGCGCCACGACAGCCTCGACCTCACGTCACTCGGGCTCACCGGGCTGGGTGATGGCCACCAGGGCACTGTGGCGCTGCGCTACGACGCCAGCCAGAACCTGACGTACCTGGAGAACTTCGACGCCAATGCCCAGGGCCAGCATTTCGCGCTGATGCTCAAGGGCGATTACCGCAGCACCCTGACCGATGCCAACTTTCTGCCGATCGTGCAGGGCACGGCGGGTGACGACACTCTGCACGGCACCACCCAAGGCCGCGACACTCTGCTGGGCGGGGATGGCGACGACGCCCTCTACGGCCGTGGCAGCGACGACCGCCTCGAAGGCGGCAAGGGTGCAGACCGCTTGGTGGGCGATGCCGGCGCAGATACCTTCGTGTACAGCCGGCTAAGCGACAGCCAGGTCGACGCCGCGGGCAAGAGCATCGGCCGGGATCTGATCGTGGATTTCAACGCCGCCGACGGCGACCTGATCGATGTGAGCGCGCTGGGTTTCACCGGCCTTGGCGACGGCCGAGGGGCAACCCTTGCGGTCAGCTACGACAGCCGCCATGACGTAACCCGCCTGAGCGCCTGGGAGCAGGACGAAGCCGGCAACCATTTCCAGGTCGCGCTCAAGGGCAACCACCTGCTGGACCTGAGCCCGAACAGCATTCGTTTCGGCGCGCCGGCCACTGACCATGTGACCACCCCCTACAGCAACGAGCCGGTGTATATCACCGGCACCGACCGCAGCGACACGATCATCGGCTCCAACGCCTGGCAGTACATCGACGCAGGCGCCGGCAACGACGTGGTAGTAGGGGGCGCTAACGGTGACTACATCACCGGCGGGCTCGGCGCCGACCGCCTGACCGGGGGGACTGGCCGCGATACCTTCGTTTACCACAGCGTGGAAGACAGCTACCGCACTGCCGACAAGAGCCATTCGGACCTGATCACCGACTTCGACACCGGCACCGACAGCCTGCAGGTGCGTGACCTGGGCTACACCGGCATCGGCAATGGTTTCAATGGCACCTTGAAGATCGACTACAACGCCGCGCTGGACCGCACCTACGTGCGTGACCTGGAGGGTGATGGCCAGGGCCGGTTCTTCCAGATCGCGCTGTCGGGCGACCAGACGAGCAACTTGTCGGAGGCCAACATAGGCTTCGCCCGAACGGCGGTGGCCGATGATGCAATAGAGGTGTTGGGTGTGGCGACGGCCACTGTGGCTGACCACGCGGTTTGATCCACCGAACAGGGCAGCCTGGCAGCGGGCTGCCCTGTTCATCCAGCAATACGCTAAAAAGCACGGTAACCTCAGAAAGATAACCCAAACAATACTAATTTGCATTTTCACCTGATAGCCTAGCCAGCCATTCACTGCCCCTCCACCGCTATCAGGTGCATTCATTCATGGCTCGCGCATTCCCATCCCGCCCCACAGCCCTGGCACTGTGCTGTTCCTTCTCGCTCATGGCCCACGCTGCCGAACCGGTGATCGAGCTCGGCGCCACCGACATCAGCGGCACGGCGCTCAGGCCCGCGGCCAACCCGATGCCCGAGACCTATGGTGGCGGCCAGGTCGCGCGGGGCGGGCAGATGGGCGTATTGGGCAATCAGGACGTGCACGACGTGCCCTTCACCCTGAACAGCTACACCGCCAAGCTGATCGAAGACCAACAGGCCGAGGACGTGGGCGATGTGCTGGCCAACGACCCGTCGGTGCGCCAAGCGTTCGGCTATGGCAACCAATCGCAGCTTTTCGTCATCCGTGGCCTGCCGCTGGCCGGTGACGACATCGCCTACAACGGGCTGTACGGTGTGCTGCCGCGGCAGATTCTTTCCACCGATGCCATCGAGCGGGTGGAGGTCTTCAAAGGCCCCAGCGCCTTCCTCAACGGCGCCTCCCCCACTGGCACCGGCCTGGGCGGCAACGTGAACCTGCAGCCCAAGCGCGCCGGTGACACCCCTACCCGCCGCTACACCCAGGACATCAGCACCGATGGTCGCATCGGCGAGCACCTGGACCTGGGCCAGCGCTTCGGCGAAGACAACCGCTTCGGTGCTCGGCTGAACCTGTCGCAGCGAGAGGGGGAAACGGCCATCGACGATCAGGACCAGCGCACCAAGCTGTTCGTGGCGGGGCTGGATTACCGGGGCGACGGCGTGCGGCTTTCGACCGATTTCGGGTATCAGAAGCAGCGGATCAATCATTTGCGCAACAGTGTGCGGCTGGGCACTGCAACGGGGATCCCGACAGCGCCGGATGCTGATCATAACTATGGCCAGCCGTGGACATACGCCGAGACCGAAGACACCTTCGGCATGCTGCGCGGCGAGTGGGACCTCAGCGAGAACTGGACGGCGTATGTGGCCGGCGGCGCCAAGCACACGCGGGAAACCGGCTTCTACGGCACGCCGGTGCTGGTAGGCAACAGCGGTGCTGCGACCATCACGGGTTCCGAAATTCCACACAACGAAGACAACACCAGCTTCGCCGCCGGCCTCAATGGCCGGCTACAGACCGGGCCGGTGAGCCACCAGATCGCGCTGGGCGCCACTGCACTCTGGGCGCAGCAGGAAAACGCCTACACCTTCTACCGCTCCACGGCAGGCAATACCAACCTCTACGGCACGCCCGTGCTGGCCAAGCCCACTGAAGTCTCGTCGCAAGGCGGTGACATGGGCGACCCTGGCGTTACCGGTAAAACCCTCAACCGAGGCCTGGCGCTCTCCGACACCCTTGGCCTGTTCGACGATCGCCTGCTGCTTACCTACGGCCTGCGCCGCCAGCAACTGCGCGTCCAGAGCTACAGCTACGACGGCCCCGTTACCGATGGCAGCCGCACAGCGCTTTACGACAAAGCAATCACTACGCCGGTATATGGCATCGTCTACAAGGCCACCGACACGCTGTCGCTGTACGCCAACCGCATCGAAGGTTTGGCCAAGGGCTCAACGGCGTCGGGCGCTGGTATCACCAATCCGGGCGAAACCTTTCCGCCGGGCCGCACCAAGCAGATGGAGGCCGGCATCAAGCTGGACATGGGCAATTACGGTGCGGACCTGAGTGCTTTCCGTATCGAACGGCCCACCGATGGCTACCTGGAGGGCAATACCTTCGTGCAGAACGGTATGCAGGTGAACAAGGGCATCGAGCTCAGCCTGTTCGGCGAACCCATCGAAGGCTTGCGGGTGATCGCCGGTGGCACTCGCATGACCTCGGAGGTCGAGGACACTCAAGGCGGCCGTTACGACGGCAATGAGGCAATCGGCGTACCCACCTTCCAGCTCAACGCCAGCGTTGACTGGGACGTACCCGGCCTGCCCGGCGTAGCCCTCAGCGCCCGCGCCTTGCGCACCGGCACCCAGTACGCCGACCAGGCCAACACCCTTAAGCTGCCCGCCTGGAACCGCTTCGACGCCGGCGCCCGCTACCGCTTCAAGGTGTCGCACAAGGATGTGACTCTGCGCATGAACGTGGAGAACCTCACCAACAAGAACTACTGGGCATCGGCCAATGGCGGCTACCTGACCCAAGGCGAGCCGCGGCTGGTGAAGTTCTCCGGCACCGTGGATTTCTGACCCGGCGCCGGCTTACCTGCTCCACCGCGGGTGGATGAGCCGGCCCAGGCTTTCAAGCCAACACGCTGCGATCGAACAAGAACACCTCATTGTTGGCCCGCTCCAGCACCTGCTGCGGCCGGCCCATTTTCGGGTAGCGCTTCTCGCCCGTCTCGCGCACCCAACCTTCCTGTTTCATCCGCTCCAGGCGCTTGCGCAGGCTGGTGTGCTGCACCGCAGAACCCAGCACCGCCTCGAACCCAGCCAATGCCTCGGTGACGGTAAAACAGGGCGCCAGCAGCAGCAGCGGCAAGGAACTGTAAACGGCCTTGCTGCTCAAACGCTCCCGCGCACGCAGCACCAATTCATCGTGATCGAAAGGCAGCACAGGCAAAGCGCTGAGTGGAAAGAACGCCAGGTCCTGCCCTTGCACTTGGGCATCGGGCGTGAGCAGTGCCAGGTACACGCTGCTCATCGTCCAGCCGCGCGGGTCGCGTTCACCGTTGCCGACCGTGGCCACCTGTTCCAGGTACTGCGGCTGCACCCGCGCTTTCTCCTCAAGGGCGCGAGCCGCGGCGGCTTCCAGGCTGGGGTCGGCGCACCGGCCATTGACCAGTACGCCAGGCAAGGCCCATTGCCCGGCGAAGGGGGCATGGGCACGGCGGATCAACAGCAGCTCCAGCCCAGTAGGCGACAGGCGCAGGGCTACGATGTCGACCCCTGCCAGTATCAGTGCATCGCTCATCGCGACCTCGTTTCAGAAATAACTTGACTACATATTACATCAGGTGAAATATGTGTCTACCCCATTCACAGCGGAGAGCTCCCATGACCATCGCCAGTTTCGACGTCGACGCGCAAAAAGGCTTCACGCCCCTATGCCCCGCTGAGCTGCCGGTGCCGGAGGGCCACTTGATCGGCGCTGAACTCAACCTGCTCGCAAGCCGCGCGCAGTTGCGCCTGGGCAGTAAAGATGCCCACTCGCCGACCGCCCCCTGGGTGGTCGGCTCTCACGCCGAAATGCTGCAGCCTCTGGCGCTGCCTGATGCTGACCTCACCTGGGTGAGCCACTGCGTGCCGGGCACTTCTGGCTTCGAGCTGCTCGATGAGCTGCCCGAGCCGCTGGCCTACGACTACTTCGTGTGGAAAGGCGTAGAGCCTGGCCTGCACCCCTACGGCGCCTGTTATCACGACCTGGCCGAGCATCGCAGCACCGGCGCCATCGAGTACCTTCGGGCCCAGGGCGTGAGCACTGTACTGGTGGGCGGGCTGGCGCTGGACTACTGCGTGAAAACGACCGCCTTGCAACTGCGCCGCGCAGGCTTTGAGGTGCTGGTGTACCTGCCCGCCTGCCGCGCCATCGCCCAAGACACCGCCGATGCAGCCTGCACCCAGATGCGTGCCGCCGGCATCACCCTCTGTGCCAGCGCCCAGGAACTGGACGCAACCCTTGACCGCAAGGAGCAATGAACATGTCCGAGAGCGTATTCGCCGACCGCATCGTGCAAAACCTGCTCGATACCGACTTCTACAAGCTCACCATGATGCAGGCCGTGCTGCACAACTACCCCAACGCCGAGGTGGAGTGGGAGTTTCGTTGCCGGAATGCCGAGGACCTCACGCCTTACCTGGCCGAGATCCGTTACCAGATCGAGCGGCTGGCCGAGCTCAGTGTCACTCCAGACCAATTGGCCTGGCTGGAGAAAATCCCGTTCGTAAAACCGGACTTCATCCGCTTCCTCAGCCTGTTCCGCTTCAACCTGCGCTACGTGCACACCAGCGTCGAGGACGGCCAGCTCTGCGTGCGCCTGCGTGGGCCCTGGCTGCACGTCATTCTCTATGAAGTGCCGTTGCTGGCGATCATCAGCGAGGTGCGCAACCGCTACGTGCACCGGGAGGTGGTGATCGAACAGGTACGCGAGCGCCTGTACAGCAAGCTCGACTGGCTGCGCGGCGAGGCGAGCGAAGCGGAGCTGGCGGGCTTTCAGGTGGCCGATTTCGGGACCCGCCGGCGCTTCTCGTACCGGGTGCAGGAAGAGATGGTCAATGTGCTCAAGCACGACTTCCCCGGCCGCTTCGTCGGCACCAGCAACGTGCACCTGGCCCGCGAGCTGGACGTCCGGCCGCTCGGCACCATGGCCCACGAATGGCTGATGGCCCACCAGCAATTAGGCCCGCGGCTGATCGACAGCCAGAACGCCGCCCTGGACTGCTGGGTGCGTGAATACCGTGGGTTGCTCGGTATCGCCTTGACCGACTGCATCACCATGGATGCCTTCTTGAACGACTTCGACCTGTTCTTCGCCAAGCTTTTCGACGGCCTGCGCCATGACTCCGGAGACCCGCTGCAGTGGGCAGAAAAAGCCATTGCCCACTATGAAAAGCTGGGCATCGACCCGCTGAGCAAAACACTGGTGTTCTCCGACGGGCTGAACCTTGAGAAGGCGCTGGGGCTCTATCGCGCACTGCATCAGCGGATCAATGTAAGCTTCGGGATCGGCACCAACCTGACCTGCGACATTCCGGGGGTGAAGCCTTTGAACATCGTGATCAAGATGACGGCCTGCAACGGCCAACCGGTGGCGAAGATTTCCGACAGCCCCGGCAAGACTCAATGCCGCGACGAAAACTTCGTTGCCTACCTCAAACACGTTTTCCGCGTCTGACCTTCAAGGAGACCGACATGAGCAACCGCCAAGCCGAAATCGCCGCCGCACTGGATGTCATCCCGCCGTTCAAAGACCAGGCTGCCCTGGCCGCCGAAGTGGACCGGCGCAAGGCCTTCATCAAGAACACCCTCAAGGCCTCCGGGCTCAAAGTACTGGTGCTGGGCATCAGCGGAGGTGTTGACTCCTCTACCGCCGGGCGCCTGGCGCAGCTGAGCGTCGAGGAACTACGCAAGGAGACCGGTGACAACGCCTACCGTTTCGTCGCTGTGCGCCTGCCTCATGGCGTGCAGCACGACGAAGCAGATGCTGCTGCCGCCATGCGCTTCGTGGCGGCCGACGAAGAAGCGACGGTGAACATCGCAGGCGCCGTCAAAGGCCTGGCCGATACCGTGAGCCCTCTCGAGGGCCTGACCCCAGCCCGGCGTGATTTCGTAATGGGCAATACCAAGGCGCGCATCCGCATGGTCGCCCAGTACACCATCGCCAACGCCTACGACGGCCTGGTGATCGGCACTGACCACGCGGCCGAGGCAGTGATGGGCTTTTTCACCAAGTTCGGCGACGGGGCCTGTGACCTGGCACCGCTCAGCGGGCTGGTGAAGCACCAGGTACGGGCGATCGCGCAGTTCCTTGGCGGGCCGGAAAGCCTGGTGATGAAGGTGCCTACCGCTGACCTGGAGGAGCTCAACCCCGGCAAGCCGGATGAGCACGCCCACGGTGTGAGCTACGCGCAGATCGATGCCTTCCTGCAGGGTAAGGCGGTGAGCCAGGAAGCGTATGACATCATCGTGCGCACGTATGACAAGACCCAGCACAAGCGGGTATTGCCGTTTGCCCCGTGAGTGATCCAGAGCTGCAAAGCCTGGGTAGGCGCCCGGCAGAGTCGGGCGCCTCGGGCACCTAGAACACCGCAGCTCAGCCCAGGGCCGCGGGGGATGTCGATATCATTGCCCAGGCCGGTCGTTTCGAGGCGCGACTTCAAACCGCCGGCCCTGACTGCGCCCTGCGGGCGGGCTTGCCCAGCCGGGTGATTCGCCCGTCGCTGCGCCCAGCGAGCACGCCACACGCAGAAGCGCCTTCACGGTACTGCCGAAAACCTATTCCCGAAATCGATCAATCCATTCCTTTTTGCAAATAGACCGAATCGTTTCACCCTCGGATAATTGCTCCCAAGCCTGGCCCCCTGACCTTACCCACGCTCGGAGACGCCCTTGCCCCCCGCCGTATCGCTTTCCCTTGGTACCTGGCCCAGCAGCTTGCGCTGGTTCGCCCTCATCGTGCTGGCCGCAAGTGCTGGTCAACTGCTCAACCACCTTAACCTCCCTGCTGGGCAATTCGTCGGCCCCATGCTGGTGGCGATTGCCTTTGGTGTCGGCGGCATCGACCTGCGCCTACCGCGCCAGGCATTTCGCCTG
This sequence comes from Pseudomonas sp. URIL14HWK12:I12, assembly GCF_003097135.1. Lineage (GTDB taxonomy): Bacteria > Pseudomonadota > Gammaproteobacteria > Pseudomonadales > Pseudomonadaceae > Aquipseudomonas. The sequence continues at coordinate 1,298,316 of NZ_QEQL01000001.1, forward strand.
AGCCAAGGGTGTGTGGGCTTGCTCGTAGCCCACTCGATGACCTGGGCCGTGCTTGGCGCGGTGGCCGATGTGTGGCCGGCCATGCTCGCGGCCACCGTCGTAACGACCGTGCTCAGCGTGGTGGTGGCGCTGGGCATGGTGCGCCTGGGCGGGATCCCGGGTAGCACGGCGGCATGGGGTACCTCCCCAGGGGCGGCTTCGGCGATGGTTGCCATGGCCGAGGACCACGGCGCCGACCCGCGCGTGGTCGCCACCATGCAATACGTGCGGGTGGTGTGCGTGGTGATGGCCGGCGCGCTGATCAGCCACTGGCTCGGCGTGAACGGCGGCGGCAGTGAAAGCCACAGTGCAGCGATGGCGGTAGCCGCCCCGCATATAGGGGTATTGCTGGCTAACCTGGCCGTGCTGGGGGTGGGTGTCGCGTTGGGCAACTGGGTGCCGGCCGGCGCATTGCTGGTGCCGATGGTGATCGGCGGCGGCCTGCAACTGGCCGGCGTACTGCCGGTGAGCCTGCCGGGCTGGTTGCTGTCGCTGGCCTACGGCGTCATTGGCTGCTACATCGGCCTGCGTTTCGACCGCGCCACGGTGGCTTATGTATGGCGCCGGCTGCCGGCCATGCTCGCTGGCTCCATGGCGCTGGTGCTGCTGTGCGCGGCGCTGGCTTGGGTGCTGGCGTACTGGATGGGCACGGACTTTCTCTCCATGTACCTGGCCACCAGCCCTGGCGGGCTGGATTCGATGGCGATCATCGCGGTAGACGTGCACGCCGATGTCGGGTTGGTGCTTGCCATGCAGACGTTGCGTTTGTTCGCGGTCATTCTCACTGGCGCGTTCGTCGCCCGGCAGATTATTCGCATCACACGCTGAGCGGTCTGCCAATGGCGGCGAAATATGTAAAAATGCGCGCCGTTTCAATGCCTTGGAGATTCACGGTTTGGTCATCCACTACTCAACCAACGGCCAGGACAGCGCTTGCGGGCGCAGCAGCGCCACCCTGAGCGCCAGCGCCAGTGCCACCGACGTGTCTTGCAAGAGCTGCCAACGCTCGCTGAGCAAGCCGCAAGATGCAGCACCTGCAAAGAAAGCCACGCCGTCGCTGGCCGACTTGCGCAAACCTAAGGCCGCTCCTGTAGCTGCACCTGCACCTGCGCCCGCTGCGGTGCGCCCAGCCCGCAACGGTGGCTTCAGTGTGGCCGCGGCCTGGGGCGAACGCCTGGGCGGCACCGGGAGCCGCCTGCCCCGCGGCAAGGCCGGCCAACGTTTCGTCTGAGCCGCGCTGTTCTCGCACACGGCCGCCGCAAGGCGGCCGTCGTCTATGTGCATTACGGCAACCCGGCCAGGATGCATTCGCGCAGCCAGCGATGAGCACCATCTCGATGTAGCCGCTCGGGCCACAGCATCACCATCTCGTAACCTGGCACTGGCAAAGGTGGCTCGGCCAGTGCCAGGCCTGGCTCGCCCTGCACCAGGCGCAATGGCACCATGGCCACCAAGTCGGTGTGCATCAGCGCGGCGCGCAGAAACAGAAAATGCGGCACCGACAACACGACCCGGCGTTGCAAGCCATGGCTGGCCAGCACTTCGTCAGTCACCCCGGCAAAGCCACCCCCATCGGGCGAGACGATCGCCTGTTCCAGCTCAGCGAACCCTTGCAAGGTCAGGCCGCCGGCCAGGGCCGGGTGGCCTGCGCGGCCAGCCAGCACATAGCGCTCGTGAAACAGCGAGCGGCAATGCAAGCCGGGGGGCGAACCTTCGCGGGTATGAAAGGCCAGGTCCAGCAGGCCCTGCTCGGCCGCCTGAGCCAGGCGCGGTGGGTTGAGCTCCAGCACTGCCAGGCGCGTGCCAGGCGCCTGCTGACGCAACCGGGCAAGGGCAGGCAGCACGAGGCAGGTTTCGCCATAGTCGGTCGCGGCCACCTTCCAGGTCAGCGTCGCACTGGCCGGGTCGAACGGCGCACTGGGCGCCACTGCCTGGCCCAACGCCTCCAGTGCTGCGCGTAAGGGCTCGGCCAAAGCCAATGCGCGAGCCGTTGGGCGAACGCCACGAGGCCCGGGCAGCAGCAAGGGGTCGCCAAAATATTCGCGAAGCCGGGCCAATTGCACGCTCACCGCCGGCTGCGACAGGTTCAGGCGCTCGGCGGCGCGGGTGACGTTCAAGGTCTCGAGCAGCACATCGAGGGTAAGCAGCAGGTTGAGGTCAAGCCGCGCGAGATCAGCCATGTTTATGCCTGGAATTTCCGCCATTCATTTCCGCTATATAAGCATGCTTGGCACCCTGTGCGGGATCTTTGCCAAGGGAGTTTGCCTGATGAATGTTTTGATCGTTTTCGCCCACCCCGAACCTCAGTCGCTCAATGGCGCCTTGCTGCGCTGCGCCGTGCGGCAGTTGGAAGCGGCCGGCCACAGCGTGCAGGTCAGTGACCTCTACGCGATGGGCTTCAAAGCCACCCTCGATGCCGAGGACTTCCCGCCTGGCGATGGCCCCTTCGACCCCTCGCTTGCGTCTCTCGAAGGCCTTAAAAGCGGCGAGCAGCATTCACAGATCACCGCCGAACAGGCCAAGCTCGACTGGGCCGACGCGCTTATCCTTCAATTTCCTTTGTGGTGGTTCAGCCTGCCAGCGATTCTCAAAGGCTGGGTTGAGCGGGTCTACGCCTATGGTTTTGCCTACGGCGTGGGGGAGCATTCAGACCAGCATTGGGGCGACCGTTATGGCGAAGGTCGGATGGCCGGCAAGCGCGCCATGCTGATGGTCACCACCGGCGGTTGGGAGAGCCATTACAGCCCGCGCGGCATCAACGGGCCGATCGATGAGTTGCTGTTCCCGATCCACCACGGCGTTTTGCACTACCCAGGCTTCGAGGTGCTGCCACCGTTTCTGGTGCACCGCACCAGCCGCGTGGATGAGGCTCGCTTCGCGCAGATCGAGGCGCAACTGGCTGAGCGCATGGCCGGCCTGTTCAGTAGCCCACCCATTCCCTACCGCCGGCAGAACGGCGGCGACTACGCCATTCCCGCCCTTGAACTCAAGCCCGAGCACAAGCCGGGGGCAGGCGGCTTCGGCATACACCTGGCTGATTGAGGACCTTGCCTGGGCTGCGGTTTCTGACGTACAGTCCCGGCACATCACTTTTCTCCGGAAACCCTTCTCAATGCCTGCCAACGCCCAGCCGATCGTGGTCGTTCAGTGCGCTGTTGTGGCCGTAGCCGCAGTAGCGCCGCCCGTTTCGGGCCGCTGACCCTTTCTTCGTTCCCGCGCGCCTGCCTCTGAACCGGGGCGGTTCGACCGCGCGCGGGTGTCGCTGGACGATTTCAAAGCAGGTATCACATGCGTTCCTATTTCCACACCTGGGGCCCTACCGCCCTGTTCGTGCTGCTGTGGGGCAGCGCGGCAATCTTCTCGCGTTGGGGCCTGGACCACAGCTCAGCGTTTGCCATCCTCACCTTCCGCTTCACCGCCGCCCTGCTGGGCCTGGCGCTGCTTGCGCTGTTCTATCGCACCGGGTTTCCGCCCAAAGGCCAACGCTGGCAGGTGGCGCGCACGGGCGCCTTGCTGATCGGCGGCTATTCGCTGTGCTACTTCCTGGCGCTGGAGCACGGTATCACCCCTGGGGTGCTGGCCACGGTGTTGGGCGTGCAGCCGATGCTTACGCTGTTGCTGATGGAGCGGCGCGCCTCAGGCCTGCGTTGGCTGGGGCTGTCGCTCGCGCTGGCAGGCCTGGCCTTGGTGGTGCTGCAAGGGCTGCTCAAGGCGCAGCTGTCGCTGCCGGGCGTGGCTTTCGCCTTGCTGGCGCTGGCCTGCATGACCGGCGGCGCGATCCTGCAAAAGCGCCAGGCACTGCCCCCCACCCAGGTGCTGCCGCTGCAATACGCCGTCAGCCTGGTGATGTGCCTGGCCTGCGTGCCGTTCAAACCCTTCCACGTTGAATGGGTAGCCGGCTTCATCGTTCCGATGCTGTGGCTGGGCCTGGCCATTTCGGTGGGCGCGCAGCTGCTGCTCTACCGCATGATCGGCAGTGGCAACCTGGTCAACGTGACCAGCCTGTTCTATCTCGTGCCCGTGGTCACGGCTCTGCTGGACTGGCTGGTGCTGGGCAATGCCCTAGGCGGGCTGGCGCTACTGGGCATGGCCGGCGTGCTGGGCGGCCTGGCCCTGGTGTTCAAGGGCTGAGCAAGGCGACCAGCGCATTGAGCGCCGGGGTCTGCAGGCCCCGGCGCCATACCAGGCAGATGGGAATACCGCAGAAGGCGCCGCCCACATCATGCACTTGCACCGAGGCCTGAGCAGGTAGCGTCTCCAGCAGGCTGCGCGGCACCAGCGCAAGGCCGGAGCCGGCCGATACGCAGGCGACCATGCCGTGGTAGCTCTCCATCTCGAAGATCCGACCAGGGGTGGCCTGGTCGCGCATGAACCATTCCTCGAACAGCCGCCGGTACGAGCAGTTGGCTCGAAAGGCGTAGATGTTGCGGCCATTCACCTCGCTGGCGCGGCGAATCGGCGGGTGCTCCAGTGCCGAGATCAACACCAGGTTCTCCTCGAACACTGCGCAGCCTTCCAGCGCCGGGTGATGCACCGGGCCGTCGACGAAAGCACCGGCCATGCGCCCTGCAATCACTGCGTCGAGCAACTCGCCGGAAGGGCCGGTAGAGAGGTCCAGCTCAACCTTGGGGTGGCGCTGGTGAAAGGTGGCCAGCACCGGGGGCATGCGCACTGCGGCAATGCTCTCCAGCGCACCAAGGGCTAGCACGCCCATGGGCTCTTGCCCGTTCACCGATAGCCGCGCTTCTTCCACCAGCGCCAGGATGCGCCGGGTGTAATCAAGAAAGCCCGCACCTGCTGGCGACAAGCGCAAGCGCATTTTCTCGCGGATGAACAGGTCATTGCCCAATTCAGCTTCCAGCTGCTTGAGCCGCGTCGTCACGTTCGATGGCACGCGGTGCAGGCGCTCGGCCGCGCCGTTGACGCTGCCGCTGTCGGCAACCGCCTGAAAGATTTCGAGCTGCGAAAGGTCCACGGCCAGAGATTCTCCCTGAAAGAATATTTCGCTCAGTATTATTCAGTAACACTGACACCTCAAGGGGTCGTAGCCTTGTTTCATTGCCACAGAGGAGGCTCGCCATGACTGCCCACGCTATCTCCCGCAACCCCCACAGCGGTGAGGAACTTGCTCGTTATCCGTTCGAAAGCGACGCCCAGCTAGACACCGCCCTGGCCGGCACCGCAGCAGCCCAACGCCAGTGGGCGCGCACCCCGCTCGCCCAGCGCGTTCAGGTATTGCAGCAACTGGCCCAGGCCCTGCTTGCACGGCTGGAGCCGCTGGCGCAGATGATCACCGCTGAAATGGGCAAACCCATCGCCCAGGCCCGCGCCGAGGTGCAGAAGTGCGCGGCCATGAGCCAGTGGTACGCCGAGCACGGCCCAGCCTTTCTCGCCCCGCAACCGGCACCGGTGGCGGGCCAGCGCGCCTGGTTGGAGTTTCGCCCGCTGGGCACCGTGCTGGCCGTGATGCCGTGGAACTTCCCCCTGTGGCAAGTGCTGCGCGGGGCAGTGCCGATGCTGCTGGCCGGCAACGCCTATATGCTCAAACACGCGCCCAATGTGATGGGCAGCGCCTACCTGCTGAGGGAAGTGTTTGAGCACACCGACCTACCCGCTGGTGCCTTCGAAGTGATCAACGTGGAGCCGGCCGGGGTCTCCCGCGCCATTGCCGACCCGCGTATCGCGGCGGTGGCGGTCACCGGCAGCGGCCGGGCCGGGGCAGCCATTGCCGCGCAGGCCGGCGCTGTGTTGAAAAAATGCATTCTCGAACTCGGCGGCAGCGACCCGTTCATCGTGCTCGAAGGCTGCGACCTGGACGCTGCCGTGCAATCGGCTGTGGTCGGCCGCTACCAGAACACCGGCCAAGTGTGCATGGCGGCCAAGCGCTTGATCGTCGAGCAGAACATCGCCGAGGCCTTCCAGGCCAAATTCCTGGAAGCGGTGCGGGCACTCAAGGTCGGTGACCCGACTGCCGAAGAACACTACATCGGCCCCATGGCGCGCTACGACCTCCGTGACGAGCTGCATGGCCAGGTCAGTGCCTCGCTGGAACAGGGCGCCAGCCTCTTGCTGGGCGGCGAGCCGTTGCCGGGTGTGGGCAACTACTACGCCCCGACGGTGCTGGGCAATGTGCAGCCGCACATGGTCGCCTTCCGCCAGGAACTGTTCGGCCCGGTAGCGGCATTGATCAGCGCCCGTGATGCCGAGCATGCGCTGGAGCTGGCCAACGACAGCGACTTCGGCCTATGCGCCACGGTCTGGGGGCCGGCCGAACCGGCTACCGAGGCATTGGCCGCGCGCCTGGAGACCGGTGGGGTATTCATCAACGGCAACGCCGCCTCCGACCCGCGCATTGTGGTCGGTGGGGTGAAGCAAAGCGGCTATGGGCGCGAGCTCTCCAGCTACGGCGTTCATGAATTTTGCAACGTGCAAACCGTGTGGGTGGGGCGCCGGTAACGCAAACGTCACATTACGCTCCTAGGTTTAGAGCCGGCGGCTATATTTCAACTAGATGTCCGCCGGTTCACGACCTTTCACCAGGAGCAACGAATGAATAAGCGCTTGTTGGCTGCACTGTTCGGTTCCACCCTCGCACTTTCTCCACTGGCCATGGCCGCTGACCTCTCGGCGCTGGAGAGCGATGCGAAAAAAGAAGGCCAGGTCAACAGCGTAGGCATGCCCGACAGCTGGGCCAACTGGAAAGGCACCTGGGACGACCTGGCGCGTCTATACGGCCTCAAGCACGTCGACACCGACATGAGCTCGGCACAGGAGATCGCCAAGTTCGACGCCGAGAAAGACAACGCCAGCGCCGACATCGGCGACGTAGGCGCCGCCTTCGGCCCGATCGCCAAGGCCAAGGGCGTGACCCAACCCTACATCCCCAGCACCTTCGACCAGGTGCCGGCATGGGCCAAGGACAAGGACGGCCACTGGATGCTGGCCTACACCGGCACCATCGCCTTCATCATCAACAAAGACCTCGTCAAGGATGCCGACACCCCGAAGAGCTGGCACGACCTGGAAAAGGGCACCTACAAGGTCGCCATCGGTGACGTCAGCACCGCTGCCCAGGCGGCCAACGGTGTGCTCGCCGCCGCCATGGCCTATAACGGCGACGAGAGCAACCTGGCGCCGGGCCTGGCGCTGTTCACAAAACTGGCCCAGCAAGGGCGGCTATCGCTGGCCAACCCGACCATACAGACCCTGGAAAAAGGCGAGGTGGAAGTGGGCGTAGTCTGGGACTTCAACGGCCTAAGCTACCGCGAGCAGATCGACCCCAAGCGCTTTGAAGTGCTGATCCCCTCCGACGGCTCGGTGATTTCCGGCTACACCACACTGATCAACAAGTACGCCAAGCACCCCAATGCGGCGAAACTTGCCCGTGAATATATCTTCAGCGACGCTGGCCAGATCAACCTCGCCCGCGGCCATGCCCGGCCGATCCGAGCCGAACACCTGAAGTTGCCCGAGGATGTACAGGCCAAGTTGCTGCCCAACGAGCAGTACAAGAACGTGAAGCCGATCGAGAATGCCGAAGCTTGGGAGAAAAGCTCGAAGGCCTTGCCGCAGCAGTGGAATGAGCAGGTCATCGTCGAGATGAAGTGAGTTGAGATAAGCCCGTCGCCCGCTACAGCCGGCCTTTACCGCAATCAGGATGAGCGCGTGGAGGCCCGCGTGTGCCGGGTGGCGCGCCGTTCCAGAACCCGCCGGAGCCCACCTCATTTTGAACACCAAGACCCGCACCAAGGGCTGGGCACTGCTGTGCCTGCTGCCCTTCGCCCTGTTCTTCAGCGTTTTTCAGCTCGCCCCACTGGCCTGGGTAGCGATGCACAGCGTGCAAGTAGACGACGCCTGGAGCCTGGCAAACTTCACCCGTGCCTTTGGCTCGAAATTCTATCGCCAGGCCATGCAGTTCAGCCTGGAGATCAGCGTCTGGTCGAGCCTGCTGGGGCTGGCCATCGCGTTGCTCGGGAGCGTATCGCTGGCGCGGGTCGATTCTCGCCTGCGCCGCTTCGTCACCGCATTTGCCAACATGACCAGCAACTTCGCCGGCGTGCCGTTGGCCTTCGCGTTCATCATCCTGTTGGGCTTCAATGGCGCGATCACCTTGGTGCTCAAGCAAAGCGGGCTACTTGGGGATTTCAACCTCTACTCCAAAAGCGGGCTGATCCTGGTGTACACCTACTTCCAGATCCCATTGGGGGTGATGCTGCTCTACCCCGCTCTCGACGGCCTGCGCGCCGACTGGCGCGAAGCCGCCGCGCTGCTGGGAGCCAACGGCTGGCGCTACTGGTGGCACATCGGTTTGCCAGTGCTGGCCCCGGCATTGCTGGGTACTTTCGTCATTCTGCTGGCCAATGCGCTGGGAGCCTATGCCACCGTGTACGCCCTCACTACCGGCAACTTCAACGTGCTGCCGATCCGTATCGCGGCGATGGTGGCCGGTGACATTTCGCTGGACCCGAACATGGCAAGCGCCCTGGCCATCATCCTGGTAGGGATGATGGCGCTGGTGACGCTGGTGCATCAGTGGATGCTGCGCAGGAGCTACCATGGGAAACGCTGAAAGCCGCACTGCCAGGCTGTACCACCGCGCCGTGGTGTGGCTGCTGTTTTTGATTCTGCTGCTGCCCTTGGCCGGCACCCTGCTCTATTCGCTGGCCACCAGTTGGTCTGCCACCGTGTTACCCAGCGGGTTGACCCTGAAGTGGTACCTGGCGCTGTGGAGCGACACACGGTTCCTGACAGCCTTTGGCCATTCTGTACTGGTGTGCGTGGGGTCGCTGGTGCTGGCCACGCTGTTGATCCTGCCGTTGCTGTTCGCCGTTCATTATCACTTCCCCCGCCTGGACGGGCTGATGAACGTGCTGATCCTGCTGCCCTTCGCGGTGCCGCCAGTGGTCTCGGCGGTAGGGCTGCTGCAGTTGTATGGCTCCGGCCCGCTGGCCATGACCGGTACGCCGTGGATTCTGATCGGCTGCTACTTCACCGTCGCCCTGCCGTTCATGTACCGAGCCATCTCCAACAACCTGCAGGCGATCAACCTGCGCGACCTGATGGACGCCGCGCAATTGCTGGGCGCCAGCCCCCTTAAAGCAGCGCTGCTGGTGGTGCTGCCGAACCTGCGCAAAGGCCTGATGGTTGCGCTGCTGCTGTCGTTTTCGTTCCTGTTTGGCGAGTTCGTGTTCGCCAACCTGCTGGTGGGCACACAGTACGAAACCCTTCAGGTGTACCTGAACAACATGCGCAACAGCACTGGGCACATCAACAGCGCGCTGGTGATCTCCTACTTCTTCTTCGTGCTGGTGGTGACCTGGCTCGCCACTTTCCTCAACCGCGATCAGGGCAGCCACTGACATGAGCTTCATGAGCGTCGACAACCTGCACAAACGCTACGGCGGCACCAGCGTCTTCACCGACATCAACCTCAGCGTGGCCCAGGGCGAATTCGTTACATTGCTCGGCCCCTCCGGCTGCGGTAAATCCACCCTGTTGCGCTGCATCGCCGGGCTCACGGCAGTAGACAGCGGGAGCATTCTTCTGGCCGGCCAGAACATCACCGCCCAAAGCCCCCAGCAACGGGGGATTGGCATGGTCTTCCAGAGCTATGCGCTGTTTCCCAACATGACCGTGGAGCAGAACGCCGCGTTCGGCCTGCGTATGCAGAAGGTGAACAGCACCGAGCGCCGCCAGCGCGTGGCCGAGGTACTGAAGCTTGTAGAGCTGGACAGCTTCGCCGGGCGTTACCCGCACCAGCTTTCCGGGGGCCAGAGCCAACGCGTGGCCCTGGCCCGCTCGCTGGTCACTCGGCCGCGCCTGCTGTTGCTCGACGAGCCGCTGTCAGCGCTGGATGCGCGTATTCGCCGGCACCTGCGCGAGCAGATCCGCGCGATCCAGCAGGAGTTGGGGTTGACCACGCTGTTTGTGACGCACGATCAGGAAGAAGCCCTGACGCTGTCGGACCGTATCGTGCTGATGAACAAGGGCCAGATCGTTCAGAGCGGGGACGCCCAAAGCCTGTACACCGCGCCGGTGGATGCCTTCGCCGCAGGCTTCATTGGCAACTACAACCTGCTCGACGCCGCCAGCGCCAGCCGCTTGCTCGGCCGCCCCGCCAGCGGCCAATTGGCTATCCGCCCCGAGGCCATCGGGCTGGTGCCGGACGCCGAAGGCCAGGCGCAAATTCTTGGCCATAGCCTGCTCGGCAATGTGATTCGCTACCGGGTAGAAGCCCAAGGGGTGACGCTGCGGGTAGATGTGCTCAACCGCGCAGCGTCAGACCTGTATGCTGATGGCACCCGCGTACGCCTGCTGATCGATCCGGCAGCGCTGCGCGAAGTGGCCTGACTTTCAGCATGAAGGAGCTTTGATTCTATGCCTTTGGCGATTTTCGACCTGGACGATACCCTGATCGACGGTGACAGCTCGGCGCTGTGGAACGAGCAGATGGCGCGGCTGGGCTGGGTGGACCCGACCGCCTTCGTCGAGCAAAGCGAAGCGCTGATGCGTGCCTATCACGCAGGCGAACTGTCGATGGAGCAGTTCATGGCCTTTGCCCTGGAGCCGATGATCGGCCGCAGCGAAGAGGAGATCGCGCACTTGGTGGAGCCGTGGGTCGAAGAGGTGATCGAGCCATTGATCCACAGCGACGCCACCCGGGTGATCGCCCACCACCGTAGCCTGGGCAACCGCATTGTGGTGATCTCGGCCACTGCGCGCTTCCTGGTGGCCCCGATCGCCGCACGCATCGGTATCGACGACGTGCTGGCGATCGACTGTGAAATCGCCCACGGCGTTTACAGCGGCCGCACCCAAGGCATCCTCACCTACCGCGAAGGCAAGGTGGCGCGGCTGGAACAATGGCTGGCAGACGAAGGCGAAACGCTCGAAGGCGCGAGCTTTTTCTCGGATTCACGCAACGACCTGCCCCTGCTGCAAGCCGTGGCCCACCCCCAGGCAGTGAACCCTGACCCCACCTTGCGCGCCCACGCAGAACAGGCCGGCTGGCCCATCCATCACTGGCGCTGATGATTGCGCGCGTAGGTCTCGGCACCCATGGCGCGGATCTGCCCTTCGATCAGGGCATCGAAGGGCTTGAGCAAGTCGGTGAACTGCGCAGGCGCTTCCAGTTGCTCCAACGCCTGCACGATGGCCTCGACCGTTGCCAGGGCGCCGGGCCCGGGCGCCTTGCGCAAGCGGTAATTGGAAGGGCCGGTGGCACTGAGGCTGACCCTGGGCAACGCCGCCAGTGTTGGGTTCAGGTGCAGCAGCAGACGTGCCTTGCGCCACGTGCCATCGGGCACGATGAGCAGCCGCGGGCTGTCATCAGGCTCGGTGCTGGGTTCTGGCTCGCCAGGGAAGAGCAGGCACGGCCGATAGCCCGGCCGCTGCCACAGTGATGCGTCGAAACGCTCCCCTACCACCAACTCGGCATTGGCAAGGCCCAGCACTGCCAGGCGCGCCGTATTGAGCGCATGCCCCGCCTCGCTGGGGTGCTGAAGCACCAGCACCCGGGTGCGGCTCTGAAGGTTCGGAATCAGCCCGCACAAGCAGTGCCCCTGGGGCCGGCCGCACCGGTCACAACACACCCGCGGCATCACCCCTCCTGTCATCACGCCAAGGCTTCAACGGCTGAAGCGCTCAGCCAGGCCATGCAGGTAACCGGCCATGCGCTCCAGCTCTTCGCTGATACGTGCGCCGTCACGGGCCTGGTTGGCGCTGTCATCGCACAATTGCGCGATGCGGGTGATCTGCTGGTTGATGTCCTCGGCCACGTGGCTCTGTTGCTCGGAGGCCGTTGCCATCTGCAGGCTCATGGCGGTGATACGAGCGATGGCTTCGGTGATGCCGTCCAGTGCGCGCTTGACCGCCTCGACGCTGTGCATGCTCTGGCTGGAGATCTGCTCGCCGCGCCCGGCCGTGGCCACCGCGCGGTCGGCGCCTTCACGCAGGCTGGCGATGATCTGGTGGATCTGCTCGGTCGAGGTACGCGTGCGCAGCGCCAGCTGGCGCACTTCGTCGGCCACTACCGCAAAGCCCCGGCCTTGCTCGCCGGCCCGGGCAGCCTCGATGGCGGCGTTGAGGGCCAGCAGGTTGGTCTGCTCGGCGATGCCGGTAATCACGTCGGCCACACTGCCAATGCTCTGGGTTTGTTCAGCCAGGGCGTTGACTGCCTGGCCGATGTCACTCACCGCTTCAGCCATTTGCTGCATCGCGCCGAGGCTGCCACTGGCCAGGCCGCTGCCATCACGGGCCAGGCGATCGGCTTCGGTGGCCGCCGAGGCGGTGGCTTGCACGTTCTGCGCAACCTCCTGGATGGTTGCGGCCATCTCGGCTATAGCAGTGGCCGACTGGTCGGTTTCGCTGCGCTGGCGCTCCAATGCCTGGGCCTGGCTGCCGGAAAGCTTTGACGACTCCGCCGCGCGCTGGCGCACGTTCTCGCCGGCGTCCACCAGGCGTGTCAGTGCTGTCTGCAGCCGGGCCTCTTCACTGAACAGGGCCAGGTCGAGCTGCGCCTGGGCGCCGGGCTGGTCGCTGTAGGTCAGCGCCACCAGCGGGCTGGTGAAGGCCTTGGGGTGGTCAGCCAGGCTGCGGCGCACGGCCCGCCCCGGGGCCATGAAGTGCAGCGTCGCGCAAACGGCAACGCCTAGCAAGGTCAGCCCGAGCGTGGCCGCGGGCGGCAGCCAGGCATAGCCGGCCAGCGCCGCGGCCGCGGTGGCGAGGTAAGGTGCGCAGGCGGCCAGCCCGTGGCCCAGCCTGGCGCTGGCCGCCTGCGCACTTTTGCCGGCCCGCAGCCGCGCATACAGCGCGCTGGCGCGGCGTACCTGATCGCGGCTGGGCAGTGTGCGCACTGACTCGAAGCCTGCGATGCGGCCATGCTCGTAGATGGCGGTGACGTAGGCGCTCACCCAGTAGTAATCGCCGTTCTTGGCCCGGTTCTTCACCACGCCCATCCAGGGCTTGCCTTGCTTGAGGGTATCCCACATGTGTTCGAACACCGAGGCCGGCATGTCAGGGTGGCGCACGATGTTGTGAGGTTGGCCGAGCAGCTCTTCGTAGGTGAAGCCGCTCAGGGTCACGAAGGCGTCGTTACAGTAGGTGATGCGGCTGTCGAGATCAGTGGTGGAGATCAGCCGCTGCTCGGCGGGGAAGGTACGCTCCTGATCGGTCACGGGCAGGTTGGTACGCATGGTCGTGCTTCCTTGCAGTAGAGGCTTTCAGAAAATGCCGGCGAACCGGAAAAGTCTGTATTTTAGCTGAGCATGGCGATTTTAACTTCTGCCGTTTCGCTAGAAACTGTCGCGGATTGCCTTCAACAGCAGGCCCATGGCCGGGTTGTCGTTGTCCTCGCGCCAAATCAGGTGCAGCTCGCTGCAAACCCAAGGCTCCAGCACGATATCGCGGAATACCACGTCCCGGAACGCGACGTTCGCCGCACAGCGGGGTACCAGGGCCAAGCCAAGGCCCGCGTTGACCAACGCCAGCATCGTGAGCGACGAGCCCAGCCATTGCACATAGGCCGGCGTGACCCCGGCGGAGCGGAACATGCCGGTGAGCAGCTCGTTGAAGGGTGCGTAGGCATCGTGGGAGTACATCAGAAACGCCTGCCCTTCCAGTGCCTGCACCGTGACCACACCGGCCTGGGCCAGCGGGTGCGTACGCGGCAACGCCAGCACGAAAGGCTCGCGCACCAGGCGCTCGCTGCACACGCCAGGCGCCTGCATGGCCGAGCGCACGATGCCCAGATCGACGCGCCCGGCGCGCAGCGCCTCTTGTTGCTGAGCGGTATTCATTTCCAGCAGTGCGATGTGTACGTTCGGCTGCCGCTCGCGCGCGTGCGCCACCACCTTGGGTAAAAACTCGTACACGGCACTGCCGACGAAGCTGATGGTGACCGAGCCGATGTCGCCCTGAGCGAAGCGCCGCGCCGACTGCGCAGCCATCTGCGCCTGTGCCAGCAGGTTCTGCGCCTCCAGGAAGAACGCCCTTCCGGCCGCCGTCAACCGCACGCTGCGTGTGTTTCGAGTGAACAGGGCGGCGCCGAGCTGGTGTTCAAGCAACTGGATTTGCCGGGTCAAGGGCGGCTGGGTCATGTTCAGCCGCTCGGCCGCACGGCGGAAATTGAGCTCGGTGGCGACTGTGGTGAAGCAACGCAGTTGGGAAAGCTCGAACACTGATTCAATCCAGGTATCAATTGCATGCCTAACTAAAATAGACGCGATCAATCCCGGCGTCCATGCTCGGCCCAGAGAACAAAAACACTCGGAGCCGGCCATGAAGATCACCCGCGTCACCGTCACCCCTATCGCCTTTCGCGATGCCCCGCTGCTCAATGCCAGCGGCATCCACGAACCCTACGCCTTGCGCTCGATCATCGAGATCGAGAGCGACACTGGCTACATCGGCCTGGGCGAGAGTTATGGTGATGCGCCCGCGCTGGCGATGCAGAACGCTGTGAAGGATCAGCTCATCGGGCTGGACCCCTTCAACCTCAATCAACTGCGCAAGGTGGTGCAGGCCACGGTTACCCAGCACAAGCCGCAGAGCGTGGCCGGCGCCGAGCTCGCCCCCGGCTCGCACGCCAGCAAGGCAGTGAGCAATGCCTATGCGGCTTTCGAAGTGGCGTTTCTCGACCTGCAGGCCCATGCGCTGAACGTGCCTCTGGTGGACCTGCTCGGTGGCAAGGCGCGTGACGAAGTGCCGTTCTCGGCGTACTTGTTCTTCAAGTATGCCCAGCACATCGACGCCCCCTACCCCGCTGACCGCTGGGGTGAAGCACTCAACGAAGCGCAGATCGTCGACCAGGCCCGGCGCATGATCGACCAGTACGGGTTCAAGAGCATCAAGCTCAAGGCAGGCGCACTCGACCCCGAACATGAGGTCAACTGCATCAAGGCGCTGCACGAGGCCTTCCCGGATACCCCACTGCGCATCGACCCCAACGGCAATTGGTCGCTGGAAACCTCGGTGCGCATGGCCGAGCTGCTCGGCGATGCGCTGCAATATTACGAAGACCCCTGCCCGGGCCTGGAGGGCATGGCCGAGCTGCACAAGCGCACCGGCCTGCCGCTGGCTACCAACATGGTGGTCACCGACTTCGATGAGTTCCGCCGCAGCGTCGAACTCAACAGCGTGCAGATCGTGCTCGCGGACCACCACTATTGGGGCGGCCTGCGCGCGACACAGGTACTGGCGCACATGTGCCATACCTGGGGCCTGGGGGTGTCGATGCACTCCAATTCACATTTGGGCATCAGCCTGATGGCCATGGCTCACGTGGCGGCGGCCTCGCCGAACCTGGACTACGCCTGCGACACCCACTACCCCTGGCAGGAGCCGGACGAAGAGGTGATCAAGGGCGGCAAACTGCCGATCGTAGGCGGCGCGGTGAAGATCAACAGCACCCCGGGCCTTGGGCTGGAACTGGACCATGAACAGCTGGCCAAGCTGCATGAGCAGTACCTGCGCTGCGGCATCACCTCGCGCGACGATGTGCGGCAGATGCGCAAGTACAAGCCCGATTGGGTGCAGGTCAAGCCAAGGTATTGACTGGGCAGTGCCTCAGCCCGGTTGAATTCGCTGACGTGAAGGTCTGCGCGTCGCGTATGGCCTAAGCTCTGCAGCTGCCAACCTCGAAACGGCCACCCACTTCATGAAAACCCTTCTGCTCATCGGCATCGGTGCCGGCGCACCCGAGCACCTCACCCTTCAGGCCGTGGAGGCACTGCGGCGGGCCGATGTGTTTCTGCTCCTGGACAAAGGCCCGGCCAAGGCGCAGCTGCTCGCCAGCCGCCAGGCGCTGCTGGCCGCGCATGTGCCGCCGGGCACCTACCGGCTGGCCGAGGCGCTGCATCCGCAGCGGGAACCGAAGGCGGATTACCGGGCCTCGGTAGCCGAATTGAACGCCGGCAAACAGGCGCTACTGGAACAGCTGCTGCGCGAACAAGTGAACGAGGGCGAAACCGCCGCTTTGCTTGTATGGGGCGACCCGGCCCTGTACGACAGCAGCCTGCGCATCGCCCAATGCATCGCCGAGGCGGGGCGTGTCGCGCTGGATTACCAAGTGATACCTGGCATCACCAGCGTACAGGCGCTGGCTGCCGCGCACAGGGTCGCCCTGAACGAGATCGCTGGCAGCGTGGTGTTGACCACCGGCCGCCGCCTGGCACTGGGCCTGCCCGCAGACGCTGAAAGCATCGTGGTTTTGCTGGATGCCCATAACAGCTTCCTGAGTTTGAACACGCCAGGCCTTCACATCTTCTGGGGGGCCTACCTTGGTTTGCCACAGCAGGCACTGATAGCCGGGCCGCTCGCCGACGTGGGGCCGCGCATTGCAAGGGAGCGCCGCGCCCTGCGCGAGCGGCACGGCTGGATCATGGACACCTACCTGCTGCGTCGGGTACGTGCCTGATCAGTTGTGCGGCAGCGCCACGGTGCGAAACCCCTTGAGCAGCGCCTGGAACGCCTGCACGTCCTCCTGCTGATGCTCAGGCGTGGTGTGCAGCAACGCGCTGTAGATCACGCCGCTATCATCGCCGTCCGGGCGATAACGCACCAGCAACAGAGCAAGGTCGTCGCCGTCGCGCCATTGTGCCTGCTCGGCCTTCTCACCGCCCAAGGTGGCGGGCTCACGCCGTGCATCGTTGGCGTGGGTGCCATAGGCCAGTTCGGTGGTCATCGCTTCGCGAGTCGAGGTGTCGTCGACGGCGTAGGCTGCGGTGAAGGTCAGGGTGCGTTTATCGCCCAGCAGTACCAGCACGCCGTCGTCGGTGCCGTTGCCTTGGTACACCGGCCCCGGCAGGGTGGCCAGGGTAAAGCCCAGGTCTTCGTTGGCGTAAGGCTGAGAAGGGTCAAGGGCGTCCATGCCATCGACCCGCTGAGCTTGCCAGGGCGTCAAGGGCGCAGGTGTGAACGCGAGCGCAGCACCGCTCAATGCCAGGCAGGCCAGGCCCAGGAATAACCGTCGCATCGTGCGCTCCTCAGCCTGCAAACCGGACTTTGCCGTAACTGTCGCGGTCCATGTCGGCGATTTCGGCGCCCAGTTGCACGTCCAGCCCTGCCGGCCATGGGCCGGCTTCGCGCAACACATCCATGATGCTGTCGGACAGCCGCTTCTTGGTTTCGGCCGAGCGCCCGGCCAGAATCGCCAGGCGTACGAACACAAACCCGCGTTCGGCAAGCGCGGTACCGACCCGGAAGGTTTCCAGGCGCGTAGCGCGCGCCTTGATATCCACTTCGTGGGCGAACTCACCGCTGGCCATCAGCGCATGGTTCAGGCGCAGCAGCAGTTTGTCCGGGGCGATGTCGGGCAGGTTTGCGGTGTATTCCAGATGCACATGCGGCATGCAGGGCTCCTTGGTCGGGCGAGGTCGGGCGGCGGCGTGGGGCTACCGGCGGTCAAGCATACACAATAGCGCGGGAACGAACCCGCCGGGGTGCGCGGTCGAACCCAGTAATCAGGGCTATCCTGAGATTTTCCACGAGCCAAAGAGGTGACGACATGCCCGTCAAGCACGATCTGTTCGAAGACCTGGGAGTGAGCAAAGAAAGCGTATTGCAGCGCAGCGGCGACGACCCGAAGCTGGCCAAGCTGCTCAGTGATTACCAGGACATCGACAGCCAGGTGGTGGAGGCCGAACAGCAGGCTGCCGCCGATGACGTGGTCCGCAAGCTCAAGGAAAAACGCCTGCTGGTCAAAGACCGTATCACCCAGCAGTTGGACTACCCCAACAGCCGCGGCGCCGCCAGCCAGTTCTGACCCCTCGCGCCGGAGCTCCCAGCCCCGGCGCCTCCCCCCTCAGCTCTCTCCTTCCGCAATCAGAGCCCATCTGGGTGCGCCTTTCGTCCGGTTGCTTTCCTGACAGGAATTTTTATTTCAAAAGGCGTAGACAGCGCCCCTGCTGCTCCCCTATAAAAGCACCCACAGGAATAAATTATTCTTCCAAAGATTTTTATTGTTTCCTGACCGTTCATTTCACCCCCTGAAGACGCCCCGGTGATGACCTGCCCGTCGCCGACCGAGGAGCCCCCATGCCACAGCCGCACCCCGAGTACATTCTCAAGATCAGCTGCCCTGCCACCTCTGGCATCGTCGCCGCCGTCACCTCCTACCTCGCCAACGCCGGTTGCTATATCGGTGAAATGGCGCAGTTCGACGATGAAGCCCATGGCACTTTCTTCATGCGCGCGGTGTTCCGCTTCAACGATGGCACCCAAGGCGATCTGAGTGCGCTCAAGGCAGGCTTCTGCGATGTCGCGGCGCACTTCGGCATGCACTGGGAGCTGTTCGACTCAAGCCAGCCGATGCGCGTGATGCTGATGGTGAGCAAGTTCGACCATTGCCTGCGTGACCTGCTGTACCGGCACGGCAAGGGTGAGATGGCCATGGTCATCACCGCGATCGTCTCCAACCATCTGGACCTGCGACCGATGGCCGAGCGTGAAGGCATCCGTTTCGTCTACCTACCGGTGAACAAAGACAATAAGCCCGCCCAGGAAGCGGCGCTGGTGCAGCTGGTTGAGGAAACCGGTTCCGAGCTGGTTGTGCTGGCGCGCTACATGCAGATCCTCTCCGACGACCTGTGCCGTCACCTGGCTGGCCGTGCGATCAACATCCATCACTCGTTTCTGCCGGGGTTCAAAGGCGCCAAGCCTTACCACCAGGCCTGGGAGCGGGGCGTGAAGCTGATCGGTGCCACGGCGCACTACGTCACCTGCGACCTGGATGAGGGGCCGATCATCGAGCAGGAAGTGCAGCGCGTGGACCACAGCTCCCAACCCGACGAGTTGGTCGCCATCGGCCGCGATACCGAAACCATCGCGTTGTCGCGCGCGGTGAAATTCCACCTGCAACACCGCGTGTTTCTCAACCACGACCGCACGGTGGTGTTCAAATGAGCGCGGCAGTCATAGACGGCAAGGCCGCTGCCGCGCGGGTGCTCGAACAGGTGAGCGCCGAGGTGGTGCAGTTGAATCAGGCCGGCGTGCAGCCCACGCTGGCGGTGGTCCTGGTGGGCGACGACCCGGCCAGCGAAGTGTACGTGCGCAACAAGGTGCTGCGCGCGGGCGAATGCGGCATCCGCTCGCTGGAGCACCGGCTGCCCGCCAGCACGGCCGAATCGACGTTACTCGGGCTGATCCACAGCCTCAACCAGGCTGCGGACGTACACGGCATCCTCCTGCAACTGCCGCTGCCGGCGCACATAGAGCAAGCCCGCGCGCTGCAAGCCATTGCCCCGGCCAAGGACGTGGACGGCTTTCATGCCGAGAACGTCGGCGGCCTGCACCAAGGCCGCGATGTGCTCACCCCCTGCACCCCCACCGGTTGCCTGCACCTGCTGACCGAAGCACTGGGCGAGCTGCGTGGCAAACATGCGGTGGTGATCGGCCGTTCCAATATCGTTGGCAAGCCGATGGCGGCGCTGCTGCTGCAAGCCGATTGCAGCGTGACCGTACTGCACAGCCATAGCCAGGGCGCCGCCCAGTTATGCCGCCAGGCCGACATCGTCGTCGCGGCGGTAGGCCGCCCGCGCATGATCGATGCCAACTGGCTCAAGCCAGGCGCGGTGGTGATAGACGTTGGCATCAACCGCATCGACTGCCAGGGCCGCTCGCGCCTGGTGGGCGATGTGGATTTCGCTTCGGCCAGTGGCGTGGCCAGCGCCATCACCCCGGTGCCCGGTGGCGTCGGCCCCATGACCATCGCCTTTCTGATGCACAACACCGTTTGCGCCGCGCGCCAGCAAAGCCGCGCCCCGAAGGAGGCCGCATGCCTTTCAATCTCCTGAAATACGGCTTCTCCAACGACTACCCTGGCCCGGTCGACCTGCCGCCACCCAAGGCGCTCAAGCCCAGCTACGACGTGGTGATCATCGGCGCCGGCGGCCATGGCTTGGGCATCGCCTATTACCTGGCCAAATACCACGGCATCACCAATGTGGCCGTGCTGGAAAAAGCCTACATCGGTGGCGGCAATACCGCCCGCAATACGGCGGTGATTCGCTCCAACTACCTCACCAGCGAAGGGGTGAAGTTCTACATCGAGTCAGTGAAGCTGTTCGAAAACCTCTCGAACGAGTTCGACTTCAACGTCATGTATTCCGAGCGCGGCCAGCTCACCCTTGCCCATACCGATGCTACCGTGCGTGCCTTCCGCCAGCGGGCCGAGGTGAACAAACACTTTGGTGGCCGCACCGAGATGATCGACCGGCAGCAAATCCGTGAACTGGTGCCCACCCTGAACCTGGACCCAGGCCACCTGCCGGTGCTGGCTGGGCTCTGGCACATGAGCGGCGGCACCGCCCGCCACGATGCCGTGGCCTGGGGCTATGCCAAGGAAGCGGCCAAGCGTGGGGTGGAGATCCATTCGCTCACCGAAGTGCAGGACCTGGTGATCGAGAACGGTGCCATTACCGCGATCAAGACCAACCGTGGCACCGTGCGCTGCGGCTGCGCCGTGCAGGCAGTGGCCGGCACCAGCTCGCTGCTGCTGAAGAAAGCCGGCATCCGCGCACCGATCCATACCTACCCGTTACAGGCGATGGTGACCCAGCCGTTCAAGCCGTTCCTCGACCCGCTGGTGAGTTCTTCGGCGCTGCATTGCTACGTGCAGCAGACCAGCCGTGGCGAAGTGGTGTTCGGCGGCGGCTCCGACCCCTACCCGCTGTACAACACACGCTCCACTCTTGACTTGAAAGAAAGCCTGCTGGCCCACGCCATCGAGATGTTCCCGTTCCTGGCCAACGCCAGGCTTATGCGCCAGTGGGCGGGGATCACCGACATGACGCCGGACTACAGCCCGATCATGGGCCTGTCGCCGGTGAAGAACTACTACCTGGACGCCGGCTGGGGCACCTGGGGCTTCAAAGCCACGCCCATCGTCGGCAAAACCATGGCCGAGATGGTCGCCACCGGCAAAACCCCCGAACTGATCGCCCCCTTCGCCCTGGAGCGCTTCTCGCGCTTCGTGCAGGTGAACGAGATGGGCGCCACAGCCGCTAGCCACTGACGCGGAGCACAGCATGAAGATTCTGACCTGCCCGCTGAACGGGCCACGCAATATCAGTGAATTCACCTACGGCGGAGAGTTCAGGCACATGCCCGACCCCGCCACCTGCAGCGATGCCGAGTGGGCCGACTACGTGTTCAATACTGCCAACGAGGCGGGGATCGTCACCGAATGGTGGATGCACACCCCCTCGAGCTACTGGTTCCTGGCTGAGCGCCATACCGTGACCGACGAGGTGATTCGCACCTTCGACCCGCGCGAGGTGTTTCAGGCGCGCATCAGCTTCGCCCCTCGTGCGGAGGCCGCCCAATGAGCCGCCTGCCTGCACCGATGGGATTGTTGATCGACCGTACGCAAACCCTGGGTTTCACCTTCGAGGGCGTCACCTACCAAGGCCTGCAGGGCGACACTCTGGCCAGCGCGTTGTATGCCGCTGGCCAGCCGCTGCTGTCGCGCTCGTTCAAATACCACCGCCCCCGGGGCGTGCTCACCCTGGCCGGGCAAGACGCCAACAGCCTGGTGCAACTGCCCCGGGAGCCGAACGTGCTGGCCGACACCTTGCCCGTGAGCGAAGGCCTGAGCGCCAGCGCGCAGAACTGCAACGGGACGCTGGCGTACGACAAAGACGCCTACCTCGGCAAATTCTCTCGGTTCATGCCTGTGGGCTTCTATTATCGCGCCTTCTACAAGCCGCAGGGTGCATGGAAGCGCTGGGAGCCGTTGATTCGCAAGAAGGCCGGCCTGGGCGTGCTCGACCTGAGCTTCACACCCGAGTACTACGACAAGGCCTACCTGTTCGCCGACCTGCTGGTCATCGGTGCCGGCCCTGCTGGCCTGCAGGCGGCGCTGACGGCGGCCGATGCTGGCGCGCAGGTGCTGCTGGTGGACGAGAATCGGCTGCTGGGCGGCGCGCTCACCTACGCGCGCTTCGACCTTCAAGGGCAACGTGCCCAGGCCCTGCGCACGCAACTGATCACGCAGGTGCAGGCCCACGCCAACATCCGCGTGCTCAGCGAAGCCACTGCCAATGGCTGGTTCGCCGATAACTATGTGCCGGTGATCCAGCACAAACGCATGTACAAAGTGCGCGCACGCCAGTGCATTGCCGCCTGCGGCGCCTTCGATCAGCCTGTGGTGTTTCGCAACAATGACCTCCCGGGGGTGATGCTCACCAGCGCCGCGCAACGCCTGATGCGCCTGTATGCCGTCAAGCCGGGCGAGCGCGCGGTGGTGCTCACTGGCAACGATGACGGCTACCTGGCCGCCCTGGACCTTCACGAACAAGGCGTGCAGGTCGCTGCGCTGGTGGACATGCGGCCACAGGCCGACGACCCAGCCTTGGCCGCAGCGGCAAGCCGTGCGGGTATCGACATCAAGCTCAACAGCACTGTGTACGAA
This sequence comes from Pseudomonas sp. URIL14HWK12:I12, assembly GCF_003097135.1. Classification (GTDB taxonomy): domain Bacteria; phylum Pseudomonadota; class Gammaproteobacteria; order Pseudomonadales; family Pseudomonadaceae; genus Aquipseudomonas. The sequence goes on from NZ_QEQL01000001.1 coordinate 1,320,763, forward strand.
GCGCTGCACGGCAAAGGGGGCAAACGGGTTACAGGTGTGGACATCCGGCGCATCGAAGGCCAGGGCCAGGTGGCCGGCGCCGGTGAAACTATCGGCTGCGACCTGCTGTGCATGTCGGCTGGCTACATGCCGGTGTATCAGTTGCTGTGCCAGGCCGGCGGCAAGCTGGCCTATGACGATGCCAGCGCAGGGTTTACCGTCAGCGGCCTGCCGCCGGTCCTGCGCATCGCAGGCTCGACCAGAGGCGTGCAGCAGCTCGACAACGTACTGGCCGACGGCCTTAATGCGGCATTGCAGGCGCTGCAGGCACTTGAGCTGCCCTGTTCGCTAAGGCCGGCGAGCTTGGCCCGCGAGCCGGGTTGCAACTTCCCGTGGCCGATCTTCCCGCACCCCAAGGGCAAGGATTTCGTCGACTTCGACGAAGACCTTCAGGTGCGCGATATTGTCAACGCGACGCGCAGCGGCTACCGCGACGTGCAGCTGGTCAAACGCTTCTCTACCGTGGGCATGGGCCCCTCGCAGGGCCGCCATTCGGCGTTGCCTACCGCGCGCCTGGTGGCCTGGGCCACCCAACGCAGCGTCAGCGAAACCGGCGTGACCACCGCCCGCCCGCCGTTCGCGCCCGAAAAGCTCGCCCATGTGGCCGGCCGGGCCTTCGACCCCTACCGCCATACCGCCCTGCATAGCCGCCATGTCGCTCTGGGGGCGAAGATGATGCCGGCCGGTGCCTGGCAGCGCCCGGCCTATTACGGCAAGGCCGGCGAGCGGGACGCCTGCATGCAGGCTGAGGCCCAGGCGGTGCGCCAGCAGGTCGGCCTGATCGACGTGTCGACCCTCGGCGGCCTGGACGTGCGCGGCCCGGATGCCGCCGAACTGCTGGAGCGCCTCTACACCTTCAATTTCGCCAAGCAGCCCGTGGGCCGCTCGCGCTACGCGCTGATGACCAACGAGCACGGTGTGGTGATCGACGATGGTGTGTGCGCGCGCTTCGCCGACCACCACTTTTACGTCACCGCTACCACCGGCGGCGTGGACCGCATCTACCAACAGATGCTCAAGTGGAACGCGCAGTGGCGGCTTGACGTGGACATCGCCAACGTCACCGCCGCCCTGGCAGCGGTGAACCTGGCAGGGCCTCAGGCGCGCAAAGTGCTGGCCAAGCTGTGCAGCGACCTGGACCTTAGTGCCGATGGCTTTCCCTACCTGGCCGTGCGCCAGGGCACCGTGGCCGGGGTGAAGGCGCGCCTGCTACGTGTGGGTTTTGTCGGCGAACTCGGCTACGAGCTGCATGTGCCGGCGCGGCATGCCGGTGTGCTATGGGACGCATTGATGGATGCCGGGGCCGAGTTCGGCATTCGGCCCTTCGGCGTGGAAACCCAGCGGTTACTGCGCCTCGAAAAAGGCCACGTGATCATCAGCCAGGACACCGACGGCATGACCCACCCTGGCGAGATCGACATGCAATGGGCAATCGGCCGCAAGAAACCCTTCTTCGTCGGCAAGCGCTCGGTGGAAATCCTCGAGCGCCAACCGCTCAAGCGCAAGCTGGTGGGTTTCACCTTGCCCCTTGGCAGCGAACGACCGTTGGAGGGCCACCTGGTGCTCGAGGGTGCCGACATCAGCGGTAACGTCACGTCGTGCGAGTACTCGCCTCAGCTCGGCCAGATCATCGGGCTGGCCTACGCCAGCGCGGCCCAGGCAACCCCCGGGGGGCAGATCCCAATCCGCGTGGAAGGGGGGCGGATGGTGCAGGCCCGCGTAGTGAAACTGCCGTTTTTCGACCCCGACAATCAGCGCCAGGAGCTCTGAGCATGACCCGCCTGACTGCAGAGCACTTCGTGCTCGACTTGACCGACCGCCCACGCGTGGGCTTTCGCGGCGCAGCAAGTGCCGACCACTTGCGCGCCCGTGGCTTCGAATTACCGGGCAGCCCCAACCAGGCGCTGCGCCAGGCCGACGGCAGCCTGGTCGCGCGGCTCTCACAGGCTGAATACTTCCTGCTGGGCAGCGCCGCCGACGACGGCCAGCGCCTTGCCGATGAAGAGGCCCGTTGGGAGCTGGACCACCAGCCCAACTACCTGCTGCCCCGCCACGACAGCCACGCCTGGCTGCAATTGCACGGCCCGCGCATCAGCGAAGTAATGGCAAAGCTGTGCGGCGTCGATCTGCGCGCCCAGGCATTCCCTCCAGGGCAGGTTGCGCAGACCCAAGTGGCACGGCTCAGCGCCATCGTAATCAACACCGGCAGCGCCAGTGCGCCCTGTTTCGAGCTTTTATTCGACCGCTGTTCGCATGCGTATTTTCTAGGGGTGGTGCTCGATGCGCTCGGCGAATTCGGCGGAGTGCTGGCGCCGCTGGCCTGAGGGGACGGCCGCTGGCCTTCACTCGGCCGGCGGCCAGTTCGGAACCTGCGCAGCTGGGGTGGGTCGCACAGCAAGTACGTAAGCCGATTTGCAGCGAAGACTGCCCGCAGGAAGATGACGCAGTGTATGTGCGCACGCTACCGCTTCTGTGCGCAAATACTTGACTGAGTGATGGCAGAAATCACGCAAAAATTGACAGCTTGCTCAGCATGCTTATAGCCTCGGCAGACGTCAGTGCATTGGCGCCATTATTCATTTGCCCAGGCAAATGTGCGGTCACTCCTGGAAACTTCTTATGTCTGTTGCGCGCAAGCGGTTGGTCACCACGGCCCTGGACCTGTTCCTGCATCACGGCCTTCAGTCGGTGGGTATTGACTGGATCCTGCGGGAAGCCAGCGTGAGCAAAATGACCCTCTACAAGTACTTCCCCTCCAAGGAAGACTTGATCGAAGCGGTGCTACGCGAATATCACGAGAATATCTTCAACGAGCTGCGCGCAGGCGCAGGCCAGAGGCCTGGCGACGTGAACGCGCACCTCGAACAGCTGCTGGCCTGGTACAGCCAGAACTTCGTCGAGGCGCCGGTGCGGGGCTGCCTGTTCGGCACGGCTGCACTGGTGTACATCGACAAGCAGCATCCTATCCACATCGCCGCCTACGAACATAAGCAAGCGTTGCTGGGCCTGCTCGCCCAGTTGTTGGATGGCTACGGCTTCAGGGACCCTCAGCCGCTGGCGCTGCAATGCCTGATGGTGATCGAAGGGGCGCGCAACCTGTTCGACATCGGCGTGCAAGGCCAGCCCCTGGAACAAGCCCTGATGGCTATCAGGGCCCTGCTCGCGACCGCCCCGTCGGCCGTTACCGCGCCTTGAGGCGGCCTACCCAGCGGTCGCCCAGGGCCTGGATTGCACAGACCAGCACGACCAGGATGGCGATGACACTGAACATGACCGCGGTGTCATAACGCTGGTAGCCGTAGCGGATCGCCAGGTCGCCCAAACCGCCAGCGCCAATGGCACCCGCCATGGCCGAGGCGCCGATCATCGCCACCAGGGTGAGGGTGAAACCGCCGATGATCCCGGGCAGTGCCTCGGGCAAAAGCACCCGAAACAGGATATGCCGGCGCTCGCAGCCCAGCGCCTGCGCTGCCTCGATCACACCTGGGTTGACCTCTCGCAGGCTCACCTCGGCAACCCGCGCGAAGAACGGGGTGGCGCTGAGCGTGATCGGTACCACCGCTGCCCACACACCGATGGTGGTGCCGACCAGCAGGCGGGTGAGCGGAATCAGTGCCACCAGCAGGATGATGAACGGCGTGGCGCGAAAACCATTGATGATTGCGCCCAGCACTCGGTTCAAGGTGGGCGCGCTGAAGATGGCGCCCCGGGCGGTAGTCACCAGCACCATGCCCAGCGCAATGCCCGCGAACCAGACGATCACCGCCGAAAGGCTGACCATGGTCAGGGTATCGAGAAAGGCCTTGTACAGCGCCTTGAGCATGAACTCAGACATGGCCGGCCACCCGTGCCTGGCTGAACAGCCCTTGCTGCCTGAGAAACGTCTCCAGCCGCCCCGGCGCCGGCGATGCCGCCAGCAACAGCCGGCCCTGGGCACGGCCCTGAATGCGTTCGATACCGCCGTGTAACAGCGACACCGGACCGCCCAGGTGCTGGGCGATGGCCGCGAGGTCCGGTTCACGGGCCGACTGGCCATCGAAAGTCAGCTCGATCAGCGCACGCTGGCCGTTGTCACTGGCCAGGCGCTGGGCAATGTCAGGCGGCACCTGGGTCGCCAGCGGCGCGAGCAAGGCGCGGGTGGTCTGGCTCGCGGGCTGGCCGAATATCTGCCATACCGGCCCCTGCTCCACGACCTGGCCCTGCTCCAGCACCGCCACGCGATCGCACACCTGGCGTATGACCGCCATCTCGTGGGTGATCAGCACGATGGTCAGGCCCAGCGCACCGTTGATGTGCTTGAGCAGCGCAAGAATCGACTGGGTGGTTTCCGGGTCGAGCGCGCTGGTGGCTTCATCGCACAGCAGAAGGCTTGGTTCGAGCATCAACGCACGGGCGATGCCCACGCGCTGTTTTTGCCCACCAGACAAACGCGAGGGGTAGGCGTGTTCTTTACCTTCCAGCCCCACCAGTTTGAGCAACTCGCGAGCCCGCTGCTCGATCACCGCCCGGCCCACGCCGGCCGCCTTGAGCGGCAGTGCGAGGTTCTCAAGCACCGTTTGCGAAGCCAGCAGGTTGAAATGCTGGAAGATCATGCCGATGCGCCGCCGCAACTGAACCAGCTGTGCGGTGCTGAGTGCGCCGATGTCCTGGCCATCGATCAGCACTTGGCCGGCGCTCACCTCTTCAAGGCGGTTGAGGGTGCGGATCAGGCTCGACTTACCTGCGCCGCTGCGCCCGATGATGCCGAAGATCTCGCCCTTGCCGATGCTCAGATCGATGCCGCGCAGCGCCTCGACAGGGCCTGTGGCGGTGCCATAGGCCTTGCGTACGCCCTGCAAGCGAATGTGTTCGGCGCGGGGTGGCACGGCAGGGGGCTCAGCGGCAGGCGCCGGCGCCGGGTATAGAGAAATGACCTGGCTCATCGCGCGGCCTCCTTCTGCGTAGGCAACCAGCCGAGTGCATAGAGGTTGGGGCTGCCGTAAGCCTTGGCGATGGCGTCGCGCACATCGGGGTCATTCTGGAAGATGGCGATAAAGCGTTGCAGCGCAGGCTCGTTGGCTTTGTCCGGCGTGGTCACGAAACGCAGCGCGTAGAGGTGGCCGTTGGCGTCATCCTGGCTAAACAGCAGCGCCTTGTTAGGGTCGTAGCTGCCGGCGGCGAGCAGGTGCGAGGGATAGCTCTGCACCAGGTCGACATCGTCCAGCACCCTCGCCAACTGCGGGCCGGGCAGCTCGATGAATTTCAGGTGGCGCGGGTTGGCGGTGATGTCCTGAAGGCTCGCCTTGGGCTCGGCGCCTTCGCGCAGGGTAATCAGCCCGGCCCGTTGGTAGAGTGCAAGCCCACGGCCCTGGTTGACCGGGTCGTCGGCCACCGCCACGGTGGCGCCGTCTTTGAGTTGGTCGAATGCGGTGATTTTCTTCGAATACAGCCCCACTTTGTTCTCGACCCCAACGCCGATGGGCACCAACTTGAAACCGTTCTGGGCAATGGCATTTTCCAGGAAAGGCTGGTGCTGGAAGTAGTTCAGGTCAAGGTCACCGTTGTTCAGCGCAAGGTTGGGGGTGTTCCAATCGGAGAACGAAATCAGCTCTACATCGATGCCCTGCGCCCGAGCCTTGCTGGCAGCCACTTCCAACGCGGCATTTTGCGGGCTGTCGTTGATGCCGATGCGAATAGTTGCGGCCGCAGGTGCGGCTGCAAGCGCGGCTGCATGCGCTTGGCCGAGCAGGCCGGCCAGCACGAGCGCGCTCAACGAACGTAGTAGTTTGAAACCCATGGTATGCACTCCGGAAAGGTTTAAGTCTGCAAGCCTCTCCGGGTGCCCGGTCGAAGAATGAACCCACCCTATCGGAATAACGAAAAATAAATAAATATGATTTTTTTATAACTATATGGTTGCTTTGCGCACCCGTGAACTGGCGCCCTGCCCCGCCAAAGTACCGCCTGCCTCAGCCCGAAAGTACGATGTTATTCCCTGCGTTCTGCTCGCACCATCTGGCGATACCTCAAGTGAGTCACCCTGCCTTGGCCTGAACTGGCCAACTAAAAATAACAAGAGGAACCCCAACCATGAGCAGCACCTTTTTCATTCCTTCCGTGAACATGATGGGCACCGGCAGCCTGGACGAAGCCGTGGTCGCCATCCGCAAGTACGGTTTGCGCCACGCCTTGATCGTGACCGACGCGGGCCTTGCCAAGGCGGGGGTGGCGGCCAAGGTCGCAGGCCTGCTGACCCAGCAGGACATCAACGCCACCCTGTTCGACGGCGCCAAGCCCAACCCGACCGTGGCCAACGTCGAAGCGGGCCTGGCCAAACTGCGGGAATGCAAGGCTGACTTCATCATTTCGCTCGGCGGCGGCTCGCCCCATGACTGCGCCAAGGGCATCGCCCTGTGCGCAGCCAACGGTGGGCACATTAGCGACTACGAAGGCGTGGACCGCTCGGCCAAGGCGCAAATGCCGCTGATCGCGATCAACACCACTGCCGGCACCGCCAGCGAAATGACCCGCTTCTGCATCATCACCGATGAAGCCCGGCACGTGAAAATGGCCATCGTCGACCGCAACGTTACCCCGCTGCTTTCGGTCAACGACCCTTCGCTGATGGCCGCCATGCCCAAGGGGCTGACGGCGGCCACGGGTATGGACGCATTGACTCACGCCGTCGAGGCATATGTCTCCACAGCGGCTACGCCGATCACCGACGCCTGCGCACTGAAGGCTGTGTCACTGATTTCGGCGAACCTGCGCACCGCCGTGGCTCAGGGCCAGGACATGCCTGCCCGTGAGAACATGGCCTACGCACAGTTTCTTGCCGGCATGGCCTTCAACAATGCCTCCCTGGGCTATGTACACGCCATGGCCCACCAACTGGGCGGCTTCTATGACCTGCCGCACGGGGTGTGCAACGCGGTGCTGCTGCCCCACGTCGAGGCCTTCAATGCCAACGTCGCGGCCAGCCGCCTGAAGGACGTCGCCACCGCCATGGGCGTAAATACCAGCGGCATGAGCGACGCCCAGGGCGCCGAGGCCGCCATCGCCGCTATCCGCACGTTGTCCAAGGACATCGGCATCCCGGCCGGCCTGGAGGAGCTGGGCACCAAGGCCGATGACATCCCAACCCTGGCCGCCAACGCGATGAAGGACGCCTGCGGCTTCACCAACCCGCGCCAGGCCACCCAGGCAGAAATCGAGGAGATTTTCCGCGCAGCGATGTGACCTGAGGTGCAAGCTGCAAGCCGTCGATTTGTGGCTTGGAGCTTGCAGCTTGCAGCTTTATAGTCACCGGCCTATCCATTTCGAGGACTAGCCGGTGTTCGGTATATTCGCAAAGCTGCGCGCTCGCGCCGATCGCAAGCGCATCCGCGCCCTGCCCAAAATCGAGCGGGCGACACAGCGCTTGCGTGACACCTACCCCTCTTATAGCTTCGGCACGGGGACCTACGGCAACCCCACGGTGCATGACTGGCATGAAGGCGCCACACTCAAGGTCGGGGCCTACACCTCCATTGCAGGGGGCGTTCAGATCTACCTGGGCGGCCACCACCGTACCGATTGGATCAGCTGCTACCCCTTCCCGGCCAAGATGGACGAAATGGCGCATATCACCGACTTCGGCGGCACGCATGGGGATGTGACGATCGGCAACGATTGCTGGATTTGCAGCAACGTCTCGATTCTCTCGGGCGTTACCGTAGGCGATGGCGCAGTCATCGCAGCGGGCGCGGTCGTCAGCCGAGACGTTGCCCCCTACGAAATCGTCGGCGGCGTACCCGCCCGGCATATTCGCTGGCGCTTTGAGCAGGATCAGCGTGAGTTGCTCCAGACTGCACAGTGGTGGCAGTGGCCTCTGGACGAGATACGCACTGTCGCCCCACTGCTGTGCTCGAATGATTTCGAAGGCTTCGCCCGCTATCTGGCCGAGCGCCCAATGGGTTCAACTACGCAACCTTAAGCGCCCCTGCCCAGCCACGGCACGCAGTGGCTGCCGGCTCAGTCGCCTGGCAGCGGCGAAGGTTCTGCTCACTGCAGGTGCCGGCCCCTGAACAGCCAAGTCATCGCTGACAATCGGCGGTATCCCAGTTCCACGTAGAGGGTGCGCTCTGGCGCCGACGCTTGGGCGCAGCGCCGGCTGCTTCCGGCTTAATAGATCGCGCCCCTGGTTTTTCCTTCGTGGCGGCTGGCTTTTCTATCTATACTTGTATATACATGATCTGTCATACAAACCACCGCCCGCAGGATTCGCCATGACCGACGCCACTCGCCATCGCTCCATTACCATCCGCTCGCCACGCGGCACGCAGCTCAACGCCAGAAGCTGGCTCACAGAAGCGCCTTTGCGGATGCTGATGAACAACCTCGACCCTGAGGTTGCGGAAAACCCCGAAGCGCTAGTGGTGTATGGCGGTATTGGCCGGGCGGCGCGCAATTGGGAGTGCTATGACGCCATCGTTGCCAGCCTCAAGGCATTGGGCGATGACGAAACCCTACTGGTGCAATCAGGCAAACCGGTGGGGGTTTTCAAAACCCACAGCAATGCCCCCCGCGTACTGATTGCCAACTCCAACCTGGTGCCACACTGGGCCACCTGGGAACACTTCAACGAGCTGGACGCCAAAGGCTTGGCCATGTACGGCCAGATGACGGCAGGCAGCTGGATCTACATCGGCAGCCAGGGCATTGTGCAGGGCACGTACGAAACCTTCGTCGAGGCAGGCCGCCAGCACTATGAAGGCAACCTGCGCGGGCGTTGGGTGCTAACTGCGGGGCTGGGCGGCATGGGCGGGGCGCAGCCACTGGCGGCCACCCTGGCTGGCGCCTGTTCGCTGAACATCGAATGCCAGCAGAGCCGCATCGATTTCCGCCTGAAAACCCGCTATGTCGACGAGCAGGCCAAAGACCTGGACGACGCCTTGGCGCGCCTGGATAAGTACACCGCCGAAGGCCGTGCGGTGTCCATCGCGCTGTTGGGCAACGCCGCACAGGTGCTGCCTGAGCTGGTGCGCCGTGGCGTGCGCCCGGACATGGTCACCGACCAGACCAGCGCCCACGACCCGCTCAACGGCTACCTGCCCGCCGGCTGGAGTTGGGAAGAGTACCGCGCCCGTGCCCTGAGCGAGCCCGCAGCGGTGGTGAAGGCGGCCAAGGCCTCGATGGCCGAGCACGTGCGCGCCATGCTCGACTTCCAGCGCCAGGGCGTGCCCACCTTTGATTACGGCAATAACATTCGCCAAATGGCCAAGGACGAAGGCGTTACCGATGCCTTCAACTTCCCTGGCTTCGTGCCCGCCTACATTCGACCGTTGTTCTGCCGAGGCATCGGGCCCTTCCGCTGGGCCGCCCTTTCCGGCGAGGCCGAAGATATCTACCGCACCGACGCCAAGGTCAAGGAGCTGATCCCCGACGATGCGCACCTGCACAACTGGCTGGACATGGCCCGTGAGCGCATCGCCTTCCAGGGCCTGCCGGCGCGTATCTGCTGGGTGGGCCTGGGCCTGCGTGCCAAGCTGGGCCTGGCCTTCAACGAGATGGTGCGCACCGGCGAGCTGAGCGCACCTATCGTGATCGGCCGTGACCACCTGGACTCCGGTTCGGTAGCGAGCCCCAACCGCGAGACCGAAGCCATGCGCGACGGCTCCGATGCCGTTTCCGATTGGCCGCTGCTCAATGCCTTGCTCAATACCGCCAGCGGTGCGACCTGGGTGTCGCTGCACCACGGCGGCGGCGTTGGCATGGGTTTCTCGCAGCATTCGGGCATGGTGATCGTGTGCGATGGGACCGACGAGGCTGCCGAACGCATCGCCCGCGTGTTGACCAACGACCCCGCCACCGGGGTGATGCGCCATGCCGACGCCGGCTACGACATCGCCATCGAGTGTGCCCGCGAGCAGGGCCTGAACCTGCCGATGATTACCGGCCGTTGAGCCCAATGCCTTACGCGCGGCGGTGTTTCGCCTGACGGCGCCTGCTGCGTTTGCCGGCCCTCCCCCCGTGATCGACCAAGCGCGGGGGTTCGCCCTGGTGCAGGTGACCTATGTCCGACTCCCCCGCTTCGCCCCGCTCCCTCCTGATCGAGCAGCGCTCGATCGATTACATTCCCCAGGCCGAGCGCCATGGGCGGCTGTATAGCCAGTTTACGCTGTGGCTCGGCGCCAACCTGCAGATCACCGCCATTGTCACCGGTGCCCTCGCCGTGGTGCTGGGCGGGGATGTCTACTGGTCGCTCTGGGGCCTGCTGCTGGGGCAACTGCTGGGCGGCGCGGTGATGGCGTTGCATGCTGCGCAAGGGCCACAGCTGGGCCTGCCACAGATGATCTCCAGCCGCGTGCAGTTCGGTGTGCAGGGCGCGGCCATACCCCTGGTGCTGGTATGCCTGATGTACCTGGGTTTCACGGCCACCGGCACAGTGCTGTCCGGGCAGGCGCTGGGGCAGTTGTTCGGGGTGAGCCACAGCGCCGGCATCCTGCTGTTCGCTGCCGTCATCGTAGGCGTGACCGTGCTGGGGTATCGAGCCATTCACCTGCTGGGGCGGGTCGCTAGCGTGCTCGGAGTCATCGCTTTCTGTTATCTGTTCAGCCGCGTATTGAGCACTGGGGATGTACCGGCACTGTTGCAGATTCGCCACTTCAGCTGGAGCGGCTTCCTGTTGGCCGTATCGCTGGCCGCCTCCTGGCAGATCGCCTACGGCCCCTACGTTGCGGACTACTCGCGCTACCTGCCCGCCGGCACTTCATCGATCAAGACGTTCCTGGCAGTGGGCGCTGGGTCAGTGCTGGGTGCGCAGGCGGCGATGATTCTCGGGGTATTCGCCGCGGCCATGGCCGGTGGGCAATTCATGGGCCACGAGGTGGCCTTCATTGTCGGCTTGGGGGGCACTGGCGCGGCCGCAGCGCTGCTGTATTTCTCCATCGCCTTCGGCAAGGTGACCATCTCTACGCTCAATTCCTACGGCAGCTTCATGTGCATCGCGACCCTGATCAGCGGCTTTGGCGGCGAGCTCAGGGTCAGCCCGCGGCAGCGGCTGCTGTTCGTGCTCGGCATCGTCGGCACCGCTACGCTGATCGCACTGCTGGGGCAAGGCGCGTTCCTGCTTGCGTTCAAGTCGTTCATTCTTTTCCTGCTGACCTTTTTCACGCCGTGGAGCGCGATCAACCTGGTCCATTACTACGGCATCTCCCATGATCGCTGCGACCTCCAGGCGCTGGCCGACCCCAATGGCCGCTACGGCCGCTGGAACCGAACCGGGCTGGCCGTCTATGCATTCGGTGTGCTGGTGCAGCTGCCGTTCCTGTCGACCAAGCTTTTCACCGGGCCACTGGTGGCCGTGCTGGGCGGCGTCGACATCTCCTGGATCATCGGACTGGTGCTGCCGGCGCTGCTTTACTGGCTGCTCGCCAGGCGCCGCGTGGCGCAGCCGATTCACTACCCTGACGAGGGCACTCAATGAAACTCTGGTACAACTGCCACGCCGCCACGATGGCTGGCGGTGCCTACAGCATCGTCGAGAATGCTGCGTTACTGGTCGACGGCGAACGCCTGCACTGGGTCGGCCCCCTGGCCGAGTTGCCAAGCACCCCCATCAGCGAGCGGCATGATCTGGCCGGGGCCTGGGTGACGCCCGGCCTGATCGACTGCCACACTCATCTGGTTTTCGGGGGTGATCGCAGCGGCGAGTTCGAACAGCGCCTGCAAGGTGTGAGCTACGCGCAGATCGCCGCCGCCGGTGGCGGTATCGCCAGCAGCGTGCGTGCGACGCGGGCCGCGAGCGAGGCTGAGCTGCTCGAAAGCGCCTTGCGCCGGGCGAGGCCGCTATTGGCCGAGGGCGTCACCGTGCTGGAGGTGAAATCCGGCTACGGCCTGGACCTGGCCAGCGAACGCAAGATGTTGCGGGTAGCCCGGCGCCTGGGCGAAGTGTTGCCGGTCACGGTACGCACCACTTGCCTGGCAGCGCATGCCCTGCCCCCGGAGTTCGCCGGGCGGCCGGATGATTACATCGCCGCAATCTGCGAAGACTGGCTGCCGCAATTGGCCACCGAGGGGTTGGTCGACGCCGTTGATGCCTTCTGCGAACACCTGGCGTTTTCACCCGCGCAGGTGGAACGAATCTTCCAAGCCGCGACCCGCCTTGGCCTGCCGGTGAAGCTGCATGCCGAGCAGTTGTCGGTGCAGCACGGTGCGGCCCTCGCAGCCCGGTATGGCGCGCTGTCGGCTGACCATCTGGAATACCTGGTCGAGGAAGATGTAGAAGCCATGGCAGAAGCAGGCACGGTTGCCGTGCTGCTGCCGGGGGCCTTCTTGACCTTGCGGGAGACGAAGCTGCCGCCGGTGGCCTCCTTGCGTGCCCGCGGCGTGCCCATCGCGTTGGCGACCGATGCCAACCCCGGCACCTCGCCCGTGCTGTCGCTGCGGCTGATGCTGAACCTGGGCTGCACCCTGTTCGGCCTTACACCCCAGGAGGCGCTTGCTGGCGCCACTCTCCATGCCGCACGGGCGCTCGGCCTGGCCGACCACTACGGCAGCCTGGAGGCAGGCAAGTACGCCGACTTCGTGGCTTGGGACATCAACCGCCCAGCCGAGCTCGCCTATTGGCTCGGCGGGCAACTTCATACCCGCATTTTCCGCCATGGCAAGGAGCTCGCCCATGTCTGATGCCCTGCGTTTCACCAAAGGCCGCGTGCCGCTTCTGATCAGCATGCCGCACCCCGGCACGCGCCTGACCCCGGCGGTCGAGCGCGGCCTGGTTGCTGCTGGCCACGCCCTGCCAGACACCGACTGGCACATTCCGCAGCTGTACGGCATGGCCACCGAGCTGGGCGCCAGTTGCCTGGAAGCCACCTATTCTCGCTATGTGGTGGACCTGAACCGGCCAGCCGATGATGTGCCGCTCTACAGTGGCGCTACCACGGGGCTGTTCACCGAGGTGCTGTTCGACGGCAGCCCGCTGTTTCAGAAAGGCAAGGCGCCGGGGGCCGAGGCCCGCCAGCAGGCATTGTCAGAGATCTGGCAGCCTTACCACCACGCCCTGGTGCAAGAGCTGAAGCGCCTGCGCGAGACGTTCGGTTACGCCTTGCTGTGGGATGCTCACTCGATTTGCTCGCGGGTGCCGCGGCTGTTCGAAGGGCAACTGCCGGACTTGAATTTCGGCACGTTCGAAGGCGCCAGCTGCGATCCGGAACTGGCCGGCCGGCTCAAGGCCGTGGCGGCCGACCAACAGGGGCTGACCTACGTGTTCAACGGCCGTTTCAAAGGGGGTTACATTACCCGCCAGTACGGCGTACCAGGCGAACACGTTCATGCCGTGCAACTGGAGCTGGCGCAGCGCACCTACATGGACGAAGCGCCACCGTTCAGCTACCGCAAGGACTTGGCCGCGCCGACCCAGGCCGTGCTGCGACGATTACTGGAAACCACCCTGGCGTGGGGCCGGGAGCGTTACGGGCGGTGATCACGCCACTGCCCCGGCATGTGCCAGGGCAGCCGCATCAGGCCAGCAGGGTTTTCAGGACACGGCTGAAGTCCGCCGCACTGGCGGCTTCATCGCGGTGGTGGCCGTCCCGCACTACCCAGCGGCCCCCAACCATCACATCACGCACTTGGTGGTCGCCCCCGGCGAACAGCCAGCGATTGAGCACTGACTCGGCCGGCGCGGTGTGCAGATAGGGGTCGGCACCGTCGAGTACCAGCCAGTCGGCGCGTTGACCGACACTCAATGCACCCACCGCCTGGCCCAGTGCCGCGGCACCGCCGCGCAGGGCCTGCTCGTAGAGGTGCTGGCCTACATTGCGCTGGTGCGCAGTTACCAAGCGGTTGCGCTGCTGGTCACGCAGCCGCTGGCCGTACTCCAGCCAGCGCAGCTCTTCGGCCGGGCTGACGCTGACGTGGCTGTCCGACCCGATGCCGAAGCGCCCGCCGGCGGCCAGGAAATCCGTTGCCGGAAACAACCCATCGCCCAGGTTAGCCTCGGTGGTCAGGCAAAGGCCCGCCACCGCCTGGCTGCGCGCCATCAACGCTACCTCATGGGGCTGGGCATGGGTGGCATGCACCAGGCACCAGCGCTGATCCACCGGCACGTGCTCGTAAAGCCACTCGATCGGCCGCCGGCCACTCCAGGCCAGGCAGTCATCGACCTCCTTCTGCTGCTCTGCGATGTGGATATGCACCGGCCACTGCGTATCGGTAGCACCCAGCACCGTGGTGAGCTGCTCGGCACTGACGGCCCGAAGGGAGTGAAAGCACAAGCCAAGGCGCTGGCTGGGGTCGAGCGTGGCCGCCAGCTCTGGCAGCAGCGACAGGTAGCTGTCGGTGCTGTTGATGAAGCGGCGTTGGCCCTCGTTGGGTAGGGCGGCGCCGAAGCCGCTGTAGCTGTAGAGCACAGGAAGCAGCGTCAGGCCGATGCCGGCGCTGCGGGCGGCCTCGGCGATGCGGCCGCCCAACTCGGCCGGGGCCGCATAGGGCCGGCCATCACGATCGTTGTGCACGTAGTGGAATTCGGCCACGGAGGTATAGCCGGCCTTGAGCATCTCGATGTAGAGCTGCCGGGCAACTGCCTGAAGCTGCTCCGGCTCCAGCCTGCCGACCATGCGGTACATCAGGTCGCGCCACGTCCAGAAACTGTCCTGGGTTGGGCCAGCCACCTCGGCGAGGCCGGCCATCACACGCTGGAACGCATGGGAGTGCAGGTTGGGCATCCCGGGCAGCACAGGCCCTTGCAGACGTTCGGCCCCAGCCGGCGTGCCGCCGGGCTGTACGCTGCTCAGATATCCGCGCTCATCGAGCTCGAATCGAACATTTTCGGCCCACCCTTGGGGCAGTAGCGCCCGTGCAGCGAAGAAAATCGGCATAATCCCAACCATGCAGGTCCCGTTGATATGTATATACATATACAGACGTAGCTGGGTGCCGTAAACTGAATTCAGTCTTCCGAGAGGCTTTCCATGCCATCATCGCCAATCAGCTCTCCACCGCCCAATGGCGCGCCAGCGCCGTTCTACGAGCAGGTGAAGCAGCTCATCCTCAGCCAGATCCACTCTGGCGCCTGGCCACCCCATCAGAAGATACCGTCCGAAGCCGAGCTGGTGGCTCAGCTGGGCTTCAGCCGCATGACCGTGCACCGCGCGCTGCGTGAGCTCACCAGCGATGGCTTGCTGGTACGAATGCAGGGCGTGGGCACCTTCGTCGCTGAGCCCAAAGGGCAGGCCGCCCTGTTCGAGGTGCATAACATTGCCGACGAGATCGCCTCGCGTGGCCATGAGCACCGCCTCGAAGTCATCTGGCTGAAAAATGAAACAGCCAATGGGGAACAATCGGTCGCGTTGGGCGTGCGCGAAGGGCAACCGGTGTTTCACTCGCTGATCGTACATTTCGAAAATGACGTGCCCGTGCAGATCGAGGACCGCTACGTCAACCCCGCCGTCGCGCCCCATTACCTCGAGCAGGATTTCACGCTCGAAACCCCCTACCTCTACCTGAACCGGCTCGCCCCCTTGACCGAAGGCGAGCATGTGGTCGAGGCGGTGCTGCCCACGCGCGAGGAACAGCAGTTGCTCGACATCCCCGCTCAGGAACCCTGCCTGATGATTCGCCGCCGTACCTGGTCGGGCCGCCGCGCGGTGACCAGCGCCCGCTTACTATACCCCGGTAGCCGCTACCGGCTAGAAGGCCATTTCGGCTCATGAGCACCTTTACGCGGTTACCGGCTTCGCTGCACCGGCGCATGCCCTGGCGTAATGGCCTGGGCACCACACTCGAAATCGCGCGGGATACCGCCGCCGACGACTGGGGCTGGCGGGTATCGCTGGCCGACGTTGCGCAATCGGGGGCGTTCTCTCCTTTCGCTGGCATGACACGCATCATCAGCGTGATCCAAGGCCCCGGTATGCGATTGGACGTGGGCGGCGTTTTGAGCCCTGCGTTGCATCGCTGGGAGGCGTTCACCTTCTCCGGCGATGCGCAGGTGCACTGCCAGTTGATCGGCGGGCCGATCCGCGATTTCAACCTGATCTACCGCGCCGACCGTTATCGGGCAAGCCTGGACTGGTTGCAGGTTAAAGGCCAGTTACAGCTGAAGGACTCACAGGCCACGATGCTGTTCTGCGCCGATGGGGCGCTGAGCCTGGAGGGTGATCGGCAGAACATGGCTGTAGGCACTTTGGACGCAGTGCTCATCCAGGGCAGCAATGGCCCGGTCAGTTTTTGCCTGGAGGGGAACGCCCAGGTTTGCCTCATCTCGCTTCAGCCAATCAGGGCAACCTGAAAGCGGTTACCAAACGTTACCAATGTAGCCAGATGCTGGGGCCCCACCCGCCCCACACCGCACCAGCCCGGTGCACATGTGCGTGACGGCGCCTCGGCGTGAGGCAAAAATCTTTAAAAACAGCGTCTTGTTCTGCTTCAGGCCACGTAATCCCGTGTTAAACCGAAGTGGCCTTATATTTGCTTAAGCTTGTACATACATGTGTGTGTAACCAAGAGCACTGGCATTTCTAAACGCACCGAGGAGCAACGATGGGACAGACGCGACGTTTGAGTGCATTGGCAGCCGGCCTTGCCCTGCTGTTGTCGGGTGGCATAGTGCAGGCCAAGGAATGGACCAGTGTGAAGATCGCCACCGAAGGCGCCTATGAACCCTGGAACCTCACCTTGCCAGGCGGCAAGCTGGGCGGCTTCGAGCCGGAGCTGATGGACATTCTCTGCCAGAGGATGCAGCTCAAGTGCACCTATGCCGTACAGAACTGGGACGGCATGATTGCCAGCCTCAACGCTGGCAAGGTGGACGTGCTGATGGACGCCATCGTCATCACTGACGAACGCAAGCAAGCCGTGGCGTTTTCCGTTCCCTACGCACGCACCCCGGCCAGCTTCGCTGCCTTGAAAGCCGACCTGCTGCCGGGCGAAACCGGGCCCAAAGGCGTCAGAACCCTGAGCACCCAAGCCAGTGACATCGCCGCTGGCGTCGCCGATCTGCAAAAAGCGCTGGCAGGCAAAACCATCGGTATTGCCTCCGGCACCGTCTACACAGGCTTCATCGACACCTATTTCGGCAAGGTCGCTACCGTCCGGGAATACACGACGTCTGCCGAAGCGGTACTGGACCTGACGGCCGGGCGCATCGATGCGGTGTTCGATGATGTGACGTTCCTGAACTCCATCATGACCCAACCAGGCAACCAGCAAGTAGCCTTCACCGGCCCTGAGCTGGCCGGGCCCATCTGGGGGGAAGGCGAGGCCCTGGCCTTCCGCCAGCGTGATCCGGAGCTCAAGGCCAAGTTCGACGAGGCGCTCAAGGCAGCCATCGCCGACGGTACGGTCAAGAAGCTCAGCGAAAAATGGTTCAAGGTCGACCTCACCCCCTGAACCGAGCCGGGGCGGCTACGGCCGCCTCGCCCTTTACCGCCTGTGGATCGCCTGATGAATGTTTTGACCCTACTGAGTTTCGGTGAGCATGGCTGGGGCCTGTCTCTGGTTGTCGCCATGGGTACCACCTTGCTCGTCACGCTCACCGCGCTGCTGATCGGCGCGCTGTTCGGCGGCCTCGTCGCCAGCGCCAAGCTATCGTCCCGCCGCTGGTTGCGGCTGTTGGGTGAAAGCTATTCGATCCTGTTTCGGGGGGTGCCCGAGCTGTTGATCATCTACCTGTTCTTCTTCGGCGGCGCCACCCTGTTCACTGCGATCGGCTATTGGTTCGGGGCCGGCGGCTACATTGACCTGCCACCGTTCTGGGTGGGCGCGCTCACCGTGGGCCTGATCTCCGGCTCCTACCAGGCCGAGGTGTACCGCGGCGCTTACCTGGCGATCGCCCCAGGCGAGATTGAAGCCGGCCAGGCCATCGGCATGAGGCGGTCACTGCTGCTGCGGCGCGTGGTGATCCCGCTGGTGTGGCGCTTCGCACTGCCGGGCCTGGGCAACGTCTGGCAGATGAGCCTGAAAGACTCGGCGCTGGTATCGGTCATCGGCCTGGTGGAGCTGATGCGCGCCAGCCAGGTGGCCGCTGGCTCGACCCGCCAATACTTCACCTTCTACATCGTTGCCGGGCTGGGCTACCTGCTGCTGACGGGTATTTCGAGCCGCCTGTTCCAGATCGCCGAAGCCCGCGTGCAACGCACCCGGTTGCCCCTGCAGCACGGAGCCTGACCCATGCCCGATCTTGCCTTTCTTGCCGACGTCATGATGCGGCTGCTGGCGGCGCTGCCCACCACGCTTGCCTTGTTCGGCCTGTCACTGCTGTTTGGCATTCTGCTGGCGCTGCTGGTCGTCACGCTCAGGGTCAGCCAGCGGCCATGGCTAAGCCTGCCGGCGCGGGGCTATATCGCCCTGTTTCGTGGCACGCCGCTGTTGGTGCAGATGTTTTTGATCTACTACGGGCTGGGCCAGCTGCCAGCGGTGCGCGAAAGCTTTGCCTGGCCGCTATTGCGCTCGCCATTCGGTTGCGCAGTGTTGTCGTTGGCGCTGTGCACCGCCGCCTATACCGCCGAGATCATCCGTGGCGGCCTGCTCGCAGTGCCCCGCGGCCAGGTCGAGGCTGCGCTGGCGGTGGGCATGACACGCTGGCAGGTGCTGCGCAGCGTGATCGCCCCGGTCACGCTGCGCCAGGCCCTGCCGGCCTACTCCACCGAGGCGATCCTGCTGGTCAAGTCCACCGCCCTGGCCAGCCTGGTAACCGTCTGGGATGTCACCGGGGTTGCCCAGCAGATCATCCAGCGCACCTACCGGACCATGGAGGTGTTCGCCTGCGCTGCGGCCATCTACCTGGTGCTCAATTTCCTGCTGGTGCGCGCCGTGGCCTGGCTCGAACGCAAGCTGGCGCCGCCCCTTCGCGTGCCGCCGGCTGCGCAGGCCAGCAGCACCACTGCCCAACCTTCCGCCGATCTGTGATGCCTTGGAGCCTTTATGAGTCAGCAAGCCGCCGCGACGCTCGCCGTCAACGACATCCGCAAGGCCTTCGGCAGCCTGGAGGTGCTCAAGGGCCTCTCGCTCGAAGCGCATTCGGGCGACGTTATTTCAATCCTCGGCGCCAGTGGTTCGGGCAAGAGCACCTTTTTGCGCTGCACCAACCTGCTGGAGATGCCCGATCAGGGCAGCATCCGCCTGGAAGGCCAGGCCATCGGCCTGCAACGTGGCCGTGACGGTACGCTCAAAGCCAGCGACCAGCGGCAGGTGGAATGGCTGCGCACTCGCTTGGGCATGGTGTTTCAAAGCTTCAACCTGTGGTCGCACCGCAGCGTGCTGCAAAACGTCATGGAGGGGCCCCTGCGAGTGCTCAAGCGTTCGCCGGCCGAAAGCCGTGAGCAGGCTGAGCGCCTGTTGCAGCGAGTGGGGCTGTATGAGCGGCGCGACTATTACCCTGCACATCTGTCGGGCGGCCAGCAGCAGCGCGTTGCGATCGCGCGCGCGCTGGCCATGGAGCCCGGCGCGCTGTTGTTCGATGAGCCCACCTCGGCGCTCGACCCTGAGCTGGTCGGCGAGGTGCTCAAGGTGATGCGCTCGCTGGCCGATGAAGGGATGACCATGCTGGTAGTGACTCACGAAATGGGCTTCGCCCGGCACGTCTCCAACCGAGTGGTGTTCATGCACCAAGGGCAGATCGACGCCCAAGGCACGCCGGACGAACTCTTCGAGGGCCTGCCCACTGAACGATTTCGCCAATTCGTCTCCAGCCACCAACTGCGGAGCGGTGAGTGATGCCCATGACCCAAGCCTCCCCACCCCTGCTGTCGGCCGCCACTGTCGTGCGGGGCGATGTGTCCCTGAACTGGCGCGAGGTTGTCCTGGTGGCTCGCGACGGCGCAACGCTCGAACTGAGCGAGCAGACCTGGCAGCGTATCGAGAACGCACGGGCGATCGTCGATGGCCTGGTGGCTCGGGGCGAACGCGCCTACGGCATCAGCACGGGCCTGGGCGCCTTGTGCGACGTGCTGCTTGAAGGCCCGCAACTGGCTTCGCTGTCGCGCAATACCCTGCTCAGCCACGCCTGCGGCGTCGGCGAACCGCTCAGCGATGAGCAGACCCGAGCGATCATTTGCGTGGCGATCAACAACTACGCCCACGGTTTCTCGGGCATCAGCCCCGGGGTGGTTCGCGCATTGCTGGCGTTGCTCAACCTGGGCATCACCCCCCTGGTGCCACGCGACGGCTCGGTTGGCTACCTCACCCACATGGCACACGTGGGCGTTGCGCTGCTGGGGCTGGGCGAAGTGCGCTGGGGCGGGCGCATCCTCAGCGCCAGTGATGCGCTGCAGACCGCGCAGCTACCGCCCCTCGTGCTGGGCGCCAAGGACGGGCTCAGCCTGGTCAACGGCACCCCATGCATGACCGGGCTGACCTGCCTGGCCCTGGCCGACGCCTGCAACCTCGTGGAATGGGCCGATTGCATTGGCGCGATGAGCTTCGAGGCACTCGGCGGCCAGATCGACGCCTTCGACGCGCAGGTGCTGGCGCTCAAGCCGCACCCGGGCATGCAGAAGGTGGGCGACAACCTGCGCGCGCTGCTGGCCAACAGCGAAGTGGTGGCCGGCTTCAAAGGCATACGCACTCAGGATGCCCTCAGCATCCGCTCCATTCCCCAAGTGCACGGCGCTTGCCGCGACCAGCTCGAGCATGCCTGGCGACAGGTCGATCTGGAGCTGGGGAGCGCAACCGACAACCCGCTGGTGCTGAGTACGCCGGAGGGCTACCGGGTGGTGTCCCAGGCCAACCCCCACGGCGAATCGGTGGCCATGGCCGCCGATCTGCTGGCCATCGCCATGGTAGAGCTCGGTGGCATTGCCGAGCGCCGGCTGGACCGCCTGGTCAACCCCCTCGTTAGCGGCTTGCCGCCTTTTCTGGTGGCGCACCCTGGGGTGAACTCCGGGATGATGATCGCGCAGTACGTGGCCGCTTCCCATGCTGGGCAGAATCGCCAGCTCGCACAGCCAGCGGTGGTCGACAACTTCGTTACTTCTGCCCTGCAGGAAGACCACCTGAGCATGGGCACGGGCGCTGCGCTCAAACTGATGCAGGTGATCGAAAACACCACCCGCATTCTGGCCATCGAGTACCTGCTGGCGGCGCAAGCATTCGAATTTCTGAAGGCACGCCGGTTTGGCGACGGCACAGCGCAGGCGTGGCAGCGCTTGCGGGCGGTGGTGCCGCCTTATGAACAGGACCGCTGGCTGGCACCGGACATCTCCATGGCGGTGGAGGTGCTACGCGGGCGGGCGTAGCTTGCTTCGGCTACCGCTTGGTTATCTTTCCGAGCCGGCAGCACTGAGGCTGCCGCGGGCATAGTAATTATCAAACTCGCCACTTTCGACCAAGACGAACCCATGGCGAAGGTAGAACCGGTTCGAGGCGCTTTCTTTGAGAGCGCCAACCCTGAGCATGCGTGCGGCCCGATCCGCCTCCTTGAAAATCGTCATGAGCACGGCGGTGCCTATCCCCGCGCCCTGAGCGCTGGGTATCACGTACAGGTGATCGAGCAACAAGTGTGTTTGCACGTCCTTCACTACCACGAAACCCACCCACTCGCCTGATACCTCTATCCGGCGTGTACATCGGGCGTCAAAGCCGCTGACGAACCGTTCGCGGGCCCGATCAGGATCAAACCGCCCCACCCGCTCCAGGCTCTCGCGCATGGCCTGGATTCTGATAGCGACCAGCGCCTCCAGGTCCAGATCAGAGGCCGGGCGCAAAACGACGACAGGCGTTTGGTCAAGGGACGTTGGCACAACGAGCACTCCAGCGATGGCGGATGTTTTCAGTCAATGACGTGAGCAGCCTGAACGGCTTCAGCGCCGTGGTCAAAAAAAGCATTCGCCATTGGTCGGCCACTTCTGTAAAGCCGCAGCCGCTCTTCCAGAGAATTTCGAACCTGCCGATAACATCCAAAACGCTCAACGAGCGCCCAGATGTAATCGTCGGAGCTTCACCATGAACCTGCGTTCACTCAATATCGCGCCACGCGCTGCCTTGTGTTTCGGCTTGATCACGATGCTGGTGATCGCCCTGGGCGGCTTCGCCTATGTCCAGCTGGGCAAGCTTCGCACCACTGAACAAGACATCGAAAAAAATTGGCTGGTGAGCGTGCAGACCGCCGATGACATCCAGATCGCGCTGCTCAGCGCCCGCTTGGAAAGCATTCGGCTGTTGGCGACCTCAAACCCTGAAGAGCAGGCAGTCGCTTTGAAGCAACTGGACACAGCCAAGCAGGCACTCAACGAACGTACCGATTTCTACCGCAAAAATCTGATTTCAGACCCTCAAGAGGGCGCCCAATTCGAGGCTGCGGCCACCTTGATGGACAGCTATCTGCAGGGGCTGCAAAAAATCGTCGAGCTCAATGCCACTCAACATGAGCAGGCCGTGACCTTTGCCAACACCGAACAGCGTGATCGAGCTGCCAACTACCAGGTCAAGCTGACCGCACTGCGCCAGCACAATACAGACGGCGCCGCCGCCGCAGGCATTACTGCAACTGAAGTGTATGCCCACAGCATCACGATCGTTGACGGGGTGGTTTTCATCGCGCTGGCGCTGACATTGTTGCTGGCCACCCTGCTGACCCGCAGCATCGTTCAGCCGATCGGCGCATCGTTGAAAATGGCCGAGGAAATCGCGGCCGGCGACTTGCGCTTGAGCCTGCAGGTCAAGGGCAACGATGAGTCGGCCCGCCTGATGCGCGCCCTCAATACCATGCAAGGCAACTTGCGCAGCACCATCGGGCAGATCTCCGACGCCTCCGCGCAGCTCAGTTCCGCTGCTGTGGAGATGACGACTATCACCGAAAGCGCCAACCGCACCTTGCAGCAGCAGAACAGCGAGATCGAGCAGGCGGCCACGGCCGTCAACCAGATGAGCGCGGCTGTCGACGAAGTGGCGCGCAACGCCACTTCTACCTCCGAAGCCGCCAAGGACTCGACCCGCGCCGCGACCACTGGCAATCAGAAGGTCGGCGAAACCCTGCACGCGATGCGCAGCCTTACCGACCGGGTGGAAGTGACCTCCGAACAGGTTCAGGGGTTGGCCGACCAGGTCCAGGACATCAGCAAGGTGCTGGGGGTTATCCGCACCATTGCAGAACAGACCAACCTGCTGGCCCTGAACGCTGCGATCGAAGCGGCTCGCGCCGGCGAGCAGGGCCGCGGCTTTGCGGTGGTGGCCGACGAAGTACGTGCACTGGCCCATCGCACGCAGATTTCTACCCAAGAGATCGACAAAATGATATCCAACATCCAGGCGGGCACGTCGCAGGTGGTGGACTCGATGAAGAGCAGCACCGCTGAGGTGCACAACACCCAGCGCACGGCCGATGAGGCCGGGGCGTCGCTTCAGGCGATCGCTGACTCGGTGCAACTGATCGATGACCGCAACCACCAGATCGCTACTGCTTCGGAAGAGCAGGCGCATGTTGCCCGGGAAGTGGATCGTGCGCTGGTGAGCATTCGCAACCTGGCCCTGCAGAGCAGCGAAGGTACTCAACAAACGCTGGTGGCCAGCAACGAGCTGTCGCAGCTGGCGGTAAACCTCAACCAGATGGTGACCCGCTTCAAGACCTGACGGCTCAGCGTGCCAGGTGGCGCTGTACGGCTTTGAGGTCTTTGGCGAGCTGAATGCGCATGGTGGCCATCAACTTGCGCGCGTTGTCTGCAAGTGGCCGCCCAGGGCGGAACAGCATCAGGCTGGTGAAGTTTACCGGCAGCTCGAAAGGCCGAACCACCAGGCCGCGGTCGATGAAGTCGACCACGGCAAGCGGGTTGACGAAGCCCACGCCGATGCCGCGCAACGCCATCTCGCAAAGGGTGTGGGCGTAAGCGGTTTCCACCCGGGTGTTGAGCCTGACACCCCGCGCCTCCAGGGCCATTTCAAGGCGCCTTCGGCTGCTGTCTTCGGGGTTGAGCGCTAGAAAATCGAACTCACTCAGCGCCTGCGCAGTAATCACCTTGTGCTGGGCCAGCGGGTGCAAGGCCGGCATGGCGATCACCCCAGGCATGTCGAGAAAGGGCGAGTGCTCAAGCCCCATTACCGGCATCTCATCGGCCATCAGGCCGAAATCGCAGTGCCCGGCTGATACCTCTTGATGCACTTCGCGCGAGCTCAACACCCGCAATGAGATTCGGACATCGCGCTGCGCCAGGTCGAAGGCGGCCAGTGCCCGTGGCATGAACGCGTTACCAATTGCTGGATGGGCGGCGATCGCCAAGCTCCCCGTACCGAACTGCTTCAGGCTCTTGATGCGATGTTCAATGGCGTCCATGCCCACGAAATGCTTGTCTACATCGACCATCAGGGCATGGGCCTCCTGGGTCGGCACCAAGCGCCCGCGAACGCGCAGGAACAACGCCAAACCAGCGCTGGTTTCAAGTTTTCGGATTGCCTGGCTTACCGCCGGCTGGGAGATACCCAGCACGTTGGCAGCCTTACTGGTGCTGCCCGCGTTCATGACCACCCGAAACACTTCGATATCACGCATGCCCATCGCAGACCTATAACCTCTACTTATCGAGTTAATAATCCTAAAGCTAGCCAGGGTTCTGTGGCCACACAACAATGAGGCCATCGATATGCACAGGACCAAGGCCCCTTCATGAAAATCACAGACCCTGCCGGCAACCCCTATGCGAGCTTATCTACGTCGGTGTGGCGCGGTTCCACGGTGGTGTTCGACAGTTTCGAAGACTTCGTGGGCCGCAAGAGCCGGCAACCCGATGGGTACAGCTATGGCCTGACCGGCACACCCACTGCGCGCGGCCTCGAGGGCCACATTGCCGCCCTTGAAGGTGCCCGACATTGCGTGGTGATGCCGTCTGGGGCCAGCGCACTGATTACTACGGTACTGGCGTTCGTACGCGGCGGTGACCACCTGCTGATCTCCGAATCCTGCTATGGCTCGCTGAAAACCTTCGGCCGCCAGTGGCTGGCGAACATGGGGGTGGACGTGGAGTTCTACCCGCCCACCATCGACGCCGGCATCGACGCATTGATTCGCCCCAACACCAAAATGATCTGCATGGAAGCACCCGGTACGGTGACCATGGAAATGCAAGACATCGACGCTATCACCGCCATCGCCAGGCGCCGCAGAGTGCTGACAATGATGGACAACACCTGGGCCAGCCCACTGTTCTTCAAAGCGCTCGATCACGGCGTGGATTTCGTGGTACAGGCGGCCACCAAGTACTTCGGCGGCCATTCCGACTTGCTGATGGGCTGCGTCAGCCTCAATGATTTCGAGCACTACAGCGTGCTGCGTGAAACCCAAAGCATTTTTGGCCAGGCCACCAGCCCTGAAGACTGCTTCCTGGTCGAGCGTGGCCTGCAAACCTACGAGCTGCGCCTGCGCGAGCAGAGCCGCAAGGCGCTGAACGTGGCCCGCTGGCTAGAGCAACAGCCGCAGGTCGCCCAGGTGATGTTTCCGGCCCTGGAGAGCGACCCCGGCCACCGCCTCTGGCGTGAGCAGTTCCAGGGCAGCGGGTGCCTGCTTTCGATCGTTCTGCAAACGCCACCGCATGAGGCCAGCTTCAGCGCCTTCTTCAATACGCTGCAGCACTTCCCCATCGGCGCCAGCTGGGGCGGCACCCACAGCCTGATTGCCTACTACCCGGCCGAACAACAGACCGCGCGGCTGTATTCGCCCACTGATCAGCCCGTCGTACGGCTGTCCATCGGCCTGGAGAACGAAAGCCTGCTTATCCAGGACCTTTCCAACGCCCTTCAGGCCTTCGGCCGCACCTTGTAAAACTTTCAGGAAGCGCCGCACACAGACGGCGCCACCTTGCGCTTCAGTTCTGCCGTTCATCACGCAGGCTCGCGACGCGAGCCGCACATCGACTAGAGGATGGATAACAATGAAAGCCAACGGCATCCGTACAGCACTGGCGTTTTTCACCGCTTTCGGCCTGGCCGCTTCAGCCATGGCCCAGGACAGCTTGCAGGCGTTGCGCGAGCGCGGAGTGATCCGCATCGCCAATACCCAATCCAGCCCGCCCTGGAGCTACCTGGGCGAGGACAACCAGCCCGCCGGCTACGACGTCGCAGTGGCCAAGGAGGTGGCCAGACGCATCGGGGTGGCCAAGGTCGAGTTCATCGCCGACAACTTTAAGAACTTCGTCGAAGGCCTGAAGGCCGAAAAGTACGATCTGGTGATGAACGACCTCACCCCCACCGCGGAACGCGAGAAGCAAGTGGACTTCGCCAGCGCCTATGGCGTGGAAGAGTTCTTCATCTTCGTGCGCGAAGACAACAACGCCATTAGCAGCATCAAAGACATGCCAGGGCGGTCCATCGGTGTGACCGCCGGTACCAGCAATGAATCCTGGGCTCGAAAGCACATGACCACATCTGATATCCGCAGCTATGAAAACGGCGGCCTGGTGTTCAACGACCTGGGCATTGGGCGGGTCGATGCGGTGCTGTCGTCATTGTTCGGCGGGGAAAAATACAAGAAGGTGCAAAACCTCCCGATCAAGGCGGTGGGCGAGCCTTTGACCTATCAGCTGTCTGCACCCGCCATGGCCAAAGGGCAAGATGCACTTCGAGACGCCGTCAGCCAGGCGGTCGACGGGATGATCATGGACGGCACAGTGGATGCGCTGGCCAAGCAATGGATCGGGCCCAACTACCCAATGACCAAAGGCATCGCTGCGGCCAAAGCCGAAGCAGCCGGGGAGTAAAAGCATGTGGGAGTTGTTCTTGCGCGCCTTGCCAATGCTTCAGCAGGCGATTGTGATCACGCTGGGGCTGGGCTTGAGCGCATTTATCCTGGGCAGCGTTCTGGGTATGGGGATTGCCTTGCTGCGCAACGCCAAGGTGCGCGCCCTGAAGGCCATCGCCTTTGCTTATGTGTCGATCTTCCGTGGCACACCGTTGCTGGTGCAGATTCTGCTGATCTACTTCGGGCTTCCACACTACGGCATCGTGCTGACGCCCATCCCCTCGGCGCTGCTGGCGCTGACGTTGTTCTCGGCGGCTTACCTGAGTGAAATCTTTCGCGCCGGGATCAACTCGGTAGACCCCGGCCAATGGGAAGCGGCGCAGTCGATGAGCATGGGCTACTGGACATGCCTGCGCAGGATCATCCTGCCCCAGGCGCTGCGCATCGCACTGCCGCCCATGGGCAGCCGGTTGATCGCCCTGATCAAAGACACCTCGCTGGCTTCAACCATCACGGTCATGGAAATGACCCGTGTGGCCGAGCAGGTCGGCGCCGCCACCTTCCGCTACATGGAAATGTTCCTGATGATCGGTGCCCTCTACTGGGTCATCAATCAGGTGCTGACTATCCTGCAAACCTGGCTCGAGGGCCGCTGGACGAGGCATATGCGATGAATACGGCACAAGTGCAGGTGCAGGGGCTGAGCAAATCATTCGGTGAGCTTGCGGTGCTCAAGCACATCGACCTCAGCGTCAACGCTGGCGAGGTGGTGGTGATTCTCGGCCCGTCAGGCTCGGGCAAAACCACATTGCTGCGCTCGCTCAACCTGCTGGAGCAACCTGACAGCGGCGTGCTCCAAGTGTGCGGGCACCGGGTCGAGATTGCCCCGGGCCGCCAGCTCGATCGAGCGTCGCGCCAGCAGGTTGCGTTACTCCGGCAAAAAACCGCCATGGTGTTCCAGGCGTTCAACCTGTTCCCGCACATGACGGCGTTGGAGAACGTGATCGAGGGCTTGGTTAGCGTCAAGAAGGTGCCGAAGGCTATCGCCCTGGAAAAAGGCCGGCAGCTGCTCGCCCGGGTGGGGCTTGAAGAAAAAGCGGGAGCCTACCCTGCAAAACTTTCAGGCGGCCAGAAACAGCGGGTGGCGATCGCCCGCGGCTTGGCGATGGAACCTGAAGTGATTTTCTTCGACGAACCTACCTCCGCACTGGACCCGGAACTGCGCGACGAGGTGCTGAGCGTGATGCGCCAGCTGGCCAGCACGGGCATGACGATGCTGGTGGTGACCCATGAGCTGCGATTTGCCCGCGAAGCGGCCGACCGCGTGGTGTTCATGGAGCATGGGGTGGTGGTCAAAGACTGCCCCAAGGCTGAGTTTTTTGGCCAAGCCAGCGGCGAGCGGATCCAGCAGTTTCTGCGCCGTTACTGAGGCTAACGGCCTGCCCGGCCGCCCATAGCAATGGGTAGCGTTCGCCCCCGCAGCCTTCGCCGACGGCCAGGCGGACAGATCGAAACTGCTGTGCCCGATTGGGCGCATCGGCAAAAGCCGCCTGGCAAAAAAACACGCTAGGGTGCGCCGATGGTCCGACAGCGGCATCATGCTTATCTTGTACTTGCGCACCCCGGAGGCCCTGATGACAGATGCCAATACCCTCAGCCCGCCCATAGGCGTGCAGTTGCCAGCGCGCCTGGTCCCGTTTCCCACCTCCATCAGCGAAGCCGCAAGGGCCGCGCTGCAACGCTGGGTTACTTCAGAAGGTACGCCAGCGAACGCCCTGCAGCAGTGGCCACCGGCCAACGATAGAGGCGCCTGGCAGGCGCTAAAGAATCGGGTCAACAACCAATACGCCACTGCAGTGCTAGGCTTGGCCAAGCAGCTTTACGCCCAGGTCGAGACCTTGAGTGTCGGTGATGCCACACTTCACCTCGCCACGCCTGATGGCCAAGCAGGAACCCGGCGCGCCTGTATCGACCTGCACGGCGGGGCCCTCGTCTTCGGCGGCGGCGAGGCCTGCCGCGTTAGCGCGCAACAACAGGCAGACCGATTCGGCGCCTGTTGCTATGGCGTGGACTACCGCCTGCCACCTGAACACCCCTACCCCGCCGGGCTGGATGATTGCCTGAGGGCCTATCGACATGTGCTGGCCCTGCATTCACCCGGCGACATTGTTCTGATCGGGCGTTCGGCGGGGGGCAACCTGGCGTTGGCCATGTTGCTACGCGCACGCGATGAAGGCTTACCGATGCCGGCCGGGCTGGTGCTGCTCTCGCCTGAAGCCGACCTGACCGAATCCGGAGACAGCTTTCAGACCAATCGCCATGTGGATGTGATGCTCCCCCTGCCCTTGATGCCGGTCAATCGGCTATACGCCGGCGGGGCGGATCTTGCTCACCCCTACCTCTCCCCGTTGTTCGGCCAGTTTGACGGCCTGCCCCCTACCTTTTTGCAAAGCGGTACGCGCGATCTCTTCCTGTCCAATGCAGCGCGGCTGCATCGCGGCCTGCGCCGAGCGAAAGTACCGGTGGAGTTCTATCTGGGGGAAGGCATGCCCCACGGCGGCTTCATGGGTGCAACGGCCGAGGATGAGGAGCTCGAGCAGGCGATCCGCGAATTCGTCGACCTGTGCTGGCGACCTTAGGCGCCAGGCTGTGCGGCCGATCGCGGGCACTTGGCATGCCCTGCCCGCTGGCCTCGGCGGTTGCATTTCATGGGTCGGAAACCCATTCTCCTGCCATGGTTTGTCTTTCGGCTACCGAAGCATTTGCCCTTTTCCAGAGAATGATCGGATGCATCACTTATCAGGCGGCCTCTCCCGCCGGCACTTTTTAATAGCGACCACTGCCGCTGCATTGGTTCGCCCAGGTTGGGCCAGCGGATGGGACGACGATTTCGCCAAGGTCGAGCGCGAAAGCGGCGGCAAATTGGGCGTATACGTTCTCGACACTGGATCGAACGCACACTTTGGGTGGCGCGAAGACAGCCGCTTTCCTTTTTGCTCAAGCTTCAAAGCGCCGCTCGCTGCGTTCGTTCTGTGGCTCTCGGATCAAGGGCGGCTGGCGCTTGATCAGGTTGTTAGATATGGCGAGCCTGACCTTCTGCCCTATGCACCCACGACAAGGGCTAATGTCAAAAATGGCGGAATGACCATTGATGCACTGTGTGCGGCGGCTGTATTGCTGAGCGATAACACTGCTGCAAACCTGTTGCTCCGTGAAACCGGAGGTCCCCAGGCGCTCACTGAGTGGATGCGATGGCAGGGGGACAGCGATTTCCAGCTCTCCGATAACGAACCCAAACTGAATCTCTCACGGTTCGCAGACGCGGCTAATACCACGACCGCCAAGGCGATGGCGGGAAGCTTCAGTAGGTTTCTCTCCGGCCCTTTGTTGACACCCGCGTCGCAGGCTCGATTCAAAGACTGGATTCTGGCCAACCAGACCGGAGCCAAACGCCTGCGCGCAGGGCTGCCTGCCGCTTGGCAAGTGGGTGATAAAACCGGCACCTTCAACGAAGGTTTCTATTCGACGGTCGACATTGCAGCGGCGTGGCCCGGGGCAAGAAAGCCGATCATCATTTCAGCCTTTTCCACCGACACGCCGGATACCCAAAGCGGTGAACGGGCGCTGGCGGCCATCGCGCGCCTGGCCGCTTCATGGGTGCAAAAACAATGACGTTGATGATCGACACTGCCGCGGCTGCGGCGCGCGGCTATATTGCTCTGCTCGGTGATGGTCGGCCGGCCCCCAATTGGGAGGAGCACTGTGATGAGCCGTGAAGATCTCGATAACTTCAGGGCATTGGATGACAGCCGAAAAATTGAGTTCCTGGCCCATGTCGATGAATTTCTGGAACTCGATTTTGCGACGTTTTTGGCCTGGCTTGCGTGCGATCCCGAGCAAGACGACCTCTTGAGGATCGAGGCGATCAAAGTGATCGGGTTATACAAGGGGAACTATGACGGTCACCTGATACAGCAGAAGATACTCTCCCTTGCGCTGGAGCAAGATGAGGATGACGAGATCAGGGTGTACGCCTTCAATGCAGTATCCCACCTTGAAGTGAGTAACGCTGAAATCGATGCCTCAGCCCAGACTGTATTGAGCGATGAATATATTTTGATCAAAGCGGCTGCCTTTTCATTGATCGCCCAGCATAAGCATCTGCTGGTTGCGCAAGCGGCGCTGCGAGCGATTCAGGGCGATGAAGAGTTCGGCAAGGCCGCGAGAAGAGAGTTGGGCACGCTGAGCTGAGGCACTCGAAATGCTCTACCCGAGCCGCTAGGGTATTCACGGATCGAAGAGTACAAAAATCAGATTGGAGGTGTACGGATGAGCAGTAACGAGCAGCAGGTTGACTTGTTGATATCACACAGTCAGATCCTGGTGCGGGGGCGAGAGTACAGTGAACAAGACAGCCAGTGGGGGCCATCAATATCCAGCAAGGCGCCATTGTTCATGCTGACTACGTGATTTTCGATCCCTTGCCTGATGATACGTTTGGCGCACAGGTGCAATTGGCGGTGCGCGACAGCTTCGTATTGGACAGCACGGCTCAACGTTGTATGGTTGTTCCTTTTTCGGTTAGCGACCGGGCGCGTGTGGAAGTGGCCTCCGCCACGGAGGCCCAGAGCGTCGATATCGGTTTGAAAGAAGTGCAATACGCGTTGTATTTTGAAGTGTGCGAGGGGAGCGAAGTTTTTTACAAGTTTACATTCGTACCCAGTGATGCACCGCTGGAACCTCGCTATATCATCAGCGACCCGTGGGGTGGAACCGAAGGGGCTGCCTTGGTCAAGGGCGTAGCCTGACGTACCAGCCCCACCGCATAACAGCCTGCTGCCCAGCGCGGTTGTTCACAGGTTCGACGCCCAGTCACGAGCAAGAAAGACAGGTTCCCCATGCTCATCGATCAAAAAGACATTGGGCGGCGCATCACGCAGAAGCGGTGAGATCTCTTGCTCGCTGAACCCCGCCAGGCCGCAACCGATCTTCGACAATAGAAATCGGTTGTTGGAATGCGACCTGGCGTACTCGATGAAGTCTGCTACATAGGCACTGACCTGCTCGAGCGGTAGCGTACGGCGTGGCGTGCTCTTGGTAGGGATCGCGTAGGCCCGGCCTTGTATACCAACGCCAACACCCTTGGTGGCGCCCCATTTCTTCACGGCGCACAGCGCAGCACCCTTACCGTGAATGCCCTGCTCGTTCGAGCCAAAAACGAAAATATCCAAGGTGCTCATATTCAACTCTCCATCCACACCTGCGACGAGCCCAGCGCAAAAGTAGAAACTTAATGCAACAGGCCAGCCCGACTTATTATCAAACACTGTGGCGCCAGTGATGGAAAAGCTTTTTTCGTTTTTTCTTTCGTATGCGCAGGAAACTTTTGTATCGTATTCAACGGTGATGTAGTTAGGCCCTACGCACCGAACAAGCCTTCTGATGACCCCGTCCTGTAGTTGCCTCAGATAATGGCCATGTTAACTAGGCATCTTTTCCAGCACCCGGGTAAACAATTGCGCCGCCGCCTTGAGCATGCTGAATCAGCTTCTGAAGAAGATCAATCAACAGGCGCCTACATCGGTATCACCTGCGTCGAAGCCTGGCTTACCGATGTCGATTTACGCCTCACAGATCTTGCAGCCCTGGTCTAAATAGGCACGTGCAATTCGGTTCGCGCCCCGTGGGGCTGTGGCGCGAACCGGTTGGCTGGGTTAAACCTTGAACCGCGCAACCATGCTCTGCAGCGTGCTGCCCAGTTGGGCCAACTCCACCGTCGAAGCTGCGCCCTGCTCGGTCGCTGCGGCGGATTGATCAGCCACGTCGCGCACATTTATCACGCTGCGGTTGATCTCCTCCGTAACCGCACTCTGTTGCTCAGCTGCGGTGGAAATCTGCTGACTCATTTGCTCGATGGTACTGATGGCCCGGGTAATCTCCAGCAGTGCCTGCTCCGCTTGATTGGCCAGCTTCACCGTGCCTTCTGTGCGCTGCCGGCTGGCGTCCATCATGCTCGACGCGGCACCAGTGCCTTGTTGCAACGTCTTGATGAGGTCCTCGATTTCCATGGTGGAGTTCTGGGTGCGCTGGGCCAGTGAACGCACTTCATCAGCAACTACCGCAAAGCCGCGGCCCTGCTCGCCCGCCCGCGCAGCCTCGATGGCGGCGTTGAGGGCAAGCAGGTTGGTTTGCTCGGCGACCGCCTTGATCACGTCGACGACGCTGCCGATCTTGTCACTGTCGTGGGTAAGGCGCTGCATGGCAACGCCCAGCTGCTCCACCTCACCGGCCAACTGGCCAATTTCACGGGTGGCAGACTGCACAACACTGCTGCCGTGCGCTGCGCGCTCACTGGCTTGTTTGGCGGCTTGTGAAGCGTCTTCGGTGTTGCGCGCCACCTCGTGCACTGTGGAGGCCATTTCATTCATGGCAGTGGCAACCTGATCGACCTCAACTTTCTGCTGAGTGACGCCCGCGCGGGTCTGTTCGCTCATGGCTGAGAGTTCTTCGGCGGCCGTCGCTATTTGCGTGACGCCACTACTGATGCCGCCGATCACGCCCCGCAACGAGACAGTCATGTGCTGCATCGTATTTAGCAGCAGGCCAAGCTCGTCCTGCCGGGGGGTACCGATGTCATGGGTCAAGTCGCCCTCAGCGATGCGCCGCGCCGCCAGCACACTGGCACTGAGCGGGCGTGTGATTTGCCGGGTGATCAACACCGCGGCAAAAATGCCAATGAGTAGAACGACGGCTGCCACGCTAAGCAACTGGATGATCGCACTGCGTTTTTCGTTATTAGCGGAAACGACCTGCATCGCCATGATCTCTTCTGCACTTTTGACTGCATCGGCAGCTTTGTGCTGCAGGCTGTCGCGCAGTTGATCGTTGAGTTGCAGCAGTTGGGAGATATTTGCCATCAACTCCCGATACTGGCGCAGCGCCGCAAGGGCAGTTTCCACAGCGGGCCCTGCCTGGCTTGGCAGGGCGCCACGGGCAGCGGTGACTTGCGCGATCAAAGCATCGGCGCTGTCAAACGTCGCCTGGCGGCCTTCGGCAGTTGGAGTGCTCAGGTAACGACGGAAAACCAGGCGGAAGTTGGTCATGCCGTTGCGCAGGTCACCTGCGATTTTCA
Source organism: Pseudomonas sp. URIL14HWK12:I12 (assembly GCF_003097135.1). Classification (GTDB taxonomy): domain Bacteria; phylum Pseudomonadota; class Gammaproteobacteria; order Pseudomonadales; family Pseudomonadaceae; genus Aquipseudomonas. The sequence goes on from NZ_QEQL01000001.1 coordinate 1,354,557, forward strand.
CTTGGTCGATTCCGGTTTGATCGGGCGAACGCCTAGTGTCATCGAGGGTTTTTTCGAGCAGACTTTCGAAGGTTGCGCTCACCTCATCGGACACTTTGATCAGCGGCTTGAGCTGCGCATCCACCTTCTGGTTGTTGTCAACCAATTGGTCGAAAGTCTGCTTGAGACCGGTTGCCTGATCACGCATACCGCTGAGCATTTTGACGTTTGCCGGCACGGTGAGCATCTGCAAACCGCTTGCAATCGTGTTGTTCAGCGAGGCCAACGCCAGCTCGTAACCCCGAGCGGTGTCGGCGCTGGGTTTTGCCGTATAGCTCAACGTGGCAACCTTCACACCCAGTACATCCGCTTTAACCTCCGCGACCTTGCCTGCCTTTCCCAAGCGCTCGATCAGCAGATCAACGCTGGAGAACCCAATCGCAGTGACGGTGAGCACACCGAGGAGAATCGCCCCAAAGCCTATACACAGCTTCTTGCTGACCTTCAAATTATCCAAACCTGTGAATCTCATTGCTTCAAACCCTCTGTTTTCATCGTTTCGTTATCGGCCCAGGGGGAAATAAGTTAATGAACCGCTTCAGTACTATTAACGATGATACCGATCAGGTTTTTCTATCAATAAAAAACAGCTAGGCGATTTTATTGGATCCTTTGTATAAATCTGGTTACGTGCTGGCCTAGGGGAATTCCCTGCTCTGGCCGCGTCCCCTACTGTGTCATCCTTCTACAGCCGGCGACCGCCAGGTTCTGTTTGGCCATGTTGTGAGTGGCCTTCGTCACCTCAGAGGTGCCTCCGTGAATGAGAGCAACCGCGGCTTTCAGCACGGCAGCTAACGCGCGCTCGTTGGCCACAACACAACCGAGCTGCCGACCGTCGACCTGATCATGCCCAACGCAGGGGTAGCCTGAAGCGCGGTTCGCCCTCGTCGAAGATGTAACAGGGGCCTATCCATCGGGGGGCACCAACGCCTGGCCTAACGATCACCGAGCCACACCCAGTGCAGCCGTTCGGCAGCAGCTGAGGCATGGGGCAAAATCGAGCTCGGAGCTTGAAGCAGGCAGGGGCAAAATCATCATGACGGAGCGCCCGCACGACCTGCCGGCCTCACGCCTGGGCTAAGCCATAACCGGGCTAAGATCTGACAGTGAAGGCTCTAGAACGGCCTTGGCGTCGCATTGCCCCGCCCTAAGAGATGCTTGGCCAATTGGTTGCCTGCCCGAAGCCCGGGAATACATCCAGTTACAGATATGCCCTCTGATGTACCAAAAGATAACACCCCTGCAATTATTGAAAATAGAGTACCAACACTACATAATTAAGCGGTTGTGCTGGCAAGAGGTATCGCGGGTGAAATTTATAAGAAAGTTCCTGGGTCGCCGGGCAAGAAATCGCATTCGCGAGCTGCCAAAGATCCAACGTGGCGCAGAAAAACTGCGCGAGCTCTATCCCTCCTACACCTTTGGCGATGGAACCTATGGAGGCTTGGAGGTTCACGACTGGGATCAGGGGGCCACGCTGAAAGTCGGCGCTTACACGTCTATCGCGGGTGGTGTCAAAGTTCTGCTGGGGGGCCATCACCGGACTGACTGGATAAGCTCGTATCCTTTCCCCATGCAGCTCAAACACTTGGGGCATATCAAGGATTACAGCGGCACCCACGGTGACGTTATTATCGGCAACGACTGCTGGATCTGCTCTGACGTTATGATTTTGTCTGGCGTATCCATTGGAGATGGCGCGGTAGTTGCCGCGGGTGCCGTTGTTACAAGAGATGTAGCCCCCTACTCTATAGTGGGAGGAAATCCAGCACGTCACATTCGATGGCGTTTTCCGGAAGAACACCAGGCAATACTTTTGAAATCCCAATGGTGGTCGTGGCCAGAAGAGGAAATTATCGCTTGCGCAGAACTTCTGTGCTCGGACGACTTCGAACGCTTCGCTCAATACGTGGAGAGCCGCAGCTGATGCGGTTCAGCTCGACAACCCAAATACCTGCCAGGCACTACTGCTATGGCAAAGCGACGGATCGCGCCTCTACGGGAAGGTCATGATACAAGTTCGACTCTTGGAACAGGGAACCTCTACAGCTGCTTAAGCCCCGTCTGAAGCAACTGCTCAAGTTGAGCTTCAACCTTGGATACTCCCCTGCAGCGAGTAAACTTTTATTTCATCAAAAGCTCCCCGTGAATCGTCCCTGATTTCCTCGGCGCTCTCCAGACTCAGGCAATAGCCGATTAATCGCTCGCAAACGTCCGAAAATTTCACTTCTTAGCCCCCATCAAAGTCATGAGCGCATTGGTAATGGAAGCACCGACGGCTTCCACCACCACGGTGATGGCAAGCGGGGGTGCAGCCCATGACCTCGTCATGTTCAGAGCGGAGCCAATCTAAAGTTTGGTTCGTTTTCGTCGATGACGTAATAGGCCCCTGCCCAGCAGGGCGTCATCAGGGGGTACCGCCCTTCAACTGGCCTGAGGGTCACCCACCCAAACCAGATGCCGCCGTTCGGCTGCTGGCAACCGGGCGGCACGCAACAACAGGGCACAAACGAGTCATCACCTGCTCGCCACGGTAATGGTTCATGTATTCAAGAGACTGAGCGTGAACTGCGCGTTACCGGCAGCTTCCATACAAACTGAGGCAAGCTGAAAACAAAGCAGGTTAGGGGGCGATGGTTTTCCGGATAAGGACATAAAGCCGCCGCGCAATTCAGCGCGCCTGCCTGGCGCACTGAATTGAGAGATACAACACCGATAAGAGTTTACTCAGGGATTACTGAGCACCGCCACGCCTTAAAGAGCCCATTGCGCATGAAAGCTAGTTCTTCGGGAAACACGATCCTCTGGATGGCCGTGATACTGATCACCGGAATCGTGGCCAGTTGGGTGGCTGCACGCGAGCAGAGCGACGCCATTGATCGGCATGTCGAGCAGGCACTCAAGGAGGCCAGCCGCAAGATCGAAGGCGACCTTCTCGCGCGGCTGCGCGTCTACGAATATCGTTTGCGGGGCATGCGTGGCGCCGTGCACATGCTCGACATAGACAATGTAAGCACCACGCTGATGCGACGCTATAGCCGCGCCCGCAACTTGGCCAAGGAATACCCGGGTGCGCGAGGTTTCGGCTTCATAAGACGTGTTCCCGTCTCAGAGCAAGCCAAGTTCGTCTCACAGATTCGAGAAGGTGGCCAAGAGAAATTCAGCGTTACGCAGTTTGAGAAGCACGATGGAGAGCGCTTCATCATCCAGTTCATAGACCCCGCCGAGCGCAATGCTCAGGCAATCGGGCTGGATATAGCTTCGGAGGCGACACGTCGCACCGCCGCCATCGGCTCGATGCGAAGCGGGGAGGCCACGCTGACCGCACCTATAACATTACTTCAGGATTCGGGGCAGAAGCTCAGCTCGTTCCTGTTTCTTCTGCCGGTCTACAGCACGCCAGAGATGCCCTCGCCCGATCACCGTGAGGCCGCGACCATTGGGTGGACCTACGCCCCTCTGACGATGCGCGAAGTCATGGGCAATTTGAACCTTGAGGATCACCGCCTGCACTTGAAACTTTACGATGTGAACACCGACAGTGGGCAGCTCATATTTGAAAGTGAAGAAAGCGGGCCAGATTCGACCGTAGTGCATTCCTACACTTTCGACCGCGAGGTCTACGGGCGCACATGGCGTTTCGAAGTGGGAGTACACCCACTGTTCGTCACGTCGGTGGACCCCACGCCTCCGGGGCGTTACTTTTTGATCGGCTTGGTCGCAAGCATCCTACTGACCGGCCTGGTAGGCACACTACTGGTCGCCCGGCAGCGCAAGCAGCAGGTCGCCGCCGGCCAGGCTCGATTGGCGACCATCGTCGAAAACTCCAGTGATGCCATCATTGGCGAAGCGCTTGATGGCCGGATAATCACTTGGAACCGTGCGGCCCAGACAATGTTCGGCTATACCGAAGCCGAGGTGCTGGGCCAACCACTGGCTCCCTTGCTGGTGCCAGCTTCGCGATTTTCCGAAGATCAGGAGCTGCTCGAACGCATCAGCCGTGGTGAACGCGGCTCCGCACTGGAAACCCAGCGCTTGCACAAGGACGGGCACCTGATCGACGTAACAATCACGTGCAGCTTCATTCGAGAAGCAGACGGCACCATCCTCGGGGCCGCCAAGATGATGCACGATATCAGCGACAGCAAACGCGTACAGCGCTATCTGATGGAGTTCAACGCCGAGCTCGAACAACAGGTCAGCGAGCGGACGGCCGAGCTTTCGCGCGTGGCTAGCCTGTTACAGGCCGTGCTGGACGCATCCTCCGAAGTTTCGATCATTGCCACTGACAATCAGGGCAAAGTGATCGTGTTCAACCGGGGCGCAGCCTTGCTGCTCGGCTTCAGCGCAGAAGAGACCATCGGTCAGAGATACGCTGTCGACTTTCATCTGCGCGATGAGGTCGAAGCCCGTGGCCACGAGCTGACTCGCGAATATGGTTATCCCATCCAAGGCCTGGATGTGTTTCGGCACAAGGCCTATCTGGAGGGCTCGGAAACCCGGGAGTGGGTCTATCTCCGCAAGGACGGCTCTCATGTTCCGGTGTCCATGATCGTTACGCCCATCCGCACCGAAAACGGGCTAATCAACGGTTACCTCGGGATTGCGCAAGACATCACTGAACGGCTGCGAAACAGTCAGGAACTACAGAGAGCAAAAGCCCAAGCGGAATCGGCTAATGCTGCCAAGAGCTTGTTCCTGGCCAATATGAGCCATGAGATCCGTACGCCCATGAACGCGGTGATCGGTGTGGCCCATCTTCTGCAGAACACGCACTTGGATGATCAACAGCGCTCACTGCTCACCAAGCTGCAGATCGCGGGGCGCTCGCTGCTCGGGATCATCAACGACATCCTCGATATCGCCAAGATCGAAGCAGGTGGAATGAAGCTGGAAAACGCGCCTTTCAGCCCGACCCAGCAAATTGAAGAGCTGGTCGAATTGTTCAAGCCACAAGCTGAAGCCAAAGGCCTGCAGTTCAATGTCGAGATACAAAGCGTATTGCCCAACAGGGTCATGGGCGACGCTCTGCGCGTTAACCAGATCCTCATGAATCTACTCGGCAATGCCCTGAAGTTTACGACCTCCGGCAGTGTCACCATCACAGTACGGTATGAGCCGGAAGCACACTATAAATGCTGGCTGCGCGTAGTGGTCGCGGATACGGGCTGCGGCATTGCGGCCGATGTGACCGAACACTTGTTTTCCCCCTTCACCCAGGCGGATACCTCCATTACTCGCCGCTTTGGTGGAACGGGCCTTGGCCTGTCGGTAGTGCGTGGTCTCGCTGAACAGATGGGTGGCAGCGTCGGGGTGACCAGCCAATTAGGTATCGGTAGTCAGTTCAGGGTCGACCTGCCTTTACAACTGGCCAACGAGGGCGCTGAACAGTTGAGGTCGGATCAAGCGCTGTACGTGCTGTTGCTCAATGAACAAGCCGAAGAACACCAGCCATTAACCCAGGCATGTCACGCGTTGGGTTGGCAGCTCACTGTTGTACAGACGCCGACGGCGCTGATGACGCACCTGCAAGAGCGTCAGAGACCGGATCTACTGCTCATCTCCTGGCCTGAAGCCCAGGCGCTTGGCCCGGTCCTGCAGCGTTGCGGGGATTGGCACTTGCCCGTGGTGCTGATCTGCTCCCCAGCAACACCTTCAAGCATTGCGTGCGCTGGGCTCGAACACTCCATGAAACACCTCTTGAAGAGACCATTTGATGCTAGCGCGCTCTTCAATGCCGTTAATGAAGCACTCGCAGAACAGCCAGGCGGTGCTGAGCGGGTCAATCTATCCAGCCGCCTCGACACTTCTGTGGCGCGCTGGCTTGAGGGCTTGAACGTCCTGCTGGTCGACGACAGTGACATCAACCTTGAAGTAGCCAGCCTATTACTGATGCAGCAGGGCGCTACGGTTCAAACGTGCAGCAATGGCCTTCAGGCCCTTGAATGCCTGAGGCTGCATCCGGCCACTTTCGATGCGGTGTTGATGGACGTGCAGATGCCGGAAATGGACGGCTACGAAGCGACACAGCGGCTGCGCGAGGAACTGGGCCTGCGAGACCTGCCTGTAATAGCTGTGACAGCAGGGGCCATGGCGGAGGAACGTCACCTGGCCCAAGCGTCGGGTATGGACGATTTTCTGACCAAACCGCTGGAGCCGTCGATCATGATACGTGCATTGCGCCGAGCCGTAGAAGGCCGCCGCGGCGCACCCTTACGCAGCGTACCGATCTTGAAGACAGGGCCCGGCGATGAAAGCTGGCCAAGTATCCTTGGGCTTGATAGTGCCGAAGCCTCTAAGAGGCTGGGCCATGACAGCTCACTGTTGCGATCCTCGCTGAAACGTCTGTTTGAGGATTTTGTGGAATTCAGTGACGATCGGCTGCTCAAGTGGCCCACTTCGCTGAGCGGCGCAGACCTGCAAGCTCGCCTGCACAAACTCCGAGGAACAGCGGCGCTACTGGGCGCGAAGGCGCTCGCCAAGTTAGCGCAAGAGGCTGAGGAGCTACTGCGCCATGGCGCTCAACAGGCCCATCTTTCAACTGCGCTTGAGCCACTGCTGGCCGCTTACGCAGCGCTGGACAGGCAAACACTCGAGTTTCGGGAAAGCGTGCTTGCCCTGCCTAAGGGCAATGGCGATAACGGCGCTGCTCGCCAGGCCTTGCTGACGCTTCATGACCAGCTGCGCAATCAGGACATGGCGGCGTCGGACACTTTTGCCATTGCCATCGATGCCCTGCGTGAGGTTGCGGATGAGGCGTTGCTGACTCTCCTGTGGCAGGCGATCGACAACCTGGATTACGCACGCGCACAGGCACTTCTCGAACAAGCCACCGCCACGCTTGAGGAAGACTGAAACCATGGAACGCTCCCCTACTCTGCTCATCGTTGACGATGACGTATCCTGCATTCGCACCCTCAGCAAGGCCCTCGCAGGGCTCGGCCAGATTATCTTCGCAACCAATGGCCAGGCCGCCGTCAGCCTGGCGCTGCAGCGGCAACCAGATGTGATACTGCTGGACGCGGAAATGCCCACCATGAGCGGCTTCGAGGTTTGCCAAGCCCTCAAGGCGGACCCTCTGCTACGCGAGACGCCCATCATCTTCATTACCAGCCACACTGAATCGACCACGGAAGAAGCAGGGCTCGCGCTGGGCGCGGTGGACTTCATCGGCAAACCGATACGCCCATCCATTGTCGCGGCCCGAGTGAAAACTCATCTGCGGCTCAAGCTCGCCATCGATCAGCTCAACCTTCAGGCGCAGACGGACAGCCTCACGGGGCTCAGGAACCGCCGAGCGCTGGACGAAAGAATCGAGCACGAGTGGCAGTCGGTGCTGCGCCATCAACGCCCGTTCTCGCTATTGTTGCTCGATATCGATTTTTTCAAACGCTACAACGATCACTACGGCCACCTGGCCGGCGATGAATGCCTGACCGCAGTGGCCAAGGCTCTCGACACTTGTATAGAACGCACAACCGATCTTGTGGCCCGCTACGGCGGTGAGGAGTTCGCGGTGATCCTCCCGGAAACCGCAGCTGACGGAGCACGCCTGTTGGCCAAGAAGATAGTGGACAGCATCCGGAGCTTGAACCTACCGCATGCGGCCAGTGACTTGGGCTGGGTCACAGTGTCGGTCGGCGCGGCGAGTTTCGATTCACATAGCGCGGGCTGGGATCTTCTGGGTAAACCCTCGAGACATCCAGGTTTCAAGCTCAGCGTGAGCGACCTCCTCGGCGTGGCGGACAAGGCGCTTTACGCTGCCAAGCATGCCGGGCGCAATTGCAGCTATTTCGAAACGATCGATGGGCAAGTGCCCACCTTGGATGACTGAGAGCGCACGGCTCACCTTCAAACCGGTGCCGACGGGTGGCTCAGCCCGAGGCATGCTGCGACTGGCAAATCAAGAAGCTACGGTTAGCTCGTTCGGAGCGGGCAAGTGTTGGGGTGATGTGCGGCCAGCATCTGGTGCTGCCCGCCTCATGATCGATAGAAGAGAGCCTGGCGTACGGCCTGCTGGTTCGGTAACGCCAGCCTGCCCTGATCACAAATAAAGGCCCGGCCCGCGTATCAGCCTGATCGATGCGTATAAGCCTGGTTTCCGCCTGAACGGCTCCGCTGAGGCCTAGAACAGCAAAAGATACCCTCCCTATACCTAACGGCATATGGACCCTCATGCCTGCCCTCGTTAATTTCTGGTCCATCGTGCTTACGTTGGATACTGAGGAAATGACCATGGGGCGGCTTGCGGGAAAAGTGGCACTGATCACGGGCGGCGCAGGGGGGTGTGGGCTGGCAGCTTCTGAACTGTTTGCCCGTGAAGGGGCTAAAGTTGCCATTCTAGACCTGCCTACCAGTGACGGTGCGAACGTGGCCGAGCGTATCGAGCAGGCAGGCGGCAGTGCCTGCTTCATCGCTACCGACGTGTCGGACGCCACACAAGTGCAACGTGGGGTGCAAGAGGCCGAGCGACGCTTTGGGGCGGTGACCGTGCTGATGAATCATGCCGGGACCATCGAGGTAGGGCCTTTCCTCGACACTTGCGAAGATGACTGGGACCGCTTGATGGCTGTCAACGTCAAAAGCATGTTTCTGGTCACCCGTGCCGTGTTGCCAGGCATGATCGCTGCCGGAGGTGGCAGTGTCATCTGCACCTCTTCAATCTCCGGCGTGGTCGGCACTCCGATGGAGGTCTTGTACTGCACGACCAAGGGCGCCTGCCATATGTTTTCGCGTGCGATCGCCGTGGAGTTCCGCCAGCAGAACATTCGCAGCAATGCCATTTGCCCAGGCTTTATAGGCACCGCTCATGGGCGCCGTGAACTCGAGTTGCTGCGCGAGCACGGCACCGTGATTTCCGATGACATGCTCCAGAACATGCAGGGCCGCCTGTGCGATCCGATCGAAGTGGCGCGCACCGCATTGTTCCTGGCCAGCGATGACGCCAGCTTCGTCAACGGTGCGCACTTGTTCGTCGATAACGGCTATACCGCTGCCTGACCTCCTGAAGCCCGCGCGCCTTCATAACAAAGCGCGGCTCCTCAATACCTCTACTGCCCTAACAATACGTACAACACGTCGGCAAGAAGGAATATCGTATGGAGATCGAAAGTAGAAGCGTCGAATTCATTCCTGAGAATGAACGCTATGGCTCGCCCAAACGGCTCTTCACCATCTGGTGCAGTGCCAATATGCAAGTGACTACCATGGTCATCGGTGCACTGGGCGTAGTGGCCGGGCTGAACCTCGGCTGGACGTTCATCGGTCTGATTATGGGCAACTTGATCGGCTCGATTTTCATGGCCGCCCACTCGGCCCAAGGCCCACATCTGGGCATTCCGCAGATGATCCAGAGCCGCGCGCAGTTCGGTGTGGTCGGTGCGGGGCTACCGCTGGCCATTGTGGTACTGGCCTACATCCTGTTCACAGCAGCGAACGGTGTGGTCATGCGTGATTCGATCAAGGCCGTCGTGCCGGTCTCGGACAACGATGCCATTATCCTGTTTGGCGTGCTCACGTTATTGGTGGGTTACGTCGGGTACGAACTGATCCATCGTATCGGCGTGTGGATGAGCGCCCTGTCGGGCATCATTTTCGCACTGGCTGCCTATGCCGTTCTCAAGAATGGCCTCCCTACCGGTGCGTGGGACGTATCGGGAACCACGTTCAAGTTCGCGACCTTCTGCCTGGTGGTCACCCAGGCCGCCTCGTGGACACTGGGCGCCGGCCCTTATGTGGCCGACTACTCTCGCTATCTGCCCACCAGTACCTCGACCCGCTCTACATTCTGGTATAGCTACTTAGGCATCGTGGTGGGCTCCTCGGTAGTCATGTTGCTAGGGGCGATCATGGCGGGCGCGGCGATGGACGTCATCTCCGACCCTGGCAGCGCCATCGCCAAACTGTTTCCCGGCTACGGCCAACTGGCGTATTTCATCATCATCATTGGAGTTCTGGAATGGAACGTGATGAATCTGTACAGCTCGTACATGTCCACCACCACCATCTTCACAGGCTTCAACGGCACGGTACGAATCGGCAGGCTGGCTAAGTTCATCATCATGACCATCGTCGCCGTGATCGTGACCTGGATCGCCATTGCGGCGCAGTACAACTTCGGCGCGTACTTCAGCGATATCCTGATCGGGCAGGTCTACGTACTGGTGCCTTGGAGCGCCATCAACCTGGCTGACTACTACTGGGTTCGCAAAGGTCGATACAGTGTGGCTGCGATGTACGATGTCAATGGCATCTATGGGAAGGTCAACTGGAACACCTTGCTGATCTACGCGGTCGCGGTGCTGATACAGATTCCGTTCATGGAGCTTTCATTCTATAAAGGCGCCATCGCGCACATGGTCGGCACCGATATCTCGTGGCTGCCTGGCCTGGTCGTGCCTGGAGTGCTGTATTACTGGGTCAACCGCAATAAGCGGCTGCACTTGACCCCGTTCGAAAATCCCGAACCTTCAGCCACCGCTGCTGCATCAGCCAGGGCAATTTGAGTTCCTGAGAAATGGCACCCGCTTGCCGCCGGCCCAACGCTGTTGGGCCGGCGGTTTTCTGCTATGTTCCGTAGCCGAACGCACCCGCGATCGGGCCGCAAGGGCAGCATCGGCGGCTACCACGCATCGAGCTATCGAGGCTCCATATACAGGAAAACCGAGATGGATAGCCAGGGCGTCTACGTCATGGCCAAGTTGATCACGGCAATAGGCCACCCAACGCTTGGGCAGAAATTATGCGACCTCTTGCTGGGCCGGGTAAGTTTCGACATGAGTTGCCTGTACCTATTCCGTTTCGATCAGCCTGCAGAACTGCTGCACGACGGTTACAACGGCCTGGTATCAGCGCGTACGCTGGAGTCTTACCGCCAGGGTGGTTACCTTCTTGACCCCTTCTACGTCGCCAGCACTCATCGGCACCCCGGTGGCTTGTGGCGTATGAGCGAGCTGGCGCCCGACAGCTTCTTCTCGTCCGGCTTCGCGATTTCGCCCGATCTGCACCCGTGTGTTTCCTCGACTCACGGCTCAAAGATCGACGAGATCGGTTTTATCGTGCACCTGCAGGCTCGAGCCGCGCTGGTCTTCACGCTTATGAAGGCACACAGGCACGGGGCGTTCAGCGACGATGAGGTAGCTTATCTTCGCCACGTGGCACCTGTGGTGCGCGCGGCGCTAGAGCAACATGGCCGCCATCTGCCCTACGCGCTCGACAACAGCGAGGTCGACAGCCGCCTGGAAGGTGCATTCGTTGGCGCGCTCGGCCAGCTTACCGATGCTCAACGCCATATCGCCAGGTTGCTGCTCCAAGGCCACAGCAATGCCTCGATCGCCCGGCAGTTGGCGATATCCGAAGGCACGGTGAAAGTGCACAAGCACAACATCTACCAGCGGCTGGAAATCACCAGCCACGCAGAGTTGTTTCGCTTGTTCATTGGTTATTTGGCGCAGACTGCGCGGTGACCGGCGTTGGGCCCCGGCAGCTGCTCAAGCTGCAAGATAACCTTCCAGAAACGACGAAGCCCTCCAAAAGGAGGGCTTCGGTACATATATGGTGGGTCGTGTAGGATTCGAACCTACGACCAATTGGTTAAAAGCCAACTGCTCTACCAACTGAGCTAACGACCCTCTTGGTGGCGTGCATGATACTGATTTTTAAGCAGTATTCAATACCTCACCTTCAAAAAATTCAAAAATAGCGGGTTGGGTCAGGCAAGCCCGCAACGGCGAAGCCTTCTGCGCGAAGCCGGCAGCTATCGCATTTGCCGCAGGCGCGGCCTTCGTCGTCGGCCAGGTAACACGAGACCGTCAGGCTGTAATCCACGCCATGGCCGGTGCCTGTGCGCACGATATCCGCCTTGCTCATCATCTGCAGCGGCGCCTGGATGCGAAAGCCATTACCTTCGACGCCGGCCTTGGTTGCCAGGTTCGCCAGGCGCTCGAACGCTTCGACGAACTCCGGGCGGCAATCTGGGTAGCCTGAGTAGTCCACGGCGTTCACGCCGATGAAGATATCCTGGGCCCCAAGCACTTCCGCCCACCCCAATGCCAAAGACAGAAATACCGTATTGCGCGCTGGCACATAGGTAACCGGAATACCCTCAGTCGGGCTCTGGGGCACGTCGATGCTGCTATCGGTCAGCGCCGAGCCGCCGATGCCGTTCAGGTTCAGGCCAATGACTTTATGCTCTTTGGCGCCCAGGTCTTTCGCCACCCGGCTGGCCGCATTCAACTCAGCGCGGTGGCGCTGGCCGTAGTCGAAGCTCATGGTGTAGCAGTCATAGCCTTGGGCTTTGGCCATGGCCACCACCGTGGCCGAGTCCAGGCCACCAGACAGCAGAATCACCGCTTTTTTCGCATTCATGGCAAGGCCCTCCTCAACGGCCAGGTTCATCGTTCCACAAGATCTTGTGCAATTGGAGTTGCATGCGCACCGGCAGGTTGTCGCTCACCAGCCAGTCGGCCAGGTCACGGCCCTTGAGCTGGGTGGCGCTGGGCGAGAACAACACCTCGCCTGCCCGCTGCTCCAGGCGGTATTCGATCAGTTTGCTCACCGCCCAGTCGTAATCACCCCGTGAACACAGCACGAACTTCACTTGATCATTCGGTGTGAGCAGGGCCAGGTTTTCATAGAGGTTACGATGCGACTCTTTCGAGTCCGGGGTTTTGAGGTCCACAACGCGGCTCACGCGTGGATCCACTGCGCTGATGTCTAGCGCACCGCTGGTTTCCAGCGACACTTCGTAACCCGCGTCGCACAGTCGCTCGAGTAAGGGATGCACGTTAGGTTGCGCCAATGGCTCGCCGCCGGTCACGCACACATAACGGGGCCGGTAACTGGCCACTTGCTCGAGGATGGCCTCAAGCGTGAGCAATTGGCCACCGCTAAAGGCATAGGCGCTGTCGCAATACTGGCACCGCAGGGGGCAACCGGTCAGGCGAACGAACACAGTGGGCAAGCCACTGGTCCGTGCCTCCCCCTGCAATGAGAAGAAGACTTCGGTGATGCGTAATGTTTTATGCATGCTCGCCACGGGCGTGACAGCGAAACAGGCCATCCGCCTCCGTTAGCACCCGCGGCGAACCCGCTAACGCGTGACTCTCCGGGGCTGGATAAAAGGGGCGCTGATTCTAACGAAAAAACCCGCGGCAGGCGCGGGTTTCTTCGTGAAAGGTCACTGGGGTTCACATACGTTGGATATCTCGCTGCGCCAATTGCGCAGCGGAAGTACCCGGGTACTGGCTGATGACCTGCTGAAGGATCGGCTTGACCCGATCGGTGTGGCCAAGGCGACGCTCAACGTCTGCGAGCTTGTAGAGCGAATCCGGCACTTTCGGGTGCTTGGGGTACAACTGGCTGACCTTGGCGAAGGCCTGCCCTGCCCCTTGCAGATCGCCTTTGGCTAGGTTGACTTCACCCAGCCAGTATTGGGCGTTGCCGGCATACTGGCTCTGTGGGTAGCGGCGCAGGAAAGCGGTGAACGCTTGGCTGGCCTTGTCGAAATCCTTGGCCTTGATCAGATCGAAGGCGGCATCGTAGTAAAGCTTTTCCTTCGCAGGGTCACCGGGCTCGGTACCTGCGGCGGGTTGCTGTGAGGCGGTATCGCCTGCAGCGGCGCCACCGGCGCTGGATGCACCGTTGGCGGAAGAATTGTCGGCTGGGGCGGCCTGCTGCGCAGGTGCACCGGAGCCAATACGGCTGTCCAGGTCTTTGTAGCGATCCAGGGCATCCTGCTTCATTTGCTGGATCTGGTTCTGCTGAACTTCAACCTGACCGCGCAAACGCGCGATGTCTTCCTGCATTTGCTGCAACTGCATGAACAACTCGCCCTGCGCGGAGACAGGGGCCTGTTGGGCCCCTGTTCCGGCATAAGCGCCGCTCGTGCCGTAACCGGAAGGTGGTGTGTTGCTGCCATAGTTATTGGCACCATCAACCACGGGAACCGCTGCCATTGCCGAAAACGGCAAGGACAACGCCAAAGCAGTTACAACAGAGCGGCACTTTCGCATGACGAATTACTTACGCAGTTCGACGCGACGGTTTTGAGCCCAGGACTGCTCGTCGTGGCCGGTGGCAACCGGACGCTCTTCACCGTAGGAAACCAGTTCCAGCTGAGCAGGGGAAACGCCCTGCAGAACCAAGTAACGCTGAACGGCCTTGGCGCGACGCTCACCCAGAGCCATGTTGTACTCGCGGGTACCACGCTCGTCGGTGTTGCCTTCCAGAACGACGTGGGCGCCGTTAGCTTTCAGGTCCTTGGCGTGTACGTCCAGAGCGCGCATGGCTTCTGGCTTCAGGTCGGAGCTGTCGTACTCGAAGTAGAAGGTGGTGATAGCACGCAGAGCGGCTTCTTCGCTCATGCTGCCGTCGACGGCACCGGTGTTTGCACCGTAGCCAGCGTTCGGATCAACAGCGCCACCGGCGCCAGCGCCAGCGTCATCACCGCCCTTGGAGGAGCAACCTACAGCTACGGCCATGGCCAGTGCCAGAGCAGCGAACTTACCAAACTTCAGCATTTCCATTGTGAAACTCCTAATGAACCCCAGTGTGTTAAGTAAAACGTCTTGCGCCGCGTCAGTTCAGGAAAGGGGACCAGGAAGGTTCTCTTACTTCGCCTTGCGCGGTTGGAAGTGGAATCCTGACGCGTCCGTTCAAGGACACAAGCATCAAGACGCCCCGGCCCTGAGAACGGGTGGCGTAGATTACCATGGTGCCATTGGGCGCAACAGTAGGCGACTCATCAAGACTTGAATCAGTGAGAATCTTGACATTCCCACGCTCCAGATCCTGCGAAGCGACCTTGAAGTTGGTAAAGCCGTCTTGGCGATGGATCATTACCAGAGTCTTTTCGTCGGCCGAAAGTTTCGGCGCAGCGTTGTAGTTACCGACGAACGTGACACGCTCAGCATTGCCCGAACCTACGGTAGTTTTGTAGATCTGCGGCTTGCCACCCCGGTCAGAGGTGAAATAGATGGTACGGCCGTCTTTACCCCAGGTCGGCTCAGTGTCGATAGCCGGGCTGTTGGTGACACGAGTGATGTTGCGGCTGGCAAGATCCATCACGTAGATCTCCGGGTTGCCATCCTTGGAGAGCACGAACGCCAGCCGGGTGCCGTCAGGCGAAAACGCCGGCGCACCGTTGAGGCCTTCGAAGTTGGTCAGCATTTCACGGCGGCCGGTGTCGACGTATTGAATGAAGATGCGCGGTTTGCGCTGTTCGAACGATACATAGGCGATACGCTTGCCATCAGCGGCATACCGAGGCGAGAGGATAGGCTCGCGCGACTGCAGCAGGGTAACCGCACGGGCCCCGTCATAGTCGGAACGCTGCAGGGTATAGCGGGTGTTGCCGGGGGAGAATTGCTCCGCAGTCACATAGAGGATACGCGTGGAAAACGCGCCCTTGATGCCGGTGAGCTTTTCGAACGACTGGTCGGCAATGTAGTGCGCCATATCCCGCAGTTGATCGGTGCCGCCGGACACGCTCCCCGTCAATACCTGCTGCTGCGAAGTGGTGTCGTAGAGGCCATAGGTGACCTGCAGGCGGCCGCCGTTCGGAACGATACTGCCGATCATCACGTAGCGGGCACCGAGTGCCTGCCAGTCACGGTAGATGATGTCTGCCGGCTGGGTAGGCTGGCTGATCATGTTCTGCCGAGGAATCGGCGCATAGTAACCGGAGTTGCGCAGGTCATTGCCGATGATGTCTGCCATGTCTTCAGGCAGCACCGCCCCGCCCTGCATGCCGAACGGCACAACGGCGATGGGGGTGGCGCGGTCGGTACCGCTGCTGACCACGATGTTCTTTTCATCTGCCGTGGCCAGGCCCGCGGTGAAGCAGAGCATGACGAGCAGGCCTCGTAGAAGAGTTCTCACAGCGCTAGGTCCTCGGGTGTGAAGGTCATAAGGAAGTTACGATAGGGAGCGAAGTCCTGCGGGCTCAGCCCCTGCATTTCAGTCAGCTTGCCGATGTTCTTCACCGCAGCCACGGCCGAAGCATCATAGGAAGCGTCGCCGCTGGATTTTGCCACCTGAACATTGCTGATGGTGCCATCCGGCAACATGTTGATTCGTATCTGCACTGCCATGCCCTTTCGAGCAGAAGGCGGCCTGTTCCAGTTATCCGCAGCGCGCGAGCGAATGAGATCGTCGAAGTTGCCAGCCACGCTGTCGTCGCTATGCTCATCGGCCAGTGTCTGCTGGCGCTCGGTCTTGTCGGACAGAAGATCAGCCAGGGCCTGGGCCTTCTTGTCTTCCTGAGCCTTGCGAGCTTTTTCCTGGGCCTTTTTCGCAGCGTCGGCAGCGGCAGCCTTTTTGGCATCATCAGCGGCTTTCTTCTTCGCGTCTTCGGCTGCCTTTTTCTTGGCGTCCTCCGCCGCTTTTTTCTTCGCATCCTCGGCAGCCTGCTTCTTGGCTTCCTCGGCGGCTTTCTTGGCGTCTTCCTCGGCTTGCTTCTTAGCCTCGTCGTCGGCCTTCTTCTTGATCGCGGCTTCTTCTACCTTCTTGGCCTCAGCAGCCTTGGCGGCGTCGGCAGCAGCCTTGGCATCGGCGGCCTTCTTCGCATCGGCAGCCGCAGCAGCCGCCTTCTTGGCTTCATCGGCCTGGCGAGCTTGTTCGGCCTTTTGAGCCGCATCGGCTTTCTTTTGTTCCGCTTCAGCCTGCTGCTCCTGTTCGACCTTTTTCTGTTCCATCTGGTCGATTTCAGTCTGCTTGGCCGCCGTACGCTTGGACTCGCCCGCAATCTTCTGGTTGGTCTGGGTAGTGGCCGAACTCTTGGACTTGAGCTGGTAAAGAGTCGCCTGCACCACCGGCTTGCTCGGGGGCAGCTCGGGCGTGAAAGCAAAGCTCACGAACAGAGCGCCGAAGAGAATGACGTGCAGCACAATGGCCCAGAAACTGGGCCAGAAGTAGCTTTCCGACCTGGAGGCCTCACGCTCTTGCATCACGGCGCCTCGGTGATCAGGCCGACGTTGTCGATACCGGCCTTCTGCAGCCCGCCCATGGCGCCCATGACCGAGCCGTAGTCGACGGCCTTGTCGGCGCGGATGAACACCTGGGTCTTCTTGCCGTTCTGAGTGCCTTGGCGAATGATCGCACCTGCAGCCTGGGCCATCTGGTCCAGGGTCTGGGCACGGTCGGCCTGGGTCTTGGTGTCGACTTCGGTGCCCACGTTCCAATAGTAGGTCTTGTCGGCCTTGATCGAGATGGTCAGGATCTGGACGTTGTTATCCTGGGGCAGCGCCTGGTTTGAAACCTTGGGCAGGTCAACCTTCACGCCCTGTTGGATCATCGGTGCGGTAACCATGAAAATGACCAGGAGCACCAGCATCACGTCGATGTAGGGCACCACGTTCATTTCCGCTACCGGCTTGCGTTTTTGCCGGACTCGAGCCATTGATAATTACCTGCTCATTCTTCGCTGGTGTGCACCTTGCGGTGCAGGATGGCCTGGAATTCGTCCGCAAAGGTGTAATAGCGGCCGATCAGGGTTTCGCTGCGAGCGGAGAAACGGTTGTAGGCGATCACCGCCGGGATGGCCGCGAACAGGCCGATGGCGGTGGCAACCAATGCCTCTGCGATGCCGGGGGCAACGGTAGCCAACGTTGCCTGCTGCACGCTGGCCAGGCCGCGGAAGGAGTTCATGATCCCCCACACGGTACCGAACAGGCCGATATAAGGGCTGGTAGAGCCGACGGTGGCCAGGAACGGCAGGGTTTGCTCGAGTTTCTCTTCCTCACGGGAGATGGCCACGCGCATGGCACGCCCCACGCCTTCCATGACCGCGTCAGGGTCGACGCCCGGCTGCTGACGCAGGCGGGAGAATTCCTTGAAGCCTGCACGGAAGATCTGCTCGACGCCGGAATCGGGGTCAGGGTTGCTGCCGGCCTGGCGATAGAGTTTCGACAGGTCGATGCCCGACCAGAAACGCTCTTCGAAGCTTTCCAGCGCGCGGCGCCCGGCACGGATCATGTTGCTGCGTTGGAAGATGATGATCCACGAAGTGACCGAGGCGGCCACCAGGATCAGCATCACCAATTGCACGACGAGACTGGCATTGCTGACCAGGCTCCACATGGAGGTATGGTCGACGGCGTTCGCTTCCACGCGAGTTCTCCTGCTGTTTTACTGTAAGCCCGGACCATCGGCGGCGAACGCGGTTCGCAACGCGACAGGCATGGCCTGGGGTTTGAAAGTGTCCGCGCGCACACAGGCAACGACGACATGCCCTTCGAACAATAGCGCGCCATCGGCGACCCGCAGCACTTGCTGGCGGAAACGCACGCTGGCACGGCCAAGCTCGACCACCTCGGCACTCACGTTGAGTTCGTCATCCAGACGCGCTGGCACCAGATAGCGTGCTTCGCTGCTATGGACCACGAACAGCAGGTTCTGCCCAGCCAACGTCGACTGGACGAACCCGAGCGCACGCAACCGTTCGGTTCGCGCCCGCTCCATGAATTTGAGGTAATTGACGTAATAGACGACGCCGCCGGCATCGGTGTCTTCGTAGTAAACCCGACAGCGAATAGCGAACGGCCCTGCCCTATCTTGCGCGCGCATACTCTAGTGGTTACTCCTCGGGTTGCCAATCCAGCCAGGCAACTGTTTTTGCTTAAACCTCACGCGAAAGCCGCGTTGTGCACCTAGGACCGTAAAAAGGCTGAATAAATCATTGTGTAGCATGATTTTTCGTTCATTCATCAGCTGCTGGCGATTCGCCAAGGCTGGCGGGGGTATTGAGGCCGAAGTGCAGATAGGCATGCCGTGTGACGACGCGACCGCGCGGCGTGCGCATGATATAGCCCTGTTGGATCAGATAGGGCTCGAGCACATCCTCGATGGTGTGGCGCTCCTCACCAATGGCAGCAGACAGATTGTCCAGGCCGACAGGGCCGCCATCGAACTTCTCGATCATCGTCAGCAGCAGCCGCCGATCCTGATGATCGAAGCCGCGCTCATCGACGTCTAGCAGGTTCAATGCAAGGTCTGCTACAGGTTTGTCGATGTGCCCCCTGCCCCTTACCTGTGCGTAATCGCGAACCCGGCGCAGCAGGCGGTTGGCAATCCGTGGCGTGCCGCGGGCCCGGCGGGCGATCTCGAACGCACCGCCCTGGTCGATTTCAAGGCCAAGGATGCCGCCGGAACGGGACACGATGGTCGATAGGTCGGCGTTGTTGTAGAACTCAAGCCGCTGGACGATCCCGAAGCGGTCGCGCAGCGGGTTGGTCAGCATACCTGCGCGCGTGGTCGCCCCAACTAGGGTAAACGGTGGCAAGTCGAGCTTGATCGACCGGGCGGCGGGGCCTTCGCCGATCATGATGTCGAGTTGAAAGTCCTCCATGGCGGGGTACAGCACCTCCTCGACGATCGGCGATAACCTGTGGATCTCGTCGATGAACAAGACATCGTGCGGTTCCAGGTTGGTCAGCATGGCGGCAAGGTCGCCGGGGCGCTCCAGCACCGGGCCCGAGGTGCTCTTGATCGAAACGCCCATTTCTTCGGCGATGATGTTGGCCAAGGTCGTCTTGCCCAGCCCCGGTGGCCCGAAGATGAGCGTGTGGTCCAGTGACTCGCCGCGCGAACGTGCCGCCTCGATAAACAGCTCCATCTGGTCGCGTACCACAGGCTGCCCAATGTACTCGGCCAGGCGCAATGGTCGGATGGCACGGTCGTGCTGCTCCTCGCGGTCGCGCCCGCCAACAGGGGCGGCAGAAATGAGGCGGTCGGCTTCGATCACTAGATCATCCCCTTGAGCGCGCGGCGGATCAGCTCTTCACTGGCAAGGCCCTTCTCTTTTATGCCGTTGATCGCCTTGCTCGCCTCCTGCGGCCGATAGCCCAACGAAATCAGCGCACTGACCGCATCCGCCTCGGCCGATGCCTGCGGTGCCCCGGCCGGGGCAGCCTCTTCGAAAGGAACCAGCTCAAACATCGCCGGGGTGGTCTGCCAGGCCTTGAAGCGGTCTTTTAACTCTACCAGCAGCCGCTCGGCAGTCTTTTTGCCCACCCCCGGCACCTTCACCAGCGCCGAGCTGTCTTGAGCCTGGACCACCCGCACCAATTCATCGGCTTCGAAACCCGACATCAGCGTCAGGGCGAGCTTCGGCCCCACGCCATTGAGCCGGATCAGCTCACGAAACAGCTCACGCTCACGCTTTTCGAAAAAACCATAAAGCAGATGGGCATCTTCGCGCACGACCAGATGAGTATGCAGAGTTACTGGTTGCCCGACCGCGGGCAGCCGATACAGGGTGGTCATCGGCACTTCAAGCTCGTAACCCAACCCGGCGATATCGATGATCAGGTGCGGCGGTTGTTTTTCCGCCAGAGTGCCACGCAAGCGTCCTATCACAAGAAGTTCCTGCCAGGCAGGGCCATGGCCCTGCCATTGAATGATTGATCGTTACAAGCGCAGGCGGCCGCCTCGCCGCCGCGCGCTGCCCAGGCCATGAGGCACCAGGCTCGAGCGGGTGTGAGCATGACACAATGCGATGGCCAAGGCATCGGATGCGTCGATCTGCGGTTTTTGCGTCAGCCCAAGCAGGTGCATGACCATCATTTGCACTTGCTCCTTGTTGGCCCCCCCTGTGCCGGTTACCGCCTGCTTGACCTGGGTGGCCGAATACTCGGCCACCTCCAGGCCTGCCTCGGCCGCCGCCACGATCGCGGCGCCCCGCGCCTGCCCCAGCTTGAGTGCAGAGTCGGCATTACGCGCCATGAACACCCGCTCAATGCCCATGGTTACCGGCCCATGGAGGCGGATGACCTCGCCCACACTGCGAAAAACCACTTGCAAGCGCTCCGGTAGCTCGCCGCCACCGGTTCGAATGCAGCCAGAGGCGACGTAGGCGCAACCCCGCCCGGGGCCAAGATCGCGCACCACGCCGTAGCCTGTGATACGCGAGCCAGGGTCGATGCCAAGTATGAGGGTCATGCATCAGTCCTGAAAGGCAAAAGGGCCGGCCACCACGTCGCGGTGACCGGCCCCAGCCGCGAAAAGCACCGGCTCAGCCGAGCTTTTCCATGATCTCGTCGGAAATGGAGGCGTTGGAATACACGTTCTGCACGTCGTCCAGATCCTCGAGCATATCGATCAGTTTCACGACCTTCTCAGCGGTTTCTTCATCGAGCTCGGCACTGGTGCTGGGCTGCATGATGATTTCCGCGTCGGCTGCCTTGTAACCAGCAGCTTCCAAGGCAGTGCGCACGGCGTAGAAATCGGCGAAGGATGTAAACACATCGGCCGAACCGTCATCGTTGCTGACCACATCGTCAGCCCCGGCCTCCAACGCAGCTTCCATCAGCGCGTCTTCGTCGATACCTGGGGCAAAGCTGAGTTGGCCTTTGCGCTCGAACAGGTATGCCACCGAACCGTCGGTGCCCAGGTTGCCGCCACACTTGCTGAACGCGTGGCGAACGGCTGCGGCGGTGCGGTTACGGTTGTCGGTCATGGCCTCGACCATGATCGCCACCCCGCCAGCCCCATAGCCTTCATAACTGAGCTCTTCGACGTTTTCGCTATCGTTGGTGCCGGCACCGCGAGCGACGGCCCGGTCGATGATGTCGCGGCTCATGTTGGCACCGAGTGCCTTGTCGAGCGCCAGGCGCAGGCGTGGGTTGGAAGAGGGGTCCCCTCCTCCTTGCTTGGCGGCAACCGTCAGTTCACGGATCCACTTGGTGAAGATCTTCCCGCGCTTGGCGTCTTGCCGCTCCTTGCGGTGCTTGATGTTGGCCCATTTGGAATGCCCGGCCATATCGACTCCGAATCGGTTGCTTGTAGATGGCAAGGCGCGGCAGGCATCAGCCCGCCACGCCCTCTGGCCTCACTCGGCCTTGGCTTGCTCGCGCAGGCGAATGTGCAATTCACGCAGCGCCTTGGCATCGACCGCACCTGGAGCTTGCGTCATCACATCGGCAGCGCTCTGGGTTTTCGGGAAAGCGATGACCTCGCGGATCGACTGAGCGCCAGTCATCAGCATCACCAGGCGATCCAGGCCGAAGGCCAGGCCGCCGTGGGGCGGTGCGCCGAACTTCAGCGCGTCGAGCAGGAAACCGAACTTCTCTTCCTGCTCTGCGGCCTCGATGCCGAGAATGCGGAACACTGCCTGCTGCATTTCCTTGCGGTGGATACGAATCGAGCCACCACCCAACTCGGTGCCGTTGAGCACCATGTCGTAGGCGCGCGACAGCGCCGTGCCCGGGCTGGCCTCAAGCTCGGCCGGAGAGCATTTCGGCGCGGTGAAGGGATGGTGCAATGCAGCGAAGTGGCCTTCGTCATCCTCTTCGAACATCGGGAAGTCAACGACCCACATCGGCGCCCATTGCTGGGTCAGCAACTCGAAATCGTGGCCCAGGCGAATCCGCAGCGCGCCCAGGGCTTCGCTGACGACCTTGGCCTTGTCGGCACCGAAGAACACGATGTCACCATCGACCGCGCCTACGCGATCCAGGATGGTGTTGAGGTTGGCTTCGGGAATGTTCTTGACGATCGGCGATTGCAGGCCCTCGACACCCTTGGCGCGCTCGTTGACCTTGATGTAGGCCAGGCCCTTGGCACCATAAATGCCGACGAACTTGGTGTAGTCGTCGATCTTGCTGCGCGGCATGCTTGCCCCGCCTGGCAGGCGCAGGGCCGCCACACGGCATTTAGGGTCGTTGGCCGGCCCACTGAACACCTTGAAGTCGACGGCCTTGAGCTGATCCTCGACGTCTACCAGCTCCAGCGGAATGCGCAGGTCTGGCTTGTCCGAGCCATAGCGACGCATCGCCTCGGCATACGTCATGTGCGGGAACTCACCGAATTCCACATCCAGCACTTCCTTGAACAACTTGCGAATCATGCCTTCGGTCAGGCCCATGATGTCGCTTTCTTCGAGGAAGCTGGTTTCGATGTCGATCTGGGTGAATTCAGGCTGGCGATCAGCGCGCAGGTCTTCGTCGCGGAAGCACTTGGCGATCTGGTAGTAACGGTCGAAGCCGGCCACCATCAGCAGTTGCTTGAACAGTTGCGGCGACTGCGGCAAGGCGAAGAAACTGCCGGGGTGCGTGCGGCTTGGCACCAGGTAATCGCGTGCGCCCTCAGGCGTTGCACGGGTCAGGATGGGTGTTTCCACATCCAGGAAGCCGTTCTCGTCGAGGTAGCGGCGGATGCTGCTGGTAATGCGCGAGCGCAGACGCAGCTTGTCGGCCATCTCCGGGCGACGCAGGTCGATGAAGCGATAGCGCAGGCGGGTTTCCTCGCCTACATCGGAGTATTCGTTCAGCGGGAACGGCGGGGTTTCGGCCTCGTTGAGCACGGTCAGCTCATAGCCCAGCACCTCGATGGCGCCGGAGGCCATGTTCGGGTTGACCGCGCCGGCCGGGCGCGGGCGTACCTTGCCGGTGACCTTGACCACGTATTCGCTGCGCACGCGGTCTGCAGTGGCGAAGGTGTCGGCGCGGTCCGGGTCGAACACCACTTGAGCCATGCCTTCACGGTCGCGGATGTCGAGGAAGATCACCCCGCCGTGGTCACGACGACGGTGAACCCAACCGCAAAGGGTGATTTCCTGGCCGTCCAGGCTTTCGTTCAGTTGGCCGCAATAATGGCTGCGCATCATGATGGTCTATTCACTTCCAGTCATTCGGTGTTCGGGCATGCCCGCCTGCGGGCAGTGTGGCGGGCCTGGTAGGCCCGGGCAAATCAATCGGCCTTGTCGCCGGCCAGGTTCTTCTTCGACCCGGTCTTGAAATCGGTTTCATACCAGCCGCTGCCACTCAGGCGGAAGCCGGCATTGGCCACTTGCTTGCGCAGGCTGGGCGCCTTGCAGGCGGGGCAGTCGGCCAATGCCGGCTCGCTGATCTTCTGAAGAGCTTCCAAATGATGGCCACAGCCATCGCATTGATAGTTGTAGAGCGGCATTTCCTGGTGTCTCGGCTCGGTACGGTGCGCCTGCGCGCAGGGGTGGCAAAGGGCGAGAGTATATCCGGTAAATGGCCGCTGTGCAGCCCGCTCAGCCACCATGCCGGGCTTGGTAGGCCACGCACACCACCCGCACCAGGCCGCTGAAATTCTTCACGCCGCCGTAGCGAAGGTGCACTTCGCGGTCCAGATACGACAGGATGCTGCTTACCGAACAGGCGTTGTCGCCGGCGATGCGTTCGAGAATCTTCCAGTAGACCCGCTCCAGGCGCAGGCACGTCGCGAAGCCATTGAGGCGAACCGAGCGCGACTGGGGTATCGCCAGGTCCATGTCGAATTGCGAGATGAATGGATCGCGTGAGTAAGCCCGGCGGCGGTGGCGCTCCTGCGCCGATTGCGATTGCTGTGACATCGAATCACCTTCCCTGGTCCATTGGCCAATGCCACGGCAAATCCGCCGCAGCCCCTGGCTATGGAAGCGCCTGTGCGGCCCTGCCAGAGATGGCCGAGAAGGAACAGCGAGTGTAGGAAGGGTCGTGCAAACATGCAGGAAAACGGCCACTCCGAGGAGACGGTGCGGCCGAAGACATTCAGCCTTCCAGCAATGCGCGGAGCATCCAGGCGGTTTTTTCGTGCGTTTGCATGCGCTGAGTCAACAGATCGGCGGTCGGTTCGTCACTGGCTTTTTCCACTACCGGGAAAATGCTGCGTGCGGTGCGTACGACGGCCTCCTGCCCTTCCACCAGTTGACGGATCATGTCACCGGCGGCGGGCACGCCCTCTTCGTCCTTGATGGTCGACAGGCGGGCGTACGTAGCGTAGTTGCCCGGTGCCGGGTGGCCCAGGGCGCGGATACGCTCGGCGATGGAGTCAACGGCCAGCGCCAGTTCGTTATACTGCTCCTCGAACATCAAGTGCAGGGTGCGGAACATCGGCCCGCTGACATTCCAATGGAAGTTGTGGGTTTTCAGGTACAGCACATAGGTGTCCGACAACAGGCGAGACAGCCCGTCGACAATGTCCTTACGATCCTGCTCGCTGATACCGATATCGATAGCCATGAATGCTTCCCTCATTACAGTAAGTGACACACTCGCATACTGTAACAAGTGCTACTGCTCTTGGCAGCCAGGTTGTGTCTATCGCTGCCATTAGCTCTTGGGGTAACAGCCTGAAATTCTTCTGAATTCGAGAGCCCGCCCAGCGGGTTTGAGTGCACGCGGGCTTTGCGGTTAAATAACGCCCGCGCGTGCCTGCCCGGTCTTTTTACCAGGCGGCGGCCACGCGGGCCCCTCCAGGTATCTTCCGAGTCATCCCTCTACTGACCGCCCTGCCGGTGCCCGTTCTTCTTTCGTGATCCTGAAAATGAGTCCAACACCATGTTGAAAATCGTCCACATCCTGGCTGGTGCCGCAGCGCTCGTGCTGTCGTGCCTCCCCAGCCTTCGCTCGCAAACACTGCCTTGGCTTGCGCAACCCGATGCGCTTTACCTGGCATTCATCGGTTTGGCCAACCTGCTGATCGCACCGATCGTGCCTGTCTGGAAGAAAACCCCGCGCCAGCACCTGCAGGCGTTCGTCAGCGCGCTGCTCGTGGCCGCAGCTGTGCTGCAGGCCCTGGTACTGCTCGCGCCCCTCCCCCTGGTTGCTGGCCAGCCGGCTGTGTTGCTGAGCCTGGCGGCGACCGCCGGCGCCGTCATCCTGCAAGGGCTGGCCAGCCTGCCGAAAAAACCGCAGGCCGCAGCGGCGCCCGCCAACTACGACCCGGCACGGCGAGATACCGGCACCGTGAAGTGGTTCAATACCTCGAAAGGGTTCGGGTTCATCTCACGCGACTCGGGCGACGATATCTTCGTGCATTTCCGGGCAATCCGAGGCGAGGGTCATCGCGTACTGGTAGAAGGCCAGCGCGTGGAGTTCTCGGTCATGACTCGCGACAAGGGCCTGCAAGCCGAAGATGTAGTTCCTTCTCTGGCGCCCCGCCGCTAAGCCCTTCTACCCGCCGCCTCAATAATGAGGCGGCGGTGCATCCTCTCCAGGCGCACCCGGCATCTGCCCGGCCACGTCATCCAAACGCTTGATCAACTCGGCCATCTGACGACGAAGGTGATCTACCACCCGGCTCTGGTCGACCAGCACCTCATTGAGCTCGGCCAGCGTGTCGTCCTGAAAGGCTACCCGGGTTTCCAGCTCCGTTACCCGCGCCTCCAGTTCAGCACTCATGCCTGCACCCACTCGATACGACCATCGGTATGCGCTTTCAGCCGCTGCAACAGGTGCTCGACCTCCTCACCGCTGTAGGGCCTGGCCGGCAGTTTGCCCCATACCGGGCCTGGCCACGCCGGGTCCTCGGCGAACCGCGCGATGACGTGCATATGCAGTTGCCCTACGACATTGCCAAGATTGGCGATATTGACCTTGCGGGCGTCGAAGGCCCGCTTTACGGCCTCACCGAGCCAGCTGCTTTCAGCCCATAATGCCTGCTGATCGGCGGGGGCAAGGTCGAAGACCTCACTCGCCCCGGCCACTCGCGGCACCAGAATGAACCACGGGTATTGGCTGTCATTACTAAGCAGTAGCCGACACAGCGGCAGGTCACCCAAATGAAAGGTGTCGCCCTGCAGGCGGGGGTCGAGTGAAAACACGGGTTTTTACCTTCTATACATTCAAGCAGCAAAGAATAGCGCGCGATCGCCCGCTACCCAACCCTGCCCCGCCAGAACCCGCGCACCGCTTTGGCACTTGCCAAGGTGCAGACCTGAGCTAGCCTCTGAGCCAGTGCTACTTTTCGCACCATTTCAGTTCACCCAGTACGGTTTGGTGCACACCTTGCGCCCAAAAGGGAACGCACCGACCGAATAACGGTAACGTTTCGGCGATTCCCTTGTGGCAGGCACACATCAGGGTGGCCCGGCAAGTTTTTTTCACCTGTTCCGTCAAAGCCCCGTGCCATCAGGGGTTTGACGTGACCGCGAAAAAAAAGTGAAAAAAGCGTGATGCGGTGGCACAGTTGTGCACGCTTGTTGCTAAAGGTTCTATCAGCGCTCGCGGCTAGCACTGCGCGGCAAGTGTTTGGAGATACAACGGTACCGGGCCGACAACGGAATCAAGAAGCCGACCAGAGCTTCCCCGGCCATCGCAAGCAAAAGAGGTACATGGCACACGCCTGTACACCAGAAAAAGAAGAGCCGGCCAGCAAAAAAACCAATGGCCGGCGGCAATCTTCCGGAAAACCAAAGGAGCAAGTCACGATGAGAGTGATGAAGTGGAGCGCAATCGCAGTAGCTGTTACCGCTGCAACCTCGCAACTGGCAATCGCCGCGCCGTTCGTTACCAGCCAGGCCGACTCGAAAGGCTTCGTTGAAGACAGCAGCCTCAACGTGCTGCTGCGCAACTACTACTGGAACCGCGACGGCAAGAACGGCGGCGGTGACACCCGCGACTGGACCCAAGGCGTCCAGGGCAACTTCAGCTCCGGCTTCACCCAGGGCACCGTCGGCGTGGGCGTGGATGCATTCGCCTATGGCGGCCTGAGGCTGTGGGGCCCGGACAAATACGCAGGTTCGGGTAACCTGACCCTGGATCGCGGCTCCAACGGCGAAGCCGACAACAACACCGCCTATGGCAAAGCCGGGGCAGCGCTGAAACTGCGCGTATCCAACACCATGCTCAAGATCGGCGATCAATCGCCGAGCACCAGCCCCGTATTCGCCGTAGGCGGCAGCCGCCTGCTGCCGCAGACCGCGAGCGGCTTCAGCCTGATGAGCAGCGAGCTGAAGGGCCTGGACCTGGAAGCCGGCCACTTCTACTCCGGCACCAGCTACAACACCACCGCCCGTGATGGCGAGCTGTACGCCACCTATGCAGGCGTTACCGCCAATTCGATCGACTACCTCGGCGGCCGCTACGCGATCAACGATCAACTGACCGTTGGCCTGTACGCCTCCAAGCTCGAAGACATCTGGAACCAGTACTACGGCAACGTGAACTATGTGCTGCCGCTGGCCAGCGACCAGTCCCTGGCCTTCGACTTCAACTACTACCGCACCACCGACGAAGGCAGCGCCAAAGCCGGCTCGATCGACAACAACACGTTCTCGCTGGCAGCGGCTTATTCCTTCCTGACCGCGCACACCGTGACCCTGGCCTTCCAGAAGGTCAACGGCGACACGCCATTCGACTACATCGGTGTTGGCGGCAAACCGGGCAGCCTGGGCTCGAACAAAGGCGGCGACTCGATCTTCCTGGCCAACTCGGTTCAGTACTCCGACTTCAACGGCCCGGGCGAAAAGTCCTGGAAGCTGCAATATGAGCTGAACATGGCCACCTTCGGCGTACCCGGCCTGAGCTTCATGACTCGCTACCTGCGTGGCGACGGCATCGACGGCACCAAAATGGCTGCTGACAGCCCGTACCGCGGCTATGGCTACGGCGACGGCGGCAAGCACCACGAAACCGACCTGGAAGCCAAATACGTCGTCCAGAGCGGCGCGGCCAAGGACCTGTCCTTCCGCATTCGCCAGGCCTGGCACCGCGGCAACACCGCCGAGGCCGATGGCGATATCAACGAGTTCCGCCTGATCGTCGATTACCCGATCTCGATCCTGTAATCGCGACGCGACCCGTTGCAACGAAAGCCCGGCCCTGCGCCGGGCTTTTCTTTGGGTGTACGTCACCGCCCCTGCGCCGTACAATGCCCACTTCCGACAAAATCCAGCAAAGACACTGGCTTATCATGCGCACTAGTCAATACCTGCTCGCCACGCTCAAAGAAACCCCGTCCGATGCGGTGGTCATCAGCCACCAGCTGATGCTGCGCGCCGGCATGATCCGCAAGCTTGCCTCAGGCCTGTATACCTGGTTGCCCATGGGCCTGCGTGTGATGCGCAAGGTGGAGGCGATCGTGCGCGAAGAGATGAACGCAGCCGGTGCTCTGGAAGTTCTGATGCCCGCCATTCAGCCCGCCGAGCTGTGGCAGGAATCCGGCCGCTGGGAGCAATATGGCCCTGAGCTGCTGCGGGTTCGAGACCGTCATGACCGCGAATTCTGCGTGGGCCCCACCCATGAAGAAGTGATCACCGACCTCGCGCGCAACGAGCTGGCCAGCTACAAGCAACTGCCGCTGAATCTGTACCAAATCCAAACCAAATTCCGTGACGAGATTCGCCCGCGCTTCGGTCTGATGCGTGGCCGTGAGTTCGTCATGAAAGACGCCTACTCCTTCCACGCCGACCAGGCGTCGTTGCAGCAGACCTACGATCGCATGCATCAGGCCTACTGCAACGTGTTCACCCGCCTGGGCCTGGACTTCCGCCCGGTCGAGGCCGACAACGGTTCGATCGGCGGGGCCGGCTCCCATGAGTTCCACGTGCTGGCGAGCTCTGGCGAAGACGACGTCATCTTCAGTGACACGTCCGACTACGCCGCCAACATCGAGAAAGCCGAGGCCGTCCCGCGGGAAACCAGCCGCGCCGAAGCCCGCGAGCAGATGCGCCTGGTCGACACCCCGGACACCAAAACCATTGCTGCGCTGGTGGAAAACCATGGCCTGCCGATCGAGCGCACCGTCAAGACGCTGATCGTGCGCGGCGCCGAAGAGGGCACGCTGGTGGTGCTGGTGGTCCGCGGAGATCACGAACTCAATGAAATAAAAGCAACCAAACTGCCGCAGGTAGCCGAGCCTCTGGTGATGGCAACCGAAGCGGAAATTCGCGCCATCGTCGGCGCAGGCCCCGGTTCGCTTGGCCCGTTGAACATGCCGCTGCCGGTGGTCATCGACCGCTCCGTTGCCATGATGAGTGATTTCGCCGTGGGCGCGAACATAGACGACAAGCACTACTTTGGCGTGAACTGGGAACGCGACTTGCCGTTGCCGGAAGTCGCCGACCTGCGCAACGTGGTCGAAGGCGACCCAAGCCCGGATGGCAAAGGCACGCTGGTGATCAAGCGTGGTATCGAAGTTGGCCATATCTTCCAGCTTGGCACCAAGTACAGTGAGGCACTCAAGTGCCAGGTGCTGGGCGAGAACGGCAAGCCTGTCACTCTGGCGATGGGCTGCTACGGCATCGGCGTGTCACGCGTAGTTGCCGCCGCGATCGAGCAGAGCCACGATGACAATGGCATCATCTGGAACGACATCCTGGCCCCCTTCCAGATTGCCTTGGTGCCACTGCGCTATGAAACCGAGCAAGTTCGCGAAGCCACCGACAAGCTCTATGCAGAGTTGACCGCCGCCGGTTTCGATGTGTTGCTCGACGACCGCGACAAGAAGACCAGCCCGGGCATCAAGTTCGCCGACATGGAACTGATCGGAATCCCGCATCGGATCGTGGTGAGTGACCGTGGCTTGGCAGAGGGCAAGCTCGAATACAAGCACCGCACCCACAGCGAAGCCCAGAGCATCGACGCAAACGACGTCTTGGCTTTCGTCAAGGCGCAGGTCAAGCACTGATCATTCGGTTGCCATGACTTCTCTCCTCCTCCGCTATGGCGCAACCCTCGGTTGCGCCATAGCGCTCGCTGGCTGCGCCAATCATCTGCCCCAACGCAGTGATCAGGAAGCGCGCGTTGAGCGCACACTGCTCGCGCATGACCTGCGCATCGATGTTGGCGAGCCTGGCAATCTTGATCAGCCACGGCGCCGTGTTCATGTGAGCGAAATTCATCGTTACCAGGTCACCGATTGGCTGGTCACTCGCCGCTACGACCGCTATACGCCCTATCAGGCATGGCGTGAGGCCTATGAAATCCCCCTTGGCGCGGTTGCACTGGTAGCAGGGGTAGGTGCCAACGTAGCCAATGTATTTGCATTGGGGCACTTGCCCGGCAGCATGACCCACGGCTGGATCAGCTACGGGGTCGCTGGAATCAACCCGTTCATGAATGCTCCGGCCAACGGCCGCGCCGAACAGAACCTCGCCAGCGTAGAGCGCACCCAAACTGGTCAGCGCGAGGAGACGGTGAACGTACCCTGGGCAAACCGTACCGTTGAAGTCACAGCCGGGCCGAAGCGCTACCCGCTGGATACCGATGCCAAGGGTTATTTGCGCATCGACCTGCTTGAAAGCCCCTTCGCCGATCAGGACCTGAACCAGGTCACCCGCCTGGGCTTCTTCGCCAAAGATGAAGACGATCAAAGCCAGGCAGATGCCTGGCTGCCGCTGGCACCAGGGCTGCGTGGGCGGCTGGCGCAGGCCCGCGCACTGATCTACGACGACCTCGAAGATGACAGCGTGGCGCAGTGGGTACAGCGCAGCAAGCGTTTGCGCCAACTGGGGTTACCCCAGGAGGCCGAGGAGCTGGAGCAGAGCCTGATCGAACTGACACACAACGACCCTGAACTGCAGCGGGATTATCTCGAAGCGCTGCGGCGTCAGCGCTGAAACAACTCCAATTGCTCGTGACGGCCGCGCATGTCGTCCAGGCGCGCCCCTATCCCTAACAGGCGTACCGGCTTGCCCCCTCTTGCAAATGCCTGGGCCAGCAGCTGTTGGTAGCTGGCCAGGTCCCTGGCGGCGCCCGCTTGCTCCAGCGTGGTTTGGGTAAAGTCATGAAACTTCACCTTCACGAAAGGCTTTGCCGGTCGATAGCTGCTGTCGAGGCGCTGCAAGCGCTCCTCAAGCGTTACCATGAGCGCGGGTAACTGGGCCAGGCAATCTTCCAGCCGCTGCAAGTCCTGGTCGTAAGTATGCTCGACACTCACTGACTGGCGACGGCTGTCGTTTTGCACGGGGCGCTCGTCCATTCCTTGGGCGAGATTGTAAAGCCGCTCACCGAAGCTGCCGAACTCCCGCACCAGCGCTAGCCGCTTCCATTGGCGTAGCTGCCAACAGAACTCTACACCGAGCCGTTCAAGCTTTTGTGCCGTGACCTTGCCGACACCGTGGAGCCGCGCCACCGGCAACTGCGCAACGAAGGCATCGACCTGATCCGGGGTGACGACGAACAGCCCGTCAGGCTTTCGCCAGTCGCTGGCAATCTTGGCAAGGAACTTGTTGGGTGCTACCCCCGCCGACACGGTAATCCCCACTGCCTGCGCCACCTTGCGACGGATGTCCTGTGCGATGCGTGTAGCGCTGCCCGCAAACTGATCGCACAAGGAAACATCCAGATAGGCCTCATCAAGCGAAAGCGGCTCGATAAGGTCAGTGTAGTGGCGAAAGATCTGATGAATGCTGGCTGAGGCCTCTCGATACGCCTCGAAGCGCGGTTTGACGATGACGAGGTCCGGGCACAGTTTCAGGGCATGAGCTGAAGCCATGGCCGAGCGCACACCGAAGGCCCGCGCCTCGTAATTACAGGTGGCGATCACTCCTCGTCGCTCGGCAGAGCCACCCACCGCCATGGGCTTGCCGCGCAGCGTCGGGTCATCACGCATTTCGATGGCTGCGTAGAAACAGTCACAGTCGATGTGAATGATTTTGCGTTGCGGCATGGCCGGTGCTCGTCGTAACCAGTGAACAAATATACAGTAACAAGCCCCGCCGTACAGCGGGCACGCCCCGGATCCCGGGTCGTATGGGCAGTAAATATTTGAATGAATTGCGTTTTTTCTTGATCCGCCCTTGACAGGTAGCGGGCAGGCTGTAGAATGCGCCCCACAGACGCGGGATGGAGCAGTCTGGTAGCTCGTCGGGCTCATAACCCGAAGGTCGTCGGTTCAAATCCGGCTCCCGCAACCAAATACGAAAACGCCACCTTTATGGGTGGCATTTTTCATTGAAGCCTTAGATAAGCTTTTGAAATAAAAGGCTTGACGCTTTCAGCGCAGTCTGTAAAATGCGCACCACATGACGCGGGATGGAGCAGTCTGGTAGCTCGTCGGGCTCATAACCCGAAGGTCGTCGGTTCAAATCCGGCTCCCGCAACCATCTTAAAAAGGCCACGCACTGCGTGGCCTTTTTTTATGCGTAAAAAAAACCGTTGTATCAATGGCATAGGCGCTGAAGCGGGATTTTGCGCAGCGGTTCACATGGCGCCAGGATGAAACTTGCCCTATAGCTGAGGGTCAGGTCGCAGTGTAACGGCCAACGGGGTAATATCCCGGCACATTTGTTATCAAAGGGATTGGTCACTTGGCTGGATACACACATCCTGTCGCGCACAATCCGCGAGGTTATTGATGCGCCCTGAAACGCCTGAAGTAAACGAAGACGTCGTCATTGCCCCCGCCCCTGCACCCGTGCCGCGCCATCGCGCGCTCCTGTGGCTGAGCCGTAACCGCCAACAGGTCGGCCTGGGCGTGACGTTGCTGATGTTCGTGATGGCTTTGCTCGCCTGCCGGCACATTCTGGCAGAAGTAGATTTCTACGCTCTGCACGATGCGGTAGTGAGCACTCCCAGCCATGCGCTCATCGGCGCTTTCGCCGCTACGGTAGCCGGTTTCGTGATTCTGCTGGGTTACGAGTGGTCAGCGGCCCGCTACGCCAATGCTTCGTTGCCACCGCGCGCCCTGGCGTTGGGGGGCTTCACGGCCTTCGCGATCGGCAACGCGGTGGGCTTGGCATTGCTGTCTGGCGGCTCGGTGCGCTACCGGCTGTACTCGCGCCTCGGGGTCGGCGCTGCCGAGGTCGCGCGCATGTCCTTGTTTGCAGCCCTGTCCCTGGGTTGTGCCCTGCCGCCGTTAGCGGCATTGGCCACCTTGAGCGACCTGAACGCTGCCTCGACCGCGTTGCGCCTGCCGGCGCCTCTATTAGCCCTGGTTTCGGTCGCCATCCTGGGCCTTGCCGTCGCGTTGGCCGTAGGCGTTTACCGCAGGCGCTTGGATGAGCAGCCCTTGCCGCACAACCTGATCGTGCGCGTCGGGAGCAAGACCCTGCGTTTGCCATCGGTGCGCTTGACGTTGCTGCAACTGGTAATCACTGCACTGGACGTCGCCGCTGCTGCCACCGTGCTCTATTGCCTGCTGCCGGAGGCCCCACCTTTCGGCGCGTTCGTGCTGGTCTACCTACTGGCATTGGCCGCCGGGGTGCTCAGCCACGTGCCCGGTGGCGTGGGCGTATTCGAAGCGGTACTGCTGGCTGCGTTTTCCAACGAACTGGGCGCAGCCCCGTTGGCTGCCGCCCTGCTGCTGTACCGGCTGATCTACGTGATGCTGCCGTTTCTGGTGGCCAGCCTCACATTGCTGGTCAACGAGGGCAAACGGCTACTGTTCGCCCGTCAGGCCATTCGGGTGGCGTCCGGCCTGGCAGCGCCGATCCTGGCCGTGCTGGTGTTTCTTTCCGGCGTCGTCTTGCTGTTTTCGGGCACCACGCCCGAGATTGATACCCGGCTGGAGCACATGGGCTTCCTGCTACCCCACCGGCTGATCGACGCGTCCCACTTCATTGCCAGCCTGATCGGCGTGCTCTGCCTGCTGCTGGCTCAGGGCTTGCGCCGGCGCCTTTCGGCTGCGTGGATGCTGACCATGACCCTGCTGCTGACCGGCGCCCTGATGTCGCTGCTCAAAGGCTTCGACTGGGAAGAGGCAAGCATCCTGATCATCACCGCATCGCTGCTGGCGGTGTTCCGTCGTTCGTTCTATCGCCCCAGCCGCCTGATGGAACTGCCGCTGTCGCCTATGTTTCTGATCGCGGCAGCCTGTGTGGTGGGCGCATCGATATGGCTGCTGTTCTTCGCCTACCAGGACGTGCCTTACAGCAACAAGCTCTGGTGGCAATTTGCACTGGATGGTGACGCACCACGCGGCATGCGCTCGGCACTGGGCAGCGCCGTGCTGCTGGTGATCGTGGCCCTGACCTGGCTGCTGCGCACTGCCCGGCCGGTCATCCACCTCCCCAACCAGGAAGAGTTGGAGCGCGCTGCCCGAATTCTCAAGCACTCGCATCAACCCGACGGTGGGCTTGCACTGACCGGCGATAAAGCGTTGCTGTTCCATCCCGAGGATAAGGCCTTCATCATGTACGCTCGCCGCGGCCGTAGCCTCGTCGCGCTGTATGACCCGATCGGCCCTACCCAGCCGCGCGCCGAGATGATCTGGCAGTTCCGTGACCTGTGCGATTTTCACCATGCCCGCCCGGTCTTCTACCAAGTACGGGCCGAGAACCTGCCCTACTACATGGACATCGGCCTGACCGCACTGAAGCTGGGCGAGGAGGCGCGCGTCAACCTGCTGGCCTTCGACATCGATGCCAAAGGCAAAGAGATGAAGGACCTGCGCTATACCTGGAACCGCGGCAGCCGTGACGGCTTGTCGATGGAGGTTTACGAGGCCGGCACGGCGCCGCTGGATGAACTTAAAATCATCTCGGACGCGTGGCTTTCGGGTAAGAATGTGCGCGAGAAAGGCTTCTCGCTCGGGCGCTTCAGCCCTGACTACCTCAAGCATTTCCGCATCGTGATCATCCACTTCCAAGGCCGCCCGGTGGCCTTTGCCAACCTGCTGGAAACCGACAGCAAGCACCTGGCCAGCCTTGACTTGATGCGCTCGCACCCCGAAGCGCCGAAACTGACCATGGAGTTCATGATGGTCGGCCTGATCCAGTACTACAAAGCGCAAGGCTACGAGCGCTTCAGCCTGGGCATGGTGCCGCTTTCCGGCCTGCAGCCGCGCAAGGGTGCCCCGCTTACCCAGCGATTGGGCTCGATGGTGTTCAACCGCGGCGAGCACCTGTACAACTTCCAGGGGCTGCGCCGTTTCAAGGACAAGTTCCAGCCTGACTGGGAACCTCGTTACATGGCCGTACCGGCGGGCCTCGATCCGCTGGTAGCCCTGGCCGATACCGCCGCCCTGATCGCGGGCGGCCTGACTGGACTGGTGAAACGCTGATGATTCGACGTTACTGGCGCGCTGTACTGATTACGCTGGTCGTTCTGCTGGCCGCTGCAGCAACCGCCTACTGGTGGTGGAGCCGGCCGGTACCCTCCCCGACCCTGCAAGCCCTCACCCTGAGCGACGGAAGCAGCGCCACGTTGGCCATCCCAGGCCAACGGCAGCGCAATGTCGTGTTGGTCGCGGTGCCTGCTGATGAGGCCATGAATGAAAAGCAGCTCAGCGACCTGAGCCGCCAGGCAGCGGCCAAGATTCTCCAGGTGGTGCTGCCCAAGGCTGATTGCAACGTACAGCAGGCCACATTCGATGCTGGCCTCAAGCAGCTTGGTGACACCCCCAATGTCGTAGGCGGCATCAACCTCGGCGCCAGCCAGGCGTGGGCGTGGCTGGCCGGCCAGGCCAACGACAAGGCCAAGGCCGTGTCGGTGGGCTTTGCCCTGGAAACACCGGACTGCAAGATCGCCTGGCCCAAGAAGGCCGAGCATGGCCACTGGTACGCTGCCTGGAACGACTGGCCTGACGACACTGCTGCGGCCTTCGTGCGCGGGCAGGCCAACGCCGAGAACAGCATCTCCGATTACGACGTGAAGCTGCCGCAGCTGCTCAAAGCTCAGCTGACCGAAGCTTTGCTGGGTGAAGAGAGTGCCACCCTCAAGATGCCCGTGGTGGAAGTGCCTGCCAGCGGCAACAACGACACGGTGACCCTGTTCCTTTCCGGTGACGGTGGCTGGCGCGACCTGGACAAGGACACTGCCGGTTATATGGCACAGATGGGCTACCCGGTGGTGGGCATCGACACCTTGCGCTACTACTGGCAACACCACGCTCCGGCTGAAAGCGCCGAGGACCTGGCTGAAGTGATGGAGTATTACCAGCACAAATGGGGCGCCAAGCATTTCGTGCTGGCCGGCTACTCGTTCGGCGCCGACGTGCTACCAGCCATCTACAACCAACTGCCGGAAAGCGAGCAGAACAAGGTTGACGGGATGATTCTGCTGGCCTTTGCCCGCAGCGGCAGTTTCGAGATCGAAGTCGAAGGCTGGCTTGGGCAGGAAGGCAAGGAAGCCCCTACCGGGCCTGAAATGGCCAAGCTGCCCCCATCCAAGGTGTTGTGCGTCTACGGCACCGAGGAAGCGGCCGAAAGCGGCTGCACCGACACCACAGCCGTCGGTGAGAAGATGCCCCTGCCAGGCGGCCACCACTTCGATGAGAACTACCCCTCCCTGGCCAAGAAGCTGGTCGCCGTGTTGGAGAAATGGAAAGCCGCTCGGCCACAGTGAAAGGCCAGTGACAAGCTAAAGGTGAAGATAAAAAAAGCGGGGCCCGCCGAATAGGCGGGCCCCGCTTTTTTTCTTTCAGCCTGAAGGTCCAGGTGCCGCGCTTATATCTCGACCTGCGTACCCAGCTCGATCACCCGGTTCAACGGCAAGCGGAAGAAGCGCAAGTTGCCGTTGGCGTTTTTGAGCATGAAGGCGAACAGCCCTTCACGCCAGCGCGCCATGCCGGCAAGCTTCGAGGAGATCACGGTTTCCCGGCTCAGGAAGTAGGTGGTGCGCATGGGGCTGAAGTCGAGCCCTTCCAGATGGCACAGCGACAAGGCTGCGGGCACGTCTGGCTCATCCATGAAGCCATAGTGCAATACCACCCGGAAGAAACCCTCGCCGTAGTTTTCGACCTCGAAGCGCTGGTCACGCGGCACACGCGGGGCGTCTTCGTTGACCACGGTCAGCAATACCACCTGCTCGTGAAGCACTTGGTTGTGCAGCATGTTGTGAAGCAGGGCATGGGGCACGGCGTCTTGGCGAGCCGTCAGGAATACCGCTGTGCCCTGCACCCTGTGGGGCGGCTGCACACGGATGCTGCCGATGAAGATCGGCAGTGGCAGGCTGCCCTCATCGATGCGGTCCACCAGCAGCTGCTTGCCGCGCTTCCAGGTGGTCATCAGCACGAACAACACCAGGCCTGCCACCACCGGGAAGGCGCCGCCCTGCACGATCTTGGGCACGTTGGCGCTGAAGAACAGCAGGTCTACGGCCAGGAAGCCCATCAGCACCGGCACGCTAAGCAACGGCGGCCATTTCCACAGCAGAAGGATGACCACGGAGATCATCACAGTGGTGCACAGCATCGTGCCCGTTACCGCCACCCCGTAGGCCGACGCCAGCGCACCGGACGACTCAAAGCCCAGCACCAGCAGGATCACACCAACCATCAGGGTCCAGTTCACCGCGCTGATGTAGATCTGGCCCTGCTCGCTGCTGGAGGTGTGCTGGATGTGCATGCGCGGGATATAGCCCAGCTGGATCGCCTGGTGGGTCAGGGAGAACGCCCCAGAAATCACCGCTTGGGAAGCGATGACCGTGGCCACTGTCGACAGCACGATCATCGGCACCAGGGCCCAGCCCGGCGCCAGCAGGAAGAACGGGTTACGTACCGCCTCGGCATCGCCCAGCAGCAACGCGCCCTGGCCGAAATAATTGAGCACCAACCCTGGCAACACCAGGCCGAACCACGCGCGCGCAATCGGCTTGCGCCCAAAGTGCCCCATGTCGGCGTAGAGGGCCTCGGCACCGGTAAGGGCCAGCACCACTGCGCCCAAGGCGGCGATGCTGATGCCCGGATGCACTTCAAAGAAATTAAGTGCCCAATAAGGGTTCAGCGCCTTGAGCACCTCACGGTGTTGCTCGATGCCATAAATACCCAATGCACCCAGCACCACGAACCAGCACACCATCACCGGCCCGAACAGCTTTCCTATTTGGGCGGTGCCATGCTTTTGCAGCACGAACAAGCCGATCAGGATCACCAGCGCAATGGGCACGACCCAATGCTCGATGCCATCGACCGCCAGCTCCAGCCCTTCCACCGCCGACAGCACAGACACCGCCGGGGTAATCATGCTATCGCCATAAAAAAGTGCGGTACCGCACAGGCCGAAGACCACCAGCACCGCACTCAGGCGCGGGTGGCCTTGTGCGGCGCGCCGGGCCAGGGCAAGCAACGCCATCGTACCGCCCTCGCCTTGGTTGTCGGCGCGCAGCACGAAGAGCACGTACTTGATCGACACTACCCAGATCAGCGCCCAGAAAATCAGCGACAGAATCCCCAATACCGCATCGTGGCTGACGCTCAGGCCATAGCCCCCAGTGAACACTTCCTTGAGGGTGTACAACGGGCTGGTCCCGATATCGCCATACACCACACCCACCGCTGCCACCAGAATGCTCAGAGGCCGTGCGGCACCATGGCCGCCCTGCTCCTCACTGCGTGCATGACCCATCCACTTCTCCTGCAGCTTGTGGTTTGCCGCTTGTCGGCGGCGTGTTTTGAATTGATGCGCAGGCACCCCCGCGCGGCGCCGCCAAGCTTAGCGCAGCGCGCGGCGCATTTCTTCTGCCAGACGCTGGTCAAGTGGCCCGAGCATCGCTAGAATTGCGCACTTTTTGATCAGAGGCGCTTGCAGCGCCCCGCGCGGCCATGCCCGCGCCATCCGCCGAAACCGAGGTTGCCATGTCCACCACTACGCCATCCACCACGCCCAAGGTGGGTTTTGTCTCGCTGGGGTGCCCCAAAGCCCTGGTCGATTCCGAACGAATCCTGACCCAGCTGCGCATGGAAGGCTATGAAGTGGTGCCCACCTATCAGGGGGCAGACGTAGTAGTGGTCAACACCTGCGGCTTCATCGACAGCGCCAAGGCCGAATCGCTGGACGCCATTGGCGAGGCGCTGGCCGAGAACGGCCGGGTCATCGTCACCGGCTGCATGGGCGTTGAAGAAAACACCATCCGCGACGTGCACCCCAGCGTGCTGGCCGTCACCGGCCCGCAGCAGTACGAGCAGGTAGTCAATGCGGTGCATGAAGTCGTGCCCCCGAAACTCGACCACAACCCGCTGATCGACCTGGTGCCACCCCAAGGCGTCAAGCTCACCCCGCGCCATTACGCCTACCTGAAGATTTCCGAAGGCTGCAACCACAGTTGCAGCTTTTGCATCATCCCGTCCATGCGTGGCAAGCTGGTGAGCCGCCCGGTGGGCGAGGTGCTCGACGAAGCGCAGCGCCTGGTCAAGGCCGGGGTCAAAGAGCTGCTGGTGATATCGCAAGACACCAGCGCCTACGGCGTGGACGTGAAATACCGCACCGGGTTCTGGAATGGCCAGCCGGTAAAAACCCGCATGACCGAGCTGTGCGAAGCACTGGGAAGCCTGGGCGTATGGGTCCGCTTGCACTACGTCTACCCCTATCCGCACGTCGATGAAATCATTCCGCTGATGGCGGCCGGCAAGGTGCTGCCCTACCTGGATATTCCCTTCCAGCACGCAAGCCCCAAGGTTCTCAAGGCCATGAAACGCCCGGCCTTCGAAGATCGCACCCTGGCGCGCATCAAGGCCTGGCGTGAACAGTGCCCAGACCTGGTGATCCGCTCGACCTTCATCGTTGGCTTCCCAGGTGAAACCGAAGACGATTTCCAGTACCTGCTCGACTGGCTGAGCGAAGCCCAGCTCGACCGCGTCGGCTGCTTCCAATACTCGCCTGTGGAAGGCGCGCCGGCCAATGACTTGGCCGACCCTGTGCCTGACGACGTGAAGCAGGAGCGCTGGGAACGCTTCATGGCCCACCAGCAGGCCATCAGCGCTGCGCGCCTGCAACAGCGAGTGGGCCGCGAGATCGAGGTACTGATCGACGAAGTGGACGACCAAGGCGCCATCGGCCGCAGCTTCTTCGACGCACCGGAAATCGACGGCAACGTCTACGTCGACAGCGACCAACCGCTCAAGCCTGGCGACAAGGTTCGCTGCCGCATTACCGAGGCCGACGAATACGACCTCTGGGCACAGGCGCTGTAAAGCCGCCCGCGCCTCCTGGCCCCAGTAGCGGGCCTGGAGGCTTCGCCCGGCACTGCAAGCCGGTATCCCCGCAGTGCATGCGCTACAATGCACGCCCTACCCTCCGGCATACGACGTTCTCGATGATCCACAACGATGTACTGCGCAGCTTGCGCTACCTGCTCAATATAAGCGACGGCAAGCTGGCCGATATCATTCGGCTCAGCGGCGGCCAGGTCACGGTGGCCGAGCTGGGCCATTACCTCAAAAAAGAGGAAGAAGCAGGCTACCAGCGCTGCCCAGACGCGCTGATGGCGCATTTTCTCGATGGCCTGGTGATCCACAAGCGCGGGAAGGACGAGAGCCGCCCGGCACAGCCAATCGTGGTGCCGGTAACCAACAACGATGTGCTCAAAAAACTGCGCGTAGCGTTCGAGCTCAAGGAAGACGATATTCGCGAAATCCTGAACGCTGCCGGTTTTGCCGTCTCACGGCCCGAGCTGAGCGCGCTGTTCCGCAAGGCAGGGCACGAAAACTTCCGCCCTTGCGGTGATCAGTTGCTACGTAACTTCCTCAAGGGCCTGACCCAGCGCGTGCGCGGCTGAGCATGAGCTACCAGGTCGAGCCGGTTGGTTTCATCCGCTCCTGCTTCAAGGAAAAGTTCGCCATCCCTCGCCAGCCTTCGTTGGCGCCTGCCGCGCGCGGCACGCTTGAACTGGTCGCGCCGTACGACAACGGCGACGCGGTGCAGGGGCTGGAGCAGGTGAGCCACGTGTGGTTGCTGTTCATGTTCCATCAGGCGCTCGACAGCAGCCCACGCCTGAAAGTGCGCCCGCCGCGGCTGGGCGGCAACCGAAGCATGGGTGTATTCGCGACGCGAGCGACCCACCGACCCAACGGCATCGGCCAATCGGTGGTGCGCCTGGAGGGGGTGGAGCCGGGGAGGCTCCGGTTGAGCGGTATCGACCTGCTCGACGGCACCCCGGTACTCGACATCAAACCCTACGTTCCCTACGCCGACCAGGTGCCCCACGCGGTCAATCGCATGGCCGACGCGCCGCCTGCACTGATTCCCGTGCAATGGGAAGACGCGGCGATCGCGGCAGCCCATGTGCACGGCGAACGCCTGGGCGAGCCATTGGTGGCGTTGGTCGAGCAGTGCCTGGCACAGGACCCACGGCCGGCTTACCAGGTGCCGGCACCGGAACGGCGCTACGGTGCACGCCTATGGGATTTGGACGTGCATTGGCACTATCCCGAGCCTGGTACGATCCGGGTGCTGGCAATCACCTTGGCGGTCGCCAGCGCCTGAAACGACATCGCCCGGCATAGCCGGGCGATGTACCTGAAGCGGCCGTTACTTCTCGACGAAGGCACGCTCGATCAGGTAGTCCCCTGGCTCGCGCATGCGCGGGGAAATTTTCAGGCCGAAACTGTCGAGCACTTCACTGGTTTCGTCGAGCATGGCCGGGCTGCCGCAGATCATGGCACGGTCATCACGCGGGTTGATTGGCGGCAGGCCAATATCGTCGAACAGCTTGCCGTTGCGCATCAGGTCTGTCAGCCGGCCCTCGTTTCGGAAAGGCTCACGGGTCACGGTGGGGTAATAGATCAACTTCTCCTTCACCGCCTCGCCCAGATATTCGTGCTCGGGCAGGATCTGGGTGATGAATTCTTCGTACGCTACTTCGTTGACGTAACGTACCCCGTGCACGAGGATCACCTTCTCGAAACGCTCATAGGTTTCAGGGTCTTGAATGACGCTCATGAACGGCGCCAGGCCTGTACCGGTGCTGAGCAGGTACAGGTGCTTGCCCGGGGTCAGGTCGTCCAGCACCAGCGTGCCGGTAGGCTTCTTGCTGATCAGTACCTCATCGCCTTCCTTCAGGTGCTGCAACTGCGAGGTCAGCGGGCCATCTGGGACCTTGATGCTGAAGAATTCCAGATGCTCTTCCCAGTTGGGGCTGGCGACGGAGTAGGCGCGCATGAGCGGGCGGCCGTTGGGCTGCTGTAGCCCGATCATCACGAACTGGCCGTTCTCGAAGCGCAGGCCCGGGTCGCGGGTGCACTTGAAGCTGAACAGGGTGTCGTTCCAGTGATGAACACTCAGAACGCGTTCGTGGTTGAAGTTGCTCATTGACGAAAACTCCGAAGAAAAGGCATGTGCCTGGGGCAGGCACGATTGCGCGGTATTCTAGTGGTGGCGACAATATCTGTTAAATGAATTATCAAGATATAGGTAATCGGTTATATAGATATGCGATTTACGCTCAGGCAACTCCAAGTCTTTGTTGCAGTGGCTCAGCACGAAAGCGTCTCGCGTGCCGCCTCCCAGCTTGCACTGTCGCAATCGGCAGCCAGCACCTCCATCACCGAGCTGGAGCGCCAGTCCAGCTGCCAACTGTTCGACCGCGCCGGTAAACGGTTGAGCCTCAATGCTCTGGGCCACCAGTTGCTGCCGCAAGCCGTAGCACTGCTGGACCAAGCCAAGGAAATAGAAGACCTGCTTGGCGGCAAGGCAGGCTTCGGCGCACTGGCGGTAGGCGCGACGCTGACCATAGGTAACTACCTGGCCACGCTGCTGATCGGCAGCTACATGCAGGTGCACCCTGAAAGCCAGGTGAAGCTGCATGTGCAGAACACCGCACACGTGGTGCAGCAGGTGGCGCATTACGAGCTGGACCTGGGGCTGATCGAAGGAGACTGCAACCACCCTGACCTCGAAGTGCAGCCCTGGGTGGCCGACGAGTTGGCCGTGTTCTGCTCACCGGCCCATCCGCTGGCACAGCCACGCCAGGCCAGTGTCGAAACCCTTACCGAACAGGCGTGGATTCTTCGCGAGCAGGGTTCCGGCACCCGGCTGACCTTCGACCAGGCCATGCGGCACCATCGATCAGCGCTGAACATCCGCCTGGAGCTGGAGCACACTGAGGCGATCAAGCGGGCTGTAGAGTCTGGGCTAGGCATCGGTTGTATATCACGCCTGGCACTGCGCGATGCCTTCCGCCGCGGTAGCCTGGTGGAAATCGCCACGCCGGAGCTGGACCTGACGCGGCAGTTCTATTTCATCTGGCACAAGCGCAAGTACCAGACTTCGGCAATGCGTGAGTTTCTAGAGCTATGCCGCACCTTCACCGCAGGCGCCCAGCGCAGCGACGAAATCGTGTTACCGACCGTTCCCTGAGCCTCAGAGCAGAATGGCAGCCCAGACAATTGCGATCAGGCACAGCGCAACGAGCTGGGCTGCGCTGCCCATGTCCTTGGCATTTTTCGAAAGAGGGTGGCGTTCGAGCGAGATACGGTCGATGGCCGCTTCAATGGCAGAGTTGATCAGTTCGACGATCAGCGCCAGCAGGCAGGCCATGATCAGCACCGCACGCTCGACGCGGCTCACCGGCAGAGCGAAGCTCAGGGGCACCAGTACGGCATTGAGCAGTACCAACTGTCGAAAGGCAGCCTCACCCGTAAATGCGGCGCGCAAGCCGTCCAATGAATAACCGGCTGCATTGAAGATACGCTTGAGGCCTTTGTGGCCCTTGTAGGGTGACATGTGACGGGAGGCTCTGCAGGTCAGGGAAACGGCGCGCAGGCTACCCGACGCGCGGTCAAAAAACAGTGAAACGGTACTCAGGCCGGGCTGACCGACTCCAATTGCTGAAGCAACAGTGCTGCCTGAGTGCGTGTACGCACATTGAGCTTGCGAAAAATCGCCGTCACGTGAGCCTTGATGGTGGCCTCCGACACACTCAACTCGTAGGCGATCTGCTTGTTAAGCAGGCCCTCGCACACCATCGTCAGCACGCGAAACTGCTGAGGCGTCAGGCTGGCC
Source organism: Pseudomonas sp. URIL14HWK12:I12 (assembly GCF_003097135.1). Lineage (GTDB taxonomy): Bacteria > Pseudomonadota > Gammaproteobacteria > Pseudomonadales > Pseudomonadaceae > Aquipseudomonas. The sequence goes on from NZ_QEQL01000001.1 coordinate 1,398,922, forward strand.
AGGCCTTCACTGGCCGCACGGGCTTCATCTGAGACCGCCACTGCTTCGAATGCCTGCGGCGGCCACCATTCATCGCCGTCGAGCACATGGCGGACGGCGCTTTGGATAGTTTCCAGAGGGCTGGACTTGGGGATGAACCCGCTCGCATTGAACTCGCGCGCCCTTACCACGACGCTTGCATCCTCCTGGGCCGATACCATTACCACCGGCACCTGCGGGTATTGACCACGTAGCAGCACGAGCCCCGAGAAGCCGTAGGCACCCGGCATGTTCAAATCCAGCAGCACCAGATCCCAATCGGCCTTTTGCGCCAGGCAGGCTTCCAGCTCGGCAATGCTTGCAGCCTCCACCAGGCTTGCCTCGCTGCCCAGGCCCAGGCTAAGTGCCTGGCGCAATGCGCTGCGAAATAAAGGGTGGTCATCGGCAATCAGGATATCGTAGGTGGCCATCGGGCAGAGGGTCCTGTACTGGGCGGGGCCAAGCATGCCGGGGCCTGCAGGGGTGGTCAAGGTGAACAGGCTCGGGCACAGTGTGCGCCACCATTGTGCCCTAAACCCGACTCGAGTACTCACCTGGCATGCACCGCTCTACTCTGCGCACCGATGCACTGATGTTGCTGACAGCCCTGATCTGGGGCTCGGCTTTCGTCATGCAGCAGCAGGCCATGGAACACATTGGCCCTTTTCTCTATTCCGGCCTGCGCTTCATCCTGGGCGCGCTGTGCCTTTTACCCTTGGTGCTGCGGGCAAGGCCTTCGCTCTCACACCCGACCGCTAGTAGCCGCTGGCCCCTGCGCGGCGGCGCGACCATGGGCTTGGTACTGGCGTGCGGTATCAACCTGCAGCAGGTCGGGCTGTTATTCACGACAGTAACCAACTCTGGGTTCATCACCGGGCTGTACGTGATCATTGTGCCACTGGTGGGCCTTGCGTTCGGGCAAAGGGCCCATTCCGGGACCTGGCTGGGCGCCGCCGCAGCGGTTCTCGGCATGGCGTTGCTCAGCGTTGGCGATGGCCTGAGTGTAGCCTGGGGCGATTTACTGCAATTGGCAGGTGCTTTCGCTTGGGCAGGGCATGTACTGCTCGTTGGAGCGTTGGCCAATCGTCATGACCCGCTGCGCCTGGCCTTCGTTCAGTTCGTGGTCTGCGGGCTGGTCAGCCTTCTGCTCGCCCTGCTGCTCGAACCTTGGAACGGTGCGAGCATCGCAGCCGCTATTCCCGCCCTGCTCTACGGCGGCGTAGTAGCCGTTGCACTGGGCTTTACCTTGCAAGTGATCAGCCAGAAAGGTGCTCTGCCTTCACACGCAGCGGTGATCTTCTCACTCGAGGCGGTCTTCGCCGCCATTGCCGGGGCGATCTTTCTCGGTGAAAGCCTCAGCGTAAGAGGCTATTTGGGCTGCGGGTTGATGCTGGCGGGGATGCTCCTCGCTCAGCTTTGGCCCAAGCGCCCTTCTGCCGCCTGATCACTCGCCAAATGCTGGTGCAGGGCATCCTGGGGGTCGATCGCGCGCTGGTACTTGGCGGCCAAGTAGTGCTGGCTGAAAGCGTCCAGCCACTGATCCAGGCGGTCAGCCGTGTGGATCTCCCCGGCCAGCCCTAGGCACAATGCCGCCACTTCGGCCGTGCAGAAATGGTCCTCACGCTTTGAGCGGCGCAGGCGGTAGCGCGACAGCTGATCAGGCGCAAGGCTCAGGACCGGAAAGCGATCGAGCCAAGGGCTTTTCCGAAACATCTTGCGCGCCTCGGGCCACGTAGCATCCAGCAACACGAACAAAGGCCGCTTGCCGGCAGGCGGCGCCACCTGTTCAGTGACGCGCTCTGCCGCCACGAATTCGCCAGGGAAGACGATGTAAGGTTGCCATTGGGGATCGGCCAGCAACTCCAGCAACCCCGGGGCCACTTCGGTCCGTGACCATGTGAAGGCGTGCGTGTCCTTTACCACATCGGCAATCAGCCAGCCGGTGTTGCTGGGTTTGAGGGCCTCGATGTCATGCATCACCAGGCACATACCCGCCTGCCCACCGGGCACCGGCAACCACGGGCACAGGCAATGGCTGCGCACCACCCGGCAGCGGGAGCAGCGCGGGGCCTTAGAGCCCCGTGCGACAAAGGGCTTGGAACTGAGGGCCAGGCGCTCATCGCGCAGGCGGGAAACGGCATGAGGCATGGTCGGTCACGGCGGGTGGCAGCGGGCGCGAAGCATAGCGCCCGCCAGGGCACTTGCCCACCTCCCCTGTGCCGGGCGGCACAATGCTTGTACTCTGGGGGCACGTTGAACATCATGCTTGCGGATGGGTCCAACCCATCCGCGTTCGCTTCACCTTAGGAGAGTTTCATGCTGCGTGTCACCCTGCCCTTCGCCGCGTTGCTGCTTGCCACACCCTGGGTCGCCTTTGGCGCATCCGCAGCCGATTACAACCTCAACCAGATGCTGCAGAAGGTGGCCAAGGACAGCAGTATCGGCACACCACGGGCGATCAACGAAGACATCCTGGACCTGGGCTTCACAGTGCAGGGCAAGGAGCTCATCGATCACCTGGCGGTTCAGCCCAGCCACGCAGCGCAGATGCGCGCCAATCCTCAAACCGTGTACCTGCAACTGGGCGCCAGCGTATGCCGCGACCCCAGTTTCCGGAAGCTGATGGCGCAAGGTGCCGTGATGCGTTACGACTTCTCCGAGTACAAGACCAAGAAGCCTGTGGCCACGCACCGATACACCGCCCAAGACTGCGGCATGTAATACGGTATGACCGGCGGCACCGTGAACCTATAGTTAAAGCCTAGGCCCCGCAGCCAATGCAAGCGGCTAGGGGCCGGCCGAGTACTCTGGAGGTTCACATGCCGTATCATCCTGATGACCATCTCGCAGAGCATTTCATCGCCCAAGGGCAAGAGATCGCCCAGCAGGTCGACGCTCAGCTCCAGCAAGTAGCGCCCGGCAGCCCCAATCGGGCGTTGTACCGCGACATGGTGCTCACCATCCTGCGCATGGCCCAGGACGATCACAATCGCTGGAATGCCAAGATCACACTGCAAACCCTGCGCGAACTGGAACATGCATTTCGGGTATTAGAGCGCTTCCGCCCACGCCGCAAGGTCACTGTTTTCGGCTCGGCACGAATCGCGGCCGACCATGCCCTGTATGAGCAAGCCCGTGAACTGGGCCGCGCCCTGGCAGCGGCAGACCTTATGGTGATCACTGGCGCTGGCGGGGGCATCATGGCCGCTGCTCACGAAGGCGCTGGGCCTGCTCACAGCCTGGGGTTCAACATCGCACTGCCTTTCGAACAGCGGGCCAATGCAACGCTGGCAGGCAGCGAGCAGTTGCTGCCCTTTCATTTCTTCTTCATTCGAAAGCTGTTCTTCGTGAAGGAGGCAGACGCACTGGTACTTTGCCCAGGCGGTTTTGGTACGCTGGACGAGGCCTTGGAAGTGCTGACTCTGGTACAAACAGGGAAGAGCCCATTGGTACCTGTCCTGCTGCTCGACGAGCCTGGGGGCACTTACTGGGAGGGGCTTGAGGGGTTCATGCGTGATGAGCTTGAGGCCAAGCGATACATTTTGCCCACCGACATGAAATTGATTCGGCGGGTAAGCGACCCACACGCGGCGGTAGAGGAAATCGAACGTTTTTACGCCAATTACCATTCAAGCCGTTGGCTTGGCCGGCTATTCGTTATGCGGCTGCGCCACCCCCTGAATGCAACGGCATTGGCAGCCCTCGCTGACGACTTTAGCGACCTGCTCATCGATGGCGCCTTCGAACAACACGATCGTGCCGGTTCGCCAATACCCGATGGGCCGGAGTTTAGCCATTTGACCAAGATGGCATTTCACTTCGCGGGGCGTGCCTACGGAAGGCTGCGCGAGCTGATCGATTTCGTCAACCACCCCGAGCATTGGGCCTAGTCGTCGATAGATCGGCCACTGAGCAAACGGCCGATCATGTCCAGGGAAAACCCCCGGTAGGCTAGAAAGCGGGTTTGCCTGGCCCGCTCTTTTGGGTCGGCAGGGCGCACACCTGCAAATTTGCGCTGCCACAGTGCCTGCAAGAGCTCAGCCCAGTCGATGCCCGAATGCGCCAGGGCTTCGTTCACCGAAGCCTTTGCAAGGCCTCGCTGAAGCAGCTCTTCACGTATCCTTGCAGGGCCATGGCCGGCTGCACTGCGAAAGCGGATGTAGGCTTCAAGGTAACGCGCTTCGCTGAGCAGGCCTTCCTCGCTCAAACGATCAAGCGCGGCGGCCAGTAACTCATCTGGCGCGCCGCGCTTGCGTAGCTTTCGTTCCAGCTCCACCCGGCCATGCTCTCGGCGAGCGAGAAGGTCCATGGCCGCCCGCCGCACAGCAAGAGGGGTGTCTAACACAGTATCCGGCACGGCTTAGAAATCGTTTTCAAGGCCGGCCATGTCGTCTTCCTGCTGAGCTGCCGCAGCTGCCTTCTTGTCAACAGGCGTAGCGGTGTTCAGCAGCTTGTCGCGGATCTGCTTCTCGATCTCGGCCTTCACCTCAGGGTTCTCCTCGAGGTATTTGGCGGCGTTCGCCTTGCCCTGGCCGATCTTGTTGCCCTTATAGGCATACCATGCGCCAGATTTGTCTACCAGGCCGTTGGCGACACCCAGGTCGATGATTTCGCCATTGAGATAGATGCCCTTGCCGTAGAGGATCTGGAACTCGGCTTGGCGGAAAGGCGGCGACACCTTGTTCTTGACGATCTTGACGCGGGTCTCGCTGCCCACCACGTCGTCGCCTTCCTTGACAGAGCCAGTGCGGCGAATATCCAGACGCACGGACGCGTAGAACTTCAAGGCGTTACCACCGGTGGTGGTTTCAGGGCTGCCGAACATCACACCGATTTTCATACGAATCTGGTTGATGAAAATGACCAGGCAGTTCGCGTTCTTGATGTTGCCGGTGATCTTGCGCAGCGCCTGGGACATCAGGCGGGCCTGCAGGCCTACGTGCATGTCGCCCATTTCGCCTTCGATTTCTGCCTTGGGCACGAGCGCCGCGACGGAGTCGACGATGATCACGTCGACCGCGTTCGAGCGGACCAGCATGTCGGTGATTTCCAGCGCCTGCTCACCCGTATCGGGCTGCGACACCAGCAGGTCGTCGACATTGACCCCCAGCTTGCCCGCGTACTCAGGGTCAAGGGCATGCTCGGCATCGACGAAGGCGCAAGTAGCACCCAGCTTTTGCGCCTGAGCGATTACCGAGAGCGTAAGCGTCGTTTTACCCGACGATTCTGGGCCGTAGATTTCAACGATACGACCGCGCGGCAGGCCGCCAATACCCAGTGCGATGTCCAGGCCCAGCGAACCTGTTGAAATGGCTGGAATGGACTGACGCTCATGGTCGCCCATACGCATGACCGCGCCTTTGCCGAATTGACGCTCGATTTGACCCAGCGCCGCAGCCAAGGCACGCTTTTTGTTGTCGTCCATTAGACCCCTCTCGAATTCGATGACGGGGCGCGGCCCCGATAACTGTATAAGTAGCCAGTATTATACACAGTACTCACGCCTCGCCTACCCCTGTGCCGGATTTTCTCCCACCGCCAATCGGGACAGGCCCTCGAGCGCGTGGACCACCGCCTGCCGGCGAACGGACTCGCGGTCACCGTCGAAATGGCAGTACTGTGCTACACAGCCCTCAGGCCAGGCCCACGCCAGCCAGACGGTTCCCACAGGCTTGGCATCGGAGCCGCCCGTGGGCCCGGCCACACCACTGACCGCAACGGAAAACCGCGCTTGCGCACGCTCTCGTGCCCCTTGCGCCATAGCTTCGACAACCTCGCGGCTGACCGCACCCACCTGGGCGAAGAGCCCCTCGGGAACCCCGAGCTGCGCGGTTTTCTGCCGGTTCGAATAGGTAACATAGCCCGCCTCGAACCACGCCGAGCTGCCCGCGGTGCGTGTGATGGCCTCAGCGATACCCCCACCGGTGCAGGATTCGGCGGTGGCCACGCTGGCCTGGCAGGCAAGCAGTTGCTCACCGAGGCGAGCCGAGAGTGTTGAAATGACATCCATGCAGGTTCTCCTGGAAATGCTAGGCCGGGAAACGGCGTTAACGACTGTCGCTGCCCGGCATCGGCTTGTCCACGCCCGATACGCAACAGGCCTTTGCGGAAATTTGCTGTAGTATGACCGGCTCATTGACTGCCCACCCGCCGTACACGCGAGCCAAGTTACTGAAATGTCTGACTTTTCCGCACACACCCCGATGATGCAACAGTACTGGAAGCTCAAGCAGCAGCATCAGGATCTGTTGATGTTCTACCGCATGGGCGACTTTTACGAAATCTTCTACGAAGATGCGAAAAAGGCCGCCAAGCTGCTCGATATCACCCTGACCGCGCGGGGGCAGTCGGCAGGGCAGTCGATCCCGATGTGCGGTATTCCGTTCCATTCGGTGGAAACATACCTGGCCAAACTGGTGAAGCTGGGCGAGTCAGTGGTGATCTGCGAGCAGATCGGCGACCCTGCCACCAGCAAGGGGCCTGTGGAGCGCCAGGTGGTGCGCATCATTACCCCGGGCACCATCAGCGATGAAGCCTTGCTCGACGAGCGCCGCGATAATCTGATCGCCGCGCTGCTGGGTGATGAGCGCCTGTTTGGGCTGGCCGTGCTGGACATCACCAGCGGCCACTTCACCGTACAGGAACTCAAAGGTTGGGAAACACTGCTCGCCGAACTGGAGCGCATCAACCCGGTGGAATTGCTGTTTCCCGACGACTGGCCCCAGGGCCTGCCGGCAGAAAAGCGCCGGGGTTCACGGCGTCGCGCGCCATGGGATTTCGACCGAGACTCTGCGCGCAAGAGCCTGTGCCAGCAGTTCGGCACGCAAGACCTGAAGGGTTTTGGTTGCGACGGCCTGACGCTGGCGATCGGCGCCGCTGGGTGCTTGCTCGCCTACGCCAAGGAAACCCAGCGTACTGCCCTGCCTCACCTGCGGGGGCTGCGCCACGAGCGCCTGGACGACACAGTAGTCCTCGACGGAGCGACCCGGCGCAATCTTGAGCTGGATGTGAACCTGGCAGGCGGGCGCGACAACACGCTGCAGTCGGTGGTCGACCGATGCCAAACTGCTATGGGTAGCCGGCTGATCAGCCGCTGGCTGAATCGCCCGCTGCGTGATCTCAAGGTCCTTCAGGCCCGTCAGGGCTCAATCGCCTGCCTGCTCGACCAATATCGCTTCGAAAGCTTGCAACCCCACTTGAAAGACATCGGCGATATCGAGCGTATCCTGGCGCGCATCGGCTTGCGAAACGCCCGGCCGAGAGACTTGGCGCGACTTCGCGATGCCCTGGCAGCGCTGCCAGACCTGCAAAACGCGATGGCTGACCTGGAGGCCCCTCATCTGGCGCAGCTGGCGGCCATCGTGGGCACCTACCCAGACCTTACCCAGTTGCTACAAAAAGCAATCATCGACAACCCGCCAGCGGTCATCCGCGACGGCGGCGTGTTGAAGACCGGTTACGATGCCGAACTCGACGAACTGCTCGCCATGAGTGAAAACGCCGGCCAGTTTCTGATCGATCTCGAAGCGCGTGAGAAGGCCCGGACAGGCCTGGCCAACCTCAAGGTTGGGTATAACCGGGTTCATGGCTACTTCATCGAGTTGCCTACTAAGCAAGCAGAGGGCGCGCCCGCTGACTATATTCGCCGGCAGACGCTCAAAGGCGCCGAGCGCTTCATCACGCCCGAGCTCAAGGCCTTCGAAGACAAGGCGCTTTCTGCCAAGAGCCGCGCGCTGGCCAGAGAGAAGATGCTCTACGAAGCCCTGCTCGAGGCGCTGATTGGCCATCTTGCACCGCTGCAAGACACCGCAGCTGCTCTTGCCGAGCTCGATGTGCTGGCCAACCTGGCCGAGCGTGCGCTCCAGCTCGACCTGAACCGGCCCGAGTTCATCGAAGAGCCCGGCATCCATATCGACCAGGGCCGGCACCCTGTGGTGGAGCAGGTGCTTACAACCCCATTCGTGGCCAATGATCTGGCGCTTGACGAGGAAACTCGCATGCTGGTGATCACAGGGCCCAACATGGGTGGTAAATCCACCTATATGCGGCAAACGGCGCTGATTGTATTGCTGGCTCACATTGGCAGCTATGTGCCTGCCGCAGGCTGCCGGCTTTCATTGGTTGACCGTATTTTCACCCGTATCGGTTCCAGCGATGACCTCGCGGGGGGGCGCTCGACTTTCATGGTCGAAATGAGCGAAACCGCTAACATTTTGCACCATGCCACCGACCGCAGCCTGGTACTGATGGACGAAGTAGGCCGCGGCACGAGCACTTTCGATGGCCTGTCGCTGGCCTGGGCTGCGGCCGAGCGCCTGGCCACGCTGCGAGCCTTCACCCTCTTCGCTACCCATTATTTCGAATTGACGGTGCTGCCCGACAGCGAGCCATTGGTGGCTAACGTGCATCTCAACGCTACCGAGCACAACGATCGGATCGTGTTTCTCCATCATGTTCTGCCCGGCCCTGCCAGCCAGAGCTATGGGCTGGCCGTTGCGCAACTGGCGGGCGTGCCCGGAGGCGTCATTGCGCGAGCCCGCGAACATCTGAGCCGGCTCGAAACCTCCAGCCTTCCCAAGGAAAACACGGCGGCGCCGCCCAAGCCCGGCAAGCCCGCAGCGCCCTTTCAAAGCGACTTGTTCGCAAGCTTGCCGCACCCCGTCATCGATGAGCTGGGCCGCCTCGACATTGATTCACTATCGCCACGCCAAGCGATGGAATTGCTATATGCATGGAAGGCAAAGGTCTAACGTGCAGCCGTATTAACTGCTAGAATCCCGCGCGGCCTGGCGGCCATGAGCTATTAACCGGGCTCAGTGATCACGCCAGGCCGCGCGATCCCAGCCACACGGGCATCGCGTTTGCCGCCTGAGGAGAGAACTAGAATGACCTTCGTCGTCACCGACAACTGCATCAAGTGCAAGTACACCGACTGCGTAGAAGTGTGTCCGGTGGACTGCTTTTACGAAGGCCCGAATTTTTTGGTCATTCATCCCGATGAATGCATCGATTGCGCACTGTGTGAGCCGGAGTGCCCGGCGCAAGCCATCTTCTCTGAAGATGAAATTCCAGATGATATGCAAGAGTTCATCGAACTGAATAAAGAACTTGCGGAAGTATGGCCTAACATCACAGAGCGTAAAGATCCATTACCCGACGCCGAAGAGCACGATGGCGTTAAGGGCAAAATCAAAGACCTGGCTCGCTGAGCGCCCGGGCTGCGGGCTGTAAGCTTTAGCCAACTTTTTGAAAAGGGGGAGTGAGCATGGCTCACCCCCCTTTTTCTCTTTCACGTCCTTGTTGATCGTCCTGATCATTCGCATCATGCGAAGTCCTGATGCACTCATCCTTGAGTGCCCGTGCTCGTCCGTAAGCACTGGGTGGATAATACGGCATCGAGTCGCTCGCACAAGCAAGTGAGTCTTTCAAAACGCAACATGACGAAAAGATGACAACACATTTGCTGACCTTTCCAAATATATAGCTAAAAAAACCCAGCCTTGTTTGACTGGGTTTTATCAAGCGCAGATAGTTGCTTAACGGAACAAAGACTCACTGGACAATCCGTTCTTTTCAAGAATCTCGCGCAGGCGCTTAAGTCCTTCTACTTGAATCTGCCGCACGCGTTCGCGCGTTAAGCCGATCTCCAGCCCTACGTCTTCCAGTGTGCTGCTTTCGTGACCGCGCAAACCGAAGCGGCGCACCACCACCTCGCGTTGCTTGTCGGTAAGCTCAGACAGCCACTGGTCTATGCTTTGGGACAGGTCGTCATCCTGCAACAGCTCAAATGGGTCGGTCGGGCGGTCGTCGGTCAGGGTATCAAGCAAGGTCTTGTCCGAATCCGGCCCTAAAGATACATCGACCGAAGAAACCCGCTCGTTCAAACCCAGCATGCGCTTAACTTCGCCTACGGGTTTTTCGAGCAGATTGGCAATCTCTTCAGGGGACGGTTCGTGATCAAGCTTCTGGGTGAGCTCACGGGCCGCACGCAGGTAAACGTTCAGCTCTTTCACCACATGAATCGGCAGCCGGATAGTGCGGGTCTGGTTCATGATGGCCCGTTCGATCGTCTGGCGAATCCACCACGTTGCGTAGGTCGAGAATCGGAAGCCCCGTTCAGGGTCGAATTTTTCCACTGCACGAATGAGCCCCAGGTTGCCCTCCTCGATCAGGTCGAGCAGAGAAAGGCCTCGATTAACGTATCGGCGCGCAATCTTCACAACCAGGCGCAAGTTACTTTCGATCATCCGCTTGCGCCCAGCGGGGTCGCCCTTCTGGGAGAGGCGCGCAAAATGCACTTCCTCCTCCGGAGAGAGCAAAGGCGAGAAGCCGATTTCGTTGAGATACAGCTGTGTGGCGTCCAACGCCCGGCTGTAGTCGATGTACTTATGCTGCTTGAGCGCACCGGCTTGCCTGTTCTTGGCACGGGCAGGCGCCGCAGGTTCATCCTCCGACATCGCCTCCAGATCGATTTCGGCCTCCATTACGAGTACCTCATCGTCGATGTCAAACTCCGGCGCTTCTTTGTTGAGAGCCATTGTTGTAATCCCTTGCTGAGTCCGACCTCAAGCCATGCATCGCGCGATATCCATGCGCAATACAGTGCCTGTCCCGATTACGTGGGTACAGGCAGGGATCACAGAGTCAGCGGCGGGGAAGGAATTGCAGGGGGTCCACAGGCTTGCCCTGGCGGCGGATCTCGAAGTGCAGCTTGACGCGATCCGTTCCGGTGGAACCCATCTCGGCGATTGTCTGCCCGGCTTTGACCTGCTGCCCCTCCTGGACTAACAGCCTGCGGTTATGACCGTAGGCACTCACGTAGGTATCGCTGTGTTTGATGATCACAAGCTCGCCGTACCCCCGAAGGCCACTACCGGCATAGACAACTGAACCATCAGACGCTGCAAAAACAGGCTGTCCCAAATTTCCGGCGATATCAATGCCTTTATTCAAACTACCGTTTGAGGCAAATTTGCCGATGAGTGTGCCGTTGGACGGCCACGTCCAGCCTGCGGCATTACGTTCCCCAGCAGGGACGGGCACAGGTACGGGAGTGCTGGCCACTGGCTGCGATACGGTTGGCGCAGGGGCAGCGGAGCCACCATTCGTCGGTGTATTCGAGTTAGGTTTACGGATGATGGTGGTTTTGAAACCGCCGGCCGCCGACGGGGCGCTCTGGCTGGTGACCGTTGCCGGCGCTGTCGAGGCGACCACCGCCGGAGGCGCGCTGGCGGCACCATCGAAACGCAGGGATTGGCCAGGGTGGATGGTATAGGGCTGGGGAATGTTATTTCGGGCAGCCAGGGCCTTGTAGTCCCAGCCATAGCGAAAGGCAATGGAATATAAAGTGTCACCGCGTTTTACAGTGTATTGCCCGGTGGTGACCTGTGGGTTCGGATTCCGAGGCGCAGCACCCCGGTCGATCACACGAACCCCACTACTGGGAGAGCTTGAGCAACCGCCTAGAAGGCTGGCCATCGCCATCGCGGCCGCCAGGAGCTTTACTGCGTGAAAACCGGCTGGCTGCCGTAGGAATGTCGGGCTCACCCACTGCTCCCTTTGGTGGTGTCGAAAAAAGTGCCGGCATTATAACCGAGCGGTGTGATGCTACGGGCAGCGTCGTGTAATAACTTCACAGCAAAGTGAGGCTAGGCGACCTTGCGCGCCAGTTCTGACCGGTTCATGCGACGGGAATTCCCCTAGGCGAGCGGGCCATTGAGCAAGGGCACGAAGCGCACGGCACCCAACGGATGCCGAGTGAAGCTGCCGTCTTCTTCCCGGATAATCAACAACAGCTGCTGCAATTCACCAGCACCCACCGGGATGACCATACGCCCACCGGGGGCAAGCTGGTCGAGCAGGGCCTGAGGAACGTCAGCAGCGACGGCCGTGACAATGATGCCGTTGTAGGGTGCCAATGCCTGCCACCCCTCCCAGCCATCGCCCCAGCGGAACACTACGTTTCGCAGGTTCAGCGCCTGCAGGCGTTCCTTGGCCCGATCCTGTAATACCTTGATGCGCTCGACCGAAAATACTCGCTCTACCAGTTGTGCCAGCACCGCCGTTTGATAGCCCGAACCGGTACCGATCTCCAGCACCTTGTCTAACGGGCCTGCCGCCAGTAACAGCTCGCTCATGCGTGCCACCATCCAGGGTTGCGAGATGGTCTGGTTATTGCCAATCGGAAGCGCCGTATTCTCGTAGGCGCGATGCGCCAAGGCCTCATCGACGAACAGATGCCGCGGGATACGCCGGATGACATCCAGTACTCGTCCGTCGGAGATCCCTTCCTCGTGCAGGCGCTGGATCAGCCGCTCACGAGTCCGTTGCGAGGTCATGCCGATTCCATGGTGCATCTCGTCGCGCCCTCGCATCAGTCAAGCGCCTCCAGCCACCCGGCCATGGCTTCGAAAGCCGGGTTGAAGGTGCGATCGAGCTGCATGGGCGTGACCGACACATACCCTTGCATCACTGCATGGAAATCGGTGCCCTCACCAGCGTCTTCGGCGTCGCCGGCTGCAGCGATCCAGTAGCCTCCCTTGCCCCTCGGATCGACCACGTAAGTGGGCGGCGCAGCCTTGTTGCGGTGGCCCAGGCGCGTCAGGCGCACACCGCGGATGCGGTCGATCGGCAGGTTGGGAATGTTGACGTTGATCACCGTACGTGGCGGCAGCGAAAGGGACGCGTGTGCCTTAAGCAAACGGCGCGCATACCAAGCGGCGCTTGCCAGGTGTTCCGACTGGCGCGAGACCAGCGAGAAGGCCCAGGACACGCCACCCAGGAAACGGCCTTCCAGGGCGGCGGCGACGGTGCCGGAATAGATCACGTCGTCACCCAGGTTCGCCCCCAGATTGATTCCCGAGACCACCACTTCAGGGGTTGGCTCCAGCAAACCGTTGATACCCAGATGGACGCAGTCGGTCGGCGTGCCATCAAGGCTGATGAAGCCGTTTTCCAGCGTGCGGGGGTGCAGTGGCCGGTCGATGGTCAGGGCGCTCCCACAGCCGCTCCTGTCCTGGTCGGGCGCAATCACCGAGCACTGGGCGAAATCCGCCAGCGCGCCATGAAGCGCGGCGATGCCGGGGGCGATTACCCCGTCGTCGTTGGAAATCAGAATACGCATGGGCTGTCCGTCTGCCCCGCTTCCGTCTCGAACAGTTCGCGCACCACGGCGGTGGCGAAACACCCGGAAGGCAGGACGAAATCCAGTTGCAGAATGTCAGGCACGGGATAATGCCACGACAGGCGGCCAATGGGCAGCCGCAGAATGCGACGTTCGTGTGCCAGGCCCGCCTGTGCAAGCCACTGACACAGCAAAGGCTGCTGCGCACCCACTGCTGCCTCAAGCGAATCGGCGTGGCCAGCGACCGGGCTTGGCCCCTCCCCCCAGAGAGGCCCTGTAGGGTGCAGGTCAAGTTGGGCGAGGCGCGGGTCGGAACATTCGGCAAGCCCAGCGGGGAAAAAGCTTCGGCTGTCGGTAAAAGCCAGCAGGTCGCCTTCATGTGCTTGTTGCCAGGAGCCATCGGCAACGCGCGCCGCCAGCACCTGATTGAACAGCCACGAGCGCGCCGTCGAGAGCAGGCGCGAACGTACATTACGTTGCTCGGGCAACTTGCCACCGGCGGCATAATGGAGGGCCTGCTCCACGTTGCCTCCTTGATGGCCAAAGCGTTGCAGGCCGAAATAATTAGGCACGCCCTGCTCACGCAATTGGCAAAGCCTAGCCTCCACCTGCTCCGAAGGGGCACTGATATCACGCAGCCGCAAGCGAAAACCGTTCGCTGAATGGGCGCCGCGCTGAAGTTTGCGGCGATGGCGCTTGCACTCCAGAACCCGCAGTGCGTCGCTTTGCGCGCCAGCCAGGTCAGGGTCGGCTTTACCAGGCAGATGCAGGCTGAACCACTGGCGCGTCAGCGCCTGGCGATCCTTGAGCCCGGCGTAACTGACCAGTTTGAGCGGCACACCAGCCGCCCGCGCCAGCCGCCTGGCCGCCTCTTCGGTGTTGAGCTCACGTTTTTCGACCCACAGCCACAGGTGCTCACCCTCTCCATCGAGTGGGATATCGAGCACTTCATCGACCTGAAAATCCTCGGCAGTCGCCTTGAGTGTCGCACGCCCCAGCACATCGCCGTGTGCTCGCGCCCCGAGCAGGAGATCGTTATCGATCATGCCGGTTGCAACAGCGCTACGGCATGCACCGCGATGCCTTCCTCACGGCCGGTAAAGCCGAGCTTTTCGGTGGTGGTGGCTTTGACGTTCACCTGGTCGAGCGTCACGCCCAGGTCTTGGGCGATGCGCTCGCGCATCAGCTCGATGTGAGGGGCCATTTTGGGCGCCTGGGCAATGATCGTGGCATCGACATTACCGACTTGCCAGCCCTTGCTGCGCACCAGCGCCATCACGTGGCGAAGCAACGCGCGGCTGTCGGCACCCTTGAATTGCGGATCGGTGTCGGGAAAGTGGCGGCCAATATCGCCCAGCGCCACGGCGCCCAACAACGCATCGCTCAGCGCGTGCAATAGCACATCCCCGTCGGAATGGGCGACCAGCCCGCGAGTGTAGGGAACCTGCACCCCACCCAAGGTGACGAAGTCGCCCTCGCCAAACCGGTGCACATCGTAGCCATGGCCTATACGCATGAAAGAAAACGCCCTGATGAAGACAGGGCGTGGATTCTACCTGCTTTGCTCAAGACGTGCTCAGCGCAAGGCCTGCGCATGGTGGCGCAGGTGATCATCGATGAAGCTTGCGATGAAGTAATAGCTGTGGTCATACCCTGGCTGCAAACGCAGCGTCAGCGGATGGCCCACAGCTTTGGCCGCCTGCGCCAGCGCCTCGGGCTTGAGCTGTTTCTCCAGAAAATCATCGCGATCGCCTTGATCAACCAGCAAAGGCAGGCGCTCTTGTGCGTTTTCCAGCAACACGCAAGCATCCCATTCACGCCATTTGGCGCGCTCTTCGCCCAGGTAGCGGCTGAAGGCCTTTTCACCCCAGGGGCATTCCATCGGGTGGGTAATCGGTGAAAACGCCGACACTGACCGATAGCGCCCCGGGTTGCGCAGTGCGCACACCAGAGCGCCATGCCCGCCCATCGAATGGCCGCTGATACTGCGCGCGTCCGACGCCGGAAAGTGCGCTTCGACCAACGCAGGCAGCTCATGAACCACGTAGTCGTGCATGCGATAGTGCTGGCTCCACGGGGCCTGGGTAGCGTTCAGGTAGAAACCTGCGCCCAGGCCGAAATCCCAGGCGCCGTCTGGGTCGTCCGGGACATCAGCGCCGCGGGGGCTGGTGTCCGGCGCAACGATGATCAGACCCAGCTCGGCGGCCAACCGCTGGGCGCCGGCCTTCTGCATGAAGTTTTCATCGGTGCAGGTCAGGCCCGAGAGCCAGTACAGGACCGGCAGCTTGCCGCCCTGCTCGGCCTGCGGTGGAAGGTACACCGCGAAGACCATGTCGCAACCGAGCGTTTCGGAGCGGTGCTTGTAACGTTTGTGCCAGCCACCGAAGCTTTTCTGGCACGACAGGTTTTCAAGGCTCATGGCACCCCCTATCAAAAGTGGATCACGCTGCGGATGCTCTTGCCTTCATGCATCAGGTCAAAGGCCTTGTTGATGTCTTCCAGGCCCATGGTGTGGGTGATGAAGGTATCCAGCGGGATCTCGCCCTTGTCGGCCATTTCCACATAGCTGGGCAACTCGGTACGGCCACGCACGCCGCCAAAGGCGGTACCGCGCCAGACGCGGCCAGTCACCAACTGGAACGGGCGCGTGGAGATTTCCTGGCCGGCACCGGCCACGCCGATGATCACCGACTCCCCCCAGCCCTTGTGGCAGCACTCCAGCGCCGCACGCATCAATGCAGGCACACCTACGCACTCGAAGGAGAAGTCCACGCCGCCATCGGTCAGGTCGACGATCACTTCCTGGATGGGGCGATCGTAGTCCTTGGGGTTCACGCAGTCGGTGGCGCCCAGTTGGCGGGCGATTTCGAACTTGGCCGGGTTGATGTCCACCGCAATGATACGGCTGGCTTTGGCCTTGACCGCGCCGATGATGGCCGATAGGCCAATGCCGCCCAGACCGAATACTGCCACGGTATCACCGGGCTTGACCTTGGCCGTGTTGAGCACCGCACCAATACCGGTAGTCACGCCGCAGCCCAGCAGGCAGACCTTTTCCAGAGGGGCTTCTTTCTGAATGCGCGCCACGGAAATTTCGGGCAGCACCGTGTATTCGGAAAAGGTCGAGGTTCCCATGTAGTGGAACAGGGTCTGGCCTTTGTAGGAAAAGCGCGACGTGCCGTCTGGCATCAGGCCTTTGCCTTGGGTGGCACGGATGGCCTGGCAAAGGTTGGTTTTGCCCGAGAGGCAGAATTTGCATTGGCGGCATTCGGGGGTATAGAGCGGGATGACGTGATCACCCACGGCAACGGAGGTCACACCCTCACCGACTGCCTCGACGATCGCGCCGCCCTCGTGGCCCAGGATCGATGGGAAGATGCCCTCAGGATCAGCACCGGACAATGTATAGGCATCGGTATGGCACACGCCGCTGGCGACCACCCGTAGCAGCACCTCGCCAGCCTTGGGCATTGCCACGTCCACTTCAACGATTTCCAGAGGCTTTTTCGCTTCGAACGCGACGGCGGCACGAGACTTGATCATCTAGAGAGGCTCCCTATTCACTGTAAAGATAGGGCCCGAGTGTAATTCAGCCAGTTTTGATGAATAATCCGACGCACGACAAAACATTATTGCCATGCAGGGATAATCACGTGCCAACACATCGGTGGGATGGTATCGACGAATTCGTCGCGGTAGCCGAAGCCAGCCAGTTCACCGCCGCCGCCGACCGCCTGGGGGTGTCGTCTTCGCACATCAGCCGGCAGGTGGCACAGCTCGAAGAACGGCTGCAGACCCGCCTGTTCTACCGCAGCACCCGGCGGGTGACGCTGACCGAGGCCGGGATGGCGTTTCTGCACCATTGCCAACGCCTGCAGGATGGCCGCGATGAAGCACTCAGGGCGATCCACGACCTAGGCAGCGAGCCGAAGGGGCTGCTGCGCCTGACCTGCGCCGTGGCATACGGGGAGCGCTTCATCGTACCGCTGCTCAATGACTTCATGGCGCGCTATCCGCAGATCCGCCTCGATGTAGAGCTGAGTAATCGCACCCTGGACATCGTGCACGAGGGCCTGGACCTGGCCATCCGCCTGGGCCGCCTGAGCGAGTCAAGGCTGGTCGCTGCACGGCTGGCGCCCCGCCGGATGTATGTGTGCGCCTCGCCTGAATACCTGAGCCATTATGGCCGCCCCCACAGCGTATCGGAGTTGGCCCGGCACAATTGCCTGATCGGCAGCACCGACCAATGGCCACTGTTCGTGGAGGGGCGGGAATTCAACCAGCGCGTTCAAGGTAACTGGCGCTGCAACAGCGGCCAGGCAGTGCTCGACGCGGCGCTCAAGGGCATGGGCCTGTGCCAGCTACCTGACTATTACGTCTTGGAACACCTGCACAGTGGTGCGCTGATCTCTCTTCTGGAGAGCTATCAGCCGCCAAACACGGCAGTGTGGGCGCTCTACCCTCAACAACGCCACCTGTCGCCAAAAGTGCGAGGGCTGGTCGATCACCTGCGCGCTGGCCTGGCCAACCGCCCGGAATACCGCGCTATCGCTTGAGCTGGGCCAGCCAGGCTAGGTCTTCGGGGCGAGTAACCTTGATATTGTCGGCGCGGCCCTCGACTAGGCGCGGGAACTGCCCAGCCCACTCCATGGCCGAGGCGTCATCAGTCACGGCAACGCCTGCGACCATGGCATCGGCCAGCGCCCGCTGAAGTGGGCCGAGCCGAAACATCTGCGGGGTATAGGCCTGCCACACCACACTGCGGTCGATGGTCTGTTGTGCGCGCCCATCGGCGTCGGCACGCTTGAGCGTGTCACGGGCGGGCACGGCGAGCAGCCCACCCACCGCATCGTCTGCAAGCGCTGTTAGCAGGTGGTCAAGATCGCTGCGTGCCAGGTTCGGCCGCGCGGCATCATGCACCAATACCCAGTCTTGATCGCCTGCACCCTGAGCACTGAGTTGTAACAGTGCACTGAGTACCGAGTCGGCCCGCTCTGCACCGCCCGGGGCACGTTGCACGCGTGGATCGTGCGCACAAGGCAGCGCCGGCCAGAAGGGGTCGTCCTCGGCGAGGCTCACGACAACACCCTTCAAGGCAGGGTGATCGAGAAAACAGGCCAGCGTATGTTCGATCAGGGTGCGCCCTGCCAACGGCAGGTATTGCTTGGGCCGGTCGGCGGCCATGCGCGCGCCCACCCCGGCAGCGGGAATCACTGCCCAGAATTCGGGATAAGGTGTCATTGGGTGATTTGGTAGAGGGTCTCGCCGTTCTTGACCATGCCCAGTTCGTGACGGGCGCGCTCTTCGACGGTTTCAGTACCTTTTTTCAACTCGACGACTTCGGCGTCCAGCACACGGTTACGCTCCAGCAAACGTTCGTTTTCCGCTTGCTGGTCGGCGATCTGCTGCTTCAGCTCGGCGGCCTGCTTGAAGCTGCCATTGCCAAGCCACAGGCGATGTTGCAACCCAGCCAGCGCCGCGATCAAGATCAGAAACAACCAGTAGTGACTGCGCATCGAAAATGTCCAGTGTTGAGGCGACCGACTCCAGATAGCATCGAGCCTGGCACGGGGCCAGGCTCGGGGAGCCGGGGCAGCCGACCTTCATCGGTAACCCTGGCGCCTTTTTACCATCTTCGGATCAGCCGCGAAACTCGGCCCGACCACGGTACTGCGCCTTGCCGCCCAACTGCTCTTCGATACGCAACAGTTGGTTGTACTTGGAGACGCGATCGGAACGGCACAGCGAACCGGTCTTGATCTGGCCAGCGGCAGTCCCTACAGCAAGGTCTGCGATGGTGGAGTCTTCGGTTTCACCGGAGCGGTGCGAGATCACAGCAGTGTAACCTGCTGCCTTGGCCATCTGGATGGCCTCCAGGGTCTCGGTCAGGCTGCCGATTTGGTTGAACTTGATCAGGATCGAGTTGGCGATCTTCTTGTCGATGCCCTCTTTCAGGATCTTGGTGTTGGTCACGAACAGGTCGTCACCGACCAGCTGCACCTTGCTGCCGATCTTGTCGGTCAGCACCTTCCAGCCCGCCCAGTCCGATTCGTCCATGCCATCTTCGATGGAGATGATGGGGAACTGCTCGGTCAGGCCGGCCAGGTAGGTGGCGAAACCTTCGGCGTCGAACGCTTTGCCTTCGCCGGCCAGGTCGTATTTACCGCCTTTGTAGAACTCGCTCGAAGCGCAGTCCAAGGCCAGGGTCACGTCGTCGCCCAAGGTGTAGCCGGCATTGGCCACGGCTTCAGCGATAGCCGACAGCGCTTCGGCATTGGAGCCAAGGTTCGGAGCGAAGCCGCCTTCATCACCCACCGAAGTGCTCAGGCCCTTGGCCTTGAGCACGGCCTTGAGGTGGTGGAAGATTTCGGCGCCCATGCGCAGCGCGTCGGCGAAGGTTTTCGCACCGACCGGCTGCACCATGAACTCCTGGATATCGACGTTGTTGTCGGCGTGCTCGCCGCCGTTGATGATGTTCATCATCGGAACGGGCATCGAGTACTGGCCTGGGGTACCGTTGAGGTTGGCGATGTGCGCGTACAGTGGCAGGTCGAGGTCTTGGGCGGCGGCCTTGGCGGCAGCCAGCGAGACGGCCAGGATGGCGTTGGCGCCCAATTTGCCTTTGTTTTCAGTACCGTCGAGCTCGATCATGGCGCGATCGAGGGCTTTTTGCTCGGCAGGGTCTTTGCCCAGCAGCAGGTCGCGGATCGGGCCATTGATGTTGGCTACCGCCTTGAGCACACCTTTGCCCAGGTAACGGCTCTTGTCGCCGTCACGCAGCTCCAGCGCTTCGCGGGAGCCGGTCGAGGCGCCAGAGGGTGCGCAAGCGCTGCCGATGATGCCGTTGTCGAGGATGACATCGGCCTCCACAGTAGGGTTGCCACGCGAATCCAGAACCTCACGGCCTTTGATCTCGACGATTTTTGCCATTGTTGTAAGCACTCCAGTATTTGGACGAAATACGACGCAACGGATGAAATTTCAGGCGCCAGGGGACGGCAGCCGCCCCGGCTGGGCGATGTACGAATACAACGATGCCCGGCGAACCGGGCATTGTCGGGTCAGGCGGTTTCTATGATCGGAAAACCTTTGACCAGTTCATCCAGCGCCTTGAGTTGAGCCAGAAATGGCTCCAGCTTGTCCAGGCGCAGGGCACATGGGCCATCGCACTTGGCGTTGTCCGGATCGGGATGGGCCTCCAGGAACAGCCCTGCCAACCCCTGGCTGATGCCTGCGCGGGCCAGCTCGGTAACCTGCGCACGGCGCCCCCCGGCCGAGTCGGCCCGGCCACCGGGCATCTGCAGCGAATGGGTGACATCGAAGAAGACCGGGTAGCCCATCTGCTTCATGATGCCAAAGCCCAGCATGTCGACCACCAGGTTGTTGTAGCCGAAGCTGGAGCCGCGTTCGCACAGAATAAGCTGCTCGTTGCCCGCCTCCTCGCACTTGGTGAGGATATGCTTCATTTCCTGAGGGGCAAGGAACTGCGCCTTCTTGATATTGATGACCGCGTTGGTCTTCGCCATCGCGACCACCAGGTCGGTCTGGCGCGACAGGAAGGCAGGCAACTGGATGATGTCGCACACCTCTGCTACCGGCGCTGCCTGATGTGGCTCGTGCACGTCGGTGATCAGTGGCACATTGAAGGTCTTCTTGATTTCTTCGAAGATCTTCAGGCCTTCCTCCAGCCCCGGCCCGCGATAGGAATTGACCGAGGAACGGTTGGCCTTGTCGAAGCTGGCCTTGAACACGTAGGGGATGCCGAGCTTTTCGGTGACCTTGACGTACGCCTCGCACACTTGCATGGCCATGTCACGGGATTCAAGCACGTTCATGCCGCCGAACAGTGCCATGGGCTTGTCGTTGGCCAGCTCGATGCTGCCGACACGAATGGTTTTCTGAGTCATGTTCAGCCCTTAGCGCGCTGTGCCAGCGCTGCCTTGACGAAGCCGCTGAACAGCGGGTGGCCATCGCGCGGAGTCGAAGTGAATTCAGGGTGGAACTGGCAGGCCACGAACCAGGGGTGATCCTTGCCTTCCACCACTTCGACCAGCGCACCGTCACCGGAGCGACCCGAGACCACCAGGCCCGCGTCCAGCAGTTGCGGCAGCAGGTTGTTGTTTACCTCGTAGCGGTGGCGATGGCGCTCGACGATAACGTCCTTGCCATAGCAATCGTGCACCTTGGAGCCTGCGTGCAGCTGGCACTCCTGAGCGCCAAGGCGCATGGTCCCGCCCAGGTCGGAAGCTTCGGTGCGCGTCTCGACCGCGCCAGTGGCGTCGGCCCATTCGGTGATCAGGCCCACCACTGGGTGCGCACTGTTGCGTTCGAACTCGGTGGAGTTGGCATCGGCCCAGCCCACCACGTTACGGGCGAACTCGATCACCGCCACCTGCATACCCAGGCAGATGCCCAGGTACGGCACTTTGTTCTCGCGGGCGAACTGCACCGCCTTGATCTTGCCTTCCACACCCCGCAGGCCGAAGCCGCCCGGAACCAGAATCGCGTCGACGCCCTCGAGCAGGCCGGTGCCTTGGTTCTCGATGTCTTCGGAGTCGATGTATCGCAGGTTGACCTTGGTGCGGTTCTGGATGCCGGCGTGGCTCATGGCCTCGATCAGCGACTTGTACGCATCCAGCAACTCCATGTACTTGCCGACCATCGCGATGGTGACTTCGTGCTCGGGGTTGAGCTTGGCGTCGATGACTTTGTCCCATTCGGACAGATCGGCACCGCCGCACTGCAGGCCAAAACGTTCGACGACGAAGTCATCCAGCCCCTGGGCATGCAGCACGCCGGGGATCTTGTAGATGGTGTCGACGTCTTCCAAAGAGATTACGGCACGCTCTTCGACGTTGGTGAACAGCGCGATCTTGCGGCGCGACGAGCTGTCGACAGCGTGATCGGAACGGCAGATGAGCACATCAGGCTGCAGGCCGATCGAGCGCAGCTCCTTGACCGAGTGCTGAGTAGGCTTGGTCTTGGTTTCGCCGGCGGTGGCGATGTAGGGCACCAGGGTCAGGTGCATCAGCATCGCGCGCTTGGCGCCGACCTCGACCCGCAACTGGCGGATCGCTTCGAGGAAGGGTTGCGACTCGATGTCGCCCACGGTACCGCCAATCTCAACCAGCGCAACATCGGCGTCACCGGCACCCTTGATGATGCGGCGCTTGATCTCGTCGGTGATGTGCGGGATGACCTGGATGGTCGCGCCCAGATAGTCGCCCCGGCGTTCCTTGCGCAGTACGTGCTCGTAGACGCGGCCGGTGGTGAAGTTGTTGTTCTGGGTCATGGTGGTGCGGATGAACCGCTCGTAGTGGCCCAGGTCGAGGTCGGTTTCGGCGCCGTCGTGGGTCACGAAGACCTCACCATGCTGGAACGGGCTCATTGTGCCGGGGTCGACGTTGATGTACGGGTCCAGCTTGAGCATGGTGACCTTCAGCCCCCGCGCCTCCAGGATGGCCGCCAATGATGCCGACGCAATGCCTTTCCCCAAAGAAGAAACAACACCGCCCGTGACGAAGATGTAGCGCGTCATGAAAAACCCTAGAAGTCTGCGTTAAAGCGGCCTTGGCCGCCCGGGAAAGCGAAGGAGAATCGCCAGCTGCCGGTGCCCTGAGGGGCGTGCCGGAAGCTGTATCAAGAAGGGAGGGTAGTCTACCGGAACTGCCCTTTCATCACAAACACTGCGCGTTCGTCGGCGGCCGCCAGCGCAATAGCGGGCCCTGCCCCGCTTCCAACGCGAACTCCGCTACCGCCACCAGTTGCTCATCGGCGAACAGCAGCGGCCAGCGACTGCGTGCGAATGCTGGCACCCCACGTTCCTGCAACCAACGCTTGAGGTCCCGGCGGCCGCGCCCTGGCAGTGTGAGCACCTCCCCTCCACGGCGATAGCGCACCTGCAATGCCCCGGCCGGCACCTGGGCAAGCATGACCTGGCCATTGCCCGGCAGCGACAGGGGCTGGTGCGGAGCGAGCCAGTGCACGGAAGCGAGCGGCACCGCGCTCAACCAGGGCTCCGCCAGCCACCAAAGGTGGTCGCCGCTGCGTCGCAGTTCGCCACCTTCCAGGCGCCAAGCTGGCTCACCTGCCAGCCGCGCATCCCGAAGGTCTTCCCAGCCCTTCCAGTGTCGGGCGTCTGGCAGCCGTGTCAGTGGTTCGAGAAAACGCCTGAGTGCATTGCGCTGGCGAGCCGGGGACAACGCCTGCAGCGGTGCCAGGGCGAGGCTGGGCAATCCAAGCCAAGTGAACGCAGACGGTGTTGCGTCGGCCAGGTCCTGCGCTGCCAGCTCGCCCAGCAACTCATTCGCCTCGGCCAGGTGACCGGCCGCCTGAGCAATGCGCGCCTGCGCCGCTGGCCAGCGCTGGGTCAACTCGGGCAGGATTCGATGGCGCAGGAAATTACGATCGGCGTCGGTCTGCGCATTGGTCGGGTCTTCGACCCACTCCAACCTGTGGACCCGCGCGTAGGCCTCCAAGTCTCGGCGTGACAGTTCCAGCAGCGGCCGAAGCAAGGTACCTGCACCCAGTGGGCGCTGGCGGCTCATGCCACTCAGCCCCTTGGCCCCAGCCCCCCGCAACAAGCGAAACAGCACGGTTTCGGCTTGATCGTCGCGGTGATGCCCCAGTAGCAGGACCTCGCCCTCAGAAAGCTCGCTTGCGAAGGCTTGATGGCGCGCCTGGCGCGCTTGCGCTTCGAGGCTGGCACCGCTGGCCACCTGCACCGGCACTACGCACAACGGCACGCCCAACCCATGGCACAGCCGCTCGCAATGGGCGGGCCAGGCATTGGCTACGGTTTGAAGACCATGATGAACATGCACTGCGCGTAAGGGTGGCAGTGCGTGCTGGCAAGCGAGACCGCTCAGAAGATGCAGCAGGACAGTGGAGTCCAGGCCGCCAGAGAAACCCACTACCCAGCCTGGCGCGCTGCGCCAGGGGGCCAATGTCTCGAGCAGGGCATCGGCCAGGTTCATCTCCGGGCCCCGCTCAGGTACTGCCTCAGACGCCGTAGCTCATCAGCCGCTGGTAGCGACGGTCGAGCAGGCTGGGCATGTCCATCGCCTTGAGCATGTCGAGCTGCTCGATCAGCGAGTCGCTGATGCTTGCCGAAGCTTCGGCAACATTGCGGTGCGCACCGCCCAGGGGCTCTGAAATAACCTTGTCGACAATGCCCAGGCCCTTGAGCCGCTCGGCGGTAATTCCCATGGCTTCGGCCGCGTCGGACGCACGCTCGGCGGTTTTCCAGAGAATCGAAGCGCAGCCTTCCGGGGAAATTACCGAGTAGGTGGAGTACTGCAGCATGTTCAGCTGGTCGCATACGCCGATCGCCAGGGCACCGCCAGAACCACCTTCACCGATGACGGTGGCGATGATGGGGGTTTTCAGGCGAGCCATCACACGCAGGTTCCAGGCGATGGCCTCGGACTGATTGCGCTCCTCGGCATCGATGCCTGGGTAGGCGCCCGGCGTATCGATGAAGGTGAGAATCGGCATCTTGAAGCGCTCGGCCATTTCCATCAGGCGGCAGGCCTTGCGGTAGCCTTCGGGGCGCGGCATGCCGAAATTGCGGCGCACCTTTTCGCGCACCTCGCGGCCTTTTTGGTGGCCGATGACCATCACCGGTTTACCGTCCAAACGAGCAGTACCACCTACGATGGCCGCGTCGTCGGAGAAATGGCGGTCGCCGTGCAGCTCTTCGAATTCGGTGAAGATGTGATCGAGGTAATCCAGGGTGTAGGGGCGGCGCGGGTGGCGGGCCAAACGCGCGATCTGCCAGCTGGTCAGGTTGCCGAAAATGCTTTCGGTCAGCGTGCTGCTTTTCTCCTGCAGCCGCGAGATTTCGTCACTGATGTTCAGTGAATTGTCATTACCAACGAGACGCAGCTCTTCGATCTTGGCTTGCAGGTCCGCGATGGGCTGTTCGAAATCCAGAAAATTCGGGTTCATAGCTTTCCGTCTTGGGTCGACGGCCTGGCGGCCGGTTGATCCGTTTGGCGCCATACCATACGTAAATGGCGCCTTGAGGTCGAGATAAAATCTTGGTTAACGATACTGGAGGAAGACGTTCTCCCGCCCGAACTGGTCACGCAGTGCCTGAATCAGTGCGTCGGCCGGGTCTATCCGCCAGCTTTCGCCCAGTTGCAAAACGGCCTTGGCGTCGCTGCCGGTGTAGTCGACGGTCACCGGGCAGGCGCCGCGATGGCGCTGCAGGGTTTCGCCCAGCCAGCCCATGTGCCGCGCAAGCTCGGTGCCTGCCACTTTTACTCGCAGGCTCTCGGCCAACTGGGTGCGTGCCTCCTCGATGGTCATGACCCGCTTGACGCGCAGGCGCAGGCCGCCAGAGAAGTCATCGTTACTCACCTCCCCTTCGATGACCACTACCGCATCGTTTTGCAGCAGGTGCTGGGCCCCGGCGAACGCATCGGCAAACAGCGAGGCCTCGATACGGCCGGAGCGATCATCGAGCGTGATGAAGCCCATCTTGTCGCCCTTCTTGTTCTTCATCACCCGCATGGCAACGATCATTCCGGCGATGGTCTGGGTATCGCGTGCCGGTTTGAGGTCAACGATGCGCTGGCGGGCGAAGCGTCGTACTTCGGCTTCGTATTCGTCGATAGGGTGGCCGGTGAGGTAAAGGCCGAGGGTGTCCTTCTCGCCCTTGAGCCGCTCTTTGAGCGCCAGGGGCCGAGCCTTGCGATAGCTGGCATAGACGTCGACGTCTTCAGCTTCGAACAGCCCGCCGAACAGGTCGACATGGCCGCTGTCATGGCTGCGCGCGGTTTGCTCTGCCGACTTGATGGCCTCTTCCATGGCGGCGAGCAGTGTGGCGCGGTTCTGGTCCACCGTCGCCTGGTAGGCCTTGAGCTCATCGTTGAAAAACGGGCCAAGGCGGTCGAGCGCACCGCTGCGAACCAGCGCATCGAGGGTGCGCTTGTTGATGCGCTTGAGGTCGACACGGCTGCAGAAGTCGAACAGGTCCTTGAACGGCCCGCTGGCGCGCGCCTCGACGATCGCTTCGACCGGGCCTTCGCCCACTCCCTTGATCGCCCCCAGGCCATACACGATGCGCCCGTCCAGGTTCACGGTGAACTTGAACTCCGACATGTTCACGTCCGGGGTGTCCAGGCGCAGCTTCATGCTGCGCACTTCCTCGATCAGGGTCACGACCTTGTCGGTGTTGTGCATATCCGCCGACAGCACCGCCGCCATGAATGCTGCCGGGTGATGGGCCTTGAGCCAGGCGGTTTGGTAAGACACCAGGCCATAGGCGGCGGAGTGGGACTTGTTGAAGCCGTAACCTGCGAACTTTTCTACCAGGTCGAAGATGTTGCCCGAGAGCGTCGGGTCGATATTGTTGGCCGTGCAGCCCTCGATGAACGCCCCTCGCTGCTTGGCCATTTCCTCGGGCTTTTTCTTGCCCATGGCACGGCGCAGCATGTCGGCACCGCCGAGGGTGTACCCGGCCATCACCTGGGCAATCTGCATCACCTGCTCTTGGTAGAGGATGATGCCGTAGGTGGGCGCCAGCACTGGCTGGAGGCCTTCGTATTGGTAATCCGGATGGGGCCAGGCAAGCTCGGCACGGCCATGCTTGCGGTTGATGAAGTCGTCGACCATGCCCGATTGCAACGGGCCCGGGCGGAACAGCGCCACCAGTGCGATGAGGTCTTCCAGGCAGTCGGGCTTGAGCTTTTTGATCAGCTCTTTCATGCCACGCGACTCGAGCTGGAATACGGCCGTGGTTTCGGCTTTTTGCAGCAGTGCGTAGGTGGGCTTGTCGTCCAGCGGAATATGGGCGATATCCACCGGCGTTTCGCCGGTTTTTGCGCAATCCCGGTTGATGGTTTCAAGGGCCCAGTCAATGATCGTCAGGGTGCGCAGGCCAAGGAAGTCGAACTTGACCAGGCCGGCTGCTTCGACGTCGTCCTTGTCGAACTGGGTGACCAGGCCATCGCCAAACTCATCGCAATAAATAGGCGAGAAGTCAGTGAGCTTGGTAGGGGCAATGACCACGCCGCCGGCGTGTTTGCCGACGTTGCGCACAACCCCTTCGAGCTTGAGCGCCATGCTCCAGATTTCGGCGGCTTCCTCATCACTGGCGAGGAAGTCGCGGAGCATTTCCTCCTGCTCATGGGCCTTTTCAAGCGTCATGCCGACTTCGAATGGAATCATCTTGGACAGCCGATCGGCCAGGCCGAAGGACTTGCCCTGCGCCCTTGCCACGTCACGCACCACCGCCTTGGCCGCCATCGAGCCGAAGGTGATGATCTGGCTTACCGCGTTGCGCCCGTATTTGTCAGCGACGTAGTCGATGACCCGATCTCGCCCATCCATGCAGAAGTCGACATCGAAGTCGGGCATCGATACCCGTTCGGGGTTCAGGAACCGTTCGAACAGCAGGTCGTATTCCAGCGGGTCCAGGTCGGTGATTTTGAGCACATAGGCAACCAGCGAGCCGGCGCCCGAACCTCGCCCTGGCCCTACCGGCACGCCGTTGTTCTTGGCCCACTGGATGAAGTCCATCACGATCAGGAAGTAACCGGGAAACCCCATCTGCAGGATGATGTCGATCTCGAAGTTCAAACGGTCGACATACACCTGCCTGCGCTGCTCGTAGTTTTCCGAATCAGGTGGCAACACCACAGCCAACCGCTCTTCGAGGCCATCGAAGGACACCTTGCGGAAGAACTCGTCGATGGTCATGCCATCGGGGATTGGGTAGTCAGGCAGAAAGTGCTTGCCCAGCTTGACGTCGATGTTGCAGCGCTTAGCAATCTCGACGGTGTTTTCCAGCGCCTCGGGCAGGTCGCTGAACAGCTCGGCCATTTCCTCGGGGCTCTTGAGGTACTGTTGGTCGCTGTAGCCACGATTGCGGCGCGGGTCGTCCAGGGCCCGGCCTTCGCCGATGCACACACGGGTCTCATGAGCCTCGAAATCCTCGGCCTTGAGAAAACGCACGTCATTGGTGGCCACCAGCGGCGCGCCATGGCGATCAGCGAGCGCCACCGCGGCATGCAGGTACTCCTCATCACCGGCTCGGTTGGTGCGCTGAACCTCGACGTAGAAGCGGCCTGGGAAAGTTTCCATCCAGCCGGTGAGCAAGGCATCTGCTTCGGCCGGGTTGTTGCCCATCAGCGCCTGCCCGATATCCCCTTCCTTGGCGCCCGACAACGCGATGACGCCACCCGAAGCCTCGGTGATCCAATGCCGCTGCAGCACAACCAGGCCATCCCGCTGACCTTCCATGAACCCTCGGGAAATCAGCTCGGTGATGTTGCGGTAGCCCTCGGCATTCATTGCAAGCAGGCTGATCCGGGACAATGGTGCATCGGCGTCCTTGCCGGCCAGGTACAGGTCTGCGCCGCAGATGGGCTTGATACCCGCCCCCATGGCCGCCTTGTAGAACTTGACCAGGGAGCACATGTTCGACTGGTCGGTGACCGCCACTGCAGGCATGCCCATGCCAGCCAGCGCCTTGACCAGCGGCTTGATCCTGACCAGGCCATCGACCAAGGAATATTCGGTATGAAGGCGCAGATGAACGAAAGAGACCGACATGCTGATCCTGTCTGTGACGATGAGCGAAAGGTGCCATTGTACCG
Organism: Pseudomonas sp. URIL14HWK12:I12; assembly: GCF_003097135.1. Lineage (GTDB taxonomy): Bacteria > Pseudomonadota > Gammaproteobacteria > Pseudomonadales > Pseudomonadaceae > Aquipseudomonas. Next base: position 1,427,668 of record NZ_QEQL01000001.1, read on the forward strand.
GCAGCGAGTGCTGCCGGCGATCAGGCGGGCAACGCTGCCAGGTTGATCAGGCCGCCACGAGCTTCGAGGGCGGCGCGCACAGGCGCGAAAGACTGCCGGTGAATGGGCGTCGCACCCAGGCGAGCCAGGGCTTCGAGATGAACCGGTGTCGGGTAGCCCTTGTGGCTTGCAATGCCATACCCAGGGTAGAGACGTTCCAGCTCAGCCATCTCGCGATCGCGGCTAACCTTGGCCAGGATCGAGGCCGCAGCAATCGCCGGCACCTTTGAGTCACCCTGCACTACCGCCGAGGCCGGCATGGCCAGGCGCGGGCAGCGGTTGCCGTCAATCAGCGCCAGGCGCGGAGAAACGTGCAGCCCCTCTACCGCGCGCTGCATGGCCAACAGGGTAGCGTGCAGGATATTGAGGGTGTCGATCTCTGCCACGTCGGCGCGGGCGATGCACCAACTCAATGCCTTCTCGCGGATTTCATCGTACAGCGCCTCACGGCGCGCCTGGCTGAGCTTCTTGGAGTCATTCAGGCCATGAATCGGGCGAGCCGGGTCGAGAATTACTGCTGCGGTGACCACTGGGCCGCACAACGGCCCACGCCCAACCTCGTCGACGCCTGCCACATATTCTTCGACGAGCTCGAAATCTAGCCCCATCTGAAGTTGCCTGGATGCCATGCTGGGCGCTCCTCGATATCAGCGATGAATCAACTGCAGCAAGGCTTCGGCCGCCTGATTGGAGGCGTCGCGGCGCAGCGTGCGATGGATGGCGTCGAAGCCTTCGGTCTGGCTTTGCTTGCCGTCGAGCAGCGGCGCAACGGCTTCGGCCAGGCGCTCAGCGGTGGCATCATCCTGTAAGATTTCGGGCACCAGCGCCTTCTGTGCCAGCAAGTTGGGTAGCGACACCCACGGGCTGGTCACCATGCGCTTGAGCAACCAGAACGTCAGGGGCGCAAGGCGATAGGTAACGACCATCGGGCGCTTGTACAAAAGCGCCTCCAAGGTCGCGGTTCCGGAGGCAATCAGCACCGCGTCACAGGCTTCCAGGGCCAGGTGTGATTGGCCGTCGAGCAATGCCACCGGAAGAGAACGCCCCGCAAGCATCGCCTCCAATTGTTGCCGGCGCTGTGGGTTGGCGCACGGCAGCACGAAACGAAGCCCTGGCCGCTGCGCAAGCAAACGCTCGGCGGCATCGAGAAACAATGGCCCAAGCCGCTTGACCTCGCCACCGCGGCTGCCAGGCATCAGTGCGACCACTTTCGCTTGCTCAGGTATACCCAATGTATAGCGTGCAGCTGCGCGGTCAGGTTCCAGGGCAATGGTATCTGCCAGTGAATGCCCGACGAACCGGACAGGCACGCCCTGCTCTTCGTAGAAGCGAGCTTCGAAGGGAAACAGCGTGAGCATCAGATCACACCCCTCGCGGATCTTGAGCACACGCTTCTGCCGCCAGGCCCATACCGAAGGGCTGACGTAGTGAGCGGTCTTGATGCCGGCCCGGCGCAGTTGCAGTTCGATGTTGAGGGTGAAATCCGGCGCATCGATACCGACGAACAAATCGGGTTTGGCGGCCTTCAGCTCGGCGATTAGCGATTTACGGCGCCCCAACAGCTCACGCAGGCGGCCCAGCACTTCAACCAGGCCCATGACCGCCAGGCGCTCCATGGGGAAGGATGAACGCATACCTTCTGCTTCCATCAAAGGACCGCCCACACCGATGAAACACGCATCCGGGTGGCGTGCCTTGATAGCGCGCATGAGGCCGGCACCCAGAATGTCACCGCTGGCCTCGCCTGCAACCAGAGCGACCAATAGTGGCTTAACATTTCCCATCAGCGAGTGATGCCCCGATTGGACTGCGCCACGGAGTCGCGAAAGATTGCGACTTCCGGATGCTGCAACGCTGGGCCATGCAATGCTGCGATCGCTTGCTCGATCGTCAAGCCTTCCCGGTAGACGGTTTTATAGGCCCTGCGCAGTGCCTGCATGCAGGGCTCGCTGAAGCCACGGCGCCGCATCCCTTCGAAATTCATGCTGCGCGCCTCGGCAGGGTTGCCGAACACGGTGACGAACGCCGGCACGTCCTTTCCGATGGCAGTGCCCATCCCGGAAAAGGCGTGGGCGCCGATGTGTACGTATTGATGCACAAGGGTGTAGCCGGACAAGATGGCATAGTCGCCCACATGAACGTGGCCGGCGAGTGCCGTATTGTTGACCAGGATGCAATGGTTGCCGATCACGCTGTCATGGCCGATGTGAGCATAGGCCATGATCAGATTATGATCACCCAGCGTGGTTTCGCCGCGATCCTGAACCGTGCCCCGGTGAATGGTCACCCCTTCACGGATAACGTTGTGATCGCCGATCACCAAGGTTGTGGGCTCACCCTTGTACTTGAGGTCAGGGGTGTCCTCGCCGACCGAGGAGAACTGATAGATACGGTTGAACTTGCCGATCCGGGTGGGGCCTCGCAGCACCACATGGGGGCCGATCACGGTGCCTTCGCCAATTTCCACATCCGCGCCAACGATCGACCACGGGCCCACCTCGACGCCGTCGGCAATCTTGGCCGAGGGATCGATGATTGCACGAGGGTCGATCGAACTCATAGTTTCTGTTCCGCGCAGGTAATTTCGGCCGAGCACACCGGCTTGCCAGCGACGGAGGCTACACAGTCGAACTTCCAGATCTGGCGTTTGCTGCTGACAAAACGGGCCTCGAGCACCAGTTGGTCACCTGGGCGAACGGGCTGGCGAAAGCGCAACTTGTCGGAGCCGACGAAATAGTAGAGCGTGCCGTCGGCAGGCGTGACGCCCATCATCTTGAACCCCAGGATGCCGGCGGCCTGGGCCATGGCCTCGATGATCAGAACGCCCGGCATGATCGGGTGCGCCGGGAAATGGCCATTGAAGAAAGGCTCGTTGATGCTGACATTCTTGTACGCGCGAATGCGCTTGGCCTCGACGTCCAGCTCCTCCACGCGGTCTACCAGCAGGAACGGGTAACGGTGAGGCAGGTATTCGCGAATCTCGTTGATGTCCATCATGTCGTGGAAAAGCCTGTATATGGAAAGTAAGGCGCTGCCATGATGCAGCGCCCCTTCATAGATCAAGACGGCAGATTATAGGCGGCGCGTGCTTGATAGTGAGCAGTTATCAGCCATCAGATGGCGTGTCGCTGCCGCGGGTCACGGCATCGACACGTTTTTCGACTTGGGTGAGCCGCCGCGACATGTCGTCAAGATGGCGGATCCGCGCAGCGCTCTTGCGCCATTCAGCTGCAGGCTGCATCGCCGTGCCCGAGGAATACGCACCCGGCTCGGTGATGGAGCGAGTGACCATGGTCATGCCGGTGATGAACACGTTGTCACAAATTTCGATATGCCCTACCAGCCCTACGCCACCGGCCAGCATGCAGTTGCGGCCGATCTTGGTGCTTCCGGAGATACCGACGCACGCAGCCATCGCAGTGTGATCACCGATCTGGACGTTGTGGGCAATCTGGATCTGGTTATCGAGCTTGACCCCGTTCCCGATCACGGTATCGGCCAGCGCGCCACGGTCCACGGCGGTGTTCACGCCAATTTCGCAGTCATCGCCCACGGTGACCCCACCGATCTGGGCGATTTTCTGCCACGTGCCTTTCTCGTTGGCAAAGCCGAAGCCTTCACCACCCAGTACAGCACCCGATTGGATGGAGACTCGCTTACCAATCCGCACGTCGTGGTACAACGTGACCCGAGGGGCAAGCCACCCGCCGTCGCCCACTTCCGAGCGAGCACCGACGAAGCAGTAAGCACCCAGCGTCACCCCAGCGCCGATCCGGGCGCCGGCTTCGATCACCACGAACGGGCCAACACTGGCCGTAGGATCTACCTGCGCATCTGCTGCGATGAGCGCGGTCGGATGCACGCCTGCCGGCGCCCTTGGTTTAGGGTCGAACTGGTGAGAGATCCGAGCGTAGGCCAGGTAGGGATCTGGGACGATCAGGGCATTGCCCCTGAACCCTTGCGCGTCGGCCGCTTTGAGCAGCACGGCACCTGCGGTGCAAGTGTCGAGGAATTTGCGGTACTGAGGATTGGCCAGGAAGCTCAGCTGCGACGGGCCGGCCTCCTGCAAGGTGGCCAGCCCGGTAATTTCAAGCGCTTCGGCGCCGCGAAGTTCAGCGCCTAGCGTAGCGGCCAGCTGGCCGAGGGTAATGCTCAAGGCCGTGCTCACTTGGCCTGGTTCATGCGCTCGATCACCTGGCGGGTGATGTCGAACTGAGGCTTCACGTCGACCACCGCGCCACGCTCGAGAACCAAGTCGAAGTTGCCTTGCTTGATAACCGACTCGACAGCGCTGTCGAGCTTGGGTTTGAGCTGCTGCAGCATATCGCGGTCAGCGGCGGCCTTCGCTTCGTTGAGCTCCTTGGACTGGAACTGGAAGTCGCGTGCCTTCTGCTTGAAGTCGAGCTCCAGGCGCTCGCGCTCGGCCTGTTGCATTTTGTCACCGCCGCTCACCAGGCGGTCTTGAATACCCTTGGCGCTGGCTTCCAGTGCCTTGAGCTTGTTCAGCTGAGGGCCGAACTTCTTCTCGGCATCGACAGCGTACTTCTTGGCAGCATCGGATTCGAGCAGGGCCATCTGATAGTTCAGAACGGCAATTTTCATTTCGGCGAAGGCCGGGGTAGCGATCATGGCCGCTGCGACGATGACCAGTTGGGTGAGCTTGCGCACGATGAACTCCTGCAGAAACCTTGTGTGATAGTGAGGCCCGACGTCAGAACGTCTGGCCCAGGGAGAACTGGAATACCTGCGTTTCGGCATTGTCAGGCTTCTTGACTGGCATCGCCAGGCTGAAGCTGAGCGGGCCCAGGGCCGTGATCCAGGTCACGCCAACGCCAACCGAAGCTGCCATGTTGGAGAAGTCGATGGTGCCGCAATCCTGTGTACGCACGGGGTGCGCGGCATCGTTGCTCGACTTGTACTGGCACTTGGAATCGAAGGTATTGCCCACGTCCCAGAACAGCGAAGTACGCAGCGATTTTTGATCCTTCACGAACGGCATCGGGAACAGGACTTCGGCGCCACCGGTGATCAGTACGTTGCCACCGAAGGCTACGTCGTCCTGGTCCGGGTCGGCGGTAGCGGGCGTACCGCGCGGGCCGAGGGTGCTGTCCTTGAAGCCGCGCACGGAGTTGAAACCGCCCGCGTAATAGTTCTCGTAGAACGGCAAGCCATCGGTTGAGCCGTAACCATCGCCATAACCCAGCTCGGTATGGAAACGCAGGGTATAGGTGTCGGTGATCGGCGCGAACACTTGGCCACGGTAGTCGATCTTGTAGAACGACAGGTCACTGCCCGGCGTGGTGGTTTCGAATGTCAAGCTCTGCGAGTGGCCACGGGTCGGCAGCGTACCGCGGTTGAGGGTCGAGTCAGACCAGCCAGCCGAGGCCTTGAAGTTGGTGAAGCTGTCGCCTTCACGATTGATGAAGTCGTAGATCTCGCCAACAGTGTAGGTACCGGTATTGATGTTATCGCGCTGTACCGTCAGGCCGAAGTTCAGGCGAGAGGTTTCGCTGATCGGATAGCCGAAGTTCAGGCCGGCACCCAGGCTGTCCACCGCGTAGCTGGCCACGTCGACATCCAGCTCATCGTAGTCGGTCTTACGGTAGAAGGCGTTGTAGCCGAGGCTCACGCCATCGGGCGTGTAGTACGGGTTGACGAAACTGAAGTTGTAGCGGGTCTGGTACTCCGAGCGGGTCAAGCCGATGCCGACCTTGTTACCCGAACCCAGGAAGTTGTTCTGGCTGATCGAACCACCCAGGATCAGGCCGGCGCTCTGAGCGAAACCGACGCTGGCGGTAATCGAGCCGGAAGGTTGCTCTTCCACGGCGTAGTTCACGTCTACCTGGTCATCGACCCCCGGAACGGCTGGAGTTTCGACGTTCACTTCCTTGAAGTAGCCCAGGCGCTCCAGGCGCGTTTTGGACTGGTCGATCAGGTAAGTGGAAGCCCAGCCACCCTCCATCTGACGCATTTCGCGGCGCAGCACCTGGTCGTCGGTTTTGGTGTTGCCCCGGAAGTTGATGCGATCGACATACGCACGCTTGCCCGGGTCGACGGTGAACAGGATATCGACGGTGTGATCGTCGTCATGAGGCTGTGGTACGCCGCGCACGTTGGCGAAGGTATAACCTTCGTTACCCAGCCGGCGAGTGATCAGCTCGGAGGTATTGGTCATTACCTTACGGGAAAACACTTGGCCTTTCTGGACCAGCAGCAGCGCCTTGATCTGGTCTTCGGGAACCTTCAGATCACCGGCCAGCTTCACGTCACGAACGGTGTACTTGGCACCTTCATTGATGTTTACGGTGATGTAGACGTGCTTTTTGTCCGGGGTGATGGACACCTGAGTCGAGGTGATGTCCATGTTGATGTAGCCGCGGTCCAGATAGTAGGAACGCAAGCGCTCGAGGTCGCCGGACAGTTTCTCGCGAGCGTACTTGTCGTCATTCTTGATGAATGACAACCAGTTGGTGGTCTTGAGCTCGAACAGGTCGCGCAGGTCTTCCTCGGGGAAGACCGTGTTGCCCACCACGTTAATGTGCTGGATGGCCGCGACCGTGCCTTCGTTGATCTTGATCTTCAGGCCTACCCGGTTGCGCGGCTCGGTCACCACTTCGGTATCGACAGAGGCAGAGTAGCGACCTTGGGCAACGTACTGACGTTGCAGCTCGTTACGTACGCCTTCGAGCGTTGCACGCTGGAAGATCTCGCCTTCGGACAGCCCGGACTGACGAAGCCCCTTGAGCAGGTCGTCGGTGGAAATGGCCTTGTTGCCCTCGATCTCAATGCTGGCGATCGAGGGGCGCTCGACAACGTTGATGACAAGCACGTTGCCATCACGGTTCAGGGTAATGTCCTGGAAGAAACCTGTCTTGAACAGGGCTCGGGTGGAATCCACCAGGTGGGCGTCATCGGCAGTGTCGCCCACGTTGAGCGGCAGCGCGCCGAACACGCTACCGGCGGACACCCGTTGCAAGCCGTTGACACGGATATCGGAGATAGTGAAGGACTCGGCGTGAACTTCGGCGATCATCAGTGCGGACAGCACCGCGGTAAGCAGCAGACGTTTCATGAAGTCCTTTCTTGTTCCTTACGGCAATAAACAAACTGCCGCACAGGCGGCAGGTTCGCAATTGAGCGATGCGTTACAACAACCGACCCAGATCGTTGATCAGGGCAAGCAACATGACCCCGACCACCAGGCTGACACCAATCTGGATCCCCCAGCCTTGCACCCGATCCGATACGGGCCTGCCCCGCACCCACTCGATCAGGTAAAACAGCAAATGCCCCCCATCCAGTACCGGAATAGGCAGCAAATTCAGAACCCCCAGGCTAATACTCAGATATGCCAGGAAGTTCAAAAAATCTCCCAGGCCCGACTGGGCCGAAGCGCCCGCCACTTTAGCAATGGTTATCGGCCCACTCAAGTTTTTTACAGAGAGCTCGCCGAACAGCATTTTCTTTAGTGAATCAAGGGTCAACACAGTCATCGACCACGTACGCCGTGCGCCCTCAACCACCGCATCGAGCGGCCCGTAACGCACCTCACGCAGCATCTGCGCCGGAAACTCCACAGGCTTGACCCCTGCCCCCAGGTAGCCAGCCGCAGCACTGCCCTCGCCTCGCGTTGCCAGTGTGACGGGTACCTGCAGACGCTCCCCGCCCCGTTCGATACTGAATACCACCTTGGCACCGGCGCGCTGACGCACGCGGTCCACTACCTGCTGCCAGTCGCCCAGCGCCTGGCCATCGAGCGCCACCAACCTGTCACCAGCGTGCAGCCCAGCGGCGTGCGCTGGCCCTTCAGGATCGAGCTCGGCCAATACCGGTTCAAGCGCAGGCCGCCAAGGCTGCAGGCCCAGCGAGCGGATCGGGTCAGGCTCATCGGCACCTTGCAGCCAGTGATCGAGCTGCACCTGATGAATCACCGGCTGGCTGTTACCCTGCTCGATAACACCCAGAGCCAGGCTGCCGCTCTCACCCAGGCGCCTGACCATTGCCAGATTGACACCGGCCCAGCCCTGAACGGCGCGCCCGTCGACCGATACGATTTCCTGGCCCGAAGCCAAGCCGGCAGTTGCCGCGAGGCTGCCTGGCTGAACCTCGCCAACCACCGGGCGAACCTGCTGCGTGCCCAGCATCGCCAAGGCCCAGAAAAATACAATGGCGAGCAGAAAGTTTGCGATCGGCCCCGCGGCGACGATAGCGATGCGCTGCAACACCGGCTTGCGATTGAACGCCTGATGCGCCAACACCGCGGGAACATCACCCTCCCGTTCGTCGAGCATCTTCACATAGCCGCCCAAAGGAATCAGCGCGACCACGAATTCAGTACCGTGGCGATCGTTCCAACGCACCAGTGGCATGCCAAAGCCTACGGAAAACCGCAGCACCTTTACCCCACAGCGACGCGCGACCCAGAAATGGCCGAACTCGTGGAAGGTAACCAGCACACCCAGTGCAACCAGGGTGCCAAGGATCATGTAGAGCGCGCTCATTCGTGTCTCCAGTCTCGGGAGTGTCAGGCGTCAGGAGGCGGATCAGTGCGCCTCATCGGACCTCATTGCCCAGTGCGAGTCAACCATTGATTCGCCCTGGCGCGCGCTCTTGCATCGGCTTCGAACACTGCGGGCAAGGCCTCTAGCGCCACCACCGGCTCGGCTTGCAGCACAGCGTCGATCAGGCAGGGAATGTCGGTAAAAAGAATTCGCCGCTCAAGAAACGCCTCAACGGCGATTTCGTTGGCCGCGTTGAGCATCGCCGGGGCGCTGCCGCCCGCCCGTGCGGCGTCGAACGCCAAACCAAGGCAAGGAAAACGCTCGAAGGCCGGTGGTTGAAAGTCCAGGCGGGCGACCGTGAACAGATCAAGCGGCGCCACGCCCGAATCGATGCGCTCAGGCCAGGCCAACGCATTGGCAATGGGCGTGCGCATGTCGGGGTTGCCCAACTGCGCGAGTACCGAGCCATCTACATAGTCGACCAGCGAATGGATGACGCTCTGGGGGTGCACCACCACCTCGACCTGATCGGGTCGCGCATCGAACAGCCAGCAAGCCTCGATCAACTCAAGGCCTTTATTCATCATGCTGGCCGAGTCGACCGAAATCTTGCGCCCCATCGACCAGTTCGGGTGAGCGCACGCCTGCTCCGGCGTGACCTGTTCAAGGGCCTGAACAGGCATTTCACGGAATGGGCCGCCACTGGCTGTCAGGAGGATGCGGCGCACGCCAATCGGCGCGAGGCCCCGGCGATAATCGGACGGCAGGCACTGAAAGATGGCGTTGTGCTCGCTGTCGATAGGCAGCAACACCGCCCCGCTATCACGCACGGCTTTCATGAACAATGCGCCGGACATCACCAGCGCTTCCTTGTTGGCCAGCAGCACCTTTTTGCCTGCATGCACAGCCGCCAGGGTCGGCGCGAGCCCGGCTGCACCAACGATAGCCGCCATCACCGCGTCGACCTCTGGTGATTCGGCGACCTGGCAGAGCCCTTGCTCGCCCAGCAATACCTCGGTGCCTAGGTTCAAGGCTGCCAAGCCTTCGCGCAGCCGCACCGCGGCCGGTTCGTCTGGCACGACTGCAAAAGCAGGGCGATGCCGTTCGCACAGGGCTAGGAGTTGCTCGAGGCGGCTGTAGCCGGTCAGGGCGAAGACTTCGTAGCGCTCGGGGTGGCGAGCAATGACGTCGAGGGTGCTCAGGCCAATCGAACCGGTCGCACCCAAGACGGTGATCCGCTGAAGCCCGCTCACATCGCGCCCCAACCGGCAGCCCAGAGCAGAACTGCGAACACCGGCACGGCGGCGGTAAGGCTGTCGATGCGATCCATCACGCCGCCATGGCCCGGAAGCAGGTGGCTGCTGTCCTTGATACCGGCACGGCGCTTGAACATGCTTTCGGTGAGGTCGCCCACTACCGAGATGCACACCACTACGGCCGCACCAGTCAAGGCCAGTAGGGTTTCCAGCACGCCCAGATGCCGGTACATCGATACCCCTAGCGTAATCAGCAAGCTCAATGCCAGGCCGCCATAGGCGCCTTCCCAGCTTTTACCCGGGCTCACCTGTGGTGCCAGCTTGCGTTTGCCAAAAGCCCGCCCGGAAAAGTAGGCACCTATGTCGGCGGCCCATACAAGCACCATCACCATGACGATCAACCAGTTGCCCAGTGCCCACTGCTTGAGCAGGGTCAGCCCCTGCCATGCCGGCAGCAGGATGAGCAATCCAATGACCAACTTGCTCGCCACATTGTCCCAATGCACGGCGCTACGGGGGTAGGTCAACACCAGAAAGGTCGCCAATGCCCACCAGATCACGGCCAGGCCCAGCACCCAAGGGGCGAGCCCAGGCGAGAGGTAAAAAACGAACAGCACCAAGGCGATGACCAGGCCGTAGGCGACCCGTTGCCATTGCGCCTGAAGCCCTCCCATGCGAGCCCATTCCCAGCCACCAAGGCTGACCACCGCTCCGATGAACAAAGCGAACCAGCCCCCCTCAAGAAGGAAAAACCCTCCCAGCGCCAAGGGCAGCAGCACCAGTGCGGTAAGAATGCGTTGTTTTAGCATCAGGCTCGGGCTCCGGCCTCGACTTGTTCGCTGGTCTTGCCAAAGCGACGTTGACGCGAGGCGAAATCAGCCAGCGCGGTGCGCATGGCTTCGTGTTTGAAGTCCGGCCAGAACAGGTCGGAAAAATAAAGCTCCGCGTACGCCAGTTGCCACAACAGGAAGTTGCTGACGCGGTGCTCTCCACCGGTGCGGATGCACAGGTCTGGCAGCGGCAGGTCTCCAGTGGACAGGCAGGTTTGCAGCAAGCCGGGGGTTATGTCCTCGGGCCGCAGGTGGCCGGCCTGGACTTCCCGAGCCAGCCGCTGCGCTGCCTGCGCGATATCCCATTGGCCGCCGTAATTGGCGGCGACCTGCAGGATGAAACGCTGATTGCCCGCCGTCAAAGCCTCGGCCTCACGCATTGCCGCCTGAAGCTCCGGGTGAAAGCGGCTGCGGTCGCCGATGATACGCAAGCTGATGCCGTTGTCGTTCAGCCGCCGCGCCTCGCGGCGCAGCATGGTGAAGAACAGCTCCATGAGCGCACCCACCTCGTCGGCCGGCCGCTGCCAGTTCTCGCTGGAAAACGCGAACAGCGTAAGCACCTCGACCTTGGCCTCGGCGCACACTTCGATCACTGCACGTACCGCATCGACTCCGGCTTTATGCCCGGCAACACCCGGCAGCAGGCGCTTCTTGGCCCAGCGATTGTTGCCGTCCATGATGATCGCCACGTGCCTGGGCACCTGCTGTTGCATAACGGGCTTGGTCTTTTCCATGGGGCAAGCTTGGCCTCAAACGGCCATCAGATCCTTTTCCTTTGTTTCCAGAGCGCTGTCGACATCGGCAATGTGCTTGTCGGTCAGCTTCTGGATGTCATCAGCGGCACGACGCTCTTCGTCTTCGCTGATTTCCTTGTCCTTGACCAGCTGCTTGAGCTTGCTCAGGGCATCACGGCGCACGTTGCGCACTGCCACGCGCGCATCTTCGGCGACGCCACGCGCCTGTTTGGTATAACCCTTGCGGGTTTCCTCGGTCAGTGGCGGCATCGGCACGCGAATGGTGGTGCCGGCGCTGGATGGGTTCAGGCCCAGGTCGGAGGTGAGGATGGCCTTCTCGATGGCGGCTCCCAAGGACTTGTCGTGAGCGACGATCTTCAGAGTGCGGGCGTCTTCCACGGAGATAGCAGCCACCTGGTTCAGCGGCATCTCGCTGCCCCAGGCCGGAACCTTGACGCTTTCCAGGATACTGGGGTGCGCGCGACCGGTACGAATGGTGCCAAGGTTGTGGCTAAGCGATTCCAGGGTCTTGCCCATGCGCTCCTGAGTGTCTTTCTTGATGTCGTTGATCATTCCACGCCTTCCTCGATCAAAGTACCTTCGGCGCCGCCCACGACGATGTTGAGCAGGGCGCCGGGCTTGTTCATGTTAAAGACTCGCAGCGGCATCTTGTGGTCACGGCACAGGCAGATTGCCGTGAGGTCCATCACGCCCAGCTTGCGGTCCAGCACCTCATCATACGTGAGGCGGTCGAATTTCTCGGCATGCGGATCCTTGAATGGATCGGCCGTGTAGACGCCATCGACCTTGGTGGCCTTGAGCACTACGTCTGCATCGATCTCGATCGCGCGCAGGCAGGCCGCCGAGTCGGTGGTGAAGAACGGGTTGCCGGTACCTGCGGAGAAGATCACCACGTCGCCAGTCTTGAGGTGGCGAATGGCCTTGCGGCGGTCGTAATGATCGGTAACACCGACCATGGAGATGGCGGACATGACGATGGCGGAGATGTTCGAACGCTCCAGCGCATCGCGCATTGCCAGCGCGTTCATTACGGTAGCCAGCATCCCCATGTGGTCGCCGGTCACCCGATCCATGCCGGCTGCGCTCAAGGCGGCGCCGCGAAAGAGGTTACCGCCACCGATCACCAGGCCTACCTGAACACCGATGCCGACCAATTGGCCAACCTCCAGCGCCATGCGGTCAAGCACCTTGGGATCGATGCCGAAGTCTTCGGAGCCCATCAGGGCCTCGCCACTGAGTTTGAGCAAAATGCGTTTGTAGCGAGGTTGCCGACCACTCACCTGCTGGGCCATTGCGTATCTCTCCTGCGGCGTCTGTTTGCAAAAAATTCTAGGGCACTTTCTACCCTGGGTAACTCTAGCGCTATCGCGCCGTCCCGGCATGGCTGGATAAGCCAGCGCCAGGTTTCAGGTTGTGTATGAAAAACAGGCCAATGGCCGACCTTTCGTACAAATCCTGCCCTGCTTTGAAAAAGAGGCTGCGCGCTTTAGCGGGCAGCCTCTTTTCACGACCAGCGAAAGCGGATTACTGCTTGCTGGCGGCAGCTACCTGGGCAGCAACTTCGTCAGCGAAGTTGTCGACCGGCTTCTCGATGCCCTCGCCCACTTCGTAACGAACGAAGGAAACGATTTCTGCACCGGCTTTTTTGACCAGCTCGCCGACCTTGACTTCAGGGTCCATGACGAAGGCCTGCTCGACCAGGCTGGCTTCAGACAGGAACTTGTTGATACGGCCCTTGACCATGTTCTCAACGATGTTGTCTGGCTTGCCAGCGATCTTGTCGGCGTTGAGCTGCAGGAAAATTTCCTTTTCCTTGGCTACCAGCTCGGCAGAGATCTGGTCAGGCGAAACCACGGCAGGGTTGCTGGCGGCAACGTGCATGGCAACGTGCTTGGCCAGTTCCTCGTTGCCGCCCTTGAGCACAACCAGAACGCCGATGCGGTGGCCGTGCAGGTAAGCACCGACGGTGTCACCGGAAACGGAGGCCAGGCGGCGGATGTTCACGTTCTCGCCGCATTTGGCAACCAGCGCCTCACGGGCCGATTCGCGCGAAGCGATCAGCGGAGCGGCGTCAGTCAGGTTCTGCTCGAACGCTTCGTTCAGGCTGTCCTTGACGAAGCCTTTGAAGTCATCCTGCAAAGCCAGGAAGTCGGTCTGCGAGTTGACTTCGATGATCAGGCCACGGCCGCCTTCGACGCGAACGGCGATGGCGCCTTCAGCAGCGATGTTGCCGGCCTTTTTGGCAGCCTTGATGGCACCGGAGGCGCGCATGTCGTCGATGGCCTTCTCGATATCGCCATTGGCGGCAACCAGAGCCTTCTTGCATTCCATCATGCCTTGGCCGGTACGCTCACGCAGTTCCTTGACCAGCGCTGCAGTAATTTCTGCCATTTCAAAATCCTCTTGGATAAATTTCGACCAGACCACCCGACGATGCGGGCGCTCGAATCTTGGATCATCGCGCGCGAAGGTTACGAACGCGGGCGCCAATCCTGAAGGTGGCAAAAAGGGGGCCTAGCCCCCTTTTTGCGTGACAAGCCGTGCCGGTTGGCCTACGGCTCAGCCTTCAGCTGCGGTGTTGGCAGCTTCTTCCTGCACGTACTCTTCGGTGCCGCCACCTACATTGTTGCGGCCACGAATCACGGCGTCAGCCATGGCAGTCATGTACAGCTCGATGGCGCGGATGGCGTCGTCGTTACCTGGGATGACGTAATCGACGCCTTCCGGGCTGCTGTTGGTATCGACGATACCGATGACCGGGATGCCCAGCTTGTTGGCTTCGCTGATGGCAATGCGCTCGTGATCGACGTCGATAACGAACAGGGCATCAGGCAGGCCGCCCATGTCCTTGATACCACCCAGCGAACGGTCCAGCTTCTCCAGATCGCGCGAACGCATCAGCGCTTCTTTCTTGGTCAGCTTGGTGAAGGTACCGTCTTCGGCCTGGGTTTCGAGCTCGCGCAGGCGCTTGATCGACTGGCGGATGGTTTTGTAGTTGGTCAGCATGCCGCCCAACCAGCGATGGTCGACGTACGGCGAACCGCAACGAGCCGCTTGCTCGGCGACGATCTTGCCAGCGGAACGCTTGGTGCCGACAAACATGATCTTGTTTTTGCCCTGGGCCAGACGCTCGACGAAGGTCAGTGCCTCGTTGAACAGCGGCAGGGTTTTTTCAAGGTTGATGATGTGAATCTTGTTGCGCGCGCCGAAAATGAACTTGCCCATTTTCGGGTTCCAGTAACGGGTCTGGTGGCCGAAGTGCACACCGGCCTTCAGCATATCGCGCATGTTGACTTGGGACATGATAGTTCCTTGATAAGTCGGGTTAGGCCTCCACGCATCCCAATGATCCAACCTCTGGCACAAAGCCTTCGGCACCCAGGTCATCGTGTCGATACGTGTGTGGGTTTGAGCTTCGCGGAGGCACCCCCGCGAAACGGCGCACTTTATACCACAGTTCCCTGGCAGAAGGAACTGCCACAAGGCTGGCCCCGTCTGTTTTGCGCCACGCAGGCAATCGCGCGACAATCACACCCAGCCTGGGGCCCGACGCGGGGGCGGCGCCTCTGGTAGAATCGCGGCCTTATACATTGTTTCAAGCGCTGCGGCGCCAAGAGAGCATTCATGACCGTGACCATCAAGACGCCCGAGGACATCGAGAAAATGCGCATCGCCGGCCGCCTGGCCGCCGAAGTGCTGGAGATGATCGAGCCTTACGTCAAACCCGGGGTAACCACCGAGGAACTGGACCGCATTTGCCACGATTACATCGTCAACGAGCAAAAGGCCATTCCTGCGCCCCTGAACTACAAAGGCTTCCCCAAGTCGATCTGCACCTCGATCAACCACGTAGTGTGCCACGGCATCCCCAATGAAAAGCCCCTGAAGAACGGCGATGTATTGAACATCGACATCACCGTCATCAAGGACGGCTACCATGGCGACACCAGCCGCATGTTCAACGTAGGCACCGTGCCACAGTGGGCAGAACGCCTGTCGAAGGTCACCCAGGAGTGCCTGTACATGGGCATCGAAGTGGTACGGCCGGGCGCGCACCTTGGGGACATTGGCGCAGTGATCCAGAAGCATGCCGAGAAAAACGGCTTTTCGGTCGTACGTGAATACTGTGGCCACGGCATCGGCAAGGTCTTTCACGAAGAGCCCCAGGTGATGCACTACGGCGTCGCCGGCGAGGGCCTGGAGCTCAAGGAGGGGATGATCTTCACCATCGAGCCGATGATCAACCAGGGCAAGGCCGATACCCGCCTGCTCGGGGATGGCTGGACGGCCATCACCAAGGACCGCAAACTCTCCGCCCAGTGGGAGCACACCATTCTGGTGACTGCCACCGGCTACGAGATCCTCACCCTGCGCAGCGACGACACCCTGGCCCGCTGCAACTGATCGACGTTCGCACGCATATAAAGGAAGGCCGCCCGATGCCCCAGATGGACCCAGAGCTGTTCGACCGTGGCCAGTTCCAGGCGGAGCTGGCCCTTAAGACCAGCCCGATCGCTGCGTTCAAAAAGGCCATTCGCCAGGCGGGTGAAGTGCTCGACAGGCGCTTCATCGAGGGCCGAGACGTGCGCCGCCTGGTCGAAGATCGCGCCTGGTTCGTCGATTGCC
The DNA here is from genome assembly GCF_003097135.1 of Pseudomonas sp. URIL14HWK12:I12. Classification (GTDB taxonomy): domain Bacteria; phylum Pseudomonadota; class Gammaproteobacteria; order Pseudomonadales; family Pseudomonadaceae; genus Aquipseudomonas. The sequence continues at coordinate 1,443,675 of NZ_QEQL01000001.1, forward strand.
TGCTCCAGCAGGCATGGGGACAGTTCGACTGGAGTGAAGACGCCGACATCGCGCTGGTAGCAGTGGGTGGCTACGGCCGTGGCGAGCTGCACCCGTATTCGGACATCGACCTGCTGATTCTGCTGGAAAGCGCCGACCACGAGATATTTCGTGAGCCTATCGAGCGCTTCCTCACCCTGCTCTGGGACATCGGCCTGGAAGTGGGCCAGAGCGTGCGCTCGGTGGATGAGTGCGCTGAACAGGCCCGGGCGGACCTGACCGTTATCACCAACCTGATGGAATGCCGGACCATCGCCGGCCCTGATCGGCTGCGCAAGCGCATGCTCGAGGCCACTGCCACCGAGCGCATGTGGCCAAGCCGCGAATTTTTCCTGGCCAAGCACGAAGAGCAGAAGGCGCGCCATCACAAGTACAACGACACCGAGTACAACCTGGAACCCAACGTCAAAGGGGGCCCGGGCGGCCTGCGCGATATCCAGACCCTGCTCTGGGTAGCACGGCGGCATTTCGGCACCCTCAACTTGCAGGCCCTGGCCAGCCAAGGGTTTCTGGTGGAAAGCGAGATCAGCCTGCTGGCCTCGTCTCAGGAATTTCTCTGGAAGGTGCGCTACGCCCTGCACATGCTCGCCGGGCGAGCCGAAGACCGGCTACTGTTCGACTACCAACGCAAGATCGCCGAGCTGCTGGGTTACACCGACGGCGATGCCAAGCTGGCCATCGAGCGTTTCATGCAACAGTACTACCGGGTGGTGATGAGCATCGCCGAACTCAGTGACCTGATCGTGCAGCATTACGAAGAGGTCATCCTGGCCGATGACGGCAGCCGCGCGCTCACGCCACTCAACTCCCGGTTCCAGTTGCATGACGGCTACATTGAGGCCACCCACGCCAACGTGTTCCGGCGCACGCCCTTCGCAATGCTCGAAATCTTCGTGCTGATGGCACAAAACCCGGATATCAAGGGCGTACGCGCCGACACCATCCGCTTGCTGCGCGAGCATCGGCACCTGATCGACGACAGCTTTCGCAACGATATCCGAAACACCAGCCTGTTCGTTGAGCTGTTCAAATGCGAGGTCGGTATCCACCGCAACCTGCGCCGTATGAACCGTTACGGCATCCTGGGTCGGTACCTGCCAGAGTTCGGTCACATCGTTGGGCAAATGCAGCACGACTTGTTCCATATCTATACCGTCGATGCGCACACGCTTAACCTGATCAAGCACCTGCGCAAGCTGCAGTACACCCCCATCTCCGAGAAATTCCCGTTGGCCAGCAAGCTGATGGGCAAGCTGCCCAAGCCCGAGCTGATCTACATGGCGGGCCTGTACCATGACATCGGCAAGGGGCGCGGCGGGGACCATTCGGAGCTGGGTGCGGTGGATGCCGAGGCGTTCTGCTCGCGCCATCAGCTGCCGGCTTGGGACAGCCGGCTGATCGTGTGGCTGGTGCAAAACCACCTGGTAATGAGCACCACCGCCCAACGCAAGGACCTTTCCGACCCGCAGGTGATTCACGATTTCGCCCAGTTCGTTGGCGACCAGACGCACCTGGACTACCTGTACGTGTTGACCGTGGCTGACATCAACGCCACCAACCCGTCATTGTGGAATTCCTGGCGAGCCAGCCTGCTGCGCCAGCTCTACACGGAAACCAAATTGGCGCTGCGCCGGGGCCTGGAAAACCCGGTCGACCGCGAACAGCAGATCCGCCATACCCAGAATGCAGCACTCGACACCCTGGTACGGGGCGGGACCGACCCGGACGAGGTCGAGCAGTTGTGGTCGCAATTGGGCGATGATTATTTCCTGCGTCACACCTCCGGCGACGTGGCCTGGCACACCGATGCCATCCTCCAGCAGCCGCCCAGTGGCGACCCATTGGTGCTGATCAAGGAAACCACGCAGCGCGAATTCGAAGGCGGCACGCAGATCTTCATCTATGCGCCCGACCAGCACGACTTCTTCGCCGTGACGGTAGCCGCGATGGACCAGCTCAACCTGAACATCCACGACGCGCGCATTATCACCTCCAGCAGCCAGTTCACCCTCGACACCTATATCGTGCTGGACAACGAAGGTGGCTCGATCGGCAACGACCCGGCGCGCATCGAGCGCATTCGCCTGGGCCTTACCGAAGCGCTGCGCAACCCCGACGATTACCCGACCATCATTCAGCGCCGCGTACCGCGCCAGCTCAAGCACTTCGCCTTCGCCCCGCAAGTGACGATCCATAATGACGCCCAGCGCCCGGTTACGGTACTGGAACTGGCCGCGCCCGACCGCCCAGGCTTGCTGGCGCGGGTCGGCAAGATCTTCCTGGACTTCGACCTCTCTCTGCAGAACGCGAAGATCGCCACATTAGGCGAGCGCGTCGAAGACGTCTTTTTCATCACCGACGCGGCTAACCAGCCGCTGTCCGATCCACAACTGTGCGCTCGCCTCCAGGAGGCGATCGTCGCGCAGCTGTCGGTCGAGCAGCCGGAACTGCCGCGCATCAGCATCTGACTTGCGAACGCACTCATGAACGACGCCCTGAACCAGCTGCAACCCTACCCTTTCGAAAAACTGCGCAAGCTGCTCGCCGGCGCCGAACATACCCAGGGGCTTGGCCACATCGCCCTCTCTATCGGCGAACCCAAGCATGCCTCACCCGAGTTCGTCGCCCAGGCGCTGCGCGACAACCTGGCGCAAATGGCCGTCTACCCCACCACTGCTGGGTTGCCGGCGCTGCGCGAGGCTATCGCGCATTGGTGCGAGCGGCGCTTTGGCGTGCCCGCTGGTTGGCTGGACGCAGCCCGGCATGTGCTGCCGGTCAACGGCACGCGCGAGGCCTTGTTCTCGTTCGTGCAGACGGTGGCGCAACGTGGCGTCGACGGCTTGATCGTCAGCCCCAATCCGTTCTATCAGATCTACGAAGGGGCGGCGCTGCTGGCGGGAGTGCAGCCGCACTACCTGGCTTGCCTGGCCAGCCACGGCTTCAACCCGGATTTCGACGCCGTACCCACCCAGGTCTGGGAGCGCTGCCAGATCCTGTTTCTTTGCTCACCCGGTAACCCCACTGGCGCGTTGATCCCGCTCGAAACGCTCAAGCGCTTGATCTCCCTGGCCGATGAGCACGACTTCGTGATCGCCGCCGACGAGTGCTACAGCGAACTGTACTTCGACGAGGGCACCCCGCCCCCTGGCCTGCTGACCGCCTGCGCCGAACTGGGCCGCAGCGACTTCAAGCGCTGCGTGGTGTTTCATAGCCTGTCCAAGCGCTCCAACTTGCCTGGCCTGCGCTCGGGCTTCGTGGCAGGCGATGCCGACATTCTCAAGGCGTTTCTGCTCTACCGCACCTACCACGGCTGCGCGATGCCGGTACAAACGCAACTGGCCAGCATCGCGGCCTGGAGCGACGAAGCCCACGTGCGCGCCAATCGTGACCTGTACCGCGAGAAGTTCGACGCGGTATTGAACATCCTCTCGCCTGTTATGGACGTGCAACGCCCTGATGGCAGCTTCTATCTGTGGCCGAATGTGGGTGGCGACGATGCTGCATTCTGCCGGGAGCTGTTCGAGCAGCAACACGTGACCGTTGTACCCGGCTCTTACCTTTCGCGCGATGCTGGCGGCCAGAACCCGGGAGCCGGCCGCGTGCGCATGGCACTGGTTGCGCCCTTGGCAGAGTGTATCGAAGGGGCACAGCGGATTCGTGAATTCGTTACGCGCTGAAGGGCCTGCACCTGCCCAGTGCGCTGAGGGCAGGCCGGCGGTCGAGCCGGAATAGACTAAGTGACGCCTGCCCAGGCGGTCGTCTGGGCATGGGAAATTCGATGGTCGTGGGCAGTTTCGAAACGTGGTGAGCCGGGTGCTCACATCAAACGCTCCCGATGCCCTGATAGATTCGGGTCAAGGCTGTTTCTTACCTCTACCCCCTATCAGGCCTGAGCGTGTAACGTCAGCCCCTGCGTCACTACCTCACCGAACAGATCCACAGCGCCTTGAAGGTTGCCGACGAACGCCGCCTGTACCAGCCACAGATCGATGACAGGGCGAAAGTCGCTGACACTGATGACCTCCAGCCGGTCGCGGTGGCGGCTCCGTTGCAGCAGCGGCTCGGGTACTAGCCCAAAGCCCATCCCGTTGGCGACCAGCCCCAATTGCAAATCGGTGCCGAAGATCTCCAGGCTGACCTTCAAGCTTTGGCCTTTTTCGGCCAGCGCTCGCTGCAGCCCGGCGCGGAATCCACAACCGTCGGGGTTGAGGACCCACCCTTGGCCCTGGCAGTCGGCCAATTTGCAACGTTTGCGCGCGCAAGCCCCTTTGGCAACGACCACTACCAGTGACATCTGCGCCAATGATTGCCCGATGACACCTTCTGGGAACAGTTTGCCCGCTGGGAACAATACGGCGGCGGCATCGAGCTCTCGACGCTCAATGCGCTGCACCAGATTGCCGCCCCATCCCTGGGCCACCTGTACCTGTAGCTCCGGGAAGCGTGCCTTCATGCCCTGCAGAGCTTCCAGTAGCACCGCATCGCCTATGGTTTGCGGCACGCCCAGACGCAAGGTGCCAGACGGGGCAGCGTCTTCGGCTACCAACTCGCGCAGGGCTTCGACTTCCCGCATCACCGCCTGGCAACGCTCAAAGACCCGCCAGCCGATGGCGGTCGGCTTCATTGGCTTGGTATGGCGGTCGAGCAACACCGCGCCCAAAGCCTCCTCGAAATTCTGGAGGCGTCGGGTAATGGCCGATTGTGTGAGTTGCAGAGCATCTGCAGCGACGCTCAGCGACTGCGACCGCACTACGGCGATGAAGGCATCGATGTCATCTATTTTCATGCTCAGATCCGGAAGCACGCAGAGCTGCCTAGAATATTCCCGCCACGCATAATCTTCTGCCTACCCATTCAGAAATACTGATGATGAGCTTATAGCCAAACAGCCTTTTACAGTGCTGATCTATAAAAATACAGTGCGGGGCTAGCCACCTCACCGCCCAGAGGCGCTCGCGCAGCAAGCCCCCGATGCTGCAGTCTGCGCCCTTGGCCAGCCGCCATGGGCACGCTCCTCAACCTGGATCAGGACCGCCCATGAAACCGTTTACCGCCACCGCAGCGTCAATTGGCCTGCGCCAGCGTGTATCACCCGCAGAATGGGAAATACGCGTCAAACTTGCAGCGGCTTACCGCATTGCCGCGCAATTGCGCTGGACAGACCATATCTACACACACTTTTCCGCACGGGTGCCGGGTGAGCATGAGCATTTCCTCATAAATGCTTATGGCCTGCTGTTCGATGAGATCAGCGCCTCCAACCTGGTGAAAGTGGACATCGATGGCACGTTGATCGACGACCCTATGGGCTTGGGCATCAATCAGGCCGGCTATGTGATCCACAGCGCCATCCACCGCGCCAGGCCGGATCTCAAGGCCGTACTGCACACTCATACCCGCGACGGGGCCGCCGTGTCGGCACAACGCGGCGGCCTGCTGCCACTTTCGCAGCATGCATTGGCCTACTACAGCCGCGTGGCCTACCACGAGTACGAAGGCATTGCCTTGGATCTGGACGAACAGCAGCGCCTGGTGGCTAACCTGGGTGACAGCAACATCCTCATCTTGCGCAACCACGGCCTGCTCACCGGCGGGGTCAGCGTGGAGCATGCCTTTAGGGAGCTGCATGGCCTGGAGCGGGCTTGCAACATCCAGATCGCAGCCCAGGCCGGCGGCAATGTGGACCTTCTGCACGCTTCTACAGCTGCGATCGGCAGAGTGCGGGAACAAGCCGCCGCGACGGCCGCGGGTCGAAACCCCGGCATCCAATTGCATTGGAACGCACTGATCCGCCAGCTAAACCGCGAAACCCTTGCCTATGCCGACTGAGTTGCCTGTTGCCTCTACCGTTTGAGCTATCCGGCCAGCACTGGCCGCCGGCAAGACGCCCCACAGCGCGCTGGCCCATTGACAACCATGGCATCGAACCGCCCAATCCCGCATAATTCGGCCACTGAATTTTCCGGAGACAGCGGGAAGGCACGGGCAAACCCGGCCTGCCCACGTGAATCAATGGCTTACACCCTCTACGGCATCAAGGCTTGCGACACCATGAAAAAGGCCCGCACCTGGCTCGATGAGCACAAGGTTGCCTACGCCTTCCACGATTACAAAACCCAGGGCATCGACCGCGAGCACCTGGCGCGCTGGTGCGATGAGCACGGTTGGCAAACCGTGCTCAACCGCGCCGGCACCACCTTTCGCAAGCTCGACGAAGCACACAAGGCCGACCTCGACCAGGCCAAGGCCATCGAATTGATGTTGGCCCAGCCGTCGATGATCAAACGGCCGGTGCTCGAGCTGGGCGATCGCACCCTGATTGGCTTCAAACCTGACCTGTACGCCGCGGCCCTTTGAGCCCCGGCGCCGTTTACGAATATAGAGGTATCTGCATGTCCGCTAACCTGTTCAGCCTGGCCTTCGGTGTCGGCACCCAGAATCGCCAGGGCACCTGGCTTGAAGTGTTCTACGCCCAACCCCTGCTCAACCCCAGCGCCTCGCTGGTCCAGGCAGCTGCCAAGGTGCTGGGTTACACCGGCGGCAACCAGGCCATCGCCTTCAACAACACCCAGGCCAGCGAGCTGGCCGACGCCCTCAAGGGTGTCGACGCTGCGCAAGCCGCCCTGCTGACCCGCCTGGCCGAGAGCCAGAAGCCACTGGTAGCCACCTTCCTGGCTGAAGATGCAGCGCTCACCTCCACCCCCGAGGCGTACCTGAAGCTGCACCTGCTCTCGCACCGCCTGGTCAAGCCGCACGGCACCAGCCTGGCAGGTATCTTCCCGCTGCTGCCGAACGTGGCCTGGACCAGCCAGGGCGCCGTGGACCTCGCCGAGTTGGCCGAGCGCCAGCTCGAAGCACGCCTGAAGGGCGAGTTGCTGGAAGTGTTCTCGGTCGACAAATTCCCGAAGATGACCGACTACGTGGTCCCGGCAGGCGTGCGTATCGCCGACAGTGCCCGTGTGCGCCTGGGCGCCTACATCGGCGAAGGCACGACCATCATGCACGAGGGCTTCGTCAACTTTAACGCCGGCACCGAAGGCCCGGGCATGATCGAAGGCCGTGTCTCGGCCGGCGTGTTCGTCGGCAAGGGCTCGGACCTGGGCGGCGGCTGCTCCACCATGGGCACGCTGTCCGGTGGTGGCAATATCGTCATCAAGGTCGGCGAAGGCTGCCTGATCGGCGCCAATGCCGGCATCGGCATTCCGCTGGGTGACCGCAACACCGTGGAGTCGGGCCTGTATGTCACTGCCGGCACCAAGGTTCGCCTGCTCGACGACGCAGGCGAGCTGGTCAAGGTCATCAAGGCACGCGAGCTGGCCGGCCAACCGGACCTGCTGTTCCGTCGCAACTCCGAAACCGGCGCAGTGGAATGCAAAACCCACAAGTCGGCCATCGAGCTCAACGACGCGCTGCACGCTCACAACTGATCTGCCGCTGTGGCCGGGGCACCTGCCCCGGCCTCCGATGCGCGAGGCCCTCGCCATGTTTCACACCTCTCCCTGGCGCGCGGACTTCCCCGCCATCGCTGCGCTGCAACGCCAGCAGCAAACCTACCTGGACAACGCCGCCACCACCCAGAAGCCCCAGGCCCTGCTTGACGCGCTTGCGCATTACTACGGCCACGGTGCGGCCAACGTGCACCGTGCCCAGCACCTACCCGGCGCCCTGGCGACCCAGGCATTCGAGGCGAGCCGCGAGAAGGTCGCGCTGTGGCTGGGCATGCCTGGCGCAGGGCAGGTGGTTTTCACCCACGGCGCCACATCTGCGTTGAATTTGTTGGCCTATGGGCTCGAAAACCAGTGCCGCCCGGGCGATGAGGTGGTGGTCAGCGCCCTGGAGCATCACGCCAATCTGCTGCCCTGGCAGCAACTGGCGCAGCGCAAGGGGCTGAAGCTGGTAGTGCTGCCTCTGACCGAAGTGGGCATCATCGACCTCGAAGCGGCACGCGGTTTGATTGGGCCGGCCACTCGGCTGGTCGCGGTCAGCCAGCTCTCCAATGTGCTGGGCACGCAGCAGCCGGTGCGCGAGCTGGCAGCGCTGGCTCGTGAGCATGGCGCGTTGAGTGTGGTCGACGGTGCGCAGGGCGTAGTGCATGGCCGGCCGGAGTTTGCCGCCTTGGGTTGCGATTTCTACGTGTTCTCCAGCCATAAGCTCTACGGGCCCGATGGCGTCGGGGTGATCTGCGGCCGCAGGGAAGCACTGGAGCGGCTGGCGCACTGGCAGTTCGGCGGCGAAATGGTCCAGCAGGCTGGGTACCACCACGCGACCTTCCGCCCGGCGCCCCTGGGTTTCGAAGCCGGCACGCCTCCGATTGCCGGGGTCATTGGCCTGGGGGCCACCCTGGACTACCTGAGCGGCCTGGAAACCGAAGCGGTGCTGGCTCATGAGCAGGCGTTACACGAGCAACTGCTACGCGGGCTCAACGACCGGGACGGCGTGCAGGTGCTTGGCGCACCGGTGCGGGCACTGGCCAGCTTCGTGGTGCAGGGCGTGCACAACGCAGACCTCGCCCACCTGCTGACCGAGCAAGGCATCGCTGTCCGTGCAGGGCTGCACTGCGCGATGCCGCTGTTCGAGCGGTTGGGGCTGGGGGGCGCCATTCGTGTGTCACTGGCGTTGTACAACGACTCGAGCGACCTCCAGCGCTTCTTCGAAGCACTCGACGCTAGCCTGGAGCTGTTGCGATGAGCTTGCCCATCGCTGCGCAGGCCGCGTTGGACGAGCTGTCTGCCATCGCCAGCTGGGAACAGCGTGCACGCGCGTTGATGCAATGGGGCGAGCGCTTGGCGCCGCTGAGCGAGGCGGAAAAGACCGAAGCGAATCGGGTGCAGGGTTGCGAAAGCCAGGTCTGGCTGGTGGCCGAACGAAAGGCCGATGGCTGGGCGTTTCGCGCCAGCAGCGACGCCCGCTTGCTGCGCGGCCTGCTGGCGCTGCTGTTGGTCAGGGTCGAGGGCTTGAGCGCCCAGCAACTGGATGCGTTGGACGCGGCGCAGTGGTTCCAGGCGCTGGGGCTGGGGCGGCAATTGAGCCCCTCGCGCAGCAATGGGCTCAATGCGGTGGTGCAGCGGATGAAGACCTTGGTCTCGGGATGAGCGTGCGGCAGCGTCACCCCGAGACCGCCGTCTCAATCGTCATACACGGCGCAGCGTTCCATATCGACAAGCTCCACCCACAGCTTGCCCGTACCAGACCGCCTCAACTCGCCGAGCACCAGCAGGTGGCAGCCTGAGAGATCGTCCATCTCTCGCTTGCGGGCCCGCCGCAATAGGTCATCGACCAGTGCCTCAGAGACCAGCACGCTGTAATCCCGATAGGATCGAGAATTCAACCAGAACGAGCCTTCTTGTTTAGCAGGGCCGACACTGGCAATCATCCCCCAGAACCCGCGATATTGCCCTTCAAGGCCAGCGTGAACGTCGGCGGTTGCCACAAAAAAATCCCGGACCGTAGTAACGCCGTGCCCTGGCACCTCCAGAGCCTGCGAGGCATTGCGAAACTGCTCGGAATAGATCAGGTTGCGAAGAATCGGGGTCAGCCGCCGGCGCATACGCGCAGCCGGCCGGGGCCCTTGGCCGGTGTATCGGCCGCCAGCGCCAGGTGCCGGCACCTGAGCATGCTCGGGCACATGAAAACCCGTACCTGCCCGGCCGTAGCCGAGGTCGAGCTCGATCAGGTCGCCGGGATTGTCGAGGATGTCCTGCTCTTCCGAACTGGCGTTGCTTTTTGCGCCATCGGCCGCAGCGGCCTGGCATAGAGGGCCATGTGGCCTGGCACCGAAGCACGCCCCCTGCCCGCTGGTGGAAGCTTTGCGAAAGTATGCCTCGGCGCCGCAGCTGTCGCAGATCAGTGCCCGGCGTTTATATTCAAGCTCCTCTGCCGGTAGCAGGGCGAAGCGGCTGGCAAGGTAACAAACGTTGTCGTCGGTACATCTGGCAATGTCCATGGGCACTCCTTCGATAGGCGGTGACCTATACGTTGGTGCTGTGAGACCGGAGCAACCACACAAATGACAAACTTCAGATTTTTCACAGGGTAGCACCGCCGCTGGCGCGGTCGGATGCGAGCGTATATCATGAGTTATAACATAACATTTAGCCCCGAGAGGATTGCTCATGAAGCCCGGTATTCACCCCACCTATCGCCCCGTGCTGTTCCACGACGTCGGTGCCGATGCCTTCTGGCTGATCGGCTCGACAGTCGACACCGATAAAACCTTCGCCCACAGCGACGGCCAGACATACCCCTATGTGGCCCTAGACGTCTCCAGCGCCTCGCACCCGGTCTACACCGGCAAGGAGCGCAAGGCCAAGAGTGAAGGCCGAGTGGCGGGCTTCAACAAGCGTTTTTCAGGTTTCGTCAGCAAGCCTTGAAGCCTTGGGCCGTTCGCTTGGGCGGCGGGTGCCTGCGACCAATTTGTCTACCGCGCGCGCGGCAGCAGCCATGCCGAAGGTGGCGGTGACCATCATCACCGCGCCAAAGCCCCCCGCGCAGTCCAGGCGCACGCCCTCCCCCACAAAACTTTTGCTCAGGCACACGCCACCGTCTGGAAGCGGATAGCGCAACTGCTCGGTGGAGAACACGCACGGCACGCTGTAGCTGCGCGAGGTATTGCGTGAAAAGCCGTAGTCACGCCGTAGTAACGAACGTACTCGCGAAGCGAGCGGGTCATGGGTGGTGCGGTTGAGGTCGGCGATTTCGACGCGGGTCGGGTCGATCTGGCCACCCGCGCCGCCGGTGGTGACGATGCCGATCTTGCGGCGCTTGCACCAAGCAATCAGCGCTGCCTTGGCCGCAACGCTGTCGATGCAATCGACGACGAAATCCAGCTGTTCGGTCATGTACTGGGCCAAGGTGTCGGCGGTGACGAAATCCTGCACCGAATGCACGGTGCAGGCTGGGTTGATCGCCCGCAGGCGCTGAGCCATCACCTCTACCTTCGGCTGGCCGGTATGGCCCTCAAGCGCATGGGCTTGGCGGTTGGTATTGCTCACACAGACATCGTCCAGGTCGAAGAGCGAAATTTCCCCTACCCCACTACGGGCCAGCGCCTCGGCTGCCCAAGAGCCGACGCCGCCGATACCGATCACTGCCACATGGGCCGCGCGCAGGCGCTCAAGGCCTACTTGGCCGTACAGGCGGGCAATGCCGGCAAAGCGGGGGTCGTCGGTGCTCATCGGGTTACCTCCAGTCAGATCGGCGCGCATTATAGCCTCGTGCGCCATCACCGTCGGCAAGCCAATGCAGTAGAATGCGCCCCTTCCTGTTCCCGCGTGCCGCCCGGCCATGCTGCTCAACGACCCCCTGACGCTGCTGTATCTCATCACCCCGTTCGGGTTGATGACCACACTGGTGCTGTGCCTTTCTTACGTGGGCCATGGCCGCCATAGCCCGGCGCTGCACGCCTGGATTGCCGGGGACTTGGTGCTGGCCGCCTACCGCGTGGTGCCGATGCTGCAACCGGGGCTGCTGCCCGATACCCTGTCGTGGCTGGGGCTGTTCACCCCAGGCCAGTGCTTCACGCTCAACATCGCCTTGCTGCTGGTGGCGATCGGAGCGCACACCCTGGCGATGCATTACATGGGCAAGCCAAGCGTAGGTAACCAGCGGCTCCTGGCGACCGTGCTGGGCCCTGCCATGGCGTTTGCCCTAGGCGCTCAAGCACTGTTGCCCAGTGGGTGGGTATTGCCCTGGTTCACTGGCTGGCTCGCCCTGTCGATCGCCTGGCAACTTCGCGTGACCTGGCCGTTGCGCAAGCGTTACCGCGGCGCCTGGGGCCTGATCGCGGGGCATGTTGCGCTGGTGCTGTTCCACGCCGGCAACACCCTGGCGATGTTGCTGGAACCGCCGCCTGCGCTGCTCCTGGATGCACCGGATTTACCGTCGTATACCGCGCTGGCCATGGATTTCATGGTCTCGTTCCTGTTCACCCTTAGCTTCGCGCTGATGCTGCAGGAGCAATTGCGCCACCAGATCCACCAGTTGAGCGTCACCGACAGCCTCACCGGTGCGTTCAATCGCCGGGGCGCTACGGCGCTGCTTCGCCAGGAATGGGCCCAGGCCTTGATGCAGCGTTACCCTGCCGCGATGGCCATGATTGACCTGGACCACTTCAAGCGCATCAACGATCAGCACGGCCATGCCACCGGAGATGCCGCACTGCAGGTATTCGCCCGCACCGTTCAGGCGCTCAAGCGACAGAGCGATGTGTTCGTGCGCTGGGGGGGTGAAGAGTTTTTGCTGGTGTTTCCGCACACCGAAGCCGCCCAGGCTCAGCGCTTCCTCGAGCGCCTGAAAGCGGCGCTGGCGGCCAACCAGCAGTTGCCTTTTACCTTGGGTTTCAGCGCGGGCCTGGCAGACACCCGTAGCCTGGGGGCCGGGGACGATTTCGAAAGCCTGCTGGCGCAGGTGGACCAGGCGCTGTATCGCGCCAAACAGGCCCGTGGGCAGGTCGAGGTGGTCGCCTGATACGGCGCTTTTGCTATAACCTATCGCCCTTTGCCCGCTACCTCGCCCGGAGTTTCCCATGACGGCTGTCGCCGACCTTTCGCCCACCCTGCAACTGGCTTGCGACCTGATCAGCCGCCCCTCGGTCACCCCGCTCGATGCGGACTGCCAGGCCCTGATGATGCAACGCCTGGGCGCAGTGGGCTTCAAGCTCGAGCCAATGCGCTTTGAAGACGTCGACAACTTCTGGGCCACGCACGGCAGCGGCCAGGGCCCGGTGCTGTGCTTTGCCGGCCACACCGACGTGGTGCCCACCGGCCCCGTGCACGCCTGGCAGCACGAGCCGTTCGCGGCGAAAGTCGATGAAAACGGCATGCTCTGTGGCCGGGGCGCCGCCGACATGAAGGGCAGCCTGGCCGCGATGGTGGTCGCCAGCGAACGCTTCGTGCGCGACTTCCCCGATCACAAGGGCACCCTGGCCTACCTGATTACCAGTGACGAAGAAGGCCCAGCCGTGCACGGTACCCAGGCGGTGGTCGAAGTGCTGCGCGCCCGTGGCGAGCGCCTTGACTGGTGCATCGTCGGCGAGCCCTCGAGCACTACGCTGGTAGGCGATGTGGTCAAGAACGGCCGCCGTGGCTCGCTGGGTGGCACCCTGGTCGTCAAGGGCGTGCAAGGCCACGTGGCGTACCCGCATCTGGCGCGCAACCCCATCCATCAGGCCGCCCCGGCGCTGGCCGAGCTTGCCGCCGAGCACTGGGACGACGGGAACGCGTTCTTCCCGCCGACCAGTTTCCAGATTTCCAATCTCAATTCCGGAACCGGCGCCACCAACGTGGTGCCAGGTACGCTCACAGCACTGTTCAATTTCCGCTTCTCCACCGAATCTACTGTCGAGGGGCTGCAGCAGCGTGTGGCGGCAATTCTCGACAAACACTCGCTGGAGTGGCACGTCGACTGGTCGCTGTCAGGTTTGCCGTTCCTTACAGAACCCGGCGAGCTGCTTGATGCGGTGCGTGCCAGCATCCAGGCGGTGACTGGGCGAGACACTCAACCTTCCACCAGCGGCGGCACCTCCGACGGGCGCTTCATCGCCACCCTCGGCACCCAGGTGGTCGAGCTGGGGCCGGTCAACGCGACCATCCACCAGGTCGATGAGCGTGTGCTCGCCAGCGACCTGGACGTGCTCACCGACATCTATTACCACACCCTCGTGCGGCTGCTCGCCTGATGCTCACCTGCCCCTTGTGCTCTGCCCCGCTTGCCAGTGCCGAAAACGGCGTGGCCTGCCCGGCCGGGCACCGCTTTGATCGTGCCCGCCAAGGCTACCTGAACCTACTGCCGGTGCAGCATAAGAACAGCCGCGCCCCGGGTGACAACCAGGCGATGGTCGAGGCCCGCCGCGCCTTCCTTGAAGAGGGCCACTACGCCCCCGTTGCCCGCCGCCTGGCAGAGCTGGCGGCAGGCTATGCGCCCAAGCGCTGGGTCGACATCGGCTGTGGCGAAGGCTACTACAGCGCGCAGTTGGCCGAAGCGCTACCAGGCAGCGACGGCTATGCGCTGGACATCTCCCGCGAGGCGGTCAAACGCGCCTGCAAGCGTGCGCAGGGCGTCACCTGGCTGGTGGCGAGCATGGCGCGGATTCCGCTGCCCAGCGCCAGCTGCCAACTGCTGACCAGTGTGTTCAGCCCGCTGGACTGGGCCGAGACGCAGCGCCTGCTGGCGCCGGGCGGCGGCCTGCTGCGGGTAGGCCCTACCCGTGACCACCTCATGGAGCTGCGCCAGCGGCTTTATGACGAGGTGCGCGAGTACATCGACGACAAGCACCTGGCCCAAGTGCCTGCCGGCATGGCCCATGCTCACAGCGAAACCCTGACTTACACCCTCAAGCTGATCGCCCCCGACTCACGCGCAGCCCTGATGGCCATGACGCCTCATGGCTGGCGCGCCAGTGCCGAACGCCGTGCCGCCGTGATCGAGCGGCCCGGGCCTTTCAGCGTCACCGTGTCCATGCGTTACGATTACTTCGTCGCCCACTGACCCCTACCGAGTTCATGCCATGCGCCAACCCGACATCGAAATCTACCTAAAAGACAGCGACGTCGATCACCAGGCCATCACCGCCTGGCTCAACGGTGCTTTGGGCCAATGCAGCGGCTGGGTGCAACAGGGCCAGGCCTGGAAATGCACCGCCGGGAACGTGCCGGTCACCTGGGTCCCGAAGGCCGTCGGCAAATGGAACAGCCTGTTTCTTGAAAGTGACAGCACCCCGTGGCCCGACGATATCGCCTGCGCCCGCGCGGCCTATGCAGCGCTTGGGGTAGAAGTACGCTGCGCCCCCGGCACCTGGGTCGAAGAAGAGGCCGATGAGGAAGCCGACCGCTGGATACGCATCAGCGCCGACGGCGAGCAGGAGATCACCTGGCGAACTTCATAGGCGCTTCAAGCTTCAAGCGAGAGCAGATTTGCGTGGCATCTCGAATCTCACATCTCGCTTTTGCTTGTAGCTTTCAGGTTCCTAACCAACGGCCAGCACGATCTTCCCGCTGATCTGGTTCTGGCCCAATTCATCGAACGCGGCCTGGGCGTCGCGCACGCTGAACACCCGCTCAAGGCGCGGGTCCAGCCTGCCCTCTTCGAACAGCGGCCACACGTTAAGGGCCAGGTCTGCCAGCAGTTCGGCCTTGAATACGTCGTCGCGCGAACGCAAGGTGGAGCCCATCAGGTGCACACGCTTGGCCAGCACCTTGGCCAGGTCCAGCTGGGCATCCTTGCCGCTCATCAAACCAATCAACACCCAGCGGCCGTCTTGTGCGATGGCCTTCAGATTAAGCTCGCTGTACTTGGCCCCTACCGGGTCGAGGATCACATCGAAGGGGCCGAAGTCTGCCAGCGCCTCCAGGTTCTCGTGGCGCACCACACCGCCCTGTGCCCCGAGCCCTTCGCAATAGGCCAGGCGCTCGGCACAGCCAACACTCACCCACACCGGGTTGCCAAAGGCCTTGCATAGCTGGATGGCGGCAGTACCTACGCCGCTTGCGCCGGCGTGCAACAACACCTTCTCGCCCGGCTTCAGGCCGCCCAGTTGAAACAGGTTGAGCCAGGCGGTGGCGTACACCTCCATGATGCCTGCTGCCTGCTCCATGCTCAGCCCAGCTGGCACCGGTAGTACATGGCGAGCGTCGACCACCACCTGCTCCGCCATGCCACCACCGGCGAGTAACGCACACACCTTATCGCCCACCTGCCAGGCGCTGCCCGGCCCCACCTCTTCGATCACCCCGGCACACTCCAGGCCCAGAATGTCGGAGGCCCCTGGCGGCGGCGGGTACATCCCGGCGCGCTGCAAGAGGTCGGCACGGTTCAGGCCGGCTGCGGCCACACGGATGCGTACCTGCCCTACGTCACAGGTTGGCTCTGGGCGCTCGGCCCACTCGACTTGCCCTTCAACGCCTTGCAATGCCTTCACGCTACCTCCATAGTTGTTTCAGGACTGAGCCCCGCGCCTTGGCGCGGGGCTTTCGCATTATGCGACCGGCTTGCAGGCCCGCTGGATGAAAACTGCTTTATCACGGCGCCAGCATGGAACTCGGTCATCTTGAAGACGGCCCAATATGCGTTATCAATTGCCCCCACGTCGAATCAGCATGAAGCAATTTCTCCCCCGTACCGCCTTGGCACTGGCATTGGGCCTTGCCCTTTTGCCAGCAGCCGCCCCCTCATTTGCCGCAAACAAGTGGGACGGCCTGCAGCCTGACCGTGACGAGGTGATCGCCAGCCTCAACGTCGTGGAGCTGTTGAAACGCCACCATTACAGCAAGCCGCCGCTCGATGACGCGCGCTCGGTAATCATCTATGACAGCTATCTCAAGCTGCTTGATCCCTCGCGCAGTTATTTCCTGGCCAGCGACATCACCGAGTTCGACAAATGGAAGACGCAGTTTGACGACTTTCTGAAAGGGGGAAACCTCGACCCCGGTTTCACCATCTACAAGCGCTACCTCGACCGTGTGAAAGACCGCCTGGACTTCACCCTCGGCCTGCTGGGCCAAGGCGTCGACAAGCTCGACTTCACCACCCACCAGACGCTGATGGTCGAACGCAAAGACGCGCCCTGGATCACCAGCAAGGCCGACCTCGATGACCTGTGGCGCAAGCGCCTGATGGACGAGGTGCTGCGCATGAAGATCGCTGGCAAAGACAACAAGCAGATCCAGGATACTCTGACCAAGCGCTACAAGAACCAACTGGCGCGCCTGGACCAGACCCGTGCCGAAGACATCTTCTCGGCCTACATCAACACCTTTGCCCAGTCGTACGACCCGCACACCAACTACCTGTCACCTGACAGCGCGGAAAACTTCGACATCAACATGAGCCTGTCGCTCGAAGGCATCGGCGCAGTGCTCCAGAACGACAACGACCAGGTCAAGATCGTGCGCCTGGTACCCGCAGGCCCTGCCGAGAAAACCAAGCAGGTGGCGCCTTCAGACAAGATCATCGGCGTGGCCCAAGGCGACAAGGAAATGGTCGACGTGGTCGGCTGGCGCCTGGACGAAGTGGTCAAGTTGATCCGCGGGCCGAAAGGTTCTGTGGTCCGCCTGGAGGTGATTCCACACACCAATGCCCCGAATGACCAGACCAGCAAGATCGTCTCGATCACCCGCGAAGCGGTCAAGCTCGAAGAGCAAGCTGCGAAGAAATCCATTCTGCACCTGAACCAGGACGGCCATGACTACAAGCTCGGCGTGATCGAGATCCCGGCCTTCTACCTTGACTTCAAGGCCTTCCGTGCTGGCGACCCGAACTACAAAAGCACCACGCGCGACGTGAAAAAGCTGCTGGGCGAGTTGCAGCAAGAAAAGGTCGACGGCGTTGTGATCGACCTGCGCAACAACGGTGGTGGCTCGCTGCAGGAAGCCACGGAACTGACCAGCTTGTTCATCGACAAGGGCCCAACGGTACTGGTACGCAACAGCGATGGCCGCGTCGACGTGCTTGAAGACGAAAACCCCGGCGCCTTCTACAAAGGCCCGATGGCCCTGTTGGTGAACCGCCTTTCGGCATCGGCTTCGGAAATTTTCGCCGGCGCCATGCAGGACTACCACCGCGCCTTGATCATCGGTGGGCAAACCTTCGGCAAAGGCACCGTGCAGACCATCCAGCCACTGAACCATGGGGAGCTGAAGCTGACCCTGGCCAAGTTCTATCGGGTATCCGGCCAAAGCACTCAACACCAAGGCGTGCTGCCAGACATCGCCTACCCGTCGATTATCGACACCAAGGAAATCGGCGAGAGTGCGCTGCCCGAGGCCATGCCCTGGGACACCATTCGCCCGGCCATCAAACCGGAGGCCGACCCCTTCAAGCCGTTCATCGCTCAGCTCAAGCAGCTGCACGACCAACGCATCGCCAAGAGTGCAGAGTTCACTTACATCCGTGATCGCCTGGCGCTGACGCAAAAGCTCAGCGAAGAGAAGACTGTCAGCCTCAACGAAGCCGAGCGCCGAGCCCAGCACACCAGCATCGAGCAGCAGCAGCTGGCGTTGGAGAATGCCCGCCGCAAAGCCAAGGGTGAAGAGCCGCTCAAGGAGCTCAAGAAGGAAGAAGAAGACCCCCTGGGTACCGCGCCGGATGACAGCAAGCCCGAAGACGACGCGTACTTGAGTGAAACCGGTCACATTCTGCTGGATTACCTGCACCTGAATACACGCGTGGCGAAACATTGAGCCACGTAGTGGCACTTCAGTCATAAAGCTGTCATCAGACTGTCGTGAAATAGGGGCCGGCCGCACAAGCGACCGGCCCTTTTCATTGTTGTCGGGTACCTGCGCATGACCCTCACCGAACAGCTGAGCACCCTCACTTCCATCATTTCAGGCTGCAGGGTGCATAGCCTGTTCCAACCAATCGTCAGCCTCTCCCAGCGGCGAATTCTTGGTTACGAGGCCCTCTCCCGTGGGCCTTCCAACAGCCCACTGCATTCGCCCCTGAACCTGTTTTCGGTCGCCCGGCAGACAGGGCGGCTGAGCGAACTGGAAATGGCCTGCCGCGAAAGCGCCTGCCGGCATTTCCGCGACCAGCGCCTGCCAGGCAAACTGTTCCTGAACGTTTCCCCCGAAACGCTGCTCGAGCCGGTCCATCCTTCAGGGCTGACCTTGCAACTGTTGGAGCGCTTCGGCCTGAGCCCGCAACAGGTAGTGATCGAGCTCACCGAACAAACCCCAACCGATGACTTTCACTTATTGTCCACGGCACTGCACCACTACCGCGCCATGGGTTTCACCATCGCTCTGGACGACCTCGGCGCGGGGTATTCGAGCCTGCGCCTGTGGTCAGAGTTGCGGCCGGACTACGTCAAGATTGACCGCCATTTCATCGACAACATCCACCAGGACGCAGTCAAGCGCGAGTTCGTAGGCTCCATCCTTCAGATTGCGCGGACCTCCCGCGCCTTGGTGATCGCTGAAGGCATCGAGCGAGTTGAGGAGCTGGCAGTGCTTACCGAGATGGGCGTTGACCTCGTACAGGGCTACCTGCTGGCCCGCCCTGAGGAAGTGCCCCCGCGCGACGCAACGGCGCTGCTACCCAAGTTGGACAACCCGCCGGCATTGCAGGATGAAGGCAACGACCTGACCGATCTGCTGATCGACCAACCTGCCGTGCTTCGCGATACCCCCACTGCGCAGGTATTGGAGCGGTTTCGCCATCAGGCCAGCCTTAACTCCCTCGCGGTAGTCGATGCCCAGGGGCAGCCGTGTGGCATCGTGCATCGGCATTCGCTTGCCGATGCCCTCCTCAAACCCTTCGGCACCGAACTGTTCGCGCGCAAGCCGATCAGCCGCTTGATGAGCGACGACGTGCTGGCGGTGGATATCAACCAGACGCTGCAGCAGGTCAGCCGGCTGCTTACCAGCAGGGCGCGCCAGCGCATCGAGGAAGACTTCATCATTACCGAGGGTGGCCACTACCGGGGGCTGGGCCGGGTGATCGACGTATTGAAGCTGATCACCGAACTCAAGATCCAACAGGCTCGCTACGCTAATCCGCTGACCTTGCTGCCCGGCAACGTTCCGATTCAGCAATGCCTTGGCCGCCTGCTGCAACAGCAGCGGGAGGCAGCGGTGTGCTACGTGGACGTAGACAGCTTCAAGCCATTCAACGACCTCTACGGCTACGGCCGGGGCGATGAGATACTGCTTTGCCTGGCCCAGTGCCTAAGGAACCGCATAGACCCCGCGCGTGATTTCGTAGGGCATATAGGCGGTGACGACTTCATGCTGGTTTTGGGCTCGGCCGACTGGCGAGTGCGCCTGGACAGGCTGCTGGAGGACTTCCAGAACCAGTGCCACCGGTTCTATCGCCCGGAACATCAGCAGGCTGGCTGCTTCATCGCCCATAACCGCCAGGGCCAGCGCCAGACCTTTGCGCTGTTGTCACTGTCGATCGGCGTGGTGCACCTGCGCCCCCAGGCCTGTAGCGGGCTGGATGCCAGCCGCCTGGCAGAGCTGGCCTCGGAGGCCAAGCATCACGCCAAAGACTCCAGCGGTTCGTGCATCTACGTATTGGAAGCCTGAAGCAATTCGGGGTAGGTGTATTCGAACACCCGGGCGACCTCCGAAGCATGCCAGGAGGCTGCCGCAACGCCATCGGCCGGCCCGTCAAACCGGCCCAGCCGGGATACGCATTCGAAAAAACCTGTTCGTGGCAAGCGGCTGGCGCCCTGGCTGATCACCAGCGAGCTGCGCAGCGGTTGCTCGGCACGGGCATCGAGCGTGGCAAGGTATTCGAGGGCAGCGGTGA
Organism: Pseudomonas sp. URIL14HWK12:I12; assembly: GCF_003097135.1. Classification (GTDB taxonomy): domain Bacteria; phylum Pseudomonadota; class Gammaproteobacteria; order Pseudomonadales; family Pseudomonadaceae; genus Aquipseudomonas. Next base: position 1,463,961 of record NZ_QEQL01000001.1, read on the forward strand.
GGGTTTGCATCGCCGGGCTGGGTAATTGCAAACGCTCGAGCAACGCCCGATACGTCAGCAGGTGCCGCTGCCTACGCGCTGAATCCAGCTCGCTGATCAGATGGTTCCAGTGGTTGCGACTGATCCGCACGCTCATGAGTACCTCTCCCTGTAGGCCAGCCTGGGCCCCGACATCGATTCCACCTTGCGTCGCGGCAGTTTAGGGGCAGCCAGTGGCGGCACAGGGCCACCCCGCTGCATCATCGGCCCAGGTACTCGCCCTCCAGCGCGGTCGCCCCTTCCGGCACACGCTCCACTGCACGCAGGCGCTCTGGCGACTGCTGATCTCGCCAGGCGCGAAAGGCATCCAGCTCGCCTGCCAGCACCTTCATCACCCAGCTCAGCACAACGATGTCATCCAGCATGCCAACACCCAGCAGCCAGTCGGGAATGGCATCGATAGGGCTTACGAAATAGAGCAGGCCGGCCACCACAGACAGCATCGCCTTGCCGCTGATGGCGCGATATTCACCCCGCCACCACGCACCGCACAGCGCGCTGAGCAGGCTGACATCATCGCGCAGCTTGCCCGGCCCGCGCCCACGCAGCTTGTTCGCGACCGAAATCAGCAACGCTGGCAACCGCCCGCGGCTGAGCAGGCGCTGGGCCAGTGGAAGAAAGCGTGCGAATGTGAAAGGTGCTTTCATGGAACCTCCGCGAGTAAACCGGGAAGGGTTATCCACATTATTTGTGGATAACCATGTGAACAGTGAAGGATTTTCAGCCCCAAGAGCCCGTAAGCCAAGGGGTAACCTCAGATCGGGCGTTTTTCAATCAGCGCCCGCTCACGAAACCTTCGACAACCGCACACCGACTTGATGCCGCCGGCGTGCTGCAAGCATGACCCGTACTCAGCGTGAGCACCGACCGGAAACGACAGCGCCCCGGCAAGCGGGGCGCTGTGGGTATTACCGAATTACTTCTTGGCAGGCTTGGCCGCGGGCTTCTCCGCAGGCTGGCTCTCTTGCTCCTGGGCCGCAGCAGCGTCTTCGTCTTCGCCTTCGTCGGCGGCACTGGCGCCGGCTTGGGCCGGGTCTTTGATGCCCAGCAGCTCAAGGTCGAACACCAGCACCGAGTTGGCCGGGATCGCCGGGCTCGGGCTCTGCGCGCCGTAAGCGAGATCGCTAGGAATGAAAAGCTTGATCTTCTCGCCTACGTGCATCAGTTGCAGGCCTTCGACCCAACCTGGAATCACACCGCTGACCGGCAGGTCGATCGGGCTGCCACGGTCGACGGAGCTGTCGAAGGTGGTGCCATCGGTGAGCTTGCCGGTGTAGTGCACGGTCACGACGTCAGTAGGCTTGGGCTGCGGGCCGTCGCCTTGCTTGATCACCTGGTATTGCAGGCCGGAGGCAGTGGTGGTCACGCCGTCTTTCTTGCCGTTTTCTTCAAGGAATTTCTTGCCATCGGCGAGGGCTTGCTCGCTCTTCTTGGCCATGCGCTCCTCGGCGCGCTTTTGCAGATCGGCGAAGGCTTGCACCAATTCGTCGTCTTTGAGTTTCTGCTCTTTCTTGCCAACGGCATCCTCGATGCCCAGGGCTACAGCCTTGGAGTCGAGGTCGTCCATGCCTTCCTGGGCCAGGCTCTTGCCCATGTTCAGGCCAATGCCGTAGGAGGCTTTCTGGGCGGGGGTTTTCAGCTCGACACTGCTGGTTTGCTTGTCGCAACCTGCGAGTACCAAACCTACCAGGGCGATAGCCGCGGCCAATCGATGCTGTTTCATGCAGTTTCCTTCAATGTTGCGCCATGGGAGCAGTCGGAACGAAGCGGCGAGCTTAGCAGGCGCGCCCGACCGATGGCTACGGCATGAGAGCAGGAATGCGCTGATAAGTTCAAGCAACTCAATGGGTTTGCGCACTTTCTGTTCAAAATCCATTCAGAAATGTGAAAAACCTGTTAAATCCTCATCGGTTGGCGCAAGACGATGGCCCTGGCCGCCAGCGCTCCATGGCCCTACCTGCGCGACTTTGCCGCGGATTCGGGTATAGTGGCACCCTCATATAACCGATTCAGCCATTGCGGCGGCGGATCGGAGCGACAACATCGCCGCAGTCCTGAAAAACGCCAATACCTGCTACCCCGCCGTGGGCCGCGGGTCACTCGCTAACGTGGATAAACACAATGTTTGATAGGGTCAACACAACCCTGATCGGGCTGGCTCTTGCCGTCTCGATGGGGGCCGGCTCTGCGTGCGCAGACCAAGTCAAGAAAGTCGACGTGCTGCTGATCGGCGGCGGCGTCATGAGCGCCACTCTCGGCACTTGGCTCAACGAGCTGGAGCCAGGCTGGTCGATGGAGATGGTCGAGCGCCTGGACGGCGTGGCCGAAGAGAGCTCCAACGGCTGGAACAACGCCGGCACCGGCCACTCGGCCCTTGCCGAGCTCAACTACACGCCCACTGACAAAGACGGCAAGGTGCAAATCGCCAAGGCCATCGAGATCAACGAAGCGTTCCAGATCTCGCGCCAGTTCTGGGCCTACCAGGTCACTCAGGGCGTGTTGAAGAACCCCAAGTCGTTCATCAACTCCACCCCGCACATGAGCTTTGTATGGGGTGACGACAACATTGCCTTCCTCGAGAAGCGCTTTGAGGCGCTGAAGGCCAGCCCGTTGTTCAGCGGCATGCAGTTCTCTGAAGACCCCGAGCAGATCAAGAAGTGGGTCCCGCTGATGATGGAAGGCCGCGACCCGGCCCAGAAAATCGCCGCCACCTGGTCGCCGATCGGTACCGACATGAATTTTGGCGAGATCACCCGCCAGTTCGTCGCCAACCTGCAGACCAAGCAGAACTTCACCCTGAAGCTTTCGAGCGAAGTCGAAGACATCACCCACAACGATGATGGCAGCTGGCGTGTCAGCTACAAGAACCTGAAGACCGGTGATACCACCGAAACCGACGCCAAGTTCCTGTTCATAGGCGCCGGCGGCGGTGCACTGAAGTTGCTGCAGAAGTCGGGCATCCCTGAAGCCAAGGAGTACGCAGGGTTTCCGGTTGGCGGCTCGTTCCTGGTCACCGATAACCAGAGCGTGGCCCTGCAACACATGGCCAAGGCCTACGGTATCGCCTCCACCGGCGCGCCGCCCATGTCCGTGCCGCATCTGGATACCCGCGTGCTCGATGGCAAGCGCGTGATCCTGTTCGGGCCATTCGCGACCTTCTCGACCAAGTTCCTCAAGCAAGGCAGCTACCTGGACCTGCTCAGCAGCACCACCACCCACAACTTCTGGCCGATGACCAAAGTGGGCTTGGACGAATTCCCATTGGTGGAATACCTCGCCGGCCAGCTGATGATGTCGGACGACGATCGCTTCCAGGCGCTGCAAGCTTACTTCCCGCATGCCAAGAAGGAAGACTGGCGCCTATGGCAGGCTGGCCAGCGCGTGCAGATCATCAAGCGTGACGAGGCTAAAGGCGGCGTGCTGAAGCTGGGCACCGAAGTGGTAGCCTCCAAAGACGGCTCGATCGCCGGCCTGCTGGGCGCATCGCCAGGCGCCTCGACCGCTGCACCGATCATGCTCAACGTGTTGGAAAAGGTGTTCAAGGACAAGGTCGCCACGCCGGAGTGGCAGGCCAAGATCAAGACCATCGTGCCGAGCTACGGTACCAAGCTCAACGACAGCCCTGACGCTGTCGCCAAGGAATGGGCCTATACCGCTCAGATCCTGCAGCTTGACACCCCGCCACCGGTGAACAACGCCAGCCCGTCGCCAGCTGCCTCCAAGGCGCCGGTGGCGCCGAAGGCAGACGCTGACCTGGCACTGTAAGCGTTACATGGCACCGCCGTCACACCCGTGGCGGCAGGTGCCCCTCCTCCTGCCGGTATTGCCCGGCCACCTCCCTGACCACCTCGCAAACCCAGTGCGCCGGCACCGGCAGCGGCAAGGCTGCATTGCTGCACAAGCCCACCGAGCCACCCGGCTCATTCACCCCCAAATCCAGCTCGCTCAGCTCGCCCACCCCCAGCTCCTGGCGCACCGCATCGCGTGGGGCGACCCAAATGGCATCACTGCCCAGCACATAGCGCCGGCTCAAGGTGGGTGAGAGGGTTTCCAGGCGCTGCGCCGAAGGCGCGATGCCGCACTGCACGAACAGGCTGTCGGCGTGCTTGCGGATGGTGGTTCCGGCCAAAGGCAGCACCAGCGGATAGCGGCCGGCAGCCTCCCGCGCGGCAGGGCCCAGCGCTAGCAGCGGATGGCCCGGGCGCACGATCAGGGTCATCGCTTCGCTGTACAGGTGCTCGAACGCCAGCCCTTGCACCTGGGGGCTGTCGGCCATACGGCCGATCACCAGGTCCAGGTCACCAACGTGCAACTGCCCCAACAGGTAGGCCCCCGGCCCGGTCGCCACGCTCACCACCAGGGCGGCATGGCGTGCATGCAGGCGTTGCAGCACCTGGGGCATCAACTGGCTCTCCACTGTCGACAATACCCCCACGCGCACCAACGGCGGTTCGTGGCGATCGCTGCGCAAGGTGCTCACACCTTCGCGCAGCGCTTGTACGCAGGGGCCGGCGTAGCGCATGAAGCGGGTGCCGGCAGGGGTGAGTTCAACACCCGCCTTGTCACGCTCGAACAACCGCGTGCCCAGCAGCGCCTCCAGTTCCTTCAAGGTCTTGGAAATAGCCGGCTGGCTCACCGCCATGGCATCGGCGGCGCGGGCGAAGCTGCCCTGCCGGGCGATCTCCAGAAAGCACAGCAGGTGGCGGAACTTGATGCGGGTGTCCAGGTTCATGGGCGCTTCGCTTATTGGCCGGCCCAGGCGCTGACGTAGTCACCGGTAGGCAGTGGCGCCGGCGAGCGTGGCTGGGTTTCAGCGGTACCCAGGTAGATGAACCCGATCACCTGCTCGTTCGCAGCCAGCCCCAGGCCCTGTGCAACGATTGACGAAAACGACACCTCGCCACTGCGCCACATCGCGCCGATGCCCTGTGCATAGGCCGCCAGTATCAGGCCGTGGGCTGCGCAGCCTGCGGTGAGCAATTGCTCGCTGGCCGGTACCTTCGGGTGCTCCTGCAGGCAAGCAATGGCGACGACGATCAGCGGGGCACGCAGGGGGTTCTTGCGCGCTTTGTCGACGGCCGCTTGAGGAACATCCTCGGCCGAGGCCGCCGTGGCCTCGGCGAGCAGCTCACCCAGCCGGCTCAGCCCTTCACCCTCGATGGTCAGGAACCGATAGGGGTGCAGCACCTTGTGGTCAGGGGCGCGAAACGCGGCCTGGAACAGAATCTCGCGTTGCTCGGCGCTCGGCGCCGGGGCGACCAAGCGGCCAACCGAAACCCGTTGCAGCAGGGCGTCAAGTGCATCCATCGTGTTTCTCCTTGAAGTGATCGGCTGTGCAATAAGCGCGCGAAAGCTGGCAAAATCAGTCGCACGCTACCGTGGCCACGCGGCGATTGCCAGCCTGGCGTTTACAGGCAGGCGGGCACAGGTAGAATGGCCGGCTGACTTCCTGCCAGCGTGGGCACCATGGCATCGGCGACCATTCGCATCATCGGTTTCATCATCGGCATCTTCCTGATCACCCTGGCGATCGCCATGCTGCTGCCGATGGCCACGCTGCTGTACTACGGCCACCATGCCCAACTGCGGCCATTCATCTGGGCCAGCGCCCTGACTTTTGTCGCAGGCACTCTGCTGGTACTGCGCGGGCGCCCCGAGCAGGTGCACCTGCGGCCACGCGACATGTACATGCTCACCGTCAGCAGTTGGGTGATCGTGGCAGTGTTCGCGGCCCTGCCCTTTCTCTTCACCCAGCACATCAGCTATACCGACGCCTTTTTCGAAAGCATGTCGGGCATTACCGCCACCGGCTCGACCGTCCTCAGTGGGCTCGACGGGATGTCACCGGGCATCCTGATCTGGCGCTCGCTGCTGCATTGGCTCGGCGGCATCGGCTTCATCGGGATGGCCGTGGCGATCCTGCCGATGTTGCGCATCGGGGGGATGCGGCTGTTCCAGACAGAGTCGTCCGATCGCTCCGAGAAAGTCATGCCGCGCTCGCACATGGTCGCCAAGTCGATCGTGCTGGTGTACGTCTGCTTCACCGCAGTCGGGGCACTGGGGTTCTGGCTGGCAGGCATGGGGGCTTTCGATTCCATCAACCATGCGATGTCGGCAATCTCCACGGGCGGGTTCTCCACTTCCGACCAGTCGCTCGCCAAATGGCAGCAGCCAGCTGTGCACTGGGTAGCAGTGGTGGTGATGATCCTCGGCAGCCTGCCGTTCACGCTGTACGTCGCCACCCTGCGGGGTAACCGCTGGGCACTGTGGCGCGACGAACAGGTGCGGGGGTTCATCGGGCTGCTGCTGGTGTGCTGGGCGGTGATGGGCACCTGGTACTGGGCCACCACCGGCCTGCCTTGGTATGACGCGCTGCGCCACGTCGCCTTCAATACCACGTCGGTGGTGACCACCACCGGCTTTGCATTGGGCGACTACAGCCTGTGGGGCAATTTCGCGCTGATGTTCTTTTTCTACCTGGGCTTCATCGGCGGCTGCTCGGGCTCCACGGCAGGCGGGATCAAGATCTTTCGTTTTCAGGTGGCGTGGATCCTGCTCAAGGCCAGCCTCAATCAGTTGATCCACCCGCGCGCGGTGATCCGCCAGCAGTACAACCGCCACCGCCTGGACGAAGAAATCGTGCGGTCGGTACTGACCTTCTCGTTCTTCTTTGGCGCCACCATCGGCCTGATCGCCTTGGCACTGGGCCTGATGGGCCTTGACTGGATGACCGCACTCACCGGTGCGGCCAGCACCGTGGCAGGCGTTGGCCCTGGGCTGGGCGACACCATTGGCCCTGCGGGTAATTTCGCCCCGCTGCCGGACGCGGCCAAATGGCTGCTGTCCTTCGGCATGCTGATCGGCCGGCTGGAAATCGTGACCGTGCTGGTGCTCTTCATGCCCGCCTTCTGGCGCCACTGATCGGAGCCTGCCCATGCAGCCACGCCAGGCCCTGATCGCCCTGCATGCCGGCGCGTTGCTGTTCGGCCTGGCAGGTATCTTCGGCAAGTTGGCGCAGGCCACGCCTTGGGTGATCGTGTGCACCCGCGCTGGGTTTGCGGTGCTGGCACTGGCAACCTTCATGGGCTTGGTGCGCGCCGAACCCTGGCGGCGGCCAAGGCGGGGTGAGGCCGCACAGCTGGGCCTGGCGGGGCTGCTTTTGGCCGCTCACTGGGTGGCGTTCTTCCAGGCGATCAAGGTGGGCGGTGTCGCTATCGGCACCTTGGGTTTCTGCAGCTTCCCGGCGTTTACGGTGGTACTTGAGGCGTTGCTGTTTCGCGAGCAGCTGCGCCGGGCCGAGCTGTTGCAAATTCTGGCGGTCACCCTCGGGCTTGCGCTTGTCACGCCGGGAACAGGTTCGGCCACGGGGGCGATGGCGGGGCTGCTCTGGGGCGTGTTATCGGGTTTGCTGTTTGCACTGCTGGCGCTGCTCAATCGCGCACGTTCCCCTGGCATCGGCCCGGTGCAGGCCGCGCTGTGCCAGAACGCGGTAGTGGCGCTCGCCTTGCTACCCCCTGCCCTTCCCGAGGCCGGCAGCCTGCGTGCGCTGGACTGGCTTTGGCTAGGCCTGCTGGGCGTGCTCTGCACCGGCCTGGCGCATGGGCTGTTTGTCGCCAGCCTGCGGGTGATCAAAGCCCGCACCGCGGCGGTGGTGTTCGCCCTGGAGCCGGTCTACGGAATTGCCTTTGCCTGGTGGGTCTTCGCCGAGCAACCGACCGGCTTGATGCTCGCTGGGGGGGTACTGATCATTGCCGCCACCTTGCTGCCGGCACTTGAGCGTTAGCGGTCGTTATGGCCCAGGTCGCGTTCGGGGTCGATACGATCACGCACACGCTGCTTGAGCACCTTCGCTTCGGGAAAGCCGCCATCGGCCTTGCGTTCCCAGATCACCTGCTCATCGCAGGTGATCTCGAAGACGCCACCGGTGCCCGGTACCAGAGTCACGCCTCCCAGCTCTGAACCGAAAGTGCTGAGCAGTTCCTGCGCCAGCCAGGCTGCGCGCAGCAACCACTGGCACTGGGTGCAGTAGGTGATGCGGATGATTGCTGCCCCGGCCATGCTCAACGGTTTTCCAACTGGGCGAGCAACGTTCGGGCCTGCTGGCGGCTGGCGCCGTCGCCCTCACGCAGCAGCTCGTAGAGCAAGCGGCTCGCTGCATCGGCGTCGCCGCCGTCGATCAGGGCTTGCGCTTGCTCCAGTTTTTCGGCCCCGTCGTACTGGCTGTCGATGTCATCCATGTCAAGTGACAACTCCCCCAGTTCCCTCAGCTCATCCATCGAGGGCAGTTCGTCGAGATCAGGCAGGTCGGGTATTTCACCGAGCAGTTCGAACTCATTCGAAGCAAGAGGCTCGTCACCGAAATGGCGCTCGAAATCCACTTCAAGCGCTTGCGCGTCGAATTCCTGCACCGGCGCCAACGCCAGCCGCTCGTCCTGATGGGCGGTGAAGTCACCGAGGAAATCCTCCTCGGGCATCTCGAAAACCTCGGGCAATTCCTTGAGGTTGCTGGTGAAGCCGAGGTCTACCGGCGCTGGCTCTTCGAAGGGCTCGGGCGCTACTTCCTCAACACCCGCACTGCGTGGCGCGGGTGTATCGAAAGGGTCGACCGAGGCCCAGTCAGCATCGAGCGATAGGTCGTCCAGGCTTAGCTGGAACTCGGCCGGCTCCGCGATAGCGGGATCGACAGGCGGCTCAAGGTCCGAAAGGTCCGGCAAGTCGCTGAGTTCGAGATCCAGTGGCAGCTCGGCTGCAGCAGCGGGTGGCTCGGGCATCACGTGCCGAGCAGGCTCAGGTTGCGGTGGTTCAGCCTGGGCCGTGCTTGCAGTAGCGGCTGCCGCAGCAGTGGCAGCCAATGCCAGGGCGATCTTGGGATAGCGCTCGCGAACCTGGTCGAGCTCGTGGGCAGGCACACCATGCCCGCGCAGCTGGCGATCCTCGTCGACATAGGCCGCGGTATCACCCTGCATCGCGAGCACTTCGAGGATCCGAAGGCGCAGGTCCATGCGCCCGGGCTCACGCTTGACGCCTTCGCGCAGGATACCCAGCGCTTCGTTGAAGCGCCCGTAGGCAATATAGATGCTGGCGCCGTCGAGCGCGTCGGTGGCTGGCGGCGACTTGCGAGCAGGGGCCGGGCCGGGTGCCACGGGCGTTTCCTGAAGGTCATCGTCTTCTTCCAGCGCAGCCGTTGCAGCCACGGCGGGCCCCCTGTAGGGCTGCGGCGCCGTGGGGTGTTCGGCCACTACCACGCCTTTGGGCGCCTTTGCGGTGCGCCGCCGCCATAGCAGCAAGCCCAGCAGCAGCGCGACCGCTACCAGTGCCGCGACTTGGTACATCCAGCTGTCGTCCTCGGCCATCACCGGTTCTGAGACCACCACAGGTGCCGCCGGGGCGGGCTTTGAGGGAGCCGAACTCGGCACCGAACCGGGAGCCGAAACGGGAGCCGCAGGCGAGGCGGTTGGCGCCGGCTGAGCAGGTGCTGCAGGAGGTTGCGAGGCTGGCGGTTTGCTGCCGCTCAATTGATTTTGCAACTCATCGATATGCTGGTCGCGGCTCGCCAGGTCGCTCTGCAGGCTCTTGACCTGGTTTTGCAGGTTGTCCAGGTTCTGCTGCAATTGTTGGTTGAGTACGCTCGCGGCCATATCCGGGGCGGGCGCTGGCGGTGCGGGGGCCGTTTTATCCCCGGTCGAGGCAGCCTCTGCGGGCGAAGGGGCTTGCGGCAACACTGCAACATCAGGTAGCAGGAGGGCCTGGCCAGCCTTGAGCGGGCCACGGCTGGGGTTCAAGGCCCGCAGGTCGCGAGCCAGCTCGTTAGGGGGCGTTGGCGTACCGGCAGTGACCAGGCGCTGGGTGATCGTCCACAACGTATCGCCCTTCTGCACAACGTAGCGCTTGCCTTCGGTAGCTGACGGCCGAGCACGCTCGGCGGCCGGCGCAGCCGGCTTAGCCTGCACAGGCGGCACGGGTGTTACGTCAGCGGCCTGGCGGCTGCCAGGGCTCGGAATTTGCGCCGGTGCAAGGGCTACCGCACCCGGCGGATCGATCAGCAGGGTATAACCGCGCAGCAGCTGGCCGCTGGGCCTGTCGACCTGCACAACGAAGCTCAGATACGGTTCAACCACCGCCTTGGTCGAGGCCACGTGGATGAACGCGCGCCCATTGCGGAAAACTGGGGTGAAGCTCAGATCGGAGAGGAAAAACGGGCGGTCCAGCCCAGCGTTGGCGAATGCCTGTGGCGATGCCAGCCCGACCCGCATGTCTTCAGGCCCCAGCCCTGCAACGTCGAGCAGCTCGATATCAGCATTGAAAGGCTGGTTCAGCCCAGAGTGCAAGCTGATGTTCCCCAGCCCAAGCGCATTGGCCATGCCTGGTAACGCCACGGCAGCGGCGAGGCAGGAAGCCTTCAGAAGGCGCAGGGCCAACCTGGGTGTGGGCGTGAAACGCATGTGCATGAGCATCCCTTGGGAAATACTGCTACCGGTAACATCGTTATAGCTTGCAGCCGATCATTCTCAAAGCGCACACCTCAGGATTTCTTTTCGAGGTTGGCCAGCACCTTGGCGTGCACAGCCATCGCTATTCGCAGTTCCTCATCACCCACCCCGTCGAAGAGCTCGGCACGCAACGCCTGGGCGATCGCTTCGATCTGGTCGATCAACGGCATCGCTACCTGGCTGAGCATGATCTTCTTGGCTCGGCGGTCTTCCTGCACGGCCAGGCGCTGAACCAGCCCCTGGCTCTCCAGGCTGTCGAGAAGCCTGGCCAAAGTCGGGCCCTCGACCCCTACACTCTTGGCGAGCTCGCGCTGAGTGGGGGCCTCGGTAAAACGCGCCAGGTGCAGCAATACAAGCCAACGTGCCTGGGATAACCCCAGCCCAGCCAGGCGCCGGTCCAGCTCGCCACGCCACGCACGGGACAGCTGCGCCAATTGAGTACCGAAACGGTGTTGATCGTTCAACGGCATAAAAAACCCACGGTTCAGAAAGACACGTTCGAATAATTTGTTAGTGAGCTAAGCATGACCCATGCCAAGCTGCAAGCTGCCTGTTCCGGCAGGCTACAGCTGGAATTCAGCCTGCAGTGCCGCACGCACGCAGTGCAGCACGCCATCGGGCACGCGCCCGGCGAACAGCGGCTGGACCTCACTGACCGAGGGGAGCTCACCCTCACCATCGAGGAAAGCATCCTGCAGCTCCATGAGCAGCTCCTCGGGCAAGTCCAGTGCTTGCTCAAGCGACAGCTGTTGCTCGCCGATGAGCTCGGCGAGCAGGCTGTAGACGTTCTTTTCGGTGCACTTGAGCTGGCCGGCGATCTGCGCTGGCGTCATGCCCGCCCGCGCCAGGCTCACCAATTCGTGGCGCAGGTCGGTGGGCGAAGCCGAGGCCGATGGCGCTTGCCCCCCGGCCAGCACTTCCAGGAAGGCCTGCCCGTAACGCTCGAGCTTGCGCGCACCGACGCCGCTCACCTGGGCCATGTCGCCTAGGTCGCGTGGCTGGCTACGCAGCATTTCGAGCAAGGTCGAGTCGGGGAAGATGACATAGGGCGGCACCTTGTGCTCTTCGGCCAGGCGCCTGCGCAAGGCCCGCAGCGCCTCCCACTGCTCGCGCTCCTCGCCCCGCACCAGCTGGCTCGCGGGGCTGCCGCCACCGCTGGAGCGAGCGGCCACTTGCGGCTTGGTATCGCGGCGCAGCTCCAGCTCCTGTTCGCCGCGCAGCAGCGGGCGGCAGGCTTCGGTCAGGCGCAAGCCTCCGAAGCCTTCCAGGTCGATATCGGCCAGGCCGCGGGCTACCAACTGGCGAAAGAGCGTTCGCCACTCGGCATCGGCCATCTCTTTGCCTACCCCGAACACCGCCAATTGCTGATGGCCGGCTTGGCGCACCTTGTCGTTGTCTTTGCCCAGCAGTACATCGACCAGATGGCCTACACCGTAGCGCTGGCCGGTACGGTACACCGCCGACAGCGCCTGGCGCGCAGGCTCGGTAGCATTCCAGGTTTGCACGCCGTCGATGCAGTTGTCGCAGTGGCCGCACGGTTCGGGCAGCACTTCGTCGAAATAGGCCAGCATCGCCTGGCGCCGGCAGCGCGTCTCTTCACACAGGGCTAGCATGGCGTCGAGCTTGTGCTGCTCAACACGCTTATGGCGCTCGTCTCCTTCGGAGTTCTGCATCATCTGCTTGAGCATCAGCACATCCTGAAGGCCATAAGCCATCCAGGCGTCGGCAGGCAGGCCATCGCGACCTGCGCGGCCGGTTTCCTGGTAGTAGGCTTCCAGCGATTTGGGCAGGTCCATGTGCGCGACGAACCGCACGTTCGGTTTGTCGATGCCCATACCGAAAGCAATGGTGGCCACCATGATCAGCCCTTCCTCGTTGAGGAAGCGCTTCTGATGGAAGGCACGCAGGTCAGCGGGCAGCCCTGCATGATAAGGCAGCGCCGGGTAGCCCTGCTCGCACAGGAAGGCCGCGATATCGTCGACCTTCTTGCGTGAAAGGCAATAAACGATGCCAGCGTCGCCCTTGCGCTGGGCAAGGAAACTGAGCAACTGCTTGCGCGGCTGCTCTTTGGGCAGGATGCGGTAGAAGATATTGGGCCGGTCGAAGCTCGACAGAAACCTTTCGGCGTCATGCAGGTGAAGCCGATTGACGATTTCCTCGCGGGTGCGTTTGTCGGCCGTGGCGGTCAACGCGATGCGTGGCACATCGGGAAACAATTCGGCCAGGCGGCCCAGCTCGAGGTATTCGGGGCGAAAGTCATGGCCCCACTGCGATACGCAATGCGCTTCGTCGATGGCGAACAGGGCGATGTCCAGTTGCTGCAAAAAACTGAGCATGCGCGGCTGCACCAGCCGCTCGGGTGCCAGGTAGAGCATCTTGATCTCGCCCTGGCGGAGCCGAACGGCCAACTGGCGCTGCTGCTCGGCATCGAGCGTGGAATTCAGCGCCGCCGCTGCTACGCCGAGCTCGTCTAGGGTGGCGACCTGGTCGTCCATCAGGGCGATCAGTGGCGAAACGATGACCGCCAGGCCGGTACGCAGCAAGCCCGGCACCTGATAGCACAGCGACTTGCCGCCGCCGGTGGGCATCAGTACCAGCGCGTCGCCCCCCTTGGCTACGCGCTCGATGATTTCGCCCTGACGGCCCCGGAAGCTGTCATAGCCGAATACATCCTTGAGAACGCGCAGTGCCTGTTCGTGCATCGTAACCTCTGACCCCCTGGAAACACTCGCCGCGAAGTGTGGATGAGAAAACGCAAGGCGCCGCAGCTAAAACGTAACCGCGGATGAGCCAGGCGTTGGAGGCGGCAGTATACCCCAGCCGGGCGTATTGGTCCGGCCGCTGGCGCTAATGCCCATGCAGGGCCTAGAATTACCCTTTGTTCCCACCCCCAAGGTAGCCACCTCAATGTCCTTCGCTGAGCAACTTACACGCCTGCAAGCCTTTCTCGACGCCGACGACCTGCACGAGGAAGCGCTGGACTACATCGCCACTCATGGCTACCTCACGGCATTGTCGATCTGCGCCGAGCCGGTGCCGGAGCGTGAGTGGATCGACGCACTGTTTGCTGAAGAGCCTCACTACAGCAGCGAGGCCCAGCACGTAGAGGTCGAAACGACCCTGGTAGCCCTGAAGGCCCACATCGCCCGCCAGCTGGCCAGCGACGAGGAATTCGAGCTGCCATGCGACCTCGACCTGGGCGATGAGCCCGACGAGTCGGACCTGCGCGGCTGGTGCATCGGGTTCATGGAAGGTGTGTTCCTGCGCGAGGCCGCGTGGTTCGATACCGCCGAGGATGAAGTGAGCGAGCTGCTGCTGCCGATCATGGCTGCCTCGGGCTTGTTCGACGAACAACCCGAATTCGCCGACATTGCCCGCGATGCCGACCTGCTCGACGAAATGATCGTGCAGATCCCGGAGATCCTCACCGGCCTCTACCTGATCAGCCACGCCCCGGATGAAAAACCCGCGCTGCTCAAACCCCGCCACCATTGATTTCGAACCGCCCGCCCGACGGGGCGGCGGTGACCGGCAGCCTGCCAGGCTAGAGGTTCATGAGTTGCCGCGGCTCGGTAACGGCATCGTTCGACGCTTCGCCTACCAGGTCAGGGCAGGCGTCGGCAGCCACCGACGCCTGGCAGCGCGGCAGGTAGATCGACACCTCAGTGCCCTGCCCCAGCACCGAGGCAATGCGTACCCCACCCCCTGACTGCTGGGCGAAGCCATAGATCATCGACAGCCCAAGGCCTGTGCCCTGCCCCACCGGCTTGGTGGTGAAGAAGGGCTCGAACACGCGCGCCAGAATCTCAGGAGCGATACCGGTGCCGGTGTCGGTCACGCTCAGGCACAGGTATTCACCCGTCGCCAGGCCTGCGTTGTCGTCGACGTGCGCGTTGACCCACCGGTTGCGCGTGCGAAGGGTCATGTGCCCGCCTTCAGGCATTGCGTCGCGGGCATTGATGCAGAGATTCAACAAAGCGTTTTCCAGTTGGCCCGCATCCACCCGCACCAGCCAGAGCGCGTCAGCCGCCTCGGTTTTGACCAGAATCCGCCCACCGACGGTGCGCTGCACCAACTCCACCATCCCATGCATCAGCGCATTGACGTCGGTAGGCCTTGGGTCGAGCGCCTGCCTACGTGAAAACGCCAGCAGCCTGTGGGTAAGCGAGGCGGCACGCTGAGTCGCGCCCTGCGCGGCCACCAGGTACTTGCCCAGGTCATCGGGCCGGCCCTGCTCGATACGTCGCTCCATCATCCCCAACGCCCCGGAAATGCCCGCAAGCAGGTTGTTGAAGTCGTGGGCCAGGCCACCTGTGAGCTGACCGACCGCTTCCATTTTCTGCGATTGGCGCAGTTTCTCCTCGGCCTGCAGCAGTTCAGCGGTACGCTCCATAACACGCCGTTCGAGGTTTTCATTGAATTGGCGTAACGCTTGCTCGGCGGCCGTACGCTCTAGCAGGTCGGCCGCCTGGCGCGCCAGGATGTCGAGCAGGCGCAAGTCGCGCTCGCTGGGGTGATGAGGCTCGCGCCAATGGGTAGAAATCATGCCCAGCAGTTGACCGTTACGGCTCATCAACGGCGTGGTTTGAGCAGAACGGATACCGGCCAGGCGAAATGCCGCAAGGTCTTGCGTGCCAGCGATGCCCGGCCATTGTTCGAAATCCGGGATGATCACACGCTCGCGCAGGATCAAAGCCTGGGTGCAACTGCTGCGTGCGCCGGGGTCGACCC
This sequence comes from Pseudomonas sp. URIL14HWK12:I12, assembly GCF_003097135.1. GTDB lineage: Bacteria > Pseudomonadota > Gammaproteobacteria > Pseudomonadales > Pseudomonadaceae > Aquipseudomonas. Next base: position 1,479,221 of record NZ_QEQL01000001.1, read on the forward strand.
ACTGCCAGAGCTCGATAGCCTCAGGGGATAGCCCATGGGAGTAAAGCAACTGCAGCTGGCCATCATGGCTCGGCTCGTCGCCCTTTACGCACAACAGCTGCATCGTGCCGAAATGAGACCCCGTGATGGCTACCGCCGCATCGACGATCTTGCCATACAGTGCCTCGCGATCCTGTTCACCGATAAGAGCCACACTGATGCTGTGCAACAACTCGATGTCCGACATAGGGTCGCGGGAGGCGCGCGCCGAGTGCGGAAACACTACCGGGCAGGCGCGAGTCGAATTGGGCATTGGGGGCTCCCACGGAGCTGGCGTTAGGCGTCATCGAGCGTATCAGCAAATGCTCGAGCGCGCGATGTGGTGGCATCAAGAAGAACGGCTGCCGCTATTCAGGCAGCCTCAAAGCCATCATACAGCGGCCAAATGGGCAGCCTCATGACAGCTGCCGCCCATTTTTAGCCTCATGCCGGGGAATTACGACGCCTCGACCTTGAGCGAATGGTCGCCCAGCAGCCCATTGATGACATCGTGAGCGCTGACCACCAAGCCATGGTTGCCGTCGGCTTGAGTGCTGGCATGGTACTGCTCGGCGAGGTTCACATGGTCAAGCTCGATGGACTGGGCGTTGCTGCCCTTGCCGACGATCAAGGTGCTGCTGACATCATCGCCCTTGCCGGTTTGGGTCACTTTGAAGAAGTCATCCAATGAGCCGTTCTTGGCGACATCGCCCAGCAGCTGGCTGAGGTCGAGCGTATCCACGCCTGGCTTGAAGTTGGTCACTACGTCATGGCCGTTGCTGCCGGGCTCCCAGGCGAAAGTATTGGCCCCGGCACCGCCGCTGAGCACCTCGTGCCCAGCACCGGCAACCACCACCTCGTGCCCCTTGCCATCCTGCGGCTGGGCCTGGTCGCTGCCGAACAATGGCTGCTCATGTTCATCCCCCAGAAGGGTGCCCAGGTTCTGATGGTCCGCTTTGCCAGCGGCCTCTTTGGCGGGGGTGTTTTCGGCTACGGCCTGTTCGCTTGCATGGGCTACGGCGACACGAGCGTGGCTGGTGTGCTCGGCCGTCTGCACCTCGGCGTGGGTGACTTGCAGCGCGTGGGTTTCCACCTGCGGCTGGCCGTAATGCAAGCCCAGCTTGAGGCTGTAGTCGCTATCCTGGCCACGCGCGGCCACGGCCGGCGCCTCGGTAACCTTGATGTGATACTGACCATCGTGGTCGGCGGTGAAACCGTCCTTGCCCAACGCGTGATACACGCCATCGCTATCGGCCCAGCTCACGCTGACTTTCTTGCCGTCCTGCTGGCTGACGTCCAGGGTTTCGCCCTTGCGCAGCGACACGGTGAGTGCGTCGCTCAAGCGGCCGTTTTCCGCGGTGCCCAGGGTCCCCGCCACCAGTACCGTGGCCAGCAGGATGGCCGTATTGGCGTGAAAGTCCGAGCGCTCGATCGCGCGGGCGTCATCCAGCACTCGCAGCCGGTTCACGCTTGTGGCGGTGAAATCGGCCTCCGCTGCAGCCTTGACATTGACCACCAGTGAAGAGCTGGCCGTATCGCGATCGTTGTCTTCCAGGGTGAACGTGATGTTCTCGCGGTAGCCGCCAGCGTTGCCGTTCTGCAGGGCGTACTGGTAGGCACCGGTGTTGAGGTTGACCGTCAGTTCACCGGAGTGGGCGGTGCTGATGGTGAGCTCACCACTGGCGGGGTTGAAGCTGTACTTCGCGTTAGGGTCGCTGGCCTGAACGCTGCCAAGCTCTCGGCCGTTGGCTGGAGCGTAGGTCCAGGTCACACCGTCCACGCTCAGCGTGCTGACGTGGCCGCCGTCGGCACCAAAGCCCCCTTCGCCCACCAGCGAACCGCTGACCGGCGCACTGGTGACGGTGCCAGCCAACGCATCGGGCAGGTCGCTCAGGTTGCGTGCCCATTGCGCGTCAGTGTTCTGCCCGCGTACGCCGTCATATGCGATCGGGTCAAGGTATTGGGTGTCCAGGCTCGGGCCCATGCCGATGGCGTAGGATTTGATGTTGTGGTCACGCAGGAAACCTTCCCAGCTCTGAGCTTCGGCTGCACTGATGCCGTCACCCACGCCCGGCTCGGTCTCACGGCCGTTCTGCACACCTGTAACCGGCAGTGGCTGCTGGTCAGAAAGGGTCGGGTTGCCGTCGGAAAGGAAGTAGCTGACGTTCTGGCCGCTCGCCAGGGCACCCGGCGCACTCCAGGCCGAGCTGGCCTTGTCCAGGGCGTAGTCGTAGTTGGTGCCACCTGAGGCGGTGATGTCATTGAGCGCCGCACGCGCTTGGTCGGCGGTCATCCAGTGCGACTCAAGCTGGTTGGCGTAGGTGTTGAACGTCACGATCTGAACCCGCACATCGCCCAGGTCGCTGTATTGACCGATCAGTGTGTCGATGGCCTGCTTGGCGAAATCCAGACGCGACAGGTCACCGACCTTGCTGGGGCCATTCATGCTGTTGGAAGTATCGAGCACCAGCATCAGGTTGGTACCGGCGTTCTGCACATCCAGGGTCGGGGCGTCATGGCTTGCACTGGGCACATCGTCAACGATGCGCATGTGCAGCTCGCCTGTGGTCTTTTCGCCCCCACGGCTCTCGGCAGCAATGGAGATATTGTCGTCCAAGGTATTGGCGCCCTGGCCCGCCGCGTGGTCAGCCGCTTTCTCAAGCGTGTACTTGTAGTACACGGTGCCGTCGGAGTAGCCAGTGACCGTAAAGGTGCCGTGATCGGTTTTGGCCGACGCGCCGTTCTGGTCGATCACGACCTGGCCGTTCTTGACCACCTCAACCCCGCCTACCGTCAGGTTCTGCACACCATCGGCGGCCTCGACCTTGAAAGTACTGTCAACGGTTCGGCCATCGCTGTTCTCGTGACTACCGCCAGGCAGCGCGCTTTCCTGAACGGTCAGTGTGTCCTGAGCGATGTTCAGGGTAATGGGGTCGACGAGGTTGTTGACCTGGATGTTGAGCCAGGAGGTCGCGGAATCGCCGTCGCCATCGGTGATCTGATACTGGAAATGTTCTTCGGCATGTTGGCCAGGCACGATTGCCTTGTAAGCGGCGCTGTCGGTGTTCAGCGCGTAGGTGTAAGTGCCGTCGCTGTTCAGATTCAGCGTGCCATAGATACCTTGAACGTTGGACTGGGCGGTGACAGGCCGCTCGTTGCTGTCGGCACCGATCAGATCATTGGTCAAGACACTGCCACTGATGCGGGTGTTGTGATCCGAGACAGTGGCGAAGTCCGGCTTGGCAATCGGGGCGTCATCGACGATCTGCACATTCAGCCAGGCCAGGTCGCTCTGGCCTTGTGGGTCGGTAGCCACGACCTTGAAGTCTTCGTACAGCGCTTGATCGGCCTTGCCCAGGTTCTGCTGGGCTTCGCTCAGGGTGTAGCTGTAGCTCAGGGTCTGGGTGGCCGCGTCGTAGCCGGTGATGGTCAGGGTGTTGCCGTCCTGCCCGACCACCGAGGTACCCACCAGCGCGTCGTTGCTGATGATCTGCACGCCGTCGATGGTCAGCGAACTCAGCCCGTCCTTGGCATCGATGTTGAAACTGCCCTTCACGGTCAGCGCGTCGGCATTGGGGTCGGTGCCGTTGGGCAGGTTCGCTTCGTTGACGGAGTGCTCGGGGCCTTTGTTGTCCAGGCCAACGATGGTCACGCCGTGATCGACGCCGGCCACCGGAAC
>NZ_QEQL01000002.1 GCF_003097135.1 Pseudomonas sp. URIL14HWK12:I12
ACCATATAACACCCAAGCAATCTGCCCAGAGCAGATGCGGTGGTGAAGCGACACAGCCGAAAATTCGCCAGATACGCACAAACATCACATACCTGAATTCGCTGCAACGCCTAGGCGCGGCAGCTACCGAATTTCTTGACGACCATAGAGCGTTGGAACCACCTGATCCCATCCCGAACTCAGTAGTGAAACGACGCATCGCCGATGGTAGTGTGGGGTTTCCCCATGTGAGAGTAGGTCATCGTCAAGATTCAAACCCGCAGAACCCCAATCGTGAAAACGATTGGGGTTTTGTCTTTTCAGCGGAAGGGGATTGCTGTGCAACCGCGCAGTTCATCCAGGAGCGGTTGTAAGCCTGAGTCCATCGCGGGTATTATCCCGAAGTCCTTTTCTGCCGCCTTGAAGGAAATACTTTTGTCCTGCACCCACTGGCTGCCTACGCCGCCATAGCGCTACGCCCCCTCGCAACACCCTAATCGCCACCTAGTCGCGGTTAACTTCTGCTGCGCCTGTTTCGGACGCCGCTGCCCCCCACTGAATTGAAGACAGAAGCACCTGCATTGCTCAGTGCCTGCCGCTGCGCTTTGTGCCGTGTCTGCTATGGGTGAATCCATGCTTGAAAAGATCAAAGCTGCCTGGCTATCTAACGTCCGGGCTGACGTCCTCGCGGGCCTCGTCGTTGCCCTGGCCCTTATTCCCGAGGCCATCGCCTTCTCGATTATCGCCGGGGTTGATCCCAAAGTTGGCCTTTATGCCTCGTTCTGTATTTGTACGGTCATTGCCTTCGCCGGCGGTCGGCCTGCAATGATATCTGCCGCCACGGGCGCCATGGCCCTGCTGATGGTGAACTTGGTCAAGGATCATGGCCTTCAATACCTGCTTGCTGCCTCCCTGTTGTGCGGCGTGTTGCAAATAGCAGCAGGTTATCTGCGGTTGGGAGCGCTGATGCGCTTCGTATCACGCTCGGTTGTGACCGGTTTTGTGAATGCCTTGGCTATCCTGATTTTCATGGCGCAGTTACCCGAGTTGACCGGTGTCACTTGGCCGGTTTACGCCCTGACGGCGGGCGGCCTCACAATCATTTATCTGTTTCCTCGACTACCGGTGGTGGGCAAACTATTGCCATCGCCGCTGGTGTGCATCATCGTCCTCACCGCCATCTCGATATATATGGGGCTGAACATTCATACGGTAGGGGATATGGGCGCCTTGCCGAACAGTCTGCCGATTTTCATGTGGCCAAACGTGCCGCTGAATCTGCAGACCCTGCTGATCGTGCTTCCTTACTCAGCGGCTCTGGCTGTGGTAGGGCTGCTGGAGTCCATGATGACTGCAACCATCGTGGATGACCTCACCGACACCTCTAGCGACAAGAACCGTGAATGCAAAGGTCAAGGGCTTGCCAATATCGCAAGCAGTCTTATAGGGGGCATGGCAGGCTGCGCAATGATTGGCCAATCGATGATCAACGTTAAATCCGGCGGCCGCACCCGCCTCTCTACCCTGTCTGCCGGGCTTTCCCTGCTGATCATGATGATCTTCCTGGGCGACTGGTTGGCCCGGATACCGATGGCGGCGTTGGTCGCCGTGATGATCATGGTATCTATCAGCACCTTCAGCTGGGGATCGATCCGCAATCTGAAGCAGTACCCGCTCTCAACCAACATCGTGATGCTTGTCACCGTGGTGGTCGTGGTCGCGACTCATAATCTTGCATTTGGGGTAGTCGCCGGCACATTACTGGCAGCGATGTTCTTCGCCAACAAAATCGGCCATTACCTTGAAGTGGCTTCCAAGCGGGACCCTGAAAATGCTCACCGTACGTACTATGTCACTGGCCAGGTGTTCTTTGGTTCGGCAGACAGGTTCTCCAGCGCTTTCGATCTCAAGGAGCGACTGGACACCCTCACCATTGACCTGCGTGAAGCTCATTTCTGGGACATCACGGCTGTGGCTGCGCTAGACAAGATAGTGCTCAAGCTTCGTCGCGAAGGCATGCAGGTGGATGTGATCGGGATGAACCAGGCGACCTCAACGCTTGTGGACCGTTTCGGCATACATGACAAGCCCGAGGGTATTGGCACGCTGATGGAGCACTGACGCCAGCCTTGTGGAAGATACAAAAAAACCGCATGGCTGCAAGACCATGCGGTTTTCTTGAACGGCCGGAAATGCTTAAACCAGCTCATCCTCCGCCACAGGATTATTAACAGCGTTTACCCGATCCAACCGGCTGATGTACTTCCAGTCCGCCTCGTCGATATAGATGCCATTAGGCCCGCTGCCCCCTTCCAAATCGATAGCAACCTTGGCCGATACCTGCGGTTTCACGCTCGCAAGGATAGGCGTGAAGCCCAATTGGAGGCTGGTTTCCAGCAGGGCCGCCTGGTTACGTTCATCGATGTCGGCAGCTTCGTCCAGGTAGTACGGCAAGCGCACACGGCCCGCTTGCTCACGGTCCATCAGGTGCAGCAACAGGTACATGTTGGTCAGCGCCTTGATCGTCATGGTGGTGCCATTGGATGCCGCACCGTCGATGTCGGTGTGGATCACCGGCTGGCCTCCGACCTTGGTGATCTCGAATGCCAGTTCGAACAGGTCCTTGAGGCCCAACTGGTTATGGTTGGCCGCAACCAGGCGAGCGAGGTATTCCTTGGCTTCCTCGTTCTTGTTGTCCTGCTCGGCACTTTGGCTCAGGTCGAATACTGAAAGCGTTTCGCCTTCTTCATATTGGCCCGCGCTGTGGATGATCTGATCGATATGCTTGAGCGCTTCCTTGTTGGGCGCCAACACGATACGGAAGCTCTGAAGGTTCGATACCTGCTTGCGGTTGATCTCGCGATTGAACAGCGCCAGTTGGTGCTCAAGGCTGTCGTAATCGCTGCGGATGTTGCGCAGCGTTCGGGCAATATCGGTGACCGCCGCGCGGCGTGCCTTGCCCAGGGTCAGCGCTTCATCCTGGCGGTGAGCGTAAGCGTTGATCAGCAGTTGCAGGCGGCGCTCGTGATCTTCTTCGCTGTCGAACTTCGCCACGCCTTTGAGCCGTACCTGCGCATAGAGGGCTTCGATCTGGCCATCGACCCGCAGCAGGCTTTGCCAGCTGTCCTGATAGTCATGAAGCAGCGGCAGCAGGTTATCCATGGAATCATCGACCGGTTCCATCCACGGCGTGCCGAATGGCAGGTCCGCAGGCAGCAATTGGCGCCGGCGCAGTGCATCTTCGAGCGTGCGCTGTTGCGCTTCGAGGTCGGCGATCTGCCGGCCCACCAGTTGCAGCTTGGCAGACAGCTGCTGCACCCGCTCGGCAAAGGCGTCGCTGGCTCGCTTCAGGCCATCCTGAGCTTCTTCCATCTGCGCCAGCTGCTGCAGTTTTTCCGCCTCCTCCGCACTGAGCGTCTGGGTGCGGCGGAAGTCTTCCAGGGCCTTTTGGGCGTCCAGCACCTGCTGGTAGAGCGCGTCGCTTTGCGCCTTGCTCGCCGCGCGGTCCGCCGCCACGGCCTGCTGTGTCTTGAGCTGGCGCAGCTCTTTTTCCAGGCGCTCTTTCTGGTCACGCAGCGCCGCGCGATCAGCCAGAGCCTGAAGCGCAGGCGGCTCGATGTGGGACAAATCGATCGACAGCCCCGGCAATTCGAAGCGCTCGCCTTTGAAGCGATCCAGCACTGCCTCAATCGACTGCACCCAAGCGTCGCTGTCGTCCAGTGCAATACCATCCTGCCCTAGCGGTAGGCTGAACAGTGCGCCATTGAACAAGCGCATCAACCGCTCGACATCCTGCTGCGAGAATTCCTCGCGCAGGCGTGCATAGCTGTTGTTGTCGGCGTGCTCGAGTTGCTGTTTCACCGACTTGAGGCGGCGCTCCAGCTCTCTGAGGCGCTCATCCAGGTCTTCGCTGCTGAACTGGCGCGACTGCGCCAGCGCACCGGCCAGTTCGTCGTGCGCATCCTTGGCGGCAAGCAGTTGCTGTTCGAGCACCTTGACGTCTTCGACCAGGGCAAAACGATTCTTCAGCACCGCCAGCTCACCCAGCCAGCGCTGGATACCGGTGATCTCGCGCTCCAGCCGCATCAGCTCCTGGGTGCCACCGCGTTGCTCATCCTGAAGCGCATCCTGTTCGTGGCGATAATGCTCTGCCTGGATCACCAGCTCTTCTTTGCGCCCCCCGGAATATTCCTGCCAAGTGCCCAGTAGGCTGTCGAGCAATGGAGACAAGCGGTGCAGCTTGCCGCGCAGCACGTCACGCTGGGCGACGCCATTGGCCAATGCCTCAACCAATGGGCCGGCGGTAACCAATGCGGTGTAATCGGCTTCCATGCGGCGTACATCGCGGAAGGCTTCTTCGCAGGCTGCGATGTAGTCGACGCTGCCGGAGCGCAAGCTGTGCTCGAATGCATCGAGGAACAGCTGCTTGAGTTTGGCCGCGGTGATTTCCCGCATGTGCAGCAGGTTGATGAACAGCGCGCGGAAAGTCTTCAAGCTCTGCTCGCTGGTCGAGCGCAAAGGGATCAGCGTCATGTCCAGGGGAATCGACGTATGCCCCCCCACAAGCAAGCGGCGCAGTTCGTCGGGCTTGAGCTCATAGGCCTTCAACCCCGCCTGCTCGAGATTGGCAAACAGCGCCTTCTGGCGCAGGCAGGTGTCATCCTTCTGGTAATGAGCCAGGTCCAGCTCACCGGCATAAGCGAAGAATTGGTGGCCGAAACCACCGCCCGGGCCCCGGCCCACGCAGCCGATTACATGCGGCCCATGGGGCAGCATCACTTCGCAGAGGATGTAGCTGGTGTCGGTAGCGAAATAGAACCGCCGCGACTGCTCCAGGCTGTACTTGCCGAAAGCCATGTCGGACATGCGCGCCAGGATCGGAAACTGCAAGGCGTTGATCGAGGCACTCTTGCCCAGGTTGTTGGCGCCATACACCGACAGCGGCTCTTCCAGAGGGAACAACCCCAGGCTGTAGCCTGCGGTATTCAGCAGGGCGAAACGGCGGATGCCGTAGCGTTCCTGGCTCATGCGTCGATCTCCTGTTGTTCCTGGGCAATGGCGCGGGCCAAAGCCTGTTCTTCCGTTTCATCATCGGAAAAGGGGGTAAGGTCCAGGGGGTCATCCGTGTGCGCTATGGCAGTGTCTTCTTCGCTGGGCAGCATTTCCGGAACCGGCAGCGGCAAGTGGCTGTGCACGCTGGCGGCCAGGTCCCGGTCCTGTTGTACGGCCAGGCAGACATCAAGGAAGCGGTGCATGGGCGGCAGGAAGCGATAAACACCGTTCTCTTCACTGGCGAAGCCCAGTTGGGTCATGCGCCGCATCACCTTTTCTTCCAGCTCTTCCTGGGTCTGCACTTCGGCCTGAAGAAACAGGTCGCGGTACTTGTCCAGCAGCGAGGGAAGCTCTTCGCGGCCCAAACTGCCACCGTCGAGCACGGCCAGCGGGTCACGGCCCTGGTCAGCCAGGTGCTCGACCAGGATGAAGGTAAACAGTGAGAGGCGCTGCGCGGTCTTGTTCACCTGTGCTGCGGTGATTTCCGGCACGAAATAGTAGAACCCACGGGTGTCGCACACCAGCTCGAAGCCCATGGCTTTGAACAGGCCGCGGTACTGGTCCTGGCAGTTGGACAATTGGGCATACAGCTCCGCGTCACGGCGGCTGATGTGGAAGCCTTTGAACAGCTCGCGAAAAATCGGTGCAAGCTGAGTCAGTTCGGAAAGATCAAGTTGCATGGGCAGGGCTCGCTTGAGGTTCGGCCGCTGCGTCCGCCGGGGACTGCAGCGCGTAGGAGCGCAGGCTGACCTGATGCTCGCGGGTGAAATAATCCTGGCGCTCCAGGCGGTGGCGGGCGAAGCGCTTCTCGCGGGACAGGCGTGAGAACCAGTACAACAGCTCGTCAGTGGCGCCTTCAGGTTCCTGCTCCAGCAACCAGGCCATCAGGTCGGGCAGGGGCAGGGCGTCTTCGCAGCGCTCAAGCATCTCGCGCACGGTGCGTGGTGCACGCGCCGGCTCGCCGCGGCCTGGCGCGCGATGGGCCTTGGGAAAGCGCGCGGGTTTGGACTCGAAGCGGGCCAGGGCGTAAACATAGGCCTCCACCTGGCTGGCGTTGCCAAGAAAGTTGCTCTGCGGCCGGGTAAACAGCGGCATGGCTGCCTGTGGCACTGCGTCCAGGCCCTTGCGCCGGATGGCCGAGAGTGCCAATGCGGCGCCGCGCGTCACGGCGTTGTGCCGGCGCGCCTCTTCGCGCAGCGGCAACAGCAGCTCGCGAGCCCGCCGCAGGGTGAGCTGGGCGTGGGTCTGCATTTCAAGGATGCGCGCATGCGTGCGCACCAGCATGTCGTCATCTACCAGGTGGCCCAGGCGCTGCTGCTCGCCCATCAGGCGAAGCAGCACGTTCTCGACCTTGCGAACGCCTTGCTCGAACGCCCCGTCGGCATTTACCAACTGGATCATGGGCTCGACGTATTCGTCCCAGGTGGCAAGCACTTCAGCGTAACGCTGGCGCAGCGGGATCTGCCGGTCACTGGTTTTGGCGCGCTCGGCCACCGCCACTAGCGCTTGTTCGTCGTTGCCGAGCTTTTTGAGTACATCACGCACCCGCATGTCGAGCAGGCGCAGCTGGCGTGCCAGGTCATTGCCGTCGCGGTTGTCGAAGGCTTCCTGGATATGCCCGGCCAACCGTTCCAGGTGGCGCAGGTAGGCTTCGATTTCCAGGCACAGGCCCAAGCGGTGCTCATGGCGCAGGTAGGCCAGGAAGTCGTGGATCTGCGCGTTAAGCTCGAAGCGGTTGGGGCTTTTGGCCACCGGCACCAGGATATCCAGGCGGATCCACACATCCAGCAGAGCGGTAATGTCCTGGGGCGTGCTGTCTACCTGCTGGCGCGCCAGTTGCAGGCGAAGCTCTGTCAGGCTCAGCGTGCCCTGGTCGAAGTGCTCGCACAGTGGCTCCAGCAAGGCCCAGTGTTCGGCAAGGGCGCGCAGCACGCGCTTGGGTTCGATCATGGGGGCGACTCGTTGCCAGAAAAAGGGCCGATTGTACTGCATCGGCGCGCCCAAGGCCGTGTTGCTGATCGGCCGCCATGCGCGGCAACGGCTTTCGCGGTTAGAATACCGCCTCGTTCGCTGACCGATGCCCGCCTTGTGCTGACCGAACCCCGCCGTCGCGCTTATCTCGATGCCATGCAGATCGTGCAATGGCTGCCCCGTGCCGAGCTACCCTTCGCCGCGCCCTCGCGCCCAGCGCTTCTCATCGAGCCTGAGCCTGCGGCCGAGGTTCAAGCGGAGCGCGAGCCGGCCACGGCCGCCCCTGGCCGAGCGCCCATTGAAGCGCTGCGCCCAAAAGTGGCGAAAGTCGAAATCCCACGCCCTGCGCCGGCACAGCCCAAAGTCAAAGCGCAAGAGGCGGTAAAAAACATCGAAGCTGCTGTGGCAGCAGTGCCGCCGCCGCGTTTCGCCCTGCAGCTGCTGCGCGCGGGGCGCTGCCTGCTGCTGGTCGAGCTGCCCACAGGCGAAGCATTCCAGAGCCGCGACCCTGCGTACCTTCTGCTCAAGGATATGCTGCGCGCTGCCGGGCTGCCCGATTCGCCAAAGATAGTCGGCGACCCGGTGCGTTGGCCGTTACTCACCCGAGGCAACCTCGACCAAGGCCCGCAGGCCGCCACTGACTTCGTCCAAGGCTTCGTCGCCGCGCAGGTTGAGCGGGAACCTTGTATCTGCCTCTGGCTGGTCGGCCTGCCCGCCTTGCGCTTCGGTGGCGCCAGCGACGCCGACAGCTACCATCGGCATTGGCAGGTCGAGGGCCTGGGCGAGGCCTGGGGAGTGCCTGGCCTGGAGCTGCTGATGGACGAACCGCAACGCAAGGCCGCCGTATGGCAGTCGATGCGCACCCTCATGCCCCGTTGGATTACCACTGAATGATCGACGCTGTAAGTTTTCGCCCTATGACCGAGGCCGACCTCGAAGCGGTGCTCAAGATCGAATACGCGGCCTTCACCCATCCGTGGACACGGGGTATTTTCCTCGATGGGCTCAAGTCCTACGACATCTGGCTGATGTTCGATGGCGAGCAACAGGTGGGCCATGGGGTGCTGAGCATCATTCTCGATGAAGCTCATCTATTGAATATCACGGTAAAGCCTGAGAGCCAGGGCCGTGGCCTCGGCCTGCGCTTGCTCGAGCATCTAATGGGCCGCGCAAATGAGCGAGGCGCCAAGGAATGCTTTCTGGAAGTACGCGCCAGCAACCAGGTGGCTTACCGGCTCTATGAACGCTACGGCTTCAACGAAATTGGCCGGCGCCGGGACTATTACCCCGCCGCCGGCGGCCGTGAAGATGCACTGGTGATGGCCTGCACCTTGCTCTAACGCTTATTCAGGCCTGCCGTCGAGCGGCAGCACGTGTGCCAGCTCCTCTTCATCCAGGCCGTGGCCTGCGCCGATCTCGTCCTGGTCCCGAATAGAAAAGTCACGGTCGCCCGCCTTGCCGTGCCCCGGTTCAGTGGGGCCACGAGCGCCGTCTTCGGGGATCAGCACGGCGGGGTCCAGGTCATCGTCGGTCGGGTGGTGGTCCGCGGTCGACGCGCCGGTCATCCCTGCCTCCTGGGTTCGGCGGGCGCTGAGTTCCTGCTCACGGATGTCATCCGGCAGTTCATCGCCAATACGGCCGGTGGTTTCATCCTGGTCGAAATCCAGGCTTTCGATCGACCCCATGCGGTCGTTGTCATCATCGATGGGGGTAGGTTCCGGGCTATGCAATGGGCGCTGTGGGCGATTCATGAAGAGGTTCTCCTTTTTCGAGCCTGTCAGAGGTGGACCCGCATCGGCGGGGGAGATTCCATCGGCAGGATAGGCTGGCCAAGTGGGTGCGACGTGACTTAATCCGGAAGGCCGCAGTCACACCCTGTAACAATGAGGAGACCTGAAATGCACGACTTGCAAGAGCTGCTCGATAACAACGCCCGTTGGGCCGAGTCGATCAATGAAAGAGACCCTGAGTTCTTCGCCAAGCTCGCTCGCCAGCAAACGCCGGAGTTTCTCTGGATCGGCTGTTCCGATGCGCGGGTGCCCGCCAACGAGATCGTCGGCATGCTGCCGGGCGACCTGTTCGTGCACCGCAATGTTGCCAACGTGGTGCTGCACACGGACCTGAATTGCCTGTCAGTGATCCAGTACGCGGTGGATGTATTGAAGGTCAAACATATTCTGGTCACCGGCCACTACGGTTGCGGCGGCGTGCGCGCCGCTATGCAGGACCAGCAGTTCGGCCTTATCGATGGCTGGCTGCGCAGCATCCGTGACCTGTATTACGTGCACCGGCATGACGTTGCCCAACTGCCCACCGAAGAGGCGCAGGTGGACCGCATGTGCGAACTGAACGTGATCCAGCAGGTGTCCAACGTCGCCCAGACCACCATCGTGCAGAACGCCTGGCACCGGGGCCAGGCGTTGTCGATTCACGGTTGCATCTACGGTATCAAAGATGGCCGCTGGAAGAGCCTGGATACCAATATCAGCGGCCTGGACCAATTGCCGCAGCAATATCGCCTGCGGCCGATCGGCTGACGCTCAGCGGTCTGCCGGCGCGGTAGCCGGCAGCGCCTGGCGCAGTTGGGTGGCACTGGCCTTGGCCTGGGGCGTGGTGCACTTGGCCTCGGCCTGCTGGGCGTTGAGGTTGCGGATCTGCGTATAGAACACCTCGCAGGTCTGGGTCGCCTGGGCCACCTGCCATTTGTTGGTGCAATCGCTGAGGGTGGTTTTCGGGTCGGCGCCTGGGTTCACGCCCATGCCGGCTTGCCAGCAGGCGGCGCTCAGGTCTTGCCCCATCACCTTCAGGCCCACCGCATCGGCTTCCTGTTCGTTGCCTTTATAGGTTTCAGGGTCAGCGGCGTACCAGATGTAACTGGGGTGGTTGGCGCCCAACACCGCAACGGTCTGCCCAGGGGTAGGGCTGACGCTGCCCAGGCCCAATACGCCCACTTTAGCCCCGTATTGTTGCTGCACCCAGCTGCGCACCGGCGCACCGAAGGCGACCATCGGCAGGCTCTGGCCCTGCTGGCCGGCGGTGAGGTTCTGCACCATGCGGGTCTGATAGGGCGTGAAGTAGTTGTAGGTCTTGGCCAAGGTGTCGCCGGCGTTGGCAGGTGCGGCGATCGGCGCGATGTCTACGATCGTCTGGTATTGGGCAGTCTGCGCCTTGGGCACGCCGTTGAGCTGCAGCAAGGTGTCCCAGCGGTCGGTGGTCTTGGATTCCAGGTAATCCTGCGCCTGGGTCAGCGAGTAATCCGGCGGGAAGTGCAGCAGCTCTACGCTCTTGCGGTTTTCGAGCGCCATCCCCAAGGGCAGGAACAATGCCCAGTTGTAGGCCCAGCCACCGGCCTGGTTGAGTTCGTTGGCGCCTTGCCAGGCCAGGTCTCCCGCATCCAGCAGTTGCTGCAAGGGTGTTGCGTAGTCTTGTGGCACTTCGGTGATGCTGGCGCTCAGGTTGCCGTTGGTTTCGGTCACGGTGACCTGGGCGCTGGGGTAACCGTCGCGCTGCACGCTCTGGGTCAGGTAGTGTTGCACTGTCTGTTCCAGCGTCCAGGGGCGGTAGCAGATTACCGAGCAATTGTTTGGGAAGGCGAACAAACGGGTCACGCGCTCGCGCGTACCCAGGTCCACTTGTGTATCGGCTTGAGCGGCGACGCTGGCCAGGGCCAGCCCGAGGGCAACAACAGCAGGAGAACACTTGAGCATGAGCAACCACTCCTTGTTGGCGAAGAAGCGGCATCATGGCGCAATCGCCCTGGCCTGGCTACTGGCGCTGCCAGGCTTTACGCAGGCCGCACAGGACGGCCGGGGCCAGGCCGAGTTCGAACAGTGGCACAAAGGCGGGCAAGCTCAGCGGTTCAAGGCATATCTGGTCCAGGAGCATCTCGATCAGGTGGCGCCGTTGTATCAATTGCTGCGCAGCGCCAGCGACTGGCAGCGCTGCGGCGCAGAGCCTTTTGCAGTGCCGCCCGAAGCGCTGTGGCCCTCGGTCAAGCGCACCCTGGCGCTGCTCAAGACGCTGCGAGACAGCGGCGTCATCGGCGCTTTCGAGGTGGTCTCGGCTTATCGCTCCCCGGCGCTCAACCAGTGCGCCGGTGGCGCGGCCAACAGCGCGCACAGCCGCGCCTATGCGGTCGACCTCTGGTTGGGTGCACCGGCGCCGCAGCTATGCGCCTTCTGGAAGGCCCATGGCAAGGGCTGGGCGATGGGCCTGTCGCGTTACCCTTCCGGGCGTATCCATATCGACACTGCCGGCTACCGCACCTGGGGGCAGGACTATACCCGCGCCAGCGCCTTGTGCCAGTGAGTTCAGAAGCCCGGCACCGGGGTCAGTACCGGCCGGCCGGAGAAATGCGCCAGCAGGTTCTGCGTGACCATTTCTACCGTCGCGCGCACCGCCTCGGGCGACAGCCCCGCCAGGTGGGGCGTCAGCACGACGTTATTGAGCACTTTCAAGGCGTCGGGTACGTTGGGCTCGTCATCGAATACGTCCAGGCCCGCCCCGGCGAGCTCACCGGCTTGGAGGGCGGCCAGCAAGGCGGCCGTATCGACCACGCTCCCACGCGCGATATTGATCAGAAACCCGTTGGCACCCAAGGCTTGCAGGGCCTCGGCATCCACCAGCTGCTGGGTGTCGGAGCCGCCGGGCGTAGCAACGATCAGGAAATCGCTGTCCGCTGCCAGCGCCTTCACGCTATCGTGGTAGCGGTAGTCGACATCGCTGCGCGGGCGGCGGTTGTGGTAGCTCACAGCCATGCCGAAACCCAGGCCGGCGCGCCTGGCGATCGCCACGCCTACTGCGCCCAGGCCCAGCACGCCGAGCCGCTTGCCCGCCAGCGAGGGGCGCATGACCTTGCTCCACTCTCCCCGGCGTACCGAGGCATCGGCGCGCGGGATATCACGCACCAGCGCCAGCAGCAGGGCCATGGCATGGTCGGCGACGGTCGAAGCGTTGACGCCTGCGCCATTGGTGACCATGATGCCGCGCCTGCGTGCCGCCTCCAGGTCGACGTGCTCATAGCCGGCGCCGATCACGGTGATGATCTCAAGCTTTGGCAACGCATCGATCTCGTCGGCCCGCAAGCCCAGCGGGCCGCGGGTGAGCACGGCGTTGATGTGCTCGCCCTGTTGCGCGATCGCCTCGGCACGGGCCGCCGGGGTGGTGGCAAGGATGAGTTGGAAGCCGGCATTTTCCAGAATCGGCAGGTAATCACCGATCGTTTCCACCAGCACCAGAACCTTAGCGCTCATGGGCAATCTCCATTAAACCAGCCTTAGGGCAGCTTTAAATACCGCCTGCGTGTCGGCGGCGCAACCTGCTTCACCATTCAAACCTGAAGCTAAGGCTTCGATCCGAAGGAATCTTCATGACGTGGTTCACTGATCCAGGTATCTGGATCGCCCTGTTACAGATATTGGCCATCGACATTCTGCTGGGCGGCGACAACGCTGTAGTCATCGCCATGGCGTGCCGCCGCCTCCCCGAACAGAAGCGAAAGCAAGCCATCTGGGGCGGGATGCTGGGCGCCATTCTGGTGCGCATCGTGCTGCTGTTTTTCGCCATGCAGCTGCTTGCGCTGCCTTGGCTGAAGCTGCTGGGGGCGTTGTTGTTGCTATGGGTAGGCATCAAGCTCATCGGTGCGGGTGATGACGACGACGAGGTCGACGGTGGGGTGCGCCTGTGGACGGCGATCCGCACCATCGTCATCGCCGATGTGGTGATGTCGCTGGATAACGTGATTGCAGTGGCAGCGGCCGGGCAGGGCAATCTCTGGCTGGTGTCGGCGGGGGTGCTGATCAGCATCCCGCTGATCGTGCTTGGCAGCCGCCTGGTACTGGCACTGATGGACCGCTTTCCGTCAGTGGTGCTGCTCGGCGGCGCCCTGATTGGCTGGATCGCCGGCGGCATGGGGGTTGCCGATCCCGCCTTGCATCGCTGGCTCCCGCCAATCCAGCCCTGGATGCATTACCTTGCCAGCGCTGCCGGCGCTGCGCTGGTACTGGCAATAGGGCTGGGCATGGCACGCTGGCGCGACCGCCAGCTTAAAAACGCAGCGCATTAGTCAGGTCACCCATCGGCACCTGCCCGCGCCCGGCCATGGCTTGGTCGCGGGCTTTGATGCCGTCGAGTGTTTCAAGGCCGAACACCCGAGTGATCAAGCGCAGGATCGAAGCGGTGTCGTAAACGGTGTGGTCCACCATGCCCTTGCGTGCGAAGGGCGACACCACCAGTGCCGGGATCCGGGAGCCCGGCCCCCAGCGGTCGCCCTTCGGCGGCGCTACGTGATCCCACCAGCCGCCGTTTTCGTCCACCGTCACGACCACGACCATGTTCTTCCACTGTGGGCTTTCCATCAGCGTCTTCAGTGCGCGAACGATATGGCGATCGCCCGAAGCCACATCGGCGTAACCGGCGTGCAGGTTGAGGTTGCCTTGCGGCTTGTAGAAGGTCACGGCAGGCAGCTTGCCGGCTGCTGCATCGGCGAGGAACTTGTTGCTGCCAGGGTCATCGCCCAGGCCACCGTCGCGCAGGCGGCGCTGGCGCTCCTCGGGGTTTTCCGGGCCCTGTTGTTTGAAGTAGTTAAACGGTTGGTGGTGGTACTGGAAGTTGGGAATCTTCGGGATACCGCCGGAGTCCTTGAACTGATCGATGGTGGCTTGCCAGGCACCGGCGTACCAGGCCCAGTCGATGTTTTTCTTCGACAGCTTGTCGCCAATATGCTCGTGAGTCTGGGGCACTAGCACGTTGGGCAGGTCAGGCTTGGAGTAATCCGGCCGGTCGGTGTCCCGCAGCCAAGTGGGCCAGTAGGGCGGGGCCATGGTGTTGACCGCGTAACCGTCTGGGGTCAGCGCGCTGGGGCCGAACTGCGGCGGGCCATCCATTGCGCTGGCCGGGGATTGGTCCAAGGGCTTGAGGCGGTAGTCCAGCGGGTCGTCGCTCACGAGTGTGGCAATCTGGCCCTTGGCCACCGAGTTGCGAGCGTTCGGGTACACCGGTGCGGTGGCGCTGACCAGGTACTGGTGATTGAGAAACGAGCCCCCGAAGGCCCCCTGGAAGAAGTTGTCGCACAGCACGAACTCTCGGGCCATGTCCCACAGCTGCAGCGCGTACCGGCTCTGGTTGTAATAGCCCATGGTCAGGCCACCGGAATCGGCCCAGGCCACGAACATGTCGTTCTTGCCGCCATTGATCTGCATCTGGTTCTGATAGAACACATGCCAGAGGTCGCGCGTTACCACGCCCATTGGCAGGTCTTCGCCCTGGGGGCCTTTGAGGGCGAAGGGTGCATTGGGCAGGTTCTGCTGGTATTGCGTGCCGTTGGGGTAGGTCACGCCTTCGACTGTCTGGGGGCCTAGCTGAACCGTCCCGCCCCACACTGGCGGCAGTTGCTTGAGCAGCTCGCCGTTACGGTCACGTTGTTGGTAATCGGCAGGCCGCAACTGGCCTAGCGGTTTCTCGGTACCGGGGAAGTCCGCGAACAGATTATTGAAGCTGCGGTTTTCAGCGTAGATGACCACGACGGTCTTGACGTTGGCCCGCAGCGCTGTGTCGAGCTCAGCGCCGCGCAACGGTGTGTCACTTGGGTTGGTGGCATTGCCCTTGCCGCCTTCGGTGGCACCGCAGGCGGCGAGGGTGGCGCCCGCGCCCACTACCGCGATACCGCCTAGAAAACGGCGGCGTGAGGTATCGGGCAGGGTGTGGGCAGGTGCATCGTCATCATGCTTGCGGCTCATGTCAGCGGCTCCGGAGATATTTCTAAATATTTCCGGGACGCTAACAATCAGGTATGACGAAACGGTGACAAATGCCCGCTCACACCGGCGGTTTCTTATCCACAGTCACCGGCGCGTCGCTGGCCAGCAATTCGCGGGCTTCCTCTTCGCTGCCCACCGCCGGCGGCGAACCGCGAAGTGGCTTACCGGCAGTTTCATGCACCGTACGCATGGTCAGAATGCCGATCACGGCAGCGACCATCAGGTAGTAGGCCGGCACCATGGGGTCGCCGGTCTTTTCTACCAGCCAGGCGGTGACCAGCGGGGTGGTGCCCCCGAACAGCGATACCGAAATGTTGAAAGCGATCGACAACGCGCTGTAACGGATAGGCGTGTAGAACAGCGCCGGCAGCGTGGACGGCATGGAACTGGTGAAGCACGCCAACGCTATGCCCAACAGCATCAGGCCGAGGAAGATCAGCCCGTCATGGCCGCTGCCCACCAGTTTCAGGCATGGCACGGCCAGCACCAGCAGCGCAACGCACGCGCCTATGATCATTGGCTTGCGCCCGAGGCGGTCGCTGAAGTGCCCGCCCAGTACGTTGAGCGGCATCATCACCAGCATCACGATCAGGATCAGCAGCAGGCCCTTGGTTTCGGCATAGCCCATGGTGACCGACAGGTAGCTGGGCATGTAGGTCAGCAGCATGTAGTCAGTGACGTTGAACACCAGCACAAGGCCCACGCACTTGAGCAGCGCGCCGCGGTGCAGGGTGAATAGGTCGCGCAGCCGGTGCGCGGGTGCCTCGTCCTTGTTCTTGGCCATCGCCTCGTTGTGCGCCTGGAACGCCGGGGTCTCTTCCAGCTTCAGGCGCATGTAGAGGCCCAGCAGGCCCAGGGGGCCCGCGACGAAGAAGGGCACGCGCCAGCCCCAGTCCAGCAGTTGCTCGGCCGACAGCAGCGTCGTCAGCAGGGTAACGGTGCCAGCGCCGGCGATGTAGCCGGCGAGGGTGCCGAACTCCAACCAGCTGCCCATTCGCCCGCGCTTGGCATCGGTTGAATACTCGGCGATGAAGGTTGCAGCACCGCCGTACTCGCCGCCGGTAGAGAAACCCTGCACCAGGCGCGCCAGCAACAACAGGATCGGTGCCCAGATGCCGATGCTGGCATAACTGGGGATAAGGCCGATGCTGAACGTGCCCAGCGCCATCATGATCATGGTCAGGGCCAGGATCTTCTGCCGGCCGAACTTGTCGCCCAACGGGCCGAACACCATGCCGCCCAGCGGGCGAACAAGGAAGGCCACGGTAAAGGTGGCAAATGTCGCAATCAGCTGCGCGGCTGCATCCCCCTCGGGAAAGAACACCTTGCCCAAGGTCACTGCGATGTAGCCATATACGCCGAAGTCGAACCACTCCATCGCATTACCCAGCGCCGCGGCGCCGACAGCTCGCTTGAGCATCGCGTCGTCGACGACTGTCAGGTCCTGGGGTTTGACTTCGTGGCGGCGCTTGAACCAGCCAATGTGGGCATGATGCCGAGCCATGGGGGGATCTCCTCTTTCAGTGAAGGGTATGACCCAGGCGGCGCGCCGAGAGTGCGATGAGCGAGCTAGTATTTATGAAAAAAAGCGTTGGTCGGCCAAAGGTTTGGGTGGGGGCGAGCACTGCACGGGGTGCGAAGGGGAGTAATTCGGCGCGAATGTGATGGCGATCGGGACGGCCAGAAACGACAAAGCCCACCGTGAGGTGGGCTTCGTGTTACAGCGTATGGTGGCTACACAGGGACTTGAACCCCGGACCCCAGCATTATGAATGCTATGCTCTAACCAACTGAGCTATGTAGCCAAGTGGCGCGCATTATTCGCGTTGGCCGGCGAGGTGTCAACCCTCTCGTTGAAATATTTCTTCAACCGATCAACGGGTTAGCCCGTTCACCCCCCAGCACTGCATTCATTCTGGATCCCGCCGATAAACGAACCATGGCAGCGGTTCGCTTCTTGCAATGATTTCAATATGCCATGGCCCGATCCGCGCCGTGGCGCGGGTCCAGTGGAGAAGTTGACCTATGAATGCGTTTTTGGCACCGGGGATCGGGCTGCTTGGCCGATTCCGTTTTGCTCGTAAATTCCAGCTGTTGTTCCTGCTCTTCATGATGCCATTGGCGGCCAGCCTCTGGATGGTCGCCAGCGACTACAAGCAGCGCCTGGGCGCCATCGGCAAGGAGAGAACCGGCGTGTTACAGCTGTTGGCGCTTGAGCAGGTAGACGACCTGCTGGTGATGCAGCGCGACCGCGCCGCGCGCTGGAAGGCCGTCGACATCCTCCGCGAACCTACGCCGGCTGCGCGTGAAGCCATGGCAGCCCTACAGGGTGGCACTGCGCCGCTGGCTCAGGCGATCAAGCAATTGGGTGAGGCCCTCGAGGCATCGGGCGCCAGCACTGGTGCTTTAAAACGTTACCAAGCGCTACAGCAAGCCACCCAAGGCCTGGACGTGGAGGGTATTCGCACCTCAGGCTGGTGGCCGGACGGCTATGAAAAATTCACTTCCGCCATCGGCACCGTGCAATTGCTGCGCGAGCAACTGGCCATGGACAGCGGCCTGATTCTCGACCCCTGGATGGAAACTTACCTGCTCATGCAGATCAGCACCACCCAGGCACCGGGCGCCGTCGAGCGGGTGGGCCGCCTGGCCAGTGTGGGTGAGGCCTCGGTGGTCGCCGGCCAGTTCAGCTTGCAAAGCCGGCTTCAGATGCGCGACCTGCGTAGCCGTATCGGCGATGCGCGGGAGCAGTTGGTCAAAAGCGGTGACATGCTCAAGGCCCGATTGCCCGACGGGCTGGAAGCCTGGACCGCCCAATATCAGAGCAGCATCGAGCGCCTTGACCAGGAACTCAAGCGCCTGGACGACGGGCTGTTTGGCGGCTCGGTGACGATGGCTGCCGCTGACTTCGAGAAAAACATCGATGGCTTGCTGGCCGAGCTCTCCGCTCTGCGCAAGCAGTCGCTGCTCTCGCTCGACAATCGCCTGGCCTTCTACCATGGCCAGGCAGTCATGCAGTTTCTGCCGGTGGCAGGCAGCTTCGCCGTGCTCTTGCTGGCTGCGCTGTACCTGTTCGTATGCCTGCAGGCATCGATTCGCAACAGTGCTCGGGGCATCACTACGCTGGCCGAGTCGCTGCGCGACGGCAACCTCTGCGTGCAGGTACAGGTCACTGGCAAGGACGAGCTGGCAGTGATCAGCACAGCCCTCAACAGTGCCGTGGTGCAACTGCGCGGCAGCTTGGGCGGGGTCGATCGCGAAACGGTTGCCTTGGGTGGAACGGTGCAGGCGCTCAACAGCCAGGCCGGCGCGACGTTGATCGAGGTTGAACAGCAGCAACAGCAGATCAGCCAGATCGCCACCGCGGCCACCCAGTTGGCCGCCACCTCCCAGGGCGTGGCGCAAAGTTGCGAGCTTGCCTCCAGCACCGCGCAGCAGACTCGCCAGATCGCGATGGCCAGCAGCCGCGACAGCCAGCGCACCACCGACAGCATCCAGCAGCTCAACCAGCGCCTGGCCGACACCGCACAGGCGTTGAGCCGGGTGAGCGAGCAGGGCCAGCAGATCCAGTCAGTGGTGGATGTGATCGGCGGCATCGCCGGGCAAACCAACTTGCTGGCGCTCAATGCCGCCATCGAGGCGGCGCGTGCCGGCGAGCAGGGCCGGGGGTTTGCGGTGGTGGCCGATGAGGTGCGTAGCCTGTCGCAACGTACCCAGGCGTCCACTGCGCAGATCGCCAGTACCGTCGACAGCCTTCGCGGTACTGTGCGCCAGGCCGTCGAGCTGATGGAGGTGGCCTGCGCCCAGGCCTTGCAGGACGCCCAGGCGGTCACTGGGCTTGGCGAGAGCCTGGGCAAGATTGCCGGCGCTGTGCAGGATGTGACCGATAACCTCACGCTCATCGCAACGGCGGTGGAGCAGCAGGCGGCCACGGCCGATGAAGTCAGCGGCAACATCCAGCAAATCGACCAGGCTGCCATGCGCTTGCTCGACGGTGCCAGGGCGGTCAACGGTGCGGCAGATCAATTGAGCGCCGGCAGCCGCAGCCTGAGCCAGAACACTGCACGGTTCCAGCTTGCTTGAGAAACATCTTGTAACTGCAATCTGGCCTTAGATGATCCAAAGTGGCACAGTGATGCACCTGAACCGTGCATCACTTCCCTCCAGGTATCTTCTATGGCTATCAGCAATGCCGCCAACCCTGCGGCGCCCTCCGCCGCGCCCAACCCCCAGACGCTGGTGATGAGCATCGTGCTCTCCTGCGGGCTGGCGCACCTGATCAACGACCTGATCCAGTCCGTGCTGCCGTCGATCTATCCGCTGCTCAAAGCCAACTACGGTCTGACGTTTACCCAGGTAGGGATGATCACCCTGACCTTCCAGGTCACCGCCTCGCTGCTGCAGCCCTGGATCGGCTTCTACACCGACCGCCATCCCAAGCCGTTTCTGCTTCCGGCGGGTATGGTCTGCACCTTGCTCGGCATCATCATGCTGGCCTTCGTCACCAGCTTCCCGACCATCTTGCTGGCCTCGGCACTGATCGGGATCGGTTCGTCGACCTTCCACCCCGAAACCTCCCGGGTGGCGCGGCTGGCCTCCGGCGGGCGGTTCGGCCTGGCCCAATCCACGTTTCAGGTGGGCGGTAACGCCGGCACGGCCATCGGGCCTCTGCTGGCGGCGGCGATCATCATTCCGTTCGGGCAAACCCATGTCGCCTGGTTCGGGCTGTTCGCGGTATTCGCCATTGGTGTGCAGTACGGCCTGAGCCGTTGGTACCGGAACCACCTCAACAATGCCAAGGGCAAAAAGCGCGCCGAGGCCAGCCACGGGCTCAGCCGTGGCCGCGTAACCTGGGCGCTGGTGGTGCTGGCGTTGCTGGTGTTCTCCAAATACATCTACATGTCGAGCATCACCAGCTATTACACCTTCTACCTCATCGACAAATTCGACCTGTCGGTTGCCAGCTCGCAACTGCACCTGTTCCTGTTTCTCGGCGCTGTGGCTGCCGGCACGTTCTTCGGCGGCCCGATCGGCGATCGCATCGGCCGCAAGGCGGTGATCTGGTTCTCGATCCTGGGCGCGGCGCCGTTCACCCTGGCACTGCCCTATGTGGACCTGTTCTGGACCAGCGTGCTCAGCGTGATCATCGGCTTCGTGCTGGCGTCGGCCTTCTCGGCGATCGTGGTGTATGCCCAGGAGTTGGTGCCGGGCAATGTCGGCATGATCGCCGGCGTGTTTTTCGGCCTGATGTTCGGCTTCAGCGGCATCGCGGCCGCGGCGCTTGGCTCAGTGGCCGATGCCCGGGGCATCGAGTTCGTGTATCAGGTGTGCTCGTTCATGCCGTTGCTGGGGATCCTCACGGTTCTGCTGCCCTCGACCGGCAAGAAGGCTTAAGCGGCGCGGGCGAGGCTGCTTTCAACGTTCAGGCGTTCAGATCTGGCCTAGCAGCCACCCTTTGAACGCCCTCAACGACGGCAGCCCTTCGTTGCGCGGTGGGTAGGCCAGGTAATAGCTTCGCCGGCTGGCGAACGTCTCGCCACTCCAGGCCAGCTCCCCTTTGGCCAGCTCTTCTTCCACCAGCACCCGGGGCACCAAGCCGATACCGATGCCGGCCCGCACCGCCTGCACCAGGTGCGAGGTCAGCTCGAAGCTGGGCCCCAGGCGCATGGTGCGGTGGGCCAGGCCATGGTGGCTGAACCACTCCGGCCACGCCTGCGGGTTATTGGCGACATTGAGCAGCACTTGCCCAGGCACCTCTGGCGGCGCCAGTGCCGGCGAGCCCGGTGCATGAATCACCACCAGCTCCTCGGTTTGCAGCCGATGGCACGCCAGGCCGGGCAGCTCGCCGGTTCCTACCGCGATGGCCGCGTCTATCTCGCTGGTGGCGAAGTCGATGGGCTCGATGCGCGAATGAATGTGCACCAACATCCCCGGATGCGCCCGGTAGAAGTGATGCAGCCGTGGCAACAACCACTTCGAGCCGAACGTGGGCAGGGTCGCCAGGCGTAATGTGCCGACGCCAGACTGGAAGGCCAGAGCCTGCAGAGTGGCGCTGCGAATCTGCCCCAGCGCCTCGGCCACCTCGCGCTGGTACAGCCGGCCAACGTCGGTCAGCTGCACCTGCCGGCCCTCGCGGCGAAACAGGGTCAGCCCCAGGCTTTTTTCCAGTGCCTGAACCTGGCGGCTCACGGCGCTCTGGGTCAGCGAGAGCTCTTCCGCCGCGCGGGTATAGCTTTCATGGCGGGCAGCAGCCTCAAAGGCGAGCAGCAGAGACATCGAAGGCGTCAGGTGGCGATAATTCATTCGTAAAAGTCATCGATAAGCGGTCGATTTTCCGTTTGTCCCAGGCGACTAATCGCGCGAGCATGACAACACCGAATGAGAGGCTGCCGCAGCCACCGCCTGATGGCAAGCGCAGGCCCACCGTATTTGCTTACCAGCCTGACGAGGCCCCTAATGATCGCCGCCTTGCAACCGGCCGCCGCAGCGGCCAGCTACCGTGATTTTCTCGCCGCGCTCCAGAGCGCCGGCTTCAAGGGTGAAATCAGCGCCGACTACGCCAGCCGCACGGTGCTGGCCACCGATAACTCCATCTACCAGCGCCTGCCGCAGGCGGCGGTATTCCCGCGTGACGCCGATGACGTGACGCTGATCGCCCGCTTGATGGGCGAGGCGGCTTTCAGCACGGTCAAGCTCACTCCACGCGGCGGTGGCACCGGCACCAACGGGCAGTCGCTGACCGACGGTATCGTGGTCGACCTGTCACGCCACATGAACCAGATCCTCGAGATCGACGTAGAAGGCCGTTGGGTGCGGGTGCAGGCGGGGGTGGTCAAAGACCAGCTCAACGCCGCGCTCAAACCCTATGGGCTGTTCTTCGCGCCGGAGCTTTCCACCTCAAACCGGGCAACCGTCGGCGGCATGATCAACACCGATGCCAGCGGCCAGGGCAGTTGCACCTACGGCAAGACCCGCGACCACGTACTGGCGCTCGACAGCGTGCTGCTGGGGGGCCAAAGGCTGCAAAGCCAGCCAATCGATGAGGCCGAGCTCGAGCGCCAGTGCGCTCGCCAGGACCGCGTCGGCCAGGTCTACAGAGTCGCCAGGCACATCAACGACACCCAGGGCGATCTGATCGAGGCGCGGTTTCCCAAGCTCAACCGCTGCCTGACCGGCTACGACCTGGCGCATCTGCGCGACGAGCAGGGGCGCTTCAACCTCAACAGCGTGATGTGCGGCGCCGAAGGCTCGCTGGGCTTCGTGGTGGAGGCGCGGCTGAACGTGCTGCCGATCCCGAAATACTCGGTATTGGTGAACATCCGCTACGCAGGCTTCATGGATGCGCTGCGCGACGCCCGTGCGCTGCTTGAGCACAAGCCGCTATCGATCGAAACCGTCGATTCCAAGGTGCTGTTGCTGGCCATGAAAGACATCGTCTGGCACAGCGTGGCCGAGTACTTTCCGGCCGATGAAGCCCGCCCGACTCTGGGCATCAATCTGGTGGAGTTCAGCGGCGACGACGCCGAGCAGGTCAGCGCACGCGTTCGCGCCTTCGTCCAGCATCTGCAAAGCGACACCGGCGTCGAGCGCCTGGGCCACACCCTGGCCGAGGGGGCTGAGGCGGTGAACCGGGTATACGCCATGCGCAAGCGCTCGGTGGGCCTGCTGGGGAATGTGGAGGGCGAAATCCGGCCGCAGCCGTTCGTCGAAGACACGGCCGTGCCGCCGGAGCAGTTGGCCGACTACATAGCCGAATTCCGCGCCCTGCTCGACAGCCATGGCCTGGCCTATGGCATGTTCGGCCATGTCGACGCCGGTGTACTGCACGTGCGCCCGGCCCTGGACATGAAAGACCCGGCTCAGGCTGCGCTGGTGCGGCCGATCTCCGATGCGGTGGCCGAGCTGACCCAGCGCTATGGGGGCCTGCTTTGGGGTGAGCACGGCAAGGGGGTGCGCTCCGAATACGCACCTGCGTTCTTCGGTGAGCTGTACCCGGCCCTGCAAGCGCTCAAGGGCGCCTTCGACCCGCACAACCAGCTCAACCCCGGCAAGATCTGCACCCCGCTGGAGAGTGAGGAGGCCTTGCTCAAGGTGGATGAAGTGACGCTGCGTGGCGACCTCGACCGCACCATCGACGAGCGTGTATGGCAAAGCTACGGCACGGCTGTGCATTGCAACGGCAACGGGGCCTGCTACAACTACGACCCCAACGACGCCATGTGCCCGTCCTGGAAGGCCACGCGCCAACGCCAGCACTCGCCCAAGGGGCGTGCCTCGCTGATCCGCGAGTGGCTGCGGCTGCAGGGCCAGGCGGGGGTCGACGTGCTCGCACCGGCGCAGCGCACGCCGAGCTTCTTCAGGGGCTTGCCCGAGCGCATCCGCAACAGCCGCGCGCAGCGCCAGGGCGAGCAGGACTTTTCCCATGAGGTGTACGACGCCATGGCTGGTTGCCTGGCCTGCAAGTCCTGCGCGGGCCAGTGCCCGATCAAAGTCAACGTGCCGGAGTTTCGCTCACGCTTTCTGGAGCTCTACCACGGCCGTTACCTGCGCCCGGCCCGCGATTACCTGATCGGCTCGCTGGAGTTCACCATTCCGTACCTGGCGCGTTTCCCGGCGCTGTACAACGGCCTGATGAATGCGGGTTGGGTGAAAAAGCTGCTGGCCAACCACGTAGGCATGGTCGACAGCCCGCTGATCAGCCGCTTCGATTTTCAGGCGCTCACCCGCCGCTGGAACGTCCGTGCCGCTACGCCCAAAGCCCTGCTGGGGATCAGCGCCGAGGCCCGTGAGCGCAGCGTGATCATCGTCCAGGACGCTTTCACCCGTTACTTCGAAACGCCGCTACTGGCTCATTTCATCGAGCTGGCCGCCCGCCTGGGTTACCAGGTGTTTCTCGCGCCATTCAGCGCCAACGGCAAGCCCCTTCACGTGCAAGGGTTCCTCGGGGCGTTCAACAAGGCCGCTGTGCGCAATGCCAGCCAGTTGCAAGCATTGAGCAGTTTTGGTGTACGCCTGGTCGGGCTGGACCCGGCCATGACGCTGGTTTACCGTCAGGAGTATCAGAAGGTGCCGGGTATCGGCCTGGCGCCGAAAGTGGAGCTGCCTCAGGAGTGGCTGCTCGATGCGCTGCCTGAACGCGCGCCTGCGGCACAGGCGGGCCGATTCCGCCTGTTGGCGCACTGCACCGAGAAAACCAATGCCCCGGCCAGCAGCAAGCAATGGGAAACGCTGTTCGCTCGCGCCGGCCTGAAGCTCAGCACGCAGGCCACCGGCTGTTGCGGAATGTCTGGCA
The DNA here is from genome assembly GCF_003097135.1 of Pseudomonas sp. URIL14HWK12:I12. GTDB lineage: Bacteria > Pseudomonadota > Gammaproteobacteria > Pseudomonadales > Pseudomonadaceae > Aquipseudomonas. The sequence continues at coordinate 24,052 of NZ_QEQL01000002.1, forward strand.
CCTATGGGCATGAGGCGCGCAACCAGGAAACCTCGCGGACGATCTTCGACCAGTCCTGGGCGCGCCAGGTGGCCGCACCGGCCCAGGAGGAGGGTGAGGCGTTGGCCACCGGTTACTCCTGCCGCAGCCAGACCAAACGCTACACGGACAAAACCCTGCGCCACCCGCTTGAGGTGCTGCTGCAGTTGCAACGCGGGTGATCCTTGGTGCGCGGGCGTGGTCTGAAGTGTTCAGGCCGCCCCCGCGGGCTGAACGCGCACGGAGCCCGCATGACCTCTCTGACCCCTCCCGCCCACGGCCGGCTCGGTTTTGCCTGCCAGTATCGCCACCTCCAGGGCAGTGAAACGCCCAAGGCGGTGGAAGCCATCCAACGCCCCTTCAACCCGCGTACCACCACACTGCGCTGGTTGAACAGCGTCGAGCCCGCCGTGGCCGAAGCCAAGCTGCTGGAAATCATCGACCACAACCTCGCGGCCCAGCACAAGCTGCTGGCCTACGTGCAAAGCCTGCCACCGGCCCTGCACATGCTGCGCCTGAGCAGTGACCTGCTGCCGTTCTACAGCCACCCCCAATGGGCTGCCTTCTACCAGGCACCCAGCGTGCGAGCGGTGCTGGAGCCGGGTTTCGCGGCGCTGGGCGAGCTGGCGCGGGGGGCTGGCATTCGCCTGTCGTTCCATCCCGGCCAGTACTGTGTGCTCGGCTCAGACAACCCACAGGTGGTAGCCAACAGCCTGGCCGAGTTCGAATACCATGCCGACATGATTCGCTGGATGGGCTATGGCCAGCGCTTCCAAGACCTCAAATGCAACGTGCACATCGCCGGGCGCCGCGGTGCAGAAGGGGTGCGCGAGAGCTGGGCAATGCTTTCCACCGAAGCCCGCAATTGCATCACCTTCGAAAACGACGAGAAAACCTACGGCGTCGACGCCTGCCTGGCGCTTGCCGATATCGCCCCAGTCGTGCTGGACATCCACCACAGCTGGATTCACGAAGGCCAGCGCATAGCGCCGCGCAGCGAGCGGGTGGCGCGAATCATCGACAGCTGGCGGGGCGTGCGCCCGGTGCTGCATTACTCACAGCCGGTGGAGCGCTTGCAGGCACTGGGCTTTGACCTGGAAAACCCCTTGGAGATGGCGGCAGTGCTCGAAAAAGTCGGCAAAACCGAGCTCTACGCCCACAGCTTGGGCATGTGGAACGACGCGGTGAATCGCTATGCACTGCAATTCTTCGACCGCTTCGATGTGATGTTCGAGGCAAAGGACAAGAACGTCGCGGTGCTGGAGTTCTACAGGCGTTATCTGGCTAACCCAGTTTGATCAGGCCGATACCCAGCGCGACCATTAGGGCCGCCAGGATCCGCCGCGTGCCGAAGGGTTCTTTGAACAGCCAGCGGGCGATCAGCGCTGCCAGGATCACGCTGCATTCGCGCAGGGCCGCCGCTTGCGCAACGCTGCCGATGGCCATCGCCACCAGCACGAGGGTATAGGCCCCGGTGTAGGTCACGCCGCCGAATACCGACAGCCGCCACTGGCTGCGCCAGTGCGCAGCGATACGGCGTGGGCCACGCTGGGCCAAGGCCCAGGCGGGCGTCAGCAGGCTCAACGCCAGGGTGAAATAAACCATATAACCCACCGCATCGCTCTGGCGTACGCCAGATGCGTCGATGACCGTGTACAGCCCCACGCAACACCCCGCACCCAATGCCGCCAGGGTCGCGGGCCAATGCCCCCGGCCTTGCATCAGGCTGAGAATACCGGTGCTGATCAGTACTACGCCCACGAGCGCCAGCGAGCTGAGCTTCTCGCCCAGAAAGAGGCAGGCCAGTAGCGCCACCAGCAGCGGCGGCAGGCCCCGCACCAGCGGATACACCTGGCCGAAGTCGCCCATTCGGTAGGCGCGCAGCAGGCCTGCGCGGTAGGCCAGGTTAGCCACCACTGAGCAGGCGATCAGCCCCCATACGGTTAGCGGCGGCGGGGTGAACCAGGGCAGGGCTAGCAGTGCAAGGATGAACGCGACGATGTCCACCGACGCCATGGTCAGCAGCCGGTCGGGGCTGGCCTTGACCACGGCGTTCCAGCTGGCGTGCATCAGGGCCGAAATCAGCACCAGGGTGGTGGCAAGGTCCGAAGGGGGCATGAGGCAGTGTCCGTGAACGAGAAGGCTGGCAGCATGCACCGGCCTGCGTGCCGCGAGCCAATCGCTTTGCCTGCCAGGCCCCATCAGTGCCGCTGATGCCTTATGATGGCCGCTTTGCGCGGGAGACCTTGCGATGCTCTATATCGCTACGTTTGACTGGGCCGTGGCCGGCCTGGGCGCGCTGAGCGCGGCGCTGGGCGCAGGGCTGTTCTGGCAGGTTCTGCGCCGGCGTGACACACAGGCACTACTGGACGCCCGCGACCTGCAGCTGGAGCAGCAGCGCGATGCCAACCTTGCGCAAACCCTTGAGCTGGGAGAGCTCAACGCCGCGCTGCGTGCCAGCCGCCAGCAAGCCGGCGACCTCACGCAGTTGCGCGAAGACGCTCGCCAGGCGCAGGTGCAGGCCACCCAGGCTCACGGCCGCGCCAGCGCCGCCGAAGCTCAGATGGGGCAGTTGCTGGAGCAGCACCACGAGCTCAAGGGTATCCAGGCGCGCCTGCAAGCAGCCTACGAAGGGCTGCAGGCCCAACATGCGGAGCTGGCCCGCGAGCATGCGACCCTGAGCAACACCCTGGCGCACAAGCAGCAGCACTTCGATGAACAGCAGCAACTGCTCAAGGACAGCCGCGACCAGCTGAAGCTGGAGTTCGAGCAGCTGGCCGGGCAGATCTTCGAAGCCAAGGGCCAGGCCTTCTCGCAGCACAGCCAGCAGTCGCTCGACGCGCTGCTCAAACCCTTTCGCGAGCAGATCGAAGGCTTTCGTGCCAAGGTCGAAGACATTCACCACAAGGATGTTCAGCAGCAAGCCGCCCTTGCGCAGGAGCTGTTGCACCTCAAGGAGCTCAACCGCCAGATCACGCAAGAGGCCCATGACCTGACCACCGCCCTCAAAGGCCAGAAAAAAGCCCAGGGCAACTGGGGCGAGCTGATTCTTGAGAACGTGCTGGAGCGTTCCGGGCTGGTGCTGGGCCGCGACTTCAAGCGCGAGGTGAGCCTGCAAGGCGAGCACGGCCGGCAGCGGCCCGATGCAATCGTCTACCTGCCCCAGGGCAAGCACCTGATCATCGACGCCAAGGTCTCGCTCAATGCCTATGTGCGCTACATCAATGCCGAAGATGAAACCGAGCGCCGGCTTGCCTTGAGCGAGCACGTCAGCGCCGTGGCTGCGCGCATCAAGGAACTCAGTGATCGCCATTACTTCCAGCTGCCCGGCTTGAATGCGCCGGAAATGGTGTTCATGTTCGTGCCCATCGAGTCGGCCTTCGTCGAAGCGCTCAAGGCCGACGAGACCCTTTTCCAGAAAGCCATCGAGCAGAACGTGCTGGTGGCCACGCCCACCACCTTGCTCACCAGCCTGAACATCGTGCGCCAACTGTGGCGCTTCGAAGACCAGAACAAGCACAGTGCCGAGCTGGCTGAGCGCGCCGGGCGGGTCTATGACAAGCTACGGACCTTCCTCGGCAGCATGGACACCGTCGGCGCAAGCCTGGAAAAAGCCCAGGACGCCTATCGCCGGGCTTGTGATCAACTGGTCAGTGGCCGCGGCAACCTGGTCAAGCAGGTCAGCGATTTTCAGCAGTTGGGTGTAGCGGTCAAGGCTGAGCTTAGTGGGGAGTGGGCCGAGCGCGCCGACCTTGAGTTGGAACGGTTGGCCGGGGAGCGGCCCTGACCGCCCCCCGTCGTCGGGCCTAAACGGCCGGCTCGCCTACGCCGTCGATCCGGCTGCGCACCCGCCGCAGCAGCTCGTCGATAGGGAAAGGCTTGAAGAGCACGTCGCTGCCGTCGTCGGCAAATTGCTGGCGGCTCATGCGGTTTTCCGCGTAGCCGGTCATGAACATCACTTTGGGCGCGGCCTGCAGCGCTTTGGCTTGGCGGGCCAGGTCCATCCCGCTCTGGCCGGGCAGGCCGATATCGGTCAGCAGCAGGTCCACCGGCGGGCCCTGGCTCAGGGCCAGTAACGCCTCGCTCGCATTGGCTACGGCGCTGCAGCGGTAGCCGCCCTCGCTCAGGGCGTCGACGATGCTCTGGCGTACCGCATCGGTGTCTTCGACCACCAGGATATGTTCACCCATGCCTACGGGCTCTGCCGATGACGGCAGGCTGGCCTGGGTTAGCACAAGCTCACTGGCGGGCAATTGCAGGGTCACCTCGGTGCCCAGGCCTGGGGCGCTGCGGATGTTCACCGTACCCCCTGACTGCCGAGTGAAACCGTACAGCATCGACAGCCCCAAGCCGGTTCCCTGGCCAGCCGGTTTGGTGGTGAAGAAGGGGTCGAACACCTTGCTCAGCAGTGCCGGGTCGATCCCGGTGCCGTCGTCTTTGACGGCTATGTTCACGTAGGCGCCATCCCCCAGGGCCGGGTCGCCCTGAGACCAGGACGGATAGGTGCGGATCAGGATGTGGCCGCCCTCAGGCATTGCATCCCGGGCGTTGAGCACGAGGTTGAGCACCGCGTTATCCAGCTGGGCGGCATCGGCGACGGTGGCGAGCGGCCCGTGGGCCAGGTCCATCACCAAGGTGATGTTTTCGCCGATGCTGCGTACCAGCATTTGTTCCAGCGCGCGTAGCTGCTGGTTGACGTCGATGCAGCAGGTATCCAGCGGTTGCTGCCGCGCGAAGGCCAGCAGCCTGCGAGTCATGGAGGCTGCGCTGGTGGCCGAGTGCAGCGCGGCGTCGGCATAGACGGCCAACTTGTCGCTGCGCCCCTGGGCCAACTGCCGTTTGATGAGCTCGACGCTGGTGATGATGCCGCTGAGCATGTTATTGAAGTCGTGGGCGATGCCGCCTGTCAGCCGCCCCAGGGCGTCCATCTTCTGCGATTGCAGCAGTTGGGCTTGTGCCTGCGTACGCTCGGCCACTTCAAGTGCCAGTTGGTTGTTGGCGCTGTCGAGCTGAGCCAGGTGAGCGCGCTCGCGGTGCCGGTGTTCGGTGATGTCTTCAATGAACAGCAGGCTCAGGTTCGGCGCTCGGTAGGGTGAAACCTGCCAGAGTGTCTCACGCGCCTGGCCATTGGCTTTCAGTATCAGCGAACCCTGCCAGCGCTCGCCGTGCTCAAGGTGCTGGCGTAGCGCTTTGACGCCGGGCGTCTGATCGCCTGCAAGGCTCGCCAGCAGCCCACCCGGCACCAACTCGGCGAAGGCGTGGTTGCATTCCTGGACATTCAGCTCGCTGTCGATCACGGCGATCGGCGCGCGCACCGCGGTGAAGATCTCGCGAAAGCGCGCTTCGCTTTCGCGCAGGGCGCGCTCGGCATCGCGCACGCGCAGCAGCGAGCGCAGGGTGGCCAGCAGTACGTCGGGGTCTACGGGATGCACCAGGTAGGCATCGGCGCCGGCTTCGAGCCCGGTGATGATGTCGCCCTTCATGATCGAGGCTGCCGACACGTGCACCACCGGTAGCAGGGCGGTGGCTGGCGCTGCGCGCAGCTGGCGAACCACGTCGAAGCCGCTCATGTCTGGCAGGTTTACATCCAGTATCACCGCGTCCGGGGCCATCGACGCCACCATGGCTAGGCCATCGGTGCCGGTGCCCGCTTCGAACACCGTGAAACCCTGGGCGGTCAGCCGGCGGTTCAAGGCATAGCGAGTGGCCTCGTTGTCATCCACCACGAGCAAGCGGGCGTCACGCCTCATCGGCAGGTTCCTGGGTAATGGCCAGTGGAATAATCACGTAGAAGGTCGAGCCTTGGTTAGGCTCGCTGTGCATTCCGACTTCGCCGCCCAGCAGCGCCGCGAAGCGTTTGCACAACGACAAGCCCAAGCCGGTGCCTCGCAGGCGCTTTTGCAGGGGGGAGTCTACCTGGGTGAAATCCTCGAACAAGGTGCCGTGTAGCTGAGCAGCAATGCCAATGCCTGTGTCACTCACCGAAAAGCGTATTCGCTGGTCGCTTTCAAGGCTGGCCGACACACGCACCTCGCCTTGCATGGTGAATTTCAGCGCGTTGGAGATGAAGTTGCGCAAAATCTGCGCAAGCTTCTTGTCATCGGTGTACAGCCGCGGCAAATGTTTAGGTTCTTCGAAAATCAGGTCGACGGCGCTGGAGGTGAGAATCGGCCGGAACATCCCGCGCAGGGCGGCGAACAGGTCAAGCATGTCGAACCAGGCCGGCGAGATCGAGATGCGCCCGGCATCGAGCTTGGCAAGGTCCAGCAGGTCGTCGACCATGTCGCTGAGCTCGCGGGTTGCATTGCTGACGAAGCTGACCTGGCGATGTTGTTCCGGGCTGAGCGGGCCGTCCAGCTCATCGGAGAGCAGGCTGGTGATGCTCAGGATCGAGCCCAGCGGGGTGCGGAACTCATGGCTCATGTACGACAGGAAACGGCTTTTCAAGTCAGAGGCCTGGCGCAGTTGCTCGGCCTGTGCATCGAGCTCGGCGTAAAGGGCAAGCACGCCTTGATTGGTTTCTTCGAGCTCGGCGCGCAGGGCGTCGTTTTCCTCTTGCAGGCGGTTGAGGGCGGCGTGGGTGTCAGTCATGGTGCGTGTCCAGTTCGATAACCAGTACCGTGGCATCGTCCCGTGCCCGGCAGAAATCCCGGTGCAACACCGTGGCGATGATGGCGGGGTGGCGGGCAGCCAAGCCTGGGTAATCCTCAAGCCGCCACCTTGTCTGTAGCCCATCGGAGTGCATCACCAGCAGTTGGCGGGGCTCGATGTGATGGTCGTACTGCACAGCGGTGCGGTATTGCTCTCCGACGATGCCCGGCAACGAGGCCAGACCACGGGTACGCTCACCACCCTGAAGGCTGGCGCTGATGTTGCCGATACCGACGAAGCCGAGGTGTCCGCTGCGCCGATCGAAACGTGCCAGGGCTACTGCGCCCCCACGAGTGCCGCGCATGGCTTGGTGGATCTCCGGCAGCAACTGCTGCGGAGCGCCGAAGGGTGCGTCGGTGAAGGCCTGCGCGCCGCTTCGGGCTGCGTGTTCGGCCTCTTCGCCATGGCCCAGGCCGTCGATCACCAGTGCACTGAGGAACTCGTCGTTTTGAGCAAGGCGCCAGGTGTCGCCGCAGGCTGGGTCGTTGTGCAAGGCGTGGTGGCTGACGCCGAAGCGGACGTCAGGGGCGTTGTCGGCGCGGGGATACACCCGTGCCAGCAACACCGCGCCACGGGCGTCGGCGTACAGGTCGAACACCTGGGCCTGGCGGCTGATCGTGCCCAGGCCGAACCCCTGCGTACCGCCGGTGGAGTAGCCATCGGTAAGGCAGGCGTGCGGGTCGAAACCCTGTGCTCGGTCGACGCTCAGCACTTCGATGCCTGCACCGTGGGCGCGGGGCAGGGCGCGCAGGTGCAACTCACCCTGGCCGGCATGCTTGAGCAGGTTGGTGGCCAGCTCCGTGACCACCAGCGCTACACGCCCGCTGTCGGTGTCGTCCATGCCGACCTGCCGCGCAAGGCTTTGCGCGGTTCGCCGGGCGTGGCCGACCTGGCTGTCGTCCTGCAGCGGCAATACTTCCGTGAGGCGTCGAAGGTTGCTCATATCCATCGCGTGATCGATACCCTCGTGCCGTGCCCTGGTGTGGTGTCGAGCTCGAAGTCGTCCACCAGCCTGCGGGCGCCGGTCAGGCCCAGGCCCATGCCTTTTCCGGAGGTCCAGCCGTCGGTCATGGCCAGCTTGATGTCAGGGATGCCCGGGCCTTCGTCACGGAACACAAGGCGTACTCCGGTGCGGTCGGACTCTTCGAGCACCTGCCAATCCATGTCGCCACCGCCGCCATAGACCACGGTATTGCGCGCCAGCTCGCTGACGGCCGTGACCAGTTTGGTCAGGTCCACCAGGCGCATGCCACATTCGCTGGCAAGCTTTCGCGCCAGTTGGCGGGCGAGTACCACGTCCTGCTCGATTCTTACCGGCAGGGTACCGCTGCGCTCGCCGCTCATGCCTGGCCTACTTGCTCGCGCAGGCGCTGCATGCCGCGATCGACGTTCAGGGCGGTGCTTACGCCCGGCAGTTCCAGGCCCAGCTCCACCAGGGTGATGGCCACCGCCGGCTGCATGCCTGTCAACACCGTGCGCGCATCCATCAGGCGTGACAGCCCGGCGATGGTCGCGATCATGCGGCCGATGAAGGAGTCGACCATGTCCAGGGCCGAGATGTCGATCAGCACGCCTCTGGCTGAGGTGGCGTAGATGCGCTGGGACAGGTCATCCTGCAGGCGCAGGGCGATCTGGTCGTCCATGTCGACCTGGATGGTCACCAGCAGAAAGTCGCCCATCTGTAGAATCGGAATACGCTCCATCGCTTACACCGCCTTGCTGACGCTGACACCCAGCCGCGCCAGCGCCAGTTTCAGGGCGTCGGCCAGGCTGGCCTTGGTGACCAGCTCGCCCAAATCCAGTCCCAAGTGCACGATAGTCTGGGCGATCTGCGGGCGCACGCCACTGACGATGCAATCGGCACCCATCAGGCGGATCGCGGTGACCGTCTTGAGCAGATGCTGCGCTACCAGGGTATCGACCGTCGGCACGCCGGTGATATCGATGATGGCTATCTCCGAGCCAGTGTCGACAATCGCTTGCAGCAGCGACTCCATCACCGTTTGGCTGCGCTGGGAATCCAGGGTGCCAATCATCGGCAGCGCCAGGACGCCGTCCCACAACTTCACCACCGGCGTCGATAACTCCAGCAGCTCTTCCTGCTGGCGCTTGATCACCGACTCACGGGACTTCTGGAACGTCCGAATGGTGTGCATGGCCAGCGCGTCGAGCAGCTCGGAAATCTCCCAGAGCTGTTCGGCCAGCAGTTCGGGCTGTTCGCGGTAGGCCGCTTGCAGGCGTGCAAAGAGCACCCCCTTGAGGCTGAAGATGAAATGGGCGGTCTGGTGCGAATCCTGGCCCAGTTGCGCCCGGCTCGCCGATAGCCTTTCGAGAAAGCGACGGATATCGTCCCAGCCACTGTCGCCAATGTGCGCGCTACCTTGTTTGGCCAGCGTTGCAAGCAGCAGATCGAGAAATTCGCCGACCTGCTGGCGCAGGTCGTGCTCTCGCACGTTCCGCGTGGCGCCGGCAGTCTCCAGGCGAGAAATCCATTGGTCGATGGTGCTGGCCTGGTTTGCCGACAACGCCTCGAGGGTGCTCAGTTGCAGTGCTGCCATAAGGTTTCACGCTCCGATGCGCAGCCCGCTCCCCTGAATGGGCTGCTGTGAATGCAAAGACATTTTGAGGGGAGAATAGTTGTGTTGGATAGGCAGCGATTTCAATAAGCCAGTATGAGGTGGAAAACCCTTACAGGCCAGGTAATTCGGGCTTCATCGCCCTAGGCGAGTGGGTCCGTTGAGCGCTCGAGTAGTCGTGTGCTGCTTGGGAAAGTTCGATCAGCCGGCGCTTCTCTGGCTTGCCTGCGGTGTTGTCGTCCAGTCCTTGAGCCGCAGGCTGTTTCGCCCATTGCGCTTGGACTCATATAACGCCGCATCCCCTTGCTCGATAAGCGCTGCTAGGCTCGCTGGTGGCTGATCGAAGAAAGTGGCGCCTACGCTGAGCGTGACCGCGTCGGGCGTGGGGAATCGCTGTTGCGCGGCTTGGTGAAAACGCCCCCGCAGGGCGCTGCCGAGCTCGACGATTCGGTCAACGGAGGCATGCTTGAGCAAGATCACGAATTCATCCCCTCCCAGCCGTGCAGCCACCGCACCCTGAGGCAGGTGGGTGCGGATGATCTCGCTCAGCGCTACCAGTAATTGATCACCAGCGTTGTGGCCGTGCAGGTCGTTGACCTGCTTGAAGTGGTCGATGTCGATCAGCAGCAGTGCACCCGGGGCATCATGGGACGCACTGGCGAGCATGTGGGGGGCACGCACTTCAAGTGCGCGGCGGTTGTAGAGCGAGGTCAGGGGGTCGCGCGCGGCGAGCCGGGCGATCCGCTTCTCCCGCCGATGGCGTTCACTGCCGATCATCGACAAGGCAATCAGCATGATCGCCACGACGCCTTCGATCAGCGATACCTGAATGATCTGCCCCTTGAACGCCGCCAGGTCGATCAGCGCGCCCGACATCACCGCAGACAGCGCCTTGGCCAGGTAGAAAATCCCGTGGCCGAGCATGACGAAGCGTAACTGCACCGCCCCCACGCTCAGCGAAACCCCGTGCGGGCGCAGCAGGCTACTGGCACGCAAGCTCAGCAGCGCGACCAGCGCCGAATTGCTCGCCAGCATCACGGCAGACCACAGCGGGCCGGCCGGCAGCCACAGCAGCCCTGCCCACAGCGGCACGATCAGCCACCAGCCCCGCCCCAGCCGCGTTTGCGTGAAGCGCCCCACACCCAGCAGAAACAGGCCGTGGGCTGCGATCAACAAACCATTGGCGAACCAGATGCCGACCAGCAGCAAACCGCTGCTGCGCAGCAGCGCAAGGGTGGAACCTATGGCAATGGTCGAAAAGCCGCCACACCAGTACAGCAGTGACGGCTCGCGCACGTTGCGCCATTCCACGGCCAGGTACAGGGCGGCCGCTGCGGCAAGTGCCACGGTCATGCAGAGGAGGGTAATGGGGTCGAGCGTCATGGGCCGACGAGCCTTCGAACAGGGCACGGAACTGCGGCGATTGTAAGGTGTCGCGGTACGTTTGGCAGAGCGGTTTGTGCAAACTGTGAGCTACCGCCGGTCACTTGGTAGGGCCGCCGGTGCTAGAGGTGCAACGGCGCCAGGATGAGGCCTGGGGAAGGCCTCATCGGGAGGGGCTCAGACGTTGAAACGGAAATGCATCACGTCGCCATCCTTGACGATGTATTCCTTGCCTTCCAACCGCCACTTGCCGGCTTCCTTGGCGCCGTTCTCGCCCTTGTACTGGATGAAGTCGTCGTAGGCGACTACTTCGGCGCGGATGAAGCCTTTCTCGAAGTCGGTGTGGATCACCGCTGCGGCCTGAGGCGCCGTAGCACCGACGCGTACGGTCCAGGCGCGCACTTCCTTTACGCCTGCGGTGAAATAGGTCTGCAGGTTCAACAGGGAATAACCGGCGCGGATCACGCGGTTCAAGCCGGGCTCTTCAAGGCCCAGTTCCTGGAGGAACATGTCTTTCTCTTCACCGTCGTCGAGCTCGGCAATTTCGGCCTCGATCTTGTTGCACACCGGCACCACCAGCGCGCCTTCCTCGGCGGCGATGGCCTTGACCACGTCCAGGTGCGGGTTGTTTTCGAAGCCGTCCTCAGCGACGTTGGCGATGTACATCACCGGCTTGCTGGTGAGCAGGTGGAAACCGCGGATCAGTGCCTTTTCCTCGGGGCTCATGGTCTTCATCAGGCTGCGCGCAGGCTTGCCTTCGGTGAAGTGAGGGATGAGCTTTTCCAGGATTGCCTTTTGTGCAAGTGCGTCTTTGTCACCACCCTTGGCGTTGCGTGCGACCTTCTGCAGTTGCTTTTCGCAGCTGTCGAGGTCGGCGAAGATAAGCTCGAGGTCGATGATCTCGATATCGCGCTTGGGGTCGACGCTGTTGGAGACGTGAATCACGTTCTCGTCTTCGAAGCAGCGCACTACGTGGGCGATGGCATCGGTTTCACGGATGTTGGCCAGGAACTTGTTGCCCAGGCCTTCGCCTTTGGATGCGCCGGCCACCAGGCCTGCGATGTCCACGAATTCCATGGTAGTGGGGATCACCCGCTCGGGCTTGACGATGGCAGCCAGCGCATCGAGGCGCGCATCGGGCATCGGTACGATGCCGCTGTTGGGCTCGATGGTGCAGAACGGGAAGTTCTCCGCTGCGATGCCGGATTTGGTCAGCGCGTTGAACAGGGTGGATTTGCCCACGTTGGGCAGGCCGACGATGCCGCAGTTGAAACCCATGGTGCTTCCCTCTTCGAAGAGTCAGGCCTTCTGGCTGTGCAAGTCTCGCATCGCTTTCGGCCAATCGCCGGCGAGGATGGTCGGCAGCACGCCGAGGGCGAAATCGATACTGGCGTCGAGTTTGTCCTGTTCTTCACGCGGGGCGCGGCCCAGAACGAACCCGGATACCTTGCTGGCATCACCGGGGTGGCCGATACCCAGCCGCAGGCGGTGAAAACCGTTGTTGTTGCCGAGCGAGGCGATAATGTCGCGCAGCCCGTTATGGCCACCGTGGCCGCCGCCTTGCTTGAGCTTAGCGACGCCCGGGGGCATGTCGAGTTCGTCGTGGGCCACCAGGATGGCGTCTACCGGAATACGGAAGAAGTTCGCCAGCGCACCGACCGACTGGCCGCTGCGATTCATGTAGGTGGTAGGGATCAGCAAACGAACGTCTTGGCCCTTGTGGGAGAAACGCCCCACGAGGCCGGAATACTTACGATCGGCCGCCAGGTTCACGTTCTGGTCACGGGCGATGCGCTCAACGAAAAGAGCCCCTGCGTTATGCCGGGTCTGTTCGTATTCGGGGCCGGGGTTTCCCAGGCCAACGATCAACTGGATGGCGGTCACGTCAGGGGCTCTTCCTTTTTGCACGCGTTCAGGCCACCCGCAGGTGGCCCTTGGCGCAAGCGGCTCGATTACTCGGCAGCTTCTTCGCCAGCTTCACCGTCTTCAGCCTGCACGCGAGGAGCGTGAACGTTGGCGACGGCCAGGTCGTTGCCGTGGGCCAGGGCCACGAACTCAACGCCTTTTGGCGCCTTGACATCGGACAGGTGAACGATGGTGCCGATTTCGGCATTGGCCATGTCGACTTCGATGAACTCGGGCAGGTCTTTCGGCAGGCAGGACACTTCCAGCTCGGTCTCGGTGTGCGAGATCTCGCCGCCTTTCTTGACAGCAGCTTCCTGGTTCATGAAGTGAACCGGGACCTTGGCGGTCAGTTTCTGGCCAGCAACGACGCGGACGAAGTCAGCGTGCATCGGGAAGCCCTTGATCGGGTGGCGTTGCAGCGCCTTGATCAGGACGTTCTGCTTGGTGCCGCCGACGTTCAGCTCGATCACGTGAGCGTAGGTAGCTTCGTTTTCCAGCAGTTTGCTGAAGTCTTTGGCGACCAGGGTGATCGACTCAGGGGCTTGATTGCCACCGTAAACCACGGCAGGAATCAGGCCGGCGTTACGACGCAGGCGGCGGCTCGCACCTTTCCCCGAGTCGGAACGCGCTTCGGCATTCAGGATGAAATCAGTCATTTCGTATCTCCAAATTGGCCTTTCGCGCACTTGCGTTTGCGACCAGCGCAAGGGCTTTCAAGGCAAAAAAGCCCCGCCCGGCAATTACTGCTCGGGCGGGGCGCTTTTCGTCAGCGTGATGCCGAGAGGGCAGGGCCCTCAGCGGAACATCGCGCTGATCGATTCTTCGTTGCTGATGCGGCGAACCGCTTCAGCGACCACCGGTGCGATGTCCAGTTGGCGGACACGTGCACAGGCTTGTGCTGCGGCAGACAGCGGGATGGTGTTGGTCACCACCAGCTCGTCGAGCATGGAATTTTCGATGTTCTCGATGGCGCGGCCCGACAGCACCGGGTGGGTGCAGTAGGCATACACCTTGGCCGCGCCGTGCTCTTTCAACGCCTTGGCGGCGTGGCAGAGAGTGCCGGCGGTATCGACCATGTCATCGACAAGGATGCAGGTACGGCCTTCCACGTCACCGATGATGTGCATCACCTCGGAGTGGTTGGCTTTCTCGCGGCGCTTGTCGATGATACCCAGATCGACGCCCAGCGACTTGGCCACGGCGCGTGCACGCACGACGCCACCGATGTCGGGGGAGACGATCATGAGGTTTTCGAAACGTTGATCTTCGATGTCATCGACCAGCACGGGCGAGCCGTAGATGTTGTCGACGGGGATATCGAAGAAGCCCTGGATCTGATCGGCATGCAGGTCGACAGTGAGCACCCGGTCGATACCGACCACGGTGAGCATGTCGGCCACGACCTTGGCGCTGATCGCCACGCGCGCTGAGCGAGGGCGGCGGTCTTGCCGGGCATAACCGAAATAGGGGATCACGGCGGTGATTCGCGATGCCGAGGAACGGCGGAAGGCATCGGCCATCACTACCAGTTCCATCAGGTTATCGTTGGTCGGCGCACAGGTGGGCTGGATGATGAAGACGTCTTTACCGCGAACGTTTTCATTGATCTCAGCACTGATTTCACCGTCGGAGAACTTGCCGACCGAGACATCACCCAGGGGAATATGAAGCTGACGTACAACACGCCGAGCCAGATCGGGGTTGGAATTCCCCGTAAAGACCATCATCTTGGACACGCGCAGTACCTGCCGGCTGAGGGTATACCTGGATGAGTATAGGAAAATGGCAGGGGCGGCTGGATTCGAACCAACGCATGGCAGGATCAAAACCTGCTGCCTTACCGCTTGGCGACGCCCCTGTGGCGGATCATCGAGTGCTTGGCACTCGGTTCTTAGAACAGACTCTGCAACTTGCGATGCAACATTGAAGTGTTGCTTCCCTTCGCTACAAACCCTGTAAGGGTCTCTGTCAGAAGGCCCGAAACTTTATCAGCTTCGGCCTTGTTTGGGAAGGCCCCAAACACACAACTTCCAGTGCCGGTGAGTCTAGCGCATGTGAATTTGTTTAGCAAATTCAGTGCGTTACGTACTTCTGGGTAACGCTGCTCTACCACCGGTTGGCAGTCATTTCGACTGTTTCCCTTGGGAACGGGGCGCACTTTAATGGGCTTCGAGTTACGTGTCAACAGTGGATCTGAAAAAATTTCTGCTGTACTTACAGAGACTTGCGGAACGAGTACCAGATACCACGGTTCTTCGGGTTCTACCGGGGTGAGAATCTCCCCCACACCCTCGGCGAAGGCCGCTTTGCCGCGCACGAAAACCGGAACATCGGCGCCCAGTTTCAGGCCAAGCGCTGCCAGCCGATCCTCTCCTAGCCGCGTACCCCAGAGATAATCCAGGCCCAGCAGCGTTGTGGCCGCATTCGAGCTGCCACCGCCTATACCGCCCCCCATGGGCAGGACCTTGCGCAGCCAGATGTCGGCCCCAAGGCACGTACCGCTGGCCTCTTGCAGGGCGCGCGCGGCGCGAACGATCAGGTTGCTGTCATGGGGCACGCCGGCCAGGTCGCTGTGCAGGCGAATCTGCCCGTCTTCTCGAACGGCGAAATCCAGCTCGTCACCGTGGTCGAGAAACTGGAAGAGTGTTTGCAGCTCGTGGTAGCCGTCAGGGCGGCGGCCGAGAATGTGCAGCATCAGGTTGAGCTTGGCCGGGGAGGGCAGGGTCAGGCGTTCGGTGGGCATTTCAACGGCCCAGCTGGCGAGGCTGCCAGTCCTTGATAACCAGGGTCACGTCCAGGTCCTGGCCTTGCAGTTTGATGCGCTCCGGCAACTGATAGGGGCCTTGATCGCCATAGCGGGTGTAGTCCAGGCGCCAGCCGTCCTGCTCCAGGTGCGCCAGGTGGCTATCGCCATCGAGCGTGATCGAGGCCTTGCTGCCGGGTGCCGGCAACCCTCGCACCCAGTACCCCAGGTTGGAGACCGGCAGGTTCCAGCCCAATTGGTCACGCAAAAGCTGCTCGGGGCTGTCGGCATCGAAGCGGCCCTGGTTGGCCACCTCAAGGCTGGCCTTGCCCGGATGGCCGGTCAGCCGCGCTGCGCCGCGGCCAAGCGGGCCGGAAAGGCGGATGTCGTAGTAATCCTGGCGCTGCAACCAGTACAGCGTGCCGCTGCCGGAGTCCTGCGGCGCGCGAATACCGATCTTGCCGTTGATTTCCCAGCCGTTGACCGAGGCGACCTGCGACTTGTGCGCGGCCCACTGCTCGGGGGAGCCGCTGCCCTGCACCGCCTCCTGTTGGCCGAGGCCGGCGCAACCGGCGACTAAGGAAAGACAAAAAAGAGCGAGGCAGTGGCGCAATTGCATGGGTCAGAGGGTCTCGGAGCCGGTCAGGCGCTGCAAAGTACTGCGCAGGACGGGGCTGTCAGGTTGATCTTTAAGGCCTTGTGCCCACACTTCGCGGGCTTCTTTCTGTTTGCCCCGGGCCCAGAGCACTTCGCCCAGGTGCGCGGCCACTTCGTGGTTGGGGAACTGGCTGAACGCCTGGCGCAGATAATTTTCGGCCTGCTCCAGGTTGCCCAGGCGGAAGTTGACCCACCCCAGGCTGTCGAGAATTGCCGGGTCTTCCGGCGTCAGGCTATGGGCTTTCTCGATCAGCGCCTTGGCTTCGGCATAGCGTTGCGTGCGGTCCGACAACGTGTAGCCCAGTGCATTGAGTGCCATGGCGTTGTCCGGGTCGTGCGCAATGATTGCGCGCAGGTCTTTTTCCAGCTGAGCCAGGTCGCCGCGTTTTTCCGCGAGCATCGCGCGGGTGTAAAGCAGGCTGGCATCGTTGGGGTGCTGGCTGAGCGCTTTGTTCAGCACGCCCATGGCCAGAGAGTCTTTGTCGTTGTCGGCAAGTGCCTCGGCCTCGACCAGCCACAGTTGCACGGCGTAGTCAGGTGCGGCAAGGCGATTGTCGGCCAAGCGCCGGGAAGCATCGGCAGCGCGCCCATTGGCAATGAGGATATCGGCCAGGCGCAATTGTGCAGGCAGGTAATCCGGCCCCGGCGTGACCAGCGAGTACTGGTTGACGGCGCGCTCCAGGTTGCCCCGCTCCTCGGCCAGCCGGCCCAGGTTCAGGTGGGCGGAATCCACATGAGCCTGGCGCTCGACTAGGTCGTTGAGCAGGCTTTCGGCCTGGTCCCAATCCTTTTCCTCCAGGCAGATCAGTGCCAGGGAATAGCGCAGGTCGTCGTCATCGGGGTATTGCTGCAGCAGTTGGTCGAACTGCACCTTCGCATCGGCGATGCGGTTTTGTTCGACCAGGGTGCGTGCGTAGGTCAAGCGCAGCCGCTTGTCGTCCGGGCTTTTGCGAATGTATTTCTCAAGCAGTTGAACCGCCTGCTTGCCTTGGTCGGTTGCCTGCAACAGGCGCGCCTCCAGGAGCACGGGTGCTACTTCGCCATCTTTAGGCGGGTTGTCTTCGAGAAGCTTCAGGGCGCCGGCGGTGTCGCCGTCCTGTTGCAACAGCAGTGCCTTGCCGAAGATCAGCTGGCCGTTGCTGGGGTATTTCGCCAGCAGCCGGTCGAAGCTCTGCTTGAGGCCTTCGCGGGTAGGCTTGTCTGTTTCGGCGGCACTCAGGGCGAGGAAATCGAAATGGGTTTCGCCGCGGCCCTGCAGCACCTTCTCCATATACGCCATCGACTGGTCGTAGCGGCCGGTACGCGCCAGCTGAATGGCAGCAGCACGCTGAGCGTCGGTGCTTTGCGGCGCTACGCTGGCCCACAGCAGGGCCATCTCGGTGGCCGGCTGGTCGGCACCCAGGTATTCGGCGATTCGGTAAGCCCGCTCTGCCACGCCTGCGTCGCGGGTTTTGCGTGCCTGGTCGACGTAATTGGCCAGGGCAATATCGAAGCGGTTGCGCTGCCCTGCCAGTTCTGCCGCCAGCAGGCTGTAAACGGTGCCTGGCGGGAAGCTTGCGTATTTCTCGGGCTTGGCCGGGGTACTCGCCGGGGCTTCTTCGTCGGCTTGCGGGCCGTTGGGCTGGCCGATGGGCGGCAAGGCTTGGCAACCGCTGAGCACGGCAAGAGCAAGAAGCAACGCGGGGGATCTATTCATATAAGGGCATTCAAACGATTGACCTGCGATTGAAGGGCATGATGACACAAGCGGCTGTACAAAACCCAGCGACAGCCCCAAGGGCCGAGCCGTCTATTGGGACAATAGAGCGCAGTGGTTGTTCTGTGCTCTGCGAAGTAGGACAATTGCCGGCTTGTTCGTCCTCATCAGCGACATTGAATGGCCTTCCTCGCCCTGGGTATCAACCACAAGACTGCGTCGGTGGACGTGCGTGAGCGCGTTGCGTTCACACCCGAGCAATTGGTCGATGCCTTGCAGCAGCTTTGCCGGCACACCGAGAGCCGTGAAGCCGCGATCCTTTCTACCTGCAACCGCAGCGAGCTTTACCTGGAACAGGAAAGCCCCGCGGCGGAGGCGGTATTGCGCTGGCTGGCTGATTATCACCAATTGAGCGTTGAGGAACTGAAAGCCAGTGCCTACGTTCACCAGGATGACGACGCGGTGCGCCACATGATGCGGGTGGCCTCCGGGCTCGATTCGCTGGTGCTGGGCGAGCCGCAGATTCTTGGCCAGATGAAGTCCGCCTACGCCGTGGCGCGTGAAGCAGGCACCGTGGGCCCGCTGCTGGGGCGGCTGTTCCAGGCCACGTTCAATGCCGCCAAGCAGGTACGCACCGATACTGCGATCGGCGAAAACCCGGTGTCTGTAGCGTTCGCGGCGGTGAGCCTGGCACGGCAGATCTTCAGCGACCTGCAACGCAGCCAGGCGCTGCTGATCGGTGCCGGCGAAACCATCACGCTGGTCGCCCGCCACCTGCATGAGCAAGGGGTCAAGCGTATCGTGGTTGCCAACCGCACGCTGGAGCGGGCGAGCCTGCTGGCCGAAGAGTTCGGTGCCCGTGCGGTGCTGCTGTCGGATATCCCGCAGGAGTTGGCCGGCAGTGACATCGTGATCAGCTCCACCGCCAGCCAACTGCCGATCCTGGGCAAGGGCGCGGTGGAAAGCGCCCTGAAGCTGCGCAAGCACAAGCCGATCTTCATGGTCGACATCGCGGTGCCGCGCGACATCGAGCCTGAAGTGGGCGAGCTGGAAGACGTCTACCTGTATTCGGTCGATGACCTGCACGAAGTGGTTGCCGAGAACCTCAAGAGCCGGCAGGGCGCTGCGCAGGCGGCCGAGGATATGGTGGCAGCCGGCGTTGGCGAATTCATGGGCCGGCTGCGTGGGCTGGCGGCGGTCGATGTGCTGCGCGCCTATCGGCAACAGGCCGAGCGGCTGCGCGACGACGAGTTGCAAAAGGCCCAGCGTGCTCTGGCCAATGGTGCCAGCGCCGAACAGGCACTGGCACTGCTGGCGCGTGGCCTTACCAACAAGCTGCTGCACGCGCCGAGCGTGCAACTGAAGAAGTTTTCCGCCGAGGGCCGCGTCGAAGCGCTGGCCACGGCCCAGGAATTGTTCGCCCTCAACGAGGGCTCACCGGATAACCCCCCGCAATGAAAGCGTCGCTGCTCAACAAGCTGGACACCCTCCAGGACCGCTATGAGGAACTCACCGCGCTCCTGGGTGACGCCGAGATCATCTCCGATCAGGCCAGGTTCCGCGCCTATTCCCGCGAGTATGCGGAGGTCGAGCCGGTGGTGCAGGCCTTTGCCGGCTGGCGCAAGGCCCAGGCCGACCTCGAGGGCGCCCAGGCGCTGCTCAAGGACAGCGACCCGGACCTGCGCGAAATGGCCGTGCTGGAAGTGGCCGAAGCCAAGGAGGCCATCGCTGCACTTGAAGGTGCCTTGCAGCGCATGCTTTTACCCAAGGACCCCAACGACAGCCGCAACGTGTTCCTCGAGATTCGAGCTGGCACCGGCGGCGACGAAGCGGCGATCTTCTCCGGCGACCTGTTCCGCATGTACTCGCGCTATGCCGAACGCCAGGGCTGGCGCGTGGAAGTGATGTCGGAAAACGAAGGCGAGCATGGCGGCTATAAAGAGGTGATCGCCCGGGTCGAGGGCGACAACGTGTACGCCAAGCTCAAGTTCGAGTCTGGCGCGCATCGGGTGCAGCGTGTGCCTGAAACCGAATCCCAGGGCCGTATCCACACCTCCGCCTGCACCGTGGCCGTGTTGCCTGAGCCCGACGAGCAGGCCGCCATCCAGATCAACCCGGCCGACCTGCGTGTGGACACCTACCGCGCCTCTGGGGCGGGCGGCCAGCACGTGAACAAGACCGACTCGGCCATCCGCATCACCCACTTGCCCACCGGCATCGTGGTGGAGTGCCAGGAAGAGCGTTCGCAGCACAAGAACCGGGCGCGTGCGATGTCTTGGCTGCAGGCACGGCTCGACGACATGCAGACCAGCGCCCAGCAGACCGCGATTGCCAGCGAGCGCAAGCTGTTGGTGGGTTCGGGCGACCGCTCCGAGCGAATCCGAACCTACAATTTCCCGCAGGGCCGGGTCACCGACCATCGCGTGAACCTGACTCTCTATGCGCTGGACGAAGTGCTCGCCGGTGGCGTCGAGGCCGTGATCGAACCCCTGCTGGCCGAATACCAGGCCGATCAACTGGCCGCCCTGGGTGATTGAATGACCATCATTGCCAGCCTGCTGCGCGAAGCGCAGATCCCACAATCGCCTACTGCCCGCCTGGATGCCGAGCTGCTGCTCGCCGCGGCCCTGGGCAAGTCCCGCAGTTACCTGCGCACCTGGCCTGAGCGCATCGTCGCCAACGACCAGGCCCAGGCGTTCGCCGGGTACCTGGCGCGCCGCAACCAGGGCGAGCCGGTGGCTTATATTCTCGGCCAGCAGGGCTTTTGGTCGCTGGACCTGGAAGTTGCGCCGCACACCCTGATACCCCGGCCTGACACCGAGCTGCTGGTAGAAACCGCGTTGGAATGCTTGCCGGCCGCCAGCGTACGCGCACTGGACCTGGGCACCGGCACTGGGGCCATCGCGTTGGCCATGGCGCGCGAACGTGCCGGTTGGCAGGTCACCGCCGTTGACCGCGTCGAGCAAGCGGTTGCACTCGCCGAGCGCAACCGCCAGCGCCTGGGCCTGGCGAACGTACGAGTGCTAAGTAGCCATTGGTTCTCGAACCTTGCCGGTGAGCGCTTCGAGTTGATCGTCAGCAACCCGCCGTACATCGCCGAGAAAGACCCTCACCTGGTGGCCGGCGATGTGCGTTTCGAGCCTGCCAGCGCGCTGGTTTCAGGCGCCGATGGGCTTGACGATATTCGTCACATCATCGCCCATGCTTCCGGGCATCTGGCCGAACGCGGCTGGCTGTTGCTCGAGCATGGCTACGATCAGGCCCCGCGTGTGCGCGAGCTGCTGGCCGAGCATGGCTTCGAGCAGGTCGAAAGCCGCCGAGACCTGGGCGGTCACGAGCGCATCAGCCTGGGCCGGCTGGCATGCTGAGCGACGAAGAACTCCTTCGCTATAGCCGGCAGGTGCTGTTGCCGCAGATCGACGTTGCCGGGCAACTGCGCCTGAAACAGTCGCGCGTGCTGATCGTCGGCCTCGGTGGGCTGGGCTCGCCGGTGGCTTTGTACCTGGCAGCAGCAGGTGTGGGCCAGTTGCATCTGGCTGATTTCGACACGGTGGACGTCACCAACCTGCAGCGCCAGGTGTTGCATGGTAGTGCCGAGGTCGGCCTGCCCAAGGTCGATTCGGCGCTGGCCCGGCTGGGCGCGTTGAACCCAGGTATCGAGCTGGTGCCCCATCGCCAGGCGCTGGATGAAACCCGCCTGGCCGAAGTGATCGGCCGTGTCGACTTGGTCTTGGACTGCAGCGACAATTTTGCGACTCGCGAGGCCGTCAATGCGGCGTGCGTTTCAGCTCGCGTGCCGCTGGTCAGCGGTGCGGCGATCCGCCTGGAAGGCCAGTTGTCGGTGTTCGACCCGCGACAGGCGAGCAGCCCGTGTTACCACTGCCTGTATGGCCACGGCAGTGAAGAAGACCTGACCTGCAGCCAGGCGGGCGTCGCCGGGCCGCTGGTAGGGCTGGTGGGCAGCTTGCAGGCGTTGGAGGCGCTCAAGCTATTGGCCGGTTTCGGCGAGCCGCTGGTAGGCCGGCTGTTGTTGATCGATGGCCTCGGCACGCGTTTCCGCGAGCTGCGGGTCAAGCGCGACCCAGATTGCCCGGTGTGCGGAGGCACTAATGCCTGAAGTGGACGCACCGATAGGGGTGTTCGACTCAGGCGTCGGCGGCTTGTCGGTGCTCCACGAGCTGCGTGCGCTGTTGCCTGGGGAAAACTGGCTGTATGTGGCCGATGGCGGGCACTGCCCCTACGGCGAAAAAAGCCCCGACTACATCCGCCAGCGCATGGCTCGGGTGGCCGAGTTTCTGCGGGCACAGGGCGCCAAGGCACTGGTGATTGCTTGCAATACCGCAACTGTTGCGGCCTGCGCAGATGTACGCACCCGCTACCCAGGGTGGCCTGTGGTAGCCATGGAGCCGGCAGTCAAGCCAGCGGCCAAGGCGACGCGCAATGGCAGGGTAGGGGTGCTGGCGACGACCGGTACCTTGCAGAGCGCGCGGTTTGCGGCCTTACTTGACCAATTCGCCAGCGATGTGAAGGTTTTTACCCAACCCTGCCCCGGGCTGGTCGAGTTGATAGAAACCGGCGACCTGCACAGCCCGGCTTTGTGCGGCCTTCTCCTGGGTTACCTGGCGCCTTTGCTGGAAGCGGGGTGCGACACCTTGATCCTGGGGTGCACGCATTATCCTTTTCTCAGGCCGCTGCTCGCCACGCTACTGCCACCGGAGGTTGTACTGATCGACACCGGCGCGGCCGTGGCCCGGCAGGCGCAACGCCTGTTGAGCCGGCATGGGCTGTTGAACGATAGCCTGGAAGGTAGCGTGCGCTATTGGACCAGCGCCGATCCTCAGAGGCTTGCGGCCGTGCTTCCTGGGTTGGGTTGCACTGAGAGCAGCGTTGGTCTATTGCCAGTGTAAAAAAGATGTGAAAAGGTCGTCGGGCATGGGTGAACTAATGATGCAGGGCGAGCTTCTATAATTGCGTTCGGGCCTTGGGCCTTGTGCGTGCAAAAAAGAACACCACACAGGAAGTACGTCGATGAAACGCTTGATGGGGTTGGCCGCCACGGCGGCGCTGTTGCTAGGTTGCAGCGTGGGCGCATACGCTGATGGCGTCACCTTTTCGGCCGGTGAAACGGGTGAATCAACCCAAGTGTATCGCCTGGGTTACCAGATCGACTGGGACAAGAGCTGGTTGCAAAGCGGCGCAGGCCGCCTCACGGGTTACTGGGATGCCGGCTACACCTATTGGGACGGTGACAAGCACTCCAGCGCGCACAGTGTGTCTTTCGCACCTGTTTTCCGCTACGAATTTGGCAATGCCTCGATCAAGCCCTTCGTTGAAGCGGGCATCGGCGTATCGTTGTTTTCCCAAACTCAGATCGAAGACAACAAACTGGGCTCGTCCTTCAATTTCGAAGACCGCCTGGGCCTGGGGGTGCAACTGCCGGGTGGTCATGAGCTCAGCGTTCGCGCGATCCATTATTCCAACGGCGGGCTGAAGGAGCCTAACGATGGTATCGAGGCCTACTCACTCAATTACAAGTTGCCGCTCTGATCACAGATTGCGAAAGGCACTCAGCGCCCGCTCGCGACTGCTTTTGAGATCGACAATTGGCTTGGGATAGTCCACCTGCGCGAACAACCCTCCGTTGGCTCGTGCAGGCTCATGGACGCTTTTGGCGCAGAGCGGTTCTAGCTGCGGCAACCACTGCTTGAGAAACACGCCTTGAGGATCAAAACGCTGTGATTGGCTCAGCGGGTTGAAAAGCCTGAAGTAGGGCACCGAATCGGTGCCGGTCGATGCGCTCCATTGCCAACCACCATTGTTGGCTGCCAAGTCGCCATCAATCAGGTGGCGCATGAAGAAACGCTCACCCTCACGCCAATTGATCAACAGGTTCTTGGTCAGGAACATGGCTGTGACCATGCGCAGGCGGTTGTGCATCCAGCCGGTTTCGACCAATTGCTTCATCGCGGCATCTACCAAAGGTATGCCGGTACGCCCCTCTTGCCAGGCAGCGAGGTCGTCGGGCGAATGGCGCCATGGCAGCGCTTCGGTTTCTGGCCGGAATGCCTTGTGCATTGAAACGCGCGGGAACCCCTCGAGAATATGCCGGTAGAACTCTCGCCAGATCAGTTCGCCCACCCATGTGGTCACACCACTGCTGCCTGAATACAGCTCGCCCTGGTTGTGCCGCAACGCGGCGTGCAAACACTGGCGTATCGAAATGACCCCGGCATTCAGGTAGGGCGAGAGTGTGCTGGTACCGGGCCGTGCGGGTAAGTCGCGCTGGGTGTCGTACTCGTCTATGTCGGCATCGATGAAGTGATCCAGGCGTTTGCGGGCTTCGGTTTCCCCAGCTGGCCAGTGCGCACGTAATGCCTCTGAAGGCGAGGTGAAGCCCTTGAGCGTGGTTGGAACTTGACTGCTTGCTATGTGCAGGGGCGCCTGCTTGGCTGGGCGGCGGTGCACGCTGGGTAAATTATGCTCAAGCCGCGAGAGGCACTGCTTTCGAAACTGGCTGAATACTTTGAAGTACCCCCCTGAATGCGTCAGGATCGCGCCCGGTTCGAAGAGCGTGCCATCAAGCCAGCTGTGCCATTGAACGCCGTCGCCCTTCAAGGCTTCGGCTGTAGCGGCATCCCGGCGGCCTTCATTGACGCCGTATTCGCGATTGCAGTGTACGCCCTGGATATCGTGGGCATGGCAGACGCGCTGGATCAGCGCCGGCACTGTGTCCCAGGTGTCTGCGTGTTCGATCAACAACGGAATGTTGAGGTCTGCCAACTGCTTTGAAAGCTCGCGCACATTGCGCAGCCAGAAATCCACTTTGTTGGCGGAGTCGTCGTGGCTCAACCATTGCTGGGGGCTCAGGACAAACAGGGCTACGGTAGGCCCGGCTGAACATGCCTGAGCCAAGGCAGTATTGTCATGGGTGCGCAGGTCTGTGCGCAACCAGGCAAGTTGCCGCTGTGCAGTCGCTTTCATGGCTGACCCCTCAAAGTACGTTAGCCATCTGTAATTGCTGGCAGGCGTCCAGTGGGGTACTGGCCAATGGCAAGCTCGAAAGTGTCGGGTGCATGGCCAACTCGCTGCGATGGATCTCCACGCAAGGCCCGGCCAACAACACAAGCCCAGCATCCATCACCTGAGTAGCAAGGCGCTCTAGATGCAGAGGGCGGCTGGAGTAAAGCACTGTGGTGCGTGCGCCCAGCAACGCGGCGGCCGACGCCAGCTCCCCAGGAGGGAGCGACACGTCGAATACCTCCACTGGGCAGTCAGCGCTACTGATCAGCCAGGCGGTTATCCACAGCGCGGGCTCCATTGGTAAATCGGATTGATTGATCAGCAGCACAGGCTTGCCGCTCAACTGCCGATTGTTGTGATAAATACGCGCGCCTAGTTTGCTGCGCAGCCAGCTGAGAAAAAACGCGCGTTGTGCCGCAGCGCCAGGCTGCCCTTGCCAGCGCAGGTCTAGCTCGCGAAGCAGAGGCATGAGCAACTGCTGGCACAGGGTGCTGGGTGGGTAAAGTGCCATCGCTTGATTGAGCTTGTCGTCTAGCTTGCGCTCTGCCAGTTCTGCAACGGCCTCAAGCAACTGTTGGCACAGCGGCTGCCATTCGTTCTCGGAACGCTGCCGCAACCGCTGGGCCGGTGACTCCAGTAACACCTTGACCTGGCTGACCGGAACACCGCGATTCAACCACGTCAGAACCGACTCGATCCTCGCCAGATGCTCGGCCGAATACAGCCGATGGCCTTTGGGCGTTCGATGGGGGACAACCAAGCCATAACGTCGCTCCCAGGCGCGGAGCGTGACTGGGTTGACCCCGGTTCTACGGGATACTTCACGTATGGGCAGCCAGCCTTCGGCCAGTGCCTGGTTGTAGTCATTATCGGGCGCGGGTGCGGGGCTCATGGTCAGATAGCGTTTCTTAAACTGAGTTTTTCAGGATGCGGCTGCAAGTAGACTTGCCTGGCGATATAAGGGTCAGGGTGCAGGCGGAACAAATGCTTGAGCAGGGTCATTGGCACCACCAGCGGAACGGTGCCATCGCGGTATTGAAGAATCAAGTCACGGATCTCTGCCTTGTCTTGAGGGTCCAGGTGGCGGCGCAAGTACCCACTGATATGCATCAGCACGTTGGCATGGCTGCCGCGGGTCGCACAGCGGCGCAACCCCTGCATTAGCCCGTGAAAATACTCGGCTGCCAATTCGTTCAGGGGCCGCTCGTTGCTTTTGCCGAGCAGTCCGCCCAGCGCTTTATACTGCTCTGGGTTGCAGGCCATTAGTTGGTATTTGTAACGGGCGTGAAACTCGGTAAGCGCACGACGGCTCAGGCCCTCTGCCTTGAGGGCCTGCCAGTCCGCATACGCATAGACCCGGGTGACGAAATTTTCTCGCAGCACTGGGTCACATAGCCGGCCTTCCTCCTCGACGGGCAGGTCAGGCCTGGCTTGGCAGAACGCCTTGGCATACACACCGCTTCCACTTTCAATCTGCGGAACGCCATCCTCGCGGTAGACCTTTACGCGCTCGACGCCGCACGAAGGGGACTTCTGCATGAAGATATAGCCACTTATATCACCCAGTGCCTGAGCCATCTCCTGGCCGTAATCAGCGAGTGCTTGGGTAACATCAAGACTTTTCTCGACGGTCCCTCGGGCTCGCGGCGCGGACGGGTCGCCCACCAAGCGAATAGGCTGGCGCGGAACACCCAACCCAATGGCCATCTCCGGGCAAACATTGACGAAGTTAAAGTGGTCACTCAGCAGGTTGCGACAGTAGCGGGATTGCTTGTGCCCACCGTTGTAACGAACTTCATCGCCCATCAGGCAGGCGCTGATGGCAATTTTCGGTTTACGGACGGGCACGTTAGCGAGCATGGGAACCTCTGCACCTGGAGTTGTACAATCTTATGACATTTGTACAACTTGTGCAGGTTTAGTTCATCTCATTCGCGGTAAGTGCCGATCAGCGGAGCGCCAGTTCAGCGCTCAAGGCTTTCAAGCAGCTTGCGCGCCGCATCCTGGCCGCTGAGCCAGGCGCCTTCCACGCGGCCTGACAGACACCAATCCCCGCAGACGTACAGGCCCTGATCTGAGTCGGCCAGCGCGCCCCATTCATGCGCGCTCGAAGGGCGAGCATAGAGCCAGCGATGTGCCAGGCTGAACTGGGGGTCAGGTACGGGGCAATTGACCAGCTCCGCGAAAGCTCCGCGCAGGCGTTCGATCACCGCCTCCTTGGCCAGGTCGATGTGCTGGCGGCTCCACTGCGCACTGGCATGCAGTACCCAAGTGTCCAGTGAGCTGCTGCGCCCCGGCTTGCTGCGATCGCAGGCTACCCAGTCCAAGGGGCTGCCCTGTACAAAGCAGCCTTGCATCTGGGTTTGCAGTGCTGTGTCGAACGCCAGGGCAACTGCCCACGTGGGGTCCATCTTCACACCGGCCACAACGGCAGCGAGCTTGGGGGCCGCCGAGAGCAATGCGGTAGCCTGAGGCGCAGGCACTGCACAGATGACATGGCTGAACGGGCCATGACTATTGTTTTCGGCGTCGAGCAGATGCCAGTAATCCTCGCCTCGGAACACCTCCACAACCCGGCAGCCGTAAGTTGCCTTCAGGTCGGCCACCAGTGCCCGGCACAACGCGCCCATGCGTGGGGTGCCGACCCAGCGGGCCTGTTCATCGGGTGACAAGGTAAGGCCTTCACTGCTGGCGGTGTAAAGCGTAGGAGCCCACTCGGCCACACAGCCTTGCTCCTGCCACTGCCGAAGTTGGGCGACGAAGCGGCGGTCCCGCGCAGTGAAGTACTGAGCGCCCAGGTCCAGTGAGCCCGCTTCGCTCCGTTTGCTGGACATCCGCCCGCCAGGGCCTTTGCCCTTGTCGAACAGGTGCACGGTGTGGCCGGCGTCTGACAGGGCCTGGGCCGCTGAAAGCCCAGCGATGCCAGTGCCGATGATTGCGATGGGTACAGTCGTCATGGGTGACCTCTATACGTCTCGACGTACAGCCTACGCCTGTGACGCGGGCCCGTACATTCAGAAAAACAGGTATAAGTTCAAGCTTCCTTAAAACCTATACGTGCTGAGGTGTCCTATGTTTTATCTGAGAACGCACAGGGCCATTAGTGCCCTGGCTCAGATGCAATACATCATAACGGCCCTTGGGCCGGCCACTACGAGGTAGCTGCCATGCACATTTTGCTGACCGGTGGTACAGGGATGATCGGCCGGCGGCTTTGCCGCTTCTGGATCGAGCAGGGGCATCGGCTGACCGTCCTGAGCCGCGAGCCGGCGGGCGTGCCAGCGCGCTGTGGTGCCGGTGTGCGCGGCATCGGCCAGCTGGATGAGCTCAAGGAGGAGCCGATTGACGCGGTGGTCAATCTGGCAGGCGCACCTATCGCCGACCGGCCCTGGACAGCTGCCCGGCGCAAGCTGCTGTGGGCCAGCCGTATTGGCCTGACAGAAGAATTGCTAGCCTGGCTTGGCAGCCGCCAGCAACGTCCGACTGTTCTGATCTCCGGCTCTGCGGTGGGTTGGTATGGTGATGGCGGGCAACGCACCCTGGATGAAACTTGCGCGCCGGTGAGTGAGGATTTTGCCAGCCAATTGTGCATCGCTTGGGAGGAAACCGCAGAGCGCGCCCGGGATCTGGGCATACGGGTTGTGCTAGTGCGTACCGGGCTGGTGTTGGCCTCCGAGGGCGGTATGCTCCAGCGCATGGCACTGCCGTTTCGCCTTGGGCTGGGCGGCCCGCTGGGCAGCGGTCGGCAATGGATGCCTTGGATTCATATTGACGACCAGGTCGCCCTGATAGATTTTTTATTGAACCGCGAGAATGCCGAGGGCCCCTATAATGCGTGCGCCCCGCACCCGGTGCGCAACCGTGAATTCGTCAAGCGCCTGGGCAAGGCCCTGCACAGGCCGGCGGTGTTGCCGATGCCCGGTTCGGTGCTGCGCTTGTTGCTGGGCGAGATGGCCGGCCTGCTCACCGGAGGCCAGCATGCGCTGCCGTCTCGGCTTCAAGATGCAGGCTTCAGCTTTCGCTTCACCGAACTGCAAACCGCGCTCGATGATGTTTTCACTCGGCGCTGAACCTTGACTGAAACAGGATTGTGAATGACCGATCACGCGCTGCTGCTGGTCAACCTGGGCTCGCCGGCCTCCACCGACGTGGACGACGTGGCTCGCTACCTGAACCAGTTTCTGATGGACCCCTACGTCATCGACCTGCCCTGGCCACTGCGCCGGCTGCTGGTTTCGCTGATCCTGATCAGGCGCCCGGCTCAGTCGGCCCATGCCTATGCTTCCATCTGGTGGGATGAAGGTTCGCCGCTGGTGGTGCTCACCCGCCGGCTGCAACAACAGATGCACGGCCTGTGGCCCCATGGCCCGGTGGAGATCGCCATGCGTTATGGCGAGCCGTCGTTGCCCGCGGTGCTGCAGAAGCTGGCCGCGCAGGGCGTACGCAAGGTCACATTGGCGCCACTTTATCCCCAGTTCGCCGACAGCACCGTCACCACAGTGGTGCAAATGGCTCAGCAGGTGGTTGCCGAGCAGAAGTTGCCAATCACCTTCACCACGCTCAAGCCGTTCTACGACGAGCCGCTGTACATCCAAGCCCTGGCCGACAGCGCCCGGCCGTGGTTGGAGCACGAATACGACCACCTGCTGCTGAGCTTTCATGGGCTGCCAGAAAGCCACATTCGCAAGCTGCTGCCCAAAGGCAGCAAGCACGACCTGCGAGCGGCCGATTGCTGCGCCGGCGCGACCGCACAGGAGCGAGCGGTCTGCTATCGCGGCCAATGCCTGG
This sequence comes from Pseudomonas sp. URIL14HWK12:I12, assembly GCF_003097135.1. GTDB lineage: Bacteria > Pseudomonadota > Gammaproteobacteria > Pseudomonadales > Pseudomonadaceae > Aquipseudomonas. The sequence goes on from NZ_QEQL01000002.1 coordinate 53,489, forward strand.
CGACGGCAAAGTCGGTGGCCGATGTGCTCGGGTTGCCTGACGGAAAATGGTCAGTGGCGTTTCAGTCTCGGCTGGGCAAGAACAAGTGGATCGAGCCATATACCGACTCACGGCTGGACGAATTGGCCGCCCGTGGCGTCAAGCGGCTGCTGGTGATGTGCCCTGCATTCGTGGCCGACTGCATCGAGACCCTTGAAGAGATCGGCATTCGCGGGCAGGAGCAATTCCGTGAAGCGGGAGGCGAGGAGTTGGTACTGGTGCCGTGCCTGAACGATCATCCTGGCTGGGCTCAAGCCTTGGCGCAGCTCGCCCAGCGCGCCTCGGCCTGAGGCGCGCCCGGCGCGGGCTCAGGCCTGTGCCTTGGGCAGCAGCAGGTTCAGCGCAATGGCCACCAGCGCGCACAGCGCTATGCCTTTGAGGCCAAAGTCGCTGGCCTGCGTGCCAGTGCCAATCAGCACGCCCCCGATGCCGAACACCAGCGTTATCGAGACGATCACCAAGTTGCGCGGCTGGCCAAGATCGACCTGGTGGCGGATCAGGGTGTTCAGGCCCACTGCAGCGATCGAGCCGAACAACAGGCACAGGATGCCACCCATTACCGGTACGGGGATGCTCTGCAACAGCGCACCGAACTTGCCAATGAACGCCAGCGAAATTGCGAACGCCGCCGCCCAGGTCATGATCTTCGGGTTGTAATTGCGAGTCAGCATGACCGCGCCGGTCACCTCGGCGTAGGTGGTGTTGGGCGGCCCGCCAAACAAACCAGCGGCGGTGGTCGCCAGGCCGTCACCCAGCAATGTGCGGTGCAGGCCTGGTTTGCGCAGGTAATCGCGCCCGGTGACGCTGCCCACGGCGATTACGCCGCCGATATGCTCGATGGCGGGTGCCAGTGCCACCGGGACGATAAACAGGATCGCCTGCAGGTTGAAGGCCGGTGCTGTGAAGTGCGGGAGCGCCAGCCAAGGGGCACTGGCAACCTTGCTGAAGTCGGTGACCCCAAGCAGCTGCGCCATGCCGAAGCCCACCAGCACGCCGGCGATGATCGGCACCAGGCGCAGCATGCCTCGGCCGAACACCGCGACCACTAGGGTGGTCAGCAAGGCCGACATCGAGATCAGAATCGCGGTGCGATAGGGGATCAGCTCCGTGCCGTCGCCGGCCTTGCCCATGGCCATGTTCGCGGCGATCGGGGCCATGGCCAGGCCGATCGAGATCACCACTGGGCCGATCACCACTGGCGGCAGCAAGCGGTCGATGAAGCCGGTGCCCTTGATCTTCACTGCAAGCCCCAGGAAGGTGTACACGAACCCTGCCGCCATCACCCCGCCCATGGTTTCGGCCAACCCGAATTGCCCCTTGGCGAGAATGATCGGGGTGATGAAAGCAAAGCTGGAGGCCAGGAACACCGGCACCTGGCGGCCTGTGACCAGTTGAAAAAGCAGCGTGCCCAAGCCCGCCGTGAACAGCGCCACGTTAGGGTCGAGCCCTGTGATCAGCGGCATGAGCACCAGCGCACCGAACGCCACGAACAGCATCTGCGCGCCAGAGAGCACGGTGCGCCACAGCGGGTCTTCGAACTCGCTCTGCATCATCACGCGTCCTTTTGCTTGGTGCCAAAAATCTTGTCTCCGGCATCGCCCAACCCCGGCATGATGTACCCCTGCTCGTTCAGGCCGTGGTCGATGGAGGCAGTGTAGATGCGCACGTCCGGGTGGGCGCTTTCCACCGCAGCAATGCCTTCCGGCGCTGCAACCAGCACCATGGCACGGATATCTCGGCAGCCGGCTTTCTTCAGCAGGTCGATGGTGGCAACCATCGAGCCACCGGTTGCCAGCATGGGGTCAATGATCAGCGCGAGGCGTTCACCGATGCCGGTGACCAGTTTTTCCAGGTAGGTGTGCGCTTCGAGTGTTTCTTCGTTGCGCGCCACGCCTACGGCGCTGACCTTCGCACCAGGAATCAGGCTGAGCACACCATCGAGCATGCCGATCCCCGCGCGCAGGATCGGCACCACGGTGATCTTCTTGCCGGCAATCTTCTCGACCTGCACCGGGCCGCACCAACCGTCGATCTCATAGGTTTCCAGCGGCAGGTCCTGGGTGGCTTCATAGGTAAGCAGCGCACCCACTTCCTGGGCGAGTTCGCGGAAATTTTTGGTACTGATGTCGGCGCGACGCATCAGGCCGATCTTGTGACGGATCAGCGGGTGGCGGATTTCGCGAACGGGCATGTGCAACTCTCCAAAGGGCGCGGAAAAAACGCGCTAGATTAATCTATTCAGCGCAAGGCGTGGAGCCATTGATGCACGTTAGTCCACAATCACTTGCTTCGTTGGCGCCCGATGCGTACCTTTGCCCGCTTTTATTTCGCCACCTTCAGGAGAGCCCCTATGCCTGCCGATCTCAGCCATATCCGCCAGGTCATGGATGAAGCCGATTGCCTTTATTCCGAAGCCGAAGTCGAAGCGGCCATCGCCCAAGTGGGCGAGCACATCACCGCCGAAATGGCCGACAGCAACCCTGTAGTGTTCTGCGTGCTCAACGGCGGGCTGATCTTCGCTGGCAAGCTGCTTACCCATCTGCGCTTCCCCCTGGAAGCCTCCTATCTGCACGCCACGCGCTACAGAAATGAAACCCGTGGTGGCGATCTGTTCTGGAAAGCCAAGCCGGAAATTTCGTTCATCGACCGTGATGTGCTGATCATCGACGACATCCTCGACGAAGGGCATACGCTCAGCGCAATTATGGATTTCTGCCGCCACGCCGGGGCCCGCTCGGTGCGCACCGCTGTGCTGGTCGACAAGGCGCATGATCGCAAAGCCAGCCCGGACCTGAAGGCAGACTTCGTCGGGCTGTCATGCATCGACCGCTTCATCTTCGGCTATGGCATGGACTACAAGGGCTACTGGCGCAACGCCCCTGGCATCTTTGCGGTAAAAGGCCTGTAACCGGCCAGCTGAGCGGCGGGTGGGGTGTGCTAAAGTTCAGCGCCGCCCGCCTCGGAGCTCCTCATGCGCCTGCCGCTCGTTGCCGTTTTATCCTTCCTGTGTGCTGCACCACTGGCCGCCGCCCCGCTGCATGCTCAATACCTTCCGCCAGACGACAACAACCTGCGCCAAGGCGAGCCCAGCCAACAGCAGTTGCTGCAAGTGACTGAGTTCAGCGTGGTGGCGGGTAACGAAAGGCCCTCCAACGAGCAGCCAATTCCTGTAACGGCACCGTTGTCGCTGCGCCTGAAAGGCAAGCCACTGAACAAGGGCGGGGCGCTTTACCAGGTGCTGGTCACTTTCGACAGCGAAAGCAAAAGCCTCAAGAAGCCCAACTTCGATGAGGCCAGCAAGACGCTCAGCCTGAATTACCCGCTTAACCAGTACCGCATCCTGATGGACATGCTGCGCAACGACACTGTCTACGTGCAGTTTCTCACCTACTCGAACGGCCACATCTGGGCCGACCTGCACACTGCTGGCGGCCGCGCGCGTTGAGTGAGAGCGGGGCAGGGCGCTACACTGCCGGCCTCGTAAAACCGTTCGGGCCTGGAGTAGCAATGCGCAAAGACAAGAAGCAGATCATCGGCGACGAGATCAGCGACGATTACATCAAGACCTTCCTGCAATTCGAGCCAGCGGACGATACCCCCGCAGCCCTTCACAAGTTGATCAAAGCTTACCGTGGCCTGCGCGTCGACGACTTCGAGCGCTTTGTGAAGTTTTTCAAGGAACAGGGGCTAGACGTCGGCGCCCAGGATGCCAATGGCAAGGATTTCGTGGCGCATATTCAGGATCAGCGCAATGCGCCTGAGTACATTGCCATCATCGAGGCTGCCCGCCAGGCCTGATGACGTCTGCCGCGCAGCGAGCCGCCCTTGCTGCGGGCCGCCTGCGAACGTCGGCCTGCAATAGGGCGGGCTGCGAGGCGCAGCACCGCCCAGGACGATCAGGCGTATTGCTCGCCTGCCACGCGAGCCGGTGTTTCCAGCTCCAGGGCTTCGTTGCTTTGCTGGTTGACCTTGCGGTACAGCTCGGCATCGGCGGCCAGGGCTTTCTCCCGCGCCGGGAAAATCTGCGCCAGTTTCGCGCCCCAGGCCGTTGCGTATTGCTCCGGGAAGCACCGTTCTATCAGTTCCAGCATGATCGACACGGTCACCGAGGCGCCAGGGGAGGCACCCAGCAATGCGGCCAGGCTGCCGTCTGCCGCCGCCACCAGTTCGGTACCGAATTGCAGCACACCGCCTTTCTTCGCGTCTTTCTTGATGATCTGAACACGTTGGCCGGCCACTTCCAGGCGCCAGTCCTCGGCCTTGGCCTCGGGGTAGAACTTGCGCAACGACTCCAGGCGCTGCTCCATCGACTGGCGCACTTCCTTGACCAGGTAGCGGGTCAGGTCCATGTTGTCGCGTGCCACGGCCAGCATCGGGCCGATATTGCCCAGGCGTACCGACAACGGCAGGTCCATCAACGAACCATGCTTGAGAAAACGCGTGGTGAAGCCTGCATAAGGACCAAACAGCAGCGAGGTTTTGCCGTCTACCACGCGGGTGTCCAGGTGTGGCACCGACATCGGCGGAGAACCCACCGCCGCCTGGCTGTAGACCTTGGCCTGGTGCTGCTTGACCACCTCGGGGTTGTCGCAGCGCAGCCATTGGCCGCTGACGGGGAAACCGCCAAAACCTTTGCCTTCCTCAATGCCCGAGGCCTGCAGCAGCGGCAGCGCCGCCCCGCCGGCACCCAGGAACACGAACCGCGCGCCGACCTGGCGGGTGTGGCCGCTGTTGACGTCCTTGACGTCTACCACCCAGCCGGTGCCTTCACGGCGCAGGCCAGTGACCTTCTTGGAATACTTGACCGTCGCGTTCTCGGTGCCGCCCAGGTAGCCCAGCAGCTTGTTGGTCAGCGCGCCGAAGTTCACGTCGGTACCCTTGGCCACGCGGGTGGCGGCCAGCCGCTCATTGGGGTCGCGGCCGGGCATCATCAGCGGCATCCATTGCTGCATGATGGCTTTGTCTTCGGTGTAGTCCATTTCGGCGAAGGCGTGATGTGGCTTGAGCGATTCGAAGCGTTTCTTAAGAAACGCGATGCCCTTTTCGCCGGAAACGTAGCTCAGGTGAGGCACAGGGTTGATGAACCCTTTGGGTGCACCAAACGCGCCATTGCGGATCAGGTAGGCCCAGAACTGCTTCGACACCTCGAACTGGGTGTTGATGTGCACAGCCTTCTTGATGTCGACGGAACCGTCGGCGGCCTGTGGCGTGTAGTTCAGCTCGCAGAGGCCCGCGTGCCCGGTGCCGGCGTTGTTCCACGGGTTGGAGCTCTCTGCGGCGCCGGAGTCCATCGCTTCGACCACTTCGATCTTCAGCGACGGGTCGAGCTCTTTGAGCAGCACCGCCAGGGTTGCGCTCATGATGCCCGCCCCAACCAGCACTACGTCCACTGCTTCATTCTGCGCCATTCACGCATCTCCAAAATCTTCCACAACTGTTTTGACAACCAGAAGCCTGTTCAGGTGTGACCGCGCCGGGCGGCCAGCTTTCCCCGGCCATTGCCAATGAACGACAAAAAGGCTGGTGCTTGAGGCTGCCATCAACTCATCTAAAGCGGCGGCGGGCAATTCGACCAAGGGTCAAGAAAGGCGCGCTGGAGGGCGACGCACGCCCGATCCGCGTGGGCGACTCTCTGTGGGCAGCCAAGCGGGCCGCGGGCAGGAGACGACCGTGTAATCGGGGCGTGAGTATAACGAGGTCGGGCGGGCAAAGCGACGATTCGACGCAGGCAGGCTCGGCAGTGGCGAGGCGCGCGCGGCTCAGTTTTGCAGCGCGCCCCTCAGGCGGGCGGGGCGCGCAGGGTAGGTCACGCGTGCGCTGGCAGGCAGTGGGCGGCCCAGCCAATGCAGTCGGATTTCACTGGTCTGCACCCAGCCTGGCCCTGCTGGCGCGCGCCCGCTGCTGCAAAAAGCGGTGCACAGCCCATGGGCATCGAGCAGCGCGTAGTGGCGTGGCGGGGTGATGAGGCCGAGTAATGCAAGCAGTTTGAACATGGCGACGGTCTTTGCGTTGGGCTTGGTTCACAACCTATACAGAGGGCGTGACAAGGTGGTGACAGGAACCGCCGCCGGCCGTTGCCAGTCTGAACGAGATGGCCATACCGCCACCCGCGCAGCGCCGGTATACTGGCCGGCACCGCCCCTCATGGAGATCCGTGCATGTTGCCACGCCTGTTGTCCGCTTCGATCGTCGCCGGCGCCCTGGCCTTGGCCGGCTGTGCAAGCAGCCCGCAAATGCTGAGCCCGCAACCCAAGCTGCTCGAGCAGTTGGCGCCCGTTGCACAGGGGCAGCCGGTGGTCGTACGCGTCGTCGATGGTCGCCCATCGCCGGTGCTGGGTACCCGCGGTGGCCTTTACCCTGAAACCAGCGCCGTGACGGTGCAGGGCAATGACATCGTGCCCAAGCTGCAGGCCCAGGCCGAAGCCGCCGTACGCCTGATGGGCTTCACGCCCAATGCCGGTGCCACCGGTGCCCCAACCCTGACCCTCACCCTGGCTGACCTCAAGTACCAGTCGCCCAAGGACACCACCTACGTCACCGAGGCCAATATCTCTGCGACCTTCCGCGCCGATGTCCGCGGCAATGGCCACAATTACAGCGGCCGGTACAACGCTTCGCTGAACCAGCGCTTCGGCATGTCGCCGAACCAGGAAACCAACACCCGGCTGGTAGGCGATGTGCTCAGCGACGCCCTGACCCGCGTCTTCAAAGACCCCACCGTCGGCCAAACCCTGCGACAGTGAGCCAGCCACTGCGAGGTTGAAGCTGCAAGCCGGTCAGCGGTTTGCAGCTTTTTTATTGGCTGGAATTTGCCGCGCGCGATCACGCGGCTTCGATATGGAAGTCGGGTAGGCAGAAGCCTGTGTGCAGGTCGGCTTCGGGCAGGTCCTGATGGTGATGCCCACCCAGCGCGCAATAGACCAGCCAGCGGCGGTCGTGCACGTTGATCGCCTGGCCGTCGACCAGCGCCTCCTGTTCGTCGGTGGCAGTGATGAGGTAGAGGCGGTCTTGGTTGTGGGCATGCAGCATGGCAAAAACATCCTGTTCAGAGTCGGTCAAACATGGGCGGCATAGGCTGCCCTGTTTTGATGACGAAACCGTGAACAGGCAATAAAGGCCGCCAGGCGGTCAGAGCGGTAGCCCTGCCTTGACCCGGTATTGGTTGCGTACCGGAGTGGCGTACTGCTGAACCAGGTACGGCCGGTGCTCAGCAGGGCACCCCTCCAGGCGGCGCTGCCACTCTTCCCGCGCCTGCTCCAGCTCCTGTGAGTCGAACAGCGCAGATGCCAGCGGCACCTGCAGCGAGGCCTCGGCGCCGGCCCACTGCTCCCAGGCCAGGTAATGCACCGGGAACAACCGATAACCGGAGAGAATCTTCCGATCGATCTCGACCGCCAGCTCCTTGGTGTCCTGATGGTAAGCAGTTACTGGTGCGCTGAAGTTGATGTGCACGCGGCCCTTGTAGCCGGTGATGCCCAGCGCGATGCTCAGGTCATCTTCGCCGGGGGCCTTCTGGTAGGTGCCCGTAGTGGCGCGGATGTACAGCTCGCGCGCCTTCGCCGCGTCGCAGGGGTCGTATTCATAGCTGATCGACACGGGCGTGAGGTTCAGCGAATGAATCACCTCGGCGAAAGGCTCCTCGCGGCGGCTCATGTGGAACATTTTCAGAATGGCCGGGTCGGTACGGTCATCACCGTCCTTGGCGCGGCCTTCGGCCTGGGCGATCCAGATCGACTGGCAGTCGGTGCGGATCGAATGGCTGATGTAGGCCGAGAGCAACTGCCAGGCGGCGAGCTTCTCGCGCCGCCCGGTGATGGAGCGGTGCACGATGAAGCTCTTGTTCAGGCGCATCAGGTCGCTGACGAACGGCCGCTGCAACAGGTTGTCGCCGATCGCGATGCGCGGCGTCGGCAGGCCCGCGTGATACACGGCATAGTTGACGAATGCCGGGTCCATCACGATGTCGCGGTGGTTGGCCAGAAACAGATAGGCCGTGCCAGACTTGAATTGTTCCACGCCGGTGTAGGTCACACCGTCTGTGGCGCGCTCGATGGTGTGGTCGACATACATTTCGACCTTGTCCTGCAGCGCTGCAACGCTCTCGATGCCTGCGAACTCGCGGCCGAGCTTGCGCGCGACCATCGGCTTGAGCAACCAGCCCATGGCGTTGGCAAAACGCGGGAAACGGAAGTGAATGATGGTATCGAGAAACGCCTGGTCCTTGAGGAGCCTCTTCAGTACGGCTTTGACCTCGGAGTCGTCGTAAGGTCGGATGGCATCGAATTCGCCCATCTTGCTCTCTTGTTGGAAACGGCTGGTGTATTGGAACAGACCGGCGATTATACCCATAAACAAGGCCGGAGGCCCGATGCTCGAAACCCAACCCTACGATTGCCCCTATTGCGGGGAGCCAGCAGAGGCCGTGCTGGACCTTTCCGGCGGCGATCAGCAGTACATCGAGGACTGCCCGGTCTGCTGCCGGCCGATCACCTTCGTGCTCAACACCGACGGCGAGCAGTGGTCGCTGCAAACCTTCAGCGAGAACGAATAGATGAAGCGCATCTATGAGCCCGAAAGCCTGCTGGAGGCCGAGCTGCTGCTGGTGATGCTGCAAAGTGAGGGTATCGCTGCGCACCTGGCCGGGCGCGACCTGATCGGGGGCATTGGCGATTTGCCGGCCATGGGTTTGCTGGGGTTGGTGGTCGACGATGCGCAGGCGGCCGACGCACGGCAGCTCATTGCTGCGTACAATGGCGCCCAGCCTTTGCCAGGCGAGGAACCGGACAGCTATTTCGGTGTGCTTGAATGTTGAACGGAGCCTTGTTTTCGGATGTGTGGTCGATACGCCTTGTTTCGCTGGTCGCCAGCCTTCGCCGCGCTGCCGGGTTTTCCGCCGGGCCAGCAGGCGCAATGGAACATCTCCCCTGGCCAGCGGGTATTGATTCAGCGCCTGGGGCAGGGGGGCGATGAGCTTGCGCTGGCGCGCTGGGGGCTGACCCCGCCCTGGCTCACTGACCTCTCGCGCACGCCTGCGCAGGCGCGCGCTGAAACCCTGGCCGATCAGCCGATGTTCCGCGAGCCCTTTCGGCAGCGCCGCTGCCTGATGCCAGCCAACGGCTTCTATGAATGGCGCGGCAGCGTGCGCAAGCAGCCCTATTGGCTCACCCCTGGCGAAGGCTCCAACCTGCACTTCGCTGCCTTGTGGGAAGCTTTCCCAGTGGGCGATGAGACCTGGCTCAGCGTGGCGGTGGTCACCCAGGCTGCGATGAACCAGCGCCGCCCATTGATTCTCGAGCAGGCCGAGCAGGCGCAATGGCTGGCCGCCGACACGCAGCTGCCAGTGCTGCAGGGGCTGCTGGCAAGGCCTTGCCCACAGTTGCGTGAGCGCCCGCTGGCGCGGTTGGTCAATGACCCCCAGCTCAACGCGCCGGAATGCCTCACCCCGGCCTGAGGGTTTCCAGGCCTGATGTATCAGGTAGGATACGCGGCATCATGCAAGGGAGTGAGCTATTCCAATGATCCTCAAGAAAGTCGCTGTCGCCGTATCGCTGGCCAGTACAGTGCTGCTCGGCGGTTGCCAGGCAGTCAACACCACCCAGGGCGACTCGGTAGGCGTCAATCGCAAGCAATACATGTTCAGCATGCTGTCTACCGATGAGGTGAACCAGATGTACGCCACCTCCTACAAGGAGACGCTGAGCAAGGCCAGTGCGGCCAATGAGCTGGACAAGTCCAGCGCAGAAGCCAAGCGGGTGAAGGCGGTTGCCGATCGGTTGATCGCGCAGGCCCCGAAGCTGCGCCCGGACTCAGCCCAATGGCAATGGGAAGTGAACCTGATCAAGAGCGATGAGCTCAACGCCAATTGCGGCCCTGGGGGCAAGATCATCGTTTACAGCGGCCTGATCGATCAACTCAAGCTCACCGACGACGAGCTGGCTGCAGTGATGGGCCATGAAATTGCCCACGCCTTGCGCGAGCATGGCCGGGAGGCCATGTCCAAGGCCTACGGGCTTCAGATGGCCAAGCAGGGCGCGGCTGCGGTGTTTGGCCTGGGCCAGGATTCCCTCGCGCTGGCCGATGCGGTTACCCAGTACGGTATGACCTTGCCTAACAGCCGCGCCAATGAGAACGAAGCCGACCTGCTGGGCCTTGAGCTGTCGGCCCGTGCAGGCTACAACCCTAACGCCGCGATCACCCTGTGGAAGAAGATGAACGCTGCCGGCGGGGCGGGGCAGCCCGAGTTTCTCAGCACCCACCCCTCCGACGCCAACCGCATCGCGGCTCTGCAGGCAGCGATCCCGAAAGTGATGCCGCTGTACCAGTCTTCCGGCAAAGGGTGAAGGTAACGCTGAGCTGCAAGCCACGAGAAAAAACCGTGGCTTGCGGCTTGAGGCTTAGATCCAGCCTGAGCTGACCATGGCTTTGTAGACCGCGTATACCGCGAGCACGAAGAAGGCGATGGCCGCCAGGCGGCGGATCAGCGCCAGGGGCAGTTTGTCGGCGGCGAAGTTGCCGGCCAGCACCACAGGTACGTTGGCGATCAGCATGCCCAGGCTGGTACCGATGATCACCATCAGCAGGTTCGGGTACTGCGCGGCGAGCATGACCGTGGCTACCTGAGTCTTGTCGCCGATTTCGGCGAGGAAGAAGGCGATCAGCGTAGCCATGAACGGGCCGAACTGGCTGGCGCGGTTGGCCTCGTCGTCGTCCATTTTGTCGGGCACCAGCGTCCAAAGGGCTGTGGCCGTGAAGCTTGCAGCCAAGATCCAGTGCAGAACGCTCTCGGTGAGGTAGCTGCTGATCCAGGCACCCACGGCGCCTGCAGCGGCGTGATTGGCCAGGGTAGCGGCGAGAATGCCGAAGATGATCGGGACCGGCTTGCGAAAGCGAGCGGCCAGGATCAGCGCAAGGAGTTGGGTCTTGTCGCCGATTTCGGCCAGCGCCACGATACCAGTGGGTACAAGGAGGGATTCAAGCATCAGGCTTCCTACAGGGGGCGGGTCGAACACGGCTATGACACGTACAGCCTCCCCGCCCCGGGTAAGGTGTGCGTGTCATAGGTCTTGTCAAACCGCCGGGCCCCTCTGTGTGGGCCTCTCTGGTCGCTCGCGCCATGGCCTGTGGGCCAAGTATGTTGACGCGCGCCAATGCAAGCAGGTTGCTTGCGGGAGACTACTCCCCTAGGACGGAGCGGATTCTGCCTAGCCGTGCTGACAAACGCAAGCGCTGCGTTTCAGCCTTTTTTTGCTCGATAGATCTTGAAGCCGTCACCCTCGTCGAGGGTTTCACAATGCCCCAGCGCCGCCTCCAGCAAGGGTGGGTAGCGCAGGAAACTGTTGGCGACCAAGCGGATTTCGCCCCCTTTTCGAAGGTGAACGCTACTTTTTCCCAGAAGGTTCTCCGAGGCTGCGTAGTGGGTGTGCACGCCGGTGTGAAACGGTGGATTGCTGATGATCGCAGCCTGGTCCACAGGCGCACCCTCGATGCCGTCAGTGCATATCAGCTGCGCCTCCAGGCCATTGGCCTTCAGGGTGAGGGCACTGGCGGCGATGGCAAAAGCGTCGACGTCCAGCAGCGTAACGATGGCTTGGGGGTAACGGCGCTTGAGCGCAGCGCCGACGATGCCGGCGCCGCAGCCGAAGTCGAGCAGCGGGCCTTCGGGCAGGCCGTCAAGGTGCTTGAGCAGCAGCGCGGTGCCGCGGTCCAGGCGGCCATGGCTGAATACGCCCGGCAGGCTCACCACGTTCAATGCCCCGCCTGGCGCCTCAACGCTAAAGGCGTTGGCCTGGCTTTCCAGCGATGGGGCGGGCGCTGCGTTCTCCACTTGTACCTGCCACAGCTGGCAATGCCGTGCGCTGTCGAGCTTGCGCGGCTTGCCGAAGGCCTCCAGTTGCCGCGCTGCACCTTCGATGCCCCCGCGCTTTTCGCCTACCAGGTACAGGGGTTTGCCGTTGAGGTTCGCTGCCAGGCATGCCAGCAGCCAGGCTGAAAACTCCTTGGCCTTCGGGACGAACAGCACCGCGCCCTCGATCTCGCCTGTCGGCACTTCGGTGCCGAAGCCGATGCGCTCGCCGAAACGCGCCGTCAGGCTCGCCCGGTCGGCAGCGTTCCAGCACCACCCCTGAGCCTGCGGCAAGTGGCTGAGCAGCCCGTCGGCGGGCAGGCCGGCGAGCAGCACGCGGCCAGTGAACAGGTCGGCCTGGCGGAGCAGCACTTCACTGCGCGGGTCCATGAGTCGTCTCCTGGGGCAAAAGCGGCGCAGTGTAGCAGAGGTCAGCTCACCACTCGCAGCGGCGTCCCGGCGGCGAAGCCACGAGCGTTCTCGGCGAGCTGGCCGACGATTCGCTGGCGAGCTTCACGGCTGCCCCAGGCGCTGTGCGGCGTCACGATCAGGCGCGGCAAGTCAGCTGCCAGCAACGGGTTGCCCTGGATCGGCGGCTCAGTGGTCAGCACATCGGTGGCAGCACCGCCCAGATGACCACTGCGCAAGGCATCGGCCAAGGCTTGTTCGTTCACCAGGCCGCCGCGCCCGGCGTTGATCACAAAACTGCCCGGCTTGAGCAGGGCCAGCTCGCGTGCGCCGATCAGATCCCGGGTGTGCTCGGTCAGCGGGCAGTGCAGGGTAACGGCGTCGACGCGGGGCAGCAGTTCATCCAGCGGCAGGCGACCTTCGCGAGCCGGGCGGCCAGGCAACTGGCCGACCAGCACGGCCATGCCGAAAGCCTCGGCCAGGCGCGCCACGGCGCTGCCCAGCTCACCGTGCCCCAATACGCCGAGTGTCTTGCCTTCCAGTTCAACGATCGGGAAGTCCAGCAGGCAGAATTGCCGGGCCTGCTGCCACTTGCCCTCAGCGACCGCCCGCTGGTACTGCGGTAGGCTGGTGGCCAGCGCCAACAGCAACATCAACGTGTGCTGAGCGACCGCAGGGGTGCCGTAGCCCTGGCAGTTGCACACGATCACGCCCTGGGCGCGCGCCGCGGCCAGGTCCACATTGTTGGTGCCGGTAGCGCCCACCAGCACCAGCTTCAGCTGCGGGTTGGCAGCCAGCACCTGTGCGGTGATCGGCACCTTGTTGGTGATCGCTACTTGCGCCCCGGCCAGGCGCTCGATGGCCTGGTCTGGCTCGCTGCGCTCGTACAACGTCAGCTCATCGAAGGCGTGGCGCAAGGGGGCCATGTCCAGGTCGCCCAGGTCCAGTGAGCTGTAGTCGAGAAATACGGCGTGCATGCAAAGCCCTCGTGGCAAAGGTTGAAAACTCATCCGCGCCAGGCGCGATCTGGGTTAACTTACCCGCTTGAATAATCCAGCTGTTACAAAATTTAAAGGCAGGCACGCCATGTATTGGTCCGAGTTTCTTACCGTCGCGTTGATTCATCTGCTGGCCGTGGCCAGCCCTGGCCCCGATTTCGCTGTTGTGGTGCGCGAAAGCGTGGCCCATGGCCGCACCGCCGGGCGCTGGACGGCGCTGGGAGTGGGCTCGGCGATCTTCCTGCACGTGGGCTATTCGATGCTGGGCATCGGCCTGATCGTGTCGCAGTCGATCATGCTGTTCAACGTGCTCAAATGGCTGGCGGCTGCGTACTTGCTCTACATCGGCATCAAGGCGCTGCGCGCCAAACCGGCGGCGCAAGGCGCGATGCAAACCGCGCCGGCTGAGCCGCGCTCTGCGCGCCAGGCCTATGTTGCTGGGTTCATGACCAACGGCCTCAATCCCAAGGCTACGTTGTTTTTTCTGTCGCTGTTCACCGTGGTGATCAACCCGCATACGCCTGTGGTAGTGCAGGCTGGCTATGGGGTGTACCTGGCCTTGGCGACTGCGCTGTGGTTCTGCCTGGTCGCGCAGTTGTTCAGCCAGGCGCGTGTCCGGGCTGGCTTCGCGCGCATGGGCCACTGGTTCGACCGCACCATGGGTGCAGTGTTGGTGGCGCTGGGTATCAAGATCGCTCTGACCAGCCGGTAAAAGTGTTGGGGCGCGGTGGCTGAAGCAAGTGGGTCGGCGCCGCACGTTTGGGTTTTTCTGTCTGGATGCTGCCGTTGAGTGCTTTTCGTGTGATCTGGGGCGGTGCCCTGGCGCTGGCCACCGTGCCTGCCTGGGGCGTGCCGTTCAATATCGGTGCTGTGGAAGGGCAGTTCGATTCGAAGCTGTCGTTGTCTTCGGCCTGGGGCACGGCCAGCCCGTCGCAGCGGCTGATCGGCGCGGCCAATGGCGGTACTGGCTACAGCGCGATCGGCGACGACGGGCGCAAGAACTTCCGCCAGGGCGAAGCATTTACCCGCCTGCTCAGCGGTGAGCATGCCTTGGAGCTGCGCTATGGCAACAGCGGCGCTTACCTCAAAGGCCGCTATTGGTACGACTTCGAGCTCAAGGATGACAGCCGACGCTTCAAGGCCATCGACGATGGCGGCCGCGCTCAGAGCAGCAAGGCCAGCGGAGGTGAGTTGCTCGATGCCTATGTTTGGCATAACTACCAGTTAGGCGATGAACCGGGCACGCTGAGGCTCGGCCGGCAGGTGCTGGGCTGGGGCCAGGCTGAGTTCATCGGTGGGGGCATCGGCGCGATCAACCCTCATGAAGCTGCTACCTGGTCGCGCCCCGGCAGCACTTGGCGCAGCAACTTGCGGCCTGCCAGCCTCCTGTACCTGAACCAGAACCTGACCGACCGCCTGGCCATCGACGGTTTCTACCAACTCAAGTGGACCGCTGACAGCCAGGCCAATTGCGGCACCTTCATGGCCACCAGCGATGTCTTGGCGCAGGGCTGCGATCGTAACCTGGCCCTGGGCCCTACCCAGGCCGCCCTGGCCGCCCAGTTGAATAGCCTTGGCAGCGCCCAGCGCCAGGCTGCGTTGCAGGCGGCCAGCGCGCAGGGCGCTCGCTTTGCAAGCCCGGACGAAGGGGTGCTCATCAGCCGTGGCAAAGACCGTGATGCTCGCGACGGCGGCCAGTTCGGCCTGGCAGTGCACTACCAGCTCGACCAATGGAACACCGACCTGGGCGCTTATGCCATGAATTACCACAGCCGCGCGCCGATCTTCGCGGGTACGGGGGCAAGTGCATCGAACCTGGCCGGTGCGCTGGCCTCGGCGGGGGTGCCGGCCAGTGCTGAAGTGCTCGATGCGTTGCAGCCCAGCGTTGCGGCAGGTCGCTCAGGGTATTACCTGCGCTACCCGCAGAACATTCACCTGCTGGGCCTGAGCTTTTCATCGACCTTGCCTGCGGGCACCCGCTGGAAGGGCGAAGTAAGCTACCGGCCCAATGCGCCGGTGCAACAGAACTGGCTCCAAGTGCTGGACCAGGCGGCCAGCGGTATCGATACAGCGGGCTACCGGCGCAAGGCTGTCACACAAGTGCAGACCAGCCTTGCCCACACCTTCGACGGCGGGCTCGGCGCTGACAGCTTCGAGCTGGCTGGGGAGGTGGGCGCGGTGCACGTCGCCGGCCTGGGTGATGGCCTGGACTACGGCCGCGACCCCGTCTACGGCAGGGCCCCTGGTGCTGGCTTTACCACGGCCAATGCCTGGGGCTACCGCGCCCGGGCAGTTTGGACCTTCAACGATGTGCTGCCGCGGCTGGCGGTCAAGCCCAGCCTGGGTTGGTCGCACGATGTGAGCGGCTATTCGCCGCAGCCTGAGGGGACTTTCGAGCAGGGGCGCAAGGCTGTGAGCGTTGGCCTGGGCACTGACTACCAGCGCACCTGGTCGGCCGACCTCACCTACACGGCCTTTTTCGGCGGCCGCTACAGCACACTCGCCGACCGTGATTTTCTTTCGCTCAGCACCAGCGTCAGGTTCTGATTTCTGCGACTGGCCGTGTGAACTATGGCGCAATGCCATGCCTTTTCGAGGGGTAGGGAACTTTTCCTGCTCCTCTGCAGGCCGCGGCCTACGAGGCTTGGCGCTGCGCTGTAACAAATTTCCCCACCTTCTGTCATGAAAGAGTCACATTCCCGGCTTTAAATCGGCACGGCTTACTCCTGTGGAATGACTCCACACAAATCCTTGACTGAGGTGTGCCGTGAGACTGTTGACCAAGACCCGCCTTTCGATTCTGCTGGCTTCGCTGTGCCTGTCGGGCGTTGCCCATGCCACCGACGTGAACGGCGCAGGTTCCAGCTTCGTTTACCCTGTGCTGTCGAAATGGGCACAGAAGTACCAGGAGTCCTCGGGTAACCGCATCAACTACCAATCGATCGGTTCGGGCGGCGGTATCGCTCAGATCAAGGCCGCCACCGTTGACTTCGGCGCATCCGACGCCCCGCTCAAGGGTGAAGACCTGCAGGCCGCTGGCCTGGGCCAATTCCCCAGCGTCATCGGCGGTATCGTACCGATCGTCAACGTCGAAGGCGTCGAGCCGGGCAAACTGAAACTCGATGCCCAAACCCTCGGCGCTATCTTCCAGGGCACCATCACCACCTGGGACGATGCCAAGATCAAGGCCCTGAACCCTGACGTGAAACTGCCCGGCGAGAAGATCACCGTGGTTCACCGCTCCGACGGCTCGGGCACCTCGTTCAACTTCACCAGCTACCTCGACAAGGCCGCCCCAGACGCCTGGAAAGCCGGCGCCGGCTCCACCGTTCAGTGGCCGGTAGGTGTGGGTGGCAAGGGTAACGAAGGGGTTGCTGCCTACGTGAAGCAGATCAAGGGCTCGATCGGCTACGTCGAATACGCCTACGCCAAGTCCAACAAGCTGTCGCACACTCAGCTCAAGAGTGCCGGCGGCAAGTTCCTTGAGCCTAGCGCTGCTGCCTTCGCTGCGGCCGGTGCCACTGCCGACTGGAAAAGCGCGAAGGACTTCAACCTGCTGCTGGTGAACGCGCCGGGCGCCGATGCATGGCCGATCGCTGCGACCACCTGGATCATCATGTACAAGCAGCCGAAAAAAGCCGAAGAAAGCAAAGCCGCTCTGGACTTCTTCAAGTGGTCGCTGGAGAAGGGCCAGCCTCAGGCTGCCGAGCTGGACTACGTCGCGCTGCCGGACTCGCTGGTCAAGCAGATCGAAGCCTACTGGGCCGCCGAGTTCAAGTAAGCGAACCGAGTGCAACCCTCGCCCCTCAAGCGCTGATCGGCGCTTGAGGGGATTTCGTGCGAGTGGACCAAGATGACCGATAACTCCCAAGTGCTGTCCACTGTGATTGCAGACAAACAGAACGAAAGCGAAGCGCGCGCCGCCCGCGATCACCGTCACGATGTGTGGTTTCGCCGCACGGTGCGTGGCGCTGCGATGGTCGTGCTGGGCCTGCTTGCGTGCATTGCCGGCTCCACCCTGTGGGGCGGCGCCCAGGCCTTCCATACCTTTGGCCTCGATTTTTTCACCAGCACCGACTGGGATGCCGTCGGTGAACGTTTCGGCGCCGTGGTGCCGGTGTACGGCACGCTGGTGACCGCCTTCCTGGCGCTGGTGATTGCCGTGCCGGTTAGCTTCGGCATTGCGATCTTTTTGACCGAAGTGGCCCCGCCGTGGCTGCGCATGCCGATCGCCTCGGCCATCGAGCTGTTGGCCGGCATTCCTTCAATCATTTATGGCATGTGGGGGCTGTTCGTGTTCGCCCCGTTCATGGCCAATCACATCAGCCCCTGGATCAACGATTATCTGGGTGCCATCCCTGGCGTCGGCGTACTGTTCCAGGGCCCGCCCTTGGGCATCGGCGTACTCACCGCGAGCATCGTGCTGGCGATCATGATCATCCCCTTCATCACCTCGGTCATGAACGAGGTGTTTCGCACCGTGCCGACCCAGCTCAAGGAGTCGGCCTATGCCTTGGGCGGAACCACCTGGGAGGTGGTGTGGGACATCGTGCTGCCCTACACCCGCTCGGCCGTGGTCGGCGGCGTGTTCCTGGGCCTGGGCCGCGCCCTGGGTGAAACCATGGCGGTGACTTTCGTGCTGGGCAACGCCCACCAGCTCTCGGCTTCGCTGCTGATGCCGGGCAGCTCAATCGCCTCGGTGATCGCCAACGAGTTCACCGAAGCCTATTCAGACATGCACCGCAGCTCGCTGATCGCGCTCGGCTTCCTGCTGTTCGTGGTGACCTTCATCGTGCTGGCCATCGCCCGCCTGATGCTGATGCGCCTGTCGCGCAACGAGGGGGTTAAATGAGTTCGCCCAACGAAAACCTGTACCGCAAGCGCGCGCTCAAGAACGGGCTGGCCATGGCCTTCGCCTGCGCTGCAACCGCTTTTGGCTTGCTGTGGCTGGTGTGGATTCTGTTCACCACCATCACCAATGGCCTCTCTGCCCTGGGGCCTGCGCTGTTTACCCAGATGACACCGCCCCCCGGCTCGCAGGGCGGCCTGGCCAATGCCTTCTATGGCAGCCTGCTGATGTCGGCGGTGGCCTTGATCATCGGTACCCCCATCGGCTTGATGGCCGGGGT
This sequence comes from Pseudomonas sp. URIL14HWK12:I12, assembly GCF_003097135.1. Taxonomy (GTDB): domain Bacteria; phylum Pseudomonadota; class Gammaproteobacteria; order Pseudomonadales; family Pseudomonadaceae; genus Aquipseudomonas. The sequence continues at coordinate 71,905 of NZ_QEQL01000002.1, forward strand.
GTGGCTGGCCGAATTCGCCCGGTACACACGCATGGGCACCATCGTGCGCTTCATCAACGACATTCTGCTGTCGGCACCGTCTATCGTGCTGGGGCTGTTCATCTACACCGCGTTCATCCTGCCGGTCAGCGCCTTGACCAATCATCAGGTCGGTTTCTCTGCCCTGGCTGGTGGCCTGACCTTGGCGTTGCTGGTGATTCCAGTGGTCGTGCGGACCACCGACGAGATGCTCCAGCTGCAGCCGGGCACCATGCGTGAAGCAGCACTGGCCCTGGGCGTGCCGCAATGGAAGATGACCCTGCAGATCATCCTGCGCGCCGCCCGGGCTGGTGTCATTACCGGCATCCTGCTGGCACTGGCACGCATCACCGGTGAAACCGCGCCGCTGCTGTTCACCGCCTTCGGCAACCAGTTCTGGAGCAGCGACCTGCTCAAGCCGATCGCCAGTGTGCCGGTGGTGGTGTTCCAGTACGCCATGAGCCCCTTCGAGGATTGGCATGCCCTGGCCTGGGCCGGCGCGCTGGTGCTGACCCTCTTCGTGTTGGCCCTGAGCCTGTTCTCCCGTTTGATTCTTCGTGAAAGGTCCCACTGATGACTACCGCCGCGCCCGTGCGTACCAAGATCCAGGTCCGCAACCTCGAGTTCTTCTACAACGGTCACCGCTCGCTCAACTCCATCAATATGGACATTCCGGAGAAGCAGGTCACTGCCATCATCGGCCCGTCAGGCTGCGGAAAGTCGACCTTGCTGCGCGTGTTCAACCGTATCTACTCGATGTACCCCAAGCAGGAGGCCAAGGGGGAAGTGTTGCTCAACGGCGAGAACATCCTGGCGTCGAATTACTCGATGAACCGCCTGCGCAGCCACGTGGGCATGGTGTTCCAGAAGCCGGTGCCGTTCCCGATGTCGATCTACGACAACATTGCCTATGCAGTGCGCCACCACGAAAAGCTCGGCAAGCGAGAAATGGAAGAGCGGGTCGAGCAGGCCCTGCGCGGCGCTGCGCTATGGGATGAGGTCAAGGACAAACTCAACAAGAGCGGCTCGGGCCTTTCCGGTGGCCAGCAGCAACGGCTGTGCATCGCCCGCACCATCGCCCTGCGCCCACAAGTGCTGCTGCTCGATGAGCCGACCTCGGCGCTCGACCCAATTTCCACTGGCCGCATCGAGCAGTTGATCACCGAGCTAAAGGAGCAATTCACCGTGGTGATCGTGACCCACAACATGCAACAGGCCGCGCGCTGCTCGGACTCCACTGCATTCATGTTCATGGGCGACCTGATCGAGCACGGCGACACCGACACCATCTTCACCAAGCCGAGCAAGAGCCAGACCGAGGACTACATCACCGGGCGTTTTGGCTGACGCAAGCGGGTTGCCAGCAGGCTGAAGCGTTCACACCCTCTGCACCTCGACCAACCCGGTACTCATGAAGGGCGCCACCAGCGCCTCGTCCTCGGCGCTGGTGATCAGCCGCCAATGGCCGCTCACCGGCGTCCAGTGCTGCTGGTTGTCGCGCCCCAGCTTGCTGGCGTCGGCCAGCACGAATACCTCGGCCGCCTGCTGCAGCATCTTGTCCTTCAGGTAGGCCTGTTCCGCGCTGGCCTCGCATAGCCCGCGGCCAGCCACCACGCCGTCGGCGCTGACGAACACCTTGTCGGCGCTCAGCCGCTCCAGCATGGCCAGGGCCGCAGGGCCGAAAGTGCACAGGCTCTCACTGCGCAGGTCGCCGCCCAGCAAGGTCACGCGGCCTTCGGGAAGTTCCTGCAAGGCGGGCAGCGCCAGCAGGTTGTTGGTGATCACATGCAGCCCGCGGCGCTCGCTCAGCAGCCGCGCCAGCGCGGCAGTGCTGGTGCCGCCATCGAGCAGCAGCGTGTCATGGTCGTGGATGTGCGCCAGCGCCGCGCGGGCCATGCGGGCCTTTTCGGTGGAATGCTGGCCGCTGCGTTCCTGCAACGACTGCTCTGGCTCGCGTGCCCCGATGTGCGCGGCCCCGCCATAGGTGCGCATCACCAGGCCCTGTTCGGCCAGTGCCGTCAGGTCGCGGCGCACCGTTGCCTCCGAGACACCCAGCAAGGCGCAGAGGGTCTCGACATTAGCGTTGCCTGGGTTGGCGTGGACGAACTCAAGCAGGGTATGGCGGCGGTTGGCGACTTTCATGAAGCGTCCGTTCGGCGGTGGCAATCTGGGCGCTACTCTACCTTACAAGGAGGCGCCGCCACACATGATGAGGGTTTGCCCAGTGATCGCCGCGGCCGACGGGCCGGCAATGAAGGCGGCGTAGGCTGCGACTTCCTCGGGGGTAACGAAACGCCCCAGCGGGGGCACACGGGGCGGTGTGCCCTGGCGGCCCGGGTCGCGCAGCATGGGCGTGTCGGTGGCGCCTGGGGCGATGATGTTGGCGGTGATGCCACGGGGTGCCAGCTCCATTGCCCAGCTGCGCACCAGCCCTATCAACGCCGCTTTGGTCGCCGCGTACTGGCTGCGCCCTGCGGCGCCCTGCCAGGTACGGCTGCCGATCACGATCACTCGCCCGCCGCCCGCCAGGCGGCCGGCGAGGCGGTCGACCAACTGTGTGGCGGCCTCGACATGCAGGCGCCACATGGCAGCGCCCGCGCTCAGGTCCAGCTCACCCAAGTGCGCGGTGCGCATGATGCCTGCGGCATGAACCAGTGCCTGCAGAGGGCCGACCTCACCGAGCGCCGCGTCGGTCGCCTCGCGGTCACTCAAGTCGACGGCGCGCCAGGTGAACGCCGGGTGCTCCAGCGGCGGGCACTGGCGCGACAGCCCCAGCACTGCCCAGCCTTCTGCCAGCAGTCGCTCGGCGATCGCCAGCCCGATGCCGGAACTGGCGCCGGTCACCAACGCGGTTCGGGGTTGTTCGCTCATCGTTGCCTCCTTCAACGCAATGCCGCCAGTGGCAGGTGCACGTGCACGTGCTTGATCTTCTGCCGAAAGTAGGTGAAGGCCACATGAAGGCTGCCGTCACGGGCCTGGATCACGCTGGGGTAGGAGAATTCGCGGTTGAGTTTTTCCTGGGAATTGTTGGTCAGGCAGAAGCCGTCGCCCTGTTCGAGGTCCAGCCGCCCCGGCCAAGTGCGGCCTTCGTCATGCGAGAGCATCAGGCTCATGGGCGCACGGGGGATGCCCCACACTGCGGCACGGCCGTCTGCATTGGCGCCGGGCACTACGCGCTCGTCGCCTTCGTCTTCGATCTCGTCGTACAGCGAAGCACGGCGGGTGCTGATGCCTTCGGCATTGATCGGGTTGCACGCCAGCGCCAGCTCGCCGCTGGCCAGGCGCACGAACTGGATGGACGAGTTGTTGTTGGGCAGCTCGGTAGGCTCTGGTGCCGACCAGGTGCGGCCACCGTCGTGAGACCTGGACGCGTGAACATGGTCGGCCCAGCGGCTGCGAAACAGCCCCAGCAGGCTACCGTCGGCCAATTGCTGCACGTTCATGTGCACGCAGCCGGTGCTGGCCGGCACGTCATGGCGCGTCCAGCTGCGGCCGGCATCGGCGGAAATCATGACCGCACTGACGTCGTGGCTGCCCACCCATTTCTCGCCGGGCAGGGCGATGCAGTACCACACTGGCAGCACCCAGTCGCCGTTGGCCAGGATTGCCGGCGGCTGGCGTACGAAAATGCCCGGCTCGTCGAACAGCGTTTCGACCGGGCCCCAGCTCAGGCCGCCGTCCTCGCTCAGGCGGCGGCGGATAATGGCGGTTTCCTGATTGCCTGATACCTGCGCGGTCCAGATCAGCCACAACGGCCCATCCGGGGCCTGGAAGAGGATCGGGTTCTGCTCGGAACGGGTGTCGTCCTGGCTGAGCTTGACCGGCTCGCTCCAGGCTTGCCCCGGCGCCTTGCGCGAGAGCAGTACGAAGATGTCGGCCATGCCTTCCTGAGTGCCTGCGAACCAGGTACACAACAGCGTGCCGTCGGCCAGCTCGTGCAGGTTGGCGGCGTGGTTCTGGGCGTAGGGCGTCGGCAGGTAGGCGTCCTCACGGTGTTCAGTTGGCATTGGAAACCTCCGGTTTGGCAGCCTGGCCCTTGTTGCGGCCCGCGCCGGGCAGGCAGCGTTCGATGAGGATCACCACGGCTGGGGTGGCCAGGGCAATGTACATGTTGTCGATACCATAGGGGTTGTTCATCAGGTACCAGGCGCTGGTTGTCACGGTGGCCGCCGCCAGGCCCAGGGTCGCGCCACGGGTGGTGGCGAAGAACGGAAGGTAGATCGCAACCAGCGCGACCACAGTGATCGACAGGCGCAGGGCGCGGGTGAAGAACGACAGGTTGAGAATTTCCGGCACGAAGAACACGAAGATCAGCGGCAAGAACCCGATCACCAGGCCGATGCGCTTGGTCATGCGGAATTCGGTTTCGGCATTGGGCTTGAACATCGGCACGTAGAAGTCGCGCACCACCAGCGAGGCGATGGCCAGCGCCACGGTGCTGACGCCCACGAAGATCGAGGCCACCAGCGAGATGGTCACCACACCTGCCATCCACGGGCTCATGGCCTGTAGAAATACCGGCATTGCGTAGAGGCTGTTCATGTCTGGGTACAGGTATTTGGCGGTGACCCCGATCAGGCCCAGTGCCAGCGAAATCGGCAGGCACAACAGCGCGGCCCAGTAGGTCGAGGCCCGCGCGGCCTTGGCGTTACGGGTGGAGGAAATGGCCTGGATGATGAACTGGGTGGAGAAGATCGCCCCCGCCGTGCCGATGATCCACGCAGCGACCTTGGAGCCACCGATGGCACCGTCCCAGGTGAAGTAATGCGCCGGCAGGCCCTGGTGAATCTTGTCGAAGCCGCCGGCCAGGGAGATTGCAGTGCCCAGCACGATCAGCACGCCCACGTATTTCACGGCCGTGTGCAGGATGCTGACGTAGGCAACGCTCTTGAGGCCGCCGAACACGTAGTAGAGCGTGCTGATGATCGCCGTGATGAACGCTGCCACCGGCAGATTGATCTTCAGCACCGTGCTGATGGCGGCCGCGCCGCTGATGTAGTTGCCGACGTTCACCAGCAGCAGGGCGTAGATCATGATCACCGACACCATGAGTTTGGTAGAGCGCCCGTACTTTTTCTCGATGAAGCCGGAGATGGTGTATTCGCCCGAGCTATAGAGCTTTCGCGCCATCAACAAGCCAAACAGCGGAAAGCCGATTGCCGCCGAGATGACCGCCCAGGAGGCTGCCATGCCGCTTTCGAACGCTGCCTGGGCCGTGCCTACCGTGGATTTGGCGCCGATGTACTCGCTCATCATCAGAATGCCCACTACGTAGGCCGGCATGCTGCGTGATGCCACCATGTACTGCTCGCTGGTGCGGCTGCGCAGGCGCAAGCTCAGCCAGGTGGTGAAGAGGATGTACAGCACCACCATGGCGATGATGATCATCGTGTCTTTCGAATCGAAGGTTGCCATTGTTATCGCTCCAGAATTGTTGTTGTGTGGGGCGGATGAACCAACTCAAGCAGGGGGGCGGGCGGCCAGTTCCACCGCCTGCCGCAGCGCTTCGATCAGGCTGCGTTCGTCGGCGACACCCTTGCCTGCGATGTCGAACGCGGTGCCGTGGTCGACCGAGGTGCGGATCACCGGCAGGCCGATGGTCACGTTGACCCCGGCCTCCAGGCCCATCACCTTGACCGGGCCGTGGCCTTGGTCGTGATACATGGCCACCACCGCATCGAAATCGCCGCGGCCTGCGCGGAAGAACAGCGTGTCGGCCGGCAGCGGGCCCTCGACGCGCCAGCCGCGGGCGCGCAGCTCGTCGATGGCGGGCTGGATCTTGGTCTGCTCCTCGCCATAGCCGAACAGGCCGTTTTCGCCAGCGTGGGGGTTGATGCCACACACCGCGATCAGCGGGTCGGCGATGCCAGCCCGCACCAGCGTCTGGTGGGCACGCTCCAGGGTGCGACGCACCAGGCCGGGCTCGATGCGGGCAATCGCGTCGATGATGCCGATGTGGGTGGTCACGTGGATCACCCGCAGGGTCGGCGTCATCAGCATCATCGACACTTCTTCGACACCGGTCAGATGCGCCAGCAGCTCGGTGTGGCCGGGGAAGAGGTGCCCACCGGCGTGCAACGCTTCTTTGTTCAGGGGGGCAGTGCAGATCGCCTGAAGCTCGCCCGCTTCGGCCAGCTTCACGGTGTGGGCGATGTATTGGTAGGCAGCGTCACCGGCCAACGCCGAGAGCTTGCCGTAGGGCAAGCCCTCGGGGATCAGGCCCAGGTCGATGCAGTCGATGGTGCCCGGCTCGTAGAGCGCCTCGCGTGGGTGCTGGATCGCATGAACCTGCATCGAGCCACCGACGATGCGGTTGGCGCTTTCCAGCCGCTTGGCATCGCCGATCACCAGCGGTTTGCACATCGCATGCACGCGCTCGTGGGCCAGGGCCTTGACGATGATTTCCGGGCCAACGCCGGTGGCGTCGCCCAAGGTGATGCCGATAACGGGACGTTCAAGCATAGGAGGCTCCTGCCCGGCATTGGCCGGGCACAGGTCGAGTTGCCGCCAGGCGGCACATAGGGCATCCGGGGCACCGAAGGCGCCGGCCTTGGTGATCACGGTCAAGGGGCGGCCTTGGTGCATCGCATGCCCCCGTACCAAGCCCGGCGCGGGCTCTGCGTACAGTTCAAGGTGGCCAATGCCGGCGACGTCGAGTAGCGCGCGGGCGGTTTCGCCACCGGTGGCTATCAGCGTGCCAGCCAGGTACAGGGCCGGCTGCAGGCTGGCAGCCAGTGCCTGGCTGAGGGCAGCAGCTTGATCGCCGAGGCGGCTGCGTTGGCTGACGGTCACCACCACGTCACGGCCGCTGGCCAAGGCCTCGGTGATGGCCCCCAGATGGTCGGCAGTGCCGCTCAGCAAGGCGTGAGGGTCAAGCACAGTCGTTAGCGCGCCGCTGGCCTGCGCCAGGTGCACGGCCTGCCCGTGGGAGTGGGAAGCCATCGAACCGACCACGCTGAGCACAGGGCCCTGTGCGCGGTGCGGAGCCTGCCGGGTGTTGGCCTGCAGCCACGGCCCCAAGGCCTTGGCCAGGCCCGCCGAACCGACCCAGAACAGCTCCTGCCAGTGCGCTGCGCTGGCTGCGGCGATCACGGCGAGGTCTTCATCGGTGCTGGCATCGCAGATCAACGCCTGCACACCATCGGCCAGTGCCTGGCGCAGGTGTTCGCTCGCCTGCGCCAGTGCCGAGCGCTCCAGATGCGCACAGCGCAAGCCCTGTGCACGCAATGCGGCGACCAGGTCAGCGCTACCGGCCAAGCCTTCATTGCGCCAAGTTTCGCTCTGGTGCACCGGTGCGCCATCCAGCCACTGAACTCCCTGGCGAGTCGTACGCCCCAGCGCGGGATAGGCCGGGGCGATCAGCGCCAGCCCTCGCTCGCTCAGCGCCGCTATCTCGGCGGCGTAGTTGCCGCGCAGGGTCGAATCGATCTTTTTGTACAGGCCGTAACTGTCATGGCCTGGTACGGCCAGCACGCGGTGGTGTTCGAGCGCTGCCGCCTCGGGGGGCATGCGCCGGGTATCGAGGTCCAGCGCCACGACATCCGCGCCGGCTGGCAGCGGCTCGTGGGCCTTCAGCGCGACTGCACAGCGGGCACGGCCAGCGAACCCGACTGCGCAATCGGCTGCGCCGGTGAGGTCGTCGGCCAGGATCAGCAGGCGCTTCATGGCAGCAGGCACCGGTAGACCGCCTCGATGTTGGCCAGCGACATCGGTTTGGGGTTGTTGACCATCAGCCGGGTAACCTTCGAAGCGGCCACTGCCAGCCCTGGCACATGCTCGTCTTCCACGCCGAAGGCACGCAGGTCCTGTGGAATGTGCAGGCGCTTGGTCCAGTCGACGATGCAGCCCACCAGCTTGCCGGAAGCCACCAGCTCGCTGTCTTTCTCCGAAGCGATGCCGCACACCTTGGCGGCGCGCTGCAAACGGGCAGCGCAGGCGTCCTGATTGAACAGCATTACGTGGGGCAGCAGCATCGCGTTGGCCACGCCGTGGGTCACGTGAAACTGCCCTCCGAGCGGATAAGCAAGGGCATGCACTGCAGCGGTGCCGGCGGCAGTCAGCGCCAGGCCACCGTACATCGAGCCCAGCAGCATGTCGGCGCGGGCTTGTACCGAGTCGGGCTGCTCGTAGGCCTGCACCAGGCTGCCGGCGATCAGCCGCATCGACTCCAGGGCGAAACCGTCGCTGACCGGGTTGGCTTTGGTTGAAATGAACGACTCCAACGCATGGGTGAACGCATCCATGCCGGTGGCTGCGGTAATCGGCTGCGGCAGGCTGAGCGTCAGGAGCGGGTCGAGCAGCACCAGAGAGGGCAACAAGTGGCGGCTCACCACACCCACCTTCAACGCTTCATCGGGCAGGGTGACGATCGCGTTGGGCGTGACTTCGGAGCCTGTGCCGGAGGTGGTCGGAACCATGACGGTAGGCAGGCCGGGGAGGGCGACCTTGTCGACCCCCAGCATCTCGCGCAGAGGCACATCGTTGGTCAACAGCACGGAGAACAGCTTGGCAGCGTCAAGCACGCTGCCACCTCCGATCGCCAGCAACGCGTCAGGCGCGTACGAGGCGACCTGCTCACGGAACAGCTGCTCGATATTGGCCAGCGTCGGCTCGATTTCGACCTGGTCGATCACCTGAACCGAAATGCCCTCGGCACCGAGCATGTCGCGAACGCGTTCGGTGACGCCCAGGCGATGCATCGAGTTCTGAGTGACCAGCACCAGGCGCTTTATCGGCCGGTCGAGCAGCGCCAGGCGCTGGGGCAGCTCGTCGAGGCAACCGGCACCGTGCACCAGGTGTTTGATGGTCTGGAAGTGATAGGGCATGGCTGCCTCCTGTCAGTTGCGGTAGACCGCCAGTGCCTGGGCCAGGCGTTCAGCCTGGGCCGGCTCCAGCGGCAAGGTCGGCGAACGGCAGGGGCCCACCGGCAGGTTGAGCAGGCTGGTGGCCTCCTTGAGCACGACGGGCAGAGTGCCCATGGCGAAGGCGTCGCGTAGTGGGCGCAGGCGCTCCTGGGCCTGGCGGGCGCCCGCGTGGTCGCCCGCGTTGAAGCGGTTCCAGATGTCCATCACAACCCCAGGCACAGCGTTGGCCGTCGCGGCCACCGCGCCGTCGCCGCCAGCCAGCAGGTTCCAGTAGATGAGGGAGTCAGTGCCGGCGAACACTGCGAAGTCGTCGCTGCGGTACTGCATCATCTGCACCAGCGCGTCGAAATTGCCGGCGCTGTCTTTGATGCCCTTGATCATCGGGTGCTGGCACAGTGCGGCCACCGCCTTGATGCCGATGCTCATACCGGTTTTGGCCGGGATGTTGTACAGCATGATCGGCAGCGCGGAGGCGTCGGCGATGGTCTCGTAGTGCTTGATCAGCTCGCGCTCATTGACGGCATTGAAGTACGGCGTGATGACCGAAAGGCCGTCGACGCCCAGCGCGTGCATCCGCTCATTCATATGCACCACCTCAGCGGTGGCGAAGGCGCCGGTGCCTGCGATGACCGGCACACGGCCGGCAGCGGTTTCCACGGTGATGCGCGCTACGCGCAGTTTTTCTTCCTCGCTCAACGCAAAGAACTCGCCGTTGGTGCCGAGCACGAACAGGCCATGGACGCCATGGCCGATGAGATTTTCGATCAGTGCCCTCAGCGCGGCTTCATCAAGCTGCTGGTCGGCCGTAAGCGGGGTGACGAGGGCGGGAACGATGCCGTGGAATTTCATTGGCGGTGTCCTGATTTGTGATTGTTATGATCAGGATCATGCCATCAATGATCAGAACGATCAATAGATCTGTTTTTTGATCACTGCTTTCATTTTTTGATGTACACATCGACGGCTATTTGATTGTTTTGATCATAATCCAACATTGCTACTGCTCGCTCGCGTGCGCTCTGCTGGAAAGCCCGCAGCGCCCGGGGAGGGGTTCCTTATCGTGGGATTGCTTGCCCTTTCATAAAGTCCGCGGCTCCTTTCAGCAGACGACGTCGGGAAGTATTCGATGAGCTCCAGTTTCAGTGCAGAGCTTCACAGCCCATTGGGCCGCGTAGGTGCCAATAGGGCGCCGTTCGGTAATTCACCTCTTTGGGGGCCCTCTCACTTCGCCTTGGCGCGGGAATATAGCGGTTGGCTGCACCATCTTGCGCGGGGCCAAAGAGCCGCGAACTTTTTGCCGTTGAGGTTTCATTTCACCTTCATAGGGCACGACTTCTTCACCCAAAGGCCTCGTTTTCAGGTTTCGATTAGGGAAGAGGGTGCCTATGCAAATGCTCGTTTGGAGCAAAACGCATCCGGCTGGCTGGGGCTTTATGGCGGAACACTGCCTGGGCGTGTGGCCGAATCACTCAATCCTTTTTCTGCCGGGGCAAACAACATCTGGGCGTTGGAAGTGGTCGAGCCTTCCAGCAAAGCATTTGGCCGATTCTACCTGAGTGATACCGAGGGGCAGCGGGTCGGCAATAGTACCTACCCTCACCCCGTTTTGCCCTTTCCCTTTGGGGAGTGCCTGCGCGCAGGCCATTACAATGGTGAGCCCTTGAAATTCTACTTTCTCAATATGCGTGTCGGCTGATGAATTAACCCAATTCAGTGCCGCAGGCGGCATACGGTCGCGGCGAAAGCCCTACCCATATGCCGGCGGGCTGGCTGATTTTCAGAGTCGGTGCTTGAATGCAGGCAGCCGCTATCAGGAGCCTGTGCATGCCCCCCGCCGATTTGCCGACCTACGCCGATGTGGAAGCCGCCGCCCAACGTATCCAAGGCCATGCCCACCGCACGCCGGTGCTGACCAGCCACACACTCGACCAGGCGCTGGGCGCCGAGGTGTTCTTCAAGTGCGAAAACTTCCAGCGCATGGGAGCGTTCAAGTTCCGCGGCGCCTTCAACACCCTGGCCCAGTTCGATGAGCAGCAGCGGCGGCGTGGGGTGGTGACGTTTTCCTCAGGCAACCATGCCCAGGGCATCGCCTTGGCCGCGCGAACGCTGGGCATTCCGGCAACCATCGTGATGCCCCATGACGCCCCAGCGGCCAAAATCGCGGCCACACGCGGCTACGGGGCCACCGTCGTGGGTTATGACCGCTACAGTGAGGACCGCGCTGCCATCGGCCAGACTCTGGCTGAGCAGCATGGCCTGACGCTGGTGCCGCCGTACGATCACCCTGGGGTGGTGGCTGGGCAAGGTACGGTAGCCAAGGAGTTGATCGAGCATACCGGGCCCCTCGACACCTTGCTGGTGCCGCTTGGAGGGGGTGGGCTGCTCTCGGGCTGCGCGCTTGCAGCGCGCACTCTTTCACCGGCCTGCCAGGTGTTGGGCGTGGAGCCGGAGGCCGCCAACGACGGCCAGCAATCGCTGCGTGCAGGCCGCATCGTGCGAATCGACACCCCTCACACCCTGGCTGACGGCGCGCAGACGCAGTACCTGGGCAACTACACCTTTGCGCTGATCCGTAAGTTGGTCGACGACATCCTCACGGCGCCGGACGCCGGCCTGGTAAGGGCCATGCGGTTCTTTGCCGAGCGCATGAAGATGGTCGTCGAGCCCACCGGCTGCCTAGGGCTTGCCGCCCTATGGGAGCAGCCTGAAGCGTGGCGTGGCAAGCGGATCGGGGTGGTCATTACCGGCGGCAACGTGGACCTGGCACGTTATGCCCAACTGCTTGCGCAAGACTGAAGGGAACGTCTGGGGTCATCGACTGACACAAATAAAGCCGGTTGGCTAAATTTCCTGTCATGGAAACAACCTCCGGTTTGCGGTTCAAATAGCTGCGCGGGGCGCTGCGCCATGGCCCCGACTGCCATCTGCCTTCAGGAGCTTTACGATGTTCAACGCCCGCCAATTGATGCTCGCTACCCTCGCTGCCGCGACCCTCGCCGGCTGCGCCTCTCCCAACCCTTATTCCGAACAAGGCCAGGCGCAGCAGGGTCAAGGTGGGCAGGGCATGAGCCGGACGGCCAAATACGGCGGCCTCGGCGCCCTGGCGGGTGCTGTAGCAGGTGCGGCCATCGACCATAACCACCGTGGCAAGGGCGCGCTGATCGGTGCAGCCGTCGCTGGCGCGGCCTCGGCAGGTTACGGCTACTATGCCGATCGCCAGGAAGCCCAGTTGCGCCAGAGCATGGCCAACACTGGCGTGGAGGTGCAACGCCAGGGTGATCAGATCAAGCTCATCATGCCCGGCAACATCACCTTCGCCACCGATTCTTCTGCCATCGCCCCTGGCTTCTATTCGCCACTGAACAACCTAGCCACCTCTTTCAAGCAGTTCAACGAGAACACGATTGAGATCGTAGGTTTCACTGACAGCACCGGCAGCCGCCAGCACAACATGGACCTTTCCCAACAACGTGCCCAAGCCGTGGCTACCTACCTGACCAGCCAGGGCGTCGATGGCTCGCGGCTGTCGGTACGTGGCATGGGGCCGGACCAGCCGGTAGCGAGCAACGCCGATGTGAACGGCCGGGCGCAGAACCGCCGTGTGGAGGTCAACCTCAAGCCCATCCCAGGTCAGCAGTACCAAGCGCCGGCGCCACAACAGCAGCAACAGCAGTACCAGCAACAGCAGTATCAGCAATACCCGCAGTGATCACCAGGGTTGAGCGCGGCCAGCGTGCTTGCGCAGGTTGAAGGGGGCCGCTGAGGCCCCTTCGTCAGCCTGGCCCGGCTAACCGCGGCAACGCGCAGGTCAAAGCGTGCGGCTGGCCTGGATGGCGGTCAGCGCGATGGTATAGACGATATCGTCGACCTGCGCCCCCCGCGGCAGGTCGTTCACCGGTTTGCGCAGGCCTTGCAGCATCGGCCCCAGGCTTGTGCAATCGGCGCTGCGCTGCACCGCCTTCAATGTTGTATTACCGGTATTGAGCTCCGGGAATACACACACTGTCGCACGACCGGCCACGGTACTGCCGGGGGCAAGTTGCCGGCCCACAGTTTCATTGACTGCGGCGTCATACTGCAGTGGCCCGTCGATCAGCAGATCCCGTTGGGCTTCACGTGCAAGCAGTGTCGCCTCGCGGACCTTCTCGACTTCCTCCCCCGTAGCGCTCTGCCCGCTGGCATGGCTGAGCATGGCCACCCTTGGTGCGATGCCGAACGCGTTGGCCGAGTCCGCGCTCTGCAGGGCAATCTGCGCCAGCTCTTCGGCGCTTGGGTGCGGGTTCATCACGCAGTCGCCATACACCAGCACCTGGTCTGGGAACAGCATGAAATAGACCGACGACACCAGGCTCCAACCCGGTGCTGTCTTGATCAATTGCAACGCTGGCCGAATGGTATTGGCCGTGGAATGGACCAGGCCAGACACCAGCCCGTCGACTTCATCCAGCGCGAGCATCATGGTGGCGATCACCACCGGGTCTTCGAGCTGCTGCTCCGCCATCGGCTCGTTGAGGTTCTTGTTGCGCCGCAGCTCCACCATCGGTGCAACGTAGCGCCCTCGAATGGCTTCAGGGTCGAGGATCTCCAGGCCCGGTGGCAGTTCGATGCCTTGGGCGCTAGCGGTGGCGCGTACGTCGTCAGGCCGGGCCAGTAGCACACAGCGGGCAATCCCACGGGCCTGGCAGGTGGCGGCAGCCTGGATGATCAGCGGTTCGTTACCTTCGGGTAGCACGATGCGTTTGTCAGCCTGCTGCGCTCGTTGCACCAGTTGGTAACGGAACACGGCGGGCGACAGGCGAAGCTCACGCGGCGTGCCGCAGCGCTGCTCGAGCCAGCGAGAGTCGAGGTGGCTGGCGACGAAGTCGGTGATGGTCTCGGCCCGCTCCCGGTCGTCGATAGGGATCTCGCGGTTCAGCTGGTTCAGCCGTGTCGCGGTATCGTAGGAGCCGGTGCTGACCGAAAGGATCGGCAGCCCCGCCTGCAGGGCGCCGCGGCACAGCTCCAGCACGCGTGGGTCGGGCACCGAGTCGCTGGTCAGCAGCAGCCCGGCTAGCGGAACGCCATTGATGGCCGCCAGGCTCACAGCCAGCAGAATATCGTCGCGGTCCCCCGGCGTGACCACCAAGGTGCCCGGCTTGAGCAGGCTGATGGTGTTGGCCACGGTGCGCGCGCACAGGATGATATTGGCCATGCGCCGCTGTTCGTAGTCCCCGGCATTGATGACCCGCGCGCCCAGAAGTTCGGCTACGTCGCGTGTACGAGGGGCGTTGAGCTCCGGTTGGAAGGGAATGCAGCCAAGCAGGCGAAAATCGCCGCCACGCAGCAGCGGCGAATGCTCGCGCAGGCGCGCTGCGAAGCTGGCCAGGCTCTCGTCGGTACGCACCTTGTTGAGAATCACACCCAGCACCTTGGGGTCGCGCGCGCCGCCGAACAGCCTGGCCTGCAACTCCACACGGCCCGAGAGCTCGGCCAGAGCCTCGCTTTCCGGTGCCGACACCAGGATGACATCGGCGTCCAGGCTCTTGGCCAAGTGCTGATTGACCCGCGCCGCGTAGCTGGCCTGGCGGGTGGGTACCATGCCTTCGACGATCAGCACGTCCTTGCCCACGCCCGCTTGCTGCTGCAGCTGGACGATTTCTTCCAGCAGTTCATCGAGCTGGCCGTCGCCGAGCATCCGCTCCACGTGCGCCAGGTTGAGGGGCGGCGGTGGCTTCAGGCCGTGGGTGCGGGCGATCAGTTCGGTTGAGCGTTCAGGGCCCGTGTCGCCGGGGTGCGGCTGCGCCACCGGCTTGAGAAAACCGACTTGCAGGCCGGCGCGCTCCAGTGCGCGCACCAGCCCGAGGCTGATGGAGGTCAGGCCCACGCCGAAATCGGTCGGCGCGATGAAGAAGGTTTGCATGGAGGATCTCTCGGGTATTGCGGAGCAGGGTGTGAGCCTGCCATGGCTCATCTGTTGTTTTCATCGCCCAAGGGTATCGCTAACTGCCCCCTTCGCGCACCAGCCACATGCGAAGGGTTCACCCAGCCTGCGCTCGCGCTCGGTAGCGTCGAGCACCCAGGGGCGTGATTGCCAGGGTGGGTCGTGGCGCACATGCTGAGTGTGCCCGCACGAGAGCTTCACGAACCAATGCCCATGGTCGTCACGGTCGTAACCGACCACGCGTGAGGCGGGCGTGGATTCGCATTCGTGCCGAGGCTTGTTTACACTGCTTGGACGTTTCTCGTTCATACACACATGCAAAGGTGTCATTTCATGCTGATCGCCGCCAACAAGGCTGTCTCTATCGACTATACCCTGACCAACGACGCTGGTGAGGTCATCGACAGCTCCGCCGGCGGTGCGCCGCTTGCGTACCTGCATGGCGCCAGCAACATCATCCCTGGCCTTGAAAAGGCATTGGACGGCAAGCAGGCCGGTGACGAGCTCAACGTTGCCATCGAGCCCGAGGACGCCTACGGTGAGTACAGCGCCGAGCTGGTCAGCACCCTGAGCCGCAGCATGTTCGAAGGTGTCGACGAGCTGGAAGTCGGCATGCAGTTTCATGCGTCGGCCCCCGATGGGCAAATGCAGATCGTCACCATTCGCGACCTGGACGGCGACGACGTCACCGTCGACGGCAACCACCCGTTGGCTGGCCAGCGCCTGAACTTCAAGGTCAAGATCATCAGCGTTCGCGATGCGAGCCAGGAAGAACTGGCCCACGGCCACGTTCATGGCGAAGGTGGTCACCACCACTGATTCACGCTTGATGCATCGAACCGGGCGCCTGCTTCGAAAGAGCGGCGCCCGTTTTGTTTCCACCCTTCCAAGGAGCTATGCCGATGTCTGATTTCCATTCGTTCGAGCTGCGCACACTCGAGGGGGAGCCGTTGCCCCTGAGCACCTTCAAGGGCAAGGTAGTGCTGGTGGTGAATGTCGCCTCGAAGTGTGGGCTGACGCCTCAATACGCCGCCCTCGAAACGCTTTACAAAAGCCATGCCGATCGTGGCTTCAGCGTGCTCGGCCTGCCATGCAACCAATTTGGAGGCCAGGAGCCGGGTAGTGCCGAGGATATCCAGCGCTTCTGCAGCCTCAACTATGGCGTGAGCTTTCCCATGGGCGAGAAGCTGGAGGTCAACGGCGAAGGCCGCCACCCGCTTTACCAATGGCTGGTAGGCGAGGGTGAACCCATCGGCTGGAACTTCGAGAAATTTCTGATCGGCCGTGACGGGCGTATTCTCGCGCGTTTTTCGCCGCGTATCGCACCCGACGCGCCTGAAGTGATTCAGGCGGTCGAAAGGGCCATCGAAGGCTGAGACGCTTCAGCGCTGGCGCTCACGCACCCAGAACAACGTGGCGCCGGCCACTGCGGCCGGCATCATCACCAGGTTCACCAGCGGTATCAGCAACACCAGGTAGGTCACGCCGCCAAAGCTCAGGCATGCCCAGCGCTTACTGCGCAGCCAGGCGAGCATGTCTTGCCAGCTCATTTTATGGTTGTCAGCCGGGTAGTCGATGTACTGGATAGCCATCATCCACACGCCGAACAGCACCCATAATGGCGCTGCGACGATGTTGACTCCCGGGATGAACGACAGTACCAGCAGCCCTAGGGCACGGGGCAGGTAATAGCCGAGCTTGCGCATCTCCCGGCTCATGGTGCGCGGGATCATTTCGATGAGTTCTTTCCAGCTGAACGCCGGAAATTCGTCCTTGCCGGTGATCACCACCTCGACCTTCTCCGCGAGAAAACCATTGAACGGGGCGGCGATGATGTTGGCGACCATGGTGAAGGTGAAGAAGATCACCAGTACCATCAACAGGACGAACAACGGCCACAGCAGCCATTGCAGGGCGCTCAGCCAACCGGGGAAGCTGCTTTTGAGGTGGTCGAGCCACAGGCCGAACTCATGCCCGGCCAGGCCGATCAGTGCGCAGAAAAGCAGCAGGTTGATACCCAGCGGGATCAGCACGAACAAGCGCAGGCCGGGGCGCATCAACAGTTGCAGGCCTTCGCGAAGGTAGCCGGGGCCAGAGAGGGCAGGGTAGGGAGGCATAGGCCGCTCCGAAGTGGCAGAGGCCACGAACATACCCCGCCTCCACCTGGGCGGCCAAGCCTGTTTACAACCAGTTACACCCTTGCGCCATCAGCTTTGCCTATGGCTTTGATTGCCAAGCAGGATTTCCCTAATCGTGCCTGGCCCGTTAAGCTTTGCGCACTTTCCTTTTCCAACCTCAATGAAGCCTCATTATCAGGAGATACCCATGAGCATTCTGGTCAACAAGCAAGCACCCGATTTCGACGCCCCGGCAGTCCTGGGCGACGGTACCCTGGTCGACAGCTTCAAGCTGTCTTCGCTGGCTGGCAAATACGTGGTGCTGTTCTTCTGGCCGCTGGACTTCACTTTCGTCTGCCCATCGGAAATCATCGCCCACAACAACCGCATCGCGCGTTTCCGCGAGCTGGGTGTGGAAGTGGTCGGTGTGTCCATCGATTCGCAGTTCACCCACCATGCCTGGCGCAACACCCCGGTGGAGAAAGGCGGTATCGGCGAAGTCGAATTCACCATGGTCGCTGACGTCAAGCACCAGATTGTCCAGGCTTACGGCATTGAGCACGACGCGGGTGTCGCACTGCGCGCCTCGTTCCTGATCGACCGCCAGGGCGTGGTTCAGCACCAGGTTGTCAACAACCTGCCACTGGGCCGGGACGTCGACGAAATGGTTCGCCTGGTCGAAGCACTGCAGTTCACCGAAGAGCATGGCGAAGTGTGCCCAGCGGGCTGGCGCCCGGGCCAGAAAGGCATGAAGGCCGACGCCCAAGGCGTGGCCGACTACCTGGCCGGCAACGCCAAGTCGCTGTAACCCCCGCGCGGCCAGGCGGCCGCGCCTCGTTTCAGGGTGGCCGGCCAGGGGGCTGGCGGCCCATAGGAGTGTGTCATGTCTGATGTTCGTCATTCGCGGGTGATCATTCTCGGCTCCGGCCCCGCAGGCTACAGCGCTGCTGTGTACGCAGCCCGGGCCAACCTCAAGCCGTTGCTGATCACCGGCCTGCAGGCAGGCGGGCAGCTCACCACCACCACCGAAGTCGACAACTGGCCCGGTGATGTCGAAGGCTTGACCGGCCCGGCCTTGATGGAGCGCATGCAGCGTCATGCCGAGCGCTTCGAGACCGAGATCGTTTTCGACCATATCAATGCCGTGGATCTGGCCAACAAGCCGTTCACCCTCACCGGTGACAGCGGCACCTACACCTGCGACGCGCTGATCGTCGCCACCGGGGCCAGCGCTCGCTACCTGGGCCTGCCGTCGGAAGAAGCCTTCATGGGCAAGGGCGTTTCAGCCTGCGCGACCTGCGACGGTTTCTTCTATCGCAACAAAGACGTCGCCGTGGTCGGCGGTGGCAATACTGCCGTCGAAGAGGCGCTGTACCTGGCCAACATCACCCGCAAGGTGACCTTGGTGCACCGCCGCGAGACCTTCCGCGCCGAGAAGATCCTGATCGACAAGCTGCATGCCCGCGTGGCCGAAGGCAAGATCGAGCTCAAGCTCAATGCGGTGCTCGAGGAAGTGCTGGGCGACAACATGGGTGTCACCGGTGCGCGTTTGCGCAATAACGATGGCAGCAGCGACGAGCTTAAGGTGGACGGTGTGTTCATCGCCATTGGCCACACCCCGAACACTTCGCTGTTCGAGGGCCAGCTTGAGCTCAAGGATGGTTACCTGGTGGTCAAGGGTGGCCGCGAAGGCAATGCCACTGCGACCAGCGTAGACGGCGTGTTCGCCGCCGGTGACGTGGCTGACCACGTCTATCGCCAGGCAATCACCTCTGCCGGTGCTGGCTGCATGGCCGCGCTGGATGTCGAGCGCTACCTGGACGGGCTGCAGAACGCAACGTTCGAGTAAGCCCTTGGGCCACCGCTTCGCTTGCAACGCGGTGGCCTGCTTTTCAGCCTTTGCGCTTCAAAGGCTCGCTTTCGAAACTAACCCCCGCCTGCCCCCCGGCGATCAACGCACGGATGTTGCCGTGGTCGCTGCCCTCAGGAGTCGCCAACACCGAGCGGTAGTGCTCACCAAAGGCTAGCAGGGCCTGTTCATCGCTGAAGCCTTCAAGCCGTGCCAAGCCCAGCGTCTTGCACGAGCCTTCGTTCTGCCCGGCAGCGTTGTGCACAGGGCCGTTATCGAATGCGGTGGGGGTGTAATCGTAGCCTTGGGCGATGAATGCCAAGGTGTCAGCGAACTGGTGCTCCCCGCTGGCCAGGCTCTGGCGCAGGCTTTGCAAATCCATCATGGTTTCTCCTTGGAGGTCGAGCCTTGAGCGAATGCCGCTTGCTGAGCCGCGCTCGCTTCGGTCTGATGCTGGGCTTTCCATTGGTCGTAGGGCATGCCGTACACGGTCTGGCGGGCCTGATCGAGCGAGAGCTCGATGCCTTGGTCATCGGCCGCAGCCTTGTACCATTTGGACAGGCAATTGCGGCAGAAGCCTGACAGGTTCATCAGGTCGATGTTCTGCACGTCAGTGCGGCTTTGCAGGTGGGCCACCAGACGGCGAAAGGCGGCGGCTTCCAGTTGAGTGCGTTGGGTATCGTTCATGGGGACTCGCGTGTTTCAGCGGCTGGCTGCCAGGGTGATCGACACCGATTCGGCAAAGCGCAGCGCGTGGGGTTTGTCGACCTCGACCTCGGCGTAGGTCACCGATTCATGGCGCATTACCAGGTCGAGAATCTCTTGGGTCAGGCGTTCCAGCAGGGCGAAGCGGTTGTCCTCCACCAGCGCGATCACCGCCTTGGTGATGGTGCGGTAATTCAGGGCATGGTCGATGTCGTTGTCACGCACGGCATCGTGGGCGGGGTAGCAGATGGTCAGGTTGATCAGCACATCCTGCTTATTGAGGATTTCGTCCTGATTGATGCCGATGAAAGTGCGCAACCGCAGGTCCTTGACCCGGATGCGGGCCGTGCCTGGCGCGAGTGTTGACATGGGCAAACTCCTGTCGCGGTTATTTCAGGTGCCGGCCGCCGTTGACGGCCAACGTGGTTCCGGTGACATAGGGCGTATCGAGCAGGTAACGCAGGCTCTGGTAAATGACTTGCGGGCCGGGCTCCCGAGGCAGCGCGGCTTTGGCCAGGGTGCGTTCGCGGTACGCCGCGTCATCGTGCTCGTTGAACATCACCATGGCCGGTGCGATACCGTTGACGCGAATATCCGGCGCCAGGCGCGCGGCGAAACTGAGCGTCAGGCTCTCTAGTGCTGCTTTGCTGGCGCAATAGGCGATGTGCTTGGCACTGCCTTTGCGCGTCACGTCGTCGCTGATGTGAATGATATCCGCTGGGCCGCCGTGGCGCAGCAGCGTTTCGGCCTTGAGGTTGATCAGGTAGGGCGCCAGCACATGCACGCTCAGCAACTGGCTCATGACTTGCGCTTGCTGGCCGGGTTGTTCCGCCAGCCAGGCCGAGGCGTTGTGCACGATGGCGCGCAGCCCCGGGGTGCAGGCCTTGAGCTCGGTGATGAAGGCCTCGATGCCAGCTTCGCTGGAGAAATCGCTCTGGATCAAGACAGCACCCGCTTCGCGCAAAGCGCCCAGGCCTGGGCGTTCGCTACGGTAGCTGGCGATCACGGGCTGGCCGCTCTCGAGCAAGCTCAGTGCACAGTGCAGGCCCACTCGCTGGGCGGCACCCGTGATCAGGATCGGGTAGGGAAGGGGCATTGAAGCGCTCGTGGCAAACCAGGGCAGCGGCTTTTATACCACTGCCCGGCGCCTTCAGCGAACCTGCGGTGCCAGCACCTTGCGCGAAGGTGCGGCCGGCGCATGAAGCCAGCGCGCCAGCAAGTGTGTGGCCAGGGGAATGAAGACGCACACCATGACCGGTGTGAGCAGCAAGGTACTGACCAGTACCCGAGGCACCAGCGCCCAGTCGGCCAACCAGGGGCCGAACGCCGCGTTGAAAGCCAGCGATACCGGGAAGAACGCCAGCCATACCGCGATCGATTGCTTCCAGCGCGGTGGGCGTGGGGCGCCAGGGTTGCCGAACCAGCCAGCCAGGCCTTGGGCACGCTGCTCACGGGGTTGGGCGAAGAGCCCATCGCCGCGTTCGAGCCAGGCACGGCGCGATGCTGAATGTTCCCAGGCGTGGAGCGTTGCGGCGTCGGTGAATCGGAAGATCATCTGGAATTCGTCGTCGCCATGAGGCGGTGCGAGCACGCCCGAACCCAAATAGCCAGGAAAGTCGGTAGCCAGGCGTTCGCCTTCATGAAGCCAGGCAAGCAATTCGGGATAGCGGCCACGCGCAGCGTGGCGGGCGACCAGTAGGGTCACGGGAGGCGCAGACATGGTATATCTCCGGGTGTTGGCGATGGCCCTCGGGTAGAGGGTCGCGAAGTGCCCGGCCGGGGTGGTGGCGGGCACTTGGAATAGATGCAAGGATTATTCCTATTTTTTCGGCGGCGTCCAGCGCCGTATCTGAGCCGCCGTTGAGCGGCGAGCGGCAGCAGCGATGCTCCAGTACCCACAGATCGCGCTAGAATGCCTGCTCATCATCAAGGCCCTTGGTTTTACTGCACATGAACGATCCCATCGACGGCTCGGAACAGGTGCCAGAGCACCTCGCCGGGCAGTTGCTTCCGATCCGCGAAGTCTCTCGCCTGACCGGCGTGAACCCGGTGACGCTGCGCGCCTGGGAGCGCCGTTATGGCCTGATTCAGCCGGTACGCACCGAAAGCGGGCACCGCCTGTACTCGCACGGCAATATCGATGAAGTTCGCCTGATCCTGGGGTGGATCGAGCGTGGGGTATCAGTAAGCAAGGTAGGCGGGATCCTGGCCCGTACCCAGGCTTTGCGCGAGGCCGAGGCTCAGGGCCAGCGGGCGGTGATCGGCGAGTTACGAGTGTGCTGCGACCGACTTTGCCGTGCCTTGAGCAGTTTCGACGAGCGTCGGCTTGACCAGGTGTTCGACGAGGTCCTGGCGACCTACCCCTTACTGAACGCCTTTGAGGATGTGTTCATGCCGGTCTGGCGGCAGTTGCGCATCGAGCAGCAGGGCTTTGGCCAACAAAGCGAATGGCTGTTGCTCGACCAGTATCTGCGCGGCCGCCTTTGGCAACGGCTGCAGCAGGGCCGCCGGGCCGAACGGGCAGGGCGTGTGCTACTGGCGGCGGTGCCGGGTGAATGCCACGAGTTGGAGCTGTTGTTGGCAGGGCTGGCGATGGGCTCGGCCCACGTCGAAGTTCAGGTGCTGCCGGTGCGCCAGCCGGTGGATGAATTGAGCCTGGTCTGCGAGCGATTAGGGCCCAAGGCGATGGTGCTGTTCTCCAATCACCCGCCAGCAGCGGATTTCGGGCAGCGCATGATGAAACTGGCACTTGGGCTGGAGTGCCCTTTGCTTATCGCCGGTGATTGCAGCGACCTTGCCCGTAATGAACTGCTCGGCAGCGCCGTGGGTTGCATGGGCAGTGACCTGCGCGCCTATGAACAGCGGCTGCAGCAGTTCATTCAGGGCCGCCTGGACACCTGATCAGCTCGTGTGCAAGCGTGGGTGGCTGAGCCGATGCTGCTGAAGGATATAGTCGCGCAGTTGCTCCATTTCCTGGGGGTTGCACAGCGTCAGGCGATAGGCAAAAAAGCCGTCCTTGGTCTGGCGCTCCAGTGCGCCATGCAGCGAGACCGGGTCGTAGCCCTCCGGGTTGAACCACAGGGCGAAATGCCGGGGCACCCGGGCGCCATTGCGCACCTCAACCAGCACTCCATTGAAAGACAACTCCACCAACCACAGCTCGCTTGGCCGGCCGTCGTCTTCTGCCAGCTGCACCGGCTCGGGCAACGCCAAGCGCCAGGGGCGTAGCATCGGGCCATCTTCATAGATGATGGGCGAGCCCAGCTTCACATGCTGGGCATGAAATTCGTCTTCCACCAGTTGCAGGGGGAACCGAAGCTGCTGGTTCTCGAATTGCGCCTGAATGGTGACCTGCTCGTTGGCGAGCAGGCGCGCAAGCAGGTCTTTGATCTGATCGCCGCCATTGAGCAACAGCGTCGACAGGTTTTCGGGCGCGCTGGCCGCCTGGCTGCGGTTCATGGTCTGGATGAAGTCCAGCTCATCCTGGGTGAGGATAGCGTCGGAGCGCATGGCAGTGCCTGATCGTTGGTGAGTGAGGCGCGTGGTTCAAGCGCCAGCGCGCAATTGGTCGATTTCCTGGCGCGCCTGGGCAAGTTCTGCTTCGAGCTGCAGGATTCGGGCCTGCGCGCCGACCGCCTGGCTGACGTCCTTCTGCACGCCTATGAAGTAAAGCCGCTGATCGGCATCATTGTACACGGGGGTGATCGACAGTTCATTCCAGAACACCGAGCCATCCTTGCGGTAGTTGCGCAACACTTCACGGCAGGGCTGCCGCGTGCGAATGGCCTCCCGCAGGCGATCAAGCGCCGGTTGCTCGCGATCATCGTTCTGCAAAAAACGGCAATCTTTGTACAGGATATCGGCGGCGCTGTAGCCGGTGAGCCGTTCGAATGCCGGGTTCACGTAGAGGAGGATGGTGTCGTCCCCCTCCTGCTCGGCGACCACGATGCCGTCGCAGGATGCGTTAACGACGTGTTGCAGCAGGTTGGCATTGATCATCGTAGGCTCCAGCGGCATGGACGTGCCCATTCTAAAGCAACCCCGCGCGGCTGGCACGAATGAGCTGGTAGACTCCCAGGCTTGACCCTGAAGAAGGTGAATGTATGAAAGTGGTAGTGTTTTCCGGCACAGTTTACGGCGCGGCCGAAGATGTCGCCCGTCACGCCGTGGCGCGGCTGGAGGCTGCGGGCCACCAGTGTGTTTACTTCCGCCGCACCGATCTGGCACCGCTGCTCGATGCCCAACCCCAGGCACTGCTAGGCATCACTTCCACCACTGGCCTGGGTGAGCTGCCCGACGATCTGATTCCACTGTACAGCGAGCTGCGCGCCAGCCTGCCCGCGGCCTTGCGTGGCTTGCCTGGTGGGGTTATCGGCTTGGGCGATAGCAGCTACGATGACAGCTTCTGTGGCGGCGGCGAGCTGCTGCGCGAGCTGTTCGATGAGTTGGGGATCGAGCAGGTTCAGCCAATGCTGCGCCTGGATGCCTGCGAAACCGTGACGCCAGAGACCGACGCCGAGCCATGGGTCGATGCGCTCGCCGAACAACTCAAGCGCCGGGGCTGAAAGCCAGGCGAAAAAAAACCGCTGCGCACACAGCGGTTATAAGCAAGACGTTGGAAGCAGGAGCAACACACAACGCCCATTGGAGCACTCGCCGAGCCACTATCGCGACGGCAGCTTAAAGGGGGATTAAGCCCGCTGCGGATGGCCTGGAAAGTGTGCGCAGCATAGAGAACGCCGAGCAGTGGATAAACCAGCGGCGCCGACATTGACCGTTACGCTTCGGGTAACAATCGTTCGTATCAGTGCAAGGCACCCCGGCCTGCCGGCAAGTGATGCAGGCGCTCGGCCAGGCGCAACTGCTGGACCGGGTCGTCGGTCAGCAGCAGGGCGTGCTCTACGTCATAGCGTTCTGCCTGCGGGCAGTCGAGCTGCTGATACAGCCCTGCGCGGGCCAGGTAATCGCTGCTGATGCCTGGGCCCAGTTCCAGCACACGTTCCGCGTCGCGCAATGCAGCGAGCGGTTGGCCGTGCCGGGTGTGCAACTGGCGCAGGTTGCGCGACAGGCGCTGAAGCATTTGCCTCGGTGTGGCCACCGCCATATGTTCCGCGCGCAACGGCATGTGCGGGCCGAACTGGCGTACCAGCAAGCTGCGGCAGTCGATCGGGTACAGGCGCCTGCCGCCACTGGGGTCGAGCAGGTGATCGGCCCCCGGCACCTGCAGAAGAAAATGCCCCGGAAAATTGATGCCTACCAGCGCAATGCCCAGCTGCCGCGCCAGCTCGAGCGCCAGTAGCCCGAGGGCCAATGGTTGGCCCCGCTTGCGCTGTAGCACATGATCCAGCAGCGCGGCCTCCGGGCGCACTGGGTGGAAGTCGTCCTGTACGAACCCCAGCCCTGCAAGCTCACGCAGTAACGGCTGTGCCAGCTCACGTGGGGGCAGCGCGGGCAGGCGGGCGCCAACCTGATGGCGCAGCTCGCGCGCCTGCCCGAGCCACTGTGCAGGCTGAACCTGAGGGTCGTGCTCAGCGGCCACCCACAGTGCAGCCTCGAAGGTTGCGGCCGGTTCGCGGGCCACGCAGGCAAGGCAAGCTTGGCGTAGGGTCATTGGCATTCCAAAAAGCGGGCTGTCGCTTATTGTTTTAGCGCTAGGCGCGCGCTTCGTCCAGTGAAGTCGCAGCGCAACGGCCAACGCGATCTATACTCAGTGCCACAACTGACGGCTGCGCTCGGGAGGGCTCGCCCTGATGTTCGCGCTCATGCAAGGCACACGCGTAGAAACCCTACAACTGGCAGTCGACCCGGCCACTGGCCTGCGGGCGGCGGTGGCCATCCATGACACTCGCCATGGCCCAGCGTTGGGTGGGTGCAGGTACCTGGCCTACCCCGACGACGAGGCTGCCCTTTACCAGGCTGTATGCTTGGCCGAGGCCATGAGTTTCAAGGCCGCACTCGCCGGCCTGCCCGTGGGCGGGGCGCAGGCGGTCATCATGCGCAACCCTCGTATTGAAAACCGAGAAGCGCTGTTCGAAGCCTTTGGCCGATTGGTCGAGAGCCTGGGCGGCCGCTACGTAACCGCTATCGATAGCGGTACCACCAGTGCCGACATGGACTGCATTGCAAGGGAAACTGCACATGTGACCTGCACACGCCGCACCGGCGACCCGCTGCACCATGTGGCCGAAGGTGTATTCGTGGGCATCCGCGCTACCGCCAAAGCACGCCTTGGGGCATATGACCTGCATGGGCTTCGCGTCGGTATTCAGGGGCTGGGCCATATCGGCTTCGCCCTGGCCAGCCGCCTGCATCAGGCAGGGGCTGAACTGCTGGTCAGTGATGTCGACCCGGCCAAGGTACAACTGGCCATGGAGCAGCTGCAGGCGCGCCCCGTGGCCACCGACATGATGGCCAGCACCCCATGCGACATCTTCGCGCCCTGCAGCTTCGGCACCGTGCTGACAAGCCAGAGCGCGGGGCAGCTACGTTGCTCTGCCATCGCCGGCTGTGCCAATGGCCAGCTCAGTGCGCTCGAGGTGGCAGACCAACTGGAGCAGCGAGGGATCCTGTATGCCCCGGACTACGTGATCAACGCAGGGGGGGTGATTCACGCAAGCCTTCGCCATCGGGGTGAAGAGGAAGCCGCCGTTGCTGCACACCTGGGCGGCATCGGCACTCGCCTGACCGAGATTTTCGGCCAGGCCCAGGCTCAGCATTGTTCACCGGCACGCGTGGCCCAAACGCTGGCCGAGCGCTTGGTTTACGGCTGATCGCTTTCAGCGTTGGCGTCGCTCGCCGGCTGGGACAGCTCGGCCAGGGCACCCACGTTGTTCTTGAACGCCGAGGCCAGAACCGAGCGGTTCTTGGCCAGGTAGATACTCACTTCCTCGGCAAGGGTTTCGGACAGGCCCTGGACATTGCTCATCAGCAAACCGGTGAGTGATTCGGCCAGCTCGAGCATCTGGTCATGGGCATCGGCGAGTTTGCGGTCCACGAAGAGCGTCTCCAGGTCGCGGGTACTGCGGTACAGGGTTTCTACAGCCATGGGTGGCCTCATCAAGGTGTGCCAGCGGCAAGCAGCTGCGGGCAGGTGCTGAAAATTACCTGTGCATTTATACAGTATCGTGCTTCAGGTTTTCAACCCACTCGAGCTACATTCTCCCCCATGCCGGCCGTGCCGGTGTCCAGTGCCCAGAGTGAGCCGGCCAGCCGGTCCCCGGTGCCAGTGTCATAACTGGCCGAGGTGATGAACAAAGTGCTCAGGCCTGGCCCGCCAAAGGTGCAGGTAGTGGGGTTTGCGGTGGGCAGCTCGATGAACCGGTCCAGGCGGCCATCCGGCGCGATGCGGGCGATGCCGTGGCCGCCGTAGCGGCAGTTCCACAGGTAGCCGTCGCGGTCGATGGCCGAGCCATCCGGCGCGCCACGCTCGAAACCTTCGAAGAATGGGGTGCCTTGGGGGGTGATGTCGCCGCTGGCCGCATCGTAGTGATAGACGCTGATGCAGTTGCGCGTGGAGTCGGCGAAATAGAAGCGCGTGCCGCAGGGGCTCCAGCACAGGGTATTGGAGATCCCGATGTCGGCCAGGCGCACGTGGGTTTCACCCTTCGGGGTAATGCGAAACAACCGGCCAGGAGTGCCGCCGGCTTGCTGAGGGCCGCCGTCGGGGGCAACGTTGTTGAACATCGAGCCCACCCAGAAGTTGCCCTGAGGGTCTGCGCGGCCGTCGTTCAAGCGTGCAACCGGGGCATCGCTCAGCTTGAAACCGTGGGGCTGCCGGCGGTCATCGTCGGGCCACCACCAGATCAGCTGCGAGGCCAGGGCAACCAGCCAGCGCCCAGGCTCATCGGTCAGCGCCAGGGCCGTGACCGGCTCCTCGAATACCCAGCTGTGCAGCGCGCCGTCGGGGTAGCCCAGCCGGTGAACCAGGAAACGATTGATATCCACCCACCAGATGGCGTTATCGCTTGCCGACCATACGGCGGCTTCACCACAACGGTCGCCCACGGCGGCCAGGCATCGGGGTGCTGAAATCTTCACGTGCAATGTCCTCATTGGGTCTGGGCCAGCAGGCACTGTAGCGCGACCTGCGACAAACTGCCTCCACGCCGGTTCGCAGGCTTTGGTTATGATCCCCGCCTGGTGCCACTCAAAGGACTTACCCATGAAAAAGAATTGGGCCGATGCCCTGCGTGAACACGTGCACCGCTGCGCCGAGTCGCTGGGTAATCTGTTCGTCGAGACGTTCCACTACCTGGCGCTGTTCGCCATTGGTGGGGTAACGGCCTATGCGTCAGTGGTGGCCTTCGTTGGCATGTTGGAGAAAGGCCATATCTCCGTGGATGACGTGCTGCTGCTGTTCATCTACCTGGAGTTGGGGGCGATGGTGGGGATCTACTTCAAGACCAACCACATGCCTGTGCGCTTTCTGATCTACGTGGCTATCACCGCGCTCACCCGGTTGCTGATCTCTGACGTATCGCATCATGGGCCCGCCGACCTGGGCGTGGTCTACCTTTCGGGTGCGATCCTGTTGCTGGCTTTTGCGATCCTGGTGGTGCGCTTCGCCTCCTCGCGTTTCCCCTCGGTCAAGATCGAAGGGCCGTCACGCAAGGGTGGGCAGGCAGGCAAGGTAGAAGTCGAGCAAGGGGAAATCTGAGCCGCTTAGATTCCCACGGCGAGGCTGGGTTGTTCGCCAAGCCACTGGGGGCGCGGCCGCATGGTGCGATCGCGTTCGGTCATGGCGGTGAGCAGTTCGACGGCACTGCTGCCTTGCTCTATGGCGATCCCGAAACGCACGCTGTCGATCAGCCGGGCGAGGCGTTTAGGGTCGTTGCGCTGTTGTGCGCTGATCAAACGCTTTGCTACCACGCCTTGGGCATTGGAAAGCGTGAGCATGATGGTACCGTCCAGGCCTTGAATGCTCAGGTTCACCCGATACTCGGGCTGGAACGCATCAGTGATGATTTTGAAAGGGTTGTCCATAACGTCACCTGAATAGCAAGACTGGACGTATTGACTAGGCCCCTTCAGGTAAGTTCGTGGCGCCGGACCACCGGCATGCTTGCGTGGTCGGGTGCACCTGAACACTGCCCAGGCATGAAAAAGGCGAGCACCTTGGCTCGCCTTTTTCGTCAGTGGGCAGGGCTCAGGCGGCACTGGCGCGCCGGTCGCGCAATTTGCCCAGTGCATGTTCAAGGGCATGTTCAAGTTTGGTGGCGGCCCCGTCGATGGCGGTGTCGAGCGACGGTGAGCGGTGGCTGACCGAAAGCGGCTGCATACCCTTCAGACGTGCCTCAAGCAGGCAGCGTTTGTCGTGCGGGCCGGCCTTATCGCCGTTTTCGTCCCGCAGATGCACCTCGATGCGGGTGAGGTCGTCTTCAAAGCGTTCCAGTGCGGTTTCGAGCGTATTGCGCACCCATTCTTCCAGGCGAGCACCGCCGTGGATGTGGTTATCGCTGTTGACTTGAATATGCATGGTGTTGCCCCTTCTTCAGGTGACGAAATCAAGGCGCCACTACTGCCGGGTGCTGGCAGTTTTCAGCGGCCCTTGAGGCACACATTCGGGGATCAGGCCGGCGATTTCAACCCGGTGTGGTTAATAAATATTTTTCCGGTTGTTGCTTGACGAGCGGGCCGATCGGGCTAAAAGCGGCGGTTGACGCGCCCCTTGAACCGAAGGCGATGCAAAGCCTTTGCCCTTGAGAATGTTTATCAATAAACTTGGCAATCCATTCCCCATTCGCAGCGCGCACGCCATGAAAACCAAAGCCGCCGAGGTGTCCTTGCGCTACCGCCTGGCTGTGACTTCCCGCATCGTCGCCGCCATAGTGGGCGGCTACCTCGTGGCGGTCCTGGCGAGCTTGTGTGTCAGCTGGGGCTTGCCGATGGCTCGCTTGCAGGCCGTGATGACGGCGATGATGATCTCGTTCGTCGTGTGGCTGGTGGCGGTCATCTGGTGCTTCGCTTGCGCCAGTGCGACACGCGCGTGGCTCGGTGTCGGGCTGGGCGCCCTGCTGCTGGGCGGCCTGGCGGGTTGCCTTCATGGGGTGGCCCACCCATGAAAGAGGGCTTTCGCCAGGCAATGGCCTGGTTGCACACGTGGGTAGGGTTGGTGTTCGGCTGGTTGTTGTTCGCCATCTTCCTGACCGGGTCGCTGACCTACTTCAAGGAAGAGCTGAGCCGCTGGGCACAACCGGAAGTGCCCGCTCAGACGCTGGAGATGCATCAGCGCCTGGCAGGCGCCGAGCGCTACCTGCAAGCTCATGCGGGCGGGGCGGCCAGCTGGTATATCGACCCGGGCGACGAGCGCGACCCCAAGACCCTGGTGCTCTACCAGCAGCCGGGCAAGCAGGGGCGCGGCAGTTATGTCAGAAAGGCGATCGACCCCGTCACTGGCCAGGCGCTCGACGCGCGCGGCACGTTGGGCGGGGAGTTCTTCTACCGCTTCCATTTCGAACTGGAGCTTCCCTATCCCTGGGGGCGCCTTATCGCCGGGCTGGCGGCGTTCGTGATGTTCGTCGCATTGATCAGCGGGATCATCACCCACAAGAAGATCTTCAAGGAGTTCTTCACCTTCCGCCCCGGCAAGGGCCAGCGTTCGTGGCTGGATGGCCACAATGCCGCCGGGGTGCTGGCCTTGCCGTTTCACCTGATGATCACCTACAGCAGCCTGGTGATCCTCATGTACCTGCTGATGCCCGCCACACTGATGGCGAACTACCAAGGCGGTGACCGCGAGTACTTCCGCGAGCTTTACCCCGAGGTCCAATCCACTGCGCCCCCCAGCTCGGCCACGCTGCTGAGCCTCGCGCAACTGCTTGATCGCTACCAGCAGCAGGTGCCAGGGGGGCAGGTGGGTAGCGTGCGCGTCGACAAACCCGGCACGGCGCAGGCTACCGTGACTTTCCAGCCACCCACTTCTGCGCGTGTGGCCTATGTTCCGGGCGCCGGCACTGTCTTCAGCGTGGCAGGCGGCACCCTCCTGCATGCCGACGAGGGTGCCCGGCCGCTGCCCCAGATGATTGCAGGTTCTTTTTACGGCCTGCACATGGGCCGCTTCGCCCACCCACTGCTGCGCTGGCTTTACTTCGTCTGCGGGCTGGCGAGCACGGCGATGATCGGCACCGGGCTTGTGATGTGGTTGAGCAAGCGCCAGCAAAAGCATGCCAAGGCCGCGATCAGGCCCTTCGAGCTGCGGTTGGTGGGCATGTTGAACCTGGCCGGCATGGCGGGGCTGGTGTGCGCGGTGGCGGCGTTTCTGTGCGCCAACCGCCTCCTGCCGATAGAACTGCCCGGCCGCGGTGGCTGGGAGGTGCGCTGCTTCTTTCTCGTTTGGCTGGGCTGCTTGCTGCATGCGGCGTGGCGCCCCGACGCGCGGGGTTGGGTACAGCAACTGACGGCGGCCGCGGTGATGCTGGTATCGCTACCGCTGTTGAGCCAGTTCACCACCGGCGCCGGCTTGAGCGTGTCGTTGCCGGCAGGCGACTGGGCGCGGGCCGGCATCGACCTGACGGCGGCCGCCTTCGGTGTGTTGCTGGCGTGGGTCGCCCGGCGAGTGCGTCGCAAGGCGCTGGGGTCGGCGCTGCCCCGCGAGCGGGCGCGCCCGCTTCGCGCTGAACAGGAGGCTCACTGATGCTGCTTGCGGCGTTGCTCTGCTATGCCGGCTTCATGGCACTGTGCTTGGCGATGGACAAGCACTTCAGCGACCTGATCAGGCGCAAAGGCACATTGGCCCAGCGCCGGTGCCTGCGAGCAGCGGGGGCCGGCCTGTTGCTCGTCTCACCCTGGCCCGCTGTCGCCAGCCAAGGCTGGGCCCTTGGCCTGGTGCAGTGGTGCGCGGTATTGATGGCCAGCGCAGGGCTGATGGTCTGGCTGATGCCCTATCGGCCGCGCGTTGCGTTAGGGCTGGCTGCGGCTTGCGTTGTGGCAGGCCCTATCGGCGTGATACTCGCCCGCCTAGGCTAACGCCAGCCGGTAAGCGCCCGGCGTGGTGCCCAGGCACTGGCGAAAGCGGCTGCTGAAATGGCTGGCGCTGGCGAAGCCGCAGGCCATGGCGACTTCGCCCAGTGCCAGCTGGCTGTGCTGCAGCAGGTGCTGTGCCCGTGCCAGGCGCCGCGCCAGCACGTAGCGGTGGGGCGCCACTTCCAGGCTCTGCCGGAACATCCGCGCAAAGTGATATTCCGACAGCCCGCACACTGCCGCCAACTCACCGAGGGTGAGGGCTTGCGGCAGGTGCGTTTCGATGTATTCGATCACCTGGCGCCGCGCCCGGCCCGACAACCCGCCTCGCACGCTCGGTTGCGCCCTCGGGCCTGCCTGCGCCAGCAGGGCATGGCCGAGCATGTCGTGGGCCAGGCTGCTGGTGACCAGCCGCTCGCCCGGCTCCTGCCAGTCGAGCCGCGCCAGGGCAGCAAAGCGCGCGGCTTGCAGCGCATCATCCAGAAACAGGCCCTCGTTGAGCTGCAAGGCGCGCGGCTCTCGGTCGAGCCAACGCATGCACGCCAAGGCAAACTGTTCGGTGCTGAAGTACAGGTGCAGCAGGCGCAACTCGCTGTTGACCACCCAAGACGAATCTACCCCCGCCGGGAACACGAACACCTTGCCCGGCCCACCCCGCAGGTGAGGTTGCGCACAGCAAAGGACGTCGTTGCCGCCTTCGAGGTAGCACGACAGCGTGTGGTGCGATGGGCCCACGTATTGCTGAGCGTTGTCGCGGTTGCGCCACTGCGCTACGACCAGGCCGTCGCCCAGCTCCGCGCGCCGTTCCAGGCGAGCGTGTGGCGAACTTTCGAGGCAGTTGAACACATCGAGTTGCAACATGGTGAGCTCCTTGAGGGCGCTATCCTAGCGCCCGGCGCAGGCATACGGCGCATACCGGGACGAAAAACCGCAAGAATATGAAAGCCAGCGCCTGTGCCAGGCCCGATGCTGGCGGCCTCGACAGGAGGCCATGCCATGAACGCTGTGTTGTACCTCGCCACCGTATTGATCTGGGGCACCACCTGGATCGCCTTGAAATGGCAACTGGGGCCAGTGCCCATCGCCGCCTCTATCGTTTACCGCTTTGGGCTGGCCGCAGCGGTGCTGTTCGCCCTGCTGATGTTCACGCGCCGGCTGCAGCCGATGAACCGTGCCAGCCACGGCATTGCGCTGGCACAGGGGCTGTGCCTGTTCAGCGTGAACTTCATGTGCTTTCTGCAGGCCATGCAGTGGTTGCCCAGTGGCCTGTCGGCCGTGGTGTTCTCTACTGCGACCCTGTGGAACGCCCTTGGCGCTCGGCTGTGCTTTGGCCAACGGATTGCGCCGGCGGTTATCGGTGGCGGGGCGCTGGGCCTGGTAGGCCTGGGGTTGTTGTTCTGGCCGCAATGGGCGAACCACCCTGCCGGCAACGGCACGCTACTGGGCTTGGGGTGGGCCCTGGCCGGCACGATGTGCTTTTCGGCGGGCAACATGCTCTCGGCCCTGCATCAGCGCCGTGGCCTGCGCCCGCTGACCACCAACGCCTGGGGCATGCTCTATGGGGCCTTGTGGCTGACCGGGTATTGCCTGGCCTGCGGTGTGCCGTTCACCTGGGACCCAAGCCCGCTGTATCTTGGGGCTTTGCTGTATCTGGCCATTCCAGGCTCAGTCATTGCGTTCACGGCCTACCTGACGCTGGTGGGCCGGCTGGGCGCCGAGCGGGCAGCCTATTGCACGGTGCTCTTTCCGCTGGTGGCGTTGAACGTGTCGAGCTGGTTCGAAGGGTACCACTGGAGTGGCCCGGCCCTTGCGGGCCTGGCGCTGGTGATGTTGGGCAACTGGTTGGTGTTTCGCAAACCACGCCCGCAGGCCTTGGCTCAGCCTTTGAAGGCTTCGGGGTTGACCAGGTCCTGAGGGCGCTGGCCCTTGAGCGCGGCGGTGAGGTTGGCCATCGCCCGCTCGGCCATCGCCTGGCGGGTTTCGGCAGTGGCCGAGCCCACGTGGGGCAGGGTCACGGCGTTGGGCAACTGCCAGAGCGGCGAGTCGGTCAGCGGCTCTTTTTCGTAGACGTCCAACCCGGCGCCTCGGATCGTGCCGTTGCGCAACGCCTCCACCAGCGCGGGCTCATCGACCACCGGCCCACGGGCGATATTGATCAGAAACGCGCTGGGCTTCATCAGCGCCAGCTCGCGCTGGCCGATCAGGTGGTGGGTTTTTTCCGACAGCGGTACCACCAGGCAAACGAAATCGGCCTCGGCCAGCAGTTGATCCAGGCTGCGCATCTGCGCGCCCAGTTCCTGCTCCAGTGCCGGCTTGCGGCTGTTGCCGCTGTACAGCACGCGCATGTTGAAGCCCAGCCGGCCGCGCCGGGCGATGGCTGCACCGATGTTGCCCAGCCCCACCATGCCCAGCGTCTTGCCATGCACGTCGCTGCCGAACAGTTCAGGGCCCACGGTGGCCTTCCAGTGCCCGGCCTTGGTCCAGGCGTCTAGCTCGGCCACGCGCCGGGCGCTGCTCATGATCAGCGAAAAGCCCAGGTCTGCCGTGCTTTCGGTCAGCACGTCGGGGGTGTTGGTCAGTTGAATGCCGCGCGAGGTCAGGTAGGGCACATCGTAGTTGTCGTAACCCACCGAAACGCTGGAAACCACCTCAAGCCGGGTGGCCGCGGCCAGTTGCTTCTCGCCCAGCGCGCGGCCCGCGCCGATCAGGCCGTGTGCATGTGGCAATGCCTCATTGAACTGCGCAGCGATGTCGCCGGCCTTGGGGTCAGGAACGATCACCTCGAAGTCCTGCTCCAGGCGGGTGACCATCTCAGGCGTGATACGGCTGAAAGCCAATACTGTTTTTTTCATCGGCGCGGCTCGTTTTAGGGCGGGAATGTAAGCACGCTAACATTCCTCTCGGCCTCGGCGCCAGCCGCCTCAGGTCGCGAAGTTCAGCTCGTGGGTGCGCAGGTCGGCGTCATGGGCGGCCAGAATGTCCGGCAGCGAGCCGCGCAGGTATTCCACCCAAGTCTTGATCTTGGCGTCCAGGTACTGCCGCGATGGGTAGATGGCATACAGGTTGAGCTCCTGCAGCCGGTACTCCGGCAGCATGCGCACCAGGCTGCCATCGCGCAGCCCATCGATGGCTGCGTAGATCGGCAGCACGCCCACCCCCATGCCGCTCTTGATCGCGGTGGTCATGGCGTCGGCGGAGTTGACCTGGAAAGGCGCGTTGCTGATGTTGACCATTTCCTGGCCGTCGGGCCCGTCGAACAGCCACTTTTCCAATTGCACCACCGGGCTCACCAGGCGCAGGCAGGCATGGCGTTTCAAGTCGCCGGGCGTGCTGGCCATGCCATGGGTTTTAACGTATTCGGGGGAGGCGCACACAATGCTGTAGGTGATGCCCAGGCGCTGCGACACGAACCCTGAATCCGGCAGCTCGCTGGCCAGCACGATGGACACGTCGTAGCCCTCGTCGAGCAGGTCGGGCACGCGGTTGGCCAGGGTCAGGTCGAAGGTCACGTCCGGGTGGGTCTGGCGGTAGCGGGCAATGGCGTCGATCACGAAGTGCTGGCCGATACCGGTCATGGTGTGCACTTTCAGTTGCCCTGCGGGCCGCGCGTGAGCATCGCTGGCTTCGGCCTCGGCTTCCTCGACGAATGCCAGGATCTGCTGACAGCGCACCAGGTACCGCTTGCCAGCTTCGGTCAGCGCGATGCGGCGAGTGGTGCGGTTGAGCAGGCGGGTTTGCAAATGGGCTTCAAGATTGGAAACCGCCCGTGAAATGTTCGCGGTGGTGGTGTCCAGTTGCGCGGCTGCGGCGGTGAAGCTACCGGCCTCTGCCACGCTGCAGAAGGCCCGCATGTTTTGCAGGGTGTCCATGGTTCGTGCTCAAGGAAGACGGCGCGATTGTCGCATGTAGTAACTATTTGGCAAGTAAAGGCTACCACAGGATTGTTTCTTGATCTGTAACAAAGAATCACCAAAAAAACACCTTATCGCCCAACAGGCGCCGCTCTAGAATCGGCCCCAATTCCTGCCCCCACCTCTTTCTCGAGGCGTCGTTGTGCCCCTGCGTACATTTCGAAAGCTCAAGGCTTTGGCCTTCTGCGCGTATCCGCTTGCCCTGAGCGGATGCATCGGCACCGGGGGGATCGCCCCCCATAGCAGCATTCCTCAGCCTGACACGCTCGTTGCGGGCGCCGCCGTGCACAACGCTGAGCAAGATGCTCGCTGGCCGGCGCAGCAGTGGTGGCAAGGTTATGGTGATGAGCAACTCGATCGGTTGATCGCCCAAGCGCTGGCCGGCAGCCCCAGCCTGGCGCTGGCTCAGGCGCGGGTGCGCGAAGCCCAGGCGTTGGCGGGTGCCGTGGAGGCGGCCGAAGGGCCGCAAGTGGCCGGCACGGCTGCACTCAAGCGGCGCAACTGGCCGGCCGATCAGTTCTATGGGCCCGGGGCGCTGGCCGGCGACACCACCTGGGACAACAACGCAGGTTTAGCCTTCAATTGGAACCTCGATCTCTGGGGCCGTGAGCTCAATGCCAGCGAGCAGGCGCTCGACGTTGTGCATGAGCGCGTTGCCCAGGCCCGCCAAGCGCAATTGGCCTTGGTCGATGCGATGGTGCAGGTGTATATCCGCATGGCGCTGGCATACGCCGAACGCGACATCGCCCAAGCGACGCTGGCCCAGCAGGAGCAGATCCTGAGCCTTGCGCACACGCGGCTGGCTCACGGTATCGGCACACAGTTCGAAGTCAGCCAGGCGCAAACGCCACTGCCTGAAACCCACCGCCAGCTCGACGCGCTGGAGGAGAGCATCACCTTGGCCGGCCACCAATTGGCAGCGCTGGCGGGGCAGGGGCCGGGCGCGTCGCAAGGGCTTGAGCGCCCCTGTATGCGCCTTGGCCGCGACCTGCCGTTGCCCTCCAGATTGCCAGCGCAACTGCTCGGCCAGCGCCCGGATGTGGTCGCCGCGCGTTGGCAGGTGGCGGCGCAGGCGCGTGGCATCCAGGTCGCCCAGGCAGGCTTCTACCCGGACGTGAACCTGGCCGGCAGCCTCGGCTACATGGCCACCGGTGGCGGCATGCTGGAATTTCTGACCGGCAGCAAGCTCAGCTACAGCGCTGGCCCTGCGCTGAGCCTGCCCATTTTCGATGCCGGGCGTTTGCGCGGCCAGTTGGGCGCCGCCAGTGCCGGCTATGACCAGGCCGTGGCGAATTATCGACAAACCCTGGTCGAGGCCCTCAGGCAGGTGGCAGACCAGTTGGTGCGGCGCGAGTCGATGCACAAGCAGGCCGGCCTTGCCGCCGAGTCTGTGGCCAGCGCCCAACGCACCTTCGACCTCGCCCTGGCGGCCTACCGTCGTGGCCTGACCGACTACTTGAGCGTGCTCAACGCCCAGACTGCATTGTTCCAGCAGCAGCGAGTGCAGCAGCAGGTGCAGGCAGCGCAGCTCAGTACCCAGGCCCGCTTGGTCAGTGCGCTGGGCGGGGGGGTGCAGGCGGGCGACGACGCGCCCGACCCGCGCTCGCTTCAAGCCCCCGCCACGCCGGCTGCCCTTTCAGCCATGGATCGCCTGAGAAGTACGGTGGCCGCCCCGTGAGCCTGCTCGCATTGCCCTGGCGGCGCAGCCTGCTGGCGTGGGCTCGCACCGATGGGGTTACCTGGGTGTTTATCTTCAAGGTGCTGCTGGCTGCGTTCGCCACGCTCTGGCTGGCGATGCGCCTGGAACTGCCGCAGCCGCGCACGGCGATGATCACAGTGTTTATCGTGATGCAGGCGCAGAGTGGCCAGGTGTTCGCCAAAAGCTTCTATCGACTGCTCGGCACGATCGCAGGCTCGGCGGTAACGGTTTTGCTGTTCGCGCTTTTCCCGCAGAACAGTGAGCTGTTCCTGCCTAGCCTGGCGCTGTGGGTGGGGCTCTGTTCGGCTGGGGCGCAGCGCCACCGCAACTTTCGCGGTTACGGGTTCGTGCTGGCGGGCTACACCGCGGCGATGGTCGGGCTGCCGGTGCTGAACCACCCCGAAGGGGCGTTCATGGCGGCGGTGTGGCGAGTGCTGGAAATCGGCCTGGGTTTGCTGGTGTCCACTTTCGTCAGCGCCGCCATCCTGCCGCAATCGTCCAGCGCAGCGATGCGTAATGCGCTCTACCAGCGCTTTGGCGTGTTCGCGGCGTTCGTGGTGCAGCACTTGAGTGGGCAGGGCCAGCGTGACAGTTTCGAAAGCGTCAACGTGCGCCTGATCGCCGAAGCCGTGGGCCTGGAGAGCCTGCGCTCGATTACCGCCTTCGAAGACCCGCACATGCGTCACCGCTCTGGCCGGGTCAGCCGCCTGAACAGCGAGTTCATGGGCATCACCACCCGTTTCAATGCCTTGCACCAACTGCTGGAGCGCATTCACGACCATGGCCAGGTGCGTGCGGCGCTCGAGCCGGCATTGCTCGCGCTGACACGCCTGCTCGAGCCTTTCTGTGGCCGGGCGTTGACCGACCGCGATGCCCAGCGCCTGGTTCTGGCCCTGGAGGGCTATAAAGCGGGCTTTACCGACGAAGTGAGGCGCCTTCGCGAGTTGTTCCTGGCGCGCGCGCCAAGCGAGGCGGACCTGCTGGATTTTCACACTGCCTTCGAGCTGCTCTACCGCTTCGTGCTGGAGCTGCACAGCTACGCCGAAACCCACGGTTCACTGGCCGAACACCGCCATGCTCGCGAACAGTGGCGCGAACCCTGGCGCGCGCAAACCAACCTGTGGGCCTGCATAGCGTCGGGCGTGCGAGGCGCGCTGGTGTTACTGGCGCTGGGCAGTTTCTGGTTGCTCAATGACTGGCCCAGCGGCGCAACCATGACCTTGGTGGCTGCCGCGACGGTGGGCCTGTCGGCCGCTACCCCCAACCCCCGCCGGTTCTCCTTCCAGATGGCTTGCGGCACGTGCCTCGGCGCGTTGGCCGGGTTCGTCGAAATGTTCTTCGTGTACCCGCAGATCGACGGCTTCCCGCTGCTGTGCCTAGTGCTTTCACCCGTGCTGGCGTTCGGCGCCTTCCTGGCCTCCAGGCCACAGTGGGTGGGCTATGGGATGGGGTTGCTGATCTTCTTCTCGATCGGATCGGTACCGGGCAACCTCACGCTGTTCGACCCGTATGCCTTCGTCAACGACTACCTCGGCATGCTGTTGGGGATGCTCTTCTGCGCCGCTGCCGGAGCGATCATCCTGCCACCCAACAGCCGCTGGCTGTGGCGCAGGCTCGAGCAGGATCTGCGTGGCCTGGTGGTGTTTGCCATCAGCGGCCCAGGCCTGCACTTGGGCAGCGGCTTCGACAGCCGCGTGCGCGACCTGGTGCATCAGGCCTACGGCCTTTCGGCTGGCCAGCCGCAAGTGCAGCGTTCTCTGCTGCGCTGGATGTTCACGGTGCTGGAGATCGGCCACGCGATCATTGAGCTACGCCGTGAGCAGGACGGCCTGCCGATCCACCCGGCCTATCATGAGCGCCAGCCTTGGCGGCAGGGGATTCGCGCCTTGGGCCGTTCGTTGATCCGGCTGTTCATCCAGCCCAGCGCCGTGAACCTGGAGCGCAGCCTGGGCGTGCTGGAACAGGCCATCGCCGAAGTGCAGGCGGCCGACGAGCCCTTCGCCCGCCACTTCGATACCTCGGTGCTACGGCGGGTGCAGAGCTACCTGCATTTCATCCGATCCAGCCTGCTCGACCCTCGCTCACCCCTGGCCGAGCTCGGCCACCACGGAGCCCCTCATGCCGCGTGAAATCGCGTTTCACGGCTTGTACATGCCCAGCCTCACCGTGTTGTTCCTGCTTGCCATGGGCCTTGCCTGGGCGCTGGACCGTTGGTTGTCCAGCCTGGATTTGTACCGCTACTTCTGGCATCCGGCGCTGCTGCGCCTGTGCTTGTTCGTTTGCCTGTGCAGCGCGCTGGCGCTGCCGCTCTACCACTGAAGAGACGCCCCATGAAAAGCCTGTTCAGCCTGCTCGGCACCCTGTTGATCCTGGCCCTGGCCGTGGTGCTGGGCCGCACCCTCTGGGTGCAGTACATGGACACTCCCTGGACGCGCGACGGCCGCGTGCGCGCCGACATCATCAACGTGGCGGCCGATGTGGCCGGCTACGTGGTCGAGGTGCCGGTTCGCGATAACCAGCAGGTGAAAAAAGGTGATGTGCTGATGCGCGTCGACCCTGAACACTACCGCCTCGCCGTGGCCCAGGCCCAGGCGTTGGTCGCCTCGCGCAAGGCCACCTGGGAGATGCGCAAAGCCAACGCCAGCCGGCGCGCCGACATGGACGCGCTGGTGATTTCCAAGGAGAGCCGCGACGATGCTAGCACCCTGGCCAGCGCCGCTCAGGCCGACTACCAGCAGGCCCAGGCGCAGCTGGCCGCCGCGCAACTGAACCTGGACCGCACCCAGGTGCGCGCGCAGGTCGATGGCTTCGTCACCAACCTCAACGTTCACCCGGGTGATTACGCCCATGCCGGGGAGCCACGCATGGCGGTGGTGGACGAGCACTCGTTCTGGGTATATGGCTTTTTCGAAGAAACCAAGCTGCCGCACGTGAAGGTAGGGGATGAAGCCGAGATCCAGATGATGAGCGGCGAGGTGCTGCAGGGCCATGTGGAGAGCATCGCCCGCGGCATCTACGACCGTGACAACCCGCAAAGCCGTGAGGGTGTGGCCGA
Organism: Pseudomonas sp. URIL14HWK12:I12; assembly: GCF_003097135.1. Taxonomy (GTDB): domain Bacteria; phylum Pseudomonadota; class Gammaproteobacteria; order Pseudomonadales; family Pseudomonadaceae; genus Aquipseudomonas. Next base: position 112,001 of record NZ_QEQL01000002.1, read on the forward strand.
TGTGAACCCAACCTTCAACTGGGTGCGGCTGGCCCAAAGGGTGCCGGTGCGGATTCATATCGATCAGGTGCCGGAGGGGATGCTGCTGGCGGCGGGTACCAGCTGTACGGTGGTGGTCAAGCCCCGAACTTAAAGCCCGAAACGCCGGCTCAGGATGCGGTCGAGCCAAGGGCCCGGTAGCCAGCGCACCAACCAAGGCAAAGCCCGGCTGCCGTTGCCCACTCGCAGCACACGGGGGGCGCGGTTCAGCGCATCGGCGATGGCCCGGCCTACCGCTTCGGGCGCCGCGCCGTGCTGCTGCGAAGCCTGGGCACGTTTGCGCACCTGCTCGCGCCATGGCCACCAGGGCGACTGCTCATCAATGACTTGCTCAGCCTGAAGGCCGGCCTGTTCGGCGAAGCGCGTGGCGATGGCACCCGGCTGCACCTCCATCAACCGCACGCCCAAGGGCGCGAGCTCCATGCGCAGGGCATCGCTGGCCGCGTGCACAGCCGCCTTGGAGGCGCAGTAGGCACCGGCGAAAGGCGTGACCATCAGCGCAGACACGCTGCCAATGTTCACCACCAGCCCTTGGCGACGGCGCAGCGCCGGCAGGCAGGCGCGGGTCATGCTGAGCAGGCCGATCAGGTTGGTGTCGAACTGGGCGCGCAGGGCTGCGTCGGGCATGTCGAGCAACGGGCCGATCAGGCCGTAGCCGGCATTGTTGATCAGCACGTCCAGCTCGGGCAGTTCGGCGGCCAGCGCTTGCACGGTATCGCTGTCGGTCACATCGAGCTGGCGCGCAACAAAACCTTCGGCGGCCAGCCTCGCGACATCTTCGGGCGAGCGGGCCGTGGCCCATACGCTGTGGCCGGCGGCCTTCAGGGCGCGGGCGGTGGCAAGGCCGATGCCGCTGGAGCAGCCGGTGATCAAAGTGATGGGCATGGAACGAGGCCTGGAGGGTGGATACCCGGCAGCATAGCCAAGGCCAGGCTGCCGGGGAAAGGGGAGGGCGCCGGCCAAGGGCCGGAAGTTGAGGCGAAATCAGCGTGAGGCCTGTTCGATCTGCGCTTTGAGCACTTCAGTGGTGTCATGCCCGCCGCTGCGGTAGAAGCCGGCATTGACGTGCTGGTCCTGCGCGGCCTGGGCGCCTTTGTCGGAAGTGGCTTCGTTGAGCACGGTGCTCAGCAACTCGGTGGGCGAGTTGGAGGCATTGATGCTCAGGTCCGAGCGATAGTCGCGCCCGCTCAGGTCATGTTGCTGGACCTTGCCCTCGGCCAGCGCCACTTGCCCCTGGGCAGCCTTGATTACTGAGCCGGAGAGGTGGGTGGTGCCTGCCACTTCCAGGCTGACACCTTCACGCCCGCTGACCATGGTTTGCTGCGCGGCCGTGGTGCGGTCGGTGCGTACAACGTCTACGGAAATGCCCGGGCTGGTGTTGGCGTCGAGCTTGCGAATGCCGGCGGCGTGGTTGCCGACCTTGTTCGCGAACGGCCCGGCCACGGCAGAAACCGCATTGAGCAAGCCTTGCGGGTTGTGCTCTTGGCTGATGCGCCCGTCAACGTTCACCTCGGTGCCCTTGACCCGGTCCTGGCGGGTGGCCACCTGCAAGTGGCCGCCGATCTGCCCGGTTACCTGGTTGGCGTCGATGACCACACCGTTGAGGTGGGTATCCCCCGCGCTGACCAGGTTGACCCCGTCCGCCTTCAGGCTTGCGTTGGTGTGGGTGGTGCTGTCGAGGTTGTCGACCTTCACCTTCAAGCGCGCATGCAAGCCCGAAGTGTCGGTGTCTTTGGTGCCGGTCTTGAGCGTGTTGGCGCCAAGGCCTGCGGTGATGGCCAGGTTGCCTTTGTGCTCGGTGCGGGTGGCGGCGTCTACCAGCATGCCGCCATTGGGTGCCTGCAGGTCGATCGTACTGGCATTGGCCTGCACGCCATCCAGGCGCACGGCTTCAGCGCTCCGTGCGTTGGCAATCACTTGAAGGTGCTGGGTATCGAGGGCGCTGTGGGTTTCCTCCCGAACCCGCTCCTGGGTTCGGCCTGCGTCGAAGTGGCCGCCCAGGCCGCCGCCGAGGCTGCCCGGTGCGGTGGAAGTGCTCACCTGGATCCCGCCACCGAGCCGCTGGCCTTGTGCGCTGGAGGTGTTGACCCCGGCGCCGAGGTTGGCCTTGCCACCGGCTTCGATCCGGACTTTCTCCAGTGGCTGCTCCCTGCCGGCACTGAGCCCCTCAGAGCGGAAATCGCCCCCGGCCAGGAACTGCGCCTGCTTGCCCTGCAGGTCAACGCCTCTGCCCACGCTGGCTTCTCGGGTGATCTGGTCGTAGGTCAGTGCGCCGCCGGCGCCGATATTGCGGGCCTTGTCCGGCGAGGTGCCCAACCGCCCCCAGCCGAAGCCGTCGAGGGTGCTGGTCGTTTGCTTCTGGGTGTCGTTGGCCTGATCCAGGGTGATTGAGCCTTTAGCCTGCACCGTCGTTACTCCTTCATGGCTATTGAAGTGCGTGCCTTCGTAGCGGCCGTCGGTGCCCAGTTGGATGGCGATGCCCTGTGCGCCATCGATCAACGCCGGTACTGCGGCCGAGCTGGTTTTTTCCTCCTCGAAAGAGCCGCCCGATGCCATCAGCCGGCCGTTCACGTCGGTGCTGGTGACGGTGTCCAGGCGGCCCGAGCCTTCGACGTCCAGGCGCTTGATGTGGCTGGTTTCGTTGTTGTGGGCGGCGCTGGCCTCATGGCTGCGCGCACGGATGCCCACGGCGCCTTCCCGGGCGAGGTAAACGGTGCCTTCGTCCTTCAGGTGCCCGTGCACCTGCGCTTGCACGGTGTTGCCCTCGAACTGGCTGACCCGCGCGGTATCGCGGGCGGTTTCCTCCAGGCGGGAAGTATGGCTGCCGGCCAAGTCGATCCCCAGGCTAGGCGCTTCCAACGCCTCCTCGACACCTTTCTGGAACACCGTTTGGTCTTGGCCGGTGAGGTATTTCTCGATCGGCCGGGTCAGGAAGCGGGTTTCGATGTTGAGCCCGGCGGTACCTTTGCTCGCCTTGCGCGCCTCGGCCCTCTCCTCGGTATCGCGCGCGGCAACGTTATTCACGCTGGCAGCATTGACCTCTACGACGCCGCCCGCCTCGACGTTTGCGCCTGTGTTCTGGACATGGCCCTTGCCGTGATCGGCGGTTAGCTGGGTATCGGCCTTGCTGGAGATATGGGTGGTCTGGGCGACGGTGCGTTGTTCACGGATATCGGTCGCTTCATGGGCGCCCCAGGAATAGCTGCCGCTGCGGTCCATGCCGGCGGTAACACCGATGCCGCCGCCGGTGGTGCGGGTGTTCTGCGTCTTGCTGTGGCTGTCGCTGGTGCTGCCGAGTACGACCTGCTTGCCGTCGATATTCACCTTGCCCTGATGGGCGGTGATGTCGGCGCTGTGGAGCGTCGAGGTCTTCCCGGCGGTGATGGCAACGCTGGCGCCTTCGATGGTCGGCCGCTGCACGGTCTTGGCTTCGGTGCTTGCCCGCGTATCGACCTGCTGCAACCCCACTTCGGCAGCCCATTGCTTGGAGGCCGCTTTGTTGTCTTCGGCCTCCTGGGTCTGCTGGGCGGTGGCGACGAAATGGCGGTCGCTCACCTGGCTCTGTAGCTGGTCGCGGTTGATGTCTGGCGCGATCTTGACGTCGCCTTCGGCCCGGACGTTGACCGCTTCCTTGGCAGCCAGCTGTGCGCCGGTGATGTTGGTATCGGTTTTTGCCTTCAGGGTGAGGTTGGTTCCCGAGCCTGCTTCGCTGCGCACCGCCTGCTCGGTGCGCTGGCGGGTGTCGTCGCGCGTGCCCGTCAGCCCGTACATCGCCCCCTGGCTCTCGTCCTTGTGCTTCAGCACGAGGTTGTGGCTGCTTTCCAGCGAAATCGTGCCTTTCCCGCTGACCAGTTCGGCACCTCGGGCGCCGTGAACCTGGCTGCCCTTGATCAGCATCTCGTCGGCGGTAACGCTGAGCGTGCCATCGGCGTGTACACGGCTGCCGGCATGGGTTTGGCTGCTGCCGGTGTTGTCGGCGCGGCGCTTGGAGACCAGGCCGCCCAGCACGTCGCCGGCCTTTTCCGTGTAACCCTCTTCGCCGTTAAGCACCTGGCTTTCGACTACCAGTTTGCGAGCGCTGATGGTGGTGTTTTCGCTGCTCTTGACCACAGACCCCCGCACCTGGGTGTCGCCGGAACTGCTCATTGTGATGTTGCGTGCCTCCAGCCGTGTGGGCACGTTCTGTTCCTGCGTATCATGCTCGTCCCGCTTGCTCGACCACAGGTGCTTGCGGTGATAGGTCTGGGTCCGGCTATCGACCCGCTGGGTGCCAGCGTCCAGCCGCAGGTCGCCGCCGCTGGTCAGGCTGGCGTCGCCGTCGGCCTTCAGGTCGGCGGCTATCACGTCGAGGTTGCCCTTGGCCTCGAAACTGAGGTTGTTCCTCGCGGTGACGACCGACTCCAGAACTTGGGTTTTTTGGGTCTGCTTGCTCACCAGGTAGCGTTCGGTGACTATGCCCAGGAATTGGCTATCCCAGTCTTCGGGCCACGACTTCTCTTCGCTCTGGTGCTGCCCCGGCTGCAGCCTGAAGTTGCCGCCGGTGCGGCCGCGGACGTCGCGCCCGGCCAGGTGGGCGTAGGTAATGGTCAGGTCGCCGTCGGCCCGTAAGTTGACGTCGCCGGCGGTAGACGCAATGCCGGTGAGCGCCTGTGTGTCGCCAATGTCCAGGGTGCCGGCGGACTCCACGTCGACCCCGGCCTGGCCTATGAATTGGGCGCCGGCCATGCGAACGCCGGCGCCTTCGCGGGTACTGATCACCCGAATCCGCCCGGCCTTCATGGCGCCGAGCAACTGTGCGTCGATTGCCTGCTCACCGCCTTGGTGGGTTTCCAGTACCTGGCCGTCGGTAGAAACGCGGTTGCGCCCGATGATCGCCGTTACCTCGCCGGGCAGCTCCATTGCGCCATTGATGTCGACCCGTGGCGCGATCAGCCGCACGGCACCGTCGCTGGAAAGGCCCGCGCCGTCGGCCTGTAGAAATCCGGGTGCATCGAAGGTGTTCAGCCCGACCAACCGGCCGTCGACCACCTCAGGCGTACCTACCAGGAAGGCACTTTGCGGTGCGTTGATCAGCCGCCCACCATTGATGTGAATGCCATTGGGGTTGGCCAGTACATAGTCGGCGGCCTGGCCGAAGATCTCCTGGGGGCCGTTGATGCGCGAGGCAGCACTGCCCACCACTTCGTTGATGATCATGCCGGCGGCTGCACCGTTGAACTGCGGGTTGGCGCCCAGCTCGCCCAGCAGTACCGATTGCCCGGCGGCGGTGGCGTTGTTGAGCACCACGCCACCGGCACTGACGTCATAGCCCAGATATTGGTTGTGCGAAGTGCCGTTGACTGGCGGCGCAATGTTGACCAGGGCGGTGGCGCCGTGCTGCTCCACTTGCGGTGTGCCCCCAGGGCCGGCCTGCGGCACGATGCCCTGGGCCGATACCCCAGCCGGTGCCAGCAGCACGGTGGCGATCGCCCAGCGCAGGGGGTCGCGGGCAAGCTTCGAGGGGACACGGGTCGGGTGCTTGCGTTTCATGGGGCGGTTTCCTTCTTCTTCTTGAGGAGCGTTTCAAAGGCGGGCCTGCAACTGCAATTGCCAGTAGCCGGTGGGCCGCTCGCCCTGGCGGCGGTAGAGGGGGTGGTGGTAGTCGAAGCTCATGGCCAACTCGCCGCGGCTCAGGCTTGCGCCCAGCGCGGTACCCGCCAGGCGCTCACCGCGCTGGCCTCGGCGGCCATCACCCTGGGCAATGTCCAGCCCCACGCGGGGTACGAGGGCCAGGCCCATGGGCAGCGGGCGTGGCAGGCTCAGGGTGTTCTGCCAATAGGCGCCGCGGTCGAAGCTGGCGGGCAGGTCGCGGAAGCCGCGCAAGCTCAGGTCGCCCGGCAGGTAGAGCTGGTCGGGGCCCGGCAGAGTGGCGCGGGTGTACTGGGCACCGAGCTGGCTGCCCCAGTGCCACCTCTGGCCCAACACCCGGCCGCTGCGCGTATGGCCCAGGGTGGTGCGCCACAGGCCGAACGTGGCGCTGGGCGATGCCGGGCCCTGGCGTGGCATGCCGTCGTCGGCGCGCCAGCCGCCCAGGCCCCGGCTGTACAGCAGTTGCGCGTTCCACTGGCCGTGGCCTGACCACAAGGCATCGAGCTGCAGGCCGAGGCTATTGTAGGTGGGGCTTTGCAGCCCGCTGAGGCGCCCTTGCACGTACGTTTCGATGGCTTTGTGGGTGGCGCGCAGGGTGGTGCTGTACAGGCTGCTGCGGTCTCGCCAGAGCTGGCGTTCCAGCGCTGCGCCATACACCGTGCCGCTGCCCTGGCTGACGACTGCGCCATGGGCGGCGGGGCTACGGCTGCGATAGGCATAGCGGGCCGCATTCAGGCTCAATTGCCAGGGCCCGTGCGGCACGCTGTAGCCGCCGAAATAGCTACGGTTGAAATTCGGGCCGGCCGGCAGCGTGCGTTGCACCCCCAGTACCAGGGCATCGTTCCAGCGTGCCGGGCTGTCGAGGTTGAACGTCAGCAGGGCGCGGTTGCGGCCGCTACTGGCCGAACCCCGGTTGTCCAGCAGCACCGTGGGCCAGGCGCGCGGCGGGTGGCTCAGGGGGCTGAGGCGGACGCGAGTGCCGCCGGTGCGCTGGCCGGGGAGCAGATCGGCAGTGAGGTCGAGCACCCGCAGGCGGTTGAGCTGGTCGAGCCCGCGCTCGAGGGTTGGCAGGTGCAGGGGCTTGCCGGGCAGGGTGCCGAAGGCGTTGCCCAGCGAAAGGGGCAGGTCTGGGTCAGTGACCTCCACGGCCTCGACCTCGCCCTCCACCACCAGCACCTGCAGCGGCCCCCCAAACTCGCGCGGCGCCAGGCGGTACGGCCGCGCGCCGATGTAGCCGGCCAGCACGTATTGCGCGGTAATTGCCTCAAGCACTTGATTGATGGCCACTGGCGACATGCAGGGCGCCAGGTAGGGGGCTGCGCTCAGGCGTAGCTGGGCGTCGCTGAGCAGCCGATTGCCGTGCAGCCGCAGGCCCTGGATCGGTTCGCAGCGGCCAGGTGCCTTGCTGGCCTGGGGCGCCGAAGCGGGCGCGGGTGCCAGCAACTGGCGCTGGCGCCTCTCCAGCTCGTCGCGATCCCGCTGCCGCGCGAACGCATCCAGTTGCTGCCAGGCGTTGCTCGAGCCCTGGTCGGCGGCCGAGGGCGTTGGCCACAATGCCAGCGCCCCCGCGATCAAAAGGGTGTAAACGGCATGCACGGATGACACCTGAAAGTTATTCGTTCGAATGAACAATAAACTTTCAGGTATTCGATTGAGTTAGGAAGGTTCTGATGCGTCTGAAGGAAACCCGACTATTTGCTGTAGGGCGCTTCCTACGTCAGGGTTTGATTTCGATCAGCGTCCCATCTTTCACCAGCCCCCAGACTTCACGCATATCGGAATTGGTCATGGCGATGCAGCCATCAGTCCAGTCCAACGAGGCGAAGTACCATTCCGGGTACTCTTCGTTGATCGGCGTCCCGTGAATCATGATCATGCTGCCGGGCTTGACCCCGTCTCGCTGGGCCCGGGCCAGGTCGGCGGCATTGGGGTAGGAGATATGCATGGCCAGGTTGAACTTGTCGCTGGTCTTGCGCCAATCGACCCAGTAGAGCCCTTCGGGAGTACGCCGGTCACCCTCGCGCTCCTTGGCGCCCCTGGGCTGTTTGCCAAGCGATACCCGATAGCTCTTCATCAACACGCCTGCGCTCATCAACTGGAGCTGGCGGCTGGACTTGATTACCACCACCTTGTCGATCAGCCCGTGGCTCTTGAGCGGAACGGGCGCGGCTTGCGGCGGTGCCGTTGGAGGTGGCACAGGCTTGGCCAGCGGCCGAGTGATGATGGTTTCGGTGAAGGCGGCCATGGCAGGCCAGGGTGCGCTCAGCAAGGCGAGCACAGCGAAAACAGCGAATAACGTACGCATCGAAGCAGAACCCTGGGGCCTTGGCCCCCGAAAACGGGCTGTCAGGAATCCGCCGGCGGTAAGGGCAACGGCGGCAGCACTTCATTGCGAACAGGGTAGCTATTGGCCAGCCTGTCTGCGAAAAAGCATTCTAAAGTACGCGCGACCGTCCGGAAAGCCAGCTCTGCCCAAGGAATCTCCTGTTCGCTGAACAGCCTCGCCTCCAGCGTCTCCTGGCCTGCCTCGAAGTGTTCGCTGGCCATCTCGGCACGGAAGAACACGTGCACCTGATTAATGTGCGGCAGGTCGAACAGGGTATAGAGCTGGGCCTGGCCCAAGTGCGCGCAGGCCTCTTCAAGGGTTTCCCGGCGCGCCGCTTGCTCCAGGCTCTCGCCGTTTTCCATGAAGCCTGCGGGCAGGGTCCAGTAGCCTTGCCTCGGCTCGATGGCGCGCCGGCACAGCAACACCCGGCCCTGCCAGGCCGGCACGCTGCCGGCGACAATATTGGGGTTCTGGTAATGGACATGCGCGCAGTGGCTGCATACGTAACGCGGGCGGTTGTCGCCCGGCGGGATCTGGTGGGTAACGGTGTTGCCGCACTGGCTGCAGAATTTCATCGTGATCGGTCCTCGCTTGCGCCTATCCTGAAGCCCTGCCGTCGACAGGGCAAGCGGGGGCTTGGGCGGCGCGGCGCTTTGCGGCATGATTCGAAACAAGCGTTCAAGAATGGACATGCCCCATGCTCGATGAGTTGTTGACTCGACTGAGTGGCTATACCCCGCGGCCGTTGCACAGCGACGCCCGCTATCCTGAGGCGGCAGTGTTGATGCCCATTACCCGCGCCGACGAGCCGGAGCTGGTGCTCACGCTGCGCGCCAAGGGCCTTTCGACCCACAGTGGCGAGGTGGCCTTTCCCGGCGGGCGCCGCGACCCGGAGGACACAGACCTGCTGTTCACCGCCCTGCGCGAGGCCGAGGAAGAGATCGGCCTGCCGCCGGGCATGGTCGAGGTGGCAGGGCCGCTCAGCCCATTGGTGTCCAAGCATGGGTTGAAGGTCACGCCCTGGGTAGGGGTGATACCCGATTACGTTGAATACCGGCCCAATGATGCGGAGATCGCAGCGGTCTTCAGTGTGCCGTTGTCGTTCTTTCTGAATGACCCGCGCGAGCATACTCACCGCATCGATTATCAAGGGCGCAGTTGGTACGTGCCCAGCTATCGCTACCAGGGGTTCAAGATCTGGGGGCTGTCGGCGATCATGATCGTCGAGCTGATGAACGTGGCCTTCGATGCGGGCATCTCGATGCATGAACCACCGGCCGGCTATGTGGCGGTCTGAACTGACGATGAGGGCTGAAGCATGAAATACCGCCTGGGTGAGGCGCGCGTCGAGGCGCACGCAAGCAGCTGGATCGCACCGGGTGCCACGGTGGTTGGCAAGGTGCGTTTGCAAGCCGATGCCAGCGTCTGGTTCGGTGCGGTGCTGCGTGGCGACAACGAGCTGATCGACATCGGCGAAGGCAGCAACGTGCAGGACGGCAGTGTGATGCACACCGACCCCGGCCAGCCGCTGACGCTGGGCAAAGGCGTAACGGTTGGGCACAACGCCATGTTGCACGGTTGCCAGGTCGGCGATTACAGCTTGATCGGCATCAACGCGGTGGTGCTCAACGGCGCCCGCATCGGCAGGCACTGCCTGATTGGCGCAAACACACTGATACCCGAAGGCAAGGAAATACCCGATGGCTCGCTGGTGATGGGCTCACCTGGCAAAGTGGTGCGCGAGCTCACGGCCGAACAAAAGCAGCGCCTGGAGGCAAGCGCCGCGCATTACGTGGCAAACGCCCGGCGCTACGCCCGTGACCTGGCCGAGGACGAACAGCCATGATCGAAACCGAGCGCGAGCGCCCGGTGCGCTCCCCGTGCGTGAGCATCTGTGCGCTGGATGAGCACGACCTGTGCTTGGGCTGCCAGCGGACCGCCAGCGAAATCAGCGGTTGGGGCCGAATGAACAATGATGAGCGGCGCCAGGTGCTGGCTCAACTGGCTGAGCGGGCGCGGGCGCAGGGCCTGATGCAGTGATACAATCGCCGGCCCTTTTTTCGCGCCGGCGTGCCCCTTCTCCATGATGTTCCTGCTTCTCTATATCGGCAGCGTGGTGCTGATCAACTTTGCCTTTTCCGCCGCGCCGTCACTTGACGTGCTCTGGTCGGCCTGGGGCGGGCTGGTGTTCATCCTGCGCGACATGGTCCAGGCCCGTTTCGGCCATGGCGCGCTGCTGGCCATGCTGGCAGCGCTGTTGCTGTCGTACTTCACCGCCGAGCCTGCGATCGCCCTGGCCAGCGCCGTGGCCTTCGGGATCTCCGAGCTGATCGACTGGCTGGTGTTCAGCGTGACTCGGCGGCCCCTGCGTGATCGCCTGTGGCTGAGCTCGGCGCTGAGCATCCCGGTCGACACCCTGATTTTCTTCGGCATGATCGGCGCGCTGACCCCGGCGGTCGTTGGCGTGTCGCTGCTCTCCAAGTTTGCCGGCGTCACTGCGGTATGGGGGGTGATGGCCGCACGCGCGCGCCGTCAGCCGGTGCCGCGCTGAGCCGCGCCTTGGTGTAGAATCCGCCGCTTTCGCAGGCCGCGGCGCGGCCAGGCCCATCCGCTCTCTCGAGGATTTGACATGACCCGTATCGGAACCCCGCTGTCGCCGACGGCCACCCGCGTGCTGCTGTGCGGCAGTGGCGAGCTGGGCAAGGAAGTCGTGATCGAACTGCAACGCCTGGGCGTGGAGGTGATTGCCGTTGATCGCTACGCCGATGCGCCTGCCATGCAAGTGGCTCATCGCAGCCATGTGATCAGCATGCTCGACGGCGCCGCGCTGCGCGCCGTGATCGAAGCCGAGAAGCCGCACTACATCGTTCCCGAGATCGAGGCCATCGCCACCGCTACGCTGGTGGAGCTGGAAAGCGAAGGCTACACCGTGATCCCGACCGCCCGCGCCGCACAGCTGACCATGAACCGCGAGGGCATCCGCCGCCTGGCGGCCGAAGAGCTGGGCCTGCCCACCTCGCCCTATCACTTTGCCGATACCTTCGAGCAATACAGCGCTGCGGTGGCCGAGCTGGGCTACCCCTGTGTGGTCAAGCCGGTGATGAGCTCGTCGGGCAAGGGCCAGAGCCTGCTGCGCTCGGAGGCCGACCTGCGCAAAGCGTGGGACTACGCCCAGGAAGGCGGGCGCGCAGGCAAGGGCCGGGTGATCATCGAAGGCTTCATCGACTTCGAATACGAAATCACCTTGCTGACCGTGCGCCATGCCGGCGGTACCACCTTCTGCGCGCCGGTCGGCCACCGCCAGGAGAAAGGCGATTACCAGGAGTCCTGGCAGCCCCAGGCCATGAGCCCGGCCGCGCTTGCCGAGTCTGAGCGGGTGGCGCACAAGGTCACCGAGGCGTTGGGCGGCCGCGGGCTGTTCGGCGTAGAGCTGTTCGTCAAAGGCGACCAGGTGTGGTTCAGCGAGGTCTCGCCACGCCCCCATGACACAGGCTTGGTAACGCTGATTTCCCAGGACCTTTCCCAGTTCGCGTTGCACGCACGTGCCATCCTGGGCCTGCCGGTGCCGGTGATTCGCCAGTTCGGGCCGTCGGCCTCGGCGGTGGTGCTGGTGGAGGGCCAGTCGACACAGACTGCGTTCGCCAATTTGGGCGCAGCGCTCAGCGAGCCGGACACGGCGCTGCGCTTGTTCGGCAAGCCTGAAGTGAATGGGCAGCGGCGCATGGGCGTTGCGCTGGCCCGCGACGAAAGCATCGAGGCTGCGCGCGCCAAGGCCACCCGGGCTTCGCAGGCAATCAGCGTCGAGCTGTAACGCTCCTGCACTGCATCACGGGGTGGGCGCCCGGCACGGCCGAGCACCCACCCCGCAAACTGCGCCATCAAAGCGTGCTGTCGCGTGTTTCCTTCAGGCACAACACGGCGATCACGCTCAGCAGCGCAGCGCCGGAAACGTACCCGCCTACATAGCCAAGCCCGCCCATCGTCACCAGCTTCTGTGCAAAGAACGGCGCTGCCGAGGCGCCGACGATGCCGCCCAGGTTGTACGCCGCCGAAGCGCCGGTGTAGCGAACTCGGGTGGGGAACAACTCCGGCAGCAGTGCGCCCATCGGTGCGAAGGTCGCGCCCATCAAAAACAACTCGATGCACAAGAACAGCGTGACGCTGGCGCTAGATCCCTGGGTGAGCAGTGGCGCCATGGCAAAGCCAGAGGCCACTGCGAGCAGGCCGCTGACCAGCAACACCGGCTTACGGCCGAAGCGGTCGCTGAGCCAGGCCGATATCGGTGTGGCCAAGGCCATGAACAACACCGCAAAGCACAACATCCCCAGAAACCCCTGGCGGCTGTAGCCCAGGGTCGAAACGCCGTAGCTCAGCGAAAACACCGTAGAGATGTAGAACAGCGCATAGCACACCACCATCGAAAGAGCGCCCAGCAGTACCGGCAAGCTGTGACGAGCAAACAGCTCCACCACCGGCACTTTGGCTTTGTCGTGCGCCGCCATGGCCTTGGCGAATACGGGTGTTTCAGCCAGCCTGAGTCGCACGTACAACCCCAGCACTACCAGCGCCGCACTGAGCAGGAACGGCAGGCGCCAGCCCCAGGCGCGGAACTGCTCGTCACTCAGGCCTAGCGCCAGGGCCAGGAACAGCCCATTGGCCGCCAGAAACCCGATCGAAGGCCCCAATTGCGGGAACATCCCGAACCAGGCGCGCTTGCCCGGCGGCGCATTTTCGGTGGCCAGCAGTGCTGCGCCACCCCATTCACCGCCCAGGCCCAGGCCCTGGCCGAAACGCAACAGGCAGAGCAGGGCAGGCGCCCACAAGCCGATCTGGTCGTAGCCGGGCAGCACGCCGATCAAGGTGGTGCACAAACCCATCAGCAGCAACGAAGCCACCAGGGTCGATTTGCGGCCGATGCGGTCACCGAAGTGGCCGAACAGCGCCGAGCCGATCGGCCGGGCCATAAACGCAATGCCGAACGTGATGAAGGCCGAAAGCATCTGCGCGGTGCCCGAGCCCTGCGGAAAGAATACCGGGCCGATCACCAGGGCAGCCGCTGTGGCGTACACGTAAAAATCATAGAACTCGATGGCCGTGCCGATAAAGCTGGCAGTGGCTACGCGGGCGGCGGAATTGGCCGGTGCAGCGTCGGCCTGAGTGGCCGAGAGGGTGGAGGCAGTCATGGTGTGTCCCTGCAGTCAGTGCGAATTGTTATGTGGCGCAGCACTGAAGCACGCCCATATGGGGCGGCAGGGCGCCGCCGGGGTAGGGCGAGCGCGAAGGAAAGCATCCAGGCTGGCTGACTGAGCCGGGCACCCCGAGTGCGGGTAGCACAGGGCCCGGCTGGGCTTGGTAAGCCTCTGGATTATAGGAACGGGCCGGCGAAGGTGTAAACGAAGATTACAGGCGCGCAGGCGCCTGCCAGATCAGCACCTTGCTCGCGCGGTTATCGATGGTCTCGAGAATTTCCATGCGATAGCGGCCAATCTTTAGGCATACAGCGCTTTCCGGAATATTTTCCAAGGCCTCGGTGACCAGCCCGTTGAGGGTTCGCGGGCCGTCGCTGGGCAGCTGCCAGCCAAGCGCCTTGTTCAAATCGCGCAAGGCAATGGCGCCATCGGCCACGTGGCGGCCGTCATCTTGCGGATGGATATGAGGGTTGCGCTCGGCCTGCTCGTGTTCGAACTCGCCGACGATCTCCTCGAGAATGTCTTCCAGTGTTACCAGGCCCATGACCTCCCCGTACTCATCCACAACCAGGCCGAGCCGGCGTTGCTGCTTGTGGAAGTTGAGCAGCTGCATTTGCAGCGAGGTGCCTTCCGGTACGAAATACGCGTCGTAGCAGGCTGCCAGCAACGCGTTCTCGGTCAGCTCGCGGCCGGGCAGCAGGTGCGCGATCTGGCGAGTGTTGAGCACACGCTCGACTTGGTTGATGTCGCCACGGTAGACAGGCAGGCGTGTGTGCCGGCTTCCGATCAGAACGTCCATGATATGTGGCAGCGGGTCGTCGAGGTTAACACCATCGATATCGCTGCGCGGCACCAGGATGTCATTGACGGTCATGCGTTCCAGCGCATGGATGCTGCCCAGTGCGCTTGCGCGGGCGGGCTCTTCGTGGCGCGCTTCAGGTTCGGTGCCGGCTGATGTGGAAGGATGCCCGGGCTGCGCGCCTGACTTGGCCGCCAATGGCAGCATCACCAGGTTGGCCAACCCTTCCAACAACCACGCCAGCGGCCAGGCCAGGCGCATGGGCAGGCGCAGCAGGCTGTTGGCCGTGAGCACGAAAGCTTCCGGATGCTGCCGCCCGAGTGTACGGCCAATGAACTCGGCGACCACGGTCAGCAACAGTGCGGTGGCCAGCGCGCCGAGCCAGGCCATGCTGGCACCCCAGTACTGCCACGCCAGGCCAACGCCCAGCGCCAGCGCAGCAGCGCGGCACAGCGTATTGCACAGCACAAGGCTGCCCACCGGCACGCGCAGGCGCAGGCGCCGGGGCGCATGGCCGCGCGTCTGCCGATTGGGCTTGGGCAGGTGGTGGCGGGCAATGTCGATGGCGCTGAGCAGTGCCGACCAGAACACCACCAGGGCCAGCAGGCAAAAGGCCGGGGCCATGGGCAGGTAAGTCATGGGCAGGCCTTCAGATGTGCAGGATGTATTCGCGGACCAGCTTGCTGCCGAAGTACGCCAGCATCAGCAGGCAGAACCCGGCCAGCGTCCAGCGGCTCGCCGTGTGCCCCCGCCAGCCCAGCCGATGGCGACCCCATAGCAGCACGGCGAACACCACCCAGGCCAGGCAGGACAGCAGCGTCTTGTGCACCAGGTGCTGGGCGAACATGTTCTCGAGGAACAGCCAGCCGGAGACCAACGAGGCGGTGAGCAGGATCCAGCCCGCCCAAAGGAAGCCGAACAGCAGGCTTTCCATGGTTTGCAGGGGCGGGAAGGCGCGGATCAGCCCCGTGGGGTGCTTGTGCTTGAGCTGATAATTCTGAACCCTCAGCAGCAGCGCCTGGAAGACTGCGATGGTGAACAGGCCGTAAGCCAGGATCGACAACAAGATATGCGCCAGGATGCCCGGCTCCTCGTCGATCTGCTGCACCGTGCCCGAAGGGGCGAATTCGGCGATCAGCACCGTCACCAGCCCCAGGGGGTAGAGAAGCACCAATAGCACTTCCACCGGCAGGCTGGCGCATGCCAGCAGCGTCAGGGCAATGACCGCCGCGCTGATCAGGCTGGCGGCCGTGAAGAAGTCCAGGTTGAGCCCATGCGGGGTCAGCAGTTGGTTACCGAGCGCCATCGAATGGGCGGCCACCGCCACTGCGCCAAGCCCGCAGAGAATGCGTTTGTCGGCCTTGGCGCCGCGCGCCAGGCGCACGCCCTGGAAAAGCGTTGCCACGGCGTAGAGCACGACCGCCACAAGGCTGGGGAACAGGCTGGGAGGCAAAGGAAGCATAGGGACTGACGAGCGGCCAATAGAGGCGCGAGTGTGGCACACAAAGCCGATGGCACGAAAGACTGCACGCCGGTGGCTGTCGGCCGCGCGCCGCTCTGGGTTATACTCGCGGCCATTTTTTCCGCCGGGGAGGCGTTTACCTCCCGCACGGCTGCCGTGCCCGCATAGGATCACCCATGTTCGAGAATCTTTCCGAGCGTCTGTCGCAGACGCTGCGCCATGTCACCGGCAAGGCCAAGCTCAGCGAAGACAACATCAAGGACACCCTGCGAGAAGTGCGCATGGCGCTGCTGGAGGCCGATGTCGCGCTGCCGGTGGTCAAGGAGTTCGTCAACGCCATCAAGGAGCGAGCAGTCGGCACCGAGGTCTCGCGCAGCCTTACGCCGGGCCAGGCGTTCGTCAAGATCGTTCAGGCCGAGCTCGAGTCGGTGATGGGCGCGGCCAACGAAGACCTCGCCCTCAACGTTGCCCCCCCTGCCGTGGTGCTGATGGCCGGCCTTCAGGGCGCGGGTAAGACCACCACCGCCGGCAAGCTGGCGCGCTTTCTCAAGGAGCGCAAGAAAAAGAGCGTGATGGTGGTGTCGGCCGACGTCTACCGCCCGGCAGCGATCAAGCAGCTTGAAACCCTGGCCAACGACATCGGCGTGACTTTCTTCCCGTCCGATATCTCGCAGAAGCCGGTGGCCATCGCCGAAGCGGCCATCCGCGAGGCCAAGCTCAAATTCATTGACGTGGTGATCCTCGACACCGCCGGCCGCCTGCACATCGATGCCGACATGATGGCCGAGATCCAGGCGCTGCACGCTGCGGTCAAGCCGGTAGAAACGCTGTTCGTGGTCGACGCCATGACTGGCCAGGACGCCGCCAACACCGCCAAGGCATTCGGGGACGCGCTCCCTCTGACCGGCGTGGTGCTCACCAAGGTCGACGGTGACGCTCGTGGGGGTGCCGCGCTCTCGGTGCGCCACATCACCGGCAAGCCGATCAAGTTCATCGGTATGGGCGAGAAGAGCGAAGCGCTCGAGCCGTTCCACCCCGACCGCATCGCCTCGCGCATCCTCGGCATGGGCGACATGCTCAGCCTGATCGAGCAGGCTGAGCAGAAGCTCGACAAGGACAAAGCCGAGAAACTCGCCAAGAAGCTCAAGAAGGGCAAGGGTTTCGACCTCGAAGACTTCCGCGATCAGCTGGTACAGATGAAGAGCATGGGCGGCCTGGGTGGCCTGATGGACAAGCTGCCCAGCATCGGCGGGGTGAACCTCTCGCAGATGGGCAACGCCCAGGGCGCGGCCGAGAAGCAGTTCAAGCAGATGGAAGCGATCATCGGTTCCATGACCCCGGCCGAGCGCCGCGATCCCGACATCATCAGCGGCTCGCGCAAGCGTCGTATCGCGTTGGGCTCCGGCACTCAGGTGCAGGACGTCGGCCGGCTGATCAAGCAGCACAAGCAAATGCAGAAAATGATGAAGAAATTCTCCACCAAAGGTGGCATGGCCAAGATGATGCGTGGGCTGGGTGGCATGATGCCCGGCGGCGGCATGCCTCGGCTGTGACCCTGCTGGTGAAGGAAGTTGGCTATCGGCCGCTCCTGGAGAGGGAGCGGCCTGTCGGCCATTTGGAAAAAGGCAATTGCAAAAGTGCGTGTATTCCTTGAGAATATGCGGCCTTTCGGGCGCGTGAGTGCCCGGCTGTGCCTTTAATTTGCAGCACCGACAACAGGAACGATGTTCACATGGTAACCATTCGTCTTGCACGTGGCGGCTCGAAAAAGCGCCCGTTCTACCACCTGACCGTGACCGATAGCCGCAATGCGCGCGACGGTCGTTTCAACGAGCGCGTTGGCTTCTTCAACCCGGTCGCTACCGGTGGTGAAATCCGCCTGTCCGTCAACCAGGAGCGCGTAAGCTACTGGCTGGCTGCTGGTGCACAGCCGTCTGAGCGCGTTGCTCAGCTGCTGAAGGAAGCTGCCAAGGCTGCGGCCTGAGCAGTATGAACGCCACACCAGCACCTGCGGTTGACCTGATCGTCATCGGCAAGATCGTCTCGGTACACGGCGTTCGGGGTGAAGTGAAGGTTTACTCCTTTACCGACCCAATCGACAACCTGTTGAACTACAAGCACTGGACGCTCCGGCTCGAAGGTGACGTGAAGCAGGCGGTACTGGCCAGCGGCCGTTCTCAGAACAAGGTCCTGGTCGCGAAGTTGAAAGGTCTCGATGACCGCGAAGAGGCTCGCCTGCTCGCTGGTTACGAAATCTGCATCGAGCGCAGCTTGCTGCCAGCGTTGGCTCAGGATGATTACTACTGGTATCAGCTTGAAGGCCTGAAGGTTATCAACGGCCCCGGCGAATTGCTCGGGAAGGTCGATCACCTACTGGAAACCGGCGCGAACGATGTGATGGTGGTCAAGCCCTGCGCGGGCAGCCTGGATGACCGCGAACGCCTGTTGCCCTATACGGACGACTGCGTGCTCGAGGTAAACCTGGCCGCTGGCGAAATGCGGGTGGAGTGGGATGCGGACTTCTAGGCAATGGCTAACCTGCGCGTAGATGTCATCACACTGTTTCCCGAGATGTTCTCGGCCATCACGGAACACGGCATTACCAGCCGCGCGGTTCGCCAAGGGTTGATGCAAGTCAACTGCTGGAACCCGCGAAGCTACACCACGGATCGGCACCACACGGTGGATGACCGGCCCTTTGGCGGTGGCCCTGGCATGGTGATGAAGGTCAAGCCCCTGGAAGACGCCCTGCTGGATGCAAGGCAGGCAGCGGGGGAGGCGGCGAAGGTGATCTACCTGTCCCCGCAAGGTCGCAGGCTGACGCAGGCGGCCGTGAAGCAACTGGCGAACGAGCAATCCCTGATTCTCATCGCCGGGCGTTACGAAGGCATCGACGAGCGGTTCATTGAAGCGCATGTCGATGAAGAGTGGTCGATTGGGGATTACGTGCTGTCTGGCGGGGAGCTGCCGGCCATGGTCCTGATCGATGCGGTTACGCGGTTGCTGCCCGGAGCTTTAGGGCATGCAGGCTCGGCGGAAGAAGATTCCTTCACCGACGGCTTGCTCGATTGCCCGCACTACACCCGACCTGAGGTGTATGCGGAACGCCGTGTACCCGACGTGTTGCTCAGTGGCAATCACGCACACATCCGGCGTTGGCGTTTGATGCAGTCCGTTGGCCGGACGCACGAACGGCGGCCCGATCTTCTGGAAAGTCGCTCGCTTTCTGGAGAAGAGCAGAAGCTGCTGGCGGAATACCTCCGCGAGCGGGACGATAGACAACGTATCGATGGTGAACCTGGCGGTTCATCTTAGGAGCACAGCATGACCAACAAGATCATTCTCGCCCTCGAAGCAGAGCAGATGACCAAAGAAATCCCGGCTTTCGCCCCGGGTGACACCGTTATCGTTCAGGTAAAGGTAAAGGAAGGCGAGCGTAGCCGTCTGCAGGCCTTCGAAGGCGTCGTCATCGGCAAGCGTAACCGTGGCGTCAACAGTGCATTCACCGTGCGCAAAATCTCCAACGGTGTCGGCGTAGAGCGTACCTTTCAGACCTACAGCCCGACCATCGACAGCCTGACCGTGAAACGTCGTGGTGACGTGCGTAAGGCCAAGCTGTACTACCTCCGCGATCTGTCCGGCAAGGCCGCACGCATCAAGGAAAAACTGGCCTAATAGTGCCGGTTTGAAAAAAAGCAGCCTTCGGGCTGCTTTTTTCGTTTCTGGCAGTACACTGCCCGCTGTTTGCCCAGTGTGTGTACCCGCCATGACCTTGCGTGAAGCCGAAATCCAGCGCCGTGCGGAGCTTTCCGTCAGCCGCGTAACCAAAGCCGTGTTCCCCGGCACCGTCAATCACCACAACACCCTGTTCGGCGGCACCGCGCTTGCCTGGATGGACGAGGTGTCGTTCATCGCTGCGACGCGTTTCTGCCGGCTGCCGCTGGTGACCGTTTCTACCGACCGGATCGACTTCAACCATGCCATACCCGCCGGCAGCATCGTCGAGCTGGTGGGCACGGTAGTGCATGTGGGCAATACCAGCCTGAAGGTGCGCGTTGAGGTGTTCGTCGAAAGCATGTACAGCGAAGCCCGGGAAAAGGCGATAGAGGGCGTGTTCTGTTTCGTGGCCATCGACGAGCAGAAGCGGCCGGTGCCGGTGTTGCCTGGGTACTGAGCCGATGCCCGCCCTGGACCACCCGCTGATCGATCAATTCCTCGATGCCCTATGGCTGGAGAAAGGCCTCTCGGATAACAGCCGCAGCGCCTACCGCAGCGACCTGGCCCTCTACAACGGTTGGCTGGCCGAGCGGAACGTGGCGCTGGACGCCGCGAGCCGGGACGCGCTGCTCGACCACCTGGCCTGGCGTGTCGAAAACGGTTACAAACCACGTTCTACGGCGCGCTTTCTGTCCGGGGCCAGAGGCTTCTATCGCTATCTGCTGCGCGAGGAGCTGATCGAAGTTGACCCGACCCTGCTGGTGGACATGCCGCGCCTGGGCAAGCCGTTGCCCAAGTCGCTGTCGGAGCAAGACGTCGAGGCCCTGTTGCTGGCACCTGACCTGGGCACCCCGCTGGGCGAGCGTGACCGGGCCATGCTCGAGGTGCTGTATGCCTGCGGGCTGCGGGTGTCGGAGCTGGTGGGCCTGCGCCTAGACGAAGTCAACCTGCGCCAGGGGGTGCTGCGCGTCACCGGCAAGGGCAGCAAGGAGCGCCTGGTGCCCATGGGGGAGGAGGCGATCGCCTGGCTTGAGCGGTACATGCGCAGTGCCCGGGCCGAGCTGCTGGCCGAGCGCCCCAGCGATGTGGTGTTTCCCAGCCTGCGGGGTGAGCAGATGACCCGCCAGACCTTCTGGCACCGGATCAAGCAGCACGCCCAGGTCGCTGGCATCGATAAAAGCCTGTCGCCCCACACACTGCGCCATGCGTTCGCCACGCATTTGCTCAACCACGGCGCGGACTTGCGTTCGGTGCAGATGCTGCTGGGCCATGCGGACCTTTCCACTACCCAGATCTACACCCATGTGGCCAAGGCTCGCTTGCAGGCGCTGCATGCGGCCCATCATCCACGCGGCTGAGGCAGGGGTTTGGTGGCGGATTTCATGGTAGGCTTGCACGGTTTCGCGGCCCGCCCTGGGAAAACCCCGGTGCGGTGCCCTTTGTCCGCTGCTTCAGGAGTGCCCATGCGCGTGACTCGCCTTTTTGCCGCTGCTGCCTTGATGCTGGCCAGCAGCTTTGCCTTGGCCGACAATGCCGAGCAAGCCATCCGTAAAACCCTCGCCACCCTGCAACTGGACGTGCCCGTCGAAAGCGTGGCCCCCGCGCCGCTCAACGGCCTTTATGAGGTACGCCTGCAAGGCGGCCGAGTGCTGTACGCCAGTGCCGACGGCCAGTATGTGATGCAGGGCTACCTGTACCAGGTCCAGGGCGACAAGCCGGTCAACCTCACCGAGCGCGCCGAGCGTGCCGGCGTTGCCAAGCTGATCGGTGCCATCCCGCAGGACCAGATGGTGGTGTTCCCGGCTCAGGGTGGTAAGGCGAAATCGGTCATTACCGTGTTTACCGACACCACCTGCCCGTATTGCCAGAAACTGCACGCCGAGGTGCCAAAGCTCAATGCCATGGGCATCGAGGTGCGTTATCTCGCTTTCCCCCGGCAGGGCTTGAATTCGCCAGGCGATGAGCAGCTGCAGGCCGTTTGGTGCTCCAAGGATCGCCCCGCCTCATTGAGCAAGCTGATCAATGGCAAGAGCGTCGACGCACCCAAATGCGAGAACCCGGTGAGCAAGCAATTCGCCCTCGGCCAGCAGATCGGCATCAATGGTACGCCGGCGATCATTCTGGAAAATGGCCAGATGATCCCGGGCTATCAGCCGGCAGCGCAGCTGGGCAAGCTGGCGCTCGACGCCAAGGGTTAATCGAATCAACAACGTCGCCCGAGGGGGTGGCGGTTTTCGCGGCCGGCCACAGTGCCGGTCGTTTCATGGGGAGTTCAGAGTGAAACCGGTCAAAGTAGGGATCTGCGGGTTAGGTACCGTCGGTGGCGGCACCTTCAATGTACTCAAGCGTAACGCCGAGGAGATTGCCCGCCGTGCCGGGCGTGGTATTGAAGTCGCCCAGATTGCGCTGCGCTCGCAAAACCCTCACTGCGACATTACCGGCACCGCCACCAGCTCCGACGTGTTCGCCGTGGCGAGCAACCCCGAGATCGACATCGTCATCGAGCTGATCGGTGGCTACACCATCGCCCGTGACCTGGTACTGCAGGCCATCGACAACGGCAAGCATGTGGTCACGGCCAACAAGGCCCTGATCGCGGTACACGGCAATGAGATTTTCGCCCGCGCCCGTGCGAAGGGCGTGATCGTTGCGTTCGAAGCGGCCGTAGCCGGTGGCATCCCGGTGATCAAGGCGATCCGTGAAGGCCTGTCTGCAAACCGGATCAACTGGGTGGCCGGCATCATCAACGGCACCGGCAACTTCATCCTCACCGAAATGCGTGAGAAGGGCCGTACCTTCCCCGATGTACTGGCCGAGGCTCAGGCACTTGGCTATGCAGAAGCCGACCCGACCTTCGACGTCGAAGGCATCGACGCGGCGCACAAGCTGACCATCCTGGCGTCCATTGCCTTCGGCATCCCGCTTCAGTTCGACAAAGCCTACACCGAGGGCATCACCCGTTTGACCACGGCTGACGTGAACTACGCAGAGGCGTTGGGTTACCGCATCAAGCACCTGGGTGTGGCGCGAAGCACCGCCGAAGGTATCGAGTTGCGCGTGCACCCGACGTTGATCCCGGCTGACCGCCTGATTGCCAACGTCAATGGCGTGATGAATGCGGTGATGGTCAACGGCGACGCCGTGGGCTCGACCCTGTACTACGGTGCCGGCGCGGGCATGGAGCCTACGGCCTCGGCGGTTGTGGCCGACCTGGTGGATGTGGTGCGCGCCATGACCAGCGACCCGGAAAACCGCGTGCCGCACCTGGCTTTCCAGCCCGACTCGCTGTCGGCGCACCCGATCCTGCCGATCGAGGCCTGCGAGAGCGCCTATTACTTGCGCATCCAGGCCAAGGATCACCCCGGCGTGCTCGCCCAGGTGGCAAGCATCTTGTCCGAGCGCGGTATCAACATCGAATCGATCATGCAGAAAGAAGCCGAGGAGCAGGACGGCCTGGTGCCGATCATTCTGCTGACCCATCGCGTGGTGGAGCGCCGCATCGACGACGCCATCGCTGCGCTGGAAGCCTTGGAAGGTGTGAACGACAAGGTCGTGCGCATCCGCGTCGAACAACTGAGCTAACCGGTGGCGGCTCGCCGAGCCGCCGTCCTGAAGGATGACACCATGCGTTACATCAGCACCCGCGGCAAAGCGCCGGCCCTGAACTTCGAAGATGTATTGCTGGCGGGCCTTGCCAGCGATGGCGGCCTTTACGTGCCGGAGAATCTGCCGCGTTTCACCCAGGAGGAAATCGCTTCCTGGGCCGGCTTGCCTTATCACGAGCTTGCCTTCCGGGTAATGCGCCCGTTCGTTACCGGCAGCATCGCCGACGCCGATTTCAAGAAGATCCTGGAAGAAACCTACGGCCAGTTCGCCCATGCGGCCGTGGCGCCGCTGCGCCAACTGGGTGGCAACGAATGGGTGATGGAGCTGTTCCACGGCCCGACCCTGGCGTTCAAGGACTTCGCGCTTCAGCTGCTTGGCCGTCTGCTCGACCACATTCTGGCCAAACGCGACGAGCGCGTGGTGATCATCGGCGCAACAAGCGGTGATACCGGCTCGGCGGCAATCGAAGGCTGCCGCCGGTGCGACAATGTCGATATCTTCATTCTGCATCCGCACCAACGGGTGTCCGAAGTGCAGCGTCGGCAGATGACCACCATTTTCGGTGAAAACATTCACAACATTGCCATCGAAGGCAACTTCGACGATTGCCAGGAAATGGTCAAGGCGAGTTTCGCCGATCAGGGCTTCCTCAAGGGTACCCGGTTGGTGGCGGTCAACTCGATCAACTGGGCCCGGATCATGGCCCAGATCGTTTACTACTTCCACGCAGCCCTGCAGCTAGGCGGCCCAGCGCGCTCTGTGGCGTTTTCGGTGCCCACCGGTAACTTCGGCGACATCTTCGCAGGCTACCTGGCGCGCAACATGGGCTTGCCGATCAGCCAACTGATCGTGGCAACCAACCGCAATGACATCCTGCACCGCTTCATGAGCGGCAACCAGTATGTGAAGGAAACCCTGCACCCGACCCTCTCGCCCTCGATGGATATCATGGTGTCGTCGAATTTCGAGCGGCTGCTGTTCGACCTGCATGGCCGCAACGGCGAGGTGCTTGCGCAACTGATGGCAAGCTTCAAGCTCGGTGGTGGTTTCAGCGTCGAGCCCGACCGCTGGACCGAAGCACGCAAGCTGTTCGATTCGCTGGCAGTCAGTGACGAGGCGACGTGCCAGACCATCGCCGACGTGTTCGCCACTACCGGTGAAGTGCTCGACCCGCACACCGCAATCGGCGTGAAGGCCGCCCGCGAATGCCGGCGCAGCCTCGACACCCCGATGGTAGTGCTGGGCACGGCGCACCCGGTAAAATTCCCCGAAGCGGTGGAAAAAGCCGGCGTTGCCCAGGCCATGGCCTTGCCCGCCCACTTAGCTGACCTGTTCGAGCGGCCCGAGCGCTGCACGGTGCTGGCCAACGACCTGGGCGCCGTGCAGGCCTTCGTTGCCGAGCATGGTAACCGGGGCAAACCGCTCTGATCCAGCCCTCGGAGCCGGGCAATCCGGCTTCGAGGCCTTCGGAAGCGTCTTACATCGTTTTAGGAAAGGTCTCATAGCTCGCACCTGCGTCGCCCCCTAAGGTAGCCGGCAGTTTCGCCACTGCTCGCTGGAGGCTGCATGCATTCTCTCAATGTGCTTATCATCGAAGAGCACCCCGCCCAGGTACTTCACTTGCATCAGGCGCTCAACGCCTGCGGCGTCTTCAACGTGCGCGTGGCCGAGGGCGTTACGGCACTGGCTCAGGCGCTG
Organism: Pseudomonas sp. URIL14HWK12:I12; assembly: GCF_003097135.1. Taxonomy (GTDB): domain Bacteria; phylum Pseudomonadota; class Gammaproteobacteria; order Pseudomonadales; family Pseudomonadaceae; genus Aquipseudomonas. The sequence continues at coordinate 136,465 of NZ_QEQL01000002.1, forward strand.
AAAGGGGGCTGGGCGCCCGATATCGCCTTGGTCGACAGCCGCTGCGACCGCACCCTGGTAGGCGCCCTGCTCGAATACCCGCCCCAAATGTCATTGATCGTGCGAGGCGAGGGCAGGGCGAGCCCTCTGGAGCTCAAGGCGCGTAAGGAGGGCATCCGTGTACTTGGCACCCTGCCGTTGCAGCCCGCCACTCGCCCGCTGCATGCGATGCTCGAGCATTATCGCCAAACTACCCCTCGAGCCCCCAAGGGCTGACATATTCCAGTCACTTTCGCCAGCGATCCTCAAATGGCCACCTGCCAGCGAACTTTCAACCGCTGCCCAGGGTCATTGATTAGCGGCCATTCGCTCATTACAAGAGGGTGATACATGGAAACAATCAGCCAACTGCTTAGCGAAGCGCTGGCACCTTATCAGGTGGTCCTTTCGCCAGCCGGTCGTGAGGCCCATGTCATGTTGGTGGTCAGCGACCCATTGGGCTCCACGGTACTGGCTCGCGAGTTCCATCGCATTCAGCTCGAGGATACGCGCTCCCTGACCGACGTCGTCGATGGCCTGCACCGTGACCTGATGGTTGCCGAAGGGCGCCTCGAGCCTTCGATGATTGCTGCACTGCGCCATGCTGCCGCTCACCGCGGATATGCTGCGACCCTGCGCTAAATCTCCCGGAACCTTCTCTTGCAGGCAGGTTCTCAATTTTCAAGGGCGTTGCCCTGGCATTGTGCTCCGGTGCCAGGGCTCACCTGGCAGGTGCCGAAGGTCGGCACTTGATTGACCCCGCGCGGCCTTCCCCACCGCGCGGGGTTTCTTTTTGCGGGTTCAGGGGTGGCTGTCTTCGTGCGCAAAAAATCGTTGGGCATCGGCCAAATAGCTGCTTTGCTGATCCCGCTGCAGCCATTGCGCGTAGAGAAGCGGCAATGAGCTTTGCCGCAGTACGCGCAGCTGAGCATTGATCGATTTGATGGCGCTGTGGCCCTCGGGCGTATCGGAGCAAGCCACGTAGGTGAATTTGTAGCGGCTGTCGCCGCGGATAGGCAGGTAACGCAGGTTCGTGGGGTCGATGCCTTGTTGGGTTGCCAGGTAGCGTGCTTCTATCCAGTAACCCAGAAACGCGTGCAGCCGCCCCATTTGTTCCATTTGCAGCAGGTTGCCCGTGGCGTCATTTCCGTAGTGAGGTACCAGCACCTGGGCAGGTGCATTTGCCAGCAGAGGGTCTATCGCTTCACCGTAGCTTCGGCCTGGGACCATCCCCACTTGTAGCGTGCCTGCGTTGATCAACGCAGCCAGGTCAATAGCGCCGTCCACCAGCCAGGGGGCGAACAGCTCCACGTCTTGAGCTCGCACGATAAGGCCGTTACTCAGGGTCGCGAAGGCGCGGATCGAGAATGTCGCGAAGCCCGCGCGCTCGGCTGTCCATAGCAGGGTTGGATCGCAGGTGAGGTGATTTTCCTTGAGCATCTGAATGCTCCGCGCGCGGTTCATGCGCACAAATTTGTGCTCGTATTCAGGCATGGCCTGGGTAAGCAGGGCGAGCATCTGATCTACCGCCCCTTGGCCTTTCTGCGGGCCATCGAAGATCGTTAGCGGCGGAAGCTCGCGCATGGCCCACGTAAGGGTGGGCAGCGCCCATGCTGCCGGCACGGGGAAAAAACCCAGTAACGCCAGCGTACAGACGCAAGCCAACTTTGATTTCATACCGCAATCACCTACTGAACGGACGCTGCCCAGGGCCCGAGGCAGACCGGCTGGGCCCGCGCCGAAGCCGTACCTTTTACCACAGCGGCCCTACCGCCAGGCAAGGCCCGCCTCCATGCGGTAGACTGTGCCCCCTTTTCGCCAGCAGAAGCGTGCCCATGGCCCAGCCGTCGACCCCGTATAAATTCGAGCTCAACCTCACCGACATTGACCGAGGCGTCTACGAAAGCGTGCGCTCCACCATCGCCCGCCATCCGTCGGAAACCGAGGAGCGAATGGCGGTGCGGTTGTTGGCCTATGCCCTCTGGTACAACGAGCAGCTGGCGTTCGGGCGCGGCCTTTCAGACGTAGACGAACCGGCCTTGTGGGAAAAAAGCCTGGATGACCGAGTGCTGCACTGGATCGAAGTCGGCCAGCCAGACCTCGATCGCCTTACCTGGTGCTCCCGGCGTACTGAACGCACCAGCCTGCTGGCCTATGGCAGCCTGCGCGTATGGCGCACCAAGGTGGCTGACGCGGCCCAGCACTTGAAGAACCTGAATATCGCCGCCGTGCCCCAGGAAGCGCTTGAAGTGCTCGCCCAGGACATGCCGCGCACCATCAAGTGGGACGTCATGATCAGCGACGGCAACGTATTCGTGACCGATGATCGGGGCCAGCACGAAGTGCAGCTCGAATGGTTGAAGGGGGAGCGTGGCTGAGGCATGGTGGCGCCTGTTTTGTTACCGAATCTGTTGCCGGCCTGATTGCCCCTATGCGTATCGAACTTCGCCCCGTGCCTGCCGAGTTGCCTTATCTGGGTGACTTGCCCCCGTTGTTGTCTCGGCTGTACGCCGCCCGTGGCGTGACCTGCGCCAGCGAGCTGGATAAAACCCTGGCACGGTTGATCCCCTACCAGCAGCTCAAGGGCATCGACGCAGCGGTAGACCTGCTGGTTACCGCCATCGAACAACGCCAACGCATCCTGATCGTGGGCGATTTCGACGCAGACGGCGCCACTGCCAGCAGCGTCGGCGTTCTAGGCCTGCGCTTGCTTGGCGCTGCGCACGTCGACTACCTGGTACCCAGCCGGTTCACCTTCGGCTATGGCCTTACGCCCGAAATCGTTGCGGTCGCCCTGGAGCGCCAACCGCAGTTGCTTATCACGGTCGACAACGGCATCGCCAGCGTCGATGGTGTCGCGGCTGCAAAGGCAGCGGGGCTGAAGGTGCTGGTCACCGACCACCATTTGCCTGGCGAAGCCTTGCCGCAGGCCGACGCGATCGTCAACCCCAACCAGCCGGGTTGCGAGTTTCCCAGCAAGGCGCTGGCCGGGGTAGGGGTGATCTTCTATGTGCTGATGGCGTTGCGCGCTCGCTTGCGTGACATGGGCCAGTACGCTACCCGGCCACAGCCGAACCTGGGCGAGCTGCTGGACTTGGTGGCGCTGGGCAGCGTGGCGGATGTCGTTCCCTTGGACGCCAACAACCGCATCCTGGTGCACCAAGGGCTCGAGCGTATTCGCGCGGGCCGCGCGCGCCCTGGCATCAAGGCGTTGCTGGAAGTGGCCCGGCGCGAGGCTGCACGCATCACCGCCACCGACCTGGGCTTCATCCTCGGCCCTCGCCTGAACGCCGCTGGCCGCCTGGACGACATGAGTTTGGGTATCGAGTGCTTGCTGTGTGAAGACCCGGCACTGGCCCGCGACATGGCCGCCGAGCTGGATGGCTTGAATCAGGACCGCAAGTCCATCGAGCAGAGCATGCAGCGCGAAGCATTGGCTCAGCTCAAGGACCTCCCCGAGCAGGACATGCCCTTCGGCCTGTGCCTGTTCGACCCTGATTGGCACCAGGGCGTGATCGGCATCCTCGCCTCGCGCCTGAAGGAGCGCTACCACCGGCCGACCATTGCTTTCGCCGACGCCGGTGATGGTTCCCTGAAGGGGTCGGCGCGTTCGGTGCCCGGTTTTCATGTTCGCGATGCCCTGAGCGCGGTCGATGCCCTGCATCCCGGGCTTATGACCAAGTACGGCGGCCATGCCATGGCTGCCGGGCTGACGTTGCCCCAGGCAAATTTCCAGACCTTCTGCCAAGCGTTCGATGCTCAGGTCCGTGAGCAATTGGCCGAGGGTGACCTGACCGGTCGGCTTTACAGCGATGGCGTGCTGGCGGTTGAAGAGTTCCATGCCGACATGGCTCGGGCACTTCGCCATGCCGGCCCCTGGGGCCAGCATTTCCCGGAGCCGCAGTTTCATGGCGTATTCCAATTGGTCGACCAGCGCCTGGTAGGCGAGCGGCACTTGAAGGTCCAGCTCAAGAGTGAATGCGGCCGCGCCCGCCTGGACGGTATCTGCTTTGGCGTCGACCTGGATCTCTGGCCCAATGCTTCGGTGAAGTGGGTTGAGCTGGCCTACAAGCTCGATCTGAACGCCTTTCGGGGCGTGGAGTCGGTGCAACTGATGATTTCCCATATGCAGCCACGCTGACGGCGCAACTTTGAGGGCCAGTCTGGATCAACTGATTTCATACAGCCTGCGAGGTGCCCCATGAGTCTGCTGCTCGAACCGCTCACTCTGCGTGAGCTAACACTGCCCAACCGAATCGTCGTCTCCCCGATGTGCCAGTACTCCTCGGTCGACGGCTTGGCCAACGACTGGCACCTCGTGCACCTAGGTAGCCGCGCGGTGGGTGGTGCGGGCCTGGTGTTCACAGAAGCAACCGCAGTGACTGCCCGCGGCCGCATTACGCCCGAAGATCTCGGATTGTGGGCCGACGAGCAAATCGAACCGCTGCAGCGCATTACCCGGTTCATCCGCGCCCAGGGCGCTGTTCCTGGCATCCAGCTCGCCCACGCCGGGCGTAAGGCGAGCACCTGGCGGCCCTGGATCGGGAAATCGGGCAGCGTGCCGGCCGAAGAGGGCGGGTGGGTGCCGGTAGGCCCTTCGGCCATCGCCTTCGACCCCAAGCATACGGTTCCTGAAACATTGACCGAAGGGCAAATTCAAGAAGTGATCCAGGCCTTCGTAGATGCTGCCCGGCGAGCCCTGGAAGCCAATTTCGAAGTGGTGGAGGTGCATGCTGCGCATGGTTACCTGCTGCATCAGTTTCTTTCACCGCTGAGCAACCGGCGCGATGACCAATACGGAGGCAGTTTCGAGAACCGCATCCGCCTGGTGTGCCAGGTCACTAAGGCAGTACGTGACGTATGGCCAGCGGCACTGCCGGTGTTTGTACGGGTCTCGGCCACCGACTGGGTCGAGGATGGCTGGAACCCCGACGAAACGGTGGAGCTGTCGAGGCGCCTGCGTGACTTGGGTGCGGACCTGATCGACGTGTCCTCCGGCGGTACAGCGGCCAATGCCGAAATCCCCACCGGGCCGGGTTACCAAACCCCATTCGCCGCCAAGGTCAAGGAACAGGCGCAGATCGCTACCGGTACGGTAGGCATGATTACCGAACCTGCCCAGGCTGAGCACACGCTGCGCACCGGCCAGGCCGACCTCATCTTTTTAGCCCGCGAACTGTTGCGCGACCCTTATTGGCCGCTGCATGCCGACGATGACCTGGGGGGGCGAAAGGCGGTGTGGCCCGCGCAATACCAGCGAGCAACGCACCGAGACCAGCCCATCCACGAGTCGGACCTGCGCGACTGATTCCCGAGCGTCAGCTGCGGCGCCGTTGAAAATGACTTTGCGTGCAAAGTGGTTTTCAACGGCGTAGCGGTAAGGTGCGCTAGACCTTGACGTATTGCATAAAGCGCATCGGAGCCGCTGCCATGCCGTCATACGTCAAGATCGACACCCACGACACTCGCCACGTCACCTTGCAGAAGGGCTTTAACCTCCGCTGGCCTACGGCCGGTGGGGGAGCCGATTTCATCTATGTCTGCAGTACCGCCGAGCAGGTTGCCGACGCCGCCAATGACGCATTGGCCGGCGGTTGTAGAATCACCGTGCGCTCTGGGGGGCACTGCTACGAAGGTTTGGTCGCTAACAAGTTGCCGGGCGAGGAGGGCCTGCCACTGGCCATCATCGACATTGGCCAGATGACCGGCATGGCATTTGACGAAGCCAGGAATATAACCTCGCCTTACTACCGCACCGCGCCCAAGTATCTCGCCTGGCTTTACGGCAACGATGTACCTCGCTACCGTTTTCGCATTGCGGCTGGGAGCCAGAACTGGGCGGGTTACGTTGCACTCTATAAAGCCGCCAACCGCGTGATTCCTGGAGGCTCCTGCTACAGCGTCGGTGCCGGTGGCCACATCTGCGGTGGGGGTTATGGGCTGTTGTCACGCCTGCATGGCCTGACCGTCGATTGGCTCAGCGCAGTGGATATCCTGGTGCCCGACCCCGAGGGTAAAGCGCTGTTACCTCGGCACGTTCACCGCCGCAGCGACGGGGTCGACAAGCAGCTTTTCACTGCCTGCTGCGGCGCGGGCGGCGGCAATTTCGGGATCATCCTCAACTATTATTTCGACGATCTGCCCAAAGCCCCCGAGCAAAGCTATTGGCTGACGCTTTCCTGGCCATGGGAGCGCTTTGCCAATGCCGCGCAGCTTGGCCATTTCCTACGGGCCTATTGGCAGTGGTTCAGCGACCACGATGCTCACTGGAACAGTTCGGCGCCACACGAGGCCAATGGCGGCCTGTTTTCCCTGCTCAAGCTTCAGCACCGTTCGACAGGGGATATCAACTTGCTCGTCCAGTACACCGGTGTCGACGGGCGTGTCGATGGCGAGGGCCAGACCGAGCCCTTCGAACGTTTCATCCAGCACATGATCCAGGCGGCGGGCAGCGACCCGCATGTCAGCCCGCATCACATACTGCACGGCCCGGTTCACCGGCACCCAGCCAAGCAATCACTGTGCAAGGCCAGCGACCCGTTGCAGCATGCACGCCTGATGGACTGGCTGTACCTCACGCAAATGATCAATGGCTCTGGCAGCAACCAGTGCGGCAAGTACAAGTCGTTCTATCAGATCACCAACTTCGGCACCGAAGAGATCGATGCGATATGGGAACACCTTTATGAGAGCACCGACCCAGCGCTCAGCCAGGCGCTCTTGCAGATCGATTCCTATGGCGGCGCGATCAATCACTTCGACCATCAAGGCTCCCAGACCTCGGTTGCGCAACGCCACTCATTGCTGAAGTCGCAGCTCCAGGTCTATTGGGCATCGCCCGAGCATGAGCAGGCATGCCTGAACTGGTGCAGGGCGTTCTACATCGACTACTTCAAACGCCAGGGTGGCAAGCCTTATGCGGACAATGGCAACTATGAAGGCTGTTACATCAACTACCCCGATGTCGACATGAAATACCTCGACCATCAGGGCGGCACCTTGGACACTCGCTGGCTGGAGCTCTACTACGGGCGCGACCTGGCGAGGCGGTTGATCGACACTAAGCGCGCGATCGACCCCCACAATGTGTTTCGAAGCGAGCTGTCGATTCCTTTGAGCGTCCCCTGAGCCGCCTCAAGCGACAAGCCGAGAGGGGCGACCCTCTGGCTTGAAGCTTCAAGCGTGCGCTGCAGGCTTACTCGTAGACGTACTTGCGTTTGGCTGGGGCTGGCGGGAAGTACTGATACAGCCAAGTCTCCGACAGCGTGCGCTCGCCCGCGCGGATGAAACCGCGAATGTTGACTGGCTCCACGCTGTCGTCGGTGGGGTACCAATCGAACAGGACACGTACGCCATTGACCTTGGGCAGGTCGATGATGGTGAAATCCTGCAGCTTGCCGTGGCTTGCGGTGAACACCGGCTCGATGCTGGGGATGGTGGTGAGGTTGTTGTTCAGGGCCTGCTTGGGCAGGCGCTCGATGCCCCCACCGACGAAATCGACGGCAAAGCGCCGTGCCCACACTTCCGGATAATGTTCGCCCGGTGCCCAGCCTTCCCGGAACCCGCCCATGCCGGTGCGCGTCGCGCGTACATGGGCCAGCGGCGTGCCTACGGGGGGCATCGGCGCCCAGTAAAGCTTGTAGCCGAAGCTCAGGCTATCGCCAGGCTCCACCGCTTTTTTGGGTGACCAGAACACCACGATGTTGTCCAGCGTCTCGCCGGTGGTGGGCATTTCCATCATGTCCACAGAGCCTTCGCCCCATGGAGTGGTCGGCTCTACCCACAGGCTGGGTCGCTTGTCGTACTGGTCGATGGTGTCTTCATAGGTTTCGAACGCACGGTCGGTCTGCACCAGGCCGAACCCCTTGGGGTTGGTGTCTTCGAAGGTGTTGAACTGGATGCGCAGCGGGTTGTTCAGCGGCCGGCACACCCACTCGCCGTTGCCACGCCACATCGCCAGGCGGTCAGAGTCGTGGATTTGCGGGTGGATGGTGTCGCACATGCGGCGCTCGTTGGTGCCGCAGCTGAACATGCTGGTCATCGGCGTAATGCCGAGCTGCTTGATCGCGGTGCGGGCGTTCACGGTCATCTGTACGTCCATCACAACCTGCTCGGACTGGCAGTCGATGTCGAACCGGTATGCCCCGGTCGCGCTGGGCGATTCGAGCAGGGCATAGACCACAAAACGGGTGCCGTTGGGGTTGGTCGGGGCCTCGAACCAGAAACGGGTGAAGTCGGGGAACTCCTCGGGGCCGCCGGCGTAGGTATTCACTGCCAGGCCACGAGCGGAAAGGCCGTACTGCCGGTTCTTGTCAATGGCGCGGAAATAACTGGCCCCCAGGAACGAAACCACGTCATTGCGCCCAAGCTCCGGGGCCTTGAACAGGCGGAACCCGGCGAAGCCCAGATCGGTCTTGCCCTTGAGCTGGCTTTCGTCCACACCGCTGTCGCGGTAATTGAACAGCTCCGGGCGAAAGTGAATTTCGCGCGCCTGCTTGCTCTTGGCGTCGACGCTGTACATGCGCACCGGCGTCTTGAAGCCCATGCCCACGTGGAAGAACTGGACATCGATCTGACGGCCTTTGTTCTCGTTCCACAGCGAGTGGTCGGCATCGTAACGGATAGCGTTGAAATTCAACGGCTCCATGTTGGCCAGGGTCGGCGGCAGCACCTGCTTGCGGTCGACGTAGGGCTTGCCGGCGAGTTCTTTGGCGTGCTTTTTCAGTATGTCGAAATCGAACGATTCCAGTTCACCATCGGCCGGTTCCGCGGCCATCGCCTGGGCAGCCAGAAAGGTGGTGGAAGAAAGGCCGGTGTAGGCCGCCAGGGCCACGGACGCTTTGAGCAGACTCCTGCGTTGCATAGAGAAACCTGTTCCTTATAAGAAGTGATCCGGCTGCTTCGTGCAGCGAAGGGATCGACTGAAATGGCCCGGGCAAGCCATCGACCGGGCAAAGGACCTTTACACAGAACCTCATTGGCTCGATCGGTTCGCACGATACCCAAGAAAAATGTCGGTTGCATGCGCTTTGAAGGGGAGCTGGCACCTTTCAGCGCGTAGAAATTGTGACATCTGGTTAAAAAATGAGCGTTTGCAATATCCCGAAGCATTTAGTTGCCGGTTCACGAGATCGAACGGCGCTAGAGTCGAGGCCATAGTTTCCGTATGAGAGAGGCATCGCTACGATGAATACCCAAGGTTTGCTCGACCAACTGCTGCGTGCAGGCCAACAGGCACTCGGCAAGCAAGGTGGCCTTTCCGCTGGCAAGGGCGCCCTTGCCGGCGGTGCCCTGGGCCTGCTGTTGGGTAACAAGAAAGCCCGCAAGTACGGCGGCAAGGCCGTGCTGTATGGGGGCGCCGCCGCCCTCGGGTTGTTGGCCTACAAGGCTTACGGCAATTGGCAAGCCCGCCAGGCCACCGCGCCGCGTGGCGAGCCGCGCACGCTTGACCGCGTACCTCCTGCCGAAGCCGAGCAACACAGCCACGCGGTGCTCAAGGCTTTGGTAGCAGCCGCCAAGGCCGATGGGCATGTCGACGCGCAGGAGCGGGCGCTGATCGAAGGCGAGTTCACCCGGCTGGGGCAAGGTGAAGGGTTCGACACCTGGCTGCACCAGGAGTTGGAGCGCCCACTGGACCCGGCAGAAGTGGCTCGCGCCGCCACCACCGAGGAAATGGCCGCGGAGATGTACCTGGCCAGCGTCATGGTGATCGACCAGGAGCAGTTCATGGAGCGTGCTTACCTGGATGAACTGGCTCGGCAACTGAGCCTCGATACGGGCCTGAAGGCCGAGCTGGAAACGCAGGCGCGAAACGCCGCCTGATAGCACTTTGTACCCAGACGGCTGGTATTACCCTTCGATATGACGGAAAGTAGCGCCACCGGGCCTTGCAGCCGGTGGCTATACTGAGCCGGGCGTAAAAAACGAAGGGGTTAACGTGAAAAACTGGAGTCTGCGCCAACGCATCTTGGCAAGCTTCGCCGTGGTCATCGCCGTGATGTTGCTGATGATCCTCGTTTCCTATACCCGGCTCGCGAAAATCGAGAGCAATGCCGATGCGGTTCGTACCGACAGCATCCCGGGCATGGCCATCAGCTCGATGATCCGCAGTGCCTGGGTCGACAATTTCGTCTACACCCAGCAGTTGCTCGGCCTGAGCAACCAGCGTGAACTGGTCAGCGCCGACGACGACCAGTACAAAGGCTTCGCCGATCGGCTGCAGGCGCAGATCACCGCCTACCGTGGCACGCTGCTCGACCCACAGGATCAGGCCAACCTGCAGGAGTTCGAGCGCCTGCATGCGCTGTATGACGCTACCCTCAAAAAAACCCTCGATGCCTATCGCCAGCGCCACTTCAGTGCCGCTCAGGACATCTTCCAGCAGGAGTTGGCGCCGGTCTGGAACGAGGGCCGCAAGCAGGTCAACTCGATCATCGACTACAACTCCCGGGCCGCTACCGATGCCAGCAACGCCATTTCCGATTCGGTGGTACAGGCCAAGGTCAGCATGGGCGTTTCATTGCTGATTGCGATCATCGCCGCTGGCGTTTGCGGCTGGCTGCTGCTGGGCAACATCATGGCACCGATGCGCAAGCTGCTCGATGTGTTGGAAACCATGGGCACTGGCGACCTGTCGGTGCGGCTGAACCTGCAGCGCAAGGATGAATTCAACGCGGTGGAAACCGGCTTCAACGAGATGCTGGGCGAGCTCAATACGCTGGTGGCCCAGGCTCAGCGTTCCTCGGTTCAGGTCACCACCTCGGTGACCGAGATCGCTGCCACCTCCAAGCAGCAGCAGGCCACTGCGACTGAAACTGCCGCCACTACTACTGAGATTGGCGCGACGTCACGGGAGATCGCCGCAACTTCGCGCGACCTGGTACGGACCATGGGCGAGGTGGCCAGCGCCGCCGACCAGGCGTCATCCCTGGCCGGCAATGGCCAACAGGGGCTGTCACGCATGGAAGAAACCATGCATCAGGTGATGGGCGCTGCTGACTTGGTAAACGCCAAGCTCGCGACCCTCAATGAGAAGGCCGGCAACATCAACCAAGTGGTGGTGACCATCGTCAAAGTGGCCGACCAGACCAACTTGCTGTCACTCAACGCTGCCATCGAGGCAGAAAAGGCCGGGGAGTACGGCCGGGGTTTTGCCGTGGTCGCCACGGAAGTGCGCCGCCTGGCCGACCAGACGGCGGTCGCCACCTACGACATCGAGCAGATGGTGCGCGAGATGCAATCTGCGGTGTCGGCTGGGGTCATGGGCATGGACAAGTTCAGCGAACAGGTTCGCCGTGGCATGTTCGAGGTGCAACAGGTAGGTGAGCAACTGAACCAGATCATCCACCAAGTGCAGGCCCTGGCACCACGGGTGCTGATGGTCAACGAGGGTATGCAGGCCCAGGCCACAGGCGCCGAGCAGATCAACAACGCACTGGCTCAGCTCAGCGACGCCAGCAGCCAGACCGTCGAGTCGCTGCGCCAGGCGAGCTTTGCCATCGACGAGCTCAGCCAGGTTGCCGCCGGCCTGCGCGGCGGCGTGGCACGGTTCAAGGTTTGAAATGAGCACGCCCCGCGAGGCTGGCGCTGCCGCGCTGTTTCTGCTGTTCAGCATCGGCGCCGAGCGGTATGCCTTGGCTGCGACCGAAATTGCCGAAGTGCTGCCCTGCATCACACTCAAGCCGGTGCTCCAGGCGCCGGCTTGGGTCGCCGGCGTCTTCTCCTACCGAGGCCAGATGGTGCCGGTGCTGGACCTGTCTCACCTTGCCATTGGCCAGCCTTCGGCGCAGCGCACCAGCACGCGCCTGGTGCTGGTGAACTACCCCGGCACGCGCTTGCTCGGGCTGATCCTGGAACATGCCAGCGATACTCGCCGGTTGCCACTGGCGCATTTCCGGCCGCTGGGCATGGCCACGCCGGAGGCGTCCTACATGGGCCCGGTGTGCGAGACCGAACAGGGGCTTGTGCAGTGGGTCAAGGTGCAGGCGCTGCTCGACGAACGTGTGCGTGAGCTGCTGTACAGCCCGGAGGGCAGTGATGGCTGAGCAAAAGCGGTTCATCGACTTTCTTTATAGGCACATTGGCCTGGACGTGGCGTCGGTGGGCGCACCCATGATCGGGCGGGCGGTGCAGCAGCGACGGGAGCAGTCGGGTGCCGCGACGCTGGATGATTACTGGGCTCTGCTGCTGCAATCGGCCAGTGAACAGCTCGCATTGACCGAGGCGGTGATCGTCCCTGAAACCTGGTTCATGCGATACCCGGAATCCTTTTCAGCCTTGGTAGGGCTGGCGCGCCAGCGGGCGGTCGAGCTGGGGGGGCTGCGCCCACTCAAATTGCTCAGCTTGCCGTGTTCCACGGGGGAGGAACCTTATTCGCTTGCCATGGCGCTGCTCGACGGCGGCTTGGCGCCCACCGCCTTTCGTGTCGATGGCGTGGACATCAGCCCGCAGTCGGTTGCCAAGGCCCAGCGGGGAGTGTATGGGCGCAATTCGTTCCGCGGTACCGACACGGCCTTTCGCGAGCGACACTTCGACGCGGTGGCGGACAACACCTGGCAACTGCACGAGGCCGTTACCCGCTGCGTGCGCCTGCAACCGGGCAATGTGCTCGACCCCAACCTGCTGCAAGGGGAGGGCGTCTACGATTTCGTGTTCTGTCGTAACCTGCTGATCTACTTTGACCAGGCAACCCAGCGGCGCGTGTTTGAAACCCTCAAGCGGTTTCTCCACGATGACGGCGTATTGTTCATTGGCCCTGCCGAAGGCAGCCTGCTCGCCAGCCTGGGCATGCGCCCGATGCGTATTCCCCAGGCCTTTGCCTTTATGCGCGAACAACCGCAGGCCCCGGCACCTGCCCCTCGCCCGATGGCTGTGCCGCCATCCCAGGCGGCACCCTTGCCGCGCATCCCTGCGCCGTTACCGATCCCTGTGGTGCGAGCGCCCATTCGGCCGCTCTCGGCTGGGGCGCCCCAAACCGCCGGCGCCGAGGATGCCAAGGCATTGCTGGCGCGTATTGCCCTGCTTGCCAACGAGGGGAAAACCGCCGAGGCGCGCTTGGCCTGTGAGCAGTTTCTGCGCGAGCATCCGCCGCAAGCCCAGGTGTTCTACTGGCTTGGCTTGCTGGCAGATGTCAGCGGCAATGGTTTGGAGGCTCAGGGGCACTATCGTAAGGCACTCTACCTTGAGCCCCAGCATGCCGAAGCGCTGGCGCATCTGGCCATGTTGCTGGCCGCCCAGGGCGATGCCGCCGGGGCCCGGCGATTGCAGGAGCGTGCTGCACGCGTCGCAGGTGATCGCCGATGAGCCACGACCACGAATTTCAAGGCCTGGCGGTTAGCGACGGGGACGATGCTGCGCTGGTGACTTGCTGGAACAGCATAGGGGTGCGAGGGGACCAATCCTGCCCCAAGCTGGTGGAATACATTCGGTGCCTGAACTGCCCCGTCTATGCGGCGGCCGCCACGCGTTTGCTGGATCGCTACGCATTGCAGCGCGAAAGCTTGCCCCCGCCGCCGGTGCCTGCCCCCGACCCCGTTGCCTCTCGCTCGCTGGTGGTGTTTCGCCTCAACGATGAATGGTTAGGCCTGGCGTCGCGTTGCCTGAGCGAAGTGGCCCCGGCACAACCGGTGCATTCCTTGCCCCATCAGCGTAGCCGCGCCCTGCAAGGGGTGGCCAATGTACGCGGCGCCTTGGTGCCGTGCTTGTCGCTGATCGAATTGCTGGGGATCGACGCCGCCACGGCGCCGGCCCCGGCACGGCGGGTGGTTGCGCGCATGCTCATCCTCGCTGCGCCCGGCGGGGCGGTGGTGGTGCCGGTAGACGAAGTCGACGGCATCCACCGCTTCGACCTCGCCACGCTCCAAGCTGCTGCACATGCCGCCAGCCCTCGGTTTACCACCGCTGTCATGCCCTACGGCGACCGCAGCCTGCGCGTACTCGATGAAGTGTCATTGCTGCAGGCATTGGCCCGGAGCCTCACATGACCCCCGATCAGATGCGTGATGCCTCGCTGCTGGAGTTGTTCGGGCTGGAAGCCGAAGCCCAGACGGCCGTGCTCAACACTGGCTTGCTTGAGCTGGAGCGCAACCCTACCGACGCTGCGCAGCTGGAAGCCTGCATGCGTGCCGCGCATTCGCTCAAGGGCGCGGCGCGGATCGTTGGGGTCGATGCGGGCGTGCGCGTGGCGCATGTCATGGAAGACTGCCTGGTGAGCGCGCAGGAAAAACGCCTGCTGCTCAAGGCCGAGCACATCGATACGCTGCTTCAGGGCACTGACCTGCTGGCGCGCATTGGCTCCCCGGCCCGGGCGCCCGTAGAGGCCGACGTCGAAAGCTTCCTTGCCCAGATGGCTGCGCTGCTCGACCCTCACGCGGCGGCAGGCACCTTCAGCCGCTTGCCGACCGTGCCGGTGCCGGCGGTATTGAATGCCCTGGAGCAGCCGCCTGCAATTGCGACCGCTGCACCTGAGCCCGCAACCGTATCCATGGATGAGCCGCCAGCTGACGCTACTCCGACAGCGGGGCGCAAGGCAGGCGAGGGCGGCGAGCGTGTGTTGCGTGTGACTGCCGAGCGGCTCAATGCGCTGCTGGACTTGGCGAGCAAATCGCTAGTCGACAGCCAGCGCTTCAAGCCCTACCTGGCCACCCTGCAACGCCTCAAACGCCTTCAGGCTCAGAGCATGCGCGCGCTGGACGGGCTCAAGCAGCAGATCGATTCCGGCCTACTGAGCGCCGAAGCGCGCCAAGCCCTGGTGTTGACCCAAACCCTGCTCGGCCAGACCCACGAGCTGCTGTTGCAACAAGCCGCCGAGCTGGATGACTTCGGTTGGGAAGCCGGCCAGCGTGCTCAGTCTCTGTACGACACCGCCCTGGCCTGCCGCATGCGCCCGTTCGCTGACGTGCTTGGCGGCCAGGCGCGCATGGTGCGCGACCTTGGCCGCTCGCTGGGCAAGCAGGTACGCCTGGAAATAGAAGGCGAGAAAACCCAGGTCGATCGCGATGTGCTGGAGAAACTTGAAGCGCCGTTGACTCATTTGCTGCGCAATGCCGTGGACCACGGCATCGAAACGCTGGAGCTGCGCAATTTGTTGGGCAAGCCTGCCGAAGGCACGGTGCGCCTGCGTGCCAGCCATCGCGCAGGAATGCTGCGCCTGGAGTTGGCTGACGATGGCAACGGTGTGGATCTTGCGCGGTTGCGCAGGGTGATCGTGGCGCGCGGCCTGTCTACCGAAGATACCGTCGCTCAGCTCAGTGAAGAAGAGCTGATGACATTTCTTTTCCTACCCGGTTTCAGCCTTCGCGACACCGTCACGGAAGTCTCCGGCCGTGGGGTAGGGCTGGATGCAGTGCACCACATGGTGCGCGAGCTGCGGGGCTCGATCGAGTTGCGCCAGGTGAGCGGGCAGGGCAGCCGCTTCGTGCTGGAGGTGCCATTGACCCTCTCGGTGGTGCGCAGCCTGGTAGTGGAAGTGGGCGGGGAGGCCTACGCATTTCCGCTGGCGCACATCGAGCACAGCCTGAACCTGCCCAGCGCCGACATCGTGCAGATCGAAGGGCGCCAGCATTTCTGGTACGAAGGCCGGCATGTCGGCCTGGTCGCTGCCAGCCAGCTTCTGCAGCGCCCCGCCAGCCCCGTCAGCGACGGTGAGCTACGGGTCATCGTTGTGCGCGAGCGAGACAACCTCTACGGGGTTGCCGTGGAACGCTTCATCGGCGAGCGCGTGCTGGTGGTGATGCCGCTGGACCTGCGGTTGGGCAAGGTGCAGGACATCTCCGCCGGCGCCCTGCTCGACGACGGCTCGGTGGTGCTGATCGTGGACGTCGAAGACATGCTGCGCTCGGTGGAAAAACTGCTGACCACCGGCCGCCTCGAGCGTATCGACCGGCGCCCCGGTCAAGCCCAGGAGGTGCCCCGCAAGCGCGTGCTGGTGGTCGACGACTCGCTGACGGTGCGCGAGCTGCAGCGCAAGCTGCTCAGCAGCCGGGGCTACGAAGTGGCCGTGGCGGTCGATGGCATGGACGGCTGGAATGCGTTGCGCGGTGAGTCCTATGATCTGCTCATTACCGACATCGACATGCCGCGCATGGATGGCATCGAGCTGGTGACCCTGGTGCGCCGTGACAGCCGCCTGCAATCGCTGCCAGTGATGGTGGTGTCTTACAAAGACCGTGAAGAAGACCGCCGCCGCGGCCTGGACGCGGGCGCCGATTACTACTTGGCCAAAGCCAGCTTTCATGACGACGCCTTGATCGATGCAGTGCAGGAGCTGATAGGAGGGGCCCAGGGATGAGGATCGCCATCGTCAACGACATGCCCATGGCGGTGGAGGCGCTGCGCCGTGCGCTGGCGTTCGAACCGGCGCACCAGTTGGTGTGGGTCGCCCACGACGGCGCCGAGGCGGTTCATCTATGTGCGGTAGATACGCCGGACCTGATACTGATGGACCTGTTCATGCCGATGATGGACGGGGTAGAGGCTACTCGCCAGATCATGACGGCAACACCCTGCGCCATCGTCATCGTGACCACCGACCAGAAGCAGAACGTGCACAAGGTGTTCGAAGCCATGGGCCATGGCGCGTTGGACGTAGTCGACACGCCTGCGCTAGGCGTGGGAAATGCGCGGGAAGCGGCAGCACCCCTGCTGCGCAAGATCTTCAATATCGGGTGGCTGATCGGCCAGCGCAATGCCCCGGGCAAGCCCGCTCAGACGGCCGCTCGCAACCCAGGGCAACGGCGGCAACTGGTGGCCATCGGTTCCTCGGCTGGGGGGCCTGCGGCGTTGGAAGTACTGCTCAAAGGCCTGCCGCGTGACTTCGAGCCGGCCATCGTGCTCGTACAGCATGTCGATCAAGTCTTTGCCCAGGGAATGGCCGAATGGCTCAGCGGTGTGGCGGATATCCCCGTTCGTCTTGCGCGTGATGGCGAACAGCCACATCCGGGTACAGTACTATTGGCCGGTACGAATCATCATCTTCGAATGTTGAAAAATGGTAATTTGGCGTACACCGCGGAACCGGTGAACGAAATTTATCGGCCTTCTATCGATGTGTTTTTCGATAGTGTGGCCAGTTACTGGAACGGCGAGGTGGTCGGTGTGTTGTTGACCGGCATGGGCCGCGATGGTGCCAATGGGCTCAAGGCCCTGCGCCAGCGAGGTTTTCTCACCATCGCGCAAGACCAGCGAACCAGCGCAGTCTACGGCATGCCGAAGGCGGCTGTGGCGATTGATGCAGCGGTGGAGGTCAAACCGTTGGAAAGCATCGCGCCGCGACTCATGGAAGTTTTCAGGAAATGAGCCTTCAATTATTCAGCCGTAGCCGCCGACGTGGCCGTGACCAGGTGACAACGCATGTTTGACTTGCAGATCGAAGCTTTCCAGTCCACCGACGAGAACAAGTGCATGGTGCTGCTCGTCGACGACCAGGCCATGATTGGCGAGGCGATCCGGCGTTCCCTGGCCAGCGAAGCCAACATCGACTTTCACTTCTGCGCCGACCCCCGTGACGCCATTACTCAGGCGATGCGCATCAAGCCTACGGTCATCCTTCAAGACCTGATCATGCCGGGCCTCGATGGCCTGTCGCTGGTGCGCGAGTACCGTAACCACCCCAGCACCCGTGACATCCCCATCATCGTGCTCTCCACCAAAGAAGACGCGGTGATCAAAAGCGCAGCGTTTGGTGCAGGTGCCAACGACTACCTGGTCAAGCTCCCCGATACCATCGAGCTGGTGGCGCGTATCCGCTACCACTCACGCTCCTACCTCACTCTGTTGCAACGGGATGAAGCCTATCGCGCCTTGCGTGTCAGCCAGCAGCAGTTGCTCGACACCAACCTGGTGTTGCAGCGCCTGATGAATTCCGATGGCCTGACGGGGTTGTCGAACCGCCGCCATTTCGACGAATACCTGGAGCTGGAATGGCGCCGGGCGATGCGCGACCAGAGCCAGCTGTCGTTGCTGATGATCGATGTTGACTATTTCAAGGCCTATAACGACAACTTCGGCCACCTCGAAGGCGACGAAGCGCTGCGCAAGGTAGCCGAAGCTATTCGGGGCACCTCAAGCCGTTCCAGTGACCTGCCAGCACGCTATGGCGGCGAAGAGTTCGCCCTGGTGCTGCCCAATACCTCACCGGGTGGGGCGCGGCTGGTAGCCGAAAAGTTGCGCCAGACGATCGCCGCCCTGGGCATCGAGCACAACACCCCCGAACCTGGGGCCACACTGAGCGTGAGCATCGGCCTTGCCACGGTTACCCCGGCAATGGGCAGCAACTGCCGGCAGTTGATTTCCGCCGCCGACAAGGGCCTTTACCTGGCCAAGAACAATGGCCGCAACCAGGTCGGCGTGGCCGAGTGAAGCCCTTCGGCCGGGCGTGCGGCCTGGCCAAGCCGTGGTATACTCGCCAGCTTTTGATCCGCCAAGCACGAG
Organism: Pseudomonas sp. URIL14HWK12:I12; assembly: GCF_003097135.1. GTDB lineage: Bacteria > Pseudomonadota > Gammaproteobacteria > Pseudomonadales > Pseudomonadaceae > Aquipseudomonas. The sequence continues at coordinate 154,912 of NZ_QEQL01000002.1, forward strand.
TGTGGCCGCCATGGAAATCAACCCGATCCTGAACAGCATCAAGGACCTCTCCGAGCGTTCGCAAACCATTCGGGGGTATCTTTGACTACGATCACAAGCATGATCGCCTGGTCGAAGTAAACCGCGAGCTCGAAGACCCGAACGTCTGGAACAACCCCGAATACGCCCAGAACCTGGGCCGCGAGCGTGCCATGCTGGCAGCCGTGGTCGAGACCCTCGACGAGCTCAACAGCGGCCTGGCCGACTCGCGTGAGCTGCTCGACATGGCCGTCGACGAAGATGACGAAAGCGCCGTGAACGACGTATCTGCCGAGGTAGAGCGGCTGCGCGATATCCTCGAAAAGCTTGAATTCCGCCGCATGTTCTCCGGCGAGATGGACATGAACAACGCGTACCTCGACATTCAAGCCGGCTCCGGCGGCACCGAGGCGCAGGACTGGGCCAACATGCTGCTGCGCATGTACCTGCGCTGGGCCGACAAGCGCGGTTTCGACGCCACGATCATGGAACTGTCCGAAGGCGAAGTGGCAGGCATCAAGGGCGCTACCCTGCACGTCAAGGGCGAGTATGCCTTCGGCTGGCTGCGCACCGAGATCGGCGTGCACCGCCTGGTGCGCAAGAGCCCGTTCGACTCCGGCAACCGCCGCCACACCTCGTTCACCGCGGTGTTCGTCTCCCCCGAGATCGATGACAACATCGAGATCGAGATCAACCCTGCCGACCTGCGTATCGACACCTACCGCTCCTCAGGCGCGGGCGGCCAGCACGTCAACACCACCGATTCGGCGGTTCGTATCACCCACGTGCCCACCAACACCGTGGTCAGTTGCCAGAACGAGCGCTCCCAGCACGCCAACAAGGACACCGCCATGAAGATGCTGCGGGCCAAGTTGTACGAGCAGGAGATGCAGAAGCGCAATGCGGCGAGCCAGGCGCTGGAAGACTCCAAGTCCGACATCGGCTGGGGCCACCAGATCCGCTCCTACGTGCTCGACCAGTCGCGCATCAAGGATCTGCGCACCGGCGTCGAGCGCAGCGATTGCGACAAGGTGCTGGACGGCGACCTGGACGAATACCTCGAGGCCAGCCTCAAGCAAGGGCTCTGAAGCTTCTGGCTTCAAGCTTCGGGCTTCAAGTTGCAGGGTGGAGCGGCAGACCAGCCCCCCGTCGAGCTTGAAGCCTGCAGCTTGAGGCTTCACCCACTTTTTTGGATTTGACATGAGCGACCAACCACACGACCCGCAAGACCTTCAACAGGAAGAAAACAAGCTGATCGCCCTGCGCAAGGAAAAGCTGGCCGCCGCGCGCGCCCAGGGCCAGGCGTTCCCCAACGACTTCCGCCGCGACAGCCTCTGCGATGATCTCCAGAAGCAGTACGCCAGCAAAACCAAGGAAGAGCTGGAGGCAGCTGCGATCCCTGTGAAGGTGGCTGGCCGCATCATGCTCAACCGTGGCGCGTTCATGGTGATCCAGGACACTACCGGGCGCCTGCAGGTGTACGTGAACCGCAAGGCACTGGACGAAGCTACTCTGGCCGCGGTCAAGTCCTGGGACCTGGGTGACATCATCGCGGTCGAGGGTACCTTGGCGCGCTCGGGTAAAGGCGACCTGTACGTCGACATGCAGCAGGTGCGCCTGCTCACCAAGGCCTTGCGCCCGCTGCCCGACAAGCATCACGGCCTGACCGACACCGAGGTGCGCTATCGCCAGCGCTACGTCGACCTGATCGTCAACGAAGAAACGCGCCACACCTTCCGGGTGCGCTCGCAGGTCATCGCCCACATCCGCCAGTTCCTGGCCCAGCGTGGTTTCCTGGAAGTTGAAACCCCCATGTTGCAGACCATCCCCGGTGGCGCAGCGGCCAAGCCATTCGAAACCCACCACAACGCGCTCGACCTGCCGATGTTCCTGCGTATCGCGCCGGAGCTGTACCTCAAGCGCCTGGTGGTCGGTGGCTTCGAAAAAGTGTTCGAGATCAACCGCAACTTCCGCAACGAAGGCGTCTCGACGCGGCACAACCCCGAATTCACCATGCTCGAGTTCTACCAGGCCTACGCCGACTACCGTGACAACATGGACCTCACCGAGGCCTTGTTCCGCGAGCTGGCACAGTTGGTACTGGGCAGCACTGACGTTCCGTACCAAGGCAAGCTCTTCCATTTTGGCGAGCCGTTCCAGCGCCTTTCGGTATTCGACTCGATCCTCAAGTACAACCCTGAGGTCAGCGAGGGCGACCTGCTCGATGTCGACAAGGCTCGCGCCTTGGCCAAGCGGGCGGGGGCGGCGGTCAAGGGCTACGAGGGCCTGGGCAAGCTGCAGACGATGATTTTCGAAGAGCTGGTCGAGCATAAGCTTGAGCAGCCGACCTTCATCACCGAATACCCGTTCGAAGTGTCGCCGCTTGCGCGTCGCAACGACGACAACCCCAACGTCACCGACCGCTTCGAACTGTTCATCGGTGGCCGCGAAATCGCCAATGCCTACTCCGAGCTCAATGACGCAGAAGACCAGGCAGAGCGCTTCATGGCACAGGTGGCCGAGAAGGACGCTGGCGATGACGAGGCCATGCATTATGACGCCGACTTCGTCCGTGCACTGGAATACGGCATGCCGCCCACCGCCGGTGAAGGCATTGGCATCGACCGCCTGGTGATGCTGCTGACCGACTCCCCGTCGATTCGTGACGTGATCCTCTTCCCTCACATGCGCCCGGAGGCGTGAAGCCTCTGGCGTCCAGCCAATAGCTCCTGCCTTCAAGTGAAAAGCGGGTCTTCGTCGAAACGAAGCCCGCTTTGACTCAACGTTTGCTGCTCAGAGCCGGCAGCGCCAATACGACCAGCGGCATCACCGCCGATCTGCCTTCGCTCATCCTCCTTGGCCTCTCGCCGTTAACCCGGCCAGCACCCTCAGCCGTAAGTGGTGCATTGCCGAGAGCGCCAACATGATTGACCTGAGCACTTGGAACCTGACCCTCCCGATTCAGACCCCGGCCCTGACCGTGGCGACTGCGCAGGTGCGCACCTACAACACGCCCTATTTTCAGGTCGGTGCCGACCGCATCGTGATGTGGGCCCCCGTGACCGGTTCTCACTCGGGCAGCAGTGACTTCCCGCGAACCGAGCTGCGGGAAACCACCGGCGATGGCAAGGCGCGCAATTGGTTGTACAACAGCGGCACCAATACCATGGTCGGCGCGCTGTCGGTCAACCAGGTGCCCTCAGCCGGGCGCGTCGTGGTCGCGCAGATTCACGCCAAGGACGCTGTCGCGCCCTTGCTGAAGATGGTGTATCGCTACACCGGCAAGGCTGGGTTCATCGACTTGGAATACCGGGTGAAGCCTGCCGATGCCAAAAGCCCGGTCATCTACACCGTGCCGATGGCGCTGAATCAAAGCTTCAGCTACCAGATTCAGATGGCGCAAAGCGGCAAGCTCAATGTGCTGATCAACGGTGTCGGCGTGCAAGCCACCCTTGACCCTGCATGGTATGGCTACAACTTCTACTTCAAAGCCGGCGTGTACACGCTGGACAATGTGGGCTATGCCAACGAAGGCGGGAAGGTGACCTACACCAAGCTGCAAACCACCCATCTGCCGGCAAGCAAGTAGCGTTGAGCTGAACGAAAAAAAGCAGGCCAAGGCATGCCTTGAACCTGCTTTTGATCTTGCTTAGCGCCAGGCGCTAGCAACGCCACTGACTAAATCAGTGGGTGCGCGGGGCGACCGGCTGGTTGTCGTTGGAAATGGTGACTTCCACGCGGCGGTTCATGGCGCGGCCCGACGCGCTGCTGTTATCAGCAACGGCGTAGTCCTTGCCATACCCCTGGGCGATCACGCGGTTTGGCTCAACGCCCATTTTGACCAGTGCAGCACGCACCGAGTTGGCGCGGCGCTCGGACAGGCTCTGGTTGTAGCTGTCGCTGCCGGTGCTGTCGGTATAGCCTTCGACGATCACCTGGCGCTCTGGGTTATCACGCAGGAACTGCGCCAGCTGAGCGACGTTGTTCATGCCCGCAGCCTTGAGCTCGGCCTTGTTCAGGTCGAACAGCACGTCGCCGAAGGTCACCACGGTGCCACGGTCGGTCTGCTTGGCGTTGAGGCTGTCCTGCAGCTTCTTGATCTGAGCGTCACGCGCAGCCAGCTGAGCCTTGGCGCGCTCGGAAGCGGCATTTTTCAGCTCGTCCTCGGCACTTTTCATGGCGATGGTTTGCTTGGCGTACTCAACACGCTGGTTCGCCAGGTAGGAAAGTTGGTCGACTTTCTTGGCGTCGTCATCGTTGCGGTAGGCTTTGTCGGCCTTGTCCAGCCACTCCGAAGCGTCTTTGGTTTCAAGCGCCGCGTAGGTCTGCGACTTGGGGTTGGTCTGCAGCGAGGTGTAGTTGCTGCGAGCCTGTTCCAGGGCAGGGTTAGGCGGGGTGGAGCAGGCAGCCAGGCCAACGCTCAGAGCCAGCAGGGCGGGGATCATTACATGATTGCGCATAGTGATATTCCTTATTCAGTACTCAGAAGGCGATGGTGTGTGAAGGCTCACTGCGCGCCGCGCATGCCCTCTTCACGCAGGTCCTGCACACCTTGGTGCGCGTCCTGCACGGCCTTCTGGGCCTTGGCGGCCTGAGCCTTGCGAGTGGCGACGCGGGCGTCCCATTCAGCCTGCTCGGCGAGCATCCGGGCCTTGTCGTAGTTTTCATCATGCATGGCGATGTCAGCCTGGTGGAACTTGTCTTGGGCCGACTTGGTTTCTACCGGGGCGAACTCGACGCCGCCGTTGCTCACCGCGTCATTGACCGCGCTCTGGGCCAAGGCGTATTGCTCGGTCGGCGGGTTGCCCGCGCAGCCAGCCAGGATAAAGCTGCTGCCCAGTGCCAGCAGGGCGAGCTTGAAGCCGCGCACGGCGTTGGGAGAGGTGGCAGTGCAAGTCTTCATGATCTTCAACTCCTCGAATAACGCTGAAAACGTTCAATCCATGACAGTCCAATTGCGTGAATTCGCCGGTTGCTGTTATGGCTAACGTTTGGGACTCAAGAGATTTTTGAATAGTTCAGAAAGTTGTTCGACTGGCCAGTATTTTCATTCTGGATCGGCCTGCTTGAGCCTTTCCAGGTGCTCACGCGCCAGCGCCAGATAGCGCGGCGTAGGGCCGATGTCCTCAAAAAGCGGGTCGCCTTGCTCATCGGTGGAGATCACTCGGGTGCCCTGAACATAGGGGAAACTGCCTTCGAGCTCCTCGAGCGCCGCACCGATCAACTCGCCCAGCAACGCCTCGGGCGACTGTTTCGGATACATCTGGTTCAAGGCTGCCAGGCGCGCGGCGGCTTCGATATCCAGGTGGATGGTGTAGGGCGTTTGGCTGAGGTGGCCCTTGGCTGTGTGTTCCCAATGCTGGGCAAGTTGGCGAATTTTCATGAAGCCCTCTTCGGCTGGCGGGTTGTCAGGCGGCCGGTGCAGCGGCACTCTGTTGTTAAGAGCGGCAACTGTCTTGCTCGTTCATTGCCCGCCGCGAACGCTCGGGCCCCTGCCGTGCACAAGGAGAAAGCCGATGACGATCATCGATGCGCGCCTGCGAGAACGCGTTCATTTGCTGGGTGAGCTGTTGGGCAACACCGTGCGCGAACAATACGGCCAGGCGTTTCTGGAGAAGATCGAGCGCATTCGCAGCAGTGCAAAGGCCGACCGCCGAGGCCAGGGCGAGGATGCCCTGAGCAACAGCCTCAAGGCCCTTGGGGAGGGCGAACTGCTACCGGTGGCGCGTGCGTTCAACCAGTTTCTGAACCTGGCCAACATCGCCGAACAGTACCAGCTGATTCGCCGGCGTGATCCCGGCCAACCCGAACCCTTCGAAAACACCGTGTTCGCCAACCTGCTGGCGCGGCTGGGCGAAAGCGGCCACGCACCGGCCGAGCTTGCGCGCCAAGTCGCCGCGCTGGACATCGAGCTGGTGTTGACCGCCCACCCTACCGAAGTGGCCCGGCGCACCCTGATCCAGAAATACGACGCCATCGCGGCGCTGCTCGCGGCGCTGGACCATCGCGACTTGCTGCCCGCCGAGCGCCAGGCATTGGAAGCTCGCCTGCAGCGCCTGATCGCCGAAGCGTGGCATACGGAGGAGATCCGCCGGGTGCGGCCCACGCCGGTGGACGAGGCCAAATGGGGCTTTACCGTTATCGAGCACTCCCTGTGGCAGGCCATTCCCAACCACCTGCGCGATGTCGACCGCGCCCTGTTCGAGGCCACCGGGCAACACCTTCCGCTGGCCGCAGCGCCAATTCGTTTTGCTTCGTGGATGGGCGGAGACCGCGACGGCAACCCCAATGTCACCGCCAAGGTCACGCGTGAGGTTCTGCTGCTGGCCCGTTGGATGGCCGCTGACCTGTTCCTGCGTGACATCGACCAGTTGGCGGGTGATCTTTCCATGCAGGCGGCCAGCGCCGAGCTGCACGCGCAGGCCGGCGACACGCCAGAGCCGTATCGCGCGGTGCTCAAGCAACTGCGCGAGCGGCTGCGTGCTACCCGTCAGTGGGCACATGATTCTCTCAGCCATGCGCAGGCGCCCAGCGATGCCGTGCTGCAGCATAACGATGAGTTGATCGCACCCTTGCAGCTGTGTTTCGACTCGTTGCATGCCTGCGGCATGGGGGTGGTCGCTGACGGCCCGTTGCTCGACTGCCTGCGCCGCGCAGCGACATTCGGGCTGTTCCTGGTGCGGTTGGATGTACGCCAGGATTCCACGCGGCATGCCTCGGCGATGAGCGAAATCACCCACTACCTGGGGTTGGGCCGCTATGACACCTGGAGCGAGGTTGAACGGGTCGAGTTTCTACTGGCCGAGCTGAGTAGCCGCCGCCCGTTGCTGCCAGCTGACTTCGAACCGGACCAGGACACCGCCGAGGTGCTTGCCACCTGCCGCGAGATTGCTGCGGCCCCTGCGGCATCGCTGGGCTCGTATGTGATATCCATGGCCGGCGCCGCTTCTGACGTGTTGGCGGTGCAGTTGTTGCTCAAGGAGGCGGGCGTGCGCCGGCCCATGCGTGTGGTGCCGTTGTTCGAGACCCTGGCAGACCTGGACAACGCCGGCCCGGTCATCGAGCAACTGCTTGGCCTGGCCGATTATCGGCAACGCCTGAGCGGCCCCCAGGAAGTGATGATCGGCTATTCCGACTCGGCCAAGGATGCGGGCACCACCGCGGCCGCCTGGGCGCAGTACAGGGCTCAGGAAGCGTTGGTGCGGATATGCGCCGAGCAGGGCGTAGAGCTGGTGCTTTTCCATGGCCGGGGCGGTACGGTAGGGCGAGGCGGCGGCCCAGCCCATGCGGCAATTCTCTCGCAACCCCCTGGCTCGGTGGCTGGGCGATTCCGCACCACTGAGCAAGGGGAAATGATTCGTTTCAAATTCGGTTTGCCGGACATCGCCGAGCAGAACCTGAACCTCTATCTCTCGGCAGTGCTCGAAGCCACTCTCCTGCCCCCACCACCACCTGAACCGGCCTGGCGGCAATTGATGGACGAGCTGGCTGCCGATGGCGTAGCCGCCTACCGCGCGGTGGTGCGTGAGCACCCTGATTTCGTCGAATACTTCCGCCAGGCTACACCTGAGCAGGAGCTGGGCCGCCTGCCATTGGGCAGCCGGCCGGCCAAGCGGCGCCAGGGTGGCATCGAGAGCCTGCGGGCGATCCCCTGGATCTTCGGCTGGACCCAAACCCGCCTGATGCTCCCTGCCTGGTTGGGCTGGGAGGTGGCCCTGAGCAATGCGGTAGCGCGGGGCGAGCGCGAGCAACTGCAGGCGATGATCGAGCGCTGGCCGTTCTTCCGCGCACGGATCGACATGCTGGAAATGGTTCTGGCCAAGGCCGACGCCGATATCGCCCGCCTATACGACGAACAATTGGTGAGCGACGCCTTGCTGCCGTTAGGCGACCATCTGCGCGACCTATTGTCGCAGTGCGTAGGCGCCGTACTGGCGCTGACCGGCCGCGACCGGCTGTTGGCCCATCAGCCAGAGACGCTTGAGTTCTTCAAGCTGCGCAACACCTACCTGGACCCGCTGCACCGCCTGCAGGCCGAGCTGCTTGGCCGCTCGCGCGCCAGCCAGGCCGGGCAGGGCGGCGATCTAGAGCAGGCGCTGCTGGTGACCGTTGCCGGCATCGCGGCGGGGCTGCGCAACACCGGGTAATGGGGGGGCCGGCTCGGGGTGGGCGGGCCGGGCCTCGGTTCGCCCCTTGGAGGTACGACCGCAGGCCGCCCGGCCTGCGACTTTTGGTGGCTTGTCTGCCTGCTGCCTGCTGTGTATCTTGGGCAGCCCTCGGTGATTTTGATCAAACCACCATCCCCGATTTTCTGGAATGCTGTCAGGGGGTTAGGTGATCCGAAGATCCCTGGCCGGCATTCGTTTCCGTACAAATAACAAAGGTGAGGAGCACATCGATGCGCGTCATTCTGCTGGGAGCTCCCGGAGCCGGGAAAGGTACTCAAGCCCAAGTCATCACCGAGCAGTTCGGTATTCCCCAGATTTCGACCGGCGACATGCTGCGCGCGGCGGTCAAGGCCGGCACCGAGCTGGGCATCAAGGCCAAAAGCGTCATGGATGCCGGTGGCCTGGTCTCAGACGACCTGATCATCGCTCTGGTCAAGGAGCGCATCGCTCAGGCCGATTGCGCCAAGGGCTTCCTGTTCGACGGTTTCCCGCGCACGATTCCTCAGGCCGAGGCGCTGGTGCAGGCTGGTATCCAGCTGGATCACGTGGTCGAAATCCATGTCGACGATGAAGAAATCGTCCAGCGTATTGCCGGGCGCCGCGTGCATGAAGCCTCCGGCCGTGTTTATCACGTCACCAACAAGCCGCCGAAGGTAGCGGGTGTCGACGACATGACCGGCGAGCCTTTGGTGCAGCGCCTGGATGACACCGAAGAAACCGTACGCAAGCGCCTGAAGGTGTACCACGAGCAGACCAAGCCGCTGGTGAGCTTCTACCAGAACTTGAACGCCAAGGAAGGCAAGCCTGCCTTCGCTCACATCGAAGGTGTGGGTACCGTCGCCGAGATCACCGCCAAGGTGCTGGCCGCGCTCAAGTAAGCTGAACCGTTCACCGAAAAGGCCCGCATGCGGGCCTTTTCGCGTTTATAATCGGCGCCTTTTTTCAACGCCGAGTGTTGCCCCGATGACCACCTTGCTGGCCCTGGATACCGCCACCGAAGCCTGTTCCGTCGCGCTGTTGCACGACGGCCGCGTGAGCAGCCATTACAAGGTGATCCCACGGTTGCATGCGCAAAAGATCCTGCCGATGATTCAGGCTTTGCTGGGCGAGGCGGGTGTGCCGCTGTCGGCCGTGGAAGCGATTGCCTTCGGCCGTGGCCCTGGCGCGTTCACCGGCGTGCGCATCGCAGTGGGCGTGGTGCAGGGCCTGGCCTTCGCGCTGGAGCGCCCGGTGCTACCGGTGTCCAATCTCGCGGCCCTGGCCCAAGGTGCCTGGCGTCAGCATGGCAGCGCGCAGGTGGCCGCGGCGATCGATGCCTGCATGGATGAGGTGTACTGGGGGTGCTACCGCGAGCAGGGCGGCGAGATGCGCCTGGAGGGCGCCGAGGCGGTGCTGGCTCCCGAGTCGGTGACATTGCCTGCCGGGCCGTGGTACGGCGCCGGCACTGGCTGGGGGTACGCCGGTCGCCTGCCGGCACCAGAGTTGGGCCACGATGCCGGTGCTTTGCCCCACGCCCAGGACGTATTGGCCCTGGCGAGTTTTGCCTGGGCCCGCGGTGAGGCGGTCGAAGCTGATAAGGCGCTGCCGGTCTACCTGCGAGACAACGTTGCGACCCCTAAGCGAACCTGATGCGATCGGCCGTTCATTTCTCCCCGTTCGTCGTGCAAAGGGGTGTTTTGTGGGCTTTTTCATAACATGGGCTAGCCAGCAGCCAACCTTTGGTCGTATTTGTGGTCCAGTTATCACTCGGGCAATTGCGAGGCACATGGCGGTGACTCTAAATTGCCATCACTGTATATGAGTGTGGTGTATGCGCGTAGACGGATTTTCCTCGCATTCCTATCCCATCAAGCGCAAACCACAAAAAAGGTTGGTGCGCCTGGATGACGATACGGTCATCGAGGGGGTAGAGGGTGAGGTCCAGGTCGAACAGCCGGCGGCTCGGCAGAGCACTGCCGGCGCCAGCCGCGGTGGTGCTGTGAGCCGCATGCCTGCCCGTGCGCGCAACGAAGACGACGAGAACTTCGCAGATGCCCGCCGCCCAATGAGCAGTCGCGTCGCAGAAGCGCTTTCCAGCTACCTCACAACCGCGACCTTCGTGGAGTGGGATGGCGAAGTGCTAGGGCTCGACGTCCGCATTTGAATACCCTGCCTTATCACCTGGGCTGCCCCTCGTGGAGCGAGGCGGCCTGGCGAGAAGACTTTTACCCCAGCGATGCTCGGCCGCCAGATTTTCTGTCGCACTACGCGGCGCTGCTCAACGCCGTCGAAGGCAACACCACCTTTTACGCCCGCCCTGCGCCCAGCACGGTGCAGCGTTGGGCCGAGGCAACGCCTGAGCATTTTCGCTTCACCGCGAAGTTCCCGCGTGACATCAGCCATGAAGGGGACCTGCGCGATCGCCTGGAAGCGGCTCATGATTTCATTCGCTTGCTGGCACCCCTGGGCCCACGGGTCTCTCCTTACTGGTTGCAGCTGCCTGCCAGTTTCGGCGCGGCCCGCCTGGCCGAGCTGATCACGTTCATCGAGCAAATGCCCGTACCGGTTGCCGTCGAGGTGCGCAACGGCGCGTTTTTCGCCCGTGGCCAGGAGGAACGGCTGCTCAATCGGATGTTGCTGGAGCGCGGTGTGGAGCGCATTTGCCTGGACCCGCGGGCGCTGTTCAGTTGCACCTCACAGGCACCTGCAGTGCTGCATGCCCAGAGCAAGAAGCCCAAAGTGCCAGTGCGACCTGCCGCCTTCACGCACACGCCGCAGGTGCGCTTCATCGGCCACCCTGAGCTGGCGCCCAACGCGCCCTTCCTGCTGCCATGGGTGGAAAAAGTCGCCCAGTGGATAGAAGAAGGGCGCCATCCCTATACGTTCTTCCATACGGCCGATAACCGCCACGCCCCCGCATTGGCGCGCTGCTTTCACCGCAAGCTGATGGCACGCCTGCCGGGTTTGCCGGCACTGCCAGAGCGTGAGCCGGAGACCACCGAGCAATTGGGACTTCTGTAACGACCTGGTCAAACAGTGCCCGGGAGCCGCCGACGAAACTTTCACCTCGGTAAAGGTTGTGTAAACCCTTGAAAACATGGGCACTGGGCACCGAATACCCGGTCTTAACCTATGCCTGCGTTCCACCTGCCGGCACCCCGTTCCGCGGTCTCAGGAGGCCGCCATGTATCGAAAACTGTTGAAGATTCTTTTGCTCAGCCTGCCCCTTGCCGGCTGTGCCTACGACCCGGCCTATGACAGCCCGGCGGTCTATACCAGCAGCACGGTCTACACCGGTGTGTACGCTACGCCGCCCACCTACTATGGCGGCACCTACTATGTGCGCCCAGCGCCGCGCTACTACGTGCCGCCGCCGGTGTACTACCGGCCCCCGCCAGTGTATTACCGGCCGCCACCGGTCTATTCTCGGCCTCCACCGCCGCCTGGCTGGGGCCATGGCCCGCGCCCCGGCTGGGGGCCGCCTGGCGGCCCGGGATGGCATGGCCGCCCGCCGCCTCCTGGTGGCCCGCGCTGGCACGGCGGCCCACCGCCGCCTGGCTGGCGTTGACGACAGGGGGGGCGCCGTGACACTGGGCGCGGCTGTGGATTGACAGCCGCGCCCATGCTTTCTAACGTGCCCTCACCGTTCTGCGAATAAGCCCCATGACCACCGACGACGACCGTATCAAACTGCAAGACAGCTGGAAGCAGGCCCTTCGTGCCGAGTTCGACAAACCCTACATGGCCGAGCTGCGTGCCTTTCTGCGCCAGGAGCTGGCGGCCGGCAAGCAGATCTACCCGCCCGGCCCGCTGATCTTCAATGCGCTCAACTCTACGCCGCTGGAGCAGGTCAAGGCCGTGATCCTTGGCCAAGACCCTTACCATGGCCCTGGCCAGGCACACGGCTTGTGCTTTTCGGTGCAGCCAGGCGTTGTGGTGCCACCGTCGTTGCAGAACATCTACAAGGAACTGCAGCGCGACCTCAACGTACCGATCCCCAGCCATGGCTGCCTGCAGCACTGGGCTGACCAAGGCGTGTTGCTGCTCAACACCACGCTGACCGTGGAGCGGGGTATGGCGGCCTCCCATGCCAAGCGTGGCTGGGACATCTTCACCGACCGCATCATCGAGCTGGTCAGCCAGCAAGCGAAGCCTGTGGTGTTCTTGTTGTGGGGCTCCCATGCGCAGAGCAAGCGCAAGCTGATCGACACCACGCGGCATCAGATCCTGGCCTCCGCACACCCGTCACCGCTGTCGGCCTATCGGGGCTTTCTGGGCAACAGCCACTTCAGCCAGGCCAATCGCTTCCTCCAAGACCACGGCCGCGAGCCGGTGGACTGGGCCCTCCCAGCTCAGCCCTGAGCCCAGCGACGGTAGATCGGCTCGGCCAGAAACAGCACCAAAAACAACCGCATCACCTGCATTGCCGTTACCAGGGGCACTGAAAGGGCCAGGGTTTCGGCGGTCAGGCTCATCTCGGCGATGCCGCCGGGCATCATGCCCAAAGTCAGCGAGCGCAGGTCCAGCCCGGTCACAGCATGCAACACCCAGGCGGCCAGGGCAGCCAACAGCATGGTGAGCGCCGTGCTTACCAGTGTGCGGGCCAGGAATAACGGCGCTTTTCGAAAGAACTGGCGGGAAAAATGGCAGCCCAGGCCGCTGCCGATCAGCCACTGGCCTACCGCACTGGCACCGTCTGGCAGGCGCGTGACGGGGTCGAAGGCGACGCCTGCGGCGGCAGCCACCAGCAGCGGGCCGAACAGCCAGGGGTTAGGCTGGCCCAGCCGCTGCCAGGCCCACGCCAATAGAGCACCCAGCGGAAACAGCATCGCCAGCCAGCCCCAGCGCACTGCCAGGCTGTGCGCCGGTAGCGTGCCTTCGCCCAGCAGGAATGTGAACAGCGCCGGCACACACAGCACCACCAGCAACACACGCAGGCTTTGCGCTGCTGCAACCTGGCCCAACTGGGCACCGTTGCGTGCGCCCAGGTTGACCATTTCGCCCGAACCGCCGGGCATGCTGGCGAAAAAGGCCGTAGGGCGGTCTTCACCGCTGCGCAGCATCAGCCACACGCCCAGCACGCTGGACGCCGTGGTGATCAGCGCCCCCGCCAGCACTGGCCCCCAGTGGGCGAGCACCTGCTCCATCAGGGTAGGGGTGAAGTGCAAGCCGATGCCAATGCCCACCACCCATTGCCCCACCTTACGGCCGTGGGGGATTTCCTGTAGCTGGCAGGGCGTGAGGCAGCGCACCAGAATCACGGCCAGCAATGCGCCGATCATGTATGGCAGTGGCCAGCCGACGAGGCTGGCCAACCAGCCACCGGCAAGGCCCACCAGTGGCGTTGCGTACCAGGTGCTTCGCAGGTCAGGCATTGGCCAGTGCGCGGCGTGCCTTGCTGCGTTTGCGCCAGATGCGTAGCAGCGGCATCAACAGCATCACCACCACCAGCGCCCATACACCCATGCTGATCGGGCTGTTCCAGAGGATGCTCATCTCGCCATTGGAGATCGACAGCGCCCGGCGCAGGTTCTGCTCCATCAGCCCACCGAGGATGAACCCCAGCAGCAGCGGCGACAGCGGGAAATCGAGTTTGCGCAGGATATAACCGAAGATACCGATGCCAACCATCAGGAACAGGTCGAAGGTGGTGGCGTGCACTGCGTACACACCGATCCCGGTGATGATTGCGATCACCGGCACCAGCGCCCAGTTCGGCACTGCGAGGATGCGCGTGAAGATACGGATCATCGGGATGTTCAGAATCACCAGCATGATGTTGGCGATGAACAGCGAGGCAATCAGGCCCCAAACGATGTCGGGTTGTTGTTGAAACAGCAACGGCCCAGGGGTGATGTTGTAGAGCGTCAAGGCGCCGATCATCACTGCCGTAGTACCCGAACCCGGCACGCCCAGGGTCAGCATCGGCACGAGCGCGCCGCAGGCCGAGGCGCCGATGGCGGTTTCCGGTGCTGCCAGGCCGCGGGCGTCGCCCTGGCCGAAGCGGCCGCTGTCGCCGGCGATGCGTTTCTCGGTCATGTAGGCCACAGCACTGGCCAGGGTAGCGCCGGCACCGGGCAGCACGCCCATCACAAAGCCCAGCAGGCCGCAACGCAGGTTCACGGTGGCGACGGAGGCAGCCTCCTTGAGGTTGAACATCATGCGCCCGGTGGCTTTGACGACCGCGTGGCCATGGTGGGTTTTTTCCAGCAGCAGGAAAATCTCGCTGATCGAGAACAGCCCCAGCACCAGCACCACGAACTGAATGCCGTCAGCCAGGTGAATATTGTCGCCGGTGAAGCGGTATACGCCGCTGTTGGCGTCGATGCCCACTGCCGAGAGAAACAGCCCGATAAGCGCGGCGATGAAGGTTTTCAGCGGCCGATTGCCGGCCATGCCAGCCAGCGCGACGATGGCGAACACCATCAGCACGAAGTACTCCGCAGGGCCGAAGGCAATCGCCCACTTAGCCAGCAACGGGGCGAACAGCACCATGCCGCAGGTGGCGATCAGGGCGCCGATGAACGAGCTCCAGGCCGACAACGACAGTGCAACGCCCGCCAGGCCCTGGCGAGCCATGGGGTAGCCGTCCAGGGTGGTCATCACGGTAGAGGCTTCACCGGGGATGTTGAGCAGGATCGAGCTGATGCGCCCGCCATACTCGCAGCCCAGGTACACCGCTGCCAGCAGGATCAGCGCCGATTCAGGCGGCAAGCCCAGAGCAAAGGCGATGGGGATCAGCAGTGCCACGCCGTTGATCGGGCCCAGGCCTGGCAACAGGCCGACCACGGTGCCGATCAGGGTACCGCTCAGGGCGGTGACCAGGTTGTAGGGGGTCATGGCCACGCCGAAGCCCTGGCCCAGGTATCCAAGAGTGTCCATTGTTCAGTTCTCCAGGGCGCTGAGCACACCCAGCGGCAGCGGCACGTCCATGACGCGGTCAAAAAGCAGGTACAGCAGCACGCTCATGGCGCCAACGATCATAATGCTCGGAAGCCATTTGCCGCCGTACAGGCGTGCCATCGGGATGCCGATCAGGGCGCTGGCGAGGATGAAGCCCAGCGGTTCGAACAGCCCGGCAAACACCAGCAGCAGCACCGTGCAGGCCCCGATCTTCTTGAGGGTCGGGCCGTCGAGCGGTGGTTCGTCTTCGCTGTGGGCAATAGGGGTGGGGCGAATCAACAGATACAGCAGCGCCGCCCCCATCAAGCCCAGCATCAGCAAGGGGTAGGCGCGGGGCCCGACCGGTTCGTAGGAAAACGGCGCCTGGTAGGGCCAGGCCATCACTGCCAGCGCCGCGCACACGGCCAGCATGGCCGCGGCGAACACACGTTGTACAAGCATGGGGAGTGTCTCCAGGGGCGCCCGGCAGCCCGGGCGCTGGGGGCTGTCACTGCTGGATCAGGCCGAATTCCTGAGCCAGCGACTTGTACTGGGCCACCTGTTTCTTCACGTAGGCGTCCAGTTCCGGGCCGGTCATGGCGAAGGGGAACAGCTCGCGCTGGTCGCGCAGCTTGGCGAAATCCTCGGAGGCTAGCAGCTTGTCGAAGGACGCCTTCCACCAGGCGTATTCTTCGTCGGTGACCTTAGGCCCCAGGTAGAAGCCACGCACCACTGGCCACTCGATGTCGTAGCCCTGTTCCTTCGCGGTCGGGATGTCTTTCATCGCCGGCTCGTCAAGGCGCTTGTCGGAGAACACCGCCAGAATACGCATGTCGCCGCTTTCGATGTGCGGCATGGAGTCGGAGATGTCGGTACTGCCCACCTGGATGTGGCCACCGAGCAGGGCGGTGGCGATCTCGCCGCCCCCTTCCAGGGCAACGTAGCGCAGCTTGCGTGGGTCGATGCCGGCAGCTTTGGCCACCAGCGCGGTCTGCATCCAGTCCTGGCTGCCGACGGTGCCGCCAGAGCCGATCACTACGCTGCCGGGGTCCTTCTTCAAGGCCTGGACCAAGTCATCGAGGTTCTTGTACGGCGAGTCTTTCTTGACCGCGATGGCGCCGTAGCTGGTGCCGACGGCGGCCAGCCAGCGCACGGCATTTTCGTCGAAGCGGCCGAACTTGCCCTGGGCAAGATTGAGCAGCGAGCCACTGGACCACGCCACCAGCGTGCCGGCATCGGCCGGGCGTTGGGCAACCACGGCGTTGTAGGCCACTGCACCCACGCCGCCTGGCATATAGGTGACACGCATCGGCTTGCTCAGGATCTTGGAGTCGACCAGCGCACTTTGCGCCAGTTTGCAGGTGAGGTCGAACCCGCCGCCCGGGGAAGCTGGGGCGATACATTCGGGGCGTTTGGGTTCTTCGGCGGCCATCAGTGAGGGGGCCAGCACTGTGCAGCCGAGTGCCAGTGCGAGGGGGCGCAAGAAAGTCTTCATGACGTCTCCGACTCTTGTTGTTTTTGTGAGGTTCGGCCGGCCCATGGGGGCCGTCAGTTGACGCTAAACGACCAACCTTTCACCAGCCTTTCAATCTGAAATATTTGCAGTTGCGCTCCTCACCCGGCTTGGCGTTGCTCGCCAGCCCGGTAAACTCGCCCCCAGCGAGCCGCTAGAACAACGGAGAACAAGCATGCGCGTGCTGCTGGTCGAAGACCACCCACAGTTGGCAGAGACCCTGGCCCAGATGCTCAAGGGAGAGGGTTTGACTGTCGACGTGCTCAATGACGGCCTGGCTGCCGACCACGCCCTGGCCAGCGAAGACTACGCCATGGCCGTGCTCGACGTCGGCCTGCCGCGGCTGGACGGCTTCCAGGTACTGCAGCGCCTGCGTGACCGCGGCCAGCACTTGCCGGTGCTGATGCTCACCGCCCGCAGCGACGTGAAGGACCGTGTGCATGGCCTCAACCTGGGGGCCGACGACTACCTGGCCAAGCCTTTCGAACTGAGCGAACTCGAAGCCCGGGTGAAGGCCCTGCTGCGCCGCACACTGCTCGGGGGAGAACGCAGCCAGCGCTGCGGGCAACTGGTGTATGAAGTCGATAGCCGGCGCTTTACCCTGCAGGGCCAGCCGCTGGTGCTCACTTCACGCGAGCAAGCGGTGCTGGCGGCACTGATTGCCCGGCCAGGGCGAGTCATGAGCAAAGAGCAGCTGGCCAGCCAGGTATTCGGGTTGGACGAGGACGCCAGCGCCGATGCCATCGAGATCTACGTGCACCGGCTGCGCAAGAAGCTGGGCCAGGCGGTGGCGATCGTTACTTTCCGCGGCTTGGGCTATCTGCTGGAGGCGCGCGATGCGTGAGCCAGGCAGCCTGCGCTGGCGGCTGCTTCGCAACCTGGTGGGGTTGCTCACCGTGCTGATGTTCGCCAGCGGGCTCTCGGCCTACTGGAACGGGCGCGAGGCCGCCGACACCGCTTACGACCGCACCCTGCTGGCGTCGGCGCGCACCATCGCCGCCAACCTGACCCAGCGCGATGGCAGCCTCAGTGTTGATGTGCCCTATGTGGCGCTGGACACCTTCGCCTATGACAGCGCCGGGCGTATCTACTACCAGGTCAACGGTATCGATCGCCGTTTGATCTCAGGCTACGAAAACCTTCCCGGACCCCCGGCCGATACGCCGCGAACCGATGACTACCCGGCGCTGGCGCGTTTTTACAACGGGCGTTACCAGGGCCAGGACGTGCGGGTGGTCAGCCTGCTCAAGGCGGTGAGCGAGCCGAACATGGTCGGCATGGCGGAGATACGCGTTGCCGAGACCGAAGAGGCCCGCGTACGTATGGCTCGCGGGCTGATGGCCGACACCTTGTTGCGCCTTGGCATGCTGGGTGCCGGCGCGGTGTTGTTGGTGTGGATCACGGTGAGCGGCGCATTGCGCCCGCTGGAGCGGCTGCGCTCGGCGGTGGAGGCGCGCCAGCCGGACGACCTGCAACCGTTGCCTCGCGTGGATGCCCAGCGCGAGCTGGAGCCTTTGGTCGAAGCCATCGACCATTTCACCGAGCGGCTGCGCCAGCAGTTCGAGCGCCAATCGCAGTTCATCGCCGACGCCGCCCACGAGTTGCGCACGCCGCTGGCCGCGCTCAAGGCCCGCATGGAGTTAGGCCTGCGGGGCGAGGCGCCCGAGCAGTGGCGCGCTACGCTGCAGGCCAGCGTGGAAGGCACTGATCGGCTCACTCACCTGGCCAATCAACTGTTGTCACTGGCCCGTGTTGAGCACGGCGCAAGGGCCATTGCCGAGGGCGGGGTAGCCTGGTTGTCACTGGATGAGCTGGCCCGCGAACAGGGCCTGGCCATGGCGGCGTTGGCCCATGCCCGCGGTATCGCCCTGGCTCTGGAAGCTGAACCCGAGGTGCAGATACGCGGGGAAGCGACGCTGTTGCACGAGCTGCTCAGCAACTTGCTGGACAACGCCCTGGCACACACGCCGCCCGGCGGAACTGTAATTCTGCGGGCGCTGGCGCCGGGCATTCTGGAAGTGGAGGACGACGGCCCCGGCATACCTGCTGACGCACGCGATCGTGTATTCGAGCGGTTCTATCGGCACGGGGGGCAAGGAACCGGGCTGGGGCTGGCGATCGTCGGCGAGATCTGCCGTGCCCACCGCGCGCGAATCAGCCTGCATGACGGCGCAAGCGGCGGGCTGCGGGTGCGCGTGACATTCCCGTGATTCAGGCCAGGAAGGCTTTGGCCTGCTGCACTTCGCTGCTCAGCAACGGCGGGTCGAGGTCGTCCATGCCAAGCCGCTGCCAGGCCGGCAGCTTGTTCAGGGTGGGCCTTTGCTCTAGCGGGCGGTTCAGCAGCGACGCGACCTGAACCAGGTCGGCGTAGTCAGCGGCGGCCTGCTCGCGCTGGACGTCCAGATGAAACAGCGGCACGTCGGCCAGCGCTCGCGGGAAATCCCAGCTGCGCAGGATCTTGCTGCCGATCAGGGGGTGGATGTTGTCGATGATGTGGTTCAGGCACACCGGGTCGGCTAACAGGTCGTTGTGGTCTTCGGCGTAGGTAAGAATGGGCAGCATGCCGATCAAATGCACCATGCCGGCCAAGGCCGCCTGGTCGGGCTTGAGCTTGTGGGTGCGGCGGCTCAGCTCATAGGCCAGGCCCGCCACGGCAACGCTGGTGGCCCAGCACTCGCGCATCGTGCGCTCCACTGCCGGTGAGCGTGCGTTGAAGATCTGCTCGATCACCAACCCGGTGGCCAGGTTCGAGGTGTAGTTCACCCCAAGCCGAGTGATGGCGGTATGCAGGCTGGTGACCTCGCTATGGCGGCGCAGCAGCGGGCTGTTGACTACCTTGATCAAGCGCGCGCTCAACGCAGTGTCGCGGCCGATAACGCGGCTCAGGGCACTGACACTGATTTCGCTGTCTTCGGCCGCACGGCGGATCTCCAGTGCCACTTCGGGCAAGGTGGGCAAGGTGAGGCTGTCGTGCTCGATGGCCTCGAGCAGATCGTTTTGAACCGTTTCAGCCAGCGTGGTGATCATCGACTCTAACCTATGCCCCCTGGGCTGCAGAACAGCAACGATCAGCGCTGGATTTCGCGGTCGCGATCCAGTTCGTAAGGCAGATCGAGCAGGGCCAGTGGATTGGCACCGGCTTCGCCCAAGTAGATTTCCCCACTCTCGGCAGCATCGGCCTGCAGCACGCCCAGCAGCTCGACGCCGCCCTCGGCGGGAGCTGCCAGCACCACTTCGCCCACAGCGCTGGCGTGCACGGGCGAAAACAGCGGTGTGCCCGGTGCGGGCAGGTTGCTGCTGGCCAGGCGCAGGCGATACTGCCGACGCTTGAGCTTGCCCAGGTACTGCATGCGCGCGACGATTTCCTGACCGGTGTAGCAGCCTTTCTTGAAGCTCACGCCGCCCAGCGCCTGCAGGTTGATCATCTGCGGGATGAACAGCTCGCGAGTGCCTTCGAACACTTGCCCGACCCCAGCGCGCACCTGGCCGAGCAGCCAGGCGTCGAGCGAGCCCATTGGCAGGTGCGTGCCGAGTACCTGAAGGGCAGCCTCCGCCTGCTCGGCGGGCACCCAAAGCTCTACGCGGCCTGCACTGGCACGCACCGCGATCCGACCTTCGGCACGGGCCACGGCGTTTTCACCGTCACCCAGCACCAGCCCCAGTGCAGCCAACGCCGCTTCGCCGCCCTGCACGCCGAAGCGCTGCCAGAGTGCGCTGTCATCGGTGAGGGTGGCCTTGGAGAAGACTGCATATTTTTTCAGGTCAGCCAATTGCGGGCCAAGCAGCTCACTGGCCATGGCCAACAGGCACCCGCCGTCGTCGAGCAGGATGCGAAAACTCGACTGCATGCGGCCCTTGGGCGTGCAGCGTGCGCCCAGGCTGGCGGTGTGCTCGTCGAGGTAATTGAGGTTGCAGGTCAGCTGGCCTTGCAGGAACTTGCGTGCATCGGAGCCGCGAACGGCGAGCACGCCTTCGTGAGGCAGCGGGCAGAAGAAGGCAGAATCGGCCATGGACACGTGGCACTCGTAATGATTGGCCGCCATGATAAGGCCCGTGGAACAAAAAACCTACCGAGTGTGGATGAACAATGTTACTGCACGGCGCTTCGGCAAGTGTGTCGCAGCCTGCGGGCAGCGCTATAATGCTCGACTTTCCGAGGAGGGCCTCATGGTCGACAGCGTAGAACTCAACCGCCTGTATTGGCACAGCCGGCGTGGCATGCTTGAACTTGATGTGCTGCTGGTGCCCTTCGTACAGGAAGCCTATGCCCAGCTCAATGAGGCCGACCGCGACCTGTACCGCCGCCTGCTGGAGTGCGAAGACCAGGACATGTTCGTCTGGTTCATGGAGCGCGGTGAGTCCCCCGACCCAGAGCTGCAGCGCATGGTTCGCATGATTCTGGACCGTGTCCAGCCCAAGTGAAGCCTTCACGTGCCGCTGGCGTGCCTCGCCGCGGCTGTTGGGTGCCAGCCTGCTGATGCTGGCGCTGGCGGTGCTCGCCAGCCTGAGCCTTGCCTTGCCCTTCATCCTCAAAGTTTTGTTGGCCCTTGCCTGCCTGGCGTGTGCCGCCTGGGGCCTGCCTCGTCATGTGCTGTTGGCTCACCGCGAGTCAGTCACCGGGCTGCGGCACGACCGCCGCGGCTGGTGGCTTTACAGCCAAGCGCGTGGCTGGCATTCGGTAGAGTTGCGCCGAGACATCATCGCCTTGCGTTCGCTGGTAGTTGTGCGCTACCGCATAGGCGGGCGAGGGTGGGTGCGCAGCGTCTGCGTGTTGCCCGGGAGCCTGCCCGCCGACGCCCATCGACGCCTGAGGGTGCATCTGCGATTCGGGCGCAGGCGCTGGGCGGTACCGGCCAGTGCCTGAGCCATTCGCCGGCCTGCCCTCACTCAACGCGCTGCGTGTGTTCGAGGTGGTCTCGCGGCATCTGAATTTTCGCCTGGCGGCAGATGAACTGGGCGTGACCCAGGCCGCGGTGGCTCAGCAGGTCCGGGGGCTTGAAGCAGCGCTGGCCATAAGGTTGTTCGACCGGCTACCGCGGGGCCTGGGGTTGACCGATGCCGGCCGCCGTTACAGCACGAGTGTGCGGGATGCGCTGGCGATGCTGCAGGAGGCCACCCGAGCGCTGCGCCCACAGCCGGCGAGCCTGACCATCAGCGTAACCCCAAGCTTCGCCTCGAAATGGCTCATTCCCCGCCTGGGCGCGTTTACCCAGGCCCACCCCGGCGTCGACCTGCGAGTGCTGGCCACCGACCAGTTGTCACGGTTTCACACCGACGGCGTGGATATAGCAGTGCGTTATGGCCGCCCGCCTTTTGGGCCCGGCATCGACGCCGAGCTGCTCTTCGAGCAGCGTGTGATTGCGGTTGCGAGCCCTGCGCTGCTCGCTGCTGGCGGGGCGCCAAGTGATCTTGACCACTTGCAAGGGCTGGCTCTATTGCACGATGCCCACAATTTCTGGCCTGGCTACCTCGCCCGGCTTTTTGGCCGGGCGCAGGCCGCGAAGCGTAACCTGCGCTTCAACCAGACCGCGCTGGCCATCGAGGCGGCTTTGGCCGGCCAGGGTGTGGCGCTCGTCACTGACCTCTTCGTGCATGAAGACCTGTGCAGCGGCCGCCTGGTGCAGGTGTTCGATCAGGCCCTGACAGTCGACAAGCATTTCTACCTCACCTGGCCGCGAAAGGGCCACCCTGCCCAAGCGCTGGCATACCTCAGGCAGTGGCTACGTGAGCAGGCGGCACTGAGCAGTAGTTTTTCTATCGCCTAAGCCAGCGCCGGCTGCCTCTCTGCCGGCTGCAGCTCACTGCTAGGCTGCTGCCTGTATCCAGCCAATGCGACGTGGGAGGCCATATGGCACAGAAGAAAGTTGCAATAATCACAGCCGCAGGCAGCGGCATGGGGGCGGCCACGGTGAGGCGCCTGGCCGCTGATGGGTTCGAGGTGGCGGTGCTGTCATCCTCTGGCAAGGGTGAGGCGCTTGCTCAAGAGCTGGGTGGGGTCGGCGTCACCGGCAGCAATCGGTCGGTTGAAGATCTACAACGGCTGGTGGATGTGGCCATGGCCCAGTGGGGGCGGGTGGATGTGCTGGTCAACAGTGCCGGCCACGGCCCACGTGCGCCGATCCTGGATATCACCGACGACGATTGGCACCTGGGGATGGAAACCTACCTGCTCAATGTCATCCGCCCGGCCCGCTTGGTCACCCCGATCATGCAGCGCCAGGGCGGTGGTGCGATCATCAATATTTCTACGGCGTGGGCATTCGAGCCGGTCGACCTGTTCCCGACCTCTGCGGTGTTTCGCAGTGGCTTGGCGGCATTCAGCAAGATCTTCGCCGACACCTATGCCAAGGATAATATTCGTATCAACAACGTGCTGCCCGGCTGGATCGACAGCCTGCCGGCCACGGAGCAGCGCCGCGACAGCGTTCCGCTGGGCCGCTATGGCCACAGTGATGAGATCGCTGCAACCATTGCCTTTCTCGCAAGCAGCGGTGCTGCCTACATCACCGGGCAGAACATCAAGGTCGATGGCGGCGTGACCCGCAGCATTTGAGCGTTAGCGGGGAACCAGCACCGTATCGCAGGCCTGGGGTAATTGCTGGGGGTAGTCGAGCATGTAGTGCAGCCCCCGGCTTTCTTTGCGCTGCAGCGCCGAGCGGATCATCAGGTCCGCCACGCAAGCCAGGTTGCGCAGCTCGATGAGGTCGCGGCTGACTTTGTAGTTGCTGTAGAACTCGTCGATCTCGCCTAGCAGCAATTTGACCCGGTGCGCTGCCCGTTGCAGCCGCTTGGTCGTGCGAACGATGCCGACGTAGTCCCACATGAAACGGCGCAGCTCGTCCCAGTTGTGGGCGATGATCACGTCTTCGTCCGAGTCGGTCACCTGGCTGGCATCCCAGGCGGGAAGAGTAGGGGGCGTGGCCACCTCGGCCAGATGATGTTCGATGTGCAATGCGGCGGAACGTGCGTAAACGAAGCACTCCAACAGAGAGTTGCTGGCCATGCGGTTGGCGCCATGCAGCCCGGTGAAGCTGGTTTCCCCTACGGCGTAAAGGCCGGGCAAGTCGGTTCGGCCATCAGCGTCGACCAGCACGCCACCGCAGGTGTAGTGCGCGGCCGGCACCACCGGGATGGGCTGGCGGGTGATGTCGATACCAAAGCTCAGGCAGCGCTCGTATACCGTAGGGAAATGCCCTTTGATGAACTCGGGGCTCTTGTGGGTGATGTCCAGGTAGACGCAATCCAGGCCCAGGCGCTTCATTTCATGATCGATGGCGCGCGCCACTACATCGCGGGGGGCGAGTTCTTCACGGGGGTCGAAGCGCGGCATGAAGCGTTCGCCGTTGGGCAGGCGCAACACCGCACCTTCACCTCGCAGCGCCTCGGTGATCAGAAAATTCTTGGCCTGAGGATGGTACAGGCACGTGGGGTGGAACTGGTTGAACTCCAGGTTGCCCACCCGGCAGCCGGCGCGCCAGGCCATGGCGATGCCGTCGCCGCAGGCACTGTCGGGGTTGCTGGTGTAAAGGTAGACCTTGGCCGCCCCGCCGGTGGCGAGCACAGTGAAGCGAGCCGCCAAGGTATCGACCTGGCCGCTGGCGCGGTCCAGCACGTAGGCGCCCAGGCAGCGCTCACCTTCCAGGCCAAGGCGCGGGGCGGTGATAAGGTCTACCGCTACCCGCTGTTCAAGCAGGCAGATGTTGCGGCGTTGGCGCGCGCGTGCGAGCAAGGTGTCGAAGATCGCTGCGCCCGTGGCGTCCGCTGCATGAATGATACGCCGCTGGCTGTGGCCACCCTCGCGAGTGAGGTGGAATTCGAAATGCCGCTCCTGCGGGGCCGTGTCTTCGTCTCGGGTGAAGGGCACGCCTTGCTCGATGAGCCACTCGATGGCCTCGCGGCTGTGCTCGACGGTGAAGCGTACCGCCGTTTCATTGCACAGGCCGCCGCCGGCAACCAGGGTATCCTGCACATGTGAGTCGACGGTGTCGCGGTCGTCCAATACCGCTGCAACACCGCCCTGGGCGCGATAGGTCGAGCCATTGGCGAGGTCGCCCTTGCTCAAGACGGCAACACGCAAGTGGTCGGGAAGGGTCAAGGCCACGCTCAAGCCCGCAGCGCCGCTGCCGATGACCAGCACATCGAATTGCAAATGTTGACTCATGCTCGTGTTCCATAGGGCCACTGTGGGAATTGAGCGGCTTCTTATTGACAGGGACCACACCTTGGCAAACCGGCACTGGCGTACCGCGACAGCTGGCGGCAGAATACGAGCGCGCGCCCTAGTGGCACCGTGGAATCAAAGGGCCTGGCTAAACGGGCTCTTTATAGCAGCGCCGCCCCCTGTGCCGCCACTCTAAAACCGTCCTCCCTCTATTGCGTATTGCACTTGCGGTGTAGGAAATCGGCTACAAAGGTGGTGGAACTTTTTTTGAGGCGTCGCAATCCATAGGGGGTTGCGCTTTCGAACGGACGCAGCGCCCGCCCTGCGATCGATGCTGACGCCTGGCGGAGCGTCAATATAAAGATAGAGCGCAGGCTGCCTCTGGCGGCGCTGCGTTTTCCGTAAAGCCTTGCAGTGTTGGCCACGGAAACTTGCTGGAGGGGAGAACTTTTGCGAAAAGCCCGAGTCTATGGTTGCAAGCCTGATACGCGGCCTTTGCGGTGCTCCAGCGAGCACAACGAGGAGTGTTCATGCTAACCCAGGAAGAAGATCAGCAGCTGGTCGAGCGCGTACAGCGCGGCGACCGCAGAGCGTTCGATCTATTGGTGCTGAAGTATCAGCACAAGATACTCGGGTTGATCGTGCGCTTCGTGCACGACACCCATGAGGCTCAGGACGTCGCGCAGGAAGCGTTCATCAAGGCGTACAGAGCGCTGGGCAACTTCCGCGGTGACAGCGCGTTCTATACGTGGCTTTACCGTATCGCCATCAACACGGCGAAGAACTATCTGGTGTCTCGTGGACGCAGGCCTCCGGATAGCGATGTAAGTTCTGAGGATGCGGAGTTCTACGACGGCGACCATGGCCTCAAGGATCTCGAGTCTCCGGAGCGGTCGTTGTTGCGGGATGAGATCGAAGGCACTGTCCATCGAACCATCCAGCAGCTGCCCGAGGACCTGCGTACGGCGTTGACGCTGCGTGAGTTCGACGGTTTGAGTTACGAGGACATTGCGAGCGTGATGCAGTGTCCGGTGGGCACCGTGCGCTCTCGGATTTTCCGCGCTCGGGAAGCCATCGACAAAGCTCTGCAGCCCTTGCTGCAGGAAACCTGAGACAGCGGCAACAGCCCAAAGAGGAACCGCCATGAGTCGTGAAGCATTGCAGGAATCGCTGTCCGCGGTAATGGATAACGAAGCGGACGAACTCGAATTACGTCGTGTGTTGAATGCCATCGACGATAAAGCAAACCGTGCCACCTGGTCCCGTTATCAGATTGCCCGCGCTGCAATGCACAAGGACTTGCTCAACCCGCGTCTGGACCTGGCAGCAGCCGTGTCCGCCGCTTTGGCAGACGAAGCGCAGCCTGCACAATCCCAACCGCGCCGCTGGCGCAGCCTTGGCCGCCTGGCGGTCGCTGCTTCGGTGACTTTTGCGGTGCTCGCCGGTGTTCGCCTGTACAACCAGGACGACATCAACGGCGCGCAGCTTGCCCAACAGCAGGCCGCCCAGCCGGGCGTTGTGGCTCCTCAGGCGCATGGTCCTGCGGTGCTGGCGAACTACACCGAAAGCGCCGAGCCGGCCAAGGGGCCGATGGCCAATGGCGTGTTGGAGAACCAAGCCGGCTGGCAAGGTGAGCACCTTCAGGGTTACCTGCGTCAGCACGCGCAGGAAGCAGCCATGAAGGGTGCCGAGTCTTCCCTGCCTTACGCCCGCGCTGCGAGCACGGAAAACCGCTAAGGATCAGCCTTGCGCGCGTTGCCCCTCTTCTGTGGCTTATTGATTGCAGGCTGCCTGGCCATCAAGGCTCAGGCAGCCACCGATGCGACGCAGTGGCTTGAGCGTCTGGATAAAGCTCAGTTTCAGCAGGGGTATCAGGGTACGTTCGTGTATGAGCAGGGTGGCAGTTTTTCCACCCACTCAATCTGGCATCATGCTACGCGTACGGGTTTCACCGAGCGCATCCTTCAACTGGATGGGCCGGCGCAGGAAGTGGTCCGCGTCGGTGCCACCCCGTCATGCATAAGTGCTGGCGCCTCCCAACCGATGAGTATGCCCCCCGGCGTTGTGGGTGGCTTTTCAGACCCGCTGACCCTCATGAGCTGGTACGACCTGAAAGTCGCTGGCTATTCCCGCGTGGCCGGCCGGCCGGCGGTGATTGTCACGCTCAGCCCGCACGACCCCAACCGCTATGCTTTGGAACTGTACCTTGATCAGCAAACGGGGTTAGCCCTCAAATCGCTGCTTATCAACGAACGTGGCCAATTGCTAGAGCGTTTTCAGTTCACCCATTTCGACCCTAGCCCTCCGAGCGCGCAGGACATGGCTGCCAGTGTTGACTGCGTGGCGGTTCGTGACGCTCGCGCGCCCGCTGCCGAGGTTGTTCCGGCGGCGTCGCTGGGCTGGCGCCCAGATTGGCTACCCGCCGGCTTCGAGCTCACCGCAAGCAGTGTTCGGCCTGATGAGGCCAGCCACTTGCCAGTGACCCACCTGATGTACAGCGATGGGCTGGCGAATGTCTCGGTGTTTCTTGAGCCTGTGACGGGGGAGGCTAGCGATGCGCGGGCTCAATTAGGGGCTACCGTCGCCGTTTCGCGTCGCCAGGTTACGCCTAAAGGTGATGTCATGATCACTGTCGTGGGCGAGGTACCACTGGGCGCGGCGGAACGAATTGCCCTGTCGATGCACCCTCTGGAAACCCAGGCCAGGCAATGATCGCCACCTATCGGCGAAGCGCGCGGCCTTAAATTCATTTCATGTTGCAAAACACTAAATGAAAGGTGCGAAGCTATTGTTGCAAACTCTCCTGTTTTTTAGGTCAATGCGTTCGGGGCTCGGGCCCCAATGCTCAATCACGCTCGTGTGCACGGGAGCCGTATGTCGATACCTCGCATGAAACACTACCTCTCACTGTTCGCCGCTGTGCTGATGCTGGGCCACTTGGCTACCGCACAGGCTGAGGCGTTGCCAGATTTCACTACCCTCGTCGAGCAGGCTTCGCCGGCGGTCGTCAATATCAGTACCACGCAGAAACTCCCCGACCGTGGCGTGGCGTCCAGCCAGATGCCCGACCTAGAAGGGCTGCCGCCGATGTTCCGCGAGTTCTTCGAGCGGAACATGCCGCGCAATCGTTCGCCTCGTGGCGATCGCCAGCGTGAGGCGCAGTCGTTGGGCTCGGGGTTCATCATCTCCCCTGATGGCTACGTGCTGACCAACAATCACGTCATCCAAGACGCCGACGAGATCGTAGTGCGTCTCTCCGACCGTAGCGAGCTCAAGGCCAAGCTGGTCGGCACCGACCCTCGCACCGACGTGGCTCTGCTCAAGATCGATGGCAAAGACCTGCCCACCGTGAAGCTGGGCGACTCCGACAAGCTCAAGGTTGGGGAATGGGTCCTGGCCATCGGTTCGCCTTTCGGTTTCGACCACTCGGTGACCAAAGGCATCGTCAGCGCCAAGGGGCGCACCCTACCGAACGATTCCTATGTGCCATTTATCCAGACCGACGTGGCCATCAACCCGGGCAACTCTGGTGGCCCGCTGTTCAACATGAACGGCGAGGTAGTGGGCATCAACTCGCAGATCTTCACTCGCTCCGGTGGCTTCATGGGGCTGTCCTTCGCAATTCCGATCGATGTGGCGCTGGATGTGGCGGATCAGTTGAAGAAGGGTGGCAAGGTCAACCGTGGCTGGCTGGGCGTGGTGATTCAGGAGGTCAATCGTGACCTGGCTGAATCCTTCGGGCTCGACAAGCCTGCGGGTGCACTGGTGGCCCAAGTGATGCCCGATGGCCCGGCCGCCAAGGCAGGCCTGCAGGTCGGTGACGTGATCCTCAGCCTCAATGGCCAGCCGATCAACATGTCTGCAGACCTGCCCCATCTGGTGGGCGGCCTGAAGGCTGGTGCCAAGGCCAATCTCGACGTGGTGCGTGAAGGCAAGCACCGCACTATCGAGGTCGCCGTGGGTGCGCTGCCGGATGACGACAGCGAAGACGGCGCCAGCGCTGGCCCTGACGGCCAGATCCAGCGCGACAGCAACCGCCTTGGCGTTTCGGTCGCCGAGCTGACCGCCGATCAGAAAAAGCAGCTCGATGTGCAGAACGGTGTGCTGATCAAGGACGTTCAGGACGGCCCGGCCGCGCTGATTGGCCTACAGCCAGGCGATGTCATCACTCACTTGAACAACCAGGCGGTCACCTCAGCCAAGCAGTTCACCGAGGTTGCCAAGGCGCTGCCGAAAAACCGCTCGGTGTCGATGCGTGTGGTTCGTCAGGGCCGCGCCAGCTTCATTACCTTCAAGCTGGCGCAGTAAAAGCCTCCACTCTGAAGCTGCAAGCGGGCGCCTGGCTGCTTGCAGCTTCAGACTTACAGCTTCGAGCTTGTAGCTGCTACAATGCCCGGCTATTTTCGTCGGGCGCCCGGCCCCAAGCCATTTCGAGTGCTGATCCGTGAGTGATTTGAGCCATATCCGCAACTTTTCCATCATTGCCCACATCGACCACGGCAAGTCGACGCTGGCTGACCGCTTCATCCAGCTGTGCGGTGGCCTGGCCGATCGCGAGATGGAAGCCCAGGTGCTCGATTCCATGGACCTGGAGCGCGAGCGTGGCATCACTATCAAGGCCCACAGCGTCACGCTTAATTACAAGGCGCAAGACGGCAAGACCTACCAACTGAACTTCATCGACACCCCCGGCCACGTCGACTTCACTTACGAAGTCAGCCGTTCGCTGGCGGCCTGCGAAGGCGCGCTGTTGGTGGTCGATGCAGGGCAGGGCGTTGAAGCACAGTCGGTCGCTAACTGCTACACCGCCATCGAGCAGGGGCTGGAAGTGATGCCGGTGCTCAACAAGATGGACCTGCCCCAGGCCGAACCCGATCGGGTGAAGGACGAGATCGAAAAGATCATCGGCATCGATGCTACCGATGCCGTGCCCTGCAGCGCCAAGAGCGGCATGGGCGTGATCGAAGTGCTCGAGCAGCTGGTGAAGGTCATCCCGGCGCCTACCGGCGAGATCGATGCGCCGCTGCAAGCGCTGATCATCGACTCCTGGTTCGACAACTACCTGGGCGTGGTCTCGCTGGTGCGTGTTCGCCAGGGCCGCGTCAAGAAAGGCGACAAGATCCTGGTCAAGTCCACCGGCAAGGTGCACCTGGTCGACTCGGTAGGTGTGTTCACGCCCAAGCACACCAGCACCGCCGAGCTCAAGGCTGGTGAAGTGGGCTTTATCATTGCCAGTATCAAAGACATCGGCGGTGCGCCGGTGGGCGACACGCTGACGCTTTCCAGCACGCCCGAAGTAGCCGTGTTGCCAGGCTTCAAGCGCATCCAGCCACAGGTATACGCGGGCTTGTTCCCTACCAGTTCCGACGACTTCGAGGATTTCCGCGAGGCGCTTCAGAAGCTCACCCTCAACGACTCCTCCTTGCAGTACGCCCCGGAAAGCTCCGACGCTCTGGGCTTCGGGTTCCGCTGCGGCTTCCTTGGCATGCTGCACATGGAGATCATCCAGGAGCGGCTGGAGCGTGAGTACGACCTCGACCTGATCACTACCGCCCCAAGCGTGATCTACGAGCTCAAGCTCAAGAACGGCGAAACGATTTACGTCGACAACCCGTCGAAGCTGCCGGATGTGTCTTCGGTTGAGGACTTCCGCGAGCCGATCGTACAGGCAACCATCCTGGTGCCACAGGAACACCTGGGCAACGTGATTACGCTCTGCATCGAAAAGCGCGGCGTGCAGCGCGACATGCAGTTCCTCGGCAGCCAGGTGCAAGTGCGCTATGACCTGCCGATGAACGAAGTGGTGCTGGACTTCTTCGACCGCCTCAAGTCCACCAGCCGTGGCTATGCATCGCTCGACTACCATTTCGATCGGTACCAGTCGGCGAACCTGGTGCGTCTGGACGTGTTGATCAACGGCGACAAGGTCGATGCGTTGGCATTGATCGTGCACCGCGACAACGCCCACTACAAAGGGCGTGCGTTGACCGAGAAGATGAAAGAGCTGATTCCTCGGCAGATGTTCGATGTGGCCATCCAGGCAGCCATTGGCGGCCAGGTGATCGCCCGGACCACTGTCAAGGCCCTCAGGAAGAACGTGTTGGCCAAGTGCTACGGCGGCGATGTAAGCCGTAAACGAAAACTGCTCGAAAAGCAGAAGGCCGGCAAGAAACGCATGAAGCAGGTAGGCAACGTGGAGATTCCACAAGAGGCCTTCCTTGCTGTGCTCAGGTTGGAATGATCAGGTCCTATGTCGTCATTGAATCTACCGCTGTTGCTTGTTATTGCCGTAGCCGTGTGTGGCGTACTCGGCCTGCTTGACCTGGTCTACCTGGCGCCGCGGCGCCGGGCCGCGATCGCCCGCTATGAAGGCAGCGTCGCCGAGCCCGAGCCGCAGGTGCTGGAGAAGCTTGGCAAGGAGCCGGTGCTGGTGGAGTACGGCAAATCGTTCTTCCCAGTGTTGTTCATCGTCTTCGTGCTGCGTTCTTTTCTGGTCGAGCCCTTCCAGATTCCGTCCGGCTCGATGATTCCGACGCTGGAAGTGGGCGATTACATTCTGGTGAATAAATTCGCCTACGGTATTCGCCTGCCGGTGATCGACAAGAAGGTCATCGAGGTTGGGCAGCCTGCCCGGGGCGACGTGATGGTGTTCCGTTACCCCTCCGACCCGAGCGTCAACTACATCAAGCGCGTCATCGGCTTGCCGGGCGACACTATTCGCTACACTGACGACAAGCATCTGTACGTCAATGGCCAATTGATCACCGACCAGCAACTGTCTACGGCCTATGACCCCGAACTGGGAGACATCGCTGTGTACAAGGAGCGCATCGGCGATGTCGAGCACCTGATCCACAAAGCCATACGCCCGACAAGGGCGGGCAGCCAGTGGACCGTGCCCGCCGGGCATTACTTCATGATGGGCGACAACCGCGACAACTCGAACGATAGCCGCTACTGGGATGACCCCAGCATTCCTCGTGACATGCAGGGCATGGTCCCGGACGAAAACATCGTCGGCAAGGCGTTCGCGATATGGATGAGCTGGCCGAGCCCGGTGTTCAGCCATTTCCCTTCGTTCTTGCGGGTCGGCATGATCAAGTGACCGGCGCCTTGGCGCCACGGAGGCAAGGATGAACAGTGTCGCGCGTCAACAGGGGCTTTCGCTCGTTGGGTGGCTTCTCGCCCTGGCACTGCTGGCCTTCGTGTTCTCCATCGGGCTGAAGGTGGTACCGCATTACATGGACTTCTGGTCCCTGAAGAAGGTGATGGACAACGCCGGTGCCAACAAGGATGAGCGCCTCGATGGCCCCGGCGACTTCATTGCTCATGTGCAGCGAGGCCTGACCGTCAATGGCATTTCCGGGCTGGACCTCCACCAGGTGCTGGTCGTCGAAGAACAAGGTGGCGTAATCAATGCCCATCTCAATTATGAAAAGCGTGAACACCTGGCCGGCAATATCGACCTGGTTCTGGTGTTCAAGCACGATACGAGCGTGACCAGCCAGTGAGTGTTTCGTTAAGCCGGCTCGAGCGACAGCTCGGCCACACCTTCCAGGATCAGGACCAGATGATCCTGGCCCTGACGCACCGCAGCTTTGCCGGGCGCAACAATGAGCGCCTGGAGTTTCTGGGCGATGCAATCCTCAATTTCGTCGTGGGGGAGGCGCTGTACGAGCGGTTTCCGCAGGCCCGTGAAGGTCAGCTTTCCCGGCTGCGCGCACGATTGGTCAAGGGGGAAACCCTGGCGGTGTTGGCCCGCGGCTTCGAATTGGGCGACTACCTGCGGCTGGGCTCCGGCGAACTCAAGAGCGGCGGCTTCCGCCGTGAGTCGATCCTTGCCGATGCCCTGGAGGCGCTGATCGGCGCCATCTATCTGGATGCTGGCATGGAGGTGGCTCGCGCCCGCGTGCTGGCTTGGCTGGCGGGTGAGTTCGAGCGCCTGACCCTGGTCGATACCAACAAAGACCCCAAAACCCGGCTGCAGGAGTTTCTGCAGTCGCGTGGTTGCGATCTGCCCAAATACGAGGTGGTCGATATCCAGGGTGAGCCGCACTGCCGCACCTTCTTCGTCGAATGCGAAGTGGTGCTGCTAAACGAAAAAAGCCGCGGCCAAGGTGCCAGCCGGCGTATCGCCGAGCAAGTGGCCGCCGCATCGGCGCTGATCGCCCTGGGCGTGGAGAATGGCAACCATGAGTGATACCCCTACCCGCTGCGGCTACGTGGCCATCGTTGGTCGGCCGAACGTGGGCAAGTCCACCTTGCTCAACCACATCCTTGGCCAGAAGCTGGCGATCACCTCGCGCAAGCCCCAGACCACTCGCCACACCATGCTTGGCATCAAGACCGAAGGCCCGGTGCAGGCGGTGTATGTCGATACCCCCGGTATGCACAAGGCCAATGACAAGGCCCTGAACCGCTATATGAACAAGACCGCGTCGGCTGCCTTGAAGGACGTCGACGTGGTGATCTTCGTCGTCGACCGTACCCGCTGGACCGACGAGGATCAACTGGTGCTCGAACGCGTCCAGTACGTGGAAGGGCCTTTGATTCTGGCGGTCAACAAGGTCGACCGCATGGACGACAAGGCCGACCTCATTCCTCACCTTCAATGGTTGCAGGAGCAGTTGCCCAAGGCTCAGATCGTGCCGATTTCCGCCCAGCAAGGGCACAACCTCGATAGCCTCGAGGCCGTGATCGGCAACTTGCTGCCTGAAGGTGAGCATTTCTTCCCAGACGACCAGATCACCGACCGCAGCAGCCGCTTCCTGGCCGCCGAGTTGGTGCGCGAGAAAATCATGCGCCAGCTGGGCGCCGAGCTTCCGTACCAGGTCACCGTCGAAATCGAAGAGTTCAAGCAGCAGGGCCGTACCTTGCACATCCATGCGCTGATTCTGGTAGAGCGGGACGGCCAGAAAAAAATCATCATCGGTGACAAGGGTGAGCGCATCAAGCGCCTGGGCACCGAAGCGCGCAAGGACATGGAAACCCTGTTCGACGCCAAGGTGATGCTCAACCTGTGGGTGAAGGTAAAGGGTGGCTGGTCTGACGACGAGCGCGCCCTGCGTTCGCTGGGATACACGGACTGATCCCTCGCGCGCATGAGCCTTGTCGATACTCGCCAGGCGTATGTGCTGCACACCCGCCCTTATCGTGAAACCAGTGCCCTGGTCGACTTCATGTCGGCGCAGGGCGTTGTGCGTGGCGTGCTGCGCAGCGCTCGCGGCAAGGTGGGTAGCCTGGCGCGCCCCTTCGTGCCCTTGGAGGTGGAGCTGCGCGGGCGCGGCGAATTACGCACCGTAGGCCGCATGGAGCCGATGGGCAACGGCCATTGGCTGCTGGGCGATGCGTTGTTCAGCGGCCTGTACCTCAACGAGCTGCTGGTGCGCCTGCTGCCAGCGGAGGTGGCGCAGCCCGCGCTGTACGAGCATTACTGCCTGACCTTGCAGGCACTGGCTGAAGGTCGAGGCCTGGAGCCGCTGTTGCGCAGTTTCGAGTGGCGGTTGCTCGACGAACTGGGATACGCCTTCGCTCTGGATCAGGACGTGCATGGCGAACCTATAGAGGCCGGCCGGTTATATTGCCTCAGGCCGGAGGCCGGGCTCGAGCCGGTGCCGGCGTTCCAGCCGGGAGTGTTCGACGGCCAGCATCTGTTGGCGATGGCTGAAGTGAATTGGGAAGCCCCTGGTGCCTTGGCCGCTGCCAAGCGGCTGATGCGCCAGGCGTTGGCTGCCCATCTGGGCGGCCGCCCGCTGGTGAGCCGCGAACTGTTCCGCAAGCCCTGATATCCTGTGCGCTCGACACACAGGAGACCCGTCGTGACCAACACCAATCGCATCCTGCTGGGCGTGAACATCGATCATGTCGCCACCCTGCGCCAAGCCCGCGGCACTCGCTACCCTGACCCGGTCAAGGCGGCGCTGGACGCCGAGCAGGCTGGCGCCGATGGCATCACCGTGCACCTGCGCGAAGATCGCCGGCATATCCAGGATCGCGACGTGCTGCTGCTCAAGGATGTGCTGCAAACCCGCATGAACTTCGAGATGGGCGTGACCGAGGAGATGCTCGCGTTCGCCGAGCGCCTGCGCCCGGCCCATGTGTGCCTGGTGCCCGAGACTCGCCAGGAGCTCACCACCGAAGGCGGGCTGGATGTCGCCGGGCAACGCGCTCGTATCGAAGCAGCCGTGCAACGTTTAAGTGCGGTTGGCAGCGAGGTTTCGCTGTTCATCGACGCCGACCCGCGGCAAATCGAAGCTTCGCGAGCGGTAGGTGCGCCGGCGATCGAACTTCACACCGGCCGTTACGCCGATGCCCATACGCCCGGCGAAGAAGCCGCAGAGCTCAAGCGCATTGCCGACGGGGTGGCGTTAGGCCTGCAGCAGGGGCTGATCGTCAATGCCGGCCATGGCTTGCACTATCACAATGTGGAGGCGGTCGCCGCCATCGCGGGCATCAACGAACTGAACATCGGCCACGCGTTGGTGGCCCATGCATTGTTCGTTGGCTTCCCAGCCGCCGTGGCCGAGATGAAGGCACTGATCGTCGCCGCCGCATGCCGGTAATCGGCTGGCGCGGCGCGCGCCGGCCCTAGTTCTGGTCCTGACCCTGCTCTGGGTTCGCCGCCGGTGCTGGCGGCGGGCGCAGGCCGATCTCGGCAGTCAGCTTCAACGATTTACCGTTACGCATTACCTCGATACCAATGCGCTCACCGGGATGCGTGCGGGCGACCTGGTTCATCGACTTGCGCCCGTCGGCGGCAGGCTCGCCATTGATTGCCACGATGACATCACCCTGCTGCAAGCCAGCCTTTTGCGCCGGGCCGCCTTTGAACACACCTGATACCACGATCCCGGGCTTGTCCTTCATTCCGTAGGACTGTGCCAGGTCGGGGGTCAGCGGCTGGACTTCGATGCCGAGCCAACCGCGGATCACCTGGCCGTGCTCGATGATCGACTTCATCACCTCCAGAGCCAGCTTGGTCGGAATGGCGAAGCCAATGCCTTGGGAGCCGCCTGACTTGGAAAAGATCGCGGTATTGATGCCCGTGAGGTTGCCGTTGGCATCGACCAGCGCGCCACCGGAGTTGCCCGGGTTGATCGCCGCGTCGGTCTGGATGAAGTCTTCGTACGTGTTCAGGCCTAGCTGGTTGCGGCCGGTGGCGCTGATGATGCCCATGGTCACGGTTTGGCCGACGCCGAAGGGGTTGCCAATGGCCAGCGCCACATCGCCGATGCGAATGTTGTCGGAGCTGCCGATGGTGATCGATGGCAGGTTCTTCAGGTCGATCTTCAGGACTGCAAGGTCGGTTTCCGGGTCGCTGCCGATCACCCGTGCCAGGGTTTCACGGCCATCCTTGAGCGCCACCACGATCTGCTCGGCACCACTGGTGACGTGGTTGTTGGTCAGTAGGTAGCCTTCCGGGCTCATGATCACCGCCGAGCCCAGGCTTGACTCCCAGCGGCGCTGGCGGGGCATGTTGTCTCCGAAGAAGCGACGGAATTGCGGGTCTTCGAACAACGGATGCGAGGTCTTGTTCACCTGTTTGGTGGTGTAGAGGTTGGCCACCGCAGGGGCGGCCGCAGCAACGGCGTCGGCGTAGGAGACCGGGCCCTGGGTGACGGTGGCGGTCTGCGGCGCTTGCTGCAGGTTCACATCCTGGCTGGGCAACCCCACCCACTGCGGGAAGCGAAAGATGATCAGCAGCGCGAACAGCACACCGGTGAGCAGGGGCCAGCCAAGATAGCGTAATGCCTTGAACATGGAGCAGTTCCGAAGGGTTGGCGGGGCGGGGCTTGCGCACCGCATAATGGCCGGCATTATACGGGCGCTTGGCGCCCCTGGCAGAGCCTTTTTCCGGAGACTTCCCATGGCCGTAGCACTCGATACCCTGGTTCAGGAAGCGGACCGCTATCTCAACGCGGCGAGCATCCAGGACTACTGCCCCAACGGCCTGCAGGTCGAGGGGCGGCCCCAAGTGATGCGCATCGTCAGCGGTGTGACCGCCAGCCAGGCGCTGGTAGACGCCGCGATCGAGGCTCGCGCCGACCTGCTGCTGGTGCACCACGGGTATTTCTGGAAGGGCGAGAACCCCTGCATCACGGGGATGAAACAGCGCCGCCTCAAGGCATTATTGCGGCACGACATCAGCTTGCTGGCCTATCACCTGCCACTGGATGTACATCCGGAGGTAGGCAACAACGCTCAACTGGCGCTGCACCTGGGCATCGAGGTCGAGGGGCCGCTAGACCCTGCCAACCCGCGAGTGGTGGGGCTGGCCGGCGCGTTGCCGGAGCCTGTCAGTGCTCAGGAGTTCGCTGCGCGCGTGGAGAGGGTGCTGGGCCGTGCACCGTTGCTGGTGGAGGGCAAGCGGGCCGTGCAGCGTATTGGCTGGTGCAGCGGCGGCGGGCAGGGGTATATCGACCAGGCCATCGCCGCGGGCGTCGACCTGTATCTCACGGGTGAAGCGTCCGAGCAGACCTACCACAGCGCTCGCGAGAACGGGGTGTCGTTCATCGCAGCCGGGCACCACGCCACCGAGCGCTACGGGGTGCAGGCACTGGGTGAATACCTGGCGCGGCGCTTCGCCGTGGAGCATGTGTTCATCGACTGCCCCAACCCCATTTGAGGGCGAAACCAGCCGGCATATGCTAATGCCTTTCCGGTCTAACCCCTCGCCTGGATATACACAGGGCCTGTGATAAAGTGCGCCGTTCGAACACGGCCCGCCGGCCGTCATAACGTAAAGCCTTTACCCGTGAGTAGCCATGGTCGACAAACTGACGCACCTCAAACAGTTGGAGGCGGAAAGCATCCACATCATTCGTGAAGTGGCCGCCGAGTTCGACAACCCGGTGATGCTGTATTCGATCGGCAAGGATTCGGCCGTGATGCTGCACCTGGCGCGCAAAGCCTTTTTCCCAGGCAAGCTGCCGTTTCCGGTGCTGCACGTCGATACCCGCTGGAAATTCCAGGAGATGTACAAGTTCCGCGACCAAATGGTCAAGGACATGAACCTCGACCTGCTGGTCCACATCAACCCGGAAGGCGTTGAGCAGAACGTCAACCCGTTCACGCACGGTAGCTCCAAGCACACCGACATCATGAAAACCCAGGGCCTGAAGCAGGCGCTGGACAAGTACGGTTTCGATGCAGCCTTCGGTGGCGCCCGCCGTGATGAAGAGAAGTCGCGCGCCAAGGAGCGCGTGTATTCCTTCCGTGACAGCAAACACCGCTGGGACCCGAAAAACCAACGCCCCGAGCTGTGGAACATCTACAACGGCAAGGTCAACAAGGGCGAGTCGATCCGTGTCTTCCCCCTGTCGAACTGGACCGAGCTGGATATCTGGCAATACATCTACCTCGAAGGGATCCCGATCGTGCCGCTGTACTTCGCCGCCGAACGGCCGGTGATCGAAAAGAACGGCACCCTGCTGATGATCGACGACGACCGCATCCTCGAGTACCTGAGCGATGAAGAGAAAGCGCGCATCGTCAACAAGAAGGTCCGCTTCCGTACCCTGGGCTGCTATCCGCTGACCGGTGCGGTGGAATCCGAAGCCGATACCCTGACCGACATCATTCAGGAAATGTTGCTGACGCGTACGTCCGAGCGCCAGGGCCGGGTCATCGACCACGATGCCGCAGGCTCGATGGAAGACAAGAAACGCCAGGGCTACTTCTAAACTTCAGGGTTTTTCATCATGTCGCACCAATCCGATCTGATCAGCGAAGACATCCTCGCTTATCTGGCCCAGCACGAGCGTAAAGAGCTGCTGCGCTTTCTCACCTGTGGCAACGTCGACGACGGCAAGAGCACCCTGATCGGGCGCCTGCTGCACGACTCCAAGATGATCTACGAGGACCACCTCGAGGCGATTACACGGGATTCGAAAAAATCCGGCACCACCGGTGAGGAAGTCGACCTGGCGCTGCTGGTCGATGGCCTGCAGGCCGAGCGTGAGCAGGGCATCACCATCGATGTGGCCTACCGTTACTTCTCCACGGCCCGTCGCAAGTTCATCATCGCCGATACGCCCGGCCATGAGCAGTACACCCGCAACATGGCCACCGGTGCATCCACCTGTGACCTGGCGATCATCCTGGTCGATGCGCGCTACGGCGTGCAGACCCAGACCCGCCGCCACAGCTATATCGCTAGCCTGCTTGGGATCAAGCACATTGTGGTGGCCATCAACAAGATGGACCTCAAAGGTTTCGATCAAGGCGTGTTCGATGCCATCCAGGCCGACTACCTGGCGTTCGCCGAGGCCATAGGCCTGGCTCCCACAACCCTGCATTTCGTGCCAATGTCGGCCCTCAAGGGTGACAACGTGGTCAACCGCAGCGAGCGCTCGCCGTGGTACGAAGGCCCCACGCTGATGGACATCCTCGAAACCGTGGAGGTGGCAGCCGATCGCAACCTGACCGACCTGCGCTTCCCGGTGCAGTACGTCAACCGCCCGAACCTCAACTTCCGTGGCTTTGCCGGGACCTTGGCCAGCGGTGTCGTGCACAAAGGCGATGAAGTCGTCGTATTGCCTTCGGGCAAGAGCAGCCGGGTCAAGTCCATCGTCACCTTCGAAGGTGAATTGGAACAGGCCGGCCCCGGCCAGGCCGTGACGTTGACCATGGAAGACGAGATCGACATCTCTCGTGGCGACCTGTTGGTTCACGCCGATAACGTGCCGCCTGTTGCCGACCAGTTCGAGGCCATGCTGGTATGGATGGCTGAAGAGCCCATGCTGCCGGGCAAGAAATACGACATCAAGCGCGCCACCAGCTACGTACCAGGGTCGATCGCCGGGATCATGCACCAGGTGGATGTGAATACCCTGGAGAAGAACCAAGCCAGCCAGCTCAAGCTCAACGAGATTGGCCGGGTCAAGGTCAGCCTCGACGCCGCCATCGCCCTGGACGGCTATGAAAGCAACCGTACCACCGGTGCCTTCATCGTGATCGACCGCCTCACCAATGGCACCGTTGGCGCCGGCATGATCATCGCCCCGCCAGTGGTGCCGCACGGTACGGCGGCTGGGCACGGCAAGGGCGCACACGTCGCCACCGGTGAGCGCGCACTGCGTTTCGGCCAGCAGCCGGCCACTGTGCTGTTCACCGGCCTCTCTGGGGCGGGCAAGAGCACCCTGGCCTATGCACTCGAACGGCGCCTGTTCGACATGGGGCGTGCGGTATACGTGCTCGATGGCCAAAACCTGCGCCATGACCTGAACAAGGGCTTGCCGCAGGACCGCGCAGGCCGCACCGAGAACTGGCGCCGTGCTGCACATGTGGCGCGCCAGTTCAACGAGGCCGGGCTCATTACGCTGGCGGCGTTCGTCGCCCCGGATGCCGAAGGCCGCGAACAGGCCCGTGCGCTGATCGGGCCGGAGCGGGTGATTACCGTGTACGTACAGGCTTCGCCTTCGATCTGCGCCCAGCGCGACCCGCAGGGGCTGTACGCTGCTGGCGGGGATAACATCCCGGGCGATTCTTTCCCCTATGACGTACCGCTCAATGCGGACCTGGTCATCGATACCCAGTCGGTGAGCGTCGAAGAGGGTGTGAAGGCGGTGCTGGACGTTCTGCGCCAGCGCGGCGCGGTTTAGCAGCCGCCCACCGCCCGGCAAGCCGGCCTCCCACCTAAGGCTCGATGCAGTTCAACACCGGGGGAGGGCGGCTTGCCACGCGGCGAGCATAAACGAGAACGGGGCCTTTCGGCCCCGTTTTCATTTGCGTTTCAAACCGTACTGCTCATCGAGCATGCCGGGCGAGTCAGGCGCCTTGGGCGCGTAATCCTTCGGAACTTCATCGCTGAGCGGGCGGCTCAGGCGCTCGCGGTCCCGCACTGGGGCTGCCTCTGGGTGCAGGGCTGCAAGCAGGCGCTGGCGGGTCAAGTCGTCGGTGGCCAGGCGATCGGCGCCTTCGGCCAGATGCTCCTGCACTTCCTGGTAGCTCTGGGTGAGCTTCTTGACCAGGATCGCCGTGCTGTTGAAGTGGGTGACCACCTCATGCTGGTAGTTGTCGAACTTTTCCTGGATGTCATCCAGCTGCCGCTGGGTGCTGCTGGGCACAGCGTTCGGTGCGAGGCGGGCAATGAGGAAACCGATCACGACACCCACCACCAAGGCCAGCGTCGGGAGCAACCAAACTAAAAGCGAGAGTTCCACGAGTCCTTCCTCTATAAACGGCTTTGCTTTACGTTAACGGCTTGCGCCGGGCCTGTACACGGCAGGGCCGGCAATAGGTTGGCAGATATGCCAGGCATAATCCAACAGCTAGACGAATAGACCCCACAAAGGGTCACGGAGCTCCCCCTTGCTGATCCGCGAAAACCCTTTGATGCTCGATGGCCCCGTGGGCCAGCTCGAAGCCTTGTATCTGGAAGTGCCCGACGCCCGTGGCATTGCGCTGTTGTGCCATCCCAACCCGGTACAGGGTGGGACGATGCTCAACAAGGTGATCTCCACTCTTCAGCGCACCGCTCGTGACGCCGGCTTTATTACACTTCGTTTCAACTATCGTGGCACTGGCAGCAGCGCCGGCACCCATGACATGGGCAGCGGCGAGGTTGACGACGCCCAGGCGGCCGCCAACTGGCTGCGCATCAAGCACCCAGGGGTGCCTCTGACCCTGTTGGGGTTCTCCTTCGGCGGCTTCGTGGCCGCAGCGCTGGCGGGGCGGTTGGAGCGCAGCGGAGCGGCGCTATCGCACCTGTTCATGTGCGCGCCCGCGGTCATGCGGCTGAGCGCTGAGCACGCGCTGCCCGCGCAGGTGCCGATGACGGTGATTCAGCCCGAGGCCGATGAAGTGGTCGAGCCCCAGGCGGTTTACGACTGGTCCGAGCAGCTTTCTCGCCCCCATGAACTCCTGAAAGTGGCAGAATGCGGCCACTTCTTTCACGGCAAGCTGACGGATCTGAAGGATCTGGTCTTGCCCCGCCTGGCTTCCTGAACGATCGATCCGAACATGACCACCCGTATTCTTACCGGCATCACCACCACCGGCACCCCGCACCTGGGCAACTACGCTGGCGCCATCCGCCCCGCCATCGTCGCCAGCCGCCAGAGCGACGCTGACTCCTTCTATTTCCTCGCTGATTACCACGCGCTGATCAAGTGCGACGACCCGGCGCGTATCCTGCGTTCGCGCCAGGAAATCGCGGCGACTTGGCTGGCTGCGGGCCTGGACGTAGAGCGCGTGACCTTCTACCGGCAGTCCGACATCCCCGAGATCACAGAGTTGACCTGGCTGCTGACCTGTGTGGCCGGCAAGGGCCTGCTCAACCG
Source organism: Pseudomonas sp. URIL14HWK12:I12 (assembly GCF_003097135.1). Taxonomy (GTDB): domain Bacteria; phylum Pseudomonadota; class Gammaproteobacteria; order Pseudomonadales; family Pseudomonadaceae; genus Aquipseudomonas. Next base: position 196,915 of record NZ_QEQL01000002.1, read on the forward strand.
TGCGCATGCCTACAAAGCGTCAGTGGACAAAAACCTGGAGCAGGGCGAGGAGCCGGATGCGGGCGTGACTATGGGGCTGTTCAGCTATCCTGTTCTGATGGCAGCAGACATCCTCATGTTCAATGCCCACAAAATCCCGGTAGGCCGTGACCAGATCCAGCACGTGGAGATGGCGCGCGATATCGGCGCGCGCTTCAACCACCTGTTCGGTAATGGCAAGGACTTCTTCGTGATGCCCGAGGCGCTGATCGAAGAAAGTGTCGCCACTTTGCCGGGCCTGGATGGCCGCAAGATGTCGAAAAGCTACGACAACACCATCCCGCTGTTCGCCGGTGCCAAGCAGCTCAAGGACAGCATTGCCCGCATCGTCACCGATTCCCGCCTACCGGGCGAACCCAAAGATCCTGACGCTTCGCACCTGTTCACGCTCTACAGCGCCTTCGCCAGCCGTGAGCAGGCGGCGGCCTTTCGTGCAGAACTGGTCGACGGCCTGGGTTGGGGCGAGGCCAAGCAGCGGCTGTTCGAGCTGCTCGATGCCGAGCTTGCCCAGCCTCGCGAACGCTACATTCAGCTGATGGCACGCCCTGACGAGCTCGAAGACATCCTGCAGCAGGGCGCCGCCAAGGCGCGCAAGAGCGCCACGCCCTTTCTGCAGACGCTGCGCGAGGCGGTTGGCTTGCGCTCGTTCAAGGGCCAGGTCGCCCTCGCCACCGGCGAAAAGAAAAAAGCCAGCAAGGCCGCGCGTTTCGTCAGCTTCCGCGATGCTGACGGTAGCTTCCGCTTCAGGCTGCTGGCCGCTGACGGCTCGCAACTGCTGTTATCGCGTAGCTTTGCCGATGGCAAGGCAGCAGGGGCGGTCAGCAAGCAGCTGCAACAGGGCGGCGAGCTGGATGTGCGCGCCGACGGCCTGGCTTTCGGCCTGTGGCTTGAAGGGGAGTGTGTGGCGGTGAGCCCGGCCTTTGCCGATGAGCCCGCGCGCGATGCCGGTATCCAGGCGTTGCACGAGGCCTTGGCACCGCAGGCCTGACGCGACGACTTGCCGCACGTGTGATTGCGCGCAGCCCGGGCCGCCTTTAAAGTGACGGCCCCGGTTTTGATCGCCTTGTTCAAGAATATGACCCCCCTAGAACGATACCAAGAGGACCTCAAGCGTCCTGACTTTTTTCATGACGCCGCTCAAGAGCAGGCCGTTCGCCACCTGCAGCGGCTATACGATGACCTGATCGCTGCGCAGTCGGCAAAGGCCGGGCTGTTCGGCAAGCTGTTCGGAAAGAAAGATGCAGTGCCGGTCAAGGGCCTGTACTTCTGGGGTGGAGTGGGCCGCGGAAAGACCTACCTGGTCGATACCTTCTTCGATGCCTTGCCGTTTCAGGAAAAAACCCGAACGCACTTTCACCGCTTCATGAAGCGGGTGCACGAGGAGCTCAAGACCCTCGGCGGCGAGAAGAACCCCCTCACCGTGATCGCCAAGCGCTTCGCACAGGAGTCGCGGGTGATCTGTTTCGATGAGTTCTTCGTCTCGGATATCACCGACGCGATGATCCTGGGTACTTTGATGGAGGAACTGTTCAAGCACGGTGTTACGCTGGTGGCCACCTCCAACATCGTACCCGACGGCCTTTACAAGGACGGCTTGCAACGCGCGCGCTTCCTGCCCGCCATCGCGCTGATCAAGCAGAACACCGAGGTGGTCAATGTCGACAGTGGTGTGGATTACCGCCTGCGCCACCTGGAGCAAGCCGAGCTGTTTCACTACCCGCTGGATGAAGCGGCCGAGCGCAGCATGCGTGAGAGCTTCCGGGCGCTGACGGCCGACTCGAAAAAGGTCGTGGAGAACGACGTACTGATGATCGAGAACCGCGAGATCAAAGCGCTGCGTACCTGTGATGATGTCGCCTGGTTCGAGTTTCGCAACCTGTGCGACGGCCCGCGCAGCCAGAACGATTACATCGAGCTGGGCAAGATCTACCACGCGGTGCTGCTCAGCGAGGTTGAGCAGATGAGCGTGACCACCGACGACATCGCACGGCGTTTCATCAACATGGTCGATGAGTTTTACGACCGTAACGTCAAGCTGATCATTTCCGCCGAGGTCGAGCTCAAGGACCTGTATTCCGGTGGGCGCCTGAACTTCGAGTTTCAGCGCACCTTGAGCCGCCTGCTGGAAATGCAATCCCACGAGTTCCTGGCCAGGGCTCACAAGCCCTGAGCTGGGTTGTGCCTCAGGCTGCGCCCGCCGGCATCAATTGCTGGCGGTAGGCATGCGGGGTCAGGCCGGTGTGCTGGCGGAACAGCCTGGCGAAGAAGCTGGCGTCGTCGTAGCCTACCTCGTAGCTGATCGCCTTGACGCTGCGCCGTGTGGTCGAAAGCAGGCTGCGGGCAGTCTCGATGCGCAGGCGCTGCAGATAGTGCAGTGGCTTGTCGCCCGTGGCGGTATGAAAGCGCCGCATGAAGTTACGAATGCTCATCCCATGGTCGCGCGCGACGTCTTCGAAACGAAATTTCTCCGAGTAGTGCTCCTCGAGCCATTGCTGGATCTGCAGGATCGCCGGGTCGTGATGTAGCTTCTGGCCGCCGAAGCCGATTCGCCCTGGGGAGTAGTTGCGCTGTACTTCGAACAGAATATCGCGCGCTACTCCCTGCGCCACGCGCAGGCCACAGAAGCGTTCGATCAGGTGAATGTAGAGGTCGCTGGCAGAGGTCATGCCGGCGGCGCAATACAGGTTGCCGGCATCGGTCAGGTGTTTGTCCGGGTTGAGTTTCACCTTGGGGAAGCGCTGGCTGAAGCTGTCGAAGAACCGCCAGTAGGTGGTGGCTTCACAGTCATCGAGCAGGCCCGCCTCGGCCAGCCAGAACACCCCGCTGGCCTCGCCGCAGAATACCGCGCCCCGCGCGTGCTGGGCTTTCAGCCAAGGCACCACCTGCGGGTAGCGTTCCAGGAGCTTTTCGAAGCTCTCCCAGAAGGCTGGGAGGATGATCACGTCGGTGTCGGCAAGGCCGCCGTCGACGTCCACGCGCACGCCGCTGAACGTATCGACAGGCTGGCCGTCCGGGCTGCAGAGCAGGATGTCGAAGGCCGGCTTGAGCCCTTGGTCGAGGTTCAGGCTATGGCGCAGGGCCGCCAGGTGAAAGAAGTCCTTGGCCTGCATGAGGGTGGAGGCGAAGACCTTGTCGGTGGCCAGGATGCTGACCCGGCGCAGCGAAGGTGTGAAGATGGTCATGGCTGTTGTTCTTGTAGGTGATAGTGGTCACGTTGCGGCCAGATCGTCTTATGTTTGGGCGGGGTTGTCCAGTGATCCCTGGCAAGGCTTGCCATTTGCAGAAAAATCCGGATAATTCGCCAGCTCTTTATGGGCGGAAGTGATGCACCCCCGGTAAGAGACGCCGTACGTCGACGCACCGACCCGAGCCCCCAAATTGCGTCTGGCTTCGGCTGCCTTTGACTTGTCAAAGCAAGCACTATTCAGTAAGCTCCGCCGTCTATTTTTGCAGGGCGGCCCCTGAGGCTATAAAGAATGAAAACTTTTACTGCTAAACCGGAAACAGTAAAGCGCGACTGGTTCGTCGTCGACGCCGCTGGCCAGACCCTGGGTCGTCTGTCCACCGAAATCGCTCGTCGCCTGCGCGGCAAGCACAAGGCTGAGTACACCCCTCACGTTGACACCGGCGACTACATCGTCGTGATCAATGCCGAGCAGGTGCGAGTCACCGGTGCCAAGTCTTCCGACAAAATGTACTACTCCCACTCCGGCTTCCCGGGCGGTATCAAGGAAATCAACTTCGAGAAGTTGATCGACAAGGCCCCTGAGCGTGTTATCGAAACCGCGGTCAAAGGCATGCTGCCTAAGAACCCGCTGGGTCGCGACATGTACCGTAAGCTGAAGGTCTACGCGGGTGCCAACCACCCTCACACCGCTCAGCAGCCCCAAGAACTGAAGATTTAACGGAATAGTTCACTATGTCGGCGACTCAAAATTACGGCACTGGCCGTCGCAAGACCGCAACCGCTCGCGTCTTCCTGCGCCCAGGCACTGGCAAGATCTCGATCAACAACCGTCCGCTGGACACCTTCTTCGGTCGTGAGACCGCTCGGATGGTGGTTCGCCAGCCTCTGGAACTGACCGAAAACACTGAAAAGTTCGACATCTACGTTACCGTAGCTGGCGGCGGTGTAAGCGGCCAGGCCGGTGCGATCCGTCACGGTATCACTCGCGCGCTGATGGCGTACGACGAGTCCCTGCGCAAAGCCCTGCGCGTGGCTGGCTACGTTACCCGCGACTCCCGTGAAGTTGAGCGTAAGAAGGTCGGTCTGCGTAAAGCGCGTAAGCGTCCGCAATACTCCAAGCGTTAATTCGCTGCCTTCAAGCCTCTGGCTTGTACAGAAACCCGGCCCTTGTGCCGGGTTTCTGCATTTTGGAGCCGGGCAAACGTCGTAATAAGGCGGGGTGGGGCGCAATAGTGTAAGATTCGCCCTTATTGCCAGCGCCTCTGGGTGCTTTTGTTCAAATGTTTATCGTGGAGGGCCGCATGGGCGCGACCAACCGGTTAGCCTGTTTCTCCGACCCTGCCGATCATTATTCTCACCGTGTGCGCATCGTGCTGGCCGAGAAACAGGTCGGCGCTGAAATCATCGATGTAGTACCTGGGCGCCTGCCTACGGCGCTGGCCGAGGCTAACCCTTACGGCGGCGTCCCGACCTTGGTCGACCGCGACTTGGCGCTGTATGAGCCGATGGTGGTGATGGAATACCTCGATGAGCGTTATCCCCATCCGCCGTTGTTGCCGGTCTACCCGGTCGCCCGAGGCAACAGCCGCCTGCTGATGCATCGGATTCAGCGTGATTGGTGCTCGTTGGTTGATCCGCTGCTTGATGTGCGAACGCCTGAAAAGGCCAGGGCTGATATGCGCAAGCAGTTGCGTGAAAGCCTGACCGGGGTGTCTCCCCTGTTTGCCGACAAACCCTTCTTTCTAAGTGAAGACTTCAGCTTGGTCGATTGCTGCCTTCTACCCATCCTGTGGCGTTTGCCTTCGATGGGTATCGAGCTACCGCGCCCGGCAAAGCCCTTGCTTGACTATATGGATCGCCAGTTCGCCCGTGAGGCCTTCAGGGCCAGCCTATCTGCGGCTGAGCGAGAAATGCGCTAATTTCAGGAGCCTTTATGAACTCGAGCCGCCCTTATCTCGTCCGTGCGTTGTACGAGTGGATCGTCGACAACGAATGCACCCCACATTTGCTTGTGACTACCGAGCACCCGCAGGTACAGGTGCCGCAAGGCTACGCCAGCGACGGTCAAATCGTCCTGAACGTGTCGCCGAGTGCTATTCGGCATTTGCACATGGACAACAAGGCTGTCAGTTTCGAAGGCAGTTTCGGCGGTGTTACGCACAGCCTTTTTGTGCCGGTTGAAGCCATTCTGGGTATCTACGCTCGTGAGAACGGCCAGGGTATGGTGTTTGAGCTTGAGCCGGTGCTTGAGGATGATGAGGTGCTGGGTGATGAGGAGCAGGGGTCTGATGACGAGCCCAGCCCGCCACAGCCGCCTCGGCCCAGCGGCAAGCCGAGCTTGAAAGTGGTGAAGTAAAAGAGGCGGCCTTCCGAGGCAGGCAGGTTGTGGTGGCGGGTCTCAGGTTTGAGCCTGCTGCTTAATCTGGTGCAGAAGCGACAATGCCAGTCAGCTCAACTGACTGGCATTGTCGTTTTTGGCCGGCGTGGCGCTAATCAGTTGATATATTCGAATAGCTTCACAATGCGCTGCACCCCGCTGACACCCTGAACCAGGTTGGTCGCGCGAGTGGCTTCCTGCTGAGTGACCAAGCCCAGCAAATAGACGATGCCGTTTTCGGTGATCACCTTGATGCGTGAGCCTGGGATGCTGTTGTCCGCGAACATCTGCGACTTGATCTTGGTGGTGAGCCAAGCGTCGTTGTTGCGCGCCAGGAGCGAAGAAGGCTGAATCACCTGAAGCTCGTTGTGAACGGTTTTAACCTTCTGAACCTGACCAGCTACTTGCCCGGCCAGTTGTTTGAGATCTTCGCGGGGGGTCTGGCCGGCGACGAGCACGACGCCGTTGTAGCTACTGACCACGATATGTGAACCTTCGGCCAGGTCAGGGCTGGCCTTGGAGATATTCACCCCCACTTTGGTTTCGATGAGCGAGTCATCTATCTTGCTGCCCAATGTGCGGGTGCCACGGTCATCGGTAATGCCATCGTCACGTGTGGCGGTCAGAACCGAGGTGCAGCCGCTGAGTGCGGCGCAAAGGGTGATGGCCAGCAGGCCGATGCGGCTAGGGGTCATTCTTCACTCCCGAACAATTGACTGTCGATCAGGTGACACAGGCAATGGATCGCCAGCAGGTGGACTTCCTGGATGCGAGCCGTCACCTGCGAGGGTACACGGATTTCCACGTCTTCTGGCAATAGCAGCGATGCCATGCCGCCCCCATCCCGCCCTGTCAGGGCGACCACAGTCATGTCGCGATCGTGGGCTGCCTGAATGGCCTGGATGATATTGGCGGAGTTGCCGCTGGTGGAGATCGCCAGAAGCACATCGCCGGCGTGGCCCAGGGCGCGGATCTGTTTCGAGAAGACTTCGTTGTAGCTGTAGTCGTTGGCGATGGACGACAACGTAGAGGTGTCGGCAGTGAGCGTGATGGCCGGAAGGCCAGGGCGTTCGCGCTCGAAGCGGTTGAGCATCTCAGAGGAAAAGTGCTGAGCATCAGCTGCCGACCCGCCGTTGCCACAGGCCAGTACCTTGCCGTCGCAGAGCATCGCATTGACCATGACCTGGCTTGCGAGCTCGATGTGAGGGGCCAGTACGTCCATGGCCTGGAGCTTGGCGTCGATGCTGGCCTGGAACAGGCGGCGGATTCGGGATTGCATGTCCATCAGATTAACCTTAAGGGCAGGGCAGGCGTTAGAGCCTGGCCGGCCGGCCATGAAGCGTGGTGCGGAAAAGGGCGGCGCTTGGCCGCAAGCGGTGTTCAGCTATCGAAGGCATTCTTGATCCAATGCGTGCCAGGCGGTGAAGGCTGATTGCCTTCCACGGCCACGACATCGAAGCGGCAGGGGTGCTCGGCCCATTGAGGGTACCGATGGAGAAAATGCTCGGCTGCCAGAACCACGCGTTGGCGCTTGCGTGCATCGATGCTTTCCAGTGCACCACCCCATTGCCCGTACTGGCGATAGCGTACTTCGACGAATACTACTGTATCGCCATCTAGCATGACCAGATCCAATTCGCCGCCTCTGCAGTGCCAGTTGCAGCTGATAGGTGTGAGCCCATGCGCTGTCAGCAATGCATGGGCGTAGGCTTCGGCGTCCTTGCCTCGGCGTTGGCGATCAAGCTTTGCCGTCAATGAGCGGTGTCCGGCAGGCGGTTGACCTGGCCGTTGCTGAACTCGGCCCAAGGCAGTTGCCGTTCGATACGCTGGTTGGCACCCATGCTCAGGCTGCCTGACTCGCCCTGGACGCGGTTGTTCGGTAATGCCTTGAGCTGATCTAGGCGAGACGCCAGTGCGTAGGCGTCGGCACCCATTGCATAAAGGCGGCCGAGGCTGCCGGCGGCCTGCGGCCATTGGCGAACGACTGCCTGGCGCAGCGGGTCGCTGGTGTCGAGCAGCCAGGGCGTTTCGCAAAAGCGCACGCCGTTGAGGTCGTTGTATTGGGCTGTGTCACCGCTGGCGCTGTATACGTGAGACGTCGCATAGACTGGCAGGCTGCCAGCGAATTGATAGTTCAGCGTCGGCTTGATCTGCTGGGCTTGCTGAGGGGTAGCAGTGAGATAGACGAAATCGACATCCTGGCGGTGAGTGCCTTGACCGTTGCCAGTCTGGCGAACCTGCAGCAGGCGGGCGATCTGCCCAGCCATGGCCACCGGTTGGTCGATTTGATCGTAACCCACCAATGTGCCGCCTTCTGCCGTCCAGGCCTGCTGGAAGGCAGCGAGCACGCGCTCGCCGAACTCGCCCTTGGGCACCAGTGCCACAGCGCGGCTATAGCCGTCGGCACGCGCGCGGCGGGCGACCTCGTGAGCTTCATCCTCGGCGGCCAGGCCGAACTGAAAGAGCTGGGGTGGGCCAGACTGGGTCGAGTCGCTGTAGTTGAGTGCCAGAGTGGTGATCGGCAGCTGCGGGCGGCTGCCCAGTTGCTTGACCAGGTTCTTCTCCAGCGGGCCAATGACCAGCTGGGCGCCGGCAGCCTTGGCCTGTTGATAGAAGTCGTCGATATTGGTGAGCCGGGAGCTGTCGAACACTTCGATGGCCGGCGCGGGCTGGCCAGCTTCACGAGCCTGGAAGTGCGCGGCCATGAAACCGTCACGCAGCGCTCGCGCAACGCCAGCCAACTGGCCTTGCTGTGGTAGGTAGAGGGCGATCTTGGTCACTGGCTGGCTGTTTAGCGACATCAACTGCTGAAGTGCCTGTGGCAGGGCATGGGCCGCCGGGTGGTTGGGATGTTGCGCCTGCCATGCCGTGATAGCTGCTTTTTGCTGATCGAGCGTACCGGGTGTCTGGGTCGCCAGGGCAAGGCTTTGCCAACCTGCCAGGTCGTCGTTGCCGGTGGGCTGCAGTTGATCGGCGGGCAGTGCCGTCATCAGCGACCAGATGGCTTCGTTGTTGGCGCTGGCGTCTTGTGGGCTCAGCATTGGCCCGATGAAGACGCGCTCGCGTGCAGCGGCCAGCGGCTGGTTGTCGGCTTCAAGGGCCTGGGCCCTGACTTTGCCGGTACGGATCTGCTGCTCCATTGGCAGCTCGCCGAGGTGCTGAAGGCTGGGATGCTGCAATGCGGCCAGTGCCCCCTTGGCGTCGCCGCGGGCGAGTGCGACCTCCGCGAGCAAGGTGCTGGCGAACACCTGTTGCGCGGGCTTGAGCGATGCGATGTCGACCTGCCCGAGAATCTGCGTACTGCGGGCGGTGTCTTTTTGTTGCAGTGCCTTATCAGCGGCAGACAAGCGCAGCAGGGCGGCTGCCTCGGGGTTGCTGGCGCTGCTGGCCTGCTGGAGCAGCTGCTCGACGCTGGCGTCAGGTGTGCGGGGCAGCTCGCCGAGCTGCGACGAGGGCGAGCTGGCGCACGCGGCCAGCAGTACGGCAAGGCACAAGGCCCAGATCGGCCGCAAACAAGCTGTCATGAACATCTTCCTGATACGTGGGCGATTGAACGGGAATTGTAACCAAGGGGCGGCCCCGGCGCGATGGCGGCGACATGAAGGCGCGGCCATTGCCTGGCACTGCTACAATGCCGGCTTTTCCTGGCTTCAAGGTGTGGATGTGACTGCTTCAGCGCCTGCGGATTCAACTTTCGGCACACTTTATATAGTTGCTACGCCCATCGGTAATCTCGATGACATCACTGCGCGGGCGCTGCGAGTGCTCAAGGACGTTGCCTTGATCGCCGCGGAGGACACGCGCCACAGCCTGCGCTTGCTGCAGCATTTCGGAATTCAGACGCCTTTGGCGGCCTGCCATGATCACAACGAGCGTGACGAGGGTGGGCGGTTTCTCGCGCGGCTGGCGGCAGGGGATGATGTGGCCCTGGTTTCCGATGCGGGCACCCCACTGATTTCAGACCCTGGCTATCACCTGGTACGCCAGGCCCGCCAGGCGGGTATCAAGGTGGTGCCCGTGCCAGGGGCCTGCGCCGTGATCGCGGCGCTATCAGCGGCCGGGCTGCCTTCTGACAGGTTCATCTTCGAAGGGTTTCTGCCTGCCAAGGCGGTCGGGCGCCGCGCACGCCTTGACGCATTGGCCCGGGAGCCACGCACACTGATTTTCTATGAAGCACCTCATCGTATCCTGGAGTCGCTGGCGGACATGGCCCAGGCCTTCGGCGCGGATCGCCCCGCGGTGCTGGCGCGAGAATTGACCAAGGCGTTCGAAACGCTCAAAGGCCTCCCGCTGGCGGAGCTCCATGCTTTCGTGGAAGCCGACAGCAATCAGCAGCGCGGGGAGTGCGTGGTGCTTGTTCAGGGTTACACCGCACCGGAGGGCGAAGAGGCCGTCAGCGCCGAGGCCCTGCGCGTGCTCGACCTGCTGCTTGAAGAAATGCCACTCAAGCGGGCGGCTGCCCTGGCGGCGGGCATTACAGGGGTGCGCAAGAACGCCTTGTATCAGGCCGGTGTGGAGCGCAAGGGCTCAGCCCCAGGCGTTTGAGGTTGAACCGCCGCCTGCATTGCCGTAACCTTGCGCCCTGAAGAGTCGATCGGACAGTCGCTGCCGCCTTTTGTTCCGCAATAAGGCGGGGGAGGAAAGTCCGGGCTCCGCAGGGCAGAGTGCCAGGTAACGCCTGGGGGGCGCGAGCCTACGGAAAGTGCCACAGAAAATAACCGCCTAAGCGCTTCGGCGCCGGTAAGGGTGAAAAGGTGCGGTAAGAGCGCACCGCGCGGCTGGTAACAGTCCGTGGTCAAGGTAAACCCCACTCGGAGCAAGACCAAATAGGGTTCCATTAGGCGTGGCCCGCGCCGGAACCGGGTAGGTTGCTAAAGGTGTCCAGTGATGGCCACCGTAGAGGAATGACTGTCCTCGACAGAACCCGGCTTACAGATCGGCTCTTCACCCTCTTCCCTTCTGCTCATTCGGTAGCAGAAACATTCGTTTTAATTCCGAAACATTCTTGAACCTCACGTATTACTTTAAGTTTCCCCCGGAATTCATTGACTTGCGAAGCTTGGCCGAGTCAATGGGTCTCCATTTCCTGCCGTTTATCCGTTATTTGCGCGCTAAATGACCGATCTATAAGGGTTTTCCGCCTGTGCGCGCCTTGACGATGCAGGGAGTGGGTTCCTATAGTGTGCGCCAGTGGTGGAAAGTGGCACGAAGTGGGGAAAATGGGCGCGATGGGAACTCGAACGGGGTAATCAATAGTGTTTCGCGGAGCGAATGCGATCAGTCTCGATGCCAAGGGGCGGCTAGCCATGCCGAGCCGGTATCGTGACGAGCTCAATTCGCGCAGCTCCGGCCAGTTGATCATCACTATCGACACTGTCGACCCCTGCCTGAACGTGTACCCGCTCGATGAGTGGGAAATCATTGAAACCAAGCTCCGGGCTTTGCCCTCCTTGCGTGATGACGTCAAGCGCCTGCAGCGTCTGCTGATTGGCAATGCGGTAGACCTGGAGCTCGATGGTAGTGGCCGTTTCCTGGTGCCCCCGCGTTTACGTGAGTACGCCAAGCTCGACAAGCGGGCGATGCTCGTGGGGCAACTGAACAAGTTTCAACTGTGGGACGAGGACGCCTGGAACGCAGTTTCCGCAGCCGACCTCGAGGCGATTCAACAACCGGGTGGCATACCCGAAGACTTGCGTGATCTGATCCTGTGAACACCGATAGCTGCTTTACCCACGTCACAGTTCTGCTGGGCGAGGCCGTCGATGCCTTGGCCGTGAGTGCGGGTGGCTGTTATATGGATGGGACCTTCGGCCGGGGCGGGCATAGCCGAGCGATACTTGGCCAGCTTGGGCCCCAGGGCCGGCTCATCGGGTTCGACAAAGACCCTCTGGCGATTGCAACCGGGCAAGCGCTGGCGGCCGAAGACGGCCGCTTCGTCATTGTGCAGCGCAGTTTCGCCGAGCTGGGGCAAGTCGCTGCAGAACTGGAGCTGGCGGGCAAGGTCAACGGCGTGCTACTTGACCTCGGCGTTTCGTCGCCACAACTCGACGACCCGCTGCGCGGTTTCAGCTTTCTGAACGATGGCCCCCTGGATATGCGCATGAACCCGTCTCAGGGCGTTAGTGCTGCGCAGTTCATAGCCACCGCTGGCGAAGACGAGATCGCGCGTGTATTCAAGGAATATGGCGAGGAGCGCTTCGCCAAGCGCATGGCTCGAGCCGTTGTGCAGCGGCGGGAGGTCGAGCCCTTCGAACGCACTGCCGATCTCGCGCAGGTGCTCAAGGACGCCAATCCGGCCTGGGAAAAGAACAAGCACCCTGCAACCCGTGCATTCCAGGGTTTGCGCATTCATGTGAACAACGAGCTGGGTGACCTCGAAACAGGGCTTCAGGCGGCGTTGGATGCCCTCGAGGTAGGTGGCCGGCTGGTAGTCATCAGCTTCCATTCGCTGGAAGACCGCATCGTCAAGCTGTTCATGCGCCGCCAGGAAAAGGGCGAAGCCGACAACCTGCCACGCAACCTACCGGTTCGCATCCAGCCATTTGAGCCAGTGCTGCGCACCTTGGGCAAGGCGCAGTTCGCTTCCGAAGCAGAGCTTGCGGCCAACCCCCGTGCGCGCAGTGCGGTCATGCGTGTTGCGGAGAAGCTCCGATGAGCAAGCGCTTCGACAAGCCCCTACCCGGGGGCACCGGCTTGCTGCTGCTGCTGTTTATCGGCGTACTGGCTTCTTCCATTGCGGTCGCTTACAGCGCGCACCTGAATCGGCAGTTGCTCAACACCCTTTATACCCAGCTCAACGATCGCGACAAGGCTCAAGCGGAATGGGGCCGGCTGATCCTTGAGCAGAGTACCTGGACCGCCAACAGCCGCATCGAGACGCTGGCGACCGAGCAACTGAAGATGCGTGTACCCGATGCCGCCGAGATCCGGATGGTGTCGCCATGATGAAGCTCGAAGGCGCACTCTACCCCTGGCGGTTTCGCATCGTTCTCGGCCTGCTGGGCGTAATGGTGCTGGGCATCAGTGCACAGATCGTCAACCTGCAATTGATCGATCACGACTTCCTGAAAGGGCAGGGCGACGCCCGTAGCTTGCGGCATATCCCGATTCCAGCCCACCGGGGCCTGGTCACCGATCGCAACGGCGAGCCGCTGGCAGTCAGCACCCCTGTCAGTACCTTGTGGGCCAACCCCAAGGAAATGCAGAACGACAAGAACCGCTGGCCTGACCTCGCCCGCGCGTTGGGGCAGAACCCTGCGCAGTTGAGCGAGCGGCTTGAAGCGAACGCCAACAAGGAATTCATCTATCTGGTGCGCGGCCTGACCCCCGAACAGGGCCAGGCGGTGATGGATCTGAAAATCCCCGGTGTGTACAGCATCGAGGAATTTCGCCGTTTCTACCCGGCAGGTGACACCACGGCGCACATGGTCGGCTTTACCGACCTGGATGATCACGGCCGCGAGGGGGTGGAGCTGGCCTACGAGGATTGGCTGGCCGGTGTGCCGGGCCGGCGCCAGGTCATCAAGGACCGGCGCGGCCACCTGATCCGCGACGTGCAGGTCACCAAGAATGCCAAGGCCGGGAAAACCCTGGCCTTGTCCATTGACCTGCGCCTGCAATACCTGGCTACCCGCGAGCTGCGCAAGGCCATCCAGGAAAACCAGGCCAAGGCCGGTAGCCTGGTGATCATGGACGTGAAGTCCGGCGAGGTGCTGGCCATGGTCAACATGCCCACCTACAACCCCAACAACCGCCGCACCATGATCCCGGCAGCCATGCGCAACCGCGCCATCATCGACGTGTTCGAGCCAGGCTCGACCATGAAACCCCTGTCGATGAGCGCTGCGCTTGAAACTGGCCGTTGGAAACCGACGGACAAGGTCGAGGTGTACCCTGGCTCGCTGCAGTTGGGCCGCTACACCATCAAGGACGTGTCCAAGTCCGAAGGCCCGGTGCTCGACCTGACCGGCATCCTGATCAACTCCTCCAACGTTGGCATGAGCAAGGTGGCCTTCGACGTGGGGGGTGAAAACATCTACCGCGTCATGGCCTCGGTGGGCCTTGGGCAGTATTCCGGCCTTGGCTTTCCGGGTGAGCGTGTGGGCAACCTGCCCAATCACCGCGAATGGCACAAGGCTGAAACCGCGACCCTGTCCTATGGCTACGGCCTGTCGGTAACCGCCCTGCAACTGGTGCATGCCTACGCCACTCTGGCCAACCATGGCCGGCTGGTGCCCTTGTCGATTCTCAAGGTCGACAAAGACCCCGCCAGCACCCAGGTGATCCCGGAGAAGGTGGCCGACACCATCCAGGGCATGTTGCAACAAGTCATCGAAGCGCCGCGCGGCGTTTATCGTGCTCAGGTGCCGGGCTATCACGTGGCAGGCAAGAGCGGTACCGCGCGCAAGGCGACCGTCGGCTCGCGTGGCTACACCGAGAACGCCTACCGTTCGCTGTTCGCAGGCTTTGGCCCGATGAGCGACCCGCGTTATGCAATCGTGGTGGTCATCGACGAACCCAGCGCTGGCGGTTATTTCGGTGGCCTGGTATCGGCGCCGGTGTTCAGCAAGGTCATGTCTGGCACGCTGCGCCTGATGAACGTGCCACCTGATAATCTGCAGCCGCTGCCGCCCCAGCAGGCAGCCAATGCCCCGGCGACCCAGGCCAAGGGAGGGCGCGGCTGATGAGCCAGCAACTGACCCACCTGTTCACCCAGGCCAGCCAGAATCCATCGATCCGTGAACTGACGCTCGACAGCCGGCAGGTGCGTCCTGGCGACCTGTTCCTGGCGGTCCCCGGCGGCCGTGCCGACGGCCGTGACCATATAGAGGAAGCGCTCGCTCATGGTGCGGCTGCCGTCGCTTATGAGAGCGAGGGGGCTACGGTGCTGCCGTTGACCAATGTGCCGCTGATCCCCGTGAAGGGGTTGGTGGCGCAGCTGTCGGCTATCGCAGGCAGCTTCTACAACGAGCCGGGCCGCCATCTCGACTTGATTGGCGTGACCGGCACCAACGGCAAGACCACAACCACGCAACTGATCGCGCAGGGCCTGGATGCATTGGGCAACCGGTGCGGTACCCTCGGCACCCTCGGCTGCGGCTTCGTCGGGGCGATCCAGGCCGGCAAGCTGACGACCCCCGACGCGGTCTCGGTGCAGGCTTACCTGGCTGACCTGCGCAAGGCGGGTGCCCGTGCGGTGGCCATGGAAGTCTCGTCCCATGCGCTGGACCAGCACCGAGTGGCGGCGCTTCCGTTCGACGTGGCGGTGTTCACCAACCTGACACGTGACCACCTCGACTACCACGGCACTCTGCAAGCCTATGGCGAGGCCAAGGCAAAACTGTTCACACGCCCCGAGCTGGGCCACCGGGTGATCAACCTCGACGATCCGTTCGGGCGTGTGCTCGCCGGGCGTGAGCACGAGTCGAAACTGATCACCTACAGCCTGGAAGACGAGCGCGCCACGCTGTTCTGCCGTGATGCCGACTTTGGGGATCACGGCGTGAAGGCGTTGCTTGCGACACCTTATGGCCGCCATACCCTGCGCAGCCCATTACTGGGCCGCTTCAACCTGAGCAACGTGCTGGCTGCGGTCGGCGTGCTCGTTGCCTTGGGGCATCCGATGGATGAAATCCTTCACATCGTGGCCCGCTTCAAAGGCCCTGAGGGGCGGGTGCAGCAGCTGGGCGGCAACGGCGTGCCGCGTGTCGTTGTGGACTACTCCCACACACCCGATGCGCTGGAAAAGATTCTCCAGGCGCTGCGCCCGCACGTGCAGGGCCAACTGGTCTGCGTATTTGGTTGCGGTGGCGATCGTGACCGCGGCAAGCGCCCGGAAATGGCTGCCATCGCTGAGCGCTTGGCCGACCGGGTGGTGGTGACCGATGACAACCCCCGCACTGAAGCACCTCAGGTCATCTTCGACGACATTCGGGCCGGCTTCGCCAACGCCAGCGCGGTGGCATTCATTTCGGGCCGAGGTGAAGCGATCGACCAGGCGATCGGCCAGGCTGCGGCAGGTGATCTGCTGGTGATCGCTGGCAAGGGCCATGAGAACTATCAGGAGATCGACAACGTGCGCCACCCTTTCTCCGATGTGCAACGGGCTCAGCAGGCGCTGGCAAAATGGGAGGCCGATCATGCTTGAGGCCCTGACACTCAGCGCTATCGCCGGCCCCCTGCAAGGCCGCCTGGTAGGTGCCGACATGCCTTTCACCGGTGTGAGTATCGATAGCCGCGCCATTGGTGCCGGCCAGCTCTTCGTTGCCTTGGCCGGCCCACGTTTCGATGGTCATGATTACCTGGCCGAGGTTGCCGCCAAGGGCGCGGCCGCCGCATTGGTGCAGAAGGAAGTACCGGGTGCGCCACTGCCTCAACTGGTGGTGGCCGACACGCGTCTGGCCCTGGGTGAGCTCGGCGCGCTCAACCGTCGCGCGTTCACCGGGCCGGTGGCCGCTATCACCGGCTCCAGCGGTAAAACTACCGTCAAGGAAATGCTCGCCGCGATCCTGCGTGAACAGGGGCCAACATTGGCCACGCGCGGCAACCTCAACAACGACCTTGGCGCGCCTTTGACCTTGCTCGAGCTCTCACCCGAGCATCACGCAGCGGTCATCGAGCTGGGTGCCTCCCGTATCGGCGAGATCCGCTATACCGTTGGCCTGACCCAACCCCAGGTAGCACTGATCAACAACGCAGGTACCGCCCATGTGGGCGAGTTCGGCGGCCCGGACAAAATCGTCGAGGCCAAGGGTGAGATTCTCGAGGGCCTGGGGCAGGGCGGTACTGCAGTATTGAACCTGGACGACAAGGCGTTCGAGACCTGGCGCACGCGTGCCGGTAACCACCGTGTACTGACCTTTTCCTTGAATAAGCCTGAAGCTGACTTCCGCAGCCTCGACCTCCATAACGACGAGCGCGGTTGCCCGGCCTTTACCCTTGCATGTGCTGCGGGCCAGGTCGAGGTGCAGCTGAACCTGCTTGGCCGTCACAATGTGCTCAATGCAACAGCTGCGGCAGCCGCCGCCAGTGCCATGGGCGTCGCTCTGGACGTAATCGGCCGTGGGCTCAACAACGTGCAGCCAGTGAAAGGGCGCACCGTCGTCAAGATGACCGCCGAAGGGGCGCTGGTGATCGATGACAGCTACAACGCCAACCCCTCCTCGGTGTGCGCGGCTGTTGATATACTCGCCGGCTTTTCCGGCCGCACGGTCCTCGTGCTCGGAGATATCGGCGAATTGGGTGACTGGGCGGCCGAAGGCCATCGCCAAGTCGGCGCCTATGCCCAAGGGAAGGTCGATGCGTTGTACGCCGTTGGCCCATTGATGGCCAACGCAGTCGCTGCGTTCGGCCCGAAAGCCCGCCATTTCGATAATCAGGCTGCACTGATCGAGGCCGTTCGGGCCGAGCTTGGCAGCCAAACCACTCTATTGATCAAAGGCTCGCGCAGCGCTGCGATGGAAAACGTCGTGGCGAGCTTGTGCGGTGCCGGCGGGGAGAAACACTGATGCTGTTGCTGTTGGCCGAATTCCTTCAACAGTTCTACAAGGGCTTCGCGGTCTTCCAGTACCTGACCCTGCGCGGGATTCTGGGTGTGCTGACTGCGCTGATCCTCGCGCTGTGGCTGGGGCCGTGGATGATTCGTACCCTGCAGATCCGCCAGATCGGCCAGGCGGTGCGCAATGACGGGCCGCAATCGCACCTTTCCAAATCCGGCACCCCCACCATGGGCGGCGCCCTGATTCTCTCAGCCATTGGCATCAGCACGCTGCTGTGGGCGGACCTGTCCAACCGCTTCGTCTGGGTCGTGTTGGTGGTGACGTTCCTGTTCGGTGCCATCGGCTGGGTCGACGACTATCGCAAGGTGATCGAGAAGAACTCCCGGGGCTTGCCGAGCCGCTGGAAATACTTCTGGCAATCGGTCTTCGGCCTTGGCGCAGCCATCTTCCTGTTCAAGACCTCAAACAATCCGATCGATACGACGCTGATCATCCCCATGCTCAAGGACGCCAGTATCCCGCTGGGCGCCGGTTTCATGGTGCTTGCCTACCTGGTGATCGTCGGCTCCAGCAACGCGGTGAACCTCACCGACGGCCTCGACGGCCTGGCCATCATGCCCACGGTGATGGTGGGCGGGGCGCTGGGCATCTTCTGCTACCTCTCCGGTAACGTGAAGTTCGCCGAATACCTGCTGATTCCCTATGTGCCCGGTGCCGGCGAGCTGATTGTGTTCTGTGGTGCGCTGATCGGTGCGGGCCTCGGGTTTCTCTGGTTCAACACCTACCCCGCGCAGGTGTTCATGGGCGATGTCGGTGCACTGGCGCTGGGCGCTGCACTGGGCACCATCGCGGTGATCGTGCGCCAGGAGATCGTGCTTTTCATCATGGGTGGCGTGTTCGTGATGGAAACCCTGTCGGTGGTGATCCAGGTCGCGTCGTTCAAGTTGACCGGCCGCCGCGTGTTCCGCATGGCGCCGATCCACCACCATTTCGAACTCAAAGGCTGGCCTGAGCCACGCGTGATCGTCCGCTTCTGGATCATCACCGTGGTGCTGGTGCTGATTGGCCTTGCCACGTTGAAGCTGAGGTAGGCACCGTGTCCCTGATCGCTTCTGACCAGTTCCGCATCGTTGTCGGCCTCGGCAAGAGCGGCATGTCCCTGGTTCGCTTCCTGGCGAACCAGGGCGTGCGCTTCGCCGTGGCCGACACTCGCGCGAACCCGCCGGAGCTCGAGACCCTGCGCCGCGACTACCCTCAGGTCGAAGTGCGCTGCGGCGCACTGGATGTGGATTTCCTCTGTCGCGCCAGCGAGCTGTACGTCAGCCCTGGCCTGGCTTTGGCTACCCCTGCCTTGCAGGAAGCGGCCGCACGAGGGGTGTTGATGTCCGGTGACATCGACCTGTTCACTCGCCACGCCAACGCGCCTGTCATCGCCATCACCGGCTCCAATGCCAAGAGCACCGTGACCACCCTGGTGGGTGACATGGCGGTGGCGGCAGGCAAGCGCGTAGCGGTGGGCGGTAACCTGGGCACCCCAGCGCTGGACCTATTGGCAGATGACATCGAACTGTACGTGCTGGAGCTGTCGAGTTTTCAGCTCGAAACCACGCACCAGCTCAATGCTGAAGTGGCCACGGTGTTGAACGTCAGTGAGGACCACATGGACCGCTACAGCGGCATGCCGGCCTATCACCTGGCCAAGCACCGCATCTTCCGGGGCGCACGCCAGGTGGTGGTCAATCGCCAGGACGCCTTGACCCGGCCGCTGCTGGTCGAGGGCGTACGCAGCTTCAGCTTTGGCCTGAACGCGCCAGACTTCAACGCCTTCGGCCTGCGAGAAGAGAATGGCGAGAAATACCTGGCCCATGCGTTCGAGCGGCTGATGCCGGTCAGCGAGCTGAAAATGCGCGGCGCGCATAATCATGCCAATGCCCTGGCGGCGCTTGCCCTTGGCCACGCTGCCGGGCTGCCGATGCCTGCCATGTTGGCCGCGCTGCGGGCCTTCACTGGCTTGCCGCATCGCTGCCAATGGCTGCGCGAGCGTGCAGGCGTTGCCTGGTACGACGACTCCAAGGCAACCAATGTCGGTGCGGCGCTGGCAGCCATCGAAGGGCTGGGTGCAGATATTCCCGGCAAAGTGGTGCTGGTAGCAGGCGGTGATGGCAAAGGCGCCGATTTCGCCGCACTCAAACCTGCCGTTGCGGCCCATTGCCGCGCGGTGGTGCTGCTGGGCCGTGACGGCCCGCGTTTGGGGCAGGTGCTCGACGGTGCCTGCAGGCAGGTAGCGGTGCAGTCGCTGGACGAAGCCGTGCTTCGCGGCGCCGAGCTTGCGGAGCCGGGCGACGCAGTGCTGTTGTCGCCGGCCTGCGCCAGCCTGGACATGTTCAAGAATTACGAAGAACGCGGTCGGTTGTTCGCCGAAGCGGTGAGGGCCCTGCCATGATCTTCAACATCATCAAACCGTACCCGTCGCCACTGATCAGCAACCGCGGCATCGACTTGGACTTCCCGATGCTGGCCGGTTGCCTGGCGCTGCTGGGCCTGGGCCTGGTGATGATCACTTCCGCGTCATCCGAAGTGGCTGCCGCGCAAATGGGCAACCCGCTGTACTACATGATCCGGCACATCATCTACCTGGTGATCGGCCTGGGCGCGGCAGGGGTGATGATGATGATCCCCGTGGCCACCTGGCAGCGGCTTGGCCCATTGCTGCTGCTCGCAGCCTTCGGCCTGTTGATGGTGGTGCTGGTGCCGGGCCTGGGCCGTGAAGTCAACGGGTCGATGCGCTGGATCGGTTTCGGTGCCTTCAACGTTCAGCCCTCAGAGATTGCCAAGGTGTTCGTGGTGCTGTTCCTGGCCGGTTACCTGGTGCGCCGCCAACAGGAAGTTCGCGAGAGCTGGATGGGCTTTCTCAAGCCGCTGATCGTGCTGTTGCCTATGGCGTTCCTGCTGCTGATGGAGCCAGACTTCGGTGCCACGGTCGTGATGATGGGCGCCGCCGGTGCGATGCTGTTTCTTGGCGGCGTGGGTATGTTGCGGTTCGGCATGCTGGTGATCGGTGGGGTGCTGGCGGTCGTGGCGCTGGTCTATGCCCAGCCCTATCGGATGGCGCGCCTGACCTCCTTTACCGACCCTTGGGCTGACCAGTTCGGCTCTGGCTACCAGCTGACCCAGGCGCTGATCGCCTTCGGCCGCGGCGAGTGGCTGGGCGTGGGGCTGGGCAACAGCGTACAGAAGCAGTTTTACCTCCCTGAGGCGCACACCGACTTCGTATTCTCTGTTTTGGCCGAGGAACTGGGCCTGGTGGGTTCGCTGTGCACCGTGGCGCTTTTCGTGTTCGTATGCGTGCGCGGCATGTACATCGGTTTGTGGGCCGAAAAGGCCAAGCAATATTTCGCGGCCTACAGCGCTTACGGCCTGTCGATGCTGTGGATCGGCCAATTCCTGATCAACGTCGGCGTGAACGTGGGCCGCCTGCCAACCAAGGGCCTGACCCTGCCATTTCTGAGTTACGGCGGCAGCTCGCTGGTGATCTGCTGCGCGTGCCTGGGCTTGCTGCTGCGCATCGAGTGGGAGAGCCGGACGTACCTGGGCAGCGAAGAGGTGGAGTTCGATGAGAGCGACTTCGCCGAGGAGCCTCATCATGGCCGGTAATGTGCTGATCATGGCTGGAGGTACCGGCGGGCACGTCTTCCCTGCGCTGGCCTGTGCACGTGACTTCCAGGCGCGCGGCTATCGCGTGCACTGGCTCGGCACGCCGCGCGGTATCGAGAACGACCTGGTACCCAAGGCAGGCTTCCAGCTGCACCTGATCAATGTCAGCGGGCTTCGCGGCAAAGGTGTGAGCTCCCTGCTCAAGGCACCGTTCGTGTTGCTCAAGGCACTGGGCCAGGCGCGGGCGGTAATCCGTAAGCTTTCGCCAGTTTGCGTCGTCGGGTTCGGCGGCTACGTCAGCGGCCCGGGCGGCCTGGCCGCGCGCCTGGCAGGCGTACCGTTGATCGTGCACGAGCAGAATGCCGTGGCCGGCACTGCCAATCGCCTGCTGGTGCCTTTGGCCGCACGCGTGTGCGAGGCCTTCCCGGAAACCTTCAAAGCCCAGGCCAAGCGCCGCACCACCGGTAACCCGGTGCGCCCGGAGCTGTTTCTTGAAACCCCGCGCCAGCGGTTGGAAGGGCGCCGCCCGCGCTTGCTGGTGATGGGCGGCAGCCTGGGTTCCGAGCCCCTCAATAAGCTGGTGCCGCAAGCGCTGGCGCAGGTGCCGGAGGCGTATCGCCCGGAAGTGTTCCACCAGGCCGGCAAGCAGCATGGCCAGGCGACGGCCGACCGCTACCGCGAAGCCGGCGTCGAGGCCCAGGTGGAGCCTTTCATCGACGACATGGCCCAGGCCTACGCCTGGGCAGACCTGGTCATCTGCCGCGCAGGTGCGCTGACCATCAGCGAGCTGGCCGCCGCAGGGCTCCCCTCGATGCTGGTGCCGTTGCCCCATGCCATCGATGACCACCAGACACGCAATGCCGATTACCTGGCCCGGGAAGGCGCTGCCTTCGTGCTGCCACAAGCGACAACCGGCGCCGCAGATCTTGCTGCGCGCCTGAAAGAGGTTTTGATGCAACCGGAAAAACTCAGCGCCATGGCGAGCACCGCACGCCGCCTGGCCAAGCCCGACGCCACCCGCACCGTAGTGGAAACCTGCCTGGAGGTGGCCCATGGTTGAAAGCCAGAAAGCCATGGCCCAGCCCGAGATGCGCCGCATCCGTCGCATTCATTTCGTCGGCATCGGCGGGGTAGGGATGTGCGGGATCGCCGAGGTGCTGTTGAACCTGGGTTACCAAGTATCGGGTTCTGACCTGAAAGCGTCGGCAGTAACCGAACGCCTGAAGACCTTCGGCGCCGAAATCTTCATCGGCCACCAGGCGGAAAACGCCGCCAAGGCCGATGTGCTCGTGGTCTCCAGCGCCGTGAACAAAAGCAACCCAGAAGTGGCTACCGCCTTGGAGCGGCGGATTCCTGTGGTGCCGCGCGCCGAGATGCTTGCGGAGCTAATGCGCTATCGCCACGGCATTGCGGTAGCCGGTACCCACGGCAAGACCACCACCACCAGCCTGATCGCCTCGGTGTTTGCCGCGGGCGGGCTTGATCCTACCTTCGTCATTGGCGGCCGGCTGACCGCTGCGGGCACCAATGCCCAGCTCGGCACCAGCCGTTACCTGATTGCCGAAGCCGATGAAAGCGACGCCAGCTTCCTTCACCTTCAGCCTTTGGTGGCAGTTGTCACCAACATCGACGCCGACCATATGGCGACCTACGAAGGCGACTTCAACAAGTTGAAGAAAACCTTCGTCGAGTTCCTGCACAACTTGCCGTTCTATGGCCTGGCGGTGGTCTGCCTCGATGACCCTGTCGTGCGCGAGATTCTGCCGCAAGTGGCTCGCCCTACCGTCACTTACGGGGTAAGCGAAGAGGCAGACGTGCGCGCCATCAATATTCGCCAGCAAGGCATGCGTACCTTCTTCACGGTATTGCGCCGCGACCGCGAGCCGCTTGAGGTGTCGGTCAACATGCCGGGCAACCATAACGTGCTCAACGCCCTGGCCACGATCGCCATCGCCACGGATGAAGGCATCAGCGACGAAGCGATCGTCCAGGGGCTGTCGGGCTTCCAGGGCGTAGGCCGGCGCTTTCAGGTGTACGGCGAGCTGCCCGTGGAAGGCGGCAGCGTGATGTTGGTGGACGATTACGGTCACCACCCACGCGAGGTCGCGGCGGTGATCAACGCCATTCGTGGCGGCTGGCCGGAGCGCCGGCTGGTGATGGTGTATCAGCCCCATCGCTTCAGCCGCACGCGCGACCTGTACGACGATTTCGTACAAGTGCTGGGCGACGCCAATGTGCTGCTGTTGATGGAAGTCTACCCCGCAGGTGAAGAACCCATTCCTGGCGCCGACAGCCGCCAGCTGTGCCACAGCATCCGCCAGCGCGGCCAGCTCGACCCTATCTACGTCGAGCGTGGCACCGAGCTCGCTCCCGTGGTTCGGCCGGTGTTGCGCGCCGGTGACATCCTGCTGTGCCAAGGGGCGGGCGATGTCGGTGCCATCGCGCCTCAGCTGCTGAAAAGCCCGCTGTTCGCAGCGGCGAAGGAGGCATGATGGCCGACTACGCGCAACTGATCGCCAACATGACGCCGTCGGATTTCGGCCGCGTCGCCGTGCTCTACGGTGGCAAGAGCGCCGAACGTGAGGTCTCGCTGAATTCTGGTGCCCAGGTGCTGCAGGCACTGCAGGCCGCCGGGGTCGATGCATTCGGCATCGACGTGGGCGATGACCTGCTTCAGGTGCTGCAGCGCGAGCACATCGACCGTGCTTTCATCGCCCTGCACGGCCGTGGCGGCGAAGACGGCAGCATGCAGGGCTTGCTCGAGTGCCTGGGCATTCCTTATACCGGCAGCGGAGTTCTGGCTTCGGCGCTGGCGATGGACAAGCTGCGCACCAAGCAAGTGTGGGCCAGCTTGGGCATCTCTACCCCACGCCACGCAGTGCTTGCGAGCGAATCGGACTGTTTTTGCGCTGCCGAGGAACTGGGCTTCCCTTTGATCGTCAAACCCGCCCATGAAGGCTCCAGTATCGGCATGGCCAAAGTGATGGGTTTGCAAGCTTTGGTCGAAGCCTGGAAAGACGCAAGCACCTACGATTCGAACGTTTTGGTCGAGCAATGGATCGACGGCCCTGAATACACAGTGGCCATTCTGCGTGATCAGCCCCTTCCGGCCATTGCGCTGGGTACCTCCCACGCATTCTATGACTACGACGCCAAGTACCTGGCTTCCGACACTCAATATCGTGTGCCCTGCGGCCTCTCGCCCGAACGTGAGCAGGCACTGGCTGAGCTATGCCTGCAGGCCTGCAAGGCGCTGGGCATCGCAGGGTGGGCGCGGGTGGACGTGATGCAGGACGCAAACGGTGAATTCTGGCTGCTGGAGGTCAACACCTCCCCCGGCATGACCGATCACAGCCTGGTACCGATGGCCGCTCGCGCCGCCGGCCTGGATTTCCAACAACTGGTGCTTTCCATTCTTGCCGCCAGCGTAGCGGCACGGGGTTAAAGACATGCGTGGCGCGTCGATTCGTCATCAGCAACCGCTGCCCAGCCGCAAGGCGCCCCCTCGGGGCGCCAGCCGCATGGTGGCCAAAGAGCCCTTGAGCGCGCGTATCCCGCGCCCAGGGACCGGCTGGCTGAAAAAGCTGCTGTGGCCGCTTCTGGTTGCGGGCCTCGGCGCTGGCAGCTGGTATGGCACCCAGTACGCCATGCCCTACATCGACCGCCCTATCACCCACATCAATGTGCAGGGTGACCTGAGCTACATCAGCCAGGAAGCGGTGCAGCAGCGCATCGCGCCTTACGTGAATTCGCGGTTTTTCAGCATCGACCTGAACGGGCTGAGCGCGGACCTTCAGACCATGCCATGGATTGCCCACGCCGAAGTACGTCGGGTGTGGCCAGATCAGGTAGTGATCCGCCTGGAGGAGCAACTGCCAGTCGCCCGTTGGGGCGATGATCAGTTGCTGAACAACCAGGGCCAGGCGTTCGCGCCACGGGAGTTGGCCAACTACGAGCACCTGCCGCAGCTCTATGGGCCGCAGCGGGCGCAGCAACAGGTAATGCAGCAGTACCAGGTGTTGAGCCAGATGCTCCGGCCGATGGGCTTTTCCATTGCCCGGCTGGAATTGCGCGAACGTGGCAGTTGGTTCCTGACCACCGGTGCCGGCCCTGCCGGCCCGGGCATGGAGCTGCTGCTGGGGCGTGATCATCTGGTGGAGAAGTTGCGCCGGTTCATTGCCATCTACGACAAGACGCTCAAAGACCAGATGACAAATATCGCTCGCGTCGACCTGCGCTACTCCAACGGCCTGGCCGTAGGCTGGCGCGACCCGAACGCAGCCCCGCAGGCCCAGGCGGCCGTGGCGAAGAATTGAGGAAGAGGCAGGACAATGGCAAACGCGCATAGCGGAAAAATGATCGTCGGGCTCGATATCGGCACGTCCAAGGTGGTGGCGCTGGTAGGCGAAGTTGCGGCGGACGGTACCCTGGAAATCGTCGGTATCGGCACCCACCCTTCCCGTGGTTTGAAAAAAGGCGTGGTGGTCAACATCGAGTCGACGGTGCAGTCGATCCAGCGCGCGGTCGAAGAAGCACAGCTCATGGCCGGTTGCCGTATCCACTCGGCATTCGTGGGCGTTGCCGGCAACCATATCCGCAGCCTTAACTCCCACGGCATCGTTGCCATTCGCGACCGTGAAGTGAGCACTGCCGACCTCGAGCGCGTGCTCGATGCCGCTCAGGCGGTGGCCATCCCTGCCGACCAGCGCGTGCTGCACACGCTGCCGCAGGACTACGTGATCGATAACCAGGAAGGCGTCCGCGAGCCATTGGGCATGTCGGGTGTACGCCTGGAGGCCAAGGTGCATGTGGTGACCTGCGCTGTGAACGCTGCGCAGAACATCGAAAAATGCGTGCGCCGCTGCGGCCTGGAAATCGACGACATCATCCTCGAGCAGCTGGCCTCGGCCTACTCGGTGCTTACCGATGACGAAAAAGAGCTGGGTGTGTGCCTGGTGGACATCGGGGGTGGCACTACCGACATCGCCATCTTCACCGAAGGGGCCATTCGCCATACCGCGGTGATCCCGATCGCCGGCGACCAGGTTACCAACGACATCGCCATGGCGCTGCGTACCCCGACCCAGTACGCCGAAGAGATCAAGATCCGCTATGCCTGCTGCCTGGCAAAACTTGCAGGCGCCGGTGAAACCATCAAGGTGCCGAGCGTCGGCGATCGCCCGCCGCGGGAACTGTCACGTCAGGCCCTGGCCGAAGTGGTCGAGCCCCGCTACGACGAGCTGTTCACCCTGATCCAGGCTGAACTGCGCCGCAGCGGCTACGAAGACCTGATCCCGGCCGGCATTGTGCTCACTGGCGGTACCTCGAAGATGGAAGGGGCGGTGGAGCTGGCTGAAGAGATCTTTCACATGCCGGTGCGCCTGGGCGTACCGCACAGTGTGCGCGGGCTGGACGATGTGATCCGCAACCCCATCTATTCCACAGGCGTAGGGTTGTTGACCTACGGCCTGCACAAGCAGTCCGAGGGTGTGACGCTGACCGGCCTGACCGGCAACAGTGGCTACACCAGCGAGGAACCCAAGGCCCCGGTGCTGGAGCGCATCAAGCGCTGGGTCCAAGGCAATTTCTGATTCAGATTCATCAGCAGTAGCAGTAGGCGAAAAACTAAATAGAACTACAGGAGAGGGAACATGTTCGAGCTCGTAGACAACATTCCGCAAAGCCCGGTCATCAAAGTGATCGGCGTCGGTGGTGGCGGCGGTAACGCGGTCAACCACATGGTCAAGAGCAACATCGAGGGCGTCGAGTTCATCTGCGCCAACACCGATGCTCAGGCGCTCAAGAACATTGGCGCACGCACCGTGCTGCAGTTGGGTACCGGCGTGACCAAGGGCCTGGGCGCAGGCGCCAACCCCGAAGTCGGCCGCCAGGCTGCGATGGAAGACCGCGAGCGCATCGCTGAAGTGCTGCAAGGCACCAACATGGTCTTCATCACCACCGGCATGGGTGGCGGCACCGGCACTGGCGCCGCGCCGATCATCGCCGAAGTGGCCAAGGAGATGGGTATCCTCACCGTGGCAGTGGTGACTCGCCCCTTCCCGTTCGAAGGCCGCAAGCGCATGCAGATCGCCGATGAAGGCATCCGGGCGCTGCAGGACAGCGTCGACTCGTTGATCACCATTCCCAACGAGAAGCTGCTGACCATCCTGGGTAAAGACGCCAGCCTGCTGAGCGCCTTCGCCAAAGCCGATGACGTACTGGCCGGCGCCGTTCGCGGTATTTCCGACATCATCAAGCGCCCTGGCATGATCAACGTCGACTTCGCCGACGTGCGCACCGTCATGAGCGAGATGGGCATGGCCATGATGGGTACTGGCGCTGCCAGCGGCCCGAACCGCGCCCGCGAGGCGACCGAGGCTGCAATCCGTAACCCGCTGCTCGAAGACGTCAACCTGCAAGGTGCCCGCGGCATTCTGGTCAACATCACTGCCGGCCCGGACCTGTCGCTGGGCGAATACTCCGACGTGGGTAACATCATCGAGGCATTCGCTTCCGATCACGCAATGGTCAAGGTGGGTACCGTCATCGACCCAGACATGCGCGATGAGCTGCATGTCACCGTGGTCGCAACTGGCCTCGGCGCACGTATCGAGAAGCCCACCAAGGTGGTCGACAACACCCTGCAGGCCTCGCCAGTTCCGCAAACCGCACAGGTTCAGCAGCCTGCAGCCCAGCGCCCAGAGCAGCCGGCCGTGAACTACCGCGACCTGGACCGCCCGACGGTGCTGCGCAACCAGGCTCACGGCGGTGCTGCCACTGCAGCGAAAATCAATCCCAATGACGACCTGGACTACCTGGACATCCCGGCCTTCCTGCGTCGTCAAGCCGATTGATTTTCCTAATCAGGAGTATAAGGGTGATTGGTGTTCAGCAAAGGCGGGGTCTGTTATGATCCCCAGCCTTTGTTGATACTCGATCGCACTCTGCGCTGAAGCGGCCACTGCCATGATTAAACAACGCACTCTGAAGAACATCATCCGTGCCACGGGCGTGGGCCTCCATTCCGGGGAGAAGGTTTACCTGACCCTCAAGCCTGCACCTGTGGATACCGGTATCGTGTTCTGCCGTACCGACCTGGACCCTGTTGTCCAGGTGCCTGCCTACGCATTGAACGTCGGTGAAACCACCATGTCGACCACCCTGTTCAAGGGTGACGTCAAGGTCGACACCGTCGAGCACCTGCTGTCGGCAATGGCCGGGCTGGGAATCGATAACGCCTACGTCGAGCTCTCGGCTTCGGAAGTGCCGATCATGGATGGCAGCGCCGGCCCATTCGTATTCCTGATCCAGTCCGCAGGGCTGGAAGAACAGGACGCGCCGAAGAAATTCATCCGTATTCTGCGGGAAGTCACCGTACGGGAAGGCGACAAGCACGCCACTTTCCTTCCGTTCGAAGGCTTCAAGGTCAGTTTCGAGATATTCTTCGATCACCCTGTGTTCAAGGATCGCACCCAGACCGCCAGCGTCGATTTCTCCAGTACCTCGTTCGTCAAGGAAGTCAGCCGTGCCCGCACGTTCGGCTTCATCAGCGATCTCGAGTACATGCGCAAGCACAATCGTGCTCTGGGCGGTAGCGTCGAAAACGCTATCGTCGTAGACCGCGAAGGCGTGTTGAACGAAGACGGCCTTCGTTATGAAGACGAGTTCGTCAAGCACAAGATCCTTGATGCCATCGGCGACCTGTACCTGCTGGGCAAGAGCCTCATCGGCGAATACCACGGGTTCAAATCCGGGCACGCGCTGAACAACCGCCTGCTGCGTCAGCTGTTGTCCGAGCCCGATGCGTTCGAAGTGGTGACATTCGAAGATGCCAGCACTGCGCCTATTTCCTATATGCGTCCGGTTGCTGCGGTCTGAGTTACAAACTCTCTCCTAAGCTACAACTTCAAGGCCACCTCAACGGTGGCCTTTTTTATTGGCGCGCCAAACAACGCGGGGCAATTTTTAGGGGCGACACCTTCAGCGTTTGGTAGCGCGACTGGCCAGCCGCTCCAGTGCAGCGCGCAGCGCAGGGTTGGTGATGCCCTCTGCAGTATCCTGAAGGCTTTCAGCTGCGTTCGCAGATAAGGCCGAGGACGAACCTGCCACCTGGGCCTGGGTCGTTGGTGGCCTCACTTTGAACAGCACGCGGCTAAGGCCCGCGAACTCGGGGATTGCCTGCAAATCCCTGAGCAATCGCCGTTGCTGATAGCGCAGACGGGTCGCCCAGTGGCTGTCGGTCACGATCAGCAGCAAGGTGCCTTCTCGCCAGCTGGCCAGCCGGCAATGTGCACGGGCGGCGGGCTGCAGTTGGCTGTCGAGCAGGCGCTGCAACTGGGTAATGCGCAAAGTCTGGTTGAACAGCGCCTTGAGCGGGCGCGCTTCACGCAACAGAACCAGCGGTTCGCGCGCGGCGTGTGGGCGAAAGGCCATAAGCAGCTGGGCATGAGAGGGAGGAGGGCTGATCTTAACAGAAACCGCAGGCGCGGCCGCTCGCCTGAGCATCGCTTCATGACGAATGTTTCAGCCGCCTTGAAGTTCGTGCAAACGCCCTTATTGTGTAACCGCCCTGTAAAAGCGCTGTGCCAGTACCGTGGTCATCACCACTTTCCTCACCGGCATTTCGGGGTAGAATGCTCGTTCGCGTGCGGCCATGAGGGCTGCTCGGGCGACTCCTGGGGGCCGCCCTCCATCCCTATGTGTGGAAGATCCAGCCAATATGTTTTCGCCTTTGTTGAAGAAACTTTTCGGGAGCAAGAACGAGCGTGAGGTCAAGCGCATGCTCAAGACGGTCAATACCGTCAATGCGCTCGAAGAGCAGATGGTCGCTCTCTCGGATGAACAGCTGCGCGGCAAGACCGAAGCGTTCAGGGAGCGCCTTGCCAAAGGTGAAACGCTCGATCAGTTGCTCCCTGAAGCTTTCGCGGTGTGCCGTGAGGCCGGCAAACGTGTCATGGGCATGCGCCACTTCGATGTTCAGCTGATCGGCGGCATGACGCTGCACGAGGGCAACATCGCCGAAATGCGTACCGGTGAAGGCAAAACCCTGGTCGGTACCTTGGCGGTGTACCTCAACGCGCTGTCGGGCAAAGGCGTTCACGTGGTCACGGTCAACGATTACCTGGCTCGCCGCGACGCTAACTGGATGCGCCCGCTGTATGAGTTCCTCGGCCTGTCGGTCGGCATCGTGATGCCGTTCCAGCCCCCGGAAGAGAAGCGCGCCGCCTACGCCAGCGATATCACCTACGGTACCAACAACGAATTCGGTTTCGACTACCTGCGCGACAACATGGCCTTCAGCCTGGAAGACAAGTTCCAGCGCGAGCTGAATTTCGCCGTGATCGACGAAGTCGACTCCATCCTGATCGACGAAGCCCGTACCCCGCTGATCATCTCCGGCCAGGCCGAAGACAGCTCGCGCCTGTACATCGAGATCAACAAGTTGATCCCGCAGCTCAAGCAGCACGTCGAGGAAGTCGAAGGCCAGGTCACCGAAGAAGGCCACTACACCATCGACGAGAAGGCGCGCCAGGTCGAGCTCAACGAGGCCGGGCACCAGTTCATCGAAGAAATGCTGACCCGTGTCGGCCTGCTGGCCGAAGGCGAGAGCCTGTACTCGGCGCACAACCTGGGCCTGCTGACCCACGTCTACGCCGCCCTGCGCGCGCACAAGCTGTTCAACCGCAACATCGAATACATCGTGCAGGAAGGCCAGATCGTGCTGGTCGATGAGCACACCGGCCGCACCATGCCCGGCCGTCGCCTCTCCGAAGGCCTGCACCAGGCCATCGAGGCGAAGGAAAACGTCAACATCCAGGCCGAAAGCCAGACGCTGGCGTCCACCACCTTCCAGAACTACTTCCGCCTCTACACCAAGTTGTCGGGCATGACCGGTACCGCCGACACCGAGGCTTTCGAATTCCAGCAGATCTACAACCTGCCGGTGGTGGTCATCCCGCCGAACCGTCCGTTGGCGCGTAAAGACTTCAACGACCTGGTGTACCTGACCGCCGAGGAGAAGTACGCAGCCATCGTCGCCGACATCAAGGAGAGCATGGCCAAGGGCCGGCCGGTGCTGGTGGGTACCGCCACCATCGAGACCTCCGAGCACATGGCGGCGCTGTTGCGCCAGGAAGGCATCGAGCACAAGGTGCTCAACGCCAAGTTCCACGAAAAGGAAGCCGAGATCATCGCTCAGGCCGGCCGCCCCGGTGCACTGACCATCGCCACCAACATGGCTGGCCGGGGTACCGACATCCTCCTGGGTGGCAACTGGGAAGTGGAAGTCGCCGCGCTCGAGAACCCCAGCGAGGAGCAGATCGCGCAGATCAAAGCTGATTGGCAGAAACGCCATCAACAGGTGCTGGAAGCGGGCGGCTTGCATGTGATCGCCTCCGAGCGCCATGAATCGCGCCGTATCGACAACCAGTTGCGTGGCCGTGCCGGCCGCCAGGGCGACGCCGGTTCGAGCCGCTTCTACCTGTCGCTGGAAGACCCGCTGATGCGTATCTTCGCCTCCGACCGCGTCAAGAGCTTCATGAAAGCCTTGGGCATGCAATCGGGCGAAGCCATTGAGCACCGGATGGTCACCAACGCCATCGAGAAGGCCCAGCGCAAGGTAGAAGGCCGCAACTTCGATATCCGCAAGCAGTTGCTCGAGTACGACGACGTCAACAACGAGCAGCGCAAGGTCATCTACCACATGCGTAATACGCTGCTGGCGGCCGATAACATCGGCGAGACCATCGCAGCGTTCCGCCAGGAAGCGCTCGACGCCGTGGTGGCTCAGTACATCCCGCCGCAATCGCTGCCCGAGCAGTGGGACATCGCCGGTTTGGAAGCCGCGCTGGCAAGCGACTTCGCCGTCAAGCTGCCGATCCAGCAATGGCTCGACGAAGACGACAAGCTCTACGAAGAAACCCTGCGCGAAAAACTGCTGGCCGAGATCCTGGCCGCTTACATGGAAAAAGAAGACCAGGCCAGCGCCGATGCGCTGCGCACCTTCGAGAAGCAGATCCTGCTGCGTGTGCTCGACGACCTGTGGAAAGACCACCTCTCCACCATGGACCACCTGCGCCACGGTATCCACCTGCGCGGCTATGCACAGAAGAACCCCAAGCAGGAGTACAAGCGCGAATCCTTCGCCTTGTTCCAGGAACTGCTCGATTCAATCAAGCGCGACACCATCCGAGTACTCTCGCACGTTCAAGTGCGCCGCGAAGACCCTGCCGAGGAAGAAGCGCGCCTGCGCCGCGAAGCCGAAGCACTGGCTGAGCGCATGCAGTTCCAGCACGCCGAGGCCCCTGGCCTGGAACAGCCTGAAGCGCTAGAGGAGGGTGATGACGTCGCCGTAGCGGTCGCCACTGCTCAGGCGCCGGCCCGCAACGACCAGAAGCTTGGGCGCAACGAGCTGTGCTGGTGCGGCTCGGGCAAGAAGTTCAAGCACTGCCACGGCCGCATCGAGTAACCTCGAGCGCGCTTTGCCCGTTCGCCGCGCCGGCTCTGCCGCCGCGGCGTTTTACTATCCTGTTCGCCACGTCTTGTCCATTTCACTAAGGAGCGTTTCCATGGCTGTCGGTCTTGGCCCATTGCCCACTCTGCACCCGGTCCCCGGCTTCGAACTCGGCATCGCTTCGGCGGGTATCAAGCGCCCGGGCCGTAAAGACGTGGTGGTGATGCGCTGCGCCGAAGGCTCCAGTGTCGCGGGTGTGTTCACCCTCAACGCGTTCTGCGCAGCGCCAGTGATCATTGCCAAGCAACGGGTGAGCGGCGAGGTTCGCTATTTCCTGACCAACACCGGTAACGCCAACGCCGGCACCGGCGCGCCTGGTCTCGAGGCGGCTAAGCGCACCTGTGCAAGCCTTGCGAAACTGGCAGGTGTCGACGCCAGCGCCGTGCTGCCGTTCTCCACGGGTGTGATCGGCGAACCGCTGCCGGTCGAGAAGATCGAAGGGGCGCTGCAGGCCGCTCTGGACGACCTCTCGGAGGGCAACTGGGCCGAAGCCGCCATCGGCATCATGACCACCGACACGCTGCCCAAGGGTGCCAGCCGCCAGTTTACCCACGAAGGTGTGACGGTGACCGTGACCGGTATCAGCAAGGGCGCCGGGATGATCCGCCCGAACATGGCCACCATGCTTGGGTATATCGCCACCGACGCCAAGGTAGCCCCGGCGGTGCTCAAAGACCTGATCCTGGACGGCGCCAACAAGTCGTTCAACCGCATCACCATCGACGGCGATACCTCCACCAACGACTGCTGCATGCTGGTTGCCACCGGCAAGGCCAACCTGCCCGAGGTGACCGAAGCCCGGGGCCCTGTGTTCGAGGCGCTCAAAAAGGCGGTGTTCGAGGTGTGCATGGAGGTGGCGCAGGCCATCGTGCGCGACGGTGAAGGCGCAACCAAGTTCGTTACCGTGAACGTCAAGGGCGGTCGCAATCATCAAGAGTGCCTGGATGTCGGCTACGCCGTGGCTCACTCCCCGCTGATCAAGACCGCGCTGTTCGCCTCCGACCCGAACTGGGGCCGCATTCTGGCAGCGGTTGGCCGCGCCGGTGTGCCTGAGCTGGATGTCAGCAAGATCGATGTGTACCTGGGTGATGTGTGTATCGCACGGCAGGGCGGCCGAGCGGATAGCTATACCGAAGCGCAGGGCGCGGAGGTGATGGCTCGCGAGGAAATCACCATCGGCATCGAGCTGGGCCGTGGTGAGTGCTCCGAGACCATCTGGACCACCGACCTGTCCCATGAATACGTGAAGATCAACGCCGAGTACCGTACCTGAGCCCCACGCGACAAGGAGTTCGCCATGCAGCTGGTCATTGCCGATAAACGTTATTCGTCCTGGTCGCTGCGCGGCTGGCTCGCCGTGCAGATGGCCGGTGAGCCTTTCGAGGAGATCCTCGTGCGGCTCTACCGGCCCGATACCCGTGCACGCCTGCTTACCCACTCAGGTGCAGGCAAGGTGCCCATTCTCAAGACCGCCCATGGCGTGATCGCCGATAGCCTGGCCATTGCCGAGTATTTGGCCGAACGCCACGCCGGCCTATGGCCGGAGAGTGTCGCCGCACGGGCCATGGCGCGGTCGGCTTGCGCCCAGATGCACAGTGGCTTTACCGCCTTGCGCCAGGCCATGCCCTTCGACCTGCAGCACGATGCTGCGCTGCAGGACGTCTCGGCGCAGCTGCAGGCCGACCTGGACCGCATGTTCGAGCTGCTCGCCGAGTGCCGCGCCGCGCGCACCAGCGACGGCCCATGGCTGTTCGGCGAGCAGAGCCTGGCCGATGCCTATTTCGCGCCGATCGCGGTGCGTTTACGCAGCTATCAGGTCGCGCTGCCTGGCGAGCTTGCGGTGTGGGCCGACACCATCTACCAGTGGCCGGCCTTCAAGGCCTGGCAAGCCGCTGGCCTGGAGGAAACGTGAAACGTATACATGTAGTCGCTGCGGTGATTCGCGGCGAAGATGGCCGAATCCTGATTGCCCGGCGCAGTGACTCGCAGCACCAAGGCGGGCTCTGGGAATTTCCCGGCGGCAAGCTCGAAGCCGGTGAGGCGCCGCAAGCCGGGCTGGCGCGTGAGTTGCGGGAAGAGTTGGGCATCGAGCCAACCCAGGCTCGGCCGCTGATCACCATTGCTCACGATTATCCCGACAAGCAGGTGTTGCTCGATGTGTGGGAAGTGTCCGCCTTCAGCGGCCAGCCCCACGGCGCAGAAGGCCAGCCGTTGGCCTGGGTGAGCCCGCGCGCGCTGGGTGATTATGATTTCCCAGCTGCCAATGAGCCGATCGTCGCGGCAGCGAAGCTGCCATCGCAGTACCTGATCACCCCGGAGGGCCTGGAAGGGCCGGCGCTGCTCAAGGGTATCCAGGCGGCGGTAGCGCAGGGCACCGGGCTTGTGCAGTTGCGCGCGCCGAACATCTATGACCCCCAGTACCGAGACCTTGCCGTGGATGCAGTAGGGCTGTGCGCTGGCAAGGCACAACTGATGCTGAAAGGGCCCTTGGAGTGGACCGGCGACTTCCCTGCCGCCGGCTGGCACCTCACTGCCGAGCAACTGCGCAAATACGCCAGCAATGGCCGGCCCTTCCCGAAACACCGCTGGTTGGCAGCGTCCTGCCACAGTGCCGAAGAGCTTGAGCTCGCCGAGCGCATAGGCGTGGACTTCGTCACACTTTCCCCTGTGCAAGCGACCCAGACGCACCCGGAGGCACAGCCGCTGGGCTGGGACGCGGCGCGGCGGCTGGTCGCTGCTTTCGGCCGGCCGGTGTTCCTGCTTGGGGGCATGAGCCCGGCCGACCAGGCACGTGCCTGGGAAATCGGCGCGCAGGGTGTGGCAGGCATTCGAGGGTTCTGGCCCGCGGCCTGAGTGGCGGTGGTGCTCGCCGCCGCCCACCGATTCCGGCAAAATGGCGCCTTGCCATAAACGGAACGGCACTCCATCACCGAGGACTCAAAGGATCGTGAACGTCGCAAGCCAACCCGGCGCCGCCAATGTCGCCAACACCGTTGCCAGCAACGTGCGTTATCAGGGCCGCAAGGCCAGCCGCCAAGGCAGCGAGCAGCGACGCCAGGAGATTCTCGATGCGGCCATGCGCATCGTGGTGCGCGATGGGGTAAGGGGGGTGCGCCACCGTGCGGTGGCTGCCGAGGCGGGCGTGCCGCTGTCGGCCACCACCTACTACTTCAAGGACATCGAAGACCTGCTGGCTGACACCTTCGCCCGCTACGTTGAGCGCAGCGCCGAATACATGGCCAAGCTATGGGAAACCACCGAAGCCATCCTGCTTGACCTGATCGCCGAGGGCGATGGCAGCCCCGCAGCCAAGGCTCGGCTGGCCGACGAGATCGCGCAGATGGTCACTGATTACGTGCGCAAGCAGGTCGCCTCCCGGCGCGATTACCTGATGGCCGAGCAGGCGTTTCGCCAGGAAGCCCTGCTCACGTCGCGCCTGGCAGGGTTGGTGGTGGATTATCAAGCTATCCTGCTCAGCGGGGCCTGCCAGATCCTCAACGTGCTGGGCTCCCCGCAGCCCGAGCAGGATGCGCAAGTGCTCAGCGCGATCATTGCTCGCATGGAATATCAGGCACTTCTCGAGGCGGAGCTGCCGCCTGGCAAACTACCGGCGGTCAACGACCCTTCGTTGGCCACCATTACCCGCTACATGCATTTGGTACTGGCTTCTGCCTGACCCCCAGGAGGTCGTTATGGCGCTGTTGCGAACAGGTTTGGCGTGCATTGCGTTGCTGTTGCTGGGCGGCTGCCTGGCCACCTTCGATGCCCCGCTGACGGGCGGCGAAAAGGCCCCTCCGGGTTTGTTGGGCCATTGGGTGGCCCGCGATGCCTGGGGCGAGCATGTGAACCTTGAAATCCGCAAGGTCGGCGAGCGTCAGTATCGTGCGGTCAGTTCCGGGGCAGGCCAGGGGCCACGTGAAGAGGCCGTGTTTCGCGTCAGCCATCATGGCGAGCGCTGGTATGCAACCACCGTATTGCCTGCGGCCTTTGGCGGTCGTCGCGCGCTGGTGGGCTTCGAGCTCAACGAACAAGGTGAGCTGGTGGTCTACAACCTGAGCGTGGATGAAATCAAGCAAGCCATCGCCGGAGGCGAACTGGCCGGGCAGCCGTTTTCCAATGAGCAGGGCGACGGCGTGGCCGTCAGCAGCTCGGCGCAACAGGTGTTCGCCTGGCTCGACGACCCGGCACATTCCGATGCTTTCAACGAAATCGCCCGCTACCGGCGCGATAGCCGCAACTGAACCAGGAGCCGCCGTTGGACGAATACCAGCAAACGGTGCGGGCGCTGTCCGACCGGATCGTCGCTGCCCAGGCACCCATTCGGGTACTGGACGCCGTGAAATGGGACGACAAGGTCAAGCAGGCCTTCCTGGCAGCCAAAGGCAAGGCGCTGCCTGAGGTCGACCGCGCCTATTACCAGGGGCGCCCGCTCGGCTTCGATGCCACGGCAGTCAAGCAGGAATTCCAGAGCATCGAACGCGATGTCACTCGCCACCTGGGCCAGTTCAACCCGGTCGGGCAGATCATGCGGCGCATGTGCAAGGAATACCGCATGGTGGTGCGCATGCTCGAAGCGCGCGGCACCGAGGATTTCGGGCTGATCTCGCAGGAGCTGTATGGGGCCGCCTCCGATGCCTTCCACGCCGGTGACCCCACCCTGGCAGACCTGGCGATGATGCTGTCGAACTACCTGGATAACATCGACGGCCGTGGCGATTTGAAAGATGAGCCCAAAACCCTTGATGCCAAGGCCGCCGTGAGCCTGCTGCAAAGCCGGCTCAACCGCACCTTCGGCGAGGCCGAAGACACCATCCGTGTGTTCGAGTCCGATGGCATCGTTGCCGACGCCGCCGCCGGGGCCGACTACATCAAGGTGCGTGCCGATGCGATGTTCAACGAGCGGGACGTTCGGGCGCTGGAGGTGCATGAGGGCCTGGTGCATGTCGGGACCACGCTCAATGGCCTGAACCAGCCGATCTGCACGTTCCTGGCCAAGGGGCCGCCGTCTTCGACAGTGACCCAGGAAGGGCTGGCAATCCTGATGGAGGTAATCGCGTTCGCCTCCTACCCCAGCCGCTTGCGCAAGTTGACCAACCGCACCCGGGCGATCCACATGGTGGAGGAGGGTGCGGATTTTCTCGAAGTGTTCGGCTTCTTCCGCGAGCAGGGCTTCGGCATGCCGGAGAGCTATGCCAATGCCAGCCGGGTATTTCGAGGCTCGGTGCCCGCCGGGCTGCCTTTTACCAAGGACTTGTCCTATCTGAAAGGCTTCATCATGGTCTACAACTACATCCAGCTCGCAGTGCGCAAAGGCAAGCTGGAGCAGGTGCCGCTGCTGTTTTGCGGCAAGACTACCCTTGAAGACATGCGTACCTTGCGCCAGCTGGTCGAAGAAGGCCTGGTAGCGCCGCCGAAATACCTGCCCGAACAGTTTCGCGACATGAACGCGCTGTCAGCGTGGATGTGTTTCTCCAACTTCCTCAACCACCTGAGCCTGGACCGCATTGAAGCGGATTATTCGAATATTCTTTAGCGCCGGCTGGATGCTGGCGTTGGTTGGGTGCAGCGGCCTGCTGTTCTACCCCGAGCGCCAGGTGCCCATCACGCCGAGTGCCGCCAAGCTCGCCTGGGAGCCTGTGACGCTGACCACTTCCGACGGCCTTCGGTTGAGTGGCTGGTGGCTGCCGGCCAAGCCGGGGGTGCCGCTCAACGGCACGGTGCTGCACCTGCACGGCAACGGTGGCAACCTGGCCTGGCACCTGGGCGGCGTGGCCTGGCTGCCCGCGCAGGGCTACCAGGTGCTGATGCTCGACTACCGCGGCTATGGCCGGTCCGAAGGCAAGCCGGCCTTACCTGCTATCTACCAGGACATCGATGCCGCCATGGCGTGGCTGGATGCTCGGGCTCAAGTGCAAGGCACGCCTCGCGTACTGCTCGGCCAGAGCCTGGGCGGCGCGATGGCGGTGCATTACCTGGCGACCCACCCTGAGCAGCGCAAGCGCTTCGCCGCACTGGTGCTCGACGACGCACCGGCCAGCTACCGGGGCGCGGCCCGCACCGCCTTGGCCAGTGCCTGGGCAACCTGGCCATTGCAGGTGCCGCTGAGCTGGGTGATTCCCGATGGCGACAGCGCCGTGAGCAGCGCCCCCCAGCTGACGGGTTTGCCAAAGCTTGTGTTCCAGAGCCTGGACGACCCCATCGTGCCGCTGCACAACGGCATCGAGTTGTACAAGGCGCTGCCACCCCCTCGCGTGCTGCAGCTCACCCGAGGCGGCCATGTGCAGACGTTCGCCGACCCGACCTGGCGCCAGGTCATGCTGGCTTTCTTGCGTGACCCTGAGCACTTCGACGGCATCAGGCGCTTGGGCGAGATACCGAACTATCCATAGCGGCTGGGGGCAGGGGGCCGAAGCGTTCCTCGTACACGTGCCTTGCCCAGTCGATGAACACTCGCACCCGTGCCGACAGTTGCCGCCGATAGGGGTACAGCGCGGTCACTGCCATCGGCGGGCTCTGCCATTGGGCAAGCACTTGCACCAAGCGGCCGGCAGCCAGGTCATCCTCGACGTGATAACGCGGCAATTGCACCAGCCCGCAGCCCTGGAGGGCACACACCCCGTAGCTTTCTGCGTCGTTGACAGCCATCCAGCCTTTGGCGGGGAAGGTTCGAAGCGCCTGATCGACATAGAGCTCGAAAGGGTAGTCGCTGCCATTGCCCGACACGAAGCGCACGGCCTGATGGCTGGCCAGCTCATCGGGATGGGACGGGATGCCGTGCGCACTCAGGTAGGCGGGGCTGGCGCAGATCACCTGCGGCATGCTTGCCAGCGGCCGGGCCACCAGCGCCGAGTCGCGTGGCGTGCCGGCGCGGATGACGCAGTCGATACCTTCGCTGATCAAGTCCGCCAGCCTGTCGCTGCAGCCCACCGTCAGTGCAATTCGCGGGTAGCGCTCGTGAAACTGGGCGATGTGGGGCAGCAAGATGCGTGAGGCCTGGGTGCCGCTGATGTCTACCCGAAGCGGGCCGCCGGGGCTGCGCGCGACATTGCGCAGGGAAGACTCGGCCTCGCACAATTCATCGAGAATGAACACGCAGCGTTCGTAGAAAGCTTGCCCCTCTGGCGTAGGGCGCACGTGGCGAGTGCTGCGTTCGAGCAGGCGGGTGGCAAGGCTGGCCTCGAGTTGCTTGATCGCGTGGGTGGCAGTGGCCCGTGGAATGCCCAGGCCCTCGGCGGCACGGGTAAAGCTGCCGGCTTCCACGATGCGGGTGAACAACTGCAGTGAAGTGAGGCGGTCCATGGCGTTGTTGAGGCTCATTGAACAGTGTTGCCCATTCTGCTGCATTTATCGCCCTGGCTGAAATAGGCCACACTGGCCTTGCATTCAATTCCGAAGAGGCCCGATATGACACAAGACACGATCCCGGTGGCGTTGGTGACCGGTGGTTCTCGCGGTATTGGCCGCGCTATTTCGCTGCGCCTGGCCCAGGACGGCTTTGCGATCGCCGTCAATTATGCTGGTAACGCCCAGGCGGCGCAGGCGACGGTGCAAGCCATTCAGGCCGCCGGCGGCCGCGCGATGGCGGTGCAAGGCGATGTTGCCGACCCGGCGGCGGTGGCCTCGATGTTCGACGCTGCGCAGGCCTTTGGCCCCCTGCAGGTGGTGGTCAACAGTGCCGGCGTCATGGCCATGGCGCCGATCGACAGTGCCCAGGTGGGCAGCTTCGACCGCATGATCGCTACCAACCTGCGCGGCGCGTTTCTGGTGCTGGCCGAGGCGGCGCGGCGGCTGGAGGAAGGTGGGCGGATCATCGCCCTATCGAGCAGCGTGATCGCCAAGGCGTTCCCCGGCTACGGCCCCTACATCGCCAGCAAGGCTGGGGTCGAGGGCCTGGTGAAGGTGCTTGCCAACGAATTGCGCGGGCGTGGGATCACTGCCAACGTCATCGCGCCCGGGCCGGTGGAAACGGAGCTGTTTCTCAATGGCAAGAGTGCCGAAACCCTGGAGCAGATCGCCCAGATGGCACCGATGCAGCGTATCGGCCAGCCGGAGGAGATCGCTGGGGCGGTGGCCTTCCTGGCGGGCCCCGACGGCCAGTGGGTGAACGCGCAGGTGCTGCGCGTCAACGGCGGCATGGCCTGAGGCAGGGCTTCAACTGCGCGGTGGGCGCGATTGCCAGAGCACTTCGCTGACACCTTCACGCCGGCCGATGATGCGCGCGGCGACGAAAAGCAGGTCCGAGAGGCGATTGATGTAGGCCAGCCCAAACCCTTCGAGGGGCTCCAAGGCATTGAGCGCCTGGCACCGTCGTTCGGCGGCGCGAGCCTGGCTTCGGCACAAGTGCGCCTGCGCTACACGC
The DNA here is from genome assembly GCF_003097135.1 of Pseudomonas sp. URIL14HWK12:I12. Classification (GTDB taxonomy): domain Bacteria; phylum Pseudomonadota; class Gammaproteobacteria; order Pseudomonadales; family Pseudomonadaceae; genus Aquipseudomonas. Next base: position 237,541 of record NZ_QEQL01000002.1, read on the forward strand.
AGGCTGCCGCCCGGAAGGATGAAATTCTCCAGCGGGCCAAGCTCTTCGTTCCAGCGGTCGATCGCCCCTTCGAGCTGCTCGATATCCACCGCTGCCAGCGCTTGATAGCCGGGCATGGCCAATTCGCCGCCCAGGTCGAACAACCGATGCTGGCAGGGCGCAAGCAGTGCATGCACCTCAGCCAGCGCCGGGTCGCCTGCCAACTGGGCCAGTAATAGCCCCAACTGGCTGTTGAGCGTGTCCACCTCGCCGATGGCCTCGACACGCGGATGGTCCTTTGGCACTCGGCGGCCGTCGCCTAGCCCGGTCTGCCCTTGATCACCGGCGCGGGTGTAGATCTTCGACAATCGATAACTCATGTATCAGCTCCCCGGGGTCGTTTCGGCGGCCTTCAGAGGCAGGCGCAAGGTGAAGCAGGTGCCCACCCCTTGCGTGGACTGCACCTCCATCTGGCCCTTGTGATTGTTGGTGATGATGAAATACGACACCGACAGACCAAGGCCGGTGCCCTGGCCGATGTCCTTGGTAGTGAAGAACGGTTCGAAGGTGCGCTTGCGCACGCTCTCAGGCATGCCCACGCCGTTGTCTTCCACCTGAATCTCCGCCCACGGCCCATTGAGCCGGGTACGCAGCACGATGCGCCCGGGTTCAGCACCTTCGGGCCGCTGGTGGATAGCCTGTGCTGCGTTTTTAAGCAGGTTCAGCAGCACCTGCTCCAGCTCGTTGGCGGTGGCCGGTACAGGGCCCAGCGCCGGGTCGAACTGGCGCACGATGGCCTGGCCTTTGAAGTCGAAGCCCTCGGTGAGGTCGAAGTCGTTACCGGCGATTTCCAACGCTTGGTCGATCAGCGCAGGCAGGTCGCACGGGGCAAGCTGGCGGTCGCTGCGGCGGCTGAACGACAGCATGTGGGTGACGATCTTGGCGGCTCGCGCACCGGCGCTGTAGATGCCGTCGAGCAGTTGCGGCACTTCGCGCAGGTTCAGGTAGCGGTTGACTTCGGCAAGGGGAATGCCGGCCTGGTCGGCCACTTCCTGATTTTTTGCCAGCTCGCTGGACAGGCGCCGGCGAATGTTCTGCACGTTGTGCAGGATCGCGCCCAGAGGGTTGTTGATTTCATGGGCCATGCCGGCGGCCAGGCCACCGACCGAAAGCATTTTCTCCGACTGCACCATCATTTCTTCCAGCGACAGGCGCTGGGTGATGTCGTCGATGCGGATCACCACGCCGCGGCCTGCGCCACCGGTAAGCGGGTAGAAGGTCAGGGCGTAGTGGTGGATAGCGTCGTCACGCGGCCAGGTGACCCGGTCGATCTTGGCGACCCGGTGCTGCTCCACGCAGGCCTTGAGCTGCGGTAGAAACGCTTTGAGTGGCTCGAAAGCGAGGAAGATCGGCTGGTTCAATGCCTCGTCCAGGCGGGTACCGGAAAGCGCGCTGGCTTCCTGGTTCCACTGGGTAACGTACAGCTGATCATCCAGGGCAATCAGCGCCGAAGGCATCGAATCGATGATGCTGTTGAGGTAGTTCTGAAAACCCGTGAGCTTTTTCTCGATCTTGCTGCGCACCTGAACTTCGAGCTCAAGCTTGCGGTTGCTGTTGCGGGTTTGCTCGGCCAGGCCCTGTGCGGCATTGAAAGCGGCCTGAGAATCGTCCCGAGCCCGCTTGAGCTGCTGCTCGCGCGCCTCGATGCGCGAGAGCATGGTGTTGAAGGCTTCCGCCAGGCTACCGATCTCGTCGTGGTTGCCGGGCTGGGCGCGCAGGGCGTAGTTCTCTTCCCGGGTCACTCGGCGGGAGAGCTCTTCGAGCTCATAGATGGGCGCGGTGATCAGGCGGCGGATCTGCCGGGCGATCAGCATCCACAACAGCACGCTGAACACCAGGATGCCGAGGCTGGCGGTCAGCGTACCGGTGTAGAAGGCCACAGGCAGCTCACTGCTGGCCACCAGCAGCAGTTGGCCGCCATTGGGCAGGTCCACCAGTTGATTGCTGCGAAACTCGCTGGCGCGCCAGGGTTGCACGTCGTCGATGCGCGGGGGCAGGCCGAGGTGGCTGCCATGTTGCACCATTGCCAGGCGGTCACCAGTGGTCCCGTAGATCGCCGCCGCGCGCAGGGGCGCGTAGCTGTCGAGTTCGTTGAGCAGCTTCTGAGCGCTGGCGGTGTCTCGGCTGGCGCGTTCGGCCAGTGCCGGGTTGCCGGTGAGCCGGCCGATGGTCTGCAAGGCTTGCGGGGCCATGCTTTCCTGGGAGATCCAGTACGCAGCGCTGATGAAGGTGAGGTTGGCCACCAGCAGCACGGTGATCATCAGCACCAATAGGGCAGCGAGCAATTTCTGCCCGACAGGCAGGTTTTCCAGGCGTTGACGCAGGGGCATGAGGGCGTCCGGTAAAAAGGGAGTGCAGGCGCTAGGAGTGTATCAAACACCGCTGCCCAGGCACGCCGCCAGGCGCTCGGCCAAGGCCTGGAGGGCCGGCAGGTCGAGGCGGTGCAGCCGGCCCTGGCTCAGTGCATAACCCAGCAGGTAGTCCACCTCGGTAGGGCGGCCTGAGCGGACGTCCTGCAGCATGGAGGAATAATTGCCGGCGGTGTCTGCGATCACTTGCCACACCGTTTCGCTCAATCCCGTGGCGGCTTCACTCTGGCCACAAGCCTGCAGCAGCCTTGCAAGCTCCTGGCACAAAGGCTCTACGGCATCACGATGGCTGGCCAGCTCGCCGTTGCGGCAGGCCAGTATGACGGTGAGGGGGTTGATCGCACAGTTGATCGCCAACTTGCGCCACAGCCGTGTGTTGATGGCTAACGTCCATTCGAACGGAATGCGCGCCTGGCGCAGGTCTTCGAGCCACGCCGGCGGCGGCGCGCCATCACCCAGCCAGTTCTGCCCGGTGCCTGCCCGGGTGATCACACCCTCTGGAGAACGCCAGGCGCCTTCGGTGCTTGATACGGCGATGCAGCGCGCCTGAGGCAATGCCCCGGCGACCGCTTGCTGGCTACCCAGGCCATTCTGTAGCAGCAGCACGGTTGCGCCAGGGATCAGTCGGGAGGCCAGCGCCTGGGCGGCGGGCAGGGCGTCGTAGGCTTTGCAGGCCAGCAGCAGATGGGCGATGGGCCCGCAAGTGGCCAGGTCTTCGGCAGGCAGCGGGCAATGGTAATGATTCGGGCCATCGATCAGCCGAAGGCCACCTGCGCGCTGGTACTGCGCGACACGGCCTGCGTCGCGTAGCAGCAAGGTAACGGGCAGCTTCGCCTGGGCCAGGCGGCAGGCCCAGAGCCCGCCCAGGCTACCGGCGCCCAGTACATGCCAGTGAGCCATCTCAGGCGGCCGGCACCATGCGCTTGGCAGTGACGACGCCGGCGGCATGGGAGCGGCACAACAGTTGGGCGGCTTCGCGCTGGAGGTGGGCCGGGTCCATGGGCAGGCAGGCGGCGTCTACCCCCACCAGCGCCACGCCGGCTTCCACTTCAATGGCGCCGGCCGGGGTCAGGAACCCTTTCTGGTTCAGGCCGTCGAACAGGCGCTTGAAGCTGCTCGGCGCGCATTCCTGAAGATCTGCCGGCAGGGTGAGCAGCACGAAGTGATGGTCATCCAGGCGCGCCAGCACATCCAACGGCCGCACCATCTGCTGAAGGCGCCGGGCCACCGACTGCATCAGCTCGTCATGGAAGCCCTGGCCATGGCTTTGCAAGAGGGCAGGGCCGTTGCGTAACCCGATCAGCAGGTAGCACAGCGCACCGCCTCGTGCCTGGATCTGGCGCAGGCTGTCGCCGAGCTTCTGCCGGAGATAACGCTCATTGCCAAGGCCAGTGACCGCATCGACCTGGTTGCGCTGTTCGAGGCTGGCGAGGTTGTCGCGCAGTAAGCGGTTTTCATGTTTCAGGCGCAACAGCAGCCCGCTCAAGTGATCGGCAGCGTGCACTCGCGGCAACAGTTGTTCGACCACCTGGCCTGGGTCGATGACATCGTCCACACCGAAACCGGCGGCCGGGTCCAGCAGTTGGCCACTGCTGCGTTCGTCGACGAGGATGACCCAGGTATAGCGATCATGGCGTTCGTCGAGCTGGCGAATCTGCGAGGTAAGCGCCACACCCTGGCGGCCACTGCTGATCACCACAGCCGGTGCCCGCAGCTCAAGGTGGCGAGCAGCGGCGGTGTGGTCACAGTGGCGCACGTCTTCGTAACCGGCGCCGTTAAGTAAGGTCGCCATGGGTGTGTTGATGGCCGGGTCGTCGTTGACCAGCAGAAGGCTCAGGTGGGTGGTGGGCATGGAGCGCTCGCAATGAAAGGATGAAAACCGCCGCAGTACTGCTACACGACGCTGTCCCATGAGCTTCTGCCGTGAAACCCAGGCATATCGTAATGCTGGCACCCGTTATAATGAGCCGGCATTCGTATCGTCAAGCCGGGCGCACGAGGTGCTTGCGCCCGATGGTCGGATTACCCATTTACCTTCAAACAGGAGAACCTTCAATGCCTTCGTTCGACGTAGTGTCTGAGCTGGACAAGCATGAAGTGACCAACGCGGTCGACAACGCCATCAAGGAACTGGACCGCCGCTACGACCTGCGTGGCAAGGGCAGTTTCACCTTCAAGGAACTGACGGTGAGCCTGACCGCAGAGGCCGAATTTCAGCTCGAAGCGATGCTCGAAATCCTGCGCCTTAGCCTGGTCAAGCGCAAGATCGACGTCCAATGCCTGGAGGTCAAGGATGCCTACGCCTCCGGCAAGGAAATGAAACAGGATGCGGTGCTGCGCGAAGGCATCGACAAGGAGCTGGCCAAGAAGATCGTCAGCCACATCAAGGATGCCAAGCTCAAGGTACAGGCTTCGATCCAGGGTGAGCAGGTGCGCGTTACCGGCAAGAAGCGCGACGACCTGCAAGAGGCGATCGCGCTGTTGCGTGGCCACGAATTCGGCATGCCCCTGCAGTTCAACAACTTCCGCGATTGAGCCGGGCACGGCGAGCGGCGGGGAACCGCAGGCGCCGCCTGGGCGTCGGAAGCTGACTACGGCGGGGGTTGGGCCCCGTCGTGAAGGTATTGGATAGGAGAGTTGAATGGACCTGAACGCCGAAGTCGACCATCTGGTTCGCACCTCGCAATCGTGGATTCCCATGATCATGCAATACAGCAGCCGCGTGCTGTTGGCGATTCTAACCCTGGCCATCGGTTGGTGGCTGATCAACCAGTTGACCCGGCGCGTGGGCAAGCTGCTCGCGATCCGGCACGTCGACCTGGCGCTGCAGAGCTTTATCAGCAGCATTGCCAACATCGCGTTGAAGGTGATGCTGGTGATCAGCGTGGCCTCGATGATCGGCATCGAGACTACGTCATTCGTTGCTGCGATAGGTGCGGCGGGCCTGGCCATCGGTCTGGCGCTGCAAGGTAGCCTGGCCAACTTCGCTGGCGGGGTGCTGATCCTGCTGTTCCGGCCGTTCCGCTTGGGCGACTGGGTCGAGGCGCAAGGCGTAGCCGGTACGGTGGATGCGATTCAAATCTTCCACACCGTGCTGCGCACGGCCGACAACCGCACCGTCATCATTCCCAATGGCCCGCTGTCAAACGGTATCATCACCAACACCAATCGCCAGCCCACTCGCAAGATCCTCTACAACGTCGGCGTCGACTACGATGCAGACCTTGGGAAAGCGTTGGAAATCTTGCTGGAGTTCGGTAAAGACCCGCGTGTGCTGCAGGACCCAGCCCCCGATGCAGCGGTGACCAGCCTGGGCGACAGTTCGATCACCTTGCAACTGCGCCTGTGGACCAACACCTCAGACCTCGGCGGCATGATGAACCGGCTGAACCTGGAAGTGCGTGACCGCCTGCGCGAGGCTGGCATCGACATCCCGTTCCCACAGCGGGTTGTCCGAGTCATTCAGGAAAACAACTCGCAAACTGCCAGCTGAAATCGGCAAGCAGCAAGTCAAAGCAGACCTGGACTAACGTGCAGGTCTGCTTTTTTTTGCTTGAGGCTTGCCACTTGTAGCTAGCAGCTCACTCAGGTTTGGGATGAAAACGCGCCTGGACGATGATGAGAATCAGCGTCGGCAGCCCCATCAGGGCGGTGGCGAGGAAGAAGTTGTGGTAGCCCCATTTCTCCACCATCACCCCTGAGTAGCCGCCGATCAGCCGTGGCAGCAACAGCATGATGGAGCTCAGCAGCGCGTATTGGGTGGCAGAGAATTTCAGGTTGGTCAGGCTGGAGAGGTAGGCCACGAAGGCGGAGGTGGCCATGCCGGAGCTGAAATTATCCAGTGAGATGGTGACTACCAGCATTTCCAGGTTCGGGCCCATGTCACTGAGCATCAGGAACAACAGGTTGGTCCCCGCCGAGGCTACGCCGCCGACGAACAGGATCGGCAGGATCCCGAAACGTACGATCAACAAGCCCCCAGCGCCGGCACCGACCAGGGTCATCACCAGGCCGAACAGCTTGCTGACGCTTGCGATCTGGTCCTTGGTGAAGCCCATGTCGATGTAAAAGACATTGGCCATTACGCCCATGACCGTGTCGCTCATGCGGTAGGTGGCGATCAGGCCCAGCAGCAGCAGCGCCTGCCAGCGGTAGCGCACCATGAAGTCGTTCACCGGCGTCAGCACCGGCGCAAGGCCTTTGCGACCTACTGAAGACAGGCACAGCGCGGTCAGGATGATGTAGAGGATCGCGCGCAGGAACGCGCGGTCTTCGAGCAGCAGGTCCATCAGGCTCAGGGAGCCGTTGAACAGGGCGGCAAAGTCGGTGTTGTAGAGCTGAGTGAACATTGCAGGCACCGAGACCAGCAAGATGATCAGCACCACCACCGAGGCAATCTGGTGCATGAAGTTATAGCGCGCCGCCGACAGTTGCGTGGGCAACGGGACGTCGGGCTCGCGCATCAGCAAGGTGGTCAGCAACGCTGGCAGCATCATCACCCCGAACAGCAGATAAGTGCTGGCCCAGGCGGAGTTCAGATAGGCGAAACCGGTTGAGCCGAAGCCCTCGGCGAAGAAGAGCGCGCCGGCCGTTGCCAGCAGCGCCGCGACACGGTACCCGGCCATGTAGCTCGCCGCCAGCGCGGCCTGGCGGTTGTCGCCGGCGATCTCCAGGCGGTAGGCATCCACTGCGATGTCCTGGGTTGCTGAAGCGAAGGCGACCAGTACGGCAATGGCGATCAGCCAGGGCAGGTGCTTTTGCGGGTCGCAGAAGCTCATACCGATCAAGCCCAGGGTCACCAGGCTCTGGGCAAGTACCAGCCATGACCTGCGCCGCCCAAGCCGGCCCAACCCAGGCAGGCGCCACTGGTCGAGCAGCGGTGACCATACCCACTTGAATGCATAGGCCAAGCCGATCAGGCTGGCATAGCCAATGGTTTCGCGGGCCACGCCCGCCTCGCGTAGCCATACCGACAGGGTCGAGAACACAAGCATGTAGGGCAAGCCGGCGGCAAATCCCAAAAGCAGCAGTACGAGCGTCGACGGGCTGGCGTAGGCGGCCAGGGCGGCTCGCCAGGTTTTACCGGGCATGGGGGTACATCGGCCTCTCGTATTCACGCGAACAAAGGGCGCACTCTAACCGTAGTGATCCGTCGGGCGCCAGCCATGCCGGCGGATATCCACACGATTGTTGGTAATGGCGAGCCCTTCGCCCCGCAACCGTGCACGCTGCTCATCGCCGCTGGGGCTGCCGGCGGCCAGCGAGAGCCTGCCACCAGCACCCAATACCCGGTGCCAGGGTAGCGCCGAGCCCTCCGGCAACTGGCTGAGGGTGCGCCCCACCCAACGCGCCGCACGGCCTAGCCCGGCCATTTCGGCCAATTGCCCATAGGTCACCACACAACCAGAGGGTACCTGCGCCAGCACCGTGTACAGCGCTGCCTTACGCGCATCGTGTAACGCGCCAGTTACGCTTTTATCGCGCGAGGGCAGGAACTCAACGGGCATCATCAGGTCAGTCCACAGTCTGTCGTTATCCTAAGGATAATGCCCAAACCTTCATCTAGCCGAGCCGATTCGCCTATGTTGTCCAGAACCCTTTTGTGCGTCGCCGTTGCATCCGCCTGCGCGCCGGTTTTTGCCGATACCGTGTGGTTGAAAAATGGAGATCGCCTGACGGGCACCATCACGGTGTACGACGGCGGCAAATTGATGCTGACCACCGACTACGGTGGCTCGATTCCGATCGACATGAAAAAGGTCAAGACGCTGCAGAGCGATCGCCAACTGCTGGTCAAGCAGGGCAATGACCGCAAGGAAGAGAATACGGTCTCCAAGACCATCGAGCCGGCCGATGAAGGCAAGGTGGTGATTACCGACGGAGGGGCGCCCGAGACGGTGGATCTGGCCAGTATCCAGCAGATCATGAAGCCCAGGCCGCTGGTGCAGGATTTCACCTGGAAGGGCAGCGCCGATGCCGCGCTGGACTTCAAGCGCGCAGAAAACAACACCGATGATTACAACCTCGCGTTCAAGACCAGCGCGCGCCATGGCCTGTGGCGCCACACCGCCGACGGTGAGTACAACCGCGAGAAAGAAAACGGGCTGACCACCACTGATAACTGGAGCGCCGAGTACGCCCTGGACCGGTTCCTGACCGACAAGTGGTTCTGGCAAACCCGCTTCAATTACAAGCACGACAACGTGGAAGACCTGTCGCGCCAGCGCCAGATCGGTACCGGCCCAGGCTACCAGTTCTGGGATGACGAGCTCGGTGCCTTCAGCCTCGGCTCCCTGATCAACAACAACCGCTATCAGTTCTCCGACGGTACGTCCGACAGCTTCTATTCGGCGTCGCTGAAGTGGGACTACAACCGCTACCTGATCGGCAAGACCTTTGAGCTGTTCAGCACCGGTGAACTGGGCAAGCCGCTGTCGGATGCCGCCGACTACAGCCTGGATGCCGAAGTGGGCCTGCGCTACAAGGTCACCGAATGGGCTTCGCTGAACGTGAAGTATGAAAAAGACCTCATCACCGGTACCAAAGACAACAACGACCTGAGCAGCAGCCGCTACACCGCAGGCTTCGGCGTTACCTGGTAAGCCCGGGGCCTGTGGTAGGGTAGGGCATTCGACACCGGAACCCTGCCCATGGCCGACACCCCCTCCATCGCCGCCCGTGCCTTGCTACTGAGCCAGTATCAAGGCGCCCTGGCTACTCAGTCACAGGCCATGCCTGGCTTTCCCTTTGGCTCCGTCGCGCCTTATTGCCTGGATGCACGAGGCCAGCCGTTGCTGTTGATCAGCCGTATCGCCCAGCACACCCGTAACCTGAAGGCTGACCCTAAGTGCTCTTTGCTGCTGGCCGCCCCTGGTGCGGAAGATGCCCAGGCCGCGGCTCGGCTGACCGTGCTGGCGCAGGCGCGGTTGCTTGAACCGGCCCAGGTCGAGGCGGCTGCGCAGCGCTATTATCGTTACTTTCCGGACGCGGCCGATTACCACCGCGCCCACGATTTCGATTTTTGGGTGTTGGAGCCTGTGCGGTACCGCTACATCGGAGGCTTCGGGGCTATCCACTGGCTGGACGAGGTCTGCCAGCCCAACCCATTCGCAGGCGAGGTGGAACAGGGTATGGTCGAACACATGAATGCCGACCATGCCAAGGCCATCGCTCACTATGTGCACGTGGCCGGGTTGCCGGCCCATGCACCGGCGGCCTTGGTGGGAATCGACAGCGAAGGGTTCCACCTGCGTATCGGCAAGAGCCTTCACTGGCTGCCGTTCAGCGCACCCTGTAATACGCCGAAACAAGTACGTGAGGCCTTGGTAGCCCTGGCCTACACCGACGCCTGGCCGCCTCGCTCCATGGGCTGACCTTGAATTTCGGCCACTCGCCTGCATCTAACGCAGGCAATCTTGCGTCGAGGACATCACTGATGCGCGCCTTTCTGTTTCTCCTGATTCTTTTCCCCGTGCTGGAGCTGTTCGTTTTCGTTCAGGTCAGCGCGGCGATCGGGTTCTTCCCGGCATTGATTCTGATCATCGCCGGCTCCGCGCTCGGCGCACTGATCATGCGCCTGGCAGGGCTGGCCACTGCCCTGAGTGCTCGTGAAAGCCTGCAGCGCGGCGAAGCGCCCGGCGCTCAGATGCTCAATGGGCTGATGCTGGCGCTGGGCGGCGGCCTGTTGCTGGTGCCGGGGTTCATCAGCGATGTGCTGGGCCTGCTGTGCCTGTTGCCGTTCACTCGGCGCTGGGTGGCGCGCACGCTGCAAGACAAAGCCTATGAGCAGGCCAGGCGCCAGCGTGCGTTTGCCGACGGCCAGCCTGAGGCGCCCGAGCCCCCACACCGGCACCGCCCCGAAGTGATCGAAGGCGAATACGAACGCCGAGACTGACTCACCGCTGCTTGCAGCGAACACGGGGCTCCTTCGGGAGCCCCGAGTTTTTGCGCAGAAAATTTTTTTTGGCCCGCCCTTGTAATAAATACCACCGGCCTCATCTATGGGTCACCGCAAGGTTCCGGCAGCGATGCCGGACATCATTTGGCGGCTCGCCTCACAGCGTGCTGCAACCGGCCCGGGGCCGGGGAATTGAATCCGAAGGCCGGTGTGCCGGCCAATCAAAACCATAACAGGAGATCGACTAATGAAGCTTCGTCCTCTGCATGACCGCGTTGTCATTCGTCGCAGCGAAGAAGAATCCAAAACCGCTGGCGGCATCGTGCTGCCCGGTTCTGCCGCCGAGAAGCCGAACCGCGGTGAAATCGTCGCTGTCGGCACCGGCCGCGTCCTGGACAACGGCGAAGTGCGTGCCCTGGCTGTGAAGGTCGGTGACAAGGTTGTGTTCGGCCCTTACTCGGGTAGCAACACCGTGAAGGTCGACGGTGAAGACCTGCTGGTGATGAACGAGAACGAAATCCTGGCCGTTATCGAAGGCTGATCGGCGACCTGCCGCCCCTTTGTCACTTACAGAATTCAAGGAATACGATCATGGCTGCAAAAGACGTTAAATTCGGTGACTCCGCTCGCAAGAAAATGCTGGTAGGCGTAAACGTACTGGCTGACGCTGTAAAAGCGACCCTCGGCCCGAAAGGCCGCAACGTCGTTCTGTCCAAGAGCTTCGGTGCCCCGACCATCACCAAGGACGGCGTTTCCGTCGCCAAGGAAATCGAGCTGCAGGACAAGTTCGAGAACATGGGCGCCCAGTTGCTGAAGGACGTGGCTTCCAAGGCCAACGACGAGGCCGGTGACGGCACCACCACCGCAACCGTACTGGCCCAGGCCATCGTCAGCGAAGGCCTGAAATCGGTCGCAGCCGGCATGAACCCGATGGACCTCAAGCGCGGTATCGACAAGGCAACCATCGCCATCGTCGCCGAGCTGAAAAACCTGTCCAAGCCATGCGCTGACAACAAGGCCATCGCTCAGGTCGGTACCATTTCCGCCAACTCCGATACCGATATCGGTGAAATCATTGCCAAGGCAATGGAGAAGGTTGGTAACGAAGGCGTGATCACCGTCGAAGAAGGTTCGGGCCTGGAGAACGAACTGTCGGTCGTCGAAGGCATGCAGTTCGACCGTGGCTACCTGTCCCCGTACTTCGTCAACAAGCCAGACACTATGGTTGCCGAGCTCGACAGCCCGCTGCTGCTGCTGGTCGACAAGAAGATCTCCAACATCCGCGAACTGCTGCCTGTGCTGGAAGCCGTTGCCAAGGCAGGCCGCCCGCTGGTGATCGTCGCTGAAGACGTCGAAGGCGAAGCGCTGGCCACCCTGGTGGTCAACAACATGCGCGGTATCGTCAAGGTCGCTGCCGTCAAGGCACCTGGCTTCGGTGACCGCCGCAAGGCCATGCTTCAGGACATCGCCGTTCTGACCGGCGGTACCGTGATTTCCGAGGAAATCGGCCTGACCCTGGAAAGCACCACTCTGGAGCACCTGGGTAACGCCAAGCGCGTGACCATGTCCAAAGAAAACACCACTGTTGTTGACGGTGCTGGTTCCAAGGAAGACATCCTGGCTCGCGTCGCTCAGATCCGTGCCCAGATCGCCGACACTTCTTCTGACTACGACCGTGAAAAACTGCAAGAGCGCCTGGCCAAGCTGTCCGGCGGCGTTGCTGTGATCAAGGTCGGTGCTGGCACCGAAGTCGAGATGAAAGAGAAGAAGGCCCGCGTTGAAGACGCCCTGCACGCGACCCGTGCAGCCGTCGAAGAAGGCGTGGTGCCTGGCGGTGGCGTTGCTCTGGTTCGTGCCTTGCAGGCTATCGCCTCGCTCAAGGGTGACAACGAAGAGCAGAACGTCGGTATCGCGCTGCTGCGCCGCGCTGTCGAAGCCCCGCTGCGCCAGATCGTCGCCAACGCCGGTGACGAGCCGAGCGTCGTGGTCGACAAGGTCAAGCAAGGTTCGGGCAACTACGGCTACAACGCCGCAACTGGCGAATACGGCGACATGATCGAAATGGGCATCCTGGACCCTGCCAAGGTAACCCGTTCGGCCCTGCAAGCCGCAGCTTCCATCGGTGGCCTGATGATCACCACCGAAGCCATGGTCGCTGACCTGCCGGAAGACAAGGCAGCCGGTGGCGGCATGCCAGACATGGGCGGCATGGGCGGTATGGGCGGCATGATGTAAGCCACCCGGCACCCTGAGCTGTAACCAGAAGCCCCGGCCTTGTGCCGGGGCTTTTTCATGTCACCGGTATCGCGAAGGCCCATGCAGCATGAGAGCAGTTGATTTCCTTGGCTTCATGCGGCAGCTTTATGCCATGGCCACTCACCGTTTCCCGTGCGCAACTGCAATTATCACTACCTTCACCTAGGTGGTGGGGCTGCGCGCGATATGCCAAACCCCGCCTCAGCAGCGGGGTTTTTCATGCCTGCTCTGCGGCGACTTCAGGGAGCCAGAAATGGACGCCTTTACCCGAATGCTCAAAGAGACCATCGAGGCCGCTGATCGCGCCATCACCGCCGAAGACTTCGACGAACTGATGAAGTTTTATGCCGAGGATGCCTGCCTGGTGGTCAAGCCAGGATTGACCGTCACAGGTAAGGAAAGCATCCGCCGGGCGTTTGTCGCCATTGCGGAGCATTTCAATAACAGCATCGTTGTCACCCAAGGGGAGATGCAGGTCATACGAGGGGGGGACGTAGCGCTCGTTATTATGGAGACCCGGCTACAAGCCACAGATAAGGCGGGTGTTAAAACCGAGATATTGCGCAGGGCGACTTACGTGTTCCGACAGTTTTCAGAAAAGTGGCTATGCGCAGTGGACAACTCCTACGGAACAACGCTGCTCGATAGCGCCGTGAACGCCAAGGGCTTCAGCACCCGCAAAGTGTGTGCATCCAGGGTTGCCTTGGCGCATTAAAAAACCCCCGGCAGCAACGCTGGCGGGGGTTTTTCATTTCACCAGGTGGTTACACCTGAGGCTTGTGCGCCTTGTCTTGCTCTTCGTTTGCCACCTCGGCCGGCTGCACATCCTGCACCACCGGGTCGGCCTCAACCACGGTCGGCGCCTCGCTTGCCAGCTCAGCAGCCGCTGCCTGGCTTTCACCGGCTGGCGGGTCGATGGTCACCGGTGCTGGCACTTCTGCCTCCACGGGCGCCTGTGCCTCGGCCAGAGCTTTGGCATCTGCCAGGGCAGCCGCTTGCTCGGCTTCGCGGGCTGCGGCTGCAGCCAGTTCTGCCTCACGTTTGCGGCGGCGGACTTCACGTGGGTCGTTAGGTGCACGGCCCCCGCTGGTGGCCACAGGCGCAGGTACTTCTACCGCAACCTCTACAGGTGGTTGAACCTCAGGTGGTTGAACCTCAACCGGTGCCTGGACCTGGGCCGGCGCCTCTTCCTGGCTCGCAGCAACGGGCTCAGGTGTTTCGGCTGCAGCAGGCAGCTCGATCGCCGGGGTTGGTTCGAAGGCTGCTGGTGTGAGCTCAGGCAGTGGCTCAGGAGCCGCTTCGGCTGTGATCGGTTCCACAGGCTCGGGTGCAGATTCGAGAACAGTGGCAGCGTGCTCGACCGGTGTTGCGACGATCTCGGGGGAGGCCAGCTCTGGGGCCGGTTCTGCCACTGGTTCTGACACCTCTGCCGATACCGGCTGGGATACCGTTTCCGATACCACCTGCGCAGCGGTTTGTGCAGCAGGTGCCACTGGCTCGGCTTCGGTGCTTGCAGTGGCGCGCTCGGCGGCCTGATGAGCCTGTGCCTCGGCGACGGCGCTGATCACGCCAGCAGCAGCGGCAGGAGCTGCTTCAGTTGCGGCGGCCACGGCAGTTTCGGTACCGGGCTCTTCCACACCTTCGACGCCTGCATCGCGTTGACGCTCGCGGCGGTTGCTACGGCGGCGCTGGCCACGGGAGCGGCGGCGAGGGCGATCACCTTCAGCGCCTTCTTCACCTTCCTGACCTTCATCGTTCAGGTGCTCGTCTTCGGCTTGCTCGGCGTCTTCCTGTACGCGCTCTTCACGCGGTGGGCGCGGCGTGCGCTCTTCGCGAGTTGGGCGGTCTTCGCGCGGGGCGCGCTCTTCGCGGGCAGGCTGTTCGGCAGCCTCCATTACCACAGCTGCCACAGCAGCGGCTGCTGCGCCTTCGGCTGGGGTCGCATCGAGGGGCTCACGCAGTTCGCGAGGGCGATCGTCGCGGCTGCGGCGAGGCCGGTCGTCGCGGCTCTGGCGCTGTGGGCGATCCTCGCGCTGGGCGCGCTCTTCGCGAGGCTGGCGCTCTTCACGCGGCGCACGCTCCTCACGTGGTGCACGTTCTTCACGGGGAGCTCGCTCTTCACGAGGTGCACGCTCTTCGCGTGGGGTGCGTTCCTGGCGCTCCTCGCGAGGCTTGCGATCTTCATCGCGGCCATCGCGGCGACCATTGCGGCTACGGCTTTGCTGGCGACCCTGGCGACGTTCTTCATTACGCGCCGGGCGCTCGGTTGCGGGTTTCTCGACCACTTGCGGCGCTGGGGCTGGAGTTTCCTTCCCTGCGAACAAGCCCACCAACGACTTCACCAGCCCCTTGAACAGGCTCGGCTCGGCCACCACGGCTGGGGCGGCGGCGGGGGCTGCAGCGGGTGCCGGCTCGGCGGCTTCGGCCGGGACTGGCGCGTTGCCACGAGGTGGGGCGGTCTTGACCGCCGCTTCCTGGCGCACGAGGGTGCGGGTGGAGGCGATCGGTTGTGGCTCTTCGGTTTCGGCCGAAGCGATTTCATAGCTGGACTGGTTGGTCAGCACGTCGGGATTGTCGTCGCGCAGGCGCTGGACTTCGAAGTGCGGGGTTTCCAGGTGGTCGTTCGGCAGGATGATGATTCGCGCGCGCGTGCGCAGCTCGATCTTGGTGATCGAATTACGCTTTTCGTTGAGCAGGAAGGCTGCGACCGGGATCGGCACCTGGGCGCGTACCTCGGCGGTGCGATCCTTCAGGGCCTCTTCCTCGATCAGGCGCAAAATGGCGAGCGACAGCGATTCGACGTCGCGGATGATGCCGGTGCCGCTGCAGCGCGGGCAAACGATGCCGCTGCTTTCGCCGAGCGATGGGCGCAGACGCTGGCGGGACATTTCCAGCAAACCGAAGCGCGAAATACGGCCGACCTGAACGCGGGCGCGGTCGGCTTCCAGGCACTCGCGTACCTTCTCTTCGACTGCACGCTGGTTCTTGGCCGGGGTCATGTCGATGAAGTCGATGACGATCAGGCCGCCGATGTCACGCAGACGCAGCTGGCGGGCGATTTCCTCGGCCGCTTCCAGGTTGGTCTGCAGGGCGGTTTCCTCGATGTCGCTACCCTTGGTGGCGCGCGCCGAGTTGATGTCGATCGAAACCAGCGCTTCGGTGGGGTCGATCACGATCGAGCCGCCGGACGGCAGCTCGACTACGCGCTGGAACGCGGTTTCGATCTGGCTTTCGATCTGGAAGCGGTTGAACAACGGAACGCTGTCTTCGTACAGCTTCACTTTGCTGGCGTACTGCGGCATGACCTGGCGGATGAACGTCAGGGCTTCTTCCTGGGCCTCGATGCTGTCGATCAGCACTTCGCCGATGTCCTGGCGCAGGTAGTCGCGAATGGCGCGGATGATGACGTTGCTTTCCTGGTAGATCAGGAAAGGGGCGCCACGGGTGCCTGAGGCTTCCTTGATCGCGCCCCACAATTGCAGGAGGTAGTCGAGGTCCCATTGCATTTCTTCGCTGCTGCGGCCAAGGCCTGCAGTGCGCACGATCAGGCCCATGTCGGCCGGCGCCTGAAGCCCGTTGAGGGCTTCGCGCAGCTCATTGCGCTCTTCGCCTTCGATGCGGCGAGAAATGCCACCGGCGCGCGGGTTGTTGGGCATCAACACCAGGTAGCGGCCGGCCAGGCTGATGAAGGTGGTCAGGGCTGCGCCCTTATTGCCACGCTCTTCCTTTTCGACCTGGACGATGACTTCCTGGCCTTCGCTGAGCACTTCCTTGATGTTCACCCGGCCTTCGGGTGCCTTCTTGAAGTATTCGCGGGAAATTTCCTTGAGCGGCAGAAAACCGTGGCGTTCCGAGCCGAAGTCGACGAAAGCGGCTTCAAGGCTAGGCTCGACGCGGGTGATGCGCCCCTTGTAGATGTTGGCCTTTTTCTGCTCGCGCGCGCCGGATTCGATATCCAGGTCGTAGAGCCGCTGGCCATCTACCAGGGCAACACGCAACTCTTCGGGTTGAGTTGCGTTAATCAGCATTCTTTTCATGTAGTACCGTCGGTTTCCGGGCTGCCGGAAACGGCGTTCGGCACACACGACTTCTCACGGTCGGTGTTCAGGTGCGTCGGGGCGTAGTACTGCCCGGGCCGCCCGGCAAGGCCATATGCCATTGCCGGCGGAATGACGCGTCCTGCTTGTGTGTTCGCAAAAAGCACTCAGCCAGGAGGAGGAATCAAACCGTGGAACGCGGGCACCCCAGGTGCCAGAACTTGCCCGGCTCGCCGCCGGAGGACCAATTGGCCGCTTCCTGGCGGGGCGAGGCATTCGCTCCACGCTTGTACATCTCCACCCTACACGTATCCCTGATAATTCGGGTGCTACCGCGCGCTGAATCCGCAACGGGGTGGTATTTATCGCGAAACCAGAATCAGTGGGTTCGCGCTCTGGAAAAACCAAGGCTTTGCATTTTCCGAAACTTGAACCTGCTTGGACCGGAGACAGCTGCCAGCGGCGGGCGACGATATGCGTGAGCCACATGCGTGCTGGCGTTTCCGGGCTTTCGCGGGGCCGGGCGAGCCATGGGTTCGCAACCGGATCAAGCCCCGTGGGACGGCCTTACGTCCTTACGTAACATGAAGAGATCGCAGGCTTTTGGCCTCACTTTACTCTTCGGCCGCAACAGGCGGCGTTCGCGACTATATCAGCAATGTTTAAGTGCTTCAATTGCATGAAAAATTGCTATGATGCGCCGCATGAATACGACCCCGACTCCCACTTCCAGCGTGCAACTGCTTGAAGTTCCAGCCGAACTTGCCGGCCAGCGCATCGACAACTTTCTGTTCACCGCACTCAAGGGCGTTCCCAAGACATTGGTGTACCGCATCCTGCGCAAAGGTGAAGTGCGCGTCAACAAGGGGCGTATCAAGCCCGAGTACAAACTTCAGGCCGGCGACATCATCCGCGTACCGCCGCTGCGCCTGCCGGAAAAGGATGAGCCCGTACCAGTGGCACAGGGGCTGTTGCAGCGCCTGGAAGCCGCTATCGTCCACGAAGACAAAGCCCTGATCGTACTGAACAAACCTGCCGGTATCGCCGTGCATGGCGGAAGCGGGCTGAGCTTCGGTGTGATCGAAGCCTTTCGCCAACTGCGACCGCAGCAGGCTGACGAGCTGGAGCTGGTGCATCGCCTCGACCGCGACACGTCGGGCCTGCTGATGATCGCCAAGAAGCGCAGCATGCTGCGCCACTTGCACCAGGCGTTGCGCGGAGATGGCGTCGACAAGCGGTACATGGCACTCGTTCGTGGGCATTGGCCAACAGCGAAGAAGCAGATCAATGCCCCGCTGCTCAAGAGCAACTTGCGTTCCGGTGAGCGCATGGTCGAGGTCAACCCCGAAGGCAAGGAAGCGCTGACGTTGTTCAAGGTGCTGCGCCGTTTCGGCGATTTCGCCACCTTGGTCGAGGCGCGCCCCGTCACCGGGCGTACCCACCAGATCCGCGTGCACAGCCTGCATGCCGGCCATTGCATCGCCGGAGACCCCAAGTACGGCGACGAAGCCTTCAGCCGTGAAATCCGCGAGCTGGGCGGCAAGCGCTTGTTCCTGCATGCCTATGCGCTGAACGTGCCCATGCCTGATGGCCAGGTGTTGCGCCTGGAGGCGCCGGTGGACGAAATGTGGCATGGCACTGTGGAGAAACTGGCCGGTGCGTGAATACGACCTGATCATCTTCGACTGGGATGGCACGCTGGCCGATTCGATCGGCCGCATCGTCGACGCCATGGAGCATGCCGCGGTAGCCGGCGGCCTGCAGCCGTGCACGGCTTCAGCCATCAAGGGCATCATCGGGCTTGAACTCAGCGAGGCGATCGGGCAGCTGCATCCGATGCTCGACGATGCTGCACTGCATGCCTTTCGCCAGCGCTACGCGGAGCGGTATATGGCCATGGACGCCGTGCCGTCTCCGCTGTTTCCAGGGGTTGCACATGGCTTGCAGCAATTTCGCGAGCAGGGTTACAAACTGGCTGTCGCCACCGGCAAGGCGCGTCGCGGGCTGGACAGGGTGCTGCGTGCACATGGCCTCGCAACGTTCTTCGACATTACTCGTGCTGCCGACGAGACCCTTAGCAAGCCGGCGCCGCGTATGCTGTACGAGATTCTGGAGCATTGCGGGGTAGAACCGGCTCGAGCGGTGATGGTCGGAGACTCCGCGTTCGACATCCAGATGGCCCACAACGCCGGGGTTGCCAGTGTGGCGGTCGGCTATGGCGCCATTGAGCTCGATACCCTGCGCCAATACGAGCCAACTCACGCCATCGAGGTGTTCCAGGCACTGGAACCCTGGCTGGCCGGGCGGCATTGATTATCTTCACCTGAACAGGCAACGCAATGGCCGACGAATGGAAAGCTCCACGCGCCGAGGATGGCGCCACCCCTCCCCAGGATGACCGCAGCTGGAAGCTGTTGGAAAAAGCAGTGCTGGCCAGTGTGCAAGAGCAGCGGCGGTCCCGGCGCTGGGGGATCTTCTTCAAGTTGCTGACGTTCGTTTACCTGCTGGGAATGCTGGCGCTGTTCTCGCCCTGGAGCAAGATCGACAGCGGCGCCTCCAGCGCTGCCGGCTACACCGCGCTGATCAATGTGCGGGGCGTGATCGCCGACAAAGAGGAGGCCAGTGCCGACAATATCATTGGCAGCCTGCGCAAGGCCTTCGAAGACAGCAAGGTGCAGGGCGTGATCCTGCGCATCAACAGCCCAGGTGGAAGCCCG
Source organism: Pseudomonas sp. URIL14HWK12:I12 (assembly GCF_003097135.1). Taxonomy (GTDB): domain Bacteria; phylum Pseudomonadota; class Gammaproteobacteria; order Pseudomonadales; family Pseudomonadaceae; genus Aquipseudomonas. The sequence goes on from NZ_QEQL01000002.1 coordinate 256,856, forward strand.
GTGCAGGCAGGCTACATCTATGACGAGATCCGCCGGCTGCGTGCGCAGCGGCCGGAACTCAAGGTGTATGCGGTAATCACCGACCTGGGCGCCTCGGGCGCCTATTACATCGCCAGCGCCGCTGACGAGATCTACGCCGACAAGGCAAGCTTGGTCGGCTCCATCGGCGTGACCGCCGCCGGCTACGGCTTTGTCGGTACCATGGAAAAGCTGGGCGTCGAGCGCCGCGCTTATACCTCGGGCGAGCACAAGGCCTTTCTCGACCCTTTCCAGCCCGCACGGGAGGACGAAACTCGCTTCTGGCAAGGTGTGCTCGATACCACTCACCAGCAGTTCATCGCGCAGGTCAGAAAAGGGCGAGGCGATCGCCTGAAAGACAAGGACCACCCCGAGCTGTTCTCTGGCTTGATCTGGTCGGGTGAGCAGGCTCTTCCGCTGGGGCTGATCGACGGGCTGGGTAGCAGTAGTTACGTGGCTCGCGACCTGATCAAGGCCAAGGATATCGTCGACTTCACCAAGGAAGAGTCGCCGCTGGACCGCTTCTCCAAGAAGCTTGGCGCCAGCGTGGCTGAACGCATTGCGTTGTGGGCTGGCTTCCAGGGGCCTGCGCTGCGCTGACTCAGGGTACCTGCACGCCGTGGTGGGTGAGCATGTCGACCAGCCGTATCAGCGGCAAGCCGATCAGGCTGGTGGCGTCTTCCCCCTCGGTGCGCGCGAAGAGGCTCACACCTAGCCCTTCGGCCTTGAAACTGCCGGCGCAGTCGTAAGGCTGCTCGGCGTGTAGGTAGCGCTCTACAGCTGCTGCATCGAGCATGCGCAGATGCACGGTAAAGCTCACACAGTCTAGCTGGCATTCACCGTGACGGCTGTCGAGCAGTGCCAGGCCAGTCAAGAAACGTACCGGCTTGCCGCTGCAGGCGAGTAGCTGCTCGGTTGCCGCGGCGTGGTTGCCCGGTTTGCCCAGTATCCGCTCGCCAACCACGGCGACTTGGTCTGAGCCGATGATCAGGTGGTGTGGATAGCTTGCCACCAGTGCTCGCGCCTTGGCCTCGGCCAGGCGCAGCGCCAGTGCCAGCGCCGGTTCGCCTGCCAAAGGGCTTTCGTCGATGTCCGGGGAGTGGCACTGAAAGGGCAGCCCCAGTCGCGCCAGCAGCTCGCGCCGATAGGGCGAGCTGGACGCCAGTACGATCGGTGGCATGCTAGCCTCCTTATATAAAAGGAAAGATTCTACACTTCGCCCGGCGTAGCGCCGATGGCCGAATTTCCTTTGACACCCGCAAGGGGCATCCCTAGAATGGCGCGCCTATGTTGAATGACCCGATTCCACCTCACGTTGATCCGCGCAAATTGGCCGATCGAAACGCCACCGTCGAAGGTAGTGTTCCGCTGGCTGATTTGAAGAGACTCTGCGAACCGCTGTCCGACGCTGTCGGTACGGTGCAGGCCCGATTCGTTTTCGATCGAGACGAAGACGGTACCTTGGTGATCCACAGCGACCTCCATACCGAGGTCAAAATGGTTTGCCAGCGTTGTCTCGAGCAGGTCACCCTGCCTGTCGATAGCGAGTGTACCTACGCTGTGGTCAAGGCTGGGGCGAATACACAGTCGCTGCCGTCAGGCTACGACGTGCTGGAACTGGGCGAGGATCCTTTGGATCTGCGGGGTGTGATGGAAGACGAGCTGTTGCTCGCCCTCCCGATCGTTCCCGCTCATCATCCGGAAGAATGCCAGCAGCCGGCGGGCGCCGACGAGCCCGAGCCTGGCGAGGACGAGGTACCACGGTCCAACCCGTTCAGTGTCTTGGCGCAGTTAAAGCGTGACCCAAACGTTTAGGAGTTAATCACTATGGCTGTTCAGCAGAACAAAAAATCCCGCTCTGCACGTGACATGCGCCGTTCGCACGACGCCCTCACTGCAAACGCTCTGTCGGTCGAAAAGACCACTGGCGAAGTGCACCTGCGTCACCACGTATCGCCTGAAGGCGTATACCGTGGCCGCAAAGTGATCGACAAGGGCGCCGACGAGTAATCCTTGTCCGCTCAGATCATCGCGATCGACGCAATGGGCGGGGACTTCGGTCCCCGCAACATTGTCGAGGCTTGTGTCGCCTGCCTTTCTGATTCTCCCTCGCTTTATCTGACCCTTGTCGGTCAACCTCAATTGCTCGAGTCCCTGATCGCCACCCACCGGGGGGTTGATCGTTCTCGCCTGCATGTCGTACCTGCCAGCGAAGTGATCGGTATGGACGACAAACCTGCTCAAGCCCTGCGTGGCAAGCCTGACTCTTCGATGCGTGTAGCGCTGCAACTGTTGCGTGATGCCAAGGTGCACGCGGTGGTCAGTGCCGGCAACACAGGGGCGCTCATGGCGCTTTCGCGGCATGTGCTCAAGACGGTTCCGGGGGTAGATCGCCCGGCAATGGTCGCCGCCATTCCCACCCGCAGTGGCATGTGCCACCTGCTGGATCTGGGCGCCAATGTCGATTGCAGCGCCGAGCACCTGTACCAGTTCGCAGTGATGGGCGCGGTAGCGGCCGAGGCGGCAGGTGTCGCGCGGCCGCGGGTAGCACTACTGAACGTCGGTACCGAAGACATCAAGGGTAACCAGCAGGTCAAGGCTGCGGCTGCGCTGTTGCAACAGGCTACAGCGCTCAATTACATCGGGTTCGTGGAAGGGGACGGGCTGTACCGCGGCGAAGCCGATGTGGTGGTGTGCGACGGGTTTGTTGGCAATGTGATGCTCAAGGCGAGCGAGGGCCTGGCCTCGATGATCAGTGCCCGTATCGAGGGGCTGTTCACCGATGGCCTGATCGCTCGCTTGGCGGGTGCAATGGCGTTGCCGCTGCTCAAGCGGCTGCGCCAGGATCTTGCGCCTGCCCGGCACAACGGCGCGAGCTTTCTCGGGCTGCAAGGCATCGTGGTCAAGAGCCATGGTGCGGCAGGTGTAGAGGGCTTGCGCAGCGCTATTGCGCGAGCGCAGGTGCAGGTGCGCGACAACCTGCCGGAGCGGCTGCGCCACAGTATCGGTGGGTTTTTGCTTTAGCGTCTGGGCGGGGGCGTGCTTCAATTGTGACCGGCGACTCGAAGCTTGCATCCAAACATCGTTTTTCGGGCATGGCCAAGAGCCTGCGCGAGCCAATGAATTCCAACAAAGGCCTGTTTCAATGTCTGCATCCATCGCATTCGTTTTCCCCGGGCAGGGCTCCCAGGCGCTGCGCATGCTGGCCGACCTCGGCGAGCAACACAGCCTGGTGACCGACACCTTCCAGGAAGCTTCCAGCGCGCTGGGCTACGACCTTTGGGCTCTATGCCAGCACGGGCCCGGCGAGCTGCTCAACCAGACCGACAAAACCCAGCCGGCCATTCTCACCGCCTCCATCGCCTTGTGGCGTCTCTGGCTGGCTCAGGGCGGTGCACAACCTGCGTACGTCGCTGGGCACAGCCTGGGCGAGTACAGCGCATTGGTCGCTGCCGGCAGCATTGGCCTGGCCGATGCGGTGAAACTGGTCGAGCGCCGTGGGCAACTGATGCAGGAAGCCGTGCCGGCCGGGCAGGGCGCAATGGCCGCGATTCTCGGGCTCAGCGATGAAGACGTGATCGCCGCCTGTGCCGCCAGCGAAGCGGGTGAGGTGGTCAGCGCAGTGAACTTCAACTCCCCCGGCCAGGTGGTGATCGCCGGGTCCGCTTCGGCAGTAGCGCGGGCCATGGAGGCGTGCAAGGCCAAAGGGGCCAAGCGTGCGTTGCCGTTGCCGGTCAGCGTTCCTTCGCACTGCGCGCTGATGAAGCCTGCGGCGGAGAAATTCGCAGCCGCCATCGAAGCCCTGGCCTGGCAGCCCCCTGCAATTGCCGTGGTGCAGAACGTTACCGCGCAAGTGCCAGGTGATCTGGAGGCCCTCAAGCAGAACTTGCTGGCTCAGCTGTACATGCCGGTACGCTGGGTCGAATCGGTGGCCTGGCTGGCCGGCCAAGGTGCCACCCAGCTGGTCGAATGCGGCCCCGGCAAGGTTCTGGCAGGCCTCAACAAACGTTGCGCCGAAGGCGTCAACACGTTCAACCTCGACACCCCAGACGCCTTCGCCGCCGCCCGCGCGGCGCTGGCCTGATACAGGAGAAACGGGCATGAGCCTGCAAGGTAAAGTGGCACTGGTTACCGGCGCCAGCCGTGGCATCGGCCAGGCGATCGCGCATGAGCTGGGCCGTCAGGGCGCCATCGTGATCGGTACCGCCACGACGGAATCCGGCGCCGAGCGAATCGCCGCCGGCCTCAAGGAAAACGGCATCGAAGGCACCGGCCTTGCGCTGAACGTCACCGACGCAGCCTCGGTCGAGGCGGTGCTCGCCACCATTTCAGAGCGTTTCGGCGCACCGGCAATCCTCGTCAATAACGCGGGCATCACTCGCGACAACATCATGCTGCGCATGAAAGACGATGAGTGGACCGATGTCATCGAGACCAACCTCAATAGCCTGTTCCGCCTGTCCAAAGGCGTGTTGCGTGGCATGACCAAGGCGCGCTGGGGCCGCATCATCAACATCGGATCGGTGGTCGGTGCCATGGGTAATGCTGGCCAGGCCAACTACGCCGCTGCCAAAGCTGGCCTCGAAGGCTTCGGCCGTGCCCTGGCTCGTGAAGTAGGCTCGCGTAACATCACCGTTAACTCAGTAGCCCCTGGCTTCATCGACACCGACATGACCCGCGAGCTGCCAGAGGCCCAGCGCCAAGCACTGCTGACGCAGATTCCTGCCGGTCGTCTGGGCCAGGCGCAGGAAATCGCCAGCGTGGTTGCCTTCCTGGCATCCGAAGGTGCAGGCTACGTCACAGGTGCGACCATTCCCGTCAATGGTGGTATGTACATGTAGCGTTCGGAGAACAGGCGTTCGAAAAAATGTCCCACCTATCGCCTGAAATCCGTTATAAAGCTGAACCCAAATTTTGGGCCATTGGTTCCAAGGGGTTAGGCAGAAGCGCTTTGAACTTGAAAAGCCGCCTTCTTCCTATAAAATTACCCCCGGCCAGTTGCCTGACATAGTGTCCATTAGGAGTGAAAATTAGGTATGAGCAGCATCGAAGAACGTGTCAAGAAAATCGTCGCCGAGCAACTGGGCGTCAAAGAAGACGAAGTAACCCCGGAAAAGAGCTTCGTTGAAGACCTGGGCGCCGACTCTCTTGATACCGTTGAGCTGGTGATGGCTCTGGAAGAAGAATTCGAAACCGAAATTCCAGACGAAGAAGCCGAGAAGATCACGACCGTTCAAGCCGCTATCGACTACGTGAACGCCCACCAGGGCTGATAGTTGGTCGCTGACGCTTTCTGTCGGAAAAAACCGCACTGCCGATCCGGCGTGCGGTTTTTTCTTTGAAAGGCGTAGCCTTTTTGTTTTTGAAGGAGAGCACTGTGTCGCGTAGACGCGTCGTGGTAACCGGGATGGGCATGCTGTCGCCGTTGGGCACTGATGTGGCCAGCAGTTGGCAGGGCATTCTGGAAGGCCGCAGTGGCATCGGTCCGATCGAACATACGGACCTTTCTGCCTTTTCAACCCGTTTTGGCGGCTCGGTCAAAGGGTTTGACGTCGAGCAATATATTTCCGCGAAAGAAGCGCGCAAGCTCGATCTGTTCATTCAGTACGGCTTGGCGGCGGGCTTCCAGGCCGTGCGCGATGCAGGCCTGGAAATCACCGACGCCAACCGGGAGCGTATCGGTGTGGCCATGGGGTCGGGCATCGGTGGCCTGACCAATATCGAAGACACCTGCCGCACACTGCATGCGCAGGGGCCTCGGCGTATTTCGCCGTTTTTCGTGCCTGGCTCGATCATCAACATGATCTCCGGTTTCCTCTCGATCCACCTGGGCGTCCAAGGTCCCAACTACGCGATCTCCACCGCCTGCACCACAGGCACCCATTGCATCGGCATGGCGGCACGCAACATCGCTTATGGCGAGGCGGATGTGATGATCGCCGGTGGCGCCGAAATGGCGGCCTGCGGGCTGGGCATGGGCGGGTTCGGTGCTGCGCGTGCGTTGTCGACCCGTAACGACGAGCCAGCACGTGCCAGCCGGCCTTGGGACAAGAGCCGTGATGGCTTCGTGCTCTCCGACGGTGCAGGCGCTCTGGTGCTTGAAGAGCTGGAGCACGCTCGTGCCCGTGGCGCGATCATTCTCGCGGAGCTGGTCGGTTTCGGCACCAGTGGCGACGCCTTCCACATGACCTCTCCGCCAGAAGACGGTGCTGGAGCAGCCCGATGCATGGCAAATGCCCTGCGCGATGCACAGCTGGCCCCCGACAGCGTGCAGTACATCAACGCCCACGGCACCTCCACCTCTGCCGGAGACCTGGCTGAGGTAAATGCAATCAAGTCGGTGTTTGGCGATCATGCCCAGCGCCTGGCGGTGAGCTCCACCAAGTCGATGACCGGCCACCTGCTGGGCGCGGCTGGCGCGGTCGAGGCAATCTTTACGGTGCTCGCATTGCGTGATCAGGTGGCTCCGCCCACCATCAACCTTGATGAGCCCGACGTAGGTTGCGATCTGGACTTCGTGCCTCACGAAGCACGCAAGATGCCAATCGAGGTCGCCGTGTCGAACTCCTTCGGTTTCGGTGGCACCAACGGCACGCTGGTGTTCCGGCGGTTCGAGGGCTGATGCACGCTTGGGTCGACGGCCAACCCCAGGCTACCCTGGGGTTGGGCAATCGCGGCCTGGCCTATGGCGACGGGCTGTTCGAAACCATCAAGGTTACCGGTGGCCGACCCCACTTGCTGGCGCGGCACTTCGCACGCTTGGCCAGAGGTGTCGCTCGCCTGGGGTTGCCGGCTGATTTGGCGCTCATCGAGCGTGAGCTGCTGGCTTACGCCCAGGCAATGGGCGAGGGCGTGCTCAAACTGATTCTTACCCGTGGCGAAAGCCCGCGCGGTTACGCAGTGGCGCCCGACGCCCCGGTTGTGCGCATCCTGCAAGCTTCACCCTTGCCGGCGTGGCCTGCCAGCCATGCCGAGCGTGGCGTTCGTCTCTTCGAGTGCACCACCCGGCTGGCCCTGCAACCGGCCCTGGCGGGCCTGAAGCACCTCAACCGCCTTGAACAGGTGCTGGCGCGTGCCGAATGGCAGGGCGGTGAATTCGCCGAAGGGCTGATGCGTGATACCGATGGCCGAATCGTCGAAGGCGTATTCAGCAATCTGTTTCTGGTCAGCAACGGTTCGCTGCTGACCCCCGACCTTTCCCGGTGCGGGGTCTGCGGCACGCTGCGCGACGAACTCCTGGCCCAGGCGCCTGCCCAAGGCCTGCAGGCCCATGTGGCTGACCTCACCCTGGCCGACCTGCAAACGGCAGATGAGGTGTTCGTCTGCAATGGCGTCTACGGCATATGGCCAGTTGTTGCCTGTGGTGACAATCGATGGCCGGTCGGAGGCGTGACTCGTAAACTGCAACGCCTGACCCACACCCTTCTGGATAGTTGATTCGTGATTCGTAAATTGCTGATGGTGCTCGAGGGTATCCTTTTACTGGTGGCCCTCGCGCTGGGTGGCGCGGCATGGAAGGTCAAGTCATCGGTCGACCAACCCTTGCAGCTAACTGCCGAACAATTGATCGACGTACCCGCAGGTGCTTCGCCAGTGGGTATGTTTCGCCGCCTTGAAAGCAGCGGCACGTTGAACGATGCTTTCTGGCTGCGCTGGTACTGGCGCTTCAATGCCGACGGCATGACCCTGCACACCGGCGAGTATCGCCTTACCCCTGGCATGACGGTGCGCGACCTGATCGGCCTGTGGCAACGGGGCGAAGTGGTGCAGTACAACCTCACCCTGGTCGAGGGCTGGACTTTTCGCCAGGTCAGGGCGGCACTGGCCAAACAGGAAAAACTGCGGCAAACCCTCGTGGGCTTGAGCGACGAGCAGGTCATGGAAAAGCTCGGCCATCCGTCGGTGTTTCCCGAAGGCCGCTTCTTCCCCGACACCTACCGCTACGTCAAAGGTACCAGCGATTTGGAGCTGCTAGGCCAGGCTTATGACCGGCTTGATACTGTGCTCGCCCAGGAGTGGCAGAATCGCGCCAGCGATGTGCCGCTGGCCGACCCCTATCAGGCCTTGATCCTGGCATCACTGGTCGAGAAAGAAACCGGTGTACCGCAGGAGCGCGGCGAAATCGCCGGTGTGTTCATCCGGCGCCTGCAGGCCGGCATGCTGCTTCAGACCGACCCTACCGTGATCTACGGCATGGGTGAGCGCTACAACGGGAAGATCACCCGCGCCGATCTCAGGGCACCGTCAGCCTACAACACTTACCTCAACCCTGGCCTGCCGCCCACCCCGATAGCCATGGTCGGCCGCGAGGCGTTGCATGCCGCGCTCAACCCGACCGCAGGGCGCAGCCTGTACTTCGTCGCCCGAGGCGATGGCAGCCATGTGTTTTCTGAAACGCTTGACGATCACAATGATGCGGTGCGCGAGTACCAGTTGAAGCGCCGAGCCGGCTACCGGTCCAGCCCCGCACCATTGGCTCCCGCCGAGGCGCCCGATGCCGGTTCGCCAAGCACGGGCCCGAGCAACGACGAACAACCTGGGGAAACAGGCGAGCCTGCAAACCCTGCGAAACAACCATGAGGATGCCCACGTGACTGGCCTGTTCATTACCCTGGAAGGCCCCGAGGGTGCCGGCAAAACCACCAACCGCGAGTTTCTGGCCCAGCATCTGCGTGAGGCAGGGCATGAGGTTGTGCTGACCCGCGAGCCGGGAGGCACGCCGCTGGCGGAGCGCATCCGTGAGCTGTTGCTGGCGCCTAGCGATGAGGTCATGGCGACCGACGCCGAGCTGCTGCTGATGTTCGCCGCGCGTTCCCAGCATCTGGCGCAGGTTATCCGGCCCGCGCTGGCCAACGGGGCCATCGTGCTGTGTGACCGGTTCACCGACGCAACCTATGCCTATCAGGGCGGCGGCCGTGGCGTAGCGCTCGAGCGCATCGCTACTCTAGAGCAGTTCGTGCAGCAGGGCTTGCAGCCAGATCTTACGTTGGTGTTCGATCTGCCTGTCGACATCGGCCTCGCACGTGCCGCTGCCCGGGGCCGGCTGGATCGATTCGAACAAGAAGGGCGGTCATTTTTCGACGCCGTGCGCCAAGCCTACCTCGACCGGGCCCAGGCAAGCCCTGAACGGTATCAGCTGATAGACGCAGCCCAGCCGCTGGCCCAGGTGCAGGCCAGCCTCATGGGGTTGCTTGCGGGCATACTGGAGCGTGCCCGTGGCTGAGGCGTTCCCCTGGCAGGAAACGTTGTGGCACCAATATGCTGGCCGCAGCCAGCACGCCCATGCCTATCTGTTGCATGGGCCGGCAGGGATCGGCAAGCGTGCCTTCGCCGAGCGGTTGCTCGGGTTACTGCTCTGCCAGCGACCTCAAGGCCAGGCCTGTGGCCAGTGCAAAGGGTGCCTGTTGCTTGCCGCTGGCACACATCCAGATCATTTCCTGCTCCAGCCGGAAGAAGCCGACAAGGCCATTCGCGTCGACCAGGTGCGGGAGCTGGTCGCATTCGTGGCGCAGACCGCTCAGCTGGGCGGCCGCAAGGTAGTGCTGATCGAGCCAGTCGAGGCCATGAATATCAATGCCTCCAATGCCCTGCTCAAGAGCCTTGAAGAGCCTTCAGGCGATACGGTGATGATTCTGGTGAGCCACCAGCCTAGCCGCCTGTTGCCTACGGTGCGCAGCCGTTGCGTTCAACAGGCTTGCCCTTTGCCCGGCCAGGCGCATAGCCAGGCCTGGCTGGCCGAGCGTTTGCCCGACGAGCCGGCAGAGGAGCGTGAAGTGCTCTTGGCGCTGGCAGCGGGTTCACCTTTGGTAGCGCTGCGCATGCATCACGAAAAAGTGCGCGAAATGCGCGCTTTGGTGGTCGAAGGCATTAAGAAGCTGCTCAAGCAACAGCAAGGGGCTAGCCAATTGGCCGAGAGTTGGGGCAATGTGCCACTGTTGCTGCTGTTCGATTGGTTCTGCGATTGGGCGCACCGTATCCTGTGCTATCAATTAACGGAAGACGAGCAGGGGCTAGGCTTGAGCGATATGCGCAAGGTACTGCAATATCTAGCGCAGAAAAGCCCCCAGGCCGGTGTGATGCAAATGCAGGATTGGCTGTTGCAACACCGCCAGAAGGTTTTGGCCAAGGCCAACCTGAACCGAGCCTTGCTGCTGGAGGCCCTTCTGGTTCAATGGGCCGGTTTGCCGCGCCAGGGTTAGTGGGTCGTCAACCAAGGGATCCTCATGAATCAACCAGCTTCGCCAGGGCCTCGCAACGGTATCCTGTCGTTGACCATAAGAGACAAGGCCGTGTTATACGCTGCCTATATGCCGTTTCTTCGCAACGGCGGCCTCTTCATTCCTACCAGCAAGAGCTACAAGCTTGGCGACGAACTCTTTATGTTGCTCAACCTGATGGACGAGCCAGAAAAAATTCCCGTCGCCGGCAAGGTCGCCTGGATCACGCCAAGAGGCGCGCAAGGTAATCGCGCGGCAGGCGTCGGTGTGCAGTTCAATGACGGGGACGATACGGCCCGCAGCAAAATCGAAACCTATCTGGCCGGGGCACTGAAGTCCGATCGGCCCACCCATACGATGTAAGAGATCAATGCCTGACACCGCTTTTCGCCTGGTGGACTCACACTGCCACCTGGATCGTCTCGACCTCACCGCCCATGCCGGTTCCCTCGATGCTGCCCTTGAGGCGGCGCGCCAGAGGGGTGTGAGCCACTTTCTTTGCATTGGCGTCAGTGCCAGCAACGCGTCGGTAGTCAAGGCGCTGGCCGAGCGGTACGCCGATGTGGATTGCTCAGTGGGCGTTCATCCTCTGGACGTGAACCCGGGCGGCCTGCCCACATTGGACTGGCTGCTCGATGCCTTGAACCACCCGCATGCGATCGCGATCGGTGAGACCGGCCTGGATTATCATTACGAACCTGAAGCGGCCCAAGTGCAGCAGGCCTCGTTTCGACTGCATCTGGAAGCAGCGGCCGTTACGGGCAAACCGGTGGTCATCCACACCCGGGCTGCGCGCGCCGACACCCTTGCGCTGCTAAGAGAGGCCGCATTGCCTCAGGCTGGTGTGCTGCACTGCTTCACCGAAGACTGGGACATGGCCAAGGCCGCACTGGACATGGGTTACTACATTTCACTGTCGGGAATCGTGACGTTCCGCAATGCCGATGCCCTCCGGGACGTCGCGCGGCAGGTGCCAGCGGACCGCCTGCTGGTGGAAACCGACTCGCCGTATCTCGCCCCGATCCCCTACCGCGGCAAGCCCAACATGCCCCAATACGTGCGTGAGGTAGCCGAGTACCTGGCGATGCTGCGCGGGGTTCGGTTCGAACACCTGGCCGAGCAGACGTCCGAGAATTTCAAGCGGCTTTTTCCTCTGGCACGGCTGACCTGAGCGGGCAAAAAAAACCCGGAGTCTGGGGGAGGAGTCCGGGTTAAGACCATTAGGAGTAGTGCAAAGGTGCGCGGTCCGTCGTCACCTTTATCGGCCAACCCTTTGGGGGGAAGGTGGCCAACATCTTGAGTATGGCCAGCCTTGGGCCGTTTTCATCCCCGCCGCTGTACGTTTTTTAAACAGTTTCGGAATCAGCCCGGGGTTTTTGAGCACTCATTGACGCGCAAGCTTGTCGATGATCCCCAAGGCCTGGTCAATGATCGCCGGGCTCGTATAGAAATGCGGTGATAAGCGGATGCCTTTGCCCCGTGGGATGCACACGACGCCAGCATCCATCAGCTGACGCCACAAGGCTTGGTGGTCTTTGCCAGCGGCGCTGAATGTCAGGATGCCGGCACGTCGTGCGGGGTCCGCCGGCTGGTGTTGCTGCACGCCGGGGATGGCCGACAACCCCTCGCTGAGCTGTTGGATACGCGCCTCGATCAACCGCGCCACTTCGGGCATGCCGACTTCTTCCAACAGGCCAAGGCTGGCTTCCAGGCCCATTGTCCCCAGCATGTTGGGGCTGCCGCATTCGAACCGTCGCGCACTGCGTGCAGGTTCCCAGTCAGTGCGGCTGTAGTCGCCCATGCGCTCGACCATGTGCCAGCCGAACTCGCGCAAGGCCAGGGTAGGGCGCACCCGTTCGCGGCAATAGAAGACGCCCAGCCCTTCCGGGCCAAGGAGCCACTTATGGCCATCGGCCATGGCGAAATCGCAATCGTAGGCCTGCACGTCGAAGGGTTGCGCGCCCAACTGCTGGATGGCATCGATGCAAAACAGGATGCCCTGGGCCTTCAGGCCTGCCCCGAGGCGCGCCATGTCCAGCTTCAGGCCGCTTGCATACTGCACACAGCTGACTGCCAACAGGCGAGTGCGGGGCCCGCATGCTGCGAGCAGCGCTGCTTCAGGGTCTTCCACCGTCAGGCTGACCTTCACTACCTCGACGCCAAGGGGCTGGAGTGCCTCCCATACGATGCGGTTCGAAGGAAACTCTTCGTCGCTGATCACCACTTGGTCGCCCGCTGCCCAGTTCAATCCTTGAGCAACAAACGAGAGCGCTTCGGAGGTGTTCTTCACCAGCGCGATGTCATCCACGGACGGTGCGTTCAGAAGGCGTTGAAACCGCGCGCGCAGGCGATCCTCGACGCTGACCCATTGGGGGTAATCACGGGCGCCCAAGGCAACATTCTGCTGGGCAAATCGGCTGATGGCTTCGGCGCTGCGCCGCGGCCAAGGGGCGACGGCCGCATGGTTCAGGTACAGCAAGCCTTCGGCCTGGGGGAATTCTTCTAAAAAGGTCGACATATGTAACACCCGTGCAATTTAGCGCCAAGCAGGCATAATGGCGGCTTCTAACGTGAACAGTCCCGTTATGCAGCCGATGCAGAAAGAAACGCGTAAAGTCCGTGAATTTCGCCGCCGTGAGCAAGAAATCCTTGATGCCGCGCTCAAACTCTTCCTCGAACAGGGAGAAGACAGCGTCACCGTCGAGATGATCGCCGATGCCGTCGGGATCGGCAAAGGTACCATCTACAAGCACTTTCGCTCCAAAGCCGAGGTTTACCTGCGGCTGATGCTCGACTACGAACGTGATCTCAATGCATTGCTGCATTCAGCGGACGTCGACCGTGACCGTGAAGCACTGTCGCGGGCGTATTTCGAATTTCGCATGCGCGACCCCCAGCGATATCGGTTGTTCGACCGCCTCGAAGAAAAGGTGGTCAAGGCCAATCAAGTGCCCGACCTCGTCGAGCAATTGCACACTATCCGCGCCTCCAACTTCGATCGCCTGACCCAACTCATCAAAGGGCGCATCGACGAAGGCAAGCTCGAGGATGTCCCGCCGTATTATCACTACTGCGCGGCGTGGGCGCTGGTGCACGGTGCGGTAGCCCTGTATCACTCGCCGTTCTGGAGCAATGTGCTGGAAGACCAGGATGGCTTTTTCCAGTTTCTGATGGACATCGGCGTGCGGATGGGCAACCGCCGCCGCCGAGACGGTGAGCCGAGCGTTTAGCGCATTGGCTTGAAAGCTGCATCCTCGGGGCATTCGCCGGTTTTCCGACACCGGCCTCGGGAGGAACGATGCGCACGGCGTGGGTGATGGTAGCGGTATTGGCACTGGGCGGCTGCATGAGCGTAAGCGACATGGGGCAGGTGGCCAAGGATCAACTCAGCGATGCGGGTGTGCTCGATCACAGCCAGACCCGGCGCATCAACAATTTCCGGCTACAGCCCGACTCATTTATCTACATCGCCCAAGGCCCCTTCGCCCCACCCGGCAGCAATTACCCACGCCCCAACGTGGTGGCCGAGGAGGCCTTCACAGGTTTCGTCCAGTACTTCCCAATGGTGCGCCGCTCTGCCCAGCCCCTGGGCCTTGAACAGGCCCTTGCCGAAGCGCGTAGCTTCGGTGCCAACTACCTGCTCTACACACGTTTCGCCGCAGCTGACGATCGCATCGGCAACACGGATGAATGGCAAGACCAGGAGGCGGTCGATCGTCTCGGCGTGGACCACGGCGTCGTGCAGATGATGGTCATCGAGACCAATACCCGCTACCTGATCGATACGGCGACCATTCGCGCCCGGGGTGGTTTGCTGACGCTGTACAATCACAAGCCAGCCGATTTGCTCGGGCCGCCGATGGAGGATTACGCTCGTAGCCTTCTGGGTATCAGCCGATAGAAGGAGGCACCATGAGCGGCCCGGCCAAGGCCAATGATTTGCTGGGGCAAATTCCCACCGCCGAGCGCGGGCTGCCTCCAGTGCATTTGTGGAATCCCGATTTCTGCGGCCAGATCGACATGCGTATTGCCCGGGATGGCACCTGGTATTACCTGGGCTCACCCATCGGTCGCAAGGCGATGGTGAGGCTGTTCTCCACCATTCTCAAGCGTGAAGGCGAGCAGTGGTACTTGGTTACGCCGGTCGAAAAGGTCGGTATCCAGGTCGAGGATGCACCCTTCGTTGCGATAGGGGTGGAGGTGATGGGCCAGGGGGAAGCGCAAACGCTGCGTTTTACCGACAATTGCGACAACGTCTTCGAGGCAGGCCCCGAACACCCGGTACGTGTCGAGACCGACCCCCTTACCGGTGAGCCATCACCCTATGTGCGGGTTCGGGGCGAGTTCGACGCGTTAATTCATCGCAATGTGTTCTATGAGCTGGTGGAGCTGGCAGTGCCCGGCCGCTCAAATGGCCTTGACTGCCTTGGCGTATGGAGCGGCGGTTGTTTCTTCGCGTTGGGCCCGGCCAGCTGACGATAGCCGGGCCCCGTGCATCACGGCTTGGCTACGTGCCAGACGTTCTTGACGTTGTCGCCCGTGGTATCGCCCGCCTTGGTGTCCTTGGCCCAGGTGTACAGCGGTTTGCCCTTGTAGGCCCACTGCAGGCTGCCATCGCTGCGCTTGATGGTCGACCAATCGCCCTCGGGTTGGCTGCCGCTCTGGGCCTTCAACGGCGGCCAATTCGTTGCGCACTGGCCGTCGCACATCGACATGCCCTGCATATCGTTATCGAAGGTGTACAGCGTCATGCCCTGGGGGTCGGCCAGCACGTCACCTTTGTCGGTCTTTCCAACCGTGGCAGGTGCTGCCATGGCATGGGTGGCGGCCAGGGCAAGGGATAACAGCGCAATGCGAGACAATGATTTCATGGCAACTCCGTGTTTTTGTCGAGAAAGAGGCCGCGGCGTTCACCTGGCCACCTGTCAGACGCCTACCGGCGATGTTCATTCCAGGTCTGGTACGGTTCTGGTCTAGTTCTGATTCGTCAACCAGCAGCCAAGGGGGCAGCCAAAGGTAGCTGGCGTGCTGCCTCCATTGCCTGGCGGGCGCTGTCGAACCACTCCCACTCGCCCGTTTGAAGGTAGCTGTATTCGGCCAGCCCCGCGCTCGTTGACAACAAGGGTAGCTCGGCATCGGCATGGCCGAAGCGGGAAAACTGCTCGCGGATGCGATTCAGGCATTGGGCGGCCGCTCGCTCCCGCAAGCCCGGGAACAGGATGAAGAACTCGTCAGCCCCGTTGCTGCCGACCACATCGGCACCGCGGGTTTCAGCCAGCACGATATGCCCCAGCCGCCCGCTGATGGCCTGGGCTACCCAGTGGCCATGGCGCCGGTGCAGGTCAGCCAGGCCGTTGATGCTGATGATCGCCACCGTGGAGTGGCCGTTGCTGCGCCGGCACCGCTGGTGATCCGCCGCCAACTCGCTCATCCACGGGTTGTAGGCCAATAGCCTGCTGTTGTCGCCGTAACTGTTGATGATGTCGAATGCCTTGCGGCGCTGGAACAACTTCACGGCCAGAGCATGGCTGGTCCAGCCCACCGTGAGAGGGTAGATCACCAGCATCGGCAGGCTGGCGATCATCACCTCCAGGCTGGTGCGCCATCTCACCTCCAGACCGATTAGCCCGCACATGGCCAGGGCACCGAGCGTCTTGGCAACGAGCCCGCGCAACAGGAAGCCGAATCCTGCGGCTGCCACGTTGTTCATCGCGATCATCGAGAGAAGAAGCGCAGTTGGCAGAAGGTTGAAGCGCATTACCGCAACCCAGGCCCCCGCGAACAGCGAATCCAGCATCAGATTGCGCATCTCGGCACGGTAGGGGTGTTGCGAGCGCAGCGCCAACGACTGCGCTACCCATGGCCAGACAAAACCATTGATCAGCATGGCGCCCCATACCCATTCCGGGGGGCTGGTGCCCTGAATGACTACAGCGATGTAGACGAAGCTGAGCAAGCAACCCAGCGCGCGAGGCATGAAGACCCGCTTGGCGAAACTGATGCCTGCCTGGCGACTGTTATGCATTGTGATCTACCACAAAAACGGGTTCAGGCTGCGCTGCGGGGTAACTGGCCGCACGTACGGGCGCAGGCTCATGCCTCTTGAGCAGGCTCTGAAGCGAAGCCTTGCGAGCGGTTGAGTAGGAACGGTTTGCTCGAACAACTGTGGAACGCCCTCGCCAGTTTGGCAAGTTCGCACAGCAAAAAGACAACAGGAGGACAAACAGGAGGAAGGAAGATGGCTCCGCGACCTGGACTCGAACCAGGGACCCAATGATTAACAGTCATTTGCTCTACCGACTGAGCTATCGCGGAACAACGGTGGCTATCTTACTGATTGGCAAGGGGAAGTCAACCGCACTCCCCCTCGCCACGCCCCACTTACAGAACCTTGGCGATGGCCTGGGTGACGGCATCAATGTTGCGGTTGTTCAGCGCGGCAACGCAGATACGGCCGGTGTCGAGCGCGTAGATGCCGAACTCGCTGCGCAGGCGCTGGGCCTGGGCGGCGTTCAAGCCGGAATAGGAGAACATACCGGCCTGGCGCGCAACGAAACTGAAGTCGCCATGAGCGGCCAGGCGCTCCACCAATGCCGCACGCATGCCCCGAATGCGCTGGCGCATCTCGCCCAGCTCCTGCTCCCACAGGGCGCGCAACTCGGGAGAATTGAGCACGCTCGCAACGATGGTGGCACCGTGGGTAGGTGGGTTGGAATAGTTGGTGCGAATCACTCGCTTGACCTGGCTGAGCACCCGGCCCGCGGCCTCACGGGATTCGGTGACGATCGACAGTGCACCTACGCGCTCGCCATACAGCGAGAACGATTTGGAGAAAGAGCTGGAAACGAAAAACTCCAGGCCCGAATCGGCGAACAGGCGCAGGGCTGCGGCGTCTTCGTAGATA
Source organism: Pseudomonas sp. URIL14HWK12:I12 (assembly GCF_003097135.1). Classification (GTDB taxonomy): domain Bacteria; phylum Pseudomonadota; class Gammaproteobacteria; order Pseudomonadales; family Pseudomonadaceae; genus Aquipseudomonas. The sequence continues at coordinate 273,995 of NZ_QEQL01000002.1, forward strand.
CCTTCGCCGAACCCCTGATAGGCCATGTCGAGAAACGGGATGTGCCCTTTGGCCTTGATGACCTGCAGCACGGCTTCCCAGTCTGCAGGCGAAAGGTCGACCCCGGTGGGGTTATGGCAGCAGGCGTGCAGCACGATGATCGAGCCGGCCGGCAGAGCCTGGAGGTCTTCGAGCATGCCCGAGCGGTTCACGTCATGGCTGGCCGCATCGTAGTAGCGGTATTCGCGCACCGGGAAACCTGCGCTTTCGAACAGTGCACGGTGGTTTTCCCAGCTTGGGTCGCTGATGGCTACCACGGCGTCGGGGCTCAGGCGCTTGAGGAAGTCTGCCCCGGTCTTGAGTGCCCCGGTCCCGCCCACTGCCTGGGTGGTGACCACGCGGCCTTCGGCCAGCAGCGGGGAGCCAGCGCCGAACAGCAGCTTCTGCACCGCCTGGTCATAGGCTGGGATGCCATCGATCGGCAGGTAGCCACGAGCGGCCTGTTGCGCCACACGTGCCTGCTCGGCCTGGCTCACGGCGCGCAGCAGGGGGATCTTCCCCTCTTCATTGCAGTATACGCCCACGCCGAGATTGACCTTGTCGGTGCGGGTATCGGCGTTGAATGCTTCGTTAAGGCCCAGAATAGGATCGCGGGGTGCCAATTCGACAGCGGAAAACAGGCTCATTTGAGTGACCGTGGCTCGTGTGGGTAAACAGGTGCGCAGCGCGCGCGAACGGTGCAAGAGTATAGAGTGGGGCAGGGGGGTGCGCGACCGGTAGCACTTGGTTTTACCAGGTTTTTTTCACCAGCCCGGCGCGTAGGGCGAAAGTCCATGAAGCAGTTGGGCGGTTGACGCTGTCCATTGTGGGTGAGTACTGTTCATGGATACAGTTTTTAAACCGTGCCGCCCCTGGGGCGCCGACGAGGTCTTGATGTCGAAATTCGAGCTGGTTACGCAATACAAGCCCGCAGGTGATCAGCCCGAGGCCATCCGCCAGCTGGTCGAAGGCATCGATGCAGGCCTTGCCCACCAGACGCTGCTGGGCGTCACCGGCTCCGGCAAGACTTTCAGCGTGGCCAACGTCATTGCCCAGGTGCAGCGCCCCACCCTGGTGCTGGCGCCGAACAAGACCCTCGCCGCGCAGCTGTATGGCGAATTCAAGGCGTTTTTCCCCAACAATTCGGTCGAGTACTTCGTTTCCTACTACGACTACTACCAGCCCGAGGCGTACGTGCCGTCATCGGACACCTTCATCGAGAAGGATGCCTCGATCAACGACCACATCGAGCAAATGCGCCTGTCGGCCACCAAGGCACTGCTTGAGCGGCCCGACACCATCATCGTGACGACCGTGTCGTGCATCTACGGCCTGGGCAGCCCGGAAACCTACCTGCGCATGGTGCTGCATGTCGACCGTGGCGACCGCATGGACCAGCGTGAGCTGCTGCGGCGCTTGGCCGAGCTGCAGTACACCCGCAACGAAATGGACTTCGCTCGTGCCACGTTCCGGGTGCGCGGCGACGTGGTCGATATCTTCCCGGCAGAGTCCGACCTCGAAGCCATTCGCATCGAGCTGTTCGACGACGAGGTGGAAACCATCTCCGCCTTCGACCCACTGACGGGCGAGGTGATCCGCCGGCTGCCGCGTTTCACCTTCTACCCGAAGAGCCACTATGTCACCCCACGCGAAACGCTGCTGGGGGCGGTGGAAAACATCAAGGTCGAGCTGCAGGAACGGCTCGAGTACCTGCGCGGTGCCAACAAGTTGGTGGAAGCCCAGCGCCTTGAGCAACGCACCCGCTTCGACCTGGAGATGATGCTGGAGCTGGGCTACTGCAACGGCATCGAGAACTATTCCCGCTACCTCTCAGGTCGCCCGGCAGGTGCGCCGCCACCCACGCTGTACGACTACCTGCCGGCCGATGCGCTGCTGGTCATCGACGAATCGCACGTCAGCGTGCCGCAAGTCGGTGCAATGTATAAAGGCGACCGGTCGCGCAAAGAGACCTTGGTGGAGTACGGGTTTCGCTTGCCTTCGGCGCTGGATAACCGGCCCATGCGTTTCGAGGAATGGGAATCGGCTTGCCCGCAAACCATCTTCGTGTCGGCTACGCCCGGGCCCTATGAGGCCGACCACGCCGGCCGCATTGTCGAGCAGGTGGTGCGCCCCACCGGGTTGGTCGACCCGCAGATCGAAGTGCGCCCCGCCAGCACCCAGGTCGACGACCTGCTCTCGCAGATCCGCCAGCGCGTGGCGCTGGACCAGCGTGTGCTGGTCACCACGCTCACCAAGCGGATGTCCGAAGACCTTACCGACTACCTGGCCGACCATGACGTGCGGGTTCGCTACTTGCACTCTGACATCGACACCGTCGAGCGTGTGGAAATCATTCGCGACCTGCGCCTGGGCACCTTCGACGTGCTTGTGGGGATCAACCTGCTGCGTGAAGGCCTCGACATGCCGGAGGTGTCGCTGGTCGCTATTCTGGACGCCGACAAGGAAGGCTTCCTGCGTTCGGAGCGCTCACTGATTCAAACCATTGGCCGTGCGGCGCGTAACCTGCACGGAAAGGCGATCCTCTACGCCGACAACATGACCGGCTCCATGGAGCGCGCGATCAACGAAACCGAACGGCGTCGAGAAAAGCAGCTGGCGTTCAACCAGGCTCACGGCATCGTGCCCAAGGGCGTGGTGCGGGACATCGCCGACATACTCGAAGGCGCCAACGTGCCGGGCGGGCGTAGCAAAAAGCGCAAGGCCGCTGCCAAGGCCGAGCAGGCCGCCACGCAAACCCAGCTGCGCACGCCGGAGGAGGTTGCCAAGCGTATCGGCGTACTCGAGGAACAGATGCTCCGCCAGGCTCGGGAACTGGAATTCGAAGCGGCGGCCAACACCCGTGACGAGATCGCCAAGTTGCGTGAGCGACTGATGGCAGGGTGAAGCGGTGGTGGCCCGCCAGGGAGTAGTTTGGCTAGAATCCCAGGTTTGCGTCGGGGCTGTTGTAGCAGGCCTCGCTCGAGCTTCGCGCCATCACCTTGCTTTCCGAGATCGCCATGACCACTGTTCGCACCCGCATCGCGCCATCGCCTACCGGCGACCCCCACGTTGGCACGGCCTACATCGCCCTGTTCAACTACTGCTTCGCCAAACAGCATGGCGGCGAATTCATCCTGCGTATCGAAGACACTGACCAACTGCGTTCTACGCGTGAATCCGAACAACAGATCTTCGATGCCTTGCGTTGGCTGGGTATCGAGTGGAACGAAGGCCCGGATGTCGGTGGCCCCCATGGCCCGTACCGCCAGAGCGAGCGCAGCGAGATCTACAAGCGTTACACCCAGCAACTGGTCGACGCAGGCCATGCCTTCCCATGCTTTTGTACCGCAGAAGAGCTCGACCAGATGCGCGCCGAGCAAATGGCCCGGGGCGAAACCCCACGCTATGACGGCCGTGCGCTACTGCTCAGCCCCGAAGAGGTGCAGCGCCGGCTGGCCGCAGGGGAGCCGCACGTCATTCGTATGAAGGTGCCCAGCGAAGGCGTGTGTGTCGTGCCTGACATGCTGCGAGGCGACGTGGAAATTCCGTGGGACCGCATGGACATGCAGGTGCTGATGAAGGCCGATGGCCTGCCCACCTACTTCCTGGCCAACGTGGTCGACGATCACCTGATGGGCATCACCCACGTGTTGCGTGGCGAGGAATGGCTGCCATCGGCGCCCAAACTGATCAAGCTCTACGAATACTTCGGCTGGGAGCAGCCCAAGCTCTGCTACATGCCGCTGCTGCGCAACCCTGACAAGAGCAAGCTCTCCAAGCGCAAGAACCCGACGTCGGTGACTTTCTACGAGCGCATGGGGTTCCTGCCCGAGGCCATGCTCAACTACCTAGGTCGCATGGGATGGTCGATGCCCGATGAGCGCGAAAAGTTCTCGCTCGATGAGATGGTCGAGCACTTCGACCTGTCGCGCATCTCCCTGGGTGGCCCGATCTTCGACATCGAAAAGCTGTCATGGCTCAACGGCCAGTGGCTGCGTGAGTTGCCGGTGGAGCAATTTGCCGCGCGTGCCCGGGAGTGGGCGTTCAACAGCGACTACCTCATGCGCATTGCGCCGCACGTTCAAGGCCGTGTCGAAACCTTCTCGCAGATAGCACCGCTGGCGGGCTTTTTCTTCGAAGGGGGCGTGTCGCCCGATGCGGGCCTGTTCGCCCACAAGAAGCTGTCGCCGGACCAAGTGCGGCAGCTGATGCAGTTGATCCTGTGGAAGCTGGAGAGCCTGCGCCAGTGGGAAAAAGACCGCATCACCGAATGCATCCAGCAGGTGGCCGAGGCGTTGGGCCTGAAGCTGCGAGATGCCATGCCGCTGATGTTCGCGGCCATCACCGGCCAGGCCAGTTCCGTGTCGGTGCTCGATGCAATGGAAATCCTCGGGCCCGACCTCACGCGCTTCCGCCTGCGCCAGGCACTGGACCTGCTGGGGGGGGTATCGAAGAAGGAAAACAAGGAGTGGGAGAAGCTGTTCAACGGGCTGTAACCGGCCGGCTGTCGCTTTTCACGGGTGGCCGCAGCGCGCGCCACCCCTAAGCCCTTGAAAGGCTTTGGAAAAATTTTCGGCTTTTTTTGAAAATTCGTTTGACAGGGTAGGGGGCGGCCCTTAATATGCGCCCCGTCCACGACAAGGCGCCAAATCAAACGGTGCCACGCTAGTGGGGCTATAGCTCAGCTGGGAGAGCGCTTGCATGGCATGCAAGAGGTCAACGGTTCGATCCCGTTTAGCTCCACCAAATTTCACAGGTTGCAGTCGGTTGTTTTGACTTCAACGGGATCAGCAGCCAAGCTGGTCAGTGTGGTAGAAGGTTCGTCCCCTTCGTCTAGTGGCCTAGGACACCGCCCTTTCACGGCGGTAACAGGGGTTCGAGTCCCCTAGGGGACGCCAAATCGCATCGGCAACTGCCGTGCGCGCCGCCAGGCGTAAAATTGGGGCTATAGCTCAGCTGGGAGAGCGCTTGCATGGCATGCAAGAGGTCAACGGTTCGATCCCGTTTAGCTCCACCAATTTGCCAGGGCCTGCTGCGGCGGGCCTGCTCGAAGGTTTGCGTCCCCTTCGTCTAGTGGCCTAGGACACCGCCCTTTCACGGCGGTAACAGGGGTTCGAGTCCCCTAGGGGACGCCACTGTTTACCCGGTCTCCGGGAATCAAGGCTCATTCGAATATTGAATGGGCCTTTTGTTTTTCCGGCCTGAAAATGTTCCGACAGTCATCCTGCCTGGAGGCTACATGAACTGGGACGCACCTGAGCCGTTCACCTTGCCCCTGAGCGTCGGCCCCGAAGACATCGACGGGCTCGGCCACGCCAATAACGCTGTGTACGTCACCTGGCTCGAGCGGTGCGCATGGCGCCACTCACAACGTCTGGGCCTCGATCTCGCCGAATACCGCCGGTTGGACCGGGCCATGGCAGTGGTGCGCCATGAAATCGACTACCTGGCTAGCGCCTATGAGGGCGAGCAGTTGCTGATGGGCACTTGGATCGTCGACTGGGACGAAAAACTGCGCATGAACCGCCGCTTCCAGCTCTTGCGCCCGACCGATGGCACTACGTTGCTGCGTGCTCAGACCACCTTCGTGTGCATCGAGTTGTCCACCGGCAAACCCAAGCGCATGCCGCCCGAATTCATCGAAGGCTATGGCGCCGCCATTGCCCCGCAAGGCTGAGCTCATGCAGATCGCGCTAGCCCCGATGGAGGGCCTGGTAGACGACATCCTGCGGGATGTACTTACCCGTGTGGGCGGCGTTGACTGGTGCGTGACCGAGTTTGTGCGCGTGTCGGACCGGGCGTTGCCAGCGTCCGCTTTTCACAAGCTGGCACCTGAGCTCGCCCGTGGCAGCCAGACACGCGCCGGCACGCCGTTGCGCGTTCAGCTTCTTGGGTCGGAGCCGCTGCTGCTCGGCGAGAGCGCGGCGGTGGCAGCCGAGCTGGGCGCACCGGTCATCGACCTCAACTTCGGTTGCCCGGCCAAGACGGTCAATCGTTCTCGTGGCGGGGCGGTGCTGCTCAATGAGCCGGAGCTGCTCTACAGCATCGTCAATGCCGTGCGCCGGCATACCCCTTCGCACATTCCGGTAACGGCCAAGATGCGCCTGGGCTATGCCAGCCCTCACGGTGCGCTGGACTGCGCAAGGGCGCTGGTAGAGGGCGGCGCCGAGCAGCTGGTAGTGCACGCCCGCACCAAGCTCGACGGCTACAAGCCGCCGGCGCATTGGGAATGGGTGGCCAAGGTGCAGGATGCGGTAGCGGTGCCGGTCTATGCCAACGGTGAAATCTGGTCAGTGGATGACTGGCGGCGTTGTCGTGAAGTCTGCGGCGCCCGTGACGTCATGCTGGGCCGTGGCCTGGTTTCGCGGCCTGACCTGGCCCGGCAGATCGCTGCCGCCGAACGCGGTGAGGCCTTCGAGCCAATGACGTGGGCCGAGCTGCTGCCGCTGCTTCACTGCTTCTGGGCTCAGGCCCTGAACAAGCTATCGCCCCGTTACGCCCCAGGCCGTATCAAGCAGTGGCTGGCCATGCTGATCCGCAGCTATCCCGAGGCAGTGGTGTTGTTCGATGCGCTGCGCCGTGAAACCGACTGCGATCGCATCGGTAGGTTGCTCGGCGTGCAGCCGACGAACGGTCTTGAAACCGCCGAGGCCATCTCCATTTAGTCGAGTACGCGATGCCGAAGTCGGGTCGCGTAAAGAACCTAACTCGCTGAATCTCAGGAGATTGACATGACTACTGCATTTTCCCTGGCTCCCCTGTTTCGCCACTCGGTTGGTTTCGATCGTTTCAACGATCTGTTCGAGTCGGCGGCACGTAACGACTCAGGTAGCAGCTACCCTCCCTACAACGTCGAAAAACACGGCGACGATCAATACCGCATCGTCGTGGCGGCGGCAGGCTTTCAGGAACAGGACCTGGAGCTGCAAGTGGAGAAAGGCGTGCTGACAGTGACCGGTACTCGGGAGCGCGAAGCCAAGCCTGATAGCGTGACCTATCTGCATCAGGGCATTGCGCAGCGTGCTTTCAAACTGTCGTTCCGCCTGGCCGACCACATCGAGGTCAAGGCTGCGGCGCTGGAAAGCGGCCTGTTAAACATCGATCTGCTGCGTGTTGTGCCCGAAGAAGCGAAGGCCAAGCGCATTCCGATCGGTGCAAGCAAGCCCGTTCTGCAGTGATCGCCTAAGCGCTGCGTGAACGCTTCGTAGCGATAGGCAAGAAGGGGGGGCGCCTGGTGGGGCGCCCCCCTTTTTTCGTCTGTGCAGCCGGTTGCGCATCCATGGCGTAGTGCCAGTGAAAGGAACCTGCGCTGTTCGTCAGCTAAATGCCATTTCAGCTTCAAGTAAGGCCATGAATGCGCGGGCAGCGTTTGAAAGCGTGCGTTCGGTATGCACTATGTAGCCCAGCTTGCGGCTCATCTGAACGCCCGGCAGGTGCAGGCGCACTACCTGATCATCGAGCATGGTGCGGGGTAGCACGCTCCAGGCCAGGCCTATGGAAACCATCATCTTGATGGTTTCCAGGTAGTTGGTGCTCATGGCGATATTCGGCGCCAGGCCCTGGGCACGAAACAGATGCTGCACGATATGGTGGGTAAAGGTGTTGTTCCCGGGGAATACGGCCGGGTGCTGTGCGATATCGGCCGGGGTGACCTCTTGCTGCCGCGCCAGTGGGTGCTCGGGTGCGGCGACGAAGTCCAGAGGGTCGTCCCAGATGTGAGTGGCCTTGATCAGGCCGTAGGGTTCCGGTGCCAGCGTAATCACCGCTACTTCAGCGCGGCCATGAAGGATTTCGTCATAAGCCACCTCGGAATCGAGAAACTGGATATCGAGCGCGACGTTAGGGTAGCGCTTGGTAAACGCCCGCAGCAGAGGCGGCAAGCGGTGGAGGCCGATGTGGTGGCTGGTGGCTAGAGTGAGCCTGCCGGACACCTCGCCGTTGAGGTTGGTCAGGGCGCGGCGGGTGTCTTCCAGTACATTGACGATCTGGTAGGCACGTGGCAGCAGTGCACGGCCTGCCTCGGTCAGGCTCACCTCACGGCCGAGGCGGTCGAACAGGCGATTGCCCAGCTGGCTTTCAAGGCTGGCAATGCGTTTGCTGATGGCAGGCTGGGTCAGGTGCAGGCGCTCCCCTGCGGCGGAAAAACTGCCTAGCTCGGCGATGGCGATGAACGCACTCAAGTTAGCCAAGTCCATCTGCTCAATTCCTTCACGTTATGCAGTTAATAAAAAGTATGAATTTGAGTTATTGAATTTAGCGTTATAGCATCCGAACCTACAAGCCCCCTCGCACGGTCACTGGGCGAAACGGCATAGAAAGTCCTGATGAGGAATACCTGATGGCTGGAAAGACGCTGTACGACAAGCTCTGGGATTCGCACGAAGTCAAAAAGCGTGACGATGGCTCGTCGCTGATCTACATCGATCGCCACATCGTCCACGAAGTAACGTCGCCACAAGCGTTCGAAGGCCTGCGCCTGGCCTCGCGCAAACCCTGGCGCGTCGACTCGATCGTCGCTACCCCTGACCACAACGTGCCGACCACCCCCGACCGCAAGGGCGGTATCGAAGCCATCGTCGATCAGGTTTCGCGCCTGCAGGTGCAAACGCTGGACGACAACTGCGATGAATACGGCATTACCGAGTTCAAGATGAACGACCCCCGCCAGGGCATCGTCCATGTGATCGGCCCAGAGCAGGGTGCCACCTTGCCCGGCCAGACAGTGGTATGCGGCGACTCGCATACCTCCACCCACGGTGCCTTTGGCGCACTGGCCCACGGCATCGGCACTTCCGAAGTCGAGCATGTACTGGCGACCCAGTGCCTGGTGGCCAAGAAAATGAAGAACATGCAGGTGCGCGTCGAAGGCAAGCTGCCTGTAGGCGTAACTGCCAAGGACATCGTGCTGGCGGTGATCGGCAAGATTGGCACCGCTGGTGGCAACGGCCATGCGATGGAGTTCGCCGGGAGTGCCATCCGCGACCTGTCCATGGAAGGCCGTATGACCATCTGCAACATGTCCATCGAGGCCGGTGCCCGTGTGGGTATGGTGGCATGCGACGACAAGACCCTGGCCTACGTCAAGGGCCGCCCCTTCGCCCCCAGTGGCGACCAGTGGGAGCAGGCCGTGGCCGCCTGGGCAGACCTCAAATCCGACGACGACGCGGTGTTCGACACCGTCGTTCATCTCGACGCGGCACAGATCATGCCGCAGGTCAGCTGGGGCACCTCGCCGGAGATGGTGCTGGCGGTCGACCAGAACGTGCCCGACCCTGCCCGTGAACCCGACCTGGTCAAGCGCGGCTCGATCGAGCGTGCGCTCAAGTACATGGGCCTGCGTGCCAACCAGCCGATTACCGATATTCGCCTCGACCGCGTGTTCATCGGCTCCTGCACCAACTCGCGCATCGAAGACCTGCGCGCTGCCGCTGAAGTGGCCAAGGGCCGCAAGGTGGCCGCTTCGGTCAAGCAAGCCATCGTGGTGCCGGGTTCGGGCCTGGTCAAGGAGCAGGCCGAGCGCGAAGGGTTGCACACGATCTTTCTGGAAGCAGGCTTCGAATGGCGTGAGCCGGGCTGCTCGATGTGCCTGGCGATGAACCCGGATCGGCTGGAATCGGGCGAGCATTGTGCATCGACCTCTAACCGCAACTTCGAAGGCCGGCAGGGTGCCGGAGGGCGCACGCACCTGGTGAGCCCGGCGATGGCTGCGGCTGCCGCCGTGGCAGGCCATTTCATCGACGTCCGTGAATTGACCCAAGGGAGCGCAGCATGAAAGCCTTCACTCAGCTCACCGGCCTGGTTGCGCCGCTGGATCGCGCCAACGTCGACACCGATCAGATCATTCCCAAGCAGTTCCTCAAGTCGATCAAGCGCACCGGCTTTGGCCCGAACCTGTTCGACGAATGGCGTTACCTGGACGTAGGCCAGCCCTACCAGGACAACTCCAAACGCCCGCTGAATACCGAATTTGTGCTGAATCAACCGCGTTACCAGGGTGCCAGCGTATTGTTGGCCCGTGAGAACTTCGGTTGCGGCTCGAGCCGCGAGCACGCGCCCTGGGCCCTGGACGAATATGGCTTTCGCTGTGTGATCGCGCCCAGCTTTGCCGATATCTTCTACAACAACAGCTTCAAGAACGGCCTGCTGCCGATCATTCTGGAGGCTGCCGAGGTGGAAGAGCTGTTTCAGCAAGTGGAAGCCGAAGAAGGCTACCAGTTGAACATCGACCTGGCCGCCGGTACCGTGACCCGCCCGGATGGCAAGGCCTACCGGTTCGAAGTGGACGCCTTCCGCCGCCACTGCCTGCTCAATGGCCTGGACGACATCGGCCTTACCCTGCAGGATGCGGACGCCATCCAGGCTTTCGAAGCCCGCCACCGCCAGAGCCAGCCCTGGCTGTTTCGTTGATTAACAGGCCCTAGCGCCGCAGCATTGACCTGGCGCTCCCTCAGGAGCGCCGTTTGCGATCAAGAGGAAAGCATGAGCAAGCAGATCCTGATTCTTCCCGGTGACGGCATCGGCCCTGAAATCACTGCCGAGGCGGTCAAGGTGCTGGAGCTGGCCAACGAGAAGTTCGGCTTGGGCTTCGAGCTGCAGCATGACGTGATCGGTGGCGCGGCCATCGATAAATACGGCGTGCCGCTGGCCGATTCGACCCTGGCCGCCGCCCGCAAGGCCGATGCCGTTTTGCTCGGCGCCGTGGGCGGCCCGAAATGGGACAAGATCGAACGCGATATCCGCCCTGAGCGCGGCCTGCTGAAGATCCGTGCGCAACTGGGCTTGTTCGGCAACCTGCGCCCGGCGATCCTCTACCCGCAACTGGCCGAGGCGTCCAGCCTCAAGCGTGAGGTGGTGGCTGGCCTGGACATCCTGATCGTGCGCGAGCTGACCGGCGGCATCTACTTCGGCGCCCCGCGTGGCCAGCGTGAGCTGGAGAACGGTGAGCGCCAGGCCTACGACACCTTGCCCTACAGCGAGAGCGAAGTGCGCCGCATCGCCAAGGTAGGCTTCGACATGGCCCGTGTGCGTGGCAAGAAGCTGTGCTCGGTCGACAAGGCCAACGTGCTTGCCTCCAGCCAGCTGTGGCGTGAGGTGGTCGAGGAAGTGGCCAAGGACTACCCCGACGTCGAACTCAGCCACATGTACGTCGACAACGCTGCCATGCAACTGGTGCGCGCGCCCAAGCAGTTCGATGTGATCGTGACCGACAACATGTTCGGTGACATCCTTTCCGACCAGGCCTCCATGCTGACCGGCTCCATCGGCATGCTGCCTTCGGCGTCGCTGGATGCGGCTGGCAAGGGCATGTACGAGCCCTGCCATGGTTCGGCGCCGGACATCGCCGGGCAAGGTATCGCCAACCCCTTGGCGACTATCCTCTCGGTATCGATGATGCTGCGTTACACCTTCAATCAGGCCCAGGCTGCTGATGCGATCGAGCAGGCAGTAAGCCGCGTGCTGGACGACGGTATTCGCACCGGCGACATCTGGTCCGAAGGCTGCCGCAAGGTAGGTACCCAGGAAATGGGCGACGCAGTAGTCGCGGCGCTGCGAAATCTGTAATCTCTCCGGCCCACCGCGTGAACCACAGCCGCGGTGGCCCACTTCTAACCAAGGTGCAGTTGCGATGAAACGTGTTGGTCTGATCGGTTGGCGCGGTATGGTTGGCTCCGTGCTCATGCAGCGGATGCTGGAAGAGCAAGACTTCGACCTTATCGAACCGGTGTTTTTCACCACCTCGAACGTAGGCGGCCAGGGCCCTGCCATCGGCAAGGACGTCGCCCCGCTCAAGGACGCCTACAACATCGACGAGCTCAAGGGCCTCGATGTGATCCTGACCTGCCAGGGTGGCGACTACACCAGCGAAGTTTTCCCCAAGCTGCGCGAAGCCGGCTGGCAGGGCTACTGGATCGACGCGGCCTCCAGCCTGCGCATGGAAGACGACGCAGTCATCGTGCTCGACCCGGTCAACCGCAAGGTCATCGACCAACGGCTCGAAGCCGGTACCAAGAACTTCATCGGCGGCAACTGCACCGTCAGCCTGATGCTGATGGGCCTGGGTGGCCTGTTCGAAGCGGGCTTGGTGGAGTGGATGAGCGCCATGACCTACCAGGCTGCCTCAGGTGCTGGTGCACAGAACATGCGCGAGCTGATCCGGCAGATGGGTGTCACTCACCAGTCGGTGGCCGATGACTTGGCCAACCCGGCCAGCGCGATCCTCGACATCGACCGCAAGGTTGCCGAGGCCATGCGCAGCGAGGCTTACCCAACCGAAAACTTCGGCGTGCCACTGGCCGGTAGCCTGATCCCCTGGATCGACAAGGAGCTGCCCAACGGGCAGAGCCGTGAAGAATGGAAAGGCCAGGCCGAGACCAACAAGATCCTGGGCCGTTTCAAGAACCCGATCCCGGTCGACGGCATCTGCGTGCGCATCGGCGCCATGCGCTGCCACAGCCAGGCGCTGACCATCAAGCTGAACAAAGACGTGCCGCTGGCCGACATCGAAGGCCTGATCAGCCAGCACAACCCCTGGGTGACCTTGGTGCCGAACCAGCGCGAAGCCAGCCTGCAGGAGCTGACCCCCACCAAGGTCACCGGCACCCTGAACGTACCGGTGGGCCGCCTGCGCAAGCTGAACATGGGCTCGCAGTACCTGGGTGCCTTCACCGTGGGCGACCAACTGCTGTGGGGCGCTGCCGAGCCACTGCGTCGCATGCTGCGCATCCTGCTCGAACGCTGATCGCCCGCCGATCCAGCCAACCCGCGCACTGAAAGGTTCGCGGGTTTTTTATCGCCTGTGGCGGGGCAAGTGCCAGCCCTGTTAAAGTCTCGCCCCCTTCGCATTGCCCAAGAGGTTCACCCATGCCCGCAACCCTGGATATCGCCATTGTCGGTGCCACTGGCCGTGTGGGGGAAACCCTGGTCGAGGTTCTCGAAGAGCGGAACTTCCCGGTGGGTAACCTCCACGTGCTGGCCAGCCTCGAGTCGGCAGGCAAGTCGCTGCCGTTCCGGGGCAAGAACCTGCGGGTGCGCGAGGTCGATGCGTTCGATTTCAGCCAGGTAGGGCTCGTATTCTTCGCGGCGGCCCCCGCGACTACCCTGGCTTTCGCCCCACGGGCGCGGCAGGCAGGCTGTGCAATCATCGACCTGGCGGGGGCGCTGGACGCGCCGGCTATCGTCCCCGAGGCCAACGCCTCGGCCTTCGCCACGCGTGAAGCGATCAGCCCATGCAGCCCGGTGGTTGCGCTGGCCGTCGCATTGGCACCGTTGCGCGCGCTGCTGGCGCCGCAACGCCTGACCGTCACTGCATGCATGGCGGTGTCCAGTGCCGGGCGAGAAGGGGTTCAGGAGCTTGCACGGCAAACCGCAGAATTGCTCAACGCGCGCCCTCTGGAGCCTCAGCATTTCGATCGGCAGGTGGCGTTCAACCTGCTTGCACAGGTGGGTAAGCCCGATGCCGTTGGCCACCTCGCCCTTGAAAGGCGTATCGATGAGCAATTGCGCGAAGTGCTGGAACTGCCTTTACTGGAGGTAGCGGCCACCTGCATCCAGGTGCCGGTATTTTTTGGAGACAGCCTCACTGTAAGCCTGGTGAACGAAGGCGATGTGGATATCGGGCAAATCAATCAGCTGCTGGCCAGCGCGCCTGGCCTGGAGCTGGTGGAGGAGGCGGGGGATTACCCCACGCCGGTGGGCGACGCGGTCGGCCAGGACGTGGTCTATGCTGGCCGGCTACGGCCTGCATTGCGCGGCGAGCGCGAAGTGAACCTGTGGCTGACGCTGGATAACGTGCGCAAGGGGGCGGCCCTCAATGCTGTGCAAATCGCGGAATTGTTGATAAAAGACCTTGCCTAAAAGATACTTGAGCGTTGTTTTTCGTCGTGTTTCTGGCTTCACCCTGTAAGTTCACAAAGGAATTGGCCATGGTTCATCTCCGTAAGCTGGCACTGGCGATTGCCGCGGCGTCGACATTGTCCTCGGGGCTCGCGCAAGCCCTGGAACTGGGGGAGGTCACACTCAAGTCGGCTCCCAACCAGCCGCTCCTGGCGGAGATAGAGCTACGCGACGTCGGCAACCTCACCGCGCCGGAAGTCGTGCCGAGCCTGGCGTCACCCGAAGACTTCAGCAAGGCCGGGGTCAACCGCGCAGCCTATCTGAGCCAGCTGAGCTTCACGCCGGTGATCAATGCCCAAGGCCGCAGCGTGATCCAGGTCACCTCTGCCAGCGTGTTGCCCGACCCAATGGTCAAGTTCCTGGTGCAGGTGGTGTACCCGGCCGGGCGGCTGATGCGCGACTACAGCGTGCTCGTCGACCCTTCGAAGCTGTCGCCGCAGGCCCCGGCTGCTACGCCTGCAGCCAGCGCAGCGCCCACACCGGCGGTTACTACCACCGGCAAGAACGCCCAATACACCACCAAGAGCCCTGATACGCTCTGGGAAATCGCAGCCAGGTCGCGCCCGGCGGGTGCCTCTGTACAGCAGACCATGCTTGCTATCCAGGCGCTCAACCCCGACGCGTTTCTCGACAGCAACATCAACCGCCTCCGTGCCGGGCAGGTTCTGCGCCTGCCTGATGCCCCCAACGCTACCGCGCTTGGCCAGCCCCAGGCCATCGCCGAAGTGGCTCGGCAGAATGCGGCCTGGCGTGAAGGGCGTCGCCTCGGGCCACGTGCCCAGCAGGTCGATGCTACGCGCCGGGGCGCCAAGGGCACTGCGCCGGCCACCGAGCCCAAAGACAACCTCACCCTGGTCTCCGGCGACACGCGCAACGGCCGCGGCGCTGCGGCAGACCAGAAGGCGCTGCGCGATCAGCTCTCTACTGTGCAGGAAAGCCTGGACTCCGCCCGGCGCGAAAATGACGAACTCAATAGCCGCAACGCCGACCTGCAAAGCCAACTGGACAAACTCCAGCGGCTGATCGACCTCAAGAACGATCAGTTGGCCCGGCTGCAAGCCGCCGCTGCCGCTCCGCCCGCGGGCCAGCCCGCTGCACCGGGAGCAGCCACGCCTTCCCAGCCAGCGATCAATGCGCAGCTGAACGAGGCGCCGAACACCCCTGCCAGCCCTGGGCAAGATCCTGCTGGCGCCCCTTCCGAAGGGGCAACCGGGCAAGCCCCGGCCACCCCGGATGGCCAGGCCGCGCCCGGTTCGTCAGGCGCTGCGAACGCGCCTGCCACCAATACAGCGCCTTCTGCCAGCAACCCCTACGTGTTGGGCGCTGCAGGGGGCGTGGCGTTGTTGGCGGTGCTGATCGCAGCCTGGCTGCTGGCCAGGCGCCGCAAGGCGCAGGAACAGGCCGAAAAGCACATGCGCATGGCTCGGGCGCTAGAAGAAGAGCGTGAATTCCGGGAGGAAGATTTCGAACTTCCCCCCACCAGCTTCGAGGGGCTTGATCCGCAGGCACCTAACGTGAAACTGGCGCCAGCGATGGTCGCGGCCTCTGCCGCAGCCGCGCAGGCCGCCGCCAGCGGCCCGGCACCCTTCGCCCCGGCACCGCCGCCGGAAAACGACGTGCCAACGGTCGCCAGCCTGGTCAAAGCCCCTGCGGCTGACGACGTGCTCACCCAGGCCCAGGATGCGATCGAGCGTGGCCGCTACAACCACGCTGCCGATCTGCTGGAGCCTGCCGTGCAGGCCGAGCCTGACCGCAGCGAGCTGCGCCTGAAGCTGATGGAAGTGTATGCCCACCAAGGTGATCGTGACGCCTTCGTGGCCAACGAGCGACGGCTTCAAGCCAGTGGCGCCAATCAGGCCTCGGTGGAAAGCCTCAAGGCGCGCTTCCCCGCCATGGTTGGCGTGGCCGCAGCGGCCGGGCTAAGCGCGGCAGCAGTGGCAGCCGAAATGGACGCTCAATACGTCAAGGACCTGCTGCAGGATGAGCCCGATGCCCCGGAGCCGATCGGTGAGGTGTTCGATACCGACTTCGACCTGAGCCTTGATGGCATCGACCCCGCCACTGCCGAGCCGGCTGCCAAGGTTGAAAGTGCCCCAGTCAATGATCTGGATTTCGACGCGTTGCTACGTGATACCGAGGCCAAGCGTGCGCGCGAGCTTGACCTGGCCGACTTCGACCTCGATGTTCCGGCGCACGACCCGGCCCCCTCGCCGGTCGATGCGCTGGATGACCTTGAGCCTGAGCCCGCTCCGGTCGGTACGTTGCCCGAGGACTTCGACCTGTCGCTGGCCGATGAGCACCCTGAGGAGCAGGATCGCTTCGCTGCCGATCTCGACGAGGTCAATGCCCAGTTGGGGCAGTTTTCCCAAGAGATGGAGCAAGGTAGCGGCGGGCTAGATGATTTCGACTTCATGGCTGAAACCGATGAGGTCACCACCAAGCTCGACCTGGCCAAGGCCTACATCGAAATGCAGGACGCCGACGGCGCCCGCGACATCCTCGACGAGGTTTTGAAAGAGGGCAACAGTGCCCAGCAAAGTGAAGCCCGGCGCATGCTCGAACAGCTTGCCTGATCTTCTCGTGCTCTACCCAGGCGGCAGCCCTTAGGGCTGCCGCTTTCGTTTTTTCCAAGCAGGCCCGACCGTGAACAGCTTCGAACCCGCCGCCAACGAAATCGCCGCCGAAGGCTACACGCGCATCGCCTTGGGCGTTGAATACAAAGGCTCCCGCTATGCGGGCTGGCAGCGCCAGGCCAGTACCGCCCAGACGGTGCAGGAGACCCTGGAAAAAGCGCTTGGGCGAGTAGCTGCAGCACCGATTTCGGTCATGTGCGCCGGGCGAACCGACGCCGGGGTGCATGCGTGCGGGCAAGTGGTGCATTTCGACACCCAGGTGCACCGCCCGCTCAAGGCCTGGGTGATGGGCGCCAATGCCGAGTTGCCGCATGACATCAGCGTGACCTGGGCGAAAGTGATGCCGGCCGATTTCCATGCCCGGTTCAAGGCCAAGGCGCGTCGCTATCGCTATGTGATCTACAACGACCCCATTCGCCCGGCACACTTGGGCGAGGAGGTCACCTGGAACTACCGCCCTCTGGATGTCTCGCGCATGGCCGAAGCGGCCCAGGCATTGGTTGGCACCCATGACTTTAGTGCGTTCCGTGCTGGCCAGTGCCAGGCCAAGTCGCCCATCAAGCAGGTTCACCATTTGCAGGTTCAGGCCCATGGCAAGTTGATCGTGCTGGATGTCCGTGCCAATGCCTTCCTGCATCACATGGTGCGCAACCTGGCGGGTGTGCTGATGGCCATCGGCGCGGGCGAGCGACCAGTGGAGTGGGCGCGGCAGGTGCTGGAAAGCCGATCGCGGCGTGAGGGCGGGGTCACTGCCCACCCTTTCGGTCTGTACTTGGTGCAGGTGGAATATCCCCAGGCCTATGAACTGCCCCAGCGCTACCTCGGGCCGCATTTTTTAACGCCCTTGAATGAAGGCGCTGGCTGACGGGCAGGGTGGGGTTTGCTACTATCCGGCCCTTCTTTGCAGGCAGAGTTTTCCTTTATGGCCGCTGTTCGCAGCAAAATCTGTGGCATCACCCGCGTGGAAGACGCCCTCGCGGCGGCCCAGGCGGGCGCCGATGCCATCGGCCTGGTGTTCTACGCCAAAAGCCCGCGAGCCGTCACGCTCGCGCGCGCCAGGGCGATCGTGCAGGCGCTGCCCCCCTTCGTGACCACAGTGGGCCTGTTCGTCAACGCCAGCCGGTGCGAGCTTGGGGAGATTCTCGACGCCGTGCCTCTGGACCTGCTGCAGTTCCATGGCGATGAAACCCCCGCCCAGTGCGAAGGCCACGGCCGCCCCTGGGTCAAGGCACTGCGCGTGCGTGCCGGTGACGACATCGCCGCTGCCTGCCAGGCCTACCGCGCCGCTGGCGCCCGCGGTGTGCTGCTCGACACCTTTGTAGAGGGCGTGCCAGGCGGTACCGGGCAGGCGTTCGACTGGTCGCTGGTACCTGCCGACCTGGGCATGCCGGTGATCCTCGCCGGCGGCCTCACGCCGGCCAACGTCGGCCAGGCCATTGCTCAGGTCAAGCCGTGGGCAGTAGACGTCAGCGGCGGCGTGGAGGCGTCCAAGGGCATCAAGGATGCGGCACTGATCACTGCATTCACCTCGGCGGTGCGACAAGCGGCGGCGAATTGAGCACATGTGACGGCAGGCAAGGCTGGGCCGTCCACACATTTCAATACGGTGATGGCCAGCGGCCGTTACCTTGATTTATCGGGTGGCGCCTTGGCGCAACCATGCCCGACACACACCCAAGGCCGGGGCACCTGGCTTAAACGGCAGCCCCGTTACTGGAGATGAGCAAGCATGAGCAACTGGCTGGTAGACAAACTGATCCCTTCGATCATGCGTTCGGAGGTGAAGAAGAGCTCGGTTCCCGAGGGGCTCTGGCATAAATGCCCGTCCTGCGAGGCCGTGCTGTACCGGCCCGAGCTGGAAAAAACCCTCGATGTATGCCCCAAGTGCAACCATCACATGCGCATCGGCGCCCGCCAGCGTCTGGACATCTTCCTGGATGAGCAAGGTCGCGAAGAGCTGGGGGTCGACCTGGAGCCGGTGGACCGCCTGAAATTCCGCGACAGCAAGAAGTACAAGGATCGCCTGGTCGGTGCGCAGAAACAGACCGGCGAAAAGGATGCTCTGATCTCCATGACCGGCACCCTGATGGGCCTGCCGGTGGTGTGCAGCGCATTCGAGTTCAGCTTCATGGGCGGCTCCATGGGCGCCATCGTTGGGGAGCGCTTCGTGCGCGCGGCCAACTACGCGTTGGAAAATCGCTGCCCGATGATCTGCTTCTCCGCCTCCGGTGGTGCACGCATGCAGGAAGCGCTGATCTCCCTGATGCAGATGGCCAAGACCTCCGCCGTGCTGGCCCGTTTGCGTGAAGAAGGCATTCCGTTCATCTCGGTGCTGACCGACCCCGTCTACGGCGGTGTATCGGCGAGCCTGGCGATGCTGGGCGATGTCATCGTCGGGGAGCCCAAGGCGCTGATCGGCTTTGCCGGCCCGCGGGTCATCGAACAGACCGTTCGCGAAAAACTGCCAGAAGGTTTCCAGCGAAGCGAGTTCCTGCTCGACCACGGCGCGATCGACCTGATCATTTCCCGTAGCGAGCTGCGCCCGCGCCTGGCTCGCCTGCTGGCCCAGATGACCAACCAACCCACACCCGTGCAAGCCAACGTGCCGGTCCCTGCCGAGGTATGACCGAACGCACACTGGCGCAGTGGCTGGCTTGGCTCGAGCAACTGCACCCCTCTGCCATCGATATGGGCCTGGAACGTTCGCGCCAGGTCATGCAGCACCTGGGGCTCGAGCGCCTGGCACCGTGCCAGGTGGTCGTGACCGGTACCAATGGCAAGGGCTCCACCTGCGCCATGCTGGCAAGCTTGCTCAGCGCGCAAGGGCTGAAGGTGGGCGTTTACAGCTCCCCGCACCTGCTCACCTACAATGAGCGGGTGAGGCTGAACGGTACGCTGGCGACCGATCAGGCCTTGTGTGAAGCCTTCGCAGCGGTTGAGGCCGCGCGCGGCGACATCACCCTGACCTATTTCGAAATGGGCACCCTGGCCGCGTTCTGGCTATTCGCTCGCGCCGGGCTGGACGCCGTGGTGCTCGAAGTGGGCCTGGGCGGGCGCCTCGATACCGTGAACCTGGTCGATGCCGACCTTGCCTTGGTGACCAGCATCGGCCTGGATCACGCCGAATACCTGGGCGATACCCGCGAATCGGTGGCGTTCGAGAAGGCCGGTATCTTCCGCGCGGGTGTGCCCGCGCTGGTCGGTGATCTCGACCCGCCCGCTCCATTGCTTGAGCAAGCGCGAGTGCTGGGCTGCCCGGTGTCGTTACGTGGCCGGGATTACGACCTTCAGGTGGGCACCGGGCAGTGGAGCTGGCGCGGCAAGGGCCGTGACGGCTTGCCGCTGGCCCTGCAGGGCCTTGCGCTACTTGACCTGCCCATGGAAAACGCCGCCTTGGCGCTGCAGGGTTACGCCCAGTTGGGCTTGGCCTGGGAGCCCGAGGTGATTGCACAGGCCCTGGGTGCTGCGCGTGTGACCGGCCGGCTCGACCGGCGCGAGGTGCTCTGGCAGGGCCGCAAGGTGCAGTTGATGCTGGATGTGGGCCACAACCCGCACGCTGCGCACTACCTGCGCCAACGGTTGCTGGCCCGCCCGGTCGCCGGGCAGCGCACGGCGGTGTTCGGTTTGCTGGCCGACAAAGACCTGCAAGGCGTGGTCGAGCCGCTGGCCGTCACGTTCTCGCGTTGGTCGGTAGCGCCCTTGCCCACGCCCCGCAGCCGCCCGGCCGTAGAGCTTGCGCAGGTATTGGCGAACCTTGGTGCCAACGTAGCGTCTCATGACAGCGTCGCCGCTGCGCTCGCCTTCGAGTGCGAGCGGGCGGGCGAGGGCGATGAGATCGTTGTGTTCGGTTCGTTTTTCTGTGTGGCCCAGGCGCTTGAGTGGCTGGGCGAGCGGTCGGAGTAGGGAGGCCCTTGGGCGATGCTCGATAGCGTGGTCAAGCAGCGGATGGTTGGCGCCGTGGTGCTGATAGCCCTGGCGGTGATCTTTTTGCCGATGCTGTTCAGCCGGCCGGATGAAATGCGTCAGGTGCGTGTGGATGCGCCGGCAGCGCCGAGCGCGCCTGCATTGGCGCAGGTCAAGGTCGAGCCGGTAGCGGTGCCTGAGAACTCGCCTGTGGCACCGCCTGCCGGCAGCGAGCAGGCCCAGGCCGATGCGCAGCCGATCACGACGGCGCCCAGCATGCCGGTCGCTCCAGCGCAGCCGGTTGCCAGCAAGCAGGCGCAAACTGCCCCGGCCGCCCGGGCCACCACGCCGTTGCCGGTGCCTCCAGCACCGCCAGCGCAGCCCGTGCAGGCTACCGCACCGGTCGCCGGTGTGTCGGCCAAGCCCGACGGCAACGCCAAGCTCGATACCAACGGTGTACCGGTCAGCTGGGCTATCCAGGTTGCCAGCTTGTCGACCCGTTCGGGGGCCGAAGGGTTGCAGAGCCGCCTGCGTACCCAGGGCTACAACGCCTATGTTCGCTCGGCAGATGGCAAGAACCGGGTGTTCGTGGGGCCAGTGATCGAGCGGGCCGAAGCCGACCGCCTGCGCACTACCCTCAATCGCCAGCTGCAGCTCAACGGCCTGGTGGTGCGCTTCGAGCCCGAGAAGTCCTGATAGGTTCTGGCCGTCGCCGCGATTTGAATCCGCCATCGCCGGAACCTGTTACCTCTGGTAAAATGCGCCGCCTCATCCGTCAACGGGCTGCGCCGTGGCATTTACTTGGGTCGACTGGGCGATCGTGGCGATCGTCGCCGTCTCCGCTCTGATCAGTTTGAAGCGAGGCTTCGTCAAGGAAGCTCTGTCGCTGGTTACCTGGATCATTGCCGGCGGCGTGGCGTGGATGTTCGGTGGCGGCCTGGCGCCGTATCTGGAGAACTACATCCAAACCCCGTCCGCCCGCGTCATTGTCGGTTGCGCACTCTTGTTCCTGGCCACCCTGCTGGTTGGGGCGTTGGTCAATTTCCTCATCGGTGAACTGATCCGCGTGACCGGCCTGTCCGGCACCGATCGATTCCTGGGCATGGTGTTCGGCGCCGCTCGGGGAGGTTTGCTGGTGGTAGTGGCCGCCGGGCTGCTCAGCCTGGGGCCGGTCCAGCAGGATGTCTGGTGGCAGCAATCCCAGCTGTTGCCGCGGTTTCTGCTGGTTGCCGACTGGTCTAAAAACCTCATTGTGGGCAAGACCAGCCAATGGATGAACGACGGCACCGTGCCGCCGGTCACCATTCCGTTCAAGGACCAGTTGCTCCCTGCCCAGAAGGCACCGGAGCCGCAGGCCGTTCAGGTTCATTAAACAGGGGTTGTGTCGCATGTGTGGCATCGTCGGTATCGTCGGTAAGTCGAACGTCAATCAGGCGCTGTATGACGCGTTAACCGTCCTGCAGCATCGCGGCCAGGACGCTGCCGGTATTGTCACCAGCCATGACGGCCGCCTGTTCCTGCGCAAGGACAACGGCCTGGTGCGCGATGTCTTCCAGCAGCGCCACATGCAGCGGCTGGTGGGCAACATGGGTATCGGCCATGTGCGTTACCCGACGGCAGGCAGCTCCACTTCGGCCGAAGCCCAGCCGTTCTACGTCAACTCGCCCTATGGCATCACCCTGGCGCACAACGGCAACCTGACCAACGCCGAGCAGCTGTCCAAGGAGATCTACGAGTCTGACCTGCGCCATGTGAACACCAGCTCCGACTCCGAAGTGCTGCTGAACGTGTTTGCCCATGAGCTGGCAGTGCGGGGCAAGCTGCAGCCCACCGAAGAAGACGTGTTCGCTGCCGTAAAAGACGTGCACAAGCGCTGCCGCGGTGGCTACGCCGTGGTGGCGATGATCACCGGCTACGGCATCGTCGGTTTCCGCGACCCCAACGCCATCCGCCCGATCGTGTTCGGCCAGCGCCATACCGACGAAGGCGTCGAGTACATGATCGCCTCCGAGAGCGTGGCGCTGGACGTGCTGGGTTTCACTCTGATTCGCGACCTCGCCCCAGGCGAGGCGGTGTACATCACCGAAGACGGCCAGTTGCACACCCGCCAGTGCGCGCCCAACCCTCATTACGCCCCTTGCATCTTCGAGCATGTGTACCTGGCCCGCCCCGATTCGATCATCGACGGCATCTCGGTGTACAAGGCCCGCCTGCGCATGGGCGAGAAGCTTGCCGAGAAGATCCTGCGCGAGCGCCCTGATCACGACATCGACGTGGTCATCCCGATCCCGGACACCAGCCGCACCTCGGCGCTCGAGCTGGCCAACCAGCTGGGCGTGAAGTTCCGCGAGGGCTTCGTCAAGAACCGCTACATCGGGCGCACTTTCATCATGCCCGGCCAGGCGGCGCGCAAGAAATCGGTGCGGCAGAAGCTCAATGCCATCGAGCTGGAATTCCGCGGCAAGAACGTCATGCTCGTCGACGATTCGATCGTGCGCGGCACCACGTGCAAGCAGATCATCCAGATGGCCCGCGAAGCCGGCGCCAAGAATGTCTATTTCTGCTCCGCAGCCCCAGCGGTGCGCTTCCCCAACGTCTACGGCATCGACATGCCGAGCCCCCATGAGCTTATCGCGCACAACCGCACCACTCAGCAGGTGGCCGACCTGATCGGCGCCGACTGGCTGGTGTACCAGGACCTGCCTGACCTGATCGATGCGGTCGGCGGCGGCAAGGTCAAGATCGACCAGTTCGATTGCGCGGTGTTCGACGGTAATTACATCACCGGTGATATCGATGAGCGCTACCTGGCGAAAATCGACCAGGCGCGCAATGACATGGCCAAGGTGAAAACTCAGGCGGTGAGCGCGATCATCGACCTGTACAACAACTGAAGGAGCAGGCGCCATGAGTCAGGATTGGGACGCCGGGCGCCTGGACAGCGACCTCGAAGGCGTGGCCTTCGATACCCTCGCAGTCCGGGCTGGCCAGCACCGCACCCCTGAAGGTGAGCACAGCGACCCGCTGTTCTTCACCTCCAGTTATGTCTTTCGCACTGCCGCAGACGCGGCGGCGCGCTTTGCCGGTGAAGTGCCGGGCAACGTCTATTCGCGCTACACCAACCCCACGGTGCGCTCGTTCGAAGAGCGCATTGCGGCATTGGAAGGCGCCGAGCAGGCCGTGGGCTTTGCAACCGGCATGGCGGCAATCACCGGCGTGGCCATGGGCCTGTGCAGCGCGGGCGACCACGTGCTGATTTCCCAGAGCGTATTCGGCTCGACGATCAGCCTGTTCGACAAGTATTTCAAGCGCTTCGGCATCGAGGTGTCCTACGTGCCACTGGCCGATGTTGCCGCTTGGGAAAAAGCCATCAAGCCCAACACACGGCTGTTGTTTGTCGAATCGCCCTCCAACCCCTTGGCCGAGCTGGTCGACATCGCCGCCCTGGCCGAAGTGGCCCATGCCAAAGGCGCGCTGCTGGTGGTGGACAACTGCTTCAGCACCCCAGCCTTGCAACAGCCGCTGGCACTGGGCGCAGACATCGTTGTGCACTCGGCCACCAAGTTCATCGATGGCCAGGGCCGTTGCATGGGCGGCGTGGTCGCCGGCCGCGCCGAGCACATGAAGGAAATGGTCGGGGTCATCCGTACGGCAGGCTCTTCACTGAGCCCGTTCAACGCCTGGATCTTCCTCAAGGGCCTGGAAACCCTCAACCTGCGCATGCGTGCCCATTGTGCAAGCGCGCAAGCGCTGGCCGAGTGGCTCGAGCAACAGCCGGGAGTCGAAAAGGTGCACTACGCCGGCTTGCCCAGCCACCCGCAACACGCACTGGCCAAGCGCCAAATGCGCGGGTTCGGCGGCGTGCTGAGTTTCGAGGTCAAGGGCGGCAAGGCGGGTGCCTGGCGCTTCATCGATGCCACGCGGCTGGTGTCGATCACTGCCAACCTGGGCGATAGCAAAACCACCATTACCCACCCGGCCACTACCTCCCACGGCCGCCTGAGCCCGCAGGAGCGTGAAGCGGCGGGTATCCGCGACAGCCTTATCCGCCTGGCGGTCGGCCTTGAGGATGTTACCGACCTGCAGGCCGACCTGGCCCGCGGGCTGGCCGCGCTGTGATCGAAGTGGGCGCTGCCGGTGGCAGCTTCCACGATGGCCGTGTCGCATTGGTGACCGGCGCCGCACGCGGCATTGGCTTGGGCGTGGCGGCCTGGTTGATCTGCGAAGGGTGGCGGGTGGCATTGGCCGACATCGACCAGGCGCGTGGGCAGAAAGTCGCCCAGGCATTGGGTGACCGGGCGATGTTCATCGCCCTGGACGTGGCGGACGAATCACAAGCCGCAGCGGCGGTAGAGCAAACGATGGCACGCTTCGGTCGCCTCGATGCGCTGGTCAACAACGCGGCGATCGCCGATCCGCACAGCCGGCCGCTGGAGCACCTGACACTGGCACACTGGAACCGCGTGCTGGCGGTGAACCTCACCGGCGCCATGCTGCTGGCCAGGCATGCGGTGCCCTACCTGCGTGTACGCAACGGCGCCATCGTCAACATCGCCTCCACCCGGGCCGTGCAGTCTGAGCCCGACAGCGAAGCCTATGCCGCCAGCAAAGGCGGCCTGGTGGCGCTCACTCACGCACTGGCGGTCAGCCTGGGCCCGGAGATCCGCGTCAATGCCGTCAGCCCCGGCTGGATCGACGTGCGCGACAACGCCGAGCGGCGCGCCGAGCCGCTCAGCGCTGCTGACCATGCCCAACATCCGGCGGGCCGGGTCGGTACGGTGGAGGATGTAGCGGCACTGGTGGCCTGGCTGCTCTCGGCGCAGGCCAGCTTTGTGACCGGCCAGGCCTGGCAGATCGACGGCGGCATGGCCCGCAAGATGATCTACACCTGAGGCAAGTGTGCCGGGGCCTGTTTGCGGGCCTCGCCCACTCGGCGATAGAGCACCGCGTAGTAAGCCCCCAGGCAAATCAGCCAGCAGAACACGGCCGTCCACACGTTGTGCGAGAAGAAGTGGGCGCCCTGTAGCATGCGGCCTATCGAGAAGATCGACCCCAGCACCAAGGCGAACACGAACATGCCACGGGCCACGCGGGGCTTTCGGTCGCGGAATACGAAAAACAGCGCGAACAGCGTGAAGCCAGTGGCCGCATGGCCGCCCGGCCAGCACAGGCCAGGCTTGTCAGTGGCGGGCCGCGGTTGCAGCAGCTTGCTGTAGGTTTCGCTGCCTCCGAATTCCTTGAGGCTCCAAGGGCATTGCACTTGGGTCAGCTGCTTCATCGGTGTAACGAAGCTGGTTGCCAGGGCCATCGACAGTACCAGGCAACCCAGCTCGCGGCGTACTGCCTTGAGCGGCTGGATGAACAGGCTGCCGATCAAGGCTGCCAATGCCAGCAGGCCAATGGCGATGACCACCTGCTTGGCCCGGTCGTGCAAGAAGTTTTCGAGGAAATAGCTGTGCCGGCCAATGAAGTCGCCCGCTGCCGGGTCGTAGGCCAGCCGCGCCAGGTACATGTCCAGATCAGTCAGTTCCAGCAGTATCAATAAGGCGGCTATCACCAGTGGAATACCCAGCACCAGCCAAAGGTTGAGCGGGCGTGAGGGTGGCCGGGAAGGGGAGGAGGGCATGGAAGCTCCGTAAGGCAGGGGGACGGACAGCGCGCAGCCTGCGCCTGGATGTGTGGGGCCGCCGTGAACCTTGGGTAAAAAAAGCGTCAAAGCGGATGTACACTGGCGGCCGCGGCCGGTTCGGCTTAAGCTGCGCGCGCTGTTTGCACCGAACCACGCCACCACAGGGGCAATCCCATGCGAATTCTGGTCGTCGAAGACAACCGCGACATCTTGGCCAACCTTGCCGATTACCTGGGGCTCAAGGGCTACACGGTCGATTGCGCCCAGGATGGGCTGTCGGGCTTGCACTTGGCGGCCACCGAGCATTACGACCTTATCGTGCTCGACATCATGCTGCCGGGCATCGACGGCTACACCTTGTGCAAGCGCCTGCGTGAAGACGCCCGTCGTGATACGCCGGTGATCATGCTCACCGCCCGCGACCAGCTCGACGACCGGCTGCAAGGCTTTCGCAACGGCGCCGACGACTATCTGGTCAAGCCCTTCGCACTGTCCGAGCTGGCGGCTCGCATCGAGGCGGTCATGCGCCGCGCCCAAGGGGGAGGCCGGCGTTCGTTGCAGGTGGGCGACCTGATCTACGACCTCGACACACTGGAAGTCACCCGGGCGGGCAAGCTGCTCAAGCTCAACCCCGTCGGCCTCAAGCTGCTGGCGGTGCTGATGCAAAAAAGCCCGCACGTGCTGCGCCGCGAGGTGCTCGAAGAGGCCTTGTGGGGTGATGACTGCCCCGACAGCGACAGCTTGCGCAGCCACGTGCACCAGCTGCGCCAAGTGATCGACAAGCCGTTCGACAAACCGCTGCTGCACACCGTGCATGGCGTGGGCTACCGCCTGACCGAGGGCCGGGATGGAGTTTAAGCAGAGCCTTGCACAGCGCATCATCATCGCTTTTGCGTTGATGAGCGCGCTGGTCGCCGGGGCTTTCGCAGTGGGCATCGTCGCTACGGTGCACCTGGTGGAGGAAAAGCTCATTTCCGCCGGCCTGGGCGGCGATCTTCAGCGCTTGTTGATGATGGACAGCATCAGCGACTGGAACCATCGCCCCGAGCCCGACCAGCTGTTCTATTTCAGCGGCGGCCAGGGTGACTTCGAGCTGCCCAAGGATCTGCGCCATCTTAGCCCGGGTTTTCATGAGGTTTTCCGTGGCGACCTGTCGTACCACGCGATGGTGCAGGTGGTAGACGGCCGGCGCTACGTGCTCCTGCAAGATCAAAGTGACTTCGAAGAGCGCGAACGAATTCTTTTTGCCGTCGTGCTGATCGGTTTTGTGCTGAGCCTGGCCTTGGCGGTGTTCCTCGGTTGGCTGCTGGCGCGTAGGGTGATGGCTCCGGTGATCCGGCTGGCGCGCCAGGTTCGCCACCGTGACCAGCTCTTGGGCCTGGCCCCGCCACTGGCACCGGACTATGCCGCCGACGAAGTAGGGCAATTGGCGGTGGCGTTCGATGCCACCTTGGGCCGGCTGCGCGAGGCGCTCAACCGCGAGCGGCTGTTCACCAGCGATGTGAGCCATGAGCTGCGTACCCCCCTGATGGTGCTGGCCACCTCCTGCGAGTTGTTGCTCGCCAGCCCGTTGCTCGACGAGCGCTCACGCAAGCAAGTGGAGCGCATCACCCGCGCCTGTGAAGACATGCGAGAGCTGGTGCAGACCTTCCTGATGCTTGCGCGCGCGCAACGAAACGACGCGCTGGCCGCCAAGGCGACGCTCAGCCAAGTCGCCGCTGACCTCGCCGCGCAGTGGCAGACGCAGATCGAGGCCAAAGGGCTGGCCTTGCACGTGGAGCGGCCCGAGGCCACCGAGGGTGCCGTCACTTATAACGCTACCTTTTTGCAGACCGTGATGAGCAACTTGTTGCGCAATGCGCTGCACTACACCGAACAGGGCTATATCCGACTGGCGGTCGAAGGCACCGAGTTTGTCGTCGAAGACAGCGGCGTGGGCATTCCCAAAGATAAACGCGAAGCGATGTTCAAGCCATTTGTGCGCGGTACCGAAAAGCGCGGCGAGGGCCTCGGCCTGGGCCTTTCGCTGGTACAGCGGATCTGTTCCGACCAAGGTTGGTCGGTCGACCTTGCGCATATGCAGCCCCATGGCTGCCGATTCACCGTGAACCTAGCGCCCGCTACGCCAACGTAAGCGGTAGTACCTCGAAACATTTTTTTCACATGACCGTAACTTTTCGAGTACGCCATGGCTCCTATGGTGCTAACCACAAAAAGTTCCGTGCGCATGGGCTCGAGGGATCAACACAATGGCAATAGCTAGCTTCCAGGACTACTGGGCGCGCCAGGGGGAGTGGGTAGAAGAACCCAACCGCCGCCGCGGCGGCGAGAGTGGTGTGCAGCGAATCTACGATGAAGACCACCTGCTGTACGTCAAGCGCCAGGTGGGGCATATCTATCGCAGCCCGCTGCACCCCTTCGGCAGGCCAACAGTGCTCCGCGAACGGGATGCACTGACGGGGGTGGCCAACCTCAACGTAAGGGTGCCTGCGCTCAAGTTCTGCGAAGCCCAGCGCGACCACCAGGCTGGTTGGCGCGCGCTGCTGGTGACCGAATCGCTCGATGGGTTCGAGGAATATACCCACTGGCTGGAAGGCGGTGGCCGGGAGCGCCTGGGCGAGTGGGTGCATGAGCGTTTCCTTCAGGATCTAGCGCAGAACCTGGCCCGTATGCACCGCGGCCGCTGGCAGCACAACTGCCTGTACATCAAGCATGTGTTCATTCGCGTTCAGGTCGATGGCCCGGAACTGAGCGTGGAAGCTGCGTTGCTTGATTTCGAAAAGTGCCGCCGAGTGTTTAGCGCCCAGCGCGCCGCCTCACATGACTTGAAGCAATTGCGCCGCCATTCGTCATTCAGTGATGCCGATTGGGCAAAACTGCTCTACTTTTACGAGGCAGCGTTTGGCAGCGTTGTCAAAGGGTTGGAGTGATGAATATAAAAATCGCGCGTGCAGCCTTCGTGCTCACGGGCCTGGCGGTCACCGGTGCCGCCATGGCGGCTTGGCATCAGCCGGGCCCTGCGATCCTCACTGCCGCGCATGGAGAGGGCTTGTGCCATCTTCCGCGCGTGCAGCAGAGCCAAGCGGCAATGAAGCCTGACTCAGACCTGCTGTTGTTGGTCTACGGCTTGGCCCAGGGGACCAGAGCGCAATAAGAAAACGAGCACCCGTACACCGCCATCGCCCAGCCTTGCTGGGCGATGGCGTTTCAGGCCACCTGATGCAGGTGGTTGTCCCAGCCGCCCGAGGGCAGCGTCAATGCGCTGGCCTGGATCACCTCGCCACTGCAGCGGTAATGCCGGCAGCGCCCTTGCCCAGAACTCACGACGAACCCGTCGGCCACGGCGGCCACACCTGCGCAGTCCGGTACCTGTGCTTCAAGCACCGGCGCACCGCTGTCCAGCGCCCAGATAAACAAACGGTTGGCCCGGGGCGCGGTCAAGGCGACCAGCCGCAGTGAATCGTGCACGGCCACGCTGGCCGTGTACTGAGCCATATTGCGCAGCTGCGCATCGCCCACCGGGAAGGCCTCGAACGACTGCCCGGGCCGTTTGATCGCCAGTAGCGGCGCCAGGTCGTCGCTGGCGCCCATGTACTGCTGGCAGGCCAGGATCGTGCCGTCGGCTGCAACGGCCAGGTGGCGGATGCTGTTCATGGGCAGCGCCAGCGTCTCCTTCGATAGCAGCCGGCCGGCACGGTCCATCAGTACCAGGCTCGGTTCCATGGCCTGAAGGTTCATTTCCACGCGGCTTTCGGCTTCGGTGCGGATGCCGCCGTTGGCGACCACGAGGGTTTCACCGTCCGGCATCCAGCTGACCTCGTGCGGGCCGAGGCCATGGGTCGGCACTTCACCTTCGCGGGTGAGCCCGTTCGCCTGGAAGCGATAAACGCCCAATACCCCGCGGCCCGGGTCGCTGGTGTCGTTTTCCGTGGCATACAGCCATTCTCCCCCTGCGTGCAGGGCCGCGTGGCCGTAGAAATGCCGCCCACTGGGCGTGGCCAGCCGCTGCAGCAGCCGCCCGTTGCGCAAGTCGATCAGGTAGCTTTCACAGCCGGGGCGGCGAGCGACCCACAGCGCGAATGGCAAGTGAGGATGATCGACCACGGCGTGGCAGCGCAGCGGCACCTCGGTAGCGAACAGCACGCGCCCATCGAGCCGGCACGCGACGGCGTAATGCCGCCCCTGGGCGTCGTCGCGTGCCGAGAGCAACATCGGCGCGCGGCCTTTGCGGCCCGGCAGCAGCCGCCCTACCAGGGCGAGGGCACCCTCAAGAAGGTTTGGCATGGCCATGGTCAGTCCCCGTCGTTGGCATTGAAGCCCAGCTGGATGCCCAGCGCCCGTGCCAGCTCGCCTTCGTGCAGGCGATGGACGTTATTGAGGCTGTCATAGAGGTGCTTGAGTTGGCTCAGGCCATCCGGGCTTTGCAGCATGTTCGACAGGCGCTGATCCGGCTCCAGCAGGCTCAGCGCCGCCGCGTAGGCGCTGTCGATGCGCTCGGCGACCGCCTTGTGTTCCTTGGGCAGCAGGCCCTTGAAGCCCTGGCCGTCGACGCCGTCCCACACGGCCCTGGCCGCTTCCAGACCCGCCCGCAGGCTCGACAGCGAAGCGTCGCTGCGCCAGGCCTCGGCCTGGAACGGCTGAACCACGCCCTTGGTTTGCCTGCCCATGGGCGCACCGAGTTTCTTTTTCAGCGTGTCCAGCGCGGTGACCTGTGCCCGTAACAGGTCGGCCAGCGCCTCGTGGGCATCGGCATAGCGGTCGTTGGGAAACTGCGTCAATTGCGAGAGCATCCCGCCCTGGCGGTTCCAGGCCGCCAAGATGTCTTCGGCCAGGGCCTTTTGGCGTTCGCCGATGGCGATCAGCAACGGGCAGTAGCGCGCCTTGCGCGCCGGGTCGGCCAGCTCGGGCTGGCTGTCGTAGAGAATGTATTCGTACGCCGAGAGGCCCTGGATCACTACGCTGCCCTGGGCCAGGCTAGCGACATCCACCGGCGTGCCACTGGCCAGGAGTTGCTCGACCTGGCGGCCTACCAGGTTTTTCTTGTCTGGCCAGAACTGCACCGCCCAGGCGCGATTGCCTTCGGCCAGAGGGCCGACCAGCATCGGTTGCAGCGCGGCCCAGGCACGCTGGGCCGTGAGGTAATCAGCCCGCGCCTGGGCCAGTGCCTCACGCCCCTCGCAGAAGGCCAGGGCGCTGGCGGCCAATTGACGGTCGGCAGCCAGCCACTGGCTGTAGCCGGGAAGGATCACCTGCTTGGCCAAGGCCGCGCTGGTGCTCGCTTCGCGATCCTGGGGTGCACAAGCGCCCAGGGCCAGGGCAGCGAGGCTGGTGAACAAGAGTTTGGGGCGAAACATGGCAAGGGCTCCCGAGAGCGTTAAAGTGAGTCGAGAAAAGCCAGCAGCGCGGCGCGCTGGCGGGCGTCGAACGTCAGTACCTGCTGGCGCGCCGCCTCGGCCTCGCCGCCGTGCCAGAGCACGGCCTCCAAAGGGTCGCGGGCACGCCCATCGTGCAGCAGCTGGTAATGGCCGCTGACCGCGCGGGTCAGGCCAAGGCCCCAGAGCGGCGCGGTGCGCCAGTCACGGGGGCCGGCCTGAAACTCACCGCGGCCGTCGGCAAGCCCGGCCCCCATGTCGTGCAGCAGCAGGTCGGTATAGGGCCAGATGGTCTGCCCGGCCAGGGACGGCTCGGCCGCGTCGGAGGCGGTCACCCAGCGGGGTACATGGCAGCCTTGGCAGCCAGCCTGCTGAAACAGCTGCTTGCCTTCGAGCACCGCCCTCTGGGCTGCCGCCGGGCGGCCGGGCACCGCCAGATGGCGGGTATAGAACAACAGCAGCCTGCGAATGTTGTCGCTGACCTCGCCTTCGCCGTCCGGCCCGTCGCCAGGGGTGGCCTGCTTGCAGGCGACCTGCGCTGCGGTGCAGTTCTGCGCCGGTAGCAACGCGCTGGTCAGGCCCATGTCCGACAGCGCTGCATGAGCGTTCTGCTGGTCAAGGTTGGGCTGGCCGGCTTTCCAGCCAAACCTGCCGAGCACGGTTTGGCCCTTGGCGTCATCCCAGACGTAATTGGGCCGGCCCTGCAGGCCCAATGCGGGCTGGCGTGCGGCCTGGGCCTGCAGGTCTGCCTGCGGGATCGCTTCGAGCAGGCCCAGGCCGATCATCGGCGGCGCGATGCGTGCCGACAGCTGCGTGGCCGGATGCAGCGGCCCATAGCCAAGGCGGTCGATGGTCAA
This sequence comes from Pseudomonas sp. URIL14HWK12:I12, assembly GCF_003097135.1. Taxonomy (GTDB): domain Bacteria; phylum Pseudomonadota; class Gammaproteobacteria; order Pseudomonadales; family Pseudomonadaceae; genus Aquipseudomonas. The sequence continues at coordinate 306,300 of NZ_QEQL01000002.1, forward strand.
CACGGGCTTGCGCAGGCGCACCTCGAAACCGTCGGCGAAGTGAACGGGGTGTTCGCTGTAACTCACACGTACGCGCCCCTCCGGCGGCACGCCTGGAATGGCCTGGTCTTGCAATTGGGTCCCGTAGACAGGCTCGGGCTCTACGCCCATCGTACGCAGCGTGGCAGCGCTGCCAGGGCCCGGCGGGATAGCCAGCCTGACCAGAATCGATACCGCATTGAGCGCGCCCGGCTCAGGGGGGTGGCCGCGGCCGTTGCGCACATGGCATGCCTGGCAGGCATTGGCGTTGTACAACGGCCCCAGGCCGTCGCGCGCGGTGGTGGTGGAAGGCGCAATCACCCAGGGGTTGCGAAAGAACGAACGGCCGACGCTGAAGTCGAGCCGTTGCTCGGCGGTCAGGTTGGCCGCGGGCAACGAAAAGGCAAGCCGGTCGCTGCGCTGCACCGTGGTTGCGCCACCGGGGTGGGTTTCGCCGGGCTGCACAGCGCCCATGGGCGGGAGCTTGTCGCAGCCACCTAGAGAGATGGCCAGCCACAGGGCTGGCCAGAAGGCGAAGAATCGGCGCATCAAGGTACGGAGCAGCCCACCCGGGCGGGCCTCAGAAGGTGTGGTCGGCGGTGTCGGGGCTCAGGTCGCTGATGCCCAGCTTGCCTGCTGCCTGCTCGATGGCGCTGGTCTGCTTGACCAGCGCGGCGATGGCATCGCGCACCTGTTGGTTGCCTGCGTTATTACCGGGTGCGATCAACTGGTCGAAGTGCTCACCTTGGTTGGCCTTGTTGACCAGCACCTGCATTTTCGCCTCGGTGTCGGCCAGGTCGGCCTTTAGCGCGGCATCGGTGGCAGCATCGGCCTTGGCGACCAATTGCGACAGGCTTGGGCCGGCCAGCTTGCTGCCGTCCAGGCGTGTGTATTCGCCCAGGTATACGTTGCGGATGCCCTTGGCGTTCCAGAACGCCGAGTTGTGGGTGTTATCACTGAAGCAGTCGTGTTCATCTTCAGGTGAGTTGGCCTCCAGGGCGACCTTCATCCGCTCGCCGGCCAGCTCACCCAGCGACAGGCTGCCCATGCCGAACAGCATCTTGCGCAGCCCAGCCTCGCCGGGCTCGGCCAGCAAACTGGCGCGGTAGTTGTCGGCCTTGCCCGGCGCCCATTGCTCGACCATTTCCTGCAAATCGCTGACCAGTAGCTGGGTCACGGCTTTGAGGTAATCGCGGCGGCGGTCGTTGTGCCCGCCAGTGGCGCCTGCGCCTTCCAGGTAGTCGGAGGCGGGGCGGTTGCCTGCGCCGGGGCCGGTGCCATTGAGGTCCTGGCCCCAGAGCAGGAATTCGATGGCGTGGTAACCGGTGGCGACGTTGGCCTCCGAGCCGCCTACCTCGTTGAGACTGGCGAGCAGTTGTGGGGTGATCTTGCCGGCGTCGAGGGTGTCTTCACCGATCTGGATATGCGTGTTGGCGATGATATTGGCTTTTCCGGCCGGGTTGCCAAGGGCCTGCTCGTAGCCCTCGTCGACGTAGTCGATCAGGCCTTCGTCCAGCGGCCAGGCATTCACCTGGCCTTCCCAGTCGTCGATGAGGGTGTTGCCAAAGCGGAACACTTCACTCTGCAGGTACGCTGGGCGAGCATCGAGCCACGCCTGGCGCGCGGCTTTCAACGTGGCGTCGGAGGGGCTGGCGAGCAGGGCGTCGATGGTCACCTGCAGCTTTTGCGCGCCGGTGAGCGAATCGCTGAACACCGCGTGGACCATTTCCGCATAGTGCGCTACCACCGCCTTGCTGCTTGCCTCGGCAGGCGTGGTGGCCGGCGCTGAAGCCGCGGCGGGCGCCTGCGCCACAGGTTTGGTGGTGTCTTTGCTGTCACCGCAGCCGCTGAGCGCAACGGCGATGGCCAGCAAGCTGGCCGCGGCCAATGGGGTACGATTCATTAAGAAATCCTGCATCAATGGTGGTAACTGGCGGGGGCCCCCCGAGCGGCCGACATGATGCGAAGGATTTTCATTTGACGCTAGATGAAGGAAACCTCAGGTTACAAAACGGCTGATTTAATGCTGTTTCACTCAATGGGCTCATAAGGCAGCCCCACGTAGTTCTCAGCGATGCAGGTGCGCCCGGCTTCTGAATCCAGAAAATATTCAAGCTCCGCCTGGCCAATGCGCTCGCTGAACCCATCACGCTGTTCGAAGGTGTGCAGCATCGAGGTCATCCACCAGGAGAACCGCTCGGCTTTCCAGATGCGCTTCAGGCACAGCGGCGAATAGCGCTCCAACAGATCGGTGCGTTGCTCGCGATACACCTTCAGCAGAATGCGATAAAGCGTGCTCACATCACTGGCCGCCAGGTTCAAGCCTTTGGCACCGGTGGGCGGAACGATGTGGGCCGCGTCACCCAGCAGGAACAGCCGGCCATGCTGCAGAGGCTCGACCACGAAACTGCGCAGCGGCGCGATGCTTTTCTCGATCGAGGGGCCGGTGACCAGCGCTTGCGCGACGTCGCCGGGAAGCCGTGCTCGCAGCTCGTTCCAGAAGCGCTCATCGCTCCACTGGTCTACCGCTTCGTCGGCCGGCACCTGCACGTAGTAGCGCGAGCGGGTATGGGAGCGTTGGCTGCACAAGGCAAAGCCGCGGGGGTGGCTGGCGTAGATCAGTTCGTCGTTGACCGGTGGTGTGTCGGCCAGCACGCCGAGCCAGCCAAATGGCCAGGCACGCTCGAAGGTGCGCAGGCTTGCGGCAGGGATCGACTGGCGGGCCACCCCATGGAAGCCGTCGCAGCCCGCGATATAGTCACAGGCCAGGCGGACCTGTTCGCCCTGGTACTGGAACGTAACGCTGGGCCGGTCGCTTTGCAGGTCGTGGAGTTGCACGTCGCTGGCGTTGTAGCAGGTCAGTGCCTGGCTGCGTTCGCGCGCCTGCATCAGGTCGCGGGTGACTTCGGTTTGCCCATACACCGTGACAGTTCGGCCGGTCAGGCGCTTGAGGTCGATGCGCTCGCGCCGGTCACCCAAGGTCAGTTCGAAACCTTCATGCACCAGGCCTTCGGCGGCCAGGCGCTGGCCGACACCTGCTTCATGAAGCAGCTCGACCGTACCCTGTTCGAGCACGCCGGCACGGATGCGCCCCAGCACATGGCTGGCGCTTTGGCGTTCGAGGATGACGTTGGCGATGCCAGCGTTGTGCAGCAATTGGCCCAGCAGCAGCCCGGCCGGGCCGGCACCGATGATGGCGACGCAGGTTTGCATGGCGGTGACCTCGTGTTGTAGCGGGCTCACGGCCCTGTTTTGTGGAGAGGTTCCTGTATTTTTATCCTGCCCTGCCACTGTGGTTAAGGCATTTTCCATGCTACTTTTTGGACTTTTCGCAACTTAGGGAGCGGCCTATGCAGCGCCTTCGCCCTGCACAGCCGGGCGCTTCGGTACCGGTCTTCAAGCTGTACGGCGATGGCGTGGACTGGCCTGCGCCGGACTTTCTGCACTGTGAATCGATCCCGAGCCGCAGCCGCCTGCATGGCTGGGAGATCCGCCCGCACCGGCACGCCGACCTGACCCAGTTGTTGTTCTTGCGCCAAGGCTGGGCCGACATCGAGCTGGAGGGCCAGCGGGCGCGCGTGGAGCAACCTGCGGTGCAGCTGGTGCCGCCGCTGTGCGTGCACGGGTTTCGTTTCAGCGATGCGGTTGATGGCCATGTGCTGACGCTGGCGGCGCCGTTGGTGGCCTCCCTGCAGCAGGCAATGGGCGATCAGCGCGTGGTCCTTGAGCGCCCTGGGCTCTACCCATTGGGCGAGGAGGGCGGTTGGGTGGCACAGGTGTTCGAGCAGTTGGCCGCTGAATACGCCAACCCGCTGCTGGCCGCACGTGAGTTGGCCGTGCAATCGCTACTGGGCCTGCTCGCCGCCTGGCTCGCCCGGCAGCGCCAGCGGCGCCAGGCGAGCCGCAGGCCGGCACCCGGGCAGGCGCACCTGGCGGCCTTCACCACCTTGGTGGAGGCCCATTTTCGCGAGCACTGGAGCCTGGAGCGTTATGCGCGGCAACTGGGCATCACCACCGCCCACCTGCGCGATGTGGTGATGCGGCTCGGGGGCCAGGGTGCCCTGGCGACGATCCATGAACGCCTGGTGCTGGAGGCGCGCCGAGAGCTGGTGTACTCAACCTTGAGCATCAACCAGCTTTCCGACGCGCTGGGCTTTTCCGAGCCAGCTTACTTCTCACGTTTTTTCAAGCGCATGACCGGCCAAAGCCCTCTGGCATTTCGCAAAGCAGCTGCTGTGCAAAGCGTGCGATAACCGCACCGATTCCAGATCCGTGCCTTGCTGGGCGGGTTCAGCCGGGCTTAGCGTTTGCGGCATCCAACAACAAGAGCAAAAACCATGTCACAGACGCTGACTGCTGCCGGCGACATTGCTGGCGCGCCCGCGCAGGCCACCTCGCCAGCCGGCACCCTCGATGTTCAGCAATTCATCAACGCCCAGCCGCTGTCGCGGTACCAGTGGCGCATCGCACTGCTGTGCTTTCTGATCGTGTTCCTCGACGGCCTGGACACCGCTGCCATGGGGTTCATTGCGCCCGCGCTGAGCCAGGATTGGGGCATCAACCGTGCTCAACTGGGCCCGGTCATGAGCGCCGCCCTGATCGGTATGGTCTTCGGTGCCCTGGGTTCGGGGCCGTTGGCCGATCGCTTCGGGCGCAAGGGCGTGCTGGTGGTGTCGGCGTTCTTGTTTGGCATCTTCAGCCTCGCCTGCGCGTTCAGCGCCAACCTCGAGCAATTGGTGTTACTGCGTTTCCTGACCGGCCTGGGGCTGGGCGCGGCGATGCCCAATGCCACCACCCTGCTGTCTGAATACACCCCAGAGCGGCTCAAGTCGCTGCTGGTAACAAGCATGTTCTGCGGCTTCAACCTGGGCATGGCCGGGGGCGGTTTCATCTCGGCCTGGCTCATCCCGAGTTGGGGCTGGCACAGCCTGCTGCTGGTGGGCGGCGTGTTGCCGCTGCTGCTGGCATTGGCCTTGGCGTTCTGGCTGCCGGAATCGGCGCGGTTCATGGTAGTGCGCGGGCAATCGGCCGAGCGGGTGCGCAAGGTGCTGCGGCCAATCGGTGAGCAGGCTGCTCAGGCGCAAGCCTTCAGCGTGCCGGAGCAGCAGGGGGTCAAGGCACGCAACGTGTTCGCAGTGATCTTCGGCGGCGTGTACAGCGCAGGTACGTTGTTGCTTTGGCTGACCTACTTCATGGGCCTGGTGATCGTCTATTTGCTCACCAGCTGGCTGCCGACGCTGATGCGCGAAAGCGGTGCGAGCCTGGAGCAGGCCGCGTTCATCGGCGCCCTGTTCCAGTTCGGCGGGGTGCTCAGTTCAGTGGCCGTCGGCTGGGCCATGGACCGCTTCAACCCGCACAAGGTCATCGGCGTGTTCTACCTGCTCGCGGGCCTGTTTGCCTGGGCCGTCGGCAAAAGCCTGGGGGACACGATGCTGTTGGCCACCCTGGTGCTGGCCGCCGGTATGTGTGTCAACGGTGCGCAATCGGCGATGCCGTCGCTGGCCGCGCGCTTCTACCCCACCCACGGGCGCGCCACGGGCGTCTCCTGGATGCTGGGCGTCGGGCGTTTCGGTGCCATCCTCGGTGCCTGGATCGGCGCCACCTTGCTCGGGATGGGTTGGCACTTCGAACAAGTGCTGACGGCGTTGCTGGTGCCGGCGGTGCTGGCCAGTGGCGCGGTGCTGATCAAGGGCATGACCAGCCACGCGGACGCTACCTGAGCCCCATAGGCCGGGCATGCTCGTGCCTGGCCTTCACGCTTGAACAGGGTCTGCCGGCCGTTACTTGATCATGCGCCAAGCCGCTCTGCCGGGGGGAATAGCCTCCGGCTGCACAGGGTTCAGGAAGCAGCTTCGCCCACCGCCTTCTTGCGGGCCTGCTTGAGAAATGCCGTTACCTCCTTGGCGGGCATTGGCTTGCTGTACAGCCAACCCTGCCCCTCGTGGCACCCCTCGGCCAGAATGTAGGCTTCCTGTTCCCGGGTCTCCACACCCTCGGCAATGACCTGCATACCCAGGCTTTTGCCCAGCTGGATGATGGCTCGCACGATGGTGGCGTCGTCGTCGTCTTCGAGCACGTCCTTGACGAAGCTCTTGTCGATTTTCATTTTGTCCAGCGGCAGCGACTTGAGGTAACTGAGTGAGGAATAACCCGTGCCGAAGTCGTCGATGGCGATCAACGCACCCGCCCGGCGCAGGCTCAGCAGGTGCTGAGCAGCGCTGGCGATGTCTTCCATCAGGCCGGTTTCGGTCACCTCCAGCTCCAGCGTTCGCGGGGGCAGGCGGTAGATCTGCATCAGGTTGCTGACCACCCGTGGCAGCTCGGCATGGTGCAGCTGCACGGTGGAGAGGTTCACTGCCATGCGCAGGCCGGTAAAACCCTGGTCGTGCCAGTCGCGCAGTTGCCGGCAAGCCTGGTCGAGCACCCATTCGCCGATAGCGATGATGCTGCCGTTTTGCTCGGCCAGCGGAATGAACTGATCAGGCGAGATACTGCCGCGCTCAGGGTGTGACCAGCGCAGCAAGGCTTCGACACCCACCACGCTGTTGTCGCGGTAGCTGATCTGCGGTTGATAGACCAGGCTGAGCTGGTCTCGGGCGAGGGCTTCGCGCAGGTCCTTTTCCAGCTCGCGGCGTCGGCGCATTTCGCTGTCGACGCTGGCGATGTAGAACTGGTAGCGGTTGCGTGAGCGAGCCTTGGCCAAGGTCATGGTCTGCTCGGCTTTTTGCAGCAGCTTTTCTGTGCTGTCGCCATCTTCGGGGAACAAGGTGATGCCAATGGTGGCGCGCAGGTAGATCTGCTCTTGGTCGAGCGCAAAAGGGGCTTCAAGGTCATCGAGCACGGCCTGGGCCAGCTCTGCCGCTTCGTAGGGTTGCTCGATATCGGCTTGCACCAGCGCAAACTGGTCGCCCCCCAGGCGCGCCAGTGCGCCGAGCCTGCCGCTATGGCCGCGCAGGCGCTCGGCCAGCGCCAGCAGCAGTTGGTCGCCGCACTGATAGCTAAATTGCTCGTTCACCCCCTTGAAGTCGTCCAGCCCCAGGCACAACACGGCAACACGACGTTGCAGGCGGCCGGCGTCGATCAGGATCTTGTCGAGCTGGTCCTGCAACTGCTGGCGGTTAGGCAGGCCGGTGAGGAAGTCGTACTGTGACATGCGCAGCAGGCTGTTCTCGGCCTCGTGGCGCAGGCTGGTGTTGCGCTCGATAGACGCCAGCAACTGGTTGGCGGTATTGATCCACAACCCCAGCTCATTGCGCTCGTGGCCTTTGAGCAACGGCAGCTGGTACTGGGCCGGTCGGTCGGGGTTGATCTGGGTGAGGCTTTCAAGCATGCGCGAAAGCGGCTTGGTCAGCAGGTAGTGATACACCAGGTACAGCACCAGCCCCATGGCCAGGGCGCGAAGCACGCCAGAGACGAAAATGATCACCGAGCTTGCGATGAAACTCTCGCCATAGGTGGCGGTGTCGAGGGTGATGGAGAGGTCGCCGTAGTACTCGTTATAGGGTTCGCGGCCCATCAAATGGATGCTGGCGGTTTTTTCCCGGCCCAGGATCGGGTCAGTGAGCCAGCGCCAGGGGCTATTGGCCAGCGGGCGCGACTTCTGGGCCAGCATGGGCTCGCCGGGTACGCCGATGCTTGCCTGCCGCACGGCCTCGTCCTGAAACAGCCCCTCCAGCACCTGCATGCCCATTTCCTTGTCGAGGCTGTAGACGGCTTGGGTGGAAGGGTCGCGGAACATACCCAGAATCTGCTGGGCGTCGTTGTTCAGCGCATGATGGGCTTTGCTGGCGTCGAATAGAATCTGCGCGCAACTGAGCACCACGCCTACGGCGAGGGCGGCCAGCAACACGACCCTTAGCAGCTTCACTGACAAGCTGTGCTTGAGTTCCAGCTTCAATGTAGAGGATTCCTTCTCGCTGGCGCCGGCGCGCGCACGCTGGTTGGCATCAAATTGCCATGAAACTTCGCAGAGCCTGGAGTCGTCAAGCGGTGAGGCCGAATGCGGGCGCTTTTCGGCAAATTGACGTGGATGCTCGTCGTTTCATGTGTCGGCCGATCATGCCTGAAACTTTAGCTGGCCGGCTAGGAGCGCTCCACAAAGAAACGCCCCGCAAAGGCGGGGCGCATGCAAGGCTCGAAAAGATCAGGCCTTGAAGGTGTTGCCTTCGAACTGCTGGGCGACGAATTCCCAGTTGACCAGGTTCCAGAACGCCTCGACGTACTTGGGGCGAACGTTGCGGTAGTCGATGTAGTAGGCGTGTTCCCAGACGTCGCAGGTCAGCAGCGGGGTTTCGCCGCTGGTCAGCGGGCAACCCGCACCGATGGTGCTGGCCAGGGCCAGGGAGCCATCGGCTTTCTTGACCAGCCAGCCCCAGCCGGAGCCGAAGGTGCCGACCGAAGTCTTGGTGAACTCTTCCTTGAACTTGGCGAACGAGCCGAAGGCTGCGTTGATCGCGTCGGCCAGGGCGCCGGTGGGCTCGCCGCCGCCGTTGGGCGACAGGCAGTTCCAGTAGAAGCTGTGGTTCCACACCTGGGCGGCGTTGTTGAAGATGCCACCGGAAGACGACTTGACGATCTCTTCGAGGCTCTTGCCTTCGAATTCGGTGCCAGGGATCAGGCCGTTGAGGTTCACGACGTAGGTGTTGTGGTGCTTGTCGTGGTGAAATTCCAGGGTTTCCTTGGAGATGTGCGGCGCCAGGGCGTCGTGTGCATAGGGCAGCGGCGGCAATTCAAAAGCCATGTCGGTTCTCCTGATCAGGTCATTAACACGGGCCGTTCACGGGCGGCCAGGGTGCGCCAGGGAGTTTGTACTCTCTTTGGCGAGCCCCGGGATCATAGCACCGGGTGTAGGGCATAACCACGCAACAACTGTGTGGGATAGAGGTTCCAGAGCGATCGCCGCTTCAGCCCATCATCAGTTGGGCTGCGACCGCGAACATCATCACCGCCACCATCAGGTCCAGCGCTCGCCAGGTTCCGGGCCGGGCCAGCCAAGGCGCCAGCCACGCCGCGCCCAGCGCCAGGGCGAAGAACCACAGCGCCGATGCGCTGGCCGCCCCGGCCACGTACGCCCCTGGTGCAGCCTGTTGAGCGCCGAGCGAGCCCACCAGCAAGACGGTGTCCAGGTAAACGTGCGGGTTGAGCAGGGTGACGGCCAGCGCGCTGAGCAGCACTGCGCGCCGGGAGCGCTTGCCGGCGTCGCCCGCAGTGCCCAGCGCTTGCCGGGCCAGCGCGCGGCGCAGGGCCTTGGCGCCATACCACAGCAAAAATACCACCCCGCCCCAGCGGGTCAGCAACAAGAGGGTGTCGTTCTGCGCCAACAGGCTCGCCAGGCCAAAAACGCCTGCGCTCATCAGCACCGCATCGCACAGCACGCACAACAGCGCGACCGGCAAGTGATGCTCGCGGCGTAGGCTTTGCGCCAGTACAAAGGCATTCTGCGTACCGATCGCGATGATCAGGCTCGCCGACACCAGCAACCCATTGAGATAGCTCTGCCACATGCTCGTTCGCATCCAGGTTTGGGAAAGATGGCTAGAGTGTGCCGAATGCAGCGCAATCAGAAAAACGAATATAAGCTATGCGTCATTAGCGCAACTTATGTGCGAGTTTCACTTCGGAGCCTGATGGTGTTCGACTACAAATTGTTGGCTGCCCTGGCTGGGGTGATAGAGCAGGGCGGCTTCGAACGCGCCGCCCTGGCGCTGGGCCTGTCGCAGTCGGCCGTTTCACAGCGCATCAAGTTGCTGGAGGCGCGCGTCGGGCAGCCGGTGCTGGTGCGGGCCAACCCGCCTGCACCCACCGATGTAGGCAGGCGCCTGCTCAACCATGTTCAGCAGGTGCGATTGCTTGAGCGCGACCTGCGGGGCCAGGTGCCCACCCTGGATGACGAGCCTCGCCCGGAACGGCTGCGTATCGCACTCAATGCCGACAGCCTGGCGACATGGTGGGCGGCGGCCGTTGGCGAGTTCTGCAGTGCTCAGGGCCTGTTGCTGGAGCTGTTGGTCGAGGACCAGGATGTAGGCCTTAAGCGCATGCGCGCAGGCGAAGTGGCTGCTTGTGTATGCGCTGCCGAGCGGCCGGTCGCTGGCGCACGCAGCCAGTTGCTGGGGGCGATGCGCTACCTGCCGCTGGCAACGCCTGGGTTCATGGAGCAGTACCTGCCCCACGGGTTCAGCGCCCAGGCCTTGGCATGCGCACCGGCATTGATCTTCGGGCCCGACGATTTTCTCCAGCATCGCTACATGGCGTCGCTGGGCGTGGAGACGGTGCAGGTCTATCATCTGTGCCCCTCCAGTGAAGGCTTCCTGCGCATGGCCGAGGCCGGTGCCGGCTGGGGGTTGATTCCCCAGGCACAGGCCGCGCGGCAACTGGCCGAGGGGGTATTGGTGGAACTGCTGCCGGGTTTCCACAGCGATGTGCCGCTGTACTGGCACCATTGGCGCAACGGCGGGCAACTGCTGGATGCCCTGACCACCCACCTGTTGCGCCAGGCCCGGCGTGCCTTGATCCCGCCAGAAGACGTCAGCGCAACCAGGCTATCGAGCAAGGGTTTTTCATGAATATTCTGGTCACAGGCGCCAGCGGTTTCATCGGGGCGCGCTTCGCGCACCTTGCGCTGGGCCGAGGCTGCCAGGTGCGCATTGCCAGCCGCAGCGCCCTCGCCGTCGAGGGGCTGGTGCGCGCAGGTGCACAGTGCCTGGAAGGCGAGTTGGGTGATGCCGATTTCGCCCGCCGCCTGTGCGCGGGCGTAGAAGCAGTAGTGCATTGCGCCGGCCCCGCCGACAGCTGGATACAGGCCCAGGCGCTCGAACAGGCGCGCCAGGGCGTGACGGAAAACCTAGTCGAAGCATGCTTGAAGGAGCACGTGCCGCGGTTCGTGCATCTTTCTTGCGCCCAGCTGTACTACAGCGGCCCCACCCGGGAGGCGGTGCGGGAGGAGCAGATCCCGTCACGGCACGCGCGGGCGTACGCTCGGGCCTTGTTCCTGGCCGAGCAACGGGTGTTCGGCGCTGAAGAATTCGGTATGCAAGTGATTGCCCTGCGGCCCACGCGCGTCGTAGGCGCGGGCGACCGGCAGTGGTTGCCGCGGCTGGTGCGCTTGCACGAAGCGCAACGCCTGGGCGTGCTGGGTGACGGCCTGAACCGGGTCGACTTCACCAGCGTGCACAACCTCTGCGAAGCCCTTTGGCTGGCCCTCCATGCCGATGCTCCGGCACTGGGCCGCGCTTACAACATCAGCAATGGCGCACCGGTGCCGCTGTGGGACGCTGTGGCCTATGTGGCCAGGCAGCTCGGCCTGGCGCGTGTGCCGCAAGGTCGCAGCGTGGCACTGGCCCGGCTGCGCGCCGGCTGTACCGAAGGCCTCTGCCGGGCCTGGCCGGGTAGGCCGCGGCCACGGCTCACGCTCGACGACGTGACGCGCCTGACCGAAGATTTCACCCTCGATACCCACCGGGCACGGCATTATCTGGGCTATGCGCCGGCGACAGGCCTGTGGCCGGCCCTGGATGAGTTCGCCCTGTGGTGGAAAAGCCAGGACACCAGCGGGCGCTACCGCTGAGCAGCGCGCGCGTTCCGGGTTAGAATCGCCCTCATTTATCTGAACTGCTCAAAGGCAAGCCATGCGAAAAGACGCCGTTGATGATTTCGACGAACACCTGCCCAGCCTGCGGGCCGATGCGCGCGACCATGATTTTTCGGACGACCCGGAACCCGAGCCTTATGCCGAGCCGCGCCAGGCCAGGCGCCGCGCACCGGCGGCACGTGAGCAAGAGGCGGTGTATTCGCCGCCCGTGGTGAAGGTCAAGGCACCTGGCAGCGGCGCGCTATGGGCCTTGGTGCTTGCCTTGGTGATCGCCTTGGGCGGGCTGGGGTGGTGGAGCTTCCAGCAGATCTCGCTGATGGAACAGCAACTGGTAGCGACCCAGGAAAGCTTTGCCAAAGTCAGTGAAGAAGCGGCGGGCCGCCTGCGCGACATCAGCGGCAAGATGGCCGCCGGTGAGAACAGCACCACCTCCGACACCGAGTCGCTCAAGCAGGCCCTCAAGCAGCTGCAGGGCCAGTTCGACGACCAGAGCCGCACCGCTCAGGGCGTGGCCGGCCAGCAAGGTGACTTTGCCAAGCGCCTCGACCAGCTCGCTACGCAGCTAAGTAGCCAGCAGGCCAGCCACGACCAGGCGATCAAGGCGCTGGCGGCAGACATTGCCAGCCTCAAGGCGGCCCAGGCCGGGCAAGGCAGCAACGATACCCGGCTCAAAGGCCTGGAAACCGACGTGGCCGCGCTGAAAAAACAAGGCGACAGCGCCGCCCGCATTGGCCAGGTCGAGCAGGACTTGATCGTGCTGCGTAGCGAGCTGGACAACCGGCCGGCGCCGAGCGCCAGTAACGGGCCGACCAACCAGGAATTCGACTCGTTCCGCGGCCAGGCCACGCGCAACTTCAATACCTTGCAAAGCCAGATCCAGAACCTGCAGCAGCAGATCGACGCGCGGCGTTGAAGCGATGGATGAGAAACGGGCCACGGTGATCGAACCGTGGCTCGTTTTTCGTTTTCAGGGGGTCAGAGTGTCCACTTCAGGCTGAACATCAGATTGCGCGGGTCGCCATAGATGCCACCACCGAAGGTCTCTGGCAGGCCCTGCCAGTACTGGGTGTCAAACAGGTTATTCACGTTCACCCGGCCGTCCCAGTGATCGTTGAAACGATACCCTGCCATCAGCCCTACCACTGAGTAGCTGCTCTGGTTACTCAGACCATTAACCACATGCTCGAACGTGCCGCTCTGTGCGTAGAGATCAGCGCCGACACGCCATTTGTGCAGGTCGCCGGTCAGGTGGTAGGTGGTAGCGGCCTTGAACAGGTGTTTGGGCTGGGAAGGGTCGAACAGCATGCCCTTGTTATCGTCGTCTTTGACGAACTGGCTGAGCACGTAGGTGTAGGACGCCGAGGCTTGCCAGTTCGGGGTGATAGCGCCGCTGATCTCGGCATCGATACCCTGGCTGCGGACCTCGCCGGCGGTGGCCGAGCATTTCACCGCACCGCACTGCGCATCCAGGCTGTAGGCGCGCTTTTCCTGCGTGAGGTCGAACAACGCGATCGAGCCATTGAGCGCGCCATCGAGATAGGCGCCTTTGAGGCCAATCTCGTAGTTTTCGCCCGTCATCGGCTCCAGCGCGCCTCCGCCCACCGTTACGCCGGCCTGGGGTTTGAAGATCTGGGTGTAGCTGGCATACACCGAGTAGGTGTCGTTCAGGTCATAGACGATACCGGCGTAGGGCGTCACTTTCTGGGTCTGGTTGTAGTCGGTGTCGCCGGCACGATCATCCCATTTGTACCAGAGCACGCGCGAACCGATGATCACATGCAGCGGGTCGATCGGGTTGAAACGCGCCACGGCATAGGCTGATTTCTCGGTCGCGGTATTGCGGTATTCCCAGCTGTACAGGTTGGGTTCGCTTTTGGGGGCATTGTGATCGAAGGTGTAAGGGTTATAGGTGAACCCCCCCAGGGTGCCGCCGTTCTGGTCAAAGCGTTCCTGGCGGTAGCTGGTACCGAAGCTCAGCTCATGCTCGCGCCCGAACAACTGGAAAGGGCCGGTCAACGAGGCGTCGTAGTTGGTCTGGTAGTCCGAGTCGATGTAATGGCCTGAGAACTGGGTCAAGGTGCCGTTGGTATTGGCGGTCGAGTAGGCGGCGAAGGAGTCCAGGTTGGCCCAGATTTTTTGCGCCGCCAGCTTGCCCGTCCAGCCGTTGTCGAAGCGGTGGGTCACGTCGGTGAAGAAGCTGTAGTTGTCCTTGTCCCAGTAGGACCATTGGTTGCTGAGGAAACTCGAGCGCGGCAGGTCCAGGTTCTCGCCGTTCGGGCCGCTGGGAATGCCACCCCAGTCTGAACGGTTATCGTCACGCTGCTTGGAGGCGCCTACCGTCCAGGTGGTGGAGTCGTTCAGGTCGGCTTCCAGCACACCGTAGAAAGTCTGGCGCTGGTTGGTCTTGAGGTCCTGGAAGCTTTTGTTGTCTTGGTAGGCCGCGACCACGCGGCCACGCAGGGTGCCCGACTCATTCAGGCGGTTGGAGGCGTCCAGTTCGGTGCGGTAGCGGTCCCAGCTGCCGGCGCTGGTGGTCACGCTCACCTGCGGGGTGTCGGTGGGCCGCTTGCGCACCAGGTTCAACGTCGCCGAAGGGCTACCGGCGCCAGTCATCAAACCGGTTGCCCCGCGCACCACTTCGACACGGTCGAACATGGCCATGTCGGCCGAGGATATGGTGTCCTGAGTATAGGTACCCACGCTCGTCGCGAGCCCGTCGTACATGATGTTGTCGATCTTGAAGCCACGGGACATGAACTGCTGGCGATCGGCACCGTACTTTTGCAACGTTACGCCAGGCGCGTTCTGCACCACATCGTTGAGGTCATTCATACCCTTGTCTTCGATGCGCTGGCGGGTGATCACGCTCACCGACTGCGGCGTCTCGCGTGGCGACAGGTTCAGCTTGGTGGCCGTACTCATCTTCCCCGTTGTGTAGGAACCAGTCCCTTCGGTGGTCGATTGCCCTGCAACGCCTTCACCTGTCACGGAGATAACGCCTAGCGAAAGACTGCCGTCGGCGTTGGTAGTGGGCGTTTGCGCAGAAGTGTCGTCGGCCGCCTGGGTAACGCCTGCGCTGAGCAGCGAGACAGCGACTGCCAGCTTGAGCAAGGGGAGGTGCTTCATGTGTTGTGTGTCCTCGGCAAGGAACGCAGGCACGCAGCGTCGCGCGGCGCGCTACGTTGGCGCGCCGTGGTGGCGGGGTCGATCATCCGTGAGCGCCTGCGAGAAAGCCGCCGCAGTGGCGGGGTGGCGGAAGGCTATTTAAAAGTGAAAAAAATGTAAATAGTAATCCATCGCAACGGCATCAATTTATCGTAAGTGAATTTATAACAAACACTATTGCTTATCGATAATCTGCCTGGCCTTCACCCTCGCAGGCTTGAAAACGAAAAAGCCCCGGCCATTGGCCAGGGCTTTTCCGTTTGCGGGGCGGGTCAGAGGCGCGGGTAATCCAGATACCCTTTGGCACCCTGGCCGTAGAAGGTACTTGGGTCCGGCTCATTGAGAGGGGCGTCGGCCGCCAGGCGCTCGGGCAGGTCGGGGTTGGCAATGAAAGGAATACCGAAGGCCACGGCATCGGCAACGCCTTTCTCCAGTGCGGCATTGGCCGTTTGCTTGGTAAAGCGCTCGTTAACGATGTAAGCGCCACCGAAGGCCTGCTTGAGCTGCGCTGCCAGGCTGTCTTCACCTTCCTTCTCACGTGCACAGATGAACGCGATACCGCGCTTGCCCAGCTCGCGGGCCACGTAGCTGAAGGTCTCCAGGCGATTGGCGTCGCCCATGTCGTGGGCGTCGGCACGTGGCGCCAGGTGCATGCCTACACGGCCTGCCCCCCATACGCTCACGACAGCGTCGGTGACTTCCAGCATCAGGCGGGCGCGGTTTTCCAGTGAGCCGCCGTACTGATCGGTACGTTGGTTTGTGCTGCTTTGCAGGAATTGGTCCAGCAGGTAACCGTTGGCACCGTGGATCTCAACGCCATCGAAACCGGCGGCCTTGGCGTTCTCGGCGCCTTTGCGGTAGGCCTCCACGACTTCGGCGATTTCAGCAGTCTCCAACGCGCGCGGCGTCGGGAAATCCACTTGCGGGCGGATCAGGCTCACGTGCCCTGCGGGCTGGATGGCACTGGGGGCCACCGGCAGCTCGCCATTGAGGTAGCTGGTGTGAGAAATGCGGCCTACGTGCCACAGCTGCAGGAAGATGCGCCCGCCGGCGGCATGCACTGCGCGGGTTACGTTGGCCCAGCCCTTGACCTGCGCGTCAGACCAGATGCCGGGGGTATCAGGGTAACCGACACCCATCGGGGTCACCGAGGTGGCTTCGCTGAGGATCAGGCCGGCGCTGGCGCGCTGGACGTAGTATTCGGCCATCATCGCGTTGGGCACGCGGCCTTCATCAGCGCGGCAGCGGGTCAGCGGCGCCATGATGATGCGGTTGGGCAATTCCAGGTCGCCCAGTGTGATCGGGTCGAAAATCGTCGTCATGTCTACGTCTCTTGGGTCAGTGAGTTGCCAGGCCCCGGCGAGGTGCCGCCACGGCCATCAAAGTAGGTCACGCAGCTGCTCGATGAAGCGCTGCAAAGTGGTTTCGTTGCGTTTGAAGAAGTGCCATTGGCCGATCTTGTGGCTGCTGACCAGGCCAGCGCGTTGCAGCGTGGCCAGGTGCGCCGACACCGTGGATTGAGACAGCCCGCAGCGCTGGTCGATCTGCCCCGCGCAGATGCCCTGTTCATAAGGGTGATACTGCTCGGGGAAATGCTCTTGAGGGTCTTTGAGCCAGCGCAGGATCTCTCGCCGCATCGGATGCGCCAGGGCTTTGATGATGGGGTCGAGGTTGTCGGGCATGGTCGGCTAGTGGCGTATATCGTGTTGAAGCGAAATGTAAATCGGTGTTTGCCGATATACCAATGCCTGGCAGGCATGGTCGCTATCAATACGATTGATAGGCAAGCTTGCGGCCTATTCGGTGTACGCTGGCGCCATGAACTATCTTGCCCATTTGCACCTGGGAGGCCCAGGCGAGCAACAACGCCTTGGCAGCCTTTACGGTGACTTCGTCAAAGGCCCCCTGGAAGGGCGTTTCAGCCCGGCCCTGGAAGCCAGCATCCGCCTGCATCGCGCCATCGACCGCTACACCGACAGCCACCCTCTGGTTTTGGTGGCGTTGGCACGCTTTCCGAAGGAGCGCCGACGGTTTGCCGGCATCGTACTGGACGTTTTTTTCGACCACTGCCTGGCACGCTATTGGCACCGCTATTGCGAAGAGCCGCTGGCAACCTTCAGTGCGTCGGTGTACCGGCTGCTGGAGCGTACCGATGACCTGCCCGGGCGGCTGGCGCAGACGGCGCCGCACATGATCGCCCATGACTGGCTGGGGGCTTACCAGCGCTTCGAGGTGCTGGAGGGTGTATTCGAGGGTATCGGCCGGCGGCTATCGCGCGCCGGGGCACTGGATGGCGTGATGCATGAGCTGGTGCAGCTATACCAGCCGTTGACCGAAGACTTCCATCGCTTTTACCCCGCCCTGCAGGCATTTGCAGCGCAGGGTATTCAGGCAGGCGACGCTACCGGCCCCGAAGCGGGCGTAGCCACCGGCAGGCTTTGAAGTGCGCTGCGCACTGCCGCCTGGCTGGCGTGGGCCAGGGCTGCGCGTTCTTTGCCGGTACTGGGTATTGGCGGTAACAGATGCACGTGCACATCGATCAGCGGCTGGCGTAACAGGCGCAGCAGGTGCGACACCAGGTCGTCATCGCCGATGAAGGGCGAGACGTCGCAGCGCTGGCCGTCGCGCAGATAACGCAGCGCCACTGGCTGCACCGGTACGCCTTGCTCTACGGCGCAGGCCAGCAGGCGGCCGTGGAAGGTGCGCACATCGCGCCCGTCGGTGGTAGTGCCTTCTGGAAAGATCACCAGCGGCCCCTGTTGGCGCAGGTGCTTACCCATCTCCAGGCGCAGGCGTTGGCCATCGCTGGCGCCGCGGCAGACGAAAAAGGTCCCGGCACTGGCCGCCAGCCTGCCGGCAATCGGCCATTGGCGCACCTCGTCCTTGGCCAGGAAAACCAGCGGCGTCAGTTGCCCAAGCACGGCAATGTCGACCCAGGACACATGGTTGCTCAACCACAGCATGGGGGCGTCCGGCAGCTTGCCATGTACGTGGATGCGGTAGGGCAGCGCTCGACACAAGGCGGCCATGAAGCAGCGTGTCCAGCGCTGCCGTCGGCATTGGCGGTCCGGGATGCCCAGGTGCCTGGCCACCCAGAGGGTCGCGGCCATGCAAAGGCCCATAGCCACTACCAGCAGGATGCGCCCCAGGCGCAGCGCGCGCATCACACCGCCGCCTTGAAGTGGCGGGCATAGCGCGGGCACAGCTCGGCGCGCTTGAGCAGGATGAACACATCGGCGACCTGGAATTCGCGATCCCAACAGGGTTCGCCGCAGATCTTCGCGCCCAGGCGCATGTAGGCCTTGAGCAGCGGTGGCATTTCGGCGATCAGGTTGGCTGGCACCTCCAGTGCAGGCAGGGGCGTGCGGGGTTCGGCGCGCAGGTTCTGGTTGCACAGGTAGCGTTCGCGCAGGCGCCGCATGATGGCTTCGGCCTGCAGGCCGCCGTCGTGCATGGGGATGCTCGCGCAGCCCATCAGGTAGCTGTAGTTGCCCTTGTTGAGCACCTCGGCCAATTCGCTCCAGAGCACCGCAATGGTGCCGCCGTTGCGGTAGTCGGGGGCCACGCAGGTACGGCCGATTTCCAGGATTGGCCCTTGCAGGTGGCTCAGGCCGTGCAGGTGAAATTCACCTTCGCTGTAAAAGCGGCCCATGTGCCCCGCGGCGCGGTGATCCAGCAACCGAGTGGTGGCAACCAGCTCGCCGGTCGCCAGGTCGCGCACACCGATGTGCAGGCACCAGGCGTCGAAGTCGTCGGTGTCCAAACCCCGCTCGGCGCCACTCAGGCAGGCGTTGAATTCGGCGCTGAAGACGCGGTAGCGCAGGGCCTGGGCCTGTTGCACGGCAGCGGGGCCGATCAGGCGCTCTGCCCGCAGTTGGCGTTCGGGGCGGCGCACAGCGGTAAGGGCGGTCTGGGTCATGGCGTGTCTCCAAAGCTGGCCTGAGGGCAGACGTGCCGCCATGGGGGCGGCACGGTCAGGCTATGTAGGCGCGGTGTCAGCGCCATGAAGCTTTGGTGATGCTTGTATGACTGCCCCGGCGAGGCTTGGCGAGCTCAGGCGCCAGGCGAGCGGGGCACGACCGCCAGCACCAACAACGCCAGCGCGGTGGCGAAAATGGCGCTGCCTTCGTGGCCCATTCCGGCCGCCACGCCGATGGCCGCGGTCATCCACAGGCCAGCAGCGGTGGTCAGGCCCTTGACCTTGTGGGTGTCCTGCTCGTTGCCCTTGAGGATGGTCCCGGCGCCCAGGAAGCCGATGCCGGCCACCACCCCCTGAATGGCGCGGCTCAGCGCATCGGGGCTGGCGCCATTGAGCCCCGGCGCGAGCACGAACAGGGCCGCGCCTGTGCACACCAGCATGTGCGTGCGCAGCCCGGCAGCCTTGCCGCTGAGCTCACGTTGCAGGCCCAGCAGCCCGCCCAGCAAGGCCGCCAGCAGCAGGCGTGCCAACAGCCGAACGCAGTTGTCCAGGTCTGTCAGGTCGGAGAATTCCATGGCCAGAACAGCCAGAACGCGCCCACCGAAATCGTCCATTGATCACCCCTAACGACGAAAGATGGCCAATAGACCATCCTTCGTGGCGCAGGTGCGGTCAGTCCGTTTCGATGCGCGAGCTGTTGCGGGTGTCTTTCATGAAGACATAGACCAGCAGCGATATGGCGATGCAGGCGGTGACGTACCAATAGAACCCGCTCTCGTAACCCGCCTGTTTGAATTGCAGCGCGATGACTTCTGCCGTGCCGCCGAAGATCGATACTGTCAACGCATATGGCAAGCCCACGCCCAGCGCCCGCACCTGCGCCGGGAACAGCTCAGCCTTGACCACCGCATTGATCGAGGTATAGCCGCTGACGATCACCAACGCGGCCATGATCAACCAGAACGCCCCCCACAATGTGCTTACGGTATTGAGCGTACTGAGGATCGGATAGGTGCACAGCGTGCCGAGCACGCCGAAACCGATCAGGATCGGGCGCCGGCCGATGCGGTCGCTCAACGCACCCACCACCGGTTGCAGGCACATGAACAGGAACAGCGTGGCGGCGGAGATCAGGGTGGAGTCTGCCTTGCTCATGCCGACGCTGTTGACCAGGTATTTCTGCATGTAGATGGTGTAGGTGTAGAAGGCGAGCGTGCCGCCCATGGTCAGGCCAACCACTGTCATCAGCTCGCGCGGGTGCTGCAGCAGCTGGCGCAGGGCGCTTTCCTTGCGTTTTTCAGCGCTCTTGGTGAACGACTCGGTTTCTTCCATGCCGCGGCGCAGGTACAACGCCACCACCGCACAGATTGCGCCAATGCCGAAAGGAATGCGCCAGCCCCAACTATGCAGCTGCTCTTCGTTGAGGGTTTGCTGGAGCACCAGCAGAACCGCGAGCGCGATCAGCTGGCCGCTGATCAGGGTCACGTATTGGAAGCTAGACCAGAAGCCACGGTTCTGGCGATCGGCCATTTCGCTCAGGTAGGTTGCCGAAGTGCCGTATTCACCGCCCACCGAAAGGCCTTGCAGCAGCCGCGCCACCACCAACAGTATCGGCGCGGCCACCCCAATGGTTTCGTAACTGGGTGTAAGGGCGATCAACAGCGAACCGAAGCACATCAACAGCACCGAAGCCAGCAGCGCGGCTTTGCGGCCTTTGCGGTCGGCGTACAGGCCCATCAGGTAGCCACCGATCGGGCGCATCAGAAAGCCCACCGCGAAGATCGCAGCGGTGTTGAGCAACTGCGCGGTCGAGTCGCCTTTGGGGAAGAACACGGCGGAAAAGTACAGCGAAAAGGCGGCGTAGACGTACCAGTCGTACCATTCGACGAGGTTGCCAACAGAGCCGCTGAAGATGGATTTTAGGCGCGAACGCGCACGAACGGGTGTAGCCGTGGCGACATGGCCAGGAGCAGTGGTGGAATTCATCAGTGAAACCTTCTTTTGTTATTGTCGGTCAGCGCCATGCTCAGCGCCGGGTACAGTGCTGATAGCACAGCCCGTGCCAATCGCTGGAAGCCCCGAAATCAGAAGGTCTGTAGGAGTTCTCGGCAAAAAACCGCTCATGCGGCCCGCAGTGATGAGCGGTTTTTTGCCGATCAACCAAGAAAGGTGTCCCGTACCAGCCCGTGGCGCTGCATCTTTTCGTTGAGTGTGCGCCGTGGCAGTTGCAGGTCATCCATCACCGCTTTGATATCGCCTCGGTGGCGGGCCAGTGCGGCGCGTAGGCATTGGGCTTCGAAAGCTTCCACCTGGGCGTTGAGTGAACCTGAAGCGCCAGCCTCGGCGGGCAACTCGCCCAGCCCCAAGGCCATTCGCTCGGCAGCATTGGCCAGCTCGCGCACATTGCCTGGCCAATCATGCGCCAGCAGCCCCGGCAACTGCGCAGGCGCAAGCCCCGGCCAGGCCCGGCCGGCCAACTCGGCGCTGTGCTGAGCGAAGTGCTCGAACAGCGCGGGAATGTCCTCACGGCGCTGGCGAAGCGGCGGCAGGTGCAGCTCGGCTACATTCAGCCGGTACACCAGGTCTTCGCGGAAACGCCCGGCACGTGCTTCTTCGAGCAGGTCAGGTTTGGTGGCCGCCACCAGTCGCAGGTCTATCGGGATGCTGCGGTTGCCCCCCAGCCGCTCGATGCTGCGCTCCTGCAGCGCGCGCAGCAGTTTGGCCTGTTGCGCCAACGGCAGGCTTTCAACCTCATCGAGAAAAAGCGTGCCGCCGCTGGCGTATTCCAGCTTGCCGATACGTTTGGCTTGGGCGCCGGTGAAGGCGCCACTCTCGTGGCCGAACAGTTCGGCCTCGAACAGCGCCTCGGGGATGGCAGCGCAGTTGAGGGCCACGAACGGGCCGGCGGCGCGCGGGCTGAAGTCGTGCAGGCAGCGGGCAGCGAGCTCCTTGCCGGTGCCGGTGTCGCCGCGAATCAGCACGTTCACCGGCAGCCCGGCCATGTCCAGCAGGCGCTGTCGCAGAGTGACCATGGCCCCAGACTGGCCCAGCAGCCGCTGCTGCAGTTGCCCCTGGGCGTCAGCGCGCTGGTGCAACTGGCGGTTCTCCAGCACCAGCGCACGCTTCTCGAGGGCGCGTTGCAGCGCCTGGCCGAGGCGGTCGGGGTCGAAGGGTTTTTCCAGGAAATCGTAGGCGCCGTCGCGCAGTGCGGCCACGGCCATGGGTACATCGCCGTGGCCGGTGAGCAGAATCACCGGCAGGTCGGCATCCAGCGCCCGCACGGCGCCCAACAGGGCCAGGCCGCCCATGCCCGCCATGCGCACGTCACTGAGCACCGCGCCCATTGCGCTGGGGCATGGCAGGGCGAGAAACGCCTCGGCGCTTTCGAATGTGCGCACGCTGAAGCCCGAAAGGGTCAGGAATTGTTCGATCGATGCGCGAATGCTGGCTTCATCGTCGATGACCGCAATGGTGAGGGGTGGGTTCATGAGGCCTCCGTAGCCGCCGGCATTTGCAGAGTAAAACACGCACCGCCTTCACGGTTTTCGGCGCTCAGGCGCCCCCCTTGTTCTTCGGCGATGGCGCGCGAGACCGCAAGCCCCAGCCCAAGGCCCTGGCCGGCCGGTTTGCTGGTGAAGAAAGCGTCGAACACACGGGGCAGGGCATCGTCCGGGATACCGCCGGCGTTGTCGATAACAGCTAGGTGCCAATCATTGCCATGGCGTTCCAGGGTGATGCGCAGCATGGGGTCACTCACCCCTGCCAGGGCGTCGAGTGCATTGCCCAGCAGGTTGATCAAGACCTGCTCCAGGCGCAGCGCATCGCCCAATACGCGGGCCGGCCGTGCCACCTGCAACACCAGCTCAGGTTTTTGTTCCCGCACCCGGCTGGCCAGCAGCTGCAACGCCTGGTCGAGCACCTCTGCCAGGTCCAGCGGCTCGCGCAGCCCTCGTGGGCTCTTGCGGGAAAAATCCTTCAGGTGGCGGGTCAGGGCATTCATGCGCTCGACCATCTGCTCCAGCGGCCGCACGGCAGCACGGGCCTCGTCCAACCGGCCGCGCTCCAGCAGCAGGCGCAGGCTGGCCAGCTGCATGCGCTGGGTGGTCAGCGGCTGGTTGATCTCGTGGGCCAGTGTTGCGGCCATCTGCCCCAAGGCCGCCAGGCGCGCTGAGTGCACCAGCCCGTCCTGCGCCTCGCGCAGGTCAAGGGTACGGGCATGCACCAGGCGCTCGAGCTCGTGCTGGGCATTGCGCCGCAGCCGGGCCAGGCGCAGCCGCTGGTAGCCCACGAGCAAGGCGAACACCGCGCACAGCCAGGCGCTGCCTGCCCCCACTGCCGCCAGCCACTGCCCACGCGCGTCGGGCTGCCAGGGGCGCAGCACGTGCAGCGTCCAGCCTTCTGCCGGCAGTGGGCGGCTTTCCCAGAGGTACTCGGCGCCGTCGATCCGGGCTAGCTGGTGGCGCTCGCCCAGTGTTTGAAGAGGCTCCCACGCCAGCGGCGCCAAGGGTTGGCGATGGTACTGGCGAGTGTCGGCCAGGGCCATGCGATCCACCTGGTCCAGGGGGCGGAGCAAACGGTAGCGCCAGCGCGCATCGCTGGCGATGAAGGCCACCCCGCGCCCGTCGCTGATCAGCAGAATGTCACGGTCCTGTGGCCACTGCTGCAGGGCCTGGGCGAACTCCAGCTTGACCACTAGCGCGCCGAGGAACTCACCGCCGGGGGTGGTCACGGCGCAGGAAAGAAAATACCCCGGCACACCGGTGGTAACGCCCACGGCATAGAAGCGCCCGGCACCCTGGGTGCGAGCTTGCTGGAAGTAGGGCCGGAAGCTGTAGTCATGGCCCACGTAGCTGGAGGAGGTATCCCAGTTACTGGCAGCCACGGCAATGCCGTTGCGGTCAAGCAGTTCAAGCGTGGAAGACTGTGCCGCCTGATTGAGCCGCTCCAGCTTGAGGTTCAGGCGCAGTTGCCTGCTGCGCTCCAACGGCCTTTGCAGGGCATCGGCTACCTCCGGGTCCAGCGCCAGCACCGCGGGCAGCGCCCGGTAGCGTTCGATGAGCGTATTGAGGTTATTGGCGTAGAGGTTCAGGCGCTGCTCGGAGACGCGAGAGTCTTCCAACAGCGCCTGACGGGCGTTGTAGCGTGCACCCAGAGCCCCGCATAACAGGGTACCGAGCACGGCCGGCAGAATGATCGCCGCCAGGCGCAGGCGGCGATGGTTCATGCCCAGGCTGCCCTCAGAGCAAACGGAAGCTGGCGTGCTTCACGTCCTGGGAATCCAGGCCGATCTGCAGGTCGAACTCGCCAGGCTCGGAAGCGAACTTAAGCTTGGCGTTGTAGAAACGCAGCATGGGTTCGTCGACGATGAATTGCACTTGCTTCGATTCCCCCGGCTGCAGCATCACCGGCTCGAAGCCTTTGAGCTGCTGGATCGGCCGCGCAATGGAGGCCACCTTGTCGTGCAGGTAGAGCTGCACGGTGGTTTGCCCGGCCACTTTGCCGGTATTGCGCACGGTCACGCTGGCGGTGAGCTTGCCCCCGGCCTTGAGGCTGTCACCCGACAGGCTGATGTCGGAGACCTCGAATTGGGTGTAGCTCAGGCCATAACCGAAGGGGTAAAGCGGCGAGGTCTCGGCGTCGAAATACTGCGAGCGGTAGTTGCCCGGCCCGCCCGGCTCGGCGGGGCGGCCGATGGTGGGGTGGCTGTAGTACATCGGGATCTGCCCGACCGAGCGCGGGAAGGTGATCGGCAGCTTGCCGGAGGGGTTGTAGTCGCCGAACAGCACGTCGGCGATGGCGTTGCCGCCCTCGGTGCCGGAGAACCAGGTTTCCAGCAGTGCATCGGCTTCGGCGTTCTCACGCTCCAGTGCCAATGGCCGGCCATTCATCAGCACCAGCACGAGGGGTTTGCCGGTGCCGCGCAGCGCTTCTATCAGCTTGCGCTGAGTGTCGGGGATGTCGAGGGTGGTGCGGCTGGCCGACTCGTGGGACATGCCGCGCGACTCGCCCACGGCCGCGACGATCACGTCAGCAGAGGACGCGGCCTTGACGGCCTCGTCGATCAGCGCCTGAGCGCTGCGGCTATCCGGCTCGATCTCGGTGTGGTCAAGGATGATGTTGTTCAGAAAACGCATGCTCTTGGCGTTGTCGGTCACGTTCGCGCCGCGGGCGTAGACCACGTTGGCCTGGCCCCCGACGGCACTGCGGATACCGTCGAGCACGGTCACGGTCTGCTTGGGCAGGCCAGCGGCCGACCAACTGCCGAGCATGTCGGTATGCGAGTCGGCCAGCGGGCCGACCACGGCGATCGTGCCTTGCTTTTTCAGCGGCAAGGTACCGTTGGCGTTCTTGAGCAGCACCAGGGTGCGACGTGCCACATCACGGGCTTCTTTGCGGTGCAGGCGGCTTTCGGCGTTGATGTCGGCAGGGTCGTCGGCTTTTTTGCCGATGCGCCGGTAGGGGTCTGCGAACAGGCCCAGGTCCCATTTGGTCGAGAGCACTTCGCGTACTGCGGCATCGACGTCGGCTTGCTGCACCTTGCCGGCCTTGATCAACGCCGGCAGCGCCACGCCATAGGCCTTGTCGTTCATGCTCTGGTCGATACCGGCCTTGATCGCAAGGCGCGCGGCGTCGCTGGGGTCGGCGGCCACGCCATGCTTGACCAGCTCCAGGATCGCGCCGTGGTCGCTGACGGTCAGGCCCTTGAAACCCCATTGCTTGCGCAGCAGGTCCTGCATCAGCCAGGTGTCGGCCGTCGCGGGCACGCCGTTGATAGAATTCAGCGCCACCATCACGCCGCCTGCGCCGGCGTCCAGTGCGGCGCGGTAGGGCGGCAGGTAATCGTTGTACATCCGCTGCGGGCTCATATCGACCACGTTGTAGTCACGCCCGCCTTCCACGGCCCCGTACAGGGCGAAGTGCTTGACGATTGCCATGATGCTGCCCGGCGCCTGCGGGCCTTTGCCCTGGAAGCCATGGACCATTGCCTCGCCCATCTTCGATACCAGGTAGGTGTCCTCGCCGAAACCCTCGCTGGTGCGGCCCCAGCGTGGGTCGCGAGCGATGTCGACCATCGGCCCGTAGGTCATGTCGAGGCTGTCGGCGCTGGCTTCGCCGGCGGCGGTGCGCGCGGCCTTGGTGACAGCGGCGGTGTCCCAGCTGGCGGCAAGGCCCAGGCTGATGGGGAACTGGGTGCGGTGGCCGTGGATCACGTCGTAGGCGAAGAACATCGGGATATGCAGCCGGCTACGCAGGGCTGCGTCCTGCATCAGGCGGTTATCCCATGGCACCACCGAGTTGAAGGTAGCGCCGATATGGCCGGCGGCCAGGTCCTGCTGGATCGACTCCAGGGTCACGTCGTCGCCGATGCTGATCAAGCGCAACTGGCCGATCTTTTCGTCCAGGGTCATGCGCTTGATCAAATCATTGATGAAGGTGGCTTTGTCCTGGGTAGGTGGCGTGTAGTCGGCGGCGTGTGCAGTGGGCCAGGCCAGGCTTGCGACCAGGCCGAGCAGGTACAGCTTGTTCATGGATTACGGATTCCCCGGGGTGACTGCGATATACGGCAGCGGCGCTTGCAGGCGCCTGTTGTAATGACGGAGCTGGCACGTTGTAACTCATCGGCGCCTTGTTCGCCAGCCGAGCCGGCCAAGACGCCTTGCGCCGATGGCGGTAGAATGTTCGCTTTTGCGTCCGTCGCCAATATCGAGGCCCTGCCTGCCATGCCCGCCGTAAACACCGACTCCGATGCTCGCCAGCGGTTCCTCGCTTCGCTGCGCCTCAGTGTAGAACAGGGGCAATTGGCCAAGCTGGTGCTGGCTCGGCACGTGGGTGAAGAGCCCGACCTGCAGCGGGTGACGCTCAAACCTCTGCAGATAAAAGGCCAGCCTCGGCTGGGCCTGGTGTTGCGCTACAAGACCCGCGACGTCACCCGTCATCTGGCGCCCGAAGAGGCGCTGGCGCAGGTCGACGCGTGGTTGCCAGCGGCCTTTCGCAACGCCCACCTGGTGACACTGGGCGAGACCCTGCAACTGGACTTCAGCAAGAAGGGCAAGCCGATGTTACATCGTGCAGGCAATGCCCAGCCGGTGGCCGCGCAGCCCCAAGGCCATGATCGCGAGAAGCATCGCTACCTGAGCCTCGAGCGGCCGTTTCTGCGCGCGTTGGGGGTCACCGATGCGCAGGGCCAGCTGGTGCCGGCGATGTCGCGCAAATGGAAACAGATCAACAAGTTCGTCGAGGTGTTCGATCACGCCCTGGCCGCCAGCCCACTGGCCGGTGCCGAGCGCGTGAGCGTTGCAGATTTCGGTTCGGGCAAGGGCTACCTGACCTTCGCCGTGCACGACCACCTCACCCATGGCCTGGGCCGGCAGGCTCAGGTGCTTGGGGTGGAACTGCGCCCAGACATGGTCGAGCTGTGCAACCGCACCGCAGCACCGCTGGAGCACCCGGGGCTGGTGTTCGAATGCGGTGACGTGCGCAGTGTGGTGCCTGAACGCGTCGATGTGATGATCGCCTTGCACGCTTGCGATATCGCGACCGATTACGCCATCCATACGGGCATTCGGGCAGGCGCTGCCATCGTGTTGTGCTCACCGTGCTGCCACAAGGAGATCCGCCCGCAGATGCACAGCCCGCAGGTGCTGGCGCCGATGCTGCAGTATGGGCTGCACCTGGGGCAGCAGGCCGAGATGGCCACTGATGCGCTGCGTGCGCTGTATCTGGAGGCCTGTGGCTACGACACCAAGGTGTTCGAGTTCGTCTCGCTGGAGCACACCAGCAAAAACAAGATGATCCTGGCGGTCAAGCGCGCCCTGCCGCGCGACAACGCCGCGCTGCTGGAGAAGATTGCCGCGCTCAAGGCGTTCTATGGCATCGAGCGGCATTGCCTGGAAGGCCTGTTGAAGGCCGACGCCTTGCTCTGAACCTCAGGCACTGTGCAGCAGCGAAGGTGCGCCAAGAGGGTGGCTGGTGGCGTCGAAAAAGGCCAGCGTGGTCACATCGCCCAGTAGTTGGTGGTAGCGCGCCTTCTGGCTCAGTACCCAAGGGGCGCTGAGCGGGAATATCGACACCGCCGTCTGCTCGGGCCGGGCGGCGCGAATGGCCTCGAGCAAGTGCCCGTCCTGGGCGTTCAACTGGTGCCCGAACAGGCAAAGCGGCCCTTGATGCGTGGCCAGGGCCTGCAGGCCGAGGCTCAGGTAGGCTGACTCGCCGATGCTGCGCCGCTTGTCTTCGCAGCGCCCTTCGTTCACCAGCAGCGGCAGGTCACCCGGGGTGTTGATGGCGAAGCCGTCCAGCAATTCAGCGCCGCTGGCACTGCGCCGGCGGGTGCTGCCGTCGCGGTTGCGGATCAGGTGCAGGCCGCCATGCAGGTGCAATACCCGGGTGCCTTCGTATTGGAAGCGGCGCGGGTCGAAGCTCTGGTCTTCGTCCATCAAATCTTCGAAACCTTCCGAGCAATGCCAGATGGCCCAGTGCGTGAGCAGGTCATAGTTGCCGTTATAGACCGTGCGGTAGTGGCGCAGCGCTTGATTGATCGCTGCCAGGGCCTGGGGCCGCACGCTGGCGAAGGGGATGTGCACACTGCGCACTGCGTGGATCAGCGCTTCCTTGATCGAGTAATAGCGGTTCAGCGGCGCGGTCGAGCTGATCGCCAGCGCAGCGTTCACCCGCGCGGCAGCGCCCAGCGCCACTAATACCTGGCTGAAACTTTCGCAGCCCATGGCCTCGAACAGGGCCTTGTCGGTCTTGCCCAGCGGCTTGTTGCGCACCGTGCAGGCCAGCTCGAACAGCGAGTCGTAGTTGAAGGCGCGCCACAGCGCGCGGCTGGCCCCATTGCCCAGCAGGATGCCAGTGCAGGCTGGGGCCAGGTCGGCCCACGCGGGCAAGTGGGCGTCGAATTCGGGTATGGCCATTGTCATCTTCGTTGCAAAACCTGTGTGGGGCGCGACTGTAGCATGTGAAACGCCGCTGTCATGCGCTGCGCCGACTATGCTTGGCTCCTTCGACCGCATATGGAATTGGCAGCCAATGACTTTCAAGCTCTCCCGCATAGCGTGTTCCCTGACCCTCGGCGCCGCGCTGTGCGCAGGCGTGGCCCACGCTCAATCGCCTGCGGAACTCGCCCGGGCGGCGAACATCCCGCACCCGGCGGTGATTGCCCACCGAGGCGCTTCGTTCGATGCGCCGGAGTCTACCCGTGCTTCTTACCTGACCGCGCGCGACCTGGGCGCCGACTACCTGGAGATGGACCTGCAACGCACCAAGGACGGCGTTCTGATCGCCCTGCACGACGAAAACCTGCAACGTACCACCGACATCGCCACGCGCTTTCCCGACCGTAAGGACAGGCCGGTGAGCGACTTCACCCTGGCCGAGCTCAAGCAGCTCGACGCCGGCAGTTGGTTCAACGCCGCTTACCCGGACCGAGCACGGCCCAAGTTCAAGGGCCTGCAAGTGCAGACTCTCGACGAGATCATCGATATCGCCGAAGGCAACCCCCAGCATACGCCCGGGCTTTACATGGAAACCAAGGTGCCCAGCCTGTTTCCCGGTATCGAACATGACCTCAAGCTCAAGCTGCAGCAGCGAGGCTGGCTGACGGAAACCGCAGAGGTGGCGCCGGGCAAGCGGATCATCCTTCAAACGTTCGAGAAACCCAGCTTGCAATTGCTGGCTCAGGAAATGCCCAAGGTGCCGAAGATCCTGTTGCTGTGGGTGGGCGAGGGCAGCATCACGCCGGCGTCGAACCAGACCTTCGCCCAGTCTGGGGAGAAAGACAAAGCCGCCTGGTACGCGCGCCAGCAGCCCAAAGACAAGGCCGCTTTCGAGCAGTGGGTGGACTTCGCCAAGGCGCAGGGTGCGGTAGGGACAGGCCCATCGGCAGCGCTTACCCAAGGTGGCGACCAAAGCTACATGGACCTGGTGCAGCCGTGGATGAACGGCTACACCCACGACAAGGGCCTGCTGGTGCACGTGTACACGGTCGATGACCCGGTCGATTACAAGAAGGTCATGGACGCCGGCGTTGATGGCATCTTCACTAACCGCGCCGCGCAGTTGTTGCAGTTCTATGGCCGCCCGCCCGCGAAGGCGGTCGGCGAGCTGCTGACCGAAGAAGGCTACTGACCCGGGGCGCCACGCAGCCGTTGTACCGCAGCACTGATACTGTCGGCGTTGCGGTCCAGGGTTTCGAGGGCGCCGCGTACATTCTCGGCCGTGCCTTCGTCGTTGCCGCGTACCTCAACCCAGAGTGCCAGCTCCTCGATCGACGCGGCGATCGCCACCTGGTTTTCGTAGAGTTTCTCCAGGGTGACTGTCAGTGCCTGCATTTCGGTCATTACGTTCCCTCCGAAGGGTGCTTGAAAATGCTGACACGGCGGCCGCTAAAGGGTTCGTTTTGCGGCGAAGCGATGAAACAGCCTGAAGCCGACTGGCCGCCGATGGCAGGCTTGGTTACAGTGATGGCATTGCGGAATTTCTGATCTTAAGGACGGTTCATGAAGGCGTCATCGCTGCTGTTGTTTTATACCCTGGCACTGGCCAGCGGCTGCGCCTTTGCTGGCGGCTACACGCACGCCGATGTGTGCAAGGCGGTGCTGGCTCTGGAACTGAACCACGACCTGGGCCGCCTGCGCATCACCCATGGCGGCAATACGCCGGAAATCGTCTTTACTCACCCCACTACCCGCCAGCGCAGCCGCTACCGTTGCCAGTTCCCGGCAGAAGGCAAGGTGGTGTGGGCCAGTTATATCGATGACAAGAAAAACTGGGGCCGCTGGCATGACCGCCGCGAAGACGGCCAGATTACCTGGAGCGAGCAGCGTACGCGCCTGACCGTGAAGAACGAAAAAGGCCGCGAACGTGTATTCGGCACCGGTGACTTTCGCCAGTAGGCCCGCCAAGGAGGCTTGATGAGTTGGCATGCCCAGCAGTACTCGATCTTCGAAGCTCAGCGCACTCGCCCTGTGCGCGATCTGATCGCCGCCATTCCCACCGCGGCGGTACACCATGCGATCGACCTGGGCTGCGGGCCCGGCAACTCCACCGAGATTCTCGCCCAGCGGTTTCCGCATGCACGTATCAGTGGGCTGGACTCGGCCGCCGATATGCTTCATGCCGCCCGCGAGCGCCTGCCACAATTGAGTTTCCAGGCCGGTGACATAGGGCAATGGCAAGCCGCCCAGCCGCTGGAGGTGATTTTGGCCAATGCTTCGTTGCAGTGGCTGCCAGATCACGACCAGCTCTACCCGCGGCTGGTAGCGCAATTGGCCGCTGGCGGTACCTTGGCGGTGCAAACCCCGGACAACCTTCAGGAGCCTGCCCATCGCCTGCTGCGCAAGGTCGCCGGCAATGGCCCCTGGGCTGCACGGTTCGCTGGCTTTTCGTTGCCACCCCGGCATGACGCCGCGTTTTACTACCGCCTGCTGCGCCCCCTGTGCCAACAGGTCGATGTCTGGCGCACCACTTACCATCACCCGTTGGCCGGAGGCATCGGGGCAGTGGTGGAATGGTTCAAGGGCTCGGCACTGGGGCCGTACCTTTCACAGCTGGATGAACCCCAGGCCGAGGCATTTCTGGCCCAGTATCACGCCGAGTTGGCCAGTGCCTACGAAGTATTGCCAGATGGCAGCGTGTTGCTGCCATTTCCTCGCTTGTTCGTTATTGCCCAGCGCTGATACGTTGAACTTGTGATCCTTGGGGCAGCTCCTACTTCCTGAATTCGCTTTCAGAAAGCATTTTGGAGTGCCCTATGGCCGACCTCTCTGATTCAGTCAGCAGCCGTGTGGAAGCTCGCATCGATGCAATCGCCTGCGCCGGTTTCGACGCGCTGGCACTGAGCAACTATACGTCCACGGTGGGCTACCTTTATGCGCTGCGTGACTTTCGCCTGCTCGACGAGCAGCAGTGGCTTACCTGG
The DNA here is from genome assembly GCF_003097135.1 of Pseudomonas sp. URIL14HWK12:I12. Classification (GTDB taxonomy): domain Bacteria; phylum Pseudomonadota; class Gammaproteobacteria; order Pseudomonadales; family Pseudomonadaceae; genus Aquipseudomonas. The sequence goes on from NZ_QEQL01000002.1 coordinate 337,908, forward strand.
CTCGACCGGGCACGTGATACTTACTGCCGCTGGTCAGGCGGCCAGGCGGGCGTGGCCCTTGCGTTGAATTGACGCTCGCTTACCGAGCCGGCGCTGGGGTTCGGGGTAGTTGCATGCGGGCGACGAAGCCGCCGGCTGGATCATTGGCAAACACCAGGCTGCCCCCATGGCGCTCTGCCGCCCGGCGCGCGATGGCAAGCCCCAGGCCATGCCCCGCGGCGCTCTGCCCTGGCGCGCGGTAGAACGGCTCGCCCAGCCGGTCCAGATGCTCAGCCGGGCAGCCTGGCCCATGGTCGCGCACGCTGATGACCAACCCTTGCGCCTCACTAGCTGCCGTGATCTCGATCGCTTGGTCGGCAGGATTGAAGCGCAGAGCATTACGTACCAGATTATCCAGCGCCCGTTCGACCAAGGTGGGCCAGCCCTGCAGCTGCAGGCCGGGCTCGGCCTCTACTTTGACGTTCTGATCCGGTGCGCTGAGCTGCGCATCCCGACGGATGCCGCCCAGAATCTGATTCAAATCGACCGTTTCAGGATGGGCCTGCTCTGCATCGACGCGGGCAAGTTCGAGTATTTCGCTGATCAAGGCTTCGAGCCGGTCGCATTCGCGGGTCAGCCGGGGCCATAGCTGCTCGCGCTGCGCAGGCTCGGCACGCTCTGCCAGGGCCATGGCGATCCGTAGCCGTGCCAGCGGTGAGCGCAACTCGTGGGACACGTCCCGCAGCAACTGCCGTTGGCTGCCGATCAGGCTTTGCAGCCGAGAACCCATGCGGTTGAAGTCATTGGCCAATACGCCGAATTCGTCGCGCCGCGCTGCAAGCTTGGCCAGGCTGTTCTGCTGGTAGGTGGCCTGGCCAAGGTCGTGCACCGCTCCGCGCAGCCGGCTGAGCGGGCGGGTGATCGACAGTGTGACCAACAAGCTGAACAGGGTCAGCACAACCAACGCGATGATCAGCCCACCGATGGGCCCTGTGAGGCTCTCCCGGTGCCAATCGTCGATCAATGGGTGCGGGATGCGGTAGATCAGCAGGTAGGTGTCCTGGCTGTTGGGGCTGGTGTATTCGGCGGTCAGGCGCCGCCAGGGCAGGCGCCGCTCGTCATCGCTGCGGGCTTCCATAGCTTGGGCTCGCCGTGGAAAGGTGCCTGGCACCACGGCATCGCCGCTGTCGTTGAGCACCTGAGTATCGATGTGGAACTGGCGCTTGCGCTGTTCGAGCAGGGCTTGGGCCGCGTCAGCACCCTGGCCCTCATAGACGTCGACCCACTGCTGGGCAAAGTCCTTGAAGGCAGGGTGCCGGCTGAGAATCCAGGCGTCCTGGTTCAACACATGGCCCATCAGCACCGATAGCCCCGACACCAGGGCGATGGCCAGCCAGAAGCTTGCAAGGATTCGCCAGAACAATGAACGCAAAATGCACCTCGAGCGCAGGCGGCCCGGCCCTCGCAGGGAGGGCCGGGCCGGTGGACAGTCAGAGGGCAGTTTACTGGGCTTTCTTGTCCTTTTGCGCTTTCCAGGCCTGGAACTCGGCCCATTCAGCACGGCGGGCGTCCTGGCGCTTCTTCATTTCGTCGAATTGCTTCTGCTGTTCGGGCGTCAGAACAGCGCGCACGGCATCGCGGCCTTTGTCTTCGTTGGCCTTGATCTGATCCTGCATGGCCTTCTGGTCGGCAGCGGGCAGCTTGTTCAGGAACGATTGGGTGATCTCACGGCGCTGGTGCATCTGCTCACGCATCAGCTTACCGATCTGCATGCGTTGTTCAGGCTTGAGGTCCAGCCCGCGGAAGATGTCCGGGCCGGGGTGCCCGCGTTCGAGCAGCGGGCCTCGATCCATCATCGGGCCGTGTTCGAACGGCGCTGGTGGCGGTGCGCCGTCCGGGCCTGCTGGCGGCAATGCGGCCATGGCCAGGGTCGGCAGGGTAGCGGCGAACATCAAAGCGGTGAGGGTCTTGCGCATGAGGTGTTTCTCCTGGTGGTCTGGGCCCGGTGGTATGTGGTTACCGGATGAGCTCAGATTACCCAGGGCTGCGTAAGCCGCGGTCAGGCCAAGGTAAAGGGTTGGTAAACGGGGCGGGGCTCGAGGTAGCGGCTATTGGGCGTAAAAATAACCGCGGCTGCGCAGCGCGACGATGCGAGGGCGGCCATCGGCATGGGGGCCGATCTTCTTGCGCAGGTTGCTCACGTGCATGTCGAGCGATCGATCGTAAAGCGTGAGCTTGCGGCCTAGCGCCAGTTGCGCCAGCTCTTGTTTGTCCAGCGGCTCGCCGGGTTGGCGCAACAGGGCTTCGAGCAGCCGGCTTTCGGAAACGGTCAGGGAAATGTCACGCTGGTCGACGGTGACCACCCCGCGTGCGGGGCTGAACACCAGGTCGCCCAGCTCCAGTTGCGTCGTGGTCGCGGTGGGATGGCTGCGGCGTAGCACCGCGCGCAGCCGTGCGGTCAGCTCGCGAGGGTCGCAGGGCTTGGCCAGGTAATCGTCGGCCCCCAACTCCAGGCCCAGAATACGATCCAGCGGCTCGCCGCGGGCCGAGAGCATCACCACGGGCAAGTCAGTGTGCTCGGCACGCAGCTGCTTGAGCAGCTCCAAGCCGCTGCCGTCGGGGAGCATCACATCCAGCACCACCGCTTGCGGCGGCATGTCGGCCAGTGCTGCACGAGCACTGGCGCCGTCATGGCAGGCGTGCACGCTGAAGCCCTCCTGGGCCAGCCAACTGCTCAGCAGCTCACACAGCTCGACGTCGTCGTCGATCAGCAGCACATCGCTCATGGTTTACGGCAACACCTGTTTGAACGGTTTGATCACTACATCGGCATAGACACCGGCGCCGACGTAAGGGTCCGCGGCGGCCCAGGCCTTGGCGGCGTCCAGCGAGGCGAATTCGGCCACCACCAGGCTACCGGTGAAGCCGGCGCTGCCGGGGTCATTGCTGTCGATCGCCGGCAATGGGCCGGCCAGCGTCAAGCGGCCCTCGGCTTGCAGCTGCTTGAGGCGCTCCAGGTGGGCAGGGCGAACGCTCAGGCGTTTTTCCAGCGAGTCGGCCACGTCGGTGGCGAAGATTGCATACAGCATGTCATTTCTCCTGATCGGGCTTGGCATCGTGAAGGTGGCGCGACAGGTAGACGCCCTGGGCCAGCAGGAAGATCAGCGTCATGCCGAGGCTGCCAAACACCTTGAAGTCGACCCAGAAGCGTTCGAAAGTGAAGGCCACGAACAGGTTGGCGGCCCCGCAGATGATGAAGAATGCGACCCAGGCCAGGTTCAGGCGCGCCCACACGGCATCGGGGAGGGTCAGTGCATGCCCCATCACCCGCTTGACCAGAACCTGATCGCCGACGAAGTGGCTGCCCAGAAACACCAGCGCGAACACCCAGTTCACCACCGGCGCCTTCCACTTCAGGAAGGTTTCGCTGTGGAAGGCCAGGGTAAGGCTGCCGAACAGCAAGCACGCCAGCAAGGTGAACCACTGGCCCTTTTCGAGCCTGCGCTGCTTGATGAACAACGCGCCGTAAACCACAACGGAGCTGGCGATCAGCACCTGCGTGGCGCTGAAGATATTGCCTACGCTCAAAGGAATGCCGGCAACATCGAAGGTGTGCGGGGCGACTTTATAGACGATGAGAAACAGGAACAGCGGGATGAAATCGATTAATTGCTTCACGGTAGCAGCCAGCGACGGGACGTGGCGGCATAATAGCAAACCTTCCTCACTGCGAAAGCGCCGCCGATGATCGTTGATTTGCACTGCCACAGCACCGCCTCCGACGGGCTGCTCGCGCCTGCCGAGCTGGTGGCCCGTGCCCACGAGCAGGGGGTGCGCACCCTGGCGCTGACTGACCACGATACCCTCGAAGGCCTGCCGCAGGCGCGCGACGCCGCTCAGGCGCTGGGCATGCAGTGGGTCAGCGGGGTAGAGCTGTCGTGCCTCTGGGGTGGCGCAACTATCCATGTGCTGGGGTATCACTTCGCGCTGGACGCACCGCCGCTGGTCGAGGCGCTGCAGGCGCTGCACCAGGGCCGCTGGCTGCGCGCCGAGGAGATCGACCGGCGGCTGGCCGCCAAGGGCATGCCCGGCACCCTGGCGGGGGCGCGGGCGGTGCAGCAGGCACTGGGTGATAGCGGCAATGCACCGGCGCGGCCGCACTTTGCCGAGTATCTGGTGCAGGCCGGCTTCGTGGCCGACCGCAACACCGCGTTCCACCGCTGGCTGGGTGCCGGCAAGCTGGGCGACGTAAAGCTGCATTGGCCGACGCTGGAAGCCACGGTGCGCACGTTGCGCGACGCCGGTGCCTGGGTGAGCCTGGCACATCCGATGCACTACAACTTCACCCGCAGCAAGCGCCGGCGCCTGGTGGCCGACTTTCTTGCCGCCGGAGGCCACGCGCTGGAGGTGGTCAACGGCCTGCAGGCGGCCGAGCAGGTTGGTACGCTGTCGATCCTTGCCCGGGAATTCGGCATGCTTGCCAGCGCAGGCAGCGACTTTCATGGCCCCGGGCTGTGGGGTGAGATCGGCAGCTATCGCCCGCTGCCCGACGACCTGCCGCCGCTGTGGGCGCGTTTTCGACATGAGCCAGCATTGGCCTGAGGTAGATACGGTGAGCCAGTTCTTCCAGATTCATCCGCAAAACCCCCAAGCGCGGCTGATCAAGCAGGCCGTGGACATCATCCGCCGTGGCGGGGTGGTGGTGTACCCCACCGATTCCTCCTACGCCATTGGCTGCCGTGTGGGTGAAAAATCGGCAGTGGAGCGTGTGCGGCGGCTGCGCCAGATCGACGATCGCCACAACTTCACCCTGCTGTGCCGCGACCTTTCGCAACTGGGCTTGTTCGCCAAGGTCGACACCGGCCAGTTCCGGCTGCTCAAGACCTACACGCCGGGGCCCTATACGTTCATTCTCAACGCCACCCGCGAGGTGCCGCGGCTGCTGCTGCACCCCAAGCGGCGAACCATCGGCGTACGCGTGCCGGCGCACCCGATCGCGCTGGCGCTGCTCGAGGAGCTGGGCGAGCCGTTGATGAGCGTGAGCCTGGTATTGCCAGGCGACGCCGAGCCCTTGAACGACCCCGAACAGATGCGTGAGCGCCTGGAGCACCACGTCGACCTGATCATCGACGGCGGTGCCGGCGGCCATTCGGCCTCCACGGTAGTAGACATGACCGCCGACGACCCGCAGGTGGTGCGTGTGGGCTGTGGTGACCCGGCGCCCTTCGGAGCCCCGGCATGACCGAGCTCGAGGCCGTGCCGCTCACGGCCCCGCAGCAACTGCAACTGGCGCTGGTGTACGGCGAGGCGGTCACCGAGCTGCCACAGGACCTTTACATCCCCCCTGACGCGCTGGAGGTATTTCTGGAGGCCTTCGAGGGGCCCCTTGACCTGTTGCTGTACCTGATCCGCAAACAGAACATCGACATCCTCGACATCCCGGTGGCGGAGATCACCCGCCAGTACATGAGCTACGTGGAGCTGATGAAAACCGTGCGCCTGGAGCTGGCCGCCGAATACCTGGTGATGGCAGCCATGCTCGCCGAGATCAAATCGCGGATGTTGCTTCCTCGCTCTGCCGAGGTGGAAGAAGAAGAAGGTGACCCACGCGCCGAACTGATCCGCCGCCTGCAGGAGTACGAGCGTTTCAAAAGTGCTGCCGAACAGATCGACGAGCTGCCACGGGTAGGTCGCGAGATCGTGGTGCCAAGCCTGGACGCGCCACGGGCCGTGGCCCGCAAGCTGCTGCCGGAGGTGGCGCTGCAAGAAGTGCTGCTGGCCATGGCCGATGTGCTGCGGCGCAATGATATGTTCGAAAGTCACCAGGTCAGCCGCGAGGCGCTGTCGACCCGCGAGCGCATGAGCCAGGTTCTCGAGCGGCTGCGGGGCGGGGCCTTCGTGCCCTTCATCGAGCTGTTCAGTGCCGAGGAGGGCAAGCTGGGTGTGGTGGTGACCTTCATGGCAGTTCTGGAGCTGGTGAAAGAATCGCTGATCGAACTGGTGCAGAATGAGCCCTTTGCTGCCATCCATGTGCGTACCCGCACCGAAGCCCCCACCGCCGAGTGACCCACTGCCCCGATGAACCTGAACGAGCCCCGTGAACTGGCGCCGCTGCTGGAGGCCTTCCTGCTGGCCAGCGGCAAGCCGCAAAACCTGGATCGCCTCTATGAGCTGTTCGACGAAGCCGAGCGCCCCGGGCCGACTGTTTTCAAGCGTGCGTTGGAGCTGCTGAAGAAATCCTGCGACAACCGCGCCTTCGAACTGGTGGAAGTGGCCTCCGGCTATCGCTTGCAGATTCGCGAGAAGTTCGCCCCTTGGGTGGGGCGGCTTTGGGAGGAACGCCCCCAGCGCTATTCACGCGCCTTGCTCGAGACGCTGGCACTGGTCGCCTATCGCCAGCCCATCACCCGGGGGGAAATCGAAGACGTCCGGGGGGTTGCGGTTAACAGCAATATCGTCAAGACCCTGGTGGAGCGCGAGTGGATTCGCGTGGTGGGGTATCGGGACGTGCCCGGCCGCCCTGCAATGTTCGCCACCACCAAGGCGTTTCTCGACCATTTCAATCTGAAGAGCTTGGAAGACCTGCCACCGCTGGCCGAACTGCGCGAGCTGGAGCCACAGCTGGTGCCGGAGGAAGGCGATGAGGATGCGCCGGTGCCTGCCCATTTGCAGGCGCTGGCCGATGCAAGCCTTGCGCTGGAAGGCGAGGAGGTCGAGGGGCAAGCCGGGGGCGAGGCCCGCGAGCATACGAGCTTTCGCACACTGTTGGCTGAGCTCGACACCATGGAGCAGGGCATCAAGACCGACTTCGATGACCTGCTGCGCCCTGCACCCGAAACCGACCCGGAGCCTGCCAGTGATGCGCCGGCCGACGACCGGCCCGACGAACCTGCGCAATAAGGCCACAATCAGGATGCGCAGGCGTTGTTCGCAGCGTATGATGCGCGCCCCTTTACAGCTCACACACCGGGAGGTGCTCACTCATGGCTGAACAGCATTCCGACGACGCCGTCGTCATCCCGCCTTCGGGCGAAAAACTGCAAAAAGTACTGGCCCGTATCGGCGTCGGCTCACGCCGTGACGTCGAGGCATGGATCAGCGAAGGCCGTATCAAGGTCAATGGCGTGGTCGCCAACCTGGGCCAGCGCGTCGATTCGCTCGATGCCATCAGCGTCGACGGCCAGTTGATCAAGCGCGAAAAGGCCACCGAGCACGTGCGCCGCGTCGTGATGTACAACAAGCCTGACGGCGAGATCTGCACACGCGACGACCCCGAAGGCCGCCCGACGGTGTTCGACCGCCTGCCGCGCCCGCGCGAGGGCCGTTGGATCAACGTTGGCCGCCTCGATATCAACACCACTGGCCTGTTGATGTTCACCACCGACGGCGAGCTGGCCAACCGCCTGATGCACCCTTCCTACGAGATGGACCGCGAGTACGCGGTGCGTGTGCGTGGCGAGGTCACCGATGAAATGATCGAGCGCCTCAAGGCAGGTGTCGAACTCGAGGACGGCCCGGCCAAGTTCACCGATATCCAGGAAGCCCCGGGCGGCGACGGCTTCAACCATTGGTACCACTGCGTGGTGATGGAAGGCCGCAACCGCGAGGTGCGCCGCCTCTGGGAGTCTCAGGGTCTGGTGGTCAGCCGCCTCAAGCGTGTGCGCTTCGGCCCGGTGTTTCTGAACTCCGACCTGCCGATGGGCCGCTGGCGTGAAATGAGCCAGGGTGAGATCGACATCCTGGCTGCCGAAGTGGGCCTCAAGCCGGTGGCGCTGCCGTCGCAGCCCGGTCGCGACAAGGAAAAGCTGGAGCGCCTGCAGCGCAAGGCGTCGCGGCCGTTGGGCCGTGGTGAGCGGGTTCGCCAACTGCGCCCGGCCCATGAAGGCGGCGAGCGCAAGGCCGCGGAAGGCAAGCCGGCAGCTGGCAAGGCTGCACCTCGCAAGCCTCGGGGTTCACAAGTGGCAGAACGCCCGAGTGATGTGCGCGGTAAGCGCAAACCGCCGCGCGGCTGATCGAAGCACCTTGCACCACCCTTGTTGAACCCTGCCCGGCCGCGTTGTGTAAACTGCGCGGCCGGCGCATTTTGCGCCTTCTGACGGCACCGCTGCAGCCGGCGCCAAAGGCTTGAATCCCCATAGGCGACACCCTTGTGAGTTCACAACCTTCTTCCTCGGGCGGCTTGCAGCGCAGCCTGAAAAACCGCCACATCCAGCTCATCGCTCTGGGCGGCGCCATCGGCACCGGCCTGTTCCTGGGCTCGGCCGGCGTGCTCGAAAGCGCTGGCCCGTCGATGATCCTCGGCTACGCCCTGTGTGGCGTGATTGCGTTCCTGATCCTGCGCCAGTTGGGCGAAATGATCGTCGAGGAGCCCGTCGCCGGCTCCTTTAGCCATTTCGCGCACAAATACGGCGGCGCCTTCCCAGGCTTTCTTGCGGGCTGGAATTGCTGGCTGCTGTATACGCTGGTGGGCATGAGCGAGCTCACCGCCGTGGGTAAATACATCCAGTTCTGGTGGCCTGAGGTGCCTACCTGGGTATCGGCAGCGGGTTTTTTCGTCCTGATCACGGCGATCAACCTGGCCAACGTCAAGGTGTTTGGCGAAGCGGAGTTCTGGTTTGCCATCATCAAGGTGGTGGCGGTGGTGGGCATGATCGGGCTGGGCGCCTGGTTGCTGCTCAGCGGCCACGGCGGCGAGCAGGCGTCTGTGAGCAACCTCTGGGCTTATGGCGGTTTCTTCCCCCATGGGCTGGCCGGGCTGGTGATGGCCCTGGCGTTCATCATGTTTTCCTTCGGTGGCCTTGAGATGCTCGGGTTCACTGCTGCCGAGGCCGACCAGCCGCGGCAGGTGATCCCCAAAGCGATCAACCAGGTGATCTGGCGCATCCTGATCTTCTACATCGGCTCGCTGGCGATCCTGCTCTCACTCACGCCCTGGAATGCGTTGGTCGAAACCCTCACTGCCAATGGCGACAGCTACGGCAGCAGCCCCTTCGTGCAGGTCTTCTCGATGTTGGGCAGCAGCAACGCTGCCCATCTGCTCAATTTCGTGGTGCTTACCGCAGCGCTATCGGTCTACAACAGCGGCACCTACTGCAATGGGCGCATGCTGGTGGGCATGGCCGCCCAGGGCGATGCGCCGCGGGCCTTGGGCTTGATCGACGCGCGTGGCGTGCCGGTGCTGGCGATCCTGGCGAGCGCGACGGTGACTGCATTCACCGTCGCGCTGAACTACTTCGTGCCGCACGATGCCCTGGAATTGTTGATGAGCCTGGTGGTGGCCACGCTCGTGATCAACTGGGCGATGATCGCACTGTCGCACCTGGCGTTTCGCCGAGCGCTGCGCCGTGAGCCGGGTTGGAAACCTTTGTTCCCTGCACTGTTCTACCCCTGGGGTAATTACCTGGTGCTGGCTTTCGTGGTGTTGATACTGGTGATCATGCTGATGATCGACGGTATCCGGGTGTCGGCCTATGCGATGCCGGTGTGGGTAACGGCGATGTATATCATTCACAGGGTGAGGCACAGGGCCTGAATATGGCGGTAGAAATCTCGAGCCTGGTGAGCATTCCCGACCATGAGATTCAGTGGTCGGCGATTCGCGCCCAGGGGGCGGGCGGGCAGAATGTGAACAAAGTCTCCAGTGCCGTGCACCTGCGCTTCGACATTCAGGCGTCCAGCCTGCCGCCCTTCTACAAGGAGCGGCTGCTTGCGCTGCGCGACAGCCGCATCACCGAAGACGGTGTCGTGGTGATCAAGGCGCAGCAGTTCCGCACCCAGGAAAAGAACCTTGCCGACGCCCAGGCACGTTTGCGCGAGTTGGTGGTTGCGGCGGCTGTGGTGCAGAAAAAGCGCCGGCCTACCCAGCCCACCCGGGCCTCGAAGGCCCGCCGGCTCGATGGCAAGAGCCGGCGGGGCGACGTCAAGGCTGGGCGGGGCAAGGTCGACTATTGAGCGTGAGCCCGCAGCGCCTGGCGATAGAGCAATATGCAGACACCCAGGCCAAGCGCCGAGGCCATTGCCGAGAACAGGAATATCGACACGAAGCCGAAGTGGGAAGCCACCGCGCCTGCCAGGGGGCCGGTGATGCCCAATGAGAGGTCGATGAACAGCGAATAGGCCCCGACTGCGGCCCCCCGGCTGGACGCGGGCACCAGGTTCACTGCTTCGACGCCGATGGCCGGGAACACCAACGAGAAGCCGAAGCCTGTCAGGGCGGCGCCGAGCATCGCCAACTGCACGTCAGGTGCCAGCCACAACAGCAACAGGCCAAGGGTTTCAACGCTCAAGCAGGCCATGGCCACGCGAAAACCGCCCAGGCGATTGATCATGTTGCCGAACAGCAGCCGTGCGCAGATGAAGCAACCGCCAAAAAGGGTCAGGCACAGCGCGGGGTTGGGCCACTGCTTGCTGCCGAAATAGAGGGTGATGAAGGTTGCGATGCTGCCAAAGCCGACGCCGCCGAGCGCCAGCCCCATGCCGTGGGGGAACACCCGCCCCAGCACATGGAGAAACGGTAGCCGCTCGCCTGAAACGATAGGTGCACCCACCCGCCGCCAAGCCAGTGCAAGGCCGGCAGCGCTGACCAGCAGGATGCTCAGGCCTATGCTCCAGATGCCCATGTGCTCGGCCAGCACCACGCCCAGCGGTGCACCAATGGCCAGTGCGCCATAGCTGGCGATGCCGTTCCAGGAAATCACCCGGGCGGTGTGCGCCGCGCCCAACTGGCCGATTGCCCAGCCTATGGCGCCGGAGCCGACCAGGCTTTCAGCCCCACCCAACGCAACTCGCCCGACGAACAGGCAACCCAGGCTCCAGGCCGGCCATTGCTGTAGCAGCGCGGCCAACAACATGAACAGGCCACTGCCGGCGCAGCCGAAAAGCCCGTAGATCACCGCTTTCTTGCAGCCTCTGTTGTCGATCACGCGGCTGGCGAAGGGGCGGCTGACCAGCGTTGCCAGGTATTGGACGCTGATGACCAAGCCTGCCAGCACAGCACCGTAGCCCAGCGTCGAGTGCACGAAGCCTGGCAGCACGGCCAGGGGGATACCGATATTCAGGTAGCCGGCGAAGGTGAACAGCACGATCGACATCACTCGCAGGGTGACCGAGAGTGACGTTGCATGGGTGTCGGGCATGAGCGGTTCCAGTAGACGCGTAAGCCGCCCATGATAGCGCCGCTTGGCTGCACATGCTGCAGCCAAGCGGCCGGGGGGCTGGTTAGCCGTAAGGGATAAGCCAGCTAATGCTGAATTGTGCCTCTGGGTAATCCAAACGCAGCCGTGGCAGTACGAAGCCGCCGCAGGAGCGACAGGTGTCGAACAGGGAGAAGACATCGATCGATTGCACCTGATCGGCAGACAGGAGCAGGTCGCGGTTGATCACACTGGCGATCATGCGCTCGGAGTCCAGGCCCCGGCTGTGATCATGTGGCCGGAAATCGGGGGCCCCGCGTAGCACAGGCAGTTCGGTGAAGCGCGTGTCTGGCGGCAGGTCGGTCATGATTGCTCGAGCATCGATGTAGGCAGTGCCGGCTTGCGCATTGGGTGCAATCACCAACGCGCGGTGCGCACGGCCGCCTGAAAGGGCGTAGTAAACGCGTTGCTCGCCATTGCGCAAGACCACCTTGGCATAGGCCAGGTTAGCCCCGCCCAAGTGCAGGCGCAGCGCTTCGACGACCTCTTGAGTCGCTATGCGCTCGGGTGTGAGCACGGGGAGCGCTGGCAGCCGCACGCGGCCGGTGACCGGCAGTAGGCGGGTCAACGTCTCGATATGTTGTTGTTGGGCCAGTGGTGGCCGCGCCGTCAAAATTGCCCAGTCAGGGATTATCGAACGCACCAGCCCCGTCAGCCGCCTGCCAGAGGAGCCCACCAGAATGTCCTGCTCGATGCCACGTGCCAGTATGTTTTGTGCACATTGCACAAGGTCGGCCTGGTTGAGCTCCATCAGATCATCCAGCGCGATCGTCGGATCGCCATGGTGAATCGCTCGGCGGTGAAGAATCCAGTCGGCCAGCAAGGTGGTGATGTTCGAAATGTCCGAGTCCAACGTGCTGCGCGTGGCGACAACTCGGTAAGTTTCGCTTGCATCCAGATAGGCATTGATCAGCTCAGTGTCTCTGGTGCGGCTTAGTCGTAGGGGGCCGTACTGTTCCACCGTCGCGGATGGGCCGTTTGCGAGCGCGTCCACGCGGCTGCTGTACCACGCAGGTTCTCGGTAGGAAGTGGCGTAGAAGACACCGGTGTCAGCTTCTACCACCAGCTGTGGCTGGGTGTGCTTGTTCACGATCAACGCTCGCAGGGTGCGGCGGTCCCGGATGCCTTGGACGAAGCTGCCTAGGCGAACCACTGGGCAGTCGCGGGCGAAGGCCTGAAGGGTCGATACAGGGACCGACGCCTGCAGGCCAAACTCGAATTCGCTCGTTAAATGCAGGTCAAGCTGGTCCCGGTAGCGAATCGCCCCCGGCAGGTTGAGCCTGACGGGCGCTTGCCCCGGTGCAATGGCTTCGAGTTTCTTGCCTTGGATGCTGGCCGGGCGGTGGCCTTTGGCGGGTACCACATGGTCCACGTAGCTCACCAGCCGATTGTCGATCACGAACACCTGGCCCAGCAGATGTTCGTTGATATCACCACTGCGGTAGTACGCCGGCACGGTTTCGATGCGCCTGGCCATGAAGGCGCGGCTGAGCTTCTGGCCGGTAAACGGTAGATCGTAAGCCACCGGCTTGAGATGAAAGCAAAGCGCCAGCGAGGCTGAAGAAGGATGAGCCGGGTAGGGCAACGGGCCCGGCTCAGGCATTTGATAAGGTGAGGTCGTCGCGCCTGGCAGATCATTGTGATCGACCCTGACTGCCCTTCCTTCGGCTTGGCCGTAGCGGTAGCGGTAGGGCCGGTTATTCACGAGCAGGTCGGCGACGCCATCGCCACGAAAGATCTGGCGGGGTGGGGGCATGCCCTGGACCACAACCGTGGGTTCGTTGTAGGGAGTGGGGCGCAGGGCGAATGCTCCGGGTGTTAATCCAGGCCTTGCATTGGACTGCGTGCTGACCCACCCACCTCCTGTGTGCTGCACGTGTTCCAGTGCCGGCCCATAAGGCATTGCCGCGCTGCTTTCGATCAGCCGTGCGGGCGTGCCCTGCTGTATTTCCTGCAGGTGGCCATCCACCAGGGCTTGGGCCGCGACGTTCGGTTGCGGCGTACCGACCACTCGCCGCAAGGCGCGGTATGAATGGGGAATGGGGGCAGTGGGTTGAGCGGCGGCCCAGGCGCTGTGAATGCGTGCAATGTCTCGGTAGCGCGTGGCTTTGAAAGCGGCGCCGGCGGCGAGCAACCGGTGGCCGGCCTTGATCGATGCGCTGGCCGCCCTGACCGCAGCACCGAGGCCCGTCACTCCGTCGAAGGCACACGACGCGGCATCGCCCGCTGTCTGGACGTCGAAGCAACTGGCTAAAGGGACCGTGGCCTTGATCAGTGACCAGGCATATTCGGCATTGGAACGGCTGCGTTGGCGCTCCAGCGCCAGTTCGGTCGGTGTCAGGCCGCGAGCTACCGCACGCAACGAGGCTTGATTGGCCAATGCGACATGCTGCCCGTAGAGCGCTTCGAGCGCGGCGCTTGTGCCGTCGCCGGCCAACGGGGTCGCATGGCACAGCCTGGGAAAGTCAGCCGCCCGATAGGGCAGAGGATGCCCCAGGTACTCGACCGGCGAACTTTCGTTGAGGTGATGTAGCAGTAGATCTGACTGTGAGCACGTCTCGGGACAATCGAGCGTTTGTTCGGCGCTGAGCGTGAAGTAGCGGAACGCCAGCTTTTCGGGAAACAACTCGTATACATGCTGCGCCGTTGTATCGGCCAGGTGTACCAGCACCCCGTCGGTGGCCGTCACGTATTCCCACATCTCCTCCGGGGAGTCGCCGAAGCCGGGAGCCGGGCCTTCGCGCCGATAATGGGGCCACGCCAGTGCATAGGCGGTGCCAGGAAGCGTTTTCAGGCGCTGCGCGTGTGCCGAGGGCATCAGGGCCAGCAGCCGCTTGATCGCACTTTCGAACACACCGCGCGCTTCGAGCAGGTAAGCGTCGAACTGGGCATCGAACCACGGGTTGATATCGCCCAGGACCTGCCTTGACGGCGCTGCCAGCTCGAAGGGGCCGCTGCTTTCCAGATAGCGGCGGGTAAGATCAGGCAATTGATCACCTGTGACGCCGGCCGCGAGCAGGCGCCGGGCCGCTTCCTGAACGCGGTCGGGCGGGAAGGCCAGCCGTTCCAGGGTCAACGCTTGAAGCAGGTGCTGTTCGGCAAAGTGCTGCGGGTCGTCGAGTTGCGGGTCGTCCGGGTCTATCACTTGGTTGATGAGGGCCCATTCCCAAGCAACCTCGCTGAACCGCTTCGGGTCGCACGCAGCCGGCTCGCCATCCGCCATCGCCTGCTCCATGGCACTCATGGCGGCGGCGAAGCTCAAGGGCTTGTCACTGCCCAGCAGTGCTTGGGTGCCCAGACGCAGTGATACCCACTGCAGGTCCGGGCGGTGGGCCCATTGCTCCGGGGCGTCATCGATGAGTAATTCAGGTGCCAGGCTCCTGAGCAACAAGTGCATCGCCACCTGTGCCTGCACAAGGCGGCAGCCCAGCCTGTCGAGGATATGGTTAGTGAGGTCGATTCGGATTTCCCGGAAGCTGACGGGTTGGTAGTCGCCGGGGAAGAGTTCAAAACCCATGATCTGCCCAGGCTTGCGATCGGCTATCGGGTAGAGCGTTTCTACGATCGATTGCACCCCCAAGGCGCGGTTGGCGGGCCATGCCTGGGCCTCTACCGACCACCCCGCCTGGCCGGCCAAGCGCTCGGCCCAACGCTCGAACGCCGGCGAGCACAACAGTGCGTCTACCGCCTGGTGTTCGTAGCCGGGCGGCAGCGCAGGGTCCACCCGGCGCTCACCGGCACTAAAAGGCTGGATACCGGCGCGCCTTTCAGCTGCAGTCAGTGGTCGCAAATAAGACGCGACCCCGTAGGTGTCGATGTCCAGAGCGTTCAAAAGCGCCTTGGCGGTGTGAAGCGGTTCACCCAGGATAAAAGCCACCAACGGGGGCAGATCGAGCGTGTCGGCCACATCCAGTGAGTAGTTGGCCGCAGGTGGTGCCTGGGTGGTGGCCCGCTCGAGCAGCAAAGCGGCCACTGCGAACGCGGGCCTGGGCGAATACCGTCGGAACCATCCCGGCATCATCGGGGCCAGCAGTTGGGCCAGGTAAGCGATGCGATAGCCCGAGGTGGCTGCAGCCGACGCGGCCAGCTGGTCCAGCCAAGGCCTGGTGCTTTGGGGGAAAAGAGACGTACATAAATGCCTGGCGAGGGTTTTCCGGTCGGCAAGTGTCAGGGGCGTTCCTGCCGGCAGGTTGAACGTCGTGATCAGATGGTCGGCCGCGGAAGTTGCTGCCAACGCGGCCTCAGTGGCCGTCGAAACAGCGGTGTCATTGAGCGCAGGGGGGAACTTCTGCTCGGGCGGGAACAGGATATCGAGGTGTACCAAGAGTGTTTCGAGGTCGTCGCGCAGGGAAAGGCTGGGGGGATGCGTGACCGTAAGGTGCATTTCTTCCAGATTGATCTGTGGATGTGTCGGCATATCCAGGCTCCAGGTGCGGGCGGTTTCGCCCCAGGGCCGCAAATCGTGCCGTGCCGCAGCGGTTTGTTTGTATTACATGAATAGCGCTGTTTGTTTGCCGTAGTGGGATATTGGCTATGATCGAAGGTTCATAAGACCATGGTCGAATGGCTCGCCAGCGATTGACTCCGCTAAAAACGAAACCATACAAAAACAATGATTGCCCCGAGGTGTAAAGCGATGACTGCGGCTTCCCTGTATCCCGTACCTCCCGAGGTGGCCAAGAACACCCTCACCGACGAGGCGGCCTACAAGGCCATGTATCAACAGTCGGTGATCAACCCGGACGGCTTCTGGCGCGACCAGGCCAAGCGCCTTGACTGGATCAAGCCGTTCACCAAGGTCAAGCAGACCTCTTTCGACGATCACCACGTCGACATCAAATGGTTCGCTGACGGCACTCTGAACGTGGCCTATAACTGCCTCGACCGCCACTTGGCCGAGCGGGGTGACCAGGTGGCGATCATCTGGGAAGGCGACGACCCAAGCGAAAGCCGCAACATCACCTACCGTGAGCTTCACGAAGAAGTATGCAAGTTCGCCAACGCCCTGCGCGGGCAGGATGTGCACCGCGGCGACGTCGTCACCATCTACATGCCAATGATTCCCCAGGCCGTGGTCGCCATGTTGGCCTGTGCCCGGATCGGCGCCATCCATTCGGTAGTCTTCGGCGGGTTCTCTCCCGAAGCCTTGGCCGGGCGCATCATCGACTGCGGCTCGAAGGTGGTCATCACCGCCGACGAGGGCGTGCGCGGCGGCCGCAAGATCCCGCTCAAGGCCAACGTTGACAAGGCCCTGACCAACCCCGATACCTTTACCGTGCAGCAGGTCATCGTTTGCCGGCGCACCGGTGGCGAGATCGAGTGGAACCGCCACCGCGACATCTGGTACCACGCGTTGCTCGAAGTGGCGTCTTCCACCTGCGCACCCAAGGAGATGGGCGCCGAGGAAGCGCTGTTCATCCTCTACACCTCCGGCTCCACCGGCAAACCCAAGGGCGTGCTGCACACCACAGGTGGCTACCTGCTGTATGCCGCGCTCACCCATGAGCGGGTCTTCGACTACCGCCCAGGCGAGGTGTACTGGTGCACCGCCGACGTGGGCTGGGTGACCGGGCACAGCTATATCGTCTACGGCCCCCTGGCCAATGGCGCCACCACCTTGCTGTTCGAAGGGGTCCCCAACTACCCCGACATCACCCGCGTGGCGCAGGTGGTCGACAAACACAAGGTCAACATCCTCTACACTGCCCCGACTGCAGTGCGTGCGATGATGGCCGAGGGTGACGCGGCCGTACGGGGCGCCGATGGCTCCAGCCTGCGCTTGTTGGGCTCGGTCGGCGAGCCGATCAACCCTGAAGCCTGGGGCTGGTACTACAAAACCGTGGGCAAGGAGCGTTGCCCGATCGTCGACACCTGGTGGCAGACCGAAACCGGCGGCATCCTGATCAGCCCGCTGCCGGGTGCCACTGCGCTCAAGCCCGGCTCGGCGACCCGCCCGTTCTTCGGCGTGGTACCGGCGCTGGTGGACAACTTGGGCAACATCATCGAGGGCGCTGCCGAAGGCAACCTGGTGATTCTGGACTCCTGGCCAGGCCAGTCGCGCTCGCTGTACGGTGACCATGACCGCTTCGTCGACACTTATTTCAAAACCTTCCGGGGCATGTACTTCACCGGCGACGGCGCACGCCGAGACGAAGATGGCTATTACTGGATCACCGGCCGGGTCGATGACGTACTCAATGTCTCCGGGCACCGCATGGGCACGGCCGAGATCGAAAGCGCCATGGTCGCCCACCCGAAGGTCGCCGAGGCTGCAGTGGTTGGCGTGCCGCATGACCTCAAGGGTCAGGGCATCTATGTGTACGTGACCCTCAACGGTGGCGAAGAGCCCAACGAGGCGCTGCGTATGGAGCTTAAAAACTGGGTACGCAAGGAAATCGGCCCGATTGCCTCGCCGGATGTGATCCAGTGGGCGCCAGGGCTGCCGAAAACCCGCTCGGGCAAGATCATGCGGCGTATCCTGCGAAAGATCGCCACGGGCGAGTACGACGCGCTCGGGGACATCTCCACACTGGCCGACCCTGGGGTGGTGCAACACCTGATCGATACCCACAAACAGATGAGCAAAGCCTCGGCCTGAGCCTTGGCACCACTAGCGCAGGCCCACGCACCTGGTCAATAGGAGCGTGGGCTTCGATTTAGTGCTCTGTAACAAGTTGTCGCTTAAACGCAATATGTTGTCGCCTCTCCGCCGCTAAAATGCGCCCCTTTCGCGGGCAACCCCGCCCCTGATTACCTTGCCCAGCCAATGCCCTTGGCTGGCGCGTTCTGCCTTTCTGGAGTGTTCCGATGAAAAAGCTCGCCCTGCTGGGCGCCTTGGCGCTGTCCGTCCTGTCGTTCGGCGTTTCTGCCGCTGACCGCCCGCTGCGAATCGGTATCGAAGCCGCGTACCCACCCTTCGCCTCCAAGACGCCCGATGGGCAGATCACCGGTTTTGACTACGACATCGGCAACGCCCTGTGCAAGCAGATGAACACCCAGTGCCAGTGGGTAGAAATGGAATTCGACGGCCTGATCCCGGCGCTGAAGGTACGCAAGATCGATGCGATCCTGTCGTCGATGTCGATTACCGACGATCGCAAGAAGTCCGTGGATTTCACGAACAAGTACTACAGCACTCCGGCTCGCTTGGTAATGAAGGAGGGCGCGACCGTAGGCGATGACCTCGCGGGCCTGGCCGGCAAAAAGGTTGGGGTGCAGCGCGGCTCGATTCACGAGCGTTTCGCCCGCGAAGTGCTGGCGCCCAAGGGGGTTGAAGTAGCGCCCTACAGCTCGCAAAACGAAATCTACCTGGACCTGGCCGCCGGTCGCATCGACGGCACCCTGGCCGACGCTACCCTGCTGCAGGATGGTTTCCTGAAAACCGACGCCGGCAAGGGCTTCGCCTTTGCAGGCCCGGCCTTCACCGACCCGCAGTACTTCGGCGACGGTGTGGGCATTGCCGTGCGCAAGGGCAGCAAAGAGCAGCTCGAGGCCCTCAACAGCGCCCTGGAGGCCATCCGCGCCAACGGCACCTACAAGCAGATCCAGGACAAGTACTTCGATTTCGACATCTACGGCCAGTGACCGCCATGTCGATGGGCTTTGAAGGTGTGCGGCCATGCTGAGTGGTTATGGGGCATTGATCGTCGAGGGCGTGGGGCTGACGCTGCAGTTGGCGCTGGCCTCGATGGCACTGGCGATCGCATTGGGCCTGCTGGGCGCCGCGCTGCGGCTTTCACCGATCCGGCCATTGGCCTGGCTGGGCGATGTGTATTCCACGGTGATACGGGGTATACCCGACCTGGTACTGATCCTGTTGATCTTCTACGGCGGCCAGGACCTGCTCAACCGGGTTGCGCCGATGCTCGGCCATGACGACTACATCGATCTCGATCCGCTGGCCTGCGGCATCTTCACCCTGGGCTTCATTTTTGGCGCTTACCTCTGCGAAACCTTCCGCGGTGCCTTCCTGGCGATTCCCGCCGGCCAGGCCGAAGCGGGCGTGGCCTATGGCATGCGCCCTATGCAGGTGTTCTTTCGGGTGCTGGTACCGCAGATGATTCGCCTTGCGCTGCCGGGCTTCACCAACAACTGGCTGGTACTGACCAAGGCCACTGCACTGGTCAGCGTGGTCGGCCTGCAGGACATGATGTTCAAGGCCAAGCAGGCAGCCGATGCCACCCGCCAGCCCTTTACCTTCTATCTGACGGTAGCGGCACTGTACCTGGTGATTACCAGCGTCTCGCTGCTGCTGCTCAAATGGGTCGAGCGGCGCTACAGCCATGGCGTGAAGGAGGTGAGCCTGTGATCTTCGACTACACCATTGTGTGGGCGAGCCTGCCGATGTATTTGGCCGGGCTGCTCGAAACCCTCAAGCTGCTGGCAATCGCGCTGGCATTCGGGTTGCTGGTAGCGCTACCGCTGGCATTGATGCGGGTGTCGTCTCGCCGCTGGGTGAACCTGCCAGCCTGGTGCTACACCTACGTGATCCGCGG
This sequence comes from Pseudomonas sp. URIL14HWK12:I12, assembly GCF_003097135.1. Classification (GTDB taxonomy): domain Bacteria; phylum Pseudomonadota; class Gammaproteobacteria; order Pseudomonadales; family Pseudomonadaceae; genus Aquipseudomonas. Next base: position 357,574 of record NZ_QEQL01000002.1, read on the forward strand.
CACACCGATGTTGGTGCAGCTGTTTCTGATCTATTACGGCCTGGCGCAGTTCGAGGCGGTACGCCAGAGCGTCCTGTGGCCGTGGCTGTCGAGTGCGACCTTCTGTGCCTGCCTTGCCTTTGCCATCAACACCAGTGCCTACACCGCCGAAATCATCGCGGGCAGCCTGCGTGCGACACCGCCTGGCGAGGTGGAGGCGGCCAGGGCCATGGGCATGTCGCCGGCCACGATGTACCGGCGTATTCTGCTGCCCTCGGCGCTGCGCCGTGCGCTGCCGCAGTACAGCAACGAGGTCATCATGATGCTGCAAACCACCAGCCTGGCCTCGATCGTCACGCTGATGGACCTCACTGGTGCGGCACGGGCAGTGAACGCGCAGTACTACCTGCCGTTCGAAGCCTATGTGACCGCCGGTGCCTTCTACCTGGCCTTGACGCTGCTGCTCGTGCGGCTGTTTCGCCTGGCCGAGCGCCGCTGGCTGGCTTACCTTTCTCCGCGCAGGGGCTGAACCATGCAACGAATCGATCACCGCCTGCCCTGGAGCAGCCTGGGTACCGAGCGCACTTTGAGTGTGTTCCGCTTTGGCCAGGGCGAGCGCAAGGCCTACATCCAGGCCAGCTTGCATGCCGACGAGCTCCCGGGCATGCGTACGGCCTGGTCGCTGAAGCGGCAGTTGGCCGAGCTCGAAGGGCAGCAGCGTCTGCTGGGCACCGTCGAGCTGGTGCCTGTGGCCAACCCGCTGGGCCTTGGCCAGTTACTCCAAGGGGTGCACCAAGGGCGTTTCGAGCAGGGCAGTGGGCGCAATTTCAATCGGGATTTCGTCGAGCTCTCCGCGCCGGTGGCCGACCTGCTGGAAGGGCGCCTGGGCGACGACCCACGTGCCAACACCCAGTTGATCCGCCAAGCCATGCGTGAGCACCTGGCGAGCCTGCGTGCGCCTAGCAGTGCGCTTGAAGGGTTGCAGCGCCTGCTGCTCAGCCATGCCTGCGACGCCGACATCGTGCTCGATCTGCACTGCGACGCCGAGGCCGCCCTGCACATGTACGCCTTGCCGCAGCACTGGCCGCAATGGCGCTCGCTGGCCGCTCACTTGGGAATGGCGGTTGGCCTGCTGGCCGAGGACTCCGGCGGCAGCAGCTTCGACGAGGCTTGTTCGCTACCCTGGCTGCGGCTGTCTCGCCATTTCGACCATGTGCCGCTAGCGTGCCTGGCGACCACCCTCGAATTGGGCGGGCAGGCCGATACCGCGCCTGGCCAGGCAGACGCTCACGCGCGTGGCATTCTCGCGTTTCTCACCGAGCAGGGGCTGATTGCCGGTGATGCACCTGCGGCGGCCGGGCCAGCGTGTGAAGGGCTGCCATTTGCCGGTACTCAATTGTATTACCCACCCCATGCCGGGGTCGTCAGCTACCTGAGCCAGCCGGGTGCCCATGTGCAGCCAGGCGATGCGCTGTTCGAAGTGGTCGACCCACTTGCCGACCGGGCCACAGTAGTGCGCTCGACCATCCCCGGGGTGCTGTTCGCCGTGGAGCGGCTGCGCTACGCACAGCCTGGCGTTTGGCTGGCCAAGGTGGCGGGCGCGCAGCCGTTGCGTGAAGGGCGGCTGCTCAGTGACTGAATCGACGGATAACAACCCTATGTACAAGCTTCAGGTCCGGGACCTGCACAAGCGCTTCGGCGATAACGAAGTGCTCAAGGGCGTCTCGCTCGCGGCCGGGGCCGGCGATGTGATCAGCATCATCGGCTCCAGTGGTTCGGGCAAGAGCACTTTCCTGCGTTGCATCAACCTGCTGGAGCAGCCCCACGCCGGCAGCATCAGCCTCAATGGCGAGGCGCTCAGGCTGGCGCCGGGCAAGGATGGCTCGCTGCGGGCAGTTGATCGGGGCCAGTTGCAGCGCATGCGCTCGCGGCTGTCGATGGTGTTCCAGCATTTCAACCTGTGGGCCCACATGAGTGCACTTGAAAACGTCATGGAGGCGCCCGTACAGGTGCTGGGCGTAAGCAAGGCCGAGGCCAGAGAACGCGCCGAGCATTACCTGGGCCGGGTGGGCGTTGCCCATCGCAAGGCCGCCTACCCTGCGCACATGTCCGGTGGTGAGCAGCAGCGTGTAGCAATTGCCCGTGCGTTGGCCATGGAGCCTGAAGTGATGCTGTTCGACGAACCCACCTCCGCGTTGGACCCAGAGCTGGTCGGCGATGTGCTCGGGGTGATGCAGTCGCTGGCCCGCGAAGGGCGCACCATGGTGGTTGTGACCCACGAGATGGGGTTCGCGCGGGAAGTCTCCAATCAGTTGATCTTCCTGCACCAGGGCCTGATCGAAGAGCAGGGCGCACCTCGCGAGGTATTGAGCGACCCGAAATCGGCGCGGCTGCGCCAATTTCTTTCCGGTAGTCTTAAATAGTCGGCTTCAGCCAGTGAGCGTAATCGCCCCATGACCCCTCAGCGAATCGGTTTTCTTATCTGGCCCGGCACCAGGCCCATGACCCTGGCCCTGGCCGAAGAAGCGCTGGAGGTCGCGGGCAGGGTGCATCCGGATGTGTCGTATGAGCTGTCGTTCTTCCAGGCGCAGCAGCCCGCAGCAGCGGCCTGGCAGCTGCCTGGTGGGCCGTGGGCCGGTGCGCTGGAGGGCTGCCAGCGGCTGTTTCTGGTGGCCGACGAACCACCCCAAGCCTTGCCGTCGGCGCTGGGCACTGCGCTCAAGCAGCTGGCGCGCGGCGGTTGCGTAATGGGCGCGCTTGGCGCCGGGATCTACCCGCTGGCCCAGTTGGGCCTGCTCGATGGCTACAGGGCAGCGGTGCATTGGCGTTGGCAGGACGACTTCGCTGAGCGTTTTCCCAAGGTCATCGGCACCAGCCACTTGTTCGATTGCGATCGCGACCGTTTGAGCGCCTGCGGTGGCATTGCCGTGCTCGATCTCATGCTGGCGATGCTCGCGCGTGACCACGGCAACGAGCTCGCTGGCGCAGTTTCTGAAGAGCTGGTGGTGGAGCGCATCCGCGAAGGGGGCGAGCGCCAGCGCATTCCTCTGCAGAATCGACTGGGCTCCAGCCACCCCAAACTGACCCAGGCGGTGGTGTTGATGGAGGCCAATATCGAGGAGCCGCTCACAACCGACGAAATCGCCCAGCATGTATGCGTATCCCGGCGGCAGCTCGAGCGGATCTTCAAGCAATACCTGAACCGCGTGCCAAGCCAGTACTACCTGGAGCTGCGTTTGAACAAGGCACGGCAGATGCTATTGCAGACCAGCAAGTCGATCATCCAGATCGGCCTGTCGTGCGGCTTCTCTTCCGGCCCGCATTTCTCCAGCGCCTATCGAAATTTCTTCGGTGCGACCCCCCGCGAGGATCGCAACCAGCGCCGCGGCGGCAGCCCGTTCGAGCTCGCATCGGCCCCGGCAGAGCGTGGCTGACCAATCTTGTCATGATTTTCCGTCAGGAAAAGCCAGCCCTCGATAGCGTCGAGCTTTTCAGGCACACCGCAGCACTGTAGTTTGCGCGCACAAGGAAAGGGTTCTCGAACACCGTTAACCCGCCATTCCAGCCAGGCGCCCTCACGCGCCATCGCAGAAGAAAGGAGTGCTCATGAGCGACACCTCAGTGTGGTCCATCACCTCGCTGCACCAAGCCTTGCAACAACACGAACGGGTGACCAGCGGCGCCTTGGCGCTTGCTCTGCAGGAGGGCCCGGCGCCAGTGCTGCGGCTCAACCTTCATGGCTTCGCCCTGGAGCTGGCCATCTCGGGCGATCAGGTACTGGTCGACGGCCTGCTGGTGGAAGCGAGCAAGGTCAACGACCGCGCCGCCTTCAATGACACCGTACTGCGCAGCCGCGAGCTGTTCCCGCTCTCGTCGGTGTGCATCGAGCAGGTCGGCGGCACTGCCTATTACGGCCTGTTCGGTGCCCTGAGCGCTGAATCGCCGCTGCCGGTGATCGTGCACGAAATCGATACCCTCGCCGAAAACCTGGTACGTGCCAGCGAAGCGTTCGCCGACCATTTCACTGCCTGACCGGAGCCAACTTTCATGAGTATCTGGAAAAAAATCATCACTGCCGTACGGGGCGGCGTGTCCGAAGCCGGTGAGGCAATCGTCGACGCCAATGCCATTCGCATTCTCGAGCAGGAGCAGCGTGACGCCGAGGCTGCGCTGCTGAAAGCGCGCAACGGGCTGGTCGACATCAAGGCGCGGCACAAGCTGTCGCAACAGCGCCTCGAGGCGCTGAACAACGACATCGCCAACTGGGAAGGCAAGGCCATGGCCGCGCTCGACAAGGGCGAAGAAGCCCTGGCCACCGAATGCGCCGCCAAGGTTGCCGAGATCGAAGGCCAGCGCAATCAGGAACAGGTACTGGCCGACCAGTTCGGGCAACAGGCCAATGCATTGCAGGCCCAACTGAGCAAGGCTGAGGCACAGATCAAGGGCCTCAAGCAGCAGGTTGAGATGGCCAAGGCCCGGGAAAGCGTGCAGCAGGCTAGGGTCGCCACCGCAACGGCGACCGGCGGCGCGAATGGCAAGCTGGAAACGGCGGTCGACTCCCTGGCCCGCATCAAGCAGCGCCAGGATGAACGCGATGCCAAGCTCGAGGCCGCCGAAGAGCTGGCCAATGCAGCCAACGGCGGCGACCTCGAGCGGCGCCTGCAACAGGCTGGCATCGGCGCTTCGGCCACCAGCGGCGCCGACGTGCTGGCCCGGCTCAAGGCCAAGCAGAACCCACAGCAGTAACCCGGTGCGGTGCGAGCCCAGGCTTGCGCCGCCTTATCGAGGAGCGAGGCCATGGGCCTGATCAAACGTATGCTGGGGCTGGAAGCACCCGTTGCAAAGGGTGCGCCCCAGGCCAGGGCTGAAGGGCCCCTGGGCCTGGACATCGGGCGCATGCCAAGCCTGTCGCCGTCGCTGGCAAGCCTGCTTGACGGCCATTCCTATGTCGTGGTCCCCGGCGACGAAAAGATCTGCGCCCGCGGCAGCATCGAACTGGGCCAGGGCAGCCGCCTGTTGCGCTATTACCTGGACGACGAAGACTACTACCTGCAAGTGGTCATGGGCGGTGCGGGCAACGAGGCTATCGACGAGGTGCAACTGTTCGGTTACTTCAGTGCGCTGAATGTGACCAGCAAGGCAGAGCTGCAGCGCCTGACTGCCAATATCGGCTTGCCGACGCTTGAGCACGAAGGCGAAAGCTTCGAGCGGCAGTGGGGGAGTGAAATGGGGTTGGCCGAACTGGTACCCTTGCACGAATCGGTCACCAGCCCCGAGGCCAGCTACACGGTCAAACACCACGCGATGCTTTATGCGCGCGAAATCGGCCTGGTCAACCGCAAGGAATACCTGCTGTTTTCCGTCGAGGAAGACGAGCAGGGCAACGTCAGCCTCACCACGGCGGTGGGGGTGACCCTGCAACTGCCTGACCTTCAGGTTCTCTGACAAGGACATCTCCATGCTCGACGCACTCGCCCTGTCGCTCAATGCCACGGCCGTGTTTGGCTTCATCGTCTACATCGCTGTCGCGGCGGTGCTCTTCGCCCTGTTCCAGTTCATCTACACCCGCATCACGCCGCACCGTGAGTTCGCATTGATTCGCGACAACAACGTGGCCGCGGCGGTGGCACTGGGTGGCTCGCTGGTAGGCTTTGCGCTGCCGGCAAGCAACATCATCGCCTACAGCGTGAGCGTGCTCGATTTCACAGTGTGGGTGCTGATCGCGGCGCTGGTACAACTGCTGGCGTTCGGTGCCACCAGCCTGGTAGTCAAAGGGTTGTCGGCACGTATCGCCCGTGGTGAGCTGGCGGCGGCCATCTATTCGGCGGCGGTGGCGATCAGCATTGGCTTGCTCAATTCGGCCTGCATGACGCCGGCGGCCTGAGCCTGCCTCGCACAAGGAGAAAGCGATGAGAAACCGAAGCTGCGCGACCCTCGTGCTGGTGGGTGCGCTGCCCCTGGCCCTGGCCGGCTGTGACGACTCGGTGAACGTCACCGCGCGCAAGGATTTCAAAACCGTGCAGGAGTGTGTGGACGCCAAGGTGCCGGTCGACGTGTGCTCCACCGCGTACATGCACGCGCTGGACGATCACCGCAAGATCGCCCCCACCTACGACGATCAGGCAGCCTGTGAGGAAGACTTCGTCCCCGGCTACTGCCAGCTGACCTCCGGTGGCAAGTACGTCCCGCGGCTCGGCGGCTTCGAATTGGCAATGTCGGGCGACGTACCTCGCCAGGCCGCCGAACAGGCGCGCTCGCAGGGGGAGAGCGGCAACGGGCTGTTGACCGGGCTGTTGCTGGGCCAGATGCTCGGCGGCGGTAACCGCTATTACTCCGAGCCCATCTACGACATGCGCAACCGGGCGGGCGGGTACTCGACCTCAACCCTGTCGCGCCAAGCGGACAATGGCCAGACCTTCAGCCGCTCGACCCAGGCGCGAAGCACTGGCAGCTACGTGCCCCCGACGCTCGGGCGCAATGAATCTGTCGGCTCGGCGGTGTCCCGCGGCGGCTTTGGCAGCTCGGCCACGGCACGCAGCGGGTGGGGCAGCGCCACTCGAGGCGGCTTCAGCTCTGGCGGTTGAGCATGAAAAAGGTTCCGATCGCCGAGCGCCCGGGCTGGCAGGCGCGAGTTGAAGCGCAGGGCTTCGGCTTTCATACCTTCGACGGCGAGCGTTACTGGGATGAGCGCGCTTACTACCGTTTCAGCGAACGCCAGGTGACTCAGGATCTGGAAGCGCCCACTCGCGCCCTGCACCAGATGTGCCTGGAGGTCGTTGACCGCGTGGTGCAGAGCGAGCAATTACTCACCGAGCTTGCCATCCCTTCGGCCTTCCATGACCTGGTGTGCGATTCCTGGCGCCGGGCCGAGCCGCATCTGTACGGGCGGTTCGATTTTTCCTACTGTGGCAACGGGCCGGCCAAGCTGCTGGAGGCTAACTACGACACGCCTACCTCACTGCTCGAAGCCGGCGCCATCCAACTGCTTTGGCTGGAAGAGCAGATCGCCCGCGGCGAGCTGCCGGCGCATGCCAACCAGTTCAACACCCTCGCCGAAGACCTGGTCAGGGCCCTGGCGACGTTCGGCACTGCTAGCCCCTGGTGGTTCTCCGCGATCGCGGGCTCCAGCGAAGACCGCGGCACGACCGACTTCTTGCGGCGCATGGCCGCGCACGCCGGCATAGATGCGCGGCATATCGACTTGCAGGATATCGGCCTGGATGCCCAAGGGCGCTTCATCGACCTTTCGGGCGAGCCGATTACCCGGCTGTTCAAGCTGCACGCCTGGGAGCACATCTTCGAGGAGCCGTTCGGCGAGGCGGTCGCTGGCAGCGGTACCCAATTCGTCGAGCCGGCCTGGAAGGCGATCATCAGCAACAAGGGCATCCTGCCCCTGCTGTGGCGCTTTTTCGAAGGGCACCCGAACCTGTTGCCGGCGTTCGTCGACCCAGCGCCCGGCGAGCCAGTGAAGCAGGGCTGGGTGCGCAAGCCTTTCTTCTCCCGCGAGGGCGCCAACATCGAGCTGTGCACCGAGCAAGGCCAACGCGTGGCCGAAAGCGGGCCCTACACGGATGCGCCCTATATTCTCCAGGCCATGGCGCCGCTGCCGCGCTTCGGCGATAGCTACACGCTCATAGGCGCCTGGGTGGTGGGTGATGTACCGGCGGGTATCGGCATCCGCGAGGACGACAGCCTCATCACCAAGGACAGCAGCCGTTTCCTGCCACATGTGGTGCTGGATTGAGCGGTGGCGGACAAAGAGGGCTTCCCTTGAAATCCCCCGTTTCAAAACGCCCTTGGCAACGTTTAAACTACGCATTCACGTAGGTTTATGTCGCCTGGGTATAAGCTTCGTGGGGTGGTGGGTTCAGGTTGTAACAAGTTGTCGCCTGGCGACAAGGCCACTGCCCGCCCAGTCCTTACACTTTCTTCCCCAACCGCCACCCCTGCAGGGTGCGCGTTTCGCTTCAGGAGACTGCAATGTCCGTTGAGCACCCCGTGGTGCAGCGCACCGATTTCGATCACGTCATCGTGCCTACCTATGCCCCAGCCGGTTTCATTCCCGTGCGAGGGGCCGGTTCCCGTGTGTGGGACCAGGCAGGCCGAGAACTGATCGACTTCTCCGGCGGCATCGCAGTCAACGTGCTGGGGCATGCTCATCCGGTGCTGGTCAAGGCCCTCACCGAACAGGCGCACAAGGTGTGGCACGTCTCCAATGTGTTCACCAACGAGCCAACCTTGCGCCTGGCCAAGAAGCTGGTGGCGGGGACCTTCGCTGATCGGGTGTTTTTCACCAACTCCGGCGCCGAGGCCAACGAGGCTGCCTTCAAGCTGGCACGGCGTGTTGCCCACGATCGCTTCGGGCCTGAGAAGAACGAAATCATCGCCTGCCTCAACAGTTTTCACGGGCGCACGCTGTTCACCGTGAGCGTGGGCGGCCAGGCCAAGTATTCGGACGGTTTCGGGCCGAAGATCGAAGGCATCACCCATGTGCCCTACAACGACCTCGCAGCGCTTGAAGCGGCCATCTCCGAGAAAACCTGCGCTGTGGTGATCGAGCCGATCCAAGGGGAGGGCGGGGTGCTGCCGGCCGACCAGGCTTATCTCGAAGGTGCCCGGGCGCTGTGCGATGCGCACAATGCGCTGCTGGTGTTTGACGAGGTGCAGAGTGGCATGGGGCGCACCGGCAAGCTGTTCGCCTACATGAATTACGGCGTGGTGCCGGACATCCTTTCCAGCGCCAAGAGCCTGGGCGGGGGCTTCCCGATCGGTGCGATGCTCACCCGTGAAGCACTGGCCAAGCACTTCAGCGTAGGCGTGCACGGCACCACCTATGGCGGCAACCCGCTGGCTTGCGCGGTGGCCGAGGCGGTGGTTGATGTGGTCAACACCCCGCACGTGCTTGAAGGCGTGACGGCGCGTGCGGAGCGTTTCAACGTGCGCCTGCGTGGGATCGGCGAGCGTTATGGCGTTTTCAGCCAAGTTCGCGGCAAGGGCCTGCTGATTGGCTGTGTGCTCACCGACGCCTGGAAGGGCAAGGCAGGCGAGTTCTTCAAGATGGCCGAGAAGCATGACCTGATGATCCTGCAAGCAGGCCCGGATGTGGTGCGGTTCGCGCCAAGCCTGGTGATCGACAACGCGGACATCGACGAAGGCCTGGACCGCTTCGAACGTGCCGTGGCGGAACTGACCGGGGCTTGAGCCCCAGGCGGGGGTACCCCCGGCCTGTAACCTGTTTTCTAGGAGTGGCACGATGCTGGTGATGCGCCCTGCGCAAATGGCTGACCTTCAAGAGGTTCAGCGGCTGGCCGCCGATAGCCCCATCGGCGTCACTTCCCTGCCCAACGACGCTCAGCGGCTGGCCGATAAGATCGCAGCCTCGGAGTCGTCGTTCGCGGCCGAGGTGATGTTCAACGGCGAAGAAACCTACTTCTTCGTGCTCGAAGATCTCAGCACGTCTCGGCTGATGGGCTGCTCAGCCATCGTTGCGTCGGCTGGGTACAGCGAGCCGTTTTACAGCTTTCGCAACGAAACCTTCGTGCATGCCTCGCGGGAGCTGGCGATCCATAACAAGATCCACGTGCTTTCGCCCTGCCACGACCTGACCGGCAACAGCCTGTTAACCAGCTTCTATGTGGTGCCTGAGCTGGTGCGCAGCGCGTGGGCTGAGCTCAATTCCCGCGCGCGGTTGCTGTTCATGGCAGCGCACCCGGAGCGCTTCGCCGACTCGGTGGTTACCGAAATCGTCGGCTACAGCGATGAAAACGGCGACTCGCCCTTCTGGGATGCAGTGGGGCGTAATTTTTTCAACATCAGCTATGCCGAGGCCGAACGGCTGTGCGGGCTCAACAACCGTACCTTCATCGCCGAGCTGATGCCGCACTATCCCATCTACGTACCCTTGCTGCCCGATACCGCGCAGGAGGCCATGGGCCAAGTGCACCCGCGTGCGCAGGTGACCTTCGACATCCTGATGCGTGAGGGTTTCGAAACCGACCACTACATCGATATTTTCGACGGCGGCCCCACCCTCAATGCCCGGGTATCAGGCATCCGCTCCATCGGCCAGAGCCGCTTGGTGGCCGTGCGCCTGGGCGAGGGGGAGCCCAGCCACGGGCGGCCCTACCTGCTGAGCAACGAGCAGCTGCAGGGCTACCGGGCCGTGATGCTGACCCTGGACTGGGCCCCTGGCCAGCCGCTGACGCTGAGCGCGGCCCAGGCTCAGGCGCTGAATGTAAGCGACGGCGCCAGTGTGCGCCTGATACCGGTTTGAGACCCTCGCAGGGCCAGCCCTTAGGAGAAAGCATGATCGTTCGCCCTGTGCGCGGCAGTGACCTGCCAGCGCTGATCGAGCTGGCCCATGGTGCCGGTGCCGGCACTGGCCTGACTACCTTGCCCCCCAACGAAACGCGGCTGGCCGAGCGTGTTGCAGCCGCGGAAAGAACCTTCCGCGGCGACGCCGACCGTGCCGACGCCGACTACCTGTTCGTGCTCGAAAGCGACGGCGGCGAAGTGGTCGGTATCAGTGGCATCATCGCTGCGGTGGGCCAGCGCGAGCCCTGGTACAACTACCGCGTCGGCCTGACGGTCAACGCTTCGCGCGAGCTCGACATCTACCGCGAAATCCCGACCTTGTTTCTGGCCAACGACCTGACCGGCAACTCCGAGTTGTGCTCGCTGTTCCTGCGCCAGGACCTGCGCACCGGCCTCAACGGCCGTTTGCTGGCCAAGGCGCGGCTGCTGTTCATGGCGCAGTTTCCTGAGTTGTTCGGCCGCCGCGTGATGGCCGAAATGCGGGGGATGAGCGATGAGACCGGCCGCTCGCCGTTCTGGGAGAGCCTGGGCCGGCACTTTTTCAGGATGGAGTTCAGCCAGGCCGACTACCTCACCGGGGTTGGTAACCGCGCGTTCATCGCTGAGCTGATGCCCAAGTTTCCGCTGTACACCTGCTTTCTCTCTGAGGCCGCACGTGCGGTCATCGGGCGGGTTCACCCTGAATCGGAACCGGCCCTGGCCATGCTGGAAGCCGAGGGCTTCAGCTACCAGGGCTACGTGGATATCTTCGATGCAGGCCCGGCGGTGGAGTGCGAGACCGCGCGTATTCGCGCCGTGCGCGACAGCCAGGTGTTGATCCTGGCCGTGGGCACCGCAGGCGAAAGCGCGGCGCCCTACCTGATCCACAACCGCCTGCGCGAAGAGTGCCGCATTGTCGCCGCCCCCGCACGGGTGGCCGCTGGCACTCTGGTCGTGGACCCTGCCACTGCCCAGCGCTTGCGCCTGTACCCCGGTGACCAGGTGCGCGCAGTGCCGCTGGCGGGTTGAATACCCGGCGAGCGGGCCGCAAGAGCCTGTCGCCTGATCAGAAAAAAGACCGGAGCGGCGCCGATGAGAGCGTTCGAAGTCAATTTTGACGGCCTGGTGGGGCCTACGCACAACTACGGCGGCTTGTCGTGGGGCAACCTGGCATCGCAGAACAACTGCCAGGCCGTGGCCAACCCCAGGGAAGCCGCCCGCCAAGGCCTGGCCAAAATGAAGGCCCTGATGGACCTGGGTTTGCTGCAGGGTGTGATCCCGCCCCAGGAGCGCCCGGACGTGGCGGCCTTGCGCAGGCTTGGGTTTGCTGGCAGCGATAGCCAGGTGATCGAAAAAGCCGCGCGCCAGGCCCTGCCGTTGCTGGTGGCCAGCAGTTCGGCATCGAGCATGTGGGTGGCTAACGCCGCAACCGTCAGCCCCAGTGCCGATACGAGCGACGGCCGTGTGCACTTCACCGTGGCCAACCTCAACTGCAAATTCCATCGCAGCCTTGAGCACGACATCACCGGCCGCCTGCTGCAAGCGATGTTCAATGACCCTGCGCACTTCGCGCACCATCCGGCGCTGCCCGCGGTGCAGGCGTTCGGCGATGAAGGGGCTGCCAACCACGGGCGCCTGTGCGCCCACCATGCAAGCCCGGGCGTGGAGTTGTTCGTCTATGGGCGCAGTGCCTACGACGGGCGCAAGCCGTCACCGCTGCATTACCCGGCACGCCAGACGCTCGAAGCCTCCGAGGCCGTGGCCAGGCTGCACGGCCTGAAGGATTCCGGGGTGGTGTTCGCCCAGCAGAACCCCCACGTGATCGACCAGGGTGTATTTCATAACGATGTGATCGCCGTGGCCAATGGGCCGGTGCTGCTGCATCACGAACAGGCGTTCGTCGACAGCGACCAGGTGCTCGAGGCATTGCGTGCGCGGCTTGCCGAGCGAGGTGGCCAGTTACTGCCGATCAGCGTGCCGAGCCAGCAGATTTCGGTGGAGGACGCCGTGCGCTCCTACCTGTTCAATAGCCAGTTGCTGACCTTGCCCGGCGGCGGCATGTGCTTGCTGGTGCCCGAGGAGTGCCGCCAGCATGCAGGGGTTTGGGGGTATCTGCAGCAGCTGCTGGCCAGCGGTGGGCCGATTACCCAGGTGCTGGCCTTTGACCTGAAGCAGAGCATGCGCAACGGCGGTGGCCCAGCCTGCCTGCGGCTGCGCGTGGTGCTCAACGAGAAGGAGCTGGCAGCGGTCACGCCAGGGGTTATGATGACCGCGCAACTGCACGAGCGGCTCGACCTGTGGGTGCAGCGCCATTACCGTGATCGCCTGGGCGAAGCGGACCTGGCCGACCCTCAATTGCTGCACGAATGCCGAACGGCGCTGGATGAGCTGACCGCGATCCTGGGGATCGGGTCGGTCTATCCCTTTCAACGATGACCAGAAGGGAACGAACACATGGCTGATGCACTGCGCCTGATCCTCGAAGACGACGACGGCACCCAGTTGGAGACCTCCTGCACACGCATGGCGGTGGTGTGGCAGGGCAAGGAGCTGTGGATTCAGCAGGATGGCAGTGGCCAGTTGCTGATAGGGGTCGATGTCGAGGATGGCGACACCGAATACGCCAATCTGGTATTGCGGCCGATGGCCACCAACCTTGTGAGCCTGCAGCTGGAAATGGAGCCGGCCGATGCCGGGGACGACGATGACGGCCATGTACACGGCCCTGATTGCGGTCACCATCACTGATCGGTTCCCCGGCTTACCGGCACAAGGATTCGCCCGATGCTTTCACTCGGCAAGCTGCTTGAACTGACGCTGGCGGGCCGGGAGCCCGCCCAGCAGACCCAGATGACCGTGGCGGGCACTCGCCTGCGTTGGCTGGCCGAGGGGGCGCTGGAGATCACTCCAGCGGCCTCCCGTGATTGCGGGCTCGATCTGTTGCTCTCGGCAGGGCTGCACGGTAACGAGACCGTTCCGGTCGCCCTGCTCGACGAACTGATTCACGCCATTGCCCGAGGCGAGCTGCACCCTCACGCACGGGTGCTTTTCCTGTTCGGCAGCCCCGGTGCGCTGCGCCGGGGTGGCCGTTATCTCGAACAGGACCTCAACCGTTTGTTCTGTGGGCGCCATGAGCTGTCCTCGGGCCCAGACGCCATCCGTGCAGGTGAGCTCGAAAGGTTGGCCGAAAGCTTTTTCGCCCAACCGGGGCGCGCACGGCTGCATTACGACCTGCACACCTCTATGCGCGCTTCGGCCATTGGCCCTTTCGCCATCTGCCCCTGGCGCGAGGGGCAGAGCACACCACGCCAGCAGTTGGCTCGGCTGGCGGCGCTGGGCATGCGCGGGGTGCTTTATCACCGTGCCAGCGTGCCGACCTTCAGCGGTTACAGTAGCCAGCACTTGGCGGTTGACGCGTTCAACCTGGAGCTGGGCAACCTGCCAGCGAGCCACACGTTCTATGAAACGCTGGAGCAGCGCCTGCGTGGGCTAATCCAGGGTGAGGGGGCTCAGCCGAACGAATCACTGGCCGATGAGCTTCAGCCTTATCGCGTGGTGCGCGAAATCATCAAGCACAGCGACGGCTTTCAATGGCGCCTGAGCGAAGATCTCGAGCATTTTGGCGAGTTGCCGCGCGGCACGCTGCTGGCTGTGGATGAAAGCAAGCGCTGGCTGGTGGAAGAGGAGGGTGAGCGGCTGGTGCTACCCAGTGCGCGCGTGCGCAATGGAATGCGCGCGGGTTTGGTGGTGGCGCCGCTTTGATCGATATCGACCGGCCTGCACCTTCAGAAGCGAGGCGCCCTCCCGCAGCGTGAGCCGTATTGCTCACGCGGGAGGGCGGCTGGCCGGGCGGCGGTTTGGCTCAGACTGCAACTTTCTGCGGAAGAGTCAGGCGGCGCAGGTTGCGGATTTTGGCCAGTGTATCGGCACAGGTGCGGGCCGCTTCCTGGCCCTTGAGCTCGAAGTGGCGGAAGAAGTAGTCGTGATGTTCCTTGCCGTCATGGAAGTGGTGCGGGGTTAGCACCACCGAGAACATCGGCACTTCGGTTTCGAGCTGCACTTGCATCAGCGCGCCGACCACGGTCTGCGCGACGAAGTCGTGGCGGTAAATGCCACCATCGACCACCAGGGCCGCCGCGATGACCCCTGCGTAACGGCCGCTGTTGGCAAGCAGCTTGGCGTGCAGAGGAATTTCGTAAGCGCCGCCGACTTCAAAGAAGTCGATGTCCTGCTCTTGGTAACCCAGCTGGGCCATTTCGGCGACGAAACCCAGCCGGGCTTGATCGACAATGTCTTTGTGCCAGCAAGCTTGAACGAAAGCGATGCGTTCGTGATGCTTGCTGTCGATGGAAACGGGTTGCATGGCGAATCTCCTGTTCATAAATGAAACAGGGCATCGGATCGAAAGGGATCTTAAGGGTACGCCGGGGCGGCCCTTGGGCGTGAATCCCGTTCTCTCTTCATCCGGACTGTAACCGTCGGCCCCGGAATCACACCGGCTCTGCTGACCTCCCCGTGGGGGAGCGCTCGCGGGCTAGGCGTTGGTACGCCATTACCGCCGGTGGGGACTCTCACCCCGCCCTGAGAACGTTGCCGCACACGGTGCGGCGGAGCAATTATTACCATAGTTTTCAGCACGCTGCACAGCATCGGCCACGCCCGTCGGCGGCTGCGCTAGACTCATGTCTCGCATTCACGCGGGGGTCGCCACGAATCGTGGCGCTGGCGAACACGCCAATGTCGCGGGCAAAAGTCCCTGTGTAAAACTATGGTCTCGATCGTACAAACTCGCTGTACCCAGCCGACAGGGCCTATATAATGCGGCCCTTTGCCGTCGATCCGACGTTCAGCCCACGCCCTGGGCCGCAGTCTCCGTGGAAGAACCTATGAAAAGCGCAGAAATCCGTGAAGCCTTCCTGAGCTTCTTCGAAGAGCAAGGCCACACCCGTGTCGCCTCCAGCTCCCTGATTCCCAACAATGACCCGACCCTGCTGTTCACCAATGCGGGCATGAACCAGTTCAAGGACTGCTTCCTGGGCCAGGAAAAGCGCGCCTACACCCGCGCGGTCAGCAGCCAGAAATGCGTACGCGCCGGCGGCAAGCACAACGACCTGGAAAACGTCGGGTACACCGCTCGCCATCACACCTTTTTCGAAATGCTGGGTAACTTCAGCTTCGGCGACTATTTCAAGCGTGACGCCATCACCTTCGCCTGGACGTTCCTGACCGGCGAGCAGTGGCTCAAGCTGCCCAAGGAAAAGCTCTGGGTCACCGTCTACGCCACCGACGACGAAGCCTACGACATCTGGACCAAGGAAATCGGCGTGCCAGCAGAGCGCATGGTACGTATCGGCGACAACAAGGGCGCGCCGTATGCTTCCGACAACTTCTGGACCATGGGCGACACCGGCCCCTGCGGCCCGTGCACCGAGATCTTCTACGACCACGGCCCGGACATCTGGGGTGGCCCGCCCGGGTCCCCAGAAGAAGACGGTGATCGCTACATCGAGATCTGGAACAACGTTTTCATGCAGTTCAACCGCACGGCCGATGGCGTGTTGCACCCCTTGCCGGCACCTTCGGTCGACACCGGTATGGGCCTGGAGCGGGTGAGCGCCGTGCTGCAGCACGTGCACTCCAACTATGAGATCGACCTGTTCCAGAACCTGCTGAGCGCCGCGGCCCAGGCCATTGGCTGCAGCAACGAGGGGCAGCCTTCGCTCAAGGTTGTGGCCGACCATATCCGTTCTTGTGGCTTCCTGATCGCCGACGGCGTGCTGCCGTCCAACGAAGGCCGCGGCTATGTCCTGCGCCGCATCATCCGCCGCGCCTGCCGCCACGGTAACAAGCTTGGCGCCACGGGCAGCTTCTTCCATCGCATCGTTGCTTCGCTGGTGGCCGAGATGGGCGAGGCGTTCCCTGAGCTCAAGGCGCAGCAAGGGCACATCGAGCGTGTGCTGAAAGGCGAAGAAGAGCAGTTTGCCAAAACGCTGGAGCAGGGCCTGAAGATCCTCGAGCAAGACCTGGCCGAGCTCAAGGGCAACGTCGTGCCGGGCGAAGTGGTGTTCAAACTGTACGACACCTACGGCTTCCCGATGGACCTGACCGGCGACATCGCCCGTGAGCGCCAGCTGACGCTCGACGAGGCAGGTTTCGAGCGTGAGATGCAGGCCCAGCGCGAGCGTGCCCGTTCGGCCAGCGCGTTCGGCATGGACTACAACAGCCTGGTCAAGGTCGACAAGGACACCGTGTTCACCGGCTATCGCGAGCACAGCAGCGAAGCGACCGTGGTAGCACTCTACCAGGCCGGCCAGGCGGTCGAAGCACTGGCCGAGGGCGAGGAGGGCGTGGTGATTCTCGATCAAACGCCGTTCTATGCCGAGTCCGGGGGGCAGATCGGCGACCGCGGTTACCTGCAAGGTGCCAACTCGCGCTTCGAGGTACGCGACACCACCAAAACCGGTGGCGCTTTCCTGCACCATGGTGTGATCACCCTTGGCACTCTCAAGGTGGGCGAGAAGGTCGGCACCCAGGTCGAGGCGGCGCTGCAGCAGGCCACCTCGCTGAACCATTCGGCAACACACCTGTTGCACGCGGCGCTGCGTATCGTGCTGGGCGACCATGTGCAGCAGAAGGGCTCGCTGGTGGATTCGCAGCGCCTGCGCTTCGACTTCAGCCATTTCGAGGCGATCAAACCTGAGCAACTGCGCCAGATCGAAGACATCGTCAACGCTGAGATTCGCCGCAACACACCGGTGCAAACCGAAGAAATGGACATCGAGAGCGCCAAGCGCAAGGGCGCCATGGCACTGTTCGGCGAGAAGTATGGCGAGAGCGTGCGGGTGTTGACCATGGGCGGCGATTTCTCCGTAGAGCTCTGTGGCGGCATCCATGCCAAGCGCACCGGCGACATCGCGTTGTTCAAGATCATCAGCGAAGGCGGCGTGGCGTCTGGCGTGCGCCGTATCGAAGGCATCACCGGGGCCGCAGCGCTGGCCTGGGTCAACAGCGCCGAAGACCAGCTCAAGGAAGCGGCCAACCTGCTCAAGGGCAGCCGCGACAACCTGGTCGACAAGCTCGGTGCAGTGCTGGAGCGCAACCGCCAGCTGGAAAAACAGCTCGAGCAGTTGCAGGCCAAGGCCGCCAGCGCAGCGGGCGACGATCTCGGCGCACAGGCGCTGGACGTCAAAGGGGTCAAGGTACTGGCTGCCCGTCTCGATGGCGTGGATGGCAAGGGCTTGCTGGCGCTGGTCGACCAGCTCAAGAACAAGCTTGGCCAGGGTGTGATCCTGTTGGGCGGCGTACACGAGGGCAAGGTGGTCCTGGTGTCGGGGGTATCCAAGGAGCTGTCGGCCAAGGTCAAGGCAGGCGATTTGATGAAGCAAGCCGCTGCTGCGGTTGGCGGTAAGGGCGGCGGCCGCCCTGACATGGCTCAGGGCGGTGGTGTCGATATCGATGCCCTGGACGGCGCACTGGCGCTGGCGGTGCCTTTTGTCGAGCAGGGGCTTTAAGCAGCTGGGCAGCAGCCGGTGTTATCGCGCCGGTGCTGCGGCCAGGCTGGGTTTGATAGTTCAATGGGCGCCCTTCACGGGCTGAGGCGGCAATAAGATGGCTTTGATCGTACAAAAATTCGGGGGCACCTCGGTCGGGACAGTCGAGCGGATCCAGCAAGTGGCCGAGAAGGTCAAGAAATTCCGCGCTGAAGGTCACGATATCGTGGTGGTGGTGTCGGCCATGAGTGGCGAAACCAACCGCCTGATCGGCCTTGCCACGCAGATCAGCGAGCAGCCCAGCCCGCGCGAGCTGGATGTGATCGTCTCCACAGGCGAGCAGGTCACCATCGGCCTGCTGGCGATGGCGTTGATCGAGCGCGGCGTCCCTGCTGTGTCCTATACCGGCAACCAGGTGCGCATCCTGACCGATGACGCGCACACCAAGGCGCGCATCCAGCAAATCGACGACCAGCGCATCCGCGCCGACCTCAAGCAGGGCCGGGTCGTGGTAGTGGCCGGTTTCCAGGGCGTGGACGAGCAGGGCAATATCACCACGCTTGGCCGTGGAGGTTCCGATACCACAGGCGTTGCCCTGGCAGCAGCGCTCAAGGCCGACGAGTGCCAGATCTACACCGATGTCGACGGGGTTTACACCACCGATCCGCGCGTCGTTGCACAAGCACGGCGGCTGGAGAAGATCACGTTCGAAGAAATGTTGGAAATGGCAAGCCTCGGCTCCAAAGTGCTGCAGATTCGCGCCGTGGAGTTCGCTGGCAAATACAACGTCCCGCTGCGCGTGTTGCACAGCTTCCAAGAGGGTCCTGGCACCCTGATCACCATCGACGAAGAGGAAACCATGGAACAGCCGATCATTTCCGGCATCGCTTTCAACCGCGACGAAGCCAAGCTGACGATCCGTGGCGTGCCTGATACCCCGGGCGTTGCGTTCAAGATCCTCGGCCCGGTGAGCGCGGCCAACATCGAAGTCGACATGATCGTGCAGAACGTGTCGCACGATAACACCACCGACTTCACCTTCACTGTTCACCGCAACGAATACCTCAAGGCCCAGCAGGTGCTTGAGACGACCGCGCGTGAAATGGGAGCGCGAGAAGTGATCGGCGACACCAAGATCGCCAAGGTGTCGATCGTTGGCGTAGGCATGCGGTCGCACGCAGGTGTTGCCAGCCGCATGTTCGAGGCACTGGCCAAAGAGAGCATCAATATCCAGATGATCTCGACGTCTGAGATCAAGGTCTCGGTGGTCATCGAAGAGAAGTACCTTGAGCTTGCGGTGCGCGCACTGCACACCGCTTTCGAGCTGGACGCCAGTAACAGCCAGGCTGAATAAGCCAGCCTTGTCCTTGGGCGCGCCTTCTGGCGCGCCCTTTGTTTTTGTGCTGCTACCGGGCAGCCATCGCATTGTTCGCAGACGTGTCGGTTACCGACTGTTGTACGTAGGAGAGTAGTAAATGCTGATTTTGACCCGCCGCTGTGCGGAAAGCCTGGTGATTGGCGATGGCGAGATCACCGTGACTGTGCTGGGTGTGAAGGGCAATCAGGTGCGTATTGGTGTAAATGCGCCCAAAGAAGTCGCGGTTCACCGCGAGGAAATCTACCAGCGCATCAAGAAAGAGAAAGACGAAGAACCAAGCCTTTAATTTTTATCGATTTTTAGTTTGCAAACGGGGAGGAAGCTGGTTAATATACGCCCCGTGTTGCGGAGAGGTGGCCGAGTGGCCGAAGGCGCTCCCCTGCTAAGGGAGTACACCTCAAAAGGGTGTCGGGGGTTCGAATCCCCCCTTCTCCGCCATTATTCAAGGCTGTAGTGTAGAAGCGCAGTGGTTGGGCGCGAAAGAAGGCTGAGTCATAATCCAAACGCTAAGTGATTGAAATCACTAAGAAAAAGATTTGACAGGCTCTTAAAAATCTCTACAATGCGCCACACGAAATACGCACTCGTAGCTCAGCTGGATAGAGTACCCGGCTACGAACCGGGCGGTCAGAGGTTCGAATCCTCTCGAGTGCGCCATATCAGAAGTCAGCTAACCTTGGTAAGGTGGCTTCAGATAAACCAGTGGTGATCTGGTCTAAAACTACCAACACGCACTCGTAGCTCAGCTGGATAGAGTACCCGGCTACGAACCGGGCGGTCAGAGGTTCGAATCCTCTCGAGTGCGCCATATCAAAAAGCCCGCATCCTTTGATGCGGGCTTTTTCTTTGTCTGCCGAAAAATGGGCGGCAATAATCCCCGCGTTGTGCTGCCCATGCTGCTGTTGTAAGGTCTGGTCCCCCTTTTCAACGGACGTTACCCGTCATGTTCTTCAATGGACGCACCCCGGCCTATGCGGTGGGCCTGATCATTCCTTTCTGGCTGCTGCTGGGTCTGTTCATCACTGGCCAATTCTACCCAGGCTACAGCCATATCAATCAGGCCATGAGCGCTCTAGGGGCCGTAGGCGCCCCGACCCGAGGCATGTCTGCATTGCTGAACAATTATCCGCTGGGCTTGTTTTTCATCATCTTTGCCTTGGGCGTGGTCTTTACCCCGCAACTGCCGAAGCTGGGCAGGTTCACTGGCGTATTGATCGGCGCCCATGGCCTGGCCAGTTTCTTCGCTGGCTATTTCCCCTGCGATGCCCTGTGCAAGCCAGCAGAGCCTTCCACCTCGCAGCTGATCCACAATACAGCGGGGTTTGCCATGTTGCTGACGCTGCTGGCCGCCAGTGCCCTCTGGAGCTGGCTGGCGTTTCGCGCCCAAGAACGATGGTTCGGTTTCTGGTCGATCATCCTGACCTTTGCCACGGTCGCGTCCATCCCATGGATGGCCGCCGCTGCGCAGATGGACACCAGTTTTGGCCTCTACCAACGTTTCAACTATTTCAGCCAGGTGATATGGGTGGCGGTGTTCGCCTGGATGCTGATCCGCCGTCAGGCGCGTGCCTGACGAAACGTCAGGTTGATCCGCCGCGCGCCCAGCCTAGGGTGCATGGCAGGCGCAAGTGGCATCACGCCGTGAAAGCGCAGGCGGTCCGCGCCGCCCCATACCACCACGTCCCCGTGCGCCAGTGCGATGCGCAGTGCTTTGTCGCTGCGCTGATGGCCCCCCCAGAGAAACACCGCGCCGATACCCAGCGAGACCGAGACGATGGGCGCGTTCAGGTCGCGCTCGTCGCGGTCCTGATGGAGCCCCATGCCGGCACCCGGCCGATAGTGGTTGATCAGGCAGGTATCTGGGGCGAAGCCTTCGTAACCAGCGGCGGCGGCAGCGTTGCCCGCCAGGGCGGCGAACATCGCCGGCATTGCCGGCCAGGGCCGGCCGCTGTCGGGATCGAAGGCCGTGTAGCGGTAACCTCGTGCATCACTCACCCAGCCCAGAGCCCCGCAGCTGGTGGTGCCCACGCTCATGCGCCCGCCCCCTGGAGTGCTCAACTGCCGCAAAGGCGCTTGGGCGCGAATGGCAAACAGCTCGGGGTAGAGGGCCTCTGCCCAGGGTAGGGCGAAGCCTGGAAGGTGCCAGGCCGCCTCGCCGAGCGCAAAGGGTAGGCCTGGGGGATGCTCGACACCTGCGAACAGGTCGAGGGTGTGCATGGTCAGCTCACTTGCCGGGCACCAGAGTCAGGCGCTGGGTGCCATAGGCCTTGTCGAAGTTCTGAGGCTGCATCGGGAAGGTGACATAGCGCCCCTTGAGCCAGGCATCGATGCCGTCGGCGTAATGCGGGCTCGCCGGGTTGCCCGACTGACCGGTGCTGTTCACGCCCATCATCGGCTCAGGCTGGCCAAAATCCACAACGATTCGCATCGCCGGAATCAGCCACGCGTCGAAGTTACTGCCCCCCCAATGCCAAGCGGATGCGTTCAGTGTGTCTTGGTCGCCGCCAGCAGGGAAGGGGCCACGGTTGAGATAGCCGCTGAGCGCCGAAAGGCTGGCACGTTGCGTGGTGTCGAGCCAGGGGGCCAGTTTGCTGCTGTCGCTGATGAAGCTGTATTGGTGCAGCTTGCCCCACTGCCACGCCTGGCGGTCGCTGCCAAGTTGGGCCTCGCCAGCGCGCACTGCGGCGGCGAGGCTTCTTGCCAGGATGGTGGGTTTGTCTTCTTTCTGCGGGGTGCGCGTGTCGTCCCAGAAAGGGCTGTCGTCACGGCCGAGCAAATGATCGGCCTGCGCCGAGTAGCTGGTGTCGGCATTCGCAACGAAGGCCTTCCAGCTGGGGCTGTCTTCAGGCCCTAACTCGTCGAGGAAGATCTGCTTGCAGCTTTCCTGCAGAAACAGCTCGTACAACGCGGCGTCGGCGGATGTCGGGCTGAGGTTGCCGTTGAACGCCATCAGCCGGCTCAGTGCTTCGCGCGCGCGGCCACGGTCGGCTTCCGGAAGCGCTTCAATCGCCTGTTTGAGCGGGGCGGCCATGCCTGGAGCCTGGAACATCTGCTGCAGCTTGGCGGCGAAGGTGGTGGTCTGGTCGTACTGCATGGCGATCATGCTGCGGGCATCCTGCTTACCAGCGGAGGCCAGTTGAGCCAGGCGTTCACTCCGCGCAGGGTAGTACCATGAGCTGGACAACTGCATGCCGTAGCCGGGCTGCACCGTACGCTGGTTAGCGGTGCCCAGCCAGCCTTGGGCTGGGTCCTGATCATAGGGGTGCAGCATCGCATCGGCGTAGCCGTCCCAATCGTACTGGCCAGACCACCCGGGCGAGGGCACCAGGCCTTTGCCATCCTTGCGATTAGGGTAGCGCCCGGTTACCTGCCAGCCGATGTGCTGAGCGTCGGCGAACACCAGGTTCAGCGCCACGGCACGGATCTCACGGCTGGCGTCGAAGGCTTTGTCGACGCTGGCGGCGCGGGTCAGGTCGAAGAAGGCGTCGAGGGACTTGTCACCTTTGAAGTCGGGAGTTTTCAGGGCGAGGCCGTAACGGCTGGTAACGCCCAATGGCTGCACGTCGAGCTTGCGCTCACCCAGGGCGGGGTTGAGCAAGGGGCCGTGGGCTGTGGAGTAGACTACTTCGCGTACGGGCTTCTCACCCTTGATGAAATAGGTTTCGTTGCGGGCGACGGCTGGCCGCCACTGGCCGTTATCCAGGTACATCAGGCGGCCGTTATCGCGTTTGAGTTGTTCGAGGAAAACATCCTGGTTGTCGCCCATCACCATCGTCATGCCCCACGCCAGCTTGCCGTTGAAGCCTGCTACCACAGCGGGCACGCCTGCTAGTGTGATGCCGGCAGCCTGGAATTTCGGCGAGCGAAGTTGCACGAAATTCCAGGCCGATGGCAGGCCGATCGGCAGGTGGGTGTCGTTGGCCAGCAGGCTTTTGCCGCTGCGGCTTCGAGCGGGAGCGAATGCCCAGTTGTTGGACGCGGCCAGGCCGCTTTGGCCCAATGCTGCGAGTTGCTCGCGCACGGCGTCGAGGCTGGCGAACTGCCCGGCCAGATTCAGCCCCTTGAGTTTGTCGGCCTCACTGAATGGCAGGGCCTCGTCAGGGTAGATCGGCAGCAGCCAGGCGAGCTTGTCGGCCCCGACCTTCTGCGCCAGCACCAGCGAGTTGAGCTCTTCCTGAAGGTTGCTGGAAAGGCTGAAATTCATCAGGCAGAACAACAGTGCAGAGTCTTCAGGCTTCCAGTATTCAGGGGTGTAGCCTGCTTCGGCCAGGTCCATCGGCAGCTTGTCGCGGTAGCGGAACAGCCAGGCGTTCACGCCGCGGGCGTAGATTTCGAAAAACTGCTTCATGCGCGGAGAGGCGGCAGCGTAGAGCTCGCTGGCGCGGCTTTTGAGATCGACCGTTCGCATGAAACGGTCGACGTCCAACGCCGCAGGGCCAGCCAGCTCCGAGAGCCTGCCCTGGGCGAGCAATCGCATGCTTGCCATCTGGCTGATCCGGTCACTGGCATGCACGTAGCCCAATGCGAACA
The DNA here is from genome assembly GCF_003097135.1 of Pseudomonas sp. URIL14HWK12:I12. GTDB lineage: Bacteria > Pseudomonadota > Gammaproteobacteria > Pseudomonadales > Pseudomonadaceae > Aquipseudomonas. The sequence continues at coordinate 381,244 of NZ_QEQL01000002.1, forward strand.
ATGCATCATGGAAATTGCTGGTTTCGATCAGCGGCATGCCCAGGGCGTTGCGGCGCACAGACACGTTTTGCCCCAGCCCAGTCAAGGGCTGTACGCCCTGCGTCGGCGGAAGGCTGCCTTGGTAGCGGTCGTCCATCCAGCTCTGGCAACCGGCAAGGCCCAGCAAGCTGCCGAACACCGCCACTGAGGCGAAACGGGAAACAAAGGCGCGCGACATGAGGGCTCCTGCGCAGGGGGCAAACGGGAAGGCGCTAAGGTAGTGACGTGACAGGCGCCGCGCAAGCGGGGCGGCGAGGATATTTATGGCCTTCCATCGCATGGGGTTGGGCGCCATGCATAGCGCTGGAACAACCGGCAGGGCCCGTGGGTCAAGAGTAGGACAACAGCCGCCATCGTGGAGGCTGTCCGTCCTCATCCTGTGGAGGGAGATGCCGATGAAAGAGTGGGAGATCACCTTCGTTGATCAGAAAGGCGTACCCACCCGCCTGCCGATCCGCTCCGAGCAGTGCCCCAGCGCTGAAGAGGCGGCATTGGCGATCCGAGCGCACCTGTTCCCGGTGATCGAAAAAGCCGACCTCAACGATTTCGAGGGTCGAGTCACCGCTCCCACGGCCAAGTGGCTGGAGGAGCAGAATGGAGTGAAGATCACTTCCATCCAAGAGATAGCTGCCTGAGCCGGATCCCGCTACAGTGAAGGCAAGCCCGGCGCGCGCCGGGCGTTCCTACCCTTCAGCCACTCGAACCGCGCAACACGTACCTCGCAACATGCAACGCCCTGCACGAACCTCGTAACAGGAGGCCCACGGAACACTGAAAGCCCTATCCATAGCAACCTGGGAGGACGTTTCATGAGCAATGCCTATTCCGAAGACGTCAGCACAGCCGTTCTGCGCCGTATGAAAGAAGGTGGTTTCGACTTTGCCAGCATCCACCCCATTGAGTTCTATGCCACGTTTCCCGATGAGGGCACCGCACGCGCGGCGGCCGGTCAGTTCCGTGGCGAGTCTCTGAACGCACAGGTGCATGAGCGCGAGGAGGGAGGCTGGCACCTGGAGTTGTCGCGCTTGATGTTTGCCACTTACGACGGCATCGATGAATTCGAACAGGATTTCGCCAAGGTGGTAAGGCCACTGGGAGGCGAGTTCGAAGGCTGGGGTGTCAAACAGCGGGTACGCAAGCTCAACGCCTGACCCGCGTGGCGTGAAAGAGGGCCGGCATTGCTGGCCTTTTTTATCGCTGGCGTTAGCCGAACCAGCGTCCCAGGTTGGGAATGATCAGCACCAGGGTGGTGGCAAAAACGATTAAGCTCGCTTGGCGAATTTTGGGATGTTTGAACATGGCTGCATGCCTTCATTGTTGTTATTGCCTGCCCGTGCTGGCCCATCCGTTCTAGGCCGCAGGTGCTGAGCATGATGCATAACGTGTCGCAAGCCCCCGTTTACGTGGCCTCACCCCTTTACTGTAAGCATGAATCGTCACGCGGCTTAGAGCGGTTTGTACGCACTAATAATGTTTTTCATGCCAAAGTCTTATGGAACGATAACTTGAGGCGTTGCCACTCTCATGCTAGAGCCGCTCCAGCAGGCCGTTCGGGCTATTGACCGTTCGTCAGCCCTTGCCAGCGCGTCGCTTTCGTTGCAGGCTTTGGCGGTTTTTGTACGGGCCTTGCCCGCCAACTTGAGAGGCCGCCCATGCCATTGCGAATCTGCATCCTGGAAACCGACCATATCCGCCCTGAGCTGGTGGAGCGTTACCGGGGCTATGGCCATATGTTCACGCAGCTGTTCAAGCGCCAGCCGATTGCTGCTGAGTTCGAGATCTTCAATGTAGTAGACGGCCGCTACCCCGAGCTTGGCCAGCCCTATGACGCCTACCTGGTCACCGGCAGCAAGGCCGACTCTTTCGGCGACGACCACTGGATTGCGCCGCTCAAGGACTTTCTGCTCGCTCGCTATGCAGAAGGCGCCAAATTGTTGGGTATCTGCTTTGGTCATCAGCTACTGGCATTGACGCTGGGCGGCAAGGCTGAGCGAGCCCATCAGGGATGGGGCGTAGGTACCCACCGCTATAAAGTCGGCCAACCTACTGCTTGGATGACGCCTGCGGCGCAAGGCCTGACGCTGCTGATCAGCCATCAGGATCAAGTCACCCAGCTTCCCGAGGGCGCGACAGTGGTCGCCTCTAGCGAATTTTGCCCGTTCGCGGCCTACCAGCTCAACGACCAGGTGCTGTGCTTCCAGGGCCACCCCGAATTCGTGCATGACTACTCGCGTGCACTGCTGGACTTGCGCCAAATGCACCTGGGCGATGACGTTTATGCCGCCGCAATGGCCAGCCTGGCCCATGACCACGACGGAGCAACGGTGGCCGAGTGGATGATGCGATTTGTAGCTGCTGGAAGCACTAAAGCCAACCAGAGCGCTTGAAAATCGCGAACAAACCGCAGCAGCCACCGCCGATCACCCCCAATACGGCGAAATAGCCGTAGTGCCAGTTGAGCTCGGGCATGTACTGGAAATTCATGCCGTAGATGCCCGCGATGGCGGTAGGCAGCGCAAGAATGGCAGCCCAGGCAGCGAACTTGCGCTGGGTGATGCTTTGGCGCGCAGACTCCAGCAGCATGCCGATCTCGATGGTCTGCCCGGCGATGTCACGCGCCCCTGCAAGGTCTTCCATTTGCCGGTTGACGTGGATCTGCACGTCGCGAAAGTAGGGCCGCATATTCTTGTCAATGAACGGGAACGTCAGCCTTTGCAGCTCCTCGCTGATCTCCACCATCGGCGCCAGGTAGCGGCCCAGGCGCAGCAGCTCCCGTCGCAGTTGGTGGAGTTGGCGGATATCGTCCTCGGGCGGATGACGAGACAGCACCTGACGCTCCAGTACTTCGATCTCCTGATGGATCGCCTCGGCAACAGGGTGGTAACACTCGGTCACGAAATCCAGCAGGGCGTACAGCACGAAGTCTTCGCCGTGATCCAGCAGCAATGGGCGCGCCTCGCAACGTTGACGAACCTGCGCGTAGGAAGCCGAGTGCCCGTTGCGGCACGTCACCACGTAGCCTTTGCCGGCGAAGATATGGGTTTCGATGAATACCAGCACGCCATTCTCACGAACGGGCGAATAGGTCACGATGAACAGCGCATCCCCGAAGGTTTCCAGTTTGGTGCGGCTGTGGCGTTCAAGTGCATCTTCGATAGCCAGCTCGTGCAGGTTGAACTGGGCTTGCAACGTGGCCAGAGTTTGCGCATCGGGCTCTTCCAGGCCTATCCAGACAAAGTGGCCGGGTTCCTTAGCCCACTCCCGCCCTTGATCGATTGGAATGTCACGAAGTTTCTTGCCGGCGGCATACACCGCCGAGGCAACCACTCTGCCCATGCTGGCCCGCCCTTTTTATAAGTGTGGAGCTTAAGATCGAACAGGCGCGACGGAGTTCTGTGCCGCCGGCGCAGAAAGATGATCGATACAGAACTGCATCTGCTCGCGGCAGCGCGCCATCAACTCAGGCACATCCTTGCTGGTCATGCCCTGGGTCGGGATTGGCGGCAGTGATCGTACGCGAAGCTCGCCGCTGCGCCAGCGATTGAAATTCAACCGGCCACGGTAGCGGCTTACGCACAGCGGAACGATGGGAACGCCCGCTTCGATGGCCATCTGAAAGGCGCCTTTCTTGAAGGGAAGCAGCGTTTCGCCGGCGTTGCGCGTGCCTTCCGGGAAAATCCAGATCGAGGTGTTCTGCTCAGCCAGTACCCGTGAGGTGGTGCGCAGCGCACGGCGGGCCTGGTAGGCGTTTTCGCGGTTGAGCAGCACGTTGCCGCCCAGCCAGAACAACTGGCCGAACAGCGGTACCCATTTGAGGCTTTTTTTACCCATGCAGGCCATGCGACGGGGCACCACGGTGCCGAGCAGGAACAGGTCCCAGTTCGATTGATGATTGGCGATGATCACGCACCCGGGAGGCTGGTCGTGCAGGGGGCCGACCTCGGCTTCGAGCTTCAGCCCCAGAATACGTAAGGCTGGGTGGCTGTACAGGCGACCGTAAAGGCGGTTGTTGTCGGGGTTGAATGGCCGCAGCATGCCAATGATCAGGCCGACGAAACCGACGAAAAGAAAATTCAGGCCCACCAGGACCATGCGGAGCAAATAAAGCATCGCGCGCCATACCTTTGTGCTGAAGGCAGGAAGTGTACGGTCGCGCGCCGCTGGCGGCAAATGAACGGCAGGATTCAGGCGGTGAGAAGCTGCTCGCGGTCGAGCACGATGGCGTGGTCGAGTGCTTCGAGCAAAGCTTTGCGCACTTTGCGCTTGGTGGCTGCATGAGCATTGCGGTTGAGATGCGAAAGCTTCACCGCCACTTCCTCGGCGCGTTCCTGGAAGCGTGCTGGCTCAACCACCTCGTCGAGAAACCCTGCAGCGACCGCGGCCTGGGGGTTGAACATCTCGGCATTGTTCACTGCGCGTTCGAAAGCCGCGGGCTGCAGGCGCGCGCGCGCCAGCGCGATACCCGCATGGTGCATGGTCATGCCGATCATCACTTCGTTCAGGCCAATCTGAAATGGGCCCTCGATGCCGACGCGGTAGTCGCCGCACATCAGCAGGAAGGCGCCCTTGGCAATGGCGTGGCCGCTGCAGGCCATCACCACCGGTGCCGGATGGGCGAGCAGCCTGCGCGCCAGCGCCGAACCGCTGGCGACCAGCTCGGTGGCCTGGGCCATGCCGGCCCCCATGACCTTCAGATCGTAGCCTCCGGAAAACACACCGGCTTGCCCCGTGATCAGCACAACGGCGTCGTCAGCTTGTGCGCGGTCAAGGCACTGATGGAAAGCGGTGATCACCTCAGGCGACAGGGCGTTGACCTTGCCATTGTTGAGCATCAAGGTGGCGACGCCGTCGTTGAGGCGGTAATCGATCAGGTCGGTCATGGGAGGTGCGTCCGTTCCAGGGCAGTGTGGTGCGTGACGTTACCCATCGCCAGCGTGCAGGTAAAGCACCAAGGCTGACCGCCCGGTCACAGGGCCCTTGCAGGGGCGCTGGTTAAGCACATGAAAATTCTGCAAAAAAACCTTTGCCATCAGCACAGCTTTCGACTACATTAGCGCGCCTCGGTACAGCAAGCCTGTGCCGAACCCGGTGAAGTGTCCGAGTGGTCGAAGGAGCACGCCTGGAAAGTGTGTATACAGGAAACTGTATCAAGGGTTCAAATCCCTTCTTCACCGCCACATTAGCGAAACCCCTGAAGCCTCCTGCTTCAGGGGTTTTGTGCTTTCAGGGCATTGGAAAACCATTCCCGAGTTTTTCCCGCAGATACCCCACCAGTGCCGTCACCGCCCGCGGTACCTGTGGGGAATAAGGCCTGATCAAGTAGATCTCACCTGCAAAGGCCCCCCTGAGCCGCCACCCCGGCAGCACTCTGCGCAAGCTGCCAGCAGCCAGTGCCGCGTGTGCGCTGAAATCCGGCAGCAGGGCAATACCGATATGGTTGAGGGCCGCATCACGCAGGGCTTCGCTGTTATTGGTGGCAAAGCTTCCGCTGATGGGTACGGTGACTCGCTCGGCGTCATCTGCATTGCCGGCGCTGCGCTCGAACGTCCATGCGGGCTGGTCGGCTCCTCGGGGGTAGTAGAGGCAGTTATGCCCGCTCAGGGCCTGGGGCGAGGCCGGCTCACCGTAATCGGCCAGGTACTGCTCGCTGGCCACCAGCACCGACGCGGTGTCGCAGAGCTTCCAGGCGACATGGGTCTCGGGCACCTGAAAGCTGTGGCGCACCGCCAGGTCATAACCTTGCGCGGCAATAGAGCTCAGAGCGTCGGATACGTCCAACTGGATGCGCACCTGAGGGTACAACGCGAAGAAGCCTGCAAGGTGCGGCACCAGTTGCTGGCGGGCGAAGGCGACCGGAGCGGTCAGGCGCAGCAGGCCACCGACGGCGCCGGCTGAGTCACGAACTGTCCGGAAGCTCTGCTCAATGTGGGCGTAGGCACCTCGCACTTCACGGGTAAGCGCCGCGCCCGCTTCGGTGAGCCGGACGCTGCGGGTGGTTCGAGTGACCAAGGAAGTCCCTGCAGCGCGCTCCAGGTCGCTGATTTTCTGGCTCACCACCGACTTGCTTACGCCCAGGCGGGTAGCAGCTGCGGTGTAAGTGCCTTGGTCCTCAAGCACCGCCAGCCAATGAATGTGCGACCAGAGGCCGTCGACCTGCACACGATCCATAGGGTTATTGTTCTCCTGAGCGCACAATGAGTTCTGGATTCTGCTCTCGTTAAGAACAAATTCCAACGCTATCGTGGGCACATCGCCCATCGACAGCTGAGGGAAAACCGCCATGAGCACCACCATCGAGCATTACATCGACGACGCCCGCGTCAGCCGTGACGACCGCTACCAGGATGTCTACAACCCCGCCACCGGTGAGGTCACCGGGCGTGTGGCATTGGCGAGCGCCAGCACCGTCGATGAAGCCGTGGCTGCGGCACGTGCGGCGTTCCCCGAGTGGAGCGATACTCCGCCCATTCGCCGTGCCCGCGTACTGTTCCGCTACCTGCAGCTGCTGCAGGAGCGCAAGGACGACCTTGCCCGCATCATCACCGCCGAGCATGGCAAGGTGTTCACCGACGCCCAGGGTGAGGTAGAGCGTGGCATCGATATTCTGGAATTCGCCTGCGGCATTCCACACCTGCTCAAAGGGGACCACTCCGATCAGGTATCGCGTGGTATCGACAACTGGACCGTGCGCCAGCCGCTGGGCGTCGTGGCCGGTGTCACGCCGTTCAATTTCCCGGTAATGGTCCCCATGTGGATGTACCCGATCGCCATCGCAGCCGGTAACACCTTCGTGCTCAAACCCAGCCCTACCGATCCGAGCGCGTCGTTGTTCATGGCCGAGCTGTTGCGCGAAGCAGGGCTGCCCAAGGGTGTGTTCAACGTGGTGCAAGGTGACAAGGTCGCGGTCGATGCGCTGCTTGAGCACCCGCACGTCAAAGCGCTTAGCTTCGTAGGCTCGACACCGATCGCGCAGTACATCTATGAAACTGGCGCCCGCAACGGCAAGCGCGTGCAAGGGTTGGGCGGGGCGAAGAACCATATGGTGGTCATGCCCGACGCGGATATCGAGAAAACCGTCGATGCCCTGATGGGCGCTGCCTATGGCAGTGCTGGCGAACGCTGCATGGCCATCTCGGTGGCGGTGCTGGTCGGGGATGTGGCCGATAAAGTGGTAGAGGCGCTGGCCCGACGTGCGGCCGAGCTGCGTGTGACCGACGGCCGTGACCTCAAGGCAGAGATGGGGCCCATCGTCAGCCGCGCGGCGCATGAGCGCATCACCGGGTACATTCAGCAAGGCGTTGACGCGGGGGCTAGCCTGGTGGTGGACGGCCGGGGCTTCAAGCCAGCCGAGGCGGGGCTTGAGAACGGCTTCTGGCTGGGGGCGACCTTGTTCGATCACGTTACCCCGGAAATGGCGATCTACCGTGAAGAGATCTTCGGCCCTGTTCTGGCCTGTGTGCGCGTGCCGGACTTCGCCGAAGCCGTACGCCTGATCAACGAACATGAGTTCGGTAACGGTGTGAGCTGCTTCACTCGCGATGGCAACGTAGCCCGCGAGTTCTCGCGGCGTATCGAAGTAGGAATGGTCGGCATCAACGTGCCGATTCCGGTGCCTATGGCCTGGCACGGCTTCGGCGGTTGGAAGAAGAGCCTGTTCGGCGACATGCATGCCTACGGCACTGAGGGTGTGCGCTTCTATACCAAGCAGAAGTCCATCATGCAGCGCTGGCCAGAAAGCATCGAGAAAGGCGCAGAGTTCGCGATGCCCGTGGCCAAATAGGTTGCGTGCACCGTGGCACCGCCAAGCCCCGAACGGTATGTGCCCTTCGGGGCTTGGCATTTGTGTGTGGGAATATTTGCCGGGTGCGAGAGCTTTTGTTTAGTATGTTTTACATCTTATGAGGCTATCAGCCGAGATTGGGTCTTGGACGGCTATTATCGGGCCTCTTCGATTGAGATATTTTACAAACAACAAGCCTTGGCGGTGCAATCGTGACCAGTGCAACAGCTTCGCGTGATAAACCGGTCGTGCTCATGACCATGGGGGCGCAGGAGCGCAAGGGCCATCCGTACCAGGTGATGACCCACAAGTACATCACACCTCTGGTAGAACTTGCCGGCTGTGTACCGTTGCTGGTGCCCACCTGCTGCGGCATCGACGACCTCCAGCAATACCTCGCCTTGGCAGATGGTGTGTATCTGACGGGCGCCGGCTCGAATATCGACCCTGCGCACTACGGTCAGGAAAACCTTACCCCAGAAAAACCCCAGGACCGTGATCGCGATAACTTCGACCTGCCGTTGATCCGCGCCGCCCTCGAGCGGCGTGTGCCACTGTTCGGCATCTGTCGCGGCATGCAGGAAATCAACGTGGCCCTGGGCGGCGACATCCATCAAAAACTCTACGCTCAGCCAGGGGTGATGGATCACAGGGAAAACCCTGACGCCCCCATCGCCGAGCAATATGGCGACAGCCATAGCGTAAGCCTGGCCGCCAATTCCTGGTTGGCCGATGCGCTGGGAAGCACTGAAATTCGCGTGAATTCACTGCATGGCCAGGGCATCGCCCGGTTGGCTGCAGGCCTTGAAGTCCTTGGTCGCGCGCCGGACGGGGTCATCGAGGCCTTCGGTGGAGAAAGCCTCGCGTCGTTTCTGCTTGCGGTGCAGTGGCACCCTGAGTGGCTGGCGGCAAGTAACCCGGTGTCGGTCAAGTTATTCCAAGCCTTCGGTGATGCGTGCAGAGCCTACAGGGCTGAACGTGGCCTTTGAGCTGGTGAGCCGGTATCCTTCGCGCCCTTTGATGACCCAGGAGCGAAGGGATGAAGGCAGGGATTGTTGGGCTGGCCGCCTTGATGTTGGCCGGTTGCGGGAGCCGAACGGTGGATTACACACCCGCACCGATTGGTGATGAGCCAGCGCGCGCTGCCATGGTGGAGGTTTTGCAGGGGTTGCCGGGCAAACGCGCCCCTGATCAAACGTACGTGACACCCGATTATTTCGGCTACGCTAGCGGGCCGTTGTACGCCAAGCCGGTGGGTGAAGAAACCGCTGCATCTCGCCCGGGTGTCTCACGCAATTTGCAGGTGCTGGTGTATTTCAATCAAGTGGCCAAGGTCGACTTGTACAAGGCGCGCCAAGGGCGTTGCAAGCTGGTGGTGCGTAGCGGGGAAGGGCGCGCGCTCTATCGCGCCGTCACAGCGACCGAGCAAGCGTGCCAGCGCTTCTCCGATGCAGTGGCGCACTTCAAGCGCTGAGCCGCAGCGCAGTATCAAGCTCGGCGGGTGTTTCTCGCTCGCCTGGGGCGTTTGGGAATCCGACGGTGCTTCAATGCGCAGGCATCGGCCGGGGACTGCAGGACACCTGCCTGCACATCTTCGACTGAGTTGGCCCCGCACTGCGAGGGTGGACGTACACTGCAGGTGCCTGCGGTACCTGCGGCTGCCAGAGGGGCGCTGGCGCCTCCTCGAGAGGCGTGGCAACGCACCCTACCAAGGGGCTTGCAAGGACGATCATCGATAGTTGCTTTAGCATGGTATGCACCTCTGGTAATTCAGGGGGCCAGAAATTACATGCCGAGTGTGAAGCCTACGAGGGCAAAAGTGCGTCAGGAAGTGAGTGCGGCTACGTCGGCCGTTATACAGTCGAGCCAGATACCGCTGACGCAGGGCGGGCTGTGTTGATAAGGAAGGGCATACTCCATGATCGAAGTCACTGAAGCGTCCATTGCCCAGCTGCGCCAGGCACTCGAAAGCGGCCAGGCGACGTCGGTGCAGCTTGTCGAAGCCTATCTGGCACGGATCGATGCCTATGATCGAGTCGGCACGGCGACAGCATTGAACGCGGTGGTAGTGCGCAACCGGCAAGCGTTGGCCGAGGCGCAGGCCTCTGATGCCCGCCGCGCGCGTGGTGAATGCCTCGGCCCGCTTGACGGCATTCCCTATACCGCCAAGGACAGCTATCTGGTCAAAGGCATGACGGCGGCGTCGGGCAGCCCCGCGTTCCAGCACCTAGTCGCCCAGCGCGACGCTTTCACCATTGAGCGCCTGCGCCAGGCCGGCGCCATCTGCCTGGGCAAGACCAACATGCCGCCAATGGCTAACGGCGGCATGCAGCGTGGTGTGTACGGCCGCGCCGAAAGCCCCTACAACGCAAGCTTTCTAACCGCGCCCTTCGCCTCGGGCTCCTCGAATGGCGCTGGCACTGCGACCGCAGCCAGCTTTGCTGCATTCGGCATGGCCGAAGAAACCTGGTCCAGCGGGCGAGGCCCGGCGTCGAATAACGGCCTGTGCGCCTATACGCCGTCTCGTGGCGTGATTTCAGTGCGCGGCAACTGGCCGCTGACCCCGACCATGGATGTGGTGGTGCCCTACGCCCGTACCATGGGCGACCTGCTGGAGGTGCTCGAGGTGATCGTCGCCCCCGACCCCGACCCTCGCGGCGATCTGTGGCGCCTGCAGCCGTGGGTGCCGCTCCCCAGCGTTGAGCAGGTGCGCCCAGCGAGCTACGCTGAGCTCAAGGCCACCCCAAGCTCCCTGGCAGGTAAGCGGTTTGGGGTACCGCGCATGTTCATCAACCGCGACGAGGCCGCCGGCACTTCGGCCAACCCCGGCATCGGTGGGCCGACTGGCCAGCGCATCCACACCCGTGCCAGCGTCATCGCATTGTGGGAGCAGGCTCGCGATGCGTTACTGGCGGCAGGCGCGCAAGTGATCGAGACGGACTTCCCGCTGGTTTCCAACTGCGAAGGCGACCGCCCAGGTGCGCCTACGGTATTCAACCGCGGGCTGGTCAGCGAAGCCTTCCTGCATGATGAGCTGTGGGCGTTGAGTGCCTGGGCCTTCGATGATTTCCTGCAGGCAAACGGCGACCCGGCCCTTAACCGCCTCGTGGATGTAAAAGGCGAGCTGATCTTCCCTCACGACCCCGGTACGCTACCCAACCGTGAGGGCGACCTGGCGGCAGGGATGGATGAGTACGTGCGTATGGCCGAACGCGGCATCGTGCCATGGGACCGAATCGAAACCCTGCCCGATGGCCTGCGTGGCCTGGAACGCACCCGCCAGATCGACCTGGAACAGTGGATGCAGGCTCAGGGGCTCGACGCCGTGATTTTCCCAACGGTTGCGGATGTCGCGCCGGCCAATGCCGACGTAGACCCCGCCGCAGCAGACATCGCCTGGAGCAATGGCGTGTGGGTAGCCAATGGCAACCTTGCCATTCGCCACCTCGGGGTGCCGACGGTCACAGTGCCCATGGGGGTGATGGCCGATATCGGTATGCCGGTGGGGCTGACTTTTGCTGGCCGTGCCTACGATGATTCCAACCTGCTGCGTTACGCCAGTGCCTTCGAGGCGACCGGCCAGCGGCGACAGGTGCCGCCACGCACTCCAGCGCTCAAAGGTTGATCATGCGCAGGCCCCCTGGGCGGCGCAAGGCTAGTCGCACGTTTCGCTTCTGCCTATATCGGGCATGAAAAAGCCCAGTATCGGGCGCGAATCCGCGAACGATACTGGGCGTCCGGAGGCGCAGCCCGGGTGTTACGCGTCGGGTGCGGCCCAGCCCTGGGTGCGGCTGACTGCCTGTTTCCAGCCTTTGTAAAGCTTGTCTCGTTCCTGTGCGTCGAGCTGCGGCTCGAACTCGCGTTCTATGACGGCCTTCTCACGCAGGTCATCCAGGCTGTTCCAGAAGCCGACGGCCAGGCCCGCCAGATAGGCCGCACCCAGTGCGGTGGTTTCGCGCATTTTGGGGCGCTCGACGCGGGTACCGAGGATGTCTGCCTGGAACTGCATCAGGAAGTTGTTCGCTACAGCGCCACCGTCGACTCGCAGTGCTTCAAGCGGCTGCCCGGCGTCCTGCTGCATGGCTTCGAGCACGTCGCGGGTTTGGTAAGCGATCGATTCGAGGGCAGCGCGGATCATATGGTCGACTTTCACCCCGCGCGTCAGGCCAAACAGCGCGCCACGGGCATACGGGTCCCAGTACGGTGCGCCCAGGCCGGTGAACGCAGGCACCAGATACACACCGTTGGTGTCCTTGACCTTGGTGGCAAAGTACTCAGTGTCGAAAGCATCGTTGACCATCTTCAGCTCATCGCGCAGCCATTGCACGGTGGAGCCGCCGTTGAATACGGCGCCCTCCAGCGCATAGGCCACCTCGCCTTTTGGGCCACAGGCCAAGGTGGTGATCAGGCCATGGCGAGAGGTCACAGCCTCGGTGCCGGTGTTCATGAGCATGAAGCAACCGGTGCCGTAGGTATTTTTCGCCTGGCCTGGCGCAACGCACATCTGGCCGAACAACGCTGCCTGCTGGTCGCCAGCGATACCCGCCACGTCGATGCCGCTCTTGGTCTGGCCATATACCTCCGATGAGCTGCGCACCTGGGGCAGCATCTGCTCGGGAACGCCAAGGACATCGAGCATGCGCTTGTCCCACTCAAGCGTATGGATGTTGAACATCATGGTGCGCGAGGCGTTGGTGTAGTCGGTGACGTGCACTTTGCCGCCGGTGAATTTCCAGATCAGCCAGGTATCGATGGTGCCGAATAGCAATTCGCCGCGCTGAGCGCGTTCCCGTGAGCCTTCGACGTTATCGAGGATCCATTTGACCTTGGTGCCGGAGAAGTAAGGGTCGATCACCAGACCGGTGGTATCGCGAATGTAGTCCTGCAGGCCATCACGCTTGAGCTGGTCGCAGATCCCGGCGCTGCGGCGGCACTGCCAGACCACGGCGTTATGGATCGGGCGGCCGGTTTCCTTGTCCCAGACCACGACGGTTTCGCGCTGGTTGGTGATACCGATCGCGGCTACCTGCGCGTGGCTGATGCTGGCCTGGGCGAGGGCCTCGACCATGGTGCCGCTTTGGGTCGCGAAGATCTCCATGGCGTCATGCTCGACCCAACCCGGTTGCGGGTAGTGTTGAGTGAATTCACGCTGCGACACGCCGACCACATTGGCGTCGCGGTCGAAGATGATAGCGCGGGAGCTGGTGGTGCCCTGGTCAAGGGCGATGATGTATTGCTTGTCGGTCATGACGGTTGCCTTTTTTTGTAGGGAGTGTGGCCAACGCTGCGCTCAGGCGCGGGCGTTGGCTTCCTTGTTGTTTTCGACAGTGGAAGGTTCTGGAGCGTTGCCGGGGACCAGTTGGCGGGCAATCAGCACGCGGTAGGCCACCGCGCCCAGGCAGGCGCCGACGATAGGGGCGAAGATCGGTACCAGGAAGTACGGGATCGAGCGGCCGCCGGTGAAGGCGATCTCGCCCCAGCCTGCGAAGAACGTCATGAGTTTGGGCCCGAAATCACGTGCCGGGTTCATGGCAAAACCGGTGAGCGGGCCCATGGCGCTGCCGATCACTGCGATCAGCAGGCCGATCAACAGGGGTGCGAGCGCGCCCCGTGGCAGGCCGTTGTTGTCGTCGGTCAAGGCCATGATCACACCCATGAGAATGGCCGTGATGACGACCTCGACCGCGAAGGCTTGGGCAATGGACAGCGCAGGATGCGGATAGGTGGAGAACACTGCGGCCAGCTCAAGGCTGGAAGCTGCGCCCCTCACCATGTGGTGAGCGTTTTCGTATTCGAAGAACAGGCTGCTGTAGAGCAGGTACACTAATGCCGCGCCACAGAAGGCGCCTGCGACTTGAGCGATGATGTAGAAGGGCAGTTTGTGCCGCTCGAACCCCGCGAAAAGGCAGAGCGCAATGCTGACGGCTGGGTTGAGATGGGCGCCGGAAACGCCTGCGGTAAGGTAGATCGCCATACTGACGCCTACCCCCCAGATGATGCTGATTTCCCAAAGGCCAAAGCTGGCACCGGCGACTTTGAGTGCGGCAACACAGCCCGTACCGAAGAAGATGAGCAGAGCTGTACCCAGAAATTCGGCCAAGCACTGGCCAGCCAGGGTCGGTTTAAACAATGCGTGTGACATCCTTCACCTCATTTTTGTTGTTGTTGCGCCTTGGCGGCGCTGCCGGCGCACAGGGAAAGGCTGGCCTGGGCGCGATATTCACAAACGAAAAAATATAGACATGAAACGATAATGTCAAAGGTCGAAAGTGAACAAGTTTCTTCGTTTTGATGCCAAAGGTTAAAATGCCGCTCATCACCCCGCGGCTACGGAACATCCCGACCATGACCCCGGCATTGGACCTTCTTAAAAAAGCACGTGCCGAACACCACGTGCACAGTTATACCCACGATCCAAAAGTGGCTTCTTACGGCCTGGAGGCTGCGGAAAAGCTCGGGCTTGCGCCCGCCAGGGTCTTCAAGACCTTGTTGGCGAGCACTGAGCGGGGAGAGTTGTTGGTGGCCGTGGTGCCCGTAGAGGGTTCGCTCGACCTAAAGGCACTGGCGCAAGCGGCAGGGGCCAAAAAGTGCGACATGGCGGACCCGGCTGCCGCGCAGCGCAGCAGTGGGTATCTGGTCGGGGGTATCAGCCCCCTGGGCCAGAAGAAGCGCCTGCGCACCTTTATCGACGCCAGCGCCCGCGGCTTCCCCACCATTCATGTGAGTGCCGGCCGCCGCGGTCTGGAGGTTGAGCTGGCTGCGGATGTATTGGCCGAACACACCCAAGGCCAATTCGCCACTATTGGCCGGGCATAGGCTACCCTCAAGCAAACCGCTCTTCGAGGGACCGCTATGGCGCTGGACTACTTTCAAGTTGACGCATTCAGTGACCGGCCGTTTGCTGGGAACCCTGCCATCGTCTACCAGCTGGAAAGTTGGTTGTCATCAGCGCAGATGCAGCGTATCGCCAACGAACACAATCTTGCTGAGACCGCTTTTGTCGTGCCTCAACCGGGTGGCTGGCAAATCCGCTGGTTTACGCCATCCACGGAAGTCCCCCTGTGCGGCCACGCGACCCTGGCGGCGGCCCATGTATTGCGCACTGTCGGCGGTATTACCGACACGACATTGTTGTTCGACAGTGCCAAGGGCCCGCTGCCGGTCAGTTTTGACGAGGGGCGGTTGTGGCTGGACATGGCGATCGACCCGCTACGAGAGGAGGGCGTGTCGTTGGCCGTGCAGCGAGCACTGAAGGTGGAGGTCGTGGATGTGCTGTCCGGTAACGACTTGCTCGTGGTGCTCGAGTCTGAAGAGGCCGTGCGCGCTTGCCGGCCAGACATGGATGCACTGGCGCAGTTGGGCTGGCCTGGGGTGAACATAACCGCCAGAGGCGTTGATCATGATTTCGTTTCCCGCTGTTTCGCACCTCGCCTGGGCATCCCGGAAGATCCTGTGACAGGGTCTGCCCATCGAGCCTTGGCGCCTTACTGGGCCAGCCGTTTGAGCAAGAACAACCTACATGCCAGGCAGGTCTCCACCCGCGGTGGGGAGCTCTGGTGCAGGGTGCAGGGTGCCCGGGTTTTGATTGGTGGGTATGCCACGCTGGTGGCGCATGGCAGGCTGTTGATGCCGCTTAATTGAGGCTGTCGAACAGCACCGCAGGCAAGGCTTGGCGGGCAACGGGCACACAGGCCCCCGGTGCGGCCGCTACGCTGGAGGGCAGGAGCGCTTCGAGCTCAGTACCCCGCGGGGTACGCAACCGATAAGCGGTACAGGCCCCTTGGAAGTAACGATGAACAACGGTGCACGGCAGGCCGTTATCGGCCGTTGGCACCAGGTGCTCGGGGCGCAGCAGCAGATATTGAGTGCTGCCGTGGGCCCACTGATCGCCGGGCAGGGGAATGGCGCCTAACTCGGTATCCAGGTATTGGCCCCTGATCTGCCCAGGTATGAAGTAACCCTGGCCTACGAACTTGGCTACCCATGCTGTAGCGGGTTGTTGGTAGAGTTCGGCCGGCGCCCCCCACTGTTCGAGCACGCCATCGCGCATGACGCCCACCTTGTCGCTCACGGCGAAGGCCTCTTCTTGATCATGGGTGACCAACAAAGCGGCTATGCCTTGAGCCTTCAGCAGTTCTCGTACTTCAAGGCTCAGGCGCCGGCGTAGCTCCACGTCGAGGTTGGAGAATGGCTCGTCGAGCAGCAGCAGGCGAGGGGAGGGCGCTAAAGCGCGCGCCAGTGCAACGCGCTGTTGCTGGCCACCGGACAGCTCATGGGGCCGTCGGTTGCCAAGGCCGCCAAGGTTGACGCGGTCGAGCAGTTCATCGACTCGCCGCTGCGACGTAGGCTTGCGCTCTAGACCAAAGGCAATGTTCTCCGCGACCGAGAGATGCGGAAACAGTGCGTAGTCTTGAAACACCATACCTATCTGGCGCTGCTCCGGCGCTACGCTGAAACCTGCTTTGGCCAGGCAGCGACCGGAGAGATGAATCTGCCCTCCGGCCAAGGGTTCGAACCCCGCGATCGCGCGTAACGTGGTGGTTTTACCGCAACCCGAAGCGCCCAGCAGGCACCCGATTTCGCCGGGTTGAAGCGCGAGGCTCAAGCCTTGAACTACCGCCTGGCCTGCATAACCGCAGGCCACCCGATCAAGCGTAAGCAGCGGCTCGGTCATGCCGCCCGGTACCCAGGCTGGACCAGAAGCTCCAGCAGGGCCTTTTGTGCGTGCAGGCGGTTTTCGGCTTGGTCCCAAACCACCGAGCGTGGGTCGTCGAACAGCTCCTCGGCGATTTCCTCGCCCCAGTGGGCAGGCAGGCAGTGCATGAACACAACGTCACTGGCGGCCTTGTCGAGCAGGGCCTTGTTGACTTGGTAAGGAGCAAAACGGGCCAAGCGCTGCGCGGTTTCTTCTTCTTGACCCATGGAAGTCCAGACGTCGGTGGTCACCAGGTGTGCCCCGGCGACCGCCTCGTGAGGGTCGCGAACGATGCGCACGCGGTCACCGGCCATTGCCATGAAGCGCGGGCTGGGATCATAGCCCTCAGGGCACGCGATGCGCAGGTTGAAACCGAACTGGACGGCAGCCTCGATGTAGGTGTTGCAGACGTTGTTGCCATCTCCGATCCAGGCAACCGTTTTACCTTCGATGGCCCCACGGTGTTCGAAGAAGGTTTGCATGTCAGCCAGCAGCTGGCACGGGTGCAGGTCGTCGGAGAGCCCGTTGATCACAGGCACCTTCGAGTGCGCCGCGAATTCGACGACGTTGGCGTGAGCAAAGGTCCGAATCATCACGGCATCGAGCATGCTCGACATCACGATGGCGGAATCGCGAACCGCCTCGCCGCGGCCCAGTTGGGTGTCGCGGCTGGACAAGAACAGTGCCTGACCGCCGAGCTGTATCATGCCGGCCTCGAATGAGAGCCGCGTACGAGTGGAGGCTTTTTCGAAGATCATGCCCAATACCCGGCCCTGCAAGGGCTGGAACAGGGTGCCCTGATTGCGCAGCTGCTTGAGCGCTACTCCTCGGCGGATCACGGCCGAGAGTTCATCCGGCGTGAGGTCCATCAGGGAGAGAAAGTGCCTGGCGCTCATCATTGACTACCTTTATTGCGCCACGGCTGCCTCGCGAGGGTCAGGGTGGCGGCCGCATCAGGCGGCAAAGTACAGGGGGAAAGACGCGATGCTATAAAAAAATGTCGCGTAGTTTCAAGTGCGCAGTGTATTTCCTGCTTTTTCAACCATCACCTGTTTGCATTTGCACCGCTAGGCTCTGCAGTAGCGATTATCCCGCGGTATCAACCGTCGATCCACAGGGCACCTTTTGGCGGTGAACTCACTGCGAGCGCGTCAGGTCGGTTGCTTAGTAGGCCGGCTCAGCCTGGCCTTCGCTTATTACTCGGGAGCGCCATTCCACAAACACAGGACGTGGGCAATAATGCATCCACAGGTGATACGGAGCCACGCAATGGAAGCGAAGGAACAACAACTGATGGAGTTGCTTGGGTTAACCGCCCGCACGCTGACCCATCTGACTGCCGCAATGACCTCCATGTCGTTCGAGTTATTGCGCAGTGACGATGAGGTGACCCGCACCGCCGGCAGGCGAATGATCGACCGAATGGCGACCATCAGCGGTGAGCTCGATGGCCAATGGCAACTGATCGGCGAAATGACGGGCGTAAAGCTTGGGCAGGAAGAAGTGGAGACGATTACCGAAATTCAGATGCTGGGGCCGCCACCTGCGGTGCCCTTCGGCTCCTGAACGGGTGGGCAATGCCCAAGCATTGCACTCGGCTTTCCGTTACAATCCCCGACCGTGTCGCGAATTACCGTTCCAGCCGAGGGCTCCATGGACATCATCGAAACCATCAAAGACCAGATCGCCAAGAACACCATCCTGCTGTACATGAAAGGCTCGCCCAACGCGCCTCAGTGCGGCTTCTCCGCGCGTGCCTCTCAGGCTCTCATGGGGTGTGGCGAGAAATTCGCTTACGTCGACATCCTGCAAAACCCTGAAATCCGCGCCAACCTGCCCAAGTACGCCAACTGGCCGACCTTCCCCCAGCTGTGGGTTGCCGGCGAACTGGTCGGTGGCAGTGACATCGTGCTTGAGATGTTCGAAAAAGGTGAGCTGCAAACCCTGATCAAGGATGCCGCTGCCAAGGCCGCCCAGGCCTGAAGCAGGCGGCAACAAAAAGCCCCGGCCATCTTTGATGGGCGGGGCTTTTTTATTGCTCTAGAATCAGTGGTCTTCTTCACCCATGGCTGACTGCAGGTAGTTCTCCAGCCCGATCTTGTCGATCAGGCCCAATTGGGTCTCCAGCCAGTCGATGTGCTCTTCTTCCGACTCCAGGATTTCCTCGAGCATGTCGCGGCTGCCGAAGTCGCCTACCTGTTCACAATGAGCGATGGCTGCCTTGAGGTCGGCCAGGCCTTTCTGCTCCAGCCTCAGGTCGCACTCCAGCATTTCCTTGGTGTTCTCGCCAATCAGAAGCTTGCCCAGCTCCTGCAGGTTAGGGATGCCCTCGAGAAACAGGATGCGCTTGATGAGCTTGTCAGCATGCTTCATCTCGTCGATGGATTCGCGGTACTCGTGCTTGCCGAGTTTGTTAAGGCCCCAGTCCTCATACATCCGTGCATGCAGGAAGTACTGATTGATCGCGATCAACTCGTTGCCGAGGATGACGTTGAGGTGCCGAATGACGCTGATATCACCTTTCATGAGTGGGGCCCGGTCCGTATGCGTGGTCTATGGGCGAAAGTGTGCGCCGCGATCGGCAGGCTGTCAAACCTAAGTTATTGAATAATAAGTGAATTTTAATGGGAATAAGAATGTTTGTGTCTCGCGTCGCGGCGCTAACCCATTGAATTTCGGGCATAAAAAAACCGGGCAGGGCCCGGTTTTGTCGAATTTGGAGTCGTTCAAGCTGCCGTAAATTCAGCGGTATAGGCCCCGGTGGTAGCACGCGCGGTTTGTACTTGAGAAAGTGTATCGCGAACCACTTCCTTGGCCAGGCACGCGCACTTGCCGCATTGAGTGCCTACGCCAGTTGCGTCGCGAACTTCACGGTAGCTGCAGCAGCCTTCATAGATAGCTTCGCGAATTTGACCGTCGGTAACACCTTGGCAGAGGCAAACATACATAGCGCTGGAACCATCGCTGTGATCGATTGATGCCGGGATACTAATGTTAATGAGAATGCGTGTCAAAGGAGAATGCCCCGGCAGGCCCGCCCGGGGACGAGCGGTTGCCGGGGCAGGCAGTTACACCTGAGGGTCGCGCCAGCCGCCCAGGGTTTTCCAACGGTTAACGATGCCGCAGAACAGCTCTGCCGTTTTCTCGGTGTCGTAGCGAGCCGAGTGCGCTTCGCGGCCATCAAAGTCGATGTCGGCGCTCTGGCAGGCCTTGGCCAGCACGGTCTGGCCGTACGCAAGCCCTGCCAGTGTCGCAGTATCAAAGCTCGAAAAAGGGTGGAACGGATTGCGCTTGAGGTCGTGGCGCGCCACTGCGGCGTTCAGGAAGCCCAGGTCGAAGCTGCTGTTGTGGCCGACCAGAATCGCGCGCTTGCAGCCGTTGGCCTTGAGCGCCTTGCGCACGCCGCGGAAAATCTCGGTCAGGGCGCTCTCTTCGCTCACGGCCATGCGTAAAGGGTGATCGAGCTTGATGCCGGTGAACTCCAGCGCTGCCGCTTCGATGTTGGCGCCCTCGAAAGGCTCGACACGGAAGAACCAGGTGTGCTCGGGGAACAGGAAGCCCTTTTCGTCCATACCGACCGAAGTGGCTGCAATCTCGAGCAACGCATCGGTTGCACTGTTGAACCCCCCGGTTTCCACATCAACCACCACCGGCAGGTAGCCGCGAAAGCGCGCCGCCATTGGGTGGCGCGGGCCGCCAGGTTGGGGCAGGTCCATGTCTTCCTCGTACAGGTCTTCGCTCACGCGCCAGCCTCCAGCAATTTCCAGCGCAAGGTTTCGCCCGCTCGCAGCGGTACCACCTCTCGATCACCCAGTGGCAGCACCGCCGGGGCAGTCCATTGCTCCTTAACCAGCGTGATGCGGTCTTGGTTGGCTGGCAGGCCATAGAAGGCCGGGCCGTGCAGGCTGGCGAACCCTTCGAGCTTGTCGAGCGCGTTTCGCTGTTCGAAAGCTTCAGCGTACAGCTCGATGGCTGCGTAAGCGGTATAGCAGCCGGCGCACCCGCAGGCGGCTTCCTTGGCGTGTTTTGCATGGGGCGCTGAATCGGTACCCAGGAAAAACTTGGGGCTGCCACCGGTGGCTGCGTCAAGCAGCGCCTCCTGGTGGGTGTTGCGCTTGAGGATCGGCAGGCAATAGAAGTGGGGGCGGATGCCGCCTACCAACATGTGATTGCGGTTGTACAGCAGGTGATGGGCGGTGATGGTGGCACCCACGTTGGCCGACGCCTCGCCGACGAATTGCGCGGCATCAGCGGTAGTGATGTGTTCGAACACTACCTTGAGGTTTGGGAAGCGCTCAACGACTGGCCGCAAGTGCTGGTCGATGAACACCTTTTCGCGGTCGAACACATCGATGTTTGCGTGGGTCACCTCGCCGTGCACCAGCAGCAGCATGCCCACCTCGGCCATCGCCTCGAGTGCCGGATAGATCAGTTCGAGCGAGGTCACGCCGGAGTCGGAGTTGGTGGTGGCGCCGGCCGGATATAGCTTGGCCGCATAGACGAAACCGCTGGCCTTGGCCGTGCGAATGTCTTCCGGGCTGGTGCGGTCGGTGAGGTAGAGCACCATTAGCGGCTCGAAGCCGCTGCCAGCTGGCCGGGCTGCCAGGATCCGCTGGCGGTATTCGTCTGCCTGGGCGGCATTGCGTACCGGCGGCACCAGGTTGGGCATGATGAT
Organism: Pseudomonas sp. URIL14HWK12:I12; assembly: GCF_003097135.1. GTDB lineage: Bacteria > Pseudomonadota > Gammaproteobacteria > Pseudomonadales > Pseudomonadaceae > Aquipseudomonas. Next base: position 402,433 of record NZ_QEQL01000002.1, read on the forward strand.
CGCGCGGCCGAAGGTTCGGGCGGCATCGGCCACGGTATGGGGCAGGGCCGCTCCATCACGCAGGTGGATGTGCCAGTCGTCGGGGCGCAGGAGGGAAAGGCGGTCGGTCATGGAGGAATCCTGGGGGCGAACTGGACCAGAATGCTACCGGAAATGGCTGCGTCGGGCATCCGCTATCAAGTTTTACCCCGCCTGACCGATACCCCGCCTGTAGATCGCAAATTCCCGGAGCCTGCCGTGCGCAAGCCTTGCCTCGCCTATCTGACTTTGCTCGCCTGTGCCCTTAGTGCCGGGCCTGCTATGGCATTCACTTTCCAGACCCGCCTTGAGAATGTGCAATGGAAGGTGGAGGGCGACCTGTTCGAATGCCGACTGTCACAGCCGATCGCCGACTTTGGCGCAGGGGAGTTCGTACGTCGGGCTGGTGAGAAGGCCGTCTTCCAGCTTCATTCCAACAGCTCGGCGTTGGGCAATGGCTCGGCAAGCCTGTTGGCGGCGGCAGCTGCCTGGCAACCTGGGCGTGGTGATGTGAACCTGGGGTCAGTGCGGTTGAGCAGCGGCCAGACCCTGTTGACCAGCAGCCAGAGCCAGGCCAGTGGGCTGTTCAATGGTTTGATGGAGGGGCGCAGTGCGGTCGTGCGCGTGTTTTCCGGCGAAACCGGCAGCCCCATGGAGGTTCGCGTATTGCCGGTTCGCTTCAATCAGGCGCTGGCAGAATTCCAGGCGTGCACTGCCAAGCTGTTGCCGATGAACTTCGATCAAGTGCGCATGAGCCAGATCCCGTTTGCCTCGGGCACCGAACTCGATACCGCCGGGCGTAAACGCCTGGATACGGTATTGGCGTACCTGAAGGCGGACCCGAGCGTTAACCACATCGAGCTCGACGGCCATTCCGACAACAGCGGCAACCGCCTGACCAACCGTGAGCTTTCACGCCGGCGGGCGATGGCTGTGTCGGATTACCTGACGCAGCACGGGGTTCCCGAGTCGCAGATCGTGGTACGTTTCCACGGAGAGCAATACCCCTTGGTGCCGAACAGCTCTCCAGCCAATCGCGCACGCAATCGCCGGGTCAATATTCAGCTTGATCGAGTACCCGTGCCGATACCGGCCCCCGCAGCTGCACCGGCCGCTACACCCGCGGCAGCAGCACCAGCCTCAGCAGCACCAATACCTGCACCTGCCTCCCCGGCTGCGGTGCCTTCACAGAGCAAGCCCAAAGGCTGATAGTAACGTCGCCTTCACAACATTCGCTGTCGCGCCCCTATAAATGCCCGGCCATGGAGAGTAGAATCCGAGGTTTTCGGACAACCCCCGTGGAGTGATGGCATGGCGGACGTAAACAAGGTCGTTCTGGCGTATTCCGGCGGCCTGGACACTTCAGTGATCCTGAAGTGGCTGCAGGACACCTATAACTGTGAAGTGGTGACGTTCACCGCTGACCTGGGCCAGGGCGAGGAGGTCGAGCCAGCTCGTGCCAAGGCTCAAGCGATGGGTGTAAAGGAAGTCTACATCGACGACCTGCGCGAAGAGTTCGTCCGCGATTTCGTATTCCCGATGTTCCGCGCCAATACCGTCTACGAAGGTGAATACCTGCTCGGTACCTCGATTGCTCGCCCGCTGATCGCCAAGCGCCTGATCGAGATCGCCAACGAAACCGGCGCCGACGCCATTTCCCATGGCGCCACCGGCAAGGGTAACGACCAGGTTCGTTTCGAGCTGGGTGCCTACGCGCTCAAGCCCGGGGTCAAAGTGATCGCCCCGTGGCGTGAATGGGACCTGCTGTCGCGCGAGAAGCTGATGGACTACGCCGAGAAGCACGGCATTCCTATCGAGCGCCACGGCAAGAAGAAGTCTCCGTACTCCATGGATGCCAACCTGTTGCACATCTCCTATGAAGGCGGCGTGCTGGAAGACACCTGGACTGAGCACGAGGAAGACATGTGGCGCTGGACCGTCTCTCCCGAGAAGGCTCCCGACACCCCAACTTACCTCGAGCTCACCTATCGCAATGGCGATATCGTCGCCCTGGACGGCGTTGAGATGTCACCGGCCACCGTTTTGGCAACATTGAACCGGATTGGCGGAGAAAACGGCATTGGCCGCCTCGACATCGTCGAAAACCGCTATGTGGGCATGAAGTCGCGCGGTTGCTATGAAACCCCCGGCGGCACCATCATGCTGCGCGCCCACCGCGCGATCGAATCCATCACGCTGGATCGGGAAGTCGCTCACCTCAAGGACGAGCTGATGGCCCGTTACGCGAGCCTGATCTACACCGGTTACTGGTGGAGCCCAGAGCGCGTGATGCTGCAGCAGATGATCGACGCTTCTCAGGCCAATGTGAATGGCGTGGTGCGCCTGAAGCTCTACAAGGGCAATGTGATCGTGGTCGGCCGCAAGTCCGATGATTCGCTGTTCGACGCCAACATTGCCACCTTTGAAGAAGACGGGGGCGCCTACAACCAAGCGGACGCCGCCGGTTTCATCAAGCTGAATGCGTTGCGCATGCGCATTGCGGCCAACAAAGGCCGCAGCTTCTTCTGAGTCGCCTTCGCGACCTCTAAAACCCGGCAATTGCCGGGTTTTTTTATGAGCCCAATCGTATGAAAGGTGGCTGAATGGCCATTTTCACTGATGGATATCTATTTTTATCGTCCGGCATGATGTGGGGTGTTGGCGCTGCTGTTGGAAGACGAACTCCAATGCATGTTTGACGCCTTGACCGATCACCTCTACCGGTTCGTTAAAGCTGTAATTGAGATGCAATGTTTCAAACGTTCTCTTTTCATTATGGCTTACGGCTGAACCGGCGTAAGCGTCCCGGCTGGGCGCAAAGAGCGCCCGATGATTGAAATTTAACGTAATGAAAAACAACAATGTCAGGAAGGGTGGAAACCCGACCAGAAACCATACGTAAATTTGTTTTTCAGCACTTTCGAGCATGGGTAAGCTCGCCAGTGCAGACGCTTCGATAGTGCCAGCAAAGATGGCAATCAGCGCCAGGGGGCTACGTCCCGGAAGCATCGTGGTCATGGAAGGCTCCTCCTTACCAATCTTGAACGCGGGCTCCAGCTTCCGATATCTGAGCTCGGTACTCAGATATTTATTTACTCCTCTTGCTCTTTTATAAGAAGACGCTTAATTGCAACCCGGTAAGGGGCGTGGGACGATCCAGCACCATTTTTGCTGAAAGGGAGTTCGGCTATGGATGAGCTTGTTATTGCAATATGTTGCATTGTAGGAACGCTCCTATATTTAAGTAGGAGCTTTCCCAAGCAAGGTTCTGGCCTTGGCAACATGGTGCAAGCCGCGGCTCCACTGAGCTATCTTAGGTTTGTGAACGATTAAAGCGTAGATAGCGAATCCACTATGAATAAAGTGTTGATCGTAGACGATCACCCTGTCATTCGGCTTGCAGTCAGAATGCTGATGGAGCGCCACGGGTATGAAGTAGTGGCCGAAACGGACAACGGCGCCGACGCGCTCAAGTTGGCACGTGATTATTCACCCGACATCATCATTCTGGATATTGGCATACCCAAGCTCGACGGCCTGCAGGTGATCGACCGCTTGAATGCCACGGCCCTGGCCGGGCGCTGCCGGGTGCTGGTGCTGACTTCTCAGGCGCCCGGGCACTTTTCGATGCGCTGCATGCAAGCGGGGGCCGCTGGTTATGTAAGCAAGCAGCAGGACCTCACCGAACTGCTCAGCGCTATCAAGGCGGTGTTATCAGGATACAGCTACTTTCCCAACCAGGCGCTGCATTCAGTGCGGTCGCACTTGGGCAATACCACGGAAAAGGAGATGGTCAAACGGCTGTCAGCACGGGAGATGGCCGTGCTTCAAGAGCTGGCGCGAGGCCGGTCGAACAAGGAAATCGCTGAAAGCATGTTCCTATCCAACAAGACCATCAGCACCTATAAAACGCGACTGCTGGTCAAGCTCAACGCACGGTCGCTGGTCGACCTCATCGAGCTGGCCCAGCGTAATCGCATCCTGTAGCGCTGGGCTACAGGTCGAAATCGTAATCGGCCAGTTGACGTTGCAACCGCCGTTCCTCCAGCAGGTTGTCGATGGTACGGCGCTTGCTGAGGTTGGCCTTGCTGGTCTCTATAGGAGCCGCTGCCTCGACGTCCTCACTTTCCTGAAGGGGGAAGTCGTCTTCCACATCGATTTCTTCTTTGTCGCTCATTCATCACTCCCGGCACGATGCCATTGGCGCACCTTATAGCGACAAAAAAAGCGGTGGTACAAAAGTTTTTTTCAATTGAAGTTTCAGGAAGTCGCAGAAAAATCAATCGTCGGACGTCTTTGCCCTGTATTCACACAGGTCTTCAATCCGGCAACTACAGCAACGGGGTTTGCGCGCTTGGCATACGTAGCGGCCGTGAAGAATCAGCCAGTGATGCGCGTGCAGCAGATAGGGCTTGGGCACGAACTTGAGCAGCCCTCGCTCTACCTCAAGAACGTTCTTGCCGGGGGCGATGCGCGTGCGATTGGCCACGCGGAAGATGTGCGTGTCTACCGCCATGGTGAGCTGGCCGAACGCTGTATTGAGCACCACATTGGCCGTCTTGCGGCCCACGCCTGGCAGGGCCTCCAATGCCTCGCGGTTCTGAGGCACCAGGCCCGCGTGCTGCTCGATGAGCAGGCGGCAGGTCTCGATCACGTTCTTGGCCTTGCTGTTGTACAGGCCGATGGTCTTGATGTAATGCGACAGCCCTTCGACCCCCAAGGCATAGATGGCGGCGGGGGTATTGGCCACCGGAAACAGCTTGGCAGTGGCTTTGTTCACCCCGACGTCGGTGGCTTGCGCAGACAGAATTACCGCAATCAACAATTCGAACGGGGTGGTGTAGGCAAGCTCCGTTTTGGGCTCAGGGTTGTCTTCCTGAAAGCGGCGAAAGATCTCCAAGCGCTTGGCGGCGTTCATGGCGCCTCCCCGGAAGGTGCTGCAAGGCCGAGCGCCTCGTTCGCCTGATCGACGCGCAGGCGCGCTGCAGCCAGGGCTTCTGGCGTAGTGGTGGGGGCGTTTTCGAGCCGCGCCAGGTCGGCCTTGGCCATGGCTAGTTGAATCTTGGCTTTCTTGTGGTCCGGCACACTGGTGCCGATCGCTTGCAGGCGGTCCAGCTCTTTTTCTGCGCTGGCCAGGCTTTGGGCGAGCGAGGTCAGCACCTGAAGCTGCTGCTCCGAAGGCGTGGGGCCGAATGCCTTTTGCGAGCGCGCAAGCTGCGCGCGGCTCATGGCCAAGGCAATCTTGGCCTGCTTGATCATCTGGTCACTCCCGGCACTGGCTGCAGGTACCGGAGTTGCCGCTGGTTGAGACCGTGCCAGCCGCACAGCACGTTCGGCACGTTTGCGCTGCTCGTCGCGCTCCAGGCGAAGGTTACGTTGTTCGAACCGCTGGCGTGCGCGCAGCCGACGGCGTTCTCGGGCCTCTCGATCGCCGGGGGTATGGGCTCTGCCGCCCACCATGGGTGCAGGCCCTTGCCCGCCATGCAGCGGCAGTAGGTCGATGCAGTCCACCGGGCAAGGTGCCAGGCACAGGTCACAGCCTGTGCATTCGTCGCTGAGTACAGTGTGCATCAACTTGGGTGCCCCGACGATGGCGTCCACTGGGCATACCTGAATGCACTTGGTGCAACCGATGCATTCGGCTTCGCGGATGTAGGCAACCTGTGCAGGCGCTTCGCCGCGGTCAGTGTCGAGCGCGATGACCGGGAGGTGCAGTAATTGCGCCAGGCTGGCGATGGTTTCTTCGCCGCCTGGCGGGCAACGGTTGATCGGCTCGCCGCTGGCGATACCCTCGGCGTAGGGCCGGCAGCCGGCATGCCCGCATTTGCCGCACTGGGTCTGGGGCAACACCGCGTCGATGCGTTGAATCAAGGTCATGGTCATGGGTTCAGGGCAAACGCCCCAGCGGGTACTGGGGCGTCGGCATCATTTGATGCGCTGGCCGGGCTTGGCTCCGCTGTCGGGGCTGAGCAGGTAGATCTCCGAACCGCCCGGGCCGGCCGCCAGGACCATCCCTTCCGATACCCCGAAACGCATTTTGCGGGGTTTGAGGTTGGCGATCATCATAGTCAGGCGGCCTTCCAGCGCGGCAGGGTCGGGATAGGCACTCTTGATGCCACTGAAGACATTGCGCTGTTCATCGCCTATGTCGAGGGTCAGGCGCAGCAACTTGTCGGCACCCTCGACCGCTTCAGCTTTGAGGATCTTCGCCACTCGCAGGTCAACGGCGGCGAAGGCTTCGAAGTCGATCTCGGCGGCCAAGGGGTCGGCGGCCAATTCACCATTACCCGCTGGGGCAGCAGGTGCGCTGGCCAGGCTTTCCCGTGATGCCTCGACCATCGCCTCTACCTTGGCGGGCTCGATTCGCGTCATCAGGGCTTTGAATGGGTTGAGCTGATGGTCTGCTAGCCACTTGCTATGGTCGGCCCACGCTAGTGCAGGCTCGTTGAGGAACGCCTCGGCGTCGCGGGCCAGGTTCGGCAACACGGGCTTGAGGAAAATGACCAACTGGCGGAACAGATTGATACCCGTCGCGCAGATAGCCTGGACGGCATCCTGCTGGCCTTCCTGCTTGGCCAGCGACCAAGGCGCGCGCTCTGCAATCCACGCGTTGGCGCGGTCGGCCAACGCCATGATTTCGCGCATGGCGCGGGCGAAGTCTCGCGCCTCGTAAGCTTCGGCAATCGAGGGCGCGGCCGCCTGGAAGTCGGCGGCCAGTTCCGGTGCTGCATTTTCAGCGACCAGGCGGCCCTCATTGCCTTTGTGCACGAAACCGGCGCAGCGGCTGGCGATGTTGACGACTTTGCCCACCAGGTCCGAGTTGACCTTCTGTACGAAGTCGTCGAGGTTCATGTCCAGGTCGTCCACGCCTCGGCCGAGCTTGGACGCATAGTAGTAGCGCAGGTACTCGGGGGAGAGGTGTTCGAGGTAGGTGCGGGCCTTGATGAAGGTGCCGCGCGATTTGGACATCTTCTGCCCATTGACCGTGAGGTAGCCGTGAACGTTGACCGCCGTAGGCTTGCGGTAGCCGGCGCCTTCAAGCATCGCTGGCCAGAACAGGGCGTGGAAGTTGACGATGTCCTTGCCGATGAAATGGTACAGCTCGGTGTCGGAGCCCTCTTTCCAGAAGCTGTCGAAATCCAGCTCCGGTCGTTTGGCGCAGAGGTTCTTGAAGCTCGCCATGTAGCCGACAGGTGCGTCCAGCCATACGTAGAAATACTTGCCCGGTGCGTCAGGGATTTCGAAGCCGAAATAGGGGGCGTCACGGGAGATGTCCCAGTCCTGCAGGCCGCTGTCGAGCCATTCGGCGAGCTTGTTCGCGACCGGCTCTTGCAGCGTGCCACTGCGGGTCCACTGCTGCAGCATTTCCTGGAAGGCAGTGAGGCGGAAGAAAAAGTGCTCAGAGTCGCGCAGCACCGGCGTCGCCCCGGAGACGGCCGAGCGAGGGTTCTTCAGCTCGGTGGGCGCATAGGTAGCCCCACATTTCTCACAGTTGTCGCCGTACTGGTCCTCGGCGTTGCATTTAGGGCAGGTGCCCTTGATGAAACGGTCGGCAAGGAACATCTGCTTCTCAGGATCGAAATACTGAGTAACCGACCGGGTAGCAATGTAGCCCGCCGAACGTAACCGCCGGTAAATCTCTGCCGACAGCTCGCGGTTTTCCGGTGAGTGGGTGGAGTAGTAGTTGTCGAAGTCGACCAGGAAATCGGCGAAGTCGGTACTGTGTTCTGCCCAGACACCGTCGATCAGGGCCTCAGGCGTAATGCCGCGCTTCTCGGCCAGCAGCATGATCGCCGAGCCGTGGGTGTCGTCGGCACAGACATAGAAGCACTGGTTGCCACGCATCTTCTGGAAGCGCACCCACATGTCGGTCTGGATGTACTCGACCATATGGCCAAGGTGAATCGAACCGTTGGCGTAGGGCAGGGCGCTGGTGACGAGAATCTTGCGGGGCTCGGACATGGTTGGCGGCTACTGTGGTGTGGAACGTGACCGGCAACTATATCGCGGCAGGCGGTTTTTTTCACCCTGTGGGGCAGGCGCGTGTGGCCTTTGGCGTTAGCATAGGCGGCCAATGTACCCGTAGACCATTCGGAGCCCCTATGAGCGCTGTCACCACCGCTACCGTCGAAGCGGCCCTTCGCCAATACACCGACCCTTATCTCGAGCAAGACCCGGTCAGTGCCGGCTGCGTCGAGCGCATCGACGTGCAAGGTGATCGGGTAGAGGTGGCGCTGTGCCTGGGTTATGCCGCTGGGCAGTTCCACCCCGGTTGGGCGCAAACTCTGCAGGCGGGCCTGGAGCAGCTGCAGGGCGTGGCCAGCGCCAAGGTGGTGGTGCGCACAGAGGTGCTGCCCCACAAGGCGCAAGCGCAAGTCCCGGCCATGGCCAGTGTCAAGAACATCATCGCTGTGGCGTCCGGCAAAGGCGGTGTGGGCAAATCGACCACCGCCGCCAACCTGGCCTTGGCCCTGGCCCTAGAGGGCGCTCGGGTCGGGATCCTCGATGCCGACATCTACGGCCCCAGCCAAGGCATCATGTTCGGCATTCCCGAAGGTACCCGACCACAAGTGCGTGATCAGAAATGGTTTGTGCCGATCAAGGCACACGGGGTAGAGGTCATGTCCATGGCGTTTCTCACCGATGACAACACCCCTATGGTGTGGCGCGGGCCGATGGTTTCTGGCGCGCTGCTGCAGTTGATCACCCAGACCGCGTGGGACAACCTCGACTATCTGGTGATCGACATGCCACCGGGTACCGGAGACATCCAGCTGACGTTGTCGCAAAAGGTGCCCGTGGCAGGTTCGGTGGTAGTGACCACGCCGCAGGACCTCGCGCTGTTGGACGCACGCAAAGGGGTGGAGATGTTCCGCAAGGTCCACATTCCGGTGCTTGGTGTGGTGGAGAACATGGCAGTGCACGTGTGCTCGAACTGCGGCCATGCCGAGCATTTGTTCGGTGAAGGTGGCGGTGAGAAGCTCGCGGCGCAGTATGGTGTCGACCTCCTGGCCTCGCTACCGCTGGCGATGACTATCCGCGAACAGGCCGATGGAGGGCGCCCTACGGTCATCGCCGAACCTGAAAGCCTGATTGCCATGACCTACCAGCAACTGGCTCGCCACGTGGGGGCCCGCATCGTGCGCCAGGCGGCGACGGCACCGGCGATGCCGACGATCACGGTTAGCGACGATTGATGGCGCAGGGAGCGGGGCGGCCGTAATAGCCGCTTCGAGAGGCAGTTTGTGCAGGGCTCGCTGTACGGTGCGGGTGGCAAAATGCTCATTGCATGGCGCCCATTGCATGGCGCCCACTGCGTGGCGCCCACTGCGTGGCGCCAAAAAAAGAAAAACCCGCCGATTGGCGGGTTTTTCTCGGGCAGTGCCGCGAAGCTTAGGCTACGCGAACTTGCTCGGCTTGCATGCCTTTCTGGCCGCGGGTAGCAACGAAGCTGACCGCTTGGCCTTCTTTCAGGCTTTTGAAACCGTCGGATTCGATGGCTTTGTAGTGAACGAACAGGTCGTCACCAGCTTCCGGGGTGATGAAGCCGTAGCCTTTCTCATCGTTGAACCACTTGACGGTACCGTTTTGACGGTTGGACATTTGAATCAGTCTCCTTGGACTAAGTGAACAGCGCTCGGGAACATCCCCAGACGCGACTGAGTGCAAAGAGCGGAAAAATTCTTGTAGATGGAGATATCGAAACCTAACATCGTGCAGTCATTCTCGGCGACACGTAGCATCACAGTAGCGCCACCTTACCCGTTTTCGACAGCCCTGCCAATGGCCTTGTGCGCTGCTGCTTTTGCGCTGGGTGGCGCGCGCCGGTAAGATGCGCGCAAATTCGTTCTTTTGGTTAATTCAGGGCCCTGCAAATGAGCATCAAATCGGACAAGTGGATTCGTCGCATGGCGCAAGAGCACGGCATGATCGAGCCGTTCGTCGAGCGGCAGGTGCGCGGCGAGGGCGCCGACCGGTTGATCTCCTTCGGGGTGTCCAGCTATGGCTACGATGTGCGTTGCGCCGACGAGTTCAAGGTCTTCACCAATATCAACAGCGCCACGGTCGACCCCAAGAATTTCGACGCCGGCAGCTTCGTGGATATCAAGAGCGACGTCTGCATCATTCCACCCAACTCCTTCGCCTTGGCACGTACCGTCGAATATTTCCGCATACCGCGCAATGTGCTGACCATCTGCCTGGGCAAAAGCACGTACGCGCGCTGCGGCATCATCGTCAATGTCACCCCGCTCGAGCCGGAGTGGGAAGGCCATGTGACCCTCGAATTTTCCAATACCACCACACTGCCTGCGAAGATCTACGCCAACGAGGGCGTCGCGCAGATGCTGTTTCTGGAGTCCGACGAGGAATGCGAAGTCTCTTATAAAGACCGCGGTGGTAAATATCAGGGCCAACGTGGCGTGACCTTGCCCAGAGCTTGAGGTTGGCTGCCTGCCGATGAAGGGCGGGAATTTGCCCTCATTCTTGCACTCCAACAAGGGTCGCCATGCGATTTGCGCTGATGTGCAACGCAGGCAAACGACCCAGGAGTGCCTATGAAGCTCGACCCAACCATCCGTGCGACCCTCGCACACTTGCAGCCGAATCAGATCGGCATGATGGCATGGACGCTGCTCGCCAACCCCCTAGCGACGCATCAGGCCGGCGGCCTGCCCGGCCAGCCAGACCCGGATATCCCCTACCCGGCTCAGCCCGAGGAGCCCTCGGAGCCGGGCGAGCCCACCCTTCCAGACCAACCGCCACCCACCCCGATGGCGTGAACAACAAAGGGCGCCCGAGGGCGCCCTTTGTCATTGGCTGTTGCTTTAAAAGAGCCAGGTATCGGGCTGTTGCCCGCTGCCCTGGCTTTTGACTTTCAGTGAGTGACCGGGGCGCTTGCCTTCTCGGCCGGGGCTTCATCGACCACCCCTTTGAGCTCGATACGCTTGATCTCGCCCACGATGAACAGGTAGCTGAACGCCGCTACGAAGGCGTTCACGCCTACGAACACCAAAGCCATCTTGAACGAGCCGGTCGAGGCAATGATGTAGCCGATGATGATCGGGGTGCTGATCGAAGACAGGTTGCCGATCATGTTGAACAGGCCACCCGACAGACCTGCGATCTGCTTGGGTGCGGTGTCTGACATGACAGCCCAGCCCAATGCACCGATACCTTTGCCAAAGAACGCCAATGCCATAAAGCCCACGACCATCCAGTCGGCATCGACATAGTTGCACAGGATCATGCTCATCGACAGCAACATGCCGCCCACGATCGGCACTTTGCGTGCCACGCTCAAGCTGTTGCCGCGGCGCAGCAGCCAGTCGGAAATGATCCCGCCCAGCACGCCGCCAATGAATCCGCAAACCGCTGGCAAGGAGGCGATGAAGCCCGCTTTGAGGATGGTCATGCCGCGTTCCTGTACCAGATAAACCGGGAACCAGGTCAGGAAAAAGTAGGTGAGGGCGTTGATGCAAAACTGGCCCAAGTAAATACCTGCCATCATCCGGTTGCTCAGCAACTGGCCGATGTAGCTCCACTTGGGGCCTGCGTCCTTCTTCGCGCCAGCCTGATCGAGCTCAACCAATGCCCCGTTCTGGGCGATGTACTCGTATTCGGCTGCATTGATCTTGGGGTGATCCTTGGGGCTGTAGATGGTGTACATCCAGATCACCGAGATGACGATACCTAGGCCGCCCATCACCAGAAACACATGCTGCCAGCCCCAGTGGTACACGATGGCGCCCATCATCGGCGCGAACAGCACGGTGGCAAAATACTGCGCCGAATTGAATACCGCAGAGGCAGTGCCGCGCTCCTTGGTTGGGAACCAGGCTGCGACGATGCGCGCATTGCCCGGGAAGGAGGGCGCTTCGGCCAGGCCTACCAGCATGCGCAGGCAGAACAGCGAAGCGACGATGACGCCAGTGCCGAATTCACCCACATAGCCCTGAGCGATAGTGAACACAGACCACAGGAAGATCCCGGCGGCATACACCTTTTTTGAACCGAAACGGTCGAGCAGCCAACCCCCTGGGATCTGGCCGAGCACATAGGCCCAACCGAAGGCAGAGAAGATGTAGCCCAGTGAGACGGCGTCGATGCCCAGCTCTTTCTGGATGCTTGAGCCTGCGATGGAGATGGTAGCGCGGTCGGCATAGTTGATCGTGGTCACCAGGAACAGCATGAACAGGATCAGGTAGCGGACGCGGGACTGCTTGGTGCTTTGCATGGTGAAGCTCCCACGAATTGTTTTTGTCTGGCGGGGCAGTGCGGGCCTGCACGTACGTTGTTAGTCGTCGTACAACATTGGCTGCATCATCATAGGCAGATAACGTTATCATTCAACCCCCTCCGCTCAGTTTTTTTACAAACGGTCAGGTGCTGGCGCGTTCGATGAGTTCGAAGCCGGTATCCACGCGGGTTTCAGTGGGCTGCCCAATGAGGCGGCGAAGCAGTGCCCGTGCGACTTGCTCGCCCATGGCTTCTGAGTTCACGCTGACGGTAGACAGTGGGGGCCAGGCGAAGCGGCCATTCTGGGTGTCGCCGAAACCCAGTACGCGTACATCTTCAGGTACCCGAAGGCCCCGGCTGCTGGCTTCGGCGATGACCCCAAGCGCGACAGTGTCGGAGCTACAGAACACCAGATCAGGCGGTGTGGGGTGCTCCGCCAGCATCACGGCAAACCCTTTGCGGCCGACCTCCCACGTCGACGGCAGGGGGAGGATGACTTCCGATGCGGGGCGCGCGCCTGCATCAAGCAGCGCTCGCGCCAGGCCCTGGTTGCGCCTGCGAGCACGTGGGTCGTCGACTGAAATCAGCCCTTGCCGGCGACAGCCTTTTTTCAGGAAGTGGGCGCCGACGGTTTGACCCACTGCCTCGTGGGAGAAACCCACCTGAATGTCCAAGGGATCATCGGATAGGTCCCACGCTTCCACAACGGGAATGCCTGCATTGGCGAGCCGCTCGCGGCAGGCAGCGGTATGCAGGGTTCCCGTCAACACGATGCCGTCGGGCCTGCGGCCGATGATCGCCTCGAGCAACGCTTGTTCTTTCTCTGCCGAATAGCCAGTTGGGCCGATCAGGGACTGATAGCCCGCTTCGGTGAGGCGATCCATGATGGCATGGATAACGTTGGCATAAATGGAGTTGGCGACAGTTGGCAGCAGGATGGCTATCAGATGGCTACGGCTGGTAGCCAGGCTGCCCGCAAGCAGGTTCGGCCGGTAGCCCATGCGGCTGACCACCTCCAACACCCGTTCGCGCGTGGCTGCGCTGACCAGCTCCGGGCGGTGCAGTGCACGCGATACGGTGATCGGCGACACGCCCGCCTGCCGCGCGACGTCGGTAACCGTGACTGGGTGGCCGTCGCCAGGGGCAGCCCCAGCGCTTCTGCGGGATTTTCTGGCCAAGGCGATCCTTGCGGTGTTTGAGGCCACGAAGTATGCCATGCCTCTGGTTTCGCAGTCGCGTATTGCTGTTTCGTCGGCCGGGGCAGCGCAGCGATGTTGCTATTCTGAAGATAATGCCATAATGATGGCACCTTGCGCTGCAAGCGCTGTCTGTAGTGCGCAAGGTTGCTTTCAACGACAGGGATCCGTTCGACACGCTCACAAAGCGGCTCAGGGCCCCTCGCACGATCGACTCGACGACAGGTGCCCTACTGCCATACGCCTATTCCGCGTATGCGGAGGTTCTACATGATTGACCTGACGTTGAGGCGACCCTTTCGCCTTTGGTTGCTGGTGGCTGTAACCTTGCTCACCACTCTGTGCATCGCCATCGTGTGGGAGTTTTACCTCGAGCGGGTGATCTCGCATCTGCTGGGGTTGCCCTATAACAACGCTTTTGAAGAGTCCGAGCGGTGGCGTTTTGTGGCCACCTCCACGCTCTTCGCAGGCCTCTCCATCATTTCGCCCTCGATCCTGCTGAGAAAGCTGATTGCCAATACGCGCGTGGGTTATCGCGAGTTGCGTATTGCCAAAGAGCAGTCCGAACACGTTTCGCGGGTCGATGAGCTGAGTGGCTTGGTTAACCGGCGCTTCTTCATGAAGCAGCTGGCTCATTGCCTGGAAGCCGGCGAACCTACCACGGTGATGCTGATCGACCTGGATAAATTCAAGGTGATCAACGACACCTACGGCCATGGCAGCGGTGATTACGTGATCGCTGAAACCGGTCGCCGTCTGAACGATGTGGCGCAAGCATACGGTGCTACGGCGGCCAGGCTTGGGGGTGACGAGTTCTGCCTCTTGCATAGCGGCCGAACCGACCGGGCGGGCCTGGAAGCGTTCGCCGAGCGGCTGATTGCAGCCCTGTATGCACCCATCACGCTTGAGGGGCGTGCCTTGCAGGTGGGGGCGACCGTGGGGATCGCCCGTGCGCCGTTCGATGCCAAAACGCCTTCCGAGCTGCTGCATAAGGCCGACAACGCTATGTATTGGGGCAAGCGTACTGGGCGCGCGCGTTACAGCTTCTACGATTCTGGCCATGAGGCGATGGAGCGGGACCGCCGCGAGCTTGAGGATCGCCTGTTGATGGGGCTGGCCTTGAGCGAGTTCGAGCCTTACTTTCAGCCGATCGTGGAGTTGCCGAGGCAGGCACCGGTGGGGTTTGAGATCCTGACGCGGTGGGTCCGGCCAGGTGATGATCCGGTGATGCCCGGCGAGTTCATTCCAGCCATCCAGGCCCTCGGGCGGATCCCCGAGATGACGTATCAGGTATTGGCCAAGGCATGCGCCATTGCCGCGGCCTGGCCTGCACACATCAAGCTGTCGCTGAACCTGACCTCGCAGATGATCGTGGAGCCTTTGTTTGCCGATCAGCTGGTCGAACAATTGAAGAAGTCAGGTTTTGCCCCCCAGCGGCTTGAAGTAGAGATCACCGAGCAGGCGCTGGTAGAGAACCTCGATGCCGCCCGGCGCAACCTGGGTGTGCTCCGGGCGCACGGCATCACTGTCGCGCTGGACGACTTCGGCACTGGCTACAGCGGGCTCTATCACCTGGCACGGCTGGAGATCGACAAGATCAAGATCGATCAGTCGTTCTTCGAGCACGGCCAGGCCCATGGGCTGAAAATGGCCGATGCGATTCTTGGGATGGCACGCAGCCTACAGATCCAGGTCACTGCCGAAGGCATTGAGCACGCCAGCACGCCCTATTTGCCCGACTGGCTGGCGCATCGCGGGTGCCACTATGGCCAGGGCTATCTGTTCGGCCGGCCGATGCCGGCCGAGCATGTAGGGCGTTACCTGGCGACAGCGCCGGGCAGTTGAGGCTCAACCTCGCTGGAGGCGCTGCCAGGTGGGTGGCTCAACTGCCGTAGTAAATGCGGTTGATGTACCAGGTCGCTTCGCCGCCGGGTACTTGCACCTGCACCTCATCGCCTTCTTCTTTCTTCAGCAGGGCACGGGCCATGGGCGAATCGATGGAGATGTAGTCGTTGCGCCCGTAGATTTCGTCATAGCCCACGACCCTGAAGGTTTTGGTTTGGCCCTCATCGTTCTCGATCTCCACCCAAGCGCCGAAGAATACCCGCCCTTCCTGCTCAGGCGCGTAGTCCACGACCTTGGTGTCTTCCAGGCGCTTGCGCAGATAGCGCACGCGCCGATCAATTTCACGCAGTAGCTTCTTGTTGTACTGGTAGTCGGCGTTTTCGCTGCGATCGCCCAATGAGGCGGCCCAAGCCACCTTCTGGGTGATTTCGGGCCGGTAGACACGCCAAAGGTGATCGAGCTCTTGCTTGAGGGCGTCGAAGCCCTCGCGGGTGATGATATTGGTGGGCATTGGGCTGTGCCTGTGGTTAGGGCCTCAGGGCGCCGGTGCGAGGTCGAAGGGGTCCAGGTGCCAGCCGTTGGCGCCGACTTCCAGTACCCAGCCCTGGCGATCCCAGTCGCCGAGCACGATGCGCCGGGCGGCCTGGCCATCGACCAGCAGGTGATGGATCGCCGGGCGATGGGTATGGCCGTGCACCAGGGTGCGCGTGCCGTGGCGGGCCATGCAGGCGGCTACTTCATCGGGGGTTACGTCGACGATATCACTGGCCTTCATGCGCACCTGCTGGCGGCTTTCACTGCGCAGGGTACGTGCGAGTTTGCGCCGAGTGGCAATGGGCAGGTGCTTGAGCACCCAGAGCGTGACCGGGTTACGCAGAATTCGGCGCAGCTTCTGGTAGCGCTCGTCGCGGGTGCAGAGCAGGTCGCCATGCATCAGCAATACCGGCTCACCGCCCAACTCCACAACGCTGGGATCGGCCAGCAGCGTGCAGCCGGCAGCGCGGCAGAAACGCTGGCCGATCAGAAAATCCCGATTGCCATGCATCAGAAAAAGGCGTGTACCTTGCTCTGCGAGTGCCCTGAGGGCTTGGGCGATGCCGTCCTGGAAGGCGCTGGTGGCGTCGTCGCCAATCCATACTTCGAAGAAATCGCCAAGGATGTACAGCGCCTCGGCGCCGCGGGCTCGGCCATCGAGAAAATCAAGAAACGCCCGGGTGATGTCCGGGCGCTCTTCCTGCAGGTGCAGATCGGAAACCAGCAGAATCACTCAACGATCTCGGCGGTCTCGATGATTACGTCATCCTTGGGAACATCCTGATGGCCAGCCTTCGAACCGGTGGCAACGCCCTTGATGGCGTCGACCACGTCCTGGCCTTCGATCACTTCACCGAACACCGCGTAGCCCCAGCCTTGTGGGGTAGGAGCGCTGTGGTTGAGGAAGTCGTTGTCGGCCACGTTGATGAAGAACTGTGCCGAAGCCGAATGCGGCTCCATGGTGCGAGCCATGGCAACGCTGTACTTCTTGTTCTTCAGGCCGTTGTTGGCCTCGTTCTTGATACTTGCGCGGGTTTTCTTCTGCTCCATGCCTGGGGCGAAGCCGCCGCCCTGGATCATGAAGTTGTTGATCACGCGGTGAAACACGGTGCCGTTGTAATGGCCTTCGTTAACGTACTGGACGAAGTTCGCAACGGTCTCCGGCGCCTTGGCTTCGTCGAGTTGCAGGACGATATCGCCGTGATTGGTTTTGAGCTTGACCTTGGACATATGCAGTACTCTTGTCGAAAATTCAGGGGCAGGGCGGCGCAGCACCGCGCCGGCCTGTCAGTGGCTTGACACCTTCGGCTATGATAAGCGCTTTGTTATAGCTGGCACACCCGTATTCAAGGATTCTATGAGCAAGCCTACCGCCGACAGTTCCGCCGCCAAGGCCCCCGTGGCGCCCACCAATTTCCTGCGCCCGATCGTCCAGGCCGACCTCGACGCAGGCAAGCACACTGCCATCGTCACCCGCTTTCCGCCGGAGCCTAACGGCTACCTGCACATTGGGCATGCCAAATCCATCTGCGTGAACTTCGGCCTGGCCCAGGAATTCGGTGGTGCATGCAACCTGCGTTTCGACGACACCAACCCGGCCAAGGAAGACCAGGAATACATCGACGCCATCAAGAGCGATGTGCAGTGGCTGGGCTTTCAATGGGCCGGCGAGCCGCGTTATGCCTCCGACTACTTCGACCAACTGCATGATTGGGCGGTCGAGCTGATCACGGCGGGCAAGGCCTATGTATGCGACCTGACACCCGAGCAGGCACGCGAGTACCGCGGCAGCCTGACCGAGCCGGGCAAGAACAGCCCCTTCCGAGACCGCCCGGTCGAAGAAAGCCTGGACCTGTTCGCGCGCATGAAGGCCGGTGAGTTCGAAGACGGTGCACGCGTACTGCGAGCCAAGATCGACATGGCCTCGCCGAACATGAACCTTCGCGACCCGATCCTTTACCGCATCCGCCACGCTCACCATCACCAGACCGGCGACAAATGGTGCATCTATCCCAACTACGACTTCACACATGGCCAGTCCGATGCCATCGAAGGGGTGACGCATTCGATCTGCACCCTTGAGTTCGAAGGCCACCGGCCGCTGTACGACTGGTTCCTGGACAACCTGTCGGTTCCGTGCAAGCCGCGCCAGTACGAGTTCTCCCGGCTGAACCTGAACTACACCATCACCAGCAAGCGCAAGCTCAAGCAACTGGTCGACGAAAAACACGTGGCTGGGTGGGACGACCCGCGCATGTCGACCCTGCAGGGCTTCCGCCGCCGTGGCTATACCCCGGCATCGATCCGCAATTTCTGCGACATGATCGGCACCAACCGTTCCGACGGCGTGGTCGACATGAACATGCTCGAGTTCAGCATTCGCGAAGACCTGGACCAAAACGCCCCGCGAGCGATGTGCGTGCTGCGCCCATTGAAGGTGGTTATCACCAACTACCCCGAAAACGAGGCCCAGACCCTGGAGCTGGTGCGCCATCCCAAGCAGGACATGGGCACCCGCCAGTTGCCGTTTGCCCGCGAGCTGTACATCGACCGTGAAGACTTCATGGAAGCGCCGCCCAAGGGCTACAAGCGCCTGGAGCCAGGGGGTGAAGTACGCCTGCGTGGTGCCTATGTGATTCGCGCCGATGAGGCCGTCAAGGATGCCCAGGGCAACATCGTCGAGCTGCGCTGCAGCTATGACCCCGACACCTTGGGCAAGAACCCCGAGGGCCGCAAGGTCAAGGGCGTGATTCACTGGGTGCCGGCGCAGGCTTCGGTGGAGTGCGAAGTACGCCTTTACGACCGCCTGTTCCGCTCGCCGAACCCGGAGAAAACCGAAGAGGGCGGCACCTTCCTGGACAACATCAACCCCGATTCGCTCAAGGTGCTCAGCGGTTGCCGCGCCGAGCCTTCGCTGGCGCAGGCCGCACCCGAGGACCGTTTCCAGTTCGAGCGTGAAGGCTACTTCTGCGCGGACCTCAAAGACCACACCGCTGCCAAACCGGTCTTCAACCTGACCGTGACCCTGCGTGACTCCTGGAGCTGACTGGCCGTGCTGACCGTTTACAACACGCTGACGAAAACCAAGGAAGTTTTCACCCCGCTCGACGGCAACAAGGTGCGCATGTACGTGTGCGGCATGACCGTGTACGACTACTGCCACCTGGGGCACGGTCGCAGCATGGTGGCCTTCGACCTGGTCAACCGCTGGCTGCGTTACAGCGGTTACGACCTGACTTTCGTGCGCAACATCACCGACATCGACGACAAGATCATCCACCGCGCCCAGGCCAACGGCGAGCCGTTCGACGCCCTGACCGAGCGCATGATCGCCGCGATGCACGAGGACGAAGCGCGCCTGAGCATCCTGCGCCCTGACCAGGAGCCGCGTGCCACCGACCATATCCCTGGCATGCACGCGATGATCCAAACCCTCATTGACAAGGGTTACGCCTACGCCCCAGGCAACGGCGACGTCTACTACCGCGTGGGCAAGTTCCAGGGCTACGGCAAGCTTTCGCGCAAGAAGATCGAAGACTTGCGCATTGGTGCCCGCATCGAGGTGGGCGAGGCCAAGCAGGACCCGCTGGACTTCGTGCTGTGGAAGGGCGCCAAGCCCGGCGAGCCGAGCTGGGAATCGCCCTGGGGGGCGGGCCGGCCAGGCTGGCACATCGAGTGCTCGGTGATGTCCACCTGCTGCCTGGGTGAAACCTTCGATATCCACGGCGGTGGCAGCGACCTGGAGTTCCCGCATCACGAGAACGAGATCGCCCAGAGCGAGGCTGCCACGGGCAAGCTGTATGCCGCGCGCTGGATGCATTGCGGGATGATCCGCATCAACGGCGAGAAGATGTCCAAGTCATTGAACAACTTCTTCACCATTCGCGATGTGCTGCAAAGCTACCATCCGGAGACGGTGCGTTACCTGCTGGTTTCCAGCCATTACCGCAGCGCGATCAACTACTCCGAGGAAAGCCTGCGCGACGCCAAGGCCGCTCTGGAGCGGTTCTACAATGCGCTCAAGGGTTTGCCCCGCATGGCACCGGCCGGTGGTGAAGCGTTCGTCGAGCGGTTTACCACTGCGATGAACGATGACTTCGGCACGCCGGAGGCCTGCGCGGTGTTGTTCGACCTGGTGCGCGAGATCAATCGCCTGCGCGAGGTCGATGCCCAGGCCGCTGCAGGCCTTGCTGGCCGCTTGCGCGAGCTGGGCGGCTTGCTGGGTGTGTTGCAACTGGAGGCCGACGACTTCCTGCGCGCGGGCGCCAGCGTCGATGCCGAGCAGGTGGAATCGTTGATCCAGGCGCGCCTGGCAGCACGCGCCGAGAAGAATTGGGCGGAATCGGACCGTATCCGTGATGAGCTCACCGCCCTCGGCGTGGTGCTCGAGGACGGCAAGGGCGGCACCACCTGGCGTTTGCAGTAGCCCGTGGAACGGGCTCAGGCCTTGCGGCTTGAGCCCTGCTTCGCCGGCGAGGGGTGATCGCTGCGGATTTGCGCGTGGCTGATCAAGGTAAATATGAATGTGCCACCAACGATGTTGCCGGCCAGGGTAGGCCCGCCGAACTGCAGAAAGAACTCTCGCCAGCCTGCTTCGCCGGCCCACACCAGGTAACCCACCTCCAGCGAACCTACCACGATGTGGGTGAACTCTCCCAAAGCCATCAGCCAGGTCACCATGATGATCATCCAGATACGTGCCTGATCCAGCGCCGCGATCATCCATACCAGGGTGGCGATCATCCAGCCCGAGATGATGCCCTTGGCGAACATGGTTCCGGCATCGTTTTCCAATACCTTGCGGCCAATGTCGAGGAAGGCGGCATCGGTGGTGGCGTCGAAGATAGGCAAGCGCAGCATCACCCAGCCTACCAGCAGGGTGCCGGCAAGGTTACCCACCAGCACCACGCCCCACAGCCGCGCAAGGCGGCCGAAATTCAGGAACGACGGAGAGCTCATCACCGGCAGCACTGCGGTGATGGTGTTCTCGGTAAACAATTGCTGGCGCGCCAGTATCACCCCGAGAAAGCCAGCGCTGTAGCCAAAGCTCGCCAGCACATGGCTGGAAGGGGAGTCAGGGAGCCGCGAGGTCAGCAGGCCCATCGCCATGAGCGATAAGCCCATGGTGAGGCCGGCTGCCAAGGCTGACCAGAACAGCGCGACCCAGTTACGTTCCAGCTCATGGTCGCCTTGGGCGCGGATGATCTCGTGCAGCACTGCCGCACGAGGTTGCTGGTTCTCTTCGGCTTCTTGCTGCTCGTCAGCGGAGAGGCCTGGGGTTTGTTCTTCCGGGTCTGAAGGTTTTTCCATGGCGATAGCTCTGTGGCGGGATGAATCACAGACTGTGGATCCCACCGATTAGTTGCGCGCCGTTTTCACTCCGAACACCTCTTGCAGGGCCTGGGCGTAAGCGCTGGCGCCGATGATCATGCTGTTGTTGTGGGTGCCCCCTGGCACCAGCAGCAGTTGCTTGGGCTTGCTGGCTGCCTGGAACAGCTCGCGGCTGAAGCGGTCGGGCACGTAGCGGTCGTCGGTGCCGTGCACGATCAGTACCGGCATGCCTATGTGGGCGATCTTGTCGATGGAGTCGAATTTTTCCGATAGCAGCCAGCGCACCGGCAGGGAAGTACCGATCACGGCCTGGGCAGCGGCACCCATGTCGGTGAAGGTCGATTCGATGATCAGGCCCGCCGCGCCAGGCTGCTCGCCACGGCCGATCCGGCTGGCCAGGTCGGTGGCGATCGCCCCGCCCAGGGAGTGCCCGTAGATGAAGCGTTTGCTGGGATCCGGCTGCAACCGCGCAACGTGCTGCCACGCAGCCTGGGCATCTTCGTAAACGCTGCGTTCAGAGGGCAGCTCACCGGGGCTTTGGCCAAAGCCGCGGTAGTCGATGGCCAGGATGGAAAACCCCAAGGCGCGCAGCTGCGTGATGCGCCCCAGTTGAGCGGTGAGGTTCCAGCGCGTTCCATGCAGGTAAAGCGCAACCGGCGCCTGTCGCGAAGGGGCGGGCCACCACCAGGCATGAACATATTGTGCGCTGCTGGTGCCGCTGCGCAGGGGAATGTCCAATTGCTCGACACCCCGCGGCAGGCCCTTGAACCAGCTAGCGGTGCCCGGCTCGATGCTGAAGATCAGCTTGCGTTCCTTATAGGCCAAGCGCGAGCAGCCGTAGGGCAGCAGCACCAGAAGCAGGGCGGCGAAAGCAAGCAACAGCCGCTTGCGGCGGCGTGTGGGGAAAAACGGCAAGGTCGAACTCCTGACAAGGGCAAGCCAAGCCGCTGCCCAAGCAAAGCCTGTGCCGGCTAGCTGGGGTCGCTGCGATGCTGCGCGCAGGCAGGGTAGGGTGCGGCCGCTGCGATTGGCAAGATATGGATGGCCAGCGAAGCTCGAAGGCCCTGCTCGGCAACTTCTAGCTGGCGCTTATACCTCAGCCGAAAGGCTTGCGCAGGGCCGTTCGAAGCATCGCCCTGCGCGGCGCTCAATCACATGTGGGTGGCCATATGGGCTAAAGCGCGAAGCGGGCCATCATGGCGTCCAGTTCAATGGCGATATGGCCCAGCTCCTGGCTGGCCTGGCGGGTTTGCTCGGCGCCGTGGGCGCTTTGCATCGAGAGGTCACGGATGCGCACCAGGTTATGGTCGACCTCGCGCGCGACCTGAGCTTGCTGCTCAGCGGCGCTGGCGATCACTTGATTGCGTTCATCGATGCCGGCAACCGAGCGTGAAATATCACCCAGTACATCGCGCGCGGCTTGCGCTCTGTGCCGGGTGTGCCCGGCTTGTGAGGCGCTATCGGCCAGGGCTTGCAGGGCCTGGCCGGTCCCTTGGTGAATGCCTTCCATCATCTGCTCGATTTCGCGGGTAGACACACCCGTGCGGTGGGCCAGGCTGCGCACCTCGTCGGCCACCACGGCGAAACCGCGGCCTACTTCTCCGGCGCGGGCAGCTTCGATGGCGGCGTTGAGGGCCAGCAGATTAGTCTGGTCGGCTACCGCCCGAATGACGTCCAGGACTTTGTTGATGCCTTGGGTCTGCTCGGCCAGGTTACGGGCCTGGGCGGTAGCGTTTTGCACTTGGTCCGCCAGGCGCCCGATGTCGTGCAGGGTATCGTCCAGTTGCTGCTGGCCGGTATTCACCGCCTCGCTGGAGCGGCGCGATTCGGTGGACGTCGATGCCGCATTGCCGGCCACCTCTTCAACCGCTTGGGTCATTTGTGTGACGGCCGTAGCGGCCAGCTCGATCTCGCTG
This sequence comes from Pseudomonas sp. URIL14HWK12:I12, assembly GCF_003097135.1. Taxonomy (GTDB): domain Bacteria; phylum Pseudomonadota; class Gammaproteobacteria; order Pseudomonadales; family Pseudomonadaceae; genus Aquipseudomonas. The sequence goes on from NZ_QEQL01000002.1 coordinate 425,510, forward strand.
TATTGCAAGTGCATGCCGCTGGCGCTTTCCTGCATGATCGCGCCCATTTCCTCTGTGGCCGAGTTCAGCCGGCCTACCGTTGCGCCAATCTGGCTGAGCACGTTGTGCAACTGATCGCGCATGTGCCCCAGCTCACCAAGCAGTTGCGCCGCTTCGTCCGTGCCGGTTGCAAGCACCGGCTGGGCCAGGTTGCCCGAAGCGACGGTTCGCGCCACCTGCAGCGCCTGGCGCAAGGGGCGGGTAATGCTCACACTCAGGCGCCAGGCCAGCAACAGCATCAGCACCAGTGTGGCGCCAAGCATCGCTGGCACCACGATGCGTGCCTGATGGGCGTTGTTGGCGGCCTGAGCCAGGGCTTCAGCGCTGGTTTGCTTGTTGAGCTCGCGCAGCAATTGCACCTGCATGTCCATCAGGCCGCCCTGAATGTCCAGTGCCATTCCGGTTTGAGCAATCGCGTCGTCGACCTGCTTGCTCTCGACCAAGGAGATGCCTTTTTTCACCGAATCCAGAAAGGGCAGATACGCATCACGGAGCAACTTGACCGAATCTTGCTCTGCGCCAGCTGGGATGCGAGACAGGTAGTCGGCAAAGGCCGCATTCAGTGAATCGCTCAGTTGCTCGACATTGATCTTGCGGTTCACCAGCTCGGCTGGGTCATTGGCGTGAGCTTGCAGCATCAGTGCTTCGCCGCGAAGCCTCGCCAGGTCCAGTGCGATGGCATCCGCCTGGGCAATGCTGGTCATCGGGCCCTGCTCTATGCGCTCCCCTTGGGCACGAATCCCTTGCATCTGCCACAGGCAGAAGCTTCCAAGGCCGGCGACCAGCAGTGCGGTGATGCCGAAACCGGCGAACAGGCGCCGGCCGATGCTGAGCCTTCGTAGAAGCGAAGGAGGGTTTTTGAGGCGATTGAGTCGTTGCACGGGTGAGGGCCTGCGGGTCTGGAAGACTGGCACCTTTGTACAATTCAAAAATGATGGCTTTGTGACACCCTGGCGATGTGTTCGCGGCAGTGGGCCTCTGAGTTCAACGATTCAGCCTGTTTATCGACGAACGGCAATTTTTGCCCGATGCACGGAATTTTCAGGCTTTAGGCGTAATTGCATTTTGCTAGGGTGGCCAAAGGCCTTTATTTCGAATGGAAATAAACCTTTCCCTCGTTTGAGATTGCTCTTATAACAGCCGCCTTCTTTGATCCGGACGATCACCCTGAACCCCCAAGGACCTCGTTATACAGCTCTTTTACAAGGCCAAGCCGTCATGATCGATCTCGCTGTGTGGAACCTCAGCATTCCCGTTGGCAGCCCGCCGAAAACCGTCGAAACCCCGCAGCTGGTCTCCGGGTACAACGACAAGTACTTCAACTCCAAGAATGGCCAGTTGTTTTTCTGGGCACCGGTGACCGGGGCCAAGACGGCCAACGCCATCTACCCGCGCACCGAGCTGCGTGAGACGTTCAAGGATGGCGAGCTTCGTAACTGGAAATACACCGAAGCGAACAACATGCTGCGTGCCCAGGTAACGGTGAGCAAAGTCCCCTCCTCTGGCAAAGTGGTGATCGGGCAGATCCACTGCTACGAAAGCACCAAGCCCATGGTGAAGCTCGAATACCAGTACAGCGATAGCCTCAAGACTGGCAAGGTAGTAGCCAAGCTGCGGCGCAAGCCTACCCAGAAGGAAGCGCAGGTCATCACCGTAGCCGAGAACGTACCGATGAACACCCGGTTCAAGTACATCATTCACCTCGGTACCCACGGCGACCTGTCGCTGTCTGCTCGCAACATGTCCTACAGCACCAGCATCAGTTCGGCCTGGAAAAACGAAACCCTGTACTTCAAGGCTGGCGTTTATACCCAGGACAACACCGGTTACAGCAGTGAAGGGGGCCAGGTGCTGTTCTCGCAGCTAAAGGCGGTGCACAGCACCAATTGACGGCCACACCCAGGCGCCTACAATGCCGGCCAACTTCCAACCTGCAAGGATGGCCATGAAAGCGAAGTATTTTGCCCTGGCATTATGGGCGCTGGCGCCGATGCTCAACGCCGCCCCCGAAGTGTTTACCGGCACCCTGGGCAAGCTGCCTGTCGTGGTGGAAATCGACGCGGATGGCGACGACGCCACCGGTCGATATTTCTACGAGAAATTTCATAAGGATCTGCCCCTGGCCGGCACGCTGAAAGGTAACCAGCTGGTATTGGCCGAAGGCGACCCCTCGGCTGAGACGCCCCAGGCGCAGTTGCTGCTCCAGCGAGATGGCGAGGGCTGGGCCGGGCAATGGCAGGGCGCCAATGGCAAGCGCCTGCCTGTGTCGTTGGCCAGGGCTCAGATACCGCCGCTGCCCGAAGGGGCGGGTGCGTTCATGGCACAACAGCGGCAAGAGGCACCCTACGACTACCTGCGGCTGCTGCAGACCCCCCTCAAGCCGGGCAAACAAAGCGCCTTCATGGGGTATAGCCTGCAATGGCTGCAAGAGCCTGTCACGGGCCTGAGCATGCCGCAACTGAGCAGTGGCTACACCGACGCCCAGCGCCAGCGGTTGAACGCTGCCTTGCGTGATCGCCTGCTTGCCGAAGTGGTGAACTGGCACAGCTGCCAAGCCAGCGGTGGCAGCAACTTCGATTACACCCAGAGCGTAGCGCCCACCTATTTCTCCGCTTCGGTGATCAGCCTGAACCTCAGCACCGGTTATGACTGCGGGGGCGCCCACCCTGACTCGGGCGACGCCGGGCTCAACCTGTCGGTCGAAACAGGGCAGGAGCTGACGTTAGAAGACGTTCTCTGGCTTGGCCAAGGGCCTGCCAAGCACTACGAGCAAGGCAGCGAAAGCAAGGATTTCGAGGCGCTGAGCCAGTACCGGGACGACCAGTTCGTACCCTGGGTGCTCAAGGTTTTCAAGCGATTGCATCCTGCTGACATGAAGGCACCGCAAAGTGAAGACGACTGTGATTACAGCGATGCGAGCGTTTGGGATTTCCCATCGTGGCATTTCACTGATAAAGGCCTTTACCTAGGGCCGTACTTCGCGCGCGTGATGCGTGCCTGCGAAGGCCCGGAATGGTCGATACTGCCGTGGGCCGAAGTCAAGGCTCACCCGGGCGCTGCGAAGCTGGCGTTACCATGAGCCAGTGCTTGACAGCGCAGGCAAAACCCGTAGAATGCCGCGCCACAGCAGGCACATAGCTCAGTTGGTTAGAGCACCACCTTGACATGGTGGGGGTCGTTGGTTCGAGTCCAATTGTGCCTACCAAATAGAAAGTCCCGCACCGCGGGCAAACAAAAAGGGCGATCCGAAAGGGTCGCCCTTTTTGTTTGCCTTGAAATTGAAGGTGTGTGGTAAATCGCAGGCAGAAAAAAGCCCGCCTGGGGAACGCGGGCTGTAAGCAACAATAATGAGGAGCTGTAGAAAGAGTGCACTGCCGGCTGTGAAAAACGCGTCAACCTGTAGTGAAAAAGCCCTTTTAACAGGCCGAGGCTTTTCGAAGGCAAAGAAAAGCCCGCCAGAGGCGGGCTATAAGAGTGTGCTGAGGAGCTGTTGTGAATCCTACGGGCCAGGGCGTGAAAACCCTGTCAATGAGCTGTGAAAAATCACTTGCCGTGTGTAATGGCTTTCACCAGCGCCTGATGGCCAGCCTCATCATTGGCCTTCGAAATGACCTGCACCAATGCCATGGTCGGCCCAGAGCCCGCCAGGAACGTCGAGGAGCGGGTAGGCCCGCCGCCCATGCTGGCCGTGCTGTCGACCTGCTCTATACCCAAGCTGCCCAACGCCAGGCGCTTTTGGCCGGTTTTTTTGAAATCAGGCAGCGCCTGGCTTTGCTGTTTGATGAACCCCTCGCTGGCGCCGCTCAGGAATTCGTCGTCATTGTCACCGGTGGTGGCGCCGTTGGGGATGGGTACCTCGGTCACCATGACCACACGCCGCTGTGCCTGATTCATGTACATGGTGCCTTTAGCACCTGCGGTACCGCTCTGTTCGGTACCGGCAGGCAGCGCGGTCGCGGCAAAGCCGGCGGGTAACGTGAAACTGAACTTGCCGTTGAGCGCGCTCACAGTTTGTGCCTGATTGGTGGCGGCTGCGGGCTTGGCGGCTGCCTGGGTAGCAGGGGCAGCGTGCGCGTTGCCAAGGCCGGCCAGCCCCAAGGCGAGGCTGGCTGCAAGGGTAAGGAGGCGGGGGCGAGAAAAAGCTGCGGGCATGAAAGGCTCCTGGTGTGATCACATGCAATGCAAGAAGGGATTGCCAGCGGATGGCTTCGGTTCCCCCGGTTTGCCGATTTTCCGGAATAGTCCCAAAGCAAATACGGAATTTTCAGCGCCGGTATTCGGAAAAAACCGGCTTGCAGGCGCCTTGGTCTTTTCTAAGCTTCGCGCTCGCAAGCCTACATGGAGGGAGCAGCGGTGGACCAGGAACCGGTAATCGAGCATTGGGTAGGTAAAGTGCAAGTGCTGCAGCGCGAGCGGGACGGTTTCGTTTGCATCTCTAGCTGGTGCCAGGCAGTTGGCAAGCCGTTGGAGCAATGGCTGGCCAGCCGCTCAGTGCGCATGGCGCAAACGGCAGTGGCCAGGCGTATCGGTTGCCAGGGTTGGCAACTTGTAGACCGGCGTTTGGGTAATCAAGGTATTGCCGCCTGGTTGCACCCCCAACTGATGGTGCAGGTGGCGCTGAGCCTTTCACCCGAGTGGGCATTGTGCGCCGGGCGTTGGCTATGGGAGTGGGAGCAAGCCGGCAACGACAGCTTCTCGGTGCCACCGCGCGCTGTGCGTATCGAGCCTTGCCCACACGTTTATGAGCAATTTTCGTTGTTCAACGAGCTCACTCTGCACTTCGTGGCACCGCTGCGCAGGCTAGGCTACCCTTGGCCTGCACGCCTGATGCCCGCCGCTGCGGACGACGTTGCCTTCGAGCGTTGGCTCCAGCTGCGAGGCGTAACTGGGCAGCCGTTGGCCCGCTACTGCCATCGTGGCGATGACGGTGAGAGCTTCAGTGCCTGGTTGTACCCGGTAGCCTTATACCCGCTGCTGCGGGAGTATTTTCACGGCGAGTGGGTAGGGCGACGCGCCCAGCGTTACTACGCAGGGCAGCCGCAGGTGCCTTTGCACTTGCTGCGCCTGCCTGAGTCGCTGGGCTGAAACGGCCTTAACGCCGCGCCAGCAGCAGGGTCACCACCCCGGCCACGATGCCCCAAAAGGCGGAGCCCACGCCGAATAGGGTCATCCCTGACGCGGTGACCATGAACGTCACCAGCGCGGCCTCGCGTTCGGCAGGAACCGCCATGGCCTGCGTCAGGCCATTGATGATCGAGCCAAACAACGCCAGCGCCGCGATCGACAGCACCAGCTCGGTGGGCAGCGCGGTAAACAGCCCGGCCAGGGTCGCACCGAAGACACCTAGCAACGCGCACAGGGCGCCGTACACCAGTGCCGCAACATAGCGGCGAGAAGGCTCTTCATGGGCATTAGGGCCGGTGCAGATCGCTGCACTGATGGCCGCCAGGTTGATGCCGTGGCCGCCAAACGGCGCAAGCAGCAGAGAAACGATACCGGTGGTGCTCACCAGCGGCGAGGCAGGCACCTGATAGCCATCGGCACGCAGCACTGCCACACCGGGCATATTCTGCGAGGCCATTGCCACCACGAACAGTGGCAGGCCGATGCTGATGGTGGCACCCAGGGAAAACTCAGGTGCCGTCCATTGAGGCACGGCCATTTGCAGATGAAACTCGCTGAAATCCAGCAAGCCCTGAATACCTGCGATCACGCCACCTACCAGCAACGCCGCCAGCACGGCGTAGCGCGGTGCGTGGCGCTTGATCACCAGATAGGCCAGGAACATCGCCAGCACCAGCCCCAGGCGATGCTGGGCGGCAACGAAAATTTCGCTGCCGATGCGAAACAGAATGCCGGCCAGCAGAGCGGCAGCCAGCGAGCTGGGCAAGCGCCTCATCAGCCGTTCGAAGCTGCCGGTCACCCCGCAGAGGGTAATCAGCCCGGCGCAGGTGATGAATGCCCCGATCGCCTCGGGGTAGCTTACCCCGCCCAGGCTGGTGATCAGCAGCGCTGCACCCGGCGTTGACCACGCAATGCTGACCGGTGTGCGATACCGCAGCGACAAACCGATGCTGCACAGAGCCATGCCGATCGACAATGCCCAGATCCATGAGCTGATCTGCCCATCGGTGAGGTGTGCAGCTTTACCCGCTTGGAAGATCAGCACCAGAGAACTGGTGTAGGCGGTGAGCGTGGCGATCAGGCCGGCGACCACGGCGCTGGGGCTGGCATCTGCCAGTGGCCGAAGGCGCGCTGAGGCGAGCTGGGGCATGGGAAGGGCTTCCTGCGAATAACACGGGAGCGCAAGGTTAAACCGCGTGGCTAGGCGATGCTATCGCTGCTGCGTAAACATTTGGCACTATGTGCGACAGGCTGCCGCCCTCGGAAACAGAAAACCAGGAGTGCAACGATGTACAAGGTGTATGGGGATTACCGCTCCGGCAATTGCTACAAGCTCAAGCTCATGCTGCATCTGCTGGGTACACCCTATGAATGGGTGCCGATCGATATCCTGGCAGGTGAAACCCAGACCGAGGCATTTCTGGCCAAGAACCCCAATGGCAAAATTCCAGTGCTGGAGCTTGAAGATGGCACATGCTTGTGGGAATCCAACGCCATCCTCAACTTCCTCGCCGAAGGCAGTGCACTGTTGCCCGCTGAGCCGCGCCTACGCACCCAAGTGCTGCAATGGCAGTTCTTCGAACAATACAGCCATGAGCCCTATGTGGCAGTGGCGCGTTTCATCCAGTTTTACCAAGGCATGCCGGCGGAGCGGCTGGAGGAATACAAGGCTTGTCACAAAGGTGGCTACAAAGCCCTGAAAGTGATGGAGCGGCAGTTGCAGCTAACCCCCTTTCTGGTAGGCGAGCATTTCTCAATCGCCGATATCGCGCTTTACGCCTATACACACGTCGCCCACGAGGGAGGCTTCGACCTTGCGCCTTACCCTGCCGTGCGGGCGTGGCTTGCACGCGTGGCAGGGCAGGTAGGCTATGTAAGCATGCTCGAGTGAGCCGCGCACTTACTTGATCAGGCTGAGGAACTCACCCCGGGTGGAGGCATTGTCGCGGAATTCACCGAGCATCACTGAGGTGATCATCGAGCTGTTCTGCTTTTCTACGCCGCGCATCATCATGCACATGTGCTGCGCTTCGATGACCACGCCCACGCCCAGGGCGCCTGTGACCGACTGCACGGCGTCGGCGATCTGGCGGCTGAGGTTTTCCTGGATTTGCAGGCGCCGGGCGTACATGTCGACGATGCGCGCCACCTTCGACAGGCCAAGTACCTTGCCAGCAGGCAGATAAGCGACATGGGCCTTGCCAATGAACGGCAACATATGGTGCTCGCACATCGAGTACAGCTCGATGTTCTTGACCATGACCATCTCGCTGCTCGCGGAGCTGAACAGTGCCCCGTTGGTCACTTCTTCGAGCGTCTGCTCATAGCCGCGGCACAGATAGCGCATCGCCTTGGCGGCGCGCTTTGGCGTGTCGAGCAGGCCCTCGCGGGTCACGTCCTCGCCGATCTGGCCGAGAATCGCGGTGTATTGCTGTTCCAGGGACATGGATCTACCTGTAGGTGTTATCGCAGGCGCACAGGGTAAGGCCGCGCCTTGGTTGGGGCAAGTGCGGCTTAAGGTGCGGGGTGTAAGTCAGTTATTCGTCTCGCCCTTCGAGCATCGTGCGCTTGAGCACCACGTAGAGGGCGCCGGTGCCGCCGTGTTTGGCCAGGCACGAGGTAAACCCCAGTACTTGGGGGTGCTGGCGCAGCCAGGTATTGACGTGGCTCTTGATCATCGGGCGCTTGCCATCCAGGCGTGCAGCCTTGCCATGGGTGACTCTGACGCAGCGAATTTCATACCGGGTAGCCTCAGCGAGGAAGGCCCAGAGTGTTTCTCGCGCCTTTTCTACGGTCATGCCATGCAAGTCGAGGCTGCCTTCGAAGCTCACCTGGCCCGCCTTGACCTTGCGCATCTGGCTGTCCTGCACGCCATCGCGGGCCCAATAGAGCTCGTCTTCGGCCCCTACGTCAATGATGAACTGGTCCGAAAGACCATCGACCGTCGTGGTGTTGGTACGCACGGTGGCCGCCTGGCGCAAGGTGTCGATGCGCTGGCGATCGGCCTTGGGTTTGCCCACTTCGGCGCGGTCGTGCTTGAGGGGCTTGACCCCCTGCATCTGGCTCTTGAACAGGGAAAAATCGTCGTCTTGCATTTTTGGCCTCCACGCAACCGGGGCAGTCTACGTGAGCGGCCTGGGTCAGTCCTGCTTTTTCATAAGGCCCGGTGCCATTTCCAGGTCGCTGCGGCTACGGCGCAGGCGCCGCCGGCTGCGGCGCCACAACGCAATGCCCAGGTACAGCAGCACCAGGCCAATGACCAGCATCGTCACGCCCCCGCCCGTGGTGGTATCCAGGCTCTGCAGAGCCGGGGGGTTGCCCAGAAGGTTCGCGGCGCCCGCCAGGCTCAGGAGGATGCCGAAGGTCGCCAGCAGGGCTGCGAAGGCCGCGCCGATGCGCATGGGCCAGTGCCGCGGGCTGCGAGGGCGAAGACGGCGAGCGTCAAAACCGTCGTCGGATAGCTTCATTCTGTCGTCCGATTCTCTTGGATAGATATCGGCGGTTCGACCCAGCCTCGGCCCCTAGGTTCCAAAACCGGCTGCAATTGCCAAGGCGCTGGCGGATGGGCGGTCAGATGACGTCGGCTGTCATGGCCACTGCAGCGAAGTTATCGGCCATGGTTGCCATGCCCACTTGCTTGACCTGTTCGGCGCTCAGCACCCCGCCCTTGTAGGGCAGGTTGCGGGTGGCGCAGGCGTCCTCGACCAGGGTGCAGCGGTAGCCGTAGTCTTTGGAAGCACGCACGGTGGTGCTGATGCTGGAATGGGTCATGAACCCACAGACGATAAGGTCGACGCCGCCCAGGCTTTGCAGCACGTCGTGCAGGCCTGTGTTGTTGAACGCATTGGGCATGCGTTTCTCGATGATGTGTTCACCTTCCAGCGGGGCAGCCTTGTCGATGAACTCACCACGCTCACCCTGGGGGTCGAACAGCCCCCCAACGGTCCCCAAGTGCTTGACGTGCACGATCGGGCGATTTGCGGCGCGCGCGGCCTGAAGCAATTGAGCGATATGTTCGACGGCGTCTTCAATGCCCGAAAGTTGCAGAGGGCCGCTGAGGTACTCCTTCTGAGCGTCTATGACCAGCAGCGTGGCATTGCTCAGCGTGAACGGCGAATGGCCGCGGCCGCTGAGTTGAAACATCGTCTTCACATCGGACATCGAGTGCTCCTTGGCAGGGGGCTTTTGCGCATTGTCCCACTGCCGGGGCCTTCCTGTGAATCTCAAAGATGAAAAGGTAGACTGTGTCGCTGAATTTTCTGGAGTAGCGCCGTGATCCATTCCCGCCTGCGTACCTTGCGTGACCACATCCGCTGGGCCGTCTCACGCTTCCATGCCGAAGAAGTGTTCTTCGGCCATGGCACCGACAACGCCTGGGACGAAGCGCGCCAGCTGGTGCTCGGGGCCCTGCATCTGCCTTGGGAGATCGCCGATGCCTACCTCGACTGCACACTGGAAGAAGACGAGGTCAGCCACGTGCAGCACCTGCTGCGGCGCCGCATCAAAGACCGCATTCCCACCGCTTACCTACTGGGCGAGGCATGGTTCTGTGGGCTCTCGTTCATCGTCGATGAGCGCGTTCTGGTGCCGCGCTCGCCGATCGCCGAATTGATCCAGGCACGCTTCTCGCCCTGGTTGCCGGCCGACCCGTCCCGGGTGCTCGACCTGTGCACCGGCTCGGGCTGCATCGGTATCGCTTGCGCCGAAGCCTTCCCGGAGGCCGAGGTGGTCCTGGGTGATTTGTCGTTCGATGCGCTGGAAGTCGCCAACCAGAACATTGAGCGCCATGGGCTGGAGGATCGCGTCTATACCGTGCAGGGCGACGGCTTCCAGGGCCTGCCAGGGCAACGCTTCGATCTGATCGTGTGCAACCCGCCTTACGTGGACGCCGAAGATTTCGCCGACATGCCGGCGGAGTATCACCACGAGCCGGCCATGGGCCTGGCGTGCGGTGACGACGGCCTGGACCTCGTCCGGCGCCTGCTGGCCGAGGCAGCCGACCATCTCAATGAGCGGGGCCTGCTGATCGTCGAGGTGGGCAACAGCCAGGTGCATGTCGAGGCGTTGTACCCTGAGGTCGATTTCTTCTGGCTGGCTTTCGAACAGGGTGGTCACGGGGTGTTCATGCTCAGCGCCGAGCAGTGCCGGGGCCATCAGGCCCTGTTCCGGAGCCGCCTGATTCAGGGATAGTCCTGAACCTGGTCGATCCAGTCGGTGAGGTTGTAGTAGTTGGTCACCCGGGCCACCTTGCCGCCCTTGATGTAGAAGAATGCCCCGGCCGGTAGCACATAGCGCTGGCCCCGGGCCTCGGGGAGGCCCTCGTCGCTGGCAAGGTACTCCCCGTGCACCACGAACTCTGCGGCGGCGCGCTGGCCATCGGCGCTGGGCATGATGACCAGGTCTGTCAGGCGTTCCCGATAGCAGCGGTTCATGTGTTCCATGAACGCTGCGAAGCGGGCCTTGCCCTGTTGCCGCTCGCCCTGGTTGATGTCGTGCACGACGTCGTCGGACAGCAAGGCGAGGAAGGCAGGCATGTCGCCGGCATTGAAGGCCTGGTAATAGGCGGCGATCAGTTCAGTCGTGCTCATGGGGTTTCCTGTCGTCGGAGGAACAGTAGGGCTGCAGGCCCTATGCTAGTTTTTAAGGATGAGCCGGGCTTACCTGCCGGCGCCCCTTGCTTGCCTGAACGCCCCATGCAGATCGAACTCTACCGAGGCGCTGCCATTGCGCCACACATTCCCGGCCTCGCCAGCCTTCGCATCGCTGTGTTCCGCGAGTATCCGTATCTTTACGACGGCACCCAAGACTACGAGCAACGCTACCTTGCTACCTATACGGCAGCTGCCGACAGCCTGTGCGTGATCGTGCGTAGCGGGACCACCATCGTCGGTGCCGCCACGGGCGTTCCGTTGGCAGACGAGACCGACGAGGTCAAAGCTCCCTTCCTGGCTGCCGGGCGTGATATCGCACGGGTGTTCTATTTCGGTGAGTCCCTGCTGATGCCAGCCTTTCGCGGGCTGGGGCTGGGCAAACGCTTCTTCGCCGAGCGCCAGGCGCATGCGCAAGCGCTGGGCCGTTTCGACTGGTGCGCGTTTTGTGCTATCCAGCGCCCCGACGATCATCCCCGGCGGCCTCCGGGTTACTACCCGTTGCATGGCCTGTGGCGTGCGCAGGGCTACCAGCCGTTTCCAGACCTGCGTACCGAGTTTTTCTGGCGTGACCTGGACGAGACGACCGCTTCGGCCAAGCCGATGGCGTTCTGGATGAAACCGCTCACATGATTCGCCTTGCCGCCTGCCAGTACGCCATCGAATGCCTGCAAACCTGGGGCGCCTATGAGCAGCACCTGGCCGCGCTCTGCCAGAACGCGGCTGGCCAAGGTGCGCAGCTGTTGCTGCTGCCCGAGTACGCGGGCCTGGTGTTAAGCGCGCAATTGGCGCCAGAGATGCGTAGCGACTTACACGCCTCGATCGCCGCCATTCAACCCTTGCTGCCACGTTGGCGAGCGTTGTGCGCTGACCTGGCGCGCACCCTGGGGGTATACCTTCAACCGGGCAGTGCACCGGTGCTCGACAGTGACGGCCATTACCGCAACCGAGCCTGGCTGTTCGGCCCGGAAGGCGAGCTGGGTCACCAGGACAAGTTGATAATGACCCGTTTCGAGCGGGAAGCCTGGGGCGTGGCCGGCGGCCGTGAGGGCCTTCGCTGTTTCGATACCGATCTCGGCCGCTTGGGCATCCTGATCTGTTACGACAATGAATTCCCGCTATTGGCGCGCCATCTGGCCGAAGCTGGGGCAGACCTCATACTGGCGCCCAGCTGCACCGATACCGAAGCCGGCTACCACCGTGTGCGTATCGGCGCCCAGGCCCGTGCCCTGGAAAACCAGATCGCAGTGCTCCAGGCGCCGACTGTTGGGCTTGCGCCCTGGTCTCCGGCGCTCGACGAAAACATCGGCCGCGCCGGGCTCTATGTTCCGCCGGACTACGGCATGCCTGCAGATGGGGTGCTGGCAGAGTCGAGCCAACTGTCTCCGGCCGCCAGCCAGTGGTTGCTGGCCGAGCTGGATATCGCCGGCCTGCGCAGGGTGCGTGAGCAGGGCCAGGTGTTCACCCGGCGCGACTGGCCTGAGCAGGCGGTGGCATTGCGGCCTTCGCCCATATCTGCACGCTGACCCTCTCGGCACGGGGCGATTCGTCAGATTAATTCATAATGTTACTGCTGGCGCTCCGCTCTACGCATAACCGTCACATTCGCCTTTCAGTATCCCAAGTAACCACTCACTTGCGGATGCCCCCGTGAACATACACACCCCTGCCCACGCTTCAGCCGTTACCCGGCCACCCATGGACCATGGCATGACCCCTCGCACCCGGCGGCTCTTCGCTGCGCTACTGTGCATCGGCCTGGCGGTCACCGCCTGGGGGATCTTCACCGACGTCGACCACTCGGGCAGCGTCGCGCACACCTGGCTGCCCTTCATCTTGCTGGGCGTTGCGCTGGTGATCGCCTTGGGCTTCGAGTTCGTCAACGGTTTCCATGACACCGCCAATGCGGTGGCGACGGTTATCTACACCCATTCGCTGCCAGCCAATGTTGCGGTGGTGTGGTCCGGGGTATGTAACTTTGCCGGGGTGATGCTCTCGAGTGGGGCCGTGGCGTTCAGCGTGGTGGCGTTGTTGCCGGTAGACATGATTCTGCAGGTGGGCACTGGCGATGGTTTCATCATGGTCTTCGCGCTGTTGATCGCCGCGATCCTGTGGAACCTGGGCACCTGGTGGCTGGGTTTGCCAGCGTCCTCATCGCACACCTTGATCGGCTCAATCCTCGGCGTGGGCATCGCCAGCGCGCTGCTCAATGGCCGTTCGGGCATGGAAGGTGTGGATTGGAGCCAGGTGCTGAAGGTTGGCTATGCGCTGCTGCTGTCGCCGCTGGTGGGCTTTTTTTGCGCAGCCATGCTGTTGCTGGCGATGCGCGTGCTGATCAAGCGCCGCGAGCTGTATCGCGAGCCTCAAGGCAACCGAGCGCCGCCGGCCTGGATACGCGGCTTGCTGATCCTGACGTGCAGCGGTGTATCGTTCGCTCACGGCTCCAACGATGGGCAAAAGGGCATGGGCCTGATCATGCTCATTCTGGTGGGCACCTTGCCGATGGCTTATGCACTCAACCGCGCGGTGCCGGCGACCCAAACCACCCAGTTCGTCGCCGTGGCACAGGTAACCCGCGACAGCCTCGCCCAGGCCAGCCTTGGCGCGCCTGTACCGGCCGATGCCAACCAGGTGCTGCTCGAGTACCTGCACAGCAAGCAGGCACCGGCCAACCTGCTGCCGGCACTGGTGGGGGTGACCGACGGCATCGCCAGGCAGGTCAGGAACTACGGCACACTGAATAACGTACCCGCCCAGGCCATGCCTAACGTGCGCAACGACATGTTCCTGGCGTCTGAAAGCCTGAAACTAATGAAGAAGCAAGGGCTGGATGCCGGCTGGCCGCTGGCCACACGCCAGAATGTAGAAGCCTTCACTCAGCAGATAACCGAAGCCACGCGGTTCATTCCGTTCTGGGTGAAAGTCGTGGTCGCCATCGCTCTTGGGCTCGGCACGCTGGTCGGTTGGAAACGCATCGTGATCACGGTCGGTGAGCGTATCGGCAACACTCACCTGACCTATGCCCAGGGCGCGAGCGCCGAGCTGGTCGCCATGGGCACGATCGGGGTAGCCGATGCGTTCGGGTTGCCCGTCTCCACAACCCACGTACTTTCATCGGGCGTGGCAGGCACCATGGCCGCCAGTGGTAGCGGGCTGCAGTGGTCTACGATACGCAACCTTGCAATGGCCTGGGTGTTCACCCTGCCAGCTTCGATGTTGCTGGCAGGCGGGCTCTTCTGCCTGTTCCACGCGATATTTTAAGCCAGGCGCTGGCGCTTTAGCAGCAAGGGCAGAAGTGCTTGCCGGCTTCGCTGCGCCAGCCCAGCTCTGCGATCCTCGCTTCGGCTGCCGGCGCCTTGCCGGCTTCACCCAGGCTCGCATCGGCGGCGAACTCGAACGACAGCGGCTTTGCGCATTGGTCGCAGTGCACTTCCCAGGTGTAGATGCCCAGTTCCTTGAAGGCCGGCCCCGAAGCGACGGCTGTCCACTGGCCGACCGGGTTGATCAGGTGACGAACCTTTTCCACCGTCAGCCGCATGAACAGCTCCCGGCTGCCTTTAAGCGTGACCAGCAGCACATCGTCGGCACGTATCGCGCCGCCATTACCGGTGACCTGGTAACGCCCTGGCGACAGTGCGCGGCATTCGATCAGCGTATGGTGCGGGGTGAGCAGGCTGTAGCGGAAATCGTGTTCGACCATGGTGGGCTCCGGCAAAAGGCGCGCATCCTATCACGTCAGGCGTTGACCCGCGCCTGCTCCGCCAGGCGGCCGATGGCCTGGTCGAGCTCGTCCAGTGCCGCTTGTGCCGCCGGGCTCTGCTGCTTGAGCAGCGTCTCGCTGCGCTGGCAGGCGCCGCGTAGCTGCGGCACACCGCAGTATCGGGTCGCACCGTGCAGGCGATGCACGCGCTCAATGAGCGCTTCGTGGTCCTGATCTTCACGGGCGAGGCGGATGGCCTGGCGGTCGCCGTCCAACCCTGCCAGCAACATGGCGAGCATGTCCGCGGCCAGGTCTGCCTTGCCGGCGGCCAGGCGTAGCCCTTCTTCGTGGTCCAGCACCAGTTCTTCGCTGCCGCCCGGGCGTTGGTTGTCAGCGCGCGGCGTGCTGGCAGCGTGCAGGTTCAGGCCAGTCCACTTGTGTACGGTCTGCGCCAGCTGCCGTTCGCTGATGGGTTTGGTGAGGTAGTCGTCCATGCCGCTGTGCAACAGTGCGCGTTTTTCGTTGGCCATGGCGTGGGCCGTCAGCGCCACGATGGGCAGTGCGCTGCGGCCCTGTTCAGCCTCCCATTGGCGGATCAGCTCGGTGGTCTGGCGCCCGTCAAGGCCAGGCATCTGCACATCCATCAATACCAGGTCGAAAGGTTGTTGGCGCACTTGGCTGACGGCTGCTTCGCCGTTATCCAGTGCAGTGACTTCTGCACCCATGTCCTGCAGCAGGGTCTGCACCAGCAGCAGGTTGGCCGGGTTGTCGTCCACGCACAGGATGCGCGCGCTGCGCTCCGGGTGCGGCAGGGCCGCACCGGCCACGCCTGCACGTGCGCCGAACGACTCGCTCAGTGCGCGGCGCAGGGCGCGGTTGCAGGGAGGCTTGGGATGCAGCTGTCGATGCGGATCGGGCACCACGGTCTGGAACTGCGCCACTTCGTTGGTGGGGCATAGCACCAAAGGCAGGCAACCGTGGGCGGCCAGCTCGCGCAGGTAGGCCCGTAGCCGCTCCGGCTCCAGCTGCGCGCGGCTTACGCCGAGCACTGCCACGTCATAGGGCTGGCCAGCGTCATGCGCCGCGCCCACGCTGTCGGCCATCCGCTCCAGGCTGAGGAAGGACGTTACTTGCAGGCCACAGTCTTCCAGCTGATGTTCCAATGCCTGGCGCGCCAGGTCGTGGGGCTCGAAGACCGCTGCGCGGCGCCCGGCAAGCGAGCGCGGCGGCAGGTCTTCGATGTCGTCGCTAGCCTTGGGCAGCGGCACGCTGAACCAGAAGGTCGAGCCTTCGCCCGGTGTGCTGTCGACGCCGATCTCGCCGCCCATTTGCTCCACCAGCCGCTTGGATATCACCAGGCCCAGGCCCGTACCACCGGGCTGGCGAGAGAGGGAGTTGTCCGCCTGGCTGAAGGCCTGGAACAGAGCCTGGATATCCTGGGTCGACAGCCCGACCCCCGTGTCCTGTACGCTGATACGCAGTTGCGCGCTCTGCTCGTCGTCGTCCTCTATCATGGCCCGGGCAACGATGGTGCCTTCTCGGGTGAACTTGATGGCGTTGCTCACCAGGTTGGTGAGGATCTGCTTGAGCCGCAGCGGGTCTCCCACCAGCGCCAGAGGGGTGTCGCGGTAGATCAGGCTGACCAGTTCCAGGCCCTTGGCATGGGCAGCCGGTGCGAGGATGGTCAAGGTGTCCTGAAGCAGGTCCCGCAGGTTGAATGGGGTACTTTCCAGTACCAGCTTGCCCGCTTCGATCTTCGAGAAATCCAGGATTTCATTGATGATGCTGAGCAGGCTATCGGCGGATTTTTCAATGGTGCCCAGGTAATCGAGCTGGCGCGGGGTCAGCTCACTGCGTTGCAGCAAGTGCGTGAAGCCCAGAATACCGTTGAGGGGCGTGCGGATCTCGTGGCTCATATTGGCCAGGAACTCCGATTTGATACGGCTGGCTTCGAGCGCTTCGCGCCGTGCCATGTCGAGCTCGATGTTCTGGATCTCGATGGTTTCGAGATTCTGACGTACATCTTCGGTCGCCTGGTCGACGCTGTGCTGCAACTCTTCGTTGGCGCTGCGCAGCGAGGCCGCCATGCGGTTGATGCCGCGCGCCAGTTCGTCCAGCTCCTGGCTGCCCATCGGTTCCAGGCGTGTGTCGAATTTGCCGTCCTGGATCTGCGCCACCGCCTCCTTGATGCGGCTCAGGGGCTGGGCGATCGACCGGGCGATCTGCATCGCCGCGAACAGGATCAGCAGCAGGCCACCCCCTATCAGCAGGGTGCTGGCAAAGAACATCCGGTAGCCGCGCAGCAACATGCTGGTATGGGATACCTCAACCTCGACGTAGCCCAGCAGTTGATCCTGCTCCCCGGCGGCCGGAGCCCCGGCCAGTTCCCTGTGGTGGGTCAGCACCGGTTGCAGGTAGCGCGTGGCGTCGTTGCCGCTCAACTGAAGCAGGCGCAGCGCATTGCCGGTGGGGGCGGGGTTGAGCATGCTAGGGCCGGCGTGGGCCAGCAAGTTGCGGTCGGTATCGAGGAACGACACGCTGCGAACATCGGGCTGTTCCAGTGCCTGCGCGGCGATGCGGTCAAGAAGTTTGTTGTCTTGCCCGGTAAGGCCGCGTGACACCAGCGGCGCGAGCTGCTCGCACACCAGCTCGCCGCGGCGCAGCAGCTCGGCACGCAGCTCATTCTGCTGAACCCAGGTGAACCAGCCGCCCAGCACAACCGCCATGCCGCAGGCTGGCGCCATCGCCAGCAGGATGACCCTGCCACGGATACCCAGTTTTCTCAGCACGCCGGTTTCCCCTGGCAACAGCTAACGAGCTGCGAATGTATCACTTTGTTTGCCGGGCCGGGTGCTGGCATAGCCAGCCTCAGCCGTGCAGTTCCTCGGCGGCATAAAGGGTGTTTTCAAGCAGGCAGGCGCGGGTCATGGGGCCTACGCCGCCAGGTACCGGCGTGATCCAGCCTGCCCGTGGCAGGGCGGTGTCGTACACCACATCACCCACCAGGCGGCCGTCGGCCTGGCGGTTGATCCCCACGTCGATCACGATAGCGCCCGGCTTGATCCACTCGCCCTTCACCAGCCCCGCTTTGCCAGCGGCAACCACCACCAGGTCGGCGCGGCCCACATGGGCGGCTAGGTCTTGGGTGAAGCGGTGGGTAACGGTGACGGTGCAGCCTGCCAACAGCAGCTCCATGGCCATTGGCCGGCCAACGATGTTGGATGCGCCGACGACGACCGCGTCCATGCCGTAGAGGTCCTGGCCGGTGCTTTGCAGCAGGGTCATGATGCCTTTGGGCGTGCACGGGCGCAGCAGCGGGATGCGTTGGGCCAGGCGGCCCACGTTATAGGGGTGGAAGCCGTCGACGTCTTTGTCGGGCCGGATACGCTCGAGCAGGCGCGATGCATCCAGGTGCTCCGGCAGGGGCAATTGCAGCAGGATGCCGTCAACTTCGCCATCGGCGTTGAGGCGGTCGATCAAGGCCTCAAGCTCTGCCTGGGAGGTGCTGGCCGGCAGATCGTAGGCGTCTGAGCGAAAGCCGACCTCCTGGCAGTCCTTGCGCTTGTGGGAAACGTAGACCTGGGAAGCCGGATCGGTGCCCACCAGGATAACGGCCAGGCCTGGCAGGCGCAGGCCTTGCTCGCGGCGCTCGGCGACGCGCTGGGCGATCTGCTGGCGAATGCCGGCGGCGATAGCCTTGCCGTCGATAAGTTGTGCTGTCATGACGCGTTGGTAACCATCGCAGGGGTAGGGAACAAGGCCGGCTATTCTCGCACGGCGCGGCCCTGGCTCAAAGGCGTCTGCACGGGCGAAATCGCTAAGCCCTTTAAAAATCGAGTTTTTTTACACAAAGGTGTTGACGGGTCTCGGGGCCATCTATAAGATTCGTCGCACTTGTCGGGCAGGGCCCAACGCCTGATACAGGCGAGCAGCGAAATCATTGATTTATCAATGTTTTTCCAGGTCCCGATTCGGCTTGAACCGAGTCGAGCATAAGCGCCCGTAGCTCAGCTGGATAGAGCATCCGCCTTCTAAGCGGATGGTCGCAGGTTCGAGTCCTGCCGGGTGCGCCATTCTTGGCAGCTTTGGCAAGCAAGTAATGCAATATGGTGGGCGTAGCTCAGTTGGTAGAGCACAGGATTGTGACTCCTGTTGTCGTGGGTTCGATCCCCATCGTCCACCCCATATTTCGAGAGGCGCCTGATTAATAATCCGGCGCCTTTGCTTTAAGATGACGTCTATGCGGACGTGGTGAAATTGGTAGACACACTGGATTTAGGTTCCAGCGGCGCAAGCTGTAAGAGTTCGAGTCTCTTCGTCCGCACCATTTTCAAATCAAGGATCACGAGCGTCCACGCGCTCCTTCCTTGGCGCGCTGGGTCGGCAGCGTGAACAAAGCTTGAACCTTCCTGTTCACGATCTTCGTCAGGATCCTGACTCCCTCCCCATGACCTGAGCCGGTGCCAAGCGCGACCGGTTCCGTGATCATCATCGTCAAATGCTGATGGCAATTTAAAAGTCCCACAAAGCCTTGGCTTCAGTCATTCCTGCGTCAGTATCGTGTTTTGCCTTGAAGCAAGCTCGTGGCTTGGGCAAAGGATGGTGCGGCTTGCATGCTTTCGAGCTTCACAGGTCCAGATAAAGCGCTGAGGCGCCCTCGTAGATCGATTTCAAGGGTTTGTCTCGGCAATATTTTTCCAGATAAGCTGAAATGCTTTCGGAGTCTGGGGCCTCTTTCAAGGGGGCGTTCGCGTACCCGTGCAGGAACCCATTGGCCCCACTCAGGAATCCTTGCGTCCAGGTCACCACGAAGTTTCTCGTCAGCTGCTCGTGTTTGTCCTGTGATTCAATGAATTTTCCGCAGCTCATGGTTCCATAGCCTGTCACGGTAATTTCGTCCCCGGGCGTACTGGCTGCTATGGCGCTTGAACACATTGAAGCTGCTATCAACGTGGCAACGTAGGTGGGGGTAAGTGTTTTCTTCATCATGCTTCCCAGTCTCGGGGGCTGTCATTCTCAAATCGATTATCCGGGCAATGGGATGCCGGTTTCCATCAATTCGGATTGTTGTGTAGCCGGTATTGAGTATTGGGAATGCGCTCGGGCGCTGTGCTGGCGCAGGCAGTGGTGAAAGAGCCAATGAAGTAAGACGGCCCGAGTGTGCCACGAGGGGATACTGTTGCTAGCCCCGTCAGGCGAGCCAAAGCCTGCGAGGTTCAATACCGCGCTTGTAGAGGGCTCTATTGTAGGGCGCACCGCGCGGTGGTCATGCAAACATCCCCGCTACTGGCAATGCCACTATCATCGCAATCATCACCCAGCCCATCACCTGTTTCATCGCGCTGCCCCGGTAAGCTCTGCCTAGATACCCAGGCTATCGGCGCAGGTACATTTGCCTTGAGCGAGGCGGCTCAAAGGTGGCTGGGGATTACCACGGTGAAGGTCACCTCGCCATCCAACTGGCCCACCGTGATCTGCCCGTTGTGGGCTGCGGCGATAGCCTGTGATATGTACAGCCCGATACCCAACCCGTTGCGGTTGCGGCTAGCGGCGTGGCTTTGTTGCTTGAACGGTTGGAACAGCGTGGCCAGCCGGTCTGTGGGGATTTCCTTGGCGGCATTGGTGACGGCCAGAGAGGTTTGGCCGCCCAGCTGGCTCAGCACCATCTTGACCGGGTGACCCGGCAGGCCATGGTAGCGTGCGTTGCCAAGCAGGTTGGTGATGATCTGAGCGTAGCGGTCTGGGTCGAGATTGGCGATCAGCTCGGCGGGTATCCGGGCGTCGATCTCCATGCCGGGAAAGGCCACGCGTGTTTCATCCAGGATGGTCTCGGTCAGTTGCGAGATGTCGACGCTCTGGCGCTCGATCATCAGCCCCAGGCCTGACTGCAGGCGGCTCATCTCCAGCACTTGGCTGATCAGCCGCTCCATGCGCCCACTGGACTGGCTGATATGCTGGCGCAACTGGGTGTCACGTTTCTCGCTGGAAGTGAGCATGGAGGCAGCCATTGAGATCGACTGGAGCGGGTTGCGCAAGTCATGGCCCAGCATGGCGATCAGGTGCTGGCGCATGCGGTCGATTTCCCCGGCGCGGCCCAGGCTCAGCTCTACCAATGCGCCCCGAAGGTCCTCGGCAATGCGCAGGTCTGTTTCGGTCCAGGCCGGCGAGCGCCCGCGTACCACTTCTTCCCAGGCTTCGAACGAGCCGCGGGGTGTGAGGCGCGCGCCCAGGGGGCCAACCTTGATGATCTTCTCGGGCTTGCCGCCCCAGCGCACATGATGGACCTCTTCAAGCCTGAGCCAGATGACCCAGCCGCTTTCATTGGGGTGAAAGCGCACGGCCAGCACGCCACAGTAGCGGGCATCCTCGCTCCCGGGGTCGGCGTGCGGCCAGTGTTCGGTATGGTAGAGGTCCAGCTCTGGTGAGTTCGCCAAGTGCTCCAGGATCGCCTTGCCGAAGTGCTCGAAATGGCCACCGATGCTCTGGCTGCGCCCCCCCAGAACGATCAGTGCGCCATCGCAGGGGAGGAGCTGGGCGATATTGGGCGAGCCGGTGCCCAGGGTGCTGAGCAAATCATCAGCGTCCTGGGCCAGGCGCGCCAGCTGGTTTTTTAGCGCGCTTGCGTCGTGTAGCAGCTGGTCTGTGTGCTGCTGTTCGAAGCGCTCGACCAGCGCACTGCAGACCTGCGAAATCACCTGGAAGGACAGCCGTACCGGATGCGGGATGGTCTTGGGCGACATGTGGTGGCAGGCGAACAAGCCCCACAGCCTGCCACCGACGACGATCGATACGCTCATAGAGGCGCGCACACCCATATTCGAAAGATATTCGCAATGGATAGGCGAAACACTGCGCAGATCGCAAAAGCTCAGGTCGAACGGCTTCATGTCCAGCGGGTTGATCGGCGGATCCAGCGGGGTAGGGCGGTAAACGACGTCTGCGATAAGGCGCACCGGGTTCTGGATGTAGAGCCGGCGGGCCTGCGCTGGAATATCCGAAGCCGGGTAGCGCTGGCCTAGATAGGTAACCAGGTCTTCACGTTTCGATTCCGCGATGACCTCTCCGGACAGATCCGGCCGAAATCGATAGGCCATTACCCGGTCGTAACCGGTGAGCGTTCGGATTTCATCGGTCACGCGTTCGAGCAGCTCGACACTGCTGCTGCGTCGTTGCATCTGCCCGATCACTCGCTGGGCGTAAAGCGCCAGCTGATTGAACGAAGCGCTGCCTGCCAGCCGGGGTTCGAATTCGAGGTAGTGAACCTGCCCGTCGACATGGCTGATGACGTCGAACAGGGTGCCATCGATGGTGCATTCGCAGCTATCGGTCAACGTGCCGGCAGCCGCTTCTTTCTGCAGCTTGTTCAGTGCGGGCAAGCGCTCCAGCTCGAAGGGGTGACCGGGGCAAGCGGGGAGGCCGGTCAGCGTCTCGAAATTGCCGCTGCGAGAAAGTACCTGGCCCTGGTGGTCCAGTGCCAGGAGGGCGCCATGAGGCTGGATGGCGCCGGGCAGGTGAATGGGCTCGTCTTCGCAGTTTGCCAGGGTAACGGCCTGTTCGATGGGGGTGCTCATTGGATCACCCACCCCCGAAAGGACTCGAACGCTGCCCGAGCGGCTGCGGCTGCGGCCTCGATATCGGCTGGCTCGACAACATGCTCGGCCAGTGCGGCCTGCCAGCGCTGCCATAGCGGCCCGGTCTGTGCTCCATAGCCCTGCAGCCACTGCAGCGACAACGGGCTGAGCTGTTGGCGCAGGCGCTTATAAAGGAACGCTCCGCCCAGGGTGGCGCCTTCGCAAACGTAGCTTACGCCGAAGGCTTCAGGTAGGGAGTTGGGCTGGGGGGTGAAAGGGCAATCGTCGAACGAGCGTGGGTCGTGGCCCGCTTCCTGAAGATCATTGCTGATCCACGCCGCCTTGCAGGCCCGCTCTTGGGCCTGCAATACCTGTTGCCATTTGGCGGTGTCGCCATACAGCTGTGCCTCGATCGGCCGCATCCAACCCAGTACGCGCCCGGCGTGCTGAGCGTAGGTTTGGGTGTCCAGCCCTGGGGCGGTCAGTGGCGAGTGGCCGTCGAGTTCGGCATGCAGCTCGCGTGTGGCGTCGCGCAACGCAAGCAGCGCGGGGGAAACGATGGCAGTAATAGTGGCGGTCTCTGGCTCAGGAATGGGCGCATTCGGGCAGGTTAGCAGTCTTTGACCCTCAACGGGAGCGCAATGCTCAGCCGCCGGCGCCATTCGCCCCGGCTTTTCGCCCGATACGGGGGCGATCCCCGCATGCGTGCTCATGACAGGGTGACTTCTGGCAAATGACCCACTAGAATGCTTGCCCTTGATTCTGGGGTCGGAATGGCCGGCTAACGTCTGTGCAACGAGGAATATCCATGCAAGTTTCTGTTGAAAACACTTCCGCGCTCGAGCGCCGCATGACGATCGGCGTGCCTGCCGAACGCATCGAGACCGAAGTCAACAAGCGTCTGCAACAGACTGCCCGTCGCGCCAAAGTGCCAGGCTTCCGCCCTGGCAAGGTGCCCATGAGCGTGATCCGTCAGCGCTACGAAGACTCCGCTCGTCAGGAAGCCCTGGGCGACCTGATTCAGGCGACCTTCTACGAAGCCGTGGTCGAGCAGAAGCTCAACCCAGCCGGTTCGCCTTCAGTCGAGCCCAAGGTGTTCGAGAAGGGCAAGGATCTCGAATACATCGCTACCTTCGAAGTGTTCCCTGAGTTCACCGTTTCGGGCTTCGAGTCCATCAAGGTCGAGCGCCTGAGCGCTGAAGTTGCCGATGCAGACCTCGACAACATGCTCGAAGTGCTGCGCAAGCAGAACATCCGCTACGAGGGCGTCGACCGTGCTGCTCAGGACGAAGACCAAGTGAACATCGACTTCGTTGGCAAGGTCGACGGCGAGACGTTCCAGGGTGGTTCGGCCAAAGGTACCCAGCTGGTACTGGGTTCCGGCCGTATGATTCCTGGTTTCGAAAGTGGCTTGGTCGGTGCGAAGGCTGGTGAAGAGCGGGTCCTGAACGTGACCTTCCCCGAGGACTATCAGAACCTTGACCTGGCCGGTAAGGCTGCCGAGTTCACCGTGACCGTCAACACCGTTTCAGCGCCAGCACTGCCGGAGCTGAATGAAGAGTTCTTCGCTCAATTCGGCGTCAAGGAAACCAGCCTTGAGGGTTTCCGTGCCGAAGTGCGCAAGAACATGGAGCGTGAACTGCGCCAGGCCATCAAGGCCAAGGTCAAGAACCAAGTCATGGACGGTCTGATCGCCAACAACGCTGTCGATGCTCCCAAGGCGCTGCTGGGCAACGAAGTCGATCGCCTGCGCGTTCAGGCGGTTCAGCAGTTCGGTGGCAACATCAAACCCGAGCAACTGCCAGCCGAGCTGTTCGAAGAGCAGGCCAAGCGCCGTGTGGTGCTGGGCCTGATCGTCGCCGAGGTGGTCAAGCAGTTCGATCTCAAGCCTGATGAAGACCGCGTGCGCGAGCTGATCCAGGAAATGGCTTCGGCGTACCAAGAGCCCGAGCAAGTCGTGTCGTGGTACTACAAGAACGAGCAGCAGCTGAACGAAGTTCGCTCGGTTGTACTCGAAGAACAAGTTGTAGATACTGTGTTGCAGAAAGCGAGCGTGACTGACAAGTCGGTTTCTTATGAAGAGGCAGTCAAGCCGGCCCAGGCCCCTGAAGCCGACGCCGAAGCCGACACCGACGCGAAGTAATACCGCAGGGCGCTTCGAAACTCACATAAGCCAGCCTTCGTGCTGGCTTATGCGTATTCAAGACATGACTAATTGGGAGCGAGTGCAGGACATGTCCCGCGATTCTTATTTTCAGAACTCTGACATCCAGGCCGCTGGCGGCCTGGTCCCGATGGTTATCGAGCAATCGGCCCGCGGTGAGCGTGCCTACGACATCTACTCGCGCCTGCTCAAGGAGCGAGTGATCTTCCTGATTGGCCCGGTCGAAGACTACATGGCCAACCTGGTTGCCGCGCAGTTGCTCTTCCTTGAAGCGGAGAACCCGGACAAGGATATCCATCTGTATATCAACTCCCCGGGCGGTTCCGTTACCGCTGGCATGTCGATCTACGACACCATGCAATTCATCAAGCCTGATGTATCCACTACCTGCATTGGCCAGGCGTGCAGCATGGGCGCTTTCCTGTTGGCCGGTGGTGCCGCGGGCAAGCGTTACTGCCTGCCCAACTCCCGCGTGATGATTCACCAGCCGTTGGGCGGTTTCCAAGGCCAGGCTTCGGACATCGAAATCCATGCCAAGGAAATACTGCACATCCGTGCGCGCCTGAATGAAATTCTGGCTCACCACACTGGCCGTACCTTGGAAGAGATTGAGCGAGACACCAATCGCGACAACTTCATGAGCGCGGCTCAAGCGGCCGAATATGGCCTGGTGGATTCGGTGATCGACAAGCGGCAAATGCCCGCCTGACCTGCGCGGCCCGCCGCGGCGGGCCTTGCGCACCATCAGCGGGGTTGAAAAACCCCGCGATTGCCTTCATCTTGTGTTTCAAGCCTACCGGATTGGATCGATCGAATGACTGACACCCGCAACGGCGAGGACAACGGCAAACTGCTTTATTGCTCCTTCTGCGGCAAAAGCCAGCATGAAGTGCGCAAATTGATTGCCGGCCCCTCGGTCTTCATCTGCGACGAGTGCGTCGACCTGTGCAACGACATCATCCGCGAGGAGGTGCAGGAAGCCCAGGCCGAGAGCAGTGCTCATAAGCTGCCCTCACCCAAAGAAATCAGCGGCATCCTTGACCAGTATGTCATTGGCCAGCAGCGTGCAAAGAAGGTGCTCGCCGTAGCGGTTTACAACCACTACAAGCGCCTCAACCAGCGCGACAAGAAAGGCGATGAGGTCGAACTCGGCAAGAGCAACATCCTGCTGATCGGGCCTACCGGCTCGGGCAAAACCTTGCTGGCCGAGACCCTAGCACGCCTTCTGAACGTGCCGTTTACCATTGCCGACGCTACTACGCTGACCGAAGCCGGTTACGTGGGCGAGGACGTGGAAAACATCATCCAGAAGCTGCTGCAAAAGTGTGATTACGATGTAGAGAAAGCCCAGATGGGCATCGTCTATATCGATGAAATCGACAAGATTTCGCGCAAGTCCGACAACCCTTCCATCACCCGCGATGTTTCAGGTGAGGGTGTTCAGCAGGCGCTGCTCAAGCTGATCGAGGGTACGGTGGCTTCCGTTCCGCCCCAGGGTGGGCGCAAGCACCCACAGCAGGAATTCCTGCAGGTCGATACTCGCAATATTCTCTTCATCTGCGGTGGCGCGTTCTCTGGCCTTGAAAAAGTGATCCAGAATCGCTCCACCAAGGGCGGCATCGGGTTTGGTGCTGAAGTTCGCAGCAAGGAAGAGGGTAAGAAAGTCGGCGACTCGCTACGCGAAGTCGAGCCGGACGACCTGGTCAAATTTGGTTTGATTCCCGAATTTGTAGGGCGGCTGCCGGTCTTGGCAACGCTCGATGAGCTCGACGAAGCGGCCCTGGTGCAAATCCTGACCGAGCCGAAGAATGCGCTTTCCAAGCAGTACGCCAAGTTGTTCGAAATGGAAGGCGTGGATCTAGAGTTCCGTAGCGACGCGCTTAAGTCAGTGGCACTCAAGGCGCTGGAGCGCAAGACCGGAGCCCGTGGCCTTCGGTCCATCCTCGAGGGCGTGTTGCTCGACACCATGTACGAAATTCCTTCGCAGAAGGACGTCAGCAAGGTGGTGATCGACGAGAGCGTAATCGAAGGTACATCCAAACCGCTGCTGATCTATGAGAGCGAGCCGCAAGCCAAGGCCGCCCCTGACGCATGAGCGCCAGGGCGTGCCATTAAAGGCTGCGAAGCGAACTAGGGGCCTGCAAGGCCCCTTTTTTGTTTATACGGCCATTGGCTCTTTGGGAAAAACGCGGCCATGCTTGTTTTTTTTGAGGCCGGCCCCACATAGAGCCTCATGTATTTTTACCATCCGTTCGCGGCCACCGGCCGCCGAGAGGCGAAACCATGAACAACACCATTGAATTGCCTCTGCTGCCACTGCGTGATGTGGTCGTTTATCCTCACATGGTGATCCCGCTGTTCGTGGGTCGGGAAAAGTCGATCGAGGCCCTTGAAGCCGCGATGACCGGCGAGAAGCAGATTTTACTGCTGGCGCAGCGTAATCCTGGCGATGATGACCCAGGCCAGGATGCGTTGTATCGCGTAGGCACCGTGGCAACTGTTCTGCAATTGCTCAAGCTGCCCGATGGCACCGTCAAGGTACTGGTCGAGGGCGAGCAGCGGGGTGCGGTCGAGCGCTTCAAGGAGCAGGACGGTCATATCCGCGCCGAAGTCAGCTTGATCGAGGAAACCGAGGCTGCCGAACGTGAGTCCGAGGTGTTCGTACGCAGCCTGCTGTCCCAGTTCGAGCAATACGTTCAACTGGGCAAGAAGGTCCCGTCCGAGGTATTGACCTCGCTGAACAGCATCGATGAGCCGGGGCGCCTGGTCGATACCATGGCAGCGCACATGGCATTGAAGATCGAGCAGAAGCAGGAAATCCTGGAGATCGTCGAGCTTTCCACGCGGGTTGAGCGAGTGCTGGCGCTGCTGGATGCCGAGATCGACCTGCTGCAGGTGGAAAAGCGCATCCGCGGCCGCGTCAAGAAGCAGATGGAGCGTAGCCAGCGCGAGTACTACCTCAACGAGCAGATGAAGGCCATCCAGAAGGAGCTCGGCGACGGCGAGGAAGGTCACAATGAAATCGAGGAGCTGAAAAAGCGCATCGATGCTGCCGGCCTGCCCAAAGATGCCCTGGCCAAAGCCCAGGCCGAGCTCAATAAGCTCAAGCAGATGTCGCCGATGTCCGCTGAAGCCACCGTGGTGCGCACCTACATCGACTGGCTGGTGCAGGTACCCTGGAAGGCGCAGAGCAAGGTCCGGCTGGATCTGGAGCGTGCCGAAACCATCCTTGACGCTGACCACTACGGCCTTGAAGAGGTCAAGGAGCGCATCCTCGAATACCTCGCCGTACAAAAACGGGTGAAGAAAATTCGTGGGCCGGTGCTGTGCCTGGTGGGGCCGCCCGGTGTCGGCAAAACATCGCTGGCCGAGTCCATCGCCTCGGCTACCAACCGCAAGTTCGTGCGCATGGCGCTGGGTGGTGTTCGTGACGAGGCTGAGATTCGCGGGCACCGTCGTACCTACATCGGCTCGATGCCTGGCCGTCTCATTCAGAAGATGACCAAAGTGGGTGTGCGCAACCCGCTGTTTCTGCTCGATGAGATCGACAAGATGGGTAGCGACATGCGTGGGGACCCTGCCTCGGCGCTGCTTGAGGTGCTCGACCCCGAACAGAACCACAATTTCAATGACCACTACCTGGAAGTCGACTACGACCTTTCGGATGTGATGTTCCTGTGCACCTCCAACTCGATGAACATCCCGCCCGCGCTGCTGGACCGGATGGAAGTGATCCGCTTGCCGGGTTATACCGAGGATGAGAAGGTCAACATCGCCATCAAGTACCTTGCGCCCAAGCAGATCAAGGCCAACGGCCTGAAGAAGGGTGAGCTGGAGATCGGTGAGGCGGCCATCCGCGACGTCATCCGCTATTACACCCGTGAAGCAGGCGTACGCGGGCTTGAGCGCCAGGTGGCGAAGATCTGCCGCAAAGTCGTCAAGGAACACGCCGCCAGCAAGCAGTTCTCGGTGCATGTGACGCCGGAGTCCCTCGAGCACCTGCTAGGGGTACGCAAATTCCGCTATGGCCTTGCCGAACAGCAGGACCAGGTCGGCCAGGTAACGGGCCTTGCCTGGACACAGGTAGGTGGTGAACTGTTGACCATCGAGGCGGTCGTAGTGCCAGGTGGTAAAGGGCAGCTTATCAAGACGGGCTCTCTGGGCGATGTGATGGGCGAGTCGATCACTGCCGCGCAGACCGTGGTACGCAGCCGGGCCCGTAGCCTGGGTATCGCGTTGGACTTCTTCGAGAAGCGCGACATCCACATTCACATGCCCGAAGGTGCCACACCCAAGGATGGTCCGAGTGCGGGGATCGGCATGTGCACCGCGCTGGTATCGGCCTCGACAGGTATTCCAGTGCGCGCAGATGTGGCGATGACCGGGGAAATTACACTCCGTGGGCAGGTGCTGGCGATTGGCGGGTTGAAGGAAAAATTGCTCGCCGCCCACCGGGGTGGGATCAAGACAGTGATCATTCCGGAAGAAAATGTCCGGGACCTGAAGGAAATTCCAGACAATATTAAGCAAGATTTGCAGATCAAGCCCGTTAAATGGATTGACGAAGTCCTGCAGATTGCGCTGCAATACGCGCCGGAGCCCTTGCCGGATGTGGCTCCGGAGATCGTCGCGAAGGAAGAAAAGCGCGATGGCGACGCCAAGGAGCGGGTGAGCACGCATTAAAGGTTTTGCGGTAAACCGGAGCTTCCTTGACAGATTTTTCGAGCACTTGATATAAAGCCGCCCATTCTGTCGATTGCAGCTCCGGAAATAGATCCACTGCGTCGAATACATATTTAGAAATAACTCAATAGAGATATAAGGGGACTTAGAGTGAACAAGTCGGAACTGATCGATGCCATCGCCGCATCCGCTGATATCCCGAAAGCTGTTGCAGGCCGTGCGCTGGATGCGGTCATCGAATCGGTCACTGATGCCCTCAAGAACGGTGACTCCGTAGTGCTGGTCGGTTTCGGTACCTTCCAGGTCAAGGAGCGCGCCGAGCGCACTGGTCGCAATCCGCAGACTGGCAAGCCGATCAAAATCAGCGCCGCCAAGATTCCGGGCTTCAAAGCGGGCAAGGGCCTGAAAGACGCGGTCAACTGAGTCAGGCCGGCCAGGCCCCGGGCCTGGCAGCGGAGGCGGCCTAGGCCGTGTGGGGTGGTTCCGAAAGCACTCGCTCCGCGAGTTACCAGAAGGCGCATCCAGACGGGATGCGCCTTTTTCATATCCGGATTCTGGGCGACGGCCATGATGCGCTGTCGTTTCTGGGGGAAGCATGCTGCAAAACATCAGGGACAATTCACAAGGGTGGATTGCCAAGACCATCATCGGCCTCATCGTCGTGCTGATGGCGCTGACCGGCTTCGAGGCGATATTCCGGGCAGCCAGCCACAGCCAGGATGCTGCCAAGGTCAATGGTGATGAAATTACCCAAGCCGATCTCAGCCAAGCGGTAGAAATGCAAAGGCGCCAGCTCATGCAACAGCTGGGCAAGGATTTCGACCCCGCATTACTGGATGAGAAGCTGCTTCGTGACGCAGCGCTCAAAGGCCTGATCGACCGCAAGCTGCTCTTGCAGGGCGCCCAGGATGCCAAGTTCTCCTTCTCGGAGGCTGCACTGGACCAAGTGATCCTGCAGACGCCTCAGTTCCAGGTCGACGGGAAATTCAATGCCGATCTGTTCGACCAGCAGATCCGCCAGATGGGTTTCACCCGCCTGCAGTTCCGCGACATGCTGCGCCAGGAAATGCTCATCGCCCAGGTGCGCGCCGGTCTTGCCGGTAGCGGTTTCGTGACCGACGCCGATGTAGAGGCCTATGCGCGCCTCGATAAGCAGTCCCGCGACTTTGCCACCGTGACCTACAAGGCCGATGCGGCCGTTCAGAAGGTCAGTGATGACGAGGTCAAGGCCTACTACGACGCCCACGCCAAGGAGTTCATGAGCCCTGACCAGGTGGTGATCGACTATGTGGAGCTGAAAAAGTCCGCGTTCTTCGACAAGGCCACGGTCAGCGACGAGGCTATCGCCGAGCAGTATCAGAAAGAAATTGCCAACCTGGCCGAACAGCGCGATGCCGCGCACATTCTGGTAGAGGTCAACGACAAGGTCAGCGATGCTGAGGCCAAGGGCAAGATCGAAGCGATCGCCGCGCGTATCGCCAAGGGCGAGGATTTCGCAACCGTTGCCCGTGAGACATCTCAGGATTCAGGCTCGGCGCAGAAAGGCGGCGACCTGGGTTATGCCGGCAAGGGCGTTTACGACCCGGCGTTCGAAGAGGCGCTGTATAGCCTCAAGCAGGGCGAGGTGTCACAGCCTGTGCGCAGCCAGTTCGGTTGGCACCTCATCAAACTGCTGGGCGTACAGGCGCCGAAGGTGCCTACCTTGGCCAGCCTGAAAGACAAACTCACACGCGAACTCAAGAGCCAACAGGTCGAGCAGTTGTACGTGGATGCCGCCAAGAAACTCGAAGACTCGGCGTTTGAAGCTTCGGACCTCTCGCAGCCTGCGCAAGAGCTGGGCCTGAAGGTTCAAACGTCGCAACCGTTCGGCCGCGATGGAGGCGCAGAAGGCATCACTGCCAACCGCCAGGTCGTGCAGGCGGCTTTCGCCCCGGAAGTACTGGATGAAGGCGCCAACAGCAATGCTATCGAGCTCGACCCGGACACCACGGTGGTGGTGCGCGTGAAGGAGCACCGCAAGCCTGAGCAACTGAGCCTGCAGGCGGTCACCGAGCCCATCCGCAAGGAACTGGCCCGTGAAAAAGCTGCAGACGCGGCCAAGGCCAAAGGTGATGCGTTGATCGCCGGCCTGCGTGACGGCAAGACCAGCCTGGCCGCAACCCAGGATGGCCAGGCGTGGAAGGTCGTGGAAGCGGCCAGCCGTAGCCAGGACGGTGTGGACCCTAAAGTGCTGCAACAGGTGTTCCAGATGCCCAAGCCTGCCGAGAAAGGCAAGCCCACCTACGCCGGTGTCAACTTGAACGACGGCAGCTATGTGGTCGTGCGCCTGAACGGTGTCAACGAAGGTCCAGCTCCTAGCGCAGAGGAGAAGGCCCACTATCGGCAGTTCTTGGCCTCGCGCCATGGCCAACAGGATTTCGCCGCTTACCGCAAGCTGCTCCAAGAGCAGGCCAAGATCGAGCGTTACTGATCACGGCCTTTCTACCCAGGCCGCTTCAGCTCACGCTGAGGCGGCCTTTTTATGGGCCATGAAAAGGCATGCGCATAGCGACAGCGGTGGCCTTATTCCACAAAGACATAGCGTGTGCACATTCGGTGATAGGGGCTGTGGACGTTTGCCGGTATGATAGGCGCCCTCCGAATTCCGGAATTGCGAACACGCCATGACTTTGCAATACCCCACCATCGCCGACTGCATCGGCAACACTCCGCTGGTGCGCCTGCAGCGCATGGGCGCTGGCACGAGCAACACACTGTTGCTCAAGCTTGAGGGCAACAACCCAGCGGGTTCGGTGAAAGACCGCCCGGCGTTGTCAATGATCGACCGTGCCGAAGCGCGCGGCCAGATCGCCCCCGGCGATACCCTTATCGAAGCGACGTCGGGTAATACGGGCATCGCCCTGGCCATGGCTGCCGCAATCAAGGGTTACAAGATGATCCTGATCATGCCAGACAACTCTACCGCCGAACGCAAGGCCGCAATGGCGGCCTACGGGGCCGAGTTGATCCTGGTTACCCGCGAGCAGGGCATGGAGGGCGCCCGCGACATGGCCGACCGCATGCAGCGAGAGGGTCGCGGCAAGGTGCTCGACCAGTTCGGCAACGGTGACAACCCGGAAGCCCACTACCGGGGCACGGGCCCCGAGCTTTGGCGGCAAACCGCAGGCAGCATCACTCATTTCGTCAGCTCCATGGGTACCACGGGTACCATCATGGGCAACTCCCGTTACCTCAAGGAACAGAACCCGGCCATTCAGATCATCGGCCTGCAGCCAGTTGAGGGGGCGTCGATTCCCGGCATCCGTCGCTGGCCAGCCGAGTACCTGCCCCGCATCTTCGAGGCGGAACGAGTCGACCGCATCATCGACATGGGGCAAGCCGAAGCGGAGGATGTCACCCGCCGGCTGGCGCGCGAGGAGGGCATTTTCTGCGGGGTTTCGTCTGGTGGCGCTGTCGCTGGAATGTTGCGCCTGAACCAGGAGCTGGAAAACGCCGTGATCGTTGCGATCATCTGCGACCGCGGTGACCGCTACCTGTCCAGCGGCCTTTTCGACGCGAGGGCCTGATGGCACGGCGTTCCAGCAGCGGCCTGCGATTTCAACCGGCCGGTGGCAGCCGCGCTCCCCAGGTGCCAGTGGGCAAGAAAGCGCGCCTGAGCATCGAGCGCCTGGCCGGTGATGGCCGTGGCATTGCCTTCCACGAGGGGCGCACCTGGTTCGTGCTCGGCGCCTTGGCAGGCGAAGAGGTCGAAGCACGCGTGCTCGGCGCCCAAGCGAAGGTGGTCGAAGCGCGTGCCGAGCGCGTGCTCAAGGCCAGCGACCTGCGCCAGCGGCCCGCCTGCCAGCACGCTGGCCACTGTGGCGGGTGCAGCGTGCAGCATATGCCCCACTCTGAACAACTGGCGTTCAAGCAGCGCCAACTCGCTGAGCAGTTGCAGCGGGTCGCAGGTGTCGAGCCTCTGCAATGGGCGCCGCCGCTGGTCAGCCCCGCCTTCGGCTACCGGCGACGGGCCCGGGTAGCGGTGCGATGGGACCCCAAGGCGGGGCGACTCGAGGTGGGCTTCCGCGCCAGCGCCAGCCAGGCCATTGTGGCGCTGAACGAGTGCCCCGTACTGGTACAGCCCTTGCAGTCCATTCTGTTGGACTTGCCCGAGGTTCTGGCCCGTCTGGGCAGGCCTCAGGTCATCGGCCACGTCGAGCTGTTCAAAGGCACTGCTGTCGCAGTACTGGTGCGCCATGTGGCGCCGTTGGCCGAGGCCGATCTTGCGCTGCTGAAACACGCGTGCGAGCGCTGGCAGGCTCAGCTGTGGTTGCAAGGGGAAGGCGCGCCTTGCGCGCATGATCCTGGCGCAAGGCTAGGCTTCGTGCTGGAGCCTTGGGCATTGGAGTTGGCTTGGCGGCCAGGCGACTTCGTTCAAGTGAACGCTTCCATCAATGATGCAATGATCGCTCAGGCACTGGAATGGTTGGCGATCGAGCCGGGCGAGCGGGTTCTGGATCTTTTCTGCGGCTTGGGGAATTTTTCCTTGCCGTTGGCGCGTGCCGCAGCCAAGGTAGTTGCAGTAGAAGGCGTGCAGGAAATGGTCGAGCGCGCACGCGCCAACGCCCGGGCAAATGGCCTGGAGAACGTTGAAGTGCACCGGGCTGACCTCGCCGCGCCGCTTGTCGATGCTGGATGGGCGCGCGATGGTTTCGATGCGGTGTTGCTTGACCCGCCCCGGGAAGGGGCCTTCGAAGCAGTGCGTGGGTTGGCTGGTTGCGGTGCTCAGCGGCTGGTTTATGTGTCATGCAACCCGGCCACGCTGGCACGGGATGCAGTTGAATTGCTCAAACAGGGTTATCGTTTGCACAGGGCCGGGGTGCTCGACATGTTTCCTCAAACCTCCCATGTCGAGGCCATGGCGTTATTCGAGAAGCGCCGGGATGCGCGGATGATCTGACCGGCCCTGGTAGCCACCGGGCCGGTGAATGTCGGCAAGGCCGCACGCCTTGCCGTAGGGAAGGTAAGCGACATGGTACAGGTGAGAGCAGAGCAGCCGATCAATACCGACGGCAGCATCAACCTCGATGCGTGGCTCGATCATATCGTCAGCGTCGACGCGGCCCTGGACCGCGAGGCGCTCAAGCTGGCCTGCGAATTCACCCGCAGCCTAGACCAGCAGGACCCGTCGGCCAAGGAAAGCTGGGCCGATGGCACTTCCAGCTTCCAGGCCGGCCTGGAAATGGCCGAGATCCTGGCCGACCTCAAGCTCGACCAGGATTCGCTGGTCGCGGCGGTGCTCTATCGCTCTGTGCGCGAAGGCAAAGTGTCCATTGCCCAAGTGGGTGAGCTTTTCGGGGCCGTGGTTGCCAAGCTGGTCGATGGGGTGCTGCGCATGGCGGCTATCAGCGCCAGCCTCAGCCCCCGCCAGTCGGCGGTGCTGGGGACGCAGGTGCAGGTAGAAAACCTTCGCAAGATGCTGGTGGCGATGGTCGACGACGTACGCGTTGCCTTGATCAAGCTAGCCGAGCGCACCTGCGCTATCCGCGCGGTCAAAGGCGCCACCGAGGAAAAGCGCCAGCGCGTGGCGCGCGAAGTGTTCGACATCTACGCACCGCTGGCCCACCGCCTGGGCATTGGCCACATCAAGTGGGAGCTCGAAGACCTTTCGTTCCGGTATCTGGAGCCTGACCAGTACAAGCAGATCGCCAAGTTATTGCATGAGCGGAGGCTGGACCGCGAGCGCTTCATCAATGACGTGATGGGCCAGCTTCGCACCGAGCTGCATGCTACGGGTGTGCACGCCGACATCAGCGGGCGTGCCAAGCACATCTATTCGATCTGGCGCAAAATGCAGCGCAAGGGTCTTGAATTCAGCCAGATCTACGACGTTCGCGCGGTGCGGGTGCTGGTGCCTGAGGTTCGTGACTGCTATACCGCCCTGGGGATCGTGCACACACTGTGGCGTCACATTCCCAAAGAGTTCGACGACTACATCGCCAACCCCAAGGAAAACGGCTACCGCTCCCTGCATACGGCTGTGATCGGCCCTGAGGGCAAGGTGCTGGAGGTGCAGATCCGCACCCAGACCATGCATGAGGAAGCAGAGCTGGGCGTGTGTGCCCATTGGCGCTACAAAGGCACTGACGTCAAGTCCAGCTCCAGTCACTACGAGGAAAAAATCTCCTGGTTGCGCCAGGTTCTGGAGTGGCACGAGGAGCTGGGTGACATTGGCGGGCTGGCCGATCAGTTGCGCGTTGATATCGAGCCGGACCGCGTCTATGTATTCACCCCTGACGGCCATGCCATAGACTTGCCCAAAGGTGCGACGCCGCTGGATTTCGCCTATCGCGTTCACACCGAAATCGGCCATAACTGCCGCGGCGCCAAGATCAACGGGCGCATCGTACCGCTGAACTACAGCCTGCAGACCGGCGAGCAGGTGGAAATCATCACCAGCAAGCATGGCAACCCCAGTCGGGATTGGCTCAACCCCAACCTGGGCTATGTCACTACTTCGCGTGCGCGGGCCAAGATCGTGCATTGGTTCAAGCTGCAGGCACGCGACCAGAACGTCGCCGCTGGCCGTACGTTGCTCGAGCGAGAGCTGGGCCGGCTCGACCTGCCCCAGGTCGATTACGAGCGCCTGGCCGAGAAAACCAACCTGCGCAGCGCCGAAGACATGTTTGCGGCGCTGGGTGCCGGCGACCTGCGCCTGGCTCCGGTGGTCAACAGCGCCCAGCAACTGGTCGAGCCCGAGCGTCAGCCAGAGCCAGCCGACCTGATCACCCGCCGCCAGCACAGCCTGCCTCGTGGCGGCAAGCGCGGCGATATCCAGATCCAGGGTGTCGGCAACCTAATGACTCAGATCGCCGGGTGCTGCCAGCCGTTGCCGGGCGACCCGATCGTGGGCTATATCACCCAAGGCCGGGGTGTCAGCATTCACCGCCAGGACTGCGCATCGGTGCTGCAGCTCAGTGGGCGTGAACCGGAGCGCATCATCCAGGTCAGCTGGGGGCCGGTGCCGGTGCTTACGTACCCGGTAGACATCCTGATCCGTGCCTACGATCGCTCCGGCTTGCTGCGCGACGTGTCGCAAGTGCTGCTCAACGAGCGTTTGAACGTGCTTGCGGTCAATACCCGCTCGAACAAGGAAGACAACACCGCGACCATGTCGCTGACCATCGAGATCCCCGGCCTGGACGCCTTGGGCCGCCTGCTGGGGCGTATCTCGCAGTTGCCGAACATCATCGAGGCGCGTCGCCAGCGCACCACCTGAAGGAACACTGATGTACCGACTCGACGATTTGCTCTACCTGATGGCGCGCCTGCGAGACCCCGATCATGGGTGCCCTTGGGATCTGAAGCAGAACTGGGCCAGCATCGTGCCGCATACCCTCGAAGAAGCCTATGAGGTGGCCGACGCCATCGAACAGGGTGACTTCGATCAAGTGCGCGGCGAGCTAGGCGATCTGTTGTTCCAGGTGGTGTATTACGCGCAACTGGCGAGGGAGGAGGGGCGGTTCGACTTCGAGGCGGTGGTCGACGGCATTACCACAAAGCTGGTGCGCCGCCATCCGCACGTTTTTCCCACCGGCGAGCTGCATGCGCCCCTGGATACACCCAAGCTCGACGAAACCCAGGTGAAGAACCGCTGGGAAGAGATCAAGGCCCAGGAGCGTGCCGAGAAGGCCAACGCGCCTGAGCAGCTTTCGCTGCTCGACGATGTGCCCCTTGCGTTACCCGCGCTATCACGCGCTGCCAAACTGCAAAAGCGCGCCGCGACCGCCGGTTTTGACTGGCCTGAGGCCCTGCCGGTGGTTGAGAAGATTCGAGAGGAGCTGGACGAAGTCCTTCAGGCGATTGCCAGCGACAATGGCACTGCGATAGCCGAGGAGGTGGGCGACCTGTTGTTCAGCGTGGTCAACCTGGCCCGCCACCTCAAGGCCGACCCGGAACACGCGCTGCGCCAGGCCAATGCCAAATTCGAGCGCCGCTTTCGTTATATCGAGCAGGCATTGCGTGAACAGGGCCAGGCCATGGAAGATTGCAGCCTGCAGGCGCTCGATGCCCTATGGGATCAGGCAAAACGCCTGGAAAAGAACACTCCCGCGTGTGGTTGAAGCGGCCACCGCACCCTGTACGAGCAAGGTAATGAAACGATGAGCCTCTCTCTTCGCGATCAATTGTTGAAAGCCGGCCTGGTCAATCAGAAGCAGGTCAAACAAGTCAACAAAGACCAGAAAAAGCAGAAACGCCTAGAGCACAAAGGCCAGGCAGAAAAAGACGACACCCAGCAGCGGGTCGCCCGCGAAGCGGCGGCGGAAAAAGCGCAACGTGACCTGGAGCTCAACCGTCAGGTGCAGGAAAAAGCCGAGGCCAAAGCACGGGCAGCGCAGGTCAAGCAGCTGATTGAGGCCACACGCCTACCGAAGCTGACCACCGAAGACTATTACAACTTCGTCGATGACAAGAAGGTGAAGCGCCTCTCGGTCAACAGCGTGATGCGCAGCAAATTGAGCAACGGGCACCTTGCAATCGTTCATCACGGGGGCGGCTATGAGGTGGTGCCCCGCGAAGCCGCGCTGAAGATTCAGGAGCGCGATCCCAAGCGTATCGTTTCGCTCAATGATCAGGTCGAGGAAGTCGATGCAGACGATCCATACGCCGCCTACAAGATCCCTGACGATTTGATGTGGTGATCAGCTAGAGCGGTTTAGAGGAAGGCCGGCGTACCCGATGAGCGGAGCATTGTTCATCCGGCTCCGCCGGCATCCTCGATACGCAGCATTCAGCCGTGGCGTTGCTGCTCCTGCGCTTCAAGTTCCTGGCGATAGGCATCCGCCTGGCTTTCTTCATGGAAGATACCGACCAGCAAGTCCTGTTGGTACACGTCCCACAGGCGGGTGCCGGCAGCAACAGCTTCGTGTGATTTATGCGAATCGTCTCGTTCGGTTACTCGTACGGTCATTCTGAATGTCCTCCGATAACGGGTTTGCGTCAGATGTGTACACGTCTTCGTTATAGGGTTTGTTAGTCTGCTAAGTAAACCGAGCGATTTTGCAAGAGTGTTTATCTTTTCTTGAAATAATGGGAAAGCCCAGTAACGGCGCGGGGTGCGGCAGAGTGTCGCAGCCGGTTCGCTTTCGTGAACAATCGTTCATGTGCCCTCCATGAACGAAAAAACCGGGCCTGGGCCCGGTTTCAAGAGAACATTCAGCAGAGGGGTTAGCTTCCTTTGACTGCTTTTCCGTCCACCGTACCGTCCTGCAACATGATGGTGTATTCCTTACCATCGGTTTCGGTTTGTTGCAGTTGCACCAGTAGGTAATCCCAATCCTTTGCAAACCACATCACTGTGGTGCGTTTGCTCTGGCTTGGGTCGCGCACGCGCTCGACCTTGATCGCGTCGACTACACCGGCCTTGGTGGTGACTTTCTCGGAGCCCAGCACGCGGAAGTCATAAGTGTCGAGGTCGTCACCGTCGACCACCTGATAGCTCATGCTCTTCTTGCCTGCTGCGACGTCTTCCTGAAGCGCAAGCTGGTAGCTGGACTTGTCGAGCACGCCATTGTTGAGGGTCAGGTTCACCGGATCCCCTCGGTCATCGCCGGTGATTTTCTTGGCCGCCCAGTCGAAGTTGAGCTTCACGCTCTTGCTTTTGCCCATCCCGCCACGCTCATAGGCATAGCTCTGGGGCAGCACGGCGTTTTTCTCGAATTTGAAGATGCTGCTTTCGCTGAGGCTGG
This sequence comes from Pseudomonas sp. URIL14HWK12:I12, assembly GCF_003097135.1. Lineage (GTDB taxonomy): Bacteria > Pseudomonadota > Gammaproteobacteria > Pseudomonadales > Pseudomonadaceae > Aquipseudomonas. The sequence continues at coordinate 464,167 of NZ_QEQL01000002.1, forward strand.
CAATCATCATCGAGGCTTTGAACGCGAGGGTCCAGGTGCCGTCCGGGTTTGCCTGGAGGCTTCGCTCGGCGCTACCGCTCATGGGCAGTTGTTTCCAGTCGGCGGTGTAGTTGGCGCTGAAAGGCTTGAGGTCAGCGGCCTGGGCCAGGGGCGCGAGAAGCGCGCAGGCAAGTAGCAGGGCACGACGCATAGGTTCTCCTAGTGGCGTATCACATGGCCGCTGGCGGGGAGGGGGTTGGCGTCAAGTTGCACGCTACCGTTGCTGGCCAACTGCAAACGGCCTTCGGCGAACCACCGCACCGCCAGTGGGTAGATCTGATGTTCCCGGGCATGCACCCGTTGCGCCAGGCTGCCTGGCGTATCGTTGGAGTCTACCGGGACGACCGCCTGTAGGACCAGAGGCCCCCCATCGAGTTCCTCGGTAACGAAGTGCACGCTGCAGCCATGCTCGGCATCGCCTGCTTCCAGCACTCGCTCGTGAGTGTGCAAGCCCTTGTAGAGCGGCAGTAGCGAGGGGTGGATGTTGAGCAGGCGGCCATGGTAGTGGCGCACGAAGCCAGGGGTCAGGATACGCATGAAGCCAGCCAGCACTACCAGATCAGGTTGGTGCTCGTCGATGGCTGCGATCAGGGCACTGTCGAAGGCTTCACGGCCTTCGTATTGGCGATGGTCAAGCACCGCAGTGGCGATGCCTGCTTCGCGAGCGCGCACCAGGCCGTAGGCATCTGCCCGGTTGGAGACCACTGCGCGCACGCGCGCCGGATTGCCGGCGTGGCGCGTGTCGTCGATCAGTGCCTGCAGATTGCTGCCGGTGCCGGACAGCAGCACCACCACATTACAAGGCTGGGGCATCAGTGCGCCTTGAGGTTCTGCAGCTCGACCTGGGCAGCACCGGCAGCGGCCGGTGCGATCTGGCCGATTACCCAAGGCTGCTCGCCGGCTGCGCGCAGTACCTGCAGCGAGCGCTCGACGTCTGCCTGGGCGACGCAGATGACCATGCCGACGCCGCAGTTGAGTACGCGGTGCATTTCGGTTTCATCAACGTTGCCCTGCTGTTGCAGCCAGTCAAATACCGCCGGGCGCTCCCAGCTGGCCACGTCGACCACTGCCTGTGCGCCCTCGGGCAGCACGCGCGGGATGTTGTCGAGCAGGCCGCCGCCGGTGATGTGGGCCATGGCCTTGACTGCGCCGGTCTGCTTGATCAGTTGCAGCAGCGGCTTGACATAGATGCGGGTGGGGGCCATCAGCAGATCGGCCAATGGCTTGCCGCCCAGCTGAGTGGTTTCGACGTCGGCACCGGACACTTCGATGATCTTGCGGATAAGCGAGTAGCCGTTGGAATGCGGGCCGGAGGAGGGCAGTGCGATCAGCGCATCGCCGGCAATGACCTTGGAGCCATCGATGATCTCGGCTTTTTCGACCACGCCTACGCAGAAGCCTGCGAGGTCGTAGTCGTCGCCTTCATACATGCCGGGCATCTCAGCGGTTTCACCGCCCACCAGCGAGCAGCCGGCCAGTTCGCAACCTGCGCCGATGCCGGTGACTACGGTGGCCGCGGTGTCGACGTTGAGCTTGCCGGTGGCGTAGTAGTCAAGGAAGAACAATGGCTCGGCACCGCAGACCACCAAGTCGTTCACGCACATGGCGACCAGGTCCTGGCCGATGCTGTCGTGCTTGTTCAGGTTCAGCGCCAGGCGCAGCTTTGTGCCCACCCCGTCGGTGCCCGAGACCAGCACCGGCTGCTTGTAGCCAGCAGGGATCTCGCACAGCGCGCCGAAGCCGCCCAGCCCGCCCATCACCTCGGGGCGTGCGGTCCGCTTGGCCACGCCCTTGATGCGTTCGACCAGTGCTTCGCCGGCGTCGATGTCTACACCGGCGTCCTTGTAGCTCAGGGAGGGTTGCTTGCTCATGATCAAGGCCTATAGAAGGGGGCGTTCGAAGAAAAAGTACCGTGCCACCGCCTCGGGGCAGTGCCCGCTGGCAGCGAGGCAGGCTCGGTCTGTGAAGGCGCGCGATTCTAACAGGCTTGGCTCGGAGCGACCACCGCCGGCTTAGCTTCGGGGGGGTAGCCTTTGTACAAAAGTTTTGTTGGCGGGGCTGAATGTTTTATCGGAAAGTGTGGTCACACGGCCATTGACCGCCTCAGCCCTCCGGGAAGATTTCATGCGTTTTCACACCTTATTGCTCGCCTGCTGCCTGGGCCTGGCTCCGCTGGCCCAGGCCGAAACCGTCAACAACCTTTACCTGGTGCACGAGCCAGCCAATAGCCAGGACGCCGCCGAACGTGACCAGGCTACGCAAAAGGCATTGGAGACCCTCGTGCTGCGCCTGACCGGCGACGCCAAGGCCTACAGCAGCCCCGCGCTGGCCGGGCTTCGGGCCGACCCCAAGCAGATCATCAGCCAGTTCGGCTTCGAAGGTGGCAACCCACCCACCGTGCAGGTCGAGTTCGACCCCAGCGCCACCGACGCCGCCCTGCGCAAGGCTGGCCTGGCGCTGTGGGGCGCCAACCGCCCGTCGATCATCGCCTGGTGGCTGACCGATAACGCCGATGGCACTAACCTCATCGGCGACGGCCAGGCCAGTGCCGAGCCGCTGCGGCGTGCCGCCCAGCACCGAGGCTTGCCGCTTCGGCTGCCTCTGGCCGACCTTTCCGAGCAGCCGCTTGCCAGTGCCAAGGCACTGGAGGGCAATGACCCGGCAGGGCTGCGCAGCGCTTCGGAACGCTACGGTGCCGATGCGCTGCTGGCCGTGCATGCCACCGGCAGCGATGGGCAACTGCAGGCCAAGTGGCAATTGTGGCTGGGCGACCAGCGTGAGAAAGGTACGGTGCAAGGTGCCGACAACGCAGCGCTTGCCGACGCGGTCATGCTGGCGGTCAGCCAGAAGCTGGCACCACGCTTCGTCGTCAAGCCAGGGACAAGTGCCGACATGGCGCTTCAGGTTCAGGGCATGAACCTGGAGCGCTACGCGCAGCTGGGCCGCCTGCTCGAAGGGTTCGGCGGCCGGCTGGTCTCTGTCGATGGCGACAAGGTGGTCTATCAGGTGAGCGGCAGCCCCGATCAACTGCGTGCCCAGTTGAGCCTGGCAAAGCTGCAAGAGGCACCGGCCGACCCGGCCCAGCCTCAGCCGGCTGGGGCAACCACTACCCTGTATTTCCACTGGTAAGGGCGTCGTATGACCGACATTCGCCGTTGGTACTGGATTGGCCTGTTCCTGTTGCTGTGCGCCTTCCTTTATCTGCTTCATCCGATCCTCACCCCTTTTCTGGTGGCGATGGTGCTGGCGTACCTCGCCGACCCGCTGGTAGACCGCCTCGAAGCGTGGGGCCTTTCACGCACGTTGGGTGTGGTGGTGGTTTTCCTGGCCTTTACCCTGATCTTTACCTTGGGCTTGGTGGTGCTGATCCCGATGTTGGCCCGCCAGGTGGTGCGGCTGTATGAGCTGGCGCCACAGATGCTCGATTGGCTGCAGCAGTCGGCACTGCCCTGGATTCAAGCCAAGCTGGGCCTGAGCGAGGGTTTCTGGAAGTTCGACAAGATCAAGGCAGCCATTTCCGGGCACATTGGGCAAACGGGCGATGTAGTCGGGCTGGTGCTGCAACGCGCAACCGCCTCGAGCCTTGCGCTGTTCGGTTGGCTGGCCAATCTGGTGTTGATCCCGGTGGTGGGCTTCTACCTCCTACGGGACTGGGACGTAATGATGGCCAAGATCCGCAGCCTTCTGCCGCGCCAGCGAGAAAAGCAGATCGTTGGCCTGGCTGGTGAGTGCCATGAAGTGCTGGGCGCCTTCGTTCGGGGCCAGCTATTGGTGATGCTGGCACTGGGCGGTATCTACGCCTGCGGCCTGATGCTGACCGGGCTTGAATTGGGGCTGTTGGTGGGTGTTATCGCAGGCTTGGCTTCGATCGTGCCCTACATGGGCTTTATCACCGGCATCGGTATCGCCATGGTCGCCGGGCTGTTCCAGTACGGCCTCGACCCGCTGCACCTGTCGCTGATCGCGGGTGTGTTCGTCGTCGGGCAGGCACTCGAAGGCATGGTGCTTACTCCCTTGTTGGTGGGTGACCGCATTGGCCTACACCCGGTGGCGGTCATTTTCGCGGTGCTGGCCGGTGGTGAGCTGTTCGGTTTTACGGGCATTCTGCTGGCGTTGCCGGTGGCCGCAGTGATCATGGTGCTGATCCGTCATGTGCACGATCTGTACAAGCAGTCTGACCTGTACGCCGGGAGTGAAGACCCTGACCTCTAACCCGTTGATTCGCCAAGGCTCTGCCCTGCGTTGTGCGCCTTGGCAGGGGCGGTATAGAATCCGGGCTTCATCTTCCCCGGGTTTTGCCTGCGCCTTCGCATGAAACAACCTATCCAACTGCCTTTAGGTGTGCGCCTGCGTGATGACGCCACCTTCGTCAACTACTATCCCGGCGCCAACGCGGCGGCGTTGGGCTATGTGGAGCGGTTGTGCGAAGCCGAAGCGGGCTGGACCGAGAGCCTGATCTACCTCTGGGGCAAGCAGGGGGTAGGGCGCACTCACCTACTGCAGGCTGCCTGCCTGCGCTTCGAGCAGACCGGCCAGTCGGCGGTTTACCTGCCGCTGGCCCAACTGCTCGAGCGCGGCACGGGCCTGCTCGACTACCTGGCCCAATACGAACTGGTGTGCCTCGATGACCTGCACGTGATCGCCGGCAAGCCTGAGTGGGAAGAGGCGATGTTTCACCTGTTCAACCGCTTGCGTGACAGCGGCCGCCGTTTGCTGATCGCAGCTTCCGCTTCACCGCGCGAGCTGCCGATCAAGCTGGCCGACCTCAAATCCCGCCTCACCTTGGCGCTGATATTCCAGATGCGCCCGCTCTCCGATGAAGACAAGCTGCGCGCGCTCCAACTGCGTGCGTCGCGCCGAGGGCTGCACCTGAACGACGAGGTCGGCCATTTTATTCTCACTCGCGGTAGCCGTAGCATGAGCGCATTGTTCGACACTCTCGAACGCCTCGACCAAGCCTCTTTGCAAGCCCAGCGCAAGCTGACCATCCCGTTCCTCAAGGAAATCATGGGCTGGTAGCCCTTGAGGTGAGCTGGCGATATCGCCTATCCCCCCGCGACGTAAACCTGCCGCTTTTTGTACCCAGCCCGCCTGTATACCGTTACCGCCGTGCACAGGGCCGGTGCGGCCCGGCGCGAATACAGAGGCCTCACCCCTTCAATGCCGGAAAATGACGAGCGGCAGGTGCGTGCCGGCAGGGTGCTTGCCAGAGGGCGCGACACTCAAGCCACCCGCGCTTTACGCCAAGGATGTGGCGCCAAACTTCCGAAGTTGGCCACGCATTTGCATACATTCAGCTCTGCGATTTTGAGCCGATACGCTCCGCAGGGCTCATCGGAACAAAATGCGATTGAAAAGCCCTATCGAAAGATGGCTAGTGGCCATTTTCCGCTAATGGGCATTTACCTAATGCTGGTCCACCCGGGCGTGAAACGCGCCCTGGCAGGCTGCTGAGATTAGGAAATTTGCCTTGTATTTCAACCCCATGCAGGCGCTCGAAGGCTTCAGCATGGTTACCTTAGCGGCGGCGAGCGCGTTAGAAGTGATGCCGATTGTCATAAGTCACATTTTGTTCGATTGAATTTGCAAATAGTGACAAATGGAGGCATAGTCGCCGCACTTTCATTTTCAATGCCACGGTCGTGCCCATGCTGAGTCGCTTCGCACCCCTCGTGCCCCTTGCACTCGTTACGCTGTTGATCGGTTGCGCTGCCAATTCACCGGTATCGCAACAGCAAGTCTCCAGTTCCACACCTGCCCAGCAGGCCCCTGCGTTCCAGAGCCGCCCGCACATGGCTTCGCAGTCGCCGTTCGACAACCAGGCCGATGAGGCAGGTGCTGACGAAGATGCGATGAACGCGTTCAGCGGTGACAAGCGCTACCAACTCCCAATGCTGGCCGACAGCATCCTGGAGCGTGGCAAGTCGCTGATCGGCACCCGTTACCGTTTTGGTGGCACCACCGAAGCCGGTTTCGACTGCAGTGGCTTTATCAATTTCCTGTTTCGTGAAGAGGCGGGCATGACCCTGCCGCGCTCGAGCCGCGAAATGATCAACATGGACGCCCCGCTGATTGCCCGCAACAGCCTGAAACCCGGCGATGTGCTGTTCTTCGGCACCAGCCGCGGCAAGGGCCGGGTAAGCCATGCCGGTATCTACCTGGGTGACGATCAGTTCATCCATTCCAGCAGCCGCCGCAGTGGCGGTGTGCGCATCGACAGCCTCGATGACGCCTACTGGAAAAAGACCTACATAGAGGCCAAGCGCGTGCTCGCCAAGGCGCCGGCGACCACCGTCGCGCGTAAGTAGGCCCAACGCTGTCAAGAAACCCCGGCGACGAACGGTACGTTCCAGCCGGGGTTTTTTATCCAAAACAGTGTCTTAAGAGCTAGTCTTCATCGGCAGTCTTAACTGGAAGTTTCTGTCATGGCCTTATTTCAAGCTCGCCTTGCCCTGGTTGCCTGCGCCGCCGCACTGCTCGCCGCCTGCGCCAGCCCGCCATCGCCGCCGCCGGTCGTTCAGGCAGCGCCGCCCCGCCCGGTCATCATCGACACCAGCGATTATTCGGCAGGCCGTACCGACGACGTGTTGTTCCGCGCCATAGGCCTGGTCGGCACCCCTTATCGCTGGGGCGGCAATACACCTGATTCAGGGTTTGACTGCAGTGGCCTGATCGACTTCGTGTACCGGGATGCCGCTGGCATCGCGCTACCGCGCACGACCGGCGAGATGCTCGACATGCCCAAGCAAAGCGTCAACCGAAGCGAATTGCGCTCCGGCGACCTGGTGTTTTTCTCGACCCAAGGTGGCCGTCGGGTGAGCCATGCTGGTATCTATGTAGGCGAAGGTCGCTTTGTGCACGCCCCGCGAACAGGTGGCACCGTGCGGCTCGACTATCTCGACAAGCCCTACTGGGCCAAGGCGTATCTGGACGCCAAGCGCATCATCGAACCGCAGCGGCTGGCCAACAACCCCTGATCAGCCGAGCTGAGGCTGGCCGTTGGACGCGCTCAGGCCGCCGTCCACCGGCAGGTTGACGCCATTGACGAAGCGCGCGTCGTGGCTGGCAAGAAACGCAATCACGTCCGCCACCTCTTGCGGCTGCGCAGCGCGCCCCAAGGGGATGCGTTCTTCGAACTTGGCCATCAGTGCTGGGTCATCCGAGACGCCGGCGCTCATGTCGCTGATCGTCAGCGATGGGCACACGGCATTCACCCTCACCCCTTGCGAGCCATATTCAAGCGCCAGCGCGCGGGTCAGGTTGGTGACTGCGCCTTTGCTGGCGTTATAGAAGCTCATGCCCCAGTCGCCACCCAGCCCTGATACCGAAGACACATTGACGATGCAGCCATTGCTCGCCAGCAGGTGCGGCATGGCCGCGCGGCAGCCATAGATCACACCGTCGACGTTGGTCGCCATCGTCTTGCGCCAGTCATCCAGGCTGGCTTCGGTGAAACTGCCCGGTACCGCGACACCTGCGTTGTTCACCAGTACGTCGAGGCCACCGAAATGAGCAACTGCGGTTTCGATCAGGGCCTGCACCGCCTCGGGGTCTGCCACGTCGGTAGGTACCACCAACGGGCGCGCCCCGGTGCAACGGGCTGCGACCTCCTCGAGTTTGTCCTTGCGCCGCCCCGCCAGCACCACGTGGGCGCCTTCCTCGGCGAAACGCATGGCGGTGGCTGCTCCCATGCCGGAGCCGGCACCGGTGACGATAACGATCTTCTCGTGAAAACGGTTCATAGGTCAGTTCTCCTGAACGGTGAAGGGGTTTGCATATGGAAGCGGCACGGCAGGCGGTGTTCCGCAAACCTTGCAGAAACGGCCCAGACATAGCCATGCGCGACATCCGCATAGCTGTTTGCCATTATTGAGGCCACAGGGCCTTGCTCGCATTCAAGATTGGGCCGCAACCTCCCGATATTGTGGTGTATGAACCGGTAGGGGGTGGGTGATGAGTAAGCACCGAGCTGGCCTGCTGGCCAATTGGGGAATGGCGAGCAAGCTGGCGTTGGGGTTTTCCCTGGTGCTGGCCCTGACTGCACTGGTGGCAGGCATCGGCCTGTGGTCGCTAGGCACCATTGGCAAGCGTTTCGATGGCTTGCAGCGCATGAGCGAGTTCAACAGCGAGCTGCTCGCGTTGCGCCAGGTCGAGAAAGACTATGCCCTGCATGGTCAGTCCCAGGAGGCCGATACCTTGCGCAAGGGCCTGGACAAGCTGCAGGCCAGCGCCGAGGCGCTGCGTGGGCAGAGCTCGGCCAACGAGGCGCCGATGCAGGCAGTGATCGCTGCGCTCAAGGCTTATCGCCAGGCTTTCGATGAATTCGTCGACATCAACCAGTCCAAGGACCTTGCATTGGAGATGGCCAGTTGGTCCGTCTCCAGTGTCGCCAACAACCTGGATGTATTGCAGTCGGGCTTGGCCGATGACGGGACCTGGAACCTCAAACAAAGCAAAGGCGAGGACGGTGCTCAGTTCATCGCCCAGGCCGGCCAGGTGACCCAAGTGTCGCGGCTGATGTTGCAGGCCATGGAGCAAGCCCGCGTGCGCCTGGAACAGGCCCGCAAAGGTGAGAGCGACCCGGCCGAGGGTCGCATCGAGCAGGCCGACCAGGCATTGCAGACCGCCCAGGCGCTGAAGGCGCAGATTCAGGACGCCGGCTACCAGACGGTGCTCGACGAGGTTACCAATCACATCGGTGCCTTCACCGAAAAACTTGCTGAATACACCGACCTGCTGGCCAAGGAAAAAGTCGTTTATCGGCAGTTGAATGACCGCGCCACCCAGGCCATGGGCCTGGTGGACAAAGCCTATGTCGAGCATTACGGCGCCATGCAAGCCGAGCTCAAGAAAAACGCCGCCTTGATCATCGCCTCGACGGTGGCCGCATTACTGGTCGGGCTGCTCGCCGCATGGCTGATCACGCGGCTGGTGGTCGGCCCGCTGCGTGCGGTGATCGCCCGGGCTCGCGCCATTGCCGAAGGCGACCTGAGTGCAAACGATGCGGTTGAACGGCGCGATGAGATCGGCCAACTAATGCAGGCGATGCAGCAGATGAGCCAGGCACTGGCCCGGATCGTCAGCGGGTTGCAGGCGGGCATTGTACAGCTGGCCAGCAACGCCGACTCGCTGTCCAACGTTGCCCGCCAGACTCATCAGGAGGTCACCTCGGCTCAAGCTGAAACCGAACAGGTGGCCACTGCCATGCATCAGATGACCGCCACCGTTCACGATGTGGCGCGCAACGCCGAGCAGGCAGCGCAGGCCGCAGAAAGCGCTGACGCGCGGGTGGGCAGTGGCCAGCAGGTGCTGCGCCAGAGCCTGCAGCGCATCGACCGCCTGGCTCATTCGGCAGAGTCAGCTAGCGCGGGGATTCAAAGCCTCAGTGGCGAGATCCAGAACATCGGCCAGGTGCTGGACGTGATCAAGAGCGTGGCTGAGCAGACCAACCTGCTGGCGCTCAACGCCGCCATCGAGGCCGCGCGTGCAGGCGAGCAGGGCAGGGGCTTTGCCGTGGTAGCCGATGAAGTGCGCGCGCTGGCCAAGCGAACCCAGCAATCGACCGAGGAAATCGAGCGCCTGGTCAGCGCCCTGCGCCAGGCTGCCGATGCCTCGGTGGTGCAGATCCGCAGCAGTGGCGAGCTGGTCCAGCAAGCGGTAGGCGACGCTCGAGAGACTGCCGGTGCGCTGGCGAGCATCGCCGAGGCCGTATCGACCATTCAGCAAATGAACCAGCAGATCGCCGCCGCCGCTGAAGAGCAAAGCTCGGTCGCCGAAGAAATCAACCGCAGCGTCGTCAATATCCGTGGCAGTGCTGACCAGTCTGCCCGCGCCATGGAGGGTAACCTGGGCGCCAGCCAGCAGTTGGCCGACCTCGGTGCCGAGCTCAAGGGCATGGTCAGCCAGTTCAAGCTGTAGGGCCTCGCGCCCCGGCGGCCCAGGGTCACCTCGCCGCTGAGCGGGGCGGCCCTAGCCTGGTTGCTCTGGGGCGCGAGGCGCCTGGCCTGCGCATTTGCCGCAAACCTCCGTGCTGTTCCACACCCTAGTCCGCCCCCCGTTCATACGAAGCTACACCTGGGTTCGTCATTCAATGGAACTAAATCAATTGCGATATAGATAGACAGGTCTGTATATTCCGCGATCTCTTAATATGGAGATTCGGACATGGTCGCTGTCAGTACGCTGCTAGCGGAGTCACCTCGCCTGGGGCATGAGGCTCCCTTCACCCACTTTCTCGACGTTTTACGCCACCGTGCCACCCGCGCGCCCGAGCGCCTGGCGCTGACTTTCGGTAATGGCGTGGACGCGCCCGCGAGCTACACCTACGCACAACTCGACCAGGCTGCCCAGGCCTTCGGCGCACGCTTGCAGGCACTCGGCGCTGCGGGCGAGCGCGTGGTGATCCTGTTGCAGCCCAGCGCCGAGTATGTGCTGGCGCTGCTGGGTTGCTGGTATGCCGGTGCTACTGCCGTGCCGGTGTTTTCTCCCAAGTTCAACGCCTCCTACGAGCGCGTACGGTTGGTCGTCGAGGATGCTCATGCCTCGGTACTGATCAGTACCCGCGCGGTGGTGCAAGCCCTGGATGCAGGGCAGTGGTCGGCTCTGGCCGAAGGGGCGCTGCGTACCTTGGCAGTGGACGACGCGCCGGTGCAGCCCGTCGAGGCTTGGCAGGTGCCCACCATTGATGCGGGCAGCCTGGCGGTGTTGCAGTACACCTCCGGCTCCACCGGCGCACCAAAAGGTGTGCGCCTGCTGCACCGGCACTTGCTGGCGAACTCGGCGATGATCCAGCAGGCCATGGCCAGCAGTACGAACGATGTCGGCGTCGTCTGGCTGCCTCCGTATCACGACATGGGGCTAATCGGTGGGCTGCTGCAGCCGTTGTATGTAGGCTACCCCGTGCACCTGATGGCACCCGCGACCTTCCTGCAACGCCCACTGCGCTGGCTGGAGGCGATCAGCCGGCTGGGCGGTACTGTCAGCGCTGCACCGAATTTCGCCTATGAGCTGTGTGCGCGCCGCTTGAAGCCGGAGCAGGTCGCGAGCCTGGACCTGAGCCGGTGGCGCCTTGCGGCCAACGGCGCTGAGCCGATTCGCCAAAGCACCTTGGAGCTGTTCAGCCAGGTATTCTCGCCCGCCGGTTTCGACGCGCGGGCCTTCGCGCCGTGCTATGGCATGGCTGAAACCACTTTGCTGGTGGCTGCCAGCGCACCCGATGCTGCGCCTGTGACGCTGCGTGCCGACCGCCAGGCGCTGCTCGGCGGCACGGTCCGGCCCGCCGCCTGCGATGACGCCGTGGTTTTGGTGAGCAGTGGCACGCCTGCGGCCGGGGCACGGGTGCTGATCGTCGACCCGCAGCGCCTGGATGCGCTGCCTGCCGGGCAAGTGGGGGAAGTCTGGGTCGCCGGCCCAATGGTCGCCGATGGTTACTGGAACAACACCCAGGCTACCCAAACCACGTTCCACGCCACCCTCGAAGGTGGCGAGCACCTCTGGTTGCGCACCGGTGACCTGGGCGCGCTCGTTGAGGGCCAACTGTACGTTACCGGCCGCCTCAAAGACGTGATCATCATCCATGGCCACAACCATTACCCGACCGACCTGGAAGACACCGTTGGCAAGCTCGATCCTGCGATCCGGGCGCAGGGGGTGGCTGCCTATGCCCGCGAGCTGGGGGGGGAAGAGGCGCTGGGGCTGGTAGTGGAGGTTGAGCGCAGCGCCAGCGAAGCCGAGTTGGCGGCGCTGCGTGTGCGAATCATTGAAGCCGTGTCCCAGGTGCACCAGTTGCGCGTTGGCGAGCTGTTGCTGGTAGCGCCCAACAGCCTGCCGCGCACCTCCAGCGGCAAGTTGCAGCGAGCGCGCACACGCCAGGCCGTGGAGCAAGGCGTGCTGCAGGCATTGGTCGGGAGGGTGCAACCATGATCCCGGCCCAATACCTTGGCGCGTTGTCGTTGGAGCAACGGCTGGGCGACCCGTGGCTGGAGAGCAACCTGCTGTCCTGGCCCAGCGCGCTGGCACTCGACGAACAGGATGCCTTCCCCGAAGCTGCAGTCACCGGCCTCAACGCCCTGGGCCTTCCTCAGGCCTATGTGCCCCATGGGCTGGGCGGGCAGTTTCGCAGCAGTGAAGCTTTCGTAGCGCTGGGCCGCACCCTGGCCAGGCGCAACATGTCGGTGGCGGTGGCCTACAGCACCATGCTCTGGAGTACCTTGGGTTGGCTGGGCGGTACCGATCAGCAGCGCCGGGCCATCGCCCGCTGGATGATGGACAATGCTAGTTTCCCTTGCCTTGCCTATTCCGAGGCCGACCATGGCGCCGACCTGGTGTCCAATCGCCTGACTGCTACCCTCAACGAGGACGGCAGCTACACGCTCAATGGGGAAAAATGGCCGATCAACCGGGCAATTCGCTCGGGCTTCCTGGTGCTGCTGGCGCGCACCAGCGAAGGCAACCATATGCGTAACCATTCCCTGTTCATCATTTCCAAGGACCAGCTCAACAGCCAGCGCTACTACTACCTGCCACGGGTGAAGACCCATGGCCTGAAGGGTTGCGATATCAGCGGCATCGGCTTTCGCGGCTGCACCATCCCCTCCAACTGCCTGATCGGCCAGCCCGGCCATGGCCTTGAGCTGGCGCTCAAGGGCTTTCAAGTCACGCGTACCTTCTGCGCAGCGCTGTCATTGGGGGTGGGCGATACCGCGCTGCGCATCGCCAGTGACTATGCCGCGCGCCGAGTGCTCTACGGCAAGCCCATCGACCAGTTGCCGCACAACCGTGATGTGCTCGCCAACGCCTACCTGTCGCAACTGGCAGCCGAGTGCGTGACCATCGTCGCCGCCCGCGGCCTGCACGTGTGCCCGCAGTTGTACGCGGCGTGGTCGTCGGTCACCAAGGTGCAGGTGTGCCGGCTGGTCGACCACGCCTGCACTGAGCTGTCCCATGTGCTAGGGGCGCGGTTCTACATGCGCGACCAGCAAAACGTCGGCATTTTCCAGAAGTTCTACCGAGACGGCGCGATCGTCTCGATTTTCGACGGCAGTACCCACGTGTGCCTGGACAGCCTGACCACACTGCTTGACACCCTGGTACGCGACACCGCCCAGCCCGAGGCTAGCCAGTGCCTGCACGCGCTGTTCGACCTCGAGGCACCGCTGGCCGACATCGACTACAGCCAGCTGACGCTGTTCTCCCGCCACGGCGACCCCCTCATAGGGCAATTACCGCACTTGCTGGGCAAGGTACAGGCGCTGGAGGAGAGCGATCACCTGCCCGCCGCCACCTTGGCCGAGCTGCGTCACCTATGCCAGGCCTTTGTCGAGCAGGCCCAGGCGCTGGCCGAGCAGATCCGCCAGACCCCTCGCCAGGCCGGCCAGCAGGAAGCGCGTCGCATCGGCTATGCGCAGCGCTATTGCGCGGTGTTCGGCGTGGCGGCCTGCCTGGGCGTGTGGCTCTACAACCGCAACCGCTTCGGCCCCTTTTTTGCCAGCGGCCAATGGCTGCTCGGCCTGCTGGAGCGTGGGCTGGCCGCCGACTTTGGCCACGGCGTGCTCGCTCCCGAACGTGTCGATGCGCTACTGGCTCAACTGGCTCACCAACGCAGTGCCAACCACATGCTGTCGATTTTCACCTGGCCGCTGGCAAGCGCTGGCTCAGCCGAACAACTGTTCCCCTCGATCATTAAGGAAGATGCCTGCGATGAACTCAATCTGTCGTGACACCGCTTACTGGCGTACGCGCCTGAGCAGCCTGCTGGAGCAGGAGCTGCGCATGGAGCCGGGCACTCTGGCGTGCGAGCGTAACCTGTCCGAATACGGGTTGGACTCAATCGTGGCGCTAACCCTGGTGGGCGACCTGGAAGACGAACTGGGCATGACGCTGGAGCCCACCTTGGTGTGGGATTACCCTTCGGTCGATGCCCTGGCAGCCTACCTTAGCTGCCTGGCCGAGCCGGCGCAGCCCTCGATAGCACTGGCGGCCGACGCACCGGGGCTGGCATGACCGGCGCCGCCATCGCCGATCTGGCGACCGCCTGGCCGTTGGCCGCCGATCAGCAGGGCTTGTGGTACGTCCAGCAGGTGGACCCCGGCTGTGGCGCCTTCAACCTGTTGTTCAGCTGCCAAGTGCGCCGGGTTGCAGCGCAGTGGCCGGCGTTACCTGCGCTGCTCGACGGTTTGCAGCATGACTTTGCGCTGTTGCGCAGCGCCTTCGTCGCAGGCCCGGGCGGAGTAGAGCAACAGGTATTCGAACAGATGCAGCCTGAGGTGCGCATGGCTGACTGCACGGGCCTGAGCGATGCGGCGCTGGCCGAGCTCGCCCGCGCCGATGCCCGCCAACCGTTCGACCTGGCGCGTCCCCCGTTATGGCGCGTGCAGCTCTACCGCCGAGGCGAAGGCCAGTACCTTTTCGTCTTCGTGGTACACCACATTCTGCTGGATTTCTGGTCGCTGGGGCTGTTGCTGCAAGAGGCGGCAAGCCGCCTGGCCGGTGCTGGGGGCGTGCTTCTGGCCGCCGAGGCTCAGCCCTATGCCGAGCATGCCGGCACGCACCTGGCCCCCGGGCTGCGCGCAGAGTTGGCTCAGTACTGGCGCACGCAGCTGGCCGATGCACCTGCACTGCACAGCCTGCCGCTGGACCACCCGCGCCCGGCAACCCAATGGCATGCCGGCGCTTCGGTGCCAGTCAACCTGGGGCGGGCCACGACCGAACAGGTTCAGGCCGTCGCCCGTGCGCATCAGGCCACGCCTTTTCTGGTCATGCTGTCGGCATATGCCGCCTTCATCGGCCATTTTGGCGGCGAGCCCGATGTCGTGCTGAGCACACCCTTCGCCAACCGCATCAAGCGCAGCTCGCGCCAGGCCCTGGGGCAATTCGTCAACACCTTGTGCCTGCGCTTGCGCGCGCAACCTGACATGACCTTCCTGGCGTTGCTGGCCCAGGCGCGCGAAGTGTTCGCCGGAGCCCTCAAGCACCAAGCGCTGCCGTTTCACGAGGTGGTCGAGGCTGTAGCACCGCGCCGCGACCCTGGCTACCCGGCGCTGTCGCAACTGGGCTTTGCCTGGGAGCGGCTACCGGTGGTGGAGGCGTTCGCCGAGTTCTTCAGCCAGGCGCCGGGTGAGCAGGCGCAGGTGCTGGCAGGCATGGCAGTGAGCAGCTTCTATGTGCCGCAACAAGAAGGGCAACTGGACCTGACGCTGGAAATGGGCGGCGAGCATGAGGGCGCGTTCACCGGCCTGCTCAAGTACAACGACCGGCTGTTCAGCGCAGGCAGTGTGCAGGTCATGGCCGACGCCTTCGTTGCCTTGGCCGGGCGCCTGGTCAGTGAGCCTGAGCGGCCGCTGGCCCAACTCTGCGCGCCGGATGCCCGCCAGCGCGTGCAGTGGGCAGCGCTGGGTACCGGGCCTGCTCGACACTGGCGCCAAGGGTCTGTTCTCGAGCTGATCCAAGCCCAGGCCCAGGCTCAGCCCGACGCGCTGGCGCTGGGTGATGAAAGTCTCTCCATGACCTACGCCGGCTTGTGGCAGCGCAGTGGCCAACTCGCTGCAGCCCTTGCGGCCAGAGGTGTAGCGGCCGGCAGCCGGGTAGGGTTCAAGCTCGAGCGCAGCGCGCAACTGGTGCCGTTGATTCTCGGCATCTGGCGCCTTGGCGCTTGCTACGTGCCGCTGGACCCGCATTTCCCAACCGACCGGCTAGCCTACATCGCAGCCGACGCCATGCTGGGTTTGGTGGTCACCGAGCATGAACTCGATGATTTCCCAGCCGAAGTGCCCCGTCTGTACCTGGCTGGCATCGAAGGTGACCTGCCAGTGCCCAACCTTGAGCTGAACCCGCAGGGCCCTGCCTACATCCTCTATACCTCCGGCTCTACCGGCCTGCCAAAAGGTGTGGAGGTTGGCCACGGCGCGCTGCTCAACTTCATGGCGAGCCTGGGAGAAATCCTCGACTTGACGCAGGATACCCGGCTGCTGGCAGTCACCACCCCGTCGTTCGATATCTCCCTGCTCGAGCTGTTCCTGCCTCTGTGCGTGGGTGGCCAGGTGTGGGTCGCCGACCACCCCAGTACCCGTGACGGCCAGCGCTTGCTGCATTGGGTCGCCAGCCGGCACATCACGGCCTTGCAAGCGACCCCGGCCACCTGGCAGATGCTGGTCGACAGCGATGAAAGCGGGCAACTGGCCGGGCTTGCAGCGTTCTGTGGCGGCGATGCCCTGCCGGCCGGCCTGGCGCAGCGCCTGCTGGGCTGCTGCGCGCAGGTGTGGAACCTCTACGGCCCTACCGAAACCACCATCTGGTCAAGCGCGGCAAAGCTGGAAGCAGGGGAGCCGGTAACCCTTGGCCGGCCCATCGCCAATACCCACCTGTGGGTACTCGACGAGCACTGCCAACCCGTCCCGCCGGGCCGGCTCGGCGAGTTATGGATCGGCGGCCAGGGCCTTGCCACCGGTTACTGGCAAAGACCTGAGTTGACGGCCGATCGCTTTCGCAGCGATCTGCCTGCGCTCGCCCCACGGCTGTACCGCACCGGCGACAAGGTGCGCTGGAACGCCCAGGGCCTGCTGGAACATCACGGCCGTCTGGATTTCCAGGTCAAACTGCGCGGTTACCGGATCGAGCTGGGCGAAATCGAAGCGGTGCTAGGGGCCTGCGAAGGTGTTGCGCAGGCGGTTGTCAGCCGCTGGGTGGATGAGCGCGGCGAGGCCTTGGTGGGTTACTGGGCCAGCCGCCCGGGCGCGCAGGTCAGCGCAGCGTCTTTGCAAAACGCATTGCGCGCGCAACTGCCCGCCTACATGGTGCCTACGCTCTGGGTGGAGCTGGAGCGGTTCGCCCTGACGCCCAACAACAAGGTCGATCGGCGCCGCTTGCCTGCGCCGCAAGCTCCGCTCAACCACGCCGCCCCGGTGGCGCCGCGCACGCCACTGGAGGCGCAACTGCTGGCGCAGTTCGAAACGGTGCTCAAACGCGAAGGCCTGGGTGTGCACGATGACTTCTTCGATCACGGCGGCCATTCGCTGCTGGCGGTCGAGTTGGTCAACCGTGTGGCCCGCGAACAGGGTTGCACCCTGGAGGTGGCGGATTTGCTCGCCGCCCCCACCGCCGCAAGCCTCGCCGCCCGTGTGCACCGAGGGGGCGGCGCTGGCTCACTGCGCGTCACCCTGCGCAAGGGCAAAGGCCGACCGCTGTGGCTGTTCCACCCGATCGGCGGCAACGTGGTCAGCTACCGCGTGCTTGCCCGCCTGCTCGATACGCCACGCCCGGTGATCGCTATCCAATCGCCTGGGCTACGCGAGGCCGGCCAGGCGGAGGTTACCGTGGAGGCGATGGCCAGCCTGTACCTGGCGCAGATACGCGAGGTTCAACCGCAAGGGCCTTACCTGCTCGGCGGTTGGTGCTTCGGCGGTGCCATCGCGTATGAGGTGACCCGCCAGTTGCTCGACGCAGGCGAAGCGGTGGAGGGCACCTTCCTGCTCGACACCCGCGCCCCGGTAGCAGCCAACGTACCGGCCGAGGCCGACGATGCCACCCTGCTAGCCTGGTTCGCCCGGGACCTTGCCACGCCCCACGGCATCCGGTTGCAACTGGACGCCGCCGAGCTGCGAGGCATGGACAGCGATGCGGCGTTCACCTTCGTGCTCGAACAGGCCAAAGCTGCAGGTGCGTTGGAGCCAGACGCCGACGCCGGGCAGCTGGCGCGGCTGTTCGAAACCTATCTGGCCAATGGCATAGCACTGCAGCTGTATTTCCCGCCTGGAATCGACGCGCCGCTGCATCTGCTGCTGGCCGCCGACGAGCCAGAAGACTTCGGCCCGTTGCTGGGTTGGGAGCACCTGTGCCCGCAGCGCCTTCAGGTGGGCCGCGTGGCAGGCGATCACAACACCATCCTTTACCTTCCCTTCGTCGAAGCGGTGGCCAGCGAGCTGAACCAGCGCTTCTTCGCCCCCCTTGCCGTGGAGTTACAGCCATGATCCGGGCTGAGTACCAACGCACGCTGGCGCTGCCGCGTGCCAGCGTGTTTGCTTACCTGAGCGACCCTTCCAACGATCTGCTGTGGCAAGGCTCCTGCGTAGAGGCCAGCCTGCTAGACGGCAGCACCGCGCCAGGCGCGCGCTACCGCATCAAGTTCAGTTTCCTGGGCAAGAAGATGGACTTCGACTGCCGCATCCTGGCCAGCGAGCCTTGTCAGCACTACAGCTTCGAGGTGCTGGAAGGGCCGTTCAAATATGTGGGCCAGTACCGCTTTGCCGACACTGCCCAAGGCCATACCGACCTGCACTGGCAGTTCGATGTAGAACCGGGCCGCTTCTTCGGCATCCTGCCGGTGTCGTTGCTGCGAAAGGTGCTGATTTCGCAGGTCGAGAAGGACCTCGCCAACCTCGAAACCCTGCTCCTGCAGGCCACCGCCCAGGAGGGCGTGCACCATGCGTAACTACGCTGCATTCATTTTGCGTTTCCGCTGGGCGGTGATCGCCGTCACCTTGCTGCTCACCGCTGTGCTCGGCGTGTTCGGGGCAGGGCTCAAGATCGTCATCGACCCTGCTACCTTGGCACCTCAGGGTCATCCGTTGATCCAGTCGACCAACCAGGTCGAGAAGGTCTTCGGGTCCAAGTACCTGATGATCATCGGCATCACCCCCAAACAGGGTGATATCTACCAGCCTGAGGTGCTGCGCACCGTGCGTGACCTCACTGCGCGGCTGGACACCACCCCCGGGGTGGTGCGCTCCACGCTGCTGAGCCTGGGTAGCCACCAAGCCAAGGGCATTCGTGGCACCGATGAAGGTTTCGAGGCCCGCCCGCTCCTGGGCGATGGCGCACTGCCCGATGCCGCGACCCTGCGCGTGGCGCTGGCGGGCAACCCAGTCTACGAGCAGACGGTGGTCTCGGCCGACCGGCGCAGCGCGGCGATCCTGGTGGAGCTCAAGGAGCGCTCCGACGGTTTCACCGCGATGATGGCGCCGATCCATGAGGTGGTCGATGGCTTCAAAAGCGATGACCTGAACATCACCCTGGGCGGCAACCCTGTGTACCTGGAGCAGACCGAGCAATACGCCCAGCGCATCAACATCCTGTTCCCCATTGCCATCCTGGTGATCGGCCTTCTGCATTTCGAAGCCTTCCGTACCGTCCAGGGCCTGGTCCTGCCGCTGGTGACCGCGCTGATGGCGGTGGCTTGGGGCACCGGCTTCATGGGCGTGCTCGGCCAGCCGATGGACATCTTCAACTCGCCCACGCCCATCCTGATTCTGGCGGTGGCCGCGGGGCACGCGGTGCAGTTGCTCAAGCGTTATTACGAGGACTATGCGCGCCTGCGCAACGAAGGTGGATTGGCCCCCCGCGAGGCCAACCGTGAAGCGGTGATCGCATCGTTGGCAGGCGTCGGTCCGGTCATGCTGATCGCCGGCAGCATCGCCGCCATCGGCTTTTTTTCGCTGCTGGTGTTCGACATTGCCACCATTCGTTCCTTCGGTGTGTTCACCGGTGTCGGAATCCTCAGCGCAATGCTGCTGGAAATGACGTTCATTCCGGCGGTGCGTTCGCTGCTCAAGCCCCCCAGCCAAAAAGCCCTGAACAAAGGCGACAAGGTGCGTGTGTGGGACCGCCTGGCGCGAGGGGCAGCCGAGTGGGTAGTCTGTGCGCCTCGGCGCGCGGGGGTGTTCGCAGCGTTCGCGCTGATGACCGCGTTGTTGGTGTGGGGCATGCAGGGCGTGGTAATCGACAACGCCACCAAGAAGTTCTTCGCTGCCAACCTGCCGATCCAGCAGGACGATGCCCAGCTCAATGCCCAGTTCGGTGGCACCAACAGCCTCTACGTGATGATCGAAGGCCCCGCTGCCGACGCCATCAAACGCCCGGATGTGCTGGCCGCCATCGCGGGCCTTGAACATTACGCCCAGGCTCAGCCGCACGTAGGCAAAGCCGTGTCGATCGTCGACTACCTCACGCGCATGAACAAGGCCATGCACGGTGACGATGAAAGCTTCGACACCCTGCCGGCCAGCCAGGCGCTGATTTCCCAGTACCTGTTGCTGTATTCGATGTCCGGGGAGCCGGGCGACTTCGATTCGTGGGTCGACTACAACTACCAGCGCGCCAAGATCACCCTGCTGCTCAAGACCGGCGACAATGCGGTGGTCAAGGGGTTGTTGGCGAACCTTCAGGCGCAGGCGGCCAAGACCTTCCCAGCCGACGTGAAAGTCAGCTTTGGAGGGGATGTAGCGCAAACTGTGGCGCTCACCGAAACGCTGGTGCAGGGCAAGCTGCGAAACATCCTGCAGGTGGCCCTGGCCATTTTCGTCATCTCGGCGCTGGTGTTCCGTTCGCCGTTCGCCGGGCTGATCGTGCTTACCCCTTTGGCACTTGCCGTGGTGGCCGTGTTCGGCACCATGGGCTGGCTGCACATCCCCCTGAACATTCCTAACTCGTTGATCAGTGCCATGGCCGTGGGCATTGGCGCCGACTACGCGATCTACATCCTCTACCGGCTGCGCGAGCAGGTACGGGCGGGGCAGGGGGCGGAACAGGCAGTGCGCACCACGCTGGCCACCGCCGGCAAAGCGTGCTTGTTCGTCGCCACGGCGGTGGCCGGCGGCTACGGCGTGCTGGCACTGTCGGTGGGCTACAACGTTCACCTGTGGCTGTCGATGTTCATTGTGATTGCCATGCTGGTGAGCGTGATCGGCTCGCTGACCCTGGTGCCGGCGCTGGCATTGGTGTTTCGCCCTCGCTTCATTTTCGGCGCCGCCGAGCCTCGGCTGGCTGCGCAGCTCAACGGCTTGCTTGCGCTGGGCGCGGTACTGGGCCTGGCGCTGGCCGCGGCCCCTGACGCTGCCTACGCCGAGCAGCCTGATGCGGCGGCAATCATGCGTGACAGCTACGCCGTGACCAAGGTGCGCGATTCATCCACCCAGGCCACCTTCACCCTGATCAATGCCGCCGGCGAGCAGCGCGTGCGCCAGACCGAGGGCGTAACCCGCCTGCAGGCCGGCAGCGATGATAACAGCCGCTACGTCAAGTTCCTTTCGCCGCAGGACATCAAGGGCACCGCTACCTTGCTGGTGGAGCATTCGGCCGGCGACGACGACATGTGGATCTACCTGCCGGCACTGAGCAAGGTGCGCAGGCTGTCAGCAGCCAACAAGCGCGACAGCTTCGTGGGCACCGACTTCAGCTATGGCGACATCGTTGGCCACAACCCTGGCAAATGGCGGCATACGCTGCTGGGGGACGTGACCGCGCCGGGCGGCGAGCCGGCCTGGAAGATCGAATCCGTTCCGGCCGATGGCAGCGTCGGCAAGGACAGCGGCTACTCGAAGATGGTCAGCCTGATCGCCAAGGCCAACCGAGTGCCGTTGCAAGTCGAGTTCTATGACTTGGCTGGCCAACCGCTCAAGCGGGTCGACAACAGCCAATGGCAGCAGGTGGGTAGCCAGGGCAAGTGGCAGGCCATGCAGTCGCAGGCCGAGAACCTCCAGAGCGGCCACAGAACAGTGATCGCCCTCAGCGGTTATGTGGCCGAGCAGGGTGTTTCGGACCGCTACTTCAAAGCCCAGAGCCTGGACCGGTGAGCCGAACGTGGTGGCTGGGCTTGGCGTTGCTGCCAGGCCTGGCAGGGGCAGAGGTAGCGCTGGACCATTCGCTGTCGCTACGTGCCGGGGCCTGGAGCGGTGACCGCGCACTCACTGACCGCAGCGGCATCGCCACCGGCTCTGCCTGGGGGCGGGCCACGCTTCGCAGCGATGAGCTGGGTGAGCTGGTGTTCGACGGCTGGGCCATGGCGCAGTCGGCCAGCCAGGAGCGTGGCGGGTTGGTTCGCGAAGCGTTCTGGCGTTACGACGTTGCCGACTATAGCCTCAAGGTGGGCCGGCAGATCGTGGTCTGGGGCCGTGCCGACGCCGTGAACCCGACCGATAACCTCAGCCCGCGCAACTATCGCCTGCTCACCCCGGTCGATGGCGAGCAGCGCTGGGGCAATGACGGCATCAGCCTGAGCCATGACAGCGGCTGGGGCACGCTGCAGGGGTCGTGGTACCCCCACGCGAAGCAGTCGCAGATTCCCTTGTTGAGCCTGCCGGGTGTGACCTACCGGCAGGAGGATTCCCAGCGCGATCAATGGGCACTCAAATGGGACATGACCGGCGACAGTGCCGACGGCTCGGTGTCTTGGTTCGACGGCACCGACCCGCTTCCTGTGCTGGTGCCTGGAGGGATCGGCCCCAGTGGCGCGTTGGTCCGCGTCAGGGCCCAGCATGTTCGCGTGCTTGGCGCTGATTTCAGCACCACCCAAGGCAGTACGGTGTGGCGGGCCGAGGTGGCCTATTCGCACTCCGGCAGCGACGGCGCCAGTGACTTCCTGCACAAGAAGCCGCAGTTCGCTGCAGTCGCAGGCGGCGAGTGGCAACTGCCAGGCACTGCCACCCTAGGCGTGCAACTGACCTGGCTGCACGTGTTCGACTACGCCGATGCTCGCGACCTGGCGCCGGGCTTCGAGCGCGAAGTGGCGATGCGGCAACTGGCAACCAGCAACCAGACCCGCCGCGACCAGCTGGGTTTTACCTGGCGCCTGGCAGACCGCTGGCTCAACGACCAACTGAGCCTTGAGTTCAGCGGCGCAGCCAACCACAGCGACGGCAGCGGCATTGCAAGAGTGCAGGGCAGTTACCGAGTGAGCGACCCGGTCACGCTGAAGGCGGGGATGGACTACTACTATGGGCCCCAGTACAGCTTTCTGGGTCAGCTGCGGGATAACCGGGTGCTCTATACCCAGGTTGAGTACGGGTTCTAGCGTGGCGCGATGCAGGCGGGCTGATGGCCGCGACAGGTCAATACTTGGGGGCCGCAGTACAACTTCCGCGGCCCGCTAGATGACGACTGGGTGCTCGAAACACGGGGGGCGGTTTCAGGGTTGTGCACCGCCCCTCACCAAACGCTCTGCTGCTCAGGCCCTGCACCATGAAGCAGCCGAACGATCGTCGTCAGTCATTTTCCAGTTGGTTTTTGTAATCTTGGAGAAACTCATTCCACGAGATCTTGCCGTCGCCGTCGGTGTTGATCTTTCCAATTATCTGATCCACCGTTTCGTCACTCAGAAAGCGTTTCAATGCATCCGAAAGCTCTCCAACGGTCAGGGTTCCATCTCGGTCTTTGTCCAGGGCGTGAAAGGCATTTTTAGCGAGTTGAAGTTGTTCTCCAGTCAGTTCAAGCATGGGGAAGCTCCCTTGGGGTTGTTGGCTACGTGGAGCTTCATACTCAACCTCCGGCAGTAGGGCCACAACTGGCATTTCTACCGGTTTTTGCGGTTCCACTCTGCTCGGCACTCCCAATGGTGGGGTTAGCATACGCCAGCGGGCACCTGCTACCCTGCGATGCCTCACCTAGCGAACCTGCCCAGGGCTACATTCCCATGCACGACATCGATGCCCATGACCTGAAGATCCTCACCCTGCTGCAAGCCAACGGCCGGTTGGGCAACCAGGAGTTGAGCGAGCTGGTGGGCCTGTCGGCCTCGCAATGCTCGCGCCGGCGCATGGCGCTCGAGCAGGCCGGCTTGATTCTCGGCTACCACGCGCGCCTGGCGCCCCAGGCCATGAATACCCAAGTGGTGGCGATGGTGGAGGTCAGCCTGGTCAACCATGCCCGGGGCACCAGCGAAGGCTTCGAGCGTTTCGTGCTGGAGGAGGCCGCGGTGATCGACGTGTACAAGACCACAGGTGAAGCCGACTACAGCTTGAAGGTGGCGGTGGCCGGGTTGGCGGAACTCAATGGGTTGATGGGCCGGCTGACGGCCAATACGATGATCAGCCACCTGAAAACGGCCGTGGTGCTGGAGCGCTTCAAGGAAGCGGGCGTAGCGATAGGGAGTGCGTGAGTGATTGATTTGTGCGTGTTTGTGTATGAAAAATAAATCCTTATGCGTTTTTTCAGTGTAAATGCATGATGTGTGCGGTGGCGTGGTAGAGTTGCCCCTCTGCCTTGAGCCTGCTGCCCATGACCGCCGCCACCCCCCCTTTTCCCCATTCCCGTATCGAAGACGGCCTTGCCCTGCTGGTGGGCACCTTGCTGGTTGCCTTTGGCCTGCTGCTGGTGCGCGAAGGCGGCCTGGTCACCGGCGGCACCGCGGGCATTGCGCTGTTCATTCACTACGCCTGGGGCTACGGCTTCGGGCTGGTGTTCTTTCTGATCAACCTGCCGTTCTATTACCTGGCGGTGCGCCGCATGGGTTGGGGGTTCACCCTCAAGACCTTCGCCGCCATCGGCCTGGTATCGCTGATCAGCGACCACAGCAAGGGGCTGATCGCGTTAGCGAGCATCGAGCCGCTGTACGCCGCATTGATGGGCAACGTGATCCTGGGCGTGGGCTTTCTGGTGCTGTTTCGCCACCGCGCCAGCATGGGCGGGCTGAACATCCTCATGCTGTTCCTCCAGCAGCGCTTCGGCTGGCGCGCCGGTTGGCTGCAGTTAGGCTGCGACGTGCTGATCCTGTGCCTGTCGCTGAGCGTGGTGGCCTGGCCTGTCTGGCTGATGTCGATTGCCGGCGCAGGGGTGCTGAACTCGATCATCGGTATGAACCACCGGGCCGGGCGCTATCAGGCCTGAAGGGCGACATCGAAAGCGGGGCACCTTCTCTGTGCAAGGTGGCGCTAGATTGGTGCAGCGCTCAGCCAAGAAGCTCAGGCCTCTTGCGCCTATCTCACTGAAACCAAAGCATAAACTCGACTTGGCCCGGCCTTTGCTAAATCGAATTCACACTTGGATACAAGATGGAATTCGAGATGGCAACCTACGATGCTCCCGCGCCAGGATGGACGCTCACCCACTGGGCCGAGGCTTACGCCCAAGGCCATATGGACCCCGGCGTATTACTGGACTGGGTGGCGGGTTATGCCCGCGATGACGCCGCCTGGATCACCGTGGCGGCCCCCGAGCAGATCCGCCAGCAATTGCTGCAGCTCGAGCAACAGCTGGCCGACCAGGGTGGCGATAGGGCCCGGCTGCCGCTGTACGGCGTGCCTTTCGCCATCAAAGACAACATCGATGCCGCTGGCTGGCCGACCAGCGCAGCCTGCCCGGCGTTTACCTATGAGGCCACGCAGGACGCCACGGTCGTCAGCCGTCTCAAGGCCGCCGGTGCGATTCTGGTCGGCAAGACCAACCTGGACCAGTTCGCCACTGGCCTGGTCGGCACCCGTTCACCCTTCGGTGAAGTGCCCAATGCGTTCGATCCAGGCTATGTCAGCGGCGGCTCCAGCTCAGGCTCTGCTTCGGTGGTGGCGCGCGGGCTGGTGGCCTTTTCGCTGGGTACCGACACCGCCGGCTCTGGGCGTGTGCCGGCGGGTTTCAACAACATCGTGGGGCTCAAACCCACCAAGGGCTGGCTGCCGACCACCGGTGTAGTGCCGGCCTGCCGCACCGTGGATTGCGTCTCAGTGTTCGCACTGACGGCCGAAGATGCCCATGCGGTGGTCGAAGTGCTGGCCGGTTTCGACCCGAGCGATGCGTACTCGCGGGTGCACCCCAATACGGCGCCGGTGGCCATCGGCCGTGCCCCTCGCCTTGCAGTGCCGGCGGTGCTGGAGTTTTTTGGAGATACCCAGAACCAGGCCGCCTTCCAGGCCGCTACCGCGCACCTGTCGGCGCTGGGCGCCCACCTTGAGCCGATTGACTTCACCCCGTTCAAGGCCCTAGCTGAGCAGCTCTACCAGGGGCCGTGGGTGGCCGAGCGCACCGTCGCGGTCGAAGCGACGCTGCGCAGTAACCCCGAAGCCATCCACCCGGTGGTGCGCAGCATCGTCGAAAATGGCTTGGCTTACAGCGCCTGCGATGCCTACAAGGCCGAATACCTGCGGGCCGAGCTGAGCCGGCAGATCCAGGCAGCGCTGGAGGGCTTCGATGCCTTGCTGGTGCCCACCTCACCTACCTTGCGTACCCGCGCAGAGATGGGCGAGGAGCCGGTGCTGTTCAATGCTCAGTTCGGCTACTACACCAACTTCACCAATCTGGCCGACCTCTGCGCCTTGGCGCTGCCGGCAGGTTTTCGCGGCGATGGGCTGCCGGCCGGCATCACGCTGATCGCCCCCGCCTGGCACGACCGTGCCTTGGTGCAGCTGGGTAAGCGCTGGCAGGCCCACCTGGCTCTGCCGCTCGGTGCTACGGGGCAACCGGCCCCGGCGCCGCGGCCCGCCACCCAGGTGCCGGGGTGCGTGCGGGTGGCGGTAGTCGGCGCGCACCTGACCGGCATGCCGCTCAATCATCAGCTCAGCAGCCGAGGCGCGGTGTTGGTGGAGCAGACCACCACCTGTGCCGACTACCGCCTCTATGCCTTGCCCGGCACCGTACCGCCCAAGCCTGGGCTGGCCCGGGCCGAAGCGGGCGCGGCGATCATCGTCGAGCTGTGGGACATCCCATTGGCGCGCTTCGGCGAGTTCGTCGCCGAAATCCCCAGCCCCTTGGGCATCGGCAACCTGACGCTGGCTGACGGGCGCAGCGTCAAGGGCTTCATCTGCGAACCCTGGGCCTTGGCCAAGGCCCAGGACATCACCGCCCATGGCGGCTGGCGTGCCTACATCGCCAGCCTCGCCAACGCCTGAGCCGCCCCCCTGTTACGGAGCCAAGCCCCATGTTCGATACCGTTTTGATCGCCAACCGCGGCGAGATCGCCGTCCGCGCTATTGGCACGCTCAAGCGCCTGGGCATTCGCAGTGTCGCTGTGTATTCGGAGCCTGATCGCAATGCCGCGCACGTGGCCATGGCCGACAGGGCAGTGGCGCTGACAGGGGAAAAGGCCGCTGATACTTATCTGCGTATCGACAAGATCTTGGCCATCGCCCGCGAAACCGGCGCCCAGGCGATCTACCCCGGCTATGGTTTTCTGTCGGAAAGCGCTGAGTTCGCCGAAGCGTGCGAGCAGGCGGGCATCGCTTTCATCGGCCCGACCGCCACGCAGATTCGCGAGTTCGGCCTCAAGCACCGCGCCCGGGAATTGGCCGCCCAGGCCCAGGTACCGATGACCCCCGGCACCGGCCTGCTGGAGAGCCTGGACCACGCGCTGCAGGAAGCGGCGCGCATCGGTTACCCGGTGATGCTAAAGACCACCGCCGGTGGCGGCGGCATCGGCCTGACCCGCTGCGAAAGCGCCGCCCAATTGAGTGAGGCCTACGACAGCGTCAAGCGTATGGGCGAGCAATTCTTCAGCGACGCAGGCGCGTTTCTGGAGCGCTACGTCGACCAGGCCCGGCACATCGAGGTGCAGATATTCGGCGACGGCCACGGCCAGGTGGTGGCCTTGGGTGAGCGAGACTGCTCGCTTCAACGGCGCAACCAGAAAGTGCTGGAGGAAACCCCGGCGCCGCTGCTGCCTGAAGCTACCCGCCAGGCCCTGCACCAGGCAGCGGTGCAGCTGGGGAAGTCGGTCAATTACCGCAGCGCCGGCACCGTGGAGTTCATCTATGACGCTGCCGCCGATGCGTTTTACTTTCTGGAGGTCAATACGCGCCTGCAGGTCGAGCACCCGGTGACCGAGGCGGTCACCGGGCTGGACCTGATCGAGTGCATGCTCAAGGTGGGCGCTGGTGCCCCACTGGACTGGGCACGGCTGCGCCAGGCGCCCCAAGGGGCCGCCATCGAGGTGCGGCTGTATGCCGAAGACCCGCTGCGCAATTTCCTGCCCAGCCCGGGCGTGCTGACCGACGTGCACTTTCCCGAGCACGTGCGGGTAGACGGTTGGGTGAGCACCGGGACGGAAGTCTCTGCCTTCTATGACCCGATGTTGGCCAAGCTGATCGTGCACGGGCGTGACCGCAACCAGGCCATCGCCCGGCTGCAGGCGGCCCTGGCCGAAACGCGGCTGCACGGCATAGCCACCAACCTGGGTTATTTGCGCCAGGTGGTGGCCGACCCGCGCTTCGCGCAGGCCCAGGTGTTCACCCGCTTGCTCGACAGCTTCGTCTACGCCGCCCAGGCCATCGAGGTGATCGAGCCGGGCACCTACAGCAGCGTGCAGGATTACCCTGGCCGGCTGGGCTACTGGAACATCGGCGTGCCGCCTTCCGGGCCGATGGATAACTACGCGTTCCGCCTGGCCAACCGCATCGTCGGTAACCACCCCAGCGCTGCGGGCCTGGAATTCACGCTGCAGGGCCCCACGCTCAAATTCCACTGCGCCGCCACCATCGCCCTGGCCGGGGCCGATTGCCCGGCGACCCTGGACGGCGAGCCGGTGCCTTATTGGGTACCGATCAACCTGAAGGCCGGCCAGACCCTGCGCCTGGGCCGTGCCGCCAGCGGTTGCCGGGCGTACCTGGCAGTGCGCAATGGCCTGGACGTGCCGCAATACCTGGGCAGCCGCTCCACCTTCGCCCTGGGGCAGTTCGGCGGCCATGCCGGGCGCACCCTGCGTGCCACCGACCTGCTGGAGATTTCGCAGCCGGCATTGCCGGCCTGTACCACCCCGGCACCCGTCTGTGCCCCCCAAGGGCTGCCCCCCGCGCTGGTGCCCACTTATGGCACCGATTGGGAAGTCGCGGTGCTCTACGGGCCCCACGGCGCACCGGATTTCTTCACCCAGTCAGCGATCGACGACTTCTTCGCCACCGACTGGGAAGTGCACTACAACTCCAACCGCCTGGGCATCCGGCTGTCCGGGCCCAAGCCGAGCTGGGCCCGTGCCGATGGTGGGGAGGCCGGGCTGCACCCGTCGAACGTGCACGATTGCGAGTACGCCATCGGCGCGATCAATTTCACCGGCGACTTTCCGGTGATCCTGACCCAGGACGGCCCAAGCCTGGGCGGCTTCGTCTGCCCAGTGACCATCGCTAAGGCCGAATTGTGGAAAGTGGGGCAGGTCAAGCCCGGCGACCGCATCCGTTTTCACCCCATCAGTTTCGAACAGGCGCAGCACCTGGAACAGGCTCAGGCCCAGCGCATCGCCGAGCTGGCGCCGGCCCAAGCGCAGCCGCTGCCAGCCCCTTCACTGCTGCCGCAAGGCACCCGCTCGGCCACCGTGCTGCGCGAGCTGCCGGCCAGTGCCGAACGGCCGGCGGTGGTCTATCGCCAGGCCGGTGACGGATACATCCTGATGGAGTACGGCGACAACGTGCTGGATATCGCCTCGCGGCTGCGTATCCATTTGCTGATGGAGGCCCTGAGTGCCGCCAGAATCGCCGGCCTGGAAGAGCTGGCGCCCGGGGTGCGTTCGCTGCAATTGCGTTACGACAGCCAGGTGCTGGAACAGCAGGCGTTGCTGGAGCACCTGGTAGCGCTGGAGACCCAGTTGGGAGATGTGGCCAACATCAAGGTGCCCACGCGCATCGTGCACCTGCCCATCGCCTTCGAAGACAGCGCCACCCTGGCGGCCGTCGCGCGCTACCGTGAGACAGTCTGCGCCCAGGCGCCGTGGTTGCCGGACAACATCGATTTTCTGCAGCGCATCAACGGGCTGGCCAGCCGCGAGCAGGTGATGGAGATCATCAGCCAGGCCCATTACCTGATCCTGGGCCTGGGCGATGTTTACCTGGACGCACCCTGCGCCGTGCCGCTGGACCCGCGCCACCGGTTGCTCAGCTCCAAGTACAACCCGGCGCGGACCTTCACCGCTGAAGGCACGGTGGGCATCGGTGGCATGTACATGTGCATCTACGGCATGGACTCGCCCGGCGGCTATCAGTTAGTGGGGCGCACGCTGCCGATCTGGAACCGTTTCAACAAGAACCCCCAGTTCAAGGACGGCCAGCCCTGGCTGCTGCATTTCTTCGATCAGGTGAAGTTCTATCCGGTCAGCGAAGAGGAGCTGGTGGCTTTTCGGGAAGCCTTTCGCGAAGGCCGTGCGCAGATCCGGATCGAGCACACCGAGTTCGATTTCGCCCAGTACAGCGCCTTTCTGAACGAGCACGCCGGCAGCATCGGCCAGTTCCAGGCGCGCCAGAAACAAGCGTTCGAGGCCGAGGTACAACGCTGGGCCGAGTTCGATCTGGAGCCGGCGGCTGCGCCCCTGCCGGCACAGGCCCCTGCCGTGGAGGCTCAGGGCGAGCCGTTGCGGGCCGACATGAACGGCAGCCTGTGGAAGGTGCTGGCCAAGCCGGGGCAGCGAGTGGCTGCAGGCGACAAACTGCTGGTGATCGAAGCGATGAAGATGGAGCTGGCGGTGCTGGCGCCGGTGGCGGGGACGGTCACGGCGCTGGCCTGCGTGCCGGGGCAGGCGGTGGTGCCTGGCGACGTTCTGCTTTATATCCAGCCTTCCGAAGACTGAGCCACGGACCCTCGCCATGCAGATCTCCCGACCCACCCGCTCCAAGGACCGCCCGGACAACATGGCCGAGCGTATCTACCAGCAACTGAAAAACGACATCTTCGAGTTTCGCCTGCTGCCCGGCGACCGCTTCAGCGAAACCGATGTGGCCGAGCGGGTGGAGGCCAGCCGTACGCCGGTGCGCCAGGCGCTGTATCGGCTGGAGCGGGAGGGTTACCTGGAGGTGTATTTCCGCAGCGGCTGGCAAGTGCGGCCGTTCGACTTCAACTATTTCGAAGAGCTCTACGACGTTCGTATCGTCCTGGAAACCGCAGCACTGGCTCGGCTGGGCCAGGCCGACATCGAAGCCAACCCGGTGCTGGAGGAGCTGCGCCGGCTCTGGCTGGTGCCCGCCAGTGAACGGCTGGCCGACACCCAGCAGGTCTCGGCGCTCGATGAGCGTTTCCACTGCGCGCTGGTGCAGGCCACTGGCAACAGCGAGATGGCGCGCATGCATTTCGAGATCACCGAGAAGATCCGCATCATCCGCCGCCTGGATTTCACCCAGGTGCCTCGCATCAACGCCACCTATGAAGAACATGGGCAGATCCTCACTGCGATCTTCCAGCGCCGTACCGAACAAGCGCAGCAATTGCTGAAGAGCCATATCGAAATCAGCAAAAAAGAAGTGCGCAAAATCACGATTCACATGCTGCACATGGCTCGCCAGCGTGCATACGTGGAGTCGAACGCGGGCCTTTGATCACACTGCCGTGGCCGCCCGGCCAACCGAACAAATCACATTCAATGGAGCGGATAACGATGAAACGTCGCAGCTTGATCAAAGCCTTCACACTCAGCGCCTCGATCGCCGCCATGGGGCTGTCCTGGACCGCGCAAGCGGCCGACACCATCAAGGTCGGCATTTTGCACTCGCTGTCCGGCACCATGGCCATCTCCGAGACCTCGCTCAAGGACATGGCGTTGATGACCATCGACGACATCAACAAGCATGGCGGCGTGAACGGCAAGATGCTCGAGCCGGTGGTGGTCGACCCAGCCTCCAACTGGCCGCTGTTTGCCGAAAAGGCGCGCCAGCTGATCACCCAGGACAAGGTGGCGGTGGTGTTCGGCTGCTGGACGTCGGTCTCGCGCAAGTCGGTGCTGCCGGTGTTCGAAGAGCTCAACGGCTTGCTGTTCTACCCCGTGCAGTACGAAGGCGAAGAGATGTCGCCAAACGTGTTCTACACCGGTGCTGCGCCCAACCAGCAGGCGATCCCTGCGGTGGAGTACCTGATGAGCGAGGAGGGCGGTGGCGCCAAACGGTTCTTCCTGCTGGGCACCGACTACGTCTACCCGCGCACCACCAACAAGATCTTGCGCGCGTTCCTTCACGCCAAAGGGGTGAAGGACAGCGACATCGAAGAGGTCTATACCCCCTTCGGCCACAGCGATTACCAGACCATCGTCGCCAACATCAAGAAGTTCTCTGCCGGCGGCAAAACGGCCGTGGTCTCGACCGTCAACGGCGATTCCAACGTGCCGTTCTACAAGGAACTGGCCAACCAGGGCCTGAAAGCCACCGATGTACCGGTGGTGGCGTTCTCGGTGGGCGAAGAAGAGTTGCGCGGCATCGACACCAAGCCTCTGGTGGGCAACCTGGCCGCCTGGAACTACTTCGAGTCGGTGGAGAACCCGGTGAACAAGCAGTTCGTGGCCGATTGGAAAGCCTACGCCAAGGCCCACAACCTGCCCAACGCCGACACCGTGGTCACCAATGACCCGATGGAAGCCACTTACGTCGGTATCCACATGTGGGCGCAGGCGGCCGAGAAAGCCAAGTCGTTTGATGTCGACAAGGTGCGCGAGGCCATGGCCGGGCAGACCTTCAAGGCACCGTCGGGCTTCACCCTGACCATGGACAAGACCAACCACCACCTGCACAAGCCGGTGATGATCGGCGAGATCCAGGATGACGGCCAGTTCAACGTGGTCTGGCAGACCCAGGAACCGATCCGCGCCCAGCCGTGGAGCCCGTACATCCCGGGTAACGAAAGCAAACCGGACCACCCGGTCAAGAGCAAGTGATGCGCAGGCGCCTCGCCGCTCGGGCGAGCGGGGCGCCACCCTGGGTTCACTGCAGGACAACCCTCATGCCGACTTATTTCTCACGCCTGTTGCTGGCTGTGTTGCTGCTGGTGCCGGTGCGGCTGCTGGCCGCCGAGGCCGAAATAGGTGCGCCCAGCGATGCGGCCGCCTTCGTCAGCGCCGACTATGCCGGGCAAGCTGCGTTACTCGAACACTGGGCCGCGTCGCCCAGCGAGGCGCGCGCCGGGCTGGTGCTGGCCATTGCCGAAGGGCGGCTGGCCGCTGACAGCCAGAAGCGCCCTTACATCGAAACCGGCGGCCAGTTCACGCCGCCGGCCGACCCGCAGGATGCCCCGCGCAAGCTGCGGCTGAACAACCGCCTGCGCGGCCTGGCCGAGACGGCGCTGGCCAGCCAGCGCCTGCTGGCCGGCACCCCTGAGCAGCGCCTGGAGGCCGCCCGCCAATTGCAAAACAGCGCCCGGCCCGAGCAATTGCCCTGGCTGCAGCAACAGGCTGCACAGGCGCCGGAGGGTGCGCTGCGCAGCGCGCTGAACCTGGCGCTGGCCAACCTTCAGCTGACCGCCAACGATGCCCAGGTGCGCTTGCAGGCGGTGCGCCTGTTGGGCGAAACCGGTGAGCCGATGGCCCAGGCGCGGCTGCAGAACCTGCTCGCTGGCGACACCGAAACCGACACGGCGGTGCGCACCGCCGCGCAGACCAGCCTGGCGCAGATCAAGCGCCAGCTGATGATCGGCGAATGGCTCGGGCAAGCCTTCAGCGGCCTGTCGCTGGGCTCGATCCTGTTGCTGGCGGCGCTTGGGTTGGCAATCACCTTCGGCTTGCTGGGCGTGATCAACATGGCCCACGGTGAGATGCTGATGCTCGGCGCCTACGCCACCTATTGCGTGCAACTGCTCTGCCAGCGCTATGCGCCAGGGTGGTTGGAGTGGTACCCGCTGCTGGCGCTGCCGGTGGCCTTCGGCGTGACGGCGGCCGTGGGCATGGCGCTGGAGCGCACGATCATTCGCCACCTTTACGGGCGGCCGCTGGAAACTTTGCTCGCCACCTGGGGCATCAGCCTGATGCTGATCCAGGCGGTGCGCGTGCTGTTCGGTGCGCAGAACGTCGAGGTGGCCAACCCGGCATGGCTCTCCGGTGGCCTGCAGGTGCTGCCCAACCTGGTGCTGCCCTGGAACCGCCTGGTGATCATCGGCTTTGCCTCGGCCGTGGTGCTGCTGACCTGGCTGCTGCTGAACAAGACCCGGCTGGGCCTGAATGTGCGGGCGGTCACTCAGAACCGCAACATGGCCGCATGCTGTGGTGTGCCGACTGGCCGGGTCGACATGCTCGCCTTCGGCCTGGGCTCGGGCATCGCCGGCCTGGGCGGCGTTGCGCTGAGCCAGGTGGGCAATGTCGGGCCTGACCTCGGCCAGGGCTACATCATCGATTCGTTCCTGGTGGTGGTGCTCGGCGGCGTGGGCCAGCTGGCCGGCAGCGTCTGGGCCGCGGCGGGCCTGGGGGTCGCCAACAAGCTGCTGGAACCACAGATCGGTGCAGTGCTGGGCAAAATCCTGATCCTGGCGCTGGTCATTCTGTTCATCCAGAAACGCCCGCAAGGGCTGTTCGCACTCAAAGGGCGGGTAATCGACTGATGAATCAGCCATTGATGATCACCGCAACGCACAAGGCCGGGCCGCGCCTGGCCGCTGCCCTCGCCGCCGTGGTGGGCCTTGGGCTGATAGCCATGGCCCTGCTGTCGTTGCTACCGGCCGGCAACCCCCTGCAGGTGTCGGCTTACAGCCTGACCCTGGTGGGCAAGATCCTCTGCTACGCCGTGGTGGCCTTGGCCCTGGACCTGGTGTGGGGGTATGCCGGGCTGCTCTCGTTGGGCCATGGCTTGTTCTTCGCCTTGGGTGGCTATGCCATGGGCATGTACCTGATGCGCCAGAGCGCAGGCGACGGCCTGCCGGCATTCATGACCTTTCTGTCGTGGACCGAGCTGCCCTGGTACTGGTATGGCACCTCGCATTTTCTCTGGGCGCTGTGCCTGGTGGTGCTGGCGCCTGGCCTCTTGGCGCTGGTGTTCGGCTTCTTCGCCTTCCGCTCACGGATCAAGGGGGTGTACTTCTCGATCATGACCCAGGCGCTGACCTTCGCCGGGATGTTGCTGTTCTTTCGCAACGAAACCGGTTTCGGCGGTAACAACGGCTTTACCGGTTTCCGGACCGTGCTGGGCTTTTCCATCACCGCCCCGGCCACCCGCGCGGTGCTGTTCCTGCTGACGGTGGCGTTGCTCGCCGGCAGCCTGTGGCTGGGCTGGCGGCTGTCGCGCAGCAAGTTCGGCCGGGTGCTGACCGCGGTGCGCGACGCGGAAAACCGGCTGATGTTCTGCGGCTACGACCCTCGCGGCTACAAGCTGTTCATCTGGGTGCTCAGTGCGGTGTTGTGCGGCCTGGCCGGGGCGCTCTACGTGCCCCAGGTAGGCATCATCAACCCTAGCGAGATGTCGCCGACCAACTCCATCGAGGCGGCAGTGTGGGTGGCCTTGGGCGGCCGCGGCAGCCTGGTGGGCCCGCTGCTGGGGGCCGGGGTGGTCAATGGCATGAAGAGCTGGTTCACCGTGGCCTTTCCCGAGTTCTGGCTGTTCTTTCTGGGCGCGCTGTTCATCGGCGTCACCCTGTACCTGCCCAAGGGCGTGATCGGCCTGGTCAAACGCAAGGAGGCCGCATGAACACCGCGCGTACCGCCGCTGACCCGCGAGAGGCCATCGGCCTGGGCGCAGCGCCTGGCAAGGGCCTGGATACCCGCCACGGCACCGTGCTTACCCTCGAAGGCATCAGCGTGAGCTTCGACGGCTTCAAGGCCTTGAACGATCTGAACCTGTACATCGGCGTGGGTGAGCTGCGCTGCATCATTGGCCCCAACGGCGCCGGCAAGACCACGCTGATGGACGTGATCACCGGCAAGACCCGGCCCAGCACCGGCCAGGCCTGGTTCGGCGAAACCCTGGACCTGACGCGCATGAGCGAAGTGCGCATCGCCCAGGCCGGCATTGGCCGCAAGTTCCAGAAGCCTACGGTGTTCGAGGCACTGACCGTGTTCGAAAACCTTGAGCTGGCCCAGCGTGCCGACAAGTCGGTATGGGCCAGCCTGCGGGCCCGCCTGACTGGCCAACAGCGCGATGGCATCGAGGCGGTGATGCAGACCATCGGCCTGGCCGGGGCCCGGCAACGCCCCGCCGGGCTGCTGTCGCACGGGCAGAAGCAGTTCCTGGAGATCGGCATGCTGCTGGTGCAACAGCCGCAATTGTTGCTGCTCGACGAGCCGGTGGCGGGCATGACCGATGCCGAAACCGAATTCACCGCCGAGCTGTTCAAGCAATTGGCCGGGAAGCATTCCTTGATGGTGGTGGAGCACGACATGGGTTTCGTCGGCAGCATCGCCGACCACGTGACTGTACTCCACCAGGGCAGCGTGCTGGCCGAGGGCTCGCTGGCGCAGGTTCAGGCCAACGAGCGGGTAATCGAAGTGTATCTGGGCCGCTGACAGGAGCTGCACATGCTCAACGTTGAACAGTTGCATCAATATTATGGCGGCAGCCACATCCTGCGCGGGCTGACGTTCCAGGCCAGGGTGGGCGAGGTGACGTGCTTGCTGGGCCGCAATGGCGTGGGCAAGACCACCTTGCTGCGCTGCCTGATGGGCCTGTTGCCGGCCCGCGAGGGCCAGGTGAGCTGGGAGGGCAGGGTGATCACCGGGCACAAGCCACACCAGCGCGTGCAGGCCGGCATCGCCTATGTGCCTCAAGGCCGGGAAATCTTCCCGCGCCTGAGTGTGGAAGAAAACCTGCTGATGGGCCTGTCGCGCTTTCCGGCGCGCCAGGCGCGGGCGGTGCCGGCGTTCATCTACGAGCTGTTTCCGGTGCTCGAGCAAATGAAACACCGCCGCGGGGGCGACCTTTCCGGTGGCCAGCAACAACAGCTGGCGATCGGCCGGGCGCTGGCCAGCCAACCGCGGCTGCTGATCCTCGACGAACCCACCGAAGGCATTCAGCCCTCGGTGATCAAGGAAATCGGCGGGGTGATCAAACAGCTCGCCGCCCGTGGCGACATGGCGATCGTGCTGGTAGAGCAGTTCTACGACTTCGCCGCCGAGCTCGCCGACCAGTACCTAGTGATGGCCCGGGGCGAGATTGTCAGCCAGGGGCGCGGGGTGGACATGGAGCGCGACGGCGTGCGGGGGCTGGTGGCGATCTGAACCGTCCACTTGATCGCTGCAGCCCTCAGGCCACGCCGATCTTCCACTGGGGCGGCGGCGGGGTGCCGTTGACCGCGTAGTCGCCGACGATGCGCTCCTTGTACACCCGTGGGTTGTGCGAGGCCAGGGTGCGTGCGTTGCGCCAGAAACGGTCCAGCCCATTGGGCTTGAGCGTGGCAGACGCGCCCAAGGCGTCGAACAGGCGCCCGGCGCCGTCGATGATCAGGTCGGCGACCACATTCAGCGATTGGCATATCTCAAGCTCGGCAAGCGCTGCCTCTTCGGCCAGTGCGTGACCATTGCGCGCCTCGAACACACGCTGCAGGGCAAAGGCGTTCTGCTGGGCGATGGCACCTGCGCAGTAGGCCGCGCTGCGCACCTGGCCGACTACCGCGAGGATCTGCGCATCCTGGCTCACCCGGTCAGCATTGCCGATGCTGAAGGTGCGGGTGCGCGCTGCCACGGCGGCGGCCACTTCATCGCTCATGGCCCGGCCCATGCCGGCCAGATTGGCCAGGTGAAACAGCTGCAGATACCCCGGCGAATAGGCAAAGCGCTCTTCAACCGAGGTGACCTCCGCCGCGCGCACTGCCACTTCGCGAAAGTGCGCGGTGCCGCTGGCGGTGAGGGTCTGGCCGAAACCGTTCCAGTCATCCAGCACCTGCACCCCCGGCGCATCGCGGCGCACGCTGGCATTGACCCGGTTGCCATTCGGGTCGGTGGCGCCTACGTCGATCCAGTCCGCATACAAAGCGCCGGTGGTGTAGAACTTGGTGCCTTCCAGGCGCCAATCGGCGCCGTCCGGGATGAGGCGGGTGGAGAACTCGGCACGCTTGGCGTTACCTGCCTCGCTGCCGGCCGGCCCGATGGTCTCGCCCTTGCCGGCGCGCACCAGCCAGCGTTCGCGGCGCTGCGCATCGTGGCTGTTGAGCAGGTTCTCGACAAAGCTGAAATGCCCGCGCAGCGCCTGCACCAGGTTCGAGTCGGCCTCACCCAGCTCGGTGAGCAGGCCGAACAGCTCCGGCAGCGTGGCCCCCGCCCCGCCGTAGTCCTGTGGCACGCGCAGTGCGGTGAAACCGCTGTCTTTGAGCCAGCCCAGCTCAGTGAGCGGCAAGGTTCGGTTGAGCTCTCGCGCAACGGCGCTTTCGCGGATGCGCGCGAACAAGGGGCGAAACGGCGCGGCAAGGCGGTCGTAACGCTGGGATGGCGCTGCGCCCCAGGCGCGGCGGGTAGGCGATGGAAAAAACGAAGCTGGCATGGGACGGCCCTTGAACAATGAGAGGCGTCGCGACCAGGCAGTGGAGCGGCTTCAGGTGGTGGTAGTCAGCGGCCGTGCCGAGTGCGGGGTTGTGAGCGGGCACGCTAAACCAAGGGCCGGGCGGGGGGAAATAATCATTGGGTATTAGCTCATGCTGGGCCGGGTACCTGCGCCGCCACCCGGGCTCAGCGGCGCGCCGCCTGCTGCTGCGGCGCCAGAAA
This sequence comes from Pseudomonas sp. URIL14HWK12:I12, assembly GCF_003097135.1. Classification (GTDB taxonomy): domain Bacteria; phylum Pseudomonadota; class Gammaproteobacteria; order Pseudomonadales; family Pseudomonadaceae; genus Aquipseudomonas. Next base: position 502,247 of record NZ_QEQL01000002.1, read on the forward strand.
TGCGCCATGAAAGTAATCCCGCAACGCCTGCATCGCCGGGGTGAACGCCCGCTCCCGGTGCCAGGCCAGGCCCACGCTCATGGGGGTGACTTCATCGCTGAGCGTGCGGGTTTCGATGCGCTTGCCTTCCAGCGACCAGGGCCGGTGTACCAGGTCCGAGAGGATCGCCACGCCGCTGCCGTTGGCAACCATGCTGCGCACCGCCTCCACCGAGCTGGTGCGCACGCGGATGTTCGGGCGTTGCCTGGCCTTGGCCCAGTAGCGCATGGCGCTGTGCTCGGCTTCGTCGACCGTCAGCGAGATGTACGGCAGCTCGGCCACATCGCGCAGGCTGACGCTGGGGCGCTCGCACAGCGGGTGCTGATGTGGCAGCCACAGCCGCCGTTCGGAGTTGAACAGCGTCTCGGAAAAGATATCGGGGTGGGTGAGGTTGGCAGTGAGCACCACGGCCATGTCGAATTCGCCCTGCAGTAGCCCCTCTTCGATGGCCTGGCGTTCGCGTTCGTGCACCTGGATATGCACCTCCGGTTGCCAGTGTTCGAGCCGCTGCAGGTGGTGCGGCAGAAAATAGCCCAGCACCGTGTAGCTGGCGGCCAGGTTCAGCTGGCCGCGGGCGCTCGCCTCGGGCAGGGGGCTATTGAGGGCGTCGTCGACACTGCGCAGGATCACATAGGCACGGTTGAGAAAATGCCGGCCGGCGTCGGTCAGGCTCATCCCCTGGGCCGAGCGCTGGAACAGCAGGCTGCCCAACAGCCCTTCGAGCTCCTTGATCGCGGTGGTGATCGCCGATTGAGAAATGTTCAGGTGAATCGCCGCCTGCGAGATCTGGCCGGTTTCAGCAGTCGCGACGAAGTAGCGAATCTGGCGCAGGGTCAACGACATGAGGGCTCCGGGAAGTATCTGTTTTTCAGAACGAAGGTGGTCTGATAATAGATCTTCCCAAGGGCCAGCCGCGAGCCCTACTTTCAAGCCCATGCACTCACAGCAGGAGCTCTCGGTATGCAGGCGGTAGATCTGAACTCGGACATGGGCGAAGGCTTCGGCCCCTGGACCATCGGCGACGGTGTCGATGAGCAATTGATGGGCTTGATCAGCTCGGCCAACATCGCCACCGGCTTTCATGCCGGCGACCCAGGCACCATGCGCAAGACCCTGGAGCGTGCCCGCCAGCAGGGTGTGGCCGTCGGTGCGCACCCAGGCTTTCGCGACCTGGTCGGCTTCGGCCGGCGGCACATCCAGGCGCCGGCCCGCGAGCTGGTCGACGACATGCTCTACCAACTCGGCGCACTGCGTGAGCTGGCCCGCGATCAGGGCCTTGCGCTGCAGCACATCAAGCCCCACGGCGCCCTCTACATGCACCTGGCGCGTGACGAAGAGGCCGCCACCTTGCTGGTGCAGAGCCTGCGGCGGGTGGCGCCCCAGTTGTGGTTGTACTGCATGCCCGGCTCGATGATCTGGCAAGTGGCCACCGCCTATGGCCAGCCGGTGGTGCGTGAGTTCTACGCTGACCGCGAATACGACGTGAGCGGCTCGATCGTCTTCACCCGCAATGCCCGGGCCTACGAGCCCGCCCAGGTAGCCGAGCGGGTGTTGCGTGCCTGCCAGCAAGGCAAGGTGCGCACGGTGTCAGGGCAAGACCTTGAAATCGCTTTCGATTCGATCTGCCTGCACAGCGACACCCCCGGCGCGCTGGGCCTGGCCGAGGCGACCCGAGTGGCCTTGGACGAGGCGGGCATCAAGGTTCGTGCGTTCAACTGATTGATGGTGGGCTAAGCAACAGGGGGTAGGGCATGAGTGATTCGATTCGCTACAGCTTCGGCGCTGATGAGCATCTGTTCGCCGAGGTCAGCGAGAGTATGTCGCTTGAGGCGTTCTTCAAGGGCATGGCGATTACCCGCGCGGTGGAGCGGCTGGATTTGGATGGGGTGCTGGACGTGTGCCTGGCCAATGCCTCGTTCCAGATTCGTTTCGACCCCGATCGCCTGGCGCCGCAGCGCCTGCTGGAGGCGGTCAAAGGCGCCGAGCGCGAGGCGGTGGCCGAGCGCAGCATTCAGACGCGCATCATTGAAATTCCGGTGCTTTATAACGACCCCTGGACCCACGAAACCCTCATGCGTTTTCGTGATCGCCATCAGGACCCATCCAGCACCGACCTGGAGTACGCCGCCCGCATCAACGGCCTGGCCGATGTCGACGCGTTCATTGCCGCGCACAGTGGCGCGCCCTGGTTCGTTTCGATGGTGGGCTTTGTCGCCGGGTTGCCGTTCATGTTCCAGATGGTCGAGCGCCAGCGGCAGTTGCAGGTGCCCAAGTACCTGCGCCCGCGCACCGACACGCCCAAGCACACCCTCGGCCACGGCGGTTGTTTCGGCTGCATCTACTCGGTGCGCGGCGCCGGTGGCTATCAGATGTTCGGCGTCACACCGGCGCCCATCTATGACCCGGCGCAACGGCTGGCCTACCTGCAAGAGCACATGGTGTTCTTCCGCCCGGGTGACATCGTGCAGTTCAAGCCCATCGACCGCCCCGCCTACGACCGGGCGCTGGCCGAGGTCGAAGCGGGGCGCTTCGACCTGAAGATCCGCCCCGTGGCGTTTTCGCTGGATGCCTTTCTGGCCGACCCCCACGGCTACCCGAAAACCTTGCAGGAGGTGTTGGCATGATCGAGGTCATCAAGCCGGGCCTGGCGACGTCCGTCCAGGACATGGGGCGCGAAGGGTACTACCACCTGGGCATTCCGCCGGGCGGTGCGCTGGATCAATACGCCTTGCGGGCGGCCAACCTGCTGGTGGGCAACCCTGAAGGCGCCGCGGCCCTTGAGTGCACACTGGTGGGCCCGGAGCTGGTATTCGAGACGGATGCGCTGGTCGCGGTGTGTGGGGCGAACATGACGCCGAAGCTCGACGGGGTCGCGCAACACCACAGCACGGCGTTCGAGGTGCGGGCCGGGCAAGTGCTGCAGTTCGACTTTCCCCGTGGCGGTGCGCGAGCCTACCTGGCGCTGGCCGGAGGCATCGAGGTGCCCGAGGTGCTGGGCAGCCGTTCGACCTACGCCCTCGGTGCGTTGGGTGGCTACCAGGGCCGCAAGCTGCTGGCCGGTGATCGGCTGGCGCTGGGGGCGGCCAGCGGCCGTAGCCAGGCGGGGGCTAGCCTGCCTATGGCGCTGCGCCAGTCACTCGGCGGCGAGGTGACCTTGCGTGTGGTGCCGGGCCTTTACCACGAGCGCTTGACCGCAGAAGCGGCGGTCGGTTTTTTCGAAGACACCTGGGCCGTGGGCTCAGAGGCCGACCGCATCGGCTACCGCTTCAAGGGCGGCAACCCGCTGGCGTTCAAGCCGCGCGAGCAGCCTTTTGGTGCCGGCTCCGACCCGTCCAACATCGTCGACAGCTGCTACCCGATCGGGTCGATCCAGGTGCCGGCGGGGCTTGAGCCGATCGTGCTGCACCGTGATGCGGTGTCTGGCGGTGGCTACGCGATGATCGGTACGGTCATCAGCGCCGACCTCGACCTGATCGGCCAGATGCAACCCAACCAGAAGGCGCGCTTTGTGCCGGTGACGCTGGAGCAGGCGCTGGAGGCTCGCCAGGCCTACAAGAAGCGGCTTGCCTGCCTGAACCGGTTGTTCGGCACCTGATACGGCCAGCTTGGGCGGGTTGGCTGCCGCCCAGGCCCGCTTCAGGCGCTGCGGCGTTGTGGCAGCGCCGGGTGGGCCGTGGCGTGCGCATCGCGCTCAGCCCTGAACCGCTCGAACTGCTCCTGCTCGTGGGCGGTGTCATCGCGCATGGCTGTGTACAAGCCCCACATGAACACGGCGAGCACCACGGAAAACGGCAGCCCGGCGAGCACCACCATGGTCTGCATCGCCTCGAAGTTGCCCGCGAATAACAACCCCACCGTCACCAGGGTGATCAGTGCAGACCAGAAGATTCTCAGCCAGTGGGGCGCGTCTTCGTCGACTTCGCCGCCGACGCACGAGAGGTTGGCCATCATCACAGCGCCGGAGTCAGCCGGGGTGAGGAACAGCACGAACCCCACGAACACCGCCACGCCCACCACCAGCTTGGCGGCGGGGAAATACTCCAGCAGTTGGTAGATCGACATCGAAGGCTCCGCCAGTGCCGTTTGCCCCAACTGCGCGGCGCCGTGGTTCATCACCAGGTCCAGGGCGGTGTTGCCGAATATCGACAACCACGCCAAGGTAAAGCCCAAGGGGATCAACAGCACGCCCCAGACCACTTCGCGCACCGTGCGGCCACGGGAAATGCGCGCAATGAACATGCCCACGAACGGGCCCCAGGAAATCCACCAGGCCCAGTAGAACACGGTCCACAGCCCTAACCAGCGCTCAGCCTTGGCCGGGGCCGGCTGGTAGGCGTAGAGGTCGAAGGTCTTGAGCACGATGCCGTTGAGGTAATCGCCCAGGTTTTGCACCAAGCCGTTGATCAGATGCAGGGTCGGGCCGAAGAACAGCACGAATAGCAGCAGGCCGCTGAACAGCACGATGTTCAGGTTCGACAGCCGGCGGATGCCGTTCTCGACCCCGGAGACCGCAGCGATCGTGGCCACGGTGCTCATGACCAGGATTACCAGCAGCAGGTTGGCCTGGCTGTGTTGCCAACCAAACAGATACTCCAGCCCCGACGACACCTGCAGTGCGCCGATGCCCAGGTTGGTAACCAGGCCGAGAAGGGTGACGAACATGCCGAACACGTCCACCGCGTTGCCCGCCCAACCCTGCACCCAGCGCTGCTTCATCAAGGGGTACAGCGCCGAGCGCAGTGCCAGTGGCTGGCCGTTGCGGTAGGCAAAATAACCCACTGCCAGGCCCACCAGCGCATAGATCGCCCACCCATGCAGGCCCCAATGCAAAAAGCTCAGTTGCAACGCCTGGCGCGCGGCCTCGAGGCTCTGCGGCGTGCCTTGGGGCGGGTTGTAGAAATGGTCGAGCGGCTCGGATGCACCGAAATACAGAAGCGAGATGCCGATACCGGAAGAGAACAGCATGCCGGCCCAGGCGCCGTAGCTGAAATCGGGCCGGTCATTGGGGCCCCCCAGCTTGAGCTTGCCGAACGAAGAGAAGGCCAGCGCGATCACGAAGACCAGATAGGCACCGATCATCAGCATGTAGTACCAGCCGAAGGTCAGCGACAGCCAGGTCTGGGCAGCGCCTAGCCAGCGACCTGCGCGGTCAGGGGTGGCGATCAGCACAGCGGTGAGTACCAGGATCAGTGTGGCTGTGGTGTAGAACACCGAGCGGTTGAGCCGAACCGGTGCCGGCGGTTTGAGGGAGACAGAACTCATTGCACGAAGGCTCCAGGCAGAGCAAGGGGTAGTGGGCGCAGGTTGTTGTCACGGTCTTTGAAGCGCCGTTTTTCGCCGCAGGGCCTTTAAAGGCCTCTAGTGCGCCCACTTTGCAGACATTTCAGCCGTCAGGTGTGGCGCTTTGTCGCAGAGCTTAGCGATTGTTGATTGATCGTTCAATATAAAACAAATACTCTGTAGGCAATCCGGGCACGGCGCCCTGCCGGCCAGCCCGTCATCACATTCACACCTTCGCGAGGGATTTATGGCCCGTTTCGATCTGCAAAAACTCTACATCGGCGGTGGTTATGTCGACGCCAGCAGCGGCGAGACCTTCGACGCCATCAACCCGGCCACCGGCGAGGTATTGGCCAAGGTGCAGCGGGCCAATCGCGAAGACGTCGACCGCGCCATCGAAAGCGCCGAGAAAGGTCAGAAAATCTGGGCCGCGATGACGGCCATGGAGCGTTCGCGAGTGCTGCGCAAGGCGGTCGACCTGCTGCGCGAGCGCAACGATGAACTGGCCATGCTCGAAACCCTCGACACCGGCAAGTCCTATTCCGAAACCCGTTACGTCGACATCGTCACCGGTGCCGACGTGCTGGAGTACTACGCGGGCCTGGCCGTGGCCATTGAAGGCGAGCAGATCCCGCTGCGCGACACCTCGTTCGTCTACACCCGCCGCGAGCCGCTGGGCGTCACTGCCGGCATCGGCGCGTGGAACTACCCGATCCAGATCGCCCTGTGGAAGTCGGCCCCGGCGCTTGCCGCCGGCAACGCGATGATCTTCAAACCCAGCGAAGTCACCTCGCTGACCACCTTGAAACTGGCCGAGATCTACACCGAAGCGGGCTTGCCGGCCGGTGTGTTCAACGTGTTGACCGGCAGCGGCCGTGAGCTGGGTACCGCACTCACCGAGCACCCGCTGATCGAGAAGATCTCTTTCACCGGCGGCACCGACACCGGCAAGAAAGTCATGGCCAGTGCCTCGGCGTCCACCCTCAAGGAAGTGACCATGGAGCTGGGCGGCAAGTCGCCGCTGATCATCTTCAGCGACGCCGACCTGGACAAGGCCGCCGACATCGCGATGATGGCCAACTTCTACAGCTCCGGCCAGGTGTGCACCAACGGTACTCGGGTGTTCGTGCCCAGCGCCCTGAAGGCTGACTTCGAAGCCAAGATCGTCGAGCGCGTCAAACGCATCCGCGTGGGCGACCCGACCGTGGAAACCACCAACTTCGGCCCGCTGGTGAGCTTCCCTCACATGGAAAGCGTGCTGAGCTACATCGCCAAGGGTAAAGAAGAGGGCGCCCGGTTGCTGATTGGCGGCGAGCGCCTGACCGAGGGCGCCCTGGCCCAAGGCGCGTACGTCGCCCCCACGGTGTTCACCGACTGCAACGACGAAATGACCATCGTGCGCGAAGAAATCTTCGGTCCGGTCATGAGCATCCTCGCCTACGACACCGAAGAAGAAGTGATCCGCCGTGCCAACGACACCGAGTTTGGCCTGGCTGCCGGCATCGTCACCCAGGACCTGACCCGCGCGCACCGCGTGATCCATCAGCTCGAAGCGGGCATCTGCTGGATCAACGCGTGGGGCGAGTCCGCCGCGCAGATGCCGGTCGGTGGCTACAAGCAGTCTGGCGTAGGGCGCGAGAACGGCATTTTGTCGCTGGCACAGTACACCCGGGTCAAGTCGATCCAGGTGGAACTGGGTGCCTACGCCTCGGTGTTCTGAACGGTATGGGTGACGGCACCGCAGTGGCGGGCCGCAGGAGAGGATCATCATGAAAGACTACGACTACATCATTATCGGGGCGGGTTCGGCAGGCAACGTGCTGGCCGCTCGCCTGACCGAAGACGCCGGCGTCAGCGTGCTGCTGCTCGAAGCCGGCGGCCCTGACCACCGCCTGGACTTCCGTACCCAGATGCCGGCGGCGTTGGCCTTCCCGCTGCAGGGGCGGCGCTACAATTGGGCCTACGAGACCGACCCCGAGCCACACATGAACAACCGCCGCATGGAATGCGGGCGTGGCAAGGGCCTGGGTGGCTCCTCGCTGATCAACGGCATGTGCTACATCCGCGGCAACGCCATGGACCTCGACAACTGGGCCGCCCAGCCGGGCCTGGAAGACTGGACATACCTGGACTGCCTGCCGTATTACCGCAAGGCCGAGACCCGCGATGCCGGCCCGAACGACTGGCACGGCGGCGACGGCCCGGTGAGTGTCACCACCGCCAAGCCCGGGGTGAACCCGTTGTTCGAGGCCATGGTGGAAGCCGGCGTGCAGGCCGGTTACCCCCGCACCGAAGACCTGAACGGCTACCAGCAGGAAGGCTTCGGCCCAATGGACCGTACCGTGACGCCCAACGGGCGGCGCGCGAGCACCGCGCGGGGTTACCTGGACGTTGCCAAGCAGCGCGACACGCTGACCATCGTCACCCACGCCATGACCGACCGCATTCTGTTCGAGGGCAAGCGCGCCAGCGGCGTGCGCTACCTGGTCGGCGGCCAGGCCCACGAGGCCCGTGCGCGCAAGGAAGTATTGCTGTGCGGGGGGGCCATCGCTTCGCCGCAGATCCTCCAGCGTTCGGGGGTGGGCCCGGCCGACTTGCTGCAGCAGCATGGCGTGCCAGTGGTGCACGACCTGCCGGGGGTGGGCGAAAATTTGCAGGATCACCTGGAGATGTACATTCAGTACGCCTGCACCCAGCCGGTTTCACTGTACCCCTCGCTGCTGTTGCACAACCAGCCGGCCATTGGAGCCCAATGGCTGTTCAACGGCACCGGCATTGGCGCCAGCAACCAGTTCGAGGCCGGTGGTTTCATTCGCAGCCGCCCGGAGTTCGAGTGGCCGAACATCCAGTATCACTTCCTGCCGGTGGCGATCAATTACAACGGCAGTAACGGTGTGCGCGAGCATGGTTTCCAGGCCCATGTGGGCTCCATGCGCTCGCCCAGCCGCGGCCGGGTGCAGATCAAGTCCACCGACCCGCATGAGCATCCGAGCATTCTGTTCAACTACATGTCCAGCGAGCAGGACTGGCAGGAGTTCCGCGACGCGATCCGCATTACCCGCGAGATCATCGCCCAGCCTGCGCTGGATGCATTTCGGGGTCGCGAAATCAGCCCAGGCCCTGAGGTGAGCACCGACGAGCAGCTCGATGCCTTCGTGCGCGAGCACGCCGAAACCGCGTTCCACCCGTCCTGCTCCTGCAAGATGGGCACCGACCCGATGGCAGTGGTCGATGGCCAAGGCCGTGTTCACGGCCTCCAGGGGCTGCGTGTGGTGGATGCCTCGATCATGCCGGAGATCATCACCGGCAACCTCAACGCAACCACCATCATGCTGGCCGAGAAGATCGCCGACCGCATCCGCGGGCGCCAGCCGCTGCCGCGCAGCACGGCCAAGTACTACAAGGCCAACGGCGCTCCGGTGCGTGGCACACCGATGCGCAAGACCGAGCACACCGCAGGGATGGACGCCCTGGCCACCCCGGCGATGGCCGAGCCGGCCCTGTCGTAAACCTGCTGCACTGGCCCCGCCCGATGCTCATCGGCGCGGGGCCTGCTCTCGTTGCAGTAGCGTGCGCTTACGCTCCACACCCCAGCGGTAACCCGACAGCGAGCCATCGCTGCGCACCACCCGGTGGCAGGGGATGGCCACTGCTAGCCTGTTCGCCCCGCAGGCGTTGGCCACGGCGCGCACTGCACCGGCCATGCCGATGCGCTCGGCGATGTCGGTGTAGGTTACGGTCGAGCCAAAGGGCACCTCCCGCAGCGCTTGCCACACCTGCTGCTGAAACACCGTCCCGCGGATATCCAGCGGCAAGGCCAGGGCCGTGCCGGGAGACTCCACGAAGCCCACCACCTCGGCTACCCGCCTTTCGAAATCAGCGTCGTTGCCTATGAGGTTGGCGTTGGGAAACTGGTCCTGGAACTGTTCGACCAGCGCGTTGGGGTCGTCACCCAGCGAGATGGCGCATATCCCCTTGGCGCTTTCCGCCACCAGGATTGCACCCAGTGCGCTGGCGCCCACGGCGAAGCGGATATCGGTGTCGGTACCGCCGGCCCGAAATTGCGTTGGCTTCATACCGAGGATTTTCTGCGACGCTTCGTAAAACCGGCTGTGGGAGTTGTAGCCGGCATCATAAACGGCCTCGGTGACGGTTCGCGATTGCGCCAACTGCTCTCTTACCCGGGCGTGCAGCGAGGCGCTGGCGTAGGCTTTTGGCGTAAGGCCGGCAACCTTCTTGAAGATGCGATGAAAATGAAAGGGGCTCATGCCCGCCTGCTCGGCCAGCCCGTTCAGGCTGGGCATTTGCTCAGCGGCCTGGATCAGCCGGCAGGCCTCTGCCACCACCTGCGTGTGCCTGGCTGCGACGACCTGGGGCGCGGCGCCGGCGCGCCGAGAGCGCCGGTAGCCCGCCGCCTCGGCTTGCGCTGCATTGTCGAAGAACACCACGTTTTCCGGCCGGGGCAACTTGGTCGGGCTGTGAGCGCTGCCATACACGCCAGTGGTGACGACGCCGTAGACGAACTCGGCCTCGGCCGGCGCCGTGCGGCTGATGAGCATCTGCCAGCGAGGGTCGTCTTCGGTTTCGCACCGCTGCCCGGCCGGGGCCCGTTCGATACTGTCCATGGCTGCGCCTCGTTCTGTGAATGATGCAAGGCTAACGCTGCAGGGCAGCCTTACCAATCCGAGTCTTGCTCTCATATCTTCAATCGATCAAGCAAGGCTGGCACAGCCGGGGCCTAAAGGGCGAGCACCGGCCAGTGGCTAACCCACCCTTACCTCGACGTCACCTTCTCTCAGCCGCGCCCGCCATACCTTCAGCCGTTCAGTTGGTGCTTCCACACACACGCCATCCTCCAGACCGAAATGCTGTTTGTACAACGGCGCGGCCACGACCAGTTTCCCCGCCAGGTTGCCGATCAGCCCGCGGCCGATAACGTTGGCCCCTGACCGGGGATCACGGTTTTCCAGCGCGAAAACCTGGCCATCGCCCTGTTCGCCCGGCAGGTAGAACAAGGCAATCTGAGCGCCGTCGAGCAGGGCGACAACGCCTGAGTGGGCGACCAGGTCATCGCGGCCGCACACTTTGTTCCAACGGGTATCGCTATCGGCCGCCTGTGCATTGGTGCCATTCATCACACCACCTCCGTTATGTTGATCAGGTCCAGTTCTTCGGCACGCGCCGGCCGCCGCTGGCCGCGCTCCTTGATGAAGCGAACGTCCGGGTCCGCGCCGCTGGCGTTGACGAAGGTGCGGAAGCGCTTGAGCTTTTCCGGGTCGCCCAAGGCGTTGGCCCACTCGCATTCATAGCGATCGACCACCAGTTGCATCTGCGCCTCGAGTTCGGCTGCAAGGCCCAGGCTGTCGTCGATGATGACGGCTTTGAGGTAGTCCAGGCCCCCTTCGAGGCTTTCGCGCCACACCGAGGTGCGCTGCAGCTTGTCGGCGGTGCGGATGTACAGCATCAGGAAACGGTCGATGTAGCGAATAAGGGTTTCGTCGTCCAGGTCGGTGGCCAGCAGCTCGGCGTGGCGCGGGCGCATGCCGCCGTTGCCGCTGATGTAGAGGTTCCAGCCCTTTTCCGTGGCGATCACGCCCACGTCCTTGCTCTGCGCCTCGGCGCACTCGCGGGTACAGCCGGACACGGCGAATTTGAGTTTGTGCGGCGAGCGCAGCCCTTTGTAGCGGTTCTCGATGTGCAGGGCCATTTGCACGCTGTCCTGCACGCCATAGCGGCACCAGGTGTTGCCGACGCAGCTTTTCACGGTGCGGGTGGACTTGCCGTAGGCATGCCCGGTTTCAAAGCCGGCCGCGATCAGCTCGGCCCAGATGTCCGGCAGCTCATGCAGCTGGGCGCCGAACAGGTCGATACGCTGGCCGCCGGTGATCTTGGTGTATAGGTCATACTTCTTGGCCACCGCGCCGATAGCGATCAACCCCTCCGGAGTGATTTCGCCTGCGGGAATGCGCGGCACTACCGAGTAGGTGCCGTTCTTCTGCATGTTGGCCATGAAGGTATCGTTGGTGTCCTGCAGCGGCACCAGCCACGGCTCCATGATCGGCCGGTTCCAGCACGAGGCGAGAATCGAGCCCACCGCCGGCTTGCAAATGTCGCAGCCCAGGTGGCCCTTGCCATGGCGCGCCAGCAGTTCGTCGAAGGTTTCAATGCCTTCCACGCGCACCAGCGAGTACAGCTCCTGGCGAGTAAAGGCGAAGTGCTCGCACAGGCTTTTGTCGACCGTCACACCGCGCGCGATCAATTCATGCTCGAACACTTGCTTGAGCAGCCCCGCGCACCCGCCACAACCGGTGCCGGCCTTGGTCTGCTGCTTGATCCCGGCCAGGTCGCTGCACCCGGCGTCGATCGCGCAGCAGATCGCACCCTTGCTGACGTTGTGGCAGGAGCAGACGGTGGCGGTGGCTGGCAGTGCATCCACGCCCAGGCTTGGCGCCGCTTCGCCCTGGGGCAGGATCAACGACGAAGGATCGGCAGGCAGCGCGATGCCGTTCTGGATGTACTGCAGCAGCGTGTCGTAATAGCTGTTGTCGCCCACCAGCACTGCACCGAGGGCCCGTTTGCCGTCGGCCGATACCACCAGGCGGCGGTAGCTGGCGGTGGCTTCGTCGATGAAACGGTAGCTGCGAGCGCCAGCCGTGACGCCCTGGGCATCGCCGATGGAGCCGACGTCGACACCCAGCAGCTTGAGCTTGGTGGACATATCGGCACCCAGAAAGGGTATGCCGTCGCGTTGGCACAGCTGCGCGGCGACGTTGCGCGCCATCTGATAACCCGGCGCTACCAGCCCGAAGACGCTGCCGTTCCAGGCGGCACACTCACCGATGGCATGGATATGCGGGTCGCTGCTGCGGCAGTCGCTGTCGATGGCGATACCGCCCCGGGCCCCGAGTTCCAGCCCGCAGGCTCGGGCCAGGCCGTCGTGGGGGCGAATACCGGCCGAGAACACCACCAGGTCGGTTTCCAGGCATTGATCGCCTGCGAAATTCATGCGGAAACGGTAATGCTCACCGGGGGTGATCGATTCGGTGCTTCGGCCCAGGTGTACCTGAACGCCCAAGGCTTCGATACGCGCCTTGAGCGCCACGCCGCCGGCTTCATCCAATTGCACCGGCATCAGCCGGGGCGCGAACTCCACCACATGGGCTTCCAGGCCCAGGCTGCGCAGCGCATTGGCCGCTTCAAGCCCTAACAGCCCGCCGCCCACCACCACACCGCGCCGGGCGTTCGCGGCGGCAGCGCGGATCGTGTCCAGATCGGCCAAGGTACGGTAGACCAGCCGCGAATCCCCAGCCGCACCTTCGATGGGCGGCACGAAGGGATAGGAGCCGGTGGCCATGACCAGATGGGTATAGGCGAGCGAACCGTTTGCGGTGATCACCTGCTTGCCGGCCCGGTCGATCTCCAGCACTGCGGTGCCCAGGTGCAAGGTCACCCCTGGCTGCTGGTAGAGCGCCGCCTCACCTAGGGCCAGGGATTCGGCATCACGGCCTGTGAAGTATTCGGACAGGTGCACACGATCGTAGGCGCGCAGCGGTTCTTCGCTGAACACATGAATGTGGTAGCGGCTCAATGCCCCGTTTTCCACCAATTGCTCCACGCAATGGTGGCCGACCATGCCGTTGCCGATGATCACGAGGGTTTGCAGATCACTTGCCAGTTCGCTGTTCATGGGAGTACCTCTCAGAGCCGATCCGGTTGTTTCGAAGCAAAAAAAAGCGCCTGGAACCAGAAGGTCCCAGGCGCCTTTGCCTGTTCTTGCTGCCGGCCCATGGGCCTGACGCAGTCGTTGTCACCTGGGCCATCAGGGGCCAAACGATCGCCGTTGATCGACAAGGTAGCCCGCTGGCACGGTGCAGCGGGCAGACCAAGCCTATGCAGCGGTTGTGCCACAACCGTGCGGGGCTGCTTGAAAGGCCCGGCGCTCAAGGCGTGCACGCAATGCTGGCCCCTGCAGTATGACGACCTGCGCGCGCCAGGACGGTGCAAAACGGCGCCGCGCCGCCCCAGGGAGAGGCGCCCTTGGTGTGTAGCTTCTGCACCGTTTGCCTGCGCACCGAGGGTGCAGGGCAGCGGCAGCCGGGCGTTGCGGCCACCGTGCTGAATGTTGGCCCAGCCATTGCTACGCACAGGCAAAGGCCGTCAACGACGATGGCCGCCCATCCAGGCATTACCCCACGACAAAGGCGCCGTGCAGCTTCCGTTGAAAAACGGTCCAGCAGCATGGCGCCTTTGTCGTTTGCGCACAGAGAGCACAGCGATGGCGAACACCCTCGAACCCGGCAAGACCGTACGCAGCGTATGCCCCTACTGCGGGGTAGGCTGTGGCATCGTCCTGCACGTGGAAGACAACCTGATCGTCAAGGTCTCGGGTGACAAACAGCACCCCAGCAACGCCGGGCGCCTGTGTACCAAAGGCAGCACCTGCGCGGCTCCCGTGGCCGACCCCGGAAGAATGCACCATGCCTTCGTTCGCGAAGAGCGCACCCGCGACCCGGTTCGCGTTGGCCTCGACCAAGCCATCGAAGCAACGGCCAGCCGCTTGCGCGGCATCATCGATGAGCACGGTGCCGATGCATTCGCCCTGTACGTCAGCGGGCAGATGTCGCTGGAAGCTCAGTACCTGGCCAACAAACTGACCAAAGGCTTCATCCGCAGCCAGCATATCGAATCCAACTCCCGGCTGTGCATGGCCAGCGCGGGCAGCGGTTACAAGCTCTCCCTCGGGGCCGACGGCCCACCGGGTGCCTACGACGATTTCGAGCACAGTGATGTGTTTCTGGTAACGGGCGCGAACATGGCCGACTGCCACCCGGTGTTGTTTCTGCGCCTGCTGGATCGGGTCAAGGCCGGGGCGAAGCTGATCGTTGTCGACCCGCGGCGTACCAGCACCGCCGAGAAAGCCGACCTGTACCTGCAGATCGCCCCCGGCACCGACCTGGCATTGCTCAATGGGCTGTTGCATCTGTTGGTCAAAAGCGGCCACACCGACCGTGCCTTCATTGCCCGTTTCACCGAAGGTTGGGAGGTGATGGACGATTTTCTGCAGGCCTATACGCCTGAGCATGTCGCCCAGCTCACAGGCCTTGCCGAGGCGGACATCCGCCAGGCCGCGCGGTGGATCGGCGAAGCGGCGAACTGGATGAGTTGCTGGACCATGGGCCTGAACCAGAGCGTGCAGGGCACCTGGCACACCAATGCGCTGTGCAACCTGCACTTGGCCACCGGTGCCATCTGCCGCACGGGCAGCGGGCCGTTTTCGCTCACGGGCCAGCCTAACGCCATGGGCGGCCGGGAGATGGGCTACATGGGCCCGGGCCTGCCCGGCCAACGCTCGGCGCTCGAGGCACACGACAGGGCGTTCATCGAACAGGTGTGGGGTATCGAGCCCGGCAGCCTGCGTGCCGAAGGGGGTGGTGGCACCGTTGATATGTTTCAGGCCATGGCCGCAGGCAGCATCAAGGCGTGCTGGATCATCTGCACCAACCCGGTGGCCAGCGTGCCCAATCGCCAGCAGGTGATCGACGGGCTGCGCAAGGCCGAGCTGGTGATTACGCAAGAGGCGTTTCTCGACACCGAGACCAATCGCTACGCCGACATTTTGCTGCCCGGTGCATTGTGGGCCGAAGCCGAAGGGGTGATGATCAACTCCGAGCGCAACCTGACCCTGACTCAGCAGGCGGTGCAACCCCCGGGCGAGGCCTTGCCAGACTGGCAGATCATCGCCCGCGTCGCTTGCGCCATGGGGTATGCCGAGGCGTTCAGCTATGCCAGCGCGGCTGAGGTGTTCGAAGAGATCAAGCGCACGGCGAACGCCACCACCGGCTATGACTTGCGCGGCGCCAGCTACGCGCGCCTGCGCGAGCAACCACTGCAGTGGCCCTGCACCTCACCGCAGGCGCCGGCCCGCAACCCCATCCGCTATGTGCAGCCAGCCACTGCCGGCGAGCGGCCGGCGCCGGTGTTCGCCACCGCCAGTGGCAAGGCGCAGTTCTTTGCCCGCCCGTATCTGCCCCCTGCCGAGCTGCCCGATGAGCAGTTCCCGCTGGTGCTCAACACCGGCCGCGTGCAGCACCAATGGCACACGCTGACCAAGACCGGCAAGGTGCCTGCGCTGAACCGGCTCAACCCCGGGCCTTTCGTCGAGGTTCACCCCGCCGACGCTCAGCGCTTGGGTATCGGCCCGGGCGACCGGGTGAGCGTTCGCTCACGCCGTGGCGAGGCGGTGCTCCCGGCGGTCGTCACCGACCGCGTTCGGCCAGGCAATTGCTTTGCACCCTTTCACTGGAACGACGTGTTCGGTGAGTCGCTGGCCATCAATGCAGTGACCCACGATGCGGTCGACCCGATATCCTTGCAGCCAGCCTTCAAGTACTGCGCCGTGGCGCTGCAAGCTTTGCCCCGCAGCGAGCGCGAACAGCCGGCGGTTTGCTCGGCCGCAACGGCGGCGTTCGCCCCCCAGCAGGTCGACAGCGTTGCCCGGCTGTTGAGCCTTGATGGCCTGGCCCCGCCCACCTTGAGCGAGCAAGCGCAGTTGTACATGCGCGGCTATCTGCTGGGCCTGCGCAGCGCGGTGCACAGCGGCGTGCCGACGATCCCCGAACACGCGCCGCTGAGTGCAGAGCAGCGCGTGCTGCTCAATGGTTTGCTGGCCGGCATGTTCTCCCGCGCCGGCGAGCCTGGCGCGGCGGTGGGCGTGCCCACCTCGGCGCCAGGCGCTGAATGGCTGGTGCTCTGGGCATCGCAAACCGGCAATGGAGAAAACCTTGCAGCCCTGTGCGCCGAGCGCCTGGCCGGCGCCGGCCAGCGCACCCGGGTACAGGCCATGGACAGCGTCGAGCTCGACCAACTGTGCAGCGCCGCTGGCGTGCTGCTGGTGACCAGTACCTTTGGCGACGGCGACCCACCAGACAACGCTGTCGATTTCTGGCAAACACTGTCGGGCGCCGGCCCACAGAGCCTGAAGAACAGCCGCTTCGGTGTATTGGCGTTGGGCGACTCCAGCTACCGGCAGTTCTGTGGCTTTGGCCGTAAACTCGATGAACGCCTGGCCGCCCTGGGCGGTGAGCGTCTCCAGCCGCGCCTGGAGTGCGAGCCAGACTATCAGGCACCGGCCGAACACTGGCTGGTCGAGTTGTGCAGCAAGCTGGCGCACCCGGCAGCCACCGCGCCCCAACCCGCTCAGGCAGCGCCCGCTACCGCGGCCACCCTGGCGATGGCCGCCGATCGCAACCCCTACACCCGCTCCCAGCCGCTACGCACCCGCTTGCTGAGCAATCGCGTGCTCAATGGCGTGGGGGCCGAGAAGGAAACCCGCCACGTGTCGTTCGACCTTGCCGGCCACCACTTTCCTTACCGTGCCGGCGATGCCTTGGGCGTTTGGCCGGTCAACGCGCCCGAGTTGGTGGAGCAGTGGCTGAGCACGACCGGCCTGGACGGCAGCACGCAGGTGCAGCTGGACAACCAGCCCCCGATGGCATTGCGTTGCGCCTTGAGCGAGCACCTGGAGATCGCCCGCATCAGCCCTGACCTGCTGCGGCGGGTGGCTGCCCAGCACGGCGATGGGAAGCTGCAGGCCTTGCTCGAAGACGACCAGCAAGCGGCGTTGCAGGATTGGCTATGGGGGCGCCAGCTGCCGGCCCTGCTCAGTGAGTTCCCGATCACCCTCGATGCGCAGCAATGGGTGCGGCTGCTCAAGCCGCTGCAACCCCGGCTTTACTCAATCAGCTCCAGCCCCGCCGTGACGCCCGATCAGGTGCACCTGACCGTCGCCACGGTGCGCTACCACCATCAGGGCATGGCACGTGGCGGCGTGTGTTCGACCTTTCTGGCTGACCGGGCCGGTGAGCAAGGGGTGCGCATCTACCTGCAGCCGTCTGCGCATTTCCGCCCGCCATCGAGCGCCGATACGCCGCTGATCATGATCGGGCCGGGCACCGGCATCGCGCCATTTCGTGCCTTTCTGCAGGAGCGTCAAGGCCAGCCCGGCAGCAAGAACTGGCTGTTCTTCGGTGAGCAGCGCGCCCGCACCGACTTCTATTACCGTGACGAGCTGCAGGCCTGGCAGCGCAGCGGTGTGTTGCAGCGGCTGGACACCGCGTTTTCCCGTGACCAGCAACAGAAGATCTATGTGCAACACCGCATGCTCGAACAGGGCGCCGAGCTGTGGCAATGGCTGGAGCAGGGCGCTCATGTGTGTGTGTGTGGCGATGCCAGCCGCATGGCCAAGGATGTCGACACCGCGCTCAAGAAGATCGTGCAAACCCATGGCAAGATGAGCAGTGCTGCGGCAGCGTTGTACGTCAGCGACATGAGCAAGGCGCGTCGATACCTGCGGGACGTCTATTGAAGGCAGGCTCGCGCGCCTCGCCTCTGGGGCGATATTTTTCCACGCACTAAGAATCAGGAAACTACGGTGTGAGCGACAACAGCAACGACCTCACGGTACCTCACGCACTGGCGTGGGTGGCAGGCAGCGACGGCCCTGAAAAACACGCCCTGAACATCGGTTTCATGCCCTTGAGCGACGCTGCCTCCGTGGTGGTCGCAGCCACCCAGGGCTTTGCCCAACCCTACGGCCTCACCCTCAACCTGCACCGGCAGGCCTCGTGGGCAGGGGTCAATGACAAGCTGGCGAGCGGTGAGCTGGACGCTGCGCATGCGTTGTATGGCATGGTCTACGCCCTCGAGCTCGGCATCAGCGGCGCGCCGGCGACCGACATGGCCGTGTTGATGGGGCTGAACCAGAACGGCCAGAGCATCAACCTTTCGCAACCGCTCAAAGACGCCGGCACTACAACCCCTGCTGCCCTTAGGAAGCGCGCCGGCCAAGTGGGCGAAAAGCTCAATTTCGCGCACACCTTTCCAACCGGAAGCCATGCCATGTGGCTGTATTACTGGCTGGCCAGCCAGGGCATCCACCCGTTGCAGGACGTCAACAGCGTGGTGGTGCCGCCGCCGCAGATGCTTGCGCACTTGCAGGCAGCACGCATCGACGGCTTCTGCGCGGGTGAACCCTGGTGCGCCAACGCGGTGCTGCTCGGCCAGGGCTGCACGGTAGCGACCAGCCAGGCCATTTGGCCGGACCACCCCGAAAAGGTGCTGGCCTGCACGCGGGCGTTCGCCGAGCAGTATCCCAACACGGCCCGGGCATTGGTGATGGCGGTATTGGAGGCCAGCCGCTTCATCGAGGCCAGCCAGGAGAACCGCCGCAGCACGGCGCAACTGATGAGCAGTGGCGAGTACCTCGACGTGCCGCTGGCCAGTATCGAGCCGCGGTTCATGGGCTTTTACGACGATGGCCTGGGCAAGCAGTGGCAAGACCCCCACCCGCTGAGCTTTCATAATCACGGCATCGCGAACTTCCCCTACCTCTCCGACGGCATGTGGTTCATGACCCAGTTCCGGCGCTGGGGCTTGCTGCGCGACGACCCTGACTACCTGGCTGTGGCCCGGCGCGTGCAGCAGCTCGACCTTTACAGCGAGGCCGCTGGCGCGCTGGGGGTCGCCACGCCTTCAAGCCCTATGCGTTGCTCGCAGCTGCTCGATGGCAGCGTTTGGGATGGCCACGACCCTGTTGCCTATGCGCGCAGCTTTGCCCTGCATGCCCGTCATGACCCGTCATAGGAGGTCCATGTGTTGCGCATTTTGCTGATCAACGACACCTCCCGCACCGGCGGACGCCTGCGCACTGCACTGAGCGAGGCGGGCTTCGACGTGATCGACGAGTCAGGGCTGACCATCGACCTGCCGGCGCGCGTAGAGGCCGTGCGCCCGGATGTGGTGCTGATCGACACCGACTCTCCCAGCCGCGATGTGATGGAGCAGGTGGTGATGGTCACCCGTGACCAGCCCCGGCCTATCGTCATGTTCACCGACGAGCACGACCCGGTGGTGATGCGCCAGGCGATCAAATCAGGCGTCAGTGCTTATATCGTCGAGGGCATCCATGCCCAGCGCCTTCAGCCGATCATGGAGGTCGCCATGGCGCGCTTCGAAAGCGATCAGGTATTGCGCTCGCAGCTGCACGCGCGCGACCAGCAATTGGCCGAACGCAAGCGCATCGAGCTGGCCAAGGGCATGCTGATGAAGATGAAGCAGTGCGACGAGGAACAGGCCTACACCCTCATGCGCCGCCAGGCCATGAGCAAGCAACAGAAGCTGATCCAGGTGGCCGAACAGATCATCGCCATGAATGAGCTGCTGACCTGACCGGCCCCTCGGCCGGCAACGCCTGCCAGGGCGTGCACCGCAATGCGGCAACCCTTGCACCAAAGGGGCCATGGTGGTTCATCCACACCCGGGCCCACCCCTGTGCCCTAGCCCGAAAAGCGCCGCTGCAGAGCGGCGCAAGGTTCTTGGCACACAACCTGCTTTGGCCTGTGCTCAGGTAGCCAACGGCGGTTGCCCACCACGACAAAGACGTCGCACGTCCCTTCGCGCAAGCGGGTAGGGGA
This sequence comes from Pseudomonas sp. URIL14HWK12:I12, assembly GCF_003097135.1. Taxonomy (GTDB): domain Bacteria; phylum Pseudomonadota; class Gammaproteobacteria; order Pseudomonadales; family Pseudomonadaceae; genus Aquipseudomonas. The sequence goes on from NZ_QEQL01000002.1 coordinate 522,037, forward strand.
TGGCGACGTCTTTTGCGTTTATGGCCTTGCAAACACGAGGCGGTGGAGCAGCCCCAGGGCTCGCCCACCTGCAAGCACGTGACTTTCGTTGACTCCATTTGCAGATGAGGTGCTGGAATGAACAACAGTTTCTGGAAAGCCGGGCATACCCCGACATTGTTTGCCGCGTTCCTGTATTTCGACCTGAGCTTTATGGTGTGGTACCTGCTCGGCCCTATGGCGGTGCAGATCGCAACCGACTTGCAGCTGACCACCCAGCAGCGGGGTTTCATGGTGGCCACGCCGATTCTGGCCGGGGCAATCCTGCGTTTCGTCATGGGGATGCTGGCGGACCAGTCATCGCCCAAGACCGCGGGCATCGTTGGCCAGGTCATCGTGATCGTCTCGCTGCTGGCGGCCTGGCAACTCGGCATCCACAGCTACGAGCAGGCACTGCTGCTCGGCGTGTGCCTGGGCATGGCCGGCGCCTCGTTCGCGGTGGCGCTGCCGCTGGCCTCGCAATGGTACCCGGCCGAGCACCAGGGCAAGGCCATGGGCATCGCCGGGGCCGGTAACTCCGGCACGGTGCTGGCCGCACTGGCTGCGCCGGTTCTGGCAGCGGCCTTTGGCTGGACTGAAGTTTTCGGCCTGGCGTTGATCCCCCTGGTGGTGACGCTGGTGGTGTTCTGCCTGCTGGCGCGGAATGCCCCGCACCGCAGCAAGCCGAAATCCACGGCCGACTATTTCAAGGCCTTGGCCGATCGCGACAGCTGGTGGTTCATGTTCTTCTACAGCGTCACCTTCGGCGGCTTCATTGGCCTGGCCAGCGCGCTGCCGGGCTACTTCCATGACCAGTACGGCCTGAGCCCGGTGACTGCCGGCTACTACACCGCTGCCTGCGTGTTTGGTGGCAGCCTGATGCGGCCGCTGGGGGGCGCCCTGGCCGACCGGCTTGGCGGCATTCGGACATTGCTCGGCATGTACGCTGCGGCGGCGGTGTGTATCGCCGTGGTGGGCATGAACCTGCCCAGTTCGGTGGCGGCACTGGCGTTGTTCGTCAGTGCCATGCTGGGGCTGGGGGCGGGCAACGGGGCGGTGTTTCAACTGGTGCCACAGCGTTTCAATCGCGAAATCGGCGTGATGACCGGCCTGATCGGCATGGCCGGTGGCATCGGTGGCTTCCTGCTGGCTGCAGGCTTGGGCGCCATCAAGCAGAGCACCGGCGACTATCAACTGGGCTTGTGGCTGTTCGCAAGCCTTGGCGTGGTGGCCTGGTTCGGGCTGTTGAGCGTCAAGCGCCGCTGGAGAACCACCTGGGGCTCGGCTGCCTTTACCGCTGCGCGGGTCTGAGCCTGCCGCCATGCCTTTGCAGTTGAGCTACGCCCAAAGCAGCGCCAGCGGGCCCCGTGCCGAGAATCAGGACGCCACGCGAATGGTCAGCCCCGCGCCCTCGCTGGCGGCCAGCAAGGGCTACCTGTTCGCACTGGCCGATGGCGTCAGCCATTGCAGCGATGGCGGGCTGGCCGCGCGCTCGACCTTGCAGGCCCTGGCGCACGATTATTACGCGACCCCCCAGACCTGGGGCGTCGCGCAGGCCCTTGACCGTTTGTTGCTTGCCCAGAACCGCTGGCTGCACGCCAATGGCGGCGGGCAGCCGTTGCTGACCACCCTGAGCGCCATCGTGCTGCGTGGCCAGCGTTTCACCTTGGCGCACATCGGTGATTGCCGGGTCTATCGCTGGCACCAAGGCCAGTTGCAGCGCATCAGCGAAGACCACGTATGGAGCCAGCCGGGCATGCAGCATGTGCTCAAGCGCGCCATGGGGCTGGAGCAGCACCTGGTGGTTGACTACCGCGAGGGCGAGTTGCGCCTGGGCGAGTGTTTCCTGCTGGCCAGCGATGGGGTTTGGGCGACCCTCGGCGAAGCGTCGATCGCCGGCATGCTGCGCGATGAGCCCGATCTTCAGCGCGCCGCCCAGGCGCTCGTGCGGGCCGCTCACCTGGCGGGCAGCCAGGACAACGCCAGCGCGGTGCTGGTGAGGGTCGAGGCGCTCGGCCAGGGCTGTTTGGGCGATGCCCTGGAGCAGGTCGAGCAGTGGCCGTTGCCCCCCACTCTGAAACCGGGGCAACGCTTCGAGGGCTGGCTCGTCGAGGCGCGGCTGAGCGAGACACGGCAATCGGTACTGTATCGGGTGCGCGACGCCCAGCAGCAACCCTGGTTACTCAAAACCCTGCCCGCCCACTGCGACGGTGACAACGAAGCTGGGCAGCGCTTGCTTCGGGAAGAGTGGTTCCTGCGGCGGGTGGCTGGGCGTTTTTTCCCAGAGGTGCACGCCGGCGCCGAGCGCCAGCATCTGTATTACCTGATGCGCGAGCACCCAGGCATTACCCTGGCCGAGCATTATCGCCAGCACGGCACACTCAGCCTGGCCCAGGGGCTGGACATCGCCCTGCATCTGCTGCGGGCGCTGGGCATGCTGCACCGGCGCAACATCCTGCATCGCGACGTCAAGCCAGAGAACCTGCTACTCAATGGGGAAGGGGACCTGCGGCTGCTGGATTTCGGCCTGGCGTTTTGCCCGGGGTTGTCCACCCAGGCGCCCGGTGAGTTGCCCGGCACGCCCAACTACATCGCGCCGGAGGCCTACGCGGGTGCCGCGCCCAGCGTGGCGCAGGATTTATACAGCGCCGGCGTTACCCTGTATTTCCTGCTGACGGGCCATTACCCCCATGGCGAGGTCGAGGCCTTTCAACGGCCTCGCTTCGGCGCCCCCGTGCCCGCCAGCCGCTATCGCCCGGACCTGCCCGAATGGCTGGTGCACAACCTCGACCAGGCGCTGGCCAGCGACCCGGCCGAACGTTTCGAAACCGCCGAGCAGTGGGTACTGGCGCTGCACAACGGCGAGCAGCAGCCTGCTACGCGTTTTCGCCCTCTTCTGGAGCGCGAGCCTTTGAAGGTATGGCGCACCCTGGCACTGGGTTCGCTGCTGCTCAATGGGCTGTTGTTGATCTGGATGCTGCACGGATGAAACCCAACCCCCCAGAGCCGCGCCGCGCGGTTCTCAACGCTGATGAGGTAAACCCCATGAACGCAAAAGTCTGGCTGGTCGGTGCCGGCCCAGGGGATCCGGAGCTGTTGACCCTCAAGGCAGTGCGTGCACTGCGCAGCGCCGATGTGGTGATGATCGACAGCCTGGTCAACCCGGCGGTGCTGGAACATTGCCCGGGGGCTAAGGTGATCGGCGTGGGCAAGCGCGGTGGCTGCCGGTCCACCCCCCAGGCGTTCATTCATCGCCTGATGTTGCGCTATGCACGGCAGGGCAAGTGCGTCGTACGCCTGAAGGGGGGCGACCCCAGCATCTTCGGGCGCGGCAGCGAAGAGGCCCAATGGCTGGGCGAGCACGGTATCGAGGTCGAGTTGGTCAACGGCATCACCGCTGGCCTGGCCGGGGCGACCCAGTGCGATATCCCGCTGACGCTGCGTGGCGTCGCCAGGGGGGTGACGCTGGTGACGGCCCATACGCAGGACGACAGCCCTTTGAACTGGCGAGCGCTGGCGCAGGCGGGCACTACCCTGGTGGTCTACATGGGGGTGGCGAAGCTCAAGGAGGTGCGCGACGAGTTGCTCGCAGGCGGGCTGGCCGCCGACACGCCGGTGGCGATGATTGAAAACGCTTCGCTGCCGCAGCAACGGGCGTGCTACAGCGATTTGGCCGGCATGCATGAGGCAGCACAGGCCTTTGAACTCAAGGCGCCGTCAGTGATGGTGATCGGGCGGGTGGTCGAGCAGGGCAGCCAATGGCAAACGGCCGGTCAGCCGGCAGAGCCTGGCAAGCCCGCCCGGCCGTTGGCGACTTCCACTTCAAGCTCGCCCAGCAGGGTTGCCAGCGCGGCGGTGACTGCGGCTTCGTCACGGGTGTAGTAGGTCCACTTGCCCACCTTGGTCGCTTTGACAAAGCCCACATCGTGCAGGGCTTTGAGGCACAACGACGTTGCCGGCTGGGCAAGGCCGGCTTTGTCTTGTATCAAGCTTGCGCAAACACCATAGACACCGAAGTCATACAACTGGCTGTAACCGGCGAACGAGGCGTGCGGGTCTTTCAGCCACGCCAGCACCGTGCGCCTGACAGGGTTGGCCAATACTTTGAGGGCTTCGCTCACATCTGCCATCGGTTTCCTGCTCCTGGGCCGGCGGGCTTGAGCCGGCGATCAAAGCAGGCATTCTAGGTTGGGCTTGCCGGATAGTCGATGTAGCCGTGTTCGCCCCCGCCATACAGCGTGGCAGGGTCGACCGGGTTCAAGGGCAGGCCGTGCCTGAACCGGTGGGGCAGGTCCGGGTTGGCGATGAAGGTGCGGCCAAAGCCGAACAAATCGCCATAGCCGCTGGCCAGTACCGCTTCGGCTTTGGCTTGGGTATAGCGGCCGGCATACAGGATCGGCCGGGAGAACACTTCCCGCAGTGCTGCACGGAAGGGGGGCGGCAGATCCGGGCTGTTGTCCCAATCTGCTTCTGCGATGGAGAGATAACCCACCCCCAGCGCTTCGAGCAGCGCTGCGGCCTGGGTGTAGGTGTGGTGAGGGTCTTGCTCGACCAGCCCCAGGTACACCCGCTCTTCATCGGTCGTTTCGAACAGCGGGGAGAAGCGAACGCCTACCCGCGCACCGCCGAACACCTCGATCACCGCTTCGGTGACTTCTCGCAGGAAGCGCAAGCGATTGGCCAGCGAGCCGCCATATTCGTCGGTACGTTGGTTGGTGTGTTCCGAGATGAACTGGTTGATGAGGTAACCATTGGCGCAGTGCAGTTCCACACCGTCGAACCCCGCTGCCTTGGCATTGACCGCGGCGGTGCGATAAAGCTGCACGAGCGCTTTCACCTCAGCGGTAGCCAGCGCCCTTGGCGTGCTGGGCGCCACCAGGGCCCCAGCTTGCGGGCCGGTTTCGATGAATACTTTCACAGCCGTGGCGGGCAGCGCCGAAGGCGCAACCGGGGGCTGCTGGCCAGGTTGCAGGCTGGTATGCGACACCCGCCCCACGTGCCAGAGCTGGCAGAAAATCACACCTCCTTGCTCATGCACCGCGTCGGTGACTGCCCGCCAACCGGCAATCTGTGCGGGGCTGTAAATCCCCGGCGTCCAGGCATAGCCCTGGCCGCGCGGTTCGATCTGCGTGCCTTCGGTGATCATCAGGCCTGCGCTGGCACGCTGCCGGTAGTAGTCAACCATCATTGCATTGGGTATGTCGCCGGGCTGGGCGCTGCGTGACCGCGTGAGCGGCGGCAGAACGATCCGGTTTTTCAGGGTGAGGCCGCCGAGTGAGACGGAATCGAACAGGGTAGGCATGGGCGCGCGGCTCCGAAAATGAAGGTGACGCATTTAAACATTCGAATGTTTAAATGTATACGCTTTTTCGGTTGGCCGGTTTGATCGAGGTTGGCGGAGGGAGGGAAAGCTCAAAGGCGAACGCTGCTGGAATGTTGCGCCTGCCTTTGCAACTGAGCCACCTCGGCTTACGCCGGAGGTGGCTCGGTTTTTGTGTGGCAGGGCCAGCCAATCGGCTGTTGCGGCTGGCCAGTGGCATCTACTGCACGTTCAGCCTCAATCCCAGCTCAACGCCCCACCGGTCTGATACTCGATCACGCGGGTTTCGAAGAAGTTCTTCTCTTTCTTCAAGTCCATGATCTCGCTCATCCACGGGAAGGGGTTGGTGGTGCCCGGGTATTCTTCTTTCAGGCCGATCTGGGTCAGGCGGCGGTTGGCGATGAACTTGAGGTAGTCCTCCATCATCGCCGCGTTCATGCCCAGCACGCCGCGCGGCATGGTGTCGCGTGCGTATTCGATCTCCAACTGCGTGCCCTGGAGAATCATCTGGGTAGCCTCTTCCTTCATTTCGGCGTCCCACAGGTGCGGGTTTTCGATCTTGATCTGGTTGATCACGTCGATGCCGAAGTTCAGGTGCATGGATTCGTCGCGCAGGATGTACTGGAACTGCTCGGCGACGCCGGTCATCTTGTTGCGCCGGCCCATGGACAGGATCTGGGTGAAGCCGCAGTAGAAGAAGATGCCTTCGAGCACGCAGTAGTAGGCGATCAGGTTACGCAGCAGTTCTTTGTCGGTTTCCGGGGTACCGGTCTTGAACTCGGGGTCGGAGATGGCGCGGGTGTACTTCAGGCCCCAGGCAGCCTTTTTGGCCACCGACGGGATCTCGTGGTACATGTTGAAGATCTCGCCTTCATCCATGCCCAGCGACTCGATGCAGTACTGGTAGGCGTGGGTGTGTATCGCTTCCTCGAACGCCTGGCGCAGGATGTACTGGCGGCATTCGGGGTTGGTGATCAGGCGGTACACCGCCAGCGCCAGGTTGTTGGCCACCAGGGAGTCGGCGGTGGAGAAGAAGCCCAGGTTGCGCAGCACGATGCGGCGTTCGTCGTCGGTCAGGCCATCGGCGCTCTTCCACAGGGCGATGTCGGTGGTCATGTTGACCTCCTGCGGCATCCAGTGGTTGGCGCAGCCGTCGAGGTACTTCTGCCAGGCCCAGTCGTACTTGAACGGCACCAGCTGGTTGAGGTCGGCACGGCAGTTGATCATGCGCTTGGAGTCGACGGTAACGCGCGCGGCAGAGCCTTCGAGCTCGGCCAGGCCTTCGGCGATGTCCAGGTCATTGAGTGCGGCCTTGGCACGGGCGACCGCGGCGCTGTCGTCGGCAGCGATGGCACGGGCCTGATGCGCGGCGGCGTCACCGGCGCTGTCGAGGCGCTCCAGCTCCGCGCCCATAGGCTGCTGCGGCTGTGCAGCGCCTTTGGCGGCGGGGGCTTCGGTATCTTCTTTGTCGAATTCGTCCCAGCTCAGCATGGTGGGTGGCTCCTGCGAGAGGGCTGCATAGGGGGCAGCCATGTGGATGTTGGAAATCTGTACGTTGCCCGCGCCTTTAGCTGGATGCCGGCTCGGGCGACGAGAGTTCGAGAGGGCCGATGCACTGGGGCGTATCGGCCGACTTGGGGGACACGATTGTACTGGAAAGCGTGCCTCGACGCGCCCTTTTAGCTTAACGAGCTTGTTGGGTGTGCAGCCAGCTTTTTGCAGCCTGAAATCTACATATAGTGGGTTTTATTGATCGGTAGCACAGGATATAGGCTTGGGCGCGGATGTCCACCCTGCTGATCAAGCTGAAAAGGGCGCTTGGCCGATGCAGCGATCGAATATGTCGGCAAGCGGTGCATAGTTGCAGGCTACAGCGCTGATATTGGCGTGAACCCACTCGTCGGGTGAAATGGGGCGCCAGTCGATAGGATACTCGGCAGCAATGACCAGTTGCTCGAATAGCAGCCGCTGAGCTCGGCCATTGCCTTCTCGGAAGGGGTGAAGCATGTTCAGCTCGCCGAAAAACTCTGCCAGCAGTGGCGTGAGCGCTGGCCGTTCGAGCCCCTGAAACCACTGCTTGGCACCTGCCCAGGCAAAGAGCTTTTTAGCTTCAGGCTCGATACGGGAGACGTTGCAAAATCGTGTTGCCCCCCTTGAAGATGTCGACTTCGCGCACCTCGCCGGCGAATGGATAGATATCCTTGAACAGGTGCCGATGGAGGGCCTGTAAACTACTGAGGTCGTAGGGAGGGGGGTGAAAAACCACCTCGCTGGCGGCAATGCTGCTCAGCTCTCGCTCAGCGTCGTCCAGCGTTGACTGAACCCGAAGGCCCAGATGATTGCGCAACACTGAAGTACCGGGGTAACAGTAGGGGTCTTGCCCAACCCCATACTTGTCCACTGTCACCGAGCGCTATCGGTGCGATACCGCCGCAGTACCTGCTCACGTGTGGGGACAGGTTTTTCTTCCTCGCCCTGAGGCACATTGAACCCTTCGAGCCGTAGGCTAGCCGCGTAATTGATGCGGCGCACCTTGGCAAAGTATGCGCGCTTGGTTTCCAGGGAAGTGGGCATAAGGGTTACCTGATTAGGGAATGACGTAAGTATACGCGCAATCGCCCTACTGCAAACGCCTGATTCTCATTACGATTTAGGAGATTCTATGCTTTGCAGGTCTTCATACCCAAGCGATTTCGATACACGAGGGCGGCTAGCCGCGCGACGCGCTGATTTTTGAGCCAGCCAAGCTGCTCATTGCCCGGCGAACCGGGCTCCTGCTGTAGCGGCTGTGTTGTACTTTCCCGGCCTTAAAGCGCCTTGGCCGCAAACGTATCGCAATCGCCCACGCGCCCTTGCGCAAAGCCTGCCTTGAACCAGTGCTGGCGCTGCGCCGAAGTGCCGTGGGTGAAGGCATCGGGCATCACCCGGCCCTGGCTCTGCTCCTGCAGGTGGTCGTCGCCAATGGCATTGGCGGCGTTGAGCGCGTCGTCGATATCACCCGGCTCCAGCCAGTTCAAACGCGCCTGGGCATGGTTGGCCCACACACCTGCGAAGCAGTCGGCCTGAAGCTCCTGGCGAACCGACAGGCCATTGGCCCCCTCCATCGGCTGGCCTTGCCGGCGCGCAGCGTCTACCCGGCCGGAGATGCCCAGCAGGTTCTGCACGTGGTGGCCCACTTCGTGGGCGATCACATAAGCCTGGGCAAAATCGCCAGCGGCGCCGAAGCGTTCGCGCATTTCTCGGAAGAAGTCCATGTCCAGGTACACCTGGCGGTCGCCGGGGCAATAGAACGGGCCTACCGCCGAGGTCGCACGGCCGCAGGCCGAGCTGACCTGACCGTGGAACAACACCAGTTTCGGGTCTTGGTACTGCTTGCCCTGGGCTTCGAACAACTGCCCCCAGGTGTCTTCGGTGTCGCCGAGGATCGCGCGCACGAAGTCGGCCTGCTGGTCGTTGGCCGGCGGCGCCTGGCGCTGCGCCGGGGCGCTGGAGGTGCCGGCACCGGTCAGCTCGCTGAGCAATTGCAGCGGGTCTTGGCCAGTGAGCAGCCCGAAGCCGACGATCAGTACCACCGCCCCCAGGCTCAACCCGCCCTTGCCCAGGGGAATGCCGCCCCCACCGCCGCCGCTGCCGCGGGCATCGACCACGTTGTCGCTGCGGCGGCCTTTTTTCCAAAGCATGGGGGCATCTCCTGATAGGTTGTCAGTGCAACAGACCCGGGCCGCCGCGCCAGGTTCGTTCGGGCATGAAAAACCCCTCGGCCCGGCAAGCGGGGCGAGGGGTTGGGCGGTGCAGCTCAGCTTATTGGCAAGCTTCGCAATCCGGCTCGTCGATTGCGCAGGCCTTCGGCACCGGGGCCGGGCCGGCAGCCTGGACCGGGGCGCTGTCGCCGCCGCTGGAGACGGCGTTGAGCTTACCGGTGCTGATGGTCGACTTCTCGGTGCTGGTAGCGGCCAGGGCACGGAGGTAGTAGGTGGTTTTCAGGCCACGGAACCATGCCATGCGGTAGGTCACGTCGAGTTTTTTGCCCGAGGCGCCGGCGATGTACAGGTTCAGCGATTGCGCCTGGTCGATCCACTTCTGGCGGCGGCTGGCGGCTTCGACGATCCAGCGGGTGTCGACCTCGAACGCGGTGGCGTACAGGTCTTTGAGCTCCTGCGGAATGCGCTCGATCTGCTGCACGGAGCCGTCGTAGTACTTCAGGTCGTTGATCATGACCGAGTCCCACAGGCCGCGGTCTTTGAGGTCGCGGACCAGGTAGGGGTTGATCACGGTGAACTCGCCGGAGAGGTTCGATTTCACGTACAGGTTCTGGTAGGTCGGCTCGATCGACTGCGAAACGCCGGTGATGTTGGCGATGGTGGCGGTCGGGGCGATGGCCATGATGTTCGAGTTGCGGATGCCTTTCTGCACACGGGCGCGTACCGGGGCCCAGTCCAGGGTTTCGGCACGGTCAACTTCGATGTACTTGGCGCCACGCTGCTCGATCAAGGTAGCCAGCGAGTCCAGCGGCAGCACGCCTTGCGACCACAGCGAGCCCTGGAAGGTCTCGTAGGCGCCGCGCTCGTCGGCCAGGTCACAGGAAGCCTGAATGGCGAAGTAGCTCACCGCTTCCATGGAACGGTCGGCGAACTCGACGGCTGCGTCAGAACCATAAGGAATGTGCTGTAGGTACAGTGCGTCCTGGAAGCCCATGATGCCCAGGCCGACCGGGCGATGCTTGAAGTTGGAGTTCTTCGCCTGGGGCACGGAGTAGTAGTTGATGTCGATCACGTTGTCGAGCATGCGCACAGCGGTGTTGATAGTGCGTTGCAGCTTGGCGGTATCGAGCTTGCCGTCGACGATGTGGTTGGGCAGGTTGATCGAGCCCAGGTTGCACACCGCGATCTCGTCCTTGTTGGTGTTCAAGGTGATCTCGGTGCACAGGTTGGAGCTGTGCACTACGCCCACGTGCTGCTGAGGGCTGCGCAGGTTGCACGGGTCCTTGAAGGTCAGCCATGGGTGGCCGGTCTCGAACAGCATCGAGAGCATCTTGCGCCACAGGTCTTTGGCCTCGACGGTTTTGTAGACCTTGATCTTGCCGTACTCGATCAGCGCTTCGTAGTACTCGTAGCGCTCCTCGAAGGCCTTGCCGGTCAGGTCGTGCAGGTCAGGGGTTTCCGAGGGCGAGAACAGGGTCCATTTGCCGCCTTCGAACACACGCTTCATGAACAGGTCGGGGATCCAGTTCGCGGTGTTCATGTCGTGGGTGCGGCGGCGGTCGTCACCGGTGTTCTTGCGCAGCTCGAGGAATTCCTCGATGTCCAGGTGCCAGGTTTCCAGGTACGCGCACACCGCGCCCTTGCGCTTGCCACCCTGGTTTACGGCCACGGCGGTGTCGTTGACCACTTTCAGGAAGGGCACCACGCCCTGGGATTTGCCATTGGTGCCTTTGATGTAGGAGCCCAGCGCGCGCACGGGGGTCCAGTCGTTGCCCAGGCCGCCGGCAAATTTCGACAGCATGGCGTTGTCGTGGATGGCGCCGTAGATGCCGGAGAGGTCGTCCGGCACGGTGGTCAGGTAGCACGAGCTCAGTTGCGGGCGCAGGGTGCCGGCATTGAACAGGGTTGGCGTGGAGGCCATGTAGTCGAACGACGACAGCAGGCGGTAGAACTCGATGGCGCGCTCGTCGCGGTTCTTCTCTTCGATGGCAAGGCCCATGGCCACGCGCATGAAGAACACCTGCGGCAGTTCGAAACGGATGCCGTCTTTATGAATGAAGTAGCGATCGTAGAGGGTCTGCAGGCCCAGGTAGGTGAACTGCTGGTCGCGCTCGTGATCGATCGCCTTGCCGAGTTTTTCCAGGTCGAAGTTGGCAAGCTCAGGGTTGAGCAGCTCGAATTCCACGCCCTTGGCAACGTAGGCGGGCAGGGCGGCGGCGTACAGCTCGGCCATTTCGTGGTGCGTGGCGCTCTCGGCCACGCCCAGAAAGCCCAGGCCTTCGGCGCGCAGGGTGTCCATCAGCAGGCGAGCGGTCACGAACGAGTAGTTCGGCTCGCGCTCGACCAGGGTACGGGCGGTCATCACCAGGGCGGTGTTGACGTCTTTGATGGCCACGCCGTCGTAGAGGTTTTTCAGGGTTTCACGCTGGATCAGCGCGCCGTCGACCTCTTTGAGGCCTTCGCAGGCTTCGTTGATGATGGTGTTCAGGCGGCCCATGTCCAGCGGCTCGAGGCTGCCGTCATCACGCTTGATGCGGATGCTCGGGTGCGGCTCGGCAATGGTGTTCTCGCCCTGCTGCTTGCGCTTGACGGCCTGGGCTTCGCGGTAGATCACGTAGTCGCGGGCGACTTTGTGCTCGCCGGCGCGCATCAGGGCCAACTCGACCTGATCCTGGATCTCTTCGATGTGAATGGTGCCGCCCGAGGGCATGCGGCGCTTGAAAGTGGTGCTGACTTGCTCGGTCAAGCGCGCCACGGTGTCGTGGATGCGCGAGGAGGCCGCTGCAGTGCCGCCCTCGACCGCGAGGAACGCCTTGGTGATGGCGACGGTGATCTTGTCGTCGGTGTAGGGAACGACAGTACCGTTACGCTTGATCACGCGCAGTTGGCCCGGGGCGGTGGCGGTCAGTTCAAGGGACTGGTCCGCGCCCTGGGGCGCTTTGGCCTGCGGGGTCTCGCGAGTCGGTTCGGTGTGCATGGGGCTCTCCATGATAGCTCTGTGTTGGCCGGCGGCGCGCTGGGCGCTGCTCGCGGCATCATGACAATGGCGGGGAAGGTACGGCAGCAGCCCTTCCTGGCGGTCGATTCTTTCAGTGCGCGGGCGGCGTCTGAAAAGCGAAGCATTTGGCAAAAATAACGTTTTTACACGCTTGCGCTCTGACTTTCGATTGTGGTTCTGGTTCCACCGAAACCCCAACATGTAGTGGCTCGGCAAATTCGCGATACAAGATAATGCGGTATGGGGGCTTCTGCAACAGCAGCGAGGTGTGGATAAGGTGTGGGCAAAGTGTAGAAAAAACCGCCCGGCAGCATGGTTGCTGGGCTGCAGCCGAACAGCGGATTTTTTCAACTGGGCGCGATTGCCACCAAGCTCAGCAAGCGGCGATTTTCGATGCAGAACTGGGCGTCGATTTCAACCCCGTGGCGCCACCGTTCGCTCAGGTCGGTCAGCAGCCGCAGGCGCGCCTGGCCGTCGCTGGACCACCCCAGCAGCTCGGCATGTTCGAACCAGAAACGTTGAAGCACCAAAGGGTAGAGCGCTTTGAATAGGCTCTCTTTGAGCGAGAAGGTCAGGGTCACGGCCAGCGCGGCGAGTGTTTCATCAGCCGGCAAGCGCTCAAGCTCGGTGGGCGTGAGGATTTCGCTTTTTAGCCGCTGGGCGCGTTCAGGGGCAAGCAAGGTTTCGGCGTCCAGCCCCAGCGCCTGCCAATCTGCACTGCGCGCAGCCACGCACGCGGCCCATTGGTCGCTGTGGGTGATCGAGGCGCGCACCCCAGCCGGCCATAGCGGCGCGCGATCCTTCCCGACGGGCGCTACCCAGCCAAGGCCGCTGACCGCCCTCACAGCCTCCCGTGCGCACACGCGCCCGGCGAGAAACTCAGCCTGGCGCTTGGCAACCGAGCGCTGGATATTCTCCGGAGGCTGCACGGCATGGCGCTGGAAGTCGTCAGGGCGCAGCGCCTGGGCAGAGAAGCTGCAGCAAGTGAGCACCGCGCCGCTCGCAGGGTTGGGCAGTGGCCAGGCGCTGCTGAGGGGGCCGAGGGTGTGGAGCATGGGCATATGGCATCGTGGGCGGTGAGAGGCCGTGGCGCGACAGTGCAGCCACGGCGGTTCAAAGGTGCCAGCATATCAGCTCGGCGCAGCGCTGCCTGTTGCGTGGCGCGCCTGTCAGCCTCGCCGGTGTACCAGGTTCCCGTGGGCGTAGGTGCGTTCGATCACGCGGTCATCGCCCAGCGTCATCAGCACGAACAGCGTTTCGGTGAGGTCGCGGCATTGGCGCAGGCGATATTCCAGCAGCGGTGTGGCGGCCAGGTCCAGCACCACGAAGTCGGCCTCATACCCGGGCCGCAGCTGCCCGATGCGGTCGCCCAGGCTTAGCGCCCGAGCGCCGCCGAGCGTCGCCAGGTACAACGATTTTAGCGGGTGCAGCGAGGCGCCTTGCAGCTGCATGACCTTGTAGGCCTCATTAAGCGTCTGCAGGATCGAAAAGCTGGTGCCGGCCCCCACGTCGGTGCCCAGCCCCACCTTTACGTTGTGCCGTTCGGCCTGGGGCAGGTTGAACAGGCCGCTGCCTAGAAACAGGTTCGAGGTGGGGCAAAAGGCGACCGCAGCTCCGGCGGCCGATAGCTGAGCGCACTCGTGGTCATCCAGGTGCACGCCGTGCGCCAGCACCGAGCGCGGGCCCAGCAGGCCGTGGTGGGCGTACACGTCCAGATACCCCGCGCGCTCAGGAAACAATTGCCGCACCCACTCGATTTCCTGAGGGTTTTCGCTCAGGTGTGTGTGCAGGTAGACGCCGGGATGCTCGTGCAGCAAGCGTGCTGCCACCTGCAATTGGGCGCTGCTGCTGGTGGGCGCAAAGCGCGGCGTGACGGCGTAGTGCAAACGGCCTCGCTCGTGCCAGCGCTCGATCAGCGCGCGGCTTTGGGCGTAGCCGTGGTCTGCGCCGTCGAGCAGCTCGGCTGGGGCGTTGCGGTCCATTAGTACTTTGCCGCAGAGCATGCGCAGGTCCAGGCGCAATGCCTCTTCAAAAAATGCGTCGACCGAAGCGGGGTGGACGCTGGCGAAGACAAGGGCGGTGGTGGTGCCGTTGCGCAGCAATTCGGCGATGAAGCGCCTGGCCACGTCGCGGCCGTGGGCGGGGTCGGCGAAGCGGGCTTCGCATGGAAAGGTGTAGTGGTTCAGCCAGTCCAGCAATTGTTCGCCAAAGGCGCCGATCATGCCCAGTTGCGGCAAATGGATATGGGTGTCGACGAAGCCCGGCATGATCAGCCGGCCGGGCAACGCCTCAATGGCGGTGCCGGCCGGCACGTCGGGCAGGGCCTGGCGGGCATCGCCAGCGGCGACGATGCGCCCGCCCTCTACTTGCACAAGGCCGTCGGGCCAGTATTGGTAAGCGCCTTCCAGGCCAGTGACGGCCGGGTCGCCCAGGCTGTGCAGCAGGGCGCAGCGAAAAGCTTGGCGGTGAGCGGGCATGGGGTGGCCTCGAAACGCGATCAGCAAAAGAGGCCAGTGTAGAACGTCGGCTGCACGCCCTGCATGTGCCGGTGTTCGCAGCGGTTCCAATTTCAATCGGCAATTAGGCTACAATCGCCGCTTTTCTTGCCCCACGCCCCTTGCCAGGACCCGCCATGATCTTCAAGGCCTCGGACAGCCTCTGCGAACAGATTGCCCAATACCTGGCCGAGCGGATCATCCGCGGCGAGCTGGCACCTGGCGAGCGCATCCAGGAACAGAAGGTCACCCAGGCGTTGGGCGTGAGCCGTGGCTCGGTGCGTGAGGCCTTGTTGATTCTCGAGCGCCGCCACCTGATCACCATTTTGCCGCGCCGAGGCGCGCAGGTCATGCCGATCACCGAGCGCCAGGTGCGCAGCCTGAGCACGCTGATGAGCGAGCTGTACATCCTGCTTGGGCTGGCGGTGGCCGAGCGCTGGCAAGCCGATGCCGACTTCTTGCCGTTTCTGACCTTGCAGCAGCGCCTGACCGATGCCTGCGAGCGTGGCGATATCAATGCCTTCGTCGACCACAGCTTCCAGGTGATGCGTGCTGCCTACCCGTTCGCCGACAACCCGTACCTGCAGGACACCGTGGAAAACCTTCAGCCAGCGATGAGCCGGCATTACTTCCTGGCGCTGGACGCACGCAAGGCCTCGATGCACGAGTATCTGGAGCTGTTCGCGCGCTTGCTCGAGGCAGTGCGTGCGCGCCACATGGCCGGCGTGCGGGCAGTGCTCAGCGCCTACGGCCAGCGCAGCTGCGAGCAGATCCTCGCAAGCCTGGGGCAGCGCTGACCCATGCGGCTCAAATGCGTTCGCCTGGCCGGGTTCAAGTCGTTCGTCGACCCCACCACGGTCAATTTTCCCAGCAACATGGCGGCGGTGGTCGGCCCCAACGGCTGCGGCAAGTCCAACATCATCGATGCGGTGCGCTGGGTGATGGGCGAAAGCTCGGCCAAGAACCTGCGCGGCGAGTCGATGACCGACGTCATCTTCAACGGCTCCACCAGCCGCAAGCCGGTGAGCCAGGCCAGCATCGAGCTGATCTTCGATAACAGCGAGACCACGCTGGTCGGCGAATACGCCAGTTATGCCGAGATCTCCATTCGCCGCAAGGTTACCCGGGATGGCCAGAACACCTATTACCTGAACGGCACCAAGTGCCGCCGCCGGGATATCACCGATATCTTCCTGGGCACCGGCCTGGGTGCGCGCAGTTATTCGATCATCGAGCAGGGCATGATCAGCCGCCTGATCGAGGCTCGCCCCGAGGAGCTGCGCAACTTTATCGAGGAGGCGGCCGGTATCTCCAAATACAAGGAGCGCCGCCGCGAAACCGAGAACCGCATTCGCCGCACCCACGAAAACCTCGAGCGCCTGACCGACCTGCGCGAAGAGCTTGACCGCCAGCTCGAGCGGCTGCACCGCCAGGCTCAGGCTGCAGAGAAATACCAGGAATACAAAGCCGAGGAGCGCCAGCTCAAGGCGCAACTGGCGGCGCTGCGCTGGCGCGCGCTGAACGAGCAGGTGGCCCAGCGCGAGCGGGTGATCGGCGACCAGGAAGTCAGCTTCGAAGCCCTGGTGGCCGAGCAGCGCAATGCCGACGCCAGTATCGAACGGCTGCGCGATGGGCACCATGAGCTGTCGGAGCGCTTCAACCAGGTGCAGGCGCGTTTCTATTCGGTGGGGGGCGATATCGCTCGGGTCGAGCAGAGCATCCAGCACGGCCAGCAACGCTTGCGCCAATTGCAGGACGACCTGAAAGAAGCCGAGCGAGCACGGCTGGAAACCGAGTCGCATCTAGGCCACGACCGCACCTTGCTGGCCACGCTGGATGAAGAGCTGCAAATGCTCGAGCCCGAACACGAAGGCCTGGCCGAAGCGGCCGAGCACAGCGCCGCGGCACTCGAAGAAGCCGAGGCAGGCCTGCACGGCTGGCAGGAGCAGTGGGATGCCTTCAACACCCGCTCCGCAGAGCCGCGCCGCCAGGCAGAGGTGCAACAGTCACGCATCGCCCAGCTGGAGCAGTCGATCGAACGGCTGGGCGAGCGGCAGCGCCGCCTGGGTGAGGAGCGCGGGCAACTGGCGGCAGACCCCGAGAGCGCAGCGATCCTCGAGCTCAGCGAACAGCTGGCCGAGTGCGAGATGGCGCTGGAAGCGCTACAGGGCGAGGACGAACAGAGCGCTCTCGACCTTGAGCAGTTACGAGGCCGGTTGCAGGCAGTGACGGCCGAGCAGCAGCAGGCCCAAGGGGAGCAGCAACGCCTGGAAGGGCGGCTGTCGTCGCTCGAAGCGCTGCAGCAGGCCGCGCTGGAGCCGGGCGCTGGCGCCAGCCAATGGCTGTCGAGCCAAGGGCTCGAGCAGCGGCCCCGGTTGGCCGATGGGCTTCGGGTGGACGCCGGCTGGGAAGCGGCGGTGGAGGCGGTGCTTGGCGCCGATCTGCAGGCCGTGTTGGTCGACGACCCGCAGGCCCTGAGCTTCGAGGGGTTCGATCAGGGCGAGCTGCGCCTGGCCAGCGCCTGCCCCGCGCAGGTTGCAGAGGGTAGCCTGTTGAGCAAGGTGCATAGCCCGGTCGACCTCAGCCCCTGGCTTGGCCAGGTATTGCCGGCCCAGAGCCTGGAAGCTGCGCTGGCACTGCGTGCCACCCTGGCGCCGGGCCAGAGCCTGGCCACCCGTGAGGGCTATTGGGTAGGGCGGCACTTTTTGCGCGTCAGCCGCGGCAACGATGCCCAGGGCGGGGTGCTGGCACGTGCTCAGGAAATCGACCAGTTGCAGGCACAGCGTGATGCCGGTGAGCAGGTGTTGGCCGCGTTTGCCGAGCAGCAGGCCGAGCTGCGCCAGGCTCAGGCCGATCAGGAACAGGCCCGTGAACAGCTGCGCCGCAACGTGCAGGAGCACACGCGCCAATTGGGCGAATACCGTGCCCAGCTTTCGGCCAGCCAGGCCAAGGCCGAGCAATTGGCCCTGCGCCGGCGCCGGCTCGAAGAAGAGCTGGCCGAGCTTGCCGAACAGCGCGCCGTCGAAACCGAAAGCGTAGGCCAAGCCCGCCTGCAATTGCAGGAAGCCCTCGATGCCATGGCCGAGGACACCGACCAGCGCGAGCGCCTGATGGCACAGCGCGAACAGCTGCGCGAAGGCCTCGAGCAGCTGCGCCAGCAAGCCCGGCAACATAAAGACAACGCACACCAGCTCGCCCTGCGCCTGGGCTCGTTGCGCGCTCAGCATCGCTCTACACAGCAGGCGCTGGAGCGGCTCCAGATGCAGTCGGCGCGGCTGGTCGAGCGCCAGGAGCAGCTGGCGCTGAACCTGGAAGAAGGCGACGCACCGCTCGAAGAATTGCGCATCAAACTTGAAGCCCTGCTCGAACAGCGCATGGGCGTGGATGACGAAATGCGCACGGCCCGCGCCGGCCTCGATGACGCCGACCGCGAACTGCGCGAGGCGGAGAAACGCCGCACCCAGGCCGAGCAGCAATCGCAGATGCTACGCGGCCAGCTCGAAACCCAGCGCCTGGAATGGCAGGCATTGAGCGTGCGCCGCACGGGCCTGCAGGATCAACTGCGTGCCGACGGCTACGATCTGCACGGGGTGCTCGCCACCCTGACCGACGAGGCCACCGAGCAAGGTGCCGAGCAGCATCTGGAGCTGATCGACGCACGCATCCAGCGGCTGGGGGCGATCAACCTGGCGGCCATTGAGGAATACCAGCAGCAGTCCGAACGTAAACGCTACCTGGACGCCCAGAACGACGACCTGGCCGAGGCGTTGGAAACCCTGGAAAACGTGATCCGCAAGATCGACAAGGAAACACGCAACCGCTTCAAGGAAACCTTCGATCGGGTAAACGGCGGTTTGCAGGCACTTTTTCCGAAAGTTTTCGGTGGTGGCAGCGCCTGGCTGGAACTGACAGGCGAAGATCTACTCGATACAGGGGTGACGATCATGGCTCGCCCGCCAGGCAAGAAGAACAGCACCATCCATTTGCTGTCTGGCGGCGAAAAAGCCCTGACCGCGTTGGCACTGGTGTTTTCGATCTTTCAGCTCAACCCCGCGCCGTTCTGCATGCTCGATGAGGTGGATGCGCCGTTGGATGACGCCAACGTCGGCCGCTATGCGCGCTTGGTGAAGGAGATGTCCGAAACGGTGCAGTTCATCTACATCACTCATAACAAGATCGCCATGGAAATGGCCGATCAGTTGATGGGGGTGACCATGCACGAACCAGGCTGTTCACGCCTGGTTGCAGTGGACGTGGAAGAGGCGATGGCCATGGTGGAGAGCTGAATGGGGGTAAATGCAAGGTGAATGCGACTGGCGGTGTATGTTTGCCGTGGGTCGTGCTAGTTTAGTGTCGAGATTTTTCTATGCGTGGGTAAAACGCCTGCCAGAACAGCGGCTTGGCGCCACGATTTAAAGGGGTTTGCACCCTTATTTTTGTGATCACTTTCTATTCGAGGCACAGGTTTACATGGAAATCGGTCTGCGTGAATGGCTGATCGTCATCGGCATCATAGTGATCGCCGGTATTCTCTTCGATGGTTGGCGTCGCATGCGCGGTGGCAAGGGCAAGCTCAAGTTTCGCCTGGACCGCAACTACAGCAACCTGCCCGATGAAGAAGGCGGCGCTGAGGTATTGGGCCCGCCGCGGGTTCTGGAAACCCAGAAAGAGCCCGAGCTCGATGAGGCCGACCTGCCGTCGATGAGCGCACCCGCCCGGGAGCCACGCGAGCCCAAGCGCAAGAAGGCGGTGGCGGCAGAGGCGCCGCGCCCTGTAGAGCCGGAGCTGGATGTCGCGCTGGCGGTGGACGAGCCACGTGTGAAGTCGCGTGAGCGTCTGAACGATTTCCCCGACGAAGACGCGCCGGCGCCTTCGCATGGTAGTGGCCCTGGCCTGGTTGGCGAACCGGAAGAAGTGCTGGTGATCCTGGTGGTGTCGCGCAGCGAAGCAGGCTTCAAAGGCCCGGCGCTTCTGCAGAACATTCTGGAAAGCGGCCTACGCTTTGGCGAAATGGACATCTTCCACCGCCACGAGAGCATGGCCGGCAACGGCGAAGTGCTGTTCTCCATGGCCAACGCGCTGCACCCGGGCGTGTTTGACCTGGATGATATCGACCACTTCAGCACCCGTGCAGTGACTTTCTTCCTGGGCTTGCCTGGCCCGCGTCATCCCAAGCAGGCCTTCGACGTGATGGTGGCCGCCGCCCGCAAGCTCGCCCATGAACTCGATGGCGAGCTCAAGGACGACCAACGCAGTGTGCTGACCGCCCAGACCATCGAACATTACCGCCAGCGTATCGTCGAGTTCGAGCGCCGGGCATTGACTCAGAAGCGCTAAGCTCTCCTAGCGCCCGTCGCCCGGCACAGCCAGCCTCCCACGAGGCCCGGAGGTGCCGGGCGATTTTCATTGAGAACCTGTGAAACCATCGCCATGAACGCCGAACAAACCCGCATCCTCGAACTGCGCCAGCAACTGGACGAGCACAACTACCGCTATTACGTGCTCGACGAACCCAGCATCCCTGACGCTGAGTACGACCGCTTGTTTCGCGAGCTCCAGGCGCTGGAAGACGCCAACCCCAACCTGATCACCCCGGATTCACCCACCCAGCGGGTCGGTGGTACAGCGTTGTCGGCCTTCGCCACGGTGCGGCACGAGGTGCCGATGCTCAGCCTGGGCAATGCCTTCGAGGAACAGGACCTGCTCGATTTCGACCGGCGGGTGCGCGAGGGGCTCGAAGACGAGGCTGTGCAGTACAGTTGCGAGCCCAAGCTCGATGGCCTGGCGGTGAGCCTGCTGTATCAGGACGGGCAATTGGTACGCGGTGCGACCCGGGGCGACGGCAGCACCGGCGAAGACATCTCGGTGAACGTGCGCACCATTCGTAATGTGCCGCTCAAGCTCAAGGGGCAGGGCTGGCCCGCCACGCTGGAGGTCCGCGGCGAGGTGTACATGAGCAAGGCAGGCTTCGAACGGCTCAACGCCGCTCAGGCCGAAGCCGGCGGCAAGACCTTCGCCAACCCCCGAAACGCAGCGGCGGGTAGCCTGCGCCAGCTCGATTCGAAAATCACTGCAAGCCGCCCGCTGGAGTTTTGCTGCTATGGCATCGGCCAGGTAAGCGAAGACATCAGCGACACGCACATCGGTAACCTTCAGCAACTGCGCACCTGGGGCCTGCCCATCAGCCGTGAGCTGAAGGTGGCGGCGGATGTGCAGGCGTGCCTGGATTACTACCGTGACATCGGCGAGCGGCGCCAGGCCTTGGCTTATGAAATCGACGGCGTGGTGTTCAAGGTCAACCGCATCGCCGGCCAGCGCGAGCTGGGGTTCCGCGCCCGTGAGCCGCGTTGGGCCATTGCCCACAAGTTTCCGGCCTCCGAGGAGCTGACCCAGGTGCTGGGTGTGGACTTTCAGGTGGGCCGCACCGGTGCCGTGACTCCGGTGGCGCGCCTGCAGCCGGTGAAGGTCGCCGGGGTAACGGTCGCCAATGCCACGCTGCACAACATGGACGAAGTTGCCCGCCTGGGCGTGATGATCGGCGACACCGTGATCATCCGCCGTGCCGGTGACGTGATCCCGCAGGTGATGCAGGTGGTCACCGAGCGCAGGCCCGAGGGCGCAACGCCCGTGCAGGTGCCTAGCCACTGCCCGGTGTGCGGCTCGGAGGTCGAGCGTACGCAACTGGTCAAACGCAGCAAAGGCAAGCAAACGGTCAGTGAAGGGGCGGTGTACCGCTGCGTCGGCCGCCTGGCCTGCGCGGCGCAGCTCAAACAGGCGATCATCCATTTCGTTTCCCGCAGGGCCATGGACGTGGATGGGCTGGGCGACAAGATCGTCGAGCAATTGGTAGACACCGGCCTGGTGAAATCGCCGGCCGACCTTTACACCCTCACGCAAGAGCAGGTGCTGGGGTTGGAAGGCTTTGCCGAGGTATCCAGCCGCAACCTCATCGGCGCCATCGACGCCAGCCGCCAGCCGACCCTGGCGCGCTTCGTCTTCGCGTTGGGCATCCCGGATGTGGGGGAGGAAACCGCCAAGGTGCTCGCCCGCTCGCTGGGTAGCCTGGAGCGCATTCAGGCCGCGCGGCCGCTGGTGCTGACCTACCTGCCCGACATCGGCAACGAGGTGGCTTATGAGATAGGCCACTTCTTCGAGGAAGAGCATAACCGCAACGTGATCGCCCAATTGCTCGAACGGGGCGTAACGCTGCAGGGGGAGGGTGAGCTGCACCCTGAGTTCGCCGCCAGTGCTACGTTCGATGGCTTGGTCGCCAAGCTCGAGATCCCTTACGTGGGGCCAGGCGCGGCGCAGAAACTGGCGGAGAAGTTCGGCAGCCTGGAAGCGCTCGCCCAGGGTGATTGGCTGGACCTGCGCCAAGTGCTGCCCGAGCGTGCCGCGAAGGCTGTGCAGGATTACTTCAATGAGGCTGGCCGGCGCGACGAGGCGCTGGCCGTCGAGCAGCAACTGCGCGACTTCGGCATGCACTGGACCAGCGCGCGGCGCAACACTGACAACGCCCTGCCGTTGGCCGGGCAAACCTGGGTGCTCACTGGCACCTTGGAGACCATGACGCGCGATGAGGCCAAGGAGAAGCTCGAGGCGCTGGGGGCCAAGGTATCAGGCTCGGTGTCTTCAAAAACCCACTGCGTCGTGGCCGGCCCCGGCGCGGGGTCGAAGCTGGCCAAGGCGCAGCAGTTGGGGGTGGTAGTGAAAACAGAGAGAGACTTGGTAGAAATATTGAGCTCAAGGACCTGACGGCGACCCTCGCAGGTCGCAGGAGAATCCGTTATTTTCGCGAATACGTCATGCACCTTACGTGGGGTCGGAAGGATAAGCCGCCACGAGCATAAATGCCTTCTAAGCGGTGTTCGGATCACTCAGATAGGGTGCCGCATTTATATCGATGTTGAAAAACCCGGTCTTGATCGTCGAACGAATCAAATCCTACCATGACGTGAGGCAATACGCCTCTGCGCTGATTTGTAGATGCGGTTTGTCGGTCCTCGCACAGGAAGAAACTATTCTCACTGGAGTGTGAAGGCTGTTGCCAGTCGTCATGTATTACTTTTAGAAAGCTCGGAGAATCAGGATCTTTCAGCCTTGCGCAATACAGCTGATAGTATCCTCTCGCATAGGCGTTCGAGCCGATGCCGACAACGACCTTATCAGAAGCGCACTGAACAGGCGAATCTTTTGTATTAAATGAATAGGAATCCACGTCCACGACTTGGTATAGCCGTCCAGAAGCGTTCCTTATTTCTGCACACTGCCCCCAGAACTCACGTTGTGTAATGTTCCATACTACGGCCAGGGGCCCGTTGTAACAGGCTGTCTGGGAACCGAAGCTTGGAGGTTGGTCAGCCCAGTTGGCTCTGTGTCTAGGCTTAAGCTCCATGCGTAAAGCAGTGCTATCGACGCGCCTAGGAAGTTGAAGCATTGCGCAGGAGAGGTGCGGATCGTCTCCTGGCATCTTTTTTATATTTGCAGCTACAACCTTGATGTTGGGGGCTATATAGGCGGAGCTGGGATTTTGTATCCATTGCTCAGCCAGTACTACTGCGTTCCGTATGCCTATGTTATCGCTACTAGTGACCAAGGCGGTGGTTCGCAACGTGATTGTCCAGTCGGTCGTTTGGTCCGTTGTTTTTTGACAACCGCCGGAGGATAGTGTGATAAGCGAGTTGGCGGGTAGGTTTAAGACGCGAAGCAGTATTCTACTATTATTACACTGAGGCTGAATCGCGATGTTACCATCGTCAGTGACGGAGATCGGGCAGGATTTTTCATTTTGTTCACCATTAGTTAACATGATCTGGCCGGAAGGTATTGGCGAAGTGATCTTCGTCGTTTCAAGTGGCGCTCCCGGTTCAATGGCAAGTGCATATGCACTTAGTGACGCAGCGATGAGCATGATAAGGGTTTGATATATCCGTTTCATGGCGAGTTCGCAGTGTGAGAAGTGGAGCTTCATGCTATATCGAACACCACGATTTTAAAGCTGGCAGAGTTTCTAGGGCGCCGTGATGTTGGTCAGGGATGGGAAGCGTACCTCGCTGGCTGGACAAGAAGATCACCGAAAACTTGCTTGATTGAAAAATATCTGTAGAATATCGACCGTCACCGCGCAACGCGGTGAGCCTAGTCATGGTGACCCTGCCGGTCCCCTCGCAATGATTACCCGTTAACCTGGTCAGGCCCGGAAGGGAGCAGCCACAGCGGGAACATCGTGTGCCGGGGTGTGGCTGGTAGGGTTGCCACCCAAATCCCCCGATCTTCTCCTCATGAATACTTAGGGTACATAACGTGCCAGGCCGTCCTTTGCCCGGCACAGAGGGGTCACTGGTATGACAGCACGAAATTCAACGCTCCCTTCAACTCGCCGGGTGTCACCGTCGGGCCGTTGTTAATCAGCCGGGCATTAAGCGCAAGGAAACTGTCACCCGAGGGCAGTGCCATCATCGGCACGTCCATGCCCAGCGGTATGGGTGTCACCCCATCCTGGCGCAGCACTTGAAAGCCCACGCCGGAAGCAGTACTGCCTGCGCCCGCGGTGAAGGTGCCTTGGTCCGGTGCTATCGGAAGCGAGCCATTGGTGGTCGACAGCCGCAGGTGCACTTGAGGTATAGCCCCGCCTGGTGGCGCGTCGCACTGGCTGATGTTGATTTTGAAGGGCACTGGAGTAGTGCTGGCCCCAGGCCCGGCCAGGTCCGCGGCTTCGAACTCGCCCAGGTCTACCGGGTGGGGCGTGACCGGGTCGTTGGGAAGCTCGCAGCCTGTGGAAATAATGGTGCCTGCAAGGCCGAAACGAAGGGTCTCGCCGCTGAGTGCCGGGGTGCTCAGCCGGCCCCTGAACAAGGTGTAACTGGGGTCGAGCTGGTGAGCGCCTGCTGGAATGCGGCCGGTTTTGACCAACTGCACATCAAAGCGCGAGCCCCCGAATTCGCTAATGGCTTCGTGCGAGTGGTACCAGCGAGACATGAACGGCACCTGGGTATCGGTGTCGGGTACAAAACGGGCCTGGTTGGTGGTGCCGTCGAACTCGTCGCGCATGATGATCACCGCACCCACACCAGGTACATTGGTTTGCAGGATACGATTAGGGTCGCCCAAAAAACCTGGGCCGACCACCGGAACGGCGGGCGCCATCTGTACCAAGGGTTCGGTAACGTAATCAAACTTGGCCAGCGGTGTGGTAGCGTGGTTTTTGCACCTGAACGCTACGTAAGGTCCGTCTAGATAGACCCCCAGACGTTCGGCGATCAACGTTCCCGGGCGTGCATCCTGCGCAACGTAGGCTGCGGGCCCTATATCCATTTCCCTTATTGCGGGGCCTTCATACCCTGGGCGCCAGATGCAGTAATTGCCTGTGGGGTATTCTTCAACGGCCAGGGCCGTGTGGGGGAGGCCGCCTAACAGCGCCACCAGCACTATGGCTGGCGACAGTGAATGGCGGTGAACTTTATCGATCATGATGTGCAGCTCACTGTTTGCAGTTGATAGCCTTCTGCCTCGGTGGCGGTCTCGGGGTCGAGCCATAACCAGCAGCGCGTGTCGGCGGTGCTACCCCAGCGCGCCAGCAAACGTTGGGGCTCGCCAGCGCTCTCCAGCAGGGCGCGGCCCCCTTGCCCAACCACCGCTACGGTGTTGCCTTCCTGATCGAGCAGCTCGGTGCCAAAGGGCAGCCCATTACCCTGCGGGTCACGCACATCCAGCAGCAGCCTCACTACCTGGCGGGCGTCGAATCTCGCCAGTACCACTGCGCCTCGGCTCGGGATCACGTTGCGAATGCCATTGTCGATTTCAAATTCAGGGCCCAAGTGGCGAGTATCCAGAGTGATGCCATTGTTGCGGTAGGCACGGATGCTCGGTAGCACGGCGTAACCGGCGTGGTCGGTTCGGTTGGCGGTCTGTTGCAGGCCTACGTCAGGTATGCCATTGAGGTCGACCAATGCCGTGGTTTCCCCTAGCCAGGGGGTGAACGTCACGCCGCCGGAATGCATCAGCATCGAGCCACTGGCGTTCAGCGACAGGCTGCGGGTGTGGGGCGAATGGCTAAGCCCTGCACCCAGGCTCATCGACTGGCCTTGCCAGCTGCCAGAGAATGCAGTTGTATTACCTCGGC
Organism: Pseudomonas sp. URIL14HWK12:I12; assembly: GCF_003097135.1. Lineage (GTDB taxonomy): Bacteria > Pseudomonadota > Gammaproteobacteria > Pseudomonadales > Pseudomonadaceae > Aquipseudomonas. The sequence continues at coordinate 547,691 of NZ_QEQL01000002.1, forward strand.
CAGGGTTCTGGGCCACCGAAGCTCGGTAGCTCACCGCATGGTCGGCCACACGGCCGCTGAGCGAGGTACGCTGGCTGAGTTGCTCGCCGCTGCGTTGCACGTCATAGGTCGCACTGTTGCGATGGGAGCCGCCCAGAGGCAGGCTCAGGCTCAAGCCCAGTTGCTGCTCCCGGTTCTCGTCTGCGCTGAGGGTCTGTGCCACATAGAAGTTGATGCTCAGGTCGCGCCACAGGTGGTTCAGCGAGGCCTGAAACTGCTGGCGCTGGTAGTTGCTGCCCCAATAATCCTCTTGGGACCAGCTCAAATTCACGCTGGTCCGCGCAGCCAGCTGCTGGTAGGCCGTTGCCTCCAGCCGGCTGCGTCGGGAGCCGTGGCGTAAGCCCTGAGCGCCTCGTTCGGCCACCGCCTCATCCAGGTCTCGGTACCCTTGTGTGGAGTAGCGATAGCCGGCAAAGCGCAGTTGGGTGCCTGTGCCGAAGGCTTTGCCGTAGCGCAACGCATAGCTCATCCCAGTGTTGCCCGAATCGGTCTCGGAGCGCGTGGTGTCCACTGACAGTGCGCCCCAGTGGCCCAAGTCGCGTGACGCGCCCACCTGGCCTGCGCGATAGAAGCCGGTGCCGAGCAGGCCGCCATAGGCTGTCCAGTTGCCAGGCAGGCCGCGAGCGAGTGTGGCTTGGGCGAGCAAGGGTTGCTCGGTAGCCTTGCTGCTGGGGTTGTAGCGGCCTATTGCGCCGTTATAGCGCCATACGCCCTCACGCAGCAGGTTACCCAAGGTGGAGTAGGGCTGGGTGAATCGAGTGACCTGGCCATCCTCTTCGGTAACGGTGACTTCAAGCTCGCCGCTGCCGGCGACTGACAGGTCATCGAGCTCGAAGGGCCCAGGAGCGACCCAGGTGGTGTACAGCAGGTAGCCATCCCGGCGAATGTCGACTTTGGCGCGATTTTGCGCAACGCCTCGGATGACCGGCGAATAGCTTTGCAACACGTCGGGCAGCATGTCGACGTCGCTGCTGACCTGCACCCCTTGAATGGGCACGCTGCGAAACAGCTCGCCCTGGCTGAAGAACTCGCCCAAGGTAAGGCTGCCTTTTATCGCGGGCAGTGGCCGTTGTGCGTAGGTATTAAGGTGCTGCCAGGCCCGCCCATTGGCACCGTCGCTGTACGACTGGGTGCTGCGCAGGCGCCACGCCCCCAGGTTCAGGCCGGTGTTCAGGTACAGGTCGTGCTGGCTGCCAGCACCTCGCGCACCTTGGGCTTGCCGGGTGGACGCATTGTAGGTCACGAAGGCTGCCGAGATCCCGTGGTCCCATTGTTCCGGGCGTGTGGCGCCGAGGCGCCTGCGTTGCAACAGGGCCTGGGGTACCGACAGGTCGGCTTTGAAGGTTTGGGTGTCGATGGCCAGGCGGCTGTCGGGGATGGCCTGATGTGGGTCAAGGCAGGATGCCTCTGGTTCGCCCTGCAGCGCCTGCAGGTTGATCCCCGCTTCTTCGAGCGTGGCCGTGGGCAGGCAGGCTCTCCAGCGTTGCTGGGTATCTCGCCATATAGGAAGCGGGCGATTGCCAAGCTTCTCGCCATTGATTGCCAATGCAAAGTCGTAAGTGCCCGCAGGCAAGTTGGCTTGTGGCTGCAGCTGGTCAAGCATCTGCGTGCTGACGCCACCAACGCCATGCAAAAAGCCTGAGTCGAATTCGCCGGTTGTTTCGGCTAATGCCAACCCACTGGCGGGCAGCAGCAATGCGACACGCAACGCAGGTACGCGCCTGCGTAGAAATGTCCATGTCATATGAAAGCTCCGAGCGTCGTCTGAGCGTTAGCGGGCAGTGGCCAAGGGAACGTCCAGCACTGCCGTGAAGCCGCCGTAGTCGTTGATGGCCGCGACCTTGAGCCGGGCGCCTTCGGCCAGCGGGATGTTCACCGGGTAGCGCTGGCGCGAGAAAGGCGCCACCATCGGGGCGCTGGTGAGTGCCTGCTGTTGGCTGCCGCTTTTGACGTTGAGCGTTACGAAGGAGTAGTGAAACGGCAGCGGGTTATCCACTTCGATGTAGTGCTTGCCCTCGGCCTGGCCACGTGACCAGCGCAGCTCAGCGAGCCGGTGCGCAGGGTCACCGGTAAAGCGGGCGGGCCGCAGGAACACCTTGATACGCGTGCGCAGGGCGACGCGTAGCTGGTTGGCCGCCGAGTCGGTTTTTTGCGGGATCTCTTGAACGTTGAAATAGAACACTGACTCTCGATCTTCCGGCAATTCAGCCGGCAAGCGGTTCAGGGTGACACGCTGTTCTTGCCCAGGCTCGAGCCGGAACAACGCCGGTGAGGCCATCAGCGGTACCGCGGTGGTGGTGTCGTCCGCTTCGGTGTTCACCCAAGCTTGGGCCGCCCAGGTCTGTTTGCTGGGGTTGCGCACCATGAGTGCGCTGCTGCGCTGGTCGGTACTGATCACCAGGCGGGTGGCATTGAGTGTAAGGGCCGCTTGGGTGGTGCCGGTACTTGCCACGCAGGCACAGGCGATTGTGCCCGCCAGCCAATTGCGGCGGGATAGAGTTAAAGCCATGAAAAGTGCCTCGAACGAAAGCGGGCCGCATTGCGCGGCCCGCTGCCCACTCAGTTGATGGTTAGTTTCAGTGCCACATCGACATTGGCGTCGCCCGCCGTAACGTTGGCGGCGAGGGACTCGTAATAAGCGGTAAAGGCCATATCGGTCGGCATACCGTCGTTGAGTGGGTAAGGCGCGGAATCATCACCGTGTTTGACTACTGCGCCCGTGTAGTCGGTGATGCCCAGCGCCAGGTTGCTTGCGGTGCCGGCGCCGGGCTTGAGAGCAAAGAGGTCACCATTGCTGGCTGAGCCGCTGGTGCCGGTGAGGGTGATCACACCGACGTTGCTGGCGCCACCGTTGCCGTCCCAGCCTGGGCACTGGCTTGCGTCGGTGACGCTGATGGTGAATGGCGTGTGGTTTTTCTTGATGCCGGCTGCGTTGAAGTCACCGACCAGTGCTTGACCCATGTCCACGGCACCACCGGTGGCACCCGCCGGGTCGCGGATCTCGATCGGGCAGCTGCCGGCCACGACCTGGCCGGTGAATTGGATAAGGCCGGTGTTGGCAAATGCCGGCAGGCCGAAGGCAAGCAGGGGCAGGGCGAGCAGGGTTTTTTTCATGGAACCTCCTGTAGGAATACTGGCCGTGGGGGCCTGGGAAATACGCCAGCGCGGTCGTAGGGAAGACCGCGCTGGCGTGGGGCGGGAGGTTAGTGGGGAGGGGCATTTCTGGGTATTGGTGCAAGTCCTAAATCAGGGTGGCCAGTGGGTTGGATGGCAGCACGAGTTGCGCCCCTTTGAGCATCAGCCAAAGGGGCGTTAGATTGGATCACCTCATTGGCGATCAATCGGCACCGGAGATTGTGCCCGGCTGGCGATACCGTTTCCTTGATGAGTTCTCAAGTCATAGCAGAGTTAAATCCTTAAAATACTTAGACTTTGTGTTGTTGTGGCGATCATAGGAGAAGAGTTCGACCTTTGCTGCCGGTGCGTTCGAGGCCGGTGCTGTCGATGCTCTGGATGAGCTGGCTATCGGTTCACGGACGCTACTGTTGGGACTGGGGACTGCTGTAGCGAGTGGGCTGGGTATCGACGAAGTGGAGGTTGCGGCATGCCTTACACTCTTTACACTTTGCTTGGGGGTAAACAAGCCTATATTCGACTCATCCACGAGGCTGTTAGACCTGGTCAGGATACCCGGACCTCGAATGCCAGAATCGGTACCCGATAGTGCCGATGCGATCAATGTAGGCTCCGCCGCGGCGCTAGCCGTTGCCGACTGCGCCAAGTTGCTGGCGGCAGGTACCGACTGCGCCAACTTGCTTGCCGCCCCAGCAATTACCGACTTCGCCAAGCTGCGCGCCGCCCGAGCAAATATCCCCGTGCCGATGGCGAGGTACGTGGCTACCTCGTTGTCCTCATCAGCGATGCTCCAGACCGCCGTGCCCAGAGCAGCCGTCGACACGGCGAGCGAGGTGAGTGCCGCGATCACGGCGGCTGTCCCGGCACCTGGCAGTGCAACGGCAGTGGCTACCAAGCCGATGCCTTTGAGCACCATCATCAAATCCAAGGCTGCAAACCCGATCCCAATCATCTTGAACACCCCCCCCAGTATGCCACCCCCCCCCTGGCTTTGTTCGGGCTGCTCCAACGGTGGCACGTAGAACGGGAGGTTGGTCGCGTTCCATTGCGGCGTGCGCCCGGTTGGGTCGCGCAGCATCACCGGGTTACCTTGGCAATAAGCATAGGGGTTCAGGCCGGCACCGTCGAAGTAGGTGGAGGCATCGGGAGCGATGAAGCGCCCCAGTGCTGGATCGAAGAACCTCTCGCCGCGGCCTAGCGGGTACAGTTCCAGGTCTTTGGTTTCGCTTTTGAAGGCCATCTCGCTGGAAAATTCAGTGTCGAATCTCGCATTGCCGTAGGCATCGTAAATAGCGCTGCACAGGCGCCGCTCCTGGGTATCCCATTGCCCTACTACACTCCCATCGAAATCGCAGAGCAAGGCACTGGAGCCGCTGTCCGACAACACTGCCAACGGCATACCCGCGGTGCAAAGATAGCGCTGCACCCGATTGCCCTGGACGTGATGTGTCATGGCGTAGTTTTCGTAGAAGCGTTCCTTGTCGCCGCTCACGCACAAGGTGCCCAGGGTGTCGTAACCATAGCGATGCGGGGCGCAACCTGACGGGGTCATGGCTTCTGGCCGGCCCATAATGTCGTAGTTGATGGTTCTGGCCTGTCCTCCTGTCTGCTTGGTCAGGTTACCGTTGCCATCGTATTCAAACGTTTCTTCTCCTGCGGGAAGACCGTTGCGCAAATGCGTAAGTTTGCTCAGCTGGCAAGGATCCTGGGGCGCAAACTCGGCCTGGGTTTCGCGGGTACTGCCGTCGGCGTAGACCACGAATTCGCCAGTTATGTTGTCCAATGTGTCGAGCATATAGATCTGGTTCACCACCGGTTTGCCGAACCGGTCGAATGGGCACTGATCCGGATCGGGTGGTGAGCCCTGCGGCCCTTCGCAGCTATACGCTTCTACGCGGTCACGCATATCGTAGCTGTAGCGCTCTGTTATCTGTGCCTCGCCATCTGCATTCAGGCGCTTGCGCCACGCCAGGTTGCCATTGCCGTTCCAGCCAAAGGCCAGATGCTCGAGCAGCTCGAGAGTATCGGCGGCGATCATCTTGCGCGTCGATTCTCTGCCAAGGTTGTCGTATTCAATACATGTCCTGACGCCAGCGGCCGTGCAAGTGGCTACCCGGCCCCAACGGTCGTACGACAGCACCGCCTGCTCCGCGCCGTCATCCAGGGTCTCATGGATCACCCGGCCTACGGGGTCATAACCCAGCGTACGGGTGCCCGCCTGGCTATCGGTTCGTTTGATCCGGCGCTGGCCGGGGCTGTAGTCGAACCGGGTACTGGCATCGCCCGTGGCATGGCTACGGGTTTCGCAAATGACCTCGCCGGTGAGGCCGTATTCGTAACGGCAACCAATGCTCGCCTCCTGCGCCAGGGCGCTGCTCGAGCGGGCGCTGAGCAGCCTGGCGGTGACTGGGTCGTATCCCAGTGCTATCTGTGCTCCGAGCGTACGTTGCCCATCCGCATCTGCGCGGCTGTGCACCACTACCTCCTGCGGGGCGTCAGTGAGCGATGGTCGGTAAGTGTATTGCCGCAGCGTGCCGTCCGGTCGTTGGTGGGAGATGGGGGAGCGCAGGCCTTTGTCATAGGACCACCAATGCGTGCGGCCACCTTGCGTCAGCGACAGCTCTCGCCCTAGCCCATCGAACTGGCGGCTAACGATAGTGGCAAGGCTCCAGGCGTCGGCGCCGGCCTTGACTTCGATCATCCACGGTTCGTGGGTGAAGGCGGCGTATTGGTGCTCAACGATGTCGTTGTTCGGCAGGCGCGTCTGGATGAGGCGGTGCCAGCCATCATATTCAAACGTGGTGGGTGCCGGCTGGCTCATTCTGCCCTCGACCCGGAACGTGTCGGCCTGCTCGATACAATTGCCCCATCTGTCATAGGCGTACTGAATACGTTGCTCGAGGGTGTTTTCGTCAAGCCAGGTTTCGACACGCTCAGGCTTGCCGAAGCGGTTGGTCCATTGGCATTGCCTGCCCGAGGCCTGCCGGTTGCCATTTTGATCAGGCGCGCTTTCCCTCCAGCTTTCTATCCTTTTACCCTGATTGCCTCGCGGATAGATATCGTCATCGGGGCGTGCGCCGAGAGGGTCTGTCATGGCGACTTCTCGGGTGCCGTCAGGCATCGTCGTCGCGCAAGGGTTGCCCCAATCATCGAAGGTGTAGCGTGTCGTCAGTGCCAGCGGCTGCCCTGAAACGATGTCGAATTCGGTCTCCTCGATCAGCCTGCCGAAACCGTCATAGTGACATTCCCAGCGCTTGCTCTGTGCTTGGCCGTTCACCTGGTACCGCTCGCGTTCCCGGCCCAGGCCGTCGAATACGGTGCGTTGAGCGGCGCCATTCGGGGCGATGGTAAAGGTTTCGGGCCAGCCCGATTCCCCTTTGAGCGAGTATCGCGCCGAACGCACAGCGGGATACTGGGCATCGACCACCTGCGTAGTGAGTGGGCGGCCGGCAGCATCCCATGTCATGTCGACGGTCACATCGCTGGCATCGGTTGCACTGGCGATCAACCCAGTGAGCAGTGATTGGGTACGTTCGATATGCTCAATCGCCTCACTGGCACCGGGCGCGTAGGCCTTGTGGTCCACGGCGGTCTTGAGCAGCCGGCCCTGCACGATCGTATAAGTGAAGGTTTCCAGCGAAGTGTCGACGGGTGCAGCGCCGGTGGACGCCTGATAAGTAATCCTGCGCTGTTTCAATCGGCTGAAGCTCACCCGGTCATTGGGGTCCTGGTGGTAGCTGTGGTTCATCACCATTTTCGACTGCTCGGTGCCTTGGCTTACCTCGATCACCTGTTGGGTATTGACTATCAGATAGTTGGCCGCCTGGCCCATAAGCTCGCCTGGCGTGCGGGCCCGCCCTGCCGAATCCCGGGCCAGTGAGCCGTAGCGCCAAGTGGTGACTTTCACACTCCCGCCAGCCTCCTCGCTCGCTGGCTTTTCGGTCTGGCTGCGCAAACGAAGGCGAAAGCCCCAGGGGTCTTCAGGGCAGGCTTCACCCGCATCGTCCTGTTCACCTTCGGCAGGGTAATAAACATAGGTGGTTTCGCGCCCGTCCACGGCCAAGTGGCGCCTGAGCAGGCCATCCAGGTCATATTCGGTAACCTCCACTTCCGTTCGGGTTCGAGCATCGTCGTCACGAGACCATAAGCTAGTGACCTGGCGGGTCTGCTGGAAGTTGGCCGGCAGATCATCGTACGCAGTGCCTTGATCGTAGTGATAGTCGTACGTGCGCCTGATGTGATTAGGGCCCTGGCCAATGAGCTCCTCGATCAATAGGTGGAAGCTGTTGTAGGTCCGTTGGGTGGTGCGCACCTCAGCCAGGCCGTTTTCCTGGGTCTGCGTGACTGAATATCGATACTGCGGGTTGGCTCGATACAGGTTGTCGTCCCCGTCGGCGTACCAGTCTTGAAGGCCACCGAAGCCCAGAAAGTTGTGGTTGTCACTGCCATAGCTATAGCGGCTGACCAACGAGGGTTGGCCTGCCCCCGGGCTGAGCTCGTGGCGGGTGACCCTGGGCATTGGTAAACGGCGATTGCCGGGAAAGGCATGCGTACCGTCGTATTCGATGTATTCCAGCGCCCCTTGTGGATGAGCGATCTGTGACAAGCTGGCGTAGTCATTGAGGAAGTTATAGCGAAACGACCAGGCGCCCCCGATATCAGGGGGCAAGGTGATCCGCTCAACCCGCCCCGATGCCAGGGAAACTACGAACTCCCCGGTGTGAGTATGCAACCGCAGTGTGGTATCACCGGTTTTTTCAACACGCAGGTGTACTACCCCCTGCTCATCTTGCACGCTGGCCAGGCGCGGGCGCTGAGCGTCCTCGCCGTAGTTCAGGCTCAGGTATCGGCCATTGGCGCTTTCGAGCTTGACTGGCATCAGATAGCGCGTTGCGCCGGGCCGGGCGAGGTGTTCGATAAGCCCGGAGGTATGCACCAGCCGAGCGGTGGAGGCACTGTCGCGCATTAGCCTGAAATGCCTGAGTTTGCGCTCACGGATGTTCGGCTCACCCAAATCGCTTGAAACGCGATAGCGCTCACCACTGGCCAAGGCCAGGACTGGATTGCCCTCCAGGCTCAGATGGCTCAGGTTGAACGACCATCCCTCTCCCAGCCCCCAATTATCCCCGGCCAAGGGGTTGTAGGTCAGTGCAAGCAGAAGCTTTGGGCCCTGCAGGTAACCGCTGAGGATCTCGGAGAGCTCAAGCGAGAAGGTGTACAGCCCGGTGCGGGTATCTACACCGCCTCCGGCGAAAGATGGAAAGTTTTGAGCATTGGTATGGACGTCTGGCTGAGCCATGGTTGAGCGCTCCTCGCATGCCTGTCATTGGCGGATACGGCAGCAGTCAAGCACACCCCTCAGGCCTCGGCAGCTGGCAGACTTTGCAGGTTGCTTAGTTTTTCGGGCGGGCCCAGGCGGCACATTTATTTTCGTGAAAACTCATACTTCTGCTAGCTCCCAGAACACAGGCGCTCACCCACGATAGCCCTATCGAATGTGTTTGCCGGCGGCCATCGATGCCCCGCATCACTGGCCTAGAAGGGAGAGCGGGCATGTCAATCAAGCGAGCCGATCTATTGCCGCCGGCGATCAATGGTTTAGTACATGGCAGGTTGGATGAAGAACTTCATGTGCAAGCAGGGTATGTACCTGTCACTATTCACAACCCTGATTTCATATTAGGCGATCACGTCGAGTTTTTCTGGCGGGGGGTTGATGTCAATCAAAAGCCCGATAACTTCCTCTTTCAAATTTATCTAAGTTCCGGCACACCTGATTACGACGCCAATACTCAGACCCTGTACATCAGGGTGCCGATCGCGCATGTGAAAGCGGCCGGGCGAGGCGGGCGTGTACTGTGCAGCTGGCAATTGACGAGCGCGGGCTTGATCACCGTGGCACCACGCCAGGCGTTCACGGTCGGTTTGCCGCTCCCTACGGTCCAGGTGTCGTACAGCAGTAACCTGCAGATTGGCATGAGTGAGTTCACGGGCGACTTGCCAGTGCTGGGTTGGCCCTGGCCTGCCATGCGGGTCGGGGACCGCGCCACGCTGACGGTGTTGCCCGAAGATGGCAGTGCCGGTTTAAGCCTGCCGCAACAGATAGGCAGCCCGGCCCAACTGGGCGAGCCAGTGAAATGGAGGGTGCCGCGCTCGCGGCTTCTGGCCTGGCAACTGCAGCGCAAAGTTATCGTGATGCAGCTCAACGTACAGGCTGTAGACGGCACTGCGTTTGCCTATGCGCGGCAACGCTTCGAGCTCGAACCGAGCAGTGGGCCGCGTGCAGGTGCGGCCCGCCTGCCAGCAGGGGCGGGCGCTGCGCTTGACCCCGGTGCTTACCCTGATGGCCTGGAACTGCTGCTGCCCGAGGGGTTGCCGACCCAAGCTGGCGACCTGCTGTCTCTGGTGTGGACCGCTTCGGGTGAAGAGCCGGTTGTTTTCAAGCAGGTCGCCGACTGGAGCACTTTGCATACCGGCTATGTCAGGTTTGTCGTCCCTTACGCCACACTGCTTGCCCACGACCGTCGCGATATCGTGATCGACTGGCAGCTCGATGGCGTTACCAGCAACCTTGCGGGCCAGCGGCTGCTCTTGGCAGTTCGTTCCAAGTGGGTGCTGACCGCGCCTACGGTGGTAGGCATGACGGGTGAAGGCCAGGGTAGCCAACCTGGGGATATCCTGGGTTCGATCGGTGCCGAAGCCGTACGCTTCACAGGGCTACGTGTACGAGTGCCCGCGTTTAACGTCGGGCCTGGCGACGTCATCGAAGTACACATGGAGGGTGATAGCGCCGGCGGTCGCTATTCGACCTCGGTACCTGAAGCTGGCACGCGTGACTACATCATCCCACCCCCCTATGTGGCGCCAAACATGGGCGGTGAAATCAAGCGTTTCCCGATTTATTACACCGTTACCTCTCCAGGCGCCGGTCGCGTCCAGTCGCCGATGCTGCAACTGCGGGTCGCGACGCTGCCCCAGACATACATGCCAGTGCCGCAGTGCCCACAAGCCCAAGGCGGGGTGACCCTCTCGCTCAGTGAGTTGAGTAGCCGCTTCGACGGTAAGGCAGACATCCAGGTGAGCGCTTGGCCCTATTACCAACCCGGCCAACGCCTGAGGTTGCTAGCCACAGGAGTACGTGGCGGCCAAGCCGCTGAGCATGTGCTTTTTGACGGCCCGGTTGGTAGCTCCGAGATTGTTGAGGCCCTGCCGGTTAGCTTCCTGGAGACATTAACCCTAAGCGCTGGCGTGGATATCAGGGCCTCAGTGGCCTTCGATATGCGCAATTTCATGCTCACGCGTATCGCCCATTTGGACCTTAAACCTTAATCGAAGGATTGACGTGCCATGACCAGAGATCAGTTGCTACTTGAGTTGAAGAAAGGTAACGCCACCTGGGGTTGGGGGGCGATGATGGCCGCGAGCGTCGAGGCGCTTAATGAGCAGGTTCGGGCGAGGTGGTCGCATGCGTTGAGTTACGGCCTGCAACTGGTGCCTTTCACCGGCCGGATCAACTTGCTACAAAGCGGCACGGAGTTCGTCGAGGCCTCCGAGCTAACGCTCGGCGCACCGCGTATCAGCCTGTCGGGTGTGAGCCTGGGCCGCCCACAGGTCAAAGTCAGCCTGGCCTTCGAGGCGGGCTCGCTGGTGTTCAAGCACGCCCCAGGCACCTCTTCAGGCCAACTGTTGGCCACTCAGACGTTAAACCAGCTCAGCCCGTATCGATTTGAAGCACTGGTTGGCCTCCGAACCGAGGGGGATGCCTTCGCCAATAAACTTCACGTCTTTCTCGACTTTTCAGTCATGTCGGCGGCCCGTTGCGACCTTTGGGAATATGCAGATGGCGCTCAGCGCATCGCCGATGCGCTGGCCGTTCACATCCAGGCGAGCCCGTTGTCCAATACCCAGTTGCCGTTGTTTAGCGTCAGCCTTGATCGTCGCCATTTTCTCAGCCCCAGTAGCGTGACTGCCTTTGCGTGCCCGGATCCTGACGACCCTGACAACGAAGAGAAGGGCGCGGTGATCGCGGTAATGCGATTGAACGCAGATGATCCTGAAGGCTCGCTACCTGAGATAGGTGATCAGCACTCATTCCTACTGCCCTTGGCCGATGACCGCGACAGCAACGGGTTTTTGATGTACCCCTGTACCTTCCTGGTGGCCCAGCCGTGGGTGCCCTACCTGGACCAGGACCAGACTTTGCCGGCCTGTGTCAGGCAAACCTCATTTGCCGAAGCCCCCCCTTGGACCCTAATTGCCCGTGATACACCCGCCGATGCCGCCTACTGGCTTGCCCTGGGCACTCCAACAGCTTTGCTTGGCGTGTATCCCAACGATCCGTCTCTGATTGCGGCAAACGGAGCGAGCCTGGCATTCCAGGCAATACTGCCTGACGAGCGTTCGTTGGTCGGGGTCAGTTGGTCGGTATCTTCGCGCGTGGCAGGCCAGGACCCTGGCGAGATCACGCAGGCCGGCGTTTACACGCCCCCGGGCCAGTTGATCAACGAGCTCGTGCAGGTTCTGATCACCGCTCATGCCTCCGACGATGGCAGGCAGTTGGTGGGCTCTACGACACTGACGCTGACGCGTTCAAGTGTTAGCCAGGCCGAGCCGCTAAGGGTTGTCAAGCTGTGGTCCGACCACCTGGAGCGCACGTTGAGCGCCTTCAGTGCAAGCACCGGTCCGCTGCAGTGGGCGTTGGAAGCGCCCGAGATGTTTAACGACCGTATTACCGGCAATGATCGCCAGGCCCGGTATCAACCACCTACAGAAGTGGGCAAAGCCGGCGTTGCCTTGCGTTGGGCCCAGGCAACCAACGCCGGTGGTACAAGCCGAGCAGGGTTGATCGTGGTCGAGCATGAGCAGCCGCTGATGGTGGAGCCGGCATTTGTAGATTATCTAGCGCCTGGTGCGAAGATTGCGTTCCGCGCCCAGATGAGCCGCGACGGGGCCTTTTTACGCAGCGATGGGCAAACGCCGGTTGCACGCACCTCCAGCCTGACGTGGTCGGTGATCGGCGAGGGCAGCATCGATGCAGACGGCGTCTACACGGCGCCCGAGAACCCTATCTACGGTACCAGCATCATCCACTTGGATGTGATGGGTATCGTCAGTGGGTATGCGGTGGTGCGGACCCTGCCCATGGGGTTGCAAGCAACTCGCCGGAACACCCCACTCGTACTGTCAGCGTTCTCACTGGACATTATGCAGGGCATGCTCCCCCGTGCATACGCCAATGGGGGGCAGCAGATCGAGGTCGCGGTCAGCATCATGACCGCTGCCTACACCGACCCAATCACCGGGGAGGACGTGCATGAGCCCATCGGGTTGCATGAGATCGCAACCCTCACCCTGTTCGACAAGACGACTGGCCAAGAGCTGCCTTTTCTCGAGCCTTGGGAGGAAGGTGGTGAACCTGGAACCTGGCGTGTTTCGGGCCAGGCCAACCAATTCGCACCGATGGTCAGCAGCCGTGCCACCGCGCAATCGGCAGAGCCCAAGGCGGTAGGCGATGCGCAGCGTACTCGCGTCAAGCGCCTCTGGGTACATCCGGGCAGTGCCAGGGTGCTCACACTGTGTGCACGCTTCACCGCTGAAGGCCGCGAGTGGGACTCCAATGAAGCATCCTATACGGGCAATACTGAAATTCAGCTACAAGGGTTGAGGGTGGGCCCTTGGTCACGCAGGGACTACCTGTTCGCCGACCGCTACGATCCCAATGAGACCCGATTGCCGATACCCAGGCTCTGGACCGGGACTGTCTTCAATGACGATCAAGGTAACCCCGACTACTACTCGATGGCTGAAGATACCACCACGGTGTACAACCTGGCGCTGACCAATGGTGAGCGTTTCTACAGTTATAGCGTGGTCAATGATGCCCCTGGCATCGGCTCGCCTGCGTTGAACATGGGCCGTTGGGAAAGTGATTACCTCGGCGAGGAGATGTTCAGTTACACCGCACTCGCATTCGACGATGGCGACGGCAACCATGGCTCGCTCGACCCCGATGCACTTGGCCTTGGCGCGCCGCTGCTCAATGTCGATGGCCTGTTGCGTGATGTAGCTCCTACGCGACCAGTGGCAGGCCCTTCGCCCTATGTGCCAGCCTCCGTGCCAGTGTTCACCCACTTGGTGGCATCTCAACGGCCGGCATCGGGTACGCTGCAGATCGCTTTGGAGCGCCGCGGAGGCATGCGCCTGCCTGACACCCAGCCTGCAGACTTCCAGGCGTGGCGGGCCGCCCTCGAAACCCCGGTGCGGCTGCGCTTGCGTGACCGAGTCGGGTCGCTGCATGACGTCAGCGTGAGCTTCGGGCTTTCCAGCAATCAATCGTCGGGCCGCAATGACCTGACGCTAACAGCGCCGGCAGTGGCTACCTCAAGCCTGGCGCCGGCAGCTTCCCTTCATTCCAATGCATTCAATTTTCTGAGTTTCATGCAGGGCGGGGTAGACCCTCGAACGGGGCAGTACACCGCGCAGATTGCGCTTCCGGAGGTCAAAGCCAACCAATTGGCAGGCCCGATGTTGCCTCTGCAGCTCGGCTTCGACCCGATGAACCGGTTGGACAGCGGCTTTGGGCAGGGTTGGTCATTGAACCTGAGCTACGTCGACACCCAAGGCAAAGGTACGCTCAAGCTGCGCACGGGGGAAAGCTATGTCATCGACAGCTTCGATCCCGCTACCGGCGAATACCTAATGAGCGAACGCAAGCTCCCTACCTGCAAGCTGTTCCAAGGCGACGCTCAGGGGCGGTACCTGCTGGTATTCCCGGACGGCACCCGTGAGCACCTTCGTATACCCGCTGGCGGGCAGCTCGCCCTTCCGGTGAGGATCGATGTACCCACCGGCCACGCTGTCGTGCTCGAGTATGTGCCCTACGCCGACCAAGCACGCCTGTCACGTATTGCCAACCTTGAAGGCGACAGCTTGCTGATCATCACCGGGCCGGTGGGCAATACCCTGTCGATCACTTACAGCAACCATCAAGGGGAGCCGGCAACGGTATTCGAGCTGGGCCTGGCCCGGAGGGGCATCGCGGGTACCTGGCGGCTGGAGTCAGTGGTACTCCCCACTGAGGAAAAGGCCCGATGGGCGTTCACCTACGCTGAGACCAACCCGGCGTACCCCTGCCTCACCCAAGTCGTCACGCCGCTGGGTGCAGTAGAAACCATAAGCTATGACTTCACGGGCCTGAAGCTGCCAGGCAATACCCAGCCGGCTGCCCCCAGGGTCATTTCTCACCGGCTCAGCCCAGGGCGCGGACAGCCCGATACCCTGGTGCAGTATCGGTATTCCGACAGCAACTTCCTGGGCTATCCCGACGTCAGCCAATGGTTGCCAGACGTAGATAACCTGTACAACGCCAATGGTGGGTTCACCTACTCCAGCGATGCCAGCTACATCGTGGGCGGGGTCACTGCGCGGCTCATCACACGCACCTACAACAAGCTGCATCTGCTCGCCGAAGAGGTCACAACGCAGTGGGCGGTGCCTTCCGGGGAAACCGAGCGCCGTGCCCATGTGCGGGCAACCCATACCGAATACTATTTCGAGCCGGATAAGAGTTTCGACGATCAGCCCGAGCAGTGCCAGTTGCCGCACATCGTCACCCGCAGCTGGGCCATTGCCGATACCCCGTATTATCGTGCCGAGCAACATACGACCAAATACGACGTGCACGGCAACCTTGAGTGCGAGGTTAAGCCCAATGGCATAACCACACACTGGACCTTCTACGAGGGTGATCGCGATAACGACGGTTGCCCGAGGCAGCCCTACGGGTTTACCTGCCATGAAGAGAGCAGGACGGTATACCCCAGTGCCCTCGGGGAGTCAGGTGCGCCTCAGCTGACGACTACCACCCGCTACGTTCAATTGCCAGACCGCTTAGGCAGCGGCCGACTTGGGCAGATCGTCCCAGAGACGGAAACCGTCGAACAGGCAGGCAGCGGCCCGCGCGTTTACAACGCCCAGTCGCGGCGTTCGATGGCATTGGCCAACACCGTCAGTGAAACGCGTTTCAGCTACTTTCAGGACCCACTCGACCCGCTAACCTTCGGCCGGGTCTGCACCCAGGTCACCACGTTGCATGCAGACGTTGATACCGCTACCACCCTGACAATGGCTTACGCGCTGACGGGGCAGGGCGACGTGCTTAGCACCACTACCACTGCCACCGGCTTCGACGGCTCGCGCCGCGTGCAGATATCGGAACAGTCGACCCTGACCGGGCTGATGCTTTTGGAGCAGCACAAAGAAAGCCAGGGGCATGATGTAAACATCCGCCGTCATTACGACGCTCTACAGCGTGTGGTGACTGAGATCATCGCCCCGGGCACCGAGCATGAAGCCACCACCCATTATGAATATCGGCTCGCCCCCCAACTGAACGGCGCTGCCGAACAGACGCTGGTCGATGTCAAGGGCGTACGCATGCGTACCGAAGTCGATGGCCTGGGCCGCGCGATAAGCGAGTGGCGCCGGGAACCGGGGTTGGAGGCAGGGACTGAGACCGTGCACCAAGTGCAGGCACTTCCCGAACTTCAGACCTACAGCGCCGCATACGACGAGCTTGGGCAACTGGTCAGTGCCGCCGAGGGGGATGATTTCGGCCCTGCTCGTAGCCAGGTGTTGATGCCCGAATTCTACTCCTATGGGCCTTGGGGAGAGCGGTACGCCACGCTTGGGGCCAACGGAGTATGGAGCTACGAAGAAACCGACCCGATTGGCGACCCTGCCCGGAACATCGTCAGCGTCACTCGCCAATGGCAGGCCAGCGGCGATGGGAGCCACCGCAGCGCAGTACAAGAAACGTGCTTGAACGCATTTGAACAGCCGGTGCGCACCAGCCGATACGGCATTGATGATGAGTCTGAATCGTCGGTTTATCGTTACTTCTACGATGGCCTGGGCAGAAAGGTTCGCGAGATCGACCCCGAGGGCCGCCCCACCGGCTACGGCTACGACGTATTCGACCGGAACGTCCTTACCATGTTGCCGGATGACGCCCAGGTCCTGCGTACTTACGCCGCGCACTCCAGCGACGATCTGCCCATCTCCATCGTGTTGGTCACGCCGATGGGCGATGAACAGTTGTTGGGTACACAAACCTTCGACGGCGTCGGCCGAATGATCGAAGCGGTAACAGGGGGCCGGCCACGAAGCTTCGCATATCGAGGGGATGAGCGCCGGCCAGACACGGTCACTACGCCCAAAGGGAATCTCCTTCGCTATGAATACCAACCACGGTTAGGAGAACAGCCGATCCGTCGCTGGGTGGGTACCGACGGCCGCGCCGAGGAGGGTGAACAAGAGTTCTACGAATACGACCCACAGGACGCCCGCCTTCTAGCGTGTAGACGTGGCGCCACCCTGTTGATGGAGCGGCAGTGGTACACCAACGGCAGCCTGCGCAGCGAAGCGCGGCTCCACGATCAGCAATGGCTGAGCATGGGGTATGACTACAGCGTTCAACAGCGTCTGCTTGAATACACCGATGTGGATGGCCAGACAGAGCGGTTGGCGTACGACCAGCAACATGGCGGCCGCCTGGTGCAGAGCACTATCGGCTCGAGCATGACCTGCACGCTGTCTTACGACGACCTGGGCCGTGTGTGCAAGGTGGCGACCCAGGATCACCATCAAGGCAGTGCGCTGGCCACCCTGATCGAATACGACCCACTGGGGCGCGAAATCAAACGCACGTTCCAGTTCTCCGCGGGCGATGAGGAAACCCTTGAGCAAACCTACGACGAGTTGGATCGCATCGTCACCAAAACACTGGCGAGCGCCGGCGTGCTGCTGCGCCATGAAACGTTCAGCTATGACTCACGCGGGCATCTGGAGGAATACACTTGCCAAGGCCCTGAGTGCCCGCAAGACCCTTACGGCCATACCTTGACGGGCCAAGTGTTCGTGTGCGACTCGCTCGACAACCATGAGCTGGTACTGACCATTTGGACCGACGAGGCGCGGGATTGGGCTTGTAAGGCACGGCGCAGCGGCAGGCTGCGTGACTGGCTGTACAGCCAGCGCCCCCCCCACATCGCAAACGGTATGAACGTTGCGCTGTATCAGTTCGATAATCCTCAAGATCCAGCCCAGTTGACCGGCATCGTCAATGAGGGCGAGGGCTACCCACCGGTGGTGGCATTCAGCTTCGACCCCGATGGCAACCTGCTCAACGATGAGTGGGGCCGTGCCTTCGACTACGACGCCTGGGGGCATATGCGTAGCGTGACGGGCATCGATGGCGAACCCACTGTCCACTACGAATACGACCTGGAGGATGTGATCAGCGCATGCTCGGAAAGCCGAGAGCTGGCGGGTGAGGGGCGATTCTATAGGGACGGTACGTTGCACACCTTGCGGGGGCCCAACGGCACTACGCGGATTGTGAGAGTCGGTGAGCACCTGGTGGCGGAGCAGGGTCAGGCCGCTAATGAGTTGCCGCCTCAGTAAATGCACGCGAGGGTTTATAAAATGAATGCATCGCTGATTCAAAAAAATGCAGACTTGGAGCCAGACCTCAAACAGTGGTTCGACGAAGCAAGTCGAACGTTTGGGTGGGACTTGGTCATGATGTTAGATCGGAAGTCAATCAATCAAATTCTGCTTCAGGATTACATAGCGAGATTTGACGCCCAGTCTTATCTGCCTCCAATGAGCGGCGTACCAGAGTCAGGGGAGGGGGAGCTTACTGAACTGGTTGGGTTACGCTATGACCTGCCGCGGCTCTCTTTTGATGAAGTTGATTTGAGCGACCCCACTGCCACGCTTAGGATGCGGCTGATTGGCGGGGTGCGCTTGCAATGGAACACAAGCGGAGCCGTGCGCAAGCTGAGATCCATATCTTATCTTTCGCCCATCAATACTGATGTATTGGAACAGCCGGTCAATCTTCGAAGTGCGTCGGCGTCTTCTGTCGGAAATCAGATTGTGTTGGACCTTGGTTCAGGCGCCTTTACGGAAAATATACCGAAAGCGCGTTTGCACTGCGGTTTGACGGGTAAAGCGAGGCGGGCGGTGGGTGCATGGACAGCCCATTGGCTCAGTGAGCGCCCACCGGCATTGAAAGAGTACATACTCACTGAACTGAAGGAGACGGAGTTAAGTCTTTTTCGGCCACGGCACATTCGCTTACTGACGCAGGTTCAGAACCCACGCAGTGTACGCGGGGCGGACGATCACGGTGAAGGCGCCGTGCTGGCATTTGTGGCGCTGGAGGGCGGGCAAACCGGTACGCTACCCTCTCGCAGGGATGTTACAAGCGGCAATTGGAAGTACCTGTTGGGCGGGCGTGGCGGCTATTCCTCCTGCTGGATTTTCGACCGGGTGGCCCTCATACGACTTATTATGAGCAATACCTTCTCTGGTGAAATCACAGGGCCAAACTCGACGGTGGCAGCCAGCAACCCAGGAACGTTGATCAAGCGCTCTTATACGGACTACACCGGCATCCAGCACATAGGCGTTTCCTTCAGTACCACTTCATCTCTTCATTTTGATTATAGAGCTGTGAGCCACCAGCCAGGGAGCGCTTGGGACACCCTTTGGGGTAAGTTCAGTGTGCCCTTGTACGAGAAGGATGAATATAACAACGTCTACGGTGTTCTGAGTTGGGCTATTACGGGGATGCTCCAGACCGGGCAGCTTGAGCGCTTCAAGCCCGGCGCGTGGGGCAGCTCAAAGTATGTAGTGATGGATTACAAGAAGCTGGATACCCAGGGGCGCGTGGCGATTGGTTACGACTTCGAGATGTTATTCGCGTGCATGCCGTCAGTGCAAGATGGAGCTGTAGAATTCGGGCCGGTGGCATCTTGGGTGTCTACCAAGACCCCTGAGGTTCCCCCGTCAGAGTTATCGCGCCTGGCACAGAAGGCTGTATTTGATGAAATTAGGGAGGTGATATCGCACTGTTTTTTAGCGGCGGCTGAAAACATCAATACTATCGTAAGGAGGAATGTACTATTTTCAGGTAGCCAAGCGATTACCTTGGATGCGTTCTATCAAAGCCATGACGTGGTGCTGGCGGGGCACCTAGACTACGCGTTCACTATCGATATCCAGGAGGCCCTGATTGATGTAGGCACCCAATTGCAGCTCAGGATAACCGCGCAGAAGCCTGTTGAGTGGCGTGCCAGTTTGATAGAAGGCAGCGCGTCCGATGTTGGCTATGTTGATGAGCAAGGGCTGTATCACTCGGCAGGAGCGATTTCCGGGGCATATGCGAGGGTTCGCATTTCGGCGCGCTCTGGTGACTATGTCACCTATGCCTTGATCACGGTTTCTGCAGCTGCGCTTCAGATTTCACCGGCAGTTCAACTTGTGACGGCAGGTTCGCTGGCCCGGTACTTTATACGGGGGGGGAGCACTGCGGCATGGTCCTGGGACACGGCTGCGCTCAAAGGTCAGTTGGTGGCACCCGTACCCGAGCCTGGTGAGCATTTCGAAGAAGGTGAAATGCAGTATATACCCCCCGGCACAGCAGAAGTGGGCGGGAACTATTTAGTCGATACTGTTCGCATACGCTCGGAAAATAAAACTTCCAGTGCTGACATTTTCGTGTTGAACGGGACTGAGCTGTACACCCTCAAGATCAAACGTTACCTGCCTGATGAAAGTGCCGAACTGAGCGTTTTTGATGCGGCCGGGCGAGAAGTCAACGTGCCTTTGTTCAAGGCTGCGGGTGGCGGAACGCTAAACGGCAATATCGTGTCCAGCGGCGTTGCGCCTGATAAACCTTACATCATCGTTATGGCGTTAACCGACATTCCGTCTATTGGCGTTTTTTACGGCGTTTTACTACTGCCTTTGCCTCTGTCGGTCCTGGATAACACGGCTAGCCGAGCGGCCCTGATGGGGGAACCGCTAAAAATGCCGACTTTTGTTCATACCCCTGGAGGGCGCTCCCATGATCTCTAACAACACGTTTGGTCAATCTGTGGCTTCGAAGCTGGCACGGCGGGAACTGATGGAAAAGCTTGGGGCGTGGCTTCTGGAAACGCAACAGCCTATTCCCGAAGAGTTAACGGAGTGGTTCGACGCAGCGAGTCGCACTTTGGAGTGGGGAGGGTTTACGGCTTTTGATACCGTTACGGTGAACTCCATTCTCGCCCGGGCCTACCTGGCACGCCAGCGAACGGAAAAAAGCCTCCCTCCGCTAAGGGGCTCGGTACAGATATCCAGCGAATTTCGCGCGGATTTATTAGGCTATCGATTTGGAGCACCTCAGCTTTACATCGAGCGCAGTGGGTTTGACCAGCCACGTATGCAACTCAAGATGCCGCTGATTCAGGGGACTTGCCTTCACTACAACGTACAGGGGCAAACGCCACGCGTTACTGCGATCAGCCACGTTTCACCGTTGAACGCTGATCTGCTTGAAGCCGACACAGTATTGGGCACCAGTAAAGCCACAGCCTCGGGCAATCAGCTTTCGCTTAATTTAGGAGCATCGACCAACGGGGTACTTCAGACCCCTGGCCCTTTGGCTACACGTGAAGCGATAGGGGGGTGGTTGGTCGATCAACTGGGGCAGTTCACTGAGGACCAGCGCAACTTAGCACTCCTGAGTGTGCTTGCAACAGGAAGCTCCGACCTGCGCCCGCTTGCACTCGAGGCGATTACCCAGCCCTCGTTGGAAGGCAATGGGCACGGCGCCGTGGTCGGCTTTATTGGTATGGAGGGTGATATGCCTGGCCGCCTTCCTACTGCGCAGGACATTGCGGACGGCTTCTGGACATATCCATTGGGGCGCAGCGGCGAGCAGGGTGTTGCCATTGAGGTGCTAAACGCTGGCTTGGTCGTGGGGAAACTGGCTATTCGGGGACTGAGCGAGCCGTTGTCCGGCGATTACGCGCAGGTGACGCCGGGAATGGCATTTTCCCCGACAGTATTGAAGCGGCCCGGTGGCGGGTGGGTGGCCAGTTATCCAGCGGGGGCATATGCTGATTTCGTGATGCATCGAAGCCTTAGCGCTTCACCTGAAGGCTTTACCGGGTTCACGGTCAATGCACCGCTTTCCTATGCGCCCAGTGCCAGCGGGTATGAGGCTGGCAACTTCACGGTTGTGTACGACCCTGATCAGCATGCCATTCTCGTTCGCTGGCAGCATGTGGATACAGGTGGATGGTGGGTCGAAGTCAGTAACAACAATGACGTCCGTCAATTCCAGCCTGCCGTCACCTTCAACGGTTCCTGGACCTACCAGGTGGCAGTAGAAGATGGTTGCCTCGTTGTTTCTGCCGGCGATTCGAGCTTGGAATGGCAAGTGAGCGAGCAGGATCGGCAAAAACCTTGGTTGATGGGAGTTCTAGCTGCTGCATTCGAGGAAATTAAAAGCATTTACACTGCATGTATTTCAAATTCGCTGGGCCAATTAAGAGATGCACCACTGGATAATATCCGCTTCGGCGAGAACACTGCCCTCAATCCGACCGACGCCCGATTACTGCAGGACTTAGTGATTTATGGCCACGCAGGAGGGCAGGATCCTGCAGACGAATTTCTTATTTCGCCGTTAGAAACCGTTGTACCCGTTGGCGGGCAAATCAGGTTCGATGCCGGTTCGGCAGTCGATGTTAACTGGGGTGTTAACGCACTGGGCGATTATCAGGGCGATATTGGCGAAATCACGCCGGACGGTGTATACACCGCCCCGGGGTTTCTCGGTGGGGCAGACATGCAAATTCGCGTCACCGCCGCTGCCAATGGGAAGACCTCCTATGCGTTGATCACCGTGTTTTCCAGGGCGGTAGCGTTATCACCCGTCGTCCAACTGGCCTATGCCCGGTCAACGAACCGATACTTCATTCGTGCGGGGGGATTGGCGGGGTGGCGGTGGGATACTACCGGTTTGAAAGGGCGGCTCGAAAAGCCCGAAGCAGCAGTGGGCGAGTGGTTCCTGAATAACGAGATGCAATACATTCCACCTGCTGCCGATGCGTTCGACGGTAAGTGGCTGATCGAGGAGATTCCGGTAACGGCCGGAAACGTCACAGCCAAGGGCTACGTTCTTGTGCTCAAAGGCGACGAGCTGGAAGTCCGCGTCAAGTCTTTCGACGGTGGGGGCGGTGCAACACTGGCGGCCTATGCGCCTAACGGTACTGAACTGGACCTGGTCCGTTGGACCAAGCTGGCAGGTGACGGCCGCCTTGAAGGAAGCCGGGTGAGTGGGGAGGGAGACGGCGAGGCTCCGTTTATTGTGGTCGAAGCGGTGGAACTGCAAAGCGGCTTTGAGCTTTCGGGTTATCTGTTATTGCCATTGCCCCTTTCCTTACACATGGCAAGTCAGGCATCTGAGCCATGGCACGTCGCAAAACCCTCGTTGCCGGCAGGCTTGCCGCCTTCCACCCGAGATGACCCTGTTGCCCCGAATGCATCGGTATCGGCGTCCATCGACCCACGGTACTTCGCACAGAACGAAGACGATGCCCCGTTCGAGGATGACACACTGCTTGTCGACCAATGGTCTGCCTCTGGTCTCGATGTGGTGGTGGAGTGGGCTGTCGGTGGCTTTGGTGATGTTCTGATAGAGCTTTACGCCTCCATGGGCGCAACTGAGGAGCTGTGGGGGTATGTCGAACGAAAGCCCGCGGCTGGTAGGACGCAGACGATCGTTGTACCGCCCAGCCTCATGAAACCAGACGGCATCTATCGGGTCTGGGCGAAGGTCACAATAGCCGGAACCGAACCGGCCCTCTCCCCGCCTGTTACGTTGCGTATCGACACGCAGCCGCCCAGTTTGAATCAAGCGCCCCAGAGCCCAGTACCTAAAACGTTCGTGGTCACCCAAGATTACCTGGACAATAAC
This sequence comes from Pseudomonas sp. URIL14HWK12:I12, assembly GCF_003097135.1. Taxonomy (GTDB): domain Bacteria; phylum Pseudomonadota; class Gammaproteobacteria; order Pseudomonadales; family Pseudomonadaceae; genus Aquipseudomonas. The sequence continues at coordinate 570,681 of NZ_QEQL01000002.1, forward strand.
TCAGGCAAGCTCAGCTTGGTGATTCCGTCATATGACGGTTTTTCCCCGGGCGATATCTGCGAACTTTATCTTGAGGAAAGCCCGCTGCCGGCGACCGACATGGCTCCGGCCAAAGTGCCTCTTGATCGTTTCCGCACGAATGATGACGACACCACGTATTTGCTCGACGGGGACAAACTTGTGGCCAATGCCGACGGCCACTGGAATCTGACCTATGTGCTTTATGATAAGGCAGGTAACGCCTCTCCCGAGTCGAGAAGCGCGCGCCTGACCTTTTTGTGGAAGCCATTACCGCAGGGGTTGTTGACCCCTGAGGTTCCGGTAGCCAACCCCAGCGTCGATCTTTTGGTACTGCGGCAGGGCGTGGTGGCTACGTTCGAGCAATACACCAGCTGGCAGCCAGGCGACCAAGCGATTCTGAGCGTAGCCGGGAGGGCGTTGGAACCGGTAACCCTTTCCGACGGTATTGGCGGCTATTTTGCTTCGATCAGTATTCCTGCCAGCTTGTTGGTCGATGTGTGGGCCGATAGCGATACAGCCATGCAGGTGGAAATAAGCTATGTGGTACAGCGGCTGGGCTGGAAATCGGCTAGCTCCCCGATAGGCACTTTCACCCTGGATTTGCGCACTGCGGGGCCGGAAAACCCCAATTTGCCGGACCCGGTCAACCCGCTCTACAACTTGGTAGATGTGCGCGGCCCAAGTGGCTTCGACAATGTGCTCGAAGCGTCGGATGCGGGACAGGATGCAATCGTCTATCTCGATCTTTACAACGACCCTGCAGTAGGAGATGAGTTGGTGTTCTACTGGGCAGGATTGGAGTTCCACCGAGCGATCCTGACAGCGGCAGACATAGCCGCCGGTACACTGACCATTGGGTTGGGCTGGCCGTTGATCAGCCCTTTTGCTGGTGGCAGCGACGTCGAGATTTACTACACCGCACTGCCGTTAGGCCTGTCCGAGGGTAACCTGCAATACTCGGGCACTCAGTTGGTCGATGTGAGCGCCTTGCCATTCGTTGCGCTGAGCTTGAGCTTCCCTGACGCCGAGAACTTCGAATTCGGCGACATAACCTATCGGCGGTTGTTCTGCAGGAGCCGCTATCAGGACCCCACCACGTTCCGGTGGTACGTGCGGGTCGCTGTCCCTGACTTGTCTCAACCACCGTATTCACAACGCCCTGGTGATATTATTTCGCTGTATTGGCAGAGTGCCAATGGTGTTCCAGACTATTCGCTAGTTGTTGATATACCCGAAGAGGATAACGGTGTCTTCACGGAGGATCGTACGCTCACGGAGGAAGACCTCAACGGCTTCGACTGGCTGGTGCCCTATGACCCATACTGCACAGCGATCTTCAACTACCAGCCAGATATTGCTGATGGAATGATCAAAGCGTGGTACAGCGTTGAAAGCGGCGGCCGCCAGTTGAAGTCTGCCCCCACAGACGATGTGATAACGAGTTTTTACACTGCTGGCGGGCCTTGTGACGCAATGGTCCGGGGCATTTCTACTCCAGCCATGTGCCCTAAAGATCCTATTTAGGAGTTTTCTTAGTTACAAGGAACAAGGACGTTCCTATTGTATGCCTCATATATATTTACACAAAATGTAAATTGCAAAGAGGTATTGCGATGAGGCGGTTCAATATATTTCAGATCACGCCATTGGCATTGTTCCTGACAACGGCCAATGGTGTGGCATGGGCAGACATTCCGGTGACGACTGATACCGAATTAGACGGCACCAGCGTGTATGACCGATATGTGGTCAGCAACGGTGCAACACTCATTGGCGACGGTGCGAGCCTTGAGTCTGTGGATTTGGACATCGGCCACCTCGTTTTATCCGGTGGGTCGGTTTCCGGGGGCGCGGGTATAGATACCGCCGCTGGATCCAGCGTTTCGCTGGACGGCGTGGATGTAGACGGTACGAACACCGCCCTGAACCTGATTGGAAGTAACGCTCAGATCGCCAACAGTAACCTGATCGGCGGCGCCATTGGCGTTGCTGTAGGCAAGGGCGCCATTGTGATCGATCAATCCACAGTGCATGGCGATACGCTCTTCGGGCTGCTGCTCAATGAGGCCACTGCCGTGGTTAGGAACAGCGATATCTCAGGCCAGGAGTCGGGGATTACCGCCTTCAAAAGCGACCCCCTCATTGGGCGAAACGAGCTGTTGCTCGATAACAGCAAAGTGACCGGCATGGATGGCGCTGCCATTCGGGTAGGTTACTTGGGAGCGGGGCACGACGGGGCTGATATCGACATCGTTATCCGCAACGGGACCGAGCTTTTCGGCAAAGACGGGTTGTTGATCAAGGTCGATAATCAGGCCCGAGCGGGTGTCACTGTGCTGGGTTCGGCATTGGTGGGGGATATGGCGGTAGACAGTACCAGCACCTTGGCCCTCAACCTTGGGCAAGGCTCAAGCTTGACGGGCAATGTGTTGGCAGAGCCAGGTGCCAACGCCTCGTTATCGATGACCGACGGTGCGCAGTTCAAAGGCCGCCTGGAAAACGTCGACGACGTCAGCATTGCCAATGCAGCGGTTTGGACACTCACACAAGACACTCGCCAGGAAAACCTCACGTTGAGCGATGGGATCGTCAAGCTGGGGGAGGGTGCCGGTTACCATCAGCTCACCGTCAATCATCTCAGCGGTACGGGCCAGTTCGACTTGCGTACCGATCTAGGTACGGGGCAAACCGACTTCGTCGACGTCACGGGCAGCTCCAGCGGCAGTTATCGATTGAACGTGGCCAGTAGCGGGCAAAACGCATCGTTTGAACGGATCGACGTGGCACGCACCAGCGATGGTGGCGCACAGTTTTCTCTGCTCAACGGGCAGGTTGACCTCGGGGCGTGGTCCTACGGGCTGGCGACCGATGATGGTAAAACCTGGTACCTCAACGGCTCTCAGGCCACCATCAGCCCTGGGGCGGCCTCGGCATTGGCGCTGTACAACACTGCCAGCACTGTGTGGCACGGCGAGGTGACATCCCTGCGTGGCCGCATGGGCGAGCTGCGATACAACCCAGGCGCAGCGGGTGGCTGGGTGCGTGCTTACGGCAATAAATTCAATGTCGACACTTCTGAGGGTGTTGGTTACCGGCAGACGCAACGGGGCTTTTCGTTGGGGGCAGATACGCCATTGCCATGGGGTGACGGGCAATGGTTGGCAGGGGCGATGGTAGGCACCAGTGTCTCGAATCTGGATCTGCAGCGCGGTACCCAGGCCGAGGTCAAAAGCTATTACGTGGGCGCCTACGCCACTTGGCTGGATGCAGACAGCGGCTATTACCTTGACACCACGGCAAAACTGAACCGTTTTCGCAATAGCGCCGATGTGGCAATGAGCGATGGAACCCGGGCAAAGGGTACTTTTGACAACCTCGGCGTTGGCCTGACGGTGGAAGCCGGCCGTCATATTCGCCTGCCCGATGGCTGGTTCGTCGAGCCCTATGGGCAGTTGGCGGGGCTGGTGGTGCAAGGCCGCAGTTTTGAACTCGACAATGGCCTGCAGGCCGATGGTGAGCGGCAGCGTTCGTTGGTTGGCAAGGTGGGCGCAACGGTTGGCCGTACCTACGCGCTCGCCCAAGGGCGCAGCGTACAACCTTATGTGCGCACCGCCCTGGCTCATGAGTTTGCGCGGGGGGCCGAGGTTGACGTCAACGGCGTGTCTTTCAACAACGACCATTCCGGTTCCCGTATTGAGCTTGGCACGGGCGTAGCGGTCAGCCTTGGGGCTCGCCTGTCGCTCAATGCCGATCTGGATTATGCCCATGGTGAGCGGATCAACCAGCCGTGGGGCGTCAATGCCGCTGTGCGCTATGCCTGGTGACGGAATCTTATAAATGAGGGATCAGCGATGCAGATGGCCCGCACGACTTGGCTGCTAGAACCTCCGAGTGTCCCCGAGGCACTTGCAGACCTCCCCGGAGGTGACCCTGGGGTGTTGCCTCAGCATCTGATCGACGAGCCCCTTCGGGTGGTTGTCCCGATTTGGGAGGTGAGCAACCCGAGCCCATTCAACCCTGCCCTGGTAGAGGTTTACTGGCACGGCATTCTGGCCGATACGAAAACGTTCACTGCACCGCTGGATCCTGACAGGGATCTGGTGTTTTTGATCCCACCTGACATTCGCTTGAAACATGGCACTTTCGATGTCACCTACAGCGTGAGGATCGCGGCTGGGGACACCGTACATTCGACCTCCAGGCAGATAACGGTCGATTTGTTCCCACCGGCTTTCACCAGCGCAGGCAGGGTGCTGATATTCGATGTCGCTTCAGTGACCGACGATTATCTGCAGGCCAATGGTGATGTGCTCATGGCGCGTTTGCCCGCCTACCGCACGCCCTCCCCAGGGGACGAGGTGGTTTGGTATTGGGACAGTACTCCCTCGGCCGGGCGACAGGCCGGGCAAGCCCGGGTCGCGGACCTGGTGCCCCCGGGCAAGGTGAGCTTCAGCGGGCAGCTGCTGCGCGATGCAGGGGAAGGTACGCGTTATGCCCAGTTCGTGCTCAAAGACTATGCCGGCAATGAGGTCTGGTCTGGTGTTGCCGAGCTCGACAGCCGGCCCTTGCCTGTGCCAAGGGTACTGCCAGCGCTTTCAGTGCTCAATGCTTCAGGGGCCGGCATGAGCCAGAGCCTCACAGCCCTTAGCGCATTCAACCAAGGCGTTACGCTTAAGGTCCCTGACAATGCCGTGCTCAAACCTGGGGATCGAGGGGTGATCCGCTGGGGCGAAGCTGGGCAGCCGGGGTTCAGAGAGCAACCGTTTGGCCAGGCCGGTGAAACCTGGGTGGTTCCACCCGACTCGGTTGCTCCGTTTCTCGATAATCAGGTCGCGTTGTCCTACCGGGTAATCGACGTGCAGTTTCGGGAATATCACGCAGCCCCTGGGCAATTGAGACTGACGCAAGCCGCGAGCCTGATCAATCGCTCGGTCCAGTGCGACCTGGTGGAGGCCGGCGCCTTGTCGTTACGTGCTGCGCTGGATCGCGGAGCGGTCGTTAAGCTGGCGCCGTGGAGCCTGATGCAACCGGGGCAAACGTTGAAATTCGTCGTATCGGGTGTGAGCGCCAATTTGCAGCCGGTCAACCATACCTTCGCCGAAGGTTGGGTGGTGACGCAAGAGCAGTGCGTGTACGGCGTTGGCTTTGACGATGACCCCTGCTTGCACATACCCGCCCAAGCCTTGCAGTCGCTACGCATCAATGAGGTGTTTCAGGTAGACGCCTATCTGAGCTTCAACGGCAGTGGGCAGTGGGCGGCCACACCTACATTCAAGAAGCTGCAAGCGACATTACGGCGCTGAGCGCCAACGTGTTGACTCCGCGCGCCCTCAACTAGGGCGCGCCCTTTTTGACGCCAATTCCATGAGTATTTTTGGGTTCTGATCGCGACTTTTCTGCCGCTGATCATCCGATAGTTGATGGCTAAATGATTTGCCACTTTTCCGAGGTACAGTGGTCTGTGTGACGTGCAATAACCAGGGAGGTTAATGATGTTGTTAGGCAACTTACTGATCCGTAGCCTTCTGCTTGCCGGATTGCTGACTGCACCGCTGTGCCAGGCTGCGCAGCTGGGCGCCATCAAAGGCCTTGAAGAGGGCATTACCGCGCGCTGCCAATGGGGCAAGAGCATGGCGGGTCTTGCCCAGGAAAAGCTTCTGGCTGGTGTGTCACGCAAGGACTTCATGGTATCGCTCGACTCGTTCCACTACAGCCGGGCGTGGATGCCGCGCATGACGCAAGCCATCGCCGATAGCATCTACCGCACCGGCTCGGCGTCAAGCTCGGCGGTGGTACAGGAACAATATGTGAACGACTGCCAGCAGTACTATCTGGCCAGGTGAAGCTGGCATTTACGCCAGGACTGCTTCATATTTCACGCTTTTATCGTGAAGCCTGAAACCGTTCTGGAGTACCTGCACGTGGAACACTCGCCCAGCCCTTCGCCGGACACTGTCTATATCGTTCGCATCGATGGTACGCGCTTCGGGCCGTTCGGCACCCAGTTGGCGCCGAACAAAGCCCTGATCTGGGAAGTCACGCTCAATGCGGGTGCCGGTGATCGCCTGGAGCATCACACCGCTGAAGGGCGGGTGGAGCACTACGACATTACCAATACCCACTTTCAGCCTGAAATGGCGGGCATACAGGCGCACTACACCGTGCGCCTGCGCAAGGTGGAATGACCATCAGCGGGGCGGGTTGAGCATCAACCATGCCCCGACATCGAACGAGGGGCATGCCTTGAGCCATTCGTTGGGGGTGACGTGGTTGTCGCCGTTGCGGTCCGGCGAAAGGTCTCGGTGGCCGACGATGCGTGTGGCGGGGTAACGGCTGCGCAGCTCACCCAGCAGCCCGTGCAAGGTTTCGAACTGGGCCGCAGTGAAGTTATTTTCCGGCTTGCCCAGCATATCGACACCCCCCACCAGGCAGATACCTATCGACTCGGCATTGTGCCCGGCAACGTGCGCGCCGACGCAGGCCTCATCGCGTCCCGTTTCCAGGGTGCCGTTTCGGCGTATGACGTAGTGATAGCCGATGGTGGCCCAGCCCCTTTGCTGGTGCCACTGGGTGATCTGCAGGGCGCCGATGTCCTGGTCGCGCCGCGTGGCGGAACAGTGCACGACCAGCAGGCTGGTGCGTTTGCGTTTGGTGAGTGTGTTGTTGGTCATGGCCGGCTCCTTGCCGTTGTTTGAGTGAGCGCATCACAAGGCATCGGCCCGTCTCTGGGCAGGGGGAACTACTGCCGGCGTGGGTGCTTTTACCCCCTCGCTGCGCTAGGATGTGCGGTCTTTGTTTCCGGTGTGGCAGGTTCGATGAGTTATCAGGTTCTCGCACGCAAATGGCGCCCGCGCTCCTTCCGTGAGATGGTCGGCCAGGCGCATGTGCTCAAGGCACTGGTCAACGCGCTGGACAACCAGCGCTTGCACCACGCCTACCTGTTCACGGGCACCCGCGGCGTAGGCAAGACCACCATCGCGCGCATCATCGCCAAATGCCTGAACTGCGAAACAGGTATCACTTCGACGCCCTGCGGCCAGTGTTCGGTATGCCGCGAAATCGATGAAGGCCGTTTCGTCGACCTGATCGAGATCGACGCCGCGAGCCGCACAAAGGTCGAGGACACCCGCGAGTTGCTCGACAACGTGCAATACGCCCCCAGCCGCGGGCGCTTCAAGGTGTACCTGATCGACGAAGTGCACATGCTGTCCACGCACTCCTTCAACGCACTGCTAAAAACCCTTGAAGAGCCGCCGCCCTACGTCAAGTTCATCCTGGCAACCACAGACCCACAGAAACTGCCGGCAACGATTCTCTCGCGTTGCCTGCAATTTTCGCTGAAGAACATGCCCCCGGAGCGGGTAGTGGAGCACTTGACGCATGTGCTCACTCAAGAGCAAGTTCCCTTCGAGGCCGACGCGCTGTGGCTGCTGGGTCGCGCTGCCGAGGGCTCCATGCGCGATGCGATGAGCCTGACCGACCAAGCCATCGCCTTTGGCGAGGGCAAGGTGTTGGCTGCAGACGTGCGCGCGATGCTCGGAACGCTCGATCACGGCCAGGTATTCGATGTGCTGCAGGCCTTGCTTGAGGGGGATGCGCGGGCGCTGTTGCAGGCCATCGGCCATTTGGCTGAGCAGGGCCCCGATTGGGCGGGTGTGCTCGCCGAGATGCTCAACGTATTGCACCGCGTCGCCATCGCCCAGGCCTTGCCCGAGGCAGTGGATAACGGCCACGGCGACCGCGAAAAGGTACTGGCGCTGGCCGCCGCGCTGCCGGCCGAAGACGTGCAGTTCTATTACCAGATGGGCTTGGTAGGCCGGCGTGACCTGCCACTGGCGCCAGAGCCGCGCAGCGGTTTCGAGATGGTACTGCTGCGTATGTTGGCCTTCCGCCCGGCCGGAGCGGCCGATGCACCACCTCGGGCGCTAAAGACAGTGGGGGCCAGCCCGGCCACGGCTGAGCCCCCGGTGCTGGTGGCCCCCATGCCCGGGCCCCAGGCTGCCGAGCGGCCGCCCGAGCCTGTTGCCGAGGCATCCCCTGAACCGGTGCGTGCGCCCAAACCCGAGCGCGCAACTGCGATAGCCGAACATGACCTGCCCTGGAATGACCCGCCGGCAGCCTCGACCATCGAATTGCCCGGGCCTGGCGAATCACCCTTGCTGGACACTCAAGCCGAGCGGCCGGAGTTGCCGGCCATGCCCGCCCCAGTGCCTGCCAGTGTGGTGCCGCCCGCGCCAGATTTGCCCGCGGATGACGATGACGACGATGAACAGGGCATTGGCTACGGGCCAGCCGGTATGCCTCAAGATGACGTGCCGCCGCCCGACGACGATTACTATGACGGCGCCTTCGACGCCGAGCCCGCCAGCTATGCCTACCTGGACGAACTGGCCAGCCATGCCGCCGAGGCGCCCACTGTGGCCGAGCCGGCGCTTGAGGCCGTGGCACCTGCCACCGGGCTGGCGCTGCAATGGCTGGAGTTGTTCCCGCAGTTGCCCGTGTCAGGCCTGACCGGCAGCATCGCTGCCAACTGCAGCCTGGTCGCCATGCACGGCGACCATTGGGAGTTGCACCTGGACCCAGCCCAGGGCGCGTTATTCAATGCCACCCAGCAGCGCCGCCTGAACGAAGCGCTGAACCAGCACCTGGGGCGGGCGATCACAATCGATATCACGCTGCAACGCCCGGAGCAGGAAACTCCTGCGCAGGCCGCAGCGCGGCGGCGGCACGAGCGCCAGCACGATGCCGAGCGCTCGATCCAGCAAGACCCACTGATTCAGCAAATGATCCAGAAGTTCGGTGCCAGCGTGCGCGCCGACACCATTGAACCTGTCGACGCTGCTGCTCCGGCGCAGTGATCGGCCCAACGACCCGAGGTGATTACCATGATGAAAGGTGGCATGGCCGGCCTGATGAAGCAGGCTCAGCAAATGCAGGAAAAAATGGCCAAGATGCAGGAAGAGCTGGCTAACGCCGAGGTGACCGGCCAGTCCGGCGCAGGCCTGGTGAGTGTGGTGATGACCGGCCGTCATGACGTCAAGCGCGTCAGCCTGGACGACAGCCTGATGCAGGAAGACAAAGACGTGCTCGAAGATCTGATCGCCGCAGCGGTCAACGACGCCGTACGCAAGATCGAGCAGAGCAGCCAGGAAAAAATGGGTGGCATGACCGCCGGCATGCAATTGCCCCCGGGCTTCAAGATGCCTTTCTGAGACCGTCCTTAGCAGAAAGCTTCCTGCTGCAAGCTGGCTGGCGATAGCTTGCAGCTTGCAGTTTTCGATTTGAAAAAGGTTCATCGATGAGCTTCAGCCCACTGATTCGCCAGTTGATCGACGCCTTGCGAGTGCTGCCAGGCGTTGGCCAGAAGTCTGCCCAGCGCATGGCGCTGCAGCTGCTGGAACGTGACCGGTCCGGCGGTGCGCGCCTGGCCCAGGCTTTGGCTAGCGCCATGGATGGGGTAGGGCATTGCCAGCGTTGCCGTACGCTCACCGAGCAGGAGCTGTGCCCGCAGTGCGCCGACCCACGCCGCGACGATACGTTGCTGTGCGTGGTGCAGGGGCCCATGGATGTGTTTGCCGTAGACCAGACCGGCTACCGCGGGCGTTATTTCGTGCTCAAAGGGCACCTGTCGCCTCTCGACGGCCTGGGCCCTGAGGCCATCGGCATCCCGCAACTGATGGCGCGGGTCGAGGAGCAGGGCACCTTCGAAGAGGTGATCCTGGCCACCAACCCCACTGTCGAGGGCGAGGCTACTGCCCACTACATCGCCCAGATGTTGATGCAGAAGGGCCTGACCGTTTCGCGCATTGCTCACGGCGTACCGCTGGGGGGTGAGCTCGAGCTGGTCGATGGCGGCACGCTGGCGCATTCGTTCGCCGGCCGCAAACCCATGGCGCTCTAGTGCCCCCATCCCCCTGGCCAACCGCCAGCCAGCCGATTTTTCGCGCCCTGCAGGGCGTCTGAGCCTCCCTGAAGCCGCACAATGCACGCAGCGCTGCTTGCCATGGGCTGCCAGCGGGCGAAGGGGATAGGTCGCTGGCGGGCTTTGTGGTAAGATCCGCCGATTTACAGTAGGGCCAATTGCGTGGCCTTGCGCGCGATCTTGATCCGAAACTGCGTCGTGGTTTCACCGAAAAAAGGAATCAGGCTTCTCATGGGCGAACTGGCCAAAGAAATCCTGCCGGTCAATATCGAAGACGAGCTGCGGCAGTCCTATCTTGACTATGCGATGAGCGTGATCGTCGGGCGTGCACTGCCCGATGCGCGCGATGGCTTGAAGCCGGTACACCGTCGCGTGCTGTATGCGATGAGTGAGCTGGGCAACGACTGGAACAAGCCCTACAAGAAATCGGCCCGCGTGGTCGGTGACGTCATCGGTAAATATCACCCTCACGGTGATACTGCGGTATACGACACCATCGTGCGCATGGCCCAGCCGTTCTCGCTGCGCTACCTGTTGGTTGACGGCCAGGGTAACTTTGGTTCGGTCGACGGCGACAACGCCGCCGCCATGCGTTACACCGAAGTGCGCATGACCAAGCTGGCCCACGAGCTGCTCGCCGACCTGCACAAGGAAACGGTCGACTGGGTGCCCAACTATGACGGCACCGAGCAGATCCCTGCCGTGCTGCCGACCAAGGTCCCGAACCTGCTGGTCAACGGCTCCAGTGGTATCGCCGTGGGCATGGCTACCAACATTCCGCCGCATAACCTGGGCGAGGTCATCGACGGCTGCCTGGCGCTGATCGACAACCCAGAGGTGTCGATCGATGAGTTGATGCAGCACATCCCCGGCCCCGACTTCCCTACCGCCGGCCTGATCAACGGCCGCCAGGGCATCATCGAGGCTTACCGCACAGGCCGCGGCCGGATCTACATGCGCGCACGCTCCACGGTCGAAGACATCGACAAGGGCGGCCGCCAGCAACTGGTCATTACCGAGCTGCCGTACCAGCTCAACAAGGCCCGGCTGATCGAGAAGATCGCCGAGCTGGTCAAAGAGAAGAAGATCGAAGGCATCACCGAACTGCGCGACGAGTCCGACAAGGACGGCATGCGCGTGGTCATCGAGCTGCGCCGTGGTGAAGTGCCGGAGGTCGTGCTCAATAACCTCTATGCGCAAACCCAGCTGCAGAGCGTATTCGGCATCAATATCGTCGCACTGATCGACGGCCGCCCGCGCTTGCTGAACCTCAAGGACCTGCTCGAAGCTTTCGTGCGCCACCGCCGCGAAGTGGTTACCCGCCGTACCGTGTTCGAGCTGCGCAAGGCGCGCGAGCGTGGGCACATCCTTGAAGGCCAGGCCGTCGCACTGTCGAACATCGACCCGGTCATTGCCTTGATCAAGGCATCGCCCACGCCGTCCGAGGCCAAGGAGGCCCTGATCAGCACGCCGTGGGAATCCAGCGCCGTGGAAGTGATGGTCGAACGCGCCGGTGCCGACTCGTGCCGCCCCGAAAACCTCGACCCGCAATACGGCCTGCGTGACGGCAAGTATTACCTGTCACCAGAACAGGCCCAGGCGATCCTCGACCTGCGCCTGCACCGGCTGACGGGCCTTGAGCACGAGAAGCTGCTGGCCGAGTATCAGGAGATCCTCAATCAGATCGGCGAGCTGATCCGCATCCTCAGCAGCGAACAGCGGCTGATGGAAGTGATCCGCGAAGAGCTCGAAGCCATTCGCTCCGAGTACGGTGACGTACGGCGAACCGAAATCATCGACGCGCGCCTCGACCTGACCCTGGGCGACATGATCCCCGAGGAAGACCGGGTAGTTACCATTTCCCATGGCGGCTATGCCAAGACCCAACCCCTGGCGACCTACCAGGCCCAGCGCCGCGGAGGCAAGGGCAAGTCGGCCACCGGCGTCAAGGACGAGGACTACATCTCTCACCTGCTGGTCGCCAACAGCCACACCACGTTGCTGCTGTTCTCCAGCAAGGGCAAGGTGTACTGGCTCAAGACTTACGAGATCCCCGAGGCGTCGCGCGCTGCACGCGGCCGGCCGCTGGTGAACCTTCTGCCGCTGACCGAGGGCGAGTACATCACCACCATGCTGCCGGTGAACGACTACACCGAAGGCCATTTCATCTTCATGGCCACCGCAGGCGGTACCGTGAAGAAGACCCCGCTCGAGCAGTTCAGCCGGCAGCGCAGCGTCGGCCTGATCGCACTGGAACTCGACGAAGGCGATGTGCTGATCAGCGCGTCCATCACCGATGGCTCGCGTGAAGTGATGCTGTTCTCCGACGGCGGCAAGGTCACCCGCTTCAACGAAACTGACGTTCGCCCGATGGGCCGTACGGCGCGCGGTGTGCGGGGCATGCGCCTGGCCGAAGGGCAGAAGTTGATCTCCATGATCATCCCCGAAGAGGGCAGCCAGATCCTCACCGCCTCCGAGCGCGGCTACGGCAAGCGCACCGCCATCACCGAGTTCCCGCAGTACAACCGCGGCGGCCAGGGTGTGATCGCCATGGTCAGCAATGACCGTAACGGCCGGTTGGTGGGCGCCGTGCAGGTGCTTGAAGGTGAGGAGATCATGCTGATTTCCGACCAGGGCACGTTGGTGCGTACCCGCGTAGGCGAAGTCTCCAGCCTGGGCCGCAATACTCAGGGTGTCACCCTGATCAAGCTGGCCAGCGACGAGAAGCTGGTGGGCCTGGAGCGTGTGCAGGAGCCTTCCGAGGAAGAGCTTGCGGCTATCGAAGGGCAGGCGCTGGAGGGTGATGACGGCTTCATCGCCGAGGCGGACGTCGCCGGCGAGGAGCCGGGCCTGGGCACCGATGGCGAGCAACCGGAGTAAATCATCGGCTGGCAGCCTCGCTGACCCGAGGCTGCCAGCATTTGGCATGTGTATTCGCGTTTTTTCAGAGCGAGAGTGGATGTGAGCAACCGAGCCTTCAACTTCTGCGCAGGCCCTGCCGCGCTTCCCGAAGCCGTACTTCAGCGCGCCCAGGCAGAGATGCTCGACTGGCGCGGCATGGGCCTTTCCGTGATGGAAATGAGCCACCGCAGCGACGAATACGTGGCCATCGCCGAAAAGGCCGAGCAGGACCTGCGTGACTTGCTATCGGTGCCCTCCGGTTACAAAGTGCTGTTCCTGCAGGGTGGGGCGAGCCAGCAGTTTGCCCAGATCCCTTTGAACCTGCTGCCGGCCGGCGCAACCGCCGACTACATCGAAACCGGCATCTGGTCGAAAAAAGCCATCGAAGAGGCGCGCCGCTATGGCAGCGTCAACCTGGCGGCCAGCGGCAAGGCGAGTGAGTTCACCGCCATTCCCAAGCAGGCCGAGTGGCACCTCACCCCAGGTGCGGCTTATGTGCACTACGCCAGCAACGAAACCATTGGCGGCCTTGAATTCCAGTGGGTGCCTGAAACCGATGCACCGCTGGTAGTAGACATGTCTTCGGACATCCTTTCCCGCCCCCTGGATGTGTCGAAGTTCGGCATGATCTACGCGGGCGCGCAAAAGAATATCGGGCCCAGCGGGCTGGTGGTGGTGATCATCCGCGAAGACCTGCTGGGCAAGGCGCACCCGCTGTGCCCCACCATGCTCAACTATGCCGTCGCTGCCGAAAACGGCTCGATGTACAACACCCCTGCCAGCTATTCCTGGTACCTCTCGGGCCTGGTCTTCGAATGGCTCAAGGAGCAGGGTGGGGTGCTGGAGATGGAGCGACGTAACCGGGCCAAGAAAGATCGCCTCTACGGCTTCATCGATGCCAGCAGCTTCTATACCAACCCCATTGATGTCGCCGACCGGTCGTGGATGAACGTGCCGTTCCGCCTGGCTGACGAACGCCTCGACAAGGCCTTCCTGGCCGGTGCCGAAGCGCGCCGGCTGCTCAACCTGAAGGGCCACCGCAGCGTAGGCGGCATGCGCGCCTCGATCTACAACGCCCTGGGCATGGAGGCCATCGAAGCACTGGTCGCCTACATGGCCGAATTCGAGAAGGAGCATGGCTGATGGTTGAACAGGAGCTTCAGGCACTGAGGCTGCGAATCGACAGCCTGGACGAGAAGATCATCGAGCTGATCAGCGACCGCGCAAGGTGTGCTGAAGAGGTAGCCCGTGTAAAGACGGCCTCGCTCGCTGAAGGCGAGCAGCCGGTGTTCTATCGCCCCGAGCGCGAGGCTCAAGTGCTCAAGCGCGTGATGGAGCGCAACCGTGGCCCCCTGCCCGATGAAGAAATGGCGCGGCTGTTTCGCGAAATCATGTCGTCGTGCCTGGCCTTGGAAAACCCGCTGAAAGTTGCCTACCTGGGCCCTGAGGGGACCTTCACCCAGGCCGCTACCATGAAGCACTTCGGCCATGCAGTGATCAGCAAGCCAATGGCTGCCATCGACGAGGTGGTGCGCGAGGTGGTGGCCGGCGCGGTGAATTTTGGGGTGGTGCCGGTGGAGAACTCCACCGAAGGGGCCGTCAACCACACCCTCGACAGCTTCCTGGAGCATGACATTGTCATCTGCGGCGAGGTGGAGTTGCGCATTCACCATCACCTGTTGGTGGGCGAGAACACCAAGACCGACGCCATCACCCGCATCTATTCCCATGCCCAGAGCCTGGCCCAATGCCGCAAATGGCTGGATGCGCATTACCCCAATGTCGAGCGCGTCGCTGTGTCGAGCAACGCAGAGGCCGCACGGCGGGTCAAGGGTGAATGGAACAGTGCTGCGATCGCCGGCGACATGGCTGCCAGCCTTTACGGCCTTCAGCGCCTGGCCGAGAAGATCGAGGACCGCCCAGACAACTCCACCCGCTTCCTTATCATCGGCAGCCAGGCGGTGCCGCCAACCGGGGATGACAAGACTTCCATCATCGTATCGATGCGTAACAAGCCAGGCGCACTGCACGACCTGCTGATGCCCTTCCACCGCAATGGCGTGGACCTGACCCGCATCGAGACCCGCCCCTCCCGCAGCGGCAAATGGACCTACGTGTTCTTCATCGATTTCGTCGGCCACCTGCACGACCCGCTGATCAAAGGGGTGCTTGAGGAAATCAGCGACGATGCGGTCGCGGTGAAAGTCTTGGGGTCTTATCCCAAGGCTGTGCTCTGACGTCGCTATGAGCAGCATGCCAATGCCTGTACTGGGCCGGCTGGTTGTGGTGGGCCTGGGGCTGATAGGCGGCTCTTTTGCCAAGGGCGTGCGGCAGAGTGGCTTGTGCCGTGAAGTTGTTGGGGTCGATCTGCATGCGCCCTCGCGCGAAAAGGCCGTGGAGCTGGGTGTGGTCGACCGTTGCGAGGCTGAGCTGGCCGTAGCGTGCGAGGGTGCCGATGTCATCCAGCTGGCGGTGCCGATCATCGGTATGGAGAACGTGCTGGCGGCCCTTGCCCGGCTTGACCTGGGTGAGGCCATCATTACCGACGTCGGCAGCGCCAAGGGGAATGTTGCCCGCGCCGCCTGCGAGGTATTCGGGCGCAAGCGCCTGTCACGCTTCGTGCCGGGCCATCCTATCGCGGGGTCCGAAAAAAGCGGTGTAGAGGCGGCCAACGCCTCGCTGTTCAATCGCCACAAGGTGATCCTTACACCGCTGCCTGAAACCGACGAAAGCGCCGTCGCGGTGGTCGACCGCCTATGGCGCGCGCTGGGCGCGGACGTTGAGCACATGTCGATCGAGCGCCACGACGAAGTGCTGGCCGCCACCAGCCACTTGCCGCACCTTCTGGCCTTCAACCTGGTCGATTCGTTGGCCCGGCGCCACGAAAACCTGGAAATCTTCCGCTATGCCGCCGGGGGGTTTCGGGACTTCACGCGCATCGCAGGCAGCGACCCGCGGATGTGGCACGATATCTTCCTGGCCAACCGCGACGCGGTGCTGCGCCAGCTGGATATTTTTCGCGACGATCTCGAACACTTGCGCCAGGCCGTGGCTGAAGGTGATGGCCGCCAGCTGCTGGGTGTGTTCACCCGTGCGCAGGCCGCACGTGAACATTTCGGCAAGATCCTGGCGCGCCGTGCCTACGTGGAGCCGCCTAGCGGAACCCGTATGGTCGATTATGTGATCCGACCGAGTGGGGCATTGCACGGCGAAGTTCAGGTGCCCGGCGACAAGT
Source organism: Pseudomonas sp. URIL14HWK12:I12 (assembly GCF_003097135.1). Lineage (GTDB taxonomy): Bacteria > Pseudomonadota > Gammaproteobacteria > Pseudomonadales > Pseudomonadaceae > Aquipseudomonas. Next base: position 586,760 of record NZ_QEQL01000002.1, read on the forward strand.
CCATTTCCCATCGCGCCATCCTGCTGGGCTCGATCGCCCAGGGCTCCAGCGTAGTCGAAGGCTTGCTCGAAGGCGAAGACACCCTGGCAACCCTGCAGGCACTGCGTGACATGGGGGTTGTCATCGAAGGGCCTCAGCAAGGTCGTGTGGTGGTCCACGGGGTAGGCCTGCATGGGCTGCGTGCTGCGCCCGGCGCGTTTTACCTGGGAAGCTCAGGGACTTCGATGCGCCTGCTGGCGGGGTTGCTGGCCGGGCAGAGCTTTGCCACCGAGCTAACGGGCAACCCGGCACTGAGCCGGCGCTCGATGGCCCGCGTGGCAGCACCGCTGCAACGAATGGGGGCCGGCGTGATGCTGGCTGATCAACAGCGCCCCCCGCTGAGATTGCGCGGCGCCTGCCCGTTGCAGGGCATCGACTTCGACATGCCAGTGCCCAGTGCCCAGGTGAAGTCGGCCGTGCTCCTTGCAGGGCTTTATGCCAGCGGGCCCACCCAGGTGCGCGAAGCGGTGCCAACCCGCGACCATACCGAACGCATGCTGGGCACGTTCGGCTATCCAGTGCATCAAGCGCCCGGAGTCTGTGCAATCGAGCCTGGGCGTGAGCTGGCCGCCGCGCAAGTGAAGGTTCCCGGCGACTTGTCCTCCGCTGCCTTTCTGTTGGTGGCAGCCAGCATTACCCCCGGTTCCGAGCTGCTGCTGCCGGCAGTCGGGGTCAACCCCACTCGCACTGCTGTAATCGAAACCCTGCGACTGATGGGGGCCGACATTCAGTGCGTGAACGAGCGCTGCTTCGGCAACGAGCCGGTCGCCGACCTGCATGTGCGCGCCGCACCGCTGAAGGGGGTGGAGATCCCCGAGCATCTGGTGCCCAATGCGATCGACGAGATCCCTGCATTGTTGGTAGCCGCGGCCTGCGCTGAAGGCACTACCTACCTGCGTGGAGCTCAGGCCGTGCAGGCCCGCGATACCGACCGCCTGGGCGCGATGGCGGCGGGCTTATCCGCACTGGGCATCCAGTGCGAATCCGGGCCAGGTACGTTCATGGTCAAAGGCGGCACGATCCAGGCAGGGGAGGTCGATGCCTGCGGCGATCATCGCGTGGCCATGGCGCTCTGCATCGCGGCAGCACGTGCGAGTGGGCCTGTAAGGGTCAAGGGCTGCGAAACTGTCGAAACTTATTTTCCGAATTTCACCGGCCTGTGTGAACAGGCTGGCCTGCACGTGGCACAAGAGGGATTGCTGTGAACTTTCATGCACCGGTCATCACCATCGACGGGCCCAGTGGCTCAGGCAAGGGCACCGTGGCGGGCAAGCTGGCCGAGAAGCTCGGGTTCAGGCTGCTCGACTCCGGCGCCTTGTACCGGCTACTGGCTTTCAATGCCGGCAACCACAGCGTGGACCTGACCAACGAGGCTTCTCTTGTGCTGCTGGCTGAGCATCTGGATGTGCAGTTCATCGCTGCCAGTGCCGGCCAGCCCGAGCGCATCGTGCTCGAGGGCGAGGAGGTCGCTCGGCTGATCCGAAATGAGAAGGTCGGGGCGGGCGCCTCGATCGTCGCCGCGTTGCCAGCGGTACGTGAGGCGCTTTTGAAGCGCCAGCGCGCCTTTCAGGAAGCGCCGGGCCTGGTCGCTGACGGGCGAGACATGGGCACGGTGGTGTTCCCGGACGCCCCGTTGAAGATTTTCCTGACGGCAAGCGCTGAGGAGCGTGCCCGCCGGCGCTACTTGCAGTTGAAGGCCAAGGGCGATGATGTTAATCTCGCGAGTCTTCTCGATGAGATCCGTGCGCGCGATGAGCGTGACACCCAGCGTTCGGTCGCGCCGCTCAAGCCTGCCGCCGACGCCATACAACTCGATTCGACCGAGTTGTCCATCGAGCAGGTGCTTGAACGAATCATGAGCGAGGCCGAGCTACGCGGCCTCGCATGACGCAAGACAGCCCGCGGGGGCCAGTCGTGGCGGCTTTAGGCTGCTACCCCTCGTAGGCTTTCTTTTATCTGAACGAAACCCACGCTGGCTGGAGTGTGGCGAATGGGCAGTGACTGGGCCCAACTACAGGATTAAAAATGAGCGAAAGCTTTGCAGAACTGTTTGAAGAAAGCCTGAAGAACCTCAACCTTCAGCCTGGCGCCATCATCTCCGGTACCGTCGTCGACATCGACGGCGACTGGGTGACCGTTCACGCCGGCCTGAAATCCGAGGGTGTGATCCCGCTCGAGCAATTCTTCAACGAAGCTGGCGAGCTGACCATCAAGGTCGGTGACGAAGTTCACGTAGCGCTGGACGCTGTCGAAGATGGCTTTGGCGAAACCAAGCTGTCCCGCGAAAAAGCCAAGCGCGCCGAGTGCTGGATCGTCCTGGAAGCAGCCTTCGCTGCCGAGGAAGTGGTCAAGGGCGTCATCAACGGCAAGGTCAAAGGTGGTTTCACCGTCGACGTCAACGGCATCCGTGCGTTCCTGCCGGGTTCGCTGGTCGACGTGCGCCCAGTGCGCGACACCACCCACCTGGAAGGCAAAGAGCTCGAGTTCAAGGTCATCAAGCTCGACCAGAAGCGCAACAATGTTGTCGTTTCCCGCCGCTCCGTGCTGGAAGCCGAGAACAGCGCAGAGCGCGAAGCGCTGCTGGAATCGCTGCAGGAAGGCCAACAGGTCAAAGGTATCGTCAAGAACCTCACCGACTACGGCGCATTCGTCGATCTGGGCGGTGTGGATGGCCTGCTGCACATCACCGACATGGCTTGGAAGCGCATCAAGCATCCGTCGGAAATCGTCAACGTTGGTGACGAGATCGATGTCAAGGTCCTGAAGTACGACCGCGAGCGCAACCGCGTATCGCTGGGCCTGAAGCAACTGGGCGAAGACCCATGGGTTGCTATCAAGGCACGCTACCCGGAAGGCACTCGTGTTCACGCACGCGTTACCAACCTCACCGACTACGGCTGCTTCGCAGAGCTGGAAGAAGGCGTGGAAGGCCTGGTGCACGTTTCCGAAATGGACTGGACCAACAAGAACATCCACCCGTCGAAAGTCGTTCAGGTTGGCGACGAAGTGGAAGTCATGGTTCTGGACATCGACGAAGAGCGCCGTCGTATCTCCCTGGGTATCAAGCAGTGCAAGTCCAACCCATGGGAAGACTTCTCGAGCCAGTTCAACAAGGGCGACAAGATCTCCGGCACCATCAAGTCGATCACCGATTTCGGTATCTTCATCGGCCTGGAAGGCGGCATCGACGGTCTGGTTCACCTGTCCGACATTTCCTGGAACGAGTCCGGCGAAGAAGCCGTACGTCGCTTCAAGAAGGGCGACGAGCTGGAAACCGTCATCCTGTCGGTTGACCCAGAGCGTGAGCGTATCTCGCTGGGCGTGAAGCAGCTGGAAGACGATCCGTTCTCCAACTTCGTCTCGCTGAACGACAAAGGCGCCATCGTTCGTGGCACCGTGAAAGAAGTCGATGCCAAGGGCGCTGTTATCACCCTGGCCGACGACATCGAAGCGACTCTGAAAGCTTCCGAAATCAGCCGTGACCGCGTTGAAGACGCTCGTAACGTGCTGAAGGAAGGCGACGAAGTCGAGGCCAAGATCATCAGCGTTGACCGTAAGTCGCGCGTGATCAGCCTGTCGATCAAGTCGAAAGACGTCGAAGACGAGAAAGAAGCGATTCAGACCCTGCGTAGCAAGGCCGAGAGCGAAAGCGCTGGCCCGACCACCATCGGTGATCTGATCCGCGCTCAGATGGAAAACCAGAACTAAGTTCGGGTTTTACTGAGCAAGAAAAGGGGGCAGCTTAGGCTGCCCCTTTTTTTATGCCTGCGGTCATCGCAGTGGCCGCCAATCGTGGCCCCAGCCTTTGCTATCTAACAGGCGCTCATAGAGCTCGATGTCAGACGGGTTGTCGACCTCTACCCAGCCTCCAGAAACTTCGACCGCTGCGATGGCCACACCGCGGCTCAACAGGGCGCGAAGCAGGCTGGTCATGTCCAGCTTGTCGACCTGCTCAGGGCTCAGCTCGCCCACCAAGGCCTGCACCTGGGCCCAGCCCTCGGGGCTAAACTTCAATAGGCCCATGTATTGGCCCTGAACTTCTCCAAGGTCGCGCGCCCTCTCGCCGATGGTTATCAAGCGCCCATCGGCCTGGTTGAAGGTCTCGGCATCGCTAAGTGGGTTCTCAAAGCGTTGCGACCACAAGGCCAGCCATTGTTTGTCGTAAGCGATCGCAATGGCCGCCGGGCAAGCCGCCAGGCGCTCGATGATCGCCGGCCGGTAGACGATGTCTCCATAACACACCAACGCCGGCGCGCTTGCCAGCTGGGTATCAGCCCTGAGCAGGCTACGGACCATGTTGCTGCTCGCCCACCTGGAGTTGTGTAGCCGGCTTTCACCATAGGGCTCAAGTGCTTCGGCACAATAGCCGCTGACCAGATGTATCGGAGCGATACCCGCTTGAGCCAGCGCGGCCAGCTGCCATTCGAGCAGGGGCTTGCCGGCGAGTACGGTCAGCGGTTTGGGTTGCTCGGCCGTGAGATTGCCCAGCCGTGAGCCACGACCGGCGGCAAGGATGATCGCTTGCATGAGGTTTACTCGAAAAGCCAGCGGCACAAGTGCAGGTCATGCTCGCTGGGGGTGGGTTCGCGTTCCGGGTGCCACATGACACCGGCTATCTTGAGATGCGCATGCACCACTGCTTCACAATGGCCCTGCTCGTCGCTGGCCCAGGGGCGAAGCGCAGCGGTGGGGGCCAGCAGTCGGTTGCCGTGGTAGGAGTTGACGGTGCGTGGCTCGCGATCGCAGGCCCACGGCAGAGGCTGCTCGGCATTGAGCAGGGTTATGCCGTGACGTTGTGCAACATGAATATGCGTGGGGGCCGGCACCCATTGCCCGCCGAAGTGCTGGTGAATCAACTGCAGGCCCCGGCAAACACCCAGTACGGGCCAATGAGCGCCAATGGCATGGGCCAGCAATGCCCGCTCACTGGTATCGCGCACCGGGTCACAGCCCACATCATCACCACCGCTGAAGATCAAGGCGTCTACCCCCTGCGCCTGCGCATAGGCAGGGGTGTCGGCTTGCAGGTTGGGCAATAGCACCCAGCGATTCCCCAGCCCAAGCGCAGAAAAGAACCGGTACCAATCCCGTGCGATGCCATCTCGTGGCTCGTGGTAACCGGTGGGGGAGCAATGACGCAAAGTGACACCGATTTTTTTCATAGGGATCACACCGGCTGAAGCGTGCGGTTTTGGCAGTCCAGGGCAATGCGCCGGCTGCGCACCAGGCGATTGAACAGCTGCTCGCCGCAGCCAATGGCCGCAGGAATGCCGAACTCGGCGCAGCGAATGGCCATGTGGGAATTGGCGCCCCCATATTGGGTCACCAACCCGGCGATGCCGCGGGTGAATACCCAGTCGTAGCCGGGGTCGGCGTTCTCGATGCAGACGATCATGCCTTGCAGTGGCAGAGTGGCTGAGGAGTTCTGCTGCAATTGCACCGCAGGGGCCTCGACGTGTTTCTGCGTTACGTAATTGGGCAAGCTGCGGTGCAGCGGCACGACCACCAAATCGTCCAGGCTACCGATCAGATGCCCTAGCTTGAGCACAAGCCCGTTCTCGTAACTGTTGCGCGCCTGTGTCGCGCGGGCCAGCAGCATCCGGTCGATGTCGTCCATCAGCGGAACGCTCAGCATGTCGAGCATTTCGTTGATGTTGAGGAACGAGAGATCTTCGCGCGCCAACCCCACCTCACCGCCCCAGTTCACCAGCGCTTTCAGGGCGTCGGACAAATCACGTGTGAAGATCAGCTTGGCGTATTCACGGGCCTGAATGGCCTGGCTGGCGTAGGCCAGCAGCGTGGCCGGTGGCAAGGGCCAGCCGTGCTCGTCAAGCAAGGCTTGCAGCGCCAGTGTTTCTCCATCGCTCAGGGCGAAGGCCGCTGGGCGGGGTGCCTCCTCAAGAGGCGCTACGGGCTGTGCAGCGAACAGATCATGGCGTTCGTCATAACGCAGCGAGGTGATTTCATAGGTGCCGGGGCGCAGGTGGCCAAAGCGCTGCAAGAAGCGGTCAGAGGAGGCCTGGCCATTGCAGACTTCAGCGTAATGCCGGGCCAGTTCGGTGGTTACCGTTTCGATAGACTGCTTCCACGCCTGCAGGCGCTCGAGAGCCAGTGCACCGCGCCGGCAGGCCGAGCGCATCAGTGCCTCGGCGATGAATGCATGGCGAGCCAATACCGCGAAGGGGTAGGTACCGTGAGCCCGGCAGGCCTGCAGCAGCCGCTCGATGTTGCTCAGGTTCGCAGCACCGCTCGAGGCGCTTTGCAAGCGTTCGCGCTCACGCACCTGCGCCAGTGCCCCTGGTAAGGAGCCGGGGCCGTGCTGTGCCATGACTGCATTGCGTGTCAGGGCATCGAGGGCTGCGCGGTAACTTTCAAACTGCCCTGCATCCAGCACTTGCGGGTAACGCGCCTGGAAGTCTTGGTCGAAGGTGAAGTCCAGGCAGGTGGGGACGATATCGAACTCCACCTTGTCGTGAAATTCAGGGTTCTCCTTCAGCCGCGCCAGCCAGGCGTCGACGAGCGCCTGCGATACCTGCGGCGCCAGGCCGGCCGGCAGGAACGAGTTGAAGCTGCAACGCACATCAATGTAGGGGTGGTGCCCAAGGGTGACCATCAGACGCTGCCTTGGCGGCGCCTGGTAGCCCATCGCAGCGCGAGCTTCGCGCCACGTGCTGTCAGTTACCAAAAACCTATACAGCGACGCCGCGAGGGGTCGTGGCGTGGTGCCAATGATTTCAGCCGGGTTCCAGTCGGGCATCACGCCGAGCACGGTAGCGTGCCCGTGAAGCTCCGGCTGGGGCGCCAGGCGTTCGGCCAGAAACCTGCGCACGTGTTCCAGCTGGCGCGCCACCCGGCGTTCGGTCACCGGGTGCCAAGTATTGCTCAGGGTGATCCGGCGCACTTGCAGCACATAGACCTGTTGCTGGTGATCTACCGCGAACTCGATATCCAGTGGCACACCACCGCATAACGGCTCAAGCTCGCGGCAGGCATCGAGCACTGCGCGTACGCGGGGCGAGTGCACCTGCTGGGCCGGTGCGTCGCGGTAAATCAGTACGGTCTTGTGGATGCCTGTGCCGCCAGTGATGGTGTCGGTCTTGCCGCTTTCGTCATCGTAATTGAGCACGTAGTAGGGTGCGCCGTGCTCCAGATCGTGCGTCATGACCACGCCGCTCATCTGAATGCCCGAGAGCATCGGCTGGATCAGCACCTGATGGCCTTCGCCGGGGTGCTCGGCGAAGGACTCGATGACTTGCTCGATGGCTGACGGCAATTCGCGGGTCGGTACGTTCAGGCAGCTACTGAAAGCGCCGGCCATCGACTGGGCCGCGCCGTCCTCGCCCCTGGCACTGCTGCGCACGATGAGTGCGCCATCCCCCGCGAGGTGGGCGGCGCTAGCCAGCAGCGGCGCGGGTGACTCGCGCCACTGGGTGGTGCTGAAGGCGAGCTGGGGAAGAATTATCGACCGCTTGAGCCACGGGCGCAGGCGTTCGAGGGTTTCGGCCTTGGTGCCAAAGGCGATCAGGGTGTCACTCACAGGCCGGCTCCTGCTGGTCGATGGTGAGCAGGGCCAGGTGCTTGAGCAACGGGTGAATGATGTAGTAGGGCGGCTGCTCTTCGGCGAACGAAGGGTCGGCCAGCGGCGCCAGGGAGGCAGGGTTTGCACGCCAGCGTAGCAGCACCTCGACCAGCAGGTCGGCCCGGATGGCGTTGTCGTAGAGGTAGTCCACGTCCATTCCGGCCGCGGGCAACGGGTAGTGCTTGCGGGCCACCACCGGGCCTGTGTCGATAGTTTCATTGAGCAACAACGCGCTGGCAGCGCATTGGCGCTGCTCGAGGATCTGGTAATAGAGCGTCGTGCTGCCGCGGTAATCGGGTAGCCAGCCTGAGTGAACATGCAGCACGGGGCAGCGCTGCAGCAGGGCAGGGGGCACCAATTGGCCACCCTGGCCGGAATAGACGATCAGGTCGGCTTTGCCGCGCTCGATGCAGCCCAGCAGCTCGGTGCTGTCCAGAATATCGCTGCTGCAACGCTCGTAAGCCCAGCCCAGGCGCTCCAGGCAGCCAATCAGGCTTTCATCGAGTTGCGGCAGAACCAACCCGCAATTCTCGTGATGCTGCGCGTGCCGCGTGACATGCGGCGGCGGCGCCGCTTGGCCATAGGCGATGATGTGATCGGGAACCAGGCCGGCGGCGGCCAGGGCTTGCAGGTAAGCTACCGAGCGGGCGGTGTGGGCGCATAGCAGTAACAGCCGAGGTGGCGTCATGGGGCGACCTGCGCGATCAGTTGTTGTTCGCTCTCAAGCAGCCAGGCTAAGTGCGCTCCATAGGGGGCGGCCATGCGCGGGAGCTGGGAAATCAAGGTGTCATTGAGCTTGAGCAGGGCGCTGAGGTACCAGGCGGCCTTTTCGGCTCGCCAAGCGTGGATCATCGCCTCGGCCAGCAGCAGGTAAGGGGCGAGCGCACGATAGCCGCTGCCCGGCAATGCAGCGTGGGGCGCTTCGAGTGTGTAGCCGCTGTACAGGCGTTTGCTGACCTCGAACTTCTTGACCAACCGCGGTAGCCAGTATTGCGCCCCCGGCACCTCGCCCAGCGGCATGCACCGAAGGCCTCGGCAAAGCTGCATGAGCAACGCTTCGGTGTCTTGTGCGTCGGCCTGGCCCGTTTCGGGCAGGGGCATCGCCTCGGGCGCCGGCAAGGCGTTACAGGCTTGCCGGCGTGCGGCTTTCCAGGCGGCAACGAACGCTTGGCCTTCGTACGCGGCGTAGCGGTAGTGCTGGGGGGTTTCAAGCAGGTCCCCCTCGGTGTAGCGGTAGGTCACAGGCATGGTGAGGGTCCGATCATGGCGCGCATCTGCGCAACGTAGCCAGGAATGTCTTCGGCGAGCTGGCTGTTGTGCAGCGTGAGGTCCGGGGACGGCGGCGGGCTGTAAGGGATGTCTACCCCCACCACGTGCGCCCGTTCGCCGCGCAGGGCGCTTTGGTAGAGCTGTTTGTCGTCTCGGTCGATGAGAGTGGCTAACGGCACGTCGACGAACACCTCGCGATAGGCCGAGAAACGCTCGCGGTTCTGCTCACTGACATCCTCGAATACCGACAGGATGCAGCACACCACGTCGATCCCTTGGCCGTCTAGCCAGCCGCACAGCGCCTGGATCCGCTCGGCATTCACACGGCGGCCTGCCAGGGTGTAGGCATCGGCTCGCTGGTCGTGGCGAAACAGGGCGCGGATCTCGTCACCGTCGACGAACACCGTTTGCGGGCGCTCGGCCTTGAGGCTGGCATACAGCGCACGGCCCAAGGTGGTTTTACCCGCCCCGGAGAGGCCCACCAACCAGATCACCATGGCGCTATCCTTGTTGGAGCAGGGTTTCGAGATTGCACAACGCCATTGCTGCCATTTCTGCTGAAAACCCGTAGCTGTTGACGAAGTACTTGTGCCGCAGCCGTTGCCTGATGCCAGCCTGCTCAGCCCACAGGGCATCGTCGGCGAGCAGCGTTGGCAATGCCCAACGGCAGTCTTCGTCAAGGTTGACGATATCGTGGCGCAGCAGCACATCCGGAGAACTATCACCGGTCAACGCATCCTCCGCCGCAGCGGGTACGTTCAGCAATAGCAGGGGCTTGTCCAGGTACAGCGCGCCGAAGGGCGTGCCGCCGTAGTCGCCGACCACGAAGTCTGCGCAGCGAAACAATGCAAGGTTGTCGTAGACGGTCGTGATCACTGCCGTAAAGGGATACTGGCCAAGCACTTCCAGTACCTGCGGCTCGGCTTCGTGGGAGAGGGGGTGCGTCTTGACGATGACGTTATAGTCATCACACAGCGCTGCCATGGCATCGGCAAAACGGGTTACCGAGGACAATTCCATCCACGTTGGGAGCCATAGCACGGTCTTTTTTTCAGGGGCCAGCACGCCTTCCAGGCCCGGGGGGCAGCTGCCGAGCAACTCTGGCTGGCGGAAATAGGCGTCGTAGCGCGGGTAGCCCATCTGGAAGGTCACTGCATCACTGCACTGTTTCATGCGCTCGGCCTGCCAGGGGCCAAAGCACAGGATCAGGTCGTAATGGCGGTTCCAGTCGGCGAAATTGTGCTTTGCCTTGCCCAACGCGTACATGAAGCGCACGCGGCGGTGGCCCAGAACGTGAATGATGGGCTGGTCAAGGTGGTCGAACATGCTGAGGTTGGAGACCACGATGTCGTAGGTGTGGCCCGCTTCGATGACCGTTTCGCTTTCAACGCAGCGGTAGCCGGCTTCGGTAGCCAGGGTCAGGGTTTCGAGCCGCTCGTGGTCGGTGCCGTGCAGGATGATATCGAACGCATCGGCACCGAGCAGCCGCCACACGGGTTGGTAATGGTTGAACAGCTCGGCGGCGTGGAGGAAGAAGCCGATGGGGGCGTAGAGAGGGCTCGTCATCCTTGGAGGTCTCCGGCTGGTGAGTCAGAGAGGGGCGGGTGAGCACTCATCGGCTACTGCCGATGGGCTGTCCCTGCTCAGCTATCTGCAAGAAGGTAGCGTAGTCCCGCACATAATCGGACTCATCATAAAGATTGTCTGCAAGGACCATCAGCACGCAGTCTGGTGAGAAGTCGTACATTTCTCTCCATACAAACGACTCTATCAATAACCCCTGCTGGGGGTGATCAAGGCGGATGTCGATTTTTTCCTTGCCGTCGTCAAGCAAGAAACGGCAGGAACCACGGACGGCGATTGCAACCTGCTTAAGTGACCTGTGTGCATGGAACCCACGCCGTACCCCTTCGCCGGTATCAAAAAGGTAATAAACCCGTTTGATGGTGAATGGAATGTTCTTTTCTTCCTCCAGTGCTATCAGGGAGCCACGCTCATCGCCATGAGCTTGTAGTTGAAGGAACTGGATTTTCAAGGTGGGCACTCTCTCATCTATACGCGATACTGGGCGTCATTTTTCGGAATTGATGATATTACCGCGAATACGGGCAATACCCTTATCGTTAAGGTCGCGCCGTGTAACCTGCGGTTCAAGCTGACCTCGCAGCGTACGATTTACGCCATCAATGGCGCTCGTGCCTCGATGATTTTTTGATCGCCCCAACAGATAGCGGAGTGATAGCCTGAACTGCTCAGACTCATGCGTTACAGGGCGCGTGCCGTGTAGTGTGCAGTTATGCCACAGTCCGACATAACCCGGCCCGCCCAGTAGCTTTTGATCTTCGCACTGCATTTGGTTGCCGTGGTCATCGGTATAGCGCCAGCGGCCATGCCCGACGGCTTCCAGTCGGTGCGGGAACAATGTTGCGCCAAATCGGTGCGAGCCTGGTATCAGGTGCAAGGGCGAATCGTGCTCACCGACCTCATGCAGGTACACATAGAGCGTCAGGAAGGTCGACGGGTCTTGTTCGACACGGCCCTGGGGCCAATCGATGATGTCCTGGTGAAAGTCGATGCCGCGAAAGTAAGTGATATCGCGAAACGGCTTTTTTATATAGGGCCCGAGGTTCGCCACATTCACATCGCGAATACGTTCACGCACCCAGCCAGGTAGCCAAGCGTCGGGCACGCCGCACACCGCCTTTTTGATGATGATGTCGTAGTCTTCACCAAGCAGCTCCTGCAAGGGTGTTTGGAGGCGCGGGTCCTGTTCGATGAAGCGTAGTTGATCTTCGAACGCATTGAGGAAGTTGAAGGCCGGGGTGGGGTTGGCGTTGAAGTGGTTCTCTTGAGCCAGATACTCCGCTTCGCTCATGAACAGGCTGGCATCGAAGGCGCGGGCTGCAACCATGTCACGGTACAGCGCCTTTACCGGTTCGGGTTCGAGGATCTCGCCGAACAGATGGGCGCCGTGCTCGATCAGGTTGTTGATGCAGCTTTGCATGAGAGGCCAGCCTCGGTTGTAGGGGGTGCTGTGATGGATATCGGCCGATGCGGGGTGAGGATTAGCCGCCAGTGCATTCGGCTTCAGGCATTGCCTTCGATGCCGACATGGCGGTGAAGCCAGGCGCGCACGTGCGTGATATCCAATTGGTAGCTCTTGTAGTAAAGCTCGCGCGAGTCCTGCGCGCCGGTGGGGAAGGTGATGAACTCCATATCTACGCCCACCATGCTGGCCAGGTTCGAAAAGCACGACAATTGCCCGTACTCCTCGGCCATCCAGCAGAGTGCCTTGGCACCGGGGGCTGCGAACAGCAGATTGGTCCAGGCCGCGCCTGTGGGGCCTGCGATCATTTCGGCATGGGCGAGGGTGGCGATCTGCTCCGTGAAGTCGAGGTCTTCAAGGTACACCGGCACGAAGCCTGCCTCCTGTAGCAAGGCTATGACTTCGTCCTGGTTGTAGCGTCGTAGAAAGCCCTTGCGGGCAAGGAAAACGCGCCGGGGTGTTGGCGCGCGGGTACCTGGCCCGAGCAGCGACAAGCCTCGCTCACGCAGGTACGCCACCGACTCGGGCCGGGCGAAATTGCTGGCTGTGGTATTGCTGACGCTGTTCTTGAAGTTGGGAATCATGTTGTTGGGGGCAGTGATCAGCAGCAGATCACGGACTTCGTAGCGCGAGAGGGTATCCAGAAAGACGACCGGCCGGCCGATGTCCAGGGTGTCGAACAGTGCTTTGATCGAAGGGATTTTCTCGCAGTGCCTGGAAATCAATATCGGGTAGTCATCGTAGTGCGCTGGCAGCTCGGCGATGAACTGCAGCTGCGAAAGAATTTCCAGCACCCAATGGTAATAGTTGGTCTCGCTGCAGCCGTTGATCAGCACGCCCTTTTCAAGCAGTTCCGGCTCACTGCTACGCACCAGCGCGAGGGTTTCGCCATGGTAGTGCAGGTGCGCCACGCTGTAGTCTGCATTGCGGGGAGTGGTTGTGGTCACGCGCTCTACGATGACTCGCCCATCACGCAGCTCTACCGAGCGCGACACAGTGCCAACGCGCCCGTCGACGAAGCGGTGAAGCTCCACCGCCGGAAGCGTTACGGGTGTAGGGATCGGGGGCTGGCCGACCAACGTCGGGCCCTGGACGGTCGTCTCGAGCGCGCCCCTGAAGGTGTGGGCGTGAAACTCCGATGTCTGATCCAGCCATTGCAGCTTGCGCCGCTTGATCGGCTGCGCAGAGCGCTGCCAGCCTTTATAGGTGAACCAGAACACCAAGGCTGACAGCGGCCCTTCGGCCCGGCAGATGAGCTCGTTGGCCTGGTGCCACAACGTGCTCATCAAGCGCTGCCTGAGGTTGAACTCCGGCTGCACCTGGGCGTTGAATATCTCGATGGATTTCTCCGGGATACCCAATGAAATCAATTGCGGATGGATTTCGCGAAAGTAGTCGCTGGCGATGATGATCTTGTCGTAGCCCAACGTTGCCAGTTGGTGAGGCCCGTGAATAGGCTTGCCGAATAGCGTCTCTTGCTGGCGCGCCTGGTTATTGTCGATGAAACCCAGTACCTGGTAACGGCTGCGGTTGCGCTTGTAGAAGTTTGCCCCCCCCGAGCCCGCGCCGAAAACAAGAATTCGGTCTTTTTTTGGAAACCCACCCAGCATGTTTCACCCTAGCCCCAACCCACCGACCCCACGCCGGCTCTGTTGCTAGTGTGCGGTGGTTCCCGAAAGTGTCAATCCCGGCCGAGCTGGGTATTTTTTAGCCTTGCGATGAAATTCAAGCCCGGCCCCAACCCAGCGCTAGCCGTATCGGTTACGCGGATCCGGCAAAAAGTCAATCCCGGGCTGTTCAAAAAGCGATCACCGTGCTACAACCTTTCTGGCGGTGCCTAGCTTCTTGATAAAGAAGGGAAAACCATGACGAAGTCGGAACTGATCGAACGTATCGTTACCCACCAGGGTCTACTCTCCTCAAAGGACGTGGAGCTGGCTATCAAGACCATGCTCGAGCAGATGTCTCAGTCGCTGGCAACGGGCGAACGCATCGAAATTCGTGGCTTTGGCAGTTTCTCTTTGCACTACCGGTCGCCTCGTGTGGGGCGTAACCCGAAAACCGGCCAGGCCGTAACACTCGATGGCAAGTTCGTGCCGCATTTCAAGCCGGGTAAGGAATTGCGCGATCGCGTCAATGAAGAAGGCGAAAGCCCTGTCTGAGGCGGCAACAGTCAGAGAGGAGACTTATGTGAATCATTTCAAGCGCCTTTTGGGCATTACCCTCGGCCTGCTAGCCGCTGCTGCATGCTTGCTGTTCGTGCTCGAGAATCAGCAAAGTGTCGAAGTATCTTTCCTAGGCTTTTCGACGCCTCAATGGCCGGTTTCTGTCGTCGTCATCCTGGCGTTTCTTCTGGGCATGGTCGTGGGCCCTGTGATCGGCTGGCTCATTGCCGCGCGCGGGCGCCGCAGGGTACGGCGCGCTGCCTTGGCTCAGCGGGCGGTTCAGGCGCCGCCTGCCTGACCCATCACTGCGTACACATCACCACCATCGTCCGGGTTGTCAGGCCTGCGGGGTTGAAACCCAGAAGGCCGCTGTCTTCGTCCTCGCCATGCTGGCTGGAACGCGCAATCACTCGATACCCTGCATTACCACAGGCAACGGCGGCGCTTGTATAGCAGCGGTCCCAAGACGAGCTGAGGCCCGAACAGCTGATGTGCACACCTTTGTGGCCGCGGTGGACAGTTGTTTCGGAAGTGGCCGCACATCCAGCGACCGTGGTCAGGCACAACATGAGCCAAACGTGTTTCATTCAATACCTTCTTGTAACCTGCGATGGACCCTGGGGCGTTATGCCAGCATTGTGAAGCTACCGCTTTACGACAGCAGAAAGACGACGATGACTGCAACGCAGAGGTTTCAGAGTCTTGCCGATAGAACCTATGAGGGAATTGCGCCCCAATAGCGCCCCCCGCATTAGAGTGTATTGGCTATGCAACATCCTCGTATTACCCACCACGGTGGGCACCTGGGCGTCACCGGCTCCTGCCATCAGCTTCATCTGGCTGAGGGGCGCAGCCTGTTGATCGACTGCGGTGCATATCAAGGCGTTGAGCAACCCAGCGATAATGCTTTAGGTTTTGATGCTCGGCAGGTGGCGGCTTTGGTCGTCACCCACGTCCACCTCGATCATATTGGCCGCATACCTCAGTTGCTCGCGGAAGGGTTCAGCGGGCCTATCCTATGCAGTGAGCCCTCGGCAGTGCTGCTGCCGCTGATGCTGGAGGATGCGTGGAAGCTTGAATATGGTAGCGATCCGCAAAGAATGAAGCGGTTTCTCGCGTTGCTGAGTGAGCGGATCGTGCCGTTGCGTTTCGGCGAGTACCACGAGGTACGCAACGGTCAAAGAGGATTGGTGCGGTTGAAACTGGAGCGTGCCGGGCATCTACTGGGTTCAGCATGGGTTGAGTGCGAATTGAGCGATGGCGCGACCGATACTAGTTGGCGGGTAGTATTTTCGGGTGACTTGGGGGCCGGCAATTCCCCCCTGTCATGGCCCCTCACGCCACCGGGCCCCGCTCACACGCTGGTGCTTGAAAGCACCTATGGAGACCGGTTGCACACAAGCCCGGCAGGCCGCGTGGCCCAGCTGGAGAAGGTGATCGATCAGGCCTTGTCTGACCAGGGCACATTATTGATTCCCGCGTTCAGCCTTGGGCGCGCCCAGGAGCTGCTATTGGAGTTGGCGCAGATACTGGAGCACAAGCGACTGGGCTACGAGCCTGGCTGCGGCCAGCAACCGCTGAACTGGCCTCAGCTGCCTGTGATACTAGACTCGCCCCTGGCCAGCCGCATTACTCAGGCTTATAGGAATCTACATACGTACTGGCCGAGCCAAGCGGCGGATGGCCAAGCGCTATCTTTCCCACAACTGCTGACCATCGACAACCATGAGCAGCATGTGCATGTCGTCAACTATCTGGCCAGCACAGTACGCCCGGCCATCGTTATTGCAGGTAACGGGATGTGCAGTGGTGGGCGGATTGTTAATTACCTTAAGCGCATGTTGCCCGACCCGCGTCATAACCTGCTGTTCACAGGGTATCAGGCCCGAGGCACTCCTGGGGCCGTGCTAAAAGCTGCGCAGGGCGCAGAAGGGTTTGTCAAAGTTGATTTGGACGGAGAGGCCTATACGCTACGCGCGCGGCTGCACAGCCTCGAGGGGTATTCGGCGCATGCCGATCAGGCAGGGTTGGTTGCCTTTGCTGAAGCGATCGGGCCCTCATTGAAGCAAGTGAGGCTAGTGCATGGTGAGCCCGGCGCCAAAGCTGCGCTGCAGCGCCGCCTGCGCGAGGTGTTCGGCGATCAGGTGAGTGTGGAGTGTTGAGGTGCGTAGTGGGTGGTAAACGGGTGCTGAGGTTACGAGCTTGCCTATTGGTGAGCCGCTCACTCCGGTGGGCGGGAACGATAAAACAGTTACGAACCGAGATGGCACTTGTACTGAATCTGTGTGGCCGGAGAGCATTTGGGTTGTACTGTACGGCCTGGTTTGAAACATACCGCTGCGTGTGTCCGGCACTGTGCAGTCGGAACGCTTTGTGCAGCATTTCAACAGGTACGATAAGCGTCAGCGCCTAATAAGGCTTGTTTTAGAGCCGCCACGCCTATATCGATAGCGGCATTCTTTATAAAGTCAAAGGGCCGTTGCTTAAGCGGCTTAGGAGGCGACGAGTCGCGCGAAGCGGCGCGGCTCTTACGCAAACGACTGTTTTATTGCTTTGTTAGAGCCTCACTGCCCCACTTATTGCAATCTGCCACTCAGCGCGCGCCATCATATTCATATGTTGATTTCGAAATAATGACATTTTCAACCGCGGCACCTATAAAAAGGGAAGGCGCGTTGCATCCCTTCTGTCTGGGCACAGTTAACCGAATTTTCCGTTTGGGCGATAATTTTTGACATACTTTTAGCCATCAATTCGCTTTTTAAAAAAAACTGGCTTGCTGGTGTCGTCAAGCTGTGTTATACATTTTGCGAAATTGCACATATATAAGCCTTCACTGAATAAGTGTTCATGATGAAATGAGCCTTGCGAGGGTTAAAATAAAAGGTCAAGCTGGTTCTATGAATAACGTTCGGCGTTTGAAGAAATATGGGGTTTTTTGTTTTTCATTGCTTGCCATGTTCCTGCTGCTTCGACACTTTGATGCCCGCCAGGTAGCCGAACAATTAAAAGAGTTTCCTCTTGGCGTAAGCGGTATCGTGCTGGGCCTGCTAATTATCAATGCGTGGGTCGTGGTTTATCGCTATTGGCGAATTCTTTCACACTTAGGGTTTGATTTACCTTGGTGGCTTATCGTCAGGGCTAGCATTATCGCCAATATTGCTTCCCTTCTGGTCATTCCGTTGTTCGGCCAAGTTGCTGGGCGTCAGGCAGTTTTACAGTCAGCAGGCATCACGGCGGTAGAGAACGCGGTTATCTCAGGTTATGAGCGTATTTTGGTAGGGGGCGTTAGTGCAATCCTGGCCTGCATAGGGGCGACCTATCTATTGGGCGTAGTGGCTGCTGATTACATATCGCTTGTTCCTGTTGGCGAGATAGTGCCGATTATCGTTTTTGCTGTCGTGCTCAGCTTCGTAGTTTCAATAAGTCGTTTTGAAATTGTCATCTTGAAAAAGCTGTTTACCGGGAAAAGCTTTTCCAAACTTATCGAAGCCATTCTGATTACCTTGGTCAGTTCGGCACTGATGTTGAGTAGTTTTGCCATTTTGTTCCATTTTGTCGCGCCGGGTATAAGTTGGATGGCGCTGTTCTCTGCTGCGGCAATCGTATCATTCGTAGCCGGTTTGCCGATAAGCTTCGGCGGGTGGGGGCCCCGTGAAGTGGTCTCGGTATATGCGCTGGGCTTGTGGGGCGTGAACTCTGAAAAAGCATTGGCGGCCTCGATCCTCTGTGGGGTGCTGTCAATCAGTGCGATTTTTCTGATGGCGCCTTTTGCGATGTGGCGCAAGCCAGCAAATAACCTCGTAACTGTGTTTGATAGAAATGAGTTGGTTGTGCCGGCTCCTAGTGGGGTCGAAGCTGCAGCCGCGTGGCTGCTCTGCTTCGGTGTAGCCACGTTGATATTGTTCCAAGTGCATCTGCCCGTTGGCGATACTGTAATAAACATCAACCTTTCCGACCCTTTTGCAGTGCTTGCGCTGGCGGCGGTGGGGTTGAATGCCATTTTTATGCGCACGTTGCCACACTGGCGAATCAAGCTGTTCAATGGTTTTCTACTGATAATGTCAATGGTGTTGGGGCTGGGCTTTTTGCATGGTTGGTTCAGCTTTGGCAGTAGTGCCTGGGCCGTTGGAAAGCTTTTCGGCTGGGCGGTGCTGCTCGGTTTCTTAGCTGCCGGTTATCTTTGTACGTCCTATTTCGGAGTGCGTGGCATAAGGCGCATTGTGGAAACCATGGTCGTCATACTCTGCTCGATACTGGTCGTGCAAATTGCCCTGCGGTCGCTTCACCTGGAGCACATCATCCAATGGAAAGGGTACAATTCATCAGTTGAAGGTTATTCGGGTAATCGGAATGCGTTGGCCTTCCAGATTTTGGCAGTGTGTTCTGTATTTGTCGGATTCTTTCCGATGTATAAGGGGAAAAGGTTGAAAGCTTTTCCTCGTATCTCCTGTGAAACCCTGTTCACGCTATCATTGGCATGGATGCTTGCCGGCCTTTACTATACGTATTCACGAACGGGTATTGCAGTGGCATTTTGCCTGTTGCTATTTGTAGTTGGTCGGCGGCTCATGCCGTGGCGCTCGGTGCTGGCAGCAGCGGTGGGCAGCGCATTGCTGTGCGCTGCCATTGCGTATGTGCCCACTGCCTTGAGCATGATCAAACTGTTGCAAGTTGATCACGCCGCTTCTGCGCTTGAGAGTTCGCAAGCCCGCAATCACGTGTTGAACCTGCCTTACCCGATAATTGGGTCTGAATCTTCTCAAGAAAGTCGTGAAAAGTCGGGTACCCCTCCGGCAACCAGCAGTGAAGCGCTAAGTTCGCTTCATCCGATTCCTTCATCTGGATTCTCGGAGGCTAGTAGTGATGCCTTACGCTGGCAACTTATCAAAAAGTCGACTGAGCTGTGGTTGGAGGCTCCGGTAGTCGGTCATGGTTTGGGATATTTTATAAAAGAGAGCCCCGCGTGGTTTGGTTTCCCAATCGTCGTGCATAACACTTTGTTGTGGTTACTGGTTGAAGTAGGCTTGTTAGGGGCTATCGCTTTTCTGGTGGCTTTCGTCGGTGTATGTACCTTTGCTTTCCGTAATAAAATTAGCCGGGTCCGCAATAATGGGCTGATCCTGCTGATGCTCTCCTTCTCACTCATGAGCCTGTTTCACGAAATGCTATATCAACGACTATTTTGGTTTTTGATTGGCGCGCTACTGGCTGTAAGTCTCTCGAGTGTGAGGTCGGTGAGATCTGGTCAATCACCCCGACTCGGTCTCGGTAAAACCAGTGTTCCGGTAGGCGATACGGTATAACCTGTGGAAGGTACTTTTTCGGTAGCCGTTCGAGGCTCTGACAAGGTAGATACGATGCCGGTGCACGGCGAGGTCTGTACGGCTTAGCCCTCCGGCAAATAGGCGATTTGGGTTGCCTGATCAGCTTGCTTTTGTCAGTGGCTTAACGCAGCGCGTTTCGTTGTATGGAAGGCGCTTGTTGATGCACTAGCGAAGGTGAGGCGAACAGTACGAGAAGATCGCTGAGACTATGGGCGGGGTGTGATAGCCTTGTCGCCCCCCCTTGGGGTGTCGCGGCCGTGCGGCGAGCCCGGGTTCGCCTGTTCGTCCAGCGCATCGTCATCGTGCATCGTGTGGCATGGTTTCCCTTATTTGTATGGAGTTTCGGTTGTGGTCCCTTTTCTGGATTTGAAAGCTATCAATGCCTCCATGGCAGATGAACTGGCCGCTGCTGCTTCAGAGGTCATTCAGTCTGGGTGGTACATCCAAGGCCAGAAACTGCAACAGTTCGAACAGGCCTTCGCTCAATACAGCCAAACCAGTCACTGTATCGGTGTCGCCAATGGTCTCGACGCGTTGGTCCTTACGCTACGCGCGTGGTTGCACTTGGGTAAGCTTAGGGAGGGCGATGAAATCATCGTGCCTGCCAATACCTACATTGCATCTATATTGGCGATTACCGAAAACCGACTTATACCGGTTTTGGTGGAGCCAGATCTTGCTTCCTACAATCTCTGCCCGATAAACACTGAACAAGCTATTACCGAGCGTACGCGCGCCATCCTTGCCGTTCACTTATATGGGCAGTTGGCTGATGTCGAAGCGCTAAGTGCCTTGGCCGAGAAGTATGGCCTGCTAATGCTCGAAGATGCGGCGCAGGCCCACGGCGCCCAGCGCAACGGTATACGAGCGGGTGCCTGGGGGGATGCCGCAGGCTTCAGTTTTTACCCGGGGAAAAATCTTGGCGCATTGGGTGATGCTGGCGCGATTACCACGTCCGATCCTCAGCTTGCAAGCACATTGCAGGCGCTGCGTAACTATGGGTCGCATGTCAAGTATCTGAATGATATTCAGGGCGTCAACAGCCGCCTGGATGAAATCCAAGCGGCGATGTTAAGTGTAAAGCTGAAGTACCTCGATGCGCAGACTTCACGCCGTCGTGAAATCGCGGGTCGATATGCTCAGGATATCCAGCACCCTGCACTAACGTTGCCAGCCTCATCAGCCCAAGCTTCCGACGCCCTGGACCACGTTTGGCACCTTTTCGTAATCCGGGTGGGCGACCGTAATAGGTTCCAGCAACACATGGCCACCTGCGGCATACAAACCTTGATTCATTATCCTGTCCCTCCCCACCGGCAAAAAGCTTACCCTGCCTTGGCTCACTTGAGCTTGCCGGTGACCGAGCAAATCCATGACCAGGTGATCAGTTTGCCAATCAGCCCGGTGCTTAGCGATGAAGACGTTCAGCGGGTGATCGATGCGTGCAACTCATATGGGGCCTGACTGGTATTCGAAGCCAACGGTGTGGGGGCGGTTGTGCGATGGCTGAGGGAATAACGCTAGTGACGGGGGCGACTGGCTTCGTAGGTCGGGCAGTAGTTGATCATTTGCATCGTCATGGTCGAGTACGCGCCGCCGTGCGCCAGCCCTGTGCTCAATTACTGGCTCAAGGCGTCGACTGTACTGAAGTTGGAAACCTTGGGGTTGACACGGACTGGGCACCCGCCCTTACGGATGTGACTTCCGTAGTGCATACCGCGGCGCGCGTGCATGTGATGAATGAGCAGGCTATCGATCCGCTTGCCGCGTTCCGGCAAGTAAACGTCGAGGGTACATTGGCCTTGGCAAGGCAATGTGCGGCGCTTGGTGTCAAACGGTTCGTTTTCATCAGCTCGGTCAAGGTTAACGGCGAAACTACCGACGGCCGTGCGCCTTTCGTGCCTCACGAGGTTCCCTGCCCAGTAGACGCTTATGGGATTTCAAAATGGGAAGCCGAGGAGGGACTGCGTGACATTGAACGGCAAACCGGTATGGCCGTGGTGGTTATTCGACCGCCGTTGATATACGGCCCGGGGGTAAAGGCCAATTTTCGCCGCTTAATTCAGGCAGTCGCACGTGGTTGGCCACTGCCTCTGGGCGGGGCGCGTAATTTGCGTAGCCTGGTTGCGTTGGAGAATCTCGTAAGTTTGATCGATTGTGTACTTAAGCATCCTGCGGCCGCCGGTGAGGTGTTTTTCGCCAGTGATGGCAATGACGTCTCTACCTTTACTCTTGTGCGGTCACTGGGTACCGCTCTGGGGCGCCATGCTTGGCTGCTGCCCATACCGGGCCGCTGGCTGATGGCATTGGCACAGGTAGCAGGCAAGGGCGCTGTGGCCAGTCGGCTGCTTGGCAGCCTTCAAGTAGATATCAGTTCAAACAAAGCGCTGCTTGGGTGGGTGCCGCCCGTGTCAATGGAGCTCGCGCTGGTGCGCACGGTTGCAGGGTTCAAGAAGTGATGTGGGCGATGTTGATGATTATATTGTGCGTCACCTTTGCGGTCAGTTTCTTATTGACCGGTGCGTTGCGTCGCTACGCACTCGCGCGCCATTTGGTGGATATCCCCAATGCGCGCAGCTCTCACACGTTGCCTACGCCGCGAGGCGGCGGCGTGGCGATCGTTGCCGCGCTATTGGGGGCATTGCTGGCGTGCAAAGTCGCATTTACCAGCTTGGCACTGCCAGGCGTGGGCCTTATCGGTGCAGGGGTCCTGGTTGCGGTTACCGGGTTTCTGGATGACCACGGGCATATCCCTGCGCGCTGGCGCCTAATGGCGCACTTTAGTGCAATTGCTTTGGGCCTATACAGTATTGGTCAGCTGCCAACGCTTGATCTTGGGCCTATCCATCTACAGGCGCAATGGTTGTTATGGGGGCTGGGTTTACTATTCGGCGTCTGGATGTTGAACCTCTACAATTTTATGGATGGCATAAATGGTATCGCAGGTGGGCAGGCCGTTTGTGCTGGCCTCGTAGTGGGTACCTTGGCGACACTTCACGGGGATCTAACCCTGGCATGGGTCGCGTATCTCGTAGCCGCCAGCGCGCTTGGGTTCTTGCTCTGGAACTTCCCCGTGGCGCGTATTTTCATGGGGGATGCCGGCAGCGGCTTTCTCGGAGCAATGCTGGCGCTGATCGCAGTCTGGTCCGGTAGCGTAGCGCAGTCGTATTTCTGGGCCTGGCTTACCGTGCTGGGGGTGTTTATTGTAGATGCGACCCTCACATTATTGGTGCGCCTGGCACGGGGCGAAAAAGTGTACGAGGCCCATCGCAGTCACGCCTACCAACACGCTGCCCGCCGCTGTACAAGCCATGCCCGAGTAACAAGCGTAGTCATATTGATAAACCTGGGGTGGTTGGCCCCGCTGGCTGCCGCCATCGTCCAAGGCTGGTTAAGTGGCATTGTCGGGCTGTTCGTGGCTTATGTGCCCTTGATTGCTCTGGCGATTGGCTTCAAGGCCGGTAACCCTTCGGATTGAACCACCTACCGTGAAGGTTGCACGGCAAAGAACCGGGCGAAGGCTGCGGCAAAAAAGCTTTCTTGCATGTTACCTGTGTGGGAAAATCCGCCCTTTGACCCGCCTGACGAGCGCAATACTGCTCGCTCGAACGAATTGACAGGAATCTGCATCGCAATGGATTTTGGAAACAAGACAATAGCCGTCATTGGTCTTGGATACGTCGGCCTGCCCCTTGCCGTCGAGTTCGGCAAGCGGCGTACGGTCATCGGCTTTGATATCCAGCCATCGCGTATTGACCAGCTCCGCCAGGCACACGACCATACATTGGAGTGCGCCCCAGAGGAGCTCCAGGCTGCTGTGCATCTTGCCTACAGCTGCGATGTCGAAGATCTTCGCAAGGCGCAAGTTTATATCGTCACCGTACCAACGCCGGTTGACGGTGCCAAGCGCCCCGACCTTACACCGCTTATCAAAGCCAGTGAGACAGTCGGCAAGGTGCTCAAGCAGGGCGATGTGGTCATCTACGAGTCCACGGTTTACCCCGGGGCTACTGAAGAGGTATGCGTGCCTGTCCTTGAGCGGGTCAGTGGCCTTGTATTCAACCAGGATTTTTTCTGTGGATACAGCCCGGAGCGTATCAACCCTGGTGACAAACTGCACCGCTTGCCCAATATAAAGAAGGTAACCAGCGGCAGCACGCCAGAGGTGGGCATTGCAGTGGATGCGCTGTATGCGCAAATCATAACCGCCGGCACTCATTTGGCCAGCAGCATTAAAGTCGCAGAAGCTGCCAAGGTGATCGAGAACACACAGCGTGACCTCAACATTGCACTGATGAATGAGCTGAGCGTTATCTTTCACTCTTTGGGGATCGATACCCAAGAGGTGCTGCTGGCGGCAGGCACAAAATGGAACTTTCTACCATTTCGCCCGGGGCTGGTGGGAGGGCATTGCATTGGCGTCGACCCGTACTACCTTACCCATAAGGCACAGGAAGTCGGCTACCATCCGGAGGTGATCCTTGCAGGGCGTCGAATTAACGACAGTATGGCACGTCATGTAGCGGATCGAACTGTAAAGTTGATGTTACGTAATGGCAAGCCTGTACTAGGTAGTAAGATATTGGTACTTGGTCTTACCTTTAAAGAAGATTGCCCAGATTTACGAAATACTAAAGTTGTAGATGTTATCAATGCGCTGCAGGAATACCATTGCAGTGTAGATGTCTTCGACCCCTGGGTAGATACCAATGAGGCCTTTGAGGAATATGGGTTGCGCTGCCTTCCCAATATGCCGGCAGGTGCGGAATATGCGGCCATTATTCTTGCTGTTGGTCACAGTGATTTCCTAAAACTCGGAGCAGAGGGTGTCCGGGCCATGGGAGAGAAAGGGGCGGTGCTGTTCGATGTTAAAGGGCTTTTTCCCCTGGGCACAGCAGACGGCCGACTATAAAGGTGCATGCCATGAATGCGTACAGTTCGATACTTGAAAACTTGGCCAGCACTCCCCGAGTCTGGTTGGTGACAGGAGTGGCTGGCTTTATAGGTAGCAACCTCCTTGAAACGCTTCTTAAGCTCGACCAATACGTAGTGGGGTTAGATAACTTCTCGACGGGTCATCAACGTAATCTCGACGAAGTTCAGTCGATGGTGCGAACGGATCAATGGGCGCGCTTCGATTTTCACCAAGGTGATATTCGTCTGCTGGAAGACTGTCAACGTGCAATGTTATGGCAGGGGGAGAGTGCGGTTAATCATGTGCTGCATCAAGCCGCGCTAGGCAGCGTACCCCGCAGCATCGCCGATCCGATCACCACCAACGCAGCGAATGTGACTGGCTTTCTGAACATGCTGGTTGCTGCGCGGGATGCAGAGGTTGCTAGCTTCACCTATGCAGCCAGCAGCAGCACCTACGGTGACCATCCTGGACTGCCAAAAGTTGAGGACGTCATCGGAAAGCCATTAAGTCCATATGCGGTAACGAAGTATGTGAACGAGTTGTATGCTGATGTTTTCGCGCGTACGTACGGGTTTAAAACCATAGGGTTGCGGTACTTTAATGTTTTTGGTAAGCGACAGGACCCTGATGGTGCCTATGCCGCCGTCATACCTAAATGGACAGCGGCCATGATCCAGGGAAGGGAGGTATTTATCAATGGCGATGGGGAAACCAGCAGAGACTTTTGTTTTGTTGACAATGCGGTGCAAGCCAATTTGCTAGCAGCCATGTCTACAAGTGCGGAAGCAACGAATCAGGTTTACAATATCGCCGTCAGCGGCCGAACAACATTAAACGAGCTATATAGATTCATAAAAAACGCGCTTGAGAAATCGGGAATTGAAACTTCAGCTGAGCCGGTATACAGGGATTTTCGAGCTGGCGATGTGCGTCATTCTCAGGCGGATATTACCAAGGCACAAAGATTACTTGGCTATGAACCGGCGTATTCGATTGACCGCGGCATAGCAAACGCGATGCCTTGGTATGTAGACTTCGTAGTACGATAATATGGATGTAGTAATAGAGCTCAACGGGTCCGCAATTGGCCGGAAATGCCGCTTTACCTTTGATACGTTGGTCTAGATGAAGCTATTGCGTACGAGCTTTCTGAATGCGCTCGCAGTTTCGGTAAAAATGCTCGCTATGTTGGGCATAAATAAAGTGCTAGCTGTTTATTTGGGGCCGGCTGGCTATGCTGCAATAGGCCAATTTCAGAATGCCGTACAGATCATCAATAATTTTTGTACATTGGCGGCGGGGCCAGGAGTAACGAAATATACCGCGCAGTATCACGCCGAGCCAGCGAAGCAGAGAAGTCTCTGGCAAACAGCAGGCATGCTGACAATTTTGTTGTCTCTGGTCGTATCAGTCTCCTTTTTTCTATTGAAAGATAAAGCGGCCATCTTATTTTTTGGCAACGCCGCGTACGCGGATGTTTGTGTTTGGTTATCGGTCTCGATCGTATTTTCTGCTTTGAATTTCTTTATCTTGGCGATTTTAAATGGCCGGAAGGACATCGGCCTCTATGTTACAGCTAATATCGGCGGGAGTGTTTTTTCGGTACTGATGGTAGTTCTGCTAGTGGTTTTTTTTCATTTGCGAGGTGCGTTGATCGCGCTAGCGACTTACCAAGCTGTTTCTTTTCTCTTTAGTGTCTGGTTGGTTCGTCGTCGACCATGGTTTGGCAGCTATCTATTTTGGGGCAGGCCAAACAGAGCAATGCTGAGAAACTTAGGTAAATTCGCCGCTATGGGCTTAGTTTCAGCCCTGTGCTTACCGCTTAGTCAGTTTGCAGTGCGGAGTTACATTGGAAACTCTCTCGGGTGGGAGGCCGCTGGCAATTGGGAGGCGATGTGGCGACTGAGCTCAGCCTATCTCCTTCTGGCAACAACCACGCTTGCCGTCTATTTTTTACCTCGCTTCTCGGAACTTGGCAGCACTTCGATGTTGCGTGCCGAGCTAGTGATGGGCTTCAAGTACATAGTGCCTATTTGCGTGATTGGCGCGATCGGTATATTTTTTTTTAGGGACTTTATCATAGCGTTGCTTTTCTCGGGAGGGTTTCAATCTGTACGAGACTTATTCGCGTGGCAGCTATTTGGTGATGTAGTTAAAGTTTCGGGTTTTATATTAGGCTATCTGCTTCAGGCAAGGGCATTCTGGAAGTTTTTCATAGTCTCCGAAGTCGCTGTGTCTACGTCTTTTTATTTATTTTCCATCCTGTTTTTGAACATGTATGGCCTTGTCGGAGCTGTCATCGGCTACGCGTTGGCCTATTGTGTATATTTTTTAATGATCTCGTTTTTTTTATGGCGTAAACGTCTCTTTTCGACAGCCTTGGAAGGGTGATAGTGTGAAAGTTTTATTGCTCGGGGAGTTTAGTTATCTATACAGAAATTTGCAGTTCGGTCTTCGTGAGCTAGGTTGTCACGTTCAATTGGCCTCCCATGGTGATGGCTGGAAAAATGTGCCGCGCGATATCGACCTTGGTGGCGGAGGCGGTCTTTCCGCGAAGTTGAAACGCAAGGTATACCCCTTGCTTAAACTGAAGGAGCTGCAGGGCTATGATGTAGTGCAGCTGATAAATCCCTTTTATTTTTACCACAAGTATTTTCCTAATAAATTTTTTTTCGAATCTATTATTGGGAGCAATGAGTCCCTCTATCTCTCGGCAGCGGGAGAAGATGCGTTCTATTGGCGCTACGGTGCAGACACCCTTCGATACACGCCCTTTGCCGATTTTCTAAAATACGACCTGAAAAAAGATAGCTATTATCTTCAATCTGATAAGAGCCTGGAGTTCAATAGGTGGTTAGTCAATCGAGCTAAAGGCGTGATTCCGATCATGGTGGATTATGCCATTACGCAGAGGGGGGTGGAGAACCTTGAACAGGTGATCCCCATACCTATGAAGGTCAACTCTATTGAGTATAAAGAGAATAAAGTTGGCAGAAAGCTGGTGGTTTTTCATGGTTTGAATCGCTATGGTTTCAAGGGTACCCACCATGTAGAGGCAGCCTTCAAAATACTAGAAAAAAAATACCCAAATGACCTTGAGCTGATCATTGACGGTCACATGCCCATTGCCCAGTATCTTGAAGTGATGGGGCGTGCAAACATCGTTATTGACCAGACCACCTGTTACTCTTTGGGCGTTAATGGAATATACGCAATGGCACTGGGTAAAGTTGTGCTGGGCGGATCGGAGCCTGAGTCACTTCACGCAATGGGCGTGGAAGAGTCGCCAGTTATAAATATCACCCCGTCAGCTGACGATATTGTAAGGAAAATTGAATTTTTCATAGAAAATCGCCATTTGATCTCTCAGTTTGGCGCCGAATCACGGGCCTTTGTAGAACGCCATCATGATCATTTGAAGATTTCACAGCGTTATCTTGACGTGTGGCGCCGTTAATGCAAAAGTTATGCGCTCCACTCAGTATCACACACGTTATCATTGATTTGGACATTGGCGGTGCCGAATTGATGTTGAAGCGTTTGGTGCTCAATTCTGATCCGAAACGATACACCCACCGTGTACTTGTGCTCGGTGTTGAAGGTGTGGTGGGTAAGGAACTAGAGCATGCTGGTATTGAAGTGTGTTATCTTGGTTTAAGAGGCATGTGGGATTTGCCTATGGTATTCATCCGTCTGGTGCGAAAAATAAGGGCGCACCGCCCTTCAATCGTACAGAGTTGGATGTATCACTCGGATCTACTTGCCGGGTTGGCGGCAAAGGTTGGGACGAGCGCTAAGGTTATCTGGGGCGTTCGAACTACCGATCCCGCTGTAGGTAATGCCCCCTTCACGCTGGCGATAGCCCGACACTGCGCCCGGCTATCGGCTGTATTGCCGGACAGGATTATCTGCGCCGCAGACGTGTCAAGACGTTCCCATATCAAATTAGGTTATTCTGCTTCTCGTATGCATGTTGTACCCAATGGTTTTGACATAGATCGGTATCGGCTTTCATCCAATGCTCGCACTCAACTGCGTAACGATTGGGGGCTTTCGGAAACGGCTACCGTTGTCGGTGCTGTGGGTCGGTTGAATGATGCTAAAGACTTTAAAAATCTGATATCTGCCTTGCTTGAATTAATGCCTCATTTCCCTTCACTGCATGCGGTTTTTGTTGGCCGAGATCTTGAAATTGAAAACGACAGGGTACGCGCATGGTTTCCTACACCTGAGTTTTTAAATCGTTTTCGTTTCATGGGTGAGCGCAACGACATGCCGGAATGCCTATCGACATTGGATATTTTTTGCCTTTCGTCCCGAAGTGAGGGTTTTCCCAATGTACTCGGTGAGGCAATGGCATCAGGGCTACCCTGTGTCACTACAGACGTAGGGGACGCTGCGCTACTGGTCGCTGATACGGGTTTGGTGGTTCCGCCTGAAAATGCCAAGGCGCTTGCGGAGGCCATTGAGGTGTTGGTGAATCGAA
Source organism: Pseudomonas sp. URIL14HWK12:I12 (assembly GCF_003097135.1). Classification (GTDB taxonomy): domain Bacteria; phylum Pseudomonadota; class Gammaproteobacteria; order Pseudomonadales; family Pseudomonadaceae; genus Aquipseudomonas. The sequence goes on from NZ_QEQL01000002.1 coordinate 615,589, forward strand.
CCCCTGCTGAGCGTGCAGAAATCGGGCGTCGTGCACGTACTCGCATTGAAGAACACTTCAGCTTGGCTTCCACCGTGCGTGAGTATGAGCGTCATTATAATTCATTGACTAACGAGATTTAACGATGTGTGGAGTCGCGGGCGTATTTACACGATCTGCAAATGTAGCGGATCTGGAAAGTAGCGTAACCTCGATGGCCAATGCTATCCGGCATCGAGGGCCAGACAGCGGCGGTGTATGGCTAGACTTGTCGGCCGGCATAGGGCTGTCGCACAGGCGTTTATCTATAGTAGACACCTCAGATGCCGGCCACCAGCCGATGCGGTCCCCCTCAAATCGTTTTGCATTCGTATACAACGGTGAAATCTATAATCACCAACAGCTTCGTGAGGAATTATCCGAAGAGCAATCGACCCCTTGGAACGGGCACTCCGATACCGAAACGCTTCTGGCATGTTTTGAGCGTTGGGGGGTTGAGGCTACACTGCAGAAAACCCAAGGCATGTTCGGATTTGCGCTTTGGGATAGCGAAAAGCGCGAGCTCGTATTAGGGCGCGATCGCCTGGGCGAAAAGCCCCTGTATTACGGGTGGCAAGGTCACGATTTTATCTTCGGCTCTGAGCTCGGCGCATTGCGGGCGCACCCGGCCTTTCGTGCAGTTATCGATCGCAATGCACTGGCACTGTACATGCGGCACAATTGTGTTCCTGCCCCTTATAGTATCTTCGAGGGTATTCATAAACTCGAGCCCGGTTGTTTGCTTACTCTCACGACTTCAAGCCACATACCTACCATACATCGCTACTGGTCAGGGAGTGAGGCTGTCAAGGTTGGTAAAGCATCAGCTTTCGCAGGTTCTGCGACCCAGGCTGTGGACGAACTTGAATCGCTTCTTAGCGGTTCCATTCGCCAGCAAATGGTTGCGGATGTACCGCTGGGGGCTTTTCTATCGGGTGGGATAGACTCATCAACCGTCGTCGCGTTGATGCAAGCTCAATCCTCTCGACCCGTTCGTACATTTTCTATAGGTTTCAATGAACCTGGCTATAACGAAGCCGAACACGCTAAGGTCATAGCCCATCATCTAGGCACTGACCACACCGAGTTGTATGTTAGCGCAGAGCAGGCGTTGGATGTTATCCCTCTACTGCCACACATCTATGATGAGCCGTTTGCAGACTCCTCTCAGATTCCAACTTATCTGGTCGCTCAAATGGCCAAGCAGCGTGTAACGGTAGCGCTTTCTGGGGATGCCGGTGATGAGCTATTTGCGGGCTACAACCGTTATACCTTGACTTCGTCCATGTGGAGAAAAATCAGCACGTTGCCGACATTCGCGCGCCAAGCGCTGGCTGGGGCGATACGTTCCGTTCCACCCGCTGGTTGGGATGCGGTGGCCCAACCGTTTTCGCGTTTTATGGGTGGCCGCCTGGCTGCATTTGGAGACAAGCTCCACAAAGGGGCGGACGTACTGGGATGCAGCAATGAGGATGATTTATATCGTCGGCTAGTTTCGCACTGGGATGATCCTGCATCAGTGGTCATAGGGGCTGCAGAGCCGCCTACGGTATTAACTGATCCGGCGAGAAAATTATCTGTTGAGGGGGTTGAGCGGATGATGGCGCTTGACATGCTTAGCTACTTGCCGGATGACATTCTTACCAAAGTAGACAGAGCGGCAATGGCTGTTTCGTTGGAGACCCGTGTACCGTTTCTTGACCACCGTGTGGTGGAATTCGCTTGGAAGTTACCGCTGGAGTACAAGTTGCGCGATGGGCAGGGCAAATGGGTCCTGCGGCAGGTTCTCTACAAACACGTACCGAAGGCGCTGATGGACCGACCCAAGATGGGTTTCGGGGTTCCGTTGGCAGCATGGCTTCGAGGTGAGTTGCGCGATTGGGCAGAAGCGCTTCTGGACGAGCAACGCCTTGTGAAAGAAGGATATTTTCACCCGCAACAAATCCGCCGCAAATGGGCTGAACATCTCAGCGGCACTCGCAATTGGGCCTACCACCTTTGGGACGTTCTGATGTTCCAGGCATGGCTGGAGAAGAACCCCGTCTGATGAAAAAATTACTGTTCATCGTTAACGTCGACTGGTTTTTTATCTCTCATCGATTGCCGTTGGCACTTGCGGCCCAACAGGCAGGCTTCGAGGTTCATTTGGCCTGTGCTGTCACTGACAGGCTTAATGAACTGGAGCGCCACGGCATCGTTGTGCATCCCTTGGCGCTGGATCGGCGTAGCGCCAGCCCTCTGCAAGCGTTCAAGTCTTGCTGGGCGATGTTTAGGCTCATGCGCATGCTCAAACCCACAGCTGTGCATTTGGTAACCATCAAGCCGGTATTGCTTGGTGGTCTGGCAGCACGTTTGGCTGGAATAGAGAGGGTCATCGCTGCGATATCAGGCCTGGGGTTTGTATTCATGGCCACTGGGCCTAAAGCCGCGGTGCGCCGTTGTTTGGTCGCGCTGCTGTATCGGCTGGCGTTGCGGCGTGGCAACGTGAAGGTGATCTTTCAAAACGAAGACGACCAAACCCTTTTAGAGCAGCATGCGGGCATCCATCCAAGTCAGGCCGTTCGTATCCGCGGGTCGGGTGTCGACCTGGCAGCCTGGCTGCCCAGCCCACTACCTGAAGGCCCGGCGCTGGTCGTGATGGCGGCGCGCATGCTCAAAGACAAAGGTGTGCTTGAGTACGTCGAAGCCGCCCGGGCGCTTCAGGGCTATCGTGGCGCTCGCTTTGTATTGGTTGGGGGCGTCGATGAGGGTAATCCCACCAGCCTCACGTCCGATCAGCTTCAGAAATGGTCTGAGGCGGGTGTTATTGATTGGTGGGGCGCGCGCAGCGATATGGCTGAGGTGTTCTCGCAGGCGCATATCGTGGTACTGCCTTCCTATCGAGAAGGGCTCCCCAAATGCCTGATCGAGGCGGCCGCGTGCGGTCGAGCGGTTGTCACCACGGATGTGCCAGGTTGTCGCGATGCGATCGAACCAGGGCAAAGCGGGCTGCTCGTGGAAGTTCGCAACGCTGGGGCATTGGCTCAGGGTATACGAAAGCTGCTAGATGACCCAGTTACCGTGGTGCATATGGGCGCTGCCGGCCGTGCATTGGCCGAACAAGCGTTCGATGTGCGGGAAGTGGCGAGAATGCACATGGCCCTCTACGAGGGGCGCTGAGGGCGTGGCTGCCAGCACTTGTGGCTATGGTGTTATGCTGGCGTTCATTCAAACGCGGCCAGCGAGCATGCTGTTTATTGAAAAAGGAGGCGCCAGGATTCGGCGTAACTGATGGAATCGTTCAAGGCATGGTTGCTGGCGTTACCACGCAGGCAAAAACGGCTGGTTCAGGTGGTGCTGGACTCAATATTGCTAAGCGCTGCGCTGTGGCTTTCGTTTTTGGTTCGCCTTGGGGTGGATGACCTATTCGGCCCCTTGATCGCCCATTGGCCGCTGTTTCTTGCAGCTCCATTGGTATCGGTCCCTGTATTCGTCAAGATGGGCATGTACCGTGCGGTTCTGCGTTATTTCGGAAACGATGCGCTGGTGACCATTTTCAAGGCGGTTACGTTGGCTACGTTGATATTGGGCGTCGTCCTGTTCTGGTACGGGAACCGCGCCTACGTAGTGCCCCGCTCGATTATCTTCAATTATTGGTGGTTGAGCCTTGTAATGATTGGCGGGCTGCGTCTTGCGATGCGCCAATATCTACTGGGTGGTTGGTTTGCCGTGCCTGGCTTGCTGCCTTTTGGTGCGAAGGCTGATTCAGCCCCCAGGGTTGCAATCTATGGGGCGGGGTCGGCAGGGAATCAACTAGTGGCCGCGCTGCGCATGAGCCGCTGCATCCGCCCGGTAGCCTTCATCGACGACGATCCCCAGATCACGAGCCGGGTAATATCCGGTTTGCCCGTTTACGCGCCGCGCAAGATTGCTTCGATGATCCAGACGACCGGCGCCACGGAGATTCTGCTGGCACTGCCGTCGGTTTCCCGCAGCCGCCGGCGCGAGATACTTGGCCTGCTTGAAACCCACCCCGTTCATGTGCGCACTATTCCGGCCTATTCGGATTTGGCCAATGGCCGGTTCAATGTGGACGATATTCGTGAGGTAGAGATCGCGGACCTGCTGGGTCGTGATGCCGTACCTGCACAGCCGGAGCTACTCGCCCGCTGCGTGGTGGGCAAGACAGTCATGGTAACAGGGGCGGGTGGCTCAATCGGGTCGGAACTCTGCCGGCAGATCCTGGCCATCGGCCCTGCGCGGTTGATTCTGTTTGAGCACAGTGAGTTCAACCTCTACTCAGTGAATGCCGAGCTTGAGGCGGCCTCGGTCTGCCTCAGGCAGGCCTGCGAGATCATCCCGATTCTGGGGTCGGTGCGCGATGCGGCGCTGCTGGGCGAGCTGATGACCACTTGGCAGGTGCAAACGGTATACCACGCGGCAGCCTATAAGCACGTGCCGATTGTCGAGCACAATGTCGGTGAGGGGTTTTACAACAACGTCTTCGGCACCTTGCGCGCCGCCCAGGCGGCACTGCGTTCGGGCGTCGAGCATTTTGTGCTGATCTCCACTGACAAGGCGGTGCGCCCAACCAATGTCATGGGCAGCACCAAACGCTTGGCTGAGCTGGTGCTCCAGGCGTTAAGCCAGGAGCCCGCCCCCGTGCTGTACGGTGAAGGTGAGAATGTTTCTCAGGTCAATCGCACTCAGTTCACCATGGTGCGGTTTGGCAATGTGTTGGGGTCCTCTGGCTCGGTCATTCCACTGTTCACCCAGCAGATCAAGGCCGGCGGCCCCGTAACGGTGACGCATCCGGAGATCACACGTTATTTCATGACGATCCCGGAGGCAGCGCAGCTCGTTATCCAGGCAGGGTCAATGGGCAGGGGCGGCGATGTCTTCGTGCTCGACATGGGAGAGCCAGTGCGAATCGTGGAGCTGGCCCGCAAGATGATACATCTGGCGGGTCTCACAGTCTGCGACGCCGAGCATCCTGATGGCGATATCGAAATTGCCTACTCCGGGCTGCGGCCGGGGGAGAAACTCTACGAAGAATTGCTCATCGGTGACGACGTTGAGCAAACCTCCCACCCGATGATCATGACGGCCCTGGAAACACATCTTGGCTGGGACGTGCTCAAGGTTGTGCTGAGCCGCATAGAGGCGATGCTGGCGGAGGGCGATATGGATGGCATACGTACACTATTGACTGAGGTAGTCAATGGTTACACGCCGCAAGGGGGGATCGTGGATCTGAAATTCCTCCATAAGCGAGGCGCGAACTGAATGCAGGCTTGTCGGTTAAGTATCCGGCGATGTACAGGCAATGCCCGGCGACGGGGCACGCGTTTTGAGTAAGGTAAACAAATGATCGTCATCGCAGGCAAAAACAACATCGCCGTTCACGCCCTCAACACCCTGGCTCGCCTCCCAGGTACCCAGGCACTCGCGGTCGTTTGTAACGTAACCGACGACGGCCAGGACGGTTGGCAGCGGTCGTTAAAGCGGCACGCTGAAACCCTGGGCATCCCTGTAATCACCCTCGCTCAGGCCTATGACCAGGCCACGCTCTTTCTCTCGTTGGAATTCGACAAGATCGTGCGCCCCGAGCGGTTTCGCCAAGCGCGCTGCTACAACATTCATTTTTCCCTGCTGCCGCGCTACAAAGGCATGTACACCGCAATCTGGCCCGTTCTCAACGGTGATCGGGAGGCCGGGGTTTCGCTTCATGTGATCGATGCCGGCATCGACACCGGCGAGCTGATCGCCCAGCGCACCTTCAAGTTGACCGAGTGGCATAGTGCCAAGGATCTGTACCTCAAGTGCATCGAGGCCAGTTGCCTGCTGTTCGATGAACAGGTGCAGGCGCTGGTGGAGGGCGCAGTGTCGCCATACCCGCAGGCGGCTGAACAGTCGACCTATTACTCCCGGCAGTCCATCGACTTCAGCCGTCTGAAGGTCGATCTTGTGCAAACCGCATGGCAAGTGTCACGGCAGGTGCGTGCCTATGCCTTCAGGAACTATCAGTTGCCTTCGGTCGAAGGCGAGCGTTTCGTGAACTGCCGGATAACCAACACCCGTTCCAGCCATAAAGCCGGCAGCTTGGTGCTGGATACCGGAGCGTATGCCGAGTACGCCACCATCGATTACAACATTCGATTGTTTCGGGATCGGCAGAGCGAGGTGTTCGCAGCTGCGCAAACACGGGAATTGGCCGATGTACCAGAAACCCTGCTGGGTTTGTGCAGTGTCGATGACCGCAATGCGATTGGGTGGACCTTGCTCATGATCGCCTGCTACAACGGCTTTGAGCGGACCGCGCGGGCGTTGCTGGAGGCCGGTGCAGACATCAATGCGAGCAACGCCAAAGGCACGACGGTACTGATGTATGCCAAGGATCATGCACTCAAGGTGCGCGATTCAACATTCTTTCGCTGGCTGGTAGGTCAGGGTGCTGACATCGAGCGCCGCGACCTGACAGGGCGCCGGCTTGCCGATTACGTGTCTGCGCAGGACTACGACTTCTTGCTGGGTTAATGCACCCCCGCCCCCCGCGGCACCTCCGCATACGGAAACCGCGGCAACGCCTTGACCCAAAAGCGCTTGCGCTCTGCCTGGTCAGGCGGCAGGGGTTCTTCGCTCCAGAACCGCTCATGCTTGAGCGCCTCACGGTAAGCCTCCCATTCCATCTTCACCGCAGCCTCCTGGGCAGTGGCTTCGCTGTCGAACCAGCCCAGCAGGTAGGCTTCGCCTTGCTCCTGCCCGTGCTCGATCAGTACATAGATGTTGTCCATGGTGGCCTCCCGCATATTGCGAAGCTATGACAGAACGGTCTCTTTATTTCAGGCTATCGGCGTTAGGCGAAAATGTCTAACCACCGTTGGTCGATAGACCGGCGCTCTACCGGATACCGCAGATCCATAAATATTCCGAAAACAGGCTTAAAGAACGGCTCCCCTCAGCCGATAGGCGGTGATAAGTCGTACGACAACTTTGCGTGCGCACCATAAGAATAACCATGCACCGAGGGCCTGTTCATGCACCTGCGCCACCTCTCCATCGCCCGCCGTGCGGGCCTGGGCTTTACCCTGATTGCCCTGTTGGTCGCCGTGCTGGGCGGCTTCGCGCTATTGCAGATGTCGACGATTCGCCAGAGCGAGGTGACGGTCGAGACCCACTGGGTGCCCAGCATGCGGGTGGTGGCTGACATTCGCGAAGCGATGTTGCGCATCCGCACCATTTCCTTGCGCCTGGCGCTGGACCCTGATCCGAAGAACGCCTCCACCTACAAATCGCAGATGGACGCACGCACGCAGTTCCTCAATGAGAAGCTCAAGCTGCTGGACGGTTTCCTTGATACCCCAGAGGAGCGCAAGCTCTACGAGCCGTTCAAGGCCACGCTGGGGCAGTACCAGAGCAACTTGGCGCGTTCTTTCCAACTGGCCGATCAAGGCCAGCGCGAAGCGCTCAATGCGCTGCTGCTGGTGGACATGAAAAAGGTGGTGGACGATTCCGGCAATCAGTTGGCGGCGTTATCCGACTTCTACAACCAGCGCATCGATGCAGAAGGCGTCGCCTCCGGCGCGCAGTACTCCCGGTCTCTGACCGTAGTGGCTGCGTTCGTATTGCTGGCGGCGCTGGCCACGGTGGTGCTGGCGCTGTGGCTTACCCGCAGTATCGTTCGCCCCCTGGGCGAAGCAGTCAAGGCTGCCGAAACCATTGCCGCCGGTGACCTGACCCAGCCTTTGCCAGCCCACGGCGACGATGAAGTCACGCGCCTGTTCCGCGCCCTTGCTGCGATGCAGCAGAGCCTGCGCGGTACCTTGCAGCTGATTCGCGATTCGGCCGGGCAGTTGGCAAGCTCCGCCGGCCAGCTCGATGGCGTCACCCGCGATTCCAGCCGCGGCGTAAATCAACAGAACGATGAAATCGAGCAAGCAGCCACGGCGATCAACCAGATGACGTCTGCTGTGGAGGAGGTAGCACGCAATGCCGTCTCCACCTCCGAAGCCTCCAGCCAATCAAGCGAGTCGGCGCAATTGGGCCGGGTGCGAGTGGAGGAGACCGTCACCGCGATCCAGGCGCTCAGCGGCGACGTGCAAATCACCTTCGAGCAGGTCGAGAGCCTGGCTACGCAGTCTCAGGATATCGGCAAGGTGCTGGACGTGATCCGTGCCATTGCCGAGCAGACCAACCTGCTGGCGCTCAACGCGGCTATCGAAGCCGCGCGGGCGGGCGAGTCTGGCCGAGGGTTTGCGGTCGTCGCCGATGAAGTGCGCGCACTGGCGCACCGTACCCAGCAGTCGACGCTGGAGATCGACCAGATGATCACCGCCATGCGCGGCGGCTCCAGCCAGGCGCTGGCCTCAATGACGAACTCGAGCAAACTGGCCGGGCAAACCCTGGAAAAGGCCCTGGCGGCCGGTACCGCGCTGAGCGAGATCACCGCTTCGATCTCACAGATCTCCGAGCGCAACCTGGTCATTGCCAGCGCCGCCGAGCAGCAGGCGCAAGTGGCGCGCGAAGTGGACCGCAACATCGTCAACATCCGTGATCTCTCGGTGCAGTCGGCTCAGGGTGTGACTCAGATCAGCGTTTCCAGCGGCGAGCTGGCGCGGCTGGCGGCAGAGTTGAACCAAGGCGTGGCGCGGTTCAAGGTTTGACGACAGCCGTCACAGCCAAAGCCGCCGATAACTATAACCACCGCATAGGTGGCCGTCATCGCGGTAACGCGGTGGCCCGCGTGCCGCAGCGCTTGCAGGCCGGTCGGCGGATCGCCCAGCGCTGGCTTGCAATAGGGGTGGGGGGTATGTAAAAGTCTGGCCTTCGTATACCCGTAGGGGGTATGCGACCAGCCGAGGCTTCCCATGTCTACCGTCCACGACCACCAATTCCTGGGCACCCACCACGACGAAAACGCCCGCCGCACCCGGTGGGTCGTGCTGCTCACCGTCGTAATGATGATCGGCGAAATCGCCGCAGGCTACATAACCGGCTCCATGGCCCTATTGGCTGATGGCTTGCACATGGCGACCCACGCCGGTGCGCTGGGGATCGCCGCAGCAGCCTATGCCTATGCTCGGCGCCATGCCCGCGATGGCAAATACAGTTTTGGCACCGGCAAGGTCGGTGACCTGGCAGGGTTTGCTTCGGCGCTGGTGCTGGGCCTGGTCGCATTGGGTATTGCGGTGGAGTCAGTAGGGCGGCTGCTGGCGCCGACCGCTGTCGCCTTCGGTACAGCGACCTGGATTGCCGTGCTGGGGCTGTTGGTCAACATCGCCAGCGCACTGCTGCTCGGCCATGGGCATTCTCACGACCATGACCATGACCATGACCATGACCATGACCATGACCATGACCATGACCACGGTCACCACCATGGCCCGGCCGATCACGGTGATAACAACCTGCGTTCGGCTTACGTCCATGTATTGGCCGATGCACTGACCTCCGTGTTAGCCATCGTCGCGTTGCTGGCCGGGCGCTACCTGGGCTGGGTGTGGCTGGACCCACTGATGGGCCTGGTGGGGGCGCTGGTGATCGCCCGTTGGGCATGGGTATTGATGCAAACCAGCGCAGCCGTGCTGCTGGACCGCGCAGACGAGCAGTTGGCGAGCGAGATTCGCGCGCTCATCGCCGGCGAAGAAGGCGTGAGCATCACTGATTTGCACGTCTGGCGGCTTGGCCCACAGGCGCACGCAGCGATCGTCAGTGTCGCCGGCGCCAGCAGCACTGAGCGCATTCGCCAACGCCTGGCACCGGTGCATGAAATCCGGCATCTCACCGTCGAGTGCCTGCCCGCCTAGGCCAAGGGCGGCGCTCATCCCGCCGGCATCTCGAACCCTTCGATGGCCCGCCCCAATCGCTGCGCTTCGGCCAGCAGCACCTGCATCATCTGCCGCGCTGCCTCCGGCAACGGTTCGAAACGTGAATAGACGAAACTGATGTCGAAGCTGATGTCCTCGGCCAGCGGCACGATGGCCAGGCCGCTGTCCTGGGCGACGAACTCGTCGATGATGCTAAGGCCCAGGCCGTGGCGCACCAGCGCTACGCCTTCCCCGGCGTTGGTGAAGTCCAGCACCGAGCGCCAGGCAAGGCCTCGGCGGTCGAAATGGCCGGCCAGCAAGCGGCCAAAGGGCATGTCGGGGCGAAACAGCACCAGCGGCGCTTGTGCCAGGCTCTGCAGGCTCAGGTTGGGCTCGCTCGCCCAGGGGTGCCCAGGTGGCAGCACCGCGACCATCCGCCCTCGCATGAAGGCCTGCGAGTGCAGGTGCTCGTGATGCACCGGCAAGGCCGCTACCGCGAGGTCAACCCGTTTTCCGAGCAACTGCGCCGGCATATCGCTGATCAAGGTGGTTTGCCACTGGATGTCCAGCCCCGGCCATTGCTGTTTCAAGGCCGCCAGCGCATGGGGAATGAGCACCGTCGACAACGACGCGCTGCAACACACCCGCAGCTGCCGCCCAGGGTGCTCGGCCAAGGCGCGGGCGCAATCATTGACTGCCTGCGCGGCCTGGTAAACCCGCTCCACTTCACGGTAGAGCGTGTGTGCTTCGGCCGTGGGCACCAGGCGGTTGTTGATGCGCTGGAACAGGCGATAGCCCAACCGGCCTTCGACATACTGCAGCAGCTTGCTGACCGCCGGTTGCGATACGTACAGAAGCTTGGCTGCCGCGCTCACCGAGCCGGTGAGCATCACCGCGCGAAACACTTCCATGTGCCGCAGCTTGAAGGCCCACTGGGTCGAATCGGAGTTGGGCATGGGTGTCCTTAACCTTGGGTTATGGTGTTCGCCATACAGGTATGGGCGCCTGAGCGCGCAGCGTCGTAAGGTGGATGCACGCCACAATAACAAAAGGCCTGCGCCGATGAGCATCTTCGACGAGCCCAAGATCGACTGCCATAGCCACTTGTTCGACCCAGAGCAGTTCCCTTACGCCCCCGATACGCCCTACGCCCCGAGCGGCCAGGAAGTGGCCTCCCGGGCGCAGTTCGAGCGGGTGCTGGAGGCTTATCGGGTGCGCCATGCGCTGCTGGTTGGCCCCAACAGTGGCTACGGGCTGGATAACCGTTGCCTGCTGCACGCGCTCGCCCATGGCCGGGGGCGTTTCAAAGGAGTAGCGGTCGTAGCCCATGGCACGTCACTGGAAGCACTGGCCGCCTTGCAAACTCAAGGGGTGGTGGGTATCGCCTTCAACCCGGCACTCGAAGGCGTGGCGTCGATGGCCACGGCCGCCCCGTTGCTGGGCCGCCTGGCCGAGGTCGGTTTGATCGCGCAGGTGCAGGTCCAGGGTGATCAACTGCTCGACCTTCTGCCTTTGCTTCAGGCAACCCCCGGCCGGGTGCTGATCGACCACTGCGGCAGGCCGGCGGCCGAGGCTGGCGTTGGCCAGGCTGGCTTCCAGGCGTTGCTGCGCCTGGCGGTGGGCGGGCGTACCTGGGTCAAGCTCTCCGGCATGCAGAAGTTTGCCGCTGTCGATCATCTTGAAACCCAGGCCGGCCCCTATGTTGATGCACTGCTTGAGCATTTCGGTGCCGAGCGCTGCCTGTGGGGCTCGGACTGGCCGTTCATTCGCTCGGCCTCGCGCATCGATTACGGCCCGCTGCTGAAGTTGGCCGAGCGTTGGCTGCCTGACCCTGGCACGCGGCGCCAAGTGATGTGGAGCACACCCCTGCAGCTGTTTGGCTTCCCCGATTGACCGCCGCAGCACCCATAACAATAAAAGGACCCTACCCATGAGCACCGAGCCTAGCCTGCTCGCCACACCTGCCGAACAGGCGCAACGCAGCCGCACCCGTTTCATGATCCTGGCGCTGGTTTCCGGTGGCACCCTGATCAATTACCTGGACCGCAGCGTAATGGGCATCGCCGCGCCGGCTATCAGCAGCGACCTGGCGCTGAACGCGGCGATGATGGGCATCATCTTCTCGGCCTTCTCCTGGACCTACGCCGCTTCGCAAATCCCGGGTGGCATCCTCATCGACCGCCTCGGCACCAAGCTCACCTACTGGCTCGCCCTGACCTTGTGGTCTTTGTTCACCGGCCTGCAGGGCCTGGCCCAGGGTTTCGCATCGCTGTTGGGCATGCGCCTGGCAGTGGGGGCGGCCGAGGCGCCGTGCTTTCCTACCAACAGCCGGGTGGTGGCCACCTGGTTTCCGCAGAGCGAGCGGGCCCGCGCCACCGGGATCTATACCTTCGCCGAATACGTAGGCCTGGCGTTTCTCTCGCCGTTGCTGTTCTGGGTGTTGCATGCCTACGGCTGGCGCGTGCTGCTGATGGGGGTGGGTGCGGTGGGCATCCTTTACGGCCTGCTGTGGTGGGCCAAGTACCATGAGCCGCACCAGTCGCGCAGCGCCAACCAGGCAGAGCTCGACTACATCCGTGAGGGCGGCGGGGTGGTCGACGGTGGCCAGCAGGCCACGCGTTTCGCTTGGTCGCAGATCCCTGCGCTGCTCAAGCACCGCAACATGCTGGGCATCTGCCTGGGCCAATTCGCCTGCAACTCCACCAACGTGTTCTTCCTCACCTGGTTCCCTACCTACCTGGTAACCGAGCGGCACATGCCCTGGCTTAAGGTGGGTTGGGTAGCGGTGCTGCCGTTCATTGCTGCCTCGGTAGGCACGCTGTTCGGTGGCTGGTTGTCCGACGCCTTGTTGCGCCGCGGCTACTCACTCAATGTGGCGCGCAAGTTGCCAGTGATCACCGGCCTGCTCACCGCCTCGGTGATCGTGCTGGCCAACTATGTGCAGTCCGATGCCCTGGTGATTGCGATCCTCTGCGTGGCGTATTTCGCCCAAGGGATGTCAGCGCTGGCCTGGATGATCGTTTCGGATATCGCACCCAAAGGCATGCTGGGGCTGTCTGGCGGGGTGTTCAACCTCTTCGCCAACGCTGCCGGCATCGTGACGCCGCTCACCATCGGGCTGATCGTCAGCGCCACCGGCTCGTTCGTGTGGGCGCTGGCCTTCGTGGCCGCGATCACTGTGCTCGGCGCCCTGTGCTACCTGTTCATGGTGCGTGACCTGGCGCGCCTGCCCGCTATCGACAATGCCTGATTCGAAGGAGCCTTCGGCATGAGCACTACACTTCAAGGCCAGACGGCCATCGTCACCGGCGGCATGCGCGGCATCGGCCTGGGCATCGCCCGCCGGCTGCACACCGCCGGTGCCCAGGTGATCATCTGGGACCTGAACGTCGACCATTGGGCTGCCGAGCAGGCAGGGTTCGAGCCGGTGCTGCGCCAAGCGGTGAACGTAGCCAGCCTGGCCTCGGTGGAGGCGGCCTTTGCACAGGCGCTGGCGCAGGTGGGCCAGGTGCAGATCCTGGTCAACAACGCCGGCATCAATGGGCCGGTTACCCCTTGCTGGGAATACCCGCCCCAAGCGTGGGACCAGGTTATGGCCGTTGACCTCAACGGCGTGTTCTACGGCTGCCGCACGGTCATCCCGCACATGCGCGAGCACGGCTACGGGCGCATCGTCAATGTAGCCTCCATGGCCGGCAAGGACGGGGTGCAGTACATCAGCGGCTATTCGGCTGCCAAGGCCGGGGTGATCGCCTTCACCAAGGCGGCGGCCAAGGAGCTCGCCCAGGACGGGGTGCTGCTCAACTGCGTGGCCCCGGCGATGGTGGAGACCGACTTGATGGCCGAGATGACCGCCGAACACATCGCCGCCAGCAAGGCCAAGATTCCCATGGGGCGCTTCCTGCAGATCGAGGAGATCGCCAACATGGTCACCTGGATCGCCGGCCCCGAGTGCAGCTTTACCACCGGCTTCGTGTTCGACCTGAGCGGTGGGAGGGCGACCTATTGAAACGGCTCGGCGTCGCCCACCTCACGGCCTTGGAACTGCCGCCGCTCGAGCTGGCCCGCCAGGCGGCGCGAGCTGGCTTCGATGCGGTGGGGTTGCGCCTGCACCCGGCTGTGCCGGGCGGGCTCGCCTACCCGCTGCGGCCGGCGAGCGCGGCGTTTGGGCAGTTGCGTCAGGTACTCGACGGCGAAGGGGTGGTGGTGAGTGACATCGAGTTCATCGCCCTCACCCCCGAGGTCGACTTGACCGATCTGCCTTGGATGCTGGAAACCGGCGCCTTGCTGGGTGCCCGCAGCCTGACTGTCTCAGGCGATGACCCCGACGGCGGGCGCCTGGCCTCGCGGTTCGCCTCGGTGTGCGAGCTGGCCGCGCCACTGGGTATGGTTGTGAACCTGGAGTTCATGCGCTGGCGGGTCGTGGGCAACCTGGGCCAGGCATTGGCGGTCGTGGAAGCGGCAGGGCAGGGCAATGGCGGCATCCTGGTCGATGCGTTGCACCTGTTCCGGGCTGGCAATACCGTTGAAGAGCTGGCGCGGGTGCCAGCCCGCTGGCTGCATGACGTGCAGCTGTGCGACGCGCCGGCCAAAGCCCCGCCGGAAGAAGCGATCATTCAGGAGGCCAGGGAAGGCCGGTTGCCGCCTGGCGAGGGTGGCTTGCCCTTGCGCGCGCTGCTTCAGGTGCTGCCTGCACAGGTGCGTTTGAGTGCAGAGGTTCCTCAACCCGGCCTGGGCGGCGGTGAGCGCCTTGCGCAGGCAGCCCAGCGGACGCGTGCCTTGCTCAATGGCTATTCTCTTTGAATAGCCCCTATTTTATTGCTAGATTTTTCAGAAATTAGAGAAAATCTTCCAAACTGTTCATCTGCGCTGCAAACAACGCAATTGAGTGTCGCGACATGGATCCTAAACTGTAAAGCCTGCCTGCTGCTGTGCGTGGCCGGCCACACTCAAGGAGAACGCGACCATGATGCTCCAGGACCCTTCCCGCAAATACCGCCACTTCGCCACCGTCGACCTGCCAGACCGCCAATGGCCATCGAAGGTGCAGCAGGTGCCGCCCACCTGGTGCAGCGTCGACATGCGTGACGGCAACCAGGCGCTGATCGAACCCATGAACGCCGAGCGCAAGCGGCGCTTCTTCGACTTGCTGGTCAAGGTGGGTTTCAAACAGATCGAAGTCGGCTTCCCTGCAGCCTCCCAGACCGACTACGACTATGTGCGCGAGCTGATCGAAACCGGCGCCATCCCGGACGATGTGACCATCCAGGTGATGACCCAGGCCCGTGACGACCTGATCGAACGCACCTTCGAAGCGCTCAAGGGCGTGCCCCGTGCCATCGTGCACGTGTACAACGCGACCGCCCCGGTATTTCGCCGCGTGGTGTTCAAGGTCGATGAAGCCGGCTGCATCGAGATCGCTACCCAGGCCACACGCAAGATCAAGGCACTGATGGACAGCTATCCGCAAACCCAGTGGACGTATCAGTACTCGCCGGAGACCTTCTGCTTCACTGAGCCTGAATTTGCCTTGCAGGTGTGCGAAGCGGTCACTGAGGTGTTTGAGCCTACCCCGGCACGGCCCATGATCCTGAACCTGCCAACCACCGTGGAAGTGGCCACTGCCAACGTGTTCGCCGACCAGATCGAGTGGTTCTGCCGGCACTTCAGCCGCCCGGCCAACGTGGTCATCAGCGTGCACCCGCACAACGACCGCGGCACAGGCGTGGCCACTGCCGAGCAAGCGTGCCTGGCCGGCGCGCAGCGGGTCGAGGGCACCTTGTTCGGCAACGGTGAGCGCACCGGCAACGTCGATATCCTCACCCTGGCCATGAACCTCTACACCAGCGGCATTCATCCAGGCCTGGACTTTTCCGACATCGTGCACGTGCAGCGCGAGGTCGAGTACTGCAATCAGCTGCCGACCCACCCCCGCCATCCCTATGCCGGTGAACTGGTGTTCACGGCGTTTTCCGGCTCGCACCAAGACGCAATCAAGAAAGGCTTCGCTGCGCGCCAGGCCGACCCGCAGGGCTACTGGGAAGTCCCCTACCTGCCGATCGACCCGGCCGACATGGGCCGCAGCTACGAAGCGGTCATTCGAGTGAACAGCCAGTCCGGCAAGGGCGGCGTGGCGTTTCTGCTGGAAAAACACGGCATTGCCTTGCCGCGCCGCTTGCAGATGGAGTTCAGCACGCTGGTGCAAGAGGTGGCTGACCAGACCGGCCGGGAAATCTCCAGCCAGATGATTCTGGAGTGCTTCAACGAGCACTACCTGCGCGCGGCAGCGCCATGGTCGCTGGAAGAGGTGGCTACCGGCAGCGAAGGCGGCACCACCTGGGTCAAAGGCCGCCTGCGCCAGGCCGGGCAGCAGTACGTGTTGCTGGGCGAAGGCAACGGGCCGCTGGCGGCCTTGGTGAACGCGCTCAAGGCCCAGGGCCTGGAGCTGGATATCGCCGATTACCACGAGCATGCCATCCGCGACGGCGCTGCTGCCGAAGCCATGGCCTATGTGGAGATTCGCGTGGGTAACCGGCTGCTGTTCGGTGCCGGGCGCGATCACAACATCGTCCAGGCTTCGCTGGGCGCGCTGGTCAGCGCCGTCAACCGTGCCACTCGCCTGGGCCTGCTGGCGCAGCCGGTAGGCGCCGGCGTATCCGCCTGAGGCTAGGCCGATGAAAGCCTTGATTGCAGATTACCCGCCAGGCGAGCAAGTTGGCTGGCATTGCCATGCCCACGCGCAGCTGATCCACGCCAGCGAGGGCATGATGCTGGTGGGCACGGAGCAGGGTGACTGGGCAATCCCTACCGGCCATGCGCTGTGGGTGCCGGCGCAGGTCGGGCACCAGGTGCGCATGGCCGGTGCGGTGAGCATGCGTACGCTGCTGGTGCCGCCGGGGGTTGAGGTTGCGCTGCCGGGCCGTTGCCGGGTGATCGAAGTCAGTGCGCTGCTGCGCCACTTGATCGTGGCAGCGTCCAGCCCGGATGCCGGCTCGATCCCGGCGCGGCAGCAGCATCTGTTGGGCCTGATCGGCCATGAGCTCAATGCCGCGCGGCAAGTGCATTCCCATGTGCCCATGCCGGCAGACCCACGCCTGCAAGGGCTGTGCACCGCGGTGCTGGAGGCGCCGGGGCAGGAGTTGACCCTGGAGCAGTGTGGCGAGCGGCTCAACATGAGCTCGCGCACCTTGGCCAGGTTGTTCCAGCGCGAGCTGGGCATGTCTTTCGGGGAATGGCGCACCCGCGCACGGATGGTGCTCAGCGCCCAGTGTTTGGTGCGTGGCGAGTCGGTGTTGCGGGTGGCGCTGGAGCACGGTTATCAAAGCCCCAGCGCGTTCGCGACCACGTTCAAGCGCACCCTCGGCTACAGCCCGCGGGAATGTCGCAACCCTTGGGCGTGTGCAAGCTGAACCGCGGCCATGGGAAGTTGTCCGCCTCGCAAGGCAGGTTGTCTGTCTTGCGAGAGAGCTCAACCGCCATTCTCCGTAGCCTGATCACAAGGCAAAACCATGTGAACAGGCAATGGCACGACTTTTCCTCAAACACACCTTCACCTACCTGAGCCTGGCTGCGCTCTGTGCCTGCCAGGGGCAGGCGCCGAAGCCACCCACCGCACCCGCCACACCCGCTGACCTGGCGCTCGCCGCGCTGCCTGCTGGCGTTGGCGAGCAGCCGCTGCCGGATCGGTGGTGGGCGTTGTATCAGGACCCTGCGCTAGACCGGTGGGTGCGCCAGGCGCTGGCCAACAACCAGGACCTGGCCCAGGCCGACGCACGGCTGGCCGCCGTGATGGCCGGGCTGCGGCAAGCCCAGGCGGCCCAGGGGCCACAGACCGATCTTGAACTGGCGGCGCAATATGGGCGCACCGCCGACGATCAAACCCTGGCCCAGGCCAGAGGCACCTCGGCCCCTTCGCAGTGGCAATGGACGCCCGCCGCAGGCCTGAGTTGGCAGCTCGACCTGTTCGGCCAGGTGCGCGCCGCCATCCAGGCCGCCCAGGCCCACGCCGAGGCGGCTGCGGCAGCGCGTGACCAGCTGCGCCTTGTGGTGGCGGCACAAACCAGCCTGGCGTGGCTGGACCTGTGTGCCTACGGCGAGCAGATCGAGCAGACCCAAGCCTCACTGGCCAGCCTGGATGACAGCCTGCGCCTGACCGAGCGCCAGCGCGAAGGGGGCGTGGCGACGGAGCTGGACAGCGCCCGCCTGCAAGCCCTGGCCCGCAAGACCCGGGCGCAGCTGCCCTGGCTGCAGGCTCGGCAGAAGCTGGCGGCTGCACAGTTGGCGCTGCTCGGTGGGCAGGCCGAGCAGCCGCTGCAATTGCAGGCCTGCCAGCATATTCCGCGTCTCGCCGGCCCGCTGCCGGCCGGCGATGCCTGGCAATTGCTCAAGCGCCGCCCGGATGTTCGCCAAGCCGAGCGCGAGGCGCTGGCCTCTTCCTGGACACTTCGAAACGTGCAGGCCGACCTGTATCCCAAAGTGGTGTTCGGGGCATCGCTCAGTGCTTCCAGCCATACCTGGCACGGGTTGGGTGAGAGCCAGTCGGTGATGTTCGGGGTAGGCCCGCTGATCAGTTGGCAATTCCCCAATCGCCGCGCCAACCAGGCCCGCGTCGACGCAGCCGACGCCCAGCGTATGGCCAGCGAGGCGGCCTGGCGCCGCAGCGTCCAGGGCGCGCTGACCGACGTGCGCCAGGCACTGGCCCGCTACGACGGCGAGCGCCAGCGCGGCCTCTGGTTGGGCCAGGCCCTGGAGCAGAACGAGCGCGCCTTCGCCCTGGCCGACAGCAGCTACCGCGCCGGTGCGCTGGACGGCCTGCAGCGGCTGGATGCTCAACGCGAGCTGATCGCCGCGCGGCTGCGCCAGATCACCGCCCGGCAACGCCAGGCGCACAGTGAAATTGCCCTGTTTCAGGCCCTCGGAGGGGGATGGCAGGCACCCGTGGATGATTCGCGTACAGGAAACCGACCATGAACATCGCAGTGGACGAACAAGCCCATGCCGAGCAGTTGCAGGCCATGCTCGCCAAGCGCCGCGCGCGCCGGCGCATCACCGGTGCCGGCGGCGCATGCCTGGCAGCGCTGCTGGTGGTGGGAGGGTGGTGGTGGCTGGTAGGGCGCTTTCATGAAAGCACCGACGATGCCTATGTGCAGGCCGATTGGATGGCCGCCAGTGCCAGGGTGCAAGGCTATGTCGACCAAGTGCGAGTAGAGGATAACCAGCCTGTCAAGGCCGGCCAGGTGCTGCTGCGCTTGCAGGCCCGTGACTACCAGGCGCGGCTGGACCAGGCAAACGCGCGCCAGGCCCAAGCCAAGGCTGCGGTCGATGCCGCGCATGCCGAAGCGCAGGTGGCCCAGGCCGAAGTGCGGCGCCAGCAACCTGCGATCGAACGGGCGCAGTCCCAGCTCGATGCCGCTCGTGCGGAGAGCCAGCGAGCGCAATTGGACCTGGCCCGCTATCAAGGCCTGGTGCGTGACCAGGCGGCCACGCCTCAGCGCCTTGAAACCACCCGAGCCGCAGCCCTGCAGGCCCGCGCGGCAGTTCAGGGGGCCCGCGCTGCGTTGCTCGAGCAACAACAGTTGCTGCAGCTGGCGCAAGCGAAGGTACAACGCGCACAAGCTCAGGCCGCCCAGGCGTCTGCGAGCCTGGCCGAGGCCCAAGCACAAACGCTGATCGCCACCCAGAACCTGGAAGACACCGTGGTGCGCGCGCCGTTCGATGGCATGGTCGGGCAACGCAAAGTGCGGCCAGGCCAGTACGTGGTCGCTGGCCAACCGCTGCTGGCGGTGGTGCCGCTGGAGCAGGCCTACGTGGTTGCAAACTTCAAGGAAACCCAGCTTGAGCATCTGCGCATCGGGCAACCGGTCAGCCTGTCGGTGGACAGCTACCCCGGCCTTGAGGTGCATGGCCATGTGGACAGCTTCGCGCCCGGCTCAGGGGCACTGTTCGCCTTGCTGCCGCCAGACAACGCCACGGGCAACTTCACCAAGATCGTCCAGCGGTTTCCCGTGCGCATCCGGCTGGACCCACCGCAGGCCGGTGAACCGACAGTGCGCCCGGGCATGTCGGTGGTCGCCACCGTCGATACCCACGTGCGGGCCCAGCCATGAGCGAGCAGAAAGTATCGGCCAAAGCGTGGGTGGCCGTGCTCGGGGGCTTGTTCGGCTGCTTCATGGCGGGCATGAACGTGCACGTGACCAGCGCCGCGCTGCCCGAGATGGAAGGCTCGCTGGGGGCGACGTTCGAAGAGGGCTCATGGATCTCCACGGCCTACCTGGTGGCCGAGATCATCATGATCCCGCTCACCGCCTGGCTGGTGCAGGTGTTCTCGCTGCGCAAGGTCATGGGCCTGGGTTCACTCGTGTTTCTGATCGCCTCGGTGGCCTGTTCGCTGGCGCCGAACCTGCCGGTGATGATCACCATCCGCGTGATCCAGGGGGCGGCGGGGGCGGTGCTGATCCCGCTGTCGTTCCAGTTGATCATCACCGAGCTGCCTGCCTCGAAAATGCCCATGGGCATGGCGCTGTTCAGCCTGGCCAACAGCGTGGCCCAAGCCGCAGGGCCGTCGATTGGCGGCTGGCTCACCGATGCATGGTCGTGGCGCGGCATCTTTTACCTGCAGTTGGTCCCCGGCATTGCGCTGCTGGCGGCCATTGCCTGGTCGATCGATGCCAAGCCCATGCAGTTGTCGATGCTGCGCCGGGGTGACTGGCTGGGTATCACCGGCATGGTAGTGGGGCTGGGCGGCTTGCAGATCGTGCTGGAAGAGGGGGGGCGGCTTGACTGGTTCGGCTCCAGCTTCATCGTCTGGGCAACCGTGGCCTCGGTCATTGGCATCGCCGTGTTCGTGGCTACCCAGGTGTGGGGGGCGCGCTCGTTCATCAATCTCAGGCTGCTGGGTAACTACAACTTCGGCGTGGCGAGCGTGGCCATGTTCATCTTTGGGGGGGCGACCTTCGGCCTGGTGTTTCTGGTCCCGAACTACCTCTCGCAGCTGCAGCACTACAACGCCCGCGAGATCGGTATCAGCCTGATTGCCTACGGCATGGTGCAACTGTTGCTGGCCCCCCTGATGCCGAGGCTGATGCGCTGGACGAGCCCCAAGATCATGGTCAGCACCGGCTTTCTGATCATGGCCCTGGGGTGCTGGCTGGGCGCTCACCTGGACGGCGACAGCGCCGCGAACGTGATCATCCCTTCGACGGTGGTTCGGGGTATTGGCCAGCCCTTCATCATGGTCGCGTTGTCGGTGCTGGCGGTTGCCGGCCTGGACAAAGCCCAGGCCGGCTCCGCTTCAGCGGTGTTCTCGATGCTGCGCAACCTGGGTGGGGCGGTCGGCACCGCCTTGCTGGCACAGGTGGTGTCGATCCGTGAGCGCATGCATTCGGAGCGCATCGGCGAGAGCGTAACGGTGTTCTCACAGAGCGTGCAGGCCCGCCTGGGGGCCCCGCTGCACAGCTGGCTGCCTGACGGCCAGATGGCACTGTCGCAGCTGGCCGGCACGATCCGCCGCGAAGCCTACCTGATGGCTTATTCCGATGCGTTCTGGCTCGCCTGTATGGCGTTGATCGGTTGTGCAGTGGCCACAGTATTGATGCGAACTTCCAAACCTTCATGAGGTGCGTAATGGTTCATAAAAAGGGAATGGATTTCATGTTTGTAAGTTGACGTTTACGTTTGATCCATAGGTGAATAAGGGCGAACTCCGAAAGGACTTCGCCCGTGCTGCGTTGTTTATTATAAGATGTAAACATCCATAACTTTTCGTTCGGGGTGTTGACGAAGTTTGCCGCTGCCGGTTACGGTTTCGCTCGCTCTGGATATGTTTTGAAATATTTCAGCTTCCCAGGGGACTATAACTATTCAGCCCGCCGTGCATCAGCCGTGGCCCGTGCCTGCCCGCTCGATCAATAGCACGGCACTTTCGGATGAGGGATAAGTGCAAATGGACCGTCAACAAGTTGAACTTGAAACCCGCAAACGCCAATTGGGCCAACACCCGGTATTCGGGGAAATCCGCACGCTTGAGGGCCTGCGTGCGTTTATGGAAACCCACGTTTTCGCCGTATGGGATTTCATGACCTTGACCAAGCGCCTGCAACGCGAGCTCACCTGCGTCGAGCTGCCCTGGTTGCCCCCGGTAGACCCGGCATCGGCCCACCTGATCAACGAAATTGTGCTGGGTGAAGAGTCTGACCTGAAGCTTACCGGTGGCCACTACAGCCATTTCGAGCTCTACCTGGACGCCATGCGTGAGATCGGTGCGAGCACCGATTGCATCGAGCACTTCATCGCCATGATGCGCGAAGGGCGCACGGTGAGCCAGGCACTGCAACACTGCCAGGCGCCGGCTTCAGCGGCCCGCTTCGTTGGCGAAACCCTGGAAGTGGCCCTGAACGGGCAGCCGCACGAAGTGGCTGCGGCCTTTCTGCATGGCCGCGAAAGTGTGATCCCGGCGATGTTCCAGCAGATCCTCGATGACTGGAACATCACCGGCGACCATGCGCCGACCTTCCGTTACTACCTGCAGCGTCATATCGATGTCGACTCCGATGACCACGGCCCTGCAGCCGAGAACCTGCTGGCGCGCCTGGTACGGGGCGACGCAGGCCGCCAGGCCGAAGTCTACAGCGCCGCGCGCGCGGCGATCACCAGCCGCACCGCGCTATGGGATGCATTGCGCGAGCAACTGGAAGTTGTACAAGCGGAGTGCGTGGCATGAAGTTCGAGGTCATTGAACAGGCCCTGGCCCAGTGGCAGGCCGTCCCGTCGGAGCGTGATATCAGCCTGACCGTTTTCAAGGACAGCCTCGACTCCGCCACTCGCACCGGTATCCGCACTCGGCTGGTACGTTTTCATCCCGGTGGCGGCACGCGTGAGATTTACACCCATGATTATCACGAAGAGGTTTATTTGATCGAAGGCGATCAAACCGAAGTGGCCGCACCGGGGCGGGCCGCCAAAACTTATGGCCCAGGTGATTACTTCTTTCGAGCTGCCAATACCGAACATGGGCCCTTTCATTCGGAGCGCGGTTGCTTGCTCTTCGAAGTTCATTACTATTGAAGGAGCCGGTTCATGAATGCACTGGACTACCAATCTTTCGCCGATGTTTGGGAAAAGCGCGCGACCATTCGAACGCGCCCTCGGCGGGCTGTCGAAGATGACGGCAAGTTGATGTACCCGGTGAGCCGCCAACCGCTGGTGGTCAGCGCGACGTTCTTGCGCGAGTGCCCGCACTTGCAAGCTTTTGCGCTGGTACAGAGCCTCTACAAGTTCATCAACGACGTGGTGATCTTCGAAACCGAGATTGTCGACCGTACTGCGCGCAGCATTGCCAAGGACCGCTTCGATATCCGCTTTCCGTTCGCCTGCCGTTACGACGCCATGACCGTGGTGGTCGATGAGGACTATCACGCCTTGGTGGCAATGGACTACATGCAGCAAACCATCGCGCTGACCGGCATTGAGCCGATCCCGCTGCCCCAGGAAATCGAGCTCAGCCGCTCGATTCCCAAGGCGATCGCATTGGCCCCGGAGCACCTGAAGGCAGCCGTGGAGCTGATCTGCGTGTCAGTGGCGGAAAACACGCTCACCAACGACGTCGCGGCGTTTTCCAAAGATGACTCGGTCAAGCAATCGGTCAAAGGCCTGATGGCCGATCACCTGGCCGATGAGGGCCGCCACTCCAGTTTCTGGGCACGGCTCACCAAAGCCTGGTGGCAAAGTGCGCCCGCCCCCGACCGGCAGGTGATCGCTTCGATCATGCCGGTGTTTCTCAGCGAATACCTGAGCAACGACATTCAGAAGCAGTTCGACTTCACCCTGATCGACCACCTGGATGTCAGCCCGGCTGTGCGTGCGGCCTTGCGCGAAGAGGTCGAGAGCCTGGCGTTTCCTATCACTGCCCAACACCCGCTGGTAGGCAACATTGTGCGGTTCTTCCGTGCCAGCACGATGCTGGACGACCCCAGCATGGAGGCAGCGCTGGCTGCCTGGTTGCCTTGAGCCGGAGGAGCGAGAAATGAAAAATCTCAGTATCGGCCTGCTTGGCAGCAGCCGTGCTTTGCAAACTGTCGCGGCCCTGTTGGAGGAGTACGGCCATCAGGTGGTGTGGTTGCCGGCTGGCGGGTCAGCGCTGCTCGATGAGCACGACCTGCTGATCGACGAGGGGGCAGGGGGTGTCAACTGCCCAGCGAACGTGCCGCGCCTGACCCTTCGAGTATTCGCCGAGGCCGGCTGGAGCAGCGACCAAGGCGTGGCGTTGGAGGTCGGGGTGGCGCTGCCTGGCCAGTGGCGGCGGTTGGAGCGCGTCGAGGTGGGCGCTGAAGCGTCCGGCAATGGCGCAGACCTGAGTGCGCGTGCCACGGCGCAATTGGCCGAAGCTTGCGCCGACCACGTCAGTGGTTTCTCGCGCAGCGACGAGTATTTCACCTGCCATGGCACGGTGGCCGAATTGGCCGGCCAGCCCCTCGCCTGGCTGGAGCAGGCGGCGTGGCAGCACGTGCACAATGCCACCGCTCGGCCTGCACTGCTGGCGCAGGCGCAAGCCGGTTTTGTCTCCGTGCTGAGCGAGAGCCTGCTTGCCCACGCAGAGCGCACCGCGTTGTTGCTCGAAGACCGCGCGGTCAGCTACGCGCAATTGCACGCCGCCAGCCTGGTGATTCAGGAGCGCCTGGCCCCCCTGCTGCTCAGCGACAGTGCAACACCGCCGGTAGTCGCCATCGCATTGCCCAAGGGCCTGCACTTATACGCGGCCATCCTGGCTGTGCTTGGCAGCGGGGCCACCTACTTGCCACTGGACCCTGCTCATCCGCTGGAGCGCAGGTTGCAGATCCTGACCAATGCGCAGGCGTGCGTGTTGATCCATGCCGGCGAGCAAGGGTGCGAGCCAGCCTGCCCAGTACTGGACGTCAGCCGGCTTCCGTTCATGCACCAAGGTATAGCGGGCCAGCAACGCGAAGCCCTTGCGCCACGCCAGAGCCTGCTGCGTGCGCCACGCCGGGCTGAACAGCCCTGTGTGACCATCTACACCTCCGGCACTACGGGCGAGCCGAAAGGGGTGCAGCTCTCCGACGCCAACCTCAGCCACTTCTGCGCCTGGTACATCGGCCACGTGGGCCTGGATGCCGACAGCCATGCGCTGCAGTTTTCGACCGTCAGTTTCGACGCCTCGATGCTGGACATCTTCCCCACGCTGATGGTGGGGGCCTGCCTGGTGGTGCCCAGCGAAGACCAGCGCCGTGACCCCACCCAACTGGGCGCGTTGATCCAGCAGGCACGGGTCAGCCATGGCTTTCTACCGCCTGCGCTGTTGAGCATCCTGCCGTTGCAGACGCTTTTCGGCATGGCCCATGTGATCACCGGCGGTGATGTGTGCGAGCCCCACGTGGTGGAGGCACTTGCACCGCACACCCACCTGCATAACATCTACGGCCCGACTGAAACCACGGTGCTTGCCACCTCTCATCGATTCGCTTCGGGCGACTCCAATCGGTTGCTGGGGCAGCCGATCGCCAACACGCAAGTGGTTTTGCTCGATGAACAGGGCCTGCCGGTAGGCGAGGGCGAGGTCGGGGAGCTGCACATCGCCGGGCCCGGCGTGGGCCTGGGCTACCTCAATGCACCGGAGGCGACCGCCCAGCGCTACATCCAGGCGCCGGCCTGGCTGCCGGGGCGGCTCTACCGCACCGGTGACCTGGCACGCTGGGGCACGCGGGGCATCGAGATCGTCGGCCGGCGTGACAATCAGGTGAAAATTCGCGGCTTCCGCGTCGAGCCAGAGGAAATCGAGCAGGTACTGCGTGGCAGTGGCCTGTTCAATCAGCTGGCGATCACCATCGATGGCCAGCGGCGCATCCTGGCGTTTTTCGCCCAGCCGCGCGCGCTGGAACCGGATGAAGCCACCCAGGCGCTGAAGGCCTGGGCGCAAGCGCAGTTACCTGATTACATGCGCCCCGCCCACTGGCGCCTGCTCGAACAGTTGCCAGCGACCCCCAACGGCAAGCTCGACCGCCATGCCTTGGCAGCGCTGCCGTTGCAGGAGCGTGACGCCAGCGCTGTTCAGGGGCCTGCCAACGAGCTTGAACGCCGCGTTGCGGCCATTTGGGCAGGCCTGTTGGACATGGCCCCGGCTGACCTGGACGTGCAGGAAAGCTTTTTCAACCTGGGTGGGCATTCGATCTTGCTGTCGCAGATGCTGATGGCGTTGCGCGAGGCGTTCGGCAAGGGTGTGTCGATCAATCGCTTCATCGAGCTGCCGACCATCCGCAACCTGGCCGAGCTGCTGGCTCAGGATGAACCGGCCTCGGCCCGGGTAAGCCCGCGCGCGCTCGAAGATGCCGCCTATTGCCCTGACCTCCAGGTGCTTGGGCCAGAGCGGCTGGGCGATGTGCATAAAGTGATCGTCACCGGCGCCAATGGCTTTCTCGGGGTGCACCTGGTGCAGGCATTGCTGGAGCTGGGCACTACGGAAGTGGCCTGCCTGGTGCGTGGCAGCGCTGGCCAGAGTGCCGCGCAGCGCTTTGCCCAGGCCTTGCGCGACAACCGCCTGGAACATCTGGACATGGCTCGTGTGCGGGTGATCGAGGCCGATATCAGCCAGCCAAGGCTGGGCCTGGACGTCGCTACCTGGGCCGAGCTCGACGCTCACTACGGTGCGCTGATCTACAACGCGGCCAACGTCAACCATGTGCTCGACTACGAGTCGCTGGTCAAAGACAACGTGGCCCCGGTGCTGGAGTGCCTGAAGCTGTGCGAAGGCCGCACCAAGAAGATCTTCAACTTTATTTCCACACTGTCGGCCGCCAGCGCAGTCGACGATGACGGCCGGGTGCTGGAAGCGCCGCCGGCGCCGACGCCGCCGATCTACATCCGCAATGGCTACAACCTGTCCAAGTGGGTGGCCGAGCGGGTGCTATGGGCAGCCTGCGAGCAGGGGGTATGGGTCAATCTCTACCGGCCCGGCAACATAACCTTCAGCACCCGCACCGGCGTCTGCCAGCCGCACCAGAACCGCTTGATGCTGATGCTCAAAGGGTCGCTGCAGCTGCGCGAAGTGCCGCAACTGTCGCTCAATTTCGACCTGATGCCCGTGGACTTCCTGGCCCGCTTCATTGCCTTCCACGCCAGCCGTTTCCAACGCCGCCAGGCGGTGTTCAACCTCCATAACCCGCAGCCCCTGAGCTGGGAAAACTACGTGCAGGCTTTTCGCGAGGCAGGGCACGAGTTCAGCTGGGTGCCTGTGAGCCAGTGGCAACAGCGCCTGGGGGCGATCGGGAGCGACAACGCGCTGTTCGGCGTGGTCGGCTTTTACCTCAACGGTTTCGAGGAAGACATCGGCGACATCTCGCACATTCAGCACGACAACGCCCGCCGTGGCGTGGAAACCATGGGTACCCAGTACCCGGAAAAGAACCACGGCCTGCTGCGCCGTGGTTGCCAATACCTCAAAGAAATCGACTTCATCTGAACGTCACAAGGAGCTTCTGATGCAAACGTTCGAACCCGATACCCTGATTGCCAACCCCACCGGCGTGCCGGTAGTTGCCTCGGTGCTGGTCAATGCAGAGCCGGCGAAGGTGTGGAACATCGTGGGTAACTTCGCCGGCTTCCCGGTGTTTATCCCGGCGCTGTCGCACATCGAAATGACCGGCACTGGCGTGCGCTCGGTGCGCAAGAAGCTGTTCAAGGACGGCAATGTGGTGATCGAGCAGCTCAACAGCCGCGACGACGCGGCGATGCACATGACCTGGTCGCTGATCTACACCTCGCTCAACATCGGTAACCTGTGGGCCGCCATGCAGGTCGAGCCAGCAGGCCAAGGCCAGAGCCGCGCCACCTGGACCATCATCGGCGAGCCCTATACCGGCACCGAAGCCGATCGCCCAGGGTTCCAGGCGTTTCTGCAGGCCTTCGCCGACGATGCGATGAACAACGTCCGCAACCTGTTCGCGTAACTCCCCCGAGGCGGGGCGCCATGTCGCCCCGCCTGTCTTCCTGCCGATTGTTGCGATTCGAGCAACAGTCAATTCCCTTCCTTGAGTAGGACAGGTTGTCGCACCCCTGTGGGATTTTCGGTATCCTTTATGAACTAACTAATTGTTACATTTTGAGCGTGCCCCCTCCGGCAACCGCTGCACGGGCACGCGACCTTCCGAATTTCCCATCGCAGGATCGATGCAACATGACTGACTCACGTACGCAGGCCACCGGCCGCCGCTGGCCGATCTGGCTGGCGGCGCTCGGTGTGCTGGTGTTTGGCTTGCTCTACACCGCCCTGGGCGGCTATCTCGTTACGCTTGGCGGCAGCTGGTACTTCGCCCTTGCCGGCGTAGGCATGCTGATCGCTTCACTTTCGTTGTTCCGCCAGCGCTTGTTCGGGGCCTGGCTGTTCGCTCTGGTGATGGTGCTGTCGGTGATCTGGGCGCTGGCCGATGCGGGCCTTGAGTTCTGGCCACAGGTCTCGCGCCTGTTCGCACCGGGTGTGCTCAGCCTTGTCGTGGCGCTGGCCTACCCCAGCTTGCGGCGTCGCAACGGGCTGGCTGCCGGCGCCGGTGGTTACGGCCTGGCAGCGTTGCTGGCGGTGGCGTTGGCTGGGGGGGCGTGGGGCATGTTCAAACCGCATGCGCCGGTCACTGGCGCAGGCCCTGGCCTGACTCAGGTCGACCCTGCCAAGGCCCAGAAAGACTGGGCGCATTATGGCAACGACGAAGGCGGCAGCCGCTTCGCGGCGCTCGACCAGATCAACCGCAGCAACGTCGGCTCGCTGGTCACCGCCTGGACCTACCACACCGGCGATGTAGCCCTCAGCGACGGGAACGGGGCCGAAGACCAGCTTACCCCGCTGCAGGTGGGCGACAAAGTGTTCATCTGCACCCCGCACAACAATGTCATCGCGCTGGACGCCGACACCGGCAAACAGCTGTGGAAGAACGAAATCAATGCCCAGTCCAAGGTGTGGCAACGCTGCCGGGGCCTGGCGTACTTCGACGCCACCCAGCCCACCGCCAGCACCTCGGAAGCCGGTAATACGCCGGTGATCCCAGTCAGCCTGCCAGCCGGTGCCAATTGCCAACGCCGCCTGTTGACCAACACCATCGACGCCCGCTTGATCGCGGTTGACGCCGACACCGGCGAGTTCTGCCAAGGCTTCGGCCATAACGGCGTCGTCGACCTCAAGGCCGGCCTGGGCACCGTTCCGGACTCCTACTACCAACTTTCTTCGGCACCGTTGATGGCCGGCACCACCGTCGTGGTTGGCGGCCGCGTGGCTGACAACGTGCAGACCGACATGCCCGGCGGTGTGATCCGCGGCTTCGACGTGATCACCGGTGCGATGCGTTGGGCGTTCGACCCGGGCAACCCCGAGGACAAGAAAGCGCCTGCAGAGGGCCAGACCTACGTGCGCAGCACCCCCAACAGCTGGGCGCCGATGTCTTACGATGCGGCGATGAATACCGTGTTCCTGCCCATGGGCAGCTCGTCCACCGATATCTATGGCGTCGAGCGCACCGCCTTGAACCACAAGTACGGTGCCTCGGTGCTAGCGCTCAACGCCAGCACCGGTGAAGAGAAGTGGGTGTACCAGACCGTGCACAACGACCTCTGGGACTTCGACCTGCCCATGCAGCCGAGCCTGGTGGACTTCCCGGTCAACGGCCAGAACGTACCGGCAGTGATCATTGGCACCAAGGCCGGGCAGCTCTACGTGCTCGACCGCAAGACCGGCAAGCCGCTGACCCAGGTCGATGAAGTCCCGGTCAAGGCAGCCAACATCCCCGGCGAGCCTTATTCGCCCACCCAGCCGCGCTCGGTGGGCATGCCCCAGCTGGGCAACCAGACCCTGACTGAGTCGGACATGTGGGGCGCCACGCCCTTCGACCAGATGCTGTGCCGCATCGCCTTCAAACAGATGCGTTACGACGGCCTGTACACCGCACCGGGCACCGACACCTCGCTCAGCTTTCCCGGCTCGCTGGGGGGCATGAACTGGGGTGGCCTGTCGTTCGACCCGGTGCACGGCTACCTGTTTGCCAATGACATGCGCCTGGGCCTGTGGATCAAGATGGTCCCGCAGCAGAAGGACGCCAAGGCGGCCTCCGGCGGTGAATCGATCAACACCGGCATGGGCGCGGTGCCGCTCAAGGGCACTCCATACGCGGTGAACAAGAACCGCTTCCTGTCCATCGCCGGCATTCCGTGCCAGGCGCCGCCGTTCGGCACCCTATCGGCCATCGACCTGCATACCCGCAGCATTGCCTGGCAGGTGCCGGTGGGCACCGTCGAAGATCAGGGGCCGATGGGCATCAAGATGCACATGCCCATGCCGATCGGCATGCCGACCTTGGGCGGCACCTTGTCGACCCAGGGCGGCCTGGTGTTCATCGCCGGCACCCAGGACTACTACCTGCGCGCCTACAACACCGCCAACGGTGACGAGCTGTGGAAACAACGCTTGCCCGTCGGCAGCCAGGGCGGCCCGATGACCTACGTATCGCCGAAAACCGGCAAGCAGTACATCGTGGTCACCGCAGGTGGCGGTCGCCAGTCGCCTGACCGGGGTGACTATGTGATCGCCTACGCACTGCCGGCCAGCCACTGAGTTGTGCCTGCCTGGCCGCCCGGGTTCGCCCGGGCGTGCCACCCCTGGCGTGACTTTACGCGCACGCCAGGCTTCCAACCCCCGCCACCCACGGGCTTAGCCCCGCCTTCGATCTTCGTACCCTGTGTAACCGCGGCAGCCCTGCGCGCCCGTTTCGCAGCTTCAGTTCAGGATGTTCCGCATGTTTTCGCTCGCTCCCCCGTTCGCCCGCCGGGCGCTTTCCTGCCTGGGTTACGGCGCGGCGCTGGTTTTAAGTGGCGCGGCGTTGGCCGACGATGACGCGCTGGAGCTGGGCAGCGTCGAGGTCACAGCCGCAGGGCTGGCCCCGAATGAAGAGCAGGCCAGCCGTGCACGGGAGGCCCTGCATCGCCTGCCGGGGGCGAGTAACTATGTGGACCTGCAGCAGGTCGGCGAGGGCCGCAGCAGCACCAACGCCGACGTGTTTCGCTTGCAACCGGGCGTGTATGCCCAGGCCACCAACAACGAAGGCATCAAGCTGTCGATCCGTGGCTCGGGCTTGAACCGCGGCCCCGGCGCACACGCCTCGGGGCTGTACGAAACCTTTGATGGCCTGCCGCTGACCGGCCCTGGCGGCACCCCCTACGAGCTCAAGGAGCCGTTGTGGGCCAGCGGCGTTGAAGTGCTGCGCGGCGCCAACGGCTTCGACCGCGGTGCTTTGGCCCTGGGTGGGGCGGTGAACTACATCAGCCGCACCGGCCTGGATGCCCCGCTGTTGGGCGTTCATTACGAGGCCGGGAGCAAGGGGTACGCCAAACGCGAGATCAGCTCCGGGCAAGTGCTGGGCGATGCCGATTACTTTGTCAGCCTCACCGACTCGGCCAGCGACGGCGAGCGCGAGCACAGCGGCGGCAGCGGGCAGGGTGTGGCCGCCAACTTCGGCTATCGCTTCAGCCCAGAGCTGGAGACCCGGTTCTATTTTCGCTACCGCGAAACCGACAACGACATGCCTGGCAACCTGACCCGTGCGCAAATCGAGCACAACCCCCACGTTGCCAACGCCGGCTACCTGGCCCGCGATGCCAAGCGCATCGAGCCGGGCAGCACATGGCTTGCCAACAAGACCACTTGGCGTTTCGCCGATAACCAACGCCTGGAAGCGGGCCTTGCCTACCATGACTACCCCATGGACCTGCGCGAGGGCACCAACCGCATCAAGGTGGCCTACACCGACGTCAGCGGTGTGCTCAACTACGTGCGTGACGATGAATTCGCAGGCCGCACCAGCCAGACCACCCTGGGCCTGCGCACCACCCAGGCGATGCCCAACAGTGGCGCTTCCGAATACGTGCGCACCCCGGCGGGCAATACGGCTGGCTATGCGCCCGGCACCACCACGCGCCACTACAGCTACCTGGGTTCGGACAGCGTGCTGCACTTGGGCAACGAGCTGCAGTTGGCCGACGACCTGTGGCTGACCAGCGGCATCGCGGCGATCTACACCCGGCGCCAATCGGACGTGACCTACCCCCAGGGCGGCGGTTCGGTCAGCCAGCACGCCTGGGACTACGCCGCGCGCCTGGGCTTGCGTTGGCAGCTCAGCCCAGGCCTTGAGCTGTACGGCAACCTCAGCCGCTCCGTGGAGCCGCCCCATGCCTGGTCGCTGCTGTGGAGCTCGAATCGGTACTTCACCAGCGGCCCGGCCCGCGGGCTGGCACGGCAGGGCATCGACCTGAAGAACCAGAGCGCCACCACTCTTGAGGTCGGCGGCCGGGGTGATAGCCCGCTGGGCGCCTGGAGCGCAGCGGTGTACCGCTCTGAAGTGCGCCACGAGCTGTTGAGCGTCGAGACCCAAGCCGCCACGCCCACCACCTCACAAGTGGTGGCTGAGGTAAACGCCAGCCCCACGGTGCACCAGGGCGTAGAGCTGGGCCTGGAGACGCCGCTGTGGGAGGGCGGCGCGGCCGGCAAGCTGGCGCTGACCCAAGCCTTCACCTACAGCGATTTCCACTACCGCGACGATGGCCGCTTCGGCAGCAACGCCTTGCCCGGCATCCCACGCCAGTACTACCAGGCCGAGCTGCGCTACAGCCTGCCCGAGGGGTGGTACGCAGCGGTCAACACCGAGCGTGCCGGGCGACGCGCGGTGGACTACGCCAACTCCTATTACACCCGTGCCTATGCGCTCTACGGCGCTCGGCTAGGCTACGCCTCGCCCCGGCAGGCCTGGAGCGGCTGGGTCGACCTGCGCAACCTCACCAACGAGCGCTACGCCGCAACGGTCAGCCCCGGTTATGACGACAAGGGCGCAGACGTTGCCCGTTCGTTCCCGGGTGAAGGGCGCGGCGTGTTCGTAGGGGTGTCCTACGCCTGGCGTTGACGTTGCTGTCAGCGAGGCGCCCGCCGCCGGTGAAGGCGCCCGTTGCTGGGCAGCCGACAGCTGACGCCGCCGCCACCTGCGCCTACACTTGGCAAATATTTCACGGGACAGGATGGTGCCATGCGAATCGCTCGCTTTGGGCTGTGGGGGTGGCTGGCACTGGTTGCGGCAACGGGCCAATGCCTGGCGGCTCCTGCGTTGAGAGTGGTCACCGAAGAGCTACCGCCGTACAACATGATGAGCAGCGATGGCAGGGTCACTGGGCTGTCCACCGAGATCGTGCAGGCGGTGATGCGCGAGGCGGGCGCCAGTGCGCGCATCGAAGTGTTGCCCTGGGCGCGGGCCTATGACATGGCATTGAACGTGCCCAATGTGCTGATCTACTCAATCGCCCGCACGGCTGAGCGTGAGCCGCTGTTTCAGTGGGTCGGCGCCCTTGCCCCCACCCGGTGGTACCTGTATAGCCTCGCCGACCGCCCCGTCAGGCTCGACAACCTGGCCGACGCCCGTGGGCATCAGATCGCAACGGTTCATGAAGATGTCGGCGAGCAATACTTGATCGGCAAAGGCTTCAAGCCTGGCTCCGAGCTGCAAGCTACCAGCAAGTATGAATACAACTACCGCAAGCTCAAGGTCGATCACGTGGAGCTGTGGATCTCCAATGAGCTCAACGCAGTGTACCTGGTGCGCAAGAATGGGGACGACCCGGACAAGGTGCTGGTCAAGAGCCTGGCGCTGCCGGAGCTGTCGCGCGACGAGGGGCTGAGCCTGGCATTCAGCCGTGGGACGCCGCCGGAAACGGTCGATCGCTTTCGAGCGGCACTGGCCCGCCTGCGTGCCGATGGCACGATCGAGGCGATCCTGAACAAGTGGCTCAGGGATTAGCACCGAACCGCACGTCGGTGTGCAGTTCGGTGCTGGGGGCGCAGCTTACTTGGCGTTCCAGGCGCGGTCGCCGTGCTCGTCCTTGATGCGAGTCGGCAAGCCCATTACGTCCAGTGCTTCCAGGAACGGCTCGGCCGGCAGCTCCTCGACGTTGGCCATGCGTTGCACATCCCAAACGCCGCGGGCGACCAGCAGCGCTGCGGCCACAGGTGGCACGCCAGCGGTGTAGGAAATGCCCTGGCTATCGGTCTCGGCGTAGGCTTGTTCATGGTCGGCCACGTTGTAGATGAACAGCTCGCGCGGCTGGCCACCTTTGGTGCCCTTGACCAGATCGCCGATGCAGGTCTTGCCGGTGTAGCCCGGCGCCAGCGAAGCGGGGTCGGGGAGCACGGCCTTGACCACCTTCAGCGGCACCACTTCCAGGCCTTCGGCTGTTTTGACCGGCTGCTCGGACAGCAGGCCCAGGTTCTTGAGCACGGTGAACACGTTGATGTAGTGCTCGCCGAAGCTCATCCAGAAGCGCACGTTGGGCACGTCGAGGTTCTTGGAGATCGAGTGCACTTCGTCATGGCCGGTCAGGTACAGGCTTTGCTCGCCTACCACCGGCAGGTCGTCGGTGCGCTTGACTTCGAACATGCTGTTGCTGGTCCACTGGCTGTTCTGCCAGCTCCACACCTGCCCGGTGAACTCGCGAAAGTTGATTTCCGGGTCGAAGTTGGTGGCGAAGTACTTGCCGTGGGAGCCGGCATTGACGTCGAGGATGTCGATCGAGTCAATGCGGTCGAAATACTGTTGTTGCGCCAATGCGGCGTACGCATTGACAACGCCCGGGTCGAAACCCACGCCAAGAATGGCGGTGACGTTCTTCTGCTGGCACTCTTGGAGGTGTTTCCACTCGTAGTTGCCGTACCAGGGCGGTGTTTCGCAGATCTTGCCGGGTTCTTCGTGAATGGCGGTGTCCAGGTAGGCGGCGCCGGTATCGATGCAAGCGCGCAGCACCGACATGTTCAAGAAGGCGGAGCCAACGTTGATCACGATCTGCGATTCGGTTTCGCGGATCAGCGCCTTGGTGGCCTCGATGTCGAGGGCGTTCAGCGCGAAGGCGTGGATCTCGGCCGGTTGCTTGAGGCTACCCTTGGCCTTGACGCTGTCGATGATGGCCTGGCATTTGGAGATGTTCCGTGACGCGATAGCGATACGACCTAGCTCGTCGTTGTGCTGCGCGCACTTGTGGGCCACCACCTTGGCGACACCTCCTGCACCAATGATAAGAACGTTCTTCTTCAATTTCTCTGTGTCTCCTTGCATGAGGCCGATGGGCTCTGGATTGAAATGCAACAGCTAGGGAAGGCCGGCTTGCCGGGCGACGAGGCGCCTAAGCTGGGCGCAGCGCTGAAGGCCCTGCGGCGTTCAGCGCTTGCCACCCCACTTACGACAAGCTGCTCAGGTAATCGTCGAAACCGAATTCGCGTACCAGTTCGATACTGCCATCGAGTTGTTTCACAACGATGGACGGCATTTTCAGGCCGTTGAACCAGTTCTTCTTGACCATGGTGTAGCCGGCAGCGTCCACGAACGAGAGCCGGTCGCCGATTGCCAGTGGGCGATCGAAGCGGTATTCGCCAAAAATGTCGCCGGCCAGGCACGATTTGCCGCACACCATGTAGGTGTGCTCGCCGTCGTTGGGGGCCATCTTGGCGTCGAGGCGGTAGATCAACAGGTCGAGCATGTGCGCCTCGATGGAGCTATCGACCACCGCCAGGTGCTTGCCGTTGTAGAGGGTGTCGAGCACGGTCACTTCCAGCGAAGCGCTCTGAGTGATCGCAGCCTCTCCCGGCTCCAAGTACACCTGCACGCCGAACTTCTCCGAGAAAGCCTTCAAGCGCGCACAGAATGCATCGAGCGCGTAGCCCTCGCCGGTAAAGTGAATGCCGCCGCCCAGGCTCACCCAGCTCACTTGGTGCAGCAGGTGCCCGAAGCGCTCTTCGATGGTGCCCAGCATCTGGTCGAACAGGCCGAAGTCGCCGTTTTCGCAATTGTTGTGGAACATGAAGCCGGAGACCTGGCCGATGACTGCCTCGATCTTGGCCGGGTCCCATTCGCCCAGGCGGCTGAAGGGGCGCGCCGGGTCGGCCAGCAGGTAGTCCGAGGAGCTGACTTGCGGGTTCACCCGCAGGCCGCGCACCTTGCCTTCGCTGGCTTGGGCAAAGCGTTGCAGCTGGCCGATAGAGTTGAAGATGATCTTGTCGCAGTTCTCCAGCATCTCGCCGATTTCATCGTCGGCCCAGGCCACGCTGTAGGCATGGGTTTCGCCTTCGAACTTCTGGCGGCCGAGCTTGAGCTCGTAGAGCGAGGAGGAGGTGGTGCCGTCCATGTACTGCTGCATCAGGTCGAACACCGACCAGGTCGCGAAGCACTTGAGCGCCAGCAAGGCCTTGGCCCCGGAGTTTTCCCGCACGTAGGCGATCTTCTCGAGGTTCTTGAGCAGCTTCTGTTTGTCGATCAGGTAATAGGGCGTCTTGAGCATTTCAAGGCCTCCGGCGCGGCCAGCCAAAAAAAAGACACGCATTGTGCCGATAGTTGGCCCGGGGCGAAAGAGACCGTAGCGCTTTTAGTGCCGGTCGCCGCGCCCGCTCACACCTTGGCTGATCAATGGTGCCCAGTGATCAGCCAGTGCCTTTCGATGAACTCGAAGGTGAGCAGAAAACGAGCCGGTACTGCCTCGGTCGCGCAGCCTCGGCCACCTTGCCAGTGATCATATTGTTATAATATAACATTAAAAAGCTTGATCTCACTGCCCGTCGGAGTCGCACCCATGAACCCTGCTAGCGCAGCTCGCGCTTTACCCGTCACCGTGCTTTCAGGCTTTCTGGGCGCCGGCAAGACCACGTTGCTCAACCATATCCTCAACAACCGCGAAGGCCGCCGGGTGGCGGTGATCGTTAACGACATGTCCGAGGTCAACATCGACGCCTCGCTGGTCCGCGACGGCGGCGCACAGTTATCGCGCACCGATGAAAAGCTCGTGGAAATGAGCAACGGCTGCATTTGCTGCACCCTGCGCGAAGACCTGCTGTTGGAAGTCGAGCGCTTGGCCCGTGCCGGGCGCTTCGATCAATTGGTGATCGAGTCCACCGGCATCTCCGAGCCGCTGCCGGTGGCCGAAACCTTCACCTTCACCGGCGAAGACGGCAGCAGCCTGTCCGACCATGCGCGGCTCGACACGCTGGTGACCGTGGTCGATGGCTTCAATTTTCTCAATGACTATGTCTCGCGCGACAGCATCCAGGCGCGCGGCCAGTCCATGGGCGAGCAAGATACTCGCACCGTGGTCGACCTGTTGGTGGACCAGGTGGAGTTCTGCGACGTGATCGTACTGAACAAGCTTGACCTGATCGATGCAGCGCAGCGCGACCAACTGGTCGGGATTCTTCGTGGCCTCAACCCGCGCGCGCGCATTGTCCAGGCGCAGTTTGGGCAAGTGCCGCTGGAGCACGTACTGGGCACGGGGCTGTTCGATTTCGAGCAGGCTGCCAGTGCCCCCGGTTGGCTGGCCGAGCTGCGCGGTGAGCATGTACCTGAAACCGAGGCGTACGGCATCAGCAGTTTCGTCTACCGGGCGCGGCGGCCCTTTCACCCCAAGCGCTTTCACCAGGTGGTAGGCCGGGAGTGGAGCGGGGTGATCCGCTCCAAGGGTTACTTCTGGCTCGCGAGCACACCGGCGTTCGCCTGGAACTGGTCACAAGCTGGCGCCGTCGCCCGGCACGGCCGTGCCGGCTACTGGTGGGCGGCGGTGCCCAAGGAGCGCTGGCCCGAGGAGGCCGAGACGCGGGCGGCCATCGACAGGAACTGGCACGAAGGCACGGGCGATGCGCGCCAGGAGCTGGTGCTGATCGGCATCGGCATGGACCCGCAACACCTGACCGCCATGCTTGACGGCTGCCTGCTCACCGACGCGGAGATGGCGCTCAAGCCCAATGGCTGGATGCGCTTCGAAGATCCCTTCGCCGCCAGCGGAGCCGGCAATGACTGAACAGGAACTGCTCGCCCAGCCTGCCGATGCCTACATGGATGGCGTTCAGCAGCAGTTTTTCCGCGACCTGCTGATGGCCCAGCGCGGGGAGCTGCAGGCGCGCATCGACGGCGAGCTTGAAGGCCTGCGCGACTATCAGCCGCAGGCTGATCCTTCGGATGTGGGCAGTGTCGAGGAGCAGCGCCGTTGGCAATTGCGCATGCTCGAACGGGAAAAGAAGCTGCTGGACAAGATCGACGACGCCCTCGAGCGCCTGGCCCGCGGCGAATACGGCTGGTGCCGGGAGACGGGCGAGCCGATTGGCCTGCGCCGCCTGCTCATTCGCCCCACCGCGACCTTGAGCATAGAGGCCAAGGAGCGCCAGGAGCAGCGCGAGATGCACCAGCGCCACGTGCGCGAATGAGCCCGCGCGCCCGCTGCGCTCAAGGCTGCAGCGGGCGCTGAAAGGCCAGGGCTCAGAAGCGGCAGTCGTCGCGGTTCAGGGCATTGATCAGGTTGGCGTAGTCTTGCTGGAAGCCTTCGGCATCACGCTTTTGCGTGCTGAAGTAGGCACCGGCCGGGCTGGCGTTCTTGTAGTCGCCACGGCGCGCATGCTGGATCGACGAGCGTGCGTCGCCGATGAACTGGTTCATCGGTGAAAGCGCCGAGTCGCAGCCCTGAGGCTGCTTGGCACGCACTTTGGCATCCCACTTCTGCACCATGTCGGCGGCCGCATTGATGTCCTGCTCGAAGGCCTTTGCCGACGCTTCGCTGCCCTGCGCGTTGAAGAAGTCGCGGCCGCTGCGCATGGCCTTCTTGGCGGTCAGCACGATGCCGGCGCGGTAATACTCGGCGGTGTCCTTTTCAGCATTGTCGAAGGCAGCCTGGGTGTTGATCTCGTCACGTTTGCGCAACCCGTCGTAGAACT
This sequence comes from Pseudomonas sp. URIL14HWK12:I12, assembly GCF_003097135.1. Classification (GTDB taxonomy): domain Bacteria; phylum Pseudomonadota; class Gammaproteobacteria; order Pseudomonadales; family Pseudomonadaceae; genus Aquipseudomonas. The sequence goes on from NZ_QEQL01000002.1 coordinate 654,154, forward strand.
GCTCCTGGGCGGCGATCACCGCGTGCATCGCATCGATGAAGGCTGGCTGCATTTCGCGTGCCTTCTGGCCGCCGTCGGCCAGGTAACCCTTGGAGTCGGCGTAGGGGCCCAGTTGCGCCTGGATCGGCTGCAGGTCGCTCAGGGCCTTGACCATGGCCTTGGCTGGCGCATCCAGCTCAGGCATGTCGTAAGGGATCGCCATGGCCTTGTTCAGCAGGGTGAGTTGCCGCGAGATGGCGGTGTCGCTGACGCTGTAGTAGTCATCCAGAGGCTTGCCCGACGCCAGTTGAGCGGGGATGTATTTTTCGTAGGTCTGCAGTACATCGGAGAAAGCCGGGCCGGTGTTCGCCGCGTCGACGTAGGCATTGTATTTCTCGATTTCGGTCTGCTGCTGGCGCGTCTGCTGCTGCTGTTTCTCGCCGGCAGGTTTGGCAGTGTTGTCGCCATTGCCGCAACCGCTCAGCAGCAGCCCCGTGCACACCAGAGTGGCGGCCAGCGTACGTCTCAGATCCACGGTAGTTCTCCTTCTAGGCAGTAGCCCCATAAACGCGGGGCGGGCCAGTATAGGGCTGGCCAGCGCGCGTCCCTGTTGCGCCGGTCGACGCGCACAACAATCAGGGCAACTGGCACAAGTGACACCTGCGCATCGTCTAAATGACGCCTGCTTTAGCCTTATCGACGGAACCTAACCCCGTGCCAAGCTTTCTTAAGCTCGACCTGCCCCTGCATCGTGCGGGGGATGATGACGTAGCCTTGCCACTGCCATGGATCTTCTCTCCAGCCATCTCGACCCCAAAAAGCGGCTGAGCCCTGCGTACTTTCTGCAGAACGGCGGCGCAGTCGGCCAACTGCTGCAAGGGCTCGACCCGGCTCGAACGCCCCTGGGGCCGCTGACGGCCTGGTCTCCTGGGTTGAAAACGCTGCTGGCCACCGCTTTGCCTGCTCAGGCGCAGATCGTGATCTTCTGGGGGCCAGAGTTCGTGGCGCTCTACAACGATGCCTATGCCCCGACCATCGGCGCCAAGCACCCTCATGCGCTGGGCCGCCCGGCGATCGAGTATTGGGCCGAGCTCTGGGACGACCTGCATCCATTGCTGCAGGGGGTGTACGAGACCGGAGAGACCTTCACCGCCAAAGACCGGCCGTTCTACATCGAGCGCCACGGTGCGGGTGAAACGGTGTGGTTCGACGTGTCCTATTCGGCTGTACGCGAGCCCGATGGCAGCGTGGGCGGCGTGCTGTGCATCGTCACCGAAACGACCCAGCGGGTGCTGTCGGAAATCCGCATGCGTGAGCTCAACGAAAGCCTGGAAGCGCGCATCGCCGCCGCCCTGGCCGAGCGCGAGGCGACATTGGCGCAGTTGCACGAGGCACGCAAGATGGAGGTCGTCGGCCAGCTCACCGGTGGGTTGGCCCATGACTTCAACAACCTGCTGACGCCCATCATGACGTCACTGGAGTTGATCGGCCGGCGCAGCCCGGATGAACGTAGCGCGCACTTGGTGAGCTGCGCCTTGCAAGCGGCTGAACGGGCGCGGGTGTTGGTGGGGCGATTGCTCAGCTTTGCGCGGCGGCAGACCTTGCAACCCCGGGCGGTGATGTTGCAGAAGCTGGTGGCGGATATTCATGAGCTTATCCGGCGCTCGCTGGGTACGCGCATGGACGTGCACGTCGATATCGACCCGAGCCTGCCTGCGGTGTGGATCGACCCGCAGCAATTGGAGCTGGCGATTCTGAACCTTGCGGTCAATGCCCGAGATGCAATGCAAGGCGAGGGCTGCCTGCGCATTACCGGCAGCCTGGCCCAGGTGGAAGACGGTGAGGTCAGTGGCCTGGCGGCAGGCACCTACGCACGCTTGAAGGTCATCGACAGCGGCAGTGGCATGAGCCAGGCGGTGTTGGAGCACTGCCTGGACCCATTCTTCACCACCAAAGGGGTCGGCAAGGGCACCGGCCTCGGCCTGCCGATGGTACAAGGGTTGGCGCTGCAATCGGGTGGCGGCCTGAGCATCGCCACCGAAGAAGGGCAGGGCACGCGCATCAGCCTGTGGCTGCCGTTAAGCGACCGCGTGCTGTGAGCGGGTGCCCAGGCCGTTGATCACCACGCGAACTCGGGCCCCTGCCTAGCTTGGCCTGCGAGAAACGCGTCGGCCACGATCCGTAGCGGCTCCACATCCATGTCGCGCTGGCGCTGCTCAATCAACCGCGCGAAATGCCTGTACACCAAGGTGTACTCACCTTCGTCGGCAAGCCGCTGGCGCACCCCGTCCACCTGTGCCACTGCGCCGCCGTTGTCCAGGCGCAGCGTGCCTTCAACGCAGCGCAACTCGATGCTCCAGAGCTCATCGTCGCCCTGATGATCGAAATCGAATTCGGCGGCAACCGCCACATTGCCGGCACGCAGGCGCAGGGTGGCGGAAATGGGCGCCTGCCGATCGGCGGGGACCACCCGTTCAGCGTGCTCCAGCAACATCGGTGCCGGCAGCAGCGCAGTGACGATCGACAAGGCATTGATGCCCGGGTCGAATACCCCCAGCCCACCGGGCTGCCAGATCCAGTCCTGGCCGGGGTGCCATTTGCGCACCTGCTCTTTCCACTGGATGTGCACCTGCTCAAGCCGCATGCCCGCCAGCCAATCACGGGCCAGCGCCACGCCGGGGGCGAAGCGCGAGTGCCAGGCAAACAGCCCGGCCAGGCCGCTGCGTTCGGCACTGGCCGCCAGGGCCATGGCCTCGCCGAGGCTGGCGCAGGGCGGTTTCTCGACCAGCACGTGTTTTCCGGCCGCGACGGCTTGTTGCACCAGCCCATAGCGGCCCTGGGGTGGAGTGCAGAACGCGATGGCGTCCACCGCCGGGCCTGTTTCCAGCAGCTCTGCAAGGGAGCCGAAGGTAGGGAGTTCAGGGTGTCCCTGGCCGTGGGTGGCGATGGCCACCAGCTCGAAGGCGGGGTTGCCGGCGATGGCGGGCAGATGCTGGTCTTGCGCGATCTTGCCGTAGCCGGCAAGCCCGAGGCGGATGGGGGGCATGTGAGGGGACGCTCCTTGGGGGCCGTTGTTGTGCCTTGACCATAGCGCCGGGCAAGGGTTTTGCCCAGCCGGCATGGGAATGTTTCCATGGCGCGGCGGTCAATTGCGTACCGCACAAGTCCCCCGACCCAACGAGCCTAGGACCAGGCTGGCCGACACGGCGCGAACAGGATCAAAAAACCCGGTAGAAGGTTCGATCATGCGCAAATCCATCATGCTGCTTGCCCTGTTATCGTGTATCACAGCCCCCCTGACCTGGGCGCAAACGCCCGCTGCGGTCGCCACTGAGAAAGCCGAGAAACTCGAACAGCAAGCGGTCGAGAACCCACAAGCCAGCCCGGCACCGGCGGCACAAGCCATCACACCGAAAGAGGCCCAAGCCGTAGACCCAACCGGCGCCGCCCCCATGGACGATGCGCTCACCTGCATGGCCCGTTCGATCTATTGGGAGGCCAAGGGCGGCAGTGCCCAGGACATGGCCGATGTGGCCAATGTGGTGATGAACCGCCTCGGCCAGCCAGACTTCCCCGACTCGGTGTGCGGTGTGGTCAAGCAAGGCTCGGAACGCAAGGGCTGCCAATTTTCCTGGTGGTGCGATGGCCGACCCGACCAGGCAAAAGAAGACGACCGCTATACCTTGGCAAAGGACATCGCCCGCAAGGCCCTCAACCGCCAGTTGCCCGACCGGACCCACGGTGCGCAGTTCTTTCATGACCACAGCGTGGCGCCGGCGGTGTTCGCCAAGATGGTGCGCACCGCCCGAACCGACAGCTTCGTGTTCTACCGCCCGCGCGATGAGCAGGCCGGCCAGTGACCGGTCAGATCACGTTGAAGCCGTGGGTGCCGTCGCGGCCCAATTGCGCGACCAGCCCGAACTCCCAATCCAGGTACGCCTGCATCGCCTGGCGCGGTGCGTCGGTGCCTTCGTAGGGGCGGCGGTAGCGGTCGATGCGCGGGGCCGCAAGGTGCGCGTCGCCGGTTTCCAGGCCCAACCCGGCAGCGGCCCAGGCGGCGTTGCCGCCGTCCAGCACGAACACCGGCTTGCCGGTCATCGCCTCTACCTCGTTCACCGCATAGCCAGCCAGCAGGCTGGTGCCGCAGGTGAGCACATAGCGCTGCGCAGCTGGCAGCCTATTGAGGGCGTGGGCCAATTGGCTGCGCAGCACCCAGGCCGCGCCCGGTACATGGCCTTTGATGTGGTTGGCACTGGCGGTGAAGTCCAGCACCTGGGTGCCGCCTTCGGCTAGCCAGTTGCGCAGCGTCTCAGGCGCAATCCGCTCCGAAGCGGGGGCGGCCGGGCGCGGTGCGCTCCAGGGGCCGGTTTCGCTGAACGCCCCTGGCTCATCCAGCACGGCCACCTCCCAGCCCATTTGCGCCAGCCATGAGGCACTCATGTTGGCTCGCACGCCCTCGTCGTCTACCAGAACGATGCGCGCACCCCGCACACTGGCCACGTGATCGGTTTCCTGCACCAGTTGGCCGCCAGGCACCCCTCTTGCACCGGGCAGGTGGCCGGCTTCGTACTCGTGTGGCGTGCGCACGTCGAACAGGTAGGTGGTTCGGCCCGCTTCGGCCTGCCATCGCCGCAGCACCTCGGGATTGGCACGCGCCACCCCGGCGCGGTCCGCCACGGCCCGGGCCTTCGCCGAGGCCACCGCGCGAGTGGTTTCGGTCACGGGCCCGAAATGCCGGGCCTGGCCGTGCTCCAGGGTTTGCCCGGCCAGGGTCCAGCCGATGGTCCCGTTGCGCAGCGCCGACACCGGGTTAGGAATGCCAGCGTTCACCAGCGATTGGGTGCCGATGATGCTGCGAGTGCGCCCGGCACAGTTGACGATCACCCGGGTGGCAGGGTCCGGCGCCAGTTCCCCGACCCGCAGCACCAGCTCCGCGCCCGGCACGCTCACGCCCTGGGGAATGCTCATGGTCTGGTATTCGTCGAAGCGGCGCGCGTCGAGCACCACCACATCGGCCTGGCTGTCGAGCAGCGCCTTCACCTGTTCGGCGCCGAGGGACGGGGTATGGCGCTCGGCTTCTACCAGTTCGCCGAAAGCTTTGCTCGGCACGTTCACGTCGATGAACAACTCACCGCCGGCGCCACGCCAGCCGGCCAGGCCACCTTCGAGCACAGCGACGTCGGTGTAGCCCCACCCCTTCAACCGCTCAGCCGCTTGCTCGGCCAACCCCTCGCCGTCGTCGTAGACGGTGACCTGGGTATCGCGCCGCGGAACGCGGGCGAACACCTCCAGCTCCAGCTTGGACAGCGGCACGTTGGCGGCGAACAGGGGGTGGCCTTGGGCGTAGGGGTCTTCTTCGCGCACATCGAGCAGGGCCAGCTCGTGCCTGGCCAGCAATGCACTGCGGATTTCGTTGTAGCTGCGGGTAGGGTGGTTCATGCGAGAGGCTCTCTGGACAGGTCCCAGATATTGGGCAAGTGGGTGTTCGAATAGCCTGAGATGAAAGGCTTCTCCTGGCCTTCTGGGCCATACACGGCGCGTGTGACAGCGCCGATGTTGGCGCCGTAAACATGGATGCTGATCGAGGTGCGGTCGTTGAAGGCATTGCTGACCTGGTGGATGTCGCCTAGCTGCGGCGATACCGCTTCGACATCACCGGGCTGCAGCCGCACCGGCGCACCCTGAGGTCGCAGCCGGCCCGCGGGGTCGAAGGCAAAGCCCTGGGAATCTTCGGCGCCGCGCAGCATCCCGATCAGGCCCCATACCCGGTGGTCGTGCACCGGGGTGCGCTGGCCGGGGCCCCACACGAAACTGACCACTGAAAAGCGCTGGCGCGCATCGGCATGCAGCAGGAACTGCTGGTAGCGCTCGGGGTGGGGCTGGGCGAAATCATCGGGCAGCCAGTCGTCCTGGCGAACCAATTCGGCGAGCAACGGGCGGGCTTGGCTCAACAGAGAAGCCTCGGTAGCAGGAGTGTCGATCAGGCTTGCCAATTCGCCGATGAACTGGCGTAGGCGAGCGAAGTTAGGCTGGGCGGGCAAGGGCAGGGCTCCGGTAGGGTCTGCACTCACGGTAGCAAAGGGCTGGGTTATTCGGTAAATGCAAATTAGTCATAAGCTAATATGCGCAATTCAGATTATCTAGCGCCAAATAAAATGCGTTTTACGCATATTAAGATATGCCAAAAATGAATTTCCATAGTGATGGGGTTCGCGTTAGCTTCTAAAAAATCGCCGCGAAAGGCGTTTCGATTCTAACGGAGCCTCCCATGAGCATTCAGTTTCTCGGCATGATCGGCCATCGCCTCAGCTCGGAAATCCTCCCACCGAGCGGCCCGATCTTCGACAAGGCCTACATCACCCGCTTTGCCCAGGCCCATGAGCAGGCAGGGTTCGACCGCGTGTTGGTGGGCTACTGGTCCGACCAGCCCGACGGCTTTCTGGTGGCCGCCACAGCCGGCCTTGCCACCGACAGGCTCACATTTCTCCTGGCGCACCGCCCCGGCTTCGTGGCCCCTACCGTGGCGGCACGCAAGCTGGCCACGCTTGAGCACCTGCTGGATGGGCGCCTGGCGGTGCATATCATCAGCGGCGGCAACGATGCCGACCAGCGCAAGGACGGCGACACCCTCGGCCACGACGAACGCTACGCCCGCACCGATGAATTCATCGACCTGCTCAAACTGAGCTGGGCTGCTGAGGCGCCGTTCGACTATCACGGCAAGCACTACCAAGTAGAGCAGGGGTTTTCCTCGATCAAACCGCTACAGCGCCCACACCTGCCGATCTACTTCGGTGGGGCTTCCGACGCCGCGTTGAGCGTGGCTGGCAAGCAAGCCGACGTGTTCATGCTCTGGGGCGAACCTTTGGCGCAGGCTGCCCAGGCCCTCGAAGCGGTGCGTGCGCAGGCACGCCGCCATCAGCGTGAAGTGGAGTTCAGCGTGTCGTTTCGGCCCATCATCGCGGCCACCGAAGCGCAGGCCTGGGCCAAGGCCGAAGCGATCCTGGCCAAAGCCAGCGACCGCCAGGGCCAGGCAGCCTACCCTAAGGCCAAGCCTCAAAGCGTCGGCGCGCAGCGCTTGCTGCACGCCGTGGCCCAAGGCGACCGGCTCGACAGTTGCCTGTGGACGGGCATCGCGCGGCTGGTGGGGGGCGGTCACAATTCCACGGCGTTGGTGGGCACGCCGGAGCAGGTGTCTGACGCCTTGCTGGCCTATTACGACCTGGGTGTGCGCAATATCCTGATCCGCGGCTTCGACCCGCTCAACGACGCGATCGAGTATGGGCGCGAACTGATCCCGCTCACCCGGGCGAAGGTGGCCGCCCGCGAGCAGGCGCGCACGGCGGTGGCGGTATGACCGGGCTTAGGCTGCGCCGGTGGTGGGCAGCGCTGGCGCTGCTGGGCCTGGTGGCTGGGCAGGCGTTGGCTGCCGAGCGCGTGACGCTGCGCTTGGCCGACCAGAAGGGCGGCATGCGTTCGCAGCTGGAGGCCGCCGGTGCGCTGGATGGCCTGGGCTACGACATTCAGTGGTTTGAATTTCCTGCCGCCGCCCCCCTGGGGGAAGCGCTCAATGCAGGCGCCGTTGACGCCGGCATCATCGGCGATGCACCGCTGCTGTTCGTGCTCGCCGCCGGCGCCCGGGTCAAGGCCATCGCTGTCGACAAGTCCGACCCGTGGGGCACGGCAGTGCTCGTGCCACAAGGCTCCCCACTTCAAAGTGCTGCCGATCTCAAGGGCAAGCGCATCGCCACTGGACGAGGCTCGATCGGCCACTACATTGCGCTGAAGGCGCTCGCCTCGGTGGGGCTGAACGACAAAGACGTGCAGTTCCGCTTCCTCGGCCCGGTCGACGCCAAGGTCGCCTTGGCGAACGGCTCAGTGGACGCCTGGGCAACCTGGGAGCCCTATACCACCCTGGCCGAGCAGGTCGACAAGGCTCGCGTACTGGTCAACGGCCGTGGCCTTTCGGCGGGCAACACGTTTTTGGCGGCCACCGACGACGCTCTGGCCGACCCTGCTCGGCGTGCGGCCCTGCAGGACTACCTGCAACGCCTGGCGCGCTCCCAGGTGTGGGCCTACGAGCACCTGGGCGAGTATTCGCAGGTGTTGGCCAAGCTCATCGGCTTCCCTGAGCCAGTGGCCCGGCTGCAATTCGAGCGGCGCAAACTGCAGTGGCAGGGCCTGGACGAAGCCACCGCCCGCGACCAGCAAAGCACGGCTGACTTCTATCACAGCAGTGGCTTGATACCCCAGAAGCTTGACGTGGCGCCGACCTTCGACAACTCGTTCACGCTGCAGGCTGCCCCCTAGGCCACTCCCTCCCGAACTGTGGGAGGGGCGGCTTGCCACGCGACACTCTGCAATCATCCCAACGCCTCCAGGAACGCCCCAATGCGCCGAACCCTGCTAGCAACCCTGGCTCTACTGTCTCTCACCACCCAAGCCGATACCCTGCGCATTGGCTACCAGAAATCTTCCACTTTGTTCACCGTGCTCAAGGCCCAAGGCACCCTCGACCGAGCGTTGGCCAAGCAGGGCATTGAACTGAGCTGGCATGAATTCTCCAGTGGCCTGCCGCTGCTTGAATCGCTGAACGTCGACAACATCGACCTCACGGCGGACGTGGCCGATACGGTGCCTGTGTTTGCGCAGGCGGCCGGTGCGCACATCACCTATTTCGCCCGTGAAACGCCGTCTCCGACCGCCCAGGCGATCTTGGTGCCGCACAACTCTGCGCTTCGAACCTTGGCGGACCTCAAAGGCAAGCGCGTTGCGCTGACCAGGGCCGCTGGCAGCCATTACCTGCTCATCGCTGCGTTGCAGAAGGCCGGTTTGGGTTTTCACGACATTCAGCCGGCTTACCTGACCCCTGCCGATGGCCGCGCCGCCTTCGAAAATGGCAATGTGGACGCCTGGGTCACCTGGGACCCCTACGTGGCCAGTGCCGAGCGCCAGCAGCGCGCACGGGTGCTGGCCGACGGTGAGGGCCTGGCGAGCTACCAACGGTACTACCTGGTTTCCAGCGCCTACGCCAAGGCGCATCCGCAGGCGCTTCAGGCAGTGTTCGATGCCTTGCAGCACACCGGGAAATGGATCAAGGCGCACCCCGCCGACGCCGCCGAAGTCCTCGGCCCGCTCTGGGGCAGCATCGATGCCGATACCGTGCAGCAGGCCAATGCCCGCCGCACCTATGACGTGCAGCCCGTGGCGCTCACTGATCTGGGAGAACAGCAGAAGATCGCCGACGCATTCTTCAAGGAAGGCGTGCTACCCAAGGCGGTCGATACCCAGGCGGTGGGTGTGTGGGCGCGCAAGTGAGCGGCTAAGTGTCCAGGTCGCGCCGCTTGCCGCGCGGCGGATGTGGCACAATCTTCCGCCCCCAAACTTACCCAAAGCCCCCAGCATGTCTCGCGCCGAACGCCTGCTCGAACTCCTTCAATGCCTGCGCCGCCACCGTTACCCGGTCAGCGGCCAGGCCCTGGCCGAGGAGCTCAACGTGAGCCTGCGCTCGCTGTACCGCGACATCGCCAGCCTGCGCGCACAGGGCGCGCAGATCGACGGTGCGGCAGGCCTGGGCTACGTGTTGCGCCCCGGCTTCGAGTTACCACCGCTGATGTTCAGCAGCGGCGAGCTCGAAGCCCTGATGCTGGGCATGCGCTGGGTAACCCGCAGCACCGACCCTGGCCACGCCAGTGACGCCCGCAACGCCCTTGCGCGGATCCGCGCTGTACTGCCGCCTGGCCTGCGCCATGAGCTGGACAGCTGCACCCTGCTGATCGGTCCGCCCACAGGGGGCGAACGCCAAGGCAGCGAGCACCTGCCGGTGCTGCGCGAGGCCATCCGGACCCAGCGCAAGGTGCTGGTCACCTACCAGGACGAGGCCGGCAATCAAACTCAGCGCCTGCTCTGGCCTTTCGCGCTGGGCTACATGGAGCAAGCACGCCTGCTGGTGGCCTGGTGCGAGCTGCGCCAGGCCACGCGGCACTTTCGGGCCGACCGGCTGTTGGCAGTCGCGCTGCAGGCAAGCAGCTACCCCACCGCTCGGCGGCAGTTGTTGAATCAGTGGGCGCGCGAGCAGGGCATCGAGCTCGAATCGGCTGCTGCCGAAAACTGACACTGGCACCGTGCAAGCTACCTGAACTGGCCGGCCACCACGGCGCGAGAGGCGCGCCGGGGCCGCCTGGTTCAAGGAGCCTGTATGAACCTGCCCAACCTCAATGTGTTCTACGTCGAAGATATCCCGCGCAGCACCACGCTCTACCGCAGCATTCTGGATATGGAGCCTGTGGAGGCTTCACCCGGTTTCGTCCTGTTCATCCTGCCCAGCGGCCTCAAGATCGGCCTGTGGCATCGCCCGGCCGCCAGCCCGGCGGGGCAGGGCAGCGGCGGCAGCGAGTTGGGCTTTACGGTCGAAGACCGCGCGGCGGTGCTGAAGGTGCACCAACAATGGCAGGCGCTGGGCCTGCGCATCGTGCAGCCTCCCAGCGAGGTCGATTTCGGCTATACCGTGTGCGCGTTTGACCCGGATGGGCACTGCTTGCGGGCGTATTGCGTGGAAGACGACGCCTAACGCCCCAAGCAGCGGATTCCATCCTCCAGCCCCGCCAGCGTCATGGGGAACATCCGCTCCTGGATGAGCTCCCGCACCAGCGCGTTGGAAGTGCTGTACTGCCAGGCGTCGACCGGATAGGGGTTCAGCCAGATCAGCTTGCCGAAGTGCGCGGCCAGCCGATGGAGCCACACCGCGCCGGGTTCTTCGTTCCAGTGTTCGACGCTGCCGCCGGCCTGGGTGATCTCGTAAGGGGCCATGGCCGCGTCGCCGACGAACACGACTTTGTAGTCCGAGCCGTAGGTGTGCAGCAGGTCGAAGGTGCTGATGCGTTCGCTGTGGCGGCGCAGGTTGTGCTTCCACAGGGTTTCGTAGGGGCAGTTGTGGAAGTAGAAATGCTCGAAGTGCTTGAACTCGCTGCGGCAGGCTGAAAACAGTTCCTCGCACACCCGCACGTGGGCATCCATCGAGCCGCCGATGTCGAGCAGCAACAGCAGCTTGATGGTGTTGCGCCGTTCCGGGCGCAGTTGGATGTTCAGCAAGCCGCCGTCGCGCGCGGTGCTTTCGATGGTGCCGCTCAGGTCCAGCTCTTCGGCCGCGCCCTGGCGGGCGAACCTGCGCAGGCGGCGCAGCGCCAGCTTGATGTTGCGCGTGCCCAGCTCGACCTGGTCGTCCAGGTCGCGGTACTGGCGCTGGTCCCATACTTTCACTGCCTTGCCCTGGCGCTCGCCGGCATCGCCTACCCGGATGCCTTCGGGGTGATAGCCACCTGAGCCGAAGGGGCTGGTGCCGCCGGTGCCGATCCATTTGTTGCCGCCGGCGTGGCGGCCCTTCTGTTCTTCCAGCCGCTGGCGGAAGGCTTCGATCAATTTGTCGAGCCCACCCAGGCCCTGCAACTGCGCGCGCTCTTCGGCTGTAAGTGAGCGCTCGAAGGTCTTGCGCAGCCAGTCATCGGGGATCGCGCCCTCCAAAGCCTCGGCTACCGCCTGCAAGCCGCTGAAGTAGGCACTGAAGGTGCGGTCGAAGGTGTCGAAATGGCGCTCGTCCTTGACCAGCAAGGTGCGTGCGAGGAAATAGAACGCGTCCATGTCCATCTCGGCCAGGTTGCGCTCCAGCGCGCCGTGCAGGTCGAGCCATTCGCGGATCGACACGGGAACACCGCTGCCTCGCAGGGCGCTGAAAAAATCGAGCAGCATGCCAGTGCCCCCGTTAGCGCCCGGCGCGCCGGCTCATGAACGCCAGGCGCTCGAGCAACTGCACGTCCTGTTCGTTTTTAACCAAAGCCCCGGCCAACGGCGGAATAGCCTTGGTCGGGTTGCGCTCGCGCAGCACGCTGTCGCCGATGTCGTCGGCCATCAGCAGCTTGAGCCAGTCGACCAGCTCCGAGGTGGAGGGCTTTTTCTTCAGGCCGGGCACCTTGCGCAGGTCGAAGAACACTTCCAGCGCCTCGTTGACCAGCGATTGCCGAATACCGGGGTAGTGCACGTCGACGATGCGCTGCAGGGTCGCGCGGTCAGGGAAGGTGATGTAGTGGAAGAAACAGCGGCGCAGGAACGCGTCGGGCAATTCCTTTTCGTTGTTGGAGGTGATGATGATGATTGGCCGGTGCCGCGCGCGGATGGTCTCGTCGGTCTCATAGACGTAGAACTCCATGCGGTCCAGTTCCTGGAGCAGGTCATTGGGAAATTCGATGTCGGCCTTGTCGATTTCATCGATCAGCAGCACCACGCGCTCGTCGGCCTCGAACGCTTCCCAGAGCTTGCCCTTCTTGAGGTAGTTGCGCACCTCATGCACGCGGTCCACGCCCAATTGCGAATCCCGCAGGCGGCTGACGGCATCGTACTCATACAGCCCCTGCTGGGCCTTGGTGGTGGATTTCACGTGCCAGGTGATCAGCCGGCAGCCCAACGACTCGGCCAGCTCTTCGGCCAGCAGCGTCTTGCCGGTGCCTGGCTCGCCCTTGACCAGCAGCGGGCGCTGCAGAGTTATCGCCGCGTTCACCGCAAGCTTCAGGTCGTCGCTGGCCACATAGCGGTCGGTGCCTTCGAATTTCATGGGGCTGCCTCGTGCACAAAAGAACCGATCATAGCGCCGCCTGCCGCTCAAGGCGAAGGCGGTGATTTTTCGTAGCGGGCGTTGAACGCCTGGATGAAACCGTTGCGCAGAATCTCTAGAAAGGCCTGGAAAGCGCCGACATTCTGCTGGTGTACGTTGCCCGACAGCGGCACGCGGGTGGCGAACTGATTTCGCTGCTGGTTCTTGAGCACGGTTTCCGAGGCGCCCACCAGGGCCTCCCAGATCGAGCGGAACACGCTCTTGTTCTGGTCTTCAACATCCTGCTGCCAATTGAATACGTCCACGTCGCGCAACAACGGTTTGATGTAGCCCTGTACCTGGCCCTTCTTGGCCTCGGCCTCGATCACCAGATCGCCACTGCCCGCGTTGAAGTCGAATTTGCCATAGGCCCCGGCAAAGTCATTGAGCCGGCGCAGTTCGATGCCTGTGACGCGCAGGCGAAACTCGAAATCCTCGAAATTGTTCAGCGGGTCGAAGGTGGCCCGGGTGTCCATCGGTGCCTCGCCGAACAGCTTCGCCTTGCCTTCGAAGCGGGCATCGCGCGCGCCCTCCGGGTTTTCGATATTGGTCAGGTTGTACAGGCTGGCGTTGACCTGCTCCGCCTTCAGATCAACCGGCGGTTTGGAGTTGAAGTTACGGAAGGTCACCGTGCCGTCATTGACCCGAACCTCGTTGAGCGTAAAAGGCGCGATCTTCTCCAGTTGCTGCCGCCAATCGGTGCCCGAGCCGGTCTGGCTTGCCTGCTTGTTGCCCTTGCCGCCGTCGACGAAGTTCAGCTCCGGTTTCTCGAAGGTCACTTCAGCTACCACGGCATGCTGGTGCCACAACGCGCCCCAACTGACCGAGAGGTCGATACCGGGCGCATTGAGCAGCGGCACCGGCACCCGGCCGTCGCGCTTGACGATGTTCAGGCCCTCGATGCGGTAGGCGCCGCGCCACAGTGCGAGCTCCACACGCTCAACGTGGCCTGAATATTCGCCCATGTCGGCAAGCTTTCGGTTGAGGTAATCACGCACCAGCGACGGTAGGGCCAAGTGCAGCACCAGAAGCAGGGCGGCCAGGCCCAGTACGATCCACAGCGGCCAGCGGTAGCGGCGTTTCATCGGGCATTTCTCGGGGGGGTGGATCAATGGACTGCGTGGGCAGTCAGACGTTCTGATCACTGGACGCCCGCGCCAGCCCGGGCTTAACCTTCTGCCCTGAACCGCTCACGCACAAGGACCCCTCCATGAGCCGCATCCACGCCGACAACGCCCACTCCATCGGCAACACGCCGCTGGTGCAGATCAACCGTATCGCCCCACGCGGGGTCACGATCCTGGCCAAGATCGAAGGGCGCAACCCCGGCTATTCGGTCAAGTGCCGCATTGGCGCGAACATGATCTGGGACGCCGAAAGCCGCGGCAAACTCAAGCCGGGCATGACCATCGTCGAGCCCACTTCCGGCAACACCGGCATTGGCCTGGCGTTCGTAGCGGCCGCGCGTGGCTACAAACTGCTGTTGACCATGCCGGCGTCCATGAGCCTGGAGCGGCGCAAGGTGCTCAAGGCGCTGGGCGCCGAGCTGGTGCTCACCGAGCCCGCCAAGGGCATGAAGGGTGCGATCGAAAAGGCTCAGGAGCTGGCCGCCGACAGCGAGCAGTACTTCATGCCGTCGCAGTTCGACAACCCGGCCAACCCGGCCATCCATGAGAAAACCACTGGCCCTGAAATCTGGCGCGACACCGATGGCGCTGTGGACGTGCTGGTGGCCGGGGTGGGCACTGGTGGCACCATCACCGGTGTTTCGCGCTACATCAAGCACACCGAGGGCAAGGCCATCCTCTCAGTGGCGGTGGAGCCGACCGGCTCGCCCGTGATCAGCCAGGCGATGGCCGGCGAAGAAATCAAGCCGGCCCCCCACAAGATCCAGGGCATCGGTGCCGGGTTCGTGCCGGGTAACCTCGACCTGTCGCTGGTCGACCGCGTCGAACAGGTTACCGATGAAGACGCCAAGGCCATGGCGCTGCGCCTGATGCGCGAGGAAGGCATCCTGTGCGGGATTTCCTGTGGCGCGGCGATGGTGGCCGCAGTACGCCTGGCGCAGAAGCCGGAGATGCAGGGCAAGACCATTGTGGTAATCCTGCCGGACTCCGGCGAGCGCTACCTTTCCAGCATGCTGTTCAGCGACCTGTTCACCGAGCAGGAACTGCAAGCCTGAAGCGCAGGTGAAAACACTGACATCGGGCAACAGTAACGGGGGTTGACGGGGTGCCAAGGGGCGGTTTCAGGTTTATGATGCCGCCCTGCCTATCCCAAGGAGCCCCGCATGACCCTTTCGTTCGCCGCCAAGGTCCTGGTGCTGGCGCTGTTTATCGTGCCCACCCTGTACGTGCACCTGCGCGGCAAGGCGCGGTTGCCGGTTTTGCGCCAGTTCGTCAACCATTCGGCGCTGTTCGCACCTTATAACAGCCTGATGTATCTGTTCTCCGGGGTGCCCTCCAAGCCATACCTGGACCGCTCGCGCTTTCCCGAGCTCGATGTGCTCAAGCACAACTGGCAAGACATCCGCGAGGAAGCCATGCGCTTGTTCGACGAGGGGTACATCCGCGCCGCGGAAAAAAACAACGACGCAGGCTTTGGCTCGTTCTTCAAGAAAGGCTGGAAGCGCTTTTACCTCAAATGGTACGACAAGGCGCTGCCGTCGGCCGAAGCGCTGTGCCCGCGCACCGTAGAGCTGGTGAACTCGATCCCCAACGTCAAGGGCGCAATGTTCGCGCTGTTGCCCGGTGGTAGCCACCTCAACCCGCATCGCGACCCCTTCGCAGGCTCACTGCGCTATCACCTGGGCCTGGCCACGCCCAACTCCGACGCCTGCCGCATCTACGTAGACGGCCAGCCGTACGCTTGGCGGGACGGCGATGACGTGATGTTCGACGAAACCTACGTGCACTGGGTCAAGAACGAAACCGAGCACACCCGCGTGATCCTGTTTTGCGACGTGGAGCGGCCGCTGTCGAGCCCGCTGATGAGCCGGATCAACCGCAGCGTCAGCGCTTTTCTCGGCCGCGCCACGGCGCCGCAGAACCTCGATGATGAGCGGGTCGGCGGCATCAACCAGGCTTATGCCTGGAGCAAGCGTTTCAGCGACGGCTTCAGTGGCAAGGTCAAGCAGTTCAAGCGCAAGCACCCCAAGGGTTATCGCATCGCCCGGCCGGTGCTGGCCATAGCGGTAGCGGCATTGCTCGGCTACTGGCTGTTTGGCTGAAGGTTGAGCAGGGCCATTAGCGGCAAGCTTCAGGCTGCAACTTCAAAAGCAGATGTGTGTATTGGGGCACATCTGCTTTTTTATTGGAGTGTGAAGCTCGCCGCTTGAAATTCAGAGGCCTTCTGCCTCAGCCGCCCCGAGGTGCACGTTCATGCACTGCACGGCGGCCCCGGCAGCGCCCTTGCCCAGGTTGTCGAGGCGGCAGGCGAGGGTGATGCGCTCTTCATTGCCGAACACGAAAAGGTCGGCACGGTTGGTGTCGTTGCAGCCCTGCACGTCGAAGAAACCGCCGTCAAGGTTGGTAGCGTCGTCGGCCCACGGCATTACGCGGATGAACTGCTCACCGGCATAGTGCTTGGCCAGTGCCGCTTGCAACGCCTGCGGGGTCGCACCGTTGGCAAGCTGCGAGCGGTGCAGGGGGATGCTCACCGCCAGGCCCTTGAGGAAATTGCCCACGATCGGGCTGAAGACTGGCACGTTCTCCAGGCCCGCCTGCACACGCATTTCCGGCAAGTGCTTGTGCTGCTGGCCAAGGGCATAGGGGCGCGGGCTGTGCAGGGCTGCGCCACCGGCCTGGTAGTCGGCGATCATCTGCTTGCCGCCGCCACTGTAGCCGGTGATGGAAGTGGCGCTGAGCAACGCACTGGCCGGCAGCAGGCCGGCGTCTACCAGCGGGCGCACCAGCAGGATGAACGCGGTGGCGTGGCAGCCGGGGTTGGCGATGCGCTTGCTGGCGCGCAATTTCTCACGCTGGCCGGGGGCGAGCTCGGGCAGGCCGTAGACCCAGGCTGGGTCAGTGCGAAAGGCCGTACTGGCGTCGATCACGCAGGTGTCGGGGTTTTCCAGCAGGCTCACCGCCTCGCGCGAGGCCGCGTCGGGCAGGCAGAGAAAGGCCAGGTCGGCCGCGTTGAGCAGGCGGCCGCGTTCGACAGGGTCTTTGCGCTTGGCGTCGTCGATGCGCAGCAGCTCGATGTCGTCACGTTTGCTCAGGTAATCGAGCAGGCGTAGGCCGGTGGTGCCTTCCTGGCCATCGACGTAAATCTTGTGAGTCATCTTCGAGCCCCTAAGTGTCGCGCAACGCGCTGTCGAAAAAAGTGGGGTAGAAGTGTAACGCCTGCGCGGGCTTGTGAGAAACGGCGTGTGAACAGGCATGAGGCAGGGGTGGTCCGATCCTGTACAGCCACTGTTTACTGGAGCGCAGCGATGGACGTCATCCTCGAAGAACCCGAACTCTCAGGCGCCGACCTGCGTGGCGCGCTGGAGCTGTGGGTCACTAGCCCCGGCGGCCCCCACGCGCCTATCGATGGTGCCGGGCAGTTCTGCCTATGGCGGGGCAGGCCGGTGGTCAGCCACGACATGCTCAGCGAAGGCACCCATGAGCAGAACGTGCGCCGCCTGTGGGTGCGCCTGGCGCAGCCGGGCGACAAAGGCGCTATTGAGCGCGCCGAGCAGCAGGTGCGCGAGCGCGTGGCCGCTCAGGGGCTGGAAGGCGAATTTTACCCCACCGACAGCCGCTGATCGGCCCGGGAGAACGCAGCGACGGCGCGCAGTGCCAGACCCATTGCACCCTTACAGACAGGAGAGAGCCCATGGCCCAACATCCCGAACAGCCGCATTCTCGCAACGACCTGCCGGGCGATGCCCCGGATGAACGCACCCCGGCTCACGACCCGGAGTCGCCTGACCTTCAAGACCCGCAGACCGACCCTGAAGGCCCCGCCGAGGTGCCCGAAGGCAAGCCCGACCCCGAGGCTGACCGTCGCGCGCCCGGCAGTGAATACCCACCCTACAACAAACCCTGAGCAGCAGCGGCACCGCGTTTCTCAGCGCGAGGCCGGCTCACCCTGGCGCTGCCCTTCAGCGGGTAATGCCGCGCAGCCAGCCGCCTGTGCGCTGAACGCAGCTGTCACGTCGCCCAGCGTTGCAGCCCCTAAAACGTTTCAGTTGGCGGCGGCCCGCCTACCGGCTAAGGTGCGGCCATCACAACAACAAGGAAACGCCCCATGCCCTTGGCCCACCTCCAGCACCTGCCTGCTCGCAGCTGGCTGCTCAAGCCCGCCCACCACCGTTGGCTCGAAGAAGAAGGCAACCGTTTGCTTGGCTTTGCCCGCGCTGCGCGCATGCCTGGCGGCTTCGGTTCGCTCGATGAGCACGGCAGGCTCGCGGCCGATGCCGTGCCCGACACGACCTTCACGGCGCGCATGACCCACTGCTTCGCCCTGGCGCACCTGCAAGGTTTGCCCGGCTTCGGCGAGCTGGTCGACCACGGCGTCGCCGCGCTGGCCGGCGCGTTGCGCGATTCGCAGCATGGCGGCTGGTTCACCAGCGCCCGGTGCGAGGGGGGCGGATACGCCAAGCAATGCTATGTGCACGCTTTCGTATGCCTGGCGGCCAGCTCCGCAGCGGTGGCTGAACGCCTTGACGCCGCTGAGCTGCTCAGTGCGGCGGCGCAGGTATTTGAAACGCATTTCTGGTCGGGTGATGAGCAAGCCTTGCGCGAAGCGTTCAGCCAGGACTGGAGCGAGCAGGAACCCTACCGCGGTGCCAACAGCAATATGCACGGTGTCGAAGCCTGCCTGGCGTTGGCCGGGGCACTCAATGACCCGCGCTGGCTCGACCGGGCCCTGGCCATCGCCCAACGCCTGGTGCACGGCCATGCCGCGCAGGGTGTGATCGAGCATTTCGACCTTAACTGGCAGCCGCTGCCCGACTATAACCGCGACCAGCCGGAGCACCCGTTTCGCCCTTACGGCCTGACCCCGGGCCACGCTTTCGAATGGGCACGCCTGCTGCTGGAGCTTGAAGGTGCGCGCCAACGCCGGGGCATGAGCGCACCGGCCTGGCTGGCCGATGACGCCGCAGCGCTGTTCGACCACGCGTTGAGCTGCGGCTGGGCGGTCGATGGGCTCCCGGGGATTGTGTACACCGTCAGCAGCAGCGGCCTCCCGGTGGTGCGCGAGCGCCTGCACTGGGTGATGGCCGAGGCCTGCGCTGCGTCGGCCAGCCTTTTGCAGCGCAGCGGCAAGCCCGAGTATGAGCGCTGGTACCGCACGTTCTGGGACTTCATCGACCAGCACCTGATCGACCGCCAACACGGCAGCTGGCGCCACGAGCTCTCACCGGCCAACGAACCGGCCGGGCGCCTGTGGCCGGGCAAACCCGACCTCTACCATGCCTACCAGGCCACGCTGATCCCGCGCCTGCCCTTGGGCTGGACGTTGGCGCAGTGGTGTTGCCGCTGATGGGCTAAGCTGCCAAGGCCCCTCTCTGGAACAAGGCTGAACACGATGAAAAGCTGGATTGCCCTTTCGCTGGTCCTGGCGGCAAGCGGCGCGGCACAGGCCGCGACCGCCGCCGACACATTGAAGGTTGAACTCAAGCAAGCCACCGCCCAAGGCGAAGGTAAAAGCATCGGCAGCGTTACGCTCTCCGAAAGCCCTTACGGGGTGGTCTTCACCCCCGCCCTGGAGGGCGTCGCGCCAGGCGTGCACGGTTTCCATGTACATGCCAACGGCAGCTGCGCGCCGACCGAGGCTGACGGCAAGCCAGTGCCAGCCGGCGCTGCCGGCGGCCACTGGGACCCGGCCAACACTGGCAAGCACAGCTTCCCATGGGACGATGCGGGCCACCGCGGCGACCTGCCACCGTTGATCTTCACCGCCGATGGCAAGGCTGATCAGCCGGTGCTCGCGCCGAAGATCAAGCACTTGGCCGACCTCAAAGGCCATGCCTTGATGGTTCACGTCGGCGGCGACAACCACGCCGACCACCCGGCACCGCTAGGCGGTGGCGGCGCTCGTTTCGCTTGCGGCGTGATTGAGTAACCTGCCACTCGACGTCATGCCGCGCAGGCATGACGTCGGGAGTAATGCTCGCTTGTGGCACATCGCAGCCGGCTCGGATACTGCCTGCTCTTCGAGCTACCGACGAGCCCGCCCTCATGGCCGAATTACCCGCCTACCGCTTCGCCCCTGCCTTCGAGGCGCCGAGCGGCTCCGCCATCCGTGAACTGTTCAAGTACCTCTCGCAACCCGGCATGATTTCCTTCGCTGGCGGCTATCCGCCACCGGCCCTGTTCGATCGGGAGGGCCTTGCAGAAGCAAGCGAACGTGCACTGCGCCAGGCGCCGGTAGACTGCCTCCAATACGCTGCCACCGAAGGCCTGCCCGCGCTGCGCGAGCAGCTGCAGGCGCTGATGCAACGGCGTGGCGCCGAGGTGGCGCTGGACGAACTCATGGTGACCACTGGCTCCCAACAGGGCCTGGACCTGCTGATCAAGGTGCTGCTCAGCCCTGGCGACCAGGTGCTGGTGGAGCGCCCCACCTACCCGGCTACCCTGCAGGCGCTGCGCCTTGCAGGCGTGCAAGCGGTGGGCGTGCCCACCGATGGCGAAGGCCTTGCCACCGACGCCCTGGGTGATCAACTGGCCGGCCAGCCGCGCGGGCGTTTTCGCTTTCTCTATTGCGTACCGAATTTTGCCAACCCCACCGGTGCCTGCCTGCCCCTGGCGCGGCGCCTGGCACTGCTTTCTCTGGCGGCCGAGCACGACTTTCTGATCATCGAAGACGACCCCTACGGCGCGCTGCGCTTCGCCGGCGAGCCGGTGCCGTCGTTGCTGGCGTTGCAACACCGGGTGCCCGGTGCAGCGGGGCGGGTAGTGCACCTGTCGAGCCTGTCCAAGATCGTCGCGCCCGGGCTGCGCGTTGGGTGGATGGTGGCGCCCTTGCCCGTGCGCCAGCGCTGCACCATTGCCAAACAGACCGTCGACCTGTGCACCTCGCCTTGGGCGCAGCGTATCGCCGCCGAGTACTTGGCCGCCGGCAGCCTTGAGCGGCACCTGCCGCAGCTGGTGGCCGGCTACCAGGCCAAGGCCGAGCGCATGCTGGCGGGGCTGGCCGGGTTGGGCGGGCAGTTCGAAATGACGGCCCCGCAGGGCGGTATGTTCGTCTGGGGGCGCTGCACCGGTGGCGTGCAGGCCAGTGCGCTGTTCAGCCAGGCGGTGGCGCACAACGTGATTTTCGTGCCGGGCCAGGCGTTCTTCGGTGACGAGCCAGACCCGCAGGCGTTGCGCCTGTCGTTCGCTGCCCCCGATCTTGCTGCCATCGACGAGGGGCTGGCGCGTCTGCGGCGGGCTTTCGAGGCGCTGTGAGGGCTGTTGCGGTGTGATCGGCGGGCGGTTCAGCGCAGGTTCAGGGAGGGTTCAGGGGGCGTTCAGGGCCAGGCTCATAACCTGAGCCCATCCCCACCACGGGCACTGCCCGATAAGGAGCGCCACATGAAAGCCCTGCAAAGCCTGCTGATCGCCACTGCTTTTTTCGGTGCGTCAACCCTGGCCCATGCCGACACCCGCAACTTCGCCGGCGTCACCTACGGCCAGACCAGCGACCAACTGGACAAGTCCAACGCGCTGGACGCCAGCCTCGGCAACCCTGACACCAATGGCGTGATCAAGCACGAAAACACTTGGGGCCTGCGCGCAGGCCAGCAAAACGAGCAAGGCCGTTACTACGCAACCTACGAGTACAACGCCGGTGACCATCAGGGCCTGAAGTTGCGCCAGCAAAACCTGCTCGGCAGCTATGACGTCTTCTACCCGGTGGCCAGTGGCACCAAGCTGTTTGGCGGTGGCACCCTGGGTGTCACGGAACTGACGCAGAAGTCAGCCGGTTTCGACCACGACAGCGGGGTTGGCTATGCGGTCGGCGCGCAGGCCGGTATCCTCCAGCAGGTGTCTCAGAATGTGTCGCTAGAGGCGGGCTACCGCTACCTGCGCACCAACGCCAAGGTCGACTTCGACCAGGACGGTGACAAGCTAGGTTCGGCCCGCATGAACAGCTCTGCCCAGCCTTACCTTTCGGCCAACTACCAGTTCTGAACCACGCCCGCCGCCCACCGGCACCGCCTGCCCGGTGGGTGGCCGTTCGTACAAGGGGAATGCATGAAGATTCTGGTGGTTGAAGACGAAGCCTTGCTGCGCCATCACCTGCGTACGCGCCTGGCCGAAAGCGGCCACGTGGTGGAAGCGGTGGCCAACGCCGAAGAGGCGCTGTACCAGGCTGAGCAGTTCAACCACGACCTTGCGGTGATTGACCTGGGCTTGCCCGGCATGGGCGGGCTGGACCTGATCCGCCAGTTGCGTTCGACGGGCAAGAGCTTCCCGATCCTGATCCTGACCGCCCGTGGCAACTGGCAAGACAAGGTCGAAGGCCTGGCTGCCGGCGCCGATGACTACGTGGTCAAACCCTTTCAATACGAGGAGCTCGAAGCGCGCTTGCACGCGCTGCTGCGCCGCTCCAGTGGCTTCACCCAGGCCAGCATCACAGCAGGCCCGCTGCAACTGGATTTGGGGCGCAAGCAGGCCAGCCTCAACGAGCAGCCGCTGGGCCTGACCGCATTCGAATACCGGATTCTCGAATACCTGATGCGCCACCACCAACAGGTAGTGGCCAAGGAGCGGCTGATGGAGCAGCTCTACCCCGGCGATGAAGAGCGCGACCCTAACGTGATCGAGGTGCTGGTGGGGCGTATCCGACGCAAGCTGGAAGCCGAGCCAGGCTTTCGCCCCATCGACACCGTGCGTGGCCTGGGCTACCTGTTCACCGAGCGCTGCCGATGATGCGCTCGCTGCGCCTGCGCTTGATGCTGGCCGCAGCGCTGCTGGCGGTGCTGTTCATGGTGGGCCTGTTGCCAGCGCTGCAAAGTGCGGTGAGCCTGGCCTTGCGCGAGGCGATCGAGCAGCGCCTGGCCTCGGACGTGACTACCCTGATTTCCTCGGCGCGGGTCGAAGGCGGCCAGTTACGCATGCCGGCCTTGCTGCCTGATGAGCGCTTCAACCTGCCGGACGGGCGCCTGCTGGGCTACATCTATGACCGTCATGGCAAGCTGGTCTGGCGGTCACGCGCCGCCACCGAGCAGCATGTGGAGTACACGCCCCGCTACGATGGGCAGGGCAACGTGTTCTCGCGCGCCTACGGCGACGATGGCCGCGAGTACTGGATCTACGACGTCGAAGTGCAGCTGCTCGGTGGGCAAAGCGCCGCCTACAGCTTCGTGGCGCTGCAATCGGTGGACGATTACCAGAACACCCTGCGCAACCTGCGCGAACACTTCTACCTGGGCTTTGGCGCAGCGCTGCTGGCGCTGTTGCTGCTGCTCTGGGGCGGCCTTACCTGGGCCTTGCGATCACTCAGGCGCATGAGCGTTGAGCTCGATGACGTGGAGGCCGGGCGCCGCGAAGGGCTGTCGGACGACCACCCACGTGAGTTGTTGCGCCTGACCCGTTCGCTCAACCGCTTGCTGCGCAGCGAGCGCGAGCAGCGCGGGCGCTACCGCGATTCGCTGGGTGACCTGGCGCACAGCCTGAAGACGCCACTGGCCGTCTTGCAGGGGGTGAGCGAGAACCTCGCCCAGCATGAGCTGGACCAGGCGCTGATCCTGCAACAGCAGATCGAGCGCATGAGCCAGCAGATCGGCTACCAATTGCAGCGCGCCAGCCTGCGCAAGAGCGGCCTGGTGCAACACCGCGCGATACTGCAGCCGCTCCTGGAAAGCCTCTGCGCGACGCTGGCCAAGGTCTACCGCGACAAGCCGGTGGCTGTCAGCACGGCGCTGGCCGAACCAGGCTGGGTGCCCATGGAGGAGGGCGCCTTGCTGGAGTTGCTGGGCAACCTTCTGGAAAACGCCTATCGCCTGTGCGTCAGCCAGGTGCGGGTGAGCCTGCACGATGAAGCCGGCTGGCGTGTACTGAGCGTGGAAGACGATGGCCCAGGTGTACCGGCCACCCAGCGTGAGCGGATTCTGCGCAGAGGTGAGCGCCTCGACACCCAGCACCCTGGCCAAGGCATTGGCCTGGCGGTGGTCAAGGACATCATCGACAGCTACGACGCCCAGCTGGTGCTGGACGACTCGCCCTTGGGTGGTGCGGCGTTTCACATTCGCCTGCGCTTGGCATAGGCCCGGCAGGTGGCGAAAATCCGCCACGCAGAACCACTCCCTAGGCCTGCTTGGCGGAATTTCGCCATTTCTGCTCGACTACTTTTCCCGCCCGGCGCTTGCACCGCCCGCCAATGCTAGCCAAAAGCCTTATCACACGAACTGGCACGCGCTTTGCGAAGCATTTGGCAGCCCGCCGCGTGGCCGGCCCCCAAACAACTACAAATCCAAGGTGTCGTGAGCGTTTGGTAATGGATTGCCAGACGATGCGCTTGAGGAAACTGCTATGACGACTCGTCAGCCTCTGTACAAATCGCTGTATTTCCAGGTGATCCTCGCGATCATCATCGGTGTCCTGATCGGCCACTACTATCCTGATGCCGGTAAAGCCCTCAAGCCCCTGGGCGACGGTTTCATCAAACTGATCAAGATGGTCATCGCCCCCATCATCTTCTGCACGGTCGTCAGCGGCATCGCGGGCATGCAGAGCATGAAATCGGTCGGCAAGACCGGCGGTTACGCACTGCTGTATTTCGAAATCGTTTCCACACTGTCGCTGATCATCGGCCTGGTCGTGGTCAACCTGGTTCAGCCAGGCGCCGGCATGAACATCGACCCTGCCACCCTCGACGCCTCCAAGATTGCCGGCTATGTAGCTCAGGGTAACGACCAGAGCGTGATCGGCTTCATCCTCGGCATCATCCCCGACACCATCTACAGCGCCTTCGCCAAAGGCGACGTGCTGCAGGTGCTGATGTTCTCGGTGCTGTTCGGCTTCGCCCTGCACCGCCTGGGTGCCTATGGCAAACCGGTGCTGGACCTGATCGATCGCTTCGCCCATGCCATGTTCAACATCATCAACATGATCATGAAGCTCGCGCCGCTGGGCGCGCTGGGTGCCATGGCGTTCACCATTGGCGCCTACGGCGTCGGTTCGCTGGTGCAGCTGGGCCAGCTGATGGCCTGCTTCTACATCACCTGCGTACTGTTCGTGGTGCTGGTGCTGGGCGCGATCTGCCGTGCACATGGCTTCAGCGTTCTGAAAGTGGTGCGCTACATCCGTGAAGAGCTGCTGATCGTACTGGGCACCTCCTCCTCGGAATCGGCCCTGCCACGCCTGCTGGCCAAGATGGAGCGCGCTGGCGCCAACAAGTCGGTGGTTGGCTTGGTGATTCCTACCGGCTACTCCTTCAACCTCGACGGCACCTCGATCTACCTGACCATGGCTGCCGTGTTCATCGCCCAGGCTACCAACGCGCACATGGACATCTGGCACCAGCTGACCCTGCTGGCGGTGCTGCTGCTGTCTTCGAAAGGCGCTGCAGGGGTGACCGGCAGCGGCTTCATCGTGCTGGCTGCCACCCTCTCGGCCGTCGGCCACCTGCCGGTCGCCGGCATGGCGCTGATCCTGGGCATCGACCGCTTCATGTCCGAAGCCCGCGCCCTGACCAACCTGGTCGGTAACGCGGTCGCCACCCTGGTGGTTGCCAAGTGGGTCGGCGAGCTGGACGAAGCCAAGCTCAAGAGCGAACTGGATTCCGGCGGCGCCCCGCTGGAGCTGACCGCTCCCCAAGACGACCTGAAAGTGGCCGAAACCCGCTGATCGGGCTTGGCTGAAAAAAACCGGCGCCAGTGATGGCGCCGGTTTTTTTATGGGGCAGGGTGGCCATGCCGGATCACCTGTGCGGCGGGCCGCTGGCCGCGCCCGAGCCTCATGCCTGCATGTCGATCACGAACCGGTACCGCACATCACCCTTGAGCGTGCGCTCGAACGCTTGGTTGATGTCTTTGAGGGCCAGGGTCTCGATGTCGCACACGATCGCGTGTTCGGCGCAGTAGTCGAGCATCTCCTGCGTTTCGCCGATGCCACCGATCAACGAGCCCACCACCGCGCGGCGCTTGCCGATCAGGTTGGCGGCGTGGATAGCCGGCTCGATCGGCTCGATCAGGCCCACCAGGATGTGGGTGCCGCCGAAGCGCAGAGTTTCCAGGTAGGGGTTGAGGTCGTGCTGCACCGGGATGGTGTCGAGCAGAAAATCGAAGTGCCCGGCTACGGCAGCCATCTGCTCCGGCTCGCTGGACAACACCACCGCGTCGGCGCCCAGGCGCAGGGCCTCGTCGATCTTGCTGGCCGAGCGGGTGAACACAGTGACCTGGGCGCCGAGGGCCTTGGCGAACTTGATGCCCATGTGGCCCAGGCCGCCCATGCCCAGCACGCCGACCTTGTGGCCTGCACCTACGCCGTGGCGGCGCAGCGGCGACCAGGTGGTGATGCCGGCACACAGCAGGGGCGCAGCGGCCGCCAGGTCCAGGCCGTCGGGCATTTTCACCACGAACGCATCGCTGACCACGATGTGGTCGCTGTAGCCACCCTGGGTCAGGGTGCCGTCGTGGCGGTCGTAACTGGTGTAGGTCATGGTCGGGCCTTCATCGCAGTATTGCTGCTGGTCGGCCGCGCACGCCGGGCACTGGCGGCAGGCATCGACCATGCAGCCTACCCCCACGGCATCGCCCACCTTGAAGCCGGTGACCTGGCTGCCCACCGCGCTGACCCGGCCGACGATCTCGTGGCCTGGCACCAGCGGGTAATTGGCGATGCCCCATTCGTTGCGCGCCTGGTGGATGTCGGAGTGACACACCCCGCAGTAGAGGATGTCGATGGCCACGTCGTCGGCGCGCAGGGCGCGGCGTTCGAAACTGAACGGCACCAAAGGGGTGGTAGGGGAGAGGGCGGCATAGCCGTGAGTAGGGCGCATCTAGGGCTCCGTAAGCAAGCTGAACAGGGCACGCAGTGTGCCGCCGAGACGGCGGCGCGGCGATGGCGAAAACTGTGCCCGGCATGCTGAAAACTCCACGGCAACGACATTTTTTGCGATCATGGGCGCCCTGTGTGTTGCCTTGCCCTGCCCATGCCCGCCGAAGATACCCTGATCGAACTGCTGCGCCCGCTGGCGCTGCGCAATGGTTTTCTGCCCACCGCCATGGCCGAAGTGCAAGTGGTGGTGGCCCACCAGAACGTTGCTCGCTCGCCGCAGATCTACGACCCCAGCCTGATGGTGATCGCCCAGGGCAGCAAGTTCGCCTACCTGGGCGAGCGTACCCTTGAATACGGCGCCGGCCATTACCTGGTGCAGGCGCTGCCGGTGCCGTTCGAATACGAGACCTTCGCCACCCCCGATCAGCCCCTGCTGGGCGTGGCCATTGCGGTCGACCTGGCGTTGCTGTCCGAGCTGGTACAGGCCTTGGGCCCGGATGTCAGCGGCCCGAATGAGCGGCAAACGCCGCAGAGCATGGCCAGTGCGCCGCTGGATGCGCCCATGCGCGAGGCAGTCGAGCGGCTGCTGCGTTGCCTGCACCACCCCCCCGAACGCGAGGCGCTGGGCCAGGCCCGGCTGCGGGAAGTGATTTTCGCGGCCTTGCGCGGCCCACAGGGCAGTGCGCTGCGGGCGTTGGTCGAACAGCGCGGGCCCTTTGCCCGGTTGGCCGGGCCGCTGAACCACCTGCACCGGCATTTTGCCCAGCCGCTGAACGTCGAGAGCCTGGCCCGCCAGGCGCACCTGAGCGTGTCGGCCTTTCACGCGCAGTTCAAGCGCCATGCTGGCGTGACGCCGCTGCAGTATTGGAAGCGCCTGCGCCTGGTCAAGGCGCAACAGTACCTGATGGCCGGCGAGGGCGTGGCCCAAGTTGCCTTGCGGGTGGGGTATCAGAGCGCCTCGCAGTTCAGCCGTGAATACAAACGCTGCTTCGGCCACAACCCGTCCGCCTCAGCTCTGGAGATGCCGTGAAGCGTGCTCTGATTCTTTGCCTGTTATTGATCAGCGGCTGCGGCCAAGGTGGCGGCAGCGCAGGCCCGGGCAACGTCGAAAACGGGCAGAAGCTGTTCACCCGCACTTGCGGCGGCTGCCACAAGGCAGGCCCGGATGCGCGCAACAGCTTCGGCCCGCAGCTCAACGGCATCATCGGCCGCCACGCCGGTGCCTTGCCCGACTACAGCTACTCGGCGCAAATGAAAGCGGCCGGGTTCACCTGGGACGAAGCACGGCTCAAGGCCTATCTGGCCGCCCCCGACAAGGTGGTGCCGGGTACCAAGATGTACTTCTGGGGGCTGACCGATGAGCAGAAGGTGGCCGATATCCTGGCTTATCTGAAAGCGCAGTAAGGTTCACGCTTGGGCAACTTCCCGAGCCAACCGCACCACGGTTACCCCCGGCGCCAGTTGGCGCAGCGAGGGCTGGATGAGCACGCAATGGTCATGCGGCGTCACCACCGGCTGGCCGCCGTCGTAGGCGATCACGGTGCCGGCCTTTTCGATGGTTTCCAGCCCCTTGAAGTCCTCGACGAAACGGAAGTCCTCGGTACGCGCCACCACCGGCTGGGTGACTTCCAGGAACCGTTGGGTGGCCGGCAGCGGCAATAGCGGCCAGTGCGCCACGTCCTGCTCATCCACAGTGCCAGCCATCAGCAGAAAGCGCAGCGCGGTGTCCATCGCCACCGCCTCGCTGTGCGCGGCAAAGTGCTGGCCGGTTTCGACCAGCAAGGCGTTGCGCGGGCTGGCTTCATCGGCGAAGTCGCCATAGTCGCGCAAGCGCCTGCCATTGGCGTGCCCGGCGTCGACGATCACCGTGGCCGGTGCGCCGAGGCGTGCAGCCAGGGCGCGGCCCTTGGCCGTTGGCCCGCACATCATCAGCGGGGCGCTGGCTTCGTGCATGGAGTGAATGTCCAGCAACAGGTCGGCCTGGCGCACCCACGGCCGCAGCTCGCGGGCACGGGCCAGTTCGCGGCTGTGCTCGGTGCCGTCCAGGCGGGGGTCGAGCCATACGCGGTTCAGGTCTTCATCGAGAAACCGTGTGGCGTCGGCGTCTTCGGGGTTGAACGCGGCATAGGCCTGCACGTTGACGAACACCAGGCTCAATTGCCCGCGGCGTGGGCGCAGCCCAGCGCTGAGCAGGGTGTCGAGCGCCAGCGCACCGCTGACTTCGTTGCCGTGCACCAGTGCGCTGATCATCACGTGCGGGCCAGGCTCGCCGCTGTCGAAACGGTGCAGGTAGTCCACGCCGTCGGTGCCTTGGCGCCAACGCGTGATGTCTGGGAACGCGACTTGCACCGGGTAGGGTGCCAGGCGGTGGCGAGGGTGTGAGGATGCGCTCATGGAAGGTCTCCGGCAGGTGGCCAATAAAGGGCGTGGCAAAGGAATTCAGTGAGTGGCGTGGCGCATGCGCCGGCCGAGCAGTAGCACGGCCGCCAGGCTGATGCTCGCGGTGGCGATCACGTAGCCGCTGGGGGCCATGCGGTTGCCGCTGGCGTCGATCAGCCAGGTCACGATCAGCGGCGCGAAACCGCCGAACAGCGTGACCGAAAAGTTGTAGCTAAGGGCCAGGCCCGTGCCGCGCACCCGGGTGGGGAATATGTCCGAGAGCATTGCCGGGATCGGCCCTAGGCTCGCCGCGATGAGCATGCCCACCAGTGCCTGCACCATCAGCAGGGTGCCGACCGTGGGGCTCTGGTTGAGCCACAGAAACAGCGGCCAGGACGACAACCCGATCGCCAGCATCGCCAGGGTCAGCACGCGAAAGCGCCCGTAGCGGTCCGACAGACCGCCGAATACCGGGGCCAGCACCATCAACGAAACGCCTGTCACCAGTGCACCGAGAAACGAAGAGGTAGCCGGGATCTGCAGCTGCTTGATGGCGTAGGTGGGCATGTACAGCTTGTGCACGTAGTTGAAGGCGGTAGCGCCGGCAACCACGCCGATGGCCAGCAGCAGGCGGCCCGGGGCCTGTACCAGCACTTCGCGCAGCGGCGTGCGTTCGGTGCGGCCTTGGGCGGCTTCGGCACGAAATTCCGGGGTTTCATCGATCTGCGCACGAATGTACAACCCCACCGGGCCGATCAGCAGCCCCAGGCCGAATGCCACCCGCCAGCCCCACTCATTGAGCTGGGCATCGCTGAGCGTCGCGCTGAGCAATGCGCTGACCCCGGCCGCCAGCACGGTTGCCAGGCCTTGGGTTGAGAGCTGCCAGCTGGCGAAGAAACCGCGCCGATCGCTGCCACTGTGCTCGACCATGAACGCGGTAGCGGCACCGAACTCGCCGCCGGTGGAAAACCCCTGGAGCATGCGCGCCACCAGGATCAGCGCCGGTGCAGCCAGGCCGATGCTCTGGTAGCTGGGCACGAAGGTGATCATCGCGGTACCGATCATCATCAGGCCGATCGACAGCGTCAGCGAGGCCTTGCGGCCGGCGCGGTCGGCGTAGGCGCCCAGCACCATGGCGCCCAGCGGCCGCATCAGGAATGACACGCCGAAGGAGCCGACGCTGAGCAGCAGCGAGGTGGTTTCGTTATCTGCAGGGAAGAACAGGCGGCCGATGACCACGGCAAAGTAGCCATAGATCAGCAGGTCATAGAACTCCAGAGCGTTGCCGAAGCTGGCGGCGACGATCTCCTTCCAAGGGTTGCGCCGCCCAGTGGCGGGCGCATCGAGCGTGTGGCTGGTCATGGCGTATCCCCGGTCTTTCGCCTGCGCTGCGGCGCGGCGTGTTGGCTTTGTGCCGCACACCGTGCCCCAGCGCAGGCGCGCCAGGCAATTGCCGATTCGGCACAACACCGGGCCGAGGCGGCACGCGCCTTCAAGAGTGGGAGCCCCTGCCGGCCCCCGGCGGCAGTGCCGTGTTCAGATGCCCTGAGTTGGTGCGCTGCCCAGGCCTGCCCAGATACGCAACAGGGCCTCGTGGCGGTTGGATTTCAGCTTGTGCAGCATGATCTGGAAGTGCGCATGCAGCGGCGCGTCGCCGGCGATGCACAGCTCACCGCTGGCCAGCGCCCGGGCCACCACCCGCCGTGGCAGCCAGGCAAGCCCGGTGCCGCGCTTGGCCATTTCCAGGATCGCCTCGTAAGCGTCGGCCTGGTAGACCATCTTCAGGGCAGGGCGCCAGTTCAGCCCTGCCAGGTGCCGAGCCAGCACGCCGCGCAGCGCCAGGGTCGGTGAAAAGGCCAGCCACGGAATCGGCCCGCCGGCTTGCTCCGGGCCCAGCCACCAACGCGGCTGGCCATCGATGCCGGGCGCACTGACCGGTACCAGTTCCTCATCGCTCAGCGCCAGGCTATCGACCCGCTCGGGGTCGATCAGTACCTGGGTCAGAGGGCTTGAGAAAATCAGCAGCACGTCCACGTCGCCCGCCGACAGGCGCATGATCGCCTCCTGGGAACCACCGGTGACCAACGACACGGCGAAGGTGCCGAAGCGCGGGGTCAGGCTTGCGTACCAGTCGGGGAAGAAGTCGCTGGCCAGGGTCCGGCCTGTGGCGATGCGCAGTGGTTCGTCACGCCCCTGGCCGAGAATCTGGAATTGCGCGCGTGCAGCGCCCAGCAGCTCGATCGACTGGCGCGCAGCTTCAAGAAACAGCGAGCCGGCCGGGGTGAGCGCCACCGGTTGCCGGCGCTCGATCAGCGCCGTGCCGACCCAGTCCTCCAGCGCCCGAATCCGCCGGCCAAAGGCCGGGTGGGTGACGCAGCGGTTCTCGGCGGCGCGCGAGAGGCTGCGGGTACGCGCCAGTTCGATGAAGTCTTCCAGCCATTCCAGTTGCATGAGGGCACCTGCGTGGTCGAGGTGCGCGCCACTATACGCTATGCCTTCAGCGGCGGCTTTCGACGGCCATGCGCACGGCCAAGCCTGCCAGCATCGTGCTCATCAGCCCGCGCTGTACGGCCTGCCAGCGCGGCTTGCGAGCCAGGAACACGGCGATGGAGCCGGCCATCACCGCGATCAGCGCGTTGATGCTCACACTCACCAGAATCTGCGTGCAGCCCAGTGCCAGCGACTGCGACAGCACGCTGCCGTGATCGGTAGGGTCGATGAACTGCGGCAGCAGCGAAAGGTACATGACGGCGATCTTGGGGTTCAGCAGGCTGGTCACCAGCCCCATGGTGAACAGCTTGCGAGGGCTGTCCGGTGGCAGTTGCCGCACCTGGAACACCCCACGCCCGCCGGGCTTGAGCGCTTGCCAGGCCAGGTAGAGCAGATACGCCGCGCCGGCCAGGCGCAGTGCGTCGTAGGCGAACGGCACCGCCATCAGCAGCGCAGTGATACCCAGCGCCGCACAAAGCATGTACGTCACGAAGCCCAAACCCACCCCGATTAACGAGATCAGCCCGGCGCGGCGGCCTTGGCAGATCGAGCGGGAGATCAGGTAGATCATGTTGGGCCCGGGGGTCAGTGCCATCCCCAGGCAGATCAACGCGAAGGCAAGGAGGTGGGAGGGCTCGGGCATAAGGGGCTCCTGGATCGATCGGTAGAGGTATCGATCCTAGGTGGGCCAGTGTCGCCGGGTTAGATACAGATGCTGGGGAAAAAAGCCGTACAGCGCTCTGGCCTGTGGGACAGCGGCGTTCACCCCTGGGCCACCTCAGAAACTATAGGTGAACCCGGTCTGCACCGTGCGCGGCGCGCCCGGGTACGCATACTGGTTGAACGCCCCTTCCTCGTACGCTTCGTCGAACAGGTTCTTCACGTCCAGGTTCACCCTCAGTTGCGGCGTCACCTGGTAGAAGGTGAGCACATCGGCCACGGTGTACCCGGCCATGCTGTAGGTGCTGTTGGCGGTTTGCCCGGCACGTTCGGCGACGTGGCGCACACCGAGGCCCAGCCCCAGGCCGTTGAGCCGGCCCTCGTGAAACTCGTAGACGTTGAGCAGGTTGTAGCTGCTGCGCGGGATGTTGGCCAGGCGCGTGCCGGTGGCCAGGCTGTTGTCCTTCACCACCTCGGCGTCGACGTACGAGTAGCCGCCGATCACCCGCCATTGCGGGGTAATGTTGCCGGCGATGTTCAGGTCCAAGCCACGGCTGCGCACGCGCCCGGCAGCAACAGAGAAATTGACGTTGGCCGGGTCTGGGGTGAGCACGTTGTCCTTGAGTGTGTGGAACACGGCAGCGTCGACGGTCAGCTGGTCGTCGAGCGCTTTCCACTTCACGCCCAACTCGTAGGATTTGCCTTCTTCGGCATCGAAACCTGCGCCTTGTGCGGAGGCGCCGGTGTTGGGCTTGAACGATTGGGAATAGCTGCCATAGACAGCGACGGCCGGTGTCAGGTCATAGACCAGCCCGTAACGGGGCGTCACCGCGTTTTCGTTCTTGTTCCAGTCCACGCTGTTCGGCAGCTTGTTGTCGTAATCGTGTTCGTCGCGCTCGAGGCGCGCACCCACCAGCAATTTCAGGCGCTCGGTCAGCTGCATCTGGTCTTGGATATAGGCCGACGTACTGTCGAGTTGCTCGTGGTCATGGGTGGTGGTGCGCGTGAGCGCCGGCCGCGCCTGCCCCAGCACCGGATTGAAAAGGTCGACTGGGTAAGCGCCGAGCGCACCACTGGAACGAAGAATGATCGAGCGATAGTCGTACTGCTCGTATTCCACCCCTGCCAGCAGCGTGTGCTCGATGCTGCCGGTGTTGAAGGTGCCGGCCAGGTTCAGCTGGTAATCCCGATCGCTCCACTCCAGCTTGCGCCAGTTGAAATTGCGCCCCAGTGTCCGGCCATCGGCCGCGATACCGTTGGCCTCCACTGCGTTGCCATGCAAGGTTCCGTCGAGCCACTGCACACCGCCGCTCAGGCTCCAGTTGTCGTTGAGTTGGTGATCGAAGCGCAGTTGGCTGACGTTGTTGTCGTTGTTCAACAGGTTGGTCGAGCCTTTTTCCCATACGTAAGTGTCGCGGCTGCCCACGCCGACCTGCCCGGGGTAGTGGGTGTTGCCACGGTCGAGCGGGTGGTTGTTGCGCATGTAGTCGCCTTCGAAGGTGATACGCGTGGCGTCGGTGGCCTGCCACTGGATCACCGGCGCCAGGTCGTAGCGCTCGGTTTCGACGTTGTCGCGGAACGAGTCGCCGCCTTCCCCCAACACGTTGAGGCGATAGAGCAAGGTGTTACCGCTGCCCACCGCCCCGGTGGTGTCGAGGGTGCCGCGGTACATGCCTTGGTCGTCCATTTGCCCGCCAATGGTGGTCTTGCGCTCGGCTTGCGGCTGCTTGGTCACCACGTTGAAGGTGCCGCCGGGGTCGCTGCGGCCGTAGAGCGTGGCCGCCGGCCCGCGCAGGATGTCGATATGGTCGAGGGTGTTGGCGTCTGGGGCATTGGGGTAGCCGCGGTTCACCGGAAAGCCGTTGCGGTAGAACTCGCCGGTGGTGAAACCGCGCACGGTGTAGGTGGTCAGCCCCTGGCCGCCGAAGTTGTTGGCCCGGCCGATACCGCCACCGTAATCGAGAGCGTCCTGCAGGCGAGTCACGTTGGTGTCTTCGAGCACCTGGGGCGGCACCACCGACACCGACTGCGGCACTTCGTGAAGGTCCGCTTCGGTCTTGGTCGCGCTGGCGCTGCGCGGCTGCTGGTAGCTGCCTTCACTGCGCTGCGCAGTGCCCTCGATGTTCAGGGTGGGCAGGTCGAGCGAGGCCGCTTCATCGGCCAGGGCCAGGGGGGTAACAAGATTCAAGACGCACAACGAGGTCAACGCGTAACGCATCGAAAAGGCTCTTCAGAGGGGGGGAGGAAAAATGCGTCCGGGATGATACAGAGCATTAATCGCATTTGCATATATTTCTCAAATACGTTGTTCTCCGTTGGCTTTTTAACGCTTGTTGCGGCAGTGATTGCAGCGCGAGCCCGGCCGTTTGGCCGTTTCCATGGCGATTTGGCCGATTACCTCTGTCCAACGGTGGTCAAACCCATTCAACCTTCGGAGGAGCCCTCATGAACCCGCCTGCTCGCGATCGATACACCGACCTGCACCTGCTGCCCCTCGCCGGCCAATG
The DNA here is from genome assembly GCF_003097135.1 of Pseudomonas sp. URIL14HWK12:I12. Classification (GTDB taxonomy): domain Bacteria; phylum Pseudomonadota; class Gammaproteobacteria; order Pseudomonadales; family Pseudomonadaceae; genus Aquipseudomonas. The sequence continues at coordinate 688,728 of NZ_QEQL01000002.1, forward strand.
GCGAGGCGGCCGCGCTGGCAAGGCGCTCACGGTCACCAACCCGTACAACGGTGAAACCCTGCTTACGCTTGAGCAGGCTAACCGCGATGACCTTGACCAGGCCTACGCAGCCGCTGCCGCTGCCCAGAAGACCTGGCGCGACCTGCCGCCGGCCCAGCGCGCCGGTATCCTGCTGCGGGCTGCGCAGATCTTCGATGAGCGTAAGGAGGAGATCGTCGAGTGGATCATCAAGGAGTCGGGCTCTACCCGTATCAAGGCCCAGATCGAGTGGGGCGCCGCCAAGGGCATCACCCTGGAGGCAGCGTCGTTCCCTACGCGGGTTCACGGCCGCATCCTGCCTTCGAACATACCCGGCAAGGAAAACCGGGTGTACCGCGAGCCGCTTGGGGTGGTAGGCGTGATCAGCCCCTGGAACTTCCCCTTGCACCTCACTCAACGCTCTGTTGCCCCGGCATTGGCCTTGGGCAATGCGGTGGTGATCAAGCCGGCCAGTGATACCCCCGTTACTGGTGGGTTGCTCTGCGCACGCATTTTCGAGGAAGCCGGCGTGCCGCCTGGCGTGATCAGCGTGGTGGTCGGCTCCGGCGCCGAGATCGGTGACGCCTTCGTCGAGCACCCGATTCCCAAGTTCATCTCTTTCACAGGCTCAACCCCCGTGGGCGCCCAGATCGGCCGCATTGCCAGCGGTGGCAAGCACCTCAAGCACGTGGCGCTGGAGCTGGGTGGCAACAGCCCGTTCGTGGTGCTGGCGGACGCCGACCTGGAGCAAGCGGTATCGGCAGCCGTGATGGGCAAGTTCCTGCACCAGGGGCAGATCTGCATGGCGATCAATCGCATCATTGTCGAGCGGCCGTTGTACGACCGGTTCGTCGAGCGCTATGCCGAGCGGGTGCGCGCCCTTAAAGTCGGCGACCCCAATGAAGCAGACACGGTCATTGGCCCGATCATCAACCGCCGGCAACTCCAGGGGCTGGTCGACAAAATCAGCCGCGCCCATGAAGAAGGCGCCCGCCAGGTGGTGGGCGGCGAACCGAACGGCCAGCTGATGCCCCCGCACGTGTTCGCCGATGTGCTGGCGAGCATGGAAATCGCCAGGGAAGAGATCTTCGGCCCGCTGGTGGGCATTCAGCAGGCAGAAGACGAAGCCCATGCGCTGGCATTGGCCAACGACAGCGAGCTCGGCCTCTCCAGTGCGGTGTTCACCGGCGACCTGGAGCGCGGCGCGCGCTTGGCTCGACGCATCAAGGCCGGCATGACCCACGTCAACGACATCCCGGTCAATGACGAGGCCCATGCCCCCTTCGGCGGTGAAAAAAACTCGGGCCTTGGGCGCTTCAACGGCGATTGGGCCATTGAAGCGTTCACCACCGACCACTGGATCAGCGTGCAGGCGACGCCGCGCCAGTACCCCTTCTGAAGGGGCGCGCTGGACGGCGCCTGGCTGGTTGGGGCTCAGCTCACTTTGAAACGCCCCACCAGCTGCTGCTGCTGCTCGGCCAGCCGCGCCAGCTCCTGGCTGGTAGCTGCCGTCTGCTCTGCTCCGGCGCTGACCTGAATCACCAGCGCATTGATGTCGGTGACACTGCGATGGATTTCTTCAGCGACCTGGCTCTGCTGCTCAGTGGCTGAGGCTACCTGAATATTGCTGTCGCTGATGGTGTTCATCCCGTCGGTGATCGCTTCGAGCAGCTCACCTGCTCGCACGATGTTTCTCGCGCCTTCCTGAGCCTTGTCCAACGTTTCCTGCATGGACGAAGCAGCTCGCTGAGAGCCCGATTGCAGGTTGGCAATCATGCTTTGAATGCTGACGGTGGAGTCCTGGGTTTTCTGTGCAAGGTTTCGCACTTCATCAGCGACCACTGCGAACCCACGCCCTTGCTCACCCGCGCGCGCCGCTTCGATCGCGGCGTTCAACGCCAGCAGGTTGGTTTGCTCGGCCACACCGCGGATCACATCCAATACCGTGGAGATCGAGTCACTTTCGCCCTTGAGCTCACCGATGATCGTCGCTGTTTGCTCAGCCTGCACTTCCAGCCCCTTGATCAGGCTGATCGTGTTTTCGATCTCTGCCTTGCCTTGCACCGTGCTGGTATTGACCCGCTGGGAGATCCCGGCGGCTTCGGTGGTGCTGCGAGCCACATCCTTTACGGTCGAACTCATTTCGCTGATGGCGGTGGCCACCTGATCAGTACCGTGGCGCTGCTGCGCTACGTTATTGCTGGTTTGCAGCGCCACAGCCGAAGACTGCTCTGCAGCGGTGGCGACCTGGGCGGTCGCGCTGCCGATCTCTGCAATCACTTCACTGATCTGGGCGGCCATGTTATCCAGGTTGCGCGCGATTTCTCCGAACTCATCCTTGCCGGTGTAACGGGTCCTGGCGGTCAGATCTCGGGTAGCGAGGGACACCAAGGTGCGGTTTACATCCACCACCGCGACACGAATATTGCGGATGATCACTGAGGCCAGCCACAAAACCGCGATCAGCATCAGCACCACGGTGGCGCTGGCCATGTACAGGCCGCGCTCGGCATCGCTGCGCTGCCCATCGGCCAGGCTCACTACAGTCTGGCCCAGCTCCGCCTCGACCTTCGCCATCATGTCGATACGGGTGGTTGCCAGGTCAAACCACTCTTCAGGTTTGATGTTCAGCGGCTCACCCAGGGGCGTGTCGAAACCAAGCTTCTGCAACCGGGCCACTTCCTGCGAGGCAGGTTGTTGCAGCACGTCGTCAAGCTTGTCCTTGAAGGCGGTGGGCGCCCAGCGCTGGAAGGCTTCGAAATAGCCGGAGAATTCACCCATGTTGCGGCTGAAGCGCGACAGCAGCGGCGCATCGAAACGGTTCTGGTTGAACGCCAGGCCCAGCAATACGCGCTCGCGGCCCGAACGCTCCTTCATGTCTGCGAACTGGTTGAGCGAACTCAAAGCCCTCAGGATCTCAGGATCTTGGATGCTCGTTTCCAGCGTGTAGGAGAACCCGATCAGGTTCTTTATCAGGTCGGTGAACTGCGCACCGGACTCGATGTTGTTAATGGCCAAGGTGTCCACTTTACGGCGCAGATCAGCCAAATCGGCCAGTGCGCGCAGCATTTTGTCCGGCGCTGGCAGGCCTTCGAGCGATTGGGTACGCATCGCGCTCACGGCCTGGTCTGTTTCCTGGCGCAGGCTCTGTAGTTTGTTCTGCATGACCTTGCCGCCGCTGCCCAGGAACACGCCGCTGGCGCCGCGCTCCCGCTGAATGGTGGTGACCACGTCGCTCAGTTTTCTCGCTGCGTTGGTGGCGTTGACGGCACGCTTCATTTCACTCAGCGTTTCGCGCTTGTCCGCCACGTAGATCCCGGAGAAGGCCAGAAACCCGAGCAAAGGGAAGGCGAGGATAAGCAGTAACTTGGTACTCAAAGGGGCATTTCTAAGCAAGGCAGGCCTCAGTCATTCAAAAGGTGGGAAGTACCCATTGGCCGCACGTTCTTTGAGGTCGACGTTTGATGTACCAATGATGGCTTTCAGGGTGGCCAGCTTGGCCGATGGGTGTTTCTCCGTTGGTAGTGTTTCGGCTTGGCACGCCGAAGCTTTACAACGTTCCAGGCTTATTCTGCGCGCGCAGTACCTGGCGGGCTCCTCTAGGGGCCTCGCTCATCCGGGCAGCGATCGCCCGCTCGGGTTTGAATCAAGGCCCAGGGACCAACAGGCCAAGCGGGCTAGGTTGGGCTGAGCCATCGGCGAGAACGGGCGGTCCATATTAGCCATGCAGCTGGATGCCACGCGGCGTGCAGGCCCTTCGGCCATGCCATCATGAGGAACTCGCACCATGAACGACCCTTTCAACCTGTCTCGATTCGTCGAAGCGCAGCGCCCGGTGTTCGGCCGGGTGATGGATGAGCTACACGCAGGGCGCAAGGCAACCCACTGGATGTGGTACGTATTCCCGCAACTGAAGGGGCTTGGCATGAGCGACACCGCGATGCGCTTCGGCATTGGTGATCTGGACGAGGCCCGCGCTTATCTGGCGCACCCCTGCTCGGGCCGCGGCTTGTGGAGTGTGTGCAGGCGTTGCTCGAGCACAGCGAGCTGAGTGCTTCTCACATCTTCGGCTCGCCTGATGATCTGAAGCTGCGTTCGTGCCTGACGCTGTTCAATCAGGCCCAGCCTGAGGCGGGTTTGTACCAGCAGGCGCTCGATCAATTCTATGCCGGCAGGCCCGACGACAGAACGATCCAGCTGCTGCGGGGGCGCACGCACTGAGCTGCGTGGCGGCGTTGTGCATCGCTTGGCATCAACGCCGCCACCGGTGAAGGTTGCTCACGCCCCGGACTTGATCCTCGTCCAGACCCGGGTTCTTACTCGCTCGGCCTTCTGATCCAACGGCCGCAGGGTATAGAGCCCTTTCATGGCGCCTTCACTTGGATACAGGTTCGGGTTGTTCCGAATCGCCGGATCAACCAGGTCGGTCGCGTCTTTGTTCGGGTTCGGGTACCCCACGAAATCGCTGATCGGCGCAATCACCTGCGGTTGCAGCAGGTAGTTGATGAACCGGTAGGCGTCTTCCGGGTCTTTAGCGCCCTTTGGAATCGCCAGCATGTCGAACCAGATAGGCGCGCCTTCCTTGGGCAGGCGCATGTCTACCACCACGCCGTTCTTGGCGTCTTTGGCACGGTTGGCGGCCTGGGAGAAGCTGCCGGAATAGCCCACGGCGACGCAGATGTCTCCATTGGCGATGTCGGCCATGTACTTGGAGGAGTGGAAGTAGGTGATGTAAGGGCGGATCTTGAGCAGCAGCGCCTCGGCCTTTTCATAGTCCTTGGGGTTGTTGCTGTTGGGGTCCAGGCCCAGGTGCTGCAGTGCCAGCGGCAGTATCTCCGAGGGCGAGTCGAGGAGGGCGACGCCGCACTGTTTGAGCTTGCTGATGTTTTCTTCGTTGAAGATCAGGTCCCAGCTGTCGACCGGTGCGTTGTCGCCTAGCACGGCCTTGACCTTGGCCGGGTTGAAGCCGATCAAGATGGTGCCATACATGTAGGGCACAGCGAATTTGTTGCCCGGGTCGTTGGCTTCCAGCAATTTCATCAGCTTGGGGTCCAAGTGGTTCCAGTTGGGCAGCTTGCTGCGGTCCAGCGGCTGGAACACGCCGGCTTCGATCTGCTTGGCCAGGAACACGTTGGACGGCACCACCACGTCATAACCGGAGTTGCCGGTGAGCAACTTGGCCTCCAGTGCTTCGTTGGTGTCGAAGATGTCGTACACCAGTTTGACCTGGCTGTTCTGCGCCTTGAAGTCGTCCAGCGCCTTGGGGGTGATGTAGTCGAACCAGTTGTAGACCCGCAGGGTGCGGTCTTCAGCCTGGGCCGCGCCGCAGAGCAGGGCCGCGCACAGGGCGGGGGCGATGAAACGCTTGAGTCTTTTCATGCTGCTGATTCCTCATTGGGCGTTCTGGAAACCTTCGAGTACGTTCACGGCATTGATGCCGATTTCTTCCACCGCATAACCGCCTTCCATCACGAACAGCGTCGGCTTGCCCAGGCGGGCGATGCGTTCGCCCATGCGCAGGTAGTCGGGGCTGTCGAGCTTGAACTGGGAGATCGGGTCCTGCTTGAAGGTGTCGACGCCGAGGGACACCACGACAACCTCGGCGCCGTAGCGCTCGATTTCGCCGCAGGCTTGTTCCAACGCTGCGCTCCAGCGCTCCCAGCCGCTGCCGGCGGGCAATGGGTAGTTGAAGTTGAAGCCTTTGCCTGCACCTTCGCCGGGCTCGTCGGCATAGCCGAGAAAAAACGGGAATTCGGCTGCCGGGTCGCCATGGATCGAGGCGAACAGCACGTCGCTGCGCTCATAGAAGATCGACTGGGTGCCATTGCCGTGGTGGTAGTCGACGTCGAGGATCGCCACTTTGGAGCGGCCTTGGTCGAGGAAAGCCTGGGCTGCGATGGCAGCGTTGTTGAGGTAGCAGTAGCCGCCCATGAGGTCGCTGGCGGCGTGGTGCCCCGGTGGCCGGCAGAGCGCGAAAGCGCTATGGGCGCCGTTCTGGATTTCGGCCTGGGCGGTGAGGGCCACCTGGGCGGCGCTGTAGGCAGCCTGCCATGTGCCGGCGGTGACCGGGGCGCCGCCGTCGAAGGTGTAGTAGCCGAGCTGGCCATGCAGGCTCTGGGGCATTACCTGGCGCAAAGTGCGCGCCGGCCAGGTGAACGGCAGCAGGTCGCCGTCCTCGCCCAGCTCGGCCCAGCGTGCCCAGGCGCCTTTGAAGAATTCAAGGTAGGCGCCGTCGTGGACCCGGCGGATCGGCTCAAGGCCGAAATCCTCTGGCTCGCGCACCGGCCCCAGGCTTTGCTGGCGAACGCGGGCGAGCACGTGATCGGCCCGTGAGGGCATTTCGAAGCAGGGCATCAGTTGCCCGCCAATCAGCTCGCAGCGGCCGTGATGCAGGTGATGATCGTCTGAGTAGACCGTCAGCATTTCTTGTTCTCCGTGGGCGTGGGGATGCGCTTTATTGTTGTTGCCCGGCGAAGTTCGGAAAACGGCAGGAACGGCCAAAAGGGGATCGATACGGCCAAAACCTCTGTCCTGATTTCGCCCTGTTTCGAAGCAGGCCGCACCGCAAAATGGCAGGCCAGTTCATGGGCGGAACTGGCTGGGGTTCACGCCGCTCCAGCGTACGAAGGCATGGCGGAAGCTGGCGGTTTCGCTAAAGCCCAGCTGGTCGGCAATGCGGTGGATGGGCCACTCGCCACTCGCGAGCAGTTGCTTGGCCCGGTCGAAGCGCAGCTCATCGAGCAACTCCTGATAACTGCAGCCCAACTCGCGAAGGTGCCGGCGCAGCGTGCGTGCCGAGCAGTTCATTTGCGCGGCGAGCCCGTCCAGGCCCGGCGCGCTGCGCAACTGGGCGGCCAGCAACTGGCGAATGCGCCCGAGCCAGGCCTGGCGCCCGGTAAATTCCAGGTTCTGCTTGCGGCAGCGTTCGGCCATGGCCTGGTGGGTGATGGCGTCTGCCAGGGGCAAAGGCTCGGCCAACCAGGCGCGGTCAAAGGCCAAAGCGTTGGCGGTGGCCGAGAACTGCAAGGGGCAGGCGAAGCTGTGGGTATAGCGGGCCTGGTAGTCGGGCGCTTCATGTTCGAAACGGGTGGCCAGCAGGGGCAGGGGGCGGCCGAGCAGGTCGTCGCAGATCACCTTCAGCGACACCAGGCAGAACTCGGCGTTGAAGGCCTGCAATTGCGCGTTGCCCTGGTAGCCGGTGGCGGTGAGCCAGATGCGCTCGGCCTCGTGCTCCAGGCTCAACTCGAACACCGTTCCCAGCAGCGCCGGGTAGCGCAGCGCCAAGCGCAAAGCGTCACCGAAGGTGGCACTGGTGAGCAGGGCGTAACCGAGCAGGCCATAGGCCGACACATGCATACGCCGGCCCAGCTCCAGGCCAATCTCACGGCGCAAGGCCACAGCGTTGGCGCAGACCTGCATTTCCTGGTGCGTGCCGATGCGGGTGTCGGCACGGTTCAAGTCCGCAGTGCTAATACCGCTGCCTGTGAGCAACAGGTCGTCGGGCAGGCCCTGTTCGCGGAAGGTGGTGAGCACCAATGAAACGGCATTGAGGGTGGTGAGGTGGGAGTGGAGCATGGGGCATCCGGCGCTGGGGAATGCCAATGTGTCGCAAGTTATATGCCATGGGTTCAAGGGGCGGGGTGCATGCCCCCCCAGGTGCGCGCGGTTGAAGGCCTGCCTGGCGGCCTGGCCCATGAACGGGAACGCCAGGCAGGTCAGTGCAATGTCGATCAGAAGCTTTGTTGCGGCCCCTCCAGGGGCCATCCTTGCACCGCGCAGCTTTCGCCGCTGTTTTCCAGTATCCGCAGCACTATTCGCGATGCACTGCCTTCGCTCATGTGCACGGTGTTCGTTGCCACACGCTTGGCTAAGGCCTGCCCCTCGGGTTCGCCGCTGTTGGGGTTGACGTCGAAGCGGGGGAAGTTGCTGCTGGCGATATCTACCCGCAAGCGGTGGCCTCGTTTGAAAAGGTTACAGGTTGCGAACGGCTCGATGGTGATCGGGAAGCGTTCGCCGGGGGTTACCAAGGTGGGGTGGGCCCAGGACTGCCGGTACCGGCAGCGAAAGATGCCATCGGTGATGTTCATGGAATAACCCTCTGGGTAGTCATCGCTGGGGGGGTAAACGTCAATCAATTTGGCGGTGAAGTCCGTGTCCGGGCCATCGGTCTGTACCCACAACTCCACGCGCACAGGCCCTGCCACTACCAGGTCGCGCTCCAAGGGTGGGGTCTGGAAGCTCAGCACATCGGCGCGCGATGACAGGGTGCGGCCGTCACCTGTAGCGCCGAAAAAACCGGGGGTTTCCCGTTGATCGAAAGCACCGCCGGCAAAGATCGGCGCACCGGAGGTCAGGGCCCCGCCGAGCGTAGGCACAGGATGATCCGGGTCGCTGCGGTAACTCAACGAGCCTTGTCCCCGAGCGGGAGGGTTGGTGCTCAGGGTACCCTCCGGCTGTAGATACAGCGACCATTCGACGCTGCCGGGCAATGGCCAGTGCGCTGCGCTCAACCAGCGCCCACCGTGTTCCAGGTGCCCCTGGCCGTTGCGCTGGCCGCTGCCTGTGCCCATCAAGAAAACCTGAACGCCGGCCGCTGCGCTTTCAGGGGCGCGGGGCGCCTTGAGGTGATGATTGAACCAACCCAACCGGCAGGCGAGCCAGTCTTGAGCCAGTTGCCCATCGAATGCTGCGTGCGGGCCGAACTCCACATCGCCGCTGCGGGTAACGTTTCGGTCACCGTGCAGCCACGGCCCCATGATCAGCCGTTGCGGGGCGGTTCGACCTTGGCGAAAGGTTTGATAGTTCGCCAGTGTCGAGCTGACGTAGGCGTCATACCAGCTGGACATGAACATCACCGGGATGTCGGGTATACGGTCGAACCACGCCTCTGCGCAAATCCCCAGTTGTTGCCAGTAATCATCAAAACGGCCTCGCGACCACTGGTCCAGCAAGTAGGCCTCATATTCGGGCAGATGCCTGAGGGGCGAGTGACCGGGCCGCCATGGCATGCGTTTGAACCACTGGTGGATGTCTTCGTTTTCCAGCGCTTGACGCAGTGACGGGTCGGCTTTGGCGGCCGGGCTTTCCTTGGCTCGGCGAAAAGCCCAGGTCGCCTGCTTGAGCTCGAACGCACCACCCTGCCGCACTCCGCAGTGGTAGGCGTTATGGAAACCCCCGGAATCGAGCACCATCGTGGCCAGGCCCGGGGGGGCCAGGCACGCCATGGCAAGCTGCGTGTGCGCTGCATAGGAAAGCCCCATGCTGCCGATGCGCCCATCGCACCAATCCTGGCGCATGATCCAGGCGAGCGTGTCGAAGCCGTCCTCACCTTCATTGGTGTATTTGGTGAACACGCCTTCGGAACCGTAGCGCCCGCGACAGTCCTGGAACACCAGGGCGAAGCCCGCACCGGTGAAGGTGGCGGCCATCTCTTCGCGGGACAGATGATGGCCGTCCAGCCGCACCTCGGATCGCGACGGGGCGCTTTTATCGTAGGGTGTGCGTTCGATCACCACCGGCCACGGTCCCAGCGTGCCCGTAGGCAGATAAACATCGGTTGCCAGGTTGATGCCGTCGCGCATGGGCACTGTCACATTGCGCAAAATGCGCATGGAAACCTGGGGCAGGTCGGAAAGCGTATTCATGCTGGAACCTTAAAGGGCGTAGGCGTGCCGATCGAGGCAGCACCGTCGCACCAGAGAATGAAAGACAGAGTGTGGAAAACAGCGCCGTCAGTAGCCGATGACCACGGCCGTGATCAGCAGGGCAATGGATAGCGCCAGGAATACCAACAACAGGGGGAAGATGAAGCGGGCCCAAGCGCCCCAGCCCACCTGGGCCGCGGCCAGCAAGACCAGCAGCCCGCTGGACGTTGGGCTGATCATGTTGGTCAAGCCATGGCCCAGCAGAAAGGCATACACGCTGGTTTGCGGGCTGACCCCGGACAGCTGGGCCAGGGGGCCGAAGATCGGCATGGTGACCGCGGCCTGGCCGGAGGTCGATGGGATCAGCAGCTCCAGCAGTAGTTGGCTGAAAAACATGCCCAGCGCGGAAAGAATTGGCCCGTGGCTGCCCATCAGGTGGGCAAGGCCATCGACCACGGTATCGAGCACATCGCCAGTGGAAAGGACAATCTGCACCGCGGTGGCCAGCCCGATCATCACCCCGGCGATCAGCACCTTCTGCATCCCTTCGATGAATGCTGCGCACCCTTCACTGGCCCCAAGCCCCGCGACGACCGCGAACACCACGCTCAACGCCAGGTAATAGGCCGACAGTGCCGTGTACTGCCAGTGCCAAGTGTTGGAGGCGTAAATCAGAAAAACGATACCCGCCGCCAGCAGGATCAGGTTCAGTGTGTGTCGAATCGACAGGCGCCGGCTCTCGAACTGATGCGCCACCGAGCGATCGAAGCCGAACCGGCGCAATACCAGGAACATGAACGCGATACCCACCGGCAGCATGGTCACGTAGGCGGCGACGCGCATGCTCATCCCGCTGAACACTGGAAGCCCGACGATCGGTTGTGCTACGGACAATGCCACGGGGCTTGAAACCGAGGCCAGGTAGCCGATCTTCAACGGCACCACTACCAGCGCCAAGCCTACGATGTTGGGCAGGCCCATTCGGTTGGCCAATGCCACCATCAGCGGCACGATCACGATGTATTCCTTGGCCATGCCCATGAACGTGCTGCCTGCCGAAAAGGCGAGCATCAGGCAGGGCACCAGTACGTAGACATTGCCACGGGTCGCGCCCAGCAGCCTTTCCAGCCCGGCATTGATGGCTCCTCCACGGTTCAGCACACCGAGCATGCCACCGGTGAACAGCACCATGAAAATCAACCCCACGCTTTTTTCGATGCCTTGGGGAATGGCCATGACCGCCTCGGTCAGGCTGACCGGTTGCGCGAAGGTGTCATCGGCCTTGCGTACCGGAATGGAAAACAACTGCGCGGGCGAGGCGTCTTTTTCCAGCGTTTTGTACGAGCCAGGCACGACGATGATGCCGTGACGTTGATATTCCCCAGACCTCACGACGTAGGTCATCGCCATTGCCAGGAAAACGATCACCAGCAGAATGGCCGCTGGGTTGACCTGCCGGTGCCGGCCGGGCATCAGGCCCGGGGCAACGCCGTCCCCCGGCGCACCCAGAGGAAGAATAGGTTTCAGGCTTTCGTTCATGTGAAGTGCTCTGCAGATGTTTGATTCAGGTCGAGCCAAGGCGGCGAGGGCCGCCGGGGCGGTTCAACGGCAGGCAAACAAAGGGGCGCGGGCCAACGGCCCTTCACACGCGCTGGAGGTCATTGTGGGAAAGCGATCGGATGGCAACATGGCAAGCTCTCGTTTTTGTTTTTGAGGTGGTTCGAATCGGCTGTAACCCGCCCGTTCCGGGGCGGATGCAGCAGAACTTAAGACAACCTCCGAGCGCGTACAACGTTATGCGTAAAGCGGGTAAAGCTATTCGATTTGTTGCCTGTTGCCGGTGTTTTCGAAGGCCTGTTCAAACGCCAGCGACGCTTGCAAAAGCTGCTCGCGCAGGTGCTGGGCAAAGTGTTCGAGAGCTCGGGAATGAGGCTGGCCAGTGCGTGAAATCAAGCCGAAAGCGTGGGGCAAACTTGGTTCGAAACGACGAGTGACGATCGGCAGATCACTGAAGTGGCTGACCAGAAATGCGTTGACGATGGCCACACCCGTGCCCTCGGCCACGAACGCACAGGCGGCCGCGACCGAGTGCACTTCGACATGCACCTGAGGGGCAACCCGAGCGCCGCGCAGTAGCAGATCCAGTTCTGCCCGCAACGCGCGCTGGCGGCCCAGCATGACCATCGGCACGCCGCGCAGATCAGTGATGTCGACGACCTCCTTGAGTGCCAGCGGGTGCCCCAGCGGCATGACACAGACCCCTTCGGCTTCCAGCACCGGCGTTACGTCCAGACCGTCGTTCTCAACGGGAAGCCGCACGAGCGCCAGATCGGCCGAGCGCTCCAGCACGGCACGCTCCAGGTAGGCATTGGCACCGATGAGCAGTTCTACCACCACGTTCTGGCGGTCGCGCAGGTAGGCCGCGACCAGCCGTGGGATCAACTGCTGGCTCATGCTGGGCGGTACGCCGAGCTTGAGCAGTGTCTTGCTCGACCGACCCAGTCGCAAATCATCGGCCCTGCGCTGCACACGCTGCATGCCGTCGAGCAGGCCGCTGATGTCGGCAAGCAGTTCATCGGCTTCCGGCGTGGCGGTCAACCGGCCGTTTCGACGAAGAAAAAGGGCTACCCCGAGGCTCTCTTCAAGCTGGCCCAACAAGCGGCTCACGGCAGACTGGGACACTTCCATCCTGGCCGCCGCACCGATAGTCGACCCGGTCTCCATGATTGCCTTGAAGGCTTCCAACTGTTTGAAATTCGTCAATTATTCCTGCCTTCAGATGCGGGTTCAGGCCTGTTGAAACAGCCATTCGCGCATAGCCCAATGCGCGCTGCGCATAACGTTGTAAGGGGCTTCACCAGTGGTTAGTGTCCGCCGCGAAGCGACATGGCGTCCAGCGTCCAGAGTAGGGCAAGGCCTGGGCTGAAGTAGCTGTCGGCTTTTTTTTCGCTGCCATAAAACCAACAACTGCGATGAGGACAGCGTGATGCAAAAACTGTTTGTGACCTCCCTGGTTTCCTGTGCCAGCCTCGCATCGACCACCACAATACCAGCGCACGCCGACGGCTTTATCGCCGATAGCCACGGTACGCTGGAACTGCGCAACTATTACTTCAACGACGGCTATCGAGACGGCGGCGAGGACCGCAAGGAATGGGCCCAGGGTTTCTTGCTGGACCTGCAGTCGGGCTTCACCCCAGGCACCATTGGCGTTGGCCTGGACGCCCTGGCGCTGGTGGGGCTTAAGCTCGACTCGAGCCCGGCGCATGCCGATACCGGGTTGATACCGGTGCATGACAACGGCCATGCCGCTGATGAGTTTTCCACCCTGGGCCTGACAGCCAAGGTGCGGGTAGGCGATGCGCTGATCAAAAGCGGCACGTTGCTCACGCGCATTCCGGTACTGGTCTACAACGACGGCCGGCTGCTGCCTCAAACGTTCCGCGGCACGCAAGTTGAATACACCGGTATCACTGACCTCTACCTGCATGCAGGCCATCTCGATAAGAACAAAACTCGCAACTCCACCGACAGCGTCGACATGACGCCGTCAGGCTACCGTGGCAATGAGGGCACCGACTTCGACTTCGCCGGCGCTACCTACAAGGCCAACTCGAATCTGAGCCTCACCGGCTACTTCGGGGAGATGCGCGACTTCTATCGCCAGGGGTTTCTTGGCATCGTGCACAAATGGCAGCTAGGCAGCGGCAGCGTGACCAGTGATTTACGCTACTTCGATAGCGCAGATGCCGGGCGTGCCTACAACGGAAAGGTCGATGCAGACATGCTCAGCAGCCTGTTCACCTACCGGTTGGGCGGCCATGCGCTAGGCCTGGGCTATCAGAAATTGTTCGGTGATACGGCGTTACCCTACGTCAACGGCGGTTCTGTCTATTCCTTCAGCAACGCCAGTGTCGGCAAGTTCATCCAAGCCGGCGAGAAGACCTGGATGGCCCGTTACGACTATGACTTTGCGGCCCTTGGCCTACCGGGCCTGACCCTGATGACGCGGTACTACAAAGGCGAGCAGGGGGCCTACAAAGGTATAGAAGCGCGGGAACACGAGACCAATACAAGCCTTAAATACGTCGTGCAGAGCGGCCGTTTCAAAGGGGTCGGCACGCAGCTGAGCCATGCGATCTCGCGGTCGACCTACTCGGACGACCGTGACAACTACCGTATCTACCTGACGTACGAAATCGCCTTGTGGTGAAAAGTGCAGCGGGCGCGTCGGCAGCGGTTGGAAGTGAACATTCTTCGCTATCCAACCTCGTGCTTTTCTCCTCGGCAAGCAGGGCATGTGTCTGCATGACATTGAGCCAGGGGTTGCGGGACGGCTTAACAAACGTCTGGTTGGGAGGATGGATCGGCGCAGACTGAGTGCGTCCCTATCGGAGGATTTCAGAACTACGCCTATTCACCCCCCCGCCCCCGGCATGCTCCCATGCGCCTCCCGAGCAGCCGGAACGGGTTCCCCGCGCCATGAAGCAGCACTCCCACCTCGAAAACCTGCTGGCCGAGAACGACCCGATACCGGTCGGCCGTTGCGCCACCTGCCAGCGCAGCGGGCTGCCGATCCTGCCACTGCGCACTGCCTTCGCCCCGCCGGCAGGCGACATCGAGGCCGACGTGACCTCCGCCCGGCTGGGCCGGTTGCGCACCCTGCGCCAAGGTTACCTCTACGTGCTGCTCGACGCCCAGGTGTGGCAGGCCTATGCCGTGACCGAGCAGGGCCTGCTGCGCCAGTTC
>NZ_QEQL01000003.1 GCF_003097135.1 Pseudomonas sp. URIL14HWK12:I12
GCATCGCCGATGGTAGTGTGGGGTTTCCCCATGTGAGAGTAGGTCATCGTCAAGATTCAAACCCAACAAAGCCCCGAGCGCATTCACGCTCGGGGCTTTGTCATTTCAGTGATGCTTAGAACTGATAGCTAAGGGTTACGGTGGCGTTACGTGCCTCGCCCATATAGCAATAGTTCAGGCTGGCGCAGGTGGCGATGTATCGCTCGTTGGTGAGGTTGTTGGCATTGAGCCTTACCTCCATGCCTTTGAGCCCGGCACGCCCCAGATCGTAGCCAATGGACGCGTCGTATAGCGTATAAGCCGGCACCTTGAGCGTGTTCTCGGCGTCTACCCAACTTGAACCTACATAGCGTACTCCAGCGCCAAGGCTCAAGCCCGCCAGCGGCCCCCCCTGAAAGGCGTAATCCGCCCACAGCGATGCCATGTGTCGCGGTGCCTGCGTGGGCGAGTTGCCCTTGTTGTCCGTCACACCGTCCACTGTACTGATCATGCGCTTGGCATACTGGATATCGGTAAAGGTGTAGCTGCCTACAACTTTCAATGCATCGGTGATCTGAGCATGCCCTTCCAGTTCGATACCTTGGGAACGTACCTGGCCAATAGGCCGGTAGAAATTCTCCTGAGGCAGCTTGGAGGCCAGGTTTTCCTGAACCACGTGAAAGAACGACGCGGTGAAGAGATCACTGGTGCCCGGCGGTTGATATTTCAGGCCCGCCTCCCACTGAGTACCTTCAGTAGGTGCCAACGGGTTGCCTGCGGCGTCGGCATAGGAGTTGGGGTTGAACGACTCGGAGTAGCTCACATAAGGCGCCACGCCATTATCGAATAGATAGAGCACACCGGCCCGCGTGGTCAGCTTGGTGCGGTCGTCTCCAATGCGGGTTCCTGCCGGCCTACCTGTTTCCGCGATGCGGTTTTCATCCGAGGTTTTCATCCAGTCCTGGCGTACCCCCAGGGAGAACCGCCAATTACCGAGGTCGGCCAGGTCTTGCAGGTACACCCCTGTTTGCTGAAGGCGCCGCAGGTAGCTGGTGGGGCTGCCATAGGTGACCGCGCTGTTACCGTACTGAGGATCGAAAGCGTCAATGGGCGCCAGGCTGCCGGTGGCCCAATCTACAACCGTTTTGCGCCGTTGATAGTCCACACCCAGTAGCGTGGTATGTGCGACAGGCCCTGTGTCGTACTCAGCCTGCATCATGTTGTCGATGATCCATGAGTGCAGTGTTTCGTCGGCGCCACTGTAGTACCGGTTCAACTCGTTGCTGGTCGCAGAGGTCCACCCGTAGGCATAGGTCTGGTCCAGTTTTACCCGTGAATCCAGATACCGAAAGTTTTGTCGTGCCGTGAAGGTGTCGTTGAAACGGTGCTCGAATTGGTAGCCGAAAGATTGTTGATCACGCTCATAGCGATCAAGCCCCGGCTCACCTTCGAAAAAATGCTCGGAAATGCGCTGGCCATTATGAGGATGCAGCGCACCGTCGGCAGGCAGGCCGCCGTGATAGCCACCTTCTGGGTCGTGTTGCAGGTAGGCCTGCAAGGTCAATGAGGTGTCGTCAGTGAAGTTGATGGCTAGCGAAGGTACCAACGCGTAGCGTTTCTCTTCGGCATGGTCGAACTGCGTGTCTGATCGGTGAGCGAGCCCGGTCAGGCGGTAAGCAATGCGTTTGTCGTCGTCGAGCGGCCCGCTCAAGTCCAGGCCTACGCTGCGCGTGCCTTGTGTCCCGGTGGTCAACTGCACCTGATGGTAGTCCTCGAACAGCGGCTTCTTGGTCGTAAGGGCGACCAGGCCGCCCGGCGAGCTTCGCCCGTAGAGCACCGAAGACGGCCCCTTGAGAATGTCGATCCGTTCCAGAAAATAGGGGTCGACCTGCATGGTGCTGTAAGTGCCGCTGTCGCCCATGGACTTCAGCCCATCGACGTAGATGTTATCCACCGCCCCGTCATTGAAACCCCGCATCGCAACGTAGTCATAGCGATGGGTAGCGCCGTAGGGGTTGGTCAATACGCCAGGGGTGTAGCGCATTGCCTGAGCCACGGTCTGCGAGCCTTGATCGTCGATCTGCTGCCGGGTGACTACCGAAACGCTTTGGGAGGTTTCGGCCAGCGCCTTACTCGTTTTGGTGGCGACTTGGCTATGAGTTGCGTTGTAACCGTCGACCTGGCCCAGCGCGTTGCCTAGGCTGAATGCGGTGATATCGGTGCCAGGCAAGCTGATGGCGGTGGTATCGGGCATCGGTTCAAGCACATAGGCATCCCCGCCTTGAGCCTGCGCATAGAGGCCGCTGCCTTGAAGCAATCGATCCAGCCCCTGGCTCACTGTGAATTGGCCGCGCAGCCCCGTGCTCTGCCTGCCTTGGGTCAGCGCAGGTGTTGAGGCGAGGTTGATACCCGCCTGCCGGGCGAACTGATTCAACGCCTGGTCCAAGGGGCCGGTCGGGATGTCGAAGGGCTGCACGGCCTGCTGCTCGCTGATAGATGCCGCCTGAGCGAGGTGCAGAGGCACTACCGAAACGGCGGTGCCTAGCACAGCCGCCTGAATCGCACGCTTGAAGGGGTGAAGTGGAAAACAAGGTGTCGCATGAGTGAGCATCGGGCCAGGTCCTTGAATGAATGTCATGAAGCGCTCTAGGACAAAGCCGAACGAATTCACAAAACCCGACAAAAAAATCAGCTTGCGGCTTCGACACTGACCCACCAGCGAGTGAGCCCGCCTATCCGTACGGGAAGAGACTGGGTGAGTAACTCAAGTAACCGGTCGGTATCGGCCAGTTTGTAGACGCCGGAGACCTGCAACTGAGCTACCCCCTTGGCGTAGCGGACAACCCCGCTCCGATAGCGCGCCACCTCATCCAGAAAGGCCCCCAGCGGCATGCCCCGGGTAACGATCAGGCCGTCAACCCACCCAGCAGGGTCGAACAGCGGTGCGACCAGGCCCGTATGCTCTGCGCTGGCTCTGGCCACCTGGCCGGGGCCCACATGCAAACGGCCCAGCCAAGCCTCACCCTTGATAACCGCCAACTGCAGATAGCGCGGCTCCTGGCGCACCGTGACTTGAGCCGACTTCAGGGTTATCCACTGCTCGCCACTGAGCACCCGCATCGGCTGCTTGCTTTCGAGCAGCAGCTCGCCTCTGCTCAGTCGCAATTCGTCATCGCGCAGCCTGTCTACCGCGCTATGAGTATTCAGGGTCAGGCGTGCACCGTTGGGCAGCGCGAAACGCTGTTGTTGGCCGGTGGTGGTCGCGAAGTCAGCGGCCCACGGCCCCCATCCTGCCTGATCGGCTGCCCACCACCCGGCGCTGGCGGTGCCCATGCTGCCAACTAGCAACTGAAGTGCACGGCGGCGACTGAGCCGCTGCTCAGTCGCTTCCAAGGCTTGGCGCGCGCCGGGCGTGCGCCGCAGGCTCTGGCCTAGGTCGGCGCTCAGCTGGTTTACCCTTTCCCAGGCCAATTGATGAGTGGGTGCAGCCTCGCACCAGCGCTGGCAGGCCTGTGACAGCTTCGGGTCGTGCTGGTTTTCACGCAGCCGCACCCACCACTGAGCGGCTTGGCGTACGGTGTCCGGTTCAGGCGTCATAGCGAAGTTGGTAGCAACGAAACAAGGCATCCGCCAGGTAGCGCTCAACCGTGCGCACGGAAACACCCAGGTGCCGGGCAATATCGGCGTGGGCCCACCCCTCGCATTGGGCCAGAAGAAACGCCTCGCGGGCTTTGGTTTTGAGGCCATCGAGCATCTGCGCCACTTGATCGAGCAGCTCCAACGCCAGCGCTTGAACTTCGGCGTTCGGTGCCTCGCCCTGGGGAAGGTTCGAGAGGGTTTCGAGCCAGGCTTTGCGGAGCTCTTCGCGGCGCCAATGATCGATTACCAGGCCGCGCGCGATCGTGCGCAGGAACGGCCTTGGGGCCAGCAGTTGCGGTGGCACCGGCTTTTGCAGCACCCGCAGGAACGTGTCCTGAGCCAAGTCAGCGGCATCGGCCGCATTGCCCAACCGGCTACGCAGCCAGGTATAGAGCCAGCCATGGTGGTGGTGATAGAGCGTCTGGACACAAGAGTACACGAGCGCACCGGTAACAAATGATAATTAGTCTCATTGTCACTGGCGTGCTATGGATTTGCAAGCACGGCCCTGTTCAGGCGCCGGCTGCGTCGGCCTTGTCGTCAAGGTAGCGATTGATCGCATCGATCGCACGCTGCAGGTGGACCTCCAATAGCGCCACACACCGCTCGGTGTCGCGTGCCCTTGCCGCTTCGAGCTGGTCCCGATGATCCTGGTGGATAAGATCGGCCAGCCCCATCTCAAGCATATTGAAGCGCAGGAAGCGTTCCTCTTCTTCCAGGCCCTGGTCGATCAAGCGCAGTAGCCGGCGATTGCTCGCCTTGCCATAGAGCGCCATATGAAAGTCCCGGTTCAGCTGCGCCATCACACTGTAGTCCTGCTCGACCTCCAGCTGGTCGATGGCTTGCTGCGCGGTCGCAAGGTCCGTTTCGTCGAGCAGTGGCACTGACAAGCGCAGGGCTTCTCGCTCCAGCAGCAAACGAAGATCGTACGCTTCACTGACGGTATCGTTGATCAATTCCGCGACCACTGCGCCCTTGTGGTGCACCACGGTAAGCAGCCCCTGGGCCTCTAGCTGGCGCAGGGCTTCGCGGACCGGCATACGGCTCACGCCATACAGGTTAGCCAGCTCTTGCTGGCGCACCGCTGTGCCGGTAGGCAGGCTACCATCAAGGATGGCAAGGCGGATCCGTTCTTCGATGATGGCTCGAGCCAGGTGTGGTTGAAGCTGCTCAGCTTCCAACACTGCGCGAACCGGGCTTTTCTTCTTGGGCACGTGTTTTCACCCTCTTGGGTTGGCGAACGCGGTTGTTTTCGACAAGGGGGCTTATCCCTCAGTTGCACTTGCCGAAACCCTTCTATGCAGCAAGGGTATTACCGCTGTAGTGCCATCCTGATGCCAGCGGGCAGAATTACAAGACTTGCGACGGGCGAATGGGTAATTACACCCAAGGTTCAATAACTTGGGCAAGGACTTCGAAGTCCCATTCATCGTATGTGAATTATTTGACAGAAAGTGATTGCATCGTGCCATTGTTTTTTGCTGAATGTACACGCACCATGCGCTCCTTTCCAGTGCTGGGCAGGGCAAGCGCCTTGGCAAAACGTACGACGCTTATCCGCAGGCTGGGCCACGGGTTACTGGCGTTCTGGCTCAGTGCCGGGATGCTGGCCGGCCTGCAAGCCGACTGGGACTTCAACACCATCAGCCGTAAGGCCGAAGCGCTATACGGCCCACTGGGCGCTGGTAAGCAGCGCATCGATGCCTGGCAGAAACTGCTGTTGGCGCAGCGCCAGAGCGGCGAGATGGAAAAGCTTACGGCGGTGAACCTGTTTTTCAACCGGCAAATGCGCTACGTGGAAGACATCGACCTCTGGGGCCAGGTCGACTATTGGGAAACCCCGATCGAGGCCTTGTGGAAGGGTGCAGGCGACTGTGAAGACTACGCCATCGCCAAATACTTCAGCCTCAGGCACCTAGGCGTTGCCTCCGACAAACTGCGCATCACCTACGTCAAGGCGTTGCGGCAGAACCGCGCGCACATGGTGCTGACCTACTACCCAACGCCGGAGGCTGTGCCGTTGGTGCTCGACAGCCTGCAAGACCCGATTCAGCCTGCCACCGAGCGCACTGACCTGCTGCCGGTGTACTCCTTCAACGGCGAGGGCTATTGGTTGGCTGGCAGCGGTTCGAACAAACGGGTGGGAGATGCCAAGCGGCTGTCCCGCTGGCAAGATGTCATTCAAAAAATGACCGCCGAGGGTTTTCCCACGCCGGTCGAACAGTAACTGGAGCGTCGATGTCTCTGTTCAAGCAATTGCTGATCGCCATATGCCTGTTCCTGGCCGTTGCCTTCACCGGCAGCTTCATGGTCAGCCTCGAGAGCTCGCGCAGCCAGTATGTCAACCAGCTGCGCTCGCATGCACAGGATGCCGCCACAGCGCTCGCCCTGTCGCTCACGCCCAACATCGACGACCCCGCGATGGTCGAGCTGCTGGTCAGCTCCATCTTCGACAGTGGCTACTACGCCAGCATCAAGGTGGTCGACTTGGCCAACAACAAGGTGATGGTCGAGCGTGAAGCCGAGCCTGACCCCAATGGCGTGCCGCGCTGGTTTATCCGCTTGATCGGCCTGGATGCCGCGGGAGGCGACGCGCTGGTCAACCGCGGCTGGCAGCAAGCGGCACGGGTGGAAGTGGTCAGCCACCCGATGTTCGCCATCGCCAAGCTGTGGCAGAGCGCATTGGGCAGCCTTGGCTGGCTGCTGCTCTGCGGGCTGATCAGCGGTGTGCTGGGCGCGCTGCTGCTGCGCCGGCAACTGCGGCCGCTGGACTACATGGTCGAGCAGTCCCACGCTATTGCCCGGCGGGAGTTCATGACCCTGCCCCAGTTGCCGCGTACGCCAGAGCTACGCCGTGTGGTGCTGGCGATGAACCAGATGGTCGAGAAACTCAAGGCGCTGTTCGTGGAACAAGCCGAGCGCAGTGAGAAGCTGCGCATCGAGTCGTATCAGGATGCCCTGACCGGCCTGGCCAACCGCCGCTATTTCGACATGCAGTTGCAAGCCCGCGTCAGCCAACTCGAAGAGAACCGCCCAGGCTACTTGCTATTGTTGCGGGTCAATGACCTGATCGGCTTGAACCAGCGCTTGGGAGGGGCAAAGGCCGACCAGTTGCTCAAGGCCGTGGCCCAAACCCTGGTGCGCCTGTGTGAGCGCCACCCTGAAACCACCAACCTGATCAGCCGTAGCCGAGGCGGCGAGTTCGCTGTACTTGCCCCGGGCCTACATGCCGACCAGGCCCAGGCCTTGGCCATCGCCATGGAAGCTTCGCTACAAAGCCTCAACGAAACCGGCGCCAGCGACGTGACCCCAGTTGCGCATATCGGCCTGGCCTCGTATGCCGCAGGCGACGCTCCGCAAGATTTGCTCAAGCTGGCCGACGAAGCCTTGGCGCAGGCCGAAAGCGCAGGCGGAACGCCTTGGGTGTGCCTGGAGCGGCAGGTGCGCACCGCTGTGGCCGAAGATCACCACAGTTGGCACCGGCTACTGGACCAAGCGCTGGAAAACGGCCAGTTCCAGCTGTACTTCCAACCGGTGGTCAGCAGTGAGGACCGCCAGCAGGTCATGCATTACAAAGTGCTCTCGCGCCTGCTCGGCAGCGACGGCAGCCCCATCGTTGCCGGCCGCTTCCTGCCATGGGTCGAGCGCTTCGGCTGGGCCGAGCGCCTGGACCATTTGATGGTCAAGCTGGTGCTGCAGCACATGGGCCAGCACCCAGGGCACTACGCGCTGAACCTCTCCGCGCCGATGCTGGGCAGCTCGCAGGGCTTGGCTCGGCTGTTCGAGCTACTGGGCCAGCACCCTGCGCTGGGCCCACGGCTGGTGTTCGAACTGGCCGAGGAGCATGTGCCTCAGCAATCGGTACTGGACAACCTGACTCGCCGCCTGCACAGCCTTGGCTACGGCCTGGCGCTGCAGCATTTCGGCGGCCGGTTCAGCATGATCGGCAACCTGGCGCACTTGGGCCTGGCCTACTTGAAGATCGACGGCAGCTATATTCGCGCCATCGACAGCGAAAGCCACAAACGCCTGTTCATCGAGGCGATTCAGCGTGCCGCCCACAGCATCGACCTGCCCGTCGTCGCCGAGCGGGTCGAAACTGAAGGAGAGCTGCAGGTCATCGCCGAGATGGGTATCGAGGGCGTTCAGGGCCGGCTGGTGGGTGAGCCCGCGCCCTGGGCCTGATCGGGCGGCTGCCAGCCGCCACCGAGCGCCAGAAACAGGTTCACCTGCTGCAAAGCGACTTGGGTATTGGCCACGGCCAGCTGCCCGCGCACGTCGGTATAAGTGCGGGTAGCTTGCAGGTCTTCCAGGAATGACTGGCGCCCTGCCATATAGAACCTGTGGGTCTGCTCGGCCGCATCGTGCGCCGAGCGCTCGGCATCTTGCAACGCGTCTCGGCGCTCAAGGGCAGCGGTGTAGTTTGCCAGCGTGGTCTGGGTTTCTCGCACGGCGTTGAGCACCACACCATCGAAACGGGCCAGCGCCGCCTGTGTATCGGCCTCGGCGGCGCGCACTCGGGCGCGGGCGCCATTGGTAGGAACAGTCCAGTTGATCAGCGGACCGAACCCCCAGCGGTTGGTCGAGGGGTCACCCAAGTCTTCGGCGATCCCCACCGTGCCCACGGTCGCGCCAAAGCTGATGTCGGGATAGAGCTGGCCGGTCGCAACGCCGATCTGGGCAGTCGCTGCAGCCAGCTTGCGCTCGGCCTGGCGCACATCGGGGCGGCGCTTGAGCAACGCAGCACCGTCGCCGACCGGCAGCGCCTGGGCGATATGCGGCAACTCGGCGCAATGGTCGGTGCCGGCCGGCAACTGGCCGACTGGCCGCGCCAGCAGCATTGCCAGCTGGTACAGCCCGCCCTGGCGTTCGGCCTCGAACTTAGGCAGCTCCGCACGCAATGACTTGAACTGCGTTTGCGTCCGGGTCACCTGCGTCTCATCGCCCCTGCCCGCGTCACGCAGGCGCTGTGCCAGTTGCACACCCTGTTGCTGCAAATCCAGTGAGCGCAGGGCGATAGCGCGCTCCTCGTTAGCGGCACACACTTGGGTATAGGCCCGTACGACACTGGCCACCACGCTGATGCGCGCCGTGTCGGCGGCTGCCTGCGCGGCATCGGCGTTGGCATTGGCGGCCTCCGCGCCACGCTGGAACACGCCCCACATGTCGAACTGATAGGAGGTCTTGATCGACAGCGCAGCGATATTGGCCACGGGTACCTTTTCGGTCAGCAGAAAAGCCTGCCCCGACTCCTGCAAGCGCTGCGCCTCACCACTGACGCTGGTGCTGAACCCACCCTGGCTTTGGGCGATTTCCAATTGGTTCTGTGCCCGAGCCAGGTTGGCGGCCGCCACTCTAAGGTCGGTATTGGCGGCAAGCGCCTGTTCGACCAGGCCATTGAGCTGCGGGTCGTTGTAAAGCCTCCACCAGTCGGCAGGCACCGGCTCGGAGACCACCTCCTGCGATTGGCCAGCCAACGGGCCTTGCAGGTCCGGGCGGTTGATCGCTGCCTGTTGCGGCAAGTGGTAGTCCGGCCCCATCACCTGGCAACCGCCCAGCACCAGCGCAAGGCTGGCGGCCAGCGAGGTCAGGGGTTTGCTCATTTGGCCTCTCCTTGTGCATCGGGCAGCACCGACACGGTCGCGGTGCGCCCGGCGATCAGGCGAAAGCCCTCCGGCACGTGGTCGAAAGCGATGCGCACGGGTATGCGCTGGGCCAGGCGCACCCAGCTGAAGGCCGGGTTGACGTTGGGCAGCAGGTTTGAGCCGCTGCTGCGGTCGCGGTCCTCGATGCCTGCCGAGATGCTCACCACATGGCCGCTCAAGCGAGTGTCGTCGCCCATCACACGGATATCCACCGCTTGCCCCACATGAATGTGGCCCAGCTTGGTTTCCTCGAAATAACCATCGATGTGGTATGAGTCGCTGTCCACGACCGAGAGCAGAGGTTTGCCGGCGCTTGCGAACTCCCGATCACGCGGGGCGCGGTCGTTGATGAAACCGTTGACTGGGCTGGTGATCACCGAACGGTCCAGGTTCAGCTGGGCAGCGTCCACCGCCACCTGTTCAGCGTTCTGGGCGGCGAGGGCGCGGGCCACTTTCGACTGGCTTTCTTCGAGCTGCTCGCGGGCAACCAGGTTGCCCAGCCCCTGGTTGCGCTTGAGCTCACGCTGGGCCTGGGCGAGGGTTTCCCGGCGATCCGCCAGGGCCGCCTGCGCTTGGCGCAGCGCCAGCTTGAAGCGATCCTGGTCGATGGTGAACAGCACGTCGCCCCGCTTGACCGGCTGGTTGTCGGTGACTTTCACCTGCTGGATCAGGCCGGACACATCCGGCGCAATCTGCACGACATCAGCACGGATATGGCCGTCGCGGGTCCAGGGTTCGAACATGTAGTAGAGCACCATGCGCCAGATCACGACGCAGGCGAGTGCCACCACGATCAAAGTTACGACCAGGCGGCCAAAGGTCAGTAGAGGTTTTTTCATGTCATCAGGTTTCGGCAGATTAGGTCGACCGCGCCCAGCAGCACGGTGTAAAGGGCCACGTTGAACAGCGCCCGGTGCCACACCAGGCGATAGAAATGCACGCGGTTGAGCAAGGCGTGAACCACCAGGAACAGCCCGTAGGCCAATGCCATGATGCCCAGCAGGGTAGGCAGGAAGATCCCGCCGATATCCAATTCACCGATCACAGCGGGGCTCCGTCCAGGCCTTGCGGCGGCAGTTGGTGATATTCGTCCGGCTCGTGCAGCACCTCCACGCCCGGTAGCAGCGCCAGGCGCAGCCCGCTGAGTGACAACAGCAGTTGCTCGCGGGCTTCCTCGGCCCCCTCGGCCTGGCAAGCGGCCAGGTTCAGGGCGCGGCGGGCGCGGTCCATGGTCATCAGGCTATTCATCGGAGCTGCCAGGCGCTCGCCAGCCTTCAGGCAGGCGGCGAAGTAGCGGGTAACTTCGACCACCACCTGCGCCAGCAGTGCGCGTGGGGTTCCGTTGATCCGCGGGGCATAGGCCAGGATGTCCAGCAGATTCAACGCTACCCGAACATCACGCAGTGCCGCGCCGGTGTCCTGCCCAGTGTTGGCCAGGCGTGGCAGCAGCTGCATCAGCCGGTCAAGCATGCGCACAGCCTTGGCTCGATGCTCATTGAGGGTACCGGCCTCTCCCAGCTCAACGATTTCGCGCCAACTCAAGCGGGTGAGGCGCCGCGCCGCAAGCTCGGTGCCGAACGGGCGCACGATCAGCGTCCAGCAGAACGCAAACAGCAACCCCACAGGGCCGGCGATGTTCGAGTTCACGAAGTTCATGAAGTTGGCGTCGTACTCGCCCTGGATGCTAATGAAGGTCGAGGTGTTCACCAGCGTCAACAGGGTGCCCAGGTAAAAGCGCGGCTGTACGGTGAGCGCACCGATGGGGATGAACGGAATCGCAAAGGCCAGCACCAGCATTGGAAAATCGTGCAGGTTTGGCAGCACCACGAACAGGTAGAGGCTCGAAAGAACGACCGAAACGGATGTCCAGAAGAAAAAACGGTAGATCTGCGGTGCCGGATCGTCCATGGCCGCGAAGAAGCTGCACGACACTGCCGCCAGGATCACCGCACTGCCGCCGTCGGCCCAGCCCATTTCGATCCAGATCGCCGACGCGGCGATGATCGCGGTTACCGAAGTGAGCGAAGAGTAGAGCATCATGCCGCGGTCAAAGGTCGGGCGCAGCCGCCCCAGGCGCCAGTGGCGGTACACGGCTCGCCAGTTGGCGCGGCTCTGCCGGCCGATCAACTCATGCAGCACGCGCATGTCCTGCCACAGGTCGGCCAGCTCGCCGAGGCGATACAGCGCGTTGGCGAACAGCAATTCGCGGCGGTCATCCAGCTCGCCGGGGGCAGGGCGCAGCCGCTCGATGTGGGCGTGCAGGTCCTGCCAGGGGCCTGGGTTGGCGCCCTCGAAGGTGCCGGTGAGCCACTGCCGGGTGTGTTCGAGCAAAGGCTCAAAGCGGGCCACCAGTTCAGGGGTGCGCCGCTCCAGCGCCACCAGCGCGTCGTCCAGGGCATCGATCACCGGCAGCAAGTGGATCATTCGCCCGCGCAGCTCGCGGGTGTTGCGCATGTGATGAGGGGTGGCGCCTTCGTGAGGCAGCTGGCCGATCATCTGTTCCAGCGCGTTGAAGTTCACCACCATCGAGGCGCGCAGTGGCCCGACTTCGTCGCCGCTGACGCTGCGGGTGAGGTAGCGCAGAGCATAGCTGCTGGCTTCGTTGAACCACTTATCGTGCGCACCGCCCACGGCGGTCACCAGGCGTCGCGGCCAAAAGATCGCCCCGACAACAGCTGCGCACAGGATTCCGATGAAGATCTCCTGGGTGCGCGAAGAGGCCACATCGAACACCGCCGAAGGGTTGTCCACCACCGGCAAGGCGATCAGCGGCAGGGTATAGCCGGCCAGCATCAGGGCGTAGAAATTGGCGGTGCGCAGGTGCATCGAGAGGTACAGCAAGGTACCGGTCCACAGCGCGATCACCGTGGCCAGCAGGTAGGGCGTCTGCACGAACAGGGGCACGAACAACACCGCCGCGCTGGCGCCGACAAACGTGCCTACCAGCCGGTACACGGCCTTGGAGCTGGTCGGGCCCACGAAGGGGCTCGAGACGATGTACACCGAGGCCATCGCCCAATACGGGCGTGGCATTTCCAGCTTCAGGGCGATCCACAGTGCAAGCATGGAGGCGGCGAAGGTGCGCACGCCATACCACCAATCCTGTGCAGGCGGCACATCACTGAAAAAGCGCTTCATCCGGCCCATGTGCTGGGCCCTTGTGTGGCAGCGTCTTCGAAGGCCTGCAGCACCCGCTGGGCGGCCTCGAGATCAGCGGGGTCGAGGTGCTTGAAAATCTCCTTGCGCAATCGCGCCAGCTCGCCCTCGATCGCCTCGGCCAGGCGGCGGCCTTCGTTGGTCAGGCTCAGCGCCTTGGCGCGTCGGTCGGCCGGGTCTTCGGTACGCAGCACGTAGCCTTGGGCACAGAGCTGGTCGAGTAACCTGACCAGCGATGGGCTTTCCATCCCCGACGCATGAGCCACTGTTACCTGGCGAACGCCGTCGCCCAGGCGCAGGATCACCAGCAAGGGCACAGCGCAGGCTTCGGTGATGCCGTAGTTGGCCAGCACGGTCTGGCAGATGCGCCGCCAGTGCCGGCTGGCCGTTACGGTGCCGCTGGTGACGGTTTGCTGAAGTTTTTCGAGGGTCATCGAGAGATCGGGCATATTCATAGTTTGCTAACTATTAATATCCTCCCAACCTTTTTAAGCGTCAACCGCCGCTTATCTGTCCGTCTGAATCACGCAGGGCGAGCGCGTAGCCGTTTCGACCTGCACCTCGGGCGCTGAGGGCGCTGTTGAGCCCTCGTAGGGGCCAGCTGTGCAGCGCGATGCGCCGATCTATGAGCTTGCGCACCGAGGGCCCAGGCTTTCTTAGGTAAGCGGCTTGCGAACTCACCTTGCATAACGTGCGCTTTGCCGCAGCAGTCGATCCCTCGGGGCCCTTCGGCACTGGTCAGATAACCCCAAGATACGACCCAGCCGTGGCCATTACCCACCGGAAGCCGCGCGCGCATCTGTTGGCTCCGACATCGGCTTTATTCCTACGGAGCATGAGTCATATGCCCACTCCCCGCGTTCCGCAGCTCTGCCGAGAACAACAAGATAGCGCCAGCACTTTTGCTGCCCCTCTCAAGGAAACTGCGATGACCACGTTCACTCGTCACACCATCGACACCGCGCCTCCCGCGTCCAAGCCGGTACTCGAAGCGGTACAGAAAGCCTTCAGCTTCGTACCTAACCTGCAAGGCCATATGGCTGAGTCGCCCGAGCTGCTGGCCGGTTACAGCCAACTCTGGGATCTGTTTGGCAAGAGCACTCTCACCCCGCACGAACAGCAGGTTGTGTACCTCACCGCCAACTTCGAAAACGGGTGTCACTACTGCATGGCCGGGCATACCACTCTGGCAAAAATGGCCGGAATGGCGCCTGAGGTGATTGCAGCGTTGCGTGCCGGCAGTGTTATTCCGGATGCCCGCCTGGAAGCACTGCACGTGTTCACCACGGCGGTCGTACGTGATCGCGGCTTCGTCAATGGTTCGGGGGTCGAAGCATTACTTGCTGCCGGCTTCACTCATCGCAACGTGCTGGAAGTGGTATTAGGTGTCGCCACCAAGGTCATGAGCAACTACACCAATCATTTGGTACACACTCAGCTCGACCCGTTCATGAAAGGCAATGAATGGACTAAACCGGTCTAAAAACCGCGCTCATCCCTTACTCGACTCGCCCTCCCATGGGCGGGTACCAGGAGCACTCATGAATACGCGAACTTTTTTGATTACCGGCGCAAGTAAAGGCATTGGCCTTGCGCTAGCTCAGACGCTCGCGGACGCAGGCCACCGCGTTGTGGGCATTGCCCGACAAGTAAAGAACATCGATTTTCCTGGGGCGTTGATCTCGGTCGATTTGGGCAATCGCGCTGCGACCGAGCAAGCCCTGGCCACGCTTACCCAGCAATACGCATTCGACGGCCTGGTAAATAACGTCGGGCTGGTTCACCCGCAGTTGCTGGGCTCTGTGGACCTGGACGATTTCGATGCTGTAATGCGCGTGAATCTGCATTCAGCGATTCTGGCTACTCAAGCCGTTTTACCGGGGATGCGCGAGCGGCAGTGGGGGCGAATCGTCAACATCTCCAGCTTGACTGTGCTTGGCATTACTCACCGCACGGCCTATGCCGCCGCCAAGGCTGCGCTTATCAGTTTTACTCGGTCGTGGGCACTGGAGCTGGCCACAACCGGCATCACCGTCAATGCCGTTGCTCCCGGGCCGACCGAAACAGAACTGTTTCGCGCGAACAACCCCCCGGGCAGCGAGGCAGAAGCCCGTTACCTTTCTGGCGTACCTATCGGCCGTTTGGGCCAGCCAGAAGAGATCGCCGCAGCCATCACGTTCCTGCTGTCCGAAAGTAGCGGTTTCATTACTGGCCAGACATTATTCGTCGATGGCGGTGCTTCAATCGGCAAGGCTGCGTTCTAGGCGTTTTGCTGTGTACACACCGTGTTGAGATAGCCCGTCCGCTGCGAGCCAAGCACCCGCTTCGCTCGCTTTTTGCCACGCTCTTTTAACTGTTGCAGGTGGAACAACGATGGATCGATTGGCTGCAATGGAAACCTTCGTCAGCGTGCTTGAAGCGGGGTCGTTCTCAGCGGCAGCGCGACGTCTCAAATTGGGCCAGCCCGCCGTGTCGAAAACCATTGCACAACTGGAACAACGCCTAGGCGTGCGACTGTTGTTGCGCTCTACTCGTGGGCTCACACCGACCGAGGCCGGTACGGCCTACTACGAGCGTGCCAAACGTGCAATCGAGGAGGCCCACGAAGCCGACCTCGCCGCGCGCGGGGCGGGTAGTGGCCTGCAGGGCACCTTGCGGGTCTGTGCAGCAGTGACCTTCGCGCGTTTACATGTTCTGCCGCACCTGGGGACATTTCTTCAAGCGCACCCAGAGCTGAGTATCGATATCGTTCTGGATGATCGCACTGTCAATCTCGTCGAGGAAGGCATCGATGTCGCTTTGCGCATGGGCGCTCTGGCCGACTCCAATCTGGTTGCCCGCAAGATCGGTGAATGTCAGCGTTGGGTGCTGGCCACGCCTGCCTACGTGAACATGTATGGCGTGCCCTCCACCCCAACTGAACTGGCGCAGCACCAAGCCGTTATTTATTCCCAGGCAGGCGCAGGTGAGCATTGGGCCTTCAAACAAGGCAGTACGGTACAGTCGGTCACGGTCAGCGGGCGGGTGCGGGTCAGCGCCGCGGAAGGCGTGCGGGCAGCGGTGCTGGGGCATCTGGGTGTGGCGTTGACTTCCCAGTGGATGTTCGCAGGTGAAATCGCCAATGGCGAAGTGGTGCAACTGCTTGAGGATTGGCAACTCCCTCCTTTGGATCTCTGGGCGGTATTTCCTACGGGACGCCTGGCGAGCGCCAAGGCGCGGGCATTTGTTGACTTCGTCGAGCGGTTGATGAGCCCCCAATAAGCAAGTCCGCCCGAAGGCGGCCTTGAGAAGTTCTGCATCAACTGCGCAACGCAGGCAGCAACTCGGTGGGTTCCGGGCGCAGCGTGTAGTCGGGATTGACCTCCGCATACCGAATGACGCCGTCTTGCCCGATGACGAAACGGCCCGGCATCGGTAAAGTCCAACTCTGGTCACCATTGATGACCGGCAGGTTGTTGCCAAGGCTGAGATAGAGTTCAGCCAGATAGCCTGGCAGTTTGAAGCGCAGGCCGAATGCGGCCGCCACTTCGTTACCGCTGTCACTGAGGATGGGAAACTTCAGGCCATTTTGCCGCCGCGACTTGCGGCTGTTGGCCCGGCTTTGCGGCGAAATCGCGACCAGGCTGGCACCGCGTTCCTGAAAGGCCGGCAGTGCTTGGTCCAGGGCTTGCAACTCCATGTTGCAGTACGGGCACCACACACCGCGATAGAAGCTGACAACCAGCGGGCCGCGTGAAAGCAACTCTGTCGAAGACACCCGATTTCCCTCGGCATCAGGCAGGGCGAACACTGGCGCCAACTCACCAGCCTTCAGCGCCCGCTCAGCCTGGCCGCTGGCGATCAGCTCGGCGGTGGCGCGCTGCATGAGGGCATGTACCGGCGCAGGGGCATTATAGGGAGGCTTACCGGCAACGAAGTCAGCCTTGAATGCATCCAGTTTGGCTTGAAGGGTCATGAGTGTTTCCTCGGTGATTGCTAGGTCGAGGCTCATGATCACGGTATCGAAATTCCACCAATAGACAGCTGACCAGCATAGGAAATATGCCTGGCAGGAATGCCTTGGAACGATACTTTTCGAGGTAGATGTTTATTCAAGCCGGGAGCAGCCCGACCAAGAACCACCACCGCCGGCCCCGCAAGCACCTGGTCGGCGTATAGCGCGTTGCAGTCCCGGAAGATGCACCAATCCGGGTGGCGCTTGCCGCCGGTGGCATCAAACACGCGTTCTGCTGTGATCAGCACGTGAGCTGCAGGCCCCTAGCCCCAAGCTGCAAGTCAGCGCGGGCCTGCGCCTACCTGAAGCCTGAAGCTAGAGACTTGAGGCATGCAGCCTACCGCTCATGCAGCGCCTCGGCGCGAGCACGAATGATGGGCTTGAGCAGGTAGTTCAGGATGCTCTTGTGGCCGGTGATGATGTCTACCGAGGCGACCATGCCGGGAATGATCACCAACGGTTTGGCATCGGTGCCCAGGTGGTTCTTGTCGGTGCGCAAGCGAATCAAGTAGTAGGTCTGCTTCTTGTCTTCATCGGTGATGGTATCGGCACCGATCTGTTCCAGCTTGCCTTCAAGGCCGCCGTAAATGGTGTAGTCATAAGCGGTGAACTTGATCATCGCTTTCTGGCCGGGGTGCAGGAATGCGATGTCCTGCGGGCGGATCTTGGCTTCGACCACCAGAGTGTCATCCAGCGGCACGATCTCGACGATGTCGCTGCCGGGCTGGATCACCCCGCCCACCGTATTGACCATTACCTGCTTGATGACCCCGCGTACGGGGGCATTGACCATGGTGCGGTTGACTCGATCCTCCAGGCCCTTGGCAGTGGCGGTGTACTTGGCCAGGTTGGCGCGGGCCTCGTTGAGCTGAGTCAACGAGTCGCTGCGGAACTTGCCTTTGGTTTCCTCGATCTTGCGCTGCACCTCATTGATCGCCGCCTGGGCGCGGGGCATCGCCAGGGTGGTAGAGGACAGCTGGCCACGGGTTTCCACTTCACTGCGCTTGAGGCGCAGGATGTCCACCGGCGACACCGCACCCTGGGCCACCAGCGGCTCCGACATGCTGATTTCCTTTTGCAGCAGGGCCAGGCTGTTACGGTACTGGTCGGCCTTGGAGCCGAACTCGCGCAGCTCCTGTTGCTTCTGCACCAGCTGGGCTTGCAGGCCGCCGACCTCATCGGCCAGCTGCTGCTTACGGCTCTGGTACAGCGCCAATTCATCGTTGGCCTGGCGCGGCACGCGCTTGAGGATGTCCGGGTCGATCACCAACGGCTTGTCTTCGATCTCGGCCTGCAAGCGTGCTACCCGCAGTTCCATGGCCACGCGGTCGGCTTCAGTCTCGCCGACGTTTGAAGCGAAACGGGTGTCGTCCAGGCGAATCAGCGGTGCCCCGGCTTCGACGATCTGGCCTTCGTGCACGTAGATCTGCGCGACGATGCCGCCTTCGAGGTTCTGGATCTTCTGGATCTTCGACGAAGGGATCGCCTTGCCTTCGCCCTTGGTCACCTCGTCGATCACCGCCAGGTGGGCCCACACCAGCAGAAACAGAAAGAACGCGATCACCCCCCAGATGGTTAGCCTGGCGATGCGTGGGGCATCGTCGATCAGGGCTTTCTTCACTTCCGGCAGCGGCTGGCCGTCGAGGGAGTCACGGCCTTTGAAGTAAGCGCCGATTCCGCTTTTGAGCATGTTAAGCGACATTGACTTGCCCCTTGCGCAGCGCTTCCATCACCGCGGCTTTCGGACCATCGGCCACGATCTGGCCACGGTCGATGACGATCAGGCGGTCGACCAGCGAAAGCAACGACGCCCTGTGAGTGACCAGTACCAAGGTCTTGTGCTCGATCACCGATTGCAGGCGCTGCTTGAGGCGCTCTTCACCGGTGTTATCCATCGCGCTGGTGGGTTCGTCCAGCAACAGAATCGGAGGGTTGAGCAACAGTGCGCGCGCCAGGGCAACGACCTGCCGCTGGCCGCCGGAGAGGTTCTGGCCCCGTTCGCCGACTTGCAATTCATAACCCTGCGGGTGCAGCCGTGCGAATTCGTGCACCCCGGCCAGCTCCGAGGCCTGCAGCACCATCTCGTCTTCGACGTAGCGTGCGCCGCTGACCAAGTTGTCGCGCAGGGTGCCCGCCAGCAGCTGGATGTCCTGCGGCACATAGCCGATGTTGTGGCGCAGCTCGCTCACGTCGATCTGGCGAATGTCCACGCCGTCGACCAGCAGCTCGCCTTTTTCGGCCTCGAACAGGCCAACGATCAGCTTGGCCAGCGAGCTCTTGCCCGAGCCGCTGCGGCCTATGATGCCGATCTTTTCACCCGGGCGGATGTTCAGGCTCAGCCCGCGTAGCGCCTGATGTTGCTGGCCTGGGTAGGTGAAGTCGATATTGCGAAACTCGATGCTGCCTTGCAGCACCGGGCGGGTCATGGGGCGCTCCTCGAAGTTGCGCTCCTGTGGCAGCTCCATCATCTGGTTGACCGAACCCATGGTCACCTTGGTCTGCTGCCAGCGCGTGATCAGGCCGGACAGCGCGCTCAGCGGCGCCATCGCACGCTGGTTGAGCATGTAACAGGCGATCAGGCCGCCCATGCTCAAGTCGCCGGCGATGATGAGGTAAACGCCACCGATGATCATGGTCACGCCGGCCAGCGCCTGAACGAACGCGGTGAGGTTCATCGACAGGCTCGAAAGCACCTTCACCCGAAGTTCCAGGCGGCTCAGCGTGCCCAGCGTTTGCTCCCAGATGTACTGGCGCTCACTCTCGGCGTTGTTGACCTTGATGCCATCGAGCCCGTTGAGGGTTTCGATCATGGTCGACTGCCGCTCGGCGCTCAGCGCCATGGTGCGTTCCAGCGTTGCGGTGAGCGGGCGCTGCAGCAGGTGCACGATCGTCAGCACCAGCGGAAAGGCCACCAGCGGAATCATCACCAGCCAGCCACCGAGCAGGCCGATCACCAACATGATCAGCAGAGTGAACGGCAAGTCGATCAGCGTGGTAAGGGTCAGCGAGGTGAGAAAATCCCGCAGGCCCTGGAACTCGTGGATGTTCTGCGCATAGCTGCCCACGCGCGCCGGGCGCACCTTGAAGGCCATACCCACCACGCGCTCGAACAGCGTGGCAGAGATGATCAGGTCGGTCTTCTTGCCGGCAAGGTCCAGGCACAGGCTGCGCAAGCCCTTGAGCAGCAGGTCGAAGACATAGGCGCCGCAGATGCCGATGGCCAGCACCCAAAGGGTCTCGGTGGCCTGGTTCGGCACTACGCGGTCATAGACGTTCATAGTGAACAGGGGCGCGGCCATGGCGATCAGGTTGATCACCAGGCTCGCTGCCACGGCATCCATGTACAGCCATCGCGACTTTTTGAGGGTGTCCTTGAACCAGGACTTTGCCCGGGGCACCAGCGCGCCGCGCTGGATATCGAATTTGTGTTGTGGCTGGGCGAAGAACACCTTGCCGGTGTAGTCCTCCAGCAGCATTTCGCGCGTAACGCGCACCTCACCGCCGTCGCTTTCGCCGAGCAAAAGGCGGGCGTCGTCACCCTCCCATCCGATCAGCACCGCACAGCGCCCGTCCTTGAGCATCAACAGCGCGGGCAGGGCGATTCGCGGAATGGCTTCGAGCTTGCGCACCAACAGCCGCCCCTGCAAACCGGCGCGGGCGGCGGCGCGGCTTAGCAGCTCTGGCGAGAGCCGCTGCCCGGGCAACGGCAAGCCGGTGGTGAGCATGGCCCGGCTGGCGGGTTTCTGGTGCAGGTAGCAAAGTGCTAACAACCCGTCGAGCAGGGGATCGTCGTGCAGGCTCCTGGGATCATGAATAAGTTGAACACCACCGGTTTCAGATTCCACGCTGCGCACTCTCTAACTGCCTAAACGGGTTGATGGGCTGAACCGACAGGGGTCAGTTCATGCCGGGGAGTTTGACCTCCGGCTTGATGTCATGTTGCACAACCGTTGCCAAGGGCGCGACGACCCCCTGGCTTTTGAGCAACTCACCCATGGCCGCTTGAATGCGGTATTGGCTGAATCGCTCCAGGTATTTCACTTCTTCCAAACGGCGGCGCGCAGTGAAGCTTTCGTTCTCGCTGTCGAGCAGGTCGAGCAGCGTACGCTCGCCCAGGCTGAACTGCGACTGGTATGCGGTGCGCACGCGCTCGCTGCGGGTCACGTACTGCTCGGCGATGGGCCGCTGGCGCTTGGCATTGTCATACGCGCTCCAGGCCAGCCCCAGCTCTTCGTTCAACTGGCGCAGGGCATTGTTGCGAATATCCAGTGCCTGGCTGCTCTGGTAGGCCTTCGATTGCAGGTCGGCGGAATTGCTGCCGCCGGCATACAGGTTGAACTGCATGCGCACCATCGCCGACCAGCCATTGTAGTGGCCTTCTTCACCGCTGACGTTGTTATCGGCGTTTTTCGCAAGTTCTGCATCGAAGCGCGGATAGTAAGTCGATTTGGCTGCGGTGTACTGCTTTTCGGTAGCTGCGATATCGGCCTCCGCCGAGCGGAGCACGGGGCTGCTGGCAACCATCTGGGCACGCGCCTCGTCGAGGCTGGCCGGGAACAAGGCAATGCCGCCCGGTGCGGGGGCAACCAGCTCGTCTGGGGCCATGCCGACCACGCTGTAGTAGGTGGTGTTGGCGTCGTTGAGGTTGGTCTGCTCGGTCAGCAGGTTGTTTTCGGCTTGCGCCACGCGGGCCTCTGCCTGGTCGAGGTCGGCGTTACGGCCGATACCTCGGGAAGTGCGCAACTGAATCTGATCGAGAATCCGGCGGTGGTTCTTCAAGTTTTCGTCAGCCAGGCGGACATATTCACGACGGGCCAAAACATCCAGGTACGCCTGTGCAACTTTCAGGGCCGTACTTTCGGACGTACCCAAAAGAGAATAAGCACGAGAATTGGCGGTGGATTGTTGACGCGCAACTTCGTTCTGCGTCGCAAAGCCGTCAAATATCATCTGTTGTAGACGAACACTGGCTTCACCGCGGTTAAGTGTGGTGTAGCGGTCGTCTCCGCTGGCTGCACGGGTAGTTGGGCTGTCGGTACCTTCCCGGCCATAGCCCGCCAATACGTCGACGCGCGGCAGGTAGCCGCCTTGGGCGGATTTCACGGCGTAGTCGGCAGACATGCGCGCATTCACACCAGCCTGAACTTCGGGGTGCACCTCGAGGGCGTGCTGCATGGCTTCTGGCAGGGTTTGTGCTTGAGCGACGGCGGCGAGGGTCAGTGGAAGGGCTGCAAAAAATGGCGCGCGCATGGTGTTGGGTTCCGAAGTCGTTTGCTGTGTTCTGTCGCGGCCAGGCGTATGGCCGTCATGGAAAGGGCAACCGAAACGACCGAATGTCGGAAGCCCGCGTCTGGGACTCCGCATGTAAAGGAAGACGGTTCGCCTAGTGCAATATCAATGTGACATCGCGGCGCGGATTGTTTAGGATGACGCGCAATTGGTCAATAGTTTGTCGCCTGCGTAGTAAGCTAATTAATAGTCGAAATATTGGCGCCATTTAAATATATAAATTGAACTTGCGCTCCCTCTGAAGTGGCCTTGATGTGTGGCCAGTCGTAAGGAAGCGGCCCAGACGGTTATCCCCGGAGAAGTCCCCATGAGCAGCGTTGTCGCCATCGTCAAAAGCATTGTTGGCCAGGTTGTCGCAGTGTCCCCGGAGGGGATCAAACGTGTGCTGGTCGAGGGCGATCGCCTGTTTGCAGGGGAGCAAATCGAAACGGGCGCAGCCGGTGCGGTAACCCTGCAGCTTCAGGATGGGCGCATGCTCGACCTCGGCCGCGATAGCCTGTGGAGTGCCGCTGCACCCACGCGTGTGGAGGCCAGCCATGACACCGAGCTGGCCAGCAGTGTGCAGGCCACTTCCGTAGAGGACCTGCAAAAGGCGATCGCCGCTGGCGCCGACCCGACCCAGGCCCTGGAAGCGACTGCCGCCGGCAACGATGCCGGTGATACGGGCGGCACCGGCGGGGGTAGCCACACCGTAGTGATGCTCAGTGAGACGGGCGGCGCGGTTGACCCGACCGTAGGCTTCCAGACCGCCGGCCTCGATGGCCGCGAGCGCCTGAGTGCCGAGCAGACCGATACCACGCCCGTACGGCCTTCCACGCTGACCCTCAGTGCAACGTCTTCGATCACCGAAGAGGGCGGCGTGCTCACCTATACCGCAACCCTGACGCAGGCGCCGCTGAGCCCGCTGACGGTGACCCTGTCCAACGGGGCGGTCATTGTCATCGGTGCTGGCCAGACCACCGGCTCGGTCAGTGTGCCGATGGCTAATGAAAACACCCCCTACATCGATGCCCACAACGTCAACGTAACCGTTGCCGGCACCAGTGGCGGCGCGGGCCTGGCGGTTACCGTCGACCCGACACCGGCCACCACCCAAGTCACCGATACGCTGGACACCAGCTATGTGTCGATCAGCGGCTCGGCCTCGGTCAAGGAGGGTGCCGGCGCCACCTACACCCTGAGCATCACCGACGGCAATAATCAGCCGCTGGTGGCCAAAACCGACGTGACCGTTACGGTCAAATACAGCGGCACCGCTGATGGCCAGGATTTCACCGGTGAAACCCAAGTGGTGATCAAGGCCGGCTCATCTTCTGCGCAACTGGCGGTTTCGGCGCTCAACGACAAGCTGATCGAAGGCACCGAGCATCTGGTGGTGACCATCGATAACGTCTCGCCGGCCACCGGTGCGCGGGCCGGCGACTTCGAGCAACTGGCCATCGACCCGCAGCGCAACAGCGTCGACACCAGCATCGTCGACCAGACTGCACCCACGGCTACCGGCTCGGGCGATACGCCGATCCAAGGCCGCGAAGACACGGCCGTCAACCTGACCTGGGACAGCTTCAACGTCCAGAAGGGCAGCAGCAACGCTGACCTGGGCGTGCGCATCGACAGCGTACCGAGCAACGGCACCCTGGTGCTGACCGTAGGCGGTGTGGAAACCACCCTCAAGGCCGGTGACATCGTTACCCAGGCACAGTTGGCCAATGGCACGCTGGTGTTCACCCCGGCAGCCGACCAAGCCAGCAGCCCGGCCGACAGCTCGCTGTTCGGCTCGGTCCAGTTCACTGCGCTGAACAACGCAAGCTCCAGCGAGCCAGTCGCCGGCCAGCAGGCCCGGATCGACTTCGCCATCGCAGCCGTGGCCGATGCGCCAACCATTGGTATCGAACACCCTGGCGCGGCGCCGGGCCTGACCCTGCAACAGTGGGCCGGCCTGGGCCTGGGCAACAACGGCGGCGGTATCGACCCCAACACGGTGCGCGAGGCGATCAACAAAACCACCCAGCCCACCGAGAGCAAGGTGATCGACGGCTTCCACCAAGTGGCTGTGGATGCCGGCACTGCGAGCAAGGTCTCTGGTGTGATCTACCTGGAAGCCGGCAAGACCTACACCTTCACCGCCGGTGGTGACGACAGCATGGTGCTCAGCGTCGGTGGCAAAGACATCGGCAGCAACACCTGGAATGGCGGCCGCGATACGCAGTTCAGCGGTGACTTCACCCCTAGCGCCAGTGGCTTCTACAGTGTCGAAGGCTATCAATACAACGCTGACGGCCCGGGCTACTTCGATGTCAACGTCTCGGTCAACGGCGCACCGGCCACCAGCCTCGCCGACAGCGGCCTGCCTCTGTACCCCAGCGCCGGCGCGGCGCAGGCGGCCAACACCAGCGCCCTGGTGATTGCTGCGGGTAACGAAGGCAAGAACATCGACATCGGCGGTTACGATGTCAGTTTCAAGGATCAGGACGGCTCCGAAACCCACACCATTACCCTGAGCGGCCTGCAGGCCGGGCAGACCATCAGTGACGGCACCCACAGTGTGATCGTGGGTGCGGGCCAGAGCAGCGTCGACGTCAGCGACTGGGCACTGTCGAAGCTGACCTTCAACGCTGGTGATCACGTGTCGGGCAGCTACACCCTGACCCTGACCGGCACTGCGGTGGAAAAAACCAACCAGGACAGCGCCTCTACCAGCGTGCAGATCAACGTGCTGGTCAACGCCGTTGCCGACGCGCCCGCCATTGCGGCCAATCGTAGCGTCGAGGGGTTCGAAGACAAGCCCATCGCCCTGGGCACGCTGGCGGCCTATGCCGACAACGACGGCTCTGAGAGCCACACTACGGTGCTCAGTGGCAACGCGCTGGTCAAAGGCGCGCAACTGACCGATGGCACGCACAGCGTCACCATCGACGGCCAGACCTCGCTGGATGTCAGCGGCTGGGACCTCAGCGCCATCCGCTACCAGGCCCCTCAGGATGCCAGCGGCACGTTCACCCTGACCGTCACCGGCACTTCCCAGGAAGCGTCGAATAACGCGGCCAGCAGCAGTGTCGGCACCGTCACCATCAATGTCGCGCCGGTCACCGACATCCCGACCCTGTCGCTGGGCGATCGTGCCTGGGCGATCAGCACCAACTTCGACAGCATCGGCTCTTCGCTGAACGTGCCCGTGGCCGCGATCGGTAACGGCGAATGGACCACCGGCAACAACGGCGCCCAGGTCGAGATCCAGAGCGGCAGGGCCTTCGGCCTGCCGACCGATACGCACGTGATCGAGCTGGAGCGCAATCGAGGCGATGCCAGCGACCTCAGCACCAAGGTCACCAACACGGTCGCCAACAGCGTCTACACCCTGAATTTCGACTATTCACCGCGCAGCGGCAGCTTGGGCAACGATTCCGAAATCAAGGTGATGTGGGACGGCAAGGTCGTCGCTACGCTCAATTCCAGCCAGCTCGGCCTGCAGCACTACAGCCTGGTGCTGCCGACCAATGCCGGCGGCGACAAGACCCTGACCTTCGTGGCCAGCGACCAGAACTCCGTGGGCGGTGTGCTTGGCAATATCTCCCTGAGCACGGCCAACAACACTGGCGTACAAGGCGCCCAGATCGCCTTGCAGCCGATCACCGCACACACCAACGACATCGACGGCTCCGAGTCGCTGAAGGTCATGATCAGCGGCCTGCCTGAAGGGGCGACCCTGCGTTCGGGCAATGACGTATTTGTCGCCAGCGCCGGCAACACCTCGGTGGACGTCGCTAGCTGGAACCTCGCCACGCTGACCTACCAGGCCCCGTCCGGTGCCTCTGCCGGCGATGTGCAGCTGACCGTCACCGCCATCGCCCAGGACGGCACCGCCGCACCCGAGGCGGTCAGCACCCCGCTGACCGTGCACGTGCTGCCCAATGCCGATGCCCCGGTAATCGTGCTGCAAACCGCAGGCGTGACCGAGAACTTGGCCGTGGAGCATCAGGTCGTCGGCAACTTCAGCACCTTCGACGCCAACGGCGATGCGGTCACCGTGCGCTTCACCCCTGGCAGCGCAGGCACTGACGCCTCTGGCAACAACACCTACTACCAAGTCGTCGGCAATACCGTGCAGCTCACGCAGGCCGGTGCCGATTACGTCAACCTGGGTAATAAGCTGCCGCAAATCGGCCTGACCGTGACCGATTCGAGCCTGCTCACCGGCAACACCACCGGTACGCCAGCGACCACCTTGGTCAACGACGCGCCCGTGGTCACCGACGCCGACAGCGTGTTCCAGGAAAACCACGCACCGGTCGCGCTGGTCAGCCAGGTGAGCATCACCGACGAAGACAGCGCCAACCTGAGCAACGCCACCATCACCGTCAGCAATGCCGCCAGCACTGACGTGATCGCCTTCCCGGGGGCCAATGGCACCTTCGAAGGCATCAGTTACAGCCAGTCGTTCGCCAACGGCACCTGGACCCTTCAACTGAGCGGTGAGGCTTCCAAAAGCGCCTATCAGAGCCTGATCAGCCAACTGACCTTCAGCACCGGTGACCAGCACCCGCCGAGCACCGAGCCGCGCCAGGTCAGCGTCAGCGTCACCGACGCAGGGGGCGATGGCCTGCCTGCCGTCAGCACCGCCCAGCCTGCTGTCAGCACCATCGAAGTGCAGCAGCAGGTCACCTTGCAGTTGGTCGCCAATGCGCCTGCCGATGCCAAGGAAGGTGACCCGATCACCTATACCGTCAAGCTGGTCGACAGCATCGGCAACCCGGTGGTGGCGACCCAGCCGATCCACGTCACGCTGGAAAAAGGCGGTGACCTGGTGATCCCGGCCGGGGCCAGCAGCTCTGCCCCGAGCCAGCCGGTGGCTGCGCCTGACGACATGTACGAAGGCGGCAACGTTGCCGAGAACCACATCGTCAGCAACGATGCGCCGCAGCCGAACCTGAAGGTCGACGGCCAGGTCAATACTGCCGTGGCCGATGACGGCGATGTGACCACCGTGACCCTGACCACAGAGCCGAGCGTGAAGGAGGGCGAGACCGCTACCTTCACCCTTCAATTGAGCAACGCTGAAGGCGCGGCGACCCGTAACGAAACCACCGTGACCCTGAGCTACTCGGGCAAGGCAGCGGACGGCTCGGACTTCACTGGCGTGACCAGCGTGAAGGTGCCAGCTGGCGTCACCTCATTCCCGATCGAGCTGCCGATCAAGGCCGATGGCCTGATTGAAGGCGCCGAGACGCTGACGGTGAAGGTCACCGGCGTGACCGGCTCGGGCTACGAGAGCGTTGACTATTCCGCCGCTCAAGCCACCACGACCATCGTCGACGGCGACAAGCCTGCGGTGGCAGCCAATGAAGTCGAAGGGGACGAAGCGACCCCGCTGACCCTCAACTGGGCCGATTTCAATGTCAGCGGCCAGGCTCAGGATGCCTCCGCGTGGACCGTGAAGGTCACCACGCTGCCCACCAATGGCGTGCTGGCGCTGGGCGGTACCGCCGTGGCCGCAGGCCAAGTGATCAGTAAACAAGACATCGATAGCGGCAAGCTGACCTTCACGCCCAATGCGCACGAGTCCGGCAGCCCTGACTACAGTGACAGCAGCAGCGAAGGCGATCAGAAGTCGCATTACGACTCACTGACCTTCGAGGCCAGCAACAACGGGCAGAGCAGTGGCAGCGCCACCCTGCTGCTGGACGTCAACCCTATCGCCAACGCCCCGACCTTGGGCGTAGCGCTGCCGGACGCAGCCCCCACTGGCTTCAACAAAGTGACCTGGCAGGTCAGCTCGGCCGACTACAACACCCTGGGCCACGGCGGCGACGGGGCTAACCCTCAAACGCTGGTAAACACGCTGCGTACCCCGCCCAGCGATGCGCCTGTGCAGCACTTGAGCGGTGTGCCGGCAATCGACAGCGCAGGCAACGTCGGCCAGCAGACTGCAACCAAATACTTTGGCCTGGTGTATCTGGAAGCCGGCAAAGCCTACGCGTTCGGTGGCACGGCCGACGACAGCCTGGCCGTGGTCATCGGTGGCAAAACCGTCGCCTCGGCGCAGTGGAACTCGGTGGTCGATGGCCAGAACGGCGGGATCAGCGGCAGCTTCACGCCACAGGCCAGCGGCTATTACGAAGTGGACATCTACCACTTCAACCAGAATGGCCCAGGCAGCTACAACCTTACCGTGGCGGTCGACGGTGGCCCGGCCAAGAGCCTGGCCGACAGCGGCCTGCAGACCTACACCGGCGCCGACCAGCTCGGCGACAGCGCCGCGCATCACGTGTTGAACAACGGCGAGGGTTATTACACCGTCAGCACCGTTAACCATGGCC
Source organism: Pseudomonas sp. URIL14HWK12:I12 (assembly GCF_003097135.1). Lineage (GTDB taxonomy): Bacteria > Pseudomonadota > Gammaproteobacteria > Pseudomonadales > Pseudomonadaceae > Aquipseudomonas. Next base: position 28,020 of record NZ_QEQL01000003.1, read on the forward strand.
TGGAACATCAGTGGATCAAGCTGAGCAACCTGTCGGCTACCTTCGTCGACAACGATGGCTCTGAAATCCACAAGGTCAGCCTCTCCGGCGTGCCGGAAGGCACCATCCTCAAGGCCTTCGACACCGCAGGCGGCGAGCACCTGATGACGTCCGACGGCAAGACGCCGCTGGACCTCACCGGCATGGACCTGAACAGCCTGAGCCTGCTGACCAAGCCAGGCCAGGCCGGCAGCTTCGAGCTGACCCTGGGCGGTACCGCTCAGGAGAATGTCAGCCCAGTGGTCGCCCAAGGCCAGAGCCAGAGCTTTACCGTGGTGGTGGATGCCATCAACCACGCGCCAAGCATCAGCATCACGTCCACCACGCCAGTGGCCGAGCATTCGGCCCAGGCCGGCCAGGGCGTGGCGACCTACACCGCCACCGACCCTGACAACCAGGCGCCTGTCGTTACCCTTACCAACAACGACAAGGGTTACTACGCCATCAAAGACGGCCAGGTCGTGCTGACCCAGGCCGGTGCCGACTGGGTGAACGCCGGTAACACGCTGCCGGATATCAACCTGCATGCCGCCGACGCAATGGACCCTTCGCTTGGCGCCGACGCCAACGCGGCCGTCATCACCACCCTGGTAAACGACGCCCCGCTGGTCAGCGATGCCGCCAGCGTCAACTTCACCGAGAAGCAGGCCGCCGTGGCGCTGTTCGATGGCCTGGCCATCAAGGACAGCGACAACAGCACCCTGGACCACGCCACGATCACCCTCAAAGGCTTCCAGCCTGGGGATGCGTTCAGCTCCAGCTACACCAACGGCGCAGCCCTGCAGCCTTCTGGCAACGTGACCGTCGATGGTGAGCAGATCAGTTACCAGACTGTCGTGCAGAACGGCGCGATGGTGGTGACCCTGACCGGCCCGGCATCGATCGACGCGTTCCAGAAACTACTGGGCTCGGTCCAGTTCTCGGTACCCGGCGATGCGCCGAACACCGCAGCGCGCAGCGTCGAGCTGACGGTGACTGACATCGGCACCCCGGGTGGCGACGGCTCGGACAAGGCCACTTCGCTGGTGGCCAAGACTGACGTGACCGTCACGGCCGTCAACGACGCGCCGGTGGCCAACGATGACCCTAGCCTGGTCAGCGGCCTGAAAGGCCAGTACTTCAGCTGGAGCGACGCGGCGCAGGGCGCCAACCTCTCCACCGTGGCCCAGGCGGTCAAGTACATTGCCGGTAACAACCCGACCGCGACCTTCAACGCCACTCAGATCGACTTCGGTAGCGTTGCGCAAACCCGCGTGACCAACGACCTCGGCCGTGCCGACAGCTCCAGCGATAACCTCAGCAAGTTCCTCGGCGTGAACGTGGCAGGCGTCACGGCGCACGCCACTGACCTGAGCAGCACCCACACCAGCAGCTCGGACGCCATCCTCAAGCTGACCGGCGTCGTTACGCTGGATGCCGGTAACTACACGCTCAAGGTCACAGCTGATGACGGTTACCAGATCCTGATCGATGGCAAGCAGGTGGCGGTGTTCGATGCCAACACCTCGTCGCGCAGCGACACCTTCGACTTCAACGTCGCCGGCAGCGGCGCCCATGACATCCAGATCATCTATTGGGATCAGGGTGGCAGCGCCAACCTCACCGTTCAAGTGAAGTCGGCCACTGGCAGCTATGCGGTACTGGGCAGCAATGCCTACCCGCTGAGCTACAACCCGCTGAGCACCACCGAAAGCCAGGCACTGACGATCAAGGCAAGCACCTTGCTGGCCAACGACACCGACGTGGATACCGCACACGATCAGCTGAAGATCGTCGGCGTGAGCAGCAACGTGGTCGATGCCAGCGGCAACGTGGTCGGCACGGCTGTGCTCAGCGCCGATCAGCAGGCGGTGCTGTTCACCCCGAACAAGACCTTCGTGGGCGACGCGAGCTTCACCTACACCCTGAGCGACGGTGACAAGACCGCTGCTACAGACGGCAAGGTAACGGTGCACGTGGCAGCGGCCGCTCAGCCGACCATCGCCATCGCGCCGGTGAGCATCACCGAGCATGCGATGAAGGCCAATGAAACCGTCGCAACCTACAAGACCTTCGATGGCGACACCCTCGCCAGTGACCTGAAAGTCGCCTTTGCCGACGGCAGCAACACCAATGGCTATTACCAGCTCAGTGGCAACAAGGTCGTCCTGACCGCTGCCGGCGCGGCGTATGCCAATGCGGGCAATACACTGCCGAATGTGAGCCTGGTGGTGAGCGACGATCTGCACACCGGTACTGACACCAAGGCGCCGACGGTCACGCTGACCAATGCCGCACCGACGGTGGAAATCAGCAGCCTGTCGCCAGCGCCCCACGCGCCGAAAGCGGGCGATGCCGTTGCCACCTACCTGGGCAAGGATCAGGACGGGGACAAAGTTTCGGTCAGCCTCAAGTCGGGCAGCGATTCGGCCAAGTACTATCAGCTGGCCAGCGATGGCGTAACCGTCACGTTGACCCAGGCCGGTGTCGACTATTACAACGCACACAAAGGGGCACTGCCCCTGCTGGAGCTGACGGCCTTCGACGGCCGTGCTGCTGGCAACGGTAGCGGTACGCCGACCCTGGCCAACCAGGCGCCGGAACTTACGGTTACCCCGCTCGACTCGCAGCCGCATAACGCAGCCGTGGGCACCGTGGTGGCCAGCTACAGCGCCAGCGACAAAGACGCAGGCGATACCGGCAAGCTGGCCGTAAGCATCAAGGCCAACGCCGACGGCGTGGCCTACTACAGCCTCGACACCGCTGGCCAGAAGATCACCCTGACCCAGGCCGGTGTGGACTACTACAACAGCCACAACGGCACCCTGCCGGGCGTGACCCTGGTGGCCGACGATGGCCGTGCGACCGGTGAAGGTTCGGCGACCCCGAGCCTGACCCTGAGCAACGCCGCGCCGGCCCTGACGCTGACCGCCAACCACCTCACCCAGCATGCGCCTGCCGCAGGCGAAGCCGTGGCCAAATACAGCGCCAACGACGCAGACGGCGACACGCTGGCCGTAGCGTTCAAGGCTGGCAGCAATAGCAACGGCTACTATGCGTTGGACACCGCCAACAACGCAGTGACCCTGACCGCCCAGGGCGTGGCGTACTACACGAGCCACAAAGGTGAACTGCCGCCGATTACCCTGACGGTGACCGATGGCCGTGCGACCGCCGAGGCGACAGACACACCGACCCTGGCCAACCAGGCGCCGGAAGTCACCGTTACCCCGCTCGACTCGCAGCCGCACAACGCAGCCGTGGGCACCGTGGTGGCCAGCTACAGCGCCAGCGACAAGGACGCAGGCGATACCGGCAAGCTGGCCGTAAGCATCAAGGCTAACGCCGACGGCGTGGCCTACTACAGCCTCGACACCGCTGGCCAGAAGATCACCCTGACCCAGGCCGGTGTGGACTACTACAACAGCCACAACGGCACCCTGCCGGGCGTGACCCTGGTGGCCGATGATGGCCGTGCGACCGGTGAAGGCTCGGCGACCCCGAGCCTGACCCTGAGCAACAACCCGCCTGTTGCCAACGATGACTACCTGGTTCAGGGCGGCCTGAAGGCCGAGTTCTACAACTACCAGGAAAACAGCGGCCAAGGCCGCCCGAACCTGACCAGCGTGTCTCAGGTGCTGGCATGGATCGCTGGCAATAACCCCAACGCCACGTTCAATGCCAACAAGATCGACTTCGGCAGCGTCAGCGACAACCTGGGCCACTACAACAGCTCGACCAACAGCCTGGTCAAGTTCCTGACCAATAACTCGTCGGCCAACCAGGGCAATTACGACAGCCTCACCGGCAACCAGATCGACTCTTCCGATGCGATCCTGAACATGACCGGCCAGGTGCAGCTCAACGCCGGCACCTATGCACTGCGCGTCACCGCTGACGATGGCTACATGGTGCTGGTCGACGGCAAGCTGGCGGCTGTCTATGACGGCATCACTTCGCGGGCGGTCAACGACTTCAGTTTCTCGGTGGCCAATTCCGGGCTGCACGATATCCAGGTCGTCTACTGGGACCAAGGCGGCAACGCGGCGCTCAAGATAGAGCTGGGCAGCAGCCTGAGCAGCTTGAAAGTGCTCGGTGACACCAGCTCGCCGCTGAGCCATAACCTGCTGACCGTCAGCGAAAACCTGCACAGTGACAATCCACACAGCCTGACCATCAAGGCCGCGGACCTGCTGAAGAACGACACCGACGCCGACCGAGGCGATGTGCTGAGCATTCGTTCGGTGCATGACGGGCAGCACGGCACCGTGGCACTGGATGCCAACGGCAACGTGATCTTCACGCCGGAAGCAGGTTACTCGGGCCCTGCGACCTTCACCTACACCCTGTGGGATCAGCGCACCAACAGCGCCACCGACGCAACAGTGACCGTTCAGGTGACCCCCGTCGCACCGGCGCTGGACCTGGACAGCGGCGTTGTCGGCACTGGCCATGCGGTCAGCTATGTGGCCAACCACGATGGCGTGTCGGTCAGCGACAAGGCGACCATCACCCTGGATGACGCCGGTATCAAGGGCGCAACCATCGCTATCAACAATGCGCAGGTGGGTGACCACTTGAGCGTGGGTAGCCTGCCCGGCGGTGTGACGGCCGTGCTGTCGGCCGACGGGAGCCAGGTCGTGCTCAGCGGTGTCGCAACCGCTGCGCAGTATCAGGATGCGATCAAGGCCATCACTTTCAGCAACACGGCTGATGTGACCAGTTCCAGCACTCGCACGATTTCCGTGACCGTGCAGGATGTGTTCGGCACAGCGTCGAACCAGGCGACCACCACCGTATCGGTAGCCAAGTCGGTCTACACCTACACCGACGGCTCGCCTAATGCCGATACGCTCAACGGCACTGGCAACAACGACATCATCGTGGGTGACAAGGCCCAGAGCACGGTAACCCCGGCCAAGGATGCCAATGTGGCGTTCATCGTCGATGTGTCCGGCAGCATGCGCGGCAAGTACACCCAGGAGCAGGATGCCCTGGTGGCAGCGATCAAGCAGTTGCGTAACGACATGACGTCGAGCCAGACCATCAAGGTCGGCATCGTCACCTTCTCCGACCATGCGCTGGACTCCACCCTCGTGCTCACCAAGAACATGACGGACAGCCAGATCAGCACTGCCGTGGCCAATGCCACGAACAACTCCACCAAGGGCGGCAATACCAACTACGAAGAAGCCTTCAAGGATACGGCGAACTGGTTCATCAACAACGGCACGGCCGGGGCGGTCAACCAGACCTTCTTCATCACCGACGGCCAGCCCAACCGCTACCTGATCAACGAAGGTACTGCTTCTGGCGGCAACGCGACATGGGTTGCCGACGGCCATGGCGGCTATCAGTTGGCCAACGAAGTCTCCGCTTACAGCGGCCTGGCCAGCAACACCCAAGAGGGCTGGAACTTGCTCGTGGCTCAGTCGCCAACCGTCAATGCCGTTGGCCTGAGCACCGACCAGAACCAGGGCACTGACCTCAGCTCGCTGAACAACTACGACACCAGCGGCCACGCTGCGCTGAACGTGACACTGGACAACCTGTCCAGCGTCATCGCCAGCAAGACCGTGACCGCACAGCCGGCCAGTGATGTGATCAACGGCGGGGAGGGCAACGACATCCTCTTCGGCGACACGATCTTCTTCAACGGCATCAACCCGGCCGATGGCCTGGGCACGTCGGTGATCAAGGCGTACGTGACCGAGAAGGCCGGCCACACCGCGTCCGACTCGGAGATCTACACCTACATCAAGGGCCACCTGGGCGAGTTCAACCTGGGCAACAGCGGTGGTGACGATACCCTCAACGGCGGCAATGGCAATGACATCCTGTTCGGCCAGGCGGGCAATGACACCCTCAACGGCGGTAACGGCGATGACATCCTGATCGGCGGCAAGGGCAACGACATCCTCACCGGCGGCGCGGGTGCCGATACCTTCATGTGGCTGCGTGGTGACCTCAACGTCGACACCACCGACAGCAAAGGCGCCGTCACTCAGAAGGGCGCCGACGTGATCACCGACTTCAGCAAGGCTCAGGGCGACACCATCGACCTGACCGACCTGCTCAAGGACCACGCCGACGACCTCACCGCCAACCTGGGCAAATACCTGCAGATCGCCAAGGACAGCAGCGGCACCACCGAGCTGTTGATCAGCACCACCGGCAAGCTCACCGCCGCGGCCACCACCTCTGCCAACGACGTGCAGAAGGCGACCACTGCCAACGAAAGCCAGGCCGACGTGACGATCAAGGTACAGGGCGACGGTGCCAGCTGGGCAAGCAACTCGCTGGCGCAGCTGATTCACGACAGCACCATCAAGGTTGACCATCACTGATGCGACCCTCGCCCGGCCTTGATGGCCGGGCGATTATCGCCACATTGGTTCAAGCTGTATCATCCGGCCGGCGGCTGGCCTATCCTTCGCGGGCGGCCTATCGCTGGCCGGTTTTTTGAGGGCAAGGCTCATGTTTTACGTACAGCGTGACGAACACGGCAAACTGTCGCGAGTCGAGGCCGAGGCCTTTGCCGAAGCGACCGATACGTTGCCGGCAGACAATGTAGAGATCCAGGAATGGTTCACCAGCCAGACTGCGGTGCGCAGCCTCGAACAGCTGCGCCAGAGCGACCTGGAGATGATCCGTGTGCTTGACGACCTGATCCAGCTACTGGTGGAAAAAGGCGTAATCACTGTCACCGACCTGCCTCAGGCCGCCCTGGCCAAGCTGACCGGCCGCACTCAGGCGCGCGAGTCACTGGGCAGTGCCTCGGCGCGGTTGATCAATGATGAAGAGGCCCCGTTGATCTGAAACGGGCCCGCCGCCTCGCCGGCTGGTGCGTGCCTCTTCGGGTCGCCTAACGAAGCAACCCGAATACGCCCACCGCCGCCTTGCGCACCCGATCCATCTCGCGGCTGATCGAGAACTCCCCCGCCTCCCGGCGCCGCCGCCCCAGCTGCACATTCACGGCATTGGCATACTGTTCTTGCACCCGCTCGACCAGCTCTGCCAGGTTGAACGGCGGCCGATGCGCTGGCAGTGCGATAGCCACCATCCCCGGTAGGGCCAGCAGCTGTTCATTCCAGGCTTTGGCTTCGGCCACCGCGCGGGCCACTGTGCTGCCGTCAGTCAGGGAGAACGGCTCTTGCCAACTCCCGGCGGGGACCAACCGATCGACCTGGTTCAGTACGCCAATCAACACCGGAGGCGAGGCTTCGGGGTGCTCGGCGAACCAGGTGTCCAGCTCCCGGCGAAACGCCTGGTCGAGCCCCCGGGCGGGCTGGTTGGCTTTCAGGACCCACAGCACCAGGTCGCATTGGCGCACCTGCTCGAACACCACGTCATGTACCTTCTTGCTGCCGTCGAGCCCTGGCAGGTCGATCAGGCGCAAGTCCGGGGCGCCCTCTATGGCACAGGCATGCACCGTGACCCCGTCGGTAGCGGGTAATGCGCTGACCTCAGCCTTCAGGCTGTCGCTCAGTGCATTGACCAGCGATGACTTGCCAGCCCCGACCTGCCCCAGCAGCCCGATGCGTACCGGGTCCAGGTCAGGTGCCTGGCGCTGCTGATCTTTTTCAGTCACGCGCCCGGGCTTGAGCTGGTCGTCATCGATACGGAAATGGCCGCCGTAGAGGTCGATAGCTGCGCGCAGCACTTCCAGCAGCAACAACTGCCTGAGGCGGTTCTGCAGTTCGGTGCTCAGGCCGCCGAATACCTCGCCGCGCAGCTGGGTGAGCATCTCGGCGAGTACGCCCTGAGGCGAAAACATCCGCAGGGCGCGGTACCCCTTGAACACTTTCATCGCCAGTGGGCCGTAGCGTTCGACCTGGTCATTGAGGTTCATCAGGGTTGAAAGCCGGATATGCTCAACGCCAGGTACATGGGCCTGAAGCACCTGCCGATAGCGGCGGCTGACCTGTTCGCAGATAGCCAGTACTTCAGGCGCGGTAAACGCCCATTGGGCGTAGCGAGCGTCATCGTGATAGCGGCCTGCGACCTCACGCACCAGCGCCAGGGCATGATGGGGGAGGGCTTGCCAAGCGGGCTCCTGCTCGAGCAAGCCGGAAACCACCGGCAACATTTCACGCTGGAGCGTGCGGTCACGCTCGCGCCAGTAGTCGGGCACTGTGGCCTCGGCTTCAAGGGCATGTTCTACCGCGGGCGCCAAGGTCTGCCTGACCTTGCGCCGCGCCAGCAACAGGCCGAGGCTCGACAGCATGGTGCACACCAGCAGAATGCCGATGAACAGCAGCCAGTGGCCGTCGCTGACCACGCTGTACACGCCAAAACCCGACAACACGCCAACGGGTATCACCAAGGACAGCAGCGCGTAGGGCACCGCACGGTCAGACAACCGCGCCAATGCGCCGAGGGCCCTAACGGCTTTTTTCATCGCGAGCCACCGGCACAATGTGATCGAACGCCTGCTTGAAGCGTGCGCGCAGTTCTTCAGATGTGATCGGCTCGCCACGCTTGAGCCGGTAGAAATACATGCACGCCGCTCGCCCCAGCGCATAGGTGAAGCAGTAACTGGCTACCGCAGCGGAGGCCCCGCCGATCGTCTGCCCCCACCCCGGGATGAGCTTGGTCAATTGCCGCAGGCCCAGGCGCGAGGCGTACTGCACACCGAAGCCGGTGCCCATGGCGGCGGCGAATTCGCTGAGCAGGCGGCGGGTGTACTCCAAGCCGTATTGGTTCGCCAGGCTGTGCAGCATTTTCAATTGCACCGTCGGCACGGCCACCAAACCTACCGCAGGTATGGCATCACAGGCGCCGGCCGCGCCGGCGTACCACATCACCTCACGCTTGAGCTCGCCGAAATTACGCTCCTCGGCATCGCTATGGCCCTGGTTGCGGAACAGCTCAAGGATGATCGGCAGGCGCTCACCGAGTTTGTCCTTGAGCGTCTCCAGGTTGGCAGGGGCGCCGTCGGGGCCGTTGAAGTCCACCGCCACGCTGTCGAGCGGGCCCCAGACGGCCTCGACCTGCTGCTGGTTATGGGCAATGCACCGCTGGCGCTGCGTTGGGTCTTGGACTTGGTAAATGCCGGTGTGCACCAGCAGTGCTTCGCGAATACGCCCCGAACGCTTGATCTGTTTGAGTGCCTTGAGCACCTGCGATTGCTCGGAGTCTTCGGCTTTCATCACCACCAACAATGCGTGGCTGGCACTTTCGCAGTTGGCGATGTCCGCGCTGGGGTCGTAGTCGGCCTCGGCCAGGCCGCGGGTGTCCATGAAGGCCAGCACGGGCGTCTCGGCCGGGTAGTCGTATTGCTCGGCAGTAAGCGTGCAGGGGCGAAAGCCTGAGCCGACCTCGACACGGTCCAGCCCGGTCAGCGCGCGGATCAGCGACGACTTGCCCGCGCCGGTCTTGCCCAGCAGCCACACCGTGGGCAATTGCTGGGCGCTGCGCTCGAACGCCGTCTGCAATGCAGGGTTCGCTTCTGGGTTCAGGCGCTTGTACAGCTGATCGAAAACGTTCATTCGGGGGCCTGTTGGGTGGGCTCTTTGGCTTAGGCAGGCGGGGCCGAAAAAAAGTCCGCAACCGGGCCTGCGGCAATCTGACACGCATGGTCATCGGAACTGTTTGACGCCGATCAAGTCGGCCCGGCCGCTCAGGGGGAAAATCTTCCCAAAACCCGAGTATCCCGACATGGCTTCGCACCTGGCCTTCCTCAAGCACCCCCTTGCCCGGGAGATAACGCTGATCCTGCTGATCAAGCTCGCCTTGATCATGGGTATCCGCAGCCTCTGGTTCAGCACGCCGGACACCGTGACCGGCCATACCCAGCCTGTCGCCCAGCACTTGCTGGGCACCTCTTCCGCACCTCCCGAGAAACCAAAAGATGATCTCTGAATCGGTTGTCGACCTTTCGCGATTACAGTTCGCCATGACGGCGCTGTATCACTTTCTGTTCGTGCCGCTCACCCTGGGCATGGCCTTCCTGCTGGCAATCATGGAGTCGGTCTACGTACTGACGGGCAAGCAGGTGTACAAGGACATGGTCCGCTTCTGGGGCAAGCTGTTCGGCATCAACTTCGCCCTGGGCGTTACCACTGGGCTGACCATGGAGTTCCAGTTCGGCACCAACTGGGCCTATTACAGCCACTACGTGGGCGACATTTTCGGCGCGCCGCTGGCGATCGAAGGGCTGATGGCATTCTTCCTCGAATCGACCTTCATCGGCCTGTTCTTCTTCGGCTGGGACCGCCTGAGCAAGGTGCAGCACCTGGCCGTGACCTGGCTGGTGGCGCTGGGCTCGAACCTCTCGGCCTTGTGGATCCTGATCGCTAACGGCTGGATGCAGAACCCGGTGGGTGCCGAGTTCAATTTCACCACCATGCGCATGGAGCTCACCAGCTTTGCCGACCTGATCTTCAACCCGGTCGCGCAGGTCAAGTTCGTGCATACGGTGGCCTCCGGCTACGTTACTGGGGCGATCTTCGTGCTGGCGATTTCCAGCTGGTACTTGCTCAAGGGGCGCGATATCGGCTTCGCCCGGCGTTCTTTCGCCATCGCCTCGGCCTTCGGCATGGCCTCGATCCTGTCGGTGATCATCCTGGGGGATGAATCGGGCTACGAAATCGGGGATGTGCAAAAGACCAAGCTGGCCGCGATCGAAGCTGAATGGCACACCGAGCCTGCGCCGGCGGCGTTCACCCTGTTCGGCTTCCCCAACCAGCAAACCCAGCGTACCGACTATGCGGTGAAGATCCCCTACCTGATGGGCATCATCGCTACGCGCTCGGTGGACAAACAGGTCACCGGTATCAAAGACCTGATCGTCGAGCACGAACAGCGCATCCGCAACGGTATGGTCGCCTACAGCCTGCTCACCCAGCTGCGCGCCGGCGACCACAGTGACGCTACCCGCAGCGCCTTCGACCAGGTCAAAGGTGACCTGGGCTATGGCCTGCTGCTGAAGAAATACACCGAGCATGTCACCGATGCCAGCGACAGCCAGATCAAGCAGGCCGCGCAGGATTCGATCCCCCACGTCGCCTCGATCTTCTGGACCTTCCGCCTGATGGTGCTCAGCGGCTTTCTCATGCTGTTGCTGTTCGTGTGCGCCTTCTACGCCTCGGCCCGCAAGAACGAGTGGAAGAAACCCTGGCTGCTCAAATGGGCGCTGTTCAGCCTGCCCCTGCCGTGGGTCGCCACCCAGACCGGCTGGTTCGTCGCGGAGCACGGCCGCCAGCCTTGGTCGATCGGCGAAGTGCTGCCTACGCACTTGTCGGCTTCGAGCGTTTCCAGCGGTGACGTCTGGGGCTCGCTGCTGGCGCTGATCGCCTTCTACACCGTGCTGCTGGTGGTGGAAATGTACCTGATGATCAAGTTCGCCCGCCTGGGCCCAAGCAGCCTGCACACCGGCCGCTACCACTTCGAGCAGGGTGAGCGCACTGCCGCACCTATGACTGGCCAGCCGGTCTCGGCCTGAGGAGTTGAACATGTTCGATTATGAAACGCTGAAACTGGTCTGGTGGGTGCTGGTCGGCGTGCTGCTGATCGGTTTCGCGCTGACCGATGGCTTCGACCTGGGCGCGGCCATGCTGATGCCGGTGGTCGGCCGCACCGACAATGAACGCCGCGTGGTGATCAACACCATCGCGCCGCATTGGGACGGTAACCAGGTGTGGCTCATCACAGCCGGGGGCGCCCTGTTCGCCGCCTGGCCGCTGGTGTATTCGGCCGCCTTCTCTGGCTTTTACTGGGCGCTGTTGCTGGTGCTGTTCGCGTTGTTCGTACGCCCGGTGGGCTTTGACTACCGCAGCAAGCTGGAAAACACCCGCTGGCGCAGCACCTGGGACTGGGCGTTGTTCGCCGGTGCCATCGTGCCTTCGCTGGTGTTTGGCGTGGCCTTCGGCAACCTGTTGCAGGGCGTGCCGTTCCAGTTCGATGACACCCTGCGCGCCAGCTACCAGGGCAACTTCTGGCAGTTGCTCAACCCCTTCGGCCTGCTGGCAGGCGTCGTAAGCTTGAGCATGCTGGCCTTGCACGGCGGCAGTTGGCTGATGATGCGTACTGAAGGCGCCATCGGCGAGCGCGCCCGGCGCGCGACCTTCTGGCTGGCGCTGGGGTTCCTGGTGGCTTTCGGTACAGCAGGCGCCTGGCTGGCGCTGGGCAGCATTCAGGGGCTGGTGATCACCTCAACTTTCGACCCGGCGGCGGCGCTCAACCCGCTGGCCAAGACCGTCGAAGCCGGTAACCCAGGCTGGACCGCCAACTACCGCAGCTACCCGATCACCGCCCTGGCGCCCTTGGTAGGCATGCTCGGCGGCCTGCTGGCGTTCGTTGCTGCCGGGCTGGGGCGCAGCCGTGTGGCATTTCTGGGCAGCAGCCTGGCCATCGCCGGTGTGATCTGCACCGCAGGTTTCGCGCTGTTCCCCTTCGTGATGCCTTCGAGCCTGGACCCTGCATCGAGCCTGACCGTCTGGGATGCGGTATCCAGCCGTACCACCCTGGTGATCATGACCTGTGCGGCTGCGATCTTCGTGCCGATCATCCTGGCCTACACCTCGTGGTGCTACATGAAGATGTGGGGCAAGGTCACCACCGCGCACATCGACGGCAACCCACACGGCCTGTATTGAGAGAGGAGAAAGCACAATGTGGTATTTCGCCTGGATTCTAGGAGTGCTGCTGGCGTGCAGCTTCGGTGTGATCAACGCCATGTGGCTGGAAGCCTCCGGCAGCCTCGACGAGGTGCCCGATGATCGCCGCTGAAGCGCGGCGCCCCTGGCTGGGCGGGGGCGCCTGGCGCGCGCTCTCGCTGTTGCTGGCGGTGCCTTTGAGCTTGGTGCTGCTGTTGCATCCAGTGATGATGCTGGACGCACAGGGGCATTACAGCCATGGGCTGCTGAGCCTGATGATGTGGGGCATTGCGGCGGGGTATGTGCACGGGGTCGGCTTCGACCCTCGTGCCTTGGCCTGGCGGGTGATCTTCCACCCGCTCACGGCCTGGTCACTGATGGCGCTAGGCTACGCCCAGCTGATACTCAACCAAACTGCGTAGCCAGCTCACGCAGCACTTTCTCGGCATCGAGCACTTTGTTCACCACGTCGTCGGCCTTCTCCCGAGTGAGGCCGACGCGGTCAAGCAGCGCCTGCGGGATCTCGTTCCCGGCTTCCGCCCCGATCCCGCGGCCACGCAGCAGGCGCACCGCCAGGCATACCAGGTTTGCGTAGATCGCGTAGTCGCCGTCGTAGGTGGGGTCGTTCTGGAAGCGCAGGGCGGTTGCCAGCTCTTCTGGCATGTCCCAGTAACCCATCAACCACGCGCCGATCTGCTCACGGCTGATACCCAGCAAGTGCTGCTCGACATAGCTGTGGTTCAGGTGCGGGTTCACCTCCAGGTGGCGGCATACCAGTGAGAAATGCGGGGGAAACACGTGAGCCAGCAGCAGGTAACCGAAGTTGTGCAGCAAGCCTGCCAGGTAGGTAAGGCCGGCCTCTGGCCGCGATTCCCGCGGGATGGCGCGGGTCAGGCCTTCGATCACCGCTGCGGTATAGATCGACAGTTGCCAGTAAGGCGTGGCCTGTTGAGGGTTGTCCTTGGGCAGGTTCATCGATTTGCCCAGCGCAAGGCCCAGGGCGAGGTTGATCACCAGGTCGAAGCCCAGCACACGCACGATCGCATCTTCCACCGAGCGCACCTTGCCCGGTGATGCGTAGTAGGGCGACGCCGCCCAGCTGACCACCTGCGCTGCCAGCGCCGGGTCGGTTTCGACCACGCCGGTAATGTCATCGACGCTGGCATTGGGGTCGACCCGCAGCTTGATGATCTTCTGCGCGGTTTTCGCCAACGGCGGGATCTCGATGGTCGCCTCCAGGCGTTGCTGGATACGTTTTGCCGTGAAGCCTTGCACGCGGGTGCTGATCTCGGCGGGAGTGCGGGGCAGCGCGTCGTGCTGCAGCTTCACGCCCTGCATCGACTCACCGAAGCGCGCGGCGCTGCCGTTGCTCAGGGTTTTCTTGAAGTCTTCGCTGCTGATTTCCAGCATCACGCCCGGTGTGCCGGAGGCGATCAACAGGCTGGGCTGATCGAGCACGCGCTCGTCATAGAGGCAGGGGGCAGCCACCAGCGACGGCAGGCCGGGCAGCTCCAGCAGTTCGTGCGGGTCAAGCATGCGCCGCAGGCGATCGAGTGGCACTGCAGTGAGGGTGCGGCCAGTGAGTTCTGCGATCCGGTTAAGGTCGAGCAGTTGGTCTTTGAGCAACAGCACTACCATCGTGCCTACCGCATCGCCCAGCAAGATGGCCTGGACTTTTCGCCGCTCGGCAATCGTGGGCTCGTCGAGGACTTCGCGCCAATTGATGGCTTGTTTGTCCAGCAGTTGCTGAACGACCAGGGGCGCGTGAGGAACTGCGGTTTCCAGGGCGACTTCTGTCATGTGCTGTGTCCAAACCTGTACAAGTTCGACAGTATACCCATGCCGGAGGCAAGGGCATGAAAGCTTTGCGGTTGTGATTCGGTCAAACCTGCCCGTACTGCTGCCCATGGCGAAGCCAGCGGTCGAGCAACGGGTTTACATGGTCGGGCCAGCGCGCCAGCAGGGCTTGCGCCGCATCGCGTACAGAGGGTAGCAGATCGGCGTCACGCATCAGGTCGGCTACCTTGAACTGTAGCAGGCCCGTCTGTCGGGTTCCGAGCATTTCGCCCGGGCCGCGCAGTTCCAGGTCCTTCTCGGCGATCACGAAGCCATCGTTGGTTTCACGCATGATCCCCAAGCGTTCGCGGCCGATTTGCGAGAGCGGCGGGTGATACATCAATACGCAATGGCTTGCCGCACTGCCGCGCCCAACCCGCCCGCGTAGCTGGTGAAGCTGGGCCAGGCCAAGGCGTTCAGGGTTTTCGATGATCATCAGGCTGGCATTGGGCACGTCCACGCCGACTTCGATCACGGTGGTGGCGACCAGCAATTGCAGCTCACCCGCCTTGAAGCTAGCCATGACCTCGGCTTTTTCCGCGGGCTTCATGCGCCCGTGGATGAGCCCCACTTTCAGGCCTTCGAGCATCAGCCCGAGGTCTTCATAGGTCGACTGGGCCGCCTGGCAGGTCAGCTCTTCGGATTCTTCGATCAGGGTGCACACCCAGTAGGCCTGTCGCCCCTCGGCGCACGCGGCGCGTACCCGCTCCACCACTTCCTCGCGGCGCGAGTCGGCTACCAGTACGGTGTTCACCGGTGTGCGGCCAGGGGGGAGCTCGTCGAGCACCGAGGTGTCCAGGTCGGCGTAGGCGCTCATGGCGAGCGTTCGTGGAATGGGCGTGGCGGTCATGATCAACTGGTGTGGGCTCAGGCGGCCGTCCACGCCCTTCTGGCGCAAGGCCAGGCGCTGTTGAACACCGAAGCGGTGTTGCTCGTCGATGATGGCCAGGGCCAGGTTCTTGAAGCGCACCTCGTCTTGAAACAACGCATGGGTGCCCACGACCATGGGGGCACCTGCGGCAATGCGCTCCAGCGCGGATGCGCGGGCCTTGCCCTTGAGCTTGCCAGCCAGCCACGCCGTTTCGATGCCCAGTGGCTCCATCCAGCGCTGGAAGTTGATGAAGTGCTGCTCGGCGAGGATCTCGGTCGGTGCCATCAGAGCGACCTGATAGCCCGCCTCCAATGCCTGCAGTGCCGCCAGCGCCGCAACCACTGTTTTACCGGCGCCCACATCACCCTGCACCAGGCGCAGCATCGGCTCGTGCTGCGAGAGGTCATAGGCAAGCTCTGCCGCCACGCGTTGTTGGGCGCCGGTCGGGGTGAACCCAAGGTTGGCCAGGTACCGCTGGGGCAGCACTTTGGCAGCAGGCAGGGCCGGCGCGCGCAGCGTGCGCATGCGCTCGCGCAGCCGTTGCTGTGATAGCTGGTGGGTCAGCAGTTCCTCGAACGCCAGGCGGTGTTGGGCCCAGTGATGCCCCAGGGCAAGCTCTTCGAGGTTGGCATCGGCAGGTGGGTTGTGCAGGTAGCGAATGGCATCGGGCAGGGGCGCGAGGCGGTAGTCGCGCGCCAGCTCATCCGGCAGCCAGTCCGGCAGGCTCGAAGGGCCGAGCAGCGCCAGACTCTGCTGGCACAACTGGCGCAGGCGTGCCTGGGTCAGGCCTTCGGTCAGCGGGTAGATCGGCGTGAGGGTTTGCTCGACCGGTGGGGGAGTGTCGCCGGTAATGGCGCGGTACTCCGGATGGTAGATCTCCAGCCCCGAGGCACCGGGCCGCACCTCGCCATAGCAGCGTACCTGGGTGCCGCGCTTGAGGCCGTCTTTCTGGGCATTGCTGAAATGATAGAAGCGCAGGCTCAACGAACCGCTGCCATCGTTCAGGCGCACCACCAAGCTACGGCGCCGGCCCATGACCACATCGGCACCGCTGACCGTACCTTCGACTACCGCATCCTGGCCTGGCCGTAACTGGCCGATCGGCACCACCCGAGTGCGGTCCTGATAACGCAGCGGCAAGTGAAACAGCACGTCCTGCAGGGTTTCCAGGCCCACGCGGGCGAGCTTTTCAGCCATCGCCTCGCCGACGCCCTTGAGTACCGTGACCGGTACCCGGGACAACTCGGTCATACCGCGACTTTATCCGCAGCGGCGGGCCCCTTGGCCACCGAGCACAGGCGGATGGAGTCGGCGAGAATCTCGATCGCCTTTGGCCGTGGGAAGCTGGCGCGCCAGGCGATGGCGACGGTGCGAAACGGTGCCGGGGAGGTCATGGGCCGCACCTCGATCACGCCGGGTGCATAGTGATGGCTGTGCACCGCTGAGAGCGGCAGCACCGACACTCCCAGGCCCGAGGCGACCATGTGGCGGATGGTTTCGAGCGAGCTGGACTCCACCGTGGTATGCCGTGAGGCCTCGCTGCCCTTGACTGTGGGGCAAGCCTCCAGCACCTGATCACGGAAACAGTGGCCCTCGCCCAGCAGCAACAGGCTCTTGTCATTGAGCAAGGCGGGGTCGATCGCTTCCTTGCGTGTCCAGGGGTGGTCGCTGGGCATCAACACCTGGAAGGGCTCGTCATACAGCGGCAGGGTCAGCACGTCGGCCTCTGCGAACGGCAGGGCGATGATCACGGCATCGAGCTCACCGTTGCGCAGCTTGTCGCGAAGCACATGGGTAAAGTTTTCTTCGATGTACAACGGCATCTGCGGGGCCACACGGTGCAGCTGCGGAATGAGGTGCGGGAACAGGTACGGGCCGACGGTATAAATGGCGCCCACCTTGAGGGGGGCGGTCAGCTGGTTCTTCCCGGCCTGGGCCAGCTCACGAATGCCCTGGGCCTGTTCCAGTACCTTCTGTGCCTGGGCAACGATGCTTTCGCCCACTGGGGTAAGGCGCACAGCGCTTTTGCTGCGCTCGAAGATCAGCACGCCCAGTTCGTCTTCGAGTTTCTTGACCCCCACCGAGAGGGTGGGCTGGCTCACATGGCAACGTTCGGCGGCATGGCCGAAGTGCTGTTCCTGGGCGAGCGTGACGATGTAGCGCAATTCGGTGAGGGTCATAACGTGCGTCCGTGTAGTGGCGGCCCCAGCATAGCGGGTGCCGTCGATAGACGCACGTTATCAGCGCGGCGGATACAACACAAAAGACGTCAGCGCATGGCGTCTTTGATGTTGAAGTTGAACGGCGCCTTGAGCTTGATCGAGTCCTTGCCGTTGAGCAGGTCGGCCGGCGGCTTGGGCATGGGCGAGGCCCGGTGCACCTGAGCGATGGCCGCGTCGTCGAGCAAGCTGTTACCGGAGCTGGTGACCAACGCTGCGTCCAGTACCTTGCCGTTGGCGTCGAGGGTGAACTCGATCAGCACGGTACCCTCGGCGCGGCGCGAGCGCGCGCGGTCGGGGTAGCGTTTGTATTTGCCCAGGTGCGCAAGCAGGTCGCTCTGCCACGTACGCTTGGCCTGGCTGTCTGCGGGCGGCGCCGGTGGCTGCGGCGGCTGAGGCTTGGGTGCGGCGGCCTTCTCCGACTCGGCGGGCTCGTTCTTGGCCACTTGCTCTGGCACATCCCGGGGCGGCTCGGGCTTTTTCTCCACCGGCTTGGGTTGCGGCTTTGGCTTGGGCTTTGGCTTCTCTGGCTTGGGCACGGCGATTTTCGGCTTGGGTGCTTCGGCAAGCTTGGGCAACGGCGGCTCTTCGACCGGCGTAGGCTGCGGCTGAACCACCCGCGGTGGCGGGGGCGGGGCAGGTGGCTCGGGCAGCGGTGGCAGCTCAACCATCATTGCCGCCTGCGGCAGCTCCACAGGCTCGGGCGCAGGCCAGTTCAGCACGATGATGATCGCCGCCGCGTGCACGCCCAGCACCAAGGCCAGGCCGCCAGCGTAACGAAGAATACTTTGGCCTTTGGATGTCATTTCTTGGCAGCCGTCTCCAGCCCTACCAGGCCTACTTTGAGGTAGCCGGCCGCACGCAGGGTGTTCATCACCTCCATCAGATCACCGTAGTCCACGCCCTTGTCGGCCTGGAAGAAGATCGTGGTGTCTTTCTTGCCCTTGGTTTTCTCGTCGAGGTACTGGCCAAGCTGTTCCTTTTTCACCGCGTTGTCGCCGATGTAGAGGCTTTTATCGGTTTTCACACTCAGAAACAGCGGCTTTTCAGGGCGTGGTTCGGGCTTGGCGGTAGAGGCGGGCAGGTCGACCTTGATGTCGACGGTCGCCAGGGGGGCTGCCACCATGAAGATGATCAGCAGCACCAACATCACGTCGATGAACGGCGTGACGTTGATTTCGTGGTTTTCGGCCAGCTCGTCGCCGGCACCTTCCTTGAGATGCAGGCCCATGCTTACCCCACTTTTACCATGTGCGGATGGCTGCTGCGCTCACCGGCAGGCTGGCGGTCCAGGTCGCGGCTGACCAGCAACAGCACCTGGGCCGAGGCATCGGCGACCATGGCCTTGTAGTTGGTGATAGAGCGGGCGAAGACGTTGTAGATCACCACCGCCGGAATGGCTGCAACCAGACCGATGGCCGTTGCCAGCAAGGCTTCGGCGATCCCGGGCGCTACCACTGCCAGGTTGGTGGTCTGGGTTTTGGCGATGCCGATGAAGCTGTTCATGATCCCCCATACGGTGCCGAACAGGCCTACGAACGGAGCCGTCGAGCCGATGGTGGCGAGCACGCCGGTGCCAGCGCTCATGTTGCGGCCGCAGGCCGCTACCAGGCGCTCCATGCGGAAACTCACGCGCTCCTTGATGCCTTCCTTTTCGCGGGTATCGGCCGACAGATGCATCTCTTCCATCGCGTCGTGCACCAACAGGTGGGCCAGGGTGCCTTGCTTGTTGGCGGCATCGCCTGCGGCCTTGAGGCTGGTGGCCTGCTTGAGCATGGCGATTTCGCGGCGCGCGCGGCGCTTGGCGCCCAGCAGCTCCAGGCCTTTGGCGATCCAGATGGTCCAGGTGATGATCGAGGCGATGGCCAGGCCGATCATCACGGTTTTGACCACGACGTCGGCGTGCTGGTACATGCCCCATGGGGACAGGTCGTTGCCCATGCCCAGGGTGGTGTCCTGAGCCTGCACCGGTACGGCGTTGCTGGCAGTGCCGTCGGCGGCCGGTGCTTCGGTTGCCGTTGGGGCAGCCGCTTCAGGGGCGGGAGCACTGGCGGCGGCCGGGGCTGTATGGGCATTTGCAGGTTCATCGGCCTGAGCCACGGACGTCACCGCCAAGCCCATCAGCAGCGCTGCAATGGCGCCCCAGGCGCGAGGCTGGCGAGAAAATAGGGTTGGCGAAGCGTTCGAGGTTTCGTGATTCATGCTGGCCGGACCTGGTAAAGAATGAGGTAGCTGTCGTGGTGTAAAAGCGCGGCTGGCAGCGCCGCCACCTTGGGACAAATGGCCCGGCATTATTGCAATTAATTCTTGTTAGCAAAAGTTGTTAAATGATTTTTTTTCAGCCACCGTCGTCGCCTAGTGGTTACTTTCCAATTCAAAAGAGGTGTTTTGATGGGCTCACCAACCGTTCTACTGGTCGGGTGCGGTGATGTCGGCGGCCGTCTGGCGCAGGCGCTGCTTGCGGCGGGCTGGCTCGTTCACGGGCTGCGCCGCGATACCACACGGTTGCCGGCGGGTGTCGTGCCTGTGCCGGCTGACCTGGCCAGCCCGGCCATGCCTGCTGCATGGCCAGAAGGGCCGCTTGATTACGTGGTGTATTGCGTGGCGGCCAGCCAGCACGATGAAGCCGGCTATCGGCAGGCTTACGTCGAGGGTTTGCGGCATACGCTGAGCTGGTTGGTGCAGGCAGGGCAGCAGCCCAGGCGCTTTGTGTTTGTCTCCAGCAGCGGTGTGTATGCACAGGCGGCGGGTGAGTGGGTCGATGAGCAGTCGCCGACCGAACCCTCGGGGTATTCGGGCAAAATCATGCTCGAGGCCGAGGCCCTGGCCCATACCGGCACAGCACCGGCCACCGTGGTGCGCCTGAGCGGCATCTACGGCCCAGGCCGGGCACGGCTTCTGAATCAGGTGCGCCAGGGGTTCGCGGTCAGCGAAATGCCGCCGGTCTATGCCAATCGCATTCATGCAGACGACGCCGCAGGGTTGATCGCGTTCCTGCTGCAGGCCGATGCCCAAGGCAAAGCAGTCGAGGATTGTTATCTGGGGGTGGACGACGCCCCGGTGGCATTGGCGGAGGTTGTGGCCTGGCTGCGCCAGCGCATGGGAGTCACGCACACCAGTGGCGAACAGAGCATTCGCCGTACCGGCAGCAAGCGCTGCAGCAACGCCCGGGCCCGCGCCCTGGGCTGGGTGCCCAGGTACAGGAGCTATCAGGATGGCTATGCCGAGCTATTGACGTTGGAGTAGCCAGCGGCGTGCGCCGGGTTGCAGGTTTGGCATCTCGTCATTGCCGGCGGTGTTGACCGTCTCCAGGATTTCCAGGCGCTTGCCGTCACGGCGGAAGATATACGCGTCGCCCATTTTGTCGCGCTCCAGCCACATGCTGTCGTATTCCCCACTCATGGCAGCGCAGTCACCCGCCAGGCACAGGGCATAGCGGTCCAGGCCTGGCAGGCCTTCAACGCGCCCGTCGGGGTGAAACACCACCGTGGCGCCGGTGCCCTGGCCGTCAGCGATCGACCATTGCCCACCCAGGAAGGCCTGATACAGGCGCGCTTCGAACACCGCTCCGGGCGGCGCGTCAGGCTGGTCCTTGGTATCGGCCTTTACAAAATGCTGCTCCGGCCCGTTGTCGGTGGCGGCTTGGGTCAGGTGGCTGCCATCGATGGTCAGGGTTTCCTGGCCACTGCCGTAGATGTCTACATTCCACTGGCCGGCCCCGCTCTGGCCTAGGCTGCCTTCACCCAGCTCGAAGCCGTTGCTGAAGGTGGCTTCCTTGGCCTTGCCGTCGATTTTCCATTCAAGGTTCGGCCCGTCGGCCAGCAGCGCCTGGCGCAGGTTGCCACCTTTGACCGCGTCGTCGATGGCGTTCTGGTTGATCCAGGTGCCGCTAGGGTCGGTCACCGAGTGGCTGGCGCAGCCGCTGAGCAATGCCAGCAGGGCCAGGGCGGGCAACGTATGGCGCATGCGAAGGTCCTTGCGCGTCGAGAGAGGAAGCGGGGCGCGCAGGCACCCCGCGGCGAGCTTATTCCAGTACCAGAATCGCGTCCATTTCGACCTGCGAGCCCTTCGGCAGCGCAGCCACGCCGATAGCGGCACGAGCAGGGTAGGGCTGCTGGAAATAACGGCCCATCACCTCGTTGACGGTGGCGAAGTTACCGAGGTCAGTGAGGAAAATGTTGAGCTTGACCACGTCCTTGAGCGAGCCACCGGCTGCTTCAGCGACGGACTTGAGGTTTTCAAACACCTGCACGGCCTGGGCTTCGAAGCCCTCGACCAGCTCCATGGTGGCCGGGTCGAGCGGGATCTGGCCAGACATGTACACGGTGTTACCCGCCTTGATGGCCTGGGAGTAGGTGCCGATGGCGGCGGGGGCCTTGTCGCTGTGAATGACGCTCTTGCTCATGCGGATCTCCTTGAACGAGGGGCATGCGCCTCAAGCGCGCATGCGAGTGATGCGAATCACGCCGGCAAGGGCGCGCAATTTCTTGATGACCCGTGCCAGATGCACGCGGTCGTGAACACTGACCACCAGCTGGACGACGCTGATGCGGCCATCGCGTTCGTCCATGCTGATTTTCTCGATGTTGCCGTCGGCAGCGTTGACGCTGCTGGCGAGCAGAGCAATCAGGCCGCGCTGATGCTCCAGCTCCACACGCAGTTCGACGTTGAACTCGCCGGTGACGTCCTTGGCCCATGACAGCTGGATGCACTTCTCAGGGTTGTGGCGGATTTCGCTGATGTTCCGGCAATTCTCCAAGTGAACGACCATGCCCTTGCCAGCCGACAGGTGGCCGACGATAGGGTCGCCCGGAATCGGCGTGCAGCACTTGGCATAGCTGAGCACCAGGCCCTCGGTTCCGCGGATTGCCAGGGGGCCCTCGGGGCTGGGCAGTTGGTCGTTTTCGCAAGCCAGGAGGCGGCGTGCGACCACATAGGCCATGCGGTTGCCCAGCCCGATGTCTTCGAGCAGGTCTTCGATCACCTCGACCTTGTACTCGCCCAGTGCGACCTGAATGCGCTCAGCTGGAATCTTCTCAAGGCTGCTGTCGAAACCGCCGAGCACCTTGTTGAGCAGGCGCTCGCCCAGGCTGATGGACTCGGAGCGGCGCTGCAGCTTCAGCGCGTGGCGGATATGGGTGCGTGCCTTGCCGGTGACCACGAAATTGAGCCAGGCGGGGTTGGGCCGAGCCCCCGGGGCGCTGACGATCTCCACCGTGGAGCCGCTCTGCAGCGGCTCGGACAACGGCGCCAGGCGGCGGTTGATTCGGCAGGCGATACAGCTGTTGCCCACGTCGGTGTGCACGGCATAGGCGAAGTCGACGGCGGTCGAGCCCTTGGGCAGCTCCATGATTCGCCCCTTCGGGGTGAACACGTAGACCTCGTCAGGGAACAGGTCGATCTTGACGCTTTCGATGAACTCCAGCGAGTTACCGGCGCGTTGTTGCAGCTCGAGCACGCCCTTGACCCACTGCCGCGCCCGGGCGTGGCTGCTCTTGGGCTGCTCGTTCTCGTTGGACTTGTACAGCCAGTGCGCGGCGATACCGTTGTTGGCCATCTCTTCCATTTCCCGCGTGCGGATCTGGATCTCGATGGGCACGCCGTGCATGCCGAACAGCGTGGTGTGCAACGATTGGTAGCCGTTGGCCTTGGGAATGGCGATGTAGTCTTTGAAGCGCCCCGGCAGTGGCTTGTACAGGTTATGCACCGCGCCAAGCACCCGGTAGCAGGTGTCGACCTTGTCGACCACGATGCGGAAGGCGTAGACGTCCATGATTTCGGTGAACGCCCGGCGCTTGCCACGCATCTTGTTGTAGATGCCGTACAGGTGCTTCTGGCGGCCACTGACATCACCATCGATGCCGTCGACGCCCAGGCAGTGCTTGAGGGACTGCTCGATCTTGGCGACGATTTCCTTGCGGTTGCCCCGTGCGCGCTTCACCGCCTGGTGAATGCGCTCCGAGCGCATCGGGTACATCGCCTGGAAACCCAGGTCTTCGAATTCCACGCGCACGTTGTGCATGCCCAGGCGATTGGCGATGGGGGCGTAGATCTCCAGGGTTTCCTTGGCGATGCGCCGGCGTTTTTCGCCGGAGAGCACTTCCAGGGTGCGCATGTTGTGCAAGCGGTCGGCCAGCTTGACCAGGATCACGCGTATGTCGCGTGCCATGGCCATGGCCATTTTCTGGAAGTTCTCGGCCTGAGCTTCGGCCTTGGTTTCGAAGTTCATCTGGGTCAGCTTGCTGACCCCGTCGACGAGTTCGGCGACGGTTTCGCCAAACTGGGAGCTCAGTGCTTCCTTGGCGATGCCGGTGTCTTCGATCACATCATGGAGCATGGCGGCCATCAGGCTTTGATGGTCCATGTGCATGTCGGCCAGGATATTGGCCACCGCCAGCGGGTGCGTGACGTAGGGTTCGCCGCTGCGACGGCGTTGGCCGTCATGGGCTTGCTCGGCGTAATAATACGCTCGGCGGACCAGGTTGATCTGGTCCTTGCCGAGGTAAGTCGACAGGCGATCGGCGAGTGCGTCAATGCCGGGCAAGATCAGCGCTCCTGCCTGCGCGGCGCGGTGGCCGGCTGCGGTCGACTGGGCATGTATCAGATGGCCTCGTTGGTGTCGTCCTCGAAGGCGGTGAACAGCGGCTCTTCATCGACGATTTCGGCTTCGGCAATCACGTCGTAGTCGACCAGGCCTGCTGCGATTTCGCGCAGCGCCACAACGGTCGGCTTGTCGTTCTCCCAACCTACCTTCGGCTCTTTGCCGCCGGTAGCCAATTGGCGCGAGCGCTTGGTCGCGAGCATGACCAGCTCGAAGCGGTTATCGACGTGGTCAAGGCAGTCTTCAACGGTCACGCGAGCCATGGTGTTCCTCGTAGCGAATACAGTGGGCAGCGCCCAGAACGGGCGAGCGGACTCGATAGTCTAGAAAAACGCCGCCATTAATGGAAGGGGCTACCGCCCGGTGGCGCGGGCGGCGACGCTTTACAGCAGCTCGCTCAGCAACGCTCCATGGCGTTGAGCCTGCAGTTTATGCTGGAGTCGATTGGCGCGGAAGATCGCCTTGAGGTCTTCCAGCGCGGTGGCGAAATCGTCATTGATCACCAGGTAATCGTACTCGACATGGTGCTGCATTTCGCTCACCGCTTCACGCATGCGCCCTTCGATGATCTCATCGCTGTCCTGGCCGCGATTGGTCAGGCGCTGGCGCAGCGCTTGCCGGCTCGGTGGCAGGATGAAGATCGAGCGGGTGCCGGGAATCTGCCGGCGCACCTGTTCGCTGCCCTGCCAGTCGATCTCCAGGATCAGGTCGATGCCGCTTTGCAGGGTCTGCTCCAGCGTGCTCCGGGAGGTGCCGTACAGGTTGCCGAACACCTCGGCGTGTTCGAGGAAGTCACCTTTTTCGACCAGCGCCAGGAAGGCCTCGCGGCTAACGAAATGGTAATTCACACCATCGGCTTCGCCCGGGCGCATGGCACGGGTGGTGTGCGACACAGAGACGCGAATGTCGGGTTGAGCGTCGATCAGGGCCTTGACCAGGCTGGTCTTGCCGGCGCCAGACGGCGCGGAAACGATATAGAGGGTTCCGGTACTTTGGGTCATGGCTGGGCCTTATTCAATGTTCTGCACTTGTTCACGCATCTGCTCGATCAGCACCTTCAGGTTGACCGCCGCTTGCGTGCTGCGTGGGTCGAACGCCTTGGAGCCCAGGGTGTTCGCCTCGCGGTTGAGTTCCTGCATCAGAAAGTCCAGGCGCCTGCCAGCAGCGCCGCCGGCCTTGAGCACTCGCCGCACTTCCTGGATATGGGTGCTGAGGCGGTCCAGCTCTTCGGCGACATCGCTCTTCTGGGCCAGCAGCACAAGTTCCTGCTCGAGCCGCTGAGGGTCGACCTCCGCCTTGAGCTCGGTGAAGCGGTCGAGAATCTTCTGCCGTTGCAGCGCCAACATCTGAGGGACCAGGGCGCGCAATGCAGCCACCTCCGATTGCATGGCGTCAAGGCGCTCGCCAATCAGCCGTGCGAGCTCCTGGCCTTCGCGCTCGCGCCCCGCCTTCAACTCGGCCAGCACCTCGGAGAATAACGCCGTGGCCTGCTCGCTCAGCGCTTGCAGGTCGGCGCCTTCGCTCTGCAGCACGCCCGGCCAGCCCAGAACCTCGAGCGGGTTGATCGGCGCAGGGCGGGCGATCAGGGCTGATACCGCTTCGGCTGCAGCGATCAATTGAGTGGCGCGGGCCGTGTCGACCTTCGGCGCGGCGCGGCTGGTTTCTTCGACCAGGCGCAGGGTGCACTCGACCTTGCCGCGCGAAAGCTGCTGGCGCAGCACATCGCGTACAGCGCCTTCCAGGTCGCGCAGGGCATCGGGCAGGCGCAGGTGAGGCTCGAGGTAACGATGGTTCACCGAGCGCACTTCCCAGCTGAGGGTGCCGTGGGCGCTGGCGCGTTCGGCCCGCGCGAAGGCGGTCATGCTGTGGATCATGGCACGGTTCTCCAGAAAGGGCAGGGCCACGAATCGTTCACGGCCAGTGGATGCGAGGCGGTGAAGTGTAGCCTAACGGTGCATGCTCTCCCAAACCGGAGCAACCCCGGGGTGTGACCCTGGCGACTTGAGCCCTATACTGTCGCCTCGTTTTCCGCCAGCTACAGGTATCCAGATGAAACGTCCAAGCGGTCGCGCCGCCGATCAACTCCGCCCGATCCGCATCACCCGCCATTACACCAAGCACGCCGAAGGGTCGGTGCTGGTGGAGTTCGGCGACACCAAGGTGGTGTGTACCGTCAGCGTCGAGAGCGGGGTGCCGCGCTTTCTCAAAGGCCAGGGGCAAGGCTGGCTGACCGCTGAATACGGCATGCTGCCGCGCGCCACCGGCGAGCGTAACCAGCGCGAAGCCAGCAAGGGCAAGCAGGGAGGCCGCACTCTGGAGATCCAGCGCCTGATCGGCCGCTCGCTGCGCGCAGCCTTGGACATGACCAAGCTGGGCGACATCACGCTCTATGTCGACTGCGATGTGATCCAGGCCGACGGCGGCACCCGTACCGCGTCCATCACTGGCGCCATGGTGGCCCTGGTGGATGCACTCAAGGTGGTGAAGAAGCGCGGTGGCCTCAAGCATGGCGACCCGCTCAAGCAGATGATCGGCGCCGTGTCGGTAGGCATCTATCAAGGCGAGCCAGTGCTCGACCTGGACTACCTCGAAGACTCTGCCGCCGAAACGGACCTGAACGTGGTGATGACCAGCGAAGGGGGCTTCATCGAAGTGCAAGGCACTGCCGAAGGCGCACCGTTCCAGCCCGTCGAGCTCAATGCCATGCTGGCATTGGCCCAAAAAGGCGTTACCGAGCTGTTCGCGGTACAGAAAGCGGCATTGGAAGACGCCTGAGAAGCTGCAAACCTCGAGCTACCAGCATTGAGCTTGTAGCTTGAGGCTTAGATGGTCAGCGTCCAGTCATAGTCGACAATGAACGGCGCGTGCTGGCTGAAGCGCGGTTGGCGCGGCAGCCGGGCATTGCGCACGAAGCGACGCAGGCCAGGGGTGAGCAACTGGTAGTCGAAGCGCCAGCCCAGATTAAGCATCTCGGCTTGCTCGCTGTCGGGCCACCAACTGTATTGATCACCCTCGCGGCTGACTTCGCGCAGCGCGTCCACATACCCCATGGTGCCGACGATCTCGTCCATCCAGGCGCGCTCCGGCGCCAGGAAGCCTGGCGACTGCTGGCTGTCGCGCCAGTTCTTCACGTCGAGTTTCTGCTGCGCCACGTAGAGCGAGCCGCAATAGATATATTCGCGGCGCTTGCGGCGTTGTTTGTCCATGTAGCGCGCGAAGTCGTCCATCAACTTGAATTTTTGATTCAGGTCTTCATCGCCGCCCCGCCCGGAAGGAAAGAGCAAGGTCGCGATGCTGACCTTGTCGAAATCGGCTTGCAGGTAACGCCCGAAGCGGTCGCAGGTTTCGAACCCAAGACCGTTGATGATCGCTTTCGGCTGCAAACGGGAATACAACGCGACACCACCCTGGGCAGGGACTTCGGCATCAGCGGCATACAGGAAATAGCCGTCCAGTTGGTAGGCTGAATCGTCCAGTTCGAAGGCGGAAGCGCGGGTATCCTGCACGCAGATGACGTCGGCATTCTGGGCTTGCAGCCAACTGAGCAAACCGCGCTCGACCGCTGCCTGAATCCCATTAACGTTCACACTGATGATCCGCATAAATGGCCTCGTAAATCTCGTGCGTGTATGATACCCGAGGTCAACTTAATTAGCTAAATCCGTAGTATCCGGGGCTTTTACATGCACGCCTATCAGCGCGAATTCATTCGTTTTGCCATCGAACGCGGTGTTCTGCGTTTCGGTGAGTTCACTTTGAAGTCGGGCCGCACCAGCCCCTACTTCTTCAATGCCGGCCTGTTCAATACCGGCAGCGCACTGGCGCAACTGGGCAAGTATTACGCTGCGGCCGTGGTTGAAAGCGGCCTGGCATTCGACGTGCTGTTCGGCCCCGCCTACAAAGGCATCCCCTTGGCATCGGCCACCGCGGTCGCGCTGGCCGAGCAGCATCAGCGCGATGTGCCATGGTGCTTCAACCGCAAGGAAGCCAAGGATCACGGCGAAGGTGGCAGCCTGGTGGGCGCGGCGCTCACCGGCGACGTGCTCATCATCGACGACGTAATCACTGCAGGTACCGCCATCCGTGAAGTGATGCAGATCATCACCGCTCAGCAGGCGCGGGCTGCTGGTGTGCTCATCGCGCTGAACCGACAGGAGCGTGGCAAGGCTGAGCTTTCGGCAATCCAGGAAGTGGAGCGTGATTTCGGTATTCCAGTGGTGAGCATCGTCTCGCTCGACCAAGTGCTCGAATACCTGGCCGACGACGCCCAGCTCAAGCAACACCTGCCCGCCGTCGAAGCCTATCGCGCGCAGTACGGTATCTGATGCGCCGCTGGCTGCTGGTGGCGGTGCTGGCTGTGCCAGGCTGGTCGCTGGCCGCGCCCGGCGACGCGCCGGGCGTGCGCCTCTACCGTTACACCGACAGCCGCGGTGTCACGGTACTCGATACGCAGGGCGTACCTCCGGAATATGTCTCCAAAGGCTACCAGGTGCTCAATACCCAGGGCCGGGTGATCCAGACCGTCGCCCCTGCGCCCACCGCTGCCGAGCTACAGGTTCGCCAGGCGGCGCAGGCCAAGGCTCAGGCCGACAGCGAACTGCTCGATCGCTATCCGTCCCTCGAAGATCTGGATAAAGAGAAAACCCGGCGCCTGGCTGATTTGGACAACCAGGCCAGCCTTGCCCGAAACCGCCTGCAACTGCTTCAGCAGCAGCAGGCGTCGTTGCAGAGCCAGGCAGCGGCCATCGAGCGTAGCAATCAGCCGGTGCCCGCAGCGCTGGGGGGCCAGATCGACAGCGTGCGCCGGCAACAGGCCGAAATAGGCCAGCAGTTAGCCGGGTTCGAGCAGCAAAAAATTAGCCTGGCAGCCAGCTACGAACAGCAGCGGGCCAGGTTGGAAACACTACTGACCAATCAGTGAGCACCGCTCGGCTTCAGGCGTGCTTGCGATTGCTGATCAGCGTGCCAACGCCGCTGTCGGTGAAGATCTCCAGCAGCACGGCATTGGGCACGCGGCCATCGATGATGTGCGAGCTGGTGACACCGCCCTGCACTGCTTCCAGTGCGCAGCGAATCTTCGGCAGCATGCCGCCGTAGATGGTGCCGTCGGCAATCAGGCCGTCGACCTGCTCGGTAGTCAGGCCAGTCAGTACCTTGCCGTCCTTGTCCATCAGGCCGGCAATGTTGGTCAGCAGAAGCAGCTTCTCAGCCTGCAAGGCCTCGGCCACCTTGCCCGCCACCAGGTCGGCGTTGATGTTGTACGACTCGCCGTTGGCGCCCACGCCGATGGGCGCGATCACCGGAATGAAATCGCCCTTGACCAGCATGTTCAGCAGGTCGGTATTAACGCTGGCGACTTCACCCACATGGCCAATGTCGATAATTTCCGGCTTGGTCATTTCCGGGGTCTGGCGAGTGACGGTCAACTTGCGCGCGCGGATCAGCTCGGCGTCCTTGCCGGTCAAGCCGATCGCGCTGCCGCCATGGCGGTTGATCAAGGTCACGATACTCTTGTTGACCTGACCCCCAAGCACCATTTCCACCACGTCCATGGTCTTGGCATCGGTAACGCGCATCCCGTCGACGAAATGGCTCTCGATCTCCAGGCGCTTGAGCAGATCACCGATCTGCGGCCCGCCGCCGTGCACGACCACCGGGTTTATACCGACCGCTTTCATCAACACCACATCACGAGCGAAGCCTGTTTTGAGCTCCTCGCTTTCCATGGCGTTGCCACCGTACTTGATCACCAGTGTCTTGCCGACGAAGCGTCGAATGTAGGGCAACGCTTCAGACAGTACCTTGGCAACGTTGGCGGCGGCATCGCGATCGAGGGTCATGCAGGGCTCCTGGTGAGGGAATGATCAGAACGGGATTTGAATGTCGGGCTGCACCGCCTTGAGCTGTTCACGGAAAACGGATTTGATCCGCTCGATCTCAACTTCGTCGTCGGCTTCAAAGCGCAGCACCAATACCGGGGTTGTATTCGATGCACGAACCAGGCCCCAGCCCTTGGGATAGTCGACTCGAACACCGTCAATGGTGGTCAGGTTCGCCTCGCCCCACTGGGCGTCTTTTTGCAACGCATCAATGATGGCGAATTTACCTTCTTCGGTCACATTAATGTTGATTTCCGGAGTGGAAACATCATTCGGGAAGGTATCGAACACCGCCTCGGCGGTCTCTTTCTTCTGGCTGAGAATTTCCAGCAGGCGGGCGGCAGCGTAGATACCGTCGTCAAAGCCGAACCAGCGCTCTTTGAAGAAGATATGGCCGCTCATTTCACCGGCAAGCAGGGCGCCGCTTTCGCGGATCTTCTTCTTGATCAGCGAGTGGCCGGTCTTCCACATCACCGGGCGGCCACCCCAACCGCTGATCAACGGGGTCAGGCGGCGGCTGCACTTGACGTCGAAGATCACATCCGCGCCCGGGTTGCGCGACAGCACGTCCTGCGCCAGCAGCATCAGGAAACGGTCAGGGAAAACAACGTTGCCCTTGTTGGTGATCACGCCGACGCGATCGGCATCGCCGTCGAAAGCCAGGCCCAGGTCGGCACCGGTTTCGTTGACCTTGGCGATGAGGTCTTCGAGGTTTTCCAGCTTGCCCGGGTCGGGGTGGTGGTTGGGGAAGTTGCCATCGACTTCGCTGAACAGCGGAATCACTTCACAACCCAATGCTTCGATCAGCTGCGGGGCGATCACGCCGCCAACGCCGTTGCCGCAGTCCACTACCACCTTGAGCTTGCGCGCCAGGGCGATGTCCTTGCGGATGTAGGCCTCGTACTGCGACAGGATGTCGACCTTTTCAACGCTGCCCTGGCCGCTGGCCAGGTCATTGTCGCGAATGCGCTGATACAGCTTCTGGATCTGCTCGTTGGCCAGGGTGTCGCCCGCGATGATGATCTTGAAACCGTTGTAGTTCGAGGGGTTGTGGCTGCCGGTGAGCATCACGCCCGACTTGCCTTTGAGCACGTTGGCCGCGAAATACAGCGCGCCAGTGGGCACCAGGCCTACGTCACTGACATGGCAGCCAGCATCGGCCAGGCCCTGGATCAGTTGCGCGACCAGCTCCGGCCCCGACAGCCGGCCATCGCGCCCCACCGAAACGTGGGGCTCACCCTGGGAAATGCTTTGCGAGCCGATGGCCCGGCCGATCCAGTACGCAGTTTCGGCAGTCAGCGTATCGCCAACGATGCCGCGGATGTCATAGGCGCGGAAGATGCTGGCAGGCAGCGTGGGGGCGGCGTTTGCAATGCTGTTCATAGCGAGAGGGTGCTCCATTCGCAGGGGGTCCTGATCGTCGAGGATATCGACGTCGAGAATTTCAGAGTCCTTGAGCGACGGGGTTACCCAGCTGGGTGCCGGTGCGCCCTGGGCATCGCTGCCCGTGTCGCGAGTGCTGCCCGCTTTGGCGGCGGGGCTGGTCGGGCGGTCGCGAACGGAGAAGCGAGCAAGGCTCGCTGCGAGCCCGTTCAGCTCTGCCAGGCGCAGACTGAACGCTTTGACGGCTTTGCCGCCGGATAGTTCTTGGATCAGCTGGGCCAATTGTCGGGCGTCTTCGCGTACCAGGCTGCGCAGCTTGCCCACGGCCAGCGACGCGCCTAACCAGAAGGCGCCGAGCGCCACCAGCGCCGCCACTGCCATCAGCACCCAGCTCAGCCACGGCAAGGGCGCTTCGAAGGCACTGCCGGCAGTGAAACGTGCGCTCCAGTTGGCGTTGCCCAGCTCGTAATCACTGGAGGGACCCTGGGCGGTATTGCCGCGTTGCAGCAGGGTCATCGGCGCGGTATCGGCAAAGCGCTGCTGCACCTGGAACAGCCCGGCATCGGCGGCCATGGGCGGCAGGCTGCGAGCCAGGCGCTGCATGTCGAAGACCAGCACCAGGCTGCCGACCACCCGTTCGCCGCTGCGCACCGGTGCGGCGCCGTACACCAACCAGCGCTGGCCCACCTGGCGCGCCTCCAGCGGCTGCGGGCCGCTCTCGGCACGGCGCATCAGGTCGAGGGTGGCATAGGTGATCGGCGCGGCGCGGGTGTCGTCGGGCACGCCCTGGCCGCTGGGGGTGAGCACAGCGTCGATCACGCCGTCGCGAAAGCGCAAGGCCGTCTCGGCATTGCGCAACCGCGCGGTGTCACCGCTCTGCAGCACCGCTGCCAGCGCTGGGTCAGTTGCAGCCGCCTGGGTGTCGGCACTCAACTGGGCCAAGGCCTGGCGCACGCTGCTGGCCTGGGCGTTACCAAAGCTTTGTGCCAGTTGCCAACGCCAGGCTTGCTGTGAGGGGCCGGGCAGGCCGACCCAGATGAGCACGGCAGCGATCAGCACGCCAAGCACAGCGATGATCATGGCGGGGCGCATCAGAGACGCCAGGTTGTCGGCGGGCTCGACACCGGCCGAAGGGGCTTGCTGTACGGCTTTACGTGCGATGCCTTTCACTGAGCGTCTCCGCGAGAATCTTCCTGAAAAAACGCGCCTCAATGGGTCCCGGTATGGCCGAACCCGCCGCTGCCGCGCTGGCTTTCGTCGAATGTTTCCACCAGCTCAAAGCGCGCTTGCACCACCGGGACCAGCACCAGCTGTGCGATACGCTCGCCCACCGGAATGGTGAAAGCGCTCTGGCCACGGTTCCAGCACGACACCATCAGCTCGCCTTGGTAGTCGGAATCGATCAAACCCACCAGGTTGCCCAGCACGATGCCGTGCTTGTGGCCCAGGCCTGAGCGCGGCAATACCAGCGCGGCAAGATTCGGGTCGGCAATGTAGATGGAAAGGCCCGTGGGGATCAGCAAGGTCTGACCCGGCTCAAGGGTGGCGCTTTGCGCAAGCATAGCGCGCAGGTCGAGGCCGGCGGAGCCTTGCGTGGCATAGGCAGGCAGCGGGAATTCGCTGCCCAGGCGGGGGTCGAGGATCTTGGCTTGCAGTGCGTGCATGGTCTTAGGAGGCCTGGGAGGTTCGTTCGGCGATCAGCGCGACCAGCTGGCGGGCGATCTTGCCCTTGCTGGTCTGCGCCAACATCTGGATGTGGAGCGCGCGGTCAATGACGCTGCAGGCGTTTTCCTCGCTATTGAAACCGATGCTCGGGTTGGCGACGTCGTTGGCGACGATCAAGTCGAGGTTCTTGTCCTTGAGCTTGCGCGCCGCGTAGTCGAGCAGGTGTTCGGTTTCGGCGGCGAAGCCGACGCTGAAGGGGCGGTCCGGGCGGCCGGCAACGGTGGCCAGGATGTCCGGGTTACGCACCATCTGCAGGAGCATGCCGTCACCGGTGGTGGGGTCTTTCTTGAGCTTGTGCGGCGCTACCACTTCGGGGCGGTAGTCGGCCACAGCGGCCGAGGCGATGAAGATGTCACATGGCATTGCCGCCTCACAGGCCGCGAGCATGTCACGGGCGCTGACCACATCGACCCGCTGTGCGCGGTCAGGTGTGGGCAGGTGGACTGGGCCGGTAACCAGCGTCACCCGGGCACCCGCTTCGACGGCCGCCTCGGCCAATGCGAAGCCCATCTTGCCTGAGCTGTGGTTGGTGATGTAACGCACCGGGTCGATGTTTTCCTGGGTGGGGCCCGCAGTGATCAGTACGTGCTTGCCGGTGAGCGCCAGGTGCTGGAAGCACTCGGCAGCGCACAGCGCCAGTTCGGTGGGCTCAAGCATACGGCCCAGGCCTACGTCGCCGCAGGCCTGGCTGCCGGCCGCCGGGCCGAAGAGCTTCATGCCGCGCCCAACGAGGCGCTCGAGGTTTTCCTGGGTGGCCGGGTCGCGCCACATGGCCTGGTTCATGGCCGGCGCCAACGCGACGGTTGCATCGGTGGCCAGCACCAGGGTGGTGAGAAGGTCATTGGCCAGGCCTTGGGCCAGGCGCGCGATCAGGTCAGCGGTTGCCGGGGCGATGAGCACCAGGTCTGCCCAGCGGGCGAGCTCGATATGGCCCATGGCGGCTTCGGCCGCCGGGTCGAGCAGGTCCATGTGCACAGGATGGCCCGACAGCGCTTGCAGGGTCAGGGGCGTGATGAATTCACTGCCGCCGCGGGTCATTACCACGCGCACTTCGGCGCCGTGCTCCAGAAGGCGCCGTACCAGCTCTGCGCTTTTGTAGGCGGCGATGCCGCCGCCAACGCCAAGTACGATGCGTTTTCGATACAGCCGCTGCATAAGCCTGCCTTGGTTTCGGAGGAGAGGCACGCAGCGCCGGGCGCCGCGTAGAAACCGGGCTAAGATACCACAGCGCCGTTGACGGAACAGCGGCCAGCCCAGTGAGCAAGGAGCGACCCATGAGCATACGTGATTGGCCTGCGCAGGAGCGGCCAAGGGAGAAACTGCTGGCCTATGGCGCGGCCAGCCTTTCAGACGCCGAGCTGCTGGCGATCTTTCTGCGCACTGGGGTGCGGGGGCACAGTGCAGTCGATCTGGCGCGCCTGGTATTGCAGCATTTCGGAGGGCTGCGAGGCCTGCTCGAAGCCGATAGCGCGAGTTTCTGCGCCATCCCAGGCTTGGGCAATGCCAAGTACACACTGCTTCAGGCAGTGCTTGAAATGGCCCGCCGGCACTTGGCGACCACGCTGTCGCGCGGCGGTGCGCTGGAGAGCCCTGGCGCAGTGCGCGACTACCTGAAAGCGACGCTGCGCCATGAACCCCACGAAGTCTTCGCCTGCCTGTTTCTCGATGCGCGCCACCGCGTGCTGGCCTATGAGGCCCTGTTCCACGGCTCGATAGACAGTGCCAGCGTCTACCCGCGCCAGGTGGTCAAGCGGGCGCTGGCGCATAACGCGGCCGCCTTGATCCTGTGCCATAACCACCCGTCAGGGGTGGCCGAACCCAGCAAGGCCGACGTCGCCCTCACACACCGCATTCGCGATGCGCTGGGGCTGGTCGACGTGCGGGTGCTCGACCATTTCATCGTCGGCGATGGCGAGCCGCTGTCGATGCTCGCCAAGGGGCTGATGTAGCCATCAGTCGGCGCGCACGGGCGCGAAGTCTTGCCGGCCGAAGGGGCTGGGCACGTAGCCTTCGACGCCCGACCGCTCAAGCACCGTGACGGTCGGGTGAGCCAGCGGCACCCACAGGGCCTGGTCGGCGATCAGTGCCTGGGCCTTCTGGTACAGCGCCGAGCGCTTGGCTTGATCAGTGGTCGCCTTGCCCTGGCTGATGAGCTTGTCCAGCTCCGGGCTGCAGTAACGGGCAAAGTTGGTACCCGACTGCACCGCCGCGCAACTGAACTGGGGGCTGAGGAAGTTATC
The DNA here is from genome assembly GCF_003097135.1 of Pseudomonas sp. URIL14HWK12:I12. Classification (GTDB taxonomy): domain Bacteria; phylum Pseudomonadota; class Gammaproteobacteria; order Pseudomonadales; family Pseudomonadaceae; genus Aquipseudomonas. The sequence continues at coordinate 63,391 of NZ_QEQL01000003.1, forward strand.
AGGGTCGCCATTGTCACCCGACCAGCCCATGAACAGCAGGTCGTGTTCTCCGGCCTTGCCGCGGCGGATCAGCTCGCCCCATTCCAGTACGCGGATCTCGGCCTTGATGCCCACCTTGGCCAGATCCGCCTGCAGCATCTGCGCGCCCAGGGCCGGGTTAGGGTTGAGCAGGCTGCCCGTCGGGCGGGTCCAGATCGTGGTGCTGAAGCCATCCTTGAGGCCGGCCTTGGCGAGCAGCGCGCGAGCTTTGTCGGGCGCGTAGGCGTAGTGCGTGGCGCTCTTGTCGTAGCTCCAGGTGGTAGGCGGGTAGATCCCGTCCGCTTTGTCGGCGGTGCCTTCGAACACCGCCTTGAGGTAGCTGGTCTTATCGAAGGCCAGATTGATAGCTTGGCGCACCTCTGGCTTGTCCAGGGGGGGGTGTTGGGTATTGAGCGCCACGAAAGCGGTCATGAAGGCCGGCGTCTTCACCGTTTTGAGGTTGCTGTCCTGGGCAGCGACGGCGATGTCCTGGGGCTTGGGCGACAATGCGATCTGGCATTCACCCGCCTTGAGCCGTTGCAGGCGCACGGTTGGGTCCGTGGTGATGGCAAAGATCAGCGGGTCTGAGGCAGGCTTGCCGGCAAAGTAGTCGGGGTTGGCCTTGTAGCGAATCACCGCGTCTTTCTGATACCGGCCGAACACGAACGGGCCGGTGCCGATGGGCTGGGTGTTGAGCTTCTCGGGCGTGCCAGCCTTGAGCAGCTGAGCCTGATATTCAGCCGAGTAGATGGACGCAAAGCCCATGCTCAGCGTTGCCAGGAAGGTGGCCTCAGGGTGGTTGAGAGTAAAACGCACCGTCATCGGGTCCGGCGCGTCGATGGCCTTGATCAGCGCCGGAAGCTGCATAGACTGCGCGTGCGGGTAACCGCTCTGGGCCACCTTATGCCAGGGGTTGGCTGGGTCGAGCATGCGCTGGAAGCTCTGTAGCACGTCACTGGCATCAAGCGTACGCGTGGGTTTGAAATACGGCGTGGTGTGAAATTTCACGCCGGGGTGCAGCTTGAAGGTGTACTGCAGGCCATCGGGGGAAACCGCCCAGCTGTCGGCCAGGCTCGGGACCACCTTGCCGGCTTTGGCGTCGAACTCTACCAGGCGGTTCATCAGCACGTCCGCCGAGGCGTTGGTGGTGGTCAGGGAGTTGTACTGCACCACATCGAAGCCCTCGGGGCTGGCTTCGGTGCACACGCTAAGGGGCTTGGCCTGGACGGCGAAGGGAAGCATGAAGCAGGCCAGCAGCAGCGGCTTGATCGCGAGACGCATGGGTCGGTTCCTTGGCTATGAGATAACGGCCATCTGCCTGTGCAGTCTGGTAAAGGCTCTACCCTAGAGCCGTGGGCGGCGGCCTGTCACGAAAACTTTGTATGCAAGCCTCGACGAGCGGTCATTTGAGCGCAGCGCCCATGGGCATGGACCGCGCGGCACCCTGGTAAGTTTTCAGCGGTGGGCGCTGTTGTTGTGCGCCCGCCTTTCTGGTATAAAGCAGCGCTCTTTTCCGGGGTCATGGCGTTCGCACAGGTGGCGAGCCCTCTTCAGCGCCCCGGATTACGGCGCCTTGGCGCCAATGACTAGAGATTAAGCGGCCAACCCATGCCGGGTTGGGCATGTGGTTTAGAGGGCTGAGGCATGTCGAGAGTCTGTCAAGTTACCGGTAAGGGTCCGGTAACCGGGAACAACATTTCCCACGCAAACAACAAAACCCGTCGTCGTTTCCTGCCGAACCTGCAGCATCACCGCTTCTGGGTCGAGTCCGAGAAGCGTTTCGTGCGTCTGCGCGTTTCCGCAAAAGGCATGCGCATCATCGACAAGCGCGGCATCGAAGCCGTTCTGGTTGACCTGCGTCGCGCTGGTCAGAAGGTTTAAGGGAGAGAATCATGCGTGAATTGATCCGTCTGGTGTCGAGCGCTGGTACTGGCCACTTCTACACCACCGACAAGAACAAACGTACTACCCCCGACAAGATCGAAATCAAGAAGTACGATCCGGTCGTTCGTAAGCACGTGATCTACAAGGAAGCCAAGATCAAGTAATGGTCTTGTTTCCCAAGAAAAAACCGCTCCCAGGAGCGGTTTTTTCGTTTCAGGCCAGCGTCAGGCGAAGACGAACCCGAGGATCCTGCCCTGATCATCCGCCTGGATGTGAATGCGCTGTGGGTCGAATTCCCGGGTGCTGATTTCGCCTGGGCCTACCACGCGCAGGCGCCCAGTCAGGGCGCTGATGGTCGCCTTGGTGTGCGAGGTGTAGACAGTGCCGACCAGGTGCGCCAGCGTGGTGCGGACAGCATCGTTGTTCATGTGAACCTCCTTGTGCATGAATGCCCTGCCCAACTAGGCCGGGCAAGGTCAGATGCTCAAGCAGGAGCGGGCCCTTCGAGGAAGACTTATTGCTCACGGGCCTCGAACAGCACGTAAACCTTGCGACAGGCTTCCAGCACTTCCCAACTGCCACGAAACCCCGCCGGAATCACGAAGCGATCACCTGCTCGCACCGTGCGTGCATTGCCGTCTGTATCACGGATCACCGACACGCCTTGGGTGATCTCGCAGTATTCGTGTTCGGTGTAATTGACCAGCCATTTGCCACACTCGCCTTCCCAAACGCCGGCGTGAAATTGCGCGCATGGGCTGGAGTAGTGGTTGTACACCGTTTGCGCTGGCTGGCCGGCCAGCACCTTCTCCTGCGCCGGGGTATAGCGCTCGGCGGCGGGCGTAGAAGCGGCAAAATCCACGATGGCATCGATGTTCATGGTCAGGGCTCTAGAGTGTTTAATAAAAAATACGCTTATGGATAAATTCTGGCTCTTTGTCAAAAATATTGAAAATCGCCATGGCCGTGCAAGCGGGTGATCGTCTAAGCTGTACGGGCCTCTTTCCACCGCAGCCTGCCTTTCGGCGGCCCGCGCTTTCATCACAGGAGACCTCCATGACCACCCTGACCCGTTCCGATTGGGAGCAGCGCGCTCTGACCCTGAAGATCGAAGGCCGCGCCTTCATCGACGGCCAGTACACCGATGCGGCAGACAAAGCCGTGTTCGATTGCCTGAGCCCCATCGATGGTCGCCTCTTGGCCAAGGTGGCCAGCTGTGACCTGGCCGATGCCAACCGCGCCGTGGAAAATGCCCGCAAGGTATTCGATTCAGGTGTGTGGTCGCGCCTGGCGCCGGCCAAACGCAAGGCTACGCTGATTCGCTTCGCCGCGCTGATCAGTGAGCATGCCGAGGAGCTGGCGCTGCTCGAGACCCTGGACATGGGCAAACCGATCAGCGACTCGTTGAACATCGATGTGGCAGGCTCGGCCAATGCCCTGGCCTGGAGCGGCGAGGCGATCGACAAGCTCTACGACGAAGTTGCCGCGACGCCCCACGATCAGCTGGGCCTGGTCACGCGCGAGCCGGTAGGCGTGGTCGCTGCCATCGTACCGTGGAACTTCCCGCTGATGATGGCCAGCTGGAAGCTTGGGCCGGCGCTGGCTACTGGCAACTCGGTGGTGCTCAAACCTTCTGAAAAATCCCCCCTCACCGCGTTGCGTGTGGCGCAACTGGCGATCGAGGCCGGCATTCCCAAAGGCGTGCTCAACGTGCTGCCCGGCTACGGCCACACGGTAGGCAAGGCCTTGGCCCTGCACATGGACGTCGATACGGTGGTATTCACGGGCTCCAGCAAGATCGCCAAGCAACTGATGGTGTATGCAGGTGAATCGAACATGAAGCGGGTGTGGCTGGAGGCCGGCGGCAAGAGCCCCAACATCGTGTTTGCCGACGCTCCTGACCTGCAGGCGGCTGCCGAAGCCGCTGCCAGCGCCATCGCCTTCAACCAGGGTGAGGTGTGCACCGCAGGCTCACGGCTCTTGGTAGAGCGCTCGATCAAGGCGCGTTTCCTGCCGATGGTGGTCGAAGCGTTGCAGGCCTGGAAGCCAGGCAACCCACTGGACCCTGCCACGAACGTAGGTGCCTTGGTAGACGGCCAGCAGATGAACACGGTGCTTGGCTATATCGATGCCGGTCACAGCGAAGGTGCCAAGCTGGTGGTCGGCGGCAAGCGCATCATGGAAGACACCGGCGGTACCTACGTGGAGCCGACCATCTTCGACGGCGTAACCAATGCCATGCGCATCGCCAAGGAAGAGATTTTCGGCCCGGTGTTGTCGGTATTGGAGTTCGACACCGCCGAAGAAGCCGTGGCGATTGCCAACGACACGCCTTATGGCCTGGCAGCGGCCGTGTGGAGCGCTGACATTTCCAAGGCTCACCTCACCGCCAAGGCCCTGCGCGCAGGCAGCGTTTGGGTGAACCAGTACGATGGCGGTGACATGACCGCACCGTTCGGTGGGTTCAAGCAATCGGGCAATGGCCGCGACAAATCGCTGCACGCGTTCGACAAATACACCGAGCTCAAGGCGACCTGGATCAAGCTCTGACTCACACGCAATGCGCGGCCCTCGGCTCGCGCCGAGGGACTGGCGATGCGCTGGGGGACTTATTTCGCGGTATTGGCATCGGTGCTCAGTGTCGGGCTGGCGCTGGGCATGAGCATGCCGCTGGTATCGCTACGGCTCCAGGCCTGGGGCTACGGCGCCTTCGCCATCGGGGTGATGGCTGCCATGCCTGCGGTGGGTGTGCTGCTGGGAGCTTCGCTGTCCAGCCGCCTGGCCGCCTGGGTCGGCACGGCCCGGCTGATGCGCTACTGCCTGGTGGGCGGTGCGGTGTCCATCGCGCTGCTGGCATTGCTGCCGAGCTACCCGCTGTGGGTAGTGCTGCGACTGATGCTGGGCAGCATTCTCACGCTGGTGTTCATCCTCGGTGAAAGCTGGATCAACCAACTGGTGGTCGAGCAGTGGCGCGGCCGGCTGGTCGCGCTGTATGGCTGCAGCTATGCCCTGAGCCAGTTGGCCGGCCCCTTATTGCTGGGGGCTATCGGCACCGGCCACGACTATGGCTTCTGGCTGGCCACTACCTTGCTGCTGGTCGCTCCGGTACTGCTGGCTGGCCGCAGCGGCGCCCCCTCAGCAGAGGCCACCCGTGTGACCTTTGGCCAGCTGGCGCGCTTTTGCCAGCGCCTGCCCAGCATCGCCTGGGCCATTGCGTTGTTTGCAGGGTTCGAAGCACTGATTCTTACGCTGCTGCCGGTTTACTGCCTGCAACAGGGGTATTCAACGCAGATCGCACTGTACATGGTCAGCGCCGTGGTGCTGGGCGATGCGTTCCTGCAGTTGCCCATCGGCGCGCTGGCCGATCGCATGTCGCGGGGAGGCCTGTTCATGGGGTGCGCGGTCATGCTGACGCTGTCGAGCCTGATCATCCCGCTGGCCATCCATCACTGGTCGATCTGGCCACTGTGGGTGGTGTTCGGTGCCAGCGCAGGCGGCCTGTTCACCTTGGCGTTGGTGCTGATTGGCGAGCGCTTTCGCGACGATGAGCTGGTGCGCGCAAACGCACATGTGGCTCAGTTGTGGGGCCTGGGTTGTCTGCTCGGCCCCTTGTTGGCCGGTGCCGGCAGCCAATGGCTGACGGGCCATGCGCTGCCGTGGATGATGGCCGCAGGCGCAGCCATTCTGGTGGTGCTGAGCCGAGTGAACGCTACAGCATTCGCTCCAGCCCGACCGCCTTGCTGACCCAGGCGTTGAAGCTTCGCCACCAGCCGCCAGGCTCTTTGGTCAACGTGTGCAGCTGGCCTCCGTCTTCGGTCACCCATACCAGTTGCCCGTTCGCCAGCTTCACCTGATAGCTCAGGGTAGGCGACATCCCTTGCAGCGCCAGCGCCCGTGCTTCGTGCGCCAGCTGCGGGCTGTCTACCATCACGCCCACCTCGGTGTTCCACAGCACCGAACGTGGGTCGAAGTTGAACGAGCCGAGAAACACTTTGCGCTGGTCCAGGATAATCGCTTTGGTATGCAGGCTCGAGTCGGAGCTGCCGTGCAGCCGGTAGCTGAACTTGCCTTCGTCACCCGGCTGCCGCCGCAGCTCGTAGAGCTTGACCCCATGTTCGAGCAGCGCCTTGCGATACGGCGCGTAGCCGCCATGCACGGCGGGCACATCGGTAGCCTCCAGCGAATTGGTGAGCAGGCTGACGCGCACGCCGGCATCAGCGCGCCCGGTCAGGTACAGAAGGCCGGTTTCGCGGGGCACAAAGTAGGCAGAGACCAGCACCAGCTCCTGGTTCACTTTCAGCAGTTCAGGCGCCAACTGGGTGGTAAGCAACAGATGAGGATCAGGCTCGCCACGCGACAGAATCTTGCTCGGCGCATCCCACAGCACCTGAGCGTTGGCCCATATCAGTTGCTCGCGCCACTGGTCGAGCAGGGGCCGTTGCTGCCAGGCCATCAGCCGGTCATAAAGCGCCTTGCGCTTGACCTGCGCTTGCTTGAGCGACACCTGCAAGTCGGTACGCAGCCGTGCCAGCGCCTTGCTGCTGGAGGGCGCCCCGTAAACCTCGCCAATCGGCCGGCTGAGGCGGCTGTTCCAGTACTGGTCGAAGCTGTAGCCCAGTTGCTGGGCTACAGGGCCGGTGCCCAGCAGGTCCATGTCGGTGAAGTTCAGGTTCGGCTCGGCGTCGAAGTACTCGTCGCCGATGTTACGACCGCCCACTACAGCGGCGCTGTCATCGGCGATCATCAGTTTGTTGTGCATGCGCCGGTGTTGGGTCGACAGGTTCATCAAGCGGCCCAGGCCGCGGGTCATGCCGTTGGCGCGGCCCAGGTGCAGTGGGTTGAACAGCCGCACTTCGACGCCCGGATGGCTGGCCAGGGCTGCCAGCAGGTCATCCAGGCCGTCGCTGGTGGTGTCGTCGAGCAGGATGCGCACGCGCACCCCCCGGTCGGCTGCGGCCAAGAGCTCGTTGAGCAGCGCCCGGGTGCTGAGGCCGTCATGCACGATGTAGTACTGCAGGTCGATGCTGCGCTGAGCGTTATGGATGAGCTCGGCACGCGCACCGAAGGCGTCGCCACTGCGCGGCAGCAGGTGAAAGCCCGACTGGCCGCCATGTGCCTGGCTCTGGGCCATGATCTGGCGCCCCAGCCCCGAGCTTTGGGCGGGCAACATCTCGCTGGGCTGGCGCGGGCCGTAATGTACGGAACAGCCGGCCAGGGCTGTGAACAGCAGCAAAAGCAGGGCAAATCGTTTCAAGAGATATGATCCGGGGCCGGGCAAATTGGCTATGTGACAATACGGCCGGGCACAAGTTACCCCGCCGGGGTTTGGCCAAGAAGGCCGCATGCGGTTTCGCCTACCAGCCGTACGGCGGCCTCCAGCTGGGCGCTGGGCTTGGCCGCGTAATTCATGCGCAGGCAGTTGCGGTATTTACCCGCGGCCGAAAAGATATTGCCCACGGCAATGTGCACGCCCTTGGGCTTTACCCGCTCGTTGAGCTCGACGCTGTCGAAGGGCTCAGGCAGCTCGATCCACAGCATGAAGCCCCCTTTGGGGCGAGTCACCCGGGCGCTGGCTGGAAAATAGCGGCGTACCCATTCGGTCATTTCGTCGCGGCTGCGCTGGTATTGCGTGCGCATCCGCCGAAGATGTGGCTCATAGTGGCCGGCGCTGACGAAATCGGCGATCGCCAGTTGCGGCTGGGTAGCGGTGCAGCCGCTGCCGATGTACTTCATGTGCGTCACCTGCTCCTGATAGCGCCCAGGCACTACCCAACCCACCCGCAAGCCCGGCGCCAGCGTCTTGGAGAACGAGCTGCACATCAGCACCCGGCCATCCTGGTCGAACGCCTTGATCGCCTTGGGCCGCGGGTAGTCATAGGCAAGGTCGCCGTACACATCATCTTCGATGATTGCCACGTCGTAGCGCTGTGCCAGGCTCACCAGCTCCCGCTTACGGGGTTCGGGCATGATGTAGCCGAATGGGTTGTTGCAGTTGGGGTTGAGCTGGATAGCCTTGATCGGCCATTGCTCCAGTGCCAGCTCCAATGCCTCCAGGCTGATGCCGGTGAGCGGGTCGGTCGGTATTTCCAGCGCCTTGAGGCCCAGGCCCTGGAGGGTCTGCATGGAGCCGTAGAAGCTCGGGGAGTCAACCGCCACGATGTCTCCTGGCTGGCAAATTGCGCGCACACTGCACGACAGCGCTTCATGGCAGCCAGCGGTAATCAGCACCTCCTCAGGGCTGACTCGGCAACCGGCGTCCACCAGCAGGCGCGCCACTTGCTCGCGCAAGGCTTCGGTGCCATAGAGCGTGTCGTAATACAGGCCGGGCATGTCCTGCCGCCTGCTCAGGCGAGCAAGGCTGCGCAGCAATGGCTTGAGCGTAGGGCTGGAGATGTCGGGCAACCCACGGCCCAGTTGCACCACGTGCTTGCCAGGGGGCTGCCGCACCAGCTCGACCACTTGGTCCCATTGCGAGATATCCACAGGCCGCTGAGTAGCCTTGCTGATCGATGGCAGCGATGGCAGGGACCGGCTGGCTGTCACGAAATAGCCCGATTTCGGCCGCGGCTCTGCCAAGCCGTCGTCTTCGAGTATGCGGTAGGCCTGCTGCACGGTACTCAGGCTCACGCCGTGCTCCACGCTCAGGGAACGCACCGAGGGTAAACGGTCGCCTGGGCGATACAGCCCCTGCTCGATACGTTCGCGCAACACCTGCGCCAGTTTGGCATACAGCGTCATCGGACGAGCCCCCTGCAGCAATACAGATACATTCGTTAATGGCCGTACAGAGCCACCGCTTCGTTATCTGTATGCTAAATAATGTGTTTTTGTGAGTCTGTATCCAGTTGGGCGCAAAAGGCATGCTTTTTCTCCATACAGATCCGTGTGTAGGAGACGACCATGCCCAGTGCCGACGATGTCGCTTTACCCAGGCCACCCCTGGCGGTAGAGCGAGCCCGCCCCAGTGAACCTCAGCCGCGGCTGCCTTACTGCAGCCGCTTCGCACTGTACGTGTTCCGCTGGCGCAGCCGCCGCCAGTTGCTCGAACTGAGCGACGGTGAGCTCAAGGACCTTGGGCTGACCCGTGCAGATGCTCTGGGCGAAGCCAGCAAGCCGTTCTGGCTGGGCTAGCCCAAGGACTTGAAGCGGTGCCAGAGCATGCCCAGCGCCAGCAGTGGGGAGCGCAGGTAACGCCCGCCGGGGAAGGTCATGTGCGGCACCTTGGCGAACAGCTCGAAGCCGCCACCCTCCAGCCCGCAGATCGCCTCGGCGAGCAGTTTGCCGGCCAGGTGCGTGGCGTTCACGCCATGGCCAGCATAGGCCTGTGCGTAGTGCACGTTGGGGTGGTCGCTCAGGCTCCCGATCTGTGGCAGGCGGTTGGCGCCGATGCCGATCATCCCGGCCCAGTGGTAGTCGATCCGGGTGTTGGCCAGCTGCGGAAACACCTGCAGCATTTTCGGTCGCATGTAGGCGGCGATATCTTTGGGGTCGCGCCCGGAGTAGTGGCAGGCGCCACCGAACAACAGGCGGTTGTCGGCTGAGAGCCTGAAATAATCGACAGTCAGCTTCTGGTCGCACATGGCGGTGTTTTGCGGTAGCAGCCGATGGGCCAGCTCAGCGGGTAGGCGTTCGGTGGCAATGATGTAGCTGCCGGCGGGCAGCACCTTGCCCGCAAGGCGGGGTTCCAGCCCCCCCAGGTAGGCGTTGCAAGCGATCACCAGGTGGCTGGCCTGAACGCTGCCGTGCGCCGTGCGCACCCGTACGCGTGGGCCATGGTCGATCGCGACCACCGCCGATTGCTCGAACAGCCTGGCACCCAGCTGCTGCGCCAGCGCTGCCTCGCCCAATGCCAGCTTGAGCGGGTGCAGGTGCCCGGAGCCCATGTCCAGCATCGCCCCCGCATAGCCTTGTGCGTCGATCACGGTGTGCAGCTCCTGCTGGGGGATCAGCCGCACTTCATGGCGATAGCCCAGGCTACGCAGTTCGCATTGGTCGGTGGCGAACCCCTCGTATTCGCGGGGCTTGTTGGCAAGGTCGCAGTAACCCCAGGCCAGGTCGCAGTCGATGCCGTGGCGTTGCACCCGCTCGCGCACGATCTCCACGGCCTCAAGGCCCATCTGCTTGAGGGCCAGCACGCCCTCGGCCCCCAGGATGTTGTGGAACTGCTCGACGTCATGGCCCACGCCGCGGATCAGTTGGCCCCCGTTGCGCCCGCTGGCGCCCCAGCCAATGCGCCGGCCCTCTAGCAGAACCACGCTCATGCCGCGCTCGGCCAGCTCAATGGCGGTATTCAAGCCGCTGAAGCCGCCACCGATGATGCACACGTCGGCTTGAATGTCTTCGCTGAGCGCTGGCCAGGTGGGGGCCTGGCCGATGCTGGCTGCATAGTAGGAGGCGGTGTGCTCAGTGGCGGCCATGGGGCGTCCTGGGTGTTTGGAAAATTTAACGCAGGATAAGCGCGAGGCCGTGCCCAGGCAACGGGTCAGTCCGGAACGGGCAGGTTCAGGCTCTCCTTGACCTCTTCCATCACGATGTAACTTTTGGATTCACGCACATGCGGCAGCTTCAGCAGGATGTCGCCCAGCAATTTGCGGTAGGAAGCCATCTCGGAGATCCGCGCTTTGACCAGATAGTCGAAGTCGCCCGACACCAGGTGGCATTCCAACACATGCGGCAGCCTCAGCACCGCGCGGCGGAAGTCGTCAAAGGTGTCGCCAGACTTGTAATCCAGGCTGATCTCGACGAACACCAGCAAGCTGGCCTTGAGCTGCTGTGGGTTGAGGCGGGCGTGATAGCCCATGATGATCCCCTCTCGCTCCAGGCGCCGCACGCGCTCGGTACAGGGTGTGGTGGACAAGCCAACCTTTTCCCCCAGCTCCGTGAATGACAGCCGCCCGTCTGCCTGCAACAGGCGCAGAATATTGCGATCGATCTTGTCCAGTTCGCGCTTGCTCTGATGCTGGGTGCGCACAGGCGATGCCCCTCCGTTGAAGCGGTTTTTGCCGAGAATTATCGCCAAATATAACCAGCTATACAGTGAAAAGCACTGGCTGGGGCTTTCTATACTGCGGCCATTGAACGTTTCGAACCAATTGGCCAGGCGGTGCGGCCGCCACAGGGGTAATCATGCGTATTCTGGTGCTGGGCAGCGGTGTGATTGGTGTCACCAGTGCGTACTACCTGGCCCGGGAGGGCCACGAGGTGGTGGTAGTCGACCGCCAGCCCGATGTCGCTCTGGAAACCAGCTTTGCCAATGCCGGCCAGGTGTCCCCGGGTTACGCCTCGCCCTGGGCCGCGCCAGGCATTCCTTTCAAAGCCATCAAGTGGCTGATGCAGCGCCACGCGCCGCTTGCGATAAAGGCCACTGGCGACCTCGAACAGTATCGCTGGATGGCGCAGATGATGCGCAACTGCACGGCCAGCCGCTACGCCGTCAACAAGGAGCGCATGGTGCGGCTGTCCGAGTACAGCCGTGACTGCCTCGACGAACTGCGGGCCGATACCGGTATCAGCTACGAAGGCCGTAGCCTGGGCACCACCCAGCTGTTCCGCACCCAGGCGCAGCTGGACAACGCCGCCAAAGACATCGATGTGCTCAAGCGTGAGGGCGTGCCTTACGAAGTGCTCGACCGAGCTGGCATCGCCCGCGTCGAGCCTGCCCTGGCGGCCACCGGTGACCTGCTGGCCGGCGCACTGCGCCTGCCGAACGACCAGACCGGCGACTGCCAGATGTTCACCGTTCGGCTGGCCGAGATGTGCCGGCAGATGGGCGTCGAATTCCGCTTCGGGCAGACCATCCAGCGGCTGGACTTCGCGGGCGACCGCATCAATGGTGTGCTCATTGACGGCAAGCTGGAAACCGCCGATCGCTACGTGTTGGCGCTGGGCAGCTATTCGCCGCAATTGCTCAAGCCGCTGGGTATCCGCGCGCCGGTGTACCCGCTCAAGGGTTACTCGATGACCATTCCGATCGTCGATGGCAGCATGGCACCGACCTCGACCATCCTCGACGAAACCTACAAGGTGGCCATCACCCGTTTCGATAACCGCATTCGCATCGGCGGCATGGCCGAAATTTCCGGCTACGACCTGTCGCTGAACCCACGCCGGCGCGAAACGCTGGAGATGATCATCAACGACCTTTATCCTCGCGGCGGCAACCTGCAGGAGGCGACGTTCTGGACCGGCCTGCGGCCGACCACCCCGGATGGCACGCCCATCGTGGGGGCCACCCCTTACCGCAACCTGTTCCTCAACACCGGGCACGGCACGCTCGGCTGGACCATGGCCTGCGGCTCAGGCCGCCTGCTCGCTGACCTGATGGCCCGCAAGAAGCCCCAGATCAGCGCCGAAGGCCTCGACATTTTCCGCTACGGCAAGCACAAGGAGACCGTAAAGCATGCCCATTCAGCGCCAGCACACCAATAAGCGCATGAGCGAAATCGTTGTACACAACAGCACCGTGTACCTCGCCGGCCAGGTCAGCAACGACGAAGACGTCGGCATCGAAGAGCAGACCCGCCAGACCCTGGCCAACATCGAGCGCCTGCTGGAAGCGGCCGGCACCGACAAGACCCACCTGCTGTCGGTGACCATCTACTTGCGCGACATCGACCGCAACTTCGCGGGGATGAACCGCGTGTGGGACCAGTGGCTGCCCGAAGGCACCGCCCCGGCGCGGGCGACCGTGGAAGCCAAGCTGTGCGAGCCGTGGATCCTCGTCGAAATGTCGGTAACCGCTGCCATCAAGTAACCAGCGCTGCGCCGCCCCCCACTCAGGTGCCGGGCGGCAGGCACTGCCGCACTCCCCCGAATACGAAGCACCTAGAAGACCCGCCATGCGCCCAGCCCGTGCCCTGATCGACCTGCAAGCCCTGCGTGACAACTACCGCTATGCCCGTGAGCTGGCCGGCTCCCGTGCCTTGGCGGTGATCAAGGCCGATGCCTACGGCCACGGCGCGGTGCGCTGCGCACAGGCGCTGGAAGCCGAGGCGGATGGCTTCGCCGTGGCCTGCATCGAAGAGGCCTTGGAGCTTCGGGGTGCGGGTATCGATGCACCGATCCTGCTGCTGGAGGGGTTTTTTGAAGCCAGCGAGTTGCCGCTTATCGTCGAGCACCGCCTGTGGTGCGTGGTTCACTCCTTGTGGCAAGTGGAGGCCATTGAGCAGGCAACCCTGCCCCAGCCGATTCGGGTGTGGCTGAAGCTGGATTCGGGCATGCATCGCGTCGGCGTTCAGCCGCGTGACTACGCCAGTGCCCACCGGCGCCTGCTCGCCAGTGGCAAGGTCGATGGCCTAGTGATGATGACTCACTTCGCGCGGGCCGATGAGCCGGCGGCCCCGGCAACCGCCGAGCAGCTAGCAGTGTTTCAGGCAGCCACCGAAGGCCTGGGCGGCGAAGTGAGCCTGCGCAATTCCCCCGCCGTGCTGGCCTGGCCGCAGGTGCCCAGTGACTGGGTGCGGCCCGGGATCATGCTCTATGGCGCCACGCCCTTTGAAGGCGAGCAGGCGCAGGCAAGCCGGCTCAAACCCGTGATGACGCTGTCATCGAAGGTGATTTGCGTACAGGAGCTGGCAGCCGGCGAGCCGGTCGGCTATGGCGCCAAATTCATCACCGACCGGCCCATGCGCGTGGGGGTGGTCGCCATGGGCTATGCCGACGGCTACCCGCGCCATGCCCCCACCGGAACGCCCGTATGGGTGGCCGGTAAACCGAGCCGCCTTGTTGGCCGCGTGTCGATGGATATGCTTTGCATTGACCTGACCGATATACCTGCCGCAGGCGTCGGCAGCCCGGTCGAGCTCTGGGGCCGCAATGTGCTGGCCAGTGATGTGGCGGCGGCGGCGGGCACCATTCCCTATCAGATCTTCTGCAACTTGAGGCGCGTTCCGCTGACCTGGCAGGGGTAGCGCGCTACCTGCTCCTGGTGGGCTGTGTTGTAAATACTGAACAGGGTTGCCATGATACCGGCCAATGACCATAAGAAGCCGGTGTAGTGAGGAGGCAACCCCAGTGGACGTCGGTGAGCGGCTGCAAGCGATTCGCAGGATAAAAGGCCTGTCCCAGCGTGAGCTCGCCAAACGTGCCGGGGTCACCAACAGCACCATTTCCATGATCGAAAAAAACAGCGTCAGCCCCTCGATCAGCTCGCTTCGCAAGGTGCTGAGCGGCATTCCAATGTCGATGGTGGAGTTCTTTTCAGAGGAAGTGGTTGCGCACAATTCGACGCAGATCGTCTACAAAGCCGACGAGCTGATCGACATTTCCGACGGGGCCGTCACCATGAAGCTGGTAGGCCGAGCCCACAGCGGCCGAGCCATTTCCTTCCTGACCGAAACCTACCCGCCGGGTGCCGATACCGGTGCCGACATGCTTGCCCATGACGGCGAAGAGACCGGCATCCTCATCGAAGGCCGCCTGGAGCTGACCGTAGGCCTTGAGACCTTCGTGCTGGAAGTCGGTGACAGCTATTACTTCGAAAGCACCCGCCCGCACCGTTTCCGCAACCCCTTCTCGCAGCCGGCGCGGTTGATCAGCGCTGCCACACCGGCCAACTTCTAGGCTGTTTCACCCGCAGCCGCAGGGCGCCTTGAACATCCGGGCCGGCCCTTCTGTCCAAGCGACATCCCCGCCCGAAAGGAGTCACCCAGGTGGCCAGGTGCTCGATCGATCATGCCGTAGACCAGGTACTGGAACGCCTGCCCGCGCACATTCGCATGGGCCTGCCATTGGGCCTGGGCAAGCCCAACCGTTTCGTCAATGCCCTCTATGCGCGCCTTCGTGGCCTGCCGGAGCGCCAATTGACAATCTACACCGCGCTGGTGCTGGGCCGGCCTGCGCTGGGTGAGGGGCTCCAGCGGCGTTTTCTCGAACCCTTCGTGGAGGCGGTGTACGGCAGCTACCCGGAGTTGGACTTTCTCGCTGACCTGCGGGCCGACAACCTGCCACCCAACGTGAGCGTCGAGCAGTTCTTCATGCAGCCAGGCGGCTTGCTGGGCAGCGCCAGCGCGCAGCAGTACTACGTGAGCAGCAACTACAGCCATGCTGCGCGCGATATCAATGCTCAGGGCCTGAACCTGGTTGCGCAGCTGGTCGCTGAACACAGCGAGCGGCCCGGGCAGCTCAGCCTGAGCTGCAACCCCGATATCACCCTCGACCTGCTGCCCATGCTCGCCAAACGCCGCGCCCAAGGTGAAACCATCGTGGTACTGGGGCAGGTACATGAAGCGCTTCCCTATATGCCGGGCCCTTGCGAACTGAGCGAGGAGGCCTTCGACGTGTTGATCGATGAACCGGAGCGCAGCACCTTGTTCTCCACGCCTAACATGCCGGTGGGCACTCAGGACCATCTGATCGGGCTGTACGCCAGCACGTTAGTGCGAGATGGCGGCACCCTGCAGATCGGTATCGGTTCGATGGGCGATGCGCTCACCGCCGCGCTGCTGGCTCGGCAAGCCAACAGCAGTGAATACCAGGCCGCCCTTGGGGCGCTGCAACTGGAACCGGTGCAAGGGCTCATCGCGCACCAAGGCGGCACGGCCCCCTTCGCCCAAGGGCTCTATGGCTGCAGCGAAATGTTCGTCAATGGCCTGCTGGTGCTGGCCGAAGCAGGTGTGCTGCGCCGCCGTGTGCATGCCGACCAGGCCACGCAAGACCGCGCCAACTCAGGCGAAACGGTGGCCGGGGGGGCGTTGGTGCACGGCGGGTTTTTCCTCGGCCCCCGGCGCTTCTACGAGCGCCTGCAGGAGATGCCGCTGGCCCTGCGCGGGCAATTCGAAATGACCGCGATCAGCTTCATCAACGAGCTGTACGGGCAGGAAGCGCTCAAACGCTCGCAACGCCAGCATGCACGTTTCGTGAACACGGCGATGAAGGTGACGCTGTTGGGCGCAGCAGTGTCGGACCAGCTCGACAATGGCACCGTGGTCAGCGGCGTGGGGGGGCAGTACAACTTCGTCGCCCAGGCCCATGCCCTGGAGGATGCCCGCTCTGTACTGGTGCTGCGCAGCTGGCGGGAGCAGGGCGGGGCAGTGAGTTCCAATATCGTCTGGGACCACCCGCAGTGCACCATTCCCCGGCATTTGCGCGATATCGTGGTCACGGAGTACGGCATCGCCGACCTGCGCGGTAAAACCGATGCGCAGGTGGCCGAAGCCTTGATCAACGTCGCCGATTCACGCTTTCAGCCCGCGTTGATCGACCAGGCCCAGATGGCTGGCAAGCTGCCCCGGGATTTCAGGCTCGACCCTCGTTACGCGGAAAACAACCTGGAGCGCCTGGAGGCCATACGTGAGGCGCACCCGCAGCTGTTTCCAGAGTATCCGCTGGGTAGCGACTTCTCGGCGATCGAGCGGGACCTGGTGCGTGCGCTGGCGTGGCTGGAAGGCAAAAGCCACCTTACCGAGCTGCTGGAACTGGGCAAGGCCGCGCTCGATGCACCGCAGCCAGAGCTGTTCCCCGAGCACTTGGCGCGGATGCAGTTGAGCAGCCCACAAGGGCTTCGAGAAGAGTTGCACCAGCGGCTGTTGCTCGCAGCCCTGCACGCAACCCAGCCAGCCGAGCCGCTGGTGTTCCTGACCCGCTAGCGCTGCACCGCGCCCGGCGAGCCGCACCGGCAGCTTCAACGCTTGAGCATGGCCCGAATGTCCGCAAGCGCCGTGTTCCCCCGCGCGGCCTTCACCTCCACCGGCGCGTCTTCCTGGCCCTCCCAGGCCAGGTCGTCCGGTGGCAGCTCGTCGAGGAAACGGCTGGGCAGGCAATCGATGATCTCGCCGTACTGCTTGCGCTTGGCGGCGAAGGTGAACGCCAGGGTCTGCCGCGCGCGGGTGATGCCCACGTAGGCGAGGCGGCGTTCTTCTTCGATGGTGTCGGCTTCGATGCTGGAGCGGTGCGGCAGGATCTCCTCTTCCATGCCCAGGATGAACACGTAGGGAAACTCCAGGCCTTTTGAGGCGTGCAGCGTCATCATCTGCACACCGTCGGCGCCTTCTTCTTCCTCCTGCTGGCGCTCGAGCATGTCGCGCAGCACCAGCTTGCCGATGGCATCCTCGATGGTCATTTCACCGTCTTCGTCCTTCTCCAGCGTGTTCTTCAGGGCGTCGATCAGGAACCACACGTTGCTGATGCGGTAATCGGCGGCCTTGTCGCTGGAGCTGTTGCTGCGAATCCAGTTCTCGTAGTCGATGTCCATGATCATGCTGCGCAGCGCCTGGATCGGCTCCTCCAGCGCTACCTGCTCACGCACTTTGTCCATCCAGCGCTTGAAGCGCTGCAGGCGCTCGACGAAGCGCGCATCCAGATGCTGTGCCAGGCCCATCTCATCGCAGGCGCCATACATCGACACCTGGCGCTCGGTCGAATAGTTGCCCAGCTTCTCGAGGGTGGCCGAGCCGATTTCCCGGCGCGGCACGTTGATGACCCGCAGGAACGCGTTGTCGTCGTCGGGGTTCACCAGCAGGCGCAGGTAGGACATCAGGTCCTTCACCTCCTGACGAGCGAAGAAGCTGGTCCCGCCGGAAAGGCGATACGGTACCTGGTGGTGCTGCAGCTTCAGCTCGATCAACTTGGCCTGGTAGTTGCCGCGGTAGAGGATCGCGAAGTCTTTGTAGGGGCGGTCAGTGCGCAGGTGCAGGGTGAGAATCTCCATCGCCACACGCTCGGCTTCGGCCTCTTCGTTCTTGCAGCGGATCACGCGGATCTCGTCCCCGTGGCCCATCTCGCTCCACAGCTGCTTCTCGAACGCATGGGGGTTGTTGGCGATCAGCGTGTTGGCGCAGCGCAGGATGCGGCTGGTGGAGCGGTAGTTCTGCTCGAGCATCACCACTTTCAGGGAGGGGTAGTCTTCCTTGAGCAGCATGAGGTTTTCAGGGCGCGCACCCCGCCAGGCGTAGATCGACTGGTCATCATCGCCCACCACCGTGAACTGGTTGCGCAGGCCGATCAGCATCTTCACCAGCAGGTACTGGCTGGCGTTGGTGTCCTGGTATTCGTCCACCAACAGGTAGCGCACGCGGTTCTGCCAGCGCTCCAGCACATCGGCGTGCTCTTGGAACAGCTTGACCGGCTGCAGGATCAGGTCGTCGAAGTCCACGGCATTGAACGCGCGCAAGGTGCGCTGGTAGTGCGCATACACGATGGCCGCGGTTTGCTCGCGCGGGTTGCGAGCTTCGGCCAAGGCCTGCTCGGGCAGGATCAGGTCGTTTTTCCAGGCGCCGATCATGTTCTTGATCTCGTCCACGCCGTCGTCGCCTGAATACTCCTTCTGCATGATGTCCGAAAGCAGGCTCTTGATGTCGGACTCATCGAAGATCGAAAAGCCGGGCTTGTAACCCAGCCGCTCGTGCTCCTTGCGAATGATGTTCAGGCCCAGGTTGTGAAAGGTGCACACCGTCAGCCCGCGCCCTTCACCTGCGCGCAGCAGGGTACCCACGCGCTCTTTCATCTCGCGGGCCGCCTTGTTGGTGAAGGTCATGGCCACGATGTACTGGGCGCGGATGCCGCATTGCTGGATCAGGTGGGCGATCTTGCGGGTGATCACGCTGGTTTTGCCGGAGCCGGCGCCGGCGAGCACCAGCAGCGGGCCGCCGACGTAGTTCACGGCTTCCTGCTGCCGGGGGTTGAGTCGGGACATGGGCACATTCGGGGAAGAGAAAAGGCCGCGCATTTTAGCAGGCCCGGCGGCGATTGCCGCGTTTGCCTGACGTAGCGCAAAAGATCCTGTAACAAAATTTGCCGTATTTCTCACTTTCCATCAGGATGCGGGCGGATGCATTTGTTCCGACTGGAATTTTTTACTGGTTCGCTTAACGTAAACCATTATCATTATTGCGCTTTCGCCCCAGCTTACGCTCGTTCGACTCTTAAGGAGCCACTGTGTCGTTGCCTCCGGAACCCACGCGCCTGTTGCTGCTGGCCGAGCACACAGGCTGGGCCACTGCGCTGCACGAGTGCGTAGCCCTTTTGGGCGATGCCTATGTGCTGATCAGCGCGCCGAGCTGGCCGGCCGTCAGCAGCCTGTTTGCCAACGACTCCAACGCAGTGCTGTTGACCACCCCGGCCCTGCAACCTCAAGGCCCGGCCTGCGACATGGCCCAGGTGTTGCTGCTCGAAGCCGAGCCCGAGCACGCCCCGCCCGGGGTAGCCGACTGGCTGGTGCGTGACTGCCTGACCGGCGACACCCTGCGCCGCTGCCTGCGCCACGTACGCGAGCGCATTACGCTCGAAACCACGCTGCAACGCCTGGCCGAGGAAGACCCCCTTACCGGCATCGCCAACCGCCAAGGTTTCCAGGCGCTGCTTACCACGCACTTGGCCGCCAGTGATGGTCGAGGGCTGGCGCTCGGGCACCTGGACCTGGACAATTTCCGCCATGCCAACGACTCCCTTGGCCATCAGGCAGGAGACCGCCTGATCCGCCAGGTGGTGGCGCGGCTCAAGGCCGAGTTGGAGCCGTGTGACCAGCTGGCGCGGCTCGGTGGCGATGAGTTCGCGTTGCTCATCGACACCCGCGGCGAAGCTCAGCGTGCCGAACGGCTGGCCGAGCGCGTGGTCGAGGCGCTGGCAGAGCCCTATTGGATCGACGGCGAAAGCCTGCTGGTAGGCTGCAGCCTGGGCCTGGCCCACGGCCGGCCGCAGCTGGGCGCAGACCCCCTGATGTGGCATGCGCACATCGCGATGCGCCAGGCCAAGGGCATTCAAGGCTGCACCTTTCACGTGTTCAACGAGCACATCAACCGCAATGCCCGCAGCCTGGCCGACCTCGAAAGCGAGCTGCGCCGCGCCTTGCGCCGTGAAGAGCTGGAGCTGCATTACCAGCCGCGTCTTGATCTGGGCAGCGGCGAGATCGTCGGCCTCGAAGCCTTGGTGCGCTGGCGCCATGCCGAGCGTGGCCTGCTGCCGCCCAGCGAGTTCGTGCCGCTGGCCGAACAGAGCGGCTTGATCGTGCCGTTGGGCTACTGGGTGATTTCCCGGGCCTTGCATGACATGCAGCGGCTGGGGGAGGCGGGGATCGTTCCGATGCACATGGCGGTGAACCTGTCGTTCCGGCAGTTCCAGGACAGCCAATTGCTCTCCACCCTGAGCCGGTTGATCGAAGAGCGAGACATCGACGCGCGCTGGCTGGAGTTCGAGCTCACCGAAACCGCCGTGATGCGCCGTAGCGATCTGGTGCGCCAGACCATGGATGCGCTGGGCCGGCTGGGCGTGCGCTTCTCCCTGGACGACTTTGGCACCGGCTTTTCATCCTTCGTGCACCTGAACAGCCTGCCGATCACCTTGCTCAAGATCGACAAAAGCTTCGTGGCTGAAATCGAAACCCGCGAAGAGAACCGCAAGCTGGTGCACGCCATGGTCAACCTGGCGCATAACCTTCACCTGCAGGTGGTGGCCGAGGGCGTTGAAACCGCTGGCCAGCTGGGCTTGCTCAAGGAATTTGGCTGCGACCAGGTGCAGGGCTACCTGATCAGCCGGCCGCTGCCGATGGCGCAGCTGTTGCCGTATCTGCGCCAGGCGCGCGACGCTGCCAGCGCCTTATCCGCCGGATGAACCCGTAGCACAGGCTCGCAGCGGCGCAGGCAAGGCCTGCTGCCAGGCCCCACCATACGCCTTGGGCGCCCCAGCCGGCATGGAACGCCAGCCACCAGGCGGTGGGCGCACCGATCAGCCAATAGCAGCACAGGCCAATGAAAAAGGTCAGGCGGCTTTCCTTCAGGCCACGCAGCGCTCCCATGGCAATGGTTTGCACGCCATCGAACAGTTCGAACCAGGCAGCGATCGCCAGCAAGCTCATGGCCAGCGCGAACACCGGCGCGAATGCCGGGTCGCGGGCATCGATGAACAGGCCGATGATGGTGGCAGGGATCGCCCAGAACGCCGCCGCAAAACACAGCATGATCGCCGCACCGAAGCCGATACCGACCCAGCCCGCCTGGCGTGCCAGCCTCGGCGAGCCTGCACCGTAGTGATGGCCCACTCGCAGGGTAACGGCGTATGACAACCCTACCGGCACCATGAAGGCGACCGACACAATCTGCAGCGCGATCTGGTGAGCGGCCAGCTGCACGCTGCCCAGTGTGCCGATGCACAAGGCCGCGTAGGCGAACAGGCCGACTTCGACCGCATAGGTGCCACCAATGGGCAAGCCAAGATGCCAGAGCTCGCGAATGCTTGGCCAGTCCGGGCGCGCCAGCCCTCGGCCAATGCAATAACCGCGATAGGCAGGTGCCTTGGCCAGCAGCAGCCATAGTGCCCCGGCCATGGCATTGGCGACGATCGCCGTGACCAGCCCGATGCCCAGAAGGCCCAATTTCGGCAGCCCCATCCAGCCGTTGATCAGCGCCAGGTTCAGTACCGCATTGAGCCCGGCGCCCATCAGGCTGATGATCATCACCGGCCAGGCCTTGCCCACGGCACTGGTGAAACCGCGCAGCGCCATGAAGGTCATTGCACCGGGCAGCGCCAGAGGCAGCAGAAGCAGGAAGTGCCCAGCGTTCTCGACGTTTTCCGGGGTTTGCCCCAACGCCAGAAGCAGCGGTTTGAGGCTCCACAGCAGCAGCGCCCCTATGCCGGCCAGCAACCACGCCAGCCACAGACCGGCACGGGTCAGGCGCGCCACCCCTTCGGTATCCCCTGCGCCGTGGCGGATGGCGACCAGCGTCCCGACGGCCGCAATCACACCGAAACAGAAGATCGACACGAATGAATAGCTCGCAGCGCCCAGCCCGCCGCCGGCCAGGGCCTCGGGGCTCAGGCGGGCCATCATCAGCGTGTCGGTCAGCACCATGAGGATATGCGCGAGCTGGGAAGCCACCAAGGGGGCTGCCAGGCGCAGCAGCGCGAGCAGTTCGGAACGTTTGGTCAAAAGCATCTTGTTATCGTCGGGCAGGTGTATCGGGCAGGCCCCCGAGTCTGCGCCCGTCGCTTTGATGGCCGCAAGCGTTCGGAGCTGAATGCGGAATTATCAACTGTGCTGTACGAGCGTGCCACTTATCTCCGAGCGACCTGCTCAAGTATGATGCGCGCCCGCCGATGAAAGGACGATCTGGCGCCATTTCATCTATTCTCAAACTTTCGAGCCTTATTAGACCGGGCCCACCCGGCAGTTCGAACAGGAGCTATCGCCTTGAATAAGCCGCGTGCGCGTATTGCGTCACAATTGGGCTTGGCTTTGGCCGCCATATTATTGGTGGTCATCAGCCTGAGCACTCTCTTTGCCCTGCGTTCTCTGAACGCAGCTAACCTGGCCACGCGTGAGGACCACATGGCCAGCGAGGCCCGGCTGCTCGCCGACCAACTCGACACCTTCCAGAGCACCTTGCGCATCAGCACCCAGCGCCTGAGTGGGCTGTTCGAATCGCGCTTCGGTGCAGGTTTGGCTGTGCAGCCCGACCAGCCGGTAAGCGTGGCGGGTGTCATGACGCCCACACTGGCGCTGGGCGGGGCAGTGCTCAATAACGACACTGCCCTGGTGGACAACTTTCGCAAGATGACCGAGGGCGTGGCCACTGTTTTCGTACGCAGTGGCGATGAGTTCGTGCGTATCAGCACCTCGCTGACCAAGCAGGATGGCAGCCGCGCCATCGGCACCCAGCTCGACCATGCTCACCCGGCCTACCAGCGTTTGTTGGCGGGGCAGAGTTATGTAGGGGCGGCGCTGTTGTTCGGGCGGAACTACATGACCCAGTACACCCCCGTTCGCGACGCGGCCGGCAAGGTGATCGCTGTACTGTTCGTAGGTTTCGACTATACCGAAGCCCAGGCCGCCCAATTCGAGAAGCTCAAGCAGTTCCGCATCGGCCAGAGCGGCTCGCTGGCGCTGCTGGATGCGCAAAACCACTGGCTGGTGCCGCCGCTGGGGCCCCGAGAGCCAGAGATGGCTGCACAAACCCTGGCACCGCTGCTCAAGCAGCCGGGTGCCGGCAGTTTCTGGTCTGACGGCCAGGAAAGCTTCTACTCACTGGCCGAACCCTTTGCGGGCGGGCCGTGGAGCGTGGTCGCCACCATGCCCAAGGCCGAGCTCGATCAGGTTACGTGGGAGGTGGGTGAGCGCCTGGTGATCGGTAGCCTCATTGCAACGCTGATATCCGTAGGCATGGCGGTCTGGCTGCTGCGCAGGCGCCTGGCGCCGCTCAATGCCTTGCTCGCCCAGGCCGAGGCCTTGGGCAATGGCGACCTCAACGCGCGCTCCACGGTTGCCGGGCACGACGAAATTGCCCAACTGGGCCACAGCTTCAACCACATGGGCGAAGCGCTGGCTGACATGGTGCGGCACATCCGTGATGCCTCCGCGCAGGTCAATACCCGTGCCCGTGCCTTGAATGGGTTGGCCAGTGGCGCCTATGCCGGCATGGACCAGCAGTCAGGCGAAATCACCAGCATGGCGGGGGCGGTCGAGGAGTTCAGCGCTACGTCCCAGCACATTGCAAGCAACATGGCCAACACCGAGCGCGTTGCCCAGGAAAACACCGAGCACACCCGCGTGGGGCGTACGTCGATGGAGCAGGCTTCTTCGTCGCTGGAGCAGATCGCCGGTGCCCTGGGCGAAACCGCGCGAGTGATCGACACACTGGGCCAGCGCTCGCAGGAAATCGGTGGCATCGTCAGCGTGATCACTTCGATCGCCGAACAAACCAACCTGCTGGCCCTCAACGCGGCCATCGAAGCCGCCCGTGCCGGTGAGCAGGGCCGAGGGTTTGCAGTGGTCGCCGATGAAGTGCGCAGCCTGGCCGGGCGTACGCGGCAGGCTACCGACGAAATCTCCGGCATGATCGGCAGCATCCAGCAGCAAACCGCCCAGGCCGTGCAAACCATGGAACAGGGCAACGCGCTGATGCGCGAAGGGTTGGAGCGCAATGCCAAGGTCGCTGCCGCGCTTTCGAACATCGACCAGCAAAGCCGTGCGGCGGGCGAGCAGTTCGCCAGCATTGCCGCCGCCACTCACCAGCAGAGCAGCACCGCCACCGTGCTCAGCGCCAACCTGCAAAGCGTTGCACAAGTGAACGACGAGCAGCGCCAGGTGGTGTCGGAACTGGCACAGACTGCGAAGGAGCTCGAAGCGCTGGCCACCGACCTTGGCCGGGAAGTCGACCGCTTCCACGTAAGGGGTTGATGCGGCAGGCCCTGCCTGCCGCAGGCCGGGCCTCAGTGCTCCATGTCGATAACGATGCGGCCGTCGATCTTGCCGGCACGCATCTTGTCGAACACCTCGTTGATGTTCTCGAGTTTGTCGGCGGCGACGGTTGCCTTGACCTTGCCCTCGCCGGCAAAGTCCAGGGCCTCCTGCAGGTCCTGCCGAGTGCCTACGATCGAGCCGCGCACGGTGGTCCCGTTTAGCACCATGTCGAAAATCGACAGCGGGAAGTCCCCCGGCGGCAAGCCGTTCAGGGCGATGGTGCCACCCCGGCGGGTCATGCCCATCGCCTGCTCGAAGGCCTTGGGCGACACGGCCGTGACCAGTGCGCCGTGGGCGCCGCCGATCTGTTGCTTGAGGTATTTGGCCGGGTCCTGGTTGCGGGCGTTCACCGTCACTTCGGCGCCCAGGCGCTTGGCCAATGCCAGCTTGCTGTCGTCGATGTCCACGGCGGCCACGTTCATGCCCATGGCCTTGGCATATTGCACCGCCATGTGGCCCAGCCCCCCGATGCCCGACACCACCACCCATTGCCCTGGGCGGGTTTCAGTCATCTTCAGGCCTTTGTATACGGTTACCCCGGCACACAGGATGGGGGCAATTTCAAGAAAGCCCACGTTATCCGGTAGCCGGCCCACGTAGCCGGCGTCTGCCAGGGTGTATTCGGCGAAACCGCCGTTCACCGAATAGCCGGTGTTCTGTTGCGATTCGCAAAGCGTTTCCCACCCGCCCAGGCAGTGCTCGCAATGGCCGCAGGCTGAATACAACCATGGCACGCCTACGCGGTCGCCTTCCTTGACGTGCGTGACCCCGGCGCCGACGGCCACCACATGGCCTACACCCTCGTGGCCGGGGATGAACGGCGGGTTGGGCTTGACTGGCCAGTCCCCCTCGGCAGCATGCAGGTCGGTGTGGCACACCCCCGACGCCGCGACCTTGACCAGCACCTGGCCTGCGCCAGGCATGGGTACCGGCACTTCGCGGATGGCCAACGGTTCGCCAAAGGCATGGACCACGGCAGCTTTCATCGTCTTATTCATTGGGCTTTCCTTGAACAGAGTTGTTGTTTGGAAATACGCGCGTTCTGACGCGCCAATGCCCGAGCAATGCCGGGGCCAGTTCCGCCGAGGCCTGTAGGGCGGGGCTTTGCCGGAGCGCGGCCCCCGCTACGGGGCGCATCCGGTACAGCTCCTGGGGCAGAGTGTCCCGCTATTGCCACAGCGCTTGCATTGACCTGAAGCTGGAAAAAGGTTAATCAGCACGCCCAAACATGGCCGTGTTCGCAATGGCCTACGGAAAGCCTCAGCAAGGAGCCTCTCGTTCATGAGCAAGTCTGTTTCGATCATCGGTGGCGTTGTCGTCATCCTGGCCGGCGTCGCCTGTGGCGGTGCCTGGTACACCGGCACGCAGATCGAGCCGCTGCTGCGCACGGATATGGAGCGCAACAACCAGCAATTAGCCGAGGCCCTGGCCGGCAAAGACATCTCCGCTCGTATCGACCTCACCGGTTTCGAGCGCCGCTGGTTCTCCAGCACCGCCTACTACACCGCCACGTTCACCACCGCCAAGATCAACGAAGGCCAGCCCGTCGAGGTGCAGGTGCGTGCCGACATCGAGCATGGCCCGTTCCCCTGGTCGCGCGTGAGCAGCTTCAAGCTGTTGCCCGTGTTGGCCGGCGTGCACACCGAGATGGTCAATACGCCGCAAATGGCCGGCTGGTTCGCGCTCACCAAAGGCGTATCGCCGTTGCAGGCGCAGTCGACCATCGGCTACGACAAGAATGTGCAGACCACCCTGAAAGCGCAGCCCTTTACCTGGGAAAAAGACGACGCCACGCTGACGTTCTCTGGCGCGACCGCTGAGGGTACCGGTGACTTCGATGGCACCCGCCTGGATGCCAAGGGCGACATCGGCAGCTTCGACCTGAAGGCTCGCAGCGCAGACGGCCCGACCCACCTGCAGGCCAATAACATCACCTTCAAGACCGGCGGCATCAAGGGTGTGTCCGGCTTCTACCTGGGCAACAGTGAGATCCGTATCGGCGATATGGGCTTCGAGGTCCCAGGCAATGTGCCGCTGACGTTGAAGAACCTGGTCGGTGTCGGCTCGCTGGAAGAACTGGACGGCAAGCTCAAGGGCTCGGTCGACTACACACTGGAACAGGCCAGCATCGCCAACAAACCCGTTGGCAGCCTGCAGATGCGCTGGGCCTTCCGCGATTTCGACGCCAATGCCACGCGCGACCTGGTGGCCTTCTATAAGGCCAAGGTCGAGCCGCAGGCCGAAGAGGCCGCCAAGGCCGGCGAGCAGTTCGAGCTGCAACTGAGCGATGCGGACCAAGCCCAGTTGCAAGTGCTGCTGATGACGTTGCTAGAAGCCAAACCCCACATCGAGCTGGCGCCTTTGGGCCTGAAGACGACCAATGGCGAGAGCCACGTGAACCTGTCGGTCGACTTCGCCCGCCCGGCCAGCCCCGACCTGCCACCAGACCAACTGGTGCAGCAACTGGTCAGCCAGCTTGATCTCAAGGTTGCGGTCGCCAAGGCCACCATCCAGGACATCGTCACCCTGCAAGGCCAGCTTACCGGGCAAACCGACGCCGCGGCGCTGGCACGCAACGCCGAAGGCACCGCCAACATGCTGGCCGGCGTCGCTGCCATGCAAGGGGTGGCGCGGGTCGACGGCAATGACATCCGCAGTGACCTGCACTTCGAGAAGGGCATGGTCGACTTCAACGGCCAGAAGATGACCCTCGAACAATTCGTTAACTTCGTGATGAGCAAGTCAGGCCGTACGGCGCAGTAAACCGGTCGCGCGGGGCGGTACTGCCGCCCCTGCACGTTACCGCGTGTGGGACCGCATGCGTTGCGCGCGGGTTTGGCGCATCGCGCGGTAATCCCTCAGGCGCTGTCGCATTTCTCGATGGCGCCGGCTGTTGACCGCCAGAAGCCCCAGCAGCGCCAGCGCCAGCCCGCCCATGGCCATCTTCTGTTCGAGCCCCGAGCCGGCCTGCCACCAGGCGATCAGGTTCGCCCCGCCACTGAACAGCAGCAGGGTCACCAGAGCCTGGGTGCCCCACCTGAAGCCCCTTATCATCGCAAAGGTCGCCAGCGACCAGGCAAGGGCGCAGCCCATGAGCGTGAAGAACGGGGCTGCCAATTCATTTCTCGGCGCGTGGAGCAGGCCCAACAGGAAGTTGGCCGACACCAGAGACAAAACGCCGGCCACATACATCACGGCAAACACTGCGAAATGGCGTCGCAGGAACCTGCGCAGCTCCAGCCGTTGCTCGATCATTGCACCTCCTCGTACAGCGCCAGGGCAATGGAGTTGAGGTTGCCACTGGCGCCGCTGCCCACCAGCGAGAGCGCGCCGCCCAGCGAATCCTTGATCATGGTTTTGGTGGCATGGCGCAGCTCGGTGGGCGAATGGCGTACTGGCAAACGCCCAGCGCGCTGTTCCAGTTTCAACAGCTTGCCGGTGAGCGTAGGGTCCTTGATCTTGAGCAGTTCCTGGGTGAGCCGCTTGCGCTCGGCGCGGTTGAGCGTGCCCAGAATCGCCCGCCATGGCCGGCCGGTAGAAGCCTTGAGGGTGCGTACGTATTTGACGGTCGTGAGCGCCGAGCCGCCCGCACCGGCCAGCGACACCACGTCCAGGATCGACATGGTCGTGGTGTACCACTCGCTGTCGTCCAGGGCATCGTTGAAGCTGGGGTCGGCTACCTCCGCAGCAGTGCGTACGCCACCGGCAACGCATTGAAGCGTCGCCGCAGTGGCTGCCGCGCCCCCCAAGTAGGTCAGCGCCAGGCTGGCGCCGCCGGTGAACGGCACGGCCACCGTGCCGCTGAACACCACCAGCCAGCTCAGCACGGCGCCCGTGCACGACAACGCCATGTTGGCTGCCTCAACCACCAGGCGCGATTCGCGCGGGTTGTTTTCTACCTTCTGCACGAACTGCTGGGGCGAGGTGTAGCGCGGGGTGGCGCGCAGGATGATGCGTTTGGGCAGGATGCTGCAGATCGGCCTGAATTCACGCAGGGTGATGACATTGAACTCTTCGTCGATGAACACCACCCCGGCACCGACGATGCCGGGGTCGGCGTCGATGGCCGCGAACAGCTTGGGCAGGTTGAAGCGCGCCTCGGCACGGGCGCGTGCCATGCCGTTGAGAGGGGACAGGGAGTCGGGAAGTGCGGGCGGCACTGTGCAGGTCCTTGCTCAGTGGAATGAGCGAGGAAGTATCGGCGCTGTGCGGGGATCGCACAACCCAGAGGGCAGGCGCGCGGCTTGTCGCGCGCCTGCATCACCTGGCTTCAGATCTTGAAGCCATCTACCAGTTGCTTGAGCCGCCCAGCTTGCTGCGACAGCGCCGCGCAATCACCCAGGGTGGCGTTGAGGTTGGCCACGCCCTGTTGGTTCAGGGTGTTGATGTGGGTGACGTCCACATTGAGCGTTTCCACCACGCTGCTCTGCTCTTCGGTGGCGGCCGCGACCGACTGGTTCATGCCGTCGATCTGGCCGATGCGCTGGGTCACTTCCTGCAAGCGCTCGCCGGCCTGGTTGGCCACCTCCATGCTCGACTGGCTGGAGGCCTGGCTCTGGTTCATCGTCTCGACCGCTTCCTGGGAGCCGGCCTGCAGCTCGCCAATCATGCCGTGGATTTCGTCGGCCGATTGCTGGGTGCGGTGCGCCAGGTTGCGTACCTCATCGGCGACCACTGCAAAACCGCGCCCGGCGTCACCGGCACGGGCCGCCTCGATGGCCGCATTGAGTGCCAGCAGGTTGGTTTGCTGGGAGATGCCTTTGATCACATCGAGGATCTGCCCGATGTTGTCGGTGCTGGCGTTAAGCTTTTCGATATGGATGCACGAATCACTGATCTTCGCCGACAGCGAGGTCATCGCCTGCAGGGTCTGCTCAACCACCGACCGGCCTGCCTCGGCCTGGTGGCGCGCGCCGCTAGCCTGGCTTGAGGCGTCGGAGGCATTACGGGCGATTTCCTGGGCAGCGGCGCCCAGCTCGTTGATCGCGGCAGCCACACTGCTGGTGCGTGCGCTTTGCTCATCGAAACCGATGATCGAAGCATTGGACGACTCCACGACCCGTTGCGAGAGGTCGTGCACCTGGCGAGTGGCCGAAGACACCTCCTTGATCGAGGCGTGCACACGCTCCACGAACTGGTTGAAAGCGCCGCCCAGCTGGGCAAATTCGTCATTGCCCTGAATCTGCAGGCGGCGGGTGAGGTCGCCTTCGCCCTGGGCGATGTCCTGCATGGCACGGCCCATGTCGGTCAACGGGCGCATCAGTGCGCGGATCAGCAAGCTCAGCAGTATCGCGATCAAACCGACGGCGATAACCATCGCCGCCAGCGCAGAGCTGCGGAACTGGCGCAGAGGTGCGTAGGCTTTTTCAGCGTCGATCGACAGGCCGATGTACCACTGCGCCCCCGGCAGGCCTTCCACCGGGGTGAACGACAACAGGCGCTGCTCGCCGCCGAGTGTCACCCCGTGCAGGGGCCGATCCAGGGTAATGACCTGGCCGGGGTATATATCCTTGAGGTTCTTCAGCACCTGGGTTTTGTCCGGGCTGACGATCACCTGGCCATCGGCGCTTACCAGGAACGCATAGCCTATACCGCCGAAGTCTACGGAGTTGATCATCTTGACCAGGGTGTCGAGGCTTACGTCGCCACCGGCCACGCCCACCACCTTGCCGTTTTCGCGGATCGGGCTTGCCACGGTCACCACCAGGCCACCCACGGAGGCCTGGTATGGCGCGCTGATGATCGCCTTGTCGGCTTCTACCGTGCTGGTGTACCAAGGCCGCTTGCGGGGGTCGTAGCCGGCCGGCATCTCGACGTTCGGGCGCTGGGTGAATACACCCTTGTCATCACCCACATAGGTGAACTGGAAGGTAGAGGTCAGGCTAGGCTGGCCGATCAGCGTGCCCAGATCACTGTGCACGCCTTGCGCCGCCACGTTTTGCTGCAGGTTGTTCAGCAACAGCACGCGGCCGCCCAGCCAATGCTGAATGCTGGTGGCAGTGAGCTCTCCAGCCTGGCTGACCGAGGCTTCGAGGTTCTGATCGATGGTCTTGCGCTGAAGGTAGTCGTTGTAGAACGTGAACAAGGCAAAAGCCACGATCACTACCGCGGAAGCGGCCAGCAGGATCTTGTGACGAAATTTAAGCGTCATAGGAGGCACTCGATGGTTGTTTTAAAGCCCGGCCGGTCTATCTCGCCGGTTGTAGAGTCAGGCGCATCGGTGTTTTCGGCTGGCTAAAACCTTTCTTTAACGCTTTGACCGGTATTGGACGAGCGGTGCACGCTGGAAGCGTTTTATTCAAAATTGGAACATTTTGCATAAGCTAATATGCAAATATTGCATTATAAAACCCGGCCTCTGCGTTAACATCCGGTGCGTTGGCCTGCTGCGGCAGGCATCATTTCCGGCGAGACCGCGCGTGCGGATCGGCCCACTTTGCCTGTGAAGGTATCTGGAGGCGATTCGTGCGATATTTCAAACAGCTGGCCGCTGGCCTTGCTTTGGTTGGCCTGAGCGCCAGCGCCGTGGCCGAAACCCTGGTGGTTGGCGACCAGAGTTACAACGCCCGCGCAGTGATGGAAGCCGCCGGTGTGCTGGCCGACCTGCCCTACACCCTGGAATGGAAGCAGTTCACCGCAGGCTCGCCGGTCGCCGAAGCCCTGAACGTGGGCAGCCTCGACATCGGCCTGCTGGGCGATGCGCCACCGCTGTTTCTCGGGGCACTCGGTGCGCCGATCAAGGTGATCGGGGTCAGCCAGCAAAGCCGCCAGGGCGTTGCGATCCTGGTGCGCAAGGGGTCCGATATCCACAGCCTGCAAGACCTGCGGGGCAAGCGTGCGGCGATCTGGAAGGGCTCCTGGAGCCAGCAGTTGCTGCTGACCGCCCTGGACAACGCCGGGGTACCGCGCGATACCGTGCAATACAGCTACCTCAGCGCCCTGGACGCTTCCCATGCACTGGACGGCGGCTCGGTCGACGTGATCGCGACCTGGGAACCCTACGTTACCCAGCAGGAGCGCCAAGGTGCGCGGGTACTGGCCACGGCCGAGGGGTTGATCCCGGCGCAGAGCTTCGTGGTGGCCAACAACGCGGCCATCAAGGATAAACGTGCACCTATCGAAGACTTCCTCAAGCGCCTGCGCAAGGCCCGCGACTGGGCCCTGAGCGACCCGGCGCATACCGCCGCCTACGCCGAGGCCTGGGCCAAGAGCAGCCGTGCCGACAGCGAGATCGCACGTATCTGGTTCGCCCGCGCGCAAACCGATGTTGCTGCCCCTACAGCCGAAACGGTAGCCAACGCTCAGAAGACCGTGGATTTCTTCGCAGGGCTCGGCCTGATCAAAACCTACTCGGCCGCTGGGCTGTTCGATACGTCCTTTGCAGGCGCACTGGCCGGCAGCCAGGAGAAGCACCCATGAGCAAACGGCAGATCAAGCTGGGCGCGTTGACCATGGGCTGCGGCGGCCCGGGGCGGCATAACCTGTGGCTGGACCCGGAACTGCCCGCCGACGCCAGCGTGAACATCGACTGGTACGTGAGCATCGCCCAGCAGGCCGAGGCGGCGCTGTTCGACCTGATCTTCATCGTCGACAGCCAGTTCATCACCCCCGGCTCACCCTCGCACTACCTCAACCGCCTGGAACCGCTCACCCTGCTCTCGGCCTTGGCGATGGCCACTCGCAACCTGGGCTTGGTGGGCACGCTCACCACCTCCTATAACACCCCCTTCAACGTTGCACGCCGGCTGGCGTCGCTCGATTTGATCAGCAAGGGCCGCGCCGGCTGGAACGTCGTCACCAGCGCAGACGCAGGCACCGCCGGCAACTACAGCCGCGACGAGCACTACGACTACGACACCCGCTACGGCCGTGCCGCCGAGCATGTGAAAGTGGTGCAGGGGCTCTGGCAGTCCTATGAGGATGACGCCTTCGTGCGCGACCGCACCACCGGGCAGTTCTTCGACCCCACCAAATTGCATGCGCTGAACCACAAGGGCGAGCATTTTCAGGTCGCCGGCCCGCTGAACATTCAGCGCTCGCCGCAAGGCCAGCCGGTGATCTTCCAGGCGGGTGATTCGGAGCAAGGCCGCGAGCTGGGCGCCGCCACGGCGGATGTGATCTTCACCCACGCCGCCAGCATCGAGCAGGGCCAGGCGTTCTATCGCGACGTCAAAGGCCGCGCTGAACGCCTGGGCCGAGACCCCGAGCAACTGCTGGTGCTGCCGGGGGCGGAAATCTATGTGGGCGACACCGACGAGCACGCCCGCGAGATCGAGCGGCATTACCACCAGGCCGATCACAGTTTCGAGCTCGCGCTCAAGGAATTCGGCCGCAACTTCGGCTGGTACGACTTCAGCCAGTACGACCTCGATGCACCGTTCCCCCAGCAGAGCCTGGAAGCCGCGCGCAGCAGCTTTTTCACCAATGCCAAACGCATCGCCGACCAGGCTCGGGAAAAGGGCTTCACCTTGCGCCAGGCCGTGGAGTTCGGGCGCCAGTTACGCCCCGGGGCATTTGTGGGCAGTGCCTCGACGGTGGCCGAAAAGATGGCCGCTTGGTTCGAGGCGCGCGCGGTCGATGGCTTCAATATCTATATCGGCCACCCTGAGCAGTTCCGGCGCTTTACGCAGGAGGTCGTGCCGTTGCTGCAGGCCCGGGGCCTGTACCGCACAGCTTATGAAGGGACCACCTTGCGTGACAGCCTGGGGCTTAGGCGCTGACCAGGCTCCCAGGCCTGCGACGGCTCTATTCAGCCATCTCCACGCTAGGCGATAGCCAATGGCTTACACGCTGTGGTGGCAATGTCCACTATTGCAGGAGCGGCCCAGGCCCTAATCTACACCTACCCAACGCGCTGTCACGGATTGCAGCGCGACGATCACGGATGGTCGACCATGGCCAGGAGGCTGCCGGCAGGATGCTGGGATGGTAATGGGCACAGAACCCGCTTCGGCGGGTTTTTTTGTGGCCGCGATTTATGCCACTGAGCAGGCTCAGCGCATTGCCTGCCAGCTCACGGGGCCTCAGGCGGCAACCACTGCGAACCGCCATACCGCCGGCGCAGCCACGTTGCCGGCCACATTACCAGGCTCAGCACCGCCAGGTATTCCACGAAGCGAAAGGGCGACACGATCCAACCGCTCAACTCGCGCACCACCTCACCGTGGGCATCGATGAAGCGGAATTCGTAGTTCACGGCCGTAGTGCCCGCAGCGTGGCTCACCAGTTCGTGGGCCCGCAACACTGCTCCGGCGGGCGCGAACACCCATTCCAGCGGCAGGTTGTAGAGCGGGTTGCCGCGCATGTCGAGAAACATCCCCAGAAAAGCGAAGTACACGATCAGCACAGCGACTGGAATGGGTTTATCCCAACTGAGCCGGGCCTTCCAGACAACCAGGCAGAACACCAGCAGCAACGCACCGCTGGCAAAGCCGTCGATGAAGGTTATGCCTTGGAAGAACCCGAAGAGGGCCAGGCCGATCAGGCCCATGCAGGCCATGCCGACAATAGCGACCAGAAAGATGGTCAGGACGGTGAAGAGGGCGGAGCGCTGCTTGGGTGTGTTCATGGGGCTAATCTAGCGTGTAGAGGTGACTTAGGGTTTCGGTTGGCGCGGCGATGATTGTGAATGGCGGCCAGCCGTGGCGATGATCAAGGGCAGTGGGCTTCGGCGCCCTTGCAGGAGGCAGGATGAAACTTGAGATACGCCGTGCCTTACCCGAGGACGCTGCCCCCATCAGCCGCATCGTGATCGCCGCCTTGCGCCGCTCGAATTCGGCGGATTACCCCGCAGAGGTCATCGCCCAAGTGGAGCGAAATTTCACGCCGCAGGCGGTAGGCCAGCGGTTGAGCACGCGAACCGTTTTCGTGGCCTCGCTCAATGGCCGGGCCGTGGGCACCGCGAGCCTGGAAGGGCGTGTAGTCAGAAGCGTGTTCGTCGACCCGGACTGTCACAGGCAAGGCATTGGCCGGTCGCTTATGCAGGCCGTTCACGCTTTTGCGGCGAATTCGGGGGTAAGCCGGCTGAGCGTTCCGTCTTCCATTACGGCGCAGGGCTTTTACGAAGCGCTGGGTTATGCGGCGGTTCGTGAAGTGTGCCGCGAAGGCGAGCGTACCCTCGTTATGGAAGTTAGGCTGGGGCCGGCTGAAGGCTGAGCGAACGTGCGGAGAAGGCCCAGAAAAAGCAAAAGGCCCAGGTATGTGACCTGAGCCTTCTTGAGATGGCGCACTCGGCGGGATTCGAACCCACGACCCCTGCCTTCGGAGTCCTAGAAGTCGGCGTTTAGAAACAATACGTTAGCCGATATTAGCTTGCTGATCAACGAGTTAGGTTAGCTCGTGTTAGCTCGATTTCGCCGTGATTAGTGGGCTGAGTGTGGCAAATTTGTGGCAATGCTTGCCAGCGGATGTCTTCGAGGCGTTTGGCTCATTACTAGAAGTGTCTAGCGCCTCGCCAACTGAGGTTGATTGGGCTTGCCACAGGGATCTAGCATTTTTCTAGCTCGCTGATTCTCTGAGCGTAGCCGCCCTATCCGGCGCGGAGACACGGTTTTCTGCCGCTTGGCCAGTGGTAGCGCTATGTAGCTAGATGGCAGGAGTAGGGCCTAACCGCTTGATTCATTCAAGCTAAACTAGCGTTTTTGCGAGCGATTCTTGGAGCTCCAGCGTGAACACGGAAAACCATTCTCAAACTGCCGCTTTTCTCTGGTCGATTGCCGACCTGCTACGTGGTGACTTCAAGCAGTCCCAGTACGGTCGCATCATTCTGCCGTTCACGCTGCTGCGGCGGATGGAATGCGAGCTTGCGCCCACTAAGGATGAGGTCATCAAACAGACCTTCGCACACGAAGGCCGCCCGGATACCGTGCGTGAGATGTTCCTGCGCCGCGCTACTGGACACTTACAGTTCTTCAACGCCTCGCCGCTGACTCTCGCCACGCTGTCCAACACCCAGACCGCCGCCGACCTGACGAGCTACGTACAGGCCTTTAGCACGGATGCGCGCGATATCTTCGAGCACTTCCACTTCGAGGGTTTCGTCCAGCAACTGGCCCGCGCCAACCTGCTGTACCAGGTAGTACAGCGCTTCGCTGCTACCGATCTAAGCCCTGAGCGCATCAGCAACTTCGGCATGGGCCTCATCTTCGAAGAGCTGATCCATAAATTCTCTGAAAGCTCCAACGAAACCGTTGGGGAGCACTTCACCCCGCGCGACATCGCGCGCCTCACTACCTCTCTAGTGATCACTGAGCAGGACGGCAAGCTTGCCCCGAACAGCATCGTCACTATCTATGACCCAACTGCCGGCACCGGTGGCTTTCTGTCTGAAGGCAACGGATATATCCAGTCCATTAGTAATAAAGTCACCGTTTCCCTCTACGGCCAAGACATCAACTCCGAGTCTTACGCCATCTGCAAAGCGAACATGCTGATCAAGGGGCAAGACATCACTAGCGTTAAGCTCGGCAATACCCTGTCCAACGATCAGCTAGCCGAAAAGAGTTTCGATTTCATGCTTAGCAACCCTCCATTCGGCGTGGAGTGGAAGAAGATTCAGAAGCAGATCACCGACGAATATACGGAAAAGGGATTCGATGGTCGCTTTGGACCAGGTCTGCCGCGCGTGTCCGATGGCTCGCTTCTGTTCCTCCTGCACCTAGTGAGCAAGATGCGCGATCCACGCGATGGTGGTTCACGCATTGGTATCATTCTCAACGGATCGCCAATGTTTACCGGCGGCGCGGGCTCAGGCGAATCGGAAATTCGCCGCTACCTGCTGCAGAACGATCTGGTCGAAGCTGTCGTCGCGTTGCCTGCCGATATGTTCTACAACACCAGTATCGCTACCTATCTTTTAGTGATGTCCAACCGTAAGAGCGCTGACCGCATAGGTAAGGTGCAGCTTATCGACGCCAGTACCATTTATGCGCCCATGCGAAAGAGTATAAGGAACAAGCGTAAATTCTTTGCCGAAGAGCAAGTTGCCGAAATCATAAAGTTGTACGAGGCTTTTAAGGATGGATCGAATAGCAAGATCCTGTTCAATACAGAACTAGGCTATCAGTCTATAACTATAGAGCGCCCGTTGCGCTTGAGTTTCTCCGTAACGCCAACAAAGCTAGCCGCCTACGAGAGGTTTAAAGGATCCGAGCAGGTGGAACTACTTGGCAAGGTAAAAGGATGGTTCGATAATTTTCCAGATTTCCTGATAGCTGCTGGCATCAAAAGCCTTACCCAAGGCGCGGAAAAAGCAGTGTTAGCCTGCTTTGGTGAGCGCGATCCTAATGCCAAGCCAATGCTGAAAAATAACGGTGAATTTATTGCTGATATCTACGGGCGAAAGTTAGTGAGCGTGCCGTTAAGTCAATCTGTTGAAGATTATTTTGATAGGGAGATTAGGCCGTACGCAGAGGACTCTTGGCTTGCTCCGCCATCTGGTGATAAAACTGACAGAAAAATTGGAATTATTGGATATGAAATAAACTTCAATAGATTTAAAGTGCAAGGCCAGATTGAACGCCTTGAGTCACAATATAAGAGCTATTCTTCTTCAAGTTTGGGGCATCTTGCAATGGCAGTAATTGATGGCGGAAGAGTGGAACAGCTTTTACATCGTGAAAACTCTTTGTATTTTAATAAAAAAGGTTCGCCAAGAGTAAAATCTGTCCTTAATGTTGATTCAAAATCGCATAAGGATTATATTCAAGTTGTAATTGGGAAGGAGGCAGTAGCGGATTACATTGTGACTTTCTTCCATTCAGAGCTTGGTGCGTTATGCCTGGCGGCATGCATGCAGGGTGTAACAGTGAAATATTTTAGGTCTGATGATCTGGATCGTATTGTTGTGGCGCTCCCAAGTCTAGATGAGCAAAAGGAAATTGTTAATACTTCGAGAAAGTTGAAATCTCTAAAAGAGGCTATTGAAAGATTTGATAGCGAGGTGGCCTTGAACCCTACAAGTTCAAGTTCACTTAATCATAGACTTGACGGGATGCTAGAGGTTATAGGTCGCTTGACGGTTGAGGATAAAATAAGAAATATAATTCGGATGGGTGAGACGGATGTGACGGAACTCAAGTCGTCATTTAGTCTTGATATAAAAAAACAAGAAAAGGCGGACTATATTGAGGATGCATCACTCAAAACAGTCGTCGCTTTCTTAAATACCGACGGTGGGTCCCTCTTGATCGGTGTTTCAGATGATGGTGAGCTTCTTGGGTTGAATGATGAGATAAATCGATTCCATAAGGGGAGCAAAGATAAATTTCTTTTGTACTTTAAAAATAAATTGAAAAGCAGGGTGGGTGAACAATACTACCCGTTCATTTCAACTAAGCTTGTTATCTTGGATGGAAAGAATGTTTTGTGGATTGATTGCAAGTCGTCGGTAAATCCGTGTTATCTCTATGGTCAGGATTTTTACGTTAGAACCAATCCTGCAACAGATAAGCTGGAGGGGCCTAAGCTTGTTGAATATGTAAAAAATCATTTTGGTTATTGATTTAAAGCATGCCGAAAGGCTTGCTAGTTTGGCGAGTTATTTAATGTCGGGTCGTGTGTGTTATAATTAATGCGGCCGGTTAGTCTCGCTTGGCTTAGTCAGATGTTTAGTGTTTCGCAATGCATTTAACTAGAGCTGGTCTATAATCTCTAGGGGCATTTTCGTAATCTAAAGCTCATACCATCTGTTTTTTGTGATAAGTTTTATCTCAAATTGATAATTTTAAATTAACCCTATTCCACCTTGTCAGGCATCGGCTGAGTAAAACGTATTTCCGAACTGGCTGATTTTATTTCACTTGACAGGGTGGAATCTGGTTTTGCACGCTATTTAAGGAGCTCCAGCGTGAACACGGAAAACCATTCTCAGACGGCCGCTTTTCTCTGGTCGATTGCCGACCTGCTACGCGGTGACTTCAAGCAGTCCCAGTACGGTCGCATCATCCTGCCGTTCACGTTGCTGCGGCGGATGGAATGCGTGCTTGCGCCCACTAAGGATGAGGTCATCAAACAGACCTTTGCCCAGGAAGGTCGGCCTGACGCGGTGCGCGAGATGATCCTGCTGCGCACCGCCGGCCAACAGTTCTTCAATGCTTCGCCGCTCACCCTCGCCACGTTGTCTGACACCCAGACCGCCGCCGACCTAATGAGCTACGTACAAGCGTTTAGCAAGGATGCCCGCGAGATCTTCGAGCACTTCCACTTTGAAGATTTCGTTCAGCAGCTGACTAGCGCCAACCTGCTATATCAGGTCGTACAGCGCTTCGCTGCTACCGATCTAAGCCCTGAGCACATCAGCAACTTCGGTATGGGCATCATCTTCGAAGAGCTGATCCGCAAATTTGCCGAAAGCTCGAACGAAACCGCCGGGGAGCACTTCACCCCCCGCGATATCGTGCACCTCACCACCTCGCTGGTGATCACCGGCCAGAATGGCAAGCTCGCGCCCAATAGCATTGTCACCATTTACGACCCAACCGCGGGCACCGGCGGTTTCCTTTCCGAAGGTGACGAATACATACAGTCCACTAGCGACAAGGTCACCGTGTCTCTGCACGGTCAAGAGCTCAACCCCGAGTCCTACGCCATCTGCAAAGCGGACATGCTGATCAAAGGTCAAGACGTCACCAGCATCAAGCTCGGCAACACCTTGTCCAACGACCAGCTTGCTAACAAACGCTTTGACTTCATGCTCAGCAACCCGCCATTCGGCGTAGAGTGGAAGAAGGTTCAGAAGCAGATCACTGACGAATATACGGAGAAGGGCTTCGACGGCCGCTTTGGTCCAGGCCTGCCGCGCGTGTCCGACGGCTCGCTGCTGTTCCTCTTGCACTTGGTCAGCAAGATGCGTGATCCGCGCGATGGTGGTTCGCGCATCGGCATTATCCTGAACGGCTCGCCACTATTTACCGGGGGCGCGGGCTCTGGCGAGTCGGAAATTCGCCGCTACCTGCTGCAGAACGATCTGGTTGAAGCCATCGTCGCGCTGCCCACAGACATGTTCTACAACACCGGCATCGCTACCTATGTGTGGATACTCTCCAACCACAAAGTCGCTGCGCGCCAGGGCAAGGTGCAGTTGATCGACGGCAGCCAGCATTTCGCCAAGATGCGCAAGTCGCTGGGCAGTAAGCGCCAGTACATCACCGAGAGTCAAATCAGTGAGCTGGTGCGCCTGTATGGCAGCTTCGAGCACACCGCGCAGAGCAAGATCTTTCCCATCGATGCTTTCGGCTACCGCCGTATCACGGTCGAGCGCCCGCTGCGCCTGAACTTCCAGACCAGTGCCGAGCGCATCGCTAAGGTGTCGGAAGAAAAGGCCCTGCAGAAACTCGGCAGTGTCGCTCAGCAGAAACTGCTTACCGCCCTGCAAGCGATGGACGCGAGCGTGTTACACCGTAACCGCGAGCAGTTCAGCAAGCTGCTGAAGAAATCCCTTACCACGCACGGCGTCAGCCTCAGCACGCCGGAGTTAAAAGCCTTGATGAGCGCCCTGAGCGAGCGCGACCCCGAGGCAGATACCTGCATGACTAAAGGCCAGCCGGAAGCGGATGCTGGGCTGCGCGATAACGAGAACGTGCCGCTGGGCGAGTCGATATGCGACTACTTCCAGCGCGAAGTCATCCCCCATGTGCCGGATGCCTGGATCGACGAGAGCAAGACCGATGCGCTGGACGGCGAGGTCGGCATTGTCGGCTTCGACATTCCCTTCAACCGCCATTTCTATGTTTTCCAGGCGCCGCGCCCGCTGGCTGAGATCGACAATGACCTGAAAGCCTGCACCGACCGTATTAAGCAGATGATTGAAGGGCTGTCGGCATGAGCTTCCCTACATATTCGAGGTATAAGCATTCCGGAATCGAGGTGCTTGGCGAATTTCCAGATCATTGGACGCTAAAGCGATTCAAGAATGTTTTTTTGGAAAGGCTTGAGCGTAGTTCGGATGGAAGCGAAGACCTTTTGTCAGTCTCTGCGTATTTTGGGATAAAGCCACGATCTGAGACGCTGGATGAAGGCGACCATCTATCGCGCGCTGAGTCTCTTGAAGGATACAAAGTGTGCCAGGTAGGCGATCTCGTAATTAACATTATGCTGGCCTGGAATCGAGGGCTTGGTTTCGCTTGGCAAAGAGGAATTGTTAGTCCTGCGTACTGTGTTTTTTATGTGACGGATGGCTCGGTACCTAAGTTTCTTGATTATTTGGTGCGTTCAGATGAATGCATTAGATATTTTAAAACTCACTCCGCAGGGATTATGGATTCCCGGTTGAGGCTTTATCCCGAGTCTTTTGGACGACTTTTCACCGCAATTCCACCTGCTGGCGAACAAATCCAGATCGCCCGCTTCCTCGACTACGAAACCGCCCGCATTGATGCGCTGATCGAAGAGCAGCAGCGCCTGATAGAACTGCTCAAGGAAAAGCGCCAGGCCGTGATCTCCCACGCCATCACCAAAGGTCTTGATCCTACGGTGCCGATGAAAGACTCTGGAGTGGAGTGGCTGGGCGAGGTGCCGGTGCATTGGGATGTCTGCTCTGCTCGACGTGTAATTTGTGCCATTGAGCAAGGCTGGAGCCCCGAATGTGAGGCAAACCCTGCTGCTGAGGATGCTTGGGGCATACTGAAAGCCGGCTGTGTTAATCGGGGGGTATTTGATCCTTCTGAAAACAAGACTTTACCTGCGAGTCTGGAACCGATCACTGAATACGAGGTTCGTGCTGGCGATATATTGATGTCGCGGGCAAGCGGTTCACCTGAACTAGTAGGTTCAACTGCACTGCTTGGGGAAGTTCGCGAACGGTTGATGCTTTCTGACAAGATCTTTCGGATCCACTTGGAAGAAAATGTCAGCAGCTCCTTTTTTGTTTGGGTAATGAACGCACAGTTCATGCGCGCTCAAATTGAGCAGGCGCTCAGCGGTGGGAATGGATTGGCCAATAATCTACCACAAGCTTCGTTGCTCGCCTTCTTGCTTGCAGTGCCGCCGAGTAACGAACAAGACGCTATCGCTGACTTTATAGACGGCCAAATACGAAGACTGGATGCGATGATCTCAGAAGGGGATACAGGGATTGGTTTACTTCAAGAACGCCGTTCCGCTCTGATCTCCGCCGCCGTCACCGGCAAAATTGACGTGCGCGGTTGGCGACCAGCTACTGAAAAAAGTGCGCAGCATCGCAAAACCCTGGAAGTTTGATTTTTAATTTAAGGATGAATTGATGAGCCATACCCTTAGTGCCAAAGAGCAGGCATTGTCCAAGGTTTTCTCGGATGATTACGTATTCACTATCCCAGGCTACCAGCGCCCCTATGCTTGGGGCGAGGAACAGGCTCAGGAGCTGCTGGATGACCTACTTGGCGCTTTGCGCGATGCGCCCGAGAAGCTGGCCGATTCCATGCCGTATTTTCTCGGCAGCATCGTCCTGATCAAGCGCGACGCCGTGCCGGATGCGACAGTGGTAGACGGTCAGCAGCGGCTGACCACATTGACGCTGCTTTTATCGGCCATTCGGGCAACGGTTCAGGACTCAAGTGTTCAGGCCGGTATCACCAAGCGCATTTATGAGACAGGTGATGTGGTGGCAGCGGTTGAGCCTCGCTATCGACTATCGCTGCGTGAACGCGACCGAGAGTTTTTCCGTAAGTACGTACAGCATGAGAGTGGCTTGGGTCAGTTGATGGAGGTAAACGCCACGCTGCACGACGCCCCTAATCGTATGCGCTCCAATGCTCGGCTCTTTTTGCGAGAGCTGAGTGCATTGGACGAAGCCGAGTTGGTTCGACTCGTGCAGTTCATTGTTACACGCTGCTTTCTGGTGGTCGTCTCTACACCAGACCTTGACTCGGCGTATCGTATCTTCGGCGTATTGAACAGCCGAGGCCTCGATCTCAGCGCAACCGATATTCTGAAGGCAGAGATAATCGGCTCGCTGCCCGAAGCACTAAGGGACGCTTACACCAGGCGTTGGGAGGATGTTGAGGAGTCGTTGGGGCGGAGCAGTTTCAGTGAGCTGTTCAGTCATATTCGGATGGTCTATCGCAAGGCCAAGTCGCAAGGGACTCTTCTCAAGGAGTTCCGCACCCACGTTACGCTTTCAGCCCAACCCAAGTTGTTCATGGAACAAGTACTGCTGCCTATGGCAGAAGCCTACGAGGCAATAACCGACGCGGAATACAGCAGCCCTGAGTTGGCAGAGGAGGTTAACAATCATCTGCGCTGGCTGAACTATCTGGAGTTCAAGGACTGGGTACCGCCCGCGTTGTGCTTCTATATCCGCCGCCACAACGAGCCGAAGGCCATGGTGTCGTTCTTCAAGGGTTTGGAACGGCTAGCTTATTCAATGCTGGTGCGTAAAGCTGGGGTCAACGCGCGCATTGAACGGTTTTCGAAACTGATCGAGGCGGTGGAAAAAGGTGACGATCTAGCGTTGCAGCAATCGCCACTCCAGTTGCGGCCAGCCGAGCAGAATGAAACCTATAACGTGCTCAACGGCCCGCTCTACGAGACACATTCACCGAAGGCCTTGGGGGTTCTTCTGTTACGGCTGGATGCTTTGCTCTCTGATGGAAGTGCAAGCTATCAACACGACGTTGTAAGTGTTGAGCACGTTTTGCCGAGACAGCCGGCATCGGGCAGCAAGTGGAAGGAATGGGTACCGGAGCTAGAGCAGCACCAGCATTGGGTTCATCGATTAGGTAATCTAGCCCTTCTGAGCCGGAGGAAGAACAGCTCCGCCAGTAACTACGAATTTCCCAAGAAAAAGACGGCCTATTTCACCAAAGGTGGGGTTTCGTCGTTTGCGCTGACCACTCAGGTGCTGCAGCACGATTGTTGGACTGTTGATGTCATCAAGGGGCGACAGGCTTCGTTGTTGAGCAAGCTCGAGCAGGTTTGGTGTCTAGAAGGCCGTATCACCAGCATCGAGCAAGCGATGCAGCAAGTTGCTTTGCAAACCCTTGCAGAGGCGGAGGCGCTGTTCGAACTCAAACAGCCGAAAAGCGGGCTGGAGGCAAATGCCCGAGAATTGGGCAATGAGTTTGTAGTACTGAAGGGCTCGAAGGCACGCCCGGAGTGGATTGGTGTGCCGCATAACTACGCCTCGTTGCATGCTCAGCTGATGGAGGAAGGATGTTTTCATTTTGATGACGCTGGTGAGCTTTTGGTATTCACCCGTGACGTGGCCTTCAAAAGCCCCAGCGCTGCGTCTGCAGTCATCCTTGGTAGAGCCGACAACGGTCGAGCCAGTTGGCGATTACAGGGCACGACGATTGATTATGGAACGTGGCTAAACAGTCAGTCCGCTGAGAGGCCTGCTTCAGGTCGCAATGATGATTTAGCTGCTGAGGCAGTGATGGACGAAAGCCATTAAGGCTTCGGCAGAAAGGATTGAGCATGGCCGAGAGTAAGGAATATCAATTCCAGCAGGACATCATCACCGCCATGACCGCTCAGGGCTGGCTCACCGGCCCGGGCAGTGGCTATGACCGGCGCACGGCGCTGTATACCGAGGACTTTCTCGGTTACTTCAAGACAGCCTGGCCGGAGCGTTG
The DNA here is from genome assembly GCF_003097135.1 of Pseudomonas sp. URIL14HWK12:I12. Taxonomy (GTDB): domain Bacteria; phylum Pseudomonadota; class Gammaproteobacteria; order Pseudomonadales; family Pseudomonadaceae; genus Aquipseudomonas. The sequence goes on from NZ_QEQL01000003.1 coordinate 107,011, forward strand.
GCACAAGTTCGCCAAGGCCAACCCGAATAACCCGGACGAGGTGTTGGTACAGAAGCTGGTGCGCGAGCTGGAGCAGAGCGGCACCCTGGATGTTTTGCGCCATGGCTTCAAGCTGCCGGCGGTGAAGGTGGAGCTGTGCAGCCTCAAGCCCGATCACGGCATGAACCCGGATACCCTCAAGCGCTACCAGTGCAACCGCCTGCGCGTGGTGCCGGAGGTGTCCTACTCCCCCCACGCGCGGGAAGCCGGTGCGGGCGGGCAGAGTTACAACCCGCGTCTGGATCTGGTGCTGTTCGTCAACGGCATCCCCACAGCGACGCTGGAGCTAAAAAGCGAATTTAAGCAGTCGGTAGAAAATGCCAAGCGCCAGTACCGCTACGACCGTCCGGTAAAAGATCCGCTGACCCGCAAGCCCGAGCCGCTGCTGACCTTTAAGCGCGGCGCGCTAGTGCATTTCGCCGTCGGCCAGAATGAGGTGGCAATGACCACCAAGCTGGACGGCAAGGACACCTTCTTCCTGCCGTTCAACCTTGGCAGCTTGGAAGGCGGAGCAGGCAACCCGCCACCGCCCGACGACAGTCAGTACGCCACCGGCTACCTTTGGCAGCAGCTGTTCCAGCCGGATGCCTGGCTGAAGGTGCTGGGACGTTTTCTGCACCTGGATAAGAAGACCAGCGAGGGTTTTGACGGTACGCTCACCACCAAAGAGACGATGATCTTCCCCCGCTACCATCAGTGGAATGTGGTCAACCGGCTAATCGAAACCACTCACACTGAAGGACCAGGCAAGCGATATCTGATTCAGCACAGCGCAGGTTCTGGTAAGTCCAACTCTATCGCCTGGACCGCCCACCAGCTTGCTTCCATGTACAACGACGATGGTCAGCGGCTGTTCAGCTCGGTGATCGTAGTCACCGACCGCACGGTGCTAGATAGCCAGCTGCAGAACACCATCTACCAGTTCGAGCACGCTCAGGGTGTGGTGAGGCCAATTACCCGCGACGTTGGCAACCAGAGCAAGTCTGAACAACTGGCGGAGGCACTGGCTGAGCAGACGCGCATCATCATCGTCACTATCCAGACGTTCCCTGCGCTGTTCGACGCGCTAGAGAAGTATCCAAAGCTGGCCTCAGGGCGCTATGCGGTGATTGCCGACGAGGCGCATTCCTCACAGACCGGCTCCTCGGCTAGCAAACTGAAGCAGATCCTCGGCAGTGATGCGCTCGAAGCTGAAGAGATCAGCGCTGAAGACCTGCTCGACGCTGCCGTGCAAGCGCGCAAGCCGAACGAGCGCATCAGCTATTACGCCTTCACCGCCACACCCAAGGCTAAAACCTTGGAACTGTTCGGTCGGGTGCCTGACCCCACGTTGCCACCGAGTGCAAGCAATAAGCCCGAGGCGTTCCATCTGTATTCAATGCGCCAAGCCATTGAGGAGGGCTTCATTCTCGATGTGCTGCAGAATTACATCACTTACAGCACAGCGTGGAAGATCGCCCACCCCGATGGTGAAGACGACGAGGTGGACTCGAAGAAAGCGCGCATGAAGCTGGCACGATGGGTGCGGCTGCATCCTTACAATATCGACAAGAGAGTCGAGATCATCGTTGAGCATTTCCGCGCCAATATCCTTCATTTGCTCAACGGTCAGGCCAAGGCAATGATAGTCACCAGCAGTCGTCAGGAGGCGGTGCGGTACCAACTGGCAGTTAAAGATTATGTAGAGCGGATGGGGTATGCCGATGTACATCCACTGGTGGCCTTCTCGGGTAGCGTGTTGCCTGATGACGTGATTCCAGAGGAGGTAACCGAGACTAGCAGTCTGCTGAATACTGGCCTAAATGGCCGCGACCTTGCCAAGGCATTTGACACTCAAGATTTCAACGTCATGATCGCGGCCAACAAGTACCAGACTGGCTTTGACCAGCCCAAGCTGTGCGCGATGTACGTTGATAAGAAGCTACAGGGCGTGGATTGCGTACAGACGCTATCGCGCCTTAATCGAACCTTCCCTGCGAAGCAGACCTTCATCCTCGACTTTTTCAACGAGCCGCAGGACATTCTAGATGCTTTCTTGCCCTACTACACCAAAGCCGAGCTGAGCGATGTCACTGACCCGCAGATCATCTATGACCTGCAGAAAAGGCTGGATGCTGAAGGGGTCTATCACTGGCAGGAGGTTGAGGCGTTCGCCCTGGCGTTCTTCGACCCCCAAGCGGCCGCTAGCAAGCTCAGCTATTACTGCCAACCGGCAAAGGAACGCTTTGCCAAGCGTTACGCCTTCAGCGTCGAATCGCGCCAGCAAGCACTGGATTACAAGCGGATCGCTGAGGCCAACGGCGATAGCGCCGGTTTGAAGAAAGCTGAGCATGCTCTAAGGGAGGCGGGCGAGCAGGTGGATCAGCTCGACCTTTTCCGAAAGAACCTGCAAAGCTTTGTGCGTCTGTATGAATTCCTCTCGCAAATTGTCCCGTACGAAGACCGTGAGCTAGAGCAGCTTTGTGTCTTTGCTAAGCACCTGTATCCGTTACTTCGAGTAGATCGGCTTGAGCGGGACGATGTAGATCTAGGCGAGCTGGAGTTGACTCACTATCGGCTAAGCAAACGCGCAGAACAGATGCTTCAGCTAAGTGCTGATAACAGTGAACACCAGTTGCAACCAGCGAGCGAGGTAGGCAGCGGCAAGCCTCACGACCCGGAGAAAAAGCGCCTATCAGAGATTGTGAAGGCACTAAACGATATTTTTGGAGCAGAGGTGAGCGATGACGATCAGCTGCATTTTCTAACCGGCATTGCAAAACGCATTAGTCGACAAGAAGATGTGATGGCTCAGGTCAACAATCACTCGACCGACCAGGTTATGCATGGCCTATTCCCCAGGCGGGTATTGGACACGGTGCTGGACTCCATCACTGATCACGAAAAGCTGTCTTTGGAAGTTTTAGATAGTGAAACAAAGACGAGAGCGTTCGCACTGACGATTCTGAAGATGCTCAAGTCTTTTGGTGAGAATTCGCCAAATCATGATGTTCAGGGGTAGCTCGATAGGACAGAGAGAGGTGCCGCAGAGTGCCATCCTGGACATGTGATTTTTTCGGTTACATTCTCAAGCTTCGTGAGAAGCTTGAGATAAATTTTGACATCCATCAAGGAGAGCATCTGTCTATGATGCATGGTAGACGGTAATTGCCAGCTACAAAGACTGCTATACATCACCCGGCATTGCTGACCGGACAGCGGCTCCATGGCTCACTCGTTCGAGTTGCTATGGTCGAGGGCACGTTCAAAGCAGCTGATGAAGCTGAGAAGGTCGGTGTTCAAGACCTTGCACAGATCGCGAAGCTGAATCGTATCTAGCCGCCTAATCCCTCTTTCAACATCACTCATAAACGATTGTGGCCTGCCTAATGCCGCTGAGCATTGGGCTTGTGTCAGCCCAGCTTTGACCCGCATCCGCTTCAGTTCTTCCAGAAAAATCGCATGCTCAGGTCGGTAGATCGCTTTACTCATGGCTGCGCCCAGTGGCAATTCAGCCTCTGAAGCTATATCTGCTTTTCGGATAACTGATTTTCAGATAAAGTCGTAGCGTAAACGAATTTTGGAGTAGCTATGAGACTGGTTTGGGAGCTAATCCGGGTAGCTTGGGCTGTTGGTTGCCTACCTACTGGCGCATTGCTACTGGTTATACTAGTGCTTACTGGCTTTAATCTGCCTTTTTTCCTGGGATTTTCTAATAGCGAGAATCCAGCCATTCGCTGGTTATTCTGGGTCTTGTTTATGTACTTCGCAGGAGGCGGATGGTTTTTTTGGAAGGTGAATGAGATTTACGGAAAAAAGCTTAGGCGCATAGCAGATAGATATCGTTCTACGCAATTTGAGCCTCAGGTAGAGGTGTTTGCCAAGATCAATGATGCATATCTTGGTATCGATCCTCTAAATAGTAAGTTGTTAGCTTATCCAGCGAGTGGGGGCGGGCATTTTTTTAAGCTAAATGAGATCAGGTCCTGGCGTATCCTTCCAGTAGGGAAACGAAATTATCGTTTAGAGATCTTAACTACAAATTTATCTATCCCATCATTTGGCTTGGCATTGAAGCCATGGGAGGTAGTAGATACGGAAGCTCGCTTGCGAATGCTGCTTGGCAATTGATTTCATGATTGCTCATTTAATGAGGAGTGCTAAGGATATGGCTGAAGATATCGGGGTAGGCTGTTTTGATGAGACTATTGCTCGGCTTCAGGCTGCGAATAAGTTAATGCGTTCCGCGAATGCTGCCCTGGCATTAGACGATTTAGAGGTTTTGAGTTTTCTCGGTTTTGCCGCTGCGCATATCTGCGAGCTGCGGGAAAGAGGTGGTTTTCGATCATCTTCAATTGGTCAAAACACCCGCTTGATCAATCGCCTATTGAAGGAGAGCACAGATGCTATCTGAGCGAAACATTTCAGGTGTTGCAACACGCGTGCTGAGCAAAGCGACTATCGATTCAATCCGCCTCTCAAGCTCCTACCATTTCCGCGGTTGGCGGATTCTTGATCGCTGGGCGCTCAGCGCACCAGAGCGTCTCCAGGAGATGGAGGCACAAGATGAATTTTTCCTTCTGAGTCGGCTTCTTAAGCAGCAGAGAATTGAGCACGATGTGCTGACGTCTTCAGCGGGTTCAGAGATGCGCAGCCGAGGCTTGGCTGAGCATGAAATTCTTTCAATTTTTGGTATCTCAATTGATTTTTAGGTGGCCAGCTTACCTGGTGCCTTATCGGTAACCGCTTTGCGCTCTGGGGTCTCGGGGCTTGCCCTGAGCAGGGACGGTAGACGTAGCAAGGGAGTGAAACGACTGCCGCACCGCCGCTTGTACGTACGCCATGCCTGGCGGGAGTACAAACCCTACCCTGTCCCATTTTTTGCTCGCATCAACGTGACCACCTCGGGAACAGGTGATGAGGATGCAAAGACAAAGCGCTGGTAAGCATGAAGCGTATCCTGGAAAGGATGACTGGGGGGCGCAGACAAAGAGTTGTAGGAGACCTGTCCGACATCACGTTCGGTATCTGGGGAGTGTGCGGTATCTGTAAACAGTAAGTGCCTCGATAAATTTTATAAAGAAGCATGCCAAGATGATTGGGGTAACGATCAACTATCAGGAATGGAGGATCTCTAGCCAATCGCTAACGCAAAAACGGCTAGGTACGAGGTAGAGTGAAATATTGACTGGATGGATGAGGAAAATTTGGCCGTCGGTATTACGAAGGGCACGGAAAGCCGAACCGGGCCGGGGTAAAGTATTTACCAGATGCGGCACACCACACCACGGGTTTACTCCGGGGAGCTCAAGACCGGGCCCAGCTTGCTCCAGGGCTCTGCTTGCAGCTACGTGCAGGTGGTGGCGGCTCTAAATTGAGCGAAGGTCCCGTACTGCTAGAACACGCGTTTTTGAAAGCCAATATGCTTTTGACAGAGCGGCGGAGTAGTCGAACAATAGCTGCATGAAGCTAAGTTCCCAGGATATCGAGCCGTCTGAAGCCCTGCTGGCTGTCTTTCGTGAGATCAAGCAACACCAAGGCACCGGCAGGAAAAACTTCGTGATCCGTGTGCCCGTTGATCTGATCGAGTATCTGTTCGCCGGGGTTGGCGTGAAGTCAGGCATGTCTAAAGTGAAGCTGGAACGTCAGCTTGCTGAGCTGAAAGTGTCCGGCTTCGGTGATGCTGATGGCCGAGTGCTGAGGCGCTACCTCAGTGGGCAATCGCGCATGGCTTGGGATACTTTCCAGCGTTTGGTGTTTTGGGCATTCACGAAAGGTTGGATTTCGGACTGGATTTTTCGGGATCTCATCATGCGTGCGCATGTGCGAGAGGCAGCCCAGCTCAGCGCCCGAAAAATAATTAACCGGCTAAAGCGACAGGTCTCGGCGAAAATATTGAATGAACATGACATCGTGCAATGCTTTAACGATGCCTATCTGCTCAAGCAGCGGGAGCGAGAGCAGGGGCTGGTTAGCCGCCTCCGTGTCAATTCATCCAACCGCGAATTGGCACGGATCCTAGGTTTGGAATCAGTGACGGACGAATGAAAGCAACCGTCGTCTCGCGCCTCTCGTTTGAAGGAGCCTACGACCTTGAGCTGTTGGCTGAGAGAGCGTTGTGCAGGTGCTCTGCTAAGTACAGCGTGAGGGCCATTGCGTTTTGTGGCTTGCTTGAGGTCGACCGGTAATTTTCAGCCATCGCGTTAATGACCGCCTGGGGCGCAAAGCGGAGCTTACCGCTGGTCATGGCTTTTACTATCCCCCTGTGTACATCAGTCTGGTGTTCGGAAGGAATGCCCGACATATCCAGCTTACGGGAGCTCACGCTCGACGTTTCGGTTAGTGTTTTCTGTTGAGGTTTGTTGTTAGGGCGCACGTTGGTAGATAGGGTATCGATACCGCATTGCTGTGGTATCGATACCTCTTTAGGTGAGCGTGGGCGGTCTGATTGGAGCAAATCCTCAACCAGGCGTTGCTGATCGCCGGTCAGTCGCTCTTTGAAGTCATTTAGAAAGTCACTAAGCCATTCGCTAGGTATACGACGGATTTCTCCGACCGTGCGGTCTCTCAGTTTCGGACCTGTTACTTGGCTAGCAGAGTGGTGGTCCCACCAAAGGCGCACCCATACAACGAAGCGGTTGTGGTCATACCTGACAAGGTCTTCATCCTGCAGCCGATGGATAACCTGTAGCCATTGATCTGCGGTCCATCCGAGCTCTGCGCCTGCAATGCGCGGCACGAGCGGGTAAACGCCAGTAATGTTGCTGTCAGGCGCGGTCAGTAGGTGCAGCAATGCAACCTTATCTTCGGTCGTACAATTCAGGAGGCGCGGCGAGCGCCAGAAGTTCTGGTCTCTGATGGTTCTCTGTCTGCCCATGATCACTGCCCCCCCGCATGCAAAAATAGAAGTTGGATCGAAGCATTGGTCATTGACGCGCCTCTACTTGTGCCTTTTTCGTGGGTCTGCCCGTGCGCTTCGGCTGTGGAGGTACAATCTCCCTCGGAGGTTGAGAGCGAGTGCTCGTATCTCCTGTACGCATCCAGATCCTGAGATCCCCCAGCCTCCACCTAAGCCTCGATAACCCATGGACGGGTTCAAGACCGGGCAGCTTCCGCTGGCGTACAGTCAGAACGCTGAACCCGGTCAGCGCGGCCACCTCTGCAACACCGATGAGAACGTCGTCGCCGAGATTCTGTATTTTTTGGATGGTTTCGTAATCTACTGACATCTGACTATCTCTCAATTGATCTGAGAGGTCAGTTTTTGCTTGTGGCGGCGGGATCAGGTAGGACAGATTTTTAACAGGGTTTCTACTCAGTGAATTCAGGCTGGCCGTACTCGAAAAGTGCGGATTTCACGAATAGCTTGCCATCCCTGCTGATCCTTGATGCCTGGTTTTGGACCGTTTAACGCTGGGCAACGACGCGACATACTTGAGTCGCTAGACGACCGCTACAGTAACCGTTCAATAGTGATAACTAGCCAGATGCTGGCGGACAAATGGTATGAGCTGACCTGCGATTTGACCCTGAGTGGCGCGATCCTCGGCTGATTGGTGCACGACACTTATCGGATCGGACTAAAGATGCGTAGGCGTTAACGGAATTGACGGCGGTAGGGGCTTCATCCCACCAATGTCAACTTGCGTCGCTGCGTTCTCGCTACCTAGCTGTGGTACTGGATGCGTAGAATCCACACTGCAGAGGCGGTATGTGGGTTATTTTGCGAAGTAAGGAGCTAGGAGTGGAAATCGAAGGCAAGCGTTGGCATGTCGCTATTTTTTTGACAATCGTTATGTCTATTGCTACCGGCATAGGCAATGTGTGCTCGTCATATCTTCTTTTGTCTGTAAAAAACGAGGAGGAGGTGAGGCGGGCGGAGATTGCTAGGCGAGCAAGAGGGGCGGAAATGCATTGTGACAAGCTGCGTGAGGCAGCTTCATTAGCGGCTGAAATAGAATTTAGTGCCGATAGGGGATATCCCAACATTGTCAGTATAAGCGATCTTCTCGCGGGAGAAACATTTGAGCAGCATCAAAAGGTTCCACGTGAAGTAATCTTAGATGAGCAGTTGGCGTACGAGAAAAGAGCATCTGCGCTTGTGCCAATGCTCACTGAAGAAGAAGCAAAGGTTCTTAATAGAGTGACGCTGCACCATTACGTCGTTACGAGTTTGCGAACTAGTAAAGTTCCGCCTGAGTTGAGAGCATCTCCACGAGAAGGAGGATTTAATGCAAATGATGAGTTGCAAGCTATTCGCGACGGCGGAGCTTTGCTCGCGGCTATCTACAGGCAGAGCTGTACTGAAGCGCGGTAACCTCCCATAGCATTCATTGATGCGGCGAGGAGACGTCACGCCAGCTTCGCTGCCAGCTCCTCCGCCGTAATGTTGTAATACCGTTTTAGCATGTTCACCTCCCGGTGCCCTGTCACGCTTGCCAGCTCGATCAGGTTCGGCAGCTTGGTCGCGAGCCTGCATGTAGCCTCATGACGCAGATCATGAAAGCGCAGATCAAGCAGGAAGTCCTCCTGAGGTGTTACGCATGCTTGACCACAGTCTGCCAAGTATTTTGCCCGTGCACGCTCCAGACCTCGTACAAACGCCTTCTTCAGAGCATCAGCGGAGGTAGGAAATACTTGACCACACAGGGAGCGCGGCAGTTCTCTCAATAGTTGGATGGCTTTGGGAGAGAGCGGAATCGTCCTTGGCAAACCATTCTTGGTCGCCGGTAAATGTGCGGTCCGGCGGTCCAGGTTCACGTGCTTCCAACGCAGCTCGAAGATCTCACCACGGCGCATGGCGGTTTCAATCGCCAGTTGGACGATGGGGCGTATCCAAGGATTGTGAGAGGCATCAGCATAGGTGCCGTCCGAACGGCGTTCGCACGGCTCCAACGCGCTGAGGATGTATTGCTCTTCAGCTGGATCAAGCCGCCGTGAGCGTTCGTCGTTGTAGCTTGGCCGGCTAACCATCCGCACCGGGTTCTCCGCGAGATGAATACCCCACTCGCGCCGGGCGACCTCGATCACGCATTGGAACAAAGCCAGCTCACGCTTCACCGTGTTGCCCTTGCGAATCTTCAAGCGCTCGTCACGGTAGCGGGCAAAATCCGAGGAGGTCAGGGTGGCGACGATGCGCGTTGCCAGCGGATGACGCTTGAGCGCTTCGAGTCGTTTGATTTCCGAATACGCGCCTTTGTGTTTCGGAGCGATCTCGAAGATGTATCGATCAATGAGCTGATGAAAGGCGGTGCGTTCAGCCTCAACGCGAGAGACAAAGATGCCCCGGTCGATTTCGCTTTCGATCATACGTGCCCAGGCTTGGGCGTCGGCTTTGGTTTCGAAGGTTTTGCGCTGGGCTGGATAGCCCTTACGGCGAATTTGCGCTTCCCACTGATACTCGCCGCGATTCCTGATTGTTGCCATTTCGACCATTCCCGCCGCACTTGAGTGTGGCAAATTTGTGGCAAAAACGACTTTCAGGACTAGGACAGGTTTTTATCAGAAGCGCTAACCCTTTGTGACACAAGGGAAAGAAGATGGCGCACTCGGCGGGATTCGAACCCACGACCCCTGCCTTCGGAGGGCAGTACTCTATCCAGCTGAGCTACGAGTGCAACGCGGGCGCCATGATACCCATCACAACCGCGCGCGTCCATGCCTGAAACGACCACAACGTTTTAACCGGGCCGCTTCTTATTCCAGAGGCTGTAACAGAAGCGTTTCAGCTTCAAAACCGGCCCCGTTCTTTTTTTCGAACACCCTCTTGTCCTTTATAGGCGTAGAACCTAACATCACGTTTGAGATTTCGAACGCCCTTGCGGGCTCGGTGGTGGGCGGTGAATCATGGCCGCCCCAGCGGCCTTTCCTTCAGGCCACACAATAAACAGCGAGGCGGCAGCCCCGCCCCAAGGAACCTGACATGCAACTCAAAGACGCGAACCTGTTCCGCCAGCAAGCCTACATCGATGGCGCCTGGGTCGACGCTGACAGCGGCCAGAGCATCAAAGTCAACAACCCCGCCACCAACGAAATCCTCGGTACCGTGCCGAAGATGGGCAAGGCTGAAACCCGCCGTGCCATCGAGGCTGCCGACAAGGCCCTGCCGGCCTGGCGCGCGCTGACGGCCAAAGAGCGTTCGGGCAAGCTGCGTCGCTGGTTCGAGCTGATGATCGAGCACCAGGATGACCTGGGCCGCCTGATGACCCTGGAGCAGGGCAAGCCGCTGGCCGAAGCCAAGGGTGAGATCGCTTACGCCGCGTCGTTCCTTGAGTGGTTCGCTGAAGAAGCCAAGCGTGTCTACGGTGACACCATTCCAGGCCACCAGCCTGACAAACGCCTGATCGTGATCAAGCAGCCGATCGGCGTGACCGCAGCCATCACCCCCTGGAACTTCCCGGCGGCGATGATCACCCGCAAGGCTGGCCCGGCCCTGGCGGCAGGTTGCACCATGGTGCTCAAGCCTGCATCGCAAACCCCTTACTCGGCACTGGCGCTGGCCGAGCTCGCCGAGCGCGCCGGTATTCCGAAAGGCGTGTTCAGCGTCGTGACCGGCAGCGCGGGTGAAGTGGGCAGCGAGCTGACCGGCAACCCGATCGTGCGCAAGCTGTCGTTCACCGGCTCCACCGAGATCGGCCGCCAGCTTATGGCCGAATGCGCCCAAGACATCAAGAAAGTGTCGCTGGAGCTCGGTGGTAACGCGCCATTCATCGTGTTCGATGACGCCGACCTGGATAAAGCCGTCGAAGGCGCCATCGTTTCCAAGTACCGCAACAACGGCCAGACCTGCGTGTGCGCCAACCGCCTCTATGTGCAGGACGGGGTGTATGACGCCTTCGCCGCCAAGCTCAAGGCAGCGGTAGAAAAACTGAAGATCGGCAACGGCCTGGAAGAGGGCATCACCACTGGCCCGCTGATCGACGAAAAGGCCGTGGCCAAGGTTCAGGAGCACATCCAAGACGCGCTGAGCAAAGGCGCCAAGGTGATTTCCGGCGGCAAGGCCCACACCTTGGGCGGCACCTTCTTCGAGCCCACCATCCTGGCCGACGTGCCCAAGGATGCGCTGGTGTCCAAGGACGAGACCTTCGGCCCGCTGGCGCCGCTGTTCCGCTTCAAGGACGAGGCCGAAGTGGTCGCCATGGCCAATGACACCGAGTTCGGCCTGGCCTCGTACTTCTATGCCAAAGACCTTTCGCGCGTTTTCCGTGTGGCCGAGGCGCTGGAGTACGGCATGGTGGGTATCAACACCGGCCTGATCTCCAACGAAGTCGCTCCGTTCGGTGGCGTGAAAGCCTCGGGCCTGGGCCGCGAAGGCTCCAAGTACGGCATCGAGGACTACCTCGAAATCAAATACCTGTGCATCAGCGTCTGATGCGCACGGGCCTGGCGTAACGCTCAGGCCCGCTACCCCAGGCGCCAGGGCCCACCGCAGTCGATCATCGTATGCTGCGCTGGCCACCCCTGGCGCTCAATCCTTGAACCACGCCGACGATGAGCGGCGAAAGAGGACTGTCATGAGCAAGACCAACGAATCCCTGATGCAGCGCCGCATGGCGGCCGTTCCCCGTGGCGTCGGCCAGATCCACCCGATCGTTGCCGACCATGCGAAGAACTCCACCGTCACCGACGTCGAAGGCCGTGAATTCATCGACTTCGCCGGCGGCATCGCGGTGCTGAACACCGGCCACCTGCATCCCAAAGTGGTGGCGGCGGTCGAGGCGCAGCTGCACAAGCTGACCCACACCTGCTTCCAGGTGCTGGCGTACGAGCCCTACATCGAGCTGTGCGAGAAGATCAACGCCAAAGTGCCCGGTGACTTCGCCAAGAAGACCCTGCTGGTCACCACCGGCTCCGAAGCGGTCGAGAACGCCGTCAAGATCGCTCGTGCCGCCACCGGCCGCGCTGGCGTAATTGCCTTCACCGGTGCCTATCATGGCCGCACCATGATGACCCTGGGTCTGACCGGCAAGGTCGTGCCGTACTCGGCAGGTATGGGCCTGATGCCTGGTGGCGTGTTCCGTGCCCTGTACCCATGCGAGCTGCACGGCGTGAGCACCGACGACGCCATCGCCAGCATCGAGCGCATCTTCAAAAACGACGCCGAGCCGCGCGACATCGCTGCGATCATTCTGGAGCCCGTGCAGGGTGAAGGCGGCTTCTACGTGGCGCCGAAAGACTTCATGCAGCGCCTGCGCGCCCTGTGCGACAAGCACGGCATCCTTCTGATTGCTGACGAAGTGCAGACCGGCGCCGGCCGCACCGGCACCTTCTTCGCCATGGAGCAGATGGGCGTTACCCCTGACCTCACCACCTTCGCCAAGTCCATCGCTGGCGGCTTCCCGCTGGCGGGCGTGTGCGGCAAGGCCGAGATCATGGACGCCATCGCCCCCGGCGGCCTGGGCGGCACTTACGCCGGCAGCCCGCTGGGCTGCGCCGCCGCGCTGGCCGTGCTGGAAGTGTTCGAGGAAGAGAAACTGCTGGAGCGCTGCGTCAGCGTCGGCGAGCACTTGACCGGCAAGCTGCGTGACATGCAGGCCAAATACCCGGTGATCGGTGATGTCCGCGGCCTGGGTGCGATGATCGCAGTCGAGCTGTTCGAAGGCGGCGATTCGCACAAGCCTAACGCAGCGGCCGTTGCCCAAGTGGTGGCCAAGGCACGCGAGAAGGGCCTGATCCTGCTGTCGTGCGGCACCTACGGCAACGTCTTGCGTATCCTCGTGCCATTGACGGCTGAGCAGGCGTTGTTGGACAAAGGCCTGGCGATTCTGGAAGAGTGCTTCGCCGAGCTGTAAGCCAAATGTGATCCATTCGGCAGAAAAGCCCGCCATTTGGCGGGTTTTTTTTTGCGTAATGGCACCATCGGGTCGTTAATGTTCTTACCTGCTGTAAGGGGCTTGAAAGCTGACCCCTCAAGGAGATTCTGGATCATGGCCGACCCCCACTCCGCAACCCCCAAGGTGCTGATCGCCGAGCCCGATGGCTGGGCGCGCGAGATGCTCACCCAGCTGATGCTGGACGTGCGCTGTGACGTTGACCTGACGGTGTGCGAAGACGGGCACCAGGCTTGGGCCGGTATCGCCAGAAGCCCCCACTTGATCATCGCCGCGCGTGAGCTGCCCGGCATTGACGGGCTCGAGCTGCTGCGCCGGGTTCGCAAGCAGCCCCGGCGGGTGCCCTTCATCCTGATGAGCGAGCGCAGCGATGCTGCCAGTGTGCGTGAAGCCCTGCCGCTGGCCCCCACTGCGTACCTGACCAAGCCGTTGAACGTGGCGGCCTTGCGCGAGCGCCTTCACACCTTGCTGCTCAACCCGGAAGAAGAGGTTTTTTGCGAAACACCGTCTTTGATGCCCGGTATCAGCCTTGAAAGCTTTCTGGAGTCGCGCCGTGAGGTTTCAGACGGCGCGCCGGTGATGGCCGACGTGCAAGCAGCGGTCAAACGCAGCCTGCAGGCGCGCAACCTCGACCTGCGGCAACTGGAAGAAGACATTCGCACAGATCCTCAGATCACCGCTGTGCTGATCTCTGCCGCCAACAGCGCGGCGCGCCATCGGGAAGGGGTGGTGCAAACCCTCATGCAGGCCCTTACCCGGCTCGGTGCCACGCAAAGCATGAACCTGATACTGGGCCTGGCGCTCAAGCGTAGCGCCCGGCTGAGCGACCCGATGCTGGCGGAGTACGCCGAGACCTACTGGAAACTCTCGCTGCACACCGCAGAATTCGGCCGCACCTTGGCGCGGCTGACCAGTATCGACCAAGAGCGTTGCTACTGCGCAGGCCTGCTTCACTGCCTGGGTGACCTGGCGCTGTTACGGTGCCTGCAGGAGTGGAAGCTCGCGGGCGGGGCGCTTGACGAGGCGCAGATCCAGCCGGCGCTGGACCAATATGGCGCAGGGTTTGGGTCGGCCCTGCGCACGCGTTGGCGCTTGCCGCTGGAATTGCGCGAGTTGATCGCTTCGATCTATGCGCTAGGGGGCGGGGTGTATTCGAGGGATAACCTGGTGATGAACCTTGCCGGCCAAATGGCCCGCATCGGCCCGGAAGACGATCAGCTCGAGGCCGTGGCCAGCGGTAAGACGGCGCGCCTGCTCAAGCTCAGCCGGGTCGACCTGGGGCGCTTGCGCAAGGCGCCATTGGTAGCGGCAGCGGGGCAGTCTCTGGATTGAAGAGGTTGGCTGGCGAGCAGCGGCCTGCCTGGGCAGCGATCGGGCTGATCAGCCGATGATGATCTGGTTCTTGCCCTGGCGCTTGGCCTGGTACATGGCCGCATCCGCCCGGGCGTAGAGGTTGTCCAGCGCCTCGTCGTTCTCGGCCAGGGTGGTCAGGCCCTGGCTGACGGTGACACCGAACTGGTGGCCGTCGCGGTTGAAGCCCAGCCGTTGGATTTCGCGCTGTAGGCGCTCGGCGATCTGCTGAGCCATCTCAAGCCCACACCCCGGGAAGACGGCCGCGAACTCCTCGCCGCCAATGCGGCCGAACAGGTCGCCGCGGCGAAAGGTGGTCTTACCGGCTTCGGCGATGTGCTGCAGCACATTGTCGCCTTCCTGGTGGCCGTAGGTGTCGTTGATCTGCTTGAAGTCATCGATGTCCAGCAGCAGGAACGACATCGGTGTGCCGTGCAGCCGAGCCTGCTCGAACTCGCGGTGGGCACATTCGAAAAAATGCCGGCGGTTGCTGCTCTGGGTCAGGACGTCAGTGGTGGCCAACCGTTGCAGCTCGGCCTCCAACTGCTTCTTTTCAGTGATGTCTTCAGTGATGCCAACCACCACCACCCGCTCGCCGGGGGTCTGTTGCTGGCTGATGAAGCACTTGTCGCTGACCCAACGGATCTGGCCGTCGGCGCGGATGATCCGGTATTCGCGATCTTCGATGGAGCCGCGCTCGAGCACTTCAGCCAGGCTGCGCTCGGCGTAGTCCAGGTCGTCGGGGTAAATGCTGTTACGCCACTCGTTGTAGTCGGCGAGCAACAGCCCGGCCGAGCGGCCGAAAATGCGCTCATAGGCGGGGCTAACGTAGATCATCTGCTGCAGTTGCCAATCGAACGCCCAGAGCACGGCATTGACGCTGGCGAGCAGCGTGCTGAAGAGATATTCCCGCTCACGCAGGCGCGCCGCTTCGCCTTGGGCGTGCATCAGGGCCAGCAGCGTCTCGGCGGCTTCCGGTATGGGGGTCGCGGGCGGTTGTGGCGGATGCTTCTCGACCATCATTACGGCTACTCGTCACGGTGCAGGGTGGCTCACCGGCGGGCGCCTGAGCTCTGGCCCACAGATGTTGCAGAACATGTCGTAAGAGCAGAAAAATGCTTCGAAGTTCCCGCCCGGCGCCCGTTTCGGGGCGCCAGGCTGAGCCAGGTCAATGCCCCGCCGGGCGCAGCGAATAGCTTTTGAGCTGCTGCGCGAAATCGCGCAACGCCTGGATGCCACTGGCTTCGGCTTCGTGGATCCATTGGCCGGTGGCGCCCAGCAGGTCGTGGCCATTGGCGCTGGCCTTGGCCCAGATTTGGGCGAGGGCCAGGCGCTTTTCGTAGATCACTTTCAACGCCTGGCTGTGTTCGAGCATGTGCTCGATGCGCGCTTGATGCTGGTCGCTGAGCAGGCTGGTTTCGCGGGCCAGCAGGCGCTTGGCGCGGCGGAAGCGATGGCGTACAGACGCATCGACCTGGCTGAGCTCCAGCCGCACGGCAGGTGCGATCACTTGGCGGCGGTACTGGGCCATCAGCTGGAAGCGGTTGTTGACCAGCGCAAGAGCGGTGTCCATGTCGAGCAGGCTCTTGCCCTGGACTCGATGCGGTACCGGCGCGACGCGCTGCACCTTGGCCAGGCGCAGGGCGCTGAGCACGCGGATCCAGAACCAGCCGATGTCGAACTCGAAGCGGCGCACCGAGAGCTTGGCGGAGTTGGGGTAGGTGTGGTGATTGTTGTGCAGCTCTTCGCCGCCGATCAACACGCCCCAGGGCACCAGGTTGGTCGCCGCATCGCGGCACTCGAAGTTGCGATAACCCACCGCATGGCCCAGGCCGTTCACCACACCGGCCGCCCACACGGGAATCCACATCATCTGCACCGCCCACACGGTGATGCCCAGCACGCCGAACAGGGCCAGGTCGATCAATGCCATCAGCACGATGCCGCCCATTGGGAAGCGCGTGTAGAGGTTGCGCTCGATCCAGTCATCGGGGCAGTTCTTGCCGTACATGCGCAAGGTTTGCTCGTTGCCGGCTTCTTCGCGGTAGAGCTCGGCGCCCCGCCGCATGACGGTGCCCAGGCCCAACACGACGGGGCTGTGTGGGTCTTCAGGGGTGTCGCACTTGGCGTGGTGCTTGCGGTGGATAGCGGTCCACTCGCGGGTATTCATGCCAGTGCTGAGCCACAGCCACAGGCGGAAGAAATGCTTGACCGCCGGATGCAGCTCTAGCGAGCGGTGGGCGGAGTAGCGGTGGAGGTAGATGGTCACGCTGAGAATGGTCACGTGCGTCATCAGCAAGGTGACGCCTACCAGTTGCCAGGCGGAAAGGTCGAGCAAACCGTTGTACCACATGGTCGATAACCTCGAGATTGGAGCGCTGGTTGTTGTATCGGCAGCCTTGCCTGTTGCAACAGCACGTTTGGCTGATAGGGGCCGGGAGGCCAAAGGGCTTATACTCCGGCACATTTGCGTAAGGGCTTTTCTTGCTTTATGGCTTCTCCCTACCGTAGCGCCCTGGTGGTCGCCGGCTTGTATTTCAGCGCTTGCGTGCTGTGGTGGCTGGCGACCGGCCGGCTATTGAACACCCTTTTCGATGACAGCACGGCCATTGCCCACGGGCAAATGGTAAGTGGATATGTCTGGGCAGCCGGCAGTGCCCTGGTGTTGTTTGCCTGGCGCAGCCGCCTGCTGCGCGTGATGGGGCGAGAATACCGTGCGCGCCGGGAGCGTCTCAACATGGCTGCGGCCGTGTTCGACAGCACCTTGGAAGGCGTGCTGGTTACCAATGCCCAGAATGTGATCGTGCACGTGAACCGTGCGTTTATCGACATCACCGGTTACAGCCAGGAAGAAGTGCTGGGCCAGAACCCTAGCAAATTCAAATCTGGCCGCCATGATGCCGCGTTCTACCGGCAGGTTTATACACAGCTCGACCAGGAGGGGCACTGGAGCGGCGAGATCTGGAACCGCCGCAAGAACGGCGAGATCTATCCGCAGTGGCAAACGATCCGCGCGGTGCGCGACGAGTTCGCCCGGGTCACGCATTACGTGGCGGTGTTTTCCGACCTTTCAGTGGCCAAGCGCTCCGAGCAGGAGCTGGCACGGCGCGATCATTATGATGCGCTTACCGAACTGCCCAACCGTGCGCTGATGCAAGACCGCGTCGAACAAGGCCTGCGCCAGGCGCAATCGGAAAAGCACGGCGGCGCGCTGCTGATGATCGACCTGGATTATTTCCAGAACATCAACGACAGCTACGGCCATGGCCTCGGCGACCGGGTGCTGCGCGCCGTCGCCCAGCGGCTGGCCACGCACTTGCGCCCCACCCAGACCCTGGCACGGCTGGGGGGCGACGAGTTCGCCCTGTTCGACGAGCGCTGCGGCCAGTTGGCCGAGGCGGCGGCGTTGGCGCGGCGGCTGCTCGACCAACTGGTGGAGCCGTTCGAGCTGGGCGACCGTTCGCTGTTCGTTTCGGCCAGCATCGGCATCAGCCTGTTCCCCAACGACGCCAGTGATGCCGAGCAATTGTTGCGCAACGCCGACTCGGCCCTGTTCAAGGCGAAACAGAGTGGCCGCGCCGGCTACGCCTTTTATACCGAGGCGCTGACGGCCCAGGCCCAGCAGCGCCTGGAGGTCGCCACTGAGCTGCGCCGGGCGATCGAGCAGGGCGAGCTGCGTGTGTTCTATCAGCCCGTGGTGCACTTGGTAACCGGCAAGTTGGCCGGCGTCGAGGCACTGGTGCGTTGGCAACATCCCGAACGCGGGCTGGTGCCGCCGGGCGAGTTCATTCCGGTGGCCGAGCACAGCGGGCTGATCGCCGACATCGATCGCTGGGTGCTCGCCGAGGCCTGCCGGCAGCGTGTGCGCTGGATCGAAGCCGGCTGGCAGGAGGGTTTTATGGCAGTGAACCTCTCCAGCCGGCTGTTCGGCCGCCCTGAGCTGGAACGCTGGGTGGCTGAAGCCCTTAGCGACACCGGCCTGCCGCCCGCTTTGCTGGAGCTTGAAGTGACCGAAAGCGCGATCATGGACGACCCCGATACGGCGCTGGAGCAGCTGCACCGCCTGCGAGCCTTGGGCCTGCACCTGGCGATCGACGACTTCGGCACCGGTTACTCCTCATTGCTGAGGCTCAAGAACCTGCCGGTGAACAAGCTCAAGATCGATCAGGGCTTCGTGGCCGGCCTGCCCGGCGACGACAGCGATGCGGCAATCGTCCGTGCGGTGATCGTGCTGGCACGCAGCATGGGCATGACGGTGCACGCCGAGGGCATCGAGCACCCCGAGCAAGCGCGTTTTCTGCTTGAGCACCAATGCGAGCTCGGCCAGGGCTATGGTTTCGGCAGGCCGGTGCCACCCGAGCAGATAGAACTAAAAAACATATAAAAATTCTTAAACATTATTTTTAAGAATATCTACTCCCTCCTATAGTGCGCTCATCCCGGCGGCAAACGCCGGCTTTCCCCAGGTGAAAGGAGCACATTCATGAGCGCACCCCTGCGTAGCGTCGACGGGCAGGACGAAGCTGCCGTTCTGCGTGAGATTCAGAGCGCGTTGCGCGACCTGCGTTTCGGCGCCGTGGAGATCACGGTGCACAACGCTCAGGTCGTGCAGATCGAACGCAAGGAAAAATTCCGGCTGCAGAACACCGGCGGCAAATCGCACTGACCGCTGGCACCTGCCTGCGCGCCTGGCCAATCGCTGCCGCCAGCAGGCCCCATAATTAGAACTGCCCATAGAATTGCCATCAGGAGCAACACACCATGTCTTTGCGCCGTTATGCACTGGCTGCCGCGATCAGTGCGGTTTTTGCGGGGCCCGCGATCGCCCAGGATTACAAGCTGCTCAACGTTTCTTACGACCCGACCCGCGAGCTGTACGTGAAGTACAACGCCGAGTTCGTCGACTTCTGGAAGAAAGCGCACCCCGGCGACACCGTTGAAGTGCAGCAATCCCACGGTGGCTCGGGCAAACAGGCGCTGTCGGTGATCAACGGCCTGAAGGCAGACGTGGTGACCTTGGCGTTGGCCGGTGACATCGACGCCATCGCCGAGAAAACCAAGAAGCTGCCCGCCGACTGGCAGAAGCAGCTGCCCAACGCCAGCACGCCCTACACCTCCACCATCGTGTTCCTGGTACGCAAGGGCAACCCCAAGGGCATCAAGGACTGGAGCGACCTGGTCAAGGACGGCGTATCGGTGATCACGCCCAACCCGAAAACCTCCGGCGGGGCGCGTTGGAATTTCCTGGCCGCCTACGCCTATGGCCTGAAAGCCAATGGCGGTGATGAAACCAAAGCCAACGCCTACATCAAAACGCTGTTCAAGCACGTGCCGATCCTCGACACCGGTGCACGCGGTGCGACCATCACCTTCACCGAGAAAGGCCAGGGCGACGTGTTGCTCGCTTGGGAAAACGAAGCCTTCCTGGCACTGGACGAGAACAACGGTGAGGGCAAGGCCAAGTACGACATCGTCGTTCCGCCGACTTCGATTCTGGCGGAGCCGCCGGTGGCGGTGGTGGA
This sequence comes from Pseudomonas sp. URIL14HWK12:I12, assembly GCF_003097135.1. GTDB lineage: Bacteria > Pseudomonadota > Gammaproteobacteria > Pseudomonadales > Pseudomonadaceae > Aquipseudomonas. The sequence continues at coordinate 126,731 of NZ_QEQL01000003.1, forward strand.
GCAGAACGCCGAAAAGAATGGCAATGCCGCCATTGCCAAGGCCTACCTGGAACACCTCTACAGCCCGGCCGGCCAGCGCATCGCCGCACAGAACTACTACCGCCCGCGTGACGAGAATGTGGCCAAGCAGTTCGAGAAGCAATTCCCGAAAGTGGAGCTGGTGAAGATCGACGACCCGATTTTCGGTGGGTGGGCCAAGGCTCAGCCTAAATTCTTCGGTGATGGTGGTATCTTCGACCAGATCTACCAGCCGCAATAACTTACCGCGTAGCTCAAGCCCGGATCAGGTCCGGGCTTCGTTCGTTCGAATAAGGACACCTATGTCGCGTCGCATCTCCCCTGTCATACCCGGCTTCGGGTTGACCCTGGGCTACACGCTCTTGTACCTCAGCCTGATCGTGCTGATTCCTCTGGCGACCATGTTCATTTTCGCTGCCAGCCTGACCTGGGCTCAATTCTGGGCCATCATCAGTACGCCCCGGGTGCTTGCAGCGCTCAAGCTCAGTTTCGGCACAGCGCTGTTCGCCGCCGTCATCAACGGGCTCATCGGCCTGCTGCTGGCCTGGGTGCTGGTGCGCTATCGCTTCCCAGGGCGCCGGCTCATCGAAGCGATGATCGACCTGCCGTTCGCGTTGCCCACGGCGGTAGCGGGCATTGCCCTGACGGCCCTGTACGCCCCCAACGGCTGGGTTGGCCAGCTGGCCACCAGCCTGGGCTTCAAGATCGCCTATACCCCGCTTGGCATCACCCTGGCACTGACCTTCGTGACCCTGCCGTTCGTGGTGCGGACGCTTCAGCCGGTTCTGGCAGACATCCCCCGCGAGGTGGAGGAGGCCGCCGCCTGCCTGGGGGCCAAGCCGTTCCAGGTGTTCCGCCACGTACTGGCCCCCGCGCTGCTGCCGGCCTGGCTCACCGGGTTCGCGCTGGCGTTCGCACGGGGCGTGGGTGAGTACGGTTCGGTGATTTTCATCGCAGGCAATATGCCGATGAAAACCGAAATCCTGCCGCTGCTGATCATGGCCAAGCTCGATCAGTTCGACTACCCCGGCGCTACCTCCATTGGCGTGTTGATGCTGGTGGTCTCGTTCATCCTGTTGCTGCTGGTGAACCTGCTGCAGCGCCGCGTCGAAACACCCTGAGGGCCCCGTCATGAATTCAAACACAACGCCGGCCAACGCGGCACGGCGCGGCAGCCCGGCTGCCCGCGCGGTGCTGATCGGCCTGGGTTACCTGGTGTTCGCGCTGTTTTTGCTGCTGCCGTTGGCTATCGTGCTGACCCAGGCGCTCAAGGCAGGTGTGGGCACGTTTTTCGAAGCGATGATCGAGCCCGACGCGATCAGCGCACTGAAGCTGACTTTGCTCGCCGTGGTTGTGTCGGTGCCGCTGAACCTGGTGTTCGGCGTGTCGGCTGCCTGGTGCGTGAGCAAGTACCAATTCAAGGGCAAGAGCATTCTGGTCACCTTGATCGACCTGCCGTTCTCGGTGTCGCCAGTGATCGCCGGCCTGATCTACGTGCTGCTGTTCGGCGCGCAGGGCCTGCTGGGGCCGTGGCTGGAGGCGCACGATATCCAGATCATCTTCGCCCTGCCGGGCATCGTGCTGGCGACGGTGTTCGTGACCGTGCCTTTCGTAGCCCGCGAGTTGATCCCGCTGATGCAGGAGCAGGGCACCCAAGAGGAGGAGGCTGCACGCCTGCTCGGCGCCAACGGCTGGCAGATGTTCTGGCATGTGACCCTGCCGAACATCAAATGGGGCCTGATCTACGGCGTGGTGCTGTGCACCGCGCGGGCGATGGGCGAGTTCGGCGCGGTGTCGGTGGTGTCCGGGCATATCCGCGGCCAGACCAACACCCTGCCGCTGCACGTCGAGATTCTCTACAACGAATACAACATCGTGGCTGCCTTCGCCGTGGCCAGCCTGCTGTTGATCCTTGCGCTGCTCATCCTGCTGCTCAAGCAGTGGAGCGAAGCCCGCCTTGACCGCCAGCGCAACAGCGCCGCGGAGGAATGAACCATGTCGATCGAAGTTCGTAACGTCAGCAAGCGCTTCAACAGTTTCCAGGCTCTCGATGCCATCGACCTGGACATCCAGAGCGGCGAGCTGGTGGCGCTGCTCGGCCCTTCGGGCTGCGGCAAGACCACCCTGCTGCGCATCATCGCCGGGCTGGAAACCCCCGATCAGGGCAGTATCGTGTTTCACGGTGAGGATGTGTCTGGCACCGATGTGCGTGATCGCAACGTCGGCTTCGTATTCCAGCATTACGCGCTGTTCCGCCACATGAGCGTGTTCGACAACGTCGCCTTTGGCCTGCGCATGAAACCGCGCAACGAGCGCCCGAGCGAAACGGTGATCGCGCAGAAGGTGCACGAGCTGCTGAACATGGTGCAGCTCGACTGGCTGGCCGACCGCTACCCCGAGCAGTTGTCCGGCGGCCAGCGCCAGCGTATCGCCCTGGCCCGGGCGCTGGCCGTAGAGCCCAAGGTGCTGCTGCTCGACGAACCGTTCGGCGCGCTCGACGCCAAGGTGCGAAAAGAGCTGCGCCGCTGGCTGGCGCGCTTGCACGAAGACATCAACCTGACTTCGGTGTTCGTGACCCACGATCAGGAGGAGGCGATGGAAGTCGCCGACCGCATCGTGGTGATGAACAAGGGCGTGATCGAGCAGATCGGCTCGCCGGGCGAGGTGTATGAAAAGCCGGCCAGCGATTTCGTCTATCACTTCCTGGGCGACTCCAACCGCCTGCACCTGAGCGACGACCGCCATGTGTTGTTCCGGCCCCATGAAGTGTCGCTGTCGCGGCATGAGGTCGAAGGCCACCATGCGTCCGATGTACGCGACATTCGCCCACTGGGTGCGACCACCCGCGTAACGCTGAACGTCGAAGGGCAGCCAGACCTGATCGAGGTGGAAGTGGTGAAAGACCACGACGCGCTGGTCGGGTTGGAAAAGGGCCAGGCGTTGTTCTTCCGGCCGAAGGTCTAGCCACTGAGCACTTGGTTTGAAAGCGTGGGAGGGCGGCTAGCTGAGCGACGTGCTGACCCGCGCGTCGCGCAGCTAGCCGCGAGCCGCCCTCTCACAACGACTTTCTATAAAAGTTCTAGTTATTAATAAATAATTTCTTATTCCTTAAAGAATATAAACCCCCTCCCTATACTGGCACCCGTTCCCCCGTCCTTTCGGAGCCGCTGCCATGCACGCCGATACCATTCGTTACCTCATCCTGCCTGGCTGGCAAAACTCCGGGCCTGACCACTGGCAAACCCATTGGGAGCAACTGCTGCCCAATAGCGCTCGGGTGCAGCAAGCCGACTGGCAGGCACCTAAGCGGGGTGCCTGGGTTCAGGTACTGGATGACGCGGTGGCCGCCAGCGAGCACCCCGCCATCCTCATCGCTCACAGCCTTGGTTGCATCACTGTTGCGCATTGGGCCGCACAGGCCGGTACGGCGGCGCTGGCCAAGGTGCGAGGGGCCTTGCTGGTGGCGCCTGCGGATGTCGAGCGGCCCAACTGCCCCACGGCACTGGCCGGCTTCGCCCCCATCGCCCGGCAACCGTTGCCGTTTCCCAGCCTGCTGGTGGGCTCGGACAACGACCCGGCGGCCAGCGCGCCGCGCGCGTTGGAATTGGCCCGCGCCTGGGGCAGCGAGGCTGGCGTGCTGGCGGGTGCTGGCCATATCAACGCCAAGGCCGGCTATCACCACTGGGAGCAGGGTTTCGCCTACCTCTACCGCCTGCAAACCCGGCTGCGCCAACGCGCCGCCTGACCTGACCGGAGCCTGTGATGTCTGTTCTGCAAACCGGCCAGGAGCCGCTGCTGACCTTTTCCGAGAGCGAGCGCAGCCCGTTGTCGATCCGGGCGCGCGCCCTGGTGTTCATCGACCCGCGCTCGCTGCAATTGCGTCACGACCTGGAGCGTTTGGCGCCGACCCATGTGCCGGTGCTGATCCGTGGTGAAACCGGCACTGGCAAGGAGTTGCTCGCCCGCCATCTGCACAAGGCCAGCAACCGTACCGGGCTCTTCGTTTCGGTGAACTGCGGGGCGATCAGCGCGCGCCACGCCGAGGCTGAGCTGTTCGGCTACGCCGCCGGCACTTACGCCAGCGCTGCAGGCCGCACCGGCTGGTTCGGCTCGGCCAACGGCGGCACCCTGTACCTGGATGAGATCGGCGACCTTCCGTTGGGCCTTCAGGCCACGTTGCTGGCTGCACTGGAGAACCACGAAGTAACCCGCGTGGGCGCTCAGCACCCAACGCCCCTGGACGTGCGGCTGGTGGTCGCGTCGAGCATCGACCTGGCCTTGGCCGTGGCAGCAGGCAAATTCAACGCCCGGCTATTCAGTTACCTGAACGAAGGCCACCTGGCATTGCCGGCGCTGCGCCACCGCCCGGGCGACATCCTGCCGCTGGCCGAGTACTTCCTGGGTATCTATTGCCAGCGGCTTGGCCTTGCAATGCCGGTGATCAGCCCCGAGGCGCAGGCGCACCTGGAGCGTCATCCCTGGTCGGGCAACACGCGTGAGCTGGAAAATGTCGTCCACTTTGCCTTACTGGTGTGCAACGGCGAGCAAATCTTGCCTGAGCACCTGAATCTGCTTCAGTTATAACCGTCAACGTAAATGTTATTTCGCCAGCATCTAACAAGGCGGTATCGTTGCCGCCATGCCCGCAACCCGCGCTTAACTACTGGATTTTTCGATGAAAAAAACAATTCTGCTGACCGCCTTCTCTGCCGCACTGTCCTTCGCAGGCCTTACCCAGGCTGCCGAGGTGCTTAAGGTGGGTGCTACCCCCGTTCCACATGCTGAAATCCTCGAGCTGGTCAAACCGGTGTTGGCCAAGGAAGGGGTCGACCTGCAGATCAAGGTCTTCACCGACTATGTGCAGCCCAACGCCCAGGTCGCCGAGAAAAACCTCGACGCCAACTACTTCCAGACCCTGCCTTATCTCGAAAGCTTCAATAAGGGCAAAGGCACCAACCTGGTGACCGTAGTCGGCGTGCACGTCGAGCCTTTCGGTGGTTACTCGAAGAAGTACAAGAGCCTGAACGACCTGCCTGAAGGCGCCACCGTTGCGATCCCCAATGAGGGCAGCAACAGCGGCCGGGCCCTGTTGCTGCTGCAGAAAGCTGGCCTGATCACCCTGAAAGACCCGAAAAATGCGCTGGCCACCCCCAAAGACATCGCCCAGAACCCTAAAAAGCTCAAGTTCAAGGAGCTGGAATCTGCCGTGCTGCCGCGCGTGTTGGATCAGGTCGACCTGGACATGATCAACACCAACTATGCTCTGGAAGCCAAGCTCAACCCGGCCAAGGATGCGCTGATCATCGAGGGTTCCGATTCGCCTTACGTCAACTACCTGGTTGCCCGCCCGGACAACAAGGACAGCGACGCTTTGCAGAAGCTCGCCAAGGCCCTGACCAGCCCCGAAGTCAAAGCCTTCATCGAGAAGAAATACGACGGCGCGGTACTGCCGGCGTTCTGATCGACACTCCTGCCGTGCTTGCAGGAACCCCGCCGCCGGAGCACAGTCGCATGCTCATTGGAACTGGCGTGCAAGGGAGCCTGCATGGGGCACAGGGGTAAAAAAGCGGCAGCTTCGCTGCTGCTGATGGCCACGGTGGCGCTCGCCGCCTGTGGCCGCGAAGCGCCGGTTGAGCCGGATACACCGAGGGTGCAGGTGCTGGAAGTCAAACCCGCGACCTACAACCCTCGCGTGCAACTGACCGGCGACATCCGCGCCCGGGTGCAAACCCAGCTCGCCTTCCGCGTCAGCGGCAAGATCACCGAGCGCAAGGCCGACGTGGGCGACCGCGTCACCCCTCGCCAGGTACTGGCTCGCCTGGACCCCAAGGACCTGCAGAACAACGTCGACTCGGCCAATGCTGCCGTGGCGGCTCAACAAGCCCGCGTGACCGAAGCCCGTGCCGCCTTCCAGCGCCAGGCCATTCTGCTGCCCAAGGGCTACACCAGCCGTAGCGAATACGACAATGCCCAAGCGCAGTTGCGGGCCAATGAAAGCTCGCTGGCCGCAGCGCAGGCGCAACTGGCCAACGCCCGCGAACAGCGCGGCTACACCGACCTGGTGGCCGATGCGCCCGGTGTGATCACCGCACGCCATGCTGAAGCCGGGCAGGTGGTGCAGGCCGCTGCGCCGATCTTCGACCTGGCCCGCGACGGCGAACGCGATGCCGTGTTCAACGTTTATGAAGCACTGGTGGGCCAGGCTGCCGAAGGCACGCCGGTGACGGTCAGCCTGCTGGAAAACCCCGCCATCAGCGTCGTTGGCCAGGTGCGCGAAGTCACACCGGCCGTGTCGTCACAGAGCGGCACGCTGCAAGTCAAAGTGGCGTTGCCTGAACTGCCCACTGCCATGCGCCTTGGCGCGGTGGTCAGCGGCAGCGTCGAGACCCCCGGCAAGGCCATGGTCGAGCTGCCGTGGGCGGCGCTGACCAAGGACGTGCACGACCCTGCGGTGTGGTTGCTGCAAGAGGGCAAAGTGGTGCTGCGCAAAGTGGTGGTGGCGCGCTACCTCACCGGCAAGGTGATCATCGCCGACGGCCTGCAGGCCGGTGATACGGTGGTGGTCGCTGGCGGGCAGGTGCTGCATCCGGATATGAAAGTCGAAGTCGCCCAGCGGGTGAACCCATGAAGCGCCTGTGGATGATAGGGCTGCTGGCATTGGCCGCCTGCTCCAAGCAAGAGGCTGCCGAGCCGCCGCCGCGGCCCGTGCTTACCGCCACGGTTCAGAGCCTGGACATCGCCCATTGGGGCAGCTTCGCCGGGAATATCCAGGCACGCTACCAGAGCGAAGTCGGCTTCAGGATCGATGGCCGGATTGCACGCCGTTTAGTGGATGTCGGCGATGAAGTGCGCCAAGGGCAGTTGCTGGCGGTCCTTGACCCTACCGACCAGCAGAACCGCCTGCGCGCCAGCGAAGGCGACCAGGCGCGCCTGCAGGCGCAGTGGCTCAATGCCCAAGCGGATGCCAGGCGCCAACAGGAGCTGTTCGACCGTGGCGTGGGTGCACGGGCCCAGCTCGACACCGCCAACGCCAACCTGAAAGCCGCCGCCGCTTCCCTGGACCAGGCCAAGGCATCGGCCAGCCAGGCACGCGACCAGCTCACCTACGGCGAATTGCGCGCCGACCATGATGCAGTGGTCAACGAATGGCGCGCAGAAGCCGGCCAGGTGGTGGCGGCAGGCCAGGTGGTGGCGGTGCTCGCCCGGCCCGACGTCAAAGAGGCCGTGATCGACCTGCCCGCCGAGCTGGTGGATCAACTGCCCCCGCAGGTAGCCTTCATGGTGCAGGCACAGCTGGACCCCGCCACCACCAGCGCCGCCACGGTGCGCGAGATCGAGCCCCAGGCCGATAGCACCACCCGCACCCGCCGCGCGCGGTTGACGTTGGCGCAGCAGCCAGTGGGCTTTCGCCTCGGCACGCCGATCCGCGTGAGCCTGAGCAGCGCCATTGCCGAGCGCCTGCAAGTGCCGGCGCGCGCCATTCAGGAAGTCGACGGCCATACCCAGGTATGGCGCCTGGACACCGCCAGCCACAAGGTCAACCCGCTCAGCGTTCGGGTAGTCGGCCGCAGCCAGGACCACGCCATTGTCGCGGGGGACCTCAAGGCTGGCGATCAGGTGGTCACCGCTGGCCTGAACAGCCTCAAACCCGGGCAACCGGTCAAAGCCGAACAAGGACGCGCGCAATGAGCAAGGGTTCGTTCAACCTCTCCGATTGGGCGCTGCGGCATCAATCGTTCGTCTGGTACCTGATGTTCGTGGCCCTGCTGATGGGCGTTTTTTCCTACATGAACCTGGGCCGCGAAGAAGACCCGTCCTTCACCATCAAGACCATGGTGATCCAGACCCGCTGGCCCGGCGCTACCCAGGACGAAACCCTGCAGCAAGTGACCGACCGCATCGAGAAAAAGCTCGAGGAGCTGGATTCGCTCGACTACACCAAGAGCTACACCCGCCCCGGCGAATCGACGGTGATGCTGTTTCTCAAGGACACCACCAGCGCCAAGGCCATCCCGCAGATCTGGTACCAGGCGCGCAAGAAGATCGACGATATACGCGGCCAGTTCCCCCAGGGCTTGCAGGGGCCGGCCTTCAACGATGAATTCGGCGATGTGTTCGGCTCGATCTACGCCTTCACCACCGACGGCCTGAGCATGCGCCAGCTGCGCGACTACGTGGAGCAGGTGCGCGCCGAAATTCGCTCGGTGCCGGGGTTGGGCAAGGTCCAGGTGATCGGCGCCCAGGACGAAGTCATCTACTTGAATTTCTCCACCCGCAAGCTGGCGGCGCTCGGGCTGGATCAAAACCAGGTGGTGCAGGCGCTGCAGGCGCAGAACGCCGTTACCCCTGCCGGGGTAATCGAAGCCGGGCCCGAACGCATCAGCGTGCGCACCAGCGGGCAGTTCCATTCCGAACAGGACCTGCGCCAGGTCAACCTGCGAGTGGGCGAGCGCTTCTACCGGCTGGCGGACATCGCAGACATCCAGCGTGGCTACAGCGATCCGCCCACCCCGCTGTTCCGCTTCAACGGGCAACCGGCGATCGGCCTGGCCATCGCCATGCAGGATGGCGGCAACATCCAGACCTTCGGCAAGGCGTTGCACGCGCGCATGGACGAAGTGACCGGTGATCTGCCGATCGGGGTGGGTGTGCACGTGGTCTCCGACCAGGCGCAGGTGGTGGAGAAAGCCGTGGGTGGCTTTACCAGTGCGCTGTTCGAGGCCGTGGTGATCGTGCTGGTGGTCAGCTTCGTGAGCCTGGGGCTGCGTGCGGGCCTCGTGGTGGCTTGCACCATCCCGCTGGTGCTGGCGATGGTGTTCGTGTTCATGGAATACAGCGGCATCACCATGCAGCGGATTTCCCTGGGTGCGCTGATCATCGCCCTGGGCTTGTTGGTGGACGATGCGATGATCACGGTGGAGATGATGGTCACGCGGCTGGAAGCCGGCGACAGCCGGGCCGACGCCGCCACCTACGCCTACACCTCAACCGCCTTCCCGATGCTGACCGGCACCTTGGTGACGGTGGCGGGCTTCGTGCCCATCGGCCTCAACGCCAGCTCCGCCGGGGAGTACACCTTCACCCTGTTCGCGGTAATCGCCGTGGCGATGCTGGTGTCCTGGGTGGTGGCGGTGTTCTTCGCCCCCGTATTAGGCGTGCACCTGCTCAGTGAAAAGGTCAAAAAACACGAAGAGAAAAAGCCCGGGCGCGTGGCGCGGGCGTTCGATGGCGGGCTGGTGTTCGCCATGCGCCATCGCTGGCTGACGATCATCGGCACGATCGTGATGTTCGCCCTGGCGCTGTTCGGCATGCGCTTCGTGCAGAACCAGTTCTTCCCATCCTCCGACCGCCCTGAGGTGCTGGTAGACCTTAACCTGCCACAGAACGCCTCCATCAACGAGACCCGCCGAGTGGTCGACCGCTTCGAAGCCTCGCTCAAGGATGACCCGGACATCGCTCGCTGGAGCACCTACATCGGGCAAGGGGCGGTGCGTTTTTATCTGCCGCTGGACCAGCAGTTGGAAAACCCTTTCTATGCACAGCTGGTTATCGTCAGCAAGGGCCTGGAAGAGCGCGGCGCCTTGATGGCGCGGCTCAATAAACACCTGCGTGAAGATTTCGTCGGGGTGAGCGGGTTCGTTCAACCGCTGGAGATGGGCCCGCCGGTAGGGCGGCCCGTGCAGTATCGAGTCAGTGGGCGCGATGTGGACCAGGTGCGCAAGCATGCGATGGAGCTGGCTGCCTTGCTCGACCGCAACGAGCACATCGGCGAGATGGTTTACGACTGGAGCGAACCGGGCAAGGTGCTGCGTATCGACATCGCCCAGGACCGCGCTCGGCAACTGGGTTTGTCGTCCAAGGACGTTGCCGACCTGATGAACTCGGTGACCCAGGGCCAGACGGTCACCCAGGTGAACGACAGCATCTACCTGATCAACGTGATCGGCCGCGCCGAGGACGCCGAGCGTGACTCACCGGAAACCCTGCAGAACCTGCAGATCGTCACGCCCAGCGGCACGTCCATCCCGTTGCTGGCCTTCGCCACCGTGCGTTATGAGCTCGAGCAGCCGCTGGTGTGGCGCCGCGACCGCCTACCGACGATCACCCTCAAGGCGTCGGTGCGCGATGCCATGCAGCCGACAGACCTGGTCAACCAACTGCAGCCGGAGATCGACCGCTTCGCCGACGGCCTGCCTGAGGGCTACAAGGTCGCTACCGGCGGCACGGTCGAGGAGAGCGGCAAGGCGCAAGGCCCGATCGCGCATGTGGTGCCATTGATGCTGTTTTTGATGGCCACCTTCCTGATGATCCAGCTGCATAGCGTGCAGAAGATGTTCCTGGTGGCCAGTGTGGCCCCGTTGGGGATCATCGGCGTTGTCATCGCGCTGGTGCCCACGGGCACGCCGATGGGCTTCGTGGCGATCCTCGGCATTCTGGCGCTGATCGGCATCATCATCCGCAACTCGGTGATTCTGGTCACGCAGATCGACCAGTACGAGCGGGACGGCTACCGCCCCTGGGACGCTGTTCAGGAGGCGACCCGCCACCGCCGCCGGCCCATCCTGCTGACGGCCGCAGCAGCCAGCCTGGGGATGATCCCTATCGCTCGCGAGGTGTTCTGGGGGCCGATGGCCTACGCGATGATCGGCGGCATCATCAGTGCCACGGTGCTGACGCTGATGTTCCTGCCGGCGCTTTACGTGGCGTGGTACCGCATCAAGGAGTGATGCGCCTACCCCTTGCGCCAGGCGCTCGCCAGCCAGGGCTGCTGCTCACGCGGTAGCCCGGCGGGGCGGTAATAGTGCTCCAGCTCCTGAAAGCCCGCGGCCTGCATGACCTGGCGCCACTGCTCGATGCTGTGAAAGGCGCCATAGCGTTGCCCTTTGAAACCCTCTTGGCCCTCGCCTCGCGGGTTGGAGCTGAACAACACCCCGCCCGGCTTCAAGGTGGCGTGCAGCTCGGCCAGCACCCGAGGCAGTTCCTGGCTCGGCACATGGAAAAGGCTGGCGTTGGCGAACACGCCGTCGAAATGCTCGGCGGGCAGCGCCAGCCCCAGGAAGTTCTGCTCCCACACCTCGCAACCACTGGCCTCACGGGCCATGGCGACGAACGCCGCGCAGCCGTCCAGGCCCACCGGTGAATGGCCGCGGGCCTTGAGGGCGCTCAGGTCGCGGCCGGGCCCGCAACCGAAGTCCAATATCACTGCCTTTTCAGCAGGCAGGTAGCGCAGCAGGGCATCGATGTTCTGGCTTACGTCGTGGCCGGCTGTGCCATCGCGGAAGGCTTCGGCCACGGCCTGATAATCGGCCAGGGTGCGGGTGCTGAGGTGTTGCAGGTCTGCCGGGCTGAGGGCCATGGCGGGCTCCGGTGGGTCAGGTGGCACTGTAGGTTGGGCTCAGTGGGCGAGAAACTTGCTGAGGAACTGCCGTGTGCGTTCGTGCCTGGGGTTGGCGAACAGCGCCTTGGCCTCCCCCTGCTCGACAATGTGGCCCTGGTCGAAAAACACCACGCGGTTGGCCACGTCCCGGGCGAAGGCCATTTCGTGCGTGACGATGATCAGTGTGCGCTTTTCTTCTGCCAACCCACGGATGGTCGCCAGCACCTCGCCCACGCGCTCGGGGTCCAGCGCGGAGGTGGGCTCGTCGAACAGAATCGCCTGGGGCTCCATGGCCAGTGCCCGGGCAATGGCCACCCGTTGCTGCTGGCCACCGGACAACTGGCGTGGGTAGGCATCTTCTTTACCGGCCAGGCCCACCTTGGCCAACAACGCCACGGCCGCCGCCTGGGCTTGCGGGCGAGGCACCCGCCGCACCACCAGCGGGCCCTCCATCACGTTTTCCAGCGCGGTGCGGTGGGGGAACAGGTTGAAGTTCTGGAACACGAAGCCTACCTGCTGGCGCAACGCCCGCACCTGCGCCTGTTGCTGGCTGAGCGGGCGAGTGCTGTCGATCTGAAGATCGCCGATGCGCACGCTGCCGGTGTCTGGTGTTTCGAGCAGGTTCAGGCAACGCAGGAAGGTGGTCTTGCCCGAGCCGCTGGGCCCGATGATCGCCACCACTTCACCCGCGTCGACCCGCAGGTCGATGTTCTCCAGCACAACCTGGCCGTTGAAACGCTTGCTCAGCCCTTTTACGTCGATCATCGGTCAGCGCTCGGCAGCATGGCGGTTGACCCTGGACTCCAGGCGCTGCTGCAGGTGCGACAGCACCGTGGCCAGCACCCAGTAGAGCAGGGCGGCGGTCAGGTACATGGCGAACACCTCGAAGGTGCGCGCCGTGACCAGTTGCGCCTGGCGGAACAGCTCAGGCACTTGAATGGTGGCGGCCAGTGCGGTGTCCTTGACCAGCGCGATGAAGCTGTTGCCCAGTGGCGGCAAGGCGGTGCGCGCAGCCTGGGGCAGCACGGTACGGCGCAGGGTTTGCCAGCGGGTCATGCCCAGCGAGGCGCTGGCCTCCCATTGGCCCGGCTCGATGGCGCTGATGGCCGCACGCAGGATCTCGCTGGCGTAGGCGGCCATGTTCAAGGAAAACCCGATCAGCGCGGCTGGCAGTGGTTCGAGCTGGATACCCAGCGATGGCAAGCCGTAGTAGATCAGAAACAGCTGCACCAGCAGGGGCGTGCCGCGAAAGAACGACACATAGCCGCGTGCTACCCAGCGCAGCGGGGCGACTGCCGACAGCCGCATCAGGGCCATGGCGAAGCCCAGCAGCAGGCCGAAGAACATGCCGCCCAGGCTCAGCACCACGGTGAACCAGGCGCCCTGCAGCAGAAATGGCAGCGACTGCCAGGCGACGTTGAGGCTTTCCTGGTTCATTGAGTGACGTCAGCACCGAACCATTTGTTCGACAGCGCCGCCAGGGAGCCGTCGTCACGCATGGCCTTGAGGGCCTTGTCGAGTGCTTCCAGCAGCTCCGGCTCGCCCTTGCGTACGGTAATGCCCGACTCGATGCGGGAGAACGGCTCGCCGGCAGCGGCCAGCTTGCCGTGGGTTTTCTTCACCATCTCAAGCGCCGCCAGGCGGTCCACCAGTACCACGTCGATGCGGCCGTTGTTCAGGTCGGCGATCTTGCTGGGGTCATCTTCATAGGTGCGCACCTCGGCCTTGGGCACATTGGCGCGTACCCATTGCTCGTAGTTGGTGCCCAGGCCTACACCGACCTTTTTGCCCGCCAGGTCCTGGGCGGTCTTGATGGTGCCCTGGTCGGCCGTGCGCGTCAGCGCCTGAATGCCAGAGACGGTATAGGGCGTTGAGAAGTCGTATTTCTTGCGGCGCTCATCGGAGATGCTCACCTGGTTGATGACGACGTCCAGGCGCCGCGACTCCAGGGCCGCCAGCAGGCCATCCCATTTGGTGGTCTGCAACTTGGCCTGCACGCCGAGCTTGGCTGCGATGGCCTGCGCGAGCTCTACCTCAAAGCCGGTGAGCTTGCCGCTTTCATCCACGAAGCTGAACGGTGGGTAGGTGCCTTCAAGGCCCACGCTGATGGCCTTGTTGGCCTGGATCTGCTGCAGTTGCTCACCAGCGTGCACGGTGCCGGAAAGCAGCCCGGCGATGGCCAGGGCGGTGAGGGCGAACGGGCGTAGCGTTGCGAATGCGGGCATATCGGCTCCTTGGCTTGAATAGGCAGGGCGCCACCCGCGGCGTGGGTAGGCGACTTGCGACTATAAGTACCGCCCAGGCCCCGGGCAACCGCTATCGATGCGGAACCCGCCGCGCCGGGTGGCGCTCACACAGGTGTGTGACAGCGATGGCGCACGCGCGTGCTGGCGGTTTAGAGTGGCCCGCTATCGGCCTTTGATGCAGGAGAACAACCTTGAACGAGCGTGTACCTGGCCAGGCGCCATCGGAGCCTTGGCAATTGCAGGAGATCGTTGGCCAACTGCGCACCGCCCGCCAGGCCTGGCGCCGGCAGAACGGCCGCAGTTGCGGCCACAGCGGCGGCCGGCAGTTGCCTTCCCGCGAGGCGATGGCCGATATCCTCGCGCAGTTGTGCAGTGCCTTGTTCCCGATGCGCCTGGGGCCGGTGGACCTGCGCGAAGAGAGCGAGGACTTCTACGTCGGCCATACGCTCGACGCCGCCCTGAACGGCCTGCTGCTGCAAGCGCGGCTGGAGTTGCGCTATGCCAACCGCCAAGGCCCGTGCGATGTGGAGTCGCTCGACGCCAGTGCCTTGCGGCTGGTGCAGGGGCTGGCTGCAGCACTGCCCAGCCTGCGTGTGCAGCTTGACACCGACGTGCTGGCCGCCTACCAGGGCGACCCGGCCGCGCGCAGCGTGGATGAGGTGCTGCTGTGCTACCCCGGCGTGCTGGCGATCATTCATCACCGCATTGCCCATCATCTGTATAGCGTGGGCCTGCCGCTGCTGGCGCGGATCGCTGCAGAGCTGGCGCATTCGGCCACCGGCATTGATATTCACCCCGGTGCTCGCATCGGCTCGAGCTTCTTCATCGACCACGGCACCGGTGTGGTCATTGGCGAAACGGCGATCATCGGCGAACGGGTGCGGATCTATCAGGCCGTTACCTTGGGCGCCAAGCGCTTCCCCACCGACGACAACGGCACCCTGCAGAAGGGCCTGCCTCGCCACCCGATCGTCGAGGATGACGTCGTGATCTATGCAGGCGCCACCATCCTGGGGCGCGTGACCATCGGCGAAGGCTCCGTGATCGGCGGTAACGTGTGGTTGACCCGCAGCGTGCCAGCGGGCAGCAACATCACCCAGGCGAACCTGCAGCTCGAAGACGGCACACAGAAGTAATCCCGCCAGCCCCGGCGCCTTGCCGGGGCACCTCCTCACATGAAAGTGCCGCTCGTCGGATGTCGCACCTTTCACGAAACCTGACGGTTGGTAGCCTCTGGCCACTGGACTGTCACGCTGAACCGGCTAAGGTCCATCTGGCATCGCAACGTTGCGCCTCGAAACCCTTTCCATGCTGGGTCGCTCTCGCTAAAGCCGCGCCATGCACGGCCGATAGCGAAATCACGGGCTGGTCGTGCTTAGTCCTTCGAGTTCTAAGAAGTGTGATGCTGATCGCAACAAGAGATATGCTTAGCTCGAAGCGATTGGTGACAACGTTTTTTTAATATGGTTTCTTATGCGCCTCGGTTCTTAACGAAATTGCAACAAATGGTTATTAGATTGTAAAAAAATCTTTAACCGGACGTTGAGACCGTTGGCGCCATGAGCGCCAGGCGACGCCAAGGGGCACCAAGACCCCATACAACTGCAAGACAAAAATTAGAAAGCAAGAGGAGCAATACCAGTGAACAAGTCTACCCTGGCACTCGCTGTCGCCATGGGCGTGCTGGCCCAACAGGCCAGCGCCGCCGGTTTCATCGATGACAGCAAAGCATCCGTAAGCTCGCGCACCTTGTATTTCGATGGGGATAACCGCCAAGGCGGTAACGATCAGCGCCAAACCGTCACCGGCCTGAAGTTCGACTTCCTGTCCGGCTACACCCAAGGCGTCGTAGGCTTTGGTCTCGACCTGCAGGGCATGGTAGGTGTGAACCTCACCGGTGGCATCGATCACCAAGGCCCGGGCACCGCCAACACCGTTAGCCCGGTCGACAGCGACGGTACCCCGGTTCACAACTGGAGCCGCATCGGCGCCAACGGCAAGATCAAGTTCTCGAAAACCGAGATCAAAGCGGGTAACGCCCTGGCGCCTAACCTGCCGATCCTGGTTGCGAACGACGGCCGCCTGCTGCCTGCTTCCTACCAAGGTGCAATCCTGACCTCCAAGGAACTGGACACCGTCACCTTCACCGCAGGTTACCTGAACCGTGAAATCGGCCGTGCTTCGAGCAACTGGGCCGCTATCGGCGCAGGCGGCAGCCGCGGCTCGGATGGCTTCAGCTTCGGCGGCGCCGACTGGAAAGTCACCAAAGACCTGACCCTGCAGTACTACTACGCCAAGCTGGACGACTATTACACCCAGAACTTCCTGGGCGCTACCCACGTCTTCCAGATCGCGCCTGATCAGTCCTTCAAGACCGACCTGCGCTACTTCAACAGCAACTCCGACGGTGCCAACGGCAACGACAGCCGCTTTGCCTACCGCAACGGCTACAACTCCGGTGGCCGCGGTGAAGTCGACAACAACACTTGGGCTGCTGCGTTCACCTACACCCTGGGTGGCCACTCGCTGACCCTCGGCCATCAACGCGTGAGCGATGACGGCGGCATGGTTGCGGTCAACAACGGCAACATCGTCGACGGCCGTGGCCGCCCTGAAGGTGAAGGTGGCAACAGCTACTACCTGATGACCGACATCATGGCCAACAGCTTCACCCGCGCCGGTGAGAACTCCACCTTCGGTATCTACAGCTACGACTTCGCCAAGCTGGGCGTGCCAGGCCTGAAAGCCACCTGGACCTACGTCAGCGGCCGCGACGCACGTGGCCTGGGCGGCGCTGGTGCCAACCAGTCGCGCGCGCGTTACGACGAGTGGGAAAGCGACTACCGCCTGGACTACACCCTGCAGAGCGGTCCCCTCAAGGGCCTGGGCTTCTCGGCTCGCCATGCGACCTACCGCACCGAGCTGCCGGCTGCTACTCAGCAGAACGTCGACCAGACTCGCTTCTACGTCAACTACACTTACGCCTTCTGGTAACAGCGGCGTTGTGTGAAAGAGCCCCGCCTCGGCGGGGTTTCTTTTGGCTTCGAATTTATATTTCAAATAGTTATTACAATAAGTTTATCTATTCTTTTTGTTTTTTCACCACATCCCTCACATTGATCCCATGCCACCGCGCCCCCTCAGAGGACACCGCACCATGGGACTCAAACTCGGCGACATCGCCCCGGACTTCAAACAAGCCTCCAGCGAAGGCGACATCCAGTTTCATCAATGGCTAGGCGACAGCTGGGGTGTGCTGTTCTCGCACCCGGCCGACTTCACCCCGGTGTGCACCACCGAGTTGGGCTACACCGCCAAGCTTGCCGAGGCGTTCGCCAAGCGCAACGTCAAGGCGATCGCCCTGTCGGTAGACCCGGTGGAGTCTCACCTACAGTGGATCGATGACATCAACGATACCCAGAACACTCGGGTCAACTTTCCCATCCTGGCCGATGCCGACCGCAAGGTGTCTGACCTCTACGACCTGATCCATCCCAACGCCAGCGACACGTTGACGGTGCGCTCGTTGTTCGTGATCGACCCGAACAAGAAAGTGCGCCTGACCATCACCTACCCCGCCAGCACTGGCCGCAATTTCAACGAGATTCTGCGGGTGATCGATTCGCTGCAACTGACCGACAGCCACAAAGTGGCTACCCCCGCCAATTGGCAGGATGGCGACGAGGTGGTGATCGTGCCCTCGCTCAAAGACGAGCAGGAGATCCGCCAGCGCTTTCCAAAAGGCTACCGCGCCGTGCGCCCGTACCTGCGGCTGACGCCACAGCCGAATAAGTGAATCTGTGTTGCAGGGATTTTAGGCCGCGAAAGCGGCCTTTTTTTTGCCTGGTGCGCCCAGCCCCTGGGCTCTGAATCGCCCTCGGCCATGGCCGCCCGACACTGCACAAAGCTGATCGGTTCCTCAGAATTTTCCGTTATTCCCAAGAACGTACAAGCAATGCGCAGGGCTGAACGCTTATGGTTTTCACACCAGGCAACAAATCGTCGAAAACAGCCTCGGCGAACGGATGGCACTCGATTTCAGGAAGGAGTTAGCAATATGGAAGCTGCAATTTCTCGCAGGCGGGCTGCGATCATCGGCTCGGGAAGCATCGGCATAGACCTGATGTACAAGGCCATGCGCTCTCCCCACTTGGATCTGAAAATGGTGGTGGGGCGCAGCCTCGCCAGTGAGGGCTTGGCCCGCGCCCGTGAGCTGGGCATCGCCACTTCGGCCGAAGGCATCGGTTTTCTCGCGCATCACGCCAGCGGCATCGATATCGTGTTCGACGCCACTTCGGCGCAGTCGCACCGTATCAACGACCCCTTCTTTCGCAAGGCCAACCTGCTGGCGATCGACATGACCCCGGCCAAGATCGGCGCGATTTGCGTACCCTCGATCAACCTCGACAACATGGCTGCCGAACGCAACGTGAACCTGGTGACCTGCGGCGGCCAAGCGAGCATCCCGCTGGCCTACGCCATCGCGCAGGCATTCGACACGCTGGAGTACATCGAAGTGGCCTCGACCATCGCCTCTGACAGCGCGGGCCTAGCCACACGCGAGAACATCAACCAATACATCCTCACTACCGAGCAGGCGCTGCGGCAGTTCAGCGGTGCGGGCAAAAGCAAAGCGGTACTGAACATCAACCCGGCCAAGCCCGGTATCAACATGCAAACCACCGTGTTCGCCAAGGGGCGTTATCAAAGCCTTGAGAAGGTGAAAGCAAGCGTGCGGGAGATGGTTGCCCGGGTTCAGCGCTACGTGCCGGGCTACGAAGTGGTGCTGGAGCCGGTGGAAACCAAGGGCTACCTGACCGTGAGCGTGACCGTGCGAGGCAGTGGCGACTACCTGCCTGCCTACGCCGGCAACCTCGATATCATCAACTGCGCCGCCATTGCTGTCGCCGAATTCAATGCTGTTTGCTGGGAACGGACCGCCGCATGATTACCATCACTGACTGCACCCTGCGCGACGGCAACCATGCGGTGCGGCATCAACTGAGCGAGGCACAGATTCGCCAGTATGCCGCGCAGGCCGACGCCGCCGGCGTCGACATCATCGAAGTGGGCCATGGCAATGGGCTGGGGGGCTCCTCGGCGCTGCTGGGCACCAGTTGCCTGGCTGACCGCGAGATGCTCGAAACAGCCCGCGAGGTGATCACCAATGGCCGCCTGGGGATTCATTTCATTCCCGGGCTGGGCACCTCTACCGACCTTTCGGAGGCCATCGAGGCGGGGGTCGATGTGTTCCGTATCGCCTCCCATTGCACCGAAGCCAATATCACCGCGCCGTACATCGAGTCGGTGCGCAACCAGGGCAAGAGCGTGTATGGCGTGCTGATGATGAGCCATATGGCCGAGCCCGCCGCGTTGGCGCAACAGGCTGCGCTCATGGCCAGCTACGGTGCCGATGCCGTGATCCTGATGGACAGCGCCGGTTACCTGGCCCCCGACGACGTGCGCTGGCGCGTGCAGGCAATCCAGGAACTGACCGACATCAGGCTGGGGTTCCATGCCCACAACAATCTGGGCCTGGCCGTGGCTAATTCCATCGCGGCGGTGGAAGAGGGCGCTCAACTGCTGGACGCCTGCATCAAAGGCTTCGGCGCCGGGGCGGGCAATACCCAGTTGGAAACCTTGATCGCCGTGCTCAACCGCTCGGGCTACCGCACCCGCTGCACCTTCGATGCAGTGGCCGGGCTGGCGCGCGCTTCGGAGCAGTACCTGGACTGCCTGACCCCGCACATCGGCACCGCCAACATCGCCAGCGGCATCAACGGGCTGTTTTCCGGGTTCGCGCCGCACATCAAGCGCGCGGCCGAGCAATTCAAGGTCGATGAATTTCAGCTGTACCGCTTGCTAGGCCAACGCCAGCTGGTGGCAGGGCAGGAAGACATCATCCTGGAAGCCGCCGCCCGGCTGTCCACTACACACTGAACCCACCTTCAGGTATCGAATCGATGGCTGCCATTGATAAGCAGGGCCTTCGCTCGCCCATGATTCACGAAAAAGTCGCTCACTGGGCGGCCTTGACCCCCGACGCGCTCGCCGTTCGCAGTGCATCGGAAACACTGACCTACGCCGAACTGGATCGGCAGTCGTCTGCCCTTGCCAGCTACCTGCGCGAGCAGGGCATCGGCACCGGCAGCCTGGTCGGGGTGTATTTCCAGCCTTCGCCGGCCACGCTGGTGTGCATGCTGGGCATCCTCAAAAGCGGCGCAGCCTACGTGCCGCTGGACGTCGCCAACCCGATTGCGCGGTTGGTGCAGATGATCGGGCAGTTGGCCGACCTCAAGCTGATCTTCAGCTCGGCGCCGTTCATGGCCAACCTTGGGGAACAAGCGGTGGCCTTTGCCGACATCGAGCAGGTCCGCGAACTGTTGGCGGGGCTACCCCCGCCCCTGCCGAGCCCTTGGCAGGTTCAGGAAGATGCCCTGTGCTACACCGTGTTCACCTCCGGCACCACCGGCGTGCCAAAAGCCGTGGCGATCACTCACCGCAGCTGGGCGAACCTGATCGACTGGCACGTGCGCGAATACAGCCTGGGGCAGGATGCCAACGGCATTTTGGTATCGGCCTACGGGTTCGATATCTCCCAGCGCAGCCTGGTTACGCCGTTGTACAGCGGGGCGTCGATTTCGCTGGCCAGCAGCCGCATGTTCGATGGCTACGAAATTGCCGCACTGATCCAGGAGCACCAGGTAGCGAGCATCCACCTGGCGCCCAGCTCGCTGTACCTGATCCTCCAGGCCGGCCAGGCCGGTGAGCAATTGGTAAGCCTGCGGCACTTGTTCATCGGCGGTGAAGCCCTGTCGCCCGCTCGGGTGGTGGAGTGGGCCAAGGGCAAGGGCGCGGCGTGCAACCTGATCCATCAATACGGTGTGGCGGAATGCACCGATGTGGCTACCTGCCACCGCATGGTCGATTACGCCACCTACCTCACCGATGGCATTCCCATGGGCCAACCGGTGGGCAATTGCCGCGTCGACGTGCTCGATGAGCACGACCGCCCCGTGGCTGCCGGCGAAACCGGGCAGATCGTCATCTCCGGCATGGGCGTGGGCCAGGGTTACCTGAATAACCCCGTGCTGCAGGCCGAGCGCTTCAGGCCCGTGGTCGTCGATGGTGTTACCCGTGCGGCTTATTTCACCGGTGACTACGCACGCCGCCAGGTCGACGGCGGTTTCATCTGCCTTGGCCGGCGCGATAACCAGATCAAGATCCGCGGCATGCTGGTGAACCTGTCCGAGATCGAGAACGGCGTGCGCAACGCCCTGGCCACCGTCGAGGACGCGATCGTCCTCAACACCCAGGCCCAGCCGGGCCAGGAGGCCGAGCTCACCGCCTTCGTGACCACTTCCGACGAGCTGCCGGCCCTGCGCGACATCGGTCGACAGCTCTCTGCCCTGTTGCCCAGCCACATGCACCCGCGGCGCTATGTGGCCTGCAAGCAATTTCCCCTGACCCAGAACGGCAAGATCGACCGCCAGGCACTGCTGGGAATGGGCTGAATACCCCGTCACCATCAACAAGGAGTTTTACATGACACAGATGGACCAAAAAATATCCGCTACCACCGGCCTGCCGGCTGGCGCGGTGATCACTGATGATATTCGGGCAGACATCGAATCGTTCGAGCGCAACGGCTTCATTGGCCCGATCAAACTGTACGAGCCCGAAGAAGCAGCGGAAATCCTGCGGGCCCTGCGCGTGGCCAACCATGACCGCTCGCACATCCTGTACGACAACAACATGAACTACGACCGCCACTTCGATATTCCCGAGCTGTCGCGGCACATCATGCACCCGACCATCCTCAAGTACCTGCGCGGCATTCTGGGCAGCGACCTGCTGTGCTGGCGCTCGGAGTGGTTTGCCAAATTCCCCGGTGGCCGCGGCACCGAGTGGCACCAAGTGCGCGACTACAGCTACACCGACGGTAACCCGCTGATCGTGCCGACTGAAACGGACTGGAACGCCTACATCGACCTGACCGTGTGGACCGCCTTCACCCCGGCCACCAAGGAAACGGCGTGCATGCGCTTCCTGCCAGGCTCGCACAAGAAGTTCTACTACGACGAGAAGAAGAGCGTTACCACCGGCCGTAATGGTGATTACCAGCACACCAAGACCGACACCGGCTTCTTTGGCTATGACTTCTCTGAATTCAAGGTCGACCCGGCCTGGGACCCGGAAAGCGCCAACCCGGTGGACATGGAACTGCAAGCCGGCGAGTGCGTGATTTTCACCGCTTCGTGCGCCCATGCTTCGCACAACAACACCAGCGAGCGGCAAACCCGCCTGGCGATCTCCGGCCGCTACGTGCCCACCCATGTGCGGGTGTACCCCGACCTGTCGAGCTACAACGCCCACGGCGAAACCTTCGACCTGGCCAACTACGCCACCGTGCTGGTGTCGGGTGCCGACACCTACGGGCACAACAAGGTGCGCAGTGCCACCAACCGCGACCAAGCCTTCTCGTTCGCCCCTCTGGAGGAGCAAGTCCCATGCTGAATGCCATTCATGAAATTTGCTCCAAGGCGCTGGATTACCCGCAACTGAAGCTGGACGACGACTTTTTCGACGTTGGCGGCCACTCGTTGATGATGGCGGAGATCCAGCGTCAGCTGCACGAAGAGCTGAAGGTGCAGATCGACATGGAATCGCTCTTTCGCAACTCGTCGGTGATCCAGCTGAGCAAGGCCATCCAGCCGTCGTTCAGCCACCAAGCGGGTTAATGCCGGGCCGGCCAACTGTGATCGGTTGGCCACCCCTCAAGGAGATAAGAAAATGAAAACCTTTGCGTTGCTGGAGCAACCTTACAGCGGTGAGCCGGCAGACCTGACGCTCAAGCGGGCTTCGCTGTTCGCTGCCTTCATGAGCCGGGCTACTCAGTGCGTGCCGGTCAGTGCCGACAACGCTGCGGCCGCCAAGCATGTGAACCACCTGCTCGAGCAGGGCCACGTGCACTTCAATGCCCTGGAAGGCGGTGCCTTCGAGGCCTTCTATGGCCCCTCGTGCGAGGCCACCGCACAGATCTCCACACGCATTCCTTTCTGGTCGGAAAAGATCGTCGCGAAAATCCGCAAGAGCGTGCGCCAGTCCCAGGGCGCCATCTGCTCGCTGCAACTGTTCGATGCCGAGAACAGCATCGATGTGTTCGTGACCGACTGGAGCTCCTGCACCGCGGCCTGCGCCATCGCCGTGCACAAATATCACTGGTTCACCCGTAACCTGGCTGACCGGCCTGATGCCGACAACTATTTCACCGGCGCCTACGTACGTAACCCGCTGACTGGCGATTTGATGTCGGTGTGGGTCGCTGACTGGGTCAAGCCCGACTTCGGCACCGGTGCCGTGCTGGTTAACCCCGCTCATAACAAGACCGACCTGGATTTCGCCCGGCGCGTAGGTTTGCCGATCCGCTTCGCCCTGTCGATCGAGGCGCAGGCCGATGAGCACTCGATGCCCATCCCGCCGGTGCTCAAAACCGGCCACGCCGTGCGCGCGGGCTTTCTGGATGGCAAACCGGCGCCGCAGGTGCACAACGAAACGGTCAACGTGTTGCTGCGCAAGGGCAGTGCCCGGGTGCATGAAGACAAACGCATTCCCGGCGAAGCCATCGCCCGCATCGAGCCCACCACGCCTGAGCAAGCTCAGCTGTACTGGAACCCGCACCTGGGCACCTTCCATGAGGATGCCGCCCAAGGGTTGCCGGTTCGCGTCGAATTCAGCGCGTCTTTCAAAGCCGCTGTGACCACCGTCACCCACCGCCCCGACCACCTGCAAGTCGATGCCTCGATCCAGAAGAAGAACATCGGCGTGCTCGCCGCGTTGATCTTCGACCTGGGTGGGGTAGAGGCCTTCGTGCCGCTGACGCTGCTCGAATCGGTCGAGTACGCCGGCAGCCGCGCCGACGGTGATCAGGCTGTGGACCTGGCGTTGCTGGTGGGTGAGGAGCCAGAGAAGGTGCTGGTGATCCGCAAGGCATTGATCGACCAGATCGACAGCTTTCTCAGTGGCTGCCAGAAGCTTTCTGCCCGGCTTGGCGAAAACGGCACGCAGCCGCCGGACCAGGTGAGCACCCTGCTGGAACACGGCGACGCTGTGTCGGCGTTCCGCTCTTTGTACCAGTGGCAAAAACAAATGGTCGCCAATGACGAAGTGATCGACCAGTGCGCCTACACCTCAGTGCTTTCGAAGCTCGGCGTTCGGTCGGCTTGAACCAGGAGATTATCTGATGGAAATTTTCCTCTACGCCTTCAGCGTGATGTACAGCCCCGGGCCAGTCAACGTGATGGGCCTGAACGCGGGGCTGACCGGCCAGTTCCGTCGCACGGTCGGCTTTTTCATCGGCGTGGGCTGCGCGATGTTTGCGTTGTTCCTGATCTTTGGGTACACCGGCGAGGCCTTGATCTCACGCTCGGTGCTGCCGTACCTGGCCTTGGTGGGCGGGCTCTACACGCTGTACCTGGCGTTCAAGGTATTTACCTCCAAAGTGGTGCTGCCCGGCAAAGCCGAGCCGGCATCGGCGGCCGATAAACCGTTGACGTTCTGGAACGGCTTTTTGATCCAGGCGCTGAACCCCAAGGGGATGATGGTGGTGCTGCCGATCACCACGGTGATGTTCCCGGCGGCTCACGTGACCGGCACGGGCATCGCGCTGGTCTCGACCTTGATCGCGCTGGGGGGCGCCGGTGCGCCAGGCATCTATTCGTTCCTGGGCGCAGTGCTGGGCAAGCGCATCACCAAAGAGTCGTACTTCAACTTCTTCAACCGGTTGATGGGTGTGGCGCTGGCGGTATGTGCAGCCTTCATGCTTTACGACTTCTACCTTCACGTTCAAGGGGTTTGAGATGATCAAGCCACACACGGCGGTCAACTGGGACGCCGTCGCCAAAGAGCAGTTGGGCGATTCGATCGTGCGCCAGATCGTGCACGGCGACGAACTGATGATGGTCAAGCTGACGATGAAAGCCGGGGCGGTGGTCAAGCACCACAGCCACCCCAACGAGCAGATGACCTACATCCTCAAGGGCAGGATCCGCTTCACCCACGGCTGGGATATGGAGCAGAGCACCGTGCTGTGCGCCGGCGACGTGCTCCACCTGGCGGCCAACGTGCCGCACGCCGCCGAATGCCTGGAAGATACCGTGGACCTGGACGTGTTCACCCCGCCACGCAGGGACTGGTTCGCCGCCCATGGCAACGACTACTTCGCCCAGCCCGCCGAGGCCAGCCATGACTAGCCCGGCCCCGAACAAGTGGTTGCACCGGACCGTGCAGCCCGAGGCGCGCACTCGCCTGCTGTGCTTCCCTTTCGGGGGTGGCAGCGCCTCGTTCTACCGCGATTGGCAAACCCGGCTGGGGCCGCAGGTCGAAGTGTGCGCCGTGCAGCTGCCGGGGCGTGAGGCTCGCTTCGCCGAGCCGTTCTTCACCGACATCGACCAACTGCTACCGCCCTTGGCCCAGGCGCTGTCGGGGCTGTTCGACCTGCCGTTGCATCTGTTTGGCTACAGCCTGGGTGCGGGGATCGCGCATCGGTTCGCCAGCTACTGCGCCGAGCATTACCCCGCGGCACGCATCGAGTCGCTGACCGCCTGCGCCAGTTCCGCAGCGTTGGGCAGCCGCGTGAGCGCCGCGGCCATGAGCGACGAGCAATTTCTGGCGTACATCCAGGCCTTGGGCGGCTTGCCGGGCGAGGTGGCCGACAACCCCGGCCTGCGTGCGATCGCGCTGAGAACGCTGCGCCATGATTTCGCGCTTTCCGAAAGCATCGACTTGCCGACGGCTGCGCCGGTGGCGCTGCCGATCCTGGCGATCGGCGGCGACCTCGACCCGTCAGTGCCAGTCGATGGCTTGCAGGCCTGGGCGGCCAAGACCACCGAACCGGCCCAGCAACAGGTATTTCCCGGGGATCACTTTTTCGTTCGCCAGAACCTGCCAGGGGTGCTGCAAGCCCTGCGAAGTTTCGCCGCCGTGTGACCACCAGGATGGGATCGCTACTGTAATGGACTATATGACTGCTTCGTTCAATATCGCCGCCGGCGCTGCGCTGATATTGCTGATGCCGGGGCCCACCAACACCTTATTGATGACCTCGGGCTACACCAGCGGGCCGGCCCGCACTTCACCCCTGATCGCTACCGAGGCCTTCGGCTACAGCATCGCGATCAGCGCCTGGGGCTTCGTGCTGATCGCCCTGGCCACTCGTTACCCCGACATCGGCATCGGTCTGAAATTGCTGTGTGCAGGCTACCTGGGCCTGCTGGCCTACCGCATCGCTTCGCTGAGGCAACTGGCGAGCGAGCCGGGGCGCGGCGTGGTCAGTTGCAGGGCCTTGCTGATGGCGACCCTCCTCAACCCCAAGGCGCTGATACTGGCGTCGGTGGTGTTCCCCCGTGAGGTGTATGCCACCGCCGAACGCTTCGGTTGGGCCCTGCTTTCGTTTCTGCTCATCCTGGTGCCAATCGGTTTCGCCTGGGCATGGCTCGGCACGGTGGTCAGCCGCGCGCCTCACCATAATGTGCACCGGTGGGTGCCCAAATTGGTCGGGCTGTCACTGTCGTCCTTTTCCGTTTACCTGACTTATTCGGCCCTCAAATGAACGTCCACCACAGGCATAGAACCGTATTTCGCAGCCACGGCGCGCCCTCGGTGCTCGAACGTGCACCGCTTGCCCTGGAGCCGTTGGCCCCCGGCCAGGTGCGGGTGCGCAACCAGGCGGTCGGGGTGAACTATATCGACACCTATTTCCGCTCCGGGCTATACCCACCGCCGAGCCTGCCGTCAGGGCTGGGTACCGAAGGGGCCGGCACGGTGGTGGAGCTTGGCCCTGGCACCCAGGAATTCGAAGTGGGCGATCGCGTGGCCTATGTGCAGTCTGCCCTGGGGGCCTACGCCACCTACCATGCTGTCGACCAGCAGCGCCTGGTTCGCCTGCCCGCCGACATCGATTTCACCACCGCCGCGGGCGGGTTGCTCAAAGGGCTGACGGTGCTGTGCCTGTTCAACCAGGTCAGCCGGCCCCAGCGCGGCGACACGGTGCTGTTTCATGCAGCTGCAGGCGGCGTTGGGCTGCTGGCCTGCCAATACGCCCGCCGCCAAGGCATCCGCCTGATCGGCGTGGTATCCAGTGCGGCCAAGGCCGCGCAAGCCAAGCAAGCCGGCGCCTGGGCCACCTTGCTGGCCGACGAGCCTATCGCGGAGCGAACCCGTGCGCTGACCGGCGGCGAAGGCGCACGTTTCGTCTACGATTCGGTGGGCCGTAGCACCTGGAACGCCTCGCTGGGCGCCACGGCGGCCCGCGGCCACTTGATCAGCTTCGGCAATGCCTCCGGGCCGGTCGAAAACGTTGCGCTGGCCGAGCTGGCAAGGGCGGGCTCGCTGACCGTCAGTCGCCCTATGCTGTTCGACTACATCAGCGATTCGGCATCATTACGGGCATTGGCTGAAACGTTTTTCCAATGTGTTAGAGACGGTATGGCCGTGCACATCGGCGCCACCTTCGCCCTGGCCGAGGCTGAACGGGCACATGTGTTGTTGGAAAGCCGTAAAGCGACTGGCTCGATCGTCCTCATCCCTTGATGAGGTTTTCATGAAGATCGACCCGTGGCCTTCAAACCTTGGGATCCAAATGCTAATTTGGTGTCTCGCCTGTTTTAAAGTGTTTACTCGGTACGCCCAGATGGAACCGCCCGCTAAGGATCAGCACCATGATTGAACTGCCTTCTTCCAAAGACTGGGTACGGCATTCCCATCCATCCTCCAAAATGGAGCGGCTGGAGGCCTTCTTCAGTGGGCATGGTTTTGACCCGCACCGCCACGACACCTACGCGATCGGCCGCACCCTGGCGGGCGTGCAGAGCTTCCGTTACCGCGGCGAGGCGCGTAACAGCCTGCCGGGTAGCACCATGGTGTTGCACCCTGACGAAGAGCATGACGGCCATGCCGGCAGTGACTCGGGCTTTCGCTATCGCATGCTCTACATCACCCCGGAGCTGGCGCAAGAGGTGCTTCACGGCAAACCTCTGCCGTTTCTCAAAGGCGGCATCTCGAACGACCCGCACTTGGCTATGGCTGCCGACAGCATCCTCAATTCGCTCGACGATTCGGTTGACCCCCTGGCCGAGGACGACGCGATTTTCCAGCTGTTCACGCGGCTGCAAACCATGTGTGGCGAAAGGCCGGCCAACAACGCCAGCTGTTTCACGGCGGCGAACCTGGCGCGTGAATACATGAACGACAACCTGCACTTGCCCGTGAGCCTGGATGACTTGGCCGAATGCACCGGGCGTGACAAGTGGAGCCTGTCCAAAGACTACCGGGTGTACTTTGGCACCAGCCCCCACCGCTACATCACCATGCGCCGCCTGGACCGCGTGAAAGCATCGATTCTGGCGGGGCGGCCGCTGAGCGAGGCGGCGCTGGATGCCGGCTTCTTCGACCAAAGCCACATGAGCCGGCACTTCAAGAATGCATTCGGCGTGTCGCCCGCACGCTGGTGCCGCTCCCGCGACAGGGCCTTGGCGTAAGCCGCGCATGCCCTGAGCGGTGGGCCGGGCCTGCCCGCCCATGGCGGTAAGGCCATTACGCCCTGACAGCAACTTCAACAGCCTGTGAGGGGGTTCCCAAGAACCCGCCTCGGCAGGCGCACGCCCGCGTGAAGGGCAAAACGAGACATGTTCATCCAATAGAACTTGAGGAGCGAGGATATGGAAGATCCGAAACTTGACTGGGACGCGCTGGGTTTCAGCTATCGCAAAACCGATCTGCGATATGTGTGCCACTGGCGAGATGGCCAATGGCAAACCGGTTACCTCACCGAAGACAACCAACTGCACCTGAGTGAAGGGTCCACGGCCCTGCACTATGGCCAGCAGTGTTTCGAAGGCATGAAGGCCTACCGCTGCCGAGATGGCTCTATCAATTTGTTTCGGCCCGACCGGAACGCTGAGCGCATGCAGCGCAGCTGCGCGCGGCTGTTGATGCCCCCGGTGCCCACCGAGCACTTCATCGAAGCCTGCAAGCAAGTGGTGCGCGCCAACGAAAGATTCTTGCCACCCTACGGCAGTGCCAGCGCTCTTTACTTGCGGCCGTTCGTGATCGGCGTGGGCGATAACATCGGTATTCGCACTGCCCCGGAGTTCATCTTCTGCGTGTTCTGCCTCCCGGTGGGGCCCCTGTTCAAAGGGGGGCTGCAGCCCAGCAACTTCGTGATCTCCGATTACGACCGCGCCGCCCCCAACGGCACCGGCGCGGCCAAGGTAGGGGGCAACTACGCCGCCAGCCTGTTGCCGGGCACTCAAGCAAAGGCGGCGAACTTCGCCGACTGCATCTACCTCGACCCGATGACGCACACCAAGATCGAAGAGGTCGGCTCGGCCAATTTTTTCGCGATCACCCTCAGCGACACTTTCGTCGCCCCGCGTTCGCCCTCGACGCTGCAAGGCATCACCCGTGATTCGCTGCTGGAGCTGGCCCGCAGCCGGCTGGGCCTTCGCACGGTCGAAGAGGATGTGTACGTCGATAACCTGGATGCCTACAAGGAAGCCGGGGCCTGCGGGACGGCGGCCGTGATCACGCCCATTGGCGGCATCCAACACGGCGAGCGGCTGCACGTGTTCCACAGCGAGCATGAGGTGGGGCCTTTCACCCAGCGGCTGTACGACGAGCTTACCGGTATTCAGAAGGGCGACATCGAAGCACCCGCCGGTTGGATCGAGAAGGTGTAACTGCGCCTGTCGCTAGCGGCGGGCAACATCCGAAAAATAGAACTTGTCCAGCGTATGGCGCGATTCGGTGTATTCGAATTGCCGGCCATCCTGCAGGAATGTCTGGTTGCTCACCACGATCACGTGGCTCTGGCCGTCCAGGTCCAGATGCCGCTGGTCGTCCTTACCGCGCGGCATCGCCTCGATGGTGCGGCGCGCATAGCTGATCTGCAGCTGCAGGGTCTGCTCGATGAACGCATAGATCGACTGCTCGGCAATTTCCGGTGTGAGGCCGGGGATGAGTTCGGCCACGAAGTGGTTGATGTCGAGGATCTCCCGCTTGCCGTCGATGTGGCGCACACGCTTGATGCGCGTCACCAGGCTGCCTTCCTCGGCCTGGATATGTTCGAGCAGGCTACCCTGCAACTCTACCTGGCCGAACTCAACCACCTCGGTGCGCACATCGTTGCCCAGCCGTGGATAGGTTTCCTGGAAGCTGACGATGCCACCCAACTGGAATTCGATCGGTGCCGGTGAGAGCACGAAGGTGCCCTTGCCATGAACCTTCTGTGCGAACCCCCTTTCCTGCAGTTGCTCGATGGCACGGCGCACGGTGCCGCGGCTGGTCTGGTAGCTGTCCATCAATTCGGTTTCGGAGGGCAGGCGGGCGCCCGGCTGCAAGCGTTCGGTGGTGATGCTGGCTAGCAGATCACTGTAGATCTGGTTGTATTTACTCATGAATCAGGCTCGGTACCGGGTGCGCGAAGGGGGAACCATAGGGATGGCATCAAGGTTTGTCGATGGCGATGCGACAGCCGACGGCCAACCATTGTCGCAAACTCGTCTGTACGAGTTGTTGCGCCAACTCGTACAGACGAGTATGTTGGATACACACGGTAGCGGCAACGCACCCCAATAACAAAAAAAAGCAGGTCACAAGCATGAGCCACGATTACGCGAACATCGCCAGTGCGTTGCTGCAAAGCCTCGGCGGCCGGGGCAACCTCGAACAGGCCGCGCATTGCGTCACCCGCCTGCGCCTGTCACTGAAAGACCCCAACCAGGTCGACCGCGGCACGCTCAACCAGATCGATCTGGTCAAAGGCTCATTCTTCAGTGGCGGCCTGTTTCAGGTGGTCATCGGCCCCGGCGAGGTCGAGAAAGTGTATGCCGCCCTGCGCGAGCAAACCGGCCTGGCGGCCCTCACCATCGCCGACCTCAAGCAACAGAGCGCCGCCAAGGTCAATGGCGTGCAGCGCCTGGTGCGGGTGCTTTCCGATGTGTTCATGCCGATCCTGCCGGCGCTGATCATCGCCGGCCTGCTGATGGGCGTGAACAACCTGATCGGTGCCAAGGGCATGTTCGTCGAGGGCCAGACCCTGCTGGAGGCCTACCCAACGCTCGAAGGCGTATGGAGCCTGATCAACCTGATGGCCAACACCTCCTTCGTGTTCCTCCCCGCGCTGGTGGGCTGGTCGGCTGCCAAGCGCTTCGGCGGTAGCGAAATTCTCGGCATCGTGCTCGGCCTGATGCTGGTTCACCCCGACCTGCTCAATGCCTGGAACTACGGCAAGGTGGTGGCCGGGCTGGGCGGGCAGGGCATGCCGTATTTCGACATTTTCGGCTGGTTCAAGATCGAGAAGGTCGGCTACCAGGGGCAGATCCTCCCCATCCTGCTGGCAACCTACGTAATGAGCGTGATCGAGAAGTGGCTGCGGGCGCGGGTTCCGAACGCCATCCAGCTGCTGGTGGTGCCGATCACCACCATCGTCATCACCGGCGTGCTGGCCCTGGCCCTGATCGGCCCGGTCACGCGCCACCTGGGCATCCTGATCACCGAAGGGCTGGTGGCGTTGTTCGACCTGGCGCCGCTGTTGGGCGGGGGCATCTTCGGCCTGCTGTTCGCACCGTTGGTGGTCACCGGCATGCACCACATGTTCCTCGGGGTCGACCTGCAACTCATCTCCACCCAAGGCGGCACCTTCATCTGGCCGATGATCGTGATGTCGAACCTGGCCCAAGGCAGCGCAGCGGCGGCGGTCTTCTACATGACCCGCAACGCCCGCGACAAGAGCATGGCCTCTACCTCGGCCGTGTCGGCGTACTTCGGCATTACCGAGCCGGCGATGTTCGGCATCAACCTGCGCTACAAGTACCCCTTCTATTCCGCTTTGATCGGCTCTTCGATGGCCTGCATCTTCCTGTCGATGAACAAGGTCCAGGCCTCGGCGATTGGGGTCGGCGGCTTGCCCGGGTTCATTTCCATCATGCCCCAGTACATCCCGGTGTTCGTGGTCGGCATGGTCATCGCCATGATCGTGCCGTTCCTGCTCACCTGCGCGCTCAGCGCCAAGCTCATCCGCCCCGGTTATCGGGTGGCCTGAGCCCACGCCCCAACCACTGAAGGATTCGCGCCATGCAAGCCTGGCAGCATTCGGTGATCTACCAGATCTACCCCAAAAGCTTCCACAGCCACGCCGGCAACCCCACCGGGGACCTGCTCGGGGTGGTCGACAAACTCGATTACCTGCACTGGCTCGGCGTCGATTGCCTGTGGCTTACGCCCTTCCTGCGTTCGCCCCAGCGCGACAACGGGTACGACATCAGCGACTACTACGCCATCGACCCCAGCTACGGCACCATGGCCGATTGCGAGCTGCTGATCGCCGAGGCGGGCAAGCGCGGCATCAAGCTGATGCTCGACATCGTGGTGAATCACACCTCCATCGAGCACGCGTGGTTCCAACAGGCGCGCAGCAGCCTCGACAACCCCTATCGCGATTTCTACATCTGGCGCGACCAGCCCAACAACTGGGAATCCAAGTTCGGTGGCTCGGCCTGGGAGTACGAGACCCAGACGGGCCAGTACTACCTGCACCTGTTCGACCACACCCAGGCCGACCTGAACTGGGACAACCCCAAGGTGCGCGAAGAAGTCTTCAAGATGATGCGCTTCTGGCGCGACAAGGGCGTGGGCGGGTTCCGCCTGGATGTGATCAACCTGATCTCCAAGCCGGCGGACTTCCCAGAAGACGACACCGACGGGCGCGGCTTCTACACCGACGGGCCGAACGTGCACCGCTACCTGCAGGAAATGCACCGCGAAGTGTTCGAGGGCCACGACCTGGTGAATGTCGGCGAGATGTCCTCGACCCGCCTGGAGCATTGCATCCGCTATTCCCACCCGGCGTCCAAAGAGCTGTCGATGACGTTCAACTTTCACCATTTGAAAGTGGACTATCCCAACATGCAAAAGTGGGTCTACGCCGACTTCGACTTCATCGAGCTCAAGCGTATTTTCTCGCTGTGGCAAACCGGTATGCAGGCGGGCGGCGGCTGGAACGCGCTGTTCTGGTGCAACCACGACCAGCCCCGGGTGGTGTCGCGCTTTGGCGATGACGGCGAACACCGTGTGGTGGCCGCCAAGATGCTTGGCACCGCGCTGCATTTTCTGCAAGGCACCCCCTTCATCTACCAGGGTGAAGAGCTGGGCATGACCAACCCCGGCTTCGACCGTATCGAGCAGTACCGCGACGTCGAAACCCTCAACATCTATCGCCTCAAGCGCGACGCGGGCGAAAGCGATGCCCAGTGCATGGCCACCATCATGCAGAAATCGCGAGACAACGCCCGCACGCCCATGCAGTGGAACAGCCAGCCCGATGCCGGCTTCGGCAGCGCCACGCCCTGGATCGACCTGCCGGCCAACGCCGGGCACATCAACGTCGAGCACCAGTACAACGACCCGGCCTCGGTGCTGCACCACTACCGCCAATTGATAGCGCTGCGCCGCGAAACGCCGTTGATTCAGGCCGGGGTCTACCGCGACCTGCTGCCCGGCCACGGCCAGGTGTGGGCCTATCTGCGCGAGGGCGACGGCGAGCGGCTGCTGGTGGTGAGCAACTTCTACGGCAGCGCCTGTGAAGTGGAATTGCCTGAGCCGGTGATCGAAACCGCGGCCTCGCAGCGTGTGCTGATCAGCAACTACGAGGGCAGTGGGCAACGCCAGCGGCAGTTGTTTCTAAAGCCCTATGAATCGTTCGTGCTGCACCTGGCTGGCAACCGCTGATACCCGTTATCGCACAGGGCTGCCACAAGGCCCTGTGCTGCTGAACTTCGCTGCGCCTGGGGTTTGCCGCAGAGGAGCGTTTCGCCCGCAAGACCTTTCACAACAATAAAAAAGACAGGGGTGGATTTTGAAAACCAACATGACGTTCAAACTTGCCGCTTCGTGCGTTTACCTTACCTTGCCGTTCACCGCGCAGGCGCTGGACTTCGAAGGTTACCTGCGCAGCGGCCTGGGCGGCACCGATAAAAACCAAACGCAATCGTGCTTCGCGCTGCCCGGTGCCCAGAGCAAATACCGCCTGGGCAACGAGTGCGAACAGTATGCAGAGCTCGAACTGCGCCAGGCCCTGGCGACCTTCGACGATGGTTCGGTGCTCAGCATCGACGGCATGGCCTCGCTCTACAACCGTTATGGCGAGGCGCTGACCTTTCAGGGCGACAACGGCACGGTGCGCCTGCCCCAGGCCTACGCGCAGTGGTCGAACCTGCCCAGCCTCAATGGCGGGTCGGTGTGGGCCGGCCGCCGTTACTACAAGCGTAACGACATCCACATCTCTGACTTCTACTACTGGAACCAGAGCGCCACCGGCGCCGGTATCGAGGACGTGAAGATCGGCGGCCTGAAATACAGCTACGCGTTTTCCCGCAAAGACAACCTTTACCAGAAAGACTACGTGACCCGGCAGGACTTCAACGTCGGCGGCTTCCAGACCAACCCCGGCGGTGAGCTGGAAGTGGGGCTGAGCTACCTCGACAAGCCCAGCCGCCGCGATGCCCACGCAGGCTGGGCCGTCACCGCCCAGCACGTGCAGCAGGGGTTTCTGGGCGGCAAGAACAAACTGGCGTTGCAATACGGCGAAGGCCCAGGCACCGGACTAGGCTACACCGGCGACACGGCGCTGGATGACAGCAACAAGAGCTATCGGATCGTGGAGTTTTTCGACTGGCAGGTGACGCCGCGGTTCGGCGGCCAGTTCGAGGCGGTGTACCAGAAAGACATCCGCCCCGATGGCAGCGACCAGACCTGGATCTCCGTGGGCGTTCGGCCGGTTTATGCGCTCACCGAGCAGTTCAAGCTGGTCGCAGAGCTTGGCCATGACCAGGTCGATGCCCCCGGCGGTACGCGCAAGCTCAGCAAGGCTACCTTCGCCCCCACCTGGTCGCCCAAAGGGCCTGGGTTCTGGACCCGGCCAGAGGTGCGCTTGTACTACACCTACGCCAGCTGGAACGCCGCGGCCCAACGGGCGGCCAACGAGCTGGCAGCAGGTTCGGCGCTGTCGGACAGCGGCGCGTTCGGCTCGGCGCTGCATGGGGCCAACGCCGGTGTGCAGGTTGAGTACTGGTGGAAATAAACGATGGCGCTGCGGCCCGCACGTCGAAGAACAACAACACAGGTGAAACCATGACAGACCCTCGACCCTTGCAACTGCTGGCACCGCTGCCTGGGGTGCTGATCCCGCTGAGCGATGTGCCTGACCCGGTCTTCGCCGAACGGGTGATCGGTGACGGGCTGTGCATCGACCCCACCGCCGAAACCCTCTGCGCACCCATGGCTGGTGTGGTCAGTGACCTGCAGCGCAGCGGCCATGCCCTTACCCTCACCAACGATCAGGGTGTGCAGGTGCTGCTGCACATCGGCCTGGATACGGTGAACCTGGCCGGCGAGGGGTTTACCGCTCAGGTCGAGCAAGGGCAGCGCGTGGAGGCCGGGCAGCCGTTGATCCGCTTCGACGCCGACTACATCGCCCTGCATGCGCGCAGCCTGATGACGCTGATGCTGGTCGCCAGCGGCCAGCCCTTCACGGCATTGGCCCGCGAAGGGCAAGTGGAAGCCTTGCAGCCGCTGCTCGAGCTGGGCACTGGCAGCGAGGCCGCGCCAGCCGAGCACGCCGAGGCCGAGGCGGTGTTTTCCGCGCCGATCCCGCTGCCTAACGCCAACGGATTGCATGCACGCCCCGCAGGCACGTTCGCTCAAGCGGCCAAGGGCTTCGAGGCGCGCATCCGGCTGCACACCGCGCAAGGCAGCGCCAACGCTAAATCCTTGGTGGAAATCATGGCGTTGCACACTGGCCGGGGCGATGAGCTGCGCATCAGCGCCGCCGGCAGCGACGCCGAGGCAGCCCTTGCGACGTTGAGCGCGTTGCTGGCCGAGGGCAGTGGCGAGGCGGTGACACCTGCCCCAGCGGCGCCGGCCGCCAGCCCGCAGGCACCGGTTGACGCCGGGCGGCTGCGCGGAACCTGTGCGTCGGCCGGTGCAGCATTCGGCCAGGTGGTACAGGTGAGTGAACGCGCCCTTGAGTTGGCGGAAACCGCCGACGACCCAGCCGCCGAACGGGCCGCGTTGAAGGCCGCGCTGGCCGAAGCGATGCAGGCGTTGCAGGCACTGCGCGACAGCGCCGGCAGCGAAGCCCAGGCGCAGATCTTCAAGGCGCATCAGCAACTGCTGGAAGACCCGAGCCTGGTCGAGCAGGCCCAGGCGCTGATCGAACAGGGCAAAAGCGCTGGCTTCGCCTGGCGGCGGGTCACCGAGGAAACGGCAGCGCTGTTCAGGGCCGGTGGCAATGCCTTCATGGCCGAGCGGGCGCTCGACCTGCAAGACGTTGGCCAGCGGGTGCTCAAGTGCCTGCTGGGCGTGCAGGACACGGGCAGGGCCTTGCCCGACCAGGCCATTCTCATCGCCGACCAGCTCACGCCTTCGCAAACCGCCGCGCTCGATACTAGCAAGGTGCTGGGCTTTGCCACCGTGGCGGGCGGCGCCACCAGCCATGTGGCCATCCTTGCCAGGGCCCTGGGCATCCCGGCGCTGTGTGGCCTGCCCAAGGCGGTGCTCGAGCTGGCTGAGGGCACTGCGGTGCTGCTCGATGCCGACGCGGGTGAGCTGCGCGTCGACCCGCCCGCCGAGGTGGTGCAGCAATTCAAGGCTAGGCGCCAGGAGCAGCAGCAGCGCCAGGCCCACGAGCTGGCGCAGGCTCCCCAGCCCGCCTGCACCCGCGATGGCCACCGTTTCGAAGTCACTGCCAACGTCGCCTCGTTGCTGGAAACCGAACATGGCATGGCGCTGGGCGGGGAGGGCGTGGGGCTGCTGCGCTCTGAGTTTCTCTATCACGAACGCGCCACCGCCCCTACCCAGGATGAGCAGGCGGCCGCCTACGCCGCCATCGCCCGCGCCGTGGGGCCGGCACACAACCTGGTGGTGCGCACCCTGGATGTCGGGGGCGACAAGCCCCTGGCCTACGTGCCGATGGACAGCGAAGCCAATCCGTTTCTGGGCATGCGCGGTATCCGCCTGTGCCTGGAGCGCCCGCATCTGCTGCGCGAACAGTTTCGCGCCATCCTGGCCAGTGCTGGCCTGGCGCGGTTGCACATCATGTTGCCGATGATCAGCCAGCTCGCCGAGCTGCGCCTGGCCCGGCAGGTGCTCGAAGAGGAGGCCCGCGCGGCCGGGCTGGAGGCGTTGCCCAAGTTGGGGATCATGGTCGAGGTGCCGTCTGCTGCGCTGATGGCTGACCGCTTCGCACCGGAGGTGGACTTCTTCTCGATCGGCACCAACGACCTGACCCAGTACACCCTGGCGATGGACCGTGACCACCCGCGCCTGGCCAGCCAGGCCGACAGCCTTCACCCCGCCGTGCTGCGGCTGATCGCCACCACCGTCAAGGCTGCCCACGCCCATGGCAAGTGGGTGGGCGTGTGCGGCGCGCTGGCTTCCGAAACCCTGGCCGTGCCCGTGCTGCTGGGGCTGGGGGTGGATGAACTGTCGGTCAGCGTGCCGCTGATCCCGGCGGTGAAGCAGGCGATTCGTGACGTTGAATTGAGCCGCTGCCAGGCCCTTGCCCAGCAGGTGCTGGGCCTGGACAGCGCTGAGCAGGTACGCGAGGCCTTGCGCGAACAGCCGCAGGCCGCGCGCGTTGTTTCTCATGTGATGGAGAGTTGAGCATGTTAAGGAAACTGCAAACCGCCTTCTGGAAGGCGTTAACGCCAGACCTGGTACCCGACGGGCCCCCTGCGCAGGCCCTACCGGCCGACGCTGAGCTGCCCGCTGGGGTCCTCGACGCGTTGGGCGGCCCGGACAACCTGGCCTCGCAACAGCGAGTGGCCGTCACCCGCGTGCGGGTTCAACTGCGCGATGCCAACCGGCTCGACCAGCCGGCGCTGCTGGCGGCCGGTATCGCCGGCGTGATGGTGCTCGCTGAAGGCGTGATTCACCTGCTGGCCCCCGTTCCCCCTGCGGCCGCCGCCGCGCACTGATTCTTCTTTTCTATACCTATTGACCAGATCTGGGGCGCACCGACGCCCTGGCATCGAAGTTGGCCAACTGCGTGATAGTCAGAAACTTTCTACTGTGTAGAGGTCATGAGTATGCATGCTGGCGCTTTATTCATTTCGTTCGATGCTGTCGCTGTTTCCGGTATTACTGTCGAAGCGTTGAAAACTGCAAAAAGCCTGGAACCCAAAGGCGTAACTTGTTACCTGGACCTGGGTTACGACATCAAGGTCGACAAAGGCAACTTCAATAAACCCTACGAGGAGGAAAATGCACTGTATCGAAGTGTCTTCACGCTGGTGCGCGTTGAAGGCCTCGATACGATTCCCCACTACAGTGCCGCGTTCATCGAGTCTGTGAACGATGTATTGATCAGGCAACGCAAGGCTGCCACCCCCGAAGAACAACAGCGGCTGCTTGCCGCGGTCGATGAAAGTGCCCAGGCGTTGGCCGTGCGGATGGTGCACCTGTGGCAGCGGCTCAATATCCGCTACCTGATCATCGAAAACGGCACCTTGCCCGAGAACATCATCTACACCCGGGCGCTGTACCTGGCCATCGACATTCACGGTGCGCGGCAGGGCCTGGGCAACTTCGTGATCTGGCGTGACCACGACCTGATGTGGAACAGCGAACAGGGCGCCCTGAAATACGGCCCCGAGCCCTACACCCACGCCGTCAAGCCGGTGCCGTCGCCCTACATCACCTACGTGACGCTCAACCAGAACCTCAAGCACAAGCTTGAAGCCTGGTGCGACCACGCAGTGCAGGTGCAGGTGCGCAAGAACACCTATGACTTCGGCGGCCAGCGCACCTACCGCAGCCTGCGTGCCCAGTTGGACATCCGCGACAATGACCTGCTCATCGCCCGCACCACGCGGATCATCGAGCAGAAACGCCAGGACCGTGACATTCACCTGGTGGCGCGGCTGAACCGGCTGTTCGCCGAAACCGGCAGCCAGCGAAAAGTCTACCTGGTAATCGCCGGCGACCCGCAGGAGCAGCCCGCCTACTTCGAGCAGCTGCAGCAGTTGGCCGCGCAACTTCAGGTGGAGCCGTTCATCAAGTTCATCGGTTCCTTGCCCCATGCCGACATGTGCCATACCCCCGAGGCGATTCGCATCGAGGACCTCTACCACGCCTGTGACCTGGTGTCGTTCCTGACCTCCTGGGGTTACGACAGTTATGGCAACCCCGTCGGCGAAGCGATCAGCCACCAGCGTTGCTACATCACCACCGGCTACGAGTATTACCAGGAGGTGTATGGCCAATACGGGTTCGAGGCGCCAGTGATGGCGGTGTCACAAGAGGCCGATGGGCTGCCGGACGAAGCGTTCGTTCACGCGGTTTACCACCTGTTGAATGACCCGCCGCGCCGCCAGGCCATCGCCCAGAAGAACTTCGCCCTCGGCCAGCGAACACTCTCCAACGACCTCATCGCAATGCTCGACTTCAACGCCACAGGAGGCACCATGCGTGAACAGGTTTTTGTATCGGTGGTATTGCCGGTCTACAACGAAAGCGACCGTATCGACCCTGTGCTGCGCTCCCTGTACGAGCAGAAGACCCAGGGCGGGCTGATGACGCACTCCACGTACGAACTGATCATCGTCGATAACAATTCCACCGATGACTCGGTCGCCAAGGTCGAGGCGTTCAAGGCGAAGCACCCGTCCCTGGATATCCACGTCATCCGGGAAACCACCCAAGGGGTGTCGTCGGCGCGCAAGCGCGGCATGGACTACGCGGCCACCCGCTCCCGCGCCCGCGACATGACCTTCGGCAGCCACCAGCGGCACTACATCGCCTCGGCCGATGCCGATTGCACCGTCGACCCCTACTGGCTGCACGCGCTGATCGAGAAGATGATGGCCGAGCAGGCAGACCTGGGCACCTGCAACTATTACTACGACCCTGCCGCCTTCGCCGAGCGGCCCAACCTGTTCAACGAAATCCAGAAGACCCTGCGCTGCCGGGAGATGTCCTTTTCGCTGTTCGGGGGCTTTCCCGACGGCAAGGGTTTTGCCGTGGAACGCGAGCTGTACGAGCAGGTGGGCGGCATCGAGATTTTCTACCAACTCGAGCAGGGCCGTTTCGTCGAGCACCTCTCCGATGATTGGGACTTCGGTATCCGCGTGATCGCCTGGGGTGGCAAGCCGGTGTATGCCCACGGCTCTCGGGTCGAGATCAACAGCCGGCGGGTCGACACCCTGCTCGAAGAAGTGATCACCGGCAACGCCTACGGGCGCGACGGCATCATCGTCATGAAAGACGTGCGCCCCGGCCAGCAGCGTGGGCCAGCCTTCTGCGACACCACAGCCGAGCAGACGCAACAGGCGTGGGACTATTCGATCAAGGACTACGTGCCCAAGAACATCGTGCTGCCGGTGCTGCTCAACCCACAGTGGCTGCTGGAGCGCGAGGACATCCGCGCGTTTTTCCAAGGCCCGGTGGCCGACCGCCTTTATGAGCGCATCGGCCAGATCAAGCACGAAACCCGGGTGATCGACTTCAAGCCCATCCACGCCTACAAGACCCCCGCCTATCGCCTGTATTTCGAGTTTCGCGACGAGATCTTCAGCGCGCTGCGCCGCGCCGTAGGCGAAGACATCGGCTATGCACCGCCGCTGCCGGCCTGCTTCGAAGGGGTCAAGCCCGAAGACTTCCAGCGTTTCGTCTACTACTTCTGCGAAGACCGCGAGTCAGGCGAAGCCCACAACTACTTTGCCAATGGAGGGGTGTTCTGATGAATGCTCAAGCGCTCGGCTCACTCAACGACCTGGACCCAAACTACCCCGTGCCACGGGTGCATGAGTTTCTCGCTGACCCTACCAACAGCGCGATGCTCGACTACGTGTACAACGACCCGTTCGGCTGCCACGTGTTTCCCGGCGACATCGAAGGCTACCCCCTGGGCCAGTTCTTCCAGGACATGGACCAAGAGATCGGCCAGGCCCGGCAGATCCACCTCTGGGCCTACATTCCCACGTGCCGCTACCGATGCCACTTCTGCCAGTACCCGACGGTAATTCTCAACCCCAAGGCGGCCTCGTCGCAGCAAGTGTTCACTGACGTTGTGGACTACAACATCAAGGAGGCGAGCCTCTGGCTGCAAAAAGTGCCGGCCCTGGCCACCGCGCAAGTGGGCGAATTCAACATTTTCGGCGGCACCCCATCGCTGTTGCCGGAGGCCGAGCTGCGCCGGCTGATGGGTTTCTACCGCAGCCATTTCGATTTTTCCGCGGCCACGCTGCGTTTCGAAGGTGAGCCCGGCACGCTGAACAAACCCTACCTGAGCCTGCTCAAGGAGCTGGGCTTCACCAAGATCAGCTTCGGTGCGCAGTCGTTCGACGACCGCATCATTTCGGCCTGCGGGCGCATGCACTCGGCCCAGGAATGCGTCGACACCATCGAGTACGCCCGGGCGATCGGGCTGGAGTGGGTCAGCGTCGACCTGATCTACGGCATGCTCGGCCAGGCGGTGGACGATGTGAAATACGACATGGAGAAAACCCTGGAGCTGGACCTGTCGCACGTGGTGATCGCCAAGCTGCACATGGAGGAGTTCATGAAGACCCGCACCGGGGTGTCGGGCGAGCGGCAGAGCCACTGGCAGCGCAAGGGGCTGATCAACATCGGCGACATGACCTTCCCCGGCCTGGGCAAGCAGTACCAGATGCGCGAGCTGGTGGAGCAGTACCTGGCGCCGCGCTACAACGAGCAGCCGACCATGTATTTCCACCGCCAGCACCAGCCCCCGGAGAAGTGGAAAGGGCTGATCACCAACCTCGACACCCAGTACCCCGAAGTGGCGATCGGCCTGGGCGGCAGCTCCAAATGCACCCGCGCCGAGGCCATCAACATCACCGGCTACAACGCCTACAAGCAGGCCCTGGACGAGGGCCGGCTGCCCATCGACCAGAGCCGCGGTGTGTCGCCACTGCACCGAGAGGTCAACGCCTTCAAGATGGCGCTTTCCACGCTCATCCCGGTCGACGATCAGGTCTTCCGCCAGCGCTTCGATGGCCGCAGCTACCACGACAACCCG
This sequence comes from Pseudomonas sp. URIL14HWK12:I12, assembly GCF_003097135.1. Taxonomy (GTDB): domain Bacteria; phylum Pseudomonadota; class Gammaproteobacteria; order Pseudomonadales; family Pseudomonadaceae; genus Aquipseudomonas. Next base: position 168,468 of record NZ_QEQL01000003.1, read on the forward strand.
ATCATCAGCCAGGCCCTGCAAGGGCTGCAGGCCAAAACGCTGGTGCGCGTCGACGGCGAGCAGGTGCAGCTCACGCCTAACGGCGTCACCTTGGTCGAAGCGGTGATCAACACTCAATTTGCCGCCGCACAGGCCTGAGGGAGCACGCCGATGAAACCTGATGACAATGCCGCCGCGCCGGTTTTCAGCTTCTATTACATCGCCATCGACACCGAGGCCGGTGTTACCCCGGAGCAGTTCGAGACCTTCGTGCGCGAGCAGGGTGTGAAGATCCCCTGCTACCCGGGCTGGAGCTGGACGCTACTGCGCGGCCTGCGTGCCGAGCGGGCGGGGCAGTACCTGATGCTGTTCGAAATCGACAGCGCTGCGCAGCGCGACCGCTACGTTGCCGCCGATGGCAACCAGACGCCGCTGGCGCGCCAGTTCTGGGAGCAGCATGCCCAGGCGCGGCCACTGATCGAGCAGTGGAAGCGCTATGCGACCTTCAGCGAGCTACCGACGTTGTTCACCGACTACCGGTTGCTGGCCGAGAACATCCACAGCACCGTGCCACCGGGGCCGCGCTATCAAGAACGGCCCGGCCAGGCGCCCCTGGCGCGGGTGATCGGCATCCACACCATCGCCTTGCGCGCCGATGTGCAGCCGCACACCTTCGAAACCTTCATCGCCGACAACCACCACCGCATCGTCGACTACCCGGACTGGAAGTTCCGCCTGCTCAAGGGCGAGCGGGGCAACCGCCTGGACCCGTACGTGGTGCTGATGGAAATCGCCAGCCTGGAGGCGCTGGATGCGTTCTACCCCGAGCCGGACATCGCCACCGACAAGGCAGCGGTTTTCGCCCAGGCCCATCGCGACACCAAGCAGATGTATGAAGAGTGGAAGCAGCTGGCGTCGTTTTCCGGCTCGCCGCAGCTCTACACCGACTACATCGCGGTGGCTCAGAGCCAGGGAGGGTGAGCATGGCGGGGCCAGCCGTTTCAAACCTTCGCCAGCAACAGGCCACCCGCGCGGTGTTTTTCGTCGCCGGGTTGGCCATGGCGGCATGGGCGCCGTTGATCCCCTATGCCAAGGCGCGCCTGGGCATCGACGAGGGCACCCTGGGGCTGTTGCTGTTCTGCATCGCCGCCGGCTCCATGCTGGCGATGCCGATGGCCGGGCGAGCCATCGCCCGGTTCGGCTGCCGGGTGTTGATCCTCGCCTGTGCCGGGGCCTTCTGTGGGGTGTTGCCGCTGATGATGCTGGCCCGCACGCCGCTGGAGATGGGCGCCGCCTTGCTGTTGTTCGGCGCAGCCAATGGCCTGCTGGATGTGACGATGAACGCCCAGGCGGTGATCGTCGAACGCGAAAGCGGGCAGGCACGGATGTCAGGCTTTCATGGCTTCTACAGCCTGGGCAGCGTCGCCGGGGCAGGGGGCGTGAGCCTGATGCTTGCAGCCGGCGCGGGGCAACTGCTGGCGGTAGGTGGGGTAGTGGCCTTGATCGCGCTGCTCACCTTGCCGGCCCGTAGCGGCCTGCTGAGCGTGCGGCCGAGCGACAGCAGCGGCCCCGGTGGTGCGTGGCGGGCGCTGGCCCAGCCGGGGCTGCTGTTCATTGCCGGGCTGTGCTTTTTCATCTTCATGATCGAGGGCGCCATGCTGGACTGGTCTGCCGTGCTGCTTCACAGCCAGCATGGCCTGGCCAAGGACCACGCAGGCCTGGGCTACACCCTCTACGCCATCACCGTAGCGCTGGCCAGGCTCTGGGGCGACCGGCTGGTCAACCGGCTTGGCAGGCCGCGTGCCTTGGGCCTAGGGGCGGGCTGTGCGGCAGCGGGGCTGCTGGCGGTGGTGTCATTCGCCGAGCCCGGCCTGGCCCTGGCCGGTTTCGCCCTGGTGGGGCTGGGCCTGGCCAATATCGTGCCGGTGCTGTTCAGCAGTGCTGGCAACCACGCAGGCGTGCCGTCGAGCACTGCCCTGGCGGCCGTCACCCTGGTGGGCTACACCGGCCTGCTCAGCGGCCCTGCCTTGATTGGTGTGGTGGCCCGCCACACCGGCTTGCCGGCGGCGTTCAGCGCCGGTGTGGTCATCCTGCTGCTGGTGTGTGCCAGCAGCCGATTCATTCCTTTTCATCGCACACAGGCCATGGAGCTTTCATGAACACTTCTTCGCCGGTCTACAGCCTTCACTATGTAGGGCTGAACCTGAAAAAAGGCGTTACTGCCGAGCATTTCGAAGCCTTCGCCCGCGAGCAGGGCACGGCTATCCCGGCGTACCCGGGTTGGCGCTGGACGCTGCTCAAAGGGCTGCGCGGCGAGCGGCAGAACCAATACCTGATGCTGCAACAGGCGCCCAGCGCCCAAGCCTATGCGCAGTACATCGACCCCCAGGGCGACCCCACACTTCTGGCACGGCAGTTTTGGCAGGCCAGGCCGCAGGCCACCGAGCTGATCGCGCAGTGGAAACGCTTCGGCACTTTCGCCGAACGCCCGACGATCTTCTCGTACTACGCCCAAGTGGCTGAAAACACCGCCAGCACCCTGGCCGATGGCCCCAACTACCAGGCCCGGCCCGGCCAGGCACCCGTGGCGCGCGTGGTGGGCCTGCACAACCTGGCGCTGCGGCCGGGTGTTACACCCGACACCTTCGAGCACTTCATCACCCGCAACATCCACCGCATCGCCGACTACCCCGGCTGGAAATTCCGCATGCTCAAGTGCCAGGGCGGCAGCCGCATGGACCAGTACCTGGTGATGCTGGAGATCGAAAGCCTGGACTCGCTCAATGCGTTCCACCCTGAGCTGGACGTTTCCACGCCCAAGGCACTGGCCTTCGTGGAAGCCCACCAGGATGCCGAGCGCATGAACGACGAGTGGCGTGAGCTGGCCTCTTTCTCGGGGGCCCCGCAGTTGTATACCGACTACATCAGCGTGGCCGGTAGCGCCGCTTCCTGAGTGGCTCAGCGGGAGGGGTGCAACGCCCCTTCCTTGGCTGCTACGGCCTGCCATTGCCGCCGGCTTCCCCCGCCTCGCTTCAACGCCCCCCACCTGATACGCCTGCCCCGGCGCGGGCCTGCCAACTGAACGGCAGGGATTGTGCGCCGGTTCTCAATTCGGCGACGCGGCAAATGTATCCACAATGAAACACCTGACGAACGGGCTGGGCCTCAACGGCATGAGCTACTAGAATGCCGCCCCTCAAATGATGCCGCTTTGATATTACACGGAAGTATGATGAAACACTTCGCCGTCGCTGCCGCCTGCCTGCTCGCCAGCCTGGCCGCCCACGCTGCCCCCACGCCTGGCGAACAAGACCTGCTGCTCGAACGCCAGCAGCGCTTGCTCGATGACCAGCAGCGCCGCCTCGACGACCTGCGCAACCTGCCTGGCGAACAAAAAGCTGCCCCCGCCGCGCCGAGCACGGCGCCTGCCCGCTGCTTCACCATCGAGCGCGTGCAACTCGACGGCATCACCTTGCTGCCCCTGGCCACCCAGCGCCGGGTAGTGGCGGCCTACGAAGGCCAATGCGTAGGCGTGCCGCAGCTCAACGACCTGCTCAAGGCCATCACCGCCGAATACATCGCCCGGGGTTATGTGACCAGCCGCGCCTACCTGCCTCAGCAAGACCTGGGCAGCGGTGTGCTGCGGGTGCAAGTGGTCGAAGGCCGCCTTGAAGGCGTGGCGCCCGCCGAAGGCAGCCAGCTCTTGCCCCGTGAAGTGGGCATGGCCTTCCCGGGCCGCGAAGGCCAGCCGCTGAACCTGCGGGAAATCGAGCAGATGGTCGACCAGCTCAACCGCCTGCCCTCCAACCAGGTGCAGATGGACCTGCTGCCCGGCGAGCAAGTGGGCGGCAGCCAGGTGCAGGTCAAGAACACCCCGGCCAAGCCCTGGCGCGCTTCGCTCTCGCGCAACAACAACGGCCAGCGCAGCACCGGCGAGCAGCAGTGGGGCGCGAGCCTGGAGTGGGACAACCTGCTGGGCCTGGCCGACCAGCTGCGCCTGCGTGGCGGCCACGATGCGGTGAGCGACCGCACCCGCGCCTCGAAGAACGGCAGCATCGACTACAACCTGCCGTGGGGCTGGTGGACCTTCGATTACAACTACAGCCAGAGCGACTACCGCTCCAAGTTCGACGCCCAGGGCCTGACCTTCGCCCAGACCGGCGACAGCCAGAACCACAGCGCCCGCGCCGAGCGGGTGATCCACCGCGACGCCCTGAGCAAGACCTCCCTGAGCACCGGCCTTTCAGTGCTGCGCACCAACAGCTACATCGACGACACCCGCCTGATCCAGAGCAGCAACCGCATCACCGAAGCGCAGCTGGGCTTCAACCACGGCCGGCGCATCGGCACCGCGTTCGTCAACCTCGACCTGGGCTGGCAGCACGGCATCGGCGCCTTCGACGCCCAGGGCGACGGCAACCCCGGCCCGGGCGTGCCCACTGCGCGCTACAACAAATACACCGGCACCCTCAGCTACCTCCAGGGCTTCGACCTTTTTGGCCAGCGCCTGCAATTCACAAGCCTTGGCACCTGGCAACACAGCGAAGACGCCCTCTACAGCCCCCAGCGCATGAGCCTGGGCGGCCAGGCCTCGGTGCGTGGCCTGAAAGACCAGTACCTGACCGGCGACTCCGGCGGCTACTGGCGCAACGACCTGCGCTGGGTGCGCCCGGTCACCCAGCCTTCGCTGCAGCCGCTGTTCCAGCAGTACGGCGCCGGCATCGGCTATGACCAGGGCGTGATCGAACACGGCCGCTACAACAGCGGCGCCAGCGGCCGGGTCACTGGTAACGCTTTCGAGCTGTTCGCCCGTGGCCAGCATGTGGCCGTAAGCCTCACCTTGGCCCGCTCGCTGGAGCGCCCCGAGGCGCTGCCCAAACGCGAGCACCCGCTGTACTTCAGCGTCGATTTTTTCCTGTAACCCCGTTTACCGCTCTTTAAAGGACACGACATGGACGCCCACCCTCGCCCAGCCACCTTCTGGGGCCTGCCCAAGCGCGGCATTGCGCTGCTGTTGATCAACGCCCTGTTCTGGCAGCCCATCTGGGCCCAGGGCGCCACCGGTATCGTGGTGAGCAACGGCGCCACCCAGGTGACCCAGGCCGGTAACGGCGTGCCGGTGGTCAATATCGCTGCGCCCAACGCCAGCGGCCTGTCGCACAACCAGTTCCAGGCCTACAACGTCGGCCAGGAAGGGGTGATCCTCAACAACGCCACCAGCAACGTGCAGGCCACTCAGCTGGGCGGCATCATCGTCGGCAACGCCAATTTGCAGGGCCGCGCCGCCGGCACCATCCTCAACGAAGTGAATGGCGGCACCCCCAGCCAGCTCAACGGCTACACGGAAGTGGCCGGGCAAGCAGCGCGGGTCATCGTTGCCAACCCTTACGGCGTGACCTGCAACGGTTGCGGCTTCATCAACACCCCACGCGCCACCCTCACCACCGGCAAGCCAGTGCTCGATAGCAACGGCAAGCTCGACCACTACCAGGTCGACGGCGGCCAGGTGAGCATCGAAGGCACCGGGCTAGACGCCAGCAATATCGACCAGTTCGAGATCATCACCCGCTCGGCGAAGATCAACGGCGAAATCCACGCGCGCAAACTGGCGCTGGTCACCGGCAAGAACGACGTCGACGCCGAAACCCTGGACGCCACCGCCCGCGCCGCTGACGGCAACGCCCCCACGCTTGCGGTAGACGCCTCCGCCCTGGGCGGCATGTATGCCAACACCATCCGCCTGGTGGGCACCGAAGCCGGTGTGGGCGTGAAGCTCGACGGCAACCTGGCCGCCAGCGCCGGCGACATCCAGCTCGACGCCAACGGCCACCTGAGCGTGGCCCAGGCCGCTGCCAGCGGCAACATCGACGCCCACGGCCGCAGCGTGGAGCTCAACGGCCCCACCTACGCCGGCGGCAACGTCACCGCCCGCGCCGACGATGCACTGGCGAACCGCGGCACCCTCGCCGCCGCCGGCAACATCAACCTGACCGCCGGCGGCACGCTGAGCAACGGCAGCACGGTAGAAGCCGGGGTGAACCCGGACAACAGCCGTAATGCCACGGCAGACGTGGTGTTGCGCGCGGGGGAGATCGCCAACAGTGGGAAGGTGATTGCTGGGCGTGACCTCGATGCGAAGGCCACCGGCACGCTGGATAACCGAGCCGGCGTGCTATCGGGCCGCCAAGGCGTCACGCTGGCCGGCCAGCACCTCGACAACCGCCGCAGCGGCACCGTTGCCAGCGCTGGCGGGAACGTGAAAGCCACCTTCACCGGCACCCTGGACAACAGCGACCAAGGCGCCCTGGTTGCGCAAAACGCCCTCGACGCCAGTGCTGAGCGGTTGGACAACAGCAACGGGGTGATCTCCAGCGGCACCGCGCTGACCCTGGCCACCAGCACCGCCCTGCTCAATGCCAGCCTAGGCCTGATAGATGCCGGCACCACGCTCGACCTCACCGCCCATGGCTTTGACAACAGCGGTGGCAAAATCCAGGCCCAGGGCCTGGCCAACCTCATCCTGAGCGGCGACAGCCACAACGACCAAGGCAGCGTCTACAGCGCCACCGAGTTGGCCGTCGACAACACCGGCGCAGCCTTCAGCAACCAGGGTGGCAGCCTCAAGAGCGCTGGCGCCCTGCAACTGCTGGCCGATAGCTTCGACAACAGCCACAACGGCACCACCGCCAGCGCCAGCCTGCTCAAGCTCGTGACGGCAGGCGCCCTGGCCAACACCGACGGCGGCCTGCTCTACAGCCAGGCTGGCACAGTGGCCATCAGCGCCGGGCAGTTCGATAACAGCGGCGGCACCACCCAAGGCGAGGCCCTCAGCCTGGCCGGAGGCAGCGCCAGCAACCAGGGCGGCAGCTTGGTTGCCCGCAGCGGCGACGCCCAATTGACCGTTGCAAACTTCGACAACGGCACCGGCACCCTGGCCGCCCAAGGCCTGCTCAAGGTCGTTGGTGACAGCTTCGCCAACCACGGCCAGGTGGCCGCCAATCGCATCGAAGCGCAGCTGGCCGGCGCCCTGGATAACCAGAACGGCATCCTCGAAAGCACCCAAACCCTGAGCCTCAGCGCCGGCTCGCTCAACAACAATGCCGGCAAGGCCCGCGCCCTGGGCCGCAGCGGCAACACCCAGCTGAACCTGCAAGGCCAGCTGGACAACCAGAACGGCACCCTGGAAACGGCCAACGACAACCTCACCGTGGCGGCCGCCAGCCTGAGCAATGGCGGTGGCCAGATCACCCACGTCGGCAGCGGCCAGGTGGGCATTGCCCTGGCCCTGCTCGACAACGCCGGGGGCAGCCTCACCACCCAGGGCGCGCTGAACCTGCAAGGCGACAGCTGGACCAACAGCACCGCCATCCAGGCCAGCACCCTGAGCGTGGACGTCACCACCCTCACTCAGACCGCCAGCGGCAAGCTGCTGGCCACCAGCGGCTTCACCGGCCAAGGCCGCGACTGGGCAAACGACGGTGAAATCGCCACCAACGGCGACCTTGGCCTGAACCTGACCGGCGCCTACGGCGGTGCCGGCAAGGCCGATGCTGCCGGCGCCCTGGCACTCACCGCCGCCAGCGCCAGCCTGGCCAGCACCGCCACCCTCGCGGCGGGCACCACCAGCAACCTGAACATCACCGGCACCTTCGAAAACGCCGGCCGCGCAACCGCCGGCGGCGCCATGCTGCTGCGCGCCAATGCCGTCACCAACCGTGGCACCCTCGGCAGCGCCACCACCCTGGAAAGCTTTACCGACACTCTGCTCAACGATCACGGCCTGATCTTCAGCGGGCAAAGCATGGCCCTGCACACCCGCGCCCTGACCAACCGCTACGGCAACTTCTACAGCTTCGGTGCAATGAGTGTGAACGGCGCCGATGGTACCAGCCGCGCCGACAGCCTGGAAAACATCTCCGGCACACTGGAATCCGGCGCTGCCATGGCGCTGCAGGCCAATACCGTCACCAACCGCAAAGACGTTTTCAACAGCGTCGATGAACTCACTGCTGGCAACCTCTCGGTGACCTGCTACGACTGCGGCGGCGACCACCACAACGTCGACTACGTGGCCCATGAAACCTACGAAAGCCGCGTGACCGACGACTCCCCGGCCGCCACCCTGCAAAGCGGCGGCAACCTGACCGTAGAAGCCAGCACCCTGGCCAACCGCTACAGCACCATCGCCTCCAACGGCGACATCACGGTCACCGCTGACAACGTCACCAACGAAGGGGCCGCCAGCAGCACCACCGAACGCACTCGCACCTGGAACACCGGGCGCATCACCGACGGCACCGATGATCGTTTCCGCGGCGCCTACATCTACCCCTACAACAGCCAGGCGCTGCCCAAAACCCTGCCACTGGCCGCGCTCAACCAGTGGCGCCTGGTCAGCGACATCTCCACCGTCACCGACAACGGCACCGCTTCCAATGCCGTGATCCAAGCCGCCGGTAGCGTACGCATCAGCGGCAGCCAGAACATCAGCAACGTGGTCGAGCACCAGGCCAGCAGCGCCGGTGCCAACCAAGTGGCCAGCACCACCGCCGACGGCGTTACCCAGCCACTGGTGGTGCAGCTCAACGCCCAACTGCCACCGGACCTCGCCCAGCAACAGGTGAACCCCACCACGCTGCCCGGCTTCGTGCTGCCCAGCGGCGACAACGGCCTGTTCCGCCTGAGCGACCCCAGCACCTCCACGGGGGTGAGCGGCGTGACTGCTGCGGCCAACCCGGCCATTCCGCACCGCTACCTGATCGAAACCAACCCGGCGCTCACCGACATGCGCCAGTTCATGAGCTCGGACTACCTGCTCGGCCTGCTCGACTACAACCCTGACAGCAACTGGAAGCGCCTGGGCGACGGCCTCTACGAGCAACGCCTCGTCCAGCAAGCCATCACCGCCCGCACCGGCCAGGCCCTGCTCGACGGCATGGCCAGCAACGAGGCGCAGTTCAAGTACCTGATGGACAACGCCCTGGCCAGCAAACAGGCGCTGAACCTGAGCGTGGGCGTGGCGCTCACCTCTGAACAGGTCGCCGCACTCACCCACGACATCGTGTGGATGCAAGACCAAGTGGTGAACGGCGAGCACGTGCTGGTGCCGGTGCTGTACCTGGCCAACGCCAACGACCGCCTCGCCCCCAGCGGCGCCCTGGTACAAGGCCGCGACGTGACCCTGATCGCCGGGGAAAACCTCAGCAACAGCGGCACCCTCAAGGCCAGCGACAACCTCACCGTGCAAGCGGTGAACGACCTTGCCAACAGCCGCCTGATGCAAGCCGGGCAACGCCTGGACCTCACCGCCGGCGGCAGCGTCAGCAACCGCGCCGGCGGCATCCTCAAGGGCCGCGACGTCAGCGTGACCACCCTGACCGGCGACATCAACAACGCACGCAGCATCGCCAGCACCGAAGCCAGCGGCCAAGGCTTCAGCCAGCGCACCAGCGTGGTCGACAACGCTGCCCGCATCGAAGCGAGCAACGACCTGACCCTCACCGCCGGCCACGACATCAACAACGTCGGCGGCGCCCTGCAAGCCGGCGGCAAGGCCACCCTCACCGCCGCCAACGACGTGTTGATCGCCGCCGCTGAAGAAACCAACAGCAGCAGCCGGCAAGACAAACGCCACAGCTTCAGCCAGAGCAACACCACCCAGCACGCCAGCGAAGTGACCGCCGGGACGGACCTGAGCGTGAAGGCAGGGAATGACCTGAGTGTGGTGGCCAGCCATCTGAAAGCGGGTGGCAACGCAAGCCTTGAGGCAGGTAACGACCTGAACTTGGCCTCGGCCGCGAACGAAACGGCCAGTGCGTACAACTACAAAGGGCATGGCAAGAAGGTCAAGCAACAGGAAGACCACATCAGCCAGGTGGCCACCACCGTAGAAACCGGCGGCGACGTCACCGCCAAGGCCGGGCAGAACCTGACCCTGGTGGCCAGCCAGATCGATGCCGGCGGTGAAGCCTACGTGTACGCCGGCGACCAGCTGAACGTGCTGGCCGCGCAGAACAGCGACTACTCGCTGTACGACATGAAGAAGAAGGGCAGCTTCGGCAGCAAGAAGACCAAGCGCGACGAAGTAACGGATGTCACCAATATCGGCAGCCAGGTCAAGGCCGTCGGAGACATCACCCTGGCCAGCGGCGGCGACCAGACCTACCAAGGTGCCCGCCTTGAAACCGCGAAGAACCTGACCCTCGACAGTGGCGGGGCGATCACCTTCGAAGCGGTGAAGGACCTGCACCAAGAGAGCCACGAGAAGAGCAGCAACTCCCTGGCCTGGACCTCGATGTCAGGCAAGGGCAAGACCGACGAGACCGTACGCCAAACCCAGATCATTGCCCAGGGCGCCGTGGCCATCAAAGCCGTGGACGGCCTGCACATCGACGTGAAGCAGGTGAACCAGCAGACGGTCAGCCAGGCGATCGACGCGATGGTGAAGGCTGATCCGCAGATGGCGTGGCTGAAGGAGGCTGAGGCCCGCGGCGACGTGGACTGGCGGCAGGTCAAGGAAGTGCACGACTCGTACAAATACAGCCACTCGGGGCTGGGCGGGGCGGCGCAGTTGGTGATTGCGATTGTGATTGCGTACTTCACGGCAGGTTTGGCCAGTGGGTTGGTGGCGGGTGCGGCAAGCAGCGCAGGCGCAAGCGTGACCGCCGGCAGCGCTTGGGCCGCCGGTACTGCTGCAACCGCGACAACCGCCGGAGCTGCGGCCGGGTGGGCGAATGCTGCCGTCACGGCGGTATTGGTCGGGATGGAGACCAATGCGGCGATCGGGTTCATCAACAACGGCGGCGACCTGGGGCTGACGCTCAAGCAGGCGGTGGCCAAGGATGCGCTCAAGGGCTATGCGGTGTCTGGCATCACGGCTGGGCTGACTACCGGGCTGTATGACAAATGGACCAGCACCGAGACTGGGCAGAGCGCCGTGGAGGGGGTCGCAAAAACCTCCAGCACGACAGGTGCCTTGAGTAATACCGCCGCTGTTACCGCGAAGAATGGTTTGTCCACCTGGTCGGGTATTGGCCAGTTCGCAGCCGGCCAAACGCTGCAAAACAGCACGTCCGCGTTGTTGAACAAAGCGCTGGGGCAAAAGGGCAGCCTGGGCGATGCGCTGCAACAGAGCCTGGTGAACACCTTCGTGGCCGCAGGCTTCAACCTGGTGGGCGACATCGGCAAAGAGTACGACCTCGACGACGGCAAAGCGGCGAAGATCGGCCTGCACGCGTTGATGGGGGGCCTGGCTGCTGAAGCCATGGGCGGTGACTTCAAGACGGGTGCGCTGGCTGCGGGTGTGAACGAAGCGATCGTGAAGTCGCTGTCGGACGCCTACGGCGACATGGACCCGAACGAGAAGAAACGCCTGCTGGTGATGAACTCGCAGCTGATCGGTGTGCTGTCGGCCTCGTTGCAGGGCGGTGATCAGAAGAGTGTGGAAGTGGCGTCGGCGGTGACCAGCAGCGCTACGCAATATAACTGGTTGCTGCATGGAGAGATTGAACAGGCGGATAAGGCTCGAAAAGCCTGCGAGAGCCAGGGCGGAGATGTCGCAAGCTGCAAGGCAAATGTAACGCGCGCTATCGATGAACTCGATAGGCTGAGGGACTTGGACTACAAGAACCATGCGCGCGCGGTTCAAATGCAGGCCTACAGCGAGGGAGGGTGGACTAAGGAAGACTATGACAAGGCAGTAAATGCTGATTATTTCTCATCCAAGGGCATCGACCGAAGTGATGTGACGTTTTCGGGATATGCCCCTGCCAAGACGCCGTGGTATGTGCTTTCGAACACGGCCAACGGAGCCAAGGATTATCTCGTAAATTGGCCTGGCAACGTAGCCGATGGTATTTCGAATGTAGCTAATGACCCAATTGGGGCCGCGGAAAGCGTATGGGACGGGATGCTTGACAAGCTCAAGTGGGGTAAAGACTACCTGACCAGCCCTATTCCCGCACAGCTGATAGATCAGTCAGTAGACAATCTTCAAGCGAAAAGCCCCGAGGAGATGGGGCATTTCCTAGTCGATCAAACGACTGGGTTGATCACTGCCGAGCTGGGTGGCGTGTTGGTTAAGTGGGTGGGGGGACGTTGGGTCGAGTCAAAAGTAGGGGCCACCACGCCAGTAACGAAGGGCCCTTGTTGCTTTGCTGCGGGTACGAAGGTTTCTACACCTCAGGGTGACCGCGCCATCGAGTCGCTCAAGGTAGGGGATGTTGTCTGGAGCAAGCCTGAGAAAGGGGGTAAGCCGTTCGCGGCTGCGATTCTGGCCACGCATCAACGTTCGGATCAGCCGATCTACCGGCTCAAACTTAAAAGTGTGCGTGGCGCAGGCACAGCGGAAGGCGAGACCTTGCTGGTCACGCCGAGCCACCCCTTTTATGTACCTGCCAAGCGCGACTTCATTCCAGTCATCGATCTGAAACCGGGTGATCTGCTGCAGTCGCTGGCCGACGGCGACACCGAAAATACGTCGTCGGAAGTCGAGTCGCTTGAGCTGTACCTGCCAAGGGGCAAGACATACAATCTGACGGTCGATGTGGGGCATACGTTCTATGTTGGGGAGCTGAAGACCTGGGTTCACAATACTGGGCCTTGTGATTTGCCTCCCGGCAAGTTTGATTATTTGTTCGGCCGTGTGTCTAGTGATTCACATAATGCTGCGCGTTCGAACCAGCTTGCGCTTGAAATGAAAAGACTAGGTGTTCCGGATAATGCAGTTGGTCGTCAAATGCTGACTGACCATTTGACCCTTTCCGCCAAAGCTGAGGGTAACGTTGTTAATACTTTTACCAACCAGTATGGAAGATTTGAAGTTAGAGAGTCGCTTTTCATAGGTCCGTCAGGTAAAGCTGCGAATTTCCAAAGTACATTCCAGGTTCTTGAAGATGGGACCCGTAGGCTCAGTACATTAATACCGCTTCATTGAGGATTGCTATAATGGTGTTTCCGACCACAAATGATTTTTTAGAGATGTTTGGTATCGAACCTGTTGAGGTGGATCCGAGTTTGGCGTTTTCTCGTTATATAAAGAAGTCAAAAGATAGTGGGATTGAGGTTGATATTTCCTTCAGCGCTGTCATGGCATCCTTTCAGGTTGTGCTAAGACTTGCTATGCACGAGTTGGCAGTTATTTCTTCGGAAAATGTTAAAGCTATTGAGCTGTTGCAGGAGGGCTCGGAGGCGGGCGTTCGTGTTGTTTTTGATTTGCCCAATTCAACCTCAGAAGCTCGGGTGATATTTGAGCCTGAAGTTAGCTGTCGGTGGTGGACGTTGCGCAATATGTAAACTCCGCCGGAGACATCACCCTGGCCAGCTGGGGCGACCAGACCTACCAGGGCGCCCATGCAGTACAGGATGCGCTGGCCGCCGCTGGTCTAGGAGCCACGGCAAAAGGGCTGATTACGGCCGGGGGGGGCGTTTCTGCCGGTGGCGGCACGGTGGAGAGGGCGTATTATGCGTCTGAGCTGGTTGGACCTGCAGGAGGTGCAGGAGCGACTGCGACCGTGATTGACACTGCTCAGATGGCCCAACGGGTCATGGACGTTCGAGCTGGCTTGCCGTCTGGTTTACGGCGAAGTGGTAACGTAGCTGTCGCGGAAATAGATATACCCGGAATACCTACACAGATGGCCGCACAGCCAAGTTTCTGATGCTGGTAAGGGGCTTATCGGCTTTGGAAATGCGAATTTTGTCGCTCAATCTGTACCTAATAAGGCTGGAGACTTGGTTTATCGGGGAATAGATACTGAGTACAAAATTCTAGATAATATCGCTCACCAGTTAGGAGGAGATACCTCCGACAGAGGAACAGTAAATATCCTCATGGAGAAAGCGGCTTGTGCCAGCTGTCTGAATGTGGCGGGGCAGTTCAGGGCGAGGTATCCCAATATTAGTGTTAATATTCTTGACAATCAGGGTGTTATGTTGCGCCCTCCGAGGAAGACGCCGTAATGGAAGACAGAGTGACTTATGGTGAAATTCGGGCTTGGTTTTTGGGGCGCTATTACAGCTATTGCAAAGTCAAGCTAAGCCACCAAAGCTCATGGGCTGAAGGTGAAAGTGAAGTGGGTTATGCCTATGGTGAGCTAGAAAATTCATTTGAATTACCTGTTGAAAGGCTAATGCTAGAAGTTACAGCGCTTATTCTTTCGGCAGGGCGTTCTCCGGAAAAAGTCAAAGAATATCATCTGCATGCCATCTCTAAATTGTTAGATGATATTGAGCTCTCTTATATTTTGGAAGGCCTGCCTTCTGATGAGGTGGCAGAGCTTAAAGATGACCTTAAGTTATTAGGGATAGGTTAAGACGTTATGGTAGTTATAGTCCCAAAATATTTTGGTGCAAAAGACACAGTACTGGCCAGTACTAGTCCTAACGTGCTACCAAAACTGCAACCTTTCACTAACCACCTCAAGGGCCAGTAATTCCATCAGGCGGGATAAGTCGTCCAGGTCGGACGCCTGGGAGCACCGTTTATTACGTACCGGTAACTGATCCAAGCGCTTCCGGAAGCACCTATGCATCGACTGGTGCCTTCAGCTTCTACCCCTGCTCCTGATTTAGAAATGACAAAGCAAAGCAATACATCATCAGCAATAACCATACGCAGATCCGGGCTAATATCGGTCAGCCTGCGCTTGAGTTTTTAGGCAGTTTGCCAGGGCGCGCGATTCAAGTCTTATTGCTAAGCGCGATGGGTCAGTCATCGGCGGCCTGAAGGCTATTGACGACAGGAATGTATGGGCGCCATAGCCGATGGTGTTTCGAACGTAGTCCCTGATTTCTCAGGGGCGGCAAAGAGTGTCTGGGACGGAATCGTCGATAAGGCAGACTGGGGCTACGACTATGTGACCAGTCCGATTCCTGCCCAACTGATAGACCAATCAATAGACGAGATTCAAGCGAAAAGCCCGGAGGAGATGGGTCATTTCTTGGTCGACCAAACGACTGGGCTGGTCACCGCTGAACTAGGTGGCGTCCTGTTCGAATGGGTGGAGGGCGTTGGGTCGGGTCAAAAGGAGGGGCTGCCACGCCGGTGACGAAGGAGTCTTGCTGCTTTGCTGCGGGTACGAAGGTTTCTACGCCTCAGGGCGACCGCACTATCGAGTCGATCAAGGTGGGAGATGTTGGTAGATGGAGTTACAACTAGAAATGGGGTTGCGGTTGTAGCTATTCGCGATCCACATGGGTTCCAATATTTTAGTCCTGTCGATACCTTTCAAAGAACTTTTTCAGGTGAGGTTGTTGTTCCTAGGAGTGCACTCAGGTGAAATTAAATATTGACTTTCCTAAAACATGATTACGGATGAGTTGCTCAAGCAAGAGCGGATTCCCTGCTTTTGTAGGGTTTCAAGTGAATTTGAAATTTTATTTTCGGATACTATACCTGAGTCGTTAGGTACCGTGTCAGACTGGGATCGTAGAGAGCTAGAATTAAGAGCAGTTG
This sequence comes from Pseudomonas sp. URIL14HWK12:I12, assembly GCF_003097135.1. GTDB lineage: Bacteria > Pseudomonadota > Gammaproteobacteria > Pseudomonadales > Pseudomonadaceae > Aquipseudomonas. The sequence continues at coordinate 183,901 of NZ_QEQL01000003.1, forward strand.
CAGGGGCGGGCGGTGGATATACGCATTTCTCTAATGGTTTGATCACATTGCAGAAAGTTGATGAAAATGTTTACAGAATCCTTGATCTGGAGATGTTTTATAGAAGCTACGGTTGGTGCGTTGTCTTGCGGGATGGGGAGTACGCGCCTCCAGGCGATTTTTGGGATGAGGAGTAAGATCCCGATGTAAGGCTCGCGGCTACCTACGGAAAGAAATTCCGGGATGGCAAAGCGTTAGGAATTGTGGGAGGAGGTCTGGGATGGAGGTCTCCGATCGCTTCATTCGAACTCATAGTAGAGGGCGGGCACGCCTGAGCAACTGTCTGATGCTTGATGGCGTGCTCAGAGCACGTCACTCGGGTGCTGCATGGCGAGATGTCCCCAAATGCTCCCGCCCACTATCTAGCTTGTATCAACAGTTGGCAGCTGTCTAAATCAGGAGGACGTTCAATCAGGTGCTAAATAAAGCCCGGAAGGTGCAGACGGAGGTCAGGCTAGAAAGGTCTCCCGAGCAGCGCTTCTACTGCTCAACGATGGTTGCCGAGTGCGGGGTGTCATCGAAACGCAGCTCTCGAGACTGGACGTGAGCCCCATTGCCAAACAGCGTGTGCCTGAACCTGACTTAAACCAAGGCTTCCAACCCTCCGCAGGGAGGGGATGTCTTTGCGTCCTGGGGTGCCGTTTGCACGGCTGTTACCGCTACCCCGTCCGGCGATCCCGGTCAGAAACATACAGGGCGCTGCGCTCGGCCAGCTCCAATACTGGTTCCGAGGCCTTGGGCAGCATAGCCAGCCTCCCCCGGCGACACCACCAGCCTGCCCGGCGCTGGCTCCACCGCTCGAGTCCAGAGGCTGCCGACCACCGCCTGTAACCCTGACAAGTAGCTGATCGAAATCAACCCTGCGCCCACCGACCTGCTCCTATTCGGCGCGACCTTCGACGGCATGCTGGGCAACAACCAGAACGCCCAACATGCCAGCAGCAGCCAGACCAGCATGCGCGGCTCCAGCATCGAAGCGGGCAACGACGTGAGGTTGTTACTGCATTTCCTGATGATGCTCCAATTCCACCTTACAAACCAATCAAGTAAAATTTATGTTTGCGGATCGTATCATTAGGTTTGGGAAAAAATTTGAAGGTCGAATAAATTCCGATCTTCTCCAAGGCGCCTTGGATTATGTCGCGTATAGCGAAGAGAGCCTAGCCTTTGAGATATTGTGCGATCATATTTGCGAATATGATATTTCTATAACGGACGAAGAATATAAAGAGGCTGTTCTGCTGATTCTAGACGTGGGGCTTGATTTGGATGAAGGGCCATTTAAGCACCTGCTGGGGTTGAAGCAGCAACCAAAAGCTGGGCAGTCCCCGCCGGGTACTACTTCGTCATGGGCGACAACCGCGACAACTCCAACGACAGCCGTTACTGGGATGACCCAGCCATTGCCCCAGAGCTGCGCGCGATGGTGCCGGAGGAAAATATCCTGGGTAAGGCAGTGTTCCTACCGTTGAAGCTCTCGCGAGTGCGTTGAAACCCGCACCGCGCTACGCCAAATCGCTCTCGGCCCCAAGCTGCTGCCGCGTCCACAACCGCCAGTAATACCCCTGCCGCTCCAGCAACGCTGCATGCGTCCCATCCTCCACCAACCGCCCTTGATCGAACACCACGATCCGGTCCAGATGCGCCACGGTCGACAGCCTGTGCGCGACCACGATCACCGTGCGCCCGTCCATGATCTCGTCGAGCTTCTCCTGAATGTATCGCTCGGTCAGGGAGTCGAGGCTGGAGGTGGCTTCGTCCATCACCAGAATCGGCGCGTTCTTGAGCAGCACGCGAGCGATGGCGATGCGTTGGCGCTGGCCGCCGGAGAGCTTCACGCCGCGCTCGCCCACGAGGGAGTCGTAGCCGTGCTCCAGCCCCTCGATGAAGCTGTGTGCGCCGGCACGTTCGGTGGCGGCCAGCAGTTCGGTGTCGTCGGCTTCCAGGCGGCCGTAGCGGATGTTCTCGGCAATGCTGCGGTGGAACAGGCCGGGGTCTTGCGGGATGAGGCCGATCTGCTGGTGCAGCGATTGCTGGGTCACTTCGCGGATGTCCTGGCCGTCGATGAGCACACGGCCGCTGTCGACGTCGTACAGGCGCAGCAGCAGGTTGAGCAGGGTCGATTTGCCCGAGCCGGAGGCGCCGACCAGGCCGACGCGCTGGCCGGCGGCGATGTGCAGGTCTAGGTGCTCGAACACGGGCCGGCCGGGCAGGTAGCCGAAGCTGACGTGCTCAAAGCAGATTTCGCCGCGCTCCACCTTCAAAGGCTGTGCCTGGGGCGCGTCGGTGATGTCGTGGGGGCGCACCAGCGTGCGCACGCCATTGGCGATGTTGCCTGAGGCTTCGAACAGTTCCATCAGCCGGCGGGAGAGGCCGGTGACGTCGCTGATGATTACCATCGACAAGCTGCTGGCCATCACGAAGGTCGCCACGTCGATGCGCCCGGCCTGCCACAGCCACAGCGAAAGCCCGAGCATGCCGGCCTTGAGCAGCACGCCGCAGAGGTTCTGCAACCAGCGGATGCGCTCCATGTAGCCCAGCGAGCGGTGCGCGGCGGCCACTTCCTGATCCAGGTAACCGCCCAGGTAGCTGTGCTCGAAGCGCTGGCGGGCGAACAGGCGCACGTTGCTGAGGTTGGTCACGGCGTCTACCACCTTGCCGGTGGTGGTGCTGCGTGCGGCCGAGTGCGCACGGGCCAGCGGGTGGCTGCGGCGGGCCAGGAACCAGCACAGGGTCAAAAAGCCTGCGGCCCAGGCGCCCATGGCCAGGCCCAGCCAGCCGTCGGCGCTGCTGAGCAGCACCACCGACAGCACCAGGGTCACCAGCAACGGGATCAGGTCAAAAATCAGGATCACCAGCGTCTGGCTGGTGCCCATCGACACCTCGGAGATACGGTGCGCCAGGGCGCCGGCGAACTCGCTGCTGATGAAGCGGTGAGAGTGGCGCTGCAGGTAACCGAACAATGCGTGGGTGACGGCCCGGCGCTGGCGGGGCAGGGTGCGCACGTTGAACCAACTGGCCAGGCGCAGGCTGCACATCTCCAGCACCAACAGGCACACGAAACCTGCCACCGGCCAGGCCAGCGCTTGCGGTGCCGCCCCTTGGGTGACCAGCCGGGTGATCTGCCCCAGCGCCCAGGGGATGCCCAAGGTGAAGATCACCGACGCAGTCTGCAGCAGCAGGATGGCCAGGTAAGCCCAGCGAAAGCGCCCCACGAAGTGCAGCACGAAGCGGTAGGGTTCGGTGGGCAGGGTGTCGGGTGGCGTCTCGGTCATGGTCGGGGATAGCTGGGCTGGGTTGCCGTTGGGCCATGGGTTGGCGGTTGGGTTCAAACCTTGAAGTGCTTGGCCACCGCCGGCGTGAAGTGGGTGCAGTTGATGCGCAAATAGCGCCGGTAGTCTCGCCCCACTGAAAACGACGCGCCGGGCATCAGCAGGATGTCGTGCTGCTCAAGCCGGGCGATCAACTCGGCCTGGTCGTCCACCTGCGGGTGCGATGCCCACAGGAACATCCCGCCTTGCGGCTGCATCTCCAGCGCCCAGCCGTGCCGCGCCAACGCTTGCTGGGTGCGCACTTGCTGGGCGATGAGCTTTTGCTGCAGCTGCTTCATGTGGCCGGCGTAGGTGCCGTCCACCAGAATGGTATTGACGAAGCGCTCGCAGAACGCCGGCACCGCCACGCAAGTGAGCAGCTTCAAGCGCGTCAATGGCTCGACCAGGTGCGCCGGGCAGGCGATGTAGCCCACCCTCAGCGAGGCCGAGAGGCACTTGGAGAAGCTGCCCACGTAGAGCGTGCGTTCGAGGTTGTCGAGCTCGGCGAAGGTCTGGCGCAGGTGCGGGTTGAAGTCGCCGTACACGTCATCCTCGACCACCATGAAATCGTGCTCGCTGGCCAGGCGCAGCACCTTGAAGGCGTTATGCGGGCTGAGGTTGCCGCCAGTGGGGTTGTGGTAGGTGCTGTTGCAGTAGAACGCCTTGACCTTGTGCCGGGCCAGGTACTGCTGCATCTCCGCGATGTCGGGGCCGTCTGCGGTGCGGCGGATACCGGCCACATGGCCGCCGGCCAGCTGGATCAGCCGCACCAGGTTGCCGTTGCAGGGCTCATCCACCAACACGTGGTCGCCGGGCTGGATCAGCAGGCGGGTGATCAGGTCCAGCGCCTGGGTGGCGCCCAGGGTGGTGAGCAGTTGGTCGGGCGGCACGTCCAGGCGGGTCTGGCGCTTGAGGTGCACGCTCAGTTGTTTGCGCAAGGGCAGGTAGCCAAAAATGTCGCCGTATTCGGCCAGCGCGCTTTGCTCCAGGCGTGCGGTGCGGCGGATGGCCTTGGCCAGCAGCTCGGTGTCGCGCCAGGCCGCCGGTAGCCAGCCGCAGCCCAGCTTGGTCAGGTGCGGGCCACCTTGCAGCAGCTTGAACAGCGCATCGCCCTGCATGCGCACAGGCGCTTCGCTGGCGCTCACCGCCGAGGCTCGCGCCAAGGGCGTGACGAAATGACCGCGGCCCGGTTGTGCGCTGAGCAGCCCTTCGCTGGCCAACTGGGCAAAGGCGCGGGTGACCTGGTGATAGCTGGCATCGCCCTCGGCCACGAACTGCCGGATCGAGGGCAGGCGCTGCCCGGCAGGCCATTCACCGGCTTGCAGGCGTGCTTTGAGCGCGGCATGGAACGGGTCGGGAAACATGGGCTGATCTCAGTGTTAGAAAAAACAGCCTAACAGTTCGTGGGAAATCCCGTCGACTGTTCGCCCTGCGCGCGCAGGGCGGTGCAATGATCGCCGGGCCCATCATCCAGGAGCGCTGAGCGTGACCCCGATGCCCGAACCCCGCCGCTTGCCCGGCAAAACCTGGCTGTATTTCACAGCCCAGTCGATCAACCTCACCACCGCCGTGATGTCGGTGACCATGGCCGCGATGGTCGGTGCGGCGCTGGCGCCTGCCCCGGCGTTGGCCACGGTGCCCTATGGCTTTCAGTTCCTGCTGCTGATGCTGGCCACTTACCCGGCGGCGCGGCTGATGGCTCGGCTGGGGCGCAAGCGCGCCTTCATGCTGGGGTCGCTGGCGTTGGTGGTGGCAGGCTTGAGTGGTTACCAGGCGGTGCGGCTGGGCAGCTTCGCCTTACTGGTGCTCAGCCATTCGGCGCTGGGGGTGTACGTGGCCTTCGCCAATTTCAACCGCTTCGCCGCCACCGATGGGCTGCCTGCAACGCTCAAGGCGCGGGCGTTGTCGCTGGTGGTCGCCGGTGGCGTAGTGGCGGCGTTCGTGGGCCCGGCGCTCACCGGCCTGCTCAAGGACGCCGGCGGCTACCCGGCCTTCGCCTTGTGCTATGCCAGCTTCATCGTGCTGGCCGCACTGGCCTTCGCGGTGGCCTGGGCGCAGCCGCAGGTGCCGCGCCCGCCGCTGCCCGCCCGGCGCAAGGGCGGCGAGCCGCTGCCGCTTCAGGCGAAACTGGCCATGGCCATCGCTGCCCTGGGCTACGGCATCATGAACCTGCTGATGATCCAGGCCTCCCTGCACATGAACCACATGCACACCGGCTTCGATGACATTCGCAGCGCCATCCAGTGGCACGTGATCGCGATGTTTGCGCCGTCGTTCTTCACCGCGGCGCTGATCCGCCGAATCGGGCTCAAGGCGCTGTTGTGCCTTGGCCTTGTGCTGTTGGCCGGCAGTTCGGCGCTCAATCTCCTGGTGAGTGAGCACCTGGGCCTGGTGCTGGCGCTGGTGGTGCTCGGGCTAGGCTGGAATTTCACCTACGTGGGCGGCGGCGCATTGCTGGCCCAGGCACTGGGCAATACGCCCCAGGCGATGGATGGCCAGGGCAAGAATGACCTGGCCATCGCCGTCTGCGCCACGCTGGGGGCGTTTCTGCCCTCGGTGCTGATCGGGCTGGTGGGCTGGGCGGGCAGTAACCTGCTGTGCCTGGTGTTGCTGGCGGCCCTGTGGCTGGCCACTTGGCGCTTGCTGCCTGGCACGCAACGGCTCAGTACACCTGCGGTACCCGAATCTCCCCAGGCACCGGCTGGCGCACGTAGTCCTCGTGGCGCGCACGCGGGGGCAAGGTGACGGTGGGCAGCTCGACGCCCTCGTAGGGCACCTGATGCAGCAGGTGGTGGATGCAATTGAGCCGGGCGCGCTTCTTGTCGTCGGCCTCCACCACCCACCAGGGTGCTTCGGGAATGTGCGTGCGTTCGAGCATCACTTCCTTGGCCTTGGTGTAGGCCTCCCAGCGCCGGCGGGATTCCAGGTCCATGGGGCTGAGCTTCCATTGCTTGAGCGGGTTGTTGATCCGTGCGGTGAAGCGAAGCTCTTGCTCTTCGTCGGTGATCGAGAACCAATACTTGATCAGGCGGATGCCCGAGCGGGTGAGCATGCGTTCGAACTCCGGCACCGAGCGGAAGAACTCCTCGTACTGGTGGTCGTTGCAAAAGCCCATCACTTTTTCGACGCCGGCGCGGTTGTACCAGCTGCGGTCGAACAGCACGATCTCACCGGCGGCTGGCAGGTGCGCCACATAACGCTGGAAGTACCACTGGGTCTGCTCGCGGTCGTTGGGCGCCGGCAACGCAGCCACCCGGCACACCCGCGGGTTCAGGCGCTGGGTGATGCGCTTGATAACCCCACCCTTGCCCGCAGCGTCGCGGCCTTCGAAGAGGATCACGATCTTCTCCCCGGTTTTCACTACCCAGTTCTGCAATTTCACCAGCTCGCCCTGCATGCGAAACAGCTCGGCAAAGTAGTGGCGGCGCTTCATGCGCTCGGGGTCATGGGAAAGGTCGGCGCTGAAGAATTCGTCGAGCTGGAAGTGATCGTCGCCCAATTCCAGCTCCAGTTCTTCGTCGAAGTGGTCCAGGGTGTCCTGGTGCAGGCGGGCGTGCTGTTGATTGTTCGAATCCATGATCCGTACCTCGGGAGGGGGGCGTTAGGGCGAGCCTAAGCGCGCCTTGTGACTAATCGGTGTCGGTACGTTTTCGAAACGCCAGGCGGCCGGCCAGCAGTGTGAAGCTGGCCACGATCACCACCAGAATCCAGAAGCCATGGGGTGAGCCCGAGAGCGGAATGCCCCCGACGTTCATGCCGAAAAACCCAGCCACTATATTTATGGGCAGCGCCAGCACCGTGACCAAGGTCAGGGTGAACAGGGTTCGGTTGGTCTGCTCGTTCTGCAGGGCGGTGATTTCCTCCTGGATCAACTTGATGCGCTCCAGCAGCGCCGCCAGGTCATGGATTACCCGCGAAAACTCCTCGGTCTGCGAGCGCAGGGCCTGCACCTCTTCTTCGCCGAACCAGCGCGGCGGCCGGTTGAGCAGGCGCATCAGCGAATTGGGCTCCAGCGCCAGCAGCCGTTGCATGCGCACCAGTGTTCGGCGCACGCCGCTGAGCTCGGCGCGGTTGTAGGTCAGGCGCTGGGAGAGCAGCTGGTCTTCGATGCGGTCCACGTTCAGGTGCGTGTCGCGGATCATCTGGGTGAGGATCTCGGCCTGGTCGTCGATCAGGTGCTCCAGCAGCTCCAGCGGCGAGTCGAAGGTTTCGCCGCGCTTGACCGCAAACCGCAGGCGGTCGGCCGAGCGCAGGGGTTGCAGGCGCACGCTGACCAGCATGTTCTCGCGCACGCACAGCCACAGGGTGGCGATGTCCGAGGAGGGCTCGCCGAACCGGAACACCACATCGTTCACCACGGCGGTCAAGGCCCCCTCCACGTGCTCCAGCCGCGTGGAGCGCGAGCCTTCGCTGAGGGTTTCGAAAAAGTATTCGGGCAGGTCCAGGTGCTGCAGCATCCAGCGCTTGCACCCGGCGTGCGCCATGTTCAGGTGAACCCAGATGAACTCATCGCCCACGGGCAGGTTTTGCACGGCGTGCAGGGTGGCCTGGGCGTCCATCTCATCGCCGGCCAGGCCAGCACGGAAACGAAAGCCGCAGATCAGGCCATAGGGGTCGGCATCGGCTGCCTTGGGCGCGAGGGTCGTTTGCATGATGGCTAAATATCACCAGCCTGTGACAGTGACGTGACAGCGCTAAGAGGTATATTCGATACGGAAATAAACAAATGAATAAATATGATTTATAGATATAAAAATCTGTTGCTAAGGTGAGCGCCACTCAGTCACGCAAGGTGGAGCAAGCGATGTTGGTCGTAGCCGTAGGGGGCAGCCCCAGTGCGCGTTCACGTTCCGGCGTGTTGCTGGAGCAGGCAAGCCAAGGGCTGCAGGCGCGAGGGGTAGAAGTCGCAACGTTTCAGGTGCGCGAATTCGACCCTGTCGACCTGCTGCATGCCCGCTTCAACAGTGCCTCGGTGCTGCAATGGCAGGACGCCGTGGAGCGGGCCGATGGGTTGATCGTCTCCACCCCTGTTTACAAGGCCTCGTTCAGCGGGGCGCTGAAGACGCTGCTCGACCTGCTGCCGGAGCGAGCCCTGGAGCACAAGGTGGTGTTGCCCTTGGCCACCGGCGGCAGCATCGCCCACATGTTGGCGGTGGATTACGCACTCAAGCCGGTGTTGGCCGCGCTCAAGGCACAGGAGGTGCTGCACGGCATCTTTGCCGATGACAGCCAGATCGCCTACGGCCAAGGGAGCGCGGCGCCGCAGCTGGCCGATGTGCTCGTGCAGCGCCTGGAAAGCGCCCTCGACACGTTTTCAAGCGCGCTGGCGCGCCGGCCTCGGCCGGTAGCGCCGGGTGTGCTCAATGACCGTTTGCTCAGGTCGCATTTCAGCATCTGAGCCTTTTTATATCGCCACACCCTTCTGACCCGATCACGGGAAGCAGGCGCCGGCAGCCCGATCAGTATCAGGAGAGCGCAATGCGCACATTCTTCATACGTCAGGGGCTGGTCGCACTGTTTGCCGCGACCGTTTCCCTGGCATCCGCTTCGTTTGCATACGCCGACACCCTGCGTATCGGTTATCAGAAATACGGCACCCTGGTGCTGCTCAAGGCCCGTGGCACGCTGGAAAAAAAGCTCGCCGAGCAAGGCGTGCAGGTGCAATGGACCGAGTTCCCCGGCGGCCCGCAGTTGCTCGAAGGCTTGAACGTGGGCTCGATCGACTTCGGCGTGACGGGTGAAACACCGCCGGTATTCGCCCAGGCCGCCGGTGCAGATTTGCAATACGTAGCCTACGAGCCGCCGGCGCCCAAAAGCGAAGCGATCCTGGTGCCCAAGGCGTCTGCCATCCAGTCGCTGGCCGACCTCAAGGGCAAGAAGATTGCCCTGAACAAAGGCTCCAACGTGCACTACCTGCTGGTGCAAGCCTTGGCCAAAGCCGGCATCGCCTACAACGAAATCACACCGGTGTACCTGCCGCCTGCCGATGCCCGCGCAGCCTTCGAGCGTGGCAGCGTCGACGCCTGGGTGATCTGGGACCCCTACCAGGCCGCCGCCGAGCAGCAGCTTCAGGTGCGCACCCTGCAAGATGGCACCGGCCTTGTGGATAACCACCAGTTCTACCTGGCGGCGCGCCCTTACGCCAAGGATCACCCCAAGGTGATCGAAACGGTGGTTGAGCAGGTGCGCGAGGTGGGCCAATGGGCTTCAGGCAACCCACAGCAGGTGACCGATCAGGTCGCGCCGCTGTTGGGCCTGCCAGCCCCCATCACCCTCACTTCGGTGAAACGTCAGGGCTTCGGCGCAGGGTTCATCACCCCGGAAGTGACCCAGGCCCAGCAGAAGATCGCCGATGCCTTTTACGCCCTCAAGCTGATTCCCAAACCCTTGACCATCAAGGACGTGATCTGGACGCCCCCCGCCAACGTGGCGGCTGCCCAATAAGCGTGCCCTCAAAGGAGACCACTTCATGAGCCTCAATATTTTCTGGTTCCTGCCCACTCACGGCGACGGCCATTACCTGGGCACCGCCGAAGGCGCCCGGGCCGTTGACCACGGCTACCTCACCCAGATCGCCCAGGCTGCTGACCGGCTGGGCTTCGGCGGGGTGCTGATCCCTACCGGCCGCTCCTGCGAAGATTCCTGGTTGGTGGCTGCCTCGCTGATCCCGGTGACCCAGCGGCTGAAATTCCTGGTAGCGCTGCGCCCGGGCATCATCTCGCCCACGGTCGCCGCACGCCAGGCGGCCACCCTCGACCGCCTCTCAAATGGGCGCGCGCTGTTCAACCTGGTCACCGGCGGCGACCCGGCGGAGCTCGAAGGCGACGGCCTGTTCCTTACCCACGAAGAGCGCTACGAAGCCTCGGTGGAGTTCACCCGCATCTGGCGCCGCGTACTCGAAGGCGAGGTGGTTGACTACGACGGCAAGCACCTTCAGGTCAAAGGCGCCAAGTTGCTCTACCCGGCGATTCAGAAGCCCCGCCCGCCGCTGTATTTCGGCGGCTCTTCAGACGCCGCCCAAGACCTGGCCGCCGAGCAGGTCGAGCTGTACCTCACCTGGGGCGAGCCCCCGGCCGCCGTGGCCGAGAAGATCGCCCAGGTGCGTGAAAAGGCCGCCCGGCAAGGCCGCACAGTGCGCTTTGGCATTCGCCTGCACGTGATCGTGCGAGAAACCACCGAAGAGGCGTGGAAAGCCGCCGACCGGCTGATCGAGAACCTTGACGACGACACCATTGCCCGCGCTCAGGCGTCCTTCGCCAAGTTCGACTCCGTGGGCCAGCAGCGCATGGCCGCCCTGCATGGCGGCAAGCGCGATAACCTGGAAGTGGCCCCCAACCTCTGGGCCGGTGTAGGCCTGGTGCGTGGCGGCGCCGGCACCGCGCTGGTGGGCGATGGCCCGACCGTGGCCGCGCGGGTCAAAGAGTACGCAGCCCTGGGCATCGACACCTTCATCTTCTCCGGCTACCCACACCTGGAAGAGTCGTACCGCGTGGCCGAGCTGCTGTTCCCGCACCTGGACATCGCCCGCCCCGAGCAGCCGGCCAGTGCCGGTTACATCAGCCCGTTCGGGGAGATGGTCGCCAACGACATTCTGCCCAAAGCGGCCTCGCAGAGCTGAGGGGGCGAGCATGAGCGCAACGAAGCGAACGCTCGAACGCCTGGCACCCTGGGCCCTGCCGGTGCTGCTGCTGGCCGCCTGGCAGGGCGCGGTGGCGGCTGGCTGGTTGTCCACGCGCATCCTGCCAGCGCCCAGCGCAGTGGTAGAGGCCGGGGTGCAGTTGGTGCGCAGTGGCGAGATCTGGACGCACCTGGCCATCAGCGGTTGGCGTGCGGGTATCGGTTTCCTGATCGGCGGGGGCATTGGCCTGGTACTGGGGTTGATCTCGGGGCTTTCCGACTGGGGCGAGCGGTTCCTCGACACCTCGGTGCAGATGATCCGCAACGTGCCGCACCTGGCGCTGATCCCGCTGGTGATCCTGTGGTTCGGCATCGACGAGTCGGCAAAGATTTTCCTGGTGGCGTTGGGGACCTTGTTCCCGATTTACCTGAACACCTATCACGGCATCCGCAATGTCGACCCGGCGTTGGTGGAGATGGCGCGCAGTTACGGGCTGTCAGGCCTGTCGCTGTTCTGGCAGGTGATTCTGCCGGGCGCCTTGCCGTCGATCCTGGTCGGTGTGCGGTTCGCCCTGGGCCTGATGTGGCTGACGTTGATCGTGGCCGAGACCATTTCGGCCAGCTCAGGTATCGGTTACCTGGCGATGAATGCCCGGGAATTCCTGCAGACCGACGTCGTGGTGCTGGCCATCGTGCTCTATGCCGTGCTCGGCAAGTTGGCTGACCTGGCCGCCCGCGGCCTGGAGCGAGCCTGGCTGCGCTGGCACCCGGCGTACCAGCCCAAGCGAGGTGCCGCATGACCGCTTTCAACCAATCCCGGCCCGTGCGCGGGGCCGACCTGCGCATCGAGCAGGTGAGCAAGGCGTTCGGTGCGCGGCAGGTATTGCACGGCATCGACCTGAACATCCCGGCGGGCCAGTTCGTGGCGGTGGTGGGGCGCAGTGGCTGCGGCAAGAGCACCCTGCTGCGCCTGCTGGCGGGCCTCGACAAACCTAGCGGCGGGCGCCTGCTGGCAGGCGAGCAGAACCTCGAGGCGGCCCGTGAAGACACCCGGCTGATGTTCCAGGACTCGCGCCTGCTGCCCTGGAAACGGGTGATCGACAACGTCGGCCTGGGCCTGAAGGGCGACTGGCGACCCAAGGCGCTGCAAGCCCTGGAAGCCGTCGGCCTGGGCGAGCGCGCCCATGAGTGGCCAGCGGCGCTCTCGGGCGGGCAGAAGCAGCGGGTGGCGCTGGCCCGGGCGCTGATCCACCAGCCGCGCCTGCTGCTGCTCGATGAGCCACTCGGTGCGCTGGACGCCCTGACCCGTATCGACATGCAGCAACTGATCGAGCGGCTATGGCAGCAACACGGCTTCACGGTGCTGCTGGTGACCCACGATGTGGCCGAGGCAGTGGCCGTGGCTGATCGGGTGATCCTCATCGAAGACGGCCACGTGGGCCTGGACCTGGCGGTCGACCTGCCGCGCCCTCGCCCTCGCGGCTCCGCTGCCCTGGCGGCCCTGGAGGCCGAAGTGCTGGCCCGTGTACTGCAACTGCCCGGCGAAGAGCCTGTGGCCGAACCCGCAACCCCCTTGCCCACGCAACTACGCTGGGCCTATTGAACCTTCGTTCCTATCAGGAGTTTTGCCATGACCATCAAGGCCATCAACGTTCGCAACCAGTTCAAGGGCACCGTGAAGGAAATCATCGAAGGGCCGGTGCTGTCGGAAATCGACGTGCAAACCGCTTCGGGCATCGTCACTTCGGTGATCACCACGCGCTCTGTGCGTGAGCTGGAGCTGGGGGTGGGCAGCGAGGTGATCGCGTTCGTCAAATCCACCGAGGTGTCGATCGCCAAGTTGTGAAGCTCACAGCCCCTGGGGCTGCCTGGCCAGGTACGGCGGCAGGTAAAGCCCCAGGTAGGCGTCGAACACCCGCAGCCCTTCCTCAGCCAACCTCGGCGTGATCGCGCCGTGCAGCTGCATTGACCGGGCATAGACCCGGTCGCCCAATTCCATCGCCAGGGCAAATACGTCCACGTCTTCCGGCAGCGCCGGCAGCACGAAATACCGCCCGAACACCTGGCGTACCAGTTGCCCCAGCTCGGTGTCGTGTTGGCGATCGGCCTGCGTCACCTCACTGAGCCCATGCTGCGCCAGAATCAGTTGCCGCGCCGCAGGGTCAGCCTGGTAAACCGCCAGCATCCGCTGCTCCAGCGTTTTGGAAAGGTCACGCCAGGTGCTGGCCTCGGCCAGCTCCACGGGCGCCTGCAAACTTGCCCGAAAGGCAGCATGCACGTCCTGGGTGAGCGCGTGCAGCAGTGCCGGGACGCCGGCGAAGAAGTGATACACCGATGAGGGCGGGATGCCTGCGTGCTCAGCCACGCCATGAATGGAGAGGTTGGCCGCACCGTCGCTCGCCAGCAATTGGCGGGCTGCGTCGAGGATGGCGCCAATGCGCGCCTGGCTGGTCGCGCGAGGTTTGCGGGGGGAGGGCATGTGGGCGTCCGGTGCGTCCGTCGCCCGGCGAGCCGGCCGCCCACATGGGCAAAATCGTGGGAGGCCGGTTCACCGGGCGACGGGGGAATTGCAGTTGCGCGCAGCTTACACCGTATGCAGATACCAGTTGTACTCAAGGTCCGAAATCGAGTGCTCGAACTCTTCCAGCTCGCTTTCCTTGCAGGCCACGAAGATGTCGATGTATTTCGGGTCGATGTAGCGGGCCATGATCTCGCTGTCGTCCAGCGCGCGCAGGGCGTCTCGCAGGTTGTTCGGCAGGCTCGGCTCGGTCTGCTCGTAGGCATTGCCTTCCAGCGGCTCACCAGGCTCGCACTGGTTGGTCAGGCCGTGGTGGATGCCCGCCAGCACCGAGGCCATCACCAGGTACGGGTTGGCGTCGGCCCCGGCCACGCGATGCTCCAGGCGCACGGCATCGGCAGAGCCGGTCGGCACCCGCAGCGCCACGGTGCGGTTGTCCAGGCCCCAGGTGGGGGAGTTGGGCACGTAGAACTGCGCGCCGAAGCGGCGATAGGAGTTCACGTTGGGGCAAAGAAACGCCATCGAGGCGGGCAGGGTCTCGAGCACACCGCCCACTGCATGGCGCAATGCGGCGTTCTGCTCGGGATCCTCACTGGTGAAGATGTTTTTGCCGGCCTTGTCCAGGATCGAGATGTGCACGTGCAGGCCATTACCTGCCTGGCCCGGGTAGGGCTTGGCCATGAAGGTGGTGTCCATTTCATGGTCATAGGCGATGTTCTTGATCAGCCGCTTGAGCAACACCGCGTAGTCGCACGCCTTGAGCGCGTCTGCCACGTGGTGCAGGTTGACCTCGAACTGCGCCGGGGCGCTCTCCTTGACGATGGCGTCGGCCGGGATGCGCTGCTCCTTGGCGCCTTCGAGAATGTCCTGGAGGCAATCGACGTATTCATCGAGGTCGTCGATCAGGTACACCTGGGTCGATTGCGGGCGCTTGCCGGAAATGGGCGAGCGCGGCGGTTGCGGCCGGCCGTTCACGTTCTCCTGGTCGATCAGGTAGAACTCAAGCTCGAACGCAGCGCAGATGGTCAGCCCCATGTCGTCGAACTTCTTCACCACCTGGCGCAGCACTTCGCGCGGGTCGGCGAAAAACGGCTCGCCCTCCAGCTCGTGCATCGTCATCAGCAGCTGCGCGGTAGGGCGCTTCTGCCAGGGCTCGTTGCTCAGGGTATTGGGGATGGGGTAGCAGATGCGATCGGCGTCGCCGATGTCCAGGCCAAGGCCGGTGCTTTCGACGGTGGAGCCGTTGATGTCGAGAGCAAAGAGGGAGGCGGGCAGGTTGATGCCCTTTTCGTACACCTTATGAAGGCTGGTGCGTTCTATGCGCTTGCCGCGCACTACACCATTCATATCCGCTATCAGAAGGTCGACGTATAGAACCTCAGGGTGTTCCTTGAGGAACGCGTTCGCTTCATTGAGCTGAACGGCACGCGGGGGTACCGACATGATGCAACACCTTTTGTTAAAAATCTCAATCAATGACTGACAGCCAACTCAGTCAATCCGAAACCCGCGTGCAAGTCAAGGCGGGCAGTTCGTGCTTCCATTCATGGCAAAAAGGCGTCTTGCGGGCCAAAATGGAGCATTTTCGCGCTAAATAATAATTCAGCTTTTACAACCAAAACGTGGGCGTAGAAAATTATTTACGGCCAGTTGTGTAATAAATTGAACAGCGCTAAGCTCGATGCATCCCACAACAGCAAAAACAACGGGGACTTTCATGGCACGCCGGCACCTTGGTGGCTCTAGCACCGCGCCTGCAACGCGCCCGGCAGTGGCTCGAAGCCCACTGGCCCGGCTGGCAGATATTCTTGACGCCACCGGCGCCTACCTGAAGCGTGCCACAGTCTTGGCTGTTCATCAAAGTTACCAGCAGCCCTGGGGCGATCTTTCACTGCGTCGCAATTATCCTCTGCCCAAACCTGCCCGCTTACGGTTCAATGCATTCGTTGTGCCGGTGCAGCCTTGCCATGCCACAACTTTAGCGCCTGTTCTGCAGGCTCGCCCCGCTGCTGGGGCAACCCCTTGCCACATAGCCTTCTGAGGTCTTTATGAGCAGCAACCTCGACCAGCTCACCGATTGGTTGAAAAAACACAAGATCACCGAAGTGGAGTGCCTGATCAGCGACCTGACCGGCATTACCCGCGGCAAGATCTCGCCCACCAACAAGTTCATCGCCGAAAAAGGCATGCGCCTGCCCGAGAGCGTGCTGCTGCAAACGGTGACCGGCGATTATGTGGAAGACGAGATCTACTACGAGCTGCTCGACCCGGCCGACATCGACATGTTCTGCCGCCCTGACGAGAATGCGGTGTTCTCGGTGCCTTGGGCCATCGAGCCGACCGCCCAGGTGATCCACGACACCTACGACAAACAGGGCAACCCCATCGAGCTGTCGCCGCGCAACGTCCTCAAGCGTGTGCTCAAGCTTTATACCGACCGCGGCTGGCAGCCGATCGTGGCGCCGGAGATGGAGTTCTACCTCACCAAGCGCAGCGACGACCCCGACTACCCGCTGCAGCCCCCGATCGGCCGCTCCGGGCGCCCAGAGACCGGCCGCCAGTCGTTCTCGATCGAGGCCGCCAACGAATTCGACCCGCTGTTCGAGGATGTGTACGACTGGTGCGAGGCGCAGAACCTCGACCTCGACACGCTGATCCACGAAGACGGCACCGCGCAGATGGAGATCAACTTCCGCCACGGCGATGCCCTGCACCTGGCCGACCAGATCCTGGTGTTCAAGCGCACCATGCGCGAGGCGGCGCTCAAGCACAATGTGGCCGCCACCTTCATGGCCAAGCCCATGACCGGTGAGCCGGGCAGCGCCATGCACCTGCACCAGAGCATCGTCGACATCCAGACCGGCAAGAACATCTTCTCCAACGAAGACGGCACCATGAGCCAGCTGTTTCTGAACCACGTGGGCGGCCTGCAGAAATTCATCCCCGAGGCGCTGCCGCTGTTCGCACCGAACGTGAACTCCTTCCGCCGCTTCCTGCCCGACACTTCGGCGCCGGTGAACGTGGAGTGGGGCGTGGAGAACCGCACCGTGGGCCTGCGGGTGCCGGATGCGACGCCGCAGAACCGCCGTGTGGAAAACCGCCTGCCCGGTGCCGACGCCAACCCCTACCTGGCGATCGCCGCCAGCCTGCTGTGCGGCTTCATCGGCATGGTCGAAGGCATCAACCCCAGCGCGCCGGTACACGGGCGTGGCTATGAGCGCCGCAACCTGCGCCTGCCGCTAACCATCGAGGATGCGCTGGAGCGCATGGAAAACTGCCGCACCCTGGAGAAGTACCTAGGCAAGAAATTCATCGTCGGCTTCGTGGCGGTGAAACGTGCAGAGAACGAAAACTTCAAACGAGTGATCAGTTCCTGGGAACGGGAGTTCCTGCTGTTCGCGGTCTGATCGAGCCCGGCGCGCAGGCGCTGGGGAACAGGAGAGAGCAATGAGCGACAACGCAGCGCAAACCCAAGCCTGGCAAGCCCTGAGCGGTGAGCACCACCTGGCGCCCTTCAGCGACTACCAGCAGCTCAAGCAGAAGGGCCCGCGCATCATCACCAAGGCCCAGGGCGTGCACCTGTGGGACAGCGAAGGCCGGCAGATCCTCGACGGCATGGCGGGCCTGTGGTGCGTGGCGGTCGGTTATGGCCGAGAGGAACTGGTGCAGGCCGCTGCCCGGCAGATGCGCGAGTTGCCCTATTACAACCTGTTCTTCCAGACCGCCCACCCGCCGGCGCTGGAGCTGGCCAAGGCGATTACCGACGTTGCCCCGGCGGGGATGAGCCACGTGTTCTTCACCGGCTCCGGCTCCGAAGGCAACGACACGGTGCTGCGCCTGGTTCGCCACTACTGGGCGCTCAAGGGCAAGCCGAGCAAGAAAACCCTGATCAGCCGCGTCAACGGCTATCACGGCTCCACCGTTGCAGGTGCCAGCCTGGGTGGCATGACTTACATGCATGAACAGGGCGACCTGCCGATCCCGGGCATTGCGCACATCCCCCAGCCGTACTGGTTTGGCGAAGGCGGCCACATGAGCCCGGACGCGTTCGGCGTATGGGCCGCCGAGCAGTTGGAAAAGAAAATTCTGGAGCTTGGCGAAGAGAACGTCGCAGCGTTCATCGCCGAGCCGATCCAGGGCGCCGGGGGCGTGATCATCCCGCCGGACAGCTACTGGCCGAAGATCAAGGAAGTGCTCGCCCGCTACGAGATTCTGTTCGTGGCCGACGAAGTGATCTGCGGTTTTGGCCGCACCGGCGAGTGGTTCGGCAGCGACTACTACGGCCTCAAGCCTGACCTGATGACCATCGCCAAGGGCCTGACCTCAGGCTACGTGCCGATGGGCGGGGTCATCGTGCGAGATGAAGTGGTGAAGGTGATCGAGCAGGGCGGCGACTTCAACCACGGCTTCACCTACTCCGGGCACCCGGTTGCGGCGGCGGTGGGGCTGGAAAACCTGCGCATCCTTCGTGAAGAAAGCATCATCGAACGGGTGCGAAGCGAAACGGCACCGTATTTGCAAAGCCGCTTGCGCGAACTTCAGAGCCACCCGTTGGTGGGTGAGGTTCGTGGCCTGGGCATGCTTGGCGCAATCGAGCTGGTACGCGACAAGTCGTCTCGCGCCCGCTATGAAGGGCGCGGTGCGGGCATGCTGTGCCGGCAGTTCTGTTTCGACAACGGCCTGATCATGCGGGCGGTGGGCGACACCATGATCATCGCCCCGCCGTTGGTGATCAGCCGCGCCGAAATCGATGAGCTGGTGAGCAAGGCGCACAAATGTCTGGACCTGACTCTTAATGCGTTGCAGGGCTAGATGCTAGGCTGTGCGGCGGCGCGGGGGCAGTGCCTCGCGCCCCTACAGCACGCCCGTTGGCAGGGCCGCGCACCGAAGGATGAATTGGCTTAAACACTATTTGGAGCATCAAGCATGAAGAAGCTGGGCAAATCGCTGCTGGCCATGGCGCTGATGGGAGCGATGGCGGGTGCCGCGCACGCTGACGACAAGGTTCTGCACGTTTATAACTGGTCTGATTACATCGCCCCGGACACCGTCAAGAAGTTCGAAGAGGCCAACCCCGGCGTCAAGGTCGTCTACGACGTCTATGACAGCAACGAGACCCTCGAAGCCAAGATGCTCGCTGGCCACTCCGGCTATGACATCGTGGTGCCGTCGAACAACTTCCTGGCCAAGCAGATCAAGGCCGGCGTGTACGAGACCCTCGACAAGTCCAAGCTGCCCAACTGGAAAAACCTCAACGCCGGGCAACTCAAGGCCGTAGGTGACGCCAGCGACAAAGACAACGCCCACGCCTTCCCCTACATGTGGGGCTCGATCGGCATCGGCTACAACCCCGAGAAGGTCAAGGCGGCACTGGGCGTCGACAAGATCGACTCCTGGGACGTGCTGTTCAAGCCCGAGAACATCGCCAAGCTCAAGAGCTGCGGCGTAAGCTTCCTCGATTCGCCGACCGAGATGATGCCGGTGGCGCTGCATTACCTGGGCCTGAAGACCGACACCCAGAGCAAGGACGATATCAAGAAAGCTGAAGATCTCTACCTCAAGATCCGCCCGAGCATCGCCTACTTCCACTCCTCCAAGTACATCTCTGACCTGGCCAACGGCAACATCTGCGTAGCGGTCGGCTACTCGGGCGACGTCTACCAGGCCAAGTCCCGTGCCGAAGAGGCCGGTGGCAAGGTCAAGGTCGCGTATACCATTCCGAAAGAAGGCGCTGGCAGTTTCTACGACATGCTGGCCATTCCCAAGGACGCCGAGAACAAAGAGCTGGCCTACAAATGGATGAACTTCATCCTCCAGCCTGAAGTGATGGCCGAGATCACCAACGCCGTGCGCTTCCCCAACATCAACGACGCCGCAACGCCCCTGGTCGACAAGGACATCACCTCCGACCCAGGCGTTTACCCGCCTGCCGATGTGAAGGCCAAGCTGTATGCGATCGCCGACCTGCCACAGCCGACGCTGCGCGAATTGACCCGCAGCTGGACCAAGATCAAATCGGGCAAATAAGCCCGTGCCGAGCACAGGTGGCGGCGCTTGCGCCGTTGCCTGTTGCACTGAAACGAAATTTTTTTTTGCTGGGCAGGTTCATCACAGGTAAGTTGCGCGCCGGTTTTGGATTCGCTGGCCGGGCCGCTGCCATCCGGAAAATACATCGCGGGGGAACTGCACTTGTCTAAATCTTTGTTCTTGAAGGCCCTGGCACTGGGCGCTGGCCTGTTGGCGGGCACCACCGTGCAAGCCGCGGGCGAGGTCCACATCTACAACTGGTCCGACTATATCGGCGAGAACACCCTGGCCGAGTTCCAGAAGGCGACGGGCATCAAGCCGGTCTACGACGTGTTCGACTCCAATGAAACCCTCGAAGGCAAGCTGCTGGCAGGGCGCACCGGTTATGACGTTGTGGTGCCCTCCAACCACTTCCTGGGCAAGCAGATCAAGGCCGGTGCGTTCCAGAAGCTCGACCGTGCGCAACTGCCGAACTGGAAGAACCTCGACCCCGAGCTGATGAAACGGCTCGAAGCGAACGACCCGGGGAACCAGTACGCCGTGCCGTATCTGTGGGGCACCAACGGCATCGGGTACAACGTCGAGAAGGTCAAGGCCGCGTTGGGCACTGACAAGATCGACTCCTGGGCCGTGCTCTTCGAGCCGGAAAACCTCAAGAAACTCAGCAAGTGCGGCGTGGCGTTTCTCGACTCGCCCGATGAGATGATGCCGGCAGTGCTCAATTACCTGGGGCTCGACCCCAACAGCACCAACCCGGACGACTACAAGAAGGCCGAAGCCAAGCTGCTCAAGGTTCGGCCTTATGTGACCTATTTCCACTCCTCCAAATACATTTCCGACCTCGCCAACGGCAACATCTGTGTGGCCGCCGGCTTCTCGGGTGATGTGTTCCAGGCCCGCAACCGCGCCGAGGAAGCCAAGAACGGCGTGAAAGTGGCCTACGCAGTGCCCAAGGAAGGCGGCAACCTCTGGTTCGACATGCTGGCGATTCCCAAAGACGCCGAGAACGTCAAGCAGGCCCACGCCTTCATCAACTTCCTGTTGCAACCGGAGGTGATTGCCGAGGTCAGCGATGCGGTGGGCTACGCCAACCCCAACCCGCAGGCCAAGGCCGACATGGACCAGAAGGTCGCCACCGACCCGTCGGTGTACCCGCCGCAGGACGTGCTGGCCAAGGCTTATGTGAGCCATGAGCTGCCACCGAACATTCAACGCCTGATGACCCGTTCCTGGACGCGGATCAAGTCGGGCAAATAAAACCAGTGGCCCGCCTGTGCAGCGGGCCACCTGAACCATTGATGGGAGTGTCGTTAATGGCCGTTGCCTCCAGCGCCTACAAAAAAGCCCTCGAAGGCAGCCAGCAGCCCAAGCAGGTGCTGGTGAAAATCGATCGGGTCACGAAGAAATTCGACGAGACGGTCGCCGTGGACGATGTGTCCCTGGAAATCAACAAGGGCGAGATTTTCGCGTTGCTGGGCGGCTCCGGCTCCGGCAAATCGACCTTGCTGCGCATGCTCGCCGGCTTCGAGCGGCCCACCGAGGGCCGTATCTTTCTCGATGGCCAGGACATCACCGACCTGCCGCCCTACGAGCGGCCGATCAACATGATGTTCCAGTCCTATGCCTTGTTCCCGCACATGACCGTGGCGCAGAACATTGCCTTCGGCCTGAAGCAGGACAAGATGCCCGCCGCTGAGATCGATGCCCGCGTGGCCGAGATGCTCAAGCTCGTGCACATGAGCCAGTACGCCAAGCGCAAGCCCCACCAGCTCTCCGGTGGCCAGCGCCAGCGGGTTGCACTGGCCCGCTCCCTGGCCAAGCGCCCCAAATTGCTGCTGCTCGACGAGCCAATGGGCGCGCTCGACAAGAAGCTGCGCTCGCAGATGCAGCTGGAGCTGGTGGAGATCATCGAGCGTGTGGGCGTGACGTGCGTGATGGTGACCCACGATCAGGAAGAGGCCATGACCATGGCCCAGCGCATTGCGATCATGCACCTGGGCTGGATCGCCCAGATCGGCAGCCCCGTGGACATCTACGAAACCCCCACCAGCCGGCTGGTGTGCGAGTTCATCGGCAACGTCAACCTGTTCGACGGCGACGTGGTCGAGGACATGGAAGGCTACGCGCTGATTTCCACCCCTGAGCTGGAGCGGCCAATCTACGTAGGCCACGGCGTGAGCACCGCCGCCGAGGACAAGCGCGTGACCTACGCCCTGCGCCCGGAAAAACTGCTGGTGACCACCGAGCAGCCCCAGACCGAGTACAACTGGGCACGGGGCAAGGTCCATGACATCGCCTACCTGGGCGGCCACTCGGTGTTCCATGTCGAGCTTGCCAGCGGCAAGATCGTGCAGAGCTTCGTGGCCAATGCCGAGCGCCGCGGCGCGCGGCCGACCTGGGACGACGAAGTGTTCGTGTGGTGGGAAGACGACAGCGGGGTGGTGCTGCGGTCATGAAAGCGCGAAAAGTGAAGCGGTTCCTCAATCGTTGGGTGCCCGGCGGCCGCCAGGTCGTGATCGGCATCCCCTTCATCTGGCTGTTCCTGTTCTTCATGCTGCCGTTCTTCATCGTGTTGAAGATCAGCTTCGCCGAAGCGGACGTGGCCATCCCCCCCTATACCTCGCTGGTAGAGTTCGCCGAAGAGAAGATCAACATCGCGCTGAACCTGGCCAACTACCTGCTGTTGGGCGATGACGACCTGTACTTCGCCGCTTACTTCGGCTCGCTGAAGATGGCGTTTTTCAGCACCTTGATGTGCCTGCTCATCGGTTACCCGATGGCCTATGCCATCTCGGTCGCCAAGAAAGAGAGCCAGACCGTGTTGTTGCTGCTGATCATGATGCCGACCTGGACGGCGATCCTGATCCGCGTGTATGCCTGGATGGGCATCCTTAGCAACAACGGCTTGCTCAATGGCTTCTTGCAGTACATGGGCCTGATCGACCAGCCGCTGCAGATCCTCAACAGCAATACGGCGGTGTACATCGGCCTGGTGTATTCGTATCTGCCGTTCATGATCCTGCCGCTGTTCGCCAACCTGGTCAAACACGACCAAACCCTGCTCGAGGCCGCATCCGACCTGGGCTCGAGCCGGTTCAACAGCTTCTGGAAAATCACCGTGCCGCTGTCGAAGAACGGCATCATCGCCGGCTGCATGCTGGTGTTCATCCCGGTGGTGGGCGAGTTCGTCATCCCGGAACTGCTCGGGGGGCCTGAGACGCTGATGATCGGCAAAGTGCTTTGGCAAGAGTTCTTCAACAACCGCGACTGGCCGGTTGCCTCGGCGCTGGCGGTGGTGATGCTGGGGATCCTGATCATCCCGATCGTGCTGTTCAACCGCAGCCAGGCACGTGAGATGGAGGGCCGGGCATGAAACAGGGCGTTCGTTTCTCCAGCGTGATGCTGTGGCTGGGCCTGATCTTCATCTACGCGCCGATGGTCATCCTGGTGATCTACTCGTTCAACGCTTCGCGGCTGGTAACGGTGTGGGGCGGTTGGTCGGTGAGCTGGTACGTGAGCCTGCTGGATAATGGCCAGCTCATCTCGGCGGTGTTCCGCTCGTTGGAAATCGCCGTGTACACGGCGGTCTCGGCGGTGGTGTTGGGTACCATGGCCGCGTTCGTGCTCACCCGCGTTTCGCGCTTCAAGGGCCGCACCCTGTTCGGTGGCCTGGTGACCGCGCCGCTGGTGATGCCCGAGGTGATCACGGGCCTGTCGCTGCTGTTGCTGTTCGTGGCCATGGCCCAAGCCATCGGCTGGCCGGCCGAGCGCGGCATCACCACCATCTGGATTGCCCACACCACCTTCTGCACCTCCTACGTGGCGGTGGTGGTGTCGGCCAGGCTGCGTGAGCTGGACCTCTCCATCGAGGAGGCGGCCATGGACCTGGGCGCTCGGCCTCTGAAAGTGTTTCTGCTGATCACCATCCCGATGATCGCACCGTCGCTGGCAGCGGGGGGCATGATGTCGTTCGCGCTGTCACTGGACGACCTGGTGCTGGCCAGCTTCGTTTCCGGCCCCGGCTCGACCACGTTGCCGATGGAGGTGTTCTCGCAGGTGCGCCTGGGCGTGAAGCCTGAGATCAACGCCATCGCCAGCCTGATTCTGCTGGTGGTGTCGCTGTTTACCTTCCTGGTGTGGTTCTTCACGCGCCGGGCCGAGGAAGCGCGGCGCAAGGCGGTTCAGGCTGCGATCGAGGAGGCGGCTGCGGCCAATGCCTCCAGCACGGCACACGCCGGCACCCTGGCTCGCCCCTAGGCCTTGCCAGCACGGCCCGTGTGGCAGAACATGCCCTCACGTTCTGCCACACGGGCCGTTTTCATGTCTGCGATCTTTCAGCCCGATGCCCTGCGCCAGAGCCTCGGGGCGTTGGCCAAGGGCGATGCATTGTCGCGCCATGGGCTGGCTTACCAACGCTACTACGGCCTGGCCCTCGAAGGCTGCGAAACACGCCTGGGCGTGTTCGAGGCGGCGGGCTTTCAACTGGTGGCTCAGCTGTGGAGCCCAGCCCGGCCACGCGGCACGTTGATCCTGCTGCACGGCTATTACGACCACATGGGCCTGTACCGTCATGTGATCGACTGGGCGTTGGGCCTGGGGTTGGCAGTGCTAGGGTGCGATTTGCCAGGCCATGGCCTGTCCAGCGGCGAGCGAGCCAGCATCCGGGATTTTGCCCACTACCAGGCAATGCTCGATGGCCTTTTGCAAGAGGCGCATGCCAATGCTTTGCCTAAACCCTGGCACTTGCTTGGGCAGAGCACGGGCGGGGCGATCGCGGTCGATCACTTGCTCAACCGCCCCGACAGCCCGGTCGACGGGCAGGCCATCCTGCTCGCGCCGCTGGTGCGCCCGCGCGCGTGGGGCTGGTCGCAGTTGAGCTATCACGCCCTGCGACCTTTCGTGGGCAGCATCGCCCGGCGCTTCAGTGAAAACACCAACGACCCAACTTTCTTGCCGTTTCTGGAGGCCGACCCATTGCAACCGCGCCGGCTGCCTACGGCTTGGGTAGGGGCATTGGCCAAGTGGGTGCGGCACATCGAGCGCTCGCCGGGCAGTGGGCGTAGCCCGCTCATCGTTCAAGGCGAGCAGGACATGACCGTCGACTGGCGGCACAACCTCAAGGTGCTGGAGAGTAAATTCACCGGGCCCAGGCTACTGCGCCTGCCCGCAGCACGGCATCACCTGGCCAATGAACTGCCGGAGCTGCGCCGGGAGTACTTCGACTACCTGGCGGGCTACCTTGCCTGAGTCGCCTACGGCGCGGGCTGGCCTACTGCCAACCCCGCCTTCACCGCTGCCAGCGCGGCCTGGTAATAAGCCTTACCCTCCGCTGACTCGGCGAAGCTGACGAACTCTTCCAGCTCCGGGTCTGACAAGTCGCGGTACACGTACAGCAACGTGTTGTCCATGTCGTTGCCGATCTGCTGCATCAGCCGGGCGCGCTGGCTGTCGAGCAGGTTCTGGCTCGAGCCGCCGCCGAGCAACCCCGGGATCATCGAGCTGAGGCTGTCAGCGGCGACCCCGGCGATGGCCAGGCTCACTTCGGCACCGGCCTCCCGCGCCGGCAGGGCGCGGGCCAGGTGGCCAATCAACAATTGGCGAGTGTCGGAGGCCTGCATGTGCGGCAGGCCGCCTGCGTTTTTCGCCAACTGATCCGGGCGAGTAGCCAGCAGCTCTGCGCTGACGATCTTGCGGCCTAGCGGGCCCTGGAAGAAGCCCAGTGCCGGCTGCGGGTTGCCCAGTGCCTGGCGCAGGCGATTCTCGGCGCGTTGGTCCATCGCCTGTGCGCTGAAGCGCTGGTTGCTGTTATTGACCAAGGCCTGAAAAACCGCAGGCGGCAGGCTGTTCTGGTAACGCTGCTGGGCCGCTTTGAGCGCCGCGTTGAAGTGGGCGCGCTGGTCAGGCCAGCCGGCAGCCTTGTACAACTGATCGTAGGCATCGGCCCAGGCCGGCAGGGCGCAGCAGATCAGCAGGGTGAAAAGAAGGCGACGCATGAAGGACTCCTGTCGGCAGGCCGCTATTGTCCGTGGGCTGAACAACTTTTGTCGAGAGACGCGCGATGCGCGTGCGCATTTGCGAGCAAACACCACTGTTGCTTTGCGTGCCGTGAGCTACTATGCGCGCCATGCATACTTCCTTCGATGACACCCTGGCGCAACGCATCGTCGACGACCTGGCCGAGCATGGCTGGTCGCGGCAAGACTGCTGTGTGCCTGACCTTCTGACCGCTGCGCTGGCGCAGGAGTGCCGTCGGCGTGCAGCCGTGGGCGAACTGGCGCCTGCAGCGGTGGGCCGTGGCGACGCGCAGGAGGTCCGGGAAAGCATCCGAGGCGACCTCACCCAATGGATCGACCCCGGCGAGGCGCCATGCACCGACCGGTACCTGGCGTTGATGGATACCCTGCGAGAGGCGCTCAACCGTGGTTTGTTTCTGGGCCTTGAAGACTTCGAGTGCCACTTCGCGCTGTATCCGGCGGGGGCGTTCTACAAGCGGCATCTTGACCGCTTTCGTGACGACGACCGGCGCATGGTATCGGCGGTGTTGTACCTGAACCCCAACTGGGACGAGGGTGATGGCGGTGAGCTGCGCCTGTATTTCAAGGATGGCAGCACCCTGGACGTCCCGCCGCGTGGCGGTTGCCTGGTGGTGTTTCTGTCGGGGGAGCTGCCGCACGAGGTGCTGCCCACGGGCTGCGAGCGGCTGTCGTTGACGGGGTGGTTCAGGCGGCGGGGGAATGAGCCTTTCTAACGACTGTGCCCGGCAGCCGGCCCTGTGGGCCGGCCCGCCGGGTGTGAGGCTTAGAACAGTACGCGGCTGCGGATGGTGCCCTTGATGTGCTGCAGCTTCTCCTGCGCCAGGTCCGAGTACTCGGCGTCAACGTCGATGACGACATAACCGACGCTTTCATTGGTTTGCAGGAACTGGCCGGAGATGTTGATGCCGTTCTCGGCGAACACCTTGTTGATTTCGCTGAGCACGCCCGGGATGTTCTGGTGAATGTGCAGCAGGCGGTGCTTGCCCGGGTGCGCTGGCAGGGCGACTTCGGGGAAGTTGACCGACGACACCGAAGTGCCGTTGTCGCTGTACTTGACCAGTTTCTCCGCCACTTCCAGCCCGATATTGGCCTGAGCCTCGGCGGTGGAGCCACCGATGTGCGGGGTCAGGATGACGTTGTCCAGGCCGCGCAGCGGGCTTTCGAAGGTCTCGTCGTTGGAGCGAGGCTCGACCGGGAACACGTCGATGGCTGCGCCGATCAGGTGCTTGGCCTTGATCGCTTCGGCCAGGGCCTCGAGGCGAACCACAGTGCCGCGTGCAGCGTTGATCAGGATGCTGCCTTTTTTCATCGCGGCGATTTCGGCTTCACCGATCATCCACTGGGTGGAGGGCAGTTCAGGCACGTGCAGCGAGACGATGTCGGCCAGGCCCAGCAGTTCCTTGAGGGTGGGCACCTGGTTGGCGTTGCCCAGCGGCAGCTTGGTCAGCGGGTCGTAGAAATACACCTGCATGCCCAGGCTTTCAGCCAGCACCGACAGTTGAGTGCCGATCGAACCGTAACCGACGATGCCCAGCTTCTTGCCCCGGATCTCGAAGGAGTTCGCGGCGCTCTTGATCCAGCCGCCACGGTGGCAGGAGGCGTTCTTCTCCGGAATGCCGCGCAGCAACAGGATGGCCTGGCCCAGCACCAGCTCGGCGACCGAACGGGTGTTGGAATAGGGGGCGTTGAAGACCACGATGCCACGCTCGCGGGCCGCATTCAGGTCAACCTGGTTGGTGCCGATGCAGAAGCAGCCGACGGCGATCAGCTTCTTGGCGCAGTCGAACACCTCGGCAGTAAGCTGGGTGCGGGAGCGGATGCCGATGAAATGGGCATCGGCGATCTTTTCCTTGAGCTGGGCCTCGGGAAGGGAGCCAGTGAGGTACTCGATGTTGGAGTAACCGGCCGCCTTCAGCGTATCGACGGCGTTTTGGTGAACTCCTTCGAGGAGAAGGAACTTGATCTTGCTCTTGTCGAGAGAAGTCTTGCTCATCTGCTTTAAACCTGCGCTCCGGAGAGTAAAGTAGCGTTATGAAGGGCCGGCCAGAGGCGCTGCAGCCTGCGTGGCGGGCGCCTATGCTAGCATAGCTGCGACATTTATCGGCCAGTACGCGACGTGAAGGCTGTTCATCTGGACGATGAACAAATCACGTGGAAGGCTTGTGCCGGCATCCCTACAACGAGTGGAGTGGCTCATGAGTTACCAGCATCAATACGTCGATGGCACGCGCATCCATTTCCCGCTTGGCAAGGTGGTGTGCATCGGCCGCAACTACGCCGAACACGCCAAGGAGTTGAACAACCCGGTGCCCAGCGAGCCGCTGCTGTTCATCAAGCCGGGCAGTTGCGTGGTGCCGGCCGACGGCGGGTTCAAGATCCCGCAGGGCCGTGGCTCGGTTCACTATGAAACGGAAATCGCCGTCCTTCTCGGCAAGCCGCTGTCCACTGCGCCGAGCGAAGAAGAGGTGCTTGACGCCATTTCCGGCTTCGCGCCAGCCTTGGACCTCACCTTGCGCGATGTTCAGTCCCGCCTCAAGGAAAAAGGGCTGCCCTGGGAACTGGCCAAGTCGTTCGACGGTGCGTGTGTGCTGTCGCCGTTCGTGGCAGCGAGCGAGTTCACCGACTTCACCTCCATCCCGGTTCGCCTGACGCTCAATGGCGAACTGCGCCAGGACGGCAGCAGCGCGATGATGCTCAACCCCATCGTGCCGATGATCCAGTACATGGCGGCACACTTCAGCCTGCAGGCCGGTGACGTGATCCTTACGGGTACGCCGGCGGGCGTTGGCGAGCTGGCGGCCGGCGATGAGCTGGTGATGGAGTTGCCAGGCTCGGTGCGCGTCGAAACCCGCGTGCTCGAATAACGGGTGGCTTGACCGTTTTTTCACATTGCACCCGGATAATGCGCCGCTTCGCCTAGCGTTATCCGGTCCCGCCATGCCCGAACAGAGCTTCAGCACAATGCCCAGAATCTTCACGCCTAAGCGCAATCGCTGGTTGCTCGGGCTGCTGCTGGTGCTACTGGCAAGCTACGCAGTGGCGGTGGTGCTTCACTGGGACGACCGGCTGCGCTGGTCGTTGGCCGAATGGGCTACACCCGCCAAGGAGCGAGCCAACGCTGTTTGGCTGCCCGCCTACAGGGCCGACATCGATGCCAAGCCTATGCCAGGCCTGGAAACCGACGAAGCTTCGGACCTCTCCTACGACCCTTCGAGCAAAACCCTCTATAGCGTAATGGGCAAGCACCCGTTCCTGGTGCAGTTGAGCCTGGAGGGGGAGGTGCTGCGCAAGATCGAACTGGTGGGTTGGGCGAACCCTGAAGGTGTGGCGGTACTCGAAGATGGCCATATCGCTATTACCGACGAGCGCAGCCAGCTGCTGACCATCGTCACCGCGCCGCCGGGCGTCACGTCCCTGAACATCAAGGACTTTCCACAATTCCCGCTGGGCAAGGCACGTGAAAAGAACAAAGGCACCGAGGCGGTGGCCTGGGATGCCCAGGGCCAACGCGTGCTGTTCGGTCAGGAGCGGCCGGCTTTCCTTGAGAGCTGGCGCAGCAATGGCACTACGTTGCTGGGGCAGCCGATGACGCTGGCCGGCGGCCCCCTCGACCTTCGGAACCTTTCAGGGATGGACGTCGACCGCCGCACCGGGCACCTGCTACTGGTCTCGGCTGATTCGCACCTGATTCTGGAAACCGATTCGGCCGGCAAACCGGTCAGTTACATGACGCTGCTAGGGCATTTCAACGGCCTGGGCCAAACCATCCCGCGTGCTGAAGGGGTGGCCACCGACGAGCAGGGCACCTTGTACGTCATCAGCGAGCCCAACCTGTTCTACCGCTTCAAGCATTGATCTGAAACTGCCCTCCCGTTAAGGGCAAATTCAACGAGTTGTGCTCAAATTCCGGCCTTTTCCGACTGAGGCCTTCTAATGGCGCGCCTGGCTGTATCTTTCCGTTGGCTTGCACCCCTGCTGCTGCTTCTGCTGATTGCGCTGGCCGCTACCGGCCAGTATCTGCGCTGGTTCGAACGTGGCTGGTTCAACCTGGTGCATTGGTGGGCGCCGGCCGAGCACTCGCTGGGCTTGGCGCAATACCGCTCGGTGATCGAGGGTAAGCCACTGGTAGGTGTACCGTCGGATGTGTCGGCGCTGACCTATCACACCGAACGCAAGACGCTGTTCACCATCACCAACAAGCTGCCGGAAGTGATCGAGCTCTCACTGCAGGGCGAGGTGCTGCGGCGCATTCGGGTCGAAGGCATTGCCGACCCGGAAGCCATCGAATACATCGCTGGCGATACTTTCGTAGTGACCGATGAGCGCGAACAGCAACTGGTGCGGATCGACGTTACAGAGGGCACCGCAGTCATCGATGCCAGCAACGCCCCGCGCTTGAGCCTGGGGTTGGGCCGCAATGGCAACAAGGGGTTCGAGGGGTTGGCCTACGACCGGCAGGGCCAGCGACTGTACGTGGCCAAGGAACGCGACCCGATGCGGATTTTCGAAGTGGAAGGGTTCGCCGAGCCGGGCCTGGCTGGCAGCGTGAACATTCAGGAAGCGCCCAAGCGGGATGCCCGGCTGTTCGTGCGCGACTTGTCGAGTTTGCAGTTCGACGAGGCCACCGGCCATCTGTTGGCGCTGTCGGATGAGTCGAGGCTGGTGCTGGAGATAAACACCGCGGGCGAGGTGGTGGGCACGCTGGCTCTGCACGGCGGTGCTTCAGGCCTGGCCCGCGCGGTTCCCCAGGCGGAGGGGATGGCCTTGGACGAGCAGGGCACCCTTTACCTGGTCAGCGAGCCGAACCTGTTCTACGTATTCAGGAAGCCTTCAGCGCCTTGACGCCTTCGGCGGTGCCGAGCAGCAGCAGATCGGCAGGGCGTGCGGCGAACAGGCCATTGGTGACTACGCCGACAATGGCATTGATGTCCCGCTCCAGCGCCACCGGGTCGGTGATGCTCATGTTGTGCACATCGAGGATGATATTGCCGTTGTCGGTCACCACGCCTTCCCGGTACACCGGGTCGCCGCCCAGTTTTACCAGCTGGCGCGCTACGTGGCTTCGGGCCATTGGAATCACCTCTACCGGTAGCGGGAAGGCGCCCAGTACCGGCACCAGCTTGCTGGCGTCGGCGATGCAGATGAACGTGCTCGCCACGGCAGCGACGATCTTCTCGCGGGTCAGGGCTGCGCCACCGCCCTTGATCAGGTTGAGCCGCTCGTCGCTTTCATCGGCGCCATCGACGTAAAACTCAAGATCGCCCACCGCATTGAGCTCGTACACAGGAATGCCGTGCCCTTTCAGGCGTGCGGCGGTGGCCTCGGAGCTGGCCACGGCGCCGTCGAAAGCGCCTTTGTGCTGGGCCAGGGCATCGATGAAGCAGTTCGCGGTGGAGCCTGTGCCTACGCCGACGACGCTCTTGTCGGTGAGCTTGGGCAGGATGAAGTCCACGGCGGCCTGGGCCACGGCCTGTTTGAGCTGGTCTTGGGTCATGATGCGGGTGTCGTGTGGTGCGAAAGGGCGCGCATTATAACAGCCGCCAGCGCTGCAAGCTCGGCCCCTGGCTGGTAGACTCGCCCTCCCTGCCTTCGCCCAGCCGTGACGTTTTCCGATGCTCGAACAGTACGTAAAGAAAATCCTCACCTCGCGCGTTTACGACGTTGCCGTCGAAACCCCTCTGCAGCCGGCCGGGCAGTTGTCCAAGCGGCTGGGCAACCGGGTATTGCTCAAGCGCGAAGACCTTCAGCCGGTGTTCTCCTTCAAGGTTCGCGGTGCCTACAACAAGCTGGCGCAGCTCAGCGAGGCTGAGCGCGCCCGCGGAGTGGTCACGGCCTCGGCCGGTAACCACGCCCAGGGCCTGGCCTTGGCAGCCCGGGAAATGGGCGTGAAGGCGACCATCGTGATGCCCAAGACCACGCCGGAGATCAAGGTCGAAGGCGTGCGTTCGCGCGGGGGCAAGGTGGTGCTGCATGGCGACTCCTTCCCCGAAGCGCTGGCCTATTCGCTCAAGTTGGTGGGCGAAAAGGGCTACGTGTATGTGCACCCCTACGATGACCCCGACACCATCGCAGGCCAGGGCACCGTGGCCATGGAGATCCTGCGCCAGCACCAGGGCGACCTCGACGCTATTTTCGTACCGGTAGGCGGGGGTGGCCTGATCGCGGGCATAGCGGCCTACGTCAAGTACCTGCGCCCGGAGGTGAAGGTAATCGGCGTCGAGCCAGACGACTCCAACTGCTTGCAGGCCGCGCTGGCGGCCGGCGAGCGTGTGGTGCTGCCGCAGGTGGGGTTGTTCGCCGACGGCGTGGCGGTGGCCCAGATCGGCCAGCACACCTTCGAGATCTGCCGCGAGCATGTCGATGAGGTGATCACTGTCAGCACCGACGAGATTTGCGCCGCGATCAAGGACATCTACGACGACACCCGCTCGATCACCGAGCCGGCCGGCGCGCTGGGTGTGGCGGGCATCAAGAAGTACGTCGAAGCCCGTGGCGCCAGCGGGCAAACGCTGATCGCCATCGATTCGGGTGCGAACGTCAACTTCGACCGCCTGCGCCATGTGGCCGAGCGGGCCGAGCTGGGCGAGGGGCGTGAGGCGATCATCGCCGTGACCATCCCGGAGCGGCCCGGCAGCTTCAAGGCCTTCTGTGAGGCAGTGGGCAAGCGGCAGATCACCGAATTCAACTACCGTTACCATACCGGTACCGAGGCGCACATCTTCGTCGGTGTGCAGACCCACCCCGACACCGACCCGCGCAGCGCGCTGGTGGCCAGCCTGCGCGAGCACGGCTTCCCGGTGCAGGACCTCACCGATAACGAGCTGGCCAAGCTTCACATCCGCCACATGGTCGGCGGCCACGCCGAAGCCGTGGATGATGAAATGGTGCTGCGCTTCGAGTTCCCCGAGCGGCCGGGCGCGCTGTTCAACTTTCTCAACCGCCTGGGCGGGCGCTGGAACATTTCCATGTTCCACTACCGCAATCACGGTGCGGCCGACGGCCGGGTGGTCGCCGGCCTGCAAGTGCCGCTGCACGAGCGCGAGCAGGCGCTGGCGGCGCTGGCCGAGATCGGCTATCCCTTCTGGGATGAAACCGACAACCCAGCCTATCGGCTGTTTCTGGGCTGAAACCCGCGAGGCACCATGAACACTTTGATCACCCTCAAGGCGCTGCACATCGCCGCCACTGTGCTGCTGCTCGCCAGCATCGGCGTGGTGGTTTGGCGTGCCATCAGCGCCTGGCGTGCCGGCGACCGGCGTTTGTTCGCCAGTTCCCTTGACCGCCCATGGTATGCGGCCTGGGCGGTGATGGCGCTGTGCATGCTGAGCTTCCCCGTCAGCGGCTGGTGGATGGTGCATACCGTTGGCTGGCCGTTGGGGCAAACCTGGCTGTTGGGTGGCGCTTGCCTTTACATCGTTGGCGCCCTGGCGTGGGTCTGGCTGCTGGCGCGCGTGCGGCGGCTGCGTGCGATGCCTGCGGGCGGGGAGCCCACGGCCGGGCAACAGCGTTGGGTCATGGGCTTGGCGGCACTGGCGCTGCTGGTGCTGATCGCGTTGCTGGTGTTGATGACTGCCAAGCCGGTGTGAACAGGTGGAAACACAGCAGGGCTTTTCAGAAACCCCTCACTTAAGGTAGGCACCTCGTTGCTGGGCTGGCGGGCTTTGTGGAACAATGCCCCAACATGCGTTTGCGAGGTTGTTGCTGTGATCGACCCCGATGGTTTCCGCCCCAATGTGGGCATCATCCTGACCAACGATGCTGGCCAGGTGCTATGGGCTCGACGCATCAATCAGGATGCCTGGCAGTTCCCGCAGGGCGGCATCAACCCGAACGAAACACCCGAACAGGCGTTGTACCGCGAGCTGAACGAGGAAGTGGGCCTGGAGCGTCAGGATGTTCAGATCCTGGCCTGCACCCGAGGCTGGTTGCGTTACCGCCTGCCCCAGCGGTTGGTGCGTACCCACAGCCAGCCGCTGTGCATCGGCCAGAAGCAGAAGTGGTTTTTGCTGCGCCTGGTATCCAACGAGCAGCGCGTCAGGATGGACCTGACCGGCAAGCCAGAGTTCGACGGCTGGCGCTGGGTCAGTTACTGGTACCCACTGGGCCAGGTTGTGACCTTCAAGCGTGAGGTCTACCGCCGGGCCCTCAAAGAGCTTGCGCCGCGCCTGTTGGCACGCGACTAGACGACGGAGTCCAAACCTCAGCCATGCTCAATACGCTGCGCAAGATCGTCCAGGAAGTGAACGCCGCCAAGGATCTCAAGGCGGCGTTGGGCATCATCGTCTTGCGCGTGCAAGAGGCCATGGGCTCGCAAGTGTGTTCGGTGTACCTGCTCGACCCCGAGGCCAATCGCTTCGTGCTGATGGCCACCGAGGGCTTGAACAAAAGCTCGATCGGCCAGGTCAGCATGGCGCCCAACGAAGGCCTGGTCGGCCTGGTTGGCACCCGCGAGGAGCCGCTGAACCTCGAAGACGCCGCAGCCCACCCCCGCTACCGCTATTTCGCCGAAACCGGCGAGGAACGCTTCGCCTCGTTCCTTGGCGCGCCCATCATTCACCATCGCCGAGTGGTGGGCGTGGTGGTGGTGCAGCAAAAAGAGCGCCGGCAGTTCGACGAGGGCGAAGAAGCTTTCCTGGTGACCATGAGCGCCCAGCTGGCGGGCGTCATTGCCCACGCCGAGGCGACCGGGTCCATCCGCGGGCTCGACCGGGGTGGCAAGCGTACTCAGGAAGCCAAGTTCGTCGGTGTGCCTGGTTCGCCAGGCGCTGCCGTCGGCAAGGCGCTGGTAGTGCTGCCGCCGGCAGACCTGGACGTTGTCCCGGATAAACCTGTCACCGATATCGACGCAGAGCTCGCGCTGTTCCAGAACGCCCTTGAAGGGGTGCGCAACGACATGCGCACGCTCTCGGCCAAGCTCGCTACCCAGTTGCGCCCCGAAGAGCGGGCGTTGTTCGATGTCTACCTGATGATGCTCGACGATGCCTCGCTCGGCAGCGAAGTGACGCAGATCATCAAGACCGGCCAATGGGCCCAGGGCGCCCTGCGCCAGGTGGTCACCGAGCACGTCAACCGGTTCGAGCTGATGGACGACGCCTACCTGCGTGAGCGGGCCTCGGACGTCAAAGACCTCGGCCGCCGCCTGCTGGCCTATCTGCAGCAGGCGCACCAGCAGGCGCTGGTGTATTCGGACAACACCATTCTGGTCAGCGAGGAGCTGACCCCGGCCATGCTTGGTGAAGTGCCCGAGGGCAAACTGGCGGGGCTGGTGTCGGTTATGGGCTCGGGCAACTCGCACGTGGCCATCCTGGCGCGGGCCATGGGCATCCCGACGGTCATGGGCCTGGTGGATTTCCCCTACTCCAAGGTCGACGGCATCGAGCTGATCGTCGACGGCTACAACGGTGAGGTGTTCACCAACCCCAGCGAGATCCTCACCAAGCAGTACGCCACCGTGGTGGCAGACGAGCGTGAGCTGGCCAAGGGGCTGGATGCGCTGCGTGAGTTGCCCTGCGTCACCACCGACGGCCATCGCATCCCGCTTTGGGTCAACACCGGCCTGCTCGCGGACGTAGCCCGGGCGCAGCAGCGTGGCGCCGAAGGCGTTGGCCTGTACCGCACCGAAGTGCCGTTCATGATCAACCAGCGCTTTCCCAGCGAAAAAGAGCAGCTGGCGATCTACCGCGAGCAATTGCTGGCCTTCCACCCGCTGCCGGTGACGATGCGCAGCCTCGACATCGGCGGCGACAAATCGCTGAGCTACTTCCCGATCACCGAAGACAACCCGTTCCTGGGCTGGCGCGGCATCCGCGTGACGCTGGATCACCCGGAGATTTTCCTGGTGCAGGCGCGCGCCATGCTCAAGGCCAGCGAAGGCCTCAACAACCTGCGGATCCTGCTGCCGATGATCTCCGGCACCCATGAGGTGGAGGAGGCCATGCACCTGATCCACCGCGCCTGGGGCGAGGTGCGCGACGAGGGCACCGACGTGCCGATGCCGCCGGTGGGCGTGATGGTCGAGATCCCGGCAGCGGTGTACCTCACCCGTGAGCTGGCGCGCCAGGTGGATTTCCTCTCTGTAGGCTCCAACGACCTGACCCAGTACCTGCTGGCCGTAGACCGCAACAACCCGCGTGTGGCCGACCTCTACGACTACCTGCACCCAGCGGTGCTGCAGGCCTTGCAGCACGTGGTCAACGAAGCCCATGCCGAAGGCAAGCCGGTGAGCATCTGCGGCGAAATGGCCGGCGACCCTGCGGCGGCCGTGCTGCTGATGGCCATGGGCTTTGATAGCCTGTCGATGAACGCCACTAACCTGCCGAAGGTGAAGTGGATGCTACGCCAGGTCAGCCACGCCAAGTCCCGTGAGTTGCTGGGGCAGTTGATGAAGATCGACAACCCGCAAGTTATCCACAGCTCGCTGCAGCTGGCCCTGAAGAATCAGGGCCTTGGCCGGATGATCAATCCACAGGCGCCCAAGACACTGTAAAGCGCAGGTCGGCCTCGCCCTGAGGCTGGCCGTGCGGCCCGAAGCTGCGTTCGAGCAGGCGGTGCTCGCCGTTTTCCCAGGCGTACACCAGCGTGCTGGCCCGTGTGCCATAGTGCTCGCCCTGAATGAAGGCGCTCGCTAGCCGGCGCTCAGTATCGAGCCCTACGCCGGTGTCTGGCAGCTCCTCGTCGGCCGGTTGCGTGGTGTCGCTCAGTAACCTGAACAACGCCTCAGGCTCGGGGTTTTCCAGCTCGGCTTCCAGCGCTTGCTGCGCGCGAATGAGTTTCGGCCACGGGGTATCGAGCTGCGCGTTGGACAGCCCGTAGACCCCTTCGTTGAGCCAGCTCAGGCGGTCCTGGCTGATCCAGCACAAGCGCCTGCCATCGCTGAGCAACAGGTTGAAACCGCTGTACTGCCCGGCACGGGTGAGCACTCGCGCGGCGTAGCGGTCCAGGGTGTCGGTGCCGGCCAGCCAGTCCCGTGGCAACTCACCGCGTGAGCGCTGCCCCAGGGGCTGGGCGGGGTCGCGCACATTGGTCACGGCGGCAAAGCGGCCATCGGTGCTCAGGCCCAGCCAGGTGCCGCCGGCCTCAAGGTCGCGCCCGGCGTATACGGTCGGGGCGTCATCCCATTGCGCTGCCTGCGCGCTGGGGCGTCGATGAAATTCGTCGCGGTTGGCCGCTACCAGCAGCGGCAAGGCATGGCCGGGGCGCCAGGCGAATACGATGAGGCACATGTCGTTTCCATCAAATTGAGCTACAGGCTTTCACTCTACGCGAGCGTCAGGGTTGCTGTAACATGTGCGCCGCCCCGTATTAGCAGATGCTGGCATTTGCTGTTATCAGATGCTCCAAAGGCTTTACGCCCTGTTCGAGGATTCCACATGCTGCCTTACCCGCAGATAGACCCGGTCGCTGTCGCGATCGGGCCCCTGAAGATCCACTGGTACGGCCTGATGTACCTGATCGGCATCGGCAGCGCCTGGCTGCTGGCTTCGCGCCGCCTGTCGCGCTTCGACCCCACCTGGACGCGCGAAAAACTCTCCGACCTGGTGTTCTGGTGCGCCATGGGTGTGATCGTCGGCGGCCGGCTGGGCTATGTGCTGTTCTACGACCTGCCGGCCTACATCGCCCAGCCCACGTTGATCTTCGAGGTATGGAAGGGCGGCATGTCGTTCCACGGAGGCTTCATCGGCGTGATGCTGGCAGCGTGGTGGTTCGGCAAGCGCAACAACAAGTCGTTCTTCGAGCTGATGGACTTCATCGCCCCCTTCGTGCCGATCGGCCTGGGCGCCGGGCGGCTGGGTAACTTCATCAACGCCGAGCTGTGGGGCAAGCCCACCGACCTGCCCTGGGCGATGGTGTTTCCGCCGTTCAGCGACCCGGCGCAGTTGCCACGCCATCCGTCGCAGCTTTACCAGTTCGCGCTCGAAGGCGTGGCGCTATTCGCTATCCTGTGGGTCTTTTCGCGCAAGCCACGCCCGACCATGGCCGTTTCCGGCATGTTCGCGCTGTTCTACGGGCTGTTCCGCTTTGCTGTGGAGTTCGTGCGCATGCCCGACGCCCAACTGGGTTACCTCGCGTTCGGTTGGGTCACCATGGGCCAGGTGCTGTGCCTGCCGATGATCATCGGCGGCCTGGTGCTGATCTGGCTGGCCTACCGCCGCCAAGGGCAAACTGCCCAGGCGCATTGATTCACCCGGCGGGGCGCACAGCCCCGCCCATATTTCCGGAAGAACCATGAAGCAATACCTCGACCTCGTCGCCCATGTCATCCAGCACGGTAGCCGCCAGAGCAACCGCACCGGCATCGACACCATCAGCTTTCCTGGTGCCATGCTGCGCTTCGACCTCGCCGAAGGCTTCCCGGCGGTCACCACGCGCAAGCTGGCGTTCAAGTCGGCGGTGGGCGAGATGTGCGGCTTCCTGCGCGGGGTGAACAACGCCGCCGAATTCCGTGCGCTGGGCTGCAAGGTCTGGGACCAGAACGCCAACGAAAACAGCCAGTGGCTGAACAACCCGTTCCGGCAGGGCACCGATGACCTGGGCGAGATCTACGGCGTGCAATGGCGCAGCTGGCCGGCCTACAAGCGCGTGCCCCTGCGCAATACCGCCGCCATTGCCCATTGTGCCGCTCAGGGCTACGTGCAACTGGCCGAAGGCGAGGAGGGCGGCGAGCCCTTCGCGGTGATGTACAAGGCCATCGACCAAGTGCGCCAGTGCCTAGACACCATCCATAAAGACCCCGGCAGCCGCCGCATCCTGTTTCACGGCTGGAACTGCGCCCAGCTCGACGAGATGGCCCTGCCACCCTGCCATCTGCTTTACCAGTTCCACCCCAATCCGCAAACGCGCGAGATCTCGCTCACGCTCTACATCCGCTCCAACGACCTGGGCCTGGGCACACCTTTCAACATCACCGAAGGGGCCGCGCTGCTGAGCCTGTTCGGCCGCCTCACCGGCTACACGCCGCGCTGGTTCACCTATTTCATCGGTGACGCGCATATCTACGAAAACCACCTCGACATGCTCAACGAGCAGATGCGCCGCGAGCCGCTGCCGGCGCCGAAGCTGGTGATCTCTGACCGGGTGCCGGCGTTCGCCGATACAGGGGTTTATGCGCCACAGTGGCTGGAGAACGTGGAGCCTTCGGACTTCACGCTGGAAGGCTATGAACATCATGCACCGTTGACGGCGCCGATGGCGGTTTGATCGGTCTGGTTGAGCTTGCGGGCTGCCCGTTACTGGAATAGCTGGGGCGATGCCTGGTGTAGGCCAACGGCGTAGGCAGCCAGCGGGCTGCCTCGCCGGCCAGGTTACACTACCAACCCCGCCGCATGGCCTGACGCCCAGGCCCACTGGAAGTTGAACCCGCCCAAGTGGCCGGTGACATCCAGCACTTCGCCGACGAAGTACAACCCTGGGCTTTTCAGGGACTCCAGCGTCTTGGATGACACCTCTCGCGTATCCACGCCCCCCAGCGTCACTTCGGCAGTGCGGTAACCCTCGGTACCTGCCGGCACCACCTGCCAACAGCTCAACCGCCCGGCCACGCCTTCGAGTTCGGCGTGGGTGTATTGCTTAAGCGGTTTGGACTCGAACCAGCTCTCGGTGAGCAACTGCGCCATCTTGCGGGTGAACACTTCGCCCAGCAGGGTGCGCAGTTCGATGTTCGGCCGCCCGGCCTGTTGTTCACGCAGCCATTGCAGCGCGTCCAGGCCAGGCAGCAGGTCGATTTCAAGCGTATCGCCGGCCTGCCAGAACGAGGAAATCTGCAGCATGGCCGGGCCACTCAGGCCGCGGTGAGTGAACAGCAGGTTCTCCCGGAAGGCCTGGCCGTTGCAGCGGGCGATGCAGTCTACCGAGGTCCCGGAAAGCTCGGTGCACAAGGCCTTGAGCTGGTCGGTGATGGTAAAGGGCACAAGCCCTGCACGGGTGTGCAGCAGCGTATGGCCGAACTGGCGGGCGATGTCGTAGCCGAACCCACTGGCGCCAAGGGTGGGAATGGACAGCCCACCGGTGGCCACCACCAACGATTGGCAGCTGACTTCACCGAGGGTCGTGCGCAATCGATAACCGCCGCTTTCAACCGCAGCGATGCGCTCGATGGAGGTGCTCATGTGCAGCTCCACGCCGGCCCACTCGCATTCGGTGAGCAGCACCTGGAGGATGTCGTTGGCCTTGTGGTCGCAGAACAGCTGGCCGAGCTTTTTCTCGTGGTACTCCACGCCATGGCGTTGCACCAGCTCGATGAAGTCCCACTGGGTGTAGCGCGCCAGCGCCGACTTGCAGAAGTGCGGGTTCTGCGAAAGGAAGTTGGCGGGCTCTGTGTGCAGGTTGGTGAAGTTGCAGCGCCCGCCACCGGACATCAGAATCTTCTTGCCGGGCTTGTTGGCGTGGTCCAGCAGCAACACCTTGCGCCCCCGGTAACCGGCCTGCGC
Source organism: Pseudomonas sp. URIL14HWK12:I12 (assembly GCF_003097135.1). Lineage (GTDB taxonomy): Bacteria > Pseudomonadota > Gammaproteobacteria > Pseudomonadales > Pseudomonadaceae > Aquipseudomonas. Next base: position 223,874 of record NZ_QEQL01000003.1, read on the forward strand.
CGCACACATCAGGCCGGCCGCGCCAGCGCCGATCACCACTACATCGGCTTGTATCACAACAGGCGCACCTTCAGGGCGCGGCCTTTGATCTTGCCGTTGTTCAGGTGCGCCATGGCCTGCTTGGCGATGCTGCGCTCAACCGCTACATAGGCCTGGAAATCGAAGATGGCGATCTTGCCGACGCTGGTGCCCGGCACACCGGCATCGCCGGTCAAGGCGCCGAGGATGTCGCCAGGGCGCAGTTTGTCTTTGCGCCCGGCGGCGATGCACAGCGTGGCCATCGGCGGCACCAGAGGGCCCTCGCCTTTGTTTTTGAAGCTGTCCAGCTCTTGCCAGTTGAGCGGCGCCTTCTGCAACGCCTCTACGGCCTGGGCACGATGGGCCTCGGCCGGCGCCACGAGGCTTACCGCCACACCTTGTTCGCCCGCACGGCCAGTGCGGCCCACGCGGTGCACGTGGATCTCGGCGTCGCGCGCCATCTCGACGTTGATCACAAGGTCCAGCCCGTCGATGTCGAGCCCGCGGGCGGCCACGTCGGTCGCTACGAGCACGGTGAGCGAGCGGTTGGCAAACAGCGCCAGCACCTGGTCGCGGTCACGCTGTTCCATCTCGCCATGCAGCGCCTCGGCGCTGATGCCCTTGGCGACCAGTTGCTCGACCACCTCCTGGCACTGCTGCCGGGTAAAGCAGAAGGCTACGCAGGTGGTGGGGCGGAAGTGCCCGAGCAGGCGCGCCACGGCGTTGATGCGCTGGTCAGGGGCGATCTCGCAGAATACCTGTTGAATCTGCGTATCACTGTGCAGCGCCTCGACCTTGACCTGCTGCGGGTCACGCAGGAACTGCCCGGCCAGCTGGTCGATGCCCTTGGGGTAGGTCGCCGAGAACAGCAGCGTCTGCCGGCGCGCCGGGGTGTGTTCGATGACCGCGGCGATAGCGTCGAAAAAACCCATGTCGAGCATGCGGTCGGCTTCGTCGAGCACCAGCTTGTTCAGGCCCGAAAGGCTCAGCGTCTGTTTGTCCAGATGCTGCTGCACCCGGCCGGGCGTACCGACGATCACGTGGGCGCCGTGCTCCAGCGAAGCGATCTGTGGGCCCAGCGGCACACCACCGCAGAGGGTCAGAATCTTGATGTTGTCCTCGGCCCGCGCCAGGCGGCGCAGCTCCTTGGCCACCTGGTCGGCCAGCTCGCGCGTGGGGCACAGCACCAGCGCCTGGCAGCCGAAGAAGCGCGGGTTCAGGCCTTGCAGCAGGCCGATGCCGAAGGCGGCGGTTTTGCCGCTGCCGGTCTTGGCCTGGGCAATCAGGTCGCGGCCGGCCAGGATCACAGGCAATGCCTGGGCCTGGATCGGCGTCATCTCCCGATAGCCGAGGCTGTCGAGGTTGGCCAGCATCGCGGCGGGCAGGGGAAGGCTGGAGAACGTGGTCACAGGCGGGTACCGAGGGGAAAATGCCGCGCAGTTTAACAGTGCGGCCGCCCTCGGAACATCGCAGCGCGTCAGGTGCGCTTGCGCCCTACCTCCGGTGAAAGCTGCACGAAGATCGTCGCCGCCAGCATCGCCATCAGCCCGATGGTGAGAAACGTCAGCTGAAAGGCGCCCAGCACGGTGCTTACGCCATCGGCGCTCACGCTGGAGGTGAAACCGCCCAGCAAGGCGCCAGCGCTGGCCACCCCCAGGCTCATCGACAGTTGCGCTACTACCGACAGCAGGCTGTTGCCACTGCTGGCCTCGTTGTCGCTGAGATCAATCAGGGTCACGGTGTTCATGGCCGTGAACTGGATGGAGTTCACTGCCCCCAGCACGCCGAGGTGTATCAGCAATGCCACGTAGGGTGTTTCATCGCTCACCAGGCCGATGCTGGCCATCATCGCGCCCAGCAGCAGGGTATTACCGGTCAGCACCGTCCGGTAACCGAACCGCTCGATCAAGGGGCGTGCCAACGATTTGGCAACCATGGCCGAGGCCGCCAGCGGGATCATGCTCATGCCGGCTTCCGACGGGGTGTAGCCCAGCGCCACCTGCAGCAGCAAGGGCACCAGAAACGGCAGCGCCCCGCTGCCCAGCCGCGCGAAGAGGTTGCCCAGAATGCCCACCGCGAAGCTGCGGGTGCGAAACAGCGACGCGCTGAATAGCGGGTTGGGGTCATGTACCGCGCGCAGCCAGTAGGCGGCCAGGCAGGCCATGCCGGCAAACAGCAGCAAAATCACCCGCAGGTGTGACAGGTGCAACTCGCCCAGGCCCTCCAGCGCGATGGTGATCAACACCATGGCCGCGCCGAATAGGATGAACCCCTGCCCGTCGAAGGGCGTCTGCTCGCCGCGCAGGTCTGGCAATGCCCGCTTCACCGCCCAGCAACCCAGCGCGCCCACCGGCAGGTTGATCAGGAAGATCCAGTGCCAGCTGGCATATTCCACCATCCAGCCGCCCAGGGTCGGGCCGATCAATGGGCCGAACAACCCCGGAATGGTGATGAAACTCAGGATGCGCACCAGCTCCGAACGCGGATACGCCCGCAGCACTACCAGCCTGCCGACCGGCACCAACAGCGCACCGCCCATGCCCTGGATGACCCGTGCGCACACCAGCGTCGTGAGGTTTGGCGACACCGCACACAGCAACGAGCCGAAGGTGAACAGCCCGATGGCGCTGAAAAACACTTGTTTGGTGCCGAAGCGGTCAGCGATCCAGCCGGAGGCCGGCATCAGCAGCGCCACGGTGAGCATGTAGGAAATCACCACCGACTGCATGCGCAGCGGGTTTTCCGCAAGGTCGCGTGCCATGGAAGGCAGCGCGGTGTTGAGGATGGTGGCGTCGAGCGACTGCATGAAGAAAGCGATGGCGACCACCCAGGGTAGCCAGCGGGCGGTGGTGGGGGTCAGCAGAGGGCGTTCTGGCATAGGAAGGCCTTGTACGAGAGCAAGTGGCAAGCAGGTGTGGCGTTGGACCGCACCTCGAAGCAAAGCGCTCAACCGTGAACGGTGAGCCTGTCAGAGATCGCGCCACAACGAATCGAAGTTCTCTTCCGGCGCGCTGTGCTCGGCGCCGTGTTGCTTGCCGGCCGGGTCGCCGGGTTGTTCGAGGGTCAGGTATTCGAACTGGTTGAAGCTGCCCGTGGCGGCCACGCGCTTGCCAAGGCCGGCATTGCGCTCGTCGCCGTGGGTATTGATGCGTACCTTGTGGCCTTCCTGAAACGGCAGGCGCGGCGCCATGAGCGTTGCCGGGATGTCGATCGCACGGATTTCGGGCAACAGCAGGCCCCGCAGGTATTCGCTGTTGGGCTCGTTGCCGCGCACCAGCTGCACGCCGCACGGCTGGGCGTGAGGTGCCAGCAGCTCGATGCCCATCTGCGTGCCGCCATTGCGCACCTGGCGGATCCAGCGCACCACAGCGACGCTCCAGCCTTGGCCGGGTGCATCCTGAATGCCGACCATCTCGCCGGCCTGCAATTGTGCGGGCACTTCCCGAGGCCACGCCAGGCAGTAGCCGCCGGGGCTGTGATTGACGATCTGAAGGCTGTAGGTGGGGTAGTCACTGCCACCGGGCGCCTGCGCCTGCGGCTTGCCCTGGTCGCTTGGCCCGTCGTACTGGATCTCCTCCATCACGATGTGGTGGTCAGCTTCGAAGGTGTGCGCCCAGCTTTGGCCGCTGCCGAACTGCGCTTGCCCGGCCGAGGGCCGGCGCAGCAGCTCGACGAACGAGCGCTCACCGCCCAGATAGAAATGCAGCGCGCTCATGCCCATGCACAGGGTGAGGTGGCCGGTGCCCGGCATGCGCTCGAAGCTGCGCTCCGACACATTGCCCCAGGCTGCCGAGAGGTGCTGCAGCAGGTCGAGGCTGAAGCTTGGCGGTACCATCAGCCGTGAGGCGCTGCGCTGCTCAGGGGTGCAGGTGACGTATTCATGGATCACGTCAGACAGCCGCAGCGTGTCGACGCCTATCAGCGCCGGCCACTGGTTTTCGCCGAACATCGACTTGTAGCGCGGCGGCCCGTCCACGGCAGGTGAAATGGCGAAGAGGCTGTTCTCGGCCACCGCCGATTGCAGCCGCACCAGCGCGCTCCAGGCCTCGAGCACCTCGGCCAACCGAGAGATGGCGCTTTGGCGCATCTGATTGCAGCGCGAGCTGCCCAGCAACAGCGAGCAGACATAGGCCTGTTCCGGGGTCAGGGCGCGGGTGTTGCGGGCCAGCTCATCCGCCACGGCGGTGTGCTGCAGCTTCTGCTCCTGGGCGACCAGGTAAAGGGTGTGCAGCTCGATCCACAGGCCATCGGGCACAGGGCAGTAGAGCAGGGCCGAACGCACCAGGGGCCCGTGCAAGGCATGCAGGGCGCGCTCCAGGGCGATGGCCAGCTGCGTGTTGCGGTCGCGCGCAGCACTGGGCACCAGTTGCACGATGATCTGCTTATAACCCACGGCAAGCTGGTTCTGCAGGGCCTGGCAGAGGTTGGCGACCTTGCGGGCTCGCTCGTCGAGCACCACAGCCTGGTTCAGAAAGTGTTTTTCCAGATGCTTGCAGACGTAATACACCTCCGGCCGCAGCAGCTCGAGCAGTGGCAGGCGTATGTCGGCGGGGCAGGCTAGCTGGGTCAGCTCGGCCAGGCCTTGATACAGCAGCCGGGCGGTTTCGCCGATGTTCGCCTTGGGCAGGGCGTCGATCCAGATCTTGAAATCACGCGCGTTGGCTTCGCAGAAGGTCAGGCTCTTCTGCGAGGGCGTCGGGGCGCGCAATAACGAGTGAGGGCTGGGGCGAGGCATCAGAATCCGGGGTCCTGTTAGATTCGACGGGGGCTAGCGTACGTTTCGATCGTAGTCTGGCACCAAAATGCCACATCAGTTTGACGTCAATGTACCAGCATTGGCTCAATGTTAGAGACCCACCGCCCGCCGAGCAGTTCGGCGGGCGCTCAAGGCATTAGCCTTGGGCCGGCAGCCCCAGGCCCTGGCCCATCTTCACAGGTGCCAGGGTCGCCAGTGCATGGGCCCACTTCACCTGCTCGGGGCCGAACAGCACGATGACGGTGGAGCCCAGCTTGAAGCGGCCCATTTCGGCGCCTTTTTCCAGATGGATCGGGCCGCGTGCGGCTTCGTCATAGCGCCAGCTCTTGAGCTCGCGCTTGGGCGGGGTTACCAGGCCGGCCCATACCGTTTCAATAGAGGCCACGATCATGGCCCCTACCAGCACCATGGCCATCGGGCCGAGCTCGGTATCGAAGATGCATACCACTCGTTCGTTGCGAGCGAACAGCTCGGGCACGTTTTCGGCCGTGACCTGGTTGACCGAAAAGATGCGCCCGGGCACATAGATCATCTCGCGCAAGGTGCCGGCCAGCGGCATGTGCACGCGGTGGTAGTCACGCGGAGAGAGGTAGACGGTCGCGAACTGGCCGCCCATGAAGGGTGCGGCGTTGGCGGGGTCTCCGCCCAGCAGCTCTTGTACGCTGAAGCTGTGCCCCTTGGCCTGGAATACCCGGCCGTGTTCGATGGGGCCCAGCTGGCTGATGGCGCCGTCGGCCGGGCACAGCACCGCCCCTGGGGTTGGGTCGAACGGGCGAGCGTCGGGCTTAAGGGCGCGAGTGAAGAAGTCGTTGAAGTGCGCGTAGGCGGTCACGTCCTCGACCTGGGCTTCGCTCATGTCGACCTTGAAGTGGCCGGCGAACCAGCGGGTGAAGGTGTTCTTCACCCAGCGCACGCGGCACTCGGCCAGGCAGCCGGCCAGGCGTGAGATCAGGTGATGGGGCAGCAGGTACTGCGCAAGGATGAACAAACGATCTTTCATGAACGGTCCTTAAACATCGATGGGCGTGTCGGGGTGGTTGCCCCATTCACCCCAGGAGCCGGCATAAGCCTTGACCCGGGGATAGCCCAGCGCTTTGGCGGCAAGGTAGGTAAAACCGGAACGGTGGTGGGTCTGGCAGTGGGTGATCACTTCCTTGTCGGGGGTGATGCCCAGTGCCGTGAGCTGTTTGGTCAGGTCTTGGCGGATGCGCAGCTGGCGGGCAGGGTCCATGCCGGCTGTCCATTCCAGGTTGGCGGCGCCAGGCACGTGGCCACCGCGGGCGGCGAGGACCTTTTCACCCCGGTACTCGGCGGGGCTGCGCGCGTCCCAGATAGCCAGGTCAGCGGCGCCCAGGCGGCTTTGCAGGTACGCAAGCGTTGCGGTGGGCCCGTCACTGAGCGTGAGGGCAACCGGGCCGCCGGCAGGGGCGGGGGCGCCGGTTTCCAACGCCCGGCCTTCGGCCTCCCAGGCCAATAGGCCGCCGTCGAGGTAGTGATAGCGGGTGTGGCCGATCACATCGAGCAACCAGATGAAGCGCCCGGCCCAACCACCGCCTTCGTCGTCATACACCACGTAGGTCGCCTCGGGGCGATGGCCCAGCTCGCCGAACAGCGCTTGCAGGTCAGCCTGCGCCGGCAACAGGCCAGGCGCGGGCGGGCCGCCCAGTTGGGTGCGCTTGGGGTCGACGAACCGCGCGCCGGGGATGTGCCCGGCGCCGTAGCGGGCAGCGCTGGTCAGGTCGACCAGGATCAGCCCGGGGGCGCCAAGGCGCGCCTGAAGTTGCGCCGGTTCGATCACCAGCGGCAAGCCAGAGAAGTCAGGCATCGGTGCTCACTCTCGAAGGCAGAAAGCGACGATTGTACCCCAGCCTCACTTCTTGCGGTTGCTGAAGGCCGTAAGCGCGCGCTCGATGCATTGCGCGGTCTTGCCGAAGGCCTGCACCGAGATGTCCGCCAGCGGGCGCCCGCCCTGGTCGGCGATCACCACCATCACTACCCGGCCCCCACTGGCCAGTGAACGGATCAACAGATGCTCGCCACGAAACAGCACGCGCAGGCTCGCAGGCAGCAATGCCGACAGCTGATCGTTGTTTTCAGGCGTCACGCGCAGCTGCCCGGGTTCACTGAGCAGGCGTTTGAACAGCGGCGCCTGGTCCAGCGAGAAGGTCAGCTCGGCGGCCGGTTTGGGCAAGGCGGCGATCTGATGCGCCCTCAGGAACTCCCCGCTTTTGTCGAGCATCAGCAGCATCACCCGCTGCATGCCGCAGGCCACCAGGGCTTCACGTGCCGAGGTGGTCAGGTGGAGGGCGTTGTTGAACGGGCTGGGCTCAACCAGCAGGTCGGCACAGCGCTTGCGCCATTGCACCAGGCTCTCGGCCGAGGGCGGCGGTGCCGGGCGCGGCACCCGGCCGATACGCCGTTCATCCCAAGGCCAGACCAACCCGATTGCCGGGTGCCAGAGGTCGGGCTGGGCCACCAGCCGTGCACTGATTGCCGACTGCTGGTGCACCTGCTGCTGCACCTCTTCCAAGGGTAACTGCGCATACAGGGCGATCATTTGTTGCCAGCGCAGCACGTGGGGTGTGTTCCAGCCCTGCTGCGCCGCCAGTGCCAGGCCATTGGCCAGCAGCACAGTATTGGCCGGCTGATTGGCGAAGCGGCGGATCTGCGGTTCGGCGTCGAGCCGACGCTGCTGGCGCAGCGGGTCGTCCAGGTCGCGAGCGATCAACATCACGCTGGCCAGCGAGCGGCGTTCCTGCACCAGCGCCAGGTAACCCTGGCGCACCCACATTGGCAGGCGCCACAACTCCACCAGCGCCTGGCAGATGTCCAGCAGCGGCACGCCGAACAGTGCCTGTTCCACTTTGCGTGCCGACTCGCCACGCTGCACCACGCGGCGTTCCCACTCCTCGATCAGCTCTGGCTCGGCCAGCGCCATCGCCCACAGCGGTGAGAGGAACAGCAGCGCCCCCCAGTGGATCTCCTGCCAGAGCCGCGCCAGGCGGGCGGCGAACAACCCATTGGCCAACTGCGTGGCATGCTGGCTCACCAACTGCAGCTGGCGCAGCGCAACCGGCATCTGTTCGGGCTCCACCGACGGTAGCCGGCCCATCAGGTCGCTCGCCCGCTGCAAGCCTAGCCGGTTGAGCGCCACTTCCAGGCTTTCAGCAGGCTCGACCAGGCCCCCGCTGGCATGGGCGTTGGCTTCGCGCAGCACACTGAGTACCAGTGCCGGGCTTTCCTGCATGCGCTCGGCGATGTCCCGCAGCGAACGGCTGCTGTCGGACAGGTACGCGCATACGCGGTCGTGGCTGTGCTTGGCTACAGGCAGGCGCAGGTCACCGAGGGCTTCGGCCCAGGCCTGAACAGTGGTGGGTTTGACAGCTGTCATAGGGAGGGGCTCGCCACGTGGCTATTCTGGCTTTTCACAAGTTGTGACTATAGTCTGGCGCACTTCTGCCGATAGGTAGAAGCAGAGATTGAACCGGCCGGCCGCGCCGCCGCCACACCCCATGAATTTCGAAGTGCTCCTGACCTATGGCTAAAATTATCGGCATCATTGTCGTATTCGCGAGCGTCCTCGGTGGATACGTCCTGTCTCACGGCCAGATTGCGGCGCTGATTCAGCCTTTCGAGGTGCTGATCATCGGTGGTGCGTGCCTCGGGGCTTTCATCCAGGCCAACCCTGGCTACATGACCATGCACGTCTTCAAGAAGTCCCTGAAGATGTTCGGCTCGCGCTTCACGCACGCCTTCTATATCGAAGTGCTGAGCCTGATCTACGAGATCCTCAACAAAAGCCGCCGCGAAGGCATGATGGCCATCGAAGCCGATATCGAAGACGCCGCCTCCAGCCCGATTTTCGCCAAGTACCCAGGCGTGCTCAAAGACGCCCGCATGACCGCCTTCATCTGCGATTACCTGCGCATCATGTCGTCGGGCAACATGGCGCCCCATGAGCTCGAAGGGCTGTTCGACATGGAGCTGTTGAGCATGAAGGAAGAGCTCGAGCACCCCTCCCACGCGGTGCAGGGTATCGCCGACGGCTTGCCAGGTTTCGGTATCGTTGCGGCGGTACTGGGTATCGTGGTGACCATGGCCTCGTTGGGTGACGGCGACAAGGCAGCTATCGGCGGCCACGTCGGCGCGGCGCTGGTAGGTACCTTCCTCGGTATTCTGGCGGCCTACGGCTTCTTCGGGCCGCTCTCTCAGTGCCTGGGCCACGATGCCAAGGAAGAAATGAACACCTACGAAGCCATCAAGGCCTCGCTGGTAGCCTCTGCTTCGGGCATGCCGCCGACCCTGGCCGTCGAGTTCGGCCGCAAGGTGCTCTACCCGGCGCACCGCCCAAGCTTTACCGAGCTTGAAGAAGCGGTTCGCGGTCGCTAAGCCATGGAGAACAATCAGCCAATCATCGTCAAGCGCGTCAAGCGCTTCGGCGGCGGGCACCACGGCGGTGCCTGGAAGATCGCCTTCGCCGACTTCGCAACGGCCATGATGGCGTTCTTCCTGGTGCTCTGGCTGCTGTCCAACGCAACGCCTGAGCAGAAGATCGCCATCGCCGGCTATTTCAAGGACCCCATCGGTTTCACCGAAAGCGGCTCGCCCTACGTGATCGACCTGGGCGGCTCGCCGCAGCTGTCGCCAGATGCGACGCTCAACCCCGAGACCAAGGAGTCGCCGCCCAAGCCCGAAACCGACACCCAGTCGCAGGTCAATACCGAGCAGGCCGAGAACATCGCCGAGAAGGTCGAGAAAGATCGCCTCGAACTGTTGCTCCAGGAATTGCAGAACAAGGTCGACGAGAACCCGCAACTGGCCAAGTTCAAGGATCAGATCCTGTTCGAGATCACCCAGGACGGCCTGCGCATCCAGATCATGGACGCCGAGAACCGGCCGATGTTCGACCTGGGCAGTGCCCGGCTCAAGCCGTATTTCGAAGACCTGCTGCTGGCCATGGCCGACACCATCAAAGAGGTGCCGAACAAGATCAGCATCAGCGGCCACACCGATGCCAAGCCTTACGCCAGCACCGGGGATTTCGGCAACTGGGAGCTTTCGGCCAGCCGCGCAAACGCCGCCCGCCGCACCTTGGTGGCGGGCAGTTACCCTGAAAACCAGGTAGCGCGTGTGGTGGGCTTCGGCTCCTCGGCCCTGTTCGATCGCAAGAACCCGCTCAACCCGGTGAACCGCCGCATCGACATCACGGTGCTGACCAAGAAGGCCGAGCGCGCCATCGAGGGCGATGCCAATCAGGACGAAGCCAAGCCCGCGGCGCCTGATCAGGCCGCCCCAGGCGCCGCGCCCAGTGGTGCGCCGCAGGGCAGCGCGGCGCCGAGCAATCAGCCGGTGCAGCCGCGCGACCTGCGGGAGAAGATGAACATCTTCGACAATGGCGCATTGCAGATGCAGGGCAACGGCAACGGTAACGGTAACCCCGGTACCGGCAAGCAGCTCTAGCCTTTGAGGCGCGCCTTGAGCGCACGGTGGAAGTCGTCCGCCGTGCGCCGTGAGGCGGTGCCGAGCACCCGCTCCATGCCGGTACGCCTGTCGAAGCTTTCCATGGTCGCGACCAGGTCCTTGCGGTATTCCAGGACAAACTGCGTCAGGTCCCCGTAAGTGCGCATGACCGGCCAGTGCTCCAGGTATTCCGGCAGCGGCAGCTGGTCGATCTGGAAGGTCGAGATACGCACATCGGTGATGGTGGCCTCGCCGATCTCGAACGGCACCCACCATGAGCCCTGGGTCTGGTGCGAAACGATTACCAGCAGGTGGCTCGCGTCGCGGATACGCTGGGTGATCAAACCCGTGATGTCCGAGGTGACTTTCGACGCTTCGTCCATTACGTCCAGGTAGCAAGGCACACCCGAAGCACTCAGGCATTCCTGCACGGCCAGTGCATCGGAGCGGTTGGTGTGGCGATAGGAAATGAACACGCTCATTCAAAAGTGCTCCTTCAGGGCAAGAATGCGGTAGTAGGCGCCCAGCGCGGTCAGCCGGCAGCCCGTACCATTGATGGCGGCGAAATACATATGCTCGGCGTCTACCGGCTCGATCAGGCTGTGCCGGTTGCACCGCTGCAATTGTGCGAAAACGTCACCGTTGGCAGCGTCGAATTCAGGTGCTGTGGGCTCGAAGCTAGGGTCCAGGGCATAGATGCTTTCAGGCTCGGGGAACCACTGCGGCAGCTTGCGCAGCACCTCGCGCGCCACCAGCGGCTCGTTCTCGCGCAGGGCGATGAAGCGCGAGACGTTGGTCTTGAATACCGGCCGTTGCTCCCAGGCGCCAAGGGCGTTGTCTACGAAGGCGTAGAGCCCGCCCGGGGTAACGTCGCCCAGCACGCTGCTGGCGCCGCCATTGAGGCCCTGGATCAGCAGGCTGGTGAACACCCCGTGTGGCCCGTTCTCGCTGGCCGCCTCCGGGCGGCGGCAGGCGCTCATGATGGTCAACCCCTCGCTGATCTGGCTGTCGCCACCTCTTAGGGAGCGCGCTTCGCCCGCGGCGCCAGCCTGGCAGCAGTCGAGAATCAGGATCTTGTCGCGGATGCCGCTGGCGTTGCGCGCCAGGGTCAGAATGTCGCTGAAGCGAATGCCATCCCGGGCGCTGCGGGCGTTCTGGGGCAGCAGCAGGCCTTCTTCGAGCGAGTCGTCGAAGTGGCCGTGCCCGGCAAAGTAGAACAGCGCGGTGTCGCACTCGCCTGAAAACAGCTCCTGCAGCCTGGCTTCAAGCAGGTCGTGGTCCACCTCATCTTCGCCTGTGGTGAGCAGGCGCGCCTGGAAATTGGGCTGGCCGCCGGCGTGGCGGGCCAGGGTGTGGCTCATTTGCGTGGCGTCGTTGACGCAGCCGCGCAGCGGGTTCAGGTGTGGGTAGTCGTTGATACCGACGAAAAGAGCTTTGCGCATGAAGCCTCCCTCAAGACGCCCAGCTGATGATCGCCCTGGCGATGCTAACGCTGTTCCAGGCGCACTCCTGATGCGCGGCTTGGCGCACAGGGGCGGAAATGCGTTCGGCGCCCCAGGGCTTGATGGCGATGATGGGTTTGCCCAGCCGCTGGGCGATGGCGATTTCGCGGGTGATCCAGTAGCTGTAGGTGGCGTACACCCCGGCCATGATCAGCACCACTGAGCAGCGGCGCATCTTGTCGACCAGCGCCTGCTCAAGCTCTGCGTCGGTAGGGCAAGCGGTGATAGGCCTGTGCGAGGGCACGGAGAAGTCGCGAAACGGCAGGTGCGGCTGGCTGCGCAGCAAGCGCATCAGGCGCTCGTAGGCATCTGCGTATTTCCACGAATGGCTGATGAACAAGTGGTACATGGAGTGATGGCCTGCTCGAAGTATCGAAGGCCATCACTGTTGGGCCAGGCAGGCAGGAGGAACAAGCGAATGGAAAAATCGTTACGTTTTCCCAAACGGGGGCAGAAGTATTCCGAACCGTATCAGTATTCGTCCTTGGGCAGGCTGGCGATGATCGAGCGGTAGCTGGCCATGCGCTGCGGCTGGATACGCCCGGCTTCGAGCGCTTCGAGCAGAGCGCAGCCTGGCTCACGGTCGTGGTTGCAATCGCGGAAGCGGCAACGGCCGAGCAAGGGTGCGAACTCGATGAACCCGGCTTCGACGTCGTCACGGCTGACGTGCACCAGGCCGAATTCGCGAATGCCGGGAGAGTCGATCAGGTCGCCGCCTTCAGGGAAGTGATACAGCCGCGCGGTGGTGGTGGTGTGCTGGCCCTGGCCAGACCAATGCGACAGCTCACCCACGCGCGTGCCAACGTCCAACAGGCTGTTGACCAGCGACGACTTGCCCACACCCGATTGGCCGACGAACACGCTGGTGTGGCGATCGAGCCGGGTTTTGAGCGCCTTCATGCCATCGCCCTGATGGGCGGAAACTTCCAGCAGGGGGTAGCCCAGTTCACGGTAGCTTTTGAGCAGCACGTGAAGGCCGGGGCCATTGGCCTCGTCGATCAGGTCGGCCTTGTTCAGCAGCAGCAGGGGGCGAATACCCGCATGCTCGGCCGCCACCAGGTAACGGTCGATCAGGTTGGCATGAGGCTCAGGGGCGGGGGCGAAGACGATGACGATCTGGTCGACGTTGCCCGCTACCGGCTTGAGCTGGCCACGGGCATCGGGCCGGCACAGCTCGCTGTGGCGTGGTAGCTGGGCGACGATCACCCCGTCACTCTGATGGCCGGCGCGCCAGACCACGCGGTCGCCGGTCACCAGCGTCGGCAGGTTGGCCCGCAGGTAGCACCGGAACACACTGCCGGCCTGCTCACCCTCCAGCGCCTCGACTTCGACCTGCACCCCGAAGTGCGCAATGATCAGCCCATGCTGCTCGGGGCCCAGGTCGCCGCCTTCAAGGCTTTCCTGCGCCTGGCTCTCGCGCTTGGTGGCGCGGGCGGCGCGTTCGTTCTGGATCTTGTCGATGCGCCAGGCTTGGCGGCGGGTGAGCTGGCGTTTGGCCATGGAAATCTCGTGTGAGGGCGGTATCATCCGCCGGCTGATCAAGCCCGCGAGTTTAGCACGCCCAATCGGCTAGACTGCGTAGCAACCGCCGAGGAGCACAGCATGGTAAACCCGCAGAACCTTATCTGGATCGACCTGGAAATGACCGGGCTGGATCCGGACAACGACGTCATCATCGAGATGGCCACCATCGTCACTGACAGCGACCTCAACACCCTGGCCGAAGGGCCGGTGATCGCCATCCACCAGAGCGATGCGATCCTTGCAGGCATGGACGAATGGAACAATCGCCAGCATGGCGGCAGTGGCCTGACCCAACGCGTGCGCGAGAGCAAGATCTCCATGGCCGAGGCCGAGGCGCAAACCATCGCCTTCCTTGAGAAGTGGGTGCCCAAGGGCAAATCGCCGATCTGCGGCAACAGCATCTGCCAGGACCGCCGTTTCCTCTATCGCCACATGCGCAAGCTCGAAGAGTATTTCCACTACCGCAACCTGGACGTCTCCACCCTCAAGGAGCTGGCCGCGCGCTGGGCGCCAGAGGTCAAGGATAGCTTCAAGAAAGGCAGCACCCACCTGGCGCTGGACGACATCCGCGACTCGATCGCGGAGCTGCGGCACTACCGCGAGCATTTCATCAAGTTCTGATCGGCGCGTTGGCCGTTACACAGCGCCCGGCAAGCTGGCCTCCCACCCCTATGGCTATTCCAGCGGGAGGGCGGCTTGCCGCGCGACGCTAGGCTACGTCCCGCGCCGTGCCGGGCAATCTGGCCAGCTTCACCGCAACCAAAAGCGCCACCAGCAGCAACCCGCCAATAAACAGCCCCACGCCATTCCAACCGCCATGGGCCCAGGCCACCCCGCCCAACGTGCCGGCTACACTCGACCCCACGTAGTACGCGAACAGATACAGCGATGAAGCCTGCCCCTTGGCCCGCTCTGCACGCCGCCCGATCCAACTGCTGGCCACCGAATGCGCGCCGAAAAAGCCGAAGGTGAACAGCACCATCCCGGCCAGAATCGCCGCCACCGGTTGCGCCAACGTCACCGCCAGGCCGCCTGCCATTACCAGGATCGACACCCAGAAAGTGGTGCGCCGGCCGTAGCGATCTGCAAGGGTGCCAACCTTCGCCGAGCTGTAGATACCCGCCAGGTAGACCACCGAGAGCAACCCCACCAGCGCCTGGCTCATGTGGTAGGGCTCAGCCAGCAGGCGATAACCGATGTAGTTGAACAGGGTCACGAAACTGCCCATCAGCAGGAACGCCTCCAGAAACAGCCACGGCAGCCCGGCATCCTTGAAATGCAGCGTGAAGCCTTCGACCAGCGTCGAGGGCTGCAGCGGGCGTGGGCGGAAGTTGCGCGAGGCCGGCAGCAGCCGCGTGAACGCCACCGCCGCGCCGAGCGCGATCACCCCGATTACCAGCATTGCCGTACGCCAGTCGACGAAATCCACCAGAACGCCGCTGATCAACCGGCCGCTCATCCCGCCAATGGCGTTACCGCCGATATAGAGCCCCATGGCCAAGCCCGCATGCTCGGGGTGGATTTCCTCGCTCAAGTAAGCCATGCCCACTGCGGCCAACCCGCTCAGCGACAACCCCACCAGCGCACGCATCAGCAAGACGCCGTGCCAGGTGGGCATCACCGCGCTGAGCAAGGTGCACAGCGCTGCGCCGAACAGCGCGGCTACCATCACCGGCTTGCGGCCCACAGCGTCTGACAGCGGCCCTGTCAGTAGCATGCCCAGGGCCATCATGCCGGTGGCGATCGACAGAATCAGGCTGCTCTGTGCCGCATTGATGGAAAAGCCTTCCGACAGAATCGGCATTAGTGGTTGCACGCAGTAGAGCAGCGCGAAGGTGGCAAAACCGCCAGCGAACAGCGCCAACACCGTGCGCTTGAACGCCGGCGTGCCCTTCTCGATGAACGCTTCGGCAGCGTTATGCAGTGGATCGGTAGCGGGGCGGCAGTCGGCAGTCAGGGCTTTCACGGTCGGCCTCGGCAGGGCGTGGGGCAAGTAAAAAAATCATATAGCTGGCTAATTATTTCATCCAATATATTGTTCGACCTGATTGATAGGTGCTGCATATCGTTTTGGAGAGCCCATGGAGCTTCGTCACTTCCGTTATTTCGTTGCCGTGGCCGAGGCGTTGCATTTCGGCCGTGCGGCTCAGGCGCTGGGCATATCGCAACCACCGCTCAGCCAGCAGATCCAGGCGCTGGAGGAGCAGCTCGGTGCCCGGCTGTTCAACCGCACCAACCGGCGAGTGGAGCTCTCTGAGGCCGGCCGCCTGTTTCTCGACGAGGCTCGCCAGGTGCTGGCGCAGGTGGACAAGGCCGCCGACGTCGCCCGCCGCGCCCAGGCGGGGGAGCTCGGCGAGATGAAGGTGGGCTTCACCTCTTCGGCACCCTTTGCCGGCAACATTCCGCAAGCGATCTACCAGTTCCGCAAGGCTTTCCCGGCGGTGCAGCTCAACCTGCTGGAGATGAGCAGCCATGAGGTGGTGGATCAACTTGCCGCGGGGCATATCGACGTAGGCTTGACCCGGCCGGTGCCCCTGCCCGACAGCGTGGTGATGACCGAACTGTTCCGCGAGCCCCTGGTGGCCGTGCTCAGCGCCAGCCACCCGTTGGCCAAGGGCAGCGAAACGGGCCTGCAACTGGCAGCGTTGGCCGACGAGCCCTTTGTGTTCTTCCCGCGCGACTATGGCAGCAGCGTGTACGCACAACTGCTGCAATTGGCGCGCAATGCCGGGTTTTCACCGCGGTTTTCCCAGGAGGCGAGCGAGGCGATGACGATCATCGGCCTGGTGTCGGCCGGGCTTGGTGTGTCGGTGCTGCCGGCATCGTTTCACTGGATGCGCATCGGCGGGGTGGTCTACCGGCCGCTGCTCGACGAAGGCGCTCAGACGGCGATCTGGCGGGTGCAGCGCAAAGGCGAGGTGCCGGCGAAGGTTGCGGCGTTTGGGCGGCTGTTGGCGGGCTGATCGACGCCAGGTTTTTTGTAATAACGCCTATGTTCTGATGGAGGGCCCCCATCCTTACCGCAACGCCCAGCCGAGCATTCAATCAACGCAACTGCGCTGGCCCATGGCCTGAAGCGGGTGGCTCGCAACACCGGGGCCTTGCTTGGCCCGGGGCTGTACTGATCAACCCGTGGCTGGAACGCACGGATGTGCAAGGCCAGGCTTGAGCACTGTTGCCGTGCCGGCCTGGAGGGGCCGGCTAACCCCACCCCTTACTTGGTCTTGGCCAGGTCACCCTTGAGGGTCACACCGCCGATGATCGCGCCGGCATGGCACTCGTAGTTGGCGCTGTTGGCGTTCTCGTTGCGCTTGTAGTAGCTGACGATGTTCACCACGGCGTTTGCGCCTGCCTTCTTGGCGGCGTCTTGCAGGGTCAGCAGGGCGCTTTGCAGGGCCCAGGCGCAGGCCGCCTCATCGGTTTTGTTGAAGGCGTTGGTCTTCTTGTTGGTAACGGCATTCGGGCTGATCACCTGGGCGCTGGGGCCGGTGCCCTTGAGATAGAACTTCACGCTGCCGTCGAGCTTCTTCTCGTTGAGCATCTGCTGCACAACGGGTTGAAAGGGCAGCATCAGCAGCGTGTCGCGGGCCTGGCTGATGCCGGGCAGCACGGCCAGCGCCAGGGCCGCGGCGGTGAGGGCAAGCTTGTTGTTCATGGTGTTCACTCCTGTGGTTAATGTGCCCAGCGGCGGAAAATCAGCGAGGTGTTCACCCCGCCGAATGCAAAGTTGTTGTTCATCACGTATTCGCAGCTCAGTGTGCGCAGGCCGCCGCGCAGGTAGTCCAGCTCACCGCAGCGCGGGTCGACGCTATCGAGGTTGAGGGTGTGCACGTAGCGGTCGCTGTTGAGCATCTCGATGCTGAACCAGGATTCCAGCGCGCCGCAGGCGCCCAGGGTGTGCCCCAGAAAGCTCTTTTGCGAACTGATCGGCATGCGCGGCCCAAACAAACTGCTGGTGGCCAGCGTTTCGGCGATGTCGCCCTGCTCGGTGGCAGTGCCGTGGCCGTTGACGTACCCCACCGCGTCGGCCGCCAGGCCCGCGTCCTCCAGCGCCAGCTCCATGGCCCGGCGCATGGTGGCCTGCTCGGGGCGGGTGCTGTGCTGGCCGTCGGCATTGCTGCCGAAGCCTGCGATCTCGGCGTAGATGGTCGCACCGCGCGCCAGGGCGTGCTCCAGCTCCTCCAGCACCAGCATGCCGGCGCCTTCGCCGATCACCAGGCCGTCGCGGCCACTGTCGTAAGGGCGGGGGCTCAGGTGCGGGGTATCGTTCTTCAAACTGGTGGCATAAAGCGCATCGAACACCATCGCCTCGGTGGGGCACAACTCTTCGGCGCCCCCGGCCAGCATCATCGGCAGGCGGCCGAACTTGATCGCTTCATACGCATAGCCGATGCCCTGGCTTCCGCTGGTGCAGGCGCTGGAAGTGGGGATCAGCCGGCCGGTCAGGCCGAAGAAAATGCTGATGTTCGCCGCCGTGGTGTGCGGCATCATCCGCACATAGGAGTTGGCATTCAGGCCTTCGGCCACCGAATTGAGCAGCATGTTGCCGAATGCCTTGATCTCGTCGGTGCTGCCGGTCGAGGAGCCGCAGGCCACACCCATGCGCCCGTCGCGAATGCTCGCATCGCCCAGCAAGCCTGCGTCCTGCAGCGCGCGCTCGGCAGCGGCCACCGACAGCCGCGACACCCGGCCCATGCTGCGCAGCTGCTTGCGGGTCCAGTGAGCGGGCACCTGAAAGTCGTCTACCGGCCCGGCCAGGCGCGTGTTGAGCTCGGCGAAACGGTCCCATTCGTCCATGCGGCGGATGCCGCTGCGGTTAGCCTCGAATTGCGCCCGAATGCTCGGCCAATCGCTGCCCAGCGCGGTGATGCCGGCCATGCCGGTCACGACCACCCGTTTCATCAGCACAACCCCCCGTTGACCGAGATCACCTGGCGGGTGATGTAGGCCGCCTCGGCCGACATCAGAAAATTCACCGCCCCCGCCACTTCCTCAGCGGTGCCCATGCGCTGGGCAGGGATCATCTTGAGCATCTCTTCCAGCGGCAGGTGCTCGTCGAGCATCGCCGTGTCGATCAGGCCGGGGGCCACACAGTTGACGGTGATCTTGCGCTTGGCCAGCTCCACGGCCAGGGCTTTGGCCGCGCCGATCACGCCCGCCTTGGAGGCGCTGTAGTTGACCTGGCCGCGGTTGCCCACCAGCCCCGATACCGAAGTGATGCAGACGATGCGGCCCGCCGCGCGGCGCCGGATCATCGGCATGGTCAGCGGGTGCAGCACGTTGTAGAACCCGTCGAGGTTGGTGCGCAGCACCTGGTCCCAGTCGTCGTCGCTGAGCGCCGGGAAGGCCCCGTCGCGGGTCAGCCCCGCGTTGCACACCACGCCGTAATAGGCGCCATGCACTTCCACGTCGCCTTCGAGCACGGCCTTGCAGGCGGCGCGGTCGGCCACGTCGAATTGCAGCACGCGTGCGTTGCGGCCTATTTGCCGGATCTGTTCCTGCACGGCTTGAGCCTCGGCCATGCCGCTGCGGCAATGCAGGGCGATGTCGAAGCCTGCCTGGGCCAGGCGCAGGGCGATGGCCCGGCCAATGCCACGGCTGGAGCCGGTGACCAGAATGGTGTCAGTCATTGGAGGTTTCCTGTGCGTGGGCCAGGTACTGGGCGGCATTGGGCGGGCGGTACACGTTCAGCCGCGCCTGGGCACTGAAGCCCGGGCCTTCCAGGTGGCATTCGAACACGCCCATGCCGCTCTCGTCTTCGAGCGAGCGCAGGGCGCGCAGTGTCAGGGCGCTGCCGGCGGGGAAGCGCTCTACGGTGCATTCGTACTTGCGGGTGCCGAGCAGAAAGCCCATTTCAACCGGCTGCGCCTTCGCGCGAGCGCGACAGCCGGCATAGGCGGCGACGGCCTGCGCCATCAGCTCCACGCCCACCCATGCCGGCAGGCTGCCGTCTTCATCGCTGAACGGGGTGCCGGGGCGTACGGTGGCGTGGGCCAGGATGCCGTCATCGTCGAAGTGCTCGACCGCATCGAGCAGGATCACGTCGCCAGCGTGAGGCAGCAGTTCAGCCAGTGGCCAAGGGATCATGGTGCCTCTCCGATAATCAGGCTCACATTGTTACCGCCGAAGGCGAACGAATTGCTCATCAGCACCGGCTTCTCCAGCGCCTGGCCGGCCACGGTCAGCGGCAGGCAGGGCAAGGCTGGGTCTGCCACCCCATCCCACAGGTGCGGGGGCAGCCGCCGGTGGGCAAGGCTCAGCCAGCAGAAGGCGACCTCCAGTGCTGCCGCTGCGCCCAGGGTGTGGCCGGTCATGGGCTTGGTCGACGAGCACGGCACGCCTGCCGGGAACACCTGCACCACCGCCAGGCTTTCCATGGCGTCGTTGTGGGGGGTGGCGGTGCCGTGCAGGTTCAGGTAACCGACCTGCTCGGGCGCCAGGCCTGCCTGCGCCAAGGCTTGGCGCATGGCGCTGGCCGCACCTTGGCCGGTGGGGTCGGGGGCGGAGATATGGTGCGCGTCGGAACAGGCACCACTGCCTAGCAAGGCTATCGCAGGGCCCTGCGCCGAACGCTCGCGCGTCATCAGAAACACCGCCGCTGCCTCGCCGATGTTGATGCCTTCACGATTGGCCGAGAACGGGTTGCAGCGGCTGGCCGACACTGCGGCCAGGGAACTGAAGCCGGCCACGGTGAGTTGGCAGAGGCTGTCGACCCCACCACACACCACCGCATCGCAGGCGCCCATCGCCAGCAGCCGCTGCGCGCTCATCAATGCTCGACCGCTGGAGGTGCAGGCCGTGGAAATCACATAGGCCGGGCCCTGGCAACCGAGCCACTGCGCCAGGCACTCGGCGGGGGCTTCGAGCAGTTGCTGGTCGTAGGCGTAGCCGGTGGGCAGTTGCCCGGTGCCAACGAAATGGGTGAACCCATCGCGCGACTCACCGATGCCCGAGGTGCTGGTGCCCAGGATCACTGCGACCCGGTCGGCGCCATAGCGCTGCACCGCTTCGCGCAATGCGCTTTCGATCTGCCTGGCCGCCTGCAACAACAGGCGGTTGTTGCGGCTTTCGTGCGCAGCCAGCTCCGCCGGCAGCGCAGGCAGCTCACCGCGCACCGGCGCGACCAGCGCAGGGCCGTCGGGCAGCCAGCCGGCCTGGCTCACCAGGCCGCTGCTGTCGCCCGCGAACAAGGCGCGAGCAACGCTGGCCTGGTCCAGGCCCAACGCGCAGTTGACGCCCAGGGCATTGAGGAACGCGGTCATTCGGTGATCTCGGCGGGCAACGGGCTGACCATGTAATGCAGCCCCTGCTTGAGGTTCAAAGAGAAATACAGTGGCTGGCCATAATTGACCGACCAGCGTGTGCCCAGAGAGCGCACGGTACCGGCTCGCTGCGCCTTGGGATAGCTGGCGAGCAACTGGTCGTCGGGCGTCAGGGCGAACAGCAGCGCCGCGAACAGCTCGCGGGCCGCTGGGTTGGGGGGCAGCAAGCCATCAGCTTCCCAGCGATGCCCGATCAGCTTCTGCCGCGCTTGGGGAATGCCGAGAAAGTCGAGCAACGACCAGCGCAGCGCATCGCCTTCCTGCTGCACCACCAGCAACCAGTCTTCGCGTTGGCCTTCCTGGATGCGCTGGATGTGCAGTTGCAGCGGCAGTTGCAGGCGCGGCGCCGCCTCGGGCAGCGGCGGCCGGCCGGCGCAACCGGCAAGCAACAGCAGGGCAGCGAGCATCAGGGTGCGCAGCATGGTGCCTCCTTCGCCAATGGCTTGCGCACCACGGCGTTGACGAGCGTTTCCTCGCGCTGGCCAGGCGCGGGGGGCTTGCGCAGCTTAAGGCGCTCCAGCAAGCCGAAATCCTTCGCGCGGCTCCACCACAGGTAGGGGTAGGACACGTTCGGCTCACTGAAGACAAAACCCTGCTGGCGCAGCATGGCCAGGTATTGCGGCGCGGTTTTCTGCACCTGCATCGGGTGGCGGAAGAACCAGCGGATCACCCAGGTATCGATGTAGGCCCGGGTAGATTCGGCGAACAGCAGGTAGCCACCGGGCTTGAGCACTCGGTGAAATTCCGCCAGGGCCTGTTCCTGCTCGACCAGATGATGGAACGTCTGGTGGCAGAAGACCAGGTCGACACTGGCGTCGGCCAGCGGCAGTGCGGCGCAGTCGGCCCCGTGCAACTGCAACGCCAAGCCCTGCGCCTGGCCTTCCTGTTGGCTGAGCGAAAGGCTCAGCGGGTCGGCATCTACCCCGATCAGTTGCGAAGGGTTGAAGGCCTGCATCAGGTAGCGGAACGACTTACCCTGGCCGCAGCCGGCATCGAGCAGCACGGGTCGCTCCGGCAGCGGGTCGGTGAACAGGCGCAGCAGGTCATTGATGGCCACCCGCAGCACATGGTGCTGCCAGGTATGGGTGCGCAGGAAATGAAAACCGATGCGGGTTTCTTCCACGTACGTCGGGCTGAAGAACTCGCTCACGCCAGTTGCCCTTGGCAAACGGCGGCAAGCATGCGCAGGCGCCGGGCGGGTTCCTTGACGAAGGGGTTGCGCTCGTCCCAGGCGTAGCCGGCAAGGATCGAGCAGATCATTTCACGGATGTCTTGCTGGGCATCGGGGTAGTAGATCACGTCCTGAAAATACCCTTCGTACCAGCCTTCGACATAGGCGCGGAAGGCGTCGACGCCCCGCTTGAGGGGCTGGGCGAACTGGCTCTCCCAGTTCACCGCCTCGCCGGCCAGTTGGCGGCCAAGCAAGGCGGCTGCCATGCTCGCCGAACGCATGGCGATCGTCACCCCGGAGGAAAATACCGGGTCGAGAAATTCCGCAGCGTTGCCCAGCAGTGCGAACCCTTGGCCATGCAGGGCCTTGACGTTGGCCGAATAGCCGCCAATGGTGCGCGCCGGGGTGTCCCAGACGGCGTTTTGCAGCACCTCGGCAAGGTCTGGGGTTTGGGCGATGAAGCCCTTGAGGCAGGCGTCGAGGTCATCGAGCCGGCCTTCGTAGTGATGCTCTGCAGCCACCACCCCCTGCGAGCAGCGGCCGTCGCTGAAGGGGATGGTCCAGAACCAGACGTCGCGGTGCACCGGGTGAGTGGTGATGAGGATCTTGTTGCGGTCAAAGCCGCTGCCCGGCTCGATGCGGTCCTCGACGTGGGTGAACACCGCGCGGCGCAGCGTAAAGGCGCTGGGGGCTTCCAGGTCGAGCAGGCGCGGCAGCACTCGCCCGTAGCCGCTGGCATCGAGCACGAAGCAGGCCTTTTGCAGGTACTCGCTGCCGTCGGCACGGCGCACCCGCAGTTGCGGCTGCCCGCTGAAATCGGCCTGGATGATCTCCTCTTCGTAGCGGATCTCCACACCTTGGCGTTCGGCCTCGTCGGCGAGGAGCTTGTCGAAGCGGGCGCGCTGTACCTGGAAGGTGGTGGGCCGGCCCTTGCTGGAGGTCTGGCCGAAATCGAAGGCGGTGTAGCGGCCGTCGCAGGCGAAGGCTGCGCCATTCTTGAGCTGAAAGCCCGCCGCTTCGACCGCTGGCAGCATTCCCGCTTCCTCGACGAAGTCCAGGCAATGCGCCAGCAGGCTTTCGCCAATGGAAAACCGCGGAAAGCGCTGGCGCTCCAGGATCAGCACGCGATGGCCCTGGCGGTGCAGCAAGGCGGCTGCAATGGCGCCGGACGGGCCTGCGCCGATGATGACGATGGGGTGAAGTGGCGTGTCCTTGTCAGGCACATGGCCTCCTTGCAGGTTGAATACGGTTCAAAGGCATGGGGTGCTGCCGCGCAAACGTGGTGAGCCAGAACACAGCACGATCATGGGTGCGCCTTCCCCGCCCGCGGGGCAGCCCAGGGCGCAAGCAGAAAGCTGAAGGCCAGGCCCAGGCTCACCGACAGGCCGAAGTTGCTCACCGCAGGGGTGGCCGAGACCATCAGCAGCCCGAACGACAGCCAGGTGGTGATCGCGGCCAGCAAGGTGCCGAGCAGGCTGGTGGCCGCACCCCCCACTTGCTCGCGCATCAAGATCGCGTAGTCGACGCTGATTGCCGTGGCCAGCAGCAGGCCGAATACGCTGAACAGCGTCAGTGGTTGGCCCAGCCAGCCCAGCCCTGCCAGGCTGCACAGTGCCGCCAGCAGCGGCAACGCCACCAGCCTCGCTGCCCCGCCCAGGCCGAACGGCCAGATCAGCAGCAACAGGATCAGCCCGCAGGAGGCCAGCTTGAGTTCGGCCGCGCTGACCTGGGTTTGCGCAAATACCCGGTTCAGCTCGCCCAGGCGGTCGACCCACTGCACGCCTGGCAAGCCATCGGCCAGCGCTGAAAGCGCCTTGGCATCGCCCAGGCCCTGCAAACTGACCGTGCTGGCCACACCGTTGCCGGTGCTGCCCAGCCACAGTAGCCGGTAAGGCTCACCCAAAGGGCCGGCCAGCGCCTGGTCGATGGTCATTACCGGCATCGCTTGCAGCTCTTGCAGCTCGTGGGCCAGTGCTGGCAGCGGCACGCCCGCTGCCGCCAAGGGCTGCCAATGGGCCGGCAGGCCCTGCAAGGCCTGCCGGGTGCGCACCTGCTCGTGCTCAGGTGCCACCAGCTGGCTGAGCGCCAGGTAGCCCTGCAGGCGATGCTGGGCTACCCAGGGCGCGAGGCGCTCTGTCAATGCGCGCTCGCGCTCCAGCAGTTCGCTTTCATCGCGGCCCTGCACCAGAAAGAACTGGCTGGTGGGCTGAAAGCCTGTGATGCGCGCCACGGCCTTGGCCTGGTCCATCAGCTCGGGCGAGCTGTCGATCCACTGGCGCAAATCGTTACGGACCTGCAACTGGTAAACACCGCCCAGGCACAGCGCGAGCAGGGCCGCGAGCAGTACGTAGCTGTTCACCCGCCGCAGCACTGCCAGGCGCAGGTCGACCAGCCGCTGCGCCAGCGCCAGCGGCCAGGCCGCTGGGCGCAACGGGGTGCCTGCCAGCAGCGCCGGCAGCAAGCAAGTAGCGGTGAGCCAGGCGCCACACAGGCCGCCGGCAGAAAAAAGAGCGATCTGAGTTAGGGCCGGGAACGGCGTGAATGCCAGTGCCAGGTAGCCTATGCAACTGGTAGCCAGGCTCAGCGCCAGGCCCGAGCGGGTCAACCGCAGCGCTGCCCAGCTGTGCCACGGGCGCAGGCTCCAGGCCTTGCTCAGGTAATGCAGTGGGTAATCCACCGCCACCCCGATCAGGCTGGCGCCCAGCACCAGGGTCATCACATGCACCTGGCCAAACACCGCCACGCACAGCGTGGTGCCCGCCAGCACCCCCACCAGCACCGGCAAGAACGCCAGCAGCACGCGCCAGCGGCGGAAGGCCAGCAGCAGCATCAGCAGGATGCCCAGCGTAGCGCCGCCGCCGACCCAGGTGATTTCACGCTTGGCCTGCATCTGCCCATTGGCGGCATAGAGCAACCCGCTGGCGGCAAGCAGCTGGCTACCATCGTCGGCTGCTTGTTGCCGCGCCTGGGCCAGCAGCGCTGCCACGTGTTCCGGCAGGTTCAGGTCGAAGGCGGTGCCCACGGCGCGGGAGCGCAGCAGCACCCAGGCTTTGCCGTCACCGTGTGCTACCAGGGCGCCGCTGGCCAGGTCCAACTGCACGCTGCCGTGCTGGGGCTGGCTGTTCTGAATGCGCTGGGCCAGGCCCAGCCAGTCATCCTGATTGGGAACCAGGCTGAACCCGGTGAAGGGATCGAACAGGCTTTGCAGGCGTTGCTGGATAAACGCTTGGGGGGCGGTTTCCAGCTGCGCACGGTCAGCTGGGGAGAGCATGGCCAGGCGGCCTTGCAGCAGTTGCTTGCGCAGGGCTGGCAAATCGGCCTGCAGGCTCCATTGCACCTGCTCGAATAGCCCGCTGGCTCGCCAGCGGGTCGCCAGGCGGCGGGCGAGGGCAATGGCCTGTTCCTGGTCGGCATTGCCCACCAGCACCAGCATTTCACGTGACAGTGGTGCTTGCATGCGTTGTTCAGCCAGCTGTACCAGCGGGTCGGGCGTGGCGCCCGGCACCAGCGCCATCAGGTCGGCCGACACCGGCGGGCGGCCGTGCCACTGCCAACCGGCCAAGGCCAGCAACGCGGCCAGCAGCAGCACGAACAACCACGGCAGGCTGCGTTCAGCGCGCGAAGTCATGCTGCTCCTGCTCGCTGAGGGCGTCGCTGGCCTGGCTCGACGGCATGCGCAACACGGTGCGGTCGCCCTGGGTTTCGAACAACTCAATGCGCTCGACGAACTGCCCGCCGCTCAGCTCGATGTGATCGAACACCTGCTTGAGCAGCAACGAGCGTGGCACCAGGCTCACCTGCCAATGTTCGGCAGTGCCCTGCACGCTCAGCTCGAAGTCGTGCTCCAGCTGGCTGCTGTCACCGCGCAGTACGGCGAAGAACAGGTGGTTTTGCTGTGCGCCGGCACTGCGGGCGGGCAGGGTTTGCCAACCATTGGCATCGCGGCGGGCGATACCGGCGTCGTCGATACGGTAGTCCTGCTGCAAGGGTGCCCTGAGCAGCCACAGCAGGCCATGGTCGCGGGCGAGCACGAACTGGCCGGTGCTCGTCAGCGGCTGGGGCAGGCTGCGCAGGTGTTTTTCCTGCACGAAGGGGCCACGGATCACCGCAGGCTTGGCCAGCTGGGCGCTCAGCTCGGCGAGCGTCAACGCATGGGCCAGCAGCGGGGTGAGCAACACCACCGCCAGCAGGGAACGGATCAGGTGTTTCATCGAAGGGCTTTCTCCACGGCATCGGTGAACACCCGGGGCGATGCCAGCTGCATCTCGCGGGTGGCGATTTCGACCGCTACCTGCACGGAGCTGGCGCGGGTCAGGCGCGTGCCGGTGGCAGCGCAGGTGATCAGGTAATGGATCTTCAGACGGTTTTCCCACTCGACCAGGTCGGCCCGCACCTTCAGCCGCTGGCCAAACACCGCGCTGTGCACGTAGCGCAATTGCAGGTCGATGACCGGCCAGGCGTAGCCGGAGTCGCGCATCTGCGTGTAGTTGTGGCCGATGTGGTCAAGCAGCGCGCAGCGCGCCACTTCCAGATACTTCACGTAATGCCCGTGCCAGACGACGTCCATGCTGTCGACGTCGAAGAACGGCACCTGGATTTCGGTTTCGACCTGCAAGGCTCCGGCGCTACGCATCCGCGAGCTCCCAGGCGCGTTGGCCAATGCGCACCAGGCAGTGGCGCAGGGCTGGCTCCAGTGCGCGGTCTTCTTCGAGGGGCGCGAACTCGCCCAGCAGGTGTTCGTGCATCGCGGCCAGCCGCGGGGGCAGCGGCCGGGCATCGCTGGCCTGGCCGCGCAACCACACGCCCTGATTGGCAGCCAGCAGGGTGGCGGCGGCGACCTGCTCGGTCAGGGCCAGCACGCGCAGGGCGTCGCGGGCGGCGATGGTGCCCATGCTGACTTTGTCCTGGTTGTGGCATTCGGTGGAGCGCGAGAACACGCTGGCGGGCATGGTCAGCTTGAGCGCTTCGGCGGTCCAGGCGCTTGCGCCGATCTGCACGGCCTTGAAGCCGTGGTTGATCATCGCTCGCTCGGCCGGTGCGCCGGAGAGGTTGCTCGGCAGCCCGTGGTTGTAGCGCACGTCAACCAGCAGGGCGAGCTGGCGGTCGAGCAGGTCGGCCACGTTGGCCACCAGGGTCTTGAGGCTGTCCATGGCGAAGGCGATGTGCCCCCCATAGAAATGCCCGCCGTGCAGCACGCGTTCGTGTTCAGCGTCGATGATGGGGTTGTCGTTGGCGCTGTTGAGTTCGGTTTCGATGAAGCCGCGCAGCCAGCCCAGGCTGTCGGCCAGCACGCCCAGTACATGGGGCGCGCAGCGCAACGAGTAGCGATCCTGCAGGCGGTGCAGGGGCGCAGCCGGGCCGTCGATGGCCAGGTCCTGGCGCAGCCAGGCGGCGACCTGGGCCTGGCCCGGGTGCGGCTTGGCGGCGAACAGGCGCTGGTCGAAGTGCTCGGGGTTGCCCTGCAGCGCTACCACGTTCAGTGCGGTAATGCGGGTGGCCAGGCGCAACAGGTACTCGGCGCGGGCAAAGGCCTGGCACGCAAGGCCGGTCATGACCGCCGTGCCGTTCATCAGCGCCAGCGCTTCCTTGGGCCGCAGCACCAGCGGCTGCCAGCCCAGCTCGGCATGCACCTCGGCGCTTGGACGGCGCTGGCCCTTGTAGAGCACTTCGCGTTCGCCACACAGGGTGGCGGCCACATAGGACAGCGGCGTGAGGTCGCCGCTGGCGCCTACCGAGCCCTCTTCAGGAATGATCGGCAGCACGTCTTCGGCCAAAAATGCCTGCAACCGCTCCAGCAGCTCGAGACGCACACCCGACATGCCGAAGCACAGTGATTGCAGGCGCGCCGCCAGCACCGCGCGAGTGGCCGGGGCGTCGAGCACCTGGCCCAGCCCGCAGCCGTGGAAGGTGTACAGGTGGCGAGGCAGGGCCTCGACATGCTCGGGCGGCACGGCCACCACGCACGAGTCGCCATACCCGGTGGTCACCCCGTAGATCACCCCTTCCTTGCCCAGCAGGGTGTCGAGAAAGCTTGCGCCGCGGGCAATGCCCTGGCGCCAGGCGGCACCGGCATGCAGTTGCGGGCGCGCCCTGCCTTCGCACAGCGCAAGCACCTGCTCGATACGCAGCGGCTCAGGGCCGAAGGTCACGTGGTCAGTCATTGTCCAGGTTCCAGAAAGGGTAGAAGTTGAACCATTGTCGCGGCGCGCTCAGTGCGCGCTGGCCCAGGCGCTCGGCGAAGCGCCCCGCCCAGTGGGCGATCACCTGGTCGCGCTCGCCGCGGCGCCAGGTGATCGCCTCGGCGAACGGCTCAAGGCTCACGTGATAGCGGCCTTGCTGCTTGAGGCAGAAAAACAGGTTCACCGGGCATTTGAGCAGCCCAGCCAGCAGCCAGGGGCCTTGTGGAAAGCGCGCTGGCTGGCCAAGAAAGTCGGCCGTGACGGTGCGCCCGCCGTGCAATGGCACGCGGTCGCCGGCAATCGCCAGCCATTCGCCACGCTCCAGGCGCTGGCTCAGTTGCAGCATGATGGCTGGGTCCAGCTCGCTGACCTGTATCAGCCGCAAGTGGCTGGCCCCCGCCTCGCCCAACAGGCGGTTGAAGCGCTCGGCGTGGCGGGTGTGCACCAGCACGTTCATGGTCACTTTCTCGCCCAGCTCGGCCAGCGCCCTGCACACTTCCAGGTTGCCCAGGTGCGCGCCCACCAGCATCTGCCCGCGCTCACCGCGTAATTGCTGGCGCACCCCGAAGGGGTCGTCCAGGGCGATGTGCTCCAGGCGAAGCTTGCCGTTCCACACGTCGAGTTTGTCGAGCAGCGCCTGGGCAAAGGCCATGAACTGGCCGAACAGGCTGCCCAGCGTAGGGCGCAGCGCCGGTTGGCCTGCCCAGTTCGCCAGGTTGGCCTGGTACTGGCGCGTCGCCTGGCGGGCACGGCGGCCAAAGACGAAGAAATACAGCACGATGCCGTAGATCAGCGGGCTGAGCAGGCGCCTGCCGAGCAGGCGCACGCCCACGGCGGTGAGCTTCATCATCCAGAAACTGCCGCGTTCGCGGCGCTGCGCCCAGTGCGCGTTCGGCTCGGTCATGCCGCCCACCGCCGCCAGAGGATGGCTGGCCAACGCATCAGCATGCCGAAGAACAGCCGCGCGTGCATGCGCGAGATCAGCACGTTGTCTTCGAATGGCCGGAAGTGCGAAACCCCATCGCTGGGGTAGTGCACGCGGGTCTGCAGCCAGTGCATCGGCTGGTTGCGCCAATGCAGTCGCACCAGCACCTCGGGGTCGAAATCCATGCGCCGGCCGAGCCGGTTGGCGTCGATCACTGGCAGCACCTGCGCCAGCGGGTACACGCGAAACCCGCACATCGAGTCGGGAATGCTCAGCGACAACGTGTTGATCCATACCCATACGTGGGTGAGGTAGCGCGCATAGAGCCGGCCCTTGGGCACGCTGGCGTCGTATTGGGGGTAGCCGCAGATCAGCTCGCCGGGGCGCTGTGCCGAGGCGTCGAGAAACCTGCGCACATCGGCCAGGTCATGCTGGCCGTCGGCGTCTACCTGCAAGGCATGGCTGAAGCCCAGCCGGTGCGCTTCACGAAGGCCAGCCATGACCGCCCCGCCCTTGCCCTGGTTGGCCGGCAGGTTCACCAGCCAGGTGCCTTCGGCCTCGGCCAGGCGGGCTAGCACGGCCGCGCACCCTGGGCTGCTGGCGTCATTGACCAACACGCAAGGCAAGCCTTCGGCGTGCAAGGCCGCGACCACCGCGGGCACTGCGCGCTCGTGGTTGTAGACCGGAATCACCGCGCATGGCTTATGCATGGCCGGCCTCCAACACGATGCGGCCACTGGAACAGGCAGCGCCGCCGCGGGTGAAGGCAAAATGCAGCTTGCCACGGGCCTCATCGAAACGCAGGGCCAGGTCGAGCAGCTCGCCAGGGCGCACCAGTTGCTGGAACTTGAGCACTTCCAGCCCCGCGAAGCGCGGTGGCAGCGCAAGCAACTCATGCCCCAGGCGCTGGGCCCAGTCGACCTGCACAACGCCTGGCAGCACCGGTGCGGTAGGGAAGTGACCACTGAAGCAGGCCAGGTCCAGCGGCACTCGCAGGCAGACCTGCCACTGGCCCTCGGCCTGGTGCTGGCTCAGCACTTCAGGTGCGCGAGGCCGCGGGGCCAGCAGCAATGCGTCGATGCTCGCCTGCGGCAGCTTGCCTTGGCTGTTCAGCGGCAACTGGCTGAGCAACCGCCAGCGGCGCGGCAAGGCGATCGGCTCACAGTGCTCGGCCAAGTGTGTGCGCAGGTTCGCCAGCATGGCCTTGCGGCCCCGTTCACGCAGGGCCTGCACCCCTTGCTCGGTGGGCACCAGCAGCGCGCCGAGGCTGGCTCGGCCGGCCTGCACCATGCCCAGGCGGCATTCTTGCACCCAGGGGTGGCCGGCCAGGGCCAGCTCGAGCATGGGCAGGGAAATGCGTTTTTCCTCAAGTTTGACGATGCGGTCTAGGCGGCCCAGCAGGTGCAGGCGGCCATGGGCATCCAGCTCGGCGGCATCCTGGGTGTGCTCGACGTGCCCTGCGGGCAGGTAGGGCGAGCGCACCTGCAATGCGCCGTGCTCGCCCAGGCTCAACTCGACCCCGCTGAAGGGCTGCCACCACGGCGTGCCCTGGCGCCAGGCGATGCCGCCGGTTTCGGAGCTGCCGAGGATCTCGGCGGGCCACTGGCCGAGGCGCTCGGCCAGGCTCGCGGCGGCATCGGCCGGCAGTGCGCCGCCAGAGGAAAACACCTTGCGCACGCTGCGCAGCGCAGGCCAGTCGAGGTTGTCACCCATGCGCTTGAGCAAGGCAGGGCTGGCGACCCAGGCAAAGTCGGCCTGCTCGCGGCTGGCCTGTTGCAGGTCTTCGCTGAACGGCAGTTGCCGGCGAACCGTGGCGCGGCCGGCACACAGGGGCCAGAGCACGCGAAACAGCAACCCGTAGATATGCTGGGTGGCAACGCTGCCGATGATGGTGGCCCGGCCCAGGCTGGGGCCCCACAGTTGCTCGAGCGCCCGCACCTCGTTGGCCAGTTGCGGCAGCGACTTGTCGATGCGCTTGGGCTCACCGCTGGAGCCAGAGGTGCACAGGCTCAGGCGGCAAGCTTCCAGGCACAGCGGGGCGGCAGCCAATGGCTCGGCAGCCGGCAGGGGGCCGCTGGCGTCGGTCAGCCACAGGTCGGCCTCGCCGGCCCAGCGCTGGCGCGTCTGCGGTTGCAGGTCGGGGGGCAGCAGCACGCTGGCACCGGCGCGCCAGGCAGCGAACAAGGCGATGGACAATTGAGCGGCGTCTTCGAGGTAAAGCGCCACGCAGCGAGTGCCGCGGGCCTGCAGGGCGCCAGCCAGGGCGAGCACCTGCCGCTGCCACTGCGCGTGATCCAACGCCGGGGCCGGGGCTACCGGCCGGCCAGGGTGGCCTTTGAGCAACAGGTCTCGGGTTTCGATCCAGAGGGTCATGCAGCGGCTCTCACTCGGCGGCGCACGAGCCATTCGGCAGCGAATAGCGCGCCCATCAACAGGTAGGCGATCAGGCCGGTGTACAGCGTCCACCAGGCCAGCGGTGCCCAGAGCGTCAAGGCCGCCGTTACCAGGCCGTTGAGGAGGAAGAACAGGCACCATACCCAGGTCACCTGGCGGGTGTAACGCACCGCACGGGGTGGCAGTTCCGGCTCGCTCAGGCGGGCGAGGCGCTCGGCCACCGGCATGCCGCGAATCAGGCTGGCGCCGAACAGGGCCAGCAGCGCGCCGCTGAGCAGCACTGGGTACCAGCGCAGCAACTGCGGGTCGCCCGCCAGTGCCAGCACTGCGCAGAACAGCAACGCCGCAACGGCCAGCCAGCGGTTACCACCGCTGCTTACGGCGCGAGCCAGCCACAGCGCGCCCAGCAGCAGCCCGAATTGCCAAGGCGCGATGCGGCCTTCGCCAAAATGCACGGCCAGCGGGTAGAGCAACCCGGCCAGCACCAGCACGGCACCGATCAGGCGGCTCATGCGGCCGCGGTAACCATGCGATGCACAGCCTCGACCACGTCGCCCACGGTGCGTACGGCCTTGAAGTCTTCGGCAGCGATTTTCTTGCCGGTCTGCCGCTTGATGTGGTCGATCAGGTCGATGGCGTCGATGCTGTCGATTTCCAGGTCTTGGTAGAGGTTGGCGTCCAGCGTTACGCGCTCGGGTTCGATCTCGAACAGGTCGACCAAGGCTGCCTTGAGCGTATCGAAAATGTCTTCACGGGTTTGCATGGCGCGGCCTCAGGCGGCTTGCCTGGCGGTTACGAAAGCCGCCAGGCTCGACACGTTGTTGAAATGGTCACGGGTGCCCTTGTCGTCGGCGTCGATCTTGATGCCATAGCGCTTCTGGATGGCCAGGCCCAGTTCCAGTGCGTCGACCGAGTCCAGGCCCAGGCCTTCGCCGAACAGTGTCAGGTCGTCGCCGATGTCTTGAACGGTGACGTCTTCCAGCCCGAGTGCCTCGATGATCAGCAGTTTGATCTCAGTGTTCAGTTCGCTCATCCAGCGCGAGCTCCTTCAGAAAATAATGATGCAGATGATCGTTTAACAGCCGCGAAGCCTTGGGCGCCGGGCCCTGGGCTCCGAAGTCGGCAGGGTATATATCGGCCCCGACATGCAAACTGAAATGCACGCGACGTGCGGGGATGCGGTACCAGGGCTCGGCCTTGGTGAGCGTGGTGGGCGCCACGCGGATGGTGACCGGGGTGATCATCCGCGCGCCGCGCAGGGCGATGGCCGCCGCGCCCCGGTGAAATTCCGGCGCCTGGCCCGGGGTGGTGCGGGTACCCTCGGGGAAGATGATCAGGGTTTGGCCCCCCTGCAGCGCTGCAACGGCGCTGTCGAGCATGTCCAGGCTGCCGTCGTTGCTGATGTATTGCGCCGAGCGGACAGGGCCGTGAGTGCAGGGGTGGTCCCATAGGCTTTTCTTGACCACGCAGTTGGCGTCGCGCACCAGCCCGATCAGGAACACCACATCGATCAGCGAGGGGTGGTTGGCGATGATCATCTGCCCAGGCTGGCCCAGGCGCTCGGCACCGACCACCTCGAACGTAAGCACGCCGCTGCGCTGCATGAAGCGGATGAACAGCCAGAACAACCGGCTGATGGTGCGGCGCGCCCGCTTGCGCCGAGCGACCGCATCGCCCGGCAGGCACGCCAGCAGCGGAAAGACCACCACCCGCAGCCCCAGCCCGCAGATGCCGAACAGCAGGAAGCTGGCCGCCGTGGCGAGCAGGCGCAGGTAGAAGTGGTCGCCGCGGGGCGTTTTCATTGAGTCCGGTGCCAGTTCCATGCTCGATGTTTCCAGCAATGACGCAAATGGGAACGGCCGTTGGCCAGCGCACTGGCCAGGCTCAAGGCGTGCGGGGTGTTGCACGGCTCGCCACCGTGGCCCAGGCTCAGCTGCCAGTTATCGCCGGCGGTGATCAGCAGGCCCACCGCGTAGGGGAACGGCACGTCGTCGACCAACTCGGCATAAGGCAGCGGCGGCGACTCCTCGGCCACTACCACCAGCACCGCTGGGGCGCCTTCGGCCAGCAGGGCACAGGCTTCGACCAGGCCGTGTTCCAGGCCATCACCCTGAGCCGACAGGGCGGACATCTCGCAGGTTTGCCCACGCAAGATCGACCACAGGCCGATTATGGCGTTGTGCACCGACAGGCTGAAATGGGTGGGCGACAACGGCTCACCTCGGGCAAGCTCGGTGAGCAGCTCGAACGTGCGGGGCGTTTCACCATGGCGTGAAACGAATATGAACGGCAGGCGGTCATAACCCTCTGCCATAGGCCACGCGACATGGAACGCCATGCGCGCCAGGCGGCTGAGGCGGCGGCGCTGCATCGCGGGCAGGAACGACACATCCGGGGCGCAGTCGATCGAGGCGTCGGGCCGCGATGTTGGGCTCCAGCCTTGCCAGGCCTGCGCCGACGTAACGCCCGGGGCCCAGGCTCGCCAATGCGCGATATCGAATGTGAACACGTGAGTTTGATCCCGCCCTCTGTGGGGCTTCCAGTCCATGGTGACGCTTTGGGAATGCTGCGCGCGGGGCACAGCAAGGCGCAGGCGGCGTTATTATCCCGGTGACCCGAGTGTGTAGCAAATTGTGGTTACATTTTACTGGGGGCGATAGGGGCGATTCACAGTGCATAACACCCCCCCACAGCCCGTGAAGCCGGAGTTTACTCGGCTTTGCCCGGTGAAATTTATCCGACGGGCGTTATACATATTTCCGGGTTTTGCATAAGCTTCGGGCGGCCAATGGCTATAACAGGAGGTAAAGGATGCGCCGGGTGGTTTTCAACCAGAAAGGAGGTGTGGGCAAATCGAGCATCGCCTGCAACCTCGCAGCGGTCAGCGCCAGCGAAGGCTACCGTACCTTGCTGATCGACCTCGATGCGCAGGCCAACTCCACACATTACCTGACCGGCCTTACCGGCAGTGATATCCCCATGGGTATTGCGGATTTTTTCAAGAACACCCTCAATGGCGGGGTGGCGAAGAAAAACCAGGTGGATATCTACGAAACACCTTTCGACAATTTGCACGTGATCACTGCCACGCCCGAATTGGCCGAGCTGCAGCCAAAACTGGAGGCAAAGCACAAGATCAACAAGCTCGGCAAACTGCTCGACGCACTGGACGATGACTACGAACGCATCTATCTCGATACCCCGCCTGCGCTGAACTTCTATGCTGTCTCGGCGCTGATCGCCGCCGATCGCGTACTGATCCCCTTCGACTGCGACAGTTTCTCGCGCCAGGCCCTCTATGGGCTGCTGGCGGAGATCGAAGAGCTCAAGGACGACCATAATGAGCGCCTTGAGGTCGAGGGGATCGTGGTCAACCAGTATCAGCCCCGTGCGGCACTGCCTCAGCAGATGCTGCAACAATTGCTCGACGAAGGCCTGCCGGTGTTGCCGGTGTACCTCAACAGCTCCGTCAAGATGCGTGAGTCGCATCAGGCCTGCCTGCCGCTGGTGCACTTGGACCCGAAACACAAGCTCACGCAGCAGTTTGTGGCGCTGCATGATTTGCTGGAAGGGCACGCTTGAGGGCGCTGTTCGCCCGGTAGGAGGGCGGCCTGCCGCGCGACGCGCCTCGCGGGAGGTTCCAAACCTTGCGCGGCAGGCCATTGCTGCTCAGTGCCCGTGGGCCCGCCCTACGTGGGAATGCTCCACATCGGGTGCTACCACCGCACCATTCTCCTCAAGCCGCCGCAGGATGCCGCACGCCTCGCTCTGTGAGGGCGCATCACAGCGGTGGCGCAGTGCAACCAGTTGGGTTTCCAGCGCCTGCAAGCCCTGGATCCGCGCACGCACGTGCTCGATGTGCTCGTCCACCAGCGCATTGACCTGCTCGCACGGGTCGATGCGGCTGTCGCGCAGGTCCAGCAGGCTGCGTATTTCGTCCAGGGTCATGTCCAGTACCCTGCAATTGCGGATGAACGTCAGCCGTTCGGCATGGCTGTGGTTGTATTGCCGGTAGTTGCCTTCAGTGCGTGCAGGCAGTGGCAGCAAGCCTTCGCGCTCGTAATAGCGGATGGTTTCGACCTGGCAGTCGGTGGCTTTGGCCAGTTCGCCGATTTTCATGGCAACCTCTGAGCGGGGAGGGGGTTGACCCTATAGTGGCTACAGGGTGTGTACTTGGCAACAGTTGCCTTCCAGGAGCCCGCCCGGCATGAGCCAGCCTACCTTCACCCGTATTAAGCCCAAGCCCCTAGCACCGGCGGTGAAACCCAGCCATGGTCACAGCCATGACGCCCCTGGGCATGCCCACGGCGGCTGCTGTGCCCACGGCGAAGCCGCGCCGGCCAACGTGGCGCTGGATGGCCACGAAGGCGGCACCCTCAGCCGCTTTCGCATCGAACAGATGGACTGCCCCACCGAGCAGACGTTGATTCAGCAGGCGCTGGGCAAGCTGCCGGGCGTGCACGCGCTGGAATTCAACCTGATCAACCGCACCTTGGCGGTCCGCCATTCGCTGGGCTCCGATGAGCCAGTGACCCAGGTGATCGCCAGCCTGGGCATGAGCGCGCAACCGCTGGAGAGCGACGCACCGCCGGCACCGGCGCCTGCACGCAAGCCTTGGTGGCCGCTTGCCCTCAGCGGGGTGGCGGCCTTGGCGGCGGAGCTGACCCACCTGCTGATGCCCGGCCTGCCCTGGCTGCCAGCTCTGCTCGCGGCGGTGTCGATCGCCGCTTGTGGCCTGGGTACCTGGCGCAAGGGCTGGATCGCGCTCAAGCATCGCAACCTGAACATCAATGCGCTGATGAGCATCGCCGTCACTGGTGCCCTACTGATTGGGCAGTGGCCGGAAGCAGCCATGGTGATGTGCTTGTTCACGGTGGCCGAGCTGATCGAAGCCCGGTCCCTGGCCCGCGCGCGCAACGCCATCGGCCAGTTACTGCAACTGGCGCCGGCCACTGCAACCCTGCGCCAGCCCGATGGCAGCTGGCAGGAAGTGGCGGCGGCCAGCGTAACGCTCGGTGCTACGTTGCGGGTGCGCCCGGGTGAGCGGCTGGCACTCGATGGTGAGGTCACCAGCGGCCATTCCAGCATCGACCAGGCGCCGATTACCGGCGAAAGCCTGCCGGTAGAAAAGAACCCTGGGGACCGGGTGTTCGCCGGCACCATCAACCAGGCCGGCAGCCTGGAGTTTCGGGTAACCGCGCTTGCCAAGGACTCGACCCTTAGCCGCATCATCCATGCGGTCGAACAGGCACAAGGCGCCCGTGCACCCACGCAACGCTTTGTGGATAACTTCTCGCGCTTCTACACGCCGATCGTGTTTGGGCTGGCCGTGCTGGTTGCCGTGCTGCCGCCACTGATTCTGGGTGCTGGCTGGTTCGACTGGCTGTACCGTGCGTTGGTGTTGCTGGTGGTGGCGTGCCCTTGCGCGCTGGTGATTTCGACACCGGTGACCATCGTCAGCGCCCTGGCGGCGGCGGCGCGCCACGGCATTTTGATCAAAGGCGGCGTGCACCTGGAAAACGGCCATCGGCTGTCGGTGCTGGCCCTCGATAAAACCGGCACCCTGACCCACGGCAAACCCGAGCAGACCGATTGGATGCCGTTGACTGACACGCTGGCGCCCCAGCGCCTTCAGCAACTGGCCGCCAGCCTGGCGGCACGCTCTGATCACCCGGTGTCGCAGGCCTTGGCGCGTGACGCCTCGCCACTGCCCGTGGAGCGTTTCGAAGCGCTGCCCGGGCGCGGCGTGCGCGGTGAGGAGGGCGGCATCCTCTATCACTTGGGTAACCATCGCCTGGTCGAAGAGTTGGGTGTTTGTTCATCGGCGCTGGAGGTGCACCTTGAGCGTTTCGAAACCCAGGGCAAGACGGTGGTGGTGCTGTGCGGGCCCGAGGGGCCGATGGCGCTGTTCGCGGTGGCCGACACCTTGCGCCAGAGCAGCCGTGAGGCCATCGATCAGTTGCATGCCATGGGCGTGCGCACCCTGATGCTGACCGGCGACAACCGCCATACCGCTGCGGCCATCGCTCGTGAGGCGGGCATCGACGAGGCCCGCGGCGACTTGCTCCCCGAAGACAAGCTGGCGGTGATCGAGTCGCTGGTCGCCGAAGGGCGCGCCGTTGGCATGGTCGGCGACGGCATCAATGACGCCCCGGCGCTGGCCCGTGCCCATTTGGGCTTTGCCATGGGCGCGGCGGGCACCGACTCGGCCATCGAAACCGCGGATGTCGCCCTGATGGACGACGACCTGCGCAAAATCCCCGCTTTTATCCAGCTGTCCAAGCGCACGCGCACCGTGCTGATCCAGAACATCGCCCTGGCGCTGGTGGTCAAGGCGCTGTTCCTAGCGGTTGCTGTGGCCGGTTATGCCACCTTGTGGATGGCGGTGTTCGCCGACATGGGCGTGAGCTTGCTGGTGGTGTTCAACGGCCTACGCCTGGCTCGGCGCTAAGGCGCGCGGCCAGTTGCTCGACCGTTTGCTGGCGCTCCGGCAGGTCCAGCCGGGCGCCAGGGTTCAGGGCCGACCATTGCGGGTGTGCCCGTGCCCGGTTGAGCTCCACAGGCAGCTTGCCCTGGCGCCAATGATCCTCGCTGGGAGTGGCTACGGTCACCGAAGCGAGTGCGGCATGGCCTCGGGCGTCCAGCGCCAGCACCAGCTGCTGTTGACGCAGCGCCAGCAGGCGTAGCACGGCGTCGTCTACGGTCAGTTCGCGCTCACCCTTGAACTTGCCCAGCAAGCGCCCCCCGTAACCACGCGCAGTCTGCAACGCGCCGCCGGCAAGCGCACCGGCCAGCGCCGCCAGGCCCAGGGTCAGGCCGCCTACCATCAAATCTACCCCCGCACCGGCCGCTGCGCCGGCCGCCATGCCTCCGCCCACCCGCACGCCAAGCAAGCGCAACG
Source organism: Pseudomonas sp. URIL14HWK12:I12 (assembly GCF_003097135.1). Lineage (GTDB taxonomy): Bacteria > Pseudomonadota > Gammaproteobacteria > Pseudomonadales > Pseudomonadaceae > Aquipseudomonas. The sequence continues at coordinate 262,026 of NZ_QEQL01000003.1, forward strand.
TCTCAGGGTTGAACAAGTCATCGCCCCAGCGGCCATCGAGCAGTGGCAGATCAGCCGCCTGGGCGTCGCCAGGGCGAAACCGATAGAGCTTGAGCAGGGCCTCGACGCAGGCCTGTTCACGTTCTCGCACCGCTTGGCGCAGGGCATGGGTCGCCTGAGGCTGCGCCTCTTCGCTCACCCCTCGCCGGCAGGCGGCGCAGTCGATCAGCAAGCCGGCAATCAGTTGGCGGGCGCTGGCAAGCCGTTGCTGGCGCTGCGCGCGGTGGTCGGTAATCAGCCGTTGCAAGGTATCGCGCGCCGGCTCCAGCAACAACGCCAGGCTTTCATAGAGCCGTTGCTCGCCGTCCACTGGCGGGGCAACGCTGTCGAAGCGGACTCGGGCATGCAACCCCAGCCGAGCCAGTGCTTCCTGCCACTGTGCTTCTCGATGGCCATGACCGGCGACGAAGTTGAGCACGGGCAGCAGGGGTTTGCCGCACCCGGCCAGCACCTCCAGTTCGTCGCGGTATTTGGCCAGCACGGGTTCACGGGCGTCGATCACATAAAGGCCGGCATCGCAGGCGCGCAACTGGCGCAGTACTTTGGCCTCCTGTTCGAAACGCTGGCGTGCTTCGCTGCCTTGCAGAAAGCGCTCGACCCGTTCGGGGCCGTCCAGGCGCTCGCCAGGGCCGTCGAGGCGGTCGAAAAACTCAAGCAGGGCAATGGCGTCTTCCAGGCCCGGGGTGTCGTACAGCTCCACGAGCGCCTGCCCGTCGACCGAGAGCCGGGCGCCCTCGACGTGGCGCGTGGTGCTGGGCCGGTGAGATACCTCGCCAAAATCCACATCGCGGGTAAGTGTGCGCAGCAATGACGTTTTGCCAACGTTGGTATGGCCGACGACGGCCAGCTTCAGCGGTTCAGCCATGATCGGCCTCCAGCCACTGGACGGTGGCCTGTTCCAGGCCCGCCTGGGCCAATGCAGTTTGCCAGTCGGCCAGGCGTTCGGCGTTCAATGCCTGGCCAGGTGGTGCAGGCAGCAGCCAGACGCGCGCCTGGGCGGCGCTACGGGCCAGCTCTCCGAGCAATGCCAGGGTGCCGCGGTCGGGTGAGCGGCGTGGGTCGCAGGCCATGAGTAAACGCCGCGGTGGGTGCTGAGTGAACCGTTCGAGCAGGCGCTGCCGGGAAGCCCGGTCGTCGAGCACGCCGGCATCTTCGGCATCGACGGGCAGCTGGGGTGGCCAGGGCTGTTCCCCGTCCAGTTCGATCGCCACGGCCACATGGCCGTGGCCGGTGGCGTTGAGGGGCGGCGAGGGCGTGTGGGCAGCGAGTGTGGGGGCCGGGTCGTTGATGCCGAGGGGTTCGCTGGTGGGCATCAGGCGCTCGGTCAGGGCTTGCGCCCAAGGGCTGAGCATGTCGACGCTCAGGCGAGGCTTGCCTCGGCGCCACAGCGCCCAGCACAGCAGGGCCAGAGCTGCCCGAGGCAGCACGCCGTAGCACAACAGCACGCCCAACAGCCAAGTGGCCCACGGTTGGCCAGCCCCTGCCACAGCGGTTTGCCCGCTGGCACGGACGGCATCGGTATCGGGCACGCTAAAGCCCAGCAGCGAGGGCAGGGCGCCCAGTGCCTGCGTAAGGCTGACAAAGGTGTCGCTGCTCAACAATGTGGTTTCCCAGACGAAACCGTAACGGCGTGTCGCAAGCATCAGCACCAAGGTGGCGAACGCGCTGCCTGCACACAGCAACCACAGGCTGTTGGCGGCTGTTCCCAGTAGCCAGCGAGCCAGGTTGCGGCGCTGCAGCAAGAGCAGCAGTGAGGGAATCAAGTGCGCCGCCTGGGCATCGCGCGCGCATTTCTCGCTGAGCCACAGCCAGGCTCGGCCCAGGGTGCCAGCCTGGCGCTGGCCGGTCAGCAACGCGCCCAGCCACACGGCTAGCATGAGCAGGTTCAGGCCTAGCAGGCTGCCGACCGCCCAGAACACGTTCACTGGCCGCGTACCGTCGCCCAGGGCTGCGGCGGCCATGCCGGCCCCGCTGAGCACCGCCAGGGCAGCCAACAGCAGCATTGCCACGCTGGCTCCCTGCCGCCAGCGGCGCAGTGCGGTAGTCAAGCCATCGCGGTCGGCCAGCATCAGGGCGCGGTGTTGCAAGCGGGCTTCGAGGCTGCCGCCCTGCTGGCGCGCCTGGCGCACGGCTTCGCTATCGTCCAGGGGGCCGGCGTGGGTTTCGCGCCAATGAATGGCTTCGGTCAACCAGAGGCGTTGCAGTTCAGTCACAGCGTCTTCCATTCAGAGCGGCCGGGGCAGCATAACCTGCGTCAGGCCGGCTCTGTTATGCTCCGGCCATGAACAAGACACTTCCCCTGAGCCTGATCGCCGCCCACGCCGAGAACGGCGTGATCGGCATCGACAACAGCATGCCCTGGCACCTGCCGGGCGATTTCAAATACTTCAAAGCCACGACCCTGGGCAAGCCCATCATCATGGGCCGCAAGACCTGGGACTCACTCGGGCGGCCCCTGCCGGGGCGGCTGAACCTGGTCGTCAGCCGCCAGCCGGGCCTGGTGCTGGAGGGCGCCGAAGTGTTCGGCAGCCTGCCGGCGGCCATAGAGCGGGCCGAGGCCTGGGCGCGCGAGCAGGGCGCCAGCGAGGTGATGCTGATCGGGGGCGCTCAGCTGTATGCCCTTGGCCTGCCGCACGCCGACCGGCTGTACCTCACCCGGGTCGAGCTGGCTCCACAGGGTGATGCCTGGTTTCCCGAGTTCGACCGTTCGGCCTGGAAGAAAGTGCAAGATGCGCCCAATCCGGCGGTAGAGGGCAAGCCGGCTTACCACTTCGAAGTGTGGGAACGCGCCTGAAGTCGCATTGCATGCCGGCGCTGTCGCCCTTGAAATAATCGTTCAGTGCAAATCTGCTAGCGTGCTCCGATCACCCATCGGAGCGATGCCTATGAAGCCTGTGTTCAAGCCCCTCGTCATTGCCGCCTGCCTTGCGCTGGCCTCAACCGTAGTGACGGCCACGGCCCGTGCAGCCACCGAGCTCAAGCACTGGCCCGCCGAAGCGGCCAAGCAACTCGACGCCATGATTGCCGCCAATGCGAACAAGGGCAATTACGCGGTGTTCGACATGGACAACACCAGCTATCGCTACGACCTGGAGGAGTCTCTGCTGCCCTACCTCGAGAACAAGGGCGTGCTGACGCGCGAAAACCTGGACCCCTCGCTGAAGCTAATGCCTTTCAAGGACGTCGACGGCCACAAGGAGAGCCTGTTCAGCTATTACTACCGGCTGTGTGAAGTCGACGACATGGTCTGTTACCCCTGGGTGGCGCAGGTATTCTCCGGCCTGACACTCGAACAGCTCAAAGGCTACGTAGACGAGCTGATGGCGTCGGGCAAGCCGGTGCCGGTGAGCTATTTCGAAGGCGACAAGGTCGTCAAAAGCGAAGTGCAGCCGCCGAAGGTGTTCACCGGGCAGGCCGAGCTCTATAACAAATTGATGGAAAACGGCATCGAGGTGTACGTAGTGACCGCCGCCCACGAAGAGCTGGTGCGCATGGTGGCCGCCGACCCGAAGTACGGTTACAACGTCAAACCGCAGAACGTGATCGGCGTGACCACTCTGCTGAAAAACCCCAAAACGGGTGAATTGACGACCGCGCGCAAGCAGATCGCCGCCGGCCACTACGACCCGAAGGCCAACATGGGCCTGGTGATCACGCCGTACCTATGGACGCCCGCGACCTGGATGGCAGGCAAGCAGGCGGCCATCCTCACGTACATCGACCAGTGGAAGAAACCTGTACTGGTGGGGGGCGATACGCCAACCAGTGATGGCTACATGCTGTTCCACGGCGTCGACACGGCCAAGGGGGGTATCCACCTGTGGATCAATCGCAAGGCCAAGTACATGGACCAGCTCAATGCGATGATCAAGCAGAACGCCCAGGCGCAGAAAGCCGAAGGCTTGCCGGTGACTGCGGACAAACAGTGGGTAGTGGTCAAGCCTGAGGATATTCAGTAAGGCAGGCACGGGGGCCAGGCAGGCCCCCGTGTGAGGCTGGGTCAGCCGTCGAGCAGGGCTTTATCGCGTACAGCGCCTTTGTCGGCGCTGGTGGCGAGCAGGGCATAGGCCTTGAGCGCAGTGGTCACGCGGCGTGCGCGCGGCTCGGCAGGCTTCCAGCCCTCGGCGTCCTGCTCGGCCCGGCGTGCGGCGAGCTCGGCGTCGTCTACCAACAGGTTGATGCCACGGTTGGGGATATCGATCAGGATCTTGTCCCCGTCGCGCACCAGGCCGATGGCGCCACCGGCGGCGGCTTCAGGCGAAGCGTGGCCGATGGACAGGCCCGAGGTGCCACCGGAGAAGCGGCCGTCGGTGAGCAGGGCACAGGCCTTGCCCAGCCCTTTGGACTTCAGGTACGAGGTGGGGTAGAGCATCTCCTGCATGCCCGGCCCGCCCTTGGGCCCTTCGTAGCGGATGATCACCACATCGCCTTCTTTCACCTGGTCGGCCAAAATGCCGCGCACGGCGCCGTCCTGGCTCTCGAACACCTTGGCGGTACCCTCGAACACATGGATCGACTCATCGACCCCTGCGGTTTTCACCACGCAGCCGTCCTGGGCGATGTTGCCGTAGAGCACGGCCAGGCCGCCCTCCTTGGAATAGGCATTCTCGTAGCTACGAATGCAGCCTTCGGCGCGGTCGTCATCGAGGCTGTCCCATCGAGTGGCCTGGCTGAAGGCGGTCTGGGTCGGGATGCCGGCCGGGCCTGCCTTGTAGAACTCGAGCACGTCAGGGTTCTGGGTGACCTTGATGTCCCACTCGGCAATGCCTTGCGCCATGGTAGGCGAGTGCACGGTGGACACATCGGTGTGCAACAGCCCGCCGCGAGCCAGCTCGCCGAGGATGCCGAAGATACCGCCGGCGCGGTGTACGTCCTCCATGTGGTATTTCGGGGTGTTGGGCGCCACCTTGCACAGTTGCGGCACGCTGCGGCTGAGGCGGTCGATGTCGCGCAGGTCGAACGGCACCTCCCCCTCCTGGGCCGCGGCCAGCAGGTGCAGGATGGTGTTGGTCGACCCGCCCATGGCGATGTCCATGGTCATGGCGTTTTCAAACGCCTTGAAGTTGGCGATGTTGCGCGGCAGCACCGACTCGTCGTTGTCGTGGTAATAGCGCTTGCACAGCTCGACGATGGTACGGCCAGCCTTGAGGAACAGCTTCTCGCGGTCGGCGTGGGTGGCCAGAATCGACCCATTGCCCGGCAGTGACAAGCCCATGGCCTCGGTGAGGCAGTTCATCGAGTTGGCGGTGAACATGCCGGAGCACGAACCGCAGGTGGGGCAGGCACTGCGCTCGTACTCTGCGACTTTCTCATCGGAAGCGGTGGAGTCGGCGGCGATGACCATGGCGTCGACCAGGTCGAGGCCGTGGCTGGCGAGTTTGGTTTTGCCAGCTTCCATCGGGCCACCGGAAACGAACACCACCGGGATGTTCAGGCGCAGCGCAGCCATGAGCATGCCGGGGGTGATCTTGTCGCAGTTGGAGATGCACACGATGGCATCCGCGCAGTGCGCGTTGACCATGTACTCGACCGAGTCGGCGATGATTTCGCGGCTGGGCAGCGAATACAGCATGCCGTCGTGGCCCATGGCGATACCGTCGTCTACGGCGATGGTATTGAATTCCTTGGCCACGCCCCCTGCACGCTCGACTTCACGGGCAACCAGTTGGCCGAGGTCCTTGAGGTGGACGTGGCCTGGGACGAACTGGGTGAAGGAGTTGGCAATGGCGATGATCGGCTTCTTGAAGTCGTCGTCTTTCATGCCGGTGGCGCGCCAGAGGGCACGAGCGCCGGCCATGTTGCGGCCGTGGGTGGATGTTTTCGAGCGATAGTCGGGCATGAAGCACTCCGGACGGCTAATCAGGTTTGGATGAGAGCGAGCTGTCTTGGCCTGTGCGGACTTGGCAGATAGCCAGCCGCCTGGGTGTGGCCGAAGCACTGCGGGATCGCCGCGCGCCAGGGCCGAGCTCATAAACCCGCCGGGGGGTGAATGGCGATGAATGCACCGATTCTACACCGCTAGCCCAAGGAATGAACGCCCTTGTATCAAAGCTTCACAGCCTCGCGATCACTGGCCTGATGTTGAGTCACCGATGCCAGCAGCAGCGCCGCGACCAGCGTGGCGGCGAGAAACATCACCAGCACGCCCACGCGCACGTCGGCTTGGATCTGCAGCGCCACCAGGCTCGACAGGCCGGCGCATGCGAAGGTGATGCTGTTGCCCAGGGCTTGGGCGGTGTCATGGTCATCGGCCAGGGCCAGCGCCTGGCTGGAAGCGGTGGCCCTGACCAGGCAGGTGCCCAGGGTGGTGGCCAGCAAGGGGGCCAGGAACCAGGCCGGGCTTGCCTCGCGCAGTGACAGCGCCAGCGCCGCCGACGCCACCGCGAGCAGGCTCAGGCCTGCGCGCATCGAGTTGTTAGCGCTGAGTACCTGGCCTAGCGCCCCGCCGATGGCCTCGCTGGCCAGCACCGCGATGCCATAGCCCAATAGCGCGAAGCCGACCTGAAAGGGCGACAGCCCATAGACCAGGGTGCCGACCACCGGGAGCGCCAGCAACGCCGTGAACTGGCAGCCGAACGCGAGCCCTGCCAGCACCGAGTAGCCGGCCACCCCTGGCTGCGCCAGCTCGTGGCGGAAGCTGGCAGGCCTGGCTTGCCCGGCGGCGGGGGTGTCGTCGAGTACCCCGATCATCAGGCCGACCGTGAACAGCACCAGAAACTCATAGGCCAGAAATACCACCTGCCAGCCGTAACGCGCCTGCAGCCAAGCCCCCATCAGCGGTGCGATGGCGATCAGCAATGCCGCCAGCAATGCAAGAGCCCCCAGCAACTGCCGCCCTCGAACGCTACGCCCACTGAGCAGGTGATGCACCAGCACCAGCGTGCCGCAACCGAGCCCCTGAAGGGCGCGCAATACCAACAGAGCCCAGCTCTGCTCGACCAGCACGATCCCGGCAGCCGCTACACCTGAAAGCGCCAGGCCCGCTATCAATACCGCCTTGCGCCCCCAGCGTTGCACCAGGTTGCCGATCCAGGGTTGAGCGGCGGCGATGCCCAGCGCGTAGAGGCTGGCGCAAAGCGCTGCGTCGGGCAGCGCCAGGCCGAAGTGGTTGGCGATGGCGGGCAGGGCGGCGAGGGTGAGGTCCACCGGAAGGGCGCCAAGCACGATGAGCGTCAGAATCAGGAACAGAGTGGCATTGCGATTGTGGGCGGTCATCGGCACGGTACGGCTGGCAGAGAAAGACGCAGGATAGGGGCCACGTTACGCCTGTGCTAGCAGCCTATTCCCACGGGTCTGTAGGAAACTTTACCAAAAAAGCTTCCCCTGAGAGGGGGCCGCCGATCAGCCCGGCGGCCCCGGGGCGGTCAGCTGTTGGGCAGTACGCGGAAGGTCAGGCTCTTGATGTAGCGGGTTTCGCCGATGGCCGGGTGCACCGGGTGGTCGGGGCCCTGGCTGCCGCGTTCGAGCAGCTGGACGTTGCGGTCCAGATGGCGGGCACTGGTGAGCACGATGTTCTGCAGGTCATCTTCGGGCAGGTGCATCGAGCACGAAGCGCTGACCAGGATACCGTCGCGGGCCAGCAGGCGCATGGCCTGCTCGTTCAAGCGGCGGTAGGCACCTTCACCGTTCTTGAGGTCTTTCTTGCGTTTGATGAAGGCAGGCGGGTCGGCGATGATCACGTCAAAACGCTCTTCAGCCGCCTTGAGTTCGCGCAACGCTTCGAAGACGTCGCCCTCGACACACGTGAGCTTTTCGGCGATGCCGTTCAGGGCTGCGTTACGTTCGACGCCGTCCAGTGCGAAGGCCGATGCATCGACGCAAAACACCTCGCTCGCCCCGAATGCGCCTGCCTGCACGCCCCAGCCGCCGATGTAGCTGAACAGGTCGAGCACGCGCTTGCCTTTGACGTAGGGTGCAAGGCGCGCACGGTTCATGCGGTGGTCGTAGAACCAGCCGGTCTTTTGCCCCTGCATCACGGGCGCCTCGAACTTTACGCCGTTCTCTTCCAACGGCACCCACTCCGGCACCACGCCGAACACGGTTTCGACATAGCGCTCCAGGCCTTCGGCGTCGCGTGCAGAGGAGTCGTTCTTGAACAGGATGCCGCGCGGTTGCAACACCTGCACCAGTGCCGCCAGGACGTCTTCCTTGTGCGCCTCCATGGTCGCCGAGGCCAGCTGCACGACCAGGTGATCGCCAAAGCGGTCGACGACCAGGCCCGGCAGCAAGTCGGAGTCGCCATACACCAGGCGGTAGAAGGGCTTGTCGAACAGGCGCTCGCGCAGCGACAGGCACACGTTCAGGCGATGCACCAGCAGCGATTTGTCCAGCGCCAGTTTCGGGTCGCGTGACAACACCCGGGCGCAGATGAGGTTGTTCGGGCTTACGCCCACAATCCCCAGTGGCTTGCCGTTCGCGGCCTCCAGCACCGCCTGCTCGCCGGCCCCGAAGCGGTTGAGCGGGGTGGCCGCAACGTCGACCTCGTTGCTGTACACCCACAGGTGCCCAGCGCGCAGGCGGCGGTCGGCGTTGGCTTTGAGGCGAAGGCTGGGGAGGGCCATGGTGGTGCTCCGGGAAAAGGGCCGAAAGTATAGAGGTGCAGCCTGCTGTCATCAAACCGGAGTGCCGCTCGGCCAAACCCTGTGCTAAAAGTGCCGGGGCAGGAGTAGAATCCAAGGTCTATTCGGAGCGTGCCGCCATGTCGTTAGAGTTGTCCCCCGAGCAGATCGAACAGGCGCTGCAAGGCATCAGCGTGCCGCCGCAGCCGCAGATTCTCGTCGACCTGCAGATGGAGCAGTACATGCCCGACCCGGACCTGAACGCGATCGCCCGGCTGATCGCACAGGACCCGGGCCTCTCCGGCGCCTTGCTCAAGATCATCAATTCGCCCCATTACGGGCTGGCCAACCGGATCGCCTCGATCCAGAAGGCGGTGAACCTGCTTGGCAGCCGCTCGGTGATCAACCTGATCAACGCTCAGTCGATCAAGGGCGAGATGAGTGACGAAACCATCGTCACCCTCAACCGTTTCTGGGATACCGCTCAGGACGTCGCCAACTGCTGCGCCACCCTGGCCAAGCGCCTGGGCTCGCAGGCGGCCGATGAAGCCTATGCGCTCGGGCTGTTCCACGATTGCGGCGTGCCGCTGATGCTAAAGCGCTTTCCCAACTACATGCAGGTGCTTGAGCAGGCCTATGCAAATGCCGGCCCTGACACGCGGGTGGTCGACAGCGAAAACACAGCCCTCAATACCAACCATGCCGTTGTGGGTTACTACACGGCGCGTTCCTGGCGGTTGCCGGAGAACGTCTGCGCGGCCATCGCCAATCATCACAATGCCCTGGCGATCTTCGCCGACGAGTCAGCCCAGCAGGTGCCGCTCAAGAACCTGCTTTCGATCCTGAAGATGGCCGAACACATCAGCGCATCCTACCAGGTGATCGGCGGGCAGAGCGTCGACCACGAATGGGAGGCGGTCGGGCCGCTGGTGCTCGACTACGTCGGGTTGTCCGAGTACGAGTTCGATAACCTGATGGTGAACATTCGCGAGTTGGGTAGCCACTGACATGCCGGAACTGCCAGAGGTCGAAACTACCCGCCGCGGCATAGCCCCGCATCTGCAAGGCCAGCGGGTCAGCCGTGTGGTGGTGCGTGACCGCCGGCTGCGCTGGCCGATCCCCGACGACCTCGATGCGCGGCTTTCAGGGCAGCGCATCGTCGAGGTGCAGCGGCGTGCCAAATACCTGCTCATAAATGCCGAGGCCGGTACCTTGATCTGCCACCTGGGCATGTCAGGCAACCTGCGGCTGGTGCCGGTTGACCAGCCGCCGCTCAAACATGAGCACGTCGATATCGAGCTGGAATCAGGCGTGGCCCTGCGCTACACCGACCCGCGGCGCTTCGGCGCCATGCTGTGGAGCACCAACCCTCATGCCCACGAGCTGCTCAAGCGCCTTGGCCCAGAGCCCCTGACCGACCTGTTCGACGGCGAGCGGCTGTTTCAGCTATCCCGTGGGCGGATGATGGCGATCAAGCCTTTCATCATGGATAACGCCGTGGTGGTGGGCGTGGGCAACATCTACGCCACCGAAGCCCTGTTCGCTGCCGGTATCGACCCGCGCCGCGAGGCCGGCGGCGTTTCTCGTGCGCGGTACCTGCGGTTGGCGCAGGAGATCAAGCGTATCCTGGCCAATGCCATCGAGCGCGGCGGCACCACGTTGCGTGATTTCATCGGTGGTGACGGCCAGCCGGGCTATTTTCAGCAGGAGCTGTTCGCTTACGGCCGAGGTGGCGAGCCGTGCAAGGTCTGCGGGCGAGCGCTGCGCGAAGTACGGCTGGGCCAGCGTGCCAGCGTGTTCTGCGGCACGTGCCAAAAATGAATACAACTGCGCTACAGGCCGTAAACTGACAAACCCTGCGCCGCTGATATAGTGAGGTGTATTTCCACCGAGCCCCGCACAGCAGAAGGACCGTGCCATGAAGCCGTTTCGCGTGTTATCCCTTTCGCTGGCCCTGTGCCTGGCCGCGCAAGCCATGCCTGCCTGGGCCGAGCTCAGCGGCGAGACCAGCACGACCGGGGATGCCACTTATCAGATCCAGAACCCGCCTGCCTTCGCCATGATCGGCGACCTGCTCATCGCCCGGCCGTTGCTGATCGCAGCTACCGTGGTAGGGGCGGGGCTGTTCGTGGTGGCGTTACCGTTCACCGCTGCCGGCGGCAATGTGGGTGCTTCGGGCAAGGCGTTGGTGGTCGAGCCCGGCAAGGCGGCCTTCGTGCGCTGCCTGGGCTGTACTGAAAGCGGCTACAACCGGCAGCGCTAGGCCTTGCCGGTGATGCGGCGATATTTTTCCATCAGTTGTTCTTCGGTTTCCGGGTGGGCTTCATCCAGCGGGATGCAGTCGACCGGGCAAACCTGCTGGCATTGCGGCTCGTCGTAGTGGCCCACGCATTGGGTGCACAGGTTCGGGTCGATCACGTAGATCTCCTCGCCTTGCGAGATGGCGGCGTTCGGGCACTCGGGTTCGCAGACGTCGCAGTTGATGCAATCGTCGGTGATGATCAGGGACATTGAGACTCCGGCCCAGGCTTGCGCTCATGGGCATAGGCAAAACGGATGGCCCATTTTGCCCCATTGTGGCGTGCGATGCACGCCCGTGGCTTAGCGAGGAAAGCGCGCCGTCAATGCGTCGGCCACTGCCGGGTGCACGAATTTGGAAATGTCGCCCCCCAGGGCTGCGATCTCCCGTACCAGGGTCGAGGAGATGAACGAATAACGTTCCGACGGTGTAAGAAACAGGCTCTCGACGTCCGGTGCCAGTTGGCGGTTCATGTTCGCGAGCTGAAACTCGTATTCGAAATCGGACACGGCACGCAGCCCACGCAGCAATACGTTGGCCCCCTGTTCCTTGGCGAATTGCGCCAGCAGGCTGGAAAACCCCATCACCTCGACATTGGGCAGGTGCCGGGTAACCTCACGCGCCAGTTCAACCCGTTGTTCAAGGGCAAACAGTGGGTTTTTCTTGGGGCTTGCCGCTACCGCGATCACCACGGTGTCGAACAGGCGCGAGGCGCGTTCGACCAGATCGCCGTGGCCCCGGGTAATGGGGTCGAAGGTGCCTGGGTACAACACTCGGTTCATCGCGGTGTCCTGATCGAGGCCGGTTGAAGTGTCGCATGGTAGCGTAGCAACCGGCACCGGCCAAGCACGCCTGCCAAGCCGGCTTTTGCATCGGCCGCTTCGCTGGCTAAGATAGCCCCCCCAACAGACAGGTAGTTCTACTGCATGAAGACCCCTGAACGCATTGTCCAGGCCAGCCTGGAGCTGTTCAACCAGCAGGGCGAGCGTAGTGTCAGTACCAACCATATCGCTGCTCACCTGGACATTTCCCCCGGCAACCTCTACTACCACTTCGCCAACAAGCAGGCGATCGTGGCGGTGCTGTTCGAGCGCTATCAAGCGGCCGTCAAAGAGGCCATGCAGCTGCCCCAGGAGCGCGCGCCGGGCATCGGCGACCTCAGTGCATACCTTTCCTGCCTGTTGGAACTGCTATGGCAATACCGTTTCTTCTATCGCGACCTCGAGCACCTGTTGGCCAGCGACGAGGTGCTTGCCAGCCGCTATCGTGTGTTCTCCCGGCAATGCATCGCACAGGGGGGCAAACTGGTCGCAGCCTTCAATGAAGCGGGGATCGTGGTGGTAGGCGAGCGCCAGGCCGAGGCGCTGACCCTCAACCTGTGGATTGTCCTGACTGCCTGGGTGCGCTACCGCTGCACCAGCGGGCCGCAGCCCGACCGCGAGCGCGACGTCATACGCCGTGGCTGTTACCAAGTGCTATCGCTGGTGTATGGGTTTGTGCAGCCTGACTGGCGAGGGGGCGTCGAAAGTCTGATGGACGAGTTCTTCACACCGCTCATGATGGACGACGAACAAGGACTCGGCTAAGCGGAACTTGTGCCGCCGCCGCCGATCAACCCAGCATTTGCCGGAACCCAAATCGCCATGCCCATCGCCCAACTGATCACCCCGCAAGCCTTGGCCCCACGCCTTGGCGAACGCAACCTGGTCGTGCTCGACTGCCGCTCTTCGCTGGAAGACCCCGACTACGGCCGGCGCAGTTACAACGAAGGCCACCTTGAAGGTGCTCATTTCGCTGACCTGGAACGCGACCTGTCGAGCAAGGTGGTCAAAGGGGTCACCGGCCGGCACCCTCTGCCCACCCCCGGCCACCTGCTGGAGCGGCTGCAGGCGTTCGGTGTGAATGCCGACAGCCAGGTGGTGCTCTATGACGATGGCAATGGTGCTTATGCCGCTCGCGCATGGTGGCTGCTGGCCTGGCTGGGTAAGCGCAGTGGCGTCTATTTGCTCGACGGAGGCATCAAGGCCTGGCACGACGCCCGCCTACCGCTGAGCCTGGACCCTCCGCATAAAGCCCACGGGCTTTTTTCAGGCAAGCCGGATGCAAGCATGGTTGTCACCGCACAGCAGCTGCTTGATCGGCTGGGAGAGGAGCGCCTTACGTTGGTAGACGCGCGGGCCGAGGCGCGTTTTCGCGGCGAAGTGGAGCCTATCGACCCCGTGGCCGGGCATATTCCAGGCGCTCAGTGCCTGGTGTTCACCGGCAATCTGGATGAGCACGGGAGGTTCCTGGCGCCTGAAACCCTTCGCCGGCGTTTTGCCGCCGCCCTTGGCAATCGCCCGCCTGAGCAGTTGGTGGCTTATTGCGGCTCGGGTGTAACGGCCTGCCATAACCTGTTCGCCATGTGCCTGGCAGGTTACCCCCTCGGCAAGCTCTACGCCGGCTCCTGGAGCGAATGGATCACTGACCCGCAGCGGCCTCAAGCCACGGGGGCCTGAGCCATCAGCCACTGCGGAATGCGCCGCTCCAGGTAATACGCCGGGGCGCGCAGGCTGCCCTCGACGAAACCGACATGCCCGCCACGGGCATGGCGTTCGAAGGTGGTGCAAGCAGGCAGCTCGTGGGGCTCGGGCAAGCTGTGGCGAAACACGAAGGGGTCATCTTCGGCCTGGATCAACAACGTCGGCGTGGTGATGCCGCCCAGGTAGTAACGGCTGGAAGCTTGCCGGTAATAGTCCTGGGCGCTGTCGAACCCGTGCAGTGGTGCGGTCACGCGGCCGTCGAATTGCCAGAAATCACGAATGCCGTCGAGTGTGCCCAGGGCGCGCAGGCTGGCCAGGGCATCAAGGCGGCCCTCCTGTTGAAAGCGAGCCTGCTTGAGCTGCAGGTAGCCGAGCATCTCGCGCATGAAATGACGCAGGTAGATACGTGAGAAGCCCAAGGCGATGCGATCAGCGCATTGGTCGAGGCGATAGGGCACTGACACCGCTACGGCGCCCTGGATGGGAGAATCCCGGCCCGTTTCGCCCAGGTACTTGAGCAGAATGTTGCCGCCCAGCGAATAGCCGACGGCATAAAGCGGTGCCATGGGGCGGTGCGCAGCCAGCAGCGAAATGATCTCGGCCAGGTCTTCGCTGGCGCCGGAGTGGTAGCTGCGCGCTAGCAAGTTGGGCTCGCCGGAGCAGCCTCGCCAGTTGATCGCTGCACTGGCCCAGCCAACGGCACCCAGGGCGCGTTGCAGGCCTGCAACGTACGGTGAGTTCGAAGAACCTGTCAGCCCGTGCAGCACCAGCACCAAGGGGGTATGCGCCTGGTGAGGGCCGTGCCAGTCGACGTCGATGAAGTCGCCGTCAGCCAGCCAGAGCCGCTCACGTTGCCGCTCCAGGGGCGGCATTTTGCGCCACAGCGGGCCCCACAGGGTTTGCAGGTGGGGGTTCCCCAGCCCGAAGGCCGGCGTGAACGATGCAAGCGCCGCCATCGGGTCAGGCGTCGCGCTGCCACAGGGCGTAGTGCACCTGGCCAGTTTTTTTCTCCCTGTGCAGCCGCCAGTTACCAGGCAGGCCAGATTGGGAGGGTGCCGTTTCGCTTTCGGTGTACACCCATGCCGCTGGCGCTAGCCAGCCCAGGCGTTCGAGCAGCTCGCAGGTGGGGGCCAGCAGGTTCTGGTGAAAGGGCGGGTCGAGAAACACCAGGTCGAAAGCGTGAACGGGCTGATTGCTCAGGTAACGCACCGCATCGGTGTGCAGCAGTTGGCCGGTGGCGCATTTGAGCAGGTCGAGGTTCTGCCGCAGGCTGGCGATGGCCGTGGTATTGGCATCCAGCGCCAGCCCCATGGCTGCACCCCGGGAGAGCGCCTCAAGATACAGCGCACCGCTGCCTGCGAAGGGATCAAGCACCCTGGCCCCCTCGACGTAGGGTGCCAGCCAGTTGAACAGGGTTTCGCGAACCCGGTCGGGAGTAGGCCGCAAGCCTGGCCCCTCCGGGAAACTCAGGCGGCGGCTGCGCCACTGGCCGCCGATAATGCGTAGCTGGCCGGTGCCGCCGTGGGCTTTGGTTTTAGGTGCGATAGCCATCAATGCTCCGGGACGCCCATGGGTTGTACGGCCGGGGTGTCGGACGGCGCGGGCAGCGCTTGCTGTTCGACCGTTGGGCCCACCGTGACTACGACGAGCTTGTCTGCATCCAGGTGCTTGCTCATCGCATCGCGCACTTGTTCAACCGTCAGGGCCTGGGACTGGCTCATGAAGTCTTCGAGAAAGCTGGGCGGCAGGTTGTAGAACCCCATGGCCCCCAGTTGCCCGGCGATGGCAGCGTTACTGGCGTTGGTGAGCGGGTAGCTACCAGCCAGCTCGCGCTTGGCGTCGGCGAGCTCCTGCTCGGTCGGGCCGGTCTTGAGGTAGTCGCGCAGGATACTCTGCACCAGCTCCAGGGTGCCCTGGCTCTGATTGGCACGCGTTTGCAGGCTGATGCTGAAAGGGCCTTTGGCCTGCATTGCGGTGAAGCCTGCGTAAACGCCGTAGGTCAGGCCGCGTTTCTCCCGCACCTCGCTCATCAGGCGGGTACCGAAGGCGCCGCCACCCAGGATTTGCGCGCCCATGCTCAGGGCGGCGAAGTCGGGGTCGGTGCGCTGGATGCCCAGCTCGCCCAGCAGCAGGTGGGTCTGCTTGGACGGAAACTCGATATGAGTAATACCGGCCTTGGGCTCCGCCGGCTCAGGCATCGGTGGCAGCGCCGGGCCCTTGGGCAGGGCATGCGACACTTGCTCTGCGATGGCCTTGGCCTGCTCCGGCGTCAGGTCGCCCACCAGGGTGATCACCGTGTTGCCCGCCGCATAGGCCCGCTTGTGGAAGGCGCGCAACTGTTCCTGGGTAATGGCTTTCACGCTCTGGGCGTCGCCTTCGCTGTTGTGTGCGTAGGGGTGCTGGCCGTAGAGCTGTTCGGCGAAGGCACTGCTGGCCAGGTAGCCGGGGTTCTGCTTTCGAAACTCGAAGCTGGCGAGCAACTGGTTCTTGATGCGCGCCAGGGAATCGGCTGGGAAGGTAGGGCGGCCTACCACTTCGCTGAACAGTTGCACCGCAGGCTCGCGCTTGTCGCTGGCTGACAGGCTGCGCAGGGTGGCCACGGCCATGTCCTTGTAGGAGCCGTTGCCGTAGTCGGCGCCCAGGCCCTCGAAGCCCTGGGCAATGGCCTCGACGCTCTTGCCTGCGACACCTTCGTTGAGCATGGCGTTGGTGAGCAGGCCAAGCCCGGGCTGCTTGCCGTCCTGGCTGCTACCGGCGGCGAAGGTCAGGCGCAGGTCGAACATCGGCAGTTCATGGGCCTCGACGAACATCACCCGGGCCCCAGCCTCGGTCGTCCAGCGTTGCACGTTCAGCTCGCGGTGCACCGGCGCCGCCTGGCTGAGCTGGGCAACGGTTTCCAGGCCCTTGTGGGCCGGCGCGGGTTCATCGGCGATCGCTTGGGTGCCACTGGCCAGCAGGCAGGCGGCCAGCAGTGCGGAGAGTGCCTGGCGATGGCTCATTGGGCGGCCTCCTGCGGCAATACATGGGCGACGGTAAGGCGGTCGCGGGTAAAGAAGGCGCGAGCGGCGGCCTGGACATCTTCGGGAGTGACCTTCTGCAGGTCGTCTACTTCGCTGTCGATCAGCTTCCAGGACAAGCCCACGGTTTCGAGCCGGCCGATGGCGATGGCCTGGCTGGAAATCGAGTCACGCTGGAACACGATGCCGGCTATCAGCTGAGCGCGCACCCGTTCCAGCTCCTGGGCGGTAGGGGGCTTGGCCTTGAGCTCGTCGAGCTGTTGCCACAGGCCTTTCTCTACGTCGGCGAGGGTCTTGTGCTTCTGCACGTTGGGGGTGGCGCTGAGGGTGAACAGGCTGTCGCCCCGGTTGTAGGGGTCGTAGTTTGCCGAAACGCCCGACACCAGCTCCTGGCCACGTTCCAGCCGAGAAGACAAACGGGCGCTGTAGCCGCCGTCGAGCAGCGCTTCGATCAAACGCAGGGCATTGGCGCTGCGCGGGTCGCTGGCAGTGGCCAGGCCCGGCACGTTGAAGCCCATGATCAGGCTGGGCAGCTGGGTGCGCTCATGCAGGGTAAGCAGGCGCTCGCCGGGCGCTGCCAGCTCCAGCGGCAGCTTGGCCGGCGGGGTCTCGCGCCGTGGGATGGCGCCGAACCATTTTTCCGCCAGTGCCTTGACCTCGTCGGGCTTCACGTCGCCGACCACTACCAGCGTCGCGTTGTTTGGGGTGTACCAGCTCTGGTACCAGTGGCGCAGGTCTTCGATAGACATGCGGTCCAGGTCGGCCATCCAGCCGATGGTAGGGGTGTGGTAGCCGCTGGCCGGGTACGCTGCGGCCTTGAACATCTCGAAGGCTTTTTGCGTCGGTTTGTCATCGGTGCGCAGGCGGCGCTCTTCCTTGATGACTTCGATCTCGCGCTTGAACTCGTCGGCCGGCAAGGCGAGGGTGGCCATGCGATCGGCCTCCAGCTCGAAGGCGACTGGCAGCCGGTCGCGCGCCAACACCTGATAGAAGGCGGTGTAGTCGTCGCTGGTGAAGGCGTTTTCCTCGGCGCCCAGGTCGCGCAATACGCGGGAGGCTTCCCCGGCTGCCAGCTTGCTGCTGCCTTTGAACATCATGTGTTCAAGGGCGTGTGAAAGCCCGGTCTGCCCGGGCGTTTCATAGCTTGAACCGACCTTGTACCAGATCTGCGATACGGCGATCGGCGCGCGATGGTCTTCGCGCACCACGACCTTGAGGCCGTTGGCGAGGGTGAATTCAGTGGTGGGCTGTGGCTCGGCGGCGAGGGCCGCCAGGGGCAGGCATACCGCGCCGGCGAGCAGGCCTGCGAGGCGGCGTGCTAATGCGTTCATGGGGAATCCAAACCTGTCGAGGGGCCTAACCGGGCTTAGCGCGGCAGGGCGATGAGGTGCTAGGATACTGCTTCCGCCGCGCCTGGTCAGCGGATATCCCGCCAATCACCTGAACAAAACGTTACTCGTGAACGTGCCGGGTAAAATGCAGTCTGTTCTGCGATGTCGAGAATTCCTCGAAACGCCGCACTGGCGTTTCGCTAGCGTGAGATAGCCACCTTCCATGTTTGGTTCCAACGACGACAAAAAAGCCGCGGCCCCGGCCACTGAGAAAAAAGGCCTGTTCGGCTGGTGGCGCAAGAAGCCCCAGGAAGAAGCTGCAGCGCCGCAGCCAGAGGCTTCGCCCGAACCGGCTTCGGCACCAGTGCCCGAGCCTTCGGCGGCTGAAGTTTCCGCTGAACACGCGGTGGCCATGGCGCCGGAGCCGGTGCTTGCGCCCGAGCCCGAGCCCGAGCCTGAAGCCATCCAGCCCCCGCAAACTGATGCGCCCTCGGTGCCGGCATTGCCGGTGGCCTTCGAGCCCGTGGCTTTCGAACCGGAGCCAGAGCCTGCGCCCCTGCCGCCTGTGCATGGCGCTACCGAGCCTGCGCCTGAGCCAGAGCTTCCTATTCCTGCCCTTGCGGCCACGCCCGAGCCAACCAAGGCCGGTTTCTTCGCGCGCCTCAAGCAGGGCTTGAGTAAAACCAGCGCCAGTATCGGCGAGGGCATGGCGAGCCTGTTCCTGGGCAAGAAGGCCATCGACGATGACCTGCTCGACGAAATCGAAACCCGCCTGCTCACCGCTGATGTAGGGGTGGAAGCGACCTCGGTGATCGTACGTAACCTCACCCAGAAGGTTGCGCGCAAGCAGCTGACCGATGCCCAGGCGCTCTATGGCGCGCTGCAGGACGAGCTCGCCAGCATGCTCGACCCGGTCGAAAAACCGCTGCAGATCGAACCAGGCACAGGCCCATTCGTGATCTTGGTAGTGGGCGTCAACGGCGCCGGCAAAACCACCACCATCGGCAAGCTGGCGCGCAAGTTCCAACTCGAAGGCAAGAAGGTCATGCTCGCTGCCGGCGATACGTTCCGCGCGGCAGCGGTGGAGCAGCTGCAAGTGTGGGGCGAGCGCAACCGTATTCCGGTAATCGCCCAGCACACCGGTGCAGACTCCGCGTCGGTGATTTTCGATGCACTGCAGGCTGCCAAGGCCCGAGGCATCGATGTGCTGATCGCTGACACTGCTGGCCGCCTGCACACCAAAGACAACCTCATGGAGGAGCTCAAGAAGGTTCGCCGGGTGATGGGCAAGCTCGACGAATCGGCCCCTCACGAGGTGTTGCTGGTACTCGACGCCGGCACCGGCCAGAACGCGATCAACCAGGCCAAGCATTTCAATCAGTCCGTAGCGCTCACCGGCCTTGCCCTGACCAAGCTGGACGGCACTGCCAAGGGCGGCGTGATTTTCGCCTTGGCCAAGCAATTCAATTTGCCGATTCGCTATATCGGCGTGGGCGAGAGCATCGACGACCTGCGTACTTTCGAAGCCCGGCCTTTCGTGCAGGCCTTGTTCGCCGAACGGGAGCGGGCATGATCCGTTTCGAGCAGGTTGGCAAGCGCTACCCCAACGGCCATGTAGGCCTGCATGAGTTGAGCTTTCGCGTGCGCCGTGGCGAGTTTCTGTTCGTTACCGGCCACTCCGGTGCGGGTAAAAGTACCTTGCTGCGGTTATTGCTCGCGATGGAGCGGCCCACCAGCGGCAAGCTGCTGCTTGCAGGGCAAGACCTGGGGCAAATCAGCAACGCGCAGATACCCTTTCTCCGCCGGCAGATTGGCGTGGTGTTCCAGAACCACCAGTTGCTGTTCGATCGCACGGTGTTCAACAACATCGCGCTGCCGCTGCAGATACTGGGGCTTTCCAAAGCAGAAATCGCCAAGCGCGTCGATTCGGCGCTCGACCGTGTGGCCTTGAGCGAAAAAGGCGATCTGTACCCAGGTGACCTGTCCACCGGGCAGCAACAGCGGGTCGGCATCGCTCGCGCCATCGTTCACCGGCCCGCCCTGCTGCTGGCCGACGAACCCACAGGTAACCTCGACCCACGGCTGGCGGCGGAGATCATGGGTGTATTCGAAGACATCAACCGGCTTGGCACCAGCGTGCTGATCGCCAGCCATGACCTGGCGCTCATTGCGCGCATGCGGCACCGAATGCTGACCCTGCAGCGCGGCCGCTTGATCGGCGACGGGGAGGCGGGGCAATGAGCGCTACCCGCAACCCCAAGATGTCTGACCGCGTCGCGCCCAAGGCGGCCGACCCGCAGCCACCGAAAGACAAGAAAAACCGCAAAGGCGATGACGACGGGCCGGATTTCGGCACGTTGTTCCACGCCTGGCTCGAAAGCCATCGCGCGAGCATTGCCGACAGCTTCAAGCGCCTGGGGCGCCAGCCTTTCGGCAGCCTTTTCACCTGCCTGGTGATGGCCGTGGCGCTGAGCATGCCCATGGGGCTTTCGTTGCTGCTCAAGAACGTGGAGCGCTTGGGCGGCTCGTGGCAGCGCGCGGCGCAGATCTCCCTTTATATGGACATCAACGCCAGCGACGCCGACGGCCAGGCGCTGGTGGAGCGCGCCAAATCCCTCGCCGGGGTTGCCGACGCCGAGTACATCAGCCGCGCCGAGGCACTGAAGGAGTTCCAGCAGCAGTCGGGGTTGGGTGAGGCGCTCAAGGAGCTGCCCGACAACCCGCTGCCCGGCACGGTGGTGGTGACGCCGCTGGAGGTCGACAAGGCCGCGCTGGAGTCGCTACGCGAGCAATTGGCTGGGCTGCCCAAGGTGCAGCAGGCCCAGCTCGACCTGGTATGGGTCGAGCGGTTGGCGGCGATCCTGAAGCTAGGGGATCGCTTCATCTTTGGCTTGGCCGTGTTGCTTATTTCCGCGCTTCTGCTCGTGATTGGTAACACAATTCGCCTGCACATCGAAAACCGCCGGGTAGAGATCGAGGTGATCAAGCTTGTGGGCGGCACTGACGCCTATGTACGGCGGCCCTTCCTGTATATGGGCGCGATCTACGGCTTTGGTGCCGGGATCTTCGCCTGGGCGATCCTGGCCTACGGGTTAAATTGGTTGAACGAGTCCGTCGTGGGGCTATCGGAATTGTATGGCAGCGATTTCGCACTCGGCGGGGTGCCCGCCTCTGATGGGGTTTCGCTCTTGCTTGGGGCTGTCCTGTTGGGGTATATCGGGGCATGGATCGCGGTGGCCAAGCACTTGAGAGAGCTGGCGCCCCGCTGATCGGTTGAATTTTTGACGTCAAAGACCGTTCTTCAAAAAGGAACTTGGTTCTAGGTTCCCGGTCTTATTGGTCAGCGCTCCGCGGAGCGCGAGTCTGAGTTTCGGAGGTTCATTAAATGACCCAATCCTTGCAACCTGCATATGCGCTGGTCCCAGGTGCGAACCTTGAGGCCTACGTGCATACGGTCAACAGCATTCCGCTGCTGTCGCCTGAGCGGGAGCGCGAGCTGGCCGAGAGTCTGTATTACGAGCAAGACCTGAACGCAGCCCGTGAGCTGGTCATGGCGCACCTGCGCTTTGTGGTGCACATCGCTCGCAGCTACTCCGGCTATGGCCTGGCCCAGGCAGATCTGGTCCAGGAAGGTAACGTTGGCCTGATGAAAGCGGTCAAACGTTTCAACCCAGAGATGAACGTGCGCCTGGTGTCGTTTGCCGTGCACTGGATCAAAGCCGAGATCCACGAATTCATCCTGCGCAACTGGCGCATCGTGAAAGTTGCCACCACCAAAGCGCAGCGCAAGCTGTTCTTCAACCTGCGCAGCCAGAAAAAACGCCTGGCCTGGTTGAACAACGACGAAGTGCATCGCGTGGCCGAAAGCCTTGGGGTTGAGCCTCGGGAAGTGCGAGAGATGGAAAGCCGGCTGACCGGCCAGGACATGGCGTTCGACCCGGCATCAGAGGCTGACGACGACAGCGCCTACCAATCGCCAGCGCACTACCTCGAAGACCATCGCTACGACCCTGCCAAGCAGCTCGAGGATGCCGATTGGAGCGACAGCGCCAATGCCAGCTTGCACCAGGCCCTGCAAGTGCTGGATGAACGTAGCCGTGACATTCTCTATCAGCGCTGGCTGGCCGAAGAGAAGGCTACGCTGCATGAGCTGGCAGAGAAGTACAACGTGTCGGCCGAGCGTATCCGCCAGCTTGAAAAGAACGCGATGAACAAGATCAAGGGTTCAATCGAGGCTTGACGCCACCGCTGCACCGATCGCCCGGCCTTTGCCGGGCGATTTGCTTTGCGCTAGCGCCAAGGCGCGCTGCGGCTGCTGTTGAGGGTCTTGAGGTATTCATCGCCGCCCAATTGGCCCATCTGTTGGCGGATCCAGGCCGCACGCCGGGCAACGTAGGCGCTGGGGCGGCTGGCGCTCCAGTTCCGTGGGTTGGGCAGTACGGCGGCCAGCTGGCTGGCCTGCTGGCGTGAAAGAGCAGCGGCGTTTACGCCGAAGTGGTACTGCGCCGCTGCTTGCGCGCCAAATACGCCTGAGCCCCATTCTGCCGTGTTGAGGTAGACCTCCAGAATCCGCTGCTTGGGCCACATCACCTCGATCAAGGCGGTGAACCAGGCTTCGAGGCCCTTGCGCAGGTAGCTTCGCCCTGACCAAAGGAACAGGTTCTTCGCCACCTGCTGGCTCAGGGTGCTGGCACCGCGAATCGACCCCCCTTGCTCGTTGTGCAGGAAGGCTGCACGAATGGCGCTGATATCGAACCCCCAGTGGCTGGAAAATTTCTGGTCTTCGCCGGCGATCACGGCGAGTTTCAGATCGTCCGATATGCGCTCCCACGGCTGCCAGGTGCGCTGCAGGTCAATGGGCTTGCCGCTGATCCAGGACTGGACCTTGCGCTCGACCATCAGGGCGCTGCCCACCGGCGGCACCCAGCGCATTGCCAGTACCATCAGCGCGCTGATCACGACGAACCACTTGATGAGCTTGAATACGCGTTGCAGGATCACACGCAGCATGATGAGCTTGGCCCCGGCCTTCAGAGCGGGCCATTATACAGATCGAACCCCATTGGAAACGGAGCTGCCCGATGCTGAAGATTTTCCTGATGCTGGCTGCCTTTTTTGGCTTCACCGGCGTTGGGCTGGGCGCCTTCGCTGCCCACGGCCTTAAAAGCCGGCTGACGCCTGAGTACCTGGCGATCTTCCAGACCGGCGTGCAATACCAACTGATTCACGCGCTGGCACTGTTCGGGGTGGCGCTGCTGGCCAACCATTTGCCGGGGCGGCTGGTGGGGTGGGCCGGGGCGCTGTTCACACTGGGCATCGTGTTGTTTTCCGGCAGCCTCTACCTGCTGACCCTGACCGGCGTGGGCAAACTCGGCATCATCACGCCTCTTGGGGGGCTGATGTTTCTGGCCGGCTGGCTCTGCCTGGGGCTGGTCGCACTGAGCCTGGGCTGAGACGAACGGCCCCAGGGTGCCTTGGTGGCGCCGGCAGTTGTGGGTAGAATGCCAACCCCAAACGAACCTGATGGCTGCCACCGCATGCGCATTCAACTCAATGGCGAACCTTTCGAACTGCCCGACGGCACCACCGTCGAAGCCTTGCTCGCGCATCTGGAGCTGGCGGGGCGGCGGGTCGCGGTAGAGCTGAACCTGGATATCGTGCCACGCAGCCAGCATGCCGCCACGGCGCTGAACGAAGGTGACCAGGTCGAAGTGGTCCATGCGATCGGTGGCGGCTGAAGCCCTGCGCCACCCACCGTTCTTTCGCGCCAGATAACGAGGAATGCCCCATGAGCATCGTTCGCAGCGACAAGCCCTTTACCGTGGCTGGCCGTACCTTCCAGTCGCGCCTGCTGGTCGGCACCGGCAAATACCGTGACCTGGAAGAAACCCGCCAGGCCATCGAGGCTTCGGGTGCCGAAATCGTCACCGTGGCCGTGCGTCGCACCAACATCGGCCAGAACCCTGGTGAGCCGAACCTGCTCGACGTGCTGCCGCCCAGCCGCTATACCATCCTGCCCAACACCGCTGGCTGCTATGACGCCATCGAGGCAGTGCGCACCTGCCGATTGGCCCGTGAGCTGCTCGATGGGCACAACCTGGTCAAGCTTGAAGTGCTGGCCGACCAGAAAACCCTGTTCCCCAACGTGATCGAAACCCTCAAGGCAGCCGAAGTGCTGATCAAGGACGGTTTCGATGTGATGGTGTACACCAGCGACGACCCGATCATCGCCCGCCAGTTGGCCGAGATGGGCTGCTGCGCCGTAATGCCACTGGCCGGTTTGATCGGCACGGGCCTGGGTATCTGCAACCCCTACAACCTGCAGATCATCCTGGAAGAGGCCAAGGTGCCGGTGCTGGTAGACGCCGGCGTCGGCACTGCCTCCGACGCCACCATCGCCATGGAGCTGGGCTGCGAAGCGGTGCTGATGAACTCGGCTATCGCCCACGCGCAGAACCCGGTGCAGATGGCCGAGGCCATGAAGCACGCCATCATTGCCGGCCGCCTGGCATGGCTGGCCGGCCGCATGCCCAAGAAACTCTATGCCAGCGCTTCCTCGCCGCTGGATGGCCTGATCAAGTAAGAGCGCAAGATGACCGATTCGCACCAACCGCCGGCCGAGGCCGGTGGTGACCAACCGCACCGCCGCGCCATCAAGAGCTTCGTGATGCGCTCAGGCCGCATGACCGAAGGCCAGCAACGTGGCCTGGATATCGGCGGCCCTCGTTTCATCCTGCCGCTGGATGCCGGCTTGACCGACTTCGACCAGGTGTTTGGCCGCAGTGCGCCGCGCACCTTCGAAATCGGCTTCGGCATGGGCCATTCCCTGCTGGAGATGGCTGCCGCTTCGCCGGAGCTGGATTTCATCGGCGTAGAAGTGCACCGGCCAGGTGTTGGCGCAGTGCTCAACGGGGTGCTGACGCAAAACCTGAGCAACGTGCGCGTCTACGACTGCGATGCTATCGAGGTGCTCAAGCAGTGCGTGGCCGACAACAGCCTGGACCGCCTACTGCTGTTTTTCCCAGACCCTTGGCACAAGAGCCGCCACCACAAGCGCCGCATCGTGCAGCCAGCCTTTGCGGAGCTGGTGCGCAGCAAGCTGAAAGTCGGGGGCGTGCTGCACATGGCGACCGATTGGGAGCCTTATGCCGAGTACATGCTCGAAGTGATGGACGCAGCGCCAGGCTACCGTAATCAGGCGGCCGACGGAGGCTGCGTGCCGAGGCCCGAAGAGAGGCCGGTGACCAAGTTCGAGCGCCGCGGCGAGCGGCTGGGGCATGGCACCTGGGACCTGAAATTCGAGAAGCTGTAGCCCGTGGGAGGCCGGCTTGCCGGGCGACGCTCATTAGCGAAGTCACAGCTAGCCGCCCTCCCACAAAGTTGATCTACGCGTCAGTTGCGGTCCGCGACCACCCCGATCAGCACCAGCACCACCAGCAGCACCGGGGCCAGGCTGTAGTTGTTGAACTGTGACAGCCCTTTGATCACCCACGGGGTCGCATATACCAGCGCCAGCCCGCTGCCCACCAGGCACACCAGTGCCATGGCCGGGATACGCAGGGCGCCGGCGAAGCCGCCCAGGCGGCCCTCGACCCAGCTTTTGAACTGGGCACCGAACAGCACCAGCACGCAGCCCACCAATGCCAGGGAAATTTCCGAAAGGTTGCTACGGCTCCAGCGGGAAACCGTGGCGAGCAGGTCCATTATCAGGTCCATGGGCAATCCTTAATTCAAGAACAGCTGCAAAAGGTCATTCAGAAACAACTGACCACGGGGCGTTGCCGCCAGGCGCGCCGGTTCGACCTTGAGCAGCCCCTTTTGTTCAGCCACCCGGCGGGCGGTTTCCAGGCTCGCCAGCGGCAGGCCGGTGCGGGCCTCGAACAAAGCAGCGTCAACGCCTTCGGTGAGGCGCAGTGCGTTCATCATGAATTCAAACGGCAGCTCCTCGGCCGGCAGCGGCTTGTCGCCAGCCTTGAAGGGCTTGGCCAGGTTGAGGTAGTCCTTGGGCAGGCGCGTCTTCCAGGTGCGGCGAATGCTGCCGTCCAGGCCGGTAAGCTTGCCATGGGCGCCGGCACCGATGCCGATGAAATCGCCGAACGACCAATAATTGAGGTTGTGCCGTGCCTGTTTGCCAGGCTGGGCGTAGGCAGACACTTCATACTGCCCGTAGCCTTCGGCTGCCAGCAGGGCCTGGCCGGCTTCCTGGATGTCCCAGAGAATGTCGTCCTCGGGCAGCTCCGGCGGCTGGTTCCAGAACACCGTGTTCGGCTCCAGCGTGAGCTGGTACCACGACAGGTGCGCGGGGGCCAGGGCAATGGCTTGGCGCAGGTCGTCGAGCGCGTCATCCAGGCTCTGGTCGGGCAGCCCATGCATCAGGTCGAGGTTGAAGTTGTCGAAACCGGCGCGGCGCGCCATCTCGGCCGCTCGCAGCGCCTCATCGCCAGTATGGATGCGGCCAAGCTTTTCGAGCTTGGCCGGCTGGAAACTCTGCACACCGATGGACAGCCTATTGATGCCGAGCTTACGGTAAGCCACGAACTTGGCCTGCTCGAACGTACCGGGGTTGGCTTCGAGGGTGATTTCGATGTCGCTGGCAAAGCGGATGCGCGACTGAACCCCCTCCAGCAAGCGGCCCAGCGCCTGAGCACTGAACAGGCTGGGCGTGCCGCCGCCGAAGAAGATCGACGTCAGCTCGCGGCCCTGGGCGTAGGGCAGGTCTTGGTCCAGGTCGCTGAGCAGGGCGCTGACGTAGGCATCCTCGGGCAGCTCGGGGCTGGCGGCGTGGGAGTTGAAGTCGCAATAAGGGCATTTGCGCACACACCAGGGGATGTGCACATACAACGCCAGTGGCGGCAGCGTGGGCGCGCCACGGCGAATAAGCTCGCTCATGCCAGGCCCAGGCGCTCGCGCAGCAGCGCCATGGCGCGGGCGCGGTGGCTCAAGCGGTTCTTCTGCTCGGGCGGCAGCTCGGCGCTGGAGCATTCGCCCTCGGGTACCCAGAACAACGGGTCGTAGCCGAAACCGTGCTCGCCGCGAGCGGCCTCGAGGATGCGGCCGTGCCACAGCCCTTCGCAAAGGATCGGCAGCGGGTCGTCGGCATGCCGCACCAGCGCCAGCACGCAAACGAACTGCGCGCCGCGCTCGGCCTCCGGCACGCCCGCCAGCGCCTGCAGCAGTTTGGTATTGTTGGCAGCATCGCCCTGGCCATCGGCATAGCGGGCCGAATAGATGCCAGGTGCGCCGCCCAGGTAGTCCACTGCCAGCCCCGAGTCGTCGGCCAACGCTGGCAGGCCCGACAAACGGGCGGCATTGCGTGCCTTGAGAATGGCGTTCTCGACGAACGACAGGCCCGTCTCCTCGGGCTCGACCTGGCTGAACTCGCCCACGGAGCGCAAACAGACGCTGTTGCCAAGCATGGCTTGCAGCTCCTTGAGCTTGCCGGCGTTGTGGCTGGCCAAGACCAGTTCGGGAATGTTCATTGCAAAAACCTCATGCGTGGCGGCTCACACCGCCACTTTGTGTTCCGAAAGGCCGGGGCTGCTGACCCGGTATATACCGATCTCGCCAAGCAGGTTCGGCCACAGCTTGCTGCCCAGGTTGTGCCGGTGCTGGTGGTCCACCGCCAGGCGGTCGAGTACCTGGGCGCGGCGCTCGCGGCACAGGGCTTCGAAGTCCTTGAAGGTGCAGAAGTGGATGTTCGGTGTGTTGTACCAGGTGTAAGGCATGAAGTCCGAGACCGGCATCTTGCCTTTGGTCGCCAGGTAGGCGCGGCAGCGCCAATGCCCGAAGTTGGGGAAGGTGATGATGCACTGGCGGCCGACTCTGAGCATCTCGTCGAGGATGCGGTCAGGGTAGGTCACTGCCTGCAGCGCCTGAGTCATCACCACCACGTCGAAACTGTTGCTGGCGAAATTGCCCAGCCCCTTGTCGAGGTCCTGCTCGATGACGTTCACGCCTTTGCTCACGCAGGCAGTGATGTTGTCGGGGTCGATCTCCAGGCCATAGCCGCTCACACCTTTGTGGTCGCGCAGCCAGGCCAGCAGTTCGCCGTTGCCACAGCCCAGGTCGAGCACCCGGCTGCCGGTGGGGATCCATTCCTGGATGATGTCCAGATCGGCTCTCATGGGGCCCTCAAAGCTCAATACGGTTCATGTAGCTGGAAAACGCCTGCAGGTAGCGCGGCACCGGGATCAGGAAAGCGTCATGGCCCTGTGGGGCGTCGATTTCCAGGTAGCAGACGTTCTTGCGCGCGGCGATCAGCGCGTCGACCAACTCACGCGAGCGGGCCGGGGAGAAGCGCCAGTCGGTGGTGAACGACATCACGCAGAAATCGGCCTGTACGCCTTCGAAGGTTTTGGCCAGGTCATCGCCGTGGGCGGCGGCGGGGTCGAAGTAATCCAGTGCCTTGGTCATCACCAGGTAGGTGTTGGCGTCGAAGCGCCCGGAAAACTCTTCACCCTGATAGCGCAGGTAGCTCTCGACCTGAAACTCGACGTTGTGGAAGTCGTAGTTGAGCTTCTCGTTCTTCAGGCCGCGGCCGAATTTTTCCCCCATCGAGTCATCGGAGAGGTAGGTGATGTGGCCGACCATTCGCGCCAGCATCAGCCCCCGCTTGGGGATCACGCCTTGGGCCTGGAAGTCGCCGCCATGAAACTCCGGGTCGGACAGGATCGCCTGGCGCGCCACTTCGTTGAACGCGATGTTCTGTGCCGACAGCTTGGGCGCCGAGGCGATGGCTACGCAGTGGCGCAGGCGATCAGGGTAGGTGAGTGACCATTGCAGCGCCTGCATGCCGCCCAGGCTGCCGCCGACCACCGCTGCCCACACCTTGATGCCCAGGCGGTCGGCCAGGCGCGCCTGGCTGTGCACCCAGTCTTCGACGGTAACGACCGGAAACTGTGCGCCCCAGGGTTTGCCGGTTTCCGGGTCGATGCTGCTGGGGCCGGTGGAACCATTGCAGCCGCCCAGGTTGTTCAGCGACACCACGAAGAACCGGTTGGTATCGATCGGTTTGCCGGGGCCGATGCAGCTGTCCCACCAGCCTGGCTTGCGGTCGCTCTCGCTGTGGTAACCCGCAGCGTGGTGATGGCCCGATAGCGCGTGGCAGATCAGCACCGCGTTGCTGGCCTCGGCATTGAGCGTGCCGTAGGTTTCGTATACCAGCTCGTAAGCGGCAAGGGAGCGGCCGCAGGCCAGGGGCAGCGGCTCATGAAAATGGGCGGTCTGGGGCGTGACAAGGCCGACGGAATCGCCGGCGAAGACCTTGGACATCTGGCCTGCTCTCGGGTGAATGAGGCACAAGTCTAAGGATTGGGCGAGGTTTGTACCAGTGGCAGGCTCAGCTACCGGCCTCGCTGAAGCCCAGGCTGGCGATGAAGCGCGAGAACAGCTCGGGCTGCGAGGAAATGTCGAGCTTGGCGTACAGGTGGCGGCGGTGTGCCTTGATGGTCTCGGGCGAAATGCCCAGGCGCTCGGCCATGGCTTTGGAGGAGTAACCGCGGAGGATAAGCCGAGCGATTTCGAGCTCCCGCTCAGACAGCACACCTTCGCCGAAATGGGCCATTGCGTTGGCCACCGGTGCCGGTTGCGAAGCTGTCGGGGCGAGCCTTGCCCAGTGCTGGCCCAGCAAGGCCAGCACCCAGGGGCTGCAGAGCGTCAACTTGCCCAGTTCGGTCGCGCTGAAGCGCCGGCGCATGCCCAGCGACAACGACAGCACGCTGTTGCCAGGCAACTGCAGCAGGTATTGCACCTCGTCTTCCAGCACGTGGTCGTGAAAGTAGTTCAGGTAGTACTCGGTTTGCCGAAAGTGGTCCGGCGCGACCTCTTCCAGGTGATAGAAGCCGCTGCCCAGGCCTTCCCGCGCGGCCTGGTAGAACGGGTCGAGCAGATACAGCCCGTCCAGATACAGCGCGCTGGCGGCAGGGGCGGGTGCCGCATCGTACTCGTCCAATGCCAGCGCAGGCCCCTGCGCGGGAAAGTGCACAGCCAAAGCGTTGTCGAGCGGCACCCACTGGCGCAGCAAAAGCACCAGCTGGCGCCAAAAGCGAGGGCCGCCAGCGTGCTCGATGGCGCGAGCCAGGGCGGTATGGCTGGCAGCTTCCAAGAACAGGCTGTCCATGGTGGGCTCCATTGCGGGGGTAGGGCATTGGCGCGCGTTTGCCGAGGCGCTGTCAATGGGGGTACCCCTTTGGGGGAATTGCGCCCGCCCCGCACCGGTTCCTAGAGTGGGCCCTGCCCAGCGCGCCGTTCGAGCGCGCGGTGTTTCGCCGTATTCGTTCTGCCTCCACCAAAACGCGTATAACAACGTGAGGATGACGATATGCCCGCTTCTTCCGAAACTTCGGCTCTCAGCCGTACCCTCAGCGTGCCCGACGTGGTGGCTATCACCGTCTCTTCGGTCACACCTGCAAGCTCCGTATTCGTGATCGCGCCCTTCGCCATTGCCCAGGCCGGCACCGGGGTGATCTGGGCGTTTGCCCTCGGCGGCCTGCTGGCATTGATGTTCGCCCTTTGCTATGCAGAGCTGGGCCGCGCCCACAGCGCAGCGGGCGGCGAATACGTCTTCGCCAAGCGCGTGTTCGGTGGCTTGGCCGGCTATGCCACGTTCCTGACGGTGCTGGCGATGCTGCTGTTCATTCCGCCGGTGCTGGCGACGGGCGCCGCCACGTACCTCAATGCAGCATTGGGTACCGGCTTCGATAGCCAGGCGGTGGCCTTGGTCATCGTCGTGGCCAGCTACGGGCTGGGGATCCTCAACATCAAGCTCAATGCCTGGGTGACCGGCGCCTGCCTGTTTCTTGAAGTGGCCGCGTTGATGGTGATCGTGGTGCTGGGTTTTGGCCATGCGCAGCAGCCGGTCAGTGCCCTGTTGCATCCGCAGGCGCTGAGCAACGGCGTGCTGAGCGCTGCGCCTTGGGCGTTGGTGGTGGGTGCGATCGGCACCGCACTGTTTTCGTTCAATGGCTACGGCGGCGCCGTGCTGTTGGCCGAAGACATGAAATGCGCCGGGCGCGGCATTCCCAAGGCCGTGTTGTGGTCAGTGGTGCTGGTGGTGAGTATCGAGATCGTGCCGCTGGTGGCGCTGTTGGTAGGTGCGCCGTCGCTTGAGCAGATGCTGGCCAGCCCTGATCCCATCGGCTACCTACTGACCGCGCACGGCAACCAGACGCTGTCGCGCCTGGTCAGTGCCGGGATCTTCCTGTCGGTGTTCAACGCCATTGTCGCGTTGGTGATCCAGATCGGCCGGGTGATCTACAGCAGCGGGCGCGACCAGTTGTGGGTGCCGGGGATGAACCGCGCGTTTACCCGTATTCACCCCAAGTGGCAGTCGCCCTGGCTGGCCACGTTGTTTCTGGCGGTGCCCTCGGCGGCGCTGAGCTTCAGCTCCAACCTCTCCGAGCTGACCTCCTTCACCGTGCTGCTGATCCTGTGCGTCTACCTGGTAGTTGGCCTGTGCGCGCTGTTCAGCCGAGTGCTGCGCCGCGACCGCGAGCATCCGTATCGGATGCCTTTGTGGCCGCTACCGGCATTGGTCGCGGTGACAGGCGCAGGGTACCTGCTGTTGGCTAACCTGGGGGCCGCGAGCAGCCGGGACATTTTCATCCTGGTCGGCATCCTGGGGGTGTCGATGGTTCTGTATGGGGTCTATGGCAAGGCCAGCCCCGCCTTTCAGAAGCTTTAGAGCTATTGAGGTTTGCTATGCGAGCACGTGATTGGGGGATCACCCTGGGCACCGGCCAGCCCGGGCCGAACAATGCCATTACCGATGTGCCGGGCGTGCGGGTGGGCCACGCCACGCTCGATGAAACCGGCCGGGGCAAGCCTGTGCGTACAGGCGTCAGTGTGATCGAGCCCCGCCAGGGGCCGGCACGTTACGACCCGTGTTTCGCCGGCTGCCATGTACTCAACGGCAATGGAGACGCGACTGGCCTTGAGTGGATACGCGAAGCCGGGCTGTTGACCACGCCGATCGCCACCACCAACACCCACAGCGTAGGCACGGTGCGTGATGCGTTGATCGCCCACGAGCATGCCACCCTGGCCGACCCTTCGACCTATTGGTGCATGCCGGTGGTGATGGAAACCTACGACGGTGTGCTCAATGACATCTGGGGTCAGCATGTCACGGCCGAGCTGGTGCAGGCGGCACTGGCCGATGCCCAGGCCGGGTCGGTGGCAGAAGGCGCCGTCGGGGGTGGCACCGGGATGATCTGCCATGAATTCAAGGGCGGGATCGGCACCGCCTCCCGGGTGCTTGCTGCTGAGCAGGGCGGCTGGACCGTCGGGGCGTTCGTGCAGGCCAACCACGGGCAACGCCGGGAGCTGCGCATCGACGGCTACCCGGTAGGCCGAGTGCTGGGCCACCTCGCTTCGCCTTACGCCCACCAGGATACGCCCGGCATGGGTTCGATCGTGGTGGTGCTGGCCACTGACGCTCCGCTGTTGCCACACCAGTGCCAGCGCCTTGCCCAGCGGGCATCGGTGGGCCTGGCCCGCACCGGCGGCGGCACTGAGGATTCGAGCGGGGATATCTTCCTGGCGTTCGCCACTGGCAACAGCGGGCTCGCCCCCGCCGACTACAACCGGCGCGGCCTGGCCCTGGCCAGCGATATCAGGATGGTGAACAACGACCATATCTCGCCGTTATTCGCAGCGGCGGCCGAGGCGGTCGAAGAGGCGATAGCCAACGCTTTGCTGGCCGGCAGAGACATGCAAACCGAAGACGGCCGGCACGTGCTGGCGCTTGATGGCCCTCGCCTGCTCGAAGCCCTCGAGCAGGTAGGCTGGCGCAAGGGGGCTATTTGAACTTCGGCCCCGAGCGGGTGTTGAGCCCCTTGGCCATGCGGTCATAAAGCAGCACATTGACCGTGGCTGCCAGGTTCAGGCAGCCCTGGGTGGGAATGTAGACGGTCTCTTCGCACCAGGCTCGTACCTCTGGGCTCAGGGTGCCGTCCTCTGGCCCGAAGATGTACAAGGCGCGGTCGGGATGGGTGTAGGTGGTCAGGTCGCGTGCGTCGTCGACCAGCTCCACCGCCACCGGCGTGCAGCCCAGCGGGATGATCGCCTGCAGGTCGTCTACGCCGATCAGCGGGATGTCGTAGTGCACCCGCTTGGTATCAGTGACGAAGTCTTTCGAGCGCTCATAGCGTTTGCCGGTGTAGAACACCGAGCTGACCCCGAAGCAGCCGGCGGCGCGCATCACCGAGCCGACGTTCTCCGGAGACTTGGGGTTGAACAGCCCGACGCAGGCGTAGCGTTTGTTCACCACGTTCAGATCAGCCGGGAGATGACGGCGGGCATCAGCGTGGCTTCGGCCAGCGCACCGATCAGGTAGGTGCTCAGCAGCTGGATCAGCACGAAGGCAACCAGTGGCGAAAGGTCCAGGCCACCCATGGTCGGCATGATGCGGCGGATCGGCGCCAGCAGCGGCTCGCAGATCTGATTGGCCAGCTCTGCCGCCGGGTTGTGGCTGTTGGGCGCGACCCAGCTGACGATCACCATCAGAATCATGGCGAAGAAGAAGACCTTCAGAAACAGCGCGGTCACGCCGATGATCGCCCAGATCAGCATTTGAACCGGCGTACCGGTAATGCCGTAGGTCAGGAGCAAGGTCAGCGCCATCACCACCAATTGCACCACGATCGCCAGCAGCAGCGAGGCAGTGTCGAGCCCGCCGATGCTGGGAATGATTTTGCGCAGCGGCCGCAGCAGCGGCTGGGTGGCCCGAACGGCTACCTGGCTCAGCGGGTTGTAGAAATCTGCCCGTACCAGTTGCAGGATGAAACGCAGCAGCACCAGCAGCAGGTAGAGGCCGCCGAATACCTGGATCACGAACACGGCAGCGCCGTTCAAAGCCGTCATATGCAAATCCTCACTTGCCCAACTGTTCAGCCAGTTCCACCGAGCGCGCCGCAGCGGCGCCCAGTGCCTTGTTCACCAGAGCCTCGAAACCTTCGGCCTGGAATGTCTTGATTGCCGCTTCGGTGGTGCCAGCGGGCGAGGTGACGCGGCGCCGCAGCTCGGCGGCGTCAGCCTCGCCGGTCGCGGCCATGCGCGCCGCGCCTAGGGCGGTCTGCTCAGCCAGGCGTGCGGCAGTGGCGTGGGGCAGGCCCAATTGTTCACCGGCGGCCGTCATCGCCTCGATCAGCAGGAAAAAATAAGCTGGGCCGCTGCCGGAGACAGCAGTGACGGCGTCCATTTGGGATTCGGCTTCGACCCAAACGGCCAGGCCCACCGCGCCCAGCAGTTGCTCGGCCTGCTCGCGTTGCGCCTGGCTCACCGAGCTGTTGGCATACAGGCCGCTGGCGCCTTCGCCAAGCAGCGAAGGCGTGTTGGGCATGCAGCGGACGATGGGGCGGTCGCCCAGCCAGCTGGCCAGGCTCTGGCAGGTGATGCCTGCCGCTACCGAAACAATCAGTTGGCCGGGCTTGAGCGCGGGCTGCAATGCCTGGCATACACCTTTCATCATCTGCGGCTTGACCGACAGCACGATCACATCGGCGCCGTTGGCCGCGTCTGCGTTATCGGCATGCACAGCGATGCCGTGCTCGCCAGCCAGGCGCTCGCGGGTCTGCTGGCTGGGTGCGCTGGCGCAGATGTGCGAGGTGGGCACGCCTTGGGCGAGCATTCCGCCGATCAGGCTGGCCGCCATGTTGCCGGCGCCGATGAAGGCGATGCGGGGAGAGGTCATGGAAGAGTCCTTTTGCTGGGAAGGCGTGGCATCACGGCCGGGGGCCATAGTCGCGCGCGCCGAACAGGGCGGTGCCGATGCGAACCCAGGTTGCACCGTGTGCCACGGCGGCTTCCAGGTCGTGGCTCATGCCCATGGAAAGGGTGTCGAGGCTCAGGCCAAGCTGCTGCAGCAACGCCTGCACCTTGGCAAAGGCCGCGTCCTGCTCGGTGCGGGCCTCGGTGGGTTCGGGAATGGCCATCAGCCCGCGTAGGCGCAGGTTGGGCAGCGCTGCAACAGCTGCGGCGAGGGCGGGCAGGTCTTCGGGCGTGCACCCGGCCTTGCTGGCCTCGCCGCTGATGTTCACTTGCAGGCAGATATTCAACGGGGCCAGCGTAGCCGGCCGCTGCTCGCTCAGGCGTTGCGCGATCTTGAGGCGGTCCACGGAATGCACCCAATCGAAATGCTCGGCGATGGCTTTGGTCTTGTTCGACTGAATGGGGCCGATGAAATGCCAGATCAAGGGCAGGTCGGTCAGCTCTGCCTGCTTGGCCAAGGCCTCTTGCAGGTAGTTCTCGCCGATGTCGGCAATACCGGCGGCGTGCACCTCGCGGATCGCCTGCGCAGGCTTGGTCTTGCTCACCGCCAGCAGGCCGACTTCCCCGGCATCGCGGCCAGCTGCCACGGCGGCGGCCTGAATGCGGGCGCTTACCGATGAAACGTTGTCTGCTATCGTGGACATAACTTGCGCCAGCGGCTCTTGGGTCTGCGGCATTCTACCTGCTTGTCCGTATTTGGGGAGTCTCATGGACATTACCGAACTGTTGGCCTTCAGCGCCAAGCAAGGCGCTTCCGACCTGCACCTGTCGTCGGGCCTGCCGCCAATGATTCGTGTTGACGGCGATGTGCGCCGGATCAACCTGCCTGCGTTGGAGGACAAGCAGGTCCAGGAACTGATCTACGACATCATGAACGACAAGCAGCGCCAGGATTTCGAAGAGTTCATGGAGACCGACTTCTCCTTCGAAGTGCCTGGCGTGGCACGGTTTCGGGTTAATGCGTTCAATCAGAACCGCGGGGCCGGCGCGGTGTTCCGCACCATCCCCTCGAAAGTGCTGAGCATGGAAGACTTGAACATGGGGGATGTGTTTCGGCGTATTGCCGAGGTGCCCCGGGGCCTCGTGCTGGTGACCGGCCCGACCGGCTCGGGCAAGTCAACTACCCTCGCCGCCATCATCGACTACCTCAACAGCAACAAGCACCATCACATCCTTACCATCGAAGACCCGATCGAGTTCGTGCACGAATCCAAGAAATGCCTGGTCAACCAGCGCGAGGTGCACCGCGACACCTTGGGGTTCGCCCCCGCGTTGCGCTCGGCACTTCGGGAAGACCCCGACGTGATTCTGGTTGGCGAGATGCGTGACCTGGAAACCATCCGGCTGGCGCTCACCGCCGCGGAAACCGGGCACCTGGTGTTCGGCACCCTGCATACCACCTCCGCCGCCAAGACCATCGACCGGGTGGTAGACGTATTTCCAGCCGAAGAGAAGTCCATGGTCCGCTCGATGCTGTCGGAGTCGCTGCAGGCTGTGATTTCGCAAACGTTGCTGCGCAAGATCGGGGGCGGCCGGGTGGCGGCCCATGAAATCATGATCGGTACCCCGGCGATTCGTAACCTGATCCGCGAAGACAAGGTCGCTCAGATGTATTCGGCGATCCAGACCGGCGGGCAGATCGGCATGCAGACGCTGGACATGTGCCTCAAAGAGCTGCTGGCCCGCGGGGTGATCAGCCGCGAAAGCGCGCGCGAGAAGGCCAAGATCCCGGAGAACTTCTGACCCGCCCTAGCCTAGAAAACGAAAAAGGCCCGCCTAAGCGGGCCTTTTGCATTGCAGCGATCAGCGCGGGTGGCGGCTGTCGTTGCTTGCCAGGCGCATCTGCGCCTGCGGCGCAGGCTTGAGCACGCGCTTGGCGACGGCAAAATGCTCATTCCAGTACGGCTTGTTGAGGCTGTCGATGGTGACCGCCTTGCCACGGCTGGGTGCGTGGATGAACTGGTTGTCGCCCATGTAGATGGCTACGTGGTTGACCTGGCGGCCGCGGGTCTTGAAGAAAATCAGGTCGCCGGGCTTGAGGTCTTTGCGCGCGACCTCGACGCCGTGGCCGGAAGCCATGTCGCGGGAAGTGCGCGGCAGGTTCACCGATTTGACATCATTGAAGGCGTACTTGACCAGGCCGCTGCAGTCCAGGCCTTTGCCTGGGGTATTACCGCCCCAACGGTAGGGCGTGCCCAGTGCGTCCACTGCACGAGCGATCACTTGGCTACCCTGCTTGGTCGGTGCCTTGGCTATGGCAGGAATGGTTTTGCTGCCCTTGCCCCGTTTGCTGTTGTCGGCAACACGGCTGCCGCGCTTGCGCGTTTCAGCCTTGGTGACTGCTTGCACAGGCACCGGGGCATGCTGGCGCACAGGGGTATTTTCGGTATTGCTGGCTTGCGTGGTTTCGGTGCGAGCGGTGTGGCCCGAGAACCCGCTGGGAAGTCTTTGCTCACGAGTGGTGGCGTGGGCGGCCAGTGGCAATAAAAGGCAAAGGGTCAGCCAAGTCTTGATGAATGGACGCATTAGGCGAGGCTCAGTGAATGGACGCGCAATCTTATAACAGCTTTTTTTGCCGTTTTCCCCCCGCCGGTCGATCAAGTTTTGACCACTTTCGAACCTGCGCCGGCAAATCCTGTCGAAAAGATCCGCTTGAGGCCTCTGTTTCCGGGGATTACCGTTGTGTGTCCGCCTGATGACCACTTGTCGGGGCGGCTACAAAAAGTCACATACCTGAATAGAAAATTTAATTATCAGCGACCGATGGTACCCCTATGAATGGCTATCAAAACGCGCTTCATCATGACACCCACAGCAAGGTACTCGGGTACCTGCTATGGATATTCGGCTTTACCGGTGCTCACCGCTTCTACTATGGCAAGCCCGTCACCGGCACGATCTGGTTCTTCACCCTGGGGCTGCTGGGCATTGGTTGGCTGATCGACCTGTTTCTGATTCCCTCGATGGACGCTCAGGCCGACTCGCGCTTTCGGTCGGGGCGCATCGACTATAACGCCGCCTGGCTTCTGCTGACGTTTCTCGGGATCTTCGGTGTGCACCGGTTCTATCAGGGCAAGTGGCTGTCGGGGTTGGTTTACCTGCTGACCGGCGGGCTGTTTTTCCTGGGCGTGCTCTATGACTTCTGGACGCTCAATGACCAGATCTCAGTGGAGAACGCAGGCAACTGAGCAGGCGCGGCACAGCGTTGCGCTGGCCGCTGCCCCGCGCTACCTGTCAGATAACTCGCCCGTCCACCAAGGTATGGCGCACGGCCCCTGGCAGGCAGTGGCCCATGAAGGGGCAATTCTCGCCCTTCGACAACCAACCCTGGCCGGCAATGGTCGAGGCGTCGGGGTCGAACAGCACCAGGTCTGCGGCGCCGCCCACCGCCAGGCGCCCTGCCGGTAAACCCAACGCCTTCGCAGGGCCGAAGCTCAACCGGTCGAGCAGGGTGGGGAGGTCGAGCAGGCCATCCTGAACCAATGTCATCGCCAGTGGCAGCAACAGCTCGACACTGCTGATGCCAGGCTCTGTCTGCCCGAACGGGGCGTTCTTGGCGTCACGCTCATGGGGCTGGTGGTGGCTGGCGATAGCGCCGATCACGCCCGCTTTCACGCCCTCGCGCAGTGCCTGGCGGTCGGCCAGGGTACGCAGTGGGGGCTGCACGTGATACAGGCTGGAGAAGCCTGTGAGCGCTTCGTCGGTGAGGATCAACTGATACATCGCCACGTCTGCGGTGACCGGCAGGCCACGCGCCTGCGCCTGCGCGATCAGCTCCACGCCACGGGCACTGGTGACCTGGGTGAAGTGGGCGCGCACACCACTCTGCTCTACCAGCAACAGGTTGCGGGCCAGCGCGACGGTCTCTGCGGTTTCCGGGATACCCGGCAGGCCTAGAAAACTCGCAGTCGGGCCTTCGTGGGCCAGGCCGCCGGCGGCCAGGTCAGGGTCCTGGGAGTGAAACACCACGGTAAGGTCGAAGGTGGCGGCGTACTCCAGCGCGCGCAGCAGCGTACGGTTGTTGGGGAAGGTCCTCAGGCCGTTGCCGAACGCCACGCAGCCGACGTCGCGCAGGCCGACCAGTTCGGCCAGCTGCTCGCCGTCCAGGCCCTTGCTCAGCGCGCCGATGGGGTACACCTTGCAGTACCCGGCAGCGGCGGCGCGGTCGAGGATCAGCTCGGCCACAGCGCTGGTGTCGAGCACTGGCCGGGTTTGCGGCGGGCAGCACAGGCTGGTGACGCCGCCGGCAGCGGCGGCGCGGGTTTCACTTGCGATCGAGCCCTTGCGGGTATGGCCCGGCTCGCGCAGGGCCACGGATAGGTCCACCAGGCCAGGGGCGGCGACCAGGCCCTGGGCGTCGAGTCGCTGGTGGGCGGTGAAACCGGCCGGTGCGCCGCCGATGGCCAGCAGCTTGCCGCCTTCGAGGTGCAGGTCGGCGACGGTGTCCAGGTTATCGGCTTGGCTGATCAGGCGTGCGCCCAGAATGCTGAGGTTCACTGGGCGTTCTCCTGTTCGAACTGCCGCTGTGCGGCTTGGCCGCTCATTGCCATTGACAGTACGGCCATGCGCACGGCGATGCCGTAGGTAACCTGGTTGAGTATCACGGAGTGGGCCCCATCGGCCACGGCCGACTCGATCTCCACGCCGCGGTTGATCGGGCCCGGGTGCATGACGATGGCATCGGGCTTGGCCAGCGCCAGGCGCTGGGTGGTAAGGCCGAACAGGCGGTAGAACTCACCTTCGCTGGGCAGCAGGCCACCGGCCATCCGCTCGCGTTGCAGGCGTAGCATGATCACTACGTCCACATCCTTCAAACCTTGCGCCAGGTCCGTGTAGACCTTCACGCCGTATTGCTCCACACCGACCGGCAGCAGCGTGCGGGGGCCGATTACCCGGATATCGGGGCAACCCAGGGCTTTGAGCGCCAGCATGTTCGAACGCGCCACGCGCGAATGCAGAATGTCACCGACGATGGCCACCGAGAGGTTTTCGAAGGCGCCTTTGTGCCTGCGGATCGTCAGCATGTCGAGCATGCCCTGGGTTGGGTGCGCATGGCGCCCATCGCCACCGTTGATCACCGCCACCTGCGGGCAGACGTGCTCGGCGATGAAGTGCGCGGCGCCAGAGTCGGCATGGCGCACCACGAACATGTCGGCGGCCATCGCCTCCAGGTTGCGCAGGGTGTCGAACAGCGTCTCGCCCTTGCTGGTGGAGGAAGTGGACACGTTCAGGCTGATCACATCGGCCGACAGCCGCTGCGCCGCCAACTCGAAGGTGGTTCGGGTACGTGTGGAGTTCTCGAAGAAGACGTTGCACACGGTCTTGCCCCGCAGCAGCGGCACTTTTTTCACCGCGCGCGCACCGACCTCAAGGAAGGAGTCGGCGGTGTCGAGGATTTCAGTGAGTAGGTCGCGGGGTAAACCGTCGAGCGAGAGAAAGTGGCGCAGCTGGCCCTGGTCGTTGAGCTGCAGCGGGCGCTTGGCGTCGATTGGCGTCATCGCGGGACTCTTAAAGGCTGGAGGCAGTGAGGGCCTGGCGCTCGAGGGCGAGCGGCGAAGGGCCGAGCAATTTTACCCGTTCATGGGCTTGCAGCGACAGGGTCGCGCCGACTACGTTGGGGCGAATCGGTAACTGGGCGCCGTCGAGGTCGAGCAGGCACACCAGCGTGACGCTGGCCGGGCGGCCATAATCGAACAGCTCGTTCAGCGCGGCACGCACGGTGCGCCCGCTCATGAGCACATCATCGATCAGCACCAGATGCTGCCCTTCGATCTCGAACGGCAGCGCCGAGGGCCGCACCTGGGGGTGCAGCCCGCTCTGGCTGAAATCGTCGCGGTAGAAGGCCACATCAAGCGTGCCCAGCTCGGCGTCGCTACCCATGGCTGCCAGCAGGGCCTGCGCCACCCAGACCCCGCCAGTATGAATGCCGATGAAGCGCGGCTGCTCGATGCCCTTGCGGGCGAGATGCGCGGGCAGGTCCTGAGCCATCTGGCGGATCAGCGCGGCGGGATCGGGTAGGGTCATGGCGTCCTCGTGAAGTGGGAAATGAAGCGGTCAGCCGGGGTGGGCCTCCAGCCAGCCTTCGAGCAACAGGCGCGCAGCGATGGCGTCGACCGGGTTGTCACGGTAGCTGCCCTTTTGCCCGCCGCGGGCCAGGCGTTCGCCCTTGGCCTCGAACGTGGTCAGGCGCTCGTCGTGGGTGTGCACCGGCAGGTTGAAGCGGCCATGAAGCTTGCGCGCGAATTTCTCGGCACGCTCGCTCATTTCGCTGGGGGTGCCGTCCATGTTGAGCGGCAGGCCCACCACCAGCGCATCGGGTTGCCATTCTTTGATCAAGGCCTCGACCCTTGCCCAGTCGGGCACGCCGTTCTGGGCCTTGAGCGTGCACAGCTCGCGGGCCTGGCCGGTGATGGCCTGGCCCACGGCGACGCCGATCTGTTTGCTGCCGTAGTCGAAGCCCAATAACAGGCGCGGTGCAGGCATCAGGCGTGGCCCGCCTGGCTGGTCAGCAGGCTCAGGTCTACGCCCAGGCGCCGCGCGGCAGCGTTCAGGCGCAGCTCTGGCTCGGTCTCGAAGAGGATTTCGGCATCGAACGGGCAGGTCAGCCAGGCGTTATCGGTGAGCTCGGCCTCAAGCTGGCCGCTTTCCCAGCCGGCATAGCCCAATGTGATGAGGCTGTGCTGGGGCCCCAGGCCATCGGCGATGGCAAAGAGCGCGTCTTGCGAGGTGGACAGCGAGATGCCGCCCAGTTCCACCGTGGCCTGATAGCTCGGCCCGCTACTGTGGAGCACGAAGCCCCGGTCGGTCTGCACCGGCCCACCCGCATAGATCGGCACCATCTGGGCGCTCAATGGCGGCTCGACGTCTGGTTGCAGTTGCTCGAGGATGTCGGCCAGGCTCAGCTCTTGCGGGCGGTTGATGATCAGCCCCATGGCACCACTGGCGCTGTGCTCGACGATGTAGGTCAAGGTGTGGGCGAAGTTCGGGTCGGCCATGTGCGGCATGGCGATCAGGAACTGGTGCTTGAGGTAGGTGGGTTGGAAATTTTTCATGAGGCTAAGTGTGGCGCTGGGCCGGCCGACATACAAGCTGGCAATGCCCACAGGTGTGTTGCCATCAGTTGCTCGACAGCCGGTCGCCCTTTTCGAAACGCCAGGTGCGGATGATCTCCAGCCGGTCGATATCGGAAAGGTCGCCGGTGAACGGCGAGAACGGCGCCGCCAGGCGCACGATGCGCATGGCCGCCTCGTCCAGTACCGGCTTGCCGGAAGATTCGAGAATCTGCACTTCGTAAAGCGAGCCATCGCGGTTGAGCGATACCAGCATGCGCAGGCTGCCATAGATGCGCTCGCGACGCGCCTGGTCGGGGTAGTTCAGGTTGCCGACCCGCTCGATTTTCTTGCGCCAGTCTTCTTTGTACCAGGCGCCCTTGTCACGAATCGTGGACGCAGCCGTGAGCCGGTAGATGCGTGGGCGCTTGGCATAGGCCTGCTGTTCGCGGGCAAGCTCGGCCTCCAGGCTGGCGATCTGGCTGGACATCTGCGGGCTGTCGAAATCAGGCGTGGCGCTTTGCGCTTTGTCCTGTGGCTTGCTGCGATCGGGGTCGGCTTCGGTCTTGCGCCGCGCGGGCGCCACGGTGCCGACCGCTTTCTGCTTTTGCGGCGCGTCGACCGGCGGCACGCGCTGGGCCGGGGGAGGGGTCACCTGGTTGATTTCGGTGTCTTCGAACGGCGCAACCTGCGTAGTGCGCGGGATGGCTTTCTTCTCCAGCGTACCGCTGCCTTGCTGGTTGTTCTGGGCGAGGAAGTCGGCCTGCTTCGGGGCTTTGTCGCTTTGGAAGGTGGCCAGGGTCACTTCGAG
Source organism: Pseudomonas sp. URIL14HWK12:I12 (assembly GCF_003097135.1). Lineage (GTDB taxonomy): Bacteria > Pseudomonadota > Gammaproteobacteria > Pseudomonadales > Pseudomonadaceae > Aquipseudomonas. The sequence continues at coordinate 304,419 of NZ_QEQL01000003.1, forward strand.
CGTGCGAGTGATCTCCGGGGGCGGCGTGGGGCTGAAACTCAAGCCCAGCAGCAGCGCCAGGTGCAGCAGCGCGGCGATCACCAGGGCCAGGCCCAGGCGGTCGGACGGGCGTTGGGCAATGCGCAGCAACTGGGCGGGAATATGGGTGAAGCGGGTCATCAAGCGCCTGCGGTGCGTGGGCGAAACGAACGGCCGGCATCATAACAGATGGGCCGCCAAAGCGGCGCCTGAGGGGTGACCAAAGGCGCTGCCTGGCCTCAACGCCCCAGCTTGCGGGCGATGGCGTCCATCAGCTTGCCACCGATGTCGGTGTCGAAGGCCGCGTCGATCTCACGGATGCAGGTGGGGCTGGTGACGTTGACCTCGGTGAGGTAATCACCGATCACGTCCAGGCCCACGAACAGCAGGCCCTTCTCGCGCAACGACGGGCCCACCTGTGCGGCGATCCAGCGATCGCGCTCGGTTAGCGGCCTCGCCTCGCCTCGCCCGCCTGCGGCGAGGTTGCCGCGGGTTTCACCTTGGGCCGGGATGCGTGCCAGGCAGTAGTCTACGGGCTCGCCATCGATCATCAGGATGCGCTTATCGCCATTGACGATCTCCGGCACGTAGGCCTGGGCCATGATCTGGTGGGCACCGTGGTGGGTGAGGGTCTCCAGGATCACCGACAGGTTGGGGTCACCGGCGCGGTGGCGGAAGATCGATGCACCGCCCATTTCATCCAGCGGTTTGAGGATCACATCGCCGTGCTCCTGGGCAAAGGCGCGCAGGATGTCCTGGCGCCGGCTCACCAAGGTGGGTGGGTTGCATTGCGGGAACTGAGTGGCAAAGAGCTTTTCGTTGCAGTCGCGCAGGCTCTGGGGCTTGTTGACGATGAGCACGCCTGCGCGTTCGGCCGCCTCCAGCAGGTAGGTGCTGTAGATGTACTCGATGTCGAACGGCGGGTCTTTACGCATCAGTACGGCGTCGAGCTCGGTAAGCGCAATGTCTTGCTCCTCGCCCAGCTCGTACCAGTGGGCGGGGTCGGCGAACACTTTCAGCGACCGTGCGCGGGCGCGAGGCTCGCCCAGGGTCTGGTAAAGGTCGGGCTGCTCCATGTACACCAGTTCCCAGCCGCGGGCCTGGGCGGCCAGCAGCATGGCCAGGGAGCTGTCCTTTTTATAGGAGATGCGTGCGATGGGGTCCATGACAATCCCGAGGCGTACGCTCATTGAAAAATCCTCGATAGGGCGGGGCCGGGGCGGCCCGTGGCGATGGAAATGGTCGTCAGGGTGATGCCAGCGGCGGCGCGGGTCAAGGCGCAGGCCGTGGAACGCGTTCCCGGAGTGTGCTAAAAAGCCCTCATAGACGACACCTCGGCAGCATCCACAGCCTGATAGAGCAATCATGGAGCAGCATTCCAATGGCCTCAAGGTCCTGGTCGTCGATGATTCGAAGACCATCCGCCGCACGGCCGAAGCGCTACTGCAGGAAGCCGGTTGCCAGGTCATCACTGCCGTGGATGGCTTCGATGCGCTGGCAAAGATCGCCGACTACCGACCCAGCATCATCTTCATCGATGTGATGATGCCGCGCCTGGACGGCTATCAGACCTGCGCCTTGATCAAACACAACAGCCAGTTCCGCGGCACTGCCGTGGTGATGCTGTCATCCCGTGATGGGCTGTTCGACCGCGCCCGTGGGCGAGTGGTAGAGGCCGACCAGTTCCTGACCAAACCTTTCAGCAAGGAAACCCTGCTGGGTGCGATCCGGGCACACGTGCCCGGTTTCGGCGTTGCGCAGGGGCAGCCATAACAGCGGCAAGGCCGCCATTGAGGGAAAGAACATGGCCCGAATTCTGATTGTCGACGACTCGGCGACCGAGCTGCACAAACTCACCGATATCCTCGAAAAGCACGGCCATCAGGTGCTGAAGGCCGACAACGGCGCCGACGGTGTGGCCTTGGCGCGCCAGGAAAAGCCCGATGCGGTGCTCATGGATATCGTCATGCCGGGCCTCAATGGCTTCCAGGCCACCCGCCAGTTGGCCAAGGACCCGGCAACCAGCGCGATCCCGGTGATCATCATCACCGCCAAGGATCAGGAAACCGACAAGGTCTGGGGGACGCGCCAGGGTGCGCGGGAATACATCACCAAGCCGCTCGAAGAAGACGACCTGCTGCGGACCCTCGCCGCGGTGCTGGCCGGTTAAGTATCGAGCATGATTCCCGGGCGTACTGCTTTCGAGCTGCTGCTGGAGATCGACCGGCGATGCCGCGCCCAGGCCGCGGCGCTGCCGTCGCAGCAGGCGCGCCTGCAGAACTGGAGCGGCATCGGCTTTCGCCTGGCAGGGCACTGGTTCGTCGCGCCCATGGCCGAAGTGGTCGAGGTACTGCCCGAGCCGCGCCTGACCCAGGTGCCGGGTGTGCGGCACTGGGTGATGGGTATGGCGAACCTGCGCGGCCGTCTACTGCCGGTGATGGACCTGTGCGGGTTCTTCGGCCAGGGCCTGAGCCCGCTGAAGAAGCAGCGGCGCATCCTGGTGATCGATCACGAGGAATTGTTCACCGGCCTGATGGTCGACGAAGTCCCCGGCCTGCAACACTTTGCGATGCAGCGCCTTGACCCTTCTTCCCCACCGGGGCTGCCACCTTCGATGGCGCCTTACGTGCAGGGGCATTTCCAGCGCGAGCGCAATTGGGCGGTATTCAGCCCCCTGGCGCTCACGCACGTGGCGGAGTTCATGAATGTGGCGTTGTAATCGCCCCGCGCAGGAGGCTCGATGAAGCGGGCTGTGCAAGGTTCACGCAGTGCAGCGCAGATTGCCGGTCTGTTCGTGGCGCTGATCATCTTCATCATGTTGTTGTTCGCCAATTTCGCCTACCTCAACACCCGCGCCAACTACGACAAGCAGTACATCAGCCACGCCGGTGAGCTACGGGTGGTGTCCCAGCGTATCGCCAAGAATGCCACCGAGGCTGCTGCCGGAAAGGCCGAGGCGTTCCGCCAACTGAACGAGGCGCGCAACGAATTCGAGCGTCGCTGGCGCTACCTGGTAGAGGGCGATCGCCATACCGGCTTGCCACCTGCGCCCCATGAGGTGAGTGAAGAGATCCAGGCCGTGCAGGCTGGCTGGGATCACTTGCGCAAGAACACCGACACCATTCTGCGCAGCGAGCAGACGGTACTGTCGCTGCACCAGGTGGCCGCCACCCTTAGCCAGACCGTGCCGCAGTTGCAGCTGCAGTCGGAGAAAGTCGTCGACATCCTGCTGCGCCGCGGCGCCCCGGCCAACCAGGTGGCCATGGCGCAGCGTCAGTCGCTGCTGGCCGAGCGTATTCTTGGCTCTGTGAATACCGTACTTGCCGGCGACGAGAACGCCAGCCAGGCGGCGGAAGCCTTCGGCCGCGATGCCAATCGCTTCGGCGTGGTGCTGGCCGGCATGCTCGACGGCAACTCTGGCCAGCGAATCAGCCAGGTGCAGGACCCCGAGGCCCGGGCCCTGCTCAAGGAAATCTCCGAACTGTTCACGTTCGTTTCCGGTTCCGTGGATGAAATCCTCGAGACATCGCCGGAGCTGTTGCGCGTGCGCGAGGCCAGCGCGGGCATCTTCAACCTCTCCCAGGGCCTGCTCGACGATGCTTCGCGGCTGGCCACGGGCTTCGAGCACCTGGCCGGCGGCCGCTCGGTCGATACGGTCGGGGGTTACGTGCTGGGCGTGCTGGCACTGGCTTCGATCATCCTGATCGGCCTGGTGATGGTGCGAGAAACCAACCGGCGGCTGCGCGAAACCGCCGAGAAGAACGAGCGCAATCAGGCTGCGATCATGCGCCTGCTCGATGAAATCGAAGACCTGGCCGCCGGCGACCTTACCGTGACCGCCTCGGTCACCGAAGCCTTCACGGGCACCATCGCCGATTCGATCAACAATGCCATCGACCAGTTGCGCGAGCTGGTCACCACCATCAACCGCGCCGCTGAAGACGTCGCTTATGCTGTGCAGCACACCGAAGGCAATGCCAGCCATCTGGTCAAGGCATCCGAGCATCAGGCCCAGCAGATCAGCGAGGCCTCGCGGGCAATCAGCGACATGGCGCAGTCGATCGACCACGTATCGAACAACGCCTACCAATCGGCGAAGGTGGCCGAGCGCTCGGTGGATATCGCCAACAACGGCAGCCGTTTGGTGCACAACACCATTCGCGGCATGGAAACGGTGCGCGAACAGATTCAGGAGACCTCCCGGCGAATCAAGCGCCTGGGTGAGTCCTCCCAGGAAATCGGCGATATCGTCAGCCTGATCGACGAAATCGCCGATCAGACCAACATCCTGGCGCTCAATGCCGCGATCCAGGCGTCGATGGCCGGCGAGGCGGGCCGGGGCTTTGCGGTGGTTGCAGACGAGGTACAGCGCCTGGCCGAGCGCTCGTCCTCGGCGTTGCGCCAGATCGAGCTGCTCGTGCGGGCGATTCAGGCCGACACCAACGAGGCCGTGATGTCCATGGAACAGACCACCTACGAGGTGGTTCGCGGTGCTCGCCTGGCTGAAGATGCCGGTGTGGCGCTGGAAGAAATCGAAGGGGTCTCGGAAGATCTGGCAGCCCTGATCCAGCGCATTTCCAATGCGGCCCAGCAGCAGACGTCCTCGGCCGGGCAGATTTCCCACACCATGGCCATCATTCAGGAAATCACCACTCAGACCTCCTCCGACTCGATCGCCACCGCCGACAGCATGGCCAACCTGGCGCGTATGGCCAGTGAGATGCGCCGTTCGGTGTCTGGCTTCCGGTTGCCCGCCCCGCCGCCGGGCCGGGCGCCATGAACGCCGCGGTGGATTTCGTCGGCCTGGAATGGGTACGCCGGGCTCTGATTGACGGCCTGGCCCCTGCGCGGCAGGCGCTGCTGGCCGCCGACCCGGCCCCGGCCCGGCAATGGTTGGAGCAGGCGCGAGGCGCGATGCGGTTGCTGGAACTGGAGAGTGCCGGTGCGCTGCTCGAAGCATTGGGGCCTCTGGACGACCAGCAGCCGGCGGTGCAAAGCCTGTTGCTGCGTGTGATGGATCAACTGCCCGACTGGCTGGAACGGGTGCACCGGGCCCGGCGTGACCTGCCTGAACTGACGCTGGCATTGCTGACCGAAGCGCGTGGCTTGCGCAGTGGCGCGGCGGCCGCCACCCCGGTGCTGCCGCCTGAGTTGGCCGGCAAGCTCGAAGCAGGCAGCCGCGATGCGCTGCGGGCCGTGGTGCAAGCGCTGTGTGCCGAGCTGGTGCGCCACCATGAAAGCCTGGATGCCTGGCTCAAGGCGCCGGAGCAAGGGGCACAGGCGCTGGGCAAACGCCTGCCGGCGCTACGGCAGGTGGCCGATACGCTGGCAGTGCTGGGTTTCGAGCAGCCCCGGCGGCTGATCCTCGACCAACTCAATGTGCTGCAGGCTTTCGTGCAGGGCCAGAGAGCGCCGGATGAGGCTTCGTTGCTGGATGTGGCCAGCGCCTTGTTGTACATCGAGGCCACCTTGAGCGGCATGGTCGGGCCAGAGCCTGCCTCGGTCGAAGACTCCGGCCCCAGCACCGACATCGATGAAATCCACCGCCTGGTGATTCGCGAGACCTTGGCAGGCCTTGAGCGTTTCCGCGCCGGTGCCGAGGGCGCCTGGGCGGCAGGCTGGCCACCGGCGGAGTGCCAGGCGCTGGCCGAGCTGTTGCACCCTCTGGCAGGGGCTCTGGCGATGATTCCTCTGGCTGCGGTGGCCGCGCCGCTGGAAGCGGTGGCGCGCTGGCTGGCGCAGGCACCTCGCCGAGTAATGGCCGAGGCGCTGGCGGAAGTGATCTGCGCCTTGGAATATCACCTCGAACGCCTGCTGCTGGACCCCGAAGGCCCGCACCAGCCTAGCCTCACCCGCGCCGAGCGCGCGCTGGAAGCGTTGCGCCAGGGCATCAGCACCGCGCCTGCAGCCCCTGCCACCGCGCCGGAGCCGGTGCCTGCGTCGGCTTCGTTGCAGGCGATTTTCCGTGACGAGGCGCAAGGCTACCTGGCCGTGCTCCAGCGTTGGCTGGCCTCTCCCGAAGCGGTGCCTGGGCATGCTTTGCACGCGGCGCTGCACACGCTCAAAGGCAGTGCCTCGATGGCCGGGGCCAGCACACTCAGCGAAGTGGCGGCAGCGCTCGATCGCGTTGCCCAGCACGCAGCGCCGGATTTGCCCGAGGCCCGCGCCCTGTTCGAACAGGGCGCGGTGCAGATCGAACATCTGCTGGCAGGCGAGCCCGCCGAGCAGGCACAGGCGGTCGTTGATCGCGCCAGTGCCTTGCTCGGCGGTAGCAACGCCACACCGCCCTCGGCCGCGCAGGCCTTCATGCGTGCGCACATGGACCAGGTGCTCGACAGTGAGGCGACCCTGCGCGCCTGGGCTGGCCAGCCGCGCAGCCGGCAGCAACTGGGCACCTTGCTCGACGAACTGACCGAGCTGGCGCAAGGTGCCCATGAGGCAGGGCTGCCGGCGGTCGATCAATTGTGCGAGGCGCTGCTGGACGTCTATGGTGCGGTGGAGGAGGGCAGCCTGCCCGTCAACGAGGCCTTCTTCGAGTGCCTTGGCCGCGGCCATGAGGCGCTGATCGACCAGTTCGACCAGCTCGCCGCAGGCCAGGCGGTGGAGCCCGCCCCGTTGATGCTGCGTGAATTGCGTGGGCTGCTGGACCAGGCCCTCCCGCCCGATGCCCTGGGCCGGGTGGCAGAGGGCCAGGCGCAGGTGCTCCCGGCCCTCGAGCCGGAAGCCCCCGACCCTGACGAAGGCCGCACCGACCAGGAACTGCTGCAGGTCTTCCTCGACGAGGGCTTCGACATCGTCGAAAGCGCTGGCGAGGCCCTGCTGCGCTGGGAGGCCGAGCCTGGCAATACGCTGGAGGTGGAAAACCTGCTGCGGGACCTGCATACCCTCAAGGGCGGTGCGCGCATGGTGGAGGTTGCCCCGATCGGCGACCTGGCCCATGAATTGGAAACGCTTTACCAACGCCTGGCCGCCGGCACGTTGCTGCCCAGCGCTGGGTTGTTCAAGTTGCTGCAAAAGGGCCACGACCGCGTGGGCCTGATGCTGGACGCCTTGCGCTCTGGCCAGCCGGTACAGGCCGACCCTGCCCTGATAGCGCGCATGAATGGCTTCGGCCTGGCCCATGCGCCCCGGGGCGGCGCCCAATCACCCCGGCTGGAGCCCGCCCCGGCGGTCATGGAGCGCGGGCCGGTAGACATGGTCAAGGTCACGGCACTGGTGCTTGAGGAGCTTGGCGACCTGGCCGGCGAAGCGGCGATCGCCCGTGGGCGTGTGGAGCAGCAGGTCAACGACAGCCGCTCGGCGCTCTACGAAATGGACATGACCCTGCAGCGCATGCGCGACCACCTGCTGCGCCTGGACAGCGAGACCCAGGCAGGGCAGCGCGATCATTCCCAGGAAAGTACGGCCTACGCCGAGTTCGACCCGCTGGAGATGGACCGCCATTCCCAACTGCAGCAGCTGACTCGCGGCCTCTTCGAAGCAGTCTCCGACCTGCTCGACCTCAAGGATACGCTCGACGAGCGCAACCATGAGGCGCAGGCGTTGCTGGCGCACCAGTCACGGGTCAGCAGCCAGTTGCAAGAAGGCCTTATGCGCACGCGCATGGTGCCGTTCGAGCGGGTGCTGCCGCGCTTGCAGCGCGTGGTGCGGCAGGTCGCCGAAGAGCTGGGCAAAGAGGTGATCTTCGAGGCCGGCCATGCCGAGGCGGAAATGGACCGCACCGTGCTCGAACGCATGGTCGCGCCGCTCGAGCATATGCTGCGCAATGCCGTCGACCATGGCCTGGAGCCTGCAGCGGTGCGCCGCGCGGCAGGCAAGCCGGAGTCGGGCCTGATCAGCCTGAGCGTCTCCCACGAAGGCGGCGAAGTGGTCATCGAGCTCGCTGACGACGGGGCAGGCGTGCCGCTGGACGCGGTGCGCCACAAGGCAGCGATGCGTGGGCTGCTGGCGGCGGGCAGCGATATGAGCGACCACGACGTCATGCAATTCATCCTGCAGCCGGGCTTCTCGACGGCCGAGAAGATCACCCAGATTTCGGGGCGTGGGCTGGGCATGGACGTGGTCCATGAGGAGGTCAAGCAGCTGGGCGGCAGCATGACCATCGATTCGCGGCGCGGAGTGGGGGCGCGCTTTCAGATCCGCCTGCCGCTGTCGGTCTCGGTCAACCGCGCGTTGCTGGTGCAATGCAACGACGAGCTTTACGCGGTGCCGCTCAACAGTGTCGAGGGTATTGTGCGGGTTGGGCCATCCGAGCTGGATGCGCATTACCGGCATACCCCGCCGGTGTATCGGTACGGCGGGATCAATCACGACCTGCGCTACCTGGGCCAATTGCTCACCGGGCAGGAGCGGCCGACCTTGCTCAGCCAGGAGCATGCACTGCCGGTGCTGCTGGTGCGGGCCCACGAGCACCAGGTAGCCGTGCAGGTGGATGCCATCACCGGCTCGCGCGATATCGTGGTCAAGAGCCTGGGGCCTCAGTTCGTGGCGGTGCCCGGCTTGAACGGTGCAACGATTCTCGGTGACGGCAGGGTGGTTCTGATCCTCGACCTGCTGGGCCTGATCCGCGCTCAGCAGTTGCGCCATGGCCCGGCCCGGCCCGCCGAAGCACGGGCCGAACCGGCGCCGGCCCGGCCGCGGCGGGTGCTGGTGGTCGATGATTCGGTCACCGTGCGCAAGGTGACCAGCCGTCTGCTCGAGCGCCATGGCATGCACGTGAGCACCGCCCGGGATGGCGTCGAGGCCGTGGAGCACATGGAAGAGCAGCGCCCGGACATTCTGCTGCTGGATATCGAAATGCCCCGCATGGACGGCTATGAGGTTGCCACCTGGGTACGCCGCGACAGCCGCCTGAAGCACCTGCCGATCATCATGATCACCTCGCGCACCGGCGAAAAACACCGCGACCGGGCGATGGCCATCGGCGTGAACGAATACTTGGGCAAGCCTTTTCAAGAGCCGCAACTGTTGGCCTGCATCGAAAAATGGAGCCCTCGCCATGCCTGAACGTGCTTTCGAGCGGCGCCACAGCCTGACCGCCCTGCTGCTGCCGCTGACCGATCGTCAGCTGGTGCTGCCCAATGTGGCGGTGGCCGAGCTGATCGACGACCGCCCTGGCGTGCCGGTTGCGGGCGCGCCATCCTGGCACTTGGGGCACATCGCCTGGCGCCATCGCGAGCTGCCTTTGCTCAGCTTCGAGGCGGCCTGCGGCACCGAGCCCAAGCGTGGCGAACGCAATCATATCGTGGTGCTCAACGCCTTGAGCGGTGGGCCCTTGGCGTTCTACGCCATGTTGGTGCAGGGCATCCCACGCTCGTTCAAGGTCGACAGCCAATTGAGCTACGTGGACGTGCCGCTGGACCGCTTCGAGCTGGCAGCCGTTCAGCTGGGCGAGAGCGTGGCGCGGGTGCCTGATCTGGATGGGCTGGAGCGTCTGGTTCAGCAGGCCTGGCCAGGGCTGTAATACGCGCGCAGGCAAAGCTTGTTAGCATGGCGGCTCGATCCAGAAGAACGAGGGCCCCGCCTTATGTATCACGGCGAACGTCTCAATGCCTGGACCCATCTCGTCGGCACTGTATTGGCGTGCGTAGGCGCGCTATGGCTTACCGTGCTGGCGGGTGTCCAGGGCAACCCCTGGAAGATCGTCAGCGCGTCGGTCTACGGCATTACACTCATTGGCCTATACGCAATTTCTACCGTTTACCACAGCGTGCGCGGCCAGGCCAAGACGGTGATGCGCAAGCTCGACCACCTGGCGATCTACCTGCTGATCGCCGGCAGCTATACCCCCTTTTGCCTGGTGTCGCTGCGCGGCCCCTGGGGCTGGAGCCTGTTTGGGGTGGTGTGGGCGCTGGCGCTGCTTGGCATGCTGCAAGAGCTCAAGCCTCGGTCGTCAGCACGGGTGCTGTCGGTGGTGATTTATGCAGTGATGGGCTGGGTGGTGCTGGTTGCAGTCGGCCCGCTCTTGAGCGCCTTGGGCACTGCCGGCTTCTGTTGGCTCGCCGGCGGCGGGCTGCTCTACACGGTTGGGATCATCTTCTATGCGATGGGTGAGCGTATGCCCCACGGGCACGGCATCTGGCATTTGTTCGTCATCGCCGGCAGCCTGCTGCACTTTATCGCTATCTTTTTTTACGTCATCTGAGTGGGGGCGTTCGTCGCGCGACCTGCCGCGCGACGAGCCGGTCAGAAGTCGCCCCACAGTTGCTGCGCCAGGGCCAGCCCGACTACGGGCGCGGTCTCGGTGCGCAGCACCCGCGGGCCAAGGCGCGCGGGGTGGAAGCCTTGAGCCTGAGCCTGTGAAACCTCCGCCTCGGCGAGCCCGCCTTCGGGGCCGATCAGAAACGCCAGGCGCCCGGGCCGGGCGTGGCTGGCCAGCGGCTCTGCCACTGGGTGAAGCACCAGTTTCAAGTCAGCTTGCACCTGTTTCAGCCATTGCTCCAAAGGCACGGGCGGGTGGATCACCGGCACGCTCGAACGCCCGCATTGCTCGCAGGCGCTGATCGCCACTTGCCGCCAGTGAGCCAGGCGCTTGTCGGCGCGCTCGTCCTTGAGCCGTACCTCGCAGCGCTCGCTGAAAATCGGCGTGATCTCCTCGACCCCGAGCTCGGTTGCCTTTTGAATGGCCCAGTCCATCCGCTCACCGCGCGAAAGCCCCTGGCCGAGGTGAACCTTCAGCGGCGAGTCAGGCTGGCCGGGCAGTTGTTCGGTCAAACGCACGCTCACGTGCTTTTTGCCAACTTCCAGCAGCGTGCCTTGGTATTCCTGGCCGGAGCCGTCGAACAACTGCACGGCGTCGCCTTCAGCCAGGCGTAGCACCCGCGCGATGTAATGGGCCTGCGCCTCTGGCAGTGGATGATCGCCCAGGCTCAAGGGCAGGTCGGTGTGAAAGCGTTTCATCGATAACCCGTCAAACGGTTAGCCCGGGTCGCGAAAACCGGGGTGGAAGTCAGCCTTGACCGGCACACTCACACGGGTGCCGGTGGCAATGTCGATACCTTCGCTGGCCACTTCTGCAAGGAAGTCGATCTGCTCGGGTGTGATCACATAAGGCGGTAGAAAATACACCACACTGCCCAGGGGGCGCAGCAGGGCGCCACGGGAAAGGCCGTGCTCGAAAACCTTCAGGCCCCGCCGCTCCTGCCAGGGCCATGCCGCCTTGGTGGTTTTGTCCTGGACCATTTCAATGGCCAGCGCCATGCCTGTCTGGCGCACCTCACCCACATGAGGGTGGTCAGCCAGATGCGCGGTGGCGCTGGCCATGCGCGCGGCCAGTGCCTTGTTACGCTCGATCACGTTGTCCTGCTCGAAGATATCCAGCGTGGCGAGCGCGGCAGCACAGGCCAGCGGGTTGCCGGTGTAGCTGTGTGAATGCAGGAAGGCGCGCAGGGTGGAGTAGTCGTCGTAGAACGCCTGGTAGACGTCGTCGGTGGTCAGCACCGCAGCCAGTGGCAGGTAACCTCCGGTCAGCGCTTTGGACAGGCAGAGAAAGTCAGGGCGGATGCCAGCCTGTTCGCACGCGAACATCGTGCCCGTGCGGCCGAAGCCTACGGCGATCTCGTCATGGATCAGGTGCACGTTGTAGCGGTCGCAGGCCTCGCGCAGCAGCCGCAGGTAGACCGGGTGATACATGCGCATGCCCCCGGCGCCCTGGATCAGCGGCTCCACGATCACCGCCGCGATGCTCTGATGGTGCTCTGCCAGGGTCTGCTCCATGGCGGCGAACATCGTGCGCGAGTGCTCTTCCCAGCTCACGCCTTCTGGGCGCAGGTAGCAGTCAGGGCTGGGCACCTTCAAGGTGTCGAGCAGCAAGGCCTTGTAGGTCTCTGTGAACAGCGGCACGTCGCCCACCGACATCGCGGCAATGGTTTCGCCGTGGTAGCTGTTGGAGAGGGTCACGAAGCGCTTCTTGGCCGGCTGGCCACGGTTGAGCCAGTAGTGGTAGCTCATCTTCAGCGCCACTTCGATGCACGAAGAGCCGTTGTCGGCGTAGAACACCCGGTTCAGCCCTTCGGGGGTGAGCTTGACCAGACGCTCTGACAACTCGATCACCGGAGCGTGGCTGAAGCCTGCGAGGATGACGTGCTCAAGCTGATCGACCTGCGCCTTGATGCGCTCGTTGATACGCGGGTTGGCGTGGCCGAACACGTTGACCCACCAGGAGCTGACCGCGTCGATGTAGCGCTTGCCGTCGAAATCCTCCAGCCACACCCCCTCGCCCCGGCGTATTGGTATCACCGGCAATGTTTCGTGATCCTTCATCTGGGTGCAGGGGTGCCACAGCACGTTCAGGTCGCGCTGCATCCACTGGTCATTCAAGCTCATCGTGTTTCTCCGGGCAGCACATCTGGCCTGCTGGGCTAAATTGATGGGCAAGCCTATGCGTCATGGTCGGCGGGAGCAACCGCCGTTAATGGTTTGTTAACAGATATATCTCAGACTTTTCATCGCCTGGCTCGATAGATCAAAGCGAAAAATTCTGCTTTTTTTCGATATTTAAGCCGGTACGCTTGCTCCCACGGTTATCGAGGATTTGCCGATGCAGCTTAAGAATTCACCGGCCCGCTATGGCGCCATCAGCCTGTTCCTGCACTGGGGTACTGCCCTGACGGTATTCGGCATGTTCGCCTTGGGCCTGTGGATGGTTGGCCTGGGTTACTACGACCCCTGGCGCAAGGCCGGCCCTGACCTGCACAAGAGCATCGGCCTGACGCTGTTCTTCTTCATGTTGTTGCGGGTGGTGTGGCGGTTCATCAGTGCCCCGCCGCCGCCCACCCCCAACCAGGGCAAGTTCACGCGCCTGGCCGCAGCAGCGGGCCACCTGTTTCTGTACGTAGATCTGTTTCTGGTGATGATCACCGGCTACCTCATCTCTACCGCCGACGGTGTAGGCATCCCGGTGTTCGGGCTGTTTGAGGTTCCGGCCCTGTTCACAGGCTCCGACAACCAGGCAGAGGTGGCCGGCACAGTGCATCTCTACCTTGCGTGGGCGCTGGTGAGCTTCGCCGTGCTGCATGGCCTGGCGGCGCTCAAGCACCATTTCATCGACCGTGACGCTACCCTGATTCGCATGCTGGGCCGCAAGGCCTGACTTCTACTCACTGATCCAAGCAAAAGGAACATCGCTATGCTGAAGAAAACCCTGGCCGCCCTGGCCATCGGTTCCGCCCTGTTGACCGCAGGCCAGGCCATGGCCGAGCCGGTTAACTACAAGATCGACAAAGAAGGCCAGCACGCCTTCGTCGACTTCAAGATCAGCCACCTGGGTTACAGCTTCATCACCGGCACCTTCAAGGACTTCGATGGCTCGTTCGTGTGGGATGCGGACAAACCGGAAAACTCCTCGGTTCAGGTCACCCTGAAAACCGCCAGTGTGTTCACCAACCACGCTGAGCGTGACAAGCACATCTCCAGCAAGGATTTCCTCGACGTCGCCAAGTACCCTGAGGCCACCTTCAAGTCCACCAAGGTTACCCCGACCGGCAAGAACGCCGATGGCAAGCTGACTGCCGACGTGGCGGGCGACCTGACGCTGCAAGGCGTGACCAAGCCTGTGGTGATCAAGGCGACGTTCCTGGGTGAAGGCAAAGACCCATGGGGCGGCTACCGTGCAGGTTTCGAAGGCCAGACCACCATCAACCGCAAGGATTTCGCACCCAAGAGCATGGACCTGGGCCCGCAGTCCGATACCGTTACCCTGTACTTCACATTCGAAGGCGTGAAGCAGAAGTAAGGGTTGGCGTGAACGAAAAAGGCCGCGCTCATGAGCGCGGCCTTTTTGTTTGCAACCGGCTAAAGCTGGATCAGCTGTCGCCGCGGGTCAGCAGGGCGGGCTTTTCGCCGCGCGGCTTGCTGGTGCGTTGCAACTCATCCAACTGCTCGAGGGTCAGCGAGCTCAACCGCGATTCCTTGTGGATGATCTTGGGCTTGGGCGCATCCTGACGTGCCGATGGGATCATCGACTCGCCGCGAGGGGCGTCGCCGGTGAGCACGCGGCGGCTACCGCCATCGCGCCGGCCCTGGCCGCCGCCGTTGCTGCCACGGCGGTTGTTGTTGCCGGCTTTAGCGCCGCTACCGTTGCTGCGGGGTGCGCCTTGGGCCTGGCCCTGACCTTGGCGGCGCTGCTGGCCCTGACCTTGATTCTGAGCCTGGCCACCGGCGGGGCGGCGATTGCGGCTACCGGGCTTCTGGTCTTTGTAGGGGCTGACATAGTCGGCCCGGTTGCCGAAGTTATCGACCTCGTCGTCGCGAAACTCCTCAGGATCACGATCTGCCGGCAAGCTCGGTGCCGCGGCCTGGCCCTGTGCAGCAGGCTTCTTGCCGCCGCGCTGGCGGCGGTTGCGGCGCTCGCCGGCCGGGCGTTCACCGGAGGCCGGCTTCTCGCCACGGCTCTCGCCGGCAGGCTGGTCAGCGGCCTTTTCCTTGGGTTTGTCCTTGCGCGGCTTGTCTTTGCGGCCGCCGTTGTTATTCGCACCCTGGCCACGGCCGCGGCCTTGAGGCTGGCGTGGTTCGCGCACTTCTGGCTTCTCGGCCTCGATGGTGCTGGCGTCGAAGCCCATGGCGTCGCCATCGGGGATGCGCTGGCGGGTCATGCGCTCGATGCTCTTGAGCAGCTTTTCTTCATCGGGCGCGACCAACGAGATGGCCTCGCCGCTGCGCCCGGCACGGCCGGTGCGGCCGATGCGATGCACGTAGTCTTCCTCGACGTTGGGCAGCTCGAAGTTGACCACGTGGGGCAACTGGTCGATGTCCAGGCCACGGGCAGCGATGTCGGTGGCCACCATCACCCGCACGGTGCCAGCCTTGAAGTCGGCGAGGGCCTTGGTGCGGGCGTTCTGGCTTTTGTTGCCATGAATCGGCGCGGCGGTCAGGCCGTGTTTGTTGAGGTATTCGGCCAGGCGGTTGGCGCCGTGCTTGGTGCGGGTGAACACCAGCACCTGTTCCCAGGCACCCTGCGTGATCAGGTGTGCCAACAGCGCGCGCTTGTGCGACGCCTGCAACCGGAATACCCGCTGCTCGATACGCTCGACCGTGGTATTGGGCGGAGTGACTTCAATGCGCTCGGGGTTGTGCAGCAGCTTCTCGGCAAGGTCGGTGATGTCCTTGGAGAAGGTGGCCGAGAACAGCAGATTCTGGCGCTGCTCGGGCAGGCGTGCCAGGACCTTCTTCACGTCGTGGATGAAGCCCATGTCGAGCATGCGGTCGGCTTCGTCGAGCACGAGAATTTCGACATGGGACAGGTCGACGCTGCCTTGGCCGGCCAGGTCGAGCAGGCGGCCGGGGCAGGCCACCAGCACATCGACGCCCTTGGCCAGAGCCTGCACCTGCGGGTTCATGCCGACGCCGCCAAACACGACTGCGCTGACGAACTTGAGGTCACGGGCGTAGATCTTGAAGCTGTCGTGAACCTGTGCTGCCAGCTCGCGGGTGGGCGTAAGGACCAGCACGCGGGGTTGGCGAGGGCCATGGCGCCGGGATTTGTCCGGGTGGCCTTCAGGGAAAAGACGTTCGAGGATCGGCAAAGCGAAACCGGCGGTCTTGCCGGTACCCGTCTGGGCCGCCACCATCAGGTCGCGACCTTGCAACACGGCGGGAATGGCCCGCTGTTGCACCGGGGTGGGCTGCGTGTAGCCCGCGGCCTCGATAGCGCGGACTAGAGCCTCGGAGAGACCGAGGGAAGCAAAGGACATGGGCAATCCTGTTCATGTGGGGGCTAGCGCCCGAAGGTAATCTTGCCTGGCGCGAACGGCATGAGGATGCGCGTCGCGACCGGTACTGCCGGATCTTCGCGGCCATATTGGCGAGAGTGGCTGCCGGGGGCAGGCAGCGCCAATGGGCGTTTTTGCGGGATGGGCGTCCGGGCGTAAGCCTGGCGGGAAGGCCGAGTATAACAGAGGCTCGACCGTGGAACCGATTGTAATGGGGTTCTTGAACAAAAAACAGTCACTTTCATGAGGCGGGCTTGGCGAAGCGTGCCAGCAGCGCTGTATAAGCCGGCTCACGGCGGAACTGGCGCAGGGTGCTGGCGAAGCGCTCCGCCAACGCCTCCATCCCCGGGCCGCGGCGCAGTGCCAGGTATTGGCGGTCGCTGCTGACTGCCGTGGGCAGGGCGCTGATCTGTTGATTGAGGTTCAGATGCTCCAGCGCATATTGCCCGGCCCGTCGGTCGGTTATGACCAAATCGATGCGGCCCAGCATCAGTTTGCCCAGGTTGGCCTCCAGCGTCGGTGCAGTTTCCCGATGGATGCCGGGTTCCTTGAGAAAGGCTTCGCTGTATTGATAACCAGGTTGGGTGCCGATGATCAGGCCCTGCAGGTCGGCCAGGCTGTTGAATACGTGTGGGCGGTCGTTCGCTTGAAACAGCACGAACTCGACTTCCGACAGCGGCTCACTGGGGTAAATCAGCATACTGTCGCGCTCGCGGGTTTCGAAGATGTCGAGCACCGCGTCGGCCTGGCCCTGCCGTGCCATCGCCAGGCAGCGCCGCCAGGGCAGGAACTGCCAGTGCACCTCAACGTTCATCCGGCGGAACACTTCAGCGGCGATTTCGTAGTCCAGCCCGGTGGGCTTGCCGTCTTTGAGGTAACTGAAGGGCGCCCAAGGCTCCGTCACCAGCCGCAAGGGTTCTGCATGGGCGCTCCAGGCCAGCGTCGCCAGCAGGGCAGCGACCAGCCAGCGCAGGCAGGCGGGCAGGGTAGGCATTCGGTCAGCGAGCATGGGCGGGCCAGGTGAGGCAAACGGTAGGCATGTTAGTGCGCGCCCTACCGTTTGGCCACCCGCCAGTTTTGTCAGCTTGGCAGTTGCAGGTTGTTCCAGATCGCCAGGCTTGGTTCGGCTTGGTTCAGGGTATAGAAGTGCAGCCCAGGTGCGCCGCCGGCCAGTAGTTGCTCGCACAGGCGTGTGATCACCTCCTCGCCGAAGGCCTGGATGCTCGCGCTGTCGTCCCCGTAGGCTTCCAGCTGCTTACGCACCCAGCGCGGGATCTCGGCGCCGCAGGCATCGGAGAACCGCGCCAGCTTGCTGTAGTTGGTGATCGGCATGATGCCTGGCACGATCGGAATGTCTACGCCCAGCTTGCGCACGCGCTCGACAAAGTAGAAGTAGCAGTCGGCGTTGAAGAAGTACTGGGTGATGGCGCTGTTCGCACCCGCCTTGGCCTTGGTAGCGAAGGCGGCCAGGTCATGCTCGAAATTGCGAGCCTGTGGGTGCATCTCCGGGTAAGCGGCCACTTCCAGGTGAAAGTGATCGCCGGTTTCGGTGCGGATGAACTCGACCAGGTCGCTGGCGTGGCGCAATTCGCCCGCCGCCATGCCCATGCCCGAGGGCAGGTCACCGCGCAGCGCAACGATACGCTTGATGCCGGCGTTCTTGTATTCGGCCAGCAGCTCGCGCAGCTCGGCCTTGGTATCGCCTACGCACGACAGGTGCGGCGCTGCCGGCACGCTGACTTCGCGCTCCAGCTGCAGCACCGTGCCCAGCGTGCGGTCGCGGGTAGAACCCCCGGCGCCGTAGGTGCAGGAGAAGAAAGCGGGCTTGTGAGCTGCCAATTGGCGTGCCACACCCATGAGCTTCTCGTGCCCCGCCTCGGTCTTGGTGGGAAAGAATTCAAAACTGATGTTGTCTGATGTCGTCATGGAAGAGCCTTCACTCCGCTTCAAGCCATAAGCCTAAAGCGGCAAGGCAAAGCAGGTCCGCTTCGCCTTGCCGCTCGCCGCTAAAAGCTTGCAGCTGGATTAGTAACGGTAGGTGTCGGGCTTGAAGGGGCCTTCGACCGTTACACCGATGTACTCGGCCTGCTTGGGCGTCAGTTGAGTGACGACGCCGCCGAAGCCCTTGACCATTTCCAGCGCCACTTCCTCGTCCAGCTTCTTGGGCAGCACTTCGACGGTCAGGCGCGCGGCCTTGTCGGCGCCGGAGAGGTCAGCGAACTTCTGCTCGAACAAGTGGATCTGGGCCAGCACCTGGTTGGCAAAGGAGCCGTCCATGATCCGGCTCGGGTGGCCCGTGGCGTTGCCCAGGTTCACCAAGCGGCCTTCAGCCAGCAGGATCAGGTAGTCATCGTTTTGCGCATCGAAGCTGCCGGCGCCGGTGCGGTGAACCTTGTGCACCTGCGGCTTGACCTCTTCCCAGGCCCAGTTCTTGCGCATGAAAGCGGTATCGATCTCGTTGTCGAAGTGGCCGATGTTACACACCACAGCGCGTTTTTTCAGCGCCTTGAGCATGTTGGCATCGCACACATTGACGTTGCCGGTGGTGGTCACGATCAGGTCGATCTTGCCCAGCAGGGCGGCGTCGACGCTGGCTTCGGTGCCGTCGTTCAAGCCGTTATTGTACGGCGACACCACTTCGAAGCCGTCCATGCAGGCCTGCATGGCGCAGATCGGGTCGACCTCCGAGACCTTCACGATCATGCCTTCCTGGCGCAGCGACTGCGCCGAGCCCTTGCCCACGTCGCCGTAGCCGATCACCAGGGCCTGCTTGCCGGACAGCAGGTGGTCGGTGCCGCGCTTGATGGCGTCGTTAAGGCTGTGACGGCAGCCGTATTTGTTGTCGTTCTTGCTCTTGGTGACCGAATCGTTGACGTTGATCGCCGGCACTTTGAGGGTGCCCTTGGCCAGCATATCGAGCAGGCGGTGCACGCCTGTGGTGGTTTCTTCGGTCACGCCGTGGATGCGGTCGAGCATCTGCGGGTATTTGTTGTGCAGGATTTCGGTGAGGTCACCACCGTCATCCAGCACCATGTTCGCGTCCCATGGCTGGCCACCGCTGAGGATGGTCTGCTCGATGCACCACTCGTATTCGGCTTCGGTTTCGCCCTTCCAGGCGAAGACCGGGATGCCGGCGGCGGCGATGGCGGCAGCGGCCTGGTCCTGGGTGGAGAAAATGTTGCACGACGACCAGCGCACTTCGGCGCCCAGCGCGATCAGGGTCTCGATCAGCACGGCGGTCTGGATGGTCATGTGGATGCAGCCGATGATCTTGGCACCCTTGAGCGGTTGCTCGCCGGCGTATTTGCGGCGCAGGCCCATCAGGGCGGGCATCTCGGATTCGGCGATGATGATTTCGCGGCGGCCCCAGGCGGCCAGGGAAATGTCGGCGACCTTGAAGTCGGAAAAGCCGGCAGGCGTCATTACAGCGCTCATGAAAGAGCCTCCATTCGTTAGGTGCGAATGGGCGCCGTTGTGCGTTTGGCCGCGGAACCGGGCCGGAGCACGCCCTATCCGAGCCTGACAGGTGAACACCTGCTGCAGCGCCCCTCGGACAGGTGGCGGGACGCCCGCGGCAGTGGCGGGCGCTGAACGAAAAACGCTGTGATTATAGGGAAGGGTTTCGAAGCTGTCGAATCCTGGCGAGGCAGTTTGCTACTGCCGCCCATCGGACGATTGTGGGCACTGCGCCCGCTCTGCCATCATGGCCGGCACTTCCCCGAGAGCAGGAGCGCGCCATGAACTTCCACACCCGCAAATGGGTGAAACCCGAAGACCTCAACCCCAACGGCACGCTGTTCGGCGGCAGCTTGCTGCGGTGGATCGACGAAGAAGCGGCGATCTACGCCATTGTTCAGCTGGGCAACCAGCGGGTGGTGACCAAATACATTTCCGAGATCAACTTCGTCAGTGCTTCGCGCCAGGGCGACATCATCGAGCTGGGCATCACTGCCACGGAGTTTGGGCGTACGTCGATCACCTTGAGCTGCGAAGTGCGCAACAAGATCACCCGCAAGAGCATCCTGACGATCGACAAGCTGGTGTTCGTCAACCTCGGTGAGGATGGCCTGCCGGCGCCACACGGGCGCACCGAGATCCGCTACATCAAGGATCAATTCAGTGGCGAAGCGCCTTGAGTGAAAGAAAAAAGGCCGGGCAATTGCCCGGCCTTTTGGTGTTCAGAAGATCAGCTTGAAGGCCAGGATCACGACCACCAGGCCAATCAGAAAAATGATACCAACCGTACCGCCGAGAAACTTAAGCATAGCCCTGCTCCATATCCATAAGGGGTTCGTGCGGTAGACACTCGGGCAGGGCCAGGCGTTTCGTCGGGTTTCAACCTGCCTTGGGCGCGGTTACCGCCTTGACCACTTTGCCGATAGTCAGGCCTTGCAGCAGGATCGACGACAGCACCACGATGTAGGTAATGCTCAGCAGCAGGTCGCGCTCCGGCCCCACCGGCAATGCCAACGCCAGCGCTACCGAAACACCGCCGCGCAGGCCACCCCAGGTGAGCACCCGGATCGAGCCCTGCGGGATGTTGCGCCAGCGCCGGGCCAGGGCGATGGCTGGGGCCACGGTAATGAAGCGCGACAGCAGGATCGCCACCGCGAGCATGCTGGCCGCTGTCAGGTGCGTCCAGGAGAACGGCAGCAGCAGCAGCTCCATGCCGATCAGTGCGAACAGGGCGGCATTGAGCATGTCGTCGAGTAGCTCCCAGAACCCGTCCATGTAGCGGCGGGTCATGTCGTTCATGGCAAGCTTGCGGCCCAGGTTGCCGATGATCAGCCCCGCGACCACCATGGCGATCGGCGCAGAGACGTGCAGCTCGTAGGCAAGCGCCGAGCCCCCGATCACCAATGCCAGGGTCAGCATCACCTCCACCTGGTACTGCTCGACGCTTTTGATCATGCGGTACACGGCATAGCCGATCAGGCCGCCGAACAGCACGCCGCCGATGGCCTCATGCACGAACAGCATCGCTGTGGCCCCAACGGTGGGCGCCTCACCCAGCTGAGCGATGCCCAACAGCACGGTGAACACCACCACCGCAGTGCCATCGTTGAACAGCGACTCGCCCACGATGGTGGTTTTCAGCGGTTTGGACGCATTGGCCGTACGCAGTGCGCCCAGCACGGCGATTGGGTCGGTGGGCGAGATCAGCGCGCCAAACAACAGGCAATAGAGGAAGCTGATGTGCCAGCCGAACATGGCGAAGATGTAGAAAGCCAGGGTGCCGATCACGAAAGTGGCGATCAGCACGCCGAAGGTGGCCAGCAGGCCAATGGGCCAGCGGTAGCTTTTCAGGTCGCCCAGGTTCACGTGCAGGGCGCCAGCGAACAGCAAAAACGACAACATCCAGTTCATCAGCAGGTCGTTGAAGTCGATCTCACCAATCAGCGCGCGCACCCTGTCCTCAAGGCCCGGGTAGCCCAGCAGGCTCAAGCCTTGGAGCATCAGAGAGAACAGCAGCGCGGTGACCATCACGCCGATGGCCGGTGGCAGGCCGATGAAGCGGTAGTTCACGTACGTAAGCAGTGTGGTGAGGCAGATAAAAGTTGCGACGATTTCCAGCATTCGACATCCCGTCCTAGAGTCCGATAACGTGCCCGGGGAAGTGCGGGCATGATTTAGGAAGGCCATTACGGCCTTGAGGGCACATGGACAACATGGACGACCCTGCGTTTCATCGGAGGGGGGCGATGCGGCAGGCGCCCGCCTGCCGCATCTAGCGGCCTGTTCAGCCGGCCTTGACCTGCCCCAGCACTGCGCGCGCCTCGCAATACTCGCCCGCCGCCTTATCGATGCTCAACGTTCCTGCGCAAGGTGCCAGCACCTGCGTTTCCATCTTCATCGCCTCCATGACCGCGATCACCTGGCCAGCCTCGACCGGGGCCCCGTCGCCCACCACCCATGCATGCAGGTTGCCCGCCACCGGCGCATGTACGGCGCCTGGCTCGGCGGGCGCCGCCGCGGGTGCCTGGGCAGCCGGGGCGACTTGCGGCATTGCCCCCAAAAGGCCTGCCGGCAACCCCAGCGCATGGCGCTTGCCGTCGATCTCGACGAACGTGCGCAGGACCTGCGGCCCAGCATCGGGCGCTGTGTAGGGCGTGATGGCAATCTGCTCGGCGAAGACGGTCTCGATCCAGCGGGTGTGCACCGCGAAAGGCCCGGGGCCGGTGAAGTCGGCGTGGGCCATCACCGCGCGGTGAAACGGCAGAACCGTGGCGATGCCTTCGACCTGGAACTCGGCCAGGGCGCGGCGGGCGCGGGCAATGGCTTGTTCGCGGGTGGCGCCGGTGACGATGAGCTTGGCGATCATCGAATCGAAGTTCGCCGGCACTCGGCCGCCCCCTTCGACCCCGCTGTCCAGGCGCACCCCTGGCCCGCTGGGCGCCACAAAACCGGTAACCGGCCCGGGCGTGGGCAGAAAGCCGTTACCGGCGTCTTCGGCGTTGATTCGGAATTCGAAGCTGTGCCCGCGTGGCGCAGGCGGCTCATCGAACGACAGCGGCAGCCCGTCGGCGATGCGCAGTTGCTCCTGCACCAGGTCCAGGCCGCTGGTTTCCTCGGTGACCGGATGCTCCACCTGCAGGCGGGTGTTCACCTCCAGAAACGACAACGTGCCAGCCCCGCTGAGCAGGAACTCCACCGTTCCGGCGCCGATATAACCCGCCTTTTCGCAGATGGCACGCGCCGACTCATGAATGCGTTGGCGCAGAGCGTCGGTCAAAAACGGCGCAGGCGCTTCTTCCACCAGCTTCTGGTTGCGCCGCTGCAACGAGCAATCCCGCGTGCCCACTACCCGCACATGGCCGTGGCTGTCTGCGATGACTTGCGCTTCGATATGGCGTGGGCGGTCGAGAAACTGCTCCACGAAACATTCGCCACGGCCGAAGGCCGCCGTCGCTTCGCGCACCGCCGAGTGATACAGCTCGGCAACCTCGTCCATGCGCCAGGCGACCTTCAGCCCGCGGCCGCCGCCCCCGAAAGCCGCCTTGATGGCGATGGGCAAGCCGTGCTGCTCGGCGAATGCAAGCACCTGTTCAGCGTTTTCGACCGGCCCATCGGTGCCGGCAACCAACGGCGCGCCGACGCTCTGGGCAATCCGCCGGGCCTGCACTTTGTCGCCCAAGGCTTCGATGGTCGCCGGCGTCGGGCCGATCCAGACCAGGCCTGCATCGATCACTGCCTGGGCGAAATCGGCGCGTTCGGAGAGAAACCCGTAGCCAGGGTGCACCGCATCGGCGCCGGCGCGGGCGGCCACGGCCAGCAGCTTGTCGATGGCCAGGTAGGTGTCGGCCGGGCGCTCGCCGTTCAGGGCGTAGGCTTCATCGGCTGCGCGGACGTGCAAGGCGTCCATGTCAGCGTCGGCATACACCGCAACCGATGCCACGCCGTAATCGCGGCAGGCGCGGGCGATGCGTACGGCGATTTCGCCACGGTTGGCAATCAGAACCTTTTTCATGGTTATTCAGCATCCTGAAGGCTGGGGCGCACGGGTTCGAACGCGCCGAGCACATTGAAACGAAGAGTGGCACCTACCGGGATCTGCCCGGCCAGGTCCAGGTGATGGTTGGCGACCATGCCGATCACCGGGTAGCCGCCGGTCAGTGGATGGTCAGCCAGAAACAGCACGGGCTGGCCGTTGGCAGGTACCTGGATGGCGCCCACCGCAGTGCCTTCGCTGGGCAGCTCGCCCGGCACCTGGCGTTCCAGCGGTACTGCACCTTCCAGGCGAATGCCGACTCGGCTCGACTGCGGCGTTACACGCCAAGCCTGGGTGGCAAGAGTGCCTAGCGCCTGGGCGGTGAACCAGTCGGCGCGTGGGCCGGGCACGACATCGAGCACCACGGTACTGCCAGGGCGAGGCGGTTCGAATGCCGGTGCCTGATCGACGCTGGCCGCCTGGCCTGCGGTTCTGGGCCGGATCGCCAGCTGATCGCCGCGCGCCAGCGCGGGAGGGCCGACCTGCGCCAGGGTATCGGTGGCCACGCTGCCCAGCACCGGGGTGACCTGGAAACCACCTCGGGCCGCCAGGTAGCTGCGCAGGCCTGCGGTGGGTGCGTGAATGACCAAGCGATCGCCATTATCCAGCTGAAACGGCTGGTACAGGGCCGGCAGGCGGGTCACGCCATCGCTGCTGGTGACCTCGACCTTGCATTCGGCACCGGTCACCGCCAGCAGGGCGCCGCCATGGCACTGTGCTTCGAAGGCGCCCAGCAGGATTTCCAGGCACCCGGCGGCCGGCTCGTTGCCCACCGCCCGATTGGCCGCGCGCAGGGCGCCGCGGTCCAGCGCGCCGGATTGGGATACGCCTTCGCCAGCCCTGCCAGGGCGGCCGAGGTCTTGCCAGAGCGCTTGCATGCCGGGCGCCAGCACTTCCAGGTAAGGGCCTTCGGGAGGCGGCTGTGGCGCGCTGGCATGCTTGGCCGGCAACGGCGCCGCGCCCACCGCGACCTGGGGGCCTGCGTCGCGAAAACGTACGCGGTAGCCTGGCTTGAGCAGCGCAGGCTCGTCACGCGCCAGGTCCCACATGTCCAGCGGGGTGACGCCGATCAACTGCCAACCGCCGGGGCTGGCTTTGGGGTAGATGCCGCTGAAAGCCCCGGCCAGGGCAACTGCGCCCGCCGGAATACGCATGCGTGGCGAAGGGCGGCGCGGCACCTCGAAACCCGCCCCGCCGCTCAGATAGGCAAAGCCCGGAGCGAAGCCGCAAAAGGCCACGCTGTAGTCGCTGCCGGTGTGGCGGCGAATCAGCTCTGGCACGCTAAGGTGCAGCAGGGCCGCCACTTCTTCCAGGTCTTCGCCCTGGTAGTGCACGGGAATCTCCACCTGCTTACCGGCTGCACGGCCTTGGCTGTGCAGGTCCAGATGTGCGATGCGAGTGGCCAGGGCTTCACGGGTGATTGCCGCGGGCCTGAAATACACCAGCAGCGTGCGTGCCGCCGGTACGATCTCTTCCACACCTTCGATGGGCGCGGCCAACAGCGCGTCGAACGCGGCCAGGGTCTGGTCGAGGTTTTCCAGCTCCACCAGCAGCGCGTCGAAGTTCACGGGGTAAAAATGCACGGCGACCCCCTAGTGTGCGGCGCTGGCGAAGGCCGCGATATGCAGGCCTTCCTGATCGAAGCGTTGCTTGATCACCTGCGCCATGGCCACGGCTCCGGGGCTATCGCCATGTACGCAGATCGAGTCGGCTTCGATGGGCACCAGCGAGCCATCGTGCGCCTGCATCACCCCTTCGCGCACCCAGCGCAACAGGCGTTGCGCGACCTGCTCGGCATCGTGCAGCACTGCGCCGGGCTGATTGCGCGGCAGCAGCGTGCCTTCCGGGGTGTAGGCGCGGTCGGCGAACGCTTCTGCCACGCAGCGCAGCCCGGCGTCGCGCGCCCAGCCAATCAGCGGCGAGTTGGCCAGCGCGACCAGTGTGAGCGCCGGGTCCAATTGCAACAGGGCCTGTATCACCGCATCGGCCTGGCGGCGGTCATGGGCGATGGTGTTGTACAGCGCGCCATGGGGCTTGACGTAACTGACCTGGGCGCCGGCACTGCGGGCCAACCCCTGCAGCGCGCCGATCTGGTAGATCACGTCGCTGGTCAGTTGCTCCGAGGCGACGTCCATGTTGCGGCGGCCGAAGCCCACCAGGTCGGGGTAGGCCACATGCGCACCGATGGCCACGCCGCGTCGGGCGGCGCTCTGTACCGTACGCCGCAACCCGGCGGGGTCACCGGCGTGGAAACCGCAGGCGATGTTGGCGCTGCTGACAATATCGAGCATCGCCTCGTCATCGCCCATGTGCCAGGCGCCAAAGCTCTCGCCCAGGTCGCTGTTCAGATCGATGGTTCGCATCAGTTGCTTCTCCCTAGAATTCAGGCCGCGCCGATGTAGGCGAAAATGGCGCCGGCGGATTTGAACGCCATGTACCACGACAGCATGCAGGTCAATACCCCCAATACCAACAGCCAGCGTGGATAGTGGTAGCCATCCATCAGGTCGGCGCGGCGCCAGCCGACGTACATGAACAAGCTCAGGCCGATCGGCAAAATCAGGCCGTTGAAGCCGCCGGCGAACACCAGCAGCGCTGCTGGCGGCTTGCCCAGCACCAGGTAGACCGCGACTGCGGCCAGAATGAATGCGACCGTGGCCAGGTTGCGGCCCCGTTCGCTGATGCGCGGGGCGAAGGTGTTGATGAACGACATGGACGTATAGGAGGCACCGATGATGCTGCTGATACCTGCCGCCCACATCACCAGGCCGAAACCGATCAGGCCCGCGCGGCCGGCGGCGGCGCCAAAGGCTTGTGCTGCCGGGTTGGCACCCTGGCCGGACACGTCGATCACTACGCCGCTGGCAACGACACCGAGGATTGCCAGGAACAACACGAAACGAGCGACCCCGGTGACCAGAATGCCGTTCAGCGCGGCACGGGAGACCGCGTCGATGTGCTCCACGCCGACGGTGCCCCGGTCAAGCAGGCGATGGGCACCGGCATAGGTGATGTAGCCGCCGACCGTGCCGCCGACGATGGTGGTGACCGCCGCGAAATCGACGAAGTCGGGCCATACCGCTTGGCGCAGGGCCTCACCCAGCGGGGGGTGCGAGGCAAAGCAGGCGAATAGGATCAGCCCGACCTTGAGAATGCCCAGCAGGATCATCGCCCGGTCCATGGCCATGCCAGCCCGGCGCGATACGAAAATACCGATCGCCAGCAGCGCACTGAGGGTGCCGCCCCATTTTGGGTCTAGGCCAGTGAGGGCATTCAGGCCCAGGCCGGCGCCGGCGATGTTGCCGAGGCTGAACACCAGGCCACCGAAAATCACCAGCCCCGCCAGTAGGTAGCCGCTGCCTGGTATCGCCTCGTTGGCAAGATCGGAAGCGCGCATGCGGGTGAGTGTGACGATCCGCCAGACATTGAGCTGAACGACGAAATCGATCAGCACCGAGGCCAGGATGCCGAAGGCGAAGGCGGCGCCCAGGGTGGCGGTAAAGGTGGCGGTCTGGGTAAGAAACCCCGGGCCCATGGCGGACGTGGCCATCATGAAAACAGCGGCTATCAATGATGAACGGCGTGCTTTGGTGAATTCGGTCGCGGTCTGTGTCACGGC
Organism: Pseudomonas sp. URIL14HWK12:I12; assembly: GCF_003097135.1. Lineage (GTDB taxonomy): Bacteria > Pseudomonadota > Gammaproteobacteria > Pseudomonadales > Pseudomonadaceae > Aquipseudomonas. The sequence continues at coordinate 331,252 of NZ_QEQL01000003.1, forward strand.
AAGCAATCCCGGAGTTGGAGGTCTGCAAGCCAGAGCAATAGCCATGCCACCGGGCGTGAAAACGCGGGGAATGGTTAAGGTAGAGGGCGTAGATTGTTCAACAATCTATAAGTTTGCAGCCTACAAAATGCACCAATTTGTTACCCGGGTACACGCCAGTGCTACCGGATGACGCACGGCCTGCTCCTGCCGTCCTTGTCATTGGCGCAGTCAGTAGAGGAAGATCCACCGGCCTAACGTACCCAGCCGGACGCCCCATGAACGACCTTCCTCATTCTTCCCCTCGTACCTTGGGGGAATCCGTAATTCAACAGATCCGCCGGATGCTGGAGGAGGGCGAGCTGGTGCCGGGCCAACGGTTGTCTGAGGCGGCGCTGGCGGAAAGCCTGGATATCTCGCGCAACACCCTGCGTGAGGCCTTTCGCGTGCTGACCCAAGAGGGCCTGCTCAAGCATGAGCCCAACCGCGGCGTGACCGTGGCAGTGCCGGACATGGCCTCGATCATCGATATCTACCGGCTGCGGCGTTTCATCGAATGCCAGGCGCTGGCCAAGTCCTACCCCCAGCACCCAGGCGCAGCGAAGATGCGGGCTGCGGTGCAGGCAGCACAGCTGGCCCGGGAACGCCAGGATTGGGTCGCCGTGGGCACGGCCAACATGGCCTTCCACACCGCAATCGTGGAGCTGGCCGACAGCCCCCGCCTGGTGGCCTTTTACGCGCAGATTTCCGCCGAGCTGCGGTTGGCTTTCGGCCTGCTCAACAATGCCGAATTTCTCCATGCGCCTTACGTCGACATGAACGCCGCGATCGCGCGCAGCCTGGAACAGGGCCGCGCGGGCGAAGCGACGCGCTTGCTCGACAGCTACCTGGTGCAGTCCGAGCGCACGGTGCTGGCTGCCTACGACCGCTTGAAGCGCTGACCTTTCCAAGGAGCCTCCGTGACCCATCCCAAGGCCCTCGATGGCCGCGCCATCGCATTGATGACCCTACTGTGCGCCATCTGGGCGCTGCAGCAGATCGCGATCAAGCTGGCTGCCGATCATGCCGCGCCGGTGCTTCAGATCGGCCTGCGCTCCGGTGGGGCGGCGCTGCTGGTGGGGGCATTGATCTGCCTGCAGCGCGCAGGGTTCGCCTGGCGCGGCGGCGTATGGCGCTTCGGCCTGCTGGTGGGCGGGCTGTTTGCCCTGGAGTTTCTGCTGGTGGGTGAGGGCCTGCGCCATACCAGCGCTTCGCACATGGTGATTTTCCTCTACACCGCGCCGATCTTCGCCGCGGTAGGCCTGCACTGGGTGCTGCCTGCCGAGCGCTTGCAACCGCTGCAGTGGCTGGGTATCGCCTTGGCGTTCTGCGGCGTGGTCGCAGCCTTTGCCGAACGAGCGCTGGGCGGCTTCGCCGGGGCAGGCGGCGACATGTTGCTGGGCGATGCACTGGGCCTGCTCGCCGCAATGGCCTGGGGCGCCACGACCGTGGCGGTGCGCTGTACGGCACTCGCCCGGCTGCCAGCGACCCAGGTGCTGTTTTATCAGTTGGCCACTGCCTTTGTGGCCTTGCTGGGCGCTGCCGCCCTGACAGACCAGCTGAGCTTCGAGCCGGCTGCAGTCACCTGGGCAAGCCTGGCCTTCCAGACTTTCGTAGTGGGCTTCGCCAGCTTCCTCGCCTGGTTCTGGCTGCTGCGCCACTACCTGGCGTCGCGGCTGGGCGTGCTTTCGTTCATGACACCGCTGTTCGGCATTCTGGCGGGTGTGGTATTGCTGGGTGAAGAGGTGGAACCTGGCTTCCTGTTAGGGGCGGCCTTGGTGATGCTAGGGATCATGATGGTGAGCGGGCGGGAACTGTTCGCTGCACTGTTGGCTCGAAATTCAGCGAAACGACTGCCCTGACGGGCACCCAAGCCAAGGAGCTGCCCGATGACCATTGCCTACTGGTGCGTGCTGATCGCGATCATTTTGCCGTACGTGTGTACGAGCATTGCCAAGGCGGCCAGCGGCCGCTTCGACCGCAAGGCCAACCACGACCCCCGGGGCTTCCAGGATGGCCTGCAGGGCCTACCGCGCCGCGCCCATGCCGCGCAGCTCAACAGTTTCGAGGCGTTGCCAGGCTTCGCCGCTGCGGTGATCATCGCCAGCCTGGCCGGTGGGGCGCAGCAAGGCACGGTCGACAGCCTTGCCGTGGCGTTCATCGTCAGCCGGGTGCTGTATATCCTGTGCTACCTGGGTGACTACGCCCGGCTACGGTCGCTGGTATGGATTATCGGGTTGGTGCTGGTGATTTCGCTGTTCGTGGTAGCCGCGTAGCGGGCTATTGATCCAGCTCGTCCACGGCCTCTTGCAGTTGCTTGCGGGCGTCGGCGAGCTTGTTCTTGCGCTTGTCGATCTTCTCCGGGTCGCCCTTTTTGATCGCCTTGTCCAGATCCGCCTGGCGTTGGCTGACTTCACGTTTGGCGTCCAGCACCTTGTTCTCCCGCTCCTTGTGCAGTGAGCTGTCATTGCAATTGCGCTGGATGTTCTCCAGAGCCTCTTGCAAGCCGGCCTGTTGCGCGCTCCCTGCCGGTGCCGCGGCCATCTCTTCACGGACGCGGGCTTCCTTTGCGGCACACCCCTTTAGCGGCTCGGGCTCGTCAGCCAAGGCAAGCGGGCTCAACATCAGGCCGGCCAGTAGGGGTAGAAGACGTTTGGGAATCATGGTGGCTCCAGGTTCAAGGGCGATCAAACGAGCTATTGGACCGGATAACCGGCGCAAATTCCAAGCGCGAAAAGGCTGAAACTTTCTGACGTTCAAGATAGTTGGCCAGTGCGGCAACGTCAGGGTGCGAAAAGAAGTTTTCCAGGCGTTCGGCGCGCAGGGGGCCAATGCCAGCTTCGCGTTCCCACGCCTGGCGGGAACGCTCGGCCAAGGGTTGCCAGTGTTCCCCCAATGCTGCGTTGCCCGTAGGGGGCAGCCCAAGAGCCTTGAGCCAACGGGTGAAGGGTTGTGAACGGGCCGTGGCAAAGCGCTCGGCCATGTGTTGCGCCTGGGCTGGCCCTATGCCCGGCACTTGCTCCAGCGCTGCGGCGTCGAGCTCGAGCCAGGCCAACAGATGGGGTAATCGCCCGGCATCGATCAACTTTTGCCAGCTGGCGGGCCCGATGCCTGAAAAATCCATGTGCCCGCGCTTGCCCAACCAGCTCAGGCGCGCAAGGAATTGGGCCTCGCAGCCTGGCTCGGGGCGCCAACAGCCCAGTGGGTTTTTGGCCTTGGGCAGTGCCGGCAACGGTGGCCGTGGGGCCGCACGCCAAGCCACGCTCTGAACCTGCGGGATGGTCTGCCCGGCGAGCTCGATCACCACGTGGTCCCCAGGGCGGATGTCGAGCTCGCGCCAGCGCGCGACACTGCCGACGCTGACTGTACGCACGGTGCGATCGTCGAGCCTGGCGGGCACCAGTTGCAGCATGGGTGTCACTCGCCCCGTGCGCCCCACTTTGAAATCGACAGCCTTGACAGAGGCCAGCGCGGTACGTGGGGCGTACTTCCACGCAGCGATCCAGTAGGGCGCCCGTGCTTGCCATTGGCGGGCCTGCGGGCGCCTGCTGTCGCGCAGGATGATGCCGTCGGTGGCGAAGGGCAGCGGTGTCGTGTGCCAGGTATCGCGCCACTGGATGGCTTGTTCGAGGCCTTCGACACGCTGGCTGTATTGGCTTGCCAGGCCGAACCCGAGCCGCGCCAGGGCCGCTAGCCTGTCCGGGAGCTCTGCCGGGCCCTCTGGCCAATCCCAGGCGAAAAAGCCCAGGCTCCCGGATGGCGGGCGGCCCGCGCGTTTGCGCGCCATCCATCCAGCCACCTGCGAACGGGCGTTGGCCGAGCCCCGCTCTGCCTGAACATGGTTGGCTTCGATGCGGAAAATTTCGCCCTGCAGCAGAAGATCCAGAGGTTCTGGCAGTTCGGTGGGGAGCCCGTCGATTCCTTGGGCATTGGCGGTCCAGTCGTGGCCGTGTGTGCCGTTGCCGCGGCTGATCACCTGAGCGAGGCGGCCACCCTTGTAGATTACCGTGGCAGCCACACCGTCGACCTTGGGCTGGGCCCAGACACCCTCCCGGCCATTGAGCCAGGCCGCCACTGCAGCCTCGCTTTCCAGTTTGTGCACACCGGTATGGGGCACGGGGTGGCGAACCGGCCCGCTTGCCGTGGCCAGCGGCTCAAGCCCGGCGAGCGGGATGTCGGGGTAGCAGCGGCGCAGCTCGGCCAGGCGCTGCTCGGCTTGATCGTAGGTGGAGTCGGCGACTTCACTGACGCCGTCGCTGTGGTAACGCTGATTCCAGTGACGTAGCTGCGCCTCCAGATTTCGCAGCTTTTGCGCTGCTTCCTGATGCGGCCAGCCGGGGCAGGGGCTTGCCTGAGCGGTACCGGTCAAGAGTGTGAACAGCAAAAGAACCTGCAGGGCGGTGGCCATGGAAGAGCGTCCTTGCTCGGAGTGGTCGGAGCAAGGGTAGAACGAAAAAACCTCCCGGGCAGGGGAGGTTTTTTCAGGGCGTTTCGCTGGTTTTACAGCCCGGCGCTGGCTCGCAGTGCTTCTGCCCGGTCGGTCTTCTCCCAGGTGAAGGTGCTGAAGGTGTCATCACCGACGGTCAGCTCGTACGGGTTGCGGCCGAAGTGGCCGTAGGCGGCGGTGGCGCGGTACATCGGGTGCAGCAGGTCGAGCATGCGGGTGATGGCGTACGGGCGAAGGTCGAAATGCTCGCGTACCAGCTGGATGATCTTCTCGTCGCTCAATTTGCCAGTACCGAAGGTGTTCAGCGAAATCGAGGTGGGCTGCGCCACGCCGATTGCATAGGACACCTGGATCTCGCAGCGGTCGGCGAGGCCGGCTGCCACGATGTTCTTGGCCACATAACGGCCAGCGTAGGCGGCAGAGCGATCGACCTTGGACGGGTCTTTGCCGGAGAACGCACCGCCGCCGTGGCGGGCCATGCCGCCATAGCTGTCGACGATGATCTTGCGGCCGGTCAGGCCGCAGTCACCGACCGGGCCGCCGATGATGAACTGGCCGGTGGGGTTGATGTGGAACTGGGTGTCCTTGTGCAGCAGCTCGGCCGGCAGGCAGTGCTTGACGATCAGCTCCATCACGCCTTCACGCAGGTCGGTGTATTTCACCTCCGGGTTGTGCTGGGTGGAGAGCACGACCGCGTCGATGCCCACGACCTTGCCGCCGTCGTAGCGGCAGGTGACTTGAGACTTGGCGTCCGGGCGCAGCCATGGCAGGAGGCCCGACTTGCGCGCCTCGGCCTGGCGCTCGACCAGCGCGTGGGAGAAACGAATGGGGGCAGGCATCAGCACATCGGTTTCGTTGCTGGCGTAGCCGAACATCAGGCCCTGGTCGCCCGCGCCCTGATCTTCTGGCTTGGCACGGTCGACACCCTGGTTGATGTCGGGCGACTGCTTGCCGATGATGTTCATCACGCCACAGGTGGCGCCGTCGAAGCCTACGTCGGAGCTGGTGTAGCCGATGTCGCAGATCACGTCGCGGACGATCTGCTCGAGGTCGACCCAGGCGCTGGTGGTGACTTCGCCGGCAACGATGGCGACGCCGGTCTTGACCAGGGTTTCGACGGCTACGCGGGCGTGTTTGTCCTGAGTGATGATCGCGTCGAGTACGGCGTCGGAAATCTGGTCGGCGATTTTGTCCGGGTGCCCTTCGGACACAGACTCGGAGGTGAAAAGGGAGTATTCGCTCATCTCGAGGGCTTCCTGAGTTTTTACCGATGGTGAGGAGTGCCAGAAGGCCGCTCGAAAAGGCGTGCCTGGATCTGGAAACCGTTTCGCAGGCCTACGTAGAGGCCGTCTCCGGGCACGAGGCCCGCTGCGGTGGCCCACTGGGCCAGGTCATGCTGTTCAAACCCTAGCCAGAGATCACCACAAGCCTCCCTGGCCCAATCCTGGTTGTGGCTGCATAGATCGGTGATCAGCAGGCAACCGCCCGGGTTTACCCTTGCGGCAAGCCTGCACAGTGCGGTGGCAGGGTCGCTGAAGTGATGCAGCACCATGTTCAGCACCACGCAGTCGCCCGTGATCGCCTCTGAACCCAACGCATCGGCCAGGTGCAGTTTTACATTAGACAAACGCTGGCTCTCGCACAGAGCGCGAGCCAGCTCCAGCATGCTGGCGTCGTTGTCTACCGCGCTGACGCTGCGGAACCGCTCGGCAAGGTCAGGCAGGAACTCTCCGTCGCCGGGGCCGACTTCCAGTGCCGTGGCGGCCGGGCTGAACGCGCGTTTGTCGATCAGCGCCAGCAGGCTTTCCCGATACTGCGCAAGGCCTGCGATCAGGTCTTGCTGGGCACGGAATTTCTCTTCCATGCGCGAATAGAAGTTTTGCCGCGTATGGGCTCGCTGGCTTTCCACCGAGGCCAACCGGCCCAGCGTTGCCGCAGGCAGCCCAATGCGATCGACTTCTTCGAGCAGCGCCTTGTGCAAGTGGCCGCCCAGTTGTGACGGGGCCGGCAAGGTGCGGCGATAGAAAATGGCATTGCCTTCGCGGCGGGTGGTCACCAGGCCGGCCTGGGCCAGCACCTTGAGGTGGTGGCTCATGCCCGACTGCTTGATATCGAAAATGCTGGCCAGCTCGAGCACGCCGAACGAGGAATCTGCCAGCGCCCGCAGCACGCTCAGGCGCAGAGGGTCGCCGCTGGCCTTGGCCAGTGCGGACAACTCATCGAAGGGGGCGGGCGCGAGCGCCGTGGCAATGTGGTTCATGGCCATGGAGTCTAGGAGCAGGTTGCCCACCTCGCAAGGCCTATATCAAAACTTTTTGATATAGGCTGCCGAGTGGGTGGGTTCGCGGCTGCGATGCAGTTAAAAAGCCCGTGATGCCTCGCTGGCTGAAACGATACACTTATGCTGTGCTGTCATCTTTGATTGCCCCCACGGGGCCGGTGATAGAAAATGCCGGCCTTTGCCGTTTCATCTAATACTGGAGACAAACGATGCCCAGCCGTCGTGAGCGTGCCAACGCCATCCGTGCACTGAGCATGGATGCGGTACAGAAAGCCAACAGCGGCCACCCCGGCGCTCCCATGGGTATGGCGGACATCGCCGAAGTCCTGTGGCGTGACTTTCTCAAGCACAACCCGGCCAACCCGTCGTTCGTTGACCGCGACCGTTTCGTCATGTCCAACGGTCACGGTTCGATGCTGGTCTATTCCCTGCTGCACCTGACCGGCTACGACCTGTCCATCGATGATCTGAAGAACTTCCGCCAGTTGCACAGCCGGACCCCGGGCCATCCCGAGTATGGCTACACCCCCGGCGTCGAAACCACCACCGGCCCGCTGGGCCAGGGCATCGCCAATGCCGTGGGCTTCGCCATCGCCGAGAAGGTGCTGGGTGCTCAGTTCAACCGCCCCGGCCATAACATCGTCGACCACAACACCTATGTGTTCCTGGGTGATGGCTGCATGATGGAAGGCATCTCCCACGAAGTATGCTCGCTGGCCGGTACGCTGGGCCTGGGCAAGCTGATCGCCTTCTACGACGACAACGGCATCTCCATCGACGGTGAAGTCGAAGGCTGGTTCAACGACGATACGCCCAAGCGTTTCGAAGCCTACGGCTGGCAGGTGATCCGTAACGTCGACGGCCATGACGCCGACGAGATCAAGACCGCCATCGAAACCGCGCGCAAGAGCGAGCAGCCCACGCTGATCTGCTGCAAGACCGTCATTGGCTTTGGTTCGCCCAACAAGCAAGGCAAGGAAGAGTGCCACGGTGCTCCGCTGGGGGCCGATGAAATCGCCGCCACCCGCCAGGCGCTGGGCTGGAACCATGGCCCGTTCGAAATTCCCGAAGACATCTACGCCGAGTGGAATGCACGCGAGAAGGGCGCGGCCGCCGAGGCCGAGTGGGACCAGCGTTTCGCCGCTTACTCCGCCGCCTTCCCCGAGCTTGCCAACGAGCTGATCCGCCGTGTAAGCGGCGAGCTGCCAGCCGATTTCTCCGAAAAAGCCGCTGCCTGGGTCGCCGAAGTGGCCGCCAAGGGCGAGACCATCGCCAGCCGCAAGGCCAGCCAGAACGCCCTCAACGCCTATGGCCCGCTGCTGCCTGAGCTGCTGGGTGGCTCGGCTGACCTGGCCGGCTCCAACCTCACGCTGTGGAAAGGCTGCAAGGGTGTGAGCGCCGAAGACGCCGCCGGCAACTACATGTACTACGGCGTGCGCGAGTTCGGCATGAGCGCCATCATGAACGGCATCGCCCTGCACGGCGGCTTCGTGCCATACGGCGCGACCTTCCTGATCTTCATGGAATACGCCCGCAATGCAGTGCGCATGTCGGCACTGATGAAAAAACGCGTGCTGTACGTCTTCACTCACGATTCCATCGGCCTGGGCGAAGACGGCCCCACCCACCAGCCTATCGAGCAGCTGGCCAGCCTTCGCGGCACGCCCAACCTCGACACCTGGCGCCCGGCGGATGCCGTCGAATCGGCCATCGCCTGGAAGTACGCCATCGAGCGCAACGACGGCCCCTCGGCACTGGTGTTCTCTCGCCAGAACCTGCCGCACCAGGCCCGCGATGCCGAGCAGCTGGCAAACGTCGCCAAGGGTGGCTATGTGCTCAAGGACTGCAGCGGCGAGCCGGAGCTGATCCTGATCGCCACCGGTTCCGAAGTAGGGCTGGCAGTGCAGGCGTTCGACCAGCTCACCGCGAGTGGCCGCAAGGTGCGCGTGGTGTCGATGCCGAGCACCAGCGTGTTCGACCAGCAGGACGCTGCCTACAAGCAGGCCGTGCTGCCGCTTGAAGTCAGCGCGCGGGTTGCCATCGAGGCTGCCCATGCCGACTTCTGGTACAAGTACGTGGGCCTCGAGGGCCGCATCATCGGCATGACCACCTTCGGTGAGTCGGCGCCGGCAGCTCAGCTGTTCGAAGAGTTCGGTTTCACGGTCGACAACATCGTCGCCCAGGCCAACGAACTGCTGGAAGACTGATGCACGGCCAGCCGGCACCCCGTGTGCCGGCTGGCGTCCCGCCTACCCAGAGCCTGCTCGATGCCCTCCACGCGCCCCTACAAAGTTGCACTCAATGGTTACGGTCGTATTGGCCGCTGCGTGTTGCGCGCGCTGTATGAACGGGGCGAGCGCGACGGCATCGAAGTGGTCGCCCTGAACGACCTGGCCGACCTGCCAAGCCTCGAATACCTCACCCGCTTCGATTCCACCCATGGCCGGTTTCCCGGCGAGGTGCGTATCGAAGGTGACCGTTTGAACGTGCACGGCGACAGCCTGCGCGTGCTGCGCAGTGCCGAGCCAGAAGGTGTCGACTGGGCAGCCTTGAATCTCGACCTGGTGCTGGAATGTTCCGGCGCCTGGCACACCCGGGCCGACGGCGAGCGTTTTCTCGCGGCCGGTGCGCCGCGGGTGTTGTTCTCTCAGCCCATGGCCAGCGAGGCGGATGTCGACGCCACGGTGGTCTTCGGCATCAATCAGCAACAGCTCACCGGTGCCGAGCGCCTGGTGTCCAACGCCTCTTGCACCACCAACTGCGCAGTGCCGCTGTTGCGCCTGCTGGACCGTGCGTTGGGTATCGAGTACGCCTCGATCACCACGATCCACTCGGCGATGAACGACCAGCCGGTGATCGACGCCTATCACCATGAAGACCTGCGCCGCACGCGCTCGGCCTTCCAGTCGGTGATTCCGGTGTCGACAGGGCTGGCGCGCGGGATTGAACGCCTGCTTCCGGAACTTGCCGGCCGAATTCAGGCCAAAGCGGTACGTGTTCCGACGGTCAACGTTTCGTGCCTGGACATCACCCTGCAGGTGGGCCGCGATACCAGCGCCCATGAGGTCAACCAGATACTGCACGATGCAGCCACCGTCGGGCCGCTCAAGGGCCTGCTGGCCTATACCCAGCTGCCGCACGCAAGTTGTGATTTCAACCATGACCCGCATTCGGCCATCGTGGACGCCAGCCAGACACGCGTTTCCGGCCCCCGGCTCGTGAACCTGCTGGCCTGGTTCGATAACGAATGGGGCTTTGCCAATCGCATGCTCGATGTCGCGGCGCACTTGCTCGGCATCAACTCACCCAACAGCCAAACTGCCTAAGGACTGACACATGACTGTGTTGAAAATGACCGACCTGGACCTCGCCGGCAAGCGCGTCCTGATCCGTGAAGACCTCAATGTGCCAGTCAAGGATGGCAAGGTCACCAGCGACGCTCGCATCGTCGCTTCGCTGCCGACCATCAAGCTTGCGCTGGAGAAGGGCGCGGCGGTCATGGTGTGTTCGCACCTGGGCCGCCCGACTGAGGGTGAGTTTTCCGAAGAAAACAGCCTCAAGCCGGTTGCCGACTACCTGGCCAAGGCCTTGGGCCGCGACGTGCCTCTGGTGAAGGATTACCTCGGCGGTGCCGAGGTGGCCCCCGGTAGCGTGGTGCTGTTCGAGAATGTGCGTTTCAACAAGGGCGAGAAAAAGAACGCCGATGAGCTGGCCAAGCAATACGCTGCGCTGTGCGACGTGTTCGTGATGGACGCCTTCGGCACCGCCCACCGCGCCGAAGGCTCTACCCACGGTGTTGCCAAATTTGCCAAGGTCGCGGCCGCCGGCCCGCTGCTGGCGGCTGAGCTCGACGCTCTGGGCAAGGCCCTGAAGGCGCCGGCCAAGCCGATGGCGGCGATCGTTGCGGGCTCTAAGGTGTCGACCAAGCTCGACGTGCTGAACAGCCTGAGCACCGTGTGCGACCAGTTGATCGTCGGCGGCGGCATCGCCAATACCTTCCTGGCGGCAGCGGGCAAGAAAGTGGGCAAATCGCTGTACGAGGCCGACCTGGTAGACACCGCCAAGGCCATCGCCGCCAAGGTGAGCGTGCCGCTGCCGGTAGACGTGGTGGTTGCCAAGGCCTTTGCCGAGGATGCCGAAGCAACCATCAAGGCTGTCGACGACGTCGCCGATGACGACATGATCCTGGACATCGGCCCTAAAACGGCCGCCCAGTTCGCTGAGTTGCTCAAAGCCTCCAAGACCATTCTCTGGAACGGCCCGGTAGGCGTTTTCGAGTTCGACCAGTTCGGCGAGGGCACCAAAGCACTCGCCCTGGCCGTGGCTGACAGCCCGGCATTCTCCATCGCCGGTGGCGGCGACACCCTGGCGGCCATCGACAAATACGGCGTCAGCGATCGCATTTCCTACATTTCCACCGGCGGTGGCGCTTTCCTTGAGTTCGTCGAAGGGAAGGTGCTGCCTGCTGTGGAAGTGCTGGAACAGCGCGCCAAGGGTTGAAGGCGATGAACAGGCCTATAGCCGTCCTCGGGCTCGCCGCGCTGTTGGCGGCGTGCTCGGGTAAACCGGTGTCGGAGCCACCCGGGCCCGAGGCGCCGGCCGGCGGTGGTTGTCGCCAAGCGGGGTGGCAGGCCGAGACGGCGCCGGTGATCAGCAAGCGTCAGGGCCAGGAGGCGCTGGAGCGCTACGACCCTGAGGCACAGGCAGCGGGAAGTGGCTGCCCGTAGCAATTTCAGCGCGCGCTTGTGGTCTGCATGGTTAGTGTCACTCACGTTCGTGAAAGGAGCTCACCATGAGAATTGCAGCAACGGCCCTGATCGCTTGCCTGGCTTTGCAAGGTTGTTCAGTGTTTGGCGGCGACCGCGCCAAGACCTGTGAAGTGTTCAGCCCCGCTTCGGTGGCCACACCTAGCAGCCAGGACAACCAACGTGTTCAAACCAATGCCACCGGTGATCCGACCGGAGGCGGTAACAAAATGCAAAATTGTGAGTCGCAGTAGCTTGTGTCGCGTCGGCTTGAGGGCCGGCCGGGGCGAGCAGATAGACCTGGAGTGTTGATGAGAAGGGCAGCGGGCCTTGTGTGTTGCGCGGTGCTGGGCGGTTGCGCCTGGTTCCAGCCAACGCCGCAGAAGGCGAACGAGGGCTGGTCGCACTGGACGTGCGACAGCCAGGCGGGTGTGCAGTGGCGCTATGCGTCGGCACAGCATGATGTAGTCGAGGCGCGCCTGGATGGCAGCGAGCAGCTGTACAACTTGCGTGCCGAACCAGGCGCCGCACAGGGCACCTTGTTCAGTGACGGCGTGTTGGCCTTCGATAACCAAGGTGGTGAAGGGCTGGTGTATTGGGTCGCTACCAATGACCTGATTGGCCGTGGCTGCAAGGCGAGATAACGGCAAACCTGTCGGGTGGGCCGTACGAATTTGAAACGCATGAACGGCAGGTTGCCCTTTGGCCCTGCACGGCATAAACGACCCTGGAGCGGGAGAGAAACAAACCATGGCACTGATTAGCATGCGCCAGATGCTGGACCACGCCGCCGAATTCGGCTACGGCGTGCCAGCTTTCAACGTGAACAACCTTGAACAGATGCGCGCGATCATGGAAGCCGCTGACAAGACGGACTCGCCAGTGATCGTCCAGGCTTCGGCCGGCGCTCGCAAGTACGCCGGTGCCCCGTTTCTGCGCCATTTGATCCTGGCCGCGATTGAGGAATTCCCGCACATCCCAGTGGTCATGCACCAGGATCACGGCACCAGCCCGGACGTCTGCCAGCGTTCCATCCAGCTGGGCTTCAGCTCGGTCATGATGGATGGCTCGCTCAAAGCCGACGGCAAGACCCCGTCCGACTATGAATACAACGTACGCGTCACTCAGCAGACCGTCGCTTTCGCTCACGCCTGTGGCGTGTCGGTAGAAGGTGAGCTGGGCTGCCTGGGTTCGCTCGAAACCGGCCAGGCCGGCGAGGAAGACGGCGTTGGGGCTGAGGGTATTCTGGACCACAGCCAGTTGCTGACCGACCCTGAGGAAGCTGCCGATTTCGTCAAGAAGACCCAGGTAGATGCCCTGGCGATCGCCATTGGCACGAGCCACGGCGCCTACAAGTTCACCAAGCCGCCTACCGGTGACGTGCTGTCGATCCAGCGCATCAAGGAAATCCATGCGCGCATCCCCAATACTCACCTGGTGATGCACGGTTCCTCGTCAGTGCCGCAGGAGTGGCTTGCGATCATCAATGAGTACGGCGGCGACATCAAGGAAACCTACGGTGTGCCTGTCGAAGAGATCGTCGAAGGCATCAAGTACGGTGTGCGCAAGGTCAACATCGATACCGACCTGCGCCTGGCCTCCACTGGCGCCATTCGCCAGTTCATGGCCAAGCACCCCAGCGAGTTCGACCCGCGCAAGTACCTGGCCAAGACCGTCGAAGCCATGCGCGATGTGTGCATCGCACGCTACGAAGCCTTTGGCACTGCCGGTAATGCCTCGAAGATCAAACCGATCTCCCTTGACGCAATGTTCGCCCGCTACGCCAAGGGTGAGCTGGACGCCAAGGTGAACTGATCGCCTGGTCAGCTTCCCTGCTTGAAAGACAAAGCCCGGCCAGTGCCGGGCTTTTTCGTTTCCGCCTGCGAGGCTCAGCGGGCAGCGACTTTTGCAGCGTCCGCCTTGGTGGTATGGGTGGCGGCCAGTTTATAGAACGTCACTTGGCCGCCTTCGGTGGCATAGCCGGTGTTGTCCTGGGTGTAGACGCCTGCTTTGAAATACAAGTCTTTGGTTTTCCAGCCTGAGTTCAGGGTGGTGCTCCATTGATAGTCGGCTGCGTTGACCACCAGGCTGCCCGCCTGGGTCAGGTGAATGGTGTAAGTGAAGCGGGTGCTGAGCGGCACGTTCTGCGCAATGGTAATGACCGTCGGCTCATCCTGCTCAGGCGTCTGGCGCAGTTTGGCCACGATATTGCCCAGCTTGGTTTTTTCCTTGTACTGGTACTCCACCTTCAGCAAAGGCTCGTTGCTGCCGTACTGGTGGATCTGGCCAATCACGACCTTGCCGGTAGACGGCACCATGTTCACAGCCAAGGCTGCACGCAGGAAGTTGTCGGCCTCGGGGTACTTCCAGTTATGCACCGCGCCGTTGGGGTACGTTTCGCGAAGTTCGCTGCGAGGGTACTTGGCGCTTTTGGTCACCGAGCCGGTTACCGGCGCCCAGAAGAACAAGGTGCTGGAATCAGCATGAAAATACTGATCTTTGTAGCCAGAGGCCAGTGCAGGGGTGTCGATGGTGGTAGCGGGGCTGCCGACGGGAATGCTGAGGTTCCAGGTAGAAAGATCGATCACGGTGTTCACCTTCGTAAGAGGGGCGTTAAGGTTCGTTAAACTCCGCGCTACCTGCGCTGTTGAAGGGCTGCCCTGCGCTGTGGTGCGGAAGATACTTCTTTTATCGGCAGCGTCCATAATTTGGCGTCATCCGTTTGTCGGCTTTCCATAAGCTTTTGATTGCCAAAGTTTCAGCAGCAGGACCGTTAGTCGGCAGGAGGGGGTAAGGGCGAAAATTTTTTCTCGGCAAGGGGCCGCTCGCCGGGCTAGGCTGTTTGAGTAGTTGTTCAGTTGTGGCAACGAGCCATTATTAGGTTGAGTAGCAGCATGGAATGCGCGCAGTCGAAAGCCGCCGATGATCGATCGGTACTGTTGGTCGTTGATGACTACCCGGAAAACTTACTCAGCATGCGTGCGTTGCTCGAGCGCCAAGACTGGGATGTAGTGACCGCTGCCTCCGGCGTGGAGGCACTGGGGATGTTGCTTCAGCACGAGGTCGACCTCGTGTTGCTGGATGTCCAGATGCCCGGGATGGACGGGTTCGAGGTCGCGCGGCTAATGCGTGGCAGCCAGCGTACCCGGCTCACGCCTATCATCTTCCTGACCGCCAACGAGCAATCGGAAGCCGCCGTGCTCAAGGGTTACGCCAATGGGGCGGTCGACTACCTGTTCAAACCCTTCGACCCTGAGATCCTCAAGCCCAAGGTGCATGCACTGCTGGAGCAACAGCGCCACCGCAAGGAACTGCAGCGGCTCAGCCGTGACCTGGAATCTGCCCGGGCCTTCAACGCCTCGGTGCTTGAGCATGCGGCAGAAGGGATTCTGGTGATCGATGAAGTGGGCAATATACGGTTTGCCAACCCGGCGATTTCAAGGCTGCTCGGGGCGACCATCGACGAGCTTGAAAGCGCACGCTTGCTCGATTTCATCGAAAAGCCCGGCGTCACCAGCTGGCATGATTCTGACTTTTTCCGCGCCTACACCCTGCGTGACATCCATCGCATTCATGACGCAGTGATGCGCACGTATGGGGGGCAGTCGCTGCCGGTCTCGCTTTCTTGCGCGCCACTGGCGGGCGACAAGGCGATGGTCGTGACGGTGCAGGACATGTCAGTGGTGCGCAGCCTGCATCAGCAACTGGAGTACCAGGCAGTCACCGACCCGCTCACGGGCCTGCTAAACCGACGTGGTTTCTATCAGACGGTTGAAGGCGCATTGCTGCGCAATGAGCGGCCGGACAAAACCCAAGCGCTGCTTTACCTGGACATGGACGGCTTCAAGCGGATAAACGATGCCCATGGCCACGATGCAGGCGACCGTGTGCTGCGCTGGGTGGCCGCACAGCTCAAGGAGTGCCTGCGGCCCTACGACATCGTCGGGCGCATGGGCGGGGATGAGTTCACCGCTTTGCTCGACACGCTGGACTACCCGGAGCAGGCCGCCAAGGTGGCGGAGAAAATACTGGAAAGAGTGCGGATCTGCGAACAGATCGATGGCATTGAGGTGTCGCTGGGCGTGAGCATCGGCATTGCGACCTACCCTGAATGCGGCTCTACCCTCGAGCACCTGCTGCGCGCGGCAGACATCGCGATGTATGCCGCCAAGCAGGCTGGGAAGCAACAATACCGCTATTACGATCAGGACCTGAACGTGCGCGCCCGCTCGCGCCTGCTGCTTGAGGAGAGCGTTGCCGAAGCCATAGAGCACCGGCATTTCCGGTTGTGCTTCCAGCCCCAGGTCGCGCTCAAGGATGGCAAGGTCCGGGGGTTCGAAGCGCTGCTGCGCTGGAATCATCCTAGCGTGGGCGACGTACCGCCGGACTTGTTCATTCCGCTGCTTGAGGAGGCGCGGCTGGTCAGCCGCCTGGCGACCTGGATCTATCAGGAGAGCGCGGCCACGCGCCGTACCTTGCTCGACCGCTTCGGCAGCGACGCAATCGTCAGCATCAGCCTCAGCAACGCGCAATTCAGCACGCCCAACCTGGTAGCCGAGCTGCAGCGGGCAGTCGCCATGAACGGCCTGCTGCCCCGGCAGCTGGAAGTGGAACTGACCGAACCTTCGCTGCTGCACAACCTTCAAGAGGCACGCCAGCAGTTATCGATGCTACGCGGGTTGGGGGTGCGAATCGCCCTGGATGACTTCGGTGCAGAGCACTGCTCGCTGGCGCTGCTGCGTGACCTGCCCATTGATACCCTCAAGTTGGACAGGCGCCTGATCGCGCGGCTACCTGACAGCCCCCGTGATGCCGCCTTGGTGCGTAGCTTGATCGAACTGTGTGCCAGCTATTCGATCGTGGTGGTCGCCGAGGGAGTGGAAACCCATGCACAGCAGCAATGGTTGCTGGAAAACGGCTGCGAATTCGTTCAAGGCTTCCTGGTAGCCCAGCCGATGCCAGGCAGCGAGGCCTCCAGCTTCGCACCGAGCTTCGACTGGCAGCTCGCCGACGACGGCGGGCGCGAGTAAACTGGCCGCTTTGCACGTTCGACGGCCGCCATGCTTACGCTCCGATACCTCCAGGGCTACCCTGCCGACCTTCAGGCCCAAGTGCGCCAGCTGATCGACCGCGGGGGCCTGGAGCGCTACCTGGCCGAGCGTTACAGCGGCCAGCATGGCATTCAGAACGACAAGGCGCTCTACGGCTACGTGAGCCAGCTACGCCAGCAATACCTGCGTTCGGCGCCGGCCATCGACAAGGTGTTGTTCGACAATCGCCTCGACTTGACCCATCGCGCGCTGGGGTTGCATACGGCGGTTTCGCGCGTTCAGGGCGGCAAGCTCAAGGCCAAGAAGGAAATCCGCATCGCTGCGCTGTTTCGCGAAGCACCACCGGAGTTTCTACGCATGATCGTCGTGCACGAGCTGGCCCATTTGCGCGAAGCCGATCATAACAAGGCCTTCTACCAGCTGTGCGAGCACATGCTGCCCGGTTACCAGCAGGTGGAGTTCGACCTGCGCTTGTACCTGACTGCCCGCGACCTGCGGCGCTGAGCCGCCTCACTACGGAAATTTCCATGGACGCCAGCAAGACCCGCACCAGCTTCTACCGCCGCCTTTACCTTGCCTGGCTGATCGATTCGGGCCGGGCAACCACCATTCCGGCAATCACCGAAGTGACCGGTATGCCCCGGCGTACGGCGCAGGATACGCTCGCGGCGCTGGCCGAGCTGGACATCGAGTGTGTGTTCGAACAAGAGGCCGGCAGTCGCCATCAGATCGGTCATTACCGTATTCAAAGCTGGGGCGCGGTGAACCCTGCATGGGTTCAAACCAACGTTGAACGCATCTGCCAGGTGCTAGGCTACCCAATGTCGTTTGTGGAACAGTAATCATTCATTAGCGACAAGGAGGCGGCTGGCCATTATCCCCAAGTGGGTTTTATGGCATGGTGTCCAGAGATGTGATGTCCCAGGACGGGAGAGATGCATGCGGCGATTGCTGATGGGCTGTTGTTTGCTCGCGGGGCTCTGGCTGTCATTGCCGGCCGGTGCCGTTCCCTTGCGCCTGGTGGCTGATATCTGGCCGCCGTTCACCGACGACAGCATGCCGAACAAGGGCATCGCCACCGATATCGTTACCCGTGCGCTCGCCCGGGCCGGTTACGCCAGTGCCTATGAGCAGGTGCCGTGGGCCCGTGCGCTGCAAGGGATCGAAGCGGGCCGCTACGATGTGCTGATCAACGCCTGGTTCAACCAGGCTCGCCTTCAGGCCGGGTTGTTTTCCGCACCTTACCTGCACAATCGAATCTGTTTTCTGCAAAACAGCCGAATCAAACAAACTTACGACGGCAGCCTCGCCAGCCTTGGCTCTGTCGCGATCGCGGTGGTGCGCGATTACGCCTATTCCCCGGAGTTCGACGCTGACAAGCACTTGAACAAGGTGCCGGTGCAGAATTTTTCCCAGGCGCTGCGAATGCTGGCAGCCGATCGGGTCGACATGACCCTCGAAGACGAATATGTCGCTCGCTATTACTTGCAGCGTGAGCCCGAGGCGGTGCGGGAGGCGGTGAAGTTCGTAGGGCCCCCCCTGTCCGAAAACACGCTGCATATCCTGGTCAGTCGCAAAACCCCTAATTACGAACGCATCGTTGCGGATTTTGACAAGGCGATTGATTCGATGCGCGCCGACGGGACACTCGAGAAGTTGATCGCTGCGCAGGTTCGCTGAGGCCCAGGGGCAGGCCTCACAAGCAATGAGCACGCCCTGCCGCGTGCACCCTACGCCACCTTGGCCACTGTGCGTTGCGCTTTACCGCGCACCAGGTGCGCTGCCATGTTGCGCAACGGCGCTAGTTGCCGGCAGATCAAGGCCAATTGCGTTTGAACCAACCGCTGGCTTTCGTCGACTTCCTCTGGCATCTGCTCCAGCTCCGCGGCCAGCACCTGCTCTGCCTCGTCTTCCAGCGGCACCGGCGTACGCGCCGCCAGGCCCTGTGCCAACCCTTCCAGCGAGCTTGCCAAGCGCTCGCCCACACCCAGAATCAGCTCGTTTTTGACGGGCTCGGGCAAATCGCTGCCTCGGTGCGCACCGAGGCCAGACAGATAATTGAGCAGCGTGTGCGACAACACCAGAAAGCGGAAGCCCATGTCGGCTTCCTTACGAAAGTGCCCTGGCTCCAGCAGCATATTGGCCAGTGTCGTGGAGAGGGCCGCGTCAGCGTTGTGTGCGTTACGCCGGGCCAGGCGATAGGCGAGATCATCACGCTTGCCGTTGGCGTACTGGCTCAAGATCTGGCGCAGGTACAACGCATTGCAGGTCAGGGTATTGGCAAGCACCTTGTTAAGGCGCCGGCCCTGCCAGTCGGGCAGGAACAAAAATACCGCCAGCCCCGCGATCAGGCTGCCGACCAGGGTATCGAACAGCCTGGGCAGAAACAGCCCATAGCCGTCGCCGGTCTGGTTGAAGCAGAACAGCACCATCAGGGTGATGCCTGCCGTGGACACCGTGTAGCTGCTGGTCCGGTAGATGAAGAACACCATGCCCGCACCGATCGCGAACAGTGACTGGATGACGGGGCTGGGAAATAAGTCGAACAACGCCCAGCCCACGGTAAGGCCGATGGCAGTACCGACTACCCGTTGGCCAAGCTTGCGCCGAGTTGCGCCATAGCTGGGTTGGCAAACGAACAACGTGGTCAGCATGATCCAGTAGCCTTGCGAGGGGTGGATCAGGTGAACCGTGCCATAGCACAGCGTGAGCGCCAGGGGCAGGCGCAGAGCATGGCGGAACAACAGGGACGTCGGCGTGAGGTTCTGGCGGATGCGCCCCCACATCTCCCGTAGATTCTGCGGTGCACGGTTGAGCAGGCTGCTGTCGCTGGCCTCGGCCAGGGCGTCCGGGTTGCTGGCGTCGCTGAGCAAGCGGTCCAGGGTCGCCAGGTTGGTGGCCAGGGCGTTGAGCGAGCGCAGCAGCCAACGCCACGCCGGGTTGCTCTGGCTACGCAGGTGTTCGAGTGAAGCGTGCAGGTCGCCCAGCGCCTCGGCGAAGCTGTCGTCGTATACAAAGGGCTGGCGCAGTTGCAGGCTTTCGGAGAGGCGCTGGCACGCGCTGCCTTGCTGGCGCAGCAGGCGCTGGCAGCGAAACAGCACGTCGCTGTGAAAAAACGCTTCGGCCAAGGCGTTGTAGGGGTAGTGGGAGGAGCTGGCGCGCTCGTGTACGTCCTGGGCCAGAAAGTACAGTTTCAGGTAGCGGCTGGTCTTGGCGCCTGCGCGGCTACCGCCCACTCGGTTGAGGATGATCTCCTTGGAGGCATTGAGCGCTGCCACGACCCGGCCGTTCTGCTGAGCCAGCTCCAACCGCCGGCCTTCCACATCCAGCCCGCGAATAGGTTCGAACAGCGAGGATTTGATCTTCAGGTACAGCCCCAGCTCGCGGAACACCCGCGCCAGGCTCTGCTGCACCGGCTGGTTGGCGAACAGCGCCTGCCACAGCACCGACAGCGCGCCGTACCAGGCCGCACCGGCCACCAGCAGCATCGGCTCGTGCCAGAAATCCTGCACGTCGCCACCGCGTTGGTCGACGCCGATCATCGTGTAGACCGAAAGAATCAGCGTGGCATAGGCCACGGCGTTGTAGCGCTCGCCAAGGGCGCCGAGCATCGTAAGGCAGAACGCTGCCACCGCCAATGCGCTGGCGAACAACCAAGGGTAGGGAAACAGCAGCTCTACGGCCAGTGCCGCCACACTGAAGCACACCAAGGTCACCGCAAGCGCAGTGGCCCGGCCCTGCCAGTTATCGTCGGTCTCGGCCAGGGCGCTGGCGATGATGCCCAGGAACAACGGAATCAGCAGGTGCATCTCGTTTTGCCACCAGCAAAGCGCCATGCTCCCGGTGAGCGCGATGAATACCCGAATGCTGTAGCTGAACTTGTCCAGCGCCCACAGGCGGCGCAGGGTATTGCGGAAGGACTTCTTGGCCATCAGGTATGCGAGCCCGGGTGAACGATGCGTCGATCATAGCCCGGCCCGATGTCAGGAAGAACAGCTGATTTCCAGATGCTTGCCCCAGTCAGGCGGCCGTTGGGCGAAGCGTTCCTGGCCGGGCTGCTCATCGAAGGGGCGGGTGAGCACCGTGTGCAACTGGCGCACCAGGCTATAGTCGCCCTGTTCGGCCGCTTCTATCGCTTGTTGGGCCAGGTAGTTGCGCAGCAGGTACAGCGGGTTGACGCTGTGCATCCGCTGCCGCCGGTGGGCTGGGGCCTCGGCCGGTTCGCGGGCAAGGCGCGCCAGCAGTGCCTGGCCCCATTGGTCAAAGGCCTCGCGGTCTACGAAGTCGTCGCGCAGCGTGGCAAGCGCCTGCTCGGCAGGGGCATCGCCCAGCCTGCGGAAGAACAGGTTATAGTCCACCCCGCTGTTCTGCATGCATTGCAACAGTTGCTCGACCAGCAAGTGGTCATCGGCCTCTGCTGTCGCCAGCCCAAGGCGCCGGCGCATGAGGTCCTGGTATTTGGCCTGGAAGATGGGCAGGTACAGCTCCAGGGCGCCCTTGAGCGCGTCTACCTCGATGAACGGCGTCAGCGCCTGGGCCAGGGCGCTGAGGTTCCAGTGGGCGATGGGTACCTGGTTGCTGAACGAGTAGCGGCCCTGGTCGTCGGAATGGTTGCAGACGAAGCGGGCGTCGAAATCATCCAGAAACGCATAGGGGCCGAAGTCGAAGGTCAGCCCCAGGATCGACATGTTGTCGGTGTTCATCACCCCGTGGTTGAAGCCGTAGGCCTGCCACCAGGCGATCAGCTCGGCGGTGCGCTCCACCACCTCCGAGAACATTGCCAAGTGGGGGTTCTCGGCTTCGAGGCAGTGGGGGTAGTAGGCCTGGAGCACATGCTGGGCCAGCTCGCCCAGTTGCTCGTGCTGGCGGGTGTAGTAGAAGTATTCGAAGTGGCCAAAGCGCACATGGCTGGGTGCCAGGCGCAGCAGCATAGCTGCGTTTTCGCGTTTTTCGCGCCACACAGGGGTGTCTGAGGCGGTCACGCAGAGTGCGCGCGAGGTGGGTATGCCCAATGCCTGCAGCGCTTCGCTGGCCAGAAACTCTCGGATCGAAGAGCGCAGCACGGCGCGGCCGTCGCCCATGCGCGAGTAGGGGGTTTGGCCGGCGCCCTTGAGGTGCAGGTCCCAATGCTCGCCGCGGGCGTTGACCACCTCCCCGAGCAGCAGGCCGCGGCCATCGCCCAGCCGAGGGGTGTAGCCCCCGAACTGATGCCCGGAATACACCATCGCCCGCGGCTCTGCGCTGTCCCATAGTTTGTGGCCACTGAACACCTCGGCCAACAGCGGGTTGCTGGCCTCCTCCGGGGGCAGGTCCAGCAGCGCCAGCGCTGCCTCACTGGCCACCACCAGCCGCGGTGCCTCGATCGGGTCGGGCAACACTTCGGTGGAGAATGCATCGCCCAGGCGGGCGAAGCGGTTATCGAAGCTCAGTTCGTCGAGGCGTTTCATGGCAGGGCCCAGGGCGAGTTGGGGGTCAGCATGGCTCGGGCTTGTTGCCCTTGTCTACCACCGGGAAGTGGTACTCGCCGCCTTCGGAGTTCTTCAGGTACACCTCCACCTGGCGGAAGGAGATGCGCACCCCATTGGCCTTGAACTCCCGGTTGATGGCGCGGTTGATCTCATCGAGGGCCGGATTGCGGTCGCCCAGGTCGCGTACGTGCATGCGCAGTTCGTGGTCCAGGGTGCTTTCGCCGAAGTTGAGAAAATAGACGATCGGCTCTGGGTCTTTCAGAACCCTCGGGTTGTCATCGGCTGCCTGCAGCAGCAGTTTACGCACCAGGTCCAGGTCCGAGCCGTAATCCACACCCAGGCGCAGCGTCACCCGCGTGACGGTATCGGTGAGCGACCAGTTGATCAGCTGCCCAGTGATGAACGTCTTGTTGGGTACGATGATGTCTTTCTTGTCGAAGTCGGTGATGGTGGTTGCGCGGATGCGAATGCGGCTGACCGTTCCAGACAAATTGCCGATGGTGATCGTGTCACCGATGCGCACTGGGCGTTCGAACAGGATCATGATCCCGGAAATGAAGTTGGCGAAGATCTCTTGCATGCCGAAGCCCAGGCCCACCGAGAGGGCGGCTACCAGCCATTGCAGTTTGTCCCAGCTCACCCCCAGCGTGGACAGCGTACTGACGAAGCCCACACCAGCAATGGTGTAAGACAACAGCGTAGTGGTGGCGTAGGCACTGCCCTGTTTGAGGTTCAGCCGCGACAGCACGAACACCTCCAGCAAGCCTGGCAGGTTGCCGGCCAGCACGAAGGTAATGGCGACCACCACCAGCGCACCGATCATGTCGCCCAGGCTGATGGGCACCATGCTCATGTTGGTGCCGCTGCCACTGGTGTATTGGTAGAGCACGATGTTGTCCAGGTACGAGAACACCGTGATCAGGTCGGCCCATACCCAGTACAGCACGCCGATGAACGTGCCCAGCAGCACCAGGCGAATCAGGCGCAGCGACTGCTGGTTGACCTGTTCGATGTCCAGCGTCGGCTCTTCGATCACCACGCTGTCGTCACCGCTTTCCTTGCTTGCCTGGCGCTTGCTCAGCGCGCGCTGGTAGGCCAGGCGCCGGGCGGCTACGCTCAGGCCCCGCACGAACATCGCCTCGATCACCAGCCAGGCCATCGCCAGGTAGAGCGTCGCAATCAGCCGGTCAGTGAGCTTGAGGGCGGTGTAGTAGTAGCCAAAGCAAACGCCCAGGAACAGGGCCACGGGCAGCAGGGTGAAGGCGATACCGATCAGCCTGCGGAACACCGAGGCATTACCGTGCGTGGGGCTCGCCAGCAGCAGGCGCGCCAGCAGCCAGGTCATCAGCCCGTAGCAGCCCAGCACCACGCCGATGCCCAGCACGTCGTCAGCCAGCGCCGAAGGCTGCAACTCAGCCACCGCCACCACCGATACCAATGCCAGCACCACGAAGCCCAGGCGCCGCACCCAGGCGCGCAAGAAGGCCACCTGGGCACGCTCCCAACGAAAGTGCACTTCCGCCACGCCGCTGGGGGCAAGGATCCGGTAGGCGGTGTAGAACACCAGCCACGCCTGGGCAATCTGCAACAGAGCAGAACCCAGGCTGGCGTTCTGGCCCCGGGCATCGATCTGCAAGGCCAGGCCGCCCAACCCCAGCACCAAGGCAACAGGCAGGGCCAGCAGCACATTGACCAGTACCGCCAACGGGGTGTGCCACTGGCTGTCACGCTTGAAGTGGCCGACGTCCTTGTGCACCTGGTTGAGCTTGTTGTAGAGGTAGCGGCGGCGCCACAGCAGGCCACCGATCATCAGCACCAGCGGCAGAAACAACAACGGCCGCTGGGCCAGGCCGTCGCCCAGTTGCTTCACGCTCGACCACCACGGCAGGGTGGCGACTTGCTTGACCAGCCGCTTCGGCGCACCCATCAGCCACTCGAAGTCCAGCGGCTTGTTGCTGGGGATCCAGAACATCTGCTCGTCCAGGGTGCTGCGCAGGTTCTGGGCGGTGTCCAAGAGCTGTTTCTGATTCAGTTGCAGGTTGATCGAGGCGTTAAGCAGTGCCGCCAGCTCTCGGTTCAGCCGCTCTAGCAGGTCGGCGCGGGTGACGGCGAGGTCCAGCAGGCTTTTCTTGAGCTGGGGCGTGATGTTTTCTTCGGGATGGGCGGCGATCAACCCATCCACGTAACCCTGTGGATTGCTCAGCGCCTCGCGCTGCTGGCTCACCTCGAACTGATACAGGCGAATGTCGGCGATCTGGTCGGCGAGGTTGCGATCCAGTTTCAGGTGGGGCAACGCCTGCTTTTGTGTGTAGAGGATCTTCGACAGCAACAGGCTGCCGCGCAGTACGTTGATCTGCTCGTCCAGCGCTTGGTCGGTCTGGCTCAGCGAGTCGAGCTGCTGGCGGGTCTTGAGGTCTTGTTGGGTGATCTCGTTGAGGCGGTCGGTGCTGCGCAGCAGGTAATCGGAAAGGCGCACGTTGGTGGCGCTTTCGTTGGCCAGCAGGCTGCTGTTACCGGCTTTCTGAGCTTCGGCCGATTGCTCGTTGACCGTTTGTTGGGACTGGGCCAGACGCTTCTGGTTGATCAGCGACTGCAGGTCCTGGATCTCTTGGGCCTGGCGGCCGATCTTTTCCAGCAACAGGTCGTGCTGGCTGTTGCCCAGGTCCTGCAGGGCACTGTTGCCGGCCAGCTCCTGGCGGCGCAGGGCCACACGTGCGTTGATCGACGCCAACTCGGCCAGGTACTGATTGCGCAGGTCACTGGAGAGGGTCTTGCCGGACTCCTTGCCGGTCTTGAGGATGGTGTTGATCTGCTGGATGCGGGTCTGCGCGTTGCTGATCTCGGTCTGGGCGCGCTCCGGGCGGGTCTGGGAGTTGATGATCAGCGTGTTGGCGTCGGCGAGCTGGCGTTGCAGCTCACCCTGCTGGGTGCCACGGTCGGCCAACAGTTGCTCCAACTGCGGCACGCTCTGGTTGGCGTAGCGCTGGGCCACCGGCACCATCTTGGTCGCCTTGAGCCGCTCCAGCTCTCGCTGGTTGTCGCTGCTCTGGCGTGGCGCATCGGCGATCTGCCGCTTGGTTTGTGCCAACTGCCGGGTGTCGTCGTCGGCGCTGCCGAGGAAGGTGAGCGTCTGCTCCAGCACCTGTTCCAGGGCTTTCTGGTCGGGGTCTGAGAGCTTGCGGTCGGCGATGTGGTCCAGGCTCTGCTGGACGCTTTCGGCGCTGGGAGGATCGGCAGCCAGTGCAAGGGGTGAAAGCAGGCACAGCCCCAGCAGGGCTGCGCCGAGGAAGGCGCGGAAATCGAGCATGATGGCGGCAGGCCTTGGGAAAATAGGACGATTCTAAAGGAACAGCCCGGGCCCTGGGCGGCTTCCTTCGGGGAATCTGACGCCGACTTTTGCGATCTTGTTCCCGTCCATCACCGCGACCGTCCAGACGGTGTTGTTCCACTCGATCTGATCGCCCACTACCGGCGCGCCGCCCACCTTCTGAGCGATGAAGCGGGCCAGTGGGGTGCTGGCGTCCACGCCGTCGAGCTTGAGGCCATACAGCGCCGAAACGGCACCAAGCTCGGCATCGCCCTCGAGCACGAAGTCGCCGAAAAAGCGCAGGTCCAGCCCGCGTTGCGGCGCCTGGCTGAACAGCTTGCCCAACGCCGGCAGGTCGCGCTCGTGGCCGATCACGCAGAGCATGTCGCCGACTTCCAGTACCGTGCTGCCGGACGGGTGCAGCAGTTGCTCATGGCGAAACAATGCCGCGATGCGGGTGCCTTCGGGCATCTTGAGCTCGCGCAGGGCCGCGCCAATGCACCATTTTTCGGCACCGAGGCGGTAAACGAACAACTCCCATTCACTGGTGTGATGTACCTCCAGCGCTGAACGTGAGATCGGCGCTGGGTCGGGTGGCACGGTCACCTTCAACAGCTTGGCCATCCACGGCAGGCTGGTGCCTTGCAGCAGCAGCGACACCAGCACGATGAAGAACGCCAGGTTGAAATACAGCTGTGCATTGGGCAGCCCCGCCATCAGTGGGAACACCGCCAGAATGATCGGCACGGCCCCACGCAGCCCGACCCAGGAAATGAACGCCTTTTCGCGGCCATGGAACGCGCGGAACGGTGCCAGCCCGATGAATACCGACAGCGGCCGGGCAAAGAGGATCATCCACAGGGCCAGGCCCAACGCGGGCAAGGCGATCGGTAACAGGTCGTGCGGAGTCACCAGCAGGCCCAGCACCAGGAACATGCCGATCTGCGCCAGCCACGCCATGCCGTCAAGCATGTGCAGGATGCTGTGGCGGCTGCGGATTGGCCGATTGCCCAGCACCAGGCCTGCAAGGTACACGGCAAGGAACCCGCTGCCGTGCAGGGCGTTGGTGAGTGCGAACACTACCAGGCCCCCGGCGATGACCAGAATCGGGTAGAGGGCGTGGGCCAGGTTGATGCGGTTGACCAGTTGCAACAGCACCCAGCCCCCGCCCAGGCCCAGCACCGCGCCAGTGCCGAACTCACGTAGCAGATGGCCCAGCAGGCTCAGGTGCAGGCCGGTCTGGTGCGTGGCGAGCATGTCGATCAGGGTCACGGTGAGGAACACAGCCATCGGGTCGTTGCTGCCCGATTCGATTTCCAGAGTGGCGGTCACCCGCTCGTTCAGGCCTTTGCCGCCCAGCAGCGAGAACACCGCAGCGGCATCGGTGGAGCCGACGATTGCGCCGATCAGTAAGCCCTGGATCATGTTAAGGCCAAATAGCCACGCCGCCAGCACACCTGTGAGCCCAGTGGTGATCATCACGCCGACGGTGGCCAGCGACAGTGCTGGCCACAGCGCCACGCGAAAGCTTGCCACGCGTGTGCGCAGCCCGCCGTCGAGCAGGATCACCGCCAGTGCCAGGTTGCCCACCAGGTAGGCCTGGGGAAAGTTATCGAAAACGATGCCGCCGCCGTCGACCCCGGCGGCCATGCCCACGCCCAGGATGATCACCAGGATCGGGATACCCAGGCGCGAGGAGAGTGAGCTGACAAGAATGCTTGCCCCCACCAGCAACGCACCGATCAAGAACAAGCTGTTGATGGCACTGGCGGTCAAAGGCGGTACTCCCTGAAAAGGCTGGAAAAGCATGTATCGTGCCAACCGATTCTAACCTTAGTGTTGCAGCCTCTGTCAAAGCTTGTGAAGTGAGGCCTGCGCCCTTGGCTGGCCGCAGGCCTGAGGGGTCAGGCCCAGTGCGCTGCTGGAAACAGACGCTCCAGCAACGCTGAGTCGGCGATTCGGCCGGCAAAGGCGGCGCGGTCGAACGGCGTTCCTGTGCGCAGGTCGAAAACATTCCCGCCAACAGGCCCCGCAAGCTCACGCAACCTGACTAACGTGAAGCGAAACGTCTCGCCCTCGACCGCTTTGATAGCATCGATCCGGAACACGCGCCCCGGGCTGAAAAGCGTTTCGGCCTCCTCGTCGATCATCGATAGCGGCCCGACGGGTTTACCGGAGTGGTAGCGGCCGGCTGGCAGTTCGAAAACGACCGAGGTGTCGTCAAACAGCCGCTGGTAGCTCATGCCTACCCATTGCCGCGGGGCCACGAAATCCTTGAGGGCATACGGGTTTTCGGTGAATGAGGTGATGTCGGTGGTGACCAGCGTATCGCCTGCTTCGACTTGGCCGCTGCGCAGCCATGCACCGGATGTATTGCGCAGGCCATGGCCGCCACGCCAGAGCGTGACGCCATTGCTGCCAGGCAGGCTGTCGAGAGAGTCGAACAACAGCTTCAGATAGGCGTGCAAGTCGCCATCGCCGGCCTCGAACGCGTTGGCGATACCGAAACGAAACAGGTGGTTGGGATAATGCATGTCGCTGGTGTAGATACGTACCAGGTCATTGTTGAACTGGCCACCGCGGCTGTACGTGTAGTGGGGCTGGCCGTCGACAACGGCGCAGGCATAGCCGTGGCTGTCGAAGGTCGCTGCTGTAGCCTCTGGCAGTTGGGGAAGCCCGGCGTTGGCCAACACGCCGCGTTGCCGGTCGATGGCCTGTACAGCCATTGCCCGGCTGGAAGCAGGTGCATCCGCCATGTAGGTGGCCCACATCGCCTGGTCCGGCAGTGCCGGTGTTGGCGCTCCCCCTGCCAGGCGCGGCGGGGCGAGCCATGCCCATTGCCCGTCGGCGTTCAGTTGCACCGGCCGCAGCGGCGCGAAAGCGTAAGGTGCATCAGGGCGTACCGCCAGCCAGGTCCTTAGTTCGGCGTCATAGCGCACACGGAAGGTACCTTCATCCAGCGAGATCCACGTGCTGCCGTCAGGCCGTAAGCGCACGCCTTGGAGGGGGCCTGTGCCTGGCTGCGGTGGATGCAGGTCGCCAGGGGGGCCGGCGCGTAGGTCGTCCAGCGTCTGTGCCGGCCAGCGGCCGGGTTGCCAGTCGCTCAATTGCGCTAGCTGCTCGTGGGCCGGCGCTCGGTAGCGCAGGGCTTTGAGGCTCAGGCCCAGGTCAGCGATCGAAAACAGGGTGAGCAGTGTGTCGGCAACGATCGACACCAGCGCCTCCCTGCGCCGCGAGGGCAGGCGGGCGTGGGTGAGTGCCTGGACGTCGAGCACCAGGCGCCCCGCGCCTGCGGCCAGGATGCCGATGCTCAGAGGCAGCCCCAGCGGAGCCAGCGGCGCGAAAACCGTCAGGAAGGCCCCCAGGTAGCCTCGCCACAGCTCTCGGCGTAACGCCTGGTTGTCTACCAGTTGCGCCTGGGCCTGGATCAGTTGTTCGTGGGCAGCCTGCGCCAGCGCTTGCAGCAGATGCTCCTGCACCGGCGTGGGCGTGCCGAACGGCCAAGATGGTGTGGATGGGGTGCCGATTCGTTCACGTAGCGCTGCCAGGGCTCGCGCGCCGCCGGTGCGCGGGGACAGCTCATTGGCCCAGCTCAGGCCTTGGGGTGAAGCCAGGTGTGCGGCAATGGCGCGTGTCATGGCCGAAGCGTTGTCGAAGCCCCTCAGCATCGGGTGCGCTGCAGGGCTATAGAGAAGAACGCTGCCATGGCGGGTGGTGAGGGTGAACAACGGTGTTTCAACGTGGTTTTCGTAGCGCGCGACCGTCAACACCTCGGGGCGCAGGGGCTGTTTGAGCGCTTGCAGGGTCAGCGGCTGAGCGACATCCGCGCCGCAATAGTCGTACAGCGCGGCGAGGTCGGCTGCTGGCAGTTCGGCCTGGCGTGCGGCGGCCAGCAACTGCACTTTGGCGAGCAGGATGAAGCCTGTGCCGTGTGCTTCCCAGAAGGCCTGGGTGCGCTGCCTGACCTGCGCAGCGAAATCCAGGCTCCAGAACGCGGCCATCACTGTACTGGGAAGCAGGGGGACCTCATTGCGTTCGTCGAAATACGGCGCACCGGCGTCCTGTTGGTAGAAACCGCTGTAGCTGTCCAAGGCTTGGGGCGCATCCTGAAACCCATCATCGAACCGTCTCACGACCAGTTCGGTCAGGGTCATCGAGCGAATGGGTGGCCCGGCGTGCTGCCACCCGGTAAAGGTCTTGGCGCTGTTGCTGGCGCGCTCGAAGCAGTGCCACCAGACCTTGTCGGGGTTGAAGGCTTTACCGGTGTGCTCGAGCACACAGCGGGCTGCAAGGTCGTAGGCCATGGTGTAAAGGTCGGGCCAGGCTTCGAAATAGTCTCGAGCGATCTGCAAGGTGGCTCGGGCTTCGCGAGCCGCGAGCAGGTCAGCCTGAAAGCGTGTAGGTGAGAGGCGCATTGACAGGGCTCCATTGGAAGGGGGCCGGATGTTGGCGCAGCGCTCTAGCTGAGGAGGGGTAGATAGTTACGGCCGGCAGAATCGAAAAAGCCCAGGCAGGCCTGGGCTTTTTCGCGATACGCCGGTGTCAGCCGATGCTCATCAGGCTGGCATTGCCCCCGGCAGCGGCGGTGTTAACGCTCAACGCGCGCTCGATCACCAAACGTTCAAGCGCCACCTGGGTTTCACCCTGGGCCAGCCCCTGCACGCCGATGATCGCCCCCGCACGCTGGGCGACCTGCTGGCATACCGCACGCAACTGGTCGGAGTCACCGTGGTGGATCACTGCGTCCAGTGCTACGTCATCCTTGGCCCAATCGCTGACCACGCGAATCCGCGCGACCACTTCCTTGGGCAGCTTGGCACGCAACGCGTTGCCAGGCTCGCCATTGGCCCATACGGCCATGCTGCCGACGGCCAGCACCGCAGCCAGCTGGGTCAGCAGGTCGGCTTCGGTCTCGGCAAGGCACAGCACGTGCTCGCGCGGCAGGATGATATAGCTGTTGCGCTCGCCGGTCGGGCCAGGCAGCAGGCGAGTGATGCCGCTCTGCGACTGGCTGGCGAACTGCTCGCACAGTGCTGCCAACTCGCCGTGCTGGCTGCTTGCGGCCCAAGCCTTGAGCGCGGCCAGCGGCTTGAGCAGCTCGGTTTGCGCGGTCAGGTCTGGTGCAGCGGTTTGCTTGCGCACAAAGGCGTTGCTCAGCGAATCGCTCGGTGAGGTTGAAAGCAGGCGGTACAGGTACAACGGGCCGCCAGCTTTCGGGCCAGTGCCCGAGAGGCCTTCACCACCGAAGGGTTGTACGCCGACCACGGCGCCAACGATGTTGCGGTTGACGTAAGCGTTACCGGCATTGACGTTTTCCACCACCTTGGCAATGGTCTCGTCGATGCGGGTGTGAACGCCCAAGGTCAGGCCGTAGCCGGTGGCGTTGATCTGCTGGATCAGCGCGTCAAGGTCTTTGCGGGCATAGCGGATCACGTGCAGCACCGGGCCGAACACTTCGCGCTTGAGCTCATCAAGGTTATCGAGCTCGATCAGCGTCGGCAGCACGAAGGTGCCCCGTTGCAATTCATCGCCCTGCACGCGAGCCACCTGGTACACCGCACGGCCTTTGTCGCGCATGCCCTGGATGTGCTTCTCGATGCCGGCCTTGGCTTCGGCGTCGATCACCGGGCCGATGTCCACGGCGAGCGATTCGGGGTTGCCGATGCGGGCTTCGGCCATCGCGCCCTTGAGCATTTCGATCACGCGGTCGGCGCTGTCTTCCTGCAGGCACAGCACGCGCAGGGCCGAGCAGCGCTGGCCAGCGCTGTCGAACGCCGAGGACACCACATCGATCACCACCTGCTCGGTGAGTGCCGACGAGTCCACGATCATCGCGTTCTGGCCACCGGTTTCGGCAATCAGCGGGATGGGGCGGCCCTGGGCGTCCAGGCGGCCGGCCACATTGCGCTGCAGCAGGCGCGCCACTTCCGTGGAGCCGGTGAACATCACGCCCTTGACTCGATCATCACCCACCAGCGCCGCGCCGACGGTTTCACCACGGCCGGGCAGCAGCTGCAGCACGCCTTCGGGAATACCGGCTTCCAGCAGCAGGCGAACGGCCTGGGCCGCGACCAGCGGGGTTTGCTCGGCCGGCTTGGCCAGCACCGGGTTACCGGCAGCCAGCGCTGCGGCGACTTGGCCGGTGAAGATCGCCAGGGGGAAGTTCCACGGGCTGATGCACACCACAGGGCCCAGCGGGCGATGAGTGTCATTGGCAAAGTCGTGACGAGCCTGGGCGGCGTAGTAGCGCAGGAAGTCCACGGCCTCCCGCACTTCGGCGATGGCGTTGGCGTAGGTCTTGCCTGCTTCCCGGGCCAGCAGGCCCATCAGCGGCTGGATCTGCGCTTCCATGGCATCGGCCGCGCGGTCGAGGATCGCACCCCGTGCGTCGGGTGGGGTGGCCTGCCACATGGCGCCGTGAATCTGCGCGCACTGCAGCGCGTTGCCGACGTCTTCGACGGTCGCCTCCTGCACATGCCCGACCACATCGCGATGGTCGGCTGGGTTGAGCACGGGCTCGGCGGTGCCGGCACTGGCATCGCAGCCCAGGATCGGTACTGCTTTCCACTCGGTATGGGCGCTGGCCAGCAGGGCGCTGGACAGCGAGGCCAGGCGGTGCTCGTTGGCCATGTCGATGCCAGCGGAGTTGGCCCGCTCACTGCCGTAGAGCTCGCGGGGTTGCGGGATGCGGGCGTGTGGCAGGCCGATGGCGCCTTCCTGCGAGGCCATGCGCTCGATGACCGCCACAGGGTCGGCCACCAACTCCTGAATGGAGATGGAATGGTCGGCGATGCGGTTGACGAACGAGGTGTTGGCGCCGTTTTCCAGCAGGCGGCGCACCAGGTAGGCGAGCAGCGTTTCATGGGTGCCTACCGGGGCATATACCCGGCACGGGCGGCCGAGCTTGCCTTCGGAAACCTTGCCTACCACTTGTTCGTACAGCGGCTCGCCCATGCCGTGCAGGCATTGGAACTCATACTGGCCAGGGTAGTAGTTCTGCCCGGCGATCTGGTAGATGGCCGAGAGGGTATGGGCGTTGTGGGTCGCGAATTGCGGGTAGATGGCTTCTGGCACCGCCAACAGCTTGCGGGCGCAGGCGATGTAGGAGACATCGGTGTACACCTTGCGGGTATAGACCGGGTAACCCTCCAAGCCCTCGACCTGGGCACGCTTGATCTCGCTGTCCCAGTAGGCGCCCTTCACCAGGCGAATCATCAGGCGATGGCGGCTGCGGCGTGCCAGGTCGATCACGTAGTCGATCACGTACGGGCAGCGCTTCTGGTAAGCCTGTATGACGAAGCCGATGCCGTTCCAGCCGGCCAGCGACGGCTCGAAGCACAGGCGCTCGAGCAGGTCCAGCGACAGCTCCAGGCGGTCGGCTTCCTCGGCGTCGATGTTCAGGCCGATGTCGTACTGCTTGGCCAGTTGGGTCAGCGACAGCAGGCGCGGGTACAGCTCGTCCATCACCCGCTCGTACTGGGCGCGGCTATAGCGCGGGTGCAGCGCCGACAGCTTGATCGAGATGCCCGGGCCTTCATAGATGCCGCGGCCGTGGGAAGCCTTGCCGATGGAGTGGATGGCCTGCTCGTAGGAGGCCATGTACTTCAGCGCGTCGGTTTCGGTCAGCGCGGCTTCGCCGAGCATGTCGTAGGAGTAGCGGAAGCCTTTGTTTTCGAAGCGGGAGGCGTTGGCCAGCGCTTCGGCGATGGTCTCGCCGGTGACGAACTGCTCACCCATCAGGCGCATGGCCATGTCCACGCCCTTGCGGATCACCGGCTCGCCGCTCTTGCCGATCAGGCGGCTGAGCGAAGAGGTGAGGTTAGCCTCGCTGTGGGTAGACACCAGCTTGCCGGTAATCAGCAGGCCCCAGGAGGCGGCATTGACGAACATCGACGGGCTCTGGCCCAGGTGCTGCTTCCAGTTGCCGTTGCTGACCTTGTCGCGAATCAGTGCGTCACGGGTGGCCTTGTCGGGGATGCGCAGCAGCGCTTCGGCCAGGCACATCAGGGCCACGCCTTCCTGGCTCGACAGCGAGAACTCTTGCAGCAACCCCTGCACCAGGCCAGCACGGCCGCTGGCGCTCTTCTGATTGCGCAGTTTCTCGGCGATGCCGGCGGCCAGCTTGTTGGCGGCCTCGGCTTGGGGCGCCGGCAGGCGGGCCTGCTCCAGCAGCATGGGGACCATTTCCTGCTCGGGCCGGCGATAGGCGCCGGTGATCGCTGCGCGCAGCACGGACTGAGGCAGGATGCTCTCGGCAAACTCCAGAAACGGCTGGGGGCCCGCATCGGCTGGCAACTCGCCCACGTCGTCGTGCTCTCGCACGGGTGCTTGCCCCAGCTCGGCCAGGTTGGCACCGGACTCCAGGCGCTCCAGGTAACTGAAGATGGCCTGTTTGATCAGCCAGTGCGGCGTACGGTCGATGGTCTGCGCGGCGGCCTTGAGGCGCTCGCGGGTGGGGTCGTCGAGTTTGACGCCGAGGGTGGTAGTCGCCATGTCATTGTCCTCATGCGGGCGGGGCGATTTGGTGGCGAGAGAGTATCTGGGTGTTACCTGGGGTGCAACCAGGTGCAACCCAATTTTTCCAAATGGCCTGAATGGTGGGCTCTACCTGCAATAGGCGCCCTTAAACGGTGCGATCAGCCGTTTTTTTGTCATTTTTCAATGAAAACAAACGAGTAGGAATATTCTGAAAGGGGTGTAGGAAAGTGCCTTTCAGTCTCAAACCCATTGAGCGACCCGTCGTCAGCCCGCAGGATGCGCCCTCGTGGTGCAACCCCCGGTAGCGCCTACCTTCCTAAAACAACATGGTGGCTAACGATGAGTGTGAGCAACCCTACGCTGATAACCTTCATTGCGTATACCGTCCTACTGCTGGCGATTGGCCTATACGCCTACCGTTCCACGCAAAACCTTTCCGACTACGTACTGGGCGGCCGGCGCCTGGGCAGCGTGGTCACAGCCTTGTCGGCGGGCGCTTCAGACATGAGCGGCTGGCTGTTGATGGGCCTGCCCGGGGCCATCTACCTGTCGGGGCTGTCAGCAGGCTGGATCGCTGTGGGCCTGATCACCGGTGCCTGGCTGAACTGGCGCCTGGTCGCCGGGCGGCTGCGTGTGCACACCGAGCACAACAACGATGCCCTGACGCTGCCAGACTACTTCGCCAATCGCTTCGACGACCGCAGCGGCCTGCTGCGAGTGATGTCGGCGGTGGTGATCCTTGTGTTCTTCACTATCTATTGCTCCTCCGGCGTAGTCGCTGGGGCGCGGTTCTTCGAAAGCAATTTTGGCTTGCCCTATGAGCAGGCCATCTGGGCCGGGGCTGCTGCGACCATCGCCTATACGTTGATCGGCGGTTTCCTGGCTGTCAGCTGGACCGACACCGTGCAAGCGACCCTGATGATCTTCGCCCTGGTGCTGACCCCGGTGATGGTAGTGATCGCCACTGGCGGGGGCGATGCGTCGGTTGCCTTGATCGAAACCGCCCAGCCTGAGCATTTCGCCATCCTCAAGGGTGCCACCTGGGTCGGCACCTTGTCGCTGCTGGCGTGGGGGCTGGGGTACTTTGGCCAACCACACATCCTGGCGCGCTTCATGGCCGCCGACTCGGTTAGGTCCATCACCAAAGCGCGCCGGATATCCATGACCTGGATGATCCTGTGCCTGGGGGGAGCCTGCTCGGTTGGCTTTTTCGGCGTTGCGTTCTTCGAAGCTAATCCGCACCTGGCGGCACCGGTCACCGCCAATCAGGAAGTGGTATTCATGGAGCTTTCGCGGCTGCTGTTCAACCCGTGGGTTGCCGGTGTGCTGCTTTCGGCAGTGTTCGCTGCCGTGATGAGCACCTTGAGCTGCCAGCTGCTGGTGTGCTCAAGCTCGCTGACCGAAGACTTCTATCGGCAGTTCATTCGCGGGCGTGCTTCGCAGCGTGAGCTGGTATGGGTTGGCCGGGCGATGGTACTGGTCGTGGCGCTGGTGGCAATCATGCTGGCGCGTGATCCAGACAGCAGCGTGCTGGCACTGGTGGGCTACGCCTGGGCAGGTTTCGGTGCCTCCTTCGGCCCATTGGTCCTGCTCTCTGTGCTCTGGCGCGGCGTCACCCGCAATGGCGCCATCGCGGGCATGCTGGTGGGCGCGCTGACGGTATTGGTGTGGCGCCAAGGCGCATGGTGGGGGTTGTACGAGATGATCCCCGGGTTCATCGCCGCAACCCTGGCTATCGTGATCGTCAGCCGCCTGGGGCGGGTTCCGCAGGCCACCGCCGAGCGTTTCGATGGTGCCGAACAGGCCTATCGCCAGGCATTGCGCTGATGCCATCCGGCCCCCGGCCTTTGGCCGTGGGGCCTTGTGCGGTTACACTGCGCGGCCCAACAGGTGCCACCGGCCGCCGATAACACACGATGAACTACCGTCATGCTTTTCACGCCGGCAATCACGCCGACGTCTTCAAACATATCGTTCTGACCCGGTTGATTGGGCTGTTCACTCGCAAGGAACAGCCTTTCGCCTATATCGACACCCATGCAGGCCTGGGCCTGTATGACCTCCAGGGTGACCAGGCCAGCCGCACCGGCGAGTACCTCGAGGGTATCGCTCGGCTGTGGCAGGCCGAGGGCGCGCCGGCCAGCTGCGACGATTACCTGCGCATCGTGCGCAAGCTCAACCCCGACGGCGAGCTGCGCTACTACCCCGGCTCCCCCGAGCTCGCTCGGCGCCTGGCGCGCCAGCAGGATCGCGTGCTGCTCAACGAAAAGCACCCCGATGACGGCCAGTTGCTCAAGGACAATTACCAACGTGACCCGCGGGTGACGGTACACCTGGGCGAGGGTTGGCACCTGCCCCGTGCGCTGCTGCCGGTGGTCGAAAAACGCGCGATCATGCTGGTCGACCCGCCATTCGAGCAGCTCGATGAGCTCGACCGTTGCGTCAAGGCGATGAAAGAGTCCATCAGCCGCATGCGCCAGACGATCGTTGCCCTGTGGTATCCGATCAAGGACGACGCCCGGGCGATGCGACGCTTCCATCAAGAGCTCACCAGCACCGGGGCGCCAAAGCTGCTCAAGGTCGAGCTCTACGTTCACCCCGAAGCGACCCCCAATAGCCTGAACGGCTCCGGGCTGGCCATTTCCAACCCGCCTTGGGGGCTGGAGGAAGAACTGCGCGAGCTGCTGCCGTGGTTGGCCCAGTTGCTGGGCCAGAGCCAGGGCAGCTACAAGCTGGAGTGGCTCATCGGCGAGTAGAGGCTGCGCGTCTACTCATCGATTCAGATGAAGCAGACGCCGGTGCCACCAATGCCGCAATACCCTTCGGGGTTCTTGGCCAGGTACTGCTGGTGGTACGCCTCGGCGTAGTAGAACGTGGGCGCCATCTGGATCTCGGTGGTGATACCCGCAAGCCCAGCTTCGCCGAGTGCAGCCTGATATTGCTCACGGCTGGCGAGCGCCGCGTGCAGTTGCTGCTCGTTGGTGGCGTAGATCACCGACCGGTACTGGGTGCCGATGTCGTTACCCTGGCGCATCCCCTGGGTGGGGTTATGGGATTCCCAGAACACTTTGAGCAGGTTTTCATAGCTGGTTTCTGCAGGGTCGAACACCACCAGCACCACTTCGCTGTGGCCGGTCAGGCCCGAACAGACTTCTTCGTAGGTAGGGTTTGGCGTGAAGCCGCCGGCATAGCCCACGGCGGTGCTGTACACCCCTGGCTGCTGCCAGAGGCGCCGTTCGGCACCCCAGAAGCAGCCCAGGCCGAAGATCGCGGTTTGCATATGGGCCGGAAACGGCGCCTGCAACCGGTGGCCGTTGACGAAGTGCTCGGCCGGCACGGCCATGGGCGATTCGCGGCCCGGCAGTGCTTGCTCGGCAGTGGGCAGCGCGTTCTTGTTCACGAGAATTTCAGAGCGCAGGGCCATGGGCCATCTCCTCAAGGCAGTTGATCGATAGACCACCTAGTGTGCCTGAGGGTTGCGTAGCTGTCAGGAGGCTTCGGGGCCGCGCGGGTAGCGTGCCAATGCCGTGGTGAGCTCAGTGGACGGGATGGGGCGATCGAAGAGGTAGCCCTGGCCCACGTCACACCGATGCCGGCGCAGGAAGGTCAGTTGCTCGGCCGTCTCGATGCCCTCGGCAACGACCTTGAGCTTGAGGTTGTGCGCCATGGCGATCACTGCCGAGGTGATTTCCATGTCGTCCTGGTTGGCCGGGATCTCGTTGATGAAGCTGCGGTCGATCTTCAACACATCGATCGGGAATTTCTTAAGGTAGCTCAGCGACGAATAGCCCGTGCCGAAGTCGTCCATGGCCAGCGACAGCCCCAGGCTCTTGAGCTGGCCCAAGAGTTGGTGGGTGTCATCAGTGGCCTCCAGCAACAAACCCTCTGTCAGCTCCAGCTCCAGCAGGTGCGCGGCTAATTGCTCTTCTTCCAGAATGCTGCGCACCGAGGCCACGAGGTCCGGGTCAGAGAACTGCTTGGGCGACAGGTTGATCGCCACGCCCAGATCGCCCAGGCCTTCGGCACTCAAGCGCTTGCTCATGCGGCAGGCCTCGCGGATCACCCACTTGCCGATAGGAATGATCAGGCCGGTCTCTTCGGCCACGCTGATGAACTGGTCGGGGCGTATCATGCCGCGCTCGGGGTGATTCCAGCGCAGCAGCGCCTCCATGCCCAGCAACCTGCCGCTGCGCAAGCAGATCTTGGGCTGGTAGAACACCTCCAGCTCGTTCTGCGTCAATGCCCGGCGCAGGTTGTTTTCCACAAACAGCTTGTAGTTGGCCTCTGCGTGCAGCGTCTCGGTGAACACCTGAACCTGATGCTTGCCGTTGGCCTTGGCTTTGTGCAGCGCAAGGCCTGCGTTCTTCATCAAGGTCTGCGGGTCGTGGCCGTGCAGGGGCGCGCAGGCCAGCCCCACCGAAGCGGTCACGTTGATCAGCTGGTTGTCGACGAACATGGGTTTGTCGAGCGTCTTGAGCACCTGCATAGCCGTTTGCTGGGCAGCCTCTGGTTCGGTTGCGTCCAGCAGCACCGCAAACTCGTTGCTGGCGAACCGCGCCAGGGTCCCGGAGGCGCTGAGTATGTTACGCAGGCGTCGTGCGAGGCTGATCAGCAGCTTATCCCCGGTCTGGTGGCCGAGGCTGTCATTGATGCGTTTGAAATTGTCGATATCCACCAGCATCAGGGCGATGGGGGCTTCACCGTCGCGGGTGAAGCGCTCATCCAGGCTGCGGATGAACGCCGGGCGGTTGCCCAGGTTGGTCAGGTTGTCAGTGTAGGCCAGGCGCTCGATGCGCTGTTGGGCGAGCTTGGCCTGGGTAATGTCTTCGTAGATGCCGATGTAGTGGGTCAGCTCGCGCTGGTCATTGAACACCTTGGAGATCGACAGCTGGCCCCAGTAAGGCTCCAGGTTCTTGCGCCGGCTCTTGAATTCGCCTTGCCAGCTGTTGCTGCGATCCAGTGCAGAAGGCGCATCGAAGAGCAGCTCGCCGAGGTTCTCCAGCGCGGGCAACTCCGATAGCCGGTGGCCCTGCACTTCCTCGGTGGTGTACTGGGTAATAGCGGTGAAGCTGGGGTTGACGTATTCAACCACGCCGTCGCAGTTGACCAGCAGGAAGGCGTTGGCGCTTTGTTCGACTGCACGCTGGAACAGGTTCAGCGCGTTAGTGGCCACGCGGCGGTTCTGGCTGGTGATTACCTGGGCGAACTGGTCGGCCAGCTCACCAGCGAAAGCGACCTCGTCCGATTGCCAAAGCCGTGCCGGGCCGTGTTGTTCCAGGCACAGCACACCCACCAGTTGGCCATCGACGCGGATGCTGGCATCCAGAATGGCTGTGACATTGCGCTGTGCCAGTCGCTCGGCGAGCTCGCGGGTGCGGGGGTCGGTGGCGGCGTTGTCAGCATCGATAGCGCGGCTGCCGTGGAGCGCTTCCAGATAGTCCGGGGTGCCACTGGCATCCAGTGGCTCGGCCACGGAGTGGCATTCGTCACGTGCCGACCAGGCAGTGATCGGTATGAAGCGCTTGGCGTCGAGGTGCCACAGGCTCGCACAGTCGATTTTATAGATATCGCAGGCGCTGCGGGTGATCAGCTCGCCGGCTTCAAGCAGTGGGTCGTTGGTCACATAGCGCTGGCGCGCCAGGCGCAGAATGAGGTCTTGCTGGGCCCGCGCACGCTCAAGATGCTGTAGCTGGTCCTGCTGCGCGCGCTGATTTTGCTCCAGTGCCGCTTCCAGCCGCTGGCCCTGCGGCGCGTTGCTGTCGCCCTGCGCGTCGTCGAGCATCAGCAGGTAACCGCGCAGCAGGTCGCGGTGATGCTGGCGATACGGTTCACCCAACTCCAGAACGCTTACCGCCCCGTGGTTGGTGTGCAGTGTGTAGCGAATCAGATAGTAGTTGCGATAGGCCAATTGCTCTTGAATGACATCGTGCATCTGATAGCGCTGCTCGGGCTCCATCAGGCTGGCGTAGGGGGAGCCGATCAGTGCACACAGCTCTGCCGCTGGCAGGCCGAAGTCTCGCTCGCAATTGGGGTCCAGGTACAGCAGCGCCCAGTTGGCCTCGTTCAGCCGCTCGAAACGCAGCATGCCGAGGCGCGAAGGCACCGGCAATTGCGTCACTACCTCGGCAGCCACGCGCGTGGCAGCATCGGGCTGGCTTTTCATCGAGTGCTCACTTCTAAAGTACGGGGCCAACGGCCACGCGTGGGCCAAGGTTGCATCATGGCGGCGGCGCTGACAAGAGACACGGTGGCGTAATGCCTTCAGTGTGTCGACCGTTGGGAAGATTTCTTCAACGCCAGGGGGAGGTCTTCCTTGGGCGTGGATGGGCATGAGCATAGAACGGCAGGTGAAAGGAAAATTCCATGGTGGCGCAATGATTTTATTCACTGCCTCCACTGGCCCGTCTGTGGCTCGACAGGCCGAATGTGATTGCCATGGGTGAACACCTGCCCCGTCAGCACCGCCGTTGTCCACCAGGCAAAAAAATCCCCGCCTTCCTATGAGGAAAGCGGGGATCGGTG
The DNA here is from genome assembly GCF_003097135.1 of Pseudomonas sp. URIL14HWK12:I12. Taxonomy (GTDB): domain Bacteria; phylum Pseudomonadota; class Gammaproteobacteria; order Pseudomonadales; family Pseudomonadaceae; genus Aquipseudomonas. The sequence goes on from NZ_QEQL01000003.1 coordinate 371,569, forward strand.
ACAGCTAGGTTACAGGTTTACAACAAGATCGTGCGGATATCCGCCAGCACATCGCCCAGCCGCTTGGTGAAGCGAGCAGCAGCCGCGCCGTTGATCACGCGGTGATCGTAGGACAGCGACAGCGGCAGCATCAGCCGCGGTTGGAAAGCCTTACCATCCCACACCGGCGCCATGGCTGCCTTGGAGACACCCAGGATCGCCACTTCCGGAGCATTGACGATCGGCGTGAAGCCGGTGCCACCAATGTGCCCGAGGCTGGAGATGGTGAAGCAGGCGCCTTGCATGTCGTCGCCGGAGAGCTTTTTGTTACGGGCCTTCTCGGCCAGCGCAGCAGCCTCGGCAGCCAGTTGCAGCAGGCTCTTCTGGTCGACGTTCTTGATGACTGGCACCAGCAGGCCATCAGGGGTGTCGACGGCGAAGCCTATGTGCACGTACTTCTTGCGAATCACGGCCTTACCGCTAGGCGCGAGCGAGGCGTTGAAGTCCGGCAGCTCCTTGAGCAGGTAAGCACAGGCCTTCAGCAGCAGTGGCAGCACGGTGAGCTTCACGCCCGCCTTCTCGGCCACGGCCTTCTGAGCGACGCGGAAGGCTTCCAGCTCGGTGATGTCAGCCTGGTCGAACTGGGTCACGTGAGGCACGTTCAGCCAGCTGCGGTGCAGGTTGGCGGCGCCGACCTGCATCAGGCGGGTCATCGGCACTTCTTCGATTTCACCGAAGCGGCTGAAGTCCACGGTCGGAATCGGCGGAATGCCAGCACCACCGGTAGGCGCGGCGGCGGAGGCGGCAGGCGCCTCTTTGGCTTTGCTCATGATGGCTTTGACGTAGGCCTGTACGTCTTCCTTCAGCACGCGGCCGTGAGGGCCGGTCGCGCTGACCTGAGACAGATCTACGCCGAACTCGCGAGCCAGCTGGCGAACCGCCGGGCCTGCGTGCACCTTGGCACCTGGCTTGGCCGAAGCGCCTGCGTGTACATGCTCGGCCGGCACTTCAGCCTTGGCAGCAGGTGCCGGGGCCTTGGCAGGTTCCGCGGCAGGGGCAGCGGCCTGAGCCGGTTGCGCGGCTGGTGCTGCGCCTTGCACTTTGAGCTTGAGAATCAGGTCACCTGTGCCGACCTCATCGTCGAGCTTGGCGATCACGCTCTCCACCACGCCTGCGGCAGGCGAAGGGATCTCCATGCTGGCCTTGTCGGACTCCAGAGTGATCAGCGATTGATCGGCCTCTACGGTGTCGCCCGCCTTGACCAGCACTTCGATGATCTTGGCCTTGCCCGAGGAGCCGATGTCCGGAACCTTGATTTCCTGAACGCTGGCAGCTGCAGGCGCCTGGGCGGCCTGCGGCGCTGCCGGTGCAGCAGCAGGTGCCTGGGCCGCTTCGGCTTTCGGGGCCTGCTCGGCCGCGGGGGCTGCTGCCCCAGCGGCGCCTTTGAGCACCAGGATCAGGTCGCCGGTACCGACTTCATCGTTGAGCTTGACGCTGATGCTCTCGACCACGCCGGCGGCAGGAGACGGGATCTCCATGCTGGCCTTGTCGGATTCGAGCGTGATCAGCGACTGGTCGGCCTCGACCGTGTCGCCGACCTTGACCTGGATCTCGATCACTTGGGCCTTGCCCGAGGAGCCGATGTCCGGAACGTTGACGTTCTGCGGGGCGGCATTGCCTGCGGCCGGCGCGGGCGCAGCAGCAGGTTTTTCCTCGGCCTTGGGCGCCTCGCTGGCCGCCGGGGCGGCCTCGGCGGCGGGCGCAGCGGCTTCGCCAGCGCCTTCGGCTTCCAGCTCGATCAGGTCATCGCCTTCCTTGAGGCGGTCACCGATCTTTACCTTGATGGCCTTGACCACGCCGGCTTTGGGCGCGGGCACTTCCATGCTGGCCTTGTCGGACTCCAGCGTCACCAGGCTCTGCTCGGCTTCGATGCGGTCGCCGACCTTGACCTGGATTTCAATGACTTCACCCTCACCGCTGCCGATGTCGGGTACGCGTATCAGTTCGCTCACAGTGCGTCTCCTTAGCAGTCCAGCGGGTTGCGTTTTTCCGGGTCGATCCCGAACTTGGTAATGGCCTCGGCCACGACCTTGCGCTCGATCTCGCCACGGTCGGCCAGCGCTTCGAGCGCGGCCAGTACGACCCAACGGCGGTCTACTTCGAAGAAATCACGCAGCTTGCGGCGGCTGTCGCTGCGGCCGAAGCCGTCGGTGCCCAGCACTTTGTATTCCTTGACCGGTACCCACTGGCGAATCTGCTCAGCGAACAGCTTCATGTAGTCGGTGCTGGCCACGACTGGGCCCTTGCGGCCACCCAGGCACTGCTCGACGTAGCTCTGTTTGGGCTCCTCGCCCGGGTGCAGGCGATTGCTGCGCTCCACGGCCAAGCCGTTGCGGCGCAGCTCGTTGAAGCTGGTGACGCTCCATACATCGGCACCGACGTTGTAGTCGTTGCGCAGGATCTTGGCTGCTTCACGCACTTCGTTGAGGATGGTGCCGCAACCGAGCAGCTGCACGTGGTGTGCCGCCTCGCGCTTGTCTTCCTCGAGCAGGTACATCCCTTTGATGATGCCTTCCTCTACCCCTTCCGGCATGGCCGGCTGCTGGTAGTTCTCGTTCATCACGGTGATGTAGTAGTAGATGTTTTCCTGCTTCTCCATCATCCGGTAGGTGCCGTCGCGCATGATCACCGCCAGCTCGTAGGCGTAGGTGGGGTCATAGCTGCGGCAGTTGGGGATGGTGCTGGCCAGGATGTGGCTGTGGCCGTCTTCGTGCTGCAGGCCTTCGCCATTAAGCGTTGTGCGCCCGGAGGTGCCGCCCAGCAGGAAGCCGCGGGTCTGGCCATCGCCAGCCGCCCAGGCCAGGTCGCCGATACGCTGGAAGCCGAACATCGAATAGAAGATGTAGACCGGCAGCATCGGGGTGTTGTAGTTGCTGTAGGCAGTACCGGCGGCGATGAACGAGGAGAACGCACCCGCTTCGTTCAGGCCTTCCTGAAGGATCTGGCCGTCTTTCTCTTCGCGGTAGTACATGACCTGGTCACGGTCGACCGGCTCGTACAGTTGGCCGACAGGGGAGTAGATACCCAGTTGGCGGAACATGCCTTCCATGCCGAAGGTGCGAGCTTCGTCGGCCAGGATCGGCACGATGCGCTTGCCCAGTTCCTTGTCTTTGACCATCGCTGCCAGGATGCGCCCGAACGCCATGGTGGTGGAGATTTCGCGGTCGCCCGAACCGTCGAGAACCGACTTGAGGATCTCCAGCGGCGGGGTCGGGATGCTGACAGTGCCGCGGTTGCGTTGCGGCAGGTGGCCGCCCAGCTTCTCGCGGCATTTGCGCAGGTATTTCATTTCCGCGCTGTCTTCGGCAGGGCGGTAGAACGGCAGCTCTTCGAGCTGGGAGTCGTTCAGCGGAATGTCGAAGCGATCGCGGAATTTCTTCAGCGACTCGATATCGACCTTCTTGGTGTTGTGCGCGGTGTTCTTGCCTTCGCCGGCACCGGTGCCATAACCCTTGATGGTCTTGGCCAGGATGACGGTTGGCTGGCCTTTGTGGTTGACCGCCTGGTGGTATGCGGCATAGACCTTGTACGGGTCGTGGCCACCACGGTTGAGTTTCCAGATCTCGTCGTCGGAGAGGCTCTCGACACGCTTGAGCAGCTCAGGGTCGGCACCGAAGAAGTGCTTGCGCACATAGGCGCCGTCTTTGGCCTTGTAGTTCTGGTATTCGCCGTCGATGGCTTGATCCATGCGGCGCTGCATGCGGCCGTCGTGGTCCTGGGCGAACAGCGGGTCCCACATGCGGCCCCAGATGACCTTGTTGACGTTCCAGTTGGCGCCGCGGAACACGCCTTCGAGTTCCTGGATGATCTTCGCGTTGCCGCGAACCGGGCCGTCGAGGCGCTGCAGGTTGCAGTTGATGACGAAGATCAGGTTGTCGAGGTTCTCGCGGCCGGCCAGCGAAATGGCGCCAAGGGTTTCCGGCTCGTCGGTTTCACCGTCACCGATGAAGCACCAGACCTTCTGTTTGCCAGCGGGGATGAAGCCGCGGTTTTCCAGGTACTTCATGAAACGCGCCTGGTAGATCGCGGTGATCGGGCCAAGGCCCATCGACACGGTCGGGAACTGCCAGAAGTCGGGCATCAGGTGCGGGTGCGGGTACGACGACAGGCCCTGGCCGTCGACTTCCTGGCGGAACTTGAGCATCTGCTCTTCGCTCAAGCGGCCTTCGAGGAAGGCGCGAGCGTAGATGCCAGGCGAGGCGTGGCCTTGGTAGTAGATCAGGTCGCCGCCGTGCTCTTCGGTGGGGGCCTGGAAGAAGTAGTTGAAGCCGATGTCGTACAGCGTGGCACTGGACGCGAAGGTGGAGATGTGACCGCCCAGGTCAGGGTCCTGCATGTTGGCGCGCATGACCATGGCCAGCGCGTTCCAGCGCACGATCGAGCGGATGCGGCGTTCCATGAACAGGTCGCCGGGCATGCGCGCTTCGCGTGTGACCGGAATGGTATTGCGATAGGGCGTAGTGATGGCATAGGGAAGCTGGGAGCCGGTCCGGGTGGCCAGTTCGCCCATGCGGGTCATCAGGTAGTGAGCGCGGTCTTCGCCTTCTTTGTCGAGAACCGACTCCAGGGCGTCCAGCCATTCCTGGGTTTCGACGGGATCGAGGTCTTGCATGGCTTGCTCCAGGGCGGAAAGGCCACCAGAATCGGATGGCCTGAGTTTGCGACTGGCCTTGTGGGCAGACGACATGAATTCTTGGATTACCGGAGGTTGGCCCGGCGGGCTGTAGTTTTACTACAAATCAATTCGGTTTTCATGTTTGGCGGCGACACGGGCAGTAGTAAAACTACAGGGATCTAGCCCATTTGCCTTCAAAGGCTTGTGAGAATAATCGATCCCGTGGCTCAAAAATAAGTCAGCAAGCGGGTATTCTTGATGATTTCTGCCAGGTTTCATTCTTCTCGAACAATATTTCACTTTTGTTCGACATGTAGCTCGGGCACTACCTCCTTCTTTCTCACTGCAATTGCCGGATTCTGCGGCTCCAAGGATAGACCATGAGCCAGCCGACTGTGATACCGCTTCCCGCTGCTCTTGATGATCTGGCCCATGCTCATCGCAGCGAGTTCATTTCTATGCTGGGGCAAGCCGCCGAAGGGTTCGATGAAGCGTTCTGGCACGCTTTCGACCGGGTGACGGCCTGCAGCGACTTCGTCGTCGAGCAGATCCGCCGCGCCCCAGCGCTGCTGCCCGAGCTGGTTGCCAGCGCAGACCTCAGCCGTGCTTTCGCCGCCGGTGAGCTGCGGGCCCAGGTGCACGCAGCGGTAGCCACGGCCCAGACCGAGGAGCAACTCGGCCAGGTGTTGCGCCAGCAGCGCGCGCGCCAGCAAGTGCGCATCGTATGGCGTGATATCACCCGTGCCAGCGACCTGGGGCAAACCTGCCGAGACTTGACCGAGCTTGCCGATGCCTGCATAGACGAGGCCTACCAATGGCTCTACCCACGCCACTGCCAGCAGTTCGGCACCCCCACCGGCCGGCGCAGCGGCGAGCCACAGCACATGATCGTACTGGGCATGGGCAAGTTGGGCGCCGGCGAGCTGAACCTGTCTTCGGATATCGACCTGATCTTCGCCTACCCCGAGGGCGGCGAAACCGAGGGCGTGAAGCGCGCGCTGGACAACCAGGAGTTCTTCATTCGCCTGGGCCAGCGCCTGATCAAAGCGCTGGACCCGGTTACCGTCGACGGCTACGTGTTTCGCGTCGACATGCGGCTGCGCCCCTATGGCTCGGCCGGTGCGCTGGTACTGAGCTTCAATGCGCTGGAACAGTATTACCAGGACCAGGGGCGCGACTGGGAACGCTACGCGATGATCAAGGCCCGCGTGGTCGGGGGTGATGCCAAGGCCGGTGCGCAGCTGCTGGAGATGCTGCGCCCGTTCGTCTATCGCCGCTATCTGGACTTCTCCGCCATCGAAGCGCTGCGCACCATGAAGCAGTTGATCCAGCAAGAGGTGCGGCGCAAGGGAATGGCCGAGAACATCAAGCTGGGCGCCGGCGGGATCCGCGAAGTGGAGTTCATCGCCCAGGCCTTCCAGCTCATTCACGGTGGGCGCGACCTGAGCCTGCAGCAGCGGCCGCTGCTCAAGGTGCTGGCAACATTGGAAGGGCAGGGCTACCTGCCTGCGGCGGTGGTCGCCGAATTGCGCCAGGCGTATGAATTCCTGCGTTATGTAGAGCATGCCCTTCAGGCGATCGCAGACCGGCAGACGCAAATGCTGCCAGCCGACGAGCGAGACCAGTTGCGCGTGGCGGTGATGCTCGGCTTTGCCGACTGGGACGGTTTTCATCGTCAGTTGGCGCATTGGCGCGAGCGGGTCGCCTGGCATTTCGGCCAAGTGATCGCCGACCCGGATGAGGACGGGAACGCCACGGTGGATGAGCCGGTGGGCGGTGAGTGGATGCCGCTGTGGCAGGATGCCCAGGCCGAGCAGGACGCGTGCCGGCAGTTGGAGGAGGCCGGCTTCACCGACCCAGGCAGGGCTTTCCGGCAGCTGGCCGATCTGCGCAACAGCCATCTGCTGCGTGCTGCCCAGCGCATAGGCAGGGAGCGCATCGATGCGTTCATCCCGCGGCTGCTGGCGCAGGCTGTGGCGCTGGGTGAGCCGAACCTGTTGCTGGACCGCGTATTGCCGCTGGTCGAGGCCGTTACCCGCCGCTCGGCCTACCTGGTGTTGCTCACCGAGAACCCAGGGGCCCTGCGCCAGTTACTGGTGCTGTGCGCCGCCAGCCCCTGGATCGCCGAGCAGATCGCGCGCTACCCGCTGCTGCTCGATGAGCTGCTCAACGAAGGCCGCTTGTTCAGCCCCCCGCAGGCTCCAGAGCTCAAGGCCGAGCTGCGCGAGCGGCTCACGCGCATTCCAGAAGATGACCTGGAACAGCAAATGGAGGCGCTGCGCCACTTCAAGCTGGCGCACAGCCTACGGGTGGCGGCCTCTGAAATCGCCGGCACCCTGCCCTTGATGAAGGTCAGCGACTACCTCACCTGGCTGGCCGAGGCGATTCTGGAGCAGGTACTGGCCCTGGCCTGGCGCCAGACAGTGGCGCGCCACGGCGTGCCGCTGCGCACCGATGGCCGGGCTTGTGAGCCGGGGTTCATCATCGTGGGTTATGGCAAGGTCGGCGGTATCGAGCTGGGCCATGGCTCGGACCTGGACCTGGTATTCATCCACGACGGCGACCCGCAGGCCGAGACCGATGGCGACAAGCCCATCGACGGTGCACAGTTCTTCACCCGCCTGGGCCAGCGCATCATTCACCTGATCACCGCGCAGACCAACTCCGGCCAGCTCTATGAGGTGGACATGCGCCTTCGCCCCTCCGGCGCGGCAGGGTTGCTGGTCAGCTCGCTGGGTGCCTTCGAGCGTTATCAGCAGCAAGAGGCCTGGACCTGGGAGCATCAGGCGCTGGTGCGCGCCCGGGTGCTGGTGGGCGATGCGCAAGTGGGGGAAGGCTTCGAGCGGGTGCGGGCCGGTGTGCTGGGCAAACCCCGTGATCTGGCGACGCTGCGCGCGCAGGTAAGCGAGATGCGCACCAAGATGCGTGACAACCTTGGCACCCGTGCCAGCAGCGCCGGGCGGGGCAGCAATGCCTTCGACGCGGCGGTGCCCTTCGACCTCAAGCAAGACGCCGGTGGTATCGTCGATATCGAATTTATGGTGCAATACGCGGCCCTGGCGTGGTCTGGCGCGCACTCCGAGCTGCTGCGCTACCCCGACAACATCCGCATTCTCGAAGGTCTCGAAGAGGCCGGGTTGTTGCCGGCCAGCGATGCCGTGCTGCTGCGCGAAGCCTACAAGGCCTACCGCGCCGCAGCCCACCGGCAGGCCCTGCAGAAGGCGCCCTCGGTGGTGCCAGGGGACCAGTTCGCGGCCGAGCGCCGCGAGGTGATGCGGATCTGGGCCGGGCTCGGCCTGGGTTAGAGTGATGGCAGCGGCCGGTGAATGAACAGCCGGCCGCGCTTTTTTGGAAAACCCATGAACATTCTGATCATCGGGCCCAGTTGGGTCGGCGACATGGTAATGGCCCAGACACTGTTCCAGTGCCTGAAGCAACGCCACCCCCAGTGCCAGATCGACGTGCTCGCACCCGAGTGGAGCCGGCCGATCCTCGAACGCATGCCAGAGGTGCGCCGGGCCTTGAGTTTTCCACTCGGCCACGGCGTGCTCGATCTCGCCACGCGCCGGCGTATCGGCCGGTCACTCAAAGGGCAGTACACCCAGGCGATCCTGCTGCCCAATTCGCTCAAGTCTGCGCTGGTGCCGTTCTTCGCTGGCATTCCCAAGCGCACTGGCTGGCGAGGCGAGTTTCGCTACGGGCTGCTCAACGACGTGCGCACGCTCGACAAAAGCCGCTACCCGCTGATGATCGAGCGTTTCATGGCGCTGGCATACGAGCCCGGTGCGCCGCTGCCGCAACCTTATCCCCAGCCGCGCCTGCGCATCGAGCCTGAAAACCGTGACGCGGCGCTGGCCAAATTTGGCCTGGAGCTGGACCGCCCGGTACTGGCGCTGTGCCCCGGTGCCGAGTTCGGCGAAGCCAAGCGCTGGCCGTCAGAACACTATGCCTCGGTGGCCGAGGAGCGCATTCGCCAGGGCTGGCAGGTCTGGATCTTCGGGTCGCAAAAGGACCACGCCGTCGGCGAGGCCATTCAGGAGCGCCTGATCCCGGGCCTGCGTGAGGAAACCGCGAACCTCTGCGGCGGCACTTCATTGGCCGAGGCGATCGACCTGATGGCCTGCGCCAAGGCGGTTGTGTCCAACGATTCGGGCCTGATGCACGTGGCCGCCGCGCTGAATCTGCCGCTGGTGGCCGTCTACGGCTCCACTTCGCCCGGTTTCACCCCACCGCTGGCCGACCAGGTCGAAGTGGTGCGGCTGGGGCTGGACTGCAGCCCATGCTTCGACCGTACCTGCCGCTTCGGCCACTACAACTGCTTGCGCCTGCTCGACCCGCAACGCGTCATCGAGGCCCTGCGCGGGCTCGAAGGGCCGGAGCCGGTCAACGTTCTGGCGGAGGTCGACTGACTTGCGCGTTCTGCTGATCAAAACCTCCTCGCTGGGGGATGTCATCCACGCCATGCCGGCGCTCACCGACGCCGCGCGGGCGATCCCCGGCATTCGTTTCGATTGGGTGGTCGAAGAAGGCTTCGCCGAGCTGCCCACCTGGCACCCAGCCGTCGACAAGGTGATCCCGGTGGCCGTTCGCCGCTGGCGCAAGAACCTCTGGCAAACCTACAAGAGCGGCGAATGGAAGGCGTTCAAGGCTGCCGTGGGCGAGCGCCGGTACGACCTGGTGATCGACGCCCAAGGCCTGCTCAAGAGCGCGTGGCTCACCCGTTACGTGAAAGCGCCGGTGGCCGGCATGGACAAAAACTCCGCCCGGGAGCCGATCGCTGCGCGCTTCTACGACCGCAAGGTGCCGGTGATCAAAGGCCAGCACGCGGTGGAGCGGTTGCGCCTGCTGTTCGCCCTGGCCCTGGGCTATGACCTGCCGCCAGGTGCCGGCCAGTACGGGCTTGACCGGTCCCGGCTGCTCAGCATTCCCAACCCCACTTCTTATGTGGTGTTTCTGCATGGCACCACCTGGGCGACCAAGCATTGGCCCGAGGTGTACTGGCGCGAGCTTGCCGAGCGCCTGCGCCTGGCTGGCATCGGCGTGCGCTTGCCGTGGGGCAATGAAGAAGAATTTCGGCGTGCGCATCGCATCGCCGCCGGCATGAACAACGTGCAGGTGCTCCCCAAGCTCAACCTGGCAGGGGTCGCCGCCGTACTGGTGCAGGCGCGGGCCTGCGTTGCGGTAGACACCGGCCTTGGCCATCTAGCCGCAGCGCTGGATGTGCCCACGGTGTCGGTGTATGGGCCTACCAACCCGGGCCTGACCGGCGCCTATGGCCGCACCCAGGTGCACCTGGCAAGCGATTGGCCCTGCGCGCCATGCCTGCAGAAGCACTGCACTTACAAACCCACGCCGGAGGACCTGGCGCGGCACGATCTCAAACGCGAAGGGCCGTTGTGCTTCACCCGCGTGAACCCCGAGCGTGTGGCAGGGCAGTTAAGCACGCTGTTGTTGGCCGAGGGCATGCGTTGATGCAGTTGGCGTTCGTTTTGTACAAGTATTTTCCGTTCGGCGGCCTGCAGCGCGACTTCATGCGCATCGCCCTGGAGTGCCAGCGGCGCGGGCATGCCATTCGCGTCTATACGCCCATCTGGCAGGGTGAGGTGCCCCCCGGCTTCGATGTACGCATCGTTCCGGCCAGGGCGTTGTTCAACCACCATCGCAACGAGAAACTCACCGCCTGGATGCAGGCAGACCTCGCCCGCGACCCGGTCGACCGGCTGGTGGGCTTCAACAAGATGCCGGGGCTGGACGTTTACTACGCCGCCGACGGCTGCTTCGAAGACAAGGCACAGACGCTGCGTAATCCGCTGTATCGCTATTTCGGCCGTTACAAGCATTTCGCCGACTACGAGCGGGCCGTGTTCTCGCCCGAGTCCAAAACGCAGATCCTGATGATTTCCGAGGTGCAGCAGCCGCTGTTCGTCAAGCATTACGGCACCCCCGCCGAGCGCTTCCACCTGCTGCCCCCCGGTATTGCCCAGGACCGCCGCCGCCCGGCGGACGCCGGCGCCATTCGCGCGGCGTTTCGCCAGGAGTTCGGCCTGGCCGAGCAGGACCGCCTGCTGGTGCAGATCGGCTCGGGCTTCAAGACCAAGGGCACCGACCGCAGCCTCAAGGCGTTGGCGGCACTGCCCGAGGCGCTGCGCAAGCGCACGCGCCTGTTCGTGATCGGCCAGGACGACCCCAAGGTGTTCCAGTTGCAGGCCCGGGCGCTTGGGCTGGGCGAGCAGGTCAGCTTCATGAAGGGCCGGCCCGATATTCCGCGCTTTCTGCTGGGCGCCGATGCGCTGATCCACCCGGCCTACAACGAAAACACCGGTACCGTGTTACTGGAGGCGCTGGTGGCGGGGCTGCCGGTGCTGGTGAGCGCAGTGTGCGGCTACGCCCACTACATCGCCGAGGCCGGCAGCGGGCTTGTGCTTGACGAGCCTTTCGAACAGGCCCAACTCAACCGCTACCTGGCGCAGATGCTTCAGGACGATGCCGCGCGTGAGCGTTGGGCCGCCCAAGGCCTGGCCTTCGCCGAGCACGCCGACCTCTACAGCATGCCCGAGCATGCCGCCGATCTGATCCTGAGCGAGGCCCAGGCATGACCCTGATGTTGCTGGAACCCTTCAAGGGCCTGTGGGCCGGGCACGATCCCTTCGAAGCCGTCGAGGCGTTGCAGGGTGAGGTGTACCGCGAGCTCGAAGGCCGCCGTACCCTGCGCACCGAGGTGCAGGGGCGCGGGTATTTTGTGAAGATCCACCGAGGCATCGGCTGGGGCGAGATCGTCAAGAACCTGGCCAGCGCCAAGCTGCCGGTGCTGGGTGCAGGCCAGGAGTGGCGCGCCATCGAGCGCCTGCACCAGGCCGGCATCGCCACCATGACCGCCGTGGCCTATGGCGAACGGGGCAGCAACCCTGCGCGGCAGCATTCGTTCATCATCACCGAGGAGCTTGCGCCCACGGTGAGCCTGGAAGACTACAGCCTGAACTGGCGCGCCCATCCACCGGCGCCTGCGCTCAAGCACGCCCTGATCGCCAAGGTCGCGGGCATGGTTGGCGGCATGCACCGGGCCGGCGTGAACCACCGCGACTGCTACATCTGCCATTTCCTGCTGCACACCGACCGGCCGATCAGCCCCTGCGACCTTCCGGTGTCGGTGATCGACCTGCACCGTGCGCAAACCCGCTCGCACACCCCTCGCCGGTGGCGCGACAAAGACCTGGCGGCGCTGTACTTCTCGGCGCTCGACATCGGCTTGACCCGCCGCGACAAGCTGCGCTTTCTGCGTGATTACTTTCGGCTGCCGCTGCGCCAGGTATTACGTGACGAGGCACGCCTGCTGGCCTGGCTCGAACGCAAGGCGGCGAGCCTCTATGCGCGCAAGCAGCGCTATGGAGACGCTCTCTGATGGCCGGGTGGAAACTGGAGCCTGAGTATCAGCACCTGGCCGAAGCCTTCGGCAGCCTGGAGGCGGTGTTCGCGTTGCAAGGCGAGCGCCTGACCAACGACAACCTCTCGGAGGTGATCCGGGTGCGGCTGGAGGGGGTGATGTATTACGTCAAGCGCTATACCGGCGCCGGCCGTGGCCTGCGCCGGTACGTGGGGCGCCCGCGAGTGCGCGCGGAGTGGCAGAACCTCAAGCGTTTCGCGCAATGGGGTATCCCCACCGCCGAAGTGGTGGCCTGGGGGCTGGAGCGTGACGGTGTCGCCTTTGGCCGCGGCGCGCTCATTACCCGTGAGTTGCCGCATACCCAAGACCTGGACCTTCTGGCGAACCAGCACGATGCGCGCCTGCGCAACCGGGCCTGGGTGGACTACGTCAGCCAGCAGGTCGCCCGCCACACCCGCCAGATGCACGATCACCACTTCACTCACAACGACCTGAAGTGGCGTAACCTGCTGGTGGACGATCAGGACACGGTGTTCTTCATCGATTGCCCCAACGGCGCGTTCTGGTACAGCTTCATGCTGCGTTACCGCATCACCAAAGACCTGGCTTGCCTGGACAAAGTGGGCAAATACCACCTCTCGCGTACCCAGCGGCTGCGTTTCTATCTCCAATACCGCAGGCGCGAGCGCCTGAACGCGTCGGATAAAAAGCGCATCCGGCACATCCTGAGCTTCTTCGAGGGGCGCGAATGAACACTTTCAATGGGGCCGATGCCCAAGCCCTGCTGGCGCGCCACGGGCTCGACAGCTTCCAGGCCCTGTGGAACCTGCAGCTGACCGCGGTGGACGAGCCCAACACCGGCCGGGGCGGGTGGAGCAGCGTTTATCGGCTGGAGCTCGAAGGCCAGGGGTTCTTCCTCAAGCGCCAGAGCGGCTACCTCACCCGTACGCTTCGCCGGCCATTCGGTGAGCCAACCTTTGCCCGCGAGTTCCGCAACATCCAGCGTTACCGCCGCATGGGTATTCCTTCGCTAGACGCTGTGTTCTACGGCCAGCATCAAGCCGCCGAAGGCACCCAGGCGGTGCTGTTGACCCGCGCGCTGGATGACTGGGCAGACCTGGAGTCGTGGAACGACCGCTGGGCCGAGGTGCCGCCAGAAGGCCGCCAGGCCATCCTCGCTGCCGTCGGCGGCCTGGCGCGTACCCTGCACGGTGCGGGGCAGGTTCACAACTGCTTCTACCCCAAACATGTTTTCCTGCGCGAAAAGGCCGGGCAGTTCCAGGCCTGCCTGATCGACCTGGAAAAAACCCGGCCGTTGATCTTCGGCCGGCGCGACCGGGTTCGCGACCTGGAGCCCTTGCTGCGGCGCTCGCACATGTGGAGCGACGACGAGATTCGGCTGATGCTGGCTGCCTATCTCAAGCAGCCTGCCGAGGGGGCCGAAGTGGGCGCCTGGCTTGAACAGCTGGGGCGCCGCCGCCGCCACAAAGGAAACCGCTGATGCAACTGGCCGAACTGCAGAAGGCCGGCCGAGCGCCGGCCGTGCCACTGAATGTGACGTTGGCCGATGCCGCCGGCATCGCTGATCTCCAACTGCTGACCCTGCTGCGCGTGCTGCCTGGCCAGCGCTATGTGGGTGCTGGTGTGTGGCGTGGCCGCCCGGTGCTGGCCAAGCTGTTGGTGGGGCCCAAGGCGAGCCGCCACTTCGAGCGTGAGCTCGAAGGCGTGAAGCTGCTGCAGGCGCAGGGGCTGACCACGCCCCAGTTGCTGGCCGACGGGCTGGAGGCAGGGCAGGGGGGCTGGCTGTTGTTCGAGCTGCTGGACCCAGTACAGAGCCTGGGCCAGGCCTGGGAAGCTGTGGAGCATCTGCCGGTGCTGGCCGATGAACAGTCGGCGGTGCTTGGCCAGGCCCTGGAAGCAGTGGCTCGGATGCACCTCAAAGGCCTGTGGCAGGAAGACCTGCACCTGGACAACCTGCTGCGCGCCAACGGCCAGCTCTACCTGATCGACGGTGCCGGCGTGCGCGCCGACGAAGCGGGCAAGCCCTTGCCCCGCGAGCGAGTGCTGGAAAACCTCGGGGTGTTCTTTGCCCAGCTGCCGCCAGCGCTGGCGCCGTTCACCGAAGAGCTGCTGGTGCACTACCTGATGGCCAATAGCGAGCATGCCTTGCCGCTGGAGGCGCTGCAAAGGCAGGTCGACAAGGTACGGGCCTGGCGCCTGAAAGACTACCTGGCCAAGGCCGGGCGAGACTGCACGCTGTTCAGCGTTGAACGCGATGCCTCGGGTTTGACGGCCATGCGCCGAGATCAGGCTGCCCCTATGGCCGAAGTGCTGGAGCACGCCGATGCGCTGATCGATGCCGGGCACCTCTACAAGACCGGCGGGGCCGCGACCGTAGCTCGTATTCAAGCTCAAGGCCGTACGCTGGTGGTCAAGCGCTACAACATCAAGAATGCTCTGCACTGGCTCAAGCGCTTCTGGCGCCCCAGCCGTGCCTGGCATTCGTGGATCGCGGCGCACCGCCTTGCCTTTCTCGGCATCGCTACGCCTCTGCCCCTGGCCGTGCGCGAAAGCCGAACCCTGGGCCTGCGTGGCCGTGCCTGGCTGGTTACCGAGTACCTCGAGGGGCCCGACATCATTGAACGGTGGGCACCTTATACCGAGAGCGGCGAGGTGCCCGAGCCCGAGCTGCTGGCGCTTGATGAGCTGTTTCAGGCCCTGATGCGCGAACGCATCAGCCACGGCGATCTCAAGGGCCACAATCTGTTCTGGCACCAGGGGCGGTGGGCGTTGATCGATCTGGATGCAATGCGCCAGCACGCGAGTGCAGGCAGCTTCGCAGCGGCCTACGCACGGGACCGCGAAAGGTTCCTGCGCAACTGGCCCGAGGGAAGCGCTCTGCGTGGGCTGCTGGAAGCCAGGGTTCCAGCAGCCCTTGGCGAGGTCAGTCGACCTTGATCATGCCGAAGTCACGCATGGCTGCCGTCAGCGCGGCGAGATCATCGAACGGTCGGCCATGCACGGTGCTCCAGCTGGGCCGGTCGACGTACAGCCGGCCATCGGCACGGGTAGTGATCGCAGTCTGGTGAACCTCCCCATTGCGGGAGCGGTGCCAGATGTACGAGCGAGCCGGGTCGCTGCTATCGATCAAGTATTGCCCAGGCCGGTGCAGGCGCTGCTCGGGCGCAAGCGGTGCGCGATGGCCATGGGGCTGCACCGCCAGCAGCAAGTCGCACTTGACCATGACTTCACGGCCCCCTCGTGCGCTGGCGATTTCGCCAGGGTCGGCAATAGCGGCATGGCCCTGCCCAGGAGGAACATCGCGCACCCTCAAGCCAATGGCGCCCTGCAATTCCGCCAGGCCAGGCACGGTTTGCTGGTAGGTGTTAGCGTGTGTGTTGCCCACCAGCGCGACCCAGTTGTGTGCGCCAACGGCCGCCTGGTGCCGCTCGATAGCCCGGTTGGCGTAGAAGTTCATCATGCGCTGGCGAGTGGTGTGCTGGGGGCCCATCACATCCATTCCATCCAGGCGGTAGGTGGCGGCGCAGTCGATCGCTCGAATATCCAGGCCTTTGTCCCGTGCACGAACCACCAGCTGTTCGAAGTTGTAGGTTTTGGCCGAGTCGGTGTGATGCCCCCAGTCAAGCGTTCTGAGGTCATCCAGCAACTGGCGGCTCATCACGCCGGTTTGCACGAAGTGGTCAAGGTCGAGCTGGTTCGCGTCGGCCAGTAGATGCTCCAGGTAAAGGGTCTTCACATTGCAGTCCAGCAGTGTGTCGAGGTTGTCGATCAGGAATTGCTTGCTACCCACGTGAGCGTGCGCCTCGCCGACCACTAACCCACGGGTTTTATCGTAGATACCGCGCAGCAAAGCGGCATCGCCCGGTATCAGGTTGACGTTGGGCAATTCCGGGCGGGGCGGCAGCACCTGGGTCAGCACTGCGTGTGAGTCGTTCAGGATCTTGGCGCGTAAAGAAAAAAACGCTTCCTGAGTGGGATGAATGCTGGTGTCGAACGTGAAGTAGTTATTGTCCAGCGCTTTGCCGTTGTGCGCCTTGATCTTGTGAAAGGTAGCGATATGCTGCGGCGGGAGATGGTATTCGGCATCCCACAAGCGCAATTGCAGTTCACTGCTCGGTTCTGTCACCGGCAAGGAGGCGTCAGGGTCAGCCACCCAGCGGCCTGCGCGGTCGCGCTTGAGCATTGCTGCGGGTTTGGCCCCTGCGCCAGGGTCGTGCCGGCGGACGTGAAGCTCCAGCGTTTTAGGGTCCAGTGTCCAGTTCACCCGCTCTTCAGGCGTCGGCACCGGTTGGGCTGCCTGCGGGGGCGCGGCCTCAAGGTGCAGGGTCAGGTCTGCTGCTGCGATGTTGCCTGTGAGCGCCGGGCCGCCGGCATCCTCGACCCTTACACTGACCACGCCCTGCACCTGCGCTACGCCTGGCACGCCGTCGTGGGCCAACGCCAATCGGTGTTCCAGGAGGGCGATCCAGCGCTCTTCGGGAGCGGCCTGGCATGCCGAGCCTATGATCCGATTGGCAATGAAGCCTCGCATCCTTGTGGCCGAGGCTGCACCTTCTGCCGCAGGCGCCAGCCCAAAGTCGTAGCTGACCGACGTATTGAGCGCGCGGACTTCGATACCGTGGCGGTGCGCGGCCTTGATCAGGTGGTAGTAGTCCAGGCCGCTTCCCTTGGGCGCCAGCAAGCCATGGTGGGCAAATGCATAGAAGTGCTTGAGCGTGCGCGAGCCACTCCGAGCACGGGCGCCGAGCGCCTTGTATTTCTGCAGTTTGGCGGCGTGAATATCAGCCAGCAGGTGTTCCAGGTAAAGCACCGTGACGCCTTGTTCTGCCAGCGCGGGCATGCTGTCGATCAACAGTTTTTTGCTCGCCGGGGAGTTCAGCGTTTCGGCGATGACTACCCCGCGATGGTGCGCCGCGATCTCGACCAGCGCCTGACCGGAGGGCCCCGCGGCGGGTGCCACCACCGAGGGCCGTGGCGGCAGCGCCAAGCCCTGGTACCAGGCCGATGCGTCGTGCGCCAGGGTGCTGCGCAGGCGAGCGTAGGTATCCTTTGCGGTCGAAACGAGTGCGTTGTGGGTGGGCGCCGCCCATTGCTCCAGCGCCCTCGCGGCGGGGGTGCCCGGCGGGCAAGCGATTGCCATGGCGTGGTTGTGCAGCTCGGTCGGTAATTCGTAGGCGCTTGTCACACTGCGTGTGGTCGCTGTACCTGTAGGGGCGCCACCGAGCAGGCCTGCTGGCGATAGCCGCGCCCACTGGCCCTGTGCATTGCGAACGACAGGCTGGCGGCCGCTGAAGGAGAATGGATTGGCAGGGTCGACGATGTACCAGCACCTGTCGGCTGCGACGTACTGAACCTGGAAATGCTGTTGCCCCATGGCTATGTAGAAGCGGCCTTCGAGCTGGACGACGCCCTGCGCGTGGCTGCTGGTCAGAGGCGTTGCGCGACTTAGGTCCACTTCCACGGCGTAGGCCTGGGCTGATGGATGAGGCGCCGACGCCGCATCCAGGCGCTGCCAGGCACCGTCTTTGTTCTGCCTGACATAACGACCGCTGCCAGTGAGCGAGCCGTCCTCGGCGGCGTGAAGCACTTCATGGACGTGCGCGCCATGGCTCTTTCCTGCATAGACCAGCTGATGTCCCAAGGGAACCGGCAGCGGGCCTGCCGGCTCCAGCAAGGGGCGTGTGGCGCGGGTGGGCCTTGCCTGGCGAATCAGATGGCCAAACCCTTTGAGCCCTGATGTCAGGTCGCCTGCCGCCCCTGCGCCATTGAGCAATGCCGAGAAGAGCAACAAGCCAGCTTCGTCTTCATTGCCCTCGGCGAACGCCTTCAGCCCTTTGGAGTAATCACGCAAGGCCAGCGTGGCACCCACGGCAAAAGAGGCAAGAGGGAACGGCAGCGTCAGCGCTGTGGCGGCCAGCTCCACGGTGTTGCGGGCGATGTTGGCGATCATGTCGCTGCGTGATGTAGTGGTATGGCGAACATCGTCGATCCGGCGCCGCAGTATTGCATCATGGCAACTGTCAGCCAGGTCGGTGCACACCTGGGGAGGCAGCGCAGGGGGTTGGCTGGCGCCGGAGTTTCTGATGTCAGCGATGAAAAAGGCGATCAGCCGGCCCAGGCTCAGGCTGCAGCGATCTTTGTAGTAGTCACCCATGCCCGGTGAGGCCAGCGTGGCCCGGAAGGTGTCCAGGCGTCGCCATTGTTGGCCATCGGGGGCATTGGGGGTATAGGCCCAGGCGTTATCTGCGGTGCCTGGATGGGGCGTGACAATGTAACAGCCCTGGATGGTTTCCAGGTGCATCATGCTGGGGAGAGGCAATAGCCGGCGGGCCTGTTCATACACGGCAACGAAGGCCTCGCCCAGCGCCGCGGCTGAGGCCACCAGCGGGTTACGAAGCTCGAATTGCATAGGGTACACAGGATGGCGCTGCCGCACCGGCAGGCGGGTGTCGGCCAGTGTCAACAGCGTTGTGTTGATCCATGTGTAGTCGGCGGCGGGGAGCGTGCCCTCCAGGCGTGCCCTGAGTGCGGAGCGTTGCATCTGCAATTGCAGGATCAATACGCTCTGCTGGCGGCGCCAGGCCCGGCCGGGGCTGTCGGGCGCCAGCAGGCGCTGCTCGATGTCGGCGATGTAGCGGTCTGCTAGCCATGCGCCGCGTACCGAGCCTGCCACCTGTTGTGGTGTGAGCGCCGAGAGGTCGACACCTGGGGGGCCGCTGAAGGTAGCTGTGGTGTCGGCGGTGGGGGTCAGCAGGCCAAGGCTATCGTCATAGCCATCGCGCAGCATCTGCGTATAGGTCAGGGTTTCTCTGGGGGTCTGGATGACGATGCTGTCTGGGTCGACCAGGTCATCTGCCCGTTCCAGCAGTGCGTTTATCTTTTCCCGTGCCTGGCTATGCACATAGCGCTCGAAGTCGGGGACGGCCGTGTGTGGGTGGCTGGCGTAGCGCTCGACGGCGCCTGCGATCTGGTCATTCAGAGCGCCAAGCTGCTGGTAGCTTGAACGTTGGGCAGTCAATGCGCCTGGCAGCTCGTGGGCTGCCTGCGCTTGAGCCATCTGAATGTGCTGGCGGGTCAGCAACCCGATGGCATCGCTCACCGGCTCCAGGCGTAGGAACGCCGCGTAGGCGGGTGTGGCTACAACGATGGGTTGGGGGTTGCCCTGTGCATCGATGTACCAAGGCCGTTCGCTGGTAGTGGCGGGGCGCTCGGGAAACGGGCGCTGCGCCAAGGCTTCCAACACCGTGCCGAAGGCTTCGCGCTGCTGTGGCAGCACATTGGCCAGGAGCAGGTCGCGGGTTGGCGCGTCGGCTGCCCAACCGACCCACTCGGCAACCAGCTGCCGCGCCGTGTCGAAGGCCATCAGGCTTCTGCCGGTCGGTGCATCGGCGCAGTACACCAGCAGCCGCAACGTTGAGCCCTCGGTATCGAGGTGGCGAATAACCAGGCTGGCCCGTAGCTCGAACCGGTCGGCCAATATCACCCGATTGGCTTCCAGGTGGCCAATGACCGGCGGCTGGCCTGCGCAGAAGGCGCTCAGCAGTGCATGGTCGGAGGGGGAGATGTGCCCCTGCACCCGTGCCAGCCAGCCCAACGCGACGAGATGCTCACGCATCAGCTTGCTCAACAGGGTGTGTGTGGAACCCAGGGCGTGCGTTTGGCGTTGCTCGAGGCAGAACGGCTGGTAGACGGCCAGTTGAGTGACCAGTTCGCCGACGTAGGCAGGGGTCAATGCGGTATAGGGTGGCTCCACAGGCCGGCCGGCCAAGCTGATGCGCGTATCGTTGAGGTAAGGCGAGTTCGGCGTGAGGTCACCGGGGTGTAAGCCGTCTATCGCCAGCTGGGTGAGGGTTTTCGTGATCTGGTAACGTTCACCGGTGATCGGTAGCGAGCGATTCAGGGTGATCTGCATCTGGTCCGGGTCTATGTCTAGCCCAAGATCATTGGCGATACGCGCGCTCAGCCGGCTGCGAGAAAAATCCTGGAGCGTCGCGCAGCCATTCAGGGCGCTGAGCAATGCCTGGCGCAGGTGATCGTAGCGCTGGAGCGCTGCCAGGCACTGCTCACGTTGCTCCGCCGGTGCATTGAGCAACCAGTCGGGGTCCGAGGGCGCCTGGTCGATCCAGGCTCGGTACAGCACCTGGGCGATGGTGGCGGGCGATAGCCTTGCCGGCGCCGTGATGGCTTGCGAAATCAGCTGTTGCAACGCCTGGCGATCCGGGGCTGCGCCGGCAACTTCGAATGCCCAGGCAAGGTCTTGCCGTTGCAGGTCGATCAATTGCTCGGCCAGGGTGTGGAACGGGCTGGCGAGGAGGGGGGTGAGCACCCAGTCGTCAGTGTCGAAGGCTTCCAGCTCCAGGCTTGGCTCCTCTTCGATGGCCTGCATGGCCTGGCGATGTTTTGCAGGCATCAGCCCGAGCAGTGGTGAGCGCAATTCGGGCTGATTGATCGAGTGGGTCAGGCCGTTGAGCAGCGCAGGCAGGGCCGGGGCCCCGACCCAGCCTGCGCCTGACACATACAGCAAGGTTGGGCCCTGTTCCCTGGCGAAGACGACGGCGCCCTGCAGGGGCGCGGTGTGTTCCTCGTTGAGCCGAACGCCCAGGGTAAACAGTGATACGCCTGGTTCATCGTGGTAGCTGGGCAGGCAGTGCCGATACGCCGTGTGGAGATTGCCCCGGGCTATCCGGGCTTCCAGCTCCTTGCGCATAGCCTGTTCCAGGTCTTTGGCGTAGTGCTCGCGACGGCGGATGTTGTCTGCTTCCCGCATGGCCCAGAAACCTGCAAGCGCACCGAGCGCTGCCCGCAAATCGGGTGCGCCACTGCTGCTGCCCAAGGCGTCAGCCTGTGGCAGCTGACGCAGGCGTGATTGCAATCGGGTGCTGGCCTCGGCCAGGCCGGCCAAGGCCTGGCGTACGAGTTGGCGGTAAAGCGTCGAGGGGGTGGTGTGGGTGGGCATAGGGTGCAGGCTCCTAGGGCAATCGAGCGCTGGCCTCGTGGCCAGCGTTTGGCGATTTAATCGGCCATCGACTGCACGCAGGCGGTAGATAAATCGTTCAGCCCCAGGTGACATCCAGCCATGCGCTGGCCATTGCCAGTTGCTTGAGCTTGGTCTGCCAGCCCGTACCGCCCGGTTTGCGTCGCAGTTTCAGCGTCAACGTGTCTCCCTCTCGCTGCGGGGTCGGATGCACCACGGTGTAACGGCCTGCAGCGAGGCTGCGACGAACCTCCAACAGCGTGCCTCCCAGTTTCAACATCTGCCGCCCTTGATCGGTGAATAACTCACCTTCGGGCACGTCGGCAGGGCCTTGGCTGGCCAGCCGGGGCCAAAGGGCCTGCAGGTCTGGAACGATGCCTTTCCAAAGGGGGAGGTCCACCATCTCCCACACCCCCTGAGCATTGCGCTGGATCGTCGGCTTGTAATGCGCGTCTGGTTTGCGTGCATCGACTACCCGCCAATGTTCGCCGTCGAAAAGGACGTGATACCGGTTACCGTGGCCGTCCCGTACGAAGTAGTCGCTGTAGCCGCCGGTCAGCACTTGTGTTTCCAGCACCCGTTCCGCGCCGCTCAATTCATAGCGCAAGCGGGTGCTGTCGGCGGGTGCGGCATACTGGGGGTGAAGCGGGCTGGCGGTATTGAAGGGGAAACTGCGCACAACCTTGCTCATCAGGGGGTTGCTCGAAAGCGTGATGGCGCCTTCGAGCAAATGAGCGTACATCTCTATCGCGTTGAGCAATTGCGCCTCTGTGCTCGATGTCTCAAGGCTTTGAGTGAAAACCACCGCAGACCAGGCGGCGCGGGCCACTGAAAGGGTGCCGACAATCTTGGCCGGCAAGACGCAACTCACCAGCTCTGCGAGCGTCAGCGCAACGCGCTGGGCGGTATCCAAGTCGATTTCCTGATTGCTGGTGGTTCTGGCGTCGGCATTGGCGATGATCATCCGGGTTTCCGACTGGTAGCCATTGATGAAAACGTTGCCCTTGATCAGGCGTGCATCGATGTGCCGGTAGAGCTTTTCGGATGCCAGCAGGGCTCGCACCGCTGCCTGCTCCGCGATGGCGATACGGGCGCACAGGTATTGTCGGATTTCGTCGCGGCTCAGCCAGTCTCGGGTCAGCGCGGCTCGGCTTTCGAACATCTTCCAGTGCCAGCGGTCGGGGTTTTCCGGGGCATAGACCAGCACTTCCCGGTTGTTGTTGTCTGGAGCCGGGCCTACCAGGTAGACGCCGTGCACCGGGGCCTCCCGGATCATCAGTTGCCAGGCCTCGATGCGCTGACCATCGACTCTGCGCAGGTCGGGGCGGCCGGGGTGGGTGAGCAGCGCCTGAACCCAGGGATGCACTCGATCCCCTGTGCCAAGGTGGCCGCGGTAGCCGTCCTTGAGGGCTTCATAGTGCATTTTCGCTTTTAGCAGGCGCTGATAACGTTCGCGGCGCCACTGGGCTTCGGGCCCCGTGCGCAGCTGGTGAGTGAGGTAGTCGACGTAGCTGCCGCCCACATTGGCCTGGCGCACGAGCCGGCGGACCACCCCTGGCCTCAAGGCAGGGATCGCTTGGCCCTGCTCGCCATGTACGCGAGCGGTCAGCAGGTAGTCCAGGTCAAGCGGGCTGAGGTTGTCCATGGCCAGCTCGATCAGGCTGCGCGTGGTCGTCACATATTCCAGCGGCGCCCCCGCCCGGTCGAGCGAGCGGCCCGCGCTGGAGCCGGTATCGGCCGGGTTGAGCGGGGAGATCAGCGGGCCGGTCGCCCGCGCGCGAGTGATGCTGACCAGAATTCGCTCCGGTTGCATCTCCACACCCGCGGCTTGCAGGCCCCGCGCCAGTTGGTCGCGCGCGAAGCCTTCCAGGCCCGCGCGTTCAGCAAAGCGTTTGAGCGGGATCAACTCGGGCGCCATCGCTGCCACCGTGGCAACCTGCAGCTCACAGAGTGCGCGGTTGAGCCTGAGCATTCGTTCGTTGCTCAGCGACTTGAGCCAGGCGGGCATCCCGGCGACCAGCTGCGCGGTGACGTGGGTTTCTCGCAGGCCGACATGGGCGAGTAGGGGCCTGATTGCGCAGTGCTTGCGCAGGTGCTCGTCAGCAGCCAGCAGCCCGTCGCTCGCCATGATGGCCTGCGCCTGCACCCAGGCATCCTGGGCGGCGTGGCGTTGGCGTTGTATCACAGCCCGGGTCAGGGCCTCGAACAGAGGCCCTTTGATCTCGACACATTCGAGCCGATCACTGCCTAGACTGTGCTGGGCATCGAGCGGAGCCATTGCCCCAAGCAGTGCAGGGCCCTGTATGTCATCTTCCAGGCGTGCGACCAGTTCAGCGTAGAGTGCCGGCCAGTTGTCGAATGCCTCGATACCCCAGGCCAGCGTCGACAACACCACAGGCTGCATCGGGTGGGTGACCGGATCGGATGCCGCCAGCACGGCCGCGCCCGTCACCCACCATGACCGCCGCTGCGCCCATAGCTTGAGCAGCCCCTGCCACGGCCGCTGGCGGGTCACGGCCGCATGGCACAACTGCAGGGCTGGCCCGGCCAGTGTTGGCCCCTGCTCCCGCAATGCCACCTGGGCCTGCCACTGCTGAGACAGCCAGCGAGTGAGCCAGTGGTAGCGAACTTCGCCTTCATACTGCTCCACATTCCAGAAGGCGTGCAGCCGGTCGAGCCATCGGCTGCGTGCGTCGCGGCTGAATCGCTGTGCAAGGCGTATCACACTGTGGCCGTCGGCTGTCGTCAGGGGAATCAGGCCTTGGGCGGTGATGCACGAAACCGGCCCTTGCGGTTCGTCGCTTGGGCCGGCGATCGCCAGGGCCAGCCAATGGGTCAGCGGCTGCTGGCCCAGGTAAATGGCATCTGGCGCCAGTGCATTGGCGGATGATGAAAGGGCTGAGGCAAGATCGGCGCTCAGCACGCTCCACGGCGTGGGTGAGGCCGTGAGCATGCGGCCCAGGCGTGTGTCGAGCTCAGTCAAGCGTGTGAAAGGGGGGGCAATCGTCATGGCGGCAATGCTCGTCGGTATGGAAAAGCCCGAAAGCCTGGGGGCTGGAAGCATCAGCCGGTGGTATTTAAGGCTATGCCCCTGGCCCCTAGGGGCGCGCGCCGCATCCTCTGGTATACTCCGCCGTTTTCGATTCAAACCGATCTGAGTTCGATGAGGCCCCCACCTTGGCATTGACGATTCTTGGCCTGTCCGGCGCCCTGAGCCACGACCCCTCCGCTGCGCTATACATCGACGGCAAGCTTATCGCTGCCGCTGAAGAAGAGCGCTTCGTGCGGGATAAACACGCGAAGAACCGCATGCCCTACGAATCGGCGAAGTTCTGCCTGGAGCAGGCAGGCATCAAGCCGTCCGACGTAGACGTCGTGGCCATTCCGTTCGCGCCCATCAGCCTGTTCGGCAAGGCCCGCTGGCACTACGCCAAGCGCTACTGGTATGCGCCCGACCGCGCGCTCGATGCGCTGCTGATGGGTAACCGCCGCTACAAGCGCTACCGCAAGAAGATCGTCTGGTGCCTGGAGCAATTGGGCTTCGATCCGAAGAAAATCAAGATCGAGCCGGTCGAGCATCACCTGGCGCACGCTTCCAGTGCCTACCACTGCTCGGGCTTCCAGGAAAAAACCGCGATCCTGGGCATCGACGGCAAAGGCGAGTACGCCACCACGTTCTTCGGCTACGGCGAGAACGGCAAGATCCACAAGATCAAGGAATTCTTCGACCCTGATTCGCTGGGCGGCCTTTATGGCGCTATCACCGAGTTCCTGGGCTTCGAAATGCTCGATGGCGAATTCAAGGTCATGGGCATGGCGCCGTACGGCGATGCCAGCAAATACGACTTCTCTCGCCTTGCCAGCTTCGAGAACGGCGAGCTGGTGATCAACACCGAACTGGCCAACGTCATCGGCCTGCGCCGCTACAAGGAAAACGGCAAGGGCTTCTACTTCTCGCCCAAGCTGATCGAATGGCTGGGGCCCAAGCGTGAAGGCGATGTCGCCGACGAGCCCTACATCCACTACGCCGCCAGCATGCAGGCGTTGTTCGAAAAGCTGGCACTGCAGATGATCGACCACTACCTGGGCGACATCCTGAAGGAAACCGGCAAACTGGCGTTCGCAGGCGGCTGCGCGTTGAACGTCAAGCTCAACCAGAAGATCATCGCCCGGCCCGACGTCAAGGAGCTGTTCGTGCAGCCTGCTTCCGGCGACGCCGGTACTGCGGTGGGCGCCGCCGCGTACGTTTCCCATGCTCGCGGCGTGCCCGTCGAGAAGATGGAGCACGTCTATCTCGGCCCTGCGTATTCCAACGAAGATGTGATCGCTGCCTGTGCGCGCCACCCCAACAAGCCCGAGTGGCGCAAGCTCGA
The DNA here is from genome assembly GCF_003097135.1 of Pseudomonas sp. URIL14HWK12:I12. Classification (GTDB taxonomy): domain Bacteria; phylum Pseudomonadota; class Gammaproteobacteria; order Pseudomonadales; family Pseudomonadaceae; genus Aquipseudomonas. The sequence continues at coordinate 396,972 of NZ_QEQL01000003.1, forward strand.
TGACATGCCGCAGCGCATCGCCCGGATCATGGTCGATGGCAACCCGGTGGCCTGGTTCCAGGGGCGTATGGAGTTCGGGCCGCGCGCCTTGGGCGGTCGCTCGATCATCGGTTGCCCCAGTGCGACCGGCGTGGCTGACCGCATCAACGAACAGATCAAGTTCCGCGAGCGCTGGCGCCCCTTCTGCCCGTCGATGCTCGATACGGTGGCACCGCAGATGATCATGGTCGACCACCCGGCGCCGTTCATGACCTTCACCTTCGAGGTGAACGAGGAGTGGAAGACGCGCGTACCCGAAGTGGTGCATGAAGACGGCACGTCCCGGGCTCAGGTGCTCAAGCGTGAGTTCAACCCTCGCTATTACGACATGATGAAGGCGCTCGAGGCGCTGACCGGCAATGGTGTGTCGCTCAATACCTCGCTCAACCGTCGCGGCGAGCCCATGATCTGCTCGCCCACCGACGCCTTGAACATGTTCTATGGCTCTGACCTGCAGTACCTGATCATGGAAGACATCCTTGTGGTCAAAGAAGGTGCTGATCCTTATGTCAGCATCGGCTAAGCGCCATGTGCTGCAGCTGTGCCACAGCTACTACGGGCCTTTCCTCGATTGTGCCCGGCAGTACGCCAGCCTGTTCCGGGGGCGCGGCTATCGGGTAACGACCGTGTTCCTGACGGGCAAGCCCGACCTGCGTGTGGTCGATGAATGCCAGAGCGACGAAGTGCAGTTTCTGGGCTTCAGCTCTGCGGCCGTGCGTGGGCTCAAGCTCGGCGCCATCGCGGCGCTGCGCAAACAGTTACGAGGCCGTGAGTATGCGTTCTGCATCGCCCACCGCTTCAAGCCGCTCTACGTGGCGCTGCTGGGTACGCGCATGCCAGTGATCGGTGTCCACCACGGTTTCGGTGACTATGAGCGGGCCGGCCGGCGTCTTTTCGCCAATATCTTCCGTAAGCGCCTGGCGTTGCTGGGTGTGTCCGATGCGGTGCGCGACGACCTGCGCCGCTGCTTGCCCAATTGGGCGCCTGAGCGTATCGAAACCCTGTACAACCGCATCGACCTCGCCGAACGGCAAGCGCAACTGTTGCCGCGTGCCGAGGCTCGCCAGGCGCTTGGCCTCCCAGGTGATGCCTGGGTAATCGGCAATGTCGGCCGCTTGCATCCAGACAAAGACCAAGCGACCTTGCTGCAGGGGTTCGCCCTGGCGCTCCCGCGCCTGCCAGCCGATGCCAGGTTGGTGATCATGGGCAAAGGCCGGCTCGAGGCTGCGCTCAAGCAGCAGGCCGAGCAGGCAGGCCTTGCAGGCCGGGTACTGTTTACTGGCCAATTGGCCCAGGCGGCGCGCTATTTTTCCGCTTTCGATACCTTCGCGCTCAGCTCCGATCACGAGCCGTTCGGCATGGTGCTGCTGGAGGCCATGAGTGCCGGGGTGCCATTGGTGGCAACCGACTGCGGCGGTGCACCCGAAGTGGTCCGGGGGGTTGGCCAGCTATTTCCACTGGGCGATGCTCAGGCGCTCGCCGAAGCGCTGGTGCGGGTCGCCGGGTTGGATGCAGAACAGCGCCTGGCGTTGAGCCGGGCGATGGCAGAACGGGTGACCAGCTGTTTCAGTGACGAGGCGGTTGCCGATGCATTCTGGCGCCTGCCAGTGGTCAAGCAGTGGGGGCTCGCCTGATGCTTGAACGTCTGGCGCTCTGGCGCGAGCGTGGCTGGGCGCCGATCGACGAGGCCGCCTACGCCCAGGTATGGGCGCGCTTTGGTGGCAGTGTCGCCACACATCCGCAGGTGGTGCAGCGGCTGGCCGGGCTGGCAGGCCTGCCAGTACGTTACCTGGGTATCGAGCGAGGGGGCGAGCTGATCGCCGCCCTGCCGGCGTGGGGGCGGCACCTCGCCCTGAGCAAGGAGGGCCTGAAAGCGGCCGGAAAGAAGGGCCTTTTCGACCTGGGGAATGCAGAGATCATCCTCCCTGCTTCGGACACAGCGCAGGCGCCCCTGCGGCACCGGGCACGGTACTTGTCGGGCCTCAATCAGGGCCGGTTCAGCGGCCTGAAGGCCCAGCCAGAGCAATTGGCGATGGCGCGCGAGCCAGAAGAACTGTCCAAGAAGTTTCGTTACAACCAGCGGCGTGAGCTGCGATTGCTGGAAGAAGCCGGCGGTGTGGTTCGCCCGGCCAGTGATTTTTCCGCCGCGGAACTGGCGCGCATTTATTGCGACCTGTTCGCCCGGCGCTGGGGGTTCCCTGCCACAGGGGCGGCGCGGATGGCCGAGGTGGTCGGGTTGCTGCAGCCCTTCATCATCGGCTCGGTGATCTTCCTTGAGGGCGAGCCGATTGCCACGCAGCTGATCTATCGCGTCGAGGCACCCCAGTGGATCAGCGTCGAGTACGTCAACGGCGGCGTCGACCCTCAAACGCGGGAGTTCAGCCCAGGCAGCGTGCTCAGCTTTCTCAATACCCAGGCGGCCTGGGAAGACGCCCGGGCCCGCGGCAAGGCGCTACGCTTCTCGTTCGGCCGGGCCGATCGTGAATACAAGGCCCGCTGGTGCAACCCGGTGGAGGTCTGGCAGGCATGAGTCGCAAGCAGGCATTGTTGCGCAGGCACCGGCGCAACAAACGTATTGGCTTGATCGTCGGGTTGCTATTGCTGGTGGTCATGGGCGTGCTTTTGGCCTGGTGGGTCATCCCACTGGGTGCCCTGCTGGCGTGGATGGCGCACGAGGCGTGGTTCAGCGACCACCTGTTCTACTCCCCGGCACAGGACTACCAGTATGCGCTGCCTACCCAGCGGCAGTGGGCTGTGAGCGTGGCGGGCGGGCGCCTGGCGCTGCCGGCGGATGCCGCGATAGAGCAGGGGGATACGTTGGTGCTGCAGGTTCGGCTGCGCAGTACGTGGCTGGGTCGCTTCCTCGACCCCTGGGTCGCTGCCGGCCATGACCGCCAGACATTCGAGCGGGGCGTGCGCGGCCTGCGCTACCTCAACCTCACCGGAGCGAACCTGGCCGAGGGGCTGGCTCTGCAGGCCCGGCATTGCCGCCTGGCGCCAGAGGCTACTCTTCTGGCATTCAGCCCTCCTGCCGGCGCCTTGGGCCGGGTGCTGGTGATCGCACCCCATGCCGACGATGCCGAGCTGGCGGCCTTCGAGCTTTACAGCCAGGCGCGCGAAAGCTGGATCGTCACCCTCACGGCTGGCGAAATCGAAGCAGAGCATTATGAGCAGATGGGCCTTGCGAAGGCTCAGGCCAGCCGGCTCAAGGGCCAATTGCGAGCTTGGGATAGCCTGGCCGTGCCCCTCTGGGCCGGCGTGCCTGCCGAGCGTTGCGTGCAGTTGGGCTACTTCTGCCTGCAACTGCCTGCGATGCGCGAACAGCCTGATACCCCCATTGCCTCTCGGGCTGCCGAGCTTGCCGATGTGCGCCCGTTTCGGCGCTTCAACCAGGTGAGCCTGCGCACCGACAGCGATGGCGCACCGACGTGGGCGAACCTGGTGGGTGACCTGATCGAGCTTTTCGAGCGTGTTCGCCCCGACGCGATCGTGCTGCCCGATGCGGGCCTGGACCCTCACCCTGACCACATCGCCGCTCGCCAGGCTACGGCGCAGGCTCTGGAGGCCACCGGCCAGGCGCCGCTGTTGCTGGGGTATGCCAACCACCTGCACGACAATGACCGTTGGCCGATGGGCAACGGCGGCGACGGCGTTGCGCTGCCTCCGCATTTCGATGCGAGCCAGCCGAGGCGGCCGTGGGTGGTGCAGGTCTCCCCTGAGCAGCAGTGGCAAAAGGCTATGGCCTTGGGCATGATGCACGACCTTCAACCACCGCTGCCGGCCAAGCGCCGCATGCGCCGCTGGTTGCAACGGCTGTTGGCGGGCCGGGAATGGCCCCGCTATGGTGAGAACGAATTTTTCCGCAAGGCGGTTCGGCGTCACGAGTTGTTCTGGGTCCAAGGGCTCGAACCAGGCCCGGCCGGCCGCGGCCCCGAGGTGTGAGGCCACTGTGAACCGCCCCCGAATTCTGTTTCTGATCCCGTACTTTGGCGCCTGGCCATTCTGGATGCCGTTCTTCCTCCAGAGTTGCCGTGCCAACCCGGATATCGACTGGTTGCTGTTCAGCGACTGCCGCGTGCCCGAGGCCCTGCCCACCAACGTTCGGGTGCGCACGATAAGTTATCGTGACTATTGCGCGCACGCTGCCGAGCGGATGGGCATTGCCTTCGCGCCGGCCAACCCCTATAAGCTGTGCGACATCAAGCCTGCCCTGGGCCATATCCACGAGGCCGACCTGCAGGGTTACGATTTCTGGGCTTTCGGCGATCTGGACCTGGTATATGGCGATTTGCGCGCCTGGCTCAGCGACGCGCGGCTGCAGCGCTACGACGTGCTCACCACCCACGCCCGGCGTGTAGCCGGGCACCTGTGCGTGCTGCGCAACACCCCACGCTACCGGCAGCTGTTCATGCGCATGAAGCAGTGGCAGCAGCGCCTGAGCGATCAGCAGCATCACGCGATGGACGAGGGCGCCTTCAGCCGCCTGTTCATGTGGCGCAAGAACTTCCCCAAACCGCTGTTCAAACTGGTGGGGCTGTTCAATCCGCTGCGCAGGGCCAGCCTGTTCATGGAGGCCTACACTACGCCCAATGGCTGCATACAATGGCGTGACGGCACCGAGCAATTCCCGCGCCGCTGGTATTGGCGCCACGGCAAAATCAGCAACGATCGGGACGATCTGCTTTATCCCTACTTTCATTTTGCCTGCTGGAAGCGCAACGAGTGGCGCCAGCAGGTGCCGCAGGGCGGGCCTGCTTTGTCCGTGATCGCAGCCAGTGGCCATTGGGCCATCGATGCCGAGGGGTTCCACCCTGGAGAGCCATGAGCAAACCCTTCAAGATTTTACAGCTGCACCCTGACTACAACATCAAGCGCCATGACTTCGCGGACCTGTCCGAACAGATCGTCAAGGCGCTGCCGGCTGAGCGCTATGAGGTGACACAGGCGTTTCTGCGCGGCCGCCCCGCCCCGAGCGAGCCTGTGAGCCGAGCGGCCCACAGCGTCTATTTCGACATGAGCGAGACCGCGCTCAAAGGCATCCGCCGGCTGGGCGCGTTGTGGCGCCTGTACCAATTCTGCAAGGCAGAAGGGTTCGACGCGGTCATCTGCAACCGGTTCAAACCAGTGAACATGATGATGCAGCTCAATCGCTGGCTGAAGATTCCGCTGTGCATCGGTATCGTTCATGGCTTTGGCGAGTACGACCGGGCCTACCGTCGGCGCCAGGCGCACAGAAGCATCGATCGGCACTGGCGTTTCATCGGTGTGTCGCCAGCGGTGCGCGACTACCTGCTCGGGCTTGAGTGCGGTTTCACCGCTGGCAATACCGTGGCGATCACCAATGCCATCGACATCGAGCAGGCCAGGGGCCTGCAGCTGGAGCGCCAGGCCGCCCGTACGGCCCTGGGGCTGCGCCAGGATGCCCGCCTGATCGGCGCCCTGGGGCGGCTGGTGCCGGTCAAGGGCCATACGTTCCTGCTGCAAGCCTTCGCCCGCTTGAAAGACCGCTACCCCAATGTGGAGCTGGCCATCATCGGTGCTGGGCGCGAACAGGCCAACCTGCAGCGGCAGATTGCCGAACTCGGGCTTGCCGGGCGTGCTCATTTGCTCGGTTTTCATGCCGACGCGCTGCAATACGTGCGCGCCTTCGACCTGTGGACCATGCCATCGCTGGCCGAAGGGCTGGGCCTGGCACTGCTCGAAGGCATGAGCGGCGAGCTGCCGGTGATCGCCTCCAACGTGCCGGCCATGCTGCCGTTGATCGAAGGTGCGGGGGGCATCGCGGTCACCCCAGGTGATGTCGACAGCCTGGTCGAGGCGCTGGATACCTACCTGGCGCTGCCGGACGATCAATTGCGTGCCAAGGGCGCCGAAACCTTCGCCTACCTTTGCCAGCATCACGCCATAGAACCGTTTCGCCGGGCCTACCTGGATTTCATCGAACATAGCCTCGCACAGGAGTGCCCCAATGGCTGACGCCCAACCCTTGGTCAGCGTGATCATCGCTTCCTACAACCACGGCCCGTACATAGAGGAAAGCATCCGTAGCGTCCTCGCCCAGGACTACCCCAATATCGAGCTGCTGGTGATCGACGACGGCTCTACCGACGACAGTGTGCAGCGCATCGAACGCCTTCAGGCCGAGCATGGGTTCGACTTTCGCGTGCAGGAAAACCAGGGCCTGACCAACACCCTCAACAGTGCGGTTTCCCGCTGCAGAGGCTCGCTGATCGCCCCCTTCGGCTCGGATGACGTCATGTTGCCCGGGCGCATCAGTGCGCAGGTTGCCCATATGGACGGCAAGCCGGAAGTCGGGATCTGCTGCGGCAACATCGAGCTGATCGATGCCGAGGGTAACCTGTACCCTGAAAAGCGCCAGAACCGCGATGTGCCCTTTCGCCGGCTGGATTTCGACGACATGTTCATGGAGCGCAAGCCCTATCCGCCGGCGCCGACCTTGCTGATTCGCCGTGAAGCGCTCGAGGCGGTGGGAGGTTTCGACCCCCGCATCCGCCTGGAAGATTTGCTGATCGAGCTGAAGATCACCCGTGCCGGGTACTACATCGACGGGCTCAACGTGCTGATGGCGCGCTACCGCAAGCACGCCACCAACTCCTACAAGAACCTGCGGTTCATGACAGATGCCATCCTGCGCAGCTACGCATTGTTCAGCGACCACCCGCAGTACGAGTACGTGAAGTACCGGTTTCTCAATTCGATGTTCTTGAAGGTATCAAGCCGTGACCGGGCATTCGCCCGTGAACTGCTGGCGCAGATTCCCTTCAAGCGCTGGAACCGCAAGACCGTCCGTGGCCTGGTGCGTTACGTGCTGCCGCGTGAGGCGCACTGATCAGGCTGCCGGCAGCGCCAGCTGGGCTGCCGCCTTGCCCCCTGCCTTGCTGGCATAGCCTGCCCTGAAGGCCTCGGCTTCGGTCGTCAGTAGCCAGTGTGCGTCTTCGGGGTAGCGGTGGATGTGTTTGAGGTTGCGCTGGCGCAACCTCGCCCTGATCGGAGACGGGAGCAGGCGCATGTCGGCCACATCGATCAAGGCAAAGCGCTGTTGCGCGTCGATCAACACGTTGCCCAGGTGCATGGAGCGAAAGTAGATGCCCAGCTCGTGCACCTGGGCCATGAAAGCGCCGAAGCCATGGGCCAGGGCTGCCGCGTCTGCTGTGCCAGCGTGCGCCTGGCGCACTGTCTGGCCAGGCAGCGGGCGGTAGCGAACCGCTGCGGCACCCCCGCCCATATCCCACAGCGCCAGCACCGTCGGGGCGCTGATACCGCGCTGGTTCAGGTAGAAGCAGTTGTCGGCGAAGCGCTGGGCCAGTGGGTAGAAGCTGTTGCTGGTAAACACGCCCCGCGCCCGGAACAGCTTGACGAAGCTGCCATCGGCCAGTTGAACCACCTTGGCGCCAAGGCCGTCAGCCTCGATCACCTTGCCCGCCTTGATCGCCTGGCGATCGCTGGCCGAGGGCACGCTCGGCTGGACGATCGGCAGCCCGCGCCCGCGGTGGGCGATACTGACCGCTGCTACCCATGCCAGCGGCAACCAAAGCAAATACCAGTGTTCATTGGGGCGGGAGAACACGCCGCCGCCTTCGGTCAGCCCGCTGCCGATACCGAAGACCACCCAGGTAGTGGCCAGTACCACCAGGGGCTGGTGGCGCAATTGCAGGCCTCGCCACAAGGCCACCAACTGCATGCCCGCCCAGGGTATGAAGCCAATGATGCCCAGATAGAACAAAGCTCCCAGCGCGAAGTTGTGCGGCTCTGCGAGCATGAAGCCGATATTGACGTCGATTTGCAGTGCCGCGTCATAGCCGTGGCCGATCCACGGGTGCTCGGCGATAAGGCCTGCCACGATCTTCCAGATATCGAATCGATAGGAGCTGCCGCGGCTCAGTAATTCCTGATGAAACATCAGAAAGACCAGTGCGCCCGCTATCAACCCTGCCAGCAGCAGCCCGATGCTGCGCTTGTCGCGCTTGACGAGCGCCAGCCAGGTGACCGCTAGCGAAAGGGCTACCAAGGGGGTGCGCGACCCTGTGGCCAGTACCGCAGCGAAGGTGATCAGAGCGCCCAGCACACAAAGAGCGATGCTGGGCAGGTTGCGCTCCCCCAGGCCCCGATGCAGCCAATAGACGCAGAAGAAACCGAAAAGGTGGGCACTGAGCAGCGGGTTGTCGAACGCCCCACCCCCCACCAGGCGCGTATCGGCGGGGTAATGTGCAATGTAACTGACCAGGAACACCCCGGTAGCCAGGGTCGTCACCGGTGCTGCCACGCTCAGCACCGCCGGCAGGGCCTCCAGGCGGTGCCGAGCGATCAAGGCCAGGGCAGGGAACAGCAGCAGCATGATCAGCGGCCGCTTGGCCAGGCCCCACACGCTGTCATCGGTGTCGCTCCAGCCAACGCTTGCAATCGCCCACAGGGCAAGTGCCAGCACCAACAGGACGATTGGCTCGCGCAGTGTTGCCAGCAACTCGCGGGGGCGCAGCAACAAGGCCGCGAGCGTGGGCACGGCTAGAAGCAGGTAATACAAGGTCTGTAACGGCCCGCGCCCCGGCAAAATGAACATGCCGCAAAGAAAGGCGAACAGCCCGAAGGGCAAGATCCACTGCGTGATCGTATCGAAAGTGCGGTCTGCATAGACCCGCGGCTGAGTGGCTGGCATGTGTCGAGCGATATCCTGTGGCCCTGTGCGGAGGCGCGATGTTAACGGTATGGCGCCCGCACTGCCACGTTCAACCGACCTGTGCTGTGTTAAAGTGCGCCATTTCCCCACGCGAGCAGTTGCCCACTCCATGTCCGAAAGCCCAGCCAGCGCCAGCCCTTCGAGCCTGAAGATCTATTTCAGGTTGCTAGGTTATGTCCGGCCGTATATCGGCCTGTTCCTGCTCAGCATCGTAGGCTTCCTCATCTTCGCTTCGACCCAGCCAATGCTGGGCTACGTGCTGAAATATTTCGTCGACGGCCTTTCCGATCCCAACGCCAGGCTCTTTCCCAGTGTACCGATCCTGCGCGACCTTCAACTGTTGCAGGCAGTGCCGCTGCTCATCGTGGTGATCGCAGCCTGGCAAGGCGTAGGCTCCTACCTGGGCAACTACTTCCTGGCCAAGGTTTCCCTGGGCCTGGTGCACGACCTGCGGGTGCAGTTGTTCAACAACCTGCTGACCCTGCCCAACCGTTATTTCGACCGCAACAACTCCGGGCACCTGATCTCGCGCATCACCTTCAACGTGACCATGGTCACCGGTGCCGCCACCGACGCGATCAAGGTAGTGATCCGCGAAGGCATGACCGTGCTGTTCCTGTTCGGCTCGCTGTTGCTGATGAACTGGCGCCTGACACTGGTGATGGTTGCCATCCTGCCGCTGATCGGTTTCATGGTGACCCGCGCCAGCCGAACCTTCCGCAAGCAGAGCAAGAAAATCCAGGTGGCCATGGGGGACGTTACACATGTGGCCTCGGAAACCATCCAGGGGTATCGCGTGGTGCGCAGCTTCGGCGGTGAAACCTACGAACGCGAGCGTTTCGATGCTGCCAGCCAGAGCAACACCGACAAACAATTGCGCATGACCCGCACCGGCGCCATCTATACGCCGATGCTGCAGCTGGTGATCTACAGCGCCATGGCCGTGCTGATGTTCCTGGTGTTGTACATGCGTGGCGATGCTTCTGCAGGCGACCTGGTCGCCTACATCACCCTGGCTGGCCTGTTGCCCAAGCCGATTCGCCAGTTGTCGGAAGTCAGCTCCACGGTGCAGCGCGGCGTGGCCGGTGCAGAGAGCATCTTCGAGCAACTCGACGAGCCCCAGGAAGTCGACCATGGCAGCGTGGCCCGCGAGAGCGTCAGCGGCCGGCTGGAAGTGCGGGGGCTGGACTTCACCTACCCAGGCACCCAAAAGCCGGTGCTGCACGACATCAACTTTGTCGCCGAGCCAGGGCAGATGGTCGCGCTGGTGGGGCGTTCGGGTAGCGGTAAATCTACCCTGGCGGCGTTGATCCCGCGGTTCTACCAGCATGGCGATGGGCAGATCCTGCTCGATGGCGTCGATGTGCAGGACTACACGCTGCTCAACCTGCGCCGGCACATCGCCCAGGTGACCCAGCAGGTCACGCTGTTCAGCGATACCGTGGCGCGTAACATTGCTTATGGCGATTTGGCCGATGCCTCCCGCGAAGCCGTCGAGGCGGCAGCCGAGGCGGCCTTCGCCAAGGGCTTCATCGACCAGTTGCCGCAGGGCTTCGATACCCCCGTGGGCGAGAACGGCGTGCTGCTCTCCGGTGGCCAGCGCCAGCGCCTGGCGATCGCCCGTGCACTGCTCAAAAACGCGCCGCTGCTCATTCTCGACGAAGCCACTTCGGCGCTGGACACCGAGTCCGAACGGCATATCCAGGCGGCGTTGGACCACGTGATGAAAGGGCGCACCACCCTAGTGATCGCGCATCGGCTGTCCACCATCGAAAAGGCCGACCTGATCCTGGTGATGGACCAGGGCCGCATCGTCGAGCGAGGTACACACACTCAATTGCTCGCGATGAATGGCTATTACACACGCTTGCACGCCATGGGGCTGGATGATCCTGACAGCGAACCGGCCAGTTGAAATAGCAAATTGCCTTTATTTGTAACTGCTTCTGCACGCAGTGGATACCACCGCTGCACAGTAAGGTAATAACGGCTTTGGTAGTGTCCCGGTTCCACAACGAACCGAGGACACTGCGATGCTGCAACGCTTCGTATGGAAGCTGCTGCCCAAGGCGCAGCGTACTTTCCTGCTTCATCGAATGCCGGTCATCGACCGCCAGGTCGTGAACCGTGCGATGTCAGGCAATATTCGTTTTCCTGCCGCCTTCGCCGAACGGCGCTGCCTCTTCATCCATGTGCCCAAGTGCGCTGGCAACAGCGTCTGCGCAGCGCTGTTCGATGATTGGTGCCCGGGCCATCTGCCTTTGTACTGGTATGAGGCGCAGTTCCCGGCCCAGTACGCCGAGGCCTTCAAGTTCGCATTCGTACGTGACCCGCTGGAGCGCGCCTATTCAGCCTATGCCTTCCTGCAGGGCGCTGACCTGCCCGAGCGCGACGGGCCAGCCCGTGCTCTGGTCAATGCATTCGGCTGCTTCGATGAATTCGTAATGGGGTGGCTGACCGAAGAGAACGTGCAGCGGCAGGTGCATTTTGCGCCGCAGACGCGCTTTCTGGTCGATGGCCTGGGCCGCCTGGCCATGGACTTCATCGGCCGCCATGAAACCCTGGAGCAAGACTTCGCCAGTGTCTGCCGGCAACTGGGGTTAAGCGCTTCACTGCCCATGCGCAACGTTTCGCCAAGGCGCGAAGTGCCCAGTGCCCGTGACGTAGCCAGCATCAGAACACGCGAGCGGATTCGCCGGGTCTATCGCCGTGACTACGAGTTGCTGGGCTATGAATGACCTCTCACAAGCCGGTTTCATCCACCCCTTCAGCCTGGCCGTGCAGCCGTGGCAGCGCGCAGCCCTCAAGGGGCAGCGAGGCCGCTGCATCTGGCTGACGGGGTATTCAGGCGCGGGCAAGTCTACCCTCGCTGCCCATTTGGAAGCAGCGCTGCTCAGCCGCGGCCGCCATACCTTCGTGCTCGACGGCGATAACGTGCGAGCGGGGCTTTGCCAGGACCTGGGCATGAGCCCCGAGGAGCGCCGCGAGAACATTCGCCGCATGGCTGAGGTGGCCCGCCTGATGGTCGACGCTGGGCTGATCGTCATCGTCGCGGCCATCTCGCCGTTCGAGGCGGACCGGCAGGCTGCCCGGGCACTGTTCGACGATCAAACGTTTTTTCTCGTGCACGTGAGCACGTCGCTCAAGGAGTGTGCCCGCAGAGATCCAAAGGGCCTTTATCGGGCGGCCCGGGAAGGTCGGGTACGCCAGTTCACAGGGGTCGACAGCCCCTACGAAGCGCCGCCGGTAGCAGATTACGTAATCGATACCACGCAGGCGTCACTTGAGCACTGTACGCAACGGCTCACCCAGGCCTTGCTTGCAGGTTGAGGGGGCTGTCGGGCCGCCGGCCGGGCTGTGCTAATATCCACGCCCTGTTCATTCTGTAGATGGGTTGGTCCATGAAGTTGTCGATGCCGCGTTTCGAGCGGGCCCCGGTCCTGGTGGTTGGCGATGTGATGCTCGACCGCTACTGGCACGGCGGCACCTCGCGCATTTCGCCCGAGGCCCCCGTGCCGGTGGTGAGGGTCGAGCAGATCGAAGACCGCCCTGGCGGTGCCGCCAACGTCGCGCTCAACATCGCGGCCCTCGGCGCACCTGCCGCCCTGGTGGGCGTTACCGGTGAGGACGAAGCCGCCGAAAGCCTGGCCGCCAGCCTGAAGGCTGCGGGCGTGCGTACCGGCTTCCAGCGCATCGCCCACCAGCCCACCATCGTCAAGCTGCGGGTGATGAGCCGCCACCAGCAATTGCTGCGTATCGACTTCGAAGAGCCTTTTGCCACCGACCCGGTACACCTCAGTGCTGAGGTCGATGCACTGCTCGACGGCGTCAAGGTGCTGGTGCTGTCCGACTACGGCAAGGGGGCACTGAAGAATCATCAGCAGCTCATCCAGGCCGCCCGCGCGCGCAGCATACCGGTGCTCGCCGACCCCAAGGGCAAAGACTTCTCCATCTACCGTGGTGCGAGCCTGATCACGCCCAACCTCAGTGAGTTCGAGGCTATTGTCGGCCGCTGCGCCGATGAGGCGGAGCTGGTGACCAAGGGCGCGACCCTGATGGCCGAGCTTGAGCTCGGTGCGCTGCTGGTAACCCGTGGCGAACACGGCATGACCCTGCTGCGCCCAGGCCATCAGGCGCTGCATTTGCCGGCCCGTGCTCGTGAAGTGTTCGACGTGACCGGCGCTGGCGATACCGTCATCTCCACGTTGGCCGCTTCCCTGGCTGCCGGCGAAGAGTTGCCGCACGCAGTGGCATTGGCGAACCTGGCTGCAGGGATCGTGGTTGGCAAGCTGGGGACCGCCGCGATCAGTGCGCCTGAACTGCGCCGGGCGATTTCGCGGGCCGAAGGCTCCGAGCGCGGTGTGCTCACCCTTGAGCAACTGCAACTGGCTATCGAAGACGCCCGGGCCCATGGGGAGAAGATCGTCTTCACCAATGGCTGCTTCGATATCCTGCATGCCGGCCATGTGACCTACCTGGAACAGGCCGCGGCCCAGGGCGACCGCCTGATCGTGGCCGTCAACGACGACGCTTCGGTCAGCCGCCTGAAAGGGCCGGGGCGGCCGATCAACAGCGTTGACCGGCGCATGGCCGTGCTGGCTGGGCTCGGGGCGGTCGACTGGGTGATCAGCTTCGCCGAAGGCACCCCTGAGAAATTGCTGGAGCAGGTGCGCCCCGACGTACTGGTCAAAGGCGGCGACTACGGCATCGACCAGGTGGTCGGTGCCGACATCGTCAAAGCCTACGGCGGCGAAGTGCGTGTGCTGGGGCTTGTGGAAAACAGCTCCACCACCGCCATCGTCGAGAAGATCCGCAGCCGCTGAGCGGCTTGCCAGGTGGCGGGGCTACAGCTTGTGCCGCGCCAGCCTGATCAACGCCCTGGCTTTGGTCGCGACTTTTTTCAGCCCACTCCTGCGCACTGCCGGCACTTCAAGCCCCTGGCGGTGCAGCCAGTCTTTCCATTTCACCCGCTCCTCGCGCACCACCCAGCCTTCCTGGCTCGCGAAGCTTTCCGCCAAGAACAGCCCGCGGGTGGGCGCGGCGTGGAGTTCGCCCTTGCGCAAGGTGTAAAGCTCCGGCAGGGGCTTTCCCCCGTCCAGCGGTATCAGATAGAGGTCAGGGCGCTTGCGGCTCAGGCGGGCCACCAGCTGGTCGTTTTCCAACCGTTCGTCCACGTGGTACAGGCTAAGGCCCTTGGCTTCCTTGGGCACTTCCAGGCGCAGGTCATAAACCAGCTGCAGCGATGCAGTGGGCAGGTGCACGTAGGCCCTTGGCTGCTCGATCAACGCTTGGGCGCCGCAGAGCACCGTGCGCGCGGCCCCGGCCTTAGGGATCAGGTCGAAGGTCGGGGTTTCGCGGTACTTCAGGGCACCGCCGTAGGCGTCCGGTAGCCAGGTTTCCTTGAAGCGCCCATTGAGCCAACCGCCGGGCGTTTCGAGCAGGCACTCTTCAGCCACTTCCTGAACGGCCGTGTGCAGCGGCAGGTTCAGCTCATGGGCTGGCACATAGCCGGAAATCAGCTTGAGCACCACATCGCCACGGTCCTCGCGGCGCTGGCGCACCAGCACCCAGTAGTCGCGGCCCTGCCAGGCAAGGGTGAGGCGTACCGAAACGCCCAGGTTGGCCAGCTCGATGGAAAACTGCTCGGGGTCGTCGACGGCGATGGGCTGGCGGCGCTCGAGGGTTTGCGTGAAATTCTGGGGCATGCCCACGCTCTGGTAGGCCAGCGCCTGGGGTGTGGCCTCCACGAACAGCGGCAGGGTCTTGAAATTGCCTGGGTTCTTGCGGATCAGCGTTTGCGGCATACAGGGTCCTTGGTCAGGGCGCCGGGCCGCGGGCGATCATCGGCCGGCAATCACGGCGGCGGCCGTAGCCACATTGTGTGCCAGGTGCACGGGGTTGATGGTCCCGACGATAGCACTGGTGACCCCCGGCTCGCCAAACAGCAACTGGAAGCTGGCGCGGACAGGGTCTTGCCCGGCCAGGCAGGCGTGCCCGCTGGCCAGCGCTTTCTTCACCAGAATGCCCTTGCCATGTGACAGGGCGTGGTCGATCACCGGGCGCTCCGTGCGTTCGTTCAGATTGTAGGTGACCATGGCGCAGTCGCCGCGTTCCAAGGCAAGCAACCCACCTTCCACGGTTTTGCCGGAAAACCCGAAGCCCAGCAGCTTGCCCTCGCGCTTGAGCTCGGCCAGCGTGTCGTAAACGCCTTCGTCTTGCAGGATGCGCATATCCTCGCCATTGGAGTGCACCAGGACCAGATCGATGCGGTCGGTCTCCAGGCGTTTGAGGCTGCGTTCCACCGAAAGCCGCGTGTGGGCGGCGCTGAAGTCGAAGCTGGACTGGCCGGCAGTGAATTCCTCACCCACCTTGCTGACGATCACCCATTCATCGCGCTGGCCGCGAAGCAGCGGGCCCAGGCGCTCCTCGCTCACACCATAGGCCGGGGCCGTGTCGAGCAGGTTGATGCCCAGGTCACGAGCCTGGCGTAGCAGCATGCGCGCTTCTTCATCGGTGGGAATAGTGAAGCCGCTGGGGTACTTGACGCCTTGATCGCGCCCGAATTTGACCGTGCCCAAACCCAAAGGCGAAACCAGAGGGCCGCCAAGGCCCAGAGGGCGATGGTGCGCGTGCAGTGTCGGTAGGCTCATGGCAGCAGGGTCTCCCAGGGGGCCTGGCCCAAGGCAGGTGCTGGCAGGGCTGGCAGGGCAGGGTGGGGTTGCGGCCGGATGTGGTCGCGTTCGAGCGCGGCGAACACGCGGTCTGAGAAGTCCGGCGCCAACGCCAGCTTGGTGGGCCAGCCCACCAGCAGCCTGCCTTGATCCGCAAGAAAGGCGTTGTCGGGGCGTACCAGCCCTGATTGTGCGGGCTCGGCGCGGTCGACGCGCAGCGTGGCCCAATGCAGGCCGCTCTGATCAAGCCAGGGCATGAGGTCGGCGAGCTCGCGTTGGGCGGCGGCGATTTGTTGCTCGGGGGTGCGGCCTACCGCGTCGCCTTCAGCGATATCGCCCCCCAGGTACCAGACCCATTGGCCATCGGCGGCCGGGTGCGTGGTCACTGTGACGCGCGGCTTGGGCCCACCGCCCAGGCAGTGTGCATACAGCGGCTTGAGCGCAGTACCTTTGGCCAACACCATGTGCAATGGCCGGCGCTGCATGGCCGGCTCCTTGACCCCCAGCGCCGCGAGCAGGTGGGCGGTACCGCCCCCGGCACTGAGCACGATGCGTTGCGCGCGAATGTTACGGCCATCGACCGCCAGGCCGACCAGGTCACCGCCTTCATGCAACGCGGTGACCTGGTCGCCTCGCAGCAGGCTGCCCGCGCCCAGCTCGGCCAGGCGGGCGATCAGGCTGGGGGTGTCGACCACCAACTCGGCCAGGCGATAGACCTTGCCTTTGAACTTGGGATGCTGAAGCGCGGGTGGCAGTTGCTCGCCTTTGACGGCGTCGACCCGGCCGCGCACCGCCTTGCTCGCGAAAAAACTGGTGAGGTTGCCGGCCAGCGTGCCTGGCGACCACAGGTAGTGGGCGCTCGACAGCAGCCGCACGGGGGAGAGGTCCAGCTCGCCATCGCCTGCCAAGGCCTCGCGCCAGCGCCGTGGCATGTCGGCAATGGCCTCGGAGGCGCCGGTGAGGGCGCCGTGCAAAGCGTATTTGGTGCCACCATGGATGATGCCCTGGGATTTCAGGCTCTGGCCGCCACCCAAGGTGGCGTTTTCCACCAGCACGGTCGAATAGCCGGCGCGGCGCAGGCGGGCGTTGAGCCAGAGCCCGGCGATACCCGCGCCCACGATCAGCACGTCTGTGGAAACAACCTCGGCCATGGGGGCTCCTCGAGAAGGGCAAAGGCGCCAGTATATCAACCTAGTGCCCGGAGGATTGCGAGAACAGCTGAATGACCAGCACCCCGCTGACGATCAAGCCCATGCCTGCGATGGCCGGCAGGTCGAGCTTCTGGCCATACACGAACACTGCCGCGACGCTGACCAGCACGATCCCCAGCCCAGACCAGATCGCATAGGTCAGGCCCACCGGGATCTGCCGCATCACCAGGGTCAGCATGAAGAATGCGGTGCCGTAGCCCAGCACCATCAGCAACAGGGGCAGCGGTGTGCTCAGGCCTTTGACGGCCTTCATCGACAAGGTGGCGATCACTTCGGCGCAGATGGCGATAACCAGGTAGTAGTAGGCAGTCATGGCATAACCCTCCGATGTGGGCCAGTGAATGAGCGAATTTTCCGGCTGAACTCAGATGGGGTAAAGTCATTACCTATCTGGTTTGGAGATAGGTTATGGCACTTCGTTGGACGCTCGAGCAGATCGAATTGTTCGTCGCCGTGGCCGCGCAGCGCTCGTTCTCGGCGGTCGCTCGAGACAGGCGTAAAGCGCAATCGGCAATCAGTGGGGCGGTCGCGGCACTTGAGGATAACCTCGGGGTGCTGTTGTTCGAGCGCAGCAGTGGCCGCCAGCCGCAGCTCACAGAGGCCGGGGCCAATCTGCTGGAGGAGGCGCGGGAATTGCTCCGCCAGAGCGAACGCCTTGATGGCCGCGCAGCAGCATTGTTGCGCGGCCAGGAGCCCAGGCTGTGCCTGGCGCACGACGAGGCGATGCCCTACCAGCCAGTGCTCGACAGCCTGGCCGAGCTTGCCGAGCGCCATCCGCTTATCGAGGTGCAACTGGCGAGTGCCGCTCAAGGCGCCGTGGTGGCCCGGTTGCTTGCACGGGAGGCCGACCTGGGCCTGGCTTTCAGCCACGAGCGCATGCCCCAGGCGCTGGAGCGTCGCGCCGTGGGCAGCGTGGAGATGGTAACCGTGTGCCCGGTGGGCCACCCGCTGGCGGGTGTCGCCAGCGTCACCCGCCGTGAACTGGCCCGGCACCGCCAGTTACTGATGGCGATGCCGCGCAGCAGCTACGCCGGCGGCGAGCAGATCAGCCCGCAGGCCTGGCGCGCAGACAGCTTCTACGCCATGGCCGAATGGCTGATGCGGGGCTTGGGCTGGGCCTGGTTACCCCGCCATGTGGTGCAATACCCCGCGTATCTGGGCCGAATGGTGGAGCTGCGCAGCGACTGGGTGCCACCGGCACTGGTGGTGGAATTGCTGTGGCGCCGTGACGAAGCGCTGGGGCCGGTGGCCAGTTGGCTGGCGCAACGTTTCGCTGCGCATCTGCGTGCGATTGGCTGACCGCCTTGAGGTACACTTCGCGGCCATGAACAGACACCTCTATACCCTGTTGTTTACCCTGGCGCTGCCGATCATCGCCCTGCGCCTCTGGCTGCGCGGTCGCAAGGCCCCGGCGTATCGCCAGCGCATTGGCGAGCGCTTCGCCCTGAGCCTGCCGCCGCTGCCTACCTCCGGTATCTGGGTTCACGCGGTGTCGGTAGGCGAAAGCATCGCGGCAGCACCCCTGGTGCGTGAGTTGCTGGCGCAATACCCGGGGTTGCCCGTGGTGATGACCTGCATGACGCCCACCGGCTCAGAGCGCATTCGCGCGCTGTTCGCCAGCGAGCCTCGGGTGCACCACTGCTACCTGCCATACGACCTGCCCTGGATGGTGCGCCGTTTCCTGAGCCACACCCGCCCTCGCCTGGCGGTGGTGATGGAGACCGAGCTATGGCCCAACTATGTCGATGTGTGCGCCGTGCGCGGCATCCCTATGGCCCTGGCCAACGCTCGCCTGTCGGCGCGCTCGGCCAAGGGCTACGGGCGCTTTCCCAAACTCACTCGGCCGATGCTGGGCGCGCTCAAGCTGATCGCGGCCCAGACCGAAACCGAAGCCGAGCGTTTTCGCCAATTGGGTGCGCGCCCGGAATGCGTGCAGGTTACCGGCTCGATCAAGTTCGATCTGAAAGTCCCCGGCCATCTTGCCAGTGAGGCGGCCCTGCTGCGGGAGCAGTGGCAGGCCACCGCGCGGCCGGTCTGGATTGCCGCCAGCACGCATGCCGGTGAAGACGAGTACGTGCTGGCAGCGCATCGGCTGCTGCTGCAGCACTGCCCTGATGCCTTGTTACTGCTGGTGCCGCGCCATCCCGAGCGCTTCGACGAAGTGCATCGCCTGGCGGTGGGCGAGGGGTTCGCCTGCGTGCGCCGTTCGAGTGGCGAGCCGGTGCAGGCCGATACCCAGGTGATGGTCGGTGACACCATGGGCGAGCTGCTGTTTCTCTACGCCTTGGCCGATATCGCCTTCGTCGGCGGCAGCCTGGTGCCGACCGGTGGGCACAACCTGCTCGAGCCCGCCGCCCTTCGCCGCCCGGTGCTGAGCGGCCCGCACCTGTTCAATTTTCTCGATATCGCCGCGCAGTTGCGCGACGCCCAGGCCCTGCGCGTGGTGGAAAACGCAGAGGAGCTGGCCGAGGCCCTGCGCGAGTTGATCGAGCTGCCGCAGACCGCCGAGCGCATGAGCGTGGCGGGGCTTGAGGTGATGCGCGCCAATCAGGGCGCGCTGGGCAGGCTAGTGGCGGCGCTGCGGGCGGTCGGCCCGCCGGTTTGAGGCTTGAGCAGCTCGCGGGCCTTGCTTTCGAGGTCAGGCGGCAGGAAGTCCTTGTCCGGGTTGTAGTCGGTCTTCAGGTAACGCCCCAGCGCTTCCAGGTCCTGCGGGCTTAGGGTTCCGGCCGCCTGCTTGAGCCTCAAGTTGTCGAGAATGTAGTCGTAGCGGCTGTTGTTGTAGTCACTGACCGAGGCGAACAGCTGGCGCTGAGCCTGAAGCACATCGACGATGTTGCGCGTACCGACTTGATAGCCGATCTGCGTAGCTTCCACCGAGCTTTGGTTGGAAATGATCGACTGGCGCCGGGCCTGCACCTGTTCCACGTCAGTGTTCACCGCCCGGTGCAGGTTGCGGGTGTTTTCCACGACTTGCCGACGCAACGCTTCGCGCTGGTATTGCGCCTGGGTAAGGCGCTGGCTGGCCTCCCGCACTTGCGAGCTGGTCAGGCCGCCGCTGTAGAGCGGGATGTTCAGGCGCAGGCCGATGGTCTGCTGGGTCACATCGCTACCGTAGCGCTGGCCGTCGCGCGGGGCGGGGTTCGACAGCTGGAAGTTGTCGTTGTCGCCGCGTTGATATTCAGCCACGGCATCGAGTGTCGGTGCGTGGCCGGCCTTGCGCTGGCGCAGCGTCTCCTCGGCTGCGTCGATGGCGTGGCTGGTGGCCTGAAGGTTGAGGTTCTGCTGCGCTGCGGTGTCTACCCAGGCTCGGGCGTCGTTGGGGATGGGCGCCAGCACCGGCAAGGTGTGCACCACCCCTTGCAGGGCGTTGTAGTGGCGGTTGGTCAAGGTTTCGAGCGCCTGAAACGCGTCTTCTACCTGGCGTTCGGCGCTCAAGCGGCTGGCGCGAGCGGTATCGTAGCTGGCTTGGGCCTGAAGCATGTCGGTGCGGTCAGTCAGGCCCACCTTGAAGCGCTCGCTGGACTGGTCGAGCTGGTACTTGAAGGCGTTTTCCTCGGCACGGGCGGTGGCCAGCCCATCCTGTGCGCGCAGTACCGAGAAGTAGGCCTCGGCGCTCTGCAGGATCAAGTTCTGTTCAGTGGCAGAGAGCTCCAGCGCCGCCTGCTCGTCGCTGGCCCGTGCGGCCTTGAGCTGGAACCAGCGGTCGGCACGAAACAGCGGCTGGCTCAAGGTGGCCCGCCAGCTGGTGCCGCTGCGGTTGGCGGTCACGTCCTGGCCGCTGACCGGGACGCTCTGGCGGCTGTCGTTGACGTCGGCCCCGGCCGAGAGGTTCGGCAGCAGCCCGGCGCGCGCCTGGGGTACGGCTTCGCTGCGCGCGGCATAGTCGGCGCGAGAGGCAGCGAGGTCGGCGTTGTTGGCCGCGGCTTCGCGATACACGCTCATCAGGTCGGTGTGGCTGGCCAATGGCCCTTCTGCCCAGGCGGGCAAACTGCCGAGCACGCCCATCGCCAACAGCCAGCCACAATGCTTGAACATCCTTTCGCTCCCTGATCAGTGCCGGCTGAGTATAGGAACCGGCGCCTTTTCCGACCACGGGCAGTGCGGTTATATCCTTGGCATTGGCTAAAAGAGCGGCACTTGGCTACACTCCCGGGCAGTTCTTGTCGGGGTGCCTCACATGAGAGGCTGAGATCGGATATGTCCGGATCCCGTTGAACCTGATCAGGTTGAAGCCTGCGTAGGGAACAAGATTGCTCGCTTCCCGGCGAGCCCTCTTGTGTTGGGCCCGGGATGCGTATTCACGCCCTCCGTGCCCGGCACGCCGCTGCCGCGCACACTGTCCTTCAGGTTCATCCCCGGCTCAACCAACCGTTGGAGAGCCTGCGATGAGTCAAAAACAACAACAGATTGCACTGAGCGAATCGGCCCAGGTCGATGAGCAGTCCGTCAAACCCTTTCCCCGTTCGCAAAAGGTCTACGTGCAGGGCTCGCGCCCGGATATCCGTGTGCCAATGCGCGAAATCACCCTCGACACCACACCCACCGACTTCGGCGGCGAAATCAACCCGCCAGTAATGGTCTACGACACCTCCGGCCCCTACACCGACCCCAACGTGCAGATCGACGTGCGTAAAGGCCTGGCCGACGTGCGTTCAGCCTGGATCGACGACCGGGGCGACACCGAGCGCCTGGCCGGGTTGTCTTCGGAATTTGGCCAGCAGCGCTTTGCCGACCCAGCGCTGGCGGCCCTGCGCTTCGCTCATGTGAACAAGCCGCGGCGTGCCAAGGCTGGGGCGAATGTGTCTCAGATGCACTATGCGCGCAAAGGCATCATCACCGCCGAGATGGAGTATGTGGCCATCCGCGAAAACATGAAGTTGCAGGAGGCCAGGGCCGCCGGGCTTCTGAAGGAGCAACACGCCGGCCACAGCTTCGGCGCCAATATCCCGAAAGAAATCACGCCGGAGTTCGTACGCCAGGAGATCGCTCGCGGCCGTGCGATCATCCCGGCCAACATCAATCACACCGAGCTGGAGCCGATGATCATCGGCCGCAACTTCCTGGTGAAGATCAACGGCAACATCGGCAACAGCGCACTGGGCTCTTCCATCGAAGAGGAAGTGGCCAAGCTCACCTGGGGCATTCGCTGGGGGTCGGATACGGTCATGGACCTGTCCACCGGCAAGCACATTCACGAAACCCGCGAGTGGATCATCCGCAACTCGCCCGTGCCGATCGGCACGGTGCCGATCTACCAGGCGCTGGAGAAGGTCAATGGCGTTGCCGAAGACCTGACCTGGGAGCTGTTTCGCGACACCTTGATCGAGCAGGCCGAGCAGGGCGTGGACTACTTCACCATCCATGCCGGTGTGCTGCTGCGCTATGTGCCGCTGACCGCCAAGCGGGTCACCGGCATCGTCAGCCGCGGCGGCTCGATCATGGCCAAGTGGTGCCTGGCCCATCACCAGGAGAACTTCCTGTACACGCATTTCGAAGAGATCTGCGAAATCATGAAGGCCTATGACGTGAGCTTCTCGCTGGGCGATGGCCTGCGCCCCGGCGCGATCGCCGATGCCAATGACGCGGCCCAGTTCGGCGAGCTGGAAACCCTCGGTGAGCTGACCAAGATCGCCTGGAAGCACGATGTGCAATGCATGATCGAAGGCCCAGGCCACGTGCCGATGCAGTTGATCAAGGAGAACATGGACAAACAGCTCGAGTGCTGCGACGAAGCCCCGTTCTACACCCTGGGCCCGCTGACCACCGACATCGCGCCGGGCTACGACCACATCACCTCCGGCATCGGGGCGGCGATGATCGGCTGGTTCGGCTGTGCAATGCTGTGCTACGTGACGCCCAAAGAGCACTTGGGGTTGCCCAACAAGGACGACGTGAAGACCGGCATCATCACCTACAAGATCGCCGCCCATGCCGCCGACCTCGCCAAGGGCCACCCCGGGGCGCAGATCCGCGACAACGCGCTCTCCAAGGCGCGCTTCGAGTTTCGCTGGGAGGACCAGTTCAACCTGGGCCTGGACCCAGACATCGCTCGGGCCTACCACGATGAAACGCTGCCCAAGGAGTCTGCGAAGGTCGCGCATTTCTGCTCGATGTGCGGGCCTAAGTTCTGCTCGATGAAGATCACCCAGGAAGTGCGCGAATACGCCGCCAGCCAGAAGATCGACAGCGTCGATGTGACGGTGGAGCAAGGCCTGCGCGAACAGGCCGAGCGCTTCAAGAGCGAAGGCAGCCAGCTGTATCACAAGGTGTGAGCGTGGCCCGGCGGTGGGGTGAGCCCGCCGCCGGGGGCGTCACTGTAGCGTTCGACCGAGACTGACATGAACCCTAATCTCTATTCTCCCAATGCCGTCGTGGCTGCCGACCAGCGAGTGCTGGGTGGCCGCGACCTGTTTTCGCTGTGGTTTTCCCTGGGCGTCGGCCTGATGGTGCTGCAGACCGGCGCCTTGCTGGCGCCGGGCCTGGGTTTGGCCCAGGGCCTGCTGGCCATCGTGCTCGGCACCCTGGTGGGCGTGCTGCTGCTGGCCGCAGCCGGTGTGATCGGCACCGATACCGGGCTTTCGGCCATGGCGTCGCTGCGCCAGAGCCTGGGCCGGCAGGGCGCGGCGCTGCCAGCGCTGCTCAACCTGTTGCAATTGGTCGGCTGGGGCGCCTTCGAAGTGGTGGTAATGCGCGATTCGGCGAGCCTGCTGGGGGCACGCACCTTCGGCGAAGGCAGCCTGGCGGCCAGCCCGTTGGCCTGGACGCTGCTGTTCGGTGCGCTTGTAACCTTCCTGGCGGTGGCTGGCCCTCTGACCTTCGTGCGCCGCGTACTGCGTAAATGGGGCATCTGGCTGTTGCTGGCAGCGTGCCTGTGGCTGACCTTCAACCTGCTGCGCCAGGCCGACCTCGGCGCGCTGTGGCGCCGCCCTGGTGACGGTTCGATGGCTTTGGCGGTAGGGTTCGACATCGCCATTGCGATGCCGCTTTCATGGCTGCCGCTGATCGCCGACTACTCGCGTTTCGGTCGCGGGGCGCGCTGTACCTTCGGCGGCACGGCGCTGGGCTTTTTTCTCGGCAACCTGTGGCTGATGGGGCTGGGTGTGGCCTACACGCTGGCGTTTGCGCCCACCGGCGAGGGGAACGCGTTGCTGCTGGCACTGGCCGGGGCCGGTGTGGGTATCCCGCTGCTGCTGATCTTGCTGGACGAGTCGGAAAACGCCTTTGCCGATGTCCATTCGGCAGCGGTGTCAGTGGGCTTGCTGGCGAAGGTCGAGGTTCGCCATCTGGCGCTGGCGATCGGGGTGCTCTGCACCCTGATCGCCGCGTTTGCGCCCCTGGCCGAGTACCAAACCTTCCTGCTGCTGATCGGCTCGGTGTTTGCGCCGCTGTTCGGTGTAGTGCTGGTGGACCACTTTTTGCTGCGCCGGCGCCGCGCCCGCCTGGCCTTGCCAGCGCTGGGCTGGCCGGCGCTGGTGGCCTGGGCGGGGGGTGTGGTGACCTATCAGCTACTGGCCAACCATTGGCCAGAGCTGGGCGCAACACTGCCTTCGCTGCTGATCGCGGCCCTGTTGCAGGCAGTGCTGGGCCGGTTGTTCAGCGGCGCGCCGGCACCAGCTCCGGCTTGATCACCCCGTTGAGCCTGGCGTAGGGAATCGCCAGCTCGATGTGCCCCAATGCGTAAGGCGCAATGCTGCTCACGTCGTACTTGAGCAGCACCGCGCGTTGCCCCAGGGCGATGTTGTCGGTGGTCTGGAACGGCCATTGCTTGACGAAGCCTGGGTCTTGGGCCAGCTTGGCATCGATGAGCCAGCCGCGGTGCGCCTCTTGGGCCGCAAGCCAAAAAGTGCTTTCCTGGCCGGGCACCAGCATGTCCTGCAGCGTCAGCGCCTTGTGCTGGGCGCGCGAATAATTGATGAAACCACGCCCGGGCTCGCCATGGGCGCCGCCTTTGTCCAGGTAACTGGACAGCTCCACGATCACCAGCCCGTCATGCTGCTCGCGTACCTTGGCTTGCAGGTAGCTGGCATTGCGCGGCGCAGCACTGGCCAGGAACTGCTGCTCATAGGCTTGCAGGCTCGCCGGTGGCGGCTTGAGGCCGGTCAGCGCCAGCAAGCGTTGCTGTACCAGCGCGTCCAGCGCAGGTTCGTCGGCAAAGTGCAGGGTGTCTATATTCACCAGGGGGCACTCGTTGCCGGTGCAGCCGGGTTTGGTGTGTTCCCAGGCCTCGCGCTGGCTGGGCAACGGTTTGTCCTGGGCAGGCTGGAACAAGCTCTGGCAGGCAGAAAGGCTGGCCACCAACAGGGCCAGTGCGGTCAGTCGGGGCAGCGACATGAATATCCTTGGGCACGTATGAAGTCGTGCTTGGACTATAAACGGCGCGCGCGGTTCGCCACCAGCCTCGGGCTTGAATTACCCGCAGATGACCCCACTTGCGCCTCTGATCCGCAAAGCGTGCGCAAGCCTTGGCACCGCGCTACGATGCGCCCCAACCCCCATGGAAGACAGGAGCATTACCATGACCGATGCCAGCGCGTCCGTACCGACCCAGGTCGAAATCGAAAAGCGCGAGAACTGCTTCAAGGGGTTCTACAAGGTTGACAAACTGTACCTTCGCCATGAGCTCTTTGCCGGCGGCATGGGCAAGCAGATCAGCCGCGAGTTGTTCGTGCGCCACGATGCGGTGTGCGTGCTGCCGTACGATCCTGTCGCCGACAAAGTGGTGCTGATCGAGCAGTTCCGCGTCGGGGCGATGCAGAAGGTCGACAATCCCTGGCTGGTCGAAATGGTCGCCGGGTTGATCGACAAGCCCGGCGAAGACCCGGAAGACGTCGGCCGTCGCGAAGCGGTCGAAGAAGCCGGCCTGCAACTTAAAGCATTGTGGCCGATCACCAAGTATTTTCCTTCGCCCGGCGGCAGCGACGAATACGTGCATTTGTACCTGGGCCAGTGCGACAGCAGCGAGGCCGGCGGCCTTCATGGCCTGGAGGCTGAAGGCGAGGACATCCGCGTGAGCGTCTGGGCGTTCGAAGATGCCTTGCAAGCCGTGCGCGACGGGAAGATCATCAACGCAGCGACGATCATCGCCATCCAGTGGCTGGCGCTCAATCGTGAGGAAATCAGGGGGATGTGGAAGTGAACAGGTTTCGCGAACGCTACCGAGTAGACCTCGCCGCGCTGCAAGCGGCCTGCGAGGCCAACTACGCCCGCCTGATGCGCCTGCTGCCCGGCATGCGCGGCGAGCAGCGTTCGCGGCGGATCGCCATGACCCAAGGCGATCAAATGCTCGGCGTGCTATTGCTGGAGGTAACCCAGGCGGGGCCCTACACCAGTACCCTGCGGGTCAGCCAGCAGCACAGCCTGCCTTGGCTCCCGGTGCCGCACATGGAGGTGCAGGTGTACCATGACGCGCGCATGGCCGAGGTCGTGGGCGCCGAGCACACCCGGCGGTTTCGCAGCATCTACCCTTACCCCAACGCCGCGATGCACCAGCCCGATGAGAAGGCTCAACTCAACCTTTTTCTGGGCGAATGGCTGAGCCACTGCCTGGCCTGCGGCCACGAATACGAAACGGTCAGGTAAGCTCCAAGCTTGTCGCTGTAAGCATCAAGCGGGGCTTGGTGGCTGGCAGTGCGCAATTTATTTGCAGCTTGGAGCTTGCCGCTCGTAGCTCAACCAAAAGGGGATGGTTTTGCCGAACGTTTACGCAACGCCTGAAGATTCGGTGCTGCTGCTGCAGTTGACCGACAGCCATTTGTTCGCTGAGGAGGACGGCGAGCTGCTGGGCATGAACACCCGTGCAAGCCTCGAACGCGTGCTGCAACGGGTGGAAGCCGACGGGCATCGCTATGACCTGATGCTGGCCACGGGCGATCAATCACAAGATGGCACCGTGGAGTCCTATCGCCGCTTCAAGGCCATGACCTCCGGTATCGATGCGCCCAAGCGCTGGATCCCCGGCAACCACGATGAGTCGGCGGTGATGCAGGACCTTTACGGGCAAAGCGAATTGCTCGACCCGGTCACCGATGTCGGCAACTGGCGCGTGATCATGCTTGATTCCTCCGTGCCAGGGTCGGTGCCGGGGCTGCTTTCGCACGACCAGCTCAAACTGCTCGAAGACGGCCTGGCCGATGAACCCACTCGCCATCACCTGATTTGCCTGCATCATCATCCGGTGTCCATCGGCTGCAAATGGATGGAGCCCATAGGGTTGCGTAACGCCGATGCCTTTTTCGCCGTAGTCGACCGCTTTCCCCAGGTTCGCGCCATTCTTTGGGGGCATATCCATCAGCAGTGGGATACCCAGCGCAATGGTGTGCGCCTGCTGGCGTCGCCGTCGACCTGCATCCAGTTCGCCCCAGGCTCGGAGGATTTCGGCGTGGAGCGCACAGCCCCTGGGTATCGGTGGCTGCGTTTGAACCCCGATGGCACTCTCGATACCGCAGTCGTGCGGGTGGAGGGTTTTGAATTTTCCCGGGATTTCGGCGGAAGCGGTTACTGATGAGCAGCGGCATCCTTTATATTCACGGCCTGAACAGCTCGCCCTTGTCGGTCAAAGCCCAGCAGTTGAGCGAGGCTGTGGCGGGCCTGGGCGCTTCAGAGCGGCTTCAGGTGCCGGCACTGCATCACCACCCGCGCCAGGCGATCATCCAGTTGCAGCAGGCCATCGAAACACTGGGTGGTAACCCATTGCTGGTCGGCAGTTCCCTGGGCGGCTACTATGCGACCCACCTGGCCCATCGCTTGGGCCTGCACGCGGTGCTCATCAACCCGGCGGTGAACCCGCACCGGCTGTTCGACGGCTACCTAGGCACCCAGGCCAACCTTTACAGCGGTGAAACCTGGGAGCTCACGCTCGACCACATCGATGCGCTGGCCGAGCTGGAAGTACCGCCGCCCGAGCGGGGTGCAGCCATCGAAGTCTGGCTGCAGTCCGGTGATGAAACCCTCGATTACCGCCATGCCGTGCAGTTCTACCAAGGCTGCGCGGTCGATGTGCAAACCGGTGGCGACCACAGCTACCAGGGCTTTGCCCAACGCTTGCCGCGCCTGTTGGCATTGGCAGGCCTGAAACCCGATTCAACCTTTTGACGACGAGACCCCATGGCCACCCCCAGCGCGAGTTCCTATAACGCCGACGCCATCGAAGTCCTCTCGGGCCTCGACCCGGTGCGCAAACGCCCGGGCATGTACACCGACACCAGCCGCCCCAATCACTTGGCCCAGGAGGTCATCGACAACAGCGTCGACGAGGCCCTGGCCGGCCATGCGAGCTCCATCCAGGTGATCCTCCACGCCGATCACTCCTTGGAAGTCGTCGATGACGGCCGCGGCATGCCAGTCGACATCCACCCCGAAGAAGGCGTGCCGGGCGTCGAGCTGATCCTCACCAAGCTGCACGCTGGCGGTAAGTTTTCCAACAAGAACTACCAGTTTTCCGGCGGCCTGCACGGGGTGGGCATCTCGGTGGTCAACGCCCTCTCCACCCAGGTGCGAGTGCGGGTCAAGCGTGACGGCAATGAATACCAGATGACCTTCGCCGACGGCTTCAAGGCCACCGACCTGGAAGTGGTCGGCAGCGTGGGCAAGCGCAATACCGGCACCAGCGTCTATTTCTCCCCAGACCCGAAATATTTCGATTCTCCGAAATTTTCCGTCAGCCGCCTCAAGCATGTGCTCAAGGC
Organism: Pseudomonas sp. URIL14HWK12:I12; assembly: GCF_003097135.1. Classification (GTDB taxonomy): domain Bacteria; phylum Pseudomonadota; class Gammaproteobacteria; order Pseudomonadales; family Pseudomonadaceae; genus Aquipseudomonas. The sequence continues at coordinate 425,272 of NZ_QEQL01000003.1, forward strand.
CAAGGCCGTGTTGTGCCCGGGCCTTGAGGTCACCTTCGAAGACAAAGGCAGCGGCGAGAAGGTGCAGTGGCATTACGAAGACGGCCTGCGCTCGTACCTGGCCGACTCGGTGGCCGATGTCGAGCGGCTGCCGCTGGAGCCGTTCTGCGGCAGCCTGGCCGGCAACAAGGAAGCCGTCGACTGGGCGCTGCTCTGGCTGCCCGAAGGCGGCGAGAGCATCCAGGAAAGCTACGTCAACCTGATCCCGACCGCGCAGGGCGGCACCCATGTCAACGGGTTGCGCCAAGGCCTGCTCGACGCCATGCGCGAGTTCTGCGAATTCCGCAACCTGTTGCCGCGCGGGTTGAAGCTGGCCCCGGAAGATGTCTGGGAACGTATTGCCTTCGTGCTGTCGGCCAAGATGCAGGACCCGCAGTTTTCCGGGCAAACCAAGGAGCGGCTGTCGTCCCGCGAGGCGGCGGCGTTCGTTTCCGGTGTCGTGAAAGACGCCTTCAGCCTGTGGCTCAACGAGCACCCGGAGCTGGGCCTGCAGCTGGCGGAGCTGGCCATCAGCAACGCTGGCCGGCGCCTGAAAGCCAGCAAGAAAGTCGAGCGCAAGCGCATCACCCAGGGCCCGGCCCTTCCCGGCAAGCTCGCTGACTGCGCAGGGCAAGACCCAGCACGTGCCGAGTTGTTTCTGGTCGAGGGCGACTCGGCCGGCGGCTCGGCCAAGCAGGCGCGTGACAAAGAATTCCAGGCCATCCTGCCGCTGCGCGGCAAGATCCTCAACACCTGGGAAGTAGACGGCAACGAAGTGCTGGCCAGCCAGGAGGTGCACAACATCGCCGTGGCCATTGGTGTCGACCCCGGTGCCACCGACCTCTCGCAACTGCGCTACGGCAAGGTCTGCATCCTCGCCGACGCCGACTCCGACGGCCTGCACATCGCCACCTTGCTCTGCGCACTGTTCGTGCAGCATTTTCGCCCGCTGGTGGAGGCCGGCCACGTGTATGTGGCCATGCCGCCGCTGTACCGCATCGACTTGGGCAAGGAAATCTACTACGCCCTGGACGAAGCCGAGCGCGACGGCATCCTCGACCGCCTGGTGGCCGAGAAGAAGCGCGGCAAGCCTCAGGTGACCCGCTTCAAAGGGCTGGGCGAAATGAACCCGCCTCAATTGCGTGAAACCACCATGGACCCCAACACCCGCCGCCTGGTGCAACTGGCGCTGGGCGAGTTGGAGCCTACCCGCGAAATCATGGACATGATGCTGGCGAAAAAGCGCGCGGCCGATCGCAAGAGCTGGCTGGAGGCCAAGGGCAACCTTGCCGAGGTGCTGGTTTGAGGCCATCGGCAGGGCTGCTGTTGGGGTTGCTGGCATTGCCCCTGTTCGCGGCAGCCGCCCAGCCTGAGCTGGTGCTGCAAGGTGAGCATGCCATCGACGGCATGGCCCAGGGCAATCTCTCCGGGCTTGCCGAATGTGGCGGTGCGCTGTGGGGCGAGTCGGACCGTGACGACGACCGCCTTTACCGCTTCGAGCGCGGCGGCTCGGCCTGGCGGGCTGAGCCGCGTACCTTCGACGCGCCGGCAGCCCCAGACACCGGCCTTGACTGGAAACTGCGCGCCACTGCCAGCGCCGCAGCTGTGGTGCGTGGCGGGGCCCATGACTTCGAGGGGGTTAGTTGCGATGCCCAGGGCAACACCTATCTGGTCAGCGAGGCCCATGCCGCTGTGCTGAAGATCCCTGCGCAAGGGGCGGCGCAGTGGCTGCCGTTCGCGCCTGAAGTGATTGCCCAGGCCCGTAAGGCCGGCATGCTCCAGCACTTCAATGCGATCTTCGAGGGGCTCGCCGTATCGCCTGATGGCAAGCAGCTGTGGTTGGCGGCGGAGCGCGAAAAGCGCGGCCTGCTGCGGGTCCGGGAACGCGATGGCCAGTGGGGCTGCGACGGCAGTTGCGTATTGCTCAGCGAAGGCGGCAGCCAGCCCAGTGCTGTGGACCCCAAGGCGGCCGTAAGCCTGGACTTCTCCGACTTGGCGCTGTACCGCGGCAAGCTCTTCACTCTGGAGCGCAATGCCTATCGTATCTGCCGTCGAGACGCCGCATCGGCCAAGGTGGAGGCGTGCTGGTCATTCGCCGGCACCGCGCTGGCCCCTCAGCGCCGGTATCGGGAGATCTACGGCTTGACCGAAGCCCTGGCGCTCGATGAAGACGGCGCCTGGGTAGGCACCGACAACAACCAGTGGAAGCGCCAGGACGGCGAAACCCGCCCGGTGGTCTGGCGCTTCGCCGCGCCCGCCGGGGGCTGGATGAGCACACCATGAGCGGTGCTGCGCCGCCTGGCAGCCGTGCCGGCAAGCTGCTGCTGATTGCCGCTTGGGTGGCAGGGATCTTCCTGGCCACGCGTTTTTTCGGCAGCTGGGAGGCGCGTCAGGAAAACCCCAACCAGCAGGTCGCTACGGCGCTGGCCAATGGCGTGATCGAAGTTCGGCTGCAGGCGAACCGGCAAGGCCATTTCGTTGCCAGCGGCAAGGTCAACGGCCAGCCGGTGACCTTCATGGTCGATACCGGCGCCACGCAGGTTGCGGTACCCGCCGAGCTGGCAGCGGGCCTGGGGCTGCCCACCGGTGCGCCGGTGACGCTCAGCACCGCCAATGGCCTGGCCGAGGGCGCTCGAAGCCGGGTGGCCAGCCTCTCGTTGGGCGGCATCGAGCTACGCGACGTGAGCGCGGTGGTGATGCCGGGCATGGGCGACAGCACCGTGCTGCTGGGCATGAGCGCCCTGAAACGACTTGAATTCAACCAGCGTGGCGGCACACTGCTGCTGCGCCAACATCCGACACCATGAGGCTTGCATGAGCAACTCCCTGGACCTCAGCCTGGACGGCGTAGAACGCCGCTCACTGGCTGACTTCACCGAACAGGCCTACCTGACCTACTCCATGTACGTGATCATGGACCGCGCGTTGCCGCACATCGGCGACGGCCTCAAGCCGGTTCAGCGGCGCATCGTCTACGCCATGAGCGAGCTGGGCCTGGACGCCGACGCCAAGCACAAAAAGTCTGCCCGAACCGTCGGCGACGTGCTCGGCAAGTTTCACCCTCACGGTGACTCCGCCTGCTATGAAGCCATGGTGCTGATGGCCCAGCCCTTCAGCTATCGCTATACCTTAGTCGATGGCCAAGGTAACTGGGGTGCGCCGGACGATCCAAAATCCTTCGCTGCCATGCGCTATACCGAGGCGCGGCTGTCGCGCTATTCCGAAGTGCTGCTCAGCGAGCTGGGGCAGGGCACCGCCGACTGGGTACCGAACTTCGATGGCACCCTCGACGAGCCAGCCGTATTGCCGGCACGCCTGCCCAATATCCTGCTCAACGGCACCACCGGCATCGCCGTGGGCATGGCCACCGATGTACCGCCGCACAACCTGCGTGAAGTCGCCGCTGCCTGTGTACGCCTGCTCGATGACCCCAAGGCCACGGTCGAGCAGTTGTGCGAGCACATCCCCGGCCCTGACTACCCCACCGAAGCCGAGATCGTCACCCCGCGCAGCGAACTGCTGAAGATCTATGAGAACGGCCGCGGTTCGGTGCGCATGCGGGCGGTCTACCGAGTCGAAGACGGCGATATCGTCGTCACCGCGCTCCCTCACCAGGTCTCCGGTGCCAAGGTGCTGGAGCAGATCGCAGCGCAGATGCAGGCCAAGAAGCTGCCCATGGTCGCCGACCTGCGTGATGAGTCCGACCACGAAAACCCTTGCCGCATCGTCATCATCGCGCGCTCCAACCGAGTGGATGTCGAGGCGCTGATGCAGCATTTGTTCGCCACCACGGACCTGGAAAGCACCTACCGGGTCAACGTCAATATCATTGGCCTGGATGGCCGGCCGCAGTTGAAGAACCTGCGCGCGCTGTTGCAGGAGTGGCTGGAGTTCCGCCTGCGCACCGTGCGGCGCCGGCTGCAGTTCCGCCTGGACAAAGTCGAGCGCCGCCTGCACCTGCTCGATGGCTTGCTGGTCGCTTACCTCAACCTGGATGAAGTGATCCACATCATCCGCACCGAGGATCACCCCAAGGCGCGCTTGATCGAGCGCTTCGCGCTGTCCGAAACCCAGGCCGACTACATCCTCGATACCCGCCTGCGCCAACTGGCGCGGCTTGAAGAGATGAAGATCCGCGATGAGCAGGATGCGCTGGTCAAGGAGCGCGAAAGCCTGCTGGCGCTGCTGGGCAGTGAAGCCAAGCTCAAGAAGCTGGTGCGCAGCGAGCTGATCGCCGACGCCAAGACCTACGGCGACGAGCGCCGCTCACCCATCGTAGAGCGCGCCGAGGCCCGTGCCCTGGCCGATAACGAGCTGATGCCGACCGAGCCAGTCACGGTGGTGCTGTCCGAGAAAGGCTGGGTGCGCTGCGCCAAGGGTCATGACATCGATGCCACCGGGCTTTCCTACAAGGCTGGCGACGGCTTCAAGCTCAGTGCCCAGGGGCGCTCCAACCAATTCGCCGTATTCATCGATTCCACCGGGCGCAGCTATTCAGTGGCCGCCCACACACTGCCGTCGGCTCGGGGCCAGGGCGAGCCGCTCACCGGCCGGCTCACCCCGCCGCCCGGTGCGCAGTTCGAGTGTGTGCTGATGCCCGACGACCAGGCGCTGTATGTGATCGCTTCCGATGCCGGCTACGGCTTCGTGGTCAAGGGCGAAGACCTGCAGGCCAAGAACAAGGCGGGGAAAACCCTGGTGAGCCTGCCTAACGGCGCCAAGGTGATCGCCCCGCAAGCCATCGGCGATCGCGAGAACGACTGCCTGGCGGCGGTCACTACCGAGGGGCGGCTGTTGGTGTTCCGCATTGCAGACCTCCCCCAATTGGCCAAGGGCAAGGGCAACAAGATCATCGGTGTGCCCGGCGATCGCGTTGCAAGCCGTGAGGAATACGTCACCGGCATCGCGGTAATAGCCCAGGGCGCTACGCTTGTGTTGCAGGCTGGCAAGCGTACGCTGTCGCTCAAGGGCGATGACCTGGAGCATTACAAGGGCGAGCGCGGCCGGCGGGGCAATAAACTGCCCCGTGGCTTCCAGCGGGTGGACGCACTGACGGTGGAAAGGCCCGCCTGACCCACCGAAGGCCAACCTGAGCGCCTTTGGCGGTGCCAGGTTGGCCGATCAGCCCTTGAGCACTGGAGAAATGGCGCACATTCGCGGATGATATGCGCCTTTGTTACGGCAGATTGCTCTGCCGCTTGTTCTCGTAGCTATGGCACTGCGGCGTTCATCGTTATTGCCGCCTGGATAAAATGATGACCTTTTCGCGTCTTCCTGTATTGATGGTGCTAGTGGGGCTGCTGGGCCTTGCCGGTTGTAGTTCACAGCGCCCGGCCGCGCTTTATCAGCTCGACAGCGGTAATCCGGGCCAGCCCCATCAGGCTGGCATGGCGGTATTGCTCGGCCCGGTATCGGTGGCCGATTACCTGCAACGTGAGACCTTGCTGCAACGCCAGCCGGACGGCAGCCTGAGGGCGTCGACCGAAGGGCGCTGGGCTGGCAGCCTGTCTTCGGATATCGATCAATTGCTGTTGCGCCAGCTGGCATGGCGGCTGGACAGCCAGCGTGTGATGCTGGCGCCTTCGGCAAACACTTTCACCCCTGATGTACAGGTGCTGCTGTCGATTACCCGCCTGGACTCCGGCACAGACCAGCCGGCGGTGCTCGATGCACAGTGGCGGCTGATCGACCGGCGTGGCCAGGTGCGTGACAACAAGATCATTCACCTCGAAGAAAAACATGCTGGCAGCGCCGCGGCGCAGGTGCAGGCACAGGGCGTGCTGTTGCAGCGCCTGGCCGAGCAAATGAGCGCGTCGCTCAAGCCGCTGGCCAGCCAGTCGGTTGCCGACGAGCCCCGCAAGGCGCCCGCCCAGGCCCGCAAGGACGACGTGCCGGAGAAATCCAAGATTCCGCTGGCTACGCCTATCCGTACCGACATGGAAGTGTTTCGTTTCTGATACCGCCCCCTGCGCGGCGCTGCCGCGCCAGCCTTAGTATTCGTAGCGCATCAGTGCATGCGGCAGGGCATGGGTTGCGCTGAATGCCAGCCAGGCCGCACAAACAGGAAGTACCAGCCACCAGGCCCGCGCCGGCATGGGGGGGAGGCGGTAGTAGCGTTGGCTCAGCGCGAACGAGGCCGCGCACATGGTCGCCGCGAGCAGGGCGCCGGCGATCACGTCGCTGGGCCAGTGCGCCCCCAGGTAAACCCGTGAAAAAGCTACCGCCAGTGCGGGTACACAGCCGATGAGGATCCACGCAAGGCGCATCCGTGGCGGTTGGCCTCGGCCTGCGAGCAGCGCCAGCGTCAGGCAGAAGGCGAATGTGCCGGAGCTATGGCCACTGGGCATGCTGAAACTGGTGAGCGGGTCGAGCAGCACTTCAGGCCGGGCCCGGCCGAAGAAGGCTTTGAGCACGGTGTTGCCCAGCGCGGTGGCCACCAGCGTACCGCCGGCGAACAATGCGCTGCGCCACTGGCGCGCGATTGCCAGGGTGAGCACCAGCAGGCCGCCGAGGAACAGCTGGGTACGGAAGTCGCCCAGGCGGGTCACCATGACCACTGCGTGATCCATCGCCGCGCTTCGGTGCTCCTGCACCAGGCTGCTCAGGCCTTGGTCGAAGGCATTGAGCCAGGGCCAGCCGACCAGTATTGCCAGCAGCAGGGCGAAGGCCGTACCCGCCACCAGCAGGATCGTGCGTGGCTTCTGGTGCCATGCGCTGTGCGCGCTCAGGCCCACCAGTGCGGCGATGCCGCAGGCCACCACCGCTGCCTGTGGCCAGAACCCATCGGGCAGCGGCAAGCGCACGGCAGCGCCCGCCATCCAGCCGGGCATCAGGTACGCCACCGACCAACCGGCCGCAGCCAGCAAACTGACCAGTGCAAAGCGCAATACAGGCATCTCCAGCATGCCTGCCACCATCGGCAGCATGGGCCGCAAAGGGCCGATGAAGCGCCCGATCAGCAGGCTCGCAATGCCGTAGCGTGTTACATAGCTTTCAGCGCCCGAAAGCCACTGCGGATGGCTGCGCAGGCCCGGCAGGTTGCGGATGTTCTGATGCAGGCCGCGGCCGATTGCGTACGAAAGCGCGTCGCCCAGCAGGCCGCCCAGGTACCCCAGCAGCAGCGTTTCCCCTAGGCCCAAAGCCCCGCCACCGGCGAGCGCGGCAATGGCGAAGAGCATCACGGTGCCTGGCACGATGAGCCCGGCGATCGCCAGGCACTCGATGCAGGCGGTTATGAAAACGGCGAAGCCCAACCACTGCGGGTGGGCGCCGAGCCAGGCATTCAGGCTTTCGAGCCAGGCCATAGGGGCATTCCTTCGGTCAAGATCTGGTAATCGCGGCCTTCGACCTGGCCCCGGCGAAGCGGGTTCCGGGTGCAATGGCGGGCATGGTCGGCGTCGACAAAACGATAGGGCAGGTGTTCGTCACGGCCACGGGGGATGCCCAGCCGCGTGGTCTGGATGACCCGTTGCACGGTGATGCCGCAGTCGTCGACATACAAGTGGTCAGGGTCGAAGCGCTGAGCGTCCCAGCGGGGCACTTTCAGGCCCAGTGCCCGGCACAGCAGTGTCTGCCCGGCACAAAGGCGCTCAGGTGCGCGCGGGTTGCCTTTGGCATCAGGATTGTTCAGTTGCATCTGGGCCAGGGCGTTGGCGTCGCTGAGGGAGTCGACCCAGGGGAACCCTGCCTTGATCAGCACGGCATTGCCGGGGCCGTGGGCACTGAAATTGAGCGAATCGCCGCCGCGGGCGTAATACATGTAGATGTGCCCGCCATCCAGAAAGAGCGCCTTGCGCTTTTCGGTGTAACCCAAGGAGGCGTGGCTGCCTTTGTCGGCCAGGTAATAGGCTTCGGTCTCGATGATCCGCGCCGCCAGCCACAGCGGGCCCTGACGGTGGCGGATGACCTTGCCCAGCAGGGCGCGCGCCACGCATTGCGCATCGCGGTCGAAGAAAGCGTCTGGCAGGGGGGATGGCACGGTGTGCAATGCTCGGCAGTGGTTCACGGCCACCGATGATAGCAACGCACTGCTGAATTGGCCCTTAACAGAGATTGTTACAGCTGTTTACCAACCTTCTGCCCGGCAGCGCTGGGCGTGGGGCGGCGCGCTCGCTATAATCAGCCGCTTTCCCCGCAGATCAAGCCCAGATCCCATGACCGAGTCCGTTCTTGACTACATGGCCCGCCTCGGGCGTGCCGCCCGCGATGCCTCGCGGGCTATCGCCCGCGCCAGCACCGGGCAGAAGAACCGTGCGCTGCTGGCCACTGCCGCCGCCCTGGACGCCGCGCGCCCGCAACTGGCCAGCGCCAATGCACAGGACATGGCCGCCGGCCGCGCAGCCGGGCTCGACCCGGCGCTGCTAGATCGCCTCGAGCTGACCCCGGCGCGCATAGACGGCATGATCGAGGGCCTGCGCCAGGTCGCGGCCCTGCCAGACCCAGTGGGCGCGATCCGCGACATGAGCTACCGCCCCTCGGGTATCCAGGTCGGCAAGATGCGCGTGCCGCTGGGCGTGGTCGGCATCATCTACGAATCGCGGCCGAACGTGACCATCGATGCGGCCAGCCTTTGCCTGAAGTCGGGCAATGCCACCATCCTGCGTGGAGGGTCGGAGGCCATCGAGTCCAACCGTGCCATCGCCCGTTGCATTGCCCAGGGCCTGGAGCAGGCCGGGTTGCCGCCGGCAGTGGTGCAGGTGGTCGAAACCACCGATCGTGAAGCGGTCGGCGCGCTGATCACCATGCCGGAGTATGTCGACATCATCGTGCCCCGGGGAGGGCGCGGCCTGATCGAGCGTATCAGCCGCGACGCCCGGGTGCCGGTGATCAAGCACCTCGACGGCATCTGCCATGTGTACGTGTCGGCGTACGCCGACCTGCCCAAGGCCCAGCGCATCGCCTTCCACGCCAAGACCTACCGCTATGGCATCTGCGGCGCGATGGAAACCCTGTTGGTCAATGAGGTGGTCGCCGAGGCGTTCCTGCCGGCGATGGTCGCCCAGTTCCGAGAAAAAGGTGTGGAGCTGCGCGGCTGCGAGCGCACCCGCGAGATCGTCGATGTTCAGGTGGCCAACGAAGAAGACTGGAGCACCGAGTACCTCGCGCCGATTCTTTCTGTGAAGGTGGTCGAGGACCTGGACGCAGCCATCGAGCATATCAACCACTACGGGTCGCACCACACCGACTCGATCGTCACCGATCACCAGGGCGAGGGGCGCCGCTTCCTTGCCGAGGTGGATTCCGCCTCGGTGATGCTCAACACCCCAACTTGCTTCGCCGATGGCTTCGAATACGGCCTGGGTGCGGAAATCGGTATTTCCACCGACAAGATTCACGCCCGGGGGCCGGTCGGCCTGGAAGGCTTGACCTGCGAGAAGTACGTGGTCATCGGCGATGGCCAGCTGCGCGGTGAGTCGAGCCATTGAGCGGGCAGGCAAGCGGGCTCCGGCGCACGGGAGTACTGGGGGGCACCTTCGACCCTGTGCACATCGGCCACCTGCGCAGCGCGCTGGAAGTGGCCGACCTGCTGGCACTGGACGAGTTGCGCCTGGTGCCCAACTTCCGCCCGCCGCACCGCGACACCCCGCAAGTGGCGCCGCAGCAGCGCCTGCGCATGGTCGAGCTGGCCGTGCAGGGCGCGGCGCCTTTGCGGGTCGACGGGCGGGAGCTGCTGCGCGACAAGCCCTCGTATACCGTCGACACCCTGGAGTCGATGCGCGCCGAGCTGGGGGAGCAGGCCCCATTGTTTCTGTTATTGGGCTGGGATGCCTTTTGCGGGCTGCCGGGGTGGCATCGCTGGGAAGCCTTGCTGCAGCATTGCCACATCATCGTGCTGCAGCGGCCGGATGCCGATGTGGAAGCCCCCGAGGCGCTGCGTGACTTGCTCGCCGCTCGCCAGGTGACCGACCCTCACGCGCTCACCGGGCCTGCAGGCAATATCACGTTCGTCTGGCAGACCCCCCTGGCGGTGTCTGCCACGCAAATCCGGCAATCGCTTGCCAACGGCCAGTCGGTACGGTTCCTGGTACCCGATGCTGTACTGGCTTATATCGAGGCTAACGGTCTGTACCGTAAGCCATTGTGAATACTCGCGTAGCCCCTTGCGGGCGCGCATATGACCTGAATACATACGAGTTTCTATGAACAGCAAGAACACCCTCAACAGCGAAGCGCTGGTGGAACTGGCCACCGCCGCCCTCGAAGACATCAAGGCACAGGACATCCTGTGCATGGATGTAAAGGAAAAGACCAGCATCACCGACTTCATGCTGATTGCCACCGGTACTTCCAGCCGCCACGTCAACTCGATGATCGAGCACGTGCGTGAGAAGGTGAAGGCCCAAGGCGTGCAGCCGCTCTCCGAAGAGGGCAAGGGCGACAGCGACTGGGTGCTGCTGGACCTAGGCGACGTGGTGGTTCACGTGATGACCTCCGCCGCTCGCCAGTTCTACGACCTGGAGCGCCTGTGGAAGGGCGCCGAGCAGAGCCGCGCCGCTCACGGCCCTGACGAACAAGCCTAAGCGCCTGCTGTGCGAATTCGTCTGATCGCGGTGGGCTCGCGCATGCCCGGCTGGGTGGAGCAGGGCTGGCAGGAGTATGCCAAGCGCCTGCCGCCCGAGCTGCCCCTGGAGCTTGTGGAGATTCCGTTGACCACCCGGGGCAAGAATGCCGACGTGGCGCGGATGATCCGCCAGGAAGGCGAGGCGATGTTGGCCAAGGTGCAACCTGGCGAGCGCGTCGTCACTCTGGAGGTGCATGGCAAGCCCTGGAGCACCGAGCAACTGGCTGTGGAGCTGGATCGCTGGCGGCTGGACGCACGTACCGTGAACCTCATGGTGGGCGGCCCCGAGGGGCTGGCGCCCGAGGTATGCGCGCGGGCCGAGCAGCGGTGGTCGCTGTCGCCACTGACCTTGCCACACCCGCTGGTGCGTATCCTGATCGGCGAGCAGATCTACCGTGCCTGGACCGTGCTGTCCGGGCACCCGTACCACAAATAACGCCATGCGCAGCGTGCCATGACCCAGCCCATTCGCCTCAAGGACCACGAAAAGGACGCGCGCCTGGTACGCACACGCGTGTTGGTCGGTGCCGTGGTGGTGGTGTGCCTGTTATGCGTGCTGATCGGGCGGCTGTATTACCTGCAGGTGATCCAGTACGAGTACCACTCCACGCTTTCTGAAAACAACCGCGTCCATGTGCAGCCCATCCCGCCACCTCGTGGGATGATCTACGACCGTAATGGCGTGGTAATCGCAGACAACCGGCCCAGCTTCAACCTGAGTATCACTCGGGAACGCGCGGGGAAATGGCAGGAAACACTCGATACCGTCGTGGAAGTGCTCGGCCTGAGTGCCGATGATCGCGCGTTGCTGGAGAAGCGCCTGCGCCAGGGGCGTCGGCCCTTCGAACCGGTGCCGATCCTGATGGAGCTCAGCGAAGAGCAGATCGCCCGCATCGCCGTGAACCAGTTTCGCCTGCCCGGTGTGGACGTCGTCGCTCAATTGACCCGCCATTACCCGCAGGGCGAGCATTTCGCGCATTCGGTAGGGTACATGGGCCGGATCAACGAAAAAGAGCTCAAGAGCCTGGACCCGGTGGCCTACAGTGGCACCCACCAGATCGGCAAGACGGGCATCGAGCGCTTCTACGAAGATGAGCTTCATGGGCAGGTTGGCTATGAAGAGGTAGAGACCAATGCCCGAGGCCGGGTGATGCGCGTGCTCAAGCGAACCGACCCCGAGCCCGGCAAGGACCTCGTGCTGACGCTGGACGTGAAGCTACAGGAAGCTGCTGAAAAGGCCCTGGGTGGGCGCCGTGGCGCGATCGTGGCACTCGACCCGCGTAACGGCGAGGTGCTGGCCATGGTGAGCCAGCCCAGCTTCGATCCGAACCCTTTCGTTACCGGCATCAGCTTCAAGGCCTACGCCGAACTGCGCGACTCGATCGACAGGCCACTGTTCAACCGCGTACTGCGGGGCCTTTATCCGCCAGGCTCGACCATCAAGCCGGCCGTGGCCATCGCAGGCCTTGACGGCGGTGTGGTTACGCCGAGCTCGCGGGTGTTCGACCCCGGCTATTACCAACTGGCCAATGTCGACCACAAATACCGCAACTGGAACCGCTCAGGCGACGGTTGGGTTGACCTGGACACCGCCATCATGCGTTCCAACGACACTTATTTCTATGACCTGGCTCACAAGCTGGGTATTGATCGGCTGTCTGATTATCTGGGCCGTTTCGGCATCGGCCGCAAGGTGTCCCTGGACATGTTCGAGGAGGCGCCCGGGCTGATGCCTGACCGCCAGTGGAAGCGCTTGACCCGCCGCCAGGCCTGGTTCCCTGGGGAAACCGTGATCCTCGGCATTGGCCAGGGATACATGCAGGTCACGCCGTTGCAGTTGGCCCAGGCCACTGCATTGATCGCTAACAAGGGCCGCTGGAACCGCCCCCGCCTGGCCAAGGCCATCGGCGGCCAGCCACCCGTAGATCAAGACCCGATCCCGAACATCGTGCTGCGTGACCCCGGTGACTGGGCGCGGGTTACCCACGGCATGGAGCAAGTCACCCAGAATCTGCGCGGCACCGCGCGCAAGGCGTTTCTCGGCTCGCCCTACCGGGTGGCCGGCAAGAGCGGGACGGCGCAGGTGGTCGCGATCCGCCAGGGCGAGAAATACGACCGCAGCAAGGTCAAGGAGCGCCACCGCGACCATGCCTTGTTCGTAGGTTTCGCGCCTGCCGACAACCCGCGCATCGCCGTTTCGGTGATGCTGGAAAACGGCGAGGCCGGCTCCGGCGTTGCGGCGCCGGTGCTGCGCGAAGTGATGGACGCCTGGCTGCTGGGCCCCGATGGGCAGCTCAAACCCGAAATCGCCAGCACCACCGACAGCGGGAGCAAGGCACGTGAAGAATAACTTCGACCGCATTCTGTCGAGCGAAGACGTGATGCGCCGGCGCGCATCGTTCCTGCAGCGCATTCATGTCGACGGCCCCCTGTTGATCCTCCTGCTGATCCTGGCCTCCGGCAGCCTGTTCGTGCTGTATTCGGCCAGTGGCAAAAGCTGGGATTTGTTGATCAAGCAGGCGTCTTCGTTCGGGATCGGCCTGGTATCGATGTTCGTCATCGCGCAGGTCGAGCCACGTTTCATGGCTCGGTGGGTGCCCCTCGCCTACGTGATCGGGGTGGTGCTGCTGGTGGCAGTGGACGTGATGGGCCATAACGCCATGGGCGCCACGCGCTGGATCAACATTCCCGGGGTGATCCGCTTCCAACCGTCGGAATTCATGAAGATCATCATGCCGGCAACCATCGCCTGGTACCTGTCCAAGCGCAACCTGCCGCCGCACCTCAAGCATGTGGTGGCGAGCCTGGGCCTGATCGGTGTGCCGTTCGTGCTGATCGTGCGCCAACCCGACCTGGGTACTTCGCTGTTGATTCTGGCTTCAGGTGCTTTCGTTTTGTTCATGGCAGGCCTGCGCTGGCGCTGGATACTGAGCGTGGTCGCGGCGGCAGTGCCAGCAGCGGTGGTGATGTGGTTCTTCTTCATGCATGACTATCAGAAGCAACGCATCCTGACCTTCCTCGATCCGGAAAGCGACCCGCTGGGCACTGGCTGGAACATCATTCAGTCCAAGGCCGCGATCGGTTCGGGCGGGGTGTTCGGCAAAGGCTGGCTGATGGGTACGCAATCGCACCTGGACTTTCTGCCCGAAAGCCACACCGACTTCATCATCGCGGTGCTTGGCGAGGAGTTTGGCCTGGTGGGTATCTGCGCACTGCTGTTGATCTACCTGGCGCTGATCGGCCGCGGGCTGGTGATCACCGCTCAGGCGCAGACGCTCTACGGCAAGCTGTTGGCAGGCAGCCTGACGATGACCTTCTTCGTTTATGTGTTCGTCAATATCGGCATGGTCAGTGGCTTGTTGCCAGTTGTAGGGGTGCCGCTGCCCTTCATTAGCTACGGCGGAACTTCGCTGGTGACGCTACTGTCAGCGTTTGGGGTTTTGATGTCGATCCATACCCACCGCAAATGGATCGCACAGGTTTGAGTAAGGTGACGTCAACAATGCAGTCAATGCGGGCATGGGCCACGCGACACATCCCTTGGGTCGGCCTGGCGGGCCTGCTCAGTGGCCCGGCCCAGGCGGGGGACTACGACGGCTCTGCGCAGGTGACCGAGTTCGTCGGTGAAATGACCCGCGACTACGGCTTTGCCAGCGAGCAGTTGATGGGGGTGTTCCGCGAGGCCAAGCGCAAGCAGGCAATTCTCGACGCCATCTCCCGGCCTGCCGAACGGGTCAAACCGTGGAAGGACTACCGGCCCATGTTCATCACCGACGCGCGCATTGCCCGTGGTGTGGACTTCTGGCGCCAGCACGAGGCCGCCCTGGCGCGTGCCGAGCAGCAATACGGGGTGCCGGCTTCAGTGATCGTCGCCATCATCGGCGTCGAGACGTTCTTCGGCCGTAACACCGGTAATTACCGAGTGATCGATGCCTTGTCGACACTGGGCTTCGATTACCCGCCCCGCGCAGACTTTTTCCGCAAGGAGCTGCGCGAGTTCCTGTTGCTGGCTCGGGAGGAGCAGGTCGACCCGCTCACCCTCAAGGGCTCCTACGCAGGTGCAATGGGCTTGCCGCAGTTCATGCCCAGTAGCTTTCGGGCCTACGCGGTGGATTTCGACAACGACGGCCACATCAATATCTGGAGCGACCCAGACGACGCCATCGGCAGTGTCGCCAGCTACTTCGCCCGCCACGGCTGGGTGGCGGGGCAGGGCGTGGTCAGCCGCGCACAGCTGCAAGGCAGCCGGGCTCAGAGTGGTTTGAGTGCGGGTCTGGACCCTGATCGTACCGTTGGGGAGTTGCGAGCGCTGGGGTGGTCGAGTCATGATGCGCTGCGCGACGATGAGCCGGTCACAGCGTTCATGCTCGACGGCGACCAAGGCCCTGAATACTGGATGGGCCAGAAGAATTTCTATGTGATCACGCGGTATAACCGCAGCGCGATGTACGCGATGGCGGTGCATCAATTGGCGGATCGTCTGATCCAGGTACGGGGCGGTAAATAAATGCGGTTTCTGGTTACGAGCACATCCGTGAAGCTGATGGTCTGCGGCGCGGCGGCCCTGTTGGTTGCCAGCTGTTCAACCGGCAGCCGCACGCCCTCGACCGGCTACAAGGTTGCTGCACAGCCCGGGCTCGATATCAACCACGCGCACAAGGACGGCGCCCCTTGGTGGGACGTGGACGTCAACAAGATCCCCGATGCGGTGCCTACCTTGCACACCGGGCCCTACAAGGCCAACCCCTACACCGTGCTGGGCAAGACCTACTTCCCCATGGCCGACTCCAAAAGTTACGTGGCTACCGGCACTGCGTCCTGGTACGGCACCAAGTTCCATGGCCAGAACACCGCCAATGGCGAGGTGTACGACCTCTACGGCATGAGTGCAGCGCACAAGACGTTGCCGCTGCCCAGCTACGTTCGGGTAACCAACCTCGATAACAACCGTAGCGTGATCCTGCGGGTCAACGATCGCGGCCCGTTCTATTCCGACCGGATCATCGACCTCTCCTATGCAGCCGCCAAGAAGCTCGGCTACGCCGAGATCGGCACTGCGCGGGTGCGCGTCGAGGGTATCGACCCAGCCCAGTGGTGGGCGGCCCGTGGCCGTCCTGCGCCGTTGATGCTCAAGGAACCGGTCGTCAGTACGCCGCCTCTCCAACCGGCGCTCACCGCCAGCGCCGGGACCATCGAGCAATACACGCCTCCGCCTGAGCAGCATGCGCCGGCCGTGCAGCCCGTGGCGATCGACCCAAAAAAAAACGCTTCTGCGCAAGCAACTGGCCTGTTTCTCCAGGTGGGAGCCTTCGCCAACCCGGACGCTGCCGAACTGCTCCGGTCGAAGCTGGGCTCGATGGTGAGCGCCCCGGCTTTTACCAGCCCGATCGTGCGTAACCAGCAAACCCTGTACCGTGTGCGGCTGGGGCCGATCGCCTCGCAGAACGATGCACAGCAAATGCAGAACACGATTCGCATGGCCAACCTCGGCACGCCGAGCGTGGTCACCGAATGAACGGCGGCCACGGACGGCAGCCGGCAGCAAGTGGCTCGAAGCTCGAGCCCGAACCAAGAAGATTCGCCTTAACAACCATTTCGAGAGACGGATGAACATCACCACCTTTGCCAAACGCTTGTGCCTGCTCGTTCCACTGTTGACCACGCCCGCCTGGGCTGCCGATGTCACGCAAATGGTTCCCGCCCCGCCTCAACTGGCGGCCAAGGCCTACGTGCTGATGGAAGCCAACAGCGGCCAGGTACTGGTCGAAAGCAACGGCGACGAGCGCCTGCCGCCGGCGAGCCTGACCAAATTGATGTCGGCCTACATCGCCACCCTGGAAATCCACCGGGGCCAGATCAAGGACACCGACATGGTGACCGTCAGCGAGAACGCCTGGCGCACCGGCGGTTCGCGGATGTTCATCAAGGTCGGCTCCCAGGTATCGGTCAGCGACCTGCTGCACGGGATCATCATCCAGTCGGGTAACGATGCCACCGTCGCGCTCTCCGAGCACATCGCCGGCTCCGAGGATGCCTTTGCCGACATGATGAATGCCCAGGCGCAGAAGCTGGGCATGGTCAACAGCCACTTCATGAACCCCACCGGCCTGCCGAACCCGGACCACTACTCCACGGCCCATGACATCGGCATCCTGGCCCGCGCGATCATCCATGAAGACCCGGCGCACTACGCGATCTATTCCCAGAAGGAATTCTTCTGGAACAACATCAAGCAGCCCAACCGCAACCTGTTGCTGTGGCGCGACAAGACGGTCGATGGCCTGAAAACCGGCCACACCGAAGAAGCCGGCTACTGCCTGGCCGCCTCGGCCGTGCGTGACGGCATGCGCCTGATCGCAGTGGTGTTCGGCACTACCAGCGACCAAGCCCGCGCCGCCGAAACGCAGAAGCTGCTGACCTACGGCTTCCGCTTCTATGAAACCCAGACCTTCTACAAAGCCGGCACCGAACTGGCCAAGGCCACCGTATGGAAGGGCACTGCCGGCGAAGTGAAGGCAGGCCTTGCCGAGGATCTGGCCATGACGCTGCCGCGCGGCCAGCTGAAGAACCTGCAGGCCAGCATGACCCTCAACCCGCAACTGACCGCTCCCATCGCTCAGGGCCAGGTCATCGGCAAGGTCGAGGTGAAGAACGGCGACAAAGTGGTTGAGACAAAGGATCTCGTTGCGCTGGACGCCGTTGACGAGGGTGGTATCTTCCGCCGCATCTGGGATAGCATTCGCCTATTCTTCTACGGCTTGTTCAACTGACCAGCCCTGTCGGCCCGCCCCCGCCAGTTTGGTGGGGGCGGGCTTGTTTTTAACGGCTTGATGAGGCCGTCACTGCCATGACTGATACCGCTGCAAAGCCGCCTGTCATCGAATTTCCTTGCAAGGACTACCCGATCAAGGTGATTGGTGACACCACGGTTGGCTTCAAGGACCTGGTGATCGAGATCCTGTCCAAGTACGCCGCCGTCGACATTGCTACGCTGGCCGAGCGCCAGAGCAGCAATGGCAAATACACCACTGTGCAATTGCACATCTTGGCGACCGGCCAGGACCAGCTGCGCGACATCAACAGCGCGTTGCGGGCGACCGGCGTCGTGCACATGGTGCTCTGATGCCTGGGGTGCTGGGTGTGCGTGAACTGGGCTTGGCGCCGTATGAGCCAGTCTGGCGCGCCATGCAGCATTTTACCGACCACCGGCCGGCGGCTGCTGGCGACGAACTCTGGCTGGTGCAGCATCCGCCGGTGTTCACCCAGGGCCAGGCCGGCAAGCCCGAGCACCTGCTGCTGCCGGGCGACATTCCGGTGGTGAAGGTCGACCGCGGCGGCCAAGTGACCTACCATGGGCCTGGCCAACTGGTCGCTTACCTGCTGCTCGATGTACGGGCTCGTGGCTTCGGTGTACGCGACTTGGTCAACCGCATCGAGCACAGCTTGATCGACACCCTCGCCAGCTTCGGCATCGCGAGCCAAGCCAAGGCAGATGCGCCGGGCGTCTATGTTGGTGGCGCCAAGATCGCTTCCTTGGGGCTGCGCATTCGCAATGGCCGATCGTTCCATGGGCTGGCGCTGAACGTCGACATGGACCTGGCTCCCTTCCGGCGCATCAACCCTTGTGGTTACGCCGGGCTACCCATGACCCAAGTGCGCGAGCACACGGGCCCGATTGATATGGCCGAGGTCAGTGCCCGGCTGCGCGCGCAGCTCGTCAAACACCTCGACTATGCTGAGCAGACGACCCTGACGGGCGGAATCGACTGATATGACTACTGCGCAAGATACCGTGGCAACCCTGGACCCCAAAACCGACAAGCCGCGCCCGGCCAAGGTCGAGGCGGGGGTGAAGCTGCGCGGCGCCGAAAAGGTTGCGCGCATCCCGGTGAAGATCATCCCCACCGAGGAGCTGCCGAAAAAGCCTGACTGGATTCGCGTGCGTATTCCGGTTTCGCCTGAGGTCGATCGCATCAAGCAGCTGTTGCGCAAGCACAAGCTGCACAGCGTGTGTGAAGAAGCCTCCTGCCCCAACCTGGGCGAATGCTTCTCGGGCGGTACCGCGACCTTCATGATCATGGGTGATATCTGCACCCGCCGCTGCCCATTCTGCGACGTGGGCCACGGCCGGCCGAAGCCGCTGGATGTGGACGAGCCGATGAACCTGGCCATCGCCATCGCGGACCTGCGCCTGAAGTACGTGGTGATCACCTCGGTAGACCGTGATGACCTGCGCGATGGCGGCGCCCAGCACTTTGCCGACTGTATCCGCGAGATTCGCAAGCTCTCGCCTGGCGTGCAGCTCGAAACCCTGGTGCCTGACTACCGCGGGCGCATGGACGTCGCGCTGGAAATCACCGCGGCCGAGCCGCCGGATGTGTTCAACCATAACCTGGAGACCGTGCCGCGGCTTTACCGCGCCGCGCGCCCAGGCTCCGATTACGACTGGTCGCTGGACCTGCTGCAGAAGTTCAAGCAGATGGTCCCGCACGTGCCGACCAAATCTGGCCTGATGCTGGGGCTCGGGGAAACCGACGAAGAAGTGATCGAAGTCATGCATCGCATGCGCGAGCACGATATCGACATGCTGACGCTGGGCCAGTACTTGCAGCCTTCGCGCAATCACCTGCCAGTCCAACGCTTCGTACACCCGGACACCTTCGCCTGGTTCGCAGAAGAGGGCTACCGGATGGGCTTCAAGAACGTGGCGTCCGGCCCTCTGGTGCGCTCGTCCTACCACGCCGATCAACAGGCCCACGAAGCCAAGATCAAGCTCTGATGCCGACCTGGCCCAAGCCGATGCCTGCAGGGGGCCAGTTCGCCTTGGTCGCCCCAGCGGGCCCTGGCAGCCTGGAAGCTAGCCAAGCCCATGCCTGGGCCGATCACCTGGGCTATCGGCTGCGCATCTACCCAGGCGTGTTCGAGAAAGCCGGCTATCTGGCCGGCAGCGATGAGCGCCGGTTGGCCGACCTGCACGCAGCGTTCGCCGACCCCGAGGTCGACGCCATCCTCTGCCTGCGTGGCGGCTATGGCACGCCCCGGCTGCTCGACCGGCTCGATATCGAGCTGATACGCGCCAACCCCAAGCCTTTCGTTGGCTACAGCGACATCACCGCATTGCACCTGGCGTTCAACCAGCTCGCGGGGTTGGTGACCTTCCACGGCCCGCTGTTTCGTTCCGAGTTGCTACCTGGCTTGCAACCGGGCGAGGGCGCCTTGCTGGCGATGCTCCAAGGCCAGCCAATGGGCGAGATAGCACACCCCTCAGGCTGGCCCTTGAAGACCGTAGCCCCAGGGCGTGCCAGCGGCCACTTGGCAGGCGGAAACCTCTCACTGCTGTGCGCAACCCTTGGCACGCCTTGGGCGCTCCAGAGCGAAGGCGCAGTGCTGTTCATCGAAGATGTAAACGAGCCGCTCTACCGGGTGGATCGCCTGCTTACGCAGCTGCGCCTGGCAGGTAAGCTCCATGGCTTGGCCGGGGTGTTGGTCGGGGATTTCGCAGGGATTTCGACGCAGCAGCTGCAGCCGTTGTTGGCTGAATTTTTTACGCCCCTGGGGGTGCCTGTGCTGGCCGGCTGGCGCTCGGGCCACTGCCAGCCCAACCTCACGCTGCCCATGGGCGCACAAGTGGTGCTGGACGCCAGCGAGCGGCGCCTGCTGATTGCCTGATACCGGCTAATTGGGGGGCTCCGCAGGGCGGCGTGCCCCCCATCGCTCACCGTTTGCGCAAACTGTCCAGCAACGCATGGTTGGCGTAGCCGTCGGCTGGCCACCCCCGCTGTTGCTGAGCACTGCGAATCGCCTTGCGGGTGTTGGCACCGATGATGCCGTCCGGGTTGCCAGCATCGAAGCCGCTGGCGGTCAGCAGTGTTTGCAGCTCGATGCGCTCACTGCGTGTCAATGGCAGGTCATCTTTGGGCCAAGTGCCCAGAATGTAGCCACCGGTGCCGGCCAGGCGCTGGCTGAGCAGGCTTACAGCCAGCGCGTACGATGACGAGTTGTTGTATTTGAGCACTACCCGGAAGTTGTCGAGGATGAGGAACGCCGGGCCCCGATAGCCTGCGGGCAGCAACAGCGCGGCCTGAAGGTTGCCGCTGCCAGGCGGCAATGTGGAGCCTGCCGGCAGTTGCACGCCTTCGGCGAGCCACTGGCTGACCGGCTTGCGCAGGCTGGCATCGGCTTGGGCGTAGTCGAACCCATTGGGCAGCTGCACCTCGAAACCCCAACTCTGGCCCTTTTGCCAGCCGGAAGCTGCCAGGTAGTTGGCGGTAGAGGCCAGCGCGTCGGCCGCACTGCCCCAGATGTCGCGCTTGCCGTCACCGTCGAAGTCCACGGCATGGGAGTTGTAGGTAGTGGGAATGAACTGGGTCTGGCCCATGGCGCCTGCCCAGGAGCCGCGCATGCGATCAGCGGTGATGTCGCCGTTTTGCAGAATCTGCAAGGCGGCGATCAGCTGGTCCTGGGCGAAGCCTGGCCGGCGGCCTTCATAGGCGAGCGTGGCCAGTGAGCGAATCACCGACTTGTCGCCCTGGATCTGCCCGAAGCTGCTCTCCATCCCCCACACCGCGACCAGCGCCTGGCGATCGACGCCGTAGCGCTGCTCCAACTGCAGCAACACCCCGGCGTACTGATTCATCAGGGTTTGCCCGCGGCGGACACGATTGGCGGAGATTGCGTTGTCCAGGTACTCCCACACCGGCCGTGTGAACTCAGGCTGGGAACGGTCAGCGGTGACCACCGCAGGGTCTGGCTCGACACCGGCAAAGGCCGCATCGAAGACGTCTGGGCGGATACCGGCTTGCAGCGCCTGCTGGCGGAAGCGCGCCTGCCACTCCCCGAAGGTCTCGGCCGGAACGGGCTGGCCGTCTGCGTCCATCGGTGCCAGGGTGGTGATTGGCTTGGGTTGTTCGGGGGCGCTCCCGGGGAGGGGCTCGGCAGAGGAGGGGCGATCGGAGCAGGCGCTAAGCAACACCATGCCGGTGGTAAGAAGGGCGCGGCGCCAGAAGGCGACAGAGGTACGGCTGAAGAACATGCAGGCTTCCAGTTGATCGCACAGGCCTGCACCTTATCACGCCGCAGCGCTCGGCCCCAAGCCAGTCACTGGGCGGCCAGCGCCAAGCGTTGGCCGCACATCAACAGCGCCAGCCGCGCCAGGCCTGCCCATACTGAGCCTTCGGCCTGGCCCTTGATTTGTGCATCCAGGTGTTGCGCGTCGAGTAGCAATTGCTGCCAGCGTGCCGCCGATAACCGCTGCAAGGCTTTGCTCACCAAGGGGCGGCGTTTGTCCCAGATCGGTGGGCGCATGCTGCTGAAGGCTTTATCCAGCGGCACGCCCTGGCTGAACTGCTGCGCAAGGCTACCGAGGGTGCGCAGTTCCCGCGCCAGTGCCCAGAGGATCACCGCAGGCTCCACCCCTTCGCCGCGCAGCCCGTCGAGCATGCGCAGCGCGTGGCTGGCATCACCGGCAAGAATGGCGTCGACCAGGCCGAATACATCGAAGCGGGCACTGTCGGCTACCGCGCTTTGGACGGTTTCCAGCGTCACCTGATCGCCTTCGACCAGCAGCTTGAGCTTCTCGATTTCCTGGGCAGCGGCCAGCAGGTTGCCTTCAACACGCTCGGCGATCAGGTCAACCGCCTCGGGCTGGGCAGCTAGGCCAGCCTGGGCCAGGCGCTGGCGAATCCACTGCGGCAGCTGGGTGCTGTCTATTGGCCAGATCTGCACGAACTGAGTGTGCTCGCCGTTGACCAGGGCTGCGCCCCATTTGCTTTTCTGCTGATTGCCATCCAGCTTGGGCAGGCTGATGAGCAGCACCGTGTCGTCAGCGGGGCGAGAGCAGTATTCGATGAGCGCGGCCGCGCCCTTGTCGCCGGGTTTCCCTGAGGGCAGCCGCAGCTCCAGCAGGCGCTTTTCGGCGAAAAGCGAAAGGCTCGCGCTTGCCTCGAGCAGCGCGCCCCAGTCGAAATTGGCTTCGGCGTTGAAGACCTGGCGCTCGTCGTGGCCCTGCTGGCGCGCCGCTGTGCGGATAGCGTCGAGCGCTTCCTGGCACAGCAGAGGCTCGTCGCCGCTGACGATGTACACAGGTGCCAGTTGCCCTTGCAGGTGCCGGCCCAGTTGCGCGGGAGCGAGTTTCATCGAGGCCTCGAAAAAGCGACCCCGCCACAGGGGCGGGGTAGGCGGTCATTGCGCCGGCGGCAGTTCCAGCGGCGATTGTTGCGGTGTGTTGTCTTGCACGCGCTGGGCTTCGGCGGCCGCTGCGGCTTCGGCTTCGGCACGAGCATCGGCCTTGGCCTGCAGCTCATCAAGCTGCTCGGGCTTGAGCTGCGCCAGGCGCAACATCAGCCGTTGTTCCAAGTCGCGGCGCATTTCCTGGCGGGTCTGCCGGGCTTCTTCGTCGGAGCCTGCCAGGTTGCTGCTGTCCTGCAGGTAGATCTTCTGCACGTCCATGTGATCATCGATCAGCACGCGCTGATTGCGGCCGATGATCTGGTAGTTGATCGTCGAGCTGAGCTCGACTTCCGATGCGCGCGCCGAGCCGTTATAGCTGGCGTTGCGGCGGTTTTCTTCCTGGCGGCCGAGCACCAGCTTGTAGGGCGCGCCGCCGACGATGCGCACGCCGCTGTGTTCGAGCAGTGAGCGCATCTCGCGAGTGAACGGGCCGTAAACGTCGCGCGCGGAGAAATCCATCTCCTTGATCGACATGGCGTCGACCTGGGTGCCGCGCAGCTGGAAACCGCAGCCGCCCAGCACCGTGGCAAGGCCAATGACCAGCAGGTTGCGTTTGATCATGCTTGTTGCTCCTTCAAACCTTGTAGGCCAAGCGGTAGGGGCGCCCGGCTGGGCGCCGCCGGCCGATCAGTTGGCGACGATATTGACCAGCTTGCCCGGAACCACGATGACCTTGCGCAAGGTCAGGCCCTCGGTGAAGCGCAGCACGTTTTCGTTGACCCGCGCCGCCGCTTCGATTTCTTCACGGGTCGCGGAGGCGGGCATGTCGATCTGGCCGCGCAGCTTGCCATTGACCTGCACCACCAGCGTCAGGGTGTCTTGTACCAGTGCCGTTTCATCCACCACCGGCCAGGCCGCGTCGATGGCTGCCTCCGCATGGCCGAGCTCTGCCCACAGCTGATGGCTGATGTGTGGGGTGATCGGCGCCAGCAGCAGGGTGACGGCTTCAAGGCCTTCCTGCAGCAACGCGCGGTCGGTGTCACTGGCCTGGCCTGCTTTCTCGAGCACGTTCATCAGCGTCATCACCTGGGCGATGGCGGTGTTGAACTTGTGATGAAGGCCAACATCCTGGCTGGCCTGCTTGATGGCCAGGTGAATGGCGCGGCGCACTGCCTTTTGCTCGTCGTTCAGGCTGGCCAGCTCGAGCTTGCCAGGCAGGCCCTGGCTCACGTGAGCCTGTGCCAGGCGCCAGACGCGACGCAGGAACCGGCTCGCGCCCTCGACCCCTGAGTCGGACCACTCCAGGCTCATGTCGGGTGGCGAGGCGAACATCATGAACAGGCGGCAGGTGTCTGCGCCGTACTGCTCGATCATCGCCTGAGGGTCGACGCCATTGTTCTTGGACTTCGACATCTTCTCGGTGCCACCGATTTCCACCGGCTGGCCATCGCTTCGCAGGGTAGCGGCGATGACCTTGGCCTTGGCATCACGCTCCAGGTCGACATCGGCGGGGTTGAACCAGCTCTTGCCGCCGTTGGCTTCGGTGCGGTAGTAGGTCTCGGCGACCACCATGCCCTGGGTGAGCAGGTTCTTGAACGGCTCGTTGGAGCTCACCAGGCCTTCGTCGCGCATCAGCTTGTGGAAGAAGCGCGCATACAACAGGTGCAGGATGGCGTGTTCGATGCCGCCGATGTACTGATCTACCGGCAACCAGTGGTTGGCAGCTGCAGGGTCGACCATGCCCTTGTCATAGTGGGGTGATGCGTAGCGGGCGAAATACCAGCTGGACTCGACGAAGGTGTCCATGGTGTCGGTTTCGCGCTTGGCCGGGGCACCGCATTTGGGGCAGGTGCACTCGTAGAACTCGGGCATGCGCGCCAGCGGTGAGCCGGCACCATCGGGTACCACGTTTTCAGGCAGCACGACGGGGAGCTGGTCTTCCGGCACAGGCACGTCGCCACAGGCGTCGCAATGCACGATCGGGATCGGGCAGCCCCAGTAGCGCTGGCGGCTGATACCCCAGTCGCGCAGGCGGAACTGGGTACGTGATTTACCCAGCGACTTGTTGGCCAGCGCGGCTTCGATGGCATCGAAGGCACGTTCGAAATCCAGGCCGTCGAACTCGCCGGAATTGATCAGCGCGCCATGCTCGCCGTAGGCCGCCTGCCAAGGTGCTGGGGTGCTATCGCCGGCGCTGGTGCGCACGACCGGTTTGATGGGCAGGTCGTACTTGGTGGCGAACTCGAAGTCGCGCTCGTCATGGGCCGGTACAGCCATCACCGCGCCGTCGCCGTAATGCATCAGCACGTAGTTGGCGATCCACACCGGGAGCTTCTCGCCGGTCAGGGGATGTTCGACGAACAGTGAGGTGGCGCGCCCCTGTTTTTCCTGGGTGGCAACATCGGCCTCGGCAACGCTGCCGGCCTTGCACTCGTCGATGAAACCCTGCAGCGACGGATCGCGCTGGGCGGCCAGGGCTGCGAGCGGATGCTCGGCCGCCACTGCCACGTAGGTGGCGCCCATCAGGGTGTCGGGGCGGGTGGTGAACACCTTGAGAACACCGGCCTGGCCGATGCTGTCGGTGTTATAGGGGAAGCCTACCTCCATGCCGCGCGACTTGCCGATCCAGTTGCGCTGCATGGTTTTGACTTGTTCCGGCCAGCCCGGCAGCTCGTCGAGGCTTTGCAGCAGCTCGTCTGCGTAGTCGGTGATGCGGAAGTAGTACATCGGGATTTCGCGCTTCTCTACCAGCGCGCCGGAGCGCCAGCCGCGGCCATCGATGACCTGCTCGTTGGCCAGCACGGTCTGGTCGACCGGGTCCCAGTTCACGGTACCGTTCTTGCGGTAGATCACGCCCTTTTCGAACAGCCGCGTGAACAGCCACTGTTCCCAGCGGTAGTAGTCAGGCTTGCAGGTGGTGACTTCGCGCGACCAGTCGATGGCCAGGCCCAGGCTCTTGAGCTGGGCCTTCATGTACTCGATGTTTTCGTACGTCCACTTGGCAGGCGCGACCTTGTTCTTCATGGCGGCGTTCTCGGCCGGCATGCCGAAGGCGTCCCAGCCCATCGGTTGCAGCACGTTGCGCCCCTGCATGCGCTGGTAGCGCGCGATCACGTCGCCGATGGTGTAGTTGCGCACGTGCCCCATGTGTAGCTTGCCGCTGGGGTAAGGGAACATCGACAGGCAATAGTAGGTGGGCTTGCCAGGCTGTTCACTGACTTCAAAGGACTTCTGCTCGTCCCAGAAGCTCCGGGCGGCGGCTTCGATCTCGCGGGGCTGGTAGTTTTCGTACATGGCTACTTGGTTGCTTGAGCAAGGGGCTACGACGGCCGGGCAGGTGGCTCGCCCGGCCATGAAACGCCGTAGCATACATGACCCCCGTATGGCAGGGGAAACCCTGATTGCAAGGGCTCGGCCATTGGTCGCGGCGACGAGCCGGAGGCGATGGGGCGGCTAAGCTGATCACTGGGGAGTCACTCTTGTCATCAGCGAGGTGAGTGAATGGTGAAAACGCGGACACACATGCCGGAGCCGGCGCTTTGCGAGCGCCTGATCGACCGGCTGGGCCTGGCCCTGGATGCGGTGCGCACCGCGCGCGGCCTTGGAAACGAACCCCCTGCCGAGCTTGAGCTGCGCGGGCTGAGCCATGCCGAACTCGGATGGATCAATGCGTACTTACAGGCCACTGGCACGGCTCTGGCACACGGGCCCACAGAGTGCGCTGAGCGCGACAACGTCGTCTGGCTGCGCCCGGCTTCAAGCGACAGCACCCTTCCGCCCACCCCGGCTCGCCGAGCCAGGTAAGGCCCTCCATGGCGGGCATTGCCCGCCCCTTCCTCACACGCTAGCCTGCCGGCTCCACGAAAGGAGCAGGTCCATGTTCTGGCGTTATGTGATCAAGCAATTGTCGATGCCCCCCGGCTGCCTGCTGGTGCTGATCGGGCTTGCCTTCGCCCTGCGGCGCAGGCGCCCGCGGCTGGCCCTGGCGCTTTTCGTGCTCGGCTTTGGCGGCTTGTGGGCCATGAGCCTGCCTGCGGTAGTGCAGCGCGCGGCGAAGGCGCTCGAAACCGAGCCCGCCGTGGCGCCATCGCAATGGGCTGGCTTGCGCGAGCGGGCTGACGCCATCGTGATATTGGGGGCCGGGCGTGAGCGCGGCGACCCTGCCTGGGGTGGAGAGGACCAGAATACCGCGCTGGCCTTGGAGCGCGTGCGCTATGCCGCGCGCATTGCCAAAGCCAGCGGGCTGCCGGTGCTTGTCAG
This sequence comes from Pseudomonas sp. URIL14HWK12:I12, assembly GCF_003097135.1. Taxonomy (GTDB): domain Bacteria; phylum Pseudomonadota; class Gammaproteobacteria; order Pseudomonadales; family Pseudomonadaceae; genus Aquipseudomonas. The sequence goes on from NZ_QEQL01000003.1 coordinate 452,279, forward strand.
CGGCGGGCTGCATTACGGCTCACCCCCCAGCGAAGCTTGGCTGATGGCGCAGTCGCTTCAGGACGATTTCGGCGTAGAGGCCCGCTGGCTGGAAGAGCGCAGCCGCACCACGTGGGAAAACGCCGAGTTCTCGGCGCACCTGCTCAAGGCCGAGGGCGTGCATCGGGTGGTGGTGGTCACCCAGGCCTGGCATGCGCCGCGGGCGCGGTGGTGTTTCGAGCAGGCGGGGCTGGAGGTGATCAGTGCGCCGACAGGCTTCGAAGGGATAGCCAACGCCAGGCCCCTGGGCGGATGGCTGCCGGAAGGCAAGGCCTTCTGGCAGAGCACCCAGTTGTTCAACGAGGCATTGGGAAGCCTGGGGTATCGCTGGTTCTACTGAGCCGAGGCGGTCTTGGCCATGCGCGAGGCCAGCAAGGCCCAGCCCAGAATCAGCGTAGCCAGTGCCATCAGCGGCCATGAGCGCCAGCGCAGGTAGGGCGTCAGGCCTTGCATGGGGGTCACCTCGCCATACAGGGTGGCCTGCTCGAACTGCGGAATGCGCTCGGTGATCTGGCCGTAGGGGTTGATCAGCGCTGTGACCCCGTTGTTGGTGGCGCGGATCATCCAGCGGCCGGCTTCCAGCGCACGCATCTGCGCCATTTGCAGGTGCTGCAGAGGGCCTATCGAGGTGCCGAACCAGGTGTCGTTGCTGATGGTCAGCAGCAGATCGCTGCCGGCGGCCATCTCGGCGGCAAAATCGGGGTATACCACCTCGTAGCAGATGAAGGGCGCGATCTCGTAGCCTTTGGCCTGTAGCAGTGGTTGGCCTTCGGGCCCGCGAGCGAAGTCGGACATGGGCAGGTCGAAAAAGGCGATCAGGCCTCGCAACAGCTCTTGCAACGGCACGTACTCACCGAAGGGCACCAGCCGCTGCTTGAGGTAGCTGCCTTCGCCTTCACCCACCACGGTGATGCCATTGAAATAGCGCGGCTGCTTGTGCACTTCCTGGCGGATGGGTACGCCGGTGATCAATGCAGCATGGCGCTCGATGGCGAAGTTGCCCAACATGTCCAGATAGCCCTGGGCCTGGTGGCGGAACACCGGCACGGCGGTTTCGGGCCAGATGATCAGGTCGGTGGGCCGTGCGTCGAAGGTCATGTCGCGGTAGAGCAGCAACTGCGCGTTGACGTGGGCGGGGTCCCATTTCACGCTTTGCCCAACGTTGCCCTGAACCGCCGCGACCGACAGCGGTTTACCCGCCGGTTGGGTCCAGGCGTGGTGCTTGAGTGCAAGCCCTGCTGCCCACGGCCCGGCCAGCAGCAGCACGCCGATGGCCAAAAACGCCGGGCGTTCGCGCAGGCGAGCCAGGTTGCACAGCAAGGCTGCGCTCAACGCCAGGCAAAAGCCGATCAGCCAGACGCCGCCCAACGGGGCCAGGCCCGCCAGCGGGCCACTGAGTTGGCTGTAGCCGCTGTACATCCACGGGAACCCGGTCAGGAACCAGCCGCGGAACACTTCCTGGGCGAACCACAACGCTGCAAAGCCCAAGGCATCGGCCAACGGGGCTTCATTACGGCGCAGCCAGCGGGCCCAGAGCCAGGCCGGCAGGGCGAAGAACCATGCCAGGCATGCCACCAGGCCAAGGGTCAGAAAACCTGCCAGCGCGACCGATGCCTCGCCGTAGGTGTGGATGCTGATGTAGATCCAGCTGGTGCCTGCTCCATACACCCCGAAGCCATAGCACCAGCCGCGCCCTAGCGCCTGGCGCGGGCTGAGCTGGCGCAGGCCGGTATAGGCGATGGCCAGGGCCACCAGTGCCAACGGCCACACATCGTAGGGGGCCAGCGCCAGAGTTGTCAGCGCGCCGGCGATCACCGCCAGCAAGTTGCCCGGCCAACCGGGGCGAGTGATCCAGCGCATGGGGTTCCTTAGTGTCAGCGCGAGGTAGGGGTCAGGCGCAGCAGGTGGATTCGGCGGCTGTCGGCGTTGAGCACGCGAAAGCGCCAGGCGCCGATCTCGATGCTTTCATTGCGCTTGGGCAGGTGGCCGAAGGCGTTCATTACCAGGCCGCCCACGGTGTCGAATTCGTCGTCGGAGAACTCGCTGTCGAAGAACTCGTTGAAGTTATCGATCGGCGTGAGGGCCTTGACCAGGAAGTCGCCGCTGGGCAGCGGTTTGATGTAGCTGTCTTCCTCGACGTCGTGCTCGTCTTCGATTTCGCCGACGATCTGCTCAAGGACGTCTTCGATGGTCACCAAGCCTGCCACGCCGCCGTATTCATCGATGACGATGGCCATGTGGTTGTGGTTTGCGCGGAACTCGCGCAACAGCACGTTCAGGCGTTTCGATTCGGGCACGAAAGTGGCGGGGCGAAGCATGTCGCTCAGGTTGAAGGCGCTGGTGTTGTCCTGAAGGATCAGGGGCAGCAGGTCCTTGGCCAGCAATACGCCCAGCACTTCGTCGTGGCTTTCACCGATGACCGGGTAACGTGAGTGGGCGGCGTCGATCACCGCCGGCAGGAACTCGCGCGGGGTTTGCGAGGCCTTGATACTGATGACCTGCGAACGCGGAACCATGATGTCGCGCACCTGCAGGTCGGCCACCTGGATCGCGCCTTCGACGATGGTCAGTGCTTCGCTGTCCAGCAGCTTGTTCTGGTGCGCTTCACGCAGCAGCTCAAGCAGCTCCTGGCGGTTTTTGGGCTCGTGGGCAAAAGCCTGGGTGATCTTTTCCAGCCAGGACTTCTGCCCGTTGCTCGATCGATCTTCGCTCATAGCGGTTTACTCGTGTTCCTTTCGTGCGTCGGGGTGGGAGTTTCGGTTTCGTCATCGGCGTAAGGGTCCGGATGGCCGAGTTCAGCAAGCAACTGCCGTTCCAGGGCTTCCATTTCCTCGGCTTCGTCGTCTTCGATGTGATCGTAGCCCAGCAGATGCAGGCACCCATGGATGACCAGGTGCGCCCAGTGCGCCTGGCTGGCCTTGCCCTGTTCGCGGGCCTCGCGTTCGACGACGGCCCCGCAGATGACCAGGTCGCCGAGCAGCGGGATGTCCAGCAGTTCGTCTGGCACATCGGCCGGAAAGGACAGCACGTTGGTGGCGTAATCCTTGTGGCGGTAAGTGTGGTTGAGCTCACGGCCTTCGGCTTCGTCCACCAACCGGATGGTCAGTTCGGAGTCGCCCGAGCGGTGGCGCAAGGCAAGCTCGCACCACTGCTGGAAGGCGGCATCATCGGGGGCGCAGGCATCGCTGGCCCGTTGCAGGTCGAGCTCAACCATCCTGGCGCTTGCCTGCCTGCTCGCCATCGTAGCGCTCGTAAGCTTCGACGATGCGCTGCACCAAAGGGTGGCGTACCACGTCCTTGGGCTTGAAGTGGGTGAAACTGATGCCAGGAACATCGGTCAGCACGTCCATCACGTGCGCCAAACCGGACTTGGTACCACGGGGCAAGTCGACCTGGGTGATATCGCCGGTGATGACCGCCGTGGAGCCGAAGCCTATGCGGGTCAGGAACATCTTCATCTGCTCGGTGGTGGTGTTCTGGCTTTCGTCGAGGATGATGAAGCTGTTATTGAGCGTGCGCCCGCGCATGTAGGCCAGGGGCGCGATCTCGATCACCTGGCGCTCGATGAGCTTGGCCACATGCTCGAAGCCGAGCATTTCATAGAGCGCGTCGTAGAGTGGGCGCAGGTAGGGGTCGATCTTCTGCGCCAGGTCACCTGGCAGGAAGCCCAATTTTTCGCCGGCTTCAACGGCCGGGCGCACGAGCAGAATGCGCCGCACCTGCTCGCGCTCCAGCGCATCCACTGCGCAAGCCACGGCCAGGTAGGTCTTGCCGGTACCGGCGGGGCCGATGCCGAAGTTGATGTCGTTGCCCAGGATCGCCTTGACGTACTTCTGCTGGTTGGCGCCCCGTGGCCGGATCATGCCCTTGCGCGTGCGCAGCGACACCGCCACTTCGTTGGCTGCAGGGTTTTCGAGGTCTTCGACCGCCGACTCCTGCAGGAACAGGTGAACGGTATCGGGCGATAGCTCCGAGCCCCGGGTTTCCCGGTAGAGGCGGCGCAACAGCAGCTCGCCGGACTGGGTCATGCCGGGTTCGCCGACCAGTTCGAACTGGTTGCCACGGTTGCGGATTTCAATGCCCAGCCGCTGCTCGATCAGCCGCAGGTGCTCGTCGAGCTGGCCGCACAGGTTTGCGAAGCGTTGGGCTTCGAAGGGTTCGAGGGTGAAGCGATGGGGGGCGATGGGTACGTTCAAGGCTGGGGATGGCCGCTCTCGGGCTTGGAAGATAGGATCAAGGATAACCCCGGATGCCAGAGCGCGAAAGCTGCCGCGCTGCTGGCATCGGTCAGGGGGCTATTGCACGATCGAGCCGCGCAGCGAGTGCGGGTAGGCCTGGTCGATGTGCACCTCGATGAATTGGCCGATGAGTGTCGGGTCGGCGCACTTGAAATTGACGATACGGTTGTTGCCGGTGCGCCCCTGTAGCTCGCCGGGGTCGCGCTTGGAAAAGTCGGTGACCAGGATGCGCTGCACGCTACCGACCATGCGCCGGCTGATCTCGAACCCCTGATGGTTGAGCAGGTGTTGCAACCGCGCCAGGCGCTCCTTCTTGACGTCTTCAGGCGTGTCGTCGGCCAGGTCTGCCGCCGGCGTGCCGGGGCGGCGGCTGTAGACAAAGGAGAAAGAGAAATCCATGTTCACGTCGGCGACCAGCTTAAGGGTCTGCTCGAAGTCCTTTTCGGTTTCGCCAGGAAAGCCAACGATGAAATCGGAGCTGATGCAGATGTCGGGCACGGCAGCCCGAAGTTTGCGCAGCTTGGACTTGTACTCGAGGATGGTGTGGTTGCGTTTCATCGCCGCCAACACGCGATCGGAGCCCGATTGCACCGGCAGGTGAAGGTGCTTGACCAGCTCCGGCACTTCGGCGTGCGCCTGGATCAGGCTGTCGGAAAACTCCAGCGGGTGCGAAGTGGTGTAGCGGATGCGCTCGATACCCTCTACCGCCGCGACCACCCGTATCAGCTCGGCGAGGTCGGCCAGCCGCCCGTCGCTGGTGGTGCCACGGTAACCGTTGACGTTCTGCCCCAGCAGGGTGACTTCACGCACACCGTGCTCAGCCAGGTGGATGACCTCGGCGATGACGTCGTCGAACGGGCGGCTGACTTCCTGGCCACGGGTATAGGGCACCACGCAGAAGGTGCAGTACTTGCTGCAGCCTTCCATCACCGAAACGAACGCGGTGGGGCCGTCGACCCGCGGCTCGGGCAGGTGGTCGAATTTTTCGATCTCGGGGAACGAGATGTCGACTTGCGGCACCTGGGTGGTGCGCACCGCGTCGATCATTTCCGGCAGGCGATGCAGCGTTTGCGGGCCGAACACCACGTCGACGTACGGGGCGCGATCGCGAATAGCCTGGCCTTCCTGGCTGGCCACGCAACCGCCTACGGCGATGACCATCCCCGGCTTGCCTTCCTTGAGCTCGCGCCAGCGGCCCAGTTGAGAGAAAACGCGGTCTTGCGCCCGCTCGCGAATCGAGCACGTGTTGAGCAGGATCACGTCGGCGTCTTCAGCCTTGGCGGTGACTTCCATGGCCTGGTGTTCGCCAAGCAGGTCGATCATGCGCGAGCTGTCGTACTCGTTCATCTGGCAGCCGTGGGTTTCGATATAGAGCTTCTTGGCCATTGCGCGTCATCAGGGTGTTCGAATGAACCGCGCATTATAAAGGGCCGGCGCCCCGGTTCCTAGGGTGGCCCGCTGTATGGCTGTGCTATGCTTCGCGTCCCTTCAACCCAGTGCTACCTGTCCGATGAGCAAACCTGAAACTGCCGTGTACCGTGTGATTTTCCTGAACCAGGGCCAAGTCTTCGAAATGTATGCCCGGCAGATCTTCCAGAGCGATCTGTGGGGGTTCCTCGAAGTGGAAGAGTTCGTGTTCGGCGAGCGCACCCAGATGATCGTCGACCCGTCCGAAGAGAAGCTCAAGGCGCAATTCGAAGGCGTCAAGCGCAGCTTCGTGCCGATGCACTCGATCGTGCGCATCGATGAAGTCGAACGGCTGGGTGTGGCCAAGATCACTGAGGCCAGTGGCAGCAGCAATGTGATGCCTTTTCCGATGCCCGTTCCGAGCAAGTGATCAGGGCAGCGGAGAGAAGGGCGTGCGCCCGCCGTCGGCGGTCTGCAGCTCCATGAGGTATTTGCGGAAAATCTGCCCCAGCACCTGAGTGGCGTTTTCAAGATCCTGCGGGCTCATCTGGGCTGAGACCTCGTCGGCGCTGTCCAGCGCGTCTTCGGCACCATTTACGGCGGCCATCTTCAATACGATATAGGCCTGAACGTTGTTGGCCGGCACCGCCTCGCCGTGAAAGAACATCAACCCCAGGCGGTATTGCGCATCGGCATGGCCTTGCAGCGAAGCTTGCTCGAAGCGGCTCAGCGCCTGTTGCAAATCCTGAGGCACGGCCTTGCCCTCGTAATACAACACGCCCAGTTCATACTGAGCCTGCGCATTGCCCGCATCGGCTTGCCGCTTGCAGGCATCGATCGCCTGGGCAAGGTCGGCCGATTGCGCATCGAGGCTGCAGCGGCCTTGCGCGGGAATCAGCAACGCATTGCCATCCGCCACGGCCAGCAAAGGCTGTACGAGCAAAAGGCAACCGAGTGCGAAGGCGCGGCCGGTGTGGTTCATGAGGGTTGGGGTACCTCTGCGCAGTGGCTAAAAGCCACCTTGGATCTGATTGCATACATTATGAAATAAGCCGGGTACTGCTTACAAAGTGTTTCCCCGGCTTTTTTCCAAAACCGCCTCAAAGGGCAGGCGGCCAAGCATTGATTCAGAGCGCGGCAAAGGCTTTTTCAGCGGCGTCGAGCGTGATCTGCAGCTCTTTTTCCCCGTGGGCGATGGAGGTGAAGCCGGCTTCGAACGCGCTGGGCGCCAAGTACACACCGCCGTCGAGCATCGCGTGGAAGAAACGCTTGAAGCGTTCGGCGTCGCTGGTCATTACGTCGTCGAAGGTGACGATGTCATCGGCGCCGCTGAAGTACAGGCCGAACATCCCGCCCGCCTGGGTGGTCACGAAGGGCACGCCTGCGGCATCGGCACGGTCTTGCAGGCCTTGGAGCATGCGCGTGGTGTAGGCGGTGAGCTCGTCGTGAAAACCGGGGCGGCTGATCAGGTTCAGCGTGGTGAGCCCTGCGGCCATCGCCAGCGGGTTACCTGACAGCGTGCCCGCCTGGTAGACCGGGCCCAGCGGGGCGATGTGCGACATGATCTGGCGCTTTCCACCGAAGCAGCCTACCGGCATGCCGCCGCCGATGATCTTGCCGAAGGTCGACAGGCAGGGCGTAACGCCGTAATGCGCCTGCGCGCCGCCCAGGGCCACGCGAAAGCCCGTCATCACCTCATCGAAGATCAGCACCACACCGTGCTGGTCGCACAGCGCACGCAGCCCCTGGAGGAAACCCGGTGCCGGCGGCACGCAGTTCATGTTGCCGGCCACCGGCTCGACGATGATGCACGCGACGTCCTGGCCGCGCTCGCCCAGCATCTGCTCTACGGCCGCCAGATCGTTGAACGGCAGGGTAAGCGTGTGCTGGGCGAAGGCTGCTGGCACGCCCGGGGAGCTCGGCACCCCCAGTGTCAGGGCGCCGGAGCCTGCCTTGACCAGCAGGCTGTCGGAGTGCCCGTGGTAGCAGCCTTCGAACTTGATGATGCTGTCGCGGCCGGTGTAGCCCCGTGCCAGGCGAATGGCACTCATGGTGGCTTCGGTACCGGAGCTGACCATGCGGACCATCTCCATGGACGGCACCAGTTTGCATACCAGGTCAGCCATGTCGGTTTCCATGGCCGTTGGCGCCCCGTAGGACAAGCCGTGGTCGAGCTGGCGACGCACCGCATCGAGTACATCGGGGTGGCTATGGCCCAGGATCATTGGCCCCCATGAGCCGACGTAATCGACATAACGCTTGTCGTCTTCGTCGACCACATAGGCACCTTCTGCGTGCTTGAAGAACAGTGGTGTGCCGCCCACGCTCTTGAAGGCCCGCACGGGCGAGTTCACACCGCCGGGGATGTGCTTCTGGGCTTTTTCGAACAGGCTCTGCGAACGGGACATGGTATTCACTCTCAAAAAACGTTGGATTCAAAGGCCCAGCAGGGCGTTGAAGGCTCGCGCGCGGCGGGTGACCTCGGTGGCGGTGTCTGCACCGAACAGCCCGCCGACCACGGCCAGCAAGTCGGCCCCGCGCTCGACCAGGTCAGGGGCGTTGGCCAGGGTAATGCCGCCGATCACGCACACTGGCAGCCTGAACCGCTCGCGCGCCTGGTTGACCAGCTCAATCGGTGCCGGGGGCGCCTGCGGCTTGGTGCCCGAGCCGAAGAAGCGACCGAACGCCAAATAGCTTGCCCCTTGTTGCACAGCTTGCTCGGCGAGCTCGAGGCTGGCATGGCAGGTGGCACCAATGGTGGCTTGGGGGCCCAGCAACGAGCGAGCTGCGGACAACGGCCCGTCGCCTTGGCCCAAGTGCACGCCGACGCCCAGGCGTGCGGCCAGCTCCGCGTCATCGTTGATGATCAATTGGCAACGGTAGGGCTCGCAGAGTTTCATCAAAGCGCTGGCTTCACGGAGCCTGCGGGATTCGTCGAAGGACTTGTCGCGGTATTGAAGCAGCACCATGCCACCGTCGAGCGCAGCCTGCACCCAGGTCAGGAAACGGTTGTGCAGCAATTGGCTGTCGGTCACGCCATACAGGCCGCGCAGTGTCATCGGAGCCTCCCGAAGTGGTGGGTCAGTTGCAGTAGTCCAGCGGCAGGCGGCGAGGCACGTACTGCCCGCGGCCGAGCCGCTCGGCGTCGCGCAGGGTGCGCCAGGTGTAGTCCAGGGCGCTGCTTACTGCACTGGCCAGCGCCTCGCCCAGCGCCAGGCGGCCGGCCAGTGCGCTGGCCAGCGTGCAGCCCGAGCCATGGTAGCTGCCCGGCAGCCGCTGGCACATGGAGGTGTGCTGCAGGCCCTCACGGCCATACAGGCGGTTGTGGATCTCGTTTTCTTCGCCGTGGCCGCCGGTAATCAGCAGATGCTGGCAAACCGGCAACAGGCGCTCTGCACACTCATCGGCGCTGCCCTCGGGCAACTCGGCGAGAATGCGGGCCTCCGGGAGGTTCGGCGTGGCGATGGTGGCCAGTGGCAGGAGCTTCTCGCGAATGGCGTAGCCCACTTCATCTTTGCCCAGGCGCCCGCCGCCGCCGGCACGCAGCACCGGGTCGCAGACCACCGGGATGCCGGGGTTGGCCTGGAGGATTTCCACGACGGTGTCGACCATCGCCAGCGAGCCGAGCATGCCGAGCTTGATCGCCGCGACGGGAGAGTCGGCCAGCACCGCATTCGCCTGGGCCAGCACCCACTCGCGGTCAAGCACTCGAAAATCGCTGACGTTGACGGTGTCTTGCACGGTCAGCGCAGTGACAGCTGGCGCAGCATGGCAACCCTGTGCCAGCAGCGCTTCGATATCTGCCTGCAGGCCGGCGCCCCCACTGGGGTCGTGGCCGGAAAGGCAGAGAACTACGGGGCGGGAGCTGTAAATATTCATGGTCGGCGAGCTTACCACCAAACCCTTGCGCTAACCTTGGCGCAGGGCGGGTTTTTTGTTTCTCCTGGCGCTCGCAGGCCTGCGCCGGTCGCCAGCCCGCCGTACATAATGGCTTAAGGCTATGCTAGGATGCCGCGACACTGATTACAGGTCTTGCGCAGCGTCGTCTCACAGGGAAACGGGGGCTCCCGACGCGTCGCGCCCAAGCCAGGTCCAAGCCCAATGCGCTACATCCTCATTCTTCTGCTGGCCTGGCTGCCGTTGATTGCCAAAGCGGTCGATTTCGACGACAGCACCCGCTCTTTGCCCCTGGGCCGCGCGCTCGATGTGCTGGAAGACCCCAGCGGCGATGCCACCATCGATCAGGTCGTGGCCAAGGCGGCCGCCGGGCAGCTGCGCCACAATGCCACCGATGTGATCAACGCAGGCTATTCGACCTCGGCGTGGTGGGTTCGCGTGGCGTTGCGCTACCAGCCGCAATTGGGCGACGGCGGGACCCGCCGCTGGCTATTGGAGCTGGCCTATCCACCGATGGACCACGTCGACCTGTACCTGCCCGATGCCGGCGGGCAGTATCAGCTCACCGAGCGCACCGGCGATGAGCTGCCCTGGGCCAGCCGGCCGATACGGCAGAACAACTACCTGTTCGAATTGCCGTTCTCGCCCGGGCAGGAGCGGGTGGTCTACCTGCGGGTGCAGAGCGAAGGCTCGGTGCAGATCCCGCTCAAGCTGTGGTCACCGATCGCCTACCTCGAAGAGCAGCCGGTGCGCTTGTATGTGCTGGGCATGATCTACGGCGTGCTGCTGGTGATGCTCGTCTACAACTTGTTCATCTACATCAGCGTTCGGGATACCAGTTACCTCTACTACATTCTCTACATTGCTTCGTTCGGGCTGTACCAGGTATCGGTCAACGGCGCAGGGGTGGAGTTCTTCTGGCCCGATAACCCCTGGTGGGCCAACGCCGCTACGCCCTTCCTGATCGGCGCGTCGGGCTTCTTTGGCTGCCAGTTCACTCGAAGCTTCCTGCAGACGGCGCGCTACAGCCGCTGGGGTGATCGCCTGCTCAAACTGCTGATGGCATGGGGCGTGCTGGTCATGGTGCTGGCGCTTTCAGCCGGCTACGGCCTGTCGCTGCGCCTGGCGACCGCCCTGGCATTGAGCTTTACCCTGGTCATCTTCTTCACCGGCGTGGTCGCCTGGGCCCGCGGCTTGCGCCAGGCTCGCTACTTCATGATTGCCTGGACGGCGTTTCTGCTCGGGGGCGTGATCAATACGCTGATGGTGCTGGGCCTGCTGCCGAACCTGTTCATCACCATGTACGCCAGCCAGCTGGGCTCGACCCTTGAGGTCGCGTTGCTGTCGCTGGCGCTGGCCGATCGCATCAACGTGATGCGCGAACAGCAGGCGCGTATCCTGCTCGACGCCGGGCAGAAGCTTGAAGCCATGAACCAGCAGTTGCAGGTGAGTAACCGCCTGAAGGACGAATTTCTTTCAACCCTCACCCATGAGCTGCGAACGCCCATGAACGGGGTGATCGGTTCCCTTGAGTTGATGCAGACCGTGCCGATGGGCACCGAGCTTGCCCAATACCAGGAGACCGCCGCCGGCTCTGCGCGCGACATGATGCGCATGATCGACGACATCCTCATTCTCTCCGAGCTCCAAGCCGGGCGTTTGAAGGTGAGCCAGGAGCCGTTTCGCCTGCAGGCGCTGCTGGAAGGGCTGCAGATGCAGCACCTGGGTGCCGCCCATGACAAGGGCCTGGGGTTCTCGATAAACCTCGGTGACGGCCTGCCCGAACGGGTGCAGGGTGATCCCAGAAAACTCGCCACTGCCCTGAGCTGCCTGCTCGACAATGCGGTGAAGTTCACCCGCCAGGGCGCGGTGGCGTTGAGCGTCACGCGGGTAGGCAGCGACCAGCAGCCGACGCTGCGGTTCTGCGTGGTCGATACCGGCATTGGTTTCGATATCGACAGCCAGGCGCTGTACCAGCGTTTCCAGCAACTGGACGGCTCGATGACGCGTGAGCATGGTGGCCTGGGTATCGGTTTGGCCATCTGCCAGCAGCTGGTGACCCTGATGGGTGGGTGTTTGCGGCATCATTCAGTGCCGGGGCAAGGCAGCCGCTTCGAGGTGGAGCTGCCAGTGGCCGTGGTAGAGGGTGCCCCGGCGCTTGTGCAGGGCGGCACGCTGGATGTGCCAGCAGGGCTGCATGAACCGCAGGCGTTCACGGTGCTGTTGAACGACAACCACAGCGTCGAGCAACTGGTGCTGCGCGGCATGCTGCTGCGCCTGGGTTACCGCATCCGCACGGCGGAAAGTAGCGAGGCTGCACTGACCTTGCTGCGCACCGAGCCGGTGGATGTGGTGGTGCTGGATGAGCCGGTGCCGGCACCCGAGTTGGCCAGGCGCGCACTGGCCCTGCGTGGGGCTGCCGACGTGCTGCTGCTGGCCGTGGGGCCAGCGTTGCAGGCCGCCGAGCGTGAGCAATGCCGCGAAGCCGGGGTGGCGGTGTTCGTCGAACGCCCGACACGCTTCGACGACGTACAGGCGGCCATGCAACGGTTACTGGCCAACCGCACCGTGCGAGTGGCCGCCAGCGTATAGGGCACAAGCGTGCTTCACTGGTAGGGGTCGATTGCCAGAGCGAGCCTGCCATGGACCTTCGTGCCTACGCTGAGACCCACAAGGTCACCAACCAGCCCCCCTTGCTGGAAGACTGCAACCTCTACCGTATCGACTTGCCCCTGCAGGCCTGGGTGCGGCACTTCGGTGCCGGTTGGGCTGAGCCCCAGATCGATGCCTATGGGGCGCTGGCGGGCGGGCCATTGATGGCCGCAGGGTTTCTCGCCAATCAATACCCGCCGGTCTTCCACAGCCACGATCGCCAAGGCCACCGCATCGACCAAGTGGCGTTTCATCCGGCTTACCACCAGTTGATGAAGGCTGCCATCGAACATGGCCTGCCTTCGGCGCCCTGGGCTGCGCCTGGGCCGGGCGCTCATGTGGCGCGGGCCGCCACGACCTACCTTCACACCCAGGCCGAACCGGGCACCGGCTGCCCACTGACCATGACCTTCGCCAGCGTGCCGGTGTTGCGCCGCGAACCGCTGATCGCCCAGGCCTGGCTGCCCAAGGTACTGGCGCGCAGTTACGACCCGCGCGACCTGCCGGCGGGCGAAAAAACCGGGCTTACCCTCGGCATGGCCATGACCGAGAAGCAGGGCGGCACCGACGTGCGTGCCAACACTACCCGTGCCTGGCCGGTGGGACAGCGCGGCTCGGGGCAGCCCTATGAACTGCTGGGGCACAAGTGGTTCTGTTCCGCGCCCATGTGCGACGGTTTCCTCACCCTGGCGCAGACCGAGGCCGGGCTGGGCTGCTTTCTGCTGCCGCGCCAGCGGCCTGACGGCAGCCGCAACGAAGTGTATATCCAGCGGCTCAAGGACAAGCTCGGCAACCGCTCCAATGCGTCCAGCGAGCTTGAGCTTCGGGGCGCCTTGGCTTGGCTGATCGGCGAAGAGGGCAGGGGCATCGCTACCATCCTGGAAATGGTCGCCCTGACCCGCTTCGACTGCATGGTCGGTTCCAGTGCCTTGATGCGCCAGGCCTTGACTCAGGCGACCCACCACTGCGCCTGGCGCCAGGTTGGGGGGCGGGTGTTGGCTGAGCAGCCGCTGATGCAGAACGTGCTTGCCGACCTGGCGCTGGAAAGCGAGGCGGCACTGGCCTTGAGCCTGCGCATGGCGCAGGCGCTGGACCGGGGCGAAGCAGCGTTTGTACGGCTGGTGACGGCGGTGGGCAAGTACTGGATCTGCAAACGGGCGCCGGCGATGATCAACGAAGCCGCCGAATGCCTGGGTGGCGCAGGCTACATCGAAGACAGCATTCTGCCCCGGCTGTATCGCGAGGCGCCGGTCAACTCCGTCTGGGAGGGGTCGGGCAACGTGCAATGCCTTGATGTGCTACGGGCTTTGGAGCGCGAGCCTGGCGTGCTCGACAGCCTGTTCGCCGAGCTGGGCGATGGCCACGGCAGCCGGCTGCTCGCCGAAGCCATCACACAACTGAAAAGTGACCTGGCCGATACTGACCAGGGCCATTACCGGGCCCGCCAACTGACCGAATCCATTGCCCTGGCCCTGCAGGCCAAGTTGCTGCTCGAGCACGGTGACAGCGATGTCAGCGATGCTTTCATCGCCAGCCGGCTTGGCGCCGCGCACCGGGCCTTCGGCACGCTGCCGCGAGGGGTGGCGGTACAGGCATTGGTGGCGCGTGCCAGCCCCATTGAGTGAGCAGGTGCAAAGCAGGCAAGATGGGCGTACGCCCGAGCACAAGGATCAACACCGTGAGCGACACCATCGATGATTTCATCCGGGTCAATACGCCTGAAGAGGCAGTCGAGCACCTGGCGGCTCTTCACGAGCACGCCACCGGGGCCTTGAACCAGGCGCTCAAGCGCTACCTCAAGGACCGTACCGAACCCACCGCCGAGCAGCGCCTGCAGTTTCGCTACCCGTTGCTGCGGGTGGTTTACCAGGCACATGGCGAGATCCCCAGCACCACGCGGGCCTACGCCAAGCTGCAAGTGCCCGGCACCTACTCGGTGACCGTTACCCAGCCTTCGGCGTTTCGCAAATACCTGCTTGAGCAACTGCGCCCGCTGCTGCGCGATTTCGGCGTTTCGCTGGAAGTGGGGCGCAGCGACCAGAACATCCCGTATCCCTACGTGGTCGACCAGGGCGACGAACTGGCCGGCACCGGCGTGACTGCGGCAGAGCTGGCCCGTGTGTTCCCCAGCACCGACCTCTCGGCAGTGACCGACAGTGTCGCCGACGGCCTGCTCGACTGGGCAGGCGCCGACGCCATGCCGCTGTCGCTGTTCGACGCGGCCCGTACCGATTTCTCCCTGCGCCGGCTGGTGCATTACACCGGCAGCGACTGGCGCCATGTGCAGCCGTGGATCCTGCTGACCAACTACCATCGCTATGTCGACCAGTTCGTCGCCCATGGCCTTGAGCAGTTGCGCGACGACCCGCGCTTCGTGCGCATGGTGATGCCGGGCAACGTGATCATCGAAAAGGGCATGGACAACGGCGAGGCCCAGGCCATCGTCGCTGGCGTGGTGTGGCATCGTTACCAGATGCCGGCCTACCACCTGATCGCCGCCGACGGCGACGGCGTGACCTTGGTGAACATCGGTGTGGGGCCCTCCAACGCCAAGAACATCACTGACCACCTGGCCGTATTGCGCCCGCACTGCTGGCTGATGATCGGCCACTGCGGCGGGCTGCGCCAGTCGCAGACCATCGGCGACTACGTGCTTGCCCACGCCTACATGCGCCGTGACGGGATCCTCGATCGAGTGGTGCCGCCGCACATTCCGATTCCGGCACTGGCCGAGGTGCAGCTGGCGTTGCAGGAAGCGGCGGCGCAAGTCACAGGGGAGCGCGGCGACGAGCTCAAGAAGCGCCTGCGCACGGGCACCGTATTGACCTATGACGACCGGAACTGGGAGCTGCGCTGGGCCCAGGAGCGCCCGCTGATTAACCTGTCGCGTGCCGTGGCAGTCGACATGGAAAGCGGCACCATCGCCGCCCAGGGTTACCGCCTGCGAGTGCCTTACGGCACCTTGCTGTGCGTATCGGATAAACCGCTGCACAGTGAGATCAAGTTGCCGGGCTCGGCGAATGCGTTCTACAACCGGGCCGTCAGCCAGCACCTGAAGATCGGCATCGCCGCGCTCGACCTGCTGCGTACCGAGCTCAACTCGCTGCACTCGCGCAAGCTGCGCAGTTTCGACGAGCCGCCCTTCCGCTGACCCCCCAGGCCGCTTGGCGGCCGCCTTCGCGCTGCTCGGCCTGGTAGTGAGGTCGAGTGATGGGAAGCCGGCTTGCCGGGCGGGCCCTTACTTGATCTGCAACCTCAGCTGCTCGATCCGCTCGTCTTTCTCGTGCCACAGCTGGTTCACCCAGCTTTGCACCTTCTCACGGAAAGCTGGGTCATTCTCGTAGTCACCGGTCATCAGCTCCGGGTCGATGTCGCGGCTCTGGATGTCGACGATCACCTGGCTCACACGCCCGCACAGCAGGTCCCAGAACCCCGGTGCCTGCCGGCTGGGGTACACCACCGTGACATCCAGCAGGCGGTCAAGCTTGTCGCCCATCGCCGCGAGCACGAAGGCCACGCCCCCGGCCTTGGGCTTGAGCAGGTTGCGAAAGGGTGAGCCTTGGGCGTCGTGCTTGGCCTGGGTGAAGCGTGTGCCTTCAAGGTAGTTCACCACCGTGACCGGCTGGCGTTTATACAGCTCGCAGGCCTTGCGGGTGATTTCGAGGTCTTTGCCGCGCAGGTGCGGGTGCTTGGCCAGGAAGGCCTTGCTGTAGCGCTTCATGAAGGGGTAGTCGAGCGCCCACCAGGCCAGGCCCAGCAGCGGCACCCAGATCAATTCCTTCTTGAGGAAGAACTTGAAGAACGGCGCGCGGCGGTTCAGGGCCTGGATCAAGGCCGGAATGTCGACCCAGGACTGGTGATTGCTCATCACCAGGTAGGAAGTGCGCGGGCTCAGCGCCTCAAGGCCTCGGATGTCCCAGCGGGTAGGCGTGCACAGGGCGAAGATTGCCTTGTTGATTTCGGCCCAGGTTTCAGCCAGCCACATTACCCCAGCCGACATCAGGTCACGGCTGCGGCCTGGGGCTATCAGCTTGAGCAGCCCCAGCAGCACCAGCGGGCCGATCAGGGTCAGGGTGTTGAGCAACAACAGCAGCGCAGTGGCCAGGCCTGTGAGCATGGGGTGACTCTTGGGAAATGGTCTGGCTGGCAATGATACGGGGGTGGCCGCCCGGCGCCAAATCGCGCCGACTGAGCGTTAGTTCATGAAATTTTTACTTTTTATTACCAGCAGCCTGCCCGTACCTTAGGCGAACCAATGTCGGTGCGAAGGTCCAATGCCTACGCACCTGGATATGAAAGGAAACCTCCGACGTGAAATACGCGCTCGCGCTGCTACCGTTCCTGGCGCTCCCTGCCTTGGCCGATGAACCGACGATCTACGGCCGCTATGAGTATTTCCAGCTGCCGGAGCTGGACCAGACGCTCAAGGCGAAGATGGACACGGGGGCGTTGACCGCCTCACTGTCGGCCAAAGACATCGAAACCTTTACCCGAGACGGTGATGAGTGGGTGCGCTTTCGGCTGGCGACCAAAGGCAGCGATGGCAAGGTCTACGAACACAAGGTGGCGCGTGTCAGCCGAATCAAGAGCCGCGCCGATGAAAACGATGGCGATGATGAAAACGTCGAGGTGGCCAAGCGCCCGGTAATCGAATTGGCGCTCTGCCTGGGCGAGGTTCAGCGCACCATCGAAGTCAACCTCACCGACCGCAGCAGCTTCAATTACCCCCTGCTGATCGGTGCCAAGGGCCTGCGCGAGTTCGGTGCTGCCGTCAACCCCGCGCGCCGCTACGTGGCTGGCCAACCGGACTGCCGCGGCTGAGCTTCTACAGGCGCGGTTGAGCTTGGCGCCGGCGCCATTGCTCCAGCCGTTGGGCCAACGCCTGGGGCGTGTCGATGCCTTCACGGCGTGCATAGGCGAACAGCATCAATGCCATTTCGGCAGTGACCTGCGCGTCGGCCACTGCGTGATGGCGCTCGGCAATGTGCAACCCCAGGTGAGCGATCCAGTCATCAAGGCCTGACCCGGGGCGTGGGCCGTTGGGAAACAGCATCGGCGCCAGCTCTGCGACGTCCAGAAACAGCGCCTGCCAGCGATGCCCCAGGCTATGTTTCATCGCCCGCGCCAGCATGTGCTGATCGAACGGCGCGTGGTAGGCGAGCAAAGGGCTGTCGCCTGCGTAGTCGAGAAAGTCCAGCAAGGCCTGCGCAGGCTCGACCCCGGCAGCCAGCGCATTCGGCCCCAGCCCATGCAGAAGTACGCTGGGGCCGGGGCGATGTTCGCGTGCCAGCGTGCACTGGAAGCTGGCCTGAAGTTTGATGGCGCCATTTTCAATGGCCACTGCACCGATCGAGAGCACCTCGTCGCGGGTCAGGTTCAGGCCGCTGGTCTCCACATCCACCACCACCCAGCGTTGCTGGGCCAGGCTCTGGTTGGCTTGCCATGGCTGCGGCGTGGGCAACGCCGCCAGGCGCGCTTGATGGGTGGGGTTGGGGTTGCGCGCACCGCGCAGCCAATCGAACAGCCTCACAGCTGATACCTCAGGCTCAGGCTCGCTTGCAGGCGTTGTGCCTGGCGCAGCGATTCCCGCAGGATGCGCCGGTCGAGGTGGTTGAGGGTGTCTGGGTCCAGCCGATTGCCCAGCGGCAGGTTATTGCGGGCCTGGCTCTGGTGCTGCTGCATGCGTGTTTGCTGGATGAACTGATACGCCTCTTCGTAGGCTGCGCCGTCATGCGGGTCGATCACCTCGCGCAGCACCAACTGGCGCAAGCGCTCCAGGGTGTTGCTGCTGTCGATGCCGTTGGCCAGTGCAAGCAGGCGCACCCCATCGACGAACGGGCCCAGCCCCTGGGTTTTGAGGTCGAGGGTGGCGGCCTTGTCGCTGCCTTTGCGGGTGAGCACGAAGTCACGAAAGCGGCCTACCGGCGGGCGCTGGCGCAGCGCGTTGTCGGCCATGAAACGCTGGAACAAGGGGCTGGCGGCGATCTGCGCAATCACACCCTGGCGCAGGTGATGCACAGGTCGCTCATCGCCCCACACCCCACGCAGGTCGAAATAGATGCTGGAGGCCAGCAGGTTTTCCGGAGTCGCTTCGCGAACCATCCCGGCGAAGCGCCGCGACCATTCGGCCCGCGACAGGCACAGCTCGGGGTTGCCGGCCATTACCTGGCCCTGGCACAACGCAAAACCGCACTGGGCCAGCGCCAGGTTGATCTGGTGCGCCAGCGGCAGCAGGCGCTGGCGGTATTGCTCGGCCTGCACCGCATCGTCGGCCTCGAACAGGATGCCGTTGTCCTGGTCTGTGTGCAGGGTTTGTTCCTGGCGGCCTTCGCTGCCGAAGGTGAGCCAGGTAAAGGGCAGGCCGGGGTCGCCCCACTGTTCGATGCACAGCTCGATCGCTCGGCAAGTGGTGTGGTCGTTGAGCTGGGTGATGATGCGGGTGATCTGAGTGGAGGAGGCGCCGAACGCCAGCATGCGTTCGACCAGCTGGCCGATCTCGCCGCGCAGCGAGACCAGTGTCTCCACCCGGGGGGCGTGGCGGATCGCGCGCGCCAGGTGCACTAGGTCGACCCGCTGCAGCGAGAACAGGTCGCGCTCCGATACCACCCCGCACAGCCGGCCGCCCTTGACCAGGCACACATGGGCAATGTGCCGCTCGGTCATGGCCATGGCGGCGTCGAAGGCGCTGGCCTCCGGTGTCAGTGCAAAGGGCGCCGGGCTCATGTGGCCCTCGATGGGGCTGGCAAGGTCTGCTGCCCCCTCGGCGATCACCTGGCGCAGGTCGCGCAGGGTGAAGATGCCCAGAGGCGCCTGCTCCGGGCCGACGATCACGATGCTACCCACCTGTTGCTCATGCATGGCCCGCACCGCGTCGCGCACGGGTGTAGCCGCCTCGCAGGTCACCGGGTGGCGCATCGCCAGGTCGCCCAGCCGGGTATTGAGTGAATACTGCGTGCCCAGGGTTTCGACGGCCTGGCGGCGCACCTGCTGGTTGACCTGGTCGAGCAGGCTGCTCACCCCGCGCAGGGCAAAGTCTCGAAACGGCTCGGAGAGCGCAAAAAGCCGGATGAAGGCCGCTTTGGGCAATTGGAAGCAAAAGGTGTCTTCACCAGCCAGGTGTTCGGTGCGGGTAGCCCGCTCGCCGAGCAGGGCGGCCAGCGGGAAGCATTCGCCGGTGGTGATCTCGAAAGTGGTCTCGGTGCCTGCGCGAGCGCTGTGGGGGCGCTCGCCCACCACCCGGCCTTGCTTGACGATATGAAAATGCTCGACCGGCCCGTCGGAGGGCTTGAGGATGCTTTCCCCGCTGGCGAAGAACCGTAGCTGGCATTGTTCTACCAGAAAGCTGAGGTGGGCCAGGTCCATCTGATTGAACGGCGGGAAACGTTGCAGGAATTGCATCGTGCCCTGTACGTTCTGCAGCACCGCCGTACGGCCGGCCTGGGTGAGAGCGTCGGCTTTGCTCATGGGCATGCACCGTTGTTTTTGTTATCGAAACCCATGCTGTGCCTTGCTCCCCCACGTGCCCATTGGACGTAAGTCTAAAAACCGAGACAAAGTGGAAATTATCGCGTCAGGGCGCACACCTCACCCTTTGCGGCGGTCAGAATAATGCGTGGTCTATCGTAGACAGAGCGCTCACTCGCTGGAAGCCGACACTGCCTATGATCGAGTTGGATATTCTCACCGACGCCGAACGCGAAGCCCTCAGCGAAGTGCTGTTGGCGCCTGAGCCAGCCGCCGGGCGGGTGCTGGTGGTCGATGACGACCGTGATTCACGGGAGCTGTTGGCGCAAATCCTGGCTTTGCATGGCATTGGCTGCCTGTTGGCCGACAGCGCCCATCAGGCGTTGGAGCTGCTGATGAGCAATCGCTCGATCAGCCTGCTGATCACCGATCTGCGCATGGGCCCCGAAGATGGGCTCAGCCTGATCCGGCAGGTGCGTGCGTCTGAGCGTGCCGCCATGCCGATCATCATCATTTCGGGCAACGCCGAGGTGAAAGACGCGATCGAAGCCATGCACTTGAGTGTGGTGGATTTTCTACTCAAACCCATCGATATCGCCGAGCTGCTTGCGCTGGTGCGCCGGGAGCTGAACCTCAACTGACCGGGGCGGCCATGGCCGCCCCGGTTCCCCCTAGCCGCGTTGCGCGGCCTTGAATTGGCGACGGCGGCGGTGCAGCACCGGCTCGGTGTAGCCGTTGGGCTGGCGGGCGCCGTCGAGTACCAGCTCCAGCGCCGCTTCGAAGGCAATGTTGTCGTCGAATTCCGGCGCCATGGGCCGGTACAACGGGTCGCTTGCGTTCTGCCGATCGACCACCGGTGCCATGCGCTTGAAGCTGGCGATGATGTCTTGCTCTGTGGTTACTCCATGGCGTAGCCAGTTGGCCAGCAATTGGCTAGAAATGCGCAAGGTGGCGCGGTCTTCCATCAGCGCCACATCATGGATGTCGGGCACTTTAGAGCAACCCACGCCCTGGTCGATCCAGCGCACCACGTAGCCCAGGATGCTCTGGGCGTTGTTGTCCAGCTCCTCCTGAATTTCCTGCTCCGACCAGCCCAGGTCGTTGGCCAGCGGAATGCGCAGGATGTCGTCCAGTGCTGCCCGCGGCCGGCCAGCGATTTCGGCCTGGCGCGCCTGAACGTCGACCTGGTGGTAATGCAAGGCGTGCAGCGTGGCGGCCGTGGGGGAGGGTACCCAGGCGGTGTTGGCACCGGCCTTGGGGTGGCCGATCTTCTGCTTGAGCATCTCGGCCATCAAATCGGGCATGGCCCACATGCCCTTGCCGATCTGCGCCCGGCCTTTCAGGCCTGTGGCCAGGCCCAGGTCGACGTTCTGGTTTTCGTAAGCGCCAATCCACGGTTCGGCCTTCATCGCGGCCTTGCGCACCATCGGCCCGGCCTCCATGGAGGTGTGGATCTCATCGCCGGTGCGGTCGAGAAAGCCCGTGTTGATGAACACCACACGCTCACGCGCCGCATGGATGCAGGCTTTCAGGTTCACCGTGGTGCGCCGCTCTTCGTCCATGATCCCGACCTTCAAGGTGTTGGCTGCCAACCCCAGGACCTGTTCGATACGGCCGAACAGCTCGACGGTGAAGGCCACTTCCTCGGGGCCATGCATCTTAGGTTTGACGATGTACACCGAGCCGCTGCGGCTGTTGCGCAGCGTGCCCTGCCCGTTGAGGTCGTGGATCGCCGCCAGCGAGGTGAACAGGCCGTCGAGGATGCCCTCGGGCACTTCATTGCCCTGGGCGTCGAGCACCGCGTCGCTGGTCATCAGGTGGCCGACGTTGCGAACGAACAGCAGCGAGCGGCCATGCAGGGTCAGCTCGCCACCGGCAGCGGCCTGGTACTGCCGGTCAGGGTTGAGCGTGCGCGTGAAGGTGCTGCCTTGCTTGCTCACGGTTTCGGCAAGGTTGCCTTTCATCAGGCCCAGCCAGTTGCGGTAAACCAGCACTTTGTCTTCGGCGTCGACGGCGGCGACCGAGTCTTCGCAATCCATGATGGTAGTGACGGCGGATTCCAGGGCCACATCCTTGATGTGCGCCGCGTCGGTCTTGCCGATCGGATGCTCGGCGTCGAACTGGATCTCGAAATGCAGCCCGTGGTTGCGCAACAGTAAAGCATGGGGCTGGGCCGCATCCCCTTGGTAGCCGATCAATTGGGCGGGCTGCTTCAGGCCGGTGCGTTGGCCCCCGGCCAGCGTTACCAGCAACGCCCCCTGCTCCACGGCATAGCTTTGAGCATCGCCGTGGCTGCCCACGGCGAGCGGCGCGGCCTGGTCAAGGAACTGCCGGGCAAAGGCGATGACTTTATCGCCCCGGGCCGGGTTGTAACCCTGGCCCTTTTCGGCGCCACCGGCTTCGCTGATGGCGTCGGTACCATACAGTGCGTCGTACAGCGAGCCCCAGCGCGCGTTGGCGGCATTGAGGGCGAAGCGGGCATTGCTGACGGGCACCACCAATTGCGGGCCGGCGATCTCTGCGATTTCCTGATCGACGTTCGCCGTGCTGGCACTGAAGTCGGCAGGCTCTGGCACCAGATAGCCAATGCGTTCCAGGAACGCTTTGTAGGTGGCCGCATCATGGGCCTGGCCTGCACGTGCCTGATGCCAGCGGTCGATCTGCGCCTGCAGGTCATCGCGTTTGGCCAGCAGCACACGGTTTTTCGGGGCAAGGTCGTTGATCAGGCGCTCGGCGCCTACCCAGAAAGCCTCGGCGTTCACGCCGGTGCCGGGGAGGGCTTCCCGGTCGACGAAATCGAACAGGGCCTTGGCGACCTTCAGGCCGCCGACGGATACGTAGTCGGTCATCGCTTGCCTCACTCTTGCGCGCAGGGCGCGTTCTTGTCGGTTTTCGTCGGTTATGTAGTGCAGGGTTTTTGATACTACATGAGCCCTGCGCCGGATGAAAATCAGACTAATGGGTCACATCCTAGGGCACTGCGGCCCATTTCGGGCTGCTGCTACAGGGTGACTATACTCAAGGCCTCTGACGGAGGAACGACTGTGGATCATCTGGTTTTGACGGTACTGGCAGCGGACAAAGCAGGGCAGGTCGAGCGCATCGCGCAGTGCATTGCCGATCACGGTGGTAATTGGCTGGAGAGCCGGATGGCGCGCATGGCCGGGCAGTTCGCCGGCATCCTTCGGGTAGCGGTGCCGCCGGAGCGCTATGCCGACTTGATCCTGGCGCTGCAAGGCCTGGATCAAGCCGGCATCCGGGTTCAGGTGGCCGAAAGCGGCGCCCAGCCTGAAGGTCAGTGGCGCCCGGTAATCCTTGAGCTGACCGGCAATGACCGCCCAGGCATCGTCCGCGACATCACCCGGGTGCTTGCAGCGGCAGGGGTGAACCTCGAAAAGTTATCCACCGATGTTCAGCCCGCACCCATGAGCGGCGAGCCTTTGTTCAGTGCGCAGGCCCACTTGGCAGTGCCTGTGGCGATCACTCTGGAAGACTTGCAGGCACGTCTGGAAGGGCTGGCCGATGAGCTGATGGTAGACCTGGCGCTGCGCAGTGACGGGTAAATTTTGCTTATTCATCAAAAACTTGCATGAGGCTGTGGATAAGCTGGGGGCCTAGGGCTGGAGCCTTAGTGCCGCGTGGCTTGTGGCGCCCTGTATAAAAAATGATCAATTGCTTGAGCTTGTGCACAATGAGCGTGGACCGGCCTGTGGATAAGCTTTGGAAGCAATGCTGCAGCCCACGCGGGGAAAGGGCTGCAACGTTATGATCGTTTTTTGATCAGCTTTTGCGACGCAGCGCTATCCACACATCGAAGCTGTAGACGGCCAGCCCAGCCCAGATGAACGCGAATGCTGCCAGAGTGGATGTGGACAAATGCTCATCGTAAAGGCCCACCGCCAGGCACAGCACCAGGGTGGGCGCCACATATTGAAGAAAGCCCAGTGTCGCATAGGGCAAATGCCGAGCCGCCGCGTTGAAGCACAGCAGTGGCACCAGGGTGACAGGGCCTGCTGCAACCAGCCAGAGGGCCTGAGAGGTGCCCCAGAAGCCTGCCTGGGTGGTCATGGCGCTACCGCTGTTGAACAGCATCCAGCCCAAGGCCACCGGCAGCAGTAACCAGGTTTCCACTGCCAGGCCCGGCAGTGCCTGCACTGGGGCTTTTTTGCGGATCAACCCGTAAAAGCCGAACGTCAGCGCCAGGGCGAGCGAGACCCATGGCAGGCTGCCGACCTGCCACACCTGCTGAGCCACCCCGGCCACTGCCAGTGCCACCGCCAACCACTGCAGCGGCCGCAGCCGCTCGCGCAGGATCATCAGCCCTAGCAGCACATTGATCAGGGGGTTGATGTAATAGCCCAGGCTCGCTTCGAGCATGCGCCCGTTGTTGACCGCCCACACGTAGATCAGCCAGTTGACCGCGATCAGGCAGCCACTGCCGGCCAGCACCGCCAGGCGCGCCGGGTTCTCCCGAAGTGAGCGCCACCAGCCGGGGTGCTTCCAGATCAGCAACGCCAGGGCGGCGAACAGGGCCGACCAGATCACCCGGGCCAGGATGATTTCCAACGCCGGTACGCTTTGCAGGGTTTTGAAATAGAGCGGGAACAGGCCCCAGGCGACATAGGCGGTCAGGCCCAGCAGATACCCGCGGCGCGGGTTGGCGGCTTGCATGGTGTTTCCTTGTTGGCAGAGTCGAATCAGAAAAGCGTCAAGGGTGCTTCGGCCAGGGCCGAGAGTTGTTCGCGCATGGCCAGCACCTGGTCGCCCCAATAGCGCTCGTTACCGAACCAGGGAAAGCTGGGGGGGAACGCCGGGTCGTCCCAGCGCCGCGCCAGCCACGCGCTGTAATGAAGTTGGCGCAGCGCCCGCAGTGGCTCGATCAGGGCCAGCTCACGCGGGTCGAAGTCGTGAAACTCCTGGTAGCCGTCAACCAGCTCGGCGATCTGAGCCAAACGCTCGTGCCGCTCGCCGGCCAGCATCATCCACAGGTCTTGCACGGCGGGGCCAGTGCGGCAGTCGTCGAGGTCGACCACGTGGTACACCTCGTCGCGGCACATCAGGTTGCCGGGGTGGCAGTCGCCGTGCAGGCGGATGCTGGTGTGAGGCGTTGCCGCCCAGCGTTCACGTACCACTTCCAGCAGGTCGCGCGCGACCGACTCCCAGGCCGGGCGCAGCCCAGGCGCGACGAAGCCGCCTTCG
Source organism: Pseudomonas sp. URIL14HWK12:I12 (assembly GCF_003097135.1). Taxonomy (GTDB): domain Bacteria; phylum Pseudomonadota; class Gammaproteobacteria; order Pseudomonadales; family Pseudomonadaceae; genus Aquipseudomonas. Next base: position 477,175 of record NZ_QEQL01000003.1, read on the forward strand.
ATCAGGGTCGCGATGGAGGCTTCCCCGAAGTTATGCACAGCCAGGTGTTCACGGTGCTCGAACGGGCGAGTGGCCCCCACTGCATGCAAGCGGCCGAGCAACTGGCCGAGACGGTAAAGCTGGTCGAGGTTGCCCGGTTCCGGTGCGCGGCCGCCACGGCGCTCGAACAGCGCAAAGCGAAAGCCGCCATGTTCGAACAGGCTCCGGCCCTCAAGCTGCAAGGGCGCCACTACCGGGACCTCATGCTCGGCCAGCTCTGCACTGAAAGCATGTTCTTCCAGAATGGCCGCATCGCTCCAGCGCCCAGGCCGGTAGAACTTGGCGATCAACGGCTGAGCGCCCTCGATGCCAACCTGATACACGCGGTTTTCATAGCTGTTGAGCGCCAGCACTCGGGCGTCGCTCAGGTAGCCCACGCTCTCCACGGCATCGAGTACCAGGTCCGGGGTGAGGGTGTCGAAGGGGTGGGCCATGTACATCAACTCCTGAGGCGGGCCGGGGCGGCCAAGCGCCCAATGGTAGCTCAGGCCGGCCCGCCACCGCAGGTTTTCAGGCGCCGATGACCCCGCCGTCGTCACGGGTGATGGCCATCACCGAGGAGCGGGGTGTACCGCCGGGCAAGTGCTCGGGGAAGGTCGAGGCGCCACTTTCGCCAGGGTGCTGGATACCCACGAAAAGGGTCTTGTGATCGGGTGAGAAGGCGATGCCGGTTACCTCGCAACCCACCGGGCCTACCATGAAACGGCGGATCTCCCCGCTCGCCGGGTCGGCGGCGAGCATCTGGTTGTTGCCCATGCCGGCGAAGTCACCGGCGTTGGACATATCGCCATCGGTGAGGATCCACAGCCGCCCGCCGTCGTCGAAAGCCAGCCCGTCGGGGCTGTTGAACAGGTTCTGGGCGGTGATGTTCGGTGAACCGCGGCCCGGCCCTTCAGGGTGCACGGCCGGGTTGCCGGCAACGGCGAACAGGTCCCATTCGAAGGCATCGGCAGCATGGTCGTTGCCCACCGGCCGCCAGCGCAGAATCTGGCCATAAACGTTCTTGGCGCGCGGGTTGGGGCCGCCCACCGGCTGGCCGTCTTCGCCCCGCTTGATGTTGTTGGTCAGGGTGCAATAGACCTGGCCATCCAGGGGGCTGATGACTATCCATTCCGGGCGGTCCATGCGCGTGGCCTTGAGCAGCGTCGCGGCCTGGCGTGCATGGATCAGCACCTGGGCCTGGCTTTCGAAACCCGCAGCGGCCTCAAGGCCATGCTTGCCATGGCTGAGCGCCAGCCACTGGCCGCGCCCGCGCGGGTGCTCGGCGCTGCCGTCGCCATCGTCGAAGCGGGCGACGTACAGCGTACCGTGGTCAAGCAGGTCACGGTTAGCTCTGGGGTTGCCTGGGTCGATCCGGTCGCGGCTGATGAACCGGTAGATGAACTCGCCGCGCTCGTCGTCGCCCATGTACACCACGGCGCGGCCATCGGCGGTCTGGCCAACCGCAGCGTTCTCGTGCTTGAAACGGCCCAGCGCTGTGCGCTTGACCGGGGTGGAATGCGGGTCGAACGGGTCGATCTCCACCACCCAGCCATGGCGGTTCAGCTCGTTGGGGTGCTTGGCCAGGTCAAAGCGCGGGTCGTGCCGGTGCCAGTTCACCTCCTTGCTGGCGGCGCTGGCACCATAGCGCTTCTGCGCCGCATCCAGTGCCAGGTTGGGGTCGCTGGAGCCGAAGCAATCGGTGAAGTTTTCCTCGCACGTCAGGTAGGTGCCCCACGGAGTTTTGCCATTGGCGCAATTCTGGAAAGTGCCCAGCACCTGGGTGCCGGTGGGGTCAGCAGCGGTCTTGAGCAGCGCATCGCCTGCCGCTGGGCCGCTGAAGCGCAGCGGGCTGTTGCCGTGGATGCGGCGGTTGTAGGGCGAACCCTGCACGAACTGCCAACGCCCTTGCTGGCGACGCACTTCGATCACCGACACGCCTTCGCTAGCCAACGCCTTGCGTACATCCTCGGCCGACTGCGGGGCACCGCCGTGGCTGAACAGCCGCTTGTAGTTGGTGTATTCGTTGTTGATGGCCATCAACGCGCGGTCAGGCTCGCCCGGGAAGGGGAACAGGCTCATGCCATCGTTGTTGTCGCCGAACTGGACCTCCTGGTCGGCGGCGCTGTTGCCGCCCTTGGCGTCGAACGCAGGGCCGTGGGCGTGCAGCGGCTGGCCCCAGCTGATCAGCGGGCGAGCGCTATAGCCCGGTGGCAGGGTGACGGTATCGGCGGTGGAAGCAGCAATGCTGCTAAAACCCAGCAGCGGGCTTGCGGCCGAAACGCTTTGCGCCAGCACGCTGCGGCTGAGCAAGCTACCGCCCAGGAACAGCGCGGCGCCGCACAGGGCGCCCATGCCCAGGAACTGGCGACGGGCAAGGCCTTGGGTAAGGGTTTCGAGATCGGTGGGGTGGTCGTCGTGAAGAAGGGTCACGGTGAAAGGCTCCCTGCGGGTTTTTGCGCCACGGTAGGAGGGAGGTGTGACAGTTTGTGGTTGCTACATATTTGGCAATAATTTGGTGGAGAGAGGGCGCTATCGAACGCAGCTTTCGGACTCTGGAAGTTAAGTGATTTTTCCTACAGAGTTATCAGAACTATCTCTGGCTACAAAGGCTTGTCTTTCTGTTGTCGTGTGCAATATTCAGCTGGCACACGATAGCTGTGAGCTGTGAGCGCCCGTAGAGTATTCGTACGGGTAAGTTTATCTTCGTCGTAACGCCTGTCTAGAGCATGAAATAACTGTAGGTGAAAGTTTAAAAAACATTAAATGTTAGTTGAGCATGAACGGCTGGCGAAGGATGCTGGGCTCTGCTGGCAAAAATATTCAATGTCAAGACGAAACATGTCAATAACAATAAGCTTTTTGTAGCCCGAAAAAAGCGGGCTCTGTAAATGGATATGGAACGTTTCCGTGAAAGTCATTTTTTCATTTGAACAACGCTTTTTACTGCTACTCGCATTAATCAGTTTGACATCTGTTTTCCCGTTGGATGTTTTCCTCGGCGCTGTGCCTGAAATAGCAAACCATTTTGCCGTACCCATTGAGTCCATAAGCGCTGACCTGGCTGCCTTCCCGATGGTCGTGGCTGTCGGGCAACTGTTTGCAGGCAAAGCGGCCGATAAATGGGGCGTCAGGCCTGTCATTCTTGCCTACGGGGTTATCACACTTTTGGCAACGGTAGGCCTGCTTTTTGCCGATAGCGTGTTCCAATACCATGTGTTGCGTGCTTTTCAGGCCTTTGGCTGTGCTGGCTATGGGCTGTCGAATGCGCTGGTTCAGATACACATGCCCGAGGCGTCGCGCTTGAGGGCCCGGGTGATCATGACCACCGCCAGTGGCGTATTTATTTCCATTGCCCCGCTGCTCGGCTCGATCTTGCAGCTGATCTGGGGGTGGCGGGGCAGTTTCATGGTGTATGGCTCGCTCGTGTTCGTACTCATCCTGGCCCTGCACTATTGCCTGGCGAGGCCTGCACGCCCCGAAACGCAAGAAGGCAGTGCGTTGAACGCCGCAGGCAACGAGCACTTTTGGTTGAACAGTGTGATTTCGGCGTTTGCGTTCGGTGTGCACTTTACTTTCATAATCGCTTCCCCCGTCGTTTTACTGGAGCGGCTTTCGATGAGCGCTTGGGAATACGCCGGCCTGTTATTGTTTTACGGCGTATTCTACGTAGTGGGCGGCTGGGTCGCTGCAAAAGTGTCTGCGCACCTTACTTTTGAACGGCAAGTGTTTTTGGGCAGCACTTTGATGATTGCAGGTGCGGCGGGCATGGTGCTTTTACAACGGTGGGGCCCCGCACATGCCTTCAGCATAGCGTTCCCTGCCATGATCAACGTTCTCGGCGTTTGTATCGTTCGGCCAGCGGCAGTTTGCCTTGCAATGAATGCACGCCCCCATCAGCCCAATACCGCGTCGACGTCACTGAGCGTAGTGACCTTTCTAATCGGTGGCAGTTTGAGCCTGGTTGCCGCGAAGTCGCTCGAAATCCACGACGCCTGGCTAGGCTATTGCCTGCTTATGCAATCCCTGGGCTGCATGTCACTAGCGATACTGGGTGCTGTACGTCACCGCCGTGAAACGCCGGGCCGCGAAGGTGAGTTGACTACCCACCCCCCTTCCCATCACCCCTGAATACCGAGCAGTACCGAACTGGCGGCAAACCGGGCGTTGACCGCCTGGCCGGCGTCGAGCGCCAAGGCCTCGACCACCTCTGGCGCGGCGAGGGCGCTGAGGGTTTGCCCGTTGGCCAGGGCGATACGCACTTCGGCTGCCTCGCCTGGGGGGCCTGGCAGCAACTCCCTCACGATGCCGGTCAGTTGGTTGCTTTCGAGCGGGGCTGTGTCATCTGGCGCATGCAGGGTCAGCCAGCTGGCCTTGATCAGCGCCACCACCCTGGAGCCTACCGCTAGCCCCAGCCGTTGCGTGCTGCCGTGGGTGATGGTTGCATGCAGGCAAAGCCCAGCGCCCAGATCAAGCGCGACCCGGTCATTGCGCCCCTGCGCTTGAATGCCGGTGACCTGCCCATGCAGCTGGTTGCGTGCGCTGGTGTTCAGCATCAAGTGGTTCAGTGCCAGTAAGTCGCCTTCTTCTTCGACCGCTTCCAGCACTTGCGCTTGCAGGGCCATCAGCTTGCGGTACAGGCGCAGCAGCCGTTCGCCTTCGGCAGAGAGCCGCGCGCCGCCACCGCCCTTGCCACCGACACTGCGCTCCACCAAGGGGTGGGCAGCCAGGTTGTTGAGCTCATCGATGGCGTCCCAGGCGCCTTTGTAGCTCAGGCCGGCCGCCTTGGCGGCGCGGGTGATCGAGCCTTGTTCGGCGATGTGCTGCAACAAGGCCAGCCGTTGCGGGCGGTGATGCAGGTAATGGGCGATGACGTTGGGCATGAGTTCAGGGCCGTGATTTTTTCGGCACGGTGCTGCAGCCTCCGGTGGACGTCAAGTGGCCCGGGGCGTACGTGCCGCGCAATAGACGTCTACCCGCGCCGCGCCCGCCTCCCGCAGCAAGTAGGCCAATGCCCGCGCTGTAGCGCCGGTGGTCATTACGTCGTCCACCAGTGCCAGGTGCAGGCCTTCAACCCGAGCGGCCGGTGCCAAGGCAAAGGCGGTCTGCAGATTGGCCTGCCGCGCCGCGAAGTCGAGGCTCTGTTGGGCTTGGGTGTGCTGGGGGCGTAACGCCCAATGCGGTTGGCTGGGCAGCCGCAAGGGCCCGCTCAGCCACTGTGCCAGCAGGCCGGCCTGGTTGAAGCCGCGCTGGCGCAAGCGCTTGCGCGACAGCGGGACCGGCAGCAGGAGATCCGGGCGCGCCAGGCCTTCATCGAAACGGTGGCACAGGTGCCGCGCCAGCAGGTCGCCCAGCAGCCGGCCAAGGGGCCATTGCCGTCGATGCTTGAAACGGCTGGCCAGCGCATCGACCGGGAAGCCATAGGCCAGGGGCGCCTCGACCCGCGTGAACGGCGGCGGGTGCAACAGGCAGTCGTGGCACAGCACGCCGGGCATGGGCAACGCGCACACGGCGCAGCCAGGAGCGAGCCAGGGCAGCTCCTGCTCACAGGCTTCGCACAGCCCAAGGCCCGGTAAGGCAGGCTCATTGCACAGTGTGCACGATTGATTAAATATTGAGCAGATGTAAACCCTGAGTTTTTCAGCAAGTTGACAGCGCATGGTCTTTCCCTGACGATTGCTTATCCGTGTAACGCCTGTGGCTATTCCCTGCCCGGCGTACCCAGCCCCAGCATAATCAAAGGAGCCCCTGCATGAGCGCGAGCACCCAGGCCCAACTGCGTCACGATTGGACGCTGGCTGAAGTCAAGGCACTGTTCACCCAGCCTTTCAACGACCTGTTGTTCCAGGCCCAGGCCGTGCACCGCGCGCATTTCGACGCCAATCGAGTGCAGGTGTCCACGCTGCTGTCGATCAAAACCGGGGCCTGCCCGGAAGATTGCAAATATTGTCCGCAGTCGGGCCACTACAACACCGGCCTTGAAAAAGAAAAGCTGATGGAAGTGCAGAAGGTGCTGGAGGAAGCTGCCCGCGCCAAGGCGATCGGCTCTACGCGCTTTTGCATGGGCGCCGCCTGGAAACACCCGTCGGCCAAGGACATGCCCTACGTGCTGCAGATGGTGCGTGGCGTGAAGGCCATGGGCCTGGAAACCTGCATGACCCTGGGCCGCCTGAGCCAGGAGCAAACCGCCTCGCTGGCCGAGGCAGGCCTGGATTACTACAACCACAACCTCGACACCTCGCCGGAGTTCTACGGCAGCATCATCACGACCCGCACCTACGGCGAGCGCCTGCAAACCCTGGCCTACGTGCGCGACGCAGGGATGAAGATCTGCTCCGGCGGTATCCTGGGCATGGGCGAGTCGCTCGACGACCGCGCCGGCCTGCTGATCCAGCTGGCCAACCTGCCTGAGCACCCGGAGTCGGTGCCGATCAACATGCTGGTGAAGGTGGCCGGCACGCCGCTGGAAAACGCAGACGACGTTGACCCGTTCGATTTCATCCGCATGCTGGCGGTGGCGCGCATCCTGATGCCGCAGTCTCACGTGCGCCTGTCGGCCGGCCGCGAGCAGATGAACGAGCAGATGCAGGCGCTGGCCTTCCTGGCCGGTGCCAACTCGATCTTCTATGGCGAAAAACTCCTGACCACCGGCAACCCGCAGGCCGATAAAGACATGCAGCTGTTCGCGCGCCTGGGTATTGAGCCCGAGGCCCGCGAAGAGCACGCCGATGAAGTGCACCAGGCGGCGATTGAGCAGGCGCTGGTAGAGCACAAGAGCAGCGAGCTGTTCTACGACGCCGCCTCGGCATAATCGGCGATGGGCTTTGACCTCAAGGCGCGCCTGGCCGAACGCCAGGCCGCCAGCCTGTATCGCCGGCGCCCGCTGCTGCAAAGCCCGCAAGGGCCGCAGGTAATAGTGGACGGCCAGCCACTGCTGGCGTTCTCGAGTAACGACTACCTTGGCCTGGCCAACCACCCGGAGGTGGTCGCCGCCTGGCGCGCCGGCGCCGAGCGCTGGGGCGTGGGCGGCGGTGCTTCACACCTGGTGATCGGCCACAGCGGCCCCCACCACGAGCTGGAACTGGCCCTGGCGGAGCTGACCGGCCGGCCTCGCGCGCTGTTGTTTACCACCGGCTATATGGCCAACCTCGGCGCAATCACTGCCTTGGTGGGGCAGGGCGACACGGTGCTGCAGGACCGCCTCAACCACGCCTCGCTACTCGATGCCGGGCTGCTCAGCGGCGCGCGCTTCTCGCGCTACCTGCACAACGATGCCCAGAGCCTGGCCAGCCGCCTGGCCAAGGCCCAGGGCAACACGCTGGTGGTGACTGACGGGGTGTTCAGCATGGACGGCGATGTCGCCAACCTGCCGGCGCTCGCGCGCGCAGCCCAGGCACAGGGTGCCTGGCTGATGGTCGATGACGCCCATGGTTTCGGCACGCTGGGGCGCAGCGGCGGTGGTGTGGCCGAGCATTTCGGCCTGGGGATCGACGCATTGCCGGTGCTGGTTGGCACGCTGGGCAAGGCCTTCGGCACCGCTGGCGCATTCGTTGCCGGGAGCGAGGAGTTGATCGAAACCCTGATCCAGTTCGCCCGCCCGTACATCTACACCACCAGCCAGCCGCCGGCACTGGCGTGTGCAACGCTCAAAAGCCTGGAGCTGGTGCGCGCCGAGCACTGGCGGCGCCAGCACCTGGCGGCGTTGATCGCGCAGTTCCGAACTGGCGCCCGGCGTATCGGTTTGCAATTGCTCGACAGCCCCACGCCGATCCAGCCAATTGTGCTGGGGGACGCGGCGCGGGCCTTGCAGCTGTCGCAGTGGCTACGTGAGCGCGGGGTGATGGTTGGCGCGATCCGCCCGCCCACTGTACCGGCTGGCAGCGCGCGCCTTCGGGTCACGCTGACCGCCTCGCACACCGCCGAACAGGTGGATCACCTGTTGGTGTTGCTGGCTGAAGGTTACGCCTCGCTGGAGCCGACCCATGCGTAAAGCCCTCTACCTGCTGCCGGGCTGGGGCCTTGCGCCCGAATTGCTCCAGCCTCTGGCCGATGCCCTGCGACCGCGCTGGGATGTGACCCTGTTGGCACTGCCCGAGCAAGGCTGCGCCCGGGCGTGCCTGGATGTGCTCGATGCGCAGGTACCGGCCGATGCCTGGCTGGCTGGCTGGTCGCTCGGTGGCATGCTGGCAATGGCCCTGGCAGCACGGCGCGGTGCCCGCTGCCCAGGGGTGGTTACGCTCGCGGCCAATGCCTGTTTCGTGGCCCGCGACCCATGGCCCGAAGCGATGCCGGTGGAAACGTTCGAGGCCTTCCTGGCGGGGTGCCAGGCCGATACCGCCGCTACGCTCAAGCGCTTTGCGTTGCTCTGTGCCCAGGGCAGTGGGCAGGCACGGGCGCTTTCCCGGCAACTGCAGGGCGCCCCCGGCGCGTTGAGCCCGAGGCTGCTGCAAGTGCTGGCCGAGCTGGACAATCGCCAGGCCCTGAGCGCCTTCGATGGCCCGCAACTGCACCTGTTCGCCGAACACGATGGCCTGGTACCGCTGGCGGCCGCCGCGCGCGTACCGTTTGGCCAGGTTCTGGCGGGTGCCTGCCATGCATTCCCGGTCGAATCGCCGGGGCTTGCCGCACAGGCCATGCTGGCGTTGCAGGAGCGGGCCGATGCTTGAACAAGTGCTACCCGACAAACGCCAGGTCGCCGCTTCGTTCTCCCGGGCGGCGGCCAGCTACGACAGCGTGGCCCAGTTGCAACGCGATGTGGGGGCCAGCTTGTTGCAGGCGTTGCCTGACCCGTGGGCGCCGCAGTGCTGGGTTGACCTGGGCAGCGGCACCGGTCACTTCAGCCGAGCGTTGGCGGGTCGTTATCCACAGGCCCAGGGGCTGGCGGTGGACATCGCCCAAGGCATGCTCCTTCATGCCCGCCGTTTGGGTGGCGCGGCTCACTACTTGGCCGGCGATGCCGAAGCCCTGCCGCTGGCCGACGATTGCGCCGACCTAGTCTTTACCAGCCTGGCGGTGCAGTGGTGCAGTGACTTTGCCGCCGTTCTCAGCGAAACGCACCGCGTGCTACGGCCGGGTGGGGTGTTCGCCTTCACCAGCCTCTGCGCCGGCACGCTGGCCGAGCTGCGCGACAGCTGGCAATCGGTGGACGGCGATGTTCACGTCAACCGCTTTCGAACCGAGGGTGCCTACCGCGCGCTGTGCGGGGCCAGCTCCCTGCAGGTCGAGCGCCTCACCGTGGCGCCGATGGTGCTGCATTACCCCGATGTGCGCAGCCTTACCCATGAACTCAAGGCGCTGGGCGCGCACAACCTCAACCCTGGCCGCCCTGGCGGCCTGACTGGTCGAGCGCGTATCGCCGCGCTGCTGGCCGCGTATGAGCGCCACCGCACACCCGCCGGGCTGCCCGCCACCTGGCAGGTGATTCAGGGTGTGCTGCGCAACCCCGCCTGAAGGAGAGGCTGCATGGCCCGTTATTTCATCGCCGGCACCGACACTGAAATCGGCAAGACCACCATCGCCGCCGGGCTGCTGCACGCGGCAGCCAAGGCCGGTTTCAGTACCTTAGGCGCCAAGCCGGTCGCTTCGGGTTGTGAGCGCACCCCCGATGGGTTGCGCAACGAAGATGCCTTGGCCTTGCTTGGCCAGAGCACGCTGCAATTGCCCTATGCCGCCATCAACCCCTACGCCTTCGAACCGCCCATCGCTCCCCACCTGGCGGCGCAGGAGGCGGGCGTTGCATTGACGGTGCAGGCACTGGCGCAGCCTATGCGCCAAGTGCTGGCGCACGGGGCGGGGTTCACGCTGATCGAAGGCGCTGGAGGATGGCGCGTGCCCTTGGCCGAGGGTGAGTATCTTTCGGGCCTTGCCGTAGCACTGGCGTTGCCGGTGATTCTGGTGGTGGGGGTGCGCCTGGGGTGCATCAACCATGCGCTGTTAACCGCCGAAGCGATCGCTGCCGACGGGCTGGTGCTGGCGGGCTGGGTGGCCAATGTGGTGGACGCTGTGACTTCGCGCTTGGAGGAGAACCTCGCCACGCTCACCGAGCGGCTGCCAGCGCCTTGCCTGGGGCGCGTGCCGAGGTTGGCCTCAGCCGCCCCTGAGCAAGTGGCCCGCTATCTGGACTTGAGGCCTCTAGGATTGCCACCGGCAGCACTGCCGCCCGACGGTGCTGGTGAAGCGACGGGCCTCGCGCTAAAGTAGTGGCATCTTGCCAAGCCACCTGAGGGTGCCGCTATGATCATTGCCTCCAACAGCCTCTACAGCACTGGCCTGAGCGCTATCCAGGCCGGGCTCTCGCAAGCCGACGGCGCGGCGCGCCAGATCGCCAGCCAGGCCACCGATTTTCAAGACCAGCGCCTGCGTGGCGCCGACCGTAGCAACCAGGACATGGCCACTTCCATGGTCAGCCTGGTGCAGGCCCAGCAGCAGGTGCAGGCTGGCGCCAAGGTCGAGAAAGCCACCGACGAGGCGCTGGGCCGTTTGATCGATACCTGGGCTTAGCCTTTCATCGGTTTTAACCAGCCGCCTGCCGTTTTATTTTCCGCCTCCGCCGCGCCCTGCCGCAGCGGGGGCGGCGTTCGTTCGGGCCTGGGTAAATTCATCATCTGCGATGGCGGTTTCGGCCTCTTGCAATCTCTCCGGCGGAAACGTATGTTTCAAACAACTGTTTGACCCGCTTGGTTCGGGTCGCCTTACGTGAATTCGCCAGCCGAGGTTTGCCATGCCCGAGTACAAAGCCCCCTTGCGTGACATTCGTTTCGTTCGCGACGAACTGCTGGGCTACCCCGCGCACTATGAAAGCCTGCCGGGCTGCGAGGGTGCCGACGCCGATACCGTGAACGCTGTGATCGAAGAAGGCGCCAAGTTCTGCGAACAGGTGCTGGCGCCGCTCAACCGCGTAGGTGACACCGAAGGCTGCCGCTGGAGCGAAACCGGCGTCACCACGCCCACCGGCTTCAAGGAAGCCTACCGGCAATTCGTCGAAGGCGGCTGGCCGAGCCTGGCCCATGACGTCGAACACGGCGGCCAGGGCCTGCCCGAGTCGTTGGGCCTGGTGTTGAGCGAGCTGGTCGGCAGCGCCAACTGGGCCTGGGGCATGTACCCCGGCCTGTCCCACGGCGCCATGAACACCCTGTCGGCGCACGGCACCGACGAACAGAAGCACACCTACCTCACCCGCCTGGTCACCGGCGAGTGGACCGGCACCATGTGCCTGACCGAGCCGCATTGCGGCACTGACCTTGGCATGCTGCGCACCAAGGCCGAGCCCCAGGCCGACGGCAGTTACAAAATCACCGGTACCAAGATCTTCATCTCTGCAGGTGATCACGACCTGGCAGAGAACATCGTTCACATCGTGCTGGCACGCCTGCCCGACGCACCTGCCGGCACCAAGGGCATCTCGCTGTTCATCGTGCCCAAGTTCCTGCCGTCGGCCGAAGGCGGGGTGGGCGCGCGCAACGCCGTGAACTGCGGCTCGCTCGAGCACAAGATGGGCATTCACGGCAACGCCACCTGCGTGATGAACTTCGACGGCGCCAGCGGTTTCCTGATTGGCCCGGCCAACAAGGGCCTGAACTGCATGTTCACCTTCATGAACACGGCGCGCCTGGGTACGGCCATCCAGGGCCTGGCCCACGCCGAGGTCGGCTTCCAGGGCGGCCTGAAGTACGCTCGCGAACGCCTGCAGATGCGCTCGCTCACCGGCCCCAAGGCGCCGGAGAAATCCGCCGACCCGATCATCGTGCACCCCGATGTGCGCCGTATGCTGCTGACCATGAAAGCGTTCGCCGAAGGCTCGCGTGCGATGGTGTACTTCACCGCCAAGCTGGTGGACGTGGTCAAGTACAGCGCTGATGAAGCTGCACGCGCCGCGGCAGACGAGCTGCTGGCCTTCATGACACCCATCGCCAAGGCCTTCATGACCGAGGTGGGCTTCGAGTCGGCCAACCATGGCCTGCAGATCTACGGCGGCCACGGCTATATCGCCGAGTGGGGCATGGAGCAGAACGTGCGCGATGCCCGTATCGCCATGCTCTACGAGGGGACCACCGGTATTCAGGCGCTCGACCTGCTGGGCCGCAAGGTGCTTATGACCCAGGGCGCCTCGCTCCGCAGCTTCACCAAGCTGGTGCACAAGTTCTGCCAGGCGCACGAGGGCAATGCCGCCATCGCCGAGTTCGTCGCGCCGCTGGCGCAGCTGAACAAGGAGTGGGGTGATGTGACCATGAAGATCGGCATGGGCGCGATGAAAGACCGTGAAGAAGTCGGTGCCGCTTCGGTGGATTACGTGATGTATTCCGGCTACGCGTGCCTGGCCTACTTCTGGGCTGACATGGCCCGGGTGGCAGCCGAAAAAGTGGCCAGCGGTGAGGGCGACACTGCCTTCTATCAAGCCAAGCTCGACACTGCGCGCTTCTACTACCAGCGTATCCTGCCGCGTACCCGTGGCCTGGTCGCGACCATGTTGTCGGGCGCGGACAACCTGATGGCGATGGACGAAGCCTCGTTCGGCCTGGGCATTTGATCCCACACGTTGTTAGAAACCGCGCCCCAGGGCGCGGTTTTTGTTTTGGGCAAGAAAAATCTGGCGGATCAAAAGCCTGACGCCAAAATTTCATCCTGGGCTTCAGCTTTTTCCCACACCGCCGATACAAATGGAGGCACAATGATATTGACCTGCTGCCCGCTCGAGCAGCGGTGATCGACGCCGAACGGGAGCACAGCCCTTGCTGCAACTCAAAGCCTATCGGATCAGCCATTTCCTGCCCTCGCTGGGGCTGCTGGCGGCCGGGCTGAGCGCGGCCTACGTGCGCGACCTGAATGTGTTCTTCACGTCGCTGTTCAACGTGTTGCCTACCCTGGTGGTGCTGCTCGGGGGCGCCTACTGTGCGGTCTACAAGCGCCAGCGCGAACTGTTTCTGATGGTGACGGTGTACACCGCCTACTTCCTGCTCGACACCCAAACCGATTATTACCGCGACAATGGCCGAGTGCGCGATGACGCAGCAGTGATCTTCCACCTGTGCTGCCTGCTGCTGCCGATGCTCTACACCCTCTACGGTTTCTGGGAAGAACGCACTCACCTGGGCCAGGACCTGCTGGCGCGGCTGGCGGTATTGCTGGCGGTCGGCGGCGTAGCACTGGGTTTGGAGCAGAGTTTTCCACAGGGCCTGCTGGCCTGGCTGGCTGACATTCGCTGGCCCAGCCTGCATTGGCCCTGGATGAACCTGATCCAGATGAGCTACCCGGTGTTCCTCATCGGCTTCGGTGTGTTGATCGCCCTTTACCTGCACAAACCCCGGCCGCTGCATGCGGCGCTGATCATTGGCCTGGCAGGGTTGTTCTGGATGCTACCCAAGACGTTCATCCTGCCGTTTACGCTGAACATCATGTGCAGCCAAGTGATGCTGATGCTTGCCGCCGCCGTGGCTCACGAGGCCTACCAGATGGCCTTTCGCGACGAACTGACCGGCCTGCCTGGGCGCCGCGCGCTGAATGAGCGGCTGCAGCGGCTGGGGCGAAACTATGTGCTTGCCATGACCGACGTGGACCACTTCAAGAAATTCAACGACACCCATGGGCACGACGTGGGTGACCAGGTGCTGCGCCTGGTCGCCAGCAAACTGGCCAAGGTTGGCGGTGGCGGCCGGGCTTACCGCTACGGGGGCGAAGAGTTCGCGGTGGTGTTCGCTGGCAAGAGCCTCGAAGAATGCATGCCGCACCTGGAGGTGATTCGCAGCGTGATCGAGGCGTACGTGATCCACCTGCGCGAGGCGGATCGCCCACAGAACGATCAACAAGGCCGCCAGCGCCGTGGCGCATCGGCCGCGACCAACGTTTCGGTGACCATCAGTATCGGTGTGGCCGAGCGCCAACCCGAGCATCGCACACCCGAAGAGGTGATGAAGGCGGCCGACCAGGCGCTCTATGCAGCCAAGGGCGCCGGGCGCAATTGCATGATGACCGCGGGTAACCAACGCCGCGGCGCCGTGCGCAACGCGAACGCAGCGTGACTTTCTAAAACTGATCGGTCACACCTTGACGCTACGTCTCTGAAACGTGCCTGGGCTACACTGGCGGCACCTGTTTCCGTGCCTATTCTGCGAGGTCCCCATGGCCGACTACAAAGCGCCGCTGCGCGACATGCGTTTCGTCATGAACGAGGTGTTCGATTTGCCTGCGCTGTGGGCACAACTGCCCGCGCTGGCGGACGTGGCCGATGCCGACACGGTTGCGGCCGTGCTGGAAGAAGCCGGCAAGGTCGCCGGGCACAGTATCGCACCGCTGAGCCGCGCGGCCGATGAAGAAGGCTGCCACTGGCATGACACCGCCGTCAGCACACCAGCAGGGTTCATCCAGGCCTATGCCACCTACGCCGAAGGCGGGTGGGTCGGTGTGGGCGGCGCCCCTGAGTATGGCGGCATGGGCATGCCCAAGGTGGTGTCGGCGCAGGTCGAGGAGATGGTCAACGCCGCAAGCCTCTCCTTTGGCCTGTACCCTATGCTGACCGCAGGCGCTTGCCTGGCCATCAATGCCCATGGCAACGAGCAACTGAGGCAAACCTACCTGCCCAACATGTATGCCGGTACCTGGGCAGGGTCCATGTGCCTTACCGAGCCCCACGCCGGCACCGACCTGGGCATCATCCGTACCCGCGCAGTGCCTGTGGCCGATGGCAGCTATGGGGTCACCGGCACCAAGATCTTCATCACCGGCGGTGAGCATGACCTGACCGAGAACATCATCCACCTGGTGCTTGCCAAGCTTCCCGACGCCCCGCCCGGGCCCAAGGGTATTTCGCTGTTTCTGGTGCCCAAGTTCAGGGTCAACCCCGACGGTAGCCTGGGTGCGCGCAACGGTGTGAGCTGTGGCTCGATCGAGCACAAGATGGGCATCCAGGCCTCGGCCACCTGCGTGATGAACTTCGATTCGGCGGTTGGCTACCTGGTAGGTGAAGCCAACAAGGGCCTGGCAGCCATGTTCACGATGATGAACTACGAACGCTTGGGCGTCGGTATCCAAGGCTTGGCCTCGGGCGAGCGTTCTTATCAGAACGCCATCGAATACGCCCGCGAGCGCCTGCAAAGCCGTTCTCCCCGTGGGGCGCAAGCCCCGGCCAAGGTCGCCGACCCGATCATCGTGCACCCCGACGTGCGCCGCATGCTCCTGACCATGAAAGCCTTCAACGAAGGCGGCAGGGCCTTTTCCACTTACGTTGCCATGCAGCTCGACATCGCCAAATACGCCGAGGATGCCGCCCAGCGCCAAGCGGCTGAGGAGCTGGTAGCCCTGTTGACGCCGGTGGCCAAGGCCTTCCTGACCGACCTGGGCCTGGAAACCACCGTGCACGGCCAACAGGTGTTTGGCGGCCATGGCTATATCCGTGAGTGGGGCCAGGAACAGCTGGTGCGCGACGTGCGGATCACTCAGATCTACGAGGGCACCAACGGCATTCAGGCGCTCGACCTGATGGGGCGCAAGGTCGTTGCCAATGGGGGCGCCTACTACCAGCGTTTTTCTGCCGAGGTGCGCGCGTTCATCGAAGCCGGCGAAGGCGAGTTCAACGAACCGCTCAAGGCTGCTTTGAACAACCTCGACAGCCTCACCGGCTGGGTGCTGGAGCAGGCCAAGGCCAACCCCGAGGAGATCGGCGCGGCCTCGGTCGAGTACCTGCAAGTATTCGGCTACACCGCTTATGCGTGGCTGTGGGCACGTATGGCGCAGGCGGCCAAGCGAGGCGAGGGCGATGAGGGTTTCTACGCGGCCAAGCTCGGCACTGCACGCTTCTACTTCGCCCGGCTGCTGCCGCGCATCCACTCACTGACCGCCTCGGTGAAGGCCGGTAGCGAGTCGCTGTACCTGCTCGACGAGGCACAGTTCTGACCCTTGTAAGCCAAGGCTTACCTTGCGTGGCGGCGTTCACCCAATAGGCACCACCGCTGCGCTTGGTTAATCTTTGTTTCAAGGACGTCGCGCAGGACAGCGCCAAGGAAAACACGGACACGTCAGGAAGGCCGCCAGGGAGGTGGCTATTCAAGGATGAACGGGAAACCGTCTATGAAACCCCGCCTCTGTGCGGGGTTTTCTTATTTGTGCTGAAGTGTTCAGCACCCTGGGTGCCGGCCCCGGTGCCGCCTCAGGTTCTGATCACTTCTTCCAACAGCTGCCGCAGCAAGGCCACCGACGCCTGCTGCCGCTGCGCGTCCCGGTATACCAGGCCCACTTTCAATGGCACGCGCGGCTCGGCCAATGGCTTCCACAGCAACTCGGCCGAGTCGCTGATCACCTGGGCGCGCCCTGGCAGAATTGTCGCCAGCTGGGTGTGAGGCAGGGTGTCGAGAATACCGGCCATGGTGTTGAGCTCTGCCTGCACCCTGGGGCGCCTGCCCAGCGTGGCCAATTGCGTTTGCCATATCTGGCGGATCTGGAATTCCTCGCCCAGCAACAGCATCGGCTGGTCGGCCGCCTGAGCCAGCGACACCTTGCGAAAGGCCTGCAAGGGGTGGTCACGTGGCACCACCAGCTGCAGCTCGTCTTCATAGAGCGCCACGCCGTGAAGGCCCGGCTGCCGGGGCGGCAGGTAGCCGATGCCGATGTCGAGGGTGCCCCCCTGCAAGCGGCGCTCGATTTCAAGGCCCGACAGTTCGTAGATTTGCACCACCAAGTGCGGTTGCACCCGGCCGATGCGTTCGAGCAGCTGCGGCACCAAACTGGGGTGAACGGTTTGCAGCACGCCGATGGCCAAGGTCCGCTGGGCCTGCCCCTGGAACGCGCGCATGGCCTGTTGCGTGCGCTGCAACCCGTCGAGCAAGGGCAAGGCGTGGCTATAGAGCGTGTGCGCTGCCAGCGTGGGCAACAGGCGCTTGCCGCCGCGCTCGAACAGGGCAAGGTCCAGGCTGTGCTCCAGCTGCCGAATCTGCTGAGACAGCGCCGGCTGCGAGATCGAAAGCCGCTCGGCAGCCCGCCCCACATGGCCCTCTTCATAGACTGCGGCAAAGTAACGCAGCTGTCGAAAATCCATAAGCTCTGCTTATCGTAAAAGGTGCTAAATCGAAATGGCCCAGGGCCAGGCAGGCGCCTAGTCTAGCCCGAAATAAAGGGCCACAAGAGCCGATGAGGAAATGAGCTGCGTGCATGGCGGTTTGAAATACATAGGTAAGCCGAAACAGATAATCCTGAGGGGGCAGGTATGAGCCTCTTCAGCCTTGCCCAGCGCCCGGCAGAGTGGGCCGGTTTCGACGCAAAGGCCGCACGGGGCCACCGCCTGCAATCGAGCACACGCCCTGAACGGGTATTCGTGCGGGGCCAGGGCTCCTGGTTATGGGATGACACCGGCCGTGCCTACCTCGATTTCACCCAAGGGCTGGGGGTGAACAGCCTGGGGCACAGCCCCAGCGCATTGGTCGAAGCCTTGCAGGCCCAAGCGCGTGAACTGGTGAACCCCGGCGCCCGTTGGGAGCATCAAGGTGAGCTGGCCTTGCTGCAACAGCTGTGCCGTGCCACCGAAAGCGACTTTGGTTACCTGCTGGGCACCGGCAGCGAAGCCTGCGAGGCCGCTGTGTTGCTCGCTCGGCAATGGGGCGAAACCCATAGGCGCGGCGCCTTCGGCATCATCACCGCCCAGGGTGGCTGCCATGGCCACGGCCTGGGCGCGCGCTCCAGTACCGCCCGGCTGCGGCATGGCCCCGGCTTGCAGGGTTTCACTCAGGTACCGTTCAACGACCTTCCGGCACTGTGCGCAGCGATCAACACCGACACCGTGGCGATCATGCTTGAACCGGTGCAGGGCGAGGCCGGCGTGCGGCCTGCCGAGGTTGAATATCTCCAGGGCGTGGAGCGCCTGTGCCGCGAGCTCGGGATCTTGTTGATCCTCGACGAAGTCGGCACCGGCGTGGGCCGCTGCGGCACCATGCTCGCTGAACAGCATTACCAGGTGCGTGCCGACATCCTTACGTTGGGCAAAGGGCTGGGCGGGGGTGTGGGCCTGGCCGCCGTGCTGACGCGAGAGCGTGCCCGCGCACTGCGGCTGGCGGACTTCGCCGGCAGCCACCACGGCAACCCGTTGGCGTGTGCCGCAGGCCGCGCCGTGTTGCAGGCGGTGCCGGAGCTGCTGGGGCGTGTGGATGACCGCGGCCGCCACTTGCGTGACGGCCTGAGCCGGCTCGCCCAGCGCTATGGCCTGCCGGTGCCACGCGGGTTGGGCCTTCTGTGGGGGTTGCCGCTGCCCCAAAGCGACGCCGCGCAGGTGGCGAGTGCGGCCTTGCAGGAGGGGCTGCTGCTCGATGCGCCCCAAGCCGATGCCCTGCGTTTCACCCCGGCGCTGTGTGTCAGCCGGGGCAACATCGACGACATGCTGGCTCGCCTGGGCCGTGCATTGGCCCGTGTGCGCACGGCACAGTTGGGCCGCTGAATACCGTCTGGCGTATTTGCGCATCGCCCCGGGCCGGAAGGTTGGGCCCGGGCGTTTTTTCAAACGCTGAACCGCTTCGCTGACCGGAGGGTCTTAAGAGCAACCACTGTTTGGGAGCTTCGCATGGACATCATCCGCCTCATCTTCGCAATCATCCTGCCTCCACTGGGCGTGTTCCTCCAGGTCGGCTTCGGCGGCGCTTTCTGGCTCAACATTCTGCTGACGTTGTGCGGGTACATTCCCGGGATCGTGCATGCGGTGTGGATCATCGCCCGCCGTTGAAGCCTGACTGCGCCGCCCGGCGGCGCCGTTCAATCCGGCAGCTGGGGAGCCTGCTACGCACCGCGGCGCTCTAGCAGCCG
Organism: Pseudomonas sp. URIL14HWK12:I12; assembly: GCF_003097135.1. Classification (GTDB taxonomy): domain Bacteria; phylum Pseudomonadota; class Gammaproteobacteria; order Pseudomonadales; family Pseudomonadaceae; genus Aquipseudomonas. The sequence goes on from NZ_QEQL01000003.1 coordinate 495,967, forward strand.
CTCATAGAAGCGGCACTCGGCTTCCAGCGCGTGGGCAAGGTTCACCGCCTGGCGAAAACCGTGGCGCTCCTGAGGGTAGTAGTGCGCTTCAACTGGCACCCCTTGCCGCTCGAGCGCTTCGACCATCGAGCGCGTTTGCTCGGGCACCACGACCTTGTCCAGTGCGCCCTGAAAGAACACCACCGGCACCTTGATGCGTTCGGCATGCACTAGCGGCGTGCGTGCGGCGTATCGTTCGGCATCCTGCACAGGCTCGCCGATCAGCCAGTCCAGGTAATCGGCCTCGAACTTGTGCGTGGCCCGCGCCAGCGCAGCGGGGTCACTTACGCCATAGAGGCTGGCGCCTGCACGAAATACATCGGCGAAAGCCAAGGCGCACAGGGTGGTGTAGCCGCCCGCGCTGCTGCCGCGAATAAAGGCTTGGCTCGGGTCGGCCAGCCCCTGTTCGCCAAGGTACCGTACCAGCGCACAGGCATCCTCCACATCCGACTCGCCCCAACGAAGGTGCAGCGCCTGGCGGAAGGCCCGCCCATAGCAGGTGCTGCCCCGGTAATTGAGCTGTGCCACGCTGAAGCCACGCTGGGCCCAGAACTGCACACGCAGGTCCAGCACTGGGTAGAAGCTGGAGGTCGGGCCACCATGGATGAACAACACCACTGGCGCAGGCCCCGCAACGCCCAGGGCTGGGTAGAAAAAGCCGTATGCGAAGCCGTCGCCACTGGGAAACCGCAGAGGTACAGGCTGGCTGACTGCTTTCACCGGTAGTGGGCTGGCCCCGCCGGCGAGGGTCTGGGCCCTATGGTCGTGGCGGTGGATGCGAACGACCGCCGCTGGTGCGGTCGGTGACTCGGCGATCGCATATACCCAGTCGGCGTCGAACGCCAGGCTGCGAAAGCGGCTGTAGGCACCGGTGTAGTCTTCCACCGGGCCGGCGATACGGCAGATGCCCAATCGTGCGAAGCCTTCCTCGAACCAGGTGGCCAGGTACTCGTCATCGCTGATCGGCGCGAAGCTGCTGGCGCCCAGTTGCCAGGGGGCGCCGGCATGGTCGGCCAGGGCACTGGGCAGAGGCTGCCAGCCGTCGGCGCTTTCGCGCCAGGGTTGCCAGAAGCCATTGCGGTCGGTCAGGCAATGCAGGCGGCCGCGTTCATCGAAGCAGGGCTGCTGCAGGCTCTCGGGCACCACCCCGTCACCGGCCAGGCACACCGGCATGTACCAGCCGCCGTCCGCGCGCCGCTCGGCACACATCAGGCGCGTTTGCGTCCAGGGTTGGTTCGGGCGGCTCCATTCTACCCAGGCCAACCGAGTGCCGTGGTCGCCCAGCGTGGGGCTGGCATAGAAGTCGGCGCCTTCGGCCAGCACCTGGCGGGCCCCGCTGGCCAGGGTGATCGCAACCAGGCGATGGATATCCACAGGCTCGGCCGGCTGTTCCTCTACCGCCAGCACCAAGCCTTCGGCGAACACCAGGCCGCCATAACGGTAGCGCCCATGGGTCAAGGGCTGTGGCTCACCACCTTCCAGGGGCTGGCGGTACAGTTGCTGGTCGGCGTCGTTGACGAACACCAGCTCTTGATCGGCCACGCAGAAGCTTCCGCCGCCGTATTCATATACCCGGCTGCGGGCGCTGAAGCCGTCGGGGGTGAGGCATCGGGCTTGGCCGCCGTGCCAACGCCACAGGCGACAGGCGCCGTCCTCGGGGCGATACTCGCTCCAGAACACCCCTGCGGGGCCGGCCTTGAGCTCGGCGAAGTCGATGCTGGCCGCCACCGCAGCAGCAGCGCTGAGCGGCTCAACCACGGGCGATGAGGCGTGAGTTTCGGTCATTGCGATAGGTGAGCTGGCTGATGGTGGCGGTGGCGTGCTCGGATTCCTCGCGTGCGGCGAGGATCACCCCATGGTGGGGCGATTTGCTGCACACAGGGTCTGCCTGAGTGGCATCGCCTGTCAACATGAACGCCTGGCAGCGGCAGCCGCCGAAGTCCTTCTCTTTTTCGTCGCACGAGCGGCACGGCTCGGGCATCCAGTCGTAGCCCCGGAAGCGGTTGAACCCGAAGGAGTCGTACCAGATGTGCTGGAGGCTGTGGTCGCGCACGTTGGGGAAGGCGATTGGCATCTGCCGTGCGCCGTGGCACGGCAGCGCGGTGCCGTCGGGCGTCACGGTGAGGAAGATGTTACCCCAGCTGTTCATGCAGGCCTTGGGGCGTTCCTCGTAGTAGTCCGGGGTCACGAAGATCAACTTGACCTTGCGCCCCTCGGCCTCGAACCGCTCGCGGTACTCGTTGGTGACCCGCTCGGCCCGCTCCAGTTGCGCGCGAGTGGGCAACAAGCCTGCCCGGTTCAAGTGTGCCCAACCATAGAACTGGCAGGTGGCGAGCTCGACGAAGTCGGCCTCCAGCGCCACGCACAGCTCGATGATGCGGTCGATCTGGTCGATGTTGTGCCGGTGCGTGACGAAGTTGAGCACCATCGGGTAACCGTGGGCTTTCACCGCACGGGCCATGGCCAGCTTCTGGGCGAAGGCTTTCTTCGAACCGGCCAGCAGGTTGTTCACCTCTTCGTCGCTGGCTTGGAAACTGATCTGGATGTGGTCCAACCCGGCGTGCTTGAACTCAGCCAGGCGCGCTTCGGTCAGGCCGATGCCGGAAGTGATCAGGTTGGTGTAGTAGCCCAACCCGCGCGCCTCGCCGATCAGCTCGGCCAGGTCCTGGCGCACCAGCGGCTCACCGCCGGAGAACCCCAGCTGTGCCGCGCCCATTTCCCGCGCCTGGCGCATCACCTGTTTCCACTGCTCGGTGGTCAGCTCCTGGCCCTGGGCTGCGAAGTCCAGTGGGTTGGAGCAGTACGGGCACTGCAGCGGGCAGCGATAGGTGAGCTCGGCGAGCAGCCACAGTGGCAGGCCGACTTCGGGTTTTTCAGGCAAGCTCGAGCCAGTGCTGTTCACGCGCTACCTCCATGAACTGTTCGACGTCGTCGCCCAGCTCCGGTACACCGGGAAATTGCGCGTCGAGCGCAGTGATGATCGCTGCCACCGAGCGCTGGCCGTCGATCAGGCCGCCGATGGCTGCGGCACTGTCGTTGAGCTTGATCATCCCTTCGGGGTAGAGCAGCACGTGGCCCTTCTGGGCGGGCTCGTATTGGAATCGGTAACCCGGGCGCCAGGCCGGTATTTGCGAGCGGTCGAAACTCATAGGGCGATCCCCTTGTGCCAGGCGCGTTCGCTGGTCACGGTGTGATAGGGCGGGCGGTGCAGCTCGTAGGCCATGCTCATGGCGTCCAGCATGCTCCAGAGGATGTCGAGCTTGAACTGCAGGATCTCCAGCATGCGCTGCTGGCTTTCCCAGGTGGTGTAGTGCGCCAGGGTGATGGTCAGCCCGTGCTCCACGTCGCGGCGGGCCTGGCCCAGCCGGGTGCGGAAGTATTCATAGCCGGCCGGGTCGATCCAGGGGTAATGCTGCGGCCAGCTGTCCAGGCGCGACTGGTGAATCTGCGGGGCGAACAGCTCGGTCAGCGAACTGCTGGCAGCCTCTTGCCAGCTGGCACGGCGGGCGAAATTCACGTAGGCGTCGACCGCGAAACGTACCCCAGGCAACACCAGCTCCTGCGAGCGCAATTGCTCTGGGTCCAGGCCCACGGCCTGGCCCAGGCGCAGCCAGGCTTCGATACCGCCGTCTTCACCGGGTGCGCCGTCGTGGTCGAGCAGGCGCTGGATCCACTCGCGGCGGATCTCGCGGTCCGGGCAATTGGCAAGGATCGCCGCATCCTTGAGAGGGATGTTCACCTGGTAGTAGAAACGGTTCGCCACCCACCCCTGGATCTGTTCGCGGCTGGCGCGGCCTTCGTACATGGCCACGTGGTAGGGGTGGTGGATGTGGTAGAGCGCACCCTTGGCGCGCAGGGCCTGCTCGAACTCCGCTGGGGTGAGGGCGTGGGTCATGTCACAGCTCCAGGCTCATGCCGTCGAACGCAACCTCGACCTGCCGGCGCGCAAGCTCCGCGCGCTCGGGCGAATCCTCATCGAGAATGGGGTTGGTGTTGTTGATATGGATGAGCACCTTGCGCGGCTTGGGCAAGCGCTCGAACACCTCCAGCATGCCGCCGGGGCCGTTTTGCGCCAGGTGGCCCATCTCACGGCCGGTGCGCGTGCCAACGCCACGGCGCTGCATCTCGTCGTCGTCCCACAGGGTTCCGTCTACCAGCAGGCAATCGGCCCCGGCCATGGTTTCGAGCAACGCGTCGTCGACCTTGCCCAGCCCAGGGGCGTAGAACAAGGTGCCGCCGGTACGCAGGTCTTCGACCACCAGGCCGATGTTGTCGCCCGGGTGCGGGTCGAAGCGGTGTGGCGAGTAGGGCGGCGCCGCACTGCGCAGCGGCAGCGGGGTGAAGCGCAGGTTCGGGCAGGCCGCAACGGTGAAGCTGCCGGAGAGCTCGATGCGGTGGCGTTGCAGGCCGCCATTCCAGTGCTCGAGCATGTTGAACAAGGGAAAACCGGTGGTCAGGTCTTGATAGACCATGTCGGTGCACCACACCGGGTGCGGGCAGCCTTCGCGCAGGCTGAGCAGGCCGGTGGTGTGGTCGATCTGGCTGTCGAGTAGGATGATCGCCGCGATGCCGGTGTCGCGCAGGGCGCGGGCCGGCTGCATCGGGGCGAAACCCTGCAGCTGCGCACGGATGTCGGGAGACGCGTTGCACAGCACCCAGTTCACCCCGTCGTCGGACAGCGCAATCGATGACTGGGTACGCGCCGTGGCGTTCAGGGTGCCGTCACGCAGGCCCTTGCAGTTGGCGCAGTTGCAGTTCCACTGGGGGAAACCGCCACCGGCGGCCGAGCCCAGGATTTGAATGTACATGGCCCCTCCGGCATGGGCGCGGTCGAAAAGAAAACGCCCCGGTTCGACCGAGGCGCTGTGCTGCAGCTGCGTTGATCAGCGGCTGGCGAAGTACATGGTGACTTCGAAGCCGATACGCAGGTCGGTGTAGGCAGGCTTGATCCACATGGGGGCACTCTCCTTCAGGGTAGGTTCGGGGGTACTGATATCTTGGTCCACGCCAGGGCGGGAACGTTCGAATGATCATTGGCGGCATTCTACCTGAATGAAATGCCCCGAACGGTGACTTCGGTGTAATGGACTTTCTTCGCGCATGTAACGATTCAGCGCACCGCCTGCCAGCGATCGTCCGGGGCCGGGCCATTGGCCAGCGCCAGCCACCCGCTGCTGGCCTGTTGCAACCGGCGGGCGGCCTCGGCGACGTGTTGCGGGCGCAGCGCGGCCAATGCCGCCTGCAGCGCCTCCAGGTAATCGGGGCCCTTGCCGCCCAGGCCAGCCTGCCAGAGCGTCTCGCCCAGCTGTGGCGTGTCCAGCTCATCGCGTGACAGGCGCGTCGCCAGGCTCTGGGCCTGGCTCAGTACGGTGCTGGTGCCCAGATTGTTGATCAGCCTGGGCAGTTGCTCGAAGAATTGCTCCATGTGCCCCAGGATGCCCGACAGCGCCGTGCCCGGCGATTGCACGCCAAATACCAGCCCAGCGCTGCCGCTGATCTGGCGGAAGCTGGCGAACACCGCGTAGCCCAGTTGCAGCTCGACGCGCATGCGCTGATAGAACGCCGTTTGCGCCAAATGCGCGAGCAGCCGCCAGGCGGCCTCGTCAGCCAGCGAGCCTTGAGGGGCGGGGCAGAACAGCAGCAAAGCATGCTCGCCTGTGGCGCCTGGCAAATGGCTCCAGCGCCGGCCACTCATCGGTAACACGCTGCCACCGGTTTGGCTGGCCGGCTGGCCGGGCAACTGGCGCAGGGCTTGATTAAGGCCGCTGCGTGCAGGTTCACGAAAACCGACTGCGAGGGCTTCCCAGCGGGTATCCCCCCAGAGTTTGGCCAGCGTACTGGCCTGCACCGCTTCGCGAGTGTCACGCAATTGAGTGTTGAAAAAGCCCAGGCAGTGCTCCGGCAGGCGCTTGAGCAGTTCGCGGATCGGCGCCTGTGCAGCCGGCTCGGGTGGCTCCCCCAGGCGCCAGGTCTCAGGAGGCGGGTTGGCCAGTTGCAAGGCTGCCTGCTCGAGCAGGGCCGGCATCGGCTCGGCGATGCCCGAGAGCCGCAGTTGCCAATCGTCGCCGAGCCTGTGGAAGGTCAGCCGCACCCCTGCCTGGCGCGCCTCGTCGGCGAGCCGGCGCAGGCTGTGGTCCAGCACTTGGGTGATACCGGGGTGGCGCGAGGCATGCCCGCGCCAGCGCACGAACACCTCGCCTTCTTCCGGTGCGCTGGCCGAGCCCTGGGCATAGCGCACCGAGCGCAGGTCGGGCAGGGGCTGGTCGGGCCGGCGCGTGGGGCGCAGGAAACGGTTGCGCTGCGGTAGCCGCCAGGCCACCTGCGGCACGCTGCCCTGGGGCGCAGGCAGCGGGTGCAGCAGGTTCTCGGGCTTGAGCTGCGCCAGCACCGCGCCCAGGGCGGCGGTCACCGGTTCACTGGCCGGGCAGGCCTCACGCCGCGCCAGCTCCAGGGCGCCGGCCACCAGCTGCTGGCGCTTGCGCAGCAAGGCGTACTCCTCCTCCAGTGGCGTCCAGGTGCCCAGCGCCTCGAAGAACTCCAGCCAGCTCAGGCACAGCTGCGCGACGTTGCCAGCGGCGCGTACCCCGGCGGGCGTGAGGCGAAAGTCGAAATCCAGTACGGCCTGGTCTGCATAGTGGTAAAGCACGCGCACATCCAGGCGCTCCACCCATTCGCGTTTCTGCAGTTCGGCCAGCAACCCACCGGGCTGGGGTTGCGCGGCCCAGGCGGTGAGGAAGGCCAGTGCGCTGGCGCTGTCTTCCGGCAATGCCTGGCAGGCGAACACCAGGTTCAGCCTGCGCGGGTCTGCCGCAGCACTTGCCTGGCCGCTGCCGTCGAGCAAAGGCACCGGTGCCGGCCGCGGCTGGCGCTTGCCGCTGGGCAGAACCTGCGCGCAGCGGCGCGCCACGGCCAGCAGGCCTTCGACCGGCTGCGGGCCGGCCAGGCACAGGCTCATCTGCGCACCGTGATAAAAGCGCCGGTAGAAGGCCAGCAGCCCTTGCTGGAAGTCGGCATTGCCCAGCGGCAGGCTATAACGGTTGCCAGCATGGAAGGCTCGCAGCGGATGGCGTGCCGACAGCGGCTCGCTCAGCCACAGCTGATGTTGTGCCTCGGCGTCGCGCGACCAGGCGAGAAATTCCGCATGCAGCACCTCCCGCTCCCGGCGCTGGTCGCCCAGCGCCAGGCGCGGGCGAGCGAGCATCTCGCACAAACGTTCCAGCGCACCCGAGAGCGCCGCCGGCGGGACTTCGAAAAAGAACTCCGTGTGGCGCTCGCGGGTGCTGGCATTGAGTTGCCCCCCCTGGCGCTGAACGTAGGCCATCAGCGCCTGGTCGCCGTCGTAGCGCTCGGTGCCGAGGAAGAACAGGTGCTCCAGAAAATGCGCCAGGCCCGGCCAGGCCGGGTCTACGTCATGGCTGCCCGCTTCGACCCGCAGGAACGCTGCCGCCTTGCGCAGCCGGGGCTCGTGCAGCACCTTGAGCACTAGGCCGTTGTCCAGCACCAGGGCGTTGTCGGGGGCGGCAGGTGAGAATGGCATGGCAAGTGTTCCGGTGCGTTGGGCGGGTGGCGCAACATCCTATAGGATTAATGTGCCACTACAACAGCGCCATTGGCCACTATGGCCCGCCAGTCATCACGTGCTGGCTCGAAGGTCAGTTGCTGCGCAGGGCTGCCGTGGCCCCGACCATGCTCGCCGACGGCAGCAGCTGGCTGATGAAGCGGTTCCAGCGAGTGATGTTAGCAGGCCCTACGAACACCACATCGGCCGGGCGCAGGTCGAACTGGCTGGCGAGTAGAAAAGCGGTAGGCTTTTTCGCGTCCAGGTAGAACACCGTTGGCGCCTGTTGCTCAGCGGCCTGCGCCCCTCGGATCACGTAGATCGCCTCGGCATTGGCGGTTTCCGGGGCCAGGCCACCGGCGCTGCCCAGCGCCTGCATCAGCGTGTAGGTGCTGGTGCCGTAGCTCAACGTCTGCGGGTTGCGCACTTCGCCCAGCACGTAAAGGGTATTGGCGCGGTTGTTGCCCAGGTGCAATTGGTCGCCGTCTTTCAGATAGATGCCACCGAGCTGCGAGTCGGCGCGGTTGAGCGTGTCGATGTCCAGTACATATTCATGGCCGTCGCGGCGCAGGATCAACCCGGCCAGGTTCGCGTTGTCGGCTTCACCACCGGCGCGGCTGACCGCGTTGACCAGCGACAGCGGAATATTGTTGAGCGATTGCGGGCCAGGGTTTTTGAAGGCACCGGAAAGAATCACCCGCTGGCTGTTGTAGCTTTCGATGTTCACGTCCACGCGTGCCACGGTCAGGTATTTGGAAAGCGCCTTTTGCAGGTCGTCCCGGAACTGCTCGACGGTTTTGCCGCCGGCCTGGATAGACTCGATGTAGGGGTAGTAAAGGGTGCCGTCGTTGCGCACCACGCGAGTGCTGGAGCTGCTTTGCTCGGGGCCGCCGGGTGCGTTGAGTTCCTGGTGCTCCCATACCGTCACCACCAACCCGTCGCCCGCGCCGATGCGGTAGTCGGCAGGTGTATAGGCCAGCAGCTCAGGTGCGACGGGTGCCGGAGTGTAGATCACCTGTTGCTGGCGAGCGCTGGCGCTGGTGATCTGGACGACGTTGACCGGGCCGGTGATCGCCTCGTCGCCAACGTCATCGGGGGTCATGTGTTGCCCGGGGGCAAAAGCGCAGCCTTGCAACAGCGCACCGCAAAGCAGAGTGAACAGGGCGTGGCGGATCATATCGGGTTTCCTGGGTTCGGTTTGCTGTTCAAGAGGGTCAGGCCGATGCCGCAGCCAGGCGCAGGGCCGGCTGCTCGGCGGTAAGGCCCAGATGCTGGTCCACCAGATGGCGAAGCTGGTGCTCGAAATGCCGCTCGGAGAAACGCTCGGCGTTGTCGCGGCAGGCCTGGGCGGTGATGCGGGCGTGTTCGCGCTCGAAGCGTTGAACGGCTGCGGCCAGCGCCGTTGCGCTTTGTTCCCTATAGAGCACGCCGGTCGGGTTTTCCTGTTCCAGCCCGCGCACGGTTTCCAGCACACCGCCGCGGCCGAAGGCGATCACCGGGGTGCCGCAGGCCTGCGCCTCCACCGGGCTGATACCGAAGTCTTCTTCGGCGGCAAACACGAAACCCTTGGCGTTTTGCAGGTGCTCACGCAGCACGTCGAAGGGTTGTTGGCCCAGCAACGTGACGTTGGACCCTGCCGCCTTGCGTACCTTGTCCATCTCCGGGCCGTCGCCGATCACTACCAGGCGCTTGTCGGGCATCTTCGCGAAGGCTTCGACGATCATTGGCACCTTCTTGTAAGGCACCATGCGCTGGGCGGTGACGTAGTAGTCCTGCTTCTGTGGCTGCAGGGTGAAGCCTCGCGTGTCCACTGGTGGGTAGATCACCTGGGCCTCACGCCGGTAGGCCTTTTCGATGCGCCGGGCGATGAACTGCGAGTTGGCAACAAAACAATCCACCGCAGGCGCCGTGCGTTGGTCCCACAGGCGCATGTAGTGCAGCACCATGCGTGCCACCGCCCCTTTGAGCCCCTTGGCCATGCCGCTCTCGTTGAGGTATTGGTGCTGCAGGTCCCAGGCGTAGCGGATCGGCGAGTGCACGTAGCTGATGTGCAACGTATCGGGGCCGGTGAGCACGCCTTTTGCCACCGCATGGCTGCTGGAAATCACCAGGTCATAGCCGGACAGGTCCAGTTGCTCTATCGCCAGCGGCATCAGCGGCAGGTAACGCTGGTAGTGGGTGCGAGCCTTGGGCAAGCGCTGGATGAACGTAGTGGTGGCGCGCTTGCCGCCCAGCCGGGCGCGGTCCTGGTCGCTTAAAAAGTCGATGACCGCGAACAGGTCGGCCTGCGGCCACAGGGCAAGGATCGAGGCCAGTACCCGTTCGGCGCCAGCGTAAGTGACCAGCCAGTCATGAACGACGGCGATTTTCATGCGATCTCCTTGGCCGCAGCCGGGTGAACGTTGGAATGGAGTGCCTTGCCCGGCTGCCCGAGCAAGGTGTCGAGGTGGTCGCTGATGCGCTGGGCCGAGGTTTGCCAGCTGAACCGTGCCACGTTATGCCGGCCCAGTTGGCGCAGGTGTTGGCCGATGCGGGGGTCTTCCAGCACCAGGCGCATGGCACCGGTCATCTGTTGGGTGTCCAGAGGGTCGAAATACAGCGCGCTTTCCTGCAACACCTCGGGGATGGACGCGGCGTTGGCCGCCAGCACCGGGCAATCGCACGCTTGGGCTTCCAGCGGCGGAATGCCAAAGCCTTCATAGAGGGAGGGGAACAGAAACGCACTGGCGCTCTGGTACTGGGCGATCAGCTCGGCGTCGCTCAGGCGGCCGAGGAAACGGATGCGGGTATCGCCCTTGGCCTGCTGGGCGAGGCTGTCGTCGGCAAAGATGCCGTTGGCGCCACCGACGATCCGCAATTGCACGTCGTCGTGGCCCTCCAGCGCCAGGAAAGCCTGGATCAACCGGGCAAAGTTCTTGTGGGCGCTGGGGGAAGACACCGCCAACAGGTAGCGCGTGGTGGCAGCCGACGGCTCGGCGGGCCTGAAGCTGCCTGCCACCGCATTGGGCACTACCAGAATGCGCTCGGTGGGGTAGTGGTAGAACTGGCTGATTTCACGGCGCGAGAACTGGCTGACGGTGATCAGCCCCCGGGCGCTGCGCAGCATCAATGGGGTCATCCAGCGGTAGGCCAGGCGAAAGGCACGGCTGTAGCTTTCCGGGTGGCGCACGTAGGTGATGTCGTGGTGTGTGGCCAACTGGTTGCGGTAGAACAACGGCGCAGTGGCGCCCAGCGAGAGCAGCAACGGGTGGCCATGGCTGGCCAGGTACCGTGGCAGGTCCCATTGTTCCCAGCGGTGGCCGCCATGGCTGCCGATCACTTCGGCGCCCAACGCTGCGGCCGAGGCCTGCATGCGGATGCCGGGCGGGCAGACGAACCGCAGGTCACTGCGCAGTTCGCGCAGGGCCAGGCAGATCTGCTCGGCGAAGCGCTGCACGCCGCGCAGCTCCTGGGTCAGAAAACGAGCATTGACGATGATCATCGTGTCAGTCCTGCGCAGCGTCGAAAGGCAGACCACGGGCATCGCCCAGGTCGATCACAAGCGGGAAACCGGTCAACGGCACGCTCGCCTGGCAGCGGCCGGCGGTGCATTCCCATTGGCTGGCAATGGGGCGGTAGCCCTGTTCGGGCGTGGCAAGGTCCAGGGCTTTGAGCGGCCCGGGTTGGCCGCCCTCTACGCGCACCGTGAGTGAGGTGTCGGAGCCGTCGGCCCAGACTGCCAGCCGTTGATGGCCGCCCTCGCTCAGCAGCACGGCCCAAGGCCCGCCCAGCAGGCTGCCAGCGGCTTCGAATTGGCCGCCCGCTACCTGCGGGGCGATGGCCTTGAGCACGTTGAAGGCGGGCTTGGGCGAAAGGTCAGGGTTGAGCAAGCCGAAGTGGTGCTCCTGCTCGGCCGGGTCGGTGCCATCGTCGATCAGGTCGTACCACCACATGCCCTTTATCGCCGGCAGCGTGCGAGCCAGCAAGAAACTGCGCGCCAGAAACGCCGCCTGAGTGCTTTGGCTGACCCCGCACGGGTGTCTGTCGCCTGTGCTGTGCCAGCCCATCTCGGTGAGGTACAGCGGCACCGGCTTGCCAGCCTCGGCGTCGAAGCGCGCCGACAGCTTGCGCAACCAGCCGATCCAGTGCTCGGGCTTGTAGCCGTTGTCGGATTTCTCACAGTGCACATAGGGGTGCAGCGACAGGCCGTCAGCATGGTTCATCACCCCGCCTTGCAGCAGGCGATCGGCGAAACCTGCCTTGATGCCTTCGGCGGTGATCGCCCCGGCCAGTACCTTGGCCTCCGGCGCTTGGGCGCGCACCACCGGGGCGGCCAGCTCAACCAGCTTGAGGTAACTCTTGCTGTCGCCTTCCAGGCCAAAGCGCGGCTTGGCGATGTCCCATTCGTTGTAGATTTCCCAATAGTCGACCCGGCCTTTCAACTGCTGGGTCACGAAGGCGGTATAGCCCAGAAACCCACCGCGTACGCTCTCGAACGCCGGCTTGGCGTTGTTGTTGTAGGCGCTGTTGCCGTAGCCAAGAATCAGCACGGTGCTCATCCCCAACGGCTGTAGGGCGTTCAGGTAGCGGCCCCACGCCGGGGGTACGCCCAATTGGTTTTTCTGGCGCTCCACATGGCCCCACCAGGCATCGTCGCGCACCGAGCCGATCCCGGCTTCGTGCGCCTTGGCCAGTGCCGGGCGTACATCGGTCTCGGCGTTGAGCAAGTGGGTGCCCACGCCCACGATGAAAGCAGGGGCTTGGGCCTGGGCGTGCGCACACCAGGCCACGCACAGGGCCGCGCTCAAGGCGCGCCAGTCAAATGCGCCCATGGCCGGCCTCCCGTGCGGTAACAGGCAAGGGGGCCGCTGCAGGCATCGCCGAGCGCAACAGCACATGCGACACGGCCATGCCCAGGAACAGGTTGCTCAGCGACAACTCGAGCACGTCGGTGGTCCAGCTCACCAGCACATTGCAAAAGGTGATGGTCAGGTACGCCACGGCTGCCGGTGCGCGCTTGCGCAGCAGCTCAAGCATCAGCGGCAGCACCGCCACGTACAGCGCGATGCCCGCCAGGCCGAAGGCCGCCCACAGGTACAGCACGGTGTTGTCGCAGATCGCCGGGCCGCTGGCGCCGTACACCGGAAACAGCGAAACGCTGCTGCCGACCAGGCCAAAACCTGCGCCAAACAGCGACCAGTCCAGCCCCAGTTCACTCATTTGCTGATAAACGTTGGGCCAGGTGTTCACCAGGCGGTCGTAGAACGAGGCCAGCACCGAGGTGCCGTGGGCCTGAAGCGGGTCGAAGTCGAGGGTGAGCCCCATCACCGGCAGGGCCACGCCGATGCCCACGACCACGCACAGCGCCAGCCGGCTGAGCAGTGGTGCGCGTAGCAGCGGCAGCAATAGCAGGGTGAAGAAGAATGCCGCGGCCGTGGACTTGTTGGTGGTCATGTAGACCGCGCCCAGGCTGGCGCCGAACAGCACCGCGAGCTTGAGCCAGGAGCGGGTCCAGGCGCTCAGGTACAGCGCCATGATGGCGATGATCATCGCCGCCATGGTCGATTGACGCGTGAAGCCAGCCAGGCGGTCGTCATCGCCGGTGGTCCAGGCGGTGTTGCCCTTGAGCTCGGTGTCGCCGAGGTTGTAGCTGTAGCCCTTCCACGGCACCACCGAGTAGCGGTCCAGCAGCAGGCCGAGGATCGACGCCAGCAGGCACAGCCCGATGACCCAGGCCAGCAGGCGCTTGCGGTGCTCCAGGTGCACCCCGCAGACCATACCGAACAGCAACGGGCTGTACATGAACAGGCTGAACAGCACGTTCTCCGGCGCCGCCCCGTGCAGCATCGCCAGCACGCTGGATGCGGCCAGGCCCAGCAGCGCGACCCAGAAGGTGCGGCTGACCTTTACCCGGAGCAGCTCCAGGGCGAACATCGTCGAGCACAGTGCTTTGGGCAGGTACATCAACGGCGCCAGGTGTGCCTGGTCCAGGTAGTAGCGCAGTGCCCCGGAAAAGGTTTCGGTCACGATCAGGCTGATGGCGGTCCACACCATCAATGTCGAGACGTGCACGCTCAGCCACGGCCGGGCTGCCGGCTTAGAGGCTGCGTAGGGCAAGGTCATTGTCATGGCGTGGGCTTCGTTGTTCGAGAACCTTTCGGAAGAGTTGCTGGTATTGCTCGAGCATTGCGTCCTGGTCCTGGAAGCGCTCGACGCTGGCGCGGGCCTGGCTGGCCAGACGGTCGCGCAGCATCGGCGCCTGCCACAGCCGGCGCATGGCCTGGCCGAGGCTTGCCGGGTCATCGGGGTCGCAGATCAGGCCGTTGATGCCATCGCGAATGATCTCCGGCAGGCCACCGCGCTGGCTGGCAATCACCGGCAGCGCATGGCTGCAAGCCTCCACCGCCACCAGGCCGAACGGCTCGTTCCAGATCGAGGGCACCACCGCGACGTCGATCTGGCGGTAGAAGGTGTCGGCCGACTGGTAGCCGAGGAACTGGATGTTCGGCGCGCCGTCTGCCAGGGCATGCAATTCGCGTTCGTAATCCTGCTGGCCCCGGCCGGCAATGCTCAGGGTTGCCGGGAAGGGCAACTGGCGGAACTGCTGGATCAGCCAGCGCAGGCCTTTCTGCTCCGACAGCGTGCCGATGAAGCCGAAACGCAGCGGCTGGCCCAGTTCTCGTGGGGCCTCGGCGCCCAGGCCCAACCAGTCATCGGCCGGCGGCGTGGCGCTGTAGATCACCTGGGCGTGGGCACCGCGGAAATAACGCTGGCTACGCAGGCGCTCAAGCAGGTAATTGCTCACGCCTACCACCGCATCGACCTTGGCCGAGCGCTCGGCGTGGCCCTGGCGGAAGCTTCGGCACAGCGCACAGGGGGCAGCGCAAGGGCTCTGCTTCTTGAACATGTTGCTGCCCGGGCACATCAGGTACAGGTCATGCAGCACCTGCACCACCGGCAACCCGGCTTTGTGCACCTGGTCCCACGCCGCGACCGACCAGCCGGCCAGGTTATGGCACACCACCAGCTCAACGGCTTCTCGCTCGATAACCTCCGCGATGAAGCGGTTCATGCCGCTGTTGTAGCGGTCGCGCAGGTGCCAGCCCAGGCGGGCGAGCGCCCCGGGGCGCTGTTCGCTGTAATGCCAGTAGGTGTTGAGCAGGCCGGCACGGTACACCTTGACGCCACGCACCTCGGTGATCGCCAGGCCCGGCTGCGGCCCGGTGGCCAGCACCACTACCTCATCGCCACGGGCTTGCAGGCCCTCGACGGTGCGCTGCAGCACCACCTCGGCACCGCCGCCCACATGGGGGGAATACAGGCTGCTCAGGAACAGGATCTTCATAGCGCAAAGGCCTTGTGAACACCCAGGCGCCCGGCTTCGCCGTCGCGCATGGCTTGCTCGATCAGTTGCAGGCGAGGGCCGGTGCCCTGGCGGCGCGCCACCTGGCGCAACAGGAACAGGAACAGCCCGCGGTTGAGGCGATACAGCCAGCGCTGGCCGGCCCAGACATGCTTGTCGAACCAGGCCTGGTTGCGCGCGGTGTAGTAGGCGCGCAGGTCGGAGCCACCGAGCAGGAAAGTCTCGTAGATGTTGCGGGTGCGCGCCTTGGTGTTCCACGACTCTTCCTGGTCGTCGAGCAGGGCGCCGGTCACCAGGGTGATCTGCCCACCCTGTGCGGTGATGCGCCAGGTGTACTCGGTGTCATCGGCGTACAGCACCATTTCCGAGCGCGGCAGGCCGATCTTGCGGTAGAGGCTGGCATGGGCCAGCAGGCCGCCGTAGGTGGTGAAGGGCAGGCGTACCTGGGGGGCCGGCACGGCTTTGGGCTGTGGGCGGCCGAACGGCAACCGGCGCCAGATCTTGTAGGGCAGTTGCAGGATGTGAAAGCCAAAGCAGCTCGAGCGCCACTGCACGGCGAAGGCCCGAGGCACGCCGGCGGCGAAGTCGGCCTGATGGCCGGGGCGGAAACCGATCACCGCAGCGTTTTCCAGGCCAAGCTGTGCCTGGCGCTCGGCCAGGCACTGGTGCAGGCGCTCGATGCTGCCGCTGGTGGGCGCGTTGTCGTCGTCCATCAGCCAGATGTGCTCGGCTCCGGCGTTCAAGGCCGCTTCGATGCCCACCCGGTAGCCATGGGCGGAGCCGGTGTTTTCAGCCAGCGGCACGACTTCGACCTGGCCGGGCCATTGCCGGGCCAGGCTGGGCAGGTCGGCGGTGGCCGCGTTGCTGACCACGATCACGCGGTCGATGAAGGGGCTCTGCAGTGAGCGTTCGATCAGGGTGCGCAGGTAGGCCGCGCGGTCGCCGTAGGTCAGGGTCACCAGAGTGGTTCGGGCATTCATGCTGGGGTCCTTTCAGCAGGCGGTAGCGAGGCGAGTGAGGCGCTCGCGCGGTAGGCTTACGCGCTGCTGGCGTTGCAGCAGGTTGAGCAGGATCATCGCGCGCTGGTCGCCGTCGTTGCACAGGAAGATCGCCTGCAGCTCCCCGCTACCGGCCTGCACCCGCACGGGCTCGCCTGCACGCAGTGGCGGCTGCCCGGCCAGGCGCTGGCGTACTTGCTCGACCAGCGCTTCAGGTACCGCGCACGGTGCCGGGCCGAATGCCACGACTCGGGCCACACCCCGGGTCGAGCGAATCGGGAACCAGCTGTCGGTGGGCGCCATGCGCAGGAACAGGTAACCGGGGAACAACGCCTGCTCGGCGCCCTTGGCGTCTGCCTTCACCGGGCGGTAGCACTCCAGGTGCTGGCGCCGCAGATGTTCCTCGGCACGTGCTTCTTGGCGGGCCTTGGTCTGGATGAGGTACCACTGGGGCTCGGCAAAGCGGGTGAAGGCATTCATGGTCGCGATCCTCTGCAACGTAATGGGCGTCAAGCCACGTAGCCGGTGGCGGCGCGGGCCGGCACGCGGGTGAAATCAGGCAGCCAGGCGCGGATGCGCTCAGCCGGGTTGAACATCAGCACGTCGATGATCGACAGGCTCGGCACAAAGGGTTCGCGCAATTGGGGGTAAACCACCGGGTTCATGCGGTGAAATTCCAGGCTCATGCCGGCGGCTGCGAAGTAGTCGGGGTCGTACAGGTCCAGGCCGCCGATGGGGTTCAGGTAATGGCTGCCGCCCACGCATTGCAGCGTACGGATCACCCGGTGCTGTTTGTCGGTGACCGCGCCCACGGGCAGGGCCGAGGCCACCACGATCGGCGTGTCGATCTGCAGGTAGGCGCACAGCCCGCGCAGTGTGTGACCCAGGTAGCGCGCCAGGTTTTGCTGAGGGTGCAGCAACAGCGGTTCGAGCAGCGCAATAACCTGTTTGCAGTAGGGCGCGCGGGCGTAATGCAGGCCCAGCGTGCGCAGCAATTTGCCCATGGCCGCCTCGGCGTCGCCGGCCAACTCGCGTTGGTTGATCGCCAGGCCGTGGGGCGCCTTTCTCAAGGGCAGGCTGATGATTTGAGGCTCGCCGTTGCACAGGATGCGGTTGCGGTTGATCCAGCCGTCTTTGACGTACTGCAGGTCATCGCCCAGCACGAACACGTCGGCAGCGGCGATCAGCTGAAAGTACCCTAGGTAGGGGAACCAATAGGGCTGCATCATCGCGACGGTATGGGTCATGGCCTGGGCTCCTTGCTCAGCGTTTGCGCGGTGAATAGTCATAGCCGTAGGCCGCGGTGTCGTACGCGGCGGTGCGGGCCTTGCGCTGCACGGCGTTGAAAATCGCGCCCTTGACCAATACGCCGTTCTGCTCCAGGCGGCGCTTGGAGGTTTCGATTTCCTTCTCGGTGCTCTGGCCGAAGCGCGCCACCAGCAGGGTGGTGCCGGCCTGGCGGCCGACCAGCGCGGCGTCGGTGACGGCCATGATGGGCGGGGTGTCGATCAGCACCAGGTCGTAGCGCGGCGCCAGTTCGCGCAGCAGCTTGTTGAAGTTGTCGTGCATCAGCAGCTCGGAGGGGTTGGGCGCCGCGTAGCCACAGCCGATCAGTTGCAAGTTGTCGATGCCGCTGTCGTTGATGACCTGGGCATTGGCCGCTCGCGCCGCCAGGGCGTCGGACAGGCCCAGCTCAGGCTGCAGGCCGAAGGTCTTGGCCAAGTAGCCTTTGCGCATGTCGGCGTCGATCAACAGCACGCGCTTGCCGGCTTGCGCCATGATCACGGCGAGGTTGCCGCACACGAACGATTTGCCCACGCCCGGCGTGGGGCTGGTGATCATCAGGACGTTGTTGCGCGCTTCCATCATCGCGAAGTGCAGGCTGGTGCGCAGGCTGCGCAGCGACTCGACCGCCAGCTCGGCAGGCTCGGCCACGCTCAACAGGCGCGAGCCTTCGGCCTGGCGCTGTTTCTTCAAGCGCTCCTGGTGGCGCGACAGCGGCAGCGAGGCGTACACCGGCATGCCGAGGTTTTCGATGGTTTCGGGGTTTTCCACGCCGCGGTAGAAGGCCTGGCGCAGGAACACCACAGTCACTGCCAGCAGGCCGCCGAGCAGCGCGGCCAGGGCCACGATCAGCGCGCGCATCGGCTTGACCGGCTGCTCGATGTTGCTGTCGGCCTTGTCGATGATGCGCACGTTACCGATGTTGCCGGCGCGGATGATGTCCTGCTCCTGGGCCTTGTTCAGCAACAAGGTGTAGGTCTGGGTGGTGACCTGCATGTCACGGGTCAGGCGCAGCAGCTCTTGCTGGGTCTGCGGCAGGCCCTTGATGCGCTGCTGCAAAGCGGCCTTCTGGCCTTCGAGCTGGCTGATCTGCTGGCTCAGGGCGATGGAAGCCGGATGTTGGCGGGTGTAGAGGCGGTCCATGTCGGCACGCTTGAGGCGCAGCTCCGACAGCTGGTTGTCGTAGTTGACCACTTGGTCGAGCACCGAGCGGGTTTCCAGGGTGATGTCCACCGACTTGCTCTTGCTCTGGTAGTCGTTCAGGGCTTTTTCGGAAGTTTCCAGCTGCTGGCGCACCAGCGGCAGCTGCGAGCGCAGGAATTCCAAGCGCTGGGCGGCTTCGGCCGAGCTGCGTTCGACGTTCTGGCGCATATAAAGCTGGCTCACCTCGTCGAGCACAGCGATGGCCTTGGCCGGGTCGGTGTCCTGGATCGACAGGTAGACGATGCCAGAATCCTTGCCAGACTCCGCAATCTTCAACCGGCTCTGGTATTCCAGGGCCGTGGCCAGGTTGCGATTGCGGGTGAGGTAGAACTCGGTGCCGGGGCGTGCGTGCAGCTCCGCCACTTGCAGTTGCACACCGTTGTCGTCGAGCTCTTCACCCACTGCCCCGTGCAGCAACGTGTTGCCGTCCTTGTCGCGCAGGGTGAAGGTCGAGTCGCTACCGGCCACCAGCACCAGGCGTTGGCCGATGAGATTTTCCGGCACGTTCAGCGAATACACATCCAGCTTCTCGCCGCCCCAGGCATAGCTGCCCAGGCCCAGCAGCGCCGGGGCCACGGTCTGCCCCGCCTCAGGGGTGAAGCGGCGGGCGTACCAGTGGCCGAAGCCGGGGAAGTAGTGAGGGGTTACCACGACGTCGAGCTTGAGGTCTTCGACCACCTTGGTCAGCACGGCACGCGATTTGATCAGCTCGATTTCGGTGGTGGCTTCGGACACCGAATTGGGTTTGCCGCTGATCACTGGGGTGGCTTCGATGCCGATTTTCTTCGGCTCGATCTGGATCATGGCGTTGGCCTGGAACACGGGGGTAGCCGTGACCGCATAGAGAATGCCCAGCGCGGTGCAGGCGGCGACCATCGAGCCGATCAAGGCCTTGTGATCGACCAAGGTACGCAGCACGGTGGCGATGTCGATCCGGGTGTCCTGGTACAGCTCCAGGCCTGAGCGGTTGATAGCAGCGGTCATGGGTGTTGCTCCTGGGTGGTCAGGTAGGGCAGCCAGTCGTCGACACAGCGCGACAGGTGCTCGAAGGTGTGTTGGAAGGCCTTGCGCGGCTTGCGAAAAGGATCGGCGATCTGCAGATCGTTCTGCCATTTGCCGATCAGGAACGCCTTGCCGCGCACGTGTGGCGCCAGGCGCTGCACCTGCGCGATCTGTTGGTTTTCCATCAGCAGCACCAGCTCAGCCCAGCGCAGCATGTCGGCGGTCACCTGGCAGCCCCGATGTGCCTGAATGTCCAGCCGGGCCTCGGCCAGCACGGCCTGGGCATGAGGGTCGGCAGGCACACCCACGCAGGCTTGCAGCCCGGCGGAAGCGACCTCCACCGGCTGGCCGGCCAAGCGCTGGCGCAGCAGGGCTTGCGCCATCGGGCTACGGCAGATGTTGCCTACGCACAGCACCAGCACTCGACTGAACATGGCTCAGCTCCCTGCGGCGCGCAGGTTCAGGCGCCGGCACAGGTTGCGGATGACGTTACGTAGCATCAGCCCGACGGCAAGCAGCTTCTGCCCCGGTGAGATGGCGGCCAGGGACAGGCCGAAGACCTGCACCAGATAGTGTTCGTAGAGCAGCTGGTCACCCTGGTGGTGGTAGTAGTTGGCCAGTGCCATATGGGTTTGCAGCGACATGTGGATCTTTCGCTTGTTCGAGCGCATCGAGAAGATCCCGCCGTCATGGCGGCGGTAGCCTCCGGGCTGGATGCTCTCCATGAACTTGCCCTTGCCGTGGCTACCCAGCAGTGACCACCAGCACAGGTCAAGCATGGGTGCGTGCTCCAGCTCCTTGGGCAGCACGCCCAGCACGTTGCGAAAAACAGCGGTCAGGGTGGAAATGCGCCGGCCCTTGAGCAGGTCCATGCCGGTGGCGTCGCAACGCTGCGCCTTGCTGATCTGCAGGCCGTGGGTGCCGTGCTGGTCGACGACCAGGGCGTCGTGGTAGGTCAACACGTAGTCAGGGTTGGCCTCCAGAAAGTCGACCTGTTGCTGCAGCTTGGTCGGGTCGCACCAGAAGTCGTCGCCGTCGCAATAGGCGATGTAGCGGCCTCGGGCCATATTGAACAGCGCCGGGAAGCAATATTTGCCTTGCTGGTATTGGTTCTGCTCGTGGAATACCGGGCGGATCAGGTTCGGATAACGCAACGCGTATTCGGCGATGATCTCGGCGGTGCCGTCGTGAGAGGCGTCGTCGTTGATCAGGATTTCAAACGGGAAATCGGTTTGCTGGCTCAGGAAGCTGTCCAGGGTGTGGGCGATCCAGGCGCGTTGGTTATAGGCCGGGCACGTGATGCTCACCACCGGCTCGCGCGCCTGGCCCCAGGCGAGCATGATCTGCTGCTCGGTTCTGATGCTCATCGTTCTACGCTCGGCTTGTTCAGAATAAGTAGAAGGCGCGCCGTCATGGCGCGGTCGCTGGCCAGCACCAGTGCCAGGGTGATTGCGCCGCACAGGCCCAGGCCCAACAGCGAGCTCAAGCGGCCGCCTGCGATCGCTTGGTACAGCGGCTGGGTGATCAACAGGCCCAAGGCTGTTACCGCGCTGATACGCAGAATGTCGCCCAGCCAATGGCGGTGGATGCTGGGTGCCAGGCGGCTGTGCACCACGTGCGGCCAGATGGCGAACGACACCAGACGCAGGATGAACCAGGCCAGTGCCGCGCCCAGCGCACCATGGCGCTCGACCGCCAGCAACATCACCGGCACGGTGATCGCCGCAGAGATCAGGCTGTACCAGACGTGCAGGCGGATGCGACCGTGGGCGTACTGGAGGTGATACTGGAACGCACTGGCGGCCATGATTGCCGCGCCCAGTGCGTACCACAGCAGGATCGGCGCCCCCCAGGCGGCGGCCTGGGCATCGCCGCTCCAGGCCAGCAGCAGGTCGTAGGCGTGTACGCCCATTACGGCGGCGAGGGGAAACAGCAAGGTGCAGGTGAAGCGGCTGGCACCCAGGTAGAGCTGCTGCATGTCCTGATCGCGGGCTTGGGCCTTGAGCATGGTCATGCGCGGCAGCAGGGTTTGCACCAGTGGGTTGATCAGCATCAGGATGCCGTTGGTCATCAGCGCCACCAGCGAGAAGTAGCCGTAATGCGACAACGACAGCTGCTCGGAAAGCAGCATCTTGTCGAGCTGCGTGAGCACGATCCACAGCACCGAGGTGAACGACACGCTGGCGGCGAAGGGCACGATCGGCCCTACCAGGCTCCAGTTGAAGCCACTCAGGCGCGACGGTGCAGGCAACCGGGCATAGGCTTGGGAGGCGAAGATCGCCACTTCCACCAGCGCCACGGCGAACTGGAATTCGAAGAACACCAGTGCGTCCTTGGAGATGAACGCCACCAGCACCAGGCCGCCGAAATAACGCACGGTGGCGATGAGCACGTTGGCGCCATTGAGCCAGGCGTGCATCTCAAGGCCTTGCAGCCCGCTCTTGTAGAGCGTCGCATACAAGCGCAAGCCGACCATCGCGCCCATCAGCGTGATGCACTGCATCAGGGTGGTGGTGCTCAGCGCCTGGGCGTTGAGCCAATGCGCGGCGATCCAGCCGCTGCCTTGCCATACCGCCAGCAGCGTGCCGACGGTGAGCGGCAGGAACACGATCTCGAACGAGCGCAGCAGCCAACCCGCGTCGCGCAGGCCACCCCCGGCCTGGCCACGGTGGTGGGCGATTTGCCGTACCAGCGACGCCGACAGGCCCACATCCAGCAATTGCAGCCACGACTGCATGACTGTGAAGAACCCCACCAGGCCGTAGACCTCGGCCCCCAGGTGGCCCAGGTAGAACGGCATGATCAGAACGCCCACCAGCAGTGCGTATGCCTGGCCGGCGTAGCTCAAGGTGGTGTTGTGAACAAGCGAAAGCTTTCGGCTCATGGGGTTCTCGAAAGGGGAAGTCTTAACGGGCGCCGATGAACGACGGCACGCTGATCGGGGCATGGCTGCGCAGCAGGGTGGAGACCACCAGGCGCTGCACCTCTTTGCTCAGGCCCGGATAGATCGGCAGGCACAGCACGCGCTCGGCGAGGTCCCGTGATACCGGTTGGGCGGCCTGAGGTTGCAGGTAGGCCAAGGTGTCGAGCGACGGGTAGAAATAACGCCTGGGGTTGATGCCTTGCTCCTGCAACGCCGCACGCGCGGCGAGCATGCTGGAGTGGTCGGGCAAGGCGATCGGGAAATAGCTGTGGTTCAACTGCGCACCGGGTGTGGGCAGTTGCAGTTGCAGGTGATCGCACAGCGCGCGCTGGTAGTAATCGGCAATCTCCTCGCGCTGGGCCAGGATGCTTTCGATGTCGTCCAGCACGCACAGGCCCATGGCCGCACAGAATTCGTTGAGCTTGGCATTGATGCCCAGCCCCTCGATGGTCTCGTAATCGGCGATGCCGAAGTTGCTCATCAGGCGGATACGCTCGGCCAGGTCGTCGTCCTGGGTCACGATGGCGCCGCCTTCGATCGTGTGGAACAACTTGGTGGCGTGGAAGCTCAGGGTGGTGGCGTGGCCGTGGTTGAGCACCGATTCGCCGCGGTAACCGGTCGCGAAGGCATGGGCGCCGTCGTAGATCACTTTCAGCGAGTGCTTGCGGGCGACCTTGCCGATGGCTTCGGTGGCGCAGGGGTTGCCGAACACATGGGTGGCCACGATCGCCTGGGTGTCTTCACGCAGCGCCGCCTCGATGTGCGCCGGGGCAAGGTTCCAGGTGGCGGGGTCGATGTCGGCAAACACCGGTGCAATGCCTTCCCAGGCCAGGGTGCTGCTGGTGGCCACGAAGCTGAACGGGGTGGTCACCGCTGAGCCTTCGATGCCCAGTGCGCGATAGGCCAGTTGCAGGGCCAGGGTGCCGTTGCTCACCAGCACGATGTTGCGTACACCCAGGTAATCCTTGAGCCGTTCCTCCAGCTCGCAGCACAGCGGGCCGCGGTTGGTGAGCCAGCGGCTGCGATACAGGCCGTCCACGTAGCTTTTGAATTTCTCGGGGTTGCCCATATAGGACTGGGTTACGTTGATCATGCAGCTCTCCCTGCGCAAGCCATGCGCGTGTCTGGACGTCGTCGATCCGGGATGTGGGTGCGTGGTATCAGGTGTGGGCGGTCTTGCCGGCACGGGCGCTGGCCCGGCGAGCGCGGCCCTGGTTCAGGCGCAGGATCCAGCGTGTCAGGCCGCTGCCGGCGTGGGGGTCGGCGTAGTGGAACAGCGCTGTGGCGCGCCGGGCATCGGCCGCGCAAGGCTGGTTGGCATGCAACGAGCGATAGCCCCAGAACAGGTAGGCATTGCCTGGCACCATCGGCAGCAGCTGGGGCTTGAGCCAGCCTCGGTCGATGGCCAGGCACAGCAGCTTGCGCGCCACACGGTTCTGCAACAGGGCCTTTTCGATCACGTTCAACAGCACATTTGCGCGCACGCCCCGGCTATTGGGGAACAGCACCAGGTCACCGCGTTGCTGGCCTTGAGTGGGGATGTGAATGGGCAGCAGCAGGGTGATCAGCGTCGCATCGTAGTGAAAGGCATTGGACTCCTTGCGCCCGCTGCCGCCCTGCACACAGCGCAGCACGGGGAAGATCCGCGAGTCGGCCGCCGCTTTGCCGGCGCCTGCCTGGTGCAGGCGCGCCAGGGAGCGCTCCAGGCCATCGGCTTGGGCAAGTTCCGCCAAGGGGCTGCCGGCCAGGACGTCGAGGCCGTGATAGGCGAAGTATTGTTTGCCATGGCGCTGGGCCTGCGCATCGACATAGCCGCGCAGGCGCACTAACTGTTCTGGGCTGACAGCACCTTCAATCACGGCGTGGCCATGCTGGTCCATGTCTTGTACCAGGCGGCGCGCCAGAGAGGGGTCAATATCGAGTAAGAGCGACATGGCAATCCGTTCCTTGGTTGAAAGTTCGACTTTCGTTAATGACGCCGTGGCGTATCTGCCTGCGTGTAATCGGCGTGCCTCGATAACTTGCAACTTGAAGTTGCTTTCTGGCGGCAACAGCGTGCCCTGCTCACCTCGCTGTAAGACAGCAAGGCAAGTTTCTCTCTGGTTAATAGCGCTTCATCCTGGCCAATCAGCGTCAGGTAATCGAAGGCGGTCAGGCGGCAGGCGCTCGCCGAGGTATTGAGTGTTTCATTGGGTGGATGCCCCGGTCTTTGCCGCGAGTCGAGCGCATTTATCGACGCCCGCAGGGGTGGTGTCAAACGCTTTCGTCAAAAAAGCATGCAAATTTTCACGCTAAGAGTCTTTGACTGGTTATGTATATGTTTAATAAGGAAAAATAGGTTTTATAGAGGATTTTTCCGGGGTTTTCCCGATGCTGGCCACTAAATAGTGGCACCGATGGGCTGGAAACCCCCGCCGGCATTGGCTTGAGGGCCACACCCCGGCCTTTAGCGGGCAAGACTTTGCGGCATGCGGCGACGTTTACTTGGCTGAAGAGGGTGCCAATATTTCGACATTTTGTGGCAGGCGCAGTGTATGTGCCAAAAAAATGCTGTTATCTACCCCTGGGGCTGGGTAACAAACACTCGCAGATCCTGTAGGTAAGGGTTTTCCCGCCGAGATTTTGTCAGCTCAGCGCGGTCCAGCGTTACCACTAGCAGCGTGCTCTCACTGGCAGGGGCCTCTGCCCGGCTGCCAGACGGCCCATTGACGCTGCTCAAACCGCAGTAGGCCAACTCGCCTTCTTGGCCAATGTAATTGGCATAAGCGACAAAGCACTGACTCTCCCAAGCACGCGCGCGCACGGTGACCTGAGCAATGAACTCGAAGCCGGCCATGTTGGCCGTAGGCACCAGCACCAGCTCTGCGCCGGCCTGAGCCAGGCGGCGAGTGCCTTCGGGGAACTCGATGTCGTAGCAGATCTGCAGCCCGACCGGCCAACCGGCCAGGGTCGCCACGCGCTCGCTCGCGTCGCCTTCATCGAACTGCTGGCGATCGAGCGCGCCGAACAACTGCCGTTTACGGTAATTGAGCAGCGGCTGCCCGTGGGCGTCGATCAGCTGAGCGCTGTTGAACACCTGTTCGCCTTTGCCTTTTTCTGGGTACCCGTAACACAGCGCAATGCCCAGGTGCCGGGCGATGGCCGCGACCCGCCTGGCAGTCGGCCCATCGGCCGGCTCGGCGAGCCGCGCCACTGCTTCGGCGCCAATGTTGTAGCCGGTGGTGAACATCTCAGGCAGCACCAACACTGCTGCCCCTTGCTCGGCGGCCAGGGCAGCCTGGGCCTCCAGCCGGGCCAGGTTGCCGGCGACGTCCAGCGGCAGGGGCTGGCACTGATAGAGGGCGATGCGCAAGTTTTCGGGTGAGTTCAAGAGCCGCTCCTATGGGAAACCCTGTGACGTGCCGCGCGCGGGGTGCTTAGTCTGGCAACGCCACCGGCCCAAGCTCTGCGAACACATCCCCCGGCCCTGGGTTCTCGGCCGGGGTTGTGCCACCGAAGTGCGCCATGATGCCCCATACGGCGTTGAGGGAAGTTTGCACCGCCCCTTCGACCCAGGCTGGCGTCCAGGATACATCGTCGCCTGCCAGGAAAATGCCTTTGTGAGCTTGCGGGAAATCCTGTTGCATGAAATGCGCGTACATCCGCTGGTTATAGCGGTAATGGCCGGGCAGGGCACCTTTAAAAGCGCCCAGGAAGTAGGGGTCGGCTTCCCAGGAAACGGTGATCGGGTCACCGATGATGTGGCTGGCGATGTCTACCTTCGGGTAGATCTTCTTCAATGCGTCGAGCGCCAATTTCACCCGTTTCTCCACCGGGTAGGGCAGCACCTTGAGTGCGTCGCTCATCCAGGCGTAGGAGAGGCAGATCACCCCCGGCTTGCCGGGGCCGTGATCGAACAGGTAGGTGCCGCGGGTGAGGCGGTCGGTGAGGGTCATGCTCATCACGTCGCGGCCGGTTTCCGGGTCTTTGTCTTTCCAGAACGGCCGGTCGACCATCACGAAGGTCTTGGCCGATTGCATGTAGCGGGTTCGGTCCAGTGCCATCCACAGTTTTTGCGAAAACAATGACTCGTCACAGTCGATCTGGGTGGTCAGCAGCCAGCTCTGGCAGGTGACCAGCACCGCCGGGAAGCTGCGTTCGCTGCCCCACACGTCAGTGATGCGTACCTGGCCATCGGCTTCACGGCGGATGCGCGCCACGCCCGGCCGGCTGGCGCCGCTGTGCAGGCTGCTCAGGCTGGTGCCGGCCGGCCAGTGGGCGCACTGCTCCGGCGCGTGGCGCCACAGGCCGGTAGGCACTTGCTCGACACCGCCAACCACCAGGTGCTGGTGATCGTCGCAGTTGGTCATCACCACGCGGAAGATTTCCAACATGGAATTGGGAAAGTCCGAGTCCCAGCCGCCGGTGCCGAAGCCCACTTGGCCGAATATCTCGCGGTGCTGAAAACTCAGGCTGGCAAAGGAGCGCGAGGTTGCGACGAAGTCGTAGAAGGTGCGGTCGTCCCACAGCGGCACCAGCTCGTTCCACAGCGCCTTGAGGCGCGCGGGGTCGCGCTCGCGGATCGCCTGCTGGATGCCGCTGAAGTGCGCCCGTTCCTCGAGTGCATCGGCCCAGGCGTCGGCGACTTCCTGAAAGATCGCGGGCAGGTCCTTGAGGGTTTCGGCATACCAGGTCTGCCCCTCCAGGTCGATGACCGTACTGCCGGACGCCCCGGTCAAGGGGTTGGGGAAGGGTTGGGTGCTCAGGCCCAGCTTATCGACGTAATGCCAGAAGGCGGTAGAGGAGGCCGGGAAGCGCATGCCGCCCAGTTCGGCAACGATGCCTTCAGCTGCTTCGAAAGGTTGCGAGCGCAGGCGCCCGCCCAGGCGTGAGGCCTCGTACACCACAGGCTTGAGGCCCAGTTTCATCAGCTCGTAGGCCGCTACCAACCCAGCGATGCCGCCGCCGACGATGGCCACTTCCTTGCCATGGTGCTCGGCCGGGATGTGCCCCAGCCCTGCGGGATGCTCCAGCCATTGATCGAAGGCAAACGGAAAATCCGGGCCGAACAAGGTAATGGGTTGTTGCGAACCTTCGGGGTGGCGGCTGGTTTTGAGCATGGGGACCTCGCGCTGGCCAGGATGAGCACAGGAAAACACCTGGCCATTCTAGGCAACGCAAAGCACGTTATTAAGACGAAAATTGCAGCGGTTCGCTCGTTTTAATGAGCAAAATGGCGAACTATTAAAACGATTCGACGAATCAGACCCCGCCTCGGTCTATTTTGGTGCTGAGAATGATGGACGTCGTGGTTTTCTCGACCCCTTCGATATGGCCAATGGCATCGAGCAGCCCATCAAGCTGCTCAGGCGATTCGCTGCGCAGCCAGGCCACGTAATCGAACTCACCACTGACGGCGCACAGTTGCAGCACCTGATTCATACCCTCCAGCTGGCGCAGCACTTCCTTGCCACTGCGAGGCTGCACGGTGATGCCCACATAGGCCTGCAGGCTGCCTTCCATTGCTTTACGCCCCAACCGCACGCCATAGCCGGCAATTGCCCCATTGCGTTCAAGGCGGGCCAGGCGCGAGGTGACCGTCGTGCGGGCGATGCCCAGCTTGCGTGCCAAGGTTGCAACGCTTTCGCGGGCATTGAGCTGAAGGGCTGCGATGAGTTGGCGGTCGGTGGAGTCGAGGGTCGCGAGGCTGGAGTCGTTCATCTATAAACCGATATAGCAGTGTGCCGCCTATCTTAGAGAAGTCTTTCTATAGTGTCACGGTTAACACGGTGTAGAACTTTTGACGTGGCCGATGAGCGGTCATTGCATAACTTGCGATTCTGGCGTCAAGCCAATGGCGAGTGACAAAGTGTGAATTGATATTATTAAAAATAATGTTTATTCATTACCGGTATATTGACCTGGATTAATTCATTATGCCTTGGAGTATGGCCGGAATGGGTCATTGCGACGTCGAATTGTCCAGCAAGCGCTGGGCGGCTTTGCTATTGGTACTGGCGTGCAGTACAAGTTTCTGGGCCAGTAGCGGCTCTGTTCAATGGATGGACAACGGGCAATTTCTTGCACAAGCCGCCGACCCGGCCAGCGCCGACCCTTCATTGCATCCACTGTTCCAGTGGCTGATGAGCTGGGCATGGGCGGTAGGTGGAGCACCCCTAGCCGGTGCAGCCAATGCCTGGCTATTGCTGCCTTATGCGGCCGCGACCGGCTGGTTGGCCCGGGGCCTGGGCTTGGGGCCGGCGGGCGCCTTGGCGGCCAGCGCCGCGACGGTATTGGCCCATGGGGTGTTCTGGCAAGCGACCAAGGCCAGCCCGGTTTTATTGCTGGGTTTGTGCACCACCCTGGCCTGGGCTGTGCACTGCGATCGGTCTCTACGCTTGGCGGGCCTTGGCCGCCTATGGGCCATCGGCGCCTTGGGTGGCCTCGCGCTGAGCGTGCACCCGCTGGCCCTGCTGCTGCTCGCGCCGCTGGGCGGGCCACTGTGGCAACTGCATCGCGCCAAACTCCTGCTGATCGTACCGGCAGTTGTGCTGGGCAGCGTCGCTGCCTGGCCAGCGGTGCTGGAGGATTTCAATGCAGGGCTATCTGCCGAAGCAGTGCTGCGGCATTACCTGACCGGCTTCTCGGCACTGGAGCCGGACAGCGGCCGCGAAGCCGCATTGCTGCGTTGGGACTTGGTGTGGCATGAAAAAAACTCAGTGATGTTGCTGATGCTGTCGCTCATCGGCCCGCAATTGGCGGGGGTTCTATGGCGGCCGGCGGGCAGTGACGCCCGCGCGCTGTGGTATGCGCTTTGGCTGGGGCTGCTGGCGAGCGTTTCGTTCAACGTGTTCGACCGATTCTGCTATTTCGTGCCCTGCGTGGGTATGGCTGCGGCGCTGGGAGTGCTCAACCTGCAGGCCCGGCTGGCGGCGGGGCGGCTCGCCCGGGGTGCCTTCAATGCGTCGCTGGTGGCAGGGCCGGTGTTGCTTTTGACGATGTGGGGCCTTTATGCACAAGGCCTGCTGCACCTGCCCACTCACAAAGAGAGCCTGCCCTACCGAGACGACATCCACTACCTGATGGTGCCGTGGCTGCCAGACCGTTCCGCCGCTGCCTTTGCCCATCATTACGAAAGCGCGGCGCCGGCCGGTGCGTTGATCCTCTCCGATGAAACGCCCTTGGGTGCGCTACGCTCGGCCCAGGCGGCTGGGCTGCTGCAGGGGCGACAATTCGAGCCGTGCGCCAATGCCGGTGACATCGGCATGTTCGTGAGGGGCCCCGGTGCCTACCTGCCGCGTACCAGCTACTGTGAGCGGATCGTAGAGCGCTATCGGCTGAACAAGCGGGTAGTGGGCTACCAGTTGGAGCCTCGTTGACGCGCCGTCGAGTCAGCAGGCATCGGCCATGTAGGCCAGCATGCCTTGCGCTGCCTGGCGGCCACTGGCGAAACACGCGGTAAGCAGGTAGCCGCCGGTCGGGGCTTCCCAGTCGAGCATCTCACCGGCGCAGAATACCCCGGGTAGCGCGCGCAGCATCAGGCCGTCGGTCAGGCCTTCCCGGCAGACGCCGCCGGCGCTGCTGATCGCCTCTTCCACCGGCCTGGCACGCACCAAGGGGCAGGGCAACGCTTTGATCGCCTGGGCCAGGCGTGCGGGGTCTTCGAAGGTGCCTTTGCTCAGTTGCTCGTGCAGCAGCGCGGCCTTGGCACCGTCCAGGCGCAGTTGGCTGTGCAGGTGCTTGGCCATGCTGCGGCTGCCCCGTGGTTTTTCCAAGGCAGCGCGCACCTTGCCCAGCGGTTGTTGCGGCAGCAGGTCGATCAACAGCGGCGCATGCCCGTGCTGCTCGATGGCACGACGCAGGCTGGCCGACAGTGCGTAGACGAGGCTGCCCTCCAGGCCCTGTTCGGTGAGGATCGCCTCACCGCTGTGCATCGGCTGCCCAGGCAGCCCCATGGCGATGTTTTTCAACGGGCTGCCAGCGAATTTGCGCTTGAGCAGCTCGCTCCAGCCATCGACTTCGAAGCCGCAATTGGCCGGGCGCAACGCAGCCACGGGCACACCACGTTGTGCAAGCCATGGTTGCCAGGCGCCGTCGGAGCCCAACCTTGGCCAGCTGGCCCCGCCCAGCGCCAGCAAAGTCGCAGGAGGGATGAGCCGAAGCTCGCCCAGCGGGCTGTCGAGCATCAGCCGCCCCTGTTCATCCCAGCCGCGCCAGCGGTGGCGGGTATGAATCTGCACCCCCTGCTCGCGCAGCCGCGCGACCCATGCGCGCAGCAATGGTGCTGCCTTCATATCGGTGGGGAATACTCGGCCGGAGCTACCGATGAAGGTGGCCAGGCCCAGACCTTCGACCCAGCTGCGCAGGGCCTGGGCGTCGAAGCCCTCCAGCCAGTCGGCAGCCCAGCCGGCCTGCTCGTAGTAACGGCCGACGAACGAGCGCTTGGCTTCGCTGTGGGTAATGTTCATTCCGCCCACGCCTGCCAGCAGGAACTTGCGCCCCACCGACGGCATGGCGTCGTACAACGCAACCGCTTGCCCGGCCTGGCTCAAGACCTCGGCAGCCATCAGCCCGGACGGGCCTGCGCCGATGATGGCGATGGGGGAGGGGTTGGGGCGGGTGGGCATGGCAGGCTTCACTGGCTTGAAAGGCGCGCAGTTTAACCGAGCGGCCCACTCGGGTCATTGGCCAAAAAACGAACAGTGCTCTGGCGGCCCTGTGGATAAAGGGGCCGGTGGCTTTTCACAGAGGTTATCCACAGGCACCTCCACAGCGGATGGGGGTAACTTATGGGTTTTGCCAGACCTTCATCGCGGTGTGGTGAAGAATCCCGTGCCGCCGCGCCAACGCATGGCGGTCCTTGCTGTAACCGCCGCCGATCACGCCCATTACCGGTATGTTGCGGCCCAGGCAGCGGCGCAGCACGGTTTCATCACGTCGGGCCAGGCCTTGATCAGTCAGGCACAGGTAGCCCAGCGCATCGTCCTGGTGCACGTCGACACCTGCGTCGTAAAGCACCAGGTCCGGCTGATAGAGCGGCAGCAGATAATCAAGGGCGTCTTCCACCACTTTGAGGTAGCCGTCATCGGCCATGCCGCGCGGTAGTGGAATGTCCCAATCGCTATGGGCCTTGCGGGCTGGAAAGTTCTGCTCGCAATGGAGGGAGACGGTGACCGCGTCAGGTGTGTCTTCGAGAATGCGAGCGGTGCCGTCGCCTTGGTGCACGTCGCAATCGAAAATCAATACACGCCCAACTTTGCCGGCTTCCAGCAGATACCGGCTGACCACCGCCAGGTCGTTGAAGATACAGAAGCCGGCCGGGTAATCGTAATGGGCGTGGTGCGTGCCGCCGGCCAGGTGGCACGCCAGGCCGTGGGCGAGGGCCTGCTCGGCGGCCAGTAACGAACCACCGACCGCGCGCACCGTGCGCCGGGCCAGCGCCTCGCTCCACGGCAAGCCGAGGCGGCGTTGATCTTCCCTAGGCAACTCGCCGGCCATGTAGCGCTCTATATAAGCGCGGTCATGAGCCAGCGCGAGGATGTCCGGCGGGCACAGTGCCGGGCGCAGCAATTGGTCGCTGCGCGCGACCCCGGTTTCGACCAGGTGATCGTGCAGCAGCCGAAATTTCTCCATCGGGAACCGGTGGCCGGCGGGAAAGTCTGGGCTGTAGTCTTCGTGGTAGATCAGCGGCAACGGCATGTGGGCGGCCTTGAAAAACGAGCCCCTATCTTGCCACCCCCTTAGCGCTTTGATGAACGAGGAATGATCGATGACGCCGATCCTGGAGCTGAGAAGCCCACGGTTGCGGTTGCGCCAGTGGCGCGACACCGACCTGGATGCGTTCTCGGCAATGTGCGCCGATGAACAGGTGATGCGCCATTTACCAGCACCCCTTAGCCGCCTGGAAAGCGCCGCGCTGATCGGGCGGATCCGCGGCCATTTCAATGAATATGGTTATGGCCTGTGGGCATTGGAGCACCACGACAGCGGCGCTTTCGTTGGCCTGACCGGCCTTGCGCATGTCAGCTTCGAGGCGCCGTTCGCGCCGGCGGTCGAGATCGGCTGGCGCCTGGCGCGTGAGCACTGGGGCTTGGGCTATGCCAGCGAAGCGGCAGTCGCCTGCCTGAGCGCGGCGTTCAGTACTCTGGAACTCGAAGAGGTGGTGAGTTTCACCGCGCAGAGCAATCTGCCGTCGGAGAAAGTCATGCAGGCCCTGGGTATGGCCCGTGACCAGGAAGGCGACTTCGACCACCCCGGCCTGCCTGAAGGCCATCACCTGCGACGCCATGTGCTGTACCGCATCAGCCGCGGGCAGTGGGGTGAAACCATGGGGTATGATGGCACCTTTTTACCGCTGCCTGGGAGTGCGCCATGAGCCAAGTGCTCGACGATCTCGTCCACCTGCTCAGCCTCGAAGCGATCGAGGAAAACCTGTTCCGTGGCAACAGCCAAGACCTGGGCTTTCGCCAGCTTTTCGGCGGCCAGGTGCTTGGCCAGTCGCTGTCTGCAGCCAGCCAGACAGTCGAGCCGGGCCGGCATGTGCATTCGCTGCACGGGTATTTCCTGCGCCCGGGCGATGCGGCGCTGCCGGTGGTGTACATGGTCGACCGCGTACGCGACGGTGGCAGCTTCACCACCCGCCGGGTCACGGCCGTGCAGAAAGGCAAGCAGATCTTCACCGCGTCCATGTCGTTCCAGGGCGATGAGCAGGGGCTCGAACACCAGACGGCCATGCCTCAGGTGCCGGGGCCGGAGAACCTGCCCACCGAGCTTGAGCTGATGCGTCAGCACGAGCATCTGATTCCGGCGCCGCTTCGCGACAAGCTGCTGTGTGCCAAACCCATCGAAATGCGCCCGGTGAGCGAGCGCGACCCTTACAACCCGACCCCGGGTGAGCCTGTAAAGTACATCTGGTTCCGCGCCGATGGGCGTTTGGCGCAGAACCCGGCGCTGCACCGTTGGATCCTGGCCTATGCCTCTGATTTCAACCTGCTGACGACCTCCCTCTTGCCGCATGCCAAGTCGGTGTGGCACCCCGATATGCAGATCGCCAGCCTCGACCACGCGCTGTGGTTTCACGGTAACGTGGCCGCAGACGACTGGCTGCTGTATGCCCTGGACAGCCCCTGGGCGGGCAATGCACGTGGCTTCAACCGAGGCAGCATCTACAACCGCGCCGGGCAACTGGTCGCCTCCTCGGCCCAGGAAGGGCTGATCCGCCACCGCAAGGATTGGGCATGAACCTGAAGGCGCAGCAACATTGGGTATTCGACATGGACGGTACCTTGACCGTCGCTGTGCATGATTTTGCGGCGATTCGCCAGGCGCTGGGGATCCCGGCCGAAGAAGATATCCTCGGCCACCTGGCAGCCTTGCCTGCCGAAGAAGCCGAACGCAAGCACGCCTGGTTGCTCGAGCACGAACGTGAGCTGGCCGTCGGTGCCCAGGCAGCCCCCGGTGCGGTGGCGCTGGTGCGCGCGCTGCACGCCCGTGGCTGCCGGCTGGCGGTGCTGACCCGCAACGCGCGCGAACTTGCACACATCACCCTGGCGGCCATTGGCGTGGACGATTGTTTCGATGTGGCCGACATCTATGGCCGCGATGAAGCAGCCCCCAAGCCCGACCCCGAAGGCCTGCACCTGATTGCCCGGCAATGGGGCGTGGCGCCGCGGGCACTGGTAATGGTCGGCGACTACCGCATCGACCTGGCCTGCGGCCGCGCAGCCACAGCTGGCACGGTGCTGGTCAACCTGCCTGAGAACCCCTGGCCGGACCTGGCCGATGCGCATTTCACCGATTGCGCGGCCATGCTTGAAGCGCTGAGCTGAAGCGCCGCTTCAGAAGTGCCGCTCGCGACCGGCGAACAGGTCGCGCAGATTGCCACGGTGGCGCCAGACGATCAGCAATGTGAGCACAGCCATTGGCAGCAGCGCGCCGGGGGCCTTCCAGGCCAGCAGCGGCAGTGTCAGCGGAGTGGCCAGCAGGGACGCCAGCGAGCTGGTGCGGCTCAGGTAGAACGCCAGCAGCCAGACGGCCATCGCCAGCAAAAGGGCCGGGGGGTAGAGTGCCAACAGCATCCCGGCGGCGGTGGCCACGCCCTTGCCGCCGCGGAAGCGGAAATACAGCGGAAACATATGCCCCAGCACCGCGCACAAACCGACCCAGGCCTGGCCCTGAAGCGACATCCCCAGGGCTTTGGCCAACAGCACCGGCACGAACCCTTTGGCCAGATCGCCGAACAATGTGAGAATGGCGAGCTTGCGCCCAGCCAGGCGCAGCATGTTGGTGGCGCCTGCGTTGCCGGAGCCGCTTTCGCGCGGGTCGGGCTTGCCGGCCAGGCGGCTCAGCACAATCGCGAACGAGACCGAACCAAGCAGGTAAGCGAGCAGAGCCAGCAACCAAGACATGTGGACTATTCCGGGCGGGGACGCCCCGATTCTAACGGCGCACCGCGCTGTTGTCGTGCAGTGGAGTGAAGTGTTTGGACAACGTGTTCATCGACGGCCTTGAAGTGGACACCGTCATCGGTGCCTACGACTGGGAGCGCAAGATCCGCCAGTGCCTGCGCCTGGACCTCACCTTCGGCTGGGACAATCGCCCGGCAGCGGCTGGCGACGACCTCGAAAAAGCCCTCGATTACGCCAAGGTCGCAGAGCGCGTTCAAGCGTTCGCCGACGCCTCGACGTTCATCCTGGTGGAAACGTTCGCCGAGCGCCTGGCTGAGGTGCTGATGAGCGAGTTCGGTATCCCGTGGCTGCGCCTGCGCCTGACCAAGCCCGGTGCTGTGCCGGCAGCGCGCGGTGGAGTGGGTGTGGAGATCGAGCGCGGATGCCGCTGACACGGGTTTACCTGGGCGTCGGTAGCAATATCGACCGCCATCGCCACATCGGTGCCGGGCTGGATGCGCTGGCGGGGTTTCTGACGCAGATGCAGTGCTCGCCGGTGTTCGAGAGCGAGCCGGTGGGCGTGCGCAGCGGGCCATTCTTCAACCTGGTGGTCACCGGCCTGACCGACCTTGGGCTGATGGAGCTGAGCCGTACGCTCAAATTCATCGAGGCGGACAACGGCCGTTATGCGCCCGACCGGGTCGGGCTGCCGTTGGATATCGACGTGCTGCTGTATGGCGAGAAAGTAGGCAATTTCGAGGGCCTGGTGTTACCGCGCGCCGAAATCCTCAAAAATGCCTTCGTGCTCTGGCCGCTCAGTTTGCTCGCCCCGGACCGGCTGCATCCGGTAGAGCAACGCAGCTTTGCTCAACTGTGGGAACAGGCCCGAATCGATCAGCGCTTGGTGCCGGCGCCCTTCGAGTGGCAGGGGCGGCAGCTGACGCCCTGAACCCAGGGCGTTACGTAGCCAACGGCCTTTGCACCCCTTCATCCGGTCATCGGGTGGGCTGCCTGGCAGGCAGGGCCTGGAGCCGGGCCTGCTTCAGCGCCTCGCCCAACGCCTGGCCACCGAGCCCTTGTGCAATCAACGGCTGGGCCTGAACGGCGCGTACGCGTTGCATGGCGTCGACCAGCCATTCGCGCAGGGCGAAGCCCTCGGGGTGCACTACCTCCAATACGTCCAGAAATGCCTCGAAGCGTTGCGGCCGGCGGAAGATGTCGAAATGCTGGAGCAGGTCGAGCAGCACCGCTGGCTCAAGCGTATCGGCCTGTGCGGCAAGCCCGGCATAGCGCTCAAGCAACACCGCCAATTCCAGGCACTCGCGCGGGACCTTGAGCCTTTCGCTCAGGGTACGCGCGCCGTCGCCCATGCCGTGCAGCAGGCAGGCCCACCGCCCCGGCAGCGGTAGCTTCGCCTGTGCTGTACTCTGCAGGGCGTCAGCGTGCCGCGCAGACCAACGCACCCCCGGCATCAGCTCGCCCAGAGCGCCGCAGTCCGCGAGCGTCTGGATGAACACCTCCGGGCTGGGCTCCATCAACGCCCTGGCAATTTCCTTCCAGCTTCTTTCCGGCGTGAGCGCTTGCAACTCCCCCGATTCGGCCAGTTGCCGCATCAGCTCCAGAGTATCGGGTGCCACGGTGAAGCCCAGCGTGGCATAGCGCGCGGCGAACCGTGCCACTCGCAGCACCCGCAGCGGGTCTTCTGCAAAGGCAGGCGCCACATGACGCAATAGGCGCAAGGCAAGGTCTTGCTGGCCACCGTAGGGGTCGATGACCTGGCCGTGGTCATCCTCAGCCATGGCGTTGATGGTCAGGTCGCGGCGTGCCAGGTCCTGCTCGAGGGTTACATTCGGGCTGGCATGGAAAGTAAACCCACCGTAACCCCTCCCGCTTTTGCGCTCTGTGCGCGCCAACGCGTATTCCTCACCCGTGTCAGGGTGAAGGAAGACCGGGAAGTCGGCACCCACGGGCTTGTAGCCCAATGCCTGCATCTGCTCGACGCTGGCGCCTACCACCACCCGGTCGATGTCAGTCACTGGGCGCCCCAGCAAACGGTCGCGTACTGCGCCACCGACTGTGTAGATCTGCATGCTCATCGAAAACCTCCGTCAGCGCGACAGGATACGCGCTGGCGGAGGGGCAGGGGAGGTCACAGATGGACCACGGCCATGTCCATGCGGCCGTAATCACCTTCGTTACCTTCAGTACGCGGCGGCATGTGGTGGGTTTTCATCACCTGGTCGTCCTGCACCGTTTCAAGGTGAACGTCAAAACCCCACAGCCGATGCAAATGGCGCATCACCTCTTCGGTCGATTCGCCCAGCGGCTTGCGGTTGTGCTGGGTGTGGCGCAGGGTCAGGGAGCGGTCGCCGCGACGGTCGACGCTCCAGATCTGCACGTTCGGCTCCCGGTTGCCCAGGTTGTATTGGGCAGCCAGCGACTCACGAATCTGCCGGTAGCCGTTCTCGTCATGAATGGCGGGCACCAACAGGTCGTCACGTTGGTCGTCGTCGAGAATAGTGAACAGCTTGAGGTCGCGGATCACTTTGGGTGAGAGGTACTGCAGGATGAAGCTCTCATCCTTGAAGCTGTTCATGGCGAATTTCACCGTGGCCAGCCAGTCGCTGCCGGCGATGTCCGGAAACCAGCGCCGGTCTTCGTCGTCAGGGTTCTCGCAGATCCTCCGAATGTCGCGGAACATGGCAAAACCCAGTGCATAAGGGTTGATGCCACTGTAGTAAGGGCTGTCGTAGCCTGGCTGGAACACCACACTGGTGTGTGATTGCAGAAACTCCATCATGAACCCGTCAGTAACCAGCCCTTCGTCGTACAGGTCGTTGAGCAGGGTGTAGTGCCAGAAGGTCGCCCAGCCCTCGTTCATGACCTGGGTCTGGCGCTGTGGATAAAAGTACTGCGCGATCTTGCGCACGATCCTCACCACTTCGCGCTGCCACGGCTCCAGTAAAGGGGCGTGCTTCTCGATGAAATAGAGGATGTTTTCCTGCGGCTCGGCCGGGAAGCGCGCTTCATCAGCCTCATGTGCCTTGCCCGCGCCCTTTGGAATAGTGCGCCACAGGTCGTTGATCTGCCGCTGCAGATGTTCCTCGCGATCTTTCTGGCGGCGCCGCTCCTCTTCGGCCGAGATCGGGTAGGGGCGCTTGTAGCGGTCGACGCCGTAATTCATCAGGGCGTGGCATGAATCGAGCAATTCCTCCACCGCGTCGATGCCATGGCGCTCTTCGCACTGCATGATGTACTGCTTGGCGAACACCAGGTAATCGATGATCGAGCTGGCGTCGGTCCAGGTGCGGAACAGATAGTTACCCTTGAAGAAACTGTTGTGCCCGTAGCAGGCGTGGGCAATCACCAGCGCCTGCATGCACATGGTGTTCTCTTCCATCAGGTACGCGATGCACGGGTCGGAGTTGATCACGATCTCGTAAGCCAGGCCCATCTGGCCACGGGTGTAGGACTTTTCAGTACTCAGGAAATGCTTGCCGTAGGACCAATGGTGGTAGCCCAACGGCATGCCCACAGAGGCGTAGGCGTCCATCATCTGCTCGGCGGTGATCACCTCGATCTGATTGGGGTAGGTGTCCAGCGCATAGCGCTCGGCAATACGGCTTATCTCCTTGTCGTAGGTACGGATCAGGTCGAAGGTCCATTCCGAGCCTTCGGACAGGGGCTGGCGTTTATGCTCTTTGGCGGTCATGTGGCTAACCTGCGCTGGAAGAGTTCTCGGAAGACCGGGTAGATGTCGCCGGCCGTGACCAGTTGCTGTTGGGCGAAGGCATCGGGGAACTGCTCGCCGATGCGTTCGTATTCGAACCACAGGGCCTGATGTTCGCGCGGGGTAATCTCCACATAGGTGTAGTACTGCACGAACGGCATGATCTGTTTGGCCAGAATATCCCGGCAGATGGGCGAGTCATCGTTCCAGTTGTCGCCATCGGAAGCCTGGGCTGCATAGATGTTCCACTCATTGGCCGGGTAGCGCTCGGCCATGATTTCCTGCATCAACTTGAGGGCGCTGGAAACAATAGTGCCGCCGGTCTCGCGGGAATAGAAAAACTCTTCTTCGTCCACCTCGCGCGCACTGGTGTGGTGGCGGATGAATACCACTTCGATCTTGTCGTAATTACGCTTGAGAAACAGATACAGCAGAATGAAAAAGCGCTTGGCGACGTCTTTGGTCGCTTGGGTCATGGAACCTGAGACGTCCATCAGGCAAAACATCACCGCCTTGGAGCTGGGGTTGGGGTGCTTGACCAGCAGGTTGTACTTGAGGTCGAAAGTATCGAGAAACGGCAGCCGGTGAATGCGCGCCGACAACCGCTCTATTTCCTCCTGAAGCGCCTTGATGTCGGAAAAGTTGTCGGGCTCTTCACGCAGCAGGCGCTCCATCTCTGCCTTGGCTTCACGCAGTTTGGCCCGGCTGCTGCCAGTCAGGGCGATTCGCCGGGCATGGGCTGAGCGCAAGGTACGGATGATATTGATACGTGAGGGGTTGCCCTCGCTGGCGACGCCGGCTCGCACCGTCTTAAAGGTGTCCATGCCGGCCAGGTTGCGTTTGACCAGGTTTGGTAATTCCAGGTCTTCGAACATGAACTCGAGAAACTCTTCCTGGGTGATCTGGAAGACGAATTCGTCCATCCCCTCGCCCGAATTACCCGCCTTGCCGCCCCCACGGCCGCCGCCCCCACCTTGCGGGCGGGGTATGTGTTCACCGGCGGTGAATTCCTTGTTCCCCGGATGCACCACGGTCTGCTTGCCGCCCCGGCCGTGATGCAGCACCGGTTCATCGGTGTCGCGGCCAGGGATGCTGATCTGCTCGCCATGTTCCATGTCGGTTATGGAGCGGCGGCTTACAGCTTCTTCCACGGCTTTCTTGATGTGCTCACGGTAACGCCGCAAAAAGCGCTGGCGGTTGACCGTGCTCTTGTTCTTGCCATTCAGGCGTCGGTCGATGACGTAACTCATAGGCCCCTCCGGGGGCAGCTCAAGGCTCGGTAGGTGCCGAGCCCCAAGCCGCAAGTGTGAGTCAGGCGCACGCCGGCACGGGGCCGGCGGCACTTGAGGCTTGTCGCTTGCAGCTTTTTAGCTTTACTGCGATTTACGCACGCGCAGGTACCATTCCGACAACAGGCGCACCTGTTTCTCGGTATAGCCGCGCTCGACCATTCGAGTGACGAAGTCGCTGTGTTTCTTCTGGTCCTCTTTGCTTGCCTTGGCGTTGAAGCTGATAACCGGCAGCAGGTCTTCGGTATTGGAGAACATCTTCTTCTCGATCACCACCCGGAGCTTCTCATAGCTGAGCCAGGCCGGGTTCTTACCGTTGTTGTTGGCACGGGCACGCAGCACGAAGTTGACGATCTCGTTGCGGAAGTCTTTGGGGTTGCTGATGCCTGCAGGTTTCTCGATTTTTTCCAGTTCCTCGTTCAACGCAACGCGGTTGAGAATTTCGCCGGTTTCCGGGTCGCGGTATTCCTGATCCTGAATCCAGAAATCCGCGTAGAGCACGTAGCGGTCGAAAATGTTCTGGCCATACTCGCTGTAGGACTCCAGGTAGGCAGTCTGGATCTCCTTGCCGATGAACTCGATGTAACGCGGTGCCAGGTATTCCTTCAGAAAGCGCAGGTAACGTTCACGCACTTCGGCAGGGAACTGCTCCTGCTCGATCTGGTGTTCAAGCACGTAAAGCAGGTGTACGGGGTTGGCCGCAACCTCATGAGGGTCGAAGTTGAACACCTTGGAGAGAATCTTGAAGGCAAAACGCGTGGAAAGGCCGGTCATGCCTTCATCGACGCCGGCCGAATCGCGGTACTCCTGAATCGACTTGGCCTTGGGGTCGGTATCTTTGAGGTTTTCGCCATCGTATACGCGCATCTTGGAGTAGATGTTGGAGTTTTCCGGCTCCTTGAGGCGCGACAGCGTGGTGAATTGCGCAAGCATCTTCAACGTATCGGGCGCGCAATGGGCCTGGGACAGCGAGCTGTTGACCAGCAGCTTGTCGTAGATACGGATTTCATCGCTCACCCGCAGGCAATACGGCACCTTGACGATGTAGATCCGGTCGATGAAAGCTTCGTTGTTCTTGTTGTTACGGAAGGTATGCCATTCCGATTCGTTGGAGTGGGCGAGCAAGATGCCGTTGTAGGGAATCGCGCCCAGGCCTTCGGTACTGTTGTAGTTGCCTTCCTGGGTGGCGGTGAGCAGTGGGTGGAGCACCTTGATCGGCGCCTTGAACATCTCGACGAATTCCATCATCCCCTGGTTCGCGCGGCAGAGCGCACCGGAATAGCTATAAGCATCGGCGTCGTTCTGTGGGAATTCCTCAAGCTTGCGGATATCGACTTTACCGACCAGCGCGGAGATATCCTGGTTGTTTTCATCCCCCGGCTCGGTCTTGGCGATCGCGATCTGGTTGAGGATCGACGGGTACAGCTTCACCACTTTGAACTGGCTGATATCGCCCCCGAACTCTGCCAGCCGCTTGGTGGCCCAGGGCGACATGATCGAGCTGATGTAGCGCGGGGGAATACCGTAGTCTTCCTGAAGAATCTGCGCGTCTTCGGCGGGGTTGAACAGCCCCAGCGGAGACTCGAATACGGGCGAACCCTTGATGGCATAGAAAGGTGTCTTCTCCATCAACTGCTTGAGTTTTTCGGCCAGCGATGACTTCCCGCCGCCTACCGGCCCCAGCAGGTAAAGAATCTGTTTCTTTTCTTCCAGGCCCTGGGCTGCATGCCGGAAGTACGACACGATCTGGTCGATGCACTCTTCCATGCCATGGAAGTCCTGAAACGCCGGGTAGCGGCGAATCACCTTGTTGGAAAAGATGCGCGACAGCCTGGGGTCGAGTGACGTATCGACCAGTTCGGGCTCCCCGATGGCCATGAGGATACGTTCAGGTGCCGAGGCGTAGGCGCTTCGGTCGCTTTTGCAGAGTTCGAGATACTCCTGCAGGCTAAGCTCTTCCTGACGGGTGGTTTCAAAACGTTGCTGAAAGTGGCTAAAAATACTCATGGACGTCAACCTCGCTCGATACGTGGAGCCGACGCCGGATCACTCAGCGATGCTGGCAGGTGGACGTGTCCGTGTATCCACCTGTTTCCCCCCATGCACCTGAAGCTTGGTACCGGTGACCCGCGCGCCGGTGTACCGGCTCTCCCCTGTTCTGGATGGCCTGAAATAAAGAATAGATGGGAATCACAGACTTCAAGGGAGAAGCTGCCCGAAAGTCGCCGCCGCCGTTCGTCGGGCAGGCTGGGGGCCGCATGGGGCGGGGCACGGGGCCCCGAAAAAAAATTATTTATCTACGCCGGGGGCTACGCATTCAGGGTAAGTAGAGCGCCACAGCTCGAAGCCGCCGTCGAGGCTGTACACCTCGGAAAACCCCTGGCCCGCCAGATAGGCCGCTGCGCTCTGGCTGGAGTTTCCGTGGTAGCACACCACAACCAGCGGCACATCGAGGTCGGCGCGAGTGATGAAATCGTGCAGGGAATGGTTGTCCAGATGGCGCGCGCCATCGATGTGGCCGGCCGCATAGGTATCAGGGTCGCGGATATCCACGAACACCGCGCCTTGCTCGCGCAATGCCAGGGCGTCGACCGGGGGGATGCGTTTGAATTCGGACATCTTGAGCTCCAGTAACGGACAGGGGTCAGCAGCTGCAGCGGTGCAACTGCTGGGTATCGATATTCATCAGGGTCATGGCCCCACCCCAGACGCAGCCGGTATCCAGAGCGGTCACGCCCGGTGCGTCGCAGCGGCCCTCCAGGGCCGCCCAGTGGCCAAACAGAATACGCGTTCCAGCAGCCT
The DNA here is from genome assembly GCF_003097135.1 of Pseudomonas sp. URIL14HWK12:I12. Taxonomy (GTDB): domain Bacteria; phylum Pseudomonadota; class Gammaproteobacteria; order Pseudomonadales; family Pseudomonadaceae; genus Aquipseudomonas. The sequence continues at coordinate 538,502 of NZ_QEQL01000003.1, forward strand.
TGCGCTCAGGGTGGGCAAACCAGGGAGCGAAACCAGCAGGGGCTGTATCGGCGCCTTCCTTGGCTTTGAGGTCCAGGCGCCCATCTGCACTGCAGAAGCGCATGCGAGTGAAGTAGTTGGTGATCACTCGCAGCCGGTCGATACCACTGAGGGCCTTGTTCCATTTGCTGGGTTCGTTGCCGTACATCCCATCCAGGAAGCGCGGTAGCTGCTCGTCGCTCTTGAGGGTCGCCTCTACTTCGGCCGCCAGCCGTAGCGCCTTCTCTATGCTCCATTGCGGCGCGATGCCGGCGTGTACCATGGCCAGGTTGCGCGCTGGGTCGTAATGCATGAGTTTTTGCTGGCGCAGCCAGTCGAGCAGTACCTGTTTGTCGGGTGCCTCGAGAATGGCTTGCAGAGTGTCGCCACGCTTGAGGCGCTCGGGATTGCGTGCCACCGCCAGCAAGTGCAGGTCGTGATTGCCCAGCACACAGACCACGGCCTGGCGGATGCCGTAGAGAAAGCGCAGGGTTTCCAGCGATTGAGGGCCGCGGTTGACCAGGTCGCCTACCAGCCAGAGCTGGTCGCCAGCGGGGTCGAACGCTACCTCTTCGAGCAGGCACTTGAGCGGGGTCAGGCAGCCCTGCAGGTCACCGACGGCATAAGTGGCCATCAGTGCAGGGCCCCCGGCACGGCCAGGCGAAAGGGTGCGATGGGGGCTTCGAACGCCGTGCCGTCACTGGCAACCATCTGGTAGCTGCCCTGCATGCTGCCGACCACTGTCGGCATCACCGTGCCGCTGGTGTAAGTATGGCTACCGCCTGCATTGATCAGCGGCTGTTGGCCAACAACCCCCGGCCCACGTACTTCATCGACCTTGCCATTGCCGTCGGTGATGATCCAATGCCGCGACATCAAGGTGGCGGGCACGTCGCCGGTGTTTTCCAGGGTGATGGTGTAGGCGAACGCGTAGCGGCCCTGCTCTGGGCTGGACTGATCCGCCAGGTAGCGGGTGGCGACGTGAACGTCGATCTGGTAGCGCGAATCAGGCATGCGAAAACCTATCAATGCATTACACAATCAGGCCCCATGCGGGGCCCACGGCTTGAGTCTAGGCCAGATCGGCACGCATGCGACGCAGCTCACAGAGGCTGCTCACTGCCTGCCTGGTTGGCCAATTGGTCGGCCAGGCGCACGAAAGCGCCCAGGTCCAGTTGCTCGGGGCGCAGGCTGCCGTCGACGCCGGCAGCTTCGATCGCCTCGGCACTGAGCAACGCCTTGAGGGTGTTGCGCAGTGTCTTGCGGCGCTGGTTGAACGCTTCGCGTACTACGCGCTCCAGCTGCTTGGGGTCTTTGGCCTGGTGGGGCGGGGTGTCGTGCGGGATCAAGCGCACGATGGCCGAGTCCACCTTGGGTGGCGGATTGAACGCGCCCGGGCCGACGTTGAACAGGTGCTCCACGCGGCAGTGGTACTGCACCATGATCGACAGCCGCCCCCAGTCACCGCCACCGGGGCCTGCGGCCATGCGTTCGACCACTTCTTTCTGCAGCATGAAGTGCATGTCGCGGATCAACGGCGCATTGCCCAGCAGGTGGAATATCAGTGGTGTAGAGATGTTGTAGGGCAGGTTGCCTACCACTCGCAGGCTGCGTGGCTCGGCCCCCAGGGTTGCAAAATCGAACTTCAGCGCATCGCCCTGATGCAGGTTGAAGTTGCCCCGGCCTGCGAACTGGTTTTCCAGGATCGGCACGAGGTCTTTGTCCAGCTCGATCACATCCAGCTGCGCTCCGCTGCCCAGCAGGCCTTCGGTCAGCGCGCCCTGGCCTGGGCCGATCTCCAGCAAGCGCTCGCCTTCGCGCGGGCGAATGGCCCGCAGGATACGATCGATCACGCCGGCGTCATGCAGGAAGTTCTGGCCGAACCGCTTGCGCGCCCGGTGGTGGTATTGCTCGCTCATCAATGTGTCTCGGCCATCAGGTAGGCGGTTTCAAGGGCGACGCGCAGGCTGCCGGTGTCTACCCGGCCGGTGCCTGCCAGGTCCAGGGCGGTACCATGGTCGACCGACGTGCGTATGATCGGCAGGCCCAGGGTCACGTTGACCGCAGCGCCAAAGCCTTTGTACTTGAGCACCGGCAAGCCCTGATCGTGGTACATGGCGAGCACGGCATCGCAGTGCTCGAGGTATTTGGGTGTAAACAGTGTGTCGGCGGGCAGCGGGCCGTGCAGGTCGATCCCTTCGGCACGCAGGCGGGCCAGGGCAGGCTCGATCACGTCGATTTCCTCGCGGCCCATATGGCCGCTTTCCCCTGCGTGAGGGTTCAGGCCACAGACCAGGATACGAGGCTGCGCGATGCCGAACTTGTTCACGAGGTCTGCGTGCAGGATGCGCGTGACCCGCTCCAGGCGCTCGGCAGTGATGGCATCGGCGACCTGGCGCAGCGGCAGGTGGGTGGTGACCAAGGCGACTCGCAGGCCGTGGGTCGCCAGCATCATTACCACCTGCTCGGTATGGGTCAGCTCGGCGAGAAACTCGGTGTGGCCGGAAAACACCACCCCCGCATCGTTGATCACGCCCTTGTGGACCGGGGCGGTGATCATGCCGGCGAACAGGCCATCGAGGCAGCCCTGGCCTGCGCGGGTGAGCGTTTCGATCACGAACGGGCCGTTCGCCGCATTCAGCTGGCCTGCCGTCACCGGCGCGCCGAGGGGCGTGTCCCACACGTAAAGGCTGCCTGCCGGGGCCGGCACCTCGGGAAACGCGCCAGGCTCGACGGGCACAAGGCCGATCGCCACCCCCAGCTGCGTGGCCCGCTCGGCGAGCAGGTCACGGCTGGTGATGGCGATCAGGGGGTGAGGCTGGGAGTGCTGGGCGAGCAGCAGGCACAGGTCGGGGCCTATGCCAGCCGGCTCGCCGGGAGTCAGAGCGAAGCGCAAGGTCACTCTTTGATTTCCACGTAGGCCTCGTCACGGATCTGACGCAGCCAGTTCTGAAGCTCTTCGTCGTACTTTTTGCTGCGCAACAGGTTCATGGCCTGGGCTTCGCGAGCCTGGGTCGTCATGTCGGTCGCACGGCGGCCCAGCACTTGAAGGATGTGCCAGCCAAATTGGCTTTGGAAAGGGCGCGAAACTTCGTCGGTGCCGGTCTTGGCCATCACGTCGCGGAACTGCGGCACCACCGAAGCGGGGTCGATCCAGCCCATGTCGCCACCGTGCAGCGCCGAACCTGGGTCTTCGGAGAAGGCCTTGGCAAGCTTTTCGAAGTCCTCGCCAGCCTGGATGCGCTCGTAGAGGCGATCGATCAGGCGTTTGGTTTCAGCAGGGCTGCGGATTTCGCTGGGTTTGATCAGGATGTGCCGCACATGCACTTCTTCGCGTACTTCCGAAGAGTGGCCACGGGTTTCCACCAGCTTGATCAGGATGAAGCCGCCCGGTGCACGCACCGGCTGGGTGACGTCACCTGCACTCATGCTGGCCAGCAGGCGGTCGAACGGCGGCGGCAGTTGAGCAGCCTGGCGCCAGCCCATGTCACCGCCTTCCAGGGCGTTGTCGGACGCCGAGCGAGCGATGGCCATCTTGCCAAAGTCGGCACCGTTCTTGAGCTGCTGGTAGGTGTCCATGGCCTGGGCATAGGCCTGCTGGATCTGCTGCGAATTGGCGCTCTGGGGTACCGGGATGGTGATGTTCGCCAGATGGTACTCTTCGGACAACTGCGCCTTGCCCAGGTCGGAGTTCAGGAAGTTCTTCACTTCCTGTTCGCTGACCTGGATGCGATCGGCCACCCGGTGCTGGCGCACGCGGCTGATGATGATCTGCTCGCGGATGCGGCGGCGAAACTCTTCGTAGCTGGTGCCGTCGTGTGCCAGTGCCGCGCGGAATTGAGCGTCGCTCATGCGGTTGTTCTGGGCGATATTGGCGATCGCTTCGTTGAGCTCCTCGTCGGTGACGCGGATGCCTGAACGCTCGCCGATCTGCAGTTGAAGGTCGTCGAGGATCAGACGCTCGAGCACCTGCTTGCGCAGCACGTCCTCTGGCGGCAGTTGCTGGCCGCCCCCGCGCTTGGCGATATCCTGCTTGATATCGCGCACACGGGAGTCGAGTTGGCTTTGCATGATCACATCGTTGTCGACGATGGCGACAACGCGGTCCAGTTGCTGAAGCTGCGCGTGTGCGCTCGAACCCAGGAGCAGCGCGCCCAGCAACGCCGGGCGCAGCAGATTACATAGCTTGGTCTTCACGTTCACGATAACCCTGAATGCCTCTGTCGAGGAAACCTTCGACTTTTTTGCCCACAACGCCACCGAGGCCCTTGAGCACGATTTGCAGGAAGACGCCGCGGTCGCCCTTCTCGTTCTGTGGAGCGGCCTGGCTGTACTCGTCGTAGTCGACCCAGTAGCGGCTGATCAGGCGCATCTTCCAGCAGCAGTTGTCGTACTCGAAGCCACCGAAGGCCTCCAGCGTGCGGTTGCGGTTGTAGTCGTACTGCCAGCGGCTGATGACGCTCCACTGAGGCACGATCGGCCACATGACGGAGAAGTCGTGTTGCGAGATCTTGTAGTAGTCCTTCCGGTAGTTCGGAGAACCCGGGGTGCCGTAGTCGCCGCCGTACTGCCAGGTACCGGTCTCGGTATCGTAGTGGATGATGTCATCACGATACCGATAGCCGACGTTGACGATCTTGTTCGGATTGTCTTCAGGCTGATAGTGGAACATGGCGCTGGCCGAACGGGTGCTGCTGGTGTCCGGGTCCCAGTTGAAGTCGGAGTTGAAGCGCCAGTCGCGGTTGAAGCGGTATTCGTATTCCAGAGCGTAGGGCGAGACGCTCGATTGCGCATCGCTACGGTCGCGGTAGTTGATGCCCGGCAACTGAACTTCGCGATCGCGGAAGTAAACAGCCTGGCCCAGGCTTACACGCTGGCGCTCGAAGCCGTCGTCCTGAATCCAGCGGCTGGTAACGCCGAGCGACAGTTTGTTCTCGTCGCCTATGCGGTCGCCGCCGCTGAAACGGTTGTCACGGAACAGCGAGGAGTAGCTGAACGGCGACTCGGAGGTGTCGAACGACGGGATGTCGGACTGGTCCTTGTACGGCACGTAGAGGTAGAACGCTCGCGGCTCGAGGGTTTGGCGATAGTTGTTGCCGAACAGCGTGGTGTTGCGGTCGAAGTACAGGCCGCTGTCGATGCTGGCAATCGGGACGTTGATGTCGGGGGAGCTGTTGTAGCCCTGGCCAGCTTGGGCAAGGTCTCCCCGACCTTTGGCGTCCAGATCCAGGTCGTACTGGGTGTACTTGTACTTGAGCTTGGGCGTGATATAGCCGTAAGACCATTGCAACGGCAGGCTGACGGCCGGTTGCAGGTCGAGACGGGTACCGTTGGCGCGGTTGATGCCGAAGACGTTGGAGTCCAGGCGCGGATCTATCGTGCCATCTTCATTGGTGTAGAAGCCATTACGAAGATCACGCTCGAAACGCACCGCCTCGGTGTGGTAATCGAACTGCAGCCCGCCCGGGTTGTAGGGCAGGGTGCCATCGAGGGTCAGCTGCGGCAGGCGGCCGTATGGGGTTACGTCTGCGACGCTCGCCAGTTGGTAGTCCTGCACGTTCAATGCCGCGGTGTAGGTGTCGCCGCGCCAGGTCAGCTTGCCTTGCTGGTTCACGTAGTCGGTGCGCTTGACGCCGATCTGGTCGCTCTGCAGGTCCTGGAAGTAATACGGGTCGCTGATCTTGGTGTAGTCGACGAAGGTGCTCAGGCGCGAGTCCAGGTTGCCCTCGTGCTGCCAGTTCACCATCCAGCGATCTTTCTGGTAGTCGGACTGGCGCTTGCGATCGTCGCTCTCGTCGCTCAGGTAGCTGCCGCCCAGTTGCCCTTCGCTGGTAGGCGTGAGGTAGCGGAATTCACCTTCGACCTGTGTACCGCGCTTGGCCATGAAGTGCGGATACAACGTGGCGTCGTAGTTGGGCGCCAGGTTGAAGTAGTACGGGGTGACCAGCGTGAAGCCGTCCTTGCTGCTGCTCGAGAAGCTCGGCGGCAGGAAACCGGACTGGCGACGGTCGTCGATCGGGAAATAGATGTAGGGCGTGTAGAAGACCGGAAAGTCTTTCACGCGCAGGGTGGCGTTGGTTGCCGTGCCGAAACCGGTAGCTGGGTTCAGCGTGATGTTGTTGCCCTTGACCATCCAGGCGTTGCTCGAAGGCTCGCAGGTGGTGTAGGTACCGTCCTTGAGGCGGATGATGGCGTTTTCCGCGCGCTTGGCGTAAAGGGCGTTGCCGCGAACCCGCTGCTTGTGCAGTACGTATTCGGCGTTGTCGACTTCGGCAGCACCGGTGTCGAGCTTGACGTCGGCGTGGTCACCGACGATCAGCGCGCCGTTGTCACGCAGCTTCACGTTGCCGTTGAGCTCACCGCGGCTTTCGGCCTGGTGCAGGCTGGCTTCGTCTGCCTCCACCTGCATGCTGCCCTGGCGCAGCACCACGTCGCCGGCGAGCGTAGCGACCTGCTGCTCCTGCTCGTAGCGCGATGCCTTGGCATTGACGTAGGTGGGGGCGTCCTGCTTGGAAGTCTTGTCGTTCATTCCCGGGCGAACCGGTTCGACATACGCGCCTTCGCAATACGGGCCGGTTTCGGCCAGTTGCGCAGGCGTGAGCTTCTCGCGGGGCACCCAGTCAAGATGGCTGTAGTCGGCGCTGCGAGACTTCAGGCCACGGCCCTTGCTCTCGGTCACCAGCTTCGGCCCCTGGGCCTTGCCGCTGTCGCTGACCACTTCGCCGTCGGCGCGGGTGGATACGGTGCTCACCGAGCTGGCATCATGCGCCGGGCGTGGCGGCAGGGCCGCTGCTGGCGCTTGAGTCTGGCAAGCCCAGCCACCACCGGCTGCTACCTGGCAGTCGTACTGCTCGGCGGCAAGCACGTGCGAGGCTGCGATGGGCTGCATCGCGAGCAGGCTGCCAGTGAACAGCAACGGGAATTTTCTACGAAACACGGGGGATTTCAATGCCATCTTTATAATCCGGGCTTCCTGCGTGCCATCTTCCCGCGCGGGGTGCACGCCTCTCGATGGTCTGAAAAAGATGCTGGATAATAAAGCATGACCTGCTTGACGGCTAGCGCCGTCGGAGACCTGTATAAATGCAAGAAGCTGATGCACGTTTTGAAACACTCTCCCGCTGGCTAGCGGCCAATCTCTCGCAGCTCTTTGCTGCCAAGGGCTGGGGCGATGTTCCCCCCGGCCAACTGAGCGCTGCCAGCAGCGATGCAAGTTTTCGCCGATATTTTCGCTGGGAAGGCGGCGGGCGCAGCTTCGTGGTGATGGATGCGCCGCCCCCGCAGGAGAATTGCCAGCCTTTCGTGGACATCTGTGCCTGGCTCGCCAGCAGTGGCGTGCATGTGCCCACCATTCACGCCCAGGACATTGCTCAGGGGTTTCTGCTGCTTAGCGACATGGGTAGGCACACCTACCTGGATGTGATCGACGAGCACAACGCCGATGCCTTGTTCGCCGACGCCATCCAGGCGTTGCTGGCCTACCAGTGCCTGCCGCTGACGGCGCCGTTGCCCAGCTACGACACCGCCCTGCTGCGCCGGGAGCTGGAACTGTTTCCGGAATGGTACGTGCGCCGACACCTCGGCCTGACGTTCGACGCCGAGCAGCAAGCGGCCTGGGAGCGCATCAGCCAGCTGCTGATCGACAGTGCCCTGGCCCAACCCCAAGTGCTGGTGCACCGCGACTTCATGCCGCGCAATCTGATGCGCAGCGAGCCCAACCCAGGCGTGCTGGATTTCCAGGACGCGGTCCATGGCCCGGTCACCTACGACATCACTTGCTTGTTCAAGGATGCGTTCCTGAGCTGGCCCGAGGAGCGTGTGCTGGGTTGGTTGACTGGCTACTGGGAAGCCGCGCGAGCGCGAGGAATACCGGTGCAAGCGCAATTGGACGACTTTCTGCGCGCCAGCGACCTGATGGGGGTGCAGCGCCACCTTAAAGTGATCGGCATCTTCGCACGCATCTGCCACCGCGACGGCAAGCCGCGCTACCTGGCCGATGTTCCACGGTTCTTCGACTACATTCGCGCGGTGCTGGCGCGTCGGCCGGAGCTGGCCGAGCTCAGCGCCTTGCTCGGCAGCCTGGAGCCCCGGCCATGAAGGCGATGATCTTGGCTGCGGGCAAGGGCGAGCGCCTGCGCCCGTTGACCCTTCACACCCCCAAGCCGCTGGTACGCGCCGGCGGCGTGCCGCTGATCGAGTACCACGTGCGCGCGTTGGCCGCTGCAGGTTTCACGGAGCTTGTCATCAACCATGCCTGGTTGGGCGAGCAGATCGAGGCCTATCTGGGGAACGGCGAGCGTTTCGGCGTGAGCATCGCCTGGTCGCCGGAGGGCGAGCCGCTTGAAACCGGCGGGGGCATCCAGCGCGCCCTGCCGCTGCTCGGCACCGAGCCGTTCGCGGTGGTCAATGGCGACATCTGGGCCGACTACGACTTTGCCCAGCTGCGCCAACCGCTGGTGGGCCAGGCGCACCTGGTCCTGGTACCCAACCCCGCGCATCATCCGGCCGGCGATTTTCGGTTGCACGGCGGCCAGGTCAGCGACGTCGGCCCCGGCGCCGACACCCTGACCTACAGCGGCATTTGCGTGCTTTCGCCCGCGCTGTTCGAAGGCTGCCAGCCGGGCGCCTTCAAGCTTGCCCCCTTGTTGCGCAAGGCGATGGCGGCCGGCCGGGTCACCGGTGAACGTTTCCTCGGGCGCTGGGTCGATGTAGGCACTCACGAACGCCTGGCCGAGGTCGAACGCTTGCTCAAGGATGCCCACTGATGTTCTGGCCCGCCACTATCCTGGGGGTGCTGTTGGGGTTCGCCCTGGCGCACATCCCTGGCGCAATCCTCGGCGCAATGCTGGGGCAGTTGGTGGATCGCCAGTTGGCGCTGCACAGCTGGCCGCAGCTGCGCGAGCGCTTGGGCGGCAAGCCTGCCATGTCCCAGGATGAGCTGCTGTTCACCTTGCTGGGGCGGCTGGCCAAGTCCAATGGCCAGGTGGGACCTGAGCACATTCAGCAGGCGCGCGAGGAGATGGCGAGCCTGGGCCTTGGCGATCAGGCGCAGCGCCGTGCGATCGAGGCGTTCAACCGCGGCCGCGATGGGCGCGCCTCGTTGCGGCCTTACCTGCGTGGCCTGCAGCGCAAACCGGCTGCGGCTGAAGGGCTGTTACGCGCTGGCTGGCGGATGATCTGGGCGGACTACCGTGACCACCCCGTTGAGCGTGAGCTGCTGCTGGACTGGGGGCGCTGGATGGGCTGGCCTGCACGGCGGGTTCAGGCGCTGAGCGACGAATACGAGCCACGGCGCCGGCCACTGGCACGCCCGGACGACCATTACCAAAGGGCCCTAAGCCTGCTGGGGGTGGCCCCAGGCGCCCAGCCTGACGACGTCAAGCGCGCCTATCGACGACTGCTGAGCAAGCATCACCCCGACAAACTCGAAGGCGCCGGCGCCAGCGCTGGGCAGGTGGAGGCCGCCACCGAGCGCACGCGCCAGTTGCATGACGCCTACGCGCTGGTGCGCTCGCGCCTGGGTTTCTGATCAATCACTGGTCTTGCGACGGGCTCAGCCATCCACGCACCCGGCGAAACATCTGTTCCTGTGCATCACGGTTGCCGGGCATCGCGGTCATCTGCACCTGAGTGTAAGCGCCGCTTTTTTGCCGTTTGCTGGCCTGCAGGCGAGCCTTGGCCGCGGCAACCAGTGCCGGGCTGTTGGGATAGAAGAAGTCCGCGACCGGAACCTTCAGTGTTGGCGCCAGGGCGTCGAGCCCCTGGGGCGCCGAGCCCGGCGTACGCGCTTCGACCATCACCAGTTTCTGCGCCCGAGTCGCCTGCCGCTCGCTCAGGTAGCGCGCGGCCCAATAGGCGCCAGTGCCGTGGCCCAGCAACACAATGCTGCGCGCCTTCTGCTGCTGGGCGAAGGCGATGCCGGCATCGATGCGCGCGAAGATGCGCTCTGCATCGGTCTGCAATTGATCGTTGGTGCTGTCGCCCCCGGTGCTGGGGCTGTTCTCGCTGCCGGCGGCGGTGGCCGCCTCGACCGGTGCGTTGGCGTCCGGCGGGGTGCTGGAACTGCCGGCTTTCGAGGGCGCAGGCTGGGTGTCGGCGCCGCGCGGTTGGATCGCATCGCTGAGCAGGTCGGGCAGGGTCAGGCTCAGGCTGGCCCATTTCACATCCGGCAGGCGATCGCGCATAGGCCCGACCACATCCGGCCAGTTGGCGCTTTCGCCGGCGCCGGGCACGATGATCACCACCCCTTCGCCATCAGTGGCATTGGCTGGGCGCCACAAGGCGAGGAAATTATCGCCACTGGCTTCCAATTGCTGCTGTTGGTCGGCCGGCAGCGTGCGGGCGAGGTCTTGCGCCTGCTCGGTGCTGCGGTCCAGCAGGGCTGCCCTCGGCTCGGCGTTGGGGGCTGCGGGAGCATCGGCAGCCATGGCGTGAAGGCTGGCGGCCAGGCAAATGGCAGACAGTGCGAAATGACGAATTGATGGCATCGTGCTTTCCTGATCAAAATGCATGGGCCGAGCCTACGGCTAAACCTTGTGCCCGCCAACTGCGGGCTTTGCGGATACGACAATTGATGATGTTCAAGCGCTGCCTGGTGGTGATCGGCGGTTTTCTGATGGCCCTGACTGCGCTGCTGGCCCAGGGCGCTGCTGTGCCGCCGACCGGGCTGGCATCGCCGCTGCAGCAATGGCTCGGCGAGCACCGGCAATGGCGGGTAGGGGTGGTGCTGCAGGCACCCTATGCGCAATACGACCGGCGCAGCCAGCAACTGACCGGGTTGAACGTGGACGTTATCCAGGCGCTGGCGCGGGCCTTGGGCATTGAGCCACAGTGGCGCACCTTCGCCGACCAGCGGTCGCTGGAAGGGGCGCTGCGACTGGGCGAGATCGACGTTGCACCGGGCCTGGCCCAGACCCCTGCCGGCCTTCGACTGTGGGATTTCTCCGACCCGTACCTGCGCATCGCTCAACGGGTGGTGGGTGAGCGCTCCGGTGCCGGCACGCTGGACCTGGAAAACCTGCCCGAAAACGAGCGCATCGCCGTGCGCGGCCCTGGCCCGTTGGCCGACTATCTTCGCATGACCTATCCGCGCCTGGACGTGCTCACCGTGGCACAGGATCGCAAGGCGTTGGAGGCCTTGATCTCGCAGCAGGCGCGCCTGGCGGTGGTCGATGAAGCGCAATTGGGGCGCCTGTCGCGCGAGCCCGAGTTCGCCAGCCTGGCAGTGGTGGGCGATGTCGGGCTGCCGCAACTGCTGCGTGTTGGTTCGCGCCCAGACCAGCCCGAATTTGCCACGGCAATCAGCGCAGGGCTGCACGCCCTCTCGGCACGGGAAGTCGAGCAGTGGCGCGCACGCTGGTTACCGGTAGCCTACCCCTCGGCGGGGGTCTCGCCTGGCACCTGGCGCGCCCTGGCAATGCTGGGGGGCCTGGGTATGCTGGTGCTGGCAGGCATGGTGTTGCTGCTGCGCCGCCAGCAACGCCAATACGAGCGGCGCCTGGCGCGGGCCCGCGAAGCCATCGCGCAAACCCAGGCCCGCGAGGCAGCATTGCGGCTGACGCAATTTTCCATCGACCAGAGCACCGTTGGCATCCTGTGGGTCAATTGGGACAGCCACATTCGCTATGCCAACCGGGCGGCAGAAAACATGCTCGGCTACGCGCCGGAGGTGCTGGAGGATCTGCCTTTGGCCGAGCTTGAGCCGAGCCTGAGCATGGATCGCTGGCTGGAGCTGTGGCGCCGCGCCCGTGCTGGCGATGAGACGCCGGTGTTCGAAACCCGCTGCCGCAGCGCAGGTGGGGAGTGGGTGCCGGTGGACGTGGCGTTGAGCTTCCTGCGCTACGACGACGAGGAATACCTGGTGGTGTTTCTTACCGACATCACCGAACGGCATCGCGCCCAGGAACAACTGCGCGAGCTTTCGGCGCACCTTGAAAGCGTACGCGAGGAAGAAAAGGCGCGCATCGCCCGCGAAGTGCATGATGAGCTTGGCCAGGTGCTGACGGTGCTCAAGCTGGAAGTGTCGATGTGCGAGCTGGCCTATGCCGGCCTCGACGCGGGGCTTCAGGAGCGCCTGGATAGCATGAAGCGGCTGCTGGTGCAGTTGTTCCAGCAAGTGCGGGATGTCGCCACCGCGCTTCGGCCACCGATTCTCGATGCGGGGTTGGTTTCGGCGATCGAGTGGCAGGCCCGGCGTTTCGAGGCGCGTACGCAGATCCCGTGCCTGGTGCAGGCGCCCGAGCAGATGCCCGCAATCAGCGATGCCAGGGCCACCGGGCTGTTCCGAATTCTGCAGGAAGCGCTGACCAACGTGATGCGCCATGCGCATGCCCACAGCGTCGAGGTAAGCCTGTCACTGGAACAGGGCGGGTTGCTACTGTCGGTCAGCGACGATGGCCGGGGTTTCGATGTCGCTCAGCCACGGCCCAACTCTTTCGGGCTGGTGGGCATGCGCGAGCGTGTCATGATGCTGGGCGGGCGGTTGGAGCTCTCCAGCACGCCAGGGGAGGGGGCCACGCTGGTGGCCTGGGTTCCGATGAAGGAGGGGCAGGGGTGATCCGAGTATTCGTGGCCGAAGACCACACCATCGTTCGCGAGGGGATCAAGCAATTGATCGGCCTTGCCCAGGATATGACCGTCGTGGGCGAGGCCGGCAATGCCGAGCAGTTGATCGACGGCCTGCGACATACGCCGTGCGAGGTGGTATTGCTGGATATCTCAATGCCCGGAGCCAACGGCCTGGAGGCGATCGGCCGGATTCGCGCGTTGAGCCCGGCACCGGCAATCCTGATGTTGTCGATGCACGACGAGGCCCAGATGGCGGCACGCGCCCTGAAGATGGGCGCTGCCGGCTACGCCACCAAGGACAGTGACCCGGCCTTGCTGCTGGCGGCCATCCGCCGGGTGGCCGGCGGCGGCCGCTATATCGATCCGCAACTGGCCGACCGCATGGTGTTCGAGGTGGGGCTGACCGACTCGCGGCCGCTGCATTCGCTGCTCTCGGAGCGGGAGTTTTCGGTATTCGAGCGCCTGGCCCAGGGGGCGCACGTCAACGAGATCGCCGACCAACTGGCGCTGTCGAGCAAGACCATCAGTACGCACAAAGCGCGGCTCATGCAGAAGCTCAAGGTCAATTCCCTGGCCGAGCTGGTGAAGTACGCGATGGAGCATCGAATCATCTGACAGCAGGTGTTCCATTTGCGACCGGCGTGCAAAGCGCACCTACATGGCGTTGCGCCACTGCTCGTGCCAAATTGCGTCATCGTTGTAGGGCGATCCCTACACGCAGCTCTCCGCCTGGCTGAGGCGAATCTCTCTGCACCCCCGATTTTCCCTGGTTGAGCGCTTACGTACGCTTGCCCCACGCATCACCAATAAGGGTACGGGGACATGAGCGAGGCGAAGTCAGGCGCGGCCGATATTCTGGTCAGCTTTCGTGGGGTACAGAAGAGCTACGACGGTGAAAACCTGATCGTCAAAGACCTCAACCTGGATATCCGCAAGGGTGAGTTCCTCACGCTGCTCGGCCCGTCCGGCTCGGGCAAGACCACCAGCCTGATGATGCTCGCCGGCTTCGAAACGCCGACGGCGGGTGAAATCACCCTCGGCGGGCGTGCAATCAACCATGTGCCACCGCACAAGCGCGACATCGGCATGGTGTTCCAGAACTACGCCTTGTTCCCGCACATGACCGTGGCCGAGAACCTGGCGTTCCCCCTCTCCGTGCGGGGTATGAGCAAGGCGGACGTGGCCGACAAGGTCAAGAAGGCGCTGGACATGGTGCAACTGGACCGCTTTGCCCAGCGCTATCCGGCGCAGCTTTCCGGCGGCCAGCAACAGCGTGTGGCGCTGGCCCGCGCGCTGGTGTTCGAGCCGCAGCTGGTACTGATGGACGAGCCGTTGGGGGCGCTGGACAAACAGCTGCGTGAACACATGCAGATGGAGATCAAGCACATCCATCAGCGCTTGGGTGTGACGGTGGTCTACGTCACGCACGATCAGGGTGAGGCCCTGACCATGTCCGACCGCGTGGCGGTGTTCCATCAAGGTGAAATCCAGCAGATCGAAGACCCTCGCTCGCTTTACGAGCACCCGCGCAACACGTTCGTGGCCAACTTCATCGGCGAAAACAATCGCTTGAACGGCCAACTGCTCACCCGCCAGGGTGACCGCTGCGTGGTCGCACTGGCCCGGGGCGAGAAGGTCGAGGCGCTGGCTGTGAATGTCGGCCAGCCCGGCGAGCCTGTCACGCTTTCGGTGCGCCCCGAGCGTGTGCGCCTTGGCGGGCAGAGCGATCAGCTTGCCAACCGTTTTTCCGGCCGTGTGGCCGAATTCATCTACCTGGGCGACCACGTCCGGGTACGCCTGGAAGTGGCCGGCAATACCGACTTCTTCGTCAAGCAACCGATCGCCGAGCTCGATCCTGCCCTCTCGGTCGGCGATGTAGTACCCCTTGGTTGGCAAATCGAGCACGCCCGCGCACTCGACCCGTTGACCGACTGACCTGGTTAAAACAACAAGAACACCTAACTGCATAGTGGAGAGGAATTCATGCTCAAGCATTTGAAGCTCAGTGCCCTGGCCCTGGGGATGATGGCTGCGGCCAACGCCATGGCGGCAGATTTGACCGTCATCTCGTTCGGTGGCGCCAACAAGGCGGCCCAGGAAAAAGCGTTCTACAAAACTTGGGAAGACGCTGGCAACGGCAAGATCGTGGCAGGCGAATACAACGGCGAGATGGCCAAGGTCAAAGCTCAGGTCGACACCAAGAGCGTGACCATGGACCTGGTGGAAGTCGAGTCGCCTGAGCTGTCTCAAGGCTGCGACGAAGATCTGTTCGAAACCCTCGACCCGAAACTGTTCGGTGACAAGTCGCAGTACGTCGATGGCACCATCCAGACCTGCGGCGTGGGTTTCTTCGTGTGGTCCACGGTGCTGGCCTACAACGCCGACAAACTGAAGACGGCCCCTGCCAGCTGGGCCGATTTCTGGGATACCCAGAAATTCCCAGGTAAGCGCGGCCTGCGCAAAGGCGCCAAGTACACCCTTGAAATCGCTTTGATGGCTGACGGTGTGGCCCCGGCCGATGTCTACAAGGTGCTGGGCAGCAAGGACGGCCAGAACCGCGCCTTCAAAAAGCTCGACGAGCTCAAGCCCAATATCCAGTGGTGGGAAGCCGGCGCGCAGCCGCCGCAGTATCTGGCCTCGGGTGATGTGGTCATGAGCTCGGCCTACAACGGCCGGATCGCCGCGGTACAGAAAGAGAGCAACCTGAAAGTGGTGTGGGCCGGTGGCGTGTATGACTTCGACGCCTGGGCGATCCCGCGCGGCGCCAAGAATGCCGAGGAGGCGAAGAAGTTCATCGCCTGGACCCTCAAGCCGGAAAACCAGAAGGTCTACGCCGAGAATATCGCCTACGGCCCGACCAACAAGGCTGCCGTGCCGCTGCTGGCCAAGAGCGTGACCGACAACATGCCCACCACCGAGGCCAACCTCAAGGATCAGGTGCAGATCAACGTCAAGTTCTGGGCTGACAACGGTGAGCAGCTCGAGCAACGCTTCAACGCCTGGGCCGCGAAGTAAACCGCTTTGGGCGCGGCCACCGGCCGCGCCCGTCTGATCCGTCTGGAGAGTTTCAATGGCCCCATCCGCCCCGCTGGCCGACGCTGGCCCGTCCCTGAAGCAGCGCCTGATCCGCGCTGAACGCGTCAACCGCTGGAAGGCACAGGCGTTGATCGCCCCTCTGGTGATCTTCCTGCTGCTGGTGTTTCTGGTGCCGATCGGTGCGCTGTTGTACCGCAGCGTCAGCAACCCGGAGGTGGTCGGAACTTTGCCCCGCACCGTGGCTGCGATCACTACCTGGGACGGCAAGGGCCTGCCGGACGAGAACGTCTATAAAGCGTTCAGCGAGGATCTGGTAGAGGCACGCAAGAACCAGCAATTGGGCGATCTGTCCAAGCGCTTGAACATGGAAACAGCCGGCTATCGCAGCCTGCTGATGCAAACCGCCCGTGCGCTGCCGTTCAGCGAAGTGCCGGCCTCCTATAAGGAAGCCTTCGAGGGCCTGGACGAGCGCTGGGGCGACCCGGCGTACTGGCAAGTGATCCGCCGCAACACCAGCGACGTGACGCCCTATTACCTGCTGGCCTCGGTCGATCACCGCATCGACGACCTCGGCGAGCTGGCCCCTGCCAGCCCCGAACAGGCCATCTACCTCGACATTTTCGCCCGGACCTTCTGGATGGGCCTGGTGATCACCCTGTTGTGCTTGGTGTTGGCCTATCCGCTGGCTTACCTGCTGGCCAATCTGCCGGCTCGCCAGAGCAACCTGCTGATGATCATGGTGCTGCTGCCGTTCTGGACGTCGATCCTGGTACGGGTCGCAGCCTGGATCGTGCTGCTGCAGTCCGGTGGGCTGATCAACAGCGCCCTGATGGCCATGGGCATCATCGACAAACCGCTGGAGCTTGTATTCAACCGCGTGGGCGTGTACATCTCGATGGTGCACATTCTGCTGCCGTTCATGATCCTGCCGATCTACAGCGTCATGAAAGGCATCTCCCCCAGCTACATGCGGGCGGCGATCTCGCTGGGCTGCCACCCCTTCGCCAGCTTCTGGAGGGTGTACTTCCCGCAAACCTACGCAGGCGTAGGTGCCGGCTGCCTGCTGGTGTTCATACTGGCCATCGGTTACTACATCACCCCGGCGCTGCTGGGCAGCCCGAACGACCAGATGGTCAGCTACTTCGTCGCCTTCTATACCAACACCAGCATCAACTGGGGCATGGCCACTGCGCTGGGAGGCCTGCTATTGCTGGCCACCGTCATTCTCTACCTGATCTATAGCAAGCTGGTCGGCGCCAGCCGCCTGCGCCTGAGCTGAGGACACCGCCATGTTGAGCCCCTATCAGTCGCCTATCGAGCGTGTGTGGTACTACGCACTGCGTGTCCTGTGTGGCGCCGTGCTGTTGTTCCTGATCCTGCCGGTGCTGGTGATCATTCCACTGTCGTTCAATTCCGGAAGCTTCCTGGTGTACCCGATGCAGGGCTTCTCGCTGCATTGGTACCAGGATTTCTTTGCCTCGGCCGAATGGATGAGGGCATTGCGCAACAGCATCATCGTCGCGCCGGCCGCAACCCTGCTGGCCATGGTGTTCGGCACCCTGGCTTCCATCGGGTTGGTGCGCAGCTATTTCCCCGGTAAGGCGCTGGTGATGGCGCTGGTGATTTCGCCCATGGTGGTGCCGGTGGTCATCGTAGGTGTCGCCACTTACCTGTTCTTTGCACCGCTGGGCCTGGGCAACAGTTACTTTTCGCTGATCATGGTGCACGCGGTACTGGGCGTACCGTTCGTGATCATCACCGTTTCGGCCACGCTGCAAGGCTTCAACTACAACTTGGTTCGCGCTGCGGCCAGCCTTGGCGCCCACCCGCTGCTGACCTTCCGCAAGGTCACCTTGCCGCTGATCGCGCCGGGTGTGATCTCCGGCGCGTTGTTCGCTTTCGCCACCTCCTTCGATGAAGTGGTGGTGACGCTGTTCCTGGCAGGGCCTGAACAGGCGACCCTGCCGCGGCAGATGTTCAGCGGCATCCGCGAGAACCTGAGCCCCACCATTGCCGCGGCGGCCACCTTGCTGATCGCCTTCTCGGTGGTTCTGCTGCTGACCCTGGAGTGGTTGCGCGGCCGGGGCGAGCGCCTGCGCACCAGCGCGCCAGCCTGAGGTGAGTCATCGCCGCCTGGGGAGCAGTGGGGTACAATCCGCGCCACTGTGATCATAGCCGACAGGTGCGCCATGCAGCCCTATGCAATTGCTCCATCCATCCTGTCCGCCGACTTCGCCCGCCTGGGCGAAGAGGTGGATAACGTTCTCGCCGCAGGCGCGGACATCGTTCACTTCGATGTGATGGACAACCACTACGTGCCCAACCTCACCATCGGCCCGATGGTGTGCGCGGCACTGCGCAAGTATGGCGTCACCGCACCGATCGACGTGCATCTGATGGTGAGCCCGGTCGACCGCATCATCGGTGACTTCATCGAAGCCGGCGCCAGCTATATCACCTTCCATCCCGAAGCCAGCCAGCACATCGACCGCTCCTTGCAGTTGATCCGCGACGGCGGCTGCAAGGCAGGCTTGGTGTTTAACCCGGCGACCCCGCTGAACCTGCTCGAATACGTAATGGACAAGGTCGACATGATCCTGCTCATGAGCGTGAACCCAGGCTTTGGCGGGCAGAAGTTCATTCCCGGTACGCTGAACAAGCTGCGCGAAGCGCGTGCTCTGATCGATGCAAGCGGGCGTGATATCCGCCTGGAGATCGACGGCGGCGTGAACGTGAAGAACATCCGCGAAATCGCCGCCGCCGGCGCTGATACCTTCGTGGCCGGCTCCGCCATCTTCAATGCCCCTGACTACAAGGCTGTCATCGATCAGATGCGTGAAGAGCTGGCGCTGGCCCGCTCATGAGCGGCCTTGAGCAGCTGTTCCATGGGCAGTTGCCGCGCCTGGTCATGTTCGACCTCGACGGTACACTGGTTGATTCGGTGCCTGACCTGGCGGCCGCCGTTGACCAAACCCTGCGCCAGCTCGGCCGCCCGCCAGCGGGCATCGAGCAAGTCAGGCTGTGGATCGGCAACGGCGCCAAGGTATTGGTGCGCCGCGCCCTGGCTGGCGGCCTGGACCACTCGGCGATCGGCGACGAGCAGGCAGAGCAGGCGCTTGAGCTGTTCATGCAGGCCTACGGCAAGGGCAACCACAACACGGTGGTGTACCCCGGCGTGCGTGAAACCCTGAAATGGCTGCAAAAGCGCGGCGTAGAGATGGCGCTGATCACCAACAAGCCTGAACAGTTCGTGGCGCCGCTGCTCGACGAGGTCAAGCTGGGCCGCTACTTTCGCTGGATCATTGGCGGCGACACCTTGCCTCAGCAGAAACCCGACCCCGCCGCGCTGTTCTTCGTGATGAAGATGGCGGGCGTGGAGCCGCATCAGGCGTTGTTTGTCGGCGATTCGCGCAACGACATCCTCGCCGCGCAGGCCGCAGGTGTCGCCAGCGTCGGGCTCACCTATGGTTACAACCATGGCAAGCCTATTGCCGACGAATGCCCAAGCCTGGTGGCCGGTGACTTGCGGCAACTGTTGCCAGGTTGCCTGGCATCTTCCGGTGCTGTAACGTTGGGCGAATCCACCCCTTCACCTGGCCGGGAATCTATCGTGGCGGGCACCTGCAAACTCTGGATGAAAGTCATCAAGGCACTGGCGCGTTGGCGCTGGCGCGCCTGATTGCGTCTGGCCGGCCCTGCCGGTGCGTTTGCCTGATTGTCCCTTTTATCCGCCACGAGGCAGATCATGACCCGCGAAGAATTCCTGCGCCTGGCCGAGGCCGGCTATAACCGGATCCCCTTGGCCTTCGAAACCCTGGCCGACTTCGACACCCCGCTGTCCATCTACCTGAAGCTCGCCGATGTGCCCAATACCTATTTGCTCGAGTCCGTTCAGGGCGGTGAGAAATGGGGCCGCTATTCGATCATAGGCTTGGCCTGCCGCACTGTGCTTCGAGTGCATGGTTACCGTGTGAGCGTGACCCGTGATGGCGTTGAGGTCGAAAGCGCCGAGGTCGAAGACCCCTTGGCGTTCGTCGAGCAGTTCAAGGCCCGTTACAGCGTACCGACCCTGCCAGGCCTACCGCGCTTCAATGGCGGCCTGGTGGGTTATTTCGGCTACGACAGCGTGCGCTATGTCGAGAAACGCCTTGGCGCCTCGCCCAACCCTGACCCGATCGGCGTGCCGGACATCCTGCTGATGGTTTCCGATGCCGTCGTGGTGTTCGACAACTTGGCCGGCAAGGTCCATGCGATCGTGTTGGCCGACCCAGGCCAGCCCGATGCGTTCAACGCCGGCCAGCAACGCCTGCAGGCTCTGCTCGAGCAGATGCGCCAGCCGCTGGCGCCCCGCCTGGGCCTCGACATGTCGAAGCCTCAAGGCGCCGAGCCTGCGTTTCGTTCAAGTTTCACCCAGGCGGATTACGAACATGCGGTGGGGCGCATCAAGGACTACATCCTGGCCGGCGACTGCATGCAGGTGGTGCCCTCGCAGCGGATGTCCATCGACTTCGCAGCCGCGCCGATCGACCTCTACCGCGCACTGCGCAGTATCAACCCCACCCCATACATGTATTTCTTCAACTTCGGTGACTTCCATGTCGTTGGCAGCTCACCGGAAGTGCTGGTGCGTGTCGAAGAGGGCGAGGTTACGGTTCGCCCTATTGCCGGCACCCGCCCACGCGGCGCCACCGAAGAAGACGACCTGGCGCTGGAACGCGACCTGCTCAGCGATGAAAAGGAAATCGCCGAACACCTGATGCTGATCGACCTGGGCCGCAACGACACCGGCCGCGTGTCGGAAGTCGGCAGCGTGCGCCTGACCGAGAAGATGGTCATCGAGCGCTATTCGAACGTGATGCACATCGTTTCGAACGTGACCGGCAAGCTCAAGGCTGGCCTTACGGCCATGGATGCCCTGCGCGCGATTCTTCCGGCCGGCACGCTGTCGGGGGCTCCGAAGATCCGGGCGATGGAAATCATCGACGAGTTGGAGCCGGTCAAGCGAGGTGTATACGGTGGCGCGGTGGGGTACTTCGCCTGGAACGGTAACATGGACACCGCCATCGCCATCCGCACGGCCGTGATCAAGAACGGCGAGCTGCACGTGCAGGCTGGGGGTGGCATCGTTGCCGACTCAGTCCCGGTGCTTGAGTGGGAGGAGACCCTGAACAAGCGCCGCGCGATGTTCCGAGCGGTGGCGCTGGCCGAGCAAGGTCGCTGATCAGCGCGGCAGCTTTTCAAGCTGCCTGACCAGCTCCGGCAATGATGCCGCGCCCATCTTGCGCATGGCTTGGGCGCGACGAACCTTGATCGTGATCTCGCTCAGGTGCAGGTGTGCGGCAATCTGTTTGTTCAGTTGCCCTTGCACGACCATTCGCGCCACTTGCTGTTCTCCTGCTGTCAGCGTGGCCCAGCGGGCGGCCAAGGCCTCTTCCGCCTCCCGGAGCGCTCGTTGCTGCTGGTCGAGAGCCAACCCTTGATGCACGGCGTCGATCAGTTCCTGATCACGAAAGGGCTTGGTCAGAAATTCCAGCGCGCCATTTTTCATGGCCTGGACGCCCATGGCGATGTCACCGTGCCCGGTGATGAAGATCACCGGCATACACCGCTCCGAGGCCTTCAGTTGCTGATGAAATGCCAGGCCGTTCTGGCCCGGCATGCGCACATCCAGAATCAGGCAGGCCGGGCCTGGGTGCGGCGGATGGGCGAGGAATGCCTCGGTGCCGGCGTGGGCCTGGCTCGCCAAACCCACCGAGGCGAGCAGGTCCTGGAGCGCGTCTCGAATGGCGGGGTCATCGTCGACTATATGAACAAGGCATGCTGAGTTCATGTGCAAGCCTGCGTCTGAGCCGGGAGGGTGAAGGTGAATACAGCGCCAACGGAAGCGCCGGGTTGGCCATCGATTTGCCCGCCGTTGGCCTCGATCAGGGTGCGGCACAAGCTCAGGCCGATGCCCAGACCACCGGGCCGGTTGCTCCAGAAGGCATCGAAGAGCCGAGCTTGCACCTGTTTCGGGAAGCCGTGGCCGGTGTCTGTGATACTCAAGTTCAGCAATTGCCCCTCTTGCCAGGTGCGTACGCCTAGCAGGCGCACCGGTTGCTGGGCCATGGCCTGGGCGGCGTTGAGCAGCAGGTTGCTGATCACCTGTTGAACCTGTATGGGATCTGCCACCGCAGCAGGCAGGTCGCTTGCCAGGGCCTGGCTCACGTCAATGCCTTGATCGCGTAGCGTGGGCATGGCCAGCTCCAGCATCTGATGTACGGCCTGGTTCAAGTCGAATGCTACCTGCGGCCCGGCTATGCCTTGGGCCAGGTTGCGCACCCTTGCGAGGATGTCTCCGGCACGCTGCGCTTCACCGGCCACCCTTGCCAGTGCCTGCCTGGCACGCTCAGTGTCTGGGGGCTGCCGGTCAAGCCAGCGTAGGCTGGCGTGGGCGCTGGTGACCACTGCCGCCAAGGGTTGGTTGATTTCGTGGGCCAGGGTTGCTGCCAGGCTGTGCAGCGGGCGCAGCCTGGCAGCACGGGCCATTTGCCGCTGCGCGGCTTGGCTGGCGCGCTCGGCGGCCAGCCGTTTGAGAATCAGCCACGCGGTGGAGGCGATGGCGGTAACGCTCAGCGCGGTGTTGATCAGGCCGGCGCGGTAGTCGCCTTGAGCCGTGAGCATAAAGCTGGTGACAGTCAGCACCATGGCTGCACCGGCCAGCCACGGCAAGGCCTTGCGGTGCGCGGCCCTGGCAGCCCAGAGTAGCGGGGCGGTGTGAAAGACCGAAACGGCCACCTCGTAGGGGGTCACGGTGTCGACCCAGAAAATCACCAGCATGACGCCCAGCGCCGCCGCCCAGGTTGCCTCAGGCCTCATCGGCAGCGCTCCAGAACGCTTGGCGCACACCGTCGAGGACTTGAAGGCGGCGGCTGAGGGTGTCGAGCTCCTCTGATTGCACTGCTGTGGCGTAGAGCGTGAACGCCAGTTCCACATCGTGCTGGCCGAAGGGTTCGTCATCGATTTGCCGGGCGGGGTAACTGGCCTGCTCAAGGTGGGCGCTGACCTGCTCGCGCACTGCGCCGTGGTGTTGGCGTGCGCAGATCACGTAGAAGGTGTAGGTTGCCTCGCGCCGGTCGGCACGCAGGGGCATGCGGTTGATCCAGTTTGCCCAGGGCCGCAACAGGGTGTTGCTCGCCAGCACAAAAACGGTGGCGATTGCCGCTTCGGCGATCAGCCCGGCGCCAGCGCTGGCGCCAACGGCGCCTGAGCCCCAGAGTGTGGCGGCGGTGTTGAGGCCGGAGATGTTGGCGCCTTCCTTGATGATGGTGCCGGCACCCAGAAAGCCGATACCCGAGACCACGTACGCCACCACGTGCACCGGGGTTTGCCCGCCGCCGTAGATATCGAACAGCCGAGCACCCAACAACACGAAGGTTGCGGCGCCAACAGCCACCAATGTGTTGGTTCGCAACCCCGCTGTGCGCTGGCGCAGCTGCCGTTCAAAGCCGATCAGCGCGCCCAGTACGAAAGCACAGCCCAAGTGCAGCGCCGCAACGGCCAAAGCGTGCAGCCCGGTTGCATGAAACAGTGGCATCCGGTGTTCTCCTTCTCATCAGCGCAGGGCGCCTGCCTGCTTGATCATCCATATGGGTACAGCGGTCAGCGCCAGCACCGCCAGCAACTGGCTCCACAGCGAGCCCTCCCATGAAAGCTCGGGCATGACTTCGAAATTCTGGCCATACCAGTTGATCAGGGCTGTGCCGGGTATGAACGCGGCCCAGAGCACCGTAAACACTTTGGTGATGCCCAGATCGCTGGTGGCGGTGGCTTCGGCTTGGGTGCGGCCTGCGTTCCACAGCCTCTGGCGCAACGCGCGCGCGCGCTTTGCCTGTACATGCAGGCATTTGAGCAATGCTTCGCCTTGCGGGGCCGGCCGTGGCGGCTGGCTGAGTTGGCGAACACAGCGCTCTATGTCGGATACCGAGTCCATCACGAAGCCCAGCAACAGGTCTATGCGTTGTTCGTAACTACCCATTTCTTCGGTGAGTTGCTGCTGGGGTGGCCGGGTATCGGGCATGGCCCGCAGGCCAGCGACCTGGTTGCTGGCTGCCAGCTCAGCCGCGATCCTGTCGAGCACTTGTGCGATGTGGGCGGTGAGCTGATCCAGCAACATTCGCGCTGTATGCGTAGGGCAAGCGGGCATGCTGTGCGGTGGCTGCCAAGGCGCAGCACCGGCGTTTTCCAGCGTCACCAATTGCCCTTTGTCGAAGCTCCAGAGCACGTCGGTTAGCTGAGCTTGATGCTCCACCCAGCGCAGGCAGCGCAAGCGCCCTGTGGTCACTGTGCCTTGCCTGAGCCGCTCATGCGTGCGGGCCAGTGCTTGAAATTGTGCCGTTGAGCAGGCTCGCAAGCGCACCCACGGTTTTGGTGTTGGCGTGGTCATCGCAGCCACCCCTTGCGCTTGATGTATACCAGTGGCAGCAGGGCAAACAGTGCTGTCAGCGCCATGACCATCCACTCTCCCCAAGGCAGTTCAAGTTCCGGCATGTAGGCAAAGTTCTGCCCATAGAAGGAAGCCACCAGCGTAGGTGGGGTGAACACCGCCGTGACCACGGTGAAGATCCTGATGATCTGGTTCTGCTTGATGTCCAGTGTGGTCATCAGCGACTGCTGCCTGTGGCGCACTCTGCCGTGCTGGAAAAGCGCATGGCGGCGTGCACTGCCGATGTCGGCCAGCAGTGCCCGTGCCGGCGCCCCGCGGGTGTCGTCGTCAAGCCGGCGGCGCAGCCAGCGACAGGCCCTGGCGAGCATCAGTTGCGCCTGGATGACGTTGGCCATCAGCTCCTCTGCCTCGCCCAGCGCCACCGCGGTGGTGGCGATGTCGGCAACACCGGAGTGTATGCTGGGCGCTTCGCAACCTTGGGAGCCCGGATGGCTGGCGCCCAACGCGGTGGAGAGCATGGCCAGCAATGAGTGAGCTTGCTGATTGAGCGCCACCAGCACATTGAACAAATGGCGTGCCGGCGGGAGAGCGGGCCCTTGCTGAAGGGTGTCGAGAACCGCCAGACGGGCACAGGCCAGCGCCTGCGGCGCCTGCTCGATGCTGATGAGGATGTCATGCCTCAAGGCAAACAGGATGTGGGCTTGACGGTACTGGCCCTCGTCCAGATAGACCCAGTTCAGTGGCAGCAGCAGGAAACCCTGGCTGTAATGCAGGCCGTGCTGTTGGGCGGCGACCGTCAAACCGAAATGCTGAGCCAGATAAGCCTGGCTTGCCGGGTCGTGTGCGTCCATCCCTAGCCAGCCAGCTTGGAGCAGGGCGGCGCGTTGTTCGTCGAGACGGCTCATGGGGCCACCTGCTCGGCGGTCGCTTCGGGCTTATCAGGCAAAACATGGCTGCCATACAGGTGCAGTGCGGCAAAGCTGCCCAGGATCAGGGTGTAGAGTACGATCACCGCGATCATGATCTCGCGCTCGATTCGGGCAGTGCCCGGGCGATTGCGTTGAACCTGGTCGATGGCGTTCTGGCGGCGGATGCTGGCAGCGCCGGTATCTGGTTGCAGGGTAAGGTCTGCACGCCAGATCAGGCCGGCGTCGTTCGGGGTATTCGATGAATGCATCTGGATCTCCTTGGGCGGTCAGCGCAGCCACCCGCGCTGTTTGACGTAGATCAGTGGCAGCAGGGCAAGCAGTGCGGTAAGCCCGATCACCATGGGCTCGCCGTACTGCCACTTGAGGATCGGCATGTTGGCCAGGTTCATGCTGTAGTACGTCGAGATCAGCAGAGCGGGCAGAAATACGGCCGTGATCACCGAGAACACCTTCACGATCTGGTTCTGCTTGACGCTCAGGGCCATCTGATTGGTCGACTGTAAAAAACGGATACGCAGGTGCATGAATTCGGCGTGTTGCTCGACCGCTTCGATGTCTTCGATCAACACCAGCATTCGTTCGGCCAGTGGGCCCTGGGCACAGGGCTGCGCACCCTGAGCCTGGTGCGCAGCCAGGGAGAGGCGTAACTGGTTGTCGATGCAGCAGGCCAGTGCGGCTTCGAGTTGATCGAGCAGGGCCTGGGCATCGATGACATCGCTGACGCCGAAGTCGCGCCCGCGGGTCTCGAGGTTGCCCAGCACCGCACTGGTTTGCGCCATCACCTCATCCAGGTGCGTGTCGAGCGCGGCCAGCCATCGCTCTGCGGCGTCGTTGACCGTTTGCAGGCAAGTCAGGAAGCACCCGAGGGCGCAGGCCCCGGGTTGGGCCTCGGCCAGGCAGGCTTGGTCCAGGGCCACGGCAGCAGTGGCTGATTCGAATGTGGACAGCTGCGTAGGGGTTAGCTCAAAGCCCAGCGGGGCACAGTGCCAATGGGGGCCTGTCGGGCCTGGAAATTCCAGCCAGAACACGTGCTCGGCCAAAGGCCCCTGTGCCAGAGCTACCCGCTGCCACGCCTGATTATGGAGTGTGGTCATCGCGCGCCTCCTGTGCCTGAGTGGTTGCAGGGCGAAAGAACGTGCTGTGGGAGCTGGAAGTGGACGAGGTGTGGGTGTCGAGCTCACGGTTGAAGAAAAACAGGGCGGCGACGGCTGCGATCAGCAGCCCCCAGGTATAGCCGAGCATGGCGAAGGCCAAGCGCTCGTATCGTGACCAGCTGCGGGAGCGTGCTGCGAAAGAGGCACGGCAGCCCCGCCCTGGAATGGGTGGCAAGTTATGCATGAGCAGTGTCCTGCTGAAGGTTTAGGGCTAGCGGTTCAGGCGTGGCCAGCTGCCGATGCGGCGCGACGTGGCCAGCGAAGTAGCGGTGCACGAGGCGGTTGTGCAGGTGGCCCGGCGAGCAACCCGCAAGCTTGCCTCCCCAGCTGCGTGCGCAGATGTCGGGGCAGATGACGGGCCAGGAGCTGACGGTGCTCGGCACCCATCATTGAAAGCGCATCGCTGGCTTGGCGAAGAGAAACTGCGGCCAGTGTCTGAGCGACAGCTAAATGCCCATGTGAGGCGAGCATGGCGTGCAGGGCAGTGGGCTGGTGTGCTGCGATGGCTGCGCGAAGGGCGCGCTCCAGAGCGATAGGGCGGGGGGCTTTGAGCCGCATGTGAGCCTCCTGTGGCCTGCGGCTGAAGTGCTGCTAGCGTCCGCGTGGCGAGCACCTGCCGAGGTTAGGCCAGGTTGGGTGAATCCTCAGGTTTGGGGGGCAATGCAAGAATGAGTGCGCGGGTTCTGGGTCCATGGCATGGCCTCCGTATAGGTGAGTGGAATTGACCAGAGCCAGTCTGGCAGTTTCGCAACGAGACGCACATTGTTCGTCAGCATGCTTTTGCTATACCAAGGTATCGCCGGCCGCCGCAGCCTGGCTGCGTATTGCACCGGCCGCGCCCGTAGGCTACTGTGCCTGCACACTGAAAGAGAGTTCCCCCGTGTTGATCGTCAGCAAGCTTCTGATGCGCGTGATCAAAGCCGTCGCCCGTTGGCGCTGGCGCGCCTGACCCCCTCCTGGCCGGCTATCGCTGGCACTGTTCATATTTCTCGTTTCCCTGCACCGGCGGGGCGCGCCCGGTGACATCGGCCGCGAACGAGCCTAGCCGTGTGTAATATGTTTCCAGAGGTAAGCGCCATGCTGCTGATGATCGACAACTACGACTCCTTTACTTACAACGTCGTGCAATACCTGGGCGAGCTGGGCGCAGACGTCAAGGTAGTACGCAACGACGAAGTGACCCTTGCGGACATCGAGGCCATGGCGCCCGAGCGTATCGTGGTCTCCCCTGGCCCTTGCACTCCGACCGAAGCAGGTATCTCGATCGAGAGCATCCTGCATTTCGCCGGCAAGCTTCCTATTCTCGGCATCTGCCTGGGGCACCAGGCCATCGGCCAGGCCTACGGCGGTGATGTGGTGCGTGCTCGGCAGGTGATGCATGGCAAGACCAGCCCGGTATTCCATCACGATGTGGGCGTGTTCCATGGCCTGAACAACCCGGTCACGGTGACGCGCTACCACTCGTTGGTGGTCAAGCACGACACGCTCCCCGACTGCCTGGAGGTAACCGCCTGGACCCAACACCCCGATGGCAGCTTCGACGAGATCATGGGCCTGCGCCACAAGTCACTGAACGTCGAAGGGGTGCAGTTCCACCCCGAATCGATCCTGACCGACCAAGGCCACGCGCTGCTGGCCAATTTTCTTCAGCAAACCGGCGGCCAGCGTCAGGGTTAAGGAGCTCTCATGGATATCAAGGCAGCACTGGCGCGGGTGGTCGACCACCTGGACCTGAGTACCGATGAGATGCGCGATGTGATGCGCCTGATCATGACCGGGCAATGCACCGACGCACAGATCGGCGCGTTCCTCATGGGCCTGCGCATGAAGAGCGAAAGCATCGACGAAATCGTCGGCGCTGTCTCGGCCATGCGTGAGCTGGCCGGGAAGGTCGAGCTGGCGACGCTCGATCGGGTGGTCGACATTGTCGGGACTGGTGGCGACGGTGCGAACATCTTCAACGTGTCCACCGCCGCTTCGCTGGTGGTCGCTGCGGCGGGTTGCACGGTCGCCAAGCACGGTAATCGCGCGGTTTCTGGCAAAAGCGGCAGCGCCGACCTGCTGGAGGCCGCCGGCGTTTATCTGAACCTGACGCCGGTGCAGGTCGCCCGCTGTATCGACAGCGTCGGCATAGGGTTCATGTTCGCCCAGTCTCACCATGGCGCCATGAAGCACGCTGCCGGCCCGCGTCGTGACCTGGGGTTGCGCACTCTGTTCAACATGATCGGCCCCCTGACCAACCCTGCCGGGGTGGTGCATCAAGTGGTTGGGGTGTTCAGCCAGGCGCTGTGCCGGCCCGTAGCTGAGGTGCTGGCACGGCTGGGCAGCAAGCATGTACTGGTAGTGCATTCCAAAGACGGGCTGGATGAGTTCAGCTTGGCCGCACCGACCTTCGTCGCCGAGCTGCGCCATGGCGAGATCACCGAATACTGGGTGCAGCCCGAGACGCTGGGTATCCAGAGCCAGAGCCTCTACGGCCTGGAGGTTGAAAGCCCGCAGGCATCGCTGCAGTTGATTCGCGACGCCATCACCCGGCGCAAGACGGCACAGGGCCAGAAGGCCGCTGAAATGATCGTGCTTAACGCTGGCGCTGCGCTGTATGCCGCCGACCATGCTTCCAGCCTCAAGGAAGGGGTTGCGTTGGCCCACGATGCACTGCACACCGGCCTCGCTCGCGAAAAACTCGAAGAGCTGGGTGCATTCACCGCCGTTTATCAGTTGGAGAACCAAGTATGAGCGTGCCGACCGTATTGGAGAAAATCCTCGCCCGCAAGGCCGAGGAAGTGGCCGAGCGCAAGGCGCGGGTGAGCCTGGCAGAGGTCGAGAAGCTGGCAGCAGCGGCCGACCCGGTGCGCGGTTTCGCTCAGGCCCTGCAAGGCCGGGCTGCCAAGAAGCAAGCTGCCGTGATCGCCGAGGTCAAGAAGGCCTCGCCTAGCAAGGGCGTCATCCGTGAACACTTCGTGCCGGCCGAGATTGCCGCGAGCTATGAACGGGGCGGCGCGGCGTGCCTGTCGGTGCTCACCGACATCGATTTCTTCCTGGGTGCCGATGCCTATCTGCGCGAAGCGCGCGCAGCGTGCTCACTGCCGGTCATCCGCAAGGATTTCATGATTGACCCTTACCAGGTGGTCGAGGCTCGAGCGCTGGGTGCCGATTGCATCTTGCTCATCGTTTCCGCGCTGAGCGACTCGCTCATGACCGAGCTGGCTGACGTCGCCAAGGCGCAGCAATTGGATGTGCTGGTGGAGGTTCACGACGGCAACGAGCTGGAGCGAGCGCTCACGTTGCTGGATACACCGCTGGTAGGCGTGAACAACCGCAACCTGCACACCTTCGAAGTAGGGCTCGAAACTACCCTCGACCTGTTGCCGCGTATCCCCAGTGACCGCATGGTCATTACCGAAAGCGGTATTCTGAACCGGGCGGATGTGGAGTTGATGGAAATCAACGGGGTGTATGGTTTCTTGGTAGGTGAAGCCTTCATGCGGGCTGAAGAGCCTGGCGTCGAGCTGCAACGGCTGTTCTTCCCGAGCTAGCGGCGGTGGCGAGCATATTGCGTGTACCCACCGAAGCAGGCCTGGCCGCAGAGCAGCGCTTGCTCGTCGAGGTGTGTGCTGGCAATCAAACAGGCGGCGTGCTGTTCTGGCAAGCCACCGACCAGGCGCTGGTGATGCCACGCAGGCTTGGCCGCGAAGCCGGCTTCCAGGCAGGTTGCGAAGCGGCTGCAGCGCTAGGGTGGCCGGTACTGTTGCGTGAAACCGGCGGTGAGCCGGTACCGCAGTCGGCGGCGACCATCAATGTGGCGTTGGTGTATGCCGCGCCATCCCAGGACAACGACCGTAACCGTATCGAAACCGCCTACCTGCGCCTTTGCGAACCTCTTTGTGAGGTATTGCGCGAGCAGGGCGGGCAGGCGTCTGTGGGAGAGGTGCAAGGTGCATTCTGCGATGGGCGCTACAACGTCAACCTGGATGGGCGCAAGTGGGTCGGCACCGCCCAGCGATGGCGCCAAGCCAATGGGCGGGCGGTGGTGCTGGCCCATGGGGCGATGCTGATGACCAATGATCGCCAAGCCATGGTTGCGGCGGTCAATTCGTTCAACCATGCCTGTGGGCTGCCACAGCGGTGCGACCCCAATGCGCATATCGCGTTACACGAACGTTTCCCGGGCGTCGACGTGGTGCCGGCCCTTTGCGCAGCATACACCCGCTTGCTGAACCAGATCGGCGCCTAGCGGGTGCCGTACACTACCATCGTCTTGCCCTTGACCTCGATGAGCTTGCGCTCTTCCATGTCCTTGAGCACCCGCCCGACCATCTCCCGGGAGCATCCTACGATCCGGCCTATCTCCTGCCGGGTGATCTTGATCTGCATGCCCGCAGGGTGGGTCATGGCATCTGGCTGCTTGCACAGCTCGAACAGGCAGCGAGCCACGCGCCCGGTTACGTCAAAAAAAGCCAGGTCGCCGACTTTGCGCGTGGTATTGCGCAGGCGTTGAGCCATCTGGCTGGTCAGCGCATATAGGATGTCTGGGGTCTGTTGGGCGATATCGCGGAAACGGTCGTAGCTGACCTCTGCGATTTCGCACTCAGTCTTGGCGCGTACCCACGCGCTGCGCTCCTGTTGGGTGGCCGGGGGATCAAAAAGCCCGAGCTCGCCAAAAAAGTCGCCTGGGTTCAGATAGGCAACGATCATCTCGCGCCCCTCTTCGTCTTCAATCAGGATGCTGACCGAACCCCGAATGATGTACGACAGTGTCTGCGAACGATCACCTGCGCAGATCAGATTGCTTTTAGGCGCGTAGCGGCGCCGCTGGCAATGATTCAGAAATTTGTCGAGGTTTTTGATCTTGGGAACAGGCACTGCCATGGTCGGATTCCGGCAATCAGGCTGGCGGGCGATAGGGTTCGAATTCTTTGACGCCATCAAATTGGCACTACTGTATCAGAACTTGTCGGATATGCGATACGGGTGCCAATGCCCTTCGAGCCGAATGGGCATCCTGCCTATGCTAAGCTGGCGATCTTTTCCGACGGAGAGCGAGATGAAGGCGCGTATTCAATGGGCCGGCGAGGCCATGTTCATCGGCGAGTCCGGCAGCGGCCACGCAGTAGTGATGGATGGCCCGCCTGAGGCCGGCGGTAGAAACCTGGGCGTGCGGCCCATGGAGATGGTGCTGATCGGGCTGGGTGGTTGCAGCAACTTCGATGTGGTCAGCATTCTGAAGAAATCTCGGCAGCCGGTCGAAAGCTGCGAAGCTTTCCTTGAGGCTGAGCGCGCCAGCGAAGACCCAAAGGTGTTTACCAGAGTGCACCTGCACTTTGTGGTCAAGGGCCGTGGGTTGAAGGAAGCACAAGTCAAGCGCGCAGTAGAGCTATCGGCTGAGAAGTACTGCTCGGCATCGATCATGCTTGGGCGCGGAGGTGTCGAGATCACCCACGATTACGAGATCATCGAACTGGGATGAAAAAAACCGGCCTCAGGGCCGGTTTTTTTGGGTCAGATGCGGTAGGTACTGCTGGTCATGACCTTGGCCAGAAGGCTCATGCCGAATTTCACTGGTGCTGGAAAGCGTAGGCCGCCGGCATCCAGGGCATTGTCGGCATGTTGCTGCTCATCGACGCGCATCTGTTCAAGGATCGCTCGTGACTTGCGGTCGTCCTCGGGCAGTTTGACCAGATGCTCGTCCAGGTGCTTGCACACCTGCTGCTCGGTGGCCGCGACGAAACCCAGGCTCATTTTGTCACTGATCAGCCCGGCAACCGCGCCGATTCCAAACGACATCCCGTAAAACAGCGGGTTGAGGACGCTAGGGCGGCTACCCAATTGGCGGATCCGCTGCTCGCACCACGCCAAGTGGTCAACCTCTTCTCCGGCGGCATGCTCCATGGCCTTGCGTACGCCCGGCAGCCGAGCCGTAAGTGCCTGGCCTTGATACAGCGCCTGGGCACACACCTCACCCGTATGATTGATACGCATCAGCCCGGCGGCGTGGCGGCTCTGGTCTTCGTCCAGAGAGGTGTCGGGCTCGGGCGCAGCCGGTGTGGGGCGCGACGGCTGCCCGCTGAACGGCAGCAGAGTACGCGCAACGGTATCGGCCTGAAGCAGCAGTTTGTCGAGGGGGGAGTACTGGCGTTCGGCAGCCACTTTGACCTCCAGTGGGTAATGGAAAAGCCTGTTCAATCAGCCGGGTGGCCAACGCATCGAGCGCTGGCCAAGCACATGCAGGTGAATGTGGTAGACGGTTTGGCCGCCCAGTTCACCGGTGTTCATGACCACACGAAACCCTTGGTCGCACCCCAGCTCTTTGGCAAGGCGCTGTGCGGTGAAGAAGATGTGGCCAAGCAGCGGCGCATCGGCTTCGGTGACGTCGGAGAGCATCTTGATCTCTTTTTTCGGCACCACCAGAAAATGAACAGGTGCCTGCGGGGCGATGTCGTGGAACGCGATGACCTGATCATCTTCGAAGATGATCTTGGCCGGGATCTCGCGGTCGATGATCCGGGTGAATAGCGTAGCCACATCGGTTCTCCGTGAGGGGATGGTGCTCGTCAGTGTAACGGCCTTGAGCAGCGGCGCCCAGTGCTTTACGTCAAAGGCCCAGGTGCGCGCGGTTGGCTCGGGCGGCAAGCTTGCGCGCCAGCCAACGGGGCAGTGTGCGGCAAAGACGAAGCCTGAAACGGTTGCGCCAGCCGGGGATTATCAACGTGTGCCGCCTGTTGAGTGCGATTACTGCTAGCCGCGCGATCTCTTCGACACTCAGTGCCTTCCCGGATCGCTTGTTGAAGAGGTAAGGGCGTATCGGGCCTGGACACAAGGCCTGCACCCGAATACCCGTTTGCCGCAGCTCTTCGCGCAGGCCTTCGGTGAAATGCAGAACATATGCCTTGCTCGCGCTGTAACTGCTGCGCCAGGGCCCAGGGCTGAAGCTCTCCAGGCCCGCTACATTGAGGATCTGCCCACCGCCCTGTACGGCCATGGCATTGCCTACGGCATGGCACAGCCTGGTCAGGGCAAGAATGTTCAACTCGATAAGGTCTTGCTCGCGGCCCCAGTCTAGCGCGAGGAAATGCCCTTGCGAGCGCAGGGTTGCGCAGTTGACCAGCAGGTCGATACGCGTTTGGTGCTCTTCAAGTTCCAGTAAAAAACCCGACAGCCGAAGCGGCTCGGTCAGGTCACAGGCGCGAAACAGAACCTCGACGCCAAAGCGTTCGGTGAGCTCCAGGGCGATGGGCTCCAGCTCCTCACGGTAGCGAGCCATCAGGATCATCGAGCGCCCCTGCCGAGCCAGGGCTTCGGCCAGGGCCTGCCCAAGGCTGCTGGAAGCGCCGGTAATCAGGGTGTAGGGGGGCATTGCGGGTCTCCTTGCGGGCCCTGCCTAGACAAGGCCCTGTTGCCGGCGAGTTTAGCATTGGCCGGCCACGCGGGGAGCGCTGCGCTGGTCAGCGATGGTTGAGCCCTTCATTGAGGCTCGCCATCATTGCGCCGAAATAGGTCATGTACAGCAGCGTGGAGAGCACATACAGCACCACTGCCACGGTTGCGATGACCTTGACCGCCTGGCTGTTTGGCGGCGGCGGTGCACCGAAGCGGTTAGCATCTTTGTTGCCCGGCATGAAGAGCATCACCAAGCCGAACACCACGTTCACCAAGGGAACGATCATCAGCAGAAGCATCCAGGCCGACCAGCCCAGATCATGGACGCGCTGCCCGGCGATGATGACTGCAATGACCGTAAAGGCGATATAGCCGACCACGCTGATCGGCAGGCCAATCCATGGGGTGACCAGGATGTTCAGAAGCGTGCCCACGATGATCAGGGCAAGCAGTGCAGCAGTGGCCACGAACCCCCAGGCCAGATAACGAAGCCGGCCGATACGGCCGTCCATGTTTTTCCAGGTCAGTGGGCCATATTGGCCAGTGCCCTGGGAAAGGTTCGCTGCCGGTGGGGCGAAAGGCGAATTTGAAATCGGGGAGGCGTTTTCGGGCGAGCTCATGGGACGTTTCCCTGTCGTTGTGAGAGGCCGTGGATATTACAGGGCGGTTCAGTTTAGATCAAAACCGCCCCCCATCCCTAGAAAGGTTTCACAACAACTAGTATCACGATGACAATCAGGGCGAGCACCGGTACTTCGTTGAACCATCGATAGAAGGTGTGACTGCGGGTGTTTTCGTCTCGCGCAAATCGCTTGACCCAAGCACCGCATACATGATGATAGCCCACCAATAGCACCACCAAAGCCAGCTTGGCGTGCATCCAACCTTGTTGCAGCCAGCCTGGGGTGAGGTACAGCATCCAGATCCCCAGCGCGAGCGTCAGCAGCATTGAAGGGGTCATGATGCCCCGGTAGAGCTTGCGCTCCATGACCTTGAAGCGCTCCCTGCTCGCAGTGTCCTCGCTCATTGCGTGATAGACGAACAGCCGAGGCAGATAGAAAAGGCCGGCGAACCAGCAAACGACAACGACGATGTGCAGCGCTTTGAGCCAGAGATACAGCATGATTGAGCTTCTTGTTCAGGGTCACGGAAGCTTCGATGTTAGTGGTGCTTCCCGCTGGGCGCCAGCGCTGAGGGGTGGCGCATTGTTGACCAATTTACTCGGGAAAGCGGATAATGCCCGCATTTCGCAACAAGTCGGCTTGCGCCGGGAGAATCAGAATGAGTGTCGAGTCCTTTACCCCCGTAGCGTTGCAGTTCACTCAGGGCGCTGCCGTCAAGGTGAAGACGCTGGTCGAGGAGGAGGGTAACGACCGCCTTAAGCTGCGCGTCTTCGTGACCGGTGGTGGGTGCTCAGGCTTCCAATACGGCTTCACTTTCGATGAAGACGTGGCCGAAGACGACACCATCGTAGAGCGGGAGGGTGTGAGCCTGGTGGTCGACCCCATGAGCTTTCAATACCTTTCAGGGGCCGAGGTGGATTACCAGGAAGGCTTGGAAGGCTCCCGCTTTGTGATCAACAACCCCAATGCCAGTACGACTTGCGGCTGCGGGCAGTCGTTTTCCATCTAAGCCTGCTTCACGCCGGGTAGTGGGCGCCCAGGATTCGCGAGCCTGTGGCGCCGGTCACCGAGGGGCGGTTGCCATTGAGGCGCTCCAGGCAGCAATGGGCAAGCCAGCCGAAGGCCATTGCTTCCATCCAGTCAGGGTCAACGCCCCAAGCCTTTGTGCTTTCTACCTTGGTACCGTGCAGTAATTCTCCCAGCCGGTTCATCAGTGCCCGATTGTGGGCGCCCCCGCCGCATACCAACAGATGCGCGAGACTGACCCCCGCCCTTTGAATAGCCTCGGCCACACTTCGAGCGGTGAGTTCAAGGAGGGTGGCTTGCACGTCTTCTGCAGCGATATCGAGGCCATCGAGTAGGCTATCCAGCCAGGCCATGTTGAACAGCTCCCTGCCGGTGCTCTTCGGGCCAGTAGCCTGGAAAAACTCAGTTGCCAGTAACCGCTGGAGCAGGCCCTGGTTCACCAAGCCACTGCTGGCCCAGGCCCCGCTCTCGTCGAATGCTCTTGCCAGATGGCGCGAGATCCAGCCATCCATCAGCACATTCCCCGGGCCGCAGTCAAAGCCGGAAACGGGCTGGCCCTCGACCAGCAGGGTAAGGTTGGTGAAACCGCCTATGTTCAACACGCCCACAGCGTCGCCCACGTCCCGAAACAGCCAGTCATGGAAGGCCGGCGTCAAGGGGGCACCCTGGCCGCCCGCTGCCACGTCGCGACGGCGGAAGTCGGCGATCACGTCGATACCCGACAGTTCGGCGAGCAGAGCAGGGTTGCCGATCTGTACCGTGAACCC
The DNA here is from genome assembly GCF_003097135.1 of Pseudomonas sp. URIL14HWK12:I12. Taxonomy (GTDB): domain Bacteria; phylum Pseudomonadota; class Gammaproteobacteria; order Pseudomonadales; family Pseudomonadaceae; genus Aquipseudomonas. The sequence continues at coordinate 574,424 of NZ_QEQL01000003.1, forward strand.
CTGCGAGGGCTCGTGGCGGATCGTCTGCCCGTGGCTGCCAATGGCGCGAATGTGCGACGCACCTAATCGCTCCTTGCTCAGCAGGGTGTTGACCCCCTCTGCCGCCAGGCGCGCCCAGGCATTCTCGGCTTTGGCAGCGCGTGCCACCTCATCCGGCCCGGGGCTGCACAGCGCGAGCAACTGCTGGCCCAGTTCTGGGGGCATAGGGATGTAATGGCTGGCCAGCAGTTGCAGGCTCGCGTCTTGTTGGTCGACCAGGGCGATATCCAGCCCGTCTAGGCTGGTGCCGGACATGATGCCTATATAGAGCGCCATGTTACCGCTTGCTCGAGGCGACGAGGGTAGAGCGCTCTTGGTCCATGCGCGCCATGAGCGTCTGGCTCTGCTGCATGAAGCGGCCTTTCTCACCCTTGGCGATCGGATCTGCCATCGGCAGTTTTTGGCCAAGCGGGTCGACGTGTACGCCGTTTACCTGGAATTCGTAATGAACATGGGGGCCAGTGGCCAGGCCTGTGGTGCCGATGTAGCCAATGACCTGGCCTTGCTTGACCGCCGACCCGCTGCGGATGCCCTTGGCGAAGCCCTGCATGTGCCCGTAGAGCGTGCGGTAGGTATTGCCATGCTGGATGATTACAGTGTTGCCGTACCCGCCCTTGCGCCCGGCCAGAATGACTTTGCCGTCGCCTGTTGCCTTGATGGGTGTGCCTCGCGCGGCAGCGTAATCCACGCCCTGGTGGGCGCGGATCTTGTTAAGGATTGGGTGAGCACGTGCGCCGGAAAACCGCGAACTGATTCGGGCGAAGTCGACAGGCGAGCGCACGAAGGCCTTGCGCATGCTGTTGCCATCGGCGGTGTAGTAACTCGAATTACCTTGCTTGTTGGTGTAGCGCACCGCGGTATAGGTTTTGCCGCGGCTGATGAAACGCGCCGAAAGGATGCTTCCGGTGCCAATCACCTTGCCGTCAAGCACGCGTTGCTCATAAATGACGTCAAACTGGTCATCCTGGCGGATATCCTGAGTGAAATCCAGGTCGTAACCGAAGATGTTGGCCAGGTCCAACACTTGGGTATGCGATAAGCCTGACTTCTGTGCCGAAAGCGACAGCGAGCTGTTTATTACTCCATGTGCGTAGGCACTGCGAATGACCGGTTTTTCAACGACCTTTTCGAAGGCAAAGGTATCACCCTTGCGGTTCAGGCGAATGCTTTCGAGACGGCTCAACTGCGAGTGCAGGCTTTGTAATTGGCCATCGGGTGAGAGTTCGAACTGCAGGACCTGGCCGCGCTGCAATCGTGTGAATTGCTTGGCCTGGGGATTGCTGTCCAGTGCGGCCTGCACATCGCTGGCGGAAAGGCCGACTTTCTGAAATAGGGTCGACAGCGTATCACCTTTGGCTACAACCACTTGGCGATGGGTTTGTGGGTCGGGCTGCACAGCCTCGGGCTCGGCCTGGGCTGCGGGCGCGGCGTCTGGGTTATCGATTTCAGCGAAAGGCGAAGGTTCTGCCTGCTCGGAGGCTTCTGTTGCCTCCAGTGGTTGCTCCTTGAGCGAATCGGAAGGGGAAGGCATATCGAGGCTGAGCGAGGTTCGCTTGGCTTCGACCTCACTAGAAGGAAATACCAGCAAGGCAAGGCTGAGCAGTGCGGCGATGCCGCTGGCTGCAACGATATGGCTCTTGGGGTAAAGCGGCGGCGTTTTGGACGGGGCTTCGGTCATGGTTTTCTAGGCTTTGAATGTGAAGAAGATGAAGAGGTGAAGGTGAACGTGATGATGAAGATGATGAAATAACTGTATAAAATATAACCAAAAGCCTACCGAGGCAACCCTCGCAGACGTTCAGAGTGTTGCAGGAAGTCACATTTGCCTTGGACTTGGCCCTATGCAGCTGATCTTGTATGTTTGCCCCCTTTGAAACTGAATCTTGCGGGCTTCCTTATATGTACTCGGTAGAAGAGCAGCTGGCGCTGATCAAGCGCGGTGCGGATGAACTGTTGGTCGAGGCCGAGCTGGTCGAGAAGCTCAAGCTCGGGCGCCCATTGCGTATCAAGGCAGGTTTCGATCCGACCGCGCCGGACCTGCACCTTGGGCATACGGTGCTGATCAACAAGCTGCGCCAGTTTCAAGAGCTGGGGCATCATGTGATTTTCCTGATCGGGGACTTCACGGGGATGATCGGAGACCCTAGCGGCAAGAGCGCCACTCGGCCGCCGCTGACTCGGGAGCAGGTATTGGCCAATGCCGAGACTTACAAGGCTCAGGTGTTCAAGATCCTCGACCCTCAGCGCACCGAGGTTGCCTTCAACTCTTCCTGGATGGACAAGATGGGGCCGGCCGATTTCATTCGCCTGACCTCGCAGTACACCGTGGCGCGGATGCTCGAGCGCGACGATTTCCAGAAGCGCTATGCCGGCAACCAGCCAATCGCCATTCACGAATTCCTCTATCCGCTGGTACAGGGCTACGACTCCGTCGCTCTCGAAGCGGACGTTGAGCTGGGTGGTACCGATCAGAAATTCAACCTGCTGATGGGGCGTGAGCTTCAGCGGGCCTATGGGCAGCCCGCTCAGAACATCCTCACCATGCCGTTGCTCGAGGGGCTGGACGGTGTGAAGAAGATGTCCAAGTCGCTGAACAATTACGTCGGCATCCAGGAAGCGCCGGGTGCCATGTTCACCAAGATTGTGTCCATGCCTGACAGCCTGATGTGGCGCTACTACGAGCTGTTGAGCTTCCGCTCCATGGAGCAGATCGAGCAATTGAAGGCTGATGTGGCAGCCGGTGCCAACCCGCGCGATATCAAGATTCTGCTAGCCGAAGAGCTGATCGAACGCTTCCATGGCCGCGAGGCGGCTGAATCTGCGCATCGTGCCGCCGGCAATCGTATGAAGGATGGTGAGTTGCCGGAAGACCTTCCGGAAGTCGTCGTCAGCGCCTCGGAAGCATTGCCCATCAGTGCTGTGCTTAATAAGGCGGGCCTGGTCAAGAATGCCGCCGCTGCCCGCGACCTCCTGGCGGCTGGCAGCGTGAAGGTCGATGGGGCAGTGGTAGATCGTGACTTCGTGTTTGCGGTGGGCTCGGTGCACGTTTGCCAGGCTGGCAAAAAGGCTTTTGCACGGATTTCCATCGAAGCTGAATGATTTTTCGAATAAACGCTTGACGGGCCGTTTCAACCCCTTATAATGCGCCCCACTTCCAGCGACAACGGAACGCGAAACTCCTTGAGATTCAACGAGTTAGCGATTTTGAAGATGCTGGAAGTGCTTCGGTCTCCGGATTGAACGCGGTGAAAAAGGTGGTTGACAGCAGGTTGTAACGCTGTAGAATTCGCCTCCCGCTTCAAGAGGCAGCGAAGCGAGTCAAGTGGTTGATGTTTCAAGAGTTTAACGAAAACTTCTGAAAATAAACGCTTGACAGGAAATGAGGACAGCGTAGAATGCGCGCCTCGGTTGAAACGAAAGAATCAACCAACCGCTCTTTAACAACTGAATCAAGCAATTCGTGTGGGTGCTTGTGAGTTGGTCTGATGGTC
>NZ_QEQL01000004.1 GCF_003097135.1 Pseudomonas sp. URIL14HWK12:I12
TGATAATCTAGCGACCATCAGACCAACTCACAAGCACCCACACGAATTGCTTGATTCAGTTGTTAAAGAGCGGTTGGTTGATTCTTTCGTTTCAACCGAGGCGCGCATTCTACGCTGTCCTCATTTCCTGTCAAGCGTTTATTTTCAGAAGCTTTCGTTAAACTCTTGAAACATCAACCACTTGACTCGCTTCGCTGCCTCTTGAAGCGGGAGGCGAATTCTACAGCGTTACAACCTGCTGTCAACCACCTTTTTCACCGCGTTCAATCCGGAGACTGAAGCACTTCCAGCATCTTCAAAATCGCTAACTCGTTGAATCTCAAGGAGTTTCGCGTTCCGTTGTCGCTGGAAGTGGGGCGCATTATAAGGGGCTCAGAACAGGCGTCAACCTTTATTTTAAACAATCGCAATATTGCGGCCATAAGGCGGTAAGCCCATGATGTCGCCCCCGCGCAACAAGATCCGTCGTTTTCTAATATAGAAGCCCCCCCGTATGCTCAAGCCCTCCGCGTTCCATACCACGTTAGCTAGCGTCGGCCTGCTGGTGACTGCCATGGTTTCCATTCAGTCCGGAGCCTCGCTGGCCAAGTCTCTATTCCCGTTGATTGGCCCTCAGGGCACTACCACCCTAAGGCTTGTACTGGCCTCCATCCTGATGCTGGCCATCCTCCGCCCGTGGCGAATGAGGCTGGATCGCCAGGCGCTGCGTAATGTAGTCATCTACGGCATTGCGTTGGGAGGAATGAACCTTCTCTTCTATATGGCGGTGCGCAGCATCCCCCTAGGCATCGCAGTCGCGCTCGAATTTACCGGGCCATTGGCCGTAGCTTTAGTCTCGTCGAGGCGGCGCGTAGACTTTCTCTGGATCGCCCTCGCCTCTTTAGGCCTGTACATGCTTGTCCCCCTGCAGGCAGGGGGGTCGTCGCTGGACATGACCGGCGCTGCCTGCGCACTGGGAGCCGGCGCGTGCTGGGCGTTATACATCCTGTTTGGGCAACGAGCTGGCCAGTCTCATGGCGTGCAAATGGCCGGCCTGGGGGTGGTGGTAGCAGCTCTGTTCATCGCCCCGATCGGTGTTGCCCACGCAGGAACGGCATTGCTTGACTGGGCCTTGATACCTACCGCCCTGGCGGTCGCCGTATTATCCACTGCCCTGCCCTATAGTCTCGAAATGATCGCCTTGGCTCGGCTTCCAGCACGCACCTTTGGCACATTGATGAGCCTGGAGCCGGCTATTGCGGCCTTGAGTGGATTGGTATTTCTCCACGAATACCTCAGCGGCCTGCAATGGTTGGCAATTGTTGCAATCATCGGCGCAAGCCTGGGAGCAACTCTGACCGCATCCGCCGTGGCCGCTGCGCCTGCGGCGGACTGAACGCCGCTTGCCGAGGTGCAATACGCACTGGTAATTCTTTGATTTTTAAGCGAAGGTAAACGCTCACCCGAGGGCAGGATAAGCCCTCGGCATTGCTCAGCAACCGGGCGTAGACCCGGCCCCCGATGCAAGGAACGACATGAAAACGCTTTGGTGTTTCGTTGCGCTGGCGCTGCTTTCAGGTTGCGCCGCCCACTCTCGCAGCGAAATAAAGCATGGCCGTAAGGGCCTGCACATCAGTTGCTCAGGGCTAAGTTCTTCTTGGGAGCAATGTTATAAAACAGCCAACGACGCCTGCCCCAATGGCTATAAAACAATCGCCAAATCAGGGCAGGACAGCGAAGGCGAGGATAGCCAGTTTCTCTTCGGGATCAACCCGGCCGGCTATACCAGCCGAAGCATGATCGTCATCTGCCGCTAGACAGCGGCCAATGGCTTGGTGCGCCGCTCCAACCATTGCGCCGCCGGCCCTTGGAGCAAGGGAGCCAGGCGCTCACGTACCAACGCATGGTAGCGGTCCAGCCACTGCCGCTCTTCGAGGCTCAGCAATTCGGGCAAAAGGCAGCGCGTATCAATCGGGCAAAGCGTGAGCGTTTCAAACTCCAGAAAAGCTCCGAACGTTTCAGGGCATTCGCTGGGCACTGCCACCACAAGATTTTCGATCCGTACGCCCCATTTTCCCGGGCGATAGGTACCAGGCTCGATCGAGGTGACCATACCAGCGCGCATGGCCGTAGTCGGCGCTGGATTGGCCTGGTAGGCGATCACTTGCGGGCCCTCATGCACATTCATGAAATAGCCCACACCATGCCCCGTACCATGGCCATAGTTGACGCCATCGGCCCACAACGGTGCGCGGGCGATGGCGTCGAGCATGGGTGACGGAATGCCTTCGGGAAAACGGGCCCGTGACAGCGCAATAGTGCCCTTGAGTACCCGGGTGCAATCCTGCATTTGCTCCATGGACAGCTGCCCGACCGGCACCATGCGCGTGATATCTGTGGTACCTCCGAAATACTGCGCACCCGAGTCGATCAATAACAGCCCGTCGCCAGTGATGCGGGCGTGAGCACTGGTGGTGGCTCGATAATGAGGCAACGCCCCATTGGCACTGAAGGCGGCGATGGTCGCGAAACTAGGGCTCACATAATGGGGCCGACGTGACCGAGCAGCAGTCAGTTGCTCGTCCACGGAAAGCTCCGTGACTTCATCGCCCCGCTCCAACGCCTCTTCCAGCCAAGCGAAAAACTCGCACAAAGCAGCGCCGTCCTGGACCATGGCATTGCGCACATGGGCAATATCGGCTGCCTGCTTGCAAGCTTTGAAAAGCGTAGAAGGATTAATTGCCTCGATTCGCACCACAGAGGCTGGCACGTTTTGCATGACGCCTAACGTGACTCGTGCAGGATCAATCAGCAACCTGCCCGCAGGCTCAATGGATGCAAGTGCATGGTCGATCTGAGAATAATCCCTTACCTGCACGCCCACAGCAGCCAGACGCTCGACCAGTGCCGGCGCAAGCTTGCCGCCGCCTACGAACAGTGTCGCGCAGGCAGGCTCGATCAGCGCGTAGGCCAGAAAGACCGGGTTGTAGGGTACGTCGCTGCCACGCAAATTGAACAACCAGCCAATGTCGTCGAGGCTGGCGAGAAAATGGTGATCTGCACGATGGGTGGCCATCGCCTCGCGTACACGTGCCAGCTTCTGGCTGACCGGCTCACTGACGAAGTCGGCAGGGTGCTCTACTACGGGCTCACTCGGCAGTGCCGGGCGCCCTTCCCATAGCTGATCGAAGATATCTATGTCCGTACGTAACACGCGCCCCTGCAGTTGCTCGTCCAACTGCCTGGAAGCCGCCAACCCCAGCACTGCGCCATCCACAACGACAGTTGCGGTTGGGTGCAGTTGCGTGCCCAGCCACTCATAGGGCCCCGGGGTGCCGGGGCCCGCTTTCACGGTCTCGATACCGGTGCCTGCGAGCTCACGTTCGGCATGTTCCCAATAGCGGCTATCGATCCAAAGGCCCGCGAAAGCCTCGGTAACCACCAGCGTGCCGACCGAACCTGTGAAACCGCTCAGCCACTGCCTCGCCTGCCAATGCGCTGGCAGGTATTCGGACAGATGAGGATCGGCCGACGGTACCAATAGCGCGTCACCGCCCAAGGCTCGAAGGGTCTGGCGCGCACGATCAAGTCGCTGGGCTACTGCAGTGGCACTCATCCTGGTAGATCCTGATCATTGATAACGCAGCGACTATGGCTGAGGGCTTCCCGCCTGGCAACTGCCAGGAACCCCAGAGCCATGCAAGGCTCGGATGCATACAAAACCACCGCAACAGGATCAAACACATGGCCCGGGGCAGCAAGGCGAGCTACACCGCCGCTCAAAAACGCAAAGCTGAGCAAATTGAACAGAGCTATCGTGAGAAAGGCGTGGCGGAAGACACCGCGCAGGCCCGAGCGTGGGCAACGGTGAATAAGCAATCTGGCGGAGGCGAAAAAAGTGGCGGCGGCGCCAACAAACCGGCTGCGGCCAAAGCACAGGCCAGGCGCAGTTCAGCTAAGCGCGCCGCCAGCTCACGTCAAGGGTTGGCACGTAACAGCCGCCAGGCGCTGTCGCAGCAAACCAAAGCTTCGCTGCTCCTGGAGGCTCGCCAACGAAACATAGCTGGCCGCTCTACCATGAACAAACAAGCTTTGGTGGAGGCCTTGCATGAAGACTGACCTAGCCCTCGCGGGCTCTGGCTGGGGGCGGCAGCTGAACCCACCGCCCTGCCTGCTCACTCTGAGCACGCAGCAGCTGGGCTTTTTCTCGCATGTAATCATCATAGGGCAGGCCCTGACGATTAAGCGACTCCATTGACAGCTGGTAGCGCTCTTGCTCGGTGAAAGCGCGCGTCTCCGGATGGCTCGCGCACCCCTGCAGCCATAATGCAGCGGCTGCGGCGATGAACAGTGGAAGGTGTCTCATAAGTAATGTCCGATGAGCCGATTGCCTATTGCTCAGGCTAGACACATTGGAACCTGCGGAAAAATCGACCCTCCTGATAGTGACTATCGGAGTTCCGAAAGCACTCACCGGCTGCCGAAGCTATTTCGCTAGGGTTTGAAACAGCCTGTCGATACCGAAAAATCCTGTCATACATTGCGTGGTCGCCATAGCTACCCTAGGGCCGAGCCACCCGTATGATGCCCAACTGATCCATTGGGTGAGCTGTTATGTCCTTGATTGCACTCTTGTTGCTCCCATTCACAGGCGCAGTCCTGGCCGCACTGCTCCCGCACAATGCTCGCAACACCCAGGCCCTGCTGGCTGGCTCGATCGCCCTGGCAGGCACGCTTCAGCTCGTCTGGTGGTTCCCCACCATTGCACGCGGAGAGATCATTCAGCAAACATGGGCCTGGTTGCCTTCGCTGGGCCTGAACATCACACTCCGGCTCGACGGTTTCGCCTGGCTGTTCGCCACCCTGGTCATGGGCATGGGTTCGCTGGTGTCGCTTTATGCCCGCTACTACATGTCACCCCAAGACCCGGTGCCTCGTTTCTTCTCGTTCTTCCTAGCGTTCATGGGCAGCATGCTGGGGGTAGTCATCTCCGGCAATCTATTGCAGATAGTGTTCTTCTGGGAACTGACCAGCCTGTTTTCATTCCTGCTGATCGGTTATTGGCACCACCGCAGCGATGCTCGACGGGGCGCCTACATGGCATTGGTGACCACAGGGGTAGGTGGTCTCTGCCTGCTTGTCGGCATACTGGTGCTGGGGCAGATGGCGGGTAGCTACGAGTTGAGTGAACTACTCGCCCGTGGGCAGGCGGTGCGCGAGCACCCGTGGTACCCACTGGCGCTGGTGCTGATATTGCTGGGTGCCCTGACCAAGAGCGCGCAATTTCCCTTTCACTTCTGGCTGCCCCGCGCGATGGCTGCACCCACGCCTGTGTCTGCCTATCTGCATTCAGCCACTATGGTAAAGGCAGGTGTATTTCTGCTGGCACGGCTTTGGCCGGTGCTGTCTGGCAGCGATGCGTGGTTCTGGATTGTCGGTGGGGCCGGCGCCTGCACGCTGCTGCTCGGTGCCTGGTGCGCCATTTTCCAGCACGACCTGAAGAGCCTGCTTGCCTACTCGACCCTGAGTCACCTGGGCCTGATCACCTTGTTGCTCGGGCTCAACAGCGACCTGGCCGCAGTGGCTGCGGTCTTCCATATTCTCAACCACGCCACATTCAAGGCCTCGCTGTTCATGGCAGCCGGGATCATAGACCACGAAAGCGGCACCCGTGACCTGCGTCGGCTCAGCGGATTGCGCCGGGCCTTGCCCTATACCTGTACTCTGGCAATGGTCGCCAGCGCGGCCATGGCCGGCGTGCCATTGCTCAACGGCTTCCTTTCCAAAGAAATGTTCTTCGCCGAAACCGTGTTCATCCAGTCCAGCCCCTGGGTCGAATACGCCCTGCCCGTCATCGCAACGCTTGCCGGCACCTTCAGCGTTGCCTATTCGTTGCGCCTGGTATGCCAGGTATTCTTTGGGGAGCAGGCAGCAAATCTGCCTCGCACCCCTCACGAACCGCCGCGCTGGATGCGCGTACCTGTGGAGCTGTTGGTTCTTGGTTGCCTTGTGGTCGGCATCTTCCCGGCATGGTCGGTCGGCCCGGTATTGGCCGTGGCCGCAACCCCGGTGGTGGGTGGGTCGCTGCCAGCCTACAGCCTCGCAATATGGCACGGCGTGAATGCGCCCCTGGTGATGAGCCTCATCGCAATGGTGGCAGGGGTGGGCATCTATTTGCTGATGCAGCGCAGGATCACGGCAGGCCAAACTACCGTGCCGCCACTGCTAGGGGCGCTAGACGGGCAACGGGCGTTCGACAAATGCTCGGCGTGGGTCACGCTGTACGCCCGGCGGGTCTCCAGCCGGTTGACTACCCGCCGCCTGCAGCCTCAACTTTTCACCTTGTTGGGCGTGGTTTTGATAGCCGCTGCCTTGCCGTTCGGCGAGCAAGGGCTGAGTTGGGGAGACCGCCCCAAGATCGCCGGTTCCGGAATTTTCGTAGTGCTGTGGCTGATCGCTATCGCCTGTGCACTGGGCGCGGCATGGCAGGCAAAATACCACCGCCTGGCTGCCCTGATCATGGTCGGCGTCTGTGGGCTGATGACCTGCATCACGTTCATCTGGTTCTCAGCCCCTGACCTGGCGCTGACTCAGCTGGTGGTCGAGGTCGTGACAACCTTGCTGATCCTGCTGGGGTTGCGCTGGCTGCCGCGCCGCTTGCCTGAAGCCGTAGCCGCCCCTGAACGAGGTGCTCGCAACCGGCGCTTGCGGGATGCATGCCTGGCAGTTTTGGTCGGTAGTGGTATGGCTGCGCTTTCGTATGCCATGTTAACTCGCCCGACCCCTAACGAGATATCCGGTTATTACCTCACTCACGCGGTGCCACAGGGTGGTGGCTCGAATGTGGTCAATGTGATGCTGGTTGATTTTCGAGGCTTCGATACTTTAGGTGAAATCACGGTGCTGGCCGTGGTCTCCTTGACGATCTTCGCGCTGCTACGCCGCTTTCGCCCTGCACGCGAGTCCATCACCCTACCCCGCCAGCAACAATCAGCTGGCGACGACCTGAGCCTGGATCTCCAGAACTCACGCGGCGCCAAGGATGCCGCGAAGGGGGTGATGCTGGTACCGGCGGTGCTGGTGCGCCTGCTGCTGCCCATCGCGATTGTCGTGGCGTGTTCTTTGTTCATGCGTGGGCATAACGAGCCCGGCGGCGGTTTCGTGGCCGGGCTCGTAGTCGCAGTTGCGTTCATCCTGCAATACATGGTGGCCGGTACCCAATGGGTAGAAGCGCGCCTGAGCTTGCGCCCGCTACGCTGGCTCGGCGCTGGCATCGCCTGTGCGACCCTGACGGGCGCCGGTGCCCTGCTGTGGGGTTTCCCTTTCCTGACCACCCATACAGCACACCTTGAACTGCCTTTGCTTGGCGAAATGCACATTGCCAGCGCGCTGTTCTTTGACATAGGGGTATTCACAGTGGTCGTCGGCTCGACATTGCTCATCCTGACTGCGTTGGCGCACCAGTCCGTACGTGCTCACCGCCAGGCCCCTCTTCCACGCGCCGTCGCGCCCGAAGGAGTCGCTTGATGGAAGAAGTCATCGCAATCGCTATCGGCGCCCTCTGCGCCTCGGGCGTCTGGCTGGTGCTCCGGCCGCGCACCTACCAAGTCATCATGGGGTTGTGCCTGTTGTCATATGCGGTCAATTTATTCATCTTCAGCATGGGTAGCCTGTTCATAGGCAAAGAGCCGATCATCCGCCCAGGTGTTCCTCCAGACCTCCTCCACTATACCGACCCGCTGCCTCAGGCACTGGTCTTGACCGCTATCGTCATCGGCTTCGCGATGACGGCACTGTTTCTGGTGGTGATGCTCGCCTCGCGCGGGCTGACGGGCACCGACCACGTCGATGGCCAGGAGCACCCCTCATGAACCTGGCACAACATGGGCTGATCGCCGCTATCGTGCTGCCGCTGCTCACTGCGGCGCTGCTGTTGCTGATCAGCGAAAAACGCCGCCGCCTCAAGGGCTGGCTCAACCTTGCCGCGACCTTTGCCGGAGCGGTACTCGCCTTTGGCCTTGTCCAGCAGGCCGATACCGCCAATGGCGTATACCTTGCTGGGAACTGGCCAGCGCCATTCGGCATCGTGCTAGTGCTCGATCGTTTGAGTGCGATGATGGTGTTGCTTACCGCCGTACTGGGCTGTGCGACGCTGTTGTTCGCACTGGCGCGCTGGGACCGCGCCGGCGCCCATTTCCACGCCCTGTTTCAGGTGCAACTGCTGGGTCTGAACGGCGCATTCCTCACGGGCGACCTCTTCAACCTATTCGTGTTCTTCGAAGTGATGCTGGCCGCATCGTACGGGCTGTTGCTACATGGCTCTGGCCGTGCGCGCGTACTGGCAGGCATGCACTACCTGGCGATCAACCTGGTCGCGTCGTCCTTGTTCCTGGTAGGCGCGGCCCTCGTCTATGGCGTAACCGGCACGCTCAATATGGCGGACATCGCGGTGAAGGTGTCCCAGGTCACGCCCCACGACATCGGGCTACTGCATGCTGGCGTGGCCATCCTGGCGATTGCCTTTCTGACCAAAGCTGGCATGTGGCCGCTGAATGCATGGCTGGTACCTGCCTACGGCGCCGCAAGTGCCCCGGTAGCAGCGCTGTTCAGCTTGATGACCAAGGTCGGTGTATACGCGGTCCTGCGGCTCTGGGCGCTGGCATTTCCAGACGGTTTCGGCCAGGCCTGGCTGGTAGGTGGTGGCCTCGCAACCTTGACGTGTGCCGTCCTGGGGCTGCTTGCCGCGCGCCGGCTTGAGCGCTTGGCCGCGCTCAATATCCTTGTGTCGGCCGGCACCTTGCTGGCAGCTATCGGCCTGGGCGGCGAACGACTGCTCGGCGCTGCGCTGTTTTACCTGGTAGGTTCCACACTGGCGGTTGCCGCTCTGTTCCTGATCGCCGAACTGATCGAGAGGGCACGCGCTGCCAACGACGTACCGCTCGACGATGAGGACTGCCCGCTGCCCGCACCTCTCGAAACGTTGCACCCTCCCCAAGATGTGAACCTGGACGATGAACAACGGGCCTTGGTCGGGCGCGTCATCCCCTGGAACACCGCTTTCCTCGGCCTGGCGTTCATCCTGTGCGCCCTGATGGTCATAGGCATGCCGCCGCTTGCAGGCTTTATAGGCAAGATCAACCTGATCGCGGCAATCCTGGAGGCGCAACCGCCTGGGGCAACGGGTTGGGCGTTGGTACTACTGCTTGTTCTGGCAGGTATAGCCGCACTGATGGCATTGAGCCGAGTAGGCATGTTGCGCCTCTGGAGCCCGGCGCAACCCCATCGGCCGGCACTGCGCCCCCTAGAATGCTGTGCCGTGGTGGCGTTGCTCAGCCTGTGCGTGGTGCTGACCTTACGTGCCGAGCCGTTATTGCAATACACCCGGGCGAGCGCACAGGCGCTGCTCGACCCGGGCCAGTACATCCACCCGGTATTGGCCGCAGCAGCAACCGAAAGGGAGGCTCCATGAAGCGCGTGCTTCCTCATCCAGGCCTGTCCCTGAGCCTTTCAGCCTTGTGGTTGTTGCTCAACGGGTCACTGAGTGCCGGTCATCTATTGCTGGCAGCGTTATTAGGGTTGGCAGTGCCCTTGCTGGTTGCCGACCTGCGCCCTGGTAGTGGCCGGGCAGCCAGGCCCGCTGTAACCGTACGGCTCGTCGCCCGGGTGATGACCGACCTGCTGCATTCCAATCTGCAGGTCGCAGTGCAGGTATTGCGCCGCCGGCCACCGGCCAGCGCATGGGTCGAGGTTCCCTTGCAATTGCGCAGCCCCCAAGGGCTGGCGGTACTGGCCGTCATCAGCTGCGCCGTGCCCGGAACCGTGTGGTGCAAGCTGTCGAGAGAGCGCGACCATCTACTGATACACGTGCTGTCGCTCGACGACGAAAAGCGCTTCATCACTGATTTCAAGGCTCACTATGAGCAACCTCTGCTGGAGATCTTCCCATGACCGGCCTGCTGGCCAATGCCATCCTTGCCAGCCTTGGTATTCTCGGGCTGGCAATGATCATCACAGTGATCCGCCTGTTTGTGGGGCCATCGGCTCAAGACCGCGTGCTTGCACTGGATTACCTGTACCTGTTAGGTATGCTCAGCATGTTGGTACTCGGTATTCGCTATGCCAGTGACACTTACTTCGAAGCCGCACTGTTGATTGCGCTGCTGGGCTTTACCAGCAGCTTTGCACTGGCGCGTTTCCTATTACGGGGTGAGGTGATCGAATGAGTGTGTTCGCCGAGGTGGCGATGGCGCTGCTTGTGCTGGCAGGCGCAACATTGGCATTGCTGGGCGCAGTGGGGTTGCTGCGTTTCAAAGACTTTTTCCAGAGGTTGCATGCGCCGGCACTTGGCTACACGTTGGCAGCGTGGTGCATCAGCACTGCCTGCGTACTGGCCTTCAGCATGGCATCTGGGCACCCGCGGCCCCAAGGCTGGCTGATTCCCCTGCTGCTGGCTATCACCACGCCGATCAGCACCCTGTTACTGGCACGCACGGCGCTATTTCGCCAAGCAAAACAGCACAATGCCGAAACCCGCTAGCTCAGGCGGTATTAGCTTTGAAGGTGATAGTACCGGCGCGCCATTTCGCGACCTTAGCCACCGCCGCCTTCAGCGGCCGGCCGAGGCCGCCCTGCAACTGCTCATGAGCTGCGAACACCATCAGCACGCTCTGCCCATCCCTTAGCACAACGCCGTGACCTGCGGACGTGGCGACCGTAGCGAAGTCCCGCTCATCGAGCACCACGGCCTTGTGCTCGCGAAACCGCACCTCAAACTTGCCGCCCTCACGGCTGGGCAATACGGCAGCACGAAAATGATCCCCCACTTTCAACTCCAGCCCAGGCTTGTCATCGACCACCAAGGCCTGCTGGGTGTCGATTTCCGCCATGTAAAGGCCGTCAGCAGACTGCTCGACGATGTAAACGAACCGAGATTGAAACAGCTTGACCAATTGAACCCGCAAATCACCCAGAACGAACAGGGCATGCATCTCAAGACTACCGACGGCCAATGATGGATCCTCTAACATGAAAAACCGATAGCGCGTGCCATAAAGACAAGTGCCAAACCTTATAACTCGAACACTAACCGGCCCGTGGAAGGATAATCAAAGAAACTTCCCTGCCACTGGCCCTTCAAACCTTCAGTGTCTGGAAACCCTGATTGCCCTGGAGGCTCGATATGGAACTGGAAAACCACACCCTTAGCACGCTCTTTCAACAGCTGGGGCTGGACAACTCAGCCAGTAACATTGATGCGTTCATCGAAAAGCACCAATTGCCCAACGACCAGAAGGTGTCCGATGCCGACTTCTGGAACGAAGCGCAGGCCGCTTTACTCAAGGAGGCCATCCTGGCGGACGGGCCGGAAGCGTTGTGGGTGGATGAATTGAACGTACGTCTGCACTCGGACGCCAATGCCGCTTAGGCATTGACTGCCGACCCACTGGCCGCTCAGGCGGGCTCACGGCCCTTGAGCGCGACCCGGAGCCGGCAAAGGAGAGCGATCGAGCGGTCGCTTTTCTTCGCCCCACCTACAGCAAATCGGCTGGCCGTGCATTGTCGAGCGCAGGCGAGCGCGCCTTTATACCATCGCCAACATGCCCCCAAAAGTGGGCCGATTTTGCCACCATTGGCTGGCCAATACACCATTATTTGCTTGTCGCGGGCTTGTAACCCAGCCTCAGGCCACCCCAATGTCGGCCTCCCACCATGATGGGGACTGACAAGTCGTGCATGAGCTCGCCCGTATCGCGCGTGTAGGTCTGAAGCAACATGGGTTTTTGGTGGCTGCCGCAACGTATACCAGTGGCATCATCAAAGCGCCGCTTGCTGCGCGACCAGGCACGGTCATGAGCCAAATCCCCCGTAGGCGCGCGATTGAACGCCTGATTGTGGGTGGGCACATAGCC
Organism: Pseudomonas sp. URIL14HWK12:I12; assembly: GCF_003097135.1. Taxonomy (GTDB): domain Bacteria; phylum Pseudomonadota; class Gammaproteobacteria; order Pseudomonadales; family Pseudomonadaceae; genus Aquipseudomonas. The sequence goes on from NZ_QEQL01000004.1 coordinate 11,889, forward strand.
CTGGGGTGTACAAGCAATGGCGAAGACCAATCCTTCATGGCGCTTCAGAAGCGGTTCTTGTATCGCAGGCAGCACCTGATCGGTATAGCGGTCAAAGCGAGTGCTGTACTTGGCGGGGTCAGTACCGGCCTGGAGCACGTAATGGCGGTCAAACAGATCGTCCAATCCGATCCGCCCCGCTGCCAAGTCGGCTTCGAATCGCATCGCTATGGCCTGCGCGCCTTCCCTTGCGAGGTCGAATACCCGCTGGTGATAGTCATCCAGGCCTACCTCAGCCAGCCGCTCGCTAAGGCCTTCGGCCTGCGCTTGTAGCTCGACAGCAGCACGGTCAAGCTGGTGAGTGCGCTCGTCACTGACGGCAAGGTCCCCGCGCATGCGCTCGATCGCTTCGAACAAAGTGGCGAGCTGTTCACGATTGGCGCGGGCCCCCTGATCAATACTTCCCATCCGGCTTTCGACCCCCGCGGCAAGGCTCGCTATTTGCGCAAGCTGCTCGCCTGTGCCGTGCACCTGCTCCACGCCCGCTTGCAGCTCATCGGTCAATTGATGGATCTGCCCGACCACCTCCCCGGTACGCTGCTGGATTTCACCGACCATCTGGCCGACTTCCTCAGTGGCCGAAGCAGTACGGGCGGCAAGGCCACGAACTTCGTCCGCGACTACCGCGAAACCGCGACCATGCTCACCCGCCCGAGCGGCTTCGATCGCCGCATTGAGCGCAAGCAGGTTGGTTTGGCTGGCGATCGACTGAATGGTTGCAGCCACACGCTGAATGCTTTCGCCGAGTTGGGCCAGTACCTCTATGGTCTGCCGGCTGTGACTGGCCCGTTGGCTGAGCTGATGCATCCGTTGAATGGATTCATTCAGCGCCGCTTGGCCGGCGCCGGCGCACGCATGAACGCTGCTGGCCGCTTCCAGCGCCTGGCCACCCTGCGCCGCAGTGCTGTCGACCGTCTGGATCATCGCCTGGGCGCTCTCGACGATTTGGGCGGCAGAGGCCAGCTGTGACTCCAGGCGCTGCGCCAACTGCTTTACGGCCCAGGCCACACCTGCGGCCGATAGAGCGTTCTGGCTGGTGTGCTGAGCCAGGTCAGCAGCCAGTTCACCAACACCGCCGGCGGCCCGCCCTGCCATGGGTAATTCTGGTCGCATGCGGCCAGGGATCCAGTGAGCCACGAGCGCCAGCACCACACACGCCCAGATCGGCAAGCCCATCACCTGTGCCGCCCAGAACAGCCCGCCCAGTATCAGCGCTTGGAGAGCGAACCAGCATAACAAGGCCACGCGCGACCGGGGCCGAAGGGTGGGCGCGGGCCCCTGCAGGGCGGTTGGCTGGCCGATGCTCATGATCGCGACTCCTGCGGGCATTCTATTTTTATGCCCGCAGCATGCGCTATCAGTTAGCCAGTGGCCATGCTGCCTTGGTAGGGGCCGACGACTGGCAGGTCTTCAGGCCTGACGCTGGTGCTTGTCGATCTGCTCGTGGCGTTCTTGAGCTTCGATGCAGTATTTGGTGATCGGGCTGATCAGCAGGCGCTTCAGGCCGATAGGCTCACCGCTGTCGTCGCACCAGCCAAAGGTATCTTCGGCAATACGGCCGAGTGCCATTTCCAGTTGGGGCAGGAGCCGCTGATCACGCTCGATCGCATTGACCAGCCAGTGCCGCTCCTCTTCGACCGACGCCACGTCGGCCGGGTCGGCAGGCGATTCCAGGCTCTCGATGGCCTGGCGGCTCAGCTCGATACGCTCCTGGGTTTCGATTTTCAGGGCCTGGATCATTCCCTGGAAATAGGCCAGTTGCGCGGCGTTCATGTAGTCGTCGGCCGGCATCGCCAGCAGCTCATCCTTCGTCATGGATCTCTCGATTAAAACCTGCGTGCGAACACGATAAGGGCACAGTGGGCGCCCGGCATTGCGTATGAGGGGCGGCAGTCTAAGGGCGCAGGCCGCGCGCAGCAATAGCCAAGCGAAGGGATTTGACGCAAGGCATCAGCAGGGGCCGGCTTGCAAAGGTGCGGCGATACGAAGCTTGACCCAGCGCACGAAAAAGCTAGCAGGGTATTCAGTAATGGTTCTCATTATGTTACAACTGCGCACTTTCATTAGCAGGCGGTTTGCAGTAAATGCTCGTTCCTTTTTTGATCATGCTGCGCGAAGGGATTGAAGCCGCGCTCATTGTTGGCATCATTGCCAGCTACCTCAAGCAAACCGGCCGCGGCCAGTGGATGCCGGCTGTTTGGATCGGCGTGTTGCTGGCCGGCGCATTGGCGCTGCTGGTGGGTGGCGGCCTTGAGCTGGTGGCTGCCGAGTTTCCGCAAAAACAGCAGGAGCTATTCGAGTCGCTCATCGGCTTCATGGCCGTGATCATCCTTAGCTCCATGGTGGTATGGATGCGCAAGGTGGCCCGTTCGCTCAAAACCGAGTTGCACGGTTCGCTGGAACAGGCCCTGGCAGGGTCGCGCAACCAGACGCTTGCGTTGATCGCCATGGTGTTTTTCGCCGTCGCCCGGGAGGGCCTGGAGACAGTCTTCTTCTTGCTGGCGATCTTTCAGCAAAGCGAAGGCCTGGGCGCACCGCTCGGCGCGTTGCTTGGCCTGCTAGGTGCCGTTGCGATCGGGCTAGCACTCTATCGAGGCAGCCTCAAGCTCAACTTGTCCCAGTTCTTCCGCTGGACAGGCCTGTTCATCCTGGTGGTCGCGGCCGGGATTCTGGCCAACTCGGTACGCTCGCTGCATGAAGCCGGTGTCTGGAACAGCCTTCAGGAAGTGGTGTTCGACGTCAGCGCAACGCTGCCAATGGACGGCCCCGTCGGCTCTGTTCTGGCAGGCATGTTCGGCTATCAGGATGCTCCCACCGTGAGTGTTCTCGGCGCATGGGCCCTGTACATGGCCTTCGCCCTGATCCTGTTTTTCCTTCCGGGCAAGCCGGCGCCTGCCCGATCAACCTCTCCCGTTACCCAGCCTTAAGGGGCACCATGTCCAACCCAACTCAACAGCCGCCCCGCCTGCTGCGTGCGGCGGTGGCAGGCTCGGTGGTCGTTCTGATCGCCGCAGGCGGCCTGTTCTACTATGCCTCTAAGGTCGCTGGCGAAAAGCGTAAGGCCAACGCCGGCAGTGAGATCACCGTCACCATCCACCCCAAACAGTGCGAGCCGAATGCATTGACCGTGCCGGCAGGCAAGACGAGCTTTCGTATCGTCAACGCCAGCGACCGCGCAGTCGAATGGGAAATACTCGACGGCGTGTTGGTGGTCGAGGAGCGTGAGAACATCACGCCCGGCCTGAGCCAGGTGATCAATGCCAACCTCGAGCCAGGCGAATACGCCATCACCTGCGGCCTGCTGTCCAACCCGCGCGGCACGCTGAAAGTGACCGCTACGGCTGAATCCGAAGCTCGCGCCAAAGCGCGCCCGGAGATGACCGCCTTTCTCGGCCCGCTGTCGGAGTACCGCGTTTACCTGAGCATCCAGGGCACCGGCTTGATCCAAGGCGTCGACGCACTGGCCCAGGCTATCGATGCCGGCGACCTGGCGGGCGCACGCGCAGCCTACGCCCCTGCCCGAGCTTCCTACCAGCGCATCGCACCGGCCGCGCAACGGTTTGCCGAGCTCAACAATGCCATCGACGCGCGCGCCGACTATTACGAAAAGCGCGAGCAAGACCCGGCCTTTACTGGTTTCCACCGCCTTGAGTACGGCCTGTTCGAGCAAAACAGCATCGAGGGCCTGGCCCCGATAGCCCACCGCTTGCAGGCCGATGTGACCGCCCTTAAGGCCCAGCTGCTGGCGACCCCCATCCCGCCGGACCAGCTGGTCAGCATCGTTTCGCGCAACCTGCGCACCCTGGGCGAGAACCGCTTCAATGGCCAGGAAGAGCGCTATAGCCATCTGGACTTGAACGGTTTCGCGGCCAACCTGGAGGGTGCCGGCAAGGTCATCGACCTGATGCATCCGCTCCTGGAGAAGCGAGCCGCTTCGCTGGTCTCGCAACTCGACAGCAATCGGCAGGCGCTCAAGGCCCAACTCGATGCCCTGCGTGAAGGCCAAGGTTATCGCCCGTACGACAAAGTAGGCGACGACCAGCGCAAGGCGCTGGCGAGCGCTGCCAAAGCCCTGGCCGACAGCCTTGACGGTATCGACCAGGCCCTGGGCCTGTCGGCCCTGTAACACCGTGGAACAGAACCGATGAGCGATAAAGACTGTAACGCCCACTCCCCCGACCGCCGCCGCGTACTGCTGGGTCTTGGTGCCGCCGGGGCCGCGCTGGCCGGCGGTGCCCTGACCTGCCCGATGGGGGCTCACGCTGCCAGCGCGCACGCCGAGCACCAGGTCACAGACGCGCCCAAGAGTGACAAGACCCAGGATCATCAGCCCTATGAAGGCGTGCACCAGGCCGGCATCGTTACGCCCCGCCCGGCTGCAGGCATGCTGGTGGCCTTCGATGTACTCGCCAACGACCGTGACGATCTGGAGCGGATGTTCCGGACGCTGGACGAGCGCATCCGCTTCCTGACCAAAGGCGGCCCGGTCGCCGACGTCGACCCTAAGCTGCCGCCGCTGGATTCGGGCATTCTTGGCCCCAACGTCACCCCGGACAATCTGACCATCACGGTGGCGGTGGGGGCCTCGTTGTTCGATGATCGCTATGGCCTGGCGCACGCCAAGCCCAAGCGGTTGATCCGGATGGTGGGCTTTCCCAATGACGCGCTGGAAGAAGAAAACTGCCATGGTGACCTGACCCTGCAGTTCTGCTCCAACACGCCCGACACAAACATTCACGCCCTGCGCGACATCGTCAAGAACCTACCGGACCTGCTTTACGTACGCTGGAAACAGGAAGGCACCGTGCCACCGCAAGCGCCCACCAAGCCTGGCGAGCCCGAGCAGAGCGCGCGCAACTTTCTGGGCTTTCGCGATGGGTCGGCCAACCCTGATTCGGCCGATGCCAAGGCAATGGACCAGATCGTGTGGGTGCAGCCGGGCAGCGATGAGCCGGCCTGGGCCGCCCACGGTAGCTACCAAGCCGTGCGCATCATCCGTAACTTCGTCGAACGCTGGGACCGCACCCCGTTGCAGGAGCAGGAAGCCATATTCGGCCGCAAGAAGGCGACCGGTGCGCCCATGGATGGCAAACACGAAACCGACGTGCCCGACTACAGCAAGGACCCGGCTGGCAAAGTCACCGCGCTGAACTCGCACATCCGCATGGCCAACCCGCGCACAGCCGCCTCGCAGGCCAACCTGATCCTGCGTCGCCCCTTCAACTATTCCAATGGCGTGATGAAAAACGGCCAGCTTGACATGGGCTTGCTGTTCATCTGCTACCAGGCCGACCTGCTCAAAGGCTTCATCACCGTGCAGACGCGCTTGAACGGCGAGCCGTTGGAGGAATACCTCAAGCCCACCGGGGGCGGCTACTTCTTCGCCTTGCCCGGCGTGATCGGCAAAGACGATTTCATGGGCCGCTCGCTGCTGCAGGCAGCCGACAACAGCAAGACCGCTTGATCACCAAAGACGCATGACAACTGGGGAGCCCCGCATGAAAAAAACGCCTCTGGCTTTGCTGTTCACCCTCGGTGTGCTGAGCGCACCGAGCTACGCTGCCAGTGCCTCGTCGCTGGACCTGGTGCAACCGATCTCCGACTACAAGATCTACGTCACTGAAGAAGTCGGCAAGCTGGTCACCGAAACTCAGGCTTTCACTGATGCCGTGAAAAAAGGCGACATCGCCACCGCGAAGAAGCTCTACCCCACTACCCGCGTGCACTATGAAGCCATCGAGCCGATCGCCGAACTGTTCGACGACTTGGACAAGTCGATCGACTCGCGCGAGGACGACCATGAGCAGGGTGTGAAAGCAGACGACTTCACCGGCTTCCATCGGCTGGAATATGGCCTGTACGCCAAAAACACTACCCAAGGCTACGAAGGCTTCGCCGACGGCCTGATCAAGGACGTCAAGGACCTGCAACAACGCATCGCCGAGCTGACCTTCCCGCCCGAGAAAGTGGTCGGCGGCGCAGCTGCGCTGATGGAAGAAGTGGCTGCAACCAAGGTCTCCGGCGAAGAGGATCGATACAGCCACACTGACCTGTACGACTTCGACGGCAACGTGACCGGCGCCAAGAAGATCTTCGAGCTGTTCAAGCCACAGATCCTCAAGCAGGACAAGGCGTTCGCCGACAAGGTCGAGAAGAACTTCGCCACCGTCGACAAGATTCTGGCCAAGTACAAGACCAAGGACGGTGGGTTCGAAACCTATGACAAGGTCTCAGAGCGGGACCGCAAGGCGCTTGTGGGCCCGGTCAACACCCTGGCTGAAGACCTCTCGACCCTGCGCGGCAAGTTGGGTCTGAACTAAGTTGCACGAAGCAATCTGCAAGCGCAATCAGGCCTCGGCATAGCCCGTAGCTCGTCGCTGGATGCTAGGCTCCTTGAAACCCAAAAGGAGCCCAGCATGCCCTCTTCACCCTTCGACCTTTCCGCAAAGATCGCCTTGGTCACCGGCGCCAGCCGTGGCATCGGCGAAGCTATCGCCCGCCTGCTGGCACAACACGGCGCTCATGTCATCGTCGCCAGCCGTAAAGCCCCAGCTTGCGAAGCAGTCGCCCAGCGTATCCGCGACGATGGCGGCAAAGCCACCGCACTGGCCTGCCACATGGGTGATTTGGCTCAAATAGAGACAGCCTTTACACGCATTCGCGAGGAATTCGGCCGGCTCGATATTCTCGTCAACAATGCGGCCACCAACCCGCAGTTCGGCCATGTGCTGGACACCACCGCTGAAGCTTTTCAGAAAACGGTGGACGTCAACCTGCGCGGCTATTTCTTCGCCTGCGTGGCGGCAGGCAAGCTGATGCGCGAGCATGGCGGCGGCAGCATCATCAATGTGGCGTCGGTCAATGGCGTGCAGCCGGCACCGATGCAAGGGGTGTATTCGATCACAAAGGCGGCAGTGATCAACATGACCCAGGTTTTCGCCAAAGAGTGTGCGGCGCTGGGGATTCGTTGCAACGCCCTGCTCCCCGGCCTGACCGATACACAGTTCGCGTCGGCACTCACTCAAAACCCGCAGGTCCTCAAGCAATGGCTGCCGCGTATTCCGCTCGGCCGGATGGCAAGGCCCGAGGAAATGGCCGGTGCCGTGCTGTACCTGGCGAGCGATGCCGCGAGCTATACCACCGGCACTGCACTGGAAGTAGATGGCGGGCTGCTGGCATGAGCGGCGTGCTGGCGTAGAATGGCGGCCTTCGGCGCGCGCGGTTGCGCGCCCCCTGGTTGTGACCTGCCCATGATTCTCGAACTGTCCGTCGCCCCTGCCGTTTTGGCGGTGCTATCTGCCGTCGCCTTCGTGGCCGGGTTTATCGACGCCATTGCAGGGGGCGGCGGGCTGTTGACCACACCCGCACTGCTCACCGCGGGGTTCCCGCCGCACCTGGTGCTAGGCACCAACAAGCTCAGCTCCACATTCGGTTCAGCCATCGCCAGCCTCACCTTCTACCGCCGCAAGCTGTTCCACCCCCGGCGCTGGAAGCGCGCGCTCTGGAGCACGCTGGGCGGTGCCCTGCTCGGTGCGGGTGTAGCGCATTACCTGCCGGCTGAGTGGCTCAACCGCATGTTGCCTCTGATTGTTTTCGCCTGTGCCCTGTACGTCCTGTTCGGCCGCACACCCAATGCGCCGTTGGACAGCGACTTGCCCATTGCCAAGCGCCGGCAGATTCCGCAGGGCCTGGCGCTGGGCTTCTATGATGGGGTCGCCGGGCCGGGCACCGGTGCATTCTGGACGGTCAGTTCGCTGCTGATGTACCCGCTCGACATGGTCCGCGCCAGCGGGGTCGCCCGCACCATGAACTTCGTCAGCAATGGCGCTGCGCTGGCAGTGTTCGCGACTTCAGGCAGCGTGGATTGGCTGGTAGGCCTGTGCATGGGTGGGTGCGTAATGCTGGGCGCCTTTTTCGGGGCCCGCAGTGCGATCGGTGGAGGGGCGAAGTTCATTCGCCCGGTGTTCATTTGCGTGGTGCTGGCGCTGACCGCCCGGTTAGCTTGGCAGCACTGGTTCGGGCAGGCCTAGCCGTCGTGCGACGTAGAGGTCGATCAGGTAGCGGGCAATCGAGCGCGATGCCGGAAGCGGCGGCAGGTCGTCAACGTGAAACCAGCGCGCATCCTCGATTTCGTCAGGCTGAGGCACGATGTCGCCACCGGCATAGTCGGCATGAAAGCCCAGCATCATCGAATGCGGGAACGGCCAGCATTGGCTGCCGACGTACCGGATGTTGCTCACCTCCAGGCTGACCTCCTCACGAACCTCACGCACCAGGCACTCTTCGGCAGACTCCCCCGGCTCGGCAAAACCGGCCAGGGTGCTGTAGACCCCGGATACGAAACGCGGTGAGCGTGCCAGAAGGATTTCATCGCCGCGGGTAACCAACACGATCATGCTGGGCGAAATGCGCGGATACGCCCGCAGCTCGCACTGAGCGCAAGCCATCGCTCGCTCACCCGCAACCTGTGTGGTCGGCTGGCCACAGCGCCCACAGAACTGGTGCTCCAGCGCCCATGTTCCGATCTGCGCGGCGTAGGCCAGTACCCGGTAGTGCTCGAAACCCGGCTCGAGCATGAATTGGCGCAGCCCCTGCCACTGGCAGCCGTCCAGAGCCACTGCATCTGCGAGCTCGATCAGGTAGACAGGCTCCCCGTCGAAGCGACCAATACCATGTTCGAACAGGATCGGCAGGCCTTTTTGCTTGAGCCAGTCGCGGGAGAACAGTACACCCTGGCTGCCTTGGAGGAACCCTTTCGGCGAGCGTGCGACTGCCCAGCCGCCGGTGGAAGTAGTGTCCAGTACCGCAGTGATCCAGCGTTCAGGCATCGGGTGTATCCTTTATGGGTCAATCGTCGAAAATAGCGGGCTGCCGAGCCAGCGCTGCGGCCATGGCCACCTTCAAGTCTGCAGACTGCAGCATGGCGGCATTCCAGGTGGCTACGTAATCAAGGCCGTCATCGATACGATGGTCGCGCATGTAATCGATCATGCGCTTGGTGCCTTGCACGGCCAGCGGGGATTTTGCGGCAATCTCTCGGGCGATGGCAAAAATGCCTTCATGCAACGCGGCTTCATCGGCATAAGCACGGTTCACCAGCCCCGCAGCCTGGGCCTGCGAAGCGCTGATGGAGCAGCCGGTATAAGCCCATTCGCGCAGCGTGGCCTCGCCAACGATCCGCGGCAAACGTTGCAACGTGCCGACATCGGCTGCCATGCCCATGTCGATCTCCTTGAGGCAGAAGCTGGCCTGGTCAGTGCAATAACGCAGATCGCAGGCGGCGATCAGGTCTACCCCGGCCCCCACACAATGCCCCGAAACAGCTGCCAGAACGGGCTTGCGCACCTGAGCGACTGCGTTCAACCCGGCCTGCAACCGCAGAACGGTGTTGCGCAACAGCCGAGCGTTCCGGCCCGCATCTGCGCCCATTTGGCCGGCCAGGCTCGCCAACAGTGCCAAGTCGATACCGGCACAAAAGTGCCCACCTGCGCCGCTGAGCACAATCACTCGCACCGCGTCGTCATCGTCCAGTGCTTGGAACAGCGGCCCGATCTGCTCCCAAAAAGCTTGGCTGAGCGCATTGCGCTTGGCCGGGCGGTTTAATTGCACATGGGCGATGGGGCCATGGTGCTCCAGGCTGAGGAAGCTGTCTTCGGGCATGAGGTTCTCCTGTCTGCAAGCGGGCCCCATCATAGCGTCCTTGCGCAACTGCCCGGCGCGACATTGTGGCCATTCAGGGCGTGGCTTGCGCCGTGGGTTGTTCGGCAGGCGCCGGCTCACCCCCATGAGCTCGAGCTTGGGCCGGGCACTCGGCCCGGTGCAAGTTCAATGCGGTATTGATGATGCCGATATGGCTGAAAGCCTGTGGGAAGTTGCCCAGCATTCGTTGGCCTTCGTGGTCATATTGCTCGGCAAGCAGGCCTACGTCGTTGCACAGGCCGCTCAAGCGCTCGTACATCGCCTCTGCATCAGCCTTGCGCCCCAGCAACGCGTAAACATCAGCCAGCCAGAACGAGCACACCAGGAACGTCCCCTCGCCTGGGGTCAGGCCGTCATCCATGCGGTGGGTCAGGTAGCGCAGCACCAGCCCGTCACGCACCAATTGCGCCTCTATCGCCTCGACCGTGGCGACGAAACGCGGATCGTCGGCTGGCAGGAATCCTGTGAGGCCGATCTGGAGCAGGCTGGCGTCCACTTCCGTGGCACCGTAACTCTGCACAAAGTATCCCAACTCCTTATTGAAGCCCTGCTCGCAGACCTGCGCATGAATCTGGTCGGCCATAGCACGGTAGCGCTTACCCATACCCAACTCTTGCTCATTGGCATCGGCCAGGTGCGCCGCACGATCGAATGCGACCCAAGCCATGACCTTGGAGTGCACGAAATGCTTGGCCTCACCGCGAATTTCCCAGATGCCCTCATCAGGCTGGCGCCAGGCCTTCTCCAGAAACCTCATCACCAAGCGAAAAATCGAAGCGCTGCGGGGGTGCCGGGGCATACCGGCCCGAATGGCCTGGCTCAATGCATCGACGACCTCACCGTAGACATCCAGCTGCCGTTGGGTGGCTGCCGCGTTGCCGATACGCACCGGGCGCGAGCCTTCATAGCCAGGCAGCCAGTCCAATGTGTACTCCGGCAGGCGCCGCTCTCCTCCCAAGCCATACATGATCTGCATCTGCTCGGGGCTACCTGCCACTGAACGCATCAGCCATTCACGCCAGGCATTGGCCTCCTCGACATAGCCCAAGTTGATGAATGCCAACAAGGTCATGGTTGCATCGCGCAGCCAGCAGAAGCGGTAATCCCAATTTCGTTCGCCACCCAGGCGTTCTGGCAGGGAAGTAGTTGCCGCAGCGACGATACCGCCGCTGGGCTCGTAGGTAAGCGCCTTGAGCGTGATCAACGAACGGCGTACCTGTTCGCTGAAACGACCCAGGTCCGGGCAGCGGCCGGCGAATTCGAGCCAATACGCCTCAGTGCATTGAAGGGCAAGCTCGGCATCGAAACGCTCAGCCAGTGGCTGAACGGAGCCCTGGTGGGTGAGCGTAAACACCAGGCGGTCACCGGGGCGCACGGTGAACTGGCTACCGGTATGATGATCACGAGCCTTGAGCGGCTTGTCGCTGAACAGCACCAGCCGCTCGGGGCCCGCGACGGCAGTGAGTACTTGGTCACGGGGTTGTTCAACCCAAGGGATGCTGCTGCCGTAATCGAAGCGAATCGACAAGTCCATGTCGAACGGTACTTCGCCCTCCAGCCCTTCCACGATTCGGATCACGCTATGGTGCTCGGCCATCGGCATGCAGTCGATCAGCCGCGCGGTTCCGGAGCGGGTAGTGAACGTGGTTTCCAGAATGAGGGTGTTCTCACGGTAGCGCCGGCTGACCTGTACCGAATCGTCTGCCGGGCCGATGCGCCAGTGGCCATTCTCCTCGTTGCCCAACAATGCTGCGAAGCACGCAGGGCCGTCGAAGCGGGGGAAGCATAGCCAGTCCAGCGAACCGGTTTTGTCGATCAGTGCAGCGGTACGGCAGTTGCCGATCAGGGCATAGTCTTCGATCAATGCAGGCATGCGGTAGGCAACCTCGTTTGCGGTAGAAGGCCGGCAGCGCCAGGCGCTGCCTTGCTAGTGTGACCACCTTTGATCGAAACGGTTTGCACGGCGGGGGCATGAAATAAATCGGCAGGTCAGCCCAGCGAATGCCAGCGGCGGCCATCGCGTGCCAGCAGTTCATCTGCCTCGGCAGGCCCGTCACTGCCTGCTGCATAGCCGCTGACGTTACCGCCTTGAGCCCAGGCATCGAGGAACGGCTGCACCGCGCGCCATCCGTTCTCGATATTGTCGGCCCGCTGGAAGAGCGTCTGATCGCCGGTCAGGCAGTCGTAGATCAGCGTCTCGTAACCCGTAGAGGGCCCCATCTGGAAGTAGTCCTTGTAGGCAAAACCGAGTTTGACGTTTTCCATCACCAGTGCTTGCCCCGGGCGCTTGGCCTGCAGGTCGAACCACATGCCCTCGTTGGGCTGGATCTGAATGGTCAGGTAGTTGGGCTTGAGCTGGTCGACTTCGGTATCGCGGAACTGGGCGTAGGGTGCTTGCTTGAAGCAGATGGCGATTTCAGTGTCGCGCACGGTGAGGCGCTTGCCTGTGCGCAGGTAGAACGGCACCCCCACCCACCGCCAGTTGTCGACCATGACCTTGAGCGCGACATAGGTTTCGGTACGGCTGGCGGGGTCGACCTTGGGTTCTTCAAGGTAGCCTGCCTGGCCGTTGCCGGCCTGGTATTGCGCCCGTACCGAGTTGGCCAAGGCCTCCTGGGGGCTCCAGGGGCGAATCGAGCCGATCACTTTGGCTTTTTCGCCACGCACAGCATCGGCACCGAATGCCGCCGGCGGCTCCATCGCCACCATCGCCAGCAGTTGGAACAGGTGATTGGGGACCATGTCGCGCAACGCGCCGATGCTGTCGTAGAAGTTGCCACGGCTCTCCACCCCAACGGTTTCTGCGGCGGTGATCTGCACGTGGTCGATATAGTGGTTGTTCCAGAAAGCCTCGAAAATGCCGTTGGAAAACCGGCTGGTCATTATGTTCTGGACAGTTTCCTTGCCCAGGTAATGATCGATGCGGTAGATCTGGGTTTCAGCCATGTCCTGAAGCAGGTCGTGGTTCAGCGCCTGCGCCGACGCCAGGTCATGCCCGAAAGGCTTTTCCACGACCACGCGACGGTAGGCGTCTGGCTGTTCATACAGCAGCCCGGCCCGGCCCAGGCGGCTGGATACCTCACGAAAAAACCGGGGCGAGGTTGCCAGGTAAAACACCGCATTGCCGGTGCCGTTCTCTTGGATGCGCCGGCCGAGAGCCTGGTAAGTGTCGTCGTTGGTGAAGTCGCCAGTGATGTAGCTGATGCGCTGGGCGAGCCGCTCCCACACTGCCGGGTCAATGGCCTTGTCGCCATTGATGGGGTCTTTGGCCTTGGCCTGTTCGAGAATGAACGCCTTAAGACGTTCGGCGAATGTGTGGTCGTCGACTTCGTTATGGTCAACGCCGATGATGTGCAGGTTTTCGTCGAGCAATCCATCGCGTGCCAGGTTGTAAACTGCCGGCATCAGAAGCCGCTTGACCAGATCGCCATGGGCGCCGAACAGGAAAAGATTGCAGGCTGGAGCCGGTTCGACCTTTGATGTGCCTCGCTTCATTGCGTTACCTCGATCAGGGCGCGGACGACGCGCCCCGGGGCGGCAGGGCGCCAGCCCGGGGCGCCCTTGGAGTTACTTCTTGATTTCGATGTGGCCGCCGAAGCCGAAGCGCATGGCCGAGAGCATCTTGTCACCGTAAGTCGCTTGCTGGCGAGAACGGAACCGCGCGAAGAGCGAAGCAGCCAGTACAGGCGCCGGCACTGCCTGCTCTACCGCCGCGTCAATGGTCCAACGCCCTTCACCGCTGTCGGAAACAGACCCCGAATACTGCGCCAACTCAGGGTCGCCCACCAACGCGTCGGCGGTGAGGTCCAGCAGCCAAGACGAGACCACGCTGCCGCGGCGCCAAACTTCAGCGATGTCACCCATATTGAGCGCCAGGCGCTGATCTTCCGGCAGTTGCTCGGAATTCTTGGTTTTAAGAATGTCGAAGCCCTCGGCAAAGGCCTGCATCATTCCGTACTCGATGCCATTGTGAATCATCTTGACGAAGTGCCCCGAGCCAACGGGGCCAGCATGGATATAACCATGCTCGGCACGGGTAGGCTCACCCTCGCGGCCCTTAGTGCGGGGAATATCACCCACACCCGGAGCGAGGGTGGCGAACAAGGGGTCGAGCCGTTCGAATACGGCGTCTTCGGCGCCGATCATCATGCAGAAGCCGCGGTCCAGGCCCCATACGCCGCCCGAGGTGCCCACATCCACGTAGTGAAGCTGCTGCTCGGCCAACGCCTTGGCGCGGCGGATGTCATCTTTGTACATGGTGTTACCACCGTCGATGATCACATCATCCGGCTCCAACAGCCCCGCCAGTTCATTGATCGTGCTCTCGGTCGGGGCGCCTGCCGGCAGCATGACCCATACCGCGCGGGGGCGCTCCAGTTTGGCGACGAGGTCTGCCAAGCCGCTGGCAGGCTGCGCGCCATCCCCGGCCAATGCCTGCACCGCTTGCTCGTTACGGTCATACACAACGGTCGTGTGGCCACCGCGCATCAGGCGCCTTGAAATGTTGCCACCCATGCGACCCAGTCCCACGATTCCCAATTGCATGCCGGTTTACTCCAGAAAATAAGAAAAAGCCCTGCAAGCTTAACGCAGCGGCGGTTTCAGGAGTTAGTCCGGGTGCGCATCTGGAAGGTTTCGTGAAATCGCCAAAAGCCAGGCGACGAACGGTTGACGCCATGAAACCCGCACCGCGCGGCCTCTTGCAGGTAATCACGCTCAGGGCACGGGGACCATGAAAAATAAAAAAGTTCCCAAATCACGCTCAAGAAATCAAAATCCGTCCCGACAACGGTAGCAGCCAGGTTCATGAAAAGTCCCGGCCAAGGCCGTTTAAATCAGTGTTTAGCCATGTGAGGTACGCCATGGGAACCGTAGTAGCTGCGAATATTCCGCAAACCCTTTATGTCACCATCCGCCGGGACGAACTCAACGAACTCAAAGACCAGCGCCTGCAGCTGGAGCACGAAGTGGCTCGCCTGACCGCGCTGTTGGTCCAAGCCCAGCGCGCCATGCTGAGCTACGAGGGCCAAGCGCGCATCGCTTGACCATTCGCGCCTCTGAACGCCCCTGGCACCTTCAGGTGCCAGGGGCGTTTTTCGTGGGCAAGAGCTCAGGACCGAAGCGCTTGCGGGAACATCGCCCTGACCTGCACTTCACTCAGCCGGCCGCGCCAAATAGCGACCACCGATTTTCCGGCCTGCGCTTGCTGAAGCTGTTTTCCCAACCCGTCGAAACGTTGAGCGGCGGTTTTCAGATGGCTAGCAACCAATTCACCGGAATGGGTGTAGTGGAAGTGCGCATACCACAGCGGTGTGCCATCTCGTTTATTGATCAGCGCTTCACGTAGCCGGTCCCCCTCACCCTGGCCGGTCTTGAGCGGCTGCTCAGGGCCCAAGGGGCCAATGCTCGCCTCATTTTGCTGCAATAACCAGCTTAAGTTGTCACCGGTGGGCGGCCGGATCAATATGGTCTCGATACGTACCTGCCTGCCCTCCCCCCGCAGCTCATCGGCGGTGCTGCGCAGCCGCTGAACCAACTGCCGCAATTCAAGGCCGCCCGCAGGGGGGTTCTCAACTGCTTGCCGCGATGCTTGCTCCAGCATATCGGCGAGCTTGTCCAGTTCTCTGGCTGGCTCGGTCAGCAATTCTTCCATCTCTACGGGTATGCGCTGGTCGCTGACCCATCCACGCACCCGCTGCACGAGCTTGGCCGTTCCATCAAGGCGTGTGCGGGCTTGCTTCATGAGGTTCTTGACCCCGGTAGCAGGCGGGCTTATGGCCAGGTGGCGAAGCATCTGCTCCACGGGTTCTTCAGGCAACAAGGGCAAGGGCTCGGCTACCGGTTTGCGGAGAGTAACCACCCTGCTGGGCGCTCGATGCTGGCTTTTATCCAGTTTGCGCTGGGCTTTGCGGCTCGCCTTGCGCTCGTAGCGGCGCAGGCGCAGCTCACGCTCCAACACCTGCTGCAAGCTGGCCTCTACCTGATCACCAAGCGCCACCACGGCATGGAGCAGTGCGGTGAAATCCTGCCCCAGCAGCCCCAGCGGGGCCCCATCACGGGCGAAGGCCAGCCCGTCAGCGGCCGCCCGGAAGCCCTGGAGCACCTGCTCCAGCGTACCAGCGCTGGAATTGGCAGCCGCCAATCGCTCTGCTATCGGTGTGGTTTCTGGCAACTGCTGGCGCACCGCGTCCTCATCCAGCACCTGCTCATAGCGGTGCGCCATTTCAAGCGCCGACTCCAGCCAGTTGCTCGCCGCCTGCGCGACTTCGGGTGCTTGAACCCCCGCCACATGCAACCCCAGCACGCCCATCAATGACAATCTGGTACGGTGCCATAGCAATGGGCTGGGCAGCTTTTCGAGCCGAGGTTGCAACTCCTCACGATACTGTTTGCCGATCCTGGGTATCCGCACAAGATCGTCGAGCAGTTGATCCACAAGCCGGTTTCCCATCAGCATTTCGTCCAACCAGCCGATGCGGCTGCGCAATGACTCTATATAGGCGGGCTGCTGCAACAACGCGCTTGCGGCCTGCTTCTTGGCCTCCCAATCCTTGGTCAGGCCGGCCAATTGATTACGACGGTTGGCGATCCTGCGAAGCTGCAATGAGATACGTATCTTCATTAGCCTGCCTTGACGTTCCCAATAATTCCGTAACGCGTAATGCCGATTGGCTTCCTCCAGCTGGCTGGCCAAGGTGTCGGCTCTGTCGATCAGGGTGCTCAAGCGCACATGAAAATTGTCGTGCAGTTGCTGGGCCTCTTGCTCGCGAGACGGGCGCTCAGAGGCGCGAGTGCTGGCAATCAGGTTGACAGTGAAATCCAAGGCCTTGAGGTCATTGGCGAACGTGCTAATCCAGCTTTCGTAATTGGCCATGGCGCGCAGGCTCTCGACCTGGCGATCCAGTGCCTGGGCGCTGTCGCCACCGCCTAGCAAACGCAGACGGGTATCGAGCCGCCAGCGCCCTGCTTCATCTCGGGCCAGCCAAGGGCCCGGCACTGTAGGTCGCACGGGGTTCACTACCCGCAGCTGGGCGTGTTCATCGAACGCAACTTGGAAGTCACCCTCAGCCAGGCGCACGTAAAGGGCATTATCTGCCACATACAAACCTGCCATCTGCCCATAGGGTGCAGGGCTGCCATGGCCGGCCGGTAGCGCCTGCCGCATTGCCCGAAGGGCCTGGAGCCGCTCGGGCGGCAGCTGGGCACGGGCGCTGGCCCAACTGAACGATAACAGGGGTGCCGATGGCGGTACCGGCTCTTGAATCTCTGCATGCTCTATGAGGACCCTGGCACGCTCTGTCGCCGGCCGGGTCAGATTTCCCTTGGTCGACTTCCTAGCGTTCAGTGCAGCGGGCAAATGAAGCGCCTCGGCAAACAGAAACAGCGACACATTGAATAACAGGCCGGTCAGCGCCTGCGGGCTATTGGGCTGCTGCGCACCGTTGCTCTCTTGTTCAAGCAGCTCGCCGACCTGCTCCAGCAACCCAAACACCCACCCGGCAACGCCGAAAGGGCCCGGCACAAAAGGCAGCACTGCTTCAAAGAGCGCCGACGCCAATGCGCCAAAGGAGATCCAGCGACTTTCAGCGTTGGAAACGGTACGCCGGTCGGCCAGATCGATCATCGCTTCGACCAGCGCAGCGTGCACTGCATCACCGGGCGATATCAAAGCGCTGCCTTCACGGATCGCGGCCGGGGCGGGAACGCTCAAAGGCGCGAACTCATCGCCTTGCCCGAATCGCACAATGTGGGGTTGCGCAAGCCCGCCATTAGCGTAGACATTGCGTACCTCTGGCTTGAGCCAATCGATCACAAACCGTTGCAACTCTCCTTCTTCACGAAGGCCGTCTTCCAGGGCGGCCATGGAAGTGAACGCCTGCAAGGTTGGGTTGCGCAGGGGCGTGTAGAGTACTCGGGGGCCCTCGCCGCAATCACCAGGCCCGATCACAAACACTGCTGTTGGGCAGGCCTTCTGGCTCGCCGACGCCTCAAGCACCAAGGGGCGCATGATCGCATGCAGGCGCATTTCGCCTGTCCCGCCGACGGCGACAGCTACCATCTGCGCCGTCTCCGAGCTAAAGCCGTGCGCATCTCGCAACGAATGCTCCAGAGCCTGCTGGGCCAGTTGAATGGACCACTGCCGCAGAAATACTTGCCGGCGCCTCTCAGGCTCAAGCCCAGGCCCCTGCAACTGCGCTCTGAGAAGGCTGAGGTAATTCCCGCCAATGTCCACTTCGTGCACTAATTGCTCGACGTAGTCACGATCAAAGCCTGGCGGCAGTTTTTGGCCAGGGCGTACGTGCAATGTCAGCTCGCCCCGGGGTCGTCCGGCGCGATTAAGCTGAGCCAGCCGTACAAGGCTGATGCTGTGCTCCTCCAGAAGGCCTTCACCACTGCTGACCACCGAGGCCATGGCGCTTTCGTTGGTCAACAATCTCAGGTCAAGTTCGTCGATATCCGGCAACGGGTCTTCGGGCCAGTCGACACGCATTTGAGCCAGCAAGCGCTTGCGGGTCCATTCGTCCAACGAGGGGACCCCTTCCAGCCAATCAAAATCGCCCACCTGGCGGCTCAGTGCAAGGCGCCCGAGCCCTTCGGCGTATCGCTGTCGGTCCTGGTCGCTGGCCTTGACCAACCAGCCCGGCAAGCCTTTGGCTATCTGCTTGCCCAAGGCCTGTCGGTCCAGCCGGTCGAAAGTCAGCAGTCCTGTCAACTGATCTACCAGCATGGCCACCGTCGGGGCGGTCAAGCGATGGTCGCGCGCAAGCTCCAGCAAGGGCGGCCAGCAAATCATCTGGATCTCCAGCACCCGGCCAGCCATGGCCTCAAACGCATCACCCTCGAAGCGTCGACATTCGAGCGTGACCTGCGGCTGCCCAATATCGAGTGACATCGCTTGGCTGATGTAATGCGCCATGGACGGCCAGTCACGGAATACCACCGCTCCGACCTTGGGCGCCCACAGTATCAACCGCTCCCAACCCGGTTGAACATGGGGTTGGCGAATCAGCAGCGCGGGCTCCAGGTTGCCTGGCAACGGTAAGTAACCCTGATCGCCGACGATGTTCAGCAACCCTGCGTCCGTCCCTGCGCCACGGCGGTCGGCGAGCGCCCGCAATGCTGCAGCATCGGCAGGGTCAAGGCCCGAAGACGCCTCTCGCAGCATCGCACCGCGCAGATGGTCAGCCAGCCAGGCCCAGGGTGTCTGGTGAGATTGGGTGTCAGGCGCGCCCCACCACCCGACCAAGCTTTGCGCGAACCCGCCCTGCATATGACGCGCCCCTTCGTCCAGCCAAAGCGTCAATTCGTCCATATCAATTGGTAACTGACGAGGGTTTTCGTTACCCGCCTGGTCGGTAACGAAATGCCATCCTTGAATCAAATTCAACGGATCACCGCGCAAGTTGCTGTCGATCAATACCCAAGGCAAGGGATTGAGGTCATAACCCTGAAAACCTTCTTGTGTTTCGTCGTCCAAATAAACGGGGGTGGCCAACCATAGCTCTCCAGAGGCAGGCAAGGCGCTGTGAAGCTCTGCGATGTAGTCATCCAGAAACGAAGCGGCCCACCCACACAGTGACGGCCGTGGGCAAAACCGCGTGGCAACTTCGCTGAGCAGGCTGGCCTGATCGAGCACTTGATTGAGTAACGAAAGTGGTGGGCGCATGGCGCATGTCCTCAGGGCAGAAAACTGCCATTGGGCGCGATGCTCGGTAATGAAACGCGGTAGATAGCTCTACGCACTTTTAACGTGCGGCTGGAGGCGCTTTTGCTCCCCGTACCTACACTCACAGTGCGTTAAACGACCGCCTGAGAGTTTCGCTAAATAAAGTCGAAACTTATGAGAGCTCGCGAAGGTCATCTGTCGGGTACGTCGTGGCTGCTCTGCCACGGCCGTTACCCTCCCGTGGCGGTACCGCAACACCTAGCCTTGGCGCTCAACGGCATGAAATCTGTGCCCGGCTTTTGCAAGGTGACACCAGGGAAAGGACCAGAACGATAAACAGAGTGTATTGCCAGATGTAACTTAATGAATTGGGAGAGTGTAATGATCAGTGCCGCAGTCGAAACCCACGCAGAGCGCTTCAACCAGCAGGCAGCCGAGGTCATACCGGTGCCCGCCATTACTTCGACCGGCAAGATGTCCCAGCCCACTACCGCGCCGAACCCTGACCGTAAGCGCGTTTTGTTTGTCACCTCGGAAATGGCAGACCTGGTCAAGAGCGGTGGCCTTGGCGATGTGTCGGCAGCGCTGCCCCGCGCCATGGCTCACCTTCATGACGTGCGGATTTTGATACCCGGTTACCCCCAAGTGGTCAACAGCGGCCACCCAATTCATACCGTTGGGGAGCTGGGTGGGCATGCTGCACTTCCGCCTTGCAAGATCGGCCGGATGGACATGCCCGATGGCCTGGTGATTTATGTACTGCTTTGCCCCGAACTGTATGAGCGCGATGGCACCCCCTACGGTGCCAACAATGGCCGCGACTGGCCAGATAACCACATCCGCTTCGCTCGCCTGGGTATGGCGGCGTGCGAAATAGCCGCCGGCCAAGGGATGGTGCACTGGAAGCCCGACCTGGTTCACGCCCACGACTGGCCCGCAGGCCTGGCACCGGCTTACATGCACTGGCGAGGTGTGAATGTGCCCACACTCTTCACCATCCACAATCTTGCCTACCAGGGTACCGTGAGCCTGGCGTGCTGCCCCGAACTGGCCATTCCGGAACACGCACTGCAGCAGGAAGGCATGGAGTTCTACGGCAAACTGTCGTTTCTCAAGGCCGGCCTCGCCTACTCCAGCCACATCACGACTGTCAGTGCGACCTACGCTCGTGAAATCACCACCCCCGAATTCGGCTGCGGCCTGGACGGCTTCCTGAGCAGCAAAGCCCACCAGGGCCAGCTCAGTGGTATTCCCAATGGCATCGACGAGAGCTGGGAGGCCGCAACTGATTCCCACCTGGTCTGCCCTTTCAGCCTCAATGACTGGGACGGCAAGCGCACCAATGCCCAGCATGTTCGCGAGCTGTTCGAGCTCGACGATAGCGAGGGGCCTCTGTTCGCCGTGGTGTCGCGACTGGTCTATCAAAAAGGCCTGGACCTCACCATTGGTGTTGCCGACGCCATCGTTGAGCGAGGCGGCCAAATGGTCATCATCGGCCGCGGCGAACCGGAAGAAGAACAAGCAATGCGTGAGCTCGCCTTGCGCCACCCCGGTCGCATTGGCGTCCGCATTGGCTTCAATGAGACCGACGCACGCCGGATGTTCGCGGGCAGTGACTTCCTGTTGATGCCATCGCGTTACGAGCCGTGCGGGCTGAGCCAGATGTATGCCCAGCGCTTTGGTTCCCTGCCCATCGCGCGCAACACCGGTGGCTTGGCCGACACGATCGAAGACGGCGTGACCGGTTTTCTGTTCGATGGCGCATCTGTTGACGAATACCTCAATGCAGTCAACCGCGCCTTCTATGCCTTTGGCAAGCCAGAACTGCTCAGCGCCATGCGCTGCCGTGCAATGACCCAACCCTTCAACTGGAGCCAGGCGGTCGCACCCTATGCCGACCTGTACGTAAAACTGGTGCAACGCGCAGTTGCGCGCAATGGACGTTACTGAACCCGGGAGAAGGCTTCGATGGCTGTAGAGCAACATGAACCGTGGAGCCACGGCGCCCAACGCCTGCCCAGCGGCTTGGTCCGTTTCGCTTTGTGGGCCCCTGACGCCGATAATGTCAGTGTCATATTCGATGAGGGGGCGTCAGTTCCCATGCAGCCCCAGGAAGGCGGCTGGTTCAGTGTTGAAACCCCCTGCCCTGAGCGCAGCGCCTATCGCTACCATGTGAAGGCCGCCGATGGCCAGGCAGTGACCGTGCCTGACCCGGCCGCCCGCGCGCAGGCCGGCGATGTTCAGGGCCCCAGCCTCGTGGTGGAGCCTGACAACTACGTCTGGCGCCACAATCATTGGCATGGCCGGCCTTGGCACGAAGCCGTGATTTACGAGCTGCACGTAGGCGCGCTCGGCGGCTTCGACGGTGTGCGCGAGCACCTGCCACGCCTTGCAGCTATGGGCATCACAGCCATCGAGCTGATGCCAATCGCCGAATTCAGTGGTGCGCGCAACTGGGGCTACGATGGCGTGCTCCCTTACGCCGCCGAGGCCTCCTACGGGACGCCCGAACAACTCAAGCAACTGATCGACACGGCGCACGGCCACGGCTTGATGGTGCTGCTGGATGTGGTCTACAACCACTTCGGCCCTGACGGCAACTACCTGCACGCCTATGCATCGTCTTTTTTCCGTGAAGACCAACATACCCCCTGGGGTGCGGCCATCGATTTTCGCAAGCGCCCGGTTCGAGACTTCTTCATCGATAACGCGCTGATGTGGTTATTCGAATACCGCTTCGACGGCCTTCGTTTCGACGCGGTGCATGCCATCGAGGACAATACCTTCTTGCAAGAGCTGGCTCAGCGCATTCGCCAACATACCCCGCACGGCCGGCATATCTGGTTGAATCTGGAAAACGAGCACAATCAGGCCCAGCTCCTGCGCCAGGGCTATGACGCGCAGTGGAACGATGACGGCCACAATGTCCTGCATGTGTTGTTGACCGGCGAAACCGAGCACTATTACGCCGACTACGAAGATCAGACTGTCGAGAAGCTCGCACGCTGCCTGAGCGAGGGCTTTGTGTTCCAAGGGCACCAGAACCGGCACGGCAAGGCACGAGGCGAGCCCAGCGGCCATCTCAGCCCGCAGGCATTCGTGTTGTTCCTGCAGAATCACGACCAGATCGGCAACCGCGCATTCGGTGAACGGCTTGCCCGGTTGTGCCCGGCGCCGGCGTTGCGTGCAGCCACTACCCTCTTGCTCACCAGCCCCATGATACCCCTGATGTTCATGGGTGATGAGTGGGCGGCTGAACAGCCCTTTCAATTCTTCACCGATTTCCACGGTGAGCTGGCCGAAGCAGTGCGCAATGGGCGCCGCTCGGAATTCAAGGACTTCAGCGCATTCCAGGACCCGGAGCAGCGCGCCAAGATTCCTGATCCCAATGCCGAAGCGACTTTCGAAGCGTCGCGCCCTCGCCTGGCCCAGTTCGAGTCGCAACAGAACGGCCCTTGGGTCAGCCTTTATCGTGAGCTGCTTACCCTGCGCAGGCGCGAGCTGTTCCACCGCCTGCCCGGTAGCCGCTCACTGGGGTGCAAGGTAATAGGCTCCAAAGCCGTCAGCGCACGCTGGCGTCTGGGCGACGGCAGCGGCCTTCAGATCGATCTGAACCTTGGCGAGGAAGCCGTCAAGTGCGAATTGCCCTTCCCTACCTGCCGCATGTTCGACAGCCGTGAGGGCGCTACAGACACTGCCGCGCTCGACAAGCTACCGGCGTACTGCGCCCTGGTGAGCCTGTTGCCTCGCGAAGCTGCGGAGGCTTATTGAATGGATGCAGTAGAGAAACTGGCTAAGGCCGCGGGTATCGCCATCGACTGGGTCGATGCCAATGGCCAGCCTCAGCGGGTGGCGCCGGACGTACTGCGCAAGGTGCTCAGTGGGCTCGGGCACCCGGCTGACAACGATGAGCAGGCGCAGGCGAGCTTGCAGGCCTTGAACGATGCCCATGACTCCAGAAGCCTGCCGCCGCTGCTGACAGCTGACTACGCCCAGCCTTTGGCACTGGGCCGCTGGTTCGCCCCGCATGCGCTGTGCAACGTGCAGCAGGAAGACGGTGCGAGCCTTGAATTGAAACTGGATATCGAAGCTCGGCTGCCCGGCCTATTGCCCGTCGGCTACCACGAGCTCACTGTCGAAGGGCGCCATTTCACCGTGGCGGTCGCTCCGCAACATTGCTACAGCGCGCAGGATGTAGCCAGCTCGCCCACCCCCCGGTTATGGGGGCTGGGTGTGCAGTTGTATTCGCTGCGCCGCGAGGGTGATGGTGGTTTCGGTGACATGCTTGCGCTCGAACAATTTGCCAAAGCGGCCGGTGAACGTGGCGCCGACGCCGTGGCAATCAGCCCCATGCACGCGATGTTCTCCAGCGATACCCATCGCTACAGCCCCTACTCACCCTCCAGCCGGCTGTTCTTCAACGGCCTGTATGCATCGCCCGGCTTGATTCTGGGAGACAACGCAGTGGCCAGTGCGCTCTCGCGCAGCGGCCTGGGCCCGGAGTTCCACGCCCTTGAGCAGCTTGACCTGGTGGACTGGCCTGCGGCGTCCCAGGCCAAGCTGAAGTTGCTTCGCGTATTGTACGAAGACTTCCAGCACGGCGCTCATCCACTGCGGGAAGACTTTGCCAGCTTCCGCCATCGCGGCGGTGAGGCCCTTGAGAGCCACTGCCGTTTCGAGGCGTTGCAAGCCGAGTGTGTGCGTACCGGCCAGTCACAGGATTGGCGCCAGTGGCCCGACCACTGGCGTAATCCCGCGCACGCAGAGGTGGCCCGTTTTGCCCACGAGCATGCTGACGAGGTCGGTTTCCACGCTTTCTGCCAATGGCTGATCGCACGGGGGCTGGCGCGGGCTCAAGAAGCGGCTCGAACCAGCGGGATGGGCGTAGGCCTGATCGCGGACCTGGCCGTCGGCGCAGATGGCGGTGGGAGCCAGGCGTGGAGCCGGCAAGATGAGCTGCTTGCCTCCCTCACTGTCGGTGCACCGCCTGACATCCTTAACCGCTCGGGCCAAAGCTGGGGGATTTCTGCTTTCTCGCCTGAGGGTCTGCAACGCCACGGCTACCGCGCCTTCATCGAGATGTTGCGCGCTAACCTCGCGCACGCGGGCGGCCTGCGCATCGACCACGTTCTGGGGCTGAATCGCCTTTGGGTGATCCCTCAGGGTGAATCACCCAAAAACGGTGCCTATCTGCACTTCCCGCTGGACGACTTGCTTCGCCTGCTGACGCTGGAATCCCATCGTCATCAGGCGATTGTCCTCGGGGAAGATTTGGGCACGGTCCCGGATGGCCTTCAAGAGAAGCTCGCCGCTCGCCGTATTCTCGGCATGCGGGTACTGCTGTTCGAGCAGCACCATACCGGTCACTTCAAGCGCCTCAGCCAATGGCCGGACAACGCCTTGGCTACCACCAGCACCCATGACTTGGCCCCCCTCAAGGGGTGGTGGCAGAGCAACGATATCCAGTGGTCGCATAGGCTGGAACTGATCGATGAACAGGTCGAACGCAACTGGCGTGAAGACCGCCGCAAGGAGCGCGACGGCCTGCGCCAAGTGCTCGACCAGGATGCCCCGGCGTTTCGCGAGGAACATGCCGGCGTCGATGAAGCTGACCAGCTCATCGATGCCAGCGTCCGGTTCCTGGGCCATACGCGCGCCCCGCTGGTGTTATTGCCAGTAGAGGACGCCCTAGGCCTTGTCGAAGCCCCAAACCTGCCCGGTACTGTCGACAGCCACCCCAACTGGCGTCGGCGCTTACCGGGCGCAAGCACCACCCTGCTGGATACCCCAGACACTGCGCGGCGCCTTGAACTTTTGGCCGCCGCTCGGCAACAAGCCTGTGAGCGCGATAGATGAAAGCACTGACCAGCAGCCTCCGGCTGCAGTTTCACAAAGGCTTTACCTTGGAAGATGCGGTACCGCTGGTTCCGTACTTTGCCAAACTGGGCATCAGCCACCTCTATGCCTCACCCATCCTCAAGGCTCGCCCTGGCTCGATGCACGGCTACGATGTAGTCGACCCTACTCGCATAAACCCCGAACTGGGCGGCGAACCTGCGCTGCGTAAACTAGTTGTCGCGCTGCGCGAGCATGGCATGGGGATGATCCTGGACATCGTGTCCAACCACATGGCCGTCGGGGGGCCTCACAACCCCTGGTGGCTGGACCTGCTGGAGTGGGGGCAGCGCAGCCGATATGCCAACTTCTTCGACATCCAGTGGCAATCGCCTGACCCCATGATGGAGGGCCAGCTGCTGTTGCCCTTCTTGGGCAGTGATTACGGCCAGGCGTTGCAAAACGGAGAGCTGCCGCTGCGCTATGAGCCCGCCACTGGCAGCCTCCATGTGGAACACTACGAGCACCGCTTTCCCATTTGCCCGCCCGATTACGCCGAGCTGCTGTCGGCCAGCGAGGCGCCAGCGCTCAAGCTGCTGGCCGAGCGTTTCGCTGCCCTTGCCGATGACCCCAATGCTTGCGTCAACGCCCGCCCCTTGCAAGCGTCGCTCGCCACACTGAGCGAGGCCGAACACGCCCTCGCACCGGTGCTGGCCGCGTATGACGCGACCACCGAGGCTGGCCTGCAGCGCCTGCACGCCTTGCTTGAAAAGCAACACTATCGCCTCGCCAGTTGGCGCACCGCAGCCGATGACATCAACTGGCGGCGTTTTTTCGATATCAACGAACTGGGTGGCCTGCGGGTCGAGCGGGCTGAAGTGCTCGAAGCGACCCATGCCAAGATCTTCGAGCTGGTGGCCGAGGGGCTGGTAGATGGTCTGCGAATCGACCATATCGATGGGCTGGCCGACCCTCGCGGCTACTGCCGACAGTTGCGCCGCCGAGTCAACGGCCTGCTCGACTTGCGCCCCGCTGGCACTGAGGTCGACTTCTTCCCCATCTATGTGGAGAAGATTCTCGGCCCGGAAGAGCATCTGCACGATGACTGGAGTGTGGACGGCACCACCGGTTATGAATTCATGAACCAAGTCTCTCTGCTGCAGACCGACCCAGCCGGTGAAGCTCAGCTCAAGGCCTGCTGGGAGGAAGCCAGCGGTCGCACCAGCGACTTCATGGAGGAAGCTCGCGCTGCTCGCGAGCTGGTGCTCAATGGTACGCTGGCGGGTGACTTTGAGACGGTGGCTCAGGCGCTGCTCAAGGTCGCCCGCAATGACCTCATGAGCCGTGACCTAACCCTGGGGGCCATCCGCCGCGCCTTGCAGGCGCTGATCGTGCATTTCCCGGTTTACCGCACTTACCTCACCCCTTGCGGGCGCTCTGCCGCCGACGAGCCGTTCTTTCAGCAGGCGTATGAGGGGGCTCGCACTGAGCTGGCGGAAGGCGACTGGCCGGTGCTGGACTTTCTCAACCGCTGGCTGGGGGGCGAGCCTTGGCGCAAACTGCCGCCCGGCCGTGCGCGACGTGACCTGCGTTATGCCGGCATTCGCTTCCAGCAACTTACCTCTCCAGCTGCAGCCAAGGCGGTCGAAGACACGGCTTTTTACCGGAGCGCTGTTCTGCTCTCGCGCAACGATGTCGGCTTCGACCCGCAGCTGTTCAGCGCGCCGGCCGAGGCGTTCCACGCCGCCGCACTTGAGCGCCAGCGGCACTTCCCCCGCAATGTGCTGACTACGGCCACCCACGATCACAAACGCGGGGAAGACAGCCGTGCCCGGCTGGCGGTACTCAGCGAGCGGGCCCACTGGTACAGCGCCCTGCTTGGCCATTGGCGCGCCATGGCTGCTTCGCTGCGTACGGAGCTGCCGGGGGGCTACGCGCCCAGCGGTGGGGACGAGGCATTGTTGTACCAAAGCGTGCTGGGCAGCTGGCCGCTGGACCTGGCTGCCGACGATGCGCAGGCCTTGAATAGCTACTGCGAACGCCTGCTGGAGTGGCAGCGTAAAGCCTTGCGCGAAGCCAAGCTGGTCAGTAGCTGGAGTGCGCCCAATGAAGCCTATGAGCAGGCGTGTGCCGAGTATCTAAAGGCGTTGCTGACGACCGACAAGGGCCGCGATTGGCGAGAATCGGTAGTTGCTGCTGTCAACCTGATCGCCCCTGGCGGCGCCGTCAACAGCCTGAGCCAATGCCTGCTTCGTATGACCACCCCTGGCATACCGGACCTCTACCAAGGTGACGAGTACTGGGATTGGAGCCTGGTCGATCCGGATAACCGCCGGCCAGTGGACTACACTGCCCGAGCGCAGGCACTGCAGCAGATGCCCATGCGGCCAGCCGAGCTGGTTGCACAATGGCGCGACGGCAAGGTAAAGCACGCACTGATCGCGGCAGTGCTCAACGCTCGCCAGAAGTACCCGCAGCTGTTCACTGAGGGCCAATACCAGCCTCTAGAGGTGCGTGGCCAACGCGCAGGCAATGTGCTCGCCTTTGCGCGCCGCCATGGCGAACACTGCGCCTTGGTTATTGTGCCGCGCTTGTGCAGCGACCTGGCCGGCGGCGCAGGCCAGTTGCTGATCGATGCCGACCAGTGGGGAGACACCCACGTCGTATTACCCAAAAGCCTTGCCTTGCCTGCCACTTTGAAGGGACTTTTTTGCCACGGCACAGTCAGAACCGATGACACCGTTGCGATTGCCGAGGCCCTGAAGGCATTTCCCGTCAATCTATTCTTACCCGCGATTTGAGATCAGGAGCGTTGAAATGAGTGCCAACGACAAGCGTATCGAAGAATTCGCCTACTACTTGTGGGAAGCCGAGGGCCGGCCCGAGGGCAAGCACCTCGATCACTGGACCAAGGCGCGCAAGCTGGCTGAAGCCGAAGCGATGGCTCCGGCCAAGCTTCCGCGCAATGCGCCAAAAAAACCGAAGGACGAGGCCGCTAATGAGGCGCCTGCCGCCAAGGCCAAGCCTGCGGCCAAGACCGCTGCTGCTAAGCCTGCGGCCAAGCCCAAAGCCGCCGGTGCCAAGCCTGCTGCCGAGAAAAAACCCAAGCCTGCGGCCAAGAAGCCAACAGCAAGCTGACACCCCCTCTTTCCCAATGACGTTTGTCCCCGGCCGCCCCACGGCGGCCGCGGGTTTCTGCGCCCTGAAAACGCTCGACGCCACTGCCCTAATCGAATATGCCACCCAAGGATCCATCCATGTCCAGGTCTCGGAAAACTTCACCACAGCCCACCGTAACACCCACGCGTATCCGTGAAGGCCAGCCGTTTCCACTCGGCGCCACCTGGGACGGTCTGGGGGTCAACTTCGCACTGTTCTCCGCCAATGCGACTAAAGTAGAGCTCTGCCTGTTCGACGAAGAAGGAAAAGTGGAGCTCGAGCGCATCGAGTTGCCCGAGTACACCGACGAGATTTTTCACGGCTATTTGCCCGATGCACACCCGGGGATGGTGTATGGCTACCGCGTGTATGGGCCTTACGACCCTAAAAACGGTCATCGTTTCAACCACAATAAGCTGCTCATCGACCCCTATGCCAAACAGCTGGTAGGCGAGCTTAAGTGGTCAGAAGCCCTGTTTGGCTACACCATCGGGCACCCCGACGAAGATCTGAGTTTCGACGAGCGCGACAGCGCCCCTTTTGTGCCGAAAAGCAAAGTCATCGACCCTGCTTTCACCTGGGGCCGCGACCAGCAGGTTAATACCCCTTGGGACAAGACCGTCATCTACGAAGCTCACACCCGGGGCATGACCATGCTTCACCCCGATGTGCCGGACGCGGAAAAAGGCACGTTTACCGGCCTCGCTCACCCCTCTGTGATCCGCCACCTCAAGCAATTGGGCATTTCGGCGATCGAGCTGTTGCCGATTCATGGCTTTGTCAACGACCAGCATTTGCTGGAGAAGGACTTAGGCAACTACTGGGGCTACAACACGATTGCCTTCTTCGCCCCGCACGCGAAATACCTCGCCAACGGCAAGATCGCCGAATTCAAAGAGATGGTAGCGCGCCTGCATGATGCTGGCCTTGAGGTGATCCTGGACGTGGTCTACAACCACACCGCCGAAGGTAACGAGCGCGGCCCAACACTGTCGATGCGGGGTATCGACAACGCCTCCTATTACCGGCTCATGCCCGATGACAAGCGTTATTACATCAACGACTCCGGCACGGGTAACACGCTAGACCTGAGCCACCCCTGCGTCCTGCAGATGGTCACCGACTCGTTGCGCTACTGGGCGACGGAGATGCACGTCGATGGCTTCCGCTTCGACCTGGCGACGATTCTTGGGCGCTACCGTGACGGCTTTACCGAACGCCACAGCTTCCTCACTGCCTGCCGCCAGGATCCGGTACTGCGCAGCGTCAAGCTGATTGCCGAGCCTTGGGACTGCGGCCCCGGTGGCTACCAGGTAGGTGGCTTCGCCCCTGGGTGGGCGGAGTGGAACGACCGTTTCCGCGATACTGTTCGATCGTTCTGGAAGGGCGACGACGGCAAGCTGGCCGATTTCGCAGCGCGCTTGACCGGCTCGGGTGAGATGTTCAACCAGCGTGGGCGTCGCCCGCACAGCTCAGTGAATTTCATTACCGCCCATGACGGCTTCACCCTCAAAGACCTGGTGTCTTATAACGAGAAACACAACGAAGCCAACGATGAGAACAATCAGGACGGCAGTAACAACAATTTGTCGTGGAACCATGGCCACGAAGGCCCAACCGACAACCGCGAGATCATCGACCTGCGCCTGCGGCAGATGCGTAATTTCTTCTGCACCCTGCTCTTCTCTCAAGGCACTCCAATGCTGGTCGCAGGTGACGAGTTCGCCCGTACCCAGAACGGCAACAATAACGCCTACTGCCAGGACAGCGAGCTGGGCTGGATCAACTGGAACATGGACGATGATGGCAAGGCGTTGATGCACTTCGTGCAGCGCTTGATCAAGTTGCGCATGACCTACCCCATCCTGCGCCGGAACCGTTTCCTGGTCGGCGATTACAACGAGGAATTGGGCATCAAGGATGTGACCTGGCTCGACCCTGCGGGCAACGAGATGTCCACCGAACAATGGGAGGATGCGCATGGCCGTGCGCTGGCGATGGTGCTAGATGGTCGCGCACAGCCCAGCGGCATTCGCAAACGCGGCGATGATGCAACGCTGATGGTGATCGTCAATGCTCACCACGACGTTGTGAATTTCACTTTGCCGGAGGTGCCGGATGGGGAGTACTGGACCTGCCTGATCGATACCAATTGCGAAGAAGTGGACCAAACCGAGCGGCTGGAACCGGATCAGCAGTATATGGTCACCGGGCGTTCGTTCCTGCTGTTCGAGCTGCACCGCGCCTAAACCCTTCCTGTACGCCGGGCCGCCCCCCCACACCTTGTGGGAGGGCGGCAGCCGGCCCTCTTGTGACGTACTCACTCAAACGGCTGAACTGGCGTCTTGCCCCCAAGTCACATAGGGTATGGCAAGACCGAAACCGTTGGAGTGACCGTGCACACTGAAACCACGCCCCCCGAACCTGAAGCTCAGCCTGTGGACGGCCAGCGTGACGTTCACGTCATGCGCGTATTGACCGTCAACACGCACAAGGGCTTCACGGTATTCAACCGGCGCTTCATCCTGCCAGAGCTGCGTGAGGCGGTTCGCAGCACCCAAGCTGACGTGGTATTTCTGCAGGAGGTGCTCGGCGGCCACGACCGCCACGCCGCGCGCCACGCCAACTGGCCGGCGATGTCACAGTACGAATTCCTGGCCGACAGCATGTGGAGCGATTTTGCCTACGGCCGCAATGCGGTGTACCCCGATGGCCATCATGGCAACGCGTTGCTCTCCAAATACCCGATCCTGCATTACCGCAACCTAGACGTATCGATCACCGGCCCCGAGCGACGCGGCCTGCTGCATTGCACCTTGCAGGTGCCTGGCCATCCCGATGGCGTACATGCCATCTGCGTGCATCTGTCCTTGTTAGAAAGCCATCGGCAGCAACAGCTTCAGTTGCTTCGCAAATTGCTCGATTCGCTGCCTGAACACGCGCCGGTCATCATCGCCGGAGATTTCAATGACTGGAAATCCCGCGGCAACGTCACCCTTTCGCGCTACGGCGACCTGCACGAGGTTTTCGAGCGTCATCACGGCCGGCTGGCCAAGACCTACCCTGCCCGCATGCCGATGCTGCGGCTAGACCGCATCTACCTGCGCAACGCCACCAGCCATGCCCCCAAGGTCTTGGGCACGCGCCCGTGGAGCCATCTGTCGGACCATCTGCCCCTTGCGGTGGAGGTGCATCTCTAGGGCGCCCTCGGTGCAATGAGCGTCTGCCCACCTGACAGGTCTACGAGTTATGCCCTGCCAAGGCAGGGGTTAGAGTCAGACCTCTGACACCAGCCGGGGCTGTTCATGAATCCGCTACAAGTACTCGCCACGCGAGCCGTGACTGGAGTCACTGCGATAGAGATATCCCCTACGATCTTCCAAGCAGCGAGTTGGGCGGCTCGCTACCCGATGGTTGCGCAGGGAACGACGTTGGTATCAATGACGGGAGGTGCGCTTTGGGCTGTCCCGGCCATCTTTCAGATGCTCGACCGGGCGCCTACCATAGCCTTCAATTACGTTGTGAATTCCTTTCGAACCGTATAGCCCCCTGCGCATGACATTGGGTAGCCCGACAAGCGCGCGGGGGCCTTATTTAAAACAAGGGGCTCAGGCAGGCTTGAGCACCAGCACTGCCAGCGGAGGAAGCGTAAGGCTCAGGGAGTAAGCCTGCCCGTGGCTGGCTTGCTCTTGCGTCGCAACTGCTCCACCGTTGCCCACGTTTCCACCTGCATAAACCAGGGCATCACTGTTGATCAGCTCGCTCCATTGCCCAGCAAACGGTACGCCGATCTGGTAACTCTCACGCACTTCAGGTGTGAAGTTCGCCACCACTAGCAAGGGCTCACCTTCCTTGCTCCAGCGCAGGAAGGCATAGACGCTGTTGGCCGCGTCGTCGCCGATCAGCCATTGGAAGCCCTGGGGCTTGCAATCTTGATCGTGCAAGGCCGGTTGGTCGCGGTAGAGCCGGTTGAGGTCGGCCACCAGCGTTTGCACACCTTGGTGCTCGGTGTACTGGGTCAGGTACCAGTCGATCTGGCTGTCATGGTTCCATTCGCGCCACTGGCCGATCTCGCAACCCATGAACAGCAGCTTTTTGCCCGGGTGCGCCCACATGAACGTCAGGTAAGCCCGCAGGTTGGCGAATTTCTGCCACCGGTCACCTGGCATCTTGTCGATCAAGGCTTTTTTGCCGTGCACTACCTCATCATGCGAAATCGGCAGCACAAAGTGCTCCGAATAGGCATACACCAAGCCGAAGCTCAGCTCATTGTGGTGATGCTTGCGGTGGATGGGGTCATTCTGAATGTAGTGCAAGGTGTCATGCATCCACCCCATGTTCCACTTGTAGGAGAAGCCCAGCCCCCCCTGCTCGGTGGGTTGGCTTACGCCTGGCCAGGCAGTGGACTCTTCAGCGATCACCAAAGCACCCGGCGCCTCATGTCGCACCACTTCGTTGAGGTGACGAAGGAAATCGATCGACTCGATATTTTCTCGCCCCCCATAGCGGTTCGGGATCCACTCACCGGCTTTGCGCGAATAGTCCCGATAGAGCATTGACGCCACCGCATCCACGCGCAGCCCATCGACATGAAAGTGGCGCAGCCAATGCAGCGCCGAGGCAATCATGAAGCCATGCACTTCCGTGCGGCCCAGGTTGTAGATCAGTGTGTCCCAATCCTGATGAAAGCCCTCGAGCGGGTTGTCGTACTCGTAGAGCGCAGTGCCATCGAAACGGGCCAGGCCATGTTCATCGGTCGGGAAGTGCGCAGGCACCCAATCCAGGATCACCCCGATCCCAGCCTGGTGGCAGCGGTCGACGAACCCCGCAAAGTCCTGAGGAGAGCCGTAGCGCGCAGAGGGGGCGAATTGAGAGAGCAGCTGGTAGCCCCAGGAGCCACCGAACGGGTGCTCCATGATCGGCAACAATTCAATATGGGTGAAACCCATCTTCTGGATGTAGGGGATCAGCCGGTCAGCCAGCTCATGCCAGTTGTACAGCCTGGCAACCTCACCGGCCTCGTTGAGTTCGACCTCCCACGAGCCTGCATGCAATTCATAGATGGACAAAGGCTTGCTGGTATCGGTGGTGTTGCGCTGTTCCATCCACGCATGGTCGTTCCAGGCGTAATCCAGAGGCGGAGCAACCTTGGAAGCGGTTGAAGGTGGTAACTCCGTGGCCAGTGCCATGGGGTCCGCTTTCAGCGGCAAAATGCCATGCTGACCCAGTATTTCGTACTTGTACGCCTCGCCCGCTTCGACACCGGGAATGAAGATCTCCCACACCCCCGACGGCTGGCGCAAACGCATCGGGTGCCGGCGGCCATCCCAGCCGTTGAAGGCGCCTACCACCGAGACGCGGCGCGCGTTCGGTGCCCAAACGCTGAAACGAACACCCTTGACCCCACCCACCTCCATCAACTGCGCCCCCAGGGCGCTGCTGAGGTTTCGGTGATTGCCTTCGGCGAACAGGTACAGGTCCATTTCGCCCAGTTGTTCACCAAAGCTGTACGGGTCAGCGGTCACCTGAACGCCACCGGCCCAGTGGATGCGCAGGCGGTAACCCTCCTCGCCTGCTACCTGTGCCGCGAAAAACCCTGGCACGCGGTGCTGCTCGAGCTCGGCACGCACATTGTCGTCTTCCCAGCCCAGAGCCTCGACTCGCAGTGCGTTCGGAAGGTAGGCCCGGATGAAGCGACCGCCCTGGCCGTCACCATGGGCGCCGAGGACGGCAAAAGGGTTACCGTGCTCGGCGCGCACCAGCGCCTCGATTTCAGCCTGCTCCGGAAAGAGTCCGGGGCGTGAGTCATGTGGCGCGTGTTGCATCGTACATCTCCCTGTCAGGCTTCGAGCAGGCCGGCGAGCCCTTGCAGGGGCACGGCCAACCATCCCGGCCGATTTTCGGCTTCATAGGCAATTTCGTAAGCGGCTTTTTCAAGGCTGAACAAGGTGCAGGCCGCCTGCGCGCCTTGGGCATCAACCCAGGCGTGCGGTACCGCGGCGGTAGCCTCTTCATAAGCGGCCAGGAAAGCCTCCGTGGAGCGGGTGTAGTAATCTGCTGCAACGCGCTGGCGCGCCTCGCGCACACCGTCTGTGGCGTGCACCGAAGGGGCATTGCGTACCGCCATGGCCGCGGCATAGTCGAAGGAGCGAAGCACGCCGCTCACATCTTTGTAGGGGCTGTATTTGCCGCGCCGCTCTTCAAGTGGCCGGGCCGGCTCGCCCTCGAAGTCGATCAGGTAGGCGTCGCCTTGAACCACTAGAATCTGGCCCAGGTGCAGGTCCCCGTGAACGCGCATGATCAACCCACCCTGGGCTTTTTCGGCCAACAGGCGCACGCGGTCGAGCAATGCGTCACGCTGGGCAAGCACTGTGGCCACGAGAGGGCGAACGTCATCAGCGAGAGCATCCTTGTTCTGGTCTATAAGCTTTAGCGCACGTTCGACCTGCGCGCATACGCTTTGGGTCCATTGTTCAGCATCTTTTTTCGTACTGGCGCGCGCGGCGAAGGCGGCGTCGTCTGTGGACGCTGCCAGCGCCACGTGCATTTCGCCCAGCCGCCGGCCCAGCAAGCCGGCGAATGCCTCCAACTCTGCCAGCGCATCGTAATGGGCGTCCTGGCCGGATTGTGCCTGCTCCAGCGCGTCGCGAGCGGCACGCTCAAGGTTGTTCTGGGTCCATTGCCAGGCGTCGCCCTGATTGTCGAGATAGCCTTGGGCAATCATCAGCAGGTGCGGCGTGCCGTCCTCGGCGACCCGGCTGACCGACCCCAGCAATGGTGAGATATTCGCATAACCCGCTGCGGTCAGAAATGCGCCCATTTCAAGCTCCGGGTGAACGCCGGCGCTGACCTTGCGGATCATCTTCAACACCATAGCCGCGCCGATGACCACTGAGCTGTTGGATTGTTCGGCACTGAGGTAGCGGACTTCCGGCGCCTCGCCCAGCGCTAGGCTGGAGAGGTGCTCAGTGCCGCTGAAATGCAGCTGGCCTTCTTCGCAAGGCAGCACGGTACCTTGCGCCAGCCCCTGCACAACGGCGTGAATGAAGCTCTCCAGCACAAACCCGTCGGTGATCAAACCCACCTGGCGGCCCCGCCGTACTCGCGCCAAGGCCAGCTGCTGAGGTAAGGCCGTATTGATGTGCTCTTCCGGCAATAGGCCGAAGGGAAATTGGTAGCGGCTAACCTGCTCGCCCTGAACCACTTCGATCTCACTGAGCAGCGCCGGGTATGGCAAGGCAGAGAAGCGGGCGCCATAGACGATTCGCACCTGATCGACGGGCAGGTCCTTGCCACCAAACCACCGCCGCTTGGGCAGGTACTGGCGCAAGGCGATATCTTCCAGCGTCTGGCGGCTGGGCGCCTCAAGTAGCTCCTCAAGCCGCTTCTTGAGTACCAATGTCGCAAATTCAGGGAGCGGCTCAGCCGCTTCGACGTGCCAACTGGGCATTTGATTCTCCGGGGCGAGCAGAAACCAGTAGAAAGCGTAAGGGGGCAAAGTCAATAGAAAGGGCAACTGGCCGATCGGCGGGAAGGCGCTGCCGCCAAGCATCTCTACCGGTACGCGGCCGGAGAAAGCGCTGAGTTCCAGCTCTGCGGCCTGCGCCGCTCGCGACAGGTTGGCAACGCAGAGGATCGTCTCGGCATGGCCCTGTTCGTCGATGTACTCGCGGGTATAAGCCAGAATCCGCCGATTGCTCGGCGCCAGCATCCGCAGGGTTCCACGCCCGAACGCCTTCTGCTGCCTGCGCACTGCCAGCATGCGCCGGGTCCAGTTGAGCAGCGAATGGGGGTCGCGGTCCTGGCTCTCGACATTGACAGAAGCGTAGCCATACAACGAGTCCTGTATAGGTGGAAGCACCAACTGGGCGGGGTCCGCCCGAGAGAACCCGCCATTGCGGTCAATGGACCACTGCATGGGCGTACGCACGCCATCGCGGTCACCCAGAAAAATATTGTCGCCCATGCCGATCTCGTCACCGTAGTACAAGGTCGGCGTGCCGGGCATCGACAACAACAGGCTGTTGAGTAGCTCAACGCGCCGGCGATCACGCTCCAGCAAGGGCGCCAGGCGCCTGCGGATCCCCAGATTGATGCGCGCACGCCGATCGGCGGCGTAGTAATCCCAGAGGTAGTCGCGTTCCCGGTCCGTGACCATCTCCAACGTCAACTCATCATGGTTGCGCAGGAAGATTGCCCACTGGCACTTGGGTGGAATGTCAGGGGTCTGGCGCAGAATATCGGTAATCGGAAAACGGTCCTCCTGAGCGATGGCCATGTACATGCGCGGCATCAGCGGAAAATGAAACGCCATGTGGCATTCGTCCCCCTCGCCATCGCCGAAATACTGCTGGGTATCCTCCGGCCACTGATTGGCTTCGGCCAGCAGCATGCGATCAGGATAATTGGCATCGATTTCCGCACGGATCTGCTTGAGCACCGCGTGGGTTTCCGGCAGGTTTTCGTTGTTGGTCCCGTCACGCTCGACCAGATACGGAATCGCATCCAGGCGCAGGCCATCGACGCCCATGTCCAGCCAGTAGCGCATCACCCCGATCACCGCTTTCATCACCTGCGGGTTGTCGAAGTTCAGGTCAGGCTGGTGGGAATAAAACCTGTGCCAGAAGTACTGCCCCGCCACCGGGTCCCAGGTCCAGTTGGACTTTTCGGTGTCCAAGAAAATGATACGGGTGCCGTCGTATTTGTGATCGTCGTCGGACCACACATAGAAATCCCGCGCCTTGCTACCTTTTTTCGCCCGGCGTGCACGCTGGAACCACGGGTGCTGGTCGGAGGTGTGGTTGATGACCAGCTCGCAGATCACCCGCAGCCCCCGCTTATGCGCCTCGGCGATGAGCCGCC
The DNA here is from genome assembly GCF_003097135.1 of Pseudomonas sp. URIL14HWK12:I12. Lineage (GTDB taxonomy): Bacteria > Pseudomonadota > Gammaproteobacteria > Pseudomonadales > Pseudomonadaceae > Aquipseudomonas. The sequence continues at coordinate 49,150 of NZ_QEQL01000004.1, forward strand.
GGGCATCGGCCAGCGTGCCGTAGTCCGGGTGTACGGCTTTGTATTCAGCGATGTCGTAACCGTCGTCGCGCCGTGGCGACGGGAAGAATGGCAGTAGCCACAGGGTGTTGACGCCGAGGCCGGCAATGTAGTCCAGCTTGGCGATCAGCCCGGGAAAGTCGCCGATGCCGTCGTTGTTGGCATCGAAAAACGACTTGACGTGCACTTGGTAGATCACCGCGTCCTTGTACCAGAGCGGGTCGTTCAAAAACGCAGTCGTGCGGGGCTTCTTCGCCATCTCAGCGGCCTATCTCGGGGGCTGCAGTAATGCGCCAGATGCCGAACGGCAGGTGCCAGGGCTCGATGCGCATGAATTGGGTTTTGCCGTACCAGGTCCAGGTGTGGCCGTTCATCAGGTCCTCGCCATGGGTGGCTGCGTCGTCAGCCAGGCCCAGCTCCCACAGCGGCAGCTCGAAGTGAGCTTCCTGAGCGTTGTGAGGGTCGAGGCTGACTGCTACCAGAATGTAGTTACTGCGGTCAGGTGTGCGCTTGGCGAAATACAGGATCTGGTCGTTCCAGCACGGTAGCGCGGTGAACCCGAGATGCGTCTGCAATGCCGGGTTTTGCCGGCGAATGCGGTTGAGTTGTGCGATCTCGGCGATGATATTGCCGGGCTGGGTGAAATCGCGCGGGCGGATTTCGTATTTCTCCGAATCCAGGTATTCCTCTTTGCCTGGCACTGCGGCCGACTCGCAGAGTTCGAAGCCTGAATACATACCCCAGAGCCCTGAGCCCATGGTCGCCAGCGCTGCACGCAGCAGAAAGCCCGGGCGCCCGGATTCGTGCAGGAAGTAGGGGTTGATGTCCGGCGTGTTGACGAAGAAATTCGGTCGGTAACAGTGAGCCAGCGGCGGCTCGTTCAGCTCGGCGAAATACTGGCTGAGCTCGGCCTTGGTATTGCGCCAAGTGAAGTAAGTGTAGCTCTGGCTATAACCCACCTTGCCCAGGCGCGCCATCATTGCAGGCTTGGTGAACGCCTCTGCGAGAAACATCACCTCAGGCGCCTGCGTGCGAATGTCGTCGATCAGCCACTGCCAGAACGGCAAGGGCTTGGTATGAGGGTTGTCGACGCGGAAGATCTTCACGCCTTCCTGTACCCAGCCCCAGACTACGTCGCGCAAGGCCAGCCACAGGCTTGGCACCGCATCGGCGGCGTAGAAGTCGACGTTGACGATGTCCTGGTATTTCTTCGGCGGGTTTTCGGCGTAGCGGATGGTGCCGTCCGGGCGCCAGGAGAACCAACCCGGATGCTCCTTGAGCCAGAGGTGGTCCTGCGAACATTGGATGGCAAAATCCAGGGCAATCTCCAAACCATGCTCAGCCGCCGCCTTGACCAGCCGCCGGAAATCCTCGCGAGTGCCCAACTGCGGATGAATCGCTTCATGGCCGCCGTCGGCACTGCCAATGGCATATGGGCTGCCCACATCGTCGGGCCCGGCGGTGAGGGAGTTGTTCGGCCCCTTGCGGTGAGCACGGCCAATGGGATGGATGGGTGGGAAATACAGCACATCGAAGCCCATGTCACGGATCATCGGCAACCGTGCATGCACGTCATTGAAGGTGCCGTGACGGGCCTTGTCGTCAGTGATCGATCGCGGAAACAGCTCATACCAACTGGCGAACTCGGCCAGCGAGCGCTCGACCTCCAACGGGTACTCAGGGCTCTTGGATAAAAACGGGCGATGGTCGGCCAACGCCATGAGCGCGCGCGTGTCGCTACCCAGCAGAAGCGCAACTTTCTCATCCACGCCAAGGGACGCCAGCCTGTCGTGCAGTTCGCGTAATTGCTGGCGCAGGTTGCCTTCGCCGCGCTCTTGCGCCCCCTGAAGCATGAGCCGCCCTTCTTCGAGCTCCAGCTCCACGTTCACGCCGGCAGCGTACTTTTTCTCCAACTCATAGCGGTAGGTGGCGAACTCGTCTTTCCAAGCCTCTACACAGAACAGATAGCGGCCTACCTCTTCAGGCGTGAAGCGGGCTTGCCAACTGTCGTTACCCAACTCCTGCATCGATACGCTGTGCCAAGCCTCGCTGCCCGCGCGCCGCCAACGCAGGACCACCGCCAGCTTGTCATGGCCGTCGGCAAAGACCTTGGCATCGACCGTCTCGGTCCGCCCAGCCAAGCCTTTGACTGCAAAAGCGCCAGCTTCCAATACCGGGCTCACCGCCTCGATGGCGATGCGCGGCAGCAACAGCGCCTGTGACAGGCTCAGGGGGCTGTCATGGCCGTGGCTGTGCGCGGCTACCGGGCCTTGCTCAAAGGGCTGATCTGCTGCCATGGGTTTGGGCTCCTTGCGCCGGCGGGCGCGCTATTGAAGGGTCTCTGGGTTCGAAGGCGGGGTTGCAATGAAAGTTCAGCGGGATCGTTGCGCACTGAGTGTGGTCCACCGTCAGGCAACTTGCCGCCTTAACCGAACGAGGAGCCTGTAGCCATGACTCTCCCCACCCCCGCCAAGACCCCCGACCCGAATATCGACGACCCGAATCTTCCGCCGCCGGCTCCCGAACAGGACCCAGACCCGGTAGCGCCGCCACCGGTCAGCCCACCGGTGGGCGACCCGCCGAGCGCGGAGCCCCCCTACCAGGACCCCACAAGCCGGAACTGACCGGATCAGCTACGCTCTGGGCATGGCAAAAATGCAGCCCAAGCCTGCGCGAGTGCCCGTTGCCCGCGCAGGGATGCGCTGGCAGCATGCCCCCGCTGGTTGGCATGAACCGCACCTGGAGTGGCGCTCACGATGACTGTAAACGCAATGAATGCACTGCCCACGTGTACCGGTCTCGATCCGCATGTGGTGGCACAGGTCAGCAATCACATCGGTTTCCTGACACTGAACCGCCCTGCCGGGCTGAACGCCCTGACCCTGGACATGGTACGTCGGCTCACCACTGCCCTTCAGCGCTGGGCTCAGGACGACGCTGTATACGCAGTGGTCCTGCGCGGCAGCGGCGAAAAGGCATTTTGCGCAGGCGGCGACGTTCGTGCGCTGTACGACAGCTACCTCGGCGGCCACGGCCTGCACGAGGCGTTCTTTACCGAAGAATATGCATTGGACTTGTTGCTGCACCAGTATCGCAAACCCTTGTTGGCCGTGATCGACGGCTATTGCTTGGGCGGCGGAATGGGCCTGGCGCAGGCCTGTGAATTACGCGTAGTGACCGAGCACGGCCAATTGGGCATGCCGGAAACCGCCATCGGCTTTTTCCCCGACGTGGGAGGTAGTTATTTTCTGTCACGTATACCAGGCGAGCTGGGCACCTACCTGGGCCTGACCGGCCAGCGTGTCGGTGCTGCCGATGCGTTGTACTGCGGGCTTGCCGACTGGCATGTGCCACGTGTGCGCCTGGCAGAGCTTACTCAACGCCTGGCCGACATTCGCTGGACCGACACCCCCCTCAAGGATTTGCAGAACCTGCTCGCTCGGCTTGGAACCCAGGCCCTGCCCCAGCCGCCGTTGGCCGAGCTACGCCCAGCCATCGATCATTTCTTCGCCCAGCCCGATGTTGCGGCGATTCAGCAGCAGTTGCGGCAAGTCAACCTGGGGGCTAGCCGCGACTGGGCATTGGCGACCGCCAACCTGCTTGAGCAGCGTTCGCCGCTAGCCCTGGCGGTGACCTTGCAGATGCTGCGGCGTGGGCGCCATGCAAGCCTTGAGGCCTGTTTCGCCCAAGAAACCCATGTAGGCAAGCTGTGGCTAGAGCATGGTGACTTTCTTGAGGGAGTGCGTGCGCAACTGGTCGACAAAGACAAGCAACCGCATTGGCGCCATTCAAGCCTGGATGAGCTAGCGCCCGCTGATTGGGAAACATTCTTCGAAGGCCTGTGAACAGGCACGCCACTAGGAGCCGGTGATGCACGATCTTGAACTGTCTGAAGAGCAAGTGATGTTCCGCGACATGGCGCGCGAGTTCGCCCTGCATGAAGTCGCACCTCGCGCCCGCGCTTGTGAAGCTGCAGGGTGGATAGAGGATGGCCTTGTGCGGCAGATGGGCGAACTGGGACTGTTAGGTATGGTGGTGCCCGAGCAATGGGGTGGCAGCTACCTCGACTATGTCGCCTATGCCCTGGCAGTGGAAGAAATCTCGGCAGCCGATGGTGCGGTCGGCACCCTGATGAGCGTTCACAATTCCGTAGGCTGCGGGCCGATCCTGCAATTTGGCACCCCGGCCCAGCAGGACACCTGGCTGCCGCGCCTGGCCAGCGGCGAAGTGATCGGTTGCTTTTGCCTGACCGAACCACAAGCGGGGTCCGAAGCGCACAACCTGCGCACTCGTGCCGTGCTCGACGGTGAACACTGGGTGCTCGATGGGGCCAAGCAGTTCGTCACCAACGGCCAGCGTGCAGGCCTGGCGATCGTGTTCGCCGTCACTGACCCTGCCTTGGGCAAGAAAGGGCTTTCGGCCTTTTTGGTGCCCACTGACACCGCCGGTTTCGTGGTCGAACGCTGCGAGCACAAAATGGGCATCCGAGCCTCAGACACGTGCGCAATCAGCCTGCAGGCCTGTCGCATTCCGGCAGGCAACCTGCTCGGCGAGCGCGGTAAAGGCCTCGCCATTGCACTGGCGAACCTGGAAGGCGGGCGCATTGGCATCGCAGCCCAGGCTGTAGGCATAGCCCGCGCAGCGATGGAAGCAGCGCGCACGTATGCCCTTGAGCGCGAGCAGTTCGGCAAGCCAATCGCCGAACATCAAAGCGTGGCCAATCACCTTGCCGACATGCACACCCGCATCAATGCAGCGCGGCTGCTCACCCTGCACGCTGCCCGCCTTCGAACCGCCGGCCTGCCCTGCCTGAGCGAGGCCTCACAGGCGAAGCTGTTCGCTTCGGAGGCGGCCGAATGGGTCTGTTCCAAAGCCCTTCAGGTTCACGGCGGGTATGGATATCTGGAGGATTACCCGGTCGAGAAGTATTACAGGGATGCGCGAATCACCCAGATCTATGAAGGCTCAAGCGAGATCCAGCGGATGGTCATCGCCCGAGAGTTAGCAAAGGGATAATCGCAGCAGGGCCCAGGCTGACCCCGCTGCCCGGCTTGCATGTGCTCTGCCGGGCGGCCGCTATTTCGCAGTTGTCGCCAAGGCCCTGGCAGGCCGGGCGTCACGTTCACATGGGCGCAAGGGGCCCTTCGCTTCGAAGCAATCCGCCAGCCCCGCGTGCGCCGCCCTCGATCCGAAGAGCACACGCCTCCAGCAATGCCCGCAACCGCGCCCTTCCACCGTCGATCCTGGCTGCAGGCCCGACGACACTCAGTGCATACAGCCCCTGAGCCGTATCCACCCCCACCGACATCGCACCGACACCGGGCAAGTGCTCTTCCATATCGCAGGAGAAATTCTCAGCTCGAATAGCCACCAGCTCCACCAACAGTTGCGCCAGGGTGCGGGTATTGGGAGTCAGGCGCTGCATCTTCCCTTCCAATAACGCGGTCACTGCCGCATCGCTCATACGCGACAAAAGCACCTTGCCCGCAGAAGTGGCATAGATCGACAGGTAGCTGCCGTCCCCTGGCGCCACACGCAGTGTCTGGCGCGACACTACCGATTGCAGAATCAGGATCTCCAGCCCGGCCGCCTGCACCAGCACCACGGTTTCGCCTGTGTCCTGGGCCAACGCCTCCAGGTGCGGGCGAGTCAGGCTGAGGATGTCCACATGGCTATGGCTTGCCAACCGCATCAGTGCCGGCCCGAGGCGCACCCCTGCCGCGCCTTGCACTTCCAGCAGTTGTTCCAGGGCCAATGCATCGACCAAGCGCTGCACAGTCGAGCGCGGCAAGTCGATGCGCTTGGCAATCGCCCCAAGGCTCAGGCCTTCGGGTTGATCCTGCAGGCACCGCAGGATCGCAGCCGCCCTGGAAATCACCTGGATGCCGCCTTTGTGTTGATCGGTCATGGCTTGCTCGTCTGTACCATCTGGCAATACACTGTATCGAATTTAGATTTTTGTGGCTACGCAGTGCAAATGACGCTCACCCCTCCTGCGCCGACGCCTTTCACCCCCCGCCTGACGCTGGGGCTGGTAGGCGTACTGATCGCAGCATTGGCCTCCGGTATCAATGACCGAGTGACCGACATTGCCTTGGCCGACCTGCTCGGCAACTTTGGCCTGGGCCACGACGAGGGCAGTTGGATCAGCTCGGCGTACGCGGCGTCGGAAGTCTCGGCGATGTTGATCGCCCCGTGGCTGGCCGTGACCTTTTCGCTGCGCCGTTTCGCCCTGGTCGCTACCTTTGCTTTTGCACTGTTGGGCGTACTCAGCCCGCTGGCGCCGAACTATGCCAGCCTATTGCTGCTGCGGATACTGCAAGGCTTGGCCGGGGGCTTCCTGCCGCCTTTGCTGATGACCGTAGCGCTGCGCTTTTTGCCTTGGCACTACAAGCTCTATGGGCTTTCTGCCTACGCCATGACTGCCACCTTCGGCCCGAACCTGGCACTGCCGTTGGCCGCCATATGGGCCGAGGGCAGCGATTGGCGGCTGTTGTTCTGGCAGATCGTGCCTGCCTGCGGCATTGGGGGCGCGCTGATCGCCTATGGCCTGCCCCAGGACCCTTTGCGCCTGGAACGCTTCAGGCAGCTCGACTGGCGCGGCGCTCTGCTCGGCGTGGGCGGCCTGGCGTTGCTGGTGGTGGGGTTGACCCAGGGCGATCGCCTCGATTGGCTGGCCTCGCCACTGGTTGTGCTGTGCCTGCTGGGGGCAACGGTGTGCCTGCCGTTGTTCGTACTCAACGAGTGGTATCACCCGCTGCCGTTATTTCGCGTGCAACTGCTGGCGCGGCGCAACTTCAGCTACGGCATCCTCACCCTGATGCTGTTCGTATTCATCGCATTGGCCGGCAGCGCGTTGCCGGCAGCATACCTTGGCCATGTGCAGGGCTACCGCCCGATACAGACGATGCCATTGGCGCTCACTATCGCTCTGCCACAGCTACTGATCGCCCCCCTGGTGGCCTGGGCAATCAACCGCAACAGCGTGGACGCGCGCTACGTCATCGCTTTGGGCCTTGGCTTGATTGCGATCGCCTGTTTAGGCAATGCGCACCTCACCAGCGCCTGGGTACGCGATGACTTCTACCTTTGGCAGATACTGCAGATGTTCGGCCAGCCGATGGTGGTGGTGCCGCTGCTGATGGCCGCTACCGGCGTGATCGCACCCCATGAGGGGCCATTCGCCTCGGCGATGGTCAACAGCCTGCGCGGCCTGGGCGCCAGCCTGGCAGGGGTGGGGCTGGAAAACTTCGTCACCTGGCGGGAGCACTTTCATAGCAACCACCTGCTGGACCAGGCCATGAACAACCGCCTGGCACTGCCCGCCCAGGCCAACCTGAACCTGGCGGCCCGTGCCCGCGAACAAGCCTTCGTGCTGACCTACGCCGATGCCTACCTGGCATTGCTGGCAATCATCGCCCTGGCCTTGGTAGTGCTGCTGACGCTACCCGCCCGCCCCTACCCACCGCAACCTCCGGTCCCCTCATGAAACACAGAAGTGCTATAACCCTGCTGTGCCTGGCGTTGGTGGCCTGTGCCGGCTACACCGCCTGGCACCTGCTGACCAGCAACGGCCACGAGCGCACCGATGATGCCTATATCCGCGCCGACTCGGTGCTAGTGGCGCCGCGCGTGTCGGGCCAGATCGCCGAAGTGGCCGTTGAAGACAACCAGCGCGTCCACCGTGGCGAATTGCTCGCACGGCTGGATGATGCCGATTTTCAGGCAGCGCTTGCGGCAGCCCAGGCCAATGTGGCGGGCGCCAGTGCCGAACTGGCCAACCTGCAAGCCAGCATTGACCGCCAAGGGGCGTTGATCCGCCAGGCGCGCGCCACCGTGCATGCCACCGAAGCCAATCTCGGCTTCGCCCAGGCCAACGCCCAGCGTTACCGCAACCTTTCCGATTCAGGCGCAGGTACCCAGCAGGACCGGCAGCGGTCCCATGCCGAGTTGCTGGCAGCGCAGGCAGCGCGTGAGCGTGATGCAGCGGCACAAGTGGCGACCGAGCGAGCATTGGATGTACTCAAAGCCCAACGCCAGGTGGCTCAAGCCACCCTGGCCCGTGCCCAGGCCGCAGAACGCCAGGCTCAACTGAATCTGGGTTACACCCGCATCACCGCGCCGTTCGACGGCATGGTCGGCCAGCGCGGCGCGCGGGTAGGCGCCTGGGTGCAGCCCGGCACCCCCCTAATGGCCGTAGTACCGCTGGATGACCTCTACGTGATCGCCAATTTTCGTGAAACGCAACTGGCTCAGATGCAAGCGAACCAGAGCGTGGAGTTGCGAGTAGACAGCCATCCCGACAGGGTCTTCCACGGCCACCTGGAGAGCCTGGCGCCCGCGACCGGCCTGAGTTTCTCGGCCATCAGCGCCGACAATGCGACGGGCAATTTCACCAAAGTCGTGCAGCGCGTTCCGGTTAAGGTTCGCTTCGACGACCCCGCACAGGCGCTGAAGGCATTGCGAGTCGGAATGTCGGTGGTGGTGGATGTGAACGTAGCGCGGGAGCATTGAGTGATGCGCACTTTTCATGTGTTGCTTGCCACTGTTGCTTTGGCCACCGCCGGTTGCAGCGTAGGCCCGGACTTCCAGCCACCTGCCGCCGCGCTGCCGGACCAATGGGCAACGAGCACTGAGCCACGCCCCTTGGACGCGCGATGGTGGCAAAATCTGGGCGATGATCAATTGAGGCAGGTCGTCGAGCGCACTGTGCAGGCCAACCTGGACCTGGCAAGCGCTAGCAATCGACTGGCACAAAGCCGCAGCCTGCTGCAGGTCAGCGGTGCTCAGCGGGTACCGGCCTTGGCCGGCGGCGGCAGTTACCAGCGCGAACGAAACAGCAGCGAAGGCCTGAACGACCCCTCCGGCCGCGACGGCCAGGCCCCCTTCGAACTGTGGAGCGCCAGCCTTGACGCCAGTTGGGAGCCCGACCTGTGGGGGCGTGTGCGACGCTCGATGGAAGCCGCTCAGGCGCAGGTGCAGGTCAGCCAGGCCGACCGCGATGCCCTGGCATTGTCCCTGGCCGCGCAGGCGGCAAGCGATTACCTGCGCCTGCGCGGTGTGCAGGCCCAGCTGGAGGTTACCCGCCACAACCTCAGCATTGCAGAGCAGAGCTTGGCACTGACCCGCACTCGTTTCGAGAACGGGGTGACCACTCACTTGGACGTCGCCAATGCCGCCGCCCAGGTCGCCACCGTCCAGGCGAGGGTGGCACCGCAGGAGGCTGAACAGACCCGGCTGATCAATGCCTTGAGCTACCTCCAGGGGCTGCCGCCTGGTGCCCTGCAGGCAGCGCTTGGCAGCCCGCGCCCGCTTGCCAGCCCCAGTGCAGATGTACCTATGGGCGTGCCGTCGCAGCTTGCGCAACGACGCCCGGATATTCGCCGAGCCGCAGCTGCGCTGCACCGGGCAACGGCTGAAGTCGGCATGGCCGAAGCTGACTTCTATCCGCGGGTCACCTTGGGTGCAGGCTTCGGCTGGCAAAGCCTGGAAGGCGCCAACCTGGGAGATTGGGAGGCCAGAGACTGGCATTACGGCCCCACGCTCTACCTGCCGCTGTTCCAGGGCGGCCGGTTGACTGGGACGTTGGCGCTGCGCCAGCAGCAGGCGCAGGCCGCAGCGATAGACTACCGGCGCACCGTGCTGGCCGCTTGGCACGAAGTGGCCAGTGCCTTGAGCGACTATCAGGCCGAGCTACGCCATTACGCAGCATTGACCGAGGCGGTCGAGCAGAACAGTGAAGCGTTCAAAGCAGCCAACCAGCGTTACCGCGAAGGTGCTACCGACTACCTGAACGTACTCAACGTGCAGCGTGCTCTACTTGACACCCAGAGCGCGCAGGTTGCCAGCAGCACCCACGTGGCGCTGGATCGGGTGAGGTTGTACAAGGCGTTGGCTGGCGGATGGCCGCGACAGGGCTGACCGTTCGTCGTGACTGTGGCACCAATTCCGATGGGCGGTACCAAAGACATAACTCACCCTGCCAAGGAAAAGATCGATGAAAAAGCCAATCGCCAGCCTCGCCCTCGCCGCGCTGTTCTCTGCGGCTTCGCTCACCGCTCTGGCGGCCCAACCCCAGGCCGGCGCTTCCAATGAGCCCATGCATAACACTGGTAACCCAAGCACCCAGGCCAACCCCAGCTCGGCCAGTGACGGCGCCAACGGCGGTGCGGCCATTCCAGACCCGCAGCGCACCCCGCAAGGCCATAGCAAGCAAAGCCACGATACCCATGGCACTCAGAAAGGCAGTGGCGCGGTAGGTGGCAAAAGCCAGCCCAAGGGCGACGTCAAACAGCAATGAGCACGTCCCTTCCCCACATTGCCTTGTGGGGAACGCTGAATGGGCGGGCAGCAACTTGCCCGCCTTCGCTTGACCAGATCCCGCACGACGTCCAGGTTCCCTAGGCCTCAAATACCCCCTGGGCCAGCAACTTTCCCCCTCATCCCCCGTCGAATGCCTCTCTGCCCGTAGAATGCCCCGCTCATGCCACTCAAGGAAGACGCTTCCATGATGAACCTGCACCACTGGCGCCTGTTGCTGGCAGTTGCCGACACCGGCAGTTTCAGCCAGGCTGCTCGCTTGCATGGTGTGACGACTTCCGCTGCCAGCCAGGCCGTGAGCCAGCTGGAACAAGCGCTGGGCTCCACGTTGCTCAATCGCGAACCCCGCCCTGCTCGCGCCACCGCGCTAGGCACAGATGTGATCGCCGGCGCCCGGCGCATGCTCGAGGCCTTCGACGGGATCCGCGAACAAGTTGCGCAGCGCATCGGCCATCATCACGGTGCTGTGCACTTGGCCTGCGTACCCTGTGCCAGTGCCGATGCACTGGCCGAGCCGTTACAGGCCTTCAAAGACGCCTACCCGCAGATAGAAATCGTACAGCTCTGGGGCACGACGCTGGAGGTTGAGCGTTGGCTGGCCCAAGGCGCTGCGGATATAGCGTTGCTACCCGACACGCCCCTGCAAAGGCAGACGTTGGCACTTGGCAAAGAAGAGTGGCTGGCCTGGGTGCCGGCCGGCCACCCATTTGCCCGTCGCGACCGGGGTACTCGGTTGAGCCTGGGCGATCTGGCCGGGCAGCCCTTCGTGCTGGCCCACCCAGAGCAAGTGCGACCGTTGTTTGAACGTGCAGGGCTCGAACTTTCAGATGTGCGGGCGACGGTTGAGGGCTGGAGGGCGGCTGCCTCACAGGTGCGAGAGGGTGCCGGGGTAACCGTACTACCTGCCAGTGAGGCCCCCGCGGACACCAACGGGGTATTGCAGTTTGGGCTTGCGCCTGCGTTGCAGCGGCGATCGGCCTTGGTGGTGCGCGAAGGGGCGCATGCTGCAGTAGGTTCGGTATTGGCGTTTTTGCAAGCGCGCTAGCCGTAGCCCCCCAGCGGGATGTTCAGAGCTCGCGAAGTATCCAGGCCAGCGCCCGCCATGGGTACTGATCACCCGCTGCCACGGCCCTGCATCCCGGGTCGTGGACGAACGAGCGGTCAGCGTGGCTGGCGGTCTGTACGCTATGGCAGAAGGGGCACCGAACCATATCGGCTTCCAGTGCCCATTGCCGGCCCCACTCTGCCATCTGCTCGCCCATCTTGGCGCGCCGTAAGCGGCTGTCATCGTGTTTCACTGAGCGCGCCTCCTGCGTCGGCACAGCACATGGCTAAAAACCGCGAGCCTACAGCAAGGCAGCTCTTTTACCTAGCGCGAGACGGCGAGTGGTTTGCCAACCCGATCACAGCAACGGCGCAGGCCCATACTCACGCTCACAGCGCAGGATCCGTACCCTGTAATCGCTGTACCAGACTGCCTTGCCCAACCGCTGTGCCGCCAGGTGCTCGGCATCGCGTTGCCAGGCGGCAGCAGATGCCTCATCGGCCCAATACGAAACGGTCAGGCCCAGCCCATCCAAGCCACGAGCGCTCTCAACGCTGATAAAACCGGGCTGTTCGCGGGCCAGCTCAATCATTCGCTCGGCACAAGCGTTATAGCCCGCTTCGTAGGGTGCTCGCCGCGAACTGAAAACGACGGCGGTATACGGCGGCAGAGGCGTCGTTGCGAGCGCCGTTGCGCGGGAGTGCCGGTAAACCTGCGCCGCCTCCAGCAACGCCAGGGCCGCAGGCGGTACGCGGCCGTTGAGCGCAGCTCGCTCCGGCTGGAACAGCGTGAGACAGAAAAACCGATGCCCAGCCAGTTCAAAGCCCAATACCTGGCCGTCGCCCGCCCAGGCCACAGGTTTCAGATCGCTCGCTTCCAGAGCCTGTGCCAGCTCCGGTGCCAAGCCGTAACTGCAGTTGAACTCGGCCTGTAGCTCAACACTGGCATAAGCCCGCGCCAGGCGCGAACCCGGTAGCAGGCGAACCTGCTTGGAAGTGTCTCGCAATGCGCAGGCCAATGGCGCTATCACTACCCTGCCCGCTTGGGGCGCCCATTCGGCGTGCACGGCGTCGGCCATGCCCAGGGCATGCCGGGCAAACTCGAGCACCCCGTGCTGAAAGCCGGCGCAAGTACCCAGTACCGGCACGCCAGAAAGCCTGGCTTGCTTGAGCGTATCCACCACGGCCTCACCGTCGCGATAGGGGCCTCCCGGTGCGACCCACAGGCCGTCGAACTCCTCAACCATCACCCGCCCGAGCCTATCGGTGGCGAGCCATTGGCTGGTGACAGGCTCACCCAGCACTTCGGCCGCCATCGCCAAGGCTCGCGGGATGGCCAAGTGGGCCACTATCTGGGGGTCGAAGTCCCCTATCAAGCCAATCTTCATATCGCTGCTCCTGTCGCTGTCGAAAACGCTCGACGGACTGTAAGCTTGCGCACCTGCAATGAATATCAGCCAGAGCACAAACCGTGATTGCAGCTACGCACTATCGTCTTGAACACTCTGACCTTCAGTTGGTCCTTGCCCTGCAACGCGGGGGCAGCCTCGCCCGTGCAGCGGTATTGCTTGGCCAGGATGTTTCCACGGTGTTCCGGGCCATCCATCGGCTGGAGAAAGCCATGGGGGCGCAGTTGTTTGAAAAACCGCGCAGTGGCTACCGCCCAACGCCGTTGGCCGAGCGTCTGGCACGCCAGGCCGAGCTGGCCGAACAGGCACTGCAACAGGCACGGGGCGAAGTGCAGGAAGGCAGCCAGGCGCTTCGGGGAACCGTACGCCTGACCTGCAGCGAGGCCGTGTTGCAGGCGTTGGTTGCGCCCGCATTGGGAAGGTTCATGGCGCAATGGCCCGGTGTCGAGCTACTGCTCGACAGCACGCGTCACTTTGCCAATCTCAGCCGCCACGAGGCAGACCTCGCGATCCGTATCACCGATCAGCCACCGCTACACCTGATCGGCCAACGCCTGGCCGGTGTCCACTATGTAATGTGCGGCCATCCACGGCTGATCGATCAGGACGCCCCTGGCGCGTTACCTTGGATCGCGCTGCGCGATGAGGGCGGCGAGCACTCCACCACTACGTGGCGGCGAGCGCAGTTTCCCGCTGCGCAGGTCGCCTGCCAGGCGCATGGGCTGCATGCCCTGGCACAGCTGGCGCTGGCAGGGCTGGGGCTGGCGCTGCTGCCCACCTGGCTGGTGGCTGCACCGCTGCAGGTGCTGGAAGCCGACACTCGCGGCTGCGACAGCGCTCTGTGGCTGCTGATGCGGCCTGACTGCCGGGCACAGCCATCGGTAAGCCATGTGTTTGATGCACTGCGCCAGCACTGTAAGGCTCACTGATCCCACGGTACCTGCAGCGCAGCCCTATGCCGGTGCGCTTCGATCAACACTGCGTTGGGCTCATCGGTGTCGCGCACCCAAGCCTTGGCCTGTTCCAGGGTACGGCCAAAACGGCAATGGCGTTCGACCAGCCGCTGGCGCCGTAGCTCACCGGGCACGGCCACATACCAGCACTCATCGAACAACTCGGCCACTGGCGCCCAGCCCTGCTCTGGCAGCAACAGGTAATTGCCTTCGCTGATCACCAAATGCGCTTCGGCAGGAACGGCGATGGCGCCAGCAATGCCCTCCTCCAGCGCCCGATCGAAAAAAGGGGCATAGACCACCTCTTGCGCGTTGGGCTTGCGCAGGCGCGCCAGCAATGCTCGATAGCCGGCGGCGTCGAAGGTGTCTGGCGCGCCTTTGCGTGCCGCGCGGCCAAGCCTTGCCAGCTCCTGGTTGGCAAGATGAAAGCCATCCATCGGTACGATCACCGCACTAGGCCCGATGGCCTCGGCGAGCAACCGCGCGACGGTCGACTTGCCGGCGCCGGGAGCGCCAGCGATGCCGAGCAGCACCCGCGGTGAGCGTTCCATGAGCGCGCGCGCCCGCTCTATCAGTGAGGATGGTAGCTGCATGCTGGATTTTCCTATGGCTGAATCGTTTCAAATAGACAAATTTTCTAACAAGTTTAGGGCACCAAAGTTCAATTACGGCGTCAGTAGCCCAAGCGCCCAGGCCGGGCGCTGTACAAGGAGACGTGCATGACCCTCAATAACAATACACAGGCCAATCCACGGCTGGTCATCCTGATCGCCGTGATCGCCGCGCTGGGAGGCTTGTTGTTTGGCTACGACACCGGCGTGATCGGCGTTGCCCTGCTCGGCCTGGGCCGCGAGTTTGCGCTGGACGACACCCTCAAGCAACTAGTGACCGGCGGGATCATTTTTGGCGCTCTGTTCGGTTGCCTGGGCACTGGCCCGGTGTCCGACCGCTTCGGCCGGCGCCGCGCGATCGTGCTGGTCGCGGTGGTGTTCGCCGTTGGCTCGCTGCTGTCGGCGATGGCTGGCAATGTGACCCTGTTGATCTTGTCCCGCATCTTGCTGGGGCTCTCGGCAGGTAGCTCGACGCAAATCATTCCGGTGTACATCGCCGAAGTGGCCCCGCCAGAGCACCGCGGCAAGCTGGTAGTGCTGTTTCAGTTCATGGTGGTGTTCGGCATTAGCGTGGCCTACTTCACAGGCTTTGCACTGGGCGAACATTGGCGCTGGATGTTCGGGCTGGGCGTGGTGCCCGCGTTGATCCTCCTGGCTGGCATGGCAGTGCTCCCCGAGAGCCCACGCTGGCTCCTGATGAAGGAGCGGGAAGCTGAGGCCGAGCAGGTGCTCAATCGGGTGAGGGGCAACCCCGCCCAGGCCCGTGCCGAAATCGAAGAGATCCGTGAAGTGGCGTTCAAGCAGCCCGAAGGAAGCTGGCGCGATCTGTTCAATCCCTGGGTGCGCCCGGCGCTGATCGTGGGCGCGAGCATTTCGATGTTTTCCCAAATCACTGGCAACAACGCGTTGATCTACTACGCGCCCACGATTTTGACCAAGGCCGGTTTCAGCGACGAAATGGCCGTGCTCGCCACTGGTGCCAGCACTCTGCTGGTGGTGGTGATGACGGTGATCGGCAGCTGGCTGGTCGACAAGGTCGGCCGCCGCCGTTACCTGCTGTGGATGATCCCAGGCTCAATCGTTGCGCTGGCATTGATGGGTTATCTATTCCAAGGTGCAGGGCCCTCCACCGATGCGCAACGCTACCTCGCCGTTGCCTGCCTGGCGGCTTACCTGATGCTCAACTGCGGGGGCTTTGGCGTGTGCATCTGGCTTATCAACGCCGAGGTCTACCCCCTGTTCGTGCGAGGCAAGGGGGCCAGCGTGGGAGCCTTCAGCCACTGGTTCTTCGACCTGCTGGTAACCCTGAGCACCTTGAGCCTGGTGACCTGGCTAGGTATCGCCCACACTTTCTGGCTCTACACCGGCATCTCGATCGTTTCGCTGGTGTTCATTTACCGCTGTGTTCCAGAAACACGGGGCCGAAGCCTGGAATCGATCGAGCACGCCCTTCGGGAATCGCGCTTCTATCCTTACCAGGAAAAGCAGGCAGCCGAGCGCACACCTGTGGCTCAGTAACGCCCCCGCATGAGGGCGCGCACATCGATGCGCGCCCCTTCCCGCGCCACACCCTGCAGGGGCGGCGCTTGCCAGCTGTCCGCTGCCTCAGTGATTTCGCCGTGGAGTTGCTCCCACTCGGCGAACCCATCGAGCAAACCCTGATAGTAGAGCGCGTTGAGCCAGCCCAGCGCTATGCCTGTGCTCAGCACCAAGGCATGCTCATCGTCGCTGTAGGCCAGCTCCGCAACCAGGTCCCGAAACTTGCTTACCAGGGTTGTCTTGTCCACGTGTGCCGATCCTCATAGGCTTATCGTTATCTCGACCTCGGCTTGGAAGCATTTGTTTCTTTTTATGTTTAAAGTATGCGACTGTCCGTTAATCGAACGCTATCAGAGGGCCGGCCAGGCCTGTCATTGACACCTATCAAGCTCAACGGTATCTATGTACCACCCAGTTAGTTTTGCCCCTTCCTGTTGGCGCATTACCGACGGTCATTTGCTCGATAATAAAAACAACGGAGATCGCCATGGCCAGCCATGACACCCACGGTTCCAACCAAGCGAAGAAAGCGACCGCCAGCGGATGGGTCGGCTCGGCACTCGAGTATTACGACTTCTTCATCTACGCCCAGGCGGCAGCGCTGATTTTCCCGCAGATATTCTTCCCATCCACCGACCCCAAGATCGCAATCGTCGCCTCGCTGGCAACCTATGGCGTAGGGTACGTTGCGCGCCCCATCGGCGCGTTCGTGCTCGGCCACCTGGGTGACACACGGGGGCGCAAAAACGTGCTGTTGTTGTGCATGTTCCTGATGGGCCTGGCCACCATGGCCGTGGGGCTGCTGCCGACCTACCACCAAGTGGGCATGCTGGCACCGACGCTCCTGGTGATCCTGCGCCTGATCCAAGGGTTTGCCGTTGCAGGGGAGATCTCCGGGGC
This sequence comes from Pseudomonas sp. URIL14HWK12:I12, assembly GCF_003097135.1. Classification (GTDB taxonomy): domain Bacteria; phylum Pseudomonadota; class Gammaproteobacteria; order Pseudomonadales; family Pseudomonadaceae; genus Aquipseudomonas. The sequence continues at coordinate 65,944 of NZ_QEQL01000004.1, forward strand.
AAGCTCGATGATTCTTGAGCACGCGCCGTTCGGGCGCCGGGGGTATTACGCCAGTTACACCCTGCAAGGCGTGCAGGCCGGGCAGATCTTCGCCGCCGCGATCTTCTTGCCGCTGGCCTATTTCATGCCAGACGATGCCTTCAACAGTTGGGGGTGGCGGATCCCGTTCCTGCTCAGCGCTGTCGTACTGATTGCCGGCCTGATCATCCGCAAGGAAGTGCATGAGACGCCGGTCTTCACTCAGGAAGGTGCCGCTTCGAAAACGCCTAAATCACCGATCGCCGAGGCCTTCCGCTATAACTGGAAGAACATGGGCCTTGTGATGTGCATGGCGCTGATGAATGTGATTCCGGTGGTAGCCACGATTTTCGGCGCAGCTTACGCCGTGCAGCCGGCCTACGGCATCGGTTTCGAGAAAAGCGTCTACTTGTGGATTCCCGTAGTGGGCAACATCGTTGCAGTGCTGGTCATTCCCTTCGTCGGCAACTGGTCCGACAAGATCGGGCGGCGGCCGATGATCATTGGCGGCGCTCTGGGCTCCGGGCTGCTCTCGTTCGTGTACCTCTACGCGATCAGCATTCACAACGTGCCCCTGGCCTTCGGCATGTCATTGCTGATGTGGGGTGTGGTGTATCAAGGCTACAATGCCGTCTTCCCAAGCTTCTATCCCGAGTTGTTCCAGTCGCGGTACCGGGTCACGGCCATGGCAATCTCCCAGAACATGGGCACCATGTTCACCGCCCTGCTTCCGGCGCTGTTTGCCGCAGTAGCACCACCCGGCTCGCAGAACGTGCCGGCCACAATCGGCGCCCTAGCGTTCGGGATCACGGTGATCTGCGCGCTGGCCGCCTGGAAGGCTCGCGAGACCTACCGCATCCCGATGCAGGAGCTGGGGATGCCCGACGCTAAGCCGCTGGAAAAAAGCCAGTACGACGCGCAAAGGATGCAAGCCGCTCGTACCTGAGCGGTGTAGTCAACGCCCATAAAAAACCCGGCCAGTGCGCCGGGTTTTTTATGGGTTTCTCAATGCCTGCTCTAGCGACCCCCGCCCAGGTCGATGAAGGTGCCTGTTACATAGCTGGATAAACCCGACGCCAGCCAGAGGATAGCCTCAGCTACCTCTTCAGGCTGGCCACCACGGCCGATGGGCAGCGTTTTCTCCAGCTTATGGACACGCTGGGGGTCCCCAGAGAGCGCATGAAAATCAGTATGAATGTAACCGGGGCGTACTGCATTCACGCGTATACGCTCAGCCGCCAGCTCCTTCGAAAGCCCCAGCGTGAAAGTATCCAGCGCCCCCTTGGAACTGGCGTAGTCGACATACTCGTTGGGCGACCCTAGCCGAGCCGCGACCGAAGACACGTTGACGATACTGCCGCCCGCCCCGCCATGGCGCGATGACATCCGAGCGATAGCATGCTTGGCACACAGCATTGGGCCTACCACGTTGGTTTTCATCAGTTTGAGCAGCCGAAACTCGGACATTTCTTCCAAGCGGCTCTGCTCAGCAATGGTAGCGGCGTTATTGACCAGCACGGTCACAGGGCCCAGCTCGTGGTCTACCCGGCTGAACATCTGGATGACTTCGTCTTCGTTGCTGGCATCGCCCTTGAAAGCGATGGCGCGCGCGCCGAGCGCGTGCAGTTGATCCAGGGTCAGCCGCGCGTGTGCGTCATCTGTCTGGTAGCTGATGCAGAGTCGGTAGCCTTCACGCGCCGCGAGGCGAGCGGTGGCCGCGCCGATGCCGCGGGTACCGCCGGTGATGACCATGACCTTGCCCATCGAATGAACCGCTCCGTATGTGAGTCGCACGAGTGGTGCCAAGGCTACCCTACGGAGCTGGCCCAAGGCCAGCAATGACGGCGGCCCCTGCGTGGATAATCAGGTTGGGGCCGCCTGCATAGCTGTCAGATAGGCGTCTTTTGGTGATGATCGTCCATCGGTGCGCCACGGTGCCCGCCAGCGTGACGCTTGGCTTGATCGATGCCCCATTTGAGCAATTCGGAGGTAGGGCCCGGGTCATCTTCCTTGCGGGCGATCTGTTCGTGAATCAACTGCCCCCCGGAATCATGGACCCGCATCTCCACGCGGTACTGCTTGTCGGCGACCTGGCGCGCGGTGACGTGAATACGGGCGCCATTGCCCAAGGTTTCTTCGTGGACTTTGGTGAGGTGATCGTTGCCCACCCAGTCTTCGTGGCCTCGTCCGTGCTCTGTCATGCTCAGCCCTCTTTTGCAGTGATCCTTACTTTCACAGACCCGGCTGAGGCTGCAAGGTTCAGGATTGCGGCAGGGGCCGGGCAATGGCCTGGCTCAAGGCAGCAGCAAGGTCTTCTTCCCGGTAGGGCTTCTGCACGATCAGCTGCTGGCCGGGGTCGAGCCCGCCAATCTCGGCATAACCTGTAATGAACACAACGGGTAATCCAGGCTGTCGGTTGCGCGCTTCATCGGCCAACTGAGCACCGTTCATGCCCGGCATGGCGTAGTCGGTCACTAGCAGGTCTACACCTTCATGCAAGCGCAGTAGCGCCTGATCTGCGCCATCTGCCTCGAGCACCGTGTAGCCCAGCCCTTCCAGCAGCAGAGCGGTGACGCTCCTGACATCCGGGTCATCATCTACGAGCAGAATCCGATGTTGCTGGCCCGGCGCTTCGGCCACGGCCTTTTCAGCCGGCTTTTCTCGCAGTTGCGGGCCCGATACCCCAGGCAGATAGACCTTGACCGTGGTGCCCCGGCCCTCCTCCGTAGTAATGGCCACTCCGCCGCCAGACTGTTTGGCGAAGCCGAAGACTTGGGCAAGCCCCAGCCCCGAGCCCTTGCCCACCTCCTTGGTGGTGAAGAATGGCTCGAAGGCCTTGGCCAGTACCGCTTCGCTCATTCCGCAGCCCGAATCCTGGATCGCCAGCACCACGTAGTCACCCGGCTCTGGGTCCTCTGGCCGCCTGGCAGGTACCTGGACCGTTTCGTTGTAGGTGCTCAAGCGCAGCGCGCCGCCCTTGGGCATGGCATCGCGTGCGTTGATTGCCAGGTTCAGGATGATCATCTCGGTCTGAGTGGCGTCGACCAATGCGCTCCACAGTGCCGGGGCGGTATCGGTTTCGATCCAGATGCTGCCGCCCAACGTGCGTTGCAGCAGATCAAGCATGCCCTGCACGGTGTCGTTAAGGTTCACTGCCGCTGGCTGCAAGCGCTGGCGCCGGCTGAAGGCCAGCAACTGCCCGGTTAGCCGTGCCCCCCGCTCGCCTGCCTCGAGGATATTCTGCAAGCGGCTGGCAAAGCGGTCGGTCTGGCCTCGGCCCAGGTCACGCAACAGGAAGTGAGTGCTTCCCAGAATGACCGTCAAGAGGTTGTTGAAGTCGTGGGCGACCCCGGCGGTCAATTGCCCTACCGCCTCGAGGCGTTGCATTTGTTGCAGTGCGGCCTCGACCCGCTCGCGTTCGTCGATCTGCTCGCGTAGGCGTTCATTGGTCGCCGCGAGCGTGTCAAGGACCTGCCGCTCACTGGTGATGTCTCGTACCGCCGCATAGAGCATTTCGCCATCGGGCACGATGGTCCAGGACATCCAGCGGTAGTCGCCATTGGCGTGGCGGAGCCGGTTGACGAAGCGGCTGGACACGTTACCCAGGGCAAGCCGCCCCAACTCACGCGAAGTGGCAGCCTGGTCTGCAGGGTGGGTGAGGTCGGCCAGGCGCATGCCGGCCAGTTGTGCACGGGTCAGCCCGAGGGTCGCTTCCCAGGCCGGGTTGAGCGCCTCGGGCGTGGTATCGGCACGCATCACTGCAAGCAATTCGCGCGACAGCTCCCAGGTGCGGTCCCGCTCACGGGTGCGCTTCTGCACCCGATCGCTGAGCAGGTCGTTCAGCCGCTCCAGCGCTTCGGTGGCCTGCTTCTGCTCGGTGATGTCCTGCACCACCCCAGTGAAGCGCACGCAGCGCCCCTCTTCGAAGGTGGAGCGACCGCTGGTCTTGAACCAGCGCTCGGCTCCGGTGGGCAGGCGGACCCGGTAATCGACCTGATAGGTTCTGGCGCTCGCCAATGACTCCTCGACACCTCGCTCCACGCGGGCGCGATCGTCGGGATGAAGGCGGTCGAAGAACAGCTCCATGCTCACCGGTGTTTGCTCGTCGAGCTCGTACATTTCCCGGCAGCGTGCATCCCAGATCAGCAATTCGGTACGCGGATCGAAGTCCCAGGTACCCATCCGGGCCGCCTCGATGGCAATACGTGCACGGGATTCGGCATCGTGCAAGTCGCGCTCGGCACGTTGGCGCTGCCGGCGCTCGTCTACCTCGGCCAATGCGCGCCTGACGGCGCTGGGCAACAGCGGCAGGCTCTGCTTGAGTACGTAGTCGGTCGCGCCAGCACGCATCATCTTGACCGCGTGCTCTTCGCCGAATACCCCGGAGATAACGATAAAAGGAGTCAGCGGCGCCAGTTCGCGAGCGACGCTCAAGGCCTGCTCGCCCGAGGAGCCAGGCAGCAGCACGTCACTCAGGATAAGATCGAAGGCCTGGGCCTGCAGTAGTTTGGCCGCTGCCTGATGGTTGTGGACCGTAGTGGCCTGGATGTCCAGGCCAGCTCGCTCCAGGGTGAACAAGGTCAGTTCCGCGTCGCGGACGCTGTCTTCGATCAGCAAAAGCTGCAGGGGAGGCGCGGGCATGTTCACCAAGGGGTCAGTACGGGAAAGGGCTCAGGATTGCGGGCGACGCTGCAAGCGCAGCGAGCCGGGTGGAGGCTCGTTGAGCACGGCCCAGAAAACGCCCAAATCGGAAATCGCTGACACGAATTCGCGGAATTCGACCGGTTTGACGACGTAGGCGTTCACTCCGAGCTCGTAGGCGCGCTGCAGGTCAGGCTCTTCCCGCGAGGAAGTCAGCATCACGATCGGAATGCTGCGCAGCTCCTCAGCGGTGCGCACCGCCTTGAGCACCTCAAGCCCGTCGACCTTGGGCAGTTTCAAGTCCAGCAGCATGACCGCCGGGTTGCCCTCGTCACGTGTGGCATGCTCGCCACGGCGGTAAAGGTAGTCGAGCGCCTCGGCGCCATCGCGCAGCACGATGACCTCGTTGGCCAACTGGCTGCGCTCGAGCGCTACCAAGGTCAATTCCAGGTCGCGGGGATTGTCTTCGACCAACAGAATGGGTTTGAGCATGTGTGCCTCGTGAAAATATTGGCGCGGCGCCTCAGGCGCGGCGCGGCAATGCAAAATAGAAAGTGGCACCCTGCCCCGGTTGGCTTTCGGCCCACACGCGACCCTCATGGCGCTCTATGATCCGCCGCACGCTCGCCAGCCCTATCCCTGTACCCTCGAACTCTTCCATGCGATGCAAACGTTGAAATACCCCGAACAGCTTGCCAGCGTAGGCCATGTCGAAGCCCACGCCGTTGTCGCGAACATGCACGACGATTTCATCTTCGCGCTCGGCAGCGCCCACTTCGATCACTGAAGGGTCGCGCCCGCGGCTGTATTTGATCGCGTTGGAGAGCAGGTTGCGCAAGGCCAAGTGAATGAATGCGGCGTCGGCGATCACCTTGGGCAGTGGCTCGATATGCCATTGCACATGACGGCCCTGAAGGTCTGGCTCCATCTCCCGCCGAGTGGCGTCTACCAGCGCCCCCAGGTCGACATCAGACAACCGCAGTGCTGAACGCCCCATCTGCGAAAAGCTCAGCAGGTTGTCGACCAGGGTACCGGCGAAGCGCGCCGACTCGCCGATGTGTTCGAGAAAACGCACGCCCCGCTCCGACAGCTTGGTGCCCTCGAAATCGCTGAGCAGCTCGGCGTAGCCGGCGATGTGCCGCAACGGCGCGCGCAGGTCGTGAGACACGCTGTAGGAGAACGCTTCGAGTTCCTTGTTCGACTTCTTGAGCTCCCCGGCCAGCTGGGCAAGCTCCTCGGCCTTGCGCAGCACAATCCCCAGCACCGCCGTGCGCAACTCCGATACGCCTTCGACGACCATCGCGTCCCAACCACGGCTATGGCCTTTGACCGTCTCTTCCCACTGCTCGAAACTGGCACGCGGGTTCAGGTGGCCGTTGCCATCGACAGGTTTTTCCGGCCGCCCCGCCCAATGCACGGTTCGCCGCTGCTCCGGCTGAAACCAGATCAAATAGTGATTGTGCAGTTCGGAGATCGCAACCGCCAGAACCCCTGCGGCATGCTCGGCGAGCCCCTTGAGCTGGGGCACGTCGCGGGTCACGTTGTCGGTGACGAATACCTCACCCGCCAGCTCCCGCTGGCTGAGCCACTTGACCAGCGCTTCGACCTGCGCGGCCGGCGGAGTTTGCCCGAACAGATCGCAGTGGCTGTCGGAAATCACGGCCCCGCCCTGCGCGCCGGCAAATTCCAGGAAGGTGTCAGGTTGCGCCAGCAGACCCTCACGCACGCTGTCCCGGTCCGCCATCGAGGACAACAATCGCACGATGCGCTGACGCAAGCCAAGCAGGTGCTCGGTATCGGCATGAGCCTCGCGAGCCTCGATCTGCAACGACAGCACGCTGCCCAGCAGCTCACAGGCCATGCGCACCTGAAAACCCACGGCCCGCGGATTGCTGTCATGGCATGATACAAGCCCCCACAGACGCCCGCGCACCACGATCGAGATCGACATGGACGCCTGCGTGCCCATGTTGCGCATGTAACGTAGATGCACCGGTGAAACGCTACGCAGCGCCGCATGGCTCATGTCGAGCGCCGAGCCGGTACGAGGATTGATCGCGGGCACTAGCGCGGAAGGCACGTAGTCGGCGTCTTCGATGACCCTAATTCGGCTGGCGACGTAAAGTGCGCGGGCCTGCCGGGGGATGTCAGAAGCCGGGAAACACAAGCCCAGGTAGCTGGGATAGCCATCATCGGCAACCTCGGCCAATACCAAGCCATTGCCCTGCTCATCGAAACGGTAAGCCTTTACCCGGCCGAACCCGGTAATGCGCTTGAGCTCGAACGCAGCCAGGCGGCACAAGGCCTGGATGTCCTGAACCTCCTGCATTTGCCCGACAAACGCCCGTACCAGCGGGTAAAGATGACCATGCGCGGCAGCTACGTCGCGGGCAGGTTCGAATTCGGCGATCAGTACCTGGTCCCAGGCGTGGGCAAGCATCGCGAAACGCGACTGGTCGCAGCCCTTGAAATGCAGATCGCCCAAGTGCACAGGATGATGCTCATCGCGCGGCAGGGTGCCGAGCTTGCGTACCACATCGCTACCGCCGTCCAGGCAGTGCTCGAGCGGCTTGCCCAGCAGTTGGCTGGCCTCAACGGCCAGCCAATCGCGCACATTGTCACTGGCCTGCAGCACTTCGAAAGTGGTCGGGTCGAGGACCAGCATGAAGCCCTGAGGCTGGATGCTTCCGGGCAGATGGATTGGCTCCCGCGCGCATTGCTCGGCAGCACTGGCGTGAGCGGCAGCCGAATCGGTCGAGTTCAATGTGCAGGCTCCTTGATCCTGGAAGCTGCGCGGGCAGGCCACGCTGTTCAAATGCGCACACAGTACCAGACACGCCGAAGGACAGTGAGCGCATTTCTCGGTTGCACAGTAAATATGCCCCATGGGGGCGACGACAGTGCGCCAGGCGCAGGGCAATGAACCAATCGAATGATTGGCGGTCTGACGCGCGTTCATGGAAGGAGCTCAGGCAATGGCCAGGTTAAGGCATTTTCTCATTCGGTACCGCTACAAGGGCCAGTCGCGCAGTTTCGCGCAGAAAGACAGCCGGATGTCGGCGACGGACGCGTGGTACTACGCGTCCCTGCACTGCGGCGCGGATCGCCTCTACGGCATTACGCTGAACCAGCAATCGCCTCAGGCTATGCGTATACAGGCGCTCCAGTGTGGCGTCAGCGAAGTGGGCTTTCATGAGTTGCCCAGCTGAAAACATTGATGTCGAAAGAGTCTGGCGGGTGCGGTTTGCTTCATGAACAGGGCAAATTTGTAATACAGTCGGGCGGTGATTTAAGAGAGGATACAGATGATGGTTGCCCATCTGCGTGTTGTACCTAACGACCGGACCCTGGACAGTTGGAAGTTGCACTGGATTCATGATGAAACCACCATCCACTGCCGGCGCTGCCTGGCCAGCCAGTCTGTGTTTGATGCCAGTCAGCCTTTCGTTCACAACATCGGATGCGGCCGTGGGGATGCTTTTTCCCATTACCCATGGCAGGACCTGGCCGCCATCCTGAAGGCGCAACTGCAGCAGGCCTGATGACCTGCTCGCGCCCGTTAGCGCACCGGTATACGCGACCTTCTATCGCAACGCACGAGCGCGCGCAAAACTTAGCCCGGCACTGCCTCTCACAGCTGTATCCGCCCTCTGCGGATACACCACTGACAGGAGGAAGTGAACATGTCCACGACATCGAACAAAAACCCTGGAAATTTTGCCAATGACCGTGACCGCGCATCCGCTGCCGGCAAGAAAGGCGGCCATAACTCCGGCGGCAATTTCGCCCGAGACACCGCTCGCGCGTCTGAAGCAGGGCGCAAAGGCGGTATGAATAGCCGCAACCGCAATAAGTCCTGAAGCACCTCGCCAGGTACTCGGCGTATCGCCGGGCACCTGGCCCGCCCAGCTGAATATTCTGCCTAAACAACCCCGCCCCCTGGCCGATACTCCCATTAGCGAGCACGCATACGCCCCGCGCCCGTAATGAAATGCTGGAGAGCGCCTTGGAAGATATTTTTTTGTTGGTCGAACACAGCCGTGATCGCGGTGAAGTGCATGTGTTGGGGTGGTTTGCCACTGAAACCGAAGCGCGTGAAGCAGCGCAGGCTCTGGAACGGCAAGCCTGGCGCGCGGCTATGAACATCAAGGGCGTCGATCACCATGCCCCCGCGCCGATTGAGGCGACCTATCGCCGCTATTGGGTCAAAGGCATTTCCCGGTATCGCGGCAATACGCTGGCCACCTCTGGCACGCTTCACTGAACGATCGTACCCGCAATATCTATAGCCGCAATATCATTTTGATGGTATCGCTATAGGGGCGCAGTTCGAACGCAGCCAACATGGCGCTCGAGGAGAATCATCGTGCTCAGGCACATCCGCATCGATCAACTCCAACTTGGTATGTTCATCCATGAGCTGGATGGTAGTTGGCTCGACCATCCCTTCTGGAAGACGCGCTTTTTACTCACCCGCGCCCAAGACCTGGACAAACTGCGACGGGCGGGCATCCAGACACTGCGGATCGATACCGCCAAAGGCCTCGACGTTCCCGATATCACTCAATCGCAACAGGCGCCCATCCCCGCGCCCGCGCCCGCGCCTGCTCGGCCAATCGAAGCCATGCTCGACCGCCAAGAACTGCGCGCAGAGCTGCCCCAGGCGCTGCGCTTGCTGGCCGGCTCCAAGGCGGCAGTGGCCGCAATGTTCAATGACGCGCGCCTGGGAAACGCAGTAGACGCGGCGCGGGTCAACGAGGTTGTCACCAACATCTCGGCTTCGGTACTTCGCAACCCCAGCGCCATGATCAGCCTGGCACGGCTCAAGCGGGCCGATGACTACACCTATATGCATTCGGTAGCAGTCTGCGCACTTATGGTTGCCTTGGCACGCTCACTCCAACTGCCTGAGGACCAAGTGCTCCAGGCCGGCACGGCTGGCCTGCTGCACGACATCGGGAAGCTGGCTATCCCCGATGAAATCCTCAACAAACCCGGGCGGTTGACCGACGACGAGTTCTGTACCATCAAGCGACATCCGGCGGAAGGTTGTCGCATTCTCGAGCAAGCCTGTGACGTGGGCCAAGTGGCACTGGATGTCTGCATGCACCATCACGAAAAGGTAGATGGCTCAGGCTATCCCCACGGCCTGGCAGGCGGGCAGATCAGCCTGTTCGCACGTATGGGGGCGGTGTGCGACGTGTACGATGCCATCACCTCACAGCGCGCCTACAAGTCCGGCTGGGATCCGGCCATTTCGATCAGCCGCATGGCCGAATGGCGTGGGCACTTCGACAGTGACGTGTTGCACGCCTTTGTGCGCTGCGTGGGCATCTACCCGGTTGGTGCGTTGGTGCGGCTGCAAAGCGGGCGGCTGGGAATTGTCATTGAGCAGCATGGGCAGTCGTTGCTTACGCCTAAGGTCAACGTGTTTTTCTCCGCCCGCACGAACCTTCCTATCCCGCAACAGGTGATCGACCTGAGCCTGCCCGGGTGTACCGATCGCATCATTGGGCGGGAGAATTCAGAGAACTGGGGGTTCCGCCAACTCGATGACCTGTGGGCCGGCCCATACGCGCCGAGCTGACCTGATACGACGAATGCGGGGGCCATGCTTAGCCTTTTTGGTGGTTAGCCGCCTGCGGCGGCTATCGAAGGGGCCGGTATGCCGCGCCTTGGGGGCAATTGCAGATATTTAGGCCATCGAATGCAGCTTGCGACACAACCTTCATCCCGCTTTCACGCCCTCTTCACACCTGCTGAGCGATCCTGAGCTCCCCATGTGTGATTCAAAGCGTTTATTGCCCGCTTCGGCGGGCTTTCTTTTGCCCGAAATCCCCCCCCTTCCCCGTGGTCCGCTGCTCGGCTTGCATTTCACGAATCGACCATTGAGTCGATTGCAGGCAACTTAGGCACACGCCGTAGGGTCCGCTGAGCATCCCCTATGCCATTAGGCCCGCCCGAGGTGGGCCGGCCTGAACAGGAGCTGCTCCGATGCCCGATACCGATCATTGCGACCTAGACCGCCTATGCACCGACACTCTTCGGACCTTAAGCATGGACGCGGTCCAGAAGGCAAACTCAGGCCACCCTGGCACGCCCATGGCGCTGGCGCCGGTTGGCTATACCTTGTGGAAGGGCTTTTTACGCTACCACCCTGACCATCCCGACTGGGCCAACCGAGACCGCTTCGTGCTTTCGGCAGGGCACGCGTCGATGCTGCTGTATTCGCTATTGCACTTGGCGGGGGTGGTCGAAGTCGATGCCCAAGGACAGCGCACGGGCGCCCCAGCGGTAAGCCTCGACGATATCCGCCAGTTCCGCCAGATGAGTTCGAAAACGCCAGGTCACCCGGAATACCGCATGACCACAGGCGTTGAAACCACGACCGGGCCACTGGGCCAGGGGTGTGCCAACAGCGTAGGAATGGCCATGGCGTCACATTGGCTGGGTGAACATTTCAACCAGCCGACCGCGACGCTGTTTGACTACGACACCTATGTGATCTGCGGCGACGGTGACATGATGGAAGGCATCAGCGGCGAGGCTGCTTCATTGGCCGGGCATCTGAAGCTTGCGAACCTTTGCTGGATCTACGACAACAACACCATCAGCATCGAAGGCCATACCGAGCTTGCCTTCAGCGAAAACGTCATAGCCCGTTTCACCGGCTACGGCTGGAATACCCTGCACGTCAAAGACGCCAATGATACGCAGGCGCTGGCCGAGGCATTGCGTGCCTTCAGGGGCCACACCGATGCGCCCACCCTTATCGTGGTCGACAGCGTCATTGGCTACGGCTCGCCAAACAAGCACAACACAGCCGCTGCCCATGGCGAGGCGTTGGGTGAGGAAGAAGTGCGCCTGACCAAACAGGCGTATGGCTGGGAGCACGACCAGCCCTTTTATGTGCCGGAACAGGCAGCGCACCACTTACGTGATGCCCTGCGTGACCGAAATCAGGCCGCTTTCGATACCTGGCAGCAAGCACGGGCTCAATTGGAGCGCGATCAGCCGGCGCTGGCCGAGCAGCTGCAGCGCATGCTCTGCGGCCAGCTGCCCGAGGATTGGGCTGCGGCACCGGTATCCTTCGAGGCCGACGAGAAAGGCATCGCCAGCCGACAGGCCGGTGGCAAGGTGCTCAACGCCTTTGCCGAGCGTATCGACTGGCTGCTGGGAGGCTCGGCCGACCTTTCACCGTCAACCAAGACCAACCTCACCTTCGACTCCGCCGGCAGCTACCAAGCCGGGCATTACCATGGCCGCAACCTTCACTTTGGCGTACGTGAACATGCCATGGGCGCCATCGCCAACGGCCTGGCGTTGAGCTACCTGCGACCCTATACCTCGACCTTCCTGGTGTTCAGCGATTACATGAAGCCACCCATGCGACTGGCGGCGATCATGGAGCTGCCGGTGGTATTCGTATTTACGCACGACTCCATCGGCGTAGGTGAAGACGGCCCGACGCACCAGCCGATCGAACAGCTCGCCCAACTGCGCGCCACCCCCGGCCTGCTCACACTTCGCCCCGGCGATGCCAACGAAGTGACACAGGCCTGGAAGATCGCCCTGGCCCAAACCCATCGCCCCAGCGCCATCGTATTGTCACGCCAGCCCCTGCCGACACTGGACCGCAGCCAGTTCGCCAGTGCTGACCAGGTGGCGCGGGGCGCGTACGTGCTGGCCGATGCTGAAAACGGTGAGGCGCAGGTGATTCTGATGGCTACCGGCAGCGAGCTTTCCCTGGCGGTACAAGCCCGCGCGCAGCTTCAAACCGCAGGCATACGTACGCGCGTGGTATCGATGCCCAGCTGGGAGCTGTTCGAGGAGCAACCCCAGGCTTACAAGGATCAGGTGCTCCCGCCAAACATTACTGCACGCGTGGCGATAGAGCAGGCCGGCCCACTGGGGTGGGACCGCTACGTAGGGCATGGCGGTGACAAAGTGGTGATGCACAGCTTCGGGGCTTCTGCTCCCATCACCAAACTTCAGGCTCAATTTGGCTTTACCGTGGAAAACGTGGTCAAGGTGGCCAAGCAGCTGGCGTAGCCATCAAGCGGTAGTGTGGCCATCGCATAACTGAAATGCGCCCTGGCTACACTGCCTCCGCAACCTCACGCCATTGCAGTGGCAAGGAGCCGAACATGTACAGCCATATCATCCTAGGCGCGCGGGACCTTCCCGCGCTCATTCGTTTCTATAGCCCAGTGCTGCAAGCGTTGGGCCTTGAGCGAATGGAAGACGAGCAGGACGGTGGCCCGGAAGGGGCCGGTTGGCAGCTGCCGGGCCAGCATTGGCCGCAGTTCTATCTTCAAATGCCCTTCGACGGTAAAGCGGCCAGCGTGGGGAATGGCACGCAGGTCAGCTTTCGCGCCCGAAGCCGCGCGCAGGTCGATGCCGCCTGGGCGGCGGCGTGCCTAGGGGGTGGGAGGGATGAGGGGGCGCCGGGCTTGCGCCCGCAGTACGGGCCGGATTACTACGGTGCGTATTGTCGCGACCCGGAAGGCCATAAACTGTGCTTCGTCTTCGTAGAGGCGTTTGGTTGAGACAGTACCCGTATTCAGAGCTCACAACCGGTAACGTCTTTTATACAGCTTGTTAGTCCAGCCCCTGCGCAGCGCCCCATACCTCCAAAAGGAAATCTTCTTCGCGGTGGCTGGCCAGTTTCTCCAAGCCCAACCCCTGCTCCAGTGCCCAGTGCACTTGCTCTCCCTGCTGAGGAGCGCCCTCGATCGGGTGCAACCAGTGGCAGGCCAGCACGTGGCCGCCCTCGGCGAGGCTGGCAGCAGCGCACTCCACAACCTGCGCCCAAGCCGGCGGGCTCAGGTAATAGCCCATCTCACTCAATACGATCAAATCGAAATGCCCCACCGGCCAGGCTTCTGGCAGCGCCCCCTGGCTGACCTGAACATGGTCAAACGGCGCCAGCCGGCGAGTCGCCAGCTCGACCGCGCGGGGGGTAAGGTCCATCGCCAGCAGGCTCTCGCATCGCTGAGCCAATGCCTGGCTGAGCACACCGTTGGCGCAGCCAGGCTCGAAGGCCCTGGCATAGTGCCGCTTCGGCAGGCAGGCCAGCGTGATGTCACGTTTGCGCTGTTCATACCAACGCCGATCAAACGCCCAAGGGTCGTCGTCGCGCGCGAACAGTTCACTGAAATAATCGGCAGGGGTGTTCATAGAAATACCAGCTCAAACGGCTGCAAGAGCCGCTCGAGCGTTGCGGGGCTGAGAACAGGTGGCGCCCCGGTGCTGGGGTCGCTCGCCAACTGGGTGGCATGCTCGGCGATAGCCGACTGCTTGCGCTCATGCGCTTGAGGCGCAAGCCATAACTTCCTGGCTCGATCCCACGGCAGTCGCGGGTCTTCGGGTTCAGCCCAGTGCCAGGCCCAGACGGGGGTCTCGATCAACACGGCACCGCGCACCTGCGCAACATGCGCTGCGACTTCACCCAGGGTTTCATGATCGCAATGGCCATCGCTACGCCAGGTTACAAGCAACCGGTCGCCTTCACTCACCTCGCGTAACAGTTGCTCCCGCAATGCTGATGCATGCTCCGCCACCCTACCATCCGGCAGCGCCAGGTGCCGCCAGCGAAGCCGCCGAGTATCGAAACCCAGCCGCGTCAAGGCGCGTGTGCTTTCACGCCGACGTTCATCGCGCAGGCGCGCCGGGGGCCATTGTGCAGAGCCCGGGTGGCTGCCGTCACCGTCTGTGACCGAGATCAGGGTGATATCCGATACCCGCCCGGCCAGGCTTGCCAGCAAGCCGCCGCACGCCAGTATTTCGTCATCCGGGTGCGGGGCCGCCACCACCAAACGCGTATTTGCAGGAACCAATTGATCAACACTGATCGGCGGCACCTGACCAAGCGCCTGGCTGGCCTGCCAGGCGCTCAGGGGCGTGCCTGGCACGCCAAAGGGTGCATCGGTGGCAGTCAGGCTCATAGCGCCCACCGCAACGATGGGAGGTCGGTGATACTCGCGCCGAGGGCGGCAAGATCTCGCTCGGCATGGCTTTGGCGGATGAACACAGGCAGGTCGGCAAACAGCCTTGCAAAGCGTGGGTCGCCGCAGAAAGGGCTTGCGCCCAAGGCCCGCCCGACATGTCGAAGCACCGCTTCGGCGCAGTCTTCCACCACCGCACGAGCCCGTCGAGTCACCCGCTCGGCATCGGCGGCCGGATGGGCATCTATCCAGGCAGCGGTTTCGCGAAGCACCGCAGCAGCAGCGCTCAAATGGGCGTCGACTGCGCCCAAGTGAGCCAGACGATGGGGCTCTTCGCTGCGCTGGGCTGCCTCACGCAGATAATCGCCGGCACACACCGCTGCCCCGTACCAGCACGCAGCAATCCCCGCACCGCCTTGCCAGAAACCTGGGCGAGACAGGTACTCACCCGGGCCGCCGACCGCCTGCGCATAGGCCCCCTCAAGCTCTACCTCCACACTGGCGCTGGCTGCCATGCCTATCGCCTGCCAGCCCTGCTCGGAGGGTCGCACGCACGGGTCGGCCATGCTGATGGCAACCAGCTGCGGCCGGCCCTGTTCATCCCAGGCACTTACCAGAGCGTGATCGACCTGCAGCGCACCCGAGCACCAGGCCTTGCGACCGGTGAGCTTGACTCGGCTGCCTTGGCGCTCGGCGATCTGCACACGGGCGCCAGGGGCCTCGGCCGCCCATACTGCCCATATCCCACCGGTGTCGAGATGGGCAGCGCCGAGCTCTGCCAGAATAGCGCGGGCGTCAGTATGGCCTTCGAACAGTTTCACAAGCGCTAGGTCGAACCCCGCTACCTGGGCGAGCGCTTGCCAGCGCTCTAGCGTCCGGCCACCTGCAGGGAGCGGCAGCTCGTCCAATTGCGCGTGCTGGCATTGCCGCAACACCTGAGCCAATCGTTCGTCGAGCTGCAGCTGGTTGGCCCGCTCTGCAAAAGTCTGCAGCAAGAAAGCATAGGGGTGGTGGGGCACTGCCATTGGTGGCACTCCAGTGAGCGATTTGACGTTGGAAAGCCAGCAGCGGTCGAGGGTTCCACCTAAAACCCGGCTTCATAACTTTTCACATTTTTTTCACACTGCCATCACTAGCGCCTCACGCTGCTGGCGCCACGCTTCGCGGCTTTTAAGCAGCCGCGTCGCAACCGAGCCAATGGATTTCAAATACACCCTCAGCAAGCGCATCGTCATCGCCTTCGCGGCCATGAGCGCGTTCGTTGCCGGCACGTTCGCGGTGGGGATCGTGGCAAGTGAGCGGGTCATGGAGGGGCGGCTGACCGAGCTAAGCCTGGCGGGCAACCTACGCCGCTTGCTGATGCAGGAAAGCCAGGATCTATGGGTTCATCGCCCTGAGAAAGACGAGCTGTTCTACATCCAGGGCGGGCGCGACGACTTCGCGCTGCCGGCCAACCTCGAAGCACTGCCGCGGGGCTTTCACGAAATCGGCGAAGGCGAAGACGCCTACTACGCCGCTGTCGAAGTGGTCCAGGGGCGCAAGTATGTGCTGTTGCGCAACCAGCAGAGCCTGATGCAACGCCAGCGCATCCTTTACTCGGTAGCCATTGCAGGTTTTAGCCTAAGCGTTGCCCTCGCGGTGCTGCTCGGCTGGCTGATTGCCCGGCGGGTGATCGCGCCGGTGACGAGCCTGGCTACCCAGGTGCGCCGTACCAGCGCGCTGCCGGTTGGCTTGGTGCCGGCCGCCGGCACCACCTGGGCCGAAGATGAAGTGGGCGAGCTCGCCGCATCATACAACCAGACTCAGAGCCGCCTGGCCGATGCCCTGCGCCGGGAGCAGCAGTTCACCAGCGATGTCAGCCACGAATTGCAGTTGCCGATTCACACCCTCGACCAGGCGTGCCAGGCACTGGGCCAGGCCAATGATGGCGACCCGCGCTTGCAACGGCAGGTGCTGCGAATCAGCCGGGCGATCCAGCAAATGGAGGGCCTGGTAAGTACGTTTCTGTTGCTGGCGCGTGATTACGACGACCCTTCCCTGCGCGCCGAAGTCACAACATTGGCCGCGGCTGCCGACCAGTCGGTCGATACCTGGGCACCGGCGATCCGGGAAAAAGGCCTGGCCTTTGAGCAGGTGCTGGAGGGTGAGCTGACGGAGACCTGGAACTCGACCCTGCTGTTATCGGTAATGGGTAACCTGTTGCGCAACGCCTGGCATTACACCGACGAAGGTTTCATCCGCCTCACCGTTCGGCCCGGGCAATTCATGGTCGAGGACAGCGGCATCGGGATTCCTGAAGAGAAGCGCCATGCCATGTTCCAGCCTTTCGTGCGGGGCGACGAGAAGCGCGGCGAGGGCCTGGGGCTTGGGTTGTCACTGGTGCAGCGGATCTGCCAAGACCAAGGCTGGCGGGTCGAGCTGAGCGGTCGAGAGCCGCAGGGGTGCTGCTTTACCGTGACCTTTCGCCCACAGCCCTGAAGCTGCACGACAGTGCGCGAATGGCATCGGCATTTCTATACCTGCTCTGGAGCGGCTCAGGCTCAAAGTGCGATGAGCAACCCGGTTTCGGCTGCTTGCTGATGCAGGCATTGCGCTGCCCAGTCGACGAACGCTCGCAGCCTGGGTGAGCTCTGGCGGTGGGGCGGGTAGACCAGCGCCATGGGCCAGTCCGGCGCCGGGTAACCTTCGAGTACCGGAACCAGGCTACCGTCGGCCAGCGCTGCGCCAGCGTTGTAACGGGGAACCTGAATCAACCCGAAGCCGGCCTGCGCAGCCTTTACGTAAGCATCGGCGCTGTCGACGCTGAGCATGCCGGGTAGCCTTACCGGCTGCGCAAGGCCTCTGAACTCCAGCGGAAAGTCCCGCCCATCACTGGCAGCGAACCGCACCATCTGATGGCCGTCAATCAACCCTGCGGGCGTGCTGGGAACCCCATGCCGGGCCAGGTAACCGGGGCTGGCGCAAGTGACTTGGCACACCTTCACCAGTGGCCGTGCGGCGAGCATAGGATCTTTGACCTCACCGGCACGCAGCGCGCAGTCGACCCCCTCTCGCTGCAGATGCACCTGCCGATCATTGAACCCAAGCTCCAGACGCAGGTTAGGGTAGCGCCGATAGAAATCGGGCAACTTCGGAATGATCCAATAGCAGCCAAAAGTGCTCGGCAAGCCTATTCGCAAGGTGCCGCGCGGGCCACTGCCCAAGTGGTTTTCCAGGTCGTCCAGGTCCGAAAGCAGTTGCCGGCAGCGCTGGTAATACTGTGCCCCATCCTCAGTCACCCTCACCCGCCGCGTGGTGCGATTGAGCAACTGAACCTTCAAATGCGCTTCGAGTTGCTGGATAGCGAGGGTGACGCTGGCACGAGGCAGCTGCAGATCATCTGCCGCCTTGCCAAACCCACCACATTCAACAATGCGGCAGAACACGTGCATTGCAACCAACCGGTCCATGTAGAAGCGCTCATCATTCAAAATTTGCGAATAGTTAAACCAAAAACCACGGGTTTATCCAAGCAATCTGGAAGATCAGACTGGCTTCACTTTCAACCACATCGAAGGATCTCTTGAATGCACACTCGCACACTGGGCTTGAACGGCCCCCACGTCAGCGCATTGGGCCTAGGTTGCATGGGCATGTCGGATTTCTACAGCCGCAGCGGCGACGACACCACTGCGCTCGCCACGCTCGACCGCGCGCTGGAGCTAGGGGTAACGCTATTCGACACTGCCGACATGTACGGCCCTTACAGTAACGAGCAATTGCTCGGGCGCTGGCTCGCCGGCCGACGCGAGAAAGTATTCATCGCTACCAAGTTCGGCATCGTGCGCACAGAAGACCCCCACGCACGGGGTGTGAACGGGCGCCCCGAATACGTGCGGCAATCGCTGGAAGGCAGCCTGCAGCGCCTGGGTGTTGAACGGATTGACCTGTACTACCAGCATCGCGTCGACCCTGATGTACCCGTTGAGGAGACCTTCGGCGCGCTGGGTGAACTGGTACGCGAAGGCAAGATTGGCCACCTCGGCATTTGCGAAGCGCGCGCCAGCACTATCGAGCGAGCGCACGCAACGCATGCACTGGCGGCCGTGCAAAGCGAGTATTCGCTTTGGTCACGGGAGCCAGAACACAATGGAGTACTGAACACCTGCCGCAGGCTTGGCCTCGCCTTCGTACCCTACAGCCCTCTGGGCCGGGGGTTTCTGACCGGGCGTTTCAAAAGCCCCGAGGATTTCGCCGCCGATGACTACCGCCGGCACAGCCCGCGCTTTCAGGATGAGAACTTCAATCGCAACCTCGCCCTGGTAGAACAGGTAAAGGCGCTGGCCGATGCTCGCGGGGTGAGTGCCGCCCAACTGGCGTTGGCCTGGGTGCTTGGCCAAGGCGAGGAATTCATACCCATACCCGGGACCACGCGAGTGGATAACCTGGAAGCCAACCTGGCGGCGCTTGCGATCACGCTGGATGCCGCCGAGCGCGCCCAACTGGACGCGATCTTTCCGCCAACAGGCGCGGCAACTGGCAACCGCTACGGCGCTGAAGCGATGGCCACCCTTGACCGATAGCCGGCGCTGGCTTGGTGGCGAGCTCGCCAAGTGTAGGCCAATGGCATGGTAGGCCCCAGCTAACGCACAAACGAAAGAGGCGACCCTCGCGGATCGCCTCTTTCGTCGCATCTGGTAGGCACAATTGGACTCGAACCAACGACCCCCACCATGTCAAGGTGGTGCTCTAACCAACTGAGCTATGTGCCTGCTGTGGGTCGGCATTCTACGGATCAGCGGGAAGGTGTCAACACATTTTTTCGCTAAGTAACTGAAATGGCGATTGATTTGTACCACGCCCTTCGGCTCAGCAGGCCAGCAAGGGGCTGGCGGCGCCTCAGAAACTCCGGTAGGATCCGCTCATCCGTCAATAATTTTAAACAGAGGTCGCAGGATGGCGAATATCGCTTACCCACCGTCGTACTACGCCGCTTCCGCCAATCCCGCCCCGGCGCGCCCGGCGCTGCGCGAGGATACCGAGGCCGACGTCTGCGTGGTCGGGGCCGGCTATACCGGGCTTTCCAGCGCACTGTTTCTGCTTGAGCAGGGCTTTTCGGTTGTCGTGTTGGAGGCTGCGCGGGTGGGCTTCGGCGCATCAGGGCGCAACGGCGGGCAGATCGTCAACAGTTACAGCCGTGACATCGATGTGATCGAGCGCAGCGTCGGCCAGCAGCAGGCCCGCCTGTTCGGCGAAATGGCCTTCGAGGGCGGGCGCATCATTCGCGAACGCGTGGCGCGCTACAACATCGACTGCGACCTGAAAGACGGTGGCGTGTTCGCTGCACTGAGCGCCAAGCAGATGGGGCACCTGGAAGCGCAGCAACGCCTTTGGGAGCGCTATGGCAATAAGCGACTGGAGCTGCTCGACCAGCGTCGCATCCGCGAGGTCGCGGGCACCGACCAATATGTAGGTGGCCTGCTGGACATGAGCGGCGGTCATATCCACCCCCTCAACCTGGCCCTTGGCGAGGCAGCGGCGGTGGAATCGCTAGGTGGGCGAATCTTCGAACAGAGCGGCGTGACTCGGATCGACCGAGGCGCAAACCCAGTAGTGCACACCGCGCAGGGCAAGGTCAGGGCCAAGTTCGTGATCGTCGCTGGCAATGCGTACCTGGGCAACCTGATTCCTGAACTGGCTGCCAAATCGATGCCCTGCGGCACCCAGGTGATTGCAACCGAACCCTTGAGCAGCGACCTGGCGGCTAGCCTTCTGCCACAGGATTACTGTGTAGAGGACTGCAACTACCTGCTCGACTACTATCGCCTATCGGCCGACAAGCGCCTGATCTTCGGCGGCGGCGTGGTCTACGGCGCCCGTGACCCCGCCAACATCGAATCGATCATCCGGCCCAAGCTGCTCAAGGTGTTCCCGCAGCTCAAACAGGTGAAGATCGACTACGCCTGGACCGGCAACTTTTTGCTCACCCTTTCGCGCCTGCCGCAAGTAGGCCGCCTGGGGGACACGGTTTACTACTCGCAGGGTTGCAGCGGCCATGGCGTAACCTATACCCACTTGGCCGGCAAGATCATCGCCGAGGCGTTGCGTGGCCAAGCCGAGCGCTTCGACGCCTTCGCTGGGCTACCGCACTATCCGTTCCCCGGCGGGCGGGCCTTGGGCGCTCCGCTTACGGCGCTAGCCGCGTGGTATTACAGCCTGCGTGACAAATTCGGCGTTTAACGCCGCTGCAGGGTCGCAATCGCCTTGGCTGCGGCCTGCTCCTGCCCTGCCTGGGCCAAACGGGCAGCCGCGTCGCGCCAGCGCTGCTCATCCACCCTTGCCGGCAGCTGCGTCGGTTGTTGCAACAGCACGGCCCAGTTACCCTCCCGGCGCCAGGCGGAGGTGAAGTCGCCGGCATCCAGCCGCAGGCGCCGCTGCTGGCCAGCACGCAGCACGACTTCTTTGTGAAAACGATCAAAGCCTACCAGCAATGCATAGCGTGCCTCCCCGATGAACATCGGGCCTGGCCGATAGGCAACCATCACAGGGTAACCCGCAGCTACCTGGAACATCAGTGCTTCCAACGACGGTTCCACCGGGTACACCAGCAAGCCGTACTGCCGAGCGGCCTCGGCCATGGCCTCGTTCATCCCCCCTTGGCTTGTGGGTTTGCCCAAAGCGGCCTCAACCATGCCAGGCGTTACCGCAATGTTCTGCTGGCGCAGTGCAGCGGCGAGGGCCTCCGCCGCACCGGGGGGTTGTACGCTACGGTAGAACGGCACACCGCCGAGTTCGACCTTGTCGGGCAAGCCGGCGATAGGGGTCGGTGGCACTAGCCGAGGCGGTTTACTGCTGCAGCCAGGCAACATGAAGCCCAGCACCAAGGCCAGGCACAAGGTGAAAACAGGGCGAGCAAGAGTGAACGGCATCGAAAATCTCATGAGTTATGCGGCACGAACGCCGGCTTGGCTCAGGATGATAGGCACGCGGCCTATGGAAATACAGGCCCTGTGAAACATGCCGCTTGTCAACGGCGTGAAACAATCTATGGGCTACGCTGTTCAGTATCACAAACGCCTGCGTTTGTTGAGGAGATTACAGATGAACCTGACAATGGCGATTGTCCTGATGATCGGTGGCTGGTTCCTGGTGGCGGCAGCCATGTTATGGGGAGTACTGCGGGTCGCTCGTCGCCATCACCGCCCTGCCCCCTCGCGAGCACCCACGCCCAAGGCCAGCGCCCCGACCAAGATGGCCGGGGCTCATTGATCAGCCGGCCTTGCCTTCGCGTTTGAGCCGAGCGCGGCGGGCCCAGATGTTCAGGCATTCGATCGCCGCCGAGAAAGCCATGGCGGTGTAGATGTAGCCCTTGGGCACATGGGCACCGAAGCCTTCGGCAATCAGCGTCATGCCGATCATGATCAGAAAGCCCAGCGCAAGCATCACGACCGTCGGGTTGTCGTTGATGAACTTGGCAAGAGGCTCCGAGGCCAACAGCATGACCAGCACCGCTACGATCACCGCGATGATCATGATGGGCAGGTGCTGAGTCATTCCCACTGCGGTCACGATGCTGTCGATGGAGAACACAAGGTCGAGTAGCAGGATCTGGCCAATCGCGGCTGCGAACCCGATCGCGACCTTGCTACTGACATCCTGCTCCTGCTTTTCGGCCGGGTCTACGCTGTGGTGAATTTCGGTCGTGGCCTTCCAGACCAGGAACAGGCCACCCGCAATCAGAATCATGTCCTTCCATGAAAACGCTTGCCCTGCCACTTCGAACACCGGTTCGGTGAGAGTCACGATGAAGGCCACGGTGCTCAACAGACCCAGGCGGAGAATCAAGGCCATGCTGATGCCAATGCGGCGCGCCTTGGTGCGAAATTGCACTGGAAGTTTGTTGGTGAGAATGGAGATGAAGATCAGATTGTCGATCCCCAGTACCACCTCCATTGCGATAAGGGTGGCCAATGCAGCCCAGGCGGCTGGGCTGGCAGCGAGTTCCAACAGGTATTCCATGATGTGACCCTGATATTGATCTGGTGGCAACGGATTCTAGTCAAGCTTATACTTCACGAAAATTCGTATTTTCAGGTCGAATACTTCGTTAATCCCGAACAATAGCGCCATGCTCAATTATCGCCAACTGTACTATTTCTGGAGCGTTGCCCGCACTGGCAGCATCGCCCGTGCCAGCGAGCAGCTCAACCTGACGCCGCAGACTATCAGTGGGCAGCTGGGGCTGCTGGAGGCGCATCTGGGTGTTGCCCTTTTTCGCAAGGCCGGCAGGCAGCTGGAGCTGACCGAAGCCGGTCGCCAGGCATTGCCCTATGCCGAGCGAATCTTTCAGACTGGCGCCGAGCTCGAAGCCCTGCTACGGAATCAGCCAGCTGAACAACCAGTACTGTTTCGCGTAGGTGTGGCTGATGTCGTGCCCAAGTCCATCGTCTATCGCCTGCTCGAGCCCGCCATGGCCCTACCGGGCCCGCAGCGCATCACTTGCCGTGAAGACAAGCTTGAGCGCCTGCTCGCTGATCTCGCAATCCAGCGGCTGGACTTAGTAATCTCCGACAGCCCCATGCCCGCGCATCTCGACATCAAGGGGTTTAGCCACAAGCTGGGCGAATGTGGCATTGGCTTTTTTGCCGCCCCCTTGCTTGCAGCTACGTTGCGGGGCCCCTTCCCTGCCTGCCTGCACGGCCAGCCCTTGCTGATTCCGGGGGCCGACAGTGTGGTGCACAAACGCTTGCTGCGCTGGCTTGACGAGCAACAGGTGCAGACGAGAATTGTCGGTGAATTCGACGACAGTGCCCTGATGCAAGCCTTCGGCCAGTCCGGCGCCGGCGTGTTCGTCGCCCCTAGCGCGATTGCCGAAGAAGTGGCCCGCCAATACGGCGTGCACTGCATCGGCGTCACTGACGCAGTGAGTGAATCCTTCTATGCCATTTCGGTGGAGCGGCGTACTCATCATCCGGCCATCGTCGCGCTGAGCGAGGGCGCCAAGCGCGATCTGTTCAATCACCCTGCCCCATGAGCTGGCTTCCCACCGAGCTGCAGCCCGCCTAAGCTATCGTCACCTCGACTGCCGGTAGCCTCAACATGACTGACACCGCCCCTCGCCTGAGCGTCACCGAACTGCGCGTGCTCGGCTCGCTGATCGAAAAACAGGCGACCAACGCCGACACCTATCCGCTAACGCTCAATGCGCTGGTGCTGGCCTGCAATCAAAAGACCAGCCGAGAACCGGTCACCCAGCTATCGCCGGGGGAAGTCGGTCACAGCCTTCGCCAACTTGAGCAGCACGGCATGGCCCACCTGGTGATGGGCAGCCGCGCAGACCGCTGGGAGCATCGGCTCGACAAGGCTCTGGAACTGACTCCTCCACAATTGGCTTTGCTGGGTTTGTTGTTCCTCCGTGGCCCGCAAACGCCCAACGAGCTGCTAACCCGTAGCCTGCGCCTGTATCCGTTCGATGACAGCGAGCAGGTGGTGCACCAACTTGAACGCTTGGTGGCCCGCGACCTGGCGGTGTTGATCGAACGTCGACCTGGCCAGCGTGAGGATCGTTACACCCATGCACTGGGCGACCTGGCCGATGCCGAGGCGATCATGGCGGCGCGCGGCGCTGAACGCGCTGCCAGTCATGACAGCGACCGGTTGGAAACCTTGGAGGCCCGAGTGGCTGCACTCGAAGCACGGCTGGCGGCGCTCGAAGGCTGACCTGCGCCCGCCACGGCAGCCGCAACTGAAACATCCAGAAACCGCCCTTGCGGGCGGCTGACTGGTGTGACGAAACCTTCGTGCTAGAATCCCGCGCCATTCGGGCCGCTGCCCAAGCCACTGCCAAGTCAAGGATTCATGACACACGCCAAGCTCTGCGCCGTACTCGCCCTGCTCCTGCTGCCCGCCCTGGCCAGCGCCGAGGGCAAGACGGTCTACGGCCTCAATGAATACGCCCGCCTCGACATCGACCTCGAAGTTGCCGCCAAGCTCGACACCGGCGCCGTCACTGCCTCGCTCAGCGCTCGTGATATCAAGCGCTTCAAGCGCGACGGCCAGCCATGGGTTCGGTTCTACCTGGCGATCGACAACGCTCATGATCACCCTATCGAGCGACCACTGGCACGGGTCAGCCGCATCAAGCGCCGCGCCGGCGACTACGACGCCAGCGTAGGCGATGCCTATACCGCGCGGCCGGTGGTCGAGCTCAATGTGTGCCTGGGCAACACCGTGCGCACCCTGGAAGTGAACCTCACCGACCGCAGCGCATTCCAATACCCGCTGCTGATCGGCTCCGAGGCACTGAAACGTTTCAATGCCGTGGTCGACCCCAGCCTTAAATACTCCGCCGGCAAGCCTGCCTGCGCCAACCTGCCCGCCCGAGCCGAGTGACCCATGCGTTCGTCGAACCTGCATTTGAAGATTCTGATCACGCTACTGGTACTGCTGGGCGCCGGCATCACCGGTTATCAAATATTCGGCCTGGGTATTCCGGTCACCGAAGACGAAACTGACGACCTATGGAACATCGACGCCAAGGTCGAATTCGTTGCCAGCCCCAAAACCCCGGTCAAGGTGCAGATGTACGTGCCGCCCCTGACCCGCGATTACGTCAGCCTCAACGAAAGCTTCATCTCCAACAACTACGGGGTGAACGTCAACCGGGTCGATGGCAACCGCAAGGTCACGTGGTCCTCACGCCGAGCCTCCGGCAACCAGACGCTCTATTATCGCCTGGTGCTGACCAAGCGTTACAGCAATGAAAAAAACCCGGCCAAAGGCCCGATCTTTCGCGACAGCGCCCCACTCGAAGGCCCTGAAAAGGTCGCTGCCGAAGCGCTGCTTGCGCCTATCCGCCAGCATTCTGCCGATGTCGAGACCTTCATCAGCGAAACCATCAAGCGGGTCAACAACCTCAAGGACGATAACGTCAGGCTGCTGTTGGCGGGTGACTCATCGCCTACGCACAAGGCTCGGGTGATCGACCTGCTGCTGTCGGTGGCACACGTTCCGGTGGAGCGGGTCCACACCCTGCGCCTGGTGGCCGACGCTCCGCAGATGCCCGAGCTTTGGCTACGCAGCTTCAACGGCAGCGATTGGCTCTATTTCAACCCTGAAACCGGTGAGCAGGGCCTGCCCAGTGACCGCCTGATCTGGTGGAGCGGTGACGACAACCTGATCACGGTCGAGGGCGGCAAGAAGCTTCAGGTCACCTTTACGCTCAACAACAGCGAAATGAACGCCATACGCCTGGCCAAGCTCACCGACGAAAACACCGACGCGGATTTCCTCGAGTACTCGCTGTACAGCCTGCCGCTGCAAACCCAGCAAACCTTCATGATCATGGTGATGATCCCGATCGGGGTTCTGGTGATCCTGATCCTGCGCAATCTGGTGGGCCTGCAAACCCTCGGTACCTTCACCCCGGTGCTGATCGCCCTTGCCTTTCGCGAAACCCAGCTGGGCTATGGCATCGTGCTGTTCAGCCTTATCACCGCGTTGGGGCTGTCGCTGCGCTCCTACCTTGAGCATTTGAAGCTGCAGATGCTGCCGCGCCTGTCAGTGGTGCTGACGTTCGTGGTGGTGATGATCGCCGCGATCAGCCTGCTCAGCCATAAGCTGGGCCTTGAGCGGGGCCTGTCTGTAGCGCTGTTTCCGATGGTGATCCTGACCATGACCATCGAGCGCCTTTCCATCACCTGGGAAGAGCGAGGTGGCGGCCACGCCATGAAGGTGGCGGTCGGCACGCTGTTCGCCGCGTCGCTGGCGCATGTCCTGATGAACATCGAACAGATGATCTATTTCGTCTTTACCTTCCCCGCCGTGCTGCTGATCCTGGTTGGCTTCATGCTGGCGATGGGGCGCTACCGTGGCTACCGGCTGAGCGAACTGGTGCGTTTCAAGGCGTTCCTGGCGCGCGGCGAGGATGGGCGCTGATGTTTGGCTTCTGGAAAACCTGGAAAGCCCTCAAAGCGCGCGGGATCATGGGCATCAACCAGCGCAACGCCGATTACGTGCTCAAATACAACCCGCGCCGCCTTTATCCGCTGGTAGACGACAAGATCCTCACCAAACAGCGCGCGCTCGCTGCGGGCATTCACGTTCCGGACCTCTACGGCGTGATAAGCACCGAGCGGCAGATCCGCGAGCTCGACCAGTTCATCGGTGGTCACGACGATTTCGTCATCAAGCCCGCTCAGGGCGCTGGTGGCGACGGTATCCTGGTGATCGCCGACCGCTTCGAGGGGCAGTACCGAACGGTGTCTGGCAGGTTGATCAGCCGCGCCGACATCGAGCATCAGATCTCCAGCATCCTCACCGGGCTGTATTCCCTGGGCGGCCACCGCGACCGCGCGCTGATCGAGTACCGCGTCAAGCCCGATCCGATCTTTCGAAGCATCAGCTACGAAGGGGTGCCGGACATCCGTATCATCGTGCTCAAGGGTTACCCGGTCATGGCCATGCTGCGCCTGCCCACCCGGCAATCCGGCGGCAAGGCCAACCTTCACCAGGGCGCAATCGGTGTAGGCGTGGACCTCGCCACGGGCATCACCCTGCAAGGCACCTGGCTGAACAACATCATCCATAAGCACCCTGACACCACCCACGCCGTGGACAACGTCCAACTGCCGTACTGGGACGGTTTCATGCTGCTGGCCGCGCGTTGCTACGAGCTGTGTGAGCTGGGGTACATTGGTGTCGATATGGTCCTGGACCAAGACAAAGGGCCGCTGATTCTAGAGCTCAACGCCCGGCCCGGGCTGAATATCCAGATTGCCAATAACTGTGGGCTGAGCCTGCGCACTGAGGCGATCGAGCGGCACCTGCAGCAGCTGGAAGCAAGCGACCGCAGCGAAACCGCCGAAGAACGGGTAGCATTCGTTCAGTCCCTGTTCGGCCACGTCGACACCTGAAGCCCACCATGCCTGCCTGTACCCTTCATGCCCTGCCCTACCAAGCCGACCCGGCCGATTATTTCGCGCGTATCCGCCACGCACCGGGCGCGGTGTTGCTAGACAGCGCCCATCCATTGGCCAGCCGCGGCCGGTTCGACCTGCTCAGCGCCTGGCCCAGCACCTACCTGCAACCGTTGGTAGGCGAAGCTGGCCTGAGTTTCCTGGCGCGCCTGCGCGCAGCGCTCCTTGCTCTGGGGCCGGCCGAGCTCGAGGGCGAGTGGCCCTTCGCCGGTGGCTTGATCGGCTACCTGGCCTATGATTTCGGCCGGCGCTTGGAGCGGCTGCCCGCGCCAAACGTCGACGACCTCGGCCTGCCTGACGCAAGCCTGGGCCTCTACGCCTGGGCGCTGGCAAGTGACCACAAGGCGCAAAGAAGCACGCTGATCTTTCATCCCAGCCTGCCCGACCGCGACAGGGCACGCCTGATAGCGCTGTTCGAGGCGCCACCGACCGGCGATGACGGTGTATTCGCTCTGACAGCCCCCTTCGCCAGTGATATCAGCGCCGAGGATTATCGCAGGGCATTCGAGCGGGTTCAGGCCTATATCCAGGCTGGCGACTGCTACCAGGTGAACCTCACCCGCCGCTTCAGTGCCCGCTGCCAGGGCGATGCCTGGGCCGCCTACCGGCGCCTGCGCACGTCCTGCCCAGTGCCCTACTCAGGGTTCATGCAGCTGCCCGGCGGCTTCAGCCTGCTCAGCCATTCACCAGAGCGCTTCATCGAATTGCACGAAGGTCAAGTCGAAACGCGCCCGATCAAGGGCACTCGCCCGCGCGGCCAAACGCCCGAACAAGACGCCGCACACGCTGCAGAGCTGTTGAATAGCCCGAAAGACCGGGCCGAAAACCTCATGATCGTCGACCTGCTGCGCAACGACCTGGGCCGCAGTTGCCAGGTCGGTACCGTCCGTGTGCCGGAGCTGTTCGAGCTCGAAACCTACCCCAATGTGCACCACATGGTCAGTTGCATCACCGGCACCCTGGCGGCCGGTCGCGACGCCCTTGACCTGCTGGCAGGCAGTTTCCCTGGAGGGTCGATCACCGGCGCACCGAAAATCCGTGCCATGCAAGTGATCGACGAAGTCGAACCGACTCACCGTGCCTTGTATTGCGGCTCATTGCTATACGTAGACGTGCGCGGCGAAATGGACAGCTCCATCGCCATCCGCAGCCTGCTGGTCAAGGGTGATGCGATTCATTGCTGGGGGGGCGGCGCGGTGGTCGCAGACTCGGTATGGGAGGCCGAGTACGAAGAATCCTTCTACAAGGTCCAGGTGCTCTTGGAGGCCCTGGGCTGAGGCTTTTTTGTTACCATCAGTTGCATTCGAGCGCCAAAGCGCCAAGCAAACAGGAAACCGCCTGATGAGCCATCCTTTCGACGTTGCCGAAACCGCAGCGGCCTATGCCAGTAAATCCCCACAGGACATTCTCAAGCTTGCCTTCGAACATTTCGGCGACGACCTGTGGATCTCCTTCAGTGGGGCCGAGGATGTAGTGCTGGTCGACATGGCCCTGAAACTGAACAAGCAGGTCAAAGTCTTCAGCCTCGACACCGGCCGGCTGCACCCGGAAACCTACCGCTTCATCGAGCAAGTGCGTGAGCATTACGGCATCGCTATCGAAGTGCTGTCGCCCGAGCCTGAGCCGCTGCAGGCGATGGTCAAGCAAAAGGGCCTGTTCAGTTTCTACAAGGACGGCCATGGCGAATGCTGCGGCATTCGCAAGATCGCCCCGCTTCGCCGGAAGTTGGCCACTGTGCGTGCCTGGGCCACCGGCCAGCGCCGCGACCAGAGCCCGGGCACTCGCAGCCAGGTCGCGGCCGTAGAAATCGACGGCGCGTTCTCTACCCCCGAGCGCCCTTTGTACAAGTTCAACCCGCTCGCCCAGATGACCAGCGAAGAGGTGTGGATGTACATCCGCATGCTCGAGCTGCCCTACAACCCACTGCACGAGCGCGGCTTCATCAGCATCGGTTGCGAGCCCTGCACCCGGCCCGTGCTGCCTCGCCAGCATGAGCGCGAGGGGCGGTGGTGGTGGGAAGAGGCAACTCAGAAGGAATGCGGCCTGCACGCGGGCAACGTCATCGCCAAGGCCTGACCCTTCGGGTGAGTCGGCCCGGTTTGTATCAGGGCTGATACAGTGTCGAAATTGCCTCAACACGTCCGGTTCATAGCCTATGCTTTTCCCATCTGCCCGCAGCGGTCGCTGCGGGCCCGAGAACCGACTGCATGCTCATGACCGCGCCGTTCGACACCCTTAACGTTCTCCATGAAGATAAACGCTGGAATACGCGCGCGCTGATCGTAGACGACGACGTACCTATTCGTGAACTGCTGATCGACTACCTGGCCCGCTTCGGCATCCACGGCCAAGGCGTGAGCGACGGCAATGGCATGCGTGCAGCCATGCAACAGGCAACTTTTGACGTGGTGATTCTCGACCTGATGTTGCCTGGGGAAGATGGCCTGGCGCTGTGCAGGCACCTGCGGGCAGAGTCCGACATTCCAATCCTGATGCTCACGGCGCGCTGCGAACCCACTGATCGAATCATCGGCCTGGAGCTAGGGGCTGATGACTACATGGCCAAGCCCTTCGAGCCCCGCGAGCTGGTGGCGCGCATTCAGACCATACTGCGTCGAGTGCGCGATGACCGCAGCGATACCCGGAGTAATCTTCGCTTCGACAACTGGCGGCTGAACAGCGTGCTGCGCCAACTGGTCTCCGCCGAAGGGCTGGTGGTGCCCCTGTCGAACGCGGAATTTCGCTTGCTATGGGTGTTTCTGGAAAGGCCTCGGCGGGTGCTGAGCCGTGAGCAGTTGCTTGACGCGGCGCGGGGCCGATCCATCGAGGCGTTCGATCGCAGCATCGATCTGCTGGTCTCACGCCTGCGACAGAAACTGGGAGATGATCCTAAATCCCCTACCCTGATCAAGACCGTACGCGGTGAAGGTTACCTGTTCGACGCGCGGGACATCGGTTGATGCGAGCAGCTGACACGCTGTTCGCGCGGTTGTTCGGGGTGTCCCTGGCTGCGATTGTGCTTGCCCATGTGCTGGCCTTCTTCTGGTTCCAGCATTACGGCTTTCCGCCGCCACCGCCCCCTGAGCAGCCGGCAGGGGTCAACCAGCCGCACCCGCCTGGGTTCGGCCCACCATTGGATGCCCAAGGCAGGCCAACCCCGCCCCCAGGCTACGAGCCGCATTCGCCACTGCGCGGGCCATTGGTGCCTTTTTTGTTCCAACTGGTGACGTTGGTTGCAGCGGCCTGGTTCGGCGCACGCTTTCTTTCACGGCCCATTCAGCGCTTCAGCGAGGCTGCCGAGCAGCTGTCCGAGAACCTCGACAGCCCACCGATCGAAGAGCATCTGGGCCCGCGTGAAGCCCGCCAGGCGGCGCACACGTTCAATCGAATGCAGCAGCGTATTCGCAAGCAGGTGCAGCAGCGTGCTCGCATGCTCGGGGCGGTATCCCATGATCTTCGAACACCGCTCTCCCGCTTGAAACTTCGCCTTGAACAGATGCCTGAAGGCAAGTTGCAGAGCCAGATGCGACAAGATCTGGACGATATGATCGGCATGCTCGATGCGACGCTGAGCTACCTCCACGAACAGCGCACCGAAGAGGCCCGGCAATGGTATGACCTTCAGGCGCTGGTCGAGTCGCTGTGCGAAAACGCTCAGGACAACGGGGCTCAGGCCAACGCAGAGGGGCACTGCGCGCCCCTTTACACTCAACCGATGGCACTGCGCTCCTGCATTTCCAACCTGCTGGATAACGCGCTTCGCTATGGCGGCGCAACTACCGTCAAACTGACCGATTCCAGCGAGCAGGTGGTGGTGCGGGTGATCGACTACGGCCCAGGCATTAGCCTGGAGCTGCGCGAAGCGGTATTCGAGCCGTTCTATCGCCTCGAAGGTTCGCGCAACCGTAATTCCGGGGGCGTCGGGCTGGGCATGACCATCGCCCGTGAGGCGGCCCAACGCCTGGGCGGCAGCCTGGTGCTGGAAGACACCCCCGGCGGTGGGCTGACAGCCGTGGTCAGCCTGCCGCGCTGAAGCGCATCAGGAGAGCGTGCGCCCAGCATTCCCCCGGGCCCAGTCGGTCAACAGGTTGTAGGCAATGGCAAGCAGCGTCGGGCCAATGAACAGGCCAATGAAGCCAAATGCCAACAGGCCGCCGAAGACACCCAGCAGCACGATTACCAGGGGCAGATCGCCGCCACGGCTGATCAGGTAGGGCTTGAGAACGTTATCGACGCCGCTGATCACGAAGGTGCCCCAGATCGCCAGGAAGACCCCCATGCCCCAATGCCCCTGCCAGAACAGCCACCCGGTGGCAGGGATCCAGGCCAGCGGTGGCCCCATGGGAATCAGGCTGAGCAGGAAGGTGAAGATGCCGAGCACCAATGCGCCTGGTACCCCTGCGATCAGGAAACCGATCAAGGCCAGGGCGGCCTGGGCGGCGGCAGTGCCGATCACGCCGTTGACAACCCTCTGCACGGTGCCGGCGACCAGCACCAGGTAGTGCTGTGCACGGTCGCCAATCAGTCGCTGCAGCAGGCTCAACACGAACGCCTCGACACGTGGGCCGTCGCGATAGAAAAAGAAAACGAAAACCAGACTCAGGGTCAGCTCCAATAGCCCACTGCCCAACTGGGCGCTGCGGGCCAACAGCCAGTTGCCGACCTGCCCCATGTAGGGCTTGAGTGATTGCAACATTGCCGCACCTTGCTGGTCGAGGCTGTTCCAGCCAGTGACCAGCCGCTCACCTACCCAAGGCACCTGGCCTAGCCATGCCGGCGCATCAGGCAACCCTTCGACCTGAATGTCACGCACGAACACTGTGGCGTCACGCACGTGATCGACCAGGTTGAAGCCCAGCCACACCAGCGGCATGAGCACCAGCAGCAACCAGCCGGTGGTGAGCACCCCGGCAGCGAGCGTGGCGCGCCCGCCGAGCAGCCGCGTCAGAAGGCGCATCAGCGGCCAGCTTGCGTAGGCCAGGATCGCGCCCCACAACAAAGCCGAGGTAAAGGGTAATAGCACCCACACGCACGCCCCGAGCAATACCAGCAGCAGCAACTGCACCAGCAGGCGATCATTGTTGATCATTCATCGACCCTTAGCGTAACCACTCAAGTGAAAGCGCCTGCCCCTGCTCACACAGGCTCAGGCGGCCCTGGCGCACCCCTTGCGAATACAACGCCTGTTGCCAGGCCGCAGCATGTGGGCCGCAGACTCTGACGCGCAAGGTGCTGTCCAGGTTCAGGCCCCGGGCAATTACTGCCACCCATTCCGGCTGCGGCATGTCGGCCAGGTCGGCGAAAGCCAGGCGGCCGCTGCTACGCAGCTCGCGAAGCAAGGTCGAAGGGGTAGGCAGCAACACCCCTAGCGGCTGCTCCGCCACCAGCCTCTCAACATGCAACGCGACTCGCCGATTACCTCGCGTGACACCGTAAAGGGCAACCAGGGTGCGGGCATCCTGACGCTGCAGAAGAAACGCCTGCTGTTCATCGGCGCCGAAGAGCCGGGCGTTGCCGAAAACCTCGTTGGCCCACAGGCTGCTTTCGCCGCAATCGCGGCCCTGGCACCAGAACACCACCTGGCTGCCGGGTTCGCGGAGTGCCTCCCGGGCGCTGTCGAACAGTGTGCTCATCGTGCGCTCGGTAGGGTACTCCTGCGTGAGCGATTCCACCTTACCCCGCACGTCCAGCCGCCCCTCCATGCGCAATTGCCCGCTGATCTTGCGCAGTGGGCCGAGGGGGTAGAAGCGCTCCTGCTGCTGGAGCGACCGTTGATCGACCACGCGGGCATCGGGGCCGGGAAGCCAATCAGCCAGTTCAGCCCCCTGCGCACCTACCGTGCTAAGGCCCAGCGCGAGCGCGAACCAACAGGCCAGTGGCTTGACTACGCGTGTCGCGCGATGCGCCGGGATAACAACAGGCATGGCTTTCTCCTTGAAAACGGCCGCCAAGCCTCAGCAGTTCCTGCCGGCAAGTCAACAATCTGCGAAAAAGCGATTGATACAACCTGCTACAAGAATCGCACCGGTTTCATCATCCAGATGCAGATGATGGCCGCCCGGCAGAGTGACCTGTTCGAAGGGTAGCTCAGCCAGCAGCGGGCGCTGCGCCGCCAGCACGCCACCCTCAGCCAGCATGAGCAAGGTCGGGCAGCGCACTGCCTGCGCATAGGCCATGGCTTGCTGCGGCAACATCCGCTGTGCCGACGCCAGCATCAGCCGTGGGTCGGTGCGCCAGGTGAAGCCGCCGGGCACAGCCATCAACCCGCGTTCGGCCAAGTAGCGTGCGCCCTCTTCACTGACCGGCAAGCGCCCACGCTGGCGGGCGAGCACCGCGCGCTCAGGGTCGACATAGACAGGTTTGCGCTTGCTGGCGAGCAACAAGCGTTCGCCCAGCGCCTGGCCAAGCCGCGCCGGGCCGTGCTCTGCGGCTTCGGTGGGCGCAAGTAAGCCATCGATCAGCGCAAGCCGCTCAATGCGACCCGGGCAAGCGGCCGCCAACTGTACCGACACGATCGCCCCCAGGCTGTGGCCGATCAGGCTGAACTGGTCCCACCCAAGCGAGGCGGCCACGTGCAACACATCCTCGGCGTAAGCCCATAACGGATAATCGGCACCGGTAGCTCGATGGCCGGAGAGCCCATGACCTGCCAAGTCCAGAGACAGTAGCCGTAGATGGGTGAGCCGGGGAGCGAGCCGCGCGAAGCTGCCGGCGTTATCAAGCCAACCATGCAACGCAAGGCATGGAGCCCCCCCGGCCGGGCCGCTGAACTGCCCGGCCAATTCGACGTGCGGCAAGCTGAATCGAACCTGCTCAAACGCTGTCATTGCACTTTCGCTCCCATCGCTGGATCACCGAGCGCACTAACATTGCCGTCGCAACCGGATGCTCGAAAGGGAACATGTGGCCACCGGGCATGCGGTGAAACTCGCCACGGGCCAGCCGGCGCGCATGCCATCCGTGATGAGGCAGTACCACACGGCTGTCTTCGCCCTGCACCAGCGCCAAGGGTAACTTCAAGGTCGCCATCGGGGCGGGCAGCCGGTGGGGCACACTGCGGTAGATTGCAAGTTCGGTCGCGGCCTCGAAGCGTAGCCGCAGGCCAGTGCCTTCGCTGCGCAAGCCGTGGGCCAGATAGGCTTCAAGGCAGTCAGGATCAAACGCACGAAACAGCGCCTTACTGGAAAAGTAAGCCCGCGCGGCCAGCAGGCTTTCGAAGCGCTCACGCCTCCCTTGGGTTCGGCCAGCCGGCGTAATACGGTCTATCAGCCCCAGGCGCTTGGCCACCAGCACCAGCCAGCGGTCTACCCGAGTCAGCAACGGAGAGTCGAGTAACACCACCCCGCGGTACAACTCCGGATGGCGCAGGGCGGCATGCAAATGCAATCCACCCCCCAGCGAATGCCCCACGCCCCATACAGGGCGAGGTTGCCGGCGCAGATGCTCCACCAGTTCATCGACCAGCGATGGCCAGTTGTCGCTGACGGGGTAACGGGGGTCATGCCCATGCATGCCCAGGTGCGCCACGTGATAGTGCGGCGCCCAGGCCTCGAACAATTTGCCGTAGACCTCGCTGGGAAAGCCGTTGGCGTGGGCGAAAAACAGCGGCTCGGCCATGGTGCGGTGCTCTGAAGGCTATCGGGCCATTCTCGACACAGGCCATGTGCGCCACAACCAGCGGATCGGCCTAAACAGCGGCCAAACGGGCCGCGGGCAGACGGGCCGCGGGCAAATCAGCGGCCAGCCGGCGTTTCACCCAGCGGCACCACGGCCACGGTCAGCCGGCAGATGCAGGAAGCCCGGCCGCTGTCGTCGACCAGTCGAATGTCCCATACATGAGTGCTGCGGCCGATATGGACAGCGTGTGCGGTGGCCGTTACCCGCCCACTACGAACGGCTCGAAGATGGTTGGCATTGACTTCCAGCCCTACGCAATAGAATTTGGTGGTATCGATACATTGATAGCTCGCGCTGGTACCGATCGTTTCCGCCAGCACCACCGAGGCCCCGCCGTGCAGGATGCCCTGCGGCTGATGGCTTCGGGCGTCCACGGCCATGCTGCCGGTGAGCGACTGATCGTCGAAGGCTTCGAAGCGGATGTCCAGCGCCTCGCCGATGGTGTTTCGCTGGCGGGCATTGAGCTGGTCCAGGTCAGGCCGGGTTTTCCATAAGGGCATCTTGGCAACTCCTTCAGTCATTGAGGTGAGTGATGCAAGGCACGCAAGGTCATCAGCCCGGCGAGCGCGCCCTCCCCCTCCAGCTCGGCAAGCGCCGCAGTCCCCATTGGCCAGGGGCTTGTCAGCTCACCTCGCTCGAGCAGGCCCAGCAAGGTCCCGACCAGTGGCTGATGGCTAACCAGCAGCCAGTTACCCTCTCGCTGGCCAAGCTCGGCCAGCACATCATCGGGCTCGCTGTCGGGGGTAAGCCAGGGCACGGTCTGCATCGCCACCGTACCGCCTAACGCCTGCTGCACCAGCTGTGCGGTCTGCTGGGCACGCAGGTAGGGGCTTGCAAGAATACCGGCCAAGGGCTGGCCCTGGAGGAACGTTGCATTGTGCAGCACCTGCTTGCTGCCATGATCAGTCAAGGGGCGCAATGCATCGGTCGAGGCCTGCAAGGTGGCTTCCCCATGGCGCAGAACCCATAGTTTCACAGGCGAGGCTCCTGCTCGGCAGTGGCGTCGGGCACGTGACCTTCGGCAGCCCTATGCGCAGGCCAATCGGCGAAAGGCCAGGGCTTTTGATCTGTATGAAAACTCCCGAAGCGGCCGATCTGGGCCATGAACTGGCTCAGGCTGTCGCCAAAATTCATCATCCCCACATGAGGCTTGCCATACACAAGCCGATGTATCAGCTGTACCAGCACCAATAGCCCCAGCACGAACTGCCCGACCTGCCACACCAACAGGTAGAGGAGCATCCACAGCACGCGCAGAAGCAGCGATTCTTGTTCCGGTTGCAAGTGAGGAGGGGCCATGGTGCGTCCTTTCAAGTGAAGTCTTTGGTGGAAATGAAATCGATGTCAGTCTTGGGCTCGGCCCGCATCAGTGCCTCGATGACCTGGTCCAGCGTGCGCCCCTCGAACAGGATGGCATGCAGCCCAGCAACCAGCGGCATGTACACCCCAAGCTGGTCGGAGCGGGCCTTGAGGACGCGCAGTGTGTTGACACCTTCGGCTACCTCGCCCAAGCGCTGGACAGCATCGTCCAGGCTCAGCCCCTGGCCCAGGGCGTGGCCGATCTGGTAATTACGGCTTTTGGGCGACGAGCACGTGACGATCAGATCGCCTACTCCCGCCAGGCCCAGAAAGGTCATGGGGTTGGCACCCTGGCTCACGGCGAAGCGGGTCATTTCAGCCAATGCACGGG
This sequence comes from Pseudomonas sp. URIL14HWK12:I12, assembly GCF_003097135.1. Classification (GTDB taxonomy): domain Bacteria; phylum Pseudomonadota; class Gammaproteobacteria; order Pseudomonadales; family Pseudomonadaceae; genus Aquipseudomonas. Next base: position 102,873 of record NZ_QEQL01000004.1, read on the forward strand.
TGATCAGCATACTTTTGGTGTTTTCGCCCATGCCTAGCGCAGCAGCCAGGCCGGCAATGATCGCGTAGACGTTCTTCAACGCGCCGCCGAGCTCTACACCGAAACGGTCGGCACTGGCGTAAACACGAAAGGTACGGCCATGCAATGCAGCCTGGACCTGGCGGCAGAGGTCTTCGTCTTCGCTGGCCACAACCGTGGCGGTCAACGCATGCTCGGCGATCTCACGCGCCAGGTTCGGCCCGGACAGAACGCCAAGGCGCGCTTGGGGGGCGATCTCGGCAAGGATCTCACTCATCAGCTTGAAAGTATCAGGCTCGATACCCTTGGTCAGGCTGACCAGCATACGCCCGGCCAGGGTGGCCGCATGTGGGGCAAGCACCCCCCGCAGGGCGCTGGACGGCAGCGCCACGAAGATAAGCGAGGCCGCTTGCAGTGTGGCGGCAAGGTCGGTGGTGGGCTCGACCGCCGGGTGCAGGGCGATCCCGCGGAGGTATCGAGGGTTCTCGCGCTGCACACGCATGGCTTCGGCCTGGGCCGGGTCGCGCATCCACTGCCGCACAACATGGCCATTCTCGCCCAGCAGGTTGGCAACGGCGGTACCGAAGCTGCCGCCACCCAATACTGCGATCGGTTGTCGCTCAGTCATAATCTATCCAGAAGAACGCCTCAACGAAGCGACCCGCCCATTATACGACCCCTGGCCAGCGCGGCCAGCCCGCCGCGCATAACGCGGCCCGTCCGCCGGCCATGGCCGAGGCGCGCCCAGCCGGGTAAGATGGCGCCCCGCCCTGCTCTCGACCGCGCCTTCGGAGAATCGTTTCCATGAGTTTCAGGTGGCGCGGCGACATTCACGCCCGCACTCATATCATCAGCCTTGGCCCGGCCCTGCTGCTGACACTTCTGCTGATCTGCTTCTTTACCTTCGTGCGGATCCAGGACCTTCGCCAGGAAATGAACCACACCGGCCAGCTGATCGCCACGCAGCTGGCGCCGGCCGCCGAATATGGCGTGGTCACCGCCAGCCCGCAGGTGCTCGAGGGGTTGCTGCGCGGCACGCTGAACATCCCGCACGTACGCTTTCTTGAGGTGCAGGACCCCACAGGTAAAGTGCTCGCGCGTGTCGAGCAGCCGGGGGACTCGCCGCCGGCGCCAAGCATGGAAATGTTCCAGGCCCCGATCCGCGTGCAGCGCTTTGCACTGGCCGACGCCGATCCCGGCCTTGAAGGGCCGCAACCGCTGCATGCCGATGATTACCTGGGCAGAGTACTGGTGGGCATGTCCGACGACGGTTTCAACCAGCGCCAGCAGGAGATTCTGCTCAAGGCCGGTGTACTGGCACTGTTCACCTTGCTCATAACCTTCCTCCTGGCACGGCGCCTGGCGCGCAGCCTGTCGCAGCCTATCAGCGACATGAGCGAAGCCGTCAAGGCGATCCGCCGCGGAGAATTTCGCACCACACTCCCCGAAGAACGCGACAGCGAACTGGGGGAGCTGGCGCGGCACATCAATGATCTGGCCTTGGGCCTTGAACAGGCTAGCCGCGAGCAACGCGAGGCCATGGCGCAGTTGATCCAGACCCGCGAGGAAGCTGAGCGGGCCAACAATGCCAAGAGCGAGTTCCTGGCGATGATGAGCCACGAACTGCGCACCCCCATGAACGGTGTGCTCGGCATGTTGCAACTGCTCGAAACCACACCGTTGAGCGAGGAGCAGGCCGAATACGCCACGCTGGCGACGCAGTCCACCGAACATTTGCTCAAGGTCATCAACGACATTCTCGATTTCTCACGCATTGAGCGGGCCAACCTGGAGCTGGAGCACATCTCGTTCAACCTCGGCGAGCTGATCCACAGCAGCGTGGGTGCTTTCGCGCACACTGCACAGCAGCGAGGCCTCGCGCTAGAGCTGGTGCTGGATGAAACCAGCCAAAGCTGGAACGTCAACGGCGACCCCACGCGCATCCGGCAGGTGCTGGTCAACCTGATCGGCAATGCCCTGAAATTCACCGAGCACGGGGTGGTGCGCGTGCAGGCCAGCTGCCAGGCCCTGGACGATCAGCTGACCTGGCTGACCTGCTCGGTCAGCGACACCGGCATTGGCATCGGCGCGCCAGTGCTTGAAAGCATGTTCATCGCTTTCCGCCAGGCCGACAGCTCGATCTCGCGCCGCTACGGGGGGACTGGCCTTGGCCTGCCCATCGCCCGAACGCTCGCCGAACGCATGGGGGGCACGCTGCGGGCCCGTAGCGAGGAAGGTCGGGGCTCGGTGTTTACGTTTGAAATACCCCTGGCATTGCATCGCACCGAAGGCAACCATCATCTGGCAGAGCCCCTGCCGCCACCACAACCGAAGGTAAAGGTAGAGCCGGCCGTCGCACGGGTCCTTCTGGTGGAGGACAACCCCGTCAACCAGACCGTCATCGAAGCCATGCTACGCAGCCTCGGGCACAGCGTCACCGTGGTTGGCGACGGCGCCACGGCCCTGGAGCAGGTCGCACAGCAGCACTGGGACGCTGTGTTGATGGACTGCCGCCTACCGGTACTCGATGGCTATGAAAGCACCCGGCGCATCCGTCGCCTGCCAGACCGGCAACAGCTGCCAGTCATTGCGCTGACCGCGAACGCCCTACTGGGTGATCGCGAAGCCTGCCTGGCCGCAGGCATGAATGACTACCTGGCCAAGCCTTTCAAACGCGCCGATCTCCAGCAACTGCTTGGCCGCTGGCTCGGTTGATCGGCGCCAGGCCATCACTATGGTCGAATCCTGCGCGTAACGGTGATAAAGTGCAGCGGGCCATGTGCCGGGCGCGGATTTTCAGTGAACAGTTGTTCATTGTATTGCCCGCCGGCTGTGACTTTCATACCAACGCAATAGTCTATGACTGTGCAAACCGGCCGGGTTCATGACACCGGAAGGCCGGCCGGAAAGATCGCCCTGCCCAGCAGGGACTATTGAGGAGCTCGCATGACCACACAACACGCCTTTACTCGGGAAGAGCTGCTGCGCTGCAGTCGCGGTGAGCTGTTCGGCCCAGGTAACGCGCAATTGCCCGCCCCCAACATGCTGATGGTCGATCGCATTACCGACATCCGCACCGAGGGCGGCAAGTATGGCAAGGGTGAATTGGTCGCCGAGCTCGACATCACGCCGGACCTGTGGTTCTTCGGCTGCCATTTCGAAGGTGACCCGGTCATGCCAGGCTGCCTGGGCCTGGATGCCATGTGGCAGTTGGTCGGCTTCTTCCTAGGCTGGCAGGGCCTGCCGGGCCGGGGCCGCGCGCTGGGGTCAGGCGAAGTGAAGTTCTTCGGCCAGGTGCTCCCCACCGCCAAGAAAGTCACTTACAACATCCATATCAAGCGCGTGCTCAAAGGCAAGCTGAACATGGCCATCGCCGATGGCTCGGTCAGTGTCGACGGCCGCGAGATCTACACCGCCGAAGGCCTGCGCGTCGGCGTGTTCACGTCCACTGAAAATTTCTAAGGGTTATTCGCATGCGTCGCGTCGTAATCACCGGTCTTGGCATCGTATCGTGCCTGGGCAATGACAAAGAGACCGTCTCCGAAAACCTGCGTAAGAGCCGCCCGGGCATCCGCTACAACCCAGAATATAAAGAGATGGGCCTGCGTAGCCAGGTCTCTGGCTCGATCGACCTGAACCTTGAGGAGCTGATCGATCGCAAGGTTTACCGGTTCGTAGGCCACGCTGCCGCTTATGCCTACCTGGCGATGGAGCAGGCGATCAAAGACTCGGGCCTTGCCGATGACCAGGTGTCGAACCCCCGCACTGGCCTGATCGCCGGCTCCGGTGGTGCTTCCACCCTGAACCAGATGGAAGCCTTGGACATCCTGCGCGAAAAAGGCGTCAAGCGCGTTGGCCCTTATCGCGTCACTCGCACGATGAGCAGCACCGTATCGGCGTGCCTGGCTACCCCCTTCAAGATCAAGGGCCTGAACTACTCCATCGCTTCGGCCTGCGCCACAAGCGCACACTGCATCGGCACCGCGATGGAGCAGATCCAGCTGGGCAAGCAGGATGTCGTCTTCGCCGGTGGCGGTGAAGAAGAGCACTGGAGCCAATCTTTCCTGTTCGACGCCATGGGTGCGCTCTCCACCCAGTACAACGAAACGCCTGAAAAGGCCTCTCGTGCCTATGACGCCAAGCGTGACGGCTTTGTCATTGCCGGCGGCGGTGGCATGGTCGTCGTGGAAGAGCTCGAGCACGCCCTGGCCCGTGGCGCCAAGATCTACGCCGAAATCGTCGGCTATGGCGCGACGTCCGATGGCTACGACATGGTCGCCCCTAGCGGTGAAGGTGCGATTCGCTGCATGCAGCAGGCCTTGGCGACGGTCGACGGCCCCATCGACTACCTCAACACTCACGGCACTTCCACTCCGGTGGGAGACGTTGCCGAAATCAAGGGTGTGCGTGAGGTCTTCGGTGACAAGGCTCCGGCTATCAGCTCCACCAAGAGCCTTTCGGGGCACTCGTTGGGCGCAGCAGGCGTGCACGAAGCCATTTACTGCATGCTGATGATGGAAGGCAACTTCATCGCCGGCTCGGCCAACATCGACGAGCTCGACGAAGCGGTGGCCGACTTGCCGATCCTGCGCGAAACCCGTGAGAACGTACAACTCAATACGGTGATGAGCAACAGCTTCGGCTTTGGCGGCACCAACGCCACCCTGGTGCTCAAGCGCTGGGAAGGCAAGTGATCGAGGGTTGATCACCCATGAAAAACGGCGCCCTAGGGCGCCGTTTTTCGTTCCAGGCCGCTATCAATGCTGCGGCTGGAAGACTTCGCCAAACAAGTTGTACATGGCCTGGAACGCCCGGTCCGAGACCTTCTTGTTGTATTCCTGCTTGCCGGGATTATTGGCCTCAGGGTCTGTGAATGAATGATAGGCCCCGCCATAGCTGACCAATTGCCAATCCACCCCTGCGCCGTTCATCTCCTCGATAAAGGCCGGCAGTTGTTCGTTGGGCACCAGCGGGTCGGCATCGCCGTGCAGTACCAGTACAGCACCGCTGATGTTCTTGGCGTCAGCCGGGTTCGGGGCATCGAGCGTGCCATGGAACGACACGGTCGCCTTGAGCGGCGCTCCGGTACGAGCCAGGTCCAACGCACAGGCGCCGCCCAGGCAAAAGCCGAACGCGCCGAGGTTGGTTTTGTCGACCGCTGCCAGCCCTTGGCCGGTCAGCTGGTCAAGGACAGCATTCATGCGCTTGCGCAACAGGCCGCGGTCGTTCTTCAGCGGCATCATCGCTGCCAAGGCCTCGTCGGCATTGGTAGGGCGCACGTCCCGGCCATACAGGTCAGCCAGCAGCACTACGAAGCCTTGGGCGGCGACTGCTGTGGCAATACGCTCGGCCCCTTCGGAAATACCCATCCAGTTGGGCGCCATGACCAGGCCTGGGCGCGGAGATTTGATGTCGCTATCGAATACCAGGCGGCTCTCAAAAGAGGTGCCATCTACCTGGTACACCAGCGATTCGTGCGTGATCGTGCTCATGGAAGGCTCCTTGGATAACCCCGATACATACAAAAAGAAAAAGCCCGCCATTGGCGGGCTTTCGAGCAAACGGCTTTACACCGACAACTCAACCAGCAGCTTGTTCAAGCGCCGGACGTAATCGGCCGGGTCTTTGAGGCTATCGCCTGCCGCCAGTGCCGCCTGGTCGAACAGGATATGCGCCAAGTCCTTGAAGCGGTCCTCATCCGGCTCGCCGTCAAGCTTTTCGATCAGCGGATGGGCTGGGTTGAATTCGAAGATCGGCTTGGAGTCCGGCACCTTCTGCCCACTGGCTTCCAGAATCTGACGCATCTGCAGCCCGAGGTCCTGCTCACCGATCGCCAGAATGGCTGGAGAGTCGGTCAACCGGTGCGAGACGCGCACCTCACTTACAGTGTCGGTCAAGGCGCCTTTCAAGCGCTCCACCAACCCTTCTTTGCTCTTGGCGACTTCTTCCTGGGCCTTTTTGTCTTCGTCGCTGTCCAGCTTGCCAAGGTCCAGATCGCCACGCGCAACGTCTACGAAGCCCTTGCCGTCGAAGTCGGTCAGGTAGCTCATCAGCCACTCGTCGATGCGATCGGTGAGCAGCAGTACTTCGATGCCTTTTTTGCGGAAAACTTCAAGGTGGGGGCTGTTCTTGACCTGGGCGTAGGACTCACCGGTCAGGTAGTAGATCTTGTCCTGACCTTCCTTCGCACGCTCCAGATAAGCCTTCAGGCCGACGGTCTGCTCAGCGCTGTCTTCGTGGGTAGAGGTAAAGCGCAGCAGGCCGGCGATCTTTTCCTTATTGGCGAAGTCTTCGGCCGGGCCTTCCTTGAGCACCTGGCCAAAGTTCTTCCAGAACCCCTTGTATTGCTCGGGCTCGTTCTGGGCGAGTTTTTCCAGCATGTCCAGCACGCGCTTGGTCAGCGCACCCTTCATCGAATCGATGATCGGGTCTTTCTGAAGAATCTCGCGCGAAACGTTCAGTGACAGGTCATTGGAGTCCACCACACCCTTGATGAAGCGAAGATACAGAGGCAGGAACGACTCGGCCTGGTCCATGATGAACACGCGCTGCACGTAAAGCTTGAGCCCCTTGGGCGCCTCGCGGTGGTAGAGGTCGAACGGTGCGCGGGCCGGCACATAGAGCAGCGAGTTGTACTCAAGCTTGCCTTCTACCTTGTTGTGGCTCCAGGCCAGCGGGTTCTCATAATCATGGCCGATGTGCTTGTAGAACTCCTGATATTCCTCGTCCTTGATCTCGGTACGCGGGCGGGTCCACAGGGCGCTGGCGCGGTTGACCGTTTCCCACTCCTGCTCAGCTGGCGCCTCTTCACCCTCGGCAGCCGGGGCCTGTTCCTTTTCCAGCTCGATCGGCAGGGCGATGTGATCGGAGTATTTCTTGATCACATTGCGCAGGCGCCAGCCATCGGCGAACTCGGCCTCGTCAGCCTTCAGGTGCAGCACGATGCGTGTGCCACGCTCGGGCTTGTCGATGGTCGCTACCTGGAACTCACCCTCGCCTTTGGACGACCAGTGAACGCCCTCGGCGGCTGGCAGGCCCGCGCGGCGGGTATAGACATCTACCTGATCAGCAACGATGAAGGCCGAATAGAAGCCCACGCCGAACTGGCCAATCAGATGAGAGTCTTTTTTCTGGTCGCCGGTGAGGTTCTTCATGAAGTCGGCGGTGCCGGACTTGGCGATGGTACCCAAGTGGGTGATCACATCTTCGCGGCTCATGCCGATGCCGTTATCGTCGAGGGTAACGGTGCGGGCGTCCTTGTCGAAGGTCACCCGGATGCGCAGTGGCGCGCCGTCTTCGAGCAGTTCAGGCTTGGCCAGGCTCTCGAAGCGCAGTTTGTCGGCAGCGTCCGAAGCGTTGGAGATCAACTCCCGCAGGAAGATTTCCTTGTTCGAATACAGCGAATGAATCATCAGGTGCAGCAGTTGCTTGACTTCGGTCTGAAAGCCCAGGGTCTGCGCTTGAGTGTCCGCGCTCATGTCTTGTCACTCCGTTTTGATTGCCAAGGCCGGGGCTTGCCGGCCGATGACAAGCAAATGGGGCCAAGCGTTTCGATTTCAAGCCTGCATCCCCAACGAAAATTTCCTTACGGATCCGCGCTTTATATTGGCCAATGAACGGAACCTCCCGAGTTGAGCAAGTTCGAACACTGCACAAACCAAAAGGAGTGACTCCCACATGAAAACTACTTTCGCTACTGCCCTGATCCTGGCCGCCTCTCTGGGCCTGGCCGCTTGCGACAACGCCTCCGACAAGGCCAAAGATGCCCAGGACCACAAAGAAGCCGCCCAACAGCAAATGGATAAAGCCCAGGAGCACGTGAACGAGGCGGCGAAAGAAAACGCCCAAGGCAACAAGGATGCCGCTGAGGCGCAACAGAAGGCTCAGCAGGAAAGCACTCCAAGCGGCGCTGCGCCTGCACCGGCCGATGCCACCACCCCGGCGCCAAGCAAGAACTGATTCGAAACGGGTGCCGGCAAACCCGGCACCCTGCCTGTCAGGCGCGCTGAAGGCGCCCGAGCAAGAAGCGGTCGGCGAACACCGCCACTATCAATGTGGCAACCGACGGAAGCAGCCACGCCATCCCCTGCTCTGCCAATGGCAGATGCGTCAGCATCGAAGGCATAGAGGCTCCAAGCCCTGCGACCTTGAGCGCATCGATGACCCCAAATACCAACGCCATCAGCATCACCGGAGCCACCACAGCACCGGGGGACCGCCACAGCCCGTGGGCGAAGCTCAGCGCGACCAGCACGATGCATGGCGGGTAGATGGCGGTCAGTACCGGGACCGAGAAGTGGATCAGCTGAGTCAGGCCGAGGTTGGACACCAGCAGCGAGAAACCTGCCAGCACAGCGACCAGCACCTTGTAGGGGTAGCCCAGCAGTTGGCCGAAGAACTCCGCGCAGGCGCAGGTAAGGCCTACGGCTGTGACCAAGCAGGCCAGCGCGATCAGAACCGCCAGAAAGTCGCTGCCCAACGAGCCGAACGTCGCTTGCACGTAAGCATGCAGCACTTGCGCGCCGTTGGTAGCACCTGCCGCGATGGTGTGGCTGCCGGCGCCGAGGCGAAACAGGCTCACATACACCAGCACCAGGCCCAGGCCCGCGATCAGCCCGGCGATCACGGCATAGCGTGTGATCAGTCGGGCATCCTCCACGCCTCGTGAACGGATCGCATTAACGATCACAATGCCGAATACCAGGGCCCCGAGGGTATCCATGGTCAGGTAACCACTGATGAAGCCCTGAGAGAACGCCGCCGCCTTGTAGGCGGGGGTCGCCTCGCCCACACTGCCAGCTGGCACCATGAAAGCGGCGGCGCCCAGTACGATGAGGGCCACGATCTTCAGCGGAGCGAGGAAACGGCCAACGGTGTCAAGCAAACGGCCGGGGTACAACGACACCAACAGCACCAGCGCGAAATAGACAGTGCTATACGCCAAAAGCGGCAAGGGCCCGTCGCCGGTCAACGGTGCTACACCGACCTCGAACGACACGGTGGCCGTGCGTGGGGTGGCGAACAGCGGGCCAACCGAAAGGTAGCACACCACCGCCAGCACGGTTCCGGCGGCCCGGCCGATGGGCGTGCTCAGCGCATCCATCGCACCACCCACCTTGGCCAGTGCAATCACGGTGATCACCGGCAGCCCAACTGCCGTGATGAGAAAGCCCAGCGCCGCCACCCATACGAACGGGCCGGCCTCTAAACCTACGATGGGCGGGAAGATGATATTGCCTGCCCCTACGAACAGGGCGAACGTCATGAAGCCCAATGCCAGGACGTCCTGGCCTTTCAACACTTTCATTGCTTGAGAACCACACTGAGGAAGTACGACGGAAAAGGAGGCTTACCTTGTGGGTGATTGACAGGAGCACCGGGGTCGGATGCACCGCCCTCCGCCCCTTTTGAGGGTGGCGAGCGCGGGCGGAAGGTTACCGGAAAACCCATCGACCCGCACCTTTGTGGCGCGCTGAATCGACTAACGCGCTAGTTTGGCCCGTTTTTCGGATAATTCCTGCAAGTGTGTCCAGCGAGCCCTTACGGGGATTTTTTGGGGTGCGGTAAAACTTGTCCTAAAAACAAGGGTCTACCGCTGCATCGGCAGGCCTGCCGAGCAGCTTTCGAGGTTGGAGCATCATGACAGCAGTATTGGTTGGGCAATTCCATGCACGCGACGCCGAAGGGCGGATCTACCCGGTGCATGAATACCATGAAGCCGTCCAGTCTCCTGAGGGCGTGATCGGCTCCAAGCCTCTGACCACCTATCGCCTGGCGATTGGAGACCGGGTGACGCACCTGGGCGAAGACCGCTTTCAATTGGTTCAGAGCGGTGTGGAGATTGTTCGCGTTCCTTGACAGGGCGAGCTCTGTGCTGGCCCCTGTGCCAAAATCGGTGCACTCTGCCAGGATACTGCCCTGATGCATTTGCGCCATTTCGAAGTCGTTGACGCCCTGCTGCGAACCGGTAGCTTTACCGCCGCTGGAGAATGGCTGGGCCTGGCCCCTGCGGCTGTCGAATCTTTACTCGATGAATGTGAGCATGACAATCGCCTGCTGCTGTTCTCGCGCGTGCGCGGCCGCCTGCAGGCGACGGCTGAAGCGCTGCAGTTACAGAGTGCTGGCCAGCGACTGCTCGAAGAGTTGGAGCAACTTCGCCGGGTGACCGGGGAATTGCGAGACCACCGGGCCCCGCCCCTACGGCTGATGGCTTGTGAAGCATTGATTGGCCATGTGCTGCCGCTCAGCGTAGCTGCCCTGCGCCGCCGTTTTCCCGACACGCCTTGCCAACTGGCCTGCGCCGACCTGTCCCATATGCAATTGGCCCTGCTAATGCGCCAGTGCGACCTGGCTTTGAGCCTGGAGCCTGCCACTCACCCGGACCTGCAGAGTACTGTGCTGCACAGTGGCAAGGTGCATCTGATCGCCCCCCGTGGCTGGCTGGGCGGCCGCCAGCGCCACGCGAATCTCACCCTGCTTGCCGGTGAGGGGATGGTTGCACTGGAGCAACCCAACCAGCTGGGCCAGGCCCTTGAGCAGCGGCTGCGCAAGCTGGCCCCGCCCCCGAGGCTGCATTTGCGCGTTCAGAGCCTGGCACTGTTGCGTGCGATGATCGAGGCCGGCGAAGGCCTGGCGCTGGTCGATCCGTTCACTGCCCACAGCGCACGGCTGGCTGGGCTTGACCAGTGCCCGGTATCGCCGGCTATCGAAGTCAAGCTGTATGCGCTGCAACGTACAGGGGCTGAAACCGGGGCAGCGCTGCGGGCGTTGAGCGAAATTGTCAGCGAAAAGGCCATAGAGGCTCTTGCAGGCTGACGTCTCAGTTCAGGCAATACCAGAATAAAGCGATCTCCCGCGCCTGGGGGTCGAGGCCTCGGTAGCGCAGCGTGTCCAGCCCCCCCAATACAAAGCCAGCACGCTCATACAAACGGCAGGCCGGCAGGTTATCGTTCTGGGCTTCGAGCATGACGCCCGGTAGCGACCGCTCATGAGCCCACTGCTTGGCTGCCTGAAGCAGCGCGCCGGCAACCCCTTGGCGGCGGGCGGGTGCATCGACGGCCAGCTCGTCGATATAAGCCAGGTTGTTCCAGTTTCGGCTTATCACGCAATGGCCCACTTGCCGCTCACCAAGCCAGGCCACGAACACCTCGCTGCCAGGCTGGCGGGCGAAATGCGCATACTCCTGCGGGTCGAGGTCGTGATGTTTACGAAACGGTGCCACCGCCTGCTGCCGCCACTGCGCCACCGGGCGGCCCACTTCGGGTTGGCAGTAGGCATCGACGATGAAGCTGAAATCCGAACTCAGTACGTAGCCGGTATAGCCACTGCCCGCCACCTTGATGCGCAGAGGTGAAGCGCTCAGGCTCAAGGCGATGCGGGCTCGGCCAGTTGTGCCCAGAGCGCCGGCCCACCCGCGGCCTTGGCGATGATCTCCAGCCGCGCTACATGTTCAGCCAACTCCGCCTCGCTGGCGCGCACGACCGGTGTTCGCCGGCGATCAGCCGGCAGGCGGCGAATCTCGCTGCCCTGCTGCCCTGCCCCCTCACCGTCTGCACCCTGCCCTGCCAATGACAGGCTGGTCTGCCCGCCGGTCATGGTCAGGTAGACATCGGCGAGCAACTCGGAGTCAAGCAGGGCGCCGTGCAGGGTGCGTTCGGACAGGTCGATGCCGTAGCGTTTGCACAGCGCGTCGAGGCTGTTGCGCTGGCCGGGGTGGCGCGCCCGTGCAACAGCGAGGGAGTCGATGATGGTGCAGTACTGGCTGATGTCGGAACGGTCTGCCTGGCCCAGCAAGGCGAACTCGTTGTTCAGGAAGCCGATATCGAACGCGGCGTTGTGAATGATCAACGTGGCGCCGCGGATATACTCGTAGAACTCATCGGCGATGTCGGCAAAACGTGGCTTGCCCTTGAGAAACTCGCTGGTGATACCGTGCACGCCGATCGCGCCCTCATCGCTTTCACGGTCGGTCTGCAGATAGACGTGGAAGTTGCGTTGGGTAAGGCGCCGGCGCACCACCTCCACGCAGCCGATCTCCAGTACCCGGTGCCCGTCGGTAACCGGCATGCCGGTGGTTTCGGTATCGAGAACGATCCAGCGATCGCCGGGGGTTTGCTGTGCCATGGGGTGCTCCTGATTGCTGGCGCGGAGGATAGCATGGGCAGGTGCCAGACATCACGGCCCCGGCCTCTCTGCCAGCGCCCCCTGCTGGCGGCGGCCCAGCGCTTGCCCCGCCTTGGCCCCATTGGGCCGGCCCAGCACCGCGCTGATCCACGCCCCCGCCTGCACTGCCAACTCAAGCGATACGCCTGTGTCGATGCCCAACCCCTCAAGCAGGTACAGCAGGTCCTCGGTCGCCAGATTGCCTGTGGCACCCTGGGCATAGGGGCAGCCGCCCAGCCCGGCGACCGCGCTGTCGAATACTGCGATACCTTCGAGCAAGCTGGCATAGACGTTGGCCAATGCCTGGCCATAGGTATCATGAAAGTGCCCCGCCAGTTGGTCGCGGGGCACGCGCCGGCCCACCACCTCCCACAACTGGCGTGCCTGCCCGGGCGTGCCACGGCCGATCGTATCGCCCAGGGAGATTTCATAGCAGCCCATGGCGAGCAGCTGCGCAGCCACCGCGGCGACCTGGTCGGGCGCGACCTGGCCTTGGTAAGGGCAGCCCAATACACATGACACATAGCCGCGAACCCTGACTCCCTCCTGCTGTGCAGCCTGTAGCACCGGGGCGAAGCGCTCCAGGCTCTGGGCAATGGAGCAATTGATGTTCTTCTGCGAAAAGGGTTCTGAGGCAGCGGCGAACACCGCCACCTCTTCGGCACCGGCGGCCAGCGCTGCCTCGAACCCGGCCAGGTTGGGCACCAACACCGGGTAGCGAGTGCCGGGGCGGCGGCTGATGCCCGTCAGCACTTGATCGGTGTCGGCCATCTGCGGCACCCACCTGGGGGAAACGAAGCTGCCAGCTTCGATAGCCGTGAACCCGGCATGGCTCAGTGCGTTGCACAAGGCAATGCGCTGCGCCACGCTGACAGGCGCCTGTTCGTTCTGCAGGCCGTCACGTGGCCCTACCTCGACTACCTGCACTCGCTTCGGCAAGCCGCTCATGGCGCGGGCTCCAGGCCGACCAGAAGGTGGCCCTCGGTAACCAGATCGCCCTCCCTGCAATAGACACCCGCCACAATGCCGGCCTGCGGCGCCCGAATGGGGTGCTCCATCTTCATCGCCTCCAGCACCAGCAATGTCGCGCCGACCTGCACCGCCTCACCTACCCGGGCGAACACCGCCGCGACACTGGCATTCATCGGGGCCGCCAACCCACCGGCTGCGGCTTGATGGCTGCCGGTTTCCGGGGGTGCCAGGCGCACCTCCTGAAAGCTCCCGTTCCATTCCAGAAACAGGGCTTCATCGCGCAGGTAAAAGCGGCAGGCGTGCTGAGGGCCACCCTGCTGGAAACCAATGCGCTCGCCTCGCAGCATCGCCTTGGGCGGGCCGCTCAAGCACACGCGTTGCACCTGCTCCCCACAGCGCAGCGCAAGGCTGCGGTAAGCGGGCGCATTCAGCCGCCAGCCACTGCACTCGGCCCAAGGCCCAACTGCCGGCACTGCGCCTGCCTGGCTCAACCAAGCCTCGGCGGCCAATGCCCAGAAATCTTCAGGCAACGGGTCGCTGCCCACCAGCAACTGCTGCTCGTGCCTGGCGATGAAGCGGGTATCCAGTTGCGCGGCGGCGAAGGCCGGGTGGGCGATCACCCGGCGCACAAACCCCAAGTTGCTGGCAAAGCCGCCAACCGCCATCTCGCCCAACATGGCCAGCAAGCGCTGGCGTGCCTGTTCACGGTTTTCGCCCCACGCGATGACCTTGGCCAGCATCGGGTCATAGAAGGGCGACACCTCGTCGCCTTCGCGTACACCGCTGTCCACACGGCGCCCGTCCCCAGGCGCCGGCTCGCGATACAGCCGCAGCGGGCCAGCGGCCGGAAGGAAACCGCGTTCGGTGTCCTCGGCATACAACCGCACCTCGATGGCGTGCCCGTTCAAGGGCACCTGGTCTTGAGTCATCGGCAGGGGCTCGCCCTGCGCGACGCGCAACTGCCAGGCCACCAGATCGAGCCCTGTGATCGCTTCGGTAACCGGGTGCTCCACCTGCAGGCGGGTGTTCATCTCCATGAAGAAGAATTCGCCACGCTCATCGAGCAGGAACTCCACCGTGCCGGCCCCCACATAGCCGATAGCCTGCGCCGCCTTCACCGCCGCTTCGCCCATGGCCTGGCGCACGGCAGGCGAGAGCCCTGGCGCAGGGGCTTCTTCGACCACCTTCTGGTGGCGGCGCTGGATCGAGCAGTCGCGCTCATGCAGGTAGAGGCAGTGGCCATGCTGGTCAGCGAACACCTGGATTTCCACATGCCGCGGGCCCAACAGGTATTTCTCCACCAGCATGCGCGCATCGCCAAAGGCGGCCTGGGCCTCGCGCTGGGCCGACGCCAGTGCCTCAGCGAGTTGGGCCTGCTGCTCCACCACCTTCATACCTTTACCACCACCACCGGCAGCAGCCTTGAGCAGCACCGGGTAACCGATGCGCTCGGCCGCTTCGGTGAAGGCCTCCAGCCGCTGGTCATCGCCGTGGTAGCCCGGTACCAGAGGTACCTGAGCCTTTTCCATCAGCGCCTTGGCCGCCGACTTGCTGCCCATTGCCTCGATGGCACTGGCCGGGGGGCCGATGAACAGCAGCCCGGCAGCTTCCACGGCACGAGCGAACGCCGCGTTCTCGGAAAGAAACCCGTAGCCGGGGTGAACAGCCTGGGCGCCACTGGCGCGGGCGGCAGCCAGCACCTTGTCGGCCGCCAAGTAACTACCTTCGGGCCGGCTACCCCCCAGGCTGATCGCACGGTCGGCCAGCTCGGCATGCAAGGCCCCGGCGTCGATGTCGCTGTGCACTGCGACGCTGTCGATGCCCAAGGCACGCGCCGTGCGAATGATGCGGCAGGCGATCTCACCGCGGTTGGCCACCAGCAAGGTCTGGATCTTCATGCAGTGTGCTCCTGCCAGTGGGGCCTGCGCTTTTCCAGGAAAGCGCGCAGGCCCTCCTGGCCCTCTTCGCTGACGCGAATGGCGGCAATGGCGTGTTCGGTGTAGTGGCGCAGCTCGTCGCCCGCACCAGCGATGGCGGCCAGCAACTGCTTGCAGGCCCGAAGCGCCTGGGGGCTGTTTTGCAGCAGGTGGCCTGCCCAGCGCGCCAGAACAGCATCGAGCCCGTCGTAAGGCGCGGTTTCGTGCAACAACCCCAGCTCAGCTGCCCGCTCACCAGTGAAGGGTTCGGCGGTGAGCATGTAGCGCCGGGCCTGGCGCTCACCCATGGCCTTGACCACGAACGGGCTGATCACCGCCGGGATCAAGCCGATTCGCACCTCTGACAGGCAAAACCGTGCGTCCTGCGCGCCGATGGCCAGGTCGCAAGCCGCCACCAGCCCCAGCGCCCCGCCGTAGGCCGCGCCATGCACCAAAGCCAGCGTCGGCATGGGCAGGGTATGCAAGCGGTACATCAATTCAGCCAACGCCTGCGCATCGGCCAGGTTGGCTGGCAGGTCCAGGGCGGCGCTGGCCTGCATCCAGGCGAGGTCTGCACCGGCGCTGAAATGCCTGCCTCGCCCGCGAAGCACCAGCAGGCGAATGCGGGGGTCGCACCGCACATGCTCCAGCGCCTGTGAGAGCTCGGCGATCATCTGCGCATCGAAAGCATTGTGCTTGTCGGGGCGATTGAGCCAGAGCGTGGCCAGGCCCTGGGCATCGATCGAAAGCTCAAGGGTGTGAAAGCTCGTCATGGTCACATCCTCAGTACGCCGAAGGTGGTGGGCTGCGCCGGCGCGTTCTGGCTGGCGGCCAGGGCCAGCGCCAGTACCTCGCGGGTCTGGGCCGGGTCGATCACCCCGTCGTCCCAGAGGCGGGCGCTGGAGTAGACCGCTTGGGCCTGCTGTTCATACTGGGCCACGATAGGCTGCTTGATACGCTGGGCCTGAGCGTCATCGAAGGGCTCCCCGGCACGGGCTGCTTGCTCCCGCTTTACCTGGACCAGCACACCGGCGGCCTGCTCGGCGCCCATCACACCAATGCGTGCGTTGGGCCACATCCACAAGAAGCGTGGGTCATAGGCCCTTCCACACATGCCGTAGTTGCCTGCCCCATAGCTACCACCGATGATCACCGTGAATTTCGGCACCCGCGCGCACGCCACCGCTGCCACCAGCTTGGCGCCGTGCTTGGCGATGCCGGCTTCTTCGTATTTCTTGCCCACCATGAACCCTGTGATGTTCTGCAGGAACAGCAACGGAATGCCCCGCTGGCAGGCCAGCTCGATGAAGTGCGCGCCCTTTTGTGCAGCCTCCGCGAAAAGAATGCCGTTGTTGGCCAGAATGCCCACAGGGTGGCCATGCAGGTGGGCAAAGCCGCACACCAAGGTGGTGCCGAACAAGGCCTTGAACTCATCCAGCTCGCTGCCGTCGACCAGCCGCGCGATCACCTCTCGCACCTCGAACGCCTGGCGCGGGTCGCTGGGTACGATGCCGTACAGGTCACTGGCCGGATACAGCGGCGGCCGCGGGGGTTTGAGCACAAGGTTGCCCAGCGGGCGGAAATTGAGGTTGGCAATGCAGCGCCGCGCCAACGCCAAGGCATGGGCGTCATTTTCGGCATAGTGGTCGGCCACACCGGAAGTCCGGCAATGCACGTCAGCACCACCGAGTGCTTCGGCTGTGACCTCCTCGCCGGTGGCAGCCTTCACCAGCGGGGGGCCGGCAAGAAAGATCGTGGCCTGTTCGCGAACCATGATGGTTTCGTCGCTCATGGCCGGTACATAGGCACCGCCGGCGGTACAAGAGCCCATCACCACCGCGATCTGGGCAATGCCCTGAGCGCTCAGGTTGGCCTGGTTGAAGAAGATCCGCCCGAAGTGCTCGCGGTCGGGGAACACTTGCTCCTGACGTGGCAAGTTAGCGCCGCCGGAGTCGACCAGGTAAATGCACGGCAGGCGGTTCTGCTCGGCGATGGCCTGGGCGCGCAGGTGTTTTTTTACCGTCAGCGGGTAGTAGGTGCCGCCTTTGACCGTGGCGTCGTTGGCCAGGATCATGCACTGCACCCCTTCGACCTGGCCGATACCGGCAATGATGCCGGCTGCGGGCACGGCTTCGTCGTAGACCTCCCAAGCGGCGAGCGCGCCGATCTCCAGGAAAGGCGAGCCAGGGTCGAGCAAACGATCGATGCGCTCGCGCGGTAGCAGCTTGCCCTTGGCCTGGTGGCGCGCCTGGGCTGCCTCGCCGCCGCCCAGGGCGATGAGGCGAGTCAGCTCACAGAGCCGCGCCAGGTGCTCGGCCATGGCTTGGGCGTTGCGGGCGAAGGTGTCGCCTCGGGTGTCCAGTTGGGTCGTCAAGATTGCCATGGGCACACTCCTCAGCGGGTTTCGTTGAACAGCTCGCGCCCGATGAGCATCCGCCGTATCTCACTGGTGCCCGCACCGATCTCGTAGAGCTTGGCATCGCGCAACAGGCGCCCGGTCGGGAATTCATTGATGTAGCCATTGCCGCCCAGGATCTGGATCGCTTCCAGGGCCATCTGCGTGGCACGCTCGGCCGTGTAGAGAATCACCCCGGCGGCGTCTTTGCGGGTCGCCTCGCCGCGGTCGCAGGCCTGGGCCACGGCGTACAGGTAAGCGCGGCTGGCATTGAGCTGGGTGTAGAGGTCGGCCACTTTGCCCTGGATGAAC
The DNA here is from genome assembly GCF_003097135.1 of Pseudomonas sp. URIL14HWK12:I12. Taxonomy (GTDB): domain Bacteria; phylum Pseudomonadota; class Gammaproteobacteria; order Pseudomonadales; family Pseudomonadaceae; genus Aquipseudomonas. Next base: position 120,648 of record NZ_QEQL01000004.1, read on the forward strand.
TGGAATTCGCCGATCGGCTGGCCGAACTGCTCGCGCTGATGCACATAGGGCAGCACCACGTCCAGGCACGCCTGCATGATGCCTACCGGCCCCCCGGCGAGCACTACCCGCTCGTAGTCCAGCCCGCTCATCAGCACCTTCACCCCACCGTGCTCAGCGCCCAAGATGTTCTCTTCGGGGACTTCGACGTCATCGAAGAACAACTCACAGGTGTTGGAGCCCCGCATTCCGAGCTTGTCGAATTTGCTGCCCTGGCTGAAGCCTTTGAAGCCCCGCTCGACGATGAATGCCGTAATGCCGTGGGCACCGCGGGCCGGGTCGGTCTTGGCGTAGATCACGTAGGTGTTGGCGTCGGGGCCGTTGGTGATCCAGGTTTTACTGCCGTTGAGCACGAAACGGTCACCCTTTCGCTCGGCACGCAGGCGCATCGATACCACATCGGAGCCGGCATTAGGCTCGCTCATGGCCAGTGCGCCTACGTGTTCGCCACTTACCAACGGCGGCAGGTAGCGAGCCTTCTGCGCCGCAGTGCCATTGCGATGTATCTGATTCACGCAGAGGTTGGAGTGGGCACCGTATGAAAGCGCCACCGAAGCCGAGCCGCGGCTGATTTCTTCCATGGCAACCACATGGGCCAGATAGCCCAGCGAGGCGCCGCCGTACTCCTCGGCGACCGTGATACCCAGCAGGCCCATCTCGCCCAGCTTGGGCCAAAGGTCGGCGGGAAAGGTATTGCTCTGGTCGATGTCAGCGGCGCGCGGCGCGATGTGGGTGCCGACGAAGGTTTGCAGGTGATGGCGAAGCATGTCGAGGGTTTCGCCGAGAGCGAAATTCAAACCGTGGCAGGTCATGGGGCACCTATGGTCAGCCGATTCTTATTGTCGTGGCCCGGCGGCGAGGCGCCGGCATGCCCTTGAGCATAGAAGGCAATCACCGAGGCGAAGGCGCCAAACGCGCCAATTTGCCGCACTGGTTTGCGCTTTGCGCGGTGGTACATTTCGCGGCCATGAACGCGACCCGCTCTCATCTTTCATCTTGGGCCTGTGCCTTGGTGCTGCTTGTGCTGCTCAACGGGCTGGCGTGCGGCATTGGCCACGGGCAGATGATGAGCACGCTGTTTCTGCCGCTGCCGCCCGCTCATGGCGAGCACGCCAGCATGGACATGGACATGAACATGAACATGAACATGCACCCCGGCAGCACCGCGGAGCCCAGGGCCGGCCACGGCCCGACAGGCAGCGAGCCCACTGCGCCGATGCCGGGCATGCATTCATTGTTCATCGACTGTTTCTTCGCAGCCTCGCTGCCCCTTGGGCTGCTGCTGTTCAGCGTGCTCGGCTGGCTGCTGCGTCATCGCACCCGGCGCTTGTCGCCCCTGGCGCTGCACGTCTTGCCATCACCGCGCTTCGCCCTGCCCGGCCTGAACCCTCGCGCGCCCTGATCCGTTCCCGTCGTTGCACACACCTGCCCACGCCCGTGATTCACGGCGCGCGCCCGCGCGTGCCGGTGTCACCGCGTGCGTCTGCCACAGAGTGTTTGGCCCCTATTCGGCCATCGAACAGATAACGGACATCATGCGCACCTACCTCAACCCCTACCGCCTGGCCCCACTGGCCATCGCCCTTGCCGCCGCCGGCGCTGCCCAGGCCGACGACAACGCCAACGACAGCCTGCTGCTCTCGCCCACAGTGATCACCGCCGTACAGCAGCAATCGCCGCTGACCATCGTCACCAACCCAAAGGACGCCCGCCAACCGGTGCCGGCCAGCGACGGTACCGATTACCTCAAGACCATCCCCGGCTTCGCCGCGATCCGCAACGGCGGCACCAACGGTGATGCAGTGTTGCGTGGGATGTTCGGCTCGCGCTTGAACCTGCGCACCAACGGCGGCCTGATGCTCGGGGCCTGCCCCTACCGTATGGATAACCCCGGTTCATACATTGCCCCTGAGACCTTCGACAAACTCACCGTGATCAAAGGCCCGCAGACCGTGCAGTGGGGCCCCGGGGCCTCGGCGGGTACGGTGCTGTTCGAACGCGAGCCGGAGCATTTCGAGCAACTGGGCGGGCGCCTCGACGCCAGCGCACTGGCCGGCTCCAACGGCCGTTTTGACCGCGTGCTGGATGCTGCCTTGGGCGGGCCGCAAGGCTACCTGCGCCTGGTAGGCAACAGCAGCCAGGCCGACGACTATCAAGACGGCGGCGGCCACACGGTGCCCTCGCGCTGGAATAAATGGAATGGCGACCTGGCGATGGGCTGGACGCCCGATGCCGATACCCTGCTCGAGCTCAGTGCTGGCACCGGCGACGGCGAGGCCCGCTATGGCGGGCGCAGCATGGACGGTTCACAGTTTGCGCGGCAGAGCCTGGGCCTGCGTTTCGAAAAGCGCAACGTGGGTGGCGCGTTGGAGAAGCTCGAAGCCAACTTCTATTACAGCTACGCAGACCACATCATGGACAACTTTCGCCTGCGCACGCCCGACGCCGGCAGCATGATGCCGATGCCCATGGCCTCGCAGGTCGATCGCCGCACTACCGGAGGCCGCCTGGCCGCCACTTGGCGCCTCGGCGCCTGGGAAGTGGTGGCCGGCGTAGATGCCTTGCGCAGCGAGCACCGGGCGCGCAACTCCCGCTACGACATGATGAGCCAGGCCTACACCGACACCAACGCCTTCCCTTGGCAGAAGGACGCGGTCATGCACAGCTACGGCGCTTTCGGTGAGTTCACCTGGCACGCCAGCGACCAAAGCCGCGTGGTGACCGGTGCCCGTCTGGATCGCAGCGATGCCGTCGACAGCCGTGCCACCTTGGGCAGCATGGGCATGGCCCGCCCCAACCCCAGCGCTGGCGAGCGTCGCGCCGAGACGCTGCCCAGCGGCTTCGCGCGTTACGAGTATGACTTGGCCCACTCACCCACCACGCTCTATGCAGGCGTTGGCCATGTGCAGCGTATTCCGGATTACTGGGAGCTGTTTTCCGCCGGTAATGGCCCGGCGGGTTCGGCGAACGCTTTCGAGGGCATCAAGCCGGAGAAAACCACCCAACTGGACATCGGCGCGCAGTATAACGGCGAGCGGCTCCAGGCTTGGGCCTCCGGTTATGCCGGGGTGGTACGCGATTTCATCCTCTTCGACTATCGAAGCACCATGGGCATGGGCAGCTCGCAGGCGCGCAACGTCGACGCGCGCATTGCCGGCGGTGAACTCGGCGCCAGCTACCACCTCACCGACCGTTGGAAAACCGACGCGACCCTGGCCTACGCCTGGGGCGAAAACCGCAGCGACCATCGTGCCCTGGCGCAGATGCCGCCGCTCGAGGCGCGCCTGGGCCTGACATGGGCCCACCAGCGCTACAGCGCCGGGATGCTCTGGCGCTTGGTCGCGGCTCAGAACCGGGTGGCGGTAGGCAACGGCAATGTAGTGGGCCAGGATTTCGCAAGCACCCCGGGCTTCGGCGTGTTCTCGCTCAATGGCGCGTACCGGCTCAACCGCCACTTCAAGCTCAGCGCAGGGGTCGACAACCTGTTTGGCAAAACCTACACCGAGCACCTGAACCTGGCCGGCGACGCCGGTTTCGGTTTTCCCGGCGACCGCGCGCTGCCTGAACCGGGCCGCACGCTGTGGACCAAAGTCGAGGTGAGTTACTGAGCCCAGTCACGCAATGACTGCAAGAAGGCCGCCAGCGCAGCGCCGCTGGCGGCCTGCGGGGCTGAGCGGGGTTGCCTGCGCAGCCGGCGGAGCTGCCCACAGCCCGCCGCACAAGCGCCTGGCACGCAAATGGTTAGCTTTCTGAACGACTGGTCAAGTTGCGGCACTTTGCTATACCTGCCTATGGATCCACATTTTCTTGCAGGAAGCGGCTGAAACCCAAGGCGAATTCCTGTGAGCGGTTCAAGGCAGGAGTGGTTATGGATAACATCGTCGTCGCCGACAAGGCCAGTGAGCAGATCACCGAAAACGTTTGGGGTAACGTCAATCTGAATGCTCCGGGTGTCGTAAGGATTCCCGCAGCCCCGCAGCAGGTCACCAGCGTTGCCCGCAGTGGGCAGAACCTGGTGGTCACCCTCAAAAGCGGCGAACAGACCACTCTGGGGAATTTCTTTGCCACCAGCCCTCAAGGGGTGGGCAGCGACATCGTCTTCGAAGGCGAAGACGGTGCCCTCTGGCAAGGTACCTACGACGCCGAAGCCTTCAATGGCCTGACCTTCGAGCAGATCGGCTCGATCGATGAATTGATCGCCGGTGCCGGTGTGGTAGGCAGCGCTACACCGACCTGGGCTATTGCGGGGCTGGGTGCGCTGGGTGCCGGTGGCACCGCTGCCGCAGCCGGAGGGCTGGCCGCAGGCGGTGGTGGCAACAATAACGGTCCAGCAGGTGTTGGCGTTGACCTGCAGGCCCCGGACGCGCCCAGCGATCTGGCGCTGTCGATCGACGGCCTAACGCTGACAGGCCGCGGCGAAATCGGCGCTACCGTCAATGTGCGCGATGCCTTCGGCAACCTCATCGGCACGGCGGTGGTGGGCAGCGATGGCCGGTTTCAGGTATCGCTCAGCACCGCACAATTGAATGGTCAGAGCTTGCAGGTCAATGTCACGGACGCTGCCGGCAACACCTCCGCCGATGCCCAGATCACTGCGCCAGGCAGTGGCGCCGCCGTGGTGGCTTCGGCCACCGACCTCGCCATCAGTGGCGATGGCAGCCTGCTCAGTGGCCGTGGCCAGGTAGGGGCCCAGGTGCGCGTTTATGATGCCAATGGCGTGCAGGTCGGCACCGGCACAGTGGGCGCTGACGGCACCTTCACCCTGCGCCTGCAGCCTTCGCAACTCGACGGCCAGGCCTTGCAGGTCAGCCTGGGGGATAACCTGGGCAACGTCTCGGCCAATACCCAAATCAACTCACCCGACCTCACGCCCCCTGCCAGCCCCGGCAGCCTTGCGCTGAGCGCCGACGGCCTGCACCTGACTGGCACCAGCTTTCCTGGCTTTCGCATACTGATCCGCACGGCCAGCGGCCGGCTGATCGGGCAAGGTCGTGCAGGCGTGGACGGGCGATTCGACATTACCCTGGACAGCCCTCAGCTCAACGGCCAATACCTGAGCATCAGCGCGAGCGACACCGCAGGCAACAGCTCGGCCCCCGCCACGCTGCAAGCGGCCGACAGCACCGCCCCCGGCCCCGTCAGCGACCTGCTGATCACACCAGACGGCAGCAGCGTTTCTGGCCAGGGTGAGCCTGGCGCCACAGTGACCATCACCGACGCTAACGGAGCCCTGATCGGTACCGGCACCGTGCAACCCAATGGCACCTTCAATGTACCGGTCACGACGCCTGTAGCCCCTGGCCAGGCCGTGAACGTCAGCCAGCAGGACCCCAGCGGCAATGCATCCAGCCCGCTGACCTCGCCGCCAGCGTCGGCGAATACACCTGAAGCCCCCAGCGGTGCGGCCAGCAGTGCCGACGGCACACGGGTGACCGGTAGTGCCCCGGCAGGCGCCACCGTGCAGGTCATCGATGCATCAGGCAATGTGATCGGCACCGGCACCGCAGACGGCGATGGCCGCTTCGATATCACACTGACTACCCCGCAGATCGCCGGCAGCACGGTGGATGTGGTGGTGGTTGGTAGCGGCAACCAAACCTCGCCCGCAGTGCCCATTACCACCCCAGACCTGACCGCCCCTCTTGCCCCCAGTGACGTGCTGGTCAGTGCCAACGGCAGCCTGGTCACCGGCCGCGGCGAAGTCGGCGCCACGGTGACGGTCACAGGTGCAAACGGCGCCGTGCTCGGTACGGCCATCGTCGACCCGGCGGGCGGTTTTGCGGTCGCTCTCAACAGCCCGCAAATCGACGGCCAGCCGCTAACCGTCACCCAGGCCGATGCGGCCGGCAACACCTCGCCCGCAACCGTTGCGCCCGCCCCGGACCTGGACGGCCCCTTGGCACTGGCCGCCATTAGCCTGGATGCCGCCGGGCTGGCATTGACCGGGGTGACCCAGGCCGGTGCACAGGTGACGGTGACCGCCAGCGATGGCACGGTACTCGGTACCGCAGGCGCAGGCGCCGATGGGCGTTTCAGCGTCAATCTCAACAGCGCTCAAATCAATGGCCAGCTGTTACAGGTCAGCGCCAGCAACGCCGCGGGCGCCAGCACCCAGGCGAGCTACGCCGCCGCCGATACTCAACCTCCTGCCCCGGTCAGCAACCTCGCCATAGACGGCGCCGGCGCTGTCATCACCGGCCAGGGGGAGCCCGGGGCGAACGTGCGCGTACTCAGCGCGAACGGCACATTGTTGGGCAGCGCCACGGTACAGGCCGATGGCGGGTTCAGCGTCACCCTGCCCCAGCCCCAGCTCAATGGCCAGGCGCTGAGCCTGGTGCAGGCCGACGCTGCCGGCAATCTCTCCAACCCTGCCAACCTTGCAGCGCCCGACACGCAGGCCCCGGCAGCCCCTCGCGAGCTGTTGATCAGTGCCGACGGGCTGGTAGTCAGCGGCCGCGGCGAACCGGGCACTACTGCGCAAGTTCGCGCGGCCGACAACACCTTGCTGGGCACCGTGCAGGTCGCTGGCGACGGCACGTTCAGCCTCGTGTTGGGCAGCCCGCGAGTCACCGGGGAGCGGCTGAGCGTGACCCACACCGACGCTGCGGGGAACGTTTCCCCCGCAGTGACCGTGACAACACCCGATCTCACCTCGCCCCCTGCACCCAGCGGCCTGGCGGTGGCCAATGGTGTGCTCACCGGCACCGGGGAGCCGGGTGCGAACGTGATCGTATACGGCCCTGGCGGCCAGGTGCTGGGCAGCGGCCAGGTGGCACCCGGGGGCAGTTTCAGTGTGACCTTGGTGCCTGCCCAGGCCAATGGCGAACTGATTTCGGTGCAACTGACCGATACAGCAGGCAATCGCTCGCCCCTGGCCAACCTCAATGCCCCGGACACTACCGCCCCCTTGGCCCCACAGGCAACCATCAGCGCGGACGGCAGCCTGGTGACCGGTACTGGCGAACCGGGCACTACCGTGACGGTCAGCCTCAATGGGCAGAGCCTGGGCACCGCCGTCGTGGCGAGTAACGGGAGCTTCACCCTGACATTGGCCACGCCCCAGGTGGCGGGCCAGGCGCTGCTGGTCAACCTGGCCGACGGAGCGGGTAATGCCTCGCCGGGCACAGGCCTGAGCGCCCCGGACTTGACCGGCCCTGCGGCCCCGTCAAGCCTGCTGGTAGTGAATGCCGGCGCGACGGTCACGGGGGTAGCCACTGCCGGCGCGCTGGTCGAGGTTCGCGACCTGGCCGGCAACCTGATCGGTTCGGCCACCGCTGGGCCGCAGGGCCTGTTCAGTGTGGCGATTGCGCCTGCACAGGCCAACGGCGAGGCCCTGGAGGTGCGGGCCACGCTCAATGGCCAAAGTGCAAGTGCAGAAGTGACCGCACCGGACACTACCCCCCCGGCATTGCCCTCAGCACTGGCTATCAGTGCCGATGGCCTGAGCCTGAGCGGCCTGGCCGAACCTGGCAGCACGGTACAGGTACGCGACACCGCAGGCGGCCCAGTGCTGGCAACCGCAGTGGCGGCCGCAGACGGCACCTTCGTGGTGGCCCTGCCGAGCGCGCCAACGATCGGCGCGACACTGCTGGTCAACGCACTGGATGTGGCGGGCAACTCCAGTGCCGATGCCAGTGCGGCCTACAGCGGCAACGCTGCCAGTGCCCCTACCGCCCTGGTGGTGTCCGCCGATGGCTTCAGCGTGACCGGGCTGGCAGCCGCCGGCATTAGCGTGACGGTCTATGGCACCGATGGCAGCCCCCTGGGCAGCGCCACGGCCGGCCCCGATGGCCGTTTCAGCGTGCTGCTGCGCACAGCCCAATTGAACGGTGAGCGTCTGCACGTGAACGCTACCGACGCCACTGGCGCCGCCTCTCCGAGCGCCGTGGTACAGGCCGGCGACAGCACTGCGCCGTCGGCCGCCACTGCGTTGGCACTCAACGCCGCCGGCACCCAGCTCACCGGCCATGGTGAGCCCGGCGCCACTGTCACGGTGCTTGGGGCCGACGGCAGCAGCCTGGGCAGCGCGCTGGTAGGTGCGAACGGGTTGTTCACCGTCAACCTGGCCAGCGCGCAACTCAACGGCCAGACGCTTCGTGCCGTGCTGGCCGATACGGCGGGCAACCTGTCGCCGGCCAGCGCGTTGACAGCGCCCGACCTCACCCCGCCGCCTGCCCCCGCCAACCTGGCCTTCAGCAGCACCGGCATGGTGCTCAGCGGCACTGGCGAACCGGGAGCTGTGGTCACAGTCACCAACGCCGCTGGCTCGGTGGTCGCCCAAGGCAACGTGGATGCCAGCGGCAATTTCCAGGTCACGCTGCAGAACGGCCAACTGACCGGCGCACCGGTGGCCGTGACGCTCACCGATGCAGCCGGCAACACCTCCCCTGCCAGCCCGATCAACACCCTGGACCGCACCGCCCCCGATGCCTTGACCCAAGTGGCGCTCAATGCCACCGGCAGCACGCTCACCGGCCTTGGCGAGCCAAACGCCACGGTGACCGTACGCGACGACGCCGGCAACGTGCTCGGCACCGCGACGGTCGGCAGCGATGGCCGCTTCACCCTGACACTCACCACGGCCCAGGCCAACGGCCAGCCATTGGTCGTCAGCCAGGCTGATACCGCAGGCAATACCTCGGTGCCGGTGAATCTGGTCGCGCCGGACATCACCGCACCGGCGGCATTGAGCAACCTTGCCCTTAATAGCAACGGCACCCAGTTCAGCGGCTACGGTGAACCGGGCGCCACGGTCACGGTACGCAGCAACGACGGCTTGACGGTGCTGGGCACCGGCACCGTGAATAGCGACGGTAGTTTCAGCCTGGCGTTGAACCCGGCCCAGCTCAACGGGCAGGTGCTCAGCGCCCGCCAGGCCGACGCCGCAGGCAACCTCTCACCCGACGCCAGTTTCACTGCGCCGGACCTCACCCCGCCGGCAGTACCCAGTGCAGCGCTGGCGCCCAACGGGCTGCAGGTCAGCGGGCAGGCCGAGCCTGGCAGCACGGTGCAGGTCCGCAGCGTGAGCGGCGCCTTGCTCGGCAGCGCAGTGGCCGCAAGCGACGGCAGCTACCAACTGACCCTCAATGCTGCTCAACTCAACGGCGAGCGGCTCAGCGTGACGGCGACCGATGCCGCCGGCAACACCTCGCCGGCACAGGCCCTGACCGCGCCCGACACCACCGCACCTGCAGCCGTCACGCAGTTGGCGCTGAGCGCCGATGGCGTGACGGTCAGCGGCTTCGGCGAGCCCGGGGCGACCATCACCGTGCGAAGCGCGAGCGGCGCCTTGCTGGGCACTGCCGTAGCCGGCAGCGCCGGGCAATTCAGCGTGCTGCTCGGCAGCGCGCCTGCGGCCAGCAGCCAATTGAGCGTGACTGCCACCGACCCCGCGGGCAACAGCTCGGCCGCTGCCAATCTGGCGGTACCAGACGCTGGGCAGCAGGTGCCAGCCACGCCCTCCGCGCTGCTGCTCAGCGCCGATGGCCTGGCGCTCAGCGGCCGCGCCGACCCCGGCACCACGGTAACGGTGCATGGCCCGGGTGGTGCGCTATTGGGCCGGGCCGAAGTGGCAGCCGACGGCACCTTCACCGTCAACCTGAGCAGCGCCCAGCTCGATGGCCAGTCGCTTGCCGTCAGCGCCAGCGACGCCACGGGGCTCAATTCGCCCTCAGCCGGTGTGAACGCGCCGGACACCACTGCGCCCGCACCACTGACCAACCTGGCCCTGAGCTACGACGGCCTGGTCGTAACCGGCCGTGGTGAGCCCGGTGCCCGTGTGACCATTACCGGAGCAGGCGGGCATACGCTGGCGGTTGCCACCGTGGCCGCCGACGGCGCTTTCAGCGCCACGTTAGACAGCGCACAGCTCAACGGCCAGGTACTGAGCCTGCAGCAGGCGGACGCTGCCAATAATGAGTCGTTGAGTGTCAGCCTCACCGCTGCCGACCGCACCGCACCCGACGCGCCGACCCAGCTGGCAGTGAGTGGGGACGGCTTGGTGCTGACCGGCAACGGCGAACCAGGCACCACCGCCACAGTGCGCGACAGTGCCGGCAATTCGCTGGGGACTGCCGTGGTGCGGGTCGACGGCGGCTTCGAAGTCAACCTGACCAGCCCTCAGGCTAATGCCCAGACCCTTTCGGTGACCCTGACCGACGCCGCCGGCAACGCCTCGCCCGCTCAATCGGTGCAGGCCAGCGACACCACGGCGCCCTCGGCGGTGACCAATGTCGGCATCAGCGCCGACGGGCTGACGCTCACCGGCCGCGGCGAACCGGGCGCCACCGTGACCGTGCGCGACGCGGCCGGCAACAGTTTGGGCACCGCCACGGTGGCCGGCAACGGCACCTTCAGCGCGCAGCTCAACAGCGCACAGGTCAATGGCGAAACCCTGAGCGTGGTTCAGGCAGACCCTACGGGCAATGTATCGGTGCCGGCAGTCTTCAGCGCTCCAGACACCGCGCCGCCGGCTGCGCTCACACAAGTTGCGATCAGCGCCAACGGTGCACTGGTCACCGGCCTTGGCGAAGCCGGGGCCACCGTGACGGTCAAGACTGCCGCCGGCGTGCTGCTGGGCAGCACCGTGGTTCTGGCCAATGGCACCTTCAGCGTTGCCTTGGTGCCCGCGCAGATCAACCAGCAGGTCTTGACCGTGCAACAGGCCGACCCGCCCGGCAACGTCAGCGTGCCCAGCCAGGTCACAGCGCCCGACCTTACGCCCCCCGCGGCGGCGCTGAACCTTCAATTGGCTGCCGGCACCACCCTGACCGGCACGGGCGAAGCCGGTACGTTGGTGAGGGTGACTTCGGCCAGCGGCGCGTTGCTCGGCAGCGGCACGGTCGCGGCCAATGGCGCCTTCAGCATCACGCTGAGCAGCCCGCAGACCAACGGCCAGAGCCTGTTGGTCACGCTGGCCGACCCCAGCAACAACCTGTCACCGAACGCCACCCTGGTGGCTGCCGACACCACCCCGCCGGCACTGGCAGCCAACTTGAGCCTGGCCAGCACCGGCCTGTTGCTCAGCGGCCAAGGCGAAGCCGGGGCGCGGGTCACAGTCACCAGCGCAAGCGGGGTAGTGCTGGGCACCGGCACCGTGGGTGCCGACGGCAGTTTCAACGTGGCACTCAACAGTGCCCAATTGAATGGCCAGCGCCTGAGCGTGATTTTGCAGGACGCTGCCGGCAACCCCTCCCCGGCTGCCACCCTGGTCGCCACCGACGTGACCGCGCCGCTGGCGCCCACCGCACTGGCCGTTACCAATGGCGGAGCCACCCTGACCGGCAACGGCGAGGCCGGCGCCACCGTCACCGTGCGCAACGCCAGCGGCGCGGTGCTGGGCTCAGCACAGGTCGGCACCGATGGCAGTTTCAGCGTCAGCCTGGCCCCTACCCAGGCCAATGGGCAGGTGCTCAGCCTGACCCAAACCGATGCTGCGGGTAATGTGTCTCTGCCGGGCAGCGTCACCGCCCCAGACACCACCGCACCCAACGCCGCCGGGCAACTGAGCCTCACCGCAGACCTTCTGGGCCTGGCCGGTACCGGGGAAGTGGGCGCTACGGTGACCGTGCGCTCCGGCACGACGGTGCTGGGCACCGGCATCGTCGATGCCAATGGCAACTTCCTGATTGCCTTGCAGCGGTTGGCGCAGGGCAACGAACAGTTGCAGGTGCGGCTGACCGATACCGCCGGGAACGTCTCGGCGGCAGCCAACCTCACGGTGCCGACCATCGCCCCGCCCGCCTCGCCCACAGGCCTCAGCCTGAGCGCGAATGGGCTGGTACTGACCGGTAGCGCCAGCGCAGGTACCACGGTGAATGTCTACAGCGCCGACAATACCTTGCTGGGCAGCACGGTGGCAGGGGTAGGCAACACGTTCAGCGTCAGCCTCGGCAGCGCCCAGCTCAACGGCCAGGCCCTGCACGTTGTGGCCAGCCTCAACGGTGCCAGCTCAGCACCCGGGTTGATCACGGCGGTCGACATCACAGCACCCGCCATCGTCACTCAAGTGCTGATCAATGCCACCGGCACCCAAGTGACCGGCCGTGGCGAGGCAGGTGCCACCGTCACGCTGCGCTCGGCCAGCAATGCGGTGCTGGGGACTGCAACCGTTGGCGCCGACGGCACGTTCAGCGCCAGCCTCGACCCCGCCCAAGCCAACGGGCAGCCAATCACAGTGGTGCAACAGGACGCTGCCGGTAACCTGTCGACCGGGGTGACCCTCACCGCACCAGACCTTACCCCACCAGCCCTGCCCACCGGCTTGGTGCTCAATGCGGCGGGCACGCTCCTGGCCGGCAGCGGCGAGGTAGGTGCTACGGCAAGGGTCTATAGTGCGGCGGGCACTTTGCTGGGCACGGCCGTGGTGGGCGCCAATGGCCAGTTCAGCGCCCCCTTGAACACGCCGCAAACCAACGGCCAGGTGTTGACCGTGCGGCTTACCGATGTTGCTGGCAACACCTCGGCCGGTGCCAGCTTCACCGCGCCAGACACCACAGCGCCCGCCGCTCCCGGGGCGGTGCAGATCAGCACCAGCGGTACTCAGGTCAGTGGCACCGGCGAAGTGGGCGCGCGGGTGAATGTACGCAACGCCGCGGGCACGTTGCTTGGCAGCGGCACGGTCGCGGCCGACGGCACCTTTGCCGTGGCGCTGGGCACTGCTCAGGTGAACCTGCAGGTGTTGAACGTGACGCTGACCGACGCCGCCAACAACGTATCGGCAGCCAGTACCGTCACCGCCCCGGACCTCACGCCGCCGGCCCTGGCCACCGCCCTGGCGGTGAGTACCGACGGGCTGGTGCTCACCGGCAGTGGCGAGGCCGGGGCCACGGTCACGGTCAAATCGCCCACCGGCACGGTGCTGGGCACTGCGACGGTGGCAAGCAACGGCAGTTTCAGCGTAGCCCTCAACGCCGCCCAGCTTAAAGGCCAGACCTTGAACGTGACCCTGACCGACAGCGCCGGCAACGCTTCGGCGGGCGCTGCGGTGGTGGCCCCGAACCCCAATGCCAGCTTGCCGGTAACCGCTACCGACAACCTGGCGCAGGCTGAAGTCACGCTGACTCCGGTGACAGCGCGGCAGAGCTACAGTGATTCGTTCACTGCCGTGATCAACGTCGGCTTTACCCAGTACTACAACTTCAGTATTGCCAGCGGCACCACGGCCCACCCCGTATTGACCCTGACCAGTGGCAATTCGCTGGGGCTGCTCAACGGTTCGACCTTTAGCCTGCAGGTGAAAAACGCCGCAGGCGCCTGGGTGACCGTGGCCAGCGGCAACAACAGCAGCCTGTTGCAAGTCTCGCTGCTGGCCGGCGGCACGGCCGTGCAGGCCAACCTCGCCACGCTGCAGGCCGGTGACTATCGCATCGCCCTGACCAGCGGCGGGCTTAACGTGGCAACGACGGTGGCCAGCCAGTTGCAGGTGGATGTCACCAGCCTGACCCAGTTCACCGGGGCGCCGACGGCCGTGAGTGGCAACTTGGTGACCGACCCTGGTGTGAACGGCCAGGCCGACAGCCTCGGCCCAGACCAGAGCGCCACGGTCAGCGTTCTCAAGGGGGGCACCTTCGTAGCCGCAGGGAGCGGCACGACCGTGCAGGGCCTATACGGTACATTGACCATCGACGGTGCCGGCAATTACACCTACAGCCCCACCGGCACCGCCAGCAGCGTGGGCAAGGTCGACACATTCACCTACGAGTTGGTGCACAGCAATGGCTTGGTCAGCACGGCACGGCTTTATGTACGCATCGACAGCCCCCAGGCCACCGAAACCTGGAGCAGCACTGACCTCTCCGCCAACGCCACAGTGGTCGACGCCACCAATGATGTCACCAGCAGCGCCCTGACCCTGATACCCAAGGAGATCGTCACCAGCGGCACACTCGGCACCCAGAGCGTGCTGCTAGGGGGCAGTTCGGCCACCTATAACACCAGCGTGGCGGCTGGCACGACGGGCGACCTGACCATTGGCCTGAGCTCGGCCAACCTGCTGAGCCTGTTAGGCAGCGTGCAGGTGCAGCTGTACCAGCAGGTCAACGGCAGTTACCAGCTGGTACGCACCATCAGCGGCAGCAGCCTGGTGGCGTTGGGTACCAACACCTACGGCATCACCTTGCCCGGCCAAGTGGCAGGCAATTACCAGATCAAGGTCACCACTGGCGGCATCGGCCTGGTCACCAGCCTGACCACCACCCTGACCAACACCGCTACGGTGATCGGCCAGTTCGTGGTGGGCAGCGCCACGGTGGCCAGCGGCAACCTGCTCACCGATATCGCCGGGGCCGGGCCGGACGTGACCGGTTCACCCTTCACCACGCTGAGCGTGCTGGCCGCCGGCAATTTCGTGCTGCCCGGCTACAACGGCGTTTCGGTGGCCGGCACCTACGGCACTTTGCTGGTGCAGGCCGATGGCAGCTACACCTACACCCTCAATCCAGGGCTTGCCAGCTCTGTGATCGGCCGCGCCGACACCTTCACCTACGAGCTCACCCACCCCAACGGCACTACCGACACCGCCACACTGACCGTCAACCTGACCCAGGCTGGCGCTAGCACCTTCGCCGCGCTGGCAATCGCGCAGGACAATACCCTTCAAACGGACGCAAGCCTGGCCGCCGCCGGCAGCGACACCGTGCTGCAGGGCACTGCCGGAAACGACACCCTTGACCCGGGCCACGGCGGCGCGGTGACCCTGCAAGGGGGCGCTGGCAACGATACCTTGGTGGTGCACGACCAGCAGTTCGCGAACGTCGACGGGGGCAGCGGCACCGACACGCTGCTCTGGGCCGGCGGCGACGCGGTGATCGACCTCGGCAACCTGGCCGACCGCATTCACAACATCGAGATCATCGACCTCAACGACACTTCCCGAGTGGACCTCACCCTCAGCCTGACCGACCTGATAAAGGTGACCGACAGCGGCAATAACACCCTGCTGATCAAAGGCGGCAGCCTGGACAGCGTGCACATGACCGGCATCTGGAACAGCGATGGCGGTACGCACCTGGCTGATGGGGTCAGCTATACCCAATACACCCCTCAGGAAGACCCCACCCACCACCTGTGGGTGCAGAACGGAGTGCAAGTGGTTTGACCTCTCGTTGCCAAGCCGGCCTCGCAAACAACCCGCGCACCAGTAAGGGCATTCAGTGAAGCCACCCCGATCACGCTGCACAACGCTTTACCTGGCGCTGGCATTGTCCGGCACCTTGCTTGCCCACTTGGCCCAGGCTCAGGACGACATCGACCCAGCGTTGCGCCGGGTCAGCCCGACTCAACTGCTCACACGCCCGGCCGATGTCCCGGCGCGGGAACCGGCCGCGGCCCGTAACTCGGGGCAGAACCGCATCGACCTGCCCGAGGCGGTCGCCCAGGCCGTGCGCTGGCACCCCAGCATCGCTCAGGCGATCGGCGTGCTCTACCAACAGGGTGAAGGCATCAACCTGGCCGAAGCCGGCTATTACCCTCAGGTTTCAGGGGGGGTGAAGGCTGGGGTGCAGAACGGTAACAACGGCCAGCAGGGCAGCCAGGCGCTGTCTCTGTCGCTCAAGCAGATGCTCTACGATTTTGGCAAGGTACGCGGGGCGGTGGACACGGCAAAGGCCCGCGCGGCGCTGGCGCAGGCCGGCGTTCTGCTCGCGGTGGACCAAGTGGCCCGCGATACCGCCTACGCGTTCATCGAAACCGAGCGCTATGACCGCTTGGTAGACATCGCCCGAGAACAGGTCAGCGGGGTCGGCGCGATCGTTGAACTGGCACGCCAGCGGGCAGAGCTGGGGGCCAGCACCCGCTCGGACGTGGTGCAGGCGCAATCCCGGGTGGACGGCGCTCGAGCCAGCCTTCAGGAGTACAAGGCCCAGGCCGCGCGCTGGCAGTCGACCCTGGCCAACCTCCTCGGGCGCAGCTACAGCCCGGCGCTTTCGGATGCACGCAACCGGCTGCTCGACGGCGCCTGCACGGCGGCATCGGGTACTGGCGACACTCAGCCCGGCGTATTGCAGGCGCTGGCGCAGCGCACCCAGGCCCGCGCCGAGCTGAGCCAGGCCAAGGCCCAGGCATACCCGACGCTGTCTCTTGAGCCCTCGATCAACCACTACCTGGACAACGACTATGATCGTAACAACCCGGCCCTGGAGCGCACCCAGACCGGCCTCTACCTGAACCTGGAAGTGCCGATCTATCAGGGCGGCGCCACCAGCGCGCGCACGCGCGCTGCCGCCCACGCGCTGGTGGCGGCCGATTCGGCCGAAGATGCCGCGCGCCTTCAGGCCCGCCAGGGGCTGACCGAGGCTCAGGCGCAAACCGCAGGGCTTGGCCTTCGCCTGCAAGCATTGGCCGCGCGCCAGGCCAGCATCCGCGAAGCGCGCGAGCTGTATGAGCGGCAGTACATCGACCTGGGTACCCGCCCATTGCTGGACCTGCTCAACGCCGAGCAAGAGATTCATCAAGCCCACTTCGACCTCGCCGGCACTCTGGCCGACCAGCAGCGGCTGGCCGTCGATTGCCTCTATAACAGCGGCGCCCTGCGCCGCGTCATGGGCCTTGAAGGCCAGGCCGTGCAAGGGGTGGAGATTCTGCCATGAACGACGCCGTACACCTGCCACCCAAACCAGAAAGCACCGGGCCCGGTGACCTGGCACCCTGGCTGGAAGCCATCCTGCGGGTTGCCGGGCATTACCGCCTGGACGTATCCCCCCAGAGCATCAAGCTTGCCGCCCAGGATGGCGGCCCCGGAGAAGACGAAGCCATCCGCCGCATGGCACGCCAGGCGGGGCTGAGCGTGCGTTTCACCTCGCTCAGACCCGAGGCGCTCAACCCTTGGCGGGTACCGATGGTGGTGCAGTGCGACGATGGCCAGGTCGGGGTACTGGAAAGCATCGGTGCCGACGGTGGCCTAGGGGTAGCCTTCAGTGGCGACCAAGGCCTGCAAGCCCGCCTGGAGCCGGAGCAGTTGCTGGCACGCACGCTGCGTGTAGCGCTGCTGCGCCCTGCCCGCCCGCTGCGCGATGTGCGCACCGACGACTACGTCGCCCCATTTGACGAGCACTGGTTCCGCCGCATCGTGCTGCGGGACCTGCGCCCCTACAGCCTGGTGATGCTGGCGTCGCTGGTGGCCAACCTGCTGGGCATGGCCGGTGTGCTGTTTTCCATGCAGGTCTACGACCGGGTGGTGCCGGCCGAGTCGCTACCCACGCTCTACGTGCTGTTCGGCGGCGTAGCGCTGGCATTGCTGTTCGACCTGCTGATGCGCCTGTTGCGCCTGCACATCACTGACTTGATGGGCAAGCGCGCGGACTTGCGCATTTCCGACCTGGTGTTCGGCCATGCGCTGCGCTTGCGCAACTCGGCGCGGCCTCGTTCCACTGGGTCGTTTATTTCGCAGCTGCGCGAACTGGAACAGATTCGTGACCTGATCACCTCAAGCACCGCAACCGCACTGGCCGACTTGCCGTTTTTCCTGCTGTTTGTGCTGGTGTTCTGGTTGATCGGTGGCTCACTGGTGGCAGTACCGCTGGTGGCGCTGCTGTTCATGCTGCTGCCGGGGCTGTTGGCCCAACGCAAGCTGGCCCGGTTGGCCAATGCCTCGATGCGTGAGTCGGCGCTGCGTAATGCCGTACTCGTGGAAACGGTGCAGGGGCTGGACGACATCAAGGCCTTGCAGGCCGAAGCGCGCTTTCAGCAGCAATGGAATCACTACAACGCCACCTGCGCCCAGAGCAGCCTGCAACTGCGCAGCCTCACCAACGGCCTGGTGACCTGGACGCAGAGCGTGCAAAGCGCGGTGTACGCCGTGGTAATCGTGATAGGTGCGCCGATGGTGATCGCCGGCGACATCACCACCGGCAGCCTAGTGGCGGCGTCGATCCTGTCGTCGCGGATGATGGCCCCGATGGCACAGCTGACCACCGTACTGACGCGCTGGCAGCAGGCCAAGGTTGCCCTCCAAGGGCTGAACAAACTCATGCAAGCCCCTGTTGACCATCCTGAAACCCAGGCCCGCGTGCATGTGCCCGCCCTGCGCGGTGATTACCGGCTGCGCCAGGCCGAGTTTCGCTATGCCCTAGACAGCCCGCCGGCCCTTCGGGTGCAGGCACTTGATATCCAGCCCGGCGAGCGCATCGCGGTGTTGGGGCGCAATGGCGCGGGCAAGTCGACCCTGCTGCAGGCCTTGGGGGGCGCCATGGACCTGGCCCAGGGCGAGATCAGCCTCGATGGCATCGCCCTCAACCACCTGGACCCAGCCGACCTGCGTCGCGACGTCGGCTTGCTGCAACAGCACGCGCGGCTGTTCCATGGAACCCTGCGCGACAACATTACCTTGGGCGCCGGGCAGGCCAGCGACCAGGAAATCCTGGCTGCACTCAATGCCACGGGCGCGCTGGACTACATCCGAACGCTTCCCAAGGGGCTGGATCACCTGATCCTCGAAGGCGGCCTCGGCATGTCCGGCGGCCAGCGCCAGAGCCTGCTGATGGCCCGCCTGCTGCTGCGCCAGCCGCAGGTACTGCTGCTCGACGAACCCACTGCAGCACTGGACGACGTCAGCGAGAAACGCCTGCTCGACAACCTTTCGGTGTGGTGCCAAGGCCGCACACTGATCGTAGCCACTCACCGGCTCAGCGTGCTGCAGCGCGTTGAACGAGTGCTGGTGCTCGACGGCGGGCGTATCGTCATCGACGATGCGCGCGATGCAGCCCTTGCCCGGTTGCGTCAGGGAGGGGCAGCATGAACCAGCCCCCGCGTACCCCCGGCAACCCGATGCTGCGCGCACCGGGCGGTGTTTCCTATCTCGACGGCGAAGACGACCGGGCAGTGCTGCGCGCGGGCCGCGTGATCGGCCTTTGCGCGCTCATGCTGGGGGCCTTTCTGGCATGGGCTGCCTGCTTCGAGGTGGTGGAAGTGTCCAGCGGCTCGGGCAAGGTGATCCCCAGCTCCCGCGAACAGGTTATCCAGTCGCTGGAGGGCGGCATCGTCGCGCAGCTGAACGTAAGCGAAGGCGACCTGGTGGAGCGTGGCCAGGTGCTGGCGCAGCTTGACCCTACTCGCGGCGAATCCAACGTCGGCGAAAGCGAGGCGCGCTACCGCGCGGCCCTGGCCAGCCAGGCGCGGTTGCAGGCGGAGGTCAGCGGGCGGCCATTGGTTTTCCCTTCCGAGCTCAACGCCTGGCCGCAGCTGATCAAGGCCGAAACCGAACTGTACTCCACCCGTAAACGCGGGCTGCAGGACACCCTCACCGGCATCCAGGATTCACTCAAGCTGGTCGACGATGAGTTGCAGATCACCGAGAACCTCGCGCGTATCGGTGCCTCCAGCCGGGTCGAGGTGCTGCGCCTGACCCGGCAGAAGTCGGAGCTGGCGCTCAAGGCCACGGAGGCACGCTCGGACTACATGGTGCGTGCTCGGGAAGAGCTGGCCAAAGCCAGTGCCGAAGCCGACACCCAGTCGGCGATCGTCCGGGGCCGGGCCGACTCGCTGGAACGCCTGACCCTGCGCTCGCCGGTGCGGGGCGTGGTCAAGGGCATTGAAGTCAATACCTTGGGCGGGGTGATCCCGCCCAATGGCCAAGTGATGCAGATCGTGCCGATGGATGAGCAATTGCTCATCGAAACCCGCATACAACCGCGCGACATCGCCTTCATCCACCCCGGCCAGGAGGCCAAGGTGAAGATCAGCGCCTACGATTATTCGATCTACGGCAGCCTGGCCGGCAAGGTCGTGACCATCTCGCCCGACACGTTGCAGGATGAGGTCAAACGGGATGTCTACTATTACCGGGTATACATCCGCACCAACGAAAACGCCTTGCACAACAGGGCCGGTAAAGCATTTTCCATTGTCCCGGGCATGGTTGCGACGGTCGACATCCGCACCGGCGAGAAGACTGTGCTCGACTACCTGATCAAACCGCTGAATCGCGCCCGGGAGGCCCTGCGTGAACGCTGATCAGCGCCGCGCAAGGGTTCCGGCCTCGGCTGCCTGAAAGCGCCGCCATTCTTTGGCGATCTCGCCGTAGGGCATGAAGATGCTGACGCGTGGCTGGCCAGCAAGGTCTGCACGGTGCAACTGCGACAAATCGCTTTGGGTCAGGTAGGCAACGTTGATACCCACTACCTCGCCGTCGCCGCCAAATACTGGCCCGCCGCTCATGCCTTTGGCCGTAGGGCCATTGTGGGTGGCGTAGAACACCCCGTCGCGGGCATCAAGGCGCACTACCGCAGGCAGCGCGTGGCCCTGGCCCAAGATGGGCACATAGAGCGAATTGAACCCTACGGCGGTGACAGTTTCACCCGGCCGGTACTGGCGCCACATCGGCACCTGCGCCTTGTGGCGGAAGAACTGCACGTCGCCCTTGCCTTGGTATTCGCTGCCTGCCACATAGGGCAGGTGCTTTACGGTGACGGCATAGTCGGCGTTCCACTGGATCGCAGTGGCCATCATCATCAGAGGCAAAGGCCCGCCGGAATGGACGACGAAAGCCTGGTCGTAAATGGGGTCCTTGATATAGGCGGTGGGCATTCCATTGCACCCACCGAGCAGCAGAAGCGCTGCTAGCAGATACAGGTTGCGGAACATGGTAGGCACGTCTTGAATGAGCGAGAACGCGGCAAATATGTCAGAGTGCCACTACGCTTACAATACGATGCGACCTTAATTTGATGCGCCAATTATTGGCGCAAAAGATAATTTTTCTTCCCGCGGCTTTGTAGGACATTCGCTATAGTCTGCGTAAGCCATACGGCATCAGGGTTTGCTGCAGTGTCAACCCATTGACTGCGCACGTTCTGCCCCTGAGGGTGCTACGGGTGACTCTACTGCAGCCCGACGAGCGGTAGGCTTAGCTATGCCGTGGCATTAGCCAATTGATCAGCAACAGGCAGGCAAAACCGATCAGCATTATCAAAACGGTGCGTTTGTTTTGGGAGCTGGGCTGCACGAGGTGTATCCATGGCCGAGGCAGCCCGAGCCGCCCCACTTTCGACAGCCACACCACGCAGGCGCCAGCGGTGAACAGCCAGCCCGTGTTTGCCCACTTCTGCCACCCTGTGTGCGAGAGCGCCGCACCGATTGCCAGGCTGCCCGCCGCCAGGGGCAACAAATGCCGCACCAGCAGCAGACCACTTCCTTGGCCGTAGTAGCGCGTAGGGATGAGCTTACGGCTGATCAGCACGTCCCACCTCCCTACCGCGCGAGCAACGCGGCCCCATAGGCAATACACCGCCGTACCGATCCAGAGCATCAGTGGAGCGCTGACCAGCGCGGACAGCAGCGCGTTGATCCATCCATGCCGCGCCCCTTGGTAATCGACGAGCGAATGGGTGCCCAACGTAAACGTGAGCAAGGCCCACAAACCGACATACAGCTTTTTGTCGACCGGTTGCGGGAACCAACGGCGCCAATGGCTGCAATACCGGACCCCCAACTGCTCACACGCCTCTGGATACTGGTATTCCAGGGCCTGCGCCAACTCGTTGCAGGCGTGCCAGTCCGCCTGCGTGAACGCATCGGCAGCCCGACGGCGCTGAGCATCGCTCAACGGCATCAGCAGAAAACTGGCCGCGCGGCCTTGCGGCAGGCCGCGCCCGGCGCTGCTGTCGAGGGTTCGACGCAGGGCGTCTAGCCAAGCCTGATCCTGGCAGCGTTCAATCAGCCGCCCCCACCGCCAGCCTTCACAAGGCAATTGCCCCAGGTCATCGTCCCAGCCCATCAGTCGGCTCAGCGCCTCGAAAAATGCTGGGGACCATTGGCTGCGCTCCACCAGCACGACCATCTGTTGCTCGAACTCCAAACGCCGATCAAACGGCAGCAACCATTCGCTAGTGAGCCAGGCCCGGACCGCATCGAGCACCTCACGGTCGCGGCCCTCCTCGAGCCAGGCATGCATCTGTTGCGGCGAGATGCCCGGGGGCACCTCTGCCTCAGGCACCTCTGCCTCAGGCACCTGTGCCGGGGCGAGCGCGGCCGGTGGCAGGGGCTCGACCCTCTGCACGGGCTGGGCGGGCGCGCTTTGGCGTGCGGCCGGCTCGGCCAATGGCGGGTCAATGCCCTCGGCCGGCTCACTGAGGGCCGGCCAAGGGTCGCCCTCTGGCTGGCCGGGGTCGTGGAACTGGCGCGCCAGCGACAATGCCTGGTCATATGCCTCACGCAAACGCTGGAAGGCCTGGGCATCCTCATCTGGCCGGTGCACTTTGAGCAGCCGTGCATAGGCCCGTTTTACGCTACGTTCGTCGGCGCCCGGCTCCAGCCCCAATACGCTCCAGCAACTCATGGTACCTACCCCTGCCCATCCAGCTCGCTGGCCTGCGCTGCGATTTCGGTGCGGGCCTGGCGAATCAAGTGCTCATCCTGGCTGTCGAGCAACTGCTGGAAGCGCCGCGCCAGATGCGCCACATATTCGCGCTGCTCGCCCAGGCACTCCTGGTAGAGGCGGTCCAGCCTGGCCATCAGCAAGGTGTTGGCCTGCTGGTCGCGCGGGTGCACCTTCAGCGCGGCAAGGGCCTTGAGGCGTTCGGCGATCTGCTCGGGGCTCAGCACGCCGGGATTGTTCTCGATCACCAGGCTGCGTTGTTCACCGGTGCTGGGGATATGCGCCTGTGCCTCAAGCAAGCCATTGGTGTCGTAGGTGAAACGCACCTCCACCCCCACCTGGCCAGCAGGCATCGGCGGCACTGGCACCTCCAGCTCGCCGAGAAAGATGTTGTTTTTTACCAGCCGGCTCTCGCCCTGATAGATCCCAAGCTTTACCACCTTCTGGTTGTCCTGCAGGGTGTAGACCGTTTGCTGGCGGCTCACCGGCACCACGCTGTTGCGTTCAATGATCGGCAGGTAGTGGCCGTCCTGGTGCTCGCGCCCCTGGCGCACGCAGGTTTCGATACCCAGTGTGTAAGGGCACACGTCGGTGAGCACCACCTCTTCGAGCGAGGCATGCCGGGCCTTGAGCGCCGCCTGGATGGCCGCGCCCTGGGCTACCACTTCATCAGGGTTCAGGTGCATGGCCGGAATGCGCCCGAACAGTGCTGCGACCAGCTTGCGCACCAACGGCATGCGGGTGGTGCCACCGACCAGCAGCACCTGGTCGAGGTCGCCGGCGCGAATGCGCGCGTCGCGCAAGGCCCGCTCGATCGGGGCCCGCAGGCGATCAAGCAAGGGTTGGGTAAGCGTCTGCAACTGCCCTTGGGTGATGTCCAGCCCCCACTCCTGGTTCGCCTCCCGCAGGACAAACCGAACACGGGTGTCGGTACCCAAAGCATGCCTTACACGCTGGGCCTCACGGCGCAGGCGTTGGGCCAACCCAGGCTGCGTGACATCGGGCAGGGCCTGTGCACCGACCTGCGCGATGAAATACTCCACCAGGCAATCATCGAAATCTTCGCCGCCCAGGAAGTTGTCGCCAGCGCTGGCACGCACCTCCATTACCCCCTCGAACAGCTCCAGTACCGAGACGTCGAAGGTCCCGCCGCCCAGGTCAAATACCAGAAACGTCGCTTCGTCGCGCTGATGGATACCGTAGGCCAACGCGGCGGCTGTGGGTTCGTTGATGAGCTTTTCCACCTTCAGCCCTGCCAGCTCACCGGCGATGCGTGTGGCTTTGCGCTGGGCATCGCTGAAGTAGGCCGGCACGCTGATCACCGCCTCGGTGACCGGCTCGCCCAAGGCACGCTCGGCGTCTTCCTTGAGGCTGCGCAGTAGCATGGCCGATAGCTCTTCGGGCCCGTAGGGGCGGTCACCCAGCCAGGTTTGCTGCGCGCTGCCCATATGGCGCTTGAACAGCGCAGCGGTCAGGTGCGGGTGGGTTTGCAGGCGCTCTCGGGCGATGTCACCAGCCACCAGCAGGCCATGGTCGTCCAGGCCCACCACACTGGGGGTGAGCCAGTTGCCCAGCGCATTAGGCAACAGCCGCGCTTGTTCGCCGTCCCAGGCGGCAACCAGGCTGTTGGTGGTGCCCAGATCGATCCCGATCATCATGACTATGCTTCCTTGTTAAATGCGCAGCACCGTTAAAACCCAAGAGTGACAATGGGACTTACCGAGCATCGCCCCAAAAAAAGGCACTGCTGCCCTCTATGCCCTGTCTTGGATCACTACCCAGGGCGAAACCACCACCGCCCAGAGTTCGGGCGCCCCCTGTGCATAGGCTGCGGCGCGCGAGGCAGAGAGTTTCTCAAGCTGCCCAGCCTCCAACCAGGCCGATACGCTGGCACGATCGTCCTCGGCCACCGCTTGCGCCACGCTGATCAAATCCAGCGATGATGCGACCCACAACAGTGCGCCCCGAGCAAAGAACGGTTCCAGTGCTTGCCATTCAATCCGCGCTGTTTCACCGAGCAATTTGGCATAAAGGGTGCTTGTCTCTTCACTCATCGGGTCACTCGGCATAGCGTAAAAAACGCGGATGATAACGCCGGCAATACCTGGTAGCAAAAACATAGCGGCCCTTGCGGCCCTGCGGTAGGCGCGCCCTGTGCGGCCGTTTCAATGAAAGATGGCGGCAATATATAAATATTTTTCAACCAGGCGACACCGCCAACACCGCTGGCCCAAGGCCTGCTTTCAACCACCTTGCTCGCACTCTACACTGCGCCCTGGCTCCCACGAGCTGGCCAGCGGGCCTGGTTTCCCTGCCAGGGCGAACGGCCTGGCGGCCATGGCCGCCGGACTATAAAAAAGACAAAACACCAATGGAGCACTCCATGCACAACGCTAGCAAATTCACCCGCCTGTTCGCGGCCATGGTCCTGGCCGGGGTTGCGAGCCACGCGTTCGCCGCCGACACCATCAAGATCGGCATCGCCGGCCCTAAAACCGGCCCGGTGGCCGAATACGGCAGGATGCAGTTCATCGGTGCGCACATGGCGATCGATCAGATCAACGCCAAGGGCGGGGTCGACGGCAAGAAGCTTGAAGCGGTGGAGTACGACGACGCCTGCGATCCCAAGCAGGCTGTGGCCGTGGCCAACAAGGTTGTCAACGATGGTGTCAAGTACGTCGTCGGCCACCTGTGCTCCAGCTCCGCCCAGCCCGCCCAGGACGTCTATGAAGACGAAGGCGTGCTGATGGTTACCCCGGCGGCCACCAGCCCCACCATCACCAGCCGCGACCACAAGCTGGTGTTCCGCACCATCGGCCTGGACAGCGCCCAGGGCCCGGTAGCCGGTAGCTGGATCGCCGATCACGTCAAGCCCAAGACGGTGGCCGTGATCGATGACAAGCAGCAATATGGCCAGGGCATCGCCGATGCCGTTGCCAAGACCTTGCAAGCCAAGGGTGTGAAGGTCGCAGTGCGCGAGAGCATCAACGCCGGCGACAAGGACTTTTCCGCTCTGATCGCCAAGCTCAAGCAGGCCAACGTCGACTTCGTCTACTACGGTGGCTACCACCCCGAGCTGGGCCAGATCCTGCGCCAAGCCAAGGAAAAAGGCCTGAACGCCAAGTTCATGGGCCCTGAAGGGGTAGGCAACGATTCGCTGTCGCAGATCGCTGGCGAGGCCGCCGAAGGCCTGCTGGTCACCCTGCCCAAGTCGTTCGACTCCGACCCGGCCAACCAGGCGCTGACCAAAGCCTTCCAAGACAAGAAAGAAGACCCAAGCGGCCCGTTCGTATTCCCGTCCTACGCTGCGGTCGAGGTGATTGCCGACAGCATCAAGGCGGCCAAGAGCGAAGACCCCGACAAGGTCGCTGCCGCCATCCGTGCGGGCAGCTTCGATACCCCTATCGGCAAGCTGACCTACGACGAGAAAGGCGACCTCAAGGACTTCCAGTTCGTGGTGTACGAGTGGCACTACGGCAAGCCCAAAACCGAGGCCAAGTGATGCACGGTGGGCGCGCCTCAGGCGCGCCCACCTTCGCCTGCCCCATCCGATTCATGGCCTGCACGGCGCGATCCGCCGAACGGGCCGCCTGAAAATCTATAAAACCGTTACCCGCGGTTCACTGTGAACGTCCGAGCCTGGCATCGCGCCATTTCGGTGTGCGTTGCAGCGAAATGCAGCCCAGGTTTTTAGGAGCGCGGCACCATGCCCGATATTTTCCATTTCCTTCAGCAACTGGTGAACGGCCTCACGGTCGGCAGCACCTACGCGCTGATCGCCATCGGCTACACGATGGTCTACGGCATCATTGGCATGATCAACTTCGCCCATGGCGAGGTGTACATGATCGGCTCTTATGTGGCCTTCATTGTTCTGGCCGGCCTTGCGATGCTCGGTATCCACAGCCTGCCGTTGCTGATGATCGCCGGCTTTGCCGGTGCGATCATCGTCTGCAGCGCCTATGGCTACAGCATCGAACGAGTGGCCTACCGGCCGCTGCGCGGCGGCAACCGGCTGATTCCGCTGATCTCTGCGATCGGCATGTCCATCTTCCTGCAGAACGCCGTCCAACTCTCGCAAGGTTCGAGCAACTGGGCCATTCCCAATCTGCTGCCGGGTAACCTGAGCTTCGGCCCGGGGGGCAATCAGCAAGTGCTGATTTCCTACATGCAGGTGGTGGTGTTCTGCGTGACCCTGGTCGCCATGATCGGCCTGACCCTGTTCATCTCCCGCTCGCGCATGGGCCGCGCCTGCCGTGCCTGCGCCGAGGACATGAAAATGGCCGGCCTGCTGGGCATCAACACCAACAACATCATTGCCCTGACCTTCGTGATCGGTGCAGCACTGGCGGCCGTGGCGGCCATGCTGTTGTCGATGCAGTATGGCGTGATCAACCCCTATGCGGGCTTTCTGGTCGGGCTGAAGGCCTTCACCTCCGCTGTGCTAGGCGGTATTGGCAGCATACCCGGCGCCATGCTCGGGGGGCTGGTACTAGGTGTCGCCGAAGCCTTCGGTGCCGACGTATTCGGCGATCAGTACAAAGACGTAGTAGCGTTCGGCCTGTTGGTGCTGGTGCTGCTGTTTCGGCCCACCGGCCTGCTGGGCCGCCCCGAGGTTGAAAAAGTATGAGTCGTTACTTCAAACAGGCGCTGTTCAGCGCACTGCTGGTGTGGGCTATCGCCTACCCGATCTTCAACCTCAAGCTGGAGTTCTCTGGGGTGATGCTGCAGGTTCGCGGCGCCGATGGCATCACGTTGCTTCTGATTGCCGTTTGCTCGCTGCTGTTGTTCCTGCGCGTGCTGTTCACCGAGCAGCTCGCCGGGTTGCGCGGCGCTGAACGCAAGCCTCTGGTGCCGCCCAGCCTGAGCAACTACCTGACCCTGCCCAAGACCCAGCGCTGGGGCATGGCGGCATTGATCGTGCTGGCGTTCGTATGGCCGTTCTACGGCTCCCGCGGGGCGGTCGACATCGCGACGGTGATCCTCATCTACGCCATGCTCGGCTTGGGCTTGAACATCGTGGTAGGCCTGGCTGGCCTGCTCGACCTGGGTTACGTAGGCTTTTACGCCGTCGGCGCCTACAGCTACGCCCTGCTCTCCCACTACCTGGGCCTGAGCTTCTGGGAATGCCTGCCCATCGCCGGCCTGCTGGCCGCCGCGTTCGGCTTCCTGCTGGGCTTTCCGGTGCTGCGCCTGCGTGGTGACTACCTGGCGATCGTGACTCTGGGCTTTGGCGAAATCATCCGCCTTTTCCTGCGTAACCTGTCGGACATTACTGGCGGGCCCAATGGGATCAGCGGCATCGAAAGGCCCACCTTTTTCGGCCTGACGTTCGACCGCAGCGCGCCGGAAGGTGGCCAGACCTTCCACCAGTTCTTCGGCCTGCCCTACAACTCGGCCGACAAAGTCGTGTTCCTGTACCTGATCGCCCTGTTGCTGACGCTGCTGGTGCTGTTCGTGATCAACCGCCTGCTGCGCATGCCGATCGGCCGCGCCTGGGAAGCGTTGCGTGAAGACGAAATCGCCTGCCGCGCATTGGGCCTGAACCCGACCATCATCAAGCTCTCGGCCTTCACCTTGGGCGCTGCCTTTGCAGGTTTCGCTGGCAGCTTCTTCGCCGCGCGCCAAGGGCTGATCACGCCCGAGTCGTTCACCTTCCTGGAGTCGGCCACCATCCTGGCGATCGTCGTGCTGGGCGGCATGGGCTCGCAGCTTGGCGTGGTGCTGGCGGCGATCGTGATGATTCTGGTGCCGGAGCTGATGCGCGAATTCAGTGATTACCGAATGTTGATGTTCGGCGCCATGATGGTGCTGATGATGATCTGGCGCCCGCAGGGCTTTTTGCCAATGCAGCGCCCCCACCTGGAGCTGCGCCGATGAGCCAGAAGAATCTGCTGGAAGTGTCTGGCTTGTCGATGCGCTTTGGCGGCCTGCTGGCGGTCAACGGGGTGGGCATGACGGTCAAAGAGAAGCAGGTGGTGTCGGTGATCGGCCCTAATGGGGCTGGTAAAACGACCGTGTTCAACTGCCTGACCGGTTTTTACCAGCCCAGCTCGGGCAGCATCCTGCTCGACGGCGAACCCATTCAGGGCCTGCCGGGGCACGTGATCGCTCGCAAGGGTGTGGTGCGCACCTTCCAGAACGTGCGCCTGTTCAAGGAAATGACGGCGGTGGAAAACCTGCTCGTGGCACAACACCGCCATCTCAATACCGGGTTTCTCGCGGGCCTGCTGAAAACCCCCGGGTTTCGTCGCAGCGAACGCGAGGCGATGGAATACGCCGAGCACTGGCTGGAGCAAGTCAATCTCAAAGAGGTTGCCAACCGCCCCGCCGGCACCCTTGCCTATGGCCAGCAACGCCGCCTGGAAATCGCCCGTTGCATGATGACGCGCCCGCGCATTCTGATGCTCGACGAGCCTGCGGCAGGCTTGAACCCCCGCGAAACCGACGACCTGAAAGCGCTGATCAGCGTGCTGCGTGAGCAGTACAACGCAACGGTGCTGCTGATCGAGCACGACATGAAGCTGGTGATGAGCATCTCCGACCATATCGTTGTGATCAACCAAGGCATGCCGCTGGCCGATGGCACCCCTGAGCAGGTGCGTGACAATCCCGAAGTGATCAAAGCCTACCTGGGGGAAGCGTAAGATGCTGGTGTTCGAAGACGTTTCTACCTTTTACGGCAAGATCCAGGCGCTGCATGGCGTGAACGTGGAAATCAACCAAGGCGAGATCGTCACCCTGATCGGTGCCAATGGCGCCGGCAAGTCCACACTGCTGATGACCTTGTGTGGTAGCCCCCGGGCGCAATCGGGCAGCATCCGCTACCAGGGCGAGGAACTGACGGTGCTCGAGCCTGCGCAGATCATGCGTAAAAGCATCGCCGTGGTACCCGAGGGGCGCCGTGTATTTGCCCGGCTTACCGTGGAAGAGAATCTGGCCATGGGCGGTTTTTTCACGGCCAAGGGCGACTACCAGGCACAGCTCGACAAGGTACTGGGCCTCTTCCCACGGCTGAAGGAGCGCTTTCATCAACGCGGCGGCACCATGTCAGGTGGCGAACAGCAGATGTTGGCCATCGGCCGCGCTTTGATGAGCCAACCCAAGCTGCTGCTGCTTGACGAGCCCTCCTTGGGGCTGGCGCCCATCATCATTCAGCAAATCTTCGACATCATCGAGCAGTTGCGCCGGGACGGGGTCACCGTGTTCCTTGTAGAGCAGAACGCCAACCAGGCGCTGAAAGTCGCTGATCGAGGTTACGTGCTGGAGAACGGCCGGGTGGTGATGCAAGGTACCGGGGAGGCGCTGCTGACCGACCCGAAGGTCAGGGATGCTTACCTGGGAGGCTAACCCCCCTGACATCGAAGGCCCGCTTGCCCGGCGGGGGCTTGCCCCCCGTCACCAGGCAAGCGGGCTTCTCATTTTGCAGCCCGAACGGGCAAGCGTTGCGATCGCACTGTCTACAAACGAAAAAACCCGGCCAGTGGCCGGGTTTTTTCTTAAGCGCTTACCAATTACTTGGCTTGAGCTTCTACGTTCGCTTCAACGCGACGGTTAACAGCGCGACCAGCTTCGGTGGCGTTGTCGGCAACCGGGCGAGACTCACCGTAGCCAACCGAGTTCACGCGGCTGCCCTGAACGCCATACTGGTTAACCAGTACGTTGCGAACGGCGGCAGCACGTTTTTCGGACAGCTTCTGGTTGTAAGCGTCGGTACCCACGGAGTCAGTGTGACCTTCCACAGTAGTGGTGGTCTGTGGGTACTGCTTCATGAAGTCAGCCAGGTTTTTGATGTCGGCGTAGCTGTTAGGCTTGACGACGGCCTTGTCGAAGTCGAACTTCACGTCCAGCTCAACACGGACGGTTTGAGCGACGGCTGGGCAGCCATCAGCGTCAACTGCGGTGTTGGCAGGGGTGTTCGGGCACTTGTCGACGTTGTCGCACACGCCATCTTGGTCGGCGTCGGTGCAAGCGTCGGCAACAGGAGCTGCTACCGGAGCCGGGGCTGCTTTCTTGGCGCCACCGCCGAAGTTGACACCAACACCAACGCTCGGAGCCCACTCGGTCTCACCGCGGTCGATGTTGTACATGGCTTCTACGCCGGCACGGGCATAGACGTTTTCGGTGAAGTAGTACTTGGCACCGGCGCCAGCATTGAAGAAGGTGGAGCTGTCGCGGCCGCTGTGACCGTTAGCCTGGACGTTGCTGATGCTCTGATGCGAGAAACCAGCCGAAACGTATGGGCGCAGACCAACACCAGGGGTACCGAAGTGGTACAGAGCGTCCAGAGCGGTGTCGCCGCCGTGGATCTTCTGGTTGCCGGTGTCGTTCTTCGAACGCATGTTGTGGATGCCGTCGTAGCCCAGGCGCAGCTCGACGTCGTCGGTCAGGAAGTAACCGACCGAACCGCCGTACAGGTTGCCGTTGTCCAGGTCACGGGAGCTGTCGGTGTAGTATTTTTTGGTGAACAGCTCACCCTCGACTGCGCCTTGGCCCTGTGCCAGTGCGCCGAAAGAGGTTGCGGCTACCAGAGAGCCGATGGCCAGGCCCAAGGTGTTTTTCAGTTTCATCCGTTAAATCCCCATATGGTGATTGTAAAGCGGCCCCCACTTCTGAATGTATCGGGGGCAACTCGGCGCCAAGTCTAGCAGAACTCGACGCACGTTAGAGACAAGCGCGCTTGATTAAGTTTCCGTCATGTCCGCGAATTTATCGCGAAGCTTATCGAGCGCACGCTTGTATCGCATCTTGGTCGCGCTCAGACCCATGTGCATGATATCCGCGATCTCCTGGAATTCCAGTTCCGCAACAAAGCGTAGAACCAGGATTTCCCGGTCGATCGGGTTCACATGCACCAGCCAGCGGTCGAGACCTCCTCGCTCCTCAGGCTTGGGCGTCTTGTCTTCGGTAGCCTCCTCGATCGGGTCGAGGCTCAAGGCATCCATCAACCGACGCTTGCGCCGTTCCTTCCTGTACTGCGTGATGCATTCGTTATAGGTGATGCTGTAGAGCCAGGTCTTGAACTTGGATTTGCCCTCGAAGTTCTTCAGGCCATACAGCACCTTCAACATCACCTCCTGACAGACATCGTCGGCGTCGCGGTCGTTCCCCAGGTAACGCGCGCACACATTGAAAAGCGTGCGTTGATAGCGACGCATCAGCTCTTCATAAGCTCGCGTCACGTGGAACAGCTCCTCGTGGGCGCGCTCGACCAACTCTTCGTCGGTCAGCGCTCGCGGGTCGTATCGCAAGGGGGGCAGAGGCACGGTCGTTCGGTCAGTCAGGGCAAATATGAGGTGTATGCCACGCGGGCCCGGCGGCGCCGGGCGTTCCGGGGCGGCATAGTACCAGCATTTACCAGGTCAGCGGCTAGTGACCTTGTGCTCGAGCAGGCGTTTGTTCGCCAGTGAGACAAGGTCGCCTTCTTCATTGATCAACGTCGTCTTGACCGTGCCGATCTCCTCGATATGCCCTGCCGTGCCATCTACCTCTACCCACTGCCCCACCTGGAACAGCTCCCGCACGTAAATGCCTGCGAGAATCTGCCCGGCAAGCTCCCGGCTACCCAGCCCCATGGACAACGCCACGGCCAGGCCGATGGTCACCAGCACAATGACGATTACATGGTTGAGCAGGTCTGTCTTGATTTCCAATTGGCTGATCGCGACCGAAATGCTGATCACGATCACCAGCCATTGCGCGATGCGCCCGAGGCCCGCCGAGTAATCCAGCCCCACGCCTTCGGCCGCACCCCGCACGATGCCGTTGACCAACTGAGCCAACAGCACACCCACCAGCAATACCAGCGCCCCGCCGAACACTTTGGGCAGGTACAACGCCAGCACGTCCAGCGTCGCCGATACCCGCTGAAGGCCCAGCGACTCGGCGGCCGATACCAGGAACACCAGCAGCACGAACCAGTAGACGATCTTGCCCACCAAGGCAGAAATGGGCACGCGGATACCGGCGCGGGTCATCAGCTTGGTCAGGCCGGTGCCGCCCATGATGCGGTCCAGGCCCAGTTTGGCCAGCAGGCGAGAGAGCAGTGCGTCGAGCAGCTTGGCCACCACGAAGCCCAGCAGCACAACCACCAGGGCGCCGAACAGGTTCGGGATGAAACCTGCGACTTTACTCCACAGTGCCGTCATCGCGGTCACCAGGCTTTGCGTCCAGAGGTCGAGTTCCATGTTCAATCTGCCTTATCCGCGCCTTCTGCGCGGCGGGTACGACGGGAAACGGGCGATACGTGGGCCGAGCCGTTGTTCAGGCCGATCATGAACGCCGACAGGCAACGGCCCATGAGGCCGAACAGGTCGGTGGCACCTACCTGGCGATTGGCGGTCTTGAGCACGCGGCCCAGGCGGCTTGCGTCATCGCGCGCGCCTTCGGGGGCGTTGAGCAAGTCACGTAGCGATTGTTCGAACGGATCGTGCATCAGGCACTCCTCGTTTAAAGGTGAACGAGAGACGAGCCGGCGAACCGGCAGGTCACATTCACCTCAGCCACTTTCATGCTAAAGCCAGCGCAGGCGCCGGAAGATCAACCACTGCCCTGCGGCCAGCGCCAGTAGCAACAGGCAGGTGGCGGCGAACCCATAGGGGCTGCCAGAGCCCGGGATGCCACCCACATTGATGCCCAGCAGCCCGGTCAGGAAAGTCATGGGCAGGAAGATGCCGGTGATCACGCCGAAGCGGTACATCGTGCGGTTCATCCGCTCGCTGAGCCGGCGGTCTTCGGACTCCAGCAACAGCGCGACCCGCTCACGGGTCAGCTCCAGTTCTTCGAGGTAGCGAGTCAGGCTGTTGTTGAGCTCGCTCCAGTAGTCACCATCGTCTTCGACGAACCAGGGCAGCTTCACCCGGGCCAACTGGCCGTAGATATCCCGCTGAGGTGCCAGAAACCGCCGCAGCGCAGCCGCCCGGCGCCGTACCTGGAGCAGGCCCGGGTGATCGGGCTGATACCGGTCGTCGGCATCGATGCGGTCTTCTTCGCCATCGACATGGTCGGTCAAGGTCTCAACCAGGGTCTGGATACGCTCGGTCAGGTGCTGGGCCATATAAAGGACGAGCTCGGACGCCGTACGCGGGCCCTTGCCCTCACGCAGTTGCATGATCAACTCATCGGTGGCGCGAAGCGGCCGCAGGCGCAGGGAGATAACCCGCTGTGCTTCGGCGAAGATTCGCAGTGACACCATGTCTTCGGGCTGCGCGCCGGGGTTGAGGTTCACCCCCCGCATGAACAGCAGCATCTGAGCCTCCGGCAGCGGAACCAGCCGCGGCCGTGTATTTTCTTCCAGCAGCAGGTCGCAGACGAATTCGCTCAGGCCGCTGCGCTCGCGCAACCAGGCCTGGGCGTCGGGGTGGCTGCGGTCCCAGTGCAGCCAGAGGCTTTCATGAGGGGCCAGTGCCAGGCCCGGCAACTGATCGTAGGCAAGCGGCCTTGCGCCGCCCTGGCCGTCCAGCACCAAAGCCTGGACAAGCCCTCGGGTAGTGTTTTGATCGTCGTACATCCGCGGCAGGCAGTCCTTATTCAGGCATGTTCAAGGCAATGGGCGATACGATAACGCCGTTGTTGTCTGCGTAGATGAATTCGCCAGGGCGAAAGGTCACACCGGCGAAAGTCACGGGTACATCTATGTCGCCGATGCCGCGCTTGTCGGTTTTCAACGGGTGCGGTGCCAGCGCTTGAACGCCCAGGCTGATCTGGGCGAGCACGTCGACATCGCGCACACAGCCATAGACCACAATGCCTTCCCAGCCGTTCTGCGCAGCTTTCTGAGCCAGCATGTCGCCCAGCAGGGCTCGGCGCAGCGAGCCGCCTCCGTCGACCACCATTACCTTGCCCTGGCCCGGCTGCTCTACCAGTTCCTTGACCTTGGAGTTGTCTTCGAAACACTTGACCGTAACGATCCGCCCGCCAAACGAATCGCGCCCACCAAAACTGCTGAACATCGGGTCGAGTACCTGAACGTGCTCGGGGTAAGCGTCGCACAGATCGGGGGTTACATAGTGCATGGCCGGCTCCTTGGGTGGTTTGGGAGAAAACTCGCCCAACAGCTTAGCCGTTGCAAGCCCCTAGGCGGCATGCGACTTGTGACCTATGTCGTCAGCCTGGCGCAGCCAACGCTCCAACAGGGGCCACACTTCCTGCTCGGCAGCCTCGCCCAGCAGCATCTCGACATGCCCGAAATCCCGGGTATAGCCGGCGGCCTGGCTCAGCTCCACGAACAGCCGTGGCTCGCCGCCAGCCTGCTCGAACAGCGCACGGCAGGCCCAGGCAGGGTCTTGAAGGTCCCCTGCCCCAGCCACTGCCAGCAGCGGCACCTGGCTATCGGCCAGGGCAGCCCACCACGGGCCGGGCTTGCGGTAGCCACGTAACAGTTCAACTGCAACCCCTGTCGGCTCATCCTCGGGCCCGCGCTTGAAGCGCCGGCCGCTGATGTGGTCGAACCGCCGCAGCGCCGTGCGCAACAACCAATTGATCGGCCACCAGCGCATTGCACCGCGACACCGACTGACCTGGCTGCCAAACAGCGCAGCACTGGCGATATGCTCGTGAGTAAGGCTGCCCAAGCCCAGCGCCATCGCCAAGGTGGTACCGCCTAGCGAATGGCCCACCCAGTGCGGGCGCCGGCCGTTCATTTCGCTGACGAAGGCATTGATGGCCGGAAGGTCATAGCGAGCGTAATCGTCGACGCGGTTGCTGGCGTAACCCTGGTTTCGCGGGGACAGCCCATGCCCGCGCATTTCGGGGATCCACACGTCGTAACCGGCACGGGCAAGCGCCGGGCCCAGCCCCAGCCCGCTGGGGGAATACCAGAAGCGGCGATTCGAAAAGGCGCCGTGCAACAGCACCACGGCCGGCCCACGGCCCGCTCGTGGGGCGCACAAGCCCAGGCGAGTGACGGCGAGTTCGGTGGTGAAGTCCAGGCTGTTGTTGGCCTTGACCAGGTAGACGTCTTCGCTGAGGTCGCCCCGGCGCTCTGCGCTGGCCAGGGCAACTGGAAACAATGTACTGCTGCTTTGCATGATGCTCTTGCATGAAAAAAGGGCGGGTTGGCACCCGCCCTGTCGTGATCCAGGCGCCCCGTGAGGGGCGCATCCATCAGGCCTGTTCGTCGGCGAGGAAGAACCAGGTCTCCAGCACTGTATCGGGGTTCAGCGACACGCTGGCGATACCCTGTTCCATGAGCCATTTGGCCAGGTCCGGGTGGTCCGAAGGGCCCTGGCCGCAGATGCCGATGTACTTGCCGGCCTTGTTGCAGGCGGCGATGGCACTGGCCAGCAGCTTCTTGACAGCGGGGTTTCGCTCGTCGAACAGGTGGGCAATGATGCCCGAGTCGCGGTCCAGGCCCAAGGTCAGTTGAGTCAGGTCGTTCGAGCCGATGGAGAAACCGTCGAAATACTCGAGGAACTCGTCAGCCAGCAGGGCATTGGAAGGCAGCTCGCACATCATGATGACCTTTAGCCCGTTTTCGCCGCGCTTAAGGCCATTGCTGGCCAGCAGCTCGACCACCTGGCTCGCTTCACCCAGCGTACGTACGAACGGCACCATGATCTCGACGTTGGTCAGGCCCATGGTCTCGCGAACCCGCTTGAGCGCCCGGCACTCGAGCTCGAAGCAGTCACGGAACGACTCGCTGATGTAGCGCGAAGCCCCGCGGAAGCCCAGCATCGGGTTCTCTTCCTCAGGCTCGAACAACTTGCCGCCGATCAGGTTGGCGTATTCGTTGGACTTGAAGTCCGACAGGCGCACGATGACCTTTTTCGGCCAGAAAGCGGCGGCCAGGGTGCTGATGCCCTCGACCAGTTTCTCGACATAAAAGCCGACCGGGTCATCGTAGCCAGCGATACGCTTGTCGACGCTGTCCTTGATCTCGGCCGGCAGGTCGGCATAGCCCAACAACGCTTTGGGGTGCACGCCGATCATGCGGTTGATGATGAATTCAAGCCGCGCCAAGCCTACGCCTTCGTTGGGCAGCTGAGCGAAATCGAAAGCGCGGTCGGGGTTGCCGACGTTCATCATGATCTTGAACGGCAGCTCGGGCATGGCATCGACCGAATTCTGCTTGATGTCAAAGCCCAACTGGCCTTCGAAGATGAAACCGGTATCGCCTTCGGCGCAGGAGACGGTTACACCCAGGCCATCGGTGAGCAACTGGGTGGCGTTGCCGCAACCGACCACCGCGGGGATGCCCAGCTCACGGGCGATGATCGCTGCGTGGCAGGTGCGCCCGCCGCGGTTGGTGACGATCGCGCTGGCGCGCTTCATCACCGGTTCCCAGTCAGGGTCGGTCATGTCCGAGACCAGCACGTCACCGGGCTGCACCTTGTCCATTTCCGAGACGTCGTGGATCACCCGCACCTTGCCGGCGCCGATGCGCTGGCCGATGGCGCGGCCCTCGACCAGCACCTTGCCTTTTTCCTTGAGCAGGTAGCGCTCCATGACGTTGGCGTTGGCTCGGCTTTTAACGGTTTCCGGGCGGGCCTGAACGATGTAGAGCTGATGGTCATCGCCATCCTTGGCCCACTCGATGTCCATCGGGCGGCCATAGTGCTTTTCGATGATCATCGCCTGCTTGGCCAGCTCGCTGACCTCGGCATCGGTAAGGCTGAAACGCGCGCGCTCGGCCTTGTCGACGTCCACGGTCTTGACCGAACGGCCGGCCTTGGCTTCGTCGCCGTAGATCATCTTGATGGCCTTGCTGCCCAGGTTGCGGCGCAACACGGCCGGCCGGCCCGCTTCAAGGGTGGCCTTGTGAACGTAGAACTCATCGGGGTTGACCGCGCCCTGCACCACGGTTTCGCCCAGGCCGTAAGACGAGGTGACGAACACCACGTCGCGAAAGCCCGATTCGGTGTCGAGGGTGAACATCACACCCGCGGCGCCGGTTTCCGAACGAACCATGCGCTGCACGCCGGCCGACAGCGCCACCAGCTTGTGGTCGAAGCCCTGGTGGACGCGGTAAGCGATGGCGCGGTCGTTGAACAGGGAGGCGAACACCTCCTTGGCCGCGCGAATCACGTTCTCGACACCGCGAATATTAAGGAAGGTTTCCTGCTGGCCGGCAAAAGATGCATCGGGCAGGTCCTCGGCGGTTGCCGAAGAGCGCACGGCTACGGCGATGTCGGGGTTACCCTTGGACAACTCGGCGAAATGTTCGCGAATTTCCTGGTTCAGACGCTCGGGAAACTCGGCTTCCATCACCCATTGACGGATCTGTGCGCCGGTCTTGGCCAGGGCGACCACGTCGTCGACATCCAGTGCATCGAGGGCCGCGTGGATGCGGTCGTTCAGGCCGCTTTGATCCAGGAAGTCACGGTAGGCCTGAGCCGTGGTGGCGAAACCTCCGGGCACCGACACCCCAGCACCGGCCAGGTTGCTGATCATCTCGCCCAGGGATGCGTTTTTGCCTCCCACATGCTCCACATCATGGACGCCGAGCTTATCGAGGGAAACTACGTACTCTACCAAGGTGATCTCTCCGCAAAAGGGTTGAAACAACACTTGGCCAGGTGGGCATCAGCCTTCCCTGGCGACGACGGCCTACGCCGGAAAGCCGGGTGGCCAGGCACTAAGACCAGCAAAACGCGCGTATCATAGCCAAGATCGACTGGCAGCCTAAAGGCCCTTGAACAGATGAAACGTTCCGCCTTCTTCATTTCCGACGGTACCGGCATCACTGCCGAGACTCTGGGCCAGAGCCTGCTGGCACAATTCGAAAACATAACCTTCAACAAGTTCACCCGCCCCTATATCGATACCGTGGACAAAGCCCGGGCGATGGTGGCGCAAATCAACGCCGCCGCCGAGCGTGAAGGTGCCCGGCCGATCATCTTCGACACCATCGTCAACCAGGACATCCGCGACATCCTGGCAACCTCCAATGGCTTCATGATCGACATCTTCTCCACCTTCCTTGCCCCGCTGGAACAGGAGATGGGCGCACATTCTTCGTACTCGGTAGGCAAGTCGCACTCCATCGCGCGTAACTCCAACTACATGGAACGTATCGAAGCGGTGAACTTCGCCTTGGACAACGACGACGGTGCCCGCACGCATTATTACGACAAAGCCGATCTGATATTGGTGGGCGTGTCGCGTTGTGGCAAAACACCGACGTGCCTGTACATGGCAATGCAGTTTGGCATCCGCGCGGCCAACTATCCGCTGACCGAAGACGACATGGAGCGCCTGCAGTTACCCAAAGCGCTCAGTGTCTACCGTCACAAACTCTTCGGCCTGACCATCGACCCCGACCGTTTGACTGCCATTCGCCATGAGCGCAAGCCCAACAGCCGTTATTCGAGCTTTGCCCAATGCGAGTTCGAAGTGCGCGAGGTAGAGGGCTTGTTTCGCCGAGAGAACATCCCGCATATCAACTCGACGCACTTCTCGGTGGAGGAAATCTCCACCCGGATTCTGGCGGAAATGGGCGTCGAGCGGCGGTTCAAGTAGTTACCTGGCCGCGCCTCTTTTCCATAGGGCGCGGCCCAGCCACCAATTTGGGAACTCCTGAGGTTCAAGGCCCCAGGTTAGCCAGCACCACCAAGGCTGCCATCACCGTGATCGCCCCGCCAATACGGGTGGCGATTTGCGCAAATGGCAGCAGCTGCATGCGATTGGCTGCCGTCAGAATGGCAATGTCACCTGTACCGCCCAGCCCGCTGTGGCACCCGTTGACGATCGCGGCCTCTACGGGGTACATGCCCAGCCGCCGCGCCACCACGAAGCCGGTGCCTACCAGCACCAGCACCGTAGTGACGATGGTCAGCACATTACCCAGGTGAAAGGCTGCCGTCAGTTCGCTCCAGTGCGTGACCGCAATCGAGTTGGCGAACAGCAAGGGGTAAGTCACGCAGGTGGTGAAGAACTGGAACAGTACGCGCGCACCTTGCTCCAGGCGCGGCGGGATGGCCTTGAGCAGCTTCAACAGCACCGCCAGCAGCA
Source organism: Pseudomonas sp. URIL14HWK12:I12 (assembly GCF_003097135.1). Lineage (GTDB taxonomy): Bacteria > Pseudomonadota > Gammaproteobacteria > Pseudomonadales > Pseudomonadaceae > Aquipseudomonas. Next base: position 159,946 of record NZ_QEQL01000004.1, read on the forward strand.
ACATGCACACCGGCCCCGGCAACCCGAACAGCGCATGCAGCAGCACACCTGCCAGGTACAAGCCAATGGCGCACATCCCGGCAGCAATCACATTCATCACGATCTGGCTGTCGAACGCAGCCTCGACTGCTTCGCCGCCGGGTGCTTCTGCCGCTTGCTCGGTCACCTGCAGCCGCCCGTTACCGGTCAGCGCTGGGAAACGCCGGCCGAGCAGGTCCAGGGCGCCGCAGGCAGTGATGGCCACCAAGTTGCCTAGCAGGATGATCGGAAGCAACTGGGCGAGAATCTTGCCTGAATCAAGCCCCAGAATTTCGCCATAGCCCACCGACAGCGGAATGGCGCCCTCGCCCAGCCCGCCACCCATCACCGGCACGATCACGAAAAAAAGCACCTGGCGCAGCGGCATGCCACAGGCGACACCGACCGCCGCACCGGCAATCAATGCCAGCACCGACCCCAGTGCCAGTGGCAGGAAGATCTTGGCAAACCCTTTGATGATCAGGTTGCGGTCCATGGTGAAGATGCTGCCTACCACCACGGCCGACACGAACAGGTAAATGAAGTTGCTCTGCTTGGTAAAACTGGTCACCGGCGCGATCAGCCCGGCCGGCACCCAGCCCAGGCTCACCAGGTAGGAAGGCAGAAACGCCGAAACAATGGCCGCGCCGCCAATCTTGCCCAACAGGGGCAAGCCCTTGCCGATGGCTGCGCAGGTAGCCCCACCCAGGCCGATCACCGCCACCATGATCGGCAGGTCGGGCTTGAGCTGGTTCATCGCCAGCAACCCGCCGACCAAACCCACCAGCGCTAGGTAGATAGGCAAGGGGATGAAGCTCACGCGGATGTCCATCAACCGCCATAACAGGGCCGGGCGCTGCCGGGGGGCGGGCGCCAGAGTCGTTTCGCTGTGCATGGTGAACCTCATTTTATTGTTGTAGTGGGTTATGAAGGGTCAGGCCGGCAGCAGGCCAGCGCTGCGGGCCTGTTCGATCACGGCGCGCGCACTGGCAACGAAAGGCCCGTCGACCATATGCCCATCGACCTGGTAGGCCCCCACCCCCTCGCGCTCGGCCTGTTCGGCGGCGGCCAGCACCCGTTGGGCCCGGGCGATCTGCGCCTCGCTGGGCTGAAACGCGAGGTTCGCCGCCGCCACCTGGCTGGGGTGAATGCACGACTTGCCCGTGAACCCCAACCGCCGCGCCTGCTCGGCCTCCTGGCGAAAGCCCTCGGCATCCTGGATCGCTGCCCAGGCGGCGTCGTAGGCGTGGATACCCGCCTCAGCTGCCGCCAGCCGCACCGCCAGTTGCACCGGCAGCACCACCGTTGGCTGATATCGCTCGATGCCCAGCGGTTCGAACAGGTCTGCAAAACCCAATTGCAAGCCCATCAACAGCGGGTCGGCGCAGGCGATGTCGGCCGCTAGCCGCAAACCCTTGGGCGATTCGATGGTGGCAAGAATTCTCACGGGCCGCGGCCAGCGGCGCAGGCGCTCTGCCAGCTCCCGAACCTGGTCGGGGTGCTCTACCTTGGGCAAGTTGATGATATCCAGCGCCACACCAGCCAGCGCCTCCAAATCAGCCTCGTGATGCTCGCTGGCCTGGCCGTTGACCCGCACTACCACGACCTTTCCCGAAGGCTGCAGGCTGGAAAGAAAGGCACCCAGAGCCGCGCGCGCCTCGCCTTTGCCGGCCGCGGCCACGGCGTCCTCCAGGTCGAAGCTAACGCCGTCTGCGGCCGATGCCAACGCTTTGGAAAAAAGCGCCGGCCGTGAACCGGGCACGAAAAGTTTGCTGCGCATGGCCAATCTCGTTGTTGTGATATGAGGCCATAGTGCAAGGGAGGTAAAACCAACTAAAGTGCGTATTTCTAGCTTCACAATCCAGTTTTGGTTCACTTATGGACACACGATACCTTGCAAGTTTTCTCGAAGTTGCCCACTCAGGCTCCACTGCCGCAGCTGCCCGGCGCCTGAACCTCACCCCCACTGCTGTGGCCCAGCGCATCAAGGCGCTGGAGTTGGAAATCGGCGCCACCCTGCTCAGCCGTGCCGGGCGCAGCATGCAACTCACCGCCGCGGGGGCGGCACTGGTGGGCCCGGCCCAGGAGCTGTTGCAGCGCACACGCGACCTCAAGGCCATTGCCGCCCAAGACACCGTGGCCGGTGACCTGCGCATCGGCTGTATCAGCTCGGCACTCGGCTACCTGGTGCCCGGCGTATTGGCCACGTTGATCGACAGCTTCGAACACCTGCGCCCGCACCTGGAGCCGGCATTTTCCGATGCGCTATATCGCAAAGTGCTAAGCGATGAGATCGATGTCGCGCTAATGGTTCGCCCCGCGTTCGAGCTGCCCAAGGAGTTCGCCTGGCGGCCACTGCGCGACGAGCCTTTCGTGGTGCTGGCCCACGCGCGCTTGGCGAGTCGCCAGGCAGTGCGGGCGCTGCGCGAGGAGCCCTTCATCCGCTACCACCGGCGCTCGTATGGCGGCCTGCTGGCCGACTGCTGGCTGCTGGAGGCCGGCATCGCGCCGCATGAGCGCTTCGAAATCGATGCCCTCGACGCCATTGCCGCGCTGGTGCAGGGTGGCCTGGGTGTGTCGCTGGTGCCGCAGTGGCAGCCCTTGCACGCTCAACCGGGCCTGGTTCAGTTGGCGTTGCCGGGCCCGGGCCTGCAACGGCCGATCGGCCTGCTGTGGCGGCGCAACAGCGCACGCCAGCGGCTGATCGAGGTATTCAGCGAAGTCTTGTTCAACGCCCTGCCCGAGCAACAATCCATAATTTCTGGAGTATGAAGCCACTAAAAAGACATTTTATTCAGCGTTCATCGTTCCCAGAATGGCGTCAACGCCGCCCACTGCGGCTGCGACAACAACAATGGAGACACACGATGCACACCACCGGCGCTGGCCCTCTGGCAGGCATCACGGTACTGGACCTCAGTGCCTACATCGCAGGCCCCTACGGCTGCTCGCTTCTGGCCGACCAGGGCGCCCGAGTGATCAAGATCGAACCGCCCAGCGGTGACAACTTGCGTAAATACCCCTCAACACTGGCCAGTGAAAGCCGCGCCTTTCTCGGCGTAAACCGCAGCAAGCAAGGTGTGGCCCTCGACCTGAAGGCCCCGGGCGGGCGTGAAGCCCTTCTGGCGTTGGTGCGCCAGGCCGACGTACTGGTGCACAACTTTCGCCCCAGCGTGCCGGCCCGGCTGGGTATCGCGTGGGAACAGCTGCAGGCGGTGAACCCCCGGCTCATCTACTGCAGCGTCACCGGCTACGGTGAACAGGGCCCGCTCAAAGACAAAGCCGGCTACGACCAGGTGCTGCAGACCATGACCGGCATGTGCAACGCCCAGGCCAAGCCTGGCGGCGCGCCTGAGATTCTCTATGGGTCGGTGGTGGACTACTATGCCGCGGCGATGGTGGCCAGCGGTGTAGCCGCGGCGCTCTATGAGCGAGAGCGCACCGGGCTTGGCCAGGAGGTGGGGGTATCGTTGCTGCGCAGCGCCCTGGCCATGCAATCTGCGCGGCTGGTATGGGCTGAGCAGGAGCCGCGCGAACTGGACCGGGACATGCGCTCAGGCGGTATCACCGGCCTGCACCCTACCGGCGACGGCTACCTGTACCTTTCGGCCAACACCCCGCACTTCTGGCAGGCGCTGTGCGAGCTGACCGGCCTGGCTCACCTGGCCAACGACGAACGCTTCGACAGCGTACGCAAGCGCGCACAGAACAAGGACCTGCTGATCCCGCAACTGCATCAAGCCTTGCGCCAGCACAGCGCCCTGGAATGGGAGCGGCGCTTCGGTGAAGCGGTGCCTTGTGCCGCAGCCCGCCCGCTGGAGGCGATGTTCGACTTCGAGCAATGCCAGGCCGAGGCCCTGATCAGCGATTTCGAGCACCCCATAGTGGGCCGTTACCGCGGCTTTACACGTGCCGTCACCTTTGGCCGCACGCCCGGCCCAGCCCCCTTCGCCGCACCGGTCTTCGGCGCCGACAGCGACCAGGTGCTGGCCGAATACGGTTTCACCGCCCGCCAGCTGGCCACGCTGCGTGCCCAGGGCGCGCTCGTTTAAGTCGCTGTTGTTTCCATAATCACAACAATCAGGAAACCCCCATGCCCAGCTCCCTCGCCGCGCCGCGCAACCTGCGCACGCGCTTCACCGAAGGCACCATCGGCCTGTTCGAGCGCACCATCCCCGACCCTTTCGTGCTGGCAGTGTTCATCACCCTGTTGGTGGCGATCGCTTCCTGGCTGATCGCACCACAGGCTTCGCTGGATGCGCTGTTCGGTGGCTGGTACAAAGGCTTTTGCAATATCTTCGGCTTCGCCTTGCAGATCACCCTGGTGCTGGTGCTCGGCCATGCGCTGGCACACGCGCCCCTGGTGCAGCGCGGCTTCACCCACGTCATCCGCCTTGCGCGCACGCCTAATCAGGCCGCGGCATTGATCTTCCTCTGCGTGGCTATCACCTCGTTTTTCAATTGGGGCTTCGGCCTGGTGCTGTCGGCGCTGCTGGCGCGGGAAATCGCCAAGCGCCTGCGGGTGGATTTCGCCTGGATCGTGGCGGCGGGCTTTTCCGGCTGGGTCGTCTGGGCAGGCGGCTTGTCCAGCTCCATCGTGCTGGCCCAGACCACCCCTGGCAGCCCGATGAACGTGGTGCAGAAGATCACTGGGCAGGTGCTGGGCATGAGCGAAATGGTGTTCACCCCGTTCAACCTGGTACCGACCGCGTTCATGCTGCTGGTCATGCCCTTCGTGCTGGCGGCGCTGCGCCCACGTGAGCAGGACATCATCGCCCTGGACCTGGCCCGCCACCCCGACCCCGAGCCCCGCCAACGCCCGCAGGGGCGGCTGAGCTTTGCCCAATGGCTGGAGCACTCGCCGCTCGGCAGCCTGGCCATGGGCGCACTGGGCATCGGCGTCATGCTCTACGCCGCTGCGGGGCACCTGTCGCTGTCGGGCGTCAACGGTGTGATCGTGGTGATGTTCACCGTCGGCATCCTGCTGCACGGCAGCCCGCTGGCCTATGCCGATGCGGTCAAGGCCGCCGCGCGCCAGAGCGGCTCGATGATGCTGCAGTACCCGCTGTACGGCGGGATCATGGGCATCATGGAAGCCAGCGGCTTGCCAGGGGTGATCGCCCAGGGCTTCGTTGCCATTTCGACTGCACATACGCTGCCCTTCTGGAGTTACATCTGCTCGCTGCTGGTGACCTTCCTCATTCCCAGTGGCGGCGGCCACTGGGCGGTGCAAGGGCCGTTCGCGATCCCGGCGGCGGTCACCCTGCATGCTTCGTTGCCGGCCACTACCATGGCAGTGGCCATGGGCGAGCAGGTTTCGAACATGCTCCAGCCTTTCTGGGCAGCGCCGGTGGTGGCCATGGCGGGCGTGGGCGTGCAACGGGTGCTGGGCTTCACCTTCGTGACCTTTCTGGTGGCCGCCTTTGCGTATGGCGCTGCCCTGCTGTGGCTGGTGTGACATGAATAACGCCTGCGACGCCCATATCCATGTGATCGACCCACGCTTTGCCGTCGCCGATGGCTCCACCCCTGCCCCCGGCCGCACCCTGGCCGACTGGCAGCGCATGGCTGGCCCTTTGGGCCTGAGCCGCGCGGTAGTGGTGCAGGCCAAGGTGCATGGCACCGACCCTGCGTGCCTGCTCGACGCGCTTGCCCAGCTACAAGGCCGCGGCCGCGGCATTGCGGTAGCAGATACGTCTGTCAGCGACGCCCAGTTGCAACGGTGGCACGCAGCCGGCGTACGCGGGCTGCGCTTCAGCCTGTGGAACCCGGCCGATGCGGTGGTCAGCCTGGCGATGATCGAACCCTTGGCCCAGCGCATTGCCGAGCTGGGCTGGCACGCCCAGCTGCACATGAGCGCTGAGCAGATCCTCGAAGCCCAAGGCGTGATTCGCCGGCTGCCGGTGCCCGTGGTGTTCGACCACCTGGGCCGCCTGCCACCGGCGGCGGGCACCGCTCATCCAGCGTTTGGCTTCATCGCCGAGCGCCTGGCTGCTGGGCAGGCCTGGGTGAAACTCAGTGGCGCCTACCTCAACACCCGGATCGGTGCCCCAGCCTACCCAGACGCCAGCGACGTGGCGTGCGCCTACCTGAGCATCGCCCCCGAGCGGCTGGTGTGGGGCAGCGACTGGCCGCACGTCACCGAAGCCGAGCACCCGCCGAGCGATGCCGGCCTGCGCGCCCTGCTCGATCACTGGACGCAAAGCGCCGCGCTCACCCGCCAGGTGTTGGTCGACAACCCGGCGCGGCTCTACGGCTGGCCGCTGTAGGCTCGGCGTGCGCGGCAGATGGCACCGTGGTGGGTATCGGCCCAGCCGATCAGTTGGCGCATCGGTACCAGGAACGATTCACCCAAGGGGGTGAGGCGGTATTCGACCCGTGGCGGCACCTGCGGGTAGACCTTGCGTACCACGAACCCATCCTGTTCGAGCCGGCGCAAGGTGCGGGAAAGCATCTGCCGGGAGATGTCGGCGATCTCCCGGCCCAGTTCGTTGAAGCGCACCACACGCCCGTCAAGCGCCTCCATGACCAGCAGGCTCCACTGGTCACCGATCCGGTCCAACACATCACGGATCGGGCAGGGTTGGTCGAACTCGACGGCAAGGCCGGCTGGTTCGTCGTTCATGTTGAAAACCTCCGAGGCAGTCACTGCGCGCTGACCGAGTCTCGTTAGATTGACTTCTTGTGCGCGGCGAGGCAGCACCGTACCTTTATCGGCCTCAAAGGTCTACTTTTCATACCTGATCCATAAACTGCACCCAAGGAGTTCTGCATGCCTCGTATTGCCTTGATTGGCGCCTCTGGCCAAGTGGGCTCGCGCCTTCTCGCCGAGCTTTCCAAACGCGGCCACAACGTGACCGCCATCGCCCGCCACCCGGAACGCATACAGCCCCTGCCCAACGTGACGGCCGTGGCCGGCGACGCCAACGACAGCGAGAAACTGCAACAGCTGATCGCCGGCCACGACCTGGTCATCAGCTCGGTGCACTTCACCGCCAGCCAGCCGGCACAGCTGCTGGCCGACGTGCGAGCAAGTGGGGTGCCTCGCTACCTGGTGGTGGGCGGCGCCGGCAGCCTGCTCGCAGGCGGCAAGCGCCTGATCGAATCACCCCAGTTCCCTGCCCAGTACCTGGCCGAGGCCACCGCCGGGGCAGCGTTTCTCGACCTGCTGCGCCAGGAAAGCCAGCTGGACTGGACGTTCTTGTCACCCTCGGCAGAGTTCTTCGCCGGTCAACGCACCGGGCAATTCCGCCTTGGGCGAGACGAGCTGCTGGTGGGCCCCGAAGGCAGCCGGATTTCGTTCGAGGACTACGCGGTGGCCATGGTCGACGAGATCGAACACCCACGCCATTCGCGGCAGCGCTTCACCGTCGGCTACTGATCCTGGCCGCCGAGCACATGCTCGACGCGCATGGCCAGTGCCTCAAGCGTGAACGGTTTGGTGAGGATGCGCATGCCAGGGTCCAAGTGCCCATGGCCGATCACTGAATTCTCGGCGTAACCGGTAATGAACAGCACGGGCAGGCCCGGGCGCACCTGGCGTGCAGCCTCGGCCATTTCCCGACCGTTCATACCACCAGGCAGGCCTACATCACTGATCAGCAGGTCGATGCGCTCGTCCGAGCGCAGCACTTTGAGCCCCATTGCACCGTCGGCGGCTTCGATCACGCAGTAACCCAGGTCGCCCAACACCTCCGCCACCAGCATGCGAACTGAGGGCTCATCGTCCACCACCAGCACGCGCTGGCCCGCGCTGGCCGGGGGCGGCACGCCCTCGGCCTGGTTGAGCGCTTCTTCCTCGGCACTGGCGTAATGCCGGGGCAGGTAAAGGCACATGGTGGTGCCCAGGCCCACTTCCGAATAGATGCGCACCTGGCCACCGGACTGGCGAACGAAGCCGTAGACCATCGACAGGCCCAGCCCGGTGCCCTCACCCAGCGCCTTGGTGGTGAAGAACGGTTCGAAGGCCCGCGCCATCACCTCGGGGGTCATGCCGCAGCCGGCATCGCTGACACTCAGGGAAATATACTGCCCTGGCGCCAGCTCCCGCTGGCTGGCCAGCCGCTCGTCGACCCAGCGGTTTGCGGTTTCGATGGTGATCAGGCCCCCGCCAGGCATCGCATCGCGCGCATTCAAGCACAGGTTCAGCAACGCGTTTTCCAGCTGCGGTGGGTCGACGAACGTGGTCCACAGCCCGGCGGCAGTGATCACTTCGACATCAATGCTGGGGCCGACACTGCGGCGGATGAGCTCCTCCATCTGCACTACCAGGCGGTTGGTGTCCACCGCACGCGGCTCAAGCGTTTGCCGGCGCGAAAAAGCCAGCAAACGGTGCGTGAGCGAGGCAGCCCGGCGTGAGGCCGAATGCGCCGAGCCAACGTAGCGCTCCAGTTCCTGATAGCGGCCTTGGGCCAGGCGTGTGAGCAGCAACTCCAGCGAGCCGGAAATGGCCGTGAGCAAGTTATTGAAGTCGTGGGCGATGCCTCCGGTGAGCTGCCCCACCGCCTCCATGCGCTGCGACTGGCGCAGTGCCTCCTCAGCCAGGCGCAGGCGTGCTTGTTCGCGAACGCGCTCGGTCACATCGAACATCAACATGTAGGCGCCGATCTGCTGTGGCTGGGTATCGAACAGCGGGTTGAATTCCAGCTCGTAATGGCGCCCCCCCGACCCGAGCGGCACATCCAGCACCTCGCTGAACACCTCTGCGCGCAGGGCGCGCGACCACAAGCCCTGCCATTGGGCCACGCGCTCCGGGTCACTGCTCAAGGCATGTTGCAGGCTCTCACCACGCTCGGGACGCACACCGAAAAGCCGCTCGAACTCGCGCGCGGCAGAGCCGTTGATCGCCAGCCAGCGATAGTCGTGATCGAACACGTGGATCATGGCGCTGGCACCGTCAACCACCGCGGCCAGCACCCGTTGCTCGGCCTTGGCCTCCCGAACCCGTTGCTCGAGGGTTTCGTTGAGTTCCTTGAGCGCGCGTTCGGCACGTTTGCGTGGGGTGACGTCCTGAAACAGCACCGCCACCTGATGACGGCTTGCCGGCTCCATGCGAAACGCCGTCACGTCCAGGTAGCGGCCGGTGGCGACCAGCTCCTGTTCGAACCGGATCGGCTCGCCGGTGTGCACCACATGGCCGTAGCGAGCGAGCCAGGCATCGGCCTCGGCCGGGACCATTTGCCGCAGGCGCTGGCCGACCACGTTCTCGATACCGGCATGCTTGGCGTAGGCCGGGTTGGCCAGCACATGCACGTAATCGCTGAGCGGGCCGTGCTCGCTGTCGATGAACTCGATCACACAGAAACCTTCGTCCATGGTGTCGAACAGGAAGCGATAGCGCTCCTGAGTTTCGGCCGGCAGCGCCTGCGCGCGAAGGCGGGCGTTCTCCGCCTCCAGCTCGCGTATCCGCGCTTGCATGGACTGGATGGGGTCTGTGTTCACCGAAGCTCTCTTGGTTGAGCGAAAAATGCCGATGATACGCTCATCGGGCCGCCAGACGCCTTACTTGGCCTGAACCATCTGCCGTGCACGCTCGGCCAACTGGCGAAGCTCGAAAGGCTTGGTCATCAGGGCCATGCCCTCTTCCAGGCTGCCGGCGGCCATCACTGCCTGCTCGGCGTAGCCGGTGATGAACAGGGTGCGCAGCCCAGGGCGCAATACCCGCCCGGCATCGGCCAGCTGGCGGCCGTTCATGCCGCCGGGCAGGCCGACGTCGGTGATCAGCAGGTCAAGCGGCATCGGGCCCTGCAAAATGGCCAGGCCGGTTGCGCCATCGGCTGCTTGCGTCACCGAAAAGCCGGCATCGGCCAGGCTATCGGTAAGCAACGTACGCAGGGCCGGCTCGTCGTCGACCACCAGCACCCGCACACGCCCCTCCATCGAAGGCGACGGCGGCAGGCTGTCGGCGGCGGTCGCTGCGGGGTCTACCCCCACATGCCGCGGCAGGTACAACGTCATGGTGGTGCCTTGGCCCACCTCCGAGTGGATACGCACCTGGCCGCCGGACTGGCGAACGAACCCATAGACCATCGACAGGCCCAGCCCGGTGCCCTGCCCTATGGGCTTGGTGGTGTAGAACGGGTCGAAGGCGCGGCACAGGACATCTGGGGTCATGCCGGTGCCGGTGTCGGCCACGCTCAAGGCCAGGTAATGCCCGGCGGCAAGGCCGATGTCCAGCGCCGGGCCCTCTTCCAGCGATTGGTTGGCACCGGCAATGCGCAAGGTGCCGCCGCCCGGCATAGCGTCGCGGGCGTTGATGCACAGGTTCAGCAGCGCGGTTTCCAACTGGTTGGGGTCCACCAGGGCTTGCCACAGGCCTGCATCGGGCTGATAGGCCACCTCGATCTGCGGGCCGACGCTGCGATTGATCAGTTCCTGCAACCCCTGGACCAGGCGGTTGACGTCAGTAGGCTTGGGATCGAGCGTTTGCCGGCGTGAAAACGCCAGCAGCCGATGCGTCAGTGAAGCGGCACGGCGCGTGGCGTCCTGAGCGGTTTCGATGTAGCGCGGCAGCTCGGCCAGCCGGCCCTGGCTCAGGCGCGCCTGCAGCAGCTCGAGCGACCCGCTGATCCCGGCCAGCAGGTTATTGAAATCGTGGGCCAGGCCACCGGTCAGCTGCCCTACCGCCTCCATTTTCTGCGCCTGGCGCAGGTCGGCCTCAGCCCGCTCGCGCTCGGCGATCGCCGCGCTCACGCGTTGTTCCAGGCTATCGGTGAGGGCGCGCAGCATGGCTGTGGCACGGTCACGCTCAGCTTCTATGGTACGGCGGTGCTCGATATCCAGCAGCACGCCTGGAAAGCGCCAGGGGTTGCCCTGCTCGTCGAACTCTACGCGGCCGTTGGCCTCGATCCAGTGGTAGCAATCGTCGGCACGGCGCACACGGTACTGATAGGCATAGCTGCCACCGCGGGCGATGGCAGCGTTGATGGCCTCGATCAGGCCGGGGCGATCGTCGGGGTGGACGGTTTCGATAACCTGCGCCAACGGTAACCCATGCCGCAGGCCGCCGGGCGGCATGCCGAAGGAGGCAGCGAACTGCTCGTCGATGGTGAAGCTGTCGCTGGGCAGGTGCCAGAACCAAGTGCCAATGATGGCACCCGCCGCCAAGGCCAATTGAACGCGCTCTGCATCGCTGCCAGTGCCGTCCTGAAAACCATCGGGCGCTGCGTCGGGCGCAGAGGCCGCCTGGGTAGAAAAAATACTCATTCGATGCGCACTGAAAAGGCAGGCCGTTCCTGCCATGATGTTATACCGCCACTGCGCTTATCTAGCCAGTGACAACTGACGGCCGTGCCTCAGCACAACTGCACGCCACTCGCTGCTGGAGCCTATGCGGGGCTGGGATTACGAAACCTGACGAATTCTTGCCGGGGACGGTTGTGCCGGCGCTTGAACCGGCCGATGCTCGGGGTTCTGAACACTCGGAGCTCGCTTGAATGCCCTTTGCCGGAACCCTGCGCGATGCTCGCGCCGACGATTTGCCTTCGATCCAGGCCATCTACGCCCACCATGTGCTGCATGGCACCGCCAGTTTCGAGCTGGAACCGCCCAGCCTCGAAGAAATGCACAAGCGCTGGCAGACGATTACCGGCGCCGGCCTGCCCTATCGGGTCGCCACCGAAGGCGGCCGAGTCGTCGGGTATGCCTACGCCACCCCTTACCGCCCGCGCCCCGGTTACCGCTTCAGCGTGGAGGATTCGATCTATGTGCGCCACGACGCAGCCGGCCAGGGTATTGGCCGGGCACTGCTGGCCGAGTTGATCGCCGACTGTACTGCGCAAGGCTATCGGCAAATGCTCGCCTCCATCGGCGACAGCGGCAATGCCGCCTCCTGTGGCTTGCATTCCGCCCAGGGCTTCGAGCGAGCCGGGGTGTTCCGTTCAGTAGGGTTCAAGTTCGGCCGCTGGCTGGATGTGGTGCTGATGCAGCGCCCGCTCGGCGATGGAGACCGCAGCGCGCCGAAAGATTGAGGCTCTAGGGTGATGAAGATTTGAATAATGTTACTATATAACATATAAATTCATTCCTTCTTTGCCATAGGCCTTTCCGTCGAGCCGCCCCATGAACTTGCCTCTCCCTGATGTTGCCCGTTATGAACAACCCGTGCCGCTCGCTGCATTGGACGCCGTGGGCATGCGGGGTATCGACCTTCCGCTGTGGTTGGCCGAACCCTGTGCCCAGCATCCGGTGCACGCTCGGGCCGACTTGTTCGTCGACCTGCCCGACCCGCGAATCAAAGGCATCCACATGTCGCGCCTGTACCGCCTGCTGGCGCCGCTCGGCTCAGGCCAACGCCTGAGCCCGGCGGTGCTGAGCGAGCTGACGGCTGAAATGCTCCACAGCCATGCCGACTGCCAGGCCGGCAGCGCCCAAGCCTGCTTTCGCTTCGATTGGCTACGCCAGCGACCGGCGCTGGTAACCCCAGGGCTGGCTGGCTGGGCCGCTTACCCCATAGCGCTGACGGTCAAGCGCCAGGGGGCTTCACTGTCTCTGACCATGGAAGCCTGCGTGACCTACTCCTCCACCTGCCCCTGCTCAGCAGCCCTGGCCCGCCAGGTCATCGAGCAGCGGTTTCTGGCGGACTTCGCCGGGCAGAACACGTTACCCACCGAGTTCGTCGCCAACTGGTTGCGTGCCCACGCCAGCGCCGCCACCCCGCACAGCCAGCGCAGCGTGGCGCGTATCCGCGTGGCCGTGGCGCAGGATGCGCCAGGCTTTGGGCTCGAAGCGCTGATCGCACGGGCCGAACAGGCGCTGGGCACGCCGGTGCAAACGGCCGTCAAGCGCGCCGACGAGCAAGCCTTCGCTCAGCGCAATGGCGAACACCTGATGTATGTCGAAGATGCCAGCCGCGTGTTGCTGGAAGCCCTGCGCCCCCACTACGAGGGTTTGCAAGTACATGTCAGCCACCAGGAAAGCCTGCATCCGCATGACGCCGTCGCCTGGGGAGGCGCCGCATGAGCGCCCTGGCCGCGCCCCAGGCGCACACCCTGCAAGTAGTGGGCGACAACCTGCTCACCTTGACGCGTATTTTCGAAGACGACGTGAACCTCGCCGCCTGGCAGCGCTGCCTGAGCGAACCGGTGCAAACCTTCGCCCGGGCGTTGTCGGCACAGAGCCCGGGTTGGGGCGACAGCCTGAGCCTCGACGTCGCGGCCGATACCGCCTGTTGCGACTTGAGCCCCCTATTGCGCCACGCCGAGCACCTGCCCGGGCACGCAGCGTTTCTCAACGACCTGCAATGGGTCGCTGATGCATTCTGCTGCCTGCTTGGCGTGCGGCGGCTGGGCGTACGCCTGCGCGTGCTGGAAAAGGCCATGTGCCCACGCTGGCATGTCGATCATGTGCCGGTGCGGCTGATCACCACCTACACCGGCAGCGCTACCCAGTGGCTGGACGCGAGCGGGGCCCAGCAGCACCTGGCAGCTGGCGACCTGGCCCTGCTAAAAGGCGAGAAATGGATCGGTAATCAGGGCCGCGGCGTGCAGCACCGCTCCCCACCGCTGGCAGAAGGCGAACGCCGCTTGATCATGACGCTGGACTGGCTCGCTTGAGAAGATGGGCCGCAGGTGCTTAGATCAACAGCTGTTACCCCTTGATCGGAGCGCTCATGAGCCGCCCACCATTGCCACCTTTCACGACCCTGGAACAGGCCGCGCTAAAAGCACGCATGGCCGAAGATGCCTGGAACACACGCGACCCGGCCCGCGTAGCCCTGGCCTATACCGAAGACAGCCGCTGGCGCAACCGCGACCGGTTCATCCAGGGCCGCGCACAAATCGAGGCGTTCCTGCGCGCCAAATGGGTACGTGAGCAGCAATATCGGCTGATCAAAGAAGTCTGGGCCTATTGCGATAACCGCATTGCCGTGCGGTTTGCGTATGAATGGCACGACCATCAAGGCCGCTGGTGGCGCAGCTACGGTAACGAGAACTGGGAGTTCGACGAGCACGGCTTGATGAGCGCCCGCCACGCCAGCATCAACGACCTGGCGCTGAGCGGGGCGCATCAGCGGTTGTTCCTGTGGGAACAAGGCCCGCGCCCGGCTGACCACCCTTCTCTTTCCGAACTGGGCCTGTGAGCCAGGGAGCAGCGCCATGCCGAACCAACTCAGCGCCAAAGACCTGTCCCCTGAACTGCTCGAAATCTACGACGGCTACGTGCACGGCAGGGTGAGCCGCCGGCAGTTTCTCGATGGCGCTGCGGCGTTCACGGTGGCCGGCCTGACCGGCCCGGCCCTGGTAGCGGCATTGGCACCCAACTACGCACAGGCCGAACAGGTCCCGTTCACCGACCCGTCGATCGTCGCCGACTACCTGTACTACCCCTCGCCACAAGGTCATGGGCAAGTGCGGGCCTACCAGGTGCGCCCTGCTCAGGCCACCGGCAAAGTGCCGGCGGTGGTGGTGGTCCACGAGAACCGCGGGCTCAACCCCTATATCGAAGACGTCGCCAGGCGCCTGGCCAAGGCCGGTTACCTGGCCCTGGCACCCGATGGCTTGAGTTCGGTCGGTGGCTACCCCGGCAACGACGACAAGGGCCGCGAACTGCAAGCCAAGGTCGACCCACAAAAGCTGATGAATGACTTTTTCGCCGCCATCGACTGGCTGCGTGTGCACGAAGACAGCAGCGGCAAGGTGGGCATTACCGGCTTCTGCTACGGCGGCGGCGTGGCCAACGCGGCCGCCGTCGCGCACCCGGAGCTGGCAGCTGCGGTCCCCTACTACGGCCGCCAGCCTAAAGCCGAAGATGTGGCACGAATCAAGGCGCCCTTGCTGCTGCATTACGCCGAACTGGACAAGCCTATCACCGACGGTTGGCCGGCGTATGAGCAGGCGCTGAAGGCTCAAGGCAAGGTGTACGAGGGGTTCGTCTACCCAGGGGTGAACCACGGGTTTCACAACGATTCGACCCCACGTTACGACAAGGCCGCGGCGGAGCTTTCCTGGCAGCGTACGCTGGCGTGGTTCGGGCGCTATCTGGCCTGAGGCTGCCCTGTGCTGACGAGGCTCAGAGCAGCCGGTGTCATCGCCCCGGTACCTAAGCCGGATGATGAAACTGAACACGAAGGGCAGCGCGGGCCAACGGATGGATCTATCAGGATTGGCCAAGCGAAAAGACATTTTGCGAAGGCTGGCCCTTGAGCATCGGCAACGCCAGCACCACCTGCAACCCATCGGCCTGCGGCTGAAAACGCAATGCCCCCCCACAGCGGTGCACGATCGCCTTCACGATCGCCAGCCCAAGCCCGCAGCCGCTGCTGGTACTGGACCGCCAGAAGCGCTCGGTCAGGTGCTGCAGATCTTCATCACTGATGCCCGGGCCGAAATCGCGCACTTCGAACAGCGCCTCAGCGCCCTCGGTGCGCAGTGTCAGGTGCACATTGGTATCGGCGGGGCTATGGCGCAGGGCGTTATCGAGCAGGTTACGCAAAGCCGCGATTGCCAGTGCCGAGGGCAGGCCCAGTGCGGTGTCGGCCAGGCTACCCGGCAGCTCCAGCCGGATGCGCTCGCGGTCGCCGGCGCAGGCGTCATGGATCGCCGCACGGGCCACCTGCTCAGGGCTCAGCTGTACGCCATCGTCGAAAGAGAGGCTGCCTTCGACCCTGGCCAGCAGCAGCAACTGCTCCAGGGTGCTGTGCAAGCGGTCAGTGGCCAGCTCGGCATGCTCCAGGGCCTGGTCGCGCACCCTGGCATCGGTCATGCGCGCCACCTGCAGGTGTGTCTTGATCGCGGTAAGCGGGCTACGCAACTCATGGGCGGCATCGCCAGTCAGGCGGCGCTCGCGCTCCAATGTGCGGCCGATGCGCTGCAACAGCTGGTTCTGGCTTTCCAGCAAAGGCTTGAGCTCACTGGGCAGGTGGCCGATGGCAAGCGGCTCGAGTGCATCGGGGCTGCGTTTGAGCAAGGCATCGCGGATACGGTTGAGGGACGCCAGGCCCCGGCCCAGGCCCATCCACAGCATGCCCAGGCTGCCCAGCAGCGCCACCAGCACCGGGGCGGACGCCGCCAACAGGATCGAGCTGTTGAGCGCCTCGCGCTCCTGGGTGCGATCGGCGGTGGTAATGCGCACATCGCCTCGGTCCAACGTGTAAGTGCGCCAGGCCTCACCTTCGATGGTCTGATCATGAAAACCGCTGTGGGAAGCCAGGTCAGGCTCGGCGCCCGTATGGCTACGGGCGAGAATCTCCCCGCGCAGCGAGCTGACCTTGCAGGCCATGCCATCGGGGATGGTCAGGGCGCCGGCGGAGAAACGCGTGGTTGCACCACCTTGCGCTTTGGGCGGCAGTTGGTCGACCAGCCCGGCGACCATCCGCGCAGAGGCCACCAGCCGTTGATCCAGGGAAAACATCATCTGGTTGCGCAGGTCACGGAACATCCAGGCTGAGGCCAGTACCCAAATGAGAATGAAGCCCCCGCCCAGGATCAGCGACAGACGCAGGCGCAGGCTCATGGCTGCTCACCCTTGCCGGCGGGGCCCAGGCGGTAGCCCAGCCCGCGCACGGTTTCGACAATGCCGTTGCCCAGTTTGCGCCGCAGGTGGTGGATGTGAACGTTGAGCGCGTTGCTCTCGACGTCATCATCGAAGCCGTACACGCAGTCTTTGAGCTGGTCGGTGGACAGCACTCTGCCGGGGGCCTGCAGCAGGGCATGGAGGATGGCCTGCTCGCGCCGCGAGAGGTCTACGCCCACCCCGTCGAGCCAGGTTTCCCGGGTGCTGGGGTCGTAGCACAACGGGCCGTGCTCGATGCGGTTCTGCGCGCGCCCGGTAGTTCGGCGCACCAAGGTGTGCAGGCGCGCGGCCAGCTCGCGCAGGTCGAAGGGCTTGAGCAGGTAATCGTCTGCGCCGGCCTCCAGGCCCGCTACCCGGTCGGTGACCGCGTCACGGGCGGTGAGCACAAGCACCGGCAACAGGTTGCCAGCCTGGCGCTGGCGCCGTAGCAGCTTGAGGCCATCTTCATCGGGCAGGCCCAGGTCGAGGATCATCACATCGAAATGCCCAGCCTTGAGCAGCGCCTCGGCGGCGCTGGCGGTGGCGACCCGGTCGACTACTGCACCCTGGGCGGTAAGGCCGGCGGCGATCCCGCTGGCGATCAGGTCGTTATCTTCGCAAAGCAGTACGTGCATGATGCTCTCGGCGCGGGCCATCAGGGAACAGGCATCCTGTGCCTGGGGTATTAACGCCATATTATGCCCGGGGTGTCGATTAATAGCCGCTTAACCCGTCAGCGACATGATCCCAGCACTTTCGATGAGGACACCGGCATGCTGAGCCTGGCCCTGGGGCCCTTCACCCTTTCGATGCAGCACCTGGCGCTGTTGCTGGCCCTCGGCGCCGCGTTGTTGCTGGCCGCCAGGCTCGGCCCCCGCGGGCCGGGCGATGCCCAGGCCTGGGTATGGCGCCTGTTCCTGCTGTCGCTGGTGGCGGCACGGGCAGTGTTCGTGGTGCAGTACTGGCCGCAGTACAGCGGCCACGGCTGGCAGGTGATCGACCTGCGCGACGGCGGCTTCAGCCCGTTCAGTGGCCTGGCGTTCGCTCTGGCTGCCGCAGCGCTGTTGCTGTGGCGCCGCCCGGCGTTGCGCCGTGGCGTGCTGGCCGGTGGTGGCCTGGGTATAGGCCTGTGGCTGGCGGCAGGGGCGGCCCTGCCGTGGTGGCAACAGGGCTCGGCGCTGCCGGCCAGCGTGTTGCAGCAGGCCGACGGCCGCACCACACGCCTGGCGGCCTACCAAGGCAAGCCACTGGTGGTGAACCTGTGGGCGACCTGGTGCCCGCCCTGCCGGCGCGAGATGCCGGTACTGGTGGCCGCGCAGCAGGCACACCCCGAGGTAAGATTCGTGTTCGTCAACCAGGGCGAGAGCCTGGGGGTGGTGGCCAACTTCAGCGCCACCACCGGCCTTTCGCTGAGCCAGGTGCTGTTTGACCCCGATGGCGCGTTGGCCGCTGAAGTAGGCGCCCATGCCCTGCCCACCACCCTCTTTTACGACGCCGAAGGCAAGCGGGTGGGCAGCCATTTGGGTGAGCTGTCCGAAGCCTCACTCGCACACGCGTTGAAGATGCTCAAGCCGTCAATGCCCTGAAGACGAAGGCCCCGCCTTGGCCGTGAACGGCGGCTTGGCGAAAAACACCAGAATGATCAGCCCGGCGAAGATCCAGCCCAGCATCGTGAAGTAGTCCACGGTGGAGAACATGTAGGCCTGGCTGTTGACCATCTGCTCCAGCTGCGCATAGCTGCGCCCGCCAGCGCCCCCTAGCTGTGCCAGCGCCTGCTGGGTCTGCGGGTCGTAGACACTGACGTTTTCGGTCAGGTACGCATGGTGCATATCGGCCCGGCGAATCCAGATCCAGGTGGTCAGCGAGGCCGCGAAACTGCCACCGAGCGTGCGCAGGAAGGTCGCCAGCCCCGAGCCATCGGCAATCATCTGTGGCGGCAGGTTCGACAGCAGGATGCTGAGCGTCGGCATGAAGAACAACGCTACGCCTATCCCCATGAACAACTGCACCAGGGCCACATGAATGACATCCACCTCGGTGGTGAAGGTGGCGCGCATGAAGCACGAAAGCCCGATGGCGGTGAACGACAACCCCGCCAGGATGCGCAAGTCGAACTTATGCGCATAGCGCCCCACGAACGGCGACATGATCACCGGCAACAAACCGATCGGCGCCACTGCCAGGCCCGCCCAGGTAGCGGTGTACCCCATCTGTGTCTGCAGCCACTGCGGCAGCAGCAGGTTGATGCCGAAGAACCCGGCATAGCCGAACACCAGCACCAGGGTGCCCACGGCGAAGTTGCGGTTGGCGAACAGCCGCAGGTTGACCACCGGGTGCTCGTCGGTCAGTTCCCAGATCACGAACACCGCCAGCGCCACGGCCGAGATGGCAGTGCCGACGACGATGAAGGTGGACTCGAACCAGTCCAGGTCATTGCCCTTGTCGAGCACTACCTGCAACGCGCCCACGCCGATCATCAGGCTCACCAGCCCTACGTAGTCCATCGGCTGGCGGCTCAGGGTAACCGGCCGCGCCGCCAGTTGCTGGCGCACCACGGCGGCGGCAAACAGCCCTACGGGAATGTTGATGAAGAAAATCCACGGCCAGCTGTAGCTGTCGGTGATCCAGCCGCCGAGGATAGGCCCCGCGATCGGCGCCACCACCGTGACCATCGCCAGCAGCGCCAGCGCCATCCCGCGCTTGGCCGGCGGGTACACCGCCAGCAGCAGCGTCTGGGTCATCGGGTACAGAGGCCCCGCCACAGCGCCCTGCAACACGCGAAAGCCCACAAGCTCAGGCATCGAGGTCGAAATCCCGCAGAGAAACGAAGCCAGCACGAACAGCAAGGTTGCCCAGATGAACAGCTTGACCTCGCCCACGCGCCGGCTCATCCAACCGGTCAACGGCAAGGCGATTGCGTTGGCCACCGCGAAGGAGGTAATGACCCAGGTGCCCTGCTCCGAGCTCACGGCCAGGTTGCCCGAAATGGTAGGCAGCGCCACGTTGGCGATGGTGGTGTCCAGCACCTGCATGAAAGTCGCCAGCGATAGCCCGATGGTACTGAGCACCAGGCTGGGCGGCTTGAAGTAACCGTTATTGCTCATGTTCGATACCTGCGCGGGCCCCGCGGGCGGGGCCATGGGCGGCTCAACGCTGGGCGGCTTTGCCCATTGCGCTGTTGTCGTGGATCAACCGCGCGATCAGATCGTCGGCCTCGCCCAGTTGTTTGTCATACACCTGAGTGGTGAACGAAGCCTGCTGCGGCGGTTGCTGCGCCAGCATCGGGCCGCTGGTGTCATGCAGGTCCACATCCACCACGGTCGAAAGGCCTATGCGCAGCGGGTGGTCACGCAGGTGGTCGGGCTCGAGCTTGATGCGCACCGGCACCCGCTGGACGATCTTGATCCAGTTACCGGTGGCATTCTGCGCCGGCAGCAACGAAAACGCGCTGCCGGTGCCTGCGCCCAGGCTCTCGACGGTGCCCTTGTACTCCACGTCGTCGCCGTAGATATCGGCGGTGATGGTCACCGGCTGGCCGATGCGCATCTGGCGCAATTGGGTTTCCTTGAAGTTGGCGTCGATCCACACCTCATCCAGCGGAATCACGGCCATGGTGGTGGCGCCAGGCTGCAAGCGCTGGCCCAGTTGCACGGTGCGCTTGGCCACGAAACCGGTGACCGGCGCGACGATGGTGGTTCGTGCCTGTGCCAGGTAGGCATCGCGCACCTGCGCCGCGGCGGCCTGCACCTCAGGGTGCGAGGCAATCTGGGTGTCGTCCACCAGCGCCTGGGTGGTCGCCAATTGCTGCTGGGCGTTGTTCAACGCATTCTGCGCACTGGTCAGGTCGTCGCGGGCATGGGCCAACTCTTCCTGGGAGATCGCCCCGCTGGCGGCGAGGTTCTTGCGCCGGTTGAAGTTCTCCTGCGCGCGCTGTACATCGGCCTTGCGAGTGCCGACCTGTGCCTTTTGCGCATCGACATTGGTGTACAGGCCACGCACCTGCCGGACGGTGCGGGCGAGGTTGGCCTGGGCGCTCTGCAGCGCAATGCGCGCATCGGACGGGTCGAGCACGATCAAGGTTTGCCCTGCGTGCACCAGGTCACCGTCATCGGCGCCGATGCTGGTGACCGTGCCGCCGGTCAGCGGGGTGATCGACACCACGTTGCCGTTCACATAGGCATCGTCAGTGCTTTCGTACCACTTGCCGTACAGGCTGTGCCACAGCCATACGCCGGCGATGGCCAGCACCACGACCAGCACCAGGATGATCAGGAACAGCTTGCGCTTGCGCGGGTTGCTCTTGGGTTGCACGGAGGCATTGTCATCGGCCATGTTCAGTTACCTTGGGTGTCATTGGCGGCGAGCCCCTGGGCGGAGAAGCCGCCCCCGAGTGCCTGCATCAGTTGAATCGAGGTGTCGATGCGCTGGGCCTCAAGGCTCGCCAGCTGGCGCTGGGCCTGCAGCAATTGCTGCTCGACGGTCAATACGTCGAGGTAGTTGCCGATGCCTGAGGAGTAGCGCTGCGTCGCGGTGTCGAACGAGTGCTGGGCCACGTCGGCAGCATGGGCCTGGGCGGCCACCTGCCTGCCGATACCGTCGAGCTGGTTGATCGCATCGCTCACATCCGCCAACGCCTGGTTGAGCACTTTGTTGTACTGGGCGACCGCCAGGTCGTAATCAGCGTCACGGGCATCGAGGTTGGCGCGCAGCCGGCCGCCATCGAAAATCGGCAACGACAACGCCGGGCCAATGTTCCAGAACTTGCTGGCGCTGCCGAACAGCGCATCGCCCAGCACCGCCTGGGTACCGGCAGCGGCGCTCAGGTTGAGGTTGGGGTAAAAGCGCGTTGTGGCGGCCTTGATATCCTTGCTGGCCGCCTCTACCCGCCAGCGTGCAGCGGTCAGGTCGGGCCTGCGGCCGAGCAGGTCGGCCGGCAGGCTTGAGGGCAACTGCACTGCAGCAGGCACCAACACCTTGGGCCGGGCGAGCTCGGCGCTGCGGTCAGGGCCCTTGCCCAGCAGCACTGCCAAGGCGATCCGCGCGCTGCGCAGCTGGCGAGCGGTTTCCAGAGCCTGGGCCTGCGAGGTGGCTTGCAGGCTCTCGGTTTGTTGCAGTTGATACTGGCTGTCAATGCCCGAGGCCAAGCGGCGCTGGCCTAACTCAAGCAGCTGGCTGGTACGCTTGAGGTCTTCCTGGGCCAGGTCGTCCAGCACGTAGGCCTGGGCCAGGTTGCTGTAAGCGCGAGCCACATCGGCTGCCAGGGTCAGGCGCGCCGCCTGGCGGTCGACCTCGGCCGCGCGGGCCTGGCCCAGCGCCGCCTCCCAGGCAGCGCGCTGGCCGCCCCAGAGGTCGAAGGTGTAGCTGAAGGTCAGCTCGGCACTGCGCAGGGTGCCCAGGTTGCCGCCCTCGCCTCTTGGGTCTTGATAACGCGACACTCGCGAGCGCGTCACGCCGGCATCGGCGTTCACTTCAGGCATGCGGTCGGCATCGGCGGCGTAAGCGGCCGCCATGGCCTGGTGGGCGCGGGCGCTGGCCGCTTGCATGTCGGGGTTGTCACGCAGCGCTTCGTCGATCAGCCCGTCAAGCTGTGGGTCGCCCAGGGCCGCCCACCAGTTGGGCTGCGGCCAAGCGGCCGGGCTCAGGGCAACGCCGGAGAGCGTCTTGCCAGCGGCCAGGTCACCGGGTTGGTTGAGCTTCGAATCAGTGTGCAGGCCGTGGGTGCTGGCGCAACCGGCCAAGGCCATGGCCAGGCACAGCGGCGCGAACGTATGCAGCGAAGCTGGCAATTTCATGGTCGTTCATTACCCGGAAAACTGCAGGCGACCGAATCGCCGGCATGGATGAGAATCTTGCGCAGAATGCGCTGCAGCTCGTTGAATTCCGCAGGCTCCAGCATCGAGACCAGCTCATTGAGCGCTGCTGCGCCGATTTCCGGCAGGCGATCAGCCAAAGCCTGGCCTGCAGCAGTCAAGGCAAGGTGCACTTGGCGCCGGTCGGCAGCGCTGCGGGTTCGTTCGATCAGTTGCTTCTGTTCCAGGCGGTCGAGCATGCGGGTCATTGAGCCGCTGTCCAGCGCCAGGTAGCGACACAATTCAGCGGGCGTGTCGACATAGCCCCGGGCCACGATGATCAGCACCTTGAACTGCGCGCTGGTGATCTCGTAAGGCTCCAGGTGCCGGTCAAGGGTACGGTCCTTGAGAATGGCCGTGCGGCCGATCAGCATCGGCAGCTGGCAATCGCCAAAGGTTGCAGGAGTGAAATGCAGCATAAGTGTATGGGCAGTAACTGCCATGGCAGCGAATGTGTAACGTGATATTACTGCCTAGGCAGCGAATGTCAAGCACCGCTACCCCAGCCGACGAACGATGGCTTATTGCGTGAGGCCTGGCAGCCAGAGCGCGGCCTCAAGGCCGCCCCCTTGTCGATTGTCCAACTGCAAGCGCCCACCATGGGTGGTGGCGATACGCGCGGCGATACTCAAGCCCAGCCCATAGCCCCCTTGGCCTGAATTACGCGAGGCCTCGCCTCGGACGAACGGCTGCTCGATGCCGGGCAGCTGCGCCGGTGGGATGCCTGGGCCGCGATCAAGCACGGCGATACTGACCTGCGCACCCACGCGCCGCAGCTCGATACGCACATCACGGCCATAGCGCAGCGCATTCACCACGAGGTTCTGTACCGCACGTTGCAACAGCACCTCATTGCCCAGCACCTGCACCTCGCTGCCTTCGATCGGCAAGGGCTCAGCCGTGCTGGCCAACTCCGCGCCCAGCTGCACCAGCAGTGGCCGAACGGCCACAGGGCGCATCATTGGGGGTTCGGCGCTGTGCAGGTAATCCAGCACCTGGCCGATCATCCGGTCCATCTCGCGCACGTTGCGCCCCAGGCGTTGGCGTTGCTCGGGGTCGGCGACCTTTTCGATGCGCAGCCGCAGGCGCGTCAGCGGCGTGCGCAGGTCGTGCGACACCGCTGCGAGAAAGTGCCTCTGCTCACGGACCATGGCTTGCAGGCGTCGCTGCATGCTATTGAAGGCGCGCGACGCCTCCCGGACCTCGCGCGGCCCCTCTTCTGCCAGGGGCGGCTGCTCGAGGTCACTGCCCAGTGCCTTGGCCGCGCTGGCCAGGCGCCGCAAGGGGCGCAGGCACAAACGCGCGGCGATCAGGCAGATGCCCAGCACCGCCAGCAGCCGCAGCGCATACACCCGCAGCAGATAGTCGGCCAGCAACACCCAGGTCGACTCGCCGCTCCAGCCCTGCATCTCCTGGCCTTCGATCTGCAGCCAGCGGCCATCGGCCATTTGTACGGCAAAGCCCACATGCGCCCAGGCACTGCGGGGGGCGAACAAGCTGCGCCAAACCACCGGCTGGCCGGCCGCGTCGGTGAGGCTGGCGTCGGCCAGGCGTACCGCCCGCGTTTCGTGCATCTCGTAGGCGAGCGCTTCCTGCAGCAGGCGATTGATACGCCGGTGGCCAGGGCGGGCGTCCAGGTCGGTGCGAGGAGGCTCGGCGCTGCAGCGCCGGGTGTAGTGTGCGGGCATTGCCACGGGCTGCTCGCAGCCTGCGCGGATCAACGCGACGCTGCGCGCGGCCATCAGGCGCACCGGGGCTTCGAGAATCTGGGCGAAGCGCACATCGAACCAGATACTGCTGGAGAGGAGCTGGATCGCCAGCGTGCCGCCAGCCATGATCAGCGCCAGTTGCCCAAGCAAGGTGCCGGGCCATAGGCGGTGCCAACTCACTGCGTGCTGCCGGGCAGGCTCAGCAAGTAGCCTTCGTTGCGCACGGTCACGATCTCCACCCCTGCCACCGCGCCGCGGCGAAGATGCTGGCGCAAACGGCTGATGCACATGTCTACCGAGCGGTCTTCAGGCAGGAACTCACGCCCCAGGGCGGCGCGGCTGAGCCGGTCGCGGCCGAGCACCCGCCCAGGGTTGGCCAGCAGGTCACGCAGCACTCGGTAATCCGAGCGTGGCAGCACGGCCCTGGCGCCCCCGGGCAGCACCAGCTGGCGCCGTGAGTGCTCGAGCACAAAGCCGCAGAAGCGTTCGCCCGCAGGCGACCGGGCTGCGGGTGCGGGCGCGGCCACCTGTGCCCGGCGCAGAACAGCCTTGACCCGCGCCAGCAACTCGCGAGGCTCGAAGGGTTTGCACACGTAGTCATCGGCGCCCACCTCCAGGCCGACAATGCGGTCCATTGCCGAACCACGCGCCGACAGCATGATCACCCCTAGCCCCGGCCATCGTTGCAGCTGCCGGCACAGGCTCAGGCCATCCTCACCGGGTAGCATCAGGTCAAGCACCACCAACTGCGGCACGCTTTTGCGCAGGTGCGCCCACATCTGCTGGCCGTCGGCGGCCTCGAGCACGTGATAGCCCGCGTCGCTGAGGTAATCGGCCAGCAGCTCGCGGATTTCGTCGTCATCGTCGACCACCAGAACGGTGCTACGGGGGGTGAAGGCAGGCGCCGAGCCAAGGCTCGGTATCTCGTTACATTCCATTACATGCCCATACAAATGCGCGGTACAGCGGCGGGGAAAAATCCGAAGAATGATATCAAGAATCATACTCAAACACGACATTACCCCTCATGACCCATTCGATCCCGTTCGCCCGTTGCCCGCGCTACAGCGCCTTGACCCTCGCCCTCGCCCTGTCTGCCAGCGCCGCCGCTCATGCCGAGGAGCCAGCGCTTGACCTTGCGCCGATAGACGTCAGCGGTACCGCGCTGCCCAGTACCCCAGCCAGTGAGCAACGGGGCTATACCGTCAAGCGCACCACCAGCGCTACCGGCCTGAACCTTACGCCCCGGCAAACCCCGCAGTCGGTCAGCACCATCACTCAACAACAGATGACCGACCGCCAGATCGGCACCCTGGAACAGGCACTGGAAACCACGCCGGGGGTGAGCATGAGCAAGTCGGAGGTCGGCGGCCGCACCGATTACCGGGCCCGTGGCTATTCGATCAGCAACTGGAAAGTCGACGGCCTGCAGTACCAGGGCGCGACCGGCTTCTCCGGCGGCGGGGCGGCGATGAACATGGACCTTTACGAGCGCATCGACATCGTGCGCGGGGCCAACGGCCTGCTCGGCGGCACGGGCGACCCCTCGGCCACTGTCAACCTGATCCGCAAGCGGCCAACCCGTGAGTTCGGCGGCAGCGCCTGGGCCACCTACGGTAGTTGGGACAAGCAACGCACAGGCGCTGACCTGAACCTGCCCTTGTCGGCCGATGGGCGCCTGCGCTCACGCCTGGTAGTGACCGAGCAGCAGGCCAACGCCTTCCGCGACCAGCAGTCGGACCGCTCCCGCGCAGCGCTGGCAAACCTGGAGTTCGACCTCACCGAGAGCACCACCCTCGGCGCTGGCTTTCAGTACGAGTACTACAAGATCGTCGGCGGCGGCTGGGGCGCGAACATTCCCCTGTGGTACGGCAACGGGCAAAAGACCGACTTGCCGCGCAGTACCAATGTGGCGCCCAGCTGGAGCTTCGGCGAGTACACCACGCGCACCGGGTTCGCCTCGCTGGCGCACCGTTTCGACAACGACTGGTCGTTGAACCTGCGTGCGGCGCAAAGCGAGAGCGACGTGCTCAACCACCGTGGGGTCGCCAAGGTGAACTCCGCTGGCGCAGGCCGCTACGGCGGTTACTGGAACCAGGACGGTACCGGGGCGGTGCTCAACGCCTTGCACAGCTCTACCGACAGCACCCAGCAGTCAGCCCAGCTGGACCTCTCCGGGCCCTTTCAGGCCCTGGGCCGCGAGCACCAGGCAATGTTCGGCTACAGCGACAGCCGCACCGTCGACTGGACCCCGCAGTACAACTGCCGGATGTTCAACGCCACGCGCACCAGCGCCGTGTCGACCAACTGCCAATTCCGCGCCAACAATGGCTTTGCCATCAGCGACTGGGGCAATGGCGTAGATGACGACATCCGGCTCGACGCCTGGAAAACCGGGCTGCACAGCAAAACCGTGACCCGCCTCAGCGGCCTCTACGGCGCCACTCGCCTGAGCGTCACCGACCCGCTGTCGATCATCATCGGCGCCCGGGTCAGTGATTACAGCGCCACCACCACCGCCACCAGCGGCAGCCGTGCCACCGGCCATGAAAGCGGCATCGTCACGCCTTACCTGGGCGCGGTATACGACCTGAACGCGCACTACTCGCTCTATGCCAGCTACACCGACATTTTCACCCCGCAAACCTCGCAGACCACCGGCGGCAGCCCGGTGGAGCCCATTCGGGGTAAAAGCTACGAAACCGGCATCAAGGGTGAATGGTTCGATGGCGGGTTGAACGCACAGGTCGCGTATTTCCGCACCCAGCAGCAAAACAAAGCGGTGATGGACGGTGCCAATACCACCCCCAGTGGCGCACAGGCGTATGTGGCCGGTACAGGCGTGGAAACCGACGGCATCGACCTGGAGCTTTCCGGTGCGATCACACCGGCCTGGAACGTTTACGCCGGCTACACCTGGCTGCACTTCAGGCGTGTAGACAGCGACGGGCGCAGCGACCCCTCGCACTTGTTCAAGCTCTCGAGCACTTACCGGCTGCCGGGCAGGCTCGACCGCCTCACACTCGGCGCAGGCGTCAATGCCCAGAGCAACATTCGCGCCCTTTCAAGCCCGGCTGGGCAGCCGGCCAATGGTACGAGCTCAGGAACCACCGAGGTTAACTGGTCCGGCTATGCGATCTGGAATGCCATGGCCCGCTATGACCTGACCGACAACACCACCGTAACGCTCAATGCCAACAACCTCTTCGACAAGCATTACTACACCCAATACGGGTTCTATGCCGGAGCGATCTATGGTGACCCGCGCAACCTGCAGGTGACGGTACGCACCCGCTTCTGAACCGCGCACCAGGGTGCAAGGCGGCGCGATGCGCCGCCTTGCACACCCTCAGGGATGCAGCCGCCCAAGGCCCGGCGGCACGCCGCTGCTGTCGGTGCCCTGCCACGGGCCGTTCGGGCTGGTAGCCCAGGCCCAGCCGTTGTCGTACCGGTAATAAGTACGCTGGCGGTAATACAAGCCGTCAGTGCCCTCCAGCACATACACCCCCAAGCTGGCATCCCAATGGCTGGGCCCGCTCGGCGGCGGCGCAAAGCTTGCGGAAGTGCGCGGCGCGGGCTTGGCCGGTGTGGGGGTGGCTGGGGTTGCCGGGCCACCCGGTGTGACCGGTGTGCTGGGCAGGCTGCCCGGGTTCGGCGGCACACTGGGCACCGGCGGTGCCGGTTGCTGCATGGGCTTGTGCACGGAGCAGGCCGACAGGCCCATGGCCAGGCAGATCAGCGCGGCGCGGGCGTAACGGTCAAACGGCAAGGCTAGGGTCATGGGTCTGGGCTGTCGATGATCAGGAATTGAAGCGCCTCCTCGCGAGGGGCGACCGTTGCGCCGCGCCCGAGCCATTCACCCTGGGTGGGCTGGCCCTGTCGGCTGATGCGCGCACCGAGTTGGACTTGCGTGGCGCTCGACAGTTTCAGCGAAGGCTGCATGGCATCGGCATCGCTGAGGGTGAGCGTAGCGGGCAGCTGGGCAACCGTCAGGCGCTTGACCGCCAACGGCAGCGGCGGGCCGTTCAATGCGCGGGCGAAGACGAACACGGTGTCTGTCGGCTGCACCGCCCTGGCCACGGCCGGCGCCAGGCTCACCCGTACTCGCAAGCCTGGCGCTCCGCTGACGCCCGCGCGCTCACGGGCGCGGTCTATCCCGCCTTGCAGCGCGAGGCGGGCCGGGTCGTTCGGCGCCATTTGCGCCTGCAACCGCGCCCACCAACCGGCAGCGTCGGCGTAGCGCTGGCTTTCGAATGCGGCGATGCCGAGCAGCCCGAGCGTGGTGGCCTCATTGGGGTTCGCCCGCAGAGCTTCGTCGGCCAGGGCCTGAAGCGCCGGTGACCACTGTTTGTTGGCGGCAAAATAGCGAGCCTGCGCCCACTGGCCCAACAGCTCGGGGCTACGACCGGTCAGGGCCACTGCGCGCTCGAACAGCGCCGCCGCATCGGCAGGGCGATTTTCGGCCATGTAGGCGCGCGCCAGATAATAGAGCGCCTCTACCCCGTCTGGCTGCGCCCTGACCACCGCCTCGAGGCGTTCGCGCATGTCTGCCGCCGAGGTGGGCGGGGTGGCAAGCCGCTCACTTAAGGCCACCTTGGCGCCGGCCCCTACACCGGCGTACAACCCCGCCGCAACCAGTGGCATCAGCAGTGCCAGTACCACCGGCAGGCGACGGTCAGCGCGGCCGGCCGGGCTATCCACGGCGGCGCTGTCGGCCAACAAGGCACGCGCTGCTTCTACCTTTGCCGCTTCCAGCCCTTGCGGGTTGACGCTGCCCTCAGCCGCCTCAGCTTGCCACTGCGCCAATTGCTCCCGATACAGCGCTACGTTCTGCGCCTCACGCGCTGGCGCCGGTAACGGGCGCGGCGCCTGCAGCAGCGGCAGCAGCACAAAGCCCATAGCCAACAAGGCCATCGCCGCCAGGGCGCCCCATAACAGCATCATCGTGAGTGCTCATCCAGCAAGCGTGCCAGACGGCGCTGTTCATCGGCAGACAACGGCACCGGCCCGGCGGCCATACGGCGCCGACGCACGATCAGGGCAATACCACCGGCCCCTATCAGCAACGCGATCAGCGGCCCGAACCAGAGCAGCCCGGTGCGCGCCTCCAGCACCGGGCGATAACGAATGAACTCGCCATAGCGCGCTACCAGATACGCAACGATCTGCTGGTCACTCTTGCCCTCGCTCATCAGCCGCTGAATCTGCTTGCGCAGGTCGCCGGCAATGGGCGCATCGGAGTCGGCCAGGTCCTGGTTCTGGCATTTGGGGCAGCGCAACTGGCGGGTCAGGTCGGCAAAACGCTCGCGCTGCGTTTCACTCTGGAAGGGTGTGGCATCGATGGCCGCTTGCGCCCACGGCAGGTTCAGCAGCAAAACCGCCGCCAGCGCCCCATCACGAAGCCTCATTGGGGCGCCTCCAGCAACGCCTGGTAACGGCTGGCCAGCTCGTCGCGCCAGACCTGCTCGGTAATCGCCCCCACATGCTTGTAGCGGATGATGCCCTGCGCGTCGATCAGGTAGGTTTCGGGAGCGCCATACACGCCCAGGTCAAGCCCCAGGCTGCCGTCTGCATCGTCGGCGTTCAGCGTATAGGGGTCTTGGAATTCGGCCAGCCAGCGGCGGGCGGCGGTGTTGTCGTCTTTGTAATCGATGCCGTAGATCAGCACGCCCTGGGCCTTCAACCCGTTCAACACCGGATGCTCCTCGCGGCAGGCCACGCACCAGGTACCCCACACATTAACCAGCGCCGGCTTGCCCAGCAGCGCCTGGCGGTTCACTGGCGGCCCGCCCTGCACCGCCGGCAACTCGAAGGCCGGTAGCGGCTTGCCGATCAGCGCCGACGGCAATACCTCAGGCTGGCCGTACAGCCCTCGGTAGAGAACGACCGCCAGCAACAGAAACAGTGCCAGCGGCACCAACAGGACCGCCCGCTTCATTCGGTGCCCTCCAACGGTTGAACGCCACGCCGCAGGCGAAGGCGCTGGCGGTAGCGGCCATCGGCGGCGGCAAGCAGGCCCCCAAGGGCAGTGAACAAGCCGCCCAGCCAGATCCAGCGCACGAACGGCTTCACATGCAAGCGCACCGCCCAGGCGCCGCCGTCGAGCGGCTCGCCCAGGGCCACGTACAGATCACGCCACAGCCCAGGGTCGATCCCCGCCTCGGTCATCACCGAACCCTGAGCGTCGTAGTGGCGCTTTTCCGGGGCCAGCAGGGCTACTGGCTTGCCGCCCTGGGTCACGCGGACCAGCGCGCGGTCGGCCATCCAGTTCGGCCCGCGCACTTGCTGTGTGCCTTCGAAGCTGAAGCGGTAGCCGCCAAGCTCCACCGCCTCCCCCGGCGCCATGCGTACATCGCGCTGGGCGTTGTGCTGGCTGCTCAGCACCACGCCCAGGGCGCACAGTACCAGCCCCAGGTGTGCCAGGTGCATGCCCCAGTAGCTGCGGCGCAGCCCACCCAGGCCGACATGGCGGCACTTGGCAGCGATGTCGCGCAGGCTTGCGCCGACCACCCAGAAAGCCAGGGCGAATACGCTCAGCACTGGCCAGTCGAAGCCGCCGACCAGCCCGCCTACGAGCAGCGCCAGCGGGGCCGCCGCACCCATCACCGGCAACAGCAGGCCAGCAAGCCAGCGCCCAGGGGTCTGCTTCCAGCGCACCAGCACACCCACCGCCAAGAGCACCATCAACAGTGCCATCAGCGGCAGGAACAGCAGGTTGAAATAAGGGGGCCCGACCGACAGCCGCGCGCCGGTCAGGGTCTCGATCAGCAGTGGATAGAGAGTACCCAGCAAGATGGTCGCGGCAGCCACCACCAGCACCAGGTTGTTGCCCAGCAGCAGGGTTTCCCGCGACCACAGGCCAAACTGCGCCCGGCTGCGCACCACCGGCGCGCGCACAGCGAACAAGGCAAGCGAGCCGCCCACCACCAACAGCAGAAACGCGAGGATGAACACCCCTCGGGTCGGGTCTGCGGCAAAAGCATGCACGGAGGTCAGCACGCCCGAGCGCACCAGAAAGGTGCCCATCAGGCTCAACGAAAATGCGCCGATGGCCAGCAGCACGGTCCAGCTCTTGAACACCCCGCGCTTTTCGGTGGCGGCCAACGAGTGGATCAGCGCCGTTCCCACCAGCCAGGGCATGAAGGAGGCGTTTTCCACCGGGTCCCAGAACCACCAACCGCCCCAGCCCAGCTCGTAATACGCCCACCAGGAGCCCAGGCAGATGCCAACGCCCAGGAAACTCCAGGCGACCAGCGTCCACGGCCGTGACCAGCGCGCCCAGGCCGCATCCAAACGGCCGCCCAGCAGCGCCGCAATGGCGAAGGCAAAGGCCACCGAGAAGCCGACATACCCCATGTAGAGCATCGGCGGGTGCACGATCAGGCCGAAGTCCTGCAGCAAGGGGTTCAGGTCACGGCCCTCCAGCGGCACCTGCGGGAGGATGCGCGCAAACGGGTTGGAGGTCAGCAGCACGAAGAGCAAGAACCCCGTGCTGATCAGCCCCATCACCCCCAATACCCGCGCCAGCATCTCCCGCGGCAACTGCGCCGAGCACAGTGCCACGGCAAGCGTCCAGCCCGCCAGGATCAACACCCACAGCAGCAGCGAGCCCTCGTGGGCACCCCACACCGCGCTGAGGCGGTAATACCAGGGCAGCGCGGTATTGGAGTTGGCCGCCACGTAGGCCACTGAGAAATCGTTGGCCATGAAGGCGTGCGCCAGGCACACGAAGGCCCCCAGCACGAACGCGAACTGCCCCACGGCCAATGGCCGGGCCAGCGCCATCCAGTGCACCTGCCCACGCCAGGCGCCGAGCAACGCGAGCGTACCCAGCAATGCCGCCAGGCACAGCGCCAGGATCAATGCCCATTGCCCCAGTTCCGGGATCATCGCTGCACCTGCACGGCCTTGGCATCCTTGAGTGCCTTGTTCACTTCCGGCGGCATGTACTTCTCATCATGCTTGGCCAGTACCTCGTCGGCCTCTACCTCCCCTGCGGCGTTCACCTGCCCCAGGGCAACGATACCCTGCCCCTCGCGAAACAGATCCGGCAGGATGCCGCGGTAGGTGACCGTGACGGAGCGATTGAAATCGGTGACCACGAAGCGCACCGCGAGCGAATCGGCAGAACGCACCAGCGAGCCGCGCTCGACCATGCCGCCCGCCCGTATACGCACCCCCGGGGGCACCTCGCCGTCGGCGATCTGCGTGGGGGTATAGAACAGGTTGATGTTCTGCTGCAGCGCGCTCAGGGCCAGTGCCAGTGCCCCGCCCAGGCCGGCCAGCAGGCCCAGCACGAGCAACAACCGCTGCTTGCGTTGGCGGTTCATGGCCGGCGCTCCCGCCGCGCATGGCGAGCCTGTTGCTCAAGATAACGGCGCCGCGCTCGCCATTGGCTGGCGATGTTCCAGGCCAGCACCAGCACGAACAGGCCATAGGCCGCCCATACATAGGCCCCGTGATGGCCCATGGCGAAGAACTCGCCCATCGATCCGAAGCTCATTCCCGCCCCTCCAGCGCCTGGCGCACCACCGCCTGCGCCCAACCGCTGCGCGCCTCGCGCTGCAGCACTTCAAGGCGCATGCGCGCCAGCAACAGCGCACCGAACAGACAATAGAAGCCCAATACCGTGAACAGCAACGGCAGCCACATCTGTGCCGGCATCGCCGGCTTCTCGGTCAGGGTGAAGGTCGCGCCCTGGTGCAGGGTGCTCCACCACTGCACCGAATACTTGATGATCGGAATATTCACCACGCCGACGATGGCCAGCACCGCACAGGCCTTGCCGGCGCTGTCGCGGTTGCCGATGGCGTTGCCCAGGGCGATCACCCCGGCATAGAGAAACAGCAGGATCAGCATGCTGGTCAGGCGCGCGTCCCACACCCACCATGTGCCCCAGGTCGGTTTGCCCCAGATCGAACCGGTAACCAGCGCCAGCGCGGTCATCGACGCACCGATGGGTGCAGCACAGCGCAGCGCGACATCGGCCAGCTTGAGCTTCCACACCAGGCTGACCACCGCGGCCACGGCCATCAACACGTAGCAGCTTTGCGCCAGCATCGCGCTGGGCACATGAATATAGATGATGCGAAACGCGTTGCCCTGCTGGTAATCGGGCGGCGCAAAGGCCAGCCCCCACACCACGCCCACCCCCAGCAACAGCGCGGCACCCAGCGCCAGCCAAGGGTGCAGGCGCCCGGCCAGTGTGTAGAACCACTTGGGCGAGCTCCAGCGGTGGAACCACGCCCAGCCCTTGCTCGAAATGCTCATCAGGGTTTCTCGGTCATCGTTCTAGTCACTCAGCCACGCTGATGCGCAAACCGGCGGCGATCGCCAGCGGCGCCAGGGTTATCGACAGCATCGCCAGGCAGCCCAGCCAAAACAGGTACCCGGCCACCGGCAAGCCTTGCAGCGCAGCGCGCAACGTGCCGCTGCCGAGGATCAGCACCGGGATATACAGCGGCAGGGTCAACAACGCCAGCAACAGGCTGGCGCGCTTGAGGCCCACCGTCAGGGCGGCGCCTACCGCGCCGATCAGGCTCAGTGCCGGCGTACCCAGCAAAAGCGACACCATCAGCCACGGCAGGCAATGGTGCGGCAAGCCCAGCATCAGCGCCAGCAGCGGCGCGACCAGCACCAGCGACAACCCGCTGAGCAGCCAGTGCGCGAGTATCCGCATCAGCACCAACAAGGCCAAAGGCTGCGGTGCCAGCACCATCTGCTCGAGCGAGCCGTTGTCGAAGTCGGTGCGAAACAGCCCGTCCAGCGACACCATCACGGCAAGCAGCGCCGCTACCCAGATCAGGCCGGGGGCGATGTCGCGCAGCATCGCAGGCTCGGCGCCCATCCCTAAAGGGAAGAGCGTGATGACCAAGGCGAAGAACACCAGCGGGTTGAGCCAGTCGCCTGGGCGGCGGCACAGCAAGCGCAGCTCGCGGCGCAGGGTGGGCAGCAGGGCACTCATGTGGCCAGCTCCCGCTCGCTGTACAGCGCCGGCCGCACAGCCAGGGCGTGGTGAGTGGTCAGCACCACCGCCCCGCCCCGCTCGCAATGCGCGGCCAGGTGCGCTTCGAGCGCTGCAATCGCCTGGGCATCGAGCGCGGTGAAAGGTTCGTCGAGCACCCAGAGCGGTGCGCCGGGCAAGTGCAGGCGCGCCAGCGCGACGCGGCGCTTCTGCCCGGCTGACAGCGTATGGCACGGCGCATCTTCGTAGCCGGCCAGCCCGGCAGCCGCCAGTGCCCGCCACAGTGCTTCGCGCCCGGCACGCTCACCTGCCAAGGCGGCGGCCCAGGCGAGGTTTTCCTCGGCGCTCAAGTGCTCATTGATGCCTGCAGCATGGCCCAACCACAGCACCGGGCACAGCCGCACTACCTCACCTTCGGTGGGCGGCATCAGCCCGGCCAGCACGCGCAGCAGGGTGCTCTTGCCGGCACCGTTGGGCCCGCGCACATGCAGCAGGGCACCAGCCGGCAGCGCAAGGCTCAGCGAGTCGAACAGCAGGCGGCCGTCGCGTTCGCATGCCAGCTGATGGGCTTTGAGGTACGTCGTCACGAAATGGCCTTTGGATCAGGGCGGGCGGCTCAAGGCTTGGGCACGCGGGCCGATACAGGTGCATCATGTAGCGGCCGGCAATGATACCCGAGCCGGGCCCTGAACAGGGCGCAAATCAGCCCCCAGGTAAGCCGATGACTTCAGAAATAAGCAGCGTAGCGGCCTCCGCCTCGGCCCTGGCCTCCGCCCAGCGCGGCGCGGCGCTCACCGGGCAGCTTCTGAACCTGCTGCAGCCGGCCGCAGGTGCGCTGGCACCGGGGCAGACCGCCCGCGCCGATGTGCTGCAGGTCCGCCAGGGTGCCCAGGACTTCCAGGTACTGCTGGCGCTGACGCTCGACAACGGCAAATCCCTGAATTTGCAGGTGAGCACCAGCCAACCGCTGGCCCAGGGCACGCAACTGCTGGTGCAGAAGCTGTTCAGCAACCAGTTGGCAGTCACCAACCCGGGTGCCGGCAGCCTCACCGAGCTCGACACCCGCCAGGTGCCGCCGGGCACGCTGCTCCAAGGCAAAGTGATCACCAGCGTGGCACTGCCCGCTGACCTCCCCGGCGCCCCGATGCAGTACCGGGCCACGGTTGCGCTGCTGGGCAGCGCACTGGCCGGGCAGAGCCTGACCCTGGACAGCCCCCAACCCCTGCGCCTGGGCAGCCTGCTCAGCGCTGTGGTGCAGGGGCCGCAGGCGCTGCGTTTCGTGCAGGTGGGCCAGCAGTTCGACCAGTTGGCGCTGAGCCAGCAGCTCAACACCCAGCAAAGCCGCCAGGCCTCGTTGCCCAGCCTGCTCGGCCTGCTGCAAAACGCACAGGCAGGTGGGGCGCTGCCGCCGGCGGTAGCCAGCCAGGCCCGGGCGCTGCTGGCCAGCCTGCCCAGCCCAGCCGACCTCACCGACCCCAAGGCCGTGGCCCAGGCCTTCCAGGCCAGCGGCCTGTTCATGGAAAGCCGGCTGCTCGCCGGCAGCCTGGCCACCGAGCAACCGGCGCCTGACCTCAAGAGCGCGCTGCTGCGCCTGGTCGCGCAATTGCTGCCGAACCTGCCTGAGGGCGGGTCGATCAACCCGGCCACGCTGGCGGTCATCGCCCAGAACCTGGCCCGCGCGCAGCAATCGAACCGGCTTCGCAACGCTTTGGGGGTGCTCGGGCAGGTCAGCGCCAAGCCTGATCTGGACAGCGATTTCCCGCTGCCCTCGCGTAATGCCGAGGCCCAGGACGGCGAAGAAGACCTGCACGCGTTGTTGCGGCTGGCCTCGGCGGCCATTTCACGGCTGCAGACCCACCAGCTCACCAGCCTGGAACACAGCGGCGTGCAGGCCGACGGCAAGGTACTCACTACATGGCAGCTGGAAATCCCGATGCGCTACCTGGATGGGTTGATTCCCTTGCAGGTACGAGTACAAAGCGAGGGGCAAGAAGGCGAAGAGGAAACCGACGCCGAGGGCCGCCCTCGGCCCAGGCGCAAACTCTGGCGCCTGGAGCTGGCCTTCGATCTGGACCCCTTGGGCCCGCTGCAGGTGCAGGTAGAGCTGCTGGAAAACCAGCTGACCAGCCAGCTATGGGCCGAGAACCCGCGCACTGCGGCGCTCATCGAGCAACAGCTGGGCTACCTGCGGCAGCGCCTGAGCGACGCCGGCCTCGAAGTGGGCGAGCTCAACTGCCACACCGGCAAACCCGCGCGCGGGCCGCGCACGCAATTGGACCAACGCTGGGTGGATGAAACCGCATGAGCACCTCTTTTACCCGCCAGGCCATCGCGCTGACCTACGACGGTGAGCGTGCGCCCAACCTTTCGGCCAAGGGCGACGATGAGCTGGCCGAGGCGATCCTGGCCTTGGCCAAACAGCATGAAATTCCGATTTACGAGAATGCCGAGCTGGTGAAGCTGCTGGCGCGCCTGGAGCTGGGCGAGGAAATACCGGAGGCGTTGTACCTGACCATCGCCGAGATCATTTCCTTTGCCTGGTACCTACAGGGCAAGCGCCCGCCTGGCTTCGAGATGCCTGGGCCGAAGCCCGAGCGCGACGTGACGCCCTCGTTGCCACGCCTCTTGGGCCCCGCCAAAACCTGAAGCTCAGGTATGCTTGCGTCTGTTGATAACACCGAGGCCGTTCCGCATGACCCACCTGCGCCCGATGCTGGCAGCTGATTTCGACCGTTTCTGGCCCACTTTCCAGGCCGTAGTGCAGGGCCAGGCCACCTATGCCTATGACCCCGCCACCACCCGCGAGCAAGCTGAGCACCTATGGCTACATTTGCCGCTGCAGACCTGGCTGGCCGAAGACGATGACGGCACCCTGCTGGGCAGCTATTACCTCAAGGCCAACGCTGCAGGGCCTGGCGGCCACGTTAGCAATTGCGGCTACATGGTCAGTGCAGCCGCCCGTGGCAAGGGGGTGGCGCGGCTGATGTGCGAGCATTCGCAGGCGCAGGCGCGTGCGGCGGGGTTTCTGGCGATGCAGTTCAATTCGGTGGTCAGCACCAATGAAGTCGCTGTGGCGCTGTGGCGCAAGCTGGGCTTCGAGGAAGTCGGCAGGCTGCCCAAGGCTTACCGCCACGCCACCGAAGGGCTGGTGGATTGCCTGGTGATGTACAAGTGGCTGGAGGAGCCGGCGCCCGTGCGGTTGATCGGGCGCAAGAACATCGAGTCGGTGGTATCGCGCCCGCGCCGCCCCTAGGCGTCAGGCCTGCGGCGTGGCCCTCAGGGGCCGGCGCAGCGCTTGCCCCAGCCACACCCCCAGCAGTGCCAGCGCACCGCCCATCGCGTGATAGGGCGCCAGGCGCTCACCCAGCCAGCCCACCGCGACCAGCGCGACGATCAACGGGATCAGGTTGAGAAACAGGCTGGCCCGGCTCGGCCCTACCGCCTGCACACCGTTGATCCACAGCCAGGGCGCCAGAATCGAGGCCAATAGCCCTGCGTAGAGCACCAGCGGCAGGCTCTGCGCGGTAATGCCAGAACGCTCGCCCAGGAGGTACCAGGGCAGCAGGCACACCAGCGCGCAGGCAACCTGCACCGTCAGTTGCAGCCAGGCGCCCAGGGGCAACTGCCAGCGCCGCAACAACACGCCATACAGGGCGTTGGCCAGCACCGCCACCAGCATCAACCCGTCGCCGCCGCTCAGGCGCAGGTGCGCGATATTGCCCGGCTCGCCTCGGGCGATCAGGCACAACACCCCGGCGAACGACACCAGCCCGCCCAGCAGCGCACCCCAGGTCAAGGGCTCGCGCGCCAGCAGGCTGCTGAGCAGCGCCGACATAAGGGGCGACAGCGCGATCAGGATGCCCATGTTGGTGGCGCTGGTGCTCTGCGCGGCGCTGTAGGCAAGGCCCTGGTAGATCACCATGCCCAGCAGCCCCAATGCGGCCAGCTGTGGCCAGTGCCGGCGCACGCTCCGGCGCTCGCGCCACAACCCGGCAGCGGTGAACGGCAGCAGCAGCAACAAGGCCAGCGCCCAGCGGTAGAAGGTGATCGAAGCCGGGGCGATGAGCCCGGCCGAGAGCTTGGTGACCAGCGTATTGCCTGCCCACAACACCACGGTAAACAGCGGGAACAGCGCGTGCAGCGATGAGTGGGTACCAGAAGGTTGTGGTGAGGCCATGGTCAGGTCCATTGAGCGCAAGGGGCCGCCGATTTAGCCAGAGATAGCCGGCCGGCGAAACCCCGGCGGCAGACAATACTGTATATCCATACAAATTTTCGCTTGCTCGCCTTGCCGGCCTGTCGCATCCTTGCGCCACGTTCCCCAGCCGGCCCGCTACCATGCGCCTGTTCCTCTGCGAAAAACCCTCCCAAGCCAAGGACATCGCCCAGGTACTGGGCGCGCGCCAGCGCGGTGAAGGTTGCTGGCAGGGTAATGGCGTTCGCGTCACCTGGTGCATCGGCCACCTGCTCGAAACCGCCCCGCCCGATGCCTACGACGCCCGCTACAAGAAGTGGGCCCTGGCCGACCTGCCCATCGTGCCAGGCCAGTGGAAGCTGCAGGTCAAGCGCAAAACCGCCGCCCAGTTCAAGGCTGTGAAGCGCCTGCTGGGCGAAGCCTCGGAGCTGGTGATCGCCACCGACGCCGACCGGGAGGGCGAGATGATCGCCCGCGAACTGGTCGAACATTGCCGCTACCGCGGCCCGGTTCAACGGCTGTGGCTCTCGGCACTGGATGACGCCTCCATTCGCAAGGCCTTGGCGAGCCTGCGGCCAGGCGCGGCCACGTTCAACCTCTATCAGTCTGCCCTTGGCCGCTCCCGCGCCGACTGGCTGATCGGCATGAACATGAGCCGGTTATTTACGCTGCTCGGCCGCCAGGGCGGTTACGACGGGGTGCTGAGCGTGGGGCGCGTGCAAACCCCAACCCTGCGCCTGGTGGTCGACCGCGACCGCGCCATTGCCGATTTCGTCCCGGTCCCCTTCTGGGCCATCGACGTGCCCTTGAGCACGGCCGAAGGCCATTTCACCGCGCAGTGGCAGGCCCCCGAAGCCCACTGCGACGACCAGGGCCGCTGCCTGAAGCAGGAAGTGGCCCAGGCAGCCGCCCGAGCGATCGAGAGCGCCGACGACGCGCAGGTGAGCGAGGTCAAGGTAGAGCGGGTAAAAGAGGCCGCCCCCCTGCCCTTCGACCTCGGCACCCTGCAGCAGCTGTGCTCGAAAAAGCTGGGCCTGGGCGCCCAGGAGACCCTCGACATCGCCCAGGCGCTTTACGAAACCCATAAGCTGATCACCTACCCGCGCAGCGACTGCGGCTACTTGCCCAACAGCCAGCACGCCGAGGCGCCGGCGATTCTCAAAGCTCTGGCCGCCGCCGACCCTGCGCTTGAGGTGCTTGCCCCCCACCTGCAACCGGGGCGCCGTTCACGGGCCTGGAACGACAGCAAGGTCACCGCCCACCACGGCATCATTCCCACTGCCGCAGCGCGCGGCCTGGGCGCCCTGAGCGGCAAGCATCGGGCGGTCTACAGCCTGATCCGCGCCCGTTATCTCGCGCAGTTCTTGCCCGATCACGAATACGACCGCACCCGGGCGCGCTTGGTGTGTGCTGGCGAACCGCTGCTGGCCACCGGCAAGGTGGTGGCTGAGCCCGGCTGGAAACGCGCCCTGCCCGAGGCCCTTGCGCCCAGCGGCAACCAGCCTACGGTGCAGGTGCTGCCGCCGCTCAAGCGCGGGCAGGCCTGCGACGCGGGCCAACCTCGGCTCAAGTCGCTCTTCACCCAACCGCCCAAGCCCTTCACCGAGGGCGACCTGATCAGCGCCATGAAGAATGTCGCCAAGCTGGTCAGCGACCCGGTGCTCAAGCAAAAGCTGAAAGAAACCACCGGCATCGGCACCGAGGCCACGCGCGCGAGCATCATCCAGGGCCTGCTCGACCGCGGTTATCTTCTGAAAAACGGCAAGGCGCTGGCGGCTACACCAGCGGCCTTCAGCCTGATCGACGCGGTGCCCAGGCCTATCGCCGACCCTGGCACCACCGCCATCTGGGAACAGGCACTGGACATGGTGCAAAGCGGCGAAATGGCACTGGAAGAATTCGTTGCCCGCCAGTCAGCCTGGATGGGCAAGCTGGTCGAGCGCTGCAAAGGGTTGCGGTTGGCCATCAGCGGGCCGGCGCCGGCTTCGGTCAAAAAACCCTGGCAGAAGAAACGAGGCGCCCGCTCGGCAGCGGGTGCACCTCGGCGCCGCAAGGGCGCCAAGGCTTGAGCAGGCTCACGCCAAGCTCTTGCTCACCACCTCGAACACATCGCTGCTCAGTTCACCCGAATCACGGATCCGCTCCAGCTCACCCTTCATCAGCGTCTGGCGGGCGCTGCCGTACTTGCGCCAGCGGGTCAGCGGCGCCAGTAGGCGGGAGGCGATCTGCGGGTTGGTCTTGTTCAGTTCCAGGATGATGTCAGCCAGGAAGCGATAGCCGGTGCCGTCGGCTGCATGGAAGTTGACCAGGTTCTGGCCGGCGAAGGCACCGATCAGGGCGCGCACCTTATTGGGGTTACGCAGGGTGAACGCCGGGTGCTGCATCAGCGCTTTGACCCTTGCCAGGCCGCCAGGCTGCGTATTGGCCGCCTGCACACTGAACCATTGGTCCATCACCAGCGCGTTGTTGGCGAATTCACTGGCAAATTGCGCAAGCACTGCATCGCGCTCCTGCTGGAACGGCGAATTGACCAGCACGGCCAGGGCGGTCAGGCGCTCGGTCATGTTGTCGGCGTGCTCGAACTGTTCCTGGGCGGCAGCCACCCCTTCGGCCTCTTCCAGCAGCATGAGGTAAGAGAGCGCGATGTTCTGGAGGGCGCGGCGGGCGAAATGCTCGGCGCTGGCGAGGTAAGGCGTGGTACGGGATTGCGCGCGAGCGGCCTGGTAACGGCGCCACAGCGGCTCACGCAGGGTCTTGGCCAATTGCAGGCGGGCAGCGTTGCGGGCGGCGTGGATCGCCTCCACATCGGCCACCTCGCTGATCTCGGTGAGGTACGCCTCGCCAGGCAGTGAAAGCATTTCAGCGACCATGGCCGGGTCCAGGCTTTCGTCGGCCAGCAGTGCAGCGAACGCTTGCACCAGGCGCTGGTCAGCGACTAGAGGCTGGCCGGCCTGGTATTGGCCGATCATTTCTTGCAGCACCTG
This sequence comes from Pseudomonas sp. URIL14HWK12:I12, assembly GCF_003097135.1. GTDB lineage: Bacteria > Pseudomonadota > Gammaproteobacteria > Pseudomonadales > Pseudomonadaceae > Aquipseudomonas. The sequence goes on from NZ_QEQL01000004.1 coordinate 201,156, forward strand.
CACGGCCAACTGTTGGCCGGCTTCCCAGCGGTTGAACCCGTCGCTGTCGTGCTGCATCAGGAACATCAGCTGATCGCGGGTGTAAGGAAAGCTCAGCTTCACCGGCGCACTGAAACCGCGCAGCAGCGAAGGCAGCGGCTGTTGCGCCAGGCCTTCGAAGGTGAAGGTTTGCTCGGCTTCGGTCACCTGCAGCACACGCTGCGTGGCCTGGGCGCTGGCTTCACCTTTCAGGCGCAGCGGCAGGTCCTGGCCATCGGCGCCCAGCAAGCCCAGCTCCACGGGGATCACGAACGGCAGCTTATGGTCGCTCTCAGGCGTTGCGGGGCAGCTCTGGCGGAAGGTCAGGCTGTAGCATCCGGCTGCGGCGTCGTAATGTTCGCTGACGGCCAGGCGCGGGGTACCCGCCTGGCTGTACCAGCGTTTGAACTGGCCAAGGTCTACGCTGTTGGCCTCTTCCATGGCGCTGACGAAGTCGTCGCAGGTGACCGCCTGGCCGTCGTGCCGCTCGAAATACAGGTCGCTGCCCTTGCGGAAACCTTCCGCACCCAGGAGGGTACGAATCATCCGCACCACCTCGGCGCCCTTCTCGTACACCGTCAGGGTGTAGAAGTTGGAAATCTCGATGAAGCTGGCTGGGCGCACCGGGTGGGCCATGGGGCCGGCGTCTTCGGCGAACTGGTGAGTGCGCAGGTAAGCCACATCCTCGATGCGCTTGACGGTGCGCGAGTTCATGTCCGCGGAGAACTCGGCATCGCGGAACACCGTGAAGCCTTCCTTGAGCGAGAGCTGGAACCAGTCGCGGCAGGTCACCCGGTTACCCGACCAGTTGTGGAAGTACTCGTGCGCCACTACGGCCTCGACACGTTGGTGCGCAGCATCGGTGGCGGTTTCGGCACGAGCCAGCACGCAACTGGAGTTGAAGATGTTCAGGCCTTTGTTTTCCATGGCGCCCATGTTGAAGTCGTTGACCGCCACGATCATGAAGATGTCCAGGTCGTATTCGCGGCCGTAGACTTCTTCGTCCCAGCGCATGGACTTCTTCAGGCTGTCCATGGCGTGCTGGCATTTGTCGATGTTTTCCGGCTCCACGTAAATGCGCAGGGCCACGTCACGGCCGCTGGCCCGGGTGAAGCTGTCTTCGACGCACCACAGGTCACCCGCTACCAGGGCGAACAGGTAGGCCGGCTTCTTGAAGGGGTCTTCCCAGGTCGCCCAATGGCGCCCATCTTCGCTGTCACCGCTGGCTACCGGGTTGCCGTTGGAGAGCAGCACCGGGTATTTCTGCTTGTCGGCCGAGAGCGAGGTGGTGAAGCTGCTCATCACGTCGGGGCGGTCCAGGTACCAGGTGATCTTGCGAAAGCCTTCGGCTTCGCATTGGGTGCAAAACATACCGCCCGACTTGTACAACCCTTCGAGCGCAGTGTTGGTCTCGGGGTGAATACGCACAGTGCTGTCGAGGGTGAACTCGGCCGTGGTTGGCTGCAGGGTCAGGTGGCTGTCGCCAAGCTGGTAGTCGCCAGCGGCCAGCGCCTGGTCATTCAGGGCAAGGCTCAGCAGCTCGAGCTGCTGGCCGTCCAGCACCAGCGGCGGCAGCCCCTCACCGGCGGCAGGGTTGCGGCGCATCACCAGTTGCGCGTGCACCAGGGTGTGGTCGTCGTGCAGCTCGAAGGTCAGGTGCGTCTCATCGATCAGGTAGTCGGGCGCGGTGTAATTCTTCAGGTAGATGGTACGAGGCTGCTCGGTTCGCATAACGATGTCCTTACTGATGCACGGCCAGTTGATAGGCGGTGTACTTGCGAATGTTGATCACGCCGGTGTCGAAGATCAGGTATTGGCCCTTGATGCCCATCAGGGTGCCTTCGGCCACGGGCTGCTTGTCGAGATTGAAACTGGCCACCTTTGTAGGGTAGGCGCGCACGGGGTAGTTCATCTGCACCAGCGCAGCGTCGGGCAGCGGCTGGATGGCCTGAAGGCCAAAGCGCGCCTGCAGGGCAGCCAGGCCTTCGGCGCAGCGGTCGAAGAGCATTTCGCGTACGGCGGGCAGGTCCACCTCCGGCGCCGGCCCCTTGAGCAGCGCGCGCCAGTTGGTGCGGTCCGGCACATGGGCGCGCAACAGGTCTTCGACCAACCCGGACTGCTGCCGGGTAGCCACCCGCAGAATCGGCAAGCCCTGGCTGGCGCCCTGGTCGAGCCAGCGGGTAGGCAGCTGGCTGGCGCGGGTGATGCCGACCTTCACGCCCGAGGAGTTGGCCAGGTAAACGATGTGATCGGTCATGCAGAACTGCTCGCCCCAGACGGGCTCGCGGCAGGTGCCGTGTTCGTAATGGCATTTTTCCGGGGCCATGATGCAGACATCACACGCGGCCAGCGCCTGCATGCAGGGGTAGCAATAGCCCTGGCTGAAACTGGTGCGGGTACGCCGGCCGCAATTCACGCAGTGAATCTGGCCGAGGTACTCGAGTTTGAGGTGTTGCCCAATCAGCGGGTTGAGCTCGATGGCCTGCTCGCCGAGGCGAAGGCTATAACGCACTTCAGGCGCCTCCAGGCGCACAGCCATCTTTTGTACGGCACCGCGAAACTGTTCGATCAATGGATGGCATCCGATTTGAACAGAATGTTGGGCACCGGCGCGCTCTTGCTGCTGCACTCTTGCGGGCCCATGTAGCCGGTGCGTTCTTCTTCGGGCAGGTTTTGCATCTCCCAGGCGATCACCGCCTGCAACGACAGCTCCTTCTGTTCCTGCGTGAGCTTGCGCCCGTCGGACCATTTGCCGATCTCGATGGCGGTTTTCAGGCTCTGGTAGATGTCGGGAGTGATGTTCTCGATCAGCTTTGAGAATTGGGTCATCGGAGCGTCCGCGTTGATGAAGGGAAAACAGTTACCGTAGTTTACGCCAGGCCAGCGTGCCGCCCAACAGGCCGGTGGCGCAACCGGCCAGCAACCCGCCCACATGCGCACCGTTGGCGATCTCGCCAAAACCCAAGGCCGAGACCGCACCGGTCAGGCACAGCCCCAGCCAGGCCAGCATCATCACCAGCACCCCCTTGGGCAGCCGGTACAGGGGCGCCGGGGCTCGCCACTGGTAAAGCCATACATGCCCGAGCAGGGCGTAGAGCACACCCGAGAGGCCACCGAACAGGCTTGCCCCGCTCCAGGCGTACTGCGCCAGGTTGGATACCACACTGAACACCAACACCAGGCCCAACAGCCGAGCGCTGCCCTGGCGCCATTCCACCCGCCGGCCCAGCTCCCAGAACCACAGGCTGTTCATCGCCAGGTGCAGCACGCCGAAATGCAGGAACATCGGCGTGACCAGGCGCCACACCTGGCCAGCGGCCAGGCTGTCGAGCCAGGGCCGAAACCAGATGCGCTCGCCGTCTGTGATGAAATCCTGAAAGGTCAGCCAGCGCAGGGCCTGCAGGTTGTCGCCGAGCAAGCTCACGGCAGCGACGATCAGGCAGGCCAGCAACACAGCGGCGGTCACCGGGCTTGCCTTGAGCTGGCGGCCAAGGCCCGGTCGCACGACCGGCGGCGCAGCAGGGGCCGCGCCGCCTTCGGGATAACGCTGGTAAAGCTCGCGGATGCTGGCCGCCTGCGCTTCATCGAGCGCCCACAGTACCTGCTCGCCGCCGGCCTCGCTGACACGGTGCGGTATCTGCAGGCGTTTGAGCAGGTTGATGAAACCGCCCAGGTCGACCGACTGTGGCAGGCGCAATGCTTCTACCGGGGTCACGGTGCAGCACCTGAGCGTTCGACATCGACCCATACGAACTTGCGGGGGTCGATAGCGGTTTCGTCGTCGAGCCGGTACGCCACCAGCTTGCCGTAGAGCACCGCGCTGTAGTCGAGGCAGGCGAGGTTCGGCCGCAGCGGCGCGGGTGGGCCATCGCGCCAGTAGTGGCCGACGAACAGCAGCGGCTGGTCGGCGCCATAGCACAGCAACGCCTGCTTCTGCGCCGGCGTCAGGCGCTGGCTGGCGACCTCTTCGGGCAGCGCATCGGGCTGGAAGACCACGTCGCCATAGGTTTGCGGGTTTTCTTCCCAGAATTTGGTGCGAAAGAACGCGCGTGTCAGGCCATCGCCGCCGGTAAGGGTGAGCCCGCCCGGCAGGCGCATGTCGGTGCCGCGCAGCAAGCGGTCAAACGTCTTGCAGGCGAAGCTGCCCGGCACGCAGGATTCCTGGATGAACGTTTCATCGACACACCCGCCACCGAAGCGCTGGCTCAGCGGGATGATGAACTGCTCGTCCCAGCAGGCGTGCACCAAGCGGAAGCGGCCGGCATCGATGAACAGGGGCAATTCATAGAACCAGCCCAGAAAGGCTTGCCAGTCGGCCGGATGCTGCTCGAACTGATCCAGCGTTGCACCCAGCAGGCGCCGGTGCCGCGGCGTGTGTTCACGCACCCACGTCTGGCCACTGCCCACCGGGGCCGGGGTATGCCAGCCGATGGCGTTGTATTCGTGATTGCCCATGATGCAATGCGCCTGGCCGGCCTCGACCATGCCGTGCACGATGTGCAATGCCTCGCGGATGCGCGGGCCACGGTCGATGATATCGCCCAGAAACAGCGCCTGGCGCCGCGGGTGGCGCCACACCCCGCCGTGCTGCCGGTACCCGAGCACCTCCAGCAGGCGCTCCAGGGTCTGGGCGCATCCATGCACATCGCCGATCAGGTCGTAGCCGCGCGCCGGGTCGAGCATCAGTCGCTCCCCCCGCCGCCCAGGCGGCTGCCCCACCCCAGCTTGGTGCGGCACACCTCGTAGTAGTTGTGATCCAGCGGGTGAATCAGGCGCAGTTTCTGTGACTTCTTTTTCACCGTGATGGTGTCGCCGGGGGCACAGGTGAAGTGGTTCTGACCATCGCAGCTCACCTGTGGGTAGATGGTCATGTCCTTGGCGACCACGATCTTCAGCTCACTGTTGCCGTCGACCACGATGGGCCGGCCCGAAAGCGTGTGCGGGTACATCGGCACGATGACGATGGCGTCGAGCTTGGGGTGCATGATCGGGCCGCCGGCCGACAACGCATAAGCCGTGGAGCCGGTAGGCGTGGCCACGATCAGGCCATCGGCCTTCTGGCTGCAGACGAACTGCCCGTCGATCCAGATTTCGAATTCGATCATGCGCGTGGACTTGCCCGGGTGCAGCACCACGTCGTTGAGCGCATCACCCTGGCCGATGGCCTCGCCATGGCGGCGCACTTCAGCTTCGAGCAGAAAGCGGTTTTCCACCAGGTAATGGCCATCGAGCACCTCGCCGACCTTCGCTTCCAGCTCGTCGGGGCGGATGTCGGTGAGAAACCCGAGGCTACCTCGGTTGATGCCCAGCACCGGGGTGTGATGGCGTGCCAGCGCGCGAGCTGCGCCCAGCAGGCTGCCGTCGCCGCCGACCACGACCACCAGGTCGCACACTTCCCCCAGCAATTTACGCGCGCTGATCTGCAAGCCGTGGCCGGGAAGCACTTCGGCAATGCCTTCGTCGAGAATCACGTGCAGGTGGCGCCCAAGCAAAAAGCGCTTGAGACGGCGGATGGTGTCTACGACCTGGGTGCTGCCCAGGCGGCCGATGATACCGATATTGCGAAATTGCTCCATGGGGCTTCCGGGGCTACAGGCTGGCGTTGCGGGGGATTATGGAGCAAAGCGGGCAACGGCGACAAAAAATGCGTGGTGCGCAGGTATCATCGCGGCATGAACCCTTTCAGTGACCTTGCCCCTCTCCCCCGCCAGCTGCACGTGCCCTGCGTGCGCGACCTGGCCTGGGCCCTGACCAGCCCACCCCTGCTGGCCCAGGCGCCGGCCGCCCAGCGCCACCCGCTGGCCGGCAGCGAATGGGCGGCCGACCCCGATCGGCTGGCCGCCTGGTTACGCATGCAGGACACCGAGCCGGAGCGGCTGCAAGCCTTCCTGGCACAAGGCCCGGTGCGCCGGCTGGGCATGTACTACGAGCAATTATGGCGATATGCGTTGGCCGCTGCGCCCGGCGTGACGGTGCTGGCCGCCGGGTTGGCCGTGCGCGAGGCCGGCCGCACCCTGGGGGAGTTCGACCTGCTGCTGGCCGACGCCACCGGCATTCACCACCTGGAACTGGCCGTGAAGTTTTACCTGGGCCCACCCGAAGGAGGCGGCCAGGCCGCTGCACAATGGCTGGGCCCAGGCTGCCACGACCGGCTGGACAAGAAACTGGCGCACCTGGCAGAGCGCCAACTGCGGCTGGGCCAAGCGCCAGCAGGGCGAGCAGCACTGGCCAGGGCCGGTGCGGCGCTCGCGCGGCCGGCCATGTGGCTGGGTGGCTACCTGTTCTCACCCTGGCCCCAGGGTTGCGCCACACTAAGCGACGCGCACCCGCAACATTTGCGGGGCCAGTGGCTGCCAGCCAGTGCATGGCCGGCATATGCCGCCACCCAGCCAAGCGCACGCTGGAGCCCACTGCCACGCGCGCGTTGGCTTGCCCCGGCCAACGGCCTGGAGCCGCTCGACGCACGCGGCGTTGCGCAGTGGCTACAGGGTGATGAGCCGATGATGCAGGCACGCATGCTGGCCAAGATCGATGAGGGTGGGAGCGAGGTCGCTCGCCTGATGGTAGTGCCGCAGGCCTGGCCGCAATTGCCGAAACGTTATTGAGAGGAGAACGCCGGGCGGCCTGGCCAGCAAGGAAAAAAATGGCGGCCGAAGCCGCCTCAAGTGCCTTGCGTGCCCGAGGACAGCCAGCGCTGTGGCCGTCTCGATGGGGGTACTTTACCGCCGGCGAACCCAGGCACCTTGATGCAAATCAACGCTTCTTGGGTTTCTTCTTCGGCTTTTTGCGCCCCGGCAGCGGCATGGCCTGCTCGAAGGCCTGGCGCACCTCGTTCAAACGCTTGTCGTTGAGGTCGTGAACGCGCTTGGCGCGCTCCTGGGAAAAGTCGATGAGGTTGTCATCCTGGCTCATGGGCATACGCCGTTTCGCTTAGAAGAGCTCATCATGCCAGCCTTATATCTTGAGGTCGATCAAGCGGCCGGGGCGCGGTTCGCCGTCGATCAGCGCGACCGCCGGCACCGTATCGTCGGCGTTGAGCTCATCGCCCGGCACCACCAGGGGCGCCTCGGGGTCGCGCGGGCGGCCCTGGCGCCGTCGCTGTTCATCGCGCAGGCGGGCCTCTGCCTCCTGCTCGCGCTGGCGCAGGTCGATGGTGCTTTCGGTGCCGCTCGCCTGCGGCGGTACCACCGGCGTGATCTGCGGGGTGGGCTTGACCGGGTCGAGCTGGGGGTTGACCGGTACGTGCACGGCCGGCGTAATCGGTGACAGCATGGGCGGTTCTCCTCTTGCCGGGGCATCGGCAACGGCCGGCATAACTTGAGGCGTTTTGTCGCACAACCGTTTCTATAATAAAAGCCCAGCACAGGCACGCGAGGTTTGGGCAACGCCGCGCGTTCCTGTAGAATCCACGGCTTTTCGCGAGCGGAGCAAGGCATGGCGCAGCAGTATCAACCGGGGCAACGCTGGATCAGCGACAGCGAAGCGGAATTGGGGCTCGGCACCGTGCTCACCCAGGACGGCCGCCTGCTGACCGTGCTCTACCCCGCCACCGGCGAAACCCGCCAGTACTCGCTGCGCAACGCCCCCCTGACCCGCGTTCGCTTCTCGCCGGGCGATGTGATCACTCATTTCGAAGGCTGGAAGATGACCGTGCGCGAGGTCGACGACGTCGACGGCCTGCTGGTTTACCACGGCCTCGACGGCAAGAACGCACCGGTCACCCTGCCCGAAACCCAACTGTCGAACTTCATCCAGTTCCGCCTGGCCAGCGACCGCCTGTTCGCCGGGCAGATCGACCCGCTGAACTGGTTCTCACTGCGCTACAACACCCTGCGGCACAACAGCAACAGCCTGCAGTCCTCGTTGTGGGGCCTGGGCGGTGTGCGTGCCCAGCCCATTCCGCACCAGTTGCACATCGCCCGCGAAGTGGCCGACCGCATCGCGCCGCGGGTGTTGCTCGCCGACGAAGTGGGCCTGGGCAAAACCATCGAAGCCGGCATGATCATCCACCGCCAGTTGCTCAACGGCCGCGCCAGCCGCGTGCTGATCCTGGTACCGGAGAACCTGCAGCACCAATGGCTCGTAGAAATGCGCCGGCGCTTCAACCTGCAGGTGGCCCTTTACGATTCCGAACGCTTCGCTGAAAGCGATGCCAGCAACCCCTTCGAAGACACTCAGCTGGCACTGGTGTCGCTCGACTGGCTCAGGCACGACGACAAGGCCCAGGACGCACTGTTCGCCGCCGGCTGGGACCTGCTGGTGGTCGACGAAGCCCACCACCTGGTATGGCACGAAGACAAGGCCAGCGCCGAGTACTCGCTGGTCGAGCAACTGGCCGAGGTGATCCCGGGGGTGCTGCTGCTCACCGCCACGCCCGAGCAACTGGGCCTGGACAGCCACTTCGCGCGCCTGCGCCTGCTCGACCCCAACCGCTTCCACGACCTGGCCGCCTTCCGCGCCGAGAGCGAACATTACCGGCCAGTGGCCGAGGCAGTGCAGGCGCTGCTCGACAAGGGCAGCCTGCCAGCCAGTGCCCAGGCCACTATCGAAAACTTCCTGGGCAGTGAGGCCACGCCGCTGCTCGCTGCACTGCAGGCCGGTGACGAGCAGGCCAAGGCGCGCCTGGTGCGCGAGCTGCTCGACCGTCACGGCACCGGCCGCGTGCTGTTTCGCAACACCCGCCAGGCTGTTCAAGGCTTTCCCGAGCGCCAGCTGCACCCCTACCCGCTGCCGCTGCCCGAGCAGTACGTGGGCAGCGAAGACCTCTACCCCGACCTCGCCTGGCAAGGCGACGCCGATGCCGAGCAAGACCGCTGGTGGCGCTTCGACCCTCGGGTGGAGTGGCTGATCGACACCTTGAAGATGCTCAAGAAAACCAAGGTGCTGGTGATCTGCGCCCACGCCGAAACCGCGATGGACCTGGAAGACGCCCTGCGGGTGCGTTCAGGGATCCCGGCCACCACCTTCCATGAAGGCATGAGCATCCTGGAGCGCGACCGCGCCGCTGCCTACTTTGCCGATGAAGAGTTCGGCGCCCAGGTGCTGGTGTGCTCGGAGATCGGTTCCGAAGGCCGCAACTTCCAGTTCGCCCACCACCTGGTGCTGTTCGACCTGCCCTCCCATCCCGACCTGCTCGAACAGCGCATCGGCCGCCTTGACCGTATCGGCCAGAAGCACACCATCCAGCTGCATGCGCCTTACCTCGAAAACACCCCCCAGGCGCGGCTGTTCCAGTGGTACCACCAGGCGCTTAACGCCTTCCTGGCCACCTGCCCGACGGGCAACGCCCTGCATCACCAGTTCGGCGGCCAGTTGCTGAGCCTGCTGGGCAGCGACGATGACGAGGCCTTCGAGGCACTGGTCGCCCAGGCCCGCGCCGAGCGCGAGCGCCTGGAAGCCGAGCTGCACAGCGGCCGTGACCGCCTGCTGGAGCTCAACTCCGGGGGTGGCAGCGAAGGCCGGGCGCTGGTAGAGGCCATTGAGGAGCAGGATGACCAGTTCGCCCTGCCTATCTACATGGAAACCCTGTTCGACGCATTTGGTATCGACAGCGAGGATCACTCTGAAAACGCCCTGATCCTGCGCCCTAGCGAAAAGATGCTCGACGCCAGCTTCCCGCTGGGCGACGACGAAGGCGTGACCATCACCTACGACCGCAACCAGGCGCTGTCGCGCGAAGACATGCAGTTCCTGACCTGGGAGCACCCGATGGTGCAAGGCGGCATGGACCTGGTACTGGCCGGTTCCATGGGCAATACCGCCGTCGCCCTGATCAAGAACAAGGCACTCAAGCCCGGCACCGTGCTGCTGGAGCTTCTGTATGTGAGCGAAGTGGTCGCGCCGCGCCATCTGCAACTGGCCCGCTACTTGCCGCCAATCGCACTGCGGTGCCTGCTCGACGCCAACGGCAACGACCTGGCCGCGCGGGTGAGTTTCGACACCCTCAATGACCAGCTCGAAAGCGTACCGCGGGCCAGCGCCAACAAGTTCATCCAGGCTCAGCGCGATGCCCTGTCGCCACGTATTGCCGCTGGCGAGGCCAAGGTCGCCGAGCAGCACCAGGCGCGCGTGGATGAAGCACGCCGGCGGCTGGTGGCTGAGCTGGACGAAGAGCTGGCGCGCATGGTGGCTTTGCAGGCTATCAACCCGAGCGTTCGCGACAGCGAGATCGAAGCGTTGCGCGAGCAGCGCGAGGACGGCCTGGCCATGCTCGAAAAGGCCGCGCTACGGCTCGAAGCGATTCGGGTACTGGTGGCAGGCTGACCGGCTTCGCGCGGCCGGGCGGCCTGTGCCTGCCTGGCCGTTTCAGGGCGACGCTGCATATCCAACTGCACTTTTAGGCTGTGAGCGGTCTGTGTAAAAGCGCCCCGCTCTGGCCTGCCGTCCTGCGCCTATGCACTATCTCCGAGTGGCCGGGGCTTTCCCCCTCACAAGGAGATCCCTGACATGGCTTCGTTGATATCCGCCCGCACGGGCAAATTGGTCGTCGACATCGATGGCACCCAGGACTTTGCCCTGGCTGCCGCCGCTCAACGCACCGGCGGCCTGTGGCTTGCCGGCCTGAGCAATCATGAGGGGCATTTCGATGTTGCTCAGGCGCAGGTCACTTCGCTGGGCACGCTCGACATGAATTATCGCGGCACCGGCTCAAGCCGGGAGCCGGCCAACCTCGACAACCTGGGAAGCCTCAGCACCAACGTGACCGTCACCGCCGGCGGTACGCTCTTGCTGAGCCAGGTCGTGACCGAACGCGGCGTCGATTACCTCCAGGCCAGCGCATTCTACAATCTGCAGGGCCCGCCCACGGTCATCGGCCAGCCTATCGCCCTCCCTGAAAGCAGCACCGCCTGGTACACCCGTATCCAGATCCTCGACAGCGGAAAATGGGTGCTGGCCGCCGGCAGCGGCGATCACCTGAGCGTGGCCCGCTTCAACGCCGACGGCAGCCCCGACCTCACGTTCGCCCGCACCGGCCATGCTCAGTTCGACCTGGCAGAAGGGGTGGGTGGCTTCCAGGCGGGAAATGCCGTCACGGTGCAGAATAACGGCCAGGTTCTGGTCGCGGGGTACACCGGCAATGGCGACTACCTGATCCAGCGCTACAACAGTGACGGCAGCCTCGACCCTCACTTCAGCAACGCTGGCCTGGCGCAGGTCGACCTACTCGGCGACAGCGCCGCCCAAGCCATCGCCGTGCAGCCCGACGGCAAGGTGGTGGTAGCCGGCCAAACCATGGGCGACTTCAGCGTGGTCCGGCTAAACCTCGACGGCAGCCTCGACACCACCTTTGGCGATAACGGTCGCGCGCAGGTTGATGTAGACGGCCGCAGCGACAGCGTCGAGGGCATTCAACTGCTGGCCAACGGCAAGATCCAACTGGTCGGCAGCGCCGGGGTCGGCGCCGACAAGGATTTCGCCAGCGTACGCTTGAACGCCGATGGCAGCCTCGACAGTACTTGGGGCGCGCTTGCCGACGGCAAGCACCACATTGACGGCAGCAACAGCGACAACATCATCATCGGCACAGACGGTGACGACATCCTGTTCGGCGCAGGGGGCGACGACCTGCTCGATGGCGGCCTCGGCCGGGATATCCTCACCGGCAGCGTGCGCAATGACACCTTCCGTTTCAGCGCCCTGGACGACAGCTACCGCACTGCCGACCAGAGCTTCGCCGACCGCATCACCGACTTCGACCCTGGCCAGGATTTTCTCGACCTGAGCCGGTTAGGGCTCAACGGCTTCGGCGATGGGCATAACGGCACCTTGAAGGTCCAGGTCAACGCAGCGGGCACGGTGACTTACCTGAAAAGCCTTGATGCTGACGCCAACGGCCATCGTTTCGAGGTCGCGATCGACGGCAACGTGGCGAGCAAGCTCTACGCCGATGCCAACGTCTACTTCAGCCCGCAGGTGCTTGCAGGCGGCAGCGGCAATGACCTGCTGCAAGGCAATACGCTCAGCGGCATCCTCACCGGCTACGATGGCGACGACCGCCTGCGTGGAGGCGCGGGCGATGAAGTCCTCGATGGCGGGCAAGGCCGCGACATCATGAGCGGCGGGATGGGCCATGACACGTTCCGCTACACCTCTATGTTCGACAGCTATCGCGACGCCACCACCAGCCACGCCGACCGCCTGCTGGATTTCGACACCTTCACCGACAAGATCGACGTGTCCCAGGTGGGCTTCACAGGTTTGGGGGATGGCCATAATGGAACCTTGGCCGTTGCGGTCGATGGCCGAACCACCTACCTGAAAAGCTACGACGCAGATGCCGACGGCAATCGCTTCCAGATCAGCCTGGCCGGGGATCTCTCAGGGCACCTGAGCGAGAGCAACTTCGTGTTTGCGCCCGTGGCGGTGGTGGGAGTCGCCGAGGAGCCGCAGGTGGGTTGAACGGCCCCGTGGTGCAGCTAACCGCCCTCGCCCCGAACTGCGCCGTGCAGTTCGACAAGCAGGGGCGGCTAGCCGCGCGACGCGACGCCCATCAGGCTTTTTTGTAACGCAACCAGACGGCCCCACTTTCCTGGGGCGTTGCCGACTCAAGCTTGAGGTAGATCGGCTGTTGCCACCTCTGCTGGTCCATCTCGAACGACGCCGGGTGCTCACCGCGCCCATCGACCAGCGGCAGAATCAGCACACTAAGCTCATCGACCAGCCCGGCCTGCACGAACGCCCCGCTCACATGCGGGCCACCCTCGACGATGAGCCGCTTGCAGCCCAGCACCGACCCCAGGGTGTCGACCACTTGCGTAAGGTCCAGCTCACGTTGGCCGGCGAAGAAATACGACACCCCCACCGATTGCAAGTAAGCCAGGTAATCGTCTTCTACCTGCTCGGTGAGCACCTCTACCACATGAGCACCAAGCGCCTCGTCGCTCTGCCAGCCCACCTTGCCATGGGGGTCGATGGAGATCGCATAACAGTCGGCATCGGTACGGGCAAAATGCGCCTCACGCGCAATGGGTTGCTTGGCCAGCCCCTTCGGATAACCCGTGTCGTGGGCAATTTCCTGCATGGTCACCCGGCCACAGATCCAAGCGTCGAAACCGAAGCTCTCGGCCTGTTTTTCATAGAGCTCATCGGCCTGGCGCTTGAAATCGCGGTCCCAGCCGTCGGTCAGGGCGTGGCCGTCCACAGACGACATCATATGGCAGATGACATAGGGCTTCATGGTGGCACCTCGTGCAATGGTCGATCTATCAACGACCCGCGTGACCGGTGCCCGGTTCAGCCGGTGTGACCGGCCGCCCGCTGCGCGCGGCGCGGCGGCAGCGCTCGGAGCAATAGCGCACCTCGCCCCAGCAGCGCGCCCACTTCTTGCGCCAGGTGAATGGCAACCCACACGCTGCACATACCTTGCGCGGCAACTCGCTTTTTTTCAAACCGTGCTTTCCCCTATCATTGGCGCCCTTTGGCAAACGATGCAGCCACGACCATGCATACTCTTCAAGCCCTGGAGGCCGGCGACCTGGCTGGCATCACCCGGCTCGACCTCGCCGGCGGGCTGCGCGAGTTTCCCGAAGCAATCTACGGCCTGGCTGACAGCCTGGAGGTGCTCAACCTCTCGGGCAATGCCCTCACCTCTTTGCCCCATGACCTGCATCGCCTGAAAAAACTGCGCGTGCTGTTCTGTTCTGACAACCCGTTCGAGCGATTGCCTCCGTGCCTGGGCGATTGCGAGCAGCTGAGCATGGTCGGTTTCAAGGCCAACCGTATCGAGCACGTGCCTGCCGAGGCGCTTCCCGCCCAGCTGCGCTGGCTGATCCTCACCGACAACCGGCTCGAGCACCTGCCCCAAGCCCTGGGCGAGCGCCAGGCGTTGCAAAAGCTGATGCTGGCTGGCAACCGCCTGAGCGCCCTGCCCGGCAGCCTCGCCGGCGCCGCCAACCTCGAGCTGCTGCGCATCGCCAGCAACCGGCTGGTCGAGCTGCCGGCCTGGCTGGGCGAGCTGCCGTCGCTGGCGTGGCTGGCGTACTCGGGCAACCCCTTGCCCAGCGCCTGGCGCCGGCCTGAGGCACCCGCTGCCACACCTGCCGTGCCTTGGGCCAGCCTGGTGCTCGGGCAGCGACTGGGCGAAGGGGCCAGTGGGCTGATTATGCAGGCGCAGCAGGCCGGCCAATCGGTGGCGGTGAAGCTCTACAAAGGCCAGATCACCAGCGACGGCTCGCCGCTGGACGAAATGGCCGCGTGCCTGGCGGCCGGCCAGCACCCGGCGCTGATTCCGGTACGGGGCCCCATCAGTGGCCACCCCGAGGGCGCCGAGGGTTTGGTGATGGACCTGATCGACCCCGCCTTCACGCCAATGGCCGGGCCGCCGAGCCTGGCCAGTTGCACCCGCGACTGCTACCCGGCCTGGCTCGAATTCGAGGCCGGCGCCCTGCGCAGCATGGCCGCACGGCTGGCCTCGCTGTGTGCACAGTTGCACGGCCGCGGGCTGATGCACGGCGACCTGTACGCCCACAACCTGCTGTGGCGCCCCGGCGGCCAGTGCCTGCTGGGGGATTTCGGGGCCGCCTCGTTCTACGCCAAAGGCGACACCGCGATGCAGCGCCTGGAGGTCCGCGCGTTCGGCATCCTTCTGGGCGAATGGCTGGAGCGCTGCCGGCAGCCGCTGGAGGACCTGCAAGCGTTGCAAAGGGCATGCATTGGCCCGGTCAACCAACGCCCCTTGTTTGCAGGACTCGCCGCTCAGCTGAGCGGCTGAAGCCTAGCCAGCTGAGTTTCCAGCCAGCTCGCCGCACGGCGGGCCGCTTCAGGGTCGGCCCACTGCCGCCAGGTGCGGCCGTTAAGGGTGCGTGCCCGTGCCAGCAGTGCAGGCCATCGCTCGGCCGCCGGCCACCCCTCCTCCAGCCCCAGCGCCGCATTGCAGGCGCTAAGCCGCCGGGCCTGATCGCGCTGCTCGGCGAACGGCCGCTGCTCACCCACCGCGACATAGCGGCAACCCAAGGCCGCTGCCTCACTGACCAGGCTGTCGCTGGCACTGCCCACCACCACCTCGGCGCGCTGCATTTCGTCGGCCGGGTCGGCGAGCACACCTAGCCAGTGCAGGTTCGCGCCGCCCGAAGCCGCCGGCGTCGGCCCAGCGACGCGCACCTGCCAATCCGGGCACTGAAGGGCCACTGCCTGGGCGTACTCGGCCGACAGGCCACTGCCGCCATGCCCGCTGATCAGCAGCACAGTGCCGCCGGCGGCTTCACCCGCCGGCCGGCCGTTATAGCGGGACAACCAACCGCTGTGATACGTCTTGGCCGCCCACGGATCACCCGGCGTAGCCATGGCTTGTGGGTAGGGTGCGAGCAAGCCTTGGGCTGTTTCATAAGCGAGGCGGTGAGCCGCGTCATCGCGTGTACCGTGCTGGCGCAGGTAAACGGTGGGCACCGAACATAAGCGTGCCAGCAGGGCCACCTCCACCGACACGTCCACCACCAGCAGGCAGGGCCAGTGCTGCTCGAACCACTGCGCGAGGATCGCCATGCGCTGATTGAGCCCGCGCACGCCCAGTGGGGCGTAATGGAGGCTCTCGATGGCCGGGCTCGACACGCCCTCGGCGTAATCCATCGGCAACTGCACCCACTGCACATTCGCCGGCAACACCCCGTCAGGCCGGCGGCTGCCGAACAAGGTCACCGGCACCTGAAGTGCACTGGCGATGGCCACGGCCCGCGCCCCATGGCCGGCACCGTGGTGATGAACGTAGTAACCCAGCTCAGCCACGGGCGACCTCCGCCAGCAGGCGTTCGTAGTGCTCCAGCATGCGCGGCAACCCCCACAGGGCTTCGGCACGTTCGCGGCAAGCGGCGCGCGAGCATTGGCGTGCGAGCGCCAGCGCCTGCGCCAGCGCCGCCACATCCCCGCCCGGGGCCAAAGCGCCAGTGCGCGTGTCAATCAGCTCCGGCATCGCACCACGGGCGAAAGCGGCCACCGGCGTGCCGCAGGCCATGGCCTCGGCGACCACCAAACCGAAAGGCTCCTCCCAGCAGGGCGTGATCAAGGCCACGGCCGCCTGGCTGAGCTGCGCCCGGATCTGCTCATGGCCCAGGTGGCCAAGGTACTCGACCCCGTCTCCCAACCGAGGCGCCACCTGCTCATTGAAGTAGGTGCGGTCTGCCACATGGCCCGCCAGGCGCAACGGCACCCCTGCCTGGCGCGCCGCATCGATCGCCAGGTGCGCGCCCTTGTCCGGCACCAGGCGCCCGAACCAGAACGCGTGCTCGCCCGGTGTGCCTTCGGGCCGCCACGCCTCCAGGTCGATGCCGTTGGGTACAACCGCACATGGCTGAGCCCATGGCTGCCAACTGCGGGCATTGGCGGCGGAAATCGTGGCGAAGCGCCCGTGATTCGAGCGCGCAGCCAGCGCGGTGGTCATCTCGAAGAATGGCGGAGTGTGCAACACCGTGAGCATAGGGGTACGCAGCACCGAAGCCATGGTCACGGGCACGTAGTGCAGGCTGTTGTTGAAGATCACATCGAAACCGTGGTCGTCGAGGGTGGCCATCACCTTGAAGTAGGCGTGGTGCTCGGCCACGTACTCGCTCGACAGGCTCGGGTGCCGGCAGCGGTCCGGCGCCTGCATGGGCACAAGGTTCAGGGCCGGGTCGCTGTCTTCATGGGCGAACAGCGTTACCTCATGGCCGCGTTGGGCAAGGCCCTGCACCACGGCGTGCGTGAAAGCCTCCAGGCCACCGGCGAAGGGCGCACGGACGGGGAACTTGATATGGGTGAGTACACCGATGCGCATGTGGGCGAGTCCTTGCTCGTGGGGGCCTCATCGCCAAGCAAGCCGGCGTTCCACAGATCTTGGGCATGATCTGGGTGGGGGGGCCGGCTTGCCGGGCGACGCGAAAATCTTCGTCTCCTGATGGAGGCTTGCCCTCCTGCATTGGTTCCAACCAGAACACACCCCTGCCCAGCGCGGTAACGATCAGTTACGCTTACAGGCTCATACACCTGACAGGAGCCTTCTCATGGCCCGTGCCACCGCTCGCCACATCCTGGTATCCACCGAAGCCAAGTGCAACGAACTGAAGAGCCAGATCGAAGGCGGCGCCGATTTCGCTGAACTCGCCAAGCAGAACTCTTCCTGCCCCTCCAGCCGCCAGGGCGGCGACCTGGGCAGCTTCGGCCCCGGCCAGATGGTCAAGGAATTCGACCAAGTGGTGTTCAGCGCCCCGGTCAACACCGTACAGGGCCCGGTCAAAACCCAGTTCGGCTACCACCTGCTGGAAGTGACCAGCCGCCAGGACTGACCCCCTACGTGGCGCGCCCGGCGCGCCACCTCTTTCGCATGATGGGGCGGCCAGTCTCGATGACCCGATTGTTGCTCGCGCTGTGCCTGCTGCCGTTCGCTTGCCTGGCAGCCCCACAAAATGCCTTGACCGTTTACGGCGAAGCCCCCAAGTACGGCCCTCAGTTCCAGCATTTCGACTATGTGAACCCCGACGCCCCCAAAGGCGGCAGCGTACGGCGTTCGGCGCTGGAGATCGGTGGGTTCGATCACCTGATGCCTTTCATCGACAATGGCACAGGCGTCAGCCAGGTCGAGGGGCTGGTGTACTCGCCACTGGCAGTGCGCAGCTTCGACGAACCCTACACCGTCTACGGCCTGATCGCCGAAAAGATCGAACGCGACCCTCAGGAGCGCTTCGTGCGCTTCTATCTGAACCCCAAAGCGCGTTTCGCCGACGGTACCCCCATCACCGCCGAAGACGTGCGCTATACCTACGACCTGTTGATGCACAAGGGCAGCCTGCAGTACCGCACTCGCTTTGCCGATGTGGGCGCTGTGACGGTGGAGGGCGAACGGCAGGTGCGTTTCGACCTGGCCGAAGGCGCCAGCCATAGCCTGGCGCTGGACCTGGCCAGCTTGCCGGTGTTTCCCGAGCATTGGTGGAAAGGCCGCGACTTCGAGAACGGTGGCGGCTTCGAAGCGCCGCTGGGCAACGGCCCCTATCGGGTGGCCAAGGTCGACAACGGCCGCAGCATCACGTTCGAACGCAACCCCGACTGGTGGGGCAAAGACCTGCCAGTGGCGCGCGGTATGTACAACTTCGACAAGGTAACGGTGGAGTACTTCGGCGACACCGAAGTCGCGCGCCAGGTACTGCGCGGTGGCGGCTTTGACTACAACCGCGAATTTTCCGCCACCGCCTACACCATCGGTTATGAGAGCCCCGCACTCACCGACGGCCGCCTGCAACGCGGCCACTTGGCGCCCAAGGCCGTGCAGCCGGCGCAGGGCTACCTGTTCAACCTGCAACGGCCAGTGTTCAAGGATCGCCGCGTGCGCCAGGCACTGGCGATGCTGTGGGACTTCGAATGGAGTAACCGGCAGATGATGCGCGGCATGTACATCCGCCAGCGCAGCTACTTCTCCAACAGCGAACTGGCTGCAACCGCACCGCCCACGCCCGAGGAGCTCAAGATCCTGGAGCCACTGCGCGGTCAGGTGCCCAACGAGGTGTTCGGGCCGGCCTTCGCGCCACCGAAGACCGACGGCAGCGGTAACTTGCGCCCCCAGCAACT
This sequence comes from Pseudomonas sp. URIL14HWK12:I12, assembly GCF_003097135.1. Classification (GTDB taxonomy): domain Bacteria; phylum Pseudomonadota; class Gammaproteobacteria; order Pseudomonadales; family Pseudomonadaceae; genus Aquipseudomonas. The sequence goes on from NZ_QEQL01000004.1 coordinate 219,702, forward strand.
GCAAGCGCTGGCCCTGCTCGAACAGGCGGGCTGGCACGCCGACGGCGACCGCCTGGTGAACGCCGAGGGGCAACCGCTGACCTTCACCTTCCTCAACGCCCAGAACGGTGTGGAGCGCCTGCTGCTGCCGTGGAAACGAACGCTCAAGCAGATCGGCATCGACCTGCAGATCCGCCGCATCGACCCTTCGCAGTACATCAACCGGTTGATGGCACGCGACTACGACATGATCGTCAGCGGTTACCAGATGAGCGAATCGCCGGGCCTTGAGCTGTACAACTATTTCGGCTCGCGCTCGGCCAGCGACAGTGGCTCAAGCAATTACCTGGTGCTCAAAGACCCGGCCGTCGACCACCTGATCGACGGCCTGACCCGTGCACGTACCCATGATGAGATGGTCACCTGGGCGCATGCGCTGGACCGGGTGCTGCAGTGGGGCTACTACTGGGTGCCCAACTATTACCCGCCCGGCAGCTCGACGGTGTGGTGGAACCGCTTCGGCATCCCCGAGCACCCGGCCCCCCAGAACGAGGCCCTGGACACCTGGTGGGAAGTCAGCCCCACCGCCCTGACCAACGACCAGATGCGCGCGCTCAAGGCGCGGGAGGGGCACTGATGCTTGCTTATACCTTACGCCGGCTGGTGCTGATCGTGCCGACGCTGCTGATCATCCTGATCGTCAACTTCGTGATCGTTCAGGCCGCCCCCGGTGGCCCGGTGGAACAGGCCATCGCGCACCTGCAGGGCATTGGTGGCCCCTCAGGGGTAGCGGGCAGCGCAGGGGATGCGGGCGGCGCCAGCTCGCGCGCCAGCCGCGGGCTCGACCCCAAGCTGATCGAGGGCATCAAGCAGCACTATGGCTTCGACAAGCCGGCCCCCGAGCGCCTCTGGCTGATGCTCAAGCAATACGCGGTGCTGGATTTCGGCAACAGTTTTTTCCGGGGTGCGAAGGTCACCGACCTGATCCTGCAGAAGTTGCCGGTCACCCTTTCGCTGGGGTTGTGGGCCACGCTGATCACCTACCTGGTGTCGATCCCGTTGGGCATTCGCAAGGCGGTACGCCACGGCAGCCATTTCGACGTGTGGAGCAGCACCGCTATCGTGGTGGGCTATGCAATGCCGCCATTTCTGTTGGCGATATTCCTGATCGTGCTGTTCTGCGGCGGCACGGGCCTGAACTGGTTCCCGGCGCGCGGCCTGACCTCGGATAACTTCGAGCAGCTCAGTTTCGTGGGCAAGCTGGCCGACTATTTCTGGCACTTGGTGCTGCCGGTGCTTTCGTTGGTGCTTGGGGGCTTCGCCACGCTCACGGTGTTGGTCAAGAATGCCTTTCTCACCGAGGTCACCCGCCAGTACGTAGTCACCGCCCGGGCCAAGGGCCTGACCGAACGGCGCGTGCTCTACGGCCACATCTTCCGCAACGCCATGCTGCTGGTGGTGGCGGGCCTGCCGCAAGCGCTGATTACCGTGTTTTTCGCAGGCTCGCTGCTGATCGAGGTGGTGTTCTCCCTCGACGGGCTGGGCCGGCTCAGTTACGAGGCGGCCGTGGCCCGGGATTACCCGGTGGTGTTCGGCACGCTGTTCATCTTCACCCTGGCGGGCCTGCTGATCAAATTGCTCGGTGACCTGTGCTACCTGCTGGTGGACCCACGCATCGACTTTTCCGCGAGGAGCGCCTGATGCCGTTATCCCCTCCGGCGCGCCGGCGCCTGGCGCGCTTTCGCGGCAACCGCCGCGGCTGGTGGTCGCTGTGGCTGTTCGTGGTGCTGCTGTGCGCAAGCCTGGGCGCGGAGCTGTTGGCCAACGACAAGCCGCTGCTGCTCAAAGCAGGCGGGCACTATTACTTCCCGGTGTTCAAGCGCTACACCGAGCAGCAGCTGGGGGGCGTGCTGCCCTTTCAGCCCGATTACCGCAGCGACTACGTCCGCCAGCTCATCCAGAGCCAAGGCGGTTGGATGTTGTTCCCGCCGATCCCGTTCAGTGCCGACACCCCCAACTACGACCTGGGCCGGCCCGCGCCCAGCCCACCCACTGCGGTGAACTGGCTGGGCACCGATAACCAGGCGCGGGACGTCGCCGCGCGGGTGCTGTACGGCACCCGGGTGTCGGTGCTGTTCGCACTGGCGCTGACACTGGTCAGTACGGTGATTGGCGTGGCCGCCGGTGCCCTACAGGGTTTCTACGGCGGCTGGGTCGACCTGATCGGCCAGCGCCTGCTGGAAGTGTGGTCCGGGCTGCCAGTGCTGTATCTGCTGATCATCCTTTCAGGCTTCGTCGAGCCCAACTTCTGGTGGCTGCTGGGGATCATGGCGCTGTTCAACTGGCTGGCGCTGGTGGACGTGGTGCGCGCCGAGTTCCTGCGCGGGCGCAAGCTGGAGTACGTCAAGGCCGCACGAGCGCTGGGCTTGCCGACCCGCCGGGTGATCCTGCGGCACATCCTGCCCAACGCCATGACCGCCACCTTGAGCTACTTGCCATTCATCCTCACCGGGGCCATCTCTACCCTGAGCGCGCTGGACTTCCTGGGCTTCGGTATGCCGGCGGGCAGTGCTTCGTTGGGTGAGCTGATCGCCCAGGGCAAGGAAAACCTCACCGCGCCCTGGCTGGGGCTGACGGCGTTTTTCACCCTCGCGGTGCTGCTGAGCCTGCTGGTGTTCATCGGCGAGGCGCTGCGCGATGCCTTCGACCCGCGCCACTGACGGAGACCCGCGATGAGCGAAGCGTTGATTCAGATCCGCGACCTGACCGTAACCTTTCAGGGCCTGCCAGCGTTGGCCGGCGTTAACCTGGACATCCAGCAAGGTGAGTGCCTGGCGCTGGTGGGCGAATCCGGCTCGGGCAAGTCGGTGACGGCGCATTCGATCCTGCAGTTGCTTAGCCCTGAGGCGTGCACCTGCACCGGCAGCATTCGCTACCGCGGCCAGGAGATGCTCGGCGCCAGCGCACACGTCTTACGGCATATCCGTGGTAACCGGGTGGCGATGATTTTCCAGGAACCGATGACCTCGCTGAACCCGTTGCACACAGTGCAGCGGCAGATCGGCGAAACCTTGCTGGTGCACAAGGGCCTCAGTGGCAAGGCCGCCACCCTGCGCAGCCTGGAGCTGCTTGAACTGGTAGGCATCAGCGCACCTGCCCAGCGCATGAAGCAGTACCCGCACCAGCTTTCCGGAGGGCAACGCCAGCGGGTGATGATCGCCATGGCGCTGGCCTGCGAGCCTGACCTGCTGATCGCCGACGAACCCACCACGGCCCTGGATGTGACCGTGCAGCAGAAGATCCTGGAGTTGCTGCGCGAGCTGCAGCAGCGGCTGGGGATGTCGTTGCTGTTGATCAGCCACGACCTGAACCTGGTGCGCCGGATCGCCCAGCGCGTGTGCGTGATGAAACAGGGCAAGGTCGTCGAGCAGGCCCCCTGTGAGCAGCTGTTCACTCACCCCCAGCACCCCTACAGCCGGTTGCTGCTGGATGCGGAACCGGCCGGCTGCGCAGTGCCGGCAGCCGATGCGCCGGTGGCACTGGAAGTGAAGGGCCTGAAAGTCTGGTACAGCCTCGGTGGCGGTTTTTTGCGTGGCCCTTCGCAGGTAATCAAGGCGGTCGATAACGTGAGCCTGCAGGTGCGCCGTGGGCAAACGCTGGGTATCGTCGGTGAGTCAGGCTCGGGCAAATCCACCCTTGGCCAGGCCATCCTGCGCCTACTGCCGGCGCAAGGGCTGATCCATTTCAACGGCCAGCCGTTGCAGAACCTGAGCGAGAAACAGCTACGGCCCTGGCGCAAGCGCATGCAGGTGGTGTTCCAGGACCCCTACGGCAGCCTCAGCCCACGGCTGAGCGTGGCGCAGATCGTCAGCGAAGGGCTCGAAGCCCATGCCCAACTCAGCGCCAGCGAGCGTGAACAACGGGTGATTCAAGCGCTTGAGGAAGTGGGCCTGGACCCAGCCAGCCGCCACCGCTACCCCCATGAGTTCTCCGGGGGCCAGCGCCAGCGCGTGGCCATTGCCCGGGCGCTGGTGCTCAAGCCCGAGTTGATCCTGCTCGACGAATCCACTTCGGCACTGGACCGCACCGTGCAAAAGCAGGTGCTGGCGCTGCTGCGCGACCTTCAGGCGCGCCATGGCCTGACGTACCTGTTCATCAGCCACGACCTGGCGGTGGTGCGTGCGCTGGCTCACGAAGTGATCGTGATCAAGGACGGGCAGATCGTCGAACAGGGCACCACCGCCCAAGTGCTGCATGCGCCCGTGCATGCCTACACCCAGGCGCTGCTGCGCGCTGCGCAACTTTAAGCCAGCCCCTCAAGACGCTGCCCGCACCGTCTCCAGATGGATGCTGGTTTCCGACTGGCTGATGCCCTTGATCAGGCGGATACGCTCCAGCGCTCGGGCCAGCTCCGGCAGCGTCGACACCTGCAGCTCGGCGAGCAGGTCCCAGCGGCCGTTGGTTGCGTGCAGCGCCAGCACGCTGGGCTCGCCCAACAGCGATGCCGTCACGCGCCGGGCGTCGTTGCCCTCGATGGCAATGCTCATCCAGGCCTGCAGCCCGCCGGTGTCGGCCTCCGGGCGAAGGCGCACCGTATAGCCCACGATCATCCCGGCATCTTCGAGCCGGCGCAGGCGGTTGTTCACGGTGCCGCGTGAGACGCCCAAGCGCGTAGCCAAGGTGGCGATACTTTCACGGGCGTTATGGCGCAGCAGGGAGATGAGTTTCTGATCGATCTGATCGAGGTTGTACATATCGCTATTCTCGCCAATCAAAATGCCAAAAATCATGCTGTTTTAACACAAAGTTGCCGATTTGGATTGCCGCCAGGGCATGAGAGCCTTTTGCATCACACAAGCAGGAGGCAGCATGCCCATAACCACAAGAACCCTCTCCCCTGTTCACGCCGCGCTGATTGGCGTACCCACCGATGTCGGCGCCGGCTGCCTTGGGGCGGCCATGGGCCCGGCTGCGCTGCGCGTGGCCCAATTGGTACCGGCGCTGGCGCAGTTTAACGTGCAGGTGCTCGACACCGGCGACCTCACCGGCCCGGCCAACCCCCGTTCCGGCCGTGAGCCGGCCAACGAGGGCCTGCGCAACCTGGCCGAATGCGTCGCATGGAACCAGGCCACCCATGACGCGGTGTATGCGCAGCTGCGCCAGGGCCGCGTACCGATCATGGTCGGCGGCGACCACACCCTGGCGACCGGCTCCATCAGCGCGGTCGCCCGCCACTGCCGCGAGGCCGGCAAGCGCCTGCGAGTGATCTGGCTGGACGCTCACTCCGACTGCAACACGCCCGACATTTCCCCCAGCGGCAATGTGCACGGCATTCCGGTAGCCAGCCTCTGCGGCCTCGGCCCGCAGGCCCTGGCGAACCTGGCCGGGCACCTGCCCGCGCTCGATGCCCGCGACATCCGCCAGGTCGGGCAGCGCAGCGTGGACGATGCAGAGAAACGAATGATCCAGCAGTTGGGCCTGGAGGTGTACGACATGCGCGCGGTGGACGAGCTGGGCATGCGTGCGGTGATGCAGCGCGCCCTGGCCGACCTCACTGACGACTATCACCTGCACGTGAGCTTCGATGTCGACTTCCTTGACCCGGACATCGCCCCCGGCACCGGCACCACCGTGCGCGGCGGCCCGAACTACCGGGAGGCGCAACTGTGCATGGAGATGATCGCCGACACCGGGCTTCTGGCCTCGCTGGACATCGTCGAGCTGAACCCGGCGCTGGACATTCGCAACCAGACGGCCGAGCTGATGGTGGACCTGATCCAGAGTCTGTTCGGCAAGAGCACCCTGGCCAGGCCCACGCGCTGAGCACCCCGCCCAGCCCTCGTACCTCATCGACGCCCCACAACCAACAAGAGCCCGACCATGGCCCATAGCATCGATCAGCGCATCACCTCGGTACCTGAACCTGAAGCGCCGCACCTGCAACGCAAGCTCAAGGCGCGCCACCTCACCATGATCGCCCTGGGCGGGGCCATCGGCACGGGGCTGTTCGTCGCCTCCGGCGCCACCATCGCCCAGGCCGGGCCCGGCGGCGCCCTGCTGGCCTACGTGCTGATCGGGGTGATGGTGTACTTCATCATGACCAGCCTGGGTGAGCTGGCGGCCTTCATGCCGGTGTCCGGCTCATTCGCCACCTACGGGGCCCGTTACGTGGACGAAGGCTTCGGCTTCGCCCTGGGCTGGAACTTCTGGTATTCCTGGGCCATTACCGTGGCGGTGGACCTGGTAGCCGTGCAACTGGTAATGGCCTACTGGTTCCCGGGGGTGCCCGGCGCCGCCTGGAGCGCTCTGTTCCTGGCCTTGATGTTCGGCCTGAACGCGGTGTCGGTCAAAGGCTTCGGCGAAAGCGAATACTGGTTTTCGCTGATCAAGGTGGTGGCGGTGGTGGCGTTCATCGTCACCGGGATTGCCATGCTGCTGGGCATCATTCAGGGCGGTGAGCACGCCGGGGTGGCCAACTGGACGATCGGCGAGGCGCCGTTCGCCGGCAATTTCGCGACCCTGCTGGGGGTGGCGATGATCGTGGCGTTTTCCTTTCAGGGCACCGAATTCGTCGGTATCGCCGCCGGCGAGTCGGAAAACCCACGGGTTAACGTGCCCAAGGCGGTGAACCAGGTGTTCTGGCGCATCCTGCTTTTCTACGTGCTGGCCATCGTGGTGATCGGCCTGCTGATCCCCTATACCGACCCGCAGCTGTTGCGCAACGACGTTGGCGACATCGCCGTGAGCCCTTTCACCTTGGTGTTCGAGCATGCCGGGCTGCTCAGTGCAGCGGCGGTGATGAACGCCGTGATCCTGACCTCGGTGCTTTCGGCAGGCAATTCCGGCCTCTACGCGGCCACCCGCATGCTCTACAACCTCGCCCGCGAGGGCAAGGCACCACGGGCGCTGGGGCGGTTGACCCACAATGGCGTACCGCTCAATGCCCTGCTGGCCACAGTGGCGCTGGCGGCGCTGTGCTTCGTCAGCACCGTTGCCAGCCCCCAAGAGGTATACATCTGGCTGCTCAACACCGCCGGCATGACTGAATTCATCATCTGGCTGAGCATCGCGGTGAGCCACTACCGCTTCCGCAAGGGGTACCTGCTGCAAGGCCGCGACCTCTCCCAACTGCCCTACCGCGCCCGGTTGTTTCCGTTCGGGCCGATCTTCGCCTTCGCGCTGTGCCTGCTGATCACTCTGGGGCAGAACTACCAGGCATTCCTGCAAGACCGCATCGATTGGTACGGCGCTGCTGCCACCTACCTGGGCATTCCGCTGTTCCTGCTGATCTGGCTGGGGTATCGGCTCCGGCACAAGAGCCGGCTGGTGCCCTACCGGCAGATGGACTTCAGCGAAACCACCGACTGACCCGAGGTGCGCCATAGCCGCCTCGCCCGCTTACCCGAAACTCGACGATAAAAAAGGACCGCACCATGACTCATTACCTGGACGTCACCGACCTCGCCCGCCTGGTCAATCGCAAAGGCCTGCCCGCCATGCTCGAAGAGATGGCCGAATACATCCGCCAGGACTACCTGCGCTGGCACGACTTCGAAAAATGCGCGCGCCTGGCCAACCATTCACCTGATGGCGTGATTGAGCTGATGCCAGCCTCCGATGCCAACCTCTATGCCTTCAAGTACGTCAACGGCCACCCCAAGAACACGCATCAGGGCATGCTCACCGTCATGGCCTTCGGCGCCTTGGGCGATGTCGACACCGGCAAGCCCTTGCTGTTGAGCGAAATGACCCTGACCACCGCCATCCGCACCGCCGCCACCTCGGCCCTGGCCGCCCGCCACTTGGCCCGGCCGAACAGCCGGTGCATGGCATTGATCGGCAACGGCGCCCAGAGCGAATTCCAGGCAATCGCCTTTCACGCGCTGCTGGGCATCGAGGAGATCCGCCTGTTCGACATTGACCCGCAGGCTACGGCCAAGCTGGCTGAAAACCTGGCGGCCTACCCGGGCCTGCGCCTGGTCCGTGCCGATTCCGTGGCACAAGCGGTGCGTGGCGCCGATATCGTTACCACGGTCACGGCCGACAAAGCCTACGCCACCATCCTCACGCCGGAGATGATCGAGCCCGGCATGCACCTGAATGCGGTTGGCGGCGACTGCCCAGGCAAGACCGAGCTGCACCGCGAGATCGTCGAGCGGGCGCGGGTGATCGTTGAATACGAACCCCAGAGCCGTATCGAAGGCGAGATCCAGCAGATGCCGGCCGATTCGCCGGTCACTGAATTCTGGCAAGTGGTCAGCGGGGCCGAGGCAGGCCGCCAGAGCGATGAGCAGGTCACGTTGTTCGACTCGGTGGGCTTCGCCATCGAAGATTACTCGGCGCTGCGCTATGTGATGGATGCAGCGAAGGCCCTGGGAATCGGCCGGGCCATTGAGTTGGTACCAGCGCTGGCCGATCCCAAGAACCTCTATGCCCTGCTGCAACCAGCCGTGGCGCAGGTCGAGAAGAAACGCGCCTGAGGCAGGTCAATCCGTGCGAGGGTGGCTGACCCTACACGTCGCCCGGCAAGCCGGCCTCCCACAAACACCCAGCAGCGCCGCTTACCCCTGTGGGAGGGCGGCTTGCCGGGCGACGTGCAGGCCAGCGCTTCAGGTAAAGGTCATCTCGGGAATCTCGCCTTCAACCACCAGCTTCCCCGCCGTCCTGGCCTTGATCTCCTCCACACTCACCCCCGGCGCTCGCTCGCGTAACACGAAGGCGCCGTCGATAATCTCGAGCCAGGCAAGGTCGGTGAGCACTTGGCGGATGCACCCGGCACCCGTCAGCGGCAGCGTGCACTGCGGCAGGAGCTTGGATTCGCCGTCTTTGGACGCATGAGTCATCACCACGATGATGTTCTCGGCACCGGCTACCAGGTCCATGGCGCCGCCCATGCCCTTGACCAGCTTGCCAGGGATCATCCACGAGGCGATGTTGCCGTGCACATCCACCTCGAACGCGCCGAGCACGGTCAGGTCCACATGGCCGCCGCGGATCATCGCGAAGGACGTGGCCGAGTCGAAGATCGACGCCCCGGCACGGGCGGTGACGGTTTGTTTGCCGGCATTGATCATGTCGGCATCCACCGTGGCCTCGGTGGGGAACTCGCCCATGCCCAGCAGGCCGTTTTCCGACTGCAGCATCACGTCCATGCCGGGGGGCACATAGTTGGCCACCAGGGTCGGGATGCCGATGCCCAGGTTCACGTAGTAGCCGTCCTGAAGTTCGCGCGCCACGCGCTGGGCCATTTGTTCGCGGGTCAGTGCCATGGTGTTGTCCTCACGCCTTCAAGGTGCGTTTTTCGATGCGTTTTTCGAAGCGGCCCTGGATCACCCGGTCCACGAAGATCGCTGGGGTATGGATGTGCGCCGGGTCCAGCTCGCCGGGGGCGACGATCTCTTCCACCTCCACCACCGTAATGCGCCCGGCGCTGGCCACCAGTGGGTTGAAATTCTGCGCGGTGTGGCGGTAGACCACGTTGCCGAAATGGTCAGCCTTCCAGCCTTTGACGATGGCGAAATCGCCGGTGATGGCCCGTTCCATCAGGTAGTGCCGGCCGTCGAATTCGCGCACCTCCTTGCCATCGGCCACGGGCGTACCCACCCCGGTGGCGGTAAAGAATGCGGGAATACCGGCGCCGCCGGCACGCAGCTTCTCGGCCAGCGTGCCCTGTGGAGTGAGCTCCACTTCCAGCTCGCCACTGAGCAGTTGCTGCTCGAACAGCGCGTTTTCACCCACATAGGAGGCGATCATCTTGCGGATCTGCCGGTCTTCAAGCAGCACCCCCAGGCCGAAGCCGTCTACACCGCAGTTGTTGGAGACCACCGTAAGGTCACGCACCCCGAGCGTGCGAATGTGCGCGATAAGGTTCTCCGGAATCCCACAGAGGCCAAAACCGCCTGCCAGCACGGTCATGCCGCTGGCCAGGCCCGCCAGGGCCTCCTCGTAGGAATACACACGTTTGTCGAGCCCAGCCATGCTGCCCACCCCTTGTTGTTATTGCGTTGTGCGTTGGCCCAGTATTGGCTGTTTTGCATCCATTTGTTAATTTTGATTTCGTCATGGATTGTTCTGGAAAACAAATAAAAGATGAACATCAAGCACCTGCGGGCTTTCGTCGCTGTAGCCGAGCACCTGAGCTTCGCTCAGGCCGGTGAGCGCCTGCACCTGTCACAGCCAGCGTTGAGCCTGACCATCAAAGCGCTGGAGCAACACCTGGGCGGCGCTGTGCTGACCCGCTCGACCCGCCATGTAGCCCTCACCCCTGAAGGTGAAACGCTGTTGCCCCTGGCACGGCGCCTGCTCGCCGATTGGGACAACACCGAGGAGCTGCTGCGCCAGCACTTCACCCTGCAAACCGGCCGGGTGTCGATCGCAGCGATGCCTTCGTTCGCCGGCAACCTGTTGCCCCAGGCGCTCAAGCGCTTTCGCGACCGCCACCCCCGGGTGAACGTGGCCGTGCATGACGTGATCAACGAGCAGGTCCTGGACATGCTGCGCCAGCGCCGGGTGGAGCTAGGCATCGCCTTCGAACCGCAAAGCCTGCGCGACCTGCACTTCACCCCTCTGTACACGGACCGCTTCGTGGCCGTGGTGCCGAGAGACTCCCCCCTCGCCGCCCACGCAACCCTCACCTGGGCACAGCTGCGCCAGGCCGATTTCATCACCCTGCAGCGCCCCTCGGCGGTGCGCTTGTTGCTCGAAGAAGAAACGCTCGCCGCCCACGGCAGGCTCCCGGTGGCCTTCGAATGCCACCAGCTGAGCACTGTGGGCCGCATGGTTGCCAGTGGCCTGGGGGTCAGCGCGGTGCCATCGTTGTGCATCGGCCAGATGCACGAGCTAGGGGCCTTGTGCAAGCCGCTTGCGGAACCGCACGTGCAACGCAGGATCGGATTGATGCACCTGGGTGAACATGAACTGTCGACGGCGGCCTTGGCCTTGCAGGACGCGCTAATCAGCGCGGCACTGGCGCCAGCGCCGCTTCACGTGAAGGAGAACGCAGATGAACACCATTGAAATCGCAGGCCGCCGCGTGCCGAGCATCGGCCAGGGCACCTGGCACATGGGTGAAGACACCCGCCAGCGTGACGCCGAGATCGCCGCACTGCGGCTGGGCATCGAGCTGGGGCTGACCGTGATCGACACGGCGGAAATGTACGGCGAAGGCGGCGCTGAAGAGGTCGTCGGTGCCGCCATCGCGGGCCTGCGCGAGCAGATCTACCTGGTCAGCAAGGTCTACCCGCACAATGCCAGCCGGCAGGGGGTGGTCCAGGCCTGCGAGCGCAGCCTCAAGCGCCTGGGCACCGACCGTATCGACCTGTATCTGCTGCATTGGCCGGGCGCCTACCCCTTGGAGGAAACGGCCGAGGGTTTCGAGCAACTGCGCGCTGAAGGCAAGATCGGCCACTGGGGTGTGTCCAACTTCGACGTGGGCGAGTTGCTTGCGCTGCCGGCCGGCTGCGCCACCAACCAGGTGCTCTACAACCCTGAGGCACGGGGTGTCGAGTTTGATCTGTTGCCCTGGTGCAGGGAGCATCAGATGCCCGTCATGGCTTACTGCCCGATCGGCCAGGGCGGCCAGTTCCTCGGCCACCCCACGCTCAACGCGCTGGCAGCCAAGCACCACGTGAGCCCGGCCGAAGTGTGCCTGGCCTGGGTCACCCGTGACGGCAACACCCTGGCCATTCCCAAGGCGGTCGACCCGGTGCACGTGCGCCTGAACGCCCGCGCCGCCGAGCTGACCCTGGATGCCGAGGACTTGGCCGCGCTGGACAGCGCCTTCGCTGCCCCAACACGCAAACAGCGGCTGCGCATGGTCTAGCGATATCGTCTACATGAAGGAGTCCTCATGAGCCTGATTGGTAAAACTGCCTTGATCACTGGGTCTACCAGCGGCATCGGCCTGGGCATCGCCGACGTGCTCGCCCGCGCCGGTGCAAGCGTTGTGCTCAACGGGTTCGGCGACAGCCAGCAGGCTGTCCGGCACGTGCAGCGGCACGGCGGCCGCGTCGGCTTTCACGGCGCCGACTTGACCGACCCGGTACAGGTGGAGCAAATGTTCGACTACGCACGGCGCGATGTCGGCCACGTCGATATCCTGGTCAACAACGCAGGCATCCAGCATGTGGCCACCGTCGAGGCCTTTGCCCCGGAACGCTGGGATGCGGTCATCGCCCTCAATTTATCGGCGGTGTTTCATTGCACGCGCCTGGCACTGCCTTCGATGAAGGCACGCAACTGGGGGCGGGTCATCAATGTGGCTTCGGTCCACGGCAACGTGGGTTCGGTAGGCAAGGTGGCCTATGTGGCAGCCAAGCACGGCGTGCTAGGCCTGACCAAAGTAGTCGCCCTGGAAAACGCCCAAACCGGGGTGACCTGCAATGCCATCTGCCCCGGCTGGGTGCTCACCCCGCTGGTGCAGCAACAGATCGATGCCCGCGTGGCCGCGGGCGAAAGCCTTGAGCACGCGCGCCAGGCGCTGCTGGCCGAGAAGCAGCCTTCGCAGGCTTTCGTGACGCCGGAGCAATTGGGCGAACTGGCGCTGTTCCTGTGCAGCGACGCCGCCGAGCAGGTGCGGGGCGCTGCGTGGAACGTCGATGGCGGGTGGCTGGCCCAGTGACAGCCTCAGGGTTGCTCGTTCGGCTCGTCGCCTACCAGGCCCCAGCCCGTGGAGCCCGGCGTGTCGCTGCCGCGCGGCGCCGCCGGTGCACTGGTGTAGTCGCCGGGGTTGCCGCCTTGAAGCTTCAAGCGCAGGCGCAGGTTGTTCACCGAGTCGGCGTTCTTCAGCGCCTCTTCGTCACTGATCGCGCCCTCGGCCACCAGCTCGTACAAGGCCTGGTCGAAGGTCTGCATGCCCAGGTTGGTGGACTTTTCCATGATGCCCTTGAGCTCGCCGAATTCGCCGCGGTGAATCAGGTCGCGGATGGTCGCAGTGCCCAGCATCACCTCCACGGCCGCGCGGCGCTTGTCGTCGGTAGTCTTGACCAGCCGCTGCGACACGAACGCCTGCAGGTTGTTGCCCAGGTCCTGCAGCAGCTGCGGGCGGCGGTCTTCAGGGAAGAAATTGATGATGCGATCCAGCGCCTGGTTGGCATTGTTGGCGTGCAGGGTAGAAATGGCCAGGTGGCCGGTGTCGGCGAAGGCCAAGGCGTGCTCCATCGTCTCGCGGTCGCGGATCTCGCCGATCAGGATAACGTCAGGGGCCTGGCGCAGCGTGTTCTTGAGCGCCGCGTGGAAACTGCGGGTGTCGACCCCCACTTCACGCTGGTTGATGATGCATTTCTTGTGGCGGTGGATGTACTCGACCGGGTCTTCGATGGTAATTATGTGGCCGCTGCTGGTGCGGTTGCGGTGGTCGATCAACGCTGCCAGCGAGGTGGACTTGCCCGAGCCGGTGGCGCCGACGAACAGCACCAGGCCGCGCTTGCGCAACACCACGTCAAGCAGGATCGGCGGCAGTTTCAGGTCTTCGAAACGCGGGATATCCAGCTTGATGTTGCGCGCAACGATGGAAACTTCACTACGCTGCTTGAAGATGTTCACCCGGAAGCGCCCCACCCCACTGAGCGACAGCGCCAGGTTCATCTCAAGGTGCTTCTCGAAGTCATGCCGCTGCTCTTCGTCCATGATGGCGTTGGCGATCTGCGCCACCTCGCCTGGCTTGAACGGGTCGGTGCCCAGCGGCCGCAACACGCCGTTGAACTTGGCGCACGGCGGTGCGCCGGTGGACAGGTAGAGGTCCGACCCGTCCTGGGTGGCGAGTATTTTCAGCAGGGCCTGAAGGTCCATAGCGTAGGTGGCTCACGCATAGTCGTGGAAGAAGTAGGTATAGCTTGGCCGGTTTTGCCCCCGCCAGGCAACTTGGGGTGCAGAGAATGAACGATCCACAGGCGGCCGCCGCCTTGCAAGCTTGCCTCGCGGCCCTGGCGCAGGTGTCCGGAGATGCGCTGGGTACCTGGGACTGGGACATCCGCGACGACGTGTTTACTGCCGACGCGCCGTTTGCCTTGATGCACCACGTTGCCGGCCAGGGCAGGCCGATCGGTGCCTATGTCAACGCGGTGCACCCAGACGACCGTGGCCGCGTGGCCCAGCGCATCAAGGCTTGCCTGCACGGTGACGGGCTGTTCGCCGAGCAATACCGGCTTCGTGGCGATAACGGCTGGCGCTGGGTATATGCCTGCGGCCGCGGCCTGCGTGACAGCCATGGCCGCCCTGCCCGTTTCATCGGCGCCTCGCTGGATATCACCGAGCGGCGCCGCCAGGAGCAGGCCCTGCAGGCACTGACCGAAACCCTCGAGCTGAAAGTCGCCGAGCGCACCCAGGCACTGGCAGAGGCCCACGAGCGCCTGGTGGTGGAAACCCAGGCCCGCGCCCAAAGCGAAGAGGCACTGCGCCATGCACAGAAGATGGAAGCGGTTGGCCAACTGACCGGCGGCATCGCCCACGACTTCAACAACATGCTCACCGGAGTGATCGGCAGCCTGGAGCTGCTCAAGCGCTACCTGGCCGCCGGGCGCACCGAAGACACCGCCCGCCTGCTCGACGCCGCCTCCACCTCCGCCCAGCGCGCGGCCGAGCTGACGCACCGCCTGCTGGCGTTCTCCCGGCGCCAGCCGCTGAACCGCACCAGCGTCGACGTAGCCGCCCGGGTGGACTCCCTGCGCGATTTGATCAGCCGCACCACCGGCGAACGTATCCGTGTGAACCTGGCCATCGCCGAGGGCACCTGGCCGGTGGAAACCGACGCCAGCCAGCTGGAAAGCGCCCTGCTCAACCTGGTGATCAACGCACGCGACGCCATGCCCGATGGCGGCGAACTGACCCTGGGCTGCGAAAACCTCACGCTGGACCGTTCACGCCCGAACCTGCCCATGGAACTGATCGGGCCTGGCGACTATGTGGTGTTGAGCGTGGCAGACACCGGTTCTGGCATGACCGAAGCGGTGCGGGTCAAAGCGTTCGACCCGTTCTTCACCACCAAACCCACCGGCCAGGGCACCGGCCTGGGGCTGTCGATGATCTACGGCTTCGCTCAACAGAGCGGTGGCCATGTGGCCTTGCAGAGCAGCCCTGGCCAGGGCACCCGCGTCAGCCTCTACCTGCCCCGCCACCAGGCGCCCATGCAGGCGCCGCAGGCGGCCGAGCCACTGCCCGCGCCCTTGGCGGTGGCCGGCGAAACCGTGCTGGTGGTCGAGGACGACCCCGCCGTACGGGTGCTGATTCTCAACCTGCTGGACGAGCTGGGTTACCAGAGCCAGGCCACCGCCGACGCCGAAAGTGCCTTGCCCTTGCTGGCGTCCAGGCTGCGCATCGACCTGTTGATCACTGATGTAGGGTTGCCGGGAACCAATGGCCGCCAGCTGGCGGAGATCGCGCGGCAACGGCGGCCGGGGTTGAAGGTGCTGTTCATGACCGGGTATGCAGAGAAAGCGGCGCAGCGGGAGGAGATTCGCGCCCAGGGAATGGACATCGTGGGCAAGCCGTTCACCTTGGATGAGTTGGCGGTGAGGGTGCGGGGGATGTTGGGGGATCGGCGTTGAAATCAGGTCATTGGAAGTTGACTTGGTCGAGCGAACAGGAGGTTTTCGAGCGATTACACGAAGGGGAAGAGCGCGCTTGGGTGGACGGGCGCGTGGAATAAAGATACGGCTATTTGATATCCCGTCATAAATACTCGGAAGCTTGCTTGGTAGCCCCTTCTATTACCAGTGCCCGGCAACGCCGGCCGGTGTCACGGCATCGTCGATGTCGTTCTGCCACATTACCGTTAATGTTGTGAATTGTTGTGAAGGCTTCGCAGATTCGTCAAATGCGCATGCTAAGCTCCCGCACGTTGCATTTCATAGCATTTATGCACAGCGGCCGCGCACCCAGGCTGCACTTTGTTATTCATCAAACAGCCTCGGGTTAGTTGACCAGGAAGTTGCTTCGCCCTGCGCGTATGAACAGTGGCTGCGCAGCCCTTCATCAGGAGAATAACCATGGTATCGAAAGTCGAAACGACCCCAAAGGACGACGCGGTCACTAATAAAAAAAGTAACGTCGCTGCCTGGGAAAACTCCGTCGAAAAAGCGTCTGCGCAAAAGGATGAATTGGGTAAAGGCCAAAAGCGCCCCGAGGGCGATACCCGTTCGGCTCAACAAATCATCGATGACACGCCGCTGCTGGCCCGCTTGGGCAACCAGAGCGGGGTAAAAGACAACCTTAAAAAACAGGTCGGCGACTTCGAGAAAGATGCAGACGCCGCTTACCGCGCAGCCAAAGTGCTGGAGCACGTCGAATACGTCGATGAAAGCGGCAAGATGACCACTGGCGAAAACGTCGGCAACAACAGCATCGACGGCTTCACCAAAGATGGCGAAGCCCGGCACGGCACCGAGGCCGGTCGCCTGCAGGACTTCGGCAAGTACGGCTACTCAAGCCTGCGTGGCGAGGTGGTGAAGTCAGACCTGGGCGAGAAACAAAAACGCCCTGACGGCGATACCCGCTCGGCCGAAGAGATCATCGACGCGACACCGCTGCTGAAAAACCTGGGCAACCAGAGCCATGTGAAAGACAACCTCAAAAAACAGGTGGGTGATTTCGAGCACGACGCCGACGCCGCCTACCGGGCCAGCCAGGTGCTGGAGCACGTGGTGAGCCTTGATGAAAACGGCAAACTGCTGACCGGCTACGACGCACGCAACAAAGACAACGACAGCATCGACGGCTTCACCAAAGACAAAGAAGCCCGCCACGGCACCGAAGCCGGGCGTTTGCAGGATTTCGGCAAATACGGCTACTCGAGCCTGAAGGGCGACCTGATGCACGTGAAGGACGCCACGCACACCGACAAGGCCGCACCGCCCGACGAGCCCGAAGACGTGCAGGCCCTGCGCGACAAGTACCACATTCCCACTTTCGGCGCCGAAGGCCTGATGGACATGGAGTTGCCAAACGACAAGACGGTCGGCGGGCAGACCGCCGAGAACTTCGTGCAGGGCATTCGCGATGACATCAAGAGCGGCAAGTTGGCCGAAGACTCGGACGAGGCCAAGATCGTCAAGCTCATGGATGCCCAGGCAGCATTGGACAACGGCTACGACCTGTACGGCTATGCCGAGAGCATCAACTTGGGCAGCGGCACTTACCGCGAAACCGACAAAGACCCAACCAAATTGACGGGCAATGACGTCAAGGAAATGGTTGACGAGGAGAAACTCGCTAAAGAAATTTCCGAGCTGATGGGCAAGGAAGGCATCAAGAACCGCTACGACGATGAACTCCAGAAGAGTGTCAGTAGTTTGTCGGAAGATCGGCTGAACGAAGTGCGTGAACAAGTCTTCCCTGCGCTCTTCAAAGAGGGCACCCGCGAGGCCAACCTGGACTTCGAAAACTACGTGATTGCCATGAATGATTCAGGCGACCCGAAGAAGTCAGAAATCGCCGAATTGGACGTCGACCGCTATTTCGAGTCGCTGCGTATCCTTGAGCCCGACAGCTACACCGCACGGCGCCAGACGTTCGACCAGAACATGATGACGCACCAGCTCGACACCTACATGGAAAACCCCGACAAGGTTTCGCCGGAGAATACCGAAAGCGGGTTGAAGGCCACCTTCACCATGATCAAGGGTGGCGTGAACGCTGCGCTGCTTGGGATGGACAAGGGCGATAAAGCCTACGACATGTACAAGAAGATGAAGGATGAGATCGACATCCTCGACGGCCACATCAAAGGGCTGACCCCGGCCGAAAACCAGAAGATCGCCGCGGCCATACGCCAGGCGGCGGCCACTGGAGACCCCAAAGCCATCGACAAGGTGGTCGACACCCAGCTCAAGGGCCTGGGCGCTAACCGCGAGGCGACCGCAGGCTCCTTGAAGCAAGTGCTCCACACGGCCAGCTCCACCGGCGGGCTCAGTGCCATGGCAGGCACCATGAACTTGGTCAGCGGGGCCCTGCAGCTGGCCAATGGCGGCGGCAACATGACCGACGACCAGAAGATCGCTGCTGCCAAAGACCTGGTGTCCGGTTTGAGCTTCACCAACGACTTCCTCAAGTTCGGCTCGAACATCGTGGAAACCCTCGGCGGCCGCAAAACCTACGACCCAGCCGTGGACACCGACGGCAAAGGCCCCTCCAAAATCAAAGCCACCCAGTGGCTCGGCCTGCTCGATGAGAACCTGCCGGACATCTGGGGCAAGAAAACCGCTGAAAAATCTGATGCACTGGCCGCCTCCATCAGCACACGGGTCAAGGAAGCTTCCGAAACCCTGGAAAAACTCGACGTGGGCAACCTGTCGGCCGATGAGGTCAAGGAATACGACAACGCCGCCAAGGCGTTGGGCGAACAGATGGGCGTCAAGAATATCCCCGGCGGTGGCAGCTCAGCGTCGAAGTCCGAGATCGCCATCGCTTCGGGGCGCTCGTTCCTGCGCTTCATGGCCGGCTCCGGGCTGGACCTGACCGGCGGCGTGATGGACATCGTTTCCGGTGCGCGCAAATTGAAAAAAGCCAAGACCGCACTGGAGAAAACCGACGCCGCCTTCACCATTGGCGGCGGCGCATCCGGCACTGGGATGGCGATTGCCAACACCATCTCGATGTTCGCCCCCAAAGGGGCACACCTGGCCGGCAAACTGGCCGGCGACGTTGCCGCTACCGTGGTACGCGGGCTGGCCATTGGCGCCCGCATCGCAGGCCCAGTGTTCGCCGTGGCCGGGGTGATCTTCGGCGTAGCCGGCACCCTGATCGCCGAGGCGGTCGAGCACGCCAAACTGCAGAAGCTCACCGATTCCCAAGGCAAGTTCTTCAAAGACCTCGCCGACGCTGGCGTGACCAAGGACGACTGGGGCGACAAGCTCGAATACGCGCGCTATGCCACCTACATGTACGGCGGGCGCGACACGCCCGACGACAAGTCGATGTTCGAGTACCAGGCCGACGAGTGGAAACACTTCAAGGAAACCGAGAGCGAAAAAGGCAGCTCCCTGGCCCGGTTAGCACCCCATTTGCACAAGGACAGCGACCCCGACAGCAAGAACCTGTGGGAGAAATTCCTGGCAGGCGGCACCAGCTCCAGCGGGCCACACGGCAGCGAGCGGCACACCGACGACTGGCGGCCGTGGAGCAGCACCGACATGGACGCGGGCAGCAAGCGAAACGCCTGATGCTACGCCGGTAGGTGGGTGCAGCGGCGCGCTGCACACTGCCTTTGCTCGCTCACGTTTCGTAAACAACGAAGTAGCCGCTTGCGAACCGTTCGATACGGGCGAAACCCAGCGCCCCCAAGTGCATGCCTGCGACCATCAAATGGTCTGAGCTGGCAATGTCCAGCAGCCGAGCTCGCGTGGCCGCTGACACGAGCGGGTCATGGTCGAAGGCAATCGTCACTTGCGGGTGTGCAATCTGAATGTGAGGAAAATGCACGATATCGCCCCATATCAACAACCCCCCGCCCCCGGACTCGAACCGGTAGCCGCAATGCCCGGCAGTGTGCCCGGGCAATGCCTGCGCACTGATACCAGGCAGCACATCATTGGTGGTGAAGGGGCGCAGGTTTTTCCGATACCGCTCGAACACGCTTCGCGCTAGCAGGAAGTTTCCACGCGCCCGTTCACTGGCTTGGCCTAGATTGCCATCGTCTTCCCAGAACGCCAGCTCTCGCTCGTGCACGACCAACTCGGCATTGGCAAAGGCCATTCCCCCGGCTGCATCGATCAGGCCGCCGATATGGTCGGGGTGGGCGTGGGTCAGCAGCACGGTGTCTATGTCGGCAGGTTGCACGCCGGCCCGTGCAAGATGGTTTAGCAACTCCCCACCCCACTGGTTGAGCCCGCCGGCACCTGCGTCCACCAGAATCGTCCGGCCCCGGCCCTGCACCAGATAGCAATTGATATGGATTGCCGCAGGGTCACTGATGCCGGCGGCTAACTGAAGCTGGGCCGCGTCTTCGGGTGAGATGTTGGCAAGAAAATCCAGACGCGCGCCCAGGTAACCGTCGCTCAGGGCGGTGACCGTAAACTCGCCAACTTGCTGGCTTGGGAGCCTGCGTTGATGAAGGTCAGGGCTCATGGCTGTAACTGCTCGGTGAGCGGTTGGTACACATTCAGCCCTTGCAAGCTCAATGCCTTGGCCTGAATGCAGCTGATCTTGGCCCACCAGCGCTGTGCGGGGTGCTTATCCAATGCGGTCGCGTGCAACGCGACGGGCGTAAGGCCTAATTCAATGAACCTGTGCGGCGCGTGATCACTGACCACCAGGCGTTCATCCGCGGTCACGGCCTTCGCTCGATCTTGCCCGGCGTAGAGGTTGCGCTGCCAATTGGTGATGTGCGCCTGCCAGCGGGAGAAATTGCCACCGCCTTTATGGCGGTACTCATCGCTTTGCAATACCGCCAGTGTGTCGACCGAATGCACAGCCAAATAGGCTGGGCCCGTGCCGCTCAAGGCCTTGAAACGCTGTGAAGAGCGGAAACCGCTCACCGAGATCAGCGCCGGTAGCTTTACCAAACTGTAAAAGTCGTTCCACTGGGCTTCGCTGAGGGGGTCAGCGTAGTTGCATTCGACGGTGTAGATCATAAAGCCACTGTATTGATTGATGTTTAATCATGCTAATGGCAGCTTTCACCCTCATAAAACGATATTTTGGCACCCTTCAGTGACTGAACATCAAGCTGAACACCTAAGCCCCAGGAAACGACCATGCGCCGAAAGCTCCCCAGTAACGCTGCCCTGATTGCGTTTGAAACAGCGGCTCGCCACGGCAGCTTCGCCCGTGCCGCCAATGAGCTGGCCTTGACCGAGGGCGCAATCAGTCGGCAGATAAGCCGCCTCGAAACCTTTCTGGGGGTCACCCTTTTCGAGCGGGTGGGCAACCGTGTGCGGCTTTTACCGAACGGTGAACGCTATGCGATGCAAGTGCGCGAGCTGCTCGACCGGCTGGACAGGGAAAGCCAATACGTAATGGGCCAGCCTGAAAACAGCGCAAATCTGGATATTGCTGCCAGCCCAACCTTTGCCTTGCGCTGGCTGATCCCCCGTTTGGGTGGCTTTAGCCAGCAACACCCGAATATCTGCGTACATCTCGCGCAGCGCAGCGAGCCGTTCGTGCTGACCGGAAGTGGTTTTGATGCTGCCATCCATTTCGAGCACCCAGCGTGGGCAGGCATGCACACGCATCGCCTGTTGGACGAGGTGTTGATTCCCGTTTGCCATCCAGCACTGGTGCAACACAGCAAACAGCCCACCGCCCTGGATTCGCTCCCGCGGCTGCACCGGCGGCAGACCCCGGATGCGTGGCAGCGATATGCCCAGCAAACCGGTATTGGCCTGAGCAACCCGGCAATGGGCGCGCGTTACGATTTGCATGCGATGTTGATCGAGGCCGCACTGGCGGGGCTGGGCGTGGCACTGGTACCCCGCCTGTACGTAGAAACGGAGCTGGCCCAAGGCCGGCTGGTTTCGCCCTGGCCGCAGAAGGAAAATGTCGCCAAGACGTTTTGCCTGGTGTTAACCGAGCCGCTTGAGTTGAGCCCCGCGCCCGTCCAGACATTCGCGCGCTGGTTGTTGCAGGAGGCGCAGGTGAAGCAAGGGTTCACGCTCATCGGATGATCCAGTAGATCCCGCTCCGTCACACCGCAGTTCAACTACCGTTGTATCGCCCCCCACACCAGGCCAAGGACAGCGGTGCATGGGCACTCCGTACCGGCCTGTGACCCTCGGAGCTCCAATGACCACGATCTACTACAACGTTCGCGACTATGGCGCAGTCGGCGACGGCGTGACCGACGATACGGCCGCGATTCAGGCCGCCATCAGTGCTGCCGGCGCAGCGATCGACTCTGCCGACGAGATACTCGATGCCCAGATCTACCTGCCTGAGGGCACCTACATCGTCAGCGGCAACCCTGATCGGAGCGCCGGCAGTTGCCTCCAGCTTTCCAGCCGCATGACCCTCAGCGGCGACGGGGCCGGCTCTACCTCGATCAAGCTCGCCGATGGCTGGGACAAGGCGGTGACTGGGATCGTGAGAACCTCAGGCGAAACGCAGCACGTCGGCATCCATGACCTGACGCTCGATGGCAACAGGGCCAACACCAGCGGCCGCGTGGATGGCTTCACCACCGGTGGGGAGAACCTGCGCGACAACCCCGATACCAACGTCACCCTCAGCGGTGTGGCACTGATCAATTGCAGTGGTAACGGGCTCAATGCCCAGGAGAACACCTACGGCCTGAGCGTGACCGACAGCGTGGCCAGTGGCAACGGCCTCGATGGGTTCTATGCCCACCTGGTCGGAACCTTCAACCCCTATGTAGACGCCGGGGGCTTCCAGGACAATCGCAGCGAGAACAACGGCCGCAACGGTTTCACGCTGGTGCTGGACAATTACCAGACCACCCTGGCCGACAACGAGGCCGCCCACAACGGGGGGCGCGGCATTCTCGTTCAGGGGCCCTTGGGCGAAGACCCCGACGACAGCGTTCAGATCACCGGGGGCGAAGTGTATGGCAATGCAGAGGAAGGCCTGCTGCTCAAGCAGACCGACTTCAGCCGAGTGAGCGGCGTCGCCGTGCACGACAACGGTGGCGCGGCCATAGGCTTGTCGGGTAGCTCCGGGAATACCCTCGCTGGCAATACGCTCTACAACAATGCGCTGACCCACGGCAACGCGGAAGTGACCGTGCAGGCCTCGGACGACACCGACGTCACGTCGATAGACTCCGCCACCGGCAATGCGATTTACAACAACATCATCAGCGGCGGCAGCGGCAGCTACGCGGTGACCGAGCGCAACGAAGACCGCGTGGGCTTCAATACGGTGTTCGATAACTATTTCAGCCACTTGGCCGACCCCGCCACGGTGTTTCACGGCACCGACAGCAACGCCTTCGGCAACCATGCCGGGCTGGTGATCACCGGCACGGGCAACAGCGACACCCTGAACGCCAGCGATGTGGCCGATACCCTGCTTTACGGCGGTGCCGGCAACGACCGCCTGACCGGCGGCGCCTATGAGGACCTGCTGTATGGTGGCAGCGGCAGTGACCGCCTGACCGGGGGTGCTGGCGCAGACACCTTCCGCTACACCCACGCCAGCGACAGCGTGCGCGGCGCCAGCGACCTGATCACCGACTTCACGCCGGGCGAGGACAAGCTCGACCTGGCCAGCCTGGGTTATTCCGGCCTGGGTGATGGCCATGGCGGCACGTTGCGGCTGATCTACAACGCCAGCCTGGACCGCACCTACCTGAGAAGCCTGGACGCCGATGCCAGTGGCCACTATTTCCAACTGGCGCTCGCCGGCAATTACCAGGGCCTGCTGCAGGCTGCTGACTTCGAAACACTGCTTCAAGGCACCGGCGGCAAAGACACCCTCAGCGGCACTGATGCCGATGAAACGCTGGCAGGCCTGGCCGGGCGCGACACCCTTAACGGTGGCGCAGGCAACGACTACCTGATTGGCGGCGCAAGCGCCGACCGGCTTACCGGCGGCGCCGGGGCAGACACTTTCGTGATCAACACCCTGCACGACAGCTACGCCAATGACAGCCGGGGGGTGGACCTCAGCGATACCATCACCGACTTCGACTATCGCCAGGACGTGCTCGACCTTGCCGGGCTGGGCTTCACCTCGCTGGGGAGCGGGCATGACGGCACCCTTCAGGCCACACGCATCGGCAGCAGCGACATGGTGTTGCAGTCACTGGACGCCGACGCCAACGGCAACTACTTCAAGCTACTGCTTGAAAACGCCAATTACATCAACGATGCCGCTATCCGCTTCGGCGACCCCATCGCCACTCATTTCAACGAGCAACCTGCCAGCTACGACGACTACTACCTCGACCCGCCGACCAGCGGGAACGATGTCATCGTTGGCTATTTCAGTGACGACCGCATCAGTGGCCTGGCGGGCAACGACACCCTGCGCGGTGAAGCGGGGAATGACACCCTGGCGGGCAACGCAGGCGACGACACCCTCGAGGGCGGCAGCGGTAACGACACGCTGTCGGGCGGGGCCGGCAACGACCGGCTCAGCGGCGGTTCAGGGGACGATACGCTGATCGGCGGCGCAGGGGCAGACACGCTCAGCGCAGGTTCGGGCGCCGATACCTTCCGCTTCACCAGCAGCACCGACAGCCTGAGCGGCGCCCACGACCTGATCACCGATTTCACCGCACGCCAGGATGTGATCGATGTGGCGGCCTTGGGTTACACCGGGCTTGGAGACGGCACCGGCGGCTCGCTGAAGGTCAGCTACGACGCCGAGCTCGACCGCACCTATGTCCAGAACTTCACCGCCACCAGCAGCGGCCAGCACTTCGAGATCGCCCTGGCGGGCGACCACAGCCGCGACTTGGGCACCGGGCAGTTCATCTTCGCCGAGGTGAGCCCGGAACTGACAGTGTTGGGGGTGTAAGGCCTGGTTGATCCTCCAAGGCGAGGGTCATTCTGTGTGGTACAGGCTGCCAAGGCCACTGCCGGCCACCGCCGCGCTGGCGGCACCCAAAGGCAGCGGTAGCCCCTGCCCCCACGCCGCTGCCAGAGCCTGCACATCCCGCGCAGGGTCGGACGCCTTGGCACGGGCGTTGCGCAGGCGGCAGGTTTCCGGATCAGTGGCGAACAAACCGCGCGCGAACACACGGCCCTGCTCCGCCAGCCGGGCTGTCTTGGGTGCGCGCAGGTGGGCAAAGGTCTGGAAAGCCTCCTCCAGGCCTCCCCTTGCCCCCTTCAGGCACCGGGCCAGATGCCACGCATCCTCAAGCGCCTGGCAGGCACCTTGCCCCGATGTCGGCAACGGGGCATGTGCGGCATCCCCCACCAGCAGTACGTTCGCGCGGCTCCAGGTATGCAGTGGCTCCAGGTCATGCACTGCAATCAGCCTGATGGCCTCTTCGGGCGTCGCGCGAATGACGCGCGAAATCGGCTCAGGCCATTGCGCGAACAGCCTCTGGACCTCGTTGCGCCCTTGCCTGCCGGGCATGGGGTCGCTCAGCGGCCGTGCCTGCGCCGCCGCCCAATAGACCAGGTCAGGGCGCACCGCCACGCAACCAAAGCGCTCGCCAGCCCCCCAGAAGTCTCGAATGGAAATGTCACTCACCAGCGCATGTGGGCCCTGTGCGACGCCGATCCAGTTCACAAAGCCCTGATAGATGGGTGTGTTGTCGCCAGCAACGAACGTACGCGCCACTGACGCCATGCGGCCGTCGGCACCGATGAGCAGGTCGGGGCGAATGCTCGGGCCCTGTTCGAAGTGAGCCACGGCCCGGCCATGGCCCCCCAGCTCGATGCCCAAGGCCCGGCGCCCGAACGCCACCGCAACCCCGGCCTTCACCGCGTGGTTGAGTAACACGGCCTGCAAATCGCGGCGCAGCACCGTGCAGGTGGGGTATCCCATTGCCCGGTCCAGCAGGCCGATATCAAGCCCCCCCAGGCTGTTCCCGGCCGCATCCTGGCGATGCACCGCCAGCGGCCGACCACCCATGGCCTGGATGTCGTGAAGTACCCCCAGGGCTTCGAGCACAAAGCAGGCGTTGGGCCAAAGCGTAACGCCGGCCCCCGAGGTTGCCGGCCCTGCGCGGCGCTCATACACACTAGGGTTGTAACCCTGCTTGCGCAATGCCAGGGCCATGCTCAGGCCCGCGATGCCCCCGCCCAGTATTCCAATATCCATGCTCAAGCGCTCCCCGCTCCACACCGGCAAAAGGGCATCTTAGATTTCGCCACTTGTGTTAACCAGCATGCAAAAATGGGATGTTTTCATACCTTAATCGGGATAATCGATGCGCCAGACACTGGATCTTAATGCTGTGCGGGTCTATACGGCGGTGGTGGACGAACAGAGCTTTGCCGGCGCATCGCGCCTATTGGCCATGCCCTCCTCCAACGTCAGCCGCCATGTCGCGGCACTGGAGCGCGGGCTCGGGACGCGCCTGCTGGAGCGAAGCACCCGGCACCTGCGCATGACAGAAGCCGGCCGATTGCTCTACGAACGAGCGAAACCCTTGCTCGACGCCGTGTTCTCCACACAACAAGAGCTTGGCGCGGCGCAGCAGGAACTGCGGGGGCCGCTGCGAATGTGCATGCCGGGGGAGGCGCCCAGGCTGCTGGGGCCCATCCTGGCCGAATTTTGCAGCCTTCATCCAGGCATCGAGCTTGAATGCGATACCCGGATGACCGGGCTGGAGGTGCTTCGGGAAAACATCGATCTTTCCATCGTTTTCCACCGAGGGCCTCAGCAGGACAGCGAATTCATCACCCGCGAACTGGCCACGCTGCCCAGCATCGTGGTGGCCTCCCCCTCTCTTTTGGCCAAGACCGGGATGCCCCGCCGCGTACGCGAGCTGAAGTCTCTGCCCTGCATCACGACGCTCAGTGCACTGAAAGGGCAGCCATGGCAGTTTCTGGATGCGGCCGGGCAGATCGTCAAGGTGCCGATCCGCAGCCGCTACCGCGTCAACAGTGGAGAACTCGCCGTGGCGGGCGCACGGCAAGGCATCGGGTTTGCAATTGTGGCGGCTTATCCCTGCCAGGATGACCTTGCGGCCGGCCTTTTGCAGGAGGTGCCTCTAGACCTGCGCCCAGCGCCTCTGCAGTTATTGGGCGCGTACAGCCATCGCCATTCGGTGACTGCCCGGGTGCGAGCCTTGCTGGAGTTGATCAGCGTGCGCTTGGGCGATGCCCCCGCGGGCCTCGGCGCCGAACCCTCCTGAGCATGCCGCTGCGCCCGGAAGCGCGCGGGAGCGCGCATGGGTAGCGCCCCGGGCGCAGCGGGTTCACGGTGCTCACCCGCCCACGTGCACCACACGCTTGCGGGCCTCCAACGCGGCGACCAGTTGCTCCATCGCCGCCAGCAGCGCCGGCAATTGGTCCGCCTCCCGCCGCACCGCTTCGCACAATTCAATCACTGCCCTGGCCCGCACGATACGCGCGCCGCCCAGCACCCGGTGCAACACTTCACGATCCACACCTTCTCTGGCCAGCAACGCATGATCCTGGCGTAACGCATCGATCAGGGTCTGCGCCAGGTTGGCCAAGGTGGTTGGTTCAGCCCCCGCCAGGCCGTCGAGCACCTGGGGGTCGTAGGGCAAAGGGTTGTCGGCTCCACCCTGCGCCGCCTCACCCTGCAGCGCCTCGGCCAGCGCACGCAGCCCC
Organism: Pseudomonas sp. URIL14HWK12:I12; assembly: GCF_003097135.1. GTDB lineage: Bacteria > Pseudomonadota > Gammaproteobacteria > Pseudomonadales > Pseudomonadaceae > Aquipseudomonas. The sequence continues at coordinate 246,824 of NZ_QEQL01000004.1, forward strand.
AGCGGCTTGATCAGGCAGTCATCCATGCCCGCGCGCAGGCAACGCTCGCGTTGCGCGCTGCCCGGTTCTGCGGTGTAGCCCAGCAGGCGCACCGGCGTGCGCCCCTGGCGTCGCTCGGCCAGGCGAATCGCCCGCGCCAACTGGTAGCCGTCCATGCCCGGCATGTGGCAGTCGCAAATGACCCTGTCGAACGGCTCGGCCAGCCAGTCGCGCAATCCGGCCCGGCCGTCGTTGGTGAGGGTCACCTGGTGGCCGAGGTGGCGCAGTTGCTGGTCGAGCAGCAGGCGGCTGGGGGTGTAGTCTTCGACCACCAGGATGCGCAGCGGTGCTTGGCGTGGTGGCTCGCCGGCGGCCGGTATGGGCTGGCCGCCCGGCAGCTCGGTGCAGGGCAGCTGCAGGCTCAGTTGCACACGTGTGCCCTCGCCTAGTCGGCTGCTCAACTTCAACGCGCCGCCCATCAGCCGTGCCAAGTGATGGCAGATGTTCAGGCCCAGGCCCGAGCCTGGCAGGTTGCCTTGCTGATGGTTGGTCGCCTGCGACCAGGGCTGGCCGAGGCTCGCCAGATCGCTGGCGGGGATGCCGATGCCGTTGTCGATCACCACCAGGCGCACGTGCAGGTGACCCTCGCCAGGCACGGCCAGCAGGCGCACGCGCACCTGGCCTTTCGGAGTGAACTTGATTGCATTGCTCAGCAGGTTGCCCAGCAGTTGCCGTAGCCGCAATGGGTCGGCCTGCACCGCCCACGGCCCGCCACGCTGCGCCATTCGCAGGCGCACGCCGCGGTGGCGGGCCTGGCCATTGAACAGCCGCACGCAGGCTTCTATCACTTCGTTCAGGGCCACGGGTTGTGGGTGAAGGCTCAGCTGGCCCGCTTCGATGCGGCTGATGTCCAGCACATCGTCGAGCAGCGCCAGCAGGCCGGTGGCAGCCTCGCTGGCGACGTCCAGCGCCAGCTCGTTGACCTGGCCCTGCTCGGCATGCCTGCGAGCGAGCTCAAGCATGCCCAGCACGGCGTTCATCGGGGTGCGGATCTCGTGGCTGGCAGTGGCAAGGAAGCGGGTTTTGGCGCGGTTGGCGGCGTCGGCATCGTCACGGGCCCGGCGCACCGCCTCGTAAAGGCACTGGCGCTCGGTCACATCCACCCAGCCGCAGATCAGGCCGGCGACGGCACCGTCGCTGCCACGGTACGGCAAGGTCCAGTGGTAGAGGGTTAGCACGCGGCCATCGTCCAGGTTCACGCGGTAGTCGGCAATGACCGGCTCGCCGGTGGCAACGGCCTGCCGGTAGACCTGCTCGAACGCTTCGCGCTGTGCCAGGGCCAGCGGCAGGCTGTCGGTGGCCCGCCTGCCCAACAGCGATTCGCGGCGCACACCGAAGGTTTCGAGGTAGCTGGCATTGCAGTTGAGCAGGCGCCCGCGGCGGTCGCGTACGTACAGGGGGTGCGGCGTGCCGTCGATCAGCACCCGCATGAACTCCAGCTGGTCGGTCAGCGCAGCTTCCGCCGCCTTGCGCCACTGCACTTGCCGGCGAAGGTACCCGGCCCAGGCCAGTGCGAGCAGGCACAACAGCACGGCTGCCACCAACCCGGCCACGATGGCCAAGCCATAGCGCGGCCAGCTCGACTCCCCCATCGCCACACGCCCGCGCCAGCGCCGGCTGATGTCTTCCAGCTCGGTGGGCGCCAGGTAATCCAGAGCCTGATCGATGATCCGCTGCAGTCGCCCATCTTCAGGGCCCATGGCGAACCGGAAGCGCAGCGGCGGCAGGGGCAATGCCGCACTGATGTGAAGCTCGCCAGGGGCGTCGCGGGCGATCAGGGCACGGGCACTCACCAGGCTCACCAACGCCGCATCGGCACGGCCGCGGGCGACCTGCGCCAGCGCCTGCTCGGTGCCCAGTGCTGGCAGGCGGCGCACCGAGGGTGCCAGGGCCTGCGCGGCCTGCCAGCCAGGGCTGCCTTGGGGAATGGCCAAGGTGCGGCCGGCCATGTCGTTCAACGTCGCCGGGGCATCGGCCTGCCGGCGGCTGACCAGCACCATACTGCTGGCCAGCCAGGCGCGAGAAAACAGCAGATGCCGGCGGCGCTCGGCCGTGGCCGGCACGCTGGAGGCCATGCGCGCACGGCCGCTGTCCACCGCCTCGATCAACTCGGGAAGGTTGGCCACCGGCAACGCCTCGAAGCGAAGGCCGGTCAGCTGGCTGATGCGGCTGAGCACATCGCCGGCAATGCCGCTGAGCATGCCTTGGTCGTTCAAATGCGCCACCGGCACGAAACGCCCGTTCACTGCCACGGTGATGGTGGGCTGCGAGGCGGCCCAGGCGCGATCGGCCTCGCTCAGGTTGAGCCGGCCCTCAGGCATTGGCACCAGCGGGTTGACCGCCCACGTGCGCAGCAGATGGCTGGGCAGTTCGCTACCCATTGCCTCGATGGCGCGGTCGACCAGCCCGCGCAGCCGGGCTTGCTTGGGGTTGATGGCGAAACCCAGGCCTGCGGGGCTTTCACTGCGCAAGGGCGCCAGGCCCAGGTTGTTCAGTTGGCTGCGGTCCAGCTGCCGGCGCAGCGCAACCGCGTTGCCCAGCACCACATCGGCTTGGCCGAACGACACTGCAGCCAGCGCAGCCAGCAGCGACGGGTAAGTGGTTACCACAGCGTGAGGGCACAGGCTTACCACCCGTGCCATGGGCATGTAACCGGCGACCACCGCCGCGCGCGGGCCGCAGTCGGCGGCCAGGGTGGGGGTATCGATGCGGCGGGCCAGGCTTGGGTGCTCGGTTGCGTAAGGTACGCTCAGGGCGGCATGGTGCAACACGGCGTCGAAGGCTCCGGCACCGCCAACCAGGTCAACCTCACCTTCGCGCAAGGCAGTGAACGCGGCATCGCGGTCGATGAACCGATGCACCTGCACCGGCACGCCCAGCAGTTGCCCCAGCAGCCCGGCCATGTCGGCGTTGATGCCCTCATAGGCCGGGCCGTCGCCGCTCATGTCAAAGGGTGGGTAATCAAGCTGGCCTACGCCAATGCGCAACGCACCGCGCGCCTGAAGCCACTGCCGATCGCCGGCGCTCAAGGCCAGCCGGCTGTGCCAGCCAGGTGAGGCCTGTAGCCTGCCGCGTAAAGGTGGCTGATCTTGCCCGGCGCAGGCTGAAGCCCAAGCCAGCAGCCACAGCATCAGCCAATGGCAGGCCCGGCCGCGCTCAGCACAACGCATGGCGGCGGGCAACGTCGGCCAGCGAAACCAGCGAGCTGCAGTGCAGCTTTTGCATCAGCCGAAGTTTGTAGCTGCTCACGGTCTTGACGCTCAAGGCCATGTTGGCGGCAGTGTCCTTGTTGCTGAACCCGCGCGAAAGGTGATGCAGCACCATCATTTCGCGGTCGCTCAGTGATGCGAGCGCGCGCACTTCGGAGTCGCTGGCGTCACTGGTGCGAACGCTGCTCATGGCCACGGCGGGGAAATAACTGTAACCCTGCGCTACGGCCTGCACGGCATTGCGCAGTTCACCGAGGTCGTCCGCTTTGGAAATGAACGCCATGGCACCTGCCCGGCGGCAGCGCAGGGCGTAGAACTCCGCGGGTTGAGAGGTCAGTACCAGCACCCGGATCGGCAGGCACATCGCGCGCAGCCGGGCGATCACCGCCAGGCCATCGAGCTGCGGCATCGCCAGGTCGACGATGGCCAGGTCCGGTACCAGTTCACGGGCCAGTTGCAATGCCAGGCGCCCGTTATCGGCCTCTCCCACGGTGCGTACGCCGTCCTGGCCCAGCAACAGTGCAACGCTTGCGCGAATGAAGGGGTGATCGTCAACGATCAGGGCTCGGTACACGGGCGCTCCTTGGCACGAGGGTGCAATACTTGCGGAGCGCCATTATGCGAAGGGGGGTGCTGACACTTCTGTAGGATTTTTCAGCAACACTCATCAGAAAAATGGAAATTTTGGGGACCACTCACCACCATCACCCCGTTGTTTTGTAGGACTTTTCCCAAGCACTGCAGGTCAATCCTACAGAGCCATCCCACGGACGACCTGCCATGCCCGAACCGATCCTGCCCCCCAGCCTGCATTACGTCGACGACGGCCAACCCGGCTGGCAACGCCGCAAGGTGCGCGGCCGCTTCGCCTATTTCGACCTGGACGGCGAGCGCATCCGCGACAAAGCGACGATCGAGCGCCTGAACAAGCTGGCCATTCCACCGGCCTATACCGACGTATGGATCTGCCCCGACCCGGCCGGCCACCTGCAGGCCACCGGCCGCGATGCACGGGGCCGCAAGCAATACCGCTATCACCCGCTGTGGCGCGAGCTGCGCGATGCCGACAAATACGCGCGGATGATCGCCTTCGGCAAAGGCCTGCCCAAGGTGCGCAAGCAACTGGAAGCTCACCTGGCCACGCCAGGGCTGTCACGCGAGACGGTGATGGCACTGGTGGTGAGCTTGCTGGACCAGACGCTGATACGCATCGGCAACACCCAGTACGCCCGGGACAACCGTTCCTACGGCCTGACGACCCTGCGTAACCGCCATGCTGAAGTCCAGGGCGCAGCCGTGAAATTCCACTTTCGAGGTAAAAGCGGTGTAGAACACGCCGTTGAGCTCAACGATAAACGCCTGGCGCGGATCATCCGCAGGTGCCAGGAATTACCGGGGCAGCAGTTGTTCCAGTACCTCGACGATGACGGCAACCGCCACAGCGTCAGCTCCCACGACGTGAACGAGTACCTCAAAACCCTGCACGGCGAGGATTTCACCGCCAAGGATTACCGCACCTGGGCGGGCTCGGCGCTGGCGCTGTCGATGCTTCGCGAGTTGCCCTGGCAACCGGACGCCGAAGCTAAACGGCATATCGTCGATCAGGTGAAGGCCGTGGCCAGGGCACTGGGGAACACCCCGGCAGTGTGCCGGCGCTGCTATATCCACCCCGCCGTGCTCGAGCGCTTTGCCATGGGGGAGCTGGAGAAGCTGCCCAAGCCCCGCAAGCGGGTGGGGTTACGCGAGGAGGAAGTAGTGCTTGCGGCGTTCCTGGAGAAGCTGGAACAGGTGGCGCATCAACTCTGACGGGGGTCGGGGTTGGCAGGGGCGCGCTTGTGCTCACCCTTCTCATTGAGCTGCTTGTTCTGCTCGCCGACCTTACCGGCGTTTTCAGGCTTGTGGTCGAGGTCTTCGCGTTTGGCTGGGCCAGTCATGGCAGGGCTCCCATTCGAGTAATGACTGAACTTCGACTGCACGCTGGTTCTGATAATTCAGCCTGGAACTCTGCCAGCAGCCCGCCGGTCAGCTGACAGACGCTTACCGCACAGGCTAAAGACGATGAACATTTCACTGAGCAAGCAAGTCGCGCTGGTTACCGGCGCCAGCTCGGGGCTGGGTTATGCCTGCGCCGAGACTCTCGCGGCAGCCGGTGCCTGGGTTGCAATCAACTACCACAGCCACGCCGAGCCTGCCGAGGCCTTGGCCGCACGCATCCGCGAACAGGGCGGCCAGGCCATAGCGTTGGCTGGCGATGTGTCGAGCGAAAGCGATGTAAAGCGCCTGGTCGAGCAGACGGTGGAGGCCTTCGGTGCGCTGGATATTCTCGTGGCCAACTCGGGCCTGCAAAAAGACGCAGCGATCGCCGACATGAGCCTGGAAGACTGGAACACAGTGATCTCCACCAACCTCACCGGCCAGTTTCTCTGCGCGCGTGAAGCGTTGCGCCAGTTCCGCCGCCAAGGGCCCCGCCCCTGGCTGTCACGCGCCCACGGCAAGATCATCCACATGAGCTCGGTTCACCAGCGCATTCCCTGGGCGGGCCATGCCAACTACGCCGCGTCCAAAGGCGGTATCGACCTGCTGATGCAAACCCTTGCACAAGAGCTGGGCAGCGAGCGCATCCGCATCAACGCCATTGCGCCGGGCGCCATCGCCACCGCCATCAACGCCGAAAACACCCAGGGCGAGGCCGCCAAGCGCCTGCTGGAGCTGATCCCCTACGGCCGGATCGGCGAGCCGCAGGATGTAGCCAATGCCGTGCTGTGGCTCGCCTCCGACCTGTCGGACTACGTGCACGGCACCACCTTGTTCATCGACGGCGGCATGAGCCTGTACCCGGAGTTTCGTAATAATGGATGAAACCTGGCGCCCGCAACCGATCGCCGATCACGGCATCATCGGCAATATGCGCAGCGCCGCCCTGGTGGCCTGCGATGGCAGCATCGATTTCTGCTGCTGGCCGGATTTCGACAGCCCCACACTGTTCTGCGCCCTGCTCGATACGCCCAAGGCGGGGCTGTTCCGGCTTGCGCCGGTACTGCCGGATGCCCGCAGGATGCAGATCTACCTACCGGGCAGCAACGTGTTGCGCACCCGCTGGATCAGCGGCGACACCATGGTCGAAGTTACCGACCTGATGCCGATCACGGTGTCTGCTGAGGCACCGCCACGCATCGTGCGGCGGGTGCAGGTCGCCCATGGCCGTGCCCGTATCGAGCTGCACTGCCGGGTCGCCCACGATTATGCCCGGGCCCAGACGCACGCCCAGGCCCAAGGCAGCGCCGTGCATTTCAGCGCCCCCGGCCAGCCCAGCCTGCGCCTGGTGGGCAGCCAGCCGCTCCACGTGCAGGACCAGGCCGCGCACGCGTACTTCGACCTTGAACAGGGTGAATGCGCCGAATTCATCCTGGGCGCTGAGGATGACCCGCTGGTGGAGGCTGGCCATGCCGAGCGCTGCCTGAACGATACGCTTTCGTTCTGGCGCGATTGGCTGTCGAAGTCGCGCTATCGCGGCCGCTGGCGAGAGGCGGTAGAGCGCTCTGCGCTGGTGCTGAAGTTGCTCACCTCACGCCAGCACGGCGCGATTCTCGCAGCGCCCACCTTCGGGCTGCCTGAAACCCCAGGAGGGGAACGCAACTGGGATTACCGCTATACCTGGATCCGTGACGCCTCCTTTACCGTCTACGCCTTCATGCGCCTAGGCTTCAGCGAAGAGGCCAACGCCTACGTGCACTGGGTACGCGAGCGCGTCAGCGATTGCTGTGGCGAACAGCGCCCCCTTCGGCTCATGTACGGCCAGGACGGCCGTGAGGAGCTGCCGGAATCCACCCTGGAGCACTTGCGCGGCCACGGTGGCGCGACGCCGGTGCGCGTTGGCAACCAGGCCTATGAGCAGAAGCAGCTGGATATCTACGGCGAGCTGATGGACGCGGTATACCTGGCCAACAAATACGGCGAAGCCATGACCCACCAAGGCTGGCGCAACTGCCAGACATTGGTGGAGCACGTGTGTGCACATTGGGAAGAAGCGGACGTCGGTATCTGGGAAAAACGCGATGCACCGCAACACTTCCTGCATTCGCGGCTGATGTGCTGGGTGGCGGTAGACCGCGCCATCCGATTGGCGCAAAAGCGCTCGCTGCCCGCACCTTTCGCCAAATGGGAGCACGCGCGGCAGGCCATTCACAACGATATCTGGGACAACTTCTGGAACCAGGACCTGGGCCACTTCGTTCAGACACGTGGAGGCACCGGCCTGGATGGCGCGATGCTGCTGATGCCGCTGGTACGCTTCGTGGGCGCTACCGACCCGCAATGGCTCTCCACGTTGAGGGCCATCGAACGGGAGCTGGTACGCGACGGCATGGTGTATCGCTACCGCGAGGATGACGGCCTGCCGGGCCAGGAAGGGGCGTTCACGGCCTGCTCGTTCTGGTACGTCGAGTGCCTGGCGCGCGCTGGGGAAGTGGACCGCGCGCACTTGGAGTTTGAGCAATTGTTGCGCTACGCCGGCCCGACCGGGTTGTACGCAGAGGAGTTCGACTCGCACGCCCACCCCCTTGGCAATGCACCTCAAGCCCTGAGCCATCTGGCGTTGATCAGTGCAGCGACTTATCTGAATCGGCTGCTCGACGGCGAAGCCATACAGTGGCAACCCTGAAAGCGGTAATGGTGGCAATTGAAACAATTCATCCGCTCGTGCTAGGCGCCAGTGCCTGTTCAAGCGATACTTGTGTACGCCAAAGCGGTTTATTCCGTAAGCATTTTCTTATGTGTCTACACTGCTTTGGAATTAATCGTTAATTACAGCGTCTCTTGGTCAACGACATTACGTCACCCAGAGCGGTACCCCAGCAAGGATCAAGGAGCCTTACATGCTGATTCTCACGCGCAAAGTCGGCGAAAGCATTGTTGTCAACGACGATATCAAGATCACTATTCTCGGCGTGAAGGGCATGCAGGTGCGCATCGGCATCGACGCACCCAAAGACGTTCAAGTACACCGCGAAGAAATCTACAAGCGCATTCAGGCCGGCACCCCCGCCCCGGAAAAAGCCGAATAACCCCACCCTCTTCCGCCCAGGCCTGCCGGCCATTCAAGCCTTCCTCGATCGCCGGGTGACCGCCCGGCAGGCCCCAGTGAGACATTGCCCGATGACGCTTCGACATGCGCTTGCCGCCTGCCTGTTGTGTTTGCCGTTGTACGCCCAGGCCGCCCAGCCCGGCGACCCGGTGCCTGCATTCACCCTGCTCGATCAGTTCGACGCGCCCTTCACCTTGGGGCCAGACACCCAACTGATATTGGTCGCTCGCAGCATGAGCGCTGCGAAGTTGATGGATGCTGCGCTCAAGGATCAGCCTAGCGGCTACCTGGAAGCCCGCCACGCCGTGTACGTGGCCGACATCGAGCGCATGCCGGCGGTGGCTAAAGTCTTCGCCATCCCGTCAATGCGCTCGGCCAAATACCGCATCCTGCTTGACCAGCAAGCGCGCGTCGCCGGCCCTCTGGACGGTGACCGCGACACCGTGCAATGGCTGGCCGTACGCGGCGGCAAGGTGGCTGAAGTGAAGAAATTCGCTGACGCCCAGCAACTGCGCGCGGCTCTGGAAGGCGTCGCCAAAGCCGCCAGCTGAACCGAATGGGCGGCCCCGGCCGCCCAGTACGGGCCTACAGGTAGACGGCCGTGCGGCTGTTGGCGCACGTACCGATATCGGCCGGCCTGCCGGCATAGACGATCTGCCCGCCCTCCTCGCCCGCGCCTGGGCCGATGTCCAGCAGCCAGTCGGCCTGGGCGACCACGCGCATGTTGTGCTCCACCAGCACCACCGTACTGCCCTCATCCACCAGCCGGTGCAGCTGCGCCATCAACCGGTCAACGTCGCTGGCGTGAAGGCCGGTAGTGGGCTCATCGAGCACATAGAGCGTGCCGCCCCGCTGCGCCCGCTGCAGTTCGGTGGCCAGCTTGATACGCTGCGCCTCACCACCGGACAGCTCCGTGGCTGGCTGGCCGAGGCGCAGGTAGCCAAGGCCGATGTCGCGCAGCACCGCCAGCGGCCGCGCCACCGCTGGCTGCTCGGCGAACACCGTGCAGGCCTGCTCCACGGTCAGGGCCAGCACCTGGGCGACGGTAAGGCCCTGCCAGGTCACTTCAAGGGTCGGCGGCGCGTAGCGTGCGCCTTCGCAGACTGGGCAGGGCGCGTACACCGACGGCATGAACAGCAGCTCGACGCTGACGAACCCCTCACCTTCGCAGCGTGGGCAGCGCCCCTTGGCAACGTTGAAGGAAAATTGCCCGGCATCGAAGCCGCGCGCCTTGGCCGCTTCGGTGCCAGCGAAGAGTTTGCGCACCGCATCGAACAGGCCCGTGTAGGTGGCCAGGTTCGAGCGCGGGGTGCGCCCGATCGGCTTCTGATCCACCCACACCAACCGGCGCAGGTGCTCCAGCCCCTCCACCACCGTGCCCTGGGTGCGCTCCAGGGAGAGGTCTTCAAGCTCCGCTTCGGCTTCCGGCACTTGCGGCGCCTTGCCCAGGCCTTGCTCTACCAATTCCAGCAAAGCCTGGCTTACCAGGCTGGATTTGCCCGACCCCGACACCCCGGTCACCGCCGTGAGGCACCCCAGCGGGAAAGCAGCCTCCAGCTCGCGCAGGTTGTTGCGGGTGACTCCGGCAAGCCTCAGCCAGCCGTGGGTCGGCCTGGCCACCCGCGCCTCGACCGGCACCTGGTCGAAGAGGTAGCGTGCAGTGTGCGAACTGGTCACCTCGGCCAGCCCGGCCAGCGGCCCGCTGTAGAGCACCTGGCCGCCTTGCTCACCCGCATCGGGGCCGACGTCGACGATCCAGTCCGCACGGCGCAGGGTGCGCAGGTCATGCTCGACCACGAACAGCGAATTACCCGCGCGCTTGAGCCCCTCCAGGGCTTCAAGCAAGGCATCGCCATCGGCCGGGTGCAAGCCGGCAGAGGGCTCATCGAGCACATACACCACACCAAACAGTTGCGAGGTCAGTTGGGTGGCCAGGCGCAGCCGTTGCAGCTCGCCCGATGATAGCGTGGTAGTGCCGCGCTCAAGGGTGAGGTAGCCAAGGCCCAGGTCGGTGAGCGTGGCGATGCGTGTCAGCAGCCCAGCAGCCATGTGCTGCGCGGCGAGGGCTTTCTCGGCGCTTAGGCCCTCGCCAGGTTGCCCGCCGGCGACTGTTTCGAGCAGCACCGCCAGGCGCGTGAGCGGCAGGCGCTGCAGCTCGCCGATGTCCAGCCCGGCAAATCGCACGGCCAGTGCCTCGGCCTTGAGCCGCTTGCCATGGCAGGCCGGGCAGAGGCTACCGACCATGAACTGGCTCACACGTTTTTTCATCTGCGCGCTTTGCGAGTGGCTGAAGGTATGGAGCACATAGCGGCGTGCGCCGCAGAACGTGCCCATGTAGCTAGGCTCCAGCTTCTGCTTGAGGGCGCGCTGGGTCTGCTCGGGGCTCATGCCGGCGTACACCGGCACGGTGGGCGTTTCGTCGGTGAACAGAATCCAGTCCCGTTGCGCCTGAGGCAGCTCGCGCCATGGCCGGTCGACGTCGTAGCCGAGCGTGACCAGGATGTCGCGGTAGTTCTGCCCCTGCCAGGCGGTGGGCCAAGCCGCGACGGCCCGCTCACGAATAGTCAATGAGTCGTCCGGCACCATCGAACGCTCGGTGACTTCATACACCCGCCCCATCCCGTGGCAGGTGGGGCAGGCCCCTTGGGGGGTATTGGGCGAAAAATCCTCGGCATAAAGCATCGCCGCACCGTCGGGAAAGTGCCCCGCCCGCGAGTAGAGCATGCGCACCAGGCTGCCCAGGCCGGTGACACTGGCAAGGCTCGAGCGGGTGCTGGGGGTCCCGCGCTGCTGCTGAAGCGCAACCGCAGGTGGCAGCCCGTCGATGCTGTCGACGTCCGGAACGCCGACCTGGTCGATCAACCGCCGGGCATACGGCGCCACTGACTCGAAATAGCGCCGCTGCGCCTCGGCATACAACGTGCCGAAGGCCAAGGAGGATTTGCCAGAGCCCGAGACACCGCTGAAGACCACCAGTGCATCGCGCGGGATGTCGACATCGACGTTCTTGAGATTGTGTTCACGAGCACCGCGAACGCGGACGAAACCTGAAACAGATGACATGAAAGGCGGCCGTCCTGGAATGGGCAAGCCACCCACGCTACCCAAACTTGGCCAGTGGCTCAAGCATGAGGCTCGACCCGATTGCGCCCCTTCTGCTTGGCCGCATACACAGCGGCGTCGGCGCGCTGCAGCAAGGCATCTCCACCCTCCCCGGCCTGCCAGCTGGCCACACCGAAACTGCCGGTCACCACACCAACGCCGTCCACCGGCGCTCGCTCCAGCGCCTGGCGCAGGTCTTCAGCCAGGGCCTGCGCCTGGGCGCCGTCGGTGCTTGGGCAAAGGATGATGAACTCCTCGCCGCCCAGGCGGCAGAAAATGTCATTGCGCCGCAACCGCGCCGCGACCCGGCGGCACAGGGCTTGCAAAACCGTGTCACCCAGGGCGTGGCCGAAACGGTCGTTGACCGACTTGAAGTGATCGACATCCAGCATGATCACTGACAACGGTGTACCGTCGCGGCGGGCGCGTTCGAGCTCGGCCTGCAGGCGCTCCTGAAAGTAGCGACGGTTATTGATGCCAGTGAGTGCATCGGTGATCGACAGCGCACGCAGCTCTTCTTCCACCCGCTTGAGGTCAGTGATGTCGAACAGCGAGCCATGCCAGATGATCGCGCCGTCCGGCATGGCTTCAGGGGTTGCCTCGCCACGCACCCAACGCAGGCCCTGGCGCGGCAGGCATACGCGGTACTCTTGGCGCCAGCGGCTGAGCTCTCGGGCAGATACCCGGATCGACTCGCGCACCATATCCACATCGGCCGGGTGCATGCGTTCGAAGGCCGGAGCCCCATCGGCATAGAGCCGCTCAGGTGCCACTTCGTAGATGTCCTGCATGCCGCGGCTCAGGTAAGTGAAGCAGTTGCTGCCATCGGCGCCCAGGCGGAACTGGAAGATTCCGCCCGGCACTTCAGCGCTGAGTTTTTCCAGCAGGCGATCGCGCGCCGCCAGGGCCTGCAAGGTGCGCTGGCTTTCAGTCACGTCCTGGCACACTGCCAAGTGGCCGATGGCCTGTTGATGCTCATCGTGCACGGCGGTCACCAGCATGCTGACGGCGACCTGAGCGCCGTTGCGCCGGACCAACGTCCAGTGCTGTGCTTGCGGGGCCTCATCGCGCAGGCTGGCTTCAAGCATTGCCCGCGCCGGCGAGCAGGGCAGCCCTCGCTCATCTACGCAGTCACGTACCCGTTCGCGCAGCTCATGATGGACATGCAGGTCGGCCAGGCTGAGTTTGCCCACCACCTGCTCGGCGCGGTAATCCAGCATGCGCTCGGCCCCGGCGTTGAAGGTTGTGATGCAGCCTTTCAGGTCGGTTGCGATGATCGCAACTTCGGTCGCGGCGTCCAGCACGTTCTGTAATTGCCCATGGATTCGGCGCAGGCGCGTTTCGCTCTCGGACAGCTGCGCGGTACGCCGTGCAACCAGTGCCAGGGCCCGCTGGCCTTGGCTCACCAGGCTGAAGAGCAAGCCAGCCACCAACACACTGAGCAAGCCACCGAACAGCAGCGCGACCTGTGCGGTGGAAGTGCGGTTGGCAAGGGCGAATACTTCGCTGGGCACAATCGCCAGTTGATACACGCGCCCACCCATCTGCAACGTCCGGGTTTGCATCAGCGGCATGCCAGGTGCGCTCGCACCGGTGCTGTATAGCAACAGCGGCTCAGCCGGAAGGGTCACATCTCGCACAGTCAATCGCAGGTTGTCCTCCCCAGGCTTGGGCAAACCTTCGGTCATCAATTGACCGATGCTCACCGCAGCGGTTACGAACCCCATGGGCGGCCCTGCGCCAGCCGGGGTGCCAGCCTGGTAGACCGGGGCCACCAGCAGCAAACCTTGGGCCCGTTCAGGTTCGATGCCCATCAGCTTCAACGGCGCGCTGGCCGCTGCTGCCGCAGTCGCCACCGCCTGGTTGAAGGCAGCCGCGCGCACCGGCTCGCTGCGGGGGTCCAAGCCCAAGGGCATTTGCATCCGGCTCGCACTACGAAGATAGAAGACCGGGTAGTAGTCGGCGCGCCGTCCAGCCGGGGCCGGCTTTGCGCCGTTCCAGTCGAGAATGGAAAAGCCCGGCAAGCCCTCGACCCTGGCGCGGCGCTCGAAGGCGTCACGCTCGGCATCAGTGATGCGCGGCAGCCACGCGTAGGTTTGTGTCAATTGCAACAACGGCCCCGCGTAGCCGTTGAACTCGCTGCGGCTCACCTGTTCGGAAAAGGCGAAAAACCGCTGAAGGCTGGCCAAGCGCTGTTGCTGGTCGAAAAAACGTTCCTGCAGCCGGCTGAAGCGCTCCTGAGCCAACAATTCGAAGCGCTGGTGGAGTTGCTCCTGCGCCAGGTGGTCCAGCCCCGACGCAATCATCACACTGACCAACCCGCCGCCCAACAGCCCCACGCATGCGACCAGCCAGGCTGATGCGCCTTCGCTGATGAAACCGAGGATTCTGGGGCGAGCGGACGGCGGCATCGGCTTTTCTCACAAACGCGTCACACGGTTATAGCGATTCGCCACCCAAATGAATAGCCCCGGCGCCCCGGGGCATCGGCTCAAGCCGTGGTGATGCGCCACGCACGGTGGATCTTGTCGTTACGGGCAAAGTCCGGTGCCCGGGTGCTCGCGGTGATCTCCTCTACCCGATAGCGCTGCTGCAGGGTTTCGTCGAGCACGAACTTGCGGAAGTTGTTGGAGAAATACAGCACGCCGCCTTCGGCCAGGCGGGCCATGGCCAGGTCGATCAGGCGTACGTGGTCGCGCTGCACGTCGAACACCCCTTCCATGCGCTTGGAGTTGGAGAAAGTCGGCGGGTCGATGAAGATCAACTCGTACGCCTCGCGATGGCCTTCGAGCCACTCCATGACGTCGCCCTGCTCCAGGCGGTGCTTATCGGAAAACCCGTTCAAAGACAGGTTACGCCGCGCCCAGTCAAGATAGGTACGCGACAGGTCGACGCTGGTGCTGCTACGTGCACCGCCCTTGGCGGCATGCACCGTTGCGGTACCGGTATAGCAGAACAGGTTGAGAAAGCGCTTGCCGGCAGCCTCCTGCTGCAGCCGCAGGCGCATTGGCCGGTGGTCAAGAAACAGCCCGGTGTCCAGGTAATCGGTCAGGTTCACCAGCAGCCGCGCGCCGCCTTCACTGACTTCCATGAAGCGCCCTTCGCTACCCTGGCGTTCGTACTGGCGGCTGCCAGCCTGGCGCTCGCGGCGTTTGACCACCACCTGGCGCGGGTCGACACCCAGCGCCGGTGGGATCGCTGCCAGCGCGTCGAGCAAACGCGCCTGGGCCTTTTCCGGGGCGATCGACTTGGGCGCGGCGTATTCCTGCACGTGCACCCAGTCGCGGTAAAGGTCGACAGCCACGGCGTACTCGGGCATGTCGGCGTCATACACCCGGTAGCATTCCACCTGCTCCCGGCGGGCCCACTTGCCCAGTTGGCGCAGGTTCTTTTGCAGGCGATTGGCGAACATCTGCCCGCCCTCCGACAGCCGCGCCGGGGCATTGGCCGGGGAAGGTGCAACGCCCTCCTCGCCTTGCGGGCGCTCGCCCCGCTCGGTAACGAACTGCGCAGGCACTACGTCGATCAACAACAGCTTGCACGGCAGCGCGCCGTTCCAGAAGGCGTACTGCTTGTGGCTGCGCAGGCCCATGCGCTTACCCAGGTCGGGGGCGGCGGTGAACACCGCCGCCTGCCAGTTCAGGCAAGCCTGGCGCAGCCGCTCGCCGAGGTTCTGGTAGAGGTAGAGCAGGCTGGCTTCATCGCCGAGGCGCTCGCCATAGGGCGGGTTGCACACCACAAGGCCTTTCTGGTGCTGGTCAGGGCGCGGTTCGAAAGTGGCCACTTCACCTTGGTAGATCTTGATCCAGTCGCTCAGGCCGGCACGCTCGACGTTGTTGCGCCCTGGCTGGATAAGCCGCGGGTCGGCTTCGTAACCGCGAATCCACAGCGGCGGCCGTGCCAGGCCCGCTTCGGCGCGCGCCTGAGCCTGCTCGTGCAGCTTGCGCCACACGGCCGGCACGTGCCCCTGCCAGGCGCTGAAACCCCAGCGTTCACGCTTGAGGTTGGGTGCGATGTCGGCGGCCATCATCGCCGCCTCGACCAAGAAGGTGCCCACGCCACACATCGGGTCGGCCAATGCCCCGCCTTCGGCAGCGATACGGGGCCACCCCGCGCGAATCAGGATAGCGGCGGCGAGGTTTTCCTTGAGCGGTGCAGCGCCCTGCTGAAGGCGGTAGCCGCGCTGATGCAAGCTGTGCCCGGAGAGGTCCAGCGAGAGGATCGCCTGGCCTTTGTCCAGGCGCAGGTGGATACGCACATCAGGGTTGAGCTTGTCGACCGAGGGGCGCTCGCCCGCAGCGTTACGCAGGCGGTCGACGATAGCGTCCTTTACCTTCAAGGCGCCGAAATGGGTGTTGTCGATGCCGGAACCATGGCCGCTGAACTCCACCGCCAGGCTACCGGTGGGTGCCAGGTGTTCCTGCCAGTCAAGGCTGTGCACGCCGTGGTACAGATCTTCGGCGTTGGCCATCTGGAAGCGAGAGAGCACCAGCAACACGCGGTTGGCCAGGCGCGACCAGAGGCACAAACGATAGGCTGTTTCCAGCGAGCCCTGCCCGCGAATAGCCGCGGTGGCCTGGCGAACATCCTCAAGCCCCAGGTTGGCGGCTTCATCGGCCAGCAGGCCCTCAAGGCCCTTGGGGCACGTCAGGAACAACTCATGCATCTCAGACATCGATCATCTACCTCATCAAGGCCACCGCGCACGGTGAGCCGGGTTACTGGCGCTGGTCCCGCAGCGCCACGGCGATGCCACATGGCATCAGGCCACCTGCCGATGGCAGGCAGTTCAAGGGCACAGGTTACAAAAAAACCCAGACCCTTCGTCTAAATTCCTACGCAGGCATCAACCCATCAAAAGTAATAGCCTAATGCTTGCAACTTCCACAGAGCGCCCTGATTGAGAGCTTTTCACAAATAGCAACCCCGAAATTATTCGGTTACTTATCGTGCTTGATGCTAAACATGACGTGGTTATGACAAAACGATCATTCCCCTCGCCGCCTTATTTGAATTAGAAATCACCTCAGGCGGTTCATATGCACCGCCTTAGACGCCCGCGACGCCGGCAGCGGGCACAACATCACCGGCAGAACGATTCTGCCCGGCCTCCCGGAGGCCGATGCGACGTCAACAACGAGGGCCTACCCCTATGAGAAGACTCAAGCGTGATCCGTTGGAACGAGCATTCAGCAAAGGCTACCAATATGGTGTGAGCGGTAAGTCCCGCGAGCTATGCCCTTTTACCTTACCTACCGTTCGCCAAGCCTGGATCAACGGCTGGCGTGAGGGCCGCAGCGATCAATGGGACGGCATGACCGGCACCGCAGGCATCCATCGCCTTAACCAACTTCACGCGGTCGGCTGAGCCGCCGACACCTCTCTAGTGCAACACCGTTATGACCAGCCCGCCTGATCCGGGCGGCGGGTGAGTGGCAAGGCTGGAACGCCTGCCACGTGACCCCAGGGGCCTCCGTCGAGGCCCCTTCACAACGCTTCAGCGCATCGCAGCGATTGCGTCGACCGCCTCGCGAATCAACGACGGCCCCCGGTAAATGAAACCCGAATAGACCTGCACCAGGCTCGCGCCTGCGGCGATCTTCTCTGCCGCGTGCGCGCCTTCGGTGATGCCACCGGCGGCGATGATCGGCATGCGCCCACCCAGCTCGGTTGCGAGCACACGTACGGTGTGAGTGCACTTCTCGCGCACCGGGCCGCCGGAGAGACCCCCGGCCTCTTCGGCATGCGCCAGCCCCTCGACGCCCTCACGGCCGAGTGTGGTGTTGGTGGCAATCACCGCATCCATACCCGAGGCCAACAGCGCCTGCGCAACCTGGGCAGTTTCCTCGTCGGTCATGTCCGGCGCGATCTTGATCGCCAATGGCACCCGTTTGCGATGCTCAGTGGCCAGCACCTCGCGGCGCTCGGCTAGCGCGTCCAGCAGTTGCTTGAGTGAGTCACCGAATTGCAGGCTGCGCAGGCCGGGCGTGTTTGGCGAGCTGACGTTCACGGTGATGTAGCTGGCATGGGCGTAGACCTTGTTCAGGCCGATCAGATAGTCGCTCACCGCGGCCTCGACCGGGGTGTCGAAGTTCTTGCCGATATTGATGCCCAGCACGCCCTTGAACCGTGCTGCCCGCACCCGCTCAATCAAATGGTCGACGCCCAGGTTGTTGAACCCCATACGGTTAATGATCGCCTGCGCCTGCGGCAGCCTGAACAGGCGCGGCTTGGGGTTGCCCGGCTGCGGGCGCGGAGTGACGGTGCCGATTTCAACGAAGCCAAAACCCAATTGAGCAAACCCGTCGATGGCCGCGCCATTCTTGTCGAGCCCTGCCGCCAGCCCGACAGGGTTGGGAAATTGCAACCCCATGACCGTCACCGGGTGCAAGGCCGGCGGCTTGGCCAGCAGGCCATTGATACCCAGCCGGCCACCGGCGCCGATCAGGTCAAGGGACAGATCGTGGGAGGTTTCCGGAGAAAGTTTGAACAGCAGCTGGCGGGCCAGGTTGTACATGGGCGGAGCACGCTCGCGGGTGGAAATTGCAGGGGCGCCGATTATAGCCACAACCGCCGCCGGCTTTAAGCTCAAAGCGCGCCAAGCCGATAGCCGACGCCAATCTCTGTCATGATGTAGCGCGGTGCGGCCGGATCATCGCCCAGCTTCTGGCGCAAGTGGCCGACAACGATACGCAGGTAATGGCTGTCTTCGGCGTGGGTAGGGCCCCAGATGTCCATCAACAACTGGCGCTGGGTGATCACCCGGCCAGGGTGGCGGGCCAATTGGGCAAGCACTGCGTATTCCTTGCGCGTCAGCGCCAGCGGCTCACCGGCCAAGGTCACCCGGCGCGCGGCCAAGTCCAGGTACAGCGCACCTACCTCTACCAGCAAGGCCTGCTCGGGGGGGTGATTGCGGCTCTGGCGCAACAGACCTCGCACACGCGCCAGAAACTCCTGGATGCCAAACGGCTTGGTCATGTAGTCATTGGCGCCGGCGTCCAGGGCGCGCACCTTCTGGTCTTCGCTGGCCCGTACAGACAGCACCATTACCGGCACCTGGGTCCATTCGCGCAGTTCGCACACCACTTGCTGGCCGTCGAGGTCGGGCAGGCCGAGGTCAAGCACGATCAGGTCTGGCTGGCCGAGGGCAGCCTCCGCCAGGCCAGCCTGGGCCGTGGATGCCTCCAGCACGCGATAGCCTTGCGCGGCCAGGCTGATGCGCAGGAACTTACGGATCTGGGCTTCGTCGTCGATGACCAGAACGGTGCTGGCTGGGGTCATTGGCAGGTTTCAAGCGCTGAAGGATCGAAGGCGCCAAGCATAGGCCGATGGCCAGCGACATGCTACCCCGCTTCCCTGCTGCTTCAGCGGCACTGCATAGGCTGAGGCAGGCCTTCTAGAATGGCGGCTTGCGCTCAGTACGCTGCTCGACCAGCTTGTCTTCGATGAATCGCAAGTACTGCCAGGCACCGCCATTAGGGCCGTACACCCAGATACTGATGCGCACCGCGCCGTAGATAGGCGCTGGCTCTTCAACATACTTATAGGCCGGCGGCCCGCACTTGCTCAGCACCTCACCCATGCGTGCGTCGCTGCTGACCACCGAAGTGCCGCATCGGAATGTTGCCTGGGCGCCGGTTGCCCAGCTCAGCATGGCCAGGCCCAACCAGAAATTAACGGTTTTCATGCGCCCAAGCTTAGCCCAAGCGCAGGGTTCAGGCGTAATAGTCGACCAGGCTACTGCCCACCACGGCCTGCGCTGCAGGCGCCTCGATGGCATCCAGACCCTCGTCGGCGCCAGTACCGCGCCCGCCATTGCCACCGCGCTCACCGCTGCCCTGGCCCCGCTGGCTGGCCTGGGCCTGCTGCTGTTGCTGCTGTTGCTGTTGCTGGCGGGATTGGTCGGCGACATTCACATCGACGTTGTTCAAACCCTGCTGCGCCAGCATGTCGCGCAGGCGCCCCTGCTGGCTCTCAAGCGCTTCGCGCACGGCGATGTGCGCACTGCTGAATGTCACTTGGGTCTGCTGGTCGGCGGTCACGTCCACACGTATGTCCAGGCGGCCGAGTTCGAGCGGGTTAAGCTTGATATCGGCAGATTTCAGGTTCTGGCTCGACAGGTACATCACCCGGTTCACCAGCCCTTCGGTCCAGCCGCTCTGCTGCATCTGCAGCGGTTGGGCCGCGGCGCTAGCCTGGGCCTTGGCCGTATCGGTCACCGCCGGGCCGGACAGGCCTTGCAGGCGAGTTGCGAAATCTTCGAGCCGAGTACTGCGCTCGGGGCCCGCGCCGGGCTGGTGCTCGTCATCCGGCGCGTTCCCGAGCTGGCTCGCGTCACCCTGGCCGGCCGACTTGCCTTGAGCCAGCGTATCGAGCACTTCACTGAATGGCTGAGCCTCGGCCTTTTCACCGCCTTGGCTTGCGGCGTGGTCATCGTCCAGGGCATGCGCGGAGGTCGTACCGTTGGCCTTGGCATTGTGTTCCAGTGCCATGCGCACCATCGGCAGGTCGGCCAGCGCATCACCCGGTGGCCCGCTCTCATCGCCATCGGTGCTGGCTGCCGCTGCCTGAACGGCAGGTTGTGGCTGAACCACAGGCGGCGGCACCACGGCCTCAGGCTGAGGTTGCGACGCTGCCACGGTGGGCTCTGGCGTAGGCGCTGTAGGGGGCATCTGCGCCAGCGGATCCTTCAAGGTGCCGTCGTCGACTGCAAGATCATCGTCTTGGTCATCGGCCGAGACGCTGTCATCGGCAACATCAGCCTTGTCTTTGGGGCTGGGCTTGGTATCGGCCTTGGCGGAGGAAGAGGCCTTGTCGTTGCCGCTAGGCCGGTCATTGGCCTTGGCCGGCAAATCCTTGCCGCCGGCGGCAACCTGATCCTTTGCACCGGGGGCATGGTCGGGCGCTGACGGTTTATTGTCGGCGGCGTCAAATGCATGACCACTCGCCTTCGACGCCGTATCCGGCCGATTGAAGGCTGCCGCCGGCTGCTGGCTAGCATAAACCTGAGAGAAGCTCTGGCCTGCGTCGTTGGTGAAACTGGCCGGCTTGGAAGGCGAACTGCCCGCAAGGGCATTAGCGCCCTTGGCGGCACCGACGCCGGAATTGGCTTGCAGCAGTGGATTGGAAGCGACAGCCATGTAGAACACCCCATAGCGCTGAATAGATGGCACAGTGCAAAGGGTTTAGCAATTAACGGGCCAGGCTCAGGGTACGCAGCGCTGCCGTTCGTCTTCGAAGAGCTTGCGTACCGTGCCGAATTCGATGCCTATGCGGTTGACCAGGTCTTCGATGCCCTGAAATGGGCCCCGTGTGGCGCGCTCTTCGAGCTCACGGCACAGCTCTGCCAGGTACACCGCGCCCATATTGCTGCTGCTGCCCTTGAAGCTGTGCGCAGCTTGGCCCAGCACCTTGGCGTCACGCACCTGGTGCAAGTGGTCGACACGCACGGCGGAGTCGCTCAGGAAGGTCTCGAGCAACAGGGGGTATTCATCTTCCATCACTTCCCTCAGCGCACTCAGCACTGAATAGTCGAGGTGTTCAATAACCACAGTGTCCTCCTTGATCGCGCGCAATTATGCCTCAGTCCTCCAGATGAATTCCACGCGGGCGCAGCGCCCGTCGTCGGACCATTGCGCCTGGTGCGCTAGCTCCCTGATCAATTTCATGCCACGCCCTGAATAGCTCTGCTTGCCCAAGGGGGCCTTGACGTCGAAGCCGGGGCCGCTGTCGCGCACGCTGATCGCCAATTCGCCACCGCCACCTGCTAGCGGGTGTATATCCAGGTCTACCCGCACATAACCTTCTTCGAGCGCCTCCAGGCGCGCCTGACGTTGAGCGTAGTACTCGGCGAACCCTTTTGCGTCGGCTTTCAGGCTCGACGCCAAGCCCAGAACGCCGTGCTCCAGAGCGTTGGAGTATAGCTCGGTAAGCACCGTATAAAGCGCGCCGCTCTGGTCACGCAAGCCCTGCACCTCCAGCAGCAACTGCAGGAGGAACGGCAGGGGGTTGTAACGGCGCAGCGTCTGGGCGCGAAATTCAAAACCGACCGACCAGTCCCGGGGTGTCAATTGCCCGCTGTCCACCGGCGCCAGCACTGCCTCGCTCGCCTCACCGGGTGCCCAGCCACGAATCTGCACCATGCTCACATCATCCCGAGACTCGCCTCTGAATTCGGCAAGGGCCTCGCGGATGTCTTCGAACAGGCGCTCGGGGTCTTTGTTGTGATCGAACACGCGATGCAGACGGTCCAGGCCAAACAGCTCGTCGTGTTCGTTCGCCGTATCGATCACGCCATCGGACATCAGAAACACGCGATCCCCTGGCCTGAAGGGCATGGTCTCGAACGCGCTGTCGAAACTTTTGCTTTCGAGGATGCCCAAGGGCAGGTGACGCGACACAACAGGGGTACGTGGCCCGTCGGCAGGCTGCAGGTAACCATCAGGCATGCCGCCGCTCCACACCTCGAGCACCTGCCGCCGCGGGCTGATATTGAGTAAGGTAGCGCAGCAGAACATGTCTACGGGCAGGATGCGCTTGAGCTTGGCGTTCATCTCTCGCAAGGTCTCAGCCAGCCCATAGCCTTTGGCTGCCATGCCATAAAAGGCTTCCGCGAGCGGCATGGCCCCCACGGCCGCGGGCAGGCCGTGGCCGGTGAAATCACCCAACATCACGTGCATGTCCCCACGGGGGGTGTAGGCCGCCAGCAACAAGTCGCCGTTGAACAACGCATAGGGCGATTGCAGGTAGCGGATATTCTCGGTGTTCAGGCAGCCAGAGTGCGCTACCTGATCGAAAACCGCCTTGGCCACCCGCTGCTCGTTCAGCAGATGGTTGTGGTGGTGAGCCAACAGGTCGCGCTGCTCCAGCACAGTGGCCTGCAGCCTGCGCATGCGCTCCATCGCCTTGATCTTGGCGCCGAGCACCACCTGGTTGTAGGGCTTGGCGAGAAAATCATCGCCACCTGCCTCCACACACTGCACCAGTGCCTGTTCCTCAGTGAGCGAGGTCAGGAAGATGATGGGGACCAGTTCATCGCCTGCCCTCGCCTTGATCTGCCGCGCCGCCTCGAACCCATCCATGACCGGCATCATTGCATCGAGCAACACCAGCTGCGGCCGTACCTGTTCGAATATCCTGACGGCTTCCTCACCATTGCCTGCCTGGAGCACATGGTGCCCCTGGCGGCGGACGATGCCCGACAGCAACATGCGGTCGGTCATGTTGTCATCGGCAATCAGGATGGTGAGGGCCGGCGCGTCACCGACCCTCATCAATTACCCTGAATGTCGAACA
This sequence comes from Pseudomonas sp. URIL14HWK12:I12, assembly GCF_003097135.1. GTDB lineage: Bacteria > Pseudomonadota > Gammaproteobacteria > Pseudomonadales > Pseudomonadaceae > Aquipseudomonas. The sequence goes on from NZ_QEQL01000004.1 coordinate 269,552, forward strand.
GTTTGTCGAAGTTCGAGATGGCGAGAATTTTGCGAACATCAGTGTTGGGGCGCTTGAGCCGAACGCGGGCAGCCTCGCCACCGGCGTAGTCTCGCAGCAACAGCAGCATGCCGAGAGCAGAGCTGTCGAGGTAGGTCGCGTCGCCAAGGTCCACTTCGTAGACCCCGGCCTCTTTGCCAAATCGTTCGTAAGCAGTACGAAACTCGTGATGTGCGCCGAAATCGAAGCGACCGCTGACGGTAATGGTCACTACGCTCCCGTCCTGGGACAGATCGGATGTTACAGCCATGGTGGCATCCTTTTTCTAGGTGGCAGCTGCCAGAAATGTTTGGCACTGGGAAAACCGACCATAGTCGATAGATCGGTGTTTTTCATCCTCAGTAACTATGAGACCGCGGCAGCCGCTGGGAAAGTTCATCGAGCAGGCGTTGTTCACGCTTATCTTCGGCCGCACGCGCTTCTGCAAGGTAGCGTTGCACCAGTTTGCGCAGCCCCTCTACTCGCGCATACGCGTCCTGCCAGGTCTTACGAGCGTTGTCGAGGTTGTTCTGGTGCCAGGCCAGGCTACGGTGCTGCTGGCCCACCGCCGTTTCGAGCTGGCTGAGAAAGCGCTGATAGTTCATCAGCCACATGCCCGACACCCCTTGGGTGCCGTTGTGTATCCATTGTTCCTGATAGGTCGCGCGAAACTGCTCCAGCTCCTGGAGCTTGACCTGAGCCAGGCGTACCTGGCCCTGAAAATGACCCAGGCGCTGCGCAGCGGTGCGCTCGACCTTCTCGGCCATTTCCACCACTGGCGCCAGGCGGGCGGCTCGGCTAACGGCCATGATCGTTTAACTCGGTGCCACGGCGGGTTTGAAGATCATCGACAACCGCTCGGCACTTTCCTGCATGTTGTCGGTTTCGGTCAGCCCTTGGCGCAGGAAGTGCACCAGCTTGGGGTGCAATGCGATGGCAAGGTCGGTTTCACGATCGCCCCCTGGCACGTAGGCGCCCACGCTGATCAGATCGCGGCTTTGCTGGTAGCGCGACCACAGCTGCTTGAACTGCTGGGCCTGGCTCAAGTGCTGCGGCGTCACTACCGCCGGCATGACCCGGCTGATGGACGCTTCGATATCGATGGCTGGGTAATGCCCTTCTTCGGCCAACCGGCGTGAGAGCACCAAGTGCCCGTCCAGCACGCCACGGGCGGAATCGGCGATCGGGTCCTGCTGGTCATCGCCTTCGGAGAGCACGGTGTAGAACGCAGTGATCGAACCGCCGCCTGCTTCGCCATTGCCAGCACGCTCGACCAGCTTGGGCAACTTGGCGAATACCGACGGCGGGTAGCCTTTGGTGGCGGGCGGTTCGCCAATGGCCAGGGCGATCTCACGTTGGGCCTGGGCATAACGGGTGAGTGAGTCCATCAGCAACAGAACGTTCTTGCCCTTGTCGCGGAAATATTCGGCGATGCGTGTGCAATACATGGCAGCACGTAGTCGCATCAGGGGGGCGTCATCGGCCGGCGACGCCACCACCACCGATCGCTTCAACCCTTCTGCGCCGAGGATATGCTCAATGAATTCCTTCACCTCACGGCCCCGCTCGCCGATCAGGCCGACCACGATGATCTCCGCCTCGGTAAAACGGGTCATCATGCCCAGCAGCACGCTCTTGCCCACGCCGGTACCGGCGAACAGGCCCAGGCGCTGACCACGCCCGACCGTCAGCAAGCCGTTGATGCAACGGATGCCGACGTCCAGAGGTTTACTGATAGGGTCGCGGTTCAGAGGGTTGATCGTGGGGCCGTCGAGGGGAACCCAGTCTTCGGCCTTCATGCCGCCCTTGCCGTCCAGTGCCCGGCCGGCGCCATCAAGAATACGCCCCAGCATACTCATGCCCATGGGAAGACGGCCCGTGTCAGCCAATGGCACCACCCTGGCGCCCGGGGCGATGCCGGCAAGGCTACCGACTGGCATCAGGAACACCTTGCTGCCGGAAAACCCCATGACTTCGGCCTCGACCTGCGAGGGGTCGTAGCTGTCATCGTTGATGACCAGGCAGCGGGTGCCCATGGCAGCGCGCAAACCCTCGGCCTCAAGGGTAAGCCCGACCATGCGCAGCAAGCGCCCTTCCACTACCGGCTGGCGCGGCAGGTCGATGGCCGGAGCGTAGGTGCTCAGGCGCTTTGCGAAGCTGGTGCGCTCAAGCACCATCGCTGGCTTCCAAAGCGATCTGCAAATCCGGGGTAGCCGGGTTCAGGCCCTGTTCGTGCAGCTGATCGAACAGCTGCGCCAAGGCCTGTCTGATTCGGGTTTCCATCGTGGCGTCGATACGGCTGTGCTCGGTTTCGACACGGCATCCTCCCGGCAACAACGCAGGGTCTTCCAGGATGCGCCACTGCTCTTCGTGGCGCTCCCGCAACGCTTTGATCTGCTGGAAATCGACAGGGTTTACGAAGATCCGGATATTGTTCGCCCCCATCGGCAACAGCTTGAGTGCTTCATGCAGCACCCGTTCGATCTGTGCGGATTCCATCTTGAGCTCGCGCTGCACCACTTCCCGGGCGATATGCCCCACCAGCTCGATCAGCGAACGCTCAATCTGGGTATCCTGCTCGGCAATGGGCGCCATCAACTGCTCCAGCACCTGCTCAAGCGTCACAAGCCGCGCGGCAAGGGCGGCATCGGCTTCGGCCTTGCCCTTGACCAACGCGCTGTGGAACCCATCGCGCTCACCCTGGGCGAAGCCTTCGTTGTAGGCCTCCTGGCGAATCGCCTCAACGTCTTCCAGCGTCAGCGGCTGCACCTCGTCGAGGGGCACCTCTTCGATTTCAGGTTCCTGAAGCGGCTCCGGTTCCGGCTCGGGCCGTTCAGGGTCGAAGCTGGGCAAGCGCCACAGATCCACGGCGCGGGCTGCGCTGCCGCGTATCAGATCACTGGGCGGGTCGTTGCTCGCTTGGCTCATCGGTTATTCCATCTCACCTGGGCAGGCGCCGCGGGCAGTAGCCACGCAGCGGCTTAAAACTATAGGACAAGCATAGCCCCGGTTAGATCATCTCTTCGCCGCCTTTGCCGCCGAGCACGATTTCGCCGGCCTCGGCCATGCGACGGGCGATGGTGAGGATTTCCTTCTGCGCGGTTTCCACTTCGCTGACGCGCACTGGCCCTTTGGCTTCCAGGTCGTCGCGCAGCAGCTCCGACGCCCGTTTGGACATGTTCTTGAAAATCTTCTCGCGCACACCGTCGTCGGCACCCTTGAGTGCCACCACCAGTACATCGGAAGACACTTCGCGCAGCAACGCCTGGATACCGCGGTCGTCGACGTCCTTGAGGTTGTTGAAAACGAACATGAGGTCTTCGATCTGGCCGGAAAGGTCCTGATCGATCTCGCGAATCGAATCCATGAGCTGGCCTTCGACGGAGCTGTCGAGGAAGTTCATGATGTCGGCTGCCCGCTTGATACCGCCCAGGCTCGTGCGCGCGGTGGTCGAGTTACCCGCGAACTGCTTCTCGAGGATGGTATTGAGTTCCTTGAGCGCAGCAGGCTGCACGGTATTGAGCGACGACACGCGCAAGATGATATCCAACCGCGCCTTGTGATCGAAATGGCCAAGCACTTCACCGGCCTGGTCAGGGTCCAGGTAGGCCACCACGATGGCCTGGATCTGCGGGTGCTCGTACCGAATGACGTCTGCCACGGCGCGTGGCTCCATCCATTTCAGGCTGTCCAGGCCGCTGGTGTTGCCACCGAGCAAGATGCGGTCGATCAGGCCATTGGCCTTGTCTTCACCCAAGGCTGACGTCAGCATCTTGCGGATATAGCCGTCGGAGCCGACGCCCAGGCTGGTCTGGTCGCCCACGCTGACGACGAACTCGTTCATCACCTGCTCGACCTGTTCGCGGTGCACATTGCGCATCTGCGCCATGGCAACGCCCACCCGTTGCACTTCTTTCGGCCCCATGTGGCGCAACACTTGCGCAGCATCGGTTTCGCCGAGTGAGAGCAGAAGAATGGCAGCCTTGTCGACCTTGGTCAGCTTGGGTGCGGCGAGCGCTTGATTGTTACTCATCGGCGTTGATCCACTCTTTCACGACCTGGGCCACACGGCCCGGGTCTTCGGCCACCAGACTCTTGATTGCATTCAACTGCGCGTCATAACCATCGCTTGGGCTGGGCAGCAAGATACTTTGCGGGCCACCGAGGCTGACGCGGTCGTCTGCCACGCCACCTTCGAACCCTGCGCCACCCATGCCTGCCGCACCGCCCATCATGCCGCCTGCCATGCCGCCTGCGCCGCCCTCGGCCAAGGCCAGTTGCTTGCCTTTGCCGCCGCCGGTGATGTTGTTGAGCACAGGGCGCAGCACACCAAACACCAGCACCAGGATGAACAGCACGCCCAGCACCTGCTTGATCACGTCCCAGAACCAGGGTTGCTGGTAGAACGACGGCTCGGAAATCACCTCGCCCTTGTCGGCACTGAACGCCGCATTGATCACGGTCACACTGTCGCCCCGGCTGGCGTCGTAGCCTACGGCATCCTGTACCAGGCGAGTAAAGCGAGCCAGGTCATCGGCGCTCCAGGGTTGGTGCGTAACCTGGCCATTGGCCGGGTCAAGCTTGGCCTGGTCGTCGACTACCACCGCCACCGACAGCCGCGTCAGGCGGCCCTGTTGCTGGCGGGTATGGCTGATGGAGCGGTCCAGCTCGAAATTCTTGGTCGACTGCTGGCGCTTGTCGGCCGGGAACGGCGCAAGCATCGGTTGGCCGGTGGCCGGGTCCATGATCTGCTGGCCGTTGGCATCGAGCAGCGGCTGGCCAGGCGGAATCGCCTGCGGCGTATTGGCGCCCGCGCCCCCACCGGTGCGCTGCGGCGCCGAGGCAGGCGTAGGCGGCTGGTTGCTCAGCGCGCCGGGCACCCCACCGTTGGCACTCCCGCTGGAGCGCTGCTCACTGGTGGACTGCTCGCTGCGCAGGGCGGGTTGGTCGGGGTTAAATTGCTCAGAGGTGGATTCGACTGAAGTGAAATCCACATCGGCCGACACCTGCGCCTTGAAGCGATCATTGCCGATCACTGGTTGCAGAATGTTCTGCACTCGCTGGGTCAGCATGCCCTCCATGCGCCGGGTGTAGTCGAACTGCTTGCCAGCCATCGACAACGCGGAGTTGTCGCCCAGGTCAGACAGCAGGTTGCCCTTCTGGTCGACCACAGTCACACCCGACTTGTCCATCTCAGGCACGCTGGTAGCCACAAGGTTGACGATGGCCATGACCTGGCCTGGGTCGAGCGTACGGCCACCGTACATCTCGACGAGCACCGAGGCGGTCGGCTTGCGGTCGTCACGTACGAACACCGAGCTTTTCGGAATGGCCAGGTGCACGCGAGCGGCCTTGACGCCGTTCACCGCACCGATGGTACGGCTGAGCTCACCTTCCAGGCCACGGCGATAACGGGTGGCCTCCATGAACTGGCTGGTCCCCAGGCCCTGGTCTTTGTCGAGAATCTCATAGCCGACGTTGCCGTCGCCTTGGGTAATGCCGGCCTGAGCCATTTGCAGGCGCGCACGGCCGATGTCTTCGGCCTTGACCAGCAGGGCCCCGGAGTTCGGTTCGACCGTGTAAGGAATATTGGCTGCGTTGAGGGTATCGGTCACCTGCTTGGCGTCCATACCGGCCAAGCTGGTCATCAGCGGGCGGTAGTCCGGTTGCTGGGACCACAACACCACCGCGAAACCGATTGCGACACTGGCGGCCAGGCCTACCAGCAGCCCTACCTGCCGCAGTACCGGCATTTTCGACAGGTTCTCCAGGAACGACATACCTGGCAGTGACCTGCCTGGGGCGGCGCCCTTCGCCGGAACGTTATCGGTTGCTTCAGCCATGACCTAATCTGCCCTCAAACCGGCATCTGCATGATGTCTTGGTACGCCTGAACCAGCTTGTTGCGTACCTGCGTCAGCGCCTGGAACGACACACTGGCTTTCTGCGACGCAATCATCACATCGGTCAGGTCTACGCCTTGATTGCCGATTTCGAACGCATTGGACAACTGCTCGCTAGCCTTCTGGGTATCGGCTACCTTGTTGACGGCACCGCTGAGCAAATCAGCGAAGCTGCTGCCGGCAGCCGGGGCCACAGCGTTCTGGGCGGCGGCCTTGGAGCTCCCCATCGCTTCCATCTGCATGGAGCGCATGTCCATTAGCAGACGATTGAATTCGATACCCGTGGTCATGCTCGATCTCCCGGCCTTGCAGAATATTGACGCTGAAACAGTTCGTTATAGGTGAAGTAGCAAGAGCAATGCCAACGGCCACAGGCCGGTGGTTTTTCCCGCTAACTTGCGAAGAGCCAAGCGTCTACATCCAGCCCGGCATCGCGCATTTGCGCCAACTTGTAGCGCAATGTACGCGGGCTGATACCCAAACGTTCCGCTGCCTCCTTGCGCCGCCCACGCTCACTGCGCAGGGTCTGGATGATCACTTCGAATTCACGCCGCCTCAGATCGTCATCCAGTGCAGTGGCGCCCTCACTAGGGGTGACCGCCAAAGGCAGTGGCTGTTTCGACGCGCCCGACGGCTGGCCCGTCAATATTTCAACGCTGATGGGTGGCTGCGGTATGCCGGCGAGGCAGAAATCCTCGACGTTGATCACCCCACCCTGCTGCAGGATAAGCGCTCGCTGAATGGCGTTGTCCAACTCCCGCACATTGCCGGGCCAGGCATGGGCCTCAAGGCATTGCCGCGCAGAGGGCGAAAGCGTGACCTGGGCGTGTTGCATCTTGCCTGCATGGCGAGCCAGCAAACGTTCGGCCAACGGCAGAATATCGGCGCGACGTTCGCGCAGGGGCGCCCAGGCCAACGGGAAAACCGACAGCCGGTAATAGAGGTCTTCACGAAACCGCCCGGCCGCCACTTCGCCTGCCAGGTCGCGGTTGGTCGTGGCAAGCACGCGGATGTCCAGGCTGATAGGCCGGCGCCCGCCAACCCGCTCGACCTCACGCTCCTGCAGCACCCGCAGCAGCTTGGCTTGCAGCCCCAACGGCATTTCGGAAATTTCGTCGAGCAACAGCGTGCCGCCATTGGCCTGCTCGAACTTGCCCGGCTGCGAGGCAATGGCGCCGGTAAACGACCCCTTCTCATGGCCGAACAGCGTAGCCTCCAGCATGTTGTCCGGAATCGCAGCGCAGTTGATGGCGATGAAGGGCTTGTGGGCACGCATCGACCGCTGATGAATGTAGCGCGCAAGCACTTCCTTCCCGGTGCCGGATTCACCGGAGATCAGCACGGTCGACTCGCTCCTCGCTACCCGCGCTGCCAGGTCAAGCAAGCGCAGGCTGGCAGGCTCGCGAGCAATGGGCCCATCGTTGGCTGGCTCAGGCAAGTGCCCCAGGGCATGACGTGCCACCAGGGCAAGCAGCGCACCTGGCTCGAACGGTTTGACCAGATAGTCCACCGCCCCTTGGCGCATGGCATCGACCGCTCGCTCCACTGCGCCGTGAGCGGTCATCAGCAGCACCGGCAGCTGTGGATGGCTGGCACGCAACCGTGCGAGCAACTGGTGGCCGTCCATGCCCGGCATGTTCACATCGCTGATCACCAGGTTGAAGGGCTCAAGGGCAGTGGCCTGGAGTGCAATCTCGGCACTGCCCACCGCCTCGAAGGCGTAACCGGCCAAGGTCAGCGTGTCGGCCAGCGCTTCACGAAGCGCGCGGTCATCTTCGACCAGCAGGATCTTCACCACGCTATACCTCCTCGGCCTGCAGCGGCAGCATCAACAAGGCACAGGTGCCGCGCCCTGGGCGTGAGCGCAGTTGCAACTCGCCGCCATGGGCACGCGCCACCGCACCAACCACCGCCAGCCCCAGGCCAGTCCCAGTCGGCTTGGTCGTGAAGAAAGGCTCGCCCAAGCGAGCCAGGGTCTGGGTATCGATGCCAGTGCCCCGATCGCTGATCGCCAAGCGCAGCGTGCGCCCGCGTGCATAGAGGTGCACTTTGAGGCGGGCAGCCGGCCCGCTGGCCTGCAGCGCGTTTTCGATCAGGTTCAACACCACGCCCACCAGCGTGTCGCGATTGCACAGCAGACGCTGGCCGCGCACATCACACTGCCAGCGAATCGCAACCCCCTCGGTGAGGGTGGCCGCCGCCCGGCGCAGCGCCATGAACAGGTCTGCGGGTGTGACCTGATCGTGCATGGGCAGCTCGCCGCGTGCGAAAACCAGCATGTCGCGCACTTGATGTTCAAGCTCGTGCAAACGCTCCTTCAAGCGGCCAGCAAAGCGTTGTTGGGTCTCCACGGGCAACGACTGCTCTTGCAGATGGCCGGCGTACAACATGGCAGCCGATAACGGTGTGCGAATCTGATGTGCCAGTGATGCAACCATCCGTCCGAGCGACGAAAGCCGTTCGTGGCGGGCCAATTCGTCCTGCAGGCGGCGGGTTTCCGTCAAGTCGTTGAGAACGACCAATTGGCCGGGCTCACCTTCGAGCGAGCGCGTGGCGATGGACAGCCGGCGCCCATCACGCAGCGAAATCTCGTGCCCGTCGTCGTGGCGAGGGGCAAAGCACCGGTTGATCACTTCACGCCAGCGTTCGCCTTTAAGCGGCCCGCCCAACATAGCGATGGCAGCCGGGTTGGCCTCGGCGACCTCCCCGTGCGCATCGAGCACGATCACCCCGCCAGGCATCACATCCAGCACTGTCTGCAACCGGCTGGCCAGGCGCTCCTTCTCGGCGAGCTCCGCAAGCCTGCGCTGGCCGGCGTCTGCCAACTGATCCTTCAACTCCCCTACCCGGCTTTCCAGCAGCTGGTAGGAGTCGCTCAATTGCGCGGACACCTGGCTGAACAGGGCGAAAGCCTGTTCAAGGTTCGGGTGGTCAAGGCCTTCGGCAGGCCCGGCGAATTCGGGAATGGCGACCTGGGACATCGTGCTCTCTCGGTGGCTGACCGTCAGGAAACGGTTTCGACGAGAGCAGGTTTGCAATTGACGTGCCGGTTGCCGTAAGCGAAAGGTTACAAACTGCAAGCTACAAACTGAAAGTGGGAAGCCGGCTTACCCGGCGGCGCCCCCTTGCGCCTCGCCCGGCAAGCCGGCCTCCCACTGGAGCAAGTGCCGGCAGCGCCGGCCTTGTGTCAATCGTCGACGGCTTCGTCGCCATCGCCGCCCTGGCGGCTCATGCCGTACTTACGCATCTTCTCGACCAAGGTAGTGCGGCGAATACGCAAGCGCTCCGCAGCGCGAGCCACTACGCCATTGGCGTCGTCGAGCGCCTGCTGGATCAGGCCTTGCTCGAGCCCACCCAGGTAATCTTTCAGGTCAAGGCCTTCTGGCGGCAGCATGGCACTGGAAGCGAAATCCGGAGTGTGGCCGTTGATCGCCACGCGCTCTTCGAGATCCGAACGCAGGCTGTCGACCAATTGCTCATCTTCGTCATCGACATAGCGAAACTTCTTCGGCAACTCTGCCACGCCGATAACCCCGTACGGGTGCATGATCGCCATGCGCTCGACCAGGTTGGCCAGCTCGCGTACGTTGCCAGGCCAGCCGTGGCGGCACAGCGACATGATCGCAGCAGAGTTGAAGCGGATAGAGCCGCGCTTCTCGTGCTCCATGCGCGAGATCAGCTCGTTCATCAGCAAGGGGATGTCTTCCACGCGCTCGCGCAGCGGGGCCATTTCGATGGGGAAGACATTCAGGCGGTAGTAAAGGTCTTCGCGGAAAGCACCGGTCTCGATCATGCTTTCGAGATTCTTGTGCGTCGCGGCGATGATGCGCACGTCGATGCTCTGGGTCTTGTTGCTGCCCACGCGCTCGAACGTGCGTTCCTGCAGCACACGCAGGAGCTTGACCTGCATCGGCAAAGGCATGTCACCGATTTCGTCGAGAAACAGAGTACCGCCATTGGCCAGCTCGAAGCGGCCGGCCCGGCTGGTGATAGCACCGGTGAATGCGCCCTTTTCATGCCCGAACAGCTCGCTTTCAAGCAGCTCGGCGGGAATTGCACCACAGTTGACTGGCACGAACGGCGCCTCGCGGCGCTTGGAATGATAATGCAGGTTTCGGGCGACCACTTCCTTGCCCGTGCCGGATTCGCCAAGGATCAGCACGCTGGCATCGGTGTCGGCGACCTGTTGCATCATCTGCCGAACATGCTGGATGGCGCGGCTTGTACCGACCAGGCTACGGAACAGGTTGGGCTCACGCTGGCGGCCGCGCTCACGGGCCTGGTCATACATCTCGCGGTACACCTGGGCACGGTGCAGGGAGTCGAGCAGCTTGGAGTAACTCGGCGGCATCTCCAGGCTCGACAGCACGCGGCGGCGAACGTCGTCAGGCAACTCTGGCGCAGTGCCTTCGCCCAGCAGCAGCACGGGCAGGAATTCATCCCACGCGGCGATGGTCTTGAGCAGCCCTGGCAGCTGGCCGGCCGTATGCACCTCGCCCACCAGCACGCACAACACCTCGCGACTGGAAGCCAGGCCTTCGACTACCGCCTGCCAGTCGCCACTGGCACAAGGCAGGTTGTCTTCGCCGAGGAAATTAAGAATGACCGCAAGGTCACGGCGCCGAACGCTGTCGTCATCGATCAGCAGGATCTTGGTTTCACGCCACATGCAATAGCAACTTCCCTAGTCAACCAGATGCCCGGACGGGCGCACCGAAGTGGAGTGCATTGTATAGCCACACCAGCTCAGAATGTGAAATTCGTCACTAGTAAAGTCAAAAAAAACGCCATAGTCAAATTTATGGCGCAAAAAAATTTACCACTAGGTCGTCAGATCAACGAAACAGATTATAGACCTTAGACGCACTGCTTCCCTGGCGCATGTGAGTGATCTCGTCGACCACTTCCTGGCGCGCCTGGCGAGAGGCATCGAGCAGATGGCGGTATACCCCAAGCAGGGCCTCCAGGCTCTGGCGAACCTCCGGCTGATGATCCGGGCCGGCCGACATCACCAGCTCCAGGTGCGAGCGGCATTCGATGTCCAGCGTACTGATGGCTTGCCAGTCCTGCACGGCCAGGGCATCCACCAGGGCCAGGCGGGTGGCATCGATCTTTTGAACGGCGCTCATGCTGCTTACCTCATTCTTGTACGCGGCACTCATGGTGCAACCCTCACTGTGCAGCGCTGGTCGCTGCAGTGGGCGCGATGGCGTCCCAGCCGGTCTTGACCGTCTGCAGTAGGCCCGACACCTCTTCAAGCATGGCCACGCTGGTCTTTACGTTGGCTTCGGCCAGGCGCTTCATCATGTAAGCATAGAGGCTATCCAGGCGCGCCAGTTCGGCGCCGCGGTTTTCCAGGTCAAGCCCTTCGCGCAAGCCGCCCACGATGTCGATGGCCTTGCCGATGGCGATGCCTTTGGCACCGACGTCCTGACGCTCGATGGCGCCCTTGGCCTGAGCGATTCGATCCAGGCCGCCTTCCATCAGCATCTGCACCAGGCGATGCGGGCTGGCTTCGGACGTCTGGGCGACACTGTTGACTTTCTGGTACTGGCGCAGCGCGCGCATCGGATTCATATGACCTCCTCGGGGTGCAGGGCCTATCGCTTGATACCTGTATCGGCCCTGCGTCAAAAACCTTTAGCCTTTCAAGCCGAAAGCCCGGCCCGAAGATTTCGGCGCCGGGCTTTTGGCAGTGGAGCGCTGATCAGCTGTTCTGCTTGTTCATCGCATCGAACATCGACGTGATGCTGCTTGCTGTGGCCTTGAGCTGGCCGACAACGCTATCCATGTCGTTGTATTTCTTCGTCAGTGTTGCGGTCAGGGTCTCGACCCTGCGGTCCAGGGCCGCCTGCTGGTTATCCAGGTCAGTCTTGACCTTGTTCAGCGAGGTCGTGCGGGCATCGAGGATCCCCCCCGCCTGGCTGTAAGGCAGCATCGCGGCGCTCATGCGCGAAAGCAGGCCGTTGTTGCCGCTGAAGAAGTTCTGCACTTCACCGGCGAGCCCCTGGGTACCGACTGCCTTTGTGAACGTATCGCTGTTGAACTCAAGAGTACCGTCGGACTGAGTGGTCTTGATGCCCAGCTGCGACAACGCCGTGAGTTGGTCCCCTGCACCGCTGGACACCAACACGTTGCGCACGGTCGAAATCAGAGACCGGGCGGTGGCATCGTTGGTCAGAGCAGCCTTGACGGTGTAGTTGCCGTCGCTGTCCTGGCCTACGGCAGCGCTGAGCGTATTGACCGTACTGATCAGTGTGTTATAGGCGCTGACAAAACTCTGGATGCTGGTTTTCAAGCCATCGGTGTTGGTCGCTACAGCCACGGTCGCCGGCGTACTGACTGCGGCGCCTGCTGCGGTGGTCACCGCATTGAAGGTGAAGCTTAGGCCACTGATGGCGGTGTCGACCTGGTTACTGCTGCTGGTCATTGCCAGGCCATCGATGGTGTATTTGGCATCTACTGCCTGGGCAGAGATATAACCTGCACCAGAGCTGCTGGTCTTCATGCTCTGGGTGCCGTCGATGGTCAGATCGGCGATGCCCGAAACGCTCAGGTCAGTGCCAGCCCCGGTGGTGGTCGAGCTGAGCACCAGCCGCGCGGCACCCGTAGAATCGGTAATGATGTTGGCGCTGAGGCCTTTGCTGGTCAGGTTGGTATTGATCGAATCACGTACATCCTGCAGCGTGGCATTGGCCGCCACATCCACTGTATAGGTATTGCTGCCCTGGCCAATGGTCAGTTGGCTCGCGGACGCGCCGCCAACCACCGCCGTTGCGCCGCCAGCAATCGATTTGCTTGCGACCTTCGACCCTGTGGCCAGTTGTGTAACGTCGATGGCATAACTGCCTGCTACCGCCGAGTTGCTGCCAGTGGCAGTGATCGCGGTGCTCGATGAGGTGGCGGCGTAACCGGTGAACGCAGGCTTGGTCTTGTCGCCGAGCGTCTGAATCGCCGTCTGAAACGAGGTCAACGCACTCTTGAGCTGTGCGATGCCCGAAATCGTGGTGGTGGTCTGTTTGGTCTGGTTGGTGATCTGCGTCTGCTTGGCGGATTTGTCGGAATTGACCAACGCTTCCACGATGCTGGCGATCTGCAAACCCGACCCGATACCCGTGGTCGAGGTGATTGGACTTGCCATGGTGAGGTACCTCTCTAAAAACCGCCGGCCCTGTGACGCTTTTCAGCGCCGCAAGGGCCGGAAACAAGTTTCATGCCAACGCTCAAGCCTTCGAGTCGAAGAGATTGAGCTTCGACTCCTTCAGGCTTTCGGCCAGCTTGAGCGCTTCTTCCGAGGGCAACTGGCGGATGACTTCGCCGGTTGAGCTGGCGATGACTTTCACCACCACATCACCGGTGCCTTCATCGATCGAAAAGTCCAGATTGCGCCGGGTGGCGTTCACGAACTGGTCGATCTGCTTGACCGCGTCGCTGACGGCCTCCTTGCTGGCAGGCTTGGCGGGCGGCTGCTTGGCCGAGTTGGCTGCATCGGTTGGGACATCTTTTCCTACCGGCCTTTCCACGGGCGGATTCGCCGCGCGAACCGAAGGAAGGGACGGGGTATTCGTCGCACTTATGTCCATATCCGTAACCTCTCAACGCCAAAGGGAGAAGCACGCCGTAACGTACCTCTCCCCCTTGGTGCCGGTTGCTATTACTGCAGGAGTTTCAGAACGGCGTTCGGCAGCTGGTTGGCCTGAGCCAGTACTGCGGTCGAAGCCTGTTGCAGGGTTTGCTGTTTGGTCAGCTCAGCGGTCTCGGCAGCGAAGTCGGTGTCCTGTACGCGACCCAGTGCAGCGGAGGCGTTCTGGTTGACGTTCTGCAGGTTCGAGATGGTCGAGCTGAAGCGGTTTTGTGCAGCACCCAGGTCCGCACGGGTGGAGTTGATGGTCTTCAGTGCGGCGTCGATGGCGGTGATCGCGGCGTCGACGTTGGTGTGTGCGGCGCTGTTGGACGAACCGGAGATCGAAACGCTACCGCTGGCAACGCTCAGGCTGGTGGCATCGAAGCCGCCGGTCAGCGAGAGGCTGATGTGGTCAGCGGAAGTGGTGTTCGAGCCAACCTGGAACTCCATGGTGCCAGCGGTGCCGTCGAGCAGGTTCTTGCCGTTGAGGTTGGTGCTCTTCGAGATACGGGTCAGTTCGTCCGACATCTGGCCGAATTCGGCGTTCAGAGCGGTACGGTCAGCAGTGCCGTTGGAGTCGTTGCGGGACTGAACAGCCAGTTCACGCATACGTTGCAGAATGTTGGTCGACTCTTGCAGCGCGCCTTCAGCGGTCTGAGCGATCGAGATACCGTCGTTGGCGTTTTTGATCGCCATGGTCTGGCCTTTGATCTGGCTGGTCATGCGGGTAGCGATCTGCAGGCCAGCGGCGTCGTCTTTGGCGCTGTTGATTTTCAGGCCCGAAGACAGACGGGTCATCGAAGTCGACAGAGCGTCAGAAGACTTGCTCAGGTTTTTCTGAATTGCCAGGGAGGCGGTGTTGGTGTTTACGGTCAAAGCCATGACGAAATTCCTCGTAGATGGGGATGCTGCTTCACTTTGGCTTCCGGCCCTGGCATGTCGCGCCGGGTGTGGCCTAGAGAACCTTCGTAATAGTTATCGTCGTATCCGGTGGTTGCTTGAGGGCTTTTGGCAATTTTTTTTGCTGGCCCTTATTTTCTTTCGAATCAACCACTTGGCAGCAGACCACAGCACCCGGAAAAAACCCGCCTGGCCATTTTGTGAACCAGTTCCGTTTTTGCCTGGCCGCCTGCCGGCTGCCCCACGACGCGAGAAGGAAGAAGGCCCTAGGCCTTAAGAGAGTGCCCGGAAAATTTCAACCAGCTCGTACTGAAGGTCATCGGCCACAGCTAGCCAATCCTGAGCTTGTTGATGCGAAAAGATCGCCGAGAGGACGAGCGGCCATTGTTCGGCCACCACGGGAGGCGCGCTGGCCAGCAAGGGCGCTGCGCGATCGAGGATATCCACCATCAGTAACGCCGCTTCGATTTCCCGTGCCAGGCGAAACAGCTCGGCGCAGCGCACCAGTTCGTCCACCAGCGTCGGCTCAGGCATCGAAGGGCTCCGGCAGGATCTGGCAGCCGGCGATGGCTGCGCCGTCGCGGCTGGTATTGATGAAGCGCACGTGAGGGCGCTGTTCTATATAGCGCTCAAGCTCACACAGGTAGCTGCGGAAGTTGAGCTGAGTGCGCACGCGCTGGCCATGGCCGTCCAGTACCCAATGGCGAGCGTCGCTCATGGTGGGGCCCAGTTCGCCATCCAGCCAGCCGGCGTGGGTGCGATCACCGGGAAAAGCGAAATCGGCGCCAAGCAGCGCGACCTGGGCCGCCCCCATGCGCACGGCGAGATCGACCGCCGGGTGAATCACGCTGCCCGCCGAATGCAGCAAGGCCATCGGCTGGCGCTTTCGCAGCGCCTCATAAACGGGGCTGGCCGAGCAGGCTACATAACGCGGGCCTCGCCAGCTCTGGATCATCTCCGGGGCCAGCAGCGGCAGGTACACCAGCGTGACCCCTTCGTTGCCTTCAGGGGGCAGGTGCCGGTGGTTGATGCGCTGGTCGAGGGTTACAACTATGTCCGGGACAATGCCTTGCTCGATCAAGGGCCGATAGGCCGTGTCGACCGAAATCAACAAAGGCCGCTCCGGCTGCTGGCGCAATGTGCGCAGGTAATCGAAGTGCTGCTCGAGGGTCGGCCCGGTAGCCAGAACACACGCGCGCATGCCAGGGCGGCTGCCAAACAGTTCTGCAACGCTGGGGTCCTGCGCAAGAAACGGCGCATTGGCCGCCAGGCGCTCGACGATTTCAGGCGTGTCGGCTTTGAACGGCTGGTTGTTGAAGGCCAGGTGCAGTTCGCTGACCAGCCGATCACGCACCTTGGCGTTGGCGTCGTCAGCCAGCACCAGCTCCGGCGGCGGAGCGAAGAACGGCAGGCGTAACTCGCCCCCCTCGAATGCCTGCGCAAGATGCAGCCGCGGGTCGGCGAGCCAGTCACAGTGATCCAGCAGCTCAAGCACCAGGCGAAACAGCGCCAGGTTGAGCACATAGACCTCGAGCCGCTGCAACGGCCGCTGCAATAACGCCCTGGGCAGGTCACCCAGGCCAGGGCCATACAAATGAAGGCAGGGTGCCTCAGGGTAGCTGGCCGCCTGCAGTTGAGCTTCTGCCAAGCGGTCGTGGCGGCTGCTGAGCTGGATACCTTGAACCGAGAGCGTGGAGCCAAGCCCTTCGACCAGCTGAGCATCGAGCGCCTGGGCCTGGGCCTGCTCGACAGCCGCGGCCAGGGCCGGCCAGCGCGCCACCAGCACGGCCATGTTCGCCGCCAAACACTCGCTCATCGCAGGCTCCAGCCAGGGTCAGCGGTAAAGGATAGCCGAACCCCACGACAACCCGACACCGAAGCCGCTGATGGCCACGCGGCGCCAGGTGGAATCGAACAGGTGCCGCTCAAGCAGCAACGCGATGCTTGAAGAGACAGTATTGCCGGTTTCGAGCATATCCTTGACGAACTTGTCAGGGCCTTGCTCCTCATCGAAGCGACGCGCAACCGCATCGACGATGGCTGCGCTGCCCTGGTGGATGCAGAACGCGTCGATCTCGGCCGAGGTCAGCCCTTGCGCGTTGAGCAACTCATTCAGATGAGCCGGCACCTTGACCAAGGCGAAGTTGAAGACCTGGCGGCCGTTCATGTAGAACTGGCCATCGGTGACTTTCAGGTGCTCGGCGCCGCTGCCATCTGTGCCGAAACGCGCGCCGCCAAGTTTCCAGGCCGGGTCGTGGCCCATCCAGGTCGCCGTGGCGGCATCGCCGAAGAGCATCGCTGTATTGCGGTCTTCGGGGTTGACGATTTTCGAGTAAGGGTCGGCGGTCACCAGCAGGCCGTTCTTCAGGCCCGCCGCTTCCATGAACCCCTTGAGCGCGTAGATCCCGTAGACGTACCCCGAGCAACCCAGGGAAATATCGAAAGCGGCCACATGGGTGGGCAGGCCGAGCTTGTGCTGGACGATGGCGGCAGTATGGGGCAGGCCTTCCTCGTCTCCGTTCTGGGTCACCACGATCAGGGCGTCGATCGCATCGAGATTCAAGTCGGGGTTGCTGGCCTGCAAGTTGCGCACCGCGGCCACGCACAGGTCGGAAGTTTCCTGGCCCGGGTCTTTGCGCGGCAGGAAGGCCGAGCCGATCTTGCCGAGTATGAAGGTTTCGTCCTTGCCGAATTTGGCGCCTTGGGCGTAGTTGTCGACGCCAGCGCTGGGGATGTAGCTCGCAATGCTTTTGATGCCAATCATCGTGGCTTCCTGAATCTTTCAACGTCCAGCGGCGCGCGTGGCAGGCGCTGGTTGGAATGGCGGCGCCAAAGCCCCGGCGCGGCCTTATTTATCATGACATGACTGTGAAGATGCGCGCCATGACCAGCAGGTCACGCTTGGACGTCATTTTTCTGCAACCTCTACTTCCACCAACGCCCAGGACAGTGGCGTCCCTCGCGCGATAGGTGCGCGAGCTCGGCTGCCGAGCACCGCATCCAGGTGCCGGGGCGCCAGCCCCAGGCCAGGTCGGATCGCCCGCACGCAACTGGCATCGAGTACCTCACCGGCCGCGACATCCCGGACCACGTAAAGCGAGCGCCGGTACACCAGCGACTTGCGCTCGGCCTCTGTCGGGCCATAGTGCACGCGCCCCAGGGCCTGCCAGGCGCGCTCGGTTTCCGTGACCAGGCACGCCAGCTCGGCGGGCTCAAGCGAGAAACTGGCGTCAACGCCGCCGGCCGCGCGGCTGAGTGTGAAATGTTTTTCAATCACTGTTGCGCCCAACGCCACCGCTGCTACCGCCGCCCCGACGCCAGCGGTGTGATCAGACAGCCCCACTTCGCAGCCAAACAGCTCACGCAGGTGCGGCAGCGTGCGCAGGTGGGTGTTCTGCGGGCTGGCGGGGTAGGTGCTGGTGCACTTGAGCAGTATCAGGTCCTGGCAGCCGGCGGCACGCGCGGTGGCTACGCTGAGCTCCAGCTCCGCCAGGCTGGCCATGCCCGTGGAGATGATCAGCGGTTTGCCGGTGGCCGCTGCGCGACGAATCAGGGGCAGGTCGGTGTTTTCGAAACTGGCGATCTTGTACGCCGGCACGTCCAGGCTTTCGAGAAAATCCACCGCGCTCTCATCGAACGGAGAGGAAAACGCCAACATGCCGTGCTTGCGCGCGCGTTCGAAAATCGCGGGGTGCCATTCCCAAGGGGTGTGCGCCTGCTGGTAGAGCGCGTACAGCGAGGTGTCGGCCCAGAGGCTGTCCGGGTCGCTGATGTGAAACTCCCCCTGGTTCAGGTCCAGGGTCATGGTGTCGGCGGTGTAGGTTTGCAACTTGAGCGCATGGGCGCCGGCTGCGGCCGCGGCATCCACGATCGCCAACGCTGTATCCAGCGACTGGTTATGGTTGCCGCTCATTTCCGCGATCACCAGCGGCGCGTGGCCGGGCCCGATAGCTCGATGGCCGATGTTCATGAATGCTCCTTGGGAGATGTGGTAATGGCCGCCAGGGCGTTCACCACCCGTGCGGTGCCCTGCCCGTCTACCAGTGTGCGGCCGCGTGCGGCCATGGCAGAGGTGGCGATCGGATCAGCCAGCAGCGCCGTGACCGCCCCGCGTAGCGAAGCTTCGCTGACCTGCTCGGCATCGCCCAGATAGCGGTGCGCTCCGGCTGCTGCCAGGCAGGCGGCATTTTCACGTTGATTGGCCGCCACGCTCAGGCACAGGGTAGGCACGCCGATGGCTGCGCGTTCCCAACTGCTGCTGCCGCCTGCCCCTATGCACAGCCCGGCCTGGCGCAGCAACAGGGGCATCTCTGAAGTAAAACCGTACAGGCGCCAGCCCGGCCGTTCACCGACCAGCGCCTCCAGGGCGGGATGATCGGGGTTGCCGGCGCCGGCTACCAGGGTGGCCTGCACCGCGGGGATGCTCGCCAGTGCCCGGGCGACCTTCAGCGTCACCCCTCGCGGGTCGAAGCCGCCCACGCTGACCAGTATGCGCTCCAGCGGCTGCGCAGGCGCCGGTGGCTGAGCGTACTCCGGCCCCAGCAGGGCGTAAGCCGGGCCCAGCAGGCATTGGCCACCCGCCGGTAGCCTTGCAGCGTAGCGTTCGGCGCTGGCGGTCAGGTTCTGATCGAGCAGCAGGTCGCAGGCATGAGGCCGATCAGCCAGGTCGTCCACCACCATCAGGTGCCGAGCCAGCGCCCGCGCGCCCTGCTCCCAGTGATGCGCCAGGTCGTAATGATCGACGATCAGCCAATCGGCCCTGGCTCCTAAACGTTCACGCCAGTGGGCCCAGGCCGGCGCATGGTCACCCGACCAGGGTAACCAGTGCGCGCCGGCTGTTTCGATCTGCTGCGGGTCGAAGCCCGGCAATGGCTGGCACAGAAAGGTCACTCTCGCGCCTTTGGCGATGAGGGCGCGCGCCAGCACCAGGCAGCGTGCAAGGTGGCCGCGGCCTAGGGTGGTGCTGGCGTCGCAGCGCACCAGTACCTTCATCGCTTGAGCTCACCGCTGTGCCAGAGCACCTGCTGCATCAGCTCGGCGCGATGCCAATCTTCCTCGGTGTCGATGTCCTGCACCCGGTGGCGCGGCAGGATTATCGGCAAGCTTGCGCCAGAAAATACCGGTGTGCCGGCTAGCCAGGCCTGGCGGCGGCCCCAGTAAAACTGGCCGGCGTCCTGATACGCCACTGGCAGGTCTTGGGAGCGAGTACCGGCATGTTCAGGGTACAGCGGCGCCACCCCGCTTTCACCCAGCACCAGCGCACGCTGTACCGGAAAACCGAACGCGCACACCGAAAATGCATACTCATGCCGTGGGCTTGCCTGCAGCCGCCAAAGGCCCTCGCGCAGGGTTTCAGGTGCCAGTAGCGGTGCGGTAGCGTAAAGGCAGCAGACTATCTCATGTGCCGGCAAGCGGCTCACGGCGTCTGCGACCACTGCTGAAGTACCGGTGTAATCGTCGGCAAGTGCCGCGTCGCGCATGAACGGCACGTCGGCGCCCTCAGCACGGGCAACCGCAGCGATCGCCTCATCGTCGGTGCTTACCACAATGCGCGCGAAACAGCCGGCGGCCTGGGCGGCACGGATGCTCCAGGCAATCATGGGCACGCCATTGAACAGCCGTATGTTCTTGCCAGCGATGCGCTTGCTGCCGCCACGTGCCGGGATCACCGCCAATGGGCCAGTCATCGTACGCACTCCAGCGCATCAAGCAGTGCTGCAACCACCTGGTCCTGCATCGCATCGGTCAGGTCGGCATACAGGGGCAAGCTGATCGAACGCTTATAGCACGCCTCGGCCTCCGGGAAATCGCCCTCGGCAAAGCCCATGCGGCGGTACCAAGGCTGCAGATGCACCGGGTGATAATGCACGTTCACGCCGATGCCCGATGCGCGCAAAGCGTCGAAAATCGCGCGGCGATGGGCCGCAGGCACCTGCACCACATACAGGTGCCAGGCCGAGTCGGCCAGCGCCTGGGGTTGCGGCAACGCAACGCCGGCGGCCTTGAGCGCCTGCGAATAGCGATCAGCCAGCGCCCGCCGCCGTGCGATGAAACCGTCGAGCTTGGCCAATTGCGACAGGCCAAGGGCTGCTTGCAGGTCAGTGGCGCGGTAGTTGAAACCCAGCTCGATCTGCTGGTAGTACCAGCCACCTTCGCTGGGGCCCTCCATGGCGGCCGGGTCGCGGGTGACCCCATGGCTGCGCAAGCGGCGCAGATGCTCGGCGGTAGCCGCATCGCGCACCAGCACCATGCCGCCTTCACCCGTGGTGATGATCTTGACCGGGTGAAAGCTGAACACCGTCATGTCGGCAAATGCATTGCTTCCCACCGGTGCCCCCGCGTAGCGAGCGCCGATGGCGTGGGAGGCGTCCTCGATCAGGGCGAAGCCATAGTGGTCAGCCAGTGCACGCATACCTTGCAGGTCGCAGCTCTGCCCGGCGAAGGCTACCGGCACCACCACCTTTGGCAGCCTGCCCTGGGCGCGTGCGCGCTCCAGCTTTGCCTGCAGTGCCGGCAGGCTCATGTTGAGCGTGCCGGGGTCGATGTCGACGAAATCCACCTGCGCGCCACAGTAAAGGGCGCAATTGGCAGAGGCGACGAAGGTGTTGGGCGAGGTCCAAAGCCAATCCCCTGCGCCCAGGCCTGCGGCGAGGCAGGCGATGTGCAATGCGGCAGTGGCATTGCAGACAAACACCGCATGCGCAGCGCCGCAGCGTTCGGCAACAGCGCGCTCGAACCGCTCGATGGCTGGCCCCTGGGTCAGCCAGTCGGAGCGCAGCGTCTCGACCACCGCCTGGATGTCGGCATCATCGATGTGCTGGCGGCCGTAAGGGATCATGCCAGGTGCTCATGCATCGCACGGATGGCCTGCACGTCCAGAAACTGCGGGTTTGTGTCGGAGCGGTACTCGAAGTCCTCGGCCACCGGCACACCGGTATCGCCCGTGGCGTCGATGGCAAAATCCACTTCAACCTGGGTGAAGCGCACTGCCGGCTGAATGGTGTAATGCTGGGCGAACTCCAGGGTCATGCGTGCATCGTCCTGCGGCACCATCAACTCATGAAGCTTTTCGCCGGGCCGGATGCCTACGGTGTGTCGCGGTAAACCAGGGGCCAGCGCCGAGGCTAGGTCGGTGATATGGATCGACGGCAGCTTGGGCACGAAGATTTCGCCGCCGTGCATACGGGCGAAGCTGTCCATGACGAATTGCACACCGTGATCGAGGGTGATCCAGAACCGCGTCATACGCTCATCGGTAATGGGCAGATGGTCGGCCCCCTCCGCCAAAAGGCGGCGAAAGTACGGCACCACGGAGCCGCGAGAGCCCGCAACGTTGCCGTAGCGCACCACACAGAACCGCGTAGCATCCCGGCCTGCAATGTTGTTGGCAGCGACGAACAGCTTGTCAGAGAGCAGCTTGGTGGCGCCGTAGAGGTTCACCGGGCTAGCGGCCTTATCGGTCGACAGCGCCACGACTTTTTCCACGCCGTTCTCGATGGCCGCAGCGATGACGTTTTCCGCCCCGTTGACGTTGGTGCGGATGCACTCGCCCGGGTTGTATTCGGCAGCGGGCACTTGCTTGAGCGCGGCAGCGTGCACGACGAAATCAATGCCCCGTAAAGCGGCCTTCAGCCGATCAGCGTCGCGTACATCGCCCAGGAAGTAACGCATGCACGGCGCATCGAAATACTGCTGCATTTCGTATTGCTTGAGTTCGTCGCGCGAGAACACCACCACCCGACGAGGGCGGTACTGCTCCAGCAGGCGGCGGATGAAACGCTGGCCGAACGAGCCCGTGCCGCCTGTGATGAGAATCGATTTTCCGTCGAACATGTGGCTGCCCTGCTCCGGTGACAGATCTTTGACCCCTAGGGGGTCGATGCCCGTTCCGGAGCAAGATACAGGCCAGCGCGCTATTGCAGCAGGCCCTCCCAGGCATTGCTGGCCGCCGGCTCAAGCTGCCAGGGCTCGCCATGCTGGCGATACTGCCGGCTGTAGGCAGGGTCTTGGGCGAAACTGTGAGGCCATTGCTCGCGAAGATGAGCCAGGGCCCCCGGCGCCTGCTGCAGCGCTTGAGCCCTGCGCACTTGCGCGTGGGGCGTGGCCACCAGCAGAAACCCATGGCCTTCAAGGCGCAGGCTCAGGTCGATGTCGCCGCCCTGCTCCAGCCCTGCGTTCCAACCGCCCAGTTGCTGCAACAGGCTCTGGCGTATCAACAGGCAGCAGCCATTGAGCGCGGAGTATTGATGCTCTGCCTGTAGCCGCTGCAGCGGCGTTTCAGCATCCAGTGCCTGGCCGGCGAAGGCCGGCAGCGGGGCCTGGTCGGGCAGCAGCAGCCAGCCAGCGCCCTGCACCTTGCCGTCAGGGCCGACTACCACACCGCCTGCGGCGCCCACCTCGGGGCGTTGCGCGTGGTTGAGCAACGCATCCAGCCAGTTAGGCGTCATCACTTCGCAGGCGGCGTCGAGGAACACCACAAACTCCCCGTTGGCCAAGGTCGCCAGGTGGTTGGCCTGGGTGGCAGCGCCCTGCCCCGCCAGCCCGTCGATGCAGTGCAAACGGCGGTTGATCGCCGCCTCGGTGCGCAGCCATTCGTTGGCACCGGTCAGCGCTTCACTGACCAGCACCTCGTAGCGTTGGTAGCGGGTGCGCTGGAAGATACTGCCCAAAGTGCGTTGCAACTGGTCGGCGTCGGCATCGCCCGTGAGCACCACGCTCACCAGCGGGGCGTCGCCATGGCGGTACTCGACGCTGAGCACGCCCGCGTCGTTGCGGTGGACCAAAGGCGAATAGCCCAGCGCCGCCAGGTGGGCGCGCAGCGCACGAGCATCACTGTCCGTGCCGGCACTGGCTGGTTTGGCGGTAATGCAAAGCGGGGTATCCAAGTGCGCAAGGCCTGCCAGGCCCTGGCGCTCGATCAGCCGCAACAGCAAGTCGAATTCGGCCGACTCGCGATGCTCTGCGCGGTAACCGCCGGCCTCCAGGAACACCTCACGGTTGACCAACCAATGGCTGGCCATCAACTGAGGCACACTTTTGAGCAGGTCCAGGTTCAGCGACGGGCGCACCAGCGCCGACAGCGCGCCGTCTTCGTTGCGCTGCACCAGGTCCAGTGCGACCGCACGGCAGCCCTCGGCACCTTGCAGCTCAAGCGCCGCCTGCAGCAATGCGCCGGGCAGCAGTTGGTCGCCGGCCCGCAGCACTAGCGTCCATTGCCATTGGCCCTGGCGGATCACCTCGTTCATGCGTTCAGCCTGGTCCAGCGCATTGGTGCGAATAAAATGCAGGCGATCATAGGCACTGGTACGCACCGGCACCGCACCGCCGGTCAACACCACGATGCGCAGGTCGGGCCATTCGGACGCGGCCAGGCTGTCGAAGGTAGTTTGCAGGCGGTTCATTTCGCTGTCGGTGTCCAGCACCAGCACGCCGAACACCGGTGCGCCCGGCGCAGCACGCAGTTGCGCCAGCGCCTGATCGCGCTGGGCCGGGCTGGGCGCAGCCTGGGCGATCCATTCCAGCACCGCGCCCGAGGGGCGGGTGGCCAACAGCTCGGCGGCGGGCGTGGGAATCGCCTGATTCAGGCGCAGCTGCCAGGCCGCCAGGCGCTGGGCCAGCTCGCCCTCGCCCTGCTCGGCCAGCAACCGCAGCGCACGGCTGATCACATCCGGGTTAAAGGCATTTTGCTCCAGCGCATCGAGCAACCGGGCCAGTTCCGATTCCGTGGTGTCGTTGGGGTAGCGGCGCAGCAGCTCACGCTGGGTCACCAGTACCCCTTCAAGCTGATCGAGCTGCAGGCGCGAGGCCGGCATGCTGTGCAGCAGAAACTCGATGCGTTCCAGCTCCTCGAAGAATGCCGGGGTGTAGAACGGCAGCTCCAGGCACTGACGGGGGCGGAACAACCGTTGCGGCCCGTCGATGGTCTTCCAAGGCGAGACCAGCAGGCTCTCGACCACCAGCGATCGCCGTGCCTGCAAGCAGTGAAGCAGGTCCTGGAAGATGTCCAGCGCCACGCCTTGGCCTTCGCTGTCGTCCAGGCCCTGGGTGCCCTGGGCAAGGCGCAGCGCATAAGCCTCACGCTCGGCCACCGACTGCGCGTCGGGGTAACCCAACACCGTCATGATGTTGGTGTCGTGCTCGGAAACCCCCAGGTTCACCTCCCGCACCACGTACGGCTGCGGCAGCATCCGTGCGCAGCCGTTGGCCAGCAGATGCCAGGCGTGGGTGATCTCCATCCATTCGAAGCGGGTGTCGGGGGTCTGCGTCGCCGCCCAGTCGCCCAACAGGGCCGTGCGGGTCACGGCATAGAACGGCGGAATGTACTGGCTGAAGAACGACTGCAGGCGCGCAGCAGGGTCGGCATCGTCGTAGTCTTCGCGCACCTTTCGGTCGCGCTGGAAATACTCGACCTTGTTAGCCCCAGCGGCGTACATCAAACAATAGCCATGGCAAACGCCATAGCTGGGGTTTTGCGCCAGGAACGCTGCGGAGTCTGCCAGAGCGTCGTGCAGCAGAAAATCGTCATCGGCCGCAAACGCCATCAGTGGGGTGCTGACCTGGTCGATACCGTACTGCAGCTTGCCGACGATGCCGGTGTAACTGAATTGCGGCAGGTGCCGGTAATCGACATTGGGCGGCAGCACGCCTGCTTGCGCCTGGGTGCTGGAGTCCAGCACCAGTACCCGGCACGGCAGCGTCTTGTAGAACTCCAGCGCGCGCAGCAGGTGCCGCGGGCGGTTGTGGGTCAGCAGTACAAGGGTGAACTGCTCGTCGAGCGAAAGCGTGTCGGTGCTGGCTGGCATGGGGTCCCCGCAGTGTTCGTTTGGGCGCATGGCGTCGATGTGGCTCAGCCGCGGCGCTTGAGGTAGCCGTCGGGCGCGACGGTGATCAGCAGCTTGTGCTGCATGGCATGATCGATCTGGAAGTCTGCGGTTTCCTTGAGCCAGGCGTGGACCGCGGTCTTGGGGTTATCGCCATGGCCCCAGGGGCGGTCGGGGAAGGCATCGGCGGGCATGTCTTCGACGATGGTGTCGAGCACCACGCAATAGCTACCGGGTGACACCATCGGCCCATAGGCCCGCAACTCTCCCAGCACGTGGTCATGGGTGTGATTGGAGTCGAGCACCACCAGCACCTTTTTGCCCTGGGCGCGCTGCGCCACCTGGGCGACAACGGCGGCGTCCACGCTGGAACCTTCGATCAGCGTCACCCGTTTGAACATCGGATGCGCTTCGATGGCCTGGCGGTTGTGCGCACGGATGTCGATGTCGATACCGATCACCTCGCCGTGGCCGATCAACTCGAGCAACGAGGCGTAGTAAAGGATCGAGCCGCCATGGGCAACGCCGCACTCGATCACCAGGTCCGGCTGAACCGACCAGATGATTTCCTGAAGCGCCAGCATGTCCTGCGGCAGTTGAATGATCGGCCGGCCCATCCAGCTGAAGTGGTAGCTGTACTTGTGCCGGGCAGAGGCATTGAAAAAATCCAGAGCCAACTGTTTGAGCGGGGCGTCTTCGCCTTGGGCGCGAACTTCGGCATCGCACTGGGCGGCGAACTGCTGTTGAGGGCTATCGGTCATGGCGGGCTCACTCATGGTCAAGAAATTCGGGGCGGTCCACGGCCTGGCAGGCGAAACGCCCTTGGGTCATGGCGCGGATTTCATCAAGGTAGTTGGAGTTCATCACCAGCATGGGCGAGCCTGCGGGCAGTTCGGCCATCGCCTGTTCAGGCGATATGACCGGTGCAGCGCTCACAGGCAGGTAGCGGCCTTGCTTGGCACGATTGATGTCGACCACCGCGCGCACGCGCACGCCGGCTCGTTGGAGAAACAGGCTGAAGATCACGCCTTTGGAAGAACCGCCCCACAGCGCGATCTCGCCGCCATGGGCCTGTGCCAGCGCCACCGCGCGAGCAAGGCTGGCGGTAAAGGCAGGGCCCGGAGGCGCCAGCCTTGCCAGGCCGGCAGGCTCACGCAGCGTGGCCAGGTCGGCGATCACATAGAGGTACTGCTCGCCGAACACCCGGCCACTGGCGACCACCCGGCCGAACAGCGCGCGCAGGTCATCGAGGCGGAAATAATTCACATGCTCGTAGAACAGATCGAACCAGGCGTTGTGCGCCAGGATCCAGTCAAGGCACGGCACTTCGATGTAGATCAGCCCGCCCCCGTTGGCCTCGGCGATGGCGCGTAAAAACGCCAAGGGCTCGTTCATGTGCTCCAGCACATGGCGCAGGATCACCCCGTCGCCGCGCACCCCCAGGGCCGCATCGAACGGCGCCTTGATCACGTCGGGGCTGTCGCCTTCGTAGGCCGGGTCGACACCGACCACCTCATAACCGCGGCCCTTGAGCAGCTCGATGAAGTGCCCTTTGCCGCAACCCACCTCCAGCAGGCGGGTGCGGCCGATGTGCTGGCCGATCAGCCGCTCGACCTGATCAAGGTGCGCCTTGAACGCCGCCGACAGGCCCTGCTCGTTCTGGTAATCGGCGTCGTAGGTCAGCAGCGACGGATCGAACGCAGCATTTCGCACCAGGCCGCTGCGCTCGTCCTGCACCAGGCGCAAGCGCCCGACAGGCGAAGCCTTTGCCGCCTCGGGGCTGGCATAGGTGCGGTTTTGCAGCACCGGCAATTGCTCGGCATGGTAGAGCTCAGCCATCCACAGGCTCCTTGAGCAAGGCTCGCAAACGGGTTGGGTTGCCCCAGAACGCCAGGGGCTCATGGGCAGCGTACGGGTAATGGCCCAGCACCAGCTCAAGGCTGGCACCGCGCTCGAGCAGGCGCTGCTCGACCAGCGCCCGCAACGAAGTCGGCCTGCCACTGCAGCAGTTGATCACCCCATGATCGCCCGGCACGGCCAGCAGCCGCGCCAGGTAGCCTGCCGCCTCGGCCACCGGGAGGTAATCACGTAATTGATCGCCTGGTGACATGCAGAACTGGTGCTCTCCGGCATCGATGGCGCGGTCCAGACTTGCCAGTAGACTGTTGGGGTTCTGCCCCTGGCCATGCAGGTAAAACAACCGCCACCATTGCAGGGTGAAGGGCTGCTGGCGCTGCAATGCCTGCAAAAAGCCCAGCAGGCTGTACTTCGCCAGGCCGTAGGCAGTCACCGGCTGCGCCGGCATTGATTCGCTCAGCGCGCCGTCGTGCAGGCCGTATTCGAAGCAGGTGCCGGTCACCGCTACCCGCTCGACGCCCGCCTGCACCACCGCCTTGATGAAGCGGTAATGGGCAAACAGGTTGTGTTCGTAATGGAACGCCGCCTGGTAGTTGGGCAGGTTCTGCCAGGCCAAGTGCACGAGCTGCTCGACACCCTCGGCCAATGAGCCGACGTCTAGCGACGGGTCGTCAAGGTCTGCCTGCACCCACTGCACCTGGGCAAAGCCCGGGAGTGCGCGGGCACTGGCCACATCGCGGGCCAGCGCGCGAACCGTATGGCCGGCCGCGAGCAAGGCTCGCAGCAGATGCTGGCCGATGAAGCCGGTGCCGCCGGTAACCAGCAGCTTCACAACGCGACCCCAGTGAAGGCTGGCGTCAGCAGCGGGTGCTGCTTGTCGCGCTCGGACAGGTTCGCCACTGGCAGGGGCCAGGGAAGGTTCAACGCAGGGTCGTCGTGGCGCAGGCCGCCTTCGTGGCCAGGGGCGTAGTCGGCGTCAGTGAAATAGAGCACCTGTACCTGCTCGGTCAGCGCCTGAAAACCGTGGGCGAAGCCTTTGGGGATCAGCAAGCTGCGACCATCCCCCGCTTCCAGCCGCTCGGCGTGCCATTGCAGGAAGGTCGGCGAGCCTTGGCGGATATCCACCACGATGTCCAGGATCGCCCCCTCCAGGCAGGTGATCAGTTTGCTTTCGGCATGGCCCGGCAATTGATAGTGCAGCCCGCGCACGGTGCCCAGGCCCTGGGTGGTGGAATGGTTGATCTGGCGAATGTCGAAGCAACGGCCCTGAAGCGCCAGGCGCCCCTGGCAGAACAGCCGGGCAAAGCGGCCGCGGTCATCGTTGAACACTCGCTGGTGAATACGCGCCAGGCCTTCCAGCGCCAGAGGTTCGAGGGTGTAGTCGCTCATGGTTGCAGTCCGTAGTCATGGAGCTGGGCAAGGGTCAGCGCACGCAAGTCATCGCCCTGCCGCCATGCACGATGCCAGGCCAGGGTCTGTTCGAGGCACTGTTGCAACGACCAGCGCGGTGCCCAGCCCAGCCGGCTACGGGCCAGGCTGCTGTCCAGGCGCAACTGCCCGGCTTCGTGAGGCTGCTCGCCGCTGGCGCGTATCACCCGCACCGGCTCTGGCCAAGCCCGCTCAAGCGTATCGATC
The DNA here is from genome assembly GCF_003097135.1 of Pseudomonas sp. URIL14HWK12:I12. Classification (GTDB taxonomy): domain Bacteria; phylum Pseudomonadota; class Gammaproteobacteria; order Pseudomonadales; family Pseudomonadaceae; genus Aquipseudomonas. Next base: position 298,309 of record NZ_QEQL01000004.1, read on the forward strand.
ACATCGCTGACAGGGCTCATGTCGACATCGCGCGGGCCGAAGTTGAAGGCACCCGCGAACGCCGGGCCTTGCTCGACCAGCCGCTGGGCCAGCCGAAGGTAACCGCTCAACGGCTCCAGCACGTGCTGCCAGGGGCGCACCGCCTGGGGGTAACGCACGTGCAAAGGTTGGCCGGCGTCCCAGGCGCGGAAGATATCCGGCAGCAGCCGATTGGCAGCGAAATCACCGCCGCCCAGCACGTTGCCGGCGCGCGCGGTCGCCAGCGCCAAACCGTGCTGGGCGTACCGGGAGGCGGGGAAAAACGAGGCAGCCCAACACTGGGTCAGCAACTCGCAGCACGCCTTGGAGCTGCTGTAAGGGTCATGGCCGCCCAGCGGTTCGTGCTCTCGGTAGCCCCAGGCCCACTCCTGATTTGCGTAGACCTTGTCGGTGGTGACCACCACGCAGGCCTGTACGCCGGGCACCTGGCGCACCGCCTCGAGCAGGTGCAGCGTGCCCATCACGTTGCTGGCGTAGGTACCGGCGGGGTCGCTGTAGCCTTCGCTGACCAGCGGCTGAGCCGCCAGGTGCAGCACGATCTGCGGTTGCGCCGCCTGCACCGCCGCCAGCAGCGCAGCGGCATCGCGTACGTCACCCCGCAGATCGGTCAGGTCCGCCGCCACGCCCGCCAGCTCGAACAGGCTTGGCGCAGTGGGCGGCGCCAGGGCAAAGCCTGTGACCTGCGCACCCAGGCATCGCAACCAAAGCGATAGCCAACTGCCTTTGAACCCGGTATGGCCGGTCACCAGCACTCGCTTGCCGGCCCAGAACGACGCACTCATGGCCATTGCTTCCAGGGTGCCTGGCCACTGGCCCACAGTTGCTCAAGGTGGTTGCGGTCACGCAGGGTATCCATCGGCTGCCAGAAACCGTCGTGCTGATAGGAATTGAGCTGCCCATCGGCCGCCAGCTGCACCAACGGCTCGGCTTCCCAGGACGTCTCGTCGCCTTCGATGTAGGGAATCACCTTGGGTGAGAGCACGAAGAACCCGCCGTTGATCCAGCCGCCCTCACCGCGCGGTTTCTCGGTGAAGCCCAGCACCCGATCGCCCTCGCGCTCCAGCGCGCCATAGCGCCCCGGGGGCTGCACGGCCGTCACGGTGGCCAATTTGCCATGGGCGTGGTGATGCCGGATCAGTTGCGCGATGTCGACGTCGGAAACGCCGTCTCCGTAGGTGAAGCAAAAAGCGCTTTCGTCCTCGACGTAACGCGAGACGCGGCGCAGGCGCCCTCCGGTCATGGTGCTTTCGCCAGTGTCCACCAGCGTCACGCGCCAGGGCTCGCTGTAGTTCTGGTGAACATCCATTCGGTTGTTCACCATGTCGAAGGTCACGTCGGAGGTGTGCAGAAAGTAGTTGGCGAAAAAGTCCTTGATGGCGTAGCCGCGGTAGCCGAGGCAGATGATGAAGTCGTTTACGCCATGGGCGGAATACTGCTTCATGATGTGCCAAAGAATTGGCTTACCACCGACTTCGATCATCGGCTTGGGCTTGAGGTGTGACTCCTCACTGATCCGTGTACCGAGGCCGCCCGCCAGAATCACTGCTTTCATGCCGTACCCTGTCCGTTTAATTGACACGCACAGGGGCTATTCAGAAACCGTGCCAGCTCGGCAAGCTGGCGGGCTATCTCAGTCGGCGAACCAGCCGTTGAACCAGTGCCGCAGGTTTTCGCCACGCAGCACGTAGTCGCGCATCACCACTTCGTGCAGCGCATCGCCGCGGGCCTGGTTGAAAGCCGGGTCGTCAAGGTGCTTGCGGATCGCCGCCATCCATTCCTCGGTGCTGTTGGTTTCCACCCGAGTGGCAGGCAGATAACCACGGTAGGCCTTGGTGTCGGAGCAGATCACCGGGAAGCCGCAGGCGCCGTATTCAAGCAGGCGCAGGTTGCTCTTGCAGTCATTGAACTCGTGCAATTCCAACGGTGCCAGCGCCAGGTCCAGGTTCAGGCTCGAGAGCTTGGAGGGGTACAGGTTCAGCGGCACCACCGGGTGAAACTCGCGCACGTAAGGGCGCAGCGCTTCAGGGCACATGCCAAAGAACACCCAGTCGACCTCGTCGGCCAGCAGCCGCACCACATCGGCAATCAGCTCAAGGTCGCCCCGGTGGCTGGTTCCCCCACCCCAGCCCACACGCGGCTTGCGCGAGGTGTTGCGCTGGGCGCGCTGGGTCGACCACAGGTGCGGGGCGAGCATGTTGGGCACCACGCGAATATCGCTGTGCATGTGTGCAAGCTTTTCGGCCAAAGGCTGGGTCGACACCACGACCCGATCGCACAAGCTGATGCCGCGGCGCACGAGGGCTTCCATGTCGCCGGGCATGTTCCGGCCATGAGCGTTCTTGGAGGGCACGTTGACCACGTAATCGTCCAGCTCGTACACCCGCTTGGCCTGGGAATACTTGCTCAGCTGCTCCATCTGCTCCACGGTGCCCCGCGAGTAGCGGCATTGCAGCACGATCACCTGCGGGTCCAGCCGCTCCAGCGCGACCATGGTCGGCATGCCGTCGATCAGCCGGCCTTGTACCCACCCGGCCTTTTCAAGCTCAGTGAATGGCTGCACCACCCGATAGTGCCCCACCGCCGAGCGGTCTACGGGCAGCGCCACCACGGTCGGCAACACCGGCTCGACGAAAGGGTCCCAGCCGGTGATTTCGCCCGGTTCCATGCTGAAGGCCACATTGAACACCGCAAGGTTCGGGTTATAGGCCGGGTCGCGGGCGATGGTGGGCAGCCAGCGCCGATACAGTTGCTCTTCATCCTGTTCGTTGGTGGCCATGCCTGGCAGCAGGTCAAGGCCCAGGCGCGCCTCGGGCGTCCATACCACCAGGTAGCCGGCACGGCCAAGGCGCAGGCACAGGTCGGTTTCGCTGAAGTTATCGCGAAAATGCTGCTCGTCGAACCCACCGATGTCGAGGAAGGCCTGGCGGTCGACCATCAGGCTTTCCAGCGCGACGCTGCTCCAGTTCTGGGTCGCTTGAAGCCGCTGCATGTAACCTTTGGCATTGAGCGCTTCGTTGGTAAAAGGCGAGTTTGCCGGGCCGTTGAGCGCCAGCACCTGCCCGGCACGCGACACACGCCCGTCCGGGCGCAGCATCTTGGCACCCACCACGGCCACCTCAGGGCGCTGCCCATGGTTAGCCATCGCGGCCAGCCAGCCCGGCTCGAATACCAGCGCGCGGCGGTCCAGAAACAGCAACAGCTCGCCGCGCGCCGCGCCAGCAGCGAGGTTGCGTGCACTCGGGGCATGCCCGGCGCAGGCGCGAGCATCAACCACCCGCAAACGCTCGCTACCCAGCCCCTCTATGCCACCCAGCCAGCGCACCGTGGCCTCATCGGGCTGGTCGGCAACGAGCAGTACTTCGAATGCAGCCCATTCGGTCTTGGCGAAAAGGTTATCGACGCAGCGCTGCACCACCTCCGGTTCGGTGCCGCACAGGATGACAATGCTCACTCCGGCTGGCTGCCCATGGCCATAGCGCACGTGGCACAAGCCCTGTTCGGCATCGCGCGCGACCTGGGCGCTCAGCCCCAGCCGGCCCAAGTGCGCTTCGAGCAGCGCGACACTCCGCTCGGCCACCGAGGGCGAGCCCAGCCACTGGGCGAAGCTGTAGCGTGACTCCACCAGGAGTTCGGCGATATGGCCTATCACCCCCGGGCCGCGCTGCTCCACCAGGCGCCAGAGCGCATCGTGGGGAGCCAACTCGCCCATCGAATCCGCCAGGCCACCGACACCCTTGAGGGCAGCCAGGTCGAACGCCAGCAAACGGCCCACATAGGGGTAAGCCCGCATCAGGTCAAGGTTGAAATCAGGGCGGAATACCGGCTCCTGGGAAATACCCCCGCGCACCGCGCCCTCATCGCTGTAAAGGCAAGCCACGCCCGGGCGAACGGCAATGCGCTCGGCAAGGATCAGCAGCGCGTCATCAAGCAGGCGATCGCCATCGCGCAGCAGGTAAACCCAATCGGCTTCCAGAGTGTCGAGCAGCGCTTGCACCTGCGCCCAAGGCTGCGCCTGCATGGGCAGGTAGCGCACGCCATCCAGCGCGCGGTGGTCGGCCTGCTGGCGGGCGGAGACCACCACCACCTCGCTCGGGGCATAGCTCTGTGCCGCAAGGCTCGCCAGGGAGATATCCAGTGCGTGCTCGGCGTGGTCCAGCACCACCACCGCCACCCGGGGCTGGTGTGGCCAGCTGGCCAGGCGCCGAGGGATCAGCGCCTTGGCCGCGGGCGTCAGGGTGCGGCATTGCAGCCACTGGGCAAGCACCTCTTCGAAGCTGCTGGCAAAGCTGCCAACCCGGCCGAGCAAGTGCGTCTGCTGGGCCATCAGGATGCGCATCAATGGGTGCTCGGTCCATTCCACCGGCGCCTGCAATGCAGTGTCGGTCAGCGGCCGCATACGTACCCAGCCGTCGGCTGGCGGTTGCTCGCCGCCGCGCTGGCGCAGCATGTCTTCAAGCCAGCGCGCTTCGTCGTCGCGGGCAGCGACGATCGGCGCTGCATCGCTGAAGCGCCCATCGTGCAGGCGCTCGAAGCACAACACGTGATTGATCGTGGCCAGTTGGCCGCGGCGGAACAGGCAGCAATACAACGCCAGGTCCAGCAAGCCGCCGAAGCCGTTGTCACAGAGCACCGGCACCAGTGCCTGGGCTTGGGCGGTGCGCATCAGGGTGGAAGAAAGGCCGCCGTAGACATTGATCGGTGAGCGCTCGATGATCGCCAGGATGTCGACCCCCAGCAGCACCGACCCCTTCGGGGTGATCACGCAGTTGCCCAAACGCGCCGGCAACAGATGGTCGTGCGCATCGCAATATTGGCGCTGGCAGGTGACCAGCTCGACGTCGGGGTTGAGCTCCATCGCCCTGACCTGCATCGCGATGCAGTCAGGCAGCAAGCGGTCATCGTCGCACAGCACCTTGACGAATTCGCCCCGCGCTTGCGCTACCGCCTGGCGTACATTGCCGGCAAAGCCCAGCCGCGCAGGGTTGCGCAGGTAGCGTACTGGCCGAGCCATCTGCTGCTCGGCCGCCTGCACGCTGCGCTGGATGCTGTCGCCTTCGCTGTCGTCGCACACCACCACTTCCAGCGCTTCATAGCTTTGCGCAAGCGCTGTGCGCAGGGCGGCGTCGAAATAGCGCGGGTTATAGGCAGGGATGACGATGCTGACCAGGGCGGGGGAAGTCACGGCTCACGATTCTCCTGAAGCATCAGGTGTGCCCGTGCTGCTGCTCACCTGAGCAAAAATGAAAAAGGCCGGCCTCGCGTTGGCGAGCGCCGGCCAGCAAAGCTTAGAGGCGGTTGAACAGGCTCAGTTGCGAAACTTTGCTGAAAGTCAGCTGCGCGGCCTGCAGCATGGTCTGCTGAAGGGTTACACGCGTCATCACCTCGGCATAGTCGCTGTTTCGGATCGACGACGCCGTATTGGTGTTGGCCAGGGTCAACGACTCATTGGTGGCAGTCTGGATGTCCAGGGCATTGCCGCGCGCACCGATGGAGCTGACCGCATTGCCAAGGGTTTCGGCACCGCTGTTGAGGTTCGAAAGGCTCGCATTCAACTGGGCCTGGAAGTTCTGCTTGGCCGTGGTGTTGCCGTCGATCGGGGTGGTCAGTGCCTGGCGCAGTTGGGTCAAGGTGTCCAGGATGTTCTGGGTCTGATGGTTATCCACCGCGACCTGGAACTGATCACCGGCCTGGGCAGCACCGCTGAGCTGGAAAGTCACACCGCCGACATTTACCGAGGTTCCCGGCGCAGTCACCGGGGCCGTTGCCACCGGCTTGCTGTCGTCGGTGATCGGCGCTGCGTAGAGGGCGACGTTGTTGGCGTCGGTGTATTTGACCACCGCGGTACCTTGTGGAAAGGCACTGTTGTAGGTCGCCGCATTGCTCACGCTGGCGCCGGTGACCACTGCCGTGGAGGCATTGCCGGGGTTGCGGTTCACCGTGAAGGTGTCAGGCGTGGACTGCAACGTGAAACTGCGCCCGGTCAGGGCGGTGGCCGGGTCTTCGCCCTTGGCCAGGTTGACGTCCAGGTTCAGGCTCAGCCCGCGAAACCCAACACTCTGGCCAGTGGTGCTGGTGACCTCACCGTTCTGCGAGAGCTCGCCGGTCAGGTCATTGCCGCTGGCATCGGTGATCTTCAGCTGGGTCGCGCTGGTGAAGGTAATGGTGTAGGGCTCGCCCTTGCGAAAATCGCTATTGAACGTCGCGCTGCTCTGAACCAAACCATTGGAGATCACCGCCTTGCCATCGGCGTTGCCGGCAGTGACGCTGGTACGGGCTGTATTGACCGCCTGCTCGAACACCGAGTAACCGGTTTCGTTGATGCCCACCGACAGCTGGTCGCCCACCTGCAGGCTCTGCACGGTCTGGTCACCGTTGTAGCTGTAGGTGCCGTCGGCGTTCTTGCTGAACGGTGCGACATCGCTCTTGGAGCCGGAGAACAGGTACTGGCCGTTCTCGTCCTTGCTGTTCATCAGCGTCTGCAACTGGTCCTGGATCTGCCCCAGTTCCGAGGCGATCGAGCCGCGGTCGGCGTCGGTCATTGCACCGTTGCCTGCGCTCATGGCCAGCTCGCGTGCGCGCTGCAGCACTTGGGTCACGCTGGTCAGCACGGCCTCGGACTGGCCCAGCTTGTTGGTCACCGTAGTGATGTTGCCCTTGAACTGCTTGAGCATCGAGCTCTGCTGGTCGAGTTGAAGCAAACGGGCGGCGCCCACCGGATCGTCTGCACCGGTTTTCACGCGCACCTGGGTGGTGGCTTCCTCGCTGCTGGCGACCAGGTTGTTGTAGTTGCGGGCGTAGTTGGTCGAGCTGCTATCGAAATATTGGGCGGTAGAGATACGCATCATGGCGGGCAACTCCTCAGAGCGCGTTGATCAGCGTGTCGAAGATCGACTGCGCTGTCTTGATGATTTGCGAAGAAGCGGTGAAGTACTGCTGGTACTTGACCAGCGAAGAAGCTTCTTCATCCAGGCTCACCCCCGAGACCGAGTCGCGGTTGTTCTTGGCCGTGTCGAGCAGGCTGCCGGTGAGGCCTACGTCCGTCTTGGCCTGAGCGGCCTTGGCGCCGACGTTCTCCACCAGGGAGGCATTGGCGTTGGTCAGGCTCATGCCGGTATTGCCGTCACGTACGCCGATAGTGGCCTTGGTTTGCAGCGCCAGCAGTTGCTGAGCATTGCGGTTGTCGGTCTTGCCGGCGGAGTTGAACGCTACGCTGAAACTGTCGGACGCGGCGGGCGATCCGTTGAGGGTCATTTCGGCGCTGAATGTCTTCTGCGCACCACTGCCATCGAGAATCGGGTTGCCGTTGGCGTCGACCATCGGGATGGACAAGCTCAGGGTGTTGGCCTGGCCCGGCACAATGCTGCCGGTACCGATCGACGCACCTTGGGCGTTGTACATCGTGTAGTTCTGGCTGCCACCGCTGGCCGCACTGAACACCAGCTTCACGGGCGTGGAGTTCTTCACTGCGTTCTGCATTTCGCTGAGCGCAACGGGGTCGCTGGTGTCGAGCTGGGTGGTCAGCGTCGGCTGGGTAATCACGCCGGTGCCGGTGTTGCTGCTGCCAGCGGTGCCCACCAGCGGCGCGGCGAAGGCCAGCTTGCTGGGGTCAGTCAGGGTGGTGCCGATGCTGTTGGTACCCGAGCGGGTTGGCTGCACCTTGAAGCTATCGCCAGCGCTCAGGCCACCGCCATTGAGCGACAGCTGGAAGCCGTCGATGGTCGGTGCAGGCGAGTCGCTGAGCTTGTAGCTGCCCATGGAGGTGCCGTCGGAGCGCGTCACGCTGTAGTTGTCGGCGTCGCTGAACTTGACCTGGTAGTCGTAAGTGGTCAGCTGGCTGGTGTCGGTGATCTTGACATCCAGGTTTCCGGAGGCGGCATTGTTGGTGATCGCGCCCACGCTGCGCTGGGTGATGGCAATGCTGTTGTTGATGTCGGCGAACAGCGAGCTACCGAATTGCCCATTGGCATCGAGGCCCTGCCCCAACTGGGTATTGACGGCGTCGCTGACGGTCAGCGCGATGCGCCCCAGCGAGTTGATGGTGGGGTTGAGCACGTCGCTGCGATACCGCAGCAGGCCGCCGATGCTGCCACCGGTGGCCACCGAGGTGACATCGGTGGTGAAGTTGGGCATCTGCAGGGTCAGCGAGAACTGGCCACTGTCGGTGGTGCTTGGGCCAGCACTGAGCTTGTTGGAATTGACCCCGCTCACCAGCGGCTGGCCGGTGCCCAGGTAAACGTCATAGCTGCCGTCCCGCTCTTGCACGGTCACACCCACCAGCTCATTGAGCGAGCGTACGGCCTCGTTGCGCGCATCGAGCAGGGAGTTGGGCTGGGTACCGGAAGCCGAAAGCGCAGAAATCTGCTGGTTGAGCGAAGCCACCTGGCTGCTCAGGTTGTTGACCTGGTCCGACAGCGCCTTGAGTTGCGAATTGATGCCGTCGTTCTGCTGGCTCAACTGGCTGGAAATCGACTGGAAGCGGCTCGACAGGCCCTGTGCCTGGGTCAGCAGCAATTGCCGCGCCGAGCTGTCGTTGGGGCTGGAGGCCGCGGTCTGCAGCGAGGTGAAAAAGCTGGTTAGCGCCGAAGCAATGCCGGTGCTGCTGTCGGACAACAGCGAGTCAGTGGCATTGACTTGGGTCTGATAGGCCTCGGCATCGGCGCTCAGCGACGTGGTGGTCTGAAGCTGCCGCTCCATGTAGCTGTTGTAGATCCGGCGAACGTCGGAAATGGTGGTGCCGCTACCCAGGTAGCCGACGCCGATGTTCTGCATGCCGGTGGCCGCGGTCGAAACCGTCTGGCGCGAGTAGCCCTTGGTGTCGGCGTTGGCGACGTTGTTGCCGATGACGTTCATCGCCGCCTGGTTGGCGGTCAGGCCGCTAAGACCGATATTGATCAGATTCGCCATGGTTCAACCTTACTCACAAAGCCTTAGTGGTGGCGCTGCTGGCCGCGTAATTCTCGTAACTCTGAAGCTGCCGGGCGATCGCAGTGATCTTGCTCGCGTAGTTCGGGTCGGTTGCATAACCGGCCTTCTGCAGCTCTTTCACGAATTGTTCCGGGTTATCGGCAGCCTTGAGCACACCTTGATAGCGATCGTTGTTCTGCAGCAGGTTCACCAGGTCATGGAAGCTGTCGGCGTAAGAGCCATAGGCACGGAACTGGGCCGTTTCCTTGACCACCTGGCCGTTTTCATACTCGCTGGTGACCGCGCGCGCCGAGTCGCCCTTCCAACTGCCGGTAGCCTTGATGTTGAACAGGTTGAAGCTGCTGCTGCCATCGTCCTGGCGAAGGATCGATTTACCCCAGCCGGTTTCCAGCGCTGCCTGAGCGACGAGCACGGTAGGGTCCACACCAATGCGCGCAGCGGCATCCTGGGCCATGGGCAGCATGGTGGCGATGAATTCGTCGGGCGACTTGAACGCGGCCTTGTTCGGCGCCAGCGGCACTTGGGAATAACTGCGCGTGCCGGCTGCGGCCGCCGTACCGCTGGTGATGCTCTGGGTCCAGTCGCCATAGCTGCCCTCGCCCTGCACCGGCTTGGCCGCATTGGCGCCCGCAACGGCCTGGGCAATGGTTGAGGGCGCACTGCCGGGCACGCTGATGCGATTGGCTTTTTCCGGGTGCAGCAGGGTGAATTTGGCAGTGGTCTCGCCGTCTCGTGCCAGCTTGCTGGCGTCGGTAGACGGCACGATGCCGGCCAATAGCCGGTCGGCGGCCTTGCTTGGCAATTGCAGCCGGCGCTCATTGAGCTTGGCCATGTCATTGTGCACTGAAGCGTTGCGGCCATCGGCAGCAGCGTCACGCTGGGCTCCGAGCATGTGCTGGCTGTTGTCCACAGTGCGATTGAACGGGTTGCGGCCATCGCCGACGCTGTGGCCGGCACTCTTGGAAAGCTGGCGCATCAGCACGTTCTGCAGGCCGATGCCGTTGCCCTGGTGCGACATGCTCACGGCCAACTGCTGGTCGTACATGTCCTGGTACTGCTTGACCGTAGAGCTGTTCATCGGGTCGCCTTCGGCGAACACGTTGTTGGCCGACCGCATGGACTTGAGCATCTCACCGACGAACACCGACTCGAACTCCTGAGCCACCTTGCGCAGGTTCGCCTCGCTGTCGCGATCACCGTACTTGAGCGAGCTCAAGCGGTTCAGGTCGGTGTAGGCAGCGCTATCGGTTGCGCCAGTGGCGGTGCTGCCCTTAGGCATGTCCATGGGCCGGCTCCTCAGATCACGATCAGGTCGGCTTGCAAAGCGCCGGCCTGTTTCAAGGCTTCAAGAATCGCCATCAAGTCGCTGGGCGCAGCGCCTACCTGGTTGACCGCACGCACGATCTCGTCAAGCGTAGTGCCTGGGCCGAACTTGAACATCGGCTTGGCTTCCTGCTCGGCATTGACCTTCGAACGCGGCACCACGGCGGTCTGGCCGTTGGACAATGGGCCGGGCTGGCTGACGATAGGGTCTTCGGTGATGGTGACCGTCAGGCTGCCGTGGGTCACAGCTGCCGGCGAAACCTTGACGTTCTGGCCGATCACGATGGTGCCGGTACGCGAGTTGATGATGACCTTGGCCATGGCCTGGCCCGGGTCTACCTCCAGGTTCTCGAGGATCGACAGGTAATCGACGCGCTGATTAGGGTCCAGCGGCGCGGTCACACGCACCGAGCCACCATCGACGGCCGTGGCCACGCCGGGGCCAAGCAGCTCATTGACCTTGTCGACGATGTGCTTGGCGGTGGTGAAGTCGGGGCGGTTCAGGTTCAGGGTCAGGTAATTGCCCTGGTCGAAGCCGCTCGGCACCGAACGCTCGACCATGGCACCACCCGGGATGCGGCCGGCCGACGGGACGTTGACGGTGATCTTGGAACCGTCGCGGCCTTCGGCGTCAAAACCGCCCACCACCAGGTTGCCCTGGGCAATGGCGTACACGTTGCCGTCGATACCCTTGAGCGGCGTCATCAGCAGGCTGCCGCCGCGCAGGCTTTTGGAGTTACCGATCGACGACACAGTGATGTCGATGGTCTGGCCCGGCTTGGCGAAGGCGGGCAGGTCGGCATGGATCGAGACCGCTGCAACGTTCTTGAGCTGGGTAGTGCTGGTGCCGGCGGGCACCTTGATGCCGAACTGGGCCAGCATGTTGTTGAAGGTCTGCAAGGTGAACGGGGTCTGGGTGGTCTGGTCACCGGTGCCGTCGAGGCCCACGACCAGGCCATAGCCGATCAACTGGTTGCTGCGCACGCCTTGGACGCTGGCGATATCCTTGAGCCGTTCAGCCTGGGCAACCCCGCCCAGGCCCAGAAACAGGAAAGCAGCCACCAGCACAGCGTTGAGTTTGGTCATGTTCGTGCGCACTCAGAAAGGGTAATACGGGCTGCCGAAAAACCGGTCCAGCCAACCCGGCTGGCTCGCCTCCGCGAAGGAGCCGGTGCCCGAATAAGTGATGCGGGCGTCAGCGACACGGGTGGACGACACGGTATTGTCGGTCGCAATGTCATCTGCACGAATCAGGCCAGCTATGCGAACCAGCTCTTCGCCGGTGTTGAGGGTCAGCCATTTCTCGCCCCGCACGGAGATGATGCCGTTGGGCAGCACGTCGGCCACGGTCACGGTAATCGACCCCGTCAAGGTATTGGCCTGGGCCGACTTGGCATCACCGTCGGTAGAGCGGGCGCCGCTGTAGCCCACGCTCAGGTCGGCACCGTTGCCACTGATCGGGTTGGTGCCCTTGACCGCCCCGCCGAACAGCGCAGTCAGGCCCATCTTGTTGCTGCTGTCCTTGCTCACCTTGGAGTTGGCGCTTTTGGAAGCCGACATCTTCTCGTTCAAGGTGATGGTGATGATGTCACCGACCCGGAACGCCTTGCGATCGGTGTACAGGTTCTGGTCGAAGCCGGCCTGGTAGATCGAGCCGTTGTTGGCCGCTGCCGGCAATGGCGTACGCGGCAACACCGGCGCGTAGTACGGGTCGTTCGGTCTGGGCGGAGGCGACATGCAGCCCCCGAGCAAGGTGGAGCCGACCAGCAACACAGCGACAGGCAGACGTTTCATTTGAGCTTCGACCTCACAGGAGTTACTGATCCTTCAGCCGGTTGATGGGCAATTACAGGTTCTGAGTCAGGGTGCCAAGCATCTGGTCGGCGGTAGAAATGACCTTGGAGTTCATCTCGTAGGCGCGCTGGGTGGTGATCATGTTCACCAGCTCTTCAACGGTACTGACGTTGGAGTTCTCCAGGGTGTTCTGCAGCACGGTGCCGAAGCCGTTCAGGCCCGGGGTACCGACGTTGGGCGCGCCGCTGGAAGCGGTTTCCAGGTACAGGTTGCCGCCGATAGCCTGAAGGCCGGCCGGGTTGACGAAGTCGGCGGTCTGGATGTTGCCGATCACCTGGGAGGCGGCGTTACCGGCAGTGGTGATCGAGACAGTGCCATCGGTGCCTACGGTGAAGCTCTGCGCTTCGGCGGGTACGATGATCGCCGGCTGCAGCGGCGTACCGTTGGCGGTGACGATCTGGCCGTCGGAGTTCAGGTGGAAGGTGCCATCGCGGGTGTAGGCGATGGTGCCGTCAGCCTGGGTGATCTGGAAGAACCCGTGGCCGTTGATGGCCATGTCCAGCGGCTGGTCAGTCGTCTGCAGGCTGCCTTCGGTGAAGTTCTTCTGGGTGCCGACGATGCGCACACCGGTACCGACCTGCAGGCCGGATGGCAGCTGGCTGTCCTGGGTGGACTGAGCACCGGGCTGGCGCTTGATCTGGTAGAGCAGGTCCTGGAACTCGGCACGGTCTTTCTTGAAGCCGGTGGTCGAGACGTTGGCCAGGTTGTTCGAGATGGTAGCCAGGTTGGTGTCCTGGGCGGCCAGGCCGGTTTTACTGACCCAAAGAGCTGGAAGCATGCTGTTCTCCTGTACGCCGCGGGGCGGCCGGTACTGTCAATAAAGGTGTGGGTTATCAGGTCATTTGCAGGACGCGTGCCATCGACTCATCATCTTCCTTGGCCGTGGTCATCATCTTGATGTGCATTTCAAATTGCCGGGAAAGCGCCATCACCTGGGTCATTTCCTCGACCGCGTTGACGTTACTGCCCTGCAGGAAACCTGAAGACACCTGCACATTGGCATCCACCGCCGCGGGCTGGCCGCTGGTGGTACGAATCAGGCCATCGGTGCCTTTGGTCAGCTCGCTGTCCTTGGCACTGACCAGCTTCAGCCGGTCGACCACTGCCATCACCGACGGGCTCTGGCCCAGGGAACGGATGCTGATGGTGCCGTCCTGGCCGATCTCGATCTTGTCGTCCGGCGGCACGGCGATGGTGCCCCCGTTGCCCAGCACGGCAAGGCCGGTGCTGGTGCGCAATACACCCAGCGCATCGACGTTCAGGCTGGCGCTTTTGGTGTAGGCTTCTTTGCCGTCTGCGCCCTGCACCGCGATCCAGCCTTCGCCGCCGATGGCGATGTCCAGGTCACGCCCGGTCTCGATCATCGGGCCACCGCTCATATCGGTAGCGGGGCGCTCGGTCATGGCATAGGCGCGCGAGGGGAAGGTGTCGCCGAACACAGGCATGGAGCGGGCCTGTTCGAGGTCCTTCTGAAAACCGTTGGTGGAAACGTTGGCCAGGTTGTTGGCGTGCACCTTCTGTGCAAGCGCGTTCTGGCTGGCACCGGTCATTGCCACGTAAAGCATCTTGTCCATCGAGCATCTCCCTCGGCGCGGTTGCCACCGAAAACTGTGAGTTGCCATGGCTATAGCAAAGGGCGGGCCAACTTTGAGATTTCTTCTGCAAGCCGCGAAATACGGGGCCTGTAGCGATAGGGAGGAATTTTGACGCTGCCGGGGCGCCGAAAAAACGTCGACACCTTGCCGCCTGGCGGCAAAGCGGCAAGCAGAAACCTGCCTTGGGGCATCACACCCGGTTTCTGCCTGCCATCAGCCGGTACCGCTCAGGGGCGGCAGCCGGCATTCTGAAACGGCCCTGCAAAACGCTGAAACTGGGGGCCAGGGTCGGTCTGCACGCAGATGACCTGGCCGCCGGCCATTGCACGGTACTTGTACCAGGGCGCGGGGCCGGCGCTGGCGCTGCCGTTGAGCAGCGCGAGCAATACCATTAAACGCACCACCATCGTGACGACTCCTTCCGGTAAAAGCCGGAAAACCGGCGGCGTCCGTGCCGCCCTCGCCTATCAGGTCATCTGAATGATGGTCTGCATGATGGTGCTTTCAGTGGAAATGGTCTTGGCGTTGGCCTGGTAGTTGCTCTGCGCCTTGATCAGGTTCACAAGCTCAGCAGTCAGGTCGACGTTCGACTCTTCCAACGCACCGGCGTTGAGCGTGCCCATGGTGCCACTTTCCGGCGTACCCACCACCGGCACACCGGAGGCGGCCGACTCGCGCCAGCCGGTGTTGCCGTTAGGGGTCAGGCCCTGCACGTTGGCGAAGTTGGCCAGCACCACTTGGCCAATGGTCTTGGACTTACCGTTGCTGTAGGTACCGAACAGGTTACCCTGGGCATCGATGCTCAGGCTCGACAGGCTGCCGGTGGCATAGCCGTTCTGATCCTTGGCGGTGACCGCAGAGCTGGTGTTGTAGGAGGTGGTGTCGGCCATGTTCAGGTTCAGGCCGCCGGCGGCCTGGGCCGAACCGTTGGGCACCATCACGCCTGCGGCGTTCTTGGCCGAAGGTGTCCAGTCGTCCATCAGAAACTTGCCGGTGCCCGATACAGTGAAACCCTTGCCGACGGTAGGCGTTACCGGCGTAGCGGTGGCCAGTGCGCCGCTGGAGCTGAACGTCATGTCGACCTGATACGGCTCGGTGCTGCTAGGGTCGCTGGGGTTCACACCGTCGACCGTGGCGTACATCGACCAGCTATTGGTACCGGTCTTGACGAAGTACTGGGTCATGCTGTGCGAGTTGCCCTGGCTGTCGTAGATATCGGTGCTGAAGCTGTAGTTGTAGGTGTTGGTGTCAGAAGCCGAGAACGGCGTAACAGAAGGCGCCGCTGAGCTGGAGTTCAGGTTCATGGTTTCGCTGAGGGTGTCGGTCGGCTTGGGCGCCAGGGCCGAGGTATCGACCTTCAGCGGGGTCATCACTCCCTGAATGACCTTGCCGTCGGCGTCCACGCCATAACCCAGCAGCTGATTGTTGTTGGCATCGACGATGTTGCCGGCCTTGTCAGTGCCAAAGGCGCCAGCGCGGGTATACACACGGCTGCCGTTGTCGCTGGTGATGAAGAAACCATTGCCGTTGATGGCCAGGTCCAGGCTGGCACCGGTATTGGTGATGGTGCCTTGGGTGAACTGCTGGGAAATCTGCTCGGTGGTTACACCCGAGCCTACGCCGTTCTTGGCACTGCCCAGAAACAGCGAGTTGGCGTACACGTCACCGAATTCGGCGCGTGATGATTTGAAACCGGTGGTCGCCGAGTTGGCGATGTTGTTACCGGTTACGTTGAGTGCGGTATTGGCTGCATTGAGGCCGCTGAGGCCGACATTGAACGACATTGATTAATCTCCTGGCCGATGTATCGGCTTACAATCCAACGGTTTTGACTTGCGACAGCGCGATGCTCGAGCCATCGGCCAGTTTCAGGGTCATATCCCCAGCGGTGCTGCCCACGGTCACACTGACGACCGTCGAAGGCAGGTAAGTGTCCATCGCGACGCCTTTGCCATCCTGAGTGGCACTGGCGCTGAATTTGTAGGTACCGGAGGGCAACGGGTTGCCTTCGTTGTCGGTACCGTCCCAACTGAAGCCGATATCGCCAGCGCTCTGCTTGCCCAGGTCGATGTTCTTCACCACATTGCCGCTGGCGTCATAGATGTTGACGGACAAGTCGGTGGTGGCTCCGGTCAGCGCCACCTGGCCGGTCATGCCGTTGGCGGTATTGACCAGGGTAGAACTCGCCTTGCTGATAACCGAGTGGCCGACCAACGAGGAGGCCTGCAGCGCTTGCGACGAGGTGTAGTTGCTGGCCAGGCCCGAGACCGTCTCATTCAGGTTGCTCAGGCTCTCGACGCTGCTGAACTGGGCCAGCTGCGCCACGAACTCGGAGTTGTCCTGCGGGTCCAGCGGGTTCTGGTTCTTCATCTGAGTCACCAGCAGCTTGAGGAACGCATCCTTGCCCAGGGCGTTCTTGCTGGTGTCGGTCGAGCTGGTCGTGCCGGCGGCACTGGACTTGCTCGAAGGCAGCGCGTAGTCCGAAAGGATCGACGAGCTGGTGCTATCGGTAGTGGTGGTCATGGTCGGTCCCTTGGCTTACTGGCCCAGCGTCAGCACTTTCTGCATCATGGTCTTGGCGGTGTTCATGATGTCGGCGTTGGTCTGAAACGACCGGCTCGCGGAGATCATGTCGGCCATTTCCTCAACCACATTCACGTTCGGGTAGTACACATAGCCGTCCTTGTTGGCGGCCGGGTTGTTGGGCTCGTAACGCGCCTCAAGGTTGCTCTGGTCCTCGACGATCCCCGAAACCTGCACACCCTGAGCGCCACTGCCTGCGTCATCGAACAGCGAGCCGCCGGCGCCAGCGCCGCCTTGCTGGCCAGCCAGCACGGTGGCGAACACCGGGTGGCGTGCACGGTAGGTCTGGTCCAGGCTCGACGATACGGTCTCGGCGTTGGCGATGTTGCTGGCCACGGTGTTCAGGCGAGTGGTCTGGGCGCTCATGCCGGTACCGGCGATGTTGAAAACGCTCGAAAGAGACATCGGTTACTCTCCGCGAAGGGCAGTGACCAGCCCTTTGAATTTGTTGTTCAGCAGCGT
This sequence comes from Pseudomonas sp. URIL14HWK12:I12, assembly GCF_003097135.1. Lineage (GTDB taxonomy): Bacteria > Pseudomonadota > Gammaproteobacteria > Pseudomonadales > Pseudomonadaceae > Aquipseudomonas. The sequence goes on from NZ_QEQL01000004.1 coordinate 315,090, forward strand.
GAAGCTGGCCTGGAAGTCCACAGCGTTCTGCGCGTAGGTCGAAGATTCGAGCTGGGCGTCGACGGTGTTCTGGTCCAACGAAGGCGCGTTGGGCACCCGGTACTTCAAGGTCGAGTCTGCGCCACTGTCGAACCCTTCAGCGGCGATGTGCTGGGCATTGGTACGCTCCAGGGCAAATTGGCCGCCACTGCTCTTCTGCGCCTGCGCTGCCAGCACGGAGGAAAAGTCCATGTCCCGGGCCTTGTAGTTGGGGGTATCGGCGTTGGCGATGTTGTTGGCCAGCACCTCAGCGCGCTTGGCGCGAAAGTTCAGCGCCTGCTCGTGAATGCCCAGCGCCTGGTCGAAACTGATGCCCATGGTCGCAAACCTCTAACGTGAAATCGGTGATGACGAATACCCTATAGCAAGTGCTGTGCCAACTCCGCCAAAGCCTTCTAACTCAACGCTTGTAGCCTTTTCCCCGATGTGGGCTGCCAGAAAAGCGGCAATTGGTTTCCGGTAAACGGCGGCAAAAACGGCAATACGGTGGCAAAGGGTTTGCCGCTTTTATGGCGGCGGCAATTCGTCGCGCGAGGATGAGATAGCAAGGGCCGGGCCAACACCGAGGCTTTGGGCGGCAAGCAATTAGGGTTCAGATTATTGGCAGCAACGATGCGACTGCTAGCGGCAATGCCAAGGCCGCAAGCAGAGTCTGGCAGGCGATGATCCCGGCCATCAGCGGGGCATCGCCGCCCAACTGGCGAGCCATGATGTAGGAGGAGGAGGCGGTGGGCAGGGCTTGGAATACCAGCACTGCGACCGCAGCCGCGCCATCGAGGCCACACAGATGGCATGCCAGCAGCGCCGCCAGCGGCATCAGCAGAAATTTGGCGAAAGAGGAAAACGCCAGTGGCCGCAGCCACCGACGAGCAGCGCTCAGCTCCAACGCCGCGCCTACACATAGCAGCCCCAGCGGTAGCGAAGCCTGACCCAGCGCTCGCAGGGCAGGCTCCACCATGGCCGGCAAACCGATGCCCAGCCCATGCAGAGAAATTCCTGCAAAGCACGCCAGCACCAGCGGGTTGAGTGCCACCTGCCGGGCGACCTTGGCCGGCGGCATTCTCCCGCCGCTGCCAAAACGCGCGAATACCAGCACACACAGAATATTGACCGTTGGCACGATCGCAGCGTTGGCGACCGCCGCCAGCGCCACGCCCTGGGCACCGAATAGGCCAACCATTGCTGACACGCCTACGTAATTGTTGAAGCGCACCCCACCCTGGAATACCGAGGTAAAGGCCGCATCTTCACCGCCTACCCAGGCCCGGGCGCCGACCAACAGCGCGGCAACCAGCAGCGTGGAGCCCACCAGCGCTAGAATCATCGCCTGCACCGGCACCCCATCGAGCCGCGCAGTGGCCATGCCATGCAGGAACAGTGAAGGCAACAGCACGTAGTAGCCAAGCCGCTCGGCTTGTGGCCAAAAACCCTCCGCCAGAAAACCACTGCGCCGGAGCCAGGCACCCATGGCGATCAGCAGCGCGATAGGCACCAGGGCAATCAACAGGGCTAGGGTCATGCGCCTCCCGCAGCGTCATGCCTGGCGCGGCGGCGATCTCGCCGCGCCACAGCTGCAGTCATTTGGCTTGGTAGATGATACCGGGGCTGCACTGGACCATCTGATAGTGGTCTGGCAAGCCATTGAGGGCTTCGGACGCCCCAAGGAACAGATACCCTCCGGGCTTGAGCACGCCATGGATGCGTTTGAGGATGTCTTTTTTCACCTCGGCAGAGAAGTAAATCAGGACATTGCGGCAGAACACCACGTCAAACTTGCCCAGCACCGAATAGCTGTCGAGCAAGTTGATCGGCCGGAACTCGACCCGCGAGCGGATCGGCATCTTGACCGCCCAGCGCCCGCCCGGCTTGCTGTCGAAATACCGCTGCAGACGATCCGGCGAAAGGCCCCGGCCGATGGCCAGGCTGTCATATTCGCCACTCTTGCAGTTGGCGAGCATCGAAGGTGACAGGTCGGTCGCCACGATCTGCGCCCCCATCTTCATCGCACCGGGGTTGCTACGCTCGAATTCGTCGAAGGTCATCGACAGCGAATACGGCTCCTGCCCCGAAGAACAGGCCGCCGACCACACCCGCAGGCGCTGGCCGGGGGAAGCCTTGAGCATTTCCGGGATGACCTTGTTTTTCATCACCTCGAAGGGGTAGGTATCGCGAAACCACAGGGTTTCGTTGGTGGTCATCGCATCGACCACCTGCTCACGCAAGCCCCCGCGGGGCTGGCTCTGGATACGCTGCACCAGCTCACCCAGAGTTTTGATGCCCTGCTGCTCCATCAATTTGTTGAGCCGGCTGGAGACCAGGTACTGCTTGTTCTCCCCCAGCAGGATGCCACAGGCTTTTTCCAGGAAATTCCTGAACTGTTCGAAATCTAGATTGGCCGTTGACAAGCTGCCGCCCCTACTCAAGAAAAGATCGCCAGGCGCTGCGCCCCTGGCCTGTTTAATCACAATCAGCCGCGTGCGTTGATGCGTTCGACTACCCGCGCCGCCAGATCGTCCGGGCGAAACTTGGCCAGGAAGTCATCGGCACCGACTTTCTTGACCATAGCCTGGTTGAACACCCCCGAAAGCGAGGTATGCAGAATGATATGCAATTTCTGCATGCGCGGGTCGTTACGGATTTCCGCCGTTAAGGTATAGCCGTCCATTTCCGGCATTTCGATGTCGGAGATCAACATTAGAAATTCCTGGGACGGGTCCTTGCCCTCGGCCACCATGTTTTTTAGGTATTCCAGCGCCTGGCGGCCATCATTGAGGGCCGTAACCTCAACCCCAACGGTTTCCAGGCAGCGCGTCACCTGCTTGCGCGCTACCGAAGAATCGTCCACGGTCAGCACTCGCAAGGTGGTGGCCTTCTGCTGGACCTCCTCGGTGATCACGCCACTGGAGACGCTCTCAGACATCGGCGACACTTCCGAGAGGATTTTCTCCACGTCGATGATTTCCACCAACTGGTTTTCGACCCGCGTCACCGCCGTGAGGTAGTGATCCCGGCCAGTACCCTTGGGTGGCGGATGAATCGCCTCCCAATTCATGTTCACGATGCGTTCGACCGAGTGCACCAGAAAACCCTGAATCTTGGTGTTGTACTCGGTGATGATTACGAACGCGTCACCCATCTTCTCGAGGCTGCGACCACCGGTCGCCAGCGCCAGGTCGAGAATGGGAATGGTCGCCCCGCGAATGTTGGCTACACCACGCACCACTGGGTTTGCTTTGGGCAACAGGGTCAGCTTGGGGCACTGAAGCACCTCACGAACCTTGAACACGTTGATCCCATACAGTTGCTGGCCGTTCAGACGGAACAACAGCAGCTCAAGGCGGTTCTGCCCTACCAGTTGTGTGCGCTGGTTCACTGAATCCATTACACCAGCCATGTTTGAAGCCTCCGCATTGAACTGTGAAGCGCGCGGTAGCACCGCGCCCAGCCTGATGAAGCAAGTTGGCATGGCCCTTGCTAAAGCCCGGACATGAACACGAAAACGCCATTTTCACGACGACTGATTCACGGCCTGTTCGGCTTGGCCACCTTGATAAGTTTCATCGGCTCTGGACGCTGCCTCGCCGATGACGATGTCACCTTGCCCGAACAGCTTATCGGTGTCACCCAGGGGTTTCTTGAGTTCACGGTGGAAGATTATTTGGCGAAAGCACAAATTGATGGCCGACCGGAGATAGAAGTCAACAATCTTGACCCTCGATTGAACATGCCCGGCTGCGATCAGCAACTTGCAGCTTCGCTGCAGAGCCCGGCAACGCCGGTGGGCCGTGTGGTGGTGAAGATCCGTTGCGAAGGTACGACGCCCTGGACCGTGTTCGTACCGGCGCAAGTGCATCTGCTTCGGCAGGTGGTCACCGTGACACGGCCAATGAAGCGCGAGGAGATCATCGGCCCTGGGGACGTGGCCATGCGTGAACGAGATGTCGGGCCCTTGACTCAAGGTTACCTGACGGCACTTGAACAGGCGGTAGGGCTGAAGTTGGTGCGCCCTGCGGGAATGGACCAAGTGCTTGCGCCGGTGCAGGTGCAGCAGCCGGAGGTAGTGCGCAAGGGTGATCAGGTGGTGATCACCGCTTCCAGTGGCGCTATCGCCGTGCGCATGCCGGGTGAGGCACTGGCCGACGGTGGTGCAGGCGAGCAGATCCGCGTACGCAACCTGCGCTCCAATCGCGTGGTCAAAGCTCGGGTAACGGGGCCCGGGCAGGTAGAAGTCTCGATGTAGGCCTAGCCGAAACTGGCATCCAGAGCTGGTTTTTCCTACACTCTGGCCCTGTTCGACGGCTCCGCGGCGATGAGCGAATTTTTTTCTAAAGTTCTTTCTCATTGCGCCGAAAACAAGGCAAGCGTCCAGAATCCCCGAGGTTTTACATCATGGTTATCGACTTCAACCGCGTGAACGGTGGTACCACACCTGTTAGCGGCACCACCCGTACCAATGGCGTTCGCAGCACCGAAGCGACCAGCCCCGCCAGCGCTGCCGAAAAAACCAGTGCCGCGGCTGATACCGTCAAGCTGTCCGACAACGCCCAGTTCATGCAGAAAGTCACCGGCGACCTGCAGAACCAGCCGGTGGTCAACAGCGCAAAAGTTGCCGAACTGAAAGAAAAGATCGCCAACGGCAGCTACAACGTCGACCCGTTGAAAACTGCTGGCAACATGCTGAAATTCGAAGCCGAGCGCTAAGTTCGGTCGGCTTCGCTGGCCTTGACCCTTTGAGCACGAGCCGCCATGCAAGACACCACTTTGCTGCAACTGATCGAAAGCGACCTGGAGCCTGCGGGGCAACTGCTTGAGCTGCTCCGGGCCGAAGCGGTAGCCCTGTGCGGCCGTGACATGGCGCTGCTGGAAAATATCCTGGCACGCAAACAGTCGTTGATTGTTCAGCTGCAGCAGCATGGCCTCCAGCGCAGCCAGGCCTTGAGCCTGCTGGGCATGAGCCCTGATCGTGAGGGGCTTGAAAGCCTGGCGAAAATCTCCGGCATCGGTGATGAGTTGCTGGCCAAGAGCGAGCTGCTCAATGAGCTGCTCAATCAATGCAAGGCCGTCAATGAAGAAAACGGCCGCGCCATAGCCCAGCAGCAGCACGCGACAGCTAACCAGTTGCGCATTCTCAATGGCGGCGAGCCTCCTTCGCTGTACACGGCGACCGGCACCAAGTCAAAACTGGGCACCTATCGCGCATTCAGCCAGGCGTGATCTGCGGGTTCCAACACGGCCACAACAGTGGCACAATGCCATTGCCGTTATCTTCCGCCTGGAGAGTTTCCCACCGTGTTCAATAGCTCGGCCGACGACGCCCCTCAGCCACCCAAGGTGCTGACTACATCGCTGGAGATCCTGGCAAACCTTCGCGCGTTGCAAGATAGCCACGACCCTTTGATCGTCACGTTCCCCGAGCGGCAGCAACGGTTTCAGAGTTATGTCATCGACGTCGACAAAGACTCAGGGACGCTGATGCTGGACGAGCTGATCCCACGCGATGGCGAGCGTTTCATGTTGGCGGGCGAGCCGTTCAAGGTCGAAGGTTTTCACGATGGCGTGCGCATTGCGTGGGACACCGCCGGCCCGGCTGCACTGGTGGATAACGACCATGGCCGAGGCTACCGCTGCAGCGTCCCGGGCGAACTGATCTACCACCAGCGCCGGAACGCCTTCCGTGCAGCCTTGAAGCTATCGTCGCTGGTTGACGTAGAACTGGCGGGCGACAAGCTGCAAGACAAACTCCGCGGTAAATTGCTGGATATTTCCGCAACCGGTTGCAAACTGCGTTTCGAAGGCGATGTCGGCGGGCGGCTCCAGCTAGGCCAGGTCTACGAACGTTATGCTGCCGCCCTGCCCTTCGGCCCGATCACCACGCCTGTTGAGCTGCGCTACCTGCACTTCGAAGAGCGCCTGGATACCACCTTCGCCGGTGTGCGCTTTCATAACATGTCAGGGCTGGTGAGCCGCAACGTCGAGCGCTTTGTCTATCAGCTGCAGCGCGAAGCTCGGCGCTTCGATAAAGACGACTTCTAAGCCCCAGCGCGCCTTCGAAAAGCCCGGCCAATCGCCGGGCTTTTTCATGCCTGTCATTGCACAGGCGGCGTGTCTGTTTCGTGCATCTGCTCCTGGACCACATGCTCGTCGACGCGCGGGTCGAGTGCCGCAACCAGGGGCGAAGCGGTCATGTTGTCGGGGGTCGGCACGTGATGCAAAGGCGCATCCTCGACCTGATGAAGCCCCGTGACAGCCTTGGGCCTGATCAGCACGACCAGCAAGAGCGCGCAGAGGCTGAAAAACGCGTAGAGCATCTGATGGCCGAACAACTTCATGAGTACGCCGGCGGCCAACGGGCCGATACTGGCGCCCAGGCCGTAGGTCACCAGCAGCATCGCCGTGAGCGAAACCCGCCGCTCCGTCTCGACATGGTCGTTGGCAAATGCCACCGCCAGTGGATAGAGGCTGAACTGCAACAGCGACGCGCCGAACCCCATGATGAACAGGGCCTCGAGCGGTAGCGCGGAAAACACTGCAAGCGGCAGGGTCGCCAAGCACAGCAGCCCGGCGATGATGCGAATCAGCCGGGAGCGGTCGTAGCGGTCCGACAACCAACCCAGCGGCCACTGCACCACCAGCCCTGCGAACACGCAACAGCCCATGAACAAACCGATCCGCTCTGTGGCCAACCCTTGCCCGGCTGCGTACAGCGGCGCCAGGCCATAGAACGAGCCTATCAGCAAGCCTGCGCCCAGCACGGTCGTCAGCGACTGCGGCACGCGACTGAGGAAGAACTTTGGCTCCATCGGCACCGGGTGAAGCGCGGCAGGGTGAATACGCTTGGTGACCGCCACCGGCACCAGGCATAGGGCGAAGCACAGTGCCACGATCATCAGCAAGTCGGGGCCGAGCTGCGGGTGAGCGACCAGCAGCAGTTGGCCGAGTACCAGGCCGAGATAGGAAGCCACCATGTAGCCACTGAACACCAGGCCGCGCTGACGGGCTTCGGCCTGCTCGTTGAGCCAGCTTTCGATCACCATGTATTGCGACATCATCCCCATGCCTACCAGTAGGCGCAGAGCAAGCCATACCGGCAAGTAGCCGACGATGCCGTGCCCAAGCACAGCGGCGGTCACCACACCGGCACAGGCCGTGTAAGCGCGTATATGGCCGACCCGAGCGATAAGCCGGTGGCCCAGCTTGCCGCCCAATACAAGGCCGAAGTAGTACGCTGCAGTGAGCGCCCCGACCCACAGCTCATCGACCCGGTCAGCGGCCAGGCGCAAGCTCAGATAGGTGGTCAGAAGGCCAGAGCCGATCAACATCATCAGCGCAGCAAAATACAACGCGCGAAAATTTTTCCAGACTTGACGCATCGGGCTGCCCAACGGGCTCCTTGATTCGGATGAAGAGATCGGCACGCCCAGCAAGAGCCGGTGCCGCGCATGGCCTTCGATGAATACGACGTTCAACAGTTCAATGGCAACTTTGACGTTGCAAGCAAGCCATTGGCCACACTCATCGCATCTCGCCGCGCCCTAACGTAAACGCTCGCACCGCCCTCGGGGAAATTCAAGCCTGGCAGCTGGAAATGGCGTTCTTCCCGGCGCTCTTGGAACGGTACAGAGCGCGATCGGCACGCAGAAGGAGTTGCTCCTGCGTTTCATCCCGGCCCAACTGCACTACGCCGAAGCTCATCGCCACAGAGAAGCTGCCAATGGGTGGGAGGGCCAGCAGCCGCTCCCGAACGCGGGCTGCCAATGACAGCGCCTCCTGTTCGCATGCCCCGGGCAGCACCAGCATGAATTCGTCGCCTCCCCACCGCGCGAGGGTATCGACCTCGCGAATACACAGGCTGATAGCCTGGGTCGCGGTGATCAATGCAAGGTCGCCGCAGGAATGGCCGTGGGCATCGTTGATACGCTTCAGGTCGTCCATATCCATTGCGATAAGCGACAGCGATTGCTGGAAGCGCTGCGCTCGCTTGTATTGATGGCACAGCACTTGTTCCAGGCGGTGGCGATTAGCGACGCGAGTCAGATTATCGGTTTCCGCCAGGCGCCTATTCTCGTCAAGCTGGCGCCGCAGCGCCTCGTTCAGCTGGCGGAGTTCGCGCGTGCGCTCAGCCACTCGCTGCTCAAAGGCTTCGTCGAGAGGATTACGCGCGCAAATCACTCTGTGCGCGCCGACCATGCGCGCAACCGAGCCGTCCGTGTTACGAGCGATAACCCGAGCGCGATCTTCTATCAAAAGGTAGCTGCCGTCTTTGCACCGGCAACGATACTCCACCTGATAACGGGCTGAGCGCTTGTGAATGTAATCATCGAAATGGCGCATTACGTTGGCCAGATCGTCAGGATGGATAACGCTTTCCCAGGTGTCGACGTCATTGGTAAGGCTATGGGCGGTGTAGCCGAGCATCTCGTACCAGCCAGGGCTGCGGTAGACATAGCCGGTGTTGGCGTTCCAGTCCCAGAGCCCGTCGCTGACGATCTCCAGAATGCTGTGCAGCACTTGCTCGTTAACGTCGCCCACCCTTGCACACGCGGCTTTCGGTATCTCGGCCATGCATCGTCCCTTGATCGCCTTGTCTGGCCAAGGCGCGAGGAAGCAGTTTAATGCACGAAACTTGCAACTTGTTGAAAATATCATTCCAGTGCGGGCGATGACAAAACCTTCGCCCTGAGGGCATACACGACCGTACGCCCTCCCCAATAAGGCCCATGATGTAGGCTAAAGGGTGCCGGCGTAGAGAGGTATGAAAGCGCTCGAATGAGCGATCGAGAAATGGCGTCCCCGGCAGGAATCGAACCTGCACCAAGGCCTTAGGAGGGCCCCGTTCTATCCATTAAACTACGAGGACGCAGCAGCGCCCGCGGGCCCGCTCCAAGCGGCCGGCCGACGAAAGCGGGGCAATTCTGGCAGCTTTAATCAGCTGCTTCAAGCACTTGGCAGCGCGGTGGCTCCATGATTGAGCCCGCGACGGTAAGACATCGCTTACAAGCGATCGGCCACTAACCGGTCATGCATTTTGCACTGCCCGTACCCGGTCATCGTGCAGATTGCATGTGAAAGCAGGCCTGGTTTATCTATAAGATGTTGATTTACATAGATAAAATATCACCGTGCGAATGGCACGACTCCTGCTCCAGATTAAGCATGGCAATAGCCCACACTTGAACCGGACTGATTTCATGAACGCCATCCTTTTCGCACTTAACGTAATCGCGCTCGCGGCATTGGTAACTCTTCACCTTAATACCGACCGTAACGACATGGCGCTGGTTCAAGCTGATACTCAGCACTGGGTCGCCCGGCCAGTCGCGCAACGCGCTGTCATGGATACACAACACATCCGCGCCAGTATGGTCCGCAGCCAGTCCCCTGCCGCACAAGGGGAGCTCGACGGTATGGAGATGGGACAGCCTGCTCCCGTTGAACGTTACGTTTTCTGATTCAGGAGTTTGCCATGTCGCTTTCTGCCGCTGTTTTCCTAGTCGCCACCTGCCTCAGTGTGCTCGGCGCTCTAGTGGCTGATGCCAACGGTGTCGCCGATGGCAAGGTGCTGATGTTCGCCGCCGCATGCTTTGCCGCATTAACGCTTTTGGCATTGATTCGAGGCAAGAGGGTCAGGTTCAACCCTCAGTTACGCTGACGCCGCAAAGCAGCGTCAATAACGCCAACAACGGCCCGCACGGTGACCGCTAAATCTCCGGAGTTGTCTATTCGGACGATATCGACGCCTCCCACCTGCCATTGGCCGGGTTCTTTCAGCAAGGCGTCATTACGCATCAGCCGGCTTTCAATCGCCTCGTCTGTCTCGCGCCCTCTTCCCCGCAAACGCTCCTCCAGCACCCCAGGCGCAACCGTTAACATGATGGGCAGCAGATCAGGATAGCGCGCCAGCGCCTCAGGCAGGTGACCGCGCGAGCCATTGATCAACACGCTTTCCCCCGCCGCCAGGCAAGCCTCGATAGTGTTGGGAATCCCGTACCACAGCTCATTGGCGCGCCAGCACAATGCGAAGGCACCTGCTTCGCGCATTTGTGCGAAGGCTTCGGGCGTCGCCCCCAAAGCACGCTCACCTCGCGACTCCGCCGAACGAGTGATCACTCGCTGAACGACCTCCACGCCCAATGTGGCGAGTTGCTCACGCGCGGCATCGATCACGCTGTCTTTTCCCGAGCCTGAAGGGCCCATCAAATACACCAGTAGTCCTGAATACATAGCCGATGGCCCTCTGCCATTGAACTTGAGCAGGTTTTGATTGCCTTTAGCTGAGACCCCAAAAATGGCGGCGCCTTGCTATGATAGTGGCCTATAGCCAGATCGCGTCGTTAAGTCTTCACTTGCGTGACCGCCATAGGCTTTGGGAGGAGTCTTAATTTTTCCAACCAGTACACATTTTCGACAATAGGTACTGGCACAAAGCCGTTACCCAAGTCAGAATTTGTCACAGAATTGGCGCCAAGCTTATGACGCATTAATGCATCATACCGCCCGCTGCAGACAATTCAGGTGGAACGATTGGCAAATTGTATTGTCGAACCGGCATTCTGCGGCCAAACCTTCCGAGAACCGCTTTCCCTGAACTCAATCGGTAATCCTATGCGCCCAATGAAACAGGCAGTTTATTCCAGCCGTACCGCGGACAAATTCGTGGTGCGCCTTCCTGACGGGATGCGCGAGCGCATCGCTGAAGTCGCTCGTAATCATCATCGCAGCATGAACTCGGAAATCATCGCGCGCCTTGAACAAAGCCTCATCCAGGAAGGCGCTTTGGGCGAAGAACTGAGCATGCGCCTCGATAGCCCAGAGCTGTCATTGCACGAGCGAGAGCTCTTGCAACGCTTTCGCCAGCTTTCCCATCGTCAGCAAAATGCACTGGTTTCGCTGATCGACAGCACCGATGTGAATACCGACGACAACTGATTGGGCGGGTGCTGCAGGAAACACAAAAAACCGGCCTTCGAGCCGGTTTTTTCGTTATCGCTTCAACCTCCTAAATCAGGAATACGGTCGCCAGCCCCAAAAAGATGAAAAACCCGCCGCTATCGGTCATGGCGGTGATCATTACACTGGAGCCCATGGCGGGATCGCGCCCTACCCTCGCCAGCGACATCGGGATAATAACCCCCATCAACGCCGCCAGCATAAGGTTGAGCGTCATGGCCGCAGTCATTACCACGCCCAGCGACCAGCTGTCATAGAGCAGCCAGGCGACCACCCCGATCACCCCGCCCCAGATAAGCCCGTTGAGCACAGCGACGCCCAACTCTTTCTTCATCAGCCGCTTGGTATTGCGAGGGCTGACCTGATCCAGCGCCATCGCCCGAACGATCATGGTGATGGTCTGGTTGCCCGAATTGCCACCGATGCCCGCCACGATTGGCATCAACGCAGCCAAGGCGACCAGATGTGCAATGGACTCTTCGAACAGCCCGATCACACGTGAGGCTATGAAAGCCGTGACCAAGTTGACCGCAAGCCACGACCACCGGTTGCGCAACGAACGCCAGACCGAGGCAAAGATGTCTTCCTCTTCACGAAGGCCGGCCATGTTCAGCACTTCGGTTTCGCTCTCTTCGCGTATCAGGTCGACCATCTCGTCGATGGTGAGGCGGCCGATCAAGCGGGCGTTCTTGTCGACCACTGGCGCCGAGATGAGGTCATAGCGCTCAAACGCCTGGGCTGCTTCGTAGGCGTCGGCGTCAGGGTGGAAAGTCACCGGGTCGCTGGCCATGACATCGGCAACTTGTTTGTCGGGGTCATTGACCAACAGCCGCTTGATTGGCAGCACGCCCTTGAGCACGCCTTGATTGTCGACCACGAAGACTTTGTCAGTGTGCCCCGGCAGCTCGCGCAGCCGGCGCAGATAGCGCAGCACCACCTCCAGCGTGACGTCTTCGCGAATGGTCACCATCTCGAAGTCCATCAACGCGCCGACCTGGTCTTCCTCGTAGCTCAGCGCCGAGCGCACTCGCTCGCGCTGCTGCGCATCGAGGCTTTCCATGAGCTCGTGAACGACGTCGCGGGGCAACTCCGGGGCGAGGTCGGCCAACTCGTCGGCGTCCATTTCGCGGGCGGCGGCGATGATTTCATGGTCGTCCATATCGGCGATGAGCGTTTCGCGCACCGCATCCGAAACTTCCAGCAGGATATCGCCATCGCGCTCCGCCTTGACCAACTGCCATACGGCAAGCCGATCTTCCAAGGGAAGCGCTTCGAGAATGTAGGCCACGTCTGCGGAGTGCAGGTCATCGAGCTTGCGTTGCAGCTCGACTTGGTTTTGCCGGTGAACCAGGTCATCGACGCGAGCCTGGTTCTGACCTTCCTGGCGATGAGTAAGGTCTTCCACGACGCGCTGGCGCTGCAGCAACTCGGTGACTTGTGCCAGGCGATCCTGCAGGCTGTCCTGCAGTTTTTTGACTTCTACTTCGGTCATAGGCGTACTCCACTCCCAGCAGTGGACCACGCCGGGAGATCATTGAATCAATGCTGTGTAGGCGAAACGCTTGTTGAAACTTCTACTGGGGGTGTCCATGGAGGGTATTCCAGAGCCCCGGCGGGGCTGACGGCGGCAATGATACCTGCTCGGCGAACCAATGGCGAAAGAAAATTGGCGCAAAACAATCGCTTGCAGGCATAGCCGGCAGCGATGCGCGTGGGCCGGAATCAAATGGAAAAACATGCCTGCCAAGGCACCGCGGCTGAGCGCTACGCTAGTCAGCGAAGCGGTAGACCGTCATATCAGGGAGGATGTGCCATGCACTGGATGGTTTTTTTCGCAGGCCTGGTTGTGCCAAGTGACGTGCTGGGGCAGGTAGTTCAACGCTGCCCCGGCGAAAGCGGGCACGTGACCTATACATTCGGTGCCTGCCCCGACGGCACGGCGGGTGAATCGGTAAGAGCCTACAACCCCCCACCTGGAACCGTGGCGCCGCACCGGGTGAGTAACACGCCGAGGGTCGCAGTGCCGCTGGTGATCGTTGGGAACCCGGCACCGCAAGGGCCGCCTGCAGTGAAGCCGCCTAAACCCAAACTATCCAAAGCCAAGAGCAAGCGGCCGCGTTACCGCACCATCGATCACTGACGCATGCCCACGGGCTGATGGGCCAGAGGATCGGCCACACCGTCTCCCTCGCCTTCCACCTTTTCGCCTTTGTCCTTACCCTCGGCAGACATGTGCTCGATCACCGCATTCATCTCCGCGCCAAGCAGCAGCACCGCGGCCGAAATGTAGAAGTACAGCAGCAGCACGATGATCGCCCCGATGCTGCCGTACATGGCGTTGTAGTTGGAAAAGCTCTTGACGTAGATCCCGAAGCCAACCGAAGCAATGATCCACACCACAACCGCCAGTACCGAACCGGGGGTTATGAAGCGAAACTGCTGTTTAACGTCCGGCATCACGTAATAAATGAGCGCCACCGCCATCATCATCAACACCACGATCAGTGGCCAACGGGCCAGCGTCCAAAGCGTCACGATGAATTCTTCGATACCCAAGCGAGCGGCGATCCAATTCATCACCTGAGGGCCAAGGACCATCAACGCTGCAGCGCTGAGCAGCATGCCGGCCAGCCCCACGGTGTAGAGCACCGAGAGCGGCAAGCGCTTCCAAAGCGGGCGCTGCTCATTCACATCGTAGGCAGCGTTCATGGCGCTCATCAGCAACCTCACGCCTGCCGAGGCCGTCCATAATGCAATCAGGATACCTACCGATAGCAGCCCGCCCTGGGACTGCTGCAGCTGATCGATCACCGGGTTGACCTGGTCGAGGGCCTGGGGCGGCAGTACCAAGGAAGATTGCATGCGCAGCCAACCGAAAAAGTCCGGAAGGTGCAGGAAACCAATCAAGGCAATCAGAAACAGCAGGAATGGAAACAGCGAAAAGAGCATCTGGTACGCCAATGCCGATGCGTAGGTGGGCATCTCGTCGTCGACGAATTCCTTGACGGTGCGCACCAGTACCTTGCCCAAAGGCAACTGTTTCATATCGGGAAAAATCATCCTGCCTTCCTCTTGCATTCCGGGTTTGCGCCCTTCTGACAGCACAACGGCCATCCCGGGATGGCCGCTGCTATTGCACCCGATCAGGGGGTCAGTGTTTACTGACCGCGTCCTTGACCTTGCCTTTCGTCTGCTGAGCTTCGCCTTTGATTTCCTGGGCCTTGCCCTTGGCCTGCAGCTCGGCACTGTCGGTAGCCTTGCCGACCCCTTGTTTCACTTTACCAGCCGCTTCGTTTGCCATGCCTTTGACTTTGTCTTTGGTGCCACTCATGAGTGAAACTCCTTTGTGGGGATTGAATGATTTCAATCGACATAAAGTTGACCCAGCGCAACGCTGGCAAGTTTCAACGGATATTCATCGCGGTGTTCGGGCCGACGAAGGGTAACCCCCTCAGCGCTTTTCGATTCGATCGTCAAGAATCACCAGATGCCCTTCTTTATAGAGCGAACCGATTGCCTTCTTGAAGTTGCCCTTGCTGACACCGAACAGGTCGGCGATCAACTGCGGATCGCTCTTGTCGCACACCATCAGTGTGCCGCCGCCCTGATTCAATTGCTCGAGGATGCGCTGTTGCAGGTCACTACCGCTAGCTGCGCCGGGCGGCTGGAGGCTCAGCGAGATCTTGCCATCGGCGCGCACCTCGCGAATGTACCCCCGCTCGCGCGACCCTTTGCGCAGGAACTTGAACGCCTCATTTTTGTGAATGAGGCCCCAATGACGATGCTCGATGATGGCGTTGAACCCCAGGTCAGTCTTGCCCGTGACGAGCAGGTCGACTGCTTGGCCTGGGGTGTAGTTCGCGGGGGTTTTGTCCAGGTAGCGGTCGACCCGCGCGCTGGCTGTGATGCGCCGGGTGCGTTGGTCGAGAAAGACATACACCACCACGTAGTCGCCGACGGCCGAGGGGTGTTTTTCTTCAGAGAAAGGAAGCAACAGGTCCTTGGGGAGCCCCCAATCCAGGAACACACCGATGGCATTGACCTGCACCACCTTGAGGCTGGCGAACTGGCCGACCTGAACCTTGGGTTTGGCAGTAGTGGCCAGCAGCCGGTCCTCACTGTCCAGGTAAACGAACACGTTGAGCCAGTCGTCCACCTCTATGGGAGTGCCCTTGGGCACGTATTTGTTCGGCAGCAGGATCTCGCCATCGGCGCCGCCATCCAGATACAGGCCGAACTCGACGGCCTTGACCACTTGCAAACTGTTGAAACGCCCCACCAATGCCATGTCTTGGCTACCTCGTATACGATCCCGCACATTCTACCTGTATATCCCCAGGCATGCCCGCAGCGACAGGAAATCAGGGTTCGCGTGCGCACCGGTGGTCGGCCCAGCGAAGCGGGTCGACGAACGGTAGCCAGCTATGCAATTTCACCGGTATCCTGCAACCCGTCTATTTCGGGCCTGCCAACCGATTTCTTCAGGCGCAACAGCAGGAGCGAATGCATGCCGAACCTTATCAAACAATGGCCGTGGCTGGTGCTGAGCCTGGCAGCTCCCAGCCTTGCCCAGGCGCAGTTGCTTCAGCGCCAGCTCGGGGACTTCGACCTGACGCTGGGCACAACCCCGTCACGCACCATGGCCCAGGGCCTGGTGAGCCCAAGTGCCGGCACCGCCGTGCACGGCGGCCTGGACCTCGCCCACGACAGCGGCTTCTACGTTGGCCAGTGGGCGCCGAGCCTTGGCCTGAGTGATGGCAGCACCCTTGAGCTGGACTCCTACGCCGGCTACAAACGTCGCCTTGGCCCTTCGCTGGGTTATGAGGTCGGGGTAATGAACTACGCCCGCCCTCAACTCGACAACGCCAGCAGCCATCAGCTGTTTGCCGGCTTGAGATTTCTGGGTACCCGTATTGGTGCGGCGCTGAGCGCGGCGAGCGAAACGCGCGCTGGCACCCTGTATGCCGATTTCGGGTCGTTGCCGCTATGGGGGGTGGGCCTCAGCATGAAGGTTACCCATTATCAACTGGCCAGCCCTTACGCCCTCGACGGCGGCGGCCAGGTGGCTGCGTACAGCGATTGGTCAATGCAGCTGTCGCGCCCTTGGCGGGGCACCGACCTGAATGTCAGCTGGAGCAATTCCGACCTCGACGGCCAGGGGTGCGCAGCGTATGCCGGGCATAACCCCGAATGCGGCAGCACGCTCATGCTGCGAGCTGCCCGCTCGTTCTTTTAACGGAACCCTGTCTCCGGTAAAGGCCTCTATGGCGGTGAACCTGCCGCCTGCGAGGCCTTGCCATGCTGTACGCGCTGAGCCGGACACTGCTGTACCTCACTGCCCTGCTGGCGCTTGCCAGCTGCACCCGCCTTGACCTGGCCTATCGTAATCTGGACGTGCTCATTCCTTGGTCGCTCAGTGACTACCTGGACATGAACCGCCAGCAAAAACGTTGGCTCAACGAACAGCTCAAGGAGCAACTGCAGTGGCATTGCACCACGCAGCTGCCCGGCTACCTGCCATGGATCGATCGATTCCAGGCCATGGTGCGTGAAGGCTCGGCAAGTGATGCGCAGTTGCAGGCTCTGACACATGACGCCGAGCTGGCAGTGAAACAGGTGGCGCAACAGATCACCCCCTCTGCGGTGCAATTGCTACAAGGGCTGAGTGACGAGCAGGTGGCGACCTTGCGCCAGGCATTTACCGATGACCTTGCAAAACGCCGAAAGGCGTTGGTGCAGCCGCCATTGGCGGAACAGATCGACGAACGCGCCGAACGCATGCAGGACCGCCTTAAACCCTGGATCGGAAAACTCAATGACGCCCAGCGAACATCGGTTCGCGCCTGGTCGAGCCAGCTTGGGGCTCAAAATCGCGCATGGATGGACAATCGTGAACACTGGCAGACCTTGCTACTGGCCGCCCTGGAGCAGCGCCACCAACCTGGCTTCGCCGACCGCATTGGGCAGCTGCTCCAGGAGCGCAGAGCGCTATGGACCAACGATTACCGCGTGGCGTGGAACGCTACTGAGTTGGCTACACGCCAACTGATCATCGCGCTGCTTTCGACCAGCACATCCGAGCAGCGCATACAGTTGCTGAGCCGGCTTGAAAAGCTCAAAAGCGATTTCTCTGAGCTGGAATGCTTCAAATCCGCACGCAAGGCCGATGACGTGTAAACGCCTTAATCTTCCGACTTGTCAAAACGAAGGCTCCACGCTGGCCGTTTACACATTCGGCTCCTCTGGCAGGCCCACTGTACGAGCCGTGCGGCATTAGGCACACTGGCCCTGCGGTTTTCACGACCCCGCCTGCGGAGCCTCCATGCCTGACCGACACATGCCCCCTGCCCTGCGCTTCATGCTCGCCGCCCGGCGCATGGAATTGAGCAGCCTGGAAGGCTTGGCCCTGACCTGTGAGCTGGTAACGCGGATATGCCAACTGGTGCATGCTCTGCAGCGCGAGCGCGGTTATTCGAATCTCTATCTGGGCAAGCCCGACCACGTGCACCTGAACCAGCTACATCGCCTGAGCGAGGACGCACAGCTCATCGAGCAGGCGGTGTGCGCCCGGTTCGAGGCGATGGGGCTAGACACCACGGGCGCCGTAGACTGCGCGCGGTTATTCAACCGCATCGCCTTTGTGCTGCAGAGCCTGCAGGCGCTGCCGCCGTTGCGTCGGCGCATCCGCGAGCGGCGGCTGGAGCCGCATCAAGCCGTGGTCGGGCTGACTCAGATGATCGATAGTTTGCTGGCGGTGGTGCGAGAAGCCGCCAACAGTGCCAGCGACCCGGCGATCACTCGGCAACTGGTGGCGCTGTTTACCTTCATGCAGGGCAAAGAACTTGCCGGCCAGGAACGTGCTACCGGCGTAGCCGGCTTCATCGCTGGCTGGTTCGATGCTGCCCTGCATGCCCGTATGGATGAACTCGGCCACGCGCAAGCACGATGCTTCGACACCTTCGTTCGTTTCGCCTCGGAACGCGCCCTCGCGTTATGGGAGGCTCAGGCTGTAAGCGAAAACACCGAGCAGTTCGAGGCGTTGCGCATTGTGGCGCTACAGTCCACTGAACAGGCGCAGGTCGATGTAGGCTTTTCGGAACTGTGGTTCGACCTGTGCACCCAGCGCCTCGACGCGTTGCACGGTATCGAGCAAGCGCTGACACAAGCGCTGGCGCACCTCTGCCAACGCAGCATCGCCGCCGCCCGCAGCGACCTGGAGAACCACCGCTTGCTGCTGGGGCGCCTGGCGCTGCTCGATGCAGACCCGCCGCAGCCTCCCGGCGCGCTGGCTAGCGAACCTGGCGTGCTAGTGGATGCACTGGCTTCAGGCGGCTCGGTGCTGGACCTGCTCCGGGCACAGGCGCAGCGCTTGGCCAAGGTTACCGAGGAACTCGAAAAAGCCCGCAGCCCGCTGACAGCCCACCCGTAGCGAGGTGTTCAACGATCAGTTGCCCCTCCAAGCCAGTGAAAGGGTGGGAGGTCGATGATACTGGCCGGCGTTGAGGGTCAGGCACCATGCTTGTGCCTGGGTGGGCAGGTCAGCGCCGCAGGGGCGGCCGATCGGCGAGAACCCAAGGGCAGCGTGCAACGGGTGGTCATGATCATGGCCATACGGCAGGGCCACATACAGCGCGAGAAACCCCTCCTCTGCCAACGCCTGGATCAATGCTTTGTATAACGTCTCGGCAATCATGGCCTGCCCGGGGCCGGGCAATGCATGCACGTGCACATCCACCGACCAGCGCAGCCCCAGCCCGGCTCGGTGCGCACTCGCCCAGGCCAGCCCCTGTACCGCGCCTTCGGCAGGCGCCTGGGCTACCAGGAACGGATAGCGCCCCAAGGTGGCTTCTATCAGAGCGCCGGTACCGATTTCGCTGTGCGGGATTTCGACGGCTAGCGCCATAGCGCTGCCGGGGTGAGCGAGAACCTGCCAGGCCGCTGCCCGGTCGGCCAGGAGCGCCGGGCGTATCGTTGAAAAGGTCATACCAAGAACTCCGCCTTGAATACATGGCGCGGGCCGTCCTGGGCTTGCCATTGAATACTTTTGAATCGAGTTTGAATCCAACTTTTAGGGTAATACAACCCCGGGCGGATGTTCGGCACTGACCTGAATCAAAAGTGCTGCACAATGGCATGCAAGGTGCTGGCATTGTGACAGCCATCACACTGCGATTGGACAACCGCCCATAGGGCAGCCATCTTCAGATGCACGACTATAAAGAAGCCAAGCCTGAAGCCGCGCCGATGAACATCCTTCACGACCCTCACCTCGATGGCCATTTGCCCGACGTCGACCGCCCTCGTCTGATTGAAGCACTGCGCAATCACTGCTCAGGCATGAGGCTGCTTACCGAGGCCGAGGAGCTCGCGCCCTATGAATGCGATGGGCTTTCAGCCTACCGCACCCCGCCCCTGCTGGTGGCTTTGCCGGAGCACGTTGAGCAGGTTAAAGCGCTGCTGCGCGTTTGCCATCGCCAGGGGGTGCCAGTAGTGGCGCGTGGCGCAGGCACGGGATTATCCGGGGGCGCATTGCCGCTGGCTCAAGGGGTGCTGCTGGTGATGGCGCGCCTGAACCGGATACTTGAGCTCGACCCTGCCGCCTGCCGGGCCCGCGTGCAGCCGGGGGTGCGTAACGCCGCCATCTCCCAGGCTGCTGCAGCCTATGGGCTTTACTACGCCCCTGACCCCTCCTCGCAGATCGCCTGCTCGATCGGCGGCAACGTCGCCGAGAACGCTGGCGGTGTGCATTGCCTGAAATACGGGTTGACGGTCCATAACATCACTCAGGTAAAGCTGCTGACGATGGCCGGCGACGAACTCACCTTTGGCAGCGAGGCACTGGACGCGCCAGGCCTGGACCTGCTGGCGCTGTTCACAGGCTCGGAAGGTTTGCTCGGTGTGGTCACTGAAGTAACCGTCCGGCTGCTGCCGCGGCCCCCACTGGCGCGAGTGCTGCTCGCCAGTTTCGAAACGGTCGAACACGCGGCCGAGGCCGTAGGCGCAATCATTGCCGCCGGTATCGTGCCGGCAGGGCTCGAGATGATGGACAACCTGGCAATACGCGCTGCCGAGGACTTCATCCAGGCAGGCTATCCGGTGGATGCCCAGGCCATCCTGCTGTGCGAGCTCGACGGCGTTGCAAGTGATGTCGAGGAGGATTGCGCACTGGTAAGCCAGCTACTTCGCGACGCGGGCGCACAGGCAGTGAGGCAGGCCCGCGACGAGGCCGAACGCCTGAAATTCTGGGCTGGGCGCAAGAACGCATTCCCTGCCGTTGGCCGCCTGGCCCCGGACTATTACTGCATGGACGGCACTATCCCGCGCCGTGCGCTGGCCCAGGTGCTGCGAGGCATTGCGCAACTGGCCCAGGCCCATGGGCTGCGTGTGGCCAACGTGTTTCATGCCGGGGACGGTAACATGCACCCGCTGATTCTGTTCGATGCTGACCAGCCGGGCGAGCTACATCGGGCCGAGGCACTGGGTGGCAAGATCCTGGAGCTGTGCGTAGCGGTCGGCGGCAGCATCACCGGCGAACACGGCGTCGGCCGGGAGAAGATCAACCAGATGTGCGCGCAGTTCAACACCGCCGAGATCGCACTGATGCATCGAGTCAAAGCGGCGTTCGACCCCGAAGGGCTGCTCAACCCCGGCAAGAATGTACCCACCCTGCAGCGTTGCGCGGAATTCGGCGCGCAGCATGTGCACCACGGCCAGTTGCCCTTTGCAGACTTGGAGCGTTTCTGATGCTGGGCCAGGACGCAATTGCTCGGTGGCGCGATCAGATACGCGCGGCGCGCGCCGACCACACGGCACTGCTTATTCAAGGCAGCGGCAGTAAGCGTTTTCTCGGCCCAGCCAAGCATGTTCCCATGCAACTGATCGACACCCGCGACCACCACGGCATCGTCCACTACGACCCTACTGAGCTGGTGCTCACCGCGCGCGCCGGCACCTCGCTGGCCCTCATCGAGGCTGCGCTGGCCGAGCACCGGCAGATGCTTGCCTTCGAGCCGCCCCACCTGGGCCCCGGGGCAACGCTCGGGGGTGCGGTCGCCAGTGGCCTGGCCGGCCCTCGCAGGCCGTGGGCTGGAGCAGTACGCGACTTCGTGCTGGGGTGCCGCTTGGTCGATGCCGAGGGCGAGTTGCTGCGCTTCGGTGGTGAAGTCATGAAAAACGTTGCCGGCTACGACCTTTCACGGCTGATGGCCGGAAGCTACGGAAGCCTTGCCCTGATTGCGGACGTTTCGCTCAAAGTGCTTCCGGTACCCCGGGCACGGAAAAACCTGAGCCTTGCGATGAACGCCAGCCAGGCCCTTCAGGCACTGGCCCAATGGCGCCAGACGCCGTTGCCGCTAAGCGCCGCCTGCCATGATGGCCAGCGGTTGCATCTGCGCTTGGAGGGGGGTGAGGGCTCTGTGGCCGACGCTGCTTTGCACCTGGGGGGAGAACCTTTGGATGAGGGCTTTTGGCAGGCACTGAACGAACAACGCCACCGTTTTTTCGCGAGCGGCCCGGTGTGGCGGCTGGCGCTACCGCCAGGCTGCCCTGAACTGGCCTTGCCGGGCCAGCAGTGGTTGGACTGGGGCGGCTGCCAGCGTTGGCTGTGCAGCGATGAGCCCGCCCAGCGCATTCTGCAAGCCGCCAAGGAAGCTGGCGGCCACGCACGCCCCTGGCGCAACGTGCCTGGCCAGGTTCCCCATGCCCTGGAGCCGCGCTTGGTGCCACTGCACCAAAGGCTCAAGGCAGCTTTCGACCCACACGGGGTGTTCAACCCCGGCTGGCTGCACCCGGAGGTCTGACCATGCAAACCCGCCTCAGCGAACAGGCGCTCCAGGCTCCGAGAGCCGAGGAAGCAGAGCGCATCCTGCGCAGTTGTGTGCACTGCGGGTTCTGCAACGCCACCTGCCCTACCTACCAGCTACTGGGCGACGAACTCGACGGCCCGCGCGGGCGCATCTACCAGATCAAACATCTACTCGAAGGCCAGCCGGCCAGCGCGCTGACCCGGCAGCACCTGGACCGCTGCCTGGGCTGCCGCAGCTGTGAAACCACCTGCCCGTCGGGCGTTGATTACCATCACCTGCTCGATATCGGCCGCGCCACGCTGGACCAAGCGCTGCCACGGCCGGCAAGTGAACGGTGGCTCCGGTGGGGGTTGCGCCGGCTAGCCGAACACCCGCGCTCGTTCGGCCTGGCCCTGCGTGTGGGCAGTGTGCTCAAGCCATTGCTGCCCTCGCGGCTTCAGGAAAAAATCCCTGGCCCGGCACCGGCACCTAGCGCCCGCCCTGCCCGCCGACATGCGCGGCATGTGCTGATACTCGAAGGCTGCGTACAGCCAGGGCTGTCGCCCAACACGAACGCCGCTGCGGCTCGTGTGCTCGATCGCCTAGGCATCAGCGTGCAGCCGGCTCACCGCGCTGGCTGCTGCGGGGCATTGGCCTATCACCTGGATGCCCAGAGCCAGGGGCTGATGCACGCCCGAGCCAATATCGATGCCTGGTGGCCAGCGTTGCAAAGCGGCGCCGAAGCCATTGTGCAGACTGCCAGCGGCTGCGGCGCCTTCATCAAAGACTACGCGCACCTGCTCGCTGAAGACGCGGCGTACGCCGAAAAGGCCCGAGTGGTCAGCGAGCGAGCGCTTGACCTTGCCCAGGTGCTGGCACGCGAGCCTCTGGAAACTGCCCTGCCGCGGCTGGCAACGATGCGGGTGGCCTTTCATTGCCCCTGCAGCCTGCAGCACGCCCAGGGGTTAGGGGGCGTTACCGAAGCCCTGTTGCGTCGGCTCGGCTTCGAGCTGGCCGACGTACCCGATGCCCACCTGTGCTGTGGCTCAGCGGGTACCTATTCAATCACGCAACCGGCACTGGCGAAGGCCCTGCGTGATCGCAAGCTCGATGCGTTGGAAAGCGGTGGGGCTGCGGTGATCGCCACCGCCAACGTAGGCTGTCAAAATCACCTCGCCAGCGCAGGGCGCACCCCTGTGCGGCATTGGGTCGAACTGTTGGACCTTGCCCTGTCCTGAACCTTCAAGGAGCATCGAATGCAGACCAAGCACATCCTCGGCCACGCCGAAGCCACACGCATCCTGGCAGCAGCCCGGGCACATGCCCAGGCGCACCAGTGGGCGGTGAGTATCGCGGTGGTCGACGACGGCGGCCACCTGCTGGCGCTCGAGCGCCTGGACGGTGCTGCCGCCAGCACCGCCTACCTGTGCACCGAAAAAGCCCGATCCGCCGCACTCACCCGTCGCGAATCTGCCGACCTGGAAAACATCGTCAAGAACGGCCGCACCGCTTTTTTATCGGCCCCACTGCTCACACCCCTGGAAGGAGGCGTGCCGGTGGTTTATCAGGGCCACGTGGTGGGCGCGGTGGGGGTGTCGGGGGTACGGTCCAGCGACGACGCCGACATAGCGCGAGCCGGTATCGCTGCGCTGGGCTGACCGCAGTGGCCGGTGGTCGGCGCGCTTGATGAGCCGAGCGCAGAACCTTTGGGGCCATGGTATTGTCATAGGCGATGTCATTTCGATATCACTTCTTTTCTCTGGTGACTACCATGGCCTCAGGCGCCCCTACTCCTCTAAACGAAACCCAGCGCCTGGCGTGCGTCTCCGCGCTGCGGCTGCTGGAAGCGGAGCCTGACCCCATGCTAGACCAGCTGGTGCGTACCCTGGCCTTGCAGTTCCAGGTGCCTATCTCACTGGTCTCGATCATCGACGAACGCCGCCAATGGTTCCGTGCCCGCACGGGGCTTGCCGCCGCGCAAACGCCGCGGGATCAATCCTTCTGTGCGTACGCCATCCTTGGCAAAGAAGTCTTCCAGGTTCCAGACACCCACCTGGACCCACGTTTTGTGGACAACCCGCTGGTCACGGGGGAGCCGGGCATAAGGTTCTATGCCGCTGCGCCGCTGATCACCGACGACGGCATGGGCCTGGGTGGCCTGTGCATCATCGATACGGTGCCGCGCCCACCCCTGACCCCCGACCAGCAGGCTGTGCTTGAACACTTCGCCCAGCTGGCCATGCTGCGTTTGACCCACCTGCGCGGCGTAAGCTACCTGGATGCCCCCACAGGCCTGTTCAATCGCCTGCGCCTGGAGCAGGACATTGCGCTTGCATTGGCGAACCGCGGGCATAGCCTGGTGGTGATCGACTTGGTAACCCCAGGCTTTCTGAACGATATCGTGAGGGCGTTGGGCTACAACTTCTCCCAGGAATTGGTCAATGTCCTGCACCATGCCCTGCGGGATCACCTGCCGCCGGGCCAGGCGCTGTACAAGATCACCCCTACCCGTTTTGGATTTCTGCTCGCCAGTGACCAAGTGGGCGCCGAGCGCGCCTTCGCGCGACTGTTGAGCGCCTTCGAAGCACCGCTGGCCTGCGGCAATATTCCGATTCAGACCCAACCAGGCATCGGCGCGATCGCTCTTGAGCACGAGGGTGGCGACCTCGAGCGGGATTGGCTGCGCCTGGCCGTGAGTGCGGCCGACGACGCACGCGGCAGGGGCACCGGCTGGTGCTGGTACGAGCCACACCTGGACCTGGCCCAGCAACGCGCGTTTTTGTTGCTGACTTCCCTGGCCGAAGCCGTGCGCAGCGAGAACCAGTTTCACCTGGTCTATCAACCCCGGCTGGAGGTGGCCAGCGGGCAGGTCACAACCGTCGAGGCGCTGCTGCGCTGGCAGCATCCCGTGCTGGGCCCGGTAAGCCCTGGTGAGTTTGTGCCGCTGGCAGAAAAAACCGCGCTGATGGAGCCGTTGAGCCTCTGGGTGCTCAAGCACGTCGTTGAGCAGGCCGCAAGGTGGCAGCGGCAAGGCCTGCATTTTCGGGTGGCCATCAACGTCAGTGCACCGGACCTTGCCAGTGCGCGGTTCACTGACAAGCTCGTTGAGTTGGTGACGCTGCACGGGTTGGACCCGCACCGCCTGGAGATCGAATTCACCGAAAGTGCGCTGTCGCAGAACCTGAGCATGGTCCGGGACCAACTGCTGCGCTTGCGTGCACTGGGCATGGACATTTCGATAGATGATTTCGGCAGCGGGTACAGCAACTGGAGCTACCTCAGCCGTCTGCCGGCCACGACGCTGAAGCTCGACCGCTCATTGATCCAGAACATCACCGAACAGGAAAAGGACTACCGGTTAGTCGAAGCGATGGTGGAGCTGGCGCGCCGGATTGGCTACCGCACGGTGGCCGAAGGCGTGGAAACGCCGCAGCAGTATGCCCTTGTGAGCGGGCTGGGCTGCCAGCAGGTACAGGGTTTCCTGATCGCACGGCCGATGGCAGCCAACGCACTGGAGGCCTGGATGACTCACCAGCGCCGAGACATGGCAGCCCAGTTGCGCCAAAGCGGCCCCTGATTATTCTCGCCAGTCAGTGCCTCTGGCCATTAGGCGATTGGCATTGAACATCAGCGACTCTATGGCAAACGGCTTCGCCAGAAACGGGCCCACCGGCCGGCGCCGGGCATCGCCGGTGTACCCAGATACTGTCAGTACAGGTACCGCGGGCCAGAGTTCGGCAACGAACCAGCCCAGCTCCAGGCCGTCCAGCTCACCTGGCATGCGCACATCGGTTACCAGCAGGTCGACCTTTCCCGAGCAGGCCTTGAGTAATTGGAGTGCCTCGTTGGCATCATTGACACCGCTGACCTTGAAGCCTTCTTCGCGAAAGGCCTCGCACAGCACGGTATTGAGCAGTATCTCGTCCTCCACGACCAGCACGTGGGGTGGCTGGGAATGTTCAACCATGGCGGCCTCTCGATCGTTTCGTCCTTGCTCATTTATGTGAGTGCGGCTGCCTGCTGAAAATTTCACACCAGTCGTCTGCTGCCCGGCATGACCATTCGCCCGTTCAGAGGCAAATCCGATGGAATTTGTCTGGACAGCTACGTTCCTTTACTGCGTGAACGTTAATACAGTTATCGAGAACGCTGCGCATGCCTAACCCGACGCTCTACATTATCGACTACTACCTGCATGGGGCTCCGAAGAGCTTCGTGCTGCGCCACGACCGCATGGACAATGCGGAGGCCTGGCACTGGGCGAGCTGTGATGCCGGCATTGGTCACATCGCCCGCAACCGTCACGACAAGATCCGCAAGACCTCCAAGCCCATGGCCGAGAAGTACGGCATCACCCAAGTGACCTGGCGCCAGGCCGGGGCAGCGGGGGCGAATCAGGAAGGGGCGTTGGCCAACGGTACGTGACCGCACCCTCCCGAACGTCATCGAAACACGCACAGCCGGCATCTACGCTTCACCCCTGAGGGGGTTAGCCATTAAGATGCCGGACGCGTTTTCGCTGACGAGGAAATACAAGTTGATCATCCATCCCAAGGTTCGCGGTTTCATCTGCACCACCACCCATCCCACTGGCTGCGAGCGCAACGTGCTCGAGCAGATCGAAGCCACCCGCGCCCAGGGCGTTCGCACTGACGGCCCGAAGAAAGTCCTGGTGATCGGGGCTTCCAGTGGTTATGGCCTGGCAGCGCGCGTGACCGCAGCCTTCGGCTTCAAGGCCGACACCCTGGGTGTATTCTTCGAAAAGCCCGGTACCGCAACCAAGGCGGGCACGGCAGGTTGGTACAACTCCGCTGCATTCGACAAATTCGCCAAGGCTGACGGCCTTTACAGCAAATCGATCAATGGCGATGCCTTCTCTGACGAGGCACGTGCCAAGGTCATCGAACTGATCAAGAGCGAAATGGGTGGCCAGGTCGACCTGGTGATCTACTCCCTCGCCTCTCCGGTGCGCAAGCTGCCGGGCTCCGGCGAAGTCAAACGCTCGGTGCTCAAACCCATCGGCCAGACCTACACTTCCACGGCCATCGATACCAACAAAGACACCATCGTCCAGGCCTCGATCGAGCCGGCCACCGAGCAGGAAATCGAAGACACCGTCACCGTGATGGGCGGGCAAGACTGGCAGCTATGGATCGACGCGCTGAACACTGCTGGGGTTCTCGCTCAAGGCGCGCGCACCGTAGCCTTCAGCTACATCGGCACCGAAATCACCTGGCCGATCTACTGGCATGGTGCATTGGGCAAAGCCAAGGCCGACCTGGACGCCACTGCCCAGCGCTTGAACAGCCAGCTGCAGGCCGTTGGCGGCGGCGCTGCCGTGGCGGTGCTCAAGTCGGTGGTCACCCAGGCAAGCGCCGCCATTCCGGTCATGCCGCTGTACATCTCGATGGTTTACAAGGTCATGAAGGAGCAAAAGCTTCATGAAGGCACCATCGACCAACTCAATCGCCTGTTCCGCGACCGCCTCTACCGCGAAGATGGCGTAGCCGGCGAGCAGGATGGCGAAGGCCGCCTGCGCCTGGACGACTGGGAGCTGCGTGATGACGTTCAGCAAGCCTGCAAGGCGCTGTGGCCCAAAGTGACGTCCGACAACCTGTTCGAGCTCACCGATTACGCCGGTTACAAGCACGAGTTTCTCAAGTTGTTCGGCTTCGAGCGCACCGATGTCGACTACGACGCTGACGTGGCCACCGATGTGACCTTCGACTGCATCGAACTGTGAAGCAATGGGGGCGTTGATCCGCCCCCAACCGCAACCCCATGGACCTTGGGGTCAGCGAGACGCCTCAAATTGCTGGCCTTCGTGCAGCGGCTGTGCAGACAAGGGCAGGCCGAAAACTGCGTCGAAGGCCCAGTTGAACAGGTAGGTATAAGCCAGAAAAAACGCTAGAAGGCCAAGGTCCAGCACAAAGGCCTCCCACCAGCTAATGCCCAGCCAAGCGGCGAACAGCGGCACCAGAATCACCACCAACCCACCTTCGAACCCAACCGCATGCGCAACCCTGCGGCCAACCGTGCGACCCCGCCGGCGCTGGCGCTTCTCCCACGCCTCGAAGGCACCGTTCCACACAAAATTCCATATGATTGCAATCACCGAAGCAGCGACGGCTGCCCCGCCGGCATGCGCGGCATCGTGCCCCAGCTGTGAGATCACCACTGTATTGAAGGCAATTGCAATACCTTCATAGAGGCTGACGTAGACAACCCTGCGTTTCAGGCCTTGCATGGCGCACTCCGGCTGGTGAACGAGCCGGTATGTTGCAAGTGATCTTCTGAATGATACAGTCAGCTTCTTTCAGAAAAATTGATAGGCCAACCCATGGCAATCAATAGCGAAGCGCTACGGCTGTTGCTCGCCGTCATCGATGAAGGTTCATTTTCCGCTGCCGCGCGAACGCTGCATCGTGTTCCATCAGCCGTCAGCATGGCCATCGGCCAGATGGAGGCGGAGCTGGATTTGCAGCTCTTCGAACGCTGTGGCCGCGAAGCCCGGCCCACTGCCGCTGCGCGAGCGCTTGAGGCGCAGGCTCGGCAAATCACCCACCAGATGGCCCAGTTCAACGCCCATGCCCTGCAGTTGCACCAAGGGCTGGAGAGCCGCCTGACCTTGGCGGTGGCCCCTGAACTCCTCTCGGCCACCTGGAGCGCCCCGCTGGCCGAACTGGCCAAGGCTTACCCAACACTGGAAGTGGAAGTACGAAGTGCACCCCAAGCCGATGCGCTGGCGATGCTTCACGCCGGCGAGGCTCAATTGGCAATCGTGTTCGAGCGGCCGACGATGGATGAACGGGAAGACTTCGACGAGCTGGCCAGTGAAACCCTGGTGGCTGTGATTGCACCCACTCACCCCATTCTGGCCCAATGCAATGGCCGGCTCTGCGCCGATGACCTGGCATTGCTGCGGCAAATCGTGGTCGCCAGCCACAGCGCCGAAAGCGCAGCGCCAAGGGTGCTGCTCTCACGCCAGCACTGGTTGACTGACAGCCACTTGGCGACACTGAGCCTGGTGCAAGCAGGCCTGGGTTGGGCCTACCTACCGCAGAATCTAGTACATCCGCTGGTAGCCAGCGGCTCACTGCAGGTGATCGTGTTCGAACACATGAGCAACCAGCTCAGGCTTTGGGTGGACGTGGTCTGGTCCCGCCAACGGCCCCTGGGGCTGGGCGCACAGCGTTACCTCACGCTTCTGCGCGAAGGGTCATTGCACTGGCAGGAAGTTGAGAAATAGCAGGCTCTGCGCGTAATTCAGGCCAATACGCCGGTAGCGCTCGTCGAGCAGCTGCGCGAGCAGGTCGAGCCGTGCAACGACCTTGCCGAACTCGGTGGCGAAGCTCAGGTTGCTACCCTCTTCGGAAATCTCATTGGAAAACAGCAGCGGCTGGCCATTCTTGCCCTGGCGCTGGCTAAGCATCCAAGTAGCCTTCTCGATATTGCGAGCGGCATTATTGACGAACTGGGGGTTGATCACATCGGTCATGTAGAACTGAGTGCGGTGGCCGTGGGCCGTCACGATCATGCTGCCGATGGCATAGATGAACGCTCCTACCCGGTCGCCGAGAAACTCGGGGCTCAGCGCGTAGCTCAACGCCGCAAGGTCACGCCGTTGGCCCAGTTGCGGCATGGGTTGCTGTTGCTCGATCGCGTTGCGAACCTGGCGGGATGCTGTCACCACATCAAGGTAGCCAGACTTCTTCAGCTCGAGGGGGTTGCGCAGGTACAGCTTGCGCATCAGAAGAAACAGGCTATCGAGGTTGTCTCGCATGGCGAGGGTGGCCATACGGTCAACGCTGGTCTGGAAAAACTCCTCCGGCCGGGTCTGGCCAATCTGCCGGGTAATGTCTCGCCCCTGCTGCTGGGTGCAGCCCACCACTGCCAACGGCAAGGAGGCAAGCCCGAACAGCAGGTTTCGGCGGGTTGTCGGCATTGGCGGTCGCTTTAGAGGCCGCCAGCCCAATTGCTGGCAGTTCGCCCTTCATCGACCACAGGCACGATAGAAAGTGCCCGACGAGCGGTACGAAGGCTAGCGTCGTGGCCGGCGGCGCTCACGGTCTTTATCGACCGGGATGGGTACAGGCTGGAGCGGCGGCGGAATCAGGCCCAGTGCACGGGCGAGGTCTTGAAGCCAGTTGAACAAGTTCGTGCTCTTCATATTTACCCCCCTTGGGGTCGACTACGTGGCAGCGAATGCGGCTGCTACACACCGATCATAGCGCCGCTGGTGATGAAACACATCCTTTGAGATGCGGCTGTTCAGCGCACATTCAATCGGGCCGGAACCTTTCGCGACCAGCGGCAGGCCGCGGCTCGCCTGGGCTTGCGACAAATCGCCGCTCACTTCCCCGTAACATTCAGCAATAAGGCTATCGGCCGGCCTGCGCCTGGCTTTACCCCAGCCATGCCCTTGCGAAAATTGACGTGGATCAACAGTGCGCCCGAAGCGCAGCTCTAAACTGCGCCCATTCCCGCACCCGTGCCTTCAGGTACCGCCATGTTCGACACCCCCAGTTGGGCCCCCGAGCTGATCCGCCGCTACGATCAGGCCGGCCCACGCTACACCTCCTACCCCACTGCCCTGCAGTTCACTCCCGAGGTCGGGACCTTCGACCTGCTGCACGCCTTGCGCGAGAGCCGCCGCGCCCAACGCCCGCTGTCGCTCTACGTGCACCTGCCGTTCTGCCCGCACATCTGCTATTACTGCGCGTGCAACAAGGTGATCACCAAGGATCGCAGCCGCTCTGCCCCCTATCTGCAACGCCTGGAGCAAGAGATTCGGCTGATCGCCTGTCACCTTTCCCCAGGCCAACGTGTTGAGCAACTGCACCTGGGCGGCGGTACGCCGACCTTCCTGAATCACAGTGAACTGCGGCAACTGATGGGTACCCTGCGCGAGCATTTCAACCTGCTCGACGACGGCTCGGGCGACTACAGCATTGAGATCGACCCTCGGGAGGCCGACTGGTCGACCATGGGCTTATTGCGCGAGCTGGGCTTCAACCGCATCAGCCTGGGTGTGCAGGACCTAGACCCGGACGTGCAGAGAGCGGTCAACCGCCTGCAGACCCTGGATGAAACCCTCGCCATCATCGAGGCAGCACGCACGTTGCAATACCGCTCCATCAACCTTGACCTTATCTACGGCCTGCCGCGGCAAACGCCCGAAACCTTCGCCCGAACACTGAACGAGGTGCTCGCCCTGCAGCCAGATCGTTTATCGGTGTTCAATTACGCTCATCTTCCCGAGCGCTTTCCACCGCAGCGCCGCATCGATACCGCCGAGCTGCCGAGCCCGGCGCAGAAACTGCAGATGTTGCAAGAAACCGTCGAGCGGCTGACCGATGCAGGCTACCGCTACATCGGCATGGACCATTTCGCCATGCCCGACGACGAGCTGGCGATTGCGCAGGAAGAACACACCCTGCAACGTAATTTTCAAGGCTATACAACTCACGGTCACTGCGACCTGATCGGCTTGGGCGTCTCGGCGATCAGCCAGATAGGCGAGCTGCTGTGCCAGAACGACAGCGACCTGAATGCCTATCAAAACGCCTTGGCAGGCCAGCAGCTCGCCACCCGCCGTGGGTATATTTGCGATCAAGACGATCGGGTGCGCCGCGCGGTCATCCAGCAACTGATCTGCCACTTCGACCTGACGTTCGCCGACATCGAACACCGCTTTGCCATCGACTTTCGCAGCTACTTTGCCAGCGCCTGGCCGCAACTGCAGCGCATGGCCGACGACGGCCTGCTGGCGCTCGATAACCGAGGCATCCGTATCCTGCCGGCCGGCCGCCTGCTGGTGCGCGCAGTGTGCATGGTATTCGATGCCTACCTGGGTCAGCAGGCCATGCCCCGTTACTCGCGCGTGATCTGATAGCTATTCTTAAACCCGATGGGCAGCGGACCGTCCATCGATTACCCTTCCCACCCGTGTGTGTATTGAAAACAAGGAACCTGTCATGTCCGAACCTCTCAAACGCAGCCAGCACCAGGCACACTGCAAGGATTGCAGCCTGGCGCCGCTGTGTTTGCCGCTCTCGCTGAACCTTGAGGACATGGACGCTCTCGATGACATCGTAAAACGCGGCAGGCCACTGAAAAAAGGCGAATTCCTGTTCCGCCAAGGTGATCGTTTCGGCTCAGTCTATGCAGTGCGCTCTGGCGCACTCAAAACCTTCAGCCTGAGCGACGCTGGCCAGGAACAGATCACAGGCTTCCACCTGCCCAGCGAGCTGGTGGGCCTGTCAGGCATGGACACCGAAACCTACCCCGTCTCGGCTCAGGCGCAGGAAACGACCTCGGTATGTGAAATCCCGTTCGACCACCTCGACGAACTCGCTGTGCAACTGCCGCAGTTGCGCCGGCAATTGATGCGCGTGATGAGCCGGGAGATTCGCGATGACCAGCAGATGATGCTGCTGCTTTCGAAAAAGACGGCTGACGAGCGCATTGCAACGTTCCTGGTCAACCTGTCGGCACGCTTTCGTGCCCGTGGTTTTTCAGCCAATCAATTCCGCTTGAGCATGTCCCGCAACGAAATCGGCAATTACCTGGGCCTGGCGGTGGAAACCGTGTCCCGCGTGTTCACGCGCTTCCAGCAGGGTGGGTTGATCGAGGCCGAAGGCAAGGAAGTCCGCATCCTCGACCCGATCGAGCTGTGTGCGTTGGCCGGGGGCGCGATGCAGGGCTGAAGGTTTATACTGGCCGGCCACACGCCAGCCCGAGATGTACCCATGCCTTTTGACGCCGACTCCTGCAAAGCTCTGATCCGCCCGGTGGAGAACTTCCCGAAACCGGGCGTGGTGTTTCGCGACATTACCCCGCTTTTTCAATCGCCCCGGGCCATGCGCAGCGTCATCGACGCCTTTGTCGAACGTTATGTCGAAAGCCCGATCACCCACGTGGGTGTGATGGACGCACGTGGTTTTCTGATCGGCTCGGTGGTTGCCCACGAGCTGAACCTGCCCCTGATTCTGTTTCGCAAGCAAGGCAAGCTGCCCGCCGATGTATTGAGCGAAGGCTACCAGACCGAGTACGGCGAGGCGTTCCTTGAAGTGCACAGCGACAGCCTGTGCGAAGGCGACTCGCTGGTATTGTTCGATGACCTGATCGCGACAGGTGGCACGCTTCTCGCGGCGACCAACCTGGCCCGGCGCATGGGCGCCCACGTTCAGGAAGCCGCGGCGATTATCGACTTGCCGGAGCTGGGGGGCGCAGACCGCCTGCGCCAGGCGGGCGTGCCGGTATTCACACTCACCGCCTTTGGCCTCAACGAGCGTTGATCAGCCGCGGCAGTAGCCTTCGCCTGGCTTGACCACCAGGCAATCGCGCTTGCCGGCGAGCCATTTCATGCCAGTGCCGTCACCATCGGTGGCCCGCAGCACCTGCTCGCCATCCGGCCGGCTGAAGGCGATGCCATCTGCACGGGCTGTTCCATCGAAAGTGCCATGGTCGTCCAGGGTGTACTGCATGCTGAGGCGGTAATGGCCGGGCTCGGCGCCGTCGGGCCGGGCGATGTCGAGCGTTAGGCCCTCTGGGCCCACCCAGCGACCGACCCAGGCGTCGGTGGCTGCAGTGTCCACACTCGGCTTGCAGGCAGCCAGCGCCAGGGCAAACAGGCAGATAAAGCGTTTCACAGGTTCATCAACTCCACGAAGCGCGGGGCCGCACCGGTGTCGATGCGCAAATCGGCGAAATTGAACAAGTCACGGTCAGCCAACTGCGAGGGGACCACGTTCTGCAGGCCCCGGAAGATGTTCTCGGTGCGCCCTGGGTGCTTGCGCTCCCACTCGACGAGCATCTCTTTGACCACCTGGCGCTGCAAGTTTTCCTGCGAGCCACAGAGGTTGCAGGGGATGATCGGGAAGCCTTTGAGGTCGGAGTAGGCCTGGATGTCCTTCTCGGCGCAATAGGCAAGCGGCCTGATCACCACGTTGCGGCCGTCGTCGGCCAGCAGCTTGGGGGGCATGGCCTTGAGCGCGCCGTTGAAGAACATGTTGAGGAAGAAGGTCTCGACGATGTCGTCACGGTGGTGGCCCAGCGCCATTTTGGTCGCGCCGATCTGGTCTGCATAGGTGTAAAGCGTGCCACGGCGCAGGCGCGAGCACAGCGAGCAGGTGGTCTTGCCCTCGGGGATCAGCTCTTTGACCACCGAATAGGTGTCTTTCTCGATCACATGGTATGCCACGCCCAATTGCTCGAGGTACGCGGGCAATACGTGCTCGGGAAAACCAGGTTGCTTCTGGTCCATGTTCACCGCCACGATCTCGAAGCGGATCGGGGCCACCTTTTGCAGATGCAACAGCACATCGAGCATGGTGTAGCTGTCCTTGCCGCCGGAAAGGCACACCATGACCTTGTCGCCGTCTTCGATCATGTTGAAGTCGGCGATGGCTTCGCCAGCCAGGCGGCGCAGGCGTTTCTGAAGTTTGTTCTGGTTGACCGAAAGGGTGCCCATGGCGTGTAAAAGACCCGCAAGCGTGACATGAAGCGGCGCATTCTACCTGCATCGGCCGCCGCTCGCAGCATGCGCTGCGCCGCGAGGACCAGCGGCGCAGCGGCAGGCAGTGTGAACGGGCATAATGGGGGCCTACGGAGTCCGAACCATGTCAGATCCCCTCTTCGAACGGGTCGAGCACTGCTTTACCCAAGCCGAAGCCTTTTTCAAGCGCCCCTTCCGCCGGCCAATGGTCAGCCTGGCGCTGCGGGGGCAAAAAGCCGGCGTTGCCCACCTTCATGAAAACAAGCTGCGTTTCAATGCCCAGCTATATCAGGAAAACCGCGAGGATTTCCTGCGCCAGACCGTGCCGCATGAGGTCGCACACTTGGTCGCCCACCAGCTGTTCGGCGAGCGTATCGCGCCGCACGGAGAGGAATGGCAACTGATCATGCGCGGGGTTTACGAATTGCCGCCGCTGCGCTGCCACAGCTATGAGGTCAAGCGCCGCCAGGTAATGCGCTACATCTACCGCTGCCCGTGCCAAGGCAGTGATTTTGCGTTTACCGCCCAGCGCCATGCCATGGTGCGCCAAGGCCGGCGCTACCTCTGCCGGCAGTGCCGACAGGTGCTGGTATTCAGCGGAGAAACCCGGCGCGAATGACGCACAGCGCCGGCCTACTGGCCAGCGGGGTGCACGAAGAGAAAGTCGTGGGCGTCGGCATCTTCGAGCCGCGCCTCGCCGGTTTCGAGCCGTTGGCGAATATGCTGCAGCAGCTGTAGCAAGGCTTGATCAGCGAAGCGCCCCAACCGCTGGCCGAGGGCTTGGCCGGCTGCCCCGCTCAGCCCCTGGGCGCTGAGCAGCACCTTGATCTGAGTGCCATGGCGCACAGCGGTGAATCGGGCACTGATGTCCATCGGCCAATGGCTGGTGGCGGGTGTGCGCCAATTCAGTACATGGCCCAGCTCGGGCTCGTATTGCTCCACCCGCCAATGCAGGGTGCGCTCACCAGGGCCGCGCACGGCCCAGCGATACGTGGCCGGGCCAATTTCCTCGATCGTATCCACCCACGACAACAGTTCACCTATATTGGCCGGGTTGCGGCAGAAACCGATCACCTCTTCCAAGGGCTTGTTCAAAGTGATGCTGCGCGCCACTACCGGGCTTGCCAATACCTCCCTGACCGGCATGTCGCCGCTGCGATAACCCTGCCAGCCCGCCAGGGCACCGGCAGCCGCCTGCAGCAGGCCACCGCTACCACCCTGGCGCAGGCCGTGGCCCACCAGGGCAGCGCCAGCTGCCAGCCATAACCAGCGCTTGGAGGGCGGCTCAGGGTGCCGGCGTTTGACACGGATCAGGCGGGGCTGGTCGTACATCGGGAAACTCCTCCGGTCTGGGTATCCTTTTGTGAGCCGCGCGGCGGCTGAAAATTTCAACGGCCGGGCAGTTTTTTCCCTCAAGCGTGCCAGCAGCGGTACCAGCCATCCTGTTCGGTGATACGCAACGGCGTATGGTACAGGCGCGACAGGTTCTCGCTGGTGATCACCTCGGCCTTGGGGCCATCGGCAATCAACTTGCCTTGAGCGATCAGCACCACACGGTCGATTTCCGGAATGATCTCGTCGATGTGGTGCGTCGTGATGATCATCCCCCTGCCCCGCCCGCAAAACTTGCGCATCAGCGCCAGCATGCCCAGGCTCGCCCCCATGTCCAGGCCGTTGGCCGGCTCGTCCAGGATCAGCGCCCGCGGTTCGTGCACCAAGGCACGGGCCAGGAGCAAGCGCCGCTTTTGGCCGGTAGACAGGCGCTGGAACATGCGCTCGGCGTACTCGGCCATTTCGACCGTTTCAAGCATTGCGTGGGCCTGGGTAATCTGCTCAGGGGTCGGTTGCAAGTGGCCATGAGCACCGATGGCGCCGAAGAAGCCCGACAGCACTACTTCAAGGCCTGTGGTGTAGGGGGTGTAGTCTTCCTGCAGATCCTGTGACACAAACCCCAGCTTGGCGCGCAGGGCCCACAAGTTCACGGTTTCATCGCCAAACAGCTTCAGGTGGCTGCCCTCACGCACCACCGGGTAGATCTCCCGGGTAACCAGCTTGAGCAAGGTGCTTTTGCCCGCACCGTTAGGCCCCAGGATCGCGACCTTCTCATGCTCGGCAATGTGCAAAGAGAAGCCATCGAATACCTGATGCTGCTGCTGGAAAGCGGTGACGTTCTTGAATTCGATCATAAACAGGCGGCCTGCTGGGTCAAAGTTGGCCAGTGTCGAACAGCGGCAGGCCAGCTGCAACCCTCAGCCCTTGGAGCACGCAGCCCGACGTTGTATCGTGCTGGCGCTGTACAGAAAGCCGGTGCAAACCCGGCGCGGTCACGCTACTGTAATCGCCCTGCGAGAGCCAGACCCTGAGCAGCGTACCCTTTCACTCACGGGACGCGTATTTCCCAGGAGCTCACTATGCTGATCCGCAAGGTTCAGGCCGGGGCCGGGCTGTTTACTGGGGTAATGGTGTATAGCCTTTCGATGGGTGGGCTGGTCGCTCTGATGTTTGCCTACGCCATGGGCCGGCTACGCGTATTCGGGCTGGGGCCGAGAGGGTTGGCCCTGCTGCTGGCGTTCGTGGCGGTTCATCTGGTACCGGGGCTCAAGTACCCGGCGAATCCTCCTGCGGTGGGCGATCCTGAAACGATCGGGGCGCGCACACGGTTGTTCTTTCTGATGATTCTGGTGTCGGTGGCGGCCATGGTGCTGGCGGTGAGCACGGCGCGAGCGCTGTTCGTTCGCTGGGGTGGCTGGAATGCGTCGCTGGCGGCTGTGGCGCTATATGGGGTGACCGCGGCCGTTGTGGTGGCCCTGTTTCCAGCGGTGAGCGAAGTGCCGGAGCGTTTCTCTGCTGCACTGCTGTGGGAGTTTAGAATTGTGGCGCTGGGCATCCACACGTTTTTCTGGATAGGCACTGGATGCGTATTCGGCCTGCTGGCCCGACTACATTTTTTGACCGTGCCTTCTCACAATATTTCGTTACCTACCTCATAAGTTTACCAGTTATGTGGCTGCTACCACCTGTGGATAATTGGCATATAAACAGGAGGCTGACGCCGTGACAGATTTTGACAAAATCCAGGTAGTCGCATGTGATGTATCGAACACGCCTATAATGGATCAACAGCGCAATAAACTACACTTCACGGCATTCGGTTATTCCGCAGAAGCGCGCACGATCCGAATGGGTTATATGTGTATGCTCCCAGAGCGGCGGACGCGCGATTACCTCGCTGGAAGCTACCGGCTTTATATCCCGGCCCTGATGCGCTTCAATAAACCTGACACGCTCTCCCCGTTCTGGGAAGGCTTGATGAATGCCTATACTTATTGTCTCGATGACCCCATCAACAATGAGGACGCGACCGGTCACCTACCCACTTTTATTGGCAAGTTTTTTGGGAAGTCAAAATCCTATAAACCGCTTCAAACCCTTGACGTAACTAAAATTTCTAAAACAGCAAATAAGACATCTCGCACTCTTGAGAGGCTCAAAGCTATCGATCCTAGCGCGGCCGAGGGGAGCCGCACAGTGGCGCACACGGAAGGACTTCTAAAAGAATTCCATGCGCATTTTCCGAAGGCCCCGATAGCTAGACTCACGGCTGATGATCAGTTTCTTATCAGCAGCAGTCCATATAGCGCCACCTCAAAAACGCAAAAAATGCAACTACGCGCACTGAATTCCAAGCTTGATCGCTACTTGAGCAAAATACGCGGCTAATCCGTAATTTCCCCTGTGGAGCTCGTGCGAACTTAACGCTGGATACCGACACAGCCTAAAGTCGATCATCTGCGGTGAACCGGGAGTCCACCATATGTCAATCACACCGACAGGTGGACATAACTTGCGTTCGGCGCACTTTTCATAGGCAATCTGACTCTGAGCCTCCCTGACTGCCTCGCCATTGCACCCTCGCAGCATGTGGAAGTCGGGGACCGTGGCGACCGCGGCCTGCCATGCATCGGCGAGAGCGCCCTGAGCGTCGGGCGCCAAGGGGATATACTTTTACCCCGTCCGCCCCCGTTAACGCACTAGCGTGAGGGCTCCTTATCAATCAGGAGCCCAGCATGCCGTCATCCCCCCTCACCCAGAGCGTTCAGCGCCTCATTGCTGAACTTCCCACGCCTCAAAACGCTGCTGTGGCTGCGTTACAGGAATGGTTCAAGCAACTTGGGCTTGCCGTGGACCCGAGCGAGGTGAACATTGTCACGCTGCACTATCAGCGCTACCACGACCAGCACTATGCAGTCGTCACACAGCTCGCGCCGCTGCCTGACGCTGTGTTGGCCCATTGGAAAGGTGAGAGCGCCAATGACCTGATCGGCACGCTTGTTCGCAGCCCTTGGGCCGGCCAGCCTCCACCGGACGACCTGCTTGTGGTAGCCGAACTACCGGCCACTCATAACCCCTGGGATCTTGAAAACACCAATGCTTGGTCGGTGTACAACGGCCTGTATCGCCAGGCCACGCCGCAGCAGTACAACAGCCGAACCCATATCCCGGTCACCGCAGAAGCCTTCACAGATTTCATCGATACCCTGGACCTGCACACCCACTACACCGAGCAGCTCAACCAGTGGTGGAGCAGCAGGCGCCGGGATTACATCCTCGCCATGCGCATCGCGTTCATCGCTGCGTGCAACAGGCAGGTCGGTAACGGCAGCCTGAGCGCAGCAGGGCAAACGCTGGCCTGGCAGGTTGCAGGCATTGCAGCGATCCCTAGTTGGGCAAGCCTTTGGCTGGAAGATCGCCCATATCCGGTGGTGACCGTACGGCAGCTCAACCTGTATGGCTATGTCGCCACCGACATCCTCTGCCTTGAAAACGCAAGTACCGGTACGACGCTGCTGTACATACCGGGCAACAGTGCTCCCTTTCACGAATTCACCGACGCATCGGCACTGCACCAGTGGGTGGCTGAGCAATGCCGGCAACCTGCAACACGTGCTGCATTGGCGGCGCATTTTCCAATGGATGCCCACCCGGATGGCCTGAGTTTCAGTGGCCTGGGCACTGTAATGAAAGGCCTGGCGGTATGGCCGCAGCCTCATCATTTCGATACCCAGCATTCAGGGTTCGCCACCAGCGGCCTGTGGCCACCCAGCCTCTATGTGAACTACAAGCCTGATACCTACAGCCCCTGGTTCACGGGCGACGTGTTTGAAGCCCTGGCCCAGCGCATCAACAGCCGTAGCTATGCTGACGCCGATTTTGCGATCACCACCGACGCGCAAGCCTCGGTGGCGCGTTGGCAGGGCTACTTGGCTAACACGCTGAACTTGCTTGGCCCTCTCGCATTGCTGATCCCTGAAATCGCACCTTTACTGGTGGCTGGCGGTGTAGCTCAGGCGGGGCTGGGGATCGACCAGCTACTGGCTGCGCGAAACACCGGTCAGCAAGCCAATGCGGTGGAGACTATAAGCTTTGGCCTACTCAATGCCGTGCCCTCCTCCCTTGCAGCGGGGGCCAAAGCCGGCCGATTGTTCACCGGCCGCGCTGGCGGCTTCACACGGCCTGCCCGCATCAACGGCAAGCTGGGCTACCCACTGGGGCCAACTGACCCTCCGCAGCTGCAAGCCCAGGCCCTGGCCGACTACTTCTACCCACCGGACCCTCTGCCGCCACTACCCCAGGGTGATCCGGCCGTGGCGGCCTCGGTGTTCAGGACGCCACGCCCAGGCGCTGCACAAGACAGGCTTCAGGCCATCATCGACGGCCAGCTGACCGAGGTGCTCTATGACCTTGACGAAGATGCGTTCGTTCGCAAGGGCGAGGAAACCTTCGAAACGCCTTGCCTGTATCGACCTGCAAGCAACGACACACTAGTTGCCGTGACTGAGGCCGGGCATTCCGTCAGTGACCGGCAACGCATGGCCACCCTTCGCGCGCTGGGGATCGACCTGGCCCTACCGGTAGAGCTTCACGCCATGGTCGCCGAACCCGGTGAAGAGATCCCCCACTTGTTTTCTTCTTTATGGGTCGGCGACGCCATCTTGCCGGATCACCTGTTGCTGAACCTGGCGCGGAACAGGCGCGTGCTGGCCCAAGCAGACTACCGCTACCAACTGTTTCTTTCCCGCTGGAATACCCAGGCATTCGCACGCAACCGAGACCTGCTGCACAGTTACAGCGCCCAGCTTCAGGTGCATGTATTGGAGGATCAGCCTTGGTACAGGCAGTTCGAACACAGCTCTCTCTACCCTTTCTACACACAAGCATTGACCGCGCCGGGCCGCAGCTACGCCTCGGCCGCCGACATCTTGCGGTATGTGATGTTGTTCGACCAAGGCGGGGTGTACATGGACCTGGACGACCAGCTCATGCAAGCCGGGCAAGCCATGGTTCATAGCCAGGCAGGGGCCGTGGTTGAGCAAGCCGACGCGCTGGCCAGCGTTGCCCTGCGGGCCCCTGCAGACGACCTTCTGCTATTTGCCCCCCTGAACCACGAGGGCC
This sequence comes from Pseudomonas sp. URIL14HWK12:I12, assembly GCF_003097135.1. Lineage (GTDB taxonomy): Bacteria > Pseudomonadota > Gammaproteobacteria > Pseudomonadales > Pseudomonadaceae > Aquipseudomonas. Next base: position 355,812 of record NZ_QEQL01000004.1, read on the forward strand.
TCGGGATGCACGCCGCTTACAATACCAGCCTGATCGGCAGCCATGCCGGCAACCCGGTGCTGCGCGCAATCAGCGACCGAATTATGCAGCGGCTGCGGCAACGGCCTGATTTCTATCAGAGCCGCCCCGCGCCTACCGAAGGCGCGGCCTTCAATGCCTGGGCGAGGCTGTTGAGCGACACCACCGGCCCACTGGTATTTAACGAAGTGATCAAGGAACGCTGCAGCGGGTTGTATCAACTGCAGCAGGCAATCAATTTGATGGGGTGCCCACACATCATCGGTGACCAGATCGACCAACAACTCTTCGAGCAGGTCGCCTTGAAGAAATGGCCTTTCGTCAGGTTCGCCATGGTCGGGCATGCCAACAGCTGGGCCAGTGCCTGACGCCACTCAGTTGCCGTGCAGTTTCCTCATCAGCTCGGCCTCGGCCTGCGTCAACCCACAGGCCTGGGTCAGCTCGTCCACACTGGCGCCCATGTTCACCAGCTTGGCGGCCTGCGCAAACGAAAGCGTCTCCGGGTCGCGCTGCTCCAGCTGCAGCAGTTTGTCCGGGATCGGCGACACCACCGCGCGCAGTTCATGAATAGCCTCGCCCATGCGAACGGTACCGTTCTGGTAGTCGTCCAGGCGCTTGTGCAGGTCACGAATACGCTGATCACGCAGCGCATCGCCGGCAGCCTGTTCGGCCGCCAGGCGCTGCTGGCCCCGGGTGTATTGCAGGAACAGCGCGATCGTGCCGACCCAAAGTACAGCCAGCACGACCACGGCAGCTTCGAAAACCACGTCAGAGGTTCTCCAGGTCCGACCACTCTTCCTCGCTCATCATCTTGTCGAGCTCGACCAGGATCAACAGCTCGCCGTTCTTGTTGCAAACGCCCTGGATGAATTTGGCGGACTCTTCGTTGCCTACGTTCGGCGCGGTTTCGACCTCCGACTGGCGCAGGTAGACCACCTCAGCCACGCTGTCGACCAGAATACCGACGACCTGCTTGTCGGCCTCGATGATCACGATACGGGTGTTGTCGGTCACGTCCGAGGAGGCCAGGCCGAAGCGCTGGCGGGTGTCGATTACCGTAACCACATTACCGCGCAGGTTGATGATGCCCAGCACATAGGCCGGGGCACCCGGAACCGGTGCGATCTCTGTATAGCGCAGCACTTCCTGCACCTGCATCACATTGATGCCATAGGTCTCGTTATCCAGGCGGAAGGTGACCCATTGCAGGATCGGATCTTCGGAACCCTGAGCGGACGACTTCTTCATAACCCTTAACCCCTCGCTGCCTGTGTGGCGTTTTGTCGTTCAGTGTAAGCCGCGCGGTTGCGCGATCTATCGTTTACTGGTTTTACCCTGCTGTGCCTTGGCTCGGGCCTCGGCGGCGGCCTTGTCCTTGGCTTCCTGCATCTGGCGCTTGATCGCGCCACTGGCGATCAATTCGGCCAGAGCGGCTACATCCAGCAGCGCGCACATATGTTCGACCACGGTACCGGCCAGCCACGGCCGCTGGCCGCGCTGGTCGCGCCATTTGACCTGTCCCGGCTCCAGCCGCACCGAGCGGCTGACCTGATGCACCGCCAGCCCCCACTCGTAACCTTGCACCGAAATCACGTATTGCAGGCCCTGCTGGAAATCGTCGCGGTAGCGGTCAGGCATCACCCAACGCGCCGTGTCGAGCACCTTGAGGTTGCCCGCCTGGCACGTGAGGATGCCCAGGAACCATTCTGGCTGGCCAAACAGCGGCGTAAGCTCCTGCCCTGCCAGCGGGAAGATCGAACCCAGGCATACCAGTGGCACGGCAAGGGTAAGGCCCGCCACATCGAACAACAGGCACTCGAACGGTTCGGCAGCCCAGCCAGGGCGCCCTTCGAAAGTCGGTATCGCCGGCCCACCGTGATCCACCGCGGGCGCTGCGGCCGGTAGTGCCGCCGGCTCGCCCGCCGCAGGTGGCGTGGCTATGGGGGCCGGCGCCGGCATGCTCTGCGGCTCAGGCTCAACCACCGGCAAGGCGGTAGGCAATAGCAGCGCCTGAGCGAGCACCGGCGAGCTCGCCTCAGGCGCGAGGGCCCAAGGCAGAGGCTCATCGGGGCGAATCAATGCAGGCTGCGGCGCTGCGTCAAGGGGCTCACGGCGCGCATCACGCACCTGCTCTTCGAGCACTGCGGCACGGAACTCATCCAGGGTCAGGTCAGTGGCAGGCTCGCTCGCTTTGGCCACAGCCGATGAAACAGGTGCGGCGGTTACCGCAGGTGCGGCAGGCGGCTCGAACGCTTCCGTGGCTTCCTGCAACAGGCCGTCCAGGTAGCTTTGCAATGCCTGTTGGGGGCGCTTGGCGATGTCCACGGTGCGATTCATTTCAGGCCACCTGCGTGGTGAGCTGTTGCCCAAGCAGATGCTTGAGCAAGGCGCGATAAGCGGTAACGCCGCGGCTCTTGGGGTCGAACTGGGACGGCGTGACGCCCGCCCGGCTGGCATCGCGCAGGCGGGTGTCGACCGGGATATAACCTTCCCAGACATTCTGCGGAAAGCTTTCACGCAGCACCTTGAGCGTACTCAACGAGGCTTGGGTACGGCGGTCGAACAACGTCGGCACGATGCTGAAGGGCAGCGGCTGTTTACGGGAGCGGTTGATCATCGCCAAGGTATTGACCATACGCTGCAGGCCGTTCACTGCCAGGTGTTCGGTCTGGCAGGGCACGACCAACTGCTGGCTGGCTGCCAAGGCGTTGACCATCAGCACACCCAGCAAAGGGGGGCTGTCGATCAGCGCATAGTCGAAATCCTGCCACAGTTGCGCCAGTGCCTTGGCGACGACCAGCCCAAGGCCACTCTGGCCGGGCGACTGGCGCTCCAGCGTCGCCAGGGCGGTGCTCGAAGGCATCAGCGAGATCGAGGTGTGAGCAGTGGGCTGCAGCAACTGGCCAGCCAAGCCGTCGGGTACGCCACCTCTGTGCTGAAACAAGTCGAAGTTACTGTGCTCCAGCGCATCCGGATCGAGCCCGAAATAACTGGTCAGCGAGCCATGCGGGTCCAGGTCGACCACCACCACGCGCTTGCCGGCATCAGCCAGCAAGCCCGCCAGGGCGATGGTGGTGGTGGTCTTGCCGACCCCACCTTTCTGATTGGCGATTGCCCACACTCTCATGCACTTGACTCTGAATTACGGGTTGGCCGGGGGCGCCGGGGTTTTGACACTACGCCCGGAGCCCGGCTGGGATGCGGCATCCGGTGCACTTTGTGTGCCAGCTCGGCGCAAGGCGGCATCTGGCTGGGCATTGGCCGTGCCCGTGGCGGTAAGGCTGCGGCGGACCTCAAGGTTGCGTGACACCACCAGCACCACCCGGCGGTTGCGCGCGCGACCGTCTGCGCTGTCGTTGCTGGCGACCGGCTGAAATTCGCCATACCCCACTGCCGCTAGCCGGCGCGGGTCGATACCGTCCATGGCCATCATGCGCACGATGCTGGACGCCCTCGCGGTGGAGAGCTCCCAATTGGTCGGATACTGCGCCGTGCGAATCGGCTGATTGTCGGTGAACCCTTCCACATGGACCGGGTTGGCGAACGGCCCTAGCACCTTGGATACCTTCTCTATGATCTGGAAACCCTGGTCACTGGGAATGGCATCGCCACTGGGAAATACCAGGCCAGACTTGAGCTCGATCTCGATCCACAGCTCATTGCCGCGCACGTTCATCTGGTCGCTGGCGATCAGGTCGCCGAAGGCGGAGCGCACCTGATCGGCGATCATCTTCAAAGGCTCAGCTTGGCCGATGGCGCTATCGGTGTTGTCGCTTTGCGCGTCCAGCGGGTCGGCGACCTGCGTGGACTGAGGCTTCTCCTCGCCGATCGGAATCGGCTTGGTGCTGCGCTGCTGATCGTTGAACACACCTACCAGCGTCTGCGAGAGAACCTTGTACTTGCCTTCGTTGATCGAGGAAATCGAGTACATCACCACGAAAAACGCGAACAGCAAAGTAATGAAGTCGGCGTAGGACACCAACCAGCGCTCGTGATTTTCGTGCTCTTCTGCAGGCCTGCGACGCATCAATTCACCCCATGAAGCCTTGCAGCTTCAGTTCGATCGAACGTGGGTTTTCGCCTTCGGCGATCGACAACAGCCCTTCCAGGAGCATCTCCCGATAGCGAGCCTGGCGGGCAGCGATGGCCTTGAGCTTATTGGCCACCGGCAGAAGGATCAGGTTGGCCGAGGCAACACCGTAGATCGTGGCGACGAAGGCCACAGCGATACCACTGCCCAGCTGCGAAGGATCGGCCAGGTTTCCCATCACGTGGATCAGGCCCATCACCGCCCCGATGATACCGATGGTAGGGGCATAGCCGCCCATGCACTCGTACACCTTGGCTGCCGCCAGGTCACGGGCCTCCTGCGTCAGAAAGTCGACTTCCAGCACGCCACGCAGCAGTTCGGGTTCGGCGCCGTCCACCAGCAGCTGCAGCCCCTTGCGGGCGTAGGGGTCCGGCTCGCTGTCAGCTACGCCTTCCAGGCCCAGCAGGCCTTCTTTGCGGGCCACCAGGCTCCAGCCCACCACCCTGTCGATACCACTGGCGAGGTCGACGCGCGGCGGTACGAACACCCAGGGAAGTATCCCGACAGCGCGCTTGAAAGCGCCCATTGGCGTCTGCAGAAGCGCAGCAGCCAGGGTACCGCCCAGCACAATCAGGGCCGCTGGGCCGTTGGCCAGCGACGGCAAGTGCCCGCCCTCGAGGAAGTTGCCACCGATGATAGCGACGAAGGCAAGAATGACACCGATCAGGCTTAGAACATCCATCAGTGGCACGCCTCCACCAAGTGGCGGCCGATGTCATCGAGGCTGTACACCGCATCAGCCAGGCCGGCTTTGGCAATGGCCATGGGCATGCCGTAGATCACGCAGCTGGCTTCATCCTGTGACCACACCTGGCTGCCACCCTGCTTGAGCAGTCGCGCGCCTTCGCGGCCATCGGCACCCATGCCGGTGAGCACCACAGCCAGTACCTTGTCGCCGAACGACTTGGCAGCCGAGCCAAAGGTGATGTCCACGCAAGGCTTGTAGTTCAGGCGTTCATCGCCCGGCAGGATCTTCACCATGCCGCGGGCATCGACCATCATCTGTTTGCCGCCCGGCGCCAGCAGGGCAAGGCCGGGGCGCAAGTGATCACCATCTTCGGCTTCCTTGACGGTGATTTTGCACAGTTTGTCGAGGCGTTCGGCAAACGCCTTGGTGAACGCTGCCGGCATGTGCTGGATCAGCACCAGCGGCGCGGGAAAATTGGCAGGCAGTTGCGTCAACACCCGTTGCAGTGCCACCGGCCCCCCGGTGGACGTACCGATCGCCACCAGCCTATAGGCCTTGCGCTTGGGCGGAGTGCTGGGTGCCGCAGGTGCTGGCTGCGCCGTGCGGCCGGCTGGCGCGGCCGCTGGCCGAGGAGCCGGGGCGGCGCTTGGGCTGCGCGCCGGCGCCGTCGCAGGGGTGGGTGCAGCCGTAGGCGTTGATGGCGCTGAGAATGCACTGAAGCGACGGTTGCTGCGCGCGATGGTGTGGATCTTCTCGCACAGCAGCTGCTTGACCCGGTCCGGGTTGCGCGAAATGTCTTCGAAATTCTTGGGCAGGTAATCGACCGCGCCGGCATCGAGCGCATCGAGAGTCACCCGCGCGCCCTCGTGGGTAAGCGAGGAGAACATCAACACCGGCGTAGGGCAGCGCTGCATGATATGCCGCACCGCAGTGATCCCGTCCATCATGGGCATTTCATAGTCCATGGTGATCACATCGGGCTTTAGCGCCAGGGCCTGATCGATGGCTTCCCGGCCATTGGTAGCGGTGCCGACGACCTGCAAGGTGCCGTCAGACGCGAGGATCTCCGAGACGCGACGCCGGAAGAAACCCGAATCGTCCACCACCAGGACTTTGACTGCCATTGTTCACTCCATTACCCAGGGCCGGCAGCGGGCCGGCCCCGAGGATTTCAGATGCGCCGAGAGGCGTAGCGCTTGAGCATGCTGGGCACGTCAAGGATCAGCGCGATGCGGCCATCGCCAGTGATGGTGGCGCCGGACATGCCCGGGGTGCCTTGCAGCATCTTGCCCAGAGGCTTGATGACCACTTCTTCCTGGCCCACCAGTTGGTCGACCACAAAGCCAATGCGCTGGGTGCCGACCGAGAGGATTACCACGTGGCCCTCGCGCTGCTCGTCTTCGGCAATGCCGTCGTGTACCAGCCAACGCTTGAGGTAGAACAGCGGGAGCGCCTTGTCACGCACGATGACCACCTCCTGGCCGTCGACCACATTGGTGCGCGACAGGTCCAGGTGGAAGATCTCGTTCACGCTCACCAGCGGGAAGGCGAATGCCTGGTCGCCCAGCATTACCATCAGCGTCGGCATGATCGCCAGGGTCAGCGGCACCTTGATGATGATCTTCGAGCCCTGGCCCTTGGCCGAGTGGATGTTGATCGAACCGTTGAGCTGGGCGATCTTGGTTTTCACCACGTCCATGCCCACACCACGACCGGACACATCGGAGATTTCGGTCTTGGTAGAGAAGCCAGGGGCGAAGATCAGGTTGTAGCAGTCCGATTCGCTCAGGCGGTCGGCCGCGTCCTTGTCCATCAGGCCCTTTTCCACAGCCTTGGCACGCAGCACGTTAGGGTCCATGCCTTTGCCGTCGTCGGAGATCGACAGCAGGATATGGTCGCCCTCCTGCTCGGCCGACAGCACCACCCGGCCACTGCGCACCTTACCGGACGCTTCACGCTCCTCGGGAGTTTCCACGCCGTGGTCACACGCATTGCGCACCAAGTGCACCAAGGGGTCGGCCAGTGCCTCGACCAGGTTTTTGTCCAGGTCGGTTTCTTCGCCCACCAGCTCCAGGTTGATTTCTTTCTTGAGCTGGCGTGCCAGGTCTCGCACCAGGCGCGGGAAGCGGCCGAAGACTTTCTTGATCGGTTGCATCCGGGTTTTCATCACCGCGGTCTGCAGGTCGGCGGTCACCACGTCCAGGTTCGACACCGCCTTGGCCATGGCCTCGTCGCCGCTGTTGGCCCCCAACCGCACGAGGCGGTTACGCACCAACACCAGCTCGCCGACCATGTTCATGATCTCGTCGAGGCGCGCAGTGTCCACACGCACGGTGGTTTCCGCTTCGCTGGCGGCCGGCTTGTCGCCCGCCGGTGCAGCGGCTCGGGCCGCCGGGGCCGGTGTGGGTGCGGCGGCCGCCGGTGCAGGCTTGGCAGCCGGTGCTGGCGTGGGCGCTGGCACGGGCTTGGCTGCAGGCGAAGGGCTGGCCACCGCTTCGGCCGCTGCCGCAGCAGGCGCGACGAACTTGCCCTTGCCATGCAGCTCATCGAGCAGGTTTTCGAATTCGTCGTCGGTGATCAGATCACCACCTTGTGCAGGTGCTGGGCTCGCGGCCGCCGCTGCGGGGGCTGCAGATGAAGCGGGTGCGGCATTCCCGGCAAGCTTGTCGGCGGCGAAGCTGCCTTTGCCATGCAACTGGTCGAGCAGCGCTTCGAACTCAGTGTCGGTGATTTCGTCACTGGAAGGCTCGGCACTGACCATCGGCGATGCGGCATCGGCAGGCAGTTTGTCAGCTGCGAATTGACCTTTGCCATGGAGCTGATCGAGCAGGGCTTCGAATTCGGAATCGGTAATCTCGTCGGCGGGTGTCTCGGCGCCTGAAGCAGCTTTGGGCTCGGCCGCAGCGTGCTCACTGTCGAGCGAGTGCAACAGGGCTTCGAATTCAGCATCGGAGATCTTATCCGAGGCAGCGGCCTGTACAGGCTCAGGCGCAGGCTCTGACGCTTGCGCAGAAGCGGGCTCTGGCTGGGGCGCGGCACCAGCGGGCTCTGCCAGCCGCGACAACGCCTGCAACAATTCCCGGCTGGCCGGGGTGATCTCGGATCGCTCGCGAACTTGGCCGAACATGCTGTTGACGGTATCCAGTGCCTCAAGCACTACGTCCATCAGCTCAGCGTCCACGCGGCGCTCACCCTTACGCAGGATGTCGAACACGTTTTCGGCAATATGGCAGCACTCAACCAACTCGTTGAGCTGCAGGAAGCCCGCGCCCCCCTTGACAGTATGGAAGCCGCGGAAAATAGCGTTCAGCAGGTCCGCATCGTCGGGCCGGCTCTCCAGCTCGACCAACTGCTCGGACAACTGCTCGAGGATCTCGCCGGCCTCTACCAGGAAATCCTGAAGGATTTCTTCATCGGCGCCGAAGCTCATGTGGGTGCTCCCTGGAATTCTTTATGTACGGCCCGGCTGTGGTTTCAGATGAACCCGCCCTGCCCAGAACACCGTCGTTACCCTGGGCTCAGAAGCCCAGGCTCGACAGCAGGTCGTCAACGTCGTCCTGGCCGGATACCACGTCTTCACGCTTATCGGCATGAATCTGCGGACCTTCACCCCTATCGGGATATTTTTCCTTGTTTTTTTCGCGTTCCAGTTCGTCGCGGTCATGGCGAATGCCCGCAAAACGGTCGACCGAGCTGGCCATGAGCACCAGCTTGAGCAGGTTACTTTCAACTTCGGTGACAAGCCCGGTCACCCGTTTGATGACTTGGCCTGTGAGATCCTGGAAATCCTGCGCCAGCAGAATGTCGTTGAGCTTGCTCGACAGTGCCGTGGCTTCGGTCTCGCTGTGCGACAGAAAACCGTCTACGCGCTTGACCAGCTCCCGGAACTCGTCTGCACCCATCTCCTTGTGCATGAAACGCTGCCAATCAGCGCGCAGCGCCTTGGCCGAATCGCCCAACTCGTGAGCAACTGGCAGGCTTTGCTCGACCAGGTCCATGGTACGGTTGGCGGCTTGCTCGGTAAGGCGAACCACGTAGTCAAGGCGCTCAGTGGCGTCGGTGATCTGCGAGGCTTCGCTGGCATCGGAAAGCCGCGGGTCGATCTGAAAGCTGACGATGGCACTGTGCAGCTCCCTCGTCAGCCTGCCAACCTCCTGATACAGACCACGATCGCGGGCCTGGTTCAGTTCATGGATCAGTTCGACGGCATCGGCGAACTTTCCTTGTTCCAACCGTTCGACCAACTCATGGGCGTGTTTTTTCAGGGTGGACTCAAAGTCCCCCATCGATGAATTCTTAGGCTCCATGGTGCCCCCGTGGCGGAGTTCAGCTGTTGACGCGCTCGAAGATCTTTTCGATCTTTTCTTTCAGCACCTGAGCGGTGAAAGGCTTGACCACATAGCCGTTGACGCCGGCCTGGGCCGCTTCGATGATCTGCTCCCGCTTGGCTTCGGCGGTTACCATGAGCACCGGCAACTGCTTGAGGCGGTCGTCGGCACGCACAGCGCGCAGTAGGTCGATACCGGTCATGCCAGGCATGTTCCAGTCGGTCACCAGAAAGTCGAAGCTGCCGCTTTGCAGCATCGGCAATGCAGTAACGCCATCGTCGGCTTCCGAGGTGTTGGTGAACCCCAAGTCGCGCAACAGGTTCTTGATGATCCGCCGCATCGTCGAAAAGTCGTCAACGATGAGGATTTTCATGTTCTTGTCCAAGTAGACCTCCAAGCAGTCCTAAACGCGCCCAACCCCTTGGGGCGCGAGTCAATCGTTCCGGTATTACATACGCGACTGCCTGAGCAGCCAGTGGCGGGCGTGATATCACACAGCCACTGCCTTGATCCAGCAAATCATTTAAAACGTTACTTGCCTCAGCGTGCCCGCCACTCGCCCAGACGGCTGCGCAAACGCGCTGCACACTGGCTATGCAACTGGCTGACACGGGATTCGCTGACCCCCAGCACTTCCCCAATTTCCTTGAGGTTGAGCTCCTCATCGTAATAAAGCGACAACACCAGACGCTCACGCTCAGGTAGGTTCGCGATGGCCTCGGCAAGGGCTTTCTGGAAACGTTCGTCCTCCAGCCCCCGCGACGGCTCGCCGCTGATCGCACTCTCGTCATGAGCCCCTTCGTGTTCGCCTTCCTGCAGCAGGTCGTCGAAGCTGAACAAGCGGCTACCGAGGGTATCGTTGAGAATCCCGTAGTATTCGTCCAGGCTCATCTTGAGTTCGGCAGCAACCTCGTGATCTTTAGCGTCGCGCCCTGTTCTTGCTTCAACGGCGCGTATCGCATCACTGACCATACGGGTATTGCGGTGCACCGAACGCGGCGCCCAGTCACCTTTTCGCACCTCGTCGAGCATGGCGCCGCGAATGCGGATCCCGGCGTAGGTCTCGAAGCTGGCCCCCTTGGTCGAGTCATATTTGGTCGACACCTCCAGCAGGCCAATCATGCCGGCCTGTATCAGGTCTTCCACCTGCACACTGGCGGGCAAGCGCGCCAGCAAGTGGTAGGCGATGCGCTTGACCAAAGGCGCGTAGCGCTCGATCAGCTCATACTGCTGCGACTCACGTGACGCTTTGTTGTACATCCGGTATCCGCTGGCACTCATGATACGGGCCCCGCACTGGTTTGCTGTACCAATCGTTCCACGAAGAACTCCAGATGCCCGCGAGGGTTCGCCGGCAGCGGCCAGCTGTCGACTTTCTGCGCGATAGCCTTGAAGGCCAGCGCGCACTTGGAGCGTGGGAACGCCTCATAGACCGCTCGCTGCTTCTGAACGGCCTTGCGAACCGTTTCGTCGTAGGGCACCGCGCCGACATACTGCAGCGCGACGTCCAGGAAACGGTCTGTGACCTTGGTCAGTTTAGCGAACAGGTTCCGCCCTTCCTGCGGGCTCTGGGCCATGTTGGCCAGCACCCGAAAACGGTTCATGCCGTAGTCGCGATTGAGCAGCTTGATCAGCGCATACGCATCGGTGATGGACGTGGGCTCGTCGCATACCACCAGCAGCACCTCCTGTGCAGCGCGCACGAAGCTGACCACTGAGTCGCCGATCCCGGCGGCGGTGTCGATCATCAGCACGTCGAGGTTGTCGCCGATCTCACTGAACGCCTGAATGAGCCCGGCATGCTGGGCTGGCGTCAGGTGCACCATGCTTTGGGTGCCGGAGGCTGCAGGCACGATACGGATGCCGCCAGGGCCTTGCAGGATCACGTCGCGCAGGTCGCAGCGGCCTTCGATCACGTCGGCCAAGGTGCGTTTGGGGGTCAGCCCGAGCAGCACATCGACGTTGGCCAGGCCCAGGTCGGCGTCCAGCAGCATGACCCTTCGGCCAAGCTCTGCCAGCGCCAGCGAGAGGTTCACTGACACGTTCGTTTTGCCGACGCCACCCTTGCCGCCGGTCACCGCGATCACCTGTACGGGATGCATGCTGCCCATTCGTTCTTTACCTTGTTACTTCAGACCGAGGCCACGCGATGCTGCCTTCAGGCAGCGCGCCGCGCAGGTAGATTGCAAAACGTTCAACACCTTCACCCTGCCCGCTTGCCGGAGCTGTGATACAGGTCTGCGAACATGTCGGCCATGGCCTCTTCGCTGGGTTCGTCCTGGATCTGGGCGCTGACGGCCCGGCTAACCAGCTGATGGCGCCGCGGCAGGTGAAGGTCGTCAGGAATGCGCGGGCCATCGGTCAGGTACGCCACGGGCAATTCTTGACTGATCGCCAGGCTCAGGACTTCGCCGAGGCTGGCGGTTTCATCGAGTTTGGTCAGGATGCAGCCGGCCAGGCCACAGCGCTTGTAGCTGTGGTAAGCGGCCTGCAGCACTTGTTTCTGGCTGGTGGTAGCCAGCACGAGGTAGTTGCGCGAGCGAATACCCCGGCCGGCCAGGCTCTCGAGTTGTAGCTTCAGAGCCGGGTCACTGGCCTGCAGGCCAGCGGTGTCGATCAGCACCACGCGCTTGCGCAGCAGCGGCTCCAGCGCCTGGGCAAGCGACTGCCCAGGGTCGACGTGGGTCACCGGCACATTGAGGATGCGCCCCAGCGTTTTGAGTTGCTCCTGTGCCCCGATGCGAAAACTGTCCATGCTCACCAATGCGATATTTTGCGCGCCGTATTTAAGCACATATCGCGCGGCAAGCTTTGCCAACGTCGTAGTCTTGCCCATGCCAGCCGGGCCGACCATGGCGATCACGCCGCCCTCTTCGAGCGGCTCGGCCTCCGGGGTCTGAATCATGCGTGCCAAGTGCGCCAGCAGCATCCGCCAGGCTTGGCGAGGCTCACTGTAATCGTTCACCTGAGCGAGCAAGTCACGCGCCAGTGGGCCTGACAAGCCAATACGTTGCAGCCGGCGCCAGAGGTTGGCCTGCTCGGGGCGGCTACCTTGCAGCTGGCTCCAGGCGAGCGAACCCAATTGAACCTCGAGCAGTTCGCGCAGCCCGTTGAGCTCCTGGCGCATCGAATCGAACAGCGCTGGGTCGACACTCGGCGCGGCCGGCGCGGCTACGGCAGGCTGCGGCTTGCCGCCGCCGCGCAGTTGGTCTTCAAGGTTGGGCTCGATCAGCGGCTCTACAGCAGTCAAAGGCAGGCCGGCAAACAATTGACGGTTACTGGTGCCGTCACTGTCCTGGCCACGGGTAGTCAGTTCAGCCTGAGCGGAGACGATGCGCGACTGGGTCTTGCGCAGCTCATTCTCCAGTTCCAGGTTGGGCTCGCGCGGCGCCAATGCCGAGAGTTTGTAATCGAGCGCAGCAGTGAGCTCTACGCCGCCGGCAATACGGCGGTTGCCAATGATCGCGGCGTCCGAACCCAGCTCGTCGCGAACCAGCTTCATCGCTTGACGCATGTCGGCGGCAAAAAAGCGCTTCACTTGCATACCCTGCTACCTCAGCCGTTAGGCCCTACTGTCGCCACGATTGTCACTTGTTTGTTGTCAGGGATTTCCTGATACGCCAGCACATGCAAGTTGGGCACTGCCAACCGGCCGAAGCGCGAGAGCATCGCCCGAACCGGGCCTGCAACCAGAAGGATCGCGGGCTGGCCAAGCATTTCCTGACGCTGCGACGCTTCGATCAACGAGCGCTGCAACCGTTCGGCCATACCAGGCTCCAGCAAAACGCCTTCTTCCTGACCCTGACCGGCCTTCTGCAAACTATTGAGCAATATCTGTTCCAACTTTGGTTCAAGTGTGATCACTGGCAGCTCGGACTCAGTACCCACGATACTTTGCACGATTGCGCGCGACAGCGCGGCCCGTACGTGCTGTACCAATGCGGCGGTATCTTGACTCCTGCTGGCGTTGTTCGCGATGGCCTCGGCGATCGTGCGGATGTCGCGCACCGGTACCTGCTCAGCCAACAACGCCTGCAACACCTTCAGCAACGCCGACAGCGAGAGCACGCCTGGCACCAGCTCCTCGGCCAGCTTCGGCGAAGCCTTGGCCAGCACCTGCAGCAGTTGCTGCACCTCTTCGTGCCCCAATAGCTCATGGGAGTGTTTCTGCAGGATCTGGTTCAAGTGCGTTGCCACTACAGTGCTAGCATCCACCACCGTATAGCCCAGCGACTGGGCCTGAGCCCGGTTACTCACCTCGATCCATACCGCTTCCAGGCCGAACGCCGGGTCGCGGGCCTGGATGCCGTTGAGGTTGCCAAACACCTGGCCGGGGTTGATCGCCAGTTCTCGATCCGGGTAGATCTCAGCCTCCGCCAGAATCACCCCCATCAGCGTGAGGCGGTAGGCACTCGGGGCCAGGTCCAGGTTGTCGCGTATGTGAACGGTAGGCATTAGAAAGCCCAGGTCCTGGGACAGCTTCTTGCGCACACCCTTGATCCGCGCCAGTAATTCGCCACCTTGGTTGCGATCCACCAGGGGAATGAGCCGGTAACCCACTTCCAGCCCGATCATGTCGATGGGCGTCACATCGTCCCAACCCAGCTCCTTGGTCTCGGCACTGCGCTGCGGCGAAGGCAGCGCTTCCTGCTGGCGCTGCAACTCGGTAGCGGCGACGACCTTGGCCTGATTCTGTTTTTTCCAGATCAGGTAGGCGCCGCCACCTGCCATCACTGCCAGGCTGAGGAAGGCGATGTGGGGCATGCCGGGCACCACCCCCATCACCAGCATCAGCGCAGCGGACACCGCCAGGGCCTTGGGCGAGTCGAACATCTGCCGGGTGATTTGCTTGCCCATGTCTTCCGACCCGCTTGCCCGGGTCACCATGACGGCAGCCGAGGTCGACAGCAGCAACGACGGCAACTGGGCCACCAAGCCATCACCAATGGTGAGCAATGCGTAGGTCTTGCCTGCATCGGCGAAGCTCAAGCCATGCTGGAGCATACCGATAGCCATGCCGCCGATGAGGTTGATGAACAGGATCAACAAGCCGGCGACAGCGTCCCCCCGCACGAACTTGCTCGCACCGTCCATCGAACCGTAGAACTCGGCCTCCGCGGCCACCTCGGCGCGGCGGTGCTTGGCACCGGCCTGGTCGATCAAGCCGGCATTGAGGTCGGCGTCGATCGCCATTTGCTTACCGGGCATGGCGTCGAGTGTAAAACGCGCACTCACTTCGGAGATCCGCCCCGCACCCTTGGTGACCACCACAAAGTTGATGATCATGAGAATGGCGAACACCACAGCACCGACAACGTAGTTACCGCCGATCACCACTTCGCCGAACGCCTGGATCACCTTGCCGGCCGCTTGGTGCCCCTCATGCCCGTGCAACATTACCACACGGGTAGATGCCACGTTCAGCGCCAGGCGCAACAGGGTCGCCACCAGCAGAATGGTCGGGAAAACCGCAAAATCCAGCGGCCGCAATGCGTACACGCTGACCAGCAGGACGACGATCGACAGTGCGATGTTGAAGGTGAAGAAGACGTCGAGCAGAAACGGGGGCACTGGCAGCGTCATCATGGCCAGCATGATGAGCAGCAGCAGTGGCACCCCCAGGTTGCCCCGGGCAAGGCCCCGTGCATTATTCAGAAGTTGCGTGCGATCCACCGCCATGACGTTCATTCCCCAGCAAACTTTTGACGCGTTCAGCGTACGTGGTGGGTGCTTTGCAAGAAGCTTTCCACTTTCAGACCGACGCTTGATTAAGCGTACGACCGCACAAACGTCATTGAATGCAGGCGGGCCCGACACGCGTCAGGTCGGGGGGTGTGGGCTGGGGTATTCGCGTGCCCCCTTGAACAAGACGTAGAGAGGTTCAATACCGGCCGAGTCGGGAAACACTACGATGTAGTCATCGGAGCGTACAGGCACTCCCGGCGCCAGCGGCTCAATCAGCGGAACGGGCGGAATAATTACATTGCCAGTGTGCAAAGCGCCGCCGACCGAAACGCTTCGCTCTACCCAGTCAATGCGGTGAGCCGGCTCACCAGGGCGGGTGAAGCGATAGCCGCCTTCGGCAGGGCGGGCCGCAACGACAGGTACCGACGCGTCGACCACGGCATTGCTCGTATCGATCAGGCAGATTTGGGCTTGGCGCGAAAACGCGGGGCTCCCCGGCTCTGGATCGATCCAGCCCGAAGCTGCACGGATGGGCAGGTTGATATAACCCGCTGTTTCTGCAAGCCATGGCCAATCATGCCCTTCGACCGGCAAAAACTCTGACAATGGCACACAGAGCGCAAAAGGTTCACCGGGGCCTGGGCGATCGTAATGGAAGGCTATAACGCGGGATTGATTAGCCGCCGGGGCGGCCTGGCCGGCATGCCAGAGCAGCCCGGCTACGGCCGAACGTATCGACCGTCGAAACGCTGGCATTTGGCCTTCTAACAGTCGTGCGAGGCCTATATGAGGCGTAAGAAGCCGGGCAAGGCCATCCATACCGGCCAAGGGTGCTGTGAAATGATGAGAACGTGAGGCAGGCGCGCGCCCTTCTTCGTGCACCTGGGCGATCAAACGCTGCTGCAACGACAGGGCAAGGGCGAACGCTTGTTGAGTCAGCTCCGTGCGACGCCGCAGGATGGCAGGCTGATGCGAAGCGTAGCGCTCGCAAGTTGACTCCGCCATCTGAAGCGCCTCCCGCTTCGCACCAGGGTCACCTTCTGCAGATGGCATCGCATCCCGGACCCACTCATGCGCGAACCGTATCTTCTGCGCCAGTGAGGTGTAACGGTTCAACGGCGCCTGCATACCGTGGCGCGCATCGTCAAAGGCATCAAGCCGGGCGCGCAAGCTGCTTTCATCGCCCGTATCGATGAAAGCCTGCATGCGATCAAGCGCCGTTACCGCCTGTCGCTCCGCCCGATCGAGCTCGGCAGCCAACTGCCGCGCCCTGTCGAGTTCACGCAGCGATGCCTGTTGCAACCGCTGTTGTGGCGTCATTCTAACGGGCAGAGCCGGCGGTGGCGGCAACGTGTCATCACTGAACGCCGGCAGGCCTCGCGAATTGGCGCTTTGCTTGAGTTTGCCAAGTACGGAGTCGACCAGACTGACGCTGGCGCCGCCCCAAACGCGCTTGGGGTAGAACAGCAGATCTGCCCCTTCAGGATGGCCGCACACCTGGTCAAAATGGTCGACCAACGTGTCGTGCTCAGTGGCGAGGGTTTTAAAATCGAGGATTGACTCAATCAGGGTTGAGAATTCGGCGCGAGTGTAGTGCTGCAGGGTGGGTTTGAGTTCCATCTAGAACACGCTCCTTGAAAGTTTCGAAAGACGCAGTGGCAACGCTTTGTACCCGTCAAAAGCCTGGCAATGCATTCCAACAGCCGCTAGCCAGCACGCCATAAAAGTTAATCTGGAGCGTGCGAGCGAACGAGCCAAAACCGCGACTCATTATGTAAAGTCATACGGTCGGCTTATCGAGACAGAAGGTAAGTTTAGAAATAGCCATATCACGACGGTAGCTGACATAAATATAGATGTCGTCGCCGTAGATACCCCTCTCCTGGAACACTTCCGTCCCCCCCGTAGCACCAATGGGTTTGGGGAGCGTAATCGGCCCTGTATAGAGCAATGCATCGCCCAGTAGTACCTGTAATCGTTCCCGGCTCAACGGTGTACCAAATGGCCTTGGCAATTCCCCGGTATAGGCAGCAATGTTTGGCAACACGCTGGACAACACCACATGCAGCTCGACAAACTTTCCCGATTCCGCGCTAAAGGACAATTCCAGACCCAGGTCGGGCTCCAGATAGAAAAAATCATCGTCAGGAGAGTATTTGATTAGATCGTTGGTTCTGACCAAACCCGCAGAGGCAAGCTCAGACTGAGTTTCCCCAAGGCCTTTTATCAGCCGCTCCAGGTCGAAAGCATTCATTCATACCAACCTTTTTCAATATTCAAATTGTGCAATTCAGCTCTCGCTTGCTCCGCCTGAGCTTCAGAAAGCCCATGCTCCAGCAATCCCGGCTTGATCGCATTGAAGTTGCTATCTACTGCCTTTCTCAAATCCAACGAGTCGATATATTTCTGCTTGCGGTTCCTGCCACCGTACGTCTCGCTCAGGCTTTGATGAACGATATCCGGAATCGCAATGCTTGCACCATTGATCACAGCTTTATTTAACTCTTGCCCCGTCAGCCTGAATTGACGAGCTAGCAAATTGAGTCTCAGCGCGGCCTTGGATGGCATATGATCGATTTGCAGGCCATCACCTTTACTCCTCTGCTGCATCGGCACACCGTCGCCCACCTCGCCCAATACAACCGGCGGCCCAGCAAACACCAAGCCTGACTCAGGCAGATCGTCATCTTCTCCAAACCCCGGAATGCTAGCACCGGCCTGTCCGGGCTCCACCGCTGGCAAACTTGTATTAACTGTTTCCCCTGGTTTCACCTCCATGCCCGGATACACCGCCTGCTCACCAGGCTGGGCCGGCAGTTCGCTTGGGCCTAGCAACTCCGACCCAGGTGGCACCAACGGCGTCCAGGTGCGCGAACCGCTGCTGATCGGCCAGGGCAGCAGCATTGGTTGGCGGTGCCGAGCGCCCCACTCACTGCTCGGCGCAGCCATGCGCAGATGGTCCAGATCAAACGAGCCAGCGGTCGAGGGCTGAGCGATGCGCAGCTCGAAGTGATGACGGCCGCCCATCCAGGTTGCTCTGGGCGCGTAGGGTGCAAGGCCTAGCGCCAGGCGGGCGCGATTGGGGGGCTCGAACGCCTGGGCAAGCTCGGGGATGTCACCCAACGTGCGCCAGATTGCACGCTCTACGGCCGCTGGCGTTGCGTAGGCCCGGCCACGCAGCGGATCGGCGATTGCCGAGGGTATGGCAACGCCTTCCGGCTGGCTCGCACGCAACAGGAAGTCAGCCCCAGCTGCCTTGCCCACTCCTTCGATGTGAAGATACCCAGGTACCGGCGGCACGAAACTGAGGTACAACGGCTCAAGCCCGGAAGCTTCGGGAAAGCAAACGATGCAGTCCTGCACGCGAGCGTCAGTACCTTCCGGCAGCTCCGATACTTCTGGCTGCGTCGTCGCCCACCCCTGCGGCAGCAACACTGGCCCAGGGGGCATGGCTGGTTGCGCCGCAAAGGCGATCTCCCGCGCCGGCTGGGAGGGCTGTTTTGCAACGTAAGCGTGCTGGTGTTCATCGAAGCCTGCCTGCACCACTGCAACGGCTGTATCGCTGCCGGCTACGAGGCGTATTTCCAGCCCCTGCTCTACCGGGACTGGCAATACACGGTAAGGCAGGTCAACGTAGCCTGCCCCCTCGGCCAGCTCTCGCAAGCGGTCAGCTGCCAACAAGCCCACTGCAGCAGCAGGCAGGCCAACCCCGCGATAGCGCGCCCGTGCCGACCCCTCACCCAACGCTGGCGAATAGAGCGCAAGAGACACCCCAAGGCCGGCCACTTGGCCGAGGCGTCGGGCGGCGACATGGAGGAGTTCCCTGCCTGCATCGGCTACTGCCTTATGCAGCCGAGCCGTCGCTTCCTGGGCCTCCCACAGCCGAACACGACCCGGCTCGAAGAGCAAAAGCGCGCCAGGTGCTGCCCCGCGCGGAACGACGTAGGTGTTAGCGACGGCCATCAGCTTGCGTCGAGCGGCCTCATCGACCCGGTACTTGTGCCGGATCTGTTCCCGACGCTGGCCTTGCGCCTCCAAGCGCCTGGCCTTCCAGGCTTCCCATTCACGCCAGTACAGCTGCCTCGCGACGTACTGGACGGCAAGCGCATCACTTTTAGCCTGCAGCTGCCGTATCGCCTCATCCAGCAGTCGCGCCTCTTGCGCGGCGATATAGGCTTGCTGCCATCGCCTGTGTAACGCGTGCCCCGCCTCGTCACTACCGGCGCTAAGCTGTGCCAGAACTGACCGGTAGGCGTCGCTGTGCAGCGAGAGCGGATCATGCTGCTCAAACAGAGACACAGCACGCCTGGCATCTCGCTGGGTGATCGTTTCCGCGATCAAGCCGTCGATCTCGGCCTTATCCTTGGAAATCAGATAGAGGTCCCAGCGCTCATCCCTGAGCCGGTTGATGGGCCCCCGCGCAGCCCGTATCCGCGCGGCTACGGCCTCGGGCAAGGCCTCAAGCTGGGCTTGATAAGCGGCTGCCCAGCGTGACATGAGGGTCTGTTGATGCTGGGCCAGGCCACCAAGCAACTGGTCATGGGCGGCTTGGCGCGCGGCCAGCTCAGCGCGGGCGCGAGCCTCAAGGGCGGCACGTATGGCCTTCTTTCGCTTTCTAGCCTTTTTGCGGCTATTACCACCGAACCCGCCGCTTAGGGAAAAGCCGCCCCCAGAGCCGGAGCTGAAATGAAAGCCCGCAGCCCATCCACCGCCCCCCACCCCCTGCCCGGCGCCAGTGCCCCCTGCTTGGCCTGCACCTGAATCAGGAAACGGAACAGGGCCACTGGGTAGCGCCCCAGGCTCGCCGGTACCGGAACCAGAACCGGAACCGGAACCGGAAATCGAGCCCGCGGCCCCGGCCCCGGTACCCGCGCCGGCTTCCCCTGGCCCGCCGGAGGGCACGTTGGACTTCGTTACCCACAGATGTTTTTCAGCCATACGTCACTTCCTTGTGCGTGATGGCACAAGGTGGCGTAGGGACGGTTCGAGCCAGCGGTACATAACGCTGGGCTGCCGCTTCAAGGCTCGCGTTGCGCTAGCCAAGCGGAAAAGAGTGCGGAAACTAAAAAAGGCAGCCAAAATGGCTGCCTTTTCAAGGATGCTCTGGAATGTTCAATGGGTTCCAAAGCTTCTGATATGGCGCAGCGGACGGGACTCGAACCCGCGACCCCCGGCGTGACAGGCCGGTATTCTAACCGACTGAACTACCGCTGCGCGATACACCTCGTGAGCGAGTGGTGGGTGATGACGGGATCGAACCGCCGACCCTCTGCTTGTAAGGCAGATGCTCTCCCGGCTGAGCTAATCACCCTTCGTCTCTCGGTGTGGCGCGCATTCTACGGAGGCGCTTCCACGCTGGCAAGCGTTTTTTCAAAATAATTTTTCAGCGGTTTCAATAACCTAGCCTACGGTTGGCTTACCGCCCCACAGAGAGAATAATGCGCCCCCTATGCCTTAAGGAGACGCACGCCCCATGTGGTTCAAGAACCTGCTTGTCTATCGCCTGACCCAGGACATCCCCTTCGACCCGCAAGCACTGGAAGACGCCCTGGCAAGCAAGCCTGCCCGCCCCTGCGCCAGCCAGGAATTGGCCACCTACGGCTTCGTCGCGCCGTTCGGCAAGGGCCCGGATGCGCCACTGGCACATGTGAGCGGGGACTTTCTCCTGGTAGCGGCACGCAAGGAAGAACGCATCCTGCCGGGCAGCGTGGTGCGCGATGCGGTCAAGGAGAAGGTTGAGGAAATCGAAGCCGAGCAGATGCGCAAGGTCTATAAAAAGGAGCGCGACCAGATCAAGGACGAGATCATCCAGGCTTTCCTGCCGCGCGCCTTCATTCGCCGCTCCAGCACCTTTGCCGCCATCGCCCCCAAGCAAGGGCTGATTCTGGTCAACTCAGCTAGCGCCAAGCGTGCCGAAGACCTGCTTTCCACCCTGCGCGAGGTGCTTGGCACCCTGCCCGTGCGCCCGCTGACCGTAAAAATCGCACCGACCGCCACCCTGACCGACTGGGTCAAAACGCAAAAAACGGCTGCCGACTTCTTCGTGCTCGACGAGTGCGAGCTGCGCGACAGCGGCGAAGACGGCGGCATCGTGCGCTGCAAGCGCCAGGACCTGACCAGCGACGAAATCCAACTGCACCTGAACACTGGCAAGCTGGTTACCCAGCTGTCGCTGGCCTGGCAAGACAAACTCTCTTTCGTGCTCGACGACAAGCTGATCATCAAGCGCCTGCGTTTCGAAGAGCTGCTGCAGGAGCAGGCGGAGCAGGATGGCGGCGATGACGACCTGGGCCAGCAAGATGCAAGCTTCACGCTGATGATGCTGACGTTCGGCGAATTCCTGCCGGCGCTGTTTGAGGCATTGGGTGGCGAAGACACCCCTCAGGGTCTCTGAAGCCCCATACATACTTATAAGAAGGAAACTCCATGCGCGCCCTCGCCGCCCTCAGCCGCTTCGTCGGCAACACCTTCGCCTGGTGGGTATTGCTGTTCGCCATCCTGGCGTTTTTTCAGCCTGGCTGGTTCATCGCGCTGAAAGTGGCCATCGTGCCGCTGCTGGGGCTGGTCATGTTCGGCATGGGGCTGACACTCAAGCTGGACGACTTCGCTGCCGTGTTCCGCCAACCCTGGCGGGTCGGCCTGGGCTGCATCGCACATTTTGTCATCATGCCGGGCGTGGCCTGGCTGTTGTGCCAGGCATTTCACCTTCCGCCGGAGATCGCCGTAGGCGTGATTCTGGTGGGCTGCTGCCCCAGCGGCACCTCGTCCAACGTGATGACTTGGCTTGCCAAAGGCGACCTGGCCTTGTCGGTGGCCATTGCCGCCGTCACCACGTTGATCGCGCCTCTGGCGACTCCCGCGCTGATCTGGCTGCTGGCTTCGGCCTGGATGCCGGTCTCGTTCTGGGACATGTTCATCTCGATCCTTCAGTTCGTGATGCTGCCAATCGTGCTCGGCGTGCTTGCGCAGCGCCTGCTGGGCGAGAAGGTACAGCTTGCGGTGGAGGTCCTGCCGTTGGTGTCGGTGGTGAGCATCGTGATGATCGTCTGCGCCGTGGTTGCTGCCAGCCAGGCGAAAATCGCCGAGTCTGGCTTGCTGATCATGCTGGTGGTGATCTTGCACAACAGCTTCGGCTACGCGCTGGGTTATGGCACCGCGCGGCTGTTCGGCCTGCCGCTGGCGCAGCGCAAGTCGCTGGCGCTTGAAGTGGGCATGCAGAATTCGGGGCTGGGCGCAGCATTGGCCGCGGCGCACATTTCACCGCTGGCCGCCGTGCCGAGCGCATTGTTCAGCGTGTGGCACAACATCAGCGGTGCGCTGCTCTCGACCTTTTTCCGTCGGCTTAAATAGGCGACGGCCGGGTTTGCCTGGTTCAAGGAGCCGGGCCTGCCATCGCTCGATCAGGCGGCAGGCTGAGCACCAAAAACGCGGCTTCGCCCGCACGCATCTTCATGGGAAAGCTACTGCTTGGCATCCGCCGGGTGCGGCACCACGAAGGCTTCGATACCCTGGCTGGCCATCAGCTCGGCCTTCTTGGCCTGTGCCTCGGCTTGGGTGGCGAAGGGGCCAAGGTACACTTCGGTCTTGCCGTTACGGGTGGCGACGTTGGCAACGAAGCCCTTTTCGATCAGCCGCGAGGTCATGTCGCTGAGCGCGCCCATGGCGTTGTCGGCGATGCGCACCTCCCAGCCATTGCCGGCGTCTGCCTCAGCCTGCTCAGGCGCCGGCGAGCCGCAGATGGTGCGCACCGCCTCGTTATCACCTCGAGGGTCGAGAATGGCGTGGTAGCCATCCTCGGCCTTGATGGCGACATAGCTGACATAGGGGGTGTAGTTACCTGCCGCGTCCTTGCCGCGCACCTGCCCACACACATTGCCCTGGGCCAGCGGGCGCACGTTGGCGAACTTGGCCGTGGACGGATTCTCCAGTTGGGCCGCCACCGCCTTATGGGCCTGGGTGACATCGTTATCGCAACCGGCCAGGGCCAGCAGCGCGGCCGCTACCATCAACTTGCGCACGGGAACTCCTCTCTTACATGCAAGGGGGGCGGCGATTCTAGCACCAAGGGCTGGCCCACGATGTGGCATGATGTCGCCCTGCCCTACCGCTTCTGAGAATACGCCCATGATTGCCAAACAAGACCGCCAGCAGGCCGCGCTCGACGCTTATCTGGCCCAGCATCCGCAACTGGCCGAGGAGATCGCCTCGCTGAGCGAAGCCGAACAGCAGCAGCAGGTCCAGTGGGCGTTCGAGGACGCTGCCGACGACCGCGGCCTGCAACCTTGGGAATACGCGCTGGAATTGATCGCCGAAAGCCCCGAGCAACTTCGTGACATGCGCCTGGAAACTCACAGGGAAGTGGCCGAGGCCCTAGGCATGAGTTGGGAGGAGTATTGCCAGTTCAATGAGTTGTAAGGGACTTCCCTTCCCATCAACTCAAAAAGGCCGCCACCTCCCCCCATCGGTCACGGTCAACCTTTTGCGGCGAACGCCACAGCCTCTTCGACCAGCGCAGGCTCTGGGCGAACCCCGGTGTAAAGCACGAACTGCTCCAGCGCCTGCAGCGCCACCACCTCCAGGCCGGTGATCACAGATTTGCCTAGGCTATCGGCCAGCTCGATGAGTGGCGTACGCGGCGGCAGTGCCACCACGTCGAACACAACCTCGGCCGCTGCCACCATGGCGTGCGGGAAGGCCAAGGCCTGTGCCTGCGGCCCACCCGCCATGCCCAGCGGCGTTACATTGACCAGCAACTGCGCCTCCACGCCATCAGGTTCGGCCTGCCAGGCGAAGCCGCAGGCCTTGGCTAGTGCCGGGCCAGCCTCGGTGTTACGGGCAACCAGCGTGACCTGCGTGAAGCCTGCATCTCGAAACGCGCACGCAACTGCCTTACCCATCCCGCCGCTGCCCCGCAAAGCCACCCGTAACCCCGGTTCGAGGCGATGCTGGCGAATCAAATGGCGGATGGCGATGTAGTCGGTGTTGTAGGCGGTGAGCCGGCCGCTATCGTTGACCAGCGTATTGACCGAAGCGATTGCCGCCGCAGAGGGGTCCATGGCATCGACCCATTCGATGCAGGCTTCCTTGAAAGGCATCGACACTGCGCAACCTCGAATACCCAATGCCCTTACACCCCCGATCGCCGCCGGCAGGTCGGTGGTGGTGAATGCCTTGTAAAGGAAGTTAAGCCCCAGCCGATCGTATAGGTAGTTGTGAAATCGCGTGCCAAAGTTGCCCGGGCGCGCGGCGAGCGACATGCACAACAGAGTGTCTTTGTTCGGAACCTTCAGCACTGCGGGCCTCCCCCAAGTGGTTGATTTGTCACTAAGACCTTACACAAAATTTACCGTTCGCCGTTGCAGCTTCTTACAATTTCGCTGTCATAGTGTGTACGGCAGTCCATGATCCCGAGGCGGGGTCATAGCGCCATGTCGTTTACGAGGAAGCATCCATGATTCGTCATATCTCCAAGGTGGCTCTGCTGGCAGGTGCACTGACCGCCGGCATGGCTGGCCAGGCCTCCGCCCACGGCCCGGGCGCCGGCGCTGTGGTCGGTGCGCTGATCGGCGGCACGGTGCTCGGCGCTGCTGTGGCCAGCCGCCCAGCCCCGGTGTATGTGCAGCAACCTGTCTATGTGGCGCCGCCTCCCCCGGTGTATTACGCGCCACCGCCGCCGGTCTATTACCAACCCGCCCCGGTGTACTACGCTGCGCCACCGCCGCCTCCACCTCCGGGTTATTACTATGGCCCGCACTACGGCCCACGCTACGGCCGCTGGTAATACTGGCGTTTTGCCCAGTATTGGTTAGAAGCCCCGCCCCGGCGGGGCTTTCGTTTGCCTGCCAACTCTGCATGAATGAATAAACATTCACCTTCCAAGGCAATCGACAGCCTGCCCCGCCGCCTCCTAGAATGTGTCAGCTTTTTTCATCTTTTCATCTGCGTGCATCTTTCATTCATTGTCGGGTACCCTTTTCCGTGAAAAAAACCCTTTCTCTGCTCAGCCTCCTCATTGCCCTGGCCAGCACCGCACTGCCCCCTGCCGCCACCGCCGCCGAGGCAGCTTTGTCACGTGACCCTTCCCAATTACATCTGGCCTCGGGCAGCGCACTGCTGACCGACCTGCAAACCGGCAAGGTGTTGTACGAAAGCAAGCCTGACAAAGTGGTGCCAATCGCCTCGGTAACCAAATTGATGACCGCCATGGTAGTGCTTGATGCCAAGCAGCCGATGAACGAAGAAATCGATATCGACATCAGCCACACCAAAGAAATGAAAGGCGTGTTCTCACGGGTGAAGCTGGGCAGCACCCTCGACCGGCGCAACATGCTGCTGATCGCACTGATGTCTTCTGAAAACCGCGCCGCTGCGAGCCTGGCCCATCATTACCCCGGTGGTTACAACGCGTTCATCACTGCCATGAACGCCAAGGCCCGTTCGTTGGGCATGAGCCATACCCGCTACGTCGAGCCTACCGGCCTGTCGGAACACAACGTGTCCTCGGCGCGCGACCTGACCAAACTGCTGATGGCGGCGCGCCAATATCCAATGCTGCGCGAGCTCTCCACTACCCGTGAAAAGACCGTAGCGTTCAAGCACCCCAATTACACGCTGGGCTTTCGCAACACTGACCACCTGCTCAACAGCAATTGGGACATCCAGCTCACCAAGACCGGCTTCACCAATCAGGCTGGCCATTGCCTGGTGCTGATCACCCGCATGGCTGACCGCCCGGTCGCCATGGTGGTGCTCGATGCCTATGGCAAATACACCCACTTCGCCGACGCTTCCCGCCTGCGCCAGTGGATGGAAACCGGCCGCAGCGGCAAGCCAGCATCGCTGGCGATGCAGTACCGCGCCGATAAGAACCGCATGGCCGATTAAGCAGCCTTCAGCCCTGGCACTCCTTGCGCCGCTGCATATCGGCAGTGGTCTGGGCCAGCAGCGCAGACAGCGTGGGGTGGCGAGCCATTTCGTATTCGCAAGCTACCACCCTGTAGTGCAGGGCATAAGCCCGAGCCCCAGCTCGATTCGCCGCCTCCAAAGCCTGGTCGATGCGCGCCAGGGGCACGCGGCTTTCCACAAGGCTCGCCCCCATCAGAAGCACCACGAAACGGTCGCCGCCCAACCGGCCTACGGTGTCCATTTCCCTGAGCACCGAGCGCACTAACTGGGCGAACCCCTTCAAGGCTTGGTCACCCTCGATGTAGCCGAAACGTTCGTTGATGCGCTGGAAGTTTTCCAGGTCGAACAGCAGCAAGGTTGCCTGCGTTCCTACGCGTCGGCACAGGCTCAATGCGTAGTTGGCCATGTGCTCGAACCCCTGGAGGTTGGCAACCCGAGTAAGGGGGTCGATAGTCGCGGACTGCAGCGCTTCGATTTCCTGTTCAGCCAAATCCGCCATATCGTTCAGGCGCGCTTGCTGCTCAGGGTTCAGAGACCTGGGGCGGTGATCGATCAGGCACAGCGTACCCATGGCGGTACCATTGCGCGCCTTGAGCGGGCGCCCCGCGTAATAACGAATGTAAGGCTTGCCGGTCACCAGAGGGTTATCACTGAAGCGGGCATCGAGCGTCGCATCGGGGATCTCGAATACGCCGTTCTGCAAAATGGCGTGCCCGCAGAACGACACATCGCGTGACGTTTCGCGCGCCTCAAGGCCATCGCACGATTTGAACCATTGGCGGTTTGTATCGATCAGGCTGATGACCGCGATGGGCATGTCGAACAGCGCCCGGGCCAAGCGTGTGAGCCGATCGAAGCGCTCTTCGGCGGGGGTGTCGAGCAGATTCAAGGAGCGCAACGTATGAAGGCGCAGCGATTCGTCGTGGGCTTTGCCGGGCGCTTGCATCGGAAGGCTCCTTGAGGTGCGTGGCAGGAAGCCACCGCTTAGCCGATCATGCCGCTAAGCGTAGCCGCCCGCCACTACCCGACGATACGCTGCACGATTTACGCGCTGGTGCTGACCATCGAACCGCTGCTGCTGCTACCGCTGTCGCTGAGCGCCTGGGTGAGTTGCGCTGTGAGGGTCTGCAGCTCCCCGGAAAACGACGACACTTGTGTCTGCGCGGCTGCCACCTGGGTCTGCCTGGCCTGCTCGTCTTTGACCTGCTGCGCACGAGCCAGCGCCTGCTCGGCCTGAGCCAGCTGTTTTTGCACCGTGGCAATCTGTTGCTTGATCTGCTTGACCGCGTCTGACTCGGTGGAGCTTGAATCGCTGCCACCGCTGGCAGCCGTGGCAGCACCGGCCGAACCAGCCTTGCTGCTGGCGAGCGTGCTGAGGTCCACGCTTGCAGTACCGTCACCGGCCTGTGCGTCACCGGTTTTAGAGGCTGAGGTGCTGCTGGACAACGTGGCAATGTTGATGCTGGTAACGCCGCTGATGCTCATGGTTGGCTCCTGTGATCGAAACGGATGACTCGCGTACAGGGCATCGACGTCACTTGAGCAACCTTTAGAAACAATTTGGTACCTGAGTGCTTACACTTGGCTACATTTCTGTGCAATCGAGCAGCCTGGGGTGAAGATGAAATAATCTTCAGTCCTTCATTTGCAGAACCTTGGCACAATGCCAACCATCTGAAGCCGACATTCGGGTAATTGATACCATGACTCGCGTATTGACCATCGAAGACGATGCCGTCACCGCCAAGGAAATCGTGGCCGAGCTGACCAACCATGGCCTGGAAGTGGATTGGGTCGACAACGGCCGCGAGGGGCTGGTCAAGGCGGTCAGCGGGGATTACGACGTGATCACCCTTGACCGTATGCTGCCCGAACTCGACGGCCTTGCGATCGTGACGACGTTGCGAACCATCGGTGTCAGCACGCCCGTGCTGATGATCAGTGCGCTTTCGGATGTCGACGAACGCGTCCGCGGGCTGCGCGCTGGCGGTGACGATTATCTGACCAAACCTTTCGCTTCCGACGAGATGGCCGCCCGTGTCGAGGTGCTGCTACGCCGCAAACAGGCCGGCACCACCCAGGACAACGTCTTGCGCGTGGCTGACCTGGAACTTGACCTGATCACCCGCGAAGCGCGGCGTGGCGAACACCAGCTGAGCCTGCTGCCAACCGAATTCAAGCTCCTGGAGTTTCTGATGCGCAACGCCGGGCAGATCCTGACCCGCATGATGATTTTCGAGGAGGTCTGGGGCTATCACTTTGACCCGGGCACCAACCTGATCGACGTACACATCGGGCGCCTGCGCAAGAAGATCGATCCTGCCGGGCAACCACCACTGATCAAGACCGTACGGGGCTCGGGCTATGTCATTGCCGAACCCCTCTAAGGGTTGGCGTTCCTCCAGTAGCCGGCTGCTGGCACTCTACAGTTTCCTCTTCGTGGCATGGAGCAGCATCTTGCTGGGCGTGTTGTATTTCGAGGTGTCCGATTACCTCAACAGCCTTGCCCGGCACTCCCTGATGCAGCGCCAACACCTGTTCTCACGCTTCGTGGGGCAAGACCTCGAAGATGCCCTCGCCGCGAGCGAAGCGTTCGATAACCGAGCCTACGATGCCTGGGGCCTGTTCGACGACGAGCTCGACCCGCTGGCTGGCGAACTCAAGCGCATCCCCCGGGGGCTGGCGCTGGACGGCAGCATCTACGAGCTGGACGATTGCACGCAATCCAACGACCCCAAACTGCCGCAAGACAGCTGCGCCGCAGTGGCGATGCCGACCCGCGACGGCCGCTGGCTGGTACTGGTGCGCGACAACGGCTCGTTGTTCCAGGTGACTCACATCATTCTGCGCGCGTTGTTGTGGGGCATTTCACTGACCATCCTGCCGGGCGCGGCGGGCTGGCACCTGCTGCGTCGCCGCCCGCTGCGGCGCATCCGGCAGATCCAGGCCAGCGCCGAGTCAATCATTGCCGGTGACCTTGCCCAGCGCCTGCCGCTGTCTGACAAGCGCGACGAGCTGGACATGCTGGCAGCGATCGTCAACGCCATGCTCGACCGTATCGAGCGCCTGATGCTGGAGGTCAAGGGGGTGTGCGACAACATCGCCCACGACCTGCGCACTCCACTGACGCGCCTGCGTGCGCAGCTTTACCGGATCAAGCAACAAGCCGACGCCGACTCGGCGCATGCCTTGCAACTGGACCAGGTCATCGGCGAAACCGACACCCTGATGGCGCGCTTTCGCGGCCTGCTGCGCATTTCCGAGCTGGAGGATCATCAGCGCCGCTCGGGCTTCGTGATGCTCGACCTGCTGCCTCTGCTTCATGAGCTCTACGATTTCTATCTGCCGCTGGCCGAGGAAGGCGAACTGGAGCTCGCATTGGACGTGCCAGACAGCCTGCCCAGCGTTCACTGCGACAGGGCCTTGCTGTTCGAAGCCATCGGCAATCTGCTGAGCAACTCGATCAAGTTCACCCCGCCCGGCGGCAAGGTCACCCTGCACGCACGCGTCGAACAAGGGGCACCGTTGATCGAAGTCGAAGACTCCGGCCCCGGCATTCCCGAGAACGAGCGCGAGGCCATCTTCCAGCGTTTCTACCGCCTCGACGAAAGCGGTGGCCAGGGCGGCTTCGGCCTGGGCCTGTCGATCGTCGCGGCTATTGTCAACCTGCACGGTTTCAGCCTGCGCGTGGGTACCGCACGCCTGGGCGGCGCCAGCCTGAGCCTGCACTGCCGCAGCAATACCCCTTTGGTGGCGACATGAACCTACTC
Organism: Pseudomonas sp. URIL14HWK12:I12; assembly: GCF_003097135.1. Taxonomy (GTDB): domain Bacteria; phylum Pseudomonadota; class Gammaproteobacteria; order Pseudomonadales; family Pseudomonadaceae; genus Aquipseudomonas. The sequence continues at coordinate 385,296 of NZ_QEQL01000004.1, forward strand.
TACCTTGCGCAGGAAACCGACCCGGGCCTGATCGACGCACTGCAGCATGCCGGCAATACCCTGCGCTGCGCTGCGACCGAACAGTATGATCACGCCTTACGGGGAGATTACAGCTTCATTCTGCTGGACTTGCCCCGCCCCTCCCCCCGCTTGTTGCAGCGCTGCCTGCAACGCCGCGGCCAGGCGTCGGTGCTGGTGCTGCTGGGCGACAGTGACCGCCAGGCCCGCATCGAGGCACTCAAGGCAGGCGCAGATGTGTGCTTGTCACGGCCGGTAAGCGTCGAGGAACTTCAGGCGCGCATGCAGGCCCTGACGCGCCAGGCGCCACCGCCGGCCGATGATTCGGGCGCAGGGTTATGGCTGTCGAATAACCGTCTGCTGCTGGGTCGTGGCGCACGCCAACAGAGTGTAACGGTTACAGAACAACGCTTGTTGGCGCTACTGGCGATACAAGCAGGCCCCATCAGCCGGCAAGCCATCGAGCAACACCTATGGGGGGATGAGGCGGCCAGCCGGGGGCCGCTGATCGAGCGGCACATCTGCAATCTGCGCCGTAAGCTGGCCGAACTGGGCGCGCCCTACGCATTGCAGACCCTACGTGGGTATGGCTATTGCCTCAATGACGGGCTGCGCGTCAGAACCGATTGAGGCTGTGGTGCCACAGGCCTTAATGGCCTTTTTTCTGGATTACGCAGCAAATCAGTAATTTAGGGGTCTGAGCGAAAGTTTTCTGACAACCCGTTGCGAAAAGGGCTACAACTCAATACTGTACGCCCATACAGCAACATAAGGAAAAACCTTCGTGAACACCTCTGCACTCGGCAGCTACGAGCAATTGGGGCTGCGCATCCAGAAGATCATCAACTCCACGCGCGCACAGAGCAGCCGCAGCGCATTGCTATTTCGCCAGGCTGGGGAAAACCCCGACGACTGGGAGCGAATGCTGCAGGAAATCGCCGAGAACGATAACGTGACCCTCGCCTGGCGCGACGACGGTGGCATTCAGCTGTTCTGGACGGTGCCGGGCAATGATTGAGTTGTTTCGCAAGACGTTGCGCATGCGCCTGCTGACCACCACCGGGCTGCTACTGTTGGCCTGCGCGGCGCATGCCGAGGCCCCGGCTACGTTCAGCCAGGCCAAGAAAGTCGCCTGGCGCCTCTACGCGCCACAGTCCACGGAGTTCTACTGCGGTTGCAAATACACAGGCAACCGTGTCGACCTGGCCAGTTGCGGCTACATTCCTCGCAAGAACGCCACTCGGGCCAAGCGGGTCGAATGGGAGCACATCGTTCCGGCTTGGCAGATCGGCCACCTGCGCCAGTGCTGGCAGAAAGGGGGGCGCAGCAACTGCACACGCCACGACAAGACCTACCAACGCGCCGAAGCCGACCTGTTCAATCTGGTGCCCAGTATCGGAGAGGTCAATGGTGACCGTAACAACTTCAGTTTCGGCTGGCTGCCCGAACAGCGAGGCCAATACGGTGCATGCCTGACCCAGGTGGACTTCAAGGCGAAGAAGGTGATGCCGCGCCCCAGCATCCGCGGCATGATCGCGCGCACCTATTTCTACATGAGCAAGCGCTATGGTTTGCGCCTGTCTAAACAGGATACCCAGCTGTTCCAGGCCTGGAACAAAACCTACCCTGTGCAAGGTTGGGAGCGTGCACGCAATCAGCAGGTAGCGTGCGTGATGGGCCATGGCAACGAATTCGTTGGGCCAGTAGACCTCAAGCGCTGCGCCAAGGGGGCGTGAGGCCCGGGCAGAAAGCGGGCGCCTAGCGCCAGCTTTCCGGGATCGGTTTATGCCTGCGAATGCCGAAGGTGTAGCCGATCCCGATCATCAGCCATTCGAATGCCAGCGCCAGTACCACCGCCAACCCCACGCCCCAGGCGATCGCCTCCGGAGAGAGCGGTACCTGATAGCTGTAGCCTTGCAGGGTTTCATCACGGATCTTCGCATCGGCCTGGCTGAGAACGTGCCAGCTGCGTGCGTACCAGGGCCCCTGCAACGCCGACCATTCCAGGCTGAGCGTTTCTTCCCGGGCGACCAATGCGGCCACGCTCTGGGCATCGTTGCGAAAAACAGGGTCGTCGCTGCTCTGGTAATGCCGCACCAAGGCCTGCAGGTCGCCCCCGAAGAATTTGCCAGCAGTGTCGCTGAACCCCTGCAGGCTGGTGCGGGCTTCGTTCAGGTGCGCCTGAACGCGCGCGGTGTAGTCGTTGAGCAGGCCCGGCCATTGCACGCCCAGCAGCAGGCAAGCAGCGAAAACGATCAAACGCATGTAGCTGCGCAGCATGTGCAGTCCTTATTCGGATGAGCCCTGAGCCACGCACTCGCCTTTGCGCCATAGCGCCCATTGGCCAGGTTGGTAGGCATGCCAGGTTTCGTTGTCGGTCAGGGCCTCGGTAGCGATTACCGTGACCACATCGTTGGGCGTGGTTTCGGCCTGAAAGTCCACGGCCATTTCCAGGTCTTTCAACCGCGCTGGCCCGAACGGCGCCCGGCGGGTGATGTGCACCAGTTTGGTCGAGCAATAGCAGAACAGCCAGTCACCATTAGAGACCAGCATGTTGAACACCCCCAGCGCGCGGTAACCCTGACAGGCCTCCACCAGCACCGGCAGGCACTGCTCGGCTTCTACTGAATCGGGGAACGCCTGGCGCAGGCGATTGAGCAGGTCGCAGAAGGCCGCTTCACTGTCGGTATCGCCAACAGGCCGGTAGAAACCGGCAGATGGCTGGAAGCCCGCCAACTGCCCATTATGGGCGAAGCACCAATTGCGGCCCCACAGTTCGCGCACGAAAGGATGGGTGTTGGCCAGGCATACGCGCCCCACGTTGGCCTGCCGGATATGGCCGATGACCACCTCACTTTTGATCGGGTAACGCTGCACGAGCTGTGCGACCTCTGACTCACAACTGGCGGCCGGGTCCTGAAACAGGCGCAACCCGCGGCCTTCGTAGAAGCCAATGCCCCAACCATCTCGGTGTGGGCCGGTACGCCCGCCGCGCTGCATCAGGCCGCTGAAGCTGAAGACGATGTCGGTCGGCACGTTGGCGCTCATGCCCAGCAGTTCGCACATGGCAAGCTCCTAGAGGCGCGGCTCGATGCGCCCGCGTACCGAGGGCTGGGGCGGCTGGGGCTCCGGTGCCCGGGGGGCCGGTGCCTGGGCCGGGGGTTGGTCTGCCTCCGCCTTGGCAAGCGCTTGCTCGCGGGCCTCACGCTCAGCCCGGCGCGTGCGAGCTGCACGCTCCAGCGGCCAGCGTATCAAGGCGAAGACCAGATACACCGCCATCGCGATGACCGAATACATGGCCAGTTCCGAGGCCGCCTGCCAAATGTGCGAGGTGTCCTTGAACAGGACGTCCAGCGCCACCACCGCCAAGGCCGGAGCAAGCTTGGCCGAGGAGGAGTCGACCGCCGTGGGTGTGCATACCGCCACTGTCGCCAGCAGGCGCAACGGCTCGCGCAGCCAACGCCACAGCCACCCGGTCAAACGGAACCACACCAGCAGGCAGCCCAAGGCCGCGACCGCATAGATACACCAGGCAATGAAGTAATCGTGTTCAGTCATGGAATTCGGGGGACGGCCAACGCAAGGGCAACTATCATAACGGCTTTTGCCGAAGGACGCTGCCATGACGAACACCGCCCCCAAGGCCCGCATGGGCGATGGCGCCGACCCTTACGCCTGGCTGCAGGAGCGCGACACCCCGGAGGTACTCAGCTACCTCGATGCCGAAAACGCCTGGCTGGAGCGGCAGCTGGCCGCCCAGCAACCGCTGCGCGACGCACTGTTCGAGGAGATTCGTGGGCGCATCCAGGAAACCGACCTCACCCTGCCCTCCCCGTGGGGGCCTTGGCTGTATTACACCCGCACCACCGCTGGCGACGAATACCCGCGTCACTACCGTCACCCTCGCCTGGCCAGCGACAGCCTGGCCATAAGCACCGCCACCGAACAACTGCTGCTCGACCCCAATACCCTGGCCGGTGGCGGCTTTCTTGCCATAGGCACCGTGGCCGTCAGCCCGGATCACACGCAACTTGCCTACAGCCTCGACACACAGGGCGATGAAACCTACCGCCTGTTCATCAAGGACCTTGCCACAGGCGCGGTCACCGAGCTGCCCTTCGAGGATTGCGACGGCAGCATGACCTGGGCCAACGACAATCAAACCCTGTTCTTCGCCACCCTTGACGACACCCACCGGCCGTTTCGCCTCTGGCGTCATCGGCGAGGCACCGAAAGCGCCGACTGCGTGTTCGAAGAGCCAGATGGGCGCTTCTTCCTGCACTGCTACCGCACCAGCTCAGAGCGCCACTTGGTGCTGCAACTGGGTAGCAAGACCACCAGCGAGAGCTGGGTGCTGGACGCAAACACTCCCCAACAGCCGTTCAACCGAGTCGCCGCTCGCCTCGAAGGCCACGAGTACGACCTGGACCACGGTTGCCTGCACGGGCAATGGCAATGGTTCGTGCGCACCAACGCCGACGGTATCAACTTCGCCGTTTACCACTGTGAAGGTGAAGTTCCGCTGCGCGAGCGCTGGCAGTGCCTGGTCCCCCACGATCCACAGGTCATGATCGAGGGCGTTGTGCTCAACCGTGGCGCCCATGCCCTGAGCCTGCGGGAAAACGGCCTGCCAGTGATCGAGGTACACCCCGCCGGGGCCAGCGCCTATCGCGTGCAGTTGCCCGATGCAGCCTACAGCCTCTACGTGCAAGACGCCCTCGAATTCGAAGGCCCGCACATCCGCCTGCGTTATGAAGCCCTGAACCGCCCAGCCCAGGTCCGCCAGCTGACGCTCGCCGGGGGCGAACAGCAGGTGCTCAAGCAAACCCCAGTGCTGGGCGACTTTGACGCCGATGCTTACATCAGCCAGCGTTTGTGGGCCACAGCCAGCGATGGTACCCAGGTGCCGATCAGCCTGGTAATGCGCCGCGACCTGCAAGGCCAGGCAGTGCCGCTTTATCTGTATGGCTACGGTGCCTACGGCACGACGCTCGACCCCTGGTTCTCCCATGCGCGGCTAAGCCTGCTCGAGCGCGGTTTCGCCTTCGCCATTGCCCATGTGCGCGGCGGGGGGGAAATGGGTGAAGCCTGGTACCGGGCCGGCAAGCTGGCGCATAAACAGAACACCTTCGGCGACTTCATCGCCTGTGCCGAACACCTGGTCAGCCACGGCCTTACCACACCCACACAGCTGGCGATCAGCGGCGGGAGCGCCGGCGGGCTGTTGATCGGTGCGGTGCTCAATCAGCGCCCAGCTCTCTTTGCGGCAGCGGTGGCCGAGGTGCCTTTTGTAGATACCCTGAACACCATGCTCGATCCGGACCTGCCGCTGACCGTTACCGAATACGATGAATGGGGCAACCCGCAAGAACCCGAAGTGTATGCACGTATCAAGGCTTATGCGCCTTACGAGAACGTGAGTGCCCAACCCTACCCCGCGATGCTCGTGGTCGCAGGGTATAACGACAGCCGGGTGCAATACTGGGAGGCGGCCAAATGGGTGGCGCGCTTGCGCGCAATGAAAACCGACAACAATCTCCTTCTGCTCAAGACCGAGATGGGTGCGGGCCATGGTGGCATGAGCGGCCGCTATCAGGCGCTGCGTGACGTCGCGCTGGAGTATGCATTTCTGATGCGAGTAATGGGCCTGGCAAGCTAATGCCGCCCAATGGGGGGCTGCCACGGGTGCAGCCCACAGGCCAAGCGTTCTGGATCAGCAAGTGCCATACTGGCCACCGGTGAAGTGACTGGCGCGCTTGCATGAGGACGGCGCTAAAACGATAGAGGGCCTAGGGCGGGGCCGGAACAACCTCGGGAGACAGACTGCCACCATGGCCAATAGCAGCGCGCTCAACAATGAAATCCGGATCATCCTGATGGACTGCGGGCTATTCAACCAGCTGCTGCCCGAGGACTGTGCTGCCGCTGCCGGGTTCTTCAGCCTGGTAAAGATGGACCAGGACGAAGTTATCTTCAGGGAAGGCGATGCTGGAAACTTCATGTGCATCATTCAGTACGGCAACGTTTCGGTACGCCGCCTGGACCTGGAAGGCAACGAAGTCGAGGTGGCGCTGCTGCGCAAGGGCCGCTCGTTTGGGGAGATGGCGGTAATCGATGGTGAGCGGCGCTCGGCTACGTGTATCGCTTCGACCGAAGTGCAGCTAGTGAGCCTGGGCAAGGACTCACTCGACAAGATGATGGTCGATGCTCCGCGCATAGCGGCAAAGGTGATTCGCGCACTCGCCGTTGCGTTGTCGCGACGCCTGCGCATGGCGGACGGCCAAAAACTGTCGTGAAATTGCGGGAACGCCCACATTGGGAACGGGTCAGTTAGCTATCAACCCACCGTTCAGGAGCACACCATGGGCCGTAGCCTTCCAGAAATCCTCGACACGCCGAACCAGCCAGATCATAACGTTCGAGGGTGGGAGCGGGCCGGCTCTCTCGCGGCCGGGGTCGTGCTGGTTGGCAAAGGTGTAGCCCGGGGCGGTATCGTGGGCTTGTTGCAAGTCGCCCTCGGCGGCGCTGCGCTCGTACGCGGTTATACCGGCCATAGCAAGGCACGGGAACTGCTCGAGAGAGGCCGCCGGGATGCCGATCAGATTCGCGCGCGCCTGGCTGAGGCCGGTGCCGAGCTCAAGGCCCTCAAGGACAGCGCGGTGGCGGCGACCGAAACCGCGACCGTCACGGGTGAAGACCCCAAGGCCCCGCCATTGGCTTGATCAACCGGCACGGAAGATCAGGTGGTCTTCCCAGTGGTCTTCATCGACCACCGTTTCACTGAACATGCGCCCTGCCTGCGAAATTCTCTGCACATGAACCTGATCGCGATCGCCGCTGACCAGATAGTGCCATTCAGGCAAGTCTTGGCCAGCCGCGACCAGGCGGTAAGCGCAGCTGGGCGGCAGCCAGTGAAACTGGTCAGCCTGCTCGACCGTCAGCTCGATGCAATCGGGCACATGCTGCTTGCGATTGGGGTAGTCGGTGCACCTGCAATTGGCTAGGTCGAGCATCTTGCACGCCACGCGGGTGTAATACACCGCACCATCCTCTTCATCCTCCAGTTTCTGTAGGCAGCAAAGCCCGCAGCCATCACATAGCGATTCCCACTCAGCCGAAGAAAGTTGAGCGAGCGTCTTGCGCTTCCAGAAGGCAGTGGCTTGGGTGCTCATGGCGAGGGCCTGAAGAAATGGGGGCGATAGTCTAAGACGGCCTGCACAGCTTGTCATCGGCCGAGCATCGCAGTAGCGTTGCGCTTCCACGACATCACCTTCAGGACCTTGCCATGAGCGACACGCCACGCATTGCCGACTACGCCATTCACGAGCAATTCATCAATCGCTGGTCGCCCCGTGCGTTCGATGGTTCGCCCATCGAGGAGCAAACACTGCTGAGCTTCTTCGAAGCTGCCCGGTGGGCGCCTTCGGCCTATAACTCTCAACCCTGGCGGTTTCTGTATGCACGTCGCGACACCCCAAACTGGGAACGCTTTCTTGGCTTGCTCAATGAATTCAACCGCAATTGGGCCCAACACGCTTCAGCCCTGGTAATCGTGATCTCCAAGACCACCTTCGTGGCGCCGGGCGCGAGCGAGGAAAGCCCAGCCCTGTGGCACACCTTCGACGCCGGCTCCGCCTGGGGTTACTTCGCCCTGCAAGCCAGCATCGATGGTTGGCATACCCATGGCATGGCTGGCTTCGACCAGGACCTCACGCGTAAGGAGCTGAACATTCCGGAAGGTTATGCCCTGCACGCGGCGGTGGCCGTCGGCAAGCTGGGTAACAAGGCGACCCTGCCTGAGTATCTGCAGGCTCGTGAAGCGCCAAGCCCACGCAAACCCGTATCTCAAATTGCCGCCGAAGGCGGCTTCTCGTTGTGAGTGACCGGGGCAGCTGAGGCTGCCCCACCCTACGCTCACCCGCAGTTAGCGCGTAGCACCTTACCTGCGTCATCGACATACAATGTCAGGCGGTCGGAACGGTAATCCATGGTGATCATGTCACGGGGGCCCAGCACGCGCGCGACTTGCGAGCCGGAGCGTACACGGGCTTGATCCAACAGTGCCTGGCTAGACACCTGGCCCACGGTGTACTGCGCCCCCGGGGCATTGCAACGGCCATCGCCGGCATTGCTGGCCGAAGCTTGAGCCGAGCTGGCAGGCTGGCCTGCCGTATCAGTGCTGCTGCCGGCACAGCCGGAAAGCAACGCAAAGCTGGCCAAGGCCAGCAGAGTAAAACGGGTGCAGGGCATGTCGCCTCCTCTGGAACAGTTTTTTCCTTTTGCATCAACAGCCTTCGGACCGCCAGCGAGCCCAGAGGTTGCAGGGTGCAGCAGTTTGCCAAAGCCCCGAGCACCTGCGCCTGATTAGTTGTGTCGAGATATTACCGTGCGAAGCCGAGTGGGTGCTGCGTGAAATGCCTCGCAGTGCTTTACTGAGTATCACCCCCATACCGAGTGACACCATCATGAGCACTGTGCATCTGGAAGCCGTCATTACGGCCCGCTGGCTCGACGGGCACTGTTCACGAAGCCCCGGCAGCGCCGAGGAGCTTGCAATACTGGCAGTCGACCTATTGGTAAGAGAGCTTGGCCTGGTGGCGGCCAAAGGTTTCATGGAACAGGCACTCGAACACTTCGGCCATCCACATTGGCCATTGCCTGCCGGCCGTGCGACCGAAGTGCAGGCCGAGCCTGGCGGGCCGGCGGCATTGTCCTGACCAAGCGTTACCGGGCGGCCGGCGCTGCTTGAAAACAGCAGCCTCGCCCTGCACCGTCACCTCTGCATGCGCCAGAACAGCGCCGTCTCGCGGCGCTATCGATAGACCTAACCCGCCAGTTGCACATCAACCCTCCGGCCGACGGCTGAGAAACTTCAGGTCCGAAGGCGCATCCTGGCTGAAGGTCTGCACAGTACGGCCAATCAGGCCGGTCTTCGGGTCACGTTGCATCACCACGATCGCATTGCTCTTCTGGTTAGCGACCAACAGATAGCCGCCCGTGGGGTCCAGGGCGAACTCTCGCGGATGGTCGCCATCCACCCCACGGTGTTGGATCGCTTTGAGCGTGCCGTCCTCGGGGTTCACGGCATACACGACAATCTGATTGACCTTGCCGCGGTTGCTGACGTAAAGAAAGCGGCCATCCGGCGAAAGGTGCAGGCCACCACCAGCGCCCTGGGTAGGCCCTGGGTTGTCGGAGAGGTTGAGCAACTGCTTGCGGATCAGGTTGCCGGCTCGGTAGTCGAGCACGGCTACCTGGGCGCTCATTTCCAATACCAGATAAGCCTGTTTGCCACTTTTGTTGAACAGCAAGTGCCGCGGCCCACTGCCAGGCGGCAGAATCACAGAGCTGGGCGCTGCAGGGTTGAGCGGGTAGTGGGCATTGGAGGGGGTGAACTGATAGATGAAGATACGATCAGCACCCAAATCACTGGCGTAGACGTAATGGCTCCTGTTCGGAGAAGACACTACCGAGTGTACATGGCTGCTGACTTGTCGCTCAGGGTCAACGTGGCTGGCGCTGTGCTTGAACTGCTGCTCAACCTCCCCCAACCGCCCACTGTCGTCGACCGCCAATACGGCCAGGCTGGCATTGCCCTGCGGGCTCACCGCGTAGTTTGAAACGAAAATGAAATCGCCATCTGTGCTCAGGCTCACGTGAGTCGGCTCATCGCCTTGGGTGGGCTGCTGATTAATCAGGCTGAGTGTGTTGTCGTCTGCGATGCTGTAGCTGCTGACCTTGCCGACGGTGTCCTTCTGCCCCGGCCCGTTTTCATTCACCGCGAACAGAAGTGTCTGCTTTTTGTTGAGGGCCAGCCAGGAAGGGTTCTGGGCCGCAAGCACCTGAACAGGCTTCGCACTGATCTGGCCGGTCGCGCTGTCGAAACGATAGCGATAAATACCTTCGCTCGAGCCAGAAGTGTAGGTACCTACGAGCAGGTCGTAACGGGGCGCCGCGTGGGCATGGGCCGCAGAGACAGCAAGACCGGCGGCCATTAGTGAGTTAAGCATGACTCTAAACATGACGAACATTCCCCATCCGGAGAGAGTTACGCCACGGCAGAGCCTTGATTAATCTGGTTCTTCGTCCGTGGCAGTGAAAGCATCAAGGCACGTCAGACGATGGACGCCGTCAGGGCCGTCGATCAACCAGTGTCCAGGCTCGGCTTCAAACCGAGCAGCAGCAACCGATTCTGGGACAAAGTGCCACCGCTTGAGTTCACGACCGTCCATGCATTCGATAATCAAACCCAGTTTATCCAGGGTGAATTCGAACGCGTGGAAGTCATCGATCAAGAGCATGTCTGCACTGGAAAGCGCATGTTGCAAGTCAGCCATGTAAACCTCAGTGGAACGGCAGCTCGACGCCCTCGAACAGTTGTTCGAGTTCTTGCTTGTTGTGGCAGGCAATGGCCTTGGCCATGACCTCGCGGGTCAGGTGCGGCGCGAATCGCTCGATGAAGTCGCACATGAAGCCGCGCAGGAAGGTGCCACGGCGGAACGCGATGCGGGTGATGCTGGGTTCGAACAAGTGATCGGCATCCAGCACTACCAGGTCAGGGTCAAGCTTGTCGTCTACCGCCATGCGCGCGACGATACCAACGCCCAGGCCAAGGCGTACGTAAGTCTTGATGACGTCGGCGTCGGCGGCGGTAAATACAACCTTAGGTGTCAACCCGCGCTCCTGGAAGGCTTCATCAAGCTTGGAGCGCCCGGTGAAACCGAACACGTACGTAACGATGGGGTGTTCGGCCAGCAGCTCGAGGCTGAGTTTCGGCACTTTGGTCAACGGGTGGCCCTGCGGTACCACTACACAGCGGTTCCACCGGTAGCAGGGCATCATGATGAGGTCGCCGAACAGCTCGAGCGCTTCGGTAGCGATGGCGAAATCGACCGTACCGTCGGCGGCCATCTCGGCGATCTGCATGGGCGAGCCCTGGTGCATGTGCAGCGCCACTTCAGGGTATTGCTTGATAAAGGCACTGATGACCGGCGGCAGCGCATAGCGCGCTTGGGTATGGGTCGTGGCGATAGACAGCGTGCCCTTCTTCTCGTTGGAGAATTCCTGAGCGATCTGCTTGATGCTTTCGACCTTGCGCAGGATTTCTCCTGCCGTGGTGATGATCCGTTCGCCGGCCGGGGTGACTCGGGTCAGGTGTTTGCCACTGCGTGCAAACACCTCGACGCCCAGCTCGTCCTCGAGCAGGCGGATTTGCTTGCTGATGCCCGGTTGGGAGGTATAAAGGCTCTGCGCGGTGGCCGAGACGTTGAGGTCGTGGTGAGCGACCTCCCAGATATAGCGCAATTGCTGAAGCTTCATCAGATTCCCTCGGCTCGGAAGCACCCTAGCCACCCACGGCCCCGGGCAAGGCCATTCTGGCCTAAATTTTTATAACTATATTTGATAGTCAGAACAAGAATCTAGAACTACTTGTCGAATAGTTCAGTGCTCGCCTGCGGTGCCCGGCTCAGGCACGAGATAGACGGGTGTGGTGGAAAGCTGCAATACGCGATGGGCGGTGCGGCCAATGGAATGGGTGGCGCCCGAGTGACCGGAACTACTGCCGACCACTAGCAGGTCCACCCCCAACTGAGCGACCTGGTCGAGAATGACCTGGGCAGGATCCCCCTGCCGTACGCGTACGGCCCGGATCAGTGCCAGATCCTGGTCAACGTCGCACAGGTCTTCGCGAAAGCTCTGTAGCACGCGCTGCTCGATATTGGCCATCACTTGCGTAACCCCGCCATCGTTCAGGGCTCTGAAAGAGCCAGCATCAAGGTAGCTCTGCAGCACGGATTCGGCAAAGCGGCCCATAGGTTCGACGGCGTGAATCACGTAGAGGTCGGCCTTGAAGCTGCGTGCCAGGGCCAGCGCATGCTGGAGGACATACGGCGCATACACCCCGAGATCGGTCGCATACAGCATCGAGCGGATCATAGGACCTCCACCCATATTCCAGGGCCGCCCACCGGGCGGTACAGCCTGAAGCTTAGCAGCGCTTGCAGAGCTTGCACCGGCTTGAATCAAGCGGCTTCAGACCCGGGGCCAAGCGGCGAGTTCAACAGCCCTGCCCGGCTTCCCGCCCAAATGCGCCACCAAACAGCGCCCGGCCATTGCCGCTGGCTCACCGAACGCGCTAAGGTGCCCCACCCGCCGCCTTGTTGCCGCCACCTGAGCCGTGGCCGCCAGAATCCGAAGAGTACACCGATGGCCGATTTACCGATCAATGACTTGAACGTCGCCTCCAACGAAACCCTCATCACTCCGGATCAACTCAAGCAGGATATCCCGCTCTCCGACGCGGCCCTGCGCACGGTGACCCTGGGCCGCGAGACCGTTCGCAACATTCTCGATGGCAAGGATCACCGCCTGTTCGTGGTGATCGGCCCGTGCTCGATCCATGACATCAAGGCGGCCCATGAGTACGCCCAGCGCCTTAAAGCGCTAGCGGCAGAGGTTTCCGACACTCTTTATCTGGTGATGCGGGTCTATTTCGAAAAACCGCGCACCACCGTAGGTTGGAAAGGCTTGATCAACGACCCTTACCTGGACGACTCCTTCAAGATCCAGGACGGCCTGCACATTGGCCGGCAACTGTTGTTGGAGCTCGCCGAAATGGGCCTGCCCACAGCCACCGAGGCGCTGGACCCGATCTCCCCTCAATACCTGCAGGACCTGATCAGTTGGTCTGCCATCGGCGCACGCACCACCGAATCCCAGACCCACCGCGAGATGGCGTCGGGCCTGTCTTCGGCTGTCGGCTTCAAAAACGGCACTGACGGTGGCCTGGCTGTGGCGATCAATGCCCTGCAGTCAGTCTCCAAACCGCACCGGTTCCTGGGGATCAACCAGCAGGGTGGCGTATCGATCGTCACCACAAAGGGCAATGCCTACGGCCACGTGGTGCTACGCGGCGGCAATGGCAAACCCAACTATGATTCGGTGAGCGTGGCACTGTGCGAACAGGACCTGGCCAAAGCCAAGGTCAAGCCCAACATCATGATCGACTGCAGCCACGCCAACTCCAACAAAGACCCGGCGCTGCAACCACTGGTGATGGAGAACGTGGCCAACCAGATCCTTGAGGGCAACCGCTCGATCATTGGCCTGATGGTCGAAAGCCATCTGAACTGGGGCTGCCAGGCCATCCCGAAAAACCTCGACGAGCTGCAGTACGGTGTTTCGGTTACCGATGCCTGCATCGACTGGAGCGCTACCGAGCACAGCATCCGCGCCATGCATGCCAAGCTCAAAGATGTGCTGCCCAAACGCGACCGCACCTGATTCGGGCCGCAAACAAAAACGCCGGGCATCGAGCCCGGCGTTTTTGTTTGTTCACTTTCAGTCGTTCTCGTCGCTACCGATGCCCTGCCGCTCCATGTAGCGCTCTACATAGGAGCAAGACGGGATCACGGTGTACCCCATGCTCTTGGCATACGCCAGCGCGGTTTCCGCCAACGCCGCGGCGATGCCCCGCCCGCGCAGCGCGCTGGGTACGAAAGTACGATAGATATCCAGCGTATGCTGCCCAAGATCCATGTAGGTCAGATAGGCGCGGTGGCCGTCCACATTCACTTCAAATTGATGACCGGCCTGGTCGTGGTGGATAGCAAACGCCTCGCTCATTGCAACTCCTCGCGGGTCTTGTCGTTTAGACCGTTACCATACCGCTGTTTGCCAGTGCAGGAAACCTCCTGCACGTCGCCGGCAAAGCCGCGATGCCCAATATGAGCATCAGACGCCGGCCCCGCTTATAAGTCACCCACGAGGCCTCAAGTTGCCGACAAAGGGCGTGCCTGAACGGCTGCTGAACCGGCCAGGGGCAAGGTGTGCAGCGCGCAAAAATTTGTAGGTTCTTGCATTGGCTCAGTTTACTTACTACAAGTAATGGGTAGTATGTGTGCCGGCCACTTTCTCACTTGTCAGAGGTGGCTACTTAAAATAGAAAGTTCTTGAAGGGGAACCCGATGAACAACGTTCTGAAATTTTCTGCTCTGGCCCTGGCCGCTGTTCTGGCTACCGGTTGCAGCAGCGCTTCCAAAGAAACCGAAGCTCGCCTGACCGCTACCGAAGACGCTTCCGCTCGCGCTCAAGCCCGTGCCGACGAAGCCTACCGCAAGGCTGACGAAGCACTGGCCGCTGCCCAGAAAGCCCAGCAGACCGCTGACGAAGCGAACGAGCGCGCCCTGCGTATGCTCGAGAAAGCTTCTCGCAAGTAATCCTTCGGGGTTCTTGATACACGAAGGCCGGCCCATCTCGATGGGCCGGCCTTCGTCATTTCAGGCGTCTAACTGAAGTGGCTGGTTCAAAAAGTGCCGGCCTGCGCCGGCGCACCCTCCGGCATGCCTATCTCCACTGGCAGGCCATCTTCGCCACTGATCACATCGCGCACGGTATCCCAGTTCACGATCACGTGACCGGAGAGGTCCTTGCGGTTGATCAGGGCATTGACCACCGCAGCATGCTTATCGCCATTGGCCGGGTCACCCTCGGCATCCAGTGGCGTATGCGCTTCGAGGTATAGCTTTCCACCTGCCACGCCGAATTTGTAGGGCTCATCGATGATGCGCACCGGTGTGCCCACAGGCAATACTTGCGAAAGCTCCAGTACGTCGTCGTTGTACATGCGGAAGCAGCCATGGCTGGTGCGCGTGCCGATGCCGAATTTCATATTGGAGCCATGGATCAGGTAGCCCGGCAGCCCCAAGGTGAACTTGAACGGGCCCAGCGGGTTATCGGGGCCGGCCGGAACGACCGCAGGCAGGATCTCCCCTTCCTTGGCATGCTCGGCGCGCACCGAGGCAGGAGGGGTCCAGGTGGGGTGCGCAGTTTTGGCGATGATCTTGGTGTTCGCCACCGGCGACCCCCAGCCTTCGCGGCCGATGCCCAGCGGGTAAGTGCGTACGGTGCCGGTGCCCTTGGGGTAATAGTAGAGCCGGTATTCAGCCAGGTTGATCACCACACCTTCGCGCGGGCCAGGCGGCAGGATGAAGCGGGTCGGCAGCACGATCTCGGTACCGGCCTTGGGCAGCCAGGCGTCCACCCCAGGGTTGGCCGCGACCATTTCCAGGTAACCCAGATCGTATTGAGTACCCAGGTCGGCGAAGGTGTCTTCGTAGCGGGCCTTGATGGTCTGGACCTGACCGACGATGTCCTCGCCAGGGGGTGGCAGGGGTAACTCCAAGGCGGCCACGGGCCCGGCGGCGACCAGCACGAGCAGGGACAGGCAACGGCTAACGGCAGGAAAACGCGGCAACATCCGAAACATCCTTTGCAGCATTGACAGGAAACGAACGGCCGATTGTACACTGCGCGCTGCGGTTTAGGCGCGCGGCACGCAACAGCCTGGCCCACGTTTCATTGAGTTTCGAGCCCAGGCCACACCGGCCGCGTGCCTTTGCGCTGAGCCAGCAGGATCGCCCGGCACAGCGGGCACAGGCGGGTGTCTCGGTAAATCCCCTTCTGCACATCGAACCAGCGTGGGCGCGAGGGCAATAGCCCGCCACACAAGGTGCGGTCGGCAGAGCCTGCAAGCTCCAGCTGGCGAGCGACCAGGTGCACGCGAACCTCCTGGCAGGCGAACAGGTCGAGCTGCTCGTCGGGCTCGATCAGGTGGTATTGGTGCAAGGACCAGGCGGGTCGTGGCATGGGGCGCTCCGGAAGGGGGCGCAACCTTAGCCCAAAGCCTGCCGTGAGAAAAGCCTTACAGCAATGGTTCGAGCGCCGGCCAGACGTTATCCAGCAAGCGCTGCTGCGCGGCCTGGTTGGGATGAATGCCGTCGGCCTGCATCAAAGCCGGTACCCCACCCACACCCTCCAGCATGAACGGCACCGCCGGCACCTGCTTCTGCTCGGCCAGCTCCGTGAATACCCTGGCAAAGGCTTGGGTGTAGCGTGGGCCGTAATTTGGGGGCAGGCGCATGCCCAACAGCAGCACCTTGGCGCCACTGTGGCGGGCACTGTCGATCATTTGAGAAAGGTTTTGTTGCAATTGGGCGGGCGGCTGGCCGCGCAAGCCGTCATTGCCGCCCAGCTCCAGCACCACAAGCTGCGGCGAATGCTGCGCCAACAGGGCTGGCAAGCGCGCAAGCGCGTTAGCGCTGGTGTCGCCGGTGATCGAGGCGTTGACTACAGATGCCTGTGGCTTTCGCTCGTGCAGCCGCTGCTCGAGCAGCGCGACCCAGCCACGTGAGGTATCCAGGCCGAAACCGGCGCTGATACTATCCCCCACGATCAACACCGTACCCGCCGCCGCAACCTGGGCCAGAGCCATCAGCCCCAGCACGGCCAGCCACCTCCACATACCCATCGGACTCTCCATGAGCGCAAGCATTCTGACAGCGCGCCACCTTAGCAAAGTGGTTCCCGGCGCGGAAGGCGCCCTCACCATCCTCCATCCGCTGGCACTGGAAGTGGCTGCTGGCGATAGCCTTGCCATCGTCGGCGCTTCGGGCTCCGGCAAATCCACGCTGCTTGGTTTACTGGCAGGCCTCGACACGCCCAGCTCAGGCGAAGTGGTGCTGGCCGGCAGCAACCTGGCTGAGCTAGACGAAGACCAACGCGCCCGCGTCCGTGCCGAGCAGGTGGGTTTCGTATTTCAGGCTTTCCAGTTGATCGACAGCCTCACCGCGCTGGAGAACGTGATGTTGCCGATGGAGCTCGAAGGTGATCGCCACGCTCACGCCAAGGCGCGCAACCTCCTCGAACGGGTCGGCTTGGGCCATCGCCTCGACCACTGGCCCCGCCAGCTTTCCGGGGGCGAGCAACAACGGGTAGCGATTGCCCGCGCCTTTGCCAGCGAGCCGGCCGTGCTGTTCGCCGATGAGCCCACCGGCAACCTCGACAGCCACACCGGCCAGCACATCAGTGACCTGTTGTTCGAGCTGAATCGCGAGAGGGGTACCACGCTGGTATTGGTGACCCACGACGAACGCCTGGCCAGCCGTTGCCAGCGCCACATCCGCCTGGACGCCGGCCGGCTCGTCGCTGGCCAGGAGGCCTGATGCTGCGCCTTCCCCTGTACCGCCTGCTGGGCCTGGCCGTGCGCCAGCTGCGCCGCGATGCCCGTGCCGGCGAGCTTCGCGTGTTGTTCTTCGCCCTGCTGGTGGCCGTGGCGGCCAGCACCGCCATTGGCTACTTCGGTGCCCGCCTCAACGGTGCGATGACGCTGCGTGCCAGCGAATTCCTCGCCGCCGACCTGGTGCTGCAAGGCAGCTCGGAGCCCACCTCGGCGCAACTGCAGGCCGGCGCAGCGGCAGGCCTGGAGCACGCCCGCACAGTCGAATTCACAAGCGTGGTGGCCACCGACAATGGCATCCAGCTGTCCAGCGTCAAGGCCGTGCAAGCGCCCTACCCCCTGCGCGGCACACTCAGGAGCAGCGCCCAACCCTATGGCGCCGAACAACAGGGGGGCTTGCCCGGCCCAGGTGAAGTATGGGTCGAGCCGCGCCTGCTGGCGGCGCTGTCACTAAAGGTAGGCGACAACGTAGATGTCGGCGCTGCCAGCCTGCGCATTGCCCGGGTGCTCACCTACGAGCCAGACCGCGCGGGCAACTTCTACAGCCTTACCCCGCGGGTCATCATGAACCTGGCCGACCTCCCGGCCACTGCCGTTTTGCAACCAGGCAGCCACGTTACGCTGCGCGACCTGTGGCGCGGTGCACCCGAAGCGGTCAATGCCTATCGGGCCACACTCAAAACCCAATTGGCCCCCAACCAGCAGGTGCTCGACGCGCGGGACAGCAACCGGCAGATCGGTGGTGCGCTGGGCAAAGCCGAGAGTTATCTGAACCTGGCGAGCCTGGTGGCCGTGCTGTTGGCCGGCGTGGCCGTGGCCCTGTCGGCCAACCGCTACGCACAGCGGCGCTTCGACCTCAGCGCACTGCTGCGCTGCCTGGGCTTGGCACGGCGCGAAGCTTTGGCACTGTTTGCCCTGCAACTGGCGATGCTCGGCGTGCTGGCGAGCGTGGCCGGGGCGTTGCTCGGATGGGGCGGCCAGCAGGTGCTGTTCGGCCTGTTGGGTGGTTTGCTCCCGCCAGACATTCCAAGCGGCGGCATCGCCCCTGCGTTGGGTGGCATAGCCACCGGGCTGGTGGCACTGGCCGGGTTTGCCCTGCCGCCCTTAGCCGCCCTGGGCCGAGTGCCGCCTCTGCGTGTGCTGCGCCGCGACCTGGCGCCCAGCGCGCCGGCCACCTGGCTGGTGCAAGGCGCCGCGCTGCTGGCGCTGGGGCTGATCATGTGGTCGCTGTCACTCAATCTTTCACTGACCTTGGCGCTGCTCGGGGGCGGCGCACTGGCGGCGCTGGTGCTGGGGGCGGCACTGGTGACCGGTTTACGGCTGCTGCGCCGCTGGTTGGCACGGGCACCGCTAGCCTGGCGCCTGGGCTTGGGCCAGTTGCTGCGCCACCCCACCGCCGCCGCCGGCCAGGCATTGGCATTCGGCCTGATCCTGTTCGCCATGGCCTTGGTAGCTCTGCTGCGCATCGAACTGCTCGACACCTGGCAAAAACAATTGCCGCAGGACGCACCCAACTATTTCGCCTTGAACATCCTGCCGGCAGAACGCCAGAGCTTCGATGACCATCTCAAGGCCATCGGCGCGGTGGCTGCGCCGTTATATCCGGTGATACCGGGCCGCCTGGTTCAGGTCGATGGCAAGCCCGTGGAGCAGGTGGCGCAGGCTGATTCTCGCGGCGAACGGGCAACCCAGCGTGATTTGAGCCTTACATGGGCGGCGCAGCTGCCCCCCGGCAACCGGCTAAGCCAAGGTCAATGGTGGGCAGCGCCCGAGCCAGGGCAGATACCGGGTGTCTCGGTGGAGGCAGAGCTCGCCAAGAGCCTGAACCTGCACCTGGGCAGCGTACTGATGTTCAACATCGGCGGCAGCCAACGTGAAGCTCGCGTCACCAGCCTGCGCGAGGTGAATTGGGACAACTTCCAGCCCAACTTTTTCATGATCTTCCAGCCCGGCACCCTCGAAGGCCTACCGGCCACCTACCTGACCAGCTTCTACCTGCGGCCCGGCCAGGACGCCGCCATCGTTGCGCTGTCCCGGGCGTTTCCGGCCGCAACGCTGCTGCAGGTCGAGGCGATCCTTGGGCAACTACGAAGCATCCTGGCGCAGGTGACCTTGGCTGTTCAATTCGTGCTCTTGTTCGTGCTGGCGGCCGGTATCACGGTGCTGTTTTCGGGCTTGCAGGCCACGCTCGACGAACGCCTGCACCAGGGGGCGCTGTTGCGGGCGTTGGGTGCACGGCGGGCGTTGCTGCAGCGCGCGCGGCGCATCGAGTTCGCCTTGCTCGGCGCAGCCAGTGGCGTGATCGCGGCGCTGGCCTGCGAAGCGACCAGCTGGGCGCTTTACCGCTTTGCGTTTCGCCTGGAATGGGCGCCACACCCCTGGTTGCTGCTACTCCCGTTGCTCGGCGCGGCGCTGATCGGCTTGGCCGGGCTGCTGGGCACCCGCCGGGCGTTGACGGCAAGCCCACTGGTGGTGCTTCGCGAAGCCTAAGCGAGTCAGGGCACTGAGTGCTGAACCACCTGGGGCCCCACCGGATAGCCCAGTACGGCGATGCGGTAGGGGTTGAAGATGCGCGCCAACTCGCCGCTCTCGGCCAGTTGCTTGAGCAGCTGGCCGAACTGCCGGCCGTCGATCGGTGCTCCGGGGCGGATGAGCGCGAAGTGGTGGTAGATCTGGTCAATGCGCTCCGAGGTCAGGAACTCACCGGCCACGTCGGCATTGCGCGCCAGGAAGTCGCTCAGGTAAGAGCGCGTCACTAGAGCGATGTCGGCACGGTTTCGCAGCACCATCATCAAGTTGCTGTCATGGGAATACGTCAGCGTGGCCTGGTATTGCCGAGCCAAGAACTCAGGGTCGGCATCGAAATTGGCGAACGCGTAGTGATAGCCGCTGAACAGTGCCAACCGCTTGCCGGCAAGGTCAGTGAAATAGCTTTCGTCACGGCCCGGCGCCTTGCGCGCCACAAACACCTCCGCATCCTCCAGCCCCATGTCGACGCTGGTGTAGGCCAGCCCTTCCCAACCCCAGTCGGGGTTTTCGAAGATCGCCATGTCGGTACGGCCCTGGCGGAAATCCTGGAACCTGCGGGGGATGGAGGTAGGGACCAGCACGAAGCGGTACTGCTGCTGGGCGTTGTTCAGCGCCTGCACCAGCTCGGGCAGCAGCCCGGTGTCTTCGCCTTTTTCCGGGCGAACGGTATAGGGCGGAAAGTGCGCAGCGCCGATGCGAATCTCTTGCTGCCCCAATGCCGCGCTCGTCAGGCCCAGTAAGGCCACGCCTAGCAGCAGCGCGCGAAATGGCTTGAATGTCACTGCGAAAGCACCCGCCTGCGTAGGTCGTTGAAGATCGGCATTCAGAAAGATCTGACAATATCACAATGCAACCAGCGCGCACCGTCCATCTTAATTGCCGACCACTGTAGTGTCGGAACCTTTATCGCTTGGCTAGGCTCTAGCGAAGGAACGTTATCCACAAGGACGCCCATCGATGAGTTCGCGCTGGCTGGTGATCGACCTCGAAGCCACCACCGACGAAGGAGGTTGGCCGGTCGCTGAAATGGAAATCATCGAAATTGGCGCTTGCCTGGTCGACAACGATGGCCGGGAAGTGGCTCACTTCCAGCGCTTCGTACAACCTCAGCGGCGCCCGCTGCTGACCCGTTTCTGCCGGCACCTTACACACATCAGCCAGGCCAATATCGACACCGCGGGCTCGCTGCGCCACGTTTGGCCGCAGTTCGAGCGCTGGCTCAGGCCCCTGCGTGAGGGCCTTGCAGGCTGGGCCAGCTGGGGGGATTACGACCGCCAGCAGCTGCTGTTGGCCTGGGACGAATACCAGCTCGACAGCACGCTTGCCCTGCTGCCGCACATCAACCTCAAGCAGCGCTTCGCCAAAGCGCGCCACCTGCCACGGCCGACCGGGCTCAACGGTGCGCTTCAGCTGGCTGGCATGGCGTTCACCGGCACACAACATCGGGCGTTGAGCGATGC
Organism: Pseudomonas sp. URIL14HWK12:I12; assembly: GCF_003097135.1. Lineage (GTDB taxonomy): Bacteria > Pseudomonadota > Gammaproteobacteria > Pseudomonadales > Pseudomonadaceae > Aquipseudomonas. Next base: position 406,320 of record NZ_QEQL01000004.1, read on the forward strand.
GCGCAACACCGCGCGCCTGTTGCCGCTGTCGCTGCCAGCGGTGCGTAAAAGCGGATGACGCCCCTCGGCCCCTTGGGCATACTGGGGGTCTTTTTGCCCTCCCCCAGCCAAGGAAACGCCCATGTTCAAAGTGAACGAATACTTCGACGGCACCGTGAAGTCGATCGCCTTCGCTACTGCTGAAGGCCCTGCCACCATCGGCGTGATGGCCCCCGGTGAATACGCGTTCGGAACGTCACAAAAGGAAATCATGCACGTCGTCAGCGGCGAGCTACTCGTCAAACTGCCCGACAGCACTGACTGGGAACGTTTCGCGGCAGGTAGCCAGTTCAACGTCCCGGCCAATGTCAAATTTCAGCTCAAGGTGTCGGTCGACACCGCCTACCTCTGCGAGTACCGCTAAGCCGCCAGCTGCAGGCTGGCAAGGCGCGCATACAGCGCGCTGGAGGTGAGCAGTTCGGCATGCGTACCCAAGGCCACCAGGCGGCCTTGGTCGATCACCGCGATGCGATCGGCATGCTGCACCGTCGCCAGCCGGTGGGCGATCACTACTGTGGTGCGGCCCGCCATCAGCGTCGGCAGCGCCTGCTGGATCAAGTGTTCGCTCTCGGCATCCAGCGCGCTGGTTGCCTCATCCAGCAGCAGGATCGGCGCATTGCGCAGCAGCGCCCGGGCAATGACGATGCGTTGGCGCTGGCCGCCTGAAAGCCCAACGCCGCCCTCACCTAGCAACGTGGCATAGCCTTGGGGCAGGCGCTCTATGAATTCATGCGCGTGTGCAGCCCGGGCAGCGGCTTCTACTTGCTGGTCGTCGGCGCCCGCCAAGCCGTAACGGATGTTGTCTTCGACACTGCCGTGAAAAAGCGCCGGGGCTTGCGCGACCACCGCGAACAGCCCGCGCGCCTCGTGCACAGCCAGATCCTTCAGAGGTACACCGTCGAGCAGGATGCGGCCGGCCTGCGGGTCGTAAAACCGCAGCAGCAAGTCGAACAGCGTGGTCTTGCCCGCCCCGGAAGGCCCGACCAACGCCAGGGTCTGGCCGGGCGTAACGGCCAGCGTCAGGCTGTCGATGGCTAGCACCTGCGGCCGGCCAGGATAGGCAAAGCTCACGTTCTCGATGCGCAGGTCGCCGCAGGCCTGATCGGGCAATGGCTTGGGCTGCGCCGGCGTCACGATTTCGCTTTGAGCGGCGAGCAGCTCACCGATGCGTTCGGCAGCCCCGGCAGCACGCTGCAGCTCGCCCATCACCTCGCTCAAGGTGCCGAATGCGCTACCCACCACCAGGCTGTAGAACACGAACGCTGCCAGCTCACCTGCGCTGATACGGCCGGCCATCACGTCGTTGCCGCCCACCCACAGCATCACGCCCACCGCCCCCAGCACCAGAACGATCACGGCGGTGATCAACCCCGCGCGCTGGCGGATACGCAGCCGCGCGGTGTCGAAGGCCTGCTCGGTCACGGTGGCGAAGCGCAGTCGATCATGGGGTTGATGGTTGTAAGCCTGCACGGTCTTGATCTGGCCCAGGGTCTCAGCCACGTAACTGCCCACGTCGGCGATGCGGTCCTGGCTCTGCCGGGACAGCGACCTGACCCGGCGGCCGAACAACAGGATCGGCGCCAGCACCAGCGGCAGCGCGAGAATCACGATCCCGGTGAGCTTGGCATTGGTGACGAACAACAGCGCAACGCCGCCGATCACCATCAAGGTGTTGCGCAGGAACAGCGACATCGATGAACCGATGACCGATTGCAGCAGCGCAGTGTCTGTGGTCAGGCGTGACTGCACCTCAGAGCTGCGGGTGCGCTCGAAAAAACCCGGATGCAGGTCAATCAGATGATCGAAAACACGCCGGCGCAGGTCAGCGACGATCCTCTCTCCCAGCCAGGACACCAGATAGAACCGGGTGTAGGTGCCGGCCGCCAGGGCCAGTACCAAGGCCATGAACAACACCATCACCTGTTCCAGCGCCTGGGGCGACCCGGTCATGAAGCCGCGATCGACCAACAGCCGAATGCCCTGCCCCATCGACAGAGCGATCCCGGCGGTGACCACCAACGCGGCCAATGCCGCCAATGCTCGGCCTTTGTAGGGCGCGATCAAGCCCAAAGCCAGGCGCAGAGCACGCCGCTGGCGACCATCGAACAAAGCCATCGAACCTCCAAATAGACCCTATTACCCGCCGCTGCACGGCCGGCCAAGCGCGACACAGGCGCGCAGGCCTGGGCCTAAAGCCGTTATGATCGAGCGGTTTTTTGACTGAGCCTTTGATTCCCATGAAGCTTATCCATTCCACCGCCCTTCGCAGGGCGCTGATCGCCGGCCTGTTCGGCGGCCTTTGTTTTGCGCTACTGGCGACCTGGCCTGCAGCGGGCATCGCTCTGGGCCCATTATGCGCGCTCGCGCTGTTGCTGGGGGCCCAACGCTCCCCGCGCTGGCGCTCTACAGCCGTGGCAACGGCAGCCTTGCTGGGCGTGGCAGCCTGGCAAACGCATGCAGCGCCCGAGCAAGGCCCTGCATCACTGGTGGCAGGGTTGATGCTGATCGTCATGCTGGCGCTGCCGTTGCTCCAGGCCTGGGTTGAACCCCAGCAAACCCCAACAGAACCTGCCACCGAGCGTGCGCTGGGCCACGCCTGGCACGTGTTGTTCACTGTGCTGATGACACTGTTGCTGCTGGTGGCGTGCTGGTTGCTGCTGGGCCTGTGGGCGCAGATGTTTTCGCTGCTGCACATCGACTGGTTCGAATGGCTGTTTTTCAATACTGCCTGGTTTGCCCCGATCGCCTGCGGGCTGATCATCGGCAGCAGCATTGCGCTTTGCCACAATGCACCCCAGGCCAGCGGCTGGCTGCGCAACCTGCTGAGCCAGTTCGCCTGGGGCCTGGCGCCCCTGCAAGGGCTCGCGCTACTGGCCTTCGCCCTGGCCAGCCTGGGGTTGCGCCCGTTGCCCGACTGGGCCCCGGGCGCCCTGCCCTTGGCCGCCCTGGCCCTGACCATGCTGCTGCTCGACGCCATGGCCCAGAGCCGTGAGCAGCGACCTCTGCCGGCAGCTATACGCGCACTCACAGCCGCCGCATTGGCGTTGACCCCACTGCTGGCCCTGTTGGCTGCCTTCGCCATCGCCACCCGGGTCGGCCAATACGGCTGGACACCCAAGCGGGTGCTGGCCGCCGTCGCTGCAGCCTACGCCTTTAGCTGGGGCCTGGGGTGGCTGGTGGCTCTTATCATGCGTTGGCGAGGCCGGCCATTGGCGCCCGCGCTGCCAGGCGTCGCTGCACTCGGGCTGGGCGCCCTGCTGGTGATCGCCCTGCAAAGCCCACTGCTGGACCCACAGCGCCTTTCGGTGAACAGCCAGATAGCCCGCCTGGAAAACGGCATCGCCCGCGCCGACGACAGCGTGCTGCAGCTGTTCGAAGACGCAGGCGCACTGGGCAAGGCTGCCTTGGCCGAGCTAGGCGAACATCCACAATGGCTTGAGAACCCTGACCGGCAACGGCTGCAGCTGGCCCAGCGCCAGGGAACGGGCAGCGATGACCCCGCGGCGCGGCCTTCGCCGGAACTGCTCAAACGCTACCTTCACGTTCGCGAGAACAGTGCCCCACCGCCCGACAGCTGGTGGCAAGGCATCGGTGATGACGCCGCCTACACGATCGCGGACTGCCTGGTAGCCGAGGGCCAGTGCACGGTGTGGAGCATGCCCATGACCGACGACGATGAAACGGCCGTGCTGGTGTACGACCCCAAGACGGTGGAGCTCGATCTGTTCGCCCAGCAAGAGGGCCGTTGGGCGCCGGTGGGCACCGCCCGAATGAATCAGGAGGGCAAAGACATGGCTGAACGCCTGCTCAAGGGGCAGCTCGGCACCCGCCCCAAACGCTGGCGCGACCTTACCGTGGATGGCCAGCGTTATCCTGTGGACTACTACAACAACCGCTGATCAGCGGTGGCGAAACGCAGGGGGGCGTTTGTCGACGAACGCGGCCATGCCCTCCTTCTGATCCTCACTGGCGAACGCGGCGTGGAACACACGCCGCTCGAAGCGCACGCCCTCGCTCAGGCTGACCTCGAAGGCGCGATTTACACTCTCCTTGACCATCATCGCGACCGGCAACGACTTTTCGGCGATTGCCGTCGCCACCTTCAGCGCCTCTTCGATCAATGACTCACGCGGCACCACCCGCGCGACCAGCCCTGCGCGCTCAGCCTCCTCGGCGTCCATCAGCCGCCCGGTCAGGCACAGTTCCATCGCCTTGGCCTTGCCCACCGCCCGGGTCAGCCGCTGAGTACCGCCCATGCCCGGAAGCACCCCCAGGTTGATTTCCGGCTGGCCGAACCGCGCATTGTCGGCAGCCAGGATGAAGTCGCACATCATCGCCAGTTCGCAGCCACCGCCCAAGGCGTAACCGGCCACGGCAGCGATCAGCGGCTTGCGCCGTGCGGCGACCCGGTCGGCTTCATGGAACAGGTCGTCCATGTAGATTCCTGGGTAGCTCAGGCCAGCCATCTCCTTGATGTCTGCGCCGGCGGCGAAGGCTTTTTCCGAGCCGGTGATGACCACACAACCGATGCCTGGATCTTTTTCGAAGGCATCGAGGGCCTGGTTGGTTTCCTCGACCAGTTGAGCGTTGATGGCGTTCAGCGCCTGTGGGCGGTTCAGCGTGATCAGGCCCACGCGGCCGTGGGTTTCAACAAGAATGCTTTGGTACTGGGACATGCTGGGCTCCGTGTCAGTCAGGGATTTCCAGGGCCACGGCAGTGGCTTCGCCGCCGCCGATGCAAATGGCTGCCACACCCCGGCGCAGCGATCGCTGGCGCAGGGCGTGGATGAGCGTCACAAGGATACGCGCACCCGAGGCCCCGATGGGATGGCCCAGTGCGCAGGCACCGCCGTTGACGTTGACCCGCTCAGGGTCGAGCCCCAGCCGCTGAATCGCCGCCAGGGCAACCACTGCAAAGGCTTCGTTGATTTCGAAAAGGTCCACCTCGCTTTGCGCCCAGCCCACCTTCGGCAACAGGCGCTGGATCGCCCCCACCGGCGCCAGCGGGAACAACCCCGGCGCGTCGGCATGCACCGCGTGCCCACGCACGATCGCCAACACCGGTGCGCCCAAGGCCCGGGCCTGGCTTTGACGCATCAGCAACAATGCCGCGGCGCCGTCGGAGATCGAACTGCTATTGGCGGCCGTGACGGTGCCCCCCTCACGAAAGGCCGGCCTCAGGTCAGGGATTTTCTCTGGGCGAGCCTTGGGGGGCTGCTCATCGTGCTCGACACTAACGGCCTGCTTGCCCACCTGCGCACTCACGGCCACGACTTCGGCGGCGAAGGCTCCGCTTTCGATCGCCTGGCGGGCCCGCTGCAATGATTTCAGCGCCCATTGATCCTGCGCCTGGCGGTCGACGCCCTCGGCGCCGGCGCAATCCTCGGCAAAGGTGCCCATCAGCCGGCCTTTGTCGTAGGCATCCTCCAGGCCATCGAGAAACATGTGGTCGAGCACCTGGCCGTGGCCCATGCGGTAGCCTGCGCGGGCCTTCGGCAACAGATAGGGCGCATTGCTCATGCTTTCCATCCCGCCAGCGAGCAGCACCTCGGCACTGCCGGCGAGCAATTGGTCGTGGCCAATGATCACCGCCTGCATCCCCGACCCGCACATCTTGTTCAGGGTGGTGCAGGCCACGCTCACAGGCAGGCCAGCCCCCAGCGCTGCCTGGCGCGCCGGAGCCTGGCCCAACCCGGCGGGCAACACGCAGCCCATCAGCACCTGTTGCACCCTGTCGGCTGGCACCCGCCCGCGCTCCAGGGCAGCCGCCAGGGCAGCGCTGCCCAGTTGCGGCGCGGTGAGGCTTGCCAGGCTGCCCTGCAAGGCGCCCATCGGCGTGCGTACCGCGGCGGCGATCACTACCGGGTCTTGATCGTTCGAATGCATGTTGCCTCCTCTCAGCGTGCGGCCATGCGCAGCGCGCCGTCCAGGCGAATGACTTCGCCATTGAGCATATCGTTTTCGATGATGTGCCCGGCCAGTGCCGCATACTCCTGCGGCCTGCCCAGGCGGGGGGGGAACGGCACATCGGCGCAGAGGCCTGCACGTACCTCTTCGGTCATGCCCGCCATCATCGGGGTTTCGAACACACCGGGCGCGATGGTGACCACGCGAATACCGTGTCGCGCCAGCTCCCGCGCCGCGGGCAACGTGATGCTGGTGACAGCCCCTTTGGAGGCCGCATAGGCCAATTGGCCAACCTGCCCATCGAACGCTGCCACCGAGGCGGTGTTGATGATCACGCCTCGGCGGCCCTGCTCATCGGCAGGCGTGCGGCTCACCATGGCCTCGGCAGCCAGCCGCATCAGATTGAACGTGCCGATCAGGTTCACCTGCAGCACGCGGTTGAAGCTTTCGAGGGTGTGCACGCCCTGGCGCCCGAGCAATTTCTCGCCATGCACGATGCCTGCGCAGTTGACCGCGCCGTGGAGGGGGCCCGCGCCAGCCAGTGCTGCCCGCACCTCTGACTCCTGGGTGACGTCGGCGATTGCAAAGGCCTGCCCAAGCGCGTCAGCCTGCTGGCGCAGCGCGGTTTCATCGCGGTCCAGCATCAACACCCGGGCCTGACGGCTGACCAGCCACTTGGCGGTCGCCAGGCCCAGCCCGGATGCAGCGCCGCTGATGACGAACAGGTGATCGGCAATGTCCATGAGCTCGCTCCTTTGTACCGTTGGCCGGCCCATCCTTGCCCACCCTGGCCGGTGCGGCAATGGCCATGCCGTTCAGCGAGGCTGAGCGGTCCGGCCAGTGCCTTGCATCAGTTGCCGATAATGCCCGGGGTTGCAGCCATACCACTTGCGAAACGCCCGATAGAACGAGCGGCCATCGGCAAAGCCCAGGCCCTCGGCGACCGCTTCGATGCTCAAGCCTTCGCGTGCCAGCCAGGCCAGTGCCAACTCCTGGCGCACGCTGTCCTTGAGCGCCTGAAAACGCTCGCCCTGCTCGGCCAGGCGCCGGCGCAGGGTGGCTGGGGACATGCCCAACGATGCCGCCAGTGGCGCCGCTTCCGGCCAGTCAGCAGGCGCCAGGTTGGCCAGCAATACCCGCACCTGCCGCGCCAGGCTCGAGGGGTCGCGATACTTGACCAGCAGGTTGCCCGGTGCCTGGTCCATGAATGCCTGCCACTGCGCGTGATCGCGGCGCACCGGCAAAGGCAGGCACTGGGCCGGGAACACCAAGCGGTTGCTCGCCTGGCCGAAGGCCAATTGTTCGCCGAAAAAACGCCGGTAGTCATCCAGGTAACCCGGCGCTGGCGCGCGCAATGCCACCGCCAGGATCGGCACCCGCTGCCCTGCCAACCAGCACAGCGCCCCGTGCAGGATCATCCACAGGGTAAAACAGGCGAAAGGCCGCGCGGGGGGGGCTGCGTCGGCCTGTTCGAGCGTGACCGTGGCCAGGCTGCCGTGCACGGCCAGGTGCGGGCGCAGCCCAGCCAGCATCAGCCCGGCAAATTCACAGGCCTGCTCAAGGCCCGAGTGCACCCGTGGCTGAGCCATCGCCGACTTGAGCAAAAAACCCAGGCTGCCCACGCGCAGCCCGCGTGCGTCCATGCCGAAAAATTCATCGTCTAGGTGCAGCGCGACCGCTCGCCACAATGCCCCGTAGCAGGCTGCCGGCACACGCTCGCTGCCCGGGGCGATGCCGGCATCGGCCAGCCATGCAGCGTGCTGCTCGATCGGCAGCGCCTGGGCCAGCGCTTCGCGCACCAGGTGCATGGAAATGGTGTCCTTGTCGGCCATGGCCTGTATCGTCGTTATCAATGCGGGTGCAGGCATCATAGAGCCCTGCCGCCGCTGAACCAATGCCCTGGCGCGCCAGTCTCTGGCCTGCCTCTTCTGCAAAAGGACCTCGCCATGAAACGCCCCTGCGCCCTGCTGCTGGCCACCGTGCTGAGCAGCGCTGTGCTGGCCACTGAGAAGCCCCTGAGCTATGGCCCGCAACTGGAAGGGTTCGACTACCCCTACACCTTGCATCACTACAGCTTCGACTCCCAGGGCCAGACCCTGCAGATGGGTTACATGGACGTGGCCGCCAACGCACACGCCAATGGCCAGACGGTGGTGTTGCTGCACGGCAAGAACTTCTGCGCCGCCACGTGGGAAAGCACGATCAAGGCGTTGAGTGACGCCGGCTATCGGGTCATCGCGCCCGACCAGATCGGTTTCTGCAGTGCCAGCAAGCCAGAGCACTACCAGTACAGCTTCCAGCAGCTGGCGCAGAACACGCATGCCCTGTTGGCCGATCTGGATGTAAAAGACCCGATCCTGCTGGGCCACTCCACTGGCGGCATGCTGGCCACCCGTTACACCCTGATGTACCCCAATGAGGTGCAGCGCCTGGCGATGGTCAACCCCATCGGGCTGGAAGACTGGAAAGCCCTGGGCGTGCCCTGGCGCTCGGTGGACGACTGGCTCGAACGCGAGAGCAAGGTCGATGCGCAGAGCATCAAGGCCTATGAGCAGCGCACCTATTACGGCGGCCAATGGAAACCTGAGTACGATCGCTGGGTGACCATGCTCGCCGGGCTTAACCAAGGGCCGGGCCACAATCTGGTGGCATGGAACTCGGCGCTGATCTACGACATGATCTTCACCCAACCGGTGGTATACGAATTCGGCAACGTCCAGCAGCCTACCCTGCTGCTGATCGGCACTGCCGACACCACCGCCATCGGCAGCGACATCGCCTCGCCACAGGTCAAGGCCCGGCTGGGGCATTACGACCAGCTCGGCAAGCGAGCGGCCCAGGCCTTCCCCCACGCGACGCTGGTAGAGTTCCCCGGCATGGGCCACGCACCGCAGATGGAAGACCCGGCACGCTTTCACCAGGCGTTGCTCAAATGGCTGAACACACCTCAATAACCCGGCATGGGAGCGGGCAATGTCCGAACTTCGCATCGCAGTGATCGACGATTGGCAAGACGTGGCGCAGGACATCGTGGACTGGTCGCCTTTACAGCGCCTGGGGCAGGTCGAGTTTCTGCATGACTATCCGGCCGACACAGCCACCTTGGCCCAGCGCCTGGCGCCCTATGCGGTGATCTGCGTGATGCGCGAGCGCACCCGCTTCGACGCCGAGCTGCTCAAGGCCCTGCCCAACCTCAAGCTGCTAATGACCGGCGGCATGCGCAATGCGGCGCTGGACATGACCACGGCCAAAGCACTGGGCATCACCGTATGCGGCACCGACAGCTACCGCCACGCCGCGCCGGAGCTGACCTGGACGCTACTGATGGCACTCAACCGACGATTGCTGGCTGAAGTGCTGTCGCTTCAAGGCGGTGGCTGGCAGATCGGCATCGGCGGTGACCTGCATGGGCGTACTCTGGGCCTGCTGGGCCTGGGCCAGATCGGCGGGCGGGTGGCGGGCTATGCCAAGGCCTTCGGCATGCGCGTGATCGCCTGGAGCCAGAACCTCACTCAAGCGCGAGCTGCCGAGCTGGGCGTGGAGCGGGTAGAGAAACAAGCCCTGTTCGAGCAGGCCGACATCCTCTCGGTGCACTTGGTGCTCAGCGATCGCACCCGCCACCTGGTCGATGCCCAGGCGCTCGCCTCGATGAAGCGCGGGGCACTGTTGCTGAATACTTCACGAGGGCCGATCGTCGATGAGCAGGCATTGATCGAAGCGTTGGTCGAAGGCCGCCTGGGGGGCGCCGGGCTGGATGTGTTCGATCAGGAGCCATTGCCTGCCGACCATCCCTTCAGAACGCTGCCCAACGTGCTGGCCACCCCGCACATCGGCTATGTGAGTGAAAACAACTACCGCATGTTCTACAGCCAGATGATCGAAGGCATTCTCGGCTGGTCGCAAAATGCACCGGTGCGGGTGCTTTGAGCGAGTTCAAAAAGTAGAAGGGCGGCCTCGCCGCGCTTCTAGGCTTTGCGCTTGGGGTACAGGCGCGGCTCGCCCTCGGGCCGCGACTTGAAACGGCGGTGAGCCCAAAGATACTGCGCCGGGCAAGCGTTGATCGCCGCCTCCACCCACTGGTTGATGCGCAGGCAATCCTGCACCTCGGTTTCTCCGGGGAACCCCTTCAACGGCGGGTGTACCACCAGCCGATACCCACGCGCCCCCGGCAGCCGCTCTTGAGTGAAGGGAATCACCCGCGCCTTGCCCAGGCGCGCGAATGTGCTGGTGGCCGTGACCGTGGCGGCCTGGATGCCGAACAGCGGCACGAACACGCTCTGTTTGGCGCCATAGTCCTGATCCGGGGCGTACCAGATCGCCCGGCCTTTGCGCAGCAGTTTGAGCATGCCACGAACGTCTTCGCGTTCCACCGCGAGCGAATCGAGGTTGTGCCGCTCACGGCCGCGGCGCTGGATGAAATCGAACAGCGGGTTCTTGTGCTCGCGGTACATGCCATCGATGGTGTGCAACTGGCCCAGCAGCGCTGCACCGATCTCGAGTGTGGTGAAGTGCGCGGCCATCAGGATCACCCCTTCGCCCGCCTGTTGGGCTTCGCGCAAGTGCTCGAGCCCTTCCACATGTGCCAGCCGCGCCAGCCGTGCCTTGGGCCACCACCAGCTCATGGCCATTTCGAAGAAGGCAATGCCGGTGGAGGCGAAGTTATCCCGAACCAGCTGCTCACGCTCTGCCAGCGGCATGTTGGGAAAGCACAGCTGAAGGTTTCGGGTCACGATCATGCGCCGCTCCCGGGCGAAAAGCCGCATCAAGGCACCGACGCCCGCCCCCAGGCGCAACAGCGCCGAATAGGGCAACTGCACCACCAACCACAGCAGCCCTACCCCCAGCCAAAGAGGCCAGAAACGCGGGTGCAGGTAAGTGCGGCTGAAATGGGTGCGAGCCATGGGAATTCCTGGGCAATCAACAAAGCCGTGCATTCTACAACGGATGACGCGGCTTGCGACTCACAGTCGTTCTCGTTATAAGTCTGGGCACTTTTCGCGAAAAGACGCTATTTGCCAACATGAGCTCAACCGAATCAGTCGACCAGGAACCGGTGTTCCAACTCAAGGGCAGCATGCTGGCCATCACCGTGCTGGAGCTTGCACGTAACAGCCTGGACGCCCTGGATCGCCAGTTGGCGGCCAAGGTGGCGCAGGCGCCCAATTTCTTCAGCAACACCCCCCTGGTATTGGCGCTCGACAAGCTGCCGGCAAGCGAAGGCAGCCTCGACCTGCCGGGCCTGATGCGCGTCTGCCGCCACCATGGCCTGCGAACGCTCGCCATTCGTGCCAGCCGCATCGAAGACATTGCCGCCGCCATCGCCATCGACCTGCCCGTGCTGCCGCCGTCCAATGCCCGCGAGCGCCCAGTGGAGCTGCCGGTGGGCAGCGAAGCCAAGCCGATCGAAAAACCTGCCGAACCCACCCCGCCCCCTGCACCGAGTGTGCAGCCTACTCGCGTAATCACCCAGCCGGTGCGCGGCGGCCAGCAGATCTACGCCCAAGGCGGCGACCTGGTGGTGATCAGTTCGGTTTCCAGCGGCGCGGAACTTCTGGCCGATGGCAACATCCATGTGTACGGCCCTATGCGTGGGCGCGCCCTGGCCGGTATCAAGGGCGACAGCAAGGCAAGGATTTTCTGCCAGCAACTGGGCGCGGAACTCATTTCCATCGCCGGGCAATACAAGGTCAGTGAAGACCTGCGTCGCGACCCGCTCTGGGGTGCCAGCGTGCAGATCAGTTTGAGTCAAGATGTGTTGAACATCACCCGCCTTTAACGGATACTGCCGCCATTTTACGTGCAACTTCCAAGAGCGGCAGAACGTGCCGCCAGAAGTTTCAACTGTCATGTTTCGGGGGCCACTGCCCCTGATGTCCTTTTAGGGGTGAAACACCTTGGCCAAGATTATCGTGGTTACTTCCGGCAAAGGCGGTGTGGGCAAGACCACCACCAGCGCCGCCATCGGCACCGGCCTGGCCCTTCGCGGGCACAAGACCGTCATCGTCGACTTCGACGTGGGCCTGCGTAACCTCGACCTGATCATGGGCTGCGAACGTCGTGTGGTCTATGACTTCGTCAACGTGGTCAACGGGGAAGCGAACCTGCAACAGGCGCTGATCAAAGACAAGCGCCTCGAGAACCTTTACGTGCTCGCCGCCAGCCAGACCCGCGACAAAGACGCGCTGACCCAGGAAGGCGTTGAAAAGGTCATCAACGACCTGGCCAAGGACTTCGATTTCGTGCTGTGCGACTCGCCAGCCGGCATCGAGAAGGGCGCAAGCCTGGCGATGTATTTCGCCGACGAAGCCATCGTGGTCACCAACCCTGAAGTGTCCTCGGTGCGAGACTCCGACCGCATGCTGGGCCTGCTGGCGAGCAAGTCGCGGCGCGCTGCCAACGGCGAAGACCCGATCAAGGAGCATCTGCTGCTGACCCGCTACCACCCTGAGCGTGTAAGCAAGGGCGAGATGCTGGGCGTGGAAGATGTCGAGGAGATCCTGGCGATCCGCCTGCTGGGGGTGATCCCCGAATCCACCGCCGTGCTCAAGGCCTCCAACGCCGGTGTGCCGGTGATTCTCGACGACCAGAGCGATGCCGGCCAGGCATACAGCGACGCCGTCGACCGCCTGCTGGGCAAAGAGCTGCCCCACCGCTTCCTCGATGTACAGAAGAAGGGCTGGATGGCCCGTTTGTTTGGAGGCCGTGAATGAATATTTTCGACTTCTTTCGAGACCGCAAGAAAGCCAGCACCGCCTCGGTCGCGAAAGAGCGTCTGCAGATCATCGTGGCCCACGAACGCGGCCAGCGCACGACGCCGGACTACCTGCCAGCCCTGCAAAAGGAGTTGGTCGAAGTGATCCGCAAGTACGTCTCCATCGACAACGACGATGTGCATGTGGCGCTCGAAAGCCAGGGCAGCTGCTCGATCCTGGAACTGAACATCACCCTGCCGGATCGTTGATCCGAACCATCGCACGCCGCGCCCGGGCCTCCCGCGCGCGGCGCGCGTGCTTGTAGAGGCTGGCAATGCCGCTGTCCAACATCCGCATCCTGCATGAGGATGCCGCTTTTCTGGTGGTCGACAAACCCACCTTGCTGTTGTCAGTGCCCGGCCGGGCCGACGACAACAAAGACTGCCTTATTACCCGCCTTCAGCAAAACGGCTACCCCGAAGCGCTGATCGTGCATCGGCTCGACTGGGAAACAAGCGGGATCATCCTGCTGGCCCGCAACCCCGATGCGCACCGTGAGCTGTCGCGCCAGTTCCACGACCGGGAAACCGAAAAAGCCTACACCGCCTTGTGCTGGGGCCAGCCCGAGCAGAACAGTGGCAGCATCGACCTGCCCCTGCGCTACGACCCGCCGACCAAGCCCAGGCATGTGGTGTGCCACGAGCACGGCCGCCATGCGCTGACCTACTGGCGAGTGCTGGAGCGTTTCGAACACGGTTGCCGTGTCGAGCTCACGCCCATCACTGGCCGTTCGCATCAGTTGCGCGTGCACATGCTTTCGATCGGCCACCCCCTGCTCGGCGACAGGCTCTATGCCCATCCCCAGGCGCTGGCGGCCCATGAACGCTTGTGCCTGCACGCCAGCATGCTTGCCTTCAGCCACCCGGTCACCGGCGAGCGCGTGCGCTTCGAGTGCCCATCGCCGTTCTGAGCCCCTGACACTGGCGATGGGCTAGAATCGGCTCCATCGCCGCCTGGAGTACTTCAATGAGTGACACCCTCAACCAGGGCCTGATCGACTTCCTCAAGGCCTCCCCGACCCCCTTCCATGCCACCGCGAGCCTGGCCAACCGCCTGGAAGCGGCCGGCTATCAGCGCCTGAACGAGCGCGACCCCTGGGAGGTGCAACCGGGCGGCCGCTACTACGTGACCCGCAACGGCTCTTCGATCATCGCATTGCGCATGGGCCGCCAACCGCTGGTGGGCACCGGCCTGCGACTGGTGGGCGCGCACACCGACAGCCCGTGCCTGAAGGTCAAGCCGCAACCCGAGCTGCAGGCACAGGGCTTTCTTCAGCTGGGGGTCGAGGTCTACGGTGGCGCCCTGCTCGCGCCCTGGTTCGACCGTGATCTGTCGCTGGCAGGCCGGGTCACCTTCCGTGAGGGCGGCAAGGTCGAAAGCCTGTTGGTGGATTTCAAAGCGCCAATCGCGGTCATTCCGAACCTGGCCATTCACCTGAACCGCACCGCCAACGAAGGCTGGGCGATCAATGTCCAGCGCGAGCTGCCGCCGATCCTGGCGCAGGTCGCCGGCACCGAGCGTTTCGACTTCCGCGCCCTGCTGGCCGACCAACTGGCCCGCGAGCACGGTGTGAGTGCCGACGTGGTGCTCGACTACGAGCTGGCGTTCTACGACACCCAGCCGGCGGCAGTGGTGGGCCTGAACGGCGACTTCATCGCCGGTGCCCGGCTGGATAACCTGCTGTCCTGCTACGCAGGGCTGCAAGCGCTGATCAATGCCGCAGGCGAGGAAACCTGCGTGCTGGTGTGCACCGACCACGAAGAGATCGGCTCGCCCTCGGCCTGCGGTGCCGACGGCCCGATGCTGGAACACACGCTGCAGCGCCTGCTGCCCGAGCATGCCGACTACGTGCGCGCCCTGCAGCGATCGCTGCTGGTCAGTGCCGACAACGCACACGGCGTGCACCCCAACTACGCCGACAAGCATGACGGCAACCACGGGCCCAAGCTCAACGCCGGGCCGGTGATCAAGGTCAACAGCAACCAGCGCTACGCCACCAACAGTGAAACCGCCGGGTTCTTCCGCCACCTGTGCATGGCCGAGGAAGTACCGGTGCAAAGCTTCGTGGTGCGCTCGGACATGGGTTGCGGCTCCACCATCGGCCCGATCACCGCCAGCCACCTGGGCGTGCGCACCGTCGACATCGGCCTGCCGACCTTCGCCATGCACTCGATCCGGGAGCTGGCCGGTAGCCAGGACCTGGCGCACCTGGTCAAGGTGCTGTCGGCTTTTTACGCCAGCGTGAGCCTGCCCTGAATGCGCCGCCTGCTCGCCGCCCTCTGCCTGCTGCTGTGGTTGCCGTTGGCGGCCAGCGCGGCGGGCCTGCCAAGCCTGCTCAGCGGCTCCAAGCAAGCCCAGCCTGAGGCTACCCAGCCGCTGGGCCCCTCGCTGGACCAGGTGATCCAGAGCCTGGAGAACGACCAGCAGCGGGCCAAGTTGCTCGATGACCTGAAGAAACTGCGCGATGCCACCCAGAAGGCCCAGCCAACGCCCGAGCAAGGCGTGCTGGGCCTGATCGGCACGGGCATCAAGGGCCTGGAGCAGCAGTTCACCGGCCAGGCCAGCCCGTTCAAGCGCTGGAGCGACGAGCTGGCGCTGGCCCGGGACGAGTTGGCCGAGCGCTCGCTGAGCGCGAGGGACTGGGCCCCGGTGCTGGCGATGTTCGCGCTGGTGCTGCTGGCCTGGAGCCTGCTGGCCTACGGGTTGATCTGGCTGGGGCAGCGCCTGCGCGAGCGCTTCGGCCTGCCCGAGGAGCTTCCGCAACATCCCCGCACGCTCGACCTGCTGCGCTTTGCCCTGCGCAAACTGGGGCCCTGGCTGGTGGCGCTGGTGATCACCCTGTTCGCCGGGTACTGGGCGCCCTCATCGCTGGGCAAGGACCTTGCGGTCGCCCTGGCCTATGCCTTGGTGGTCGGCACCTGTTTCTCCGCCATCTGCGTGATCGCTTTCTCCCTGCTCGACGGCCCGCACCGCCACCGCGCGCTCTACATACTGCGCCGCCGTGCCTTTCGGCAATTGTGGCTGGTCGGCAGCTTCGCCGCGTTCGGCGAGGCCCTGAGCGACCCCCGGCTCTCCGCCGCCCTGGGCCCGCACCTGGCGCAAAGCGCTGCGACCCTGGCCAACGTGCTGGCGGCACTGGCCAGCGGCTGGTTCATCCTGCGCTTTCGCCGGCCGGTGGCCCACCTGATCTGCAACCAGCCCCTGCAAAGGCGCCTGCAACGGCGGGCGCTGACCGACACGCTGGAAGTGATGGGCACCTACTGGTACGTTCCAGCGCTGCTGCTGGTGGCGGTTTCGCTGCTGTCGACCTTCGTCTCGGCCGGCGACACCAGCACCGCGCTGCGCCAGGCGCTCATCTGCACCGTGCTGCTGGTGCTGTGCATGGTCATCAATGGCCTGGTAAGCCGCCATGCCACGCGGCCAGCCAGGGGCCCGCGGCGGCACACGCTCTATCCCGAACGGCTCAAGCACTTCACCTACACCCTGGCACACCTGGCGGTGTGGGGCGTTTTCATCGAGCTGGGCTTGCGGGTGTGGGGGCTGTCGTTCTTTCATCTGGCAGAAGGCGAAGGGCGCGACATCAGCCTGCGCGTGCTGAGCCTGGGCGGCACGCTGCTGTTCGCCTGGCTGGTGTGGATCCTGGCCGATACCGGCATCCACCATGCCCTGAGCCGCTCCCGTAAAGGGGTGGCCAACGCCCGCGCACAAACGATGATGCCGCTGATCCGCAACGTGCTGTTCGTGACCATCTTCGTGATCGCTGCCATTGTCGCGTTGGCCAACATGGGCGTGAACGTGACGCCCTTGCTGGCAGGTTTCGGCGTGGTGGGCCTGGCCATCGGCTTCGGCGCGCAATCGCTGGTGGCCGACCTGATCACCGGCCTATTCATCATCGTCGAGGATTCGCTGGCCATCGATGACTATGTCGACGTCGGCGGGCACATGGGCACCGTGGAGGGGCTGACCATCCGCACCGTGCGCCTGCGTGACATCGACGGCATCGTGCACACCATCCCCTTCAGTGAAATCAAGAGCATCAAGAACTACTCCCGCGAATTCGGCTATGCGATTTTCCGCATCGCCATCCCCTATAACCTGAGCATCGATGCGGCGATGAAATTGATCCGCGAGGCGAGCCACAAGATTCGCCAAGACCCGCTGCTGCGTCGGGAAATCTGGTCACCCCTGGAGTTTCAGGGTGTGGAGAGCTTCGACGCTGGCAATGCCATCCTGCGTGCACGCTTCAAGACCGCACCGCTCAAGCAGTTCGAGATCTCTCGGGCCTTCAACTTGCTGCTCAAGCGCACCCTGGACGAAGCCGGCATGGAGCTGGCCACCCCTCGCCTGAACGTGCAGGTGAGCACCGCGATCGGCGCCAAGCCTGCACCGCTCAGTTGACGATGCGCGCCAGGGTCGCGCGCAGCCAGTCCAGTACCGGGGCGAAACGCGGGGTGTCGCGAAACTCTGGCGGGTAGGCCAACCACAGCTCACGCTGCACCTGCGGCACTGCCTGATCCAGCACCAGGCGGCTGTCGGTGCTGGCCAAATAGTGTGGCAGCAACGCCACCCCCGCCCCCGCCGCCACCGCCTCGCGTACGGCCAGCAGGCTATTGGCCTGGAACGCCAGGCGCCGCGGCGTGGCTTTCGACCAGTCCACCTCGGGTAATGGCAGATGCGCATCGATCAAGCCGCACAACGGGGTGGCAGGCGTGGGCACGGTCGCGTGCGCCCGGTAAAGGCCAAACCCCAATTGCCCTACCCGCTGCGCGACGACCCCTGGCTCCTCCGGCCGCGCCAGGCGTACGCCGATGTGCGCGCGGCGCCGGGCAAGGCTGGCAATGCGGTCGTCGAGCTCCAGCCGCACCTCCAGTTGCGGGTGCGCACTGAGTAATGCTGGCAAAGCCGGCGCCAAGACTTGCACCCCCAGCGCGCCGGTGACCGCAATGCGGACCTGCCCGGCCACACCGCTACCGGCGCTGTCCAGCTGATGCTGCAGGTGTTGCGCGGCTTGCTCCATCTGCCGCGCGGCGGCCAGCGCGTTGTGGCCGGCCGGGGTGAGCACGAAGGCCCCTTCGGCGCGGGTCAGCACAGGCAGGCCCAGCGCGGCTTCGAGCTTGCGCAGGCGGCGGATCACCGTCGCGTGGGTCAGGCCTAGCTCGCGGGCAGCCTGGGCGTAACTGCCGCTGCGCTCAAGGGTGGAGAGGGTCAGAAGGTCATCCCAGGAGAGTGTGCTTTTTTGCACAGTCGCTGTGCTCCGATAGTGAATTTACGCACAGGTTAGGCTGGCTTACCGTA
Organism: Pseudomonas sp. URIL14HWK12:I12; assembly: GCF_003097135.1. GTDB lineage: Bacteria > Pseudomonadota > Gammaproteobacteria > Pseudomonadales > Pseudomonadaceae > Aquipseudomonas. Next base: position 424,313 of record NZ_QEQL01000004.1, read on the forward strand.
GTCGCACAACTGCACTGGAGACACCCATGGCCACCACCCTGCTCGACCTCGCCGGCGCCAGCCGCGCCCCCGCACGCTGGCAAGACGCAGCCTTGCTGCTGATCGATCATCAGGACCAATACCTGCACGGCCCCCTGGCGCTGACCAACATGGACGCAGCGGTGAGCAGCGCCGCTCGCTTGCTCGCCGCCGCCCGGGCCCACGGCGCACCAGTGGTGCACGTGGCTCATCGCGGCAGCACCGGTGGGTTGTTCGACCCTGCCGCCGGCGGGCGCTTCATTCAGGCCCTGGCCCCGGTTGAAGGCGAGACCCGGGTCGAGAAGACCTTGCCCAACAGTTTTGCCGGCACCGACCTTGCCCGTTGCCTGGTGGCGCTGCGCCGGCCGGAGCTGATCGTGGCGGGCTTCCAGACCCACATGTGCGTGAGCGCCACCGTTCGCGCGGCGCTGGATCACGGCTATCGTGTAACCCTGGTAGCCAGTGCCTGCGCAACCCGCGACCTGCCCGACCCCTCCGGCGGCCCGGTGCTGGCCGCTGCCGATGTGCACCGCGCAGCCCTGGCAGCGCTGCATGACCGTTTCGCAACCGTCATCCTCGATGAGAGCCAACTGCCATGAAACTCTATTTCGCCCCCAACACCTGCTCCCTGGCCAGCCACATCGTGCTTGAGGAGCTCGGCCTGCCCTACCAGGCAGTGAAGGTGAACAACCAGACCAAACGCACCGCTGACGACCAGGACTACCTCACCATTAACCCCAAAGGCTACGTTGCGGCGCTGGTGCGCGACGACGGTGAAGTCATCACCGAAGCACCGGTGATCCTGCAGTATCTGGATAGCCTCAAGCCCGATGCTGGCCTCGCACCGCCCGCCGGCAGCCTGGAGCGCTGGCGGCTGCTGGAGCGGCTGAACTTCATCGGCAGCGAATTGCACCCGAAGGTGGCGCTGTTGTTCAACCGCGATTGGCCAGAGGCCGTGCTGCACAGTGCGCGGGAGAAGTTATTCAAACGCGTGGACTACCTGGAAGGCCACCTGGACCCACAACGGCCTTTCGATCTGAGTGACGCTTACCTGTTCGCGGTGCTGGGATGGTTCACGCGGGTGGGGCTGTCATTAAGCCAATGGCCGCGCCTTCACAGCTGGCACCAGGCTACGGCGCAGCGGCCGGCGGTTCAACGAGCGCTGGCGGCGCAGGAGGCCTAACCTGCCAACGCCCAACTGCGCAGGAGGCGGTATTGGCCCCGTACCGATTCATAAAGGCCAAACGCCCCTGCGCGCAGCATGAACTCCGGCGCCATGCCGGCCTCGGGAATCTGGCCTGAATATTTGCGTGCCAGCGTCAGGTGGGGCCGGTATTCACGCCGGGTATCACCCAGGCCCAACGGCAGCAGCGCCTGTTCGAGGTTGTAGACCAGCCGCAACAGGGCCTTGGGCGGCTGGCGCGCGGCGAGCACCAGGGCTTCGGCGGCGCGCCAGTGGTCCAGCTGATCGAGCAGCAGCAGGACCTGCCCTTCGGGCTTGGGCATTGCCTCAACGGCGTCGTAGATTGCTTCCAGTTGAGCCAGAGGCACTTCGCCGAGAAACATCAGGGTGATGTGGAAATTGCCCGACGGCACGGGCTTGCCCGCGCGAAGGTGCAGCTCGGCACGCCAGCGTGCGACGGCTTTGCGCTGCGGCGCCGGCAGGTCAAGGGCGAAGAACAGGCGGCGATTGATGAGCAGCTCGGGCAACATGCGGCAGGTAACCTCAGGCAGGGTCGATAGCCAGAAGACCACCGCTACCGGCGGATGGCTCCGTACGAATGCCACCGGTATGAATCACCAACACCCGCTGCGCGGCCACGGGGTGCTGCAACAGCGCCATCAGTGCCTTGCCTGTATAGACCGGCTCCACCGGGAGCGCACATTTCGCAACGAACGCCTCAAGCTGTGCATCGCTGCGACCGAAGCCTGCGCGTGCAGCGTTCACCAACTCAACACCCAGCCCCTGCACCACCTGCTCTACACCCTGCCCTGGCGGCACTGCCATGGCTGCGTATACCGGGCGGGCATCGGCGCGGGCTATTCCGGCTGCGGTCGTACCGGTGCCTGCAGCAAGCCACCAGGCATCGAAATCGTCCCAGCCCAAGGCCGGCAATTGAGCCAGCGCTTGCTCTACCAACCGTGCACAACCGGCCTCGCCCAGAGGGCCAGCGCCGCCCTCCGGCACGGGGTACAACTGCGGGTAGCGCGCTCGCCAAGGCTCCCAGAAATCTGGCTGGTGGCGCGCCCGGTAGCCTCCGTAGCCAAGCCAGTGCAAGCCCATGCCCCAGGCCCGCAGGTCGCGCACCGTGGGGGTGTCGACAGGCTCGCCGCGCAGAAGGCCCACGGTCTGGAAGCCCAGCCGCTGGCCTGCAGCGGCCAGTGCGTGCAAATGGTTGGAATGAGCGCCGCCCAGGCTGATCAACCCGCTGCACCCGGCACGCTCGGCTGCGTGCAGGTAGCCTTCGAGCTTGTAGGCCTTATTACCGGTGATCAGCGGGTCGACCCGATCCAGCCTCAACACGGCAGCATCGGCAAGCCCCGGCAGGCGCAGGGGCTCAAGGGGCGGTTGGGCTAGGTGGAACATCGCACGCTCACACGGGTGGGGCGCGCAGTGTAACCGCTCAGAGCACCGCCGCCAGCCGGCTGCCTTGGTCGATGGCGCGCTTGGCATCGAGCTCGGCGGCCACGTCGGCGCCGCCGATCAAGTGCACCGCCTGGCCAGCGGCCTTCAGGGCGTCGTAGAGCTCGCGGCGAGGCTCCTGGCCTGCACACACGACGACATTATCGACCGCCAGCACCTGGGGTGGGCCGCCTTGCACGCGAACATGCAGCCCGGCGTCGTCGATCTTCAGGTACTCGACACCACCGAGCATGTGCACCTGCTTGTGCTTCAGGCCCAGCCGGTGAATCCAGCCGGTGGTCTTGCCCAGGCCGTCGCCGACTTTGGACGCCTTGCGTTGCAGCAGGTAAACCTCTCGTGCGGGCGCCTCGGGCTGAGCGGCCACGCCGGCGACACCGCCTCGCGCTTCCAGGCTCGGGTCGATGCCCCATTCCTTGTAGAACAGGCCCACGTCCAGGCTCGCTGCAGGGCCCTGCTGCACCAGAAACTCGCTGACATCGAAGCCGATGCCGCCGGCACCGATCACCGCCACCCGCCGGCCTACCGGGCGATGGCCGAGGATCACATCGAGGTAGCTCAGCACGCTGGGGTGGCCGATGCCTTCGATGGCCGGGGTGCGCGGCACGATACCCGTGGCCAGCACCACTTCATCGAAGCCTTCGGCCAGCAACTGCTGCGCCTCGACGCGCTGCCCCAGCCGCACGCTCACCCCGGTGGTGGTCAGCTTGCGGCGGAAATAGCGCAGCGTTTCGTTGAATTCTTCCTTGCCCGGGATGCGCCGGGCCACGTTGAACTGGCCACCGATCTCGGCGGCGCTGTCGAACAGCACCACCTGGTGGCCCCGCTCGGCCGCCACCGTCGCCGCCGCCAGGCCCGCCGGGCCGGCGCCAACCACCGCAACGCGCCGGGCGGGGCTTGCCGGGTGATAGACCAGCTCGGTTTCGTGGCAGGCGCGCGGGTTCACCAGGCAGCTGCTGAGCTTGCCGGCGAAGGTGTGGTCCAGGCAGGCCTGGTTGCAGCCGATGCAGGTGTTGATTTCGTCAGCGCGCCCGGCGGCGGCCTTGGCGATGAAGGCGGGGTCGGCCAGCAGCGGCCGGGCCATCGACACCATGTCGGCACACCCCTCGGCCAGCACCCGCTCGGCCACCTCCGGTGTATTGATGCGGTTGGTGGTGATCAACGGCAGTTTCACTGCGCCGCGCAACTTGGCCGTAACTTGGGCGAAGGCCGCGCGCGGCACCTTGGTGGCGATGGTGGGGATACGCGCCTCGTGCCAGCCGATGCCGGTGTTGATCAAGCTGGCGCCCGCCTGCTCGATGGCCTGGGCCAATTGCACGATCTCCGGCCAATCACTGCCGCCCTCTACCAGATCGAGCATCGACAGGCGGTAGATGATGATGAAACGCTCGCCCACCGCTTGGCGGATACGCCGCACGATCTCCACCGGCAGGCGCATGCGCTGCTCGAAGGGCCCGCCCCAGCGGTCGGTGCGGTGGTTGGTGGCAGCGGCCAGGAACTGATTGATGAAATAGCCTTCAGAGCCCATCACCTCAACGCCGTCGTAGCCAGCCTGCTGGGCGAGCGAGGCGCAACGAACGAAGTCGTCGATCTGCTGCTCCACCCCTGCGTCATCAAGCGCATGGGGCTTGAACGGGTTGATCGGTGCCTGCAAGGCACTGGGGGCCACCGACTTGGGGCTGTAGGCATAGCGCCCGGCGTGCAGGATCTGCAGGCAGATGCGGCCGCCTTCGGCATGCACCGCCTCGGTGACGATGCGATGTTGCGCCGCCTCGGCCTCGGTGGTGAGCTTGGCGGCCCCGGCATACACACCGCCCTCCTCGTTGGGCGCGATCCCGCCGGTGACCATCAAGCCCACACCGCCACGGGCGCGCTCGGCAAAATACGCCGCCATGCGCTCGAACCCACCAGGTCGCTCTTCCAGCCCGGTATGCATCGAGCCCATCAGGCAGCGATTGGGCAGGGTCGTGAAACCCAGGTCCAGCGGGGCGAGCAAGTGCGGATAGGTGGCGGTGGTCATGACAGGCTCCAGCGGTTCACGGTCGGCGGCGCCGTTTATGAAAGTGTATGGGGCGCCTGGCTGAGCGCCACAGTAAAGCGGCTTGCCGGCCTGCTCAATGATCGAAACTGACAAGTTATTGATCCTGGCGTGCAGGCCGACTACCCTGAGCGCGTCCTTCCCCTGGGCTGTTTTCCATGCGCAAGTTTCTGATTTTCCTGTCGCTGCTGCTCGCCGTGGCTGTTGCCGGCAGCTATGGCTACTGGGCGCAGAAACGCGAACCTGCGCATTACCTGGCCGACCTGCGCGTGCAATTGGCCGTCAACGAGGGCACGCCGAGCGAGCGCGGTAACCTATTGGGTGTGCAAGCCGAGCTCTTCGCGCCCGATTACCACGACCTGCCGCGCCTACGGCTCAAGTTGCACGCCTGGCTGGCCCAGGCTCGGCAATGGGGGCTGCTCAACCCACGCACGATTGTCGTGCTGCCCGAGCACACCGGCACCTGGCTCTGGCTGCGCGGTGAAAAGCGCGAGTTCTACCAAGCCAGCCACCACAGCGAAGCCAGCCACTGGCTGGCCGCCACCCACCCGCTGAGCTTCGCCTGGGCCTGGTTGGGCGCCGAGGACACTGACCGCTCCGCTGATGCGCGCCTGCGCCTGAAGGCTCACCATATGGCCCATGAATACATGCGTCTGTTCGGCGGTTTGTCGCGCGAATTCGGCGTCACCCTGGTGGCTGGCAGTGTCGTGTTGCCCACCCCGGTGTTGGACCAAGGAGAACTCAGGGCCGGCAGCGGGCCGCTCTACAACGTCACACTGGTATTCGGGCCCGATGGCCAAGTGATTGGCCAACCGGTGCGGCAAGTGCTGGCCGGCGCCTTGCGCGGTGTTGCCGACAGCGATGCCAACGCAAGCTCAGCCCTGTTCGACACCCCTGCCGGGCGCCTGGGCGTGATGATCGGCCACGACAGCCTCGACACCGATCAGGCCAGGGCACTGGTGGCCGCCGGCGCACAGCTGCTGGCCATCCCTGCCTGGGTCGATGGCGATGGCTGGCCGCAGGAACATGGCCGCTGGGCCGCCGCTGGCGCCGCGCTGCCGGTGCCGAGCGTGGGGGTGTTTCTGCAGGGGCGTTTCTGGGACCGGCGCAACGATGGGCAAAGTTTCGTGGCCCATGATGGCCAGGTGCACGAGGCTGCACCAGGGCCCGGCGCCCGGCTGGTCAACCTGTGGCTGTGACCCCCGCACCACGCCTACGCCTGGGCGAGCTGTCGGTGAACTTCGCCGGCCTGCTGGGGCAGGCCTTGGGCGCCAGCGGCTACGCTCCGCAAGCACTGCTGGAGAGCTTTGGCCTCACCCCACAGCGCCTGGCCGAACCCGGCGCGCGGCTGTCGATCCCACGCTACATGCGCCTTGGCCATGCCGCGATCGGCCTGGCCGGCGAGCCAGCCTTGGGCCTGCGCATGGGCGAGCTATGCCGGCTACCGGTCGCCGGGCTGGCCGGGGTGGCGGCAGCCCAGGCGCCCACCTTGGGCGAGGCAGCCCGTACCCTGCTGCGCTTCGAGCCGCTGTATGCCAGCAACTACCGCGGCCACTCGCATCTGGCCGAAGATGCCGAGGGCGCCTGGCTATGGTTCTACTCCATCGCACCCTATAACCGTTTCAACCGTTTTGTGGTCGATTCGCTGCTCAGTGGCTGGCTGCATCAACTGGGGGCGCTAGTAGGCGCGCCGCTGGTGGCCGAACAGCTGTTGATCGAATTTCCGGCGCCCGGCTACGCTCCGGCGTATGCACCGCTGTGCCAGCAGCCTGTGCGCTTCGAAGCACCGGGCAACGGCGTGCGCCTGAGCAAGCAGCAGATGGCCCTGCCTAACCCGGCGCACTGCCCCGGCACCTGGCAGCAATTGCTGCAACTGTGCGAAACCGAACTGGAACAGCTCACCCGCGGCCGGCGCCTGAGCGAGCGCGTGGTGGCCTTGCTGGGCCCGATGCTCAGCGGCGGCCGCGAGCCAGACCTGGAAAGCCTGGCTGCACGGCTGAAGATGCCGAGCTGGACGCTACGGCGCAAGCTTGCCGAGGAAGGCGTGGGCTTTCGCGAGCTGCTCAACGACACGCGCCGTGATCTCGCGCTGGCGTATATCCGTGACACGGAGCTGGCCTTCGGCGAGATTGCCTACCTGCTCGGTTTCGCCTCCGCCGAGGCCTTTGCCCGAGCGTTCAAACGGTGGAGTGGAGAAACGCCGGGCTGCGTGCGCAAGGCCCGGCGCTGAGCCCGGCAGATTACTGCCCCTGAACTTCGATAGGTGCAGCGTCGGCCGGAGGCGCCACGGGTTCGGAACTCGGTTCGGGGCTTGGCTGGGCGCTGGAGCCGTCGGCAGCAGGCTGCGCCTGGGGAGCGGTAGCGGCCGGCGAAGCGGGTGCCGACAGGCTGGCAGGTGCTGCCGGCGCAGCGGTTGCGGGCTGTGGTGCCGGCTGCGCGGCCGCCTCATGCGGCGCCGGTGCGGCGGCCGCAGCCTTCGCTGGCTTGGCAGCCTGTTCTTCAGGCACGCCCAGCTCCTTGCTGGGTTTCTCTTCGATGTGCGCAGCCTTTTTCGTCTCCGGCGGCAGGAAGTTTTCGACCAGGGCGAAGTAGCGGTCGTAGAAGGTATCGGACGCTACCGTTTCGCTGGCCACCTTGACCATCGAGTCATCGCTGGAGCCGATCGGCATCGACACCGAGCCCAGCACGCCCACACCCAGGCTGGCGGAGGTATTGGACTTCTTCAGCGCATAGCGATCAAGCAAGGCGTTGGCGAACACGATCGAGCTTTTGTTGGTGGTGGTGTCGGCGGCGCAGGTGACGTTGAAGCTGATCTCCAGGTGCGTGTCGGCGGTTTGCTGGAAACTCTTGTGGCCAGCCACAAGCTTCGGATCGCTGCTGGTGATGATGTAGCCCTGGCTCAGCAGCGCACGGCGGGCCGCCTCGCAGGAGGCCATGTCGCTGACAGGATAATTGCGCGAGAAGGTGCCGGAGTCGTCGAAGCTCTCGTGCTCGTAGATGCCGGCCTTCTTGGAAGACGAGCAGCCAACGACGCTGGCAGCCAGCAGCGCCAGCACGACGCCGGTGCGCAAGGCACCGAAACGGTGGAATTCAGACATTGCGGATCCTGGAAATATCACATGGCGCCCATTGTGCAACAGGCCTTAGGCACACGCATGAAACAAGTGTCACAAAAAAGCGACTTTACTACGCATGGGCTGTGGGAAAAAGCGTCGAGCCACAGGGCCGGGGGCCAAAGGCTGGGGTATAGTCGCGGTTTTTGGCTGTTGCGATTGCGCCATGTCGAAACGTCTGACCCCCTCCATGACTGCCCTGCAGTGCTTCGAAGCCGCCGCACGGCACCTGAGTTTCACCCGCGCGGCGCAGGAGCTGCACCTGACCCAGAGCGCCGTGAGCAAGCAAGTGGCGCAGCTGGAAGACATGCTGCGCCACCACCTGTTCCAGCGGGTGCGCAGGCGCCTGCAGCTCACACCGGCGGGCTCGCTGTACCTGGCCGAGGTCAACAAGATCCTCACCCAGATCGACATGTCCAGCCGCTACATCCTCTCCTACGGTGGTGAAACCGAAGTGCTTCGGGTGGCCACCCAGCCCACCTTCGGCGCGCGTTGGCTGATCCCGGCGCTCAAGGGGTTCGGCAAGCAGTATCCGAACATTCACCTGGAGATCCGCAACGAGCTCGAACCCTTCGACCTCACCCAGTCACGGGCGGACGTGGCGTTTTTCTTCGGCCAGGGCACCTGGCCTGGGGCAACGTGCATCGAGCTGTTCGGCGAGGAGGTGGTCACGGTGTGTGCGCCAGACCTTCTTGCCAGCACGCCACTGGCATGCGCCGAAGACCTCGCCACCACCGTGCTGCTGCAATGCACGTCGCGCCCGGAAGCCTGGCATGACTGGTTCCTCGCTCAAGGCCTGCATTCAGCAGGCAGCTATCATGGCCCGCGCTTCGACACCTTCTACATGTGCATCCACGCCGCCATTGCCGGGTGCGGTATAGCGTTGGTGCCACGCTATCTGGTGGCCGAGGAGCTGGCCGACGGCAAGCTGGTAGTGCCCGTGGCGCATCCGATGCCCAGCCAGGGCGCGCACTTTCTGGCGTACCCCGAGCATGCGGCCGAAGTGCCAAAGATCCGCCATTTCGTCGACTGGATTCTGGCGCGCGCCCACCCGCAAACGGCCTGATTTGCAGTGCCTGGGCCGGCCGGGTATATAACCGGCCAGGCCCGGCATCAGGAACCGCCACATGCAACGCATCGACCATTACACCTCCACCGCCAAATGGCTGCACTGGGCGATGGCCGCGATCTGGCTATGCGCCTGGTTGCTGGGCCTGTCGGCCGTGCACTGGCACAGCATCAACGCCGACCATCGCATCACCCTGCTGCACAAGGCCCTGGCCAGTACGGTGCTGGTGCTGGTTGTGGTGCGGGTCGCGTGGCGCTTGGCGCACCCTGCCCCGGCGCTACCGGCAAGCATGGCCCCTGCCATGCGCAGAGCGGCCCATACCGGGCACCTGTTTCTCTATGGCGTGGCGTTGATGGCCCTGCCGCTGTCGGGCTGGTTATGGAGTTCTTCGGGCAACCACGAAGTGTGGATGCTCGGGCTGGTCAAGCTGCCCGCGCTGATGGCGCCAAACGAGGCGGTGCAGCATGCAGTGGGCATCTTCCACACTTGGGTCGCCTGGCTATGCGGCGCATTGGTGGGTGGGCATGTTCTTATCGCGCTCAAGCATCACTTCATCGATCGTGACACCGTGCTGTTGGGCATGCTGCCGCGGCGCCTGCAACGCCAGCCCTCTACCCGCCCTTCAACGCCGCCAACCGCGCCTTGAGGCCAGCAGCAGTTTGCTCACCGACACGGCGCTCTCGCACCGTGCCGTCGGGGCCGATCAGGTAGGTCACAGGCAGGCCCTCGCTGGGGGGCAGGCCAAGGCGCTGGGCAGGGTCCTGGGCCAGCACGCGAAAGCCTATGCCCAACGTGCTGGCGGCGTGGCGCAGCGCTTCGCCCTGCAAGTGGTCGAAATTCACCCCCACCACACTGACACCCTCGCTCGCGAGCGCATTGAGCTGGGGCACTTCACGGCGGCAGGGGCCGCACCAGTCGGCCCAGTAGTTCAATACCCACCACTGGCCCTTCAACTGCGCAGCGCTGACCGCCTGGCCGTTGGCATCAGGCCCCCAGTCGCGGTCGCAGCCACTTGCGAGCAAGCAGGCACCGAGCAGCCAAGGCATCAACCGGCGTCGCAACATGGCACCAGGCCTCCTCCTCTCGACAATGCCGGGTAGAATACCGGCCCCCCCTTGGAACTGGCGAGCCTCATGACCGACTTGACCCTCTATCACAACCCGCGCTGCTCCAAATCCCGCAGCGCCCTGGAACTGCTCGAGGCGCGTGGCCTGGCGCCTGTGGTGGTGCGTTACCTCGAAACGCCCCCCAGCAGCGCTGCTCTACAAGGGTTGCTGAACAAGCTGGGCATCGGCGCGCGGGCGCTGCTGCGCACCGGCGAGGAGGAATACAAAAGCTTGAACCTGGCCGACCCGGCCCTGTCCGACGCTGCGTTGATCGCCGCGATGGTCGAGCACCCCAGGCTGATCGAGCGGCCGATCCTGGTCAACGGCGAGCGGGCGGTCATTGGCCGGCCGCCAGAAAAGGTATTGGAGATCCTGCCATGAGTACGCAACCGTTCATTCTGGTGCTGTATTACAGCCGCCACGGAGCCACCGCTGAAATGGCCCGCTACATCGCCCGCGGCGTGGAGCAGGCAGGGCTAGAGGCCCGCCTGCGCACAGTGCCAGCAGTTTCCAGTGATTGCGAAGCCACCGCACCGGCAGTGCCCGACAGCGGCGCGCCTTACGCCACCCTCGACGACCTCAAGCAGTGCGCTGGCCTGGCGCTGGGGAGCCCCACCCGCTTCGGCAACATGGCTGCGCCGCTCAAGTACTTTCTCGATGGCACCAGCAGCCTGTGGTTGTCAGGCGCCCTGGTGAACAAGCCCGCTGGGGTATTTACCTCCACCGCAAGCCTGCACGGCGGCCAGGAGAGCACCCTGCTGTCGATGATGCTGCCGCTGCTGCACCACGGCATGCTCATCACCGGGCTGCCCTACAGCGAGCAGGCATTGCTCGACACCCGTGGCGGCGGCACGCCCTACGGTGCCAGCCACCATGCCGGCAACGATGGCAAGCGCGCCCTGGATGAACATGAGATCGCGCTGTGCAAGGCCCTCGGCCTGCGGCTGGCCCGCACGGCACAGCGCCTGGAGGGGCCGCATGCGTGATTACGCCTGGCTGCACGACTTCGCCCTGCAGCGCTTTGGTTCGAAGGCTGCGCTCGAAGCCTGGCTGCCAAAACCGCGTGAGCGCGCTGAACTGCTGGCGCTCAGCGACGACCGTTATCTCTCGACCCTGACGCTGCGCATCTTCCGCGCTGGGCTCAAGCACAGCCTGGTCGATGCCAAGTGGCCAGCTTTCGAGAGCGTGTTCTTCGGTTTCGACCCTGAAAAAGTGGTGCTGATGAGCGCCGAGCACCTTGAAAGGATGATGCAGGACACCCGCCTGATCCGTCACTTGGGCAAGCTCAAAAGCGTGCCGCGCAATGCCCAGATGGTGCTGGACATCGCCCGCGAACATGGCAGCTTCGGCGCATTCGTTGCGAACTGGCCCGAAGAAGACATCAGCGGCCTCTGGCGCTACCTTCGCCAGCACGGCAACCAGCTGGGCGGGCTCTCGGCGCCGCGTTTCCTGCGGATGATCGGCAAGGATACGTTCGTGCTCACCGATGATGTGTGTGCGGCACTGGTCGCTCAGGGTGTCGTCGACAAAGCCCCCACCAGCCAGCGTGATATCGCGGCCGCCCAAGCGGCCTTCAACCAGTGGCGCGAGCAGAGCGGCAGGCCGCTGTGCCAGTTGTCGGTCATGCTGGCGCATACGGTGAATCATTGACCGATCGCCAGCCCGCCTTGCTCGCACGCTTACGGTTGCACTTGACCGTTCGGGCGCTTGGCGGGGCCGCTTTGCGCGCTCAGGTTGAAGCGGCCAACCCAAAAGAGTAAGGTCGCGAATCGTATTGCGCTTACGGCGGCCAAGGCCGTGCATTGAGAGAACATGATCGGATTTGCCCAAGAGCTGAATGAGCTCGCTTGTGCAACGCAGCCGGATGAGTGGTTGAGCTTGTTACAGCGCGCCGCGACGAACATGGGTGCCTCGGGGTTTCTTATCGCGCTCAAGCCCAATAAAGCAGCCGATAACAGTGCCGCGGTGATCCATAGCAACTTTCGCAGTGCCTGGCGCGCCCAATATGACGCCCACGCTTATGCCAACATCGACCCGGTGGTTGCGCACAGCCTCAAAAACAAGTTCCCCATTATCTGGAACGACGCCATTTATCGCTCTTCGGCTGAAAAGAACTTTTCAGAAGAAGCGGCGCATCATGGTTTGCGCCAAGGCTTCACCCTCCCCATTCATGAGCCGCAAGGCGAGGTGGGCATGCTCAGCCTGAGCTATGCCAATCATTCGCCCAAGGCGTTCGCCAAAGACATGGAGATACTCCTGGGCAGGGCTATCCTGCTGCGCGACTTCGCCCTGGGCGGTGCGCCGCGGTTGCTGGGCACCACAGCTGAACGCCCGCAACTCACCGAGCGCGAGCGTGAAGTGCTCTACTGGAGTGCTGCCGGCAAGACCAGCTGGGAGATCGGCGTCATTCTGTCGATCGCCTCGGCCTCGGTGGAATTCCACTTCAAGAACATCCGCCGCAAGTTTGGCGTCAGCAGCCGCCGCCTGGCGGTGGTGCGCGCCATCGAGCTGGGCTTGATCACTCCCTGACCGGGCCTGTTGCTCAACCCTCAGTCACGCGCGTCACACACCGCCAGCCGCTCGTCCGGGATAACGCCCTGGGCATAGAGCTGCAACAGGATCGATAGGGAAGGCGACAGCATCGCCGTGGTCTCGATGCGGCTGGCGTTCGCCTGGCTGATACCGAAGCGTGCCCAGAAGGCCTTTTGGCTCAAGTTGTGGTCGACCCGCCGCTGAACCAGTTCACGAACCAATGCCGAGTTTCTAGATTTATTCGGTTTCATGTACTTCACCGCTGTAAAAACACTGGACTTTGCCACGATTTCGCCGCGATACAACCTCCCAATTTCGGCGGGTAGCCAATATTCACCCTGAATATAAGATCCGAGACTTCTCTGAAAAAACACGGAGTCATTATGGAAATCTCGATCCGCGCCCGCCACCAGTTCTCCCACGATCAATTGTTCGCCATGCACCGCCTGCGCGCACAAGTTTTCAAAGTGCGCAAACAGTGGGATGTCGCGTTGATCGGCGACATGGAAATCGACGGTTATGATGCGCTTGACCCTTATTACATGATGTTGGAAAACCAGGCCGACGTGATTGGCTGCTGGCGGCTGCTGCCTACCAGCGGGCCGAACATGCTCGCCGACACGTTCCCTGAACTGCTCGACGGCAGCCAAGCCCCTGCCGACGCCCACACCTGGGAGCTGAGCCGTTTCGCTATCCAGGGTGACGGCACCTTGCCGGCGCAGCTGTCGCAAACCACCACCCAGGCGATCCGCTCGCTGATGGAATTCGGCGTCAACCATTCCATCGCACGCTATGTGACGGTCACGACCGTCGGGGTCGAACGCCTGCTCAAGCGCCTTGGCCTGGATTTTCGCCGTATGGGCGCCGCGCGCACGGTGGGCGTTGAGCACGCCGTGGCGCTGGAAGTGTGGGTAAGCCCGAAAACGCTCACCTCGCTGGGCCTGGACCATCTGGTGCATCGGGTTCAACCAGCGGCTGGCTCCGTACACTGACCCACCGCCCCGCTGCCGTACATGCCGCCACCGCGCTCCGGCGCGGGCGGCTGTTTTCAAATAAGGCTCATGAATGTGTGTTCCTGCGCCATTGCAACACCTCAGCGCGCTTCACGCCTGGCGATAGGGCAACGCCTCCCGCGCCTGCTCGGCATAGGCGGCCACCCCCGCCCTTTCCTGTTCCAGAAAATCAGCCACCGCATCGTGCAAACCCGGATGAACCAGGTAATGCCAGGAGCGTGTGAGGGTTGGCTCGAAGCCACGGATCAGCTTGTGCTCACCCTGAGCTCCCGCATCGAAAAGGGCCAGCCCTTGCTCGATGGCATACGCCATGCCTTGGTAGAAACAGGTCTCGAAATGCAGCCGATCGAATTCGGCCAGGCATCCCCAGTAGCGCCCGTATAAGCAGCCTTCCCCTACCAGGCTGAATGCCATGGCCACCGGGCGGCCATGTTGCACCGCCAGCACCACGCGGATCGCTTCAGGCAGGCGTTCGGCGACCAGGCTGAAAAACGCACGGTTCAGGTAAGGCGCCTGGCCACGCACTTCATACGTATTTGCATAGCAGGCGTAGACGAAATCCCAGGCGGCTTCGCTCATGTCTTGGGCCCGCCGCCATTCGAAGCCGATACCTTGCCCGGCTACCTGCTCGCGCTCCTTGCGCATCTGCTTGCGCTTTCGCGAGCTCAGGCTGTCGAGGAAATCCTGGAAGTCTCGGTAGCCCCGGTTATGCCAGTGGTACTGGCAACCCCATCGTTCAAGCCAACCGGGCTGGCTGGCCATCAGGGCATCGAGGCTCGGCTCGGTGAAGTTGATATGAGCACTGGAAAGCCCTTGTGCCTGCAGATGCCCGGGCAATGACGCAACCAGGCGGCGCGCCGCATCGGCATCGGCGGCCAGCACGCGCGGGCCGGTGACCGGGCTGAACGGCACCGCGGCCAGCAGCTTGGGGTAATAGGGGATGCCTGCGCGCCGGCAGGCATCGGCCCAGCCGTGGTCGAAGACGTATTCGCCGTAGCTGTGCCACTTGCGATAGGCCGGCAAAGCTGCCTGCAACTGGCCAGCCTCCTCTAATACCAAGTGCTCGGGGCGCCAACCGCTCCCGGCCCCAAGGCTGCCGCTGGCTTCCAGTGCGCTCAAAAAGCCGTGACGCAGAAACGGCTGCTGGCGGGGTAGCAGGGCATCCCAGCGCTGCGCGCTGATCTGCTCCAGTGAATCGAGCACTTGGACTGGCATCACGCCCTCCTCGGCAGGGATGTAACAGGCAGTATCCCAAAACCCCCGAACGATAGCGAAGCTTTCGCGACGCCCGATGAATCAGCCTTAGTTGCACGCCTGCTGCCCGCAGAAAAGGCTCTGCCTCGGCACTTTAGGAGACAAATAGTCATTTAGATGACATGCGATGGCCATCATTCTGTCATTACCCGCCGCAATACTTGCGCCAGTTTTTCGCCGCCCAGATGCCACCTGATACCCAAGGCTGCGGGCGTGAACGCAAGGTATTCGGGGTGGCCGTCGCCTCCCCATATTTCGATAGGGAGAACCATATGCGTGCTGTTTCCACACTGACCGGAGCGACCGTGTGCACGGGCCTGTTCATGGCCCTGAGCGCTCCGGCAGGTGCCGCCGTCGACGCCAAGCTGCTTGAGATGCTGCGCGCCAATGGCTCGATCAGCGGCGCTCAGTACACTGAGCTGTCGGCAGACCTGGCCAAGGAAACTCAGGCCAAGCAGCAGGCAGACGCCGCCCAGGCGCAGGCCATCGCCGACGTCAAGGCCAAGAAAGACGAGCTGTCTTCCTTCGAACAGAAAGTGGCCTGGGCGTCCAAGACCCAGATCAAGGGTGACCTGCGCCTGCGCTACGAAGACGTTCGCAGCCAGGGCAACCGCCTGGACAACAGCCGCAGCGCCGACCGCGAGCGAGTGCGCGCCCGGTTCGGTGTGTACAGCCAGATCAACCCTGAAGTCGACGGCGGTATCCGCCTGGCCACTGGCAGCAGCTCCGATGGCCGTTCCACCAACCAGGACCTGAATGCCGACGGCACCACTGCATTCGCCAAGAAGCAACTGTGGGTCGACCAGGCGTACCTGGACTGGCACCCCAACGCCCTGCCTAACCTGCACCTGATCGGTGGCAAGATGGCTCAGCCTTGGGTAAGCATGGGAGACATCATCTGGGACGGAGACCTCAACCCCGAAGGCGCCGCGGCGACCTACAAACTGGCCGTGGGCCAGGGTGTTGAGCTGTTCGGCAGCACCGGTTACTTCAACCTCAAGGACAACGTCGACGGCGAGGGCTACCAGTACAAGCACGACCTGTCGATGTTCAGCGGCCAGCTGGGCACCCGCTTCGACCTGGGCAATGCGCTGAAAGTCACCCTCGGTGGCAGTGTCTACGCCTTCAAGAACGACGACAACGACCCGATCGGCACCGGCACGCTCTCGCGCAACGGCAACACTACCAACGACTTCCGCCTGTACGAAGCCTTCGGCCAGGTCGACCTGAAAAACCTGCCGATCCCCCTCGCCTTCTATGGCCAGTACGTCAACAACCAGGCCACCGACAGCGACCAGGACACCGGCTGGCTGGCCGGCACCAAAACCAAACTGGGTGACTGGTCACTGGACTACAACTACCGCGACGTACAGCGCAACGCGGTAGTGGGCGGCTTCACCGATTCGGACTTCGCCAACGGCTTCACAGGCTCGCGCGGCCACAAGCTCAAAGTGGGTTACGAAATCAGCAAGAACTTCGGCCTAGGGGTGACCTACTTCCTCGCCGAGACCGACTCGCTGCCGGCCAGCAGCACCCAACGCGCCGGCAACGACCTCAACGTCAACACGCTGCAGGTCGACCTGGAAGCGAAGTTCTGATCGCCTGAGCTTCAGCATCACCACGCTGCGCCCACAAGGCCCTGGCTCGCCCAGGGCCTTGCCCTTCATTACAGTTTCACACGCGCGCGCCGATACACCGCACAAGCCACCTTGCAAGCGGATCTGCCATGCGTAACAACCAGCCCATCACCGAACGCGAACGCACTTTTCCTGCCCATCAGCGTTTGATTTCCACCACTGATACCCGCGGCACCATCACCTATTGCAACGAAGCCTTCGTGGAAATCAGCGGCTTCGCTCGCCAGGAGCTGCTCGGCTCAGCGCACAACGTGGTGCGCCACCCCGATGTGCCCTCGGCGGTGTTCGGCCATATGTGGGAAACCCTCAAGGCAGGCAAGCCATGGATGGGCATCGTCAAGAACCGCTGCAAGAACGGCGACTATTACTGGGTGAACGCCTATGTCACCCCGATCCTGGAGAACAGCCAGGTGGTGGGTTACGAATCGGTACGGGTCAAGCCTGATGCCGACCAGATCCGCCGTGCCCAGGCGTTGTATGCGCGCATCAATGCAGGCAAGCCTGTGCACTCCAGCCGGCAGCGCTGGGCCAGCGGCGTGATCGGCTGGCTGCCGTTCATTGCCCTGAGCCAAGCGGCTTGCGGGCTGGGCCTGTGGCTGGGCAGCGGTTGGGGCATGGCGGGCGCTGCGCTGTTGTCGGTACCGGCCGGGCTGTGGGTGGCGCAACTGCAGCAGGCGCGCCTGGCCCGCTTGATCGCCGCCGCAGGCGAGGCCAACGTCGACCCGCTGATCGCCCGCCTCTACACCGACCACGCGGGCCTCGAAGGCCGCTTGGAGCTGGCCATGCTCAGCCAGCAGGCGCACCTGCGCACCTGCCTGACCCGCCTGCAGGACACCGCCGAACACTTGACCGGCCAGGCGCGCCAGGCCGACGTGCTGGCACATGACAGCGCCCAAGGCCTGGAGCGGCAGAAGCTTGAGACCGACCAGGTCGCCACCGCCGTCAACCAGATGGCTGCCACCACCCAGGAAGTGGCCAACCATGTGCAACGTACCGCTGACGCGACCCAGCGTGCCAACCGCCTTACCGGCGAAGGCCGCCTGATCGCCAACGACACCCGCGAAGCGATCCAGCGCCTGTCGGCTGCCGTGGGCAACACCGGTGAAACCGTCACCCAGTTGGCCCGCGACAGCGACGAGATCGGCGGCGTGGTAGATGTGATCAAGGGCATTGCCGACCAGACCAACCTGCTGGCCCTCAACGCGGCTATCGAGGCCGCTCGGGCCGGGGAAATGGGCCGTGGTTTCGCCGTTGTGGCCGATGAAGTGCGCCAGCTCGCCCAGCGCACCAGTGAGTCGACCGGGCAGATCCACAGCCTGATTGCGCGCCTTCAGCAGTCGGCCAACGAGGCTGTGCAGACCATGGACGCCGGCCGGCGCCAGGCCGAGGAAGGCGTGGCACGTGTGCTGGAAGCCGATCAGGCGTTGGTAGGCATCAGCGAGGCGGTGGCCAATATCACCGAGATGACGACCCAGATCGCCGCTGCTACCGAAGAGCAGAGCTCGGTGGCAGACGAAGTCAGCCGCAACATCAGCACCATCGCGGCCCTGGCCGATGAAACCACCGGCCAGGCCATGGCCAGCGCCGAGCTGAGCCAGGCGCTCACACAGACCGCCGCCACTCAGTACGCGCTGGTGGAGCGTTTCAACCGCTGACGAACGCCGCCACTCGGTCGGCCGCGCTGAGCAGGTGCTCGGCGTGGCTGATGCCACTGCTTTTGAGCGGCTTGAGGTCGTGGTCGGCGGCCGCCAGCCAGTGCACCTCCACGCTCGGCGCCAGCGTGTAGCCGGCGACGGCTTCGCGGTTGCCCAAGGCATCGCGCTCACCCTGCACGATCAAGGTGGGCGTGCGCAGCGAAGCCAGGTGCTCTACCCGAGGTTTCTCCGGCTTGCCCGCCGCGTAGAACGGGTAGCCCAGGCACACCAGTGCATCGGCGCCCAGCTCGTCGGCCACCAGGCTTGCCATGCGCCCGCCCATCGATTTGCCGCCGATCGCCAATGGCCCGCTGATCTGCGTGCGCGCCAAGGCATACACTTCGCGCCATTTCTCCAGCAACTGCTTTTGCGGGTTGGGCGGGCGCTTGCCCCCGCTCAGCCGGCGCTGGGCCATGTAGTCGAATTCGAAACGCAGCACCGCGATGCCCAGGCCGGCAAGGTTTTGCGCCATGGCGCTCATGAAGGGGCTGTCCATCGGCGCCCCGGCGCCGTGCGCCAGGATCAGGCAAGCGTTAGCTTCCTGCGGTGGCGCGTCCCACAGCCAGCCGTTGTCGTGCACGCGTTCGAGCCAGGCGCTGGTCATTCGTCATTCCTCTGCCAAGGGGCCCGGTTTATACCATGAAAGCCTGATTCAGGCAGGTTGCAGCCCCCTGGCGCATTACCCATACTGCTGGCCGCCCGAAGCCCTTGGACCCTTGCATGCACGCCGCCTCTCCGCCCCCGGCCTACAACTACCACGTGGTGCGCCAGTTCGCCGTGATGACCGTGGTGTGGGGCATAGTCGGCATGTCGGTGGGAGTGCTGATCGCCGCGCAATTGGTGTGGCCACAGCTGAACTTCGACCTGGGCTGGACCAGCTTCGGTCGGCTGCGCCCACTGCACACCAACCTGGTGATCTTTGCGTTCGGCGGCTGCGCGCTGCTGGGCACCTCTCTGTACGTAGTGCAGCGCACCTGCCAGGCGCCGCTGATCAGCGACCGACTGGCCAGCTTCGTGTTCTGGGGTTGGCAGGCGGTGCTGGTATCGGCGCTGATCACTCTGCCACTGGGCTACACCACCTCCAAGGAGTATGCCGAGCTGGAATGGCCGGTGGCACTGCTGCTGGCGGTAGTCTGGGTGGCTTACGCCTGGCTGTTCTTCGGCACCGTGGCACGGCGCAAGGTGCCGCACATCTACGTGGCGAACTGGTTCTACGGCGCGTTCATCCTGGTGATGCTGATGCTGCACGTGGTCAACCACCTGGCACTGCCGGCGGGCTGGTTCAAGAGCTACCCGATCTACGCCGGCGCCACCGACGCCATGGTGCAATGGTGGTACGGCCACAACGCGGTTGGGTTTTTCCTGACCACCGGGTTTCTGGGGATGATGTACTACTTCGTGCCCAAGCAGGCCGGCCGGCCGGTGTATTCCTACCGGCTGTCGATCCTGCACTTCTGGGCGCTGATCACCCTGTATATCTGGGCAGGGCCTCACCATTTGCACTACACCGCCCTGCCCGACTGGGCGCAGAGCCTGGGCATGGTGATGTCGCTGATCCTGCTGGTGCCGAGCTGGGGCGGCATGCTCAACGGCATGCTGACCTTGAACGGCGCCTGGCACAAACTGCGTGACGACGCAGTGCTGCGCTTTCTGGTCGTGGCGCTGGCGTTCTACGGCATGAGCACCTTCGAGGGGCCGATGATGGCGATCAAATCGGTCAACGCATTCACCCATTACACCGACTGGACCATCGGCCACGTGCACTCCGGCGCACTGGGGTGGGTGGCGATGATCACCATCGGCTCTACCTACCACCTGGTTCCTCAGGTGTTCGGCCGCCCCGGCATGCACAGCCTGCGGGCGGTGCACCTGCACTTCTGGCTGGCCACCGTGGGCACGGTGCTGTACGTGACCAGCATGTGGGTCAACGGGCTTATCCAGGGCCTGATGATGCGCGCGGTCAACGATGACGGCACCCTCACCTACAACTTCATTCAAGTGGTGGCCGCCAGCCACGCCGGTTACCTGGGCCGGCTCGCCGGCGGGGCCTGTTTCGCCAGCGGCATGCTGGTGATGGCCTGGAACACCTGGCGCACCGTGCGCGCCCGCCCGCAGGTGGCAGCATGAGCGGCGGCCACCAGCGCCTGGAAAAACACCTCGGCTTGCTGGCGCTGATGATGATGCTGGCGGTCAGCATCGGGGGCCTTACGCAGATCGTGCCGCTGTTCTTCCAGCCGGAAGTCACCCAACCGGTCGAAGGCATGACACCGCGCACGGCGCTGGAGCTCGAAGGCCGGGACGTGTTCATCGCCAATGGCTGCGTAGGCTGCCACTCGCAGATGATTCGCCCGCTGCGCGCCGAAACCGAGCGTTTCGGCCATTATTCGGTGGCCGGTGAAAGCGTGTGGGACCACCCCTTCCTCTGGGGCTCCAAACGCACCGGGCCAGACCTTGCCCGCGTGGGGGGGCGCTACAGCGACGACTGGCACCGCACGCACCTGCGCGACCCGCGCAGCCTGGTGCCCGAATCGGTGATGCCCGCTTACGCCTTCCTAGAGCGCAACCCTATCGACGCCAGCGCCACGCCGCGCAAGCTGCGCGTGCAAAGGGACCTGGGCGTGCCCTACACCGACGAAGACATCGCCGACGCCTCAGCCGCAGTGCGCGGCAAAACCGAGATGGACGCGCTGATCGCCTACCTGCAAGGGTTGGGTACCTCCGTGGCGAGTAAACGCTAATGAGCGCAGGCACATTGCGAGGCCTAGGCACCCTAATGGTGTTGCTGGCGTTCGCCGGGCTGTTCCTCTGGGTGTTCAGCCCAAGGCGCAAGGTGCATTTCGACGAAGCGGCACAGTTGCCCTTCAACGACGATGACCAGGAGCCGCGCCCATGAGCACCGGCTGGAGCCTGTACATCACCGTGCTCACCCTCGGCACCCTGGCCGCCATGGCCTGGCTGCTCTGGGCCGGCACACGCCCACCACAACACCACGAACCATTGAGTTGGGATGGCATCGAGGAGCAGGATCACCCGCCTCCGCGCTGGTGGGTGTGGCTGTTCATTGCAACGCTGGGGTTCGCCGTACTTTACCTGGTGCTTTACCCAGGCCTTGGCAACTGGCGCGGGTGGCTGCCCGGCTATGAGCAAGCCAGCGCCGGCACCCCATTCAGCGATGGCCGCCAGGGCTGGACCGCCGTGCACGAATGGGAGCAGGCCAATGCCCAGGCCAACGCTCAATTGGCGCCTTGGCTGGCCCAACTTGCGGCCCAACCGATCACCGAACTGGCCAAAGACCCAGCAGCCCTGCGCATGGGCGAGCGACTGTTCGCCGAACGCTGCGCCCAATGCCATGGCAGCGATGCCGGCGGGGGCCCAGGGTTTCCCAACCTGGCAGACAGCCACTGGCGCTGGGGCGGCAGCCCCGAGCAGATCTACACGTCGATTCTCAACGGCCGCGACGGTGTTATGCCGCCCTGGCAAGCGGTACTGGGCGACCAAGGGGTCGCCGACGTTGCAGCCTATGTACTGCAATTAGGCAATCGGCCTGCACCGGCGGCGGCAACCGCCGATGCCCAGCGTGGCCAGGCGCTTTACACGCGCACCTGCATCGCCTGCCACGGGCCGCAGGGCAAGGGCCAGCCGCTGCTCGGCGCACCTGACCTCAGCCAGCCCGGCGCATTCATCTACGGCAGCGACTACGCTGCGGTACGCCAAAGCATCGCCTTGGGCCGCCACGGGCAGATGCCGGGCCAGAGGGCAGCCTTGGGCGATGAACGGGTCAAAGTGCTGGCCGCGTATGTCTGGCAACTGTCGCAGGCGCCTGCGCCATGATCCGCCCCCGGGTGATCGACGGCCGCTACCGGCGCCTGCGGTTCGTGAGCGGCGGGTTGCTGTTGGCGCTGTTTTTCGGCGCCCCCTGGCTGCAGTGGGGCGGGCGCCAGGCGCTATGGTGGGACCTGCCCGGCCGCCAACTCCACCTCGGCGCTTCCACGTTCTGGCCGCAAGACCTGAGCCTGCTGGCCGGGGTGCTGGCAGCCGCGGCGTTCGGGCTGTTCGTGGCCACGGTGTATGCCGGGCGCATCTGGTGCGGCTACGCCTGCCCGCAGAGCCTGTGGTTGTGGATGTTCCACTTCTGCCAGCGGGCCACCGAGGGTCGCCGCGGCCGGCCAACCCTGCCCCGCCGCCTCGCCAAGCACAGCCTGTGGTTGCTGCTGGCGCTGGTCACCGGGTTTACCCTGGTCGGCTACTTCAGCCCGATCCGCCAGTTGCCTCAGCACCTGGGCCTGAACGCCGCAAGCCTGTGGCTGGGGCTGGTGACGCTGGCCACCTGGCTCAACGCCGGCTGGCTGCGCGAGCAGGTGTGCGTGCACCTGTGCCCCTATGGCCGCTTCCAGAGCGTGATGCTCGACCGCGACAGCCTGATCGTGGCCTATGACGCCACCCGTGGCGAGCCACGTGCGCACCTGGGGCAAGGGGGTGATTGCGTGGACTGCACCCTGTGCGTGCAGGTGTGCCCTACCGGCATCGATATCCGCGACGGCCTGCAGGCGGCGTGCCTGAGCTGCGGCGCGTGTGCCGATGCCTGCGACAGCGTGATGCGCAAGCTGGCCAGGCCCGAGGGGCTGGTGCGCTACGCCAGCGAGCACGCCCTGGCAGGTGCGCGCACGCATTGGCTGCGCCCGCGCCTGCTCGGCTACGTGGCAGTGCTGATGCTGATAAGCGCAGGCCTGGGCTGGGCCTTGGCTCAGCGACCGCTGCTGGCGCTGGACGTGAGCAAGGACCGCTTGCTCTATCGCCAAAGCGCCGACGGCCGCCTGGAGAACGTCTACCGCCTCACCCTGGCCAACAAGACCGACCGGCCACGCCACTACCGGCTTACCGCCAGCGGCCCGGTGGGGCTGGAGCTGCAGGGCGCTACACAGGTCGAAGTGCCCGCGCAGAGCCAGGCCAGCCAGCCGGTGCGGCTGGTGCTGGGCCAGCAAGCGCTGGCCGGTGGCAGCGCGGTGGTGCAGTTCATCGCCACCGACACCGAAGACAGCACACGCAGCGCATACGCTGAAAGCCGCTTCACCGGGCCGCAACCATGAAGCCGACCGCACCGTGGCACCACCATCGGTGGCCGTGGATCATTCTGCTGATGATGGCCAGCTCGCTCGGTGGCACCTTGCTCATGGTCGGCCTGTCGCTGTATGGCGGCGACGGGCTGGTGAACGACCATTATTACGAAGCGGGCCTGGGCATCAATCGCAACCTGGAGCGCGAACACCTGGCCAAGGCGCTGCAATTAGGAGCGCGGCTACGGATCGAAGGCAGCCAGGTGCAACTTACCCTGAGCGGCCAGAGCCTGCCGCCCACGCTGCAACTGAGCCTGCTTTCTCCCACCCTTCCCGACCAGGACACCCACCTGCAACTGGCGCCCACCGGCCTGCCTGGCCATTACCAAGGCAAGCTGCCTCATGCAGTAGGGGGCCGGCGCCTGGTCGAACTGCTGGGCGAGCACGGCCCGGCCACCTGGCGCCTGCTCGAAGAGCACAGCCTGGTACCCGGCCAACCCATTACGCTCGGCCAGCAGCCGCTGGCCGGGGAGCTGCGTGCACCATGACGCCCTGCTTCCACTGCCAGTTACCCGTGGCGGGCAACGCGCCGTTTCGAGCCTCGGTCGCCGGCCAGGAACAGGTATTCTGCTGCCCGGGCTGCCGGGCGGCCGCCGAGGCCATCGAAGGGGCTGGCCTGGGGGCGTTCTACCAGTACCGTGAGGGGCCATCGATCAACCCGCGACAACTGCCACTGGGCCCTGCGCTGGCGCCGATGGACGACCCCGCCGTGCAAGCCGGCTTCGTTCACCAGGATGGCCCTTGGCGGGAAGCGACCTTGCAGGTGCGCGGTATCACGTGCGCCGCCTGCGCCTGGCTGATCGAACACCACTTGGCCGCCCTTGCCGGGGTCGGCCACGCACGGCTGAACCTGGCCAACCATCGCCTGAGCTTGCGCTGGCACAGTACCGAGCAGGCACTGAGCCGGCTGCTTGATGCGCTACAACGGCTAGGCTACAGCGCCGAGCCATGGGTCATTGGCAGTGCCTCGGCTGAACAGGTTCAAGGCAATCGCCAGGCACTGCGGCGGATCGGCGTGGCCGGCCTGTTCTGGTTCCAGGCCATGATGGCGACCATGGCCACCTGGCCGGCTTTCAATCACGACCTCTCGGCCCAGTGGCATGCGTTACTGCGCTGGGTGGCCTGCCTGCTCACGGTGCCGGTGCTGGCCTACAGCTGCGGGCCGTTTTTCCGCGGTGCCGTTATCGCCTTGCGCCATCGGCAGGTGAGCATGGATGTGTCGGTGTCGCTGGCACTGGCGGGGGCCTTCGCCGCCGGCGTGTACACCGCCAGCACCGGCGAGGGCGAGCTTTACGTCGACACCGTGGGGATGTTCGCCTTCTTCCTGCTCGGGGGCCGATACCTCGAACAACGGGCGCGGCAGCACAGCGCTCTGGGCGGGTTGGGCTTGGTGAGAGCGTTGCCGTTGGTGGCGCAGCGCTTGCTGGGCAGCGGCGAGGCCGAACAGGTGCCACTGGCCCAACTCGCCGTCGGTGACCGGGTACGCGTCCCGCACGCAGGCCAATTGCCTGCCGATGGAGAAGTGATCGAAGGCCCGGCCCACCTGGATGAAGCGCTGATCAGTGGTGAAGCCGAGCCCCGCCTGCGCCAGGTGGGCGAACCTTGCCTGGCGGGCACGCTCAACCTGGGCCCGGCGTTCGTGCTGCGGGTAACCGCGATTCACGGGCATACGCGGTTGTCTGCCATCGGCCGAGTGCTGGCGCGGGCCCAGGCGCACAAGCCACCTTTGGCGCGCTGTGCCGATCGTGCTGCCCAGGCCTTTTTGCTGGTGAGCTGGGCGTTGGCACTGTTGGTGGGGTTGGCCTGGGCCTGGGCCGAACCTGCACGGGCGCCATGGGTGGTGCTGGCGATGCTGGTAGCGCTGTGCCCTTGCGCAGTGTCGCTGGCGTTGCCGATGGCCTTCGCAGCAGCCACTTCGGCGATGCAACGGCTTGGCCTGCTGGTGGTGCACGGGCACCTGCTGGAAAGCTTGAACAACATCGACACCCTGGTGCTCGACAAAACCGGCACGCTCACCGTTGGGCGGCCCTGTGTGCACCGGGTCGAGCCCTTGGGTGACTGGGCCGCCGAAACGGTGCTGGCCTGCGCGACAGCGCTCGAGGCTGGCAGTGCGCACCCCGTGGCGCAGGCGTTCGGGCCCTCGACGCTTGCCGTGCAGCACTGGGCCGAGCAACCCGGGCTCGGGGTACAGGGGGTGATCGACGGGCGGCCGCTGTATTTCGGCCAGCCAGCGTTCGTGGCCAGCGCTGGGGGCTTGCGCGAGCCCACACCGCCGGACGCCTCTTGCCAATGGTTGCTGCTGGGCAGCGATGCCGGGCCGCTGGGGTGGGTGGGCCTGCGCGACCGATTGCGTGACGACGCGCAACCGTTGGTGGCGTGGGCCCGGGCCCGCCGTTGGCAGGTGCTGATGCTATCGGGTGACCCCTCCGCTGCCGTTGCAGAGGTCAGCGGCCAGCTAGGCATCGACGGCCGTGGCGGGCTGAGCCCGGAGGCCAAGCTCAACGCCCTCCAGCAACTGCATGACCAAGGGCGATGCGTGCTGGTGCTGGGCGACGGTGCCAACGATGCCCCGGCACTGGCCGCCGCGCACCTGAGCATCGCCATGGGTCGGGGCGCCGACCTTGCTCAAGCGCGCGCTGACGCCGTGTTGCTCAATGAGCGGCTGAGTGTGATTCCCCAGGCTTTCACCATTGCCCGCCGCAGCCGCCGCATCCTGCGCCAGAACCTGGCATGGGCAGCGGCATATAACCTGGTGGTGCTGCCCTTCGCAGCCCTTGGCCTGATCACCCCTGGCTGGGCAGCGCTGGGCATGTGTGCCAGCTCGTTGCTGGTGGTCATCAACGCGCAACGGCTGGGCCGGCCATGACCGCGCTCTACTGGCTGATCCCCGCCGCGCTGGTAATGTTGGGCCTGGCGCTGTGGCTACTGTTCTGGGCTATCGGCAGTGGCCAGTACGATGACCTCGAGAGCCCGGGTAAACGCCTGCTGTTCGATGAACACGACCCGGCTCATCACGCTGCTCAGCCAACCCGGCAGCCGACCGATGAGCCTTGAGCTGCTGCCGATGCTGGCCAGCGCCGCCTTGCTGGGCCTGCTCGGCGGGGGGCACTGCATCGGCATGTGCGGCGGCTTGATGGGCGCACTCAACCTGGGCCTGGCCCCGCGCTCACCCCGCCACCGCCTGCTGCTGTTGCTCGCCAGCCAACTGGGCCGGGTGCTGAGCTATGCCCTGGCCGGCCTACTGATCGGCCTGTTGGGCATGGCCGCGGCCCATAGCCAGGCACAGGCCCTGAGCGGCATGCGCACGCTGGCAGCGCTGCTGCTGATCGCCATGGGCCTGTACCTGGCCGATTGGTGGCGCGGGCTCGTGCATCTGGAGCGGCTGGGCCAGGGGCTGTGGCGCCGGTTGCAGCCCTTGGTTCGTCGGCTGCTGCCAGTGCGTAGCGCCTGGGCGGCGCTGGCCCTGGGCGCCGTGTGGGGGTGGCTGCCGTGCGGGCTGGTCTACAGCAGCCTGATGTGGGCAGCCAGCCAGGGCGATGCGCTGACCAGCGCCGGCTTGATGATGGCGTTCGGCGTAGGTACCTGGCCTGCGTTGCTCATGGCGGCACTGGCAGGTCACGGTGCTCTTGGCTGGCTGCGCAGGCGCAAGGTACGCATGGGCGCCGGTATCTGGGTCATAGCTTTCGGGGTCTGGAGCCTGCCGTGGTGGCACGGCGCGGGGCATGCACTGGCGCACTAGCCAAGGCGGCCGGGTTCATAATTCGATACAAAATAGTAAATATTTATTTGGCGCCATTTAAATGGCATGCACGCTGCCGGCTAGAGCCTCTGCTCTATTTTCAGGCTTGGCCTGATTGCTTCTTGCTGACGCCCCCCCTGCTTGCACGCGGCGCCTACCGATCCAAAACT
Organism: Pseudomonas sp. URIL14HWK12:I12; assembly: GCF_003097135.1. Classification (GTDB taxonomy): domain Bacteria; phylum Pseudomonadota; class Gammaproteobacteria; order Pseudomonadales; family Pseudomonadaceae; genus Aquipseudomonas. The sequence continues at coordinate 451,451 of NZ_QEQL01000004.1, forward strand.
GATGCAGGCCTGTTCCCCACCCAGCAGGTTCGGCCAAGGCCCGAACCGCGACCGTGAAGCAAGGAGCCCGTCATGATCGATTGGAAGCACGCTGACGATTTCTATGCCAACGCTCACCGTGCCAGCGGCAAGCCAGTTCTGCTGCTGGTACACAACCCTGAGTTGCCCAGCAGCCAGGCGCTTGCCCAAACACTGGAGTCGCTGGCCCAGGAGGGCAACCTCATGAGCCAGTTCTTCGCCTTGAAAGTGTGTGCTCTGGACCCTTCTGCCAACGAGCGCCGCCTGATCGACCGTCACATCTTCGTCGCCTCCCCTGTGCTGCAGGTGCTCAACCCCGACGGCAGCCGTAGCCATGAATGCCGCTACGTGCCGCGCCATACCCGCCACAGCAAGGGCTACCGCTATACCCATGCAGAAAACGGCGGCAGCTTCGACTTGCAGCGGCTCGAAAGCCAGCTACGCATTGGCCTGGCCAAATATCACCATTTCAATGGCGCCACCGACCGTGCCCTGCACATCGCCCAGGCGCTGCTTCGCGAGAAGGGCGATGATCGCAATGCGCTGGAGCAGGCCTGGGTCATCGCGAACTGGGCGCCCGAGAGCCGCGCCAGCTTCCTCGACGCCCGCCTGAACTACAACGAACTGACAGAGGCCGTTACCCACCTGTTGGCTAGCCTGTGCCGCATCGAGGACTGCCGGGTGATGGCGCCGTGGCCGTTCTCCGACGGCGAAGGTGACTGGCGCTGGTACACCGACTGCGTGCGCGAGCTAGCATTCCAGGTGTACCAAGAGCTCGTCAGCGCGGCCCAGGCAATCGAGCTTGCGGTAGCGCCGCGCAGAGCCAACCCCCGCACCCACGCGATCCTCGCCAACTGGCATGCCAGCTACCGTAAGCTGCAGGCTGACTTCATCGGCGTACCGGATGCGATGCTCGATGCCACCCCACTCGAGCACGAGCGCAGCCTGCGGGAAAACCTGGTGCATTGCCTGTTGTGCGAAGGCAGTGCCCACGGTTTGCAGATTCTCAACACGCTGCAACCCGAGGCGGCAAAAAGCTTCGAGGCGCATCAGGCCGAGGTCGGCGAAGCCACCGCCGACATCGGCCCGGGCTCTGCCTTGTTCTCGCAATACGAACAGGTGCACCAACGGCTGCTGGCGCAACTGACCGGCATCACCGACGCTCAACTGGCCCTGCGCTCGCGTTGGTGGGAACCGGAGCCTGTCACCCTGAAGTTTCGCCTCGACCGGCTCGGCTGGCATCTGCAAGATCACCTCTGCACCCACCGCAAGCTGCTCGCCGAATTGGGTTTCAAACCCCGGCAGGTGCATACCTTCGCCCAGGTGATCTTCGAAGGCATGGCCCAGGTGGAATGCGCGGCACTGGGGTTCGAGCAATACCTGCAGCCGCAGCTCGCGGCCCTGGTGGCGATGCTCAACAAGCGCGCCACCGAATGCGTGGCGTTCGCCGGATGAACGAGCCACTTTTCTGGCAACGGTTGAGGCAGTACCGCGATGTCGAGCGTTCGGCGTTCCTGTGCGAGCGCTGGCAATTGCGCAATAGCCTGCGAAGCGCCGAGCGGCTTTACGACTTCATTCGCATGGAGGCGTCCCAGGCGCTGGCCGATGATTTTGCTGCCTCGCTTGCGCATAACCCGATGCAGGTCAGGTTGACGCCGTATGTGCTCGCACTGATCGATTGGCAGAACGCAGCCAGCGACCCCCTTCGCCGGCAGTTCATACCGTTAGCCAGCGAATACGTGCCCGATCACCCGGCGTTGGCCCTCGATAGCCTGAGCGAGCACCGGGACTCCCCTGTGCCTGGCGTGGTTCACCGCTACCCGGGCAAAGCACTGTTGCTGGCCACCCGCAGCTGCCCGGTGTATTGCCGGTTCTGTACCCGCAGCTACCTGGTGGGCGGCGACACCGCGGCGGTCACCAAGGCACATGAAGTGGCCACGCCGAACCGCTGGCAGCAGGCACTGACCTACATCCGCGACACCCCGGCCATAGAGGACGTGGTAGTCAGCGGTGGCGACGCCTACAACTTGCCGGCCCGGCACTTGTGGCCGTTGCTTGAGGCGTTGCTTAACATCAAGCACGTGCGCCGGGTGCGTGTGGCAAGCAAGGCGCTGGCGGTGCTGCCCTGCGCCTTGCTCGACGAGTGCGGCTGGAGCAGTGCGCTGATCGCGGCGCAACAACTGGCACGCGAGCAGCGCAAGCAGTTTTCACTGCAGACCCATTTCAATCATGCACGGGAGATCACCTGGATCACCCGCCTGGCCGCCGACGCCCTGTTCGACCGGGGCATCAGGGTACGCAACCAGACGGTGCTGCTGCGCGGCGTGAACGATGAGCCGCAGGGCCTCGGCGCGCTGCTGGAAGCGCTGGTGGCCATCAACGTCGAGCCTTATTACGTTTATCTGCACGACCTGGTGCCCGGCAGCGAAACCCTGCGCACGCCCTTGAGTACCGCCATCAGGCTGGAAGAGGCCCTGCGCGGGCGCACGTCAGGGTATGAGTTTCCCCGGTTCGTGGTTGACCTGCCCGGTGGCGGCGGCAAACGCCATGTGTGCTCGTTTCGGCATTACGACCCAGGCCTGGGGGTTTCACTGTTTCGCGCTCCGGCTATCGACCCCGAGCGGCGCTATTACCACTTCGATCCGCTGCCAGCGCAAGCCTCGCACCCTGCCGCCCTGAGCCGCCTGATCGAGGCCTTCGACAACGCCCACCCACAGGCACTGGCACGATGAAAAGTTACTTGCTGGTCGGCGCCATGCCGACCCCCAATGGCGGGCTGCACCTGGGGCACCTGGCGGCGCAGTTCCTGCCACTGGACATCTTCGCCCGCTACCAGCGCCGCCAGGGCCACCGCGTAGGGTTTTATGGCGGCTTCGATGTTTACGACAACGCCATCAGTGTGATCGCCCGTGCCCACGGGGTAACGCCCCAGGCCATGGCGCTTCGAATGCAGGCGCAGATCCAGCGCGAACTGGGCTATTTCCACATCGAGCTGGATGCGCTGATCAATTACCTGGCGCCGGAGCAGCGCCAGCAGAGCCTGCGTGCCCTCGGCCAAGCCACACAGCAGCTGGCACCCTGGCTGCAAACCCGGCAGGTCCGCTATCCGTTCACCGCCGGCGGCGCGCCCATCGCCGGTAACTGGATCGGCGGGCGTTGCAAGTACTGTGGCGAGCCGGCCAAGGGTTACAGCTGCGACACCTGCGGCATCTCTATCACGCCGGAGGACTTCGACGACATTCACATCACCGCGGCCCGCCAAGGCGAGCCCATCCAGTGGCAAGCCCGCGAGGTGCTTTACGTGGCGGTGCCCGAGGTGGACCTCAACGACTACCTGGCGGCCCAGCCGCTGCCAGCCGGGGTGAGGCAGCAGTGCCGCGTGCTGGCCGGCACGCGCCCTGGCAGGTATCAGTGGACCGGCATCGACGACTGGGGCTTGTTCCTGCCTGGGCAGGGGCCAGGCCAGGTATTTTTCAACCGCAACTTCACCCTGATCGAGCAGTTGTTGATCGGTGAGCGGTTCGAGCGCCAGCACGGCCAGGCGCCTTTCAGGCCGCACAGCCCGGTTCACAGTATTCTGGCCTACGGCAAAGACAACGCCGGGCTGCTGCTGATGGACCTGCCGCATATTGCACTGGCCACCGGGCTGGTGGCGCCCTATCGGCGGCACTGGGTGAGCCCGTTCTACCAGTTGGCCGGGCGCAAGATGTCGACCGGGCAGCAGCACGCGCTATGGCTGGCCGAGCTGATGGCCGAAAGTGCGCCGGCGGATGCCACGCGCCTTTACCTGAGCAGCCAGCACAGCGCCGAGCACGATGTCGAACTGAGCCTGAAGGGCCTGCACAGGCAAGCGCGGCTGTACCGCGACCTGCTAGGGCTGATTGCTCGCTTGCGTGCGATCGGGCCGGCGAGCGATGCCACCAGGCCGCTGTGCGCCCCCCTCGCAGCGCTGGCCGAACAGGTTCATGCCCTGTTCGAGCAACCTCTGCCTGCCTGGCAGCAGTACCACGCGCTGCTCGCCGACTGCTGCCGCCTGGGCGCCGGCATCGATGGCGCCCACGCGGCGCAGCAATGGCTGGCCACCTTCGCCCGCTGCTTCGGCGCCCTGGTGCCCGATGCCGCCACGCTGGCAGAGGCTCGCTGAACCATGGCGAACCGGCAACAACGCAGCTTCGTGATCAGCGCCGCTCTGGACAACCTCGGCGATGGGCTGATGACGGTGCTGTTTCCGTTGATGATGCTGGCCGTTACCCAGGACCCCCGGCTGTTCTCTTTGATCTATCTGACCAAGAGCGCCGCCTCGGCGGTGTTTTCCCTGCTGGCCGGGCACCTGCTGGATGTGGCGCCGCCACTGCGGGTTACACGGGCGGTGCGCTGGGTGAGGTTGATCGGCGTGGGCATGTTGATGATGGCCGAGCCGGCCCTGCCTGGGTTGCTGCTGTGCGCGTTCATCGTCGGCGCCAGCGAAGTGTTTCTTGAAAACGCCACGCAAACGCTCACCCTGGGGCTCTACCCCGCCCACGCCCTGGCCGGCATCAATCGCACATTGCAGTCGCTGGAGTATTTTCTGGTGTTCTTTGCCGGCCCCTTGGCCGGTGCGGCGCTGTATGACCAGCGCCCAGCCTGGGTGCTGTACCTGGCGGTGCTGGCCTATGGGTTGTCGATGTGGATGTTCCGCAACGTGGCCAGCCCACCGCCGTGCACTCACCGTGCAGCCGGCGGGCACCACTGGAGCGAGGGCGCTCGCTACCTGGCCGGCCACAGGCCGCTGCGCCTGCTGTGCACCTACGCTGCCGGCTTCTGCACCCTGCTCGCCAGCCTGATGGCGGTGCTGCCTTTGATCATTGCCAGCCAGGTCGAGCAACCTGCACTGCCAACGGGGCTGGTCTACGCAGCCAATGCGGCGGGCTTCGTGCTTGCGTCTTGCCTGGCGCCGGGGCTGGCTCGGCGATTGGCGGTGGGCGACCTGTTGCTCGGTTCACTGCTGATGGCCACAGCCGGCAGCGCGGTGATGGTTGCCAGCAGCAAGGTACCCGGCCTGCTGCTGGGCATGTTCCTGCTCGGCGCCGGCATGGGTGCCTGGGCCTGCATTGCGGTGACCTGGCGGCAACGGCTGATTCCCCGGCCGATTTTTTCGCGGGTCAATGCGCTTTACCGGCTCAGCTCATGGCTGGGCCTGTGCCTGGGCGGCTACCTGGGCGGGGCGGTGTATCGCCACCTCGGCTACCCGGCTTTGCTGATGGGGACACTGGCTGTGGGGGCGACCCTGGCGCTGGCGTTTTACCGGGTGCGGGCTGCCATGGTCGATCCTGAGCACGGAACCGCAGGCTGAATCCCGCCTCTGAGCTTGTGCCCGCGTGCACTTGCAAGGAATCCGCGCCCAATGATCAAACCGCTGCTGGCGACTGCTTGCCTGATACTGGCCACGCTGCTGGCCCTCGCACTGTGGCCGACCCGCACACCGCCGTTGCAAGCGCCCGCTGAGCTGTCGAGCAGCCACTGGCGCGCGCAGGGGCAGTATCTGGCTGTCGCCGGCAACTGCGGTGGCTGCCACACCGCGCACGGTGGCCAGCCCTTCGCCGGGGGCCTGGGGCTGCCCACCCCGATCGGTACGGTGTACAGCACCAACATCACCCCAAACCGGCAGCATGGGATCGGTGCCTACAGCCTGGAAGATTTCAACCGCGCGCTACGCCATGGCATCGCAGCCGACGGCCACAGCCTGTACCCGGCCATGCCCTACCCGTCTTATGCACACCTGAGCGATGAAGATGTGATCGCGCTGTATGCGTACTTCATGCAAGGGGTGGCGCCGGTGGAACAGGCGAACAGGGCCAATGACGTGCCGTGGCCGCTGTCGATGCGCTGGCCACTGGCAGTGTGGAGAAAGTGGTTCATGACGGCCGATTGAGCGCAGCAGCGCAGGTTGATGCATCGCGCGGCGTGGCCGCGCGCCTGCAGCTGCCCCTACCTAGCGTTTGCGCAGCGGGGCCATTCCATCAGCACTGGCCAGCGGCTTGCTGGCCGGCTTGCGCTTGGCTGCCGGCTTGGCTGCAGCGCCTTTTTTGTCGGTCTTTTTCTTCTTGGTGCTTGCCGCCTTGCCTGACGCCTTGACCTTCTTGGGGCCGGTGTAGCTGCCGGCCACTTCCTTGATCACCCGGCGCTCGAACTGCTGCTTGAGGTAGCGTTCGATGCTGGACATGCGGTTCCAGTCGGTGTGGCAGATCAGCGAGATCGCCAGGCCCTGCTCCCCGGCACGGCCCGTGCGGCCGACCCGGTGCACGTATTCGTCGCCGCTGTGGGGCAGGTCGAAGTTGATGACCAGGTCCAGCCCGTCGACGTCCAGGCCCCGTGCAGCCACGTCAGTGGCCACCAGCACCTTGGCACCGCCCTGCTTGAGGCGCTCGATGGCGTGCTTGCGATCTTTCTGGTCCTTGTCGCCGTGCAGCACGAAGACCTTGTAGTCCATCGCCACCAGGTGCCCGTAGATGCGGTCGGCCATGGCACGGGTGTTGGTGAACACGATCGCCTTGCGGTAGGTTTCGTTGCTCAGCAGCCACTGCACGATCTGCTCTTTGTGCGCCGGGTGGTCGGCGGTGATGATCTGCTGGCGGGTGTTTTCGCTGAGGTCGGCGACGCTATTGACCATCAGGTGCAGCGGGTCCTTGAGCACCTTGCCGATGATCTCGCGCAGCGCAGCGCCACCGGTGGTGGCAGAGAACAGCAGCGTCTGCTGGCGGCTAGCGCACTCGTTGCAGAGGCGCTCGACATCTTCGGCAAAGCCCATGTCGAGCATGCGGTCGGCTTCGTCGAGCGCCAGCACTTCGACCCGTTCCAATTCCAGGTTGCCGGCGTTGAGCTGCTCGAGCAGCCGGCCCGGGGTGCCGATCAGGATGTCGGGCACCTTGCGCAGCATGGCAGCCTGCACCTTGAAGTCTTCACCGCCGGTGACCAGCCCAGCCTTGACGTAGGTGTAGCGCGCGAAACGCTCCACTTCCTTGAGCGTTTGCTGGGCGAGCTCGCGGGTGGGCAGCAGGATGACGGCGCGGATATGGGTGCGGCGCTCGGTCAGGTCGACCAGGCGATTGAGGATCGGCAGGACGAACGCGGCGGTCTTGCCGCTGCCGGTTTGCGCGGTCACGCGCAGGTCGCGGCCCTTCAGTGCTGGCGGCAACGCCTCGACCTGCACGGGGGTGGGCTCGACAAAGTTGAGCTCGGCCACGGCTTTGAGCAGGCGTTCATGCAGGTCGAATTGGGCAAACACGGAAAAGCTACCTCGGTGCGGGGAGAAACGACCGCCAAGAATACCGTGTTTGCCCGCGCGCCGCGAAAGCTTTTACAGCGCCTTCACGCCGCCCGGCACAAAGGCCTCGGTGCTGTTACCCAAGGGGTTGCGCAGGGGCTCACCGAACTCGGCCAGGCTCACCTCGAAACTGTCGCCCTGCTCTACCTTGATGCCGTCTGCGAACGACAAGGTGGCGGTGCCGAAAAAGTGCACATGCACATCCCCCGGCCTAAGGAACTGGGCGTATTTGAAATGATGGAACTCCAGGTTCTCGAAGCTGTGGCACATGTTGGCCGCGCCACTGAGAAACGGCTTTTCCCAGATGACCTGGCCACCGCGCAGGATACGGCTGGTCCCTTCGAGGTGCTCGGGCAGTGCGCCCACCCGCAGCTCCGGCCCATAGGCGCAGGCGCGCAGTTTGGAGTGGGCCAGATACAGGTAATTGCGCCGCTCCATCACATGGTCGGAGAATTCGTTGCCCAGTGCGTAGCCGAGCCGGTAAGGCTTGCGGTCCGGGCCGATCAGGTAGAGGCCAGCCAGCTCCGGCTCCTCACCGCCGTCTTCGGCAAAAGGTGGCAGCGGCAGCGGCGCACCCGGGGCCACCACGATGCCGCCATCCCCCTTGTAGAACCATTCGGGCTGCACACCCGCCACGCCGGCTGCGGGCTTGCCGCCCTCCACGCCCCACTTGAAGATCTTCATGCTGTCGGTGAGGCCGCCTTCGTCGGCGCCCTGGTGCATCTTGTCGCGGGTGGCGGCACTGCCCAAATGAGTGAGCCCAGTGCCGGTCACCAGCAGGTGAGCCGGATCTGGGTGGTCCAGCGGCGGCAGCACGCGCTGCTGCTCCAGCAACCCGGCGTAGTCGCAGGCTTCGCCCAGGCCCAGGCGCTGCACCTGCTCCTGCAGGCCGGTGCCGCGCTCGATCGCCTGCAGCGCCAGCTCGCGGGTGCTCTGCACCCCTTCGACAGACCGTACCTGGCCGCCTTCGACCACACCCACGCGGCGCTCGCCAGCGGGGTTTGTAAACTGAATCAAACGCATCGAACTGCCTCCTTCAACTCAAACGGGAACGGGCGCTGGCGGCGAAACGCTCAGGCGGCAACGCATGGCGGCGCTCCAGCACACGGTAGACGAACACGGTCAGCAGCAGCCCCAGCAACATCACCCCGGCCAGCAGGAACAGGCCGCTGGCCAACGACCCGGTCCAGGCCTTGAGCGCACCGATCAGGAATGGGCCCAGGTAGCCACCGAGGTTGCCGACCGAGTTGATTAGCGCAATCCCGGCCGCGGCACTGGCCCCGGCGAAAAACCGCCCTGGCAGTGTCCAGAACACCGCCGTGCAGGAAAACAGCGCAAAGGCTGCGGCGCACAGGGCCGCCAGCTGTGCTACGGGGGCTGAGAACCAGGCCGCGCCCGCCAGGCCGATTGCCCCCAGCAGGTAGAGGCCGCCCAGGTGCCCGTAGCGGTCATTCAGGCGGTCGGAGCTGCGCGGCACGATCAGCAGGCCAAGGATGCCGAACACATAGGGCACCGAAGAAACGAAACCGGTGGTCAGGTCGGAGCCGCCAAATTGCTGGATCAAGGTCGGCAACCACAGCCCAAGGCCGTAGATGCTCAGGGTCACCGGCAGGTAGTAGAGCGCCAGCAGGAGCACTCGGCGGTCTTTCAGGGCATGCAGCGGGTTGCCATGGCGGGTCTGGCCGAAGGCGGCGAGGTCCTTGCGCAGTTCCTCGGCCAGCCAGTTTTTCTCCGCCTCGCTGAGCCAGGCCACCTGGCGCGGGCCGTCAGGCAGCCAGCGCAGGGTGGGCCAAGTCAGCAGCATCGCCGGCAGGCCAATGGCAATGAACAGCCATTGCCAGCCGTGCAGCCCGCCCAGCCCCTCAAGCCCAAGCAACGCACCGGCCACCGGCCCGGTGATCATCATCGCGATAGGCTGGGAAAGAATGAACAGGCCCATGATCTTGCCGCGGTGGCGCACTGGGTACCACTGGGTGATGTAGTAGAGCACGCCAGGGAAGAACCCGGCTTCGGCTGCGCCCAGCAGAAAGCGCAGGGTATAGAAGCTCCAGGGCCCCTGGATCAGGGCCATGGCGCAGGTGATTGCGCCCCAGGTGATGAGGATGCGGGCGAACCAGCGCCGCGCGCCGAAGTGCTCCAGCCACAGGTTGCTGGGCACCTCCAGCAGGAAGTAACCGATGAAGAACAGGCCGGCGCCCAGCCCGTAGGCGGCGTCGCCGATGCCCACGTCCGCGCTCATGTGCAGCTTGGCAAAACCCACCGCCGACCGGTCGACGTAAGCCACCAGGTACAGCAGCACCAGAAAGGGAATCAATTTAAGGGTGATACGGCGTATCAGCGCCAGTTCCTGGCTCATGGGGCGTCTCCGTGTTGTTGTTCTTGTGGGCACGGTTGCAAACGGTACGGCCTGTCGAGAGGCCGTTTTGAAAGACTATATAGTCTTACTATTTAAACCACAACAGCTTCCAAATTGGTTTTTCAGCGCCTATATTGGGCGTAGTTCGAATAATTAAGTCTTACAATAAGAGAGCCCGCCATGCCTGACAACAAACCCACCCTGCGCTCGGCCCAATGGTTCGGTACCAACGACAAGAACGGCTTCATGTACCGCAGTTGGATGAAGAACCAGGGCATCGCCGACCACCAGTTCCATGGCAAGCCGATCATCGGCATCTGCAACACGTGGTCCGAGCTCACCCCCTGTAATGCGCACTTTCGCCAGATCGCCGAGCACGTCAAACGGGGCGTGCTAGAAGCCGGCGGCTTCCCAGTGGAATTTCCGGTGTTCTCCAACGGTGAGTCGAACCTGCGCCCCACCGCCATGCTGACCCGCAACCTGGCCAGCATGGACGTTGAAGAGGCGATCCGCGGTAACCCCGTGGACGGCGTGGTATTGCTGACCGGCTGCGACAAGACCACCCCTGCCCTGTTGATGGGTGCCGCCAGCTGCGACGTGCCGGCCATCGTGGTCACCGGCGGGCCGATGCTCAACGGCAAGCACAAGGGCCGCGACATCGGGGCGGGCACTATCGTCTGGCAGATGCACGAGGCTTATAAGGCCGGGCAGATCAACCTCGATGAATTCCTCTCCGCCGAGGCCGGCATGTCGCGCTCGGCTGGCACCTGCAACACCATGGGCACCGCTTCGACCATGGCGTGCATGGCCGAAAGCCTTGGCGTTTCTTTGCCCCACAACGCCGCCATCCCGGCAGTGGACTCGCGCCGCTATGTGCTGGCGCACCTCTCTGGCATGCGCGCGGTAGAAATGGTCAACGAAGGCCTCACCCTCTCCAAGGTGCTCACCCGCGAAGCCTTCGAGAATGCCATCCGTGTGAACGCTGCCATCGGTGGCTCGACCAACGCAGTCATCCACCTCAAGGCCATCGCCGGCCGCATCGGCGTGCCGCTGGAGCTGGACGACTGGACCCGCGTCGGCCGCGGCACGCCGACGCTGGTGGACCTGCAGCCTTCCGGGCGTTTCCTGATGGAAGAGTTCTACTATTCAGGGGGCCTGCCCGCAGTGCTGCGCCGCCTGGGCGAGCACAACCTGCTGCCGCACCCTGAGGCGCTCACGGTCAATGGCAAGACACTGTGGGAAAACGTGCGCGAAGCGCCCATCTACGGCGACGACCAAGTGATCCGCGCCATCGACAACCCCTTGGTCGCCGACGGCGGGATCTGTGTGCTGCGCGGCAACCTCGCCCCCGGCGGCGCCGTGCTCAAGCCCTCGGCCGCTACACGTGCGTTGATGAAACACCGCGGCCAGGCGGTGGTGTTCGAGCACTTCGAAGACTACAAGGCCCGCATCAATGACCCGGACCTGGCTGTCACCGCCGATTCGATCCTGGTCATGAAGAACTGCGGCCCCAAAGGTTACCCCGGCATGGCTGAAGTCGGCAACATGGGCCTGCCGGCCAAGCTGCTGGCCCAGGGGGTAACCGACATGGTGCGCATCTCCGATGCCCGCATGAGCGGCACGGCCTACGGCACCGTAGTGCTGCACGTCGCCCCCGAAGCGGCGGCCGGCGGCCCGCTGGCTGCCGTGCGCGAAGGCGACTGGATCGAGCTCGATTGCAGCACCGGCCGGCTGCACCTGGACATCACCGACGAGGAGCTGGCCGCACGCCTGGCCGACTGGCAGGCGCCTCAGGGCGACGGAATGATCGGCGGGTACCGGCAGCTGTACATCGACCATGTGCTTCAGGCCGACCAAGGTTGCGACTTCGATTTTCTGGTGGGCTGCCGGGGGTCGAAGGTGGCGCGGCATTCCCATTGAGGGGTGGGCAGGCAGTTTTCATACAAAGCCTGGGCTATGATGGTCGCCCGTCCGCTGCCACAAGCCCCAGTCTCATGGATTACCGCAAGCCCCCCAAACGCAAAAGCCTGCACAGCCAGATCGTCCACGACATCGGCATGGGCATCGTCGCCGGGCGTTGGGAACCGGGGCAGAAGCTACCTGCCGAGGCGCTGCTGTGCGAGGAGTATGCCGTCAGCCGCCCCGTGCTGCGCGAAGCGACGCGGGTGTTGGTTGCCAAGGGGTTGGTGTATTCCAAGCCGCGGGTCGGTTCAGTGGTGCGCCCACGTGGCGAGTGGCACCTGCTCGACCCTGACGTGCTGCACTGGCTGATGCAGAGCAGCCCGCAGAACGACTTTTTCGCCATGCTGACCAATGTGCGCGCGGTGATCGAGCCAGCCGCGGCGGCAATGGCGGCGCAGTACGCCACCCCTGAGGAAGTGGCGGCGATCGCCGAGGCATACCAGCGCATGGAGGCGTCGGGCTCGGCCGACTCGCTGCTGCAACCGGACCTCGATTTTCACGCGCGCATTGCCGACGCCACCCACAACGACCTGCTCACCCACCTCTGCAACATGTTGTCGTCGGCGTTGCGAGAGGCACTGCGCTATTCGAACCAGCGGCCGAACCTGCACGAGTTGGCACTGCCCCGGCACAAGGCGATTCTCACCGCCATCGAGCATGGTGACGCCCTCGGCGCGCGGCAGGCGGCGCTGGTGCAACTGGACGACGCGCGCGATGCCTTGGGCGTGGTGCTGGGTGTTTGAACGTTACAGGCAGGTGGCCAGGGTCGCCTGGCGCTTCTGTGCCGCTTCGCCACGGCGGGTTTCGCCGTAGAAGCGCACCAGGCTGCCGCGGCCGTTGGGCTCGATGTCGGCAAAATAGGTAGAGGCGTGATTCGAGACCGTGAACCGGCCTTTGCCGTCGCGGTCGGTGAAGGCGTCGGCGTCGGTGCCGAACAGCGACTCCAATTGCCAGGTGGTTTCGACGCATTGGGCCATGTCGACCGGCAGGCGCGCTGATTCGAGGGTGGCGATCGGGCCGGCATCCCGGGCCTGGCCCATGCGGTAGGTGGCACAGCCGGCCAGGGCGAGGATGGCGAGGGCGACGACGCAGCGCTTCATGGGAGCTTCCCGTGCAAAAGGGCCGACTATAACGCAGTCATCAGCGGCCTTGATAGTTACCATCGCCACAGGCCACCTTCTGCTTTTTCGGGCGGGGCGTAACATGCTGCTCACTCACCCCCTACCCTCTTCAAGATGGAGCCCATTGCCATGGACCTGCCTACTCTGAGCCTGTTGGTCGCTGCCTTCGCAGCCATTGCCGCGTGCCCTTTCGCTTTGCCAGCGTTGAGCCTGTTCGATCAGCAAGACGACCAATAGCGCCAAAAGGCATAAGGCCCGAACCTTCGGAACTTTCGAAGGCGGCAAAGGGGCGGTTATAGTCGCCCGCACTGCCCTCCTGCCACATACAAGGACCTTCTGCACGTGAAACGACTGTTAAGTGCCTCCCTGCTCGCGGCAGGCCTGGCCTATGGTGCCCATGCCCTGGCTGCCGATGCCAAGCCGACCTTGCTGAACGTTTCATACGACGTGATGCGCGACTTCTACAAGGATTACAACGCCGCCTTCACCCAGCACCTGAAGGATGAAGCCAAGCCAGAGGCGAACCTGCAGTTGTCGTTCGGGGGTTCGAGCAAACAGGCACGCTCGGTGATCGACGGCCTGCAGGCCGACGTCATCACCATGAACATGGCCACCGACATCAATGCTTTGGCCGACAATGGAGGCCTGGTGCCGCAAGACTGGGCGGCCCGCTTGCCGAACAACAGCGCCCCGTTCACCTCGGCGACGGTGTTCATCGTGCGCAAGGGCAACCCCAAGGCACTCAAAGATTGGCCCGACCTGCTCAAGGAGGGCGTGGAAGTGGTGGTGCCCAACCCCAAGACCAGCGGCAACGGCCGCTACACCTATCTCTCGGCCTGGGCTTATGCCCAACGCCACGGTGCCGATGACGCCAAAGCCCGCGAGTTCGTCGGCAAGCTGTTCAAGCAGGTGCCGGTGCTCGACACCGGTGGCCGCGCCGCCACTACGACCTTCATGAAGAACCAGATCGGTGATGTACTGGTGACGTTCGAAAATGAGGCCGAGATGATTGCCCGCGAATTCGGCCGCGACCAGTTCGAGGTGGTGTACCCCAGTGTGTCGGCCGAAGCTGAACCGCCGGTGGCCGTGGTCGACAAGGTCGTGGACAAGAAAGGCACTCGCGCCCTGGCCGAGGATTACCTGAAGTACCTGTGGTCGCCCCAAGGCCAGGAAATCGCCGCTAAGAACTACCTGCGCCCTCGCGACCCCGCCGTGGCGGCCAAGTACACCGACCGCTTCCCCACAGTCGAGCTGATTTCCGTGGAAAAGACCTTCGGCGACTGGCGCACGGTGCAGAAAACTCACTTCGCCGACGGTGGCGTGTTCGACCAGATCTACCAGCAGTGACCTTCAAGGTGCCCGCCGAGCGCGGGCACCTCGACAAATACCGCGCGCCAAGGTAAAACGGCAACCTGTACTCCCCTCTCCCTGTCGCACCCCTGCCCGCCGCTGGCAGTGCGGTAGCGTGCCCGCTGACTTTTCCAGGTTCCTGACCCATGAAGAATGCCCCTCATTCTTCCGTGCCCTATCGCGCGGAAGTCGATGGCTTGCGCGCCATTGCCGTGCTCCCGGTGATTCTCTACCACGCAGGCATCAGCCTGTTCGGCGGAGGTTTCGTCGGGGTGGACGTGTTTTTCGTGATCTCCGGCTACCTGATCACCTCTATCTTGCTCAGCGAACATGAACGCGGCAGCTTCAGCGTGCTGCGCTTCTACGAGCGCCGTGCTCGGCGCATTCTGCCGCCGCTGTTCGTGATGATGGCGGTGTGCCTGCCACTGGCCTGGCTATGGCTGGACCCTATCGCCCTGCGCAGCTTCGCCAAAAGCCTGGTCACGGTGCCCCTGTTTTCGTCCAATGCGCTGTTCTGGATGGAAACCGGCTATTTCGGCGGTGATGTCGAGCTCAAGCCGCTGATCCACACCTGGACCCTGGCGGTTGAAGAGCAGTACTACCTGATTTTCCCGCTGCTATTGTGGCTGGGCTGGCGCATGCCGCGCCGGCTACTGGTAGCCGGCCTGGCGCTGCTGGGCTTGGCCAGCCTGACATGGGCTGAATATGGCGCCCAGCAGGCTTCCACCGCAGCTTTCTACCTGTTGCCTGCCCGGGGCTGGGAGTTGCTGCTCGGTTCACTGCTGGCATTCGCGCTGCAGCGCCGGCCACAGCCGGCCCACGGTGCCATGGCCGAAGTGGGCGGGTTGCTCGGGCTTGGGCTGATCGGCTATGCGGTGTTCGCCTTCGGGGTGGGCACGCCCTTTCCTGGCCTGCACGCGCTGTTCCCGACCCTCGGCGCAGCGCTGGTGATCGCCAGTTGCAGCCCCCGTACTTTCGCCGGGCGGCTACTGGCCAGCCGGCCACTGGTGGGCATAGGCTTGATTAGCTACAGCGCCTATCTGTGGCACCAGCCGCTGTTTGCCTTCGCTCGCAACGCCGACCTGATGCCACCCTCCACGGCAGCCCTGCTCGGCCTGGCGGCGCTGTCACTGGTGCTGGCGTGGTTGAGCTGGCGCTTTATCGAAGGGCCATTTCGCGACAAGCAGCGCATCAGTCGCCGGCAGATTTTCAACGCCAGTGCCCTGGCCTCCGTGGCGTTCATGGCCATCGGCCTGCTGGGCTACCAGCAGCAGGGCTTCCCAGGCCGCTACAACCTCGACCCTGCATTGGTCAACGCTTTCGTCGACCCGACCATCCGCCATGCTTGCGACCAAGGCTACAACGGCGACGGCAAAAGTATTTCGCTGTGCTACTTCGGCGCCGCCAGCCAGGCGAACGGCGCGAGCCTGGCGGTGTTTGGCGACAGCCATTCCGAAGCGCTCCTGCCGGCCTTCGCGCAGCTCGCCGACGGCCTGCCCCACGGCATCGCGCACCTGGGTGTTGGAGGCTGCCCGCCCTTGCTGGGGGTAGATGTGGCCGCGGGCAACTATGCCCCCACGGCCTGCGAGGCGCTGGCCCAGCGGCAACTGGCCTTCGTGCGCGAGCACAAGGTCCGCCATGTGGTGCTGATCGCACGCTGGTCGTTGTATACCGACGGGGGCTATCAAGGCGCGCGCAAGGTGCGCTATTTCCTCACCGATGCGCAGCACAGCCATCAGGACCAAGCCACCTCACGGCAGGTATTCGAAGCCGGCCTGGCGCGCACCGTGGCGCAGTACCGCGCGCTGGGTGCACAAGTGGATGTGGTGGCCCAAGCCCCGCAGCAATTGGCCAGCCCGCGCAACCTGTATTACCGCCTGGCGCATCAGCAACAGGACAGCCAGGCGAGCAAGCTCGCCGCCGTGCAGGCGCTGTCGGTGCCTTATCAGGAGCACAAGGCACTGCAGGCCTACACCCGCGGCTACCTGCAGCAATTAGCCGATGCTGGGCAGATACGGCTATTTAGCCTGGATGCAGCCTTCTGCGATGCCCAACGCTGCCTGATCGGCGACCTGCGCCCCTGGTACAAGGACAGCGACCACCTCAACGAACAAGGTGCCGAGCGCAGCCTGTCGGTGGTGCGCCAGATCGTCGAGCCGGCAACGGTTGCCGCCGTTCAGTAGCCGCGGTCGAAATCAACCGCGCCTTTGATCGGCTGGCCGGCCTGGAACGCCTTGAAATTCTTCATGAACAGCTCGGCCATCAGCTCAGGAGAGGTGGGCGCTGCACTGTGACCCGTCAGCAGCAGGCCCCAGGCCGTCCAGAATGGATGCTGCTGCGGCAGCGGCTCCTGCCGGCAGACGTCGATGACCGCGCCCGCCAAATGGCCCTGCTTGAGCGCGCTCACCAGGTCGGCGTCTACCACCGAGGTGCCGCGCCCTGCGTTGATGAACAAGGCATCAGGGTTGAAGCGGGAGAACAGCTCGGCATTGTAGATATCTTCAGTAGCCGGCGTGTTGGGCAACAGGTTGATCACGTAATCGGCCTCGGCCACCCGCTGGGGCAGTGCCTCCAGCCCGCTGACGCTGCTGAACGGCGCTTGTTTGCGTGGGCGGCTGGCAATGCCATGCAGCTTGACCCCGAACGGCTTGAGAAAGCGCGCCACGGCCACACCGATGTCGCCGATGCCGACGATCAGCACGCGTTTGCCCTGCAGGCTCGGCACAAGGCGGTTGTCCCAGCGGCGCTCGACCTGGCTGACCAGCCGCGAGAGCACCAGCCGTTCATGGCCGAGCAGGTAGGTAAGCACGTATTCGGCCATCACCTGGCCAAAGATGCCCACTGCCCGTGAAAGGGTGTAGTCGCGTGGCAACCCCTCTGCCAGCAACGGCGTAATGCCCGCCCAGGTCGACTGCACCCAGCGCGGGCGATGGCCTTGGCGCAGCAGGCTGGCCAGCAGGTCGGGCTGGCCTAGCCAGATATCGCACCGTGCCGCGTACTCTGCGAGCACGGCAGAATCGTCACTGGTGAGCACTTCGAGGTGGGGCGCTTGTTCGCCCAGCAGGCGAGCGTAGGTGGCGAAGCTGTGCTCCGCGATCAGGACGGGCATGTAGAAACCTTGCAGAAAAAGCGGGCACGCGCCGGCACCTGCGGTGCCGATCGGTTTTCGGGTACGCGTCGCCCGGCTGGCCGGCCCCCCATGGTTCACTGCAGAGCTGTGTGGGGGTCGGCTGGCCGCGCGAGGCGACTTGATGTTCGAAACAGGGCGCCACAGTAACGAAAAATCCGAAGCCTGACAGTGAAATCGTCAGACCGGGTCGTTACGCCGCAGCAGCTCTTCAGGCAGGTGTTCGATGTACTCTTCTTCTGGCGGCGGCATCTGCAGGTGGTAACCCTGGGTGTCGAGGTTTTCCAGCACTTTGGTGATGTCTTCGCGGGCCAGGGTGCGCTCCGGGGTGAGCACCAGGTCGAAGGCGTGTACCGGTGTGCCGAACAGCGGCAGCAAGCCCTCCGGCACCTTGGCAATGCCATCGGCCTTGAGGGTGTAGAGGTACATTTCTCGCTTACGCGGGCTCTTGTAGATCGAACAGATGCGTTTCATGCGGTTTCCTTTGGCCCAGCCGAGTGCGGCCCAGCCGGATGCGGCCCAGCCGGATGCGGCCCAGCCAGAGCGTCGAGCAGTTTTTGGCCCAGGCGCTCACGGCGCCAGCCGCGCAGAGACTCGGGCAGTTGATAGGGGCCATCTGGAAAGCCCGAGCGCAGCAGCGCTTCGAGGGTTTTCTTGCGGGTGGCCAGCTCCGGGGCGATGCCCAGCTCGGCGGCCTCGGCCTGGCCAACCGCGCGCAGGCGCTTGAGGATCCCGGAGGCTTCGATCGGCAATGGCTCGGGCAGCACCTGCGGCCACTGCTCACGAGGCAGGCTGGCGGCCGTGCGGATCAGCTCGATCAAGGCTTCACCGTCTTGGCGCAGGGTACGCGGGTGCATGTCCTCGATCTTGGCCATGGCAGTGAGGTTGTCGGGCTGATAGCGCGCCAGCGGCCACAGGCTGCTCTCCTTGAGAATCCGGTTGCGTGGCACATCGCGCAGCCTGGCCTGGGTTTCGCGCCAGGCGCACAGTTCGCGCAGCACCGCCAGTTGGGCCGGGGCCAGCTTCCAGGCAAGCTTGGCATCACGGTACAGCTCATGCGGGTCGGCTTCACGGGTGAGCTGGGTAACCAGCTCCTGGCCGTCGTCGAGCACCCAGGCGGTTTTTTCATCGGACAACCGCGGCTTGAGCGCGCTGTACAGCTCGGCCAGGTGCAAGGCGTCTTCGGCCGCATAGCGCACCTGGCTGTCGGCCAGCGGCCGTTGCAACCAGTCGGAGCGCGTTTCACCCTTGGGCAGCTCCAGGCCCAACACTTCCTGCACCAGGCGTGAGTAGCCCATGGAGAAGCCCAGGTTCAGGTAAGCAGCGGCCAATTGCGTGTCGAACAGCGGCAAGGGCGAGGCGCCGGTGAGCCGCAACAGCACCTCAAGATCTTCGCCGCAGGCGTGCAGCACCTTGAGCACGCCAGGGGCCTCGAGCACCTGGGCAAGGGGCGCCCATTGATCGATGCACAGCGGGTCGATCAGCCAGGCTGTATGGCCATCGCTGACCTGCACCAGCCCGGCTTGCGGGTAGAACGTGTCGACCCGCATGAACTCGGTATCGACCGCGATGAATGAAAGCGTGCGCCATTGCTGGCAACAGGCAGCAAGGCTTGCGTCGTCAAGAACCCATTCGATGTTGATTGGCACGCGGCACTCCTCAGGCAATGCCGCGCAGTATATCGCGCTTGGCGCCTGGCTGCAGGTCAGCCACGGCAGGCGGCGAACAGGTCAAGTGCCGGGTCGTAGGTTTGGGTCTGCACCTGCAGCAGGCCGAGCATCGAATGAAACAGGTTGTCCTGGCTCAGCGGCCGCTCGCGGCTGGCCTGCAGGCAAGTGGTGTTGACCTTCAACGCCTGCTGGTAGCCGTCGGAAAACCACGCCAGCATCGGCACATGCTTTTGCTGCTCTGGGGCCAGCATGTAGGGCGTGCCGTGCAGGAACAGGTTGTACTCGCCCAGCGACTCGCCGTGGTCGGAAAGGTAGAGCATGGCGCTGTCGACGCTGCCCTGGTGCGCGCGCAGCGTGTCGATCAGGCTTGCCAGCACCTGGTCGGTGTAGCGCAGGGTGTTGTCATAGGCGTTGACGATCTGCGCCTGGCTGCAGTTGTTCAACGCATTGCTCTGGCACACCGGGCTGAAGGGTTCGAAGCCTGCGGGCACGCGCTTGTAGTACTCCGGCCCATGGCTGCCCATCTGGTGCAGCACCAGCACGGTGTCGCGGGTCAGGTTGCCCAGCAGCCCCGGCAGGTCGCGCAGCAGGATGGCGTCATGGCATTCCCCGCCTGCGCAGTAGGCTGGGTCGGTTTCATTGCTCAGGTTGCGGTAGCTCACCCGCGAGCAGGTGCCTTTGCAGCCTGACTGGTTGTCCAGCCAGATCACATCGAGCCCGGCATGCTTGAGGACGTCCAGCAGGCCCTCCTGGTTGGCCGCGACGCCGGCCGAGTAATTCTTGCGGGTGAGGTTGGAGAACATGCACGGCACAGACACTGCCGTTTCGGTACCGCAGGAATGCACATCGGGAAAAGCGATCAGGCCCTGCTCGGCGGCCAGCTTCGGGTTGGTGTCGCGGCTGTAGCCCAGCAGGCTGAAGTTTTCCGCACGGGCGCTCTCCCCTACCACCAGTACGGTCAGGGTCTTGCGGGTGTGCTGCTGCCAGGCCGGGCCCAGGTGCGCGTCTTCACCGATCGCGCGAAACGGATGGCGGGCGCTGTCGACCTGCTCGCCGAGATAGCCCAGGGTGGCACCGATCAGGTTGCTCGGCACCACCAGCAGGCGCAGCTCGTGGTGGTTGCGAAACAGCGAGGCCAGGCCCTGGTAGTTGCTCAACGCCAGGGCGCTGATCAGGCAGGCGCTGCCCACCGCCACCAGCAACTTGCTCAGCAGCGCCCGCGACCAACGCCGATATTTGACCGGCCACAACCACAGCACCAGCGAAGGCAGCACGCCCAACAGCGTGAGGTAACCGAGCAGCTTGAGCGACAGCAGGCCGCCCACTTCGTTGACGTCAGTCTCGGCGACGTTTCGGAACATCCCGGCGTCGATCAGCACGCCGTATTCGTTCATGAAATACGCCACCCCGGCGCTGGCCATGAACAATACCGTCAGCAGGGGCTTGAGGGTCCAGCGCCCGGCCAGCAGGCTCAGCACCAGGTTGAACGCCAGCCCCACCATGGCGATGAACGCGGCGCGCAACACCCAGCCGCCGCTCTGTTGGGTCACTTCCAGCAATCGCTGCCACAACGGCACGTTGAACAGCGCCAACAGCAGCGCGCTGGCGGCCAGGGTCACGGCTTCGGGCCGCACGGCTTGGGGTTTGTACATAGGCGGTCGGGCTTCTTTTCTCGAACCAACGGGGCGGCGCTTGCCGGCGCCATGCTCATGGCGGCGGAATCTAGGCGCCGGCCGGGCAATTTTTCGTGAAAAAGACCGTGATGAATAGTCGCCCCCGCAGATCGTTCAGGGGCGATTCAGGCACAGCCGGTGGGTCACTTGCACACGAAAAAGCCTAGCAGCCGCCAAGCGGTCGAGAAGGCGCTCTTGATCTGGCTTCAGTGAATCTGGAGCCCGACGTTTTTCAACCGTTACAGCGCGGGGTCGGCGCGGTAGGAGACCGGCCAGAACATCAAGGGGTAGCCTACGCATTCGCCCATGCTGGCACTGAACAACGGCTGGAAGCGCTCGCCGTCGAAGCGCCAGCGGCCAATGCTGCCGCAGTCGCCCAGCCCCCGCGCCTTGCTGAAGGCCTCCAACACGCCGGTGGCCGGGTCGTAGCTCAGCGCCCCCCAGGTCCAGGCGTTCTGCTCGTCGGTGTTGGTGATGGGCTCGGCGGCCGGGAAGGGGGGAAGGTCCAGCGCCTGAAGTTGTGCGGGGGCCGCACGGGGCACAAGGTAGACGAGGTGGTCACAGTTGTAGGCCGCGCAGCCATAGCGGGCGATCACCAGCGCGGTGTCGGCGTTCAGCGCCCAAGCCTGAAGCTCTGCGGCAGGCTCATCGGCATCGGCGTCACCCTGCAGGTCACTCGCGGCAGCCTGGCGCACGGCGTCGAGCACACGTTGTGCCTCATCGGCAGGCAGTGCTGGCACCGCTGCGAAAGGCTGCAGTGCCAGCAACGGCGGCGCCGGCGCGGTCAGTGACGCGCCGTCCCCGGGCCGGATCAGTGCGCTGCGCGTGCCCAGCCGATGCTGCTGCTCATCCATGAACAGCAAGGTGGCGGTCAGGCCTTCGAGCGAGGCACTGGCGGCGCCGTCCGGCCCCGGCTGGCTGAGCACACGGCCGTTGCGCAGGGCCGAGAGAAACGCATTGGCGGTTTCGCCCTCCCCGTGCCAGCCAGCGGCCTGGCCATCGTTGACGGGCGCCAGGGCCGTCGCCAACGGCTTGCCGTCGAGCAATAACGGCCGGGGGCCTGCGCTGGTCCAGGCCATCGCATCGACCACCGGTGCGGCATCGAAAGGCGCCTGGCGGCTGATACGCAACAGCAGGTTGGCGCCCCCCTCCATCTCGTGCACGGCCACCGCCGTGCAGCGCAAGGTGTTGTCGCAGGCCACATACCAATCCTTGAAGGTCTTCTCCACGGGGATCGGTGCGGGCGCCGCACAGGCAGCGCCAACGAAGCAAAGCGGGAGTAACTGCAGATAACGCATGGAAAGCTTCCTTAGCGACGGTGCGCTTGGCCGGCAGTGAGCGACTGCAGTTCAGCTTGAGCCTGGGCAGCGTCGCAATAGGCCAAAAGCATACCCATCAGTTGCTCGGCATCAAGCACCTGCCCATCGAACTCGAAACCGTACGCCACCAGGCGCAGCTCGGTCGCACCGCTGCGCCGCTTGAGGGTGGCGCCCGGCATGATCGCACCTTTGCGATTGGTGATGCGTGGTAGCCCGGCACCTTCGCGCAAGGTCAGATGGATACGCATCATCTTGCCGTCGCGAATGTGGGCCTGAGTGATGTCGCGCAGCGCTACGGGTGCTTCAAGGCCGCAGAACCACAAGTGGGTGCGCGTCAGGCGCAGCAGCACCCGCTTGCCGGCATCGCGGTGCTGCCAGTAGCTCAACACGAAGGCCAGGCTCACCAACCACATCACCGGGCCCATGAACCGCGCCTTCTCGCCGGCCAATGACATCAGGCCGAAGGCAAAGAACATCACCGCCATCACCACCGCCAGCCTTCGCACGCGGGGGGTGAGCACAAGCTCGGTGACTTCAGGCACATGGGCAATACGTTGCTGGCAATGGGCGATGCCCGCCTGGTGTTGGTCATAGGCGTATTGGTTGTAATCCCCGGTCAAGGATTGCGCCAACTGCGCCAGCGGATCATTGGACGATGTCATGCGGGTAGTCCTTCAGGGCTGGAGGCAGGCCGGCTGATCAGGTCGTTGAACCAGCGCCGATCATGCTCGGTTGGTGGGCGAGTGGCCTGGGCCAACAGTTCGGCGTCCAGCGACACTTTCAGGTGGGCCAGGCGCTGCTCAGTAGGCGGATGCGTGTCAAAGGGGTGCGCCACGGCGCGGGCGAAGGCCTGCTTGTCCAGATCAAGGCGATGGGCACGCAAGTGCTCGCCCAGGGCGCGGATCAGGTCATCACCGCGGCTGGCCTGAAGCAACTGCTCGATCACCCCAGCCAGGGCAATCACTCGCAGCAGCGCCTGGCCGAATATCGCCTCGCCAGCCACAGCGGCGCCGGCGCGGTCGGCGACCAGCTCCTGCGCCCGGCTCCAATGATGCACCGCCACCTGGAAGTAATGCAGAAAGCGGCCCGCCATCCACAGCACGGGGCGTTCGATCCAGGTCGGTTGCTCGCCCTCATCGGTCAACGCCCAATAGTGCTCGCACATCAGTTGGAAACGCGCTGCCGTCTCGCTGCCCAATTCAGTGTCACGAGTACTGAAATGGCCCAATTCATGGCCGATCACCGCGGCCGCCTCTTCCTGGCTCATTGCAGAGAGATAGGTAAGCGGCAAATACAAAGTGCGGCCGCTCAGCACCTGGCCTGAGGGCTGCAACGTGACCTCTACGCTGGTGACGAAAAACGATTGGTCCACGCCCACTACCAGGTGGTCGGGTACCGGCGCTGCGGTACGGCGCGCCAGGTGCTCGACCCAGGCCCAGAGTGCAGGCGCAGTGTCACGGGCCAGTGGCATCCCAAGGAAAGCCGAGCCCGGTGCCTGTAGCGCGCGCCAGCGCGGCCCCAGTTGCACGGCCATCTTGCCGCCCAGGTAAAGCGTGCCCACCAGGGGCAGGCAAAGCATCAAGGCCAGCCAGTTGCCGTCATGCCGGTGGCTCCAGCCCCAGCTCAGTTCCGACAGCAACGCCAGCGACAGCGCTGCCAGCACCAGTGCCAGCCAGCCCCGCAGCCATTGACCGAGTACCTGCCAGCTATGGCTGAGGTGTTCATAGAGAAACACCCGAGACGCGCGGGCGCGCCAGGCATCGACACGCACGCGCAGCCAGATCGCTGGGCCGCCCAGCAGAGCGGCCAGTGCCAGCCACCAGGCAACGTGGGCCAGTACCGCACGCAGATGCAGTGGCCCGCTATCGGCCTCGATCGCTGCAATGCGCCGGTTGAAGAAGTCGCGGCGCGAGCTGTACTCCATCCTGACCTGTTTGCCCTCGTTGCCCTGCAGCCGCTCAAGCAGAGCGTCATCGGGGTGCTCGGTCCACTGGCGCATGATGCGCGCGTCGGCCAAGAGGCTTTCGGCCCGCCAGGCCTGCTGGGCGGCCCAGCCCATCAGAAACAGCGGCACCAGCAAGATGGCCAGTGCCTTCCACAGGGTCTTCAGGCGTGCCACTGCTCACTGCGCCTTGAGGTAATCGGTCAAGAACGCTTGAGCATCGCCTTGGCTGGAGAGCATCGGCGAATAACCGACCTGGATCGGCTTGGCCTCGCCCGGCAGGTACAGCTCGCCCCAGCCATCCTGAACGATGAGCACCACATACTTCTGGCCATCGACGATGGTGGAGTAGCGAGTGTCCTTGGCGGTCTTTTCCACGGTCATCTTCTGGATGCGCAGGTTCCAGTCGTGGTCGACGTCTTCGAGTTGCACCAACGCCTGGTTGTCGCTGCGCGCACCGATGCGCAGGGTCCAGACCTTGACGCCTTGCTCGCCGCCGTAGGCCACTACCTTCTCGGCCACTTCGGGCCGCTCTTGGGCGGTCGCGTTCAGTGTCAGCATCGCCAGGGCCATGCCCAAGACGGCAGCCCAGTTACGCAGGTTCAGCATGGAAAACTCACTTTTGGTTTTGGCAGGGGCGTTCATTGAATCAGCCCTGGGTCGCTTGCCAAGCAAAGCGGTCGCCGGCCACAACAAAGGCCGTGCCAATCACAAAAAGGCGAGCGATGCAGGGTGAATGAAGCTACCCTGTACGACCGTGCCAGACCCGTTGAAGGATGCAGTAACGATGGACAACTGGAACCCGTATCTGGATACCCATTTCAGCTTCGACCGCCCCGCGGCCCTCGCCCAGGCGGGGGTGCTCGACACCAGCGCCCGCCAAGTGCTGGGCAGTGCCATCGGCCACTACCGCGCCCGCACGGTGCGACCGCAGATGCAGTACTTCGACTGCGACCTGCAATTTCCAGAGCCGCTGCGCATCCACAAGGTGCTGCCAGGCAGCCTTTGCATCGTGCAGGTGCTCGGCGGGCAATGGCTGCACAAGGTCGATGGCCGGCTCAACCACTACACCCCCGGCACCCCTCACCTGCTGGGGCTGAGCGAAAGCATGGAAGCGGTGGATCAGCTGCCCGCCGGCAGCCACGCGCGCATGGCCGGTTTGCGGGTCGATGGCCAGTATCTGCGGGAGCTGGCCGAAGAAGACACCAGCCTGCAACCCTTGCTAAGCCTGCTCGAAGACGGCATCCACTTCGGCGAGTTGCGCGGTGCAGGCGTGATGGGCACGCTGCTCGAGCGGCTTTATCAATCGCCCTACCAGGGCGCGCTCGAACGGCTGAACCAGGAGAGCTTGAGCCTGGCGCTGCTGGTGGAGCTGGCCGTCAACCTTCGCGGCACCTCAGCGCCGCTGCCCAAGGTGGCGCGCGGGCAGCGTGACCTGGCGCACGAGGCCCGCCGGCTGCTGGATGCGAACCTGGCCGAGCCGCCGGGCAGCCTGACGCTGGCGCGGCAACTGCAGGTCGGTGAGACCACGTTGCGCCGCGCCTTCAACGAAGTGTTCGGCCAGTCGATGTTGCAGTACGTGCGCCAGCAGCGCATGGAACTGGCACGTACGCTACTGCGCCAACGCAAATGGCAGGTGGCGCAGATCGCCTATCGGCTGGGCTACGCAAACCCTGCCAATTTCAATCACGCCTATAAAGCTTATTTCGGCCACCCTCCGGGAGCGGAGTGTTAACGTTCGGGAACGCTTATGTGGCGGCGCTGCTCTGAAACAACACGCGCCCTCTTTCATCCCGAGCATTTCTTCGTGGCAAAACCCAATCCCCAACGCCAGGCCGACGGCGGTGAGCCGGCCCTGTTGAGCCGCCATGCTGGCGGCACCAGCCGCGCAAGCCTTGGCGAGCTCAATGCCAGCGTGCGATTGCCCGCCGGTGCCGGCTGGCTGCGCCGGCTGCTGGCCTTCACCGGGCCAGGCTACATGGTCGCGGTCGGCTACATGGACCCAGGCAACTGGGCCACCGACCTCGCTGGCGGCTCGCGCCTGGGCTATCTGCTGCTGTCGGTGATCCTGCTGTCGAGCCTGATGGCGGTCGTGCTGCAAGCGCTTTCAGCGCGGCTAGGCATCGCCACCGGGCTCGACCTGGCCCAGGCCTGCCGCGAGCGCTGCCCGATGCCGGTGAACATCTTTCTATGGCTGGCCTGCGAAATCGCGATCATCGCCTGCGACCTGGCCGAAGTGATCGGCACCGCCATCGCGCTGAAGCTACTGTTCGGCATTGAGCTGCTGTGGGGGGCAGTGCTCTGCGCGCTGGACGTCTTTCTGATCCTGCTGCTGATGCGCAAGGGGTTCCGTGCACTGGAAGCCTTCGTCGCCAGCCTGCTGGGGCTGATATTTCTCTGTTTTGTGGTGCAGATGGCGCTCACTCACCCGCCGATCGCGCAGGTGCTGGCCGGTTTCATCCCGCGCGCCCAGGTGATTACCGACCCTACCGCGCTGTACCTGGCCATTGGCATCCTCGGTGCGACGGTGATGCCGCACAACCTCTACCTGCACTCCTCCATCGTTCAGACCCGCGCCTACCCGCGTACCGATGCCGGCCGCCGCGAGGGGCTGCGCTGGGCAGTTACCGACAGCACCCTGGCCCTGACCCTGGCACTGTTCGTCAACGCCGCCATATTGATCACCGCTGCAGGGGTGTTCCACGCCGGCGGGCACACCGAAGTAGAGAGCATCGAGCAGGCTCATGAGCTGCTCTCGCCCATGCTGGGTGTGGGCATCGCTTCGGTGCTGTTCGCGGTCGCACTGCTCGCCTCCGGGGTCAACTCCACCGTCACCGCGACCCTGGCCGGGCAGATCGTGATGGAAGGCTTCTTGCACTTGCGCTTGCCGCACTGGCTACGGCGCCTGATCACTCGCTGCCTTGCGGTGATCCCGGTGGTGGTGATCACCGCGATCTACGGCGAGCGCGGCACCACAGAGCTGCTGGTGTTCAGCCAGGTGGTGCTGTCGATGCAACTGCCGCTGGCGGTGATCCCGCTGGTGTGGTTCGTGGGCGACCGCAGGCTGATGGGGCCGTTGGTCGTTGGCCCCGCAACGAAGGTGCTGGCCTGGGCGATCGCCGCGGTGATCGTGGGGCTCAACACCTGGCTGTTGCTGGGCACCTTGCAAGGGTGGGGAACTTGAGCGGCCAGTGCGGTTCTAGACGCCCCGGTGGCTGATTCGTTAGCATCCCCGCCCTTTTTCTTCCGGAGCTTTCATGACTGCTCAGCAAACGCACGCCCCTGCGCTGCCCGCCCGTAGCGCCCTGAAAATGGAAGCAGCCATGGCCGTAGGCAGTTTCGCCATCGGCACGGGTGAGTTTTCCATCATGGGGCTGATGCCCGACATCGCTCACAACCTCGGCCTGTCAGAACCGCAGGTTGGGCACGCCATCAGTGCCTATGCACTGGGGGTGATGGTCGGTGCGCCCTTGCTGGCCATCCTAGGCGCCCGGCTCAAGCGCAAGCACATGCTGCTATGGCTGATGGCGCTGTATGCCTTGGGGAACCTGGCAACAGCCTTCGCCCCTACGTTTGGTTCGCTGATCGCCTGCCGCTTTATCGCAGGCCTGCCCCATGGCGCCTATTTCGGCATCGCGGCGGTGGTCGCCTCGAGCATGGTGGCCGCCGGCAAGCGCGCCGGTGCCGTGGCGCGGGTGATGTCGGGGCTAACCTTGGCCATGCTGCTGGGCAACCCCATTGCGACCTTTCTAGGCCAATTGGCCGGGTGGCAATCGGCGTTCGTACTGGTGGGGGGCATCGCGCTGGTGACCATCGGCCTGGTCAACCATTGGGTGCCCAGCCCGGAGGATGAACAGCGCAGCGACCCGCGCAAGGAGCTACAGGCATTCAGCCAGCCCCAGGTGTGGATGGCCCTGCTGATCGGCGCTATCGGCTTTGCCGGGATGTTCTGCGTGTTCAGCTACCTGGCGCCGACGATGCTCGAGGTCACCCGCGTTACGCCGCAGTGGATTCCCTTCGGCCTGGCGGCGTTCGGTGTGGGTGGCATCCTGGGCAACATTGCCGGGGGCAAGCTGTTCGATCGCCTGGGCTTTCGTGCCGTGGGCGTGCTGCTGGTGTGGGCGATGCTGGTGCTGCTGTTGTTTCCGTTCGCGGCCAGCTCCCTGTGGGGCGTGCTGCTCGGCATCGGGCTGGTAGGCACGATGGTTTCGCTGGCCGCGCCGCTGCAGATCCGCCTGATGGACATCGCCGCCAACGCCCCAAGCCTGGCCGCGGCATCGAACCATGCGGCCTTCAACCTGGCCAATGCCCTGGGGCCGTGGTTGGGTGGCATGGCGATCACCGCGGGCCTGGGCTGGACCAGCACCGGCTTCATCGGTGCCGCTACTGCACTGGCCGGCCTTGGCCTGTTCATTCTCGCGCGGCGCCTGCCCGGAGGAGACTGACGGGGGTGTTGTCCGACAGGTCAGGCACCCACGCCTAGCGCTGAAAATAGCGCGACACTTGATGGTGTTCCCTACTCCCCCCCTGAAGGCTAACGTTTTCAGGGGTTTTTAATAGGTTCTGAATTGACACCCACGCAGCTGCTCGCTATAAAAGCCAGGTGATATGACGACATACCTCGTCACAATTTCGCGTCCAACAAAAACAAATCGAGCGCACACCCATGAAGATCAAAGGCATCCGCTGGTGGATGGTCGGGTTGATGATCGCAGGCCTGGTCATCAACTATCTGGCTCGCAACACCCTCTCCGTCGCCGCCCCGACCATGATGTCGGAACTGAGTATATCCACCGAGCAATACGCCCACATCGTGGTGGCGTGGCAGATGGGCTACGCCTTCATGCAGCCGGTGGCTGGCTACATCGTCGACGCCATCGGCACCAAGATGGGCTTTGCCTGTTTCGCCGTGGCCTGGTCAGTGGTGTGCGCTATGGCGGCAATGGCGACCGGCTGGCAAAGCCTTGCCTTCCTTCGCGGCATGCTTGGGATAACCGAGGCAGCAGGCTTTCCCGCCGGGGTGAAAGCGACCACCGAGTGGTTCCCAGCGCGCGAGCGCTCGGTGGCGCTGGGCTGGTTCAACGTTGGCTCTTCGCTCGGTGCGCTGATCGCACCGCCACTGGTGGTGTGGGCCATCCTCAACAGTGGCTGGCAACTGGCATTCATCCTGGTCGGTGCGATGGGGCTGGTCTGGAGCGCACTGTGGATGTGGCTGTACAAGCACCCACGCCAGCAAGCGCGGTTGTCCGATGAAGAGCGCGACTACATTCTCGCCGGCCAGGAAGCCCACCTCAAAGACGCCAAGCCCGCCCGCGCGCAATGGCGCAAGGTGTTCGGCCGGCGCAACTTCTACGCCATCGCGTTGGCCCGGTTCATGTCCGAGCCCGCCTGGCAGACCTTCAACGCGTGGATCCCGCTGTACCTGATGACCGAGCGGCACATGAACATCAAGGAAGTGGCGATGTTTGCGTGGCTTCCGTTCCTGGCCGCAGACCTGGGTTGCGTGCTGGGCGGCTATCTGTCGCCGCTGTTTCACAAGTATTTCAAAGTATCGCTGTTCACCTCGCGCAAGCTGGTGATGCTCAGCGGTTGCCTGTGCATGATCGGCCCAGGCTGCATCGGCTTGGCCAGCAGCGCCTACACCGCCATCGCGTTGCTCTGCGTCGGCGGGTTCGCGCACCAGATGCTCTCAGGCGCACTGTACTCGATTACCTCCGACTCCTTTGGCAAGAATGAAGTGGCGACTGCTACGGGCCTTGGCGGGATGTTCGGTTTCCTGGGGGCGGCGCTGTTCACGATGGTGCTGGGCGTGCTGGTGACCCAGGTCGGCTACAGCCCGCTGTTCGTGGCACTGACGGTACTGGACCTGGGCGCTGCTGCGCTGATCCTGATCTTGGCTCGGCAGGTGGTCGAACCGGCTCAGCCCGAGCCCCGGATGGCACCGGCCGCAGCCTGAAGATAGGCCGCTCTCTGGGCGGGTTCCGAGCATCGGCGCATCATGCGCCGGTGCCCTGAAAATCTCTGCAACAACAAGAAACCTATGGGCAGCGGCCGGGTCTAGTGAACCAGTCCCTTCAACGCCATGCAGCCCGAGGTTTTCCATGGCCGTAGAACACGCTTTGCGCTTCGTCGAGCCTTGCCCACCGCCGCCGGTGCCGCTGCTCGAACCTTCGGCCACTCTGCGCCGTGGCCCCCGGTTTTTCGAGGCATGCCAGAGCCGCACGCTCGAAGCGCTGTGCAATCGCGTATTACCCCAACCCTCCGCCCACCACGCCGTGCCCTTGGCGGCCCTGCTCGACGCCCGTTGCTTCGCTGGGGTAGATGCAGCCGACCCCGAGCTGGGCACGCCGCGTGAATGCTGGCGCACCGCCCTGGCAGCGATCGATGCCGAAGCGCTGGCTCGTTACGGCCGCAACTTCTGCAACCTGCGCGGCGGTGAGCAGGATGCGCTGCTGGGTGCAATGCGCCAGGGGCTGCTCACCCACCCCGCCTGGCAAGGGCTCAGCTGCCAGCGTTTCTTCGCCGTGAGGTTGCTGCGCGACATTTCTACGGCCTACTACAGCCACCCCGCCGCCTGGCCCTCTTCGGGGCTGATCGGCTCATTTGCATTCACCGCGCAACCGCGCCAAGAATAGCCACGGGCGCCAGCGACTGGCCGGCGCCGTTGGGTAGCCGTAGCCTGCGCCTGCCCGCTGACAAGGATTCGAGCATGTCTGAACGCAATGTGATCAATGCACAGGTCAGCCCCAAGGGTAGCCTGGAGGTGCTCTCGCACCGTGAAGTGCAGCAACTGAGCGAAGCCGGCTCAGGCCGCATGTATCAACTGTTCCGCCAGTGCGCCCTGGCCATTCTCAACACCGGCGCCCATGTCGATAATGCCAAGACCATTCTGGATGCGTACCGGGACTTCGAGGTCCGTATCCACCAGCAAGACCGCGGTGTGCGCCTGGAGCTGCTCAACGCCCCGGCCGACGCTTTCGTCGACGGCGAGATGATCGCCTCCACCCGCGAAATGCTGTTCAGTGCCCTGCGTGACATCGTCTACACCGAGAACGAGCTGGGTAATACTGCCTTCGACCTGGAGAGCTCCAGCGGCATCACCGATTACGTGTTCCACCTGCTGCGCAACGCCCGCACCCTGCGCGCAGGCGTGGAGCCCAAGCTGGTGGTGTGCTGGGGTGGCCATTCGATCAATACCGAGGAATACAAGTACACCAAAAAGGTCGGCCACGAGCTGGGCCTGCGCAAGCTGGATATCTGCACCGGCTGCGGCCCAGGTGTCATGAAAGGCCCGATG
The DNA here is from genome assembly GCF_003097135.1 of Pseudomonas sp. URIL14HWK12:I12. Taxonomy (GTDB): domain Bacteria; phylum Pseudomonadota; class Gammaproteobacteria; order Pseudomonadales; family Pseudomonadaceae; genus Aquipseudomonas. The sequence goes on from NZ_QEQL01000004.1 coordinate 482,589, forward strand.
AAAGGCGCGACCATCGCCCACGCCAAGCAACGCAGCAGCGGCGGGCGCTACCTGGGCCTGACCGAGCCTGGCATCATCGCCGCCGAGGCGCCGAACCCGATCGTCAACGAGCTGGTGATCCTGCCCGACATCGAAAAACGCCTGGAAGCCTTCGTGCGCGTCGGCCATGGCATCATCATCTTCCCCGGCGGCGCCGGCACGGCCGAGGAATTCCTCTACCTGCTGGGCATCCTGATGCACCCGGAAAACCACGAGCTGCCCTTCCCGGTGATCCTCACCGGCCCGGCTAACGCAGCAGCTTACCTGGAACAGCTGGATGCCTTCGTCGCCGCCACCCTCGGCGAAGCGGCGCGCAAGCATTACCAAATCATCATCGACAACCCTTCCGAAGTCGCGCGGCAGATGGCTGAGGGGTTGCAGGCAGTCAAACGCTTCCGCAGGGAAAAAGCCGATGCGTTTCACTTCAACTGGCTGCTCAAGATCGACGAACCCTTCCAGCACCCGTTCGACCCCACCCATGCCAATATGAAGGCGCTGGCGCTGCACAAGGGCCTGCCGCCCCACGAGTTGGCGGCCAATCTGCGCCGGGCGTTTTCCGGAATCGTCGCCGGCAACGTGAAGGACAAAGGCATCCGCATGATCGAAGAGCACGGGCCGTATGAGATTCACGGGGACCGCGAGATCATGGAGCCATTGGACAAGCTGCTGCAGGCCTTCGTGGATCAGCACCGGATGAAGTTGCCGGGTGGGGCGGCGTACGAGCCCTGCTACCGCGTGATCTGAAGGTAGCGCAGCGCCGGCGGTGCCGGCCTTCCAGGGGGTGATGAACCTCAGCCCGTGGGAGGCTGGCTCGCCGGGCGACGCGCGACGGGCGACGCACAGCTCAGATGCTCGACCAGAAAGTCGACGAACACCCGCACCCGCGCCGGCATGGCCGCGCCCCCTACGAACACCACGTTGATCGGCTCGCGGTCACCGGGGTTGAAGGCCTCCAGCAGCGGCACCAGTTCCCCTCTCGCGATTTCTTCCACCACTGAAAATGCGCCCACGCGCGCGATACCTGCGCCCATGCGCGCCAGATGTGCCAAGGCCTCGCCATTGCTGCACTCGATGCTGCCGTTGACCTTCAGCGAAACCACCTCACCTGCGCGGCGAAACGGCCAGTCGGGGTTCGCGCGGCGGAAGTTGAAGCGCAGGCAATTGTGCCTGGCCAGGTCTTCTGGCACCTGCGGCGTGCCATGGCGGGCCAGGTAGGCCGGTGACGCCACCACCACCTGGCCGGTTTCCCCCACGCAGCGGGCGGTCAGTGGGCTGTCGGGCAGGTCGCCGAAGCGCACTGCGACATCGGCCTGGCCGGCAAGGATGTCCACCACCTCATCGCTTAGGGTCACGTCGACCCGCACCTGGGGGTAGCGCTCGCTGAAGGCGGCCACCAGCGGCAGCAAGGTAATGCGCCCGTGCGCGAGGGACGCGCTGACGCGCAGGCGGCCGCTGGGCACACCCTTGTCGGTGATGGCCTGCTCCACCTCAGCGAGGTCGGCCAGAATGCGCCGGGCACCGCGCAGGTAGGCCTGGCCTTCGCTGGTGAGCGTCAGCGCCCGGGTGGTGCGCAGCAGCAGGCGTGTACCCATGCGCTGCTCGCAGCGGCTGATCACCCGGCTCACCGCCGAGGGCGTCAGGCCCAGCGCACGAGCGGCAGCCGACAAGCTGCCCTGCTCCACCACGCACACGAACACTTCCATTTCACCCGATCGCCCTGCCACATCCATCATTGCCTCCAGCGCAAAGGTGCTTGCCAAAATCGCGGGCTACCGCCCTGGACCGGCCGATCGTAACCTTTTGCGCACAGATCAGGAGCTTTATTTCTTATGCGTATCAACCTTCCCCTCGTTGCCCTGGCCATCGGCGCCTTCGGCATCGGTGTCACCGAATTCGCCCCGATGGGCATGCTGCCCGGCATCGCCGAAGACCTGGGCGTGTCGATTCCCACCGCCGGGCTGTTGATCAGTGCCTACGCATTGGGCGTGCTGATCGGTGCCCCGTTGATGACACTGGCCACTACCCGGGTGCCCCGGCGCTACCTGCTGATCGGGCTGATGGGCATTTTCACGCTCGGCAACCTGCTGGCCGCCCTGGCCAGCGACTACCAAAGCCTGTTGCTGGCACGGGTGGTCACCTCGCTGAACCACGGCGCGTTCTTCGGCGTAGGCTCGGTGGTGGCAGCCAACGTGGTGGCTCCGGAGAAGCGCGCAGGGGCGGTGGCTGCAATGTTCATGGGGCTGACCATCGCCACCATTGGCGGGGTGCCGCTGGCGACGTGGTTCGGCGAGCTGTTCGGTTGGCGCACGGCGTTCTGGGGCATCGCCGGGTTGGGTATGGTCGCCATGCTGGCGCTGTGGCTCGCGCTGCCGCAGGTGCCGTTGCCGAAAAACGACGGCGTGCTGGCCGAAATCCGGGTGCTTGGCCGTGGCCCGGTATTGGCGGCGCTGGCGCTGACGGTGGTGGGCTCCAGCGCGATGTTTACCGTGTTCACTTACATCGCCCCGATCCTGCGCGGCGAAACCCAGGCTTCTACCGCGTTCGTGACAGCGATGCTGGTGCTGTTCGGGGTGGGGCTGACACTGGGCAACCTCTGGGGTGGCAAGGCCGCCGACCGTTCTGTGGACCGTACGCTGATCGTGTCGCTGAGCGTGCTGATTGCCACCCTGCTGGCGTTCACCGTCCTGATGCGCTGGCCGCTGCCGGCGGCGCTCGCCATCCTGGCTTGGGGCGTGGCCAGTTTCGCCCTGGTACCGCCGCTGCAAATGCGCGTGATGGAAGCGGCCCACGACGCGCCAAACCTGGCCTCTGCGGTCAATATTGGGGCCTTCAACCTGGGCAATGCCATCGGTGCGGCACTGGGGGGCTGGGTGATCGACGCCGGCTTGGGGTACCCCGCCGTATCGCTGGCAGGCGCCGCCATGGCCGGGCTGGGGCTGCTGATGGTGCTGGCGTTCGCCTGGCGCGGCCGCACCCAGGCACGCCGCCCCGTGGCTGCGCAATGCCTGTAAAAACGCCGGCGGTCTGCCTTCCAGACCGCTTGGCAGGCCAGGCGGCATCCTGAACCTGGCCTAAGCTCTACTCATGGCACCGCTGTTGGAGTGATCATGGGCGCACAGTGGAATACCTCGCCAGGCAACCCTGCCACGGCCGAACAGGCCGCAGAGGCGGAGCCCTCGGCGCCCCGCCCCCGCCGCCGGCGTGGTCGCAATCGAAGGCTGCTGGGGTTGGCCCTGGTGCTTGGCCTGCTGGCGGCGGCAGGATTCGCAGCCCGTGAAGAAATGCGCACTTCGCGCTGGCAAGCCTGGGCGCTGGCGGACCTTGCGACGAAGCTGACCTGGACAGTGCAGCCTGGCCCCAGCGATTCGATGGTCTACCCTGGCAACGGCCCGTTCGATGAGCGCCTTGGCTACAGCCACCTAGGTGAATACCTAGCCCGCTTGCGCTCGCACCACTTCCTGATCACCGAACAGGCACGCTTCTCGCCGGCGCTCAAACGTTACGCCGAGCACGACTTGTTCGTTCCCTACCCTGAAAAACCACAGGCCGGCTTGCACATCACAGACTGCCGCGCCGGTACGGTGTACCGCTTTGAGTACCCACTGCAGTTGTACAAGCGCTTTGAAGATATCCCGCCGCTGGTGGTGGGCAGCCTGTTGTTCATCGAAGACCGCCACCTGCTCGATGCACAGCACCCCACCCTCAACCCGGCTGTCGACTGGCCGCGCTTTGCCCGGGCCGCCTGGTCGCAGGTTGCCCGCCTGCTGGGCCTGCCAGGCCAGTCTGCTGGCGGCAGCACCCTGGCGACACAGCTGGAGAAGTATCGCCATTCGGCCGGCGGGCTCACCGACTCAGGCCCGGAAAAACTTCGGCAAATGTTCTCGGCCAGCGTGCGCGCCTACCAAGGTGGCGAGCAGACCCTGCTGGCACGGCAGAACATTCTGCGCGATTACTTGAACAGTGTGCCGCTCTCGGCCGTGCCAGGCCACGGCGAGGTGCACGGCCTGGCCGAGGGCCTGCGGGTGTGGTACGGCGCCGATTTCGAACAAGCCAACCGCCTGCTGGCGAGCACTGGCAGCGATGCCCAAACAATGGCGGCAAGGGGCCTGGCGCTGCGCCAGGTACTCTCACTGATGATCGCCCAGCGCCGGCCCTCGCACTTTCTGAGCCGTGGCCATGAGGAGCTTGACCGCCTCACCGACGCGCATATCCGCCTGCTCGCCAGCCACGGCATTCTCACCAGTGCCCAGGCCAGCGCTGCGTTGCAGAGCCTACTGCAATGGCGCGACTGGGCCAGGGAGCCCACCTGGGAGCCCTATGCCAACGACAAGGGCGGTATCGTCACCCGCAGCCGCCTTGCCGGCCTGCTGGGCACTTCGCTGTACGACCTGGACCGGCTTGACCTGGCCGCCACCACCACGCTGGACAACCGCCTGCAGAATCAGGTCACCCAGTACCTCAAGCACCTGGCGGACCCAGCCTATGCCAAACAAACCGGGCTGATCGGTGACAGCCTGCTGACCCCAACCAGCACCGGTGAGGTGAAGTACAGCTTCACCCTCTTCGAAAACCACGATGGCGCCGCACGAGTAAGGGTGCAGACCGACAACACCGACCAACCCTTCGACATCAACGAAGGCAGCAAGCTGGAGCTGGGCTCGACAGCCAAGCTGCGCGTGCTGGCCAGTTACCTTCAGATCATCGCCGAGCTGCACCAGCGTTACGGCGGTAAGCCACCGGCAGAACTGCGCCGCATCGACCGAGGTATCGACCCGCAGGATCGGCTCAGCCACTGGGCGCTGGACTACCTTACCCGCAACCCCGGCGCGCCCCTGGCACCGATGGTGGACGCGGCGCTTGAGCGCAGCTATTCGGCCAACCCCGGCGAGCGCTTTTTCACCGGCGGCGGCATCCACGTGTTCGGCAACTTCCGCCGCCAGGACAACGACCGCACCCCCACACTCAAGGAGGCACTGCGCGAATCGATCAACCTGCCGTTCATCCGCCTGATGCGCGACATCGTGCGCTACACCCTTTACCAGGCGCCGGGCGATCGCGCCGCCCTGCTCAAGGACGACGACGACCCCCGCCGGCAGCAATACCTGGCGCAATTCGCTGACCGTGAAGGCACTGAGTACCTGCGCAGGTTCTGGCGCAAGTACGAGGGCAAGCCCAGCGACCAGCGGCTGGACACCTTCCTCGATGGCTTGAACCCCACGCCGGTACGGCTGGCGGCGGTGTACCGCTACCTGTTCCCGCAGGCGCCCCGGGCGCAGTTCGATGCTTTCGTTCGCCAACACTGGCAAGGCAACCCGCTGAGCGACAAGCGCCTGGGGCAAATGTATGGGCAATACGGCCCAGGCGCCTACAACCTGCCCGACCAGGGCTATATCGCCCGCGTTCACCCGCTGGACCTGTGGTTGCTTGGCTACCTGCTGCAGTACCCGGACGCAAGCCTGGGCCAGGCCATCGACGCCAGTGAGCACGAACGCCAGGAAGTCTACGGCTGGCTGTTCAACAGCAAGCACCGTAGCGCCCGCGACACGCGCATTCGTACGATGCTCGAGATCGAAGCCTTCACGGACATCCACCAGCGGTGGCAGCAGCTGGGGTACCCGTTCGACCACCTGGTGCCGTCACTGGCGACCGCGATCGGCAGCTCAGGCGACCGCCCGGCCGCACTGGCCGAGCTGATCGGCATCATACTCAATGACGGCGTGCGCTTGCCCACAGTGCGTATCGACCAACTGCATTTTGCCCAAGGCACCCCCTATGAGGCCGTGGCACAAGCCGACACCGGCCGCGGTGAACGGGTGATGCCGGTGGAAGTGGCCCGTGCCTTGCGCCTGGCCTTGGGCGCCGTGGTGGCCGACGGTACGGCGCGGCGGGTGTCCCAGGTTTTCACCCAGGCCGATGGCGCCCCCATGGCCATGGGCGGCAAGACAGGCACCGGCGACAACCGTATCGAAAGCTTCGGCAGCGGCGGGCGGCTGGTCGGCTCGCGGGCGGTCAACCGCACCGGCACGTTCGTGTTCTACCTGGGCGAGCGCTACTTCGGCACCCTGACTGCGTATGTACCGGGCAAAGCCTCGGCGAACTTCCGTTTCACCTCGGCGCTGCCGGTGCAAGTGCTCAAGGGCATGGCGCCGATTCTACAACCCTGGCTGGACGACCAAGGCTGCAGAGCACCCGCAGGCAACCGACCAGCGGACTTGCAGCCTTTTTAAGATATATCTTAAGGTATATCTTAAATAACCAAGCAGAGACCCCAATGAAACATCATCATCCCCCAGACCGCGAGCGTGGCGGCCGCGGCCATCGCGTGTTTGCCCCAGGCGATCTCAAAGTGCTCCTGCTGGACCTGCTCAGCGACGAGCCCTGCCACGGCTACGACCTGATCCGCAAGATCGAAGCAATGTTCGATGGCCGCTATAGCCCTAGCCCCGGCGTGATCTACCCCACCCTGACCTTTCTCGAAGAAAGCGACCTGATTGCCCCGGGAAGCGATGGCGCTAAAAAGCGCTACCAGCTCACCGAGATTGGCCGCGCTTACCTGGCTGACCAGCATGTAGCGCTGCAAGGCGCCCGCGAGCGGATCGAGGTTAGCCGGCACGCATTGCGTGGCCATGATCGCCCCGAGGAAATCCATGAGGCGGTGCATAACCTGCGGCACGCCTTGAAAATGCACCACGGCCGCTGGACGCCCGAGGAAATCGTGCGCGTTCGCGACCTGCTCAACGCCACTGCCCGGGCCGTCGCCGGCGGCGCTGCCTTAGAGGAGTAACGCTATGACACAAGCCATTCACCGGGTCATGCATGAAATCAAGCGCCGCCGCCTGCGAGTGTTGCGCGTGACCGAATTGACCCCTCGCATGCGCCGTATCACCCTGGGCGGCGAACAGTTGTCCGGCTTCTATAGCCCGGGCGCCGATGACCACATCAAACTGTTCTTCGCCTCCAACGCAGCTGAAGAGGCCGCATTGGCACAACTGCTGGCCGGGGGTGACGGCGGCCCGCACAAACCGGCCATGCGCGACTACACCCCGCGGCGCATCGACCTGGAACGCGGCGAGCTGGACATCGACTTCGTGATCCATGGCGACGGCCCTGCTTCCACCTGGGCCGAGCGCGCGCAGCCCGGCGATCACCTGCACATCGCCGGCCCGCGCGGCTCGCTGATCGTGCCGGACATCTTCGACAGTTACCTGCTGATCGGTGACGAAACCGCGCTGCCGGCCATCGCCCGGCGCCTCGAGGAACTGCCCGCGCATCGCCAAGCACTGGTGGTGGTACAAATCGAAGACGACGCCGAGCGCCAGCCACTGCACAGCGCCGCCGGCCTGCAGGTGATATGGGCCCTGCGGCATCAGGCTGACCTTTTGCAGACGGTGCGCGAGCTAACATTGCCAGCAGGGCAATTGTGGGCGTGGGTAGCCACCGAAAAAGGCCTGGCCCGCCAGATCAAGGCAGCGTTGCTCGACCACCATCAGGTGCCCGAGGCGAACGTCAAAGCGGCCGGCTACTGGCGCGCCGAAGGCACGCCTGAGCAAGAATGACGGTCGACGGCCCACAGCATTGCACCGATGCCGAGAAAGCCCGCGAGAATCATCAGTGCGTTGAGCAGCACTCGCGGGTAACCCAAAGCGCCGACGTCCAGAAACGGATAGGGCCACGTGCCGATGACCTGCCCGCGCAGGAGGGTAAACCCGAAATACGCCACTGGGTATAGCGCCCACAGCGGCAGGTGCCAACCGCGCAGATGGCCGCGTGGCACCGCCCACCACCAGAACCCAAGGCATAGCAGCGGCATGACATCATGCAGTAATTCGTTGACCAGCCATTGCCAACCCTGAGGTTGCCAAAGGCTTCGCAGCAACAGGCTATAGGCGATACCCACCAGCAACAGGCTGCAGGTGATCCCGCCGACCACCCCCGGCCGTTGGAAAAACCGCGCGGTGGCAGTAGCCGGCACACTGGCGGCGGCAGTGAATGCCGCAGCTGCGAGGGTATTGGACAGCACCGTGAAATAACTGAAGAAATTCACCAACCCGCCCAGCAGGCTAGCCTGCACCTCATACCGCATTGCTAACACCAGGTACAGCTGCAGCGCCAGCGCGAACCACCCCACCACCGCTACCGCCGCGATCCAGGATCGCCCTTTCATGCTCATTCCATGCCCGCTTCAAGTGCGCGCAGGTTACCTGCTGCACGCTCAAAAAGCTTCTGCGGCGCCTCTTGCGGCCCGATTCGAGGTGTGAAAAATCTTTCAAAAGAGCGTAAACGTTATGTTATAACAATTGGCTCTTTCATTGTTTTCACTTTCAAGGACGCATCAATGTTCGCCCCACCCTCCCCTTGGCGCTTAGCCCCGCTGCCTCTGGCCTTGTTGCTGGCACACCCCGCTCACGCTGCCGACGCTGCGTTGGCCCTACCGACCCAGGTGATCACCGCCAACCCCCTGGGCAGCCAGCAGATCGCCGCGCCTAGCAGCGTGCTCGAAGGCGATGAGCTGACCCTGCAGCAAAAGGGCAGCTTGGGTGAAACCTTGAGAAGCCAGCCCGGCGTGTCATCCAGCTATTTCGGACCTGGCGCCAGCCGGCCGATCATTCGCGGGTTGGACGGCGACCGCATCCGCTTGCTGCAAAACGGCATCGGCGCACTGGATGCATCCAGCCTGTCATACGATCATGCGGTGCCGCAGGACCCAGTCACTGTCGACCGCGTCGAAATCGTCCGCGGCCCGGCAGCATTGCTGTATGGCGGCAGCGCCATCGGCGGAGTGATCAACACCTTCGACAACCGCATTCCAACAGAGCCTGTAGACGGCGTACACGGTGCCGGCGAGCTGCGCTACGGCGGCGCCGACACCACCCGTAGCAGCGCCGGCAAGCTCGAAGCCGGCGATGGCACCTTCGCCCTGCATCTGGACGCCAACAGCCGCCAGTTCAATGACTTGCGCATACCGGGCTACGCCCACAGCGCCAACCAGCGCGCCAGTGAAAGCGACGACGACAATGGCGGCAAGCACCGCCTGCAAAACAGTAACGGGCGCCAGGACGGTGGTGCAGTAGGCGGCGCTTACACCTGGGACGACGGCTACGCAGGGGTGTCGTACAGCAACTACGACAGCAACTATGGCTCCCCTGCCGAAAGCGACGTGCGGATCCGCATGCAACAGGAGCATTACGCATTCGCCTCGGAAATACGCAACCTGCAAGGCCCGTTCAGCGAGCTGAAACTCGACGCCGGCTACACCGACTACAACCATCGCGAGATCGAGGGGGGCGAAACCGGCACCACGTTCAAGAACAAGGGCTACGAGGCTCGCCTGCAGGCCCGCCACCAGCCTATCGGCCCGCTTGAAGGCGTGGTGGGGCTGCAGCTCAACCGCAGTGAGTTCCAGGCGCTGGGCGAAGAGGCGTTCGTGCCGCAGACCGACACCGACGCTGCCGCGCTGTTCTTCCTCGAGCAGTTGCAGGTGACCGACCGCCTGGAACTGAGCCTGGGCGGCCGCCTTGAGCACACCAGCGTCGACCCCGACGCTGGCGGCAACACGCGCTTCGAGGCCGCGGCCCGTTCGGCCAGCTTCACCGCAGGCAGCCTCTCCACTGGCGCCGTATACACGCTGACACCGGTCTGGAAACTTGCCGCTAACCTCAGTTACACCGAGCGAGCGCCGACGTTCTACGAGCTGTATGCCAACGGCGCGCACGTAGCCACCGGCACGTATGAGGTCGGGGATGCGGGCCTTTCGAAAGAGAAAGCGACCTCTGCCGACCTGGCACTGCGTTTTGACAACGGCGACCACAAAGGCAGTGTGGGCGTGTTCTACAGCCACTTTTCGAACTACATCGGCCTGCTCGGTACCGGCCGGCTGCTCGACGAAGACGGTGTAGAAGACCCCACAGGCATTCCCGAGTACACCTACTCTGGAGTGCGGGCCCGCTTCGCCGGTATCGAAGCCCAAGAGCGCTGGACCTTCCTGCGCAACCCCTACGGCACCTGGGCGCTGGAGGTTTCGGGCGACTACACCCGGGCCAAGAACCTGGACACCGGCGAGCCACTGCCACGTATCGCCCCCCTGCGCCTGAACACCGCCCTGGCCTGGAACCGCGGCCCTTGGCAAGCACGCCTGGAGGCCGAGCACGCCACTGCGCAACACCGAGTGCCCGACAACGAAAACCGCACCGCCAGCTACACCACGCTGGGCGCCAGCGTTGGCTACCATTTCGACATCGGCAAGAGCCAATGGCTGGCATTCGTCAACGGCGAAAACCTCACCAACCAGACTGTCCGCTACGCCAGCTCCATCTTGCGAGACATCGCCCCGGCGCCGGGGCGCAGCGTCGAAGTGGGCTTGAGCACCCGTTTTTGAGCCTCGCCAGGCCCGCCAAGGCGGCGGGCCGCGGCCTTGCAGTACCCGGCATTATTGCGGCCTCAGATAAATACCCTTTCCCATCAACGGGTTGGTTCAACGCGTTATCGGCGTTATCCTTAGTCGGTTATTAAGCTGAAACATTTCAGCTAGAAAAGAACGGCTTCAGTAACATTCTGCGACGAACTATTCGGCTGCGTAGCAACCTCAGCAATGGGTTGCCAGACTTTCTGAATTCCAAGTTCATATCCTGATACCGACTCAACGGAGAACTCTATGAGCACTGCAAGTGCCCCAGCCCGCCGGCGCCTAATGCCGGCCGTGCTCGGCGTGCTGTTCCTGCTGATGGGCCTGATTTTGGTGGTCGGCGGCGTCACGCTGCTGAAAACCGATGGCTCTCTTTATTACCTGATCGCGGGCCTGGGCGTCATGCTCACGGGCATCCTGCTGATCGCCGGCAAGCGTTCGGCCCTGGCCGTCTATGCGCTGGTCCTGTTCGGCAGCACGCTGTGGGCGCTGTGGGAAGTGGGCCTGGCCTGGTGGCCGCTGGTGCCACGCCTGGCCCTGTGGTTTGCACTGGGCATCGTGCTGCTGCTGCCGTGGTTCCGCCTGCCACTGACGCGAGGCCTGCCTTACCGCCTGGGTACCGGCGGCCTGAGCTTTGCCGTCGTGCTGGCCGGCCTGTGCGCACTGGGCAGCCAGTTCACCGCCGACCCCAACGAGGTCACAGGCCAGCTCGACCGCCAGAGTGCCGGCACCGCCAGCGCCGCGCCCGCGCAGCCTGATGGCGACTGGCAGTCCTACGGTCGCACCGCCTTCGGTGACCGTTACTCGCCGCTGAATCAGATCAATACCAGCAACGTCAGCGAACTCAAGCCTGCCTGGACCTTCCGCACCGGCGACATCCCTGGCCCGAATGACCCCGGTGAGACCACTGCGGAAAACACCCCGCTCAAGGTCAATGGCATGCTCTATGTGTGCACGCCGCACAGCCAGGTGATTGCCCTGGACCCAGACACCGGAAAGGAAATCTGGCGCTTCGACCCGAAAATCAGCACCCAGGGTGCCGATAACTTCAAAGGTTGGGCACACATGACCTGCCGCGGCGTGGCTTACCACGACGACGCCGCTTATGCACAGGCCAGCAGCACCGAACAAGCCAGCCCAGCGCCGGCCTCGGCCTGCCCCAAGCGCATCTTCGTTCCCACCGCCGACACCCGCCTGATCGCCTTGAACGCCGACACTGGCAAAGAGTGTGAAGACTTCGGCGACAAAGGCTCGGTGAACCTGAGTGCCAACATCGGCACCTTCGCCCCGGGCGGTTACTACTCTACCTCCCCACCGGCGGTCACCCAGAACCTGGTGATCATCGGCGGCCACGTCACCGACAACGTCTCTACCGATGAGCCCTCTGGTGTAGTGCGCGCCTTCGATGTGCACGATGGCCACCTGGTGTGGAATTGGGACAGCGGCAACCCCGAGAAAACCACTCCCATCGAGCCGGGCGAGCACTACACCCGCAACTCGCCCAACATGTGGTCGATGATGGCCGTGGACGAGAAGACCGGCATGGTCTACCTGCCCATGGGCAACCAGATGCCTGACCAATGGGGCGGCAACCGTACCCCTGAGTCGGAAAAATACAGCGCCGGTGTGACCGCGCTGGACATCGCCACCGGCCAGGTGCGCTGGACTTACCAATTCACCCATCATGACCTGTGGGACATGGATGTAGGTGGCCAACCAAGCCTGATCGACATCAAGACCGCCGACGGCATCAAGCCGGCGCTGATGGCTTCGACCAAGCAAGGCAGCATCTACGTGCTGGACCGCACCACCGGCCAGCCGATCGTGCCGATCACCGAAACTCCGGTACCTCAAGGTGCAGTGGAGGGTGATCACACCTCGCCGACTCAGCCGATGTCTGCGCTGAACTTCATGCCCAAGACGCTTCAAGAAAAAGACATGTGGGGCGTCACGCCCTTCGACCAGATGCTGTGCCGCATCGACTTCCGCTCCATGCGCTACGAAGGCATCTACACTCCGCCTTCGCTGCAAGGCTCGCTGGTGTATCCAGGCAACTTCGGCGTGTTCGACTGGGGCGGCATCTCGGTCGACCCGGTTCGCCAGATTGCGTTCGTGAACCCCGATTACATGGCGTTCAAGTCCAAGCTGGTGCCGCGTGAAGCCGTTGAAGGCGGCCCTGCGCGCAAGAGCGAAACCGAAGGCGTGCAGCCGAACAAGGGTGCGCCATACGGCGTGATCCTGGAGCCGTTCCTGTCGAAGGTCGGCCTGCCCTGCCAGGCACCGGCATGGGGCTACGTGGCAGCGGTCGACCTGACCACCCACAAAACCCTGTGGAAGCACAAGAACGGCACCGTGCGTGACAGCTCGCCGGTACCGATCCCGCTGAAAATGGGCGTGCCCAGCCTGGGCGGCACCTTCGTCACCGCCGGCGGCGTGGGCTTCCTGAGCGGTACGCTCGACCAGTACCTGCGCGCCTACGACATGAGCAACGGCAAGCAACTGTGGGAAGGCCGCCTGCCGGCCGGGGCACAAACCACGCCCATGACCTACACCGGCAAGGACGGCCGCCAGTACGTACTGGTGGTCGCCGGTGGGCATGGCTCGCTGGGCACTCGCCAGGGCGACTACGTGATGGCATTCGCGCTGCCACAGTAAGCTGCTTGTGAGAAAAGCAAAAGCCACCCCTAGGGGTGGCTTTTGTGTATCTGGATCAATAGCTCGGCTGTCGAACAAGGCCCTGGCCGATCAGGAAAGCGATGCCACCACCTCGCGCAGAGCTTGCGCCGGGTCTGCCGCCTGGCTGATCGGGCGACCGATCACCAGATAGTCGGAGCCTGCATCCAGAGCCTGGCGCGGGGTCAGAATGCGCCGCTGATCATCCTGTGCGCTGCCGGCCGGGCGAATACCTGGCGTTACCAGTTGCAGCGAGGGCTGCGCCGCCTTGAGCGCTGGCGCCTCGAGCGCCGAGCACACCAAACCGTCCATGCCGGCTTTTTGGGCCAATGCCGCCAGGCGCAGCACCTGCTCCTGAGGGTCGACATCCAGGCCGATACCGGCCAGGTCCTCGCGCTCCATGCTGGTCAGCACAGTCACACCGATCAGCAACGGGTTAGGCCCGCTCCGTTGCTCCAACACCTCGCGGCAAGCAGCCATCATGCGCAGGCCACCGGAGCAGTGCACGTTGACCATCCACACGCCCATCTCGGCAGCGGCTCGCACGGCCATGGCCGTGGTATTGGGAATGTCGTGGAATTTCAGGTCGAGGAACACCTCGAACCCGCGCGCATTGAGGGTTTCGACAATGCCTGCAGCGCTGCTGGTGAACAGCTCCTTGCCTACCTTCACTCGGCACAGCGCCGGGTCGAGGCGATCAGCCAGCGCCAGGGCGGCTTCACGGGTGGAAAAGTCCAGGGCGACGATCACGGGCGTCGGGCAGGTGGGCATGGCAACAACTCTCTTGAAAGGGCGGGCTCTGAAACGGCGGGCATTGTAGCGGAATTGGTGCCACCCTGTGTGAGGGAACCGGCCTTGCCGCGCCGTGTTCCAACAATCATCACTCTGGAGAATTCCCCATGCCCTGGTATGCCTGGTTAATCCTGATCCTCGCCCTGGGTTCGATCGTAGGCGGCCTATTGCTGCTGCGCGAAAGCGCCAGCAAGCTGCCGTTGACCGAAGAGCAGCTCAAGCGTGTCCATGAGCGCAACGCCGAAATGGACGCAAAAGAAGCGCGAGACCGCTGATACTTATCCCGAAAAAACCTGTTCCAGCATGTGGATAAGCTGGGGGGATTCTCATGCAGGCCGCGGCGCACGGGGCCTGCAAGGATCTGGTTGTTATTTGACCAAATAGTAGCCGAAATCACCGTACGCACAGGCCGGCCAGTGTAGCCGCCTGATTTTGCAGAACTTTATCCCGTCTTTCGCTGCATGAGCCTGTGCATAACCTGGGGGTTTGCCTCTACAGCCCACGCCCCCTGCGGCCTGTAGCCAACTGTTCAAATAATGACCTACCCATTTAGGCTTACACACAGTTCACCTGCACCTGCCTGTGGAAAACCTTGGGAAGACCTTCTGTAGCCCTCAGGAATCAAGGCCTGCAGAGTTTTGCTCGTTTTTTAACCACCAGCGTTCACCGCCTTGGGCTGCCAGGATGTCCACGCGCTCGCCCATGCATGGCGTGGCGAGCGGTACCTGTGCAGCGGCAGCCAGGGCGTGAATCCTTTCGAAGGGCTCCTGCCAAGGGTGATTGGACAGGTCAAAGGTGCCATTGTGAATCGGCAACAGGCAGCGCCCACGCACATCCAGGTGTGCCTGCAGGCTTTGCTCAGGGTGCATGTGCACCGCAGGCCACGCATGGTTGTAAGCGCCGGTTTCCATCAGCGTCAGATCAAACGGCCCGTAGCGCTCGCCGATGCGCCTGAACCCGTCGAAGTAGCCTGAGTCACCACTGAAGAACAGGCGCCATTGCTGGGTAATCATCACCCAGGATGCCCATAACGTGGCGTTGCTGTCGGACAAACCCCGGCCTGAGAAATGCTGGCCGGGCGTTGCCGCGAAGCGGATACCGTCGATTTCGGTTTCCTGCCACCAATCCAGCTGGCGCACTTTGGCGGCTGGCACGCCCCAGCGCACGAGGGTATCGCCCACACCGAGGGGCGCCAGGAACCACTGTGCCCGCTGGGCGAGGTAGCCAATGGTGGCGTCATCAAGGTGGTCGTAGTGGTTGTGCGAGAGGATCACCGCCTTGATCGCCGGCAATGCCTGAAGCGTGATGGGGGGCTGGTGAAACCGTTGTGGCCCGGCCCACTGCACCGGCGACGCTCGCTCACTGAACACAGGGTCGGTCAGGTAGAACTCGCCACGCACCTTGATCAGCACCGTGGAGTGCCCCAGGCGCCACAGGCTGTCGTCTGGAGCCTGCAACAACTGCTCGGCAGTCAGCGCCTGCAGCGGAACAGGTGCCGCTGGCCGAGTATGAGGGGGCTTGCGCAATAGCAGGTACTTCACGCCAATACGAAGTTTCTTCAGCACGCCGTCTTTGGGCTGCACAGCCAGGTTGCGGTAGCGCCCTTGCTGGTAAGGGGCTGGGGAGAACGGTGTGCTTGCAACAGGCTCGTCGGGCTTTGGCTTGGGCGTCATGGGCAGCGGTGCTCGTGCGTTAGGGGAAGGGGCTGATCAGACATGGCCGCACGGGTGCAGATTTTCAAGCCCCGCAGCGCAAGCAGAATGCTCGGTGCGGGTGGGTTTGATGCTTCTGTTTTCATTTTTGCTATACATTTTGCTACAAAGAACACTCATGGCGGGTCATCGCTCCCTGGGCAGCCGACGCCCGACGTTTTCCAGCAGGGACTGGTGCACCCATGCAGAGCTTCTCCCCCACACCGGCAGCGTTCGAACAGCTGGCCCGCACTCGACGCTTCCTGGCGTTGATCGGCGCGCTATTCGCCGCTGCCTTTCTGGTTGCGGGCTTCGCGCTCTGGAGTATTGCCCAGGGGCTCGACCGCGAGCAGGCTCGGCAGAGCCGCCAGACTGCACGCCAGGCACTGGAGTCGCGTGCCGCCGCGCACCGTGATATCGCGTTGAGCTACGCGGCTCGGGCAGACCTGTACCCGCAATGGATCGGCCAGCCCGCCGACGCCGACCATAAAGCCAGCGACCCCAGCCAGGCGCTGTGGGCCCAGCAAGGCTTCGATGCCGTGCTGGTGCTCGCCGACCATCGCCAGCTTTACAGCCTTTATCAAGGCGAAATGGGCAGCCAGCGCCTGGAAGACCTTACCGATATCGCCGCCTCCGACGTTCTCGAGGCTGCGCGCCAGGCCGGGCATTACCAGGCCGCCATCAGCCGCTACACCTTGCTGTACGGTGTGCCCGCGCTCTTGACTGCCGCGGCGATCCAGCCCCTGAGTGAGCGAGACGACAGCCCCGTACCGGTCTTGGTGCTGATCGATACGCTAAGCCCGGAGCGATTGCTTGAGCTGGGCAACCAGGCCGGGTTGGGCCAGATGCGTATCAGCACAGACCCTGGTATCACGCCCCGCATCAGCTTGCCTGGCACCGGGCTGCAGGTGACGTGGCGACCGCCCCGACCGGGCGCTCACCTGCTCTGGGCGCTGCTGCCCGGCATGCTGGCAATTGCCGTGGTGCTGGCATTGCTGCTGCTCTACTGCCTGCGTTTCTCGCTACGCGCCTTGCGCCAGATCGACAATAGCCTGCGCTCCTTGCGCAAGAGCTCGGACGCACTGGAAGCGAGCGAAGAGCGTTTTCGAGCGGTCGCCGAGGCCACTTCCGACTGGATCTGGGAAACCGACGATCGCAGCCGCGTGACCTATCTGTCTGGTCGCTTCGCCGCCGTCACCGGTTTCACCGGCCAGGAGTGGCTGGGCCACCCGCTGGAGCAGCTGCTTACATGCGATACCACGCCCATCGGCCCTTGGCTGGCGACCCTGCCAGAGATTCAGGCCAGTGCGCCGTGCCTGCGCTGCAGCTACCGCGACCACCGCGGCGAGCTTCGCTACTGCCGGGTGTCGGCCCGGCCGATCATGGAAAAAGGCCGGCTTAGCGGCTTTCGCGGGACGGCCACCGACATCACCGAAGAAGTCGCCGCCCATGCGCATATCCAGCACCTATCGTTGCACGACGCCCTCACCGGCCTGCCCAATCGCCATCTGCTCGCGCGGTACCTCGATGACACCCTGGCGACAGTCCAGCCGGCGCTGCCACTGACCCTGCTGGTCATCAACCTGCGCGGCTTCAAGGCCATCAACGACGCCTTCGGCCACGGCGCCGGCGACAGCGTCCTGCTGGAAACCGCACACCGTTTGCGCGACAGCACGCGCGAGCTCGACCTGGTCGCGCGCCTTGGCGGTGACGAGTTCGCCCTGGTGCTCAACCACTTGCATGGCCTAGCCGAAGTGGATCGTTTCTGCCAGCGATTGATCGAGCGGCTGCAGCTGCCGGTGCATCACCAGGCTCAACTGCTGGAGGTCAGTGCCTGTATCGGCATTGCCCAAGGCAGCGGCACGCAGGGCTGCGACGGCCAACAACTGCTGCGCTGCGCCGACATTGCGCTCTACCAGGCCCGCACTGAAGGCTCCGACCCCTGGCGCCATTACGCAGAACAGATGGGCGAGCAGATCCAGCACCGCCGCCAGTTGGAGCAGGAGTTGCGCCTGGCGCTGCGGCAAGAGGAGTTCGTGCTGCATTATCAGCCGCGTTATCAGATCGAGCCGCTGCACATCGCCTCGGTCGAAGCGCTGGTACGCTGGAACCACCCGGTCGAGGGGTTACTAGGCCCGGACCTGTTCATCGGGCTGGCCGAGCAGACCGACCTGATCGTGCCAATGGGGCGCTGGGTGCTGCGTCAGGCCTGCGAGACCGCGTGCCTTTGGCCGGCCTCGGTGATGGTGTCGGTGAACCTGTCACCGGCCCAGTTCCTGCGCAGTGATGTGGTGGCCGACATTCAAGAAATTTTGCTGCAGACAGGCCTGCCCGCCTCCCGCCTTGAGCTTGAAATCACCGAGAACGTGATGCTGGGCGACATTGACAACGCGCTAGCGACGCTTCAAGCGCTCAAGGAGCTGGGCGTGCAGCTGAACATGGACGACTTCGGCACAGGCTATTCGTCGCTGGGCTACCTGCGCACTTACCCGTTCGACAGTATCAAGATCGACAAGCGCTTTATTGCCGCACTGGGCCATCAAGGCTCCAGCAGCGACCGAGCGGTCGTTCAGGCGATCATCAACCTGGCCCGGGCCATGGGCCTTAAGGTGACCGCCGAAGGGGTCGAAACCGAGCAGCAGCTGGCCACCTTGGCCAAGGACCAGTGCCACGAGGTGCAAGGCTTCTACCTGAGCCGGCCGATCGACGCTGTGGCACTTGCGGCGCTGTTGGAGCGGCCGCAGGCCGATATTCCTTGCCTGCGCCCTGCCAACTCGAATGAGCCTGCCGCATAATCGGGTGCCGGTATCCAAAAATATTTGAGCCTCACTGCTCAAGCGCTGGCGTGGCGTGACGATGAAGTGGATAACTCCCTTGCACGCAACCAGGTGCCTTTAGATGTTCTTCAATAAGCGCAATAAACAAGAACTGGCCGCCCTGCGTGCAGAAGTCGCCAGCATTCGCCAGATCCGTGAAGGGTTGGATGCCGAGATGATACATGTCCGCCTGGACCCTCAAGGGCGGATACTCACCGTCAACGCCAATTTTGAAAAGGAAATGCACTACCGCAGCCAGGATGTAGTGGGCAAAGCACTGGACGATCTGGTGCCGGCGCATGTGAAAAACACCGACTTTCATCGGCGCATCCGCGATGCCATCAGCCGCGGCGAACACTTCAGCGGCGCCATGCGCCTGGAGCGCAAAAGTGGCGCTGAAGCGTGGCTGCGCATGATCATGCACCCGGTGCGCGATGCCCAAGGCAAGATCATCAAGTTCTCCCTGTATGGGGCAGACCTGACCCGCACCATCGAAAAATCCCGCGAACACGAAAGTTTCATCAACGCTCTGTTGCGGTCTACTGCGGTGATCGAGTTCGACCTGGACGGCAAGGTGCTGATGGCCAACGACCGCTTTCTCAACGCCATGGGCTACCGCTTCGAACAGATCAAGGGCCGCCACCACAGCCAGTTCTGCACCCCCCAGGATGCAGCCTCGCCCGCGTACGAAGCGTTTTGGGAGCGCTTGCGCCGCGGCGAATTCGTTGCCGAGCGCTTCAAGCGCGTCGACAGCATGGGCCGGATCGTCTGGCTCGAAGCCTCTTACAACCCCGTGATCGATGCCAACGACCGGCTTTGCAAGGTGGTCAAGTTCG
Source organism: Pseudomonas sp. URIL14HWK12:I12 (assembly GCF_003097135.1). Classification (GTDB taxonomy): domain Bacteria; phylum Pseudomonadota; class Gammaproteobacteria; order Pseudomonadales; family Pseudomonadaceae; genus Aquipseudomonas. Next base: position 501,838 of record NZ_QEQL01000004.1, read on the forward strand.
CCACTGTCATCACCGACCAGGTCAACCAGGAGCAGGCGGTAGCGGAGGCAGCGAATATCGCCTACAGCACGTCAGTACACACTGACAACAGCGCCCAGCGCGGCGCAGAAGTGGTGAAGCAGACGGTATCGGTAATGCGCGAACTGGCGCGGCACATGCAGGAAGCAGCCGAAGGCATCGAGGCGCTCGACCAGCAGAGCCAAGTGATCAGCAGCATCATCAAGACCATCAGCGGCATCGCTGAGCAGACCAACCTGCTGGCCCTCAATGCCGCCATCGAAGCCGCGCGCGCCGGCGAACAGGGCCGCGGTTTTGCTGTGGTGGCCGACGAAGTGCGCCAGCTTGCCTCACGCACCACTCAGGCCACTGCCGAGATCGCCGGGGTGGTGCAGCAAAACCAGAAGCTGGCCGGCGATGCGGTGTCGGTAATCGGCACCGGCAAGGAGCAGGCCGAATCAGGGCTTGAGCTGGCGAGCCAGGCGGGGGTCGTCATTGTCGAGATCCAAGACGGCGCCAGGAAGGTGGTCGGGGCGGTGGAGCAATTTGCTACGCAGCTTAATAACTGAGTGAGGTCTGCAATGCGTCAGGTAGCAGGGGCGCGCTCCTTGCTACCCAACAAATTCGCGATACCCCGACACGATGACATACACCGCGAAATAGCTGAAGATCACCGCCGAGACTCCATAGCAGGCCCGCAGCAGGCCTGCCCCCAGCCATCGCCCCCCTTGCGCTGCCGCCAGGCACAAACCTGCCGACCACACCAGGCCCGCGCAGAAGAACCCGCCTAAAAACAACCCAGTGCTCAGGGCACCATGGCCGCCCGCCCGCGAAATCAGCGCACCGCCCACGGCTGCAAACCATAGAATCGCACTGGGTGACGACACCGCCAGAAAAAAACCTCTCACAAAAGCACGCGAGCCGCCGCTGGCGCTGGCTGGCCCGTCCGCCTCAAGGCTCGCCCCGCCGCGCCAGGCGCTGCGCAGCATGTTGATAGCAAACAGCACCAGCAGCGCCGAGCCGCCCAGCCACAGGACCCAGCGCACAGCCTCGAAACGCAGCAGCACTGCCATCCCGGCCACGGCCAGAATGGCGTAGAACAGGTCGCCGAAACAGGTACCCAGCCCCAGCCAGAAGCCTTGCAGCGCGCCGCGCTGCATCGCCAATGTGATCATTGCGATATTGGCCACACCGATGTCCAGGCACAGGGATAAACTCAGCAAAAAACCGTTGGAAAACTCCACCCCGAACCTCGCCTACCTGCGCGCCAAAACCGTGATTACACCACGCCGTGGCCCAGGGGAACCACTGCCAGCGATGGCAGAAGCCTGTGCACCTGAAAAAAGCTCGACCAAGGTCGCCGCTGACGAACGCCGCGCCCCGTGCCAGACTGCGCCCTGCCCCACTTCCGCCTGCCCGGAGCTCTCGCATGACGCTGTCCAGCGGCTTGATCGCCGTCGTCGCCCTCGCCTACATGGCAATCATGTTCGCCATCGCCACCTGGGGCGACCGGCGCAGCGCGCCGTTGCCCCCCCGGCTGCGCGCGTGGGTCTACAGCCTTTCGCTGGCTGTCTACTGCACCAGCTGGACTTTCTTCGGTGCAGTGGGCCAGGCCGCCGAGCAATTATGGGCCTTCCTGCCGATCTACCTGGGGCCGATCCTGTTGATGCTGTTCGCCCCTTGGGTGCTGCAGAAGATGGTGTTGATCAGCAAACAGGAAAACATCACCTCCATCGCCGACTTCATCGCCGCGCGCTATGGCAAATCCCAGAGCCTGGCGGTGGTGGTTACATTGATCTGCCTGGTCGGGGTGCTTCCCTACATCGCCCTGCAGTTAAAAGGCATCGTACTGGGGGTGAACCTGTTGATCGGCGCCGGGGCCGACGCCACCGGCAGCCGCGTGCAAGACACCGCCATGGTGATTTCCCTCGCGCTGGCACTGTTCACCATCGTTTTCGGCACGCGCAGCCTGGATGTGACCGAGCACCACCGCGGCATGGTGCTAGCGATCGCCTTCGAGGCGGTGGTCAAGCTGCTGGCGTTTCTGGCCGTAGGGGCGTTCGTCACCTGGAAGCTGTACGACGGCTTCGATGACCTGCTGGAGCAAGCCAGGCTGGCGCCGCAATTGCAGAACTACTGGCAGGAAACGGTCAACTGGCCATCCATGATCGTGCAAAGCGCAGTGGCCATGATGGCGATCATCTGCCTGCCGAGGCAATTTCACGTGATTGTGGTGGAAAACACCCAACCTGCCGACCTGCGCCTGGCGCGCTGGGTGTTTCCGGCGTACCTGGCGCTGGCAGGGCTGTTCGTGATCCCCATCGCACTGGCCGGCCAGATGCACTTGCCCGCGTCGGTGCTGCCGGATTCGTTCGTGATCAGCCTACCCCTGGCCGAGGCGCATCCGGCGCTGGCGCTGCTGGCATTTCTGGGGGGCGCCTCGGCCGCCACCGGCATGGTGATCGTCGCCACCGTGGCGCTGTCGACTATGGTCTCCAACGATATCCTGCTGCCGACCTTATTGCGCCGGCAGAACGCCGAGCGCCCCTTCGAGGCCTTCCGCCACTGGATGCTCACCGTGCGCCGGGTAAGCATCGTGGTGATCCTGCTATTGGCCTACGTGAGCTACCGGCTGCTCGGCTCCACCGCAAGCCTGGCGACCATCGGCCAGATTGCCTTTGCCGCCATTACCCAACTGACGCCGGCGATGCTCGGCGCCCTGTACTGGAAGCAAGCCAACCGTCGCGGCGTTTTCGCCGGGCTCGCGGCAGGTATCTTCATCTGGTTCTACACCCTGGTGCTGCCGGTGGCTGCCCATAGCCTGGGTTTGCCGCTATCGACGTTCCCCGGGCTTGCCTGGCTGCGCGGAAATCCGCTGCATCTGCCGATATCCCCGTTCACTCAAGGGGTGGCGCTATCATTTGCCGGCAACTTCGCGCTATTCGTGTGGGTGTCGCTGCTGTCACGCACCCGCGTTTCGGAACACTGGCAGGCCGGGCGTTTTGTTGGCCAAGACGCCACCCTGCGCACCCGAGGCCGCGGCCTGTTGGCCGTTCAGCTCGACGACCTGCTGCAACTGGCCAGCCGCTTCGTTGGCCAGGACCGCGCCCGTGCCAGCTTCAACCGCTTCGCCTATCGCCAGGGCAAGGGTTTCAACCCCAACCAACCCGCCGACCGCGAGTGGATCGCTCACACCGAGCGGCTTCTGGCTGGGGTGCTGGGCACTTCATCCACCCGCGCAGTGGTGCGTGCCGCGATCGAAGGCCGCGAGATGCAGCTCGATGACCTGGTGCGCATCGCCGATGAAACGAGCGAAGTGCTCCAATTCAATCGGGCGCTGCTGCAGGGGGCGATCGAAAACATCAACCAGGGTATCAGCGTGGTTGACCAGAACCTGCAGCTGGTGGCCTGGAACCGCCGCTATCTGGAGCTGTTCAATTATCCCGAGGGCCTGATCGCAGTGGGCAGGCCGATCGCCGACATCATCCGCTTCAACGCCGAGCGCGGTTTCTGCGGCCCTGGGGAGGCCCAGGTGCATGTGGCGCGGCGCCTGCACTGGATGCGCCAGGGCCGGGCGCACACCTCCGAACGGGTGTTTCCCAACGGTCAGGTGATCGAACTGATCGGCAACCCCATGCCCGGTGGGGGGTTCGTGATGAGCTTCACAGACATCACCGCTTTTCGTGAAGCCGAGCGCGCGTTGAAAAACGCCAATGAAAGCCTGGAGATGCGCGTGGCCGAGCGTACGGCCGAGCTGTCTGCGCTCAACCTGGCACTGACCGAGGCCAAGGCGCGCGCCGAAAGCGCCAGCCGTTCCAAGGGTCGCTTTCTGACCGCAGTGGGCCACGACCTGATGCAACCGATGAACGCCGCGCGGCTGTTTTGCTCCGCCCTGTTGCATCAGGCCGACAGCCTGGGCGGGGAGGCGCGCCGGCTCGTGGAGCACCTGGATAGCGCGCTGCATTCTTCCGAAGAGTTGATCGGCGACCTGCTGGACCTGTCCCGGTTGGAAAACGGCCGCGTGGTGCCCGAGCCGAAGGTATTTGCGCTTTCCGAGCTGTTCGAGCCGTTGGCAGCCGAATTCGGCGCCCTGGCCCACGCGCAGGGGATCGACGTGCGTGTCAGGGGCAGCCGGCTGCACGTGCACAGTGACCTGAAGCTGCTGCGCCGGGTGCTGCAGAACTTTCTGACCAACGCCCTGCGCTATGGCAGCAGCCCGATACTGCTGGGCGCACGGCGCCGCGGCCAGTACCTGGAGTTGCAGGTATGGGACTGCGGCGCGGGTATCGCCGCCGACAAGCTGCAAGTGATTTTCGAGGAGTTCCAGCGCTTGGATAGCCACCAGACCCGCGCCGAAAAAGGCCTGGGGCTGGGCTTGGCGATTGCCGACGGGCTGTGCCGTTTGCTTGGCCACCGCTTACAGGTGCAATCCTGGCCGGGGCGAGGCAGTTTGTTCAGCGTTCAGGTGCCATTGGCCACGGCGCTTGCAGCCCCACCCGCCCCATCGCCCCATCCGGGGCAGCTTCTGGCAGGCCTTCGGGTACTGTGCATCGACAACGAACAGAGCATCCTGGCCGGCATGCAAAGCCTGCTCAGCCGGTGGGGGTGTGAGGTATTCACCGCCCGTGACCGCGACAGTTGCATCGGCCTGCTCGCACAAGGCATGCGGCCTCACATAGTGCTGGTGGACTACCACCTGGACGGCGGTGACACGGGCACCGAACTGATGATATGGCTGCGAACCCGCCTGAATGCCCCTGTACCAGGCGTAGTGATCAGTGCCGATGGACGGCAGGAGACGGTGACCTCGGTGCATGCCGCCGGGCTCGACTATCTACCCAAGCCTATCAAGCCCGCAGCGCTCAGGGCCTTGCTGGGCCAACGCCGGCAGGCTGCAGAGCAGGTTCGCGCTTGAAACCGTCCCCCGGCCAGCTGGGCGCTACTGAACCAGAGGGTACTTCACGCGCGAGAAACAAATCTTCATACAGATGAGACCCGCAAGTGCCCGAGCTAGAAGGCCTGCACGGCACAATCCACAGAACCTGTGGATAACCTAGTGGACAACCCGCTGCAATATCTCGCAAAGGCTTATGGGATGGGGCTTCCAGACAAACTGTCGATTTTTTCACCAGTCGAAAAAAGCGTTTTTTTTCATTGACTTAAAAAGGCACGGCGGGCTAGTGAGGTCTTGAGCCCGCCTGCCTCAGGCAATGTGACAATCTGGTGCTGCATGTGCACAACGCCCCAAACCAAGGCAAGGGGTTGCACCACTTTGTTTTGTCATTTTTGTGATCTTTTTCGCATAACCAGAGCGGGGCACCGTTCTATGAGTGCCAATTAAGTGCTGATAGCGCTTGCTTTATCCCGCCGAACGGCGTAGGGTTTGCCGCCTGTCAGTACCAGGCTGCACATCGATCCTGGCCGCGCAAGTCCCCCCTCCAGCTTTTCAAGTATCTGCCGATACCCTCCATAGCTGCCCTGAACGGACCCTCACGGCCCAAGCCGGCTTCGCCCTCGTGGGCCCAGCCGCCCGGCAGATTGACCATTTCCTTACCCGCCGCGCGGACCTGCGCCGGGAAAAAGGCTCGCTTGTTCGTACGGCTTACGGCTCGTTTCGCATTCACACAGGCGTCACAAGTCGCATTTATTGTTCCAGCAGGTTCTCCGTGCGGCCCATCGTCGGCCGGCGTGACTGGAACGTTTTGATTTCTCACGGCTCTGATCCGTGACCCATGCAGGAACACACATAATGAATCACAACATCCAGGCCTTCGAGGCCATGAATACCCTGACCCACGCTTTCGCGCCTTTGAAGTGCGTGATCCTGGCCCCACGCAACGGCAGCTTCAGCTTCACCGTCGTCAATGAGCACGGTGTGGCTCGTCGTAGCGAGCGCCTGTACCCGGATCAATACGCCACGCCTGCGCCCCTGCAGGCAGTGATCGAACGTACCCGCCAGGCCCTATTGGCCTGACGAGCCTGCCACCTGATCGACAAACGGTGGCAAATCAGGCTTTTATCGCGCCTTACTCACACTACACTTGAAATCGAGCTCATTTATTGGAGCTCGACGGCGGGCCCTATTCGATTCCCTGCTGCCAGCGCCAGGGCCCGCCGCCCGTTTCAAGGAGGAAAGCGCGATGCCCTACCCGCCTCTGCCCATTCGGGCCGATATCGAAAAACACAGACACATTTTTGTTGAGCCTCGCCGCCTGCTAATTCATCCGGGATGAAATTCGCCCGATGCGCCTGCGTTGCGGCTGACCAATCGGTCATGATTCAACGCTGATCAACTTGGTTCCAAATGGATTCAGATTGTCGGACAAAACCGCTCTACCATCGCAGATAGCTCCTATAGCGCGGCTTAAAAAATGTTGGTAATTTGCGTTTCGTTGATCACCATGGAGTCACAACAACAATGAAAAATAATGTCATGATCAAATCCGGGCTGGGGATAGCCATCACTTTGGCATCCTCGCAACTCTTCGCCAGTGGCTTCGCCATCAACGAGCAAACGGTCAGCGGCATGGGCACCAGCTTCGCCGGCCGCTCCTCGGCCGCCGAAGACGCTTCCACGGTGTCCTCGAACCCCGCCGGCATGGCCCGGCTCAAGCAGGAACAGTTCACTGTCGGCGCTGCAGCTATCTACGCGAAGACCGATATCGACGGCCGCAACGCTGCTGCCCAAGGCTCCAACGAAGGCGACATGGTGCCGCTGGTGGGCATTCCGATGGGTTACTACGTCAAGCCCCTCGACGATCACTGGTCGGTCGGTTTCGGGGTCTACGTCCCGTTTGGGCTGTCCACCGACTATGAAAGCGGCTATGCCGGCCGCTATTTTGCCGACAAGAGCGTGGTGAAGGTATTGACCTTCCAACCTACCGTCAGCTACGCCTTCAATGATCGCGTCTCCATTGGCTTCGGCCCCACCATTAACCGTATCGAAGGCGAGTTGACGTCTCGCGTGCCTGGCGGCCCGTTCGGCGATGGCTCGGTGAAAATCAAGGGTGACGACACCGCGGTAGGCTACACCATCGGCCTGCTGGTACAGGCCACCGACAAGACCCGCCTGGGCCTGGCGTACCACTCCAAGGTCAGCTACAACCTCGACGGCCACGTCAAGGCCGAAGGCGGTGCACTGCCAGCGCTGGGCGTGGCCGGTAAATACGACGCTTCCCTGAGCCTGGACACCCCCGAGTCGGTTGATGCCTCCTTCACTCACCAGTTCGACGACCACTGGACACTGTACGGCGGCAGCACCTGGACCCGGTGGAGCCGCCTGCAGTCGATCGATGTGGAGAACGATAACCCACGCCTGGGCACTATCAGCGAAGAAGAGAAATGGCATGACACCTGGGCTCACTCGCTGGGCCTCGCTTATAAGGTCAACCCCCAGTGGACGTTGCGTACGGGTGTGATGCTCGACCAATCGCCCACCAACAATACCGACCGCTCGCCGCGCATCCCCTCCGGTGACCGCCGCATCTTCAGCGTTGGTGCAGGCTACAGCCCAACCCAGAACCTGACCATCGACGTGGCCTACTCCTACCTCAAGGAAGAAGATGTCGACATCAACCTGGCCAGCGCCACCCGCGGCCGCTACAACGCGACCTACAAGAACTCCTCCCACAACGTAGGTACCTCCCTGACCTACCGCTTCTGACAAGCGCAGGCCAGAACGACAAAACCGCCCTTCCGGGCGGTTTTGCGTTTGGGGAGGGCAAGCGCTATAGCGCGGCTGCCACCAACACCACACATTCGAGCAGCTCCAGCATTGCACCGGCGGTATCGCCCGTGCAGCCGCCGAGCCTGCGTATCATCAGCCAACGAAGGGCGATGAATGCCAACAGTGCCGCCAGCATCACGGCCAATGGCAGCAGCCACAGGCTCAGCAGTACCACACCCAACAGCACCGCCCACCCCGCTTCGCGGGGCAGATGCTCGGCCAATGCCTGGCCCAGCCCCCCAGCGCGCACGTAGGGCGTAGTGAGAAATAACCCTAACAGGGCCGTGCGCCCCAATACCGGCACCCACCACCACGCTATAGCCTGCCCGAGCAGCGCGAGTAGCGCCGAGAACTTGATCAACAACAGCAGCACCAGCACCACCACTGCCATCGGGCCGCTTCGCGGGTCTTTCATGATCGCCAGGGTGCGCTCGCGGTCGCCGTAGCCGCCGATCCACGCATCGGCACTGTCTGCCAGCCCATCCAGGTGCAGCCCGCCACTGAGGGCAACCCACGCGCACAGCACCAGCGCCGCCTGAAGCAACGGCGGGGCATCGGCCAGTAGCCTACTGGCCACGGCCAGCAGCACGGTGAACACGCAGCCCACCAATGGGTACCACAACAACGAACGCCCGAGCGCGCGCGGGCTCGGCATACCTGGCAAACGCACGGGCAGGCTGGAGAGAAACTGCAGCGCGATCAGGCCGCTGAGCATGTTGGCACCTCGCTCAGCTCTGCGCCCCGCCAAACGACAGTGCTGAGCTGACCATGGGTGACCGCTACTTGCAGCAGCGCGTCAGGCGGCAAGCCACGAGCGGCAGCCAGCAGCATGCGCATGACACCGCCATGGGTGACCACCAGCACATGCTCACCCGGGTGTTGCTCGGCAAGGTCCGCAAGTGTTGCCCACACCCGCTCGGCAAAGCGGGCCACCGGCTCGGCGTTGGGGGGCGTATGCACGTAGGGCTCAGCCCAGAAGCGGCCGAGGGCTTCGGGCGCCTGCTCGTGTACCTGGGCAAGGGTCATGCCCTCCCAGTCACCAAAGTGCAGCTCCCTCAGGCGAGGCTCCAGGGTCAAAGGCAAGCCCAACGTGGCCGCAAACCTTGCGCAGCGCTGCAACGGCGAGCTGATCACACGGTGCCACGGCCCTGCCCCCTGCACTGCCGCCTCCATCTGCGCCCAGCCCGTCGGGGTGAGGGCGTCGTCCAGGCTGCCACGCAACGCACCGCCCAGCTCGGTTTCCCCGTGGCGCAGCAGGCTCAGGCGCACGCTCATGCCGGGCGATCGGCCACGGCCGCCTCGGCGAAGGTGGCCATCTCGCCGTGCAGCGCACAAGCCAGGCGCATCAAGGGGACGGCCAACGCAGCGCCACTGCCCTCGCCCAAGCGCAGGCCCAGTGCCAGAAGCGGTTCGGCCTGCATAGCTTCAAGTACGCCACGGTGGCCAGGCTCGGCGCCTTGGTGGCCGAAGAACAGCCAAGGTGGCGTACCGGGGTTGAGGCGGCAGGCGATCAAGGCAGCGACACTGCAGATGAAACCGTCCACGAGCACCGCGACGCCTTGCTGAGCACAGCCTAAATACGCGCCCACCAACGCCGCTATCTCGAACCCGCCCAGTGCGGCCAGCACCTCCAGCGGTGCTTGTGCGTGGCGGTGCAGCGCCAGCGCACGGCCAATCACCTCGGCCTTGTGACGAACGCCTGCAGCGTTCAGCCCGGTGCCAGGGCCGACCATCAGCGCTGGTTCACACCCTAGCAAGGCACACGCCAGGGCGCTGGCCGCGGTGGTGTTGCCGATGCCCATTTCACCGGCCACGAATAGCTCGGCCCCACCTTCATGGGCACGCTGCGCCGCTTCACGGCCAGCCGCCAGCGCCTGCTCCAGCTGGGGCTTCGACATCGCCGGGCCTTGGGTGAAATTAGCGGTGCCGGGGCCCAGGTTCAGGTGGCGCACGCCGGGCAGCGAAAGTTCGCTGACCGTACCAAGGTCGACCACCTCCAGTTGTGCACCCAGCTGCCGCGCCAGCACGCTGATCGCTGCGCCACCATTGACGAAGTTGAGCAACATTTGCCCTGTCACCGCCTGCGGGTAGGGTGATACGCCTTCGGCCACCACACCATGGTCGCCGGCGAACAACGCCACCCACACCTGCTCGGCCTGCGGCCGCTCGCGCCCCTGCAGGCCCGCCAGGCGCACGGCCACCGCTTCCAGCCCGCCCAGGGCGCCGCTGGGCTTGGTCAATTGCTGTTGCCGCGCCAGAGCCGCGCCGGTGGCGCGGGGGTCAGGGGTTTTGCAGGGTTCAAGCCACCAGGTCTGGCTCATAGGGAAGGCCCTTTCAAGACAAGAGGAAGGCCGGCGACCGTCAGCACCACTCGCGCGCACTGAGCAGCGACCGCCTGATGCAACAGGCCGGCGCGGTCGACGTACCGCCGCGTCAGCTCGCCCAGAGGCACTACCCCCAGGCCACTTTCATTGCTTACGAAAATCACCTCACCGGGCATACCGGGCAGGGCCTGCAGCAGCGCTTGGCACTGTTGCTCGAGGCGCACGTCGTCTTCGAGCAGCAGCAGGTTGGTCAGCCACAGCGTGAGGCAGTCGACCAACAGGCAATGCCCGGGTTGGGCCAGGCGCTGCAGCGTTGCGGCCAGGTCCAACGGTTCTTCTACCAGCGCCCAATGGGCTGGGCGGCGGGCACGGTGCAGGCGCACACGTTCGTCGAGCTCGGCATCCACCGGTTGGCTGGTGGCGATGTAGGTGACCTGGGTGTACGGCAGGGCCAAGCGTTCAGCCAGGGCACTCTTGCCGGAGCGGGCACCGCCCAGAATCAGTTGCAGCATGCGGCCTCCGCGCCGAGCGCCTTGAGTTCGGTGGTGTTCAGGTGGCGCTCGACCAGGTCGGCCAAGCGCTCGATATCACGTTCGCGCAGGGCCTGGTAATCCACAGCCTGCACGTGCGCCAGGCCCGCCCATTGCAGTAGCACCTGGCATGCCTGCTCGCCTTCGAACAGGCCGTGCAGGTAGGTGCCTATCACCTGGCCGCAGGGGCTGATGGCGCCGTCGCTGCGCCCATCTTCGAGCAGCACCGCAGGGTGTTGGAGCGCCAACCCGTGAGTGACGCCGGCGTGAATTTCATAGCCGCTGACCGGTACCTGCCCTTGGCACAGCGTGCCGCGCACGTTGCGCAGTTGTTTTTCCGGCTCCAGCTGCGTGCTCAGTGCCAGCCAACCGAGCCCTTCGCTTTCACCGGCCGGGCCTTCGAGGCCGTGGGGGTCTGCAATGCGCTCACCCAGCATTTGCAAGCCGCCACAGATACCCAGCAACTTGCCACCAAAACGCAGGTGGCGGGCGATGGCGCCTTCCCAGCCCCCCGCGCGCAAACGTTCGAGGTCGCTACGGACACTCTTGGAGCCGGGCAGGATGATCAGGTCGGCGGGGGGAATGGGCTCGCCAGGCCCGACGAACTGCAGGTCGACCTGGGGATGCAGGCGCAGCGGGTCGAAATCGGTGTGGTTGCTGATGCGCGGCAGCACCGGGACGATGACCTTGAGCACCTGATCGGCCTTGCCCTGGCTCTGCCGGCGGTCGAGGCCGTCCTCGGCCTCCAGATGGAGGTCGGCCACATACGGCAACACGCCCAGTACCGGCTTGCCGGTGTGTGACTCCAGCCAGTCCAGGCCCGGCTGCAGCATCGCCAGGTCGCCCCGGAAGCAATTGATGACAAAGCCCTTCACCCGGGCTTGCTCGCTGGGAGAGAGCAGCGCCAGGGTACCGACCAGATGGGCAAACACGCCGCCGCGGTGAATATCGGCCACCAGAATCACCGGGCAATCCACCGCTTCGGCAAAACCCATGTTGGCGATGTCGCCCTCGCGCAGGTTGATTTCGGCGGGCGAGCCGGCGCCTTCGACCAGCACCAGGTCATACCGGTCGCACAGGCGCCGGTGCGAAGCCAGCACTGCCTGCATGGCGGTCGCCTTGTAACCGTGGTAGGCGGTGGCGTTCATGTTGCCGACCGCCTGGCCGTGAATGATCACCTGTGCCCCGGTTTCGCTGTTGGGCTTGAGCAGCACCGGGTTCATGTCGGTGTGCGGCGCCAGGGCGCAGGCCTGGGCCTGCACTGCCTGGGCGCGGCCAATCTCGCCGCCCTCGGCAGTCACTGCGCTGTTGAGCGCCATGTTCTGCGGTTTGAAGGGCGCCACGCTCAAGCCCTGGCGGCGATACCAGCGACACAACGCCGTCACCAGGGTGCTTTTGCCGGCATCGGAAGTGGTGCCTTGCACCATCAAGGTTGGCATGCGCTGAAGGCCTCCAGGGCGTTGGCCAGGCGCTGGAAGCCGGCATCATCCGGCGGCAGGCCCAGGCGCAGGCTGCTGTTGTGAACGAACAAGCGCAGCAAAATGCCGCGCGCGCCCATGTGCTCGTGAAGTGCCAGTGCATGGGCGGTGGAAAACCATTGAAACAGAGCGCAACCGCCTTGTGGCGCGTAGCCATGGGCCGCCAGCAATGCCGCCAGGCGTTGGCTGGCGGCCAGGCTGCGCTTGACCTGGGCGCGATGCGCCGGCACGTCCTGAAGGCAAGCTCGGCCAACCTCGCGAGTGGGGCCCGGGACCGCCCAGGGGCCGATTTGGTCAGCCAACAGCCGCAGCAGCCGCCCCTCGCCCAGCACGAAGCCCAGGCGAACCCCGGCCAGGCCGAAGAACTTGCCGAACGAACGCAGCACCACCAGCCCCGGCCGCTGTGCGTAGGGCGCCAGCGACAGCTCCGGGGTCGTGTCCATGAAGGCTTCATCGACCACCAGCCAGCCGCCGCGCTGGCTGAGCCGGGCGTGCCACTGAAGCAGCTGGCTGGCGCAAAGCATGCGCCCGGTGGGGTTGTTGGGGTTGACCACCACGAGCACATCGACGCTGTCGAGATAATAGTCGACCTCGGCATCGGCGATCTCGCGCACCACGTGCCCGCCGCGCCGCCAGGCCTCGGCGTGCTCGGCGTAGCACGGCGAGAGCACCGCCACCTTGCCCGGCCTGCGCAGCCGCGGCAGTGCCTGGATCGCTGCCTGGGAGCCGGGCACCGCCAGCACCTGGCTGGCGTTGTAGTACTGGCACGCGGCCGCTTCCAGACCGTCATCGGTTTCCGGCAGCCGCGCCCAGGCTTTGATCGGAATCTCCGGCACCTCAAACGGCCAGGGCGCGAGGCCGGTGGAAAGGTCGAGCCATTGGTCCAGCGGCACGCCGAATCGCTCGGCGGCGGCCTTGAGCTTGCCGCCGTGTTCAAGCATCGAGCAACGCTCCGAGGGCCATGAGCAGCAGCCACAGCCATACACCGCGTTGCACCAACGCCCAGCCCCGTTCGATGGACGACGGGCTGGCGGGCTCGCCTTCACCCAATTGCGCACGGGTGTGCACCTCGCCATGGTAGGTCGCTGCCCCCCCGAGCTCGACGCCCAGCGCCCCAGCCCCAGCTGCCATTACCGGCCCTGCGTTGGGGCTGTCCCACTGCGGTGCCTGGCGCTGCCAGCAACGCAGTGCCAGGGCGGTACGGCCTAGCAGTGCGTAGGTCAGTGCCACCAGCCGTGCCGGGATGTAGTTGAGCACATCGTCGATACGTGCAGCCGCCCAGCCAAAGCGCTCGAAACGCTCGTTACGGTAGCCCCACATCGCGTCGAGTGTATTGCTCAGGCGGTAAAGCACTACCCCCGGCACGCCGGCCAACGCAAACCAGAACAGCGCTGCGAAGATTGCGTCGCTGCCGTTTTCCAGCACCGATTCGGTGGCGGCACGGGCGACGCCGGTTTCATCGAGCGAGTCTGTGTGGCGGCTGACCAAATAACTCACGCGCTGGCGCGCCAGCGGCAGGTCACCGGCCTGCAACGCCCTCGCCACCGGCAGCACGTGCTCGCCCAGGCTGCGCATACCGATCGCCAGATACAGTGCCAGCACCTGAACCAACGTGCCCACCAACGGCAGCCATGCCAGTGCGCTGAACAGCAGGGTCAACGGCACCACCGCCACCATCCAGGCGGTCACGCCATGGCTGCGCCAGCCCCGGCCGCCGGCATTGAAGCGTTGCTCCAGTCGCTGAGCCAGCCGGCCGAAGCCTACCAGGGGGTGCCACCGCTTAGGCTCCCCGAGCAGCGCATCCAGTGCTACAGCGCAGAAACACATCAAGGCCAGGCTCATGGCGCACTTCCCCAGCGGTTTTCGTAAATCATCTGCTCCAGGGGTTTCTCCTCTGCCCATGCTTCCAGCACCAGCATCGGCGCCGGGTAGAATGCCTCCACCGGCCCCAGGCACAGCACCGCGAGCGGCTTGGCGCCTTCCGGCATGGCCAGCAGCTCAGCCAGGGCGGCGGGGTCGAACAGCGATACCCAGCCCATGCCCAGGCCCTCGGCGCGGGCCGCCAGCCAGAGGTTCTGGATGGCGCAAGCCAGTGAGGCGAGGTCCATCTCCGGCAAGGTGCGGCGGCCGAAAATATGCGCTTCGCGGCCCTCCATCAGCGCCGCGACCCACAGCTCGGCGCAGTCGAGCACGCCTTCCACCTTCAGGTGCATGAACTCGTCGCTGCGCTCGTTGAGCGCCTCGGCGGTGTTCAGCCGCTCCTGCTCGACAAGGTCGCGGATGCCCCGGCGCAGGGCCGGGTCGGTAATACGAATGAACCGCCAGGGCTGCATCAGCCCGACGCTGGGCGCGTGGTGCGCCGCCTGGAGCAGGCGCGCCATCACCTCGGGCGCCACCTGGCCTCCCACGAAGTGGCGCATGTCACGGCGCTCTGCAATGGCGCGATACAGCGCCAGGCGCTCGGCTTCGCTGAAGGCGTGTTCGCTCATGCTGCGCGCACCTCATCAGGCGCGAGGCTGAACAGCGCAGCGACCGCACCCGGGTTGGAAGGGAAATAGAAATGGACGTAGGAAGCCGTCAGCCGGCCCAGTCGATACACGGCCTCCGCGCCACGGCCGCCGTTGGGGCTGACGCCCCGCGCCAGCGGTGTGAGCGGGGTATCGGTGAGTGAATGATGGAAGGTGTGCCCACGCAACTCGCCTTCGGGTAACGGCACCTGTTGCAGGGCCAGCGCGGCAAGCTTGGGCTGCATTCGCGCGTGGCCCGGCAGCAGGCCGGCAAGCTGAGCACGCTGCCCATGAACGTCGGTGAGGCTTTCGAGCAGGTAGAGCATGCCGCCGCATTCGGCCAGCAGTGGCTTGCCTGCCGCGTGGTGCGCGGCCACCGCGGCCAACATGGGCTGGTTGGCCGCCAAGGCCTGGTGATGCAACTCGGGGTAGCCGCCAGGCAGGTAGAGGCTGTCGCAGGCCGGCAGGGCCTGGTCGTGCACGGGCGAAAAGAAGCACAGCTCGGCGCCCATCGCCTGAAGCAGCGCCAGGTTGGCCGGGTAGAGAAAAGCGAAGGCTTCGTCACGGGCTACCGCGATGCGTTGGCCGGCCAGGAGGGGCTCATGCTGCTCGGCCCCCGGCGCTTCGAACCGCACTGGGGGCGGCAGCGGGTGCTCGCACGAGCCGGCCAGCGCCTGGGCAGCGGCGTCCAGCAGGCTATCGAGATGCGCCAGTTCGTCGGCTTGCACAAGCCCCAGGTGCCGGCTGGGCAGCTCGATGGCGCTGTCGCGCGGCAGGCCGCCGTACCAGCGCAAGCCTTCTGGCAGGCTGCCCTCCAATAACTGCGCGTGGCGCGCGCTGCCAACCCGGTTGGCCAGAACGCCAGCAAAGGGTAACTCCCGCTGATAGCTGGCAAGGCCCAGCGCCAGGGCACCGAAGGTCTGCGCCATGGCTTTGCCGTCGATCACCGCCAGAACCGGTACGCCGAAGGCGCGCGCCAGGTCAGCACTGGAAGGCGTGCCGTCGAACAACCCCATCACCCCTTCGATCAGGATGATGTCAGCCTCCCCAGCGGCCTCCCAGAGCAAGCGCTGGCTGTGAGCATGGCCGACCATCCAAAGGTCGAGCTGGTACACCGGCGCACCGCTGGCGCGTTGCAGGATCATCGGGTCGAGGAAGTCCGGCCCACATTTGAACACCCGCACGCACCGGCCCTGCTGGCGGTGCAGGCGTGCAAGGGCGGCGGTCACGGTGGTTTTGCCCTGCCCCGAGGCGGGCGCGGCGACCAGCACGGCCGGGCAATGGCGCGGCTCGTTCACAGCTCCACGCCCTTCTGCGCGCGAATGCCGGCCGCGAAGGCATGCTTGACCATGCCCATCTCGGTCACGGTGTCGGCCAGCTCTATCAGCTCAGGCTTGGCCCCGCGGCCAGTGACCACCACATGCTGCATCGTCGGGCGGGCCTGAAGGTCCTCCATGACCTGATCGAGCTCGAGGTAGCCGTGCTTGAGTGCAATGTTCAGCTCATCGAGCACCACCAGGCCGATGGCCGGGTCGGCCAGCAGTTCGCGTGCTTTGACCCAGGCGGCCTGCGCGGCGGCGATGTCGCGCTGGCGGTCTTGGGTTTCCCACGTGAAGCCCTCGCCCATCACGTGGTAGCTCACCTCTTCGGGAAAGCGGCGGAAGAACAGCTCTTCACCGGTGCTGTTGCGGCCTTTGATGAACTGCACTACACCGCAGCGCATGCCATGGCCCAGGGCTCGGGCGAGCATGCCGAAGGCCGAGCTGCTCTTGCCCTTGCCGTTACCGCCCAGTACCAGCAGCACGCCGCAGTCGCCATCGGCACTGGCAATGCGTTCGTCGATCACAGCTTTTTTGCGCAGCATGCGCGCCTGGTGGCGCAGGTCTCGGTCGTCGGGCTGATGCATCAGGGTTCTCCACGGCACCGGCGCAGCGAACGGCGAAACGCCAACCCCTGCAGCCTGATCAAAGGTTGCAGGGGTTGGCGCCAGTCGATCCGCTCGCACCCGCGCGGTCAGGGCTCAATGGGTGTGATCAGGCCGGTCTCCGGGCTCATGAGCAGGGCTGGGCCCACGCCCCGCGCGCCTTCCCGGTCACCCAGTGGCGGTTGCGCGTGGCTTTCTCATCTACCGTTGCGGGGGCAGCGCCGGCATCGAACCGGCTTCCCTGTTTCACCCGGCAAAGCGGGCACCTGAAACGAACCGCGAAGGTTAGAGGCTGGCACCGGGTGCGTCAATCGACTGAACCCACCGCCCGGCTGTGGCCTCTGAATATTTCTACCCTGAACTATTCGCCGCACAAGGACAGCCGCCATGCGAAGTACCCCGCTTGCACTTTCCCTGCTCATCGCCAGCGCCGCTCAGGCCGCGCCCTCCATGCCCGTGGGCTTCGGCCCCGACCCACAGCTGCCCAAGCCGGAAAGCTCGCTGATTCCGACGATGAATATCGCCCCCGCCAAGGGCTGGCCCGCAGGCAAAACACCCACCGCAGCACCGGGCACGCAGGTCAAGGCCTTCGCCGAAGGGCTGGACCACCCTCGCTGGATCTATGTGCTGCCCAACGGTGACGTGCTGGTGGCCGAAACCAATGCCCCGCCCAAGCCCGAAGACAACAAAGGCATCAAGGGCTTCGTGACCGAAAAAGTGATGAAACGCGCAGGGGCGGCAGTGCCCAGCCCTAATCGCATCACCCTGCTGCGTGATCGCGACGGCGATGGGGTGGCCGAAACCCGTACCGTGTTCCTCAAAGACCTGAACTCACCCTTCGGCATGGCGCTGGTGGGCAATGACTTCTATGTGGCCGACGCCGATGCGCTGCTGCGCTTCAAATACACCGAAGGCGCCGACTCGATCCAAGGCAAAGGCGAAAAAGTCACCGACCTGCCTGGAGGCCCGATCAACCATCACTGGACCAAGAACGTCATCGCCAGCCCTGACGGCAAGAAGCTCTACGTTACCGCCGGCTCCAACAGCAACGTAGGCGAAAACGGCCTGCCCGCCGAAGAAGGGCGCGCAGCGATCTGGGAAGTCGACCCCGCCACCGGCCAACACCGCATTTTCGCCTCCGGCTTGCGCAACCCCAATGGCCTTGCCTGGAACCCGCAAAGCAAGCAACTGTGGACCGCTGTTAACGAACGCGACGAACTGGGCAACGACCTGGTGCCTGACTACATCACCTCGGTCAAGGATGGCGCGTTTTACGGTTGGCCGTTCAGTTACTGGGGCAAGCACGTAGACACGCGGGTCAAGCCTGCTAACCCGGACATGGTCGCCAAGGCCATCGCGCCTGACTACGCTGTCGGCGCCCACACCGCTTCACTTGGGCTGATGTTCGCCGATAGCAACGCCCTGCCCGCCCCGTTCGACAACGGAGCGATCATCGGCCAGCACGGTTCCTGGAACCGCAAACCGCACAGTGGCTACAAGGTGCTGTTCGTACCGTTCAAAGATGGCAAGCCCAATGGCGCACCGGTTGATCTGCTGACCGGTTTCCTGTCGAAAGACGAAAACGCCTACGGCCGGCCGGTGGGCGTTGCCAGTGACCACAAAGGTGGCGTGCTGGTAGCCGATGACGTGGGGAACAAGATCTGGAGGGTCAGCGCCGCGCGTTAACCCGCGCGACACCGAAGGTTGCGTGATCAGCTTTTAGGCAGCGGTTTGCCATGGCTGTCACGCAACTGAATGATGGTTGAATTTTCGCGGTTGATTTCCAGGTAGTGATTGCCCGACTTCACCCACTGAGCGTTTTCGCGGGGTGCCGGCAGGTTCAGCTCCTTCCAGTTCTTAAGCGCCTTCTCATCCCGGCCGTTGACGTCCGGGACTTTGTCCCCTTCGCCGTAGCACTTCTGATGGTCTAGGAACTTGATCGATACCTGATCGGATTCACACTCCGAAGCCGGTTCGTTCACCGCCCAGGCTGCGGGCAACGCTGTACCCAGAAGGCTTCCAGCCACGAGCGCGAGCAAAGTCTTTTTCATCATTAGCCTCCATGGGCAATTTAGGGCCAACATCAGGCCCCTGCTCACTAAGGAGCGCAGTCACAGGTGCAAAGTGTTATGCGAGCGACAAACGGTCGTGGGTAGGCTTTTCGCTACTGGTTGAATGAACCTTCCGGTAACCGGCATGATGTTACAAAATCATGACAATATGTTGCCGGCTACATGACTGATTCCGCCCTGCCCCGTAGCGCTGATCGTGACGC
This sequence comes from Pseudomonas sp. URIL14HWK12:I12, assembly GCF_003097135.1. GTDB lineage: Bacteria > Pseudomonadota > Gammaproteobacteria > Pseudomonadales > Pseudomonadaceae > Aquipseudomonas. The sequence continues at coordinate 520,599 of NZ_QEQL01000004.1, forward strand.
CCGCCTAGCCGCCCTGACGCTTGCCTTCTGCCTGCCGAGCGATGTGCTGCTGTATCTGTTATTGCCCATGCACCCGGAAGCCTTCGGCATTACCCTCGCTGAAGCGGGTATCTTGCTTGCCGCCAACCGCCTGGTACGGATCTTCGGCTACCGCCAGGTACTGCACTTTTATAGTCGCTTCGGCGATCGCCGCACGCTGACCCTGGCAGCTCTGGCAGCGATGTGCTGCGCCCTCGGCAATTCGCTGTTCTCAGGCTTTGCAGCCTTGCTGGGGCTGCGCCTGGTCTGGGGCTTGTGCTTCGCTGCGCTGAACCTGTCTACCCAGGTATTGGCCACTGCACAAGCCGAAGGTGCGGCCAAACGGTCAGGCCGCTCGCGCGCCTTCATCGCGATCGGGCCGATGCTGGCCCTGCCCTTGGGGGCGTTGCTCAGCGAAGCCTGCGGGCCGCGCTCGGTGTTCATGGTGCTCACCGTCAGTTGCCTGGTGGGGGTACTGATTGCCAGGCGCCTGCCCACCGCTCCGCACGCCTTGGCCGGCGGCCCGCGCAAGCTGCGCCTGCCCGACAGCGTGGCACTGTGGTCTTTCATCGAGGGCGTGGCGCTGGACGGGCTCTTTATCTTTGGCCTCTCACTGCAGGCGCAAAACCTGCTCGGGGGTGACGCGCTGATCGTCGCCGGGCTGCTGATGGGCCTGCGTTACCTCTCAGAAATGCTGCTCAGCCCCTTGGGTGGCCATGCGGCGCAGCACTATGGCGCTAGCGCCATGTTGCTACTTTTTTCGGTGCTCAGCGCCCTTGCCTTGGCCGCTTTCGGCAGCCTATGGGTGGTGGCGGGCGCCGCGGGCGTGCTGGTGCTGCGCGCGCTGCAACTGCCGTTGGTGACCACCTTGGTCGCCGAACGTAACCCAGGCCACGCACGCGTCTCGGCACTGGCCTCCAACGCCGTGTGGCGGGACATCGGTGCCGGGCTCGGGCCGATGCTGGCTGGCTGGCTGTTGCCCGTTGCCTCGGCACCTTGGGTATTCAGCCTGGCGGGCCTGGCGATCGTGGCCAGCGCCGTGGGGTGCTGGGCCCGCCGCAGCGTCACTGAAGGCAGGTAGCACGCGGCGCCTCAAGTCCGGCGTATCAGCGCCGATACACAGCTTGCCAGCCGTGCACCCACGGCGAACCTGGTTTTGGAAAGGCGCCATGTCTGAGCTGCACACCCATTACAACAACCTGCGGGTGACCCGCAATGCACCGCCGGAAGTCATCCGCGCCGCCTACAAGGCTTTGGTGCAGAAGTACCACCCTGACAAACATCCCGGCAGCGAAAATGCCACCCGTATCCTGCTGCTGGTGAACGAAGCCTATGCAGTGCTGAGCGACCCGAAACGCAAAGCCGAGCACGACCGCTGGATCGACGCGCAGCCCACAGCCGACCAGCCTGGCGCCCCCCTTCCAGCTCCCGCCGCCCCACCGTCGCCCAGGCGCGGGCCAAAGCTTGCCTGGGTCGGTGTGCTGGTGATTCTGGCCTTCGGCCTAGGCATGGCGCTGGCCTTGAAAATGCCGAGCATGCCCCTTCACTAGTGGGTTGGTTTCACACCCGGTAACGCATCGGCATGGCCAAGCGGCGGCGACTCGCGTCTAATGACGCGCTGTTTTTTCACGCGCAGGCTTACCCATGCAAACCCTATGGCTCCAGCTCCAGGCCCTCTGGGCCATCTTCGACCGTCATCCTTTGCTACAAGCCGCAATGGGCCTGGCTGTGCTGCTGGTGGTGGCCTGGGGCTGCGGGCGCCTGATGCGCCTGCTGCTGCAACGCGCAGCACGGCTGCTGGCGCGGCAGCTCAACCTGAACTGGGTCGAAGACCTGCGCCACAACAAGGTGTTCCTGCGCCTGGGGCAGATGGTGCCCTCGCTGGTAGTGCAGTTCGGCCTGGCGCTCGTGCCTGAGCTCAACGCCAGCCTTGAACATGTGCTGGGCAACGTGGCGCAGGCCGTGACCATCCTGTTCCAGGCCCTGGCCCTTGGCGCGCTGCTCAACGCCCTGCTCGACATCTACGCGCGCACCGAACACGCCCGTACCCGCTCGATCAAGGGCTACGTGCAACTGGCCAAGATGATGCTCTACGTGTTCGCCAGCATCATCATCGTCGCCACCCTCATCGACCGTTCGCCCCTGCTGCTGCTCTCGGGGCTCGGCGCGATGTCGGCGGTCATCCTGCTGGTCTATAAAGACACCCTGCTCTCCTTCGTCGCCGGCGTACAGCTCACCAGCAACGACATGCTGCGCGTGGGCGACTGGATCGAAATGCCCCAGGTAGGGGCAGACGGCGATGTGGTCGACATCACCCTGAACACCGTTAAGGTGCAGAACTTCGACAAAACCATCGTCTCGATCCCCACCTGGCGCCTGATGAGCGAATCCTTCCGCAACTGGCGCGGCATGCAGCAGGCCGGCGGGCGCCGCATCAAGCGCAGCCTGTTCATCGACGCCAGCAGCGTGCGCTTCCTGGCGCCGGAAGAACAAACCACCTTAGGCGAAGTGCGCCTGCTCACCGACTACGTCGCCCGCAAGCAGGCAGAGCTGCAGGCGTGGAACGAGGCCCAGGGCAAGGTGGCCAACCGCGCGGCTAACCAGCGGCGGATGACCAACCTGGGCACCTTCCGCGCATTCGCCCTGGCGTATTTGAAAAGCCACCCCGATGTGCAGCCGAACATGACCTGCATGGTGCGGCAGATGGAAAGCACCCCCCAGGGGGTGCCGATCGAGGTGTACTGCTTTACTCGAACCACCGTGTGGGCAGAGTACGAACGGATACAGGGGGATATTTTCGATTATCTGCTGGCGGTGCTGCCAGAGTTCGGGTTGGTGTTGTATCAGCAGCCCAGCGGGGCGGACATGAGAGTGGGGTTGGGTGCCAGGGCGGCTGAGGGCGAAGCCGGCTCGGTGCAGACGAACTGATCAATCTGTGAGTGTGAATACCCAACGTGACGGGGCGCTCCGCCAAAGGGCCGTAAACCTACCAGGGTGTTTGCAAGCCGGCCTGAGGCCCTTTTCGTACCCTGCGCCCCGCATCGATTTTATATAGGCTTGCAGAGCGCTTTGCCGAGTGGCGCGTACCCTCTGCACTTATCCGTAAAGCAAGGAGCCTTGAAATGGATATAGATTTCACCCGTGGGCGCTGGCTGAACCCTCCTACCCTGTCGGAAGTTTCCAAACACAGCCTTACGATAACGACCGATGAAAAAACGGATTTCTGGCGGGAAACTCATTACGGCTTTACGCGTGACACCGGTCATTTCCTCGGAGTAACCACTCCAGACGGGTTCACAGCCAAAATCCGCATCCAGGGCGCCTTCCGGTCGCTCTACGACCAAGCAGGCTTGATGGTGCGTATCGACGAGCGACGTTGGGTGAAAACCGGCGTCGAGTTCACAGACGGGGAGGCTTTTCTCAGTACCGTTGTCACCAACGGGCAGTCGGACTGGTCGGTCTCGCAACCTTTCAAGGCGCTTGAGGACTTTTATCTGCGCGTCACGCTGGCGGCAGGCACCCTGCGTATTCAGGCATCCCGCGACACAAGGGTCTGGCCGCTTCTGCGGCTAGCGCCCTTCCCGGTGGCTGATGCCTATCAAGTGGGCCCCATGGCCTGTACCCCGGAACGAAGCGGCTTGAAGGTCATGTTCTCGGAATTTGAAATCAACCCAGCGATCACGCAAGACCTTCACGATTTGTCCTAGGTATTGACCCAGCAGTGCCGCAGGGGAACCAAACGTCAATGTGCGATCGCAAATGCCATACACCGTGTTCATACCTCATTCGGCCTCATTCACACTGCCAGCACGGGGTATGTCCACAACCTGGGGCCTTATGGCCCGTTTGAGCAGCACCGCTGGGCGGCGGGTTCACGGTGCGGTCGTAGACTCCAGATCAATGTCATCGGGCCATTTCACCTTGGGCGCCCAGCGGCGGAATGGGCTGTACCAAACCAACTCGTTGGGGTCGCGTGGGGTATCGAACGGCGGGAGGGCGTCGGGGCCTTTTTCCATGTAGGTGTGGACGTAGAGCCAGGGGTCTTCGGACGCGTTGTTGTACGTCATGCGAAATCGGTCGATTACTTCGTTCGTGCCGGGTTTGACGATGGAAAGGGTAATACCGTATTGGTAATTGGACCCTGCGCTGTAACAGAAAAACTCTGCACGAACTTGTGACCAGTCGTAGACGGCGATGTCGATGGGCCAAGGGCTGAACAGAGGTAACCAGCGAGGCTTGAAGTTATACGCGTAGATTTTTTGGCGTGCACGATTGAAGCGAATGGGTTCATTCAATGGTGTGCGTAGATCGACTCTCAGCAGGGGTATAGATAAAAATACAATCAGTGGAATTACCAGAAAAAAGAAAAGACCTTCTTCTTGCTCGAATATTCGCCATTCCACGATCAGATCGTATATCAGCAAAGGCATGAGTATCAATACTGGTGCTGTGCAAAGTGTCAACCAGCCCCTGCAGAACAAGCTCATTCGCGAGATCTCTATAAAGTTCTGGTTTCCCATATTGAAAACACCGCGATGTGGAAACTCACACTCGGCGGTGTTACTGTGCTTGCCCGGAGCGACCAGATCTTTTTTCCAGCCTTTGCAAGGTGGTATCAACAATGGGGATGGTCTAGGGGGGCGCCTGCGAAATAAGCTCATGGATTTTCCTGCTTTGAACGTGCTGATTGGCCGGATATCTATATAATCCAGACAGGTCGATACTCCTAGATGGGCCAAATATTTGCTTGCTGTACTAAGGTTATTGTTGACGCGCATGTACTTAATCAACCCAGCAAAGAGAAAACCATAATAGCGAGCGCCATAGAACAGGTTGATTTCTTAAATTCGTTTATACAGAAATCACTATCAGTACTTTCAGGGTGCAGTGGTGGACTCGTGATCGATATCCTCGGGCCATTTCACCTTGGGCGCCCAGCGGCGGAAGGGGCTGTACCAGACCAACTCGTTGGGGTCGCGTGGGGTATCGAACGGCGGAAGGGCGTCGGGGCCTTTTTCCATGTAGGTGTGGACGTAGAGCCAGGGGTCTTCGGAAAGCGTGTTGTAAATCAAGGGGAAGCGATCAATGACTTCGTTTGTGCCCGGTTTCACGATTGCGAGCATCGTGCCGCACCTGTAGTGCTCGCCGGCCCCGCGCGCCCAAAGCTCCGCTCTGACCTGTGACCATTCGTAGGCGACGATTTCAACGGGCCATGAACCCCAAGGATTCCACCCACAGTGTTTGAAGTTGTACGCATAGACTTTTTGACGCGCCCGATTGAATCGAATGGGTTCGTTTCGGGGGGCGCTGAAATCCAATCGGTATGCCATCATGGCTGTGAAGCTCATAGCCACCATGCAGAGTATGTCGATCGTCAGCGAAGTGATATTCAGCGAAAGGACGTGACGGTAAGTCATTTGTGCTATAGGTGGGCATGCGGGCAGCATTAACAGTAGTAGTAGTACGCCAAAGCCGCGAAAAGAAAAACTATGTCTTGGGACCTCAACGTATATGTCATTTCTATAAAGAGGGTATTCCGCATTTTGCGGGGTGCGGTGAGCAACGGCTCTCGGTGCAGCCAAGTCAGCTTTCCAACCCTTGCTCGGGGGCAGTAGGGCTGGAGTCCTTACAGGTTTATCAGGTTGTTGGGAAAGCATGAAATTCACTACTCGATGTGATGGTCAGTGGCTGCGAGTGGTATGTGGCATCGGGCCAGAAGTTAACTACCATCTCCACGGATTTCAGACGGTGCTTTTTCTCAGTAGTATCCCCCATCCCCATCATCCCCAACGGCGCCCACTCCACCCCCGCCAGGGTCGAGGGCATTTTTATACGCGAGGATGAGGCAGTTCGGAGTAGTGATGTCAAGGAGCCGTTGTCGACTCGCGGTCGATGTCCTCCGGCCATTGCACCTTCGGCGCCCAGCGGCGGAATGGGCTGTACCAAACCAACTCGTTGGGGTCGCGTGGGGTATCGAACGGCGGAAGGGCGTCGGGGCCTTTTTCCATGTAGGTGTGGATGTAGAGCCAGGGGTCTTCAGAAAGCGTCTCGTAAATCAAGGGGAAGCGATCAATGACCTCGTTTGTGCCCGGTTTTACGATTGAGAGCATCGTGCCGCACTTATGGTGCTCGCCGGCCCCGCGCGACCAGAGCTCCGCTCTGACCTGTGACCATTCGTAGGCGACTATCTTAACGGGCCATGACCCCCAAGGATTCCACCAGCACGGTTTGAAGTTGTACGCATAGACTCTTCGACGCGCGCGATTGAATCGGATGGGTTCATTTCGGGGGGCACTGAAAATGGGTCGATAGCTGAGCATGACCGTATAGCTCATCATCGCGGCGCACACTAAGTCTAAAAGCAGTTCGAGAGTGTTCATCATGATGAGATGGCGATAGATATCATGCGTAAGATAAACGGCCGCCACCAAACTTGGTATGAGGAACAGTATTCCTATGCCCCGGAGTGAAAAGGTATGCCTCGGTACTTCCACGTATACCGAATTTCTATTTAAAGGGTAGTGCGCATTTTCTACCTCGCTGTGAATGGGAGACCCAGGGGAGGGCAAGTCAGCTTTCCAACCCTTAGAAGGAGGCAAAAGCTTGGGATTTGCTGCTGGCGAATCAGGCGGTAGGGAAAACATGAAATTCACTGGTCGAAAGTACGATGAGTGGTGGTGAGCCATTGGTAGCGTCTATCCAATACTTCACCCTTATTTCCAAGTGGGTCAACGAGTGAAACTCCCTAAGCAGTATCTCTCCCCTTACAAGCAAGCCATTATTTTCGAAAACTTCTTGCGATTTAATTTTATATTTTCCTTGATCCTGTTCGGCTACCCCGCTTATATCGCTGAGAAAAAAATCCTCCCCGCTTCCGGATTTAGCTATCATCGCCTCAAGCTTTTCGGGGAGACTGGCGTCATATATTTCGAAAGAATAAGCTGAAATGCTCTTGTCGTAATTTGGCAGCTTTATCATGTAGCCTAAAATGTCCCGCTGGGTAAATTCAGGGCCACCAACCAAAACAGGTAACTGCGCGCCTGGAGAAGTCTCTTTGCTTATGAATGCCGATTGTTTTAGGGTATACGCGGCTGCACCTACATAAGCCACATTAAGCTCATTCAGTGCGTGTGTTAATTGCTCGGCCGTGAGCCAGTATCTACTGGATTCAGGTAAGCCCCAAAGGCATTTTCTTACCCAAATTTCTACCGGCGTAGACTCGTTGGATCTGGCCTGCGAGGTTAGGCCATAAGTGAACAGCGCTATGAACAGCCCGAAACCTAATGCTCCTAATAAAAAACCTCCAAGGAAAGCTGCATAAAATAATAGCACTGCTGAGCCTATGGCAGAGAAACTTGCAACTCTATATCGCCGGGCGGCTTTATGGTCACCCGCCAACCGAAGACGAATCGCCGTAATGTGATATTGCACTCCCTCCAAAACTCCAGCGAGCGCAGCTACAGATCCTCCCGTTTTAACCAGTGCTTTACCTATGGATAGCGAACTTTCACGAAAGATAGTCGTGCCCCCCTTCACCACAAACCCCGCCGCCTCAACCCCCATCCCAATCACCCCCAACGTCGCCGACCCCACCGCCGCCAGCGCCTCCGCGCGTTCATCGCTGGCCACCTCCAACAACGCCTTGTGGTTGCGCATCAAGCTGTCCTGCTGAAACCACAACCCCCCCAAACTCAGCAGCATCGGCGCTGTACCCGGCCGGTAGCCGCCCACTGCGTCCTGCAAATCCCACAAGGCATTTCTGGCGAGCAATTGCGCGGCCGAGGCGTTGATCTTGAGTGCCTGTACGCTGTTGGCCAGGTCTTGTTGCAGCCCACCCAGCCCCAGGCCGATGGCGCGCACGTTGGGCATTGCGCCGTTGCGGGCGCGTTCGGCCAGCTGGGTGAGCCTGGCCTTGAGGGCGCCGGCGCTTTCCAGCGTCCAGAGGGTGAC
>NZ_QEQL01000005.1 GCF_003097135.1 Pseudomonas sp. URIL14HWK12:I12
ACATCTCCGCTTTCTAGCCAGGCGTGTTTGATCAAGCCAAGCAGACGTTGATCTTCTTTTGCTCGGGCAGATTGAGGCTCGGGCAGCCAGGCGTAGTAGCCGATAGGGTGCACCTTGAGGGTTTGGCAAAGGCGCCGAACCGGGTAATCAGTCGAGTGCTTCTTGATGAAGGCGTACTTCAGCCGCACTCCTTGGCAAAGTACGCGGCGGCCTTTTCAAGATGTCTCGCTCTTCCGTCACGCGCTTGAGCTCAGCGCGCAGCTTGCGCAGTTCGGCCTGCTGATCGCCGTCTTGCTGACGCTGCTCTTGGGGCTTGCTGTAGACCTTGATCCAGGCGTAAAGGCTGTGCACGGACATGCCCAGGCGCTGGGCGACATCGGCGACGGGTTTGCCTTTTTCGGTCACTTGCTTGACCGCTTCGATCTTGAATTCTTCGGGGTAACGCTGACGACTCATGGCACCTCTTATTTGGGCCTCATTATGAGGCTTGGAGGTGTCTATGAAACCAGGGGCGATTCATGGTGCCAAACGTTCTTCGAGAGTGTTGATATCCATTTTATTACTTCCTAGTCCATGAGGTCGGCTAGAGTACGCTGAGGGCAAACTTGCTTATGCGGCAGTGAGACCAAAGCCGCTGGGAGGGGCTCACGCTACCACAGATTCAGACGCCATTTGTAGCCATTGGCCATCTCCTGATCGCGCTGCTTCCGTGCCCCTGCCAGCTCTGATTTGGGGGGACAATTTACATCGAATTCTCCGGTTGGAGACGCCGAGCAAAAACCGCGACAGGAGCTGCGGATCGAACAGACCTGGGCGATGGTTGCGCTGCAATTCGCTCCGGGGATACTGTGGTATGAGGGTGCACCGTGGTGCACGGTGGAAAAAACGGCTATACCCCATGGAAAGGGGGCTCAGAGACGAGCCGATCACTACACGGATACACGCTTTGAGCCGAAAATGTCCAATAAGGGTTCGATTCCCTCTACCCGCTCCATCTTTCAGCCCGTGGTTTCGCGGCCCAAGCACGGTTTAACAAAACCTGAAGCGCCCTCGAAGTGCCCCCACCCCCAGCTTCCAGATTCTTAGCACCCAACGATCGAACGGCCTACGTTTCTTCAGCGTATTCACGGTATCGCACCCGCTGATCACCGGCAGGCTGCCCGGTGCACTGGTGGATTACATCGCGCCGGTCGCGGGTTGCTGGATATCAAGTATCGCTGTGTGCCTTCTGGGTGCTAGCCGCCATAGGGTTGTGTGGGAATCACCTGGAAGTTAGTAGAAGCCTCCACTTCTGGAAAGAGGAGGCCAGGAGAAACGCGACCACCGATTCTTGCGCAATGGCCATGAGGTCAAAAGGCAAAGCCGTGGCCAAGCTCACCCTCCATCCATTCCAGAAAGCGGCGCACTCGGGGAAAGCTTGAGTGGGCGCGCGGAAAGACTAGGTGATGTGCGGCCACCGGTACACGCAAGGTATCTGGCGCCACTTCAATGAGCGTTCCAGACGCTAGGTATTTATGCGCAAGGATCGAGCTTTCGAGCGCAAACCCCAGGCCGTGACTCGCTGCTTCCAGCGTCATGTATGATCGATCGAAGCTTAGCGCATAAGGCTTCTCTGGGCGCTCCAAGCCGTGCTGGGCGAACCATTGGGGCCATTTGAGCAGCGTCGCTTCCGACAGGATCAGATCTTCTCTCAACAGGTCTCTGGGCTCGGCGACTGGCCGCTTCGCCACCAGATTGGGAGAGGCCAACACCGTGAACGTCTCATCACGAATGGTACGGACTTCATAACTCGGCCAATTCGGCATTCCATGACGGATGTCGACATCAATCTTGTCTCGGCTGAAGTGCAGGGACTCGTACGAACAGGACAAATTGATCTGGATATCGGGATGTGCCAAGCGGAATGCCTCCAGCCTCGGCATGAGCCACAGAAGCCCAAAACTGGGAGACGAGTGCAGGCGTAGGCAGTCAAGGCTGACGTCACTGGCCGCTCGCTCGGTTGCAATGGCCAAGCTATGAAGCAGCCCAGATATCTCCTTCAGATACTGCTCTCCCACTGGAGTGAGCCTTACCCCACGCGCCTCTCGTATAAAGAGTTGGCGACCGATCATTGCTTCAAGGTTGGCCAGTTGGTGGCTTACCGCTGAGGGCGTCAGCTCGAGTGTCTCAGCCGCCCTGGCAACGTTGCCGAAGCGCGCTGTTTGTTCGAAGCACTGAATTGCCCTCAAGGGTGGAACGACGGGGACGGCATCGGCAGTGACTTTCATGGATCAGTCTCGGTTCTGTTCATAGGGCCTGCGCGGCATGTGTATTCAACCACCGACCACTAAGCAGTGCGAGCCGTGAATTTTTCTCAGCAAGAAATGACTTTTACGTTATTGCTCGGCTAATTGCCTGGGAACAAGCTTCACCCACTGATTCATCTGATTCGACCCAAGAACAATAATCCGAGGTTTCGCTCATGCTTCTTCAAGGCAAAGTCGCAGTTATCACAGGCGCCGCATCTGCTCGCGGTATTGGCCGTGCAACCGCCTCCACATTCGCCCAACATGGCGCGACCGTTATTATCGTGGACCTGGACGAGTCTGCCGCTCGCGATGCAGCGACAGCGCTAGGTGAGGGGCATCTTGGGCTCGCGGCCAATGTTGCCGATGAAGCTCAAGTCTCCAAGGCCGTCGCTAAGGTCATTGAGCACTACGGTCGTATTGACGTTCTCGTCAACAACGCCGGGATTACCCAACCCCTGAAAATCATGGATATCAAGCACAGCGACTACGACAAAGTGCTGGACGTTAGCCTGCGCGGTACGTTGCTGATGTCCCAGGCAGTCATTCCGCACATGCGCAAGCAGGCGTCAGGCAGCATAGTCTGCATGTCGTCCGTGTCTGCACAACGCGGTGGTGGCATTTTTGGTGGCCCTCACTACAGCGCAGCCAAGGCCGGTGTTCTCGGGCTTGGTAAAGCCATGGCCCGCGAACTCGGCCCAGACAACGTCAGGGTCAACTCGATTGCCCCAGGCCTGATCCACACAGACATCACCGGCGGCTTGATGCAGGACGAGCGCCGCCACGCGATCATCGAGGGTATCCCGCTGGGCCGTTTGGGTGAGGCGCAGGACGTCGCCAATGCTGCGCTGTTCCTGGCTAGCGATCTGTCGTCTTACCTCACCGGGATCACCCTGGATGTAAATGGCGGCATGCTTATTCACTGATGCCCCATGCCTGATGTCACTGCGCCAGTCTTGATAATGGCGTTGTTCTGAATCGACTTAGCAGCAAGTGGCTGCCAATAAAAACAACGAGATCAGACCACCATGACAACTCTATCCTTGGATGCGGTAGTGACTACCCGCGCCAACGCTTACCGCAAAACCGCCTGGCGCCTCATGCCATTCCTGATGCTGTGCTACCTGTGCGCCTATCTGGATCGCGTCAACGTCGGTTTTGCCAAACTACAAATGATGAACGACCTGGCTCTGAGTGAAACGGTCTACGGCCTCGGGGCGGGAGTGTTTTTCCTAGGTTATTTTCTCTGTGAAGTGCCCAGCAACCTGATTCTCCATCGGGTCGGTGCCCGGCGCTGGATCGCAAGGATCATGATTTCGTGGGGCATCATCTCTGCCCTCTTCGCCTTTGTAGAGACCGCTTGGCAGTTCTACGCATTGCGCTTTTTGCTGGGGATTGCTGAGGCAGGGCTCGCTCCGGGTCTGCTGCTCTACCTTACCTTCTGGTTTCCATCTTACCGCCGCGCAAAGATGACGGTGCTCTGGTTCGTGGCCATCCCGCTATCGGGAATGATTGGCGGCCCTCTATCCGGTTGGATCATGGCGAGCTTTGCAGGCTGGCACGGCTGGGCCGGGTGGCAGTGGATGTTCGTGCTGGAGGCCATCCCCACCGTCATTGTCGGTTTAATGGTGTTGGCATACCTGAAAGATGGAGTGCATCAGGCAACTTGGCTGACTGATGAAGAGAAAGAGCTGATTGGCAAAGAACTCCAAGAAGACGACAGCCGCAAGGTCACCCACGCGTCTGCCCGGGAGTTCATCGGTGATCACAGGCTATGGCTGCTGGCGGGCATCTACTTCTGTGTCGTGATGGGCCAGTACGCAATTACGTTCTGGCTGCCGACTATGATTCGCAATGCGGGTGTATCTGAGCCGCTGCACATTGGTTTACTCACCAGCCTGCCCTACATGTGCGCAATTGGTGCCATGTTGGCGATGGGGCGAAGCGGGGATAAACACCGCGAACGGCGCTGGCACTTGGTAGGCCCGATGATCGCCGGTGCAATTGGCCTGGCCGGCGCTGCGTTCATGGGCGGCAACCTCCTACTGTCGATATTGAGCCTGTGCTTGGCGGCGGCAGGCGTGCTATCGGCCTCTTCACTGTTCTGGATGCTTCCTACCACCCTATTGGGCGGTGTATCAGCGGCGGCGGGCATCGCTGGTATCAATAGCTTTGCCAACCTTGCGGGCTTCTGCTCCCCGTACTTGATCGGTTGGATCACCACCACTACCGGATCTAACTCGATCGGCATGTACCTCATCACCGGCGTGCTGCTGTTCGGCGCAACGTTGGTATTGCGCATACCCGCCGCTTCGGTAAATCGCTGAGTTAATGGAGCTTTGAAAATGACGGTTCATACCTTAAACAGCGCGCAGCCTTCGCTGGCAGAACGGGCCTACAACATTCGACGCCATGCATTGCGCATGGGCCAGGTGCAAGGCCAAGGTTATGTTGGCCAAGCGCTCGGCGCCGCTGACTTGTTGGCAGTGGCGTACTTCCACTCGATGCACTATCAGCCAGAAAACCCAAAATGGGAGCAACGCGATCGCTTCTACCTGTCCATTGGTCATTACGCGATCGCACTGTACGCGGCATTGATCGAAGCCGGGGTGATCCCGCTCAACGAGCTTGAAACGTACGGGGCCGATGACAGCCGCCTTCCAATGTCCGGCATGGCTGCCTATACGCCAGGCATGGAAATTACCGGCGGGTCTCTGGGCCATGGGCTAGGAATTGCCGTGGGCGCTTGCCTTGGTCTCAAACGCAAGAAGTCTGGCGCTTTCATCTTCAACCTCTTGTCCGATGGCGAGCTGAATGAAGGGTCGACTTGGGAAGCAGCAATGTCTGCCTCGCACTGGAGGCTCGACAACCTGATCGCGATCATCGACGTCAACAACCAACAAGCGGATGGCCACTCCAGCGAAGTGTTAGCGTTCGAGCCGATCGTCGATCGCTGGCAAGCATTCGGCTGGTTCACTCAACGGGTGGACGGCAACGATATCGATGCATTGGTCAAAGCGTTCGATGCAGCACGCGACCACACCGGTGACCAACCTCGCGTAATCATTTGCGATACCAAAATGGGCAAAGGTGTGGACTTCCTTGAGACCCGTGAAAAAACCCACTTCATCCGTGTCGACGAAAACGAGTGGGATCTGGCACTGGAAAACCTTCAAGGCGGGAGCAGCAAATGAGCGGTGTAAACTCTTCAGCAAGCGGCAAGAAACGTCTCACAACATCGGCCATGATCGCGTCCATCGCCGCCGAAGGACAGGCCACCCGCCCTGCCCCGTTTGGCCATGCGTTGGCAGCATTGGCAGAGCAACGCCAGGACATCGTTGGGCTTTCTGCAGATCTTTCCAAATACACCGACCTGCATATCTTCGCCAAGGCCCACCCCGACCGTTTCTATCAAATGGGCATGGCCGAACAGTTATTGATGAGTGCCGCAGCCGGGATGGCCCGAGAGGGCTTCACTCCCTTTGCGACCACCTATGCAGTGTTTGCCTCTCGACGGGCTTATGACTTCATCTGCATGGCAATCGCTGAGGAAAACCTCAACGTTAAAATTGTTTGCGGCTTGCCTGGGCTGACCACCGGGTACGGCCCAAGCCATCAGGCGACCGACGACTTGGCGATTTTCCGTGCTATGCCCAACCTCATGATCGTAGACCCATGCGACGCACTGGAGATCGAACAGGCAGTACCGGCAATCGCAGCGCATCAGGGCCCAGTGTATATGCGCTTGCTGCGCGGAAACGTGCCGCTTGTACTCGATGAGTACGGCTACAAATTCGAGATCGGCAAAGCCAAGACACTGCGCACCGGCAACGATGTGCTGATCATCTCCACTGGGCTTATGACGATGCGTGCACTGGAAGTAGCTGAAAAGTTGAGGGCCGACGGTGTCGATGTGGCGGTACTGCATGTCCCAACAGTCAAACCGCTAGACGAACAAACAATTCTTGCCGAAGCCCGAAAGCCTGGCCGCCTGGTGGTCACGGCTGAAAACGCTTCAATCATAGGAGGGCTTGGAGAGGCAGTAGCCGGGTTGTTGATGCGCAACGGCGTTACACCAACGTTCCGGCAGATTGCACTGCCCGATGCCTTTCTGGATGCCGGTGCATTGCCGACCCTGCATGACCGCTATGGCATCTCTACTGCCGCAGTCAGCGATCAAATCAAGGCGTGGCTCTGATATCTCTTACAGATAGAGCTGCACGGTCGAAATCCAAAACCCAAAGCCGAGGCCTTCGAAGCCTCGGTTTTTTGCTTCTGCCGCACAAGCAATTGATCTTGTAGCCAAGTAAATTTCCAGCCGGCCCCGCCCGCCCTCGCAGCCCCTAACCCCCTGCATCAACCACAATCCGCCTGAACCACCCTGCGCCTCAATCCTGCGCCCTCAAAAACAGCGCAAACAGCTCAGACTGCGACTTGATATTCAGCTTGCTGTAGATGTGCTTGCGATGAACCCTGACGGTTTCAGAAGAGATGGCCAGCTTCCTGGCTATCTCCTTGCTCGAGTAACCGCTGAGCAGCATCCGCCCGACCTCCAGCTCACGCGCCGTGAGCGGCGTTTCGAGCTTTTCCACCGCTTCTTCCAAGCGGTTTTGCCATTTCGGTTCCGGCACGGCCTGGTCGGTGATGCTTTCGAAGTTCAGGCGCTGGCGCATGACAGCGGTCACCCAGGGCTGTACGAGTTCCAAAAGCGCTATCTGAGTGACGCTGTAGCGCGTGCGGCACCCCAGGGAAAGGCACAGGGTGCGCTCGGCATCCAGCTGGACGTTGTACTGGATCTCGTCGGCGACGACGTTGAGGCGAAAATAGCGCCGGTAGTAGTCGGTCTGCTCGAAGCACTCGGGCGCTACGAATGCCAGCTGCTGGAGCCCGGTAGCAGGGGCCTCGCGGCTGGCGATGTAAAAAGGATCGAGCAGGTACAACCCTTTGAGGTAGTCCTCGAACAGCGGGTCTGGGCCGCCGTCCTCACCGGGGCTCGCTGCGAACACCTGTGGGCGGCCGTTGCTGAAGAGCAGCGCAACCCAGCTGTCGAACTCGACGTACTGCTCAAGCAAGCGGACCAGGCGAAGCCAGAAGTGGGGTTGGTCGAGCGTTTCGATCAGCTGCCCGACCGACCGATGCCAAGCGAGATCCTGCAACGTTAGGTTCATGTCTACCCCATTTGGGTTACCTCAAGGGCGTGATTACCCCCGCCCTTACAGCAACGGCATACTCGCAAGCGCCTGGTCGAGCCGCCCTGTATCTTGGCGAGTTTACCTCACATGGCCACATGATCTTTCGCTAGACCTCATCGTTGTCAGGCGTTCGGCCATCGCCGCGTCGTCAGGAGCCTAAATGAAAGTAGAACTGATCCAACTGGCCGGTCGCGATGGTGACACAGCCTATAACCTCGAGCGCACCCTCGAGGCGATTCACACCTGTGCACCTGATGCTGACCTGATGGTGTTTCCCGAAACGCAATTGATGGGGTTCCCGACAGAGCAAAACATCTCGCGCCTGGCTGAACCGCTTGATGGCCCTACCCTCACCGCCGTAGCCCAAGCCGCCAAAGCGAAGGGCCTGGGTGTGGTCGTTGGCCTGGCGGAAGCCGGCGACGATGGGCGGTTCTACAACACAACCGTGCTGGTCACGCCCGAGGGCATCGCCCTGAAGTACCGCAAAACCCACCTGTGGTCATCCGACAAGGGCATCTTTACCCCCGGTGATCGATACGCGACAGCGCTTTTCAAAGGCGTGCGAATTGGTCTCTTGATCTGTTTCGATATCGAATTTCCGGAAACCGCGCGGGCGTTGGGCCAATTGGGCGTGGACCTGATTCTGGTCACCAACGGCAACATGGACCCCTACGGGCCCACGCACCGAACGGCGATCAGCGGGCGGGCGATGGAAAACCAGGCTTATGCGGTGATGGTCAATCGCGTCGGTGCCGGCGATGGGGACCTGGTATTCGCAGGCGGCAGCGCGGTTGTCGACCCCTATGGCCAACTGTTGTGCGAAGCAGGCCGCGAGCCGTGCCGTATCCAAATGGACATCGATCTGTCTCGCGTGTCGGCAGCGCAGAAGGATTACAGCTACCTCGCAGAGCGGCGTTTCGAGCTGCCCGGCCAGAGGGTCGAGCACCCGTGCGGGTTGCGTGAACTGCTTATCCCAGCACACTGAGCCGCCCAGCCAGCCTCATTTTTGTGCATGCGATGGCCCTGGCTGGGCCATGGCAGATCCACTCCATAAAAAACACAAACCGGAGTAAAGAACATGGCCCAATTGAAGCGAACCCTTTCGCTGGGTGCGGTTACGCTGTTCGGTATCGCCTACATGACGCCCATCATCGTGTTGGGCACCTTCGGTATTCTTGCCGACACCACTGGCGGGGCGGTACCTTCCGCCTACCTGGCCGCCTCCATCGCCATGCTCTTCACCGCCCTGAGCTACGGGAAAATGGCGAAGGCGTTCCCGGTCGCAGGCTCGGCCTACACCTACGTTCGCAAATCGATCAGCCCCAAGCTGGGTTTCCTGGCGGGTTGGGCAGTGTTGCTCGATTACCTGTTCCTTCCCATGGCCATCTGGCTGATCGGTGCGGCCTATCTGAGCTCGGCCTTCCCGAGCGTGCCTCAGCCGGTGTGGGTGCTCGCCTTCATCGGCATCACCACGGTGATCAACATCGTGGGCTTGCAGTTGGCGAAAACGATCAACGGCGTTCTGATGCTGCTGCAGTTTCTGGTGTTGGCCGCCTTCGTCGGCCTGGCGGCGCACTACGCCACCGGGAGTTTGAACCAGCCGTTCTGGTCACTGGCGCCCTTCTACCACGAGAGCTTTCAATTGCCGTTGGTCATGAGCGGCGCGGCCATCGCGTGCTATTCCTTCCTGGGCTTCGATGCGGTCAGTACCTTGACCGAGGAAACCCATGAACCGCGCAAAACCATTCCTCGCGCCATTCTTCTGATCACCGTGCTGGGCGGCGTCATCTTCATCGCAGCCAGCTACCTTGTGCAGCTGGCGCATCCTTCCACCGACTTTGCGAACGCAGATTCGGCAGCTTACGAAATCGCCAGAACCATCGGCGGCGATGTTTTCGTGAGCTTTTTCCTGATCGGCTTGATCGTCGGCCAGTTCACCTCCGGCCTGTCGGCCCAGGCGAGCGCCTCCCGGCTGCTGTTTGCAATGGGCCGGGACGGCGTGCTGCCCAAGCGCCTGTTCGGCCGCCTGAGCGAGCGTTTCGGCACTCCGGTCATCAGCATTGTGTTGTGCGGGGTCGTTGCCCTGCTGGCCCTGCGAATGGACGTCACCACCTCGACGTCTTTCATTAACTTCGGAGCCTTCCTGGCGTTCAGCCTGGTGAACCTGTCAGTGATCTTTCACTACTGGCTTGGCGAGGGAAAACGTGGCATTGCAGCGGTGGTGTTTTATCTGCTCTTCCCTCTGATTGGCATGTCTGCGGACCTCTGGCTCATGATGAGCCTGGATCATCTGGCGATTTACCTGGGCCTTGCCTGGCTCGCCCTCGGGATGATCTATCTGGCAATGATCACCGGGGGGTTGCGCCGGCAACCGCCGGAAATGCATTTCGAAGAAGCATGAGTCAATGAGGCCTATCGATACGCGTTGGTGGCTGCCGCCCTCGCGTATCGCACGCCGGCATGCGCCACTTCGAACCGCTTTTTTTATGGCAGCCCACAAAAACTTTGATTTGCCCACCTCTGCACTTGCGCGTAACTTCGTTCCGGCATAACGCCCTGAACTTCTGCACCCCGGGGCTCCTCGTCAGTACACTTTCAAGCGAGATGACCCATGCCGCCTCCCCACCGCAGCCGTGCAGTTTCAGTTCGGTTCGCACTTTCAATTGTTCTGTCAATTGGCGCGCTGCCTCTGGCTGCTCAATCGCAACAAAGCGATAACAGCCGCACGTTGCCTATTCCCCCCAGGCTGCAGTGGTATGCCAACTTCGGGTACTGTGGCGAAGTGTCTTTCATCAGTGCCGGCCTGTATTACGGGCAATACATTTCTCAATACGAAGCCAGGCGCATAGCCAGCAATAACGCCCCTCAGGCCAAGGAAAAAAGCCAGTTGCTACTGGGCGTCAATGACGCAAGGGCCGCCCGGCTCATGCACCTGAACGCCGTGCAGTGGGATACCTCGCGCACCGAAAACCCGCGTTTGTTTCTCGCCTGGGTAAAGCGCAATATTGCCGCAGGTTACCCCGCGGTCATCGGTGTGTACATGAATCAGCATCTCGCTGAAAACAACCAAGACCCCGATGCAGGCCAGGCCGAATATGACCATATCGTGCCGGTGCGCGGCTTTACTTCCAGCCACCCCATCACCACCACTTCCGGCTATTACGAAGACGACACATTGCTGCTCTCCGATAATGGGCTATGGAACCCTGGCCGCCGGCCAAAGTACAACTACCGGTATACACTTTCAGACTTCCTGGCCTCTCGCCGCGACGCCAATAGCCCCGAGGGGGAAATCTATTCACTTGCCAAAAGCGGCGGCAATTACGGCATCGCCATCACCGGGATCGTCGATCGCGACCATCAAGCCTTACCGGTGCGCGTGGCCACCGATGTGAACGATGAACGGCCCTCCATGACCCAGGGGAGTTCCCAGCGGCCGCCGTCGCAAATCATCCACCTCACCGTCACCGTCTCAGGGTTGCGGCCGGGCGTGGCCTATCGTTTGTACCGCTACGACCAGCTGGCCTCGGTACCCGACGCACACTTCAACGCCAAGGCCGCAGACGCCGCGCAGTCATGGAACATCCCGGGCGGGTCGCAATCGACCTATGTGCTCAACCAAACCATCGACTCTGACGAGGTTGCGGTCTACAGGGCAGTGCCGGCCACGGCGCCCTAGGCCTTGGGTGAAAAGCCTGAAGACGCATCCCAGGAAGCCGCCAAACTCGCGTTCGACTTTGCGGGTGCCAAACGAGCACGCCGAGGCTGCCTACAGCGGGGCATCACCCAGCCTCAAGGCTCCTCACACAGAGCCCAGGAGCATCGAGCCACTCACTCGGGCCCCAGGGCCGTGGCCATGCCGACAAAATCCGCGACCACCTTCCTCACCGGCCCTTGGGCCACTGCCACCGCCGTTTTGATCGTCACCTCAAGGCCTGCCACGGGCCTGAAGCAAAGATGCCGATGCGCCGCCGGTGCCAACGACTGTGGCACCAGCGCTACGCCCAGCTGGGCAGCGGCCTGGTCCAGCATCGAATGCCAGCGGTGCTGCTCCTGGCGTATGCGCGGTGTGAAGCGCGCCTGTTCACAGGCGTTGAGGACCGAGTAGTACAGGAAGGGCCCGATCGATTCAGCACAGGCGATCAGCACCTCATGGCGCAGGTCGGCCAGCTCGATGCTGTTCTGCAGCAACAGCGGGTGCTGGGAATGCAACGCTGCCACGATCGGCTCTTCGCCCACTGGGTAGAGATCGAACCCTGGCAGATGAATGGGTGGGTGGATGAAAGCCACGTCGATCAGGCCCCTGGCCAACGCCTCGGGCTGCTCCACGGTCATGATGTTGATCAATTCCAGCTCAACGTTCGGATACGCCGCCCGGTACCGGCGCAGCGAGGAAATCATGTTCCCCGAGTCCGGCAACTCACAGTAGCCGATCACCAGTTTTCCTGTTGCCCCCTGCGCTGTATCCCGGGCGATCTGGGCTGCCCGCCTCATGCGCTCCAACGACGTGCTGAACTCCGCGGCAAGCACAGCCCCAGCCTCGGTGAGCGCCACCCCGCGCGAGGAGCGCTTGAACAACTCGACCCCGAGCGTTTCTTCGAGTTTTTTTATCTGGTAGGACAGGGCCGGTTGAGTAATTTTCAGCCGCGCTGCCGCCGCTCCGAAATTCAACTCCTCGGCAACGGTAATGAAGCTTTCTGCGTACCGAATCATGCACCTGAGCCTGTGGCCTGAAGAAGCCAGACCCTAACCGACCCCACCCCAGTTAGCCAAGCGCTGAGCTCCACAGCCCGTGCAGCACCGCATAGGCCGCCACCCTGCCCCTCTTGATCGATCCTCGACCGCGCCGGTTCAGCGACGTTCGCCGATTTTAAAAAAATATATTTAGCGCACAAGCTATCAGGGAATGCTAAAAAAGCGCCATGAAGGCAAAGCGCCACTACTGGCGCAATGCTCGAGCACTCACCTTCCCCTTGGTACTTCGTCATGCAGCAAACTCTTCGGAATGGTTTCAACAACCTGAGCGTACGGACCAAACTTTCACTGGGGTTTTCCCTGCTGGTCGCCATGATCCTGCTCGTCGCCTACACCGGCTGGCAGGCAGCGCTGAACCTGGCAGAGCGCAGTGATCGCCTGCGCGACATCGCCGGGGTCAGCACGATGATCCGGGATATGCGCATTGAGCGGCTGGTCTATTACGTTACGCCTTCGGACGAGCAAGCCGTGAAATGGGGCGCAGCGCTGGATAAGATCGAGGCCCATGCCCAGTCGATCAGCCCTCACTTCGATTCCCCGCAAAACATGGCGTTGATCGGCGAGGTCAACGACCTGCTCAAACGTTATCGCCCCCTTTACCAGCAGGCCGTGGCTTCCACGCGTGAGCGGGAGACGGCTCGCAAGGCGGCGTTGGTGTCGGCGCAAAACCTCAACACCCTGCTGCAGAAGCTCTCCGGGGAGGCCGAAGCAGGTGGCGCCCAGGAGCGCCAGCAGATCAATGCGCTGGCGTTCGACGTGCAGAAAACGCAGATGACCTTGCGCGACTACATTGCCGCACCGACCAAGGACGCCGCCACTGCCGCCAGCGCTGCCGTGGCGAACGTATCGACCGCCATCGCCGCGCTCAAACCAGGCGCCTGGGCCGGGGCAACGGCCCAACAACTGGTCGCCGAGGCTGCCCATTACAAAGAGTCGGTGGGGCAGGCCATACAGGCGCAGACGAGTGTAGAGGCCGCACAAAGCAACGTGACCGCCACGATCACCCGCTTGCTGGCATTGACCATCGAACTGACCGATATCCAGGCCAGCCTGCAGAAGGTCGACATCAGCGACGCGATCCAGGCACTGTTGATCTGGCTGACGGTCGCTATCGGCATCGGCCTGGTGGCCGCCTGGATGATCACACGCTCGATCGTGGTGCCGCTCAAACAGACCGTGGAGATGGCAGAAACCGTTGCCAAGGGCGACTTTACCCACCGCCAGGAGGTTACCCGCACCGACGAACTGGGCGCCCTGCAATCGAGCATGCAGCGCATGACGGTCAACTTGCATGGGCTGGTCAGCCAGCTCAAGGACGGCGTCGTGCAGGTGGCCAGCGCCGCTGAGCAGCTCTCGGCCGTCACCGAGCAAACCAGCGCTGGCGTGCAGTCGCAGAAAGTCGAGACCGACCAGATCGCCACCGCGATGCAGGAAATGGCCGCCACCACCCACGAGGTCGCCCGTAACGCTGGCCAGGCCGCGACCTGCGCGCTGGACGCCAGCCGGCGCGCCGGTGAGGGTGACCAGGCAGTGAACAAGGCCGTGAGCCAGATCGAACAGCTGGCCGAAGAGATGGCGGCTGCAAAGGCAGTGATGACCACACTGCGAGGCCATGCTGACAGCATTGGCGGCGTGGTCGATGTCATCAAATCGGTCTCCGAGCAGACCAACTTGCTGGCGCTCAACGCCGCCATCGAAGCGGCGCGGGCGGGCGACGCGGGCCGTGGGTTTGCGGTGGTGGCCGATGAGGTGCGTGGCTTGGCCCAACGTACCCGCACCTCCACCGAGGAGATTGGCCAGCTCATCGCGAGGCTCAACCAGAGCACAGACCACATGGCCACGGTGCTGGAGCAGAACGCAGCGCTGACCGACAGCAGTGTCGAACGCTCACGGGAGGTCGGCCAGATGCTCAAGCAGATCGCAGGTTCGGTGAAGGATATCGAGTCGATGAACGAGCAGATCGCCTGCGCTGCCGAGCAGCAAAGCGCAGCCGGCGAGCAGATCACGCGCAGTGTGACCAATGTGCGTGACATTTCGGACCAGACGGCCGCGGCCAGTGAAGAGACGGCCAGCTCCAGCGCCGAACTGGCCCGTATCGGGGTGCAGCTTCAAGCCTTGGCAGGCCAGTTCAAAGTGTAAGCGAACCAGAGCCACGCACACTCAGACGGCCCTGCGGCTCAGGCAGGGCCTGCGTGGCAGGGCGGCATCAGGCTGCCCGCAGGCACTGGATCAACCGCTGCGCAGCCGGCGACAGGCTACCCCCGCTGCGCGTAATCACCCCCAGCTCCCGGGCCAGCCCCGGGTCATCCAGCCCCCGCCGCACCCATCGCTCGCCCCCTTCATCGGCTGACTCTGGCAGCAGCGCCACCCCCAGCCCGTTGCGCACCAACGCCAGCACTGTCGACATGTAGTTGGCCTCCATCACCCTTCTCAAACGCAGCCCACGCTCGTGAAACACCTGCTCGGTCTGCGCGCGCACGCTGCTGTCGCGGCCGGTGAGAATCATCGGTTGATCGTCGAGGTCTTCGAGGGCGAGCGGGCCGGCGGCGAAACGGTGGCCCACGGGCATGAACAGGCAGAGCCTGTCCTGCATCAAGGGGGCGAATTCCAGGCCATGGCTGAGCTTGGCCATCACGCCCAGGCCGAAGTCGACATCGGCATCGCGCACACGGTCGCAGATACGTTCGGCTACCAGGTCGCGCAGGCGCACTTCGATGCCGGGGTAATCCCTCGCAAAAACCGCCAGCCGTTCCGGCAGCATCCCGGCGCACAGCGATGGCAAAGCCGCCACGCTCACCACTCCGCGCCGCACGGCAGCAAGGCCTTGGCCGGCACTGACGATATTGCCCAGGTCGAGCAACAGCTTCTCCATGGCCGGGAGGGCTTCGCGGCCGGCGGCGGTCAGGGCGACATGGCGTGGGCTGCGCTCGAGCAGAGCCACCCCCAGCCAGCGCTCCAGCTGGCGGATCTGCACAGTCAGCGCCGACGGCGACAGGTGCAAATCGTCGGCCGCCCGCGCGAAGTTGGCGCGGTGCGCCACGGTCACGAAGGCGCGAATGTGCTGCAAAGCATTCTTCATTTTGTTTTTTCGAATGTGGGCTGCTTTAAATTGCAATTTACACGCGGCGAGTGCTTTCTCGATACTCGGGCCAACAATAAAAACAAGCTGGAGCCCTCCCCTATGCTCGCCCTCTATGGCGTCATCACCATCCTTGCGCTGTTGATCGCAGTGATGAGCAAACGCCTCTCGCCCCTGGTGGCGCTGATCGCTTTCCCCGTTCTCGCTGCGCTCGTCGCCGGCTTCGGCCTGCAGACCAGTAGTTTCATCCTTACGGGTATCAAGAACGTCGCCCCAGTGGTGGGGATGTTCATCTTCGCCATCCTGTTCTTCGGTGTGATGACCGATGCCGGCATGCTCGATCCGATCATCGACCGCATCCTGCGCGCGGTGGGCACACGGCCCACACGCATCGTGTGCGGCACCGCGCTGCTGGCCCTGCTGGTGCACCTGGACGGTTCGGGGGCGGTGACGTTTCTGGTAACGGTGCCGGCGATGTTGCCGCTGTATACGCGCCTGGGCATCGACCGGCGCGTGCTGGCGTGCGTAGCATCGATGGCCGCCGGGGTGAATTTTCTACCTTGGACCGGCCCGGTGCTGCGTTCGTCTGCAGCCCTGCACGTGCCGGTAGCCGAGCTGTTCCAGCCGTTGATTCCGGTACAGCTGGTGGGCCTGGCGTTCGTGTTCGGCTGCGCTTGGTGGCTGGGCCGCCGCGAAGAGAAACGCCTGGGCCTGCTGGGCGCAGGTCAGGTGCAGGCGCCGCAGCGAGTGCTCACACCTGAAGAGCAGAACCTGCGCCGCCCGCGCCTGTTCTGGGCCAACCTGATGATTACCCTGGTCGTCATGGCGGTGATGATCGCCGGTTGGGTCGACCCGGTGGTGATGTTCATGCTCGGCACGGTCACGGCGCTGTGCCTGAACTATCCGCAGGTCGACCAGCAGCGGCTGCGCATCGATGCCCACGCCAAGACGGCACTGACCATGGCCAGCATCCTGCTGGCTGCCGGGGTGTTCACCGGGATCATGCAAGGCACCGGCATGCTCAAGGCCATGGCCGAAGTGGCCGTGCAGCAGATCCCGCCAGGGCACGGCACGTTGATTCCGATGCTGGTGGGTTTTGTGTCGATGCCGTTGAGCCTGTTGTTCGACCCCGACTCGTTCTACTTCGGGGTGATGCCGGTGATTGCCGAGGTCGGCCGCTCGCTGGGCGTGGACCCGGTGCAGGTGGCCCAGGCCTCGCTGCTGGGCGTGCACACCACCGGTTTCCCGGTCAGCCCGTTGACGCCGGCGACCTTCCTGCTGGTGGGTCTGTGCAAGCTTGACCTTGCTGACCACCAGCGTTTCACCCTGCCGTTTCTGTTCGCCGCGTCGGTGCTGATGACCCTGGCCGCGCTCGCGTTGGGAGTGTTTTGACCATGAATACCTTGCGAATCGGCGCCGGTGCTGGCTATTCCGGCGACCGCCTGGAGCCTGCGATTGAACTGGCCCGTGAAGGCCAACTGGATTATCTGATCTTCGAATGCCTGGCCGAGCGCACCATTGCGCTGGCACAGCAGGCGCGCCTGGCCGACCCGCAAGCCGGTTTCGACCCGCTGCTGGCGGCGCGGATGCGCGCCGTGCTGCCGTTCGTTCGCCAAGGGGGCCGGCGGCTGCGCATCATCAGCAATATGGGCGCAGCCAACCCCCGCGCCGCTGCCCGCTGCGTGCTGGCGATCGGTGCCGAGCTGGGCCTGCAGGGCCTGAAAGTGGCCGCTGTCGAAGGCGATGATGTGCTGGCGGTGCTGCGCACTCACCCAGAGTGGGGGTTGGACAATGGCTGCAGCGTGGGCGAGCTGAGCGAGCGGCTAGTGTCGGCCAATGCTTATCTTGGGGTGGAGGGCATTGTCGAGGCGTTGGCCATGGACGCCGATGTGGTGATCACCGGCCGTGTCGCCGACCCTTCGCTGTTCCTCGCACCGCAGGTGCATACCTTCGGCTGGGCCGCGAACGACTGGCTGCGGCGCGGTCGGGGCACCCTGACCGGGCATTTGCTGGAGTGCGCCGGGCAGGTCAGCGGCGGCTACTTCGGCGACCCAGGGGTGAAGGACGTGCCAGGCCTGGCCCGTTTGGGGTTTCCGCTGGCCCAGGTCGATGCCGATGGCCATGCGCAGATCACCAAGGTCGCCGGCAGCGGTGGGCGTATCGATGTGGCGACCTGCACCGAGCAACTGTTGTATGAAGTGCATGACCCCAGCTGCTACCTCACCCCGGATGTCACCGCAGACTTCTCTTCGGTGCAGTTCGAGGCCATTGGCCCTGATCGGGTGCAAGCCCGCGGGGCAAGCGGCAGCGCCCGGCCGAACTTGCTGAAGGTCACGGTGGGCTATCGCGATGGCTGGATCGGCGAGGGCCAGATCTCCTATGGGGGCCCCAACGCCGTGGCCCGAGCACGCCTGGCAGGGCAGATCGTCGAGCAACGCCTGGCCCTGACCGGGGTGCCGGTGGAGGAGTTGCGTTGTGAGCTGATGGGTGTCGATTCGCTACATGGCAGCACGTTTGGCCAGGCCGGCGAGCCCTGGGAAGTGCGCCTGCGGGTAGCCGGGCGCTGCGCAACGCGCGAGAGCGCACAGGCGCTGGCCAATGAAGTGGAAACCCTTTACACCAACGGCCCGGCCGGTGGCGGTGGCGCCACTCGCCAGGTGCGCGAGGTGTTGGCCGTGGCCAGCCTGTACCTGCCGCGGGAACTGGCCCCCGCGCGCGTTCACCTGGAGGTTTGCCCATGAGCCGTTCCTTGCATCAACTTGCCCACGCCCGCACCGGGGACAAGGGCGATACGTCCAATATCTCGGTGATTGCCTACAAGGCCGAGGACTACCCAATGCTGGCAACCGTGCTTACCGCCGAGCGGGTCGAAGCGTGGTTCGCGCACCTGCGCGACGCCAGCGCCGGGCCTGTGCAGCGGTATGAGCTGCCGCAGTTGAATGCACTTAACTTCGTGCTGCCGGGTTTGTTGCGCGGCGGGGTCACACGCTCGCTGGCACTGGATGCCCATGGCAAATGCCTGGGGGCTTCGCTGCTGCAGATGGAGGTGGAATAACGCGCGCGCCGCCCGCTGGTGCTCAACGTGCGACGCTCAGCTCCTCCAGCAACCATTTCTTGAACACCTCCACCGCCGGATGGCGGGTACGGCGCTTGGGGTATACCAGGTAGTGCCCCACGTACTGGATATCGTGTGTCATGCCCCTAAACGGCGCCACCAGCGCACCGCTTTCAAGCTCGTGCTGCGCCAGCAGGCTGGATTCGAGCACAACGCCCATGCCATTGACGGCCGCTGCGATGGCCATGCTGCTGCGATCGAAGCGCAGGGCGTAGTGCCGTGGCGCGACCAGCCGGTTGGCTTCGAACCAGCCCTTCCATTGCAGCATCTGCACATCGCACTGGATCAGCCGCTGCTGGTAAAGGTCCTGCGGCGTACGCAAGGTGCCGGCCAGCGCCGGGCTGCACAGGGGGCTCAGGTGCTCCATCGCCAACGGCACTTTCTCATGCAGCGCCGAGCGCGGCTCGCCGTAGACCACGTCCAGATCGAAGTCGTCGTTGTCGAACTGCGCGTAGTCGGTGCTGGCAGAAAAGCGCAAGTCCACATCCGGGTGGGCCGCCACGAAACGCGCCAGGCGCGGCATCAACCACTGCATGCCGAAACTGGGCGCCGTGTGCAGGCGCAACGGGCGCGGCTCATCACTTTTGATCAGCGCCAGGCCCCTGTGCATCTCATCCAGGCCACGTTGCACATATTCGAGCAACAGGCGGCCGGGTGCGGTGAGGTTGATCTCGCGCGTGGTGCGTTCGAACAACTGAAGCTCGATCAGGTCTTCGAGCTTTTTGATCGAGTGGCTGATGGCGCTGGCCGACACACCGATCTCCTGGGCCGCGTGCACGAACGAGCCGGTGCGCCCGGCCGCCTCGAACACGCGAAGCGAAGCCAGGGGCACTCGTCGCAGCTGTGCAATTAGTGAATCTGGCTCAGCCATGGCTGCAAAAATATCCTTTGTGAGCGGAAAAGCACGGGTGCTAGCTTGAATGCAGGTTGTACGCGGCTCTTTGATGAATTTGCAACATCAATGCAGCCACTACGCTCATAAAAAGCAGGAACCCATAATGACAAGAATCGCTCAAGGCGCCGAAGCGGCTAGCTCCCCGCTTCAACGCATCGCTCACCATGCCTGGCGCATCCGCCGCTTTGCCCTGCGCATGGGTGAAGTCCAGGGCCAGGGTTATGTGGGCCAGGCACTGGGCTGGGCCGACGTGCTCGCCACCGCCTGGTGCCACGCCATGAATGTGCGCCCCCATGACCCGGAGTGGGAGGGCCGCGACCGTTTCCTGCTCTCCCACGGCCACTACGCCATCGCCCTGTATGCCGCACTGCTTGAAGCCGGCGTGCTGCCGGAAAGCGAGCTGGAGACCTACGGCGCCGATGACAGCCGCCTGCCCATGTCGGGCATGGCCAGCTACACCCCTGGCATGGAAATCTCCGGCGGCTCGCTCGGCCAGGGCCTGCCGATCGGTGTGGGCATGGCGCTGGCACTGAAATTCAAGAAAAACCCGGCCTGGGTGTTCAACTCGATGTCGGACGGCGAGCTGGATGAAGGCTCCACCTGGGAAGCGGCGTTGTCGGCTGCCCACCATAAGCTCGATAACCTCATCACGCTGGTGGACCTGAACCGGCAGCAGGCTGACGGCAATTCCCATGACGTTCTTGAGTTCGAGCCCTTGGTAGACAAATGGCAGGCGTTCGGCTGGCACGTGCAGCGGGTCGATGGGAACGACCTGCCGGCCGTGGTTGCCGCCTTCGACGCTGCCATGGCTCACCCGGTGAAGCAGCCCCGGGTGATCCTGTTCGACACCTTGATGGGCAAGGGCGTGGACTTTCTCGAAGCTCGGGAGAAAAACCATTTCATCCGCGTGGAGCCCCACGAATGGCAGGCGGCGATCCAGGCCCTGGATGCCGACTACAAGAAAAACGGAAGCCTGTGACATGAGCGTCGAAGCCCTGAAAAAACCTCGCCTGACCACCTCGGCGATGATTGCCTCCATTGCCAGCGACGGCCAGCGCACCGAAGCGGCGCCCTTTGGCCATGCACTGGTGCAGGCGGCGCAGCACAACCCGCGCATCGTCGGCCTGACCGCGGACCTGTCCAAATACACCGACCTGCATATCTTCGGCCAAGCCTTCCCTGAACGGCATTTCCAGATGGGCATGGCCGAACAGCTGCTGATGGCAGCAGCCGGCGGCATGGCCAAAGAGGGCCTGGCGCCCTTCGCCACCACCTACGCGGTGTTCGCCACCCGCCGGGCCTATGACTTCATTCATCAGGTGATCGCCGAGGAGAATCTCAACGTCAAGATCTGTGCGGCGCTACCGGGGCTGACTACCGGCTACGGCCCCAGCCATCAGGCCACCGATGACCTGGCCCTGATGCGCGCCGTGCCCAACATGACCGTGATCGACCCCTGCGATGCGCTCGACACCACCCAGGCGGTAGCGGCGATGGCTGAGCACCAGGGCCCGGTGTACATGCGGCTGCTACGCGGCAAGGTGCCACTGTTGCTGGATGAGTACGGCTATCGCTTCGAGCTGGGCAAGGCCAAGCTTCTGCGCGATGGCAAGGACGTGCTGATCATTTCCAGCGGCATCATGACCATGCGGGCCCTGGAAGTGGCCGAACGGATGCAGGGTGGCGCCGCAGACGTGGCCGTGCTGCACGTGCCCACGCTCAAGCCGCTCGATGAAACGAGCATTATCGAGCAATGCCGGCGCAGCGGCCGCCTGGTGGTGGTCGCGGAAAACCACAGCACCGTGGGGGGCTTGGGCGAAGCGGTGGCACTGGCCTTGCTCAAGGCGAGGGTGAGCCCAGCCTTCCAGCAGATCGCCCTGCCCGACGCCTTTCTCGATGCCGGCGCCCTGCCGACCTTGCACGACCGCTACGGCATTTCCACCGACACCATGGTGGCTCGCATCCAACAATGGCTGGCCTGAGGAGTACGTTCATGAATGTTGCATTCATCGGCCTGGGCGCCATCGGCTTGCCCATGGCATTGCAGATCCAGCGTGCCGGCCATTCGGTAGTAGGTGTGGAGTTGAGCGAAGCCGGCCGCCAGGCCGCGCAGGCTCAGCGGCTGGAGAGCAGCGGCGACTGGCGCGCCGCCCTGGAAGCCGAGGTGGTGGTGGTGATGGTCGCCACCCCGGCACAGTTGGCAGCCCTGGTGGACCAGTTCGACCAGGCCACCCCCGGCCAGCATTGGGTGATCATGAGCACCGTCGGCCCGGCGGCTGTGCGTGAACAAGGCGCGCGGTTGGCCAGCCGCGGCATCGTGGTCGTGGACGCCCCCGTGACCGGCGGCGTTGCGCGTGCGCAAACCGGTAGCCTGCTGATCTTCGCCTCCGGCACCCCCGAGGCGCTCGACCACGTAGGGCCGGTGTTGCGGGCGATGGGTAACGTCAAGCCCGTAGGCGCCCAGGTAGGCGACGGCCAGGCAATCAAAGTGGTCAACCAGCACCTGTGCTCGGTGCACCTGGTGGCCGCGGCCGAGGCACTGAACCTGGCACGTTCCCTCGCGCTGGACCCGGCCCAGGTACTGGCACTGATCGAACAGGGCGCCGGGGGCTCCTGGATGCTCTCCGACCGCGGCCCGCGCATGCTCGAAGGCACTGACACGCGCGTGACGAGCATGGTGGACATTTTCGTCAAGGACAGCGGCCTGGTGGCCGAGGCGGCTCGGGCCTGCAATGCACAAGTGCCGTTGCTCGACATCGCCCACGCACGCTTCACCCAGGCCGCAGACGCAGGCCTGGGCAAGCGTGACGACAGCCGTGTGATCGAAACCTGGGCGCCTGCCGGCGCCTGAAGCGCTTGCGATACCGAAGGGCGGCCCACCGCCCGCTACAACAACAATAATGTTCGGAGTCAGCCATGAGCGATACTCAATCGGCTTCAACCCAGCCCGGCGGCAACGCCGCCAAGGTCTCCTTCGCCTCGATGATCGGGTCGGCGGTGGAGAGCTACGACTTTTTCATCTACGGCACCGCTGCCGCCGGGTGGTTTGGCAAGGTGTTCTTCCACACCACCGAACCCCTCGTGGGTATTCTCGCGGCCTTCGCCACCATGGCGGTGGGTTTTTTCATGCGCCCGCTGGGCGGGTATCTGGCCGGCCACTTCGGCGACCGGGTCGGCCGCAAGGCCGTATTACTGTGGTCGTTGCTGGCGATGGGCGGGGCCACTGTGCTGATTGGCGCCCTGCCCACCTACGAACAAGCCGGGGTGATTGCGCCGTTGCTGCTGATTTTCCTGCGCATGCTTCAGGGCATCGGCTTCGGTGCCGAGTGGGGAGGCGCGGTGCTGATGGCCTGCGAGCACGCCCCGGCCCATCGCCGGGGCTTCTTTGGCGCGGTGCCGCAGATCGGCATTCCCATGGGCCTGCTGATGGCCAACGGTGCGTTCCTGTTGTCCTCGGCCTTTCTGGAAGGCGACTGGGTATGGCGCGCGCCGTTCCTGTTCTCGGTGGTGATGGTGGCAGTAGGCATGTACATCCGCCTGGGAGTGAGCGAGTCGCCGGCTTTCGAGCAGGCCAAGGCGCAGAACGCACTGGTCAAGCAACCGGCGCTGCATGCTCTGCGCAATGACTGGCGCAAGATCCTGCAACTGGCCGGCGCGCGCCTGGCCGAAACCGGCGGTTATTACATCGCCACCAGCTTCATGCTCTCCTATGTGCTGCTGGCCAACGTGGCGGCCAAGGAGAACGTGCTCTGGGGCACCATGATCGGCTCGGGCCTTGGGCTGGTCAGCCACCTGCTGTTCGGCGCGCTCAGCGACCGGATCGGCCGTAAGCCGGTGTTCCTGCTAGGCTCGATCTTCACCATCGCCTTCGGCATTCCGATGTTCCTGATGATCAACAGCGGCATCACGGTGATGATCGTCGCTGCCGTGGCGGTGTCACTGTTGCTTAGCCACGATCCGATCTTCGCGGTGGAGTCGAGCTGGTTCTCCGAACAGTTCCCGCCCAATGTGCGCTCCTCCGGCATCTCGCTGGGCTACAACTGCGCTTCGCTGATCGCCGGCGCCCTGCCCTTCATCGCAACGGCCATCTACTCGCAGGTGGGCTGGATGGGCCCGGCGCTGCTGTTCAGCTCGTTGGGTGTGATTTCGACCCTGTGCGCGTTGAAGATGCGCGAGACGGCGCCTGCGGTGGCGGAGAGGGTCGAAAGCAGCAACCCGGCGGGGCTAGTGGTGAGCACGCCAGCGCATCGTTGAAATTGGCTGATTCGGCGACCTTTGCACGTCGCGCGGCAAGCCGCCCTCCCACTACTTGAGCTGGCCGCAGACTTTTTGTTGGGAGGCCGGCTTGCCGGGCGACGTGCAACGGGCGACGTGCAACGTGCGGCTTGTCTTTCTGATTGCCGGCCCTGCCCATCAGGCACCGGGCAAACAGCGCTTGATGATCTGCACCAGCGCCTCAACATCCTGCTCAGTGGTGTAGCGGCCGAGGCTCAGGCGCATGCTGCCAGAGGCTTGGGCATCACTGAGCCCCAGTGCCCGCAACACGTGGGAAGGCCCGCTGCTGGCGGAGTTGCACGCTGAGGTCGAAGAAAACGCCACCTGCTCGGCGAACTGGCGCATGTTGAAGAACGGGTGGTCGATGCACAGGTTCACCGTGTGCGGCACACGCTGGGTGGGGTGGCCGTTGAGCGACACACCCGGCAAAGCCAGCAGGCGCTCGCGCAGAGCCTGGCTCAGGGCGCCCAGGCGCCCCCACTCGGCTTCAAGCTGCGTGCCTGCAAGCCGGAAGGCGCTGCCCATGCCCACGATCTGGTGCGTGGCCAAGGTACCGGACCGCAACCCCTGCTCATGCCCGCCGCCGTGGATCTGCGCGGCCAGGCACGGCAGCGCACGGTCACCCACGAACAAGGCGCCGATACCCTTGGGGCCATAGCTTTTATGCGCCGAGAACGACATCAGGTCCACGGCCAGGCTGGCCAGGTCGATGGCAACTTTCCCGGCAGCCTGGGCCGCATCGACATGAAGCAAGGCACCGTGTTCACGCACCAGCGTGCCGATCGCCTGAATATCCGTCAGCGTGCCCAGCTCGTTGTTGACCAGCATCAGCGATACGGCAAGCGTGTCGCTTCGCAGCGCATCGGCGACCGCCTGTGGCTGGATGAGGCCGTTCGCGTCCGGGGCGAGCCAGGTAACGTCGAAGCCCTCGTTCTGCAGTTGCAGCACGGTGTCGAGCACCGCCTTGTGCTCGATCGTGCTGGTGATCAGGTGCCGGCGCTTACCCGCCTTGGCCGCCAGCCCCTTGAGCGCCAGGTTGTTCGACTCGGTTGCACCGGACGTCCAGATGATGTTGCCAGCCTCTGTGCCTACCAGGCTGGCCACTTGATCGCGCGCGGTTTCCACTGCCAACCGGGCGCGTTGGCCAAAGCCATGGGACGTCGAGGCCGGGTTGCCGAAGGTAGCAGCGCGCCCCATGCAGCTGAGCATGTCGGTAATCACGGCGTCATCGATGGGCGTCGTCGCGGCGTAGTCGAAATAAAGCTGTTGCATGGGCTGGCCACCGGGATCTGTGAGGGAGGGACCACCCCATGCTAGCCGATAACGCCAGGCGGGTGCGCACTGCGCGCAGGCCCTTGCAGTGCTTGTTTAACAACATTTCACAACAAACCCGCCGCCTTGACTCACAAGGGCTGCAGCGGCATTCAAAAGCACCGGGTAGGCATTGCCACATGGCTGTCACCTTCGATTCATATACCGCACCTATAAGAGGCACAGCCTTGCCGAGCGAAGCAGTGCGTCTATTCAGGCGTTCGCAGTCACTGCCTTTGGCATCCATTACCCAAGGAGGACGGTCAATGTCTGTGTCAGTCGAGAAAGTCGCCAGCAACGAGCGCAGCGGCAGCAGCAACCAATGGGGCGATGCGGTCGATCGTGCCAAAGCCAAAGACGCCGGCATCGAATGGGAGCGCCCCCACGGTGATGACCGCAGCGCCCAGGAAATCATCGATTCCAGCCCGCTGCTGAAAAACCTCGGTAACCAGAGCGGCGTGAAAGACAAGCTCAGGGACCGGGTTGGCGATTTCGAGAAAGACCCCGACGCGGCCTACCGCGCCGTGCAGGTGCTCGACCATGTGGAGCAATTCGACGAAGGCGGCAAGCGCCTGGTGGGCGGTGACATCGGCAACAGCCGTGTCGACGGTTTCACCAAGGGCGGCGACGCCAAGCACGGCACCGAGGCCGGGCGCTTGCAGGACTTTGGCAAGTACGGTTTCGAAAACCTCAAGGGCGAGCTCAAGCACATCGATGCGGCCAGCGAAAACAAGGAAAACCGCGAAAAAGCCGAAGCACTGGGCATTCAGTGGGAGCGCCCGGAGAACGACAAGCGCTCGGCCCAGGACATCATCGACTCAAGCCCCCTGCTGAAAAACCTCGGCAACCAGAGCCACGTCAAGGACATGCTCAAGGAGCAGGTCGGCGACTTCGAGCGCGACCCGGACGCCGCCTTTCGCGCCACCCAAGTACTGGACCACGTGGTGCGTTTCGATGAAAACGGCCAGCGCATGGCGGGAACCGACGTGAACAACAGCCGCATCGATGGCTTCACCAAAGGGGGCGAGGCCAAGCACGGCACCGAAGCCGGCCGCCTGCAGGATTTCGGCAAGGGCGGCTTCGACAGCCTCAAGGGCACCCTCACCCACGCCTCAAGCGTTGGTGGCGACACGCAAGCCCGCAAGGACGCCGAAGCCGCCGGTATTGTCTGGGAGCTGCCCGAAGGCGACAAGCGCAGCGCCCAGGACATCATCGACGCCAACCCCCTGCTGAAAAACCTGGGTAACCAGAGCGGCGTGAAGGATGCGCTCAAGGAACGCGTGGGGGACTTCGACACCGACGCCAACGCGGCCTTCCGGGCAAGCCAGGTGCTTGACCGCGTGGTGGGCTACAACGAAAAAGGTGACGTACTGAGCGGTGCAGATGTCGCCAACAGCAGCGTCGACGGCTTCACCAAGGGTGGGGAGGCCAAGCACGGCACCGAGGCCGGCCGCCTGCAAGACTTCGGCAAGCACGGCTTCTCGCAATTGGCCAAACCCCAGGCCAGCAACGACATTGCCAGCTACAAGGACTACCTCAAGGCCAACCCCGACGCGGACGCAGGCTCCAAGCAGGTGGCCCAGTACGCGGCCATCCTGGAGCAGAAATACGATTCGATCCGCGGCAAGACCGGCGCCGGCGACGCACTGACCGCGCAGAACCTCAAGGATTACAAGAACGCCAACCCCCAGCTGAGCCAGCAAGAGAAGGAAGCGTTGGACTTCTTCTCCCAGCCAGGCGCCTTCAGGCAGCTGGACACCGCCTCGGCAAGCCTTGGCGGCGGCGCGGACGGCAAGGCGAACAAGGCCGACATCAGCGCTTGGCTCAGCAAGCAGGCGCCCAAGGATGCCACAGGCCTGACCACGCTGATGCAGAGCGTGGTCTCGGGCAATATTACCGGCCAGGTGGACACCAGCAAGCTGGGCGAGGACGTGTTCGTCCACCCGGAAAAATACAGCGCCGAGCAAAAGGCTGCCGTGCTGCTGGACCTTCAGAATGCCCAGAAGCTGGTGGTCGACGGCGCCAACGCCGGCATGTGGAGCACCGACTACGGCAAGGTCGCCATCGCCAACCGCTCTGGCGCGTACTGGGAACCGGAAAAGCTCCTTCAGGACATCAACACGCACATCAGTCAGCTGCAAAACGACCCAGACACCGCCACATTCATCAAGGACAAGGGCGACGAAGGCCTCAAGAACCTGTTCGAGGCCAACCCTGGCTTGAAAGAGGCCGTGGGCAAGACCTACGACGACGAAATCAAGTCGGGCAAGGCCCTGGACAAAGCCTGGGATGCGGCCACAAAGGACGGCAAGACCGACCAGACCGCCGCGCTGACCAGCTACTACGCTACCGCCCAGAGCATGCAGACCATGCTCGGCACGCACGACGCTGCGCAAATCCAGGGCGGCGTGGGCAAATCCAAGCACGCCGAAGCGCTCAAGACCTTCTACAAGGATCAGCTGGCGACCGGTGATCGCATGCGTGAGCTGCTTAAAACCCAGACGCCAGAGCAGGCGGCGGCCAGCTACAGCATGGAAATCGCACTCTACAACGCAACACTGGACCCGACCTTCACCGCCCCGTTCGACAAGCAGGTCAACGACAACTTCTCTACCGTCACCCAGGAGAACCTGTTCAAGGGCTCAAGCTTCGAAGACATTAAAAAGGCCTACGGCAAGGACGGCGGCGACCAGCTGGATGAGGACAAGATCCGCAAGCTCATCGACCAGATGCGCACCGAGTCGCCCGAGCTGCTGATGAACGCTGATGGCACCATGGCTACCACCGATCAGGTGCTTTCGGGTTTTCGCGGCAACTGGGATCTGCTACGCCAGGGCACCAAGGCCCTGGACAAATTCGGCCACTTGTCGGACTTCGACCCCAGCGGCGATGCCAAGGGCGCCTACGGCAGCGGGGCACTCCACGCCGTCAGCGGGTTGTTCCTGGCCGGGGTGACCATTTCCCGCGGCGCGCAGAGCGGGGGCAAGCTTACCGACCGCAACATCGTCGACATCGCCACCGGCTCGGTACAAACCGCCACGGTGCTGACCGAAGGCGGCGCCAAGGGCTACCAGACCTACATGGCCGATGCCTTGAAAAAGGGCAAAGACCTGATCAAGGACATGAACAACGCGGGCCTTGCTGGCGATTTGCTCAACAAGGTCGAAGCCAACGTCAACAAAGGTGAGAACTACGTCAAGGTCTCGAAAAACTTCGAGGAGGCCGCCAAGGGTATCGGTGGCCTGGCCGGGATTGCTGCGGGCGCCTACGGCATTTTCGATGGTGTGCAGGCCATACGCCGGGGCGATAACCTCAGTGGCGGTTTCAGCATCACGGCCGGCTCGCTCGGCGTGCTGGCTGGCACTGCGTCGGCAGCCGAGGGCACCCTGGGGCTGCTCGGCGCGCAGCTGCCGCGATTTCTACCGGCATTGGCAGGCACTGCCGGGGTGCTGGGTTTTCTCGGCGCAGGCGTGGCCGTATTGGGCGCGCTCATACCCGGGTTGGTCAAGGAAGGTCAGCAACAGGCGCAGCAGGATTCGTTCGGTTCAGTGCTCGGGGATGCGATCGAGCGCTACGGGATCGATGGGGTCAAGGATGGGACGATTGCGGACATTGCGACCAAGGACTGGCCGGGTGGTGAGCAGTGGACTTCCTGAAGCCGTAGCAGCCTTGCCCGATACGTGTGGGGGCCGGCTGGCCGGCCTCCCACAGTGCCCTACGGCCCTGGCTGAGAAAGCAAAAAAGCGACCCTAGGGTCGCTTTTTTGGGTGTGCCGAGCTGTTCAGGGGCTCATGCACGAATATGGCGCAGCGGACGGGACTCGAACCCGCGACCCCCGGCGTGACAGGCCGGTATTCTAACCGACTGAACTACCGCTGCGTTTCGTTTGACGCTGGCTGACCGATGCGGGGTGAGGCGTCGGTCTCAACCAGAGCACGGTGAGGTGCAAAGGCTGGAAGTAAAATGGCGCAGCGGACGGGACTCGAACCCGCGACCCCCGGCGTGACAGGCCGGTATTCTAACCGACTGAACTACCGCTGCGCGTCG
The DNA here is from genome assembly GCF_003097135.1 of Pseudomonas sp. URIL14HWK12:I12. GTDB lineage: Bacteria > Pseudomonadota > Gammaproteobacteria > Pseudomonadales > Pseudomonadaceae > Aquipseudomonas. The sequence goes on from NZ_QEQL01000005.1 coordinate 28,955, forward strand.
GCCGGGCTAACGCCCGATTTGAAACATTCTCACGAAGTGGTGGGTGATGACGGGATCGAACCGCCGACCCTCTGCTTGTAAGGCAGATGCTCTCCCGGCTGAGCTAATCACCCTTTGCTTCGCTGAGGTGGCGCATTCTGGGCATCCATCGAATCTAAGTCAATACCCCGCTTGAAGTTTTTTCCAAAAAAACCTGGAAGGCGCCGTGAGCCGCAGGCGCCCTCCTGTGCTTGAGGCATCACTCGCCGTTCTTCACCCGGCTCCAGATCCGTGTGCGCATACGGTCGGTGGCCAGCGGCATTGCTTGCAGCACGAACAGTTTCTGCATCACTTGCTCGGGCGGGTAAACCATTGGATCGTTGCGCACCGCGGGGTCGACCATCGCATCGGCCGCCCTGTTGCCATTGGCGTAGTGAACCGCATTGCTGATGTTGGCCATCACCGCCGGCTCCAGCAGATAGTTCAGGTAGGCGTAGCCGGCGGCTTCGTCCGGGGCGTCGGCCGGCATGGCGACCATGTCGAACCACATCGGCGAGCCCTCCTTGGGAATGACATAGGCGATCTTCTGCCCGTTGTTCGCTTCGCTGGCACGCGAGGCGGCCTGCATCACATCCCCGGAGAAGCCCACCACCAGGCACACGTCACCGTTGGCCAGGTCGCTGGTGTACTTGGAATTGTGGAAATAGCGCACGTAGGGCCGCACGCTCATCAGTAGCGCCTGGGCCTTGTCGTAATCGGCCTTGTTCTGGCTGTGGTGCGGCAGGCCCAGGTAATTCAGCGCAATCGGCAGGATTTCAGGGCCGTTGTCCAGGAAGGCCACGCCACACTGGGCGAGCTTTTTCATGTTTTCAGGCTTGAACACCACATCCCAGGAATCGATCGGGGTGTCGCCCAGCACCGCCTTGACCTTGTCGATGTTGTAGCCGATGCCCGTGCTGCCCCACAGATAAGGGAAGCCATAGCGGTTGCCCGGGTCGTTGGCCTCCAGCGCCTTCATCAGCGTCGGGTTGAGGTTGTGCCAATTGGGCAGTTTGCCGCGATCCAGCGGCTTGAGCGCGCCGGCGGTGATCTGCCGGGCCATGAAGTGGTTGGAGGGAAACACCACGTCGTAGCCGGAATGGCCCGCCGAGAGCTTGGCGTCGAGCACCTCGTTGCTGTCGTAGAGGTCGTACTGGGTGGGGTAGCCGGTGCGCTCCGTGAACACCTTCAGGGTGTCGGGGGCGATGTAGCTGCTCCAGTTGTAGATGCGTACCGTCTCGGCCGCATGGGCGGTGGACACAGCCAACAGCAAGGGAACCGCGAAAGTCTTGAACATGACGCCAACCTCTGTGGTTTTAGATGTTGTGGGGGGCAGTCAGAAAATCAGTACGTAACTCTTGCGAACGGTTTCTTGTACGTCCCAGATACCCGTGGTGTTCGCAGGGAACATCAGCGCGTCGCCGGCCTGGATCTCGATGGGCTCACCCTCGTCCGGGATGAAAATGCAGCGGCCCTGCACGAAATGGCAGAACTCCTGCTGCACGATCTGCCGGCGCCATCGCCCGGGCGTGCATTCCCACACACCCGCCTCTACGCCGTCGCTGCGCTCGATGCCATGGCTGGCCACCTGCGCCAGCGGCTCGCCCAGCGGCACGGCGACCGGCGCAGGTTCGCCCAGGGCGAGGGCATGGGTGTTCTTGAAATGATTGATAGTCATGCGAAGGGCTCCGGTGAGTGCATCAGGCGCTCCATGGTCGCGGCCAGCCCTTGGGCCATCGAGCGCCGCCAGCGTGGCGCCTGAGGGTTGGCCAGCACACGGTCTTCATGGACGAAACTCTGGATGATCGCGTTGTAGCCCAGCCAGCGCAGTGGCTCAGGCTCCCAACGCGGCAGCGCTGCCAGTGGGCGGTCGTTCCACACCCAGGGCTGCTCGGTCAGCGCGTTACGCTGGCCAAGGATCAGCGCCGCCAGGGTTCGCCCGCCCAGGTTGCTGGCGCCCACGCCCTCCCCGCCATAGCCACCGGCCAGCGCCACTTGCTGGCGGCGGTCGATAAGCATGTGCGGCTGGAAGCGCCGGGCTACGCCCAGGTTGCCACCCCAGGCGTGGGTCAAGCGCACATTGCGCAGCATTGGGAACAGGTCGCTGAACAGGGCCTGGCGCAACGCGCGCTCGGCCTGGCTGAGGTTGAAGTCTTCACGCAAGCGGCCGCCGAAGCGGTAGCCACCCCGGGCGCCGAACACCAGGCGATCATCGCGGGTACGCTGGCCGTAGGTCACCTGGCGGCTGTTTTCGCTGAAGGCCTGCCCACGGTCCAGGCCGATCTGCGCCCACACCTGCGGCGACAACGGTTCAGTCGCCACGATCAGGCTTTGCGCGGCCACATGATGGCGATCCAACGGCGGTAGCTGGCTCGAATACCCTTCCACCGCAGGCACCACCCACTGGGCGCGCACCTCACCTTCGGCGGTGCGCACGCGGCCTGGCTGCCAGCCCAACACCGCGCTTTGTTCGAAGATGCGCACCCCTGCGCGTTCTACCGCCTCGGCCAGGCCACGCGCGAGCTTGGCGGGCTGGATGGTCGCGCAGTGCGGCGAATACAGCGCCCCGTAGGCGTTGGCCACGTTCAACTGCTCACGCAGTGCCTGCGGGCTCAGCCACTGGTAATCCTCCTCACCCAGGCCTTCGGCACGTGCAGCCTGCAACTGCTCGCGCAGGCGCCGCTCCTGCTCGGGGTAACGTGCCGCGCAATAGAGCACCCCGCCCTTGCGCAGCTCACAGTCGATGCCCTGGGCCTGGCACACGCGCGCCACTTCATCGGGGATGCCGTGCAGCAACGCGAATGATGCCTGGCGCTGCGCAGCACCCAGCGGCGCCAGCAGGCGGTCTTCGCCCAGCAGGTTGCCCATCAGCCAGCCGCCGTTGCGCCCAGACGCACCGAAGCCGGCGATCCGCGCTTCCAGAATCACGATGTTCAGATGCGGCGCCTGCTGTTTGAGGTACCAGGCGGTCCAGAGCCCTGTGTAGCCAGCGCCGATGATCGCCACGTCCGCGTCCAGCCCCTGATTCAGCGCCGGGCGCGGCACCAGAGGCTCTTGCAGTTGGTCCATCCACAGGCTCACCGCCCGCCAATCGTTCATCGCCGCCTCCACCGTTTGCGTGCCGGCGAAGGTTATGCGGCTGGGCCGTTGGCTGTCTTGTCAGCGGGTCCGCGCGCAATGCGCTTTGAGCCAGGCCTTCGGCGTGCTGCCGGTGTGCGTGCGAAAGGCCTTGTAAAAGGCCGAGGTCGAGTTGAAGCCGGCACTGGCAGCCAGCTCATCGACCGCCACCGCCGGCCCTGCTTTACGCAAGCGATCCAATAGCCAGGCCAGGCGGGCCTGGGTCACATAGCGGTAGAAGCTCTGCCCCAGCACTTGGTTGAGCAGGTAGGACATCTGATTGCGGCTGTAGCCGGTGGCCGTAGCCACGCGCGCCAGGTTCAGCTCAGGGTCGCGAAACGGCTGCTGCTGGTTGAAGTAGTCTTCCAGATCGCGCGCCATGAAGCTCAACTGCCGCGCCGACAGGCCCAGTTTGCTGATCGCCGGTGCCGGCCGTTGCTGGCTGCCAGGTAACTGCTCGCGCACCAGCGAAGCGTATTCGTTGACCCGCAGGATCAGCCCGTCGCACACCGTGATCGCTTCGCTGGAGCGAAACACCACCCGTTGGCCGCCCCCTTGAAGTGCGGTCTGGTACTGAATGAACGCCGTGCTGCCATCCACACGGATACGGTCGTTATGCTCCAGGTATTCGTCCGCGTGGCGCGGCAGCGTGCCGCTGACGTACTCGCGCAGCTCTTCCAGGCTCATGCTGCGAGCCTGGAAGAAGTCGTTGTACTGAACATCAGGGTGGTAAAGCGCGAGAATCGCGTCCAGATCGCGCTTTTTCCATGCCAGGTGATAACGCATCACCACCTCGCGAGTGGTTGCGGTCTGGGCATCGGTGTCGAGCGGGATCGGGGGCATGCTGAGGCTCAGAGCACGTTGGGTTCCATCTCCAGCGCGACCCCGAAGCGCTCGCGCACATCGGCCTGGATCCGCTCGGCCAACCCCAGCACTTGCGCCCCGGTGGCGCCGCCATGATTGACCAGCACCAGCGCCTGCTGCGCGTGCACACCCACCGCGCCGTCCCGGTAACCACGCCATCCGGCCTTGTCGATCAGCCAGCCAGCGGCAAGCTTGGCCTGGCCCTCGGGCAATGGGTAGCTCACCAGGCCGGGGTAACGCTCACGCAGCTCGTCGGCCTGGGCCTGCGGGATCACAGGGTTCTTGAAGAAGCTGCCGGCATTGCCCAGTACCGCAGGGTCGGGGAGCTTCTCCTGGCGGATCGAGCAGATGGCGCGGCTCACGTCCGAGGCAGTCGGCGCGCTGATGCCTTGCTCTATCAGGCGCTGGCGTACCGGGCCGTAGTCCAGGTGCAGCGGTGCATCGGCGCTGAGTTGAAAGCGCACCCGCAGGATCACCCAGCGGCCCGCCTCGCGCTTGAAGCGGCTGTCGCGGTAGCCGAACTCACACTCGCTCAGAGAAAATTCCCGCAGCGCGCCGGTGTGACGATCAAGCGCGGTGAGGCCGGCGAAAACGTCCTTCACCTCCACCCCATAGGCACCTACGTTCTGCATGGGGGCAGCGCCGGCAGTGCCAGGGATGAGGCTGAGGTTCTCAAGGCCCGCCAGGCCCTGGGCCAGCGTCCATTGCACCAGCGGGTGCCAAGGCTCGCCGGCCTCGGCCTCGACCACACCACCGCCGAGCAACCGAATGCCGCGGCTGGCCATGCGAATCACCAGGCCCGGCACGTCACGCGCCAGCACCAGGTTGCTGCCACCGCCGATCACCCGCACCGGCCAGCCGTTGTGCTCGGCCAGCGCAAGCGCCTGGCGCAGCTCGTCATCGTTGTGTACCTGCACGAAGTGCTCGGCGTGCGCCTCCACGCCGAAGGTGTTCCAAGGCTGGAGGGAGGCGCCCTGCTCGACCGCCAGGCTCAACGCCGGCCTCCGTATTCGGCAATCAGCGCGTCGCAGCCGGCTTCGACCAGGTCGAGCACCTCGTCGAAGCCCGCTTCGCCGCCGTAATACGGGTCAGGCACTTCGGCCACGGCTGCGCCGGTGTAATCCAGGAACAACGCCAGTTGCGCCGGGCTGCCCTCGGGGCGCATGCGCTCCAGGTGAGCCAGGTTGGCCCGGTCCATGGCCAGGATCAGGTCGCGCGAGAAGAAATCTTCAGGGTCGACCTGCTGCGCCCGTTGCGCGCTCAGACCATAACCACGCTTGCGCGCCGCGGCCTGGGTGCGGGCATCGGGAGCCTTGCCCACGTGCCAGTCTCCGGTACCGGCCGAAGCCACCTCGAAGCGCTGTGCAAGCCCGGCCTTGGCGAGCTTCGTGCGCAGCACACCTTCGGCGGTGGGCGAACGGCAGATATTGCCCAGGCACACGAACAGGATGCGCATCAGGCCTCCAGCAAGCGCCGAACGCGCTCAAGGTCTTCAGGGGTGTCAACGCCAGTGGGCGGCGCGATCAGGGCATCGGCTACATGAATGCGCACACCGTGCCAGAGCGCTCGCAGTTGCTCCAGTGCCTCGGTTTGCTCCAGCCAGCAAGGGCCCCAGGCAACGAAGTCCTGCAGAAAACCTGCTCGGTAGGCATAGATGCCGATGTGGCGGCGATAGGGCACGCCGGCCGGCAGCACATCCGGGGCCTTGGCCAGGGCGTCACGCGCCCACGGCAGGGTCGCGCGGCTGAAGGTCAGGGCCAGGCCCGACTGGTCGCTGACCACCTTGACGATATTGGGGTTGAACAACGCCTCGACCGCCTCGATCGGCTCGCACAAGGTGGCCATGCCTGCCTCGGTATGCGCGGCGAGGTTGGCTGCGACCTGGTCGATGACTTGCGGCGGAATCAGCGGCTCATCGCCCTGCACATTGACCACGATGGCGTCGGCAGCCAGGTTCAGGGCCTGGGCCACTTCGGCGAGGCGGTCGGTGCCGGACTCATGGTCGGCCCGGGTGAGAACCGCCTGTGCACCGAAGCCTGCACAGGCTTCGAGGATGCGCGCGTCGTCCGTGGCCACCACTACGCGCTCGGCGCCGCTCTTGCACGCCTGCTCCCACACCCATTGCACCATGGGCTTGCCGGCGATCAGTTGCAGCGGCTTGCCGGGCAGGCGGGTAGACGCGTAGCGGGCCGGGATGACGACGGTGAACGCGGGGGTCATTTGTCCAGGCGCTCGTCGTCGGTCAGGGTGCGAGCTTCGGTTTCGAGCATCACCGGGATGCCGTCGCGGATCGGGTAGGCAAGGCCAGCACCCTTGCTGATCAGTTCGAGCTTGTCGTCGCTGAGCTTGAGCGGGCCTTTGGTGATCGGGCAGGCGAGGATATCGAGCAGCTTGGTGTCCATGGGTGTCCTTGGTCTGCAGCGGCCGGTCAGGGCGCGTAGCGGGCCACCAGGGCCTGCACCTGCGCGTCGAACCAGGCCTGGAAGGCTTGGGAAGGTTGTGCGTCCACCGCCAGGTACCACCAGCTGGGCTGGGCGAAGGCCCGGCATTTGACGGCGTCTTTTTCGGTCATCACCAGCGGCAGGGCGGGCTGGAAATCCAGTGCCTGGGCGCTGAAACGCGCATGGTCGGCGAACGCATGGTGCACAGGCCGCCAGTGTAGCGCTTCCAGGGTGTCGAAGAAACGCTGCGGGTTACCGATGCCGGCCACCGCATGCAGCGCCTGGCCGGGGGCGAAATGCTCGAGGCTTTGGCGTTCGCCGCTGGCCAGGTTAACCAGCGCCGAGGGCCGCAACACGAAGCCGAAGCCTTGCGCGGTATCTTGCGCCGCGCCGTTGTAGAGCACGGCATCGGCGCTGCCCAGGCGCTCGGCCGGCTCACGCAATGGGCCGGCGGGCAGGCAGCGGCCGTTGCCCAGCCCACGGGCGGCGTCGATCAGCACCAGCTCCAGGTCGCGGGCCAGGCGGTAGTGCTGCAGGCCGTCGTCGCTCAGCACAAGGTCCAGTGGCTCGGCAGCCAGCAATGCCTCAACGGCACGAGCGCGATCAGGGTCGATCATCATGGGCACACCGCTGCGCTGCACGATCAGCAGCGGCTCGTCGCCTGCCACCTCGGCGGCATCATCGGCACCCACACGCCAGGGCAGGCTGGGCGGCTTGGCCCCGTAGCCCCGGCTGACCACCCCCACTCGCAGGCCAAGCGCGCGGCAGCGTTCGATCATCCACAGGATCATCGGCGTCTTGCCGGTGCCGCCAACGGTGATGTTGCCTACGACCAGCACCGGGCACGGGGCGCGCCAGGCCTTGGCCTGGCCACTGAGGTAGCGTTCCCGTTTGCGATGGGCCACGCGGCGGTAGAGCGCTTCGAGCGGGCCCAGCAGCGCGAGCGCCGGGTGGCCCGTGTACCAGGCCTTGAGCAGCCGACCGCCCAGGCCCATCAATGGCCCTGCGCTTCGACGGTGGTCATCGAAAGCTTGCTGAAGCCCAACTTGCCGGCCGCGTCCATGGCAGTGATCACCGCCTGGTGCGGGGTTTTGCCGTCGGCGCTGATGGACATGGGCAGCGCGGTGTTGTCGCCCGCCTCGCTCTTGATCGCACTCATCAGCGTGTCGAGGTCACTCTTGGGCAGGCGCTTGTCGTTGACGGCGTATTCGCCATCGGCGCTGATAGCGATGTCGATGCGTTTTTCGTCGAGATCATTCGGCGCACCGCTGACCGCCTGAGGCAGCTCGACGCGCAGCTGCGTCTCGCGGGTGAAGGTGGTGGTGACCACGAAAAACAGCAGCAGCACGAACACGATATCGATCAGGGACGCCAGGTTGATGTCGATGTGCTCGCGCTGGCGGCGGCGACGGAATTTCACGCAGCCACCTCGGCCATGTCGACGTCACGATCGCCCTGCACCACTTCCACCAGCTTGATCGCCTCCTGCTCCATGCTCACGACCAGCTCATCGACCCGGCGCAGCAGGAAGCGGTGGAAGAACACGGCTGGGATGCCCACCATCAGGCCTGATGCGGTGGTGATCAGTGCCTTGGAGATGCCGCCGGCGAGCACCGAGGCGTTGGCCGCCATGCCGGTGGCGGTGAAGGCGCTGAAGATATCGATCATGCCCAGCACGGTGCCGAGCAAGCCCAGCAGCGGGGCCATCGCGGCGATGGTGCCGAGGGTGCTGATGTAGCGCTCGAGCTCATGAATGACGCGCGAAGCGGACTCCTCGATGCACTCTTTCATGATCTCGCGGCCATGGCGCGAGTTGGCAAGGCCCGCAGCGAGGATTTCACCCAGAGGCGAGCTGGCGCGCAGCTCTTTGAGGCGCTCCTTGTTCAGCTGTTTGTCTTTGATCCAGCGCCACACCTGGCCCACCAGGTGGTTGGGAGCGACGCGGCTGGCGCGCAGTGTCCAAAGGCGTTCGGCGACGATCGCCAGCGCCACCACCGAGCTCAGAATGATCGGCAGCATCATCCAACCGCCGGCTTTGACCAATTCCCACACAGTAAACGCCCCCTTGAAAAAGGCCGCCACTCTACCACAGCCCGGCCGGGCTGCCGAAAGCGCGGCGACACAAGGGTCAGGGCAAGCGCCAGAAGCGCGGCCGCTCGCGCCAGCGTTCAAGCGGCTCGCCTGCACCCAGGCGCAAGACCAAGGCCCCGTGCAGGGCGGTGTCGTGCACTTCGATGCCGCGTTCGCGGTAACGCGCCAGCACCTGCGCGTGCGGATGCCCGAAGCGGTTGGCGCTGCCGCGCGGGATCATGACCTGGCGCACGCCCAGGCCATCGAGCAGTGCGGCGCTTGAGGAAGTCCTGCTGCCGTGATGAGGTGCCTGCAACCACTGGGCACGCCACTGGGGGCGCTCGCGCAACAGCGCTTGCTCGGCCGCCAGCTCCAGGTCGCCCGGCAACAGCAGGCTCTGCTCACCCGCTTCGATCAGCAATACGCAAGAGGCCAGGTTGCCTTCCTTGGCGGCGTGCCAACGCCATTGGCTGAACCGCACGCCGTTCCACTCCCAGTGCGCGCCACTTTCGCAGGGCCAGTAGCCTTTGGGCAGCGAAGGTGGATCGCCGGCGCGACGCCAGCCGGTAGGCAGCGCCTTGAGCACGCTCGCCGCGCCGCCGGCGTGGTCCAGATGGCCGTGGCTGATCAACAGGCCATCGAGCCGGCGCACGCCCAGCTGCTGGAGGCTGGGCACCACCACCTGCTGGCCGGCGTCGCTGCCGCCCAGAGTGGGGCCGGCGTCATACAGCAGCGCATGGTCGCGGGTGCGCACCACCACGGCCAAACCCTGGCCGACATCCAATTGAGTGACCCATGCCTGGCCATGAGGTGGGGCGGGCCAGGGTGCCCAGAACAACAACGCCATCGGCGGCAGGCCCAACCAGCGCATCGGCACGCCGGCGGGTGCCAGCCACCACAGCACGCCCGCCCCGATCAGCGGCCACGCCCAACCCGGCGGCGCGGGAACGGCCAAGGGGGGTGCAAGCATGGCCAGGTGCTCAAGCACGCCGAACAGCAACGCCAATGCATGGCCCACGCCCATCAGCACCCCCTGCCCCGCCCATTGCCACACCAGCAGCAGCAGGGCCCCGGCCAGGGCCCCTGGCAGCACCACCAGGCTGACCCAGGGCACCGCGAACAGGTTAGCCAGCGGGCCGGTGGTACTCACCGGCAGCCCTAACGCCACCAACCAAGGGGCAAGGCCGATGGCCATCAACCACTGTGGCCGCCACCAGGCCTGCCAGGCAGGCCAGCCGCCCAGGCGCCCCGAAAACCCCAGCAACAACACCCCCACCGCTGCGAACGAGAGCCAGAACCCCTGGCGCAGGCTGGCCAGGGGCTCAGCCAGCAACACCCCGCACAGCGCCCCCAGCAACGGCAGCCCTAAGCCGGGCCGGCGATAGTTGAGCCGCCACAGCAGCACCCAGGCCAGCATCAGGCAGGCACGCTGCACCGGCACGCCGAACCCGGCGAGCGCACCATACCCCACAGCGCCGGCCATGCTCGCTGCGCAGGCGCAGGGCAGCCACGGCCAGCGTGAAGGCCAGAGCCCCAGCCTGGCCAGCCCCGCGATCAGGCCGTAGAGCAGCCCGGCGAACACGCCGATGTGCTGGCCGGAGATCACCAGCAAGTGCACCGTGCCGGTAGCCTGCAGCAGCTGCCACTGTTCAGGCTTCAGACCGCGCGCATCACCCAGTACCAGCGCTGCGATCACCGCCTCGTAGCCCTGCGCCGGTACCGCCAGCAAGCGGTCAGCCAAACGCTCACGCCACTGCCAGGATGTGGCTGCCTGCAAGCGCTGGCCATCCTTGACACTGCCCTGGGCGCCGATGCGTTGTGCCAGCAGCCAGGCCTCCTGATCAAAACCGCCGGGGTTCACCAACCCCCTGGGTTCGCGCAAGGTTACCGCCAGCCGCCAGCGTTCACCGTCGCGCAGCGCTGGGCCACCGAACCAGCTCAGGCGCAGGCGCGTGGGCAGTTCGGCGCGGCCTGCACTGACTTCGCGCAGTTCGAAGCGCACGCTGCGCCCATCGCTGCGGGGCAGGCCCGCTACGCGACCTTCAAGCCAGACCGTCTCACCGTGCAAGGCGGGCGCGAGCCGGTCATCCAGTGCCCATTGCGCCGACAGGCAAGCCCAGCACAATCCCGCCAGAAACAGGCCTGGCAACCAATACCCACGCCACAGGCAAACCGCGCCCAGCAACGCTCCCACGCCCAGCATCCAACCCGTTGGCAACGCCGGCAGCCAGCGCAATGCCAGCAAGCCGGCGGCCAATGCAGCCATCCGTGGCCCCATGTTCACCTCTACGATCCGTGCCTGTGCAGCTATAGCTCAGGCTCGCAGACATGCTCTTCAATATTTGTCACAAAAACTGAGGCGGCGTTTCCCGGGTAGCGGGGCATACTGAGCGGCATCCCTCCCTCCCGCTTCCGAGCACTCATGGCACGCAGATTGTTCCAGCGCTACCTGCCGAGCCCGGCCAGCCTGCGCACTCATTCCTCGTTACGTTTTCTCGGGCCACTGCTCGACCGGCACAGCCTCTGGCAGCTCAACCGCCGCAGCGTGGCGCGGGCGGTGGGCGTCGGCCTGTTCGCGGCGCTCATGCCAATGCCACTGCAAATGCTGCTGGCCGCCGCGCTGGCGCTCCTGGCACGGGCCAGCCTGCCACTGGCGGTCAGCCTCGTCTGGCTGACCAACCCGCTGACAATGCCACCGGTGTTCTATTGCACGTACAAGGTAGGGGCTTGGCTGATGGGGCTGCCCCCACGGCCGTTTCCGGAAGGTTTCAGCTGGGCCTGGGCCACCCAGGAAATGGCTGCCCTGTGGCAGCCTTTTCTGGTGGGGTCGGTCGTGAGTGGGGGCGTGCTGGGCGTGGCAGGTTACTTCACCACCTTGGCCCTCTGGCGCTGGCAGGTGAGCCGCCAGTGGGCCAAGCGGCGCCGGTGGTAGAGGTTCAGTACGCCAACTAGGAGCGCATACCCCGCCCACTCACCAGCAATCGCGCGCAGCAGACGTACAGCACCACGCTCGACACGAGCATGAAGCTGATGGCAACGCCAATGCGGATGTCCGAGACGCCGAGGATGCCGTAGCGGAACGAGTTGACCATGTGCAACACCGGGTTGGCCAGCGAGATGGTCTGCCAGATCGGCGGCAGCAGGTTGATCGAATAGAACACCCCGCCCAGGTAGGTCAGCGGCGTCAGCACGAAGGTCGGGATGATCGAGATGTCGTCGAAGTTGCGCGCAAACACCGCGTTGACGAAGCCCAGCATCGAAAAGATCGTTGCGGTCAGTACCACCACCAGCACGGTGATGCCCAGGTGGTGCACCTGCAGGTCGGTGAAGAACAGCGACAGCAGGGTCACGATCAAACCGACCGCCAGCCCGCGAAGCACCCCGCCCAGTACGTAGCCAACCAGAATGGTGTGGGGCGACACCGGCGAGACCATCAGCTCCTCGATCGAGCGCTGGAACTTGGCCCCGAAGAAACTCGACACCACGTTGCCGTAGGAGTTGGTGATCACCGACATCATGATCAGCCCGGGCACGATGTACTGCATGTAGGTGAACCCGCCCATGCCGCCGATCTGCCGGCCGATGAGGTTCCCGAAGATCACGAAGTACAGCACCATGGTGATTGCAGGCGGCAGCAGCGTCTGCGGCCAGATGCGCATGAAGCGGCGGATTTCGCGGTAGACGATGGTGTTGAGTGCGACCAGGTTCGCAGAGAGCTCGCTCATAGTGCCACCTTCGCCAGGTTACGTTCGACCAGGGACACGAACAACTCCTCAAGGCGGTTGGTCTTGTTGCGCAGGCTGCTGACCGGGATGTTGCGCTCGGCGAGCGCCGCAAACAGCGCGGTGACCCCGGCGGCTTTGTCTACCTGCACTTCGAGGGTGTGGGCATCGACCAGGCGGCAGGGATAGCCGGGCAGCTCCGGGGCCTGATCGAGGTCACGGCCCAGGTCGAGCAGGAAGGTCTCGACCGTCAGCTTGCCCAGCAGGTTACGCATGCTGGTGTTCTGCACGATGGTGCCGTGGTCGATGATGCCGATGTTGCGGCACAGCTGCTCGGCCTCTTCCAGGTAATGGGTGGTGAGGATGATCGTAGTACCCTTGCGGTTCAGCTCGGTGAGGAAGGTCCACATCGAACGGCGCAGCTCGATATCCACCCCCGCGGTGGGCTCATCGAGGATCAGCAGGCGGGGCTCGTGGATGAGGGCGCGGGCGATCATCAACCGCCGCTTCATACCCCCGGACAGCGAACGAGATGGCGTATCGCGCTTGTCCCAGAGGCCCAGCTGGTTCAGGTACTGCTCGGCACGCTCGCGTGCCACCTTGGCAGGGATGCCGTAGTAGCCGGCCTGGGTCACGACGATGTCGAACGTCTTCTCGAACTGGTTGAAGTTGAATTCCTGGGGCACCACGCCAATGGAGCGCTTGAGCTTGGCAGGCTCCCGGTCCAGGTCGTGGCCGAACACGTTCACCGTGCCGGAACTCTTGTTCACCAAGGTCGAAAGCACGCCAATGGTGGTGGATTTGCCCGCCCCGTTGGGGCCAAGCAGGGCGAAGAAGTCACCTTCGGCCACGTCCAGGTCTATCCCCTTGAGGGCCTGGAAGCCGTTGCCGTAGGTTTTTGTCAGCTGTCGAATGGACAGGGCTTGGGTCATGTCGGGCTTCACTTATCGCTTGAGCTTGGGCCAGAAATGGCAATAGGTGCGATGGCACCCTGAACGCCGGCCATATTCACCGACGCCCACGGCATAAGTACAGCAATGCCGATTAATAGTGACTATCAAGTCAGGGCGGTCATTACAGCGCTCCGATAAGCGGGCCGCTCACAAAGGCGTGCATACCAGGCTTCCAGGTGGGGCAGTGGTGGGCGTTCGATGGGCAGGTTGAACCAGCCATAGGCAAAACAGCCCAGCGGTATGTCGCCCATGCCGATCTGCGCCCCGCTTAGGTAAGGCTGGTGCGCCAACAAGGCATCGGCCTGGGCGAGCAACTGCGCGCACGCATCACGGGCCGCGAAGATCGCCGGCCAATCTTGCTGCGCAGGCGGAGTGCGCAATACGCCCCAGAACACGTCCTTGAAGGGGGCTGCCAGGCTCCCGGTGGCCCAGTCCATCCAGAGCTCGGCAAGGGCACGGGCAGCGGGCTGCTCCGGCCACCAGTGGCTGCCGGCAGCGTGGGTGGCCAACAGATAGCGGCAAATGGTGTTGGATTCGTAGAGCGTGAGGTCTGCGTCCTGGAGCACAGGCACCCGGCCATTGGGGTTCATGGCGCGGTACGCGGGTGTGTCGACCACGCCGAAAGCGCCCCCGGCGTCGACCTGCTGATAGCTCAGCCCTAGCTCTTCAGCGCACCACAATACCTTCCGGACATTGGTGGAGTTGATCCGGCCCCAGATTTTCAGCATGGCAAAGCTTCCTTGGCAGTGGCGATGCCCGGCAGTTTAACCCGGCCCAGCGGCCGATACCCCATTGCCTTTGGCCGAACTTCACAGCGCAGCGGCCGGTCTTCCAGTACACACCCGGGCCGCAGCGTCTAGACTGCCGGGGCAAGCCTTGAGAAGGAGTTCCCTATGCTGTTGTTGTGGATCGTGCTGCTGGTGCTGGGCATCGCCTGGCTTGCTCATTGCCGAACGGCGCCGGCCCCTGCTTTGGGGCTGGTGGCTTTGTATTTGCTGGCCATGGGGGTTATCGGCGAAGCACCCGCTGCGCTGATGGTGGTGCTCTGGGTACTGTTGGCCGCTACAGCCGCGTTCATCTTTCTCGGCGAGCTGCGCCTGCGGCTGTTCACCACGCCGCTGTTCAGCTGGTTCAAGCGCACACTGCCGCCCATGTCGGCTACCGAGCGCGATGCCATCGACGCCGGCACCGTGTGGTGGGATGGGCAACTGTTCAGCGGCCGCCCAGACTGGCATACCCTGCTCAATTACCCGCGGGCTCGCCTTACCGATGAAGAACGCGCCTTCATCGATGGCCCCACCGAAGAACTGTGCGCGATGCTCACCGATTGGCAGGTCGGCCAGGCCATGGACTTGCCACCGCAGGCCTGGGCACACATCAAAGCCCATGGTTTCTTTGCGTTGATCATCCCGAAGGCCTACGGGGGCAAGGGCTTCTCAGCCTATGCCCATTCGCAGGTGGCGATGAAGCTCGCCACCCGTTGCGGCGACCTGGCCTCCACCGTGATGGTCCCCAACTCGCTGGGCCCGGCTGAGCTGCTGCTGCACTACGGCACCGATGAGCAACGCGACCATTACCTGCCCCGCCTGGCGCGCGGCGATGAAATCCCCTGCTTCGCGCTGACCGGCCCCCTGGCAGGCTCCGATGCTGGCGCGATGCCCGACGTCGGCATCGTCTGCAAAGGCCAGTGGCAGGGCGAGGAGGTGCTGGGGCTGCGCCTGACCTGGGAGAAGCGCTACATCACTTTGGGCCCGGTGGCCACCCTGCTGGGCTTGGCCTTCAAGGCCTACGACCCCGATCATCTGCTCGGTGACCAGACTGACCTGGGCATCAGCCTGGCGTTGATCCCCACCGACACGCCTGGCGTGAACATCGGCCGGCGCCATGTGCCACTGGGCGCGGCGTTCATGAACGGCCCCAACAGTGGTAAGGATGTATTCGTGCCGCTCTCGGCGCTGATCGGCGGCCAGCCGATGCTGGGCAAGGGCTGGATGATGCTGATGAACTGCCTGTCGGTGGGGCGGTCGATCTCGCTGCCAGCGGTGGGCACTGGCATGGCCAAGTACACGAGCCTGGTGACTGGCCAGTACGCCCAGGTGCGCGAGCAATTCAATGTGCCGTTGAACGCTTTCGAAGGGATTCAGGAATCCCTGGCGCGCATCGCCGGCAATGCGTGGCTGATGGACAGCGCGCGCATTCTTACGGCTAACGCGGTAGACCTGGGCGAGAAGCCTTCGGTGCTCTCGGCGATTCTCAAATACCACCTCACTGAACGTGGCCGTGAATGCATCACCCACGCGATGGACGTGCACGGCGGCAAGGCGATCATCGATGGGCCGCGCAACTACCTGGGCCGCAACTGGCTGGGGGCGCCGATCTTCATTACCGTCGAAGGGGCCAATATCCTTTCGCGCAACCTGATGATCTTCGGCCAGGGTGCGATCCGCTGCCACCCTTTCGTACTCAAAGAAATGGCTGCTGCCCACGATAACGACCTGCGCGGCTTCGACGCTTTGCTGCTGCGCCACCTGGGCTTTGCCTTCGGCAACGCGTGCAGCACGCTGGTGCTGAGCCTGGGGCTGGGGCAGTTGCAACGCCAGCCCGGCGACGCCCTGAGCCGGCGTTATTTCCGCGACCTGGACCGCCTTGCCGCCGCCTTCGCGCTGCTGGCCGACCTGAACATGATGATGCTCGGCGGCGAGCTCAAACGCCGAGAGCGGCTCTCCGCGAGGCTGGGCGATGTGCTCAGCTATCTGTACCTGGGCAGTGCGGCGCTCAAGCGCTACCACGACCAGCAATCGCCCCAGCATCTGCAGCCGCTGCTGCGCTGGGCCATGGATGAAAGCCTGGGGAAGGCCGAAGAGGCCCTGGCCAAGCTGCTCGACAATGCGCCCAACCCTGTACTGGGCGGCCTGCTGCGGCTGGTCATCTTTCCCTTTGGCCGCCGCCATCGCGGGCCGAGCGACCGCACCGACGCCGCGGTGGCGGCCATCCTCGCCCGCGCGCCGGGCGACCTGGCCCTTGAAGACCTGCTTGAAGGCTGCTACCGCCCGACTGATCCGGATGACGCAGTCGGTGCATTGCATGCCGCCTGCAAACGCCTCAGCGCCGTGGCGCCGATTCGTCGCAAATTGCACGCTGCGGTGCGCGCAGGCCAGGTCAAGGCGGGTGCCGGGCAGGATCTGATCGAAGCAGCCGTGGAGCAGGGGGTGCTGCTGGCCAGCGAAGGGCAACAGCTCAAGGCGGCTGAAACGGCACGCCGCGCCGTGATCGACGTGGACGATTTCGCCAAGCAAGAGCTGCTCCCTACCGAAGGCAAGGTCCGCTAAGCGTTACAGCGGCCGGCGCAAGCCTTTATACTGCCCGGCCGTTTTCCCAAGGAGCCTTGTGCCATGACCGTTTCCGCCCTCGAACATCACCTGGCCCTGCTCCGCCACCTGCGCAATATCCTCGGCGCCCTCGGCGAAGCCGAGCAGGTGCCGGAAGAAAGCCATGAACTGTTTCTGGAGCGCTTCGACGAGCTGCTCGAACAACTGCCGCAAGACCCGGTGCAAAGCCAATACCTGGGCCAGGACCTGATCTGCCAGACCATCCAGCGCTACCCTCAGATCGCCCACCTGGTACCACGGGACCTGCTGTGGTTCTTCGCGGGCGACTGCCTGCATTTCATGCCTGACGAAGAGATCGAGCTGTATCAGCAGCTCGATGAGCGGCGCTTCGAGGCCGAGGAGAACGACGAGCCGTTCGACTGGGCTCAGGAGAAGCAGTTGCTGGCCCTGAGAGACGACCAGGCCAGCCGGCACTGACCTTCCCTCGCCGGTGGGCGGCAGTGGCCGGCCCATCAGGCCAGGCGCCGGCCCTAGTGCCGGCGTAACTGCAAAAACCCCACCACGCTGAAGGTGACCAGCATCGACGACGCCACCCCAAGCAGCAATGCCAGCCAGATGCCCACCCAGCTCGCACCCAACCAGATCACCAAGTAAAACGCCACCACCCCCAGTGCGCCGAGCGCGTTGCCACGGATCGTGGAAGCCATCGCCAGCAGGCCCACCTGCAAGTGGCTGAAAACCACCAGCGGCCAGGCGATCACTGGTATCGGCGCCAGCACACCGCTCACCGCCGGCCCCCACCAGGGCGCGCCACCGGTGATCACCAGCAGCAGGGAGGTCGCCGCGATCATGCGTGCCGGAATCTCCCACGGCCGCGACGGGCGCGCACTGGCTGGAAGCACCCGGGCAGGGGCCAGCGGCAGGATGATGCCTATCAGCACCAGGCACACCAGCACCGACAGCCACAGGGAAGCGGCCCATTGCAGCAATGAGCATACCAATGCGAAGCCCAGCACCGCTGCGGCCAAGGCCAGGCCCCAATGCCGGTGTTTGGCCACCTGCAGATAGGCAAGGTAACTGCAGATCACGGCAGCCAGGCCCGCCAGTGCGCTGGGCACTGCGGCCACTGCGAACGCGGGCCCCTGCTCCAGCGCCAGAAAAGCCAGCACCGTCGTGGAGGTGATCGGCAGGCCAGCCAGCAGCCCACCGAGAAACGGCCCCCAGCGCCGCGCAGCCAATGAGATAGCCATCATCAGGCTGGGAGTGATGATCAGTTTGAGAAAAAGAATGTTCATGGCAGGCCAGTTTTCAGACTGGCCTTGAGCCTACTCCATAAGCGAAGCGCTTAGCCATTGCGGCGTGGCGCTTTGCCCGCGCGTCAGAGCGAGTCCGCTTTGGCCGGCCCAGGGCTGGAGCGTAGCTTGATGGGCTCGCGTGCATCGCCGATCGGTACGTCATCGAGCCCGACCATCTCTTCGTGCACCGCAGGCTGCACCAGGAAAAACGGCACCTCCGGCACGCTGGCCAGCACCTTGCGCGCCTCGTCCACCGACGCCACATGCAACGTATCGCCTTTGTCGTTAAGCACCCGTTCCAGCTGCTCGCCGCGCCGCGCGTGCAGGACGTAGGAGCCACCCTCGACGCTGACCAGTTCCAGGGCCTGCACCTCATTGCTGGCGACGAGTTGGGCCAATTGGTGAAGATTCATAGTGATGCCCTCTGTGGCGTGATTTAACTCGGAGGGGCAAAAGGCTGTGCAAGTTTCATTGCCTTCGGGCGATGGGGTCGGCCCCGTTGCCTGGGTGCGCGGCACGGTACTCGCGAGGGGTGAACCCGGTGAGGGCACGAAACTGTCGGCTGAACGCACTGTGGTCGGTATAGCCGCATTGCAGGGCTACCTCGGTGATCGGTAGCGCCGTACACAGCAGGCGGTGCGCGTGCTCGAGCCTGACCTTGTGGATCATCTGCCGCGGTGTGAGATGAAACACCCGCTTGCAGTACCGCTCAAGTTGGGCGACGGAGAGGCCAGCGAGGGCCGTAAGCTCCTTGAGCGTCACCGGCCGCTGGAAATGCTTGCGAATATAGTCATCCACCGCCGCCAGGCGCTGATAGGCAGGGTGGCTGGCTGCAGCGGCTTGCAGGTCGACCGAGGTGCCGGCCAGGCCCATGATGCGCCCGTCTCGGTCGAGCAGCGGGCGTTTATGGGTCAGGCACCAGCCTGGCTCACGGCTGCCGTACAGGTGCAGCTCAAGCTGGTCCTCAAGCACCTCCCCTCGCTCCAGTACACGGCGGTCCTGCTGGGTGTAGCCGGGGCCGAACCGGGCCGGGAACACCTGGGCACTGGTTTTGCCCAGCAGTGGCGCCAGGCTTTTGAGCCCGCAGCGCTCGACCAGCGTGCGGTTAGCCAGCACATAGCGAGCCTGAGTGTCCTTGACGAAAAACACCGCCGTAGGGATGGCATCGAGCAGCGGCAACAGTGCCGCCATGTATGCGGTGAATTGCTGCAGTGACTCGGGGCGCTGCTCGCACAGCGCTTGGAGCGGGCCAAGGGGCATGGCGGGTCTCCGGAACGGGCCTGGGCAGCAGCTTGCACCAGAGCGCCGCGCCCGTCCATCCAGGCCACTGTGCCGATTTCGTCATCTTCAGGGTGCAAAACCCTCAAGCGCTACCGGCCAGGCCGGGTTCATTCTACGCCCCATAACAACTCAGCCAGGCCTGCCTGGCCGCTGCTCACTGCCTATTCCAAGAACCCACAAAAAAGGCATCGCCATGTCAGTGCAAGGCAAGTTCAAGAAGCAATTGTCATTGACCGACCTCACCTTCATCGGCCTGGGCGCGATTTTCGGCTCCGGCTGGCTGTTCGCGGCCAGCCACGTGTCGGCCATCGCGGGCCCGGCGGGCATCCTCTCCTGGCTGCTGGGCGGCTTCGCCGTGCTGCTGCTGGGCATCGTCTATTGCGAGCTGGGTGCTGCTCTGCCGCGTGCCGGCGGTGTGGTGCGCTACCCGTTCTATTCTCATGGCCCTTTGCTGGGGTACCTGATGGGGCTGATCACGCTGATCGCGTTCTCCAGCCTGGTGGCCATCGAGGTGGTTGCCTCCCGCCAGTACGCGGCGGCCTGGTTTCCGGGCTTGACCAAAAGCGGCTCCAGTGACCCGACGCTGCTGGGCTGGCTGATGCAATTGGCATTGCTGTGCCTGTTTTTCTGGCTCAACTACCGCAGCGTGAAAACCTTCGCCAAGGCCAACAACCTGATCAGTGTGTTCAAGTTCGTAGTCCCTTTGCTGGTGATCGTGGTGCTGTTCACCTTCTTTACCCCCGCCAACTTCACCAGCGCAGGCTTCGCGCCATTCGGCCTTTCAGGCGTGGAGATGGCTGTGTCGGCGGGCGGGGTGATCTTCGCCTACCTGGGGCTGACACCGATCATTTCGGTGGCCAGTGAAGTGCATAATCCGCAGCGCACCATTCCGTTGGCGCTGATTCTTTCGGTGTTGTTGTCCACGGCGATCTACGTGCTGCTGCAGGTGGCCTTTCTCGGCGGCATTCCCAGCCAGATGCTTAGCGGTGGCTGGGCCGACATGGGCAAGGCGCTGGCACTGCCCTATCGCGACATAGCCTTGGCACTGGGTGTGGTGTGGTTGGCCTGGCTGGTGGTGGCCGACGCCGTGATCAGCCCCAGCGGCTGCGGCAACATTTACATGAACGCAACCCCCCGCGTGGTCTATGGCTGGGCGCAGACCGGCACCTTCTTCAAGCTGTTCACCCGCATCGATGCCGAATCGGGCATCCCGCGCCCGGCGTTGTGGCTCACCTTTGGCCTGTCGGTGTTCTGGACCTTGCCGTTTCCCTCGTGGGAGGCACTGATCAACGTGGTGTCGGCGGCGCTGATGCTCAGCTACGCCGTGGCCCCGGTGTCGGTGGCGGCGCTGCGCCGCAGTGCTCCGGCCCTGCCGCGGCCGTTTCGGGTACGGGGGCTTTCGCTGATGGGGCCGCTGTCGTTCATCATCGCTGCGCTGATCGTGTACTGGTCGGGCTGGGCGACCGTGTCCTGGCTGTTGAGCCTGCAGATCGTGTTGTTCGTGATTTACCTGATGTGTGGCCGTTGGGTGCCTACCGCACACATCAGCCTTCGCCAGCAGGTGCGCTGCTCGGCCTGGCTGATCGGCTTCTACGCGGTGACCATCCTACTTTCCTGGCTGGGCAGCTTCGGGGGCCTGGGCGTGATCGGGCACCCGCTGGACACCCTCGTCGTCGCGGCCTGCGCCCTGGCCATCTACTACTGGGGTGCGGCGACCGGGGTACCGGCCCATCAACTGCAATTGGACACCGACGAAGACGAGGCCACCGAGGTGGCGCCCGCCGAACATTCACCGTTGCACGCACAGCTGCGTTAAGGCCTTTGCCATGAAGACACTGCACGTTATCGACTCCCACACCGGCGGCGAACCCACGCGTTTGGTGATCGAGGGGTTCCCTGCTTTAACTGGCGCCACGCTGGCGGCCCAGCGTGAGGAGCTGCGCACCCATCATGACCGCTGGCGCAAGGCTTGCCTGCTCGAACCGCGGGGCAATGACGTGTTGGTGGGTGCGCTGCTGTGCCCACCGGTAAGCCCCGGTGCTAGCTGCGGCGTGATCTTCTTCAACAACACCGGGTACCTGGGCATGTGCGGCCACGGCACCATTGGCCTGGTGGCCTCGCTGCACCACCTCGGCCGGTTGGAGCCGGGCGAACACCTGATCGACACGCCCGTGGGCCCAGTGACCGCCACGCTGCATGGCTCCGGTGAGGTCACGCTGGGCAATGTGCCGGCTTGGCGCTATCGCAGCCAGGTCGAGGTCCAGGTGCCTGGCTATGGCCGCTTCATCGGCGACATCGCCTGGGGCGGGAACTGGTTCTTTCTGGTCAACGACCACGGCGAAGACCTTGCTCTGAGCAATGTCGAGCGGCTGACCGACCTCACCTGGAACATGCTCACCGCCCTTCAGGCGCAGGGTATCCACGGTGAAGGCGGCGAACCGATCGACCATATCGAATTGTTTGCCGATGACCCGCAGGCCGACAGCCGCAACTTCGTGATGTGCCCCGGCAAGGCCTACGACCGCTCCCCGTGCGGCACCGGCACTAGCGCCAAGCTGGCGTGCCTGGCCGCCGACGGCAAGCTCGCACCTGGCCAGCCCTGGGTGCAGGCCGGCATCACCGGCAGCCGATTCACTGGGCATTACCAAGCGGGTAACGAGCAGACCGCCCAACGCATCCGCCCGTTCATTACAGGCCAGGCCTGGGTCACCGCTGACGCACGCTTGCTGATCGACGACAGCGACCCCTTTGCCTGGGGCATCTGATTTTCCCACCTATTGGTTTTCGAGGACACACCATGAGCGACACCATTTTTACCGGCTGCATCCCCGCGCTGATGACCCCCTGCACCGCGCAGCGAACCCCTGACTACGACGCGCTGGTCGCCAAGGGCCGTGAGCTGGTGGATATCGGCATGAGCGCGGTGGTGTACTGCGGCTCGATGGGCGACTGGCCGTTGCTGAGCGAGGCACAGCGCCAGGAAGGCGTGGCACGGCTGGTGGCGGCTGGGGTACCCACCATCGTAGGCACCGGCGCGGTGAACAGCCGCGAGGCGGTGGCCCATGCCGCCCATGCTGCCGAGGTCGGCGCACACGGCTTGATGGTGATCCCGCGGGTGCTGTCCCGGGGCTCTTCAGCCAGCGCGCAGAAGGCGCATTTCTCGGCCATTCTGAGCGCCGCGCCGCAACTGCCCGCCGTGATCTACAACAGCCCCTACTATGGCTTCGCCACCCGGGCGGAGCTGTTCTTCGAGCTGCGCCGGCAGCATCCGAACCTGATTGGCTTCAAGGAATTCGGCGGTGCCGCTGACCTGCGCTACGCCGCCGAGCACATCACCTCCGGCGACACGGAAGTGACGCTCATGGTTGGCGTAGACACGCAGGTGGTGCATGGCTTCGTGAACTGCAACGCCACCGGCGCCATCACCGGCATCGGCAATGCACTGCCCCGTGAGGTGCTGCAACTGGTCGCCTTGAGCAAGCAAGCGGCGGCAGGCGATGCTCGGGCGCGGCGCCTGGCCGGTGAACTGGAGCAAGCGCTGGCGGTGTTGTCGTCGTTCGATGAGGGGGCGGACCTGGTGCTGTATTACAAACACCTGATGGTGCTCAACGGAGATGAAGCCTATCGGCTGCATTTCAATGAGAGCGACCGCTTGAGCGCCCCGCAACGGCACTACGCTGAAACCCAGTTCCGGTTGTTCCGCCAGTGGTATGGGCAATGGGCGGCTGAGCAAGGGCTGAGCTGACTCCCCCACGTCGTCGCGCGGGCGTGAAAACACACCGTTCCGCGCGACGCGCCTCCCCTGTTACTAACAGCCCTTACGAGCCGCCATGCCAAACACCTCGGACATCCTCGTCATCGGCGCCGGTATCATCGGCGTCACCTGCGCCCTGGAACTGGCCCGTCAGGGCTTGAAGGTACAGGTGCTCGACCGCCAGGCACCGGGCCGCGGCGCCTCTTTCGGCAATGCCGGGCACCTGGCCACCGAGCAGGTGTTCCCAATCGCCGACCTGTCGATCCTCAAGCGGCTGCCCGCCATGCTGCTCGACCCCATGGGCCCACTGCGCCTGGACTGGCGCTACCTGCCCCGTGCCCTGCCTTGGTTCACCCGGCTGCTACTGAACCTGCGGCCTGCGCCCTTTGCTGGCACTGTCGAAGGCCTGCGCCAGCTCAACCAGGCCAGCCTGCCCGCCTGGCAGCGGATGCTGGCAAGCATAGGCCACAGCGAACTGCTGCATTTGCAAGGCTCGCTGTTGATGTATGAGAAACCCGAATCGCACACAGCCCTGCAAGCGCTACAGCAACGGATGCGCCAGCAGCAGGTGGCGGTCGAGCAATGGCGTGCCGACCAACTGCACCGCGCCGCCCCCGAGCTTGATCGACGCGCCCAGGGCGGGCTGTTCTTTCCTGAGACGGGGCACTTCATCGACCCTTACACCACGCTGCTGGCGGTGGTGGAAGCAGCACGCCAGGCGGGTGTGGGCTTCATCCAGAGCGAGGTGCTCGCAGGCCAGGTGCTTGCCGACAGCGTCACGCTGCAGACCGCTCAAGGCCAACTGAGCAGCCGCCGCGTATTGATCGCCACCGGGGCGCATTCGGCGAGCCTGGTGAAAAGCCTCACGGGCGTGCAGGTGCCGCTGGACACCGAACGCGGCTATCACCTGATGCTGCCAAACGAAACCGGCCGGCTGCCCTTCGCAGTCACTTCGTTCGAACGGCGTTTTATCATGACCCCCATGGCCGGTGGCCTTCGCCTGGCCGGCACTGTGGAATTCGCCGGGCTCGAGCGCCCGCCCAACCATGAGCGCGCCTGGCAATTGCTGCGCTTGAGCCAGGGGTTGTTCGAACAGGCCCTCGACGCAGAGGGCGCCACGCCCTGGATGGGTTTCAGGCCGTCATTGCCCGATTCGTTGCCAGTGATCGACCAGGCCTGCGGGGGGCGCGTGCTACTGGCTTTCGGGCATCAACACCTGGGGCTCACCCAGGCCGCGGCCACGGCAGAACTGGTCGGGGCACTGGCCGCCGGCAGGCCAGCGCCGGAGCGCTTCAGGGTTGATCGCTTCTGACCTGGCGCGGCTTGACCCATTTGTACCAGGCAATGCCTAGCAGGTACATCCACACTACCCCGGCCACCAATGCCGGGCGTGACTCCTCGAAATACCCCAACACGCCGAAGATGAACACCATGAAGGCGATCGCCAGGGCGGGCGCCACCGGCCACAACGGCACCGCGAATTTCAGCGCGGCCACATCCTGCGCATTCATGCGCCGGCGCAAGATGAATTGCGACAACAGAATCATCAACCACACCCAAACGGTGGCGAAGGTGGCCAGTGCCGCGATCAACTCGAAGGCATTCTTGGGGATCAGGTAGTTCAGCACTACACCGACCCCCAGCGCCACGGCCATGACCAGCACGGTGAGCCACGGCACGCCGTTGCGCGACACCTGCGCGAAAGCACGGGGGGCGTGGCCCTTGAGCGCCAGGCTGTAAAGCATGCGCCCGGCGCCGAACACGTCACTGTTGATCGCCGACAAGGCGGCCGTGATCACCACCACATTGAGGATGGCTGCCGCTGAGGTGACCCCCAGCTTGTCGAAAATCAGCACAAAGGGGCTGCCCTGGCTGCCGATCTGCGGCCATGGGAAGATCGCCATCAGCACCAGCAAGGTCAACACGTAGAACAGCAGGATACGCAACGGCACCGCATTGATCGCCCGCGGCAGCGTGCGTTCGGGGTCCTTGGCTTCGCTGGCGGTGACACCGATGATCTCGATACCGCCGAAAGCGAACACCACCACCGCCAGCGATGCGATCAACCCACTGGCGCCGTTGGCGAAGAAGCCGCCGTTTTCCCAGAGATTGACCACCCCCGTTCCCGTTTGCGCCTGGCCCAGGCCGAAGGCCATGATCCACAAGCCGCCCAGGATCATCGCTACGATAGCGCCGACCTTGACGATCGACAGCCAGAATTCCAGCTCACCGAATACCTTGACGGTGCATAGATTCAGCGCGCCGATCAGGCAGATGACCGACAGCACCCAGACCCACTGCGGGACGTCGGGAAACCAGAAGCCCATATAGATGCCGAACGCGGTGACGTCTGCCAGGCAGACGATGACCATTTCGAACGCGTAGGTCCAGCCGGTGGAGAAGCCGGCGAACGGCCCCATGGCCTGGGTGGCGTAATCACCGAAAGACTCAGGTTCTGCGCGGCGCAGGGCCATTTCGCCCAACGCCCGCATGACCATATAAACGGCAGCACCGGCGATCAGGTAGGCCAGCAGCACCGATGGCCCGGCTTTCTGGATGGCCGAGGCCGAACCGTAGAACAGGCCGGTGCCGATGGCCGACCCCAACGCGATGAAACGGATATGACGAGCGCTCAGCCCTCGTTTCAATCCTGGCTGTGTACTCATTGCAGGCAATCTCCTCTTAGTGCTTGTATTTTAAGAGGAAGCCGCTCCTTCACAGAAGCGGCAGATTGCATTTACAGGCTCGGCAGCAGTGCGCCAGGGATCAACGAGTTGAGGCAGCCACTGGCCAACAAGGTACTGGCGGCTTCGATATCTGGCGCGAAAAAACGGTCTTCCTGGTAATACGGCACCTGCGCCCGCAGCAGCGCACGGGCCTGTTCAAGCTTGGGTGAAGCCTTCAGCCCCTGGCGGAAGTCCAGGCCCTGGCAGGCGCCGAGCCATTCGATGGCGACGATCCCCCGCACGTTTTCGGCCATCGCCCAAAGCCGCTTGCCGGCGTTGGGCGCCATCGACACGTGGTCTTCCTGGTTGGCCGAGGTGGGCAGGCTGTCCACGCTGGCCGGGTGGGCCAGGGCCTTGTTGTCGCTGGCCAGCGCTGCAGCGGTGACCTGAGCGATCATGAACCCCGAGTTGACCCCGCCGTTTTCCACCAGAAAAGGCGGCAGTTGCGACATGTGCCGGTCCATCATCAAAGAGATACGCCGCTCCGACAGCGCACCGATCTCCGCAATGGCCAAAGCCAGGTTATCGGCAGCCATGGCCACGGGCTCTGCGTGGAAGTTGCCTCCGGAAATCACATCGCCCTGTTCAGCGAACACCAGCGGGTTGTCGGACACCGCGTTGGCCTCCACCACCAGTACTTCGGCCGCTTGGCGCAACTGGGTGAGGCAGGCGCCCATCACCTGCGGCTGGCAACGCAACGAGTAAGGGTCTTGCACCTTGTCACAGTTGGCATGGGAGTTGGCGACTTCGCTGCCCTCGGTGAGCAGGTCGCGGTAGGCAGCGGCGGCGTCGATCTGACCGCGCTGGCCGCGCGCAGCGTGGATACGCGCATCGAACGGGGCCCGCGAACCCAGCATCGCTTCTACGCTCAGGCCACCGCACACGGTAGCGGCTGCATAGAGGTCTTCGGCCTCGAACAACCCACGCAACGCATAGGCCGTAGAAACCTGGGTGCCATTGAGCAGGGCCAGGCCTTCCTTGGCTGCCAGCGTCAGTGGTGCCAGCCCGGCCACAGCGAGGGCCTCGGTGGCCGCCAGCCATTGCCCTTTGTAGCGGGCCTTGCCCTCGCCCAGCAGCACCAGCGACATGTGCGCCAGTGGCGCCAGGTCGCCCGAGGCACCTACCGACCCCTTGAGTGGTATGTGTGGGTACACACCAGCATTGAGCAAAGCCAGCAACGCGTCGATCACCACGGGGCGGATGCCAGAAAAACCGCGCGCCAGGCTGTTGATTTTCAGCAGCATGATCAACCCGACCATGGCGTCGTCCAGCGGCTCGCCAACCCCGGCGGCATGAGACAACACCAGTGACCGCTGAAGCTTCTCTAGGTCAGCGGCGGCGATGCGCGTGGAAGCCAGCAGGCCGAAGCCGGTGTTGATGCCATAGGCGGTGCGGCCCTCGGCGACGATGGCTTCGACGCAGGCGACGCTGACCGCGATGCCTGAGGCAGCGCTGGAATCCAAGGTGACCGGCGACGGGTTGAGGTAGAACGCGCGCAGCTGGGCAAGGGTTAGCGTTCCGGGGATGAGATTCAGCGCGGTCATGGCTCAGATTCCTTGATCGATCAGGGGGACGTAATGGGTACTGAGCTGCACGCCAGCGCAGCCAATGCACGAACGGGCAGGCACCGTTTGGCCGCGCCTTTTATGAGGGGAAGGCATGAAGAAGACCTTGTTGTTGTTAATGTATATACATTTACAGTCAATAGAGCTTTTGTCAACGGCTCGATGGCCTGCCGCGCGCAGGGCCAAGCGCACCGGTGCACGCGCAGAGGCTTAGCAGGTAGGGCTATAAGCTGGCGAGAAGGGATCAACAGCACGACGGGGTGCAACGCATAGATCAGAAGGTGCGTGGGCATGCGCCGGCTGGCGGAAGGGGCAGGCTTGGAGAGTGAGAGGAGTACTGAAAACGCAGAAACGAAAAAAGAGGCCGAAGCCTCTTTTCTCTTGATTTGGAGCGGGAAACGAGACTCGAACTCGCGACCCCGACCTTGGCAAGGTCGTGCTCTACCAACTGAGCTATTCCCGCAAAATATGGCGTCCCCTAGGGGACTCGAACCCCTGTTACCGCCGTGAAAGGGCGGTGTCCTAGGCCACTAGACGAAGGGGACGTAAAGCCCCGAAACACCTAAGTGTTTCAGCCTCCGAAGATAACAGCCAGTTGCCTTCGGGTTTTACTCGCCCCGCTTTCGCGTGACGTTTGTAAACTGGAGCGGGAAACGAGACTCGAACTCGCGACCCCGACCTTGGCAAGGTCGTGCTCTACCAACTGAGCTATTCCCGCAAAACATGGCGTCCCCTAGGGGACTCGAACCCCTGTTACCGCCGTGAAAGGGCGGTGTCCTAGGCCACTAGACGAAGGGGACAGGCTACAACTTTCACTACCTGCCGCGCTTCGCTGTGTGCTTTGCGCTGCAAGTGGCGCGCATTCTATGGGGGCTTTGCATAGGCGTCAACCCCCGCTTGGAAATTTATTTAAATCAATAACTTCGCCCCCCAACAGGGTCGTCGTCACAAGGCGGGGCTTCCCTGGTATTGGGCGGGGTGGCAACCGCCCGATACGGCGCCTCTGGGCTATCGAAACGAAGTAACCCGCCACTGACGTGCAACCCGGATCGCCGAAAAGATCCTTCACTCGGCCCGCAGGGCAAGGGCGTGGCGCTGCCTGCGCTGCATGCGCCAGGCGATAACGACGAACAGCCCGGCCGACGCAGCCAACGTCCAGGGCAGGCCGTGTTGCCCTACCCCCATGGCGGCACCACTGGCCAAGGGCCCCAATACGCTACCTATCCCCCAGATCAGCCCGGCACTGGCGTTGGCGGTCACCAAATCCGCGCCCTCGAAACGCTCGCCGATCAATACGATCGCCAAGGTGTAGACCCCTCCTGCCACCGCCCCCAGCACGATCAGGGCGGGCCATAACCACGGCCCACTGCCCATCAGCCACGGCAAAGCAGCCCCGATCACCACCATCAGCAGGCCGCAGGCCAGGTACAGGCGGGGCCGGTCGCTGCGGTCGGCGAGCCAGCCCAGCGGCAGTTGGCAGGCGGCGTCGCCCGCCAGGATCACACTGCTGGTCAGCGCAGCCAACCCCAGGCTGAACCCCAGCGCCGCGGCGTAGACTGGAAACATCGCTAGCACGACGCTATCGAAGAAGCTGAACAGCAACACCCCCATGCACAAGGCCGGTGCCACCTTGACGAAACCCAGCACGGAGAAGCCGCGCCCCTGCTGTTCGCGCAGTGCTGGAGTGGCAGGCATCACCCAACCGATAAGTGCAAGACCCAACGCCAGGCTGGCCAGCACCAGCAGGCTCACCCAAGGCCCCTCGGCGCCCAGCCAGGCCACCGACGCCGGGCCGAGCATCTGGCAGGCGGTAAAGCAAGTGGCATACAGTGCGACCAACCGGCCCCGAGCGTCGACCGGGCTCATTTCATTGACCCAGGACTCGCCGAGGATGATCACCACACCCATGCCCACCCCCATCAGCGCCCGGGCGGCCCCAAGCGCCCAGGGTGAAGCGGCCAGGGGCTCGATGGCGGCGACGCTGGCCGCGCACAGGCCTAGCGCCAAGAGGTAGAGCCCACGCCGGGTAAACCGCCGGCACAACCCTTCGATCATGAACGCCGACACCATCATGCCAACCGCCGGCATGGCCGCCAGCAGGCCGATCAACAGGGTCGGGGCCTGCATCTGGTACATGCGCAAGGCGACCACCGGCAGCGTTGCGCCCATGCCAAGGCCCACCACCGAAACCGCGAAAATCAGCACCGCCAGCACTGCCCTGTTGCTGCCCATAGCTCAACCTTCAGCCTCTGAATACGTAGCCGGCGATGATTGCACATTTACAGCACAAAGCCTTGGCTGCTGCCTCTCTGAAGTGGAACTCCCTCGACACACATTGTCATAAATTTCTACGCCAAGCGTCTGTTCCGCACTGTTCAGCGGCCCCAGGCCTCGGCCCGGGACTGCGGACGCTTGGCCAGCCCATCGTTTTCCGCTACAGGACCCTCAGCATGCAAGACTCCATCGCTATGGCCGGCACGGCCGAGCGCGCGCAACCCAGCCCTCGACGTCTGATTTTCATGACCGTGCTGGTCGCCACCATGGGTGCCCTGGCTTTTGGCTACGACACTGGCATCATCGCAGGTGCCCTTCCCTTCATGACCCTGCCCATCGATCAGGGTGGGTTGGGCCTGAATGCCTTCACCGAGGGGTTGATCACCTCTTCGCTGATCGTAGGCGCTGCCATCGGTTCGCTGGCCAGCGGCTATATCTCCGACCGATTCGGCCGGCGCAGCACATTGCGCTCGCTGGCTGTGCTGTTCGTGCTCGGCGCATTGGGTACAGCCGTTGCGCCGAACGTAAGCGTGATGACAGCGATGCGTTTCGTGCTTGGCCTGGCGGTGGGAGGCGGCTCGGCAACGGTGCCGGTGTTCATCGCCGAAATCGCCGGCCCCAAGCGCCGCGGGCGGTTGGTAAGCCGTAACGAACTGATGATCGTCACCGGCCAGTTGCTGGCCTACATGCTCAGCGCTTTGCTGGCATGGGCACTGCAGCGCAATGATATCTGGCGCTACATGCTGGCCATTGCAATGGTGCCGGGCATCTTGCTGTTCGTGGGAACCTTTCTGGTCCCTACCTCGCCGCGCTGGCTCGCCGCCAAAGGCCGGATCGATGAAGCCGAAGCGGTGCTCAAGCGCCTGCGCGACACGCCCGAGGAGGCTCATCAGGAAGCACTGGAGCTGGGCGACCACGCGCGCGCTGCCAGGAAGCACCCCCCCCTGGGCGAACTGTTGCGCCAGCGCTGGGTGATCAAGCTGCTGTTGATCGGTGTGGGGCTTGGTTTCGTGATTCAGTTCACTGGGGTCAATGCATTCATGTACTACACCCCGATCATCCTCAAGAGCACCGGCCTGGGTACTCATGCGGCTCTGACGGCGACCATCGGCAACGGTGTGGTGTCGGTAATCGCTACGGTGCTGGGTATCTGGGCGATTGGCCGGGTCGGCCGGCGCACGTTGCTGATGGGCGGCCTTTGCGTGGTGATCGTGGCACAGTTGGCATTGGGAACGGTGCTGTCGATGCTGCCTAACAGCTTGCTGCAAAGCTACCTTGCACTGACCTGCATCCTGGTCTTCCTGCTGTTCATGCAGATGTGCATCTCACCGGTGTACTGGCTGCTGATGTCGGAGCTGTTCCCCAATCAGGTGCGGGGCGTGCTCACGGGCGCGGCGGTATCAATGCAATGGGTGTCCAATGCACTGGTCGCATTTGCCTTCCCGATGGCGCTGGAGTGGATCGGCAACGCCACTTTCTATGTGTTCGCTGTACTGAACCTGGGCTCGCTTTGCTTCGTCGCACTGTGCCTGCCGGAAACGAAGGGCAAGAGCCTTGAGGAAATTGAACGCCATTTGAAGAAGGCGCTCTAGCCCCAGGCTCAGGCAGGTGAGGCCCCTCACCTGCCCAAGGCCTGCGGCCACCGCAGAAGGCACCCGTCAGAGGGCGTCGATCAGCGCTTGGTTCTGCTCGGGAGTACCGATGCTGATACGCAGGAACTGGTTGATGCGCTGTTGCTTGAAGTGACGAACGATCACCCCCTTTTCCCTGACTTTAGCCGCGATCTCGGCCGCATCCCGCTCGGAGTGGCGAGCGAACACAAAGTTGGCCGCTGACGGCAGCACGTCGAACCCACGGGCGCGCAGCTGCTCGCTCAGTGCTTCGCGGCTGTCGATCACGGCCTGGCGGGTCTGGTCGAACCAGGCGCGGTCGTCGAAGGCCACTGCCGCACCAGCGATGGCAATACGGTCGACCGGGTAGGAGTTGAAGCTGTTCTTGACGCGGTCCAGCGCCTCGATGAGGTCGGGGTGGCCTACTGCGATGCCCACTCGCAGGCCCGCCAGCGAACGCGACTTGGACAGGGTCTGGGTCACCAGCAGGTTCGGGTACCGCCCTACCAGGGCGATGGCCGATTCGCCGCCGAAATCGATGTACGCCTCGTCCACCACCACGACCGAATCGGGGCTGTTCTGCACGATGCGCTCTACCGCCTCCAACGCCAACAGGCAGCCCGTCGGTGCATTGGGGTTGGGGAAAATGATCCCGCCATTGGGGCGAGCGTAGTCTTCGATGCGGATCTGGAAGTGCTCGTCGAGCGGCACCTGTTCGTGGGCGATGCCGTAGAGGCCGCAGTAGACAGGGTAGAAGCTATAGCTGATGTCTGGAAACAGCAGCGGCAGGCGCTGCTGGAACAGGCCATGGAAGATGTGCGCCAGCACTTCGTCCGAGCCGTTGCCGACGAACACCTGGCCCGGCGTGATGCCATAGAAATCAGCTACGGAACGCTTGAGGCGATCGCTGTTGGGGTCCGGGTAAAGGCGTAGGTTGTCGCCCACCTCGGCTGCCATCGCAGCCAACGCCTTGGGTGACGGCCCGTAGGGGTTTTCGTTGGTGTTGAGCTTGACCAGGTTGGTCAGCTTGGGTTGCTCGCCTGGCACGTAGGGGTCCAGGGTCTTGACGAACGGGCTCCAGAACTTGCTCATGGGTTACTCCCCCTGGTCCAGAATGCGGTACTCGGCGCTGCGGGCATGCGCACTGAGCGATTCGCCACGGGCCAGCACCGAGGCGGTCTTGCCGAGTTCGGATGCGCCGCTGGGCGAGCAGAAGATGATCGAAGAACGCTTCTGGAA
This sequence comes from Pseudomonas sp. URIL14HWK12:I12, assembly GCF_003097135.1. Classification (GTDB taxonomy): domain Bacteria; phylum Pseudomonadota; class Gammaproteobacteria; order Pseudomonadales; family Pseudomonadaceae; genus Aquipseudomonas. The sequence continues at coordinate 61,213 of NZ_QEQL01000005.1, forward strand.
GTCGTAGACCCCCAGCGGCGAGGAGAACCGCGCGGTGCCCGACGTGGGTAGCACATGGTTGGGGCCAGCGCAGTAGTCGCCGAGCGCTTCGCTGGTGTGGCGGCCCATGAAGATGGCGCCGGCATGGCGAATCGAAGGCAACCACGCCTCGGGGTCAGCCACAGAAAGCTCCAGGTGCTCGGGCGCGATACGGTTGCTGACTTCGATCGCCTGCGCCATGTCGGCCACTTTGATCAGGGCACCACGGCCCTCCAGCGAGGTACGGATGATCGGCGCACGCTCCATGGTCGGCAGTAGTTTGTCGATGCTGGCCGCTACCGCATCGAGGAATGCGCCGTCCGGGCTTACCAGGATCGCTTGGGCATCCTCATCGTGCTCGGCCTGGGAGAACAGGTCCATGGCGATCCAGTCTGGGTCGGTGCCGCCGTCACAGACCACCAGGATCTCCGACGGGCCGGCGATCATGTCGATGCCGACCTGGCCAAACACATGGCGCTTGGCGGTGGCGACGTAGATGTTGCCCGGGCCGACGACCTTGTCGACCTTCGGCACGCTCTCGGTTCCATAAGCCAGCGCTGCCACGGCTTGCGCACCGCCAATGGTGAACACGCGGTCTACCCCGGCAATGCAGGCGGCTGCCAGTACCAGTTCGTTGACCTCGCCACGGGGGGTGGGCACCACCATCACCACTTCGGCCACGCCGGCCACCTTGGCCGGGATGGCATTCATCAGCACCGAGGACGGATAGGAGGCCTTGCCTCCCGGCACGTAGAGACCGGCGCGGTCGAGCGGCGTGACTTTCTGGCCCAGCACGGTCCCGTCAGCTTCGGTGTAGCTCCAGGAATCCTGCTTCTGCTGCTCGTGGTAAGCGCGCACACGCTCGGCGGCTGTCTGCAGCGCCTGGCGCTGGGCGGGTGTGATGCGCTCAAGCGCCTGCTCCAACCGCGCCCGCGGCAGGATCAGATCGGCCATGGCAGTGGCCTGCACACCGTCGAAGCGCTGGGTGAATTCCACCAGCGCCTGATCACCGCGCTCGCGCACGGCTTTTATGATGTCCAGCACGCGCTGGTTGACCGCGTCGTCCGACACGCTTTCCCAGCTCAGCAAATGGTCCAGATGTCGGGCAAAATCCGGATCAAGGGCGTCGAGTCGGCGTATGGCGGTTGCAGCGGTCATGGCAAGCCTCTGTTTTGGCGGTTATACGGGGTTCTTAATCTATCAGCACCGCGCGCCGGTGGCGGGGAATTTCCGCCAATGGCGCCGATAGCGAGTTGCGTGCAGCGGGCGCCGCGCGCAGGGGAAGTGTCAGTCGCGGTGTCGCGACTCGACGGCATGGCGCAAGGTGTCGATCAGCGCCTGGATGCGGGCGTGCTGCATCTTCATCGATGCCTTGTTGACGATCAGCCGCGAGCTGATATGAGCGATCAGCTCCTGAGGCTCAAGTCCATTGGCACGCAGCGTGTTGCCGGTGTCGACCACGTCGATGATCTTGTCGGCCAGGCCCACCAGCGGCGCCAGCTCCATCGAGCCGTATAGCTTGATGATATCGACCTGCCGGCCTTGCTCTGCATAGTAGCGCTTGGCGACATTGACGAACTTGGTGGCGATGCGCAGCCGGCCTTTTGGCGCAGCGGCACCCACGGCACCGGCAGTCATCAACTTGCAGCAGGCGATGCGCAGGTCCAGCGGCTCGTAGATACCCTGGCCACCGAACTCCATCAGCACATCCTTGCCCGCCACCCCCAGGTCGGCAGCGCCCTGCTCGACGTAGGTAGGCACGTCGGTGGCCCGTACGATCAGCAGGCGAACGCCATCATCGCTGGTGGGGATGATCAGCTTGCGGCTCTTGTCAGGGTTTTCGGTGGGCACGATGCCCGCCTCGGCCAGCAGCGGCAGGGTGTCGTCGAGGATGCGGCCCTTGGACAACGCGATGGTCAGCATGGGAAGGGGGATCCCTAATCAATCGGCCGGGCCAATGGGCCCGGCCAGGCTTCTACTAGCCCGGAACGCGACGAATCTTCGCGCCCAGCATTTGCAGTTTTTCCTCGATGCACTCGTAGCCACGGTCGATGTGGTAGATGCGATCGATCAGGGTATCGCCCTCGGCGACCAGCGCCGCCAGCACCAGGCTCGCCGAAGCGCGCAGGTCGGTGGCCATTACCGGGGCACCCTTGAGTTGGGTAACGCCGGTGACAATGGCGGTATTGCCTTCGACCAGGATGCTCGCACCCATGCGCAACAGCTCGTAGACGTGCATGAAGCGGTTTTCGAACACGGTTTCGATGACCGCGCCGGTGCCTTCGGCCACGGTGTTCAGGGAGATGAACTGGGCCTGCATGTCGGTAGGGAACGCAGGGTATGGGGCAGTGCGCAGGTTCACCGCGCGGGCACGCTTGCCCTTCATGTCGAGCTCGATCCAGTTCTCACCCGTGGTGATGTGGGCGCCAGCTTCCTTGAGCTTCTCCAGCACCGCCTCGAGAATCGTCGGGTCGGTATCCTTGAGCTTGACGCGGCCACCGGTGATCGCGGCGGCCACCAGGTAGGTGCCGGTCTCGATGCGGTCAGGCATTACCTTGAAGTCTGCCGAATGCAGGCGCTCGACACCGTCGATGGTGATGGTATCAGTGCCAGCACCCTGGATATTCGCACCCATGGCGATCAGGAAATTGGCCAGGTCGACCACTTCCGGCTCGCGCGCAGCGTTCTGCAGCACAGTCCGGCCCTTGGCGAGGGCGGCAGCCATCATGATGTTCTCGGTACCCGTAACGCTCACCACGTCGAAGAAGAAGTGAGCGCCGCGCAGGCCGCCTTCGGGCGCCTTGGCCTTGATATAGCCGCCTTCGACGTCGATCTTGGCGCCCATGGCTTCAAGGCCACGGATGTGCAGGTCGACCGGGCGCGAGCCGATGGCGCAGCCGCCAGGCAACGCGACTTCGGCCTCGCCAAAGCGCGCGACCATCGGGCCGAGCACCAGGATCGAGGCCCGCATGGTCTTGACCAGCTCATAAGGCGCAACAAGGGTCTTGATCGCGCGCGGGTCGATTTCGACCGCGAGCTTTTCGTTGATGACAGGCTCGATACCCATGCGGCCGAACAGCTCGATCATCGTGGTGATGTCGTGCAGGTGCGGAAGATTGGAGACCGTGACCGGCCCATCGGCCAGCAAAGTGGCCGCCAGGATCGGCAACGCGGAGTTCTTGGCTCCGGAGATGCGGATTTCGCCGTCGAGGCGAGCGCCGCCGGTAATGATCAGTTTGTCCATAGCACTCTCGTGGCGTAGGGGCTCAGGCGCGCTCTGCCCAGGCGGCGCGGCTGAAGAATTTCATGGTTACGGCATGGATGCTGCCGTCGGCGATCCAGGGATTGAGGTGGCTGTACACCTGCTGCTGACGCTTGACTGGGCTCAACGCCGCCAACTCGTCGCTGATCAGGTTCAACTGGAAGTTGCAGCCTTCACCTTCGACTTCAACCTGCACTTGGTCGAGCTTCTCTTCGAGAAAGCTCTTCACTTCTGTGGCCTGCATGCTCAACCTCTATCGGCGCCCTGTGCGCACGGGTCGGCCATCATACAAAAAAAGCCGGCCGCCTGCGAACACTGTACGCAAGCGGCCGGCCGGGCGGCGGTTCATTCTGCTTCGAGCAGTTCCAGTACGCCGCTGACGTCGGCGATCTGGCAGATGTCGGGCGGCATCGCACGCACTTTCAAGGTTTTACCGCAGGCCTTGGCATCCCGGGCGAAGGCCAGCAGCAAGGCTACACCTACGCTGCTGGCCTTCGCCACGCCGGAGCAGTCGGCAACCACGACGAAGCCGCTGCCGGCCTTCACCAGTTTGCCACCCTCCTCGCGCAGCGCCTTGCCGGTGCGGTAATCGAGCTCGCCGAACAACGCGAGCCCGTCAGGGGCGGCTTCGACCCGCGCCAGGCTCACTGCGCGCCCTGCCCGCCGGTGGCGCCGTCGGTAGCCTGCTTGGCCTTCGCCACTTCGCCGGCCCAGCCGTCGATGGTCTTGTCCAGGTCGTTGCCATTGCGCTGCATGGCGTCAGCGAACTGATCACGGAACAGCTTGCCGATGTTGATGCCATTTACGATGACGTTGCGCACCTTCCACTCGCCGCCGATCTTCTCGAGCGTGTAGGACACCGGATAAACAGCCCCATTGTTGCCCTTGACCTGCATACCGACGCTGGCGCGGTCACCGCTTTCGTCACGGGGTGGGTCGACGGTGATGCCCTGGTTGGTGTACTCGAGCAGCGCATTGCCATAGAACTGCATCAGGCTGCGCTTGAAGTTCTCCTGAAAACGCGTCATCTGCTCAGGGGTCGCCTTGCGCGAGTATTTGACCGTCATGATGCTCCGGGAGATACCGTCGGCGTCTACTACAGGGCCTACGATCCGGTTCAAGGCGTCATAGAAAGCGTTGGGGTTGCTGCGGTACTGCTCGCGGTGAGCGTTCAGGTCGCTTAGCAGCTCGTTGGTAGTGCCCTGCACCACATCGTGGGCCGAGCCCCCCGCCGCCGCATTGGCAGGCACAGCGAGCGCCAGCATCGGCAAGGCCGCCAGCAGTGCCAGGCAAGCGTTTCGCAGGGTCGACATCATGTGACTCACTCCTTTATTTGGCATCTTTGCTCACAGTATTGAGCAGGAATTTGCCGATCAGGTCTTCCAGCACCAGGGCCGATTGCGTGTCGTGGATGGTCCCGCCATCCTTGAGCACGTTCGTGTCGCCACCCACGCTCAGGCCGATGTATTTCTCGCCAAGCAGCCCTGCAGTGAGGATCGACGCGGTGGAGTCGGTGGGCAGGTTGTTCACGTGCTTGTCGACTTCCAATGTCACGCGCCCGGTGAAGGTATCGCGGTCCAGATCGATCGCAGTGACCTTGCCGACGGTCACGCCAGCCATGGTCACCTTCGCTCTGACCGTCAAACCGGCGATATTGTCGAAATAGGCATAAAGTTTGTAGGTGTCGTGTGCCGTCGTGGGGGTAAGGCCGCTTACCCGCAGGGCCAGCAGCACGAGTGCCAGGATCCCGGCCAGTACAAAAAGGCCGACACCGACTTCCAGGGTGCGGTTCTGCATCAGAAATCTCCAAACATCAAAGCGGTCAGAATGAAATCAAGCCCCAGTACCGCCAGCGAGGCGTAAACCACGGTCCGGGTGGTGGCACGGCTGATCCCCTCTGAAGTGGGCTCGCAGTCATAGCCTTGAAACACGGCGATCCAGGTGACCACGAAAGCGAATACAACGCTTTTGATCAGCCCGTTGAGCACGTCATCGGTGAAACTGACACTGTTCTGCATGTTGGACCAGAACGAGCCCTGATATACGCCCAGCCAATCGACCGCCACCCACGACCCGCCCCATATGCCCACCACGGCGAAGATCATGGACAGCAAAGGCAGCGAGATGAAGCCGGCCCATAAACGGGGTGCAGCAATGTACTTGAGCGGGTCGACACCGATCATCTCCAGGCTCGACAACTGCTCTGTGGACTTCATGTTGCCGATTTCGGCAGTCAATGCAGACCCTGCGCGGCCGGCGAACAGCAGCGCAGTGACCACCGGCCCCAGCTCACGCAGCAACGTGAGTGCCACCATCTGGCCCACCGCCTGCTCCGAGCCATAGCGCGCCAGGATGCTGAACCCTTGCAAGGCCAGCACGCCGCCGATGAATACCCCAGAAACCACGATGATCGGCAGCGACAGCACGCCTATCGAATACAGTTGCTTGACCAGCAGCTGGAAGCGCCCGGACGTACCGCCCCGGCCAAGCAGCACATGCATCAGAAACAGGCTGGAGCGGCCCAGTACGCCGACCACATCGATGGCCGAGCGCCCCATCAGGCGAATTCGCCCAATCAAACCAGTGCGGCGCATCAGCGTTTCCCCAGAAAATCGGCAGCCAGCGGCGGCGCAGAGTAGTGAAACGGTACCGGCCCATCCGGCTGGCCCGTCATGAACTGGCGGATACGCGGGTTATCCGAAGCCTTGAGCTCCGCCGGCGTGCCCTGCCCCAGCACCTGGCCGTCGCCGACCACATACAGATAGTCGGCAATGCTGGAGGTTTCGGCCAGGTCGTGGGACACGACGATGCTCGTGATGCCCAAGGCATCGTTGAGCAAGCGGATAAGGCGCACCAGAACGCCCATGGCGATCGGGTCCTGGCCGACGAACGGCTCGTCGTACATGAGTATCTGCGGGTCCATGGCGATGGCCCGGGCTAGCGCTACGCGGCGCTTCATGCCACCTGAAAGCTCATCGGGCATCAGCGCGGTCGCGCCCCTGAGCCCAACTGCCTGCAGCTTCATGAGCACCAGGTCGCGGATCAGGTCTTCGGGCAGGTCGGTGTGCACGCGCAGCGGAAACGCTACGTTCTCGAACACGTCCAGGTCAGTGAACAGCGCGCCACTCTGAAACAGCACACCCATGTGCTTGCGCGCGTCGAACAGATCACTGCGTGACAGGGCCGGGAGGTTCTGGCCGTTGACCCAGACCTCACCTGCCGAAGGCCGCAACTGTGCGCCCATCAGCCTGAGCAGGGTCGTTTTGCCACAACCGGAAGGGCCCATGATGCCCGTGACCTTGCCGCGCGGAATGCGGATGTCGACGTTCTCGAAGATGCTGCGCGCGCCACGCTTGAAGGTCACACCCTTCAGCTCAACCGCGTAGGCGTTATCGGCTGTCATTCAAACTCCTTGCGAAGCGGCCTGGCTCCATGGGACGCCCTGGATTGCGGCCGAGGCACACCCCTGGGCTGGCCGACAAGCGGCGAACTATATCACTGGCAACCTGCATGGCCCACCTTGAGTCTTGAATCGTTTTCAAACAGTGCCTACCTGCATCCGGCCCCACTACGAGAGTTTTCCGAAACGGGGATGAACCGCGCGCAGCATTCCCCTATAATCCCCGCCCTTCCCATTCTGCAACCTGAACGACATGACCTTGCCCAGTGACCTGATCCAGTCCGCGCAGCGGACCATCCGCCTAGAAATAGAGGCAGTCGAAGGCTTGCTGGTTCACATTGGCGACGACTTTGTACGCGCCTGCGAAATGATCATGGGCAGCACCGGGCGTGTCGTGGTCATGGGAATGGGCAAATCCGGGCATGTCGGCAAGAAGATCGCCGCCACGCTGGCCAGCACCGGCACGCCGTCATTCTTCGTTCATCCCGCCGAGGCCAGCCACGGCGACATGGGCATGATCACCCGCGATGACATCGTGCTGGCGCTGTCCAACTCGGGCTCGTCGGCCGAGGTGATGGCGCTGGTGCCACTGTTCAAACGGCTGGGCATTCGGCTGATCAGCCTGACCGGCAACCCCGACTCGCCACTGGCGCAGGCTGCCGACATCAACCTGGGCTCGCGGCTCACCCAGGAAGCTTGCCCGCTGAACCTGGCACCCACGTCCTCCACGACCGTGGCCCTGGTGCTGGGCGACGCACTGGCCGTCGCCCTGCTCGAAGCCCGCGGCTTCACCGCCGAGGATTTCGCCTTTTCGCACCCAGGCGGGGCATTGGGCCGCAGGCTGTTGCTCAAGGTCGAGAACGTGATGCATCAGGGCAACGCCCTGCCCCGCGTCGCACGCGGGGCGAGCCTGCGCGAGGCGTTGGTAGAGATGTCGGGCAAGGGCTTGGGCATGACGGTGGTGGTCGAAGCCGATGGCCGCCTGGCCGGCGTTTTCACCGATGGCGACCTGCGCCGCGCGCTGGACCGCGCGATTGATGTGCGCGAGGCACGCATCGACGAGGTCATGACCCAGCACGGCAAGACTGCACGGCCAGATATGCTGGCTGCACAGGCGCTGAAGATCATGGAAGACCACAAGATCAGCGCGCTGGTGGTGGTCGACGACCACGACCGCCCCGTTGGGGCGCTGAACATGCACGATCTGCTTCGTGCGGGAGTGATGTAATGAACCAGGATCTGCTCGAACGTGCTCGCCGCATCAAGCTCGCGGTATTCGACGTCGATGGCGTCCTCACTGACGGCCGCCTTTACTTTCTCGAAGACGGCAGCGAATTCAAGACCTTCAACACTCTCGATGGCCACGGCATCAAGATGCTGGGCAGCGTAGTCAAGCTCGCCATCATCACTGGCCGCAAGTCTCCCGTGGTGGAACGCCGGGCGCACAACCTGGGTATCGAGCATCTTTACCAGGGCCGCGAAGACAAACTCACCGCCCTAGACGAACTGCTCGGGCAACTGGGCCTCGAATACCAGGACGTCGCCTACCTGGGCGACGACCTGCCCGACCTGCCGGTGATTCGCCGGGTCGGGTTGGGCATGGCAGTGGCCAACGCGGCGCCGTTCGTGCGCCAGCACGCCATGGCCGTGACACAAGCCCGCGGCGGCGAAGGGGCAGCACGCGAATTCTGCGAGCTGATACTGCAAGCGCAAGGCAAGCTCGACCCCTTGCTCGATAGCTATCTATAAGGCCCGACGATGCAGAACAAGCTCATTCGCAACCTCATGATCCTGATCGTGCTGGTGATCGCAGTCGGCGCAATCGGCTACTGGCGCATCACGCCTGAGCGGTTTCTCGACAACACCCCGGCGCAGGTCGACGAAAGCGTGGTCGACTATTACGCGATCAACACCCACACTAAGCAATACATGGACGACGGCAGCCTGCAGTACGACCTGACCGCCGACCGTGTGGAACACCACCAGGTCAGCGAAGTCTCCTACGTCACGCTGCCGGAAATGCAAATCTACCGTGGCACGCCCTACCCGTGGCACGTGCGCAGCGAGCGAGCCGAGGTCAACCCCGACGGTACCCAGATCGAGCTGATCGACAAGGTCAAACTCAACCGCACAGACCAGAAATCCCGTACTACCGTGATCAACACCAGCCGGGCGACGGTATACCCGCGCAGGCAATATGCCGAAACCGACCAAGCCGTTAGAATCGACGGCGCCAATGGCGTGACCACGGCAAAAGGAATGAAAGCGTATTTGAAAGACAGCAAGGTAGACTTGCTGTCCAACGTAAGAGGACAGTATGACGCTCGCTCTCGCTAAAACCCTCCCGGTACTGCTTGGCCTGGGCGCTGCGCTGGGGAGCGTCAATGCCCTCGCGCTGCCGACGGACCGCGACCAGCCGATCCACATCCAGGCCGACACCTCCCAGCTCGACGACAAGCAGGGCGTGGCGGTATACGTGGGCGATGTGATCATCACCCAGGGCTCGATGAAGATCACCGGCAATAAGGTCACAGTCACCCGCGACACCAACGGTGACGTCAAGACCTTCACGTCGGTAGGCAACCTGGCCTACTACGAACAAAAGCCTGCCGCTGACAAGCCGATCGTGCAGGCTTGGGCCGTTACGATCGACTACCTGGCCACCCAGGATCGGATCATCCTGACCGACCGTGCGAAGGTCGTGAACGACGGCAACGTCTCGACCGGCGAGAAGATCGTCTATGACACCGTTCGCCAGGTCGCCAACGCCGGCCGAGCCAACGGCTCCAAGGTCACCTCGCCGCAGCCACGCATCGACATGGTGATCCAGCCGAAGAAAAAAACCGAACCCGCGCAGCAACAGAAGGGGCAGTAATGGCAACCCTCAAGGCACAGCACCTTGCCAAGAGCTACAAGGGCCGCCAGGTCGTTCGCGACGTCAGCCTGTCGATCGACAGCGGTCAGATCGTAGGCCTGCTTGGCCCCAACGGCGCCGGCAAGACCACCTGCTTCTACATGATCGTCGGCCTGGTACAGGCCGAGCAGGGTCGTGTGCTGATCGACGACCTGGACGTGAGCCATCAGCCCATGCATGGCAGGGCGCGCGCCGGCATCGGCTACCTGCCACAGGAAGCGTCGATCTTTCGTAAGCTGTCGGTGGCCAACAACATCATGGCGATTCTGGAGACCCGCAAAGACCTCGACGCCGCTGGCCGCAATGCCGAGCTCGAGAACCTGTTGCAGGAATTCCACATCACTCACATCCGCGACAATCTGGGCATGAGCTTGTCGGGCGGTGAACGCCGCCGCGTCGAAATTGCGCGCGCGCTGGCTACAGCACCCAAGTTCATTCTGCTCGATGAGCCCTTCGCAGGCGTCGACCCGATCTCGGTGGGTGATATCAAGCAAATCATCCATCACCTCAAGGCCAAAGGGATCGGTGTATTGATCACCGACCATAACGTGCGCGAGACGCTGGACATCTGCGAAATCGCCTACATCGTGAATGATGGCCAATTGATCGCCGAGGGTGACGCCGAGACTATCCTGGCCAACCAACTGGTCAAGGAAGTGTACCTAGGCCACGAGTTCCGCCTCTGACGGCGAGCCAAACTAAACACTATGCAAAGCCAGTTTTTTCAGGCATATAATTTGCTTAAAGCTGGCGCCGGTGAGGTCGCCAGCAGGTAGTGGACGGCGCACCGCGCCGGCAGAACAAGGTGTCTAGCTTCCGCCATGAAACCAACGCTCGTCCTGAAAATGGGCCAGCAACTGACGATGACACCGCAGTTGCAACAGGCCATTCGCCTCCTCCAGCTCTCGACCCTGGATCTCCAGCAGGAAATCCAGGAAGCGCTGGATTCCAACCCCATGCTCGAACGCCAGGAAGAAGGCGACGACTTCGACACCAGTGACCCCATGGCCGACAACGCCGAGCTCAAGGGCAACGGCGAGGCTCAGGATACCTCCTTTCAAGACACCGGCTTCGAAGCCAGTGTGTCAGTGAACGAAGGGGCTGAAGGCGGCGAGGAAGGCGATTGGAGCGATCGCATTCCCAATGAACTGCCGGTCGACACGGCCTGGGAAGATGTCTATCAGACCAGCGCCAGCAACCTGCCCAGCAGCGATGATGACGACTGGGATTTCACTACGCGCACCTCGGCCGGTGAAAGCCTTCAAAGCCATTTGCTATGGCAGCTAAACCTGGTCCCGATGTCCGATAATGACCGGCTGATCGCCGTGACGCTGATCGACAGCATCAACGACCAGGGTTACCTGGAAGCCACTCTCGAAGAGATCTGCGACGGTTTCGACCCGGAGCTGGACATCGAGCTGGACGAAATCGAAGCGGTGCTGCACCGCATCCAACAATTCGAGCCTGCCGGGGTAGCCGCCCGCAGCTTGAGCGAATGCCTGGCCCTGCAACTGCGCCAGTTGCCGCCGAAAACGCCCTGGTTGAACGAAGCGCTGCGCTTGGTCAGCGACTACATCGACTTGCTCGGCAGCCGCGACTACAGCCAGTTGCTGCGGCGCATGAAGCTCAAGGAAGATGACCTGCGCCAGATCATCGAACTGGTACAGAGCCTCAATCCCCGCCCCGGTTCGCAGATCGAGGCCAGTGAACCCGAATACGTGGTGCCGGATGTCATCGTTCGCAAAGACAGCGACCGCTGGCTGGTCGAGCTGAATCAGGAAGCGATGCCGCGCCTGCGGGTGAACCCTCAGTACGCAGGCTTCGTTCGACGGGCTGACACCAGTGCCGACAACACCTTCATGCGCAATCAGCTTCAGGAAGCCCGCTGGTTCATCAAGAGCCTGCAGAGCCGCAACGAAACGCTGATGAAAGTGGCCACACAGATCGTCGAGCACCAGCGCGGCTTTCTCGACTATGGCGATGAGGCGATGAAGCCCTTGGTGCTGCATGACATCGCCGAAGCCGTCGGCATGCATGAATCGACTATCTCTCGAGTGACTACCCAGAAGTTCATGCACACCCCCCGAGGGATTTACGAGCTGAAGTACTTTTTCTCCAGCCACGTCAGCACTTCAGAGGGGGGCGAATGCTCCTCCACCGCTATTCGCGCGATCATCAAGAAACTGGTGGCCGCCGAAAACCAGAAAAAGCCATTGAGCGACAGCAAGATCGCTGGTTTACTGGAGGCACAAGGCATTCAGGTAGCTCGCCGCACTGTCGCCAAGTACCGTGAATCTCTCGGGATTGCGCCGTCCAGCGAACGCAAGCGGCTGATGTAACGCACCGATGCCCGGGCGCAGGCCAGCGCCCTACCCTGTTCCAGGAGGCAGGCTTACCTGCCTCTTTATGCACTGGCAATAAGGAGAAGCGGTATGCAAGTCAACATCAGTGGGCACCAGCTGGATGTGACCGAGGCCATGCGTAACTACATCAACGAGAAGCTCGCCAAACTCGAGCGGCACTTCGACAAGATCACCAATGTGCAGGTGATCATGGAAGTCGAGAAGCTGAAGCAGAAAATCGAAGCCACCTTGCGCATACCCGGCGGCGAAGTGGTCGCCAACGCAGAACACGACGACATGTACGCCGCGATCGACCTGCTCACCGACAAGCTCGACAGGCAATTACTCAAACACAAGGAAAAACAGCAGAGCCTGCTCCAGGGCGCGGCTGCTCGCTGACCCCCCTCCCCCATGATCCGAATCGAACAGATCCTGACCCCCGGCCGTTCCCAAGTGAACGTGCCGGGCGGCAGCAAGAAACGTGTACTCGAACAGATTGCCCAACTGGTAGCGCCCGATCTCTCCGGGCTCGACCAGCAGCAAATCTTCGAAGCCTTGATAGCCCGCGAACGCCTGGGCTCTACAGGTTTCGGAAACGGTATCGCCATTCCCCATTGCCGGCTGGCAGGCTGCGTAGAGCCTATCAGTGCACTGCTGCACCTCGACCACGCCGTTGACTTCGACGCGATCGATGGCGCACCGGTCGACCTGCTGTTCGTGTTGCTGGTCCCGCAGGAAGCCACCGACGAGCACCTGGAGCTTCTGCGCCAGATCGCCAGCATGCTGGACCGTAAGGACATTCGGGAGAGCCTGCGCGCCGCCACCGACAGCCAAGCACTGTACCAGGTCGTGGTGAACGCCCAGCAGGGCCACTAGCATGCGGCTAATCATCGTCAGTGGCCGGTCTGGCTCGGGCAAAAGCACCGCGCTGAATGTTCTGGAAGACAACGGCTTCTACTGCATTGACAACCTGCCTGCAGGCCTGCTCCCAGAGCTTGCCGAGCGTGCACTGATCCATACCGAACTGGCCCAGCCACTGGTAGCGGTCAGTATCGACGCCCGTAACCTGCCCAGCCACCTCAGCCGCTTCCCGGAGCTGCTCGAGGAGGTTCGCGCCCGCCATATCCAATGCGACGTGCTCTACCTGGATGCCGATGAAGACACGCTGCTCAAGCGTTTTTCGGAAACCCGCCGGCGCCACCCCCTGAGCAACTCAGAACGCTCGCTGGCGGAGGCGATCGAGGTCGAAAGCGACCTGCTGGGCCCGATCGCCGACCTGGCCGATCTCAAGATCGACACCACCGCGCTGAACCTGTATCAGCTGCGTGACACGATCAAGTTGCGCCTGCTGAATCGGCCCGACGCCGGCACCGCATTTCTCATCGAATCCTTTGGTTTCAAGCGCGGCGTGCCAGTGGATGCAGACGTGGTCTTCGACGTGCGTTGCCTGCCCAACCCCTACTGGAAACCGGAGCTACGCGACCATTCGGGGCTCGAAGCGCCTGTGATTGACTACCTGGCCGCCTCCCCCGATGTCGAGGAGATGTACCAGGATATTCATACTTACCTGCTCAAATGGCTGCCACGCTTCGCTGCAAGCAACCGCGCCTATGTCACTGTCGCCATCGGCTGCACCGGTGGCCACCATCGTTCGGTGTACCTGACCGAACGGCTCGGTGCCCAACTGCAGAACACCCTCAAGAACGTCCAGGTCCGCCACCGCGACCTCAGCTGAAAGGAACACCCGCGCAATGCCCGCACTCGATATCACCATCATCAACAAACTGGGCCTGCATGCGCGCGCGGCGGCAAAATTCGTCGGGGTAGCGGGCCGTTTTCCCTGCCAGGTTCGGGTCGGCCGTGCAGCCGACAAGCTGGTCGATGGCAAGAGCATCATGGCCGTGATGATGCTGGCGGCAGGCAAAGGCACCCAGGTTCACTTGAGCACCGAGGGCGAACAAGAACAGGAAGCGCTGGATGCGCTGGTCAAGCTCATCAACGACAAGTTTGATGAAGGCGAATGACCCGACGCTGAGTCACGGCACAAGCCTTTGAATGAAAAAAGCGCCTAAGGCGCTTTTTTGCTTTGGGTCTAAGCCTGGGGCCGGCTTACCCCAGGGCCGTATCCAGCACCATCATCAGGCAGAAGCCCAGGCATAGCCCCAGGCTCGCCAACTTGTGGTGGCCGTTACTGCGTGATTCAGGAATGATTTCGTGCGTGACGACCAGGAGCATTGCGCCTCCTGCGAAAGCCAAACCCAAGGGCAGCAGCAGCTCGGCCAGGCGAACCAGCCACGCGCACAACACCGCAAACACCGGCTCCACCAGGCCTGAGGCCGCGCCGATCAGAAATGCGCGCACTCGCGACATACCAGCGCCGGCCAGCACCAAGGCAATCACCAGCCCCTCGGGGACATCCTGCAGCGCAATGCCGATGGCCAGAGTGCTGGCGCCATCCATGCCACCCCCCGCCGACACGCCTACTGCCATGCCTTCAGGAATGTTGTGAACGATGATCGCAATCACGAACACCCATATCCGTTTAGGTACCATCGGGCGGCCAGGCGCGGCGACCAGCGCTTCAGGTGTCGCGCCAGAGACCTTGCGATCAAGCACGTAGAGCGCAAACGCGCCGAGCATGATGCCGAGGCTGGCCAATGCCCCGGAACCCCAGCGTGACAGCCCTATCGCCGCCGCCGCGTCCAGCCCTGGCAGGATCAGTGAGAAGGCGGTAGCGGCAAGCATCACGCCTGCGCCGAACCCCAGCAAGGTATCGGCCGCCGCCACCGGCATATTGCGGATGACCAGCACCGGCACCGCACCCAAGGCGGTGCCTAACGCACAAAGGGCCCCGCCTTCGAAAGCACGCATCACCCCGCTGTCCACATCCAGCCACGCCAGCGCCTTGGCCGCCAGCAATGTAAAGCCGGCCAGCAGCAACAGCGAGCCAAACGCCAGGCGAAACAGCCGAACACTGCCGACTGAAAAGCTCTCGCCCTGGCGGCTTGCTGAAGGCATGTCAGGCGATCGCGGCCTGGTAGCGCTTCTCGACTTCAGACCAGTTGATGACGTTATAGAAGGCATTGATGTATTCCGGGCGGCGATTCTGGTATTTGAGGTAATACGCGTGCTCCCACACGTCCAGCCCCAGGATCGGTGTGTTGCCGCTCATCAGGGGGCTGTCCTGGTTGGCGCTGCTCTCGACCACCAGTTTTTTCTGCGCAGTTACGCTCAGCCATGCCCAGCCGCTGCCAAAGCGGCTGATCGCGGCCTTGGTAAACGCATCTTTGAAGGCATCGAAACCACCCAGCTCGGCATCTATCGCCTTGGCCACGGTGCCTTCGGGCTCGCCGCCAGCATTGGGCGCCATCACTTCCCAAAACAGTGAGTGGTTGGCGTGGCCGCCCCCATGGTTGGTCACGGCACCTTGTTTATCGGCTGGCAGGCTTTTGAGCTCGCGCAGCAGCTTCTCTAATGGCCAGTCTGCATAGGGCGTACCTTCGACGGCAGCATTGAGGCCGTTGACGTAAGTTTGGTGGTGCTTGCTGTGGTGAATTTCCATCGTCTGCGCATCGACGTGGGGTTCCAGCGCGTCATAGGCGTAGGGCAGTTTCGGTAGGGTAAAAGCCATGGTCAGTGAACTCCGTATCGGTAGGTTGAAGGCTCGGCCTTCAGGGTGTGAGCTGGCTGCGGCGCTGCATCGGGCAAGGCCGCCAACAGGCGGCTGGGTGGGTAATGCCCATGGGCCTCGATAAAGCCGAGCAGCTCGGTGTAGGTCCGGTTGCTGTGCTGCAGCGCGGCACCTCGCAAGGCAGCCGGCAGTTGTGGGTCAGCGGCCGTTTGCAATAACCGGCGATGGATATCGCACAGATAGCGGGCGCTCTCTTGGGGCTGGCCGAGGCGCAGATGCAGATCAGCCAGGTTGTGATGCGAGATCACACAGGCGGCTACGGCCTGGTCCGCTTCCGGCCAGCGCAGAAACAACACCTGCGCGAGGGCGAGCGCGTGAAGGTACAGCTCGCGCGCCTCGATCAGGTCGCCCTGCTCGAAACGCTGATTGGCCTGCTCGGTGGTTTTTCTCCAGTGCTGCACGCAGGGCCTCCAGGGCGTTTACAGGCCGCCGGCCGTCAGTTTTACCGGGTCGAGCAGGGTTTCCAGGCGCTCACGAGAGAGGTCGGTGTGCTCCAGCGCGACATCAATGATCGGGCGGCCTTCGCGGTATGCCTGCTTGGCGATCTCGGCAGCCTTCTGGTAACCGATGATAGGGTTGAGGGCGGTCACCAGAATCGGGTTGCGCCCCAGTGCCTCCTTGAGCTTGGCTTCGTTGACACGGAAGCCAGCGATGGCTTTGTCTGCCAGAAGACGGCTTGCGTTGGCCAACAGTTCAATGCTTTCGAGCAGGTTGGAGGCAATGACCGGCAACATCACGTTGAGCTCGAAATTGCCCGACTGCCCTGCCACCGCGATCGTAGCGTCATTGCCGATTACCTGGGCAGCCACCATCGCGGTGGCCTCAGGGATCACCGGGTTTACCTTGCCCGGCATGATCGAGGAGCCCGGCTGCAAAGCTTCCAGCTCGATTTCGCCAAGCCCTGCCAGCGGGCCGGAATTCATCCACCGCAGGTCGTTGGCAATCTTCATCAGGCTCACGGCGGTGGTTTTGAGCTGCCCCGAGACCGCCACGGCAGTGTCTTGGGAGCCGATCAACGCGAACAGGTTGTCGCCGGGAGTGAAGGCCACCCCCGTAGCGCTGCTGAGCTGCTCGCTGAACAGCCGCGAGAAATCCGGGTGCGCATTGATCCCCGTCCCTACGGCGGTGCCGCCTTGGGCCAACGCCTGCAGGCTGGGCTGCAGCGCGCGTAGATGCCCCAGGTTGGCCTTCACCTGCGCGGCCCAGCCATGGAGCACCTGGCTCAGGCGCACCGGCATGGCGTCCATCAGGTGGGTACGCCCGGTCTTGACGAAGGTGTGCACCTGCGCCGCCTTCTGGCCCAGCACGCCAACCAGATGCTCAAGCGAGGGCAGCAGGTGCTCATGCAGCGCCAAGGCGGCACTGATGTGCAGGGTGCTGGGGATGATGTCGTTGCTGCTTTGGCCGCAATTGACGTGGTCGTTCGGGTTCACGGCCTCTGCGCAGGCACGGCTGGCAAGCGTGGCGATCACCTCGTTGGCGTTCATGTTGGAGCTGGTACCCGAACCGGTCTGGAAGATGTCCACCGGAAAGTGCTGCATGAAATCACCCGCCAGCAGCTGCTCGCAGGCGGCTTCGATGGCCTGACCCTGGGCGGGTGTGATCTGCTCCAAGGCGACGTTGGCACGTGCGGCCGCCGCCTTGGCCAGCACCAGTGCGCGCACGAACTGTGCTGGCATTCGCTGGCCGCTGATCGGAAAGTTGTCGACCGCGCGCTGGGTCTGGGCGCCATACAGCGCCTGGGCAGGCACCTGCAGCTCGCCCATGCTGTCACGTTCGATGCGGGTAGCGCTCATCGCATTATCCTTGTGGAGGTTCTTGGTAGGAGATCGAGGGGTACAACTGGCAGTGCGCCAAGGCCTGCGCATGGCATTGCCATTGCTCGAGTGCGCTGCTCGATTGCGCCAACCCATGCAACTCACGCAGGGGCCGCCAAGCCTGGTCAAGGCACTGATTGCGCCAATGCCAGGGCAGAGCGATGTCTTGAGCAGTGGCGAGCAGGAGGCGGAATGTGGCCAGGGCTACGGCATGCGGGCCCATCGGCGTGAACCGAGCCAGGCAGCGCCCCGCACCGAAGTAGTGATCGATCAGGCGGGGTTCGTCAGGGCGCAGGGCGCAGCGGATCTGCTGGCCAAGCCACCGCCAGTGATCCAGGTAAGGTAATTCTCGGACAGCAGAGGACATTCGCACGCACCGCTTTGGCCGCTAATGCGTTTTATTATTATTTGATAAACGAAATCATTGCAACCCAGCAGCAAGGCCTGCCCGCATTGCGCGGGCAGGCAGGTGAGGTTTAGCTACCGGCCACGGTCATGCGCTCGATCAACACCGAGCCACTGCGTATGTGGCTACGAGTTTCAATGTCGCTACCGATCGCCGCAATTTTGCCGAACATATCTTTCATATTCCCCGCGATGGTCACCTCTTGTACCGGGAACTGGATTTCCCCATTTTCGACCCAATAGCCGGCGGCGCCGCGAGAATAATCTCCAGTAACCATATTGAGCCCGTGGCCCATCAATTCGGTCACCAGCAGGCCACGCCCCATCTGGCGAATAAGCCCGGCCTGATCGTGATCGCCGTGGCTGACGTACAGGTTATGCACGCCCCCGGCATTGGCGGTGCTGGGCATGCCAAGCTTGCGCCCGGAATAGGTGGAAAGCATGTACGACACCAGCCGGCCGTTTTCCACAAAAGGCTTGGCGTAGGTGGCCAGGCCGTCGCCGTCGAAGGAAGAACTGGCCAAGCCGCCGCGTTCGTGCGGGCGTTCGTCGAGCGTTAGCCACTGCGGAAAGAGCATTTCGCCCAGCTGACCTTCCAGAAACGAGGCTTTGCGGTAGAGATTGCCCCCCGCGATCGCCGACAGGAAACTGCCGAACAAGCCGCCGGCAAGCTCTGCTGAAAACAGCACAGGCACCTCGCAGGTGGGCACCGGCCGTGCACCGAGGCGGCTGGCGGCGCGCTCGGCAGCGCGCCGGCCGATGCTCTGCGGGCTGGCAAGCAGCTCGCCACGGCGGTTGAAGTCGTACCAGTAGTCGCGCTGCATCTGCCCGTCCGCTTCAGCGATCATCACGCATGACAGTGTATTGCGCGTGGCTGCATAGCCTCCGATAAACCCATGGCTGTTGCCATATACGCGGCAGCCTTGATGCACGTTCACTGTGCTGCCATCGGCATTGGTGATCCGCGGGTCGGCATCGAACGCCGCCGCTTCGGCGGCCAAGGCGAGCTCGACAGCCTGGTCCGGTGTGATTGCCCAGGGGTGATAGATATCGAAATCCTCGACCTGTTTGCACATCAGGCTGGCCTCGGCCAGGCCGGAGCTGGGGTCTTCAGAGGTGTGCTCGGCAATCGCCAACGCTGCGGCAACGGTTTCCCGGATCGCGTCCGGGCCACTGGCCGAGGTGCTGGCCGAGCCCTTGCGCTGGCCGACGTACAGGGTAATGCCAAAACCCTGGTCGCGATTGAATTCGACCGTTTCCACTTCGCGCTGGCGCACCGAGGTCGATAGCCCCTGCTCCAGCGTCACGGCCACCTCGCAGGCGCTGGCGCCCTGGCGGCGCGCCTCGGCGATGATCTGCTCGACCTGTTCCTGCAATCGCGGCAGGTCCTGCGGGCCGACGCTCTGCTCTGCTTTCATGGCACTCTCCACACTTCATGTTCGGCTATCAGCCAGGGCCAACCGGCAACCGGGCCGGACAAAGCGCCACTGACTGTTTATCATGGCGGCGTTATTCATCGGACGGCCCCCATGGTTGATTCTTACGACGATTCCCTCGGCGAGGGTAAAAGCAAAACCCAGGTCAAACGCGAACTGCTTGCGCTGACCGAACTGGGCGCACGCCTGACCACACTCAAGCCCGACATGGTCG
Organism: Pseudomonas sp. URIL14HWK12:I12; assembly: GCF_003097135.1. GTDB lineage: Bacteria > Pseudomonadota > Gammaproteobacteria > Pseudomonadales > Pseudomonadaceae > Aquipseudomonas. Next base: position 80,712 of record NZ_QEQL01000005.1, read on the forward strand.
CGCGCTTGCCGCTGACCGAGCCACTGCGCCGCGCGCTGGAAGAAGCGCCTCGGCACACCGCCAACTCCGCGCGCAAACGCCACACGCAGTTCATCGGCAAACTGATGCGCGACCAGGACATCGACGCGATCCTGCAAATGCTGGATCAGGTCGATGCTTCGACGCGCGAGTACAACGAACGCTTCCATAATCTTGAACGCTGGCGCGACCGGCTGATTGGCGGGGGCGACGAAACGCTCACGGCGTTCTTTGCCGACTACGCCGAGGCCGACCGCCAGCACCTGCGTCAGTTGATCCGCCATGCGCAGCACGAGGCGGCTCACAACAAGCCGCCGGCGGCGGCGCGCAAGCTGTTCAAGTACATTCGCGAACTCGACGAGCAACAGCGCGGCCTGCGTTGAGCGAAGCCGGCGCTCAGGCGCCGGTTCCGCCCACGGTAATCGCATCGATTTTCAGTGTCGGTTGCCCTACGCCAACCGGCACCGATTGGCCATCCTTGCCACAGGTGCCCACACCGCTGTCCAGCGCCAGGTCGTTGCCCACCATCGATACCCGGCTCATGGCCTCAGGCCCGTTGCCGATCAGCGTCGCGCCCTTCACTGGTGCGGTGATCTTGCCGTCTTCGATCAGGTAGGCCTCGCTGGTGGAGAACACGAATTTGCCGCTGGTTATGTCTACTTGCCCACCGCCCAGGTTGGCGCAGTAGATGCCCTTCTTCACTGAAGCGATGATCTCCTGCGGGTCGCTCTGGCCGGCAAGCATGTAGGTGTTGGTCATGCGCGGCATCGGCAGGCAGGCGTAGGATTCGCGCCGGCCGTTGCCGGTGCGCGCCTTGCCCATCAGGCGGGCATTGAGCTTGTCTTGCATGTAGCCCTTGAGCACGCCGTTTTCGATCAGGGTGGTGCATTCGGTCGGCACGCCCTCATCGTCTACCGAAAGCGAGCCACGCCGCCCAGCCAGGGTGCCATCGTCGACGATGGTGCACAGGCTGGAAGCGACCTTCTCACCCACGCGCCCGCTGTAAGCCGAGCTGCCCTTGCGGTTGAAGTCGCCTTCAAGGCCATGGCCGACCGCCTCGTGCAGCAGCACGCCGGACCACCCCGACCCTAGCACCACCGGCAGGGTGCCTGCCGGTGCCGGCACGGCCTCCAGGTTCACCAAAGCCTGGCGCAGCGCCTCGCGGGCATAGCCCATGGCGCGGTCGTTTTCCAGGAAGTAGCGGTAGTCGGTGCGCCCGCCCCCACCTTGCCCGCCACGCTCACGGCGGCCACCCTGCTCGACGATGACGCTGACGTTGAAGCGCACCAGCGGGCGCACATCTGCGGCCAGGGTACCGTCGGCTGCGGCGATCAGCACCTGCTCCCAAACGCCTGCCATGCTCACCGATACTTGTTGGATCCGTGGGTCCAGTGCGCGGGTCTGCTCGTCGATACGCTTGAGCAGCTCGACCTTTTCAGCCCGGCTGAGTACTTCCAACGGGTTGCCAGCGGCGTACAGCGGCGCTGCCTGAACCGCGCTGAACACCTGGACCTTGCCGTCCTGCCCGGCACGGGAAATGGAACGGGCCGCCTGCGCCGCCTGCGACAGCGCGCTGCGCTCCAGGGTGTTGCTGTACGCGAAGCCAGTCTTCTCGCCCGACTGCGCGCGCACCCCGACCCCTTGGTCAAGGTTGAAGCTGCCTTCCTTGACGATCCCATCCTCCAATGACCAAGACTCCGACACCTGCGCCTGGAAATACAGGTCCGCAGCGTCGATACCCGGCCCGGCCAGCTCCCCAAGCACCGCTTGCAGGGTATCCAGGCCCAGACCACCAGGTGCCAGCAACCGGTCACTGACAGTGCTCAACATCTCGCTCATGCTTACTCCACATCGCCTGCAGGCCGCACTGCGCCCTGCGTAGAAAACCGCCGGTGCTCAAGCACCGGCATGCGCGCCCTGATCGACGCCTGCTCGGCCGCGTCGAAGTGGCCTGTTAACACACCCGGCGCCTTGGGCTGCTGGGCCACTATCCGCCCCCAAGGATCGACGATCGCCGCCTGCCCCCAGGTTTCGCGCCCCTGGCCATGGTCGCCACCTTGGGCCGCCGCCAGCAGGTAGCACTGGGTTTCGATGGCTCGGGCCCGAATCAACACCTCCCAATGCGCGTGCCCGGTCACCGCCGTGAAGGCCGAGGGGGCGCTGATCAGTTCAGCGCCCCGTTCGCGCAAGCGGGCATAAAGCTCGGGGAAACGCAGGTCGTAACACACCGAAAGCCCCAACCGCCCCACGGGTGTATCGACAACCACCACTTCCTGCCCATGAGCATAGTCGTCAGACTCACGATAACGTACGCGTGCGTCGTTCACATCGGCATCGAACAGGTGCAGCTTGTCGTAGCGGGCAACGATTTCGCCCTGCCCATCGAACACCAGCGAGCAGGCACGCGGCTTAGCCTGGGGTGCCCCTGCCGGCGGCAGCGGCAAGGTGCCAGCTACCAACCAGAGATTGAGGTCACGAGCGGCCTGTTTCAAGGCCGGTAGAATAGGCCCCCGGCCTTCGGCTTCGGCAAGCCCCAGCTCGGCAGCATTCCGGCGGCCGAAGGCAGCGAAGTTTTCCGGCAGGACCGCAAGCTTGGCGCCCTGCTCGGCCGCCTGCTCCAGCAACCTGCGAGCCTCGCGCAGGTTCGTATCGACCTGGGGGCCACTGACCATCTGGATCACTGCGAACGTCATACCCCACCCTCGCAACGGAAAATACCGTCGATGCTAACACTCTCCAGCACTCAGGACCTGCTGAACGGTTTTTGCAGTGAAAGTTTCGGGTCTTTCAGGGGGCCCTGGACCTTGTAATTGACACTCGCGAACTTGGCGACCCGGTCCCCAAGTAGCTTGTCGACCAGAAACAGTGCGCCCCCTACCGCAGGCGCGCCCACCAGCAAGGCAGCGATCGGCAGGTTAGTGGACAGCGGCAGCGCCACCTGCAGATGTGCATCGATGCGGTCGGCTGCCATGTCGAGGGTACCGTCGAGTTCCAAATTGCTGGACGGCCCGTTCAGCGTGATGGGCTTGCGGGTTACGTACACCCCATCGCTGGCCACCAGCCGGCCCTTGACCTGGTCATAGCTCAGGCCTTTGCCGAGCAGGTCAGAGAAGTCCAGGCGCAGGCGGCGGCCGATGGCGTTGAAGTTGAGCAACCCGAACACCCGCAGTGCCTGTGCGCCGCCCTCTACCTCAACGAACTGGCCGTGCTTGAGCTGGGCATCGAGGCTACCCGAATAGCGCTTGGGCGACACCCAGGCCGGCGAGCCAGGCCAGCGGCCGTCGACGTCGACATTGAAGCTGTCGCTGGTGACGCTGGGGGCAAACTTCCAGGCTTTGAGCACATCGCCCAGGTTCTTGCCGCTCAGGCTGCCGGCGAAGGCACTGCTGGTGTTGCCGGGCGCCCCCTGCCAGCTTCCCTTGCCCTGGAGTTGCAGGCCTTTCAGGCCCAGGTCAATGTCGCTCAGCAGTACCCCGGTCGCATTCGGGCGCATCTTCAGCGCCCAAGCCCCGACCAATTCATCACCCTGGTAAAGCTGATCGATGCGCAAGTTCACCGGCGGCAGCCCGCGTGGGTCGACCGAGGCCAACGGGTCGGGCGTGTCCGGTTCTGGCGCGTCGTTAGTTGTCGGCGGGGCCGGCGCTGGCAGGCGCACCGCCTGAAGACGCACATCCATAGGCTGCTGCCGGTCATCAGGAAGCGTAGCCTGGCCCGTGACTTGTTGGCTGTCCACCGCCACCGCCCAGGCACTGCCCGCTCTGCGCAAGCTGACCTGAGCGTTGTCCAGGGTGGTGCCGATGCCACTGAGGCGGCCAATGCGAAGGTTCACACTGTTGAGCCACTGCCCAGCGCTGCCGCTGCTCTGCCCCCCTGCGTAGCGCTCGCCATGAGACTTCCAGGCCGAAACGTCGAAATGATCGAGCGAGCCGCGTATGCGCAGGCCTTTTTCAGTGGGCAATTGCGCAGGCTCGCTTCCCAGCTGCAGCTCGCCCCGGCCCTCATTCAACTGGCCATTAGGTGCGAGATACACCGCATTGGCCAGCTCGGCGTAGCGCGCCTTCGCCAGGCGGTCGGGCCCACTCAGGCTCAGCTCGAAACGTGCCTGGCGCGGCTCGGCCGCGTCCTTGCCGAACGGCGCCGGCAGGCTCACGGCCAAGCCTTTGAGATCGGAGTCGATGGCCAGGCGGCTCTCCTTGCCCAACCATACCTGCAAGCTGTAGGGGATCTCGCCGCTTACCGGCAGTGGCGCGTCGTACTTGAGCCATTGCGTGAGGGTGTCGACCGGCATCTGGCTTCTGACTGCCAGCCGGGTCAGCGGGTTGCCCGGCTGGCCCTCGGCGAATATCTGTGCGTTCAGAGGCCGCCCAAAGGCTTGCGCCCCGACGTTCTGCGCGCTCAGCCCCTTTTCGAGGTCGAAGCGGAAGTCGCCCTTGACCTCACTGAGTTCCAGGGCAGGGTTGGCGATCTTGAGGCGTGCGCCCTGGGTGTTGAAATCGACCACGACCTTGGGTGCTTCGCCTTTGACCAAAGGCACATCAAGCTTGAGCGAACCCGCCAAGGGGCCGTCGCCTTCCCAGCCCGCGAACTGCTCGCCAGTGCCGATGGGCGCTGTCTGCAGGATGGTCAGGCCATTAGCCAAGGTTCCATCGAAGTCACCATCGACCAGCAGGTGGCTGGCCTGCCCGGCCGGAGCGTGCGGCACGCGCACATCCACACTACGAACCTGGGTATCGAGGATCTGCCCCTGGTCGGCGAGGATACGCACCGCGCCGTCCTGGATGTACACCCGCCCATCGACCTGGCGGGCGTGCGGCCAGCCCGGCTCAAAATCCAGCTCGGCATCGCGCACCTTGAAGAACAGGCTGATGCTGCGGGCATGGTCGGGCGCGGCTTTGGCCAGCGAGCCCTGGTACTGGAAATAACCTTCGTCGACCTTGCCGCCAAGCACTGCCCTGCGCAACCAGTCGGCCACCGAGGGGGCGAGCACCTCAGGCAGGTACTTGGGTGTGAACCTGCCGTCGCCATTGGCCAGGCCCACGCGAAGGTCCATGTAGGGTTCGGCATCGTGGGCGAACGGCAAGCGAATCAGGAAGTCAGCGGAAATGTCGCCCTCATCCCCTTTGACCCGAATCGCAGGGGCGATCAGGGTGAAGACCTGCGCGTTCAGGTCCAGGCGCCAATCGAGGCGGGCATGCGCCTGCTGGTAGGTCCAGGGTTTGGCGAAGATGGGGTACAGGTGCAGCATGAACCCGTCATTGGAGGCCACGCTCAGCTGGCCCCCGCCCAAGTCGCCCTGCAGCCTGCCACTGACCGAGCCGGCGCCAGGCGCGCCATGCCAGGGGCTGAAACCAAGGTGATCGAGGTTGGTATCGAAAACCAACCTACGATCACCCGCGGCCTCAGGCCGCCACTGCAACGAAACATTGCGCAACGAGCCTGTGAAATTGAGGTTATCAACCGCCGCCATCGCCGCTGCCGGCAGCGGTGCCCAGGCGTCGACCAGCCCCTTGAGCGGCGCCAGGTCCAGGCGATCGGCCTGCAGCGCCCACAACTGGCCGCCAGCCTCCGAGCCTTGGCGCAGGTTCAAACGAGATTCCCACCGCTTGCCCTTGATGCTCATCGCCAGGGAATCGGCCTGTACCAGGTACCCGCCATCGGCCTGTGTTATCCAGGCATTGAGTGCCAGGTCGCGCACCCGGGCGGGCGGCCGCTGGTCCCAAGCGCCCGTGACCTCTGGCGCGTTCAAGCGCAAGGCCGCGCTGCGCAACGAGCCTTGGCGCCAGTCGGCCCAAGCCTCACCACCGGCCTTGAGCACGCTGGCCTTCCAGCCTTGCAGAAGGCTGGGCGGCACCCATCGGGCCCAATCGCTCTGCGGCAGGCTCAGGTAGCCGGAAAGGTCGCTCTGGCGCCAGTTGCTGGTGTCCACGCGCGCACGCAGCGCCGCCGCGACCGGCTGGCCATCGGGCAAGTTGAAGCGCACATCCAGTGCCTGGGATTGCCGGCCGCCGCGCAAGCTCAAGCCCAGATAGGTCAGGGCCAGGGGATCGCGGCCCATGGGCTTGAGCGTCAGTTGGCTGTCGAGCACCGACAGCTCGCCCAGTTGCTCAAGTTGCTCCAGCGCCCCGGGGATATCGAGCGGCGTATCGGCACGCCGGGGCAGGCCCGCCAGCGCCCACCGCCCATCAGTGCCCTGCTCAAGGCTCAGGTGCAGGCCTTCTACCTCCAGGTGTTCGACACGCGGCGCCATTGCCAGCAGGCTGCGCCACAGCGAAGGCACCAGCTGCACGCGGTCCAGGCGCTGCTGGTCTGCGCCCTCGCCTATTGTCACATCGTGAGCAGAAATGATCGGTGCCAGCCCATGCCAGCTACCTTCGAGCCTGCCGATGGCCACAGGAATGTGCAGGGCTTGGCTGGCCTTGACGCTGGCAACGCCTGCATATTCACCGACCAGCGGTACCAGGTAGCGCCCCAAGCTCACCACCAGGGCGAGCAGGATCAGCACCACGCAGGCCAGGCCCAGAGCCCAGCGAAACAGCGCATCCAGCCAGCGAGTCAGACGCGCCATGGAAAACAGCCTTCAAGAACGGTGCACGACAGATTCAGAGCAGCACCACGTCGTATTGTTCCTGCGAATACATGGTTTCAACCTGAAAACGTATCGTGCGGCCAATAAATGCTTCGAGCTCAGCCACGTTGCCGGACTCTTCGTCCAGCAGCCGATCGACCACCTTCTGATTGGCCAACACTCTATAGCCTTCGGCTTGATAGGCTCGGGCCTCGCGCAGGATTTCCCTGAAAATCTCGTAGCAAACCGTTTCAGGTGTCTTTTGCTTACCCCTGCCCTGGCAACTGGCGCACGGCTCGCACAGCACCTGCTCCAAGCTTTCGCGAGTGCGCTTGCGGGTCATTTGCACCAGCCCCAGCTCGGTGATGCCGATGATGTTGGTCTTGGCGTGGTCGCGCTCGAGCTGTTTTTCCAACGTACGCAGTACCTGGCGGCGGTGCTCTTCGTCTTCCATGTCGATGAAGTCGATGATGATGATGCCGCCGATATTGCGCAGGCGCAGCTGCCGCGCGATAGCGGTTGCAGCTTCCAGATTGGTTTTGAAGATGGTTTCTTCAAGGTTCCGATGGCCGACGAAGGCACCGGTGTTCACATCGACGGTGGTCATGGCTTCGGCGAGGTCTACCACCAGGTAGCCCCCGGACTTGAGCGGCACCTTACGCTCAAGCGCACGCTGAATCTCATCCTCGACGCCATAGAGGTCGAATATCGGCCTTTCGCCAGGATAGTGCTCCAAGCGATCGGCGATTTCCGGCATCAGCTCGGCGACGAACTGCGTGGTTTTCTGGAAGGTTTCCCGCGAATCGATGCGGATCTTTTCGATTTTGGGGCTGACCAGATCGCGTAGAGTACGCAGTGCCAGGCCCAGGTCCTCGTAGATGACCGTCGGGGCCCCAACCGTCTTGATCTGCTGGCCGATCTGTTCCCAGAGCCTTCGCAGGTAACGGATGTCCATCAGCAGCTCTTCGGCGCGGGCGCCCTCGGCGGCGGTGCGCAGGATGAACCCACCGGCATCGGTGACGCCTTCGGCGGCGACGCAGTCGGTTACCGCTTTCTTGAGCCGCTCGCGCTCGGCCTCGTCTTCGATCTTCAGGGATATGCCCACATGGCTGCTGCGCGGCATGTAGACCAGGTAACGGGAGGGGATCGACAGCTGGGTGGTCAGCCGTGCGCCTTTGGTACCGATAGGGTCTTTGGTGACTTGCACCACAAGTGCCTGGCCCTCATGCACCAAGGCAGTGATGCTCTCTGCCGCCTGGCCCTCACGCTGGGTGATTTCCGACGCATGGATGAACGCCGCACGCTCCAGGCCGATGTCGATGAATGCCGCCTGCATCCCAGGCAGCACCCGCACCACCTTGCCTTTATAGATGTTGCCGACGATCCCACGGCGTTGCGTGCGCTCGACGTGCGCTTCCTGCAATACGCCATTCTCCACCACCGCCACGCGCGACTCCATTGGGGTGATGTTGATCAGGATCTCTTCACTCATGGCAAGCTCTCGTCCAGTGGGCCAACAGGGGTGCGCTCTGGCAAGGAAACGCCTTGCCGAAGTTCATTGCCAACAGGCAATGCCAAACAGGGCCATCAGCTTCGCAGTTTCGCACAAGGGTAAGCCCACGACTGCTGAATAACTGCCTTCCAATGCCTCGACGAATACCGCGCCCAACCCCTGGATAGCGTAACCGCCCGCCTTGTCGGCCGGTTCGCCACTGGCCCAGTAGGCCCGGGCCTCGGCCTGCTCGATCACGCGAAAGCGCACCCGGCTGGCCACGCAGAGCGTTTCGCTGCGCTGGCCGTCGAACAGTGCAACGGCGGTCAGCACCTGGTGATCCCGCCCGCCAAGTGCCAGCAAGGTATCGATCGCGTCCTGCTCATTGGCGGGCTTGCCCAGGATGCGCCCATCGAGCACCACGGCGGTATCGGCGCCCAGCACCACGCCGGGGCCAGGCGTATGCAGCGCACCGGCCTGCGCCTTGGCCAGCGCAAGGCGTTCTACATAGGCCTGCGCGGCTTCTCCGGGCAAGGGGGTTTCGTCGATGCTGGCGCTGATGACCGAGAAGGGCACGCCGATCTGAGTGAGCAGCTCACGGCGCCGCGGCGAGCCAGAGGCGAGGTATAGCGTTGGCATCGCGGCGTCTCCTTGAAGGTGCGGGCTCAGTTGATGCGATAGCGGCGGCGCAGGCCGCGCAAACCGTAGCTGATCCACGGCCAGAGCAAAGCGCTGACCACCGCCGGCCAGAGCAGCGCAAGGGTGGGCTGGCGATTGCCGGTCAGCGCACTGAGCCATAGCTGCGCCAGCTGGGTGACGCCCAGCACCACGAAGACCGTGAGGCATTGCTGCCACATGTGGAACATGCGCAACCGCGGCGCCAGCGACAGGATCAGAAAGGCCGTAAGGGTCAGGATCAGGGCGTTCTGCCCCAGCAATGTGCCGTAGAGCACATCCTGGGCAAGGCCCAGGAAGAATGCCGACACCAGCCCGACCTTCTCGGGCAGGGTCAGGCACCAGTAGGCAAGCAGCACCGCGACCCACAGCGGCCGCAGAATCTCCATGAACTGCGGCAAGGGCGAGACGCTGAGCAACAGGCCGACCATGAAACTGAACCAGACGATCCAGCCGTGATTACGGCGGCGGGTAGCGACCATCAGCGGTGTTCTCCTGTAGCGGGCGCCCCGGTTGCGGGCGCGGCGGCTGGCCGCGACTGGCGCGGCGTCGAAGCTGGATGGCTGCTTCCCGAGCGAGCGCCCTGGGCCGGCTTGGCCGCTGCGCCAGGCGATGCAGTAGGGCCGGGCGCAGCCGCGGCCGGTGGCGCGGAGCCAGTCGGGGCTGCCGCTCCCGCTGCAGGTGCCGTTGCAGGGGCGGCTGCTTCCTGGGCTTCGCCTGCCGCTGCGGCACGCTCCTCCGGGGTACGGCTGTCGCTGAACACCAACAGCACGTAACGGCTGCGGTTCAGCGCCGCGGTCGGCACCGCACGCACCACCGCGAACGGCTGGCCGGGGTCGTGAATCACTTCCTTGACCGTGGCCACGGGATAGCCGGCCGGAAAGCGCTGGCCGAGGCCGGAGCTGACCAGCAGGTCGCCTTCCTTGATGTCGGCGGTGTCGGCGACATGGCGCAGCTCCAGCCGCTCCGGGTTGCCGGTCCCGCTGGCGATGGCACGCAGCCCATTGCGGTTGACCTGCACCGGAATGCTGTGGGTGCTGTCAGTGAGCAGCAGCACGCGCGCGGTGTAGGGCATCAGCTCGACCACCTGGCCCATCAGCCCCCGTGCATCGAGCACTGGCTGGCCGAGAAACACCCCATCTCGCTCGCCCTTGTTGATCAGGATGCGCTGGGTGAAGGGGTTTGGGTCCATGCCGATCAGCTCGGCGACCTCGACCTTTTCATTGACCAGCGCCGAGGAGTTGAGCAGCTCACGCAGGCGAACGTTCTGCTCGGTAAGGGCGGCCAGCTTCTGCAGGCGCCCCTGCAACAGCAGGGCTTCGGTCTTGAGCTTTTCGTTCTCCGCGATCAGCTCGGTGCGGCTGCCGAACTGGCTGGCCACTGCCTGCCAGGTGCGGCCAGGCAAATCGGTGAGCCAATAGGATTGCATCAGCACCAGCGACATCTGGTTGCGTACGGGCTTGAGCAGGGTGAAACGCGCGTCGACCACCATCAAGGCAACGGACAACACGGCCAGCACCAGCAGGCGGATGCCCAGCGAAGGGCCTTTGCTGAACAGCGGTTTAATGATCCGCTCCTTTCGGGCAGATGGACGGGCAGTGGTTCATGGGAAAACCGAATGGCACGGGGAGTCGGCATACAGGTAGCACCCCTGGGTGCCGCCTGTAAACCGCCATGGTTGGCTCACTCGCTGGAGAGCAGATCCATGGTGTGCTTGTCCATCATTTCCAGCGCACGGCCACCGCCACGGGCGACGCAGGTGAGCGGGTCTTCGGCGACGATCACCGGGAGGCCGGTCTCTTGCGCCAGCAGCTTGTCGAGGTCGCGCAGCAGCGCGCCGCCCCCGGTGAGCACCAGGCCGCGCTCGGCGATGTCGGACGCCAGCTCGGGCGGCGATTGCTCCAGCGCGCTCTTGACGGCCTGAACGATGGTCGCCAGGGATTCCTGCAGCGCTTCGAGCACTTCGTTGGAGTTGAGCGTGAACGCGCGCGGCACACCTTCGGCCAGGTTGCGGCCGCGTACGTCGACTTCTCGCACTTCGCCGCCCGGGTAGGCGGTGCCGATTTCCTGCTTGATGCGCTCGGCGGTGGATTCGCCGATCAGGCTGCCGTAGTTGCGGCGCACGTAAGTGACGATGGCCTCATCGAAACGATCACCCCCCACCCGGACGGACTCGGCGTAGACCACCCCGTTCAGGGAAATCAGGGCGATTTCGGTGGTGCCGCCGCCGATGTCTACGACCATCGAACCGCGGGCTTCCTCGACGGGCAGCCCGGCGCCGATGGCAGCCGCCATGGGCTCCTCGATCAGAAACACTTCGCGCGCACCGGCACCCAGCGCCGATTCACGGATGGCACGGCGCTCGACCTGGGTGGACTTGCATGGCACGCAGATCAGCACCCGAGGGCTGGGCTGCAGAAAGCTGTTCTCGTGCACCTTGTTGATGAAGTACTGGAGCATTTTTTCGCAAACGCTGAAGTCGGCGATCACGCCGTCCTTCATCGGACGAATGGCGGCAATGTTGCCCGGAGTACGGCCGAGCATGCGCTTGGCGTCGGTACCGACGGCCACTACGCTCTTCTGGTTGCCATGGGTACGAATGGCGACCACGGAGGGTTCATTCAGGACAATACCGCGCTCACGCACGTAGATAAGGGTGTTGGCTGTACCCAGGTCGATAGAGAGATCGCTGGAAAACATGCCACGCAGTTTCTTGAACATGGAAAGATGACCCTGGCAACGCGTGGGTAAAAAAGTGGCGCAAACTCTAACAACGGCGGGGATTTTGGGCAAGGCGCCAATATGTTAAATTGGCTGTTTTCCCGGCCACGCCACCACATGAACGAGGCCATGTGACCGCGTGATCGGGAGCGTGTTCCCCGGCGCGGAACGAATCCGCCGCCCTTGATCGAGGATCCCCAATGGCGCTCGAGCGCAGCGACGTGGAAAAAATCGCCCATCTGGCCCGCCTGGGCCTGAACGAGGCCGACCTCCCCAGCACCATCGATGCATTGAACAGCATCCTGGGCCTGGTCGACCAGATGCAGGCCGTCGACACGCAAGGCATCGCCCCCCTGGCGCACCCGCTGGAAGCCTTCCAGCGCCTGCGCGCCGACCAGGTAACCGAACATAACCAGCGCGAGGCCTACCAGGCCGTCGCCCCGGCCACCGAGAGTGGCCTTTACCTGGTCCCCAAAGTCATCGACTAAGGAAAAGAGCCTGTCATGCACGAACTGACCCTCGCCCAGGTCGCCAAAGGCCTGGCCGACAAAGCCTTTTCCGCCGAGGAACTGGCGCAAACGCTGCTCGCCCGTATCGCCCAGCGCGATGGCGAGCTCAACAGCTTCATCACCGTCACCCCTGAACTGGCGCTCGAGCAGGCCCGCGCAGCGGACGCCCGCCGGGCTGCTGGCGAAACCGGCGCGTTGCTGGGTGCACCGATCGCCCACAAAGATCTGTTCTGCACCCAAGGCGTGCTCACCACCTGCGCCTCGCGCATGCTGGCCAACTTTCAGGCACCCTATAACGCCACCGTGGTAGAGAAGCTCGCCGCGGCCGGCACCGTGACCCTGGGCAAGGCCAACATGGACGAGTTCGCCATGGGCTCGGCCAACGAGAACAGCCACTTCGGCCCGGTGCGCAACCCTTGGCACACCGACCACGTGCCAGGCGGCTCGTCCGGCGGCTCGGCAGCGGCAGTGGCCGCGCGCCTGGTGCCGGCGGCCACTGGCACCGACACCGGCGGCTCCATCCGCCAGCCAGCGGCCTTCACCAACCTCACCGGCCTCAAGCCTACCTACGGCCGCGTGTCACGCTGGGGCATGATCGCCTATGCCTCCAGCCTCGACCAGGGCGGCCCGCTGGCACGCAGCGCCGAAGACTGCGCAATGCTGCTGCAGGCGATGGCCGGCTTCGACCCCAAAGACTCCACCAGCATCGATGAACCGGTGCCCGACTACAGCGCAAGCCTCAACGCTCCGCTGGAAGGCCTGCGCATCGGCCTGCCGAAGGAGTACTTCGGCGCAGGGCTCGACCCGCGCCTGGGCGATGCGGTGCAAGCGGCCGCCGACGAGCTGCGCAAGCTTGGGGCGCAGGTCCGCGAGATCAGCCTGCCCAACCTGGGCCACGCGATCCCGGCCTACTACGTCATCGCCCCGGCCGAGGCGTCCTCGAACCTGTCGCGCTTCGACGGCGTGCGCTTCGGCTACCGCTGCGAAAGCCCGGTCGACCTCACCGATCTTTACAAACGCTCCCGCGGCGAGGGCTTCGGCCCCGAGGTGCAGCGGCGCATCATGGTGGGCACTTATGCCCTCTCGGCGGGTTACTACGACGCCTACTACATCAAGGCGCAGCAGATCCGCCGGCTGATCAAGAACGACTTCATGGCGGCCTTCAAGGAGGTCGACGTGATCCTTGGCCCGACCACGCCGAACCCAGCCTGGAAGCTGGGCGCCAAGAATGCCGACCCGACGGCAGCGTACCTGGAAGACTTCTACACCATCACCGCCAACATGGCCGGCCTGCCGGGGCTTTCGATGCCTGCAGGTTTCGTCGACGGCATGCCGGTGGGCGTGCAACTGCTGGCCCCCTACTTCCAGGAAGGGCGGCTGCTCAATATCGCGCACCGCTACCAGCAGGTCACCGACTGGCACAGCCGGTCGCCGGAAGGGTTCTGAGGAGAGACATACATGCAATGGGAAGTCGTGATCGGGCTGGAGATTCATACCCAGCTGGCCACCGCGTCGAAGATCTTCTCCGGAAGCGCCACCACCTTCGGCTCCGAGCCCAACACCCAGGCCAGCCTGGTCGACCTGGGCATGCCCGGCGTGCTGCCGGTGCTCAATGCCGAGGCCGTGCGCATGGCCGTGATGTTCGGCCTGGCGGTGAATGCTGAAATCGGGCAGCGTAACGTGTTCGCACGCAAGAACTACTTCTACCCCGACCTGCCCAAAGGCTACCAGATCAGCCAGATGGACCACCCGATCGTGGGCAAGGGCTATCTGGACATCACCCTGGAAGACGGCACCATCAAGCGGGTGGGCATCACCCGCGCGCACCTGGAAGAAGACGCCGGCAAGAGCCTGCACGAAGACTTCAACGGCGCCTCGGGCATTGACCTCAACCGTGCCGGCACCCCGCTGCTGGAGATCGTCTCCGAGCCAGACATGCGCAGCGCCAAGGAAGCCGTGGCCTACGTCAAGGCCATTCACGCCCTGGTGCGCTACCTGGGTATCTGCGACGGCAACATGGCCGAAGGCTCACTGCGCTGCGACTGCAACGTTTCGGTACGGCCCAAGGGCCAGGCCGAGTTCGGCACGCGCTGCGAGATCAAGAACGTCAACTCGTTCCGCTTCATCGAAAAAGCCATCAACCACGAGATCCAGCGCCAGATCGAACTGATCGAGGACGGCGGCAAGGTGGTGCAGGAAACGCGCCTGTACGACCCCAACAAGGACGTCACTCGCTCCATGCGCAGCAAGGAAGAAGCCAACGACTACCGCTACTTCCCCGACCCCGACCTGCTGCCGGTAGTGGTTGAGAGCGCCTTCATCGAAACCGTGCGCGCCGGCTTGCCGGAGCTGCCCCCGCAGAAGGTCGAGCGTTTCCAGAGCCAGTATGGCCTTTCGCAATACGACGCCTCGGTGCTTGCTTCCAGCCGTGAACAGGCCGACTACTTCGAAACGGTGGCCAGCGCCGGTGGCGATGCCAAGCTGGCGGCCAACTGGGTGATGGTCGAACTGGGCAGCCTGCTCAACAAGCTGGGCCTGGAGATCGAGCAGTCGCCGGTCAGCGCCGAGCATCTGGGCGGGATGATTCAGCGCATCCGTGACAACACCATCTCCGGCAAGATCGCCAAGATGGTGTTCGAAGCGATGGCCGCCGGCGAAGGCTCTGCCGATCAGATCATCGAAGCCAAGGGCCTCAAGCAGGTCACCGACAGTGGCGCCATCGAGGCGATGCTTGATGAAGTGCTGGCTGCCAATGCTGCCCAGGTCGAGCAGTACCGCGCCGCCGACGAGGCCAAGCGCGGCAAGATGTTCGGCTTCTTCGTGGGCCAGGCCATGAAAGCCTCCAAAGGCAAGGCCAACCCCGGGCAGGTGAACGAACTGCTCAAGCGCAAGCTCGAAGGCTGACCCTGACCTGCGCCCGCCACTTCCGGCGGGCGCTCCACACTCCAAGGACACTGCCATGTGGCGCTCATTCGCCTTGGCCCTGGGCCTGATGTTGCTGGGCGGCTGCGCCCTGATGAACGAGGCCGAGCCTCCGATCGATCCTCACGGCTATGACGAGCAAGGCACAGCTTCCTATTATGGCGCCCGACACCAAGGCAAGCGCACCGCCAGCGGCGAGCGTTTCGACCAGAATGCCCTGACCGCTGCACACCGCCGGCTGCCCTTCGGCAGCAAAGTGCTGGTCACCAACCTTGCCAACCAGAAAACAGTGGTGGTACGCATCAACGACCGCGGCCCGCACACCCGTGGCCGTTTGATCGACGTTTCCCGAGCGGCCGCCGAGCAGCTGGGTATGATCGGCAGCGGCACGGCACGCGTGCGCGTGCAAGACCTCGACGACTGAAGGAGCGCTGCCATTTTCGACCTGGCCACCCTCCCCGCCTTGAGCCTGATCCAGTGGGCCATCGGCCTGGCACTGATGCTGCTGGGCGCAGAATGCATGGTGCGTGCGGCGGTGGGCCTGGCGCATCGGCTGAACATGCGGCCAGTGCGCCTTGGGCTGACCGTAGTAGCGCTCAGCAGCAGCGCCCCACAGATGGCCATCGCACTGCGTGCCAGCACTCAGGGCGCCGGCGATTTGGCCTTGGGCAGCCTGTTCGGGGGGTTGATTTTCAGCGTGCTGGGGACGCTGGGCCTGTGCGCGCTGATCTCGCCATTGCGCGTGTCTCGGCCCGTGGTGCTGCACGACCTGCCTGCCATGCTGCTGGCCGCCTTGCTGGTATACGCCCTTTGCCTCAACGAAAGCCTGGGCCCGCTCGAAGGTGGGCTGCTGATCGCTGGGCTGGCGCTGTGGCTTTGGCGCCTGTTGGGCCAGGCAAGGCGCCATGGCCGCAGTTGGTCGCGCCAAGGCCGGCCCCGCTCCCTGGCATTGCCCGCAGGGTTGGCGGTGGCGGGCTTGGCCGCGACGGCTCTGGGCAGCCGCTGGCTGATCGGCGCAACCCTGGACGTGGCCACAGACCTGGGCCTGTCGGAACGCATCATGGGGCTTACCGCCGTGGCCATCTGCGCCTCGCTGCCGGAACTGGCCATGTCGTTGATCGCCCTACTGCGCGGGGAGCGCGACCTGGCGGTGGGCAACGTGATCGGCAGCAATCTGTTCAACCTGCTAGGCGTGCTGGGGTTCGTCATATTGGCCAGCCCCGAGCCGCTGTCGGTGTCGCCCAACGCGCTGGCGTTCGAGCTGCCGGTGATGGTAGGGGTGGCCTTGCTGGCAATGCCGCTGTTTTACGCCGGCTACCGTGTGTCGCGGCTCGAAGGGCTGGTTCTGCTGATGCTCTATGCCGTGTTTGGCCTTCATCTGCTCAGCTTTACCTTCGGCATGCCGCTGGCAACGCGGTTGGAGCACTGGCTGCTGCCCGCGCTATCTCTACTGGCGGCCGTGGTGGCCTTCAGGGCTTGGCGCAGCTGGCGCCGCCGCCACTAGGGGCCTGGGTCAGATCAGCCCGAGACCCTGCAGGATGAAAATACCAAGGTTGGTGGTCACCGCCGCCGCTACCGTAGTAATCACCACAATCGCCGCGGCTAACGGGTAGTTACCACCGGCCGCTCGCACCATCACATAGCTGACCGACGCCGTGGGTGCGCCGAAGTACAAGAACAAAATCCCCAGATCAGCCCCGCGAAAACCGCACAGCCAGGCGCCGAAGGTGCCTACCAACGGCAACCAGACCATCTTGCCCACGCTGGCTTCCACCGCCGTCGCGCTACTCTCGCGCAACGCCGCAAGCGACAGGCTGCCGCCAATGCAGATCAACCCCAACGGAAGGCTCATCTGCGCCAGGCTCTGCCCCGACTGCTCCAGCCACGCCGGCAGGCGCAAGCCGCTCATCGCGAAGGCAATAGCCGCCAGCACGCTGATGATCAGGGGGTTGCGAAGGATATTGAGCGACACGCTGCGCGGGTCAGACTTCATCCCTGGCGTATATACCGAGAGCACTATCACCGAGAGCGCGTTGTAGCAAACGATCACCAACCCGGCCAGGATCGACCCCAGAGAAATACCGTAAGCACCGTACATGCTCGCCGCGAGCGCCAGGCCAATCACCCCGTTGTTGCCCCGGAACGCCCCTTGCACGAATACGCCTCGGTCGGCATGAGGTACACGCCATACCGCATAGCGCCAGATCAGTACGAAGCTGAGCACGGTCGCCAGTGTGAAATACAGCACGATGCCAGGCTTGAACGAGGTTTCGAAATCAGCGTGAACGATGCCGAGAAACAGCAGGCAGGGCATGGTGAGGTTGAACACGAGCGCCGAGGTGACGCGAATGAAACCATCGTCGATCCAGCCGACCCGCTTGAGCACCCACCCCAGCACCAGCATGGAAAATACCGGCAAGGTAATGTTCAGGGTCTGCAGGAAAAGCGCGAGCATTCGGGAAAGGTCCGTCGACTGATATCAACCCCATCATAAACGAGGCGGCGCGCTCGTGGCGCGCCGGGCCCATGCCTGATGGGCGCAAGGGGGAATCAGGCACCCGCGCCGCCGTTAGCGGCGCAGGTGACAAGGCCTTATTGCGGGCCGAGCTTGTGCATCAACGCGGCGAGCATTTCGATTTCCTCGCCGGTCAGATCGGTCAGCGGGGTACGCACCGGGCCGGCATCGTAGCCCGCAATCTTGGCGCCGGCCTTGACGATACTGACCGCGTAGCCTGGCTTGCGATTACGGATGTCCAGGTACGGCAGGAAGAACTCATCGATGAGCTTGCCGACGGTGGCGTGGTCGTCCTTGGCAACGGCATGGTAGAAGTCCATCGCGGTCTTGGGGATGAAGTTGAACACTGCCGAAGAGTACACAGGCACGCCCAGTGCTTTGTAGGCAGCGGCATAGACCTCTGCAGTGGGCAGCCCCCCCAGGTAGCTGAAGCGTTCGCCCAGGCGGCGACGAATGCTCACCATGGTTTCGATATCGCCCAGGCCATCCTTGTAGCCGATCAGGTTCGGGCAGCGCTCGGCCAGTTGCTCCAGCAGCGGAGCATTAAGCCGGCAAACGTTGCGGTTATACACGATCACGCCGATGTTGACCGACTTGCACACCGCCTCCACGTGAGCGGCCACGCCATCCTGCGCGGCTTCGGTCAGGTAGTGCGGCAACAGCAGCAGGCCCTTGGCCCCCAAACGCTCGGCCTCTTGGGCGTAAGCGATGGCCTGGCGGGTCGACCCACCGACGCCGGCCAGGATCGGAACGCTGGTGGCGCAGGTGTCTACAGCGGTCTTGATGATCGCAGAGTATTCATCGGCCGCGAGGGAAAAGAACTCACCGGTGCCGCCGGCGGCGAACAGGGCGCTGGCGCCGTAGGGAGCGAGCCATTCCAGGCGGTTGATATAGCCTTTGGGGTCGAATTCACCCTGGGCATCGAAATCGGTTACCGGGAAGGACAGCAGACCGGCGGAGAGGATGGACTTGAGTTCTTGTGGAGTCATTGTAGGAACACCCTGCGTGCACTGAATGTGGAATACGGCATCGGGGCATTGCCACACGATGTTGTTAGTCATCGTACAACCACATTTGGGGCTTTGCAACCGTATTCCACAATGCGCACCGCCGGGCAGGCGGCCATGCGCCCAAGGGCCGCTAAGGCGCCTGCCATAGGGAGGGGAGTCAGCTCAGCCCGGTGCTCGGCGCTGCTTCTTCGTGCGCCTGGCGCAACCGCTCGCGGCTGTTGGTCAGGTGAAGGCGCATCGCTGCCCGCGCGGCGTCTGCATCCTGGCGAGCGATGGCATCGAAGATCTCCTCGTGCTCACGGCTCAGGCGCTTCATGTAGTGCTGCTGGTCATCGTGTGCCAAGCGAGCCGAGTTCAGGCGCGTACGCGGGATGATGCTGGTGCCCAGGTGGGTCATGATGTCGGTGAAGTACCGATTGCCCGTGGCCAGGGCAATGCGCAGGTGGAACTGGAAGTCGGAGGCCACTGCGTCCAGCGAATGGGCTGCACCTTCATTGAGGGCGTCGAGCGCTTCGCGAATCTGGGCCAGTTGCTCGGGCGTGCGGCGCGTGGCAGCCAGGCCTGCCGACTCCACCTCGAGGCTGATCCGCAATTCCAGCACCGCTAGCACGTCACGCAGCGTGACGATGGTCGCCGGGTCGATGCGGAAACCGCTCGGGCTGGGCGTGTCGAGCACGAAGGTGCCGATGCCGTGGCGGGTTTCGACCTGCCCTGCCGCTTGCAAGCGGGAGATGGCCTCACGTACCACGGTGCGGCTCACGCCCTGCTCTTCCATGATGGCGGACTCGGTAGGCAGCTTGTCGCCCCGCTTGAGCTCACCGCTGCGGATCCGCTCGGAGAGCACGGCGACCAGCTCCTGGGCCAGGCTGCGGGGCTTTTTGCGGGCGCGTGGAAGAGCGCTCTGATTATCCATGACGTGCATCGAACTCGGGCCAATGATCAGGCCGCATCATAGCGCATCCCATGGGCCCGGGCATGCCTCATTGCGCCAGCAACCGGCCCTCGCCGATCCTCATCAGGCGCGGGTGGAACCGCTTGAGGGTGCTGCGATGGCCGACACTGACGATCCCGACCCCGGGCAAACGCTCGATCAGTAGCTCGTAGAGCAGCGCCTCATCTTCTTCGTCCATGGCCGAAGTGGCCTCGTCCATGAACAGCCAGCGCGGCCGGTAGAGCAAAGCACGGGCGAAGGCCAGGCGCTGCTGCTCGCCCGGCGAGAGCAGGCGCTGCCAATGCTCGCTGTCATCCAGCCGCCCGGTAAGGTGGTCGAGCCGGCAACTGCGCAACGCTTCGGCCAGGGCCTGGTCGGTATAGGCTGTGGCGGGCGCGGGATAGCTGAGCGACTCGCGCAGCGGGCCGATCGGCAGGTAGGGCTTTTGCGGCAGGAACAGGTAGCGCTCCCCCGGCAGCACGATCCGGCCGGCGCCGTCGGGCCAGAGCCGGCCCATCGCGCGCAGCAGCGAGCTTTTGCCGCTGCCCGACGGGCCACTGAGCATCAACCGTTCACCGGGGGCCAACTGTAGCGACGCCCCGCTGACCAGCTGGCGCCCATCGGCTAGGTTCAGCGCCACGTCATTCAGGGCCAGCGCACTGCCCTGCTGCACCACTTCCACCGCCTGGGGGCGGGTTTCGTTGGCAGCCATGTCGTCGTGAAAGCCGAGCAAGCGGTCACAGGTGGCACGCCAGCTGGCCAGCGAGGTATACGCCGAGATGAACCAGCTCATGCTCTCCTGCACGTTGCCGAAAGCCGAGCTGATCTGCATCAGCTCCCCTAGCTCGATCTTGCCGGCGAAATAACGCGGTGCTGCCAGTGCAAGCGGCAGGATCACTGCCAACTGGTCGTAGCCGGAAGTGAAGTAGGTCAGGCGCTTCTGCACACGCATCGTCTGCCAGAAATTTTCCCATACCGCACCGAAGCGGGCACTCAAGCGGCGGTGCTCATCCGGCTCGCCGTTGGACAGAGCAATACTTTCGGCGTTTTCGCGAATGCGCACCATCGAGAATCGCAGATTGGCCTCGTAGCGTTGCTGCAGATTGGACAATGGGATCAAGCGGCGGCCGATAATGTGGGTCAGCCAGCTGCCCACCCCGGCATAGGCCAACGCCACCCAGAACATGTACCCAGGCACATCGAAGCCAGCAACCTGCGCACTGCCCGATACCCCCCACAGAATCACCGAGAACGACACCAGGCTCACGATGGTCCTGACGAAGCCCAGGCCCAGGCTCAGGGTATCGCTGGTGAAACTATTGATGTCTTCGCTGATGCGCTGGTCGGGGTTGTCCAGGTAGGTTGCAGTTTCGAGCTGATAGTAGTTCTTGTGCCCTAACCACCGGGCGAAGTGCTGCTCGGTCAGCCAACGCCGCCAGTGGATGGTCAGCATCTGCGTCAGGTAGAGCCGGTACACCGCCGCCAAAATCGCCACCATGGCGATGACGGTGAAATGCGCGATCAGCGTGCCGAAGGCGCTGAAATCCTTTTTCTCCAGAGCGTTGTAGAAGTCGCGGTACCAGCCGTTGAACCACACCGAGACCGCTACGCTGAACAGCGACAGGCCCAGCACGGCGATGAGCAGCGTCCACGCCTTGCGCTTTTCTTCGCTGCGCCAGTAGGGCACGGCGAGGCGCCATACGCGTTTTAGGAAGTTTCCGGCAGGCACACGAAGGCCCACTGCATTATCTGTGTTCGATGTCATGTTCAGGCTCGCTGGCCGGCCGGCACCGACCGCTTTGGGGCGTTGCCGGCGGCAGATAGGGATTAGCGGCGTACCGGCCGCTTCTGCAATTTGCGCTGCAAGGTGCGCCGGTGCATGCCCAGGGCGCGTGCAGTGGCAGAAATATTGCCTTCATGCTCGCCCAGCACACGCTGGATGTGCTCCCACTGCAGGCGGTCGACCGACATGGGGTTGTCTGGCACCAGGGTGTCGAGGTCGGCGTGGTCGGACATCAATGCCGCCAGCACGTCATCGGCGTCGGCCGGCTTGCACAGGTAGTTGCGCGCGCCGCGCTTGATCGCCTCGACCGCAGTGGCGATGCTCGAATACCCGGTGAGCAGCACGACGCGCATTTCCGGGTCCAGCGCCAGCAACTTGGGCAGCAGCACCAGGCCTGAGTCGCCTTCCATTTTCAGGTCCAGTGCGGCGTAGTCGGGCAAATCCTGCTGGGCCAGGGCCAAGCCTTCCTCGGCCGAGCTGGCCGTGCTCACGCGCAGGCCGCGGCGAGCCATGGCACGGGCCATCACGCGGGTGAAGGTGGTGTCATCGTCCACCAGCAGCAGGTGCGGCAGGTCTTCGCCTTCGGTGTGCGGGATGTCGTCTGTCATTCAAGCCTCCTGAGGCTGCACGGGCAGGCGCAGTTCGGTAAGGGTGCCGCCCTGCTCGTGACGGTAGAGTTTGACCGAGCCACCAGCGCGCGTGACGCTGGCCTTGCTCAAAAACAGGCCAAGGCCGAAGCCCTTGCCCTTGGTCGTGAAGAAAGGTTTGCCGATTTGCTCGGCAATAGCTAGGGGGACACCCGCACCGTGGTCGCGAATTCGGATGAAGATGTTTTCATCGTCCCAGTCTACGCTGGCGAGCAGATCGTCCGGGCAGGCGTCGGCTGCATTGTTGAGCAGGTTGAGCAGTGCCTGGGTCAAGTCCGGCGGCGGCGCGATCTGGGGGATATCACCGGCGCCTGTCACCTCGGCCCTGTAGGTTACCTCGGGGCGCATCAGGTGCCAGCGATTGCAGGTCTCATCCAGCCAGGCCGTCACCGGCCGGGCAGTCACGTCCAGCCGGCGGTTGGCCTCAGCGGCCCGCACCAACTGCTGCAAGGTCTGCTTGCACTGCTGCACCTGCTCCTGGAGCAGGGCCAGGTCTTCTTGCAGGGCCGGGTCGCGGTGCTCCTGGCGCATCTCCTTGAGCAACACGCTCATGGTCGCCAACGGCGTGCCGAGCTCATGTGCCGCACCGGCCGCCTCGGTTGCCACCGCCAGCAATTGCTGGTCCCTAAGGCCCTCTTCACGGCGCTGCGCGCGCCATTGTTCCTGGCGCCGCAGCTCCTCGGCCATACGCGCGGCAAAGAATGTAATCACCCCCGCCGCCAGCGCGATGCTCATCCACATGCCATAGACCTGCATGTTCTCCCGCGCCACCGGGTAGGTTTCCAGGGGGTAGAACCGCAGCAGCAGAAAGGTGTAGCTGACCAACGCCAGGCCCGAGAGGGCCAGCGAATACACCCACGGCAGGGTGACCGCCGCAATGGTGAGGGGCACCAGGTAATAGGAAACGAACGGGTTGGTCGAGCCGCCGGAGTAGTAGAGCAGCACGCTGTGGATGAGCAGGTCGCAGCCCAGTTGCACGGCGTATTCGAACTCGGTCACCGGCAGCGGCAGGCGCAGGCGCGCAGCAGTGAGCGCACAGAGCACAGCGGAAAACGCCAGGGTGATCACCAGTGCCAACCAGGGCAGCGGCAACAAGTGTGTCAACCAGGCAAAGCCGACCGAGCCTGCCTGCGCAGCCAGCACCAGGATACGAATCAACGTTAGCCGCCAGAGGTTCTGGCGGCTGGCGGACAACGGTGGCAATGCCGCGAACATGCGCGCTCCAGGCTGTCAAAGGGAAGCGGCAAGTATACCCAATGCCAGCCAGAGGCTGACAAAACTGCGGCAAAGCACCACAGTGGTGCCCACCGGTATTTCCAGAACAAGGAGTTTCAAATGCTCACGCATCGTTATCGCCCTGCCCTGCTGTTGGCCGCCGGCCTGTTGCTCTCGCCCCTGGCAGGTGCAGAAGCGCTGAACTACAACCAGGTCTCGCTGCGCGCCGAAGCCACCCGCGAGGTGCCGCGAGACCTGATGAACGTGACGCTCTATACCGAGGATCAAGGCCGTGACCCTGCGCAACTGGCCAAGGGCGTGAGCGAAACCCTTAACAAGGCACTGGCGCAGGCACGCGCCGTAGAGGGTGTGACCGTACGCGTGGGCACCCGCCAGAGCTACCCGGTGTACGACGATAAGGGCCAGAAGATCACCGCCTGGCGTGAGCGTGCCGAGTTGCGCCTTGAAAGCCAGGATTTTCCTGCTCTTTCCAAGCTCACAGGTGAGCTGCAGCAGAGCCTGAAGTTGAGCGGTATGAGTTTCGATATCGCGCATGCCACGCGCAAGGAAAACGAAGATGCATTGCTCAAAGAGGCCGTCGCAGACTTCAAGGCCCGGGCGCAGCACGTGGCTGAGGCGATGGGAGGCACCGGTTATCGCGTGGTGAGCCTGAACCTGGACAGCGACGGGCAGGTCCGTTTCCCGGTGGCGCCGGCCCCCATGATGATGAAGGCAGCCCGCGCCGATAGCGCACCGGTCACTCCCGACGTGGAAGCCGGCACCACCGAAGTGCAGATAAACGCCAGTGGCGTCATTGAAGTGCAGATGCCCTGAGAACCTGCCAGCGGTGCCGAAACTAACATCGGCACCCTCTTGGCCGCCGAGCGCCTACACTGTGCCAGAAGGTTCGAAAACGAACATAGGCGCCTACTATCGACCGGGGTAAGTTACATCGATGCGACATTCTAGTACTTGCGTACAACAATTTGCGAAAAGTCTTACACTCTGACGTTGCACCGGGTATGGCGCCTGCATAAGTATCGGAGGGGCGCTCACAAGGCCGCCCTCTTTCGAAGAAGACAACAATGAGGCCACCATGCTCAAAGCTGCTGTGATTCCTTTCGTCGTTAGTGCTGGTTTGCTCGCTTTATCTCCTCTGGCACAGGCCGCTTCCAACCTGGTTTATTGCTCGGAGGGCAGCCCGGCTGGCTTCGACCCGGGCCAGTACACCACCGGCACCGACTTCGACGCCTCGGCTGAGACCGTCTTCAATCGGCTGACACAGTTCGAGCGCGGCGGCACCACGGTCATCCCAGGCCTGGCGACCAGCTGGGACGTTTCCGACGATGGGCTGACCTACACGTTTCA
Organism: Pseudomonas sp. URIL14HWK12:I12; assembly: GCF_003097135.1. Taxonomy (GTDB): domain Bacteria; phylum Pseudomonadota; class Gammaproteobacteria; order Pseudomonadales; family Pseudomonadaceae; genus Aquipseudomonas. The sequence goes on from NZ_QEQL01000005.1 coordinate 105,083, forward strand.
CCTGCGCGAAGGCGTGAAGTTCCACACCACCGATTACTTCAAGCCCACGCGCGAATTCAACGCCGATGACGTGCTGTTCACGTTCAATCGCATGCTCGACCCGAACATGCCGTTTCGCAAGGCTTACCCCACCGAGTTCCCCTATTTCACCGACATGGGGATGAACGACAACATCAAGAAGGTCGAGAAAGTCGACGATCACACCGTGCGCTTCCAGCTTGGCACCGTGGATGCAGCGTTCATCCAGAACCTGGCGATGAGCTTTGCCTCGATCCAGTCCGCCGAGTACGCCGCCAAGCTGCTCAAGGAAGGCAAACCCGAGCTGATCAACCAGCAGCCGATCGGCACAGGGCCGTTCGTGTTCAGCCGCTATCAGAAAGACGCCCAGATTCGCTACAAGGGCAACAAGGATTACTGGAACCCTTCGGATGTGAAGATCGACAACCTGATCTTCGCCATCACCACCGACGCCTCGGTGCGCGCACAGAAGCTCAAGCGCAACGAATGCCAGGTGACCGCCTACCCGCGGCCGGCCGACATCAAGCCGCTTGAGGCCGACAAGGCCCTGCAGATGCCCAACCAGCCTGGCTTCAACCTGGGCTACATCTCCTACAACGTTACCCATAAGCCGCTTGATGACCTGCGCGTGCGCCAGGCCCTGGACATGGCGGTCGACAAGAAGCGCATCATCGAGGCCGTTTACCAAGGTGCAGGCCAGCTTGCCGTCAACGCCATGCCGCCAACCCAGTGGTCCTACGACAAATCCATCAAAGACGCGCCCTTTGACCCCGAAAAGGCCAAAGCCCTGCTCAAGCAAGCAGGTGTGAAGGAAGGGACCGAGATCCAGCTGTGGGCGATGCCTGTGCAGCGCCCCTATAACCCGAACGCACGCCTGATGGCCGAGATGCTGCAATCGGACTGGAAAAAGATTGGCATCAATGCGCGGATCGTCAGCTATGAATGGGGCGAATACATCAAGCGCGCCAAGGCCGGCGAAACCGATGCCATGTTGATCGGTTGGAGCGGTGACAACGGCGACCCCGATAACTGGCTGGGCACGCTGTTCGGCTGCGATGCGGTCAACGGCAACAACTTTGCCAAGTTCTGCAACCAGGACTACGACAAGTTGATCAAGGCCGCCAAGGCCACGCCCAAGCAGGCCGATCGCATCCCGCTGTACGAAAAGGCCCAGCAGTTGCTCAAGCAGCAAGTCCCCTACACCCCTATCGCCCACTCGACGGTCTATCAGCCCATGAGTGACAAGGTGGAAGGCTTCAAGATCAGCCCCTTGGGCCTGAACTCCTTCTACGGCGTCGGTATCAAGGACTGAACCCTCCCGAACGCTGACCGACTGAGCGGGTACCCCTGAACAGGGGTGCCTCGGCTCAGCCGTGCCCACGCATTGAATTCCCGACAGGGCCTCAGAGCTTTGCGGGCAAGCTTTTGCCAAAAAAATGCCTTCGTCGCACAACGAAGGCTGCAACACCCGGTGCGCACACGCCGGTACACAACGAGAAAGAAAAACAGGAGCAACACCCATGCAGATGTCCACCCGTACGCTTCTGGCGCTGGCCATTGCCGGCACCAGCGGCCCTGCCCTGGCCGATTCCGCCAGCCAGGCGTTCGTTCCCACACAGCTCAAGAGCAGCAGTGCCCAGGCCGAAGCCACCGGCTTCGTTGCTGGCCAATCGCTAAGCGGCTCGACCAAGAACTTCTTCGCCCAGGAGCGCACCAAGCGCGACACGCGCTTCTCGATCCAGAAGAAGGACGGTACGACCGAATCCACCAGCCTGCGTGAAACCTGGACCCAGGGCACCATCGTCAATTACACCTCGGGGTTCACCCAGGGCACCCTGGGGCTCGCGGCGCAGGTAGCGGCCTACAATGAGGTGGCCCTGCAGCAGAACCACGACCGCATCGCCGGCGGCGGCAACCGCACCCTGACCCACGCCGACGGCGACGCCGTGGGCCAGTGGAGCAAACTGGGCCTGGCCAACCTGCAGGCGCGAGTGTCTAACACCACCATCACTGCCGGGCGGCAGAACATGAACACGCCGATGATCGCCACCATCGGCAACCGCGCCCTGCCCTCAAGCTTCGAAGGCCTGAGCGTGCACAGCGCCGAGTTCAACAACCTGAGCTTCGATGCCGGCACCTTCGACCGCGTGTCACCGCGTACCGAGCAGAGCCTGACGCGTTTTGTGTCCGAATACGGCAACCGTGCCGTGTCGACCGATCACGTCAGCACCGCCGGCGTGACCTACAAGCCTATGGAAAGCCTGGAAACCAGTTTCTACGCCACTCAGGCGAAAGATTTCTGGAACCAGTACTACTTCGGCCTGACCCACGACCTGGGCGACCCCAACTCGCTGGCGCTCAACACCGCGTTCAATTACTACAAGACCCGCGACGAGGGCTCGGCCAAACTGGGTGCAATCGACAACGACACCTACAGCCTGGCATTGACCCTCACCCACGGCGCCCACAGCGTGATGGTCGGCTGGCAACAGGTCGACGGTAACGAATACTTCGACTACCTGCACGAAACCAACGGCATCTTCCTGGCCAACTCACTGCTGTCGGACTTCAACGGCCCGAACGAGAAATCCCTGCAGTTCGGCTACCTGCTGAACATGGCCGAGTACGGCGTTCCGGGGCTCAAATTCAACGTATACACCGCACGTGGCTGGGGCATCGACGGCACCCACTACACCGGCACAGGCTATGGCAACCTTAGCAACCTCGATGGCGAGACCCACTACGAGTATGGTTTCGGCACTGCATACACCCTCCAAAGCGGTGCCCTCAAGGGCTCCAGCGTGCGCGCCACCTACACCGCGCACCGCGCCTCGGCCAACCAGGCCGATGGCAGCCTGAACGAGCTGCGGGTGGTGACCACCGTGCCGTTCAACATCCTGTAAACCCGTAGGCCACCACCGTTGTCCAAACGGTGGTGGCCACACCTGTTGTTGCCAGAAGAGGGCCTACGATGAATACGCAAGCACTGCGCGCCGCGCTCGCCGCGACGCTGTTGGGCCTATGCGCCACGGCCACCGCCAAACCGCTGGTGGTGTGCACCGAAGCCAGCCCGGAAGGTTTCGACATCGTTCAGTACACTGCGGCCACCACCGCTGATGCTTCCGCCGAGACCGTGTTCAACCGCCTGGTGACGTTCAAGCCGGGTACCACCGATATCGCGCCGTCATTGGCCGAGCGTTGGGACATCAGCGAAGACGGCAAGCGCTACACCTTCCACCTGCGACCTGGGGTGAAGTTTCATACCACTGAGTATTTCAAACCCACCCGCACCCTGAACGCCGACGACGTAGTGTTCAGTTTCCAACGTCAGCTGGACCCTAAGCACCCTTGGCACGCCCAATCGACGATGGGTTATCCCTATTTCGAGGCGATGGGCTTCAAAGACCTGCTCGAGCGTGTCGAGAAGGTCGACGACATGACCGTCACGTTTTACCTGACTCGCCCCGAAGCGCCTTTCATTCGGGACCTGGCCATGGGCTTCACGTCCATCTATTCGGCAGAATACGCCGACCAACTGCTGAAGGCTGGCACCCCTGGAAAGCTCAATGCCCAGCCGATCGGCACCGGCCCGTTCATTTTCAGCCGCTACGCCAAGGATGCCCAGGTTCGGTTTCGTGCCAACCCCGACTACTTCGCTGGCAAGCCACCTGCCGACCCGCTGGTCTTTGCGATCACCGTAGACGCCAACACCCGACTGCAAAAACTGCGTGCCAATGAGTGCCAGGTGATGGTTTATCCCAAGCCTGACGACATCAAGGCCATCGAGGCGGACCCTGCGCTGAAGGTGCAGCAAATGGAGGCCTTGCTGGTCAGCTACGTCGCGATGAACACCGAGCACAAGTGGCTCAAGGACGTGCGCGTTCGCCAGGCTATCCAGATGGCGCTGGACAAACCCCTTCTGGTGCGCACACTGTTCGGCGACGGCAACGCAGTGGTGGGCACCGGCCCGTACCCTTCCACGCTGCTGGGCTTCAACCAGCAGGTCAAGGACCTTCCCCATGACCCGGCCAAAGCCCGCGCCTTGCTGCAAGAAGCTGGCGTGCCGGAAGGCACCACGTTCACCGTATTCACCCGCAACGGCGGCGGCCCTACCAACCCCAACCCGGGGTTGTCGGCGCAGTTGTTGCAGGCGGACCTGGCCAAGGTAGGCCTTAAAGCCGACATTCGCACCATGGAATGGGGTGAGATGGTCAGGGCCATCAAGCTGGGGCAGCACGACCTGACCTTCTATGGTTGGGCCGGCGACAACGGCGACCCCGACAACTTCATCACCCCCAACCTGAGCTGCGATGCCGCGCGCAGCGGCGAAAACGCCGCGCGCTGGTGCGACAAGGGCTTCGACGCCCTGATCGCCCAGGCCCGTGCCGAAACCGACCCGAGCAAACGGGCGGCGCTCTATGAGCAGGCACAGGTGATTTTCAACCAGCAACAACCATGGCTGAGCCTGGCCTATCCCAAGCTCTTCGTGGCTATGCGCAAGAACGTCGAGGGCTACACGATCAGCCCCTTGACCAATAACAACTTCGCCACCACCCAGGTGAAGTAAATGATCGCCCGGCCCGCGTTACGTGCACGTGGGACCGGGCGCCGATGAGGTAGCCTGAACCATGTTGAGCTTCATTGCCCGCCGAGTGGGGTTGTTGATCCCCACCTTTTTCGGCATCACTCTGTTGACGTTTGCACTGATTCGCATGATCCCGGGAGATCCGGTGGAAGTGATGATGGGCGAGCGGCGCGTCGACCCTGAGATGCACGCCCAGGCCATGGAGCGGCTGGGGCTGAACAAGCCGTTGTATCTGCAGTATTTCGATTACATCGGCCAGCTCGCCCACGGCAACCTGGGAGAGTCGCTGCGCACCCGCACCAGCGTGTGGCACGAATTCCTCAACCTGTTCCCCGCTACGCTCGAGCTTTCGCTGGCAGCTCTGCTGTTTGCCGGCGTGTTCGGCCTGCTTGCCGGGGTGATCGCCGCGCTCAAGCGTGGCTCGCTGTTCGACCACGGGGTGATGGGCATTTCCCTGGCCGGCTATTCGATGCCGATCTTCTGGTGGGGCCTGATCCTGATCATGTTCTTTTCGGTGAGCCTGGGCTGGACACCGGTGTCCGGCCGCATCGACCTGCTCTACGATATCCAGCCCCATACCGGCTTCATGCTCATCGACACGCTCTACAGCGAAGATGAGGGCGCCTGGCTGGATGCGCTCAAGCACCTGATCCTGCCTTCGATCGTGCTGGGGACCATCCCGCTGGCGGTCATCGCGCGCATGACTCGCTCCTCGATGCTGGAAGTGCTGCGTGAGGATTACATCCGTACCGCACGGGCCAAGGGCCTGTCGCCGGCCCGCGTGGTGTTCATCCATGGCCTGCGCAATGCGCTGATCCCGGTACTGACGGTGTTTGGCCTGCAGGTCGGCACCCTGCTCGCCGGCGCCGTGCTGACCGAAACGATCTTTTCCTGGCCGGGCATCGGCAAATGGCTGATCGAGGCCATCGGCGCCCGCGACTACCCCGTGGTGCAAAACGGCATCCTGCTGATCGCCTGCCTGGTGATCCTGGTCAACTTCGTGGTGGACATCCTCTACGGCCTGGCCAACCCACGCATCCGTCATCAGCGCTGAGGGCCCTGACATGAAAACTCAAACACCGGCCACCGCGCTGGACCAAAGCCTGCTCTACCCCTCGCCACTGAAGGAATTCTGGCAGGCGTTCTCACGCAACAAAGGCGCCGTCGCTGGCCTTGCGTTCATCCTGCTGATCGTGTTCTGCGCGTTGTTTGCGCCTTGGGTCGCCCCCCATGACCCCAGCGAGCAATTTCGCGATGCCCTGCTCACCCCGCCATCGTGGTTGGAGGGTGGCCAGCTGACCTATCTGCTCGGGACCGACGAGCTGGGCCGCGACCTACTCTCGCGGTTGATCCATGGCGCGCGCCTGTCGCTGCTGATCGGCCTTTCGTCGGTGGTGATGTCGTTGATTCCCGGCATCCTTCTGGGCTTGCTGGCAGGGTTCTTCCCACGCTTGATGGGCCCGGCGATCACTCGCTTGATGGACGTGATGCTGGCCTTGCCTTCGCTGCTACTGGCCGTGGCGATCGTCGCCATCCTCGGCCCTGGCCTGATCAACACCGTCATCGCCATCGCCGTGGTCTCGCTGCCCTCCTACGTGCGGCTGACCCGCGCGGCGGTGATGGGCGAGCTGCATCGCGACTACGTGACCGCCGCACGGCTGGCCGGCGCCAGCCTGCCGCGGCTGATGTTCATCACCGTGCTGCCCAACTGCATGGCGCCGCTGATCGTGCAGGCTTCGCTGAGCTTCTCTTCCGCGATTCTGGACGCCGCGGCGCTGGGCTTTCTCGGCTTGGGCGTGCAACCGCCGACTCCGGAGTGGGGCACCATGCTGGCCTCGGCCCGCGACTACATTGAGCGCGCCTGGTGGGTAGTGAGCCTGCCGGGCCTGACCATCCTGCTCAGCGTGCTGGCAATCAACCTGATGGGTGATGGCCTGCGCGATGCGCTGGACCCGAAACTCAAGAACGCGCTCTGAGGAGAACCACCATGGCATTACTGGAAATCAAGAACCTCAGCGTGCGTTTCGGTGACAAGAACGCGGTGCCCGTGGTCGACGGCCTGAGCCTGTCGGTCGAGCGGGGCGAAGTGCTGGCTATCGTGGGGGAATCCGGCTCCGGGAAATCGGTGACCATGATGGCGCTGATGGGCCTGATCGACGCCCCCGGCATCATCACCGCCGACTCTGTGCAGTTCGACGGCAACGACATGCAGCGCCTGAGCAAGCGCCAGCGCCGCCGTGTAGTCGGCAAAGACCTGGCCATGGTGTTCCAGGACCCGATGACGGCTCTGAACCCCAGCTACACCGTGGGCTACCAGATCGAGGAAGTGCTGCGCACTCACCTCGGCCTCAAGGGCAAGGCTGCGCGCCAGCGCGCCCTGGAGCTGCTCAAGAAAGTGGAAATCCCGGCACCGGAAAGCCGCCTGGATGCCTACCCCCATCAGCTCTCCGGAGGCATGAGCCAACGGGTGGCCATCGCCATGGCCATCGCGGCCGAGCCCAAGCTGTTGATCGCCGACGAACCGACCACGGCGCTGGACGTGACGATTCAGGCGCAGATCATGGACCTGCTGTTGAACCTGCAAAAAGAGCAGGGCATGACTTTGATCCTGATCACCCACGACCTGGCGGTGGTGGCTGAAACCGCGCAGCGGGTATGCGTGATGTATGCAGGGCAGGCGGTGGAGCTGGGCCAGGTGCCACAACTGTTCGATGAGCCTGCGCACCCTTACAGCGAAGCATTGCTGGCAGCGATCCCTGAACACAGCAACGATGCCGAGCGCCTGGCGACCCTGCCGGGCATGGTGCCGGGCCGCTACGATCGCCCGCAGGGCTGCCTGCTCTCCCCGCGGTGCCCCTATGCCCAGCCGGACTGCCACACCCAACGGCCGGCGCTGGATGCGAAACGCCAGAGCCTGGCCCGTTGCTTTTATCCGCTTAACCAGGAGGTGGCGTGATGAGCGTCGTTCTCAGCGCGCGTGAACTGACGCGCCACTACGAAGTTTCCACAGGGCTGTTCAAGCCCCATGCCCTGGTACGGGCGCTCAATGGGGTGTCGTTCGAACTGCATGCCGGCAAGACACTGGCCGTGGTGGGCGAATCGGGCTGTGGCAAGTCCACCTTGGCCCGCGCGCTAACCCTGATCGAAGAGCCGACTGCCGGCTCGCTGCAGATCGCCGGCACCGAGGTCACCGGCGCCAGCAAGGCCCAGCGCAAGCAGCTGCGCCGTGAAGTGCAGATGGTGTTCCAAAGCCCTTACGCCTCGCTCAACCCGCGGCAGAAGGTCGGCGACCAGTTGGCCGAGCCGTTGCTGATCAACACCAGCCTGTCGCGCACCGAGCGCCGCGCAAAGGTCCAGGCGATGATGCAGCAGGTGGGCCTGCGGCCGGAGCACTACCACCGCTACCCGCACATGTTCTCCGGCGGCCAGCGCCAACGCATAGCACTCGCCCGGGCGATGATGTTGCAACCTAAGGTGCTGGTGGCCGATGAACCCACCTCCGCGCTGGACGTATCGATCCAGGCGCAGGTGCTGAACCTGTTCATGGACCTGCAGGCGCAGTACCAGACCGGGTACGTGTTCATTTCGCACAACCTGGCCGTGGTGCGGCACGTGGCAGACGACGTGTTGGTGATGTACCTGGGCCGCCCGGCGGAAATGGGGCCCAAGGAAGACATCTATGCCAACCCGTTGCACCCCTACACCCGCGCCCTGCTCTCGGCCACGCCGACGCTCAAGCCCAACCCCGACAAGCCAAAGATCAAAATTGCCGGTGAATTGCCCAACCCACTCAACCCGCCCTCAGGCTGCGCCTTTCACAAGCGCTGCCCCTATGCGACCGAGCGCTGCTCGGCCGAGGAGCCGGCGTTCCGGCAGGTAGGAACGCGGCAAGTGGCTTGCCACTACGCGGAACAGTTCGTCTAGGCATCGCTAACTGCCAGCACAAAGCAAAAGCGGGTCTTCGGCATACCGAAGACCCGCTTTTTATTTGGTGCTTGCCGCTACAGGCCCGCAGCGCTTAATGGTGCTCGCGGGTGGCGCGGAAGGTGACATCCGGCCAACGCTCTTCCATCACGGACAGGTTCACGCGGGTCGGCGCCAGGTAGGTGAGGTGGCCACCCCCATCGACGGCCAGGTTTTCCATGGCCTTGGTTTCGAAATCCTCGAGTTTCTTCTTGTCGGCGCATTCGATCCAGCGGGCAGACCACACGGTGATCGGCTCGTAGACGCACTCGACCTTGTACTCTTCCTTGAGCCGGCTGGCGACCACGTCGAACTGCAGCACACCCACGGCGCCGAGGATGATGTCGTTGCTGCGCTGCGGGAAGAACACCTGGGTGGCGCCCTCTTCGGCCAGTTGTTGCAGGCCCTGGCGCAGCTGCTTGGACTTGAGCGGGTCTTTCAGGCGCACACGGCGGAACAGCTCCGGGGCGAAGTGCGGGATGCCAGTGAAGCCCAATGCTTCACCTTCGCTGAAGGTGTCGCCGATCTGGATGGTGCCGTGGTTGTGCAGGCCGATGATGTCGCCGGCCCACGCCTCTTCGAGCTGTTCGCGCTCGGAAGAGAAGAAGGTCAGTGCGTCGCCGATGCGCAGGTCTTTGCCCAGGCGCACGTGGCGCATCTTCATGCCTTTTTCGTACTTGCCCGAGCAGATGCGCATGAACGCGATGCGGTCACGGTGCTTGGGGTCCATGTTTGCCTGGATCTTGAAGATGAAGCCTGAAAACTTCTCTTCCACCGGCTGCACGGTACGCTCGCGGGCCTCACGGGCAAGCGGGCGCGGCGCCCAGTCGACAACGGCATCGAGTACGTGGTCGACGCCGAAGTTGCCCAGCGCAGTGCCGAAAAACACCGGGGTGATCTCGCCACGCATGAACTCGTCGGCATCGAAAGGATGGCAGGCCACCTGCACCAGCTCCAGCTGATCGACGAAGCTTGCGTAGTCGTCGCCCAGGTATTCACGGGCTTCGGGCGAATCCAGGCCCTGGATGATCTTGGCCTCGGTGCGCTCATGGCCGTGGCCGGGGGTATACACCACGATGTAGTCACCTGCCAGGTGATACACACCCTTGAAATCGCGGTAGCAACCGATCGGCCAGGTGATCGGTGCGGCCTTGATCTTGAGCACCGCCTCGATTTCGTCGAGCAGCTCGACGGGGTCGCGGATGTCGCGGTCGAGCTTGTTGATGAAGCTCACGATGGGCGTGTCGCGCAGGCGGCACACGTCCATCAGCGCAATAGTGCGGGGCTCGACGCCTTTACCGCCGTCGAGCACCATCAGCGCCGAATCCACTGCGGTGAGGGTACGGTAGGTGTCTTCGGAGAAGTCTTCGTGGCCGGGCGTATCGAGCAGGTTGACCATGTGCTCGCGGTAGGGGAACTGCATCACCGAGGTGGTGATGGAAATGCCCCGCTGTTTCTCCATTTCCATCCAGTCGCTGGTGGCATGGCGGTCGGATTTGCGCGACTTCACCGTCCCGGCCACGGCAATGGCCTTACCCATCAGCAACAGCTTTTCGGTGATGGTGGTTTTACCCGCGTCGGGGTGGGAAATGATGGCGAAGGTACGGCGCTTCGCGACTTCAGCGGCCTGTTGGGTCATGAAGGGTGCCCGGGGTGACGGTGAAAAAAGGGCGGCGATTGTAGCGCAGATAGGGGCGCGCCGTCAGCGTTAACGCACCGAATAGGCGGTTCTTGAAAACGCTCCGGATGGTGCCCACGGCCAAGGGAGCCGGGCTGACACGCCTCGTTTTCAGGTACTTGCGCCGGTACAGCACGGCCCGCAAAGGTGGCCAAATGCCGTCGTTTATGGGAACCTTTCCGGCTCTGGAGACGTCCACTCCCCCGATATGACCTTTCGTCGGGGGCCGCTCGATCGGCAATTTTCAACCTGACGGGGTTGTGCTCATGGCCCGCGCCGCGCCCTGTTCGCCAGGCTCCGCAGCACGGGCTGCTTCTCGCGCAGAAGGCAGTGGCGGCTCATCACGGGCAACGCCAGCGACCTCCCTGCGCCGACTGAAATACAGGAGCTCCTCTGTGGCTAAAGGCTATGGAAAAGGGCTGTTGGGCGCCGCGACTCTCGTGGTGGTCCTTGCCCTGCTGATCCAATGGATCGGCCTCGACACACTGCGGCACTATCAAGACGACTTGTGGTTCTATCTGCAAGCTCACCTGGAACTGGTGCTCGCCTCAATGCTCGCCGCCATCGTGGTCGGCGTACCCGCCGGGATCTGGCTCAGCCGCCCGCAACGCGCTCACACTGCAGAGCGCTTCATGCAAGTGTTCAACATCGGTAACACCGTTCCGCCGCTGGCTGTGCTGGCCATCGCCCTGGGCATTCTGGGCATCGGCGCGGGCCCGGCGATCTTTGCCTTGTTCCTGGCCTCACTGCTGCCGATCGTGCGCAACACCTACGAAGGCCTGAAGAACGTCGAAGGCTCGCTCAAAGAGGCCGCTACCGGGATCGGCATGACCCCGCGCCAAGTGCTGTGGCAGGTGGAATTGCCCAACGCCGTCCCGATCATCATCGGGGGCGTGCGCGTGGCGTTGGCGCTGAACGTGGGCACCGCCCCGCTTTCATTCCTGATTGGTGCCAACAGCCTGGGCAGCCTGATCTTCCCCGGCATCGCCCTGAACAACCAGCCACAGCTGATATTGGGTGCCGCCTGCACGGCATTGCTGGCATTGCTGCTGGACGCGCTGGTGACCTTCGCCAGCCGTACCTGGCTCGAACGCGGGCTGGCCCCGGCCCACTGAGCCTGGCCACGACAAAGGACCGAACATGAAAACACGCACATTATTGGCGGGCCTGGCGCTGCTCTGCGCCAGCTTCGCCCAGGCGGCGCCGCAACCGGTGCTGCGCATCGGCGCACGGGTATTCACCGAACAGACCGTGCTCGCCACCCTCACCGCCGAATACCTCAAGACCAAAGGGTACGACGTTCGCATCACCTCCGGGCTGGGCAGCAACATCGCCCGCAGCGCCCAGGAAACCGGGCAACTCGACATGCTCTGGGAATACACCGGGGTGTCGCTGGTGTCCTATAACCATGTGACCGAGAAGCTCGACAGCGACGCAACCTACCAGCGAGTCAAGGAACTCGATGCCAAAAAAGGCCTGGTGTGGCTTGAGCCCTCCAAGTTCAACAACACCTACGCGCTGGCCTTCCCGGAGAAAGTCGCCCAGCAGTACCCGCAGGTGACCACCATCAGCCAGCTCAACCAGGTGCTCAAGGACGAACCGAAAAAGAGCCATGTGCTGGCCCTGGACACCGAGTTCGCCAATCGCCCCGATGGCCTGGTGGGCCTGACCCAGACCTACGACCTCAAATTCACCCGCCGCGACATCCGCCAAATGGACGCGGGCCTTGTGTACACCGCGTTGAAGAACGGCCAGGTGTTCGCCGGGCTGGTCTACACCACCGATGGCCGCCTGGACTCCTTCCACTTGAAAGTGCTGGAAGACGACCTGCATTACTTCCCCGACTACACCGCTGCGCCGGTTGTGCGCAAGGACTACCTGGACGCTCATCCGGAGCTGGCCGCCCTGCTCAAGCCGCTCTCCGCCTTGCTGGACAACGCCACCATGCGCCAGCTCAATGCAAGTGTGGATGTCGACCATGACAGCCCGACCGAAGTGGCCAAGGCCTTCCTCGCCAAGCACCCTGAATTGACCCAGCAGGAGGCCAAATGAGCATCATCGACACCTTCAGCCACATCGACTGGGCTCAAGTGCTGCAACTGACCGGCCAACACGTGATGCTGGTAGGCATTGCGGTGACCCTGGCGATCCTGGTGGGCGTACCGATCGGCATCGTGATGACCCGCTTCCCGGTGCTCGCAGGCCCCCTGCAGGCCAGCGCCACCGTGCTGCTGACCATTCCGTCGATTGCACTGTTCGGCCTGCTGCTGCCGTTCTATTCCAAGTTCGGCCAGGGCCTGGGCCCTCTGCCTGCGATCACGGCGGTGTTTCTCTACTCGTTGCTGCCGATCCTGCGCAACACCTACCTGGCACTGACCAGCGTGGAGCCGGGCATCCGCGAGGCCGCGCGAGGTATCGGCATGACCTTCGGCCAGCGCCTGCGCATGGTCGAGCTGCCCATCGCGGTGCCGGTGATCCTGGCCGGGGTGCGCACCGCCGTGGTCATGAACATTGGCGTGATGACCATCGCCGCCACCATCGGGGCCGGCGGCCTCGGTGTCCTCATCCTGACTTCCATCAGCCGCAGCGACATGTCCATGCTGCTCGTCGGCGCCGTACTGGTGAGCGTGCTCGCCATCATCGCCGACCTGCTTCTGCAATGGCTGCAACGCTCGCTGACCCCGAAAGGACTGCTCAAATGATCGAACTTCAGAACCTCACCAAAACCTTCCACAGCAACGGCAAGGAAGTGCGCGCCGTCGATTCGGTGAACCTCACCGTCAACGAGGGCGAGATCTGCGTGTTCCTGGGCCCTTCGGGCTGCGGCAAGAGCACCACGCTCAAGATGATCAACCGCCTGATCGAGCCCTCATCGGGCAAGGTGCTGATCAACGGTGAAGACACCACCTCGCTCGACGAGGTGACCCTGCGCCGCAAGATCGGCTATGTGATCCAGCAGATCGGCCTGTTCCCGAACATGACCATCGAGGAAAACATCACCGTAGTGCCACGCCTGCTGGGCTGGGACAAAGACAAATGCCGTGAGCGGGCGCGCGAGCTGATGAGCATGATCAAGCTCGAGCCCAAGCAATACTTGCAGCGCTACCCGCGCGAGCTTTCCGGTGGCCAGCAACAGCGTATCGGGGTGATCCGCGCCCTGGCCGCCGATGCGCCGCTGCTGCTGATGGACGAGCCCTTCGGCGCGGTCGACCCGATCAACCGCGAGATGATCCAGAACGAGTTCTTCGAGATGCAGCGGGCCCTGAACAAGACCGTGATCATGGTCAGCCACGACATCGATGAAGCCCTCAAACTGGGTGACAAGATTGCCATCTTCCGTGCCGGCAAGCTGCTGCAGCTCGACCACCCCGACACCTTGCTGGCGCATCCGGTGGACGACTTCGTCAGCAACTTCGTTGGCCAGGACAGCACGCTCAAGCGCCTGCTGCTGGTCAAGGCCGAAGACGCCGCCGATAACGCTCCCTCGGCAAGCCCCGAGACGACAGTGGCCGATGCACTGGAGCTGATGGACGAGCACGACCGCCGCTATGTGGTGGTGACCGATGCGGCCAACAAGGCCATGGGCTACGTGCGCCGGCGCGACCTGCACCGCCAGAGCGGCACCTGCGCCGACTTCCTTCGCGAATTCAACGCCACGGCGGCCTACGACGAAAACCTGCGCATCCTGCTGTCGCGCATGTACGAGTTCAACCGCGCCTGGCTGCCGGTACTGGACGCCGAGCAGGTGTTCCTGGGTGAGGTCACCCAAGAGTCGATCGCCGCTTACTTGAGCTCTGGCCGATCGCGCGGCATGAAAACCAGCATTGTATCGCCCGCCGAACAAGCCTCTGCCTGACCCCTGCCCCTGAATTCCCCGCCTGTAAATGTTACGGGCGGGGAACACCTCTCTGTCATATGTGTCGGTTAAATAAGTTGGTACAACTTCAACTTTGTTGAATTTATTTTTCAATACGTTGAATTTATTTAAACCCGATATTTTTAGTTGATCTTGGCCCCCTCTCGCCCTACAGTGCGCGCCGAGCGTCCATGCTGGAAACGATCCATCCGGCTCAAGTACTGACGACGAGACAGCAAGGTCACCCCTACGCGGCGTGGCCTTTTTGCTTTCGGCGACATGCCTTGGGAAGTAGGCGAACCAAAGTGGGGATACGGAGGGCGCTTGCAGATCAGCCACTTACATTCATCGTTTGCCCCCTGAGGAGTACCCCATGTCGATCAAGGTCGAAGACTACTACGCCCCCGACACCTTCAAGCGCATGAAGGCATTCGCCGACACCCAGGAAACTCCGTTCGTGGTGATCGACACCCAGATGATCGCCCAGGCCTACGACGACCTGCGCGCCGGGTTCGAATTCGCCAAGGTCTACTACGCGGTGAAGGCCAACCCGGCCGTCGAGATCATCGACCTGCTGCGCGACAAAGGCTCTAACTTCGACATCGCCTCGATCTACGAACTGGACAAAGTGATGGGCCAGGGCGTTACCCCGGACCGCATCAGCTATGGCAACACCATCAAGAAGGCGCGCGATGTGCGCTACTTCTACGAAAAAGGCGTGCGCCTCTACGCCACCGACTCCGAAGCCGACCTGCGCAACATCGCCAAGGCTGCCCCGGGCTCGAAGGTCTACGTGCGCATCCTCACCGATGGCTCCACCAGCGCCGACTGGCCGCTGTCGCGCAAGTTCGGCTGCAACCCCGACATGGCCCTGGACCTGCTGATCCTGGCCAAGCAGCTGGGCCTGGTGCCCTATGGTGTTTCGTTCCACGTCGGCAGCCAGCAACGTGACATCGACGTGTGGGATTCGGCCATCGCCAAGGTGAAAGTGATCTTCGATCGCCTCAAGAGCGAAGACGGCATCACCCTGCAGATGATCAACATGGGCGGCGGCTTCCCGGCCAACTACATCCAGCGCACCAACAGCCTGGAAACCTATGCCCAGGAAATCATCCGCTTTCTCAAAGAAGACTTCGGCGACGACCTGCCGGAGATCATCCTGGAGCCTGGCCGTTCGCTGATCGCCAACGCCGGCGTGTTGGTCAGTGAAGTGGTGCTGGTGGCGCGCAAGTCGCGCACCTCGGTGGAGCGCTGGGTCTACACCGACGTGGGCAAGTTCTCCGGCCTGATCGAAACCACCGACGAGTCGATCAAGTTCCCGGTATGGACCGAGAAGAAAGGCGAGGACGAAGAGGTAGTGATCGCCGGCCCGACCTGCGACAGCGCCGATATCATGTACGAAAACTACAAATACGGCCTGCCCTTGAACCTGGCCAGCGGCGACCGCCTGTACTGGTTCTCTACCGGCGCTTACACCACCAGCTACAGTGCAGTGGAGTTCAACGGCTTCCCGCCGCTGAAATCGTTCTACCTCTGACCCGCAGCCGGCCAGGTGGGTGGGTTAACCACCGTTCCCCACGGCCAGCCAGCGCATCCTTGCAGGGCGGTTCGGTAACGAACCGCCCTGTTTCGTAAGCCCCCTCAGAACACGGCGATGTGAGAATCGGCACGCGGCTCGGTGCCTCCACAGAGCACGCCGGTATCGGGGTTTCGCACGATGATCTGGCCGCGGCCATAGCTGGTCAGGTCGTGCGCTAGCGCAACCTGATGCCCTCGGCGTGCCAGCGCCATGGTGAGATCGGCCGGGGCAGTCTGCTCGATACCCACCTTCATTCCCCCCAGCCACTGCCAACGGGGTGCATCCAGCGCCGCCTGCGGGTTGAGGTTGAAGTCGATCAGGTTCATTACCATCTGCACGTGGCCTTGGGGCTGCATGTAGCCCCCCATCACTCCAAAGGGCCCGACCGGTTGGCCGCCTTTGCTGATGAACCCCGGAATGATGGTGTGGAAGGTTTGTTTTCCCGGCAACAGTGCGTTGGAGTGGGATGGGTCCAGGCTGAACTCATACCCCCTGTTCTGAAGGCCGATGCCGGTACCGGGTACCACGACGCCCGAGCCGAAGCCGTGGTAGGCGCTCTGGATGAACGAGACCATGTTGCCCTCGGCGTCGGCTGTGGCCAGGTACACCGTGCCGCTGGCATGCGGGTCGCCATGCGCCGGCGCCAGGGCGTGTTCCTGGATCAACGCCCGGCGCTGGCGGATGTAGCCGTCGCTGAGCAACTGCTCGGCTGTAACGCGCATATGCGCCGGGTCGGTGATGTAATGCTGGCCGTCGGCATAGGCCAATTTCATCGCCTCCAGCTGGCGGTGCCAGGTCTGATGGCTGTCGCGATGATCGAACTGGAACCCTTCCAGCAGCTTGAGGGTGATCAGTGCGATCAGGCCCTGGCCGCTGGGCGGGATTTCCCACACGTCGTAGCCCCGGTAGTTGGCCTTGATCGGGTCGACCCAGCGCGGCGCATAGCCTGCCAGGTCGGCTTCACTGAGCAGGCCACCGGTGGCCTGGGCGAAGCCGGCGATCGTTTTGGCCAGCGGGCCGCGGTAAAAGCTTTCGCACTGGGTCTGGGCGAGTTCGCACAGGGTATCGGCCTGGGCGGGGTTGCAGAAGATCTCGCCAGCCTGAGGGGGGCGGCCAGCAACCTGGAAGGTCTCGAACCAGGTCTGAACTTCCGGCTGCCTGTCGAGCCAGGCTGCATATTTGTGCCTGGCGATCTTCCATTGATGGGCGACGATGGGCGAGACCGGAAAGCCGTTTCGGGCAAGGTCGATGGCCGGCTGCAGCAGTGTGGCGAACGGGAGCTTGCCGAAGCGGCGGGACAGCTCAGCCCAGGCCGATGGGCATCCCGGCACGGTGACAGGCAACCAGCCATAGAGCGGCATTGCATCGTGGCCACGTCGTTTCACCGCCTCGATGCTGAGCGCCGCAGGCGCGTGGCCGCTGGCATCCAGCCCATGGAGCGTGCCCTTGATCCACACCAGCGCAAACGCATCGCCACCGATGGCGCAGCCTGTCGGCTCGACGACGGTAAGGGCGGCCGCCGTGGCGATGGCCGCGTCGACAGCATTACCGCCTTGGCGCAGCATGGCAATGCCGCACTCGGCAGCCAGAGGTTGAGAGGCCGCGACCATGCCGTTTCTTGCAAAGACCGCCTGGCGCCTGGAGGGGTAAGGGTATTCATGGGCAGAAAAATTCAACATGGTGATACCTATGGCAAAGGTAGGGTTCAAAGGGCTTCGGTCAACCGAGGCGGCGCCTGAAGGGCCAGCACCACACGGCCTTCAAAGCACCCGGCTGAGAAACTCACGTGTTCGTGGATGATGCGGGTTGCCGAACACTTGCTCGGGCGGCCCTTGCTCGATGAGCTCGCCTTCATGGAGCACTACCACCCGATCGGCGACCTCCTTGGCAAAGCCCATTTCGTGAGTGACCACCACCATGGTCATGCCGTCTTCGGCGAGCGCCTTCATCACCTGAAGAACCTCCCCCACGGTTTCCGGGTCGAGCGCGCTGGTAGGCTCATCGAAGAGAATGGCCTTCGGCTTCATGGCCAGGGCCCGTGCGATCGCGACCCGTTGCTGCTGGCCACCGGAGAGCTGCGACGGGTAATGATCAGCCTTGTCCGACAGCCGTACCCGCGCCAGCAACTGCCGGGCCAGGTCGATGGAGGCTTGCCGGGTATTGCCCAGCACCTGGATGGGCGCTTCGATGATGTTTTCCAGCACCGTCATGTGCGGGAAGAGATTGAAGCGCTGGAACACCATACCGATCTCGCGGCGCCGGCGAGCGATGTTCTTCTCCGAGTCCTTGACGAGCTTGCCGTCGGCGCGCTCCCGATAGCCCAGCAGCTTGCCGTTGATGCGGATGCTGCCGCCCTGAATGTCCTCCAACAGGTTCATGCAGCGGATGAACGTGGTCTTGCCTGAGCCGGAGGCGCCAATGAGCACCACCACTTCCCCACGATGCACATCCAGTGAAACCCCCTTGAGCACCTGTAACTCACCGAAGGACTTCTCAACCTGCTGCGCGTGGATCACCACTTCGCGATCTGCCTGGCTCATGCTCAGCGCCCCCGCAGCATTTTAAGGGTTTGCTGGCCGAACATCCGGCCCGATGCCGAACCCGACGCCGAACCAGGGCCACCCTCGGAGCGGTTGAAGCGTTTTTCCAGCCAATGTTGGAAAAAGCCCCAAAGGGTGGTCAGCAACAGGAAGTAGAGGGCCACCACCAGATAGAGCTCGAACACCCGGAAGGTCACCGAGGTCACCATCTGGGTGCTGAGCAGCAACTCCTGCACGCCTATGACGCTGACCAACGTGGTGTTCTTGAGCATCACGTTGAACTCATTGCCCAAGGGCGGAACGATGACCCGGAACGCCTGAGGAAGCACGATCCGGCGCATCAGTTTTGGAAACGTCATGCCCAAAGTCCGGGCAGCCTCGTATTGCCCCTTGTCGACCGAGCCGATGCCTGCCCGCATGATTTCGGCCATGTAAGCGCCCTCGTTCAGGCCAAGCGCCAGGATGGCCGCCTGGATATTGCCTGGCAGCACGAACAGGCCCAGGTCAAGGTCGTTGAAGTGAAAAACCCCGCCGGCCGCCAGGGCGGTGTAGAGAAACACGATCTGCACCAGAAGCGGCGTTCCCCGCATCAGCCATACGTAGAACCGCACTGGATATTGCAGCAGAGGGTTGGGCGAGAGCCTGATCATTGCGGCGATCAGGCCAAACACGCAGCCCAGCAGCATCGATGACACAGCGATGATGCAGGTCAGCCACAGCCCATAGAGATAGACGTCGCTGGGCTGCAGCAGGTAATGCCAGAAGAACTCCCAGCTGAAGTTCATGCGCCACCCTCCGTGACCAGAGGGTTGCCCTCACCCGGCTGGAGCATGTCGTCCTGGATCTTCCATTTTTCGAACAGCTTCTGGTAACTGCCATCGCTGCGCATGTTCTTGAGAAGCGTTTCAACCGCCCTGCCCAGCTCCCGGTCATCCTTGCGCACGCCGATCCCGGCCAGGATATGGGCGAACGAAGGCACGGCATCTTCGAACAGGCCTGGGGCGATGCTCTGGTAGTAGGCGGAAAATTCCGACGTAGTGCCGTAGGCGACTACTTGCTTGATCCGCAAGGCCTGGAAGGCATCGCTGTCGGAATTGAAGACCACCAGGTTGATCGGCTGCCGCCCTTGGGCAACCAGCTCGTCGCTCTTGGCGTCCAGAATCGACTTGATGGTCGAGCCGTTGAGCACCGCAACCTTCCTGGCCGACAGGTCGGAAAGGTCATGAATGCCTTCGGCATTACCCTTGTTCACCACAATGGTTTGGCTGGATTTGGTGTAGTCCACCATGTCGATGATCTTGCGCCGCTCGGGCTTGTCGAACAGCTGCGTTACCACCAAGTCGCACTGGCGAGCCAAAAGGGCCGGAATGATCCCGGCGAACGGCATCGCCCGCCATTCGGCCTTTTTGCCCAACTTCTTGGCGATCTCATTGCCAAGGTCCACCGCCAGGCCATCCGGCTGGCTGTTCTGGCTGTTCACGAAACTGATAGGGGGGCTGTCGAGGCTGCTGCAGTAGACCAGCTTGTCAGTGCTCGCGAGCCTGGCGGGCACCGTCAACGCATCGGCCTGAACCACAGTGGCGCCGAAACCGACTAGGCAGCAAAGCAGCTTTAACCTGTTCTTTAACATCGCATGCTCCTGATGATGACGTAGCGGGTGTACCGCCTGGCATTAGAAAGGGTTCGGATCGTCTGGCCTGCACACGCCGCAAGCCCGCCGGGTGAACATGCCCAATCAGCGTAGGCTATTTATGGATTAATGTATCCAATCCTGCAATATCGGTAAGCATAGCGCGTGCCAGCGGCGGCCCAGGCCAGCGGGGCCGCCCTACCTCGCCTTGCAGCACGGGTGCGATGCTGGAACGCTCAAACAGTGAGCGGGCCTGAATGACCTTATAGGGTGCGCCGCGCCCATTGGCGGTGCGGCACGGCTGCGCTTATCCTCAGTCGCCGATATCGTCGGCCGCCTGGAGGGATTCGCGGGAGCGCGTTCCTACAATGAAAAGGACTGCTCTTGCGCAGGCGCGGTATTGGCAGAACAATTGCTTTGCCGAACGGCAGATTGGATACACAAATTCACAGGTAACCCCATGCCTCCTGCAACCCATTACACCCAGGCCCCGCCTGCCACTGCCGAGGGGGAGGCCTATGCCTACCTGCTCGATGCCATCTGCAAAGGTCGATACGCCAAAGGTGATCGGCTGGTCGCAGAGGAGATCGCCAGCGAGGTCGGCATGAGCCGCATGCCGGTTCGCGAGGCGTTCCGCCGGCTGGCAGCAGAAGGTTTGGTGACGCTGAGGCCTAACCGCGGCGCCGTGGTCAGCGGGCTGGACATGGACGATGTGCGGGAAGTCTTCGAGATGCGCAGCGCACTGGAGGGCCTGGCCGTGCGGCTGGCGGTGCCAAACCTCACCGATCGCGATATCGCCAGCCTCGAACGCCTGCTCGAGGAGATGGAGGAGTACCGTGATGACGGTTCCGAGTGGGTCACCCGACATCGCAAATTCCATGAAGCCCTGTGCAGTTATGCCAGGCGCCCCCGCCTGATGCGGCAGATCCACTCGCTTTATTCGACGATCGAACCACCAATGCGCCTGTGGTTGCAGTTCGTAGACACACAGCACAGTGCCCGAGAAACCCACCAGATGATCATCGACGTGCTGCGCGCGCGTGATCCCGAGCAGGCCGAACGGCTCATTCGCAACCACATCGAAGGCACCGTGCCAGCGTTGATCGATTTCCTGGAAAGCACATCGAGCTGACACTGGTGGAGTGAATCGGGTGCACCCGAGTTCGCCCGCCTGGCACGCAAACCGCGGCCGGCAAATTGTAAAAAATCTCAATTGATATATATTCTCACCCCCTTGATGACCCTCCCCTGCCCCAGCCCCTGGTGTGTACAACGCCAGGGCATGCTGCGTGGGCCGTAGCCATTCCTTTTCGTGAGCGACCGCGTGTTCAAGAAGGTTCTTTTCCAACTGCATTGGTTCTTCGGCATCACGGCAGGCCTGGTGCTCGCCTTGATGGGTATCACTGGAGCCCTCTATTCGTTTCAGGATGAAATCCTGCGCACACTGAACCCTGACACGCTGAAGGTGCAGCCACGGCCCGAAGGCCCATTGCCGCTGGGGCGCTTGGTCGACCAGTTGCAACAGGTGGTGGGCAAAGAAGTGGTTGCGCTCAACCTTGAAGTGACTACCGGCGAGGCCTCCCGTGCCTATTTCATGCCCGAGGCCGGGCAACGGCGCGGCGAGCTGCGCTATTTCAACAGTTACACCGGCGCGCTCACGGGTGAAGTTCGCGGTGAGGCGTTCTTTCGCCTGATGCTCGACCTGCACCGTTTTCTGGCCATCGGCGACACCGGCCGGCAGATCACCGGTGCCTGCACCTTGGCGCTGCTGTTCTTCTGCTTCTCCGGCCTCTACCTGCGCTGGCCGCGCCGGCCGTTGAACTGGCGTGCCTGGTTGGCGCTGGACTGGGCGAAAAAAGGCCGCGCCTTCCAGTGGGACCTGCACGCGGTGTTCGGCACCTGGTGCCTGGTGGTCTATCTGCTCAGCGCGACCACCGGCCTGACCTGGTCCTACGCCTGGTTTCGCGACGGCGCCGTCGCGCTCCTGTCCAGCGACCAACCCCAGCAGCGCCCGGCCGAGCGGCGCGACCGCCCAGGCAACCGGCCGGCCGAGGCACTGCAAGTCGACTTCACCGCCATCGACCAGGCGGTCCGCCAGGCCGCCGGCCCTGATCTCGCCAGCTACACCTTGCGCCTGCCGGCGCGGGCGAGCGGCGTGGCCACGGTGTTCTATTTGCTGAGCAGCTCGCCTAATGATCGCGCTTTCAATCAATTGCAACTCACGCCCACCAACGGTGCGTTGCGCAGCCACGCCACCTATGCGCAAAAGGCCCTGGGCGACCAGCTGCTGACCAGCCTCTATGCCCTTCATGTGGGCAGTTACTTCGGCCTGCCCGGCCGGCTGATCATCACCCTCGCTTCGCTGTGCATGCCGCTGTTCTTCGTCACCGGCTGGCTGCTGTACCTGGATCGCCGGCGCAAGCAGCGGCTGATTCGCCACAGCCGCCAAGGGCTCGATGCGGCCAGCGAAGGCTGGCTGATCGGGTTCGCCAGCCAAAGCGGGCAGGCCGAGCAATTGGCCTGGCAAGCGGCGGCGCAACTGCAGGCCGGCGGCATCGGTGCCAAGGTGCGGGCCTTGGGTACCATCAGCGAAAGCGACCTGAAGGCTACCGACCGCGCATTGTTCGTGGTCAGCACCTTTGGCGACGGGGAAGCGCCCGATAGCGCCCGGCTGTTCGAACGGCAGATGGCCGCCCTGCACTGGCCCCTGCCCCATCTGCGCTATGGCTTGTTGGCGCTCGGCGACCGCAACTACACGCAGTTCTGCGGCTTTGCCCGCTCGCTCGACGCCTGGTTGAGTGCGCAAGGTGCTACACCGCTGTTCGAGCGCATCGAAGTGGACAACCACGCGCCAGCTGCGCTGGCCCAGTGGGCCGGGCAGGTGGCCGCGCAGGCCGGAGGCGCAGCAGTGCTGGCGCACCCGGAGCGCTTCAGCCCCTGGACCCTGGCCGAACGCCGCCTGCTCAACCCCGGTAGCGCTGGCGCGCCGGTCTATCACCTGCGCCTGGTGCCTGAAGGCCTGGCGAGCTGGAGCGCCGGCGACATCGCTGAAATTCTCCCAGGGCCAGGCGCCGACGCCGCCCAGGCGCGGGAATACTCCATTGCCTCACTGCCCGCCGACGGCGGCGTCGAACTGCTGGTGCGCCAGCATCGCCACGCCGACGGCAGCCTGGGCCTGGGCAGCGGCTGGCTCACCGAGCACGCTGCACTGGGCGGTACGGTTCAGCTGCACCTGCGCCGCAACAGCGCTTTCCACGCACCTGACGATGACCGCCCCCTGATCCTGATCGGCAATGGCACCGGGCTTGCCGGCCTGCGCAGCCTGCTGCGCCAACGGGAAGTGCAAGGCCACGCCCGCAACTGGCTGTTGTTCGGCGAACGCAACCGCGCCCACGACCTACTGCTGGGCCATGAGCTGGAAGGCTGGCTCGCCCGCGGGCATCTGCAGCGGCTTGATCTGGCCTTCTCGCGCGACCAGGCCGAAAAGGTGTACGTACAAAGCCGCCTGCGTGAGGCTGCAGAACCGCTGCTCAGATGGCTGGCTGAAGGCGCCGCGTTGTATGTATGCGGCAGCCTTCAAGGCATGGCCGATGGCGTCGACCGTACCTTGCGCGAGCTGCTGGGGGAGGCAGCGGTGCAGCACCTGATCGAGCAGGGCCGCTATCGCCGCGACGTCTACTGACTCACGCCGGCTGCAAGGTGTGCTCGAACACCGCCTCGCCTTTCAGGTCACGCAGGGTCACCTTCAATTCACCGCTGTGCGCATCGATGTTCACCTCACCGAAAAACTGGTAGCCGGCCAGGGGCGAGGTATTCTGCTGCGGCGGCGCCTTCTGGAACACCACCTGCGGCCCAAAGGTGCCGTCCAGCGGGTTGGGGCCGAAGCTGCCGGCATTGAGCGGCCCCGCAACGAACTCCCAGAACGGCTCGAAATCCTGAAACGCCGCGCGGTCGGGGTGATAGTGGTGAGCGGCGGCGTAGTGCACATCAGCGGTCAACCAGACGATATTGCGCACCTGCGCTGCACGCAGGTAACTCAACAGTTCGGCGATCTCCAGTTCACGGCCCTTGGCCGGCCCATCATCGCCGTTGGCGATCGCCTCCCAGCGCCTGACCCCCGGGCTTACCTCCCCATCCGGGACGCCGAGGCCGATCGGCATGTCGGCGGCGATCACCTTCCATTGTGCGGTCGACGCCTTGAGCTGAGCCTTCAGCCAGTCGAGCTGGGCACGGCCAAGAAAGGCACTGCTGTCGGTCATGGTGGGGGACAGGTTCGCATCATTAGGGCCGCGGTAGCTGCGCATGTCGAGCACGAACACCTCCAGCATCGGGCCGTAGGCGAGCTTGCGGTACACCCGCCGGCCCTGATCGGCCGCTTGTAGGCGCATGGGCGAGTATTCCAGCCAGGCCTGGCGCGCATTGACTACCAGCTTCTGAATGTCCTTGACCTGATAGCGCTCATCAAGCTGCTTGCTTGGCGACCAGTTGTTGGTCACCTCGTGGTCATCCCACTGCCAGATCTGCGGCACCTCGGCGTTGAAACGCCGTACGTTCTCATCCATGAGGTTGTAGCGGTAGTTGCCCCGGTAGTCATCGAGCGTCTCGGCCACTTTGCTTTTGGCCTCGGTGGTCAGGTTGCGCCACGGGCGGCCGTCCTCGGTGGTAAGCATGGCCGGCACCGGGCTGTCGGCATAGATGGTGTCGCCGCTGTGAATGAAGAAATCCGGCAGGCGCAGGCGCATTGCCTCATAGATGCGCATGCCGCCGATGTCCGGGTTGATGCCGTAACCCTGCCCCACGGTGTCACCACTCCAGACGAAGCGAATATCGCGCTTGTGTACCGGCACGCTACGTAGATGCCCCAGCCACGGCTCGCTGGCCAGGCCACTGCTGGCATCCTCGAACCAGACCCGATAGAAAATCGCCTGCCCGGCCGGCAGCTGCGTCAGTTCGACCCGCGCCGTGAAATCGCTGCGGGCGTCCACCGCCGCTGCCACCACCCGGCGCGGTTGGCTGAAGCGACTGTGGGTGTCCCACTCCACCACCATCTTCGCCGGCCGGTCGCAGCGGCTCCACACCACCGCGCGGTCGCCCAGCGGGTCGCCCGACTGCACCCCGTCCAGCATACGCGGGCGGGCGTCGGGGGCCGCGATGATCGCGGGCGCAGCGCCGGGCAACAGCAAGCCGGCACCGACGGTCTGCAGCAGGCGGCGGCGGGCCAGGGGGAAGTCGTACATGGGGCTCTCCGAAGGTGGAATGGAGAGGATATGTAACGGTGCAGGTGTGACAGGGGTATGGCATTGAGCGGAAAACCCGCAACGGGGATCGCCCTGTCTCGCCCGATAGGAAACCAGACGGCTAGCCTGTGCTTTTGTAACAAGGTTATGCATAGTGCTCGGACAACCCCGTGCCAAGGAGGCCGCCATGCAATCACTTACACTGCCCCTCGCCCTGATCGCCTTGCTGGCTGCCGGCCCGGCACTCGCCGATGACACCTGGCGCTGCAACAGCGCGCTGGTGTCGGTTGGCGACACCACGGCGCGCGTGGTGCGCACCTGCGGCGAACCGCCCAGCAAGTCGACCACGCAGTACGTGAACATTCCCGATAACCGCGGCGGCTACAGCGAAGTGCCGGTGCAGCAGTGGACCTACGGCCCGGACTCAGGCATGTACCACACCCTGCGGTTCGAAGGTGATCGCCTGGTGGGGATCACCTCCGAGCGCGGTTGAGGCTCAGGCTGCCGCGGGCTGCGCGGCGACCGCGTCCTGCCCGCGCTTGATCGTCGCGTACACCACCGCGGTGACCAGGCTGCCTGCCAGTATCGCCACCAGATACAGCAGCGCATGGTTGATCGCGTTGGGGATCAGCAGCACGAACAGCCCACCATGAGGCGCTGCCAGCTTGCAGCCGAACAGCATCGACAGCGCACCGGTGAGCGCGCCACCGGCGATGCTGGCAGGGATCACCCGCAGGGGGTCCTTGGCAGCGAACGGAATAGCGCCTTCGGAAATGAAGCACATGCCCAGCACCAGCGCAGCCTTGCCGGCCTCGCGCTCGCTCTGGGCGAACTTGCGGCGGGCCAGGAAAGTCGCCAGGCCCAGGCCGATGGGGGGCACCATGCCCGCAGCCATGGTCGCGGCCATCGGCCCACCCGCCTGGTTGGCCAGCAGCCCTACCGAAAACGCGTAGGCGGCCTTGTTGATCGGGCCACCGAGGTCCACGCACATCATGCCGCCCAGCAGCAGCCCCAGCAGCACGGCGTTGGCGGTACCCATGCTGTCAAGGAACTGGGTGAGGCTGGCCAGCATGCTGGCAACCGGCGAGCCCACTACGTAGATCATCACCATGCCTGTGAACAGGCTCGCCAGCAGCGGGATGATCAGGATCGGCTTGAGCGCCTCGAGGCTTGCGGGTAACCGCAGTGCGCGATTGATACCCCAGGCCAGGTAGCCCGCGATGAAACCTGCCAGGATGCCGCCGATGAAGCCGGCACCCAAGGTGCTGGCCAGCAGGCCGCCGATCATGCCGGGGGCGATACCGGGGCGGTCGGCGATCGAGTAGGCAATGTAGCCCGCCAGCAGCGGCACCATCAGGGTGAACGCGGCATCACCTACTTTCTTCAGCGCAGCGGCCAGGGTGCCGGGCTCTTCGAAGGCATGAATGCCGAATACGAACGACAGTGCGATCAGCAAGCCGCCCGCTACCACCATCGGCAGCATGAACGACACGCCGGTGAGCAAATGTTTGTACACCCCTTTGCGCTCGGCCTTGGCCGGCGCCTGGCTGGCGCCACCACCGGCCTGCTCCACCGCACCTTCGGCCAGGGCCTTGCGCAACGTGGCCTGCGCCTGTTTGAGCGCAATGCCGGTGCCGCAACGGAAAATACGCTTGCCGGCGAAACGATCGGTGGCCACCTCGATGTCAGCGGCCAGCAGCACCACATCGGCCTCGGCAATCGCTTCAGCGCTGAGCGGTGTACGGGCGCCTACCGAGCCCTGGGTTTCCACCGCAAGGCTATAGCCCAGCTGCTGGGCAGCCTGCTGCAGTGCTTCAGCGGCCATAAAGGTATGGGCAACGCCGGTGGGGCACGCGGTAACCGCGACGATTTTCGGCTGCCCGTTCGGTGCTTGAGCACCCTGCGCGGCAGCGGTAGCCGGCGGCTGGTAAGGCTGCGCCTGGCGCTCGGCTTCGCGCAGGAAGGCATCGGCGTCGGTCAGCGCCTTGGCCGGGGTGCTCTCGAACAGGCGTTTGCCGGCGAAACGGGTGAGGTCGAGCGGGCCGGTGCGCACCACCAGCACCCAGTCGGCACTCTGGATGTCGCTGGGGGCCAGGCCTTGTTCAGGGTGCTGGGGGTCGTGCACCTCCACGCAGGGGGTAAAACCCTGGCGCCTGGCTGCCGCTTCCAGCAGGCGGGCACTGAGCACACTGGAAACGCGGCCGTTGGGGCAAGCCGTGACGATGGCTAATTTCATGTTCATGCCTCTTGTTGTTGTGGCAGTGGGCGTACGCATACGCCGCTCTGCAAGCGCGCCAGCGCCTCGGGGTCAGGAATGCCGAAACCGATCTGCGTCACCGCCATCGCTGCGATGGCCGTGGCGGTACGCAGGGTTACCTCGGGGTCGGCTGCGCTGAGCAGGCCATGAACCATACCCGCGAGCAGCGAATCGCCGGCGCCCACGGTACTGGCCACATCCACGGTCGGGGGCAAGCCTTGCAGGGCAATGCCATCGGCGAACCAGTTGACCCCTTGCGCGCCTTGCGAGATCACCACGTTGGCGATGCCCTGGGCACGCAGACGCGCCGCCACCTGGGCCTGTTGGTCAAGGGTTTCGACTGCACCGCCAGTGACTTCGGCGAGCTCTTCGGTGTTGGGCTTGACCAGCCAGGGCTGTGTCGCCAGGCCTGCGCGCAACGCCGTACCGCTGGTGTCCAACGCAACCTTCAGGCCCAAGGCGTGCAGCCGTTCGAGCAGTTGCTGGAACCAGGTAACGCTCACACCCCGTGGCAGGCTGCCGGCCACGACCACGGCGTCATGCCCGGGCGCAATACGTTCCAGCCGCGCCAGTAGCCGCGCCTGATCCTCCTCGCTGACCAGGGGGCCCTGGCCGTTGATGTCGGTCACCCGGCCGGCGCTTTCGGCCAGCTTGAAATTGCGCCGGGTTTCGCCCGGCACGCGAATAAAAGCATCATCGAACCCCCGTGCGGCGAACAACGCATCGAAGCGGTCGGCGTTGGCTTCACCTAGAAAGCCGCTGACGCTCAGCTGATGGCCGAGGTCAGCCAGCACTTGCGCCACATTCAGGCCTTTGCCGGCGGCGTGCACCTGCAAGCCATCGCTGCGGTTGACCTCGCCCAGGCGCAGGGCCGTGAGCGAAACGGTCAGGTCCAACGCAGGGTTGAGGGTCAGGGTCAGGATACGGGCCATTTACTGGGCCTCCGTCAAAGCGCGAACCTGCGCGGCGGTTGCCGCGCGCAATGCCTGTTGGGCCAGGGCCTGGGCGTCGCTGAAGGCAAGCGCACGAACTTCGGCCTTGACCTCGGCGATGCCGCTGGCTGATACGCTCAGCTCGTCCACACCCAAGCCAACCAATACCGGCACCGCCTGAGGGTCAGCTGCCAGCTCTCCACACACGCCCACCCATTTGCCATGGGCGTGAGCGGCACGCACGGTGATGTCGATCAGTTGCAAGACCGCCGGGTGCAGGCCATCGGCCTGGGCCGAAAGGGTCGGATGGCCACGGTCGATGGCCAGGGTGTATTGGGTCAGGTCATTGGTGCCGATGCTGAAGAAGTCCACCTCTTCGGCCAACACCGGCGCCAGCAACGCCGCCGACGGCACTTCGATCATGATGCCTACTTGCAGGTCGGCTACCGGAATCTCCTCACGCAGCCGGTCGATCATCGCCCGTGCGGCACGCCATTCTTCGGCCTGCCCTACCATCGGGAACATGATCCGCAGCGCGCGGCCGTCGGCCGAGCGCAGCAAGGCGCGCAGTTGGGTTTCCATCAACTCGGGCCGCTGCAGCGTCAGGCGAATGCCGCGCACGCCGAGAAAGGGGTTCTCTTCGGCGGGAATCGGCCAGTACGGCAGTGGCTTGTCACCGCCGACGTCCAGCGTACGCACCACCAGTGGGCGCCCGGCCAGGTCGTCGAGCACGCGGCGGTATTCGGCTACCTGGGTGGCTTCGTCCGGTGCCTGGCTGTGCGCCATGAACAGCAACTCGGTGCGCAGCAAGCCGATGCCTTCGGCGCCTTGGGCAACCGCTTTGGCAACACCAGCGCTTTCGCCGACATTGGCGAACACTTCCACGGCATGCCCGTCACGGGTGACGGCGGGCTCGTGGCGGCGTTCAGCAGCAGCGGCCAGGCGAACACCACGGGCGTCGCGCTCTGCCAAGGCCTTGGCCAGCTCCTGTTCGGCCGGGGCAACGTGCACACGGCCCTTCTGGCCGTCGAGCAGCAATTGAGTGCCAGAGCTGAGCAACAGCACAGCCTCGCCGGCACCGACCACCGCCGGAATGCCCAGTGCACGGGCCACGATCGCACTGTGGGCGGTAGCGCCGCCCCGAGCGGTCAGAATCCCGGCCACTCGCTGGGCATCGAGGCGCGCGACATCGGACGGGCCGACCTCATCCATCACCAGAATGTAAGGCTCTGACGGTTCGTCGAACAGCGTCACACCGCACAGCTGCGCCAGCACCCGGCGGCCAATGTCACGCAGGTCGGCGGCCCGCTCGGCAAGCAATGCATCGTGCAACGCCTCTTGCTGGGAGGCAGCGCTGTCGATCACCGCCACCCAGGCGGCAGCGGCACTTTCGTCCCGTTGCAGGCGTTGCTGTACATCTTCGGTCAACGATGGGTCGTCGAGCATTTCCAAGTGGGTGTTGAAGATTTCCCGCACCGAAGCCTGGGTGCTGCGGGCCACCAGCGCGGTGATGTCTTCGCGCACAGCAGCAAGGGCAGCTTCCAGGGTGGCACGTTCAGCGTCGGCGCCCTGCCCCTGCGCCGGGTAATCGAACTCACGAACCGCATGCACATGCGCCGGGCCGACCGCAATGCCGGGCGCTGCGGCCACAGCCTGCAATCGGGTGCCGGCCGGCGGCGGGCTGAGCGGTGCCACCTGTTCGGCTGCATCACTTGCCACTTGGGCAGCCATCGGTGGCAGCGCTTCGACCTCCTCGCCCAGGCCCGCTTCGATTGCCGCTACCAGGGCGGGCAAGGCATCGGCAGCGATGGCTGGCTCGGCCGCCAATTCCAGCACCTGGCCACGGCGTGCGCCGAGGCTCAACAGTTTGCTCAGGCTCTTGGCAGAAACAGCCGGTTCACTGCTGCCCATCACGCGCAAGCGGATCTCACCTTCGAACGCCTTGGCCACCTGCACCAGCTCCTTGGCGGGGCGGGCGTGCAGGCCATGGGCATTGGCCAGCGGCACCTGGGCACTCGGCCAGTCTGCAGGGACTTCTTCGCCCAATGCCTGCAGCACCGCCCGGGTATTGGGCGCACGGAACAGCTCTTCGCCGCGGCCCTCGATCAACAGCGTGCAGAGGCGCTCAAGCAGCGCCTGGTGCGCTTCGCCCAGGCTTGCCAGGCAAAACAGGCCATTGAGCGGCTGGCCGAGAAATTTGAGGGGCCGGGCCGGGGTCACGAATGCCAGGCCGGGGCGGCGGACGGTCTGTTCGCTGTGCAGCCACCATAAACCATCGCCCAGCGGCAGTGGCGAGACCTGCTGCAGAATCGCAGCGAAGCCAGGCTCGACGCAGTCCGCTTGGCGCAGCAGGCGTGCACCGCGCCAAACAAGCTCTTCGAAATCTTCAGCCGGCACGCTCAGGGCAATCATCTGAGCATCCAGTGCCAGCGCCTGCGGGGCGCCTTGCAGCAGGCGCAGCAGCGCCTCTGGGCTGGAGGCGGTGCGCAGGGCTTGGCCCAAGTCGGTCTCGCCCAAGGCCCGGGTGAGCAGTTGCAACAAGCGCAGGTGCTCGTCCGAACGTGCGGCGATGCCGATGGCAAGGTAGACGATCTGGCCATCGCCCCAGTCAACTCCCTCGGGAAATTGCAGCAGGCGCACGCCGGTGGTGTGCACCAGGTCGCGGGTCTGGGGCGTACCGTGGGGAATGGCGATACCCTGGCCCAGGTAAGTGGAGCCTTGCGCCTCGCGGGCTTGCAAGCCGGCAAGGTAGCCCTCGGCGACCAGGCCATCGGCGGCCAATTGCTCGGCCAGTAATACCAACGCGTCCGCCTTGCTGGCAGCACGTTGGCCCATAGAAATCTGCTCCGCGGTCAACTCGAGCATCGCATGGTTCCTCTTTGGCGCCCCCAATAAGGGCGCGCAGGTATTGTTGTAAGCGTATCCGCTGCCCGCTGGGCCGGCTGCTACTCTTAAGACAGCCCTTCCCAGCAAAATGCTTGAAGCTGAAACGTTTAACCCAAGAAAACGCGCACGTTACCCGATTCTGTGCGGCGGATGAAGCCCGCCCGGCGGCCAGTGGTATTCGCCTAGCGGGGCAGCTTGCCGTTAACATGGTGCGCACGCTTCGTCGCGACCTAAGGAACCAGCGCGTGAAACTCAGCGATATAGCCCGCCTGGCCGGGGTGTCTGTCACTACCGCCAGCTATGTGATCAACGGCAAGGCCCAGCAACAGCGCATCAGCCCCGGCACCGTGGAACGGGTGCAGGCGGTGGTGCAGGAACACGGCTTTACCCCCAACCCCCAGGCAGCGGGGTTGCGCAGCCGGCGTACACGCACCTTGGGCTTCATTCTTCCTGACCTTGAAAACCCCAGCTACGCGCGCATTGCCAAGTTCCTCGAGCAAGGCGCACGCGCTCGCGGCTACCAGCTGTTGATCGCCAGCTCCGACGATGAACCGGAGAGCGAGCACCAATTGCAAAAGCTGTTTCGCGCGCGCCACTGCGATGCGTTGTTCGTCGCCAGTTGCCTGCCCCCCACCGACGGCTGCTACCGCGAGATCCAGAGCCGCGGCACGCCGGTAATCGCCATCGACCGGCAACTGGACCCCGCACTGTTCTGTTCGGTGGTCAGCGACGACCGCCATGCCGCTGCTCAGCTTACTGCGAGCTTGCTTACCCCCGCACCGCGCAATATCGCCCTGATCGGCGCGCGGCCAGAGCTTTCGATCAGCCAGGCCCGTGCAGCAGGGTTCGAAGAGGCACTCAAGGGCTTCGAAGGGCCGGTTCGCCTGTTCCATGCCGAGCATTTCAGCCGTGAGGGCGGCCAGCAACTGACCGAGCAGTTGCTCGAGGAAATGGGCAGCCTGCCGGACGCATTGGTGACCACCTCTTATGTGCTGCTGCAGGGTGTGTTCGACGTGTTGCAAGCCCGCGCTCTGGATTTCAGCCAACTGCGCCTGGCCACCTTCGGCGACACGCAGTTACTGGACTTCCTGCCGCTGCCGATCAATGCCATGGGCCAGCAGCACAAACTGATCGCCGATACCGCTCTGGACCTTGCGCTCGGCGCGTTGGAGCAAAAGCGCTACGAGCCCGGCGTATCGGCCATCGCCCGCTGCTTCAAGCAGCGTATACGCCAGGCGTAACGGCGTGCGCCTGGTCGATACGCACACCCACCTCGACTTCCCCAGCTTCGATAGCGACCGTGCCAGCCTGTTGGCCCACGCTCAGGCGCGCGGTGTGGAGCGGGCGGTGGTGCTGGGGGTGTATCAGGCGAACTGGCAGCGCGTGTGGGGCCTGGCCCTGGAGGATGCACGCCTGTACGCCGCGCTGGGGCTGCATCCGGTGTACTTGGCCGACCATCGGCCCGAGCATCTGCGGGCGCTGCATCACTGGCTTGAGCGCCTGGCCGGGCACCCCAAGCTGTGTGCGCTGGGAGAGTTCGGGCTCGATTATTATGTAAAAGACCTGGACCGCGATGCCCAGCAGGCGCTGTTCGAAGCACAACTGGCGCTGGCCGCCGAGTTCGATCTGCCAGTGTTGCTGCACGTGCGCCATGCGCATGCAGCGACCATCGCCACCCTCAAACGCTACAAGCTAGCCCGCCGGGGCATCATCCATGCCTTTGCCGGCAGTTACGAAGAAGCACGCGAATACATCAAGCTCGGCTTTTACCTGGGCCTGGGTGGCGCGCCCACCTGGCCACAGGCATTGCGCCTGCACAAGGTGTTGCCACGCCTGCCGCTCGAGCATGTAGTGCTCGAAACCGACTCGCCAGACATGGCGCCGGCCATGTACCCAGGCATGCGCAACAGCCCGGTGCACCTGCCGGAAATCTGCCAGGCGCTGGCGGGGTTGATGGCAGTTGACCCGGCAGAACTGGCGCGGGTCAGTACGCAGAATGCAGAGGCGTTGTTCGGGTGGTGAATGGGGTGCACGGCACACCTCGCCCGGCAAGCCGGCCTTTCACCAAGAACCCGGCGACGCACTTGAGCCACTGATAGGGCAGCTCGCCGCTCGGCGAGCGACAACGGCCAGCCTCAGCCAGCGGCCCAGCGGGCTTTGGCTTGGGCATCACTCTCCTTTCCCTCTACCCACTGCTCCCCTTGCGGCGTGCGCTCTTTCTTCCAGAACGGCGCCTGGGTCTTGAGATAGTCCATCACGAACTCGCACGCTTGGAAGGCAGCCTGGCGGTGGGCGCTGCTGGCCCCAACGAACACGATCGGCTCGCCAGGGTCGAGATCACCCACCCGGTGCAGGATCTCCAGCGCCAGCAGCGGCCAGCGCTCCCGGGCCTGGGCTTCGATCTTGCCCAAGGCCTTTTCCGTCATGCCGGGGTAGTGCTCCAGGTGCAGGCCGTGCACCGCGTGGCCGTCGTTGAAGTCGCGCACATAGCCGGTGAAGCACACCACCGCGCCCACGCCCAGGTTGGTGGCGTGCAGCGCTTCGGTTTCGTCCCCTGGGCTGAAGGGCGCCTGTTGTACCCTGACAGCCATGTCAGCCTCCCGTTACGGTCGGGAAAAAAGCGATCTGATCACCCTCACTGACGGGTTCGGCAAGGCTGCACAGGTCTTCGTTGCGCGCACACATCAGGTTTCGCTCAGCCAGCACGTCACGATGGCCCAATTCGAGCAATGCCTTGCGCACGTCGTTTACGGTGGCGAATTCGCCTTGCAGGGCCTCACGATCGAAGCCCATGGCCTCGCGGAACCGAGCGAAGTAAAGAACCGTGATATTCATGGGGCATCCGCCACATAGTCGCCGCTCTTCCCGCCGTGTTTCTCCAGCAGGCGAACCGTTTCAATCACCATGCCGCGGTCTACCGCCTTGCACATGTCATAGATCGTAAGCGCCGCGACACTGGCGGCCGTCAGCGCTTCCATCTCTACGCCCGTCTGGCCGGCCAGTTTGCAGCGTGCCTCGATCAGTACTGCGTCATCGCCGTCGGGGCGCAGCTCGACCTTGACGCTGGTAAGCATCAACGGGTGGCATAAAGGAATCAGGTCAGAGGTTTTCTTCGCTGCTTGAATCCCGGCAATACGTGCCACGGCAAACACATCGCCCTTGGGATGCCCGCCTTCGACAATCATCTGCAAGGTACTGGGCAACATTCGCACCCGCGCCTGCGCCAGCGCTTCGCGTGCCGTCACCGCCTTTTCGGTGACATCGACCATATTCGCCCGGCCGTGGGCATCCAGATGCGTCAACATGAAAAAACCCGCCGTTTGCTAAAGCTGCATCTTAGCAAACGGCGGAACGTTCAAGGTGCAGCGCCTGGTTCGTAGCTAGAGGCTCGCTGCTAGTGGCTCAAAGGTGCGACTCGGCATACTCGGCCAACACCGACCGCGGCACGCCCTGCAGGGTGATGTGCACGCCATTGGGGAAATCCTTGAAGCGCTCGGTCATGTAGGTCAGGCCCGAGCTGGTGGCTGAAAGGTAGGGTGTGTCGATCTGGGCCAGGTTACCCAGGCACACGACCTTGGAACCGCTGCCAGCACGGGTGATGATGGTCTTGATCTGGTGGGGGGTCAGGTTCTGGCACTCGTCGATCAGAATCAGGCTTTGCTGGAAGCTACGGCCGCGGATGTAGTTCAGAGATTTGAACTGCAGCGGCACCTTGCTCAGGATGTAGTCCACGCTGCCGTGGGTGCTTTCATCGTCCATGTGCAGCGCTTCGAGGTTGTCGGTGATCGCGCCCAGCCAAGGCTCCATCTTTTCTGCCTCGGTGCCCGGCAAGAAGCCGATTTCCTGGTCGAGCCCCTGCACGCTGCGGGTGGCGATGATGCGCCGGTAGCGCTTGGTGACCATCGTTTGCTCGATGGCGGCGGCCAGCGCCAGGATCGTCTTGCCGGAGCCTGCCGCGCCGGTGAGGTTCACCAAGTGGATGTCTGGGTCCAGCAGCGCGAACAGCGCCAGCGCCTGATACACGTCCCGGGGTTTGAGGCCCCAGGCTTCCTGGTGCAGCAAAGGCTCCTGGTGCATGTCCAGAATCAGCAGTTCATCGGCGCGCACGCCCTTGATCCAGCCGACGAAGCCTTGCTCATCGACGATGAACTCATTGATGTGGGCATTGGGGAATTGCTCGGTCAGTTGCACACGGTGCCAGGTGCGGCCGTGGTCCTGGCGGGTGTCGACCTTGCACACGCGGTCCCAGAACGAGCCGCTGACGCTGTGGTAACCATTGGAAAGCAGCGACACATCGTCGACCAGCTGGTCAGTGCTGTAGTCCTCGGCCTCCAGCCCACACGCACGCGCCTTCAGGCGCATGTTGATGTCCTTGGTCACCAGGATTACGCTGGTGCCGGGGGTCTTCTCCTTGAGCGCAAGCAGCTGGTTGATGATCACGTTGTCGGCAAGGTGCGACGGCAGCGGGTCTTCTGCGCGGCCGTGCTTGTTCATCAGGATCGACAGTTTGCCCTTTGGGTCTCCCTTGCCCCGCTGGATCGGCACGCCGCGCTCGACCTGAGCGGGGGTGGCATCACCCAGGGTCTTGTCGATCAGGCGAATCGCCTGGCGGCACTCGGCGGCGACGGTGTGCTTGCCATCCTTGAGCTTGTCCAGCTCCTCGAGCACAGTCATCGGGATCGCTACGTGGTGTTCTTCGAAATTGAGCAGGGCGTTGGGGTCGTGAATCAATACATTGGTATCGAGCACATAGAGGATAGGCTGGTCGGAAGAGGGGGTACGTCCTTGGTCATCCATACTCGGTCACCTGTGTCAGAGCCGTTCGACGCAATACCTGGGCGGTGCTGCGCCAGAGTGACCGCCGCGCTCCGCAAGGGCGTGGGCGTTGCCCGACAGGTGACAGGCCAGAGAGAGACGCCACCTGTGTGGGCAGGGTTCGGCGGTCACCTCCTTACTACCGCAAAAATCATGACGTTACCAAGCGTTTTGCGTACCAGCGGAGGTTTATTTTCCAAGTGGTCCAGGGCCCCTTGGCGCGAGGGTGCCGGCAGGTTACAGTCCTGAGTTCCTCTAGCGCAGAAAATCGTGACAGTCTTCCCAGGCGATGCCGCTTTGCGCCGTGCGCTGCAACAAGGCGGGCAGCACCTGCCGGTTCTTCTGCTGGCCGTCGTGCAACGCCACGATGCCCTTGCGCCAGAGCAGCATCAACGTCATCACCCGGTCGCTGACCTGCTCGGCGCTCAACTGTGTGGCGTCCTGCCCGTCGATATTCCACAGCACCACCGCCAACCCCTGCTCCTTGAAGAACGCGCCGCTGTCGGCCCGGCGCTGGCCATAGGGCGGGCGAAACTGCGCGACATAGCTGTCAGGCAGCTGGCCCTGCACCTGGGAGGTACTGCGCAGTACAGAGTCTTGCCAGTCCCGCCACTGCGCGTGGGAGCGATACTGCCACCCTTGAGTACCGACGCATTGGTCGCGGTAGAGTGCGTCGGGCTCATCCTGGGGTTCGTTATCGCGCCTTAGCTGCAGGCTGTTGCCCAGCACGAAGAACGTCGCGCTCATCTTCTGCTTGCGCAGGTAATCGGCGAGCCAGTCGGTGGTACCGCCAGCGAGAGTGGGGCCGCCTTCGAAGCTGAGCAGAAACACGCGGTCGCCCAACTCCGAGCCGGTGTGTTCAAGGTCCGAGAAGGTGGCGACCTCACTGCTGACCTGCGGGAACAACGCCGCCAGGCGCAGCTGCTCGTTCAAATAGGCGCGGTTGAAGGCTTGGCCGGGCTCGCGCCACTTTATATAGAAGGAATCGTCTTCTACCTTGAAGGCCGCTGCCTGCTCCTTGAGGCTTGCCACGTCTTCTACCGCCAGGCAGAAGCTCGCGTCTTGCTCGCAACTCTGCTGGGCAGCGTCGAAGTTTTCCCACAGCCGCTGCCACAGGCGCTGGCGCCAGGCATCGATCGATTCACGGTTTACCTGGCGCAGCCCCAGGCGATCGGCCAGGGCGTCATCGCCCAGCGTGTCGACCTGAGCCAGCTCGTGAGCGAAACCCAGGATTTCGGCGCGAGACGCCACATCGAACAGCGCCGGGGAGTCGAGCTTTTCTGGCCACACGCTACGGTCGAGCACCGCCACAGGCCCCGGTGCGGCGAAGGCCGGCACCGCCAGGCAAGCGCTCAGCAGGATGATGGGGATACGCAAGTGCACACTCCATTGGCATTCGAACCCGCGGACTTTAGCATTTATCCTGATAGCACCCATAGGTGGCCTGAGCCGCCCTGCCCGCCTAGAATCGCAGCACTGTTATCTGGAGTTGCTCCCATGCTGCTGGTGATTTCCCCTGCCAAAACACTGGACTATGAAACACCCCCCGTCATTGCCGAACACACCCTGCCGCAATACCTGGACCACTCACAGGCCTTGATCGACGAGCTGCAGAAACTCACGCCGCCTGCTATCGCCGAGCTGATGAGTCTGTCCGACAAGCTCGCGGGCCTGAATGCCGCACGCTTCGGCAGCTGGCACCGGGGCTTCACGCCCGAGAATGCCAAGCAGGCGATCCTGGCGTTCAAGGGCGATGTGTACACAGGCCTGGACGCCCAGAGCCTGGCACCTACCGACTTCGAATTCGCGCAGCGCCACCTGCGCATGCTCTCTGGCCTGTATGGCCTGCTGCGCCCCTTGGACCTGATGCAGCCTTATCGCCTGGAAATGGGCACCCGCTTGCCCAACCCGCGTGGCAAAGACCTATACGCCTTCTGGGGCGATCGCATTGCCGTTTGGCTGAATGAGGCGCTGGCCGAGCAGGAAGACGATGTGTTGGTGAACCTTGCCTCCAACGAATACTTCTCCGCCGTCAAGCGCAGTGCCCTCAAGGCGCGGGTGATCGACACCGAATTCCGTGACCTCAAAAATGGCCAGTACAAGATCATCAGCTTCTATGCCAAGCGCGCCCGGGGGCTGATGAGCCGGTTCGTCATCCAGAACCGTCTGACCCGCGCCGAGCAGCTGAAAACATTCAACCTGGATAATTACCGGTTCAGTGCTGACCACTCGACCGACAGTAAGCTCGTCTTCCTGCGCGACACCCCCGCCTGACGCCCCATTCTGGTGCGTCAAATATGTACCAAAGTTGCGCATTTCATCGTGCAAATACACGTTTTGACGGCTTTCCGCCGTCAAAACACAGTCGAATTTTCTCAAGCACATCAAAGCCTTGCGTCAACGAGAAAAAAAATCGCTCGGTATTACAAAAAATTTCTTGCTAATGGCAGGGGTATGGCCACCCGCCTCAAAAGCCCGCCCGACAAGGCCTTCACGAGATAAAAAGGCTAAATGCCATCATCCGAATAGTGAAATTTTATTGAGAATTTTCCTATTCCCCTGCTGCGCGGCTGGAACTTCACCCCCCAACCATCGCTCATACGCCCCGTAACGATTCTCTCGTAACGTGTAAGAGATGACGTACAAAGTGCATGAAGGGATGGTCAATCGACGGATTGTCCGACACAACTGGATGGGAACTAACAGCCCCATGACCGACGTTCTCAGGAGAGAGAAATCGCACAGTTACCCTCAATTCAGGGTCAAGTCTGAACTCTCGAACGAGTTCATGCAGCGCGGCTTATATGCTTGATTCGCAATGGAAAATCTCAATAAGCGGATGCAAGTAATGACGTGAAGGTAAGCCGTTTTGCAATAAAGACTGGCTACGTTCCCGGGTACGGCCAAAGTTCATGGGCCGAGCGATACCCGCGTTGAATGCCCGTTCTTGGGCATTCGGAATCAAACAGGCCTGCAGAGGTAATACCACGGTGAAATGGCGCATTTAACGCCAGGTATCCGTGCGGCCGAATGCTGCCGGTTAATCAACCCCAGGCTGGCTCCATGACGTGAGCTGGCATGACACATGAGGTGAATGCGATGCGTATCAGCATCTTTGGTTTGGGCTATGTAGGCGCGGTATGTGCGGGCTGCTTGTCGGCTCGTGGTCACGAGGTGGTTGGCGTGGATGTTTCCAAGGCCAAGATCGACCTGATCAACCAAGGGAAGTCGCCCATCGTTGAGCCGGGCCTCGAAGAGCTGCTGGCACAGGGCATTCAGAATGGTCGCCTGCGTGGCACCAACGACTTTGCCCAAGCGATTCGCGACACCGAAGTTTCGCTGATTGCAGTAGGCACCCCGAGCAAGAAGAACGGCGACCTGGGCCTGGAGTTCATGGAGTCGGTTTGCCGTGAGATCGGCCTGGTGCTGCGCGACAAGCAAGAGCGCCACACTGTGGTAGTGCGCTCCACCGTACTGCCGGGCACCGTGAAAAACGTGGTGATCCCAATTCTGGAACAGCACTCGGGCAAAAAAGCTGGCGTCG
Organism: Pseudomonas sp. URIL14HWK12:I12; assembly: GCF_003097135.1. Classification (GTDB taxonomy): domain Bacteria; phylum Pseudomonadota; class Gammaproteobacteria; order Pseudomonadales; family Pseudomonadaceae; genus Aquipseudomonas. The sequence continues at coordinate 144,603 of NZ_QEQL01000005.1, forward strand.
ACTTCGGCGTGGCGGTCAACCCTGAGTTCCTGCGCGAAAGCACCGCGATCAAAGACTACGATCACCCACCGATGACCGTGATCGGCGAACTGGACAAGGCTTCCGGCGACCTGCTGGAAAAACTGTACAGCGAGCTGGACGCCCCGGTGATCCGCAAGTCGGTCGAAGTGGCCGAAATGATCAAGTACACCTGCAACGTGTGGCACGCCACCAAGGTCACTTTCGCCAACGAAATCGGCAACATCGCCAAAGCGTGCGGCGTCGATGGTCGTGAAGTGATGAACGTGGTCTGCCAGGACACCCACCTGAACCTGTCGGCCTACTACATGCGCCCAGGCTTCGCCTTCGGCGGCTCGTGCCTGCCCAAGGACGTGCGTGCACTGAACTACCGCGCCACCTCCCTGGACGTCGAAGCGCCGCTGATCGGCTCGCTGATGCGCAGTAACGAATCGCAGGTTCAGAACGCCTTCGACATCGTTGCCAGCCACGACAAGCGCAAGGTCGCCCTGCTGGGCCTGAGCTTCAAGGCCGGTACCGACGACCTGCGTGAAAGCCCGCTGGTAGAGCTGGCTGAAAAGCTGATCGGTAAAGGCTTCGAGCTGTCGATCTACGACCGCAACGTGGAATACGCCCGCGTACACGGCGCGAACAAAGAGTACATCGAGTCGAAGATCCCGCACGTTTCTTCGCTGCTCAACTCCGACTTCGACGCAGTGGTCGACAACGCCGAGGTGATCATCCTCGGTAACGGTGACGAGAGCTTCCGCAAGCTGGTGGACAACGTCCCGGCTGGCAAGAAAGTCATCGACCTGGTGGGCTTCATGAAGGAAACCACCGACCTGCAGAAAGGTACCGAAGGTATCTGCTGGTAAGCAGCGAAACCGTGGCGCCCCCAGGGCGCCGCGGATTTTTTTCGATGCCTGCCCATAGACATTTCGGGCCGCTGTTTTGGGGCGCCCCGATCAAGAGACGGATGCAGATATGCTCAGGCTAAAGCACGGCCTGCTACAGGCCGCCGGTTGGCTTTTCTACTTGTGCGCGTTGATGGTGCTGGCACTGATGCTGCCCGAACGCCTTTTCAACCCCGATTCCAAGGACTTCATCTTCCTGGTCGGCGCCGTGGGTATCTGGCGCTATTCCATGGGCGCGATCCACTTCGTGCGCGGGATGATCTTCCTCTACATCGTCTACCCCTGGCTCAAGCGCAAGGCGCAGGCTCTGGGCGACGCCACCGATCCGACCCATGTGTACCTGATGGTCACCAGTTTCCGGATCGATGCAGGCACCACGGCTGCGGTGTATGGCTCGGTGATCCGCGAAGCGATCAACTGCGGCTACCCCACCACGGTGGTGTGCTCGCTGGTGGAGATGAGCGATGAACTGCTGGTCAAGGCCTTGTGGGAACGCCTGAACCCGCCTGAGCGCGTGTCGCTGGACTTCGTTCGCATTCCCGGTACCGGCAAGCGCGACGGCCTGGCCTACGGTTTCCGCGCCATCTCCCGTCACCTGCCCGATGCCAATTCGGTGGTCGCGGTGATCGACGGCGACACGGTGCTGGCCGAAGGCGTAGTGCGCAAGAGCGTACCGTGGTTCGCCATGTACCCCAATGTGGGCGGCCTGACCACCAACGAGTTCTGCGAAGTGCGCGGCGGCTACATCATGAGCGAGTGGCACAAGCTGCGCTTCGCCCAGCGCCACATCAACATGTGCTCGATGGCGCTGTCCAAGCGCGTGCTGACCATGACCGGTCGCATGTCGATGTTCCGCGCCACCGTGGTCACCGACCCCAGCTTCATCGCCGACGTCGAAAGCGACTCGCTGCAGCACTGGCGCCTGGGCCGCTTCAAGTTCCTGACCGGGGACGACAAGTCGAGCTGGTTCAGCCTGATGCGCCTGGGCTATGACACCTTCTACGTGCCGGACGCCAAAATCAACACCGTGGAGCACCCTCCGGAGAAGAGCTTCATCAAGGCCAGCCGCAAGCTGATGTATCGCTGGTACGGTAACAACCTGCGCCAGAACAGCCGGGCCCTGGGCCTGGGCATGCAGCGCCTGGGCGTGTTCACCAGCGTGGTGCTGTTCGACCAGCGCGTGTCGATGTGGACCAGCCTGTTGGGCCTGACCACCGCGATCATTGCCGGGATCAAGTACCACGCCGCCTACCTGATGGCGTACTTCCTGTGGATCGGCATCACCCGCCTGATCCTCACGCTCTTGCTCTCGCTCAGCGGCCACCGCATCGGCCCGGCTTACCCGATCATTCTTTATTACAACCAAATCGTCGGCGCCCTGATGAAGATCTACGTCTTCTTCCGCCTCGATAAGCAGTCCTGGACCCGCCAGCCCACTGCGCTCAAACGCGATCTCGCCAGTTTTCAACAATGGTTCAACACCTGGTCGTCTCGGACCATGACGTTCTCGGCAGGCAGCATCTTCGTTGCTTTCCTGTTCGCGATCATCTGACCGGGCTTCAATGGATTAATCAGGAATTATCACCATGAGTACAGCAATCAACACCAACGTGGTCCATGAGTCCGAAGCCCAGCGCCAGTTCGCCCGGGTTCGCCTGCCAGCGAAGATTCGCTTCATCGGCCCGAACCGTGAAACCCAGGAAGCGCGCGTGGACGATCTGTCTGCAGGCGGCTTCTCTTTCGTCAGCCCCAAGCCGCTGGTCGAAGGGCAGATCTACCGTGGCCGCCTGATGTTCGTGGTCGATAACCTCGGCCTGGGCATGGACGTGCAGTTCCAGGCACGTTCGGCTGACAACGACGGCCGCGTGGGCGCGCAATTCCAGAACCTCAGCCCCGCCGACATCTCCACCCTGCGCCACCTGATCACCTCGCACATGAGCGGTGAGCTGGTGACCATGGGCGACGTGCTGGGCACCCTGCAACGCGAAAACTTCACCAAGGCGCGCAAAGACAAGAAACTGGCCGACGGCCGTGGTTTCCTGGGCCGTGCCAGCGCCGTGGGCTTCAGCCTGGGCGTGTTCATCGTCGGCGTCGCGGCCTTCGGCTACGTGCTCAAGTCCATCTACGGCGCCTACTTCGTGACCCACGCCGAAGCGGCAGTGGTCAGCGTGCCGGGCACCAACATCACCATGCCGCGCGACGGCACCGTATCGAGCCTGATCAGCCCGGACGGCGTTGTTGCCAAGGGCGCCCCGCTGGCCAGCTTCAGCACCAGCATGCTCGACGTGCTCAAGGGCCACCTGGAAGAAGCAGACCTGACCCCGGAGAAAGTCACCGAGCTGTTCGGCAAGCAAATGACCGGCACCCTGACCTCGCCGTGCGATTGCGTGGTCGCTCAGCAGCTGGTTGCCAACGGCCAATACGCCAGCAAAGGCGACGTGATCTTCACCTTGGCCCCGCGTGACGCCACCGCCGGCATCGACGCCCGCTTCGCCTACAGCGACTTCCAGCACGTACGCCCAGGCTCGCGCGTAACGTTCCACGTTGCCGGCGAAGACACCGACCGCGAAGGCACCATCGTTTCCAGCACCCCGCTCAAGCAGGACGAGCTGTCCTCGGACATCCGCGTGAGCATCAAGCCTGACGAAGCACTGCCAAGCTCGCTGGCCGGCCGCCCGGTAGAAGTGGCCAACGACCGTGGCCCAAGCCTGGACTGGCTGATCAATAAAGCCGTAGCACGCGGTTTCTGAGCAGGGCCCTAAGGAGATGACCGTGGCAGATACTTTCAAGAACCTGCACAGGCCCGTGCTCTTGGGCCTGGCCGTGGCCATCGGCCTCGCCGGTTGTGCCGGGCTGCCTGACCAGCGCCTGGCCAACGAGGCGCTGAAAAACGGCGACCTCGCGCTGGCGCAGAAGAACTATCAGCAGCTGGCCGACATGGGTTACGTCGACGCCCAGATCGGCCTGGCCGATACCTGGGTGGACAGCGGTGACCCTGCCCAGCTGGCCAAAGCCGAGGCGACCTATCGCAAGGCTGCGGCCACCTCGCCACGGGCGCAATCGCGCCTGGGCAAGCTGCTGGCGGTCAAACCCAACTCTACCGAAGCCGAACGCCACGAAGCCGAAGGGCTGCTGATCAAGGCGTTCGACAATGGTGAGCAGGGTGTACTGATGCCGCTGGCGCTGCTGTACCTGCAATACCCGCAAAGCTTCCCTAACGTGAACGCGCAGCAGAAAATCAGCCAGTGGCGTGCCCAGGGTTACCCTGAAGCTGGCCTGGCGCAGATCGTGCTGTACCGCATGCAGAACACCTACGATCAGCACCTGGGTGAGATCGAAAGCATCTGCAAGCAGGCGCTGAACACCAACGATATCTGCTATGTGGAACTGGTGACTGTTTACCAGAAGCAGAACCGTACCCAGGACCGCGACAACCTGATCGACGACCTGAAGAACAAGTTCCGCTTCGGCTTCGTCACTGGCCAGCGCGTAGACGGCGTTGCCCGTGTGATGGCCGACCCGAGCATCGGCACCCCAGACCCCAAAGTGGCCAAGGACCTGCTCGAGGCCGCAGCACCGAGCTGGCCGCAAGCCTATATCAGCCTGGCCGACCTGCAATACAACAACCCTGACCTGGGCGACGTGGACGCGATCAAAGCCAATATCGAGAAAGGCCACGACGCTGACCCGACCCGCGCGGAATTGCTGCTCGGGCGCATGAGCTACGAAGGCAAGTTGATCCTGCCCAATGCTCAGGATGCACTGGCGCACTTCGAAAAATCGGTGCCGGAGCAAGTCAGCGGCTACTACTACATCGGCCAGATCTACCGCCGGGGTTACCTGGGCATGGTCGAACCGCAAAAGGCCGTCGACAACCTGCTCATCGCGGCTCGACGCGGCCAGAACAGCGCCGACTTTGCCCTGGCGCAGCTTTACGCCAACGGCCGCGGCACCATCCCCAACATGACCAACGCCTACGTGTTCATCCAACTGGCCAAGGCCCGCGCCCAGGCGATGAACCAGCCGCGGCCAGAGATCGACGAGCTGTTCCAGACCATCGATCAGCAAGTACTTCCAGAACAACGTGCGCAAGCCCAGCAGATCTTGCAACAAGAGATGGCCGCGCGCGGCGCCATGAATCAGGATAGCGCCGCGGTGGCGATGCACGCCCTGCCAGAGAATGAAGTAGGTGAGGACGAATCTCTATGAAATTGAATAAATGGATGCTGGCCGGTATCGGCCTGGGCTTCTCGTCTTTGTGGTCGTGCCCCACCTTGGCGGCGTTGACTACCGAGCAGAACTTCGGCCTTGAGGTCAAGGCCACTGCTCAATCGGAAGGTGACCGCGATCTGGGCACTCGCTCCGGTGGCGATGTCAACGGTATCGGCCTTGACCTGCGCCCATGGGCCTATGGTGAATGGGGCAACTGGAGTGGCTACTTCATGGGCCAGGCGGTGACTGCCACCGACACCATCCAGACCGACCCGCTGGTGCAGCCTGACCAACCCGCTTCGGGCAACAGCCGCTACTACAGCAAAGACCGCGAGGCCAAAGACAGCTACCTGGCGCTGCGTGAACTGTGGGTCGGCTACAGCGGCCTGACGCCCTACCCGGGCGAGCTGTTCAAGTTCGGCCGCCAGCGCCTGCGCCAGAACGACGGCCAGTGGCACGATAACTACATCGAATCGTTGACCTGGAACTTCGACACCACCCTGCTCAAGGCAGACGTGGGCGTAGGCCAGCGCTTCAGCGACTACCGCACCGACTATTCGCGCCTCTCCCCCACCGACAAGGACCGCACCCACTTCTGGGGTGACGCGGCCTATCAGTGGACCCCAGGCCAGTGGATCGGCATCCGCGCCCACCACGTCGACGACGACGGCAAGCTGCCCTCCGCGGGCGAAGAAGTCGACGATCTGGACAAGCGTGAGAACGCCAAACTCACCTGGCTGGGTATCGAAGCCGACAGCGATGCCTATAACCACCGCAACCTGAACACGATCAACTACTGGGGCAGCCTCACCGGCATGACCGGTAACCGCAAGCGGGTGAGCACCAGCTCAACCAGCGATGAGATCGTGACCGCCGGCGAGCGCTCCAGCCAGGACGTCAGCGGCTGGGCGACTGACATGGGCATCCGCTTCCGCCTGGACCCACAGTGGCAAGTCGGTGGTGCCTACTCGCGCGCCAGCAAGAACTATGAGCAGAACGGCCTGCAGAGCAACCGCTCGAACTGGACCGGCACCCGGGCGCGCATCAGCCGCTTCGGCGAAGCCTACCAGGCTGAAATGGCCAACGTGCAGAGCGCTTCGCTGTTCGCTTCCTGGGAAATGCAGGACGAGTACGACGCCAGCCTGATCTATCACAAGTTCTGGCGTGTCGACGGCAGCTCCGGTGTTGGCAGCAACAACATCAATGCCATCGGCGAAGACCCGGTCGGCAGCAGCCAGTTCAGTGTCCTGCCACTTGAAGACGGCAAGAAGGACCTGGGCCAGGAGCTCGACCTGGTAGTGAGCAAATACTTCAAACAAGGCCTGCTGCCGGCGGCCGTTGCCCAGTCCATCGATGAGCCTTCGGCGCTGGTTCGCCTGCGTGCAGGCCTGTTCAAGCCGGGCGATGCGTACGGCAGTGGCGTCGACAGCTACATGCACCGCGCCATCGTCGATGTGATCTGGCGTTTCTGATGAATACCGCCAAGGGAGTGCATTGAGATGAATCATCCTAACCGCAGTGGCCGTACCTGCGCAGTGACTGCCCTGGCCGCCGCGATCATGCTCGCGGGTGCAAGCGCCTGGGCCAACCCGACGCCGGCACCGGCCCCGGGCAAGCCGGGCGCGGTCAAGGAACTGCAGCAAGCCAAGACCTACAACATCGTCGAAGCCGACGCAGGCCCGCTGGCCATGTCGCCACCGAAGCTGCCCGACCTGGCCGGTTATACCGCCGAGGCTGCCAAGGCCAAGGTTGACCGCAGCAAGAAGGGCAAGGTGTCGATCCGCCGCATGATGCAGGAAGATCCGCTCAAGGCATTCATTGGCGGTGACAACAAGCTTGCGGCCTGGGTGGGCAAACAGCGTGGTATTCCGGTGGCGATCTTCGTCGACGGCGGCTACCTGAACTTTGCCGACCTTGCCAAGAGCGTGCCGCAGCAATACCTGCGCGAGACCTCCCCGGGTATCTGGCTAGCACGCGTTCCGATCGTGGTCTCCCACGGTGCGACGCTGGAAATCGATGGCCGGGTCAAGGACCTGCGCCTGTCGCAGGAAGGTGGCTCGTTCGTGGTCAACGACGGCAAGCTGTTTACCTTCGACACCAAGGTCACCGGCTGGAGCGAGCAGGCCAAGGGGCCGAGCAAGTTCAAGACGCCGAACGAGTTCCGCCCGTTCCTGGTGTCGTGGGGTGGGACCGAGACTTACCTGGTCAACACCGTAATGGCCAGCATGGGCTACAACGAGTCGAAGTCCTACGGGATTTCTATCTCGCAGTACACCCCAAGCATGAAGGCCCAGATGAACCGTGAAGAGCCCACCGGCTGGATCATCGGCTCGACCTTCAGCGACATGTGGTACGGCTATTACTGCTACGAGACTCGCGATTTCGTGGTCAAGAGCAACACCTACAAAGACAACATCATCTACGGCATCGACCCGCACGACCGTTCGCACGGATTGATCATCGCCGACAACGACGTCTACGGGACCCACAAGAAGCACGGGATCATCGTGTCGCGCGAAGTCGACAACAGCTACATCATCAACAACCGCAGCTACGACAACCACCTCTCCGGCGTGGTCCTGGACCGTAACAGCGTGGGCAACGTGGTTGCCTACAACCAGATCTACCAGAACCACACCGACGGCATCACCTTGTACGAAAGCGGTGACAACCTGTTGTGGGGCAACAAGGTGCTGGCCAATAAGCGCCACGGCATCCGCGTGCGCAACAGCACCAACATCCGCCTGTACGAAAACATCGCCATGGGCAACGGCCTGACCGGCGTGTATGGCCACATCAAGGACCTGTCCGACACCGACCGCGACATCAAGCTCGACCCGTTCGACGCCGAAGTGTCGCTGATCGTGGTGGGCGGCCAGTTGTCGGCCAATGGCACCGGCCCGATGGCGATCGACTCGCCGCTCTCGGTGGAGCTGTACAAGGTGTCGATGCTGGCACCGTCGAAATCCAGCGGCATCAGCTTCAACGGCGTGCTGGGTGACAACCAGGAAAAAATCATGGACCTGCTGGTGCGCCAGCAGAAAGCGGTGCTGATCGACCCGGTCGAGAAGCAATCGGACATGGCGAAGGACTGAGGAAGACCTAAATGCATTCACCATTGATCAAATGGTTCGGTTTGTCTGGCCTGGCCGCGGCTCTCTACGCCGCCGCGGGCGCGGCGCAGGCGGCGCCGGTGCAAGCGCCGAACTTCACCGCCCAGCCGTGCTGCCAGATCTGCCCGGCAGCGTTGGATGCCAAGAACTACGTGACCCGCTACCAGCGCAACTTCACCACGTTGTTCCAGGGCGAAGGCGACTGGCTGTTCCGTACCGTCGAAGACCTGCGCACCGAATTCAACACCACGCCCGAAGGCTACCGTCGCCTGCAAGAACTGCACGATGCGTTCAAGAGCAAGGGTGTGGAAGTGGTCATCGTTTACCAGCCCACCCGTGGCCTGGTGGACCGCGCCCACATGCTGCCGGCTGACCGCGCCAAGTTCGATTACGACAAGGCGCTGAAGAACTACAAGGACATGCTCGGCCGCTTCGCCGCCATGGGCTACCACGTGCCTGACCTGTCGCCGCTGACCAACGAGCAGCAGGCCCACGACTTCTACTTCCGTGGCGACCAGCACTGGACGCCGTATGGCGCCCAGCGCACCGCCAAGATCGTGGCTGACACCATCAAGCAGATCCCGGCGTACCAAGGCATTCCCAAGCGTGAGTTCGAGACCAAGATCAGCGGGCGCATGGGCAAGACCGGCACCCTGCAGAACATGGCCGGCCAGCTGTGCGGCACCAGCTACGCGATTCAGTACATGGATCAGTTCTCCACCGAGCCCAAGGGCGAAGCCGCCGACGGCGACCTGTTCGGTGACAGCTCCGAGCCGCAGATCACCTTGGTGGGCACCTCGCACAGTGGCAAGAACTACAACTTTGCGGGCTTCATCCAGCAAGACACCAACGCCGACGTGCTGAACGTGGCGTTCCCCGGCGGGGGCTTCGAAGGCTCGATGCTGCAGTACCTGGGCAGCGATGACTTCCAGAAGAACCCACCGAAGATTCTGGTGTGGGAATTCAGCCCGCTGTATCCGCTGGACCAGGAAACCATCTATCGCCAGATGATGGCGATGATGGGTAACGGATGCGAAGGAAAGCCTGCCGAACTCACCGGCAAAGCCACGCTCAAACCGAACCAGGCCAGCGAAGTGCTGGTCAATGGGCGCAACGGTGTGAAGGACTTCGAAAACTACAACCATCAGATCGACATCAAGTTTGCCGACACTTCGGTCAAGACCATGAAGGCCACCCTCTGGTACATGAACGGGCGGCACGAAGACATCAAGATCGAGAAACCCACCACATCCGATACCGACGGGCGTTTTGCCTTCGAGCTGCGTGACGACGCCGACTGGGCACACCAGAACCTGCTGGCTCTGGAGCTACATGGCCCGGAAGACAATCCCGACGAGCAGGCCGCCGACGGCGCGCCAGCGGCCAAGCCGGGTCCGCAACAGGTCGAAGCGACGCTGTGCAAACGCAACGTATTCCCCGGCGTGAGCGAACGCCGCAACGCACAAGCCGGGTTGTGAGGTGATCATGAATCGCGTGAACGCTTGTAAAACCAGGAAGTTGCTGGCCCCTGCCCTGCTCGGGCTGGCGCTGGCCAGCCCACTCGCCGCGCTGGCCGGTGGCCCCCTGGTGCCGCCCCACGGTTACTACGAAGGCATCGAAAAGCAAAAGGTGGGCGACGGCAACTTCAGTTGCCCCGCCGTTCCCAAGCCCTACACAGGCACCTTGCAATTTCGCAGCAAATACGAAGGTTCCGACAAGCATCGCGCGACCTTCAACGCTGCCAGTGACCAAGCCTTCCGCGATTCGACCAAACCAATCACCGATATGGAACGCGGGATCAGCAAGATCGTCATGCAGTACATGCGCGACGGCCGCCCGAATCAGCTCGACTGCGCGCTGAACTGGCTGACCACCTGGGCCAGCGCCGACGCGCTGGAGTCCACCGACTTCAACCATACCGGCAAGTCGATGCGTAAATGGGCACTGGGCAGCATGTCGTCGTCCTACCTGCGCTTGAAGTTCTCCAGCGCTCATCCGCTGCAAGGTCACGAGCAACAGGCGCAGTTGATCGAGGGCTGGTTCAGCAAGCTGGGCGACCAGGTGGTCAGCGACTGGTCGAACCTGCCCATGGAGAAGATCAACAACCACTCCTACTGGGCTGCATGGTCGGTGATGGCCACTGCGGTGGTCACCAACCGTCGGGACCTGTTCGATTGGTCGGTCAAGGAATTCAAGATCGCCACCACCCAGATCGACCCGGACGGCTTCCTTCCCAACGAGCTCAAGCGCCAGCAGCGCGCGTTGGCGTACCACAACTACGCCTTGCCGCCGCTGATGATGATTGCAAGCTTCGCCAACGCCAATGGCGTTGACCTGCGCGGCGAAAACCACGGCGCACTGGAAAAGCTGGCCAAGCGGGTGATGGATGGCATCAAGGATCAAGGCGGCTTCGTGGCCAAGAATGGCAACGAGCAGGACATGACCGACCTGAAGGTCGACAGCAAGTTCGCCTGGCTCGAACCCTACTGCGACCTGTACCAGTGCGCAGCCGATGTCGTCGAGCGCAAGCATGAGATGGAACCCTTCAAGGCCTTCCGCCTGGGCGGCGACTTGACCCGTACCTACGACCCTAGCCACGAGAAAGGCGACAAGGGCGACAAGGATGACGACAAGGACGGCGGCTTCTGATCTACCTCACCCCCGGGGCATCCCCGGGGGTGGCGTTTTACGTTCCCCCAGGCTTTTGGCGTGGGGGGTTTGGGGGGAGCTGTGAGCAGTTCCCTGGAATGCTGAACAACAAGGAGAGATCGGGATGGTTTTCTCATCCAACGTATTCCTGTTCCTGTTCATGCCGATCTTCTTCGGCCTGTACTACCTGTGCTCGAATCGTTACCGCAACCTGCTGTTGCTGATTTCCAGCTACATCTTCTACGCGTGGTGGCGGATCGACTTCCTGGCGCTGTTCGCCGGGGTCACGCTGTGGAACTACTTCATCGGCCTGCGCATCGGCGCCAATGGTGTGCGCACCAAGGCCTCCCAACGCTGGCTGCTGCTGGGCGTGGCGGTCGACCTGGCCGTGCTGGGCTATTTCAAGTACGCCAACTTCGGTGTCGATAGCCTCAACGCCATCATCACCTCGTTCGGCCTGGAGCCGTTCATCCTGACGCACATCCTGTTGCCGATCGGGATCAGCTTCTACACCTTCGAATCGATCAGCTACATCATCGACGTTTATCGTGGCGACACCCCCGCCACCAAGAACCTGATCGACTTCGCCGCCTTCGTGGCCATCTTCCCGCACCTGATCGCCGGCCCCGTGCTGCGCTTCAAGGACCTGGTCGACCAGTTCAACCACCGCACCCATACGCTGGACAAATTCAGCGAAGGCTGCACGCGTTTCATGCAGGGTTTCATCAAGAAGGTGTTCATTGCCGACACCATCGCGGTGATCGCCGACCATGCGTTTGCGCTTGAACACCCCACGACGGGGGATGCCTGGCTGGGGGCGCTGGCGTATACCGCGCAGCTGTATTTCGACTTCTCCGGCTACAGCGACATGGCCATTGGCCTGGGCCTGATGATGGGCTTCCGCTTCATGGAGAACTTCAAGCAGCCCTACATCAGCCAGTCGATCACCGAGTTCTGGCGCCGTTGGCACATCAGCTTGTCGACCTGGCTGCGCGACTACCTGTACATCACCCTGGGCGGCAACCGTGGTGGCGTGGTGGCGACCTACCGCAACCTGTTCCTGACCATGCTGCTCGGTGGCCTGTGGCACGGGGCCAACTTCACCTACATCATCTGGGGTGCCTGGCACGGCCTGTGGCTGGCGATCGAGCGGGCACTGGGCATCAACGCCGGGCCGCGTAGCTTCAACCCGATCAAGTGGTTCTTCACCTTCCTGCTGGTGGTGATGGGCTGGGTGATCTTCCGCGCTGAAAACCTGCACGTGGCAGGGCGCATGTATGGCGCCATGTTCAGCTTCGGCGACTGGCACTTGTCCGAGTTGCTCAGTGCCGACTTGACCGGGCTGCAGGTAGCGACCCTGGTGGTTGCCTATGTGTCGCTGGTGTTCTTCGGCCTGCGCGACTTCTACTACGCCCCGCTCGGCGCCCGTGCCCAGAAAGCCGAGGCCAAGCGTGACGACACCGAAGCCAATGGCCCGGCCACTGCGCAACCCGGCCAGATCAAAGCGGTGCCCGGCGACAGCCCGGCCGCGGTACAAGCCCATGTCGGCGGCAACCACACCGTGCAGCCGGCCTACTGGGTGGCGGACGTTCCGCGCTATGCAATGCGCGCGCTGATCCTGTTGTTGTTCGTCGCCTCGATTCTCAAGCTTTCGGCGCAGAGCTTCTCGCCGTTCCTCTACTTCCAGTTCTGAGACGACGACCATGACACGTACACTTCGCCTTCTCTATGTCCTGACCTTCTTCGGCATCCTGGTAATCCTGGGGCTGTGGTCGCTGGTGAGCTTCGGGTCATTCAGCAAGACCGAACAGATGACCGTGCTCAACGGCAAGTTCACCCATGCCGTCGAAGGCCACTACGACGATGAGTTTCCGATCAAACGCCTGGGCACCAACCTCTGGGCTGCCGTGGATTACAAGGTGTTCAAGGAAGGCCGCCCGGGTGTGGTGCTCGGCCGCGACCAGTGGTTGTACAGCGATGAGGAATTCGACCCTATCGCCCATGCCGACCAGGTCGAAGCCGACAACCTGGCCCTGATCAAAGGCGTGGCCGCACGGCTGAAAGAGCACAATATCAAGCTGGTGATGGCGGTGATCCCTGCCAAGGCGCGGGTGTATCCCGAGCACATTGGCGAGGTGAAACCTGCCGCGCTGCACGCCGACACCTACCAGCGCTTGCACAGCGAACTGGAGCGCGACGGTATCGCCGCACCTGACCTGCTCGGCACGCTGGAGCAAGGCAAGCAACAAGGCCAGGTGTTCTTGCGCACCGACACCCATTGGACCCCCATGGGCGCCGACCTCGTTGCCAAGCAACTGGGCAGCTTCATCGCGAGCAACGCCCCCATCGACGCAACACCGGTGCAGTACACCACCACCGCTGCGCCTGCCCAGCCCTATAAAGGCGACCTGACCAACTTCCTGCCACTGGACCCGCTGTTCAGCAACCTCCTACCCAAGCCGGACGACCTGTCTCAGCACACCACACAGGCGGCTGACACCGGCAGCGAAGGTGGTGGTGACCTGTTTGGCAATAGCGATGTGCCAGTCGCTCTGATCGGCACCAGCTACAGCGCCAATCCACACTGGAACTTTCTAGGCGCATTGCAACAATCGCTGCATAGCGATGTCGTTAACTACGCCGAAGATGGCCATGGCCCGATCCTGCCGATGTTGAAATATCTGCAGAGTGACGGCTTCAAGAACGCGCCGCCGCAGGTCGTGATCTGGGAATTCCCCGAACGTTATTTGCCGGCAAAAAATGACCTCAGCCACTTCGACCCTAACTGGATCGCAGAACTGAAAGACGCGAAGAAGAACCAGAACCTGGCCGTTGGCCAGAACAACTGACCCGATTTTTCAGCAAGAGGAAATATCCTATGTACGCACTCGCAACTGCCCCACGCCGCATCGTGAAAAACCGCGCCGCCAAACTCTGTGCACTGGCAGCCGGCCTGTCGATGCTCTCGCTCAATGCCTTCGCCGGTGGTGATTCGGCCTTGTACCCCACCGCACCAGCAGGCTCGGCGTTCGTGCGCGTCTACAATGCGAGCTCCCAGGAAGTCACTCCGTCCATCGGAACGGCCAAGTTCACGCCCATCGCGCCTCAGAAGAGCAGCGCCTACTCCTTCCTGCCGGGCGGCAGCTACACCGCACAGCTGGGCGGTACCAGCCTGCCGGTGAAACTCGACAGCAATAAATATTATACGGTCGTCAATGAAACTTCTGCCGCCAAACTGGTCGAAGAATCCAAGTTCGACAATAAGCAGAAAGCCCGCGTTGATGTCCAGAATTTGACGGACAAACCTTTGACGCTCAAAACCGCCGACGGTAAGACCGCCGTAGTTGAAGACGTGGCCCCGGGTAAATCCGGCCAGCGCGAAATCAACCCGGTTAAAGTGTCTCTCGCACTGTTCAGTGGCGCCACTAAAGTGGCGGACGTAAAACCGGTTTCACTGGAGCGCGGTCAAATTACTTCGCTCTTTGTTACCGGCTCGGGCAGCAATGTAAAAGCGGAATGGGTAGTTCCGCCAGCCTCTTGATTTAACTGATGAGGGTGGCCGCTTAGTTCAAGCGGCCACTTTAAATGGAACAAGAAGAAACGGCAGCGACAGCAGTCCAACTTCCTTAACGAAATATCTTGGAGATACGTCATGATTCCAGTGATCTTGTCCGGTGGCAGTGGCTCGCGTCTGTGGCCGCTCTCGCGCAAGCAATTCCCGAAACAGTTCCTGGCCTTGACCGGTGAGCACACGCTGTTCCAGCAAACCCTGGAACGCCTGCTGTTCGAAGGCATGGATAAGCCTGTCATCGTTTGCAATAAAGAACACAAATTCATCGTCAACGAGCAACTGGCCGCGCTCAAGCTTGAGACCCAGGGCTTGCTGATGGAACCCTTCGGGCGCAACACCGCCCCTGCCGTGGCCCTGGCGGCCATGAAGTTGGTCAACGAAGGCCGTGACGACCTGATGCTGGTACTGCCAGCGGACCACGTGATCGAAGACCAAAAAGCCCTGCAGCGTGCCCTCGCCCTGGCCACCGTCGCCGCTGAGCGTGGTGAGATGGTGCTGTTCGGCGTGCCGGCCACCCGCCCTGAAACCGGCTATGGCTACATCAAATCCACTGCTGATGCGCTGCTGCCCGAAGGCGTGGCCCGCGTATCGCAATTCGTCGAAAAACCCGACGAAACCCGCGCTCAAGAATACGTACAAGCCGGTGGCTATTTCTGGAACAGCGGCATGTTCCTGTTCCGCGCCAGCCGCTTCCTGGAAGAGCTGAAAAAGCACGATCCGGATATCTACGACAACTGCCTGCTGACGCTGGAGCGCAGCAAGCAGGACGGCGACAGCGTCGACATCGACGAAGCCAGCTTCGCCTGCTGCCCTGACAACTCCATCGACTACGCCGTCATGGAAAAAACCCAACGCGCTTGCGTAGTGCCTCTGTCGGCCGGCTGGAGCGACGTGGGCTGCTGGGCCTCGCTGTGGGAAGTGCACGAGAAGGATGAAAGCGGCAACGTCACCAAAGGCGACGTTGTGGTTCAAGACAGCCGCAACTGCATGATCCATGGCAACGGCAAGCTGGTATCGGTCATCGGCCTGGACAACATCGTTGTTGTCGAGACCAAAGACGCCATGATGATTGCCCACAAGGACAAGGTCCAGGGCGTCAAGCAAATGGTCGCCACCCTGAACGAAGCAGGCCGTAGCGAAACCCAGAACCACTGTGAAGTCTACCGCCCATGGGGCTCGTACGACTCGGTGGACATGGGCGGCCGCTTCCAGGTCAAGCACATCAGCGTCAAGCCGGGCGCCTCGCTCTCGCTGCAGATGCACCACCACCGCGCCGAGCACTGGATCGTCGTATCCGGCACCGCCGAAGTGACCTGTGACGAGAACGTGTTCCTGCTGACCGAAAACCAATCGACCTACATTCCGATTGCCTCGGTGCACCGCCTGCGCAACCCAGGCAAGATTCCGTTGGAAATCATCGAAGTGCAATCTGGCTCCTACCTGGGCGAAGACGACATCGAACGCTTCGAAGACATCTACGGTCGTTCGGGTAGCACCGCGGTCGAAGGCGTATCGGTCAAGGCGATCTCCCAGCAGCAGCATCACTGATAGACCGCGTCGCCGAGCCCAGTTGGCCTTCCATGAAGGCTAGTTGAACCCGGCGGCGGCAACACCCGATCCCCATAGCAAAAGGCCCTCGAGCCAAGCCCTTGAACAAGGCTTGCCCCGGGGGCCTTTTGCTTTATCGCGTTTGATCGAAGCACACGCTGGTGCTGGGCCGGCTAGCCGGGCGACGCAGCCTGTTTAAAGATCCGCCAACCGCCAAGCCTCATAAGCGGGCGTTTCGTAGGGGTGGCTGGCCTTCAAGGCCTGTACCGCCGCGGCCACATGCTCATCGCTGACCACCAACTCCACCCGCCACTCCGTCACCTGCTCTACCGCACCGGTGCTGCCAATGAACGGCTGGCTGCCCGGCAAGGGGCGGAACTGCCCCTCTCCCAGCACCTGCCAGCAGCACCGGTCGTAATGGCCGACCTTGCCGGCGCCTGCGGTAAACACTGCCTCCTTGACCGCTTCCAGATGGCTGGGCGGTACGAAGAAGCACAGTTTGTACACCTCAGCTCACCCAGGCACGGGCATTGCGGAACATGCGTAGCCAGGCGGCATCTTCGTTCCAGTCGTCGGGGCGCCAGGAGTTCTGCACGGCACGGAACACCCGCTCAGGGTGCGGCATCATGATGGTGACACGACCGTCGAGGCTGGTCAGGCCGGTGATACCACGCGGCGAGCCGTTCGGGTTTGCCGGGTAGCTCTCGGTGACCTTGCCGTGGTTATCGACAAAACGCAGTGCCACGCAGCCGGAAACATCCGCCTCGATCAGCGCCTGCTCGTTGGCGAACTCGGCGTGGCCCTCACCATGAGCGATGGCGATCGGCATGCGCGAACCGGCCATGCCCTTGAGGAAGATCGAGTTCGACTCCTGCACCTGAACCATGGCCACGCGCGCTTCGAACTGCTCGGAACGGTTACGCACGAAGTGCGGCCAGAAGTCGCTGCCTGGGATCAATTCGCTGAGGTTGGAGAGCATCTGGCAACCGTTGCACACGCCCAGGGTGAACGAGTCGCTGCGCTCGAAGAAGCCCTGGAAGGCGTCACGGGCACGAGCGTTGAACAACGCCGATTTGGCCCAGCCTTCACCCGCCCCCAGCACGTCCCCGTAAGAGAAGCCGCCACAGGCCACCAGGCCCTTGAATTCGGCGAGGTCGACACGGCCGGCGAGGATATCGCTCATGTGCACGTCGACCGCAGCGAAGCCGGCGCGGTCGAAGGCTGCAGCCATCTCGACCTGACCATTGACACCCTGCTCGCGCAGCACCGCCACTTGCGGGCGCACACCGGTCTTGATGAAGGGCGCGGCAATGTTCTCGTTGACGTCGAAACCCAGCTTGGCGCTCAGGCCCGGGTTGTCTTCCTCGAGCAGTGCGTCGAACTCCTGATCGGCGCAGTGGGCGTTGTCGCGCAGGCGCTGGATCTGGTAGCTGGTCTCGGCCCACTGGCGCTGCAAGAGGCGGCGCTCACCCTGGTAGACGACGTCGCGGTTGTAGCGAATGACGACGTGGCCGTTGTTGACCGGCTGGCCAACGACCATCACGCAATCCTCGCCCAGGCCGGCAGCGCTGAACTGAGACAGCACCAGCGGGGTGGCGTCCTGGCGAACTTGGATGACCGCACCCAGCTCCTCGTTGAACAGCACCTGGGCGATCTCGCCCTCGTGTTGGGCCAGGGTGTCCAGGCGCAGGTCCAGGCCGCAGTGGCCGGCGAAGGCCATTTCCAATGCCGTGACCAGCAGGCCGCCATCGGAGCGGTCATGGTAAGCGAGCAAGTGGCCGTCCCGGGCCAGGCCCTGGATGACGGCGAAGAAGGCCTTGAGGTCTTCAGGGTCGTCAACGTCGGGGGCCTGCTGGCCGATCTGGCCGTGCACCTGGGCGAGAATCGAGGCGCCCATGCGGTCTTTGCCACGGCCCAGGTCGATGAGGATCAGGTCGGTTTCGCCCTTGTCCATTCGCAGCTGAGGGGTGAGCACGTTGCGCACGTCGCTGACCGGCGCGAAACCGCTGACGATCAGAGACATCGGCGAGGTGACGGTTTTCTCCGTGCCTTGGTCGCTCCAGCGGGTTTTCATGGACATCGAGTCCTTGCCCACCGGGATGGTCAGGCCCAGCGCCGGGCATAGCTCCATGCCAACGGCCTTGACGGTGTCGTAGAGGCGCGCATCTTCGCCAGGGTGGCCGGCGGCGGCCATCCAGTTGGCGGAGAGCTTGATGTCGGAGAGTTTCTCGATCGGCGCGGCAGCCAGGTTGGTGAGGGTCTCGCCCACGGCCATGCGCCCGGACGCCGGGGCGTCGAGCAGTGCAAGCGGGGTACGCTCGCCCATGGCCATCGCCTCACCTGTGTAGACGTCGAAGCTGGTAGCGGTAACGGCGCAGTCCCCCACAGGCACCTGCCACGGGCCGACCATCTGGTCGCGGGCGACCAGGCCGGTGATCGTGCGATCGCCGATCGTGATCAGGAAGCTTTTGCTGGCCACCGCCGGGTGGCGGAGCACACGTTGCACGCTGTCGGCCAGGTCAAGGCTGCTGGCGTCGAACGCATCGCCCTGCTCCTGCTCGCGCTGCACACTGCGGTGCATGCGCGGCGGCTTGCCAAGCAGCACTTCCAGCGGCATGTCGACCGGGCTGTTGCCGAAGTGGCTGTCGGTGACGGTCAGGTGCGGCTCTTCGGTCGCCTCGCCCACCACGGCGAACGGGCAACGCTCACGCTCGCAGATGGCCTTGAAACGCTCGAAGTTGGCGGCATCCACCGCCAACACGTAGCGCTCCTGGGATTCGTTGCTCCAGATTTCGTGCGGCGCCATGCCCGGCTCGTCGTTGGGCACGTTGCGCAGCTCGAAACGCCCGCCGCGGCCGCCGTCGTTGACCAACTCGGGGAACGCGTTGGACAGGCCGCCCGCGCCCACGTCGTGGATGAAGGCGATGGGGTTTTGCTCACCGAGCTGCCAGCAGCGGTCGATGACCTCCTGGCAACGGCGCTCCATCTCGGGGTTTTCGCGCTGTACAGAGGCGAAGTCCAGGTCGGCGGAGCTTGCGCCGGTGTCGACCGAGGATGCGGCACCGCCGCCCAGGCCGATCAGCATGGCCGGGCCACCGAGCACGATGAGCTTGGCACCGACGGTGATCTCGCCCTTCTGCACGTGGTCTTCACGGATGTTGCCCAGGCCGCCAGCGAGCATGATCGGCTTGTGGTAGCCGCGCACTTCTTCGCCGCGTGGGCTGCCAACAGCCTGCTCGAAGGTACGGAAGTAACCGGTCAGGGCCGGGCGGCCGAATTCGTTATTGAACGCAGCGCCGCCCAGGGGGCCGTCGATCATGATGTCCAGCGCAGTGACGATGCGCTCGGGCTTGCCGTAGGGCTTTTCCCAAGGCTGCTCGAAACCGGGGATGTTCAGGTTCGACACGGTAAAGCCGGTGAGGCCTGCCTTGGGCTTGGAGCCACGGCCGGTGGCGCCTTCGTCGCGGATCTCGCCGCCGGAGCCGGTAGATGCACCGGAAAAGGGCGAGATGGCGGTCGGATGGTTATGGGTTTCCACCTTCATCAGGATGTGAACCGGCTCCTGCACCGCGCCGTACTGGCGGGTTTCAGGGTTGGGATAGAAACGCCCTGCTGTGTGCCCGACGATCACCGAGGCGTTGTCTTTATACGCCGAGAGCACGCCTTCGCTGTGCATCTGGTAGGTGTTCTTGATCATGCCGAACAGGCTTTTTTCCTGGGCCTGGCCGTCGATGTCCCAACTGGCGTTGAAGATCTTGTGGCGGCAGTGTTCCGAGTTGGCCTGGGCGAACATCATCAGCTCGATGTCGTGCGGGTTGCGCGCCAGGCCCTGGAAAGCATTGACCAGGTAATCGATCTCGTCGTCAGCCAGGGCCAGGCCAAGGCTGGCGTTGGCCGCTTCCAGGGCAGCACGGCCGCCACCGAGCACGTCGACCGAGGACAACGGCCGGGGCTGGGCATGGCTGAACAGGCTGGCGGCGTCTTCGAGCCGGCCGACCACGCGCTGGGTCATGCGATCGTGAAGCGCTTGCGCAACCAGCGCGGCGTCGGCCTCGCTGAGCTCACCCTGCACGTAGTAGGCGATGCCTCGTTCCAGGCGCTGGATCTGGCCCAGGCCGCAGTTGCGGGCGATGTCCGTGGCCTTGCTCGCCCAGGGCGAGATGGTGCCCAAACGCGGCAGCACCAGGAACAGCCGGCCCGAAGGCTCCTGCACCGGTACGCTGGGCCCGTACTTGAGCAGGCGTGCCAGCACGCCCTGCTGCGCTTCGCCCAGCTCGCCACTGACTTCGGCAAAGTGTGCAAATTCGGCGTAAACGCCAGTGACAGCGGGGGCCTTCTGGCTCAGTTGCTCGAGTAATTTACCGTGGCGAAAGGCAGAAAGGGCAGGAGCGCCGCGCAGGATCAGCATCTTCGGAACAGCCTCGGAAGGGGGTGTGCATAGAGGCCGTGCATTCTAGCCTAAACCGTTTGCGCAGGGCACCCGTATACAACAGGCAATGACGGTTGGTTCACGAAGCTTTCACCTATCAGAGTTATCAGGCGCTGTCGATATATGGTGGGGCCATCGCTTTGCGTATACTGCATGCCATGTTCGCCCAGACTGCCTTCCGACTGCGCCACGCATTGTGGCTGCTCGCAACCGGTCTCCTTCTGATGCTCAGCGGCTGCGTGGATAAACCCAGCACCCTTGAGCGCGTCAAGGAGGATGGCGTGCTGCGCGTGATTACACGCAACAGCCCTGCCACCTATTTCCAGGACAAAAACGGCGAGACCGGTTTCGAGTACGAGCTGGTAAAGCGCTTTGCCGACGAGCTTGGCGTGAAGCTCGAGATCAGCACCGCCGACAACCTCGACGACATCTTCTCGCAATTGGGCAAGCCCGGCGGCCCGGTGCTGGCAGCGGCAGGCCTGGTGAGCACGCAAAACCGCACCCACGATGCGCGCTTCTCTCACCCCTACCTCGAAGTGACCCCGCAGATCATCTACCGCAACGGCCAGGCCCGGCCCACGGAGCCAAAAGACCTGATCGGCAAAAAGATCATGGTGCTCAAGGGCAGCAGCCACGCCGAGCAGATGGCCGACCTCAAGCAGCAGTTCCCTGACATCCAGTACGAGGAATCCGACCAGGTCGAGGTGGTCGACTTGCTGCGCATGGTTGACGAGGGCCAGATCGACTACACCCTCGTCGACTCCAACGAGGTAGCCATGAACCAGGTCTACTTCCCCAACGTGCGCGTGGCCTTCGACCTGGGCGATGCCCGCGACCAGCGCTGGGCAGTGGCGCCCGGGGAAGACAACAGCCTGCTGAACGCGATCGACGCTTTCATTGACCAGGCGCGTAAGAACGGCACCCTGCAGCGCCTCAAGGATCGCTACTATGGCCACGTCGACGTGCTCGGCTACGTCGGCGCCTACACCTTCGCCCAGCACCTTCAGGAACGCCTGCCCAAATTCGAGAAGCACTTCCAGAACTACGCGCGCGAACAGAAGCTCGACTGGAAGATCCTCGCTGCCATCGGTTATCAGGAATCGATGTGGCAGGCTACCGTCACCTCCAAGACGGGCGTTCGGGGCTTGATGATGCTTACCCAGAACACGGCGCAGGCCATGGGCGTGGCCAACCGCCTCGACCCCCGCCAGAGCATCATGGGGGGCGCCAAGTATTTCGCTTCGATGATCGATCAGGTCGACGACAGCGTGAAGGAGCCCGACCGGACCTGGTTCGCCCTGGCCGCTTACAACATCGGCACCGCCCACCTTGAAGACGCACGCAAGATGGCCCAGAGCGAGGGCCTGAACCCTGACAAGTGGCTCGACGTGAAGAAGATGCTGCCGCGCCTCTCACAGAAGAAGTGGTACAGCAAGACCCGCTACGGCTATGCCCGCGGCGGTGAAACCGTGCACTTCGTGGCCAACGTGCGACGTTATTATGACATCCTCAACTGGGTGACCCAGCCTCAGCTCGAAGGCAACCAGGTGGCCGATGGCAAGCTGCACGTACCGGGTGTCGACAAGACCAAGCCCGAGCCCGGGGCTTCCCAGCTCTGACTGGCGTTAACCCGCTAACTCAACCGCCTGCCCTGCCCCGTTCATCCTCGTAGCCCCCTTTACGAGGATACCGAAATGATCCTGAATTCCCCCGCACAAACGGCCCTGCACCAACTGGCGGCGGCGGTGGTACCTGCCTGCCCGGACCTTCGCCAGCAGGTGCATGATCTCGCCTGCGCCTTCCTGCAGCAGCACGGCATCACCGGCCTGGCGCCTGAAAGCATCCACTGGCATCGCTTCACCGACCTGGTAAGCGATGCCAGCGCCTTCAGCGGCTGGGCGCACTACCAGCAGCCTGTGCAATCGCTGAGCCTGGTGCAATTGGTGATGCACCGTTTCAACAGCAACGACCAGGACGCCACTGACGACCTCGACACCACCAGCGGCTTCTACACCCAAGGCCCCGGTGCGCAGTGCTATGACAGCAGCAACGAAGTCCAGCTGTTGCCCAGTACCCTGCTGACCTGGTTGTGGAAGATCGACTTCAAGGCCGACTTTCTGCGCAAGGTGACAGCGTTCTGGGAAAACCATCGCGACCACTACCGCATACTGGCCAAGGCACACTTCCTCGGCCAGGTGCTGGAGGAACGCCAGGCTGGCGCGCTCAGCGACGCCGATACACAGTGGCTGCTCAGGGCTGTGGCCAACACCGCCAGCGCCCCCTTGACGCTGCCCATGCTCGAACAATCCCAGGCCGCACCTCACGACGCCCGGTTATACCTGCTGCGCATTGGTGATTGTGTTTCCGCCGATATCCTCTGCGCTGAAACGCCCGCGGGCGAGCATTTCGTCTGGATGCCTGGCGAGGTGAGCCCACTCCAGAAATTCAGCTCGCTCCAGGCGTTGCACTGGTGGCTGCTGATTCAGAACAAAGACGCCGAACCCCGCGCGCGGTTCATGCTGCATTTTCCGCTGAGCACCTACCAGGAAGGTGCCAGTAGCGGCTTGAACACGCTGATCGACTTGTTGTATTCGACCTGGGGCCAAGCAGACAGCTCGCTGATCCACCACCCCGAAGACCGGCTGCATGCCGATGCGTTCAGCACCTTGGCCGACCGCGCGCGGCTGAGGATGCTCGCCGACGCCCAAACCGTGTTGCACAGCAATGCCGAGCAACGCGAGAAGATGTGGCTGAGCTACCTGGGTGCCTTCAATCAAGTGTTCGGCCCCATGGCCGCCTTGGACTGGCCGATAGCCTTGGCGGTCGTCGGCGCAGGCCTTGCCAGTGTGGGCTTGAGCATTGACCAGGCGGTGAACGCCCCCACCCATGCAGAGCGCAAGGCGGCCGTGATCGGCGCGATCATCAACAGCATCGACGTGCTGTTCAATGCCTCCTACCTGTGGGGGGCATGGGCTGGCGCACCGGTAGCCGAAGGCAATGCAGAGCATCAGCTTGCGCAGCCCCCGCTGCTCGTGGCGGCCGAGCCTGCGCTGCAAACACCACGCGACCTGCTGCCCGGCCCAGAACATCTGCCACCGGGCCCACTGTACATCGGCGACGATCAGGCCTTGTCGCGATTGCAGGCCAACGTGCTGCTGGATGCGTACAGCCCTGCAACCGAAGGGGTGAGCAAAGGCATCTATGCCCTTCCAGATGGCCAGACCTACGCGATGGTAAACGGTGAGGCCTATGCGGTGCGCTATGTTCGCGAGTTGCACAGCTGGGTGGTCGTCGACCCGTCCAATCCGGCCTCCTTCCACCACAGCGCGCCGCTACGCCTGGCTGCCGACGGGCAATGGGCACTGGCACCTCGGCCAGGCCTCAAAGGCGGTGGCAGGCTCGACCAACTGCTCCCATGGATTCGCCACCGCAGGCCCGCGCCGGTAGTCCCCCGCGTGACATTGCCCTACGACCTGCCGGCGGCATACGAATCGGAACTGGCCGATATCATGACCATCCCCGGAGATCGAAGGCTGGAAGGCTACGTCAGCGACCTGCGCAACAGCTCGGACATCGCGACCGCTTACACTGACGCGCAAGACCGCCTGGCAGCGGACGCCAAGGCGTATCTGACGCCCTCGGCAGCTCGTGCCCACGTCGAATTACCGATATTCCCAGCGCATACCTCGCCCAAGCAGATCATTCGCGAGATCTTCACCCGCAGCCGCGGCCTGGTGATCGGCGAAGCACACTGGGCGCGGGCACCCAAGCAGTTGTTGGTCGAACAGATGGACCGGTTCGCCAAGGAGGGCGTAGAGACGCTGTATATGGAGCATCTGCTCAGTGATGCCCACCAGGCTGACCTGGACCACTTCACCCAGACCGGAGACATGCCCGCCAAGCTACGGCGTTACCTGGAGGTGCTGGACCAGGGGCAACGCACCGATCCGAAAGGCCAATACACGTTCACCGCAGTCATCAAGGCAGCACAGAAGAGCGGCATACGCGTCAGGGCATTGGACTGCGCCGCCAGCTACCGCGTGCACATCAACCCCTTCGACGACTCACAGACGCTGCGCCAGCAGTTGATGAACTACTACGCGCACCAGGTGATTACCAGCGAACCGGAAGCTGGCAAATGGGTCGCGCTGATGGGTAATTCTCACAGTGACAACTATCTGGGCGTGCCTGGGGTGGCAGACTTGGAGGGCGTGCCGAGCATTCGCGCCGAAGACGTGCCGCCCGGTACTCCTGGAGGGTTCAGCGCCGACCCAGGCAGGTTGGTGCCTCAGGAAAGCGGCCCGGCCATACTGCTCAAGAGCGACCTACGCTTCCGGGCCAGCTACAGCAGCTTGACACCATCGCGCCTGCCCCCGCCGCTACCGGAGCAGGCACTTGCTCAGCCGGGGCAGTTCATGCTGCTGCAGGATGGCCCGCACTTGCAGATCATCCACCGCAGCCGGGCGGGCGAGCTTGTCTACACGCCGGTCGAAAAACAGGGGCGCTTCTATACCTTGCAACGCCCACAATGGCCGCAGATCAGCGGGCGGCAGTACGATGGGCTCGATAATCTGCTGGTGGCGCTGCGGTTGCGCGGGCTGCAACGGGTGCTGTAGCGGCTGAAGGCGGGCAGGCCTACGCGCCCTCGCGCCGGCGCTTGAAAAACTCGCTGAGCACCTGCCCGCACTGTTCAGCGAGGACGCCGCCTTCAAGCGCCGGGCGATGGTTGAGAAACATCTGGTCGAAGAACCGCCCTTGGCTGTGTGCGACGCCAGCCTTGGGCTCACTGGCCCCGAACACCACCCTTGCGATACGCGAATGCACGATCAGCCCTGCACACATGCTGCAGGGCTCAAGCGTCACATACAGCGTAGTGCCGGGCAGGCGGTAGTTGCCCAATGCGCTGGCTGCATCACGGATAGCCACCATCTCGGCGTGCGCGCTGGGGTCGCTACGGCTGATCGGGCAGTTGAAGCCCTTCCCCAACACTTCGCCGTCACGCACCAGCACCGCACCTACCGGCACCTCGCCCAGTGCCGCACCCTCACAGGCAAGCTCCAGAGCAAGGTGCATGAAGTCGGCATCGCGGGAGCGATCGATGATCAAAGGGCGGCGCATGTCACTACCTCAATTGGGGAGGCCGCGATTATCCGCCACCCTGCCGACTCAGGGAATCACTCGCTGCGCCCGCAAGCAAGTGAACAGGTCCAGGAAGCTTGCGCGGGTGTCCCGGTAACCCATGAAGCCCAGGTCGCGGCTCTTGGTCATGTCGTTCAGGCATTCGATCTCACGGCCCAGGTCCGCATCGGAGTGCCACCAGGAAGCGAGCTTGTCTACGTCGGCCTGCACCAGGCCGTGCTGCTCGGCCAAGGCTTTCCACTGTGCAGGTGCCTCGGCTTTGAGGCGCGGCTCCAGTGGCATGGGCTGCTCCGGGTAAGGCGCCGCCTCCAGCTCGAAGAACGCCGCGATCTCACCCCACAGCCAGCGCCAGCGGAACACGTCGCCGTTGACGGTATTGAACGCCTGGTTGCGAGCAGCGGGGGCCAGCGCGGCCCATTCCATCTGCTCGGCAAGCAAGCCGGCATCGGTGACGTCGGTCAAGCCGTCCCACTGGGTGCGCGAGCCGGGAAACACGAACGGCGCGCCTGTAGCCTTGCACAGCGAGGCGTAGACGGCCAGCGTCAAGCCCATGTTCATGGCATTGGTGCCCTTGGCCTGGCCGATCATCGAATGCGAGCGGTGCACGCTCCAGCCAAAGCCGTGCTTCTCGGCTGCAGCGAAGAGGATGTCTTCCAGGGTGTAGTAGAAGTTCGCCGCTGGCAGGCGCGGTTCACTTTCACGGAACGGCGTTTCGGCTCGGCCGGTGCCGTATTCCTCGAACGAACCCAGATAGTGCTTGGTACCGGTCACCAGTGCCATATGCTGCAACGGCGCCTCAGCCAGGCCCTGGCAGAGGTTTTCCATCATCGCACCGTTGGCTTTGACGTTCTCCGCCTCGCTGTCGCGGCGGGTCCAGGTGCAGAAGAACACGTGCGTGATCGGCAAGCCGGTGAGCGCCTGGCGGGTGCCCTGGGCATCGAGCAGATCGGCCTTGACCGGGATCACACCGTCCTGCGGCACCGGATTGCGCGCCAGCCCGTAGACCGCCCAACCCCGTGCGACCAATGTATTGGCCAGGTTGTGGCCGGAAATGCCGGTAACGCCGACGATAAGGGCAGTGCCTTTGCGCATGGGTGCTCTCCAGATATTCAAAGTAGTGCTACAGCCTATTGCAGAAAACCCCGCGTATTTCCGCTATAAAGGCAGCAGACTCATGAACTGATTTCACGAATTTTGCCATGAACCCTTCTGAACGCCTCAAAGGCATCGATGTTTTCGTGCAGGTCATCCAGGGTGGCAGCTTCGCAGCGGCGGCCGAACGGCTGAACCTAAGCCCTTCGGCAGTGAGCAAAGGCGTCACTCGGCTGGAACAACGCCTAGGGGTGCAGTTGCTGCGCCGCACGACTCGGCGCCTGGCGCTGACTGACGAAGGCACCGCTTTCTATCACACCTGCATTGCGGTGCTGGGCGAGTTGGAACAGGCCGAGGTGAACATGCGCCAGCAGGCGCAAGCGCCCGCTGGGCGCGTGCGCATCGACCTCCCCGCCTCGTTCGGCCGCCTTCACGTGGTGCCGTTGATCCTGGAGGTCGCAGCACGCTACCCAGCCATGCAAGTGGACATCTCCTTTTCGGATCGCTTCATCGACCCGGTGCAGGAAGAGGTCGACCTGCTGGTGCGCGTGGGCGGGCCCGACGCCTGGCCGGCAGCAGTCGGCCACCTCTACCTGGGGGCGCAACGCCAGGTGTTCTGCGCCTCGCCGGGCTATTTGGCCGCGCAGGGCTCGCCCCAGAGCGCTGCCGACCTTGCCCAGCACCGCTGCATCTGCTTCCGCCAGGCCGATGGCCAGACCAGCCCCTGGTTGTTCCGGGGCGAGCAGGTTGGCGATGTGGAGCGCAGCGCAATGCGTGCCAGCGTCATTTTAGGGGACGGCGAAGCGCAGGTCGCTGCCGCGCTGGCGGGCCACGGTATCGCGCAACTTCCGCTCTGGCTCGTCAACCCGCACCTTGCGGCGGGCACTTTGTGCCTGGTCTTGCCGGGCATGGCGGTCGACGGCCTGCCGATCAACCTGGCCTGGCTCAAACGCCGCGAACACCTGCCCAAGGTCCAGGTGTTGCTCGAACACCTGGGCAAGCACCTCAAGGTGCACGGCGGCGGCTGATCACGCCACCTCGATGGCGGCCATCAGCCCGGTTTCCATGTGGTCGATCACATGGCAGTGAAACATCCACGTACCCGGGTTATCAGCCACCAACGCCACCTGGGCACGTTCGTTACGGCCCAGTAGAAAGGTGTCGGTGAAATAAGGGGTAATTTTGCGCTTGTTCGAGGCGATCACCTTGAAGCTCATACCGTGCAGGTGAATGGGGTGCTGATACTGAGTGAGGTTACGCAGCTCGAAAATATAGGTTCGGCCCAAGCGCAGCCGCGCGATGGGGCGCTCGGCGCAGGTTTTGTCGTCTATGTCCCATGCCTGGCCGTTGACCTGCCACAGGCTGGGCGCGCTGGCCTGGGCGGCTAAAAGTGACGGTTTGGCGGCCCATTCGAAGTTGAACGGCACGATTTCTGCGTTGGCCAGGTCAGGCTCGGGCAGTGGATTGCGCGGCAACCGAGGCGGCCATAGCTGGCCGCCCCCAGTGGCCGCAATGACCTTGAAGGTACCCAGCCGCATCGGGCCATCGCGCAGGGCGATTTCACCGCCCTCGGCGCCAGGGCGCAGCGCCAGGCAAAGGCGCATGCCCGGGCCGAGCCAGTAGTCTTCCAGCAGCGGCACGGGCTCGACGGGATTGCCGTCGATGGCGTAGATCCGTGCTTCGGCATCCCCCTTGAGATTGATGCGGTAGGTGGCGGTGTTGTCCAGGTTGAGCAAGCGCACCCGGGTGACCTCCCCTGCCGGAACCTCCACCACGCCCAATGGTACCCCGTTGACACTCGACAGCCGCCCCAGCGTGCCATTTCGCGCCGCCTCTCGCGGGATGCTGAACGGCAGGAAAGCACCCTGCTCGTCCACATGCCAGTTCTTCAGGCTCACAGTGCGCTCATGTACAAACCCTGTTGGGTCACGCTCTTCGACAATCAACGGCGCCACCAGGCCACGGCCTAGCTGTTCGGCACTGCTCTGGTGCGGGTGATACCAATAACTGCCGGCATCGGGCACACGGAAGCGATAGTCGAAATACTCACCCGGCAGCACCGGCATCTGCGATACGTAAGGCACCCCGTCCATCTCCAGCGGCAGGCGGATGCCGTGCCAGTGCACGGTGCTGGAAACCGGCAGGCGGTTATGGAAGCGCACCCGCAGCCAATCGCCTTGGCGCACCCGCAGTTCGGTGCCGGGGGCGCTGGCGCCGTAGGCCCAGGCGGGGGTTTGATAGCCGTGGACCAATTCGAGGGGAGTAGGTTGGGCGACGAGGTCGTGGTCAAAGCCAGCGGGCGGGGTTTCGCGCCACCACTGCCGGCCCAACGCCCCTATCGCGCCCGCCCCCGCTAGCCCGGCGCCCACGATCATCAATTGCCGGCGGCTGATAGGCATGCGCTGTTCCATTCACTCAAAGCGGGGAAGGATATCCACTGGGAGCTGAATGATTAACAGCTGTACATATGAGGTAACAACAAAGCCTGGACGAACAGGCACGCCGTTGCCGGAACCAGCACAGCGCTACCGGCAGCGGCTTTTCTCACCAGCAGGGACAAGCGCGCGGGTGGTAGGTGTTTGCGAGCGATTTTAGAAAGTGCGGTGTGTTTCGAATACCTGACCTTTGGCCCGGAGGCTATGGAGCGGTAGTCGATTCTCGATCGATCTCCGGGGGCCATTTCACTTTCTCAGCCAGGCGATGGAAAAGGTTGTAAGGGGCGACTTCGTTGGCGTCGCGGGGGGTAGTAAAGGGCGGTAATGCGCAGGGGCCGTGTTGCATGTAGGTGCAGATGTAATTCCAGAGGCTGGCGTCCTGGACGCCGAATCGGAGGGGGAAGCGGTCGATGACCTCATTGGTTCCGGGTTGAACGATAGAGAGCATGATCCCTTCTCCGGAAAATATTCGTCGGTTAGTAATGAAGTATTCGGCACGCACTTGCGCCCAATTGTATACCGCAACATCAACCAAGCACGTTTTCCATGGCACTAGCCAATTTGGGCTAGTGTTGTAGGCGTATATTTTTTGCCTGCGAAAGTTCAAACGGATTGGATTATCTCGCGGGATTGAAATAGTGAATCGCGCGGCCATGGCCGGGCACCAAATAGATAAAACGAGGCTGAGCGATAGGTAAAATACACTTTCCAGATCAGGAGCCTGCCAGCGTTTTGCTATGTCGTAAAAAATGCAGACACTTGCAGTCGTCAACATTATTGCCATCAACCCTACAACTCCTCGCATCACGACAAAGGGCCGACTTATCTCCATATAAACATCAGACATTACGTTTATTTCTAAAAATCCCGAGCACGTATTTCTGACGATATTCTCTGGCGCCAGATCCAGTTTCCAACCACGACAGGGGGGATTCAATTTTGGGAATCTTGAGTTCGAGACAGCCATATTTATACACTCATAACCAGGATTGAATTCGCATAGGCTTTGGGTCAACCGGCTGATCGACCCAATAATCAATCACTATTTCTACGCTGCCTGTTTCAAAGCGGAAATCGAATTCCAGACAGCCAAATATTTTACGAATTATCCTCCCCTTGCCATCCTGAACATCCTCAACCCTAAGGTTATTCAGCGCGCACTCTCTGTCGACTTGCTTTTTAACCGTATCATCTTGGGCCGAATCGCTACGAAAAATTGAATTCCGGTTCGCGTTGTTTTTGCTCAGCGTGTAGATTTCCCATCGACATCGAGACACTCCAATCTTGAAGTTAGGAAGCGTTATCGAATAAACAAGATAACTCACCGGGAGCGTTGTAGGCCCACCACCGATGAGAGGCACAAATCCATTCTGCCTGTATCGCGCAATATCAGTAGTAACGGACAACTCGGCAGATGCTCCGACTAAGGCCACATGGAGCTCGTTGATCATACTGTCCATGTCTAGCGGGACCTGCCACTGCCTCTCTTGGGCAGGCAGCCCCCAATTACACCTACGGACCCATTGCTCCAGCGATGTAGATTCATTTTTTCTGGCAGTCCAGTAAAGTGCATAGGCCACTAGAATCAAGATCAAACCAGAGGCGAGCGGAAACAGTACAATAGCAAATCCAAGTGCATAGCTAGCGAGTATCGCCGAAGACACTCCCGCAGCTAATCCGGCAGCAAAATAAGCGTGAGACGCTTTAACATCCCCCTTCTTTGAAGTCCTGCTGTACCCAATAAAATACTGAACACTGTCTATCGCTCCAGACAGCGATGCTAGAAACCCGCCACTACTGATGATTTTCTCACTCGCGCGCAAAACCCCATGCGTACTTCCCCCCCATACCGAACCGGCCACCTTCAACGCCCCACCCACTGCCTCAACCCCCATTCCAATCACCCCAAGCGTCGCCGACCCGACCGCGGCCACTGCCTCGGCGTGCTCCGGCCCTGACACCCCCTGCAATGCGCTGTAGTTCCTGAGCAAACTGTCCTGCTGAAACCACACCCCGCCCAAGCTCAACAACAACCCCGACTTCCCGGCCCCCATGCCGGCCAGCGCCCGGCGCGTGTCGTCCATCGTGTCGATCGCCAACCCGCGCGCATGCCCCGACGTCAGTTGCTGCTCCTGAACAGTTTTGGCGAGGTGCCCTTGCAACCCGCCACTGCCCAGCGCGACCGTTCGAAAGGTTTCCCCCGCGACAGGTTTGGCCATGGCGCTGAGCCGCATGATCTTGGCTTTGAGTGATTCGGCGCTTTCCAGCGCCCACAGCGTGACATCGATGAACTTGCCATTGGGGTAGGCAATGGCGGCGGTAAACGCTGTGTTCAGCACCGTGGCGCGCAGTTTGTTTTGCAGCGGGTTGCGCAGTTGCTGGTCTAGGTTGTCGGCGAACCTGCGGGTTTGCGTTTGCACGGTGTCGTCGAGCATCCGCAGGTATTCACTCGGCGTGAGCGACACCACCAGTTGGCTCATGTGCAGCCCGGCGTAACGCAGCAACGCGGCGCTGTGGGTGTGGCCGATCAAGTCACGTGTACGCTGGCGCAGGCGCGGGGCGAGGGTGTGTTGGGCGTTGAGAACTGCCGCGAGCAGTTGACCGATGGCGTCCTGCACCGGGCCTGCCATCAGCTTCTTGCCTTCGTCGCTGGTGATGAGGCTTTTGATCGCGTCATAGGCTTTGCCAAGGTCGTCACCGGCCAGGCCTTGCTGGATCAGCTCGATCAGGGGGCGTTGTTTGGCCAGCAGGGCCTGGTAGATGAGGCTGTCGTGGTCTTCCAGGAGGGTCAGCCATAGCTGCTGCGTGGCGCCCGGGGCCTGCCCCTCTGCAAGTAGCTGTTCAGTGGGGCCGCCGGCCAGTACGGCGGCCTGCATGAGAATGAAGGCTTGCATCGAGAGCGCGCAGGCTGGGTCGTAGTCGTGTTCAGCGATCAGCGCGAAGCTGGGGCTTTCGAATTGGGCTTTGTAGGTGCGCCCCAGTGCATCGACGCTGGCCTGCCAGATGTTCAGCTCATGCGCATAGCCGCTTTCGAATGCGGCGCGGGCGCTTTCGTCGTAGCGTTCTTCCAGCCGTGCGATAGCCGCTTTTTGCTGACGGGTAGTCTCGGTCTTTACATTCAACGGCCTAAGGTGATTCTTGTCGCCAGCGATACCCTGATTCCATTTCTCGCGTTCAGGATTCTGCTCTTTAACCTTCTGCTCTGCCTGCTGCGCCGCCGCCCGCAGATAAGCCCCGCGAATTCCCACCAGCGCCTGCGAGGTGAACAACTCAAACTGCCGCTGCGGCTCGCTGCGCCAGGCCTGCATGGCCTGAAACTGCAACAGGCGTTGGGCATTGACCTCCTGCACCACGCCCACGGGGTCCTCCAAAGCCAGCGCCAGCACCCCATTCGGCAGGTTTTCCCGTGCCATCAAGGTGGCGATGTATTCGCGGAACACTTCTTCCGGCCCGAACCGGCGCGAGTAGTAACCGTGCGCGCTGGTGAACGGCAGGTACTGGTCCGCGGCATGCTCCAGCACCTCGCCCAGCTTCATGTCCTCGCCGGTCATGGCGATCCCATGGGCCTGCGGTTGCTGGCGCACACTGGCCAGGTTCAGCTCATGAAAACGCGCACTCAGCGCCGGATCGCCTGCGGCAATGGCCTGTTTGTAGCGGTCCAGTACCGCGCGCGGCCAGGGGTCGTTGGCGAAGGCGACCCAGGCCCTGCTGTAGCGCTGAGTGTCGAAGGTCACGAAGGCGGCCGGCAGCATGTGGTTGTGGCGTACGCAGGCCTCGGCCAGCGGGGCTGGGCGGTCCAGCGGCATCTCCAGCGGCATGAACTGGCGAAGGGTGCCTTGCTCGCTGACCTCGTAGGCCTGCCAGACGCGGGCGTCGAGCAGCACGTACACATAGCCTTGGCGCAGGGTGCGCAGTTGCTCCAAGTGCAGATCGAAGGCCGTAGCGTGCGTGGCGCCCGGGAGCGGCTGGGGCTGGGGGTTGCTGGGGCGCGGCGCGAAGGCCTTGCGCAGCAGCAGCACCGGCAGGCCGGTGCGGCCACAGGCGGCACACTGGCCCTCGGGCAGCGGGTCGGCTTCGCAGAGCAGGGTGTCGAAGTCGAGGGAGCCTTGCATGCTGGCGGGTCCATGGGCTGAGAGAGGGCCGCATGAGAACACGCTGGGGAGTGGGGCAAAATGGGATGAGTTCTGAGTTATGCGCTACGCCATAGCTACGGGATAGGGGAAAGAGCACCTAGCACCTCTGTTCGCAGGCTGACCACTGTGCGGTCGCTTTCAGAAGTGCACCTCGGCCAACAAGGCCTCGATCCTCTGTTCGGTGTGGGCGGTTGCAGCCTTCATCGCGTCGGGCCCGAACACCGTGCCTTCGACACGCACAACCTCAACGTCCGCCAGGCCGATGAAGCTGAGCAGATGCAGCAGGTAGTTGGTCTGGAAGTCGAACGGCGCCCAGGCCCCTTCCGAGAACACACCGCCCGCGGCAGTGACGAGATAAACCTTCTTGCCCGTTAGCAACCCCTTTGGCCCGGTATCGCCATAGCCAAAAGTAACCCCAGGCCATGTCACGTGATCGAACCAAGCCTTAAGCTGAGATGACGGCCCGAAATTAATCATGCCCGACCCCAGCACGATCACATCAGCGGCCTTCAACTCATCCACAAGCTGTTGGGCCACTTGCACGGCCTCCGCCTGTTCAGGCGAGCGCTCATCCGGTGGAGTGACCCGGCCCTGAATGTAAGCCGGCGTAATGTGTGGCGGCGGGTTCGCGGCCAGGTCTCGCACAGTCAGCGAGCCATGGGCGCGGCCCTTGATACCTTCGGCGAGCTGGGTGGCAAAACGAGTGGAAAGGCTTTCGGCGCCACGAGGGCTTGAAGTGATAAGCAGGGTACGTTTCATAAAGGCCACCTGGTATAGAATGAGAACTAGGTAAATTATTTAGCCTAACTTACCTAACCATACCGAGGATGGTAGGGTCACCGCCGTTCCCCCACAAGAAGGCACATTCATGTTACCTGGGCCCACCGAACCATCTGACGCACTGCCTGCTCCTGATGCAGGCGGTTGCCTGGCGACCCGAAAAATCCTTGATCGCATTGGCGACAAATGGACGCTTTATATCGTCGCGACACTCGCCAGTGGGCCGCATCGCTTTAATGAGCTGAAACGGGGCATCAACGGCATTTCCCAGCGAATGCTGACACTGACGTTACGCGGGTTGGAACGCGACGGGCTGGTTACTCGAACGGTGTATCCGAGCATTCCTCCCCGCGTCGATTACGCACTTACCGATCTGGGTAAAACTCTGTTGAAGCCGGTCATGGCGTTGGTCAACTGGGCGAACGACAACCAGTTCGCCATCGCGCAGGCTCAAACGTGTTTTGACGAACAGCCAGAAGACGCGAGCTACGAACGGCGGTAAGCCAGCCTGAGACGGTTCGGGCTTGCAGGGCCTACATATTTCGGTCGATCTGCAGGGTAGCTACGAGTGATAAGGGTGCTGGTAGCGACTGGTGCTACGTAGCGCTATACAGAGCGCAAAGGAAAGAGTGTGATGGCCGATGCTTGCATCGATACTTGGCGCAGCGCCAGAGAAGCACGTTGGAGTGATAGGTAGACCGCTACCCGAACGTGCCAGACCCAAAAAGCCAAAAGCCCGCAATTACGCGGGCTTCAGGGCATTTTTTGCTAGATCGTGCCGGGCAGTGCCGGACGCGGGATCATTCCCACTCTATCATCTACTAAAAAATAAAATTCTTATTTATCAGCAACTTGCATTATTTCAATAGGATAATACCATGCGAAATACCATATCAGACCAACGTAGCTGTGCCTTACTTTTTTATGTGCACAAACTGGCTCAGCCCGAGCCTTCAAGGGGCCAAAGTAGCCGATCTCATCATGCAACGCCCCTGGTGACGAGGACGCACTGGCATGATTGAGGGCTGCGAGACTGAATAAGTCAGATTTGGAAGCTCGACCGGAGCGACGCAGCATGAGACGAGGGGAGCACGAACCACATGCCGAAATGCTGGAGGGATACTGCAAAAATCAAATGACATCGAAGCCCATTTGGAGCACAATGTAGCTACAAAACGCTTGGGGTATGCTATGGCAAGCAGTAACGATGTTGTTCGCGCGCGAATTGACGGACATGTAAAAGAGGAAGCCACGAACGTGTTGGCAGGAATGGGCTTATCCGTTTCAGATGCGATTCGAATGCTGCTCACACGCATTGCAGCCGACAAGGCGCTTCCCTTCGATATCAATCGTGTGCAGGCTCAGCCCAGTATCAGAAAGCAATGAGCCTCTGCCTGTAAAACTCAAAAAAACCAGGGCTAAGGTATTAAGGCATGGATCGCATACAACAACTCAACTACGAAAAGGACTTCCGCATTGCCTTCTTAGAATCTAAGGGGGACGGATTTCAACGCTTGTTCGAGAAGCTGATGTCAAAAGCACATCCCAATAACTTCTTGGCTTGCCGGCCTTGGGGCAATGTCGGGGATCGCAAGAACGACGGATATCTGCCTTCCGCCCGAATCCTTTTTCAGAGTTACGCCCCTAATGAATTAACCGCTTCCGAGGCCATAAAGAAGATCAACGAAGACTTCGAGGGGGCCAAAGAGCATTGGGAAGATTATTTCGATGAGTGGACGTTCGTACACAACGCCCCGGATGGGCGTCTGGGTCCACACATCATTGAGGCCTTGGCCAAACTTGCGCAAGATAACCCACAGATCAAGATCGGGCACTGTGGCTACGAGGAAATGCTGGCGAAGTTCCGTCAGCTAAGCCTTCAGGATCTCGAGTCTTGGTTCGGCCCTTCGTTAACCATGGAAGCAAATGTCAATCTGGGCTTCAGCGATCTGGCTGCTGTGCTCACTCACATCAGCATCACGCCCGTGCCCACGGCAAGCGAGGTCAAGGACGTTACGCGCGGAAAGATCGAAGCAAACCTTCTGTCTCAAGCTGTGGCAGACTTTTTGAAAATTGGTATGCAGAAGTCACCGCTCGTTGCGCAGTTCTTCAATAGCTGGAAAAACCCTACCTACGGTGAGCAGATCGCGCAGGCGTTCAAGAGCGAATACGTGGGACTGCGGGATGGAATTCCTCAGCTCCATCCCGATGAAATATTCGGCCGCCTAGAATCGTGGGCCGGGGGCACGACGAACACCACGCCCTCGCACAAGGCGGCGGTGTTAGCCGTAATGGCATACCTGTTCGACAAGTGCGAAATTTTTGAAGACGCTCAAGCGGTAGGTACTCCATGATTCTGCCATCCAAACATCTGCCGCAGGATCGTGCGCTTCTCACTGTCGGTGCACGTGTACTGACATTCCTAGCACGCCCTAAGACTGTCTCCGCACTTTGGGAGGAACTGAACAGACACAACACAGGCTTGACCGCAACGCCTCGGCGAATCACATACGATTGGTTTTTGCTCTCCCTTGATCTGTTATACGCACTTGGGACTATCGAACTTGAAAGCGGCCTTGTGGCCCGGAGGACAGCGTGATTCATCACATTTTCTGCACGCTGCCTAGCTTCAAGGATCTTGGCGATCTGAAGCCTGGTCTGAATGTGCTGCTCGCCCAAAAAACAAATGGGGCAACCACCAAGCAAACGCGAAATCGTGCCGGCAAAACCAGTTTCGTTGAGTTGGTGCATTTTCTGCTCGGTGCCGATGCCGGACCCGAGTCGATTTTCCGCACCGCCGAGCTGGCCGAACACACCTTCAACATGGATTTCGATCTGAAGTTGGAACGAACAGTCGTCGAGCGCAGTGGTGGCTCCAAGGCTAAAATCTTTGTAACGGTGCCGCCCTCCCCTAAGGTCAAGTTCTCGGCCACCGAGTGGTGCGCGTTCCTCGGCGAGCAAATGTTTGGCCTCAGCAGCCTTGAAGCTGCGGGCAGCAAGCCACCTTCGTTTCGTTCGCTGTTTGCCTACTTTGTGCGCCGACAGGCGAGCGGTGCCTTCATGACGCCAGAAAAGCAGGCTACGATGCAGGGAACTGGCGACATGCAGATGGCGCTGATGTTCCTACTTGGACTGGATTGGCAGATTGCCCGAGACTGGCAAGCTGTACGCGATCGAGAAAAGACCCTCGAAGAGCTGAAGAAGGCGGCTAGCAACGGTGTTTTTGGTTCTATCATTGGCAAAGCCGCTGACTTGCGCACAGAGCTCACCATCCAAGAGGCTCGCCTCAAGAAGCTTCATGCAGAAGTTGAGACTTTTCATGTTTTGCCGGAATACCGGCAACTGGAAGTCGAGAGCGCAACGCTTACCCGCCAGCTCAACGACTTGGCCAACGCCAACACTATCGACTTCTCGGCTATTCGTGATCTGGAGAGCGCCCTCGCCTCCGAGGTTCCGCCGGACCATGAGGACCTTCAAGCTGTCTATCAAGAGGCAGGTATCGTGCTCCCCGGTTTGGTTAAACGTCGCTATGAAGACGTTAAGAGCTTTCACGAATCGGTGGTGCGCAATCGCAAGGACTATCTGTCCAGCGAGCTTGAAGCTGCCAAGCTACGCATAGAGTTGCGTGACAGTAAGAAAGCGCAGCTCGACCAACGGCGCGGCGAAATCCTTGGCATTCTCAAGAGTCATGGTGCGCTCGAACAGTTCCTTAAGCTTCAGGGAGAATTAGGGCGGCTGGAGTCCGAAGTGGAATCGCTGCGGCAACGCTTTGAGGCTGCCGAGCAACTCGAAGGCACCAAGAACGAGTTAGAGATTGAACGCAATCGCCTCACGATCCGCCTGCGGCGTGATTTCGCCGAGCAGAAGGATCGACTGGCGGAAGCCATCGTTGCCTTCGAGGAAATCTCGCAACGCCTCTATGAGTCGGCCGGTAGCATGACGGTCGATGAAACCTCCAACGGACCTATCTTCAAGTTTCCGATGCAGGGACAGCGCAGCAAGGGCATCAAGAACATGCAGATTTTCTGCTTTGATATGATGCTTATGCGCTTATGCGCCAAGCGGCAAGTTGGACCAGGATTCCTGATTCATGACAGCCATCTATTTGACGGCGTTGACGGGCGCCAAGTTATCAGTGCCTTGCGTCTTGGCTCAGAGATCGCCCAAGAGCTTAACTTCCAATACATCGTGACAATGAACGAAGACGACGCCTTTAAGGAAACAATAGATGGCTTCGATCTCAACGATTATGTACTACCCAAACGCTTGACCGATGCTACAGAAGATGGCGGGCTGTTTGGCCTCAGATTTGGATAAACATCCGATTCATGGCGAATGGCTTCGGAGCAATCGCCTGAATACAAGAATTTTTGAAGTCATCGGCAAGCGCTGATCGGATAATGTCGCAAAAACAGAAGACAACAGCATTTCCGGTGAGTCCATGTTCACCGGAAATGCTCTAGCCCTCTGAAATTGATCCTGTTCCGCTGTGCGTCATTCAAGTGTAAGCGTCCAATAAAGTCACCTGCCGGCTCCAACCACAGGGGCGATGTGTCCAGCTCAAAAGTAGGAAGACGCTATCGCCCTAATCTCAGGATCTCTATGCAGGGTTGACAGTACGCTTCGATAATATTGACAGCCTGCATGGCCTTCTAGTTTCGACAATCAGATAGGAGTTTCACCCAACTGCCACGACTTACCATTAAATGGATGGCCTGCTGGAACACGTCCTTTGGCATTGTAAGTTTGAATCCAGCCAGGATATGACGGCGCGGGACGGCTTACCTCCTCAAGTTTCAACATGTCGTCATTTTCCAGTACCAATTCCATCGCCGCCAGATTGTCAGCAAGTTGGACTGAACTCTTGACGCCGGAGATGACGCTGGTGACCTGTGGCTGTGCTAGAAGCCAAGCGAGGGCGACCTGCGCAGCACTCGTAGTGTGACGGATCGCGATAGCCTTCAACACTTCGATAACATCGAATGCCCTAGATTCGTCCACCGGAGGGAACTGAATCGTGGCGCGCCGCGAATTAGGATCGGACGAGCCGGTGCGATCAAACTTGCCGGAAAGTAAACCTCCTGCTAACGGACTCCAGCACAAAAGGCCGAGCTTCTGATCGTCGATTGCGGGAATTAACTCTCGCTCGATATCACGAGCCGCCAGTGAATAGAAGGATTGGATGGATGCAAAGCGCGCAAAGTTATTGCGCTCGGAAATACCCATGGCCTTCATCAACTGCCAAGCCGCGAAATTAGAGCATCCGATATATCGCACTTTGCCCTGGCGAACGAGATCGTCGAGTGTACGCATGACGTCTTCCAACGGGACGAGTGGATCAAAATTATGAATCTGGTAAAGATCAATATGGTCTGTTTGCAAACGTTTTAGGCTTCCCTCGACGGCTTCCATCAAGTGAAGACGCGATTGTCCGATTTGATTGGGCCCAGATCCCATCCGGCCGCTGGCTTTGGTCGCCAGCACCACGTCGTGCCGGTGCCCTTTTAATGCTGCAGCCAGCCTTTGTTCCGATGCGCCGCCCCCGTAGACGTCGGCCGTATCAATAAAGTTGATCCCGGCCGCAAGCGCATCGCCCACGATTGTGTTGGTTTCGTTCTGTGACAGCCGCCCAATGGCGGTCGTGACGGCGTTTTCACTGCCCCCAAACGTCATCGCACCGAGGCAAAGACGCGATACGAAAACACCTGTATTGCCAAGCTGAACATATTTCATATTTCCTCCGGTTATCTGCTTCGTAGCTTTGCAGGATTCACCCGCCCGATCCATAATCAACACGACGTAATTCCTATTAGATCGTTCGGAGGCGCTGTGGATCCTCTCTCAGATGTGCTCTCGCTGCTCAAGGTAGAAAGCGTCCTTTCGGCGCGTTTTGAAGGGTGCGGCTCTTGGGCAATGCGTTTTCCTGCTTATCGCCATATAAAATTCGGTGCCGTGGTAGAGGGATCGTTTTGGCTATGGTGTGAAGAATCGATGACACCGTCAAAATTTGAACGTGGCGATTTCTATCTGCTAACCAATGGTTCGCCGTACTGCACCGCGAGTGATTTGACAAGAAGGCCGGAAGACGGACGCCAGATTTTTACTGCCAACAAAGGAGCAGATGGCGTGGTTCGCTATGGTCAGGGGATAGACAAAGTGGTCGTCACAGGGGGGCGGTTTACGTTTGACGATGACGTCAGCCATCTCTTACTCAGCCAGCTACCTCCTCTGATTCGTCTCCCCTCAACAGCGCCATACTCCACATCACTTAAAGCAGTTCTTGATCTTCTCGCTGACGAGACCGAGACAATCCGACCGGGTGACGCAATATCGGCAACCAGCATTGCCAACATCGTTTTAGTTCACACTCTGCGAGCTCATATTGCGGCTATGCCATTCACTACCGGCTGGTTTGGTGCTGTTAGAGACAAACAGATAGGAGCCGCCCTTTCGCTCATGCACGGCGATATCGCCAAACGTTGGACGGTGGATGATCTTGCGTCCACGATCGGGATGTCACGAACCATCTTTGCTCAGCGCTTCAAGAAATTTGTTGGCTTCGCACCACTTTATTATCTGCTGCGCTGGAGAATGACCGTTGCCGGGCAGGAGTTAAAGAAAGGAAAAAGCCTTTCGAAGGTAGCAGAAAGCGTTGGTTACAGTTCTGAAACTGCGTTTAACTCCGCGTTCAAACGAATAACAGGTGAAAGCCCTGGAAGATATCGCGCAGGCGCCAAGCCGAACTCCCGCTAAATGCCAGCACTTCGAAGCTGTTCAAAATACTCCGCTTTTAGGTGGATACCATCGTCCGTATGACCGGTATCTGGGGGACTTTGCCGGAGGGAAACAACTTGCGCAGATCAGGCAGGCGTCCACCGATGCGGTAGCAACTGTTCGATCTCGCTAGCCCGCTGCGTCGGCAACCGCGTCAGCACGTCCTTGAGATAAGCATACGGATCATGCCCGTTGATGCGCGCCGACTGGATCAAACTCATGATCGCCGCCGCCCGCTTGCCGCTGCGCAGCGATCCCGCAAACAACCAGTTAGAACGCCCAAGCGCCCACGGCCGGATCAAGTTCTCGATCTGGTTGTTGTCGATGGGCACGGCACCATCTTCCAGGTAGCGCGTCAGCGCTACCCAGCGTTTGAGGCTGTAATCCAGAGCCTTCGCCGTGGCCGAACCCTCGGGCACAAGTTCACGCTGAGCCAGCATCCACTCATGCAGTTTTTCAACGATGGGCACCGCCGTTTCCTGGCGTAATAGCCAACGGTCTTCTTCGCTCATTTCCTTGGCGTGCCGCTCGACTTCGTAGAGCCCGCCAATCGAGTGAAGCGCGTGCTCCGCCAACTGGCTTTTATTGGCTACATGCAGGTCGAAGAACTTGCGGCGCGCATGGGCCATGCAACCGATTTCGGTGATGCCCAGCTCGAAGCTGGCCTTGTAGCCGGCGAAGTCGTCACAGACCAGCTTGCCGTTCCAGGTGCCCAGGAAGTTACGCGCATGTTCGCCGGCACGGCTGGGGCTGAAGTCGTAGACCACAGCTTTGAGTGCCGAAAACGATGTAGAGCTGTAGGCCCAAACGTAAGCGCGGTGGGTTTTCTTCTCGCCGGGCGCCAGCATTTGTACCGGCGTTTCATCGGCGTGAATTACGCGCTGGGCTAGAACCACTTCGCGCAGCGCATCGACCAAGGGCTGAAGCTGCAAGCCGGTTTGACCTACCCATTGCGCCAGCGTCGAGCGCGGGATGGCTAGGCCGGCACGGCCGAAGATCTTTTCCTGTCGATAGAGCGGCAGGTGGTCGGCGAATTTGGCGACCATCACGTGCGCCAGCAGGCCGGCAGTGGGGATGCCCTTGTCGATCACCTGCGGCGGCACCGGGGCCTGAATCAGTGTTTCGCACTTCCGACAGGCCCATTTTCCACGCACATGCTGTTCGACGGTGAACACGCCCGGCGTGTAGTCCAGCTTCTCGCTGACGTCTTCACCGATGCGCTGAAGCTGGCAGCCGCAAGCGCACTGAGTGTTGTCCGGCTCGTGATGGATCACAGTGCGCGGGAACTGCGGCGGCAACGGCGCACGCTTGGGTTGCTGGCGTGGTTCTGCCTGTGCGGGAGTGGGATGAAGTGCTTTTAACTCGGCCTCGATGGCTTCGAGGTCGGTATTGAGCAGGTCATCGAGCAAGCTGCCTTGCGCCGGGCTGATCTGCTCGCTGCGCTTGGCGAACTTGTGGCGTTTAAGGATGGCGATCTCGTGAGTGAGCTGCTCGATGATCGTTTCGTCGCGATGGATCTTTCGGCCCATAGTGTCGACCTTGGACATCAACTGCGCAGCCAGCGTGCGCAGTTGTTCGGGGCTCATTTGGTCGAGATCGGGCAAGGAAGTCATGGTGTGGATTTTACCAAAGCAGCCCGACTGCTTCAGCTAAAAGGCAGCATTTAAAGCAATGTAATTGCGCCGCCCGCACCGACTCGTTGCCAGGGTAATCCAAGTACCAGCGCCTGGAGTTGTTCTGGGTCGAGTTCGACCTCCGTTCCACGATGGAGGCCTGGCCAATGAAACTTACCTTGGTTCAACCTGCGCGCCGCCAACCAGATACCAACGCCGTCGTGCACCAGCACTTTCATGCGGTTGGCCCGGCGGTTGGCAAAGAGGTAAGCGCAGTGCGGCTTTGCCGCACCGAATACCGCGACCACTCTGGCCAATGCGGTCTCAGTGCCGGCACG
The DNA here is from genome assembly GCF_003097135.1 of Pseudomonas sp. URIL14HWK12:I12. Classification (GTDB taxonomy): domain Bacteria; phylum Pseudomonadota; class Gammaproteobacteria; order Pseudomonadales; family Pseudomonadaceae; genus Aquipseudomonas. Next base: position 187,340 of record NZ_QEQL01000005.1, read on the forward strand.
CATGTCCATGGGCTCGGTGGCGAGCCAGATGGCATCGATGCGAATCACTGGGCTAGGCCACTGATAAATCGTGCGCAGCCGTCCGGATCCGAGGATGGCCATTTTACGGTGATGGATTTATCGCCCAGAGACAGCGAGATGATCGCCATCTCTTCTATTGCGCGTCTTGGGGGCGTTTTTACGGGAACGAAGGCCGGCAGGGTGGCGGGTAATCGATCCCGGTAAGTCGGTAGCCACTTGCGGATCACATTGGCGTTGATGCCGTGATGAATGGCTACGCTGGAAATCGTCGCTCCAGGTTGCAGGCACTCCTGGACGACTTGGGCTTTGAACGATTTGGGATAAGAGCTACGTTGGCGCATGAAAATCCTGGAGATAAGGGCGATGGTGTCCGCTAAAAATACGCGGACACCATCGCCCTTAATACTGGGATTCTGAAGGTGTGTTCGCCGGGCGCTTACATTCAAGTACCGCTAGTCCCCGCTAGGCCTTGGGGATAGAAGCCGCATCCGTCGGCCTGCCGTCGTGCGTCCAAGCTGACTGTGTCACGACTGTTCCACGGACGCGGAGCCGGAAAGCTTGTAGTTGATCACAAAGGCCTCGTCCATTTGCGGCAACAAAATAGCCAGCTCGTCCTGGTCGCCGTCAGAACAGACTTCGGCAAGCAACTCCGCTGCATAAGCTGGATCAGCTCGAAAGTACTCGGCCATCGCCTGTCCATGTGGTCTGTCCTTCATTTTATGCAATTCTCCTAGCCAAAAATCATGGTCTCTGCACCATCCTTACCACGATAATAGACGTCTATTCGTCCGCCATCACCTTTTCATAGGTACAGCCCCGCTTGGTTGAGGCCTGTTGGATTGTGAATCTAGGGCCTAATTCTACCTGCATTGCATTCATACGGAGGCCGAAGAAATCGTAGTGCTGAAGATCCGTCTTTAATTCTTCAATAAACGTAGATTTGTAGGCGTTTGCATCAAAACCCTGGAATGGCACTCCAGCCATATCCAAGGCCGTAAACACTTTCGATACAGCAGAATTAAATATCGGCATCAAATCCAAATACACCTGCTTCATGGGATAGTGATCTTTTAATGCTTTCGCATGAATTTTCTCAAAGGCGAAAGCATCTTCCATAGCAATGAATCTTGCGAGAGAAGTGGCTTTACCCATTTGATTCATATAGATCGATCCATAACGTGGGTCGAGGCGACTGTATATATCCTCTAACTTAATCAAGTGCATCATCGGCGGAGGATTGCCACCCAGCGTTCTATGTCTTGCCATTAGATATTCTGCTCCAAGCAGCCGCTCTGGCTCCTCGTCCAGCCAAAGAGTCTGAAGAAGACTATGAAACAAAGGGTGATTACGATGATGAATGGCATTACGAATAGCAATTAGAAGACTAGTATCAGCATGGACATGGAAATCAAAAACCCCTTGCGAGACATCGTATAAAGTGTGAAAGCCTTCGAGATTCTGCTCAAATGCTCGATCTAGGTTGTGTATGGCCTCTTCACGGTCAACTTCTACGAGCCCCCGATATCTGAGAAAGGCCTCGCCATAGAGCCGCATATTATTGGCAAAACGTCCAAGAGTGTTCGTAATAATTGACATATCGTTCATGTGCGCCCTCGGGATCGCTATATTTATAAAATAATTATTATGGACCCTCGATTGGATTGCGCAATCCAATCGAACTACCATCACGTGTCGAGCATATCCCACTCGTCACCTAGTACCCATCGTAGGGCGGAAAGCTTCCCATTGAGCATCCCCCATTCAAAGTCGCTCCAAGGCCCAGTATCTTCGTACTTCTCCCTGACACGTTGAGCTGCTACTTTTGCTTGGCTCAGGATGTCTTCGTGGATCACATCATTGCCGTAGCGCTCGGTTCCAGAGGGAACAATCTCTATGTCACCATTATCTAGGTGATAAATCATATTCATATGACGGTTGTACCAAACCTTATCGAACAACTCGTCCATCGCGGACATTATTTCCTGAAGCCCACGAGTTTCATCCTCCCAAGCAAAGCTATTCTCATAGTGAAACTCTTCCAGGTCGAGTAGATCCTCAATAGCAGAGCTCGTAGAGTTGAAAAATATTGAGCCCCTTCCATCGAAGATATCTGCGAAGTCGTCGTGTGGTTGCCTATGGTCTTTGCCGGAAAAATCCGTGACATTATGGGTAACGAACCTGAACGTTTCGTAATCGCTCGCGTGTAATATTTTAAACTCTTGGAACGACTCGGCCAATACTGCGTCGGCAACACTGTTTTTCTGCTTATGAAACGGCGCTTTCTTGGCGATTGCCCTCTCTGCCGCCTTGATTTTAGCGCCATCAGAGACTTCAATTTCTTGGGCAGTTTCGAAAAGCTTTAGAACGCGATGTACCGTACCCTGAGTTGCCTCGGAAAGTATAGGAAGCCGGTGATTAACATCATCCAAGGTTTTGAGCGCCGCATCTTTGCCTTGGCCGCCAAAAGACTCAACCACAGATTTAACTACCCGAAACTCATTTGCAAGTCGCTTGCGTGTCGCCTCAATCACCCTATCTTTATTTCGCTCATATTCGACACGTATCAAATCTGGAAGAAGAATTCTGATGCTACCATCCTGTACCAAGTGCTCCAGGGCAACAAGCATGGGCAATTCCGCTTTCTGAGATGAGATATCAAGCCAAACGCATGTATCGAGCATTATGAGGTGCATTAAAATTTCTCCAAATATCCGCCAGCACGCAAAACGACTAGGCCGATTTAATTGAATCGCCTTTGACGACTTTTACCTCAATAGCTATGTCATGACATTACTTGATGACACGCGACATGATAGCTAGCATTTCGCTTTGCAGTTTACGAAAGTCATTCATCATCACCTCCACGTCCATTGGACTTGCGCCTTGTCCGCGCTTCTCCGCGAGCCAAAGTTTCAGCAGTCCGGCGACCCGGCCAAGGTCGCCATTGACCTTAGCCAAGTCGGCAACCGCTAGCAGGTCAACAACGGATCGAATGGGACTGTTACGACCAACAGCTAAAAGGTAAGCGGACAACGACATGTTGGCCTGCCGGGCCTTGTCCACGATCTCTGCGCGCTCGTCTTCTGACACCCACACCTTGATGGGCGGCAGCTTCCGTCGAGGGGTGGGCTTCTGCTCGTTCTCCATGCTGTACCTCTCCAGCTTTAATAGTCGCGGTAGCGACGGTATGCCTCGCAGAGCAAGATCCGTGGAGCCGCAGGCGAGTAAGGGGCGGTGGTGGGGGTCGTAGCTGCGGAGCAGCGTAGGCCCACAACACACATCTTGCCGTCTCGTCGCAAGCAATTAAAGGAAATTTAGAAAGCAAGATCCACCACTTGCTTTAAATTACACTAAATCGTCTACCGTTGCGTTTAATTGCCTTGAGTTGCGTTAATTTTCCTTGAGTTGCATATAGTTGCGTTAAGTTTCTTTAGTTTTCGCTGCCTCGTAATTGAGTGTTTTTTTAGGCTTACATCCGTGCTAAAAACAACAGAATCAAAGGGAGGCAAGCCGATGCAAAGTGATAGCCTAAAGCCTATCAAGAGAAGAGCTGGCCGCGCCGAGTTTTTCTCGGTCAGAAAGGAGTTAGAATCGAAAATCCTGCTTGGCCACACCCTAAAAAAACTTTATACCGAATATGTGGATCGGTTTAGTTTCGGATATGTGCAGTTCACGCGATATGTCTCTCGCTACTGTAAGAAATCGCGATCATTTGTCATAACAGGCTCACACTGGGGACAAAAATGAGGAAATTATTTAAATCATTAACAGCAGTTATCATTTTTCTTTTCACGGGGCAAAATGCTTTCGCTATTTACTGCGCAAACTGCTCTACATTTTACCAGCAAATGTTCGAATATGCCGAGCAGGTCAACACAGCGCTGAACACCGCCGAGACATTACAAACGCAGATTCAGCAGTATCAGAACATGGTTACTCAAGGCACCGGCTTGCCCAGCTCAATGTTCGGCAGCATAGCAGCCGACCTTAAAAACGTGGCCAACATCTACAACCGTTCGCAATCCCTAGGCCGCCAGATCCAGAATATGGACTCGCAGTTCAACACCGCTTTTCCTGGCTTTCAGTCCTACCTAAATCAAGCTGCAAACTCGGCGGAAGTACCGACGCGTGAGCGCTATCAGAAGTGGTCAGAGCAAAACCGCGACAGCGTAAAAGCGGCCCTTGAAGCTGCCAACCTCAATACCAGCACTTTCGAGTCTGAGGATACCCAGCTCGATCACATGGTGGCTCGCTCACAGTCGGCCGTGGGCCGGATGCAAGCCATTCAGGCAGGCAACGAGATAGCCTCCCAGAACGTGCAGCAGTTGCAAAAACTGCGCGATCTACTGGCTACGCAAATAAATATGCAAGGTAACTATATGGCTCAGCAGGGCGACCGAAATGCTGCTAGCGAAGCCGCCGAGCAAAAGTTCGAGGCTCGTAAAAACAACTGGGGGCCCTCCGAGGATTTCTAACTATGTTCATATCTAAAAATCTGATCGCTGGGTTATGCATCGTCTCTGCTCTTAGTGGTGCTGTTCTGTCCGGATTTATTGTCTTTATCCGCACCGATTGCGTGGCTACTGAGCGTTCGATGCAATCAGACACGGATAAGAACTTTGAAGCTCGGAAAAACAACTGGGGCCCGTCTGAGGATTTCTAACTATGCAGCGCTCAACATTTCTAGCACTCGTCAGTGCAACACTCTTGCTTTTGGCCGGTAGCGCGATGGCGGCAGGAGACGTAACACAAAGCAATGAAATGAATGGGCTTTTGCGGATGCTTTATCAAGCCGCAAGTGAATGGTCACCACGGCTACAGGGGTATGCACTCAAATTGCTGGCGTCTCTCGCTCTCATCCAATTGGTTTGGACATTCATGCCTTTAGTGATGAAACAAGCTGACTTAGGCGAAGTTGTCGGTGAGCTGATCCGCTTCTTCATGGTCATTGGCTTTTTCTACGCAGTCATTGAGCATTCCGTTCCATGGGCGACAGCCGTAGTGGACAGCTTCCGAGAAGCAGCGGGCACGGCTAGCGGTCTGGGCCGTGCGCTTCAGCCCGGTGATATGTTCGCGGTGGCTGTCAACTTCTCACGCACCATCGTGGAGGGAATATCACTTTTTTCTCCGGGTAAAGCAGTCCTTATCGCGCTTGTTGGTTGCTTGGTTTTACTGTGCTTCGCCTTTATTGCGGCATTCATGTTTGTGACGCTTGTAGAGTCGTACGTCATCATCAATGCCTCCGTGCTTTTCTTCGGTTTCGGTGGTTCGCAATGGACACGCGAATTTGCAATTGCACCACTCCGCTTCGTTGTTGCCGTAGGGGCCAAGCTGTTCGTCTTAACATTGATCGTAGGAATTATTGTCACATCGGCGAAGTCCTGGTTAGCGGCTTATACCAATGACGAAGCATCTCTGATGACATTGGCAGGTTTAGCTCTGGTATGCGCCTATCTGACCAAGACTATTCCCGAACTGATTGGCGGGATGATAAGCGGCACGTCTATGGGCGGCGGTTCGGCCCTCGGCGGAATGGCTGCGGCCGGTGCGGCCGGTGCTGCTGCCGCAGTCGCCACCATCGCCACGGCCGGTGCCGCTGCGCCCGCCGCCGCTGGTGTGCTTGGCGCTGCCGGTGGTGGTGCAAGTGCCGCAGGGGCGGCTGGTAGCGGAGGATTGGCTGGCTCTATTAACTCCAGCTTTGCCGGTGCGGCAAACTCCGGCATCGGTGCAGCGGCTTCAATGGGCAACGCCGCGTCCTCTGGAGTGGGTGCCAGCACTGGTGGCGGCGCGGCCCTCAAGGGCTCTACATCAGCGGGATCGAGCGTAGGGGGCAGTACGGCTAATGCGAGGCCTAGTCCTGCCCAGCAATCTAACAGCGGCGTACAGCAGGCCGCCAAGCAGGCTGGAAAACCAATGCAAGACAACGACAACAAAGACAAACAGCAAGAGACACCAAAAAGGGGTACTGAAGGCTCTGGAAATGCCCTTTCTCAAGCGGCGAACGGAGGTGCAAAGGTGCTTGGGGTGATGGCTTCAATGGCTGTACCGGGCATGGAGAATGCGCATGGCCTGTCCCTTGGTGCTGGATCAACCCCACCTTCAAATAGCGAGGTCAATTCGGTTCCGATAAACAGCGGTGGAGACTTAGCCGCTGATTCCGAGCAGGGGGATTCCAACGTGATCCGTCCAGCCTCAGACGCAAGCCCTACTAATGGTCGCCTGGCCTCGCTGAGTGTGCCGGGTACAGCCTCCAACAACGAAAAAACGGAGAAATAGTCATGATGGGCTTTCTGATGTTCGCTGGATTCGTAGTATTCGCCTTTACGTTCGCCGTCGGCATGTGGGCACTCGGCCGGTGGCTGCGAAGCAAAGGTTACGGGCCGCAGCTAGATAAGCTGGATCGGCAGTACACGGCGTTGCAGCTTCGCGTTAGCCCGCTCGCAATGTCCGCCTCATATCGCATGTTTGTCGGGGCACAGGCTCTGAATCGTATGCCTTTACTGGGTAGCAAGACTAACGCTAACTTGAACCAGCAGGTTTTGACGGCGATCCAAGCCGCGCGGCAAGCACAGCTGCAGGAAAACCCTGACAATCGTTAATCACTACCCTGCCCTACAGACAACCCCGCCCGAGTGCGGGGTTTTGTTTGCATGTCGCACATCAGGAAGGCCTCTGTGCTGCGCTCAGAGCGCTTTTGACACCTTAGGCCTCTCAAGCATTACACCTTCCCTGAAAAGCGGGTTCGGCGGCTCCCGCGGCGCTTGAAGCAAACTCAAATGAAAAGCCAGCCTGCGGCTATCCCCTTTTGGTGTCCAGCGGCCGCAGGCCAACCTGCAAGGGGAACCCGAAGAATGTGGAAAAGTCGTACGCCAAGGTCGCTAGCTCTAGTGTCGGCCGAGTGAAGTGCGGCTTACCATTTCCATCTGGATGGTCGCGCAGACCGACGGGCTGCGGCTTACACTGAATCGGTCAAGGTATTCGCAACCAACGTGCGGTAATGAAAGGAGCCCACCCGACATGGCCAATATCGAGAACACCTCTGAACAGCTTAAAGTTCGTATAACCGAGTTGAAGGCGCAGTATCAGCAGCTGCAGGACGATTACGATGATGAAGTCCTCTTGTGCACAGGCTTGCTACGCGCTCTTGTCAGGGCAGACTATGACTTATGTGAGACGCTGATCAACCACGCTGACTGCTCGGCTGAGCGCAAAGCCGACGCACTGCAATACATCGCCGATTATCTCGGCATGGCTTCGTCTTAGATCAAAAGCAGGGTATCAAAATCAAGAGGTTCGGCTGAGCCGCTGAGCCGCTGCGCCACTGCTTCCAGGCAGGCTTCGAGATTAGTAATACGCACGGACATGGGACAGCCCTCAGTTACACCATTACTAAACCGGTCAAACCTCCGAATCAATGCGAACGAGACGACGTCAACAGCTTGGGGCTTGGCCATCAGTAATACGCACGGACTTGTCTCACCCTCTTCTATTCGGACACCCTTACAATACGCATGGACCTTGAACATCTATCATACGAAGGTTGGCAACCATCAATACGCATAGATTTTTGCCAGTTCTTTGCCAAAACACTTTTTAAGCGCACTGACCCTGACACTCCCTTTGGTGCCCATCCTCTTACAGGTTATTTATAGGACTTTATCTAGAGGATAATCCTACAGGTTTAGGGGGGGGCCGATTTCACGTTATTTAGGGGTCTGATTTCACGTAAGAAATGGGGTCCGATTTCACGTCGTTAAGGGGTCCGATTTCACGCATGCAACCTACCAAAGGCCAAGGCTTATGAGCTCCCGATACGGATAATTTTCTTCCGTATAGCAGCGTGGGTAATTGCAGCGACTTGACCACCTATTTGCATTCGACTTGACCAACACGCTGCGTGTCTTTGACCGGCAGACGTCGGCCAAAAGCTGCCTGTTGCGACAGTCCGCTTTGGGTTGTGGATTCAACCGGTCGATGCAACCTCCTGCATCGGTTTGCGCCGTACCGGCCCGCGGACGCCGACTTCAACCACTCTGTATCAGCCTCAGCGTAGGCTTGGTGGGTTCTTGGAGCGCTGCTCTCGCCGCGGCCTTCATTGCGTACACCTCGATGCGCTGGCCAGCCGCCGCGAGACACTCTGTTACGGCAGCAACGACATGTCTTTGTAAATCAAGATCCTTGTGGGATGCGCGACCACATTCAAGTGTCGATACTTCGTCGAGAAGAATTTGGGTCACACGTTTCCAGCTGCGGAGGTCATCTGCGCAGCAGCAGGAATAGTAGTCACTGAGTTTATCGTATAGGTTTTTGTAACGCTGGCGAAACTCACTGACCTTTACCGTATTTGGATTAGATTGCGTCATGATCAACTCCTTTTCGGTCAGTCGTTGAGCGATTCATTACGTTGTTTTCGATCTGCCCTTCTGCCCTTCTGCCATCTGCTCAGCAGCATTGGCTGCTTCGATCCGGCTATTGTGGCTTGGTCTGATACACCCGAGGGATAGCCCCCAGCAGCTCCAACCCATTTTTAATTTGAAAACATTTATGGTTCATCAAATGGGAGCGGTGTATTGCTATCTCGGCGAACGGCGAAGACGTTCAGTGTCATCGCCACTAGTGCGTAATAACCGAAGACCCCAATGAGTTCGACGACAGCCGGCTCACCAAACGCTTTAACAGCGTCGGCGTAAAGCAGATCATCTATACGCCGGGTCTCGTAAAGCGACTTGCCCACTCGATACACCAACAGTTCATCTGTTCGGGTGAAAGGTGGGAAAATCTGTTGATGCAGCGCCGAGATGATCTGATCAGCTAGGCCGGCAGAACGGGCGATGGGTTCATGAATCTGCCACTCCGCTTGGGATTGCCACCATGCCGCGGTAAACAGGATTGCCAGCTCGGTCAAACGCAGCTCCAGTCGCGTGCCATAACGGCAAAATGCGCCCAATCGCTGTGCGTGGTTGGCCAGTTCGGGACTATGAATCCAGGCCAGAAAGGGCCCGTCCAGGTTGCCTCGCGGGCCGTTGAGTATTTCGTTGAGAACGGCGCGCTGGGCGTCATCCATCTGTGCTTCGTCCAGGGATGTCAGGCGCGATTGAATAGCCATGGCGATAATTCCTCAGAGATCTTTTAGCGTGATGTCCACAGCGCTCAGGAGCTTGTCGGCGATCTCATCCAAATGATGATCCTCGAGGATAAATGGCGGGGCCAAGAGGATGTGATCACCGTACTGACCGTCGACGGTTCCACCCATTGGGTAACACATCAGTCCTTGCGCCATGGCGGCTTTCTTGAGTCTGGCATGCAGTTTCAGCGCTGGATCGAACGGCGCCTTGCTGTCGCGATCAGCCACCAGTTCAATGCCCTGGAACAAGCCACGTCCCCGAATGTCACCCACATGGGGATGGTTGCCCAACTGGTCGAGCAGCCGTGTGCGCAACCCCTCGCCCAGTTGATTGACGCAAGCCAGCAAGTTGCGCGACTCGATGACCTGCTGCACCGCCAGCGCGGCCGCGCATGCCGTGGCATGGCCGATGTAGGTATGGCCATGTTGAAAGAATCCCGAGCCATGGGCGATGGCGTCGCGGATTTTCTTGCTCACCAGCGTCGCGCCGATCGGCTGGTAGCCCGCGCCCAACCCTTTGGCGATGGTGATCAGGTCCGCGGTAATCCCTTCCTGTTCCGCAGCGAACAAAGTCCCGGTCCGGCCCATGCCGCACATGACTTCATCCAGAATCAACAAAATGCCGTGGCGGTCGCACACCTCGCGGACTCGCTTGAAATAGCCAGGCACTGCAGCGACCGCGCCCAAGGTCGCGCCCACCACGGGCTCGGCCACGAATGCCATGACGTTCTCGGCACCCAGGCGCAGGATCTCATCTTCAAGTTCGGCTGCCAGGCGCATACCCATCGCCTCGGCAGTTTCGCCGGTTTTTTGCTCGCGGTAGGCGTAGCAAGGGCTGACATGACTCACGTTAATCAGCAGCGGCTCGAACTGCTTGCGCCGCCATTCGTTGCCACCCGTGGCGAGCGCACCGAGCGTATTACCGTGGTAACTCTGTCGGCGGGCGATCAGGTGCTTGCGCTGCGGCTGGCCTATCTCGATGAAATACTGGCGAGCCAGTTTCAATGCCGCTTCCACGGCTTCGGAGCCACCGGAGACGAAGTACACCGACTCAATCCCTTCAGGTGCCCGCGCTACCAGGAAATCCGCCAGGTCCTCCATCACTTGAGTGGTGAAGAATGACGTGTGCGCATAGGCCAGTTGACCGACCTGGTTGCGGATGGCTTCGATCACTTCGGGATCGCTATGGCCAAGGCACGACACGGCAGCACCGCCGCTGGCGTCCAGGTAGCGACGACCTGTGCTGTCGATCAAATAGGGTCCATCGCCTTTAACGGCCGTTGGATAACTTTGTGTAAGGCTGCGATGAAAGACGTGACTCATGATCCCCTCCGGGTTATTTCACGCAAATAATATGTGCATAAATTTCAATTGCAATATTTTTTTGCGCTCGCGAATCACGTCCTTCACTGCCGACAAAGCTCATACTCCCTGTAATCATGGGAAAACAACGCCAATCCAGGGCAAAATTTGAATGCAAAATTTATTTGCATTTATATTTTTTGCACGTATATTTTGCATCAAAGCATACGTTTCGTGCGCCTCCTCTCCAGGTGGCTAGCCGGGCTATAACAAAAACAGTGGAGTGAATCGCCTTGGATCACTCGAAAAACAAACTGCCGCTACCCCAACCGCCCCGGGCTCGCCCTGGGGTTTGTACTCACCTGAAGAGAAAACACGCATGAGAAACCTTCTGAAGGCATCACTGGCTGTAATGGCACTGGTCGGAGCATCGGGCTGCTTTGCCGCTGGCAAGGAACTGCTCGTGGCAACAGACACGGCGTTCGTACCTTTCGAGTTCAAACAGGGCAACGAATACGTCGGTTTCGATATCGACCTGTGGGCAGCGATCGCCAAGGAAATGGGCGTCACTTACAAGCTCAAACCGATGGATTTCAACGGTATCATTCCCGCCCTGCAGACCCACAACGTCGACGTGGCGCTGGCCGGCATCACCATCAAGGAAGAGCGCAAACAGGCCATCGATTTCAGCGACGGTTACTACGACAGCGGTTTCCTGCTGATGGTCAAAAGCGACAATGACGCGATCAAGGGGGAAGCGGATATCGCCGGCAAGACCCTGGCGGTGAAAAGCGGTACCTCGGCAGCCGACTATGCCAAGGCCAATTTGAAGGCCAGCGATCTGCGACAGTTCCCCAATATCGACAATGCCTATCTGGAACTGCGCACCGGCCGCGTCGACGCCGCCATGCACGACACGCCAAACGTTTTGTACTACATCAAGACGGCGGGTGAAGGCCAGGTCAAAGCCGTCGGCCAACAGATGATGGCCCAGCAATATGGCATTGCGTTTCCCAAGGGCAGCGAGTTGCGCGAACAGGTCAATGCGGCATTGAAGAAGGTCCGTGACAACGGCACCTATGCGCAGATCTATCGCAAGTGGTTCGGTACCGATCCGCAGTAACTCCTACCCTTCATTAAAAAAGAGAATTCAGCATGCATTTCCAATGGAGCGCCATCTGGGATGCGCTGCCGGTACTGCTCGAGGGCGCCAAGCTGACCTTGTGGATCTCGATCCTGGGTCTGATCGGTGGCGCCATCATCGGCGTAGTCGCGGGTTTCGCCCGCGCCTACGGCGGTTTTCTCAGCAGCCGTGTTGCGCTCGTTTTCATCGAACTGATTCGTGGCACTCCAATCATGGTGCAGGTGATGTTCATCTACTTCGCCTTGCCGATGATGGTGCCAGTGCGCATCGACCCGTTCAGCGCGGCGGTGGTAACCATCATGCTCAACTCCGGCGCCTACATTGCCGAAATCACCCGTGGTGCGGTGCTGTCGATCAACCGCGGATTTCGCGAAGCCGGGCTGGCGCTGGGCTTATCAGGCAGAGACACGTTGCGCTACGTCATTGCACCGCTGGCCTTCCGGCGGATGATCCCGGCGCTGGGCAACCAGTGGATTGTCAGCATCAAGGACACGTCACTGTTCATTGTCATTGGTGTCGCTGAACTGACCCGCCAGGGGCAGGAAATCATTGCCGGTAATTTCCGCGCGATGGAAATCTGGTCGGCTGTGGCCATCATCTATTTGATCATTACCCTGGTATTGAGTTACGTGCTGCGGCGCATGGAATCGAGGTTGAAAATCCTATGATCGAGTTCAAAGGTGTCTCCAAGCACTTTGGCAGTACTCAAGTGCTGCATGACATCAACCTGAAGATCTCCAGCGGTGAAGTGGTCGTGATCATTGGCCCGTCTGGATCAGGCAAGTCGACGCTGTTGCGCTGCATCAACAAGCTCGAAGAGATTACCGCGGGCCAGTTGATCGTCGATGGACTGGAGGTCAATAACCCCAAGGTCGATGAGCGACTGATTCGCCAGGAAGCCGGAATGGTTTTCCAACAGTTTCACCTGTTCCCACAGATGACCGCACTGCAGAACGTGGCCTTCGGCCCGGTGCGGGTGCGTGGCGCCAGCCGTGCGGAAGCCGAGACGATCGCCGCCGGGCTTCTGGCAAAAGTCGGCCTGGCCGAGCGGGCCAATCACTACCCTTCCGAATTGTCCGGTGGTCAGCAACAGCGAGTGGCAATTGCCCGTGCGCTAGCGGTCAAGCCCAAGCTGATGCTGTTCGACGAGCCGACGTCGGCACTGGACCCCGAGTTGCGTCATGAAGTGCTCACCGTCATGAAGTCACTTGCCGAGGAAGGCATGACCATGGTGATCGTCACCCATGAAGTGGACTTTGCCCGCAAGGTGGCCACTCGACTCATCTTTATCGACAAGGGACGTATCGCTGAGGACGGGCCACCCGCCACGTTGATCGCAAACCCTCCCAGCCCGCGCCTGCGGGAATTTCTACAGCACGTATCCTGAGGAGACGTCATGACGTTGTCCCAAATTCATCTTGAAGGCGACGCGCACGCAATAGGTCATGGCCTTGGTGTCTTCGGTCGTGATGCAGTGCATCAGCACCTGCGCCCAATGGCACTCTGGCAACACCTGGTTTCGCTGGCGCAAACGCCAGCAGCCGTGCAGATGCGTCAAGCGGTTCAATCAGCGTTCCCTCGTTATTGGCGGGAAATCGAAGGACTGGCGGCCGGCCTGCAACTGCCGTTTGATGAAGTGTTCATGTGGAATTGCCGGGGTGACTTCGTTCATCAGCAAAGCGTTGATGGCTGCACCACGGTGTTTGGTCCTGCCGATGGCGGCACGCTGATTGCTCACAATGAGGATGGTCTGCCAAAACTCAGGGGAAGCTGCGCATTCGCCTATGTCAAACCCGAGTCAGGCCTGGCGTTCAGCAGTTTTGTCTATCCGGGCTCTTTGCCTGGACACACTCTGGCCGTCAACGAGCGCGGGCTGGTGGCGACCGTCAACAACATTCGCCCATCCAGTATTCCAGCCGGTATCCCTCGACAGATTCTGGGCCGCGCAACGCTTGACGCCCGGACACTGCAAGAAGCGATTGCGACGGTGGCCCGCCCCGACCGCGCCGGTTCGTTTCACCACACGTTCGGCCAGGTCGGGAGCAATCGGGTCGTGAGTGTGGAGGCAAGCGCCGAAGGTTGTGCCATCAGAGAAGTGCGTCGACCGGGCGGGCATTCGAATCACTTGATCGCGCCGTCGCTGATCCGGGTCAATCAACGCATCACCGCCAGTTCGGGTGCCCGGCAACGATGCGTTGACCAGCAACTGCAGCAAGTACCTGGCGATCTGGATGCCGACTTGTCTCTGGGAATTCTGCGCGACACTTCGGGCGGACACCTGCCCGTATACCGCACTGCCGCCGATGATCCGGACGATGAAAACACCTTGGCTACCGGGGTTTTCCTGATCAGCGCCAGCGCTGTAAAGTGGCGGGTTTATACGAAACCAGACACCGGCCGACCCGATATTGAGGGCGTGGTACTCAACCCTCTCGGCCAAAGTTAGGGCAATGAGCAAACAGGGATGCCCCGGAGAAAAGCTGTCCCGGGGCATTCTGATGAAAACCACGCCAAGGGTAGTCTTCCCGATTACCCTTGGCGCAGTAGAATGGCCAGTTTTTACGCGTCGCAGCACCGATTTCCCAAGCACACAAGGTCGAGTGGCGACCGCCCAACAGCTTATGGATGCCCCTGATGACTATTGCCCCGGCAGAATTACCTGACACTTTGCGTGGCCTCAAGCAATTGCTCGAAGCCATCGAACGGCGCGAGGTGGATATCGCCTTGGGCAGCAGTTCAAGACGCGTACTCATGGCGCTTATCGAATCGCCGCAACGCACCGCCGTGTCATCGATCAGTGAGCTGGCAGAGCAACTGGACGTCAATGCCTCGACGCTATCCCGGCTGGCACAACGTCTGGGCTATGGTGGCTTCAGCAAATTGCAGGATGTTTTTCGCCGGGAGATCTCCGAGGGCAAGCATTTCTACAGTGACCAGGCCTCGCGACTGGTGGTCAATGCGGGTGACAAGGACATCCTCAATCAGCTGACTCGCCTGGGTCGCCAGGAAAGCGCAAACATCGCCAGCATGATCGAGCAGGTCGATCCCGACGTGTTCGTCCAGACCGTCGAATTGCTGGCTAGGGCCCACCGGGTACGGATCCACGGTATGCGCCAATTTAATTCGCTGGCGCTCTTCATGTCCTACGGCCTGGGCATGTTGCGCCCGGATGTGACGGCGCTCGATTCCAGTCGCCAAGGCGTGGCGGATGCCTTGGCGCAACTGGATGAAGGCGATGTACTGGTGGTTTCCAGCTGCTTCCCCTATACCCCCAGCGTACTCGCCACCGCCGAAGTGGCGGCGCGCCACGGGATCAGAGTCATTGCGCTGACGGATTCGTCCAGCTCGCCGCTGGCCAAGGTTGCATTGCACAGCTTCTTTGTGCCCAATCACAGTCTGTTTTTCAGCAACAGCATGTGCGCCTTCATGTTGCTGGCGCAGGCGTTGTTGAGTGCCGTTGCCAGCAAACTGGGTGAGGCGTCCGTTTCAGCGTTGAAACATCGTGAAAGCCTAATCGACGAACTTAACGCTTCGCTGTAAGGCCGGGTCTGTGAGCTTTCGAGGGCTGTTCATCTTGGCCGTTGTGCTGATCCTCGTGGATTTTTTGACCAATCTCAATTTTTCATAATTCCTGAGCTATTGACTTGGTCTAGAGGCCCGTTTTGAGCCGAAATCAGCCCTTCGCGACAGGCAGCAATGGGTCGTTTTCAGCCGGTCGCCACAGGCAGAAATCGGCCAAAAGCGGACGTCGAATATCTATAAAAGCGGTTGCTATTCATAGTGACTGTATCTCTACATTTGAAATTGCCTGACCAACTTGTTCAATTCGACCGCTAACTTTGTGAGCTCGGACGTTGCGATAGCTGTCTGACTGGAGCCCTCTGCCGCTTGACTTGAAAGGTCACGGATGCTCACTAGACTGCGATCTACCTCCCTTGCAACCTGAGCCTGCTCTTCCGATGCGGTTGCAATCAGGACGTTGCGCTCCGTTATATTGTCGATAGATTCAGTAATCTCCACCAAAGCCGAACCGGCACCTTGAGCAGTGTCTAATGTTTTCTGGGCTTGGGTGTTCGTCTGGGTCATTGCGGATACGGCAGATCCAGTACCTTTCTGAATTGAGCTGATCATCTGCTCAATTTCACTGGTTGATTGCTGAGTACGATGAGCCAAAGCCCTGACCTCATCTGCGACTACTGCGAAGCCTCGACCAGCCTCACCAGCACGAGCAGCTTCGATAGCAGCGTTTAACGCAAGAAGATTGGTCTGTTCGGCGATAGCACGAATAACATCCAAAACCTTGCTAATGTCAGTGGCCATTACGGCGAGCCCTTGAACCTCTTGGGATGCATCTTCGACATTTGCGACCATCAGGCTGATGGCCTGCACAGTTTCGTCAACGCGTGCGCGGCCAGCCAAAGCGGCAGAGTTGGATCGATTAGCGGCCTCGGAGGCTGAAGACGCATTTCTAGCCACCTCCTCAACAGCTGCACTCATCTCAGTGACTGCAGTTGCCGCCATTTCGACTTCATTATTTTGACGCAACATACCTTTATTGGCATCTTCGGTGACAGCATGCATTTCTTCAGAAGTTGATGCCAACTGGTTGGAAGAATCAGATATCAAAGAAAGGGTATTTCGTAGACTATGTTGCATTGCGCCTAAAGCTTGCATGAGCCTGGCCACCTCATCGTGCCCTTTTGCTTCAATGACTCCGGTGAGATCGTTTTTAGCAATGCGCTCAGCAATAGCTAGTGTTTGACTAATAGGGTTCGTAATACTTCGGGTATACATCAGGGCAAGTACAATAGCAGCCAAGGTGCTGATTAATATAAAACCACCAACGATCAATTTAGCTTGCTCATAGGTTCGGCTCGCCTCTTCGCCAGCCCGTTTCGCTTTATTATTATTAACTTCTATCATTGCTTTGATATCGCTCTCAACGGCGTCAGCAGATTGCTTCATCGACTCGCTGGAAAGCTTGACTGCCTCATCTAAATTCCCTGAAGAAATGAAAGAAAGATATTGATCTTGTAAGACCTGATAGCTGGTAAGGCTTGTTGAAAGCGTATCAATTTTCTGCCTGCCCATCGGGGTTACGATCAGCGGCTGCAAATTCGAAATCAAATTCTGGATATTAATTCTTGCCTTTTTCAACTCCTCTAAAGCCTGCGCTTTTCGGCTTTCTGGCTCTACAGGGTTTCGCAACCGTGCGTTGCTCCCTCTGATGCTTACGAACTCCCTGTCAATGACCCCAAGCATGGATATGCTGGGTACGACATTCGTCTCAACGAAACCTTCAGAATCCTTCAAACTCGACGCCTGTTTGAGAGCGATGAGCCCCAGCGAAATTATCATCAGGCAAAAGAAACCGAAGCATAGAGCTGAGCGTGGAGCAAGGTTGAGTTTGCGCAATATCATAATAAAAGCCTCGTCTGAATTGTAAGCTATGTCGTCAGTTGTCGTGAGCGCTTAAGTACCATTCGTCGAGTAATGCGGCGCAACGAGGAAAGTCTGGCTTTTTATTTGAAACATTATGTTTCTAAACGTCTCTATCACAGATTTAACCTTAGACGCCGAATGAAACAGCGTTCCAGATGCGTTTGTTGTTACTGGGGTGAGCGCCGACCAAGCTTTAAAGCGACAAATCCCCTACAACGCATAGGCATTTAACAATCAGCCCGCGAAATGGCTTTACACTTAGTTGACTACGTTCAGAGCGGTGCGTGTGATTCGATTAATTTAGCCGAGGTAAGCTCCGCACAATCGTCATAGCGGACCGTTCAAAGATCAAGTGAGGAACACTTCGGCTTTTCATCATTACGACTTTCCCGTCATCCTCAAAAATACGTAGGTGCTCAGGTAACGGAGAGCTGAATAGCACCCGCTTTTGTAGATACTCGACGTCCGCTTTTGGCCGACTTCTGCCGGTCAAGAGCACGCAGTGTGCCTGTAAATTCCTATGCAAGAGTTTGGACAAGTCGAATGCAAATGACTGGTAAGCAGCACTCGAACAGGTGGTGAAGTGGGATGCAGTTACGCTAGCAGCGTGGGTACGTAGAAAAAAAGGGACTCAGCTGTGAGCGTGAGTTGGCGGGGATCAAAGGGGTCCGATTTCGCGAGACGATTGAGGGAAACATAGAGGCAGCATCATTTGAGCGGGCCACCCTTATAGGGGATCGGCGGCGGCGATCCGACGAGAAGAAAACCTCCCCTAATTTGACTAACCTTGGCTTGCGGGTATACCGCAAGCACCTTGCGTAACGCCGGAACGAATTTCTTCTTAAAATCCTTATCAGGGTCCTTTCCAGTGTATTCCTGCGCAAACTGCTCGCGGAGGGGCTTCCAGTATAGCTTTGTCCCCCTGCCCTCGATCCGATGCAACCGGTGAGCTAGCCAAGAATATATGTCCAAGGCCAGCGCTGAGCCCTTGAGGGCAATTAGAGCTCGGTTATCTAGAGGTACGGCGCTATCAATAAGGGAATTGAAATACCCCTCGGAAAGCACCATCTTGCCGGGCCATAGTAGCCGCTGTTTACTATTGCGGTTCGCTATCCAGGCGTCAAATTGCTCGATGGGCTGGCCATTGTAGGTACGCCCCTTGAATCCGAGTTGCAAGCGGCACGCTGCTAGTGCGTGCATCTGTTTACGGAGAGTGGAGTAACGGCGCCCGTCATCGCCCATCCCCATCAGACGCAGGAACTCGGCCGCACTATCGCCTATCCTGATTTCACGCTCTTTGTTGCGCACGGCGATGGTAGACACCCAAGCTAGCGCAAGGCGGGGCATAGCGCCATAAGGGATAGGCTGCAATATCGGACCGTTACCTTCGTCTAGGTAGCCAGACTGTATGTTGACCCATGCCGCGCCGCTCTGGCGCATGAAAACCTGTCCTTCCACCTTGGAGCGGGGCAAGCCAACTTGGCAGAGTACTGCATGGGTAAAGGCTATGTCTTCAGGCGGGAAAGCCGCAATGTTGGCTGCAATGTTCAATAAATCAGTCGCCACAACTCAAGCTCCCATTCCGGGACGCGTGGCCGGGCCGGATTGCCTGCACGTATCAATCCATGTCTCGACCTCTTCCAAATCCCAAACGACCTTCCGGCTGCTAACGGCAATACGACGAGGGAATTTCCCCTGCTTTTCGAAGTTATAAATCGTCCGCTCACACAAGGGGATCATTGCCAGCAATTGCTTTTTGCTAATGAGTACTTTGCTCGACTTCCTCGATTCTTTTTCCACACCGAACTCCTCGGTTTGTCGCATTTGAGGTTCGATTATTGCCCCATATTTCCAGAGCATTCCACTCATATTTATGGATTTATTCTTTTCAAAATCAGTATCTTACTGTCCGACAAACGTATAGTTCCGGACAAAAGAGACAACGCGATGTCATTGTTCTTTCAGGAGTTTTTTCCGCCAGAAACCTCAAAAAAAATGTGTCCCACAAACGGGTAGTTTCCGGACAGAAAAAAAACCACGAATGTGGTTTTTTGATAGAGAAAAATAGATCAGCTTCCGCTTATCCCCTCACGAAAAACGGAATCAACTCTCTGAACGCGTTTTTTTAGCGTCCACTCGTCAATCATATCCGCCCAATCCTGCAACATCGCCCGACGCTGATCGCGGTATTCAGCCTTGTTGTAAACGGCGCGTACGCCCTTCTGCTCGTGTGCAAGGCACTTCTCAATCCAGTCTGAGTTGTAACCCGCCTCATGCAGCAGCGTGCTTGCTGTGCGCCTCAAATCATGCGGTCCGAACTTACTCAGTGGCTGCCCTTCTTTTTGCGCAAGCCGATAGGTCAGCGTCAGCACCTGATTGATCGTCGCGGTGCTCATTGGCAAATCAGAATCGTACCGGGAGGGAAAGACGTAATCTGAACCACCGGCAAACGTCTTC
Source organism: Pseudomonas sp. URIL14HWK12:I12 (assembly GCF_003097135.1). GTDB lineage: Bacteria > Pseudomonadota > Gammaproteobacteria > Pseudomonadales > Pseudomonadaceae > Aquipseudomonas. The sequence continues at coordinate 206,830 of NZ_QEQL01000005.1, forward strand.
AACGCAATGAAGAAATCCAAAGCCTGCTGAGATAAGAACACCAAATGGGGGTTGCGGCGTTTCATCCGCTCTTTCGGAATAGTCCACAAGGCTTCGCTGAAATTGATCTCGTTCCAGGTGGCATTAGTCAGCTCACTTTTGCGCACCATGGTGAGCAACAGCAGCTTAGCGGCCGCCCTTACCGAGGACGCGGTGCCGATGCGGTCCAGGTACTGATACATCAACGCGATTTCGTCAGGCCCTAAAGCGCGGTCACGTGGCTCGAATTTAGCGATGCTTGCAGGACGTACCCAATCAGCCGGGTTATCGACCTTCTGGCCGCGCTCAATCGCCCATCGGAACACCTGCATCACGATCTCGCGGGAGTGCACTGCCGTAGCTGGAGCTCCTCGCCCCACGATTGCATCAGTCAGCGTTCGCAAATCCTCATGATTGATTTCCACCAGTTTCTGATTACCGAAGTGCGGCTTTAGCTCGCGCTCGTAAACCGATCGGCGCATGTCACGGGTCGAGTCAGCCATCTGATACCCACGCAGCCATTTCTCAGCCCACGCATCAAACGTCTCTGCCCCTTTGGTGCGCGCCTTGGCACGGGCTTTCTCTTTGGCAGGTGACTTACCCGCCGAAACCATCTTTTTAGCTTCTCCCAGGCGCTCTCTGGCTTCAGCAAGTGTGATGCCACCCACACCATAGCGACCGAACGTGATGGTCTCCTGACGGCCGTTGATGGAGTAGTTGTAGCGAAATGAGATGGAACCGGCAGCAGTGACGGCCACGTACAGCCCGTCGCGGTCGTTCACTTTGTAGAGTTTTTCTTTCGATTTGAGGTTACGCAGCTTGGTATCGGTCAACATGGCAGTTATGGATTCCATGAAAAAAAATACCATGCTCAGAAAAGCACTCATGCACCACGGTAAAACCCAATGAAACCGGGCTGATGATGAGATTTGATACCATGCCCTACCTTACTAGGGCGACATGGTATCGAGCACCGAACATGGCATTTGGATCAGTCAATGCCCCGTACCATGCCATACAAACACGGTGCTTGGCGATGCACAAAGCTGCCAGAATTTGCCAGACCCAAAAAGCCAAAAGCCCACAATTACGCGGGCTTCAGGGCATTTCTTGCTAGATCGTGCCGGACAATGCCGGCCATCCAATCATTCCCACTCAATCGTCGCCGGCGGTTTGCTCGACACGTCGTACGTCACCCGCGAGATGCCGTCGATCTCGTTGATGATGCGCCCGCTCACTGTCTCAAGCAGCTCATAAGGCAGGTGCGCCCAACGGGCGGTCATGAAGTCGATGGTTTCCACTGCGCGCAGGGCCACGACCCAGGCGTAACGGCGGCCATCGCCCACCACGCCGACCGACTTGACCGGCTGGAACACCACGAACGCCTGGCTGACCTTGTGGTACCAGTCGGCTTTGCGCAGTTCTTCGATGAAGATGTGGTCGGCCTTGCGTAGCAGGTCGGCGTATTCCTTCTTCACTTCACCCAGGATACGCACGCCCAGGCCTGGGCCCGGGAAGGGGTGGCGGTAGACCATGTCGTAGGGCAGGCCGAGTTCCAGGCCGATCTTGCGCACTTCGTCCTTGAACAACTCGCGCAGCGGCTCGACCAGCTTGAGGTTCATTTCCTCGGGGAGGCCACCGACGTTGTGGTGCGACTTGATCACATGGGCCTTGCCGCTCTTGGCACCGGCCGACTCGATCACGTCGGGGTAGATGGTGCCTTGTGCCAGGAACTTGATGTTGGAGAGCTTGCTGGCTTCTGCATCGAACACATCGATGAAGGTGCGGCCGATGATCTTGCGCTTTTTCTCCGGGTCTGGCTCGCCGGCGAGGTTGTCGAGGAACTGCGCCTCGGCGTTGGCGCGGATGACCTTCACACCCATGTTTTCAGCGAACATGGCCATGACCTGCTCACCTTCGTGCAGGCGCAGCAGGCCGTTGTCGACGAATACGCAGGTGAGGCGATCGCCAATGGCGCGGTGCAGCAGTGCGGCAACCACCGACGAATCCACGCCACCGGAGAGACCCAGCAACACGTTGGCGTCACCGACCTGGGCACGCACCTGGGCGATGGCGTCGTCGACGATCTTGGACGGGGTCCACAGGGCGTCGCACTGGCAGATGTCGAGCACGAAGCGCGACAGGATGCGGCCACCCTGCTTGGTGTGGGTAACTTCGGGGTGGAACTGCACGCCGTAGTAGCCGCGGGCATCGTCGGCCATGCCAGCGATCGGGCAGCTTGGGGTGCTGGCCAGCACGTGGAAGCCGGAAGGGATCGCGGTGACCTTGTCGCCGTGGCTCATCCAAACGTCCAGGCCAAACACGCCGTCGTCGTCCAGGTGGTCTTCGATGCCGTCGAGCAGGCGGCTTTTGCCCACTACGTCGACACGGGCGTAACCGAACTCACGCAGCTCGGAGCCCTCTACCTTGCCGCCCAGTTGCTCGGCCATGGTCTGCATGCCGTAGCAGATGCCCAGCACCGGGACGTTGAGGTCCCAGACGGCCTTCGGCGCGCGCGGGCTGTCGGCCATGTGCACCGACTCCGGGCCGCCGGCCAGGATGATGCCGCGTGGCGCGAACTCGCGGATCGCCTCATCGCTCATGTCGAAGGGGTGCAGTTCGCAGTACACACCGATCTCGCGCACGCGGCGTGCGATCAGCTGGGTGTACTGGGAGCCGAAGTCGAGGATCAGGATCCGGTGGGCGTGAATATCAACGGCCATGGTAGCTCTCGGAATGGGCTGGAAGTTGCGAGCTGCAAGCTTCGAGCTGCAAGTGATGGTGAGGCCGCAGTGAGCGGCGAACCCCAAGCTGCCGTTAAAGGCCTGCAGCTTGAGGCTTGTAGCTTGACGCTGGGATCAGCCGACGCGGTAGTTCGGCGCTTCCTTGGTGATCTGCACGTCGTGAACGTGAGATTCGGCCATGCCGGCACCGGTGATGCGGACGAACTCAGGCTTGGTGCGCATCTGTTCGATGTTGGCGCTGCCGGTGTAGCCCATCGACGAACGCAGGCCGCCCATCAACTGGTGAATGATCGCCGACAAGCCGCCCTTGTAGGCCACACGACCTTCGATACCCTCTGGCACCAGCTTCTCGGCGCCGGCCGAGGAGTCCTGGAAGTAACGGTCTGACGAGCCCTGGGCCTGGGACATGGCGCCCAGCGAACCCATGCCGCGATAGGACTTGTACGAGCGGCCCTGGAACAGTTCGATTTCACCCGGGGCCTCTTCGGTACCGGCGAACATCGAACCCATCATCACCGCATAAGCGCCCGCCACGATGGCCTTGGACAGGTCACCAGAGAAACGGATGCCACCGTCGGCAATCAGCGGAACGCCGGTGCCTTCGAGTGCAGCGGCCACGTTGGCAACGGCGCTGATCTGTGGCACGCCGACGCCAGCGACGATGCGAGTGGTGCAGATCGAGCCTGGGCCGATACCGACCTTGACGGCGTCAGCGCCCGCTTCGACCAGGGCCTTGGCCGCTTCGCCGGTAGCGATGTTGCCGCCGATCACCTGCACTTGCGGGTAATGCTCCTTGACCCAACGCACGCGGTCGATCACGCCCTTGGAGTGGCCGTGGGCGGTGTCGACCACCACCACGTCGACGCCAGCAGCGACCAATGCGGCTACGCGCTCGCCGGTGTCTTTGCCGGTGCCGACGGCCGCGCCAACGCGCAGGCGGCCCTGGTCATCCTTGCTGGCCAATGGGTAGGCCTTGGCCTTTTCGATGTCCTTGACGGTCATCATGCCTTTGAGCTGGAACGCCTCGTCGACGATCAGCACTTTTTCCAGGCGATGCTTGTGCAGCAACTCACGGACTTCGTCCTTGCCTGCGCCTTCCCGTACTGTGACCAGCCGCTCGCGCGGGGTCATCACTTCACGAACAGGGATGTCGAGGCGAGTTTCGAAGCGCACGTCACGGGAGGTGACGATGCCGACCAGGTCGCCGTTATGCAGCACCGGAACCCCGGAGATGTTGTGCTGGCGGGTCAGGTCGAACAGGTCGCGCACGGTGGCGTCGGCCTCGATGGTGATCGGGTCTTTGACAACACCGGCTTCGAATTTCTTGACCTTGCGGACCTCGGCGGCCTGCTGGTCGATGGTCATGTTCTTGTGGATGATGCCGATGCCGCCTTCCTGAGCCATCGCAATGGCCAGGCGGGATTCGGTCACGGTGTCCATCGCAGCGGAAACGAGCGGGATGTTCAGTTCGATGCCGCGGGTCAAACGGGTCTTGAGGCTGACCTCGTTAGGCAGGACGTCGGAATAACCGGGCACTAACAGAATGTCGTCGAAGGTCAGGGCTTCTTGGCTGATACGCAGCATCGCGGGGGCTCCCGTGCGGGAAAAAAGGAAGCGCGGCATTATACCGATGAACGCGCCGCCACTCAACGCGGGAATGGCCCTTTAACGCTTGGCGTTCACCTGCCGCACGGCAAAGCCTAGCTGATCTGAAAAGGCAGCGATGAAGGCATCGGTGAAGCCGGCTGCCTGCCAGCCATTGAAGATGAACCCCAAGTTGGAAAAACCGCAAGGCTCAAGGAAGAGGAAGCCGTTGATGTCGTCCTCGAAACCACACAGCGGGCAGGTAAAGTTGTCTGTGTGGCCGGGGTACCACTCGTCCAGGCTCTCGAACAGCGGCTCACCCACCTCGCGCCGGCAATGGGGGCAGCCGGCCTCTTCGTTGAAGCCGTCCCCCGGCGTATAAATGCAGCGCTTGGTGATGATCTGCAGGCCATTGATCGGCTCGTCGAATGGCAGCCGCTCAGGTGCCCGCGCGATGCGCCGGGCACCGGCAGCCGTGGCGTAGCCCATGCGGTTGCCGATGGCCCCACAGGTGGTCAGCTGGCTGTCGACCACATTCTTGTGCAGCAGCCAGCGCAGCATGCGCGAAGCCTGCGCCTCGTGGCCGGGGACGGTGGAGATGTTGGGAACGAGAATGCACTGGTTGGCCATGACTGCGCCGTGTCGAGCTCAAAGGCCACGATTCTACCATTTCGCCGGGCGCAGGCCGGGCGATTTTCTTTTATAGTGCCGGGCATGATGAACGATCCCTTTGCCAGGCTGGGCCTGGACCGCGAAGTCCTAACCGTCAGCCAGCTGAACAACCGCGCTCGGCTGTTGCTGGAGGATGTATTCGGCAGTATCTGGGTGGAAGGTGAAATATCCAACCTGGCCCGGCCGGCATCCGGCCATGTGTATTTCACCCTCAAGGATGGCAACGCCCAGGTTCGTTGCGCCCTGTTCCGGCAAAACGCCGCGCGGGTGCGCCAGGCACTGCGCGAGGGGCTGGCGGTGCGTGTACGCGGCAAGGTGTCGTTGTTCGAAGGCCGTGGCGACTACCAGCTGATTCTCGAGACCGTCGAGCCTGCCGGCGATGGCGCCCTGCGCCTGGCGTTCGAAGCCTTGAAAGACAAGCTCGCCAGCGAAGGGTTGTTCGCCACTGAAGCCAAGCGTGCTCTGCCGCGCCATCCCAAGCGCATCGGCATCGTAAGTTCGCCCAGCGGGGCGGTGATCCGCGACATCATCAGTGTGTTCCGCCGCCGCGCCCCGCAGGTCGCCCTGACACTGATCCCCACCGCCGTGCAGGGCCGCGAAGCCACTGCGCAGATCGTGCGAGCACTGAACCTTGCCGACCGCGCAGGTTTCGATGCAATCATCCTGGCCCGCGGCGGCGGCTCACTGGAAGACCTCTGGTGTTTCAACGAAGAGCCCGTCGCCCGGGCCGTGGCTGCCTGCCAAACGCCCATCGTCAGCGCGGTAGGGCATGAAACCGATGTTTCGATCAGCGATTTCGTGGCGGATGTGCGCGCGCCTACGCCATCGGCCGCTGCCGAACTGCTGGCGCCCGACAACAGTGACCTGCGCGTGCGCCTGGAGACCTTACAACGGCGCCTGCTGCTGCGCATGCGTGGCCGGTTGGCTCACGAGCGGTTGCGCACCGACGGCCTGGCCCGCCGCCTGCGCCACCCGGGCGAGCGCCTGCGCCAGCAGGCCCAGCGCCTCGATGACCTGGACATGCGCCTGCGCCGTGCCCACCAACGCACGCTACAGGCTCGCTCACAGCGCCTCGAGCAGCTTCAAGCTCGCCTGGCGGCCCAACATCCCGGGCGCGCCGTGGCGCAATTACGCCAGCGCCTCACTGCACTGGCGGCGCGCCTGCCAGGCGCCATGAAGGCGCAGCTCAAGGCCCGCCGGCTACTGTTGCAGGGCCAGGTGCAAACGCTGCATGTGGTGAGCCCTTTGGCGACGCTGGGCCGTGGCTACAGCATCTTGCTGGACGACCGCGGTCGAGCAATCCGCACGGCTGCGCAGGCTCAGCCAGGCCAGCGCCTGAGTGCGCGCCTGGGCGACGGTGAACTGAGCGTACGCGTAGAGGACAATCACCTGGCCCCGATCACCCTGCCCCTGCTGGATTGACTTCACATGCGCTCGCTCTTCATCGCCTTGTTATGCCTTGCCGCCTGGCCTGCCCTGGCTGACAGTTACCTGGCCCGCAAACTCGACCACCCGGTTCCGGGCGGGGTGGCCGTGCTCGACCTGGGCCAGGCCGCCAACCCGCCACAAGCGTTCTACGACGGCAAGCCGGTGCTTGTGGTGCGCGAACAGGCCAACTGGCGCGCCATCGTCGGCTTGCCCTTGTCGGTCAAACCGGGCGCGCAGTCTATACAGGTACGCGAAGGCGCAGCGCAACGTACCCAGCGTTTCGAGGTAGGCAGCAAGCGCTACCCCGAACAGCGCATCACCTTGAAGAACCAACGGCAGGTGAACCCTAACCCCGCGGACCTTGCACGTATCGATAAAGAGTTGGCCGAGCAGACTCGCGCCTACCGCAGCTTCAGCGCCAACACCCCAAGCAACCTGCTGCTCGACAAACCCGTCGATGGTCGGCTTTCCAGCCGTTTCGGCGTGCGGCGGTTTTTCAACGGGGAAGAACGCAACCCGCATGCAGGCCTGGACTTCGCCGTGCCGGCAGGCACTCCAATCAAGACGCCAGCGGCAGGCAAGGTGATCCTGATCGGCGACTATTTTTTCAACGGCAACACCGTGTTCGTCGACCATGGGCAGGGTTTCATCAGCATGTTCTGCCACATGTCCAAGATCGATGTGAAGAATGGCCAGGTGCTGGCGCGGGGAGCAGTGGTGGGCCGGGTTGGCTCCACGGGCAGGGCCACCGGGCCGCACATGCACTGGAACGTTAGCCTCAATGATGCCCGCGTCGACCCTGCTATCTTCATTGGAGCGTTCGAGCCCTAGCCTTGCGCACGGGGTGCGGGCTGGGCAATTGTCAGGAAGCCTGGGCCTGCGCCGCAGCATAATTCGCTACGGGTGCTGAATAATTAGCTTTTGTTACCAATTTTTCCAAGCTGCTTGCGATCTTCCCGCGCAGTGGTTAGGGTTTGAGCCATGAAAAACGCTAACAATCACATTCTGCTCCGCCAGCACCTCAGCCTGTGCCTGGTCAGCTATCGACTATCGGCCTGAGCCCTGCCCCAGCGTTCACCTAACTCGATTCAAGGGCGCGCCGCATGATCAAGCGGCTGCCCGTATAAGGAACAGCCTCATGACCATGCTCAAAGACCCTTCCCGCAAGTATCGCGCGTTCCCCACCATTGACCTGCCCGATCGCACCTGGCCGTCCAAGGCCATCACCGAGGCGCCGATCTGGTGCAGCTCCGACCTGCGTGATGGCAACCAGTCGCTGATCGAGCCGATGGATTCTGAGAAGAAGCTGCGCTTCTGGAAGACCTTGGTCGGGGTTGGTGTCAAGGAGATCGAAGCAGCTTTCCCTAGCGCTTCGCAGACCGATTTCGACTTCGTGCGCACGCTGATCGAAGAGGGCCACATCCCGAGCGACACCACCATTCAGGTGCTCACCCAGGCCCGCGAAGACCTGATCGCACGCACCTTCGAATCGCTCAAGGGTGCGAAAAAAGCCATCGTGCACCTGTACAACGCGACCTGCCCGTCGTTCCGCCGGATCGTATTCAATCAGGACAAGGAAGGCGTCAAGGCCATTGCCGTCAACGCCGCCAAGCTGTTCGTCAAATATGCTGCGCAGCAGCCCGACACCGAGTGGACCTTCCAGTACTCGCCCGAGACCTTCAGCGCGACGGAGCTGGAGTTCGCCAAGGAAGTCTGCGATGCGGTCATCGAAGTGTGGAACCCAACGCCTGCCCACAAGATCATCCTCAACCTGCCGGCCACCGTGGAAGTCGCCACGCCCAACGTCTATGCCGACCAGATCGAATGGTTCTGCCGCCACATCAACCGCCGCGACAGCGTGATCATTAGCCTGCACACCCACAATGACCGTGGCACCGGGGTAGCGGCCACCGAGCTGGGGCTGATGGCTGGCGCCGATCGCGTCGAAGGCTGCTTGTTCGGCAACGGTGAGCGCACGGGCAATGTCGACCTGGTCACCTGCGCCCTGAACCTCTACACCCAGGGCATTGACCCGCAGTTGGACTTCTCCGACATCGATGGCGTGCGCAAGGTGGTCGAAGAGTGCAACCAATTGCCGGTGCATCCACGCCACCCCTACGTGGGCGACCTGGTGCACACTGCCTTCTCCGGCTCGCACCAGGATGCGATCCGCAAGGGTTTCACCCAGCAGAAGGACGACGCACTGTGGGAGGTGCCTTACCTGCCCATCGACCCAGCCGACATTGGCCGCAGCTACGAGGCGGTGATCCGCGTCAACAGCCAGTCGGGCAAAGGGGGGATCACCTACCTGCTCGAACAGGAATACGGCATCAGCCTGCCGCGCCGCATGCAGATCGAATTCAGCCAGGTAGTGCAACGTGAGACCGACCGCCTGGGCCTGGAGATGAGCGGCAAGCAGATCTACGCCCTGCTCAACAAGGAATACCTGCAGGCCAACCTTCCTTATGCGCTGGTCAGCCACCGCCTTACCGAAGAGAACAGCAACAGCACGGTGAATGTCGAGGTCAGCAGCGAAGGCGAAACCCTGCACTGGAAAGGCAAAGGCAATGGTGCGCTGGAGGCGCTGGTGGCCAGCCTGCCGATCAATGTCGAGATCATGGACTACAGCGAGCACGCCATCGGTGCAGGTACCCATGCCAAGGCCGCAGCCTACATCGAACTGCGTGTAGCCGGCGAGCGGCCCCTGCACGGGGTGGGGATCGACGAAAACATCACCACGGCCAGCTTCAAGGCGCTGTTCAGTGCCCTGAACCGTGCATTGAGCGGCAAGGAAGCAAAAGCAGCTTGATGAACCCGCAGCAAGCACAGCCGCCGAATGGCACCGGTGCTTGCTGCGACTCACCTGATGCCAGCCATTTCGAAAGCGTCGGCGTCAAGGTAGGCAGGAAATTTCTCTCGATACGCCGCCAGCGCCTGCGCACTGAGCGTAACGTTGAATACCCCATCGGCATCCCCTGCGCACACCAGCGTCTCACCCTGAAAATCCAGCACCTGGCTGTCGCCGGTATACGCATAGCCTTTGCCGTCGGTGCCCACGCGGTTCACCGCTGCGACATAACACAGGTTTTCGATCGCCCGTGCTGGAAGCAAGCGATTCCAGTGATGGCGCCGCGCGCCCGGCCAGTTGGCGGTATAGAGCAGTAGGTCGGTGCATTGGCTGTCGCGGCTCCATACCGGGAACCGCAGGTCGTAACAGATTAGCGGGCGAACCCGCCAGCCCTTGAGCTCGAACTGCGCCCGCGTGTCACCGGCGGTGTAATGCTTGTGCTCGCCGGCCATGCGGAACAGGTGGCGTTTATCGTAGTGAAGCACCTGGCCATCGGGCTGGGCCCAGAGCAAACGGTTGCGGTGGCTGCCGTCTGCCGCCTGAATGATCAGGCTACCGGTGACGACCGCCTCGAGGCTGGCAGCCTTGCGACGCAGCCAGTCCGTAGTCGGCCCCTCCTCCGCTTCACAGAGGCTTGCGGAGTCCATGGAAAAGCCGGTGGTGAACATCTCTGGCAACACAATTAGGTCGGCACCCCGTGCCTCTTCGAGCAGTGAGTCGAACTGCACCAAATTAGCGGCTCGGTCATGCCAAGCCAGGGTCGTTTGCACCAGCGCCAGCTTGAGGTCGGGCTGCTCCGTCAGATTGCGCATAGTCGTGCCGCTGCGTCGCGCAGCGTCTCCTCACGTTTGGCGAAACACAGGCGCACCATCCGCCAGTTGGGGTCCGGTTGCTGGCAGAACACCGATACCGGGATGCAGGCCACGCCGTGTTCGCGGGTAAGCCACAATGACATCTCCACATCGCTCAGGTCCGGGCGAATATCGGCATAGTCAACCAGCTGAAAATACGTCCCCGGTGCTGGGGTAAAGCCGAACTGAGACTCGCCCAATAAACGGCAGAACAGGTCGCGCTTGGCCTGATAGAACGCCGGCAGCTCATCCAGGTGCTCGGGGTGTGCAGCCATAAAGCCGGCCAACGCCCATTGCAGCGGGGTCACAGCGCAGAAGCTGACGAACTGGTGCACTTTGCGCAGCTCGCGGGTGAGCACCGCAGGCGCGATCACATAACCGGTCTTCCAGCCTGTAACGTGGTAGGTCTTGCCGAACGAGCTGACCACGAAGGCCCGCGCGTAGAGTGCCGGGCAGGCCAGCACACTGGCATGCGCCACCCCGTCGTAAACCAGATGCTCATACACCTCATCGCTGATCACATAGATGTCGCGGTGGGCAATCAACTCGGCCAGGCGGTTCAGGTCCGCCATGCTCAGCAGCGCCCCGCTGGGGTTGTGCGGGCTGTTGAGCATGATCACCCGTGTACGTGGGCCAATGGCATCGTGTAGCCGTTGCCAGTCGATACCGAAGGCAGGCGCCTGGAGCGGTACGTGAACACAGCAGCCGCCAGCGAGCTGCACCGAAGGCTCGTAACTGTCATAGGTGGGGTTGAAGACGATCACCTCGTCGCCCGGGCGCACCAATGCCTGGATCGCACAGAAGATGGCCTGGGTCGCCCCCGGGGTGATGGTCACTTCATGCTCGGCGCTTACCTGCGCGCCGTAGAAGCGTTGCACCTTCAGGGCAACCTGCTCGCGCAAGGCAGGCAGGCCTGCCATCGGTGGGTACTGATTGTGGCCGGTGGCAACGTGATGGGCGACGGCGTCACGCAGGGCCTGCGGCCCATCGAAATCAGGGAAGCCCTGTGAAAGGTTGATCGCCCCCGTTTCGGCGGCGAGCTGCGACATCGTGGTGAAAATGGTAGTGCCCAGGTTCGGCAACTTGCTGTCGATCATGGTCTGGCGCCCGGAAACCAAAGGCTTCCGAGCTTACCGTGGCCTTCAGCGTTTGTCCCTGCGCTTTTTCTCGGCCTTCTTGTGGTGCGACATCAGGCGGCGCTTCTTGTTGACCTGCCGGTCGGTCAGGGTGTTCTTCTTGCCCTCGAACGGGTTGTCACCGCCCTTGAACTCGATGCGGATCGGCGTACCGACCAGCTTGAGCACGCGCCGATAGGTGTTCTCCAGGTAACGCACGTAGGAGTTGGGCACTTTTTCGGTCTGGTTGCCGTGGATCACGATCAGTGGCGGGTTGGCCCCGCCCAGGTGGGCGTAGCGGAGCTTGATGCGCCGGCCATTGACCAGGGGCGGCGCATGGTCGCTGATGGCATCCTCGAGGATCTGCGTCAGGCGGCTCGTGGGCCAGCGGGTAACCGCCGACTTGAAGGAGGCCTGCACCGAACCGTACAGGTGACCCACACCGGTGCCATGCAGCGCTGAAATGAAGTGGATATCGGCGAAATCAACGAAGAATAACCGGCGTTCCAGCTCGGTCTTAACGTAATCACGCTCACCGGGGGCCATGCCGTCCCATTTGTTGAGCGCAATCACGATCGCCCGGCCGGCTTCCAGCGCGAAGCCCAGCAGGTTCAGGTCATGGTCGACGACCCCTTCACGGGCATCCATCACGAAGATCACCACGTTGGCGTCTTTGATGGCCTGCAGCGTCTTGACCACCGAGAACTTCTCGACCTCTTCGTGGATCTTGCCGCGCTTGCGCACCCCGGCGGTGTCGATGAAGGTGTATTTCTCGCCATCGCGCTCGAACGGAATGTAGATACTGTCGCGAGTGGTGCCTGGCTCGTCATAGGCGATCACCCGCTCTTCGCCGAGCATCCGGTTGACCAAGGTGGATTTACCCACGTTGGGCCGCCCGATGATCGCGATCTTGATGCCGTCCTTTTCGCTAGGGCCTGGAATGCGCGCCGCTTCTTCGCCTTCCGCCACTTCGATGACCGGCTCTTCGGGGTCGCGCGGGAATTCGCCCAACGCGGCCTCGAGCAGGTTGTTGATGCCGCGACCATGCGCAGCGGCCACCGGGATCGCATCGCCCATCCCCATTGGGGAGAATTCGGCGCGTGCGGCGTCGGGGTCGAAGTTGTCGATCTTGTTGGCGACCAGCAACGAACGCTTGTTTCGTTTGCGCAGGTGCTCGGCGATCATCTGGTCGGCAGCGGTGAAGCCTGCGCGAGCATCGACCAGGAACAGCACCACATCGGCTTCTTCAATGGCGAGCAGCGATTGCTCGGCCATTTTCTCGTCCATGCCTTCTTCGTCACCGGAAATCCCGCCGGTGTCGATGACGATATAGGAACGCCCCTGCCAGTGCGCCTCGCCGTACTGGCGGTCGCGGGTCAGGCCCGAGAGGTCGCCGACGATAGCGTCGCGGCTCTTGGTCAGGCGGTTGAACATCGTGGACTTGCCCACGTTGGGGCGGCCCACCAGGGCGATTACGGGAACCATGCGGCTCTCCACTTCGAATTTCTGAAAATGCAAAGGCCGCTGCAAGGCAGCGGCCGTGTTACAGCAGCCGGGGCAACGAATTGCCCCAAGCATAGTCAAGCGGTCACTTGGCGGTGAGCGCCTCGAGTTTGCCGCTGTTGCCGTAGACGTAGATCATGTCGCCATCTACCAACGGGCGAGCCCGCAGGCCGTCGCTGTCAACGCGGATACGGCCCACGAAACGACCATCGACCTGGCTGAGCAGGTGCAGGTAGCCCTCGAAGTCACCCACGGCGATATAGCTGGAGTACACCTCTGGCGCGCTCAACTGGCGGCGAGCCAGCTGGTCGTTGCTCCACAACCCGGTGGTCGAGCGCTCATCGACGCCTTCGACGGTGCCACTGGCCTCGGCGACGTAGACACTGCCGAAACCCTGGGCAACGCCTGCATAGCTGGAGGCATCTCGCTCCCAAAGGGTGCGGCCGCTGTCTACGTCCAGGCCGGCCATCTTGCCTTGGTAGCTGGCCACATACACCACACCGCCAGACAGCAGCAAGCCGCCATCGATGTCAACGACGCGGTCCAGCTCAGAGCGGCCCTGCGGGATTGCCACGCGGGTCTCCCAGATTGGCGTGCCGGTGCTGATATCCAGCGCCACGACCTTGCCCGAGGACAAGCCCGCGATAGCCAGGCGGTTGGTTACCAGCGGTGCGCCGGTGCCGCGTAGGGTCAGCACGGCCGGGGTGCTGTCGTAGACCCAGCGTTGCTCGCCAGTGCTGGCATCCAGGCCGACGACGCGGTCGTCCTGGGTTTGAACCACCACCACGTCACCGTTGTTGGCCGGCGGTGCCAGCACTTCAGCCTTGACGTTGGCGACCCATTTTTGCTCACCGGTGGCCGAATCCAACGCGACCACGTCACCGCGCAAGGTGCCGAAGGTCAGCAGGCCGTAGCCTACACCGATGGCACCCGAGATGGGGCGATCAAAATCTTTCTTCCACTGAACATCGCCGTTCATGCGGTCGAGAGCCATCACTACGCCTGTCACGTCGGCGGCGTAGATGGTGTTGTTCTCGATCGCAGGGACCAGCATGTTGTAGGTCTTGCCCTGGCCGTCACCGACGTTGCGGCTCCAAACCTTTTTGAGGCTGACCTCTTCCTTGAAATCGTGCAGTTCGGCCGGGGGCAGTTCTTTCTTGCTGTTGCTGCTGCAACCCACTACAGCCAGGGCCAGTGCCAACAGCGCTACATGTTTCCATCCGATCACGTCAGGCATCCCCTTTGGCCAAATCGTCAAGCTTGGTCTGCAGGCCACCAACGGCTGCGTCTTCGGGCAACGCCGCTTTGGCTTTCTGGTAAGCGGCATAGGCATCGGCCGGGCGGCCCAGGCGTACCAGTACATCGCCCTTGAGCTCTTCACGGCTGGCGGCGAACGCCTTGTCGGCCTGCCCATCGAGCAGTTTGAGTGCTTCTTCGGCCTTGTTTTGAGCGGCCAGCACCTGCGCCAGGCGCTGGCGAGCGACTTCGCCCAACGTCGCGTCGGCCGGTTTGTCCATCACAGCCCTGAGCTGCACAGCCGCGTCGTCGAGCTTGCCGGCGTCGACCGACACCTTGGCCAGGAACAGCTTGCCGTACTGGTCATACGCGGTGCCAGCGAAGTTCTTGTCGAGCTCACCTGCCAAGTAGTTCACCTTGGGCAGGTCGGGCTTGCCACCCGGTGCCAGTGAAGCCTCGACCAGTTGCTGGTACAGGACAGATGCGCCCTGCGCCTGATTGGCCTGATGCTTCTGCCACCATTGCCAGCCGAACACGGCGATCAACGCCAGCAGGCCGCCCGTGACCAACGGCTTGCCGTTGCGCTGCCACCAGTCCTTGAACTGGGCCAGCTCTTCATCTTCGGTACCAGACACCCCAATACTCCTATCTTCGAATTTGGCGCCAGCGGCTCAACCCTTGAGGTCGACGCTGCCCAGGAAACGTGCCAGGTCATCCCAGGCGATATTCTGTTGTTCGCCCTGCCCGCGCAGGGGTTTGAACCCTACCACTTCGCGTGCCAGCTCGTCGTCCCCCAGAATCAGCGCATAAAGTGCGCCGCTTTTGTCGGCCTTCTTGAACTGGCTCTTGAAACTGCCGCCGCCAGCGTTCACCTGAAGGCGCAGGGCTGGCAGTTGATCGCGCACCTGCTCGGTGAGCTTCAAGGCGGCCACTTCTGCCGGCTCGCCGAACGCGCACAGGTAGAGGTCGACGGTACGCGCGATGGACTCGGGCACCTTGCCCAGGGTTTCGAGCAACAGGATCAGCCGCTCGATGCCCATGGCAAAACCTACGCCGGCGGTGGGCTTGCCGCCCATCTGCTCGACCAGGCCGTCGTAGCGCCCCCCGGCGCAAACGGTGCCTTGCGCGCCGAGCTGGTCGGTCACCCACTCGAACACGGTCTTGCTGTAGTAATCCAGGCCACGCACCAGCTTGGTATTGATGACGTAGGGAATACCCGCGGCATCAAGGCGAGCTTTCAACCCCTCGAAGTGCACACGCGACTCGTCGTCGAGGTAATCGGCCAGCTTCGGCGCATCCACCAGTAGCGCCTGGGTATCGGCGTTCTTGCTGTCGAGAATGCGCAGCGGGTTGCTCTTCAAGCGCCGCTGGCTGTCTTCATCGAGCTGGTCGTGACGCTCGCCCAGATAGGCGACCAATGCATCGCGATAGCGCGCGCGCGCCTCGGCGGTACCCAGGCTGTTGAGCTCGAGCTTGACCGCATCGCGGATGCCCAGCGCTCCCCAGAGCCGCCAGGTCAGTGCAATCAGCTCGGCATCGATGTCCGGACCTGCCAGGTTGAACACCTCCACCCCGATCTGGTGGAACTGCCGATACCGGCCCTTTTGTGGGCGCTCATGGCGGAACATCGGGCCGATGTACCACAGTTTCTGCGGTTGCCCACCGCCGGTGATGCCATGCTCGAGCACAGCGCGTACGCAGGCTGCAGTACCTTCGGGGCGCAGTGTCAGCGAATCGCCGTTACGGTCGGCGAAGGTGTACATCTCTTTCTCGACGATATCGGTGACTTCACCGATCGAGCGCTTGAACAGCTCGGTGAACTCGACGATCGGCATGCGGATCTGGGCATAACCGTAGCCGTCCAGAAGGCTGGCCACAGTGCCTTCGAAGTAGCGCCACAGCGGCGTGTGCTCCGGCAGGATGTCGTTCATGCCACGAATGGCTTGCAGGGGCTTGCTCACAATTGGTCCTTAAACGGGTATTCAGCCGCGCGCGATCAGCGCCGCGTCGGCCTCGGCCTTCTCGGCGGCCTTGCGGCGGATCAGCTGCTCCAGCTCATCCACCAGGTTCTCGTTGTTCAGCTTCTGCGACGGCTTGCCATCGATGTACACCAGGTTCGGCGTACCGCCTGTGAGCCCCACGTGGGCCTCTTTGGCTTCGCCCGGGCCGTTGACCACGCAGCCGATCACCGCCACGTCGAGCGGCACCAGCAGATCCTCCAGGCGCCCTTCGAGCTCGTTCATGGTCTTGACCACGTCGAAGTTCTGCCGCGAGCAGCTGGGGCAGGCAATGAAGTTGATGCCCCGAGAGCGCAGGTGCAGCGACTTCAGGATGTCGTAGCCGACCTTCACTTCCTCGACCGGGTCGGCCGCCAGCGAAATACGGATGGTATCGCCGATGCCCTCGGCGAGGAGCATGCCCAGCCCCACGGCAGACTTGACCGTACCGGAGCGCAGCCCACCGGCCTCGGTAATGCCCAGGTGCAGCGGCTGGGTGATCTGTTTGGCGAGCAGGCGATAAGCCTCCACGGCCATGAACACATCGGAGGCCTTGACGCTGACCTTGTAGTCCTGGAAGTCGAGGCGGTCGAGGTGCTCGACATGGCGCATGGCCGATTCGAGCAACGCCGCCGGGGTCGGCTCGCCGTATTTTTTCTGCAGGTCCTTCTCGAGCGAGCCGGCGTTCACGCCGATGCGAATTGGGATGCCCCGATCACGCGCAGCCGAAACGACCGCCTGAACGCGATCCTCGCGGCCGATGTTGCCCGGGTTGATGCGCAGGCAGTCAACGCCCAACTCGGCCACGCGCAATGCGATTCGGTAGTCGAAATGGATATCGGCTACCAGTGGCACCTTCACCTGCTGCTTGATCTTGCCGAAGGCCTCGGCGGCGTCCATGTCGGGAACCGACACCCGAACGATGTCGACGCCTGCATCTTCCAGGCGGGCAATTTGTGCCACCGTCGCGGCCACATCGAGGGTGTTGGTGTTGGTCATGCTCTGCACCGCGATGGGTGCATCGCCGCCAACCGGCACCGAGCCCACCCAGATTTTGCGGGATGGCCGGCGTTTGATCGGATTCTCACCGTGCATGTTATTGCCCCAGTTTGACGCGTGCGGTTTCGCCGCTGGTGAAAGGCTTCACATCGACAGGCTGGCCGTTATAACTGACCTCAGCGCCCCGGGCGAAGCCCAGGCGCACCTGAAAGGGTGGCTTGCCGTTGTAGTCGACACTGTCGCCTTTGTGCTTGAGCCCGCTGAGCACGACCTTGCCGTTACCGTCAGTAATCTGGTACCAGCAGTCGGCAATGAAGGCGATCCGAACCTGCCCTTCGCCTGCTGCGGGCGGGGCGGCCTGAGTCACAGGGGCCGGGACCTGGGCGGCTGCATTGGGCGCAGCCGAAGCGGCAGGTGCCGGGTTGCTGGCGACCGCCGCCGGAGGCTGGGTGTGGTTCTGAACCGGGGCGGATGGCTGTGCAGCGGCCGGTGCTTCAGGCGCGGGTTGCGCAGGGGCCGAGGGCGCGGGCTGTTCGACCTGGCCGGGAACCGGAGGCTGGATCACACCGCTCTGTGCCGTGCTACCAACTGGCGGCTCGGGCTCGTCGATCGGGTGTATCTGGGTAGTGCCATCGGCGCTCTCGACCTCGACGTGCTCCATAGGCACGCTGGAAGTGTCACGGTGATTGCCGTACTGGTCCTGCCACCAGACGAAACCGCCACCGACCAATGCCACCAGCAATACCAGGCTGACAATGCGCAACAGGTTATGGGAAAGCCTTACAGGCTCCTCGATCCGGCCCAACCCATGGACCTCACTGCCTTTGGCATTGGTGCCTGTGGCCTGGTCGAACGCCTCGACCAGTGGCCCCTGGTCCATGCCCAGCAGCTTGGCGTAGGCACGAATATAGCCACGGGCGAAGGTGTGCCCAGGCAGCCGATCAAAAGCGCCTGCTTCCAGATTGGCCAGGGACAACTGGGTAAGGTTCAGCCGCGTAGCGACCTCCGGGAGGGTCCAGCCCCTGCTTTCGCGAGCCAGACGCAGTGTTTCCCCGGGGTTCGTGCGAGCCGCTGCGACAACTTCTGGGTCAGCCACTTTCATCAATGCTCCGACAGGTATTGCTGGTATTCCGGCGTGCCCGGATACAGTCTTTTCAGTTGCAGGCCATAACTGGCGGCCGTGTTCTTGTCTTCGAATACCTTCGCCAGGCGAATGCCCAGCAACAGGCTGCGTGCGTTCTGCTCGCTCAACTGGCTGAAGCGCTGAAAGTAGTCTCGCGAGGGCACGAACTGCTTGCGATCATACGCGATTTCAGCCAACTCCAGCAGTGCGCGTGGCTGCTGCCCATTCATGGCAATGGCCTTCTCCAGCCACCCTTGGGCTTCGTCTGGGCGATTGAGTTGCTGCGCAGCCATGCCCAGGTTCTCGAACACCCGCGAGCGCTCAGGATACAACGGGTCGCCCGCCGCTTTCTGAAACATTTCATAAGCTTCGGGGTAGCGCTTCTGCTCGTACAGGAAACTGCCGTAGTTATTGCGAATCCGCGCGTTCTCACCGCTGGCCAAAGCCTTGCGGAAATACTCCTCGGCAAGCTTGGGCTCGCGCTCGGCCTGGAACACCAGCGCCAGCGCCGCGTTGGCGTCCTGGCTGGACGGGTCAAGGTCCAGGGCGTTCTTCAGCGGCACCTTGGCGCGCTCGGTATCGCCCTGCATAAGGTAACCCAGGCCCAGCTGCACAAAGGCATCACGCGCTTCGTTGCGGCCCTTCTGGGTGTCCATCGGGTTGACCTTCCCGCTGGTCACACAACCGGGCAAAAGGCAAACCAGCAGCAGCAAGAGCGCGGCGCGCAACGTCATGGAGATCCTCTCTTCAGGGTGCTGGCATCATTGCCTGGAAGTGGCCACCTGCGCCGTTTCGCCGTCGGCCGCCAGCTGGCGCACCGCGATATAGCGTTCGCTGCGGCGGGTTTTGTCCATCACCTGGCCTACCAGCTGCCCGCAGGCCGCATCGATGTCTTCGCCACGGGTGGTGCGCACGGTCACGTTGAAACCGGCATGGTGCAATGCATCCTGAAACCGGCGGATAGCGTTGTTGCTCGGCCGCTTATAACCCGAATGCGGGAAGGGGTTGAACGGGATCAGGTTGACCTTGCAAGGTACCTCGCGCAAAAGCTCGATCATCTCGGCCGCATGTTCGGGGCGGTCGTTGACGTCCTTGAGCAGGGTGTACTCAATGGTCAAGACGCGCTTTTCGCCCAGTGCGCTCATGTAGCGCATGCAGGAGTCGAGCACCACCTTGAGCGGATACTTGCGGTTGATTGGTACCAACTGGTCGCGAAGAGCGTCGTTTGGTGCGTGCAGCGACAGCGCCAGCGAGACGTCGATGTGCTTGGCAAGCTCATCGATCATCGGCACGACGCCAGAGGTGGACAGGGTGACCCGGCGTTTGGAGATGCCATAGCCCAGGTCGTCCATCATCAGGTGCATGGCACTGATGACGTTGTCGAAGTTCAGCAGCGGCTCGCCCATCCCCATCATCACCACATTGGTGATGGCGCGGTCGATGGTAGCCGGGACACTGCCGAAGGATTTGTTGGCAATCCAGACCTGGCCGATCACTTCGGCGGCGGTGAGGTTGCTGTTGAAGCCTTGCTTGCCGGTGGAGCAGAAGCTGCAATCGAGCGCGCAGCCCGCTTGGGAAGACACGCACAAGGTGCCGCGCTTGCCCTGCGGAATGTAGACGGTTTCGACGCAACTGCCCGAGGCGACACGCACTACCCATTTGCGAGTACCGTCGGCGGAGATGTCTTCGCTGACCACCTCCGGCCCACGAATTTCGGCCGTGGCCTTGAGCTTTTCACGCAGGGCCTTGCCGAAATTGGTCATCGCGTCGAAATCGTCGACGCCGAAGTGGTGAATCCATTTCATCGCCTGACCGGCGCGGAAGCGCTTTTCCCCGAGCGAATCGAAGAATTTTTCCATTTCCGGCTGGGTCAGCCCCAGCAGGTTCGTTTTACCGGTCGTAGCGGTCATGGTCACAACACCTTGGCTGCAGCCGCAATCAGCGGATGCGAGCGCACACTTCGGTTTCGGAGAAGAAGTAAGCGATTTCACGAGCGGCCGACGCTTCGGAATCCGAACCGTGAACGGCGTTTTCGTCGATGGACTCGGCGAAGTCCTTGCGGATGGTACCTGCCTCGGCATTGGCCGGGTTGGTGGCGCCCATCAGCTCGCGGTTTTTCAGGATGGCGTTCTCACCTTCCAGAACCTGAACGATGACCGGGCCGGAAGTCATGAACTTGACCAGGTCGCCGAAGAAGCCGCGCTCTTTGTGCTCAGCGTAGAAGCCGCCAGCTTCGCGCTCGGACAGCTGAACCATGCGCGAGGCAACGACGCGCAGGCCGGCTTCTTCGAAGCGGGAAACGATCTTGCCAACGACGTTCTTGGCGACGGCGTCAGGTTTGATGATGGAGAAAGTGCGTTGAACAGCCATTTGAAACTCCGAAAAAGAGTGAGTGAAGCCAAAAATTAAACCCGCGAATTATACGCGGGTTCTCGGGTAATTCCTAACCGCGGTGCGTTTCAATCCGCTTCTTCGATCCACAAGGTCTGGATAGCCTCCAGAACCTTCTCGCCGCAGCGGTCCGGATCATCATCGAAACCGTCCAGTCGCATCGCCAGATCGCGCAGAGCGACGAAGTTTACGGTGCGCGGATCCACCTCAGGATGGGCCTCGGCCAGTTGAATGGCGATTTCCTGCACATCCACCCATTTAAGACTCATGGTCGCTTCCTGTCAGTGCCCTTCGGACACTTGGTTGATCGTGTATTTGGGGATTTCCACGGTCAGGTCCTTGTCACCGACCACCGCCTGGCACGACAGCCGCGAATTCGGCTCCAGGCCCCAGGCCTTGTCGAGCATGTCGTCTTCGAGCTCATCGGAAGCTTCCAGCGACTGGAAACCTTCACGCACGATCACATGGCAGGTGGTGCAGGCACAGGACATCTCGCAGGCGTGTTCGATGTCGATGTCGTTGCGCTTGGCGGCAGCAATGATGGTCTCGCCTGGCTGGGCATCGACCACTGCGCCTTCTGGGCAGTGCTCGGCGTGGGGCAGAAAGATGATCTGCGGCATGGGTCAGTCCTCGATATCGTCCAGGGTGCGCCCGGCCAGGGCGGCCTGGACAGTGGAATTCATACGCCGTGCAGCGAAGGCGTCGGTAAGTTGCGAGAGGCGCTTGGTCTGTGCCTCGATCGCATCGCCGTCGCTGCCCTTGGCAAGCTGCGCAAGCTCGCTGGCCTGCAGCTCGATCAGCTCGCGCTCATCGGCATCGAGCAGGCGCTCACCGTCTACTGCCAAGGCCGCAAGAACCGCCTCGACCAGGCGCTCGGCGTCTACCTGGTATTCACGCAGCTGGCGGGCGTCCTTGTCGGTGGCGGCGTGAGCGAAGGAGTCCTTGAGCATGCGAGCGATCTCGCCATCGGTCAGCCCATAGGAAGGCTTGACCTGAATGCTCGACTCCACGCCCGACGCCAGCTCCCGGGCCGACACGTTGAGCAAGCCATCGGCATCGACCTGGAAGGTCACGCGGATCTTCGCGGCACCGGCCACCATTGGCGGAATGCCGCGCAGCTCGAAACGCGCCAACGAACGGCAATCGGCGATCAATTCGCGCTCACCCTGCAGCACATGGATCATCATGGCCGTCTGGCCATCTTTGTAGGTGGTGAAGTCTTGGGCACGCGCAACCGGAATGGTGGTATTGCGCGGAATGACTCGCTCCATCAGCCCGCCCATGGTCTCCAGGCCCAGCGACAGAGGAATCACATCCAGCAGCAACAGCTCACCGCCGTCACGGCGGTTACCGGCGAGTTGGTCGGCCTGAACCGCAGCACCCACCGCGACGACCTGGTCGGGATCTATGTCGATCAGTGGCTCACGGCCGAACAGCCCACCCACGGCCTGGCGCACGCGCGGCACCCGTGTCGAACCCCCGACCATCACCACGGCGCCTACCTGCTCCACCTCGATGCCGGCGTCGCGCACTGCGCGGCGGCAGGCCTTGAGGCTGCGTGCAATCATCGGCTCGATCAGCGCATCGAAGGTCGCGCGGCTCAGCTCACCGGCCCAGCCGGCGTAGGCCACGGGAACACACTCTGCGGTGCTGAGGCCTTCTTTTGCGGTGCAGGCGATTTCCAGCAACTGGCGCTGGGCAGCCGGCGCGAGGTCTTGGGACAGGCCTGCCTGTTCGATTACCCAGGCAGCGATGGCGTGGTCGAAGTCGTCGCCTCCCAATGCTGTATCACCGCCTGTGGCCAGCACTTCGAACACCCCAGCAGTCAGGCGCAGGATGGAAATATCGAAGGTGCCACCCCCCAGGTCGTAGATCGCCACAACGCCTTCGGCGCTCTGATCCAGGCCATAGGCGACTGCCGCAGCCGTAGGCTCGTTGAGCAGGCGCAGCACGTTCAGGCCTGCAAGGCGGGCGGCGTCCTTGGTGGCCTGGCGCTGGGCATCGTCGAAATAGGCGGGCACGGTGATGACTGCGCCCACCAGCTCGCCGCCCAGGGAAGCCTCGGCACGCAGGCGAAGAACCTTGAGGATATCAGCCGATACCTGCACCGGGCTCTTCGGCCCTTGCACCGTATCGATGAAGGGCATGTGCGACTCGCCTTCGAGGAAGCGGTACGGCAACTGCCCGCCCAGCTGCTGAACGTCGGCAACGCCGCGCCCCATCAGGCGCTTGACCGACAGCACAGTGTTGAACGGGTCGGCCGACGCGGCAGCCTTGGCGGCAGCGCCCACCTCGACGCGGTCGGCATGGTAGCGCACCGCTGAAGGCAGGATAATGGCGCCCTGATCATCGGCCAGGGGTTCGGAAAGGCCGCTGCGCACAGCAGCGACCAGCGAATTGGTAGTGCCCAGGTCGATCCCCACGGCCAGCTTGCGCTGATGCGGTTGGGGGCTCAGGCCGGGTTCGGCGATCTGCAGTAAAGCCATGCTTGTCTGTTTACCAGGCGTGCGGCCGGGGCGGCACGGGGTTAATCGTCGAGGCGCTCTTCGAGTCGGCGCACTTCCTGCGCCAGCTTGTCGAGAAACTGCAAGCGGCGCATCAGGCGTTCGGCCTGCTCGCGCTCGGCTGGGACGTCCCAGCAGCCGGCGAAATCGTCTTCCAGGGCGCCCTGGGCGGCCTTCAGACGTTGCTTGAAGGGTGCGATACCCTCCACGTCGGCGTTGTCCTGCAGGTCCTCGAGCTCTTCACGCCACTGCATCTGCTGCATCAGGAACTCCGGATCGTGCACGGTGATTTCCTGAGGCACCTCCTGGCCACTGATGGCCAGCAGGTAACGCGCGCGGCGGGGCGCGCTCTTGAGGGTCTGATAGGCTTCGTTGAGCTCGGCCGAGCGCTCAAGCGCCTGGCGCTGCTCGGCCTCGGAGGCATCAGCGAACCGGTCGGGATGCACAGTGCGCGCAAGCTCCCGGTAGCGCGTAGCCAGGTGGTCAAGGTCCAGACGAAAGGCTGGCTTGAGCTCGAACAAAGCGTAATGGCAAGGAGTACCCACGGCTAACCTCAAACGTTGAAGCTTTCGCCGCAGCCGCACTCACCGCGCACATTGGGGTTGTTGAACTTGAAGCCCTCGTTCAAGCCCTCGCGTACGAAGTCCAGCTCGGTGCCATCCAGGTAAACCAGGCTCTTGGGATCGATAACGACCTTCAAGCCATGGGTTTCGAACACCTGGTCTTCACCGCCCGCTTCGTCCACGAACTCCAGCACGTACGCAAGGCCAGAGCAGCCAGTGGTGCGAACGCCCAAACGAATGCCGTCACCCTTGCCGCGCCCTTGCAGGGAACGGCGCACATGGTTGGCGGCAGCTTCGGTCATGGTGATAGCCATTGGAACTCCTCAGCCGCTCAGAGCAGGCCTTTCTTCTGCTTGTAATCGCGCACAGCCGCCTTGATGGCGTCTTCGGCGAGCACGGAGCAGTGAATCTTCACAGGCGGCAAAGCCAGTTCCTCGGCCAGCTGCGTATTCTTGATGGTCGCAGCTTCGTCGAGCGTCTTGCCTTTCATCCACTCAGTCGCAAGCGAGCTGGAGGCGATGGCCGAGCCGCAGCCGTAGGTTTTGAATTTGGCGTCTTCGATCACGCCTTGGCCGTTGACCTTGATCTGCAGCTGCATGACGTCGCCGCACGCCGGGGCGCCGACCATGCCGGTACCGACATCAGGGTCTGCTTTGTCGAACTTGCCGACATTGCGCGGGTTTTCGTAGTGGTCGATGACCTTTTCGCTGTAAGCCATGGTGTGTCTATCCTCTCAACTCATCAGTTGTCGCTCTGGGGCCCGCAGGGGGCGGCCCTTGCCAGGCCCGCGACGGCGACTTGAATGTCAGTGCGCAGCCCACTCGATCTTGGACAGGTCAACCCCGTCCTTGTACATGTCCCACAGTGGAGACAGCTCGCGCAGCTTGGTCACGGCGGTGCGCACCTGCGCAGCGGCGTAGTCGATCTCTTCTTCGGTGGTGAAGCGGCCGAAGGCAAAACGGATGGAACTGTGTGCCAGCTCGTCGTTGCGACCCAGCGCGCGCAGCACATACGAAGGCTCAAGGGAGGCCGACGTGCACGCCGAGCCGGAAGACACGGCCAGGTCCTTCAGGGACATGATCAGCGACTCGCCTTCGACATAGTTGAAGCTCAGGTTCAGGTTGTGCGGCACACGCTGGGTGAGGCTGCCGTTGACGTACAGCTCTTCAAGGTCCTCGACCTGCTTGTAGAAACGCTCGGACAGCGCTTTTACGTGCGCGGTGTCCTTGGCCATGTCTTCTTTGGCGATACGGAACGCTTCACCCATGCCTACGATCTGGTGAGTCGGCAGGGTGCCCGAACGCATGCCACGCTCGTGGCCACCGCCATGCATGGTCGCCTCAAGGCGTACACGCGGCTTGCGGCTGACATACAGCGCGCCGATCCCTTTGGGCCCGTAGGCCTTGTGGGCCGAGAAAGACATCAGGTCGACCTTGAGCTTGCCCATGTCGATCTCGACCTTGCCAGCCGATTGCGCACCGTCAACGTGGAACAGCACACCGCGGCTGCGGGTCAGCTCGCCGATGGCGGCGATGTCATTCACAGTGCCGATTTCGTTGTTCACATGCATGATCGACACGAGGATGGTGTCTTCACGCAGCGCCGCTTCGACCATCGATGCGGTGATCAGGCCGTCTTCACCCGGTTCGAGGTAAGTGACCTCGAAGCCTTCACGCTCGAGCTGGCGAGCGGTGTCGAGCACGGCCTTGTGTTCGATCTTGCTGGTGATCAGGTGCTTGCCCTTGCCCGAATAAAAGTGCGCCACGCCTTTGATGGCGAGGTTGTCGGATTCGGTGGCACCGCTGGTCCAGACAATTTCGCGCGGGTCGGCGTTGATCAGGTCGGCCACTTGGCGGCGTGCATTCTCTACGGCCTCTTCAGCTTTCCAGCCAAAGACGTGCGAGCGCGATGCCGGGTTACCGAAGTTGCCGTCGAGGGTCAGGCACTCGACCATCTTCTGGGCAACGCGGGGGTCGACCGGCGTGGTGGCGGAATAATCGAGGTAAATCGGCAACTTCATTTGTATCTCTCTCCTATCAGGCTCGCGCGCCGCTTCTAAAGGCGGTCAGTCGACGAAGGACGTTTCTATTTTGTCCAGAATCGGCGCACGCGCGGTGTTACAGCGGCGCAGGTCCTGACGCTGGGCCACTTCCTGCACCTCACGACGGGTGACAAGGTCGGCCAAACTGATACCACTCAGGAACTCGTGAATCTGCTGGCTCAGGTCGAGCCAGAGGTGATGGGTGAGGCAGGTGTCGCCAGAATGGCAATCGCCCATGCCCTGGCAACGAGTGGCATCTACCGACTCGTTGACCGCATCGATCACCTGAGCGACCTGAATGCCTTGCATGTCTCGTGACAATTGATAGCCGCCGCCCGGGCCTCGCACACTGGACACCAGGTTGGAGCGCCGAAGGCGGGCGAACAATTGCTCGAGGTAGGAAAGTGAAATGCCCTGACGCTCGGAAATGTCGGCCAGCGAGACGGGGCCGCGCTGCGCGTGCAGGGCCAGGTCGAGCATGGCGGTCACGGCGTATCGGCCTTTGGTGGTCAGTCGCATGGAATCGTTACCACGGGTTGCGAGAAAAGGTTCACGATGTGGCGAGTATGCGATTCCCGAGTAAAAGAGTCAACTATAAGACCTAGTGAATTACTCGGGAATGCCAGCGAAGCGGCGACGGATGATATCACAGCTTCGTGGCAATACAGCCGCTTACGGCTGGGTAGCGTGCTCAGCCTGGGGCTCGCCTTTGACGCAGTCAAAATCCTCGTCACGCAGTGCCGGCAGCTCTTTGGCGCAATAGTCGCTGCCCAGGCGGGTCAGCGCGCCACACATGCCCTCAAGGCGGCTATCCACTGCATGCAGGTGGTCAAGCAACTGGCCCACGGCGCGCGCTACCGGGTCGGGCATTTCGCCGGCAACGCCGTAGGCGTCAAAACCGATCTTCTCGGCCATGGCCTTGCGTTGGGCATCGAGCGCATCATCGGGCCCACCCTTGACGATGATCTTGGCAGGAATCCCGACAGCCGTAGCGCCTGCCGGCACGGCCTTGGTGACCACGGCGTTGGAGCCGATCTTGGCACCGGCACCCACCGTGAAGGGCCCAAGCACCTTGGCGCCCGCGCCCACCACTACGCCATCCTCCAGGGTGGGGTGGCGCTTGCCGGCATTCCAGCTGGTGCCGCCCAGGGTCACGCCCTGGTAAAGCGTGACGTCATCCCCCAGCTCCGCAGTTTCGCCGATCACGATCCCCATTCCGTGATCGATGAAAAACCGCCGCCCGATTCGCGCACCCGGGTGAATTTCGATACCGGTGAGCCAGCGGCTGAAGTTGGAGACCGAGCGCGCCAGCCACTTCCAGCGGCGCACCCACAACGCGTGCGCCGCTCGGTGCAGCCAGATCGCATGCAGCCCGGGGTAGCAGGTCAGCACCTCGATGGCATTACGTGCAGCCGGGTCACGGTGGAAAACACTTCGGATGTCTTCTCGCATGCGCTCGAACATTTCAAGGCTCCTTACGCTTGTGAGGTTCGCCCCGCACCGCTTTCTGCGTCTCGGTCAGGATGCCTCGCAGGATGTTCATTTCGGTTTGGTCCACAGTGCTGCGACCAAAGAGGCGGCGCAGCCTGGCCATCAGGTGGCGAGGGTTCGCAGGGTCGAGGAAACCTACCTGCACAAGCGTGGCCTCCAGATGCCGATAGAAACCTTCCATTTCATCCATGGTGGCAAGTGCCGGGCCAGCGCTACCCTGCTCTGCCGCAGGCTTGCCCTGCCCGGCCAGCCAGGCGCAACGCACTTCATAGGCCAGCACCTGCACCGCAGCGGCGAGGTTCAGCGAGCTGAAGGCTGGGTCGGATGGAATATGCACATGAAAATGACAGCGCTGCAGCTCATCGTTGGTGAGCCCCGCGTGCTCGCGGCCGAATACCAGCGCAACGTGCTGGTCGCCAGCGGCCGCCTGCACGGTTTTTTCCCCGCATTCACGCGGCTCCAGCATCGGCCAGGGCAGGCTGCGGTCCCGCGCACTGGTGCCCAGCACCAGCGAGCACCCTGCCAGAGCCTCTTCAAGGGTGGCTACCACGCGGGCACTGGCGAGCACGTCGTCGGCGCCGGAGGCGCGGGCGCTGGCCTCAGGTGAAGGGAACGCCACCGGATCGACCAGCACCAGCTGCGCCAGCCCCATGTTCTTCATGGCACGGGCCGCCCCGCCGATATTGCCAGGGTGGCTGGTGTTGACCAGCACGACACGGATGTTCTGCAGCACGTCAAGGCGCTCTTGGTTCGCAAAGAGGGCCACAGATACTACAGAAGCGACGAAAACAACGCCACGCACTGCGTGACGCTCTTTTTACCGGCGTAGTTTCTGGTAGAATGCCCGGCTCTTTTTTAACGTCCCCAGGTGAACACATCCATGCAGCCCATGCTGAATATCGCGCTGCGCGCCGCCCGCAGCGCCAGTGAACTGATCTTCCGCTCCATCGAGCGCCTGGATACCCTCAAGGTGGATGAAAAGGGCGCCAAGGATTACGTCAGCGAAGTCGATCGCGCCGCCGAGCGCCTGATCGTCGAAGCCCTGCGCAAGGCCTACCCCACCCACGGCATCCTGGGCGAAGAAAGCGGCCTGCATGCCGGCTCCGGCGAAGGCGCCGAATACCTCTGGGTGATCGACCCGCTCGATGGCACCACCAACTTCGTGCGCGGCGTACCCCACTTCGCTGTCAGCATCGCCTGCAAATACCGCGGCCGCCTCGAGCACGCCGTGGTGCTCGACCCGGTTCGCCAAGAAGAATTCACCGCCAGCCGCGGCCATGGCGCGCAGGTCAACGGGCGCCGCATGCGCGTCAGCAGCCGCACCAGCCTCGAAGGCGCACTGCTGGGTACTGGCTTTCCGTTCCGCGACAACCAGATGGATCACCTCGACAACTACCTGGGCATGTTCCGCAGCCTGGTCGGCCAGACCGCCGGCATCCGTCGCGCCGGTGCCGCCAGCCTCGATCTGGCCTATGTCGCCGCTGGCCGCTTCGATGCCTTCTGGGAGTCGGGCCTGTCGGAATGGGACATGGCAGCCGGTGCGCTGCTGATTCAGGAAGCAGGCGGCCTGGTAAGTGATTTCACCGGCGGCCACGACTTCCTCGAAAAAGGCCATGTCGTAGCAGGCAACATCAAGTGCTTCAAGGCGGTGCTGACTGCCATCCAGCCGCACCTGCCGGCCTCGATCAAGCGCTGATCACTGCACACGCCTCACAAAAAAAGCACCTCGAAGGTGCTTTTTTTGTGGATGGCAAAATCAGAGTTACTGGGCTTGCTGCCCCGGCTGGCCTTGAGTCAGAACCAGCTGGCCCTGCTGGTTAACCGGAATGCTCGAGCCTGGGTCGTGGTCCATGCGAACCTGGCCTACCTGGCCTTTGAGCTGATACTTCACGTTGTAGCCAACCACCTTGTCGCT
This sequence comes from Pseudomonas sp. URIL14HWK12:I12, assembly GCF_003097135.1. Taxonomy (GTDB): domain Bacteria; phylum Pseudomonadota; class Gammaproteobacteria; order Pseudomonadales; family Pseudomonadaceae; genus Aquipseudomonas. The sequence continues at coordinate 235,853 of NZ_QEQL01000005.1, forward strand.
GATGTCGTTGACCGTGTTGCAGCGGGTCTCGGTGGTGGTGTAGGTGTCGTTGTTCTGCATGTGCTCTTGCACTTTGTTGCCTGCATAGCCACCGCCTACGGCACCTGCCACGGTGGCAATCTTCTTGCCATTACCGCCGCCTACCTGGTTACCCAGCAGACCGCCCGCAACCGCACCCACCACGCTACCAATGATCTGGTGCTGGTCCTGGACGGGGCGCCGGCGCGTCACATTGACTTGCTCGCATTCTTTACGAGGCGTTTTGATCTGTTCCTTGATCGGTTCGGACGCCAACACGACGGCGTTTTCAGGTCCTTTGTTCACGAGGCTGTAGGTCGCCACTGCACCCCCGGCGGTCACACCGACAGTACCCAGCACTGCACCAATCAGCAACGATTTGTTCACGTTAGTCTCTCCTGAAGTATGGCGCCGCACAGTGGCGGCTAACCCCAAGCCTTGGAGCAACAAAAAAGGCGCAAGTTCAATACTTGCGCCTTTTCATGGGCTTAGTGGCTTACCAGAGGGTCAGGGCCGGTCGTCCACTACATCCTTGGTTGCTGGCGGAATGAGGTCATCGCTCGAAAGCTTCAGCCAGATCAGCACCACGTTGGCAATGTAGATGGAGGAGTAAGTGCCAGCCATCACACCAATGAACAGCGCCAGGGAGAAGCCGAACAGGTTGTCACCCCCGAAGATCAACAGGGCACTGATCGCCAGCAAGGTCGAAACCGAGGTAGCGATGGTGCGCAGCAGCGTCTGGGTAGTGGAAACGTTGATGTTTTCGATCAACGACGCCTTGCGCAGCACGCGGAAGTTCTCACGCACCCGGTCGAACACGACGATGGTGTCGTTGAGCGAGTAGCCGATGATTGCCAGTACCGCAGCCAGCACCGTCAGGTCGAACTGAATCTGGAAGAACGACAGAATACCCATGGTCACGACCACGTCGTGGATCAGCGATACGATCGCGCCCACGGCGAACTTCCACTGAAAGCGGAAGGCCAGGTACACCAACACGCCGCCCAGCGCCAACAGCATGCCCAGGCCGCCCTGGTCGCGCAGCTCTTCGCCCACCTGCGGGCCGACGAACTCCACACGTTTCACGGTGGCTGGGTTGTCGCCGCCGAACTTCTGCAGCGCAGCGGCCACTTCGTTGCCCAGCTTGGCGTCGTCGCCTGGCATGCGCACCAGCAGCTCGTTGGCCGAACCGAAGGTCTGCACCACAGCTTCGTGGTAGCCGGCCTTGGCCAGCTCCTCACGCACCGCGCCCAGGTCAGCGGCCTTCGGGTAGGTCAGCTCGATCTGGGTACCGCCAGTGAAGTCCAGGCCGAGGTTGATGCCTTTGTGAAACCAGCTGAACAACGCCAGGATGGTCAGGAACACGGTCAGGGCGAACGCGACATTGCGCACGCCCATGAAGTTGATGGTATTGAGTTTCATCGCGAGCCCCTTAGATCCACAGCTTCTTGACGTCACGGCCGCCGTAGATCAGGTTGACGAACGCGCGGGTCACCATGATGGCCGTAAACATCGAGGTGAAAATACCGAGCGACATGGTGACCGCGAAGCCCTTCACAGGGCCTGTGCCCATGGCAAAGAGGATGCCGCCCACCAGCAGGCTGGTGAGGTTGGCATCGATGATCGCGGTGTAGGCGCGGTTGAAGCCTTCATGGATGGCGCGCTGCACGGCCATACCTGCAGCAATCTCCTCGCGGATCCGCGAGAAGATCAGCACGTTGGCGTCTACCGCCATGCCCATGGTCAATACGATACCGGCGATGCCTGGCAGGGTCAGCGTAGCGCCCAGGATCGACATCAGCGCCAGCAGCACTACCATGTTGAAGGCCAGCGCCACGGTCGCGATCACACCGAAGAAGCGGTAGATCGCGATGATGAACAGCGACACGAAGAGCATGCCCCACAGCGAGGCATCGATACCCTTGGTGATGTTGTCGGCACCCAGGCTAGGGCCAATGGTGCGCTCTTCAGCGAAGTACATCGGCGCAGCCAGGCCGCCGGCACGCAGCAGCAGGGCGAGCTCCGAAGATTCGCCCTGGCCGTTCAGGCCGGTGATGCGGAACTGGTTGCCCAGCGGCGACTGAATGGTCGCCAAGCTGATGATCTTCTTGTCTTCGGTGAAGGTCGGGACGCTCACGTCCTTTTCGACGCCATCGACGGTCTGGCGAACGGTCTTGGTGCTCGGCTTCTGCTCGATGAAGATCACCGCCATGCTGCGGCCCACATTGCTGCGGGTGGCGCGGTTCATCAGGTCGCCGCCATGGCCGTCGAGCTTGATGTTCACCTGCGGGCGGCCGTGCTCGTCGTAGCTGGCCTGGGCATCGGTGACCTGATCACCGGTGATGATCAGGTTGCGCTCAACCGCTGCCGGGGGGCGGCTGCCATCACGAAACTCGAACGTCTCGGTGCTGGCACGGGTGTCTTCCGGGCCTGCGCCCAGGCGGAACTCAAGGTTGGCCGTTTTACCGAGGATACGCTTGGCTTCTGCGGTGTCCTGCACCCCTGGCAGCTCGACCACGATGCGATTGGCGCCCTGGCGCTGCACCAGAGGCTCGGCCACGCCCAGCTCGTTGACACGATTGCGAACGGTGGTGAGGTTCTGCTTGATCGAGTACTCGCGGATTTCCGCCAGCTTGGCCTGGGTCAGGCCCATGCGCAGCACCGACAGCTCGCCGCGGCTGCTGGGGGTGATCTCGAAATCGGTGAAATTCTTGCGGATCAGGCTCTGGGCCTTGTCACGCGAGGCGTCGTCGGCGAAGCCCAGCTGGATCGCATTGCCGTCCTGCGGCAGGCTGCGATAGCGCACTTGTTCCTTGCGCAGAAGTGTCTTGACCTCGCCCTCGTAGACCTTCAGGCGAGCGTCGACCGCTTTGTCCATGTCCACTTCCAGCAGAAAGTGCACGCCACCGGACAAGTCCAGGCCCAGCTTCATCGGGTGAGCGCCGAGCGAGCGCAACCACTGCGGGGTGGTCGGTGCCAGGTTCAGGGCCACGACGTAGTCGTCACCCAAGGCGTTGCGCACCACGTCCTTGGCTGGAAGTTGGTCTTCCTTGTTGCTCAGGCGCAGCAGGCCGCCCTTGCCACCTTGGGCGAGCGAAGAGGCCTTGACCGCAATGCCGGCGTCGGCAAGCGCCTTGCTGGCCTTGTCCAGGTCTGCCTGGCCCACTTGCAGCGCGCTGCTGGCGCCGGTGAGCTGGATGGCTGGATCGTCAGGGTAGAGGTTGGGTGCGGAATAGATAAAACCGACCGCGAGCACTGCCACGATCAGAATGTACTTCCACAGAGGGTATTTGTTCAGCATCACGCCGCCCGTTCAAGACGCAGGGCGCGTTGCGCGCCCTGACGTATAAAGAAGAAAACCGCCGTTCAGATCGCTTTGAGCGTGCCCTTCGGCAGGGTCGCCGCCACGGCGCCCTTCTGGAACTTGAGCTCAACGTTGTCGGAAACCTCGACCACGATGAAATCGTCGGTGACCTTGGTGATCTTGCCGGCGATCCCGCCGGTGGTGACCACTTCATCACCCTTGGCCAGGCCACCGAGCAGGTTCTTCTGCTCTTTGGCACGCTTGGCCTGGGGGCGCCAGATCATGAAGTAGAAGATGACCAGAAAGCCAACCAGGAAAACCCACTCGAAACCGCCGCCCATCGGGCTAGCGGGGGCAGCGGCATCGGCCGCTTGCGCGGTGGGAATCAGAAAGCTCAGCAAGCTCATTTAGCGCTCCAGTTGCTCATTATTAATAGGAAAGGATCAGTCAAGCGGCGGCACGGGCAGCCCGCGCCGGGCATAGAAGGCATCGACGAAGGCGGCCAATTTACCCTGTTGGATAGCCTCGCGCAAACCGGCCATCAGGCGCTGGTAATGGCGCAAGTTATGGATAGTATTGAGCATGCTGCCGAGCATTTCGCCGCACTTGTCCAGGTGGTGCAGATAGCCGCGGGAGAAGTTCTGGCAGGTGTAGCAATCGCACGAGGCATCCAGTGGCGAGTCATCATGGCGATGGATCGCATTGCGGATCTTCAGCACGCCGGTGTCGATGAACAAGTGCCCATTGCGCGCGTTGCGGGTCGGCATCACGCAGTCGAACATGTCCACGCCGCGGCGCACACCTTCCACAAGGTCTTCGGGTTTGCCAACGCCCATAAGGTAACGAGGTTTGTCTGCGGGCATCTGGCCAGGCAGGTAATCCAGCACGCGGATCATCTCTTCCTTGGGCTCACCCACCGACAGCCCGCCGATGGCCAGGCCGTCGAAACCGATCTGCTGCAGGCCTTCCAGCGAGCGCATGCGCAGGTCTTGGTGCATACCACCTTGGACGATGCCGAACAGCGCAGCGGTGTTGTCGGCGTGGGCATTCTTCGAACGCTGCGCCCAGCGCAGCGACAGCTCCATGGACTTGCGCGCCACGTCGTGCTCGGCCGGGTACGGTGTGCATTCGTCGAAGATCATCACGATGTCCGAACCCAGGTCACGCTGCACCTGCATGGACTCTTCGGGGCCCATGAACACCTTGGCGCCGTCTACCGGCGAGGCGAAGGTCACGCCTTCTTCCTTGATCTTGCGCATCGCGCCCAGGCTGAACACCTGGAACCCGCCCGAATCGGTGAGAATCGGCCCTTTCCATTGCATGAAGTCATGCAGGTCGCCGTGGGCCTTTATCACCTCGGTGCCCGGGCGCAGCCACAGGTGGAAGGTGTTACCCAGGATAATCTGGGCGCCGATCGCCTCCACGTCACGCGGCAGCATGCCCTTGACCGTACCGTAGGTGCCAACCGGCATGAAGGCCGGGGTTTCGACCACCCCGCGCGGAAAGGTCAGGCGGCCTCGACGGGCCTTGCCGTCGGTGGCCAGCAGTTCGAACGACATCCGGCAGGTGCGGGTCATGGGTGTTCCTCGGCGGCGCCGGCCGTTGGGCCTTGGGGCGCGGGGTTGCGGGTAATGAACATGGCATCACCGTAACTGAAGAAGCGGTAACCGCCCTGCACGGCCGCCGCATAGGCCGCCATGGTCTCGGGGTAACCGGCGAACGCCGAGACCAGCATCAGCAGCGTGGACTCGGGCAAATGGAAATTGGTGACCAGCGCATCGACCACATGAAATGGCCGGCCCGGATACAGAAAAATGTCGGTATCGCCGCTGAAGGGCTTGAGCTCACCGTCACGGGCTGCGCTTTCGAGCGAGCGCACGCTGGTGGTACCGACGGCTATCACCCGGCCACCCCGCGCGCGGCAGGCGTGAACGGCCTCGACCACCTCGGCGCTGACTTCCAGCCACTCTTTGTGCATGTGGTGATCTTCGATGCGCTCAACACGCACCGGCTGAAAAGTGCCGGCACCGACGTGCAGGGTCACAAAGGCAGTGCTCACGCCCTTGTCGCGGATTGCCTCGAGCAGCGCCTGGTCGAAATGCAGCCCCGCCGTAGGTGCTGCGACCGCACCGGCACGCTCTGCGTAGACGGTCTGGTAGCGCTCGCGGTCGGCGCTCTCGTCGGGCCGGTCGATGTAGGGCGGCAGCGGCATGTGCCCTACCCGCTCCAGAAGCGGCAACACCGGCTCAGCGAAGCGCAGCTCGAACAGCGCATCGTGGCGCGCTACCATTTCGGCCTCGCCGCCACCATCGATCAACAGCTGGGTGCCAGGCTTGGGCGCCTTGCTGGCGCGCACATGGGCCAACACCTCGTGGCTGCCCGTCACCCGCTCGACCAGCACCTCGACGCGCCCGCCGGAGGCCTTTTGCCCAAACAGCCGCGCCGGAATCACCCGAGTGTTGTTGAACACCATCAGGTCGCCAGGGCGCAGGTACTCCAGCACATCGGCGAACTGCCGGTGCGCCAGCGCCCCGCTCGGGCCATCGAGCACCAACAGGCGGCTGCCGCGGCGTTCGGCCAAGGGGTGGCGGGCAATTTGGGCATCGGGAAGGTCGAAGGAAAAATCGGCAACGCGCATGGTGAGCTTCAGGGGGCGACAGGGCGAAAAATTCTAGCGGAAAATCAGCGCATTGACCATGAAAGCTGATTGACCGACCAGCGGCACCTCTTTATACTTCGCCGCCATTGCCCCGGTGGCGGAATCGGTAGACGCGGCGGATTCAAAATCCGTTTTCGAAAGGAGTGGGAGTTCGAGTCTCCCCCGGGGCACCACCTACACAGATCCAGTGTTTCCCAAAACATCTGGATAGCCAAAGAAACCGGCCACTGCGCCGGTTTTTTTGTGGCCGCTCGGTATCTGTCCCCTTGCGCCCCCTTCAACAGACCCTTTCTTCCCCGCTGCGGTCCACTGCCTGTACCCATACCGCGGAGCGAACGACCATGGCCACCCGAGTCAAGAAGCTGGAAGGCAACGATCGACCCTCCGAGTATCAGCATGTGGAGCATGTGTTCCGCGTTCAGGCCGATGATGGCTCGCTGCGCTACTTCGAGGATGAGGAAGAGGCCGCGCGAGCAGCGGCTGCTTTGTTCGTTCAGGACCGCGAAGAGAATGGCTGAGCGGCCCTTGCAGTCATGCCCGGCCCACCGGCACCATACCCGCCTATAACCCAGGGGGGTATGTCTATGTCTCACACTCATGCGGGCAAGGCCGACCTGCTCAAACGCGTCAAGCGCATCGCCGGGCAGGTCCAGGCCATCGAGCGGGCGCTGGAGAGCGAAGCGGCGTGCGGCACCACGCTGCACTTGGTAGCGGCTACCCGTGGCGCGATCAACGGTTTGCTCGACGAAATCGTCGAAGCCCACGCGCGCGAGCATGTTGCCAAGCCGGGCCTCACCGATCAGGCACGGGCCGAGGGCGTTGAAGAGCTCCTTCAAGCCATCCGCCGCTACAACAAATGAAGGGTTCGCTCAAACGCCAACAGGCGTCGATGGACAGGGCACTGGCCCGCGCACTCACCGTGGCCTGCGATCAAGCTCTGGCGCAAATCATCGGCTTCGAATGGCTCACCCACCGCGCCAACTATGAGCGCTTCCCAGACAGCCTGGTCGTCACTTGGGTGTTCGCGACCGATCAGCACTGCCAGGGCGCCGACCTGGCCCGCCTGAACGCGCTCACCCAGGCGGCATTCGACGACGCCGGCATCCGTGTATCCGATGTCGCCGCCCACGTGGCATTGGACTCTGAAGAGCGCTGCATCGCCCAGCATGGGGGCGACTGGCGAGCGCGGCTTCGCAATGGAGGCACTCATGGGTAAGGAAGTCGAAAACCCTTGCATCTCCGAATGCAAGTTGAACAGCGAGATGTGTACCAGCTGCGGCCGTTCCCGGGAGGAGATCCGCAAATGGCGCAGCATGAAACGCCCCGAAAAGCTCGAAACGGTGGAAAAAGCCGCTGCACGGCTCAAGAGCCTGAAGAAAAAGAACAAGAAGAAGAAAAAAGCCTAGGCCGTTACACTGCACGCTTTTCAGAGCCCACCGTGATGTCCGAACCTCAACGCCTTTCCCGCCGCCTCATCGAGCTGCTCGGCTGCTCGCGCCGCGAAGCCGAGCTGTATATCGAAGGGGGCTGGGTCACCGTCGATGGCGAAGTGGTCGACACGCCCCAGTTTCAGGTGGCGGGGCAGCAAGTGCAGTTGCTGCCTGATGCCAAGGCCGAAGCGCCGGAGCCGGTCACCTTCATCCTGCATCAGGCACCTGGGATGGACGAGGCCAGTGCGCTCGCGTCGATAACACCTCAGGCGCAGGCCGAAGCGTTCGACACCGGCAAGCGGGTGCTCAAGAGCCACTTCCGCCGCCTGCAGTGCCTGGCACCCTTGCAGGCCGGTGCCAGCGGGCTGCAGGTGTTCAGCCAGGATTGGCGCACGGCACGCAAATTGACGGTCGAATTCGCCAAGCTCGAGCAAGAATACGTGGTGCAGGTAAGCGGTACGCTACGCGAGGGCGGCCTGGACCGCCTCAAACGGGGTGCCCTTTACAAGGGCCAGGCGCTGCCCAAGGCCAAGGCCAGCTGGCAGAACGAAAACCATCTGCGCATTGCGGTGAAGGCGCCGGAGCCCGGCGTGATCGCGCAGCTGTGCAACGCCGTGGGCCTTGAGGTCATATCGATGCGCCGCCTGCGGCTGGGGGGCGTAGCGATGGGTAAACTTGCGGTGGGCCAGTGGCGCTACGTCACGGCACAGGAACGCTTCTAAGCCCGGGCCATAGCGCACGCCACTAATGAGCAGTGAGCCTTTCGGCCCACTGCGGATGCTGCATCAGTGCATGAAGATCGCGATCAGGATAATCACCGGGATTGGCACCCCGAGGAACCACAACAGAAGCGAACGCATAACTTTCTCCTTTCCGGCGATGCCGGATCAATGAAACCCAATCGGATCAACGAACACTGACGGCTTCGCGGTCAGTGCCTGCGTAAGGTTCGTCCAGCCATACCGCGCGGTCGCGCTGGCGGCCGCCGAACAGGGCAGCGAGGCTGGCGAAGAAGGCGCCGCACAGCAGAGCGACGAAGGTCCAGAGCGCCGTGTAGGCAGCGACTTTCGCCGCTTTGTCAGCCGCCTGTTGCGCGGCCACCTTGGCATCCTCTGCTGCCTTGCGGGCTTCGGCATACACCTGGTCCACCTTCTGCTCGGCTTCCTGCTGGCTGAGGCTGGTGCGCTGTGCAACGAATTGCGCCAGATACGCCCGGTCATCGGCATTCATTTGCCCGTCGCCGGCCAGCGCCTTGTTCAGGATGCGGCTGGTAGCGCCTTGTGCATCGGTTTGGTTCGCCTGCGCCGGGTCGGCGCTGCGCAGCAGCTTGTCGACGAAATAGCCATTTTCACCCTGCCCACTGGTAGCTGCCCCCGCAACTGATGCGCCGCCGGCCGCAACGGCCGCCCCCGCAGCCTGGCCACCGGCCTGGGCCACGCTGCTGGCGGCACCGCCAACGCTACTGGCGATCAGTGCCGCGGTCACCAGCGTGGCCACCGCCCAGGCGAGGAAACCATGGCTGGTGTCGCGAAAGTACACCTCATCTGCGTGCAGGCTGGCCCATTTGACCCGCAGCCGCCCCGCCAGATAACCACCCAGGCCAGAGGCCAGGATCTGCGTAACGAGCAACCAGACGATGGTCGAGATCGCCAGCGTCTTGGCTGAGGCGCCCTGGTCAGGCCACGGCGAACTGGCGGCAAAGCCGAGCCCGGTGCCCAACAGCAGCAGGATCATCGAAAGGGCGGCAGCGCCGGCAGCACCGGCAAATATGGCGGCCCACGAAACACCGGATTGGTTGGCCCGGTCAGGGCCGAGGGATTGCACGGGAGTTATCATTATTGAAGGCCTTTGGCAGTGAAGGGGAAATCCATTCACTGGTTACGACCTGCGGCCCGATCCCGTTGTTACAAAATTATTCCGCGTTTCCCAGCGCCAGGGATTAATGGTCGAGTTCACCGTACAGACGGTCTGCCCCTTCCCCCTTGAGTGATGCCAGAGGCAGTTACATCTCGTCCACCCGCTCATCCATTACCAACATGTGCCCGGCATAGTGGGTAAACACGTAAGGCGCCTTCAACTTCGGCAGCACCAACTGCGGCGTCACCCCGCAGGCCCAGAATACCGGCACCGCGCCAGGCGCCATGGGCGGCAACACCCCGAAATCCGGTTTGGCGAGGTCCGCTATCCCCAGTTGTGCAGGGTCACCGATGTGCACGGGCGCGCCGTGCCCCGTGGGGTAGCGCGCGGTCACTTCCACCGCCCGGGCAACCTTGGCCGCCGCCACAGGCCGCATGCTCACCACCAGCGGCCCGCTCAGACGCCCGGCCGGCTCGCAGAGCCTGTCGGTGACATACACCGCTGGCGCCGTGGCCGCCACCGGGATGCCTGCACGGCGCAAGGGTGCATCGAAGGTGTGGCTGCAGCCGAGCAGAAAGGCCACCGCATCGCCCGGCCAGCGCTGGAGCAGGTCGCAAGGCTCCTCCACCAGCTCGCCATACTCCCAGACACGGTAGCGCGCAAGCATGCAGCGCAGGTCGATGCCGCCCACGAACGGGTTGCCCGGCTCGGTCACGGCGATCACCGGGCAGCTCTTGGGGTTGCGTGTGCAGAACAGCAGAAAGTCATAGGCATAGTCGGCCGGCACCACTGCCAGGTTTGCCTGCTGGTAATCGTCGAGCACGCCCGACGTCGGCCCTGGCCATTGCCCCTGGGCGATCCACTGGCGCAGTTGCGCTGGGCTGGTCGGGTTCATTGGGCCAATTCCCCATGGGCGGTTTCACGCAAAGCCAGCAACGACAGCAGTGCACACAGCGCAGCGCCTGCCATGAAATAGCCGGGCGTGAGCAGGTTCTGGGTCTTGCCGATGATCGAGGTGACGATGTAGGGCGTGATACCGCCGCCGAGGATCGCCCCCAGGTTGATGCTGATGGCCATGGCGGTGTAGCGCACCCGGGTAGGAAACTGCTCGGCGTAGGTCGGGTAGCCCACCGATTGAATCACTGGCATCGGCAAGGTGGCCACGAACATTGCCAGCGCCGCCAGCCATAGGCCGCCGCTGCCCATTACCAGCATCATTGGGATCACCAGCAGCACGTAGCCGGTGAAGCCCACCGCCAGCACCTTGCGCCGGCCCAAGCGGTCCGACAACGCGCCCCAGAACGGCATCATCGCTGCCATGCACAGGCTGATGATGGCGATCACCCAAAACACGTGGGTCTTGTCGAAGCCAAGGTACGTGGTGAGGTAGATGTTCATGAACACCAGGCCGATCCAGTAGCCGGCGTTCTGCCCGAACGTCAGCAGAATCACTTTGACCAAGGCGCGACGGTGGGAGGCCAGCACTTCACGGATCGGAGCCTTGGGCGGCTGCTCTTTCTCCAGGAAAGCTTTGAACGCCGGGGTTTCTTCGACGTTGTGGCGCATCCGGCAAGACAGCACCGCCAGGGGAATCGACAACAGAAACGGCAGGCGCCAGCCCCACTCGTGCAACTGCGCATCGCTAAGCGAGGCGGTGGTCAGCCCGCAGGTAACCGCTGCACAGGCGCCGCCCAGCGCCACCCCCACCGGAGTGAAAGCGCCGAAGAAGCCGCGCCGGCCGGTAGGCGAGGATTCAGCCACGAAGGCCGCCGCGCCGATCACCTCGGCGCCGGCGAAAAAGCCCTGCACTAGCCGGATGAGCACCAATAGCACCGGTGCCAGGGTGCCCACGTGCGCGGTGGTGGGCAGCAGGCCGATGGCGGCGGTGGCCAGGCCCATACCGATGACGGTGGTCAGCAGCACGGCTCGGCGGCCGATGCGGTCACCGAGCCGGCCCAGCACTACGCCGCCCAGCGGGCGCACCAGGAAGGCACTGCCAAATACGGCCAGCACGGCCAGCAGTGACGCGGTGGGGTTGTCCCCGGGGAAGAACAGCGGGCCGATGATGGCAGCCATGTAGCCATAGACCCCGAATTCGTAATACTCCACCGCCGTGCCGGTGGCCGACGCTGTGGCGGCGCGCCGAGCGACCGAGGCGTTTTTCATGGGGCGCGCAGCGGCGCCAGGGGCGTGAGAAGACGTCAGCACACGAGACATGTTTCACCTTTATCCGTCGATGTATGGAGGCAGTTCTGGCCGGTATCACCGGCCGTGCTTGTCGTCCGCGCCGGTGTAGCGAGCGCGGCCCTCTTTTGTTATGTCGGGTGGATCTCGGCAGTAGGGAAAGCAGTGCTCAGGGCCTGTGTGAGCCTAAAAGTGAATGAGAGGCCAGCCGCGCGAAGCGAGCTTCGCGGGCTTGGCTCAGGTGTTGGGCCTGATCGATGTCGACCAGCGAAAAATGCAGGGTGTCGCCTGGGAGTTTCTGCGCCAGCCGCGGCAGGTCGACACTGATGACCTGAGCGATCCGCGGGTACCCGCCGGTGGTTTGCCGATCGGCCATCAATACGATCGGCTGGCCATTGGGTGGCACTTGTACCGTGCCGAAGCTGACCGCCTCGGACAGCAGATCCACAGGGTTGTGCAAGGCCAGCGCCTGGCCGCAGAGGCGATAGCCCATGCGCTCGGAGTCGTTACCGATGCGGTAGGCACTGCCCTGCAACTGCTGGCGGGCCGAGGTACTGAACAGATGCCATTCGCGGCCCGGCATGACCCGAATCGGAGCGTTGCCCCCCTGCCCTTCCCAGCCTGAGGCGTCTACCCGCGGAGGGTTGGCGAAGCTGGAGCAGATCGAGATGACATCGCCCGCTTGCAGCGCCCGGCCGGCGTACCCGCCATAGCCGGCGCGGCTATTGGTGCTGAGGCTGCCCAACGTGGGCGTTAGCAGATAGCCGCCGCGCACCGCTAGGTAGGCTCGCGCCCCCCAGCGGCGCCTGCCGAAGGCAAGCACCGCACCGGGCCGCACGCGCACGGCACGCAACGGCGGTAAAGGGTGGCCGTCAAGCTGCGCGCCCAGGTCCGCACCGGCCAGCGCGATGACCGTGCCGACCTGGAAACGCAGGGTCGGGCCCTGCAGCAACACCTCCAGGGTCGCTTCGGCAGCTGTATTGCCCACCAGCACGTTGGCCAAGGTGTGGGCGTCGCTGTCCATGGCACCATTGGCAGGCACGCCCAGGTGCTGGAAGCCGCTGCGGCCCAGATCCTGGAAGGTGCTCGAAAGGCCTGGCCGGATCACGTGCAGCGTCATGGCTGCCCCTGCGCCAGGGCCTGGAACTGGCGCGGCTCGATCGGCACGAATTGCACGCGGTCCCCCGCGCGCAACAGGCACGGCTCGGGCCTGGCCAGGTCGAACACGCTCACCGGTGTTCTGCCGATCAGGTGCCACCCTCCCGGCAGCTCACTGGGGTAGATCACACTTTGCCGGTTGGCCAGGCCGATACTGCCCCGCGCGACCTGGGTGCGCGGCACTTCGCGGCGCGGCAGGCTCAAGCGCGCGTCAAGCTGGCCAAGGTACGCATGCCCCGGTGCAAAGCCCAACATCACCACCGTGACCGGTTCGGCGCTGTGGCACGCGATGAGTTCAGCCGGCGTCAGCCCGCAACGGGCGGCGACCGCTTCGAGGTCTGGCCCGTGCTCACCGCCGTAGCACACAGGGAGCTCCCGTACGTTTGACGCCGGTCGCTGTTGAAGCTCAGGGATGTTCAGCATCATTTCCCGCAGCTGCCGTGCAAGGCTGCGCCACGGTAGCTCGCCGGGCAGGCACTTCACCGTTGTCGGGTGGTAATGCACACCGACGGTCACCATGGCCGGCACCACGTCCAGCACGCCGCGAAGTTCGCCGGCCTGACGCTGCGCTTGCAGGTGATCGGCCAGCGCCGCCGCCTGCCGATTAGCGCTCGCACTGAAGCACTGTGCCAGCTCGATGATCAGGCAGGTATCGCCGCAGGGGCTGATGGGCCATTGCGACGCCTGGGTGGGTGCGCTGAGTGCGTGAGTGGGGAATGTGCCCATGTGCGTCTTCATCATCCGTGGCAGCGAGCATGAAGCGCTTTGCACGAACGCACGGGCGCACAACCCAGCGTGATCACGGGCGATCACACCGGCATGCACAGGTCACGGTCAGCGCAAGGCAATGGGCGCCGCCTCTCTTCAGGAGGCGGTCGCCTGGAAGGTGTCACTTGGCGAACAGCAGGCTCATGTCCTTGAACGCCTTGAACTCCAGCGCGTTACCGCAGGGGTCGAAGAGGAACATCGTGGCCTGCTCACCGACCTGCCCCTTGAAACGCACATAGGGTTCGATCACGAAACGGGTATTGCGGGCCTGCAAGCGGTCAGCCAGGGCCTCCCACTCCTCCCAGCCAAGAATCACGCCGAAATGCGGTACGGGTACATCGTGGCCGTCGACCGCGTTGGTGTGCGCCGACTCCTGCGACGCGGTCTTGGGGTGCTCATGGATCACCAGCTGATGGCCAAAGAAGTCGAAATCTACCCAATGGTCCGAAGAGCGCCCCTCGGCAAGGCCGAAGGTTTCACCGTAGAAAGCCCGCGCAGCGGGCAGGTCATAGACCGGAATGGCAAGGTGGAAAGGCGATAGGCTCACGGTGCAATCCTGTGGGTGGTTGTGCTTGGCTCGATTATTCACCCTTGTATTCGTTGTGGGATAACGAATATGTTTTGATCCGAGCACAAATTATTTCGATCAATCACCGCCATGATTCGTGAACTGAAAACCTTTCTTACCGTGGCCCGCTGCGGCACCTTCTCTGCCGCTGGCAAGCAGGTCGGGTTGACGCAATCGGCTGTAAGCGCGCAGATCAAGAACCTCGAAGACACACTGGGGCTGACGTTGTTCGACCGCACCGGTCGCACCGCAACGCTCAATACCATGGGCAGCCGGGCCGTTCCTATGGCCGAGCAGATTCTCGAACTGTTCCACGCCATGGGCACCCCGGCCGAGGCCGCGCAGTTCAGGGGCGAGCTGCGCATCGGTGCGATCGGTACGGTGCAGTCGTGCCTGTTGCCCGGCATTTTGCTGAGCCTTCGCCAGCGGGCGGTAGGCATCGAGCCCAAGCTCATACCGGGCGTGTCACTGAACCTGCTCAATCAAGTGGACAGCGGCGAAATCGATCTGGCGATCATCATCCGCCCACCCTTCTCGCTGCCCAAGGAGCTGGTGATGGAGGGGGTGCGCAGCGAGCCTTTCGTATTGATCGCTCCCCCGGGCATGCCGTTGAAGCCCCCGCTTCAGATGCTCGCTGAGCATCCGTTCGTGCGCTACGACCGCAGCTCGTTCGGCGGCCGCCTGGTCACGCAATTTCTGCGCCGCCATCACCTGCAGCCGGCTCAGGTGCTCGAGCTCGACGAGCTCGATGCCATCGCCAAAATGGTCGAACGGGGGCTGGGCTTGTCTCTGGTACCGCTGGCAGGGCTATGGCTCGAAAGCCCGCATAACGTGCAGGTGCTGCCACTGGGCGCATTGACCTTTTACCGTGAGCTGGTGCTGGTGTCTCGCTACGGCGCACGGCGGTCGGCGCCCTTGCAGCTGTTCAAAGAATGCTTGGCCGAACATGTTGCACACGAAACCCCAACCTGAACTTCAATGGCCTCTGTGGGCGTGTGCCGTTCGTCGTATATCTTGGGCAACTTACAAGTTCGGTGAAAGTTTATGGAATTCCACCTCACCCGTACTCGTCAAGAATAAGGTAACGACGAAACTGGAGGTGCAACATGGTCATTGAAGCGACTACCCTTGCCGAACTTACCCAGGTACTGGCCGCCAGCTGCGGTGAAACCCGGGTCGCACGCCTTAAATTCATCCGCGCGCCCTACAGGGACCACCACCGCTGGATCTGCGTGGTCGAGGACAAGACAGCTGCCCCGTCCCTGCGCAAGGCCGTGTAGCAAGTGGCAACTTTCGTGCAACTTGCAAGGCCTGCAATGCAACTTGCAATGTACCTGTAAATTTGCGTAATGGGTACAGTAACCGGGGGCTAAATGCCTTTAAATCTTCTTCAGGAGGCGTGCCCTTTATTATGAAGATTGGCGTTATCTCAGATACCCACGGCCTGTTGCGCCCCGAGGCCATCAGCGCACTTCAGGGCAGTGACTGGATCCTTCACGCTGGCGACATCGGTTCGGCGCAGATACTGGAACAGCTCGCGGCTATCGCACCCGTCTTGGCCGTGAAAGGCAACAACGATGAGCGCGCAGAATGGGCCCAAGGGCTGAACGCGATGATAGACCGTGAATTCAATGGCTTGCGGCTTCTGATGGTGCATGACATTGCGGATGCCGAACGGGCACTGCAGCCCGATACGCGGGTGGTAATCACCGGGCATTCACACAAACCCGTGATCCGGTGGCAGGGCGAGCGGCTTTACCTGAACCCCGGCAGCGCGGGGCCGCGCCGCTTCAAATTGCCGGTAACGGTGGCTCATCTGTGGCTGGATCAGCCTGCACCTCGGGCAAGCTTGTCAGCTCTGCTTGACTGACCTGGTTGAGGCTATCAGGCACCGGGGCCAAAACAGGCAGAGGTTGAAGCCGAACAGTGCTGAAGATGCTGATCGCCTGCAGCTCCGTTCGCTCAATCAGCTGATCCAAGGCAGTGCCTACGGCCGCAAGCGCCTGCAGTTTCAACTCGCCGTCGCCGGGCGCACTTGCAGCCTGCTCGGCCAGCAGGGTCGCACGTTTGATAGGATCGGACAGGGGCATGACAGTGGCTTCCAGCCAAATCGACCCTGCAATAGTGCGCCGATAGGGGCCTTAGGGCAAATGCCCGTGTCGAACCGGCAGGGGTTCTGGCGGGGGGGGCACCGTTACAGAGGCCTCTCGGTAAGAATGCGCCAAGCGGCAGCCCGCCTTTCTCAACCGGCGCGGGTGATCACCTCGGCGATGCCGTCCAGCCCGACGATATGCCGCGCCGCACCCAGCTTGATTGCCTCGCGGGGCATCCCGAACACCACGCAAGACGCCTCGTCCTGGGCAAAAGTATCCGCGCCAGCGTCGAGCATTTCCTTCAAACCACGGGCGCCGTCGTCGCCCATGCCGGTCATCAGCACGCCGGTGGCATTAGCCCCTGCATAGCGGGCCATGGAGCGAAACAGCACGTCTACCGAAGGCTTGTGGCGGTTCACCGCCGGGCCATCGACGACGCGCACGTGATACTGGGCGCCGCTGCGGGCCAGCATCATGTGCCGGCCGCCCGGCGCGATCAGCACCTGGCCGGGCAGCACCCGATCATTATCCTGCGCTTCGCGCACTTGAACCGCACAGAGGCTGTCCAGGCGCTGGGCGAAGGCAGCAGTGAATTTCTCAGGCATGTGTTGCACCACCAGAATCGCCGGGCACACCCGCGGCAACGCGGTCAGCACCCGTTCCAGGGCTTGAGTGCCTCCCGTGGAGGTGCCCAGTGCCACCAGGCGCTCGGTGGTCCGGGCCATGGCCATCGCCTGCCCGGCCGGCAAGATGGCGTCGGCGTTGTGCTTGGGTACCGTGGCTGCCGGCACGGTAGGGCGGGGCTTGAGTGCGCGCAGGTTGGCGCGGGCGGCCGTACGGATGGCCGTGATCAGGTCTGCGGCCGAACTTTGCAGGAAGTCGCGTAGGCCCACCTTGGGCTTGGCGATGATGTCGGCAGCGCCTGCCGCCAATGCTTGCACGGCGGTTTCACTGCCACGCTCGGCCAAGGTCGAACAGATCACCACCGGTGTTGGCCGCTCGGCCATCAGCTTTCGCAGGAAGGTCACCCCGTCCATGCGCGGCATCTCGACATCAAGCACGATTACATCTGGCCATTGCTTGGCCATTTTCTCCATGGCGAACAGGGGGTCGCTGGCGACCCCGATCACCTTCATGTCGCTGGTGCTTTCAAGAATCGCCTGCAGCACTTGGCGCACCACAGCCGAGTCATCGATGATCAGGACCGAAATAGGCATGGGAACGGGGCTCACGGTTTGCGGTAGATGGAAGGCGATACCAGCGTCAGCGCGTCGGTAACGCCATTAAGGCTTTCCGAGTGGCTGACCAGAAACACCCCGCCGCTGCGCAAGAACGGCACCAGCCGCTCGACCACCCGTTGCTTGGTCGGCGGGTCGAAATAGATCAGCACGTTGCGCAGCAGAATCACGTCGAATTCGGCCATCCTGGGCAGGCGCTCGTTAAGGTTGACCTGCATGAACTGCACGCGCTCGCGCAGGTGCTTGTCTACCAGCAGCGTACCGGCCTGCTTGCCCGTGCCCTTGAGGCAATAGCGGCTCAGGTGTTCGTGGCTGAGGTTGCGCGCCCGCTCCATCGGGTAATGGCCGCGGGCGGCCTTCTCCAGCACTCGGGTGCTGATGTCGGTGCCGAGAATTTCCCACGGCTTGTCGCCCAGGCAGTCGGCCAGCAGCATCGCCAGGCTGTAAGGCTCCTCGCCCGACGAACAGGCCGCGCTCCACACCCGCAAGGTTCGCCCCGGCCGTTGCAGATTTGGCAATTGCTGGCGCAGCCAGTCGAAATGCTTGGGCTCGCGGAAAAAATAGGTTTCGTTGGTGGTCAACAGGTCCAGTGCCACCTGGGCTTCGAGCTGGCCGTTGCCAGCGCTGACCATGGCAAAGTACTGGGCGTAGTCACCCAGCCCATGATGGCGCAGCCGCCCGGCAAGCCGGCCAGCCACCAGGGCGCGCTTGCTCGGCGCCATATGGATGCCGGCGCGCTGGTAGATCCACTGCTGGAACTGCGCGAACACCGCATCGGTCAGGCCGTTGCTGTTCACGCCGCCGCCTCGCTGCCCACTTGCCCAAGCTGCGCAAGCTCATGGGCGGCCAGCACGTTGTGGGCATTGAGTACCACCACGAAACGCTCCGCCAGCCGCGCCATGCCGGCAATGAAATCCGTGCGGATCGGCGCACCGAAGGCCGGCGCTGGCTCCATCTGCTCACCAGCGATGTCGAGCACTGCGCAAACTGCATCGACCAACAGGCCGAATACCTGTCGCTCACCCTGCTCGCTGGTCAGTTCCAGGATCACCACGCAGCTGCGCCGGCCCACTTGCGACGGCGGCTGGCCGAAGCGTGCGGCAAGGTCGATGACCGGCACCACCGCCCCACGCAGGTTGATGACCCCGCGCAGGTAGGCGGGCATCATCGGCACTACCGTCAACGGGCTGAGCTCGATGATCTCCTTGATGCCTTCGATCGCCAGGGCATAGGTTTCCCCCGCTACGGCGAAGGTCAGGTGCTGGGCGTCCGAGGCGCCGTTCACGTTGTGCTCAGTCATGCGGGCAGGCCTCAAAAGTGGGTGAATTCAGCTTCGCTGAGTTCAGCTGCAGGCGCCGAGCGCCACGCCGGGCGAGCAGTGGCCGGGGTCGCTGCACGTGGCGTGCGGCTCACCGGGCGCGCTGCGCTGGCAAGCTGCTCGCCATCGACTTTGAAGAAGCTCATGGCCCGTTGCAGTTGCTCGGCCTGGCTGCTCATTTCTTCAGCGGTGGCCGCAAGCTCTTCGCTGCTGGAGGCGTTCTGCTGGGTCACCTGATTGAGCTGCACCATGGCCATGTTGATCTGCCCGACGCCAGCGGACTGCTCCTCGGATGCAGCGCTGATTTCTTGTACCAGGTCGCTGGTCTTGCTGATCGAAGGCACGATCTCGGTCAGCAACGCGCCGGCACGCTCGGCCAGTTGCACGCTGCCGGTGGAGAGCTCACCGATTTCCTGAGCGGCCACCTGGCTGCGCTCGGCCAGCTTGCGTACTTCGGCCGCTACCACGGCGAAGCCTTTGCCGTGCTCGCCGGCACGGGCGGCTTCGATGGCAGCGTTGAGCGCCAGCAGGTTGGTCTGGTAGGCGATGTCGTCGATGATGCCGATGCGCTGGGCGATCTTCTTCATCGCCTCGACGGTTGCCTGCACCGACTGCCCACCTTCCACCGCTTCACGGGCGGCCTTGCTGGCCATGCCATCGGTGACCTTGGCGTTGTCGGTGTTCTGGTTGATGCTGGCGGTCATCTCTTCGATCGACGCGCTGGTCTGCTCGACGCTGGCGGCCTGTTCGCTGGTGGCCTGGCTCATCGACTGCGCCGTAGCGCTGACTTCTTCCGAAGCACTGGCCAGGTTGTCGGCGGCATGGCGCACTTCACCGATGATGCGGCCCAACTGGCCGACCATGTTCTGCATGGCCGTCAGCAGGCGGCCGGTTTCATCCTGGCCGGTGACTTGCACGCTCACGCTCAGGTCGCCCTCGGCCAGGCGGGTGGCAACGTCCATCGCATGGCGCAGCGGCCGGGAAATGATCCGCGACACGAACCAGGTCAGGAACAGGCCCAGGGCCAGGGCGCCGGCCAGCACCGCCGAAATCGAAAGGCGGGCACGGCCATAAGTGGTCGCAGCCTCGTCGCTGGCGGCTTGGGCGTTACGGTCGTTCAGGGCAACCAGCTTGCCGAGGGTCGCCGAAGCGCGCTCGAACACTGGCTTGGACTCTACTGCCAACACCGTCTTGGCGGCGGTCTTGTCGTTCTGGCGAGAAAGGCTCAGCACCTTCTCGCTGACCTTCAGGTAGGTGCGGTAGTCGGCCACGAACGTGTCGTACAGCTGGCGTTCTTCGTCGCTGGAGATCAGCGGCTTGTAGTTGTCGATGTTCGCATCCACATTGGCGCGCGACTCGTTGAGGTTCAGGTTCAGCTCGTCCATTTCCGCATCGCTGTCGGCAAGGATGTGCCGGGCTTCACGGGTACGGTACTGGGTCAGGTTGTAGCGCATGCTGGCAGCGGCGCGGATCGACGGCACGGAATCACCGGTGATCTTTTCGGAAACGCTATTGAGTGCACTGAGCTGGAAGATCGCGAACACGCCCAGAACCACGGACAGGGCCAGGATCAACAGAAAGGCTATCAGCAGCTTGGCGGAAATTTTCAGGTTGTAGAACCATTGCATGATGCACCTCGGGACGAACGCGCTCGTCAGGCGGAGAGAGAATAGAGAGAAGGTGAATGCGCCAGCGTGCTGCCGCGTTCGATCAGGTCCTTGAGCAGCGCTGGCGCATCGAGGATCAGCGCGACAACACCGCTGCCCAGCACGCTGGAGCCACTGATGCCCTTGACGCCACTGAACATCTGGCCAAGGGGTTTGATTACGGTTTGGTACTCACCCAGCAAGTTGTCGACCACCAGCCCGGCCTTGATGCCCTGAGCCTGGATGACCACGATGTTCTCGCGCTTGGGCGTGGCGCCTTGCAGGCCGAAGTGATCACGCAGGAACACCACCGGCAGCACCTCGCCCCGAAGGTCGACATGGCCCTTGGCGCGCACCTGTTGGCGCTGCTCGGGGCGGATCTCCATGCATTCGCGGACCATCCCCAACGGCAGTACGTAGCTGCTGCCGGCGGCCTCGACCAACAGCCCGTCGATCATGGCCAGCGTCAGCGGCAGGCGAATGCGTACGGTGGTGCCCTGGCCGGGCGGGCTGAGCAATTCGATGTGCCCGCGCAGGCCGGTGATGTTGCGCTTGACCACATCCATGCCCACGCCACGGCCGGAAAGATTGGTCACCGCAGCGGCGGTGGAAAAGCCCGGCTCGAAGATCAACGCCAGCAGCTCGCGGTCAGCAGGCTCCACAGCGCCAACCAGGCCCCTTTCACGGGCCTTGGCCAGAATCCTTTCGCGGTTGAGCCCGGCGCCATCGTCGCTGAGCTCGACCACGATATTGCCCGCATCGTGGAAGGCGTTGAGCTGCAAGCGGCCGCGGGAGGGCTTGCCGGCAGCCAGGCGCTGCTCCGGCGGCTCGATGCCATGGTCCATGGCATTGCGCAGCAGGTGCATCAGCGGGTCGCTCAACTGCTCGACCAACGCCTTGTCCAGCTCGGTATCGCCGCCGCTGACCACCAGCTCGATGTCCTTGCCCAGGGCCTGGCTCACATCGCGCACGGTGCGGTGGAAACGGTTGAAGGTTTCGCCAATCGGCACCATGCGCATGGCCAAGGTGCTTTCGAGCACCGCCTCGACCAGGTTGGTGATCGCGGTGCTGGCTTCGATCAACGACTCGTCAGCGCTTTGCTCGGCCAGCAGGCGGGCACCGGCACCGGCGGTTACCAGCTCCCCTGCAAGGTTGATCAGGGTTTCGAGTTTGTCGGCGCGCACGCGCACCCAGGCTTGCCGCCCATCGCTGATAGCGGCGGCAGGCGCAGCGGCGGGCGCGGGTGTGGCCGCCGCTACTCCGGGGGCAGGTTCCTGCAGCTGAGCTGCTGGGGCCTCGGGCGCGGGCGGTGTGTGTTGCGCAGCCACCTCACCCAGGCCATCGTTCAACCACTGCGCACGCTCGGCCGGCCACTGCGCCAGCCACTGGGAGAAGGTGTTGGCCGGGTCGGTCAGGTCGAAGATCGCGATGTCCGACTCTTCCTCGACGAAAGCGAACGCATCACGCAGCACCGACGCCTCGCAGTCGGCGCGCAGGCGCAAGTGGAAGCCCAGCAGGCAGGTCTCGGGGTCGAAGTCCGGCGCATGGGCGATGGCATGGTCGTCGATCAATACCGCTTGGCGTTCGCCGAGCGAATCGAGATAGCGCAGGAATGACAGCGGGTCCATGCCATGGCGGAATGTGTCCTGCCCAAAGCGTGCAGACACATGCCAGAGGCGCTGGGCGGGTGAGCCGCTAGGCCCTGCTTCAACGGTTGAGGCGGTACCAGCCGTGCCCGCGCCCGTGCCCGCGCCCGTGCCGGCGCCCGCTGCCAACAGCCGCTGGCGCAGTTCGGCTTCGATCGCTTGCATGGCTTCGGTAGGCGCTGCACGGCGCACGGCAACCTGCTCCAGCAGCGTGCCGAGGTGGTCGTTACAGGCCAGCATCAGCGCGATGCGCTCACGGTTCACCGCCAGGCTCCCGCCCCGCAGGCGATCGAGCAGGTCTTCGACCACATGGGCGAAACCCACCAGTGCATCCAGGCCGAACAGCCCTGCCGAGCCCTTGATGGTATGGGCGGCGCGAAACACCGCGTCCATGGCCTGGCCGTCACCCGGCTCGCCTTCCAGGTGCAGCAGCGCTTGTTCCATTTCCTGCAGCAGTTCACGCGCTTCAGCGATGAACGTCTGCAGGGCTGCGTCGAGATTCAGGGGCATGCTGGCCGCTCCGTGAATGGGTTAAGGGCAAGCCGGGCTCGCCAGCGCCGTTGGGCACAGGCGCATGGCTTCGGCCACACAGGCGCTTGCCTGGGTCACACTGAGTGCGTGGCCGCTGGCGCGCAGTTGGTGATACAGGTGCAGCAGCCATTGCAGGCCGGCGCCGTCAATCTCAGGCACCTCGTCCAGGTCCAACGCCCAATCACACGGCTGGGCCAGCCACGGGCTGGCGGCACTGTGAAGCTCGGCCACCTGATAGATGGTCAGCTCGGTATGCACCGCTGCCTGCAGCCGCTCACCCACCCGTTCGAAGGCAATCATGGTGCGATCAGCTTGGCGACCGCCGCCATCATCTGGGCTGGCTGGAATGGCTTGACCACCCAGGCCCGTGCACCGGCGGCCTGGCCTTCCTGCTTGCGGCTTTCCTGGGATTCGGTGGTGAGCATGATCACCGGCGTGAATTTGTAGGCCGGCAGCTTTTTCAGCTCCTTGACGAAGGTGATGCCGTCCATGTTCGGCATGTTCACGTCGCTGATCACCAGATGGATCTTCTGCCCGTTCAATTTGCCGAGTGCGTCTTTGCCATCACAAGCTTCGAGCACGTCATAGCCTTGGCTTTTCAGGGCAATGCCGACAACCTGGCGGATGCTTGCGGAGTCATCCACCACCAATATGGACTTGGCCATTTTTACTCCTAGAAAAAAGTGATCGAACTGTCGGCGGGCGCGCGGGTGGCCTGGCCGTGATGGTTGTTGCGCTGCTCTTGCATCGCATAGGTACGTTCGGTTTCGGCAAGCCAGCCGGCAACGTCCAGCTGTAACGGCTCACCGTTGGCCTGGCTGTGCTCCAGCCGCTGATGCAGGTCGGCCATGCGCAGGTTGACCTGGCTGAGGATCTGGCTCACCCGATCCTGGAATTGCAGCGCTACCAGCACGTCCGAGATCTCATGGCCGATGCCGGCGCTTTCGTCCTGCAGCAGCTGCGAGGCCCCCTGCAGTTGCCCGGTGATCTGGGAGAAATTGCCCAGCACATCGGCAATGGCTGTTTCGGCCTGCATCACGCTGTCGTTGCTCTTGTCATTGCTGTCGCCGGCCACTTCCACCAGGCGCTGGATGGCGCTGTTGATCACATCGACCTTGGCCGACATCTTCTGGCCGGTCTCGCTGGATTCGCTCGACAGGGAGCGCACCGCATCGGCTACCACCGCGAAGCCGCGCCCGGCCTCGCCGGCGCGCGCCGCCTCGATGGCGGCGTTGAGCGCCAGCAGGTTGGTCTGTGCCGCAATGGCCGCCACTTCCGCCGCCATGTGCCGCAGCTCACCGGTGTAGTCGGTCAGGTTGCGTACGGCGGCAAGCATCTGGTCGCGGCTCTGCTGGCTGACGCGCAGGCTGTCGACCACTTGGTTGAGCGAACGCTGGCTGTCGGCCAGGCCATCAGCCGCGCCGCCCTGGCCCATCTGGCCCGCGGCCTGGCGCGAGGCGTCTACGGTGTGGTCAAGGCGCGCGGCAATGTCGACGAAACGCTGGGTCAGCGACCCAACAGCGGTTTCGGTCTGTTCCCGGGAGGTATCGAGCTGGCGTTGCCAGACCGGCAGCGTCTGCACGAGCAAACGGTCAGCATCTGGGGTCACCACGGTAGGCTCGGCCGCCGCTTGGGCAGTGTGGGTTTGCGGTTCAGCGCCGCGCGAGGTGTGGCGCCAGATCAGGGCCAGCAACCCGGCGTAGGGCACGGCCACCAGCGCCGCTTGATACAACGGCAAGAGGGGTTGAAAAGTCAGGGGCAACGCCACCGAGGCCAGCCCCACAAGGCCGGCAGCGGCACACCATGCCGCCCTTTTCCTAGGTGAAAACCCAAAGCCCGCATGTTCCATGACAACCTCGGTGACATCGCCCGCAAGCCGGGCAGGTACCTTGGTTATCCCCCATGAGGGCTATTACATTAATCAATTGAAGTACCGTTCGTCGGCCAAGTGGATCCCATTATGCAAGCCCTGTACAAGCCAAGCGACAGGTAAAGGCCGGGCAAAAATCGGGCTTGGCGCCACAACCGTTATGCGCCGCAGGGTTGCCCGGCAAACGAAACGGTGAGAGCGAAACGGCGCTTTGTACAAGTTTGACCAATAGCCATTTAGGGGCTACCGCTGCTTAGCGCCGCCTTACCACCACATCTTCACACCCACCACCAGCCGCGCTTCTTCGACGTCATCACCCTCTTGGCGAACATAATCAGCAGTGCGCCCAAATTGCTTGTTCCAGTTCACACCCACGTAGGGCGCAAACTCCGGGATGAACTCGTAGCGCAGGCGCAACCCAGTCTCGACGTTCGACAGCCCCGCCCCTACTTGGCGCAGTGGGTCGTTACGGCTGTATAGATTTGCCTCAACGCGCGGCTGCAGGATGAGCTTCTGGGTGATGGGCAGGTCGTACTCGCCCTCTAGGCGCAGTGCGCTCTGGCTGTTTTCACCCAGATAAAACGTGGCCTGGGTGTCCAGGTCGCTCAATGGCTCGCCCTGGACCCCGAACGCTGCCCAGGTTTGCGGGCTGGCAGGCTTGAAGTCCTGGCGCACACCGGCCACCACGTCCCACCAGGGGTTGATGGCACGGCCATAGAGGGCTTGCAGCTCTGCCTCTTCCGTGCGGCCGTTGGTGCGCTCGCCTTCGGAACGCAGCCACAGGCGGTTCACATCACCGCCCACCCAACCTTCGAAATCCCAGGCCAGGGCCGTACCGGCATCGGCCTTCTGGTACTCAAGGCGGTCGAAGGAGAAATAGCTGTGCAGGTCACGATCGTGCATGCCCATGGTGTCCATGCTTGCGGCGTCCGTGCTTACGGCGTCCGTGCTTACAGCGCCCTTGTTCATGCTGGCCATGTCGTCGGCAAGTGCCATAGGGCTGGCAGCCAACAGCGGGAGTAGCAACAGATTACGCATCGACGCGCACCTCGCGGAACATGCCCGCTTCCATGTGATAGAGCATGTGGCAGTGATAGGCCCAGCGGCCCAGGGCATCGGCGGTCACGCGGTAACTGCGGCGTGTACCGGGCGGGATGTCCAGGGTGTGCTTGCGCACCATGAAGCGCCCTTGTTCATCTTCCAGGTCGCTCCACATGCCGTGCAGGTGGATGGGGTGGGCCATCATGGTGTCGTTTACCAGCACGATTCTGACCCGCTCCCCGTGCTTGAGCACGATGGGTGCAGCGTCGGCGAACTTCACCCCGTCGAAAGACCAGGCAAAGCGGCCCATGTGGCCGGTCAGGTGCAGCTCCAGCGTTCGGCTCGGCTCGCGGCCGTCGGGGTCGGGGAACGCGCTGCGCAGGTCGGCGTAGGTGAGCACGCTGCGGCCATTGCCGCGCAGGCCGATGCCCGGGTCGTCAAGCTTGGGCATGGGGTTCTGAGCCTGCATATCCACCAGCGGGTTGTCGGTTTCGCTCGCCGGGTGCCTGACCGGCTGGGCGAGCGGGTTTGCCGCGGGCATCTGGCTGTGATCCATGCTCTGCATCTGGCCTTGGTCCATGCCCTGCATCTGGCCGTGATCCATGCCCTGCATCCGGCCGTGATCCATGCCCTGCATCTGGCCGTGGTCCATGCCCTGCATTTGGCTGTGATCCATGCCCTGCATTTGGCTGTGATCCATGCCCTGCATTTGGCTGTGATTCATGCCCATGTCCGCCATGGTCAGCAGCGGCTGCGGGTCCAGTGCCGGAATCTGCGCCTGCGCGCCTGCACGTTGCGCCAATGTGGCGCGGGCATAACCGCTGCGGTCCATGGCCTGGGCGAAAACGGTGTAGGCGGCGGCATCGCCAGGCTCTACCAGCACATCGAGCGTTTCGGCTACCGCAAGGCGAACTTCATCGACGTCCACAGGCTGAACGTACTGCCCGTCGGCGGCCACCACCCTGAGCTTGAGCCCCGGAATGCGCAGGTCGAAATAGCTCATCGCCGAGCCGTTGATCAGCCGCAGCAGCACCGTCTCGCCGGGCTTGAACAGGCCGGTCCAGTTGGCCTGCGGGCCGTGCCCGTTGACCAGGTAGGTATAGGCCTGGCCGCTGACGTCGGCGATATCGGTGGGCGACATACGCATGCGCGCCCACATGGCGCGGTCTTTCACCGCTGCAGTGAAACCCTGCTCGGCCACATCGTGAATGAAGTCCACCAACGTGCGTTGCTGCTGGTAGTACTCCGGCTGCTCTTTGAGGCGGGCGAAGACACGTTCGGGGTTCTGGTCGGTCCAGTCGCTGAGCATCAGCACATGCTCGCGATCGAAGTGATAAGGCGCAGGGGTTGCCGGGTCGATGATCAGCGGCCCATAGACACCACGCTGCTCCTGAAACCCGGAGTGGCTGTGATACCAGTAGGTGCCATTCTGGCGCAGAGTAAAGCGATAGTCGTAATACTCGCCTGGGGCGATGCCCTTGAAGCGGCTCAGGCCCGGCACGCCGTCCATGTCGGCGGGCAGCACAATGCCGTGCCAGTGAACCGAGGTGGTTTCCTTCAAGCGATTGCGCACGCGCAGGCTGACGGTATCGCCCTCCCGCCAGCGCAGCAGCGGGCCAGGCAGGCTGCCGTTGATGGTTTGCGCAGTGCGCGGCGTACCGGTGATGTTCACCGTTTGTTCGCCGATGTAGAGGTCGAAATCCGCACCGGCAAGGGCTTGCCCGGTGCTCACCGGCGCGGCCCACACCGGTTGCTGCCAGAGCCCGGTGCCGGCCAGTGCCGTGCCGGCGGCCAGCGTCTGAATGAAGGTTCTTCGCGTGTGCATGAGGCGGTGCCCGAGAGACTGGAGAATGCCTGCCAGCGTGCCGGAGCGGAACTGTCAGTTACCTGATGTGAACATTACGAAACCGTAAGGTTGCGCCGAACGGCATAAGCATATGGCCACCCTCGGTTCTAAAAATAGAACCGTGGAGGTCAATAACTTATAAGAAATAGGCATTTCATATCTTCCAGCTATTAGCCGTAGGCTCGGCCTTGTCTTCCCACGCCCAGATAAGGAGTTCGACCCATGGCCTTGAGCATCCACCCCGTCGCCGGCCGCATCGGCGCGCAAATCGACAACGTTCAACTCTCCGGCGACTTGCCAAAGCACACCTTCGAGCAGATTCACCAGGCATTGCTGCAGCACAAGGTGCTCTTTTTTCGCGGCCAGCACCTGACCGATGAACAGCAGGAGCGCTTCTCACGCCTGTTCGGCGAGCAGGTGCCCCACCCCACCGTGCGTTCGGCCCACAACAGCACTGCGCTGCTCAACCTCGATGCCAAGGAAAGCCGCGCCAACTCGTGGCACACCGATGTGACCTTCGTGGCGAACCCGCCGAAGATTTCCATCCTGCGCGGCGTGGTCATTCCGCCCTACGGCGGCGACACCGTCTGGGCCAACACCGTCACTGCCTACGAAGACTTGCCCGCCGCCTTGCGGCAACTGGCCGACAGCCTGCGCGCCGTGCACAGCAACCTCTACGACTACGCAGCGCCCCGCCATGCGGCCGAGGCTGCCCTCAAACGCTACCGGGAAGAATTCACCGCGCTGGAATATGAAACCGAGCACCCGCTGGTACATGTGCACCCGGAAACCGGCGAGCGCGCGCTGGTGCTGGGCCACTTCGTCAAGCACTTCGTGGGCGTTTCGCCGAACGACTCCAAGCAGTTGTTCCGGCTGTTCCACGACCGCATCACCGACGTGAACAACACCGTGCGCTGGCGCTGGCAGGAGGGCGATGTGGCGATCTGGGACAACCGCGCCACCCAGCACATTGCCGTGAACGATTACGGCACCGCCGAGCGCATCGTGCGCCGCACCACGATCGATGGCGAGATCCTGCGCGGGATCGACGGCCAGCCCAGCCAGGCGATCAAGCCCACCACCCAGACCCTCTCGCCGCGCAGCGAAGCCGACAAGGCGCACCTGGCCGCCTGAGCCCAGGGCGCTATAAAGGAAACACCCATGACCAAGGACAAAGTGAAACGAATCGCGCACCTGGCGGGGGCCAGCGCTGTCGCAGGCTGGCTGGCCTTGGGCGCAGCCCAGGCTGACGTGCTGCGCATTGGCGTGGCCAGTGCCGGCGGCGGTGAGCCGGTCACCTTCGGTGGCTCCAGTGCCAGCGTTCTACGCAATCAGCAATTGCTGGAAAAAGCCTTCGCCGGCAGCGGTACCGAAGTGCAGTGGTTTTTCTTCAAGGGTGCAGGCCCTGCGGTGAACGAGGCGCTGTCGAACCAACAGATCGACTTCGCCTATGAAGGCGACCTGCCGCAGGTCGTGGCCCGCGCCAATGGCCTGGACACTCGCCTGCTTGCCGCCCTGGGCACCCGAGCGCCGATCTACCTGGCCGTGCCGAAAGGTTCAGGCATCCACAGCCTGTCGGACCTCAAAGGCAAGCAGGTGGCGATCTTTCGGGGCACCAACTTGCACCTGCTGGCCATCCGGGTGCTAGGCACCGCCAACCTGACCGAGCGCGACCTCAAGGTGGTCAACCTCGATACCGGCAGCTCACAAGCCGCGCTGGCCTCCAAAGGCGTGGATGCAGCGTTCGGCGGCTACGAGCTATTCAAGCTGCGCGATCAGGGCATTGTCGACCTGATCGACATCGACCCGGCGCAAGACCCGCTGCTCACCCGCCAGACGACACTGCTCGTGCGCTCCGACTACGCCAAGGCGCACCCGGTGCAGACCCAGAAGGTGGTCGACACGCTCGTCGACGCCGCGCGGTGGGCCACCGACCCGGCCAACCGCCAAGCGTTGTTCGATGAGTTCGCCAAGAGCGGTACGCCGGTGGCGTCGTGGGAGGCGGAATTCCCGGGGGATACGGCAAGCCTTCGGCTCTCGCCGTTGATAGATGAGTTTGTCAAAAAACGCTACCAGGCCGTTGCCGACCAAGCCTACCAACAGAAGCTGATCCGCCGCCCGGTCAGCGTAGACGGCTGGTTCGATACCCAGTACCTGGACAATGCACTCAAGGCCAAGGGTTTGCAGAACCAATGGAGCGCCTACGGCGCCGACGGCAAGACGCCTGCCGCCAGTACGGCGCAAGCCCATGCGCAGGAGGTGCAGCATGAACCGGGCTGACAGCGCCCACTGGGCCGCCAGGGGCACGGCCGACTGGCCGTCCGCTGCCTGGCGGCTGGCAGATCCGCTGCTGCCGTGGTTGCTGCCTCTGGTGCTGTTCGTCGTCTGGGGAGTGGGTGCGCAACAGGGTTGGGTTTCACAGCAAGTGCTGCCCCCGCCCGCCTATGTGTGGGACACCCTCAAGGATCTGGCCAGCAGTGGCGACCTTTGGCTCAACACCCGCGCCAGCCTGCTGCGGGTGTTCGCAGGCTTTGCCGTGGGTGCCGGGTTGGGGCTGGGGCTGGGCGGGCTGATGGGGCTGTTGCCCAGCGCACGCGCCTACCTGCTGCCCACCTTCAATGCCCTCGTGCAGATCCCGGTGTTGGGCTGGCTGCCTTTTGCCTTGTTGCTATTCGGCATCGGCGAGCCGCTCAAGTACGCGTTGATCGCCCTGGCCGCACTGGTACCGATCACCCTGGGCACCTTGCAGGCCTTCGAGCAGGCCCCACGCCAATTGCTGGAAGTGGGCCGGGTGTACGGCTTCGGCCGCTGGCAAGCGATCAGCCAGATCATCGCGCCGGCTGCGGTGCCCACCCTGTTCACGGCCCTACGCCTGGGCTTTACCAAGGCTTGGCTGTCGCTGGTGGTGGTGGAGCTGGTGGCCTCCAGCGAAGGGTTGGGCTACCTGATCGTCTATGGCCGCCAACTGTTTCAGCTCGACCTGGTGATGGCGGCGGTCGTGGTGGTGGGGGCATTGGGCTATGCCATCGACCGCCTGTTCGAGGTCGCCGAAAGGCGCCTTAGCCTCTGGAGGCCGACATGAGGGATTACCGTGGTGCAGTGCTGCCACTGGTGGCGGTGGCAGCCTGGTGGGGCACGGCCAGCATGGGCATGAGCGATTCGAAGATGCTGGTGGCCCCCGACCAGGTGTGGAACACCGCCGAAACCTATGTGACCAGCGGGCACCTGTGGACGGCCCTGGGGGCCAGCCTGGCCCGGGACCTGGCGGGGTTTGCCATCGGTGCCAGCCTTGGGCTGCTACTGGGTGCGCTGCTGGGGCTGTCGCATTTGGGCGAGCGGCTGTTAGGCGGTAGCTTCAATGCCTTCAAGCAGGTGTCGCTGTTCGCCTGGATCCCGCTGATCTCGGTGTGGTTCGGGCTGGGCGACGTGGCCAAGGTGGTGTTCTTGTCGCTGGCCGCGCTGGTGCCGGTGGCGGTCAACACCCGCGACGGCCTGCGCAAGGTGCCCGCGACGCTGCTGGAGGTGGCCAAGGTATACGGCTACAGCCGCTGGCAAACACTCTGGCTGGTACGCCTGCCCGCCGCGCTGCCCTCGCTGTTCACCGGCCTGTACCTCGCGTTGATCTACGCGTGGCTGGCAACCATCGGTGCGGAATACCTGCTCGTTTCAGGCGAAGGCATCGGCAACACATTGATCGACGGCAGCGAGCACTTTCGCATGGACCAGGTGCTGTTCGGCATGCTGGTGATCGGCCTGGTGGGCTGGGCCCTGAACGGCTTGGCGCGGCTCGCCGAGCAGCGGCTGCGCAGGCTTTACGGCAATCTTTGAACAAGGGGCAATCTGGATGGGCGCGCACAACAGCCTGGTGCTTGAGCACCTGAGCAAACGTTTTCTGAACAACCAAGGCGCCGAGCTGCAGGTGCTCGACGACATCGCCCTGGCCATTGCGCCGGGGGAGTTCATCAGCATCGTCGGTGCCAGCGGCTGCGGTAAATCCACCCTGCTGCGCATGATCCTGGGGCTGGAGACCGCCTACGAAGGGCGCATCCTGCTGGGAGGCGAGCCGGTCAGCGGTACCGGCCTGGAGCGTGGCATCGTGTTCCAGGACCACCGGCTGTTCCCCTGGTTGAACGTGCGGGAGAACATCGCCGTCGGCCTGAAGAACAGCCCCCTGCCCACCGCGGCCAAGCGAGAGGCGGTCAGTGAGCACCTGGCGCTGGTGGGGTTGGAGCGCTTCGCCCAAGCCTACCCGCACCAGATTTCCGGGGGCATGGCCCAGCGTGTCGCGATCGCACGGGGGTTGGTCAATCGCCCCGGGGTGTTGCTCCTCGATGAGCCATTCGGCGCGCTGGACGCCTTGACCCGTGCCCGCCTGCAGGACGAGCTGCAGCGTATCTGGGCGCAGGAGAAAATCACCATGGTGCTGGTGACCCACGATGTCGAAGAAGCGGTGTACCTGGGCGACCGGGTGGTGGTGATGCAGCCTGGGCCGGGGCGGATCAAGCGGGTGGTCGAGGTGGGCCTGCCGCGCCCCCGCCAGCGCAGCGACCAGCGCTTGGTGCGGCTTCGTGAGAACGTGCTCGCAGACTTCACACACTAAGCCGTGCGCGCTGCTGACAACCGCAAGCGGCTGTGCTTCCATTACGCCATATCATCGCTGCGGCGGCACCATGGACGCTCATTTCTTCCTCAAATTGCTCCGCAGCTTCCAACGCGGCTCGATCAGCCGCCGTACCTTTCTCGGGCGCACCGGCCTGGGCCTGGCGATGGCGACCCTGGCGGCGCAGGCGCGCCCCGTGATGGCCCGGCCTGACC
The DNA here is from genome assembly GCF_003097135.1 of Pseudomonas sp. URIL14HWK12:I12. GTDB lineage: Bacteria > Pseudomonadota > Gammaproteobacteria > Pseudomonadales > Pseudomonadaceae > Aquipseudomonas. The sequence continues at coordinate 267,843 of NZ_QEQL01000005.1, forward strand.
TGGGCGATCGGGTGGTGCTGGCAACTTGGCCGCATTACCACAGCCAGGAAAACCTTGACCACTTCCAGCAGGCCACGGGTGTCCGGGTGACGGTGGACGTTTCCGGCTCCAACGAAGAAATGCTCGGCAAGCTGCGCGACAACAGCCTTGGCATCGATGTACTGGTGAGTACCAACTACGTCATCCCCAGTTACGCCGGCCAGCGCCTGATCGAGCCCCTGGACCTGTCGCGCGTGCAAGCCTTCGACCCCGATGCCTACGACGGGCGAATGATTACTCAAGGCAAAGTCGCCAAGGTGCCTTACGGGCTGCCGAAGAACTGGGGCACCACCGGCATGCTCTACAACGCTGACAAATTGCGCCAAGGGCCGGCCAGTTGGCGCGAGTTCTGGCACATGGCGCGCACCCGCGCCGACCGCCGAACCCTGGTGCACGACTACCAGCTCACCGCCATCGGCAATGCCCTCAAGGCCTGTGGCTTCAGTTTCAACTCGCTGGTGCCACAGGAGCTGGAAAAGGCCGAAGCCTTGATGATGCAGGCCCGCCCGCACGTGTTGGCGGTGACCTCCGATATCCAGCCGATGATGCAAAGCGGCGATGCCTGGCTATCCATGGCCTGGACAGGCGACGCCCGCCTGCTGCGCGCAGACAACTCCGCTTTCACCTATGTTCTGGGTGAGGAAGGCGGTGAAGTATGGACAGATTTCTTTGCCATCAACCGCGCCAGCACCCGCAAGGACGCCGCTTACGCACTGATCGACTATCTGCTGACGCCCGCGCAAAACGTGCGTGAGGTCATGGCCCATGGTTTTCCCAGCGGTGACAAGCGGGTAGACGCGCTGCTGCCTGCGGACATGCTGCAAGACCCGGTGCTCTACCCCGCCGCCCAGGTGCTGTCGCGGCTGGAGTACGGTGCTGCGGCCACCCTCACCAGCCCGCTGCGCGCTGAGATCATGGCGCGCTTTCGGGCCTGAAGCGCGCCTGGGCGTTTTTGCCGTTGCATCAGGTGAAAATCGCCTATGGTTGTGGGAACCGTCGACATAAGGTGCCGCCCATGGAAATCGAAACCCTGTTTGCGCAAATCCACACCCTGCCCAGCATCCCCAAGGTCGCCCAGGATCTGATCCTGCAGTTCGACAACCCAACCTCCAGCCTTGATGCCGTAGCGCGCAACATCGAAAAAGACCCGGTGATTTCCGCCAAGATCCTGCGTTTGGCCAACTCGGCGCGCTTTCGCGGCGCCCGTGAATCGACCAGCATCGAAGACGCCGCTTCGCGCCTGGGTTTCAACACCCTGCGCACCTTGGTCTTGGCCAGCGCGGTCACCGGTGCCTTCAAGGCCGGCCCCAGCTTCGACATCAAGGGTTTCTGGCTCAAAAGCTTCGAGGTGGCGAGCGTGGCGCGGATTCTTGCGAAAAAGAGCGGTGCCGACGCCGAGATCGCCTTTACCAGCGGGGTGATGCACAACATCGGCGAGCTGCTGATCCAGATCGGCGCCCCCGAGGTCGCCGAGCGCGTCAATGCCGCGCACCGCGGCAACACGGCAGGCCATGTGGCCAGCGAAAGCCTGCAACTGGGTTTTGGTTACCCCGAAGTGGGCGCAGAGCTGACGCGCCGCTGGAACCTGCCCAAGGTCATTCAGAACGCAATCGCCTACCAGGCCAAGCCGCTGCAGGCACCGAACAACGAAGTACAGCCGCGCATCCTGGCGCAGGCGATCCTGGTATCGGACGCGCTGGAAACTTACGGTGGCTTGAGCGAGGAGGCCAAGGAGTCACTGCGCACGCCGCTGTTCGATGGTGTCGACCTCGATGCGCTGTTCCAGGCACTGCCCCCGGTACTTGAAGCCGACAAGCAGTTCGCCGAACTGCTCAGCTGAAACGCGGGCTAGGCCCTCATTCTGCCGCCGAGCCGGTTTCTCGCGTCAGAAACCGCTCAACCAGAATTTGGCTGCGCGGCACGCCGGCCATGAACAAGGCCCGGCTGAAGGCTTCGACCCGTTGTGGCGAGCCACAGGCCAGGGCCATCGTGCGCCGATCGGCGCGCAGCCCCGTGGGCAAGGCTTCCAGGCACTCGACGCTGAGCGCAGGCCACTGCGCCTGCAACGTTTGCCACTCTGGCTGCCAGTAGGGCTCGCGTGCCACATGCATCACATGGATCGGCCCTTGATGCCCGGCAGCCACGGCTTCACGCAGCACCGCCCATAACGGGGCCAGGCCGGTGCCAGCGGCCAGGAGCCACAGGGGCCTTCCAGACCAGGACGGGTCGTAATGCAACGCCCCGCCGCTGACCTGGCCAAGGCCTATCGCATCGCCCAGGCGCAACGCTCGCGCAGCCCTGGCGAAAGCGCCGCCGTGGCGGCAGGCTATGTGGAATTCCAGCCAAGGGTCGGTGTGTGCCACGCTTGCGAAGGAGTAAGGCCGTGCGACGCCGGCCAGCCACAGTTGCACGTGCTGCCCGGCCCTGTAGCGAATGGGCCGCTCCGGTGCCAGGCGCAGCACCAGCACCTCACCTGCCAGCCATCGCAAGGCTATTACGCGCGCAGGGGTTGCGTCATGCGCGGGGTCGAAAGGCCTGACCTGCAAGTCGTCGACAACGCGGCATTGGCAAGCCAGCCGCCACCCCTGTTCTCGCAGGGAGGCCGGCAACGCGTCTGGCTGCTCATCGGCAGGTTCCCCGGCTTCGCAGCACACCAGGCACGCCTGGCAATTGCCGGCACGGCAGCTCCAGGGCACCGCTACCTCCATTGCCAGCAGGGCGTCGAGCAAGTTGCTGCCGGAGGCTGGCCGTGCCGTGCGGCCCAACGCACGCAGCTCAGGCATCGGCCACTTCCCAGGCCGCGCAACAGCGGTTGCGCCCTTCGCGCTTGGCTTGGTAAAGCGCCTTGTCGGCACGTTGCAAGGCATCGTCCAGGTCATCGCCTGGCTCCAGCAATGTCATGCCCGCCGACAGGCTCAAAGGTGTGATACGCCCACCGACAGGCGCAGCATTCTGGAAGGCCTGTCGCAAGCGCTCGCAACACAGCCTCAGGCGCTCGCTGTCGGAGTCCGGCAACATCAGCACGAATTCCTCGCCCCCGTAGCGCGCAAGCACATCGCCCTCACGCAGGCAGGTCAGCGCCACTTCAGCGAACACCTGCAAAACCTGATCGCCCGCCGCATGCCCGTGCACGTCGTTGATACGTTTGAAGTGGTCCAGGTCTATCAGCGCCAGGCCATGGCACATGCCCGGGCGCAGGATCGCCAGCTCGCTGGAGGCCATGCGCAGGAAATGCCGGCGGTTGAACAGCCCGGTCAACTCATCGGTGGCTACCAGGTCTTCGAGCTGGCGCATCATGCCGCGCAGGGTGTCTTGGTGGGCCTGCAATGCAAAGCGCCGCTGGCGCATGCGCTGGCGAGAGGCCTGTACATAGCTGGCGTAAAGGCAAATCCATACCAGGGCCAGCGACAGCACAAGCGTCTGGATCAACGCCTCGCCGGGGCGGTCCAGCCGTTCATGCCAGGCAAGGGCCAGGTTCATGGCGCTGAAACCTGCAAACTCGAGCACTGCACAGCGCACGAACACTCGCCTGGGTAAATGGAATAACCCAAACAGCAGCAGTACCACGTAGAGCATCATGAACAGCCCACGGGTCTGGCCTAAAAAAGCCAGCAACCCGGTGAGCGACACGATGGCAGCAACGACCTGGGCCTGCGTCAGGCTGGGGTCGGAAAAGCGCCAGTTCAGCTGGCTGGAGAACACCGCAAGCAGTGCCAGCTGGCAGCCGACGACCAGAGCAGTGCCGCAAAGCGCCGCCGGCAACGAAAGCGCCAGGTCGCCAGCAAACCAGGCGCACCAGGCAGCTGCCAGAAACAGCACATAAGTGCCTGCTGCCAGGCCGAAGCGCTTGAGCAAGAGGGCTTGCAGGGTCTTATCGGTCACTCGTTGACTCACCGTGCTCAAGGTTGATCCATCCCTTGCCGGCACCGCAGGATATGGCAAGTTGCCACTTTAGAGTGCTTACCCAAAAATAACCATCCCTACTTCAGTTACTTGCGTGAACCTCAGGCCGCACCGCCTGGCCAATGCTCCATTGCTGCGGGTGCCAGGCGTGCACCGGCGCGCTATACTGCCGCGCCCTCGCATGCGGCCCCCCGCCCTGCCGGGGCGCCGTCCAAGGCCTCGCGCTGGCCCGCTGGCGGCAACCGAACCTGTTCCCGCCAAAAAAGAGGAGCGCGCCTGATGACCGTGATCAAGCAAGACGACCTGATTCAAAGCGTCGCCGATGCCCTGCAGTTCATTTCCTATTACCACCCCGTCGACTTCATCCAGGCCATGCATGAGGCCTACCAACGTGAAGAGTCGCCGGCTGCCCGTGATTCGATCGCTCAGATCCTGATCAACTCGCGCATGTGCGCCACCGGCCATCGGCCCATCTGCCAGGACACCGGCATCGTCACCGTGTTCGTGCGCGTTGGCATGGACGTGCGCTGGGACGGCGCCACCCTGAGCGTCGACGACATGATCAACGAAGGCGTGCGCCGCGCCTACAACTTGCCTGAGAACGTGCTGCGCGCCTCGATCCTGGCCGACCCTGCCGGCAGCCGCAAGAACACCAAGGACAACACTCCGGCGGTGATCCACTACTCCATCGTGCCCGGCAACACCGTTGAGGTGGACGTCGCAGCCAAGGGTGGCGGTTCGGAGAACAAGTCCAAGATGGCCATGCTCAACCCCTCCGACTCGATCGTCGACTGGGTGCTCAAGACCGTGCCTACCATGGGTGCCGGCTGGTGCCCGCCGGGCATGCTCGGCATCGGTATCGGCGGCACCGCAGAGAAAGCGGCGGTGATGGCCAAGGAAGTGTTGATGGACCCGATCGACATCCACGAGCTCAAGGCTCGCGGTGCGCAGAACCGCATCGAGGAGCTGCGCCTTGAGCTGTTCGACAAGGTCAACCAGCTGGGCATCGGTGCCCAGGGCCTCGGCGGCCTGACCACCGTGCTGGACGTCAAGATCATGGACTACCCGACCCACGCCGCCTCGCTGCCGGTGTGCATGATCCCCAACTGTGCGGCCACCCGCCACGCACACTTCGTGCTCGACGGCTCGGGCCCGGCCAGCCTGCAAGCCCCGCCCCTGGATGCCTATCCGGAAATCGTCTGGGAAGCGGGCCCTTCGGCGCGGCGCGTCAACCTCGACACCGTTACACCCGAAGAGGTGCAGAGCTGGAAGCCAGGTGAAACCCTGCTGCTCAACGGCAAGATGCTGACCGGCCGCGACGCTGCGCACAAGCGCATCGTCGACATGCTCAACAAGGGCGAGCCGCTGCCGGTGGACCTCAAGGGCCGCTTCATCTATTACGTCGGCCCGGTCGACCCGGTGCGTGACGAAGTGGTCGGCCCGGCCGGCCCCACCACGGCCACCCGGATGGACAAGTTCACCCGCCAGATCCTCGAGCAAACCGGCCTGCTGGGCATGATCGGCAAGTCCGAGCGCGGCCCTACTGCCATCGACGCGATCAGAGACAGCAAGGCCAGCTACCTGATGGCCGTGGGCGGCGCCGCCTATCTGGTAGCGCAGGCGATCAAGAAATCCGAAGTGCTGGCCTTCCCTGAACTGGGCATGGAAGCGATCTACGAGTTCGAGGTCAAGGACATGCCCGTCACCGTGGCGGTCGACAGCAACGGCGAGTCGGTGCACATCACGGGCCCGGCGATCTGGCAGAACAAGATCGCCCAAAGCCTGGCGGTCGAAGTGAAGTAAGCCCCGCCGGCGTAGAACGAGCCGCTCCCTGTGAGCGGCTTTTTCATGCAGGTAGTCCACCCGCGTCAGCCGATTCGTGTGCCGAGGACGGTCAAAAAAGCCGCCAGCCATGCCGGGTGCGCAGGCCACGCCGGGGCCGTGACCAAGTTGCCGTCCACGTGCGCTTCACTGACCGCGATGTCCATGAACTTTCCGCCCGCCAGCTTCACCTCCGGCGCGCAGGCGGGGTACGCACTGCATTCACGCCCGTCGAGCGCGCCGGCGGCCGCCAGCAATTGAGCCCCATGACAGATCGCCGCAATGGGTTTGCGGGCCTCGGCGAAATGGCTGACCATCGCCAGCACCTCTTCATTCAAGCGCAGGTATTCCGGCGCGCGCCCACCGGGGATCACCAGCGCGTCATAGTCCGAGACGTGCACGCGGGCGAAATCCTGGTTGAGAACGAACAGGTGGCCGGGTTTTTCGCTGTAGGTCTGGTCGCCTTCGAAGTCATGGATCGCCGTACGCACCCCCTGGCCCGCGCTTTTCCCAGGGCACACCGCATGCACGCTGTGCCCGACCATCTGCAACGCCTGGAAGGGCACCATTGCTTCATAGTCTTCGACGTAATCGCCCACCAGCATCAGGATTTTCTTGGCGCTCATCAGACAGGCTCCTTGATCGTGTTCGATCAAGGGTAGCCTGTTCCAACCACTCAGCTACCCCGGCTCAGGCTCGCCAACCGGCGTGAGAGGTCCTGCATGCCACGGCTGAGGCCCGAAAGCGAACCGGCATCACGCGCGCCTTCCTCACTGGCCTGGTGGATACGCACCGCCAGCTCGTTGATCTCTTGAGTGACGTGGCTCTGCTCCTGGGCTGCCACCGCAATCTGCTGAGCGCGCTGGACGATGTCATCGAAGGCGCTGACCGTGCTCCCCAACGAATCGACCAGCAAACCGGCCTGGTCGACAACAGTGCGCGTGCGGTCCTCTCCGGCAACCATGGTATTGACGGCGCGGGTAGAGGCGCTGCGCAGTTCGGTGATCATGTCTTGAATCTGTGCAGCCGAGGTCTGTGTGCGCGCAGCCAGGGTACGCACCTCGTCGGCCACCACGGCAAAGCCCCGGCCCTGCTCACCGGCACGGGCTGCCTCGATGGCGGCGTTGAGCGCCAGCAGGTTGGTCTGTGCGGAAATCGCCTTGATCACCTCCAGCACGCCGCTGACGCTCTCGATGTCCTGCCCCAGGCCTGTGATGGCCTGGGCGACCTGGGTCAGGTCGCCAGCCAGCGAACCGATCGTCTGGCTGTTCTCACCCACGTGGCGTTGGCTGCCGCGAGCAGTTTCCAGCGAGGAGCGGGCAGTATCGGAGCAGTCGACCGTGGTACGCGCCACTTCCTGGGCACTGGACGACATTTCGGTAATCGCCGTGGCCAACAGATCGTTGTCTTCGCGCTGCTTTTCGGCTCGCTCGGCCATCAGGGTAGCCAGGCGCGCTACATCGTCGGACTGGCTCTGCAACTGCGCCGCCTCGCTGGCGATGGCTTTGAGCATGTCGCGCAGGGTACCGGCGTAGCGGTTCACCGATTGGCGCAGCGCGCCGATCTCATCGTCGCGCAGCACTTCGAGTTTTTCGCCGCTGCTGCCGCCCTGGCTGAGGCGGTCGATCTGCTCGGTGGTTTCGCCGATCTGGCGCAGGATGGCGCGGCCTGCCAGCCAGGCCAGGCTGAACACTACCAGCAACAGCGGCAGCAGAATCGAGAGGATGTCCAGCGTCAGGCGCTTGGCCACGGCTGTCATCTGCGCCTGCGGCGTGACCAGGCCGATCACCCAGCCGGTCGAGGGAATACGGGTGAGGCTTACATAGGCCGCCTCGCCCAGCTGCCCCTCGCGGGCCACCGGGAAGGTGGTGGTCCCGGCCTGCGGCTTGCCGCGCCAGTCACTCACTGCAGAGAACCACGGCAGGCGCTCGGCCAGGGCCTTGTCGTCGGCCGCCGCCTGGCCGGGGAAGTAAAGAACCTTGCCCGAACGGTCCAGGGCGAAGGCGTAGCCCCCAGTAACCTTGCCGTTGGCCTTGAGAAAATCGGCCAACCCCGAAAGCGTCATGTCGATGGTGGCCACCCCCGCAAAGCGGCCGTCGCGCTGGTAGGGCACGGTGCAGGTGGTCATCAGGATCTTGCTCACCGGGTCCAGATAGGCGTCTGACCATCCGCAATGGCTGGCATCGGAGGCCTTGCCCTTCAGGTACCAGTCTGCCGCCTGGTACGCCTCGGTGCCCGGCGCGTTGTACTCTTCCGAATACCCCAGCGCCTGGCCGCTGCGCGCCCAGTAGAAACTGCGCAGGTCCACCCCAGGGGTGAAGGCCCCAGGCTCGGGCCACAAGCCGCCGCCGGCGATTGCCGTGGCGCTCAATGAGTCGATGATCGGCGCCAGGCTGGCCTTGACCAGTTCCGGGTCTTTGGGCAGTGAACCACCCAGCCGGGCCATGGCCACGACCCTCCCCTCAACCTCACCCAGCTCGATGGACAACTGCCCAGCGATCGCCGCCGCCGACTGCTCGGCCCGTTCGGTGTTGGTCTGGATGAGTTTAGGCTCGCCGGAAAACACCATCACCGCATAGATCGCCAAGGCGGTGATCAGTACGATAAACAGCATCCCCAGCGACAGGCGGGTAATGATCTTGCGAGGCATGACGTTCACAGGGAGTTCCTTGGCTGGCCGGTGATAGGCAGTTGAAAGCAGGTCTTGTGCCACTCAGCCATCACTATCGGCCTCTGGATCGCGAGGTTTAATTCCTCCGATCAAGCGCATTGGCCACCACGCGGTCCACCCAGCCCCACACCCGTTGCTGTACCCGCCGCCACAGCGGCCTGCGTTTCCAGTCGGCCAGTGTCACCTGCCGGCTTTCGGCAAAATCAGCCTGAAAGCTGGCCTGCACGGCGGCCGTGAACGCCGGGTCGATGGCTTCTAGGTTCGCCTCCAGGTTGAAGCGCAGGTTCCAGTGGTCGAAGTTGCAGGAGCCGACGCTCACCCAATCGTCCACCAGCACCATCTTCAGGTGCAGGAAACACGGTTGGTATTCGAAGATCTTGACCCCCGCCCGCAACAAGCGCGGGTAATAGCGGTGGCCGGCGTACCGCACCGAAGGGTGATCCGTTCGCGGGCCAGTGAGCAGCAACCGTACGTCCACGCCCTGGCCGGCGGCACGGCGCAGGGCACGGCGCACTGACCAGGTCGGCAGAAAGTAAGGCGTAGCGAACCAGATGCGGCGCTGCCCAGTGCGCAAGGCGCGCTTGAGCGATTGCAGAATGTCGCGATGCTGGCGGGCATCGGCATAAGCGACCCGGCCCTCACCCTGATGGTCATCCCCGTCAGGCAGGCGGGGTAAGCGCGGCAACCCAAACGGCATGGGCGGGCGCCATTCGGTACGGCGGGTGTTGGCCCGCCACTGGCGGTCGAACAGTGTCTGCCAATCGGCAACCAAGGGCCCTTCGATAGCGACCATCACCTCGTGCCACTCGCTGCTGGGCTGGCCAGGTTGCCAGAACTCATCGGTGACACCTGTGCCGCCGACCACGGCCAGGCGCTGGTCGACCACCAGCAGTTTGCGGTGATCCCGGTACAGGTTGCGCAGCCCGCGCCGCCAATGAACCGGGTTGTAATGCCGCAGTTGCACCCCGGCCGCTTCCAGGCGTTCAAGCAGCGCGCGGCCAAGTTTGAGGCTGCCATAGCCGTCAAACAGGCAGCGCACACAAACGCCTCGCTCGGCCGCATCGCACAACGCCTGCACCACGGCCTCGGCGCAACTGCCGGCCTCGACCAGGTACAACTCAAGGTCGATCTGGTCCGTCGCGGCCTGGACAGCATCAAGCATGCGCGGGAAGAACTGCGGGCCGTCGATCAGCAGCTCGAAGCGGTTGTCATTACGCCAAGGGAACACCAAGCCGCCCATGGGTTCTCCAGGCTGAACGGGACGCGGGCCACGATAGCCGGGCCTTGGGGTTTTACGCAACATGCAGTTACGCCTATGGCACACTGCCCTTACCCCATCAAAGGAAAGCGCCATGAGCGATGCAATGCACTTCTATGAAACCGCCAAGGGCCATGGCCTGGCGCATGACCCGTTCAAAGCGATCATTGCGCCCAGGCCCATCGGTTGGGTGTCGTCGTGCAGCCCCGAAGGAATACTGAACCTGGCGCCCTACAGTTTTTTCAATGCGTTCGCCGACAAACCGCCGGTCATTGGTTTCAGCAGCCTGGGCCGCAAGGACAGCCTGGCCAATATAGAAAGCAGCGGCGAGTTCGTGTGGAACCTCTCGACCTGGCCGCTGGCTCAGCAGATGAACCAGAGCAGTGCACCGGTAGGGCCGCAGGTCAGCGAATTCGAGCTGGCCGGGGTGACCCCCGCCGAGTCTCGGCTGGTCAAGCCACCGCGGGTGATGGAAAGCCCCGTGGCCTTCGAATGCAAGGTGAGCCAAATCATCCAACTGACGACGGCAGCAGGTGAAGCGCTGCCCAACTGGCTGGTGTTAGGTGAGGTAGTAGCGGTGCACATCGCCAAGGCGATGATCAAGGACGGCGTCTATGACACCGTGGCGGCTGACCCCATCATGCGCGGCGGCGGCCCGGCCGATTACTTCCGCCTCGGCGAGCGTTTCGCGATGACTCGTCCGCAGGGCTGATCAACTGGCCCGGCGCATCGCAGGCTCGGCGTGCACGGCCTGGCCGAAGGTCTGCACGTCGATGTGAATGACCAGGCCGTCGCGGGCCAGCAGGCTGAACCAGTCGCCCCCCGGCGTGCCGGCCCAGGCGGCGGAGGCCTCTTCGCTGGCCCACTGGGCGCTGAGCAGCCAAGTGGCCTCATCATGCAACGCCGGTTGCGCCACGCAGTGCAGGCACCCCGGGGCCTCAAGGGTGCGGCGGGCCAAGTGCCCGAGGCACGCGCCCAGCGCTTCGCTGCGGCCGTGAGGGGCACGCAGGAACACACAGTGGCTAACGGCGGGAAGTGAAGTCATGGCGTTTCTCCCTGGTAACAATTGGAAAACTCTGACAGCCATAGAGAATACTGGCCGGGTTAACGGCGCGTTATCCCGATCCTGCCACTGGCTTGCCCGATTCTGCACAACGTGTTTTCCCACCCAGGGTTCAACCACGTGCAGGCTAAACCTGAGCGACTGAAACAACCCCGCAAACTTAGGGATAGAGCAGGATCAGGCAAGCATTTCGCAGGATTGGCCTACCCCGGCCGATTTGCCTATAGCTATCTTTTCGCATCGTCGGCCCGGCCATCGGCCTCTTCTGGAGCCTGCCATGTCTTCCTCCGCCTCCCCCCTCGAAGCCCAGCGCCAGGAACTGGCCGGGCTGATCCGTCGCCATACCCACAGCACGCCCGAGGGCCATGTGTGCTGCCCGTGCGCGGTGCCCGACCTGCATCTGACCCGCTACGAGCACTGCCAGCCCTCGGCAGCCACCATCGCCCAGCCGGCGCTGTGCGTTTTCGCTCACGGCAGCAAAGAGGTGTACTTGGGCGATGAGCGCTATGTGTACGACCCGTTGCATTACCTGGTGGTGTCGGTGGCGATGCCGGTCAGCGGCCGGTTGCTCAACGCAACCCCCGACGACCCAAGCCTGCTGGTGCGGCTTGACATTGACCCCGCCGAGATCACCCAGCTGATCGCCGACGTGGGCCCGCAAGGTGTGGCTACCCGCCCTGCCGAACGCGGGCTGTATGTGGAACCGATGGAGGCGCCGCTGCTAGACGCATTGCTGCGCCTGGTAAGGCTTGTGGATACGCCGCGCGACATTCCCATGCTTGCGCCACTGATCAGGCGAGAAATCCTCTACCGTTTGCTGCGCGGCAAGCAGGGCCATCGGTTGTATGAGATCGCGCTGTGCAACAGCCAGACTCACCGGGTGAGCCAGGCCGTGGATTGGCTCAATGGGCATTTCCACCAGCCCTTGCGTATCGATGACCTGGCGCGCAAGGTCAACCTGAGTGTGTCGACCCTGCACCACCGCTTCAAGGCAGTGACCAACTTAAGCCCGCTTCAGTACCAGAAGCAGCTTCGCCTGCAGGAAGCGCGGCGGCTGATGCTCAATGAAGGGCTTGAAGCTGCTGCAGCTTGCTACCGGGTGGGCTATGAAAGCCCGTCCCAGTTCAGCCGTGAATACAGCCGCCAGTACGGCGCGCCGCCCTCCAGGGACCTGGCTCGGCTGCGCGCCGGCGGGGAGTGAGTGGCCTTGGCGGGTATAGCGCCCCGCGTGGCAAGCCGCCCTCCCACTGCCTTGCACTTAGGACGTGGGAGGGCGGCTTGTCGCGCGACGAGCAGTCAACAGCGCAATGCAGCGCTACTCCCCAAACTTCTTCCCATCGGTGTATTCCGGGTCATAGAACACCTCGTCGCCTTCTTTCAACTCCATGCCGCCGACCAGCTTCAGGTAAGCCTCCAGGTCGTCGGTGCTCAACTTGCCGTCGGCACCATCGCGCTTCCAGAACGTGTCGAGCATGTCGAAGAACCCTTTGTTGTCGAGCAGGAACTGGGCGGCGTTCTTGTCCTTTTCATCACCGCCAGCGGCGATCTTGCGCAGGTCCTTGTCGCTGACGATCTTGTCCGAGCCGTTCCAGTCATCCCAGCGTGAGTGGATGTAATCGAGGGTTTCCTTGTTTTTCTCGTAAAACGCCTTGCCGTACTCGTTCATCGCCGTGCCATTGGTGTTGTAGCCAACGATGCCGTTTTCGTCTTTGTGCAGCGACTCATCCAGCCGGTTGGATGAAGAACCGCCCTTTTGAGGCGTCTCGTCGAAATGTTGCCACTCGCTTTGCTGGAAGCGGAACAGGCTGTCGTCCTCGGGCGCCTCGCGGCCGCCGTAGTGGTAGATGGAATAATGCGCGTATTCGACCTTGTCGCCCCAGTTGTCCTGCAACAGCCCGTCGGCGGCCAAGTCTCGGTACCAGTCGTTTTCCTTCTCGGTGGCCTTCTGCTTTTTATTGTGGTCGACGAAATAGCCGATGATCCCGCCCACCACGGCCAACACCACACCCACCAGAAAGAATGGGCCAGTAAGCGCTGCGGCGGAGCCTGCGCCAATCAGCGCTGCTGCGCCTACGACACCGGCCGAGGCACCGAAGGCGCCGGCCGCGATCTGCAGGCCACCCTGGGCCTTGACCAGCGGGTCATTGCTTTTCACGCCGCTCTTGATGGTGAACGCACCGAGTACGATATCGGCGAAGCCGCCGACGATGTCGGTTGCCGGGCCCAGCACCTTGATAACAGACCCTGCGATCTTGGCCGCCTTGCCTGCCGATACCCCGGCGCCTTCGATGCGCTGGCTGATGCTCTGGCCTATCTTGGCGGCTTCATCGGCCGAGCCTGCACCATCACCGAGCAAGGTGTTGAAGTCCTTGGTGTAGCTGGGTACGTTTTCGAGCGCTGCTTCAATCCGGGTTCTGAGTTCGGCGGGGACCTCGCCGGTCTTGAAGTCGATCTGCTTGCCCTGCACGCCCTCTTTGCCCCAGATCTCCGGCAGGCTTTTGTCCAGGCCGAGCAGGTCAACCACCCCACCTTTGCCCATCAGCCCGGCCACCGCGTCTCCGGCCCTGACGAACTGCCCGGAGGCACCGGCGAAGAACAGGAAATCCTTGGCGATCGCCAACCGCTGCTCAGGGGTTTCACCCAGCTTGCCGCCATCGCCTACCAGCTGATAGATGCCGGAGAACAACGACACCCCAGCGCCCAGCGAGCCCAAAATCCCTTTGGTATTGAGGCCGCTGAATATGGCGCCCAAAGTGCCGCGATCGGCAATCGGGACGTAGGACTTGCTCAGCGCGGTGTCGATATCGGCTTGTGAAATGCTGCCCTTGTTTTTGTATGCATCACCCAGCTCTTCCAGCGCCTTGGTCACCGCCTCGGCCTTTTTCTTATCCTTGAAACCCTCCTGCAGGAATTTATCGATCGATTCCTGCACTCGCCGAGGGAGGTCGATCGCATCCCCCTTGAGCACACTCTTGAGCAGGCCGAACAGGTCTTTGGTGGCCAGCTCCTTGTTGTCTTCGCTGATCTTGCTGGGGTTGCCGACCAGCTCGTTCAGGTCGGTGGTCAGGCCATCGGCCTGGATGTCCTGCGCCGCCTTGGTGGCAGCGTCCGGGTCGAACATCGCCAGCGATGTGAGCGTGTTGGAGAGGTCTTCCTGCGCCTCGGTGACCTTGCCCTGCTTCTTCAGGTCGTTGAGGTAGGCCACGTACTCGTAGCGGTGCTCGCCGACCATATCCAGTAGCTTCTGCTTGATCTCATCCTTGTTCGGCAGCTTGTCGATCGCCGCACTCATCTGGTCCTTGTAGTCTTTGGCGATCGTGGGGTCGGAGAACAACTCACTGATCGCTTCCTTGAGCTTGGGCCCATCGATGATGTCGTGCATGTCGGCGCTGGTCAGCTCGGTTTGCCCGTCGCTGAACTCACGCCAGGTGCCGCCGAAGGCGCCCGGTGTTTCTTCGTAGCCGGTAATGCCGTGGCCGTTGGAATAGGCCGCCTGAGCCTCGAGCGCACGCACCAGCTTGGCACGCGGGTCGTCTTTGGCAATGGAGCCATCCTCCACGCCTTTGCGGTAACCCTCGATCAACTTCTGCGTGGCCAGTTCGCTGACGTTGAGCTCGGCCGACTTTGGATCATCCGGGTCGGCATGCTCACCGGTGCCCAGGTTGAGCACATCCAGGTCGTCGCGCGGCGGCAGGTTGTGCGAGCTGCGGGTACTGTCGACGTCCCCCTCGGTCGCGCCGGTCCAGCGGGCCAGCACATCTTCGTAAAGTTGCGGGCTGATGTCCTTGGAAACGATGAACTTGCCGTCTGCGTTCTCGTAGCGGATCAGGCCATCACCCAGCTCGTCGGGCGAGCCGATCTGGCTGTCTTGATTCTTGATGAAGTCATTAGGGCCGGCGAGCTTGTAGCCTTGGGCTTCGCTGTCGTGAATCTTGGCCCAGGTTTCACTGACCTGCTGCACCTGCTTGAACTGCTCCGGCGCGATGTCCTTGCTGACCACATGCCACTGACCATCCTGGGTCTTGTAGCTGAGCACGCTGTCCTGCTCACCCTCTTGCCAGGACAAGTCGCTGATATCGTTCAGGCCGGGCAGCGGCGCGTTCGCGTCGTCGAGCACCGCACCGCCGTTGAGTGCGCCTTCCAGTGCGCTCTTCTTGCCCGGGTCGGTCATCACCTTATACATACCGACCAGGTGGTCGTAGAGCTTGGGGTTGTCTTCGCGGGCGACCACCACCTTCTCGCCATTGTGCTCGTAGCGGATCAGGTTCGGCCCCATCTCGTCAGGCGGGCCGATGGTGGTGCCCCCAAACGGCGGCCAGGTTTCGTTATCGCCCGCCACGCGATAGCCATCGTCGCTGCTCTTTTCCTTGCCCTGGATCTGCTCACGGGCGTTCTTGGCGAATTCGAACAGTGCCGGGTTGTCCCGTTTGGAGACCACGACTTTCTTGCCGTCCTGCGTTTCGAAACGGATCAGGCCTGGGCCGACCTCGTCTTCGGGGCCCACGGCACGAATGTCGGTAAGTTTGTCCGGTGTCTTTTCATCGCCGCCGGCACGCACATAGCCGTCTTTCTCGCTGGCATTGATCCCGGACAGCGCTTTGAAATCTTCACTGAGCTGCTTGAACAGCGCCGGGTTGTCCTGCTCCGAAACGATCACCTTCTTGCCATCGGCATCGACATAGCGAATCAGCCCTTCGCCGACTTCACCCGGGGGGCCGATAAGTTTCTCGTTGAGGGTTTCAGGCACCTTGGCATCACCCGCCGCCAAGGCATAGCCCTCGGCCAGGCTCTGGTTCACGCCCTCGACCTGGCCTTGGATCGCTTCCAGGCGCTTGAACAGGTCGGGGCTGGTCGATTTGGAGACGATGACGTGGTCGCCGTCTTTGGTGACGTAACGAATGGTGTCGGCACCGGCCTGGCCCGGTTTTTCGATCTCGGCGAACTCGCCCAGGCCCGGCGCCTTTTCATCAACCTTGGCTGGCCGGTAGGTAGCTGTGTTGCGCTGGCGGCTCTCGAGCACCTTGGCAAACAGCAACGGGCTTTTAAGGGGGTTGGAATCGGTACCTGGGTTGACCGGGCTGGTGGACATAGTGCTCGTTCTCCTGAATGACGATGCGCAAACCCTCCCTGCCGGCCTCATCGCCTACCGGTGAATACAATGGGAAAGTTGGCTTTTATGACAAAATGCCTGCCAGGCAACATATCAGGGGAAGTTTGAAATAGAAGTCTCGGTTATCTCTTTTCACAAGGTTTCACAGCCCAAGAAGCCCGCCTGATAATGTTTTGATAATTTTGTGACGTTGAATCGGCGCCTATAATTTGGCTAAAGCATAACACCCATTAAAAACATGGGGTTAGCCTCATAAGAACTTATCGCTTAACATGATTTCGCAGCCCCGGCCAAGTTTTCACAACATTTCACAGCCCAATTCAAACCCCCTGAGTAGTATTTGAATCGTGCAGCGCAGGCCTCTGGCTCCATAGGCACTGACTGCGGTGTGCAACAAGTTTCAGCTCGCATGTGGCGGCTGAGGCGAACGATCCGAACCCTCTACCTTGCTAGGAGAAACATCATGGCCGATACCCCACCAGTAAGCTCGGGCAACGCTGACTCCGCCATCGCCAAGATGGAAGCTACCTTCAACATGGCAATCGAGAAGTCCGCGAAGATCACCGAGATCTCGACCGCCAAGAAGGCCGAGCTCGACGCGACCAAACAGCGTCCGCAGAACTGATGCACCGTGCGGGCGGCCTGCGCCGCCCGCGCACCCCAGGCGTTTCGCGCCACCAGCTGTAACCCTCTGCGGATAGAACGGTGGTATGGCGACTATGACAGCCCTGACTTCTTCCGCTCGGCTGCCCCGTTTCATGGCAGCGAGCCCGGGCACTATGGTGCTCGACATCACAGCCGGCCTGCACCAGGGCGTTTCCCTGGCGTTGGACCGCGACCTGTACCAACTCGGCAGTGGCGAAGCGGCCGACCTGGTGTTGCACGACCCGGCCATCGCCCCCCTGCACCTGCGCATTCGCCCCGAAGGCGGCCAGCTCACGCTGGAGGCGGTAGGCGGCAGCGTGGGTATCCATACCCCAGGGCAAAAGCCCTGGACACTCGCGCAAGGCCACGGGCATCGCGCGCGGTTGCCCGTGCGCCTGCGCCTGGGCGAGGCCGAGCTGAAGCTGCACGCCCCTCAAGCGGGGGCGCCGCGCCCGGCGCAGGGTTGGCGGCCGCATTGGTTGCTGGCGCTGGCCCTGCTGCTGATCTGCGTATCGGCCTTCGCCCTGCGCCAACCGGCGCAACCCTCGGTGCCCGCCCAGGCCGTGGCCACCCCCCAGCCGGGGGCGACGCCTGCCACCCCTGCCCAAGCCAAGGCCTGGCTCGACGAGCAGTTGCACCAAGCGGGGCTGGCGAGCATCAGCAGCGAAACGGGCGATCACCAGGTCATTGCC
Organism: Pseudomonas sp. URIL14HWK12:I12; assembly: GCF_003097135.1. Lineage (GTDB taxonomy): Bacteria > Pseudomonadota > Gammaproteobacteria > Pseudomonadales > Pseudomonadaceae > Aquipseudomonas. The sequence goes on from NZ_QEQL01000005.1 coordinate 285,045, forward strand.
CATGGCAGCTTCATGCCGTCGCAGAAAGCGCGCTGGACGAGCGTGCAGCAAGGCTTCGACCGGCAGTTCGGCCCGCAGTTGGGCCTGCGCGGTGACGTCGCCCAGCACGCTGCCAGCGAAACGCCACGGGTGCGCTTTCAGGCGGTATGGGCAGGCCCCAATCCGTACGTGATCGACGGCAGCGGAAAGCGCTTGTACCCCGGTGCCGCCCTGGAGGATCGCTGGGTGCTCGAACGTATCGAAGCCAACCAGATCGTGCTGGTGCGCGGTGATGAACGTTTCACTTTCACCCTATGAGAATCGACCCGCGGCCACCGCTGCCGCCCACCAGCGAAGGCCCGGAAAAGCCGCAGGGCGTGGAGGGTGTGCAACCGGTCAACCCACGCCAGGGCGCACGTTTCGACGCGTTGCTGGGCGGGCGCCGCGCAGCGGCACGCAAGGCGCTTCGCCAGGACGTTGACCAGGCCGGTGAGCTGGAAGCCCTGGACCCGGCGCTGTTTGCCGACCCACGCTCGCTGGAGTTGCTCGATCACATCTTGGGCGAGGTGCTGCCGCGCCTGGAACTGGACCCAGACGTGCGCACGTTGGCAGAAGACATGATTCGCGAGGAAATCCACATGCGCGAACACCTGCAACAGCAACGCAGCGAGGCCAAGGCATGAGCCGGCTGGACCGCGACAGCCGCGACCTGCTGCGCGGTATGGGCGAGTTGTACCGGCGCGCCGGGCAGCCGCAACGGGCCTTGGTGATGCTGCTGATCGCCGCCCACATGATGCCCACCGACCGCGCCTTGCTGCGCAACCTGGCGCTGGCGTTCACCGACAATGGTGACGCGGCCCGTGCCCTCAATGCGCTCGACCGCCTGCAGGCCCAAGGCGCCACCGCCCCCGAAGATCACCTGCTGCGCGCCCGCGCCCTGTGGCGCGGGGGTGACAGCGAGCAGGCCCGGGCCTGTTTCAAAGCCTACCTTGCCAACCGGAAGCACCGCCCATGACCGCCCTGAACCGCCTCAACGCTGTGGCCCGCATGGCGGCCCAGCGCACCGATGTAATCATCGTCGCGTTCATGCTGATGGCGATCGTGATGATGATCATCCCGCTGCCCACGACCCTGGTGGACGTGCTCATCGGCCTGAACATCGGGCTGAGCATTCTGGTGTTGGTGGTCGCGTTCTATATCGTCCACTCCGTGGAGTTTTCGGCCCTGCCGCCGTTGATCCTGCTGAGCACCTTGTTCCGCCTGGCGCTGTCGATCACCACAACACGGTTGATCCTGCTGCACGGCGACGCCGGGCATATCGTCAAGGCCTTCGGCGACTTCGTGATCGCCGGGCAAGTGGTGGTTGGGTTGGTGGTGTTCCTGATCATCACCGTGGCGCAGTTCGTGGTGATCACCAAAGGTGCCGAGCGGGTTGCCGAGGTGGCCGCGCGCTTCACCCTCGACGCGATGCCCGGCAAGCAGATGAGCATCGACAACGACCTGCGCAACGGTGATATCGACCAGGCCGAAGCGCGCCGTCGCCGCTCGCGCCTGGAGCGCGAAAGCCAGATGTTCGGTGCTATGGACGGCGCCATGAAGTTCGTCAAGGGCGACGCCATCGCCAGCCTGGTGATCCTGGCGGTGAACCTGCTCGGCGGCATGATGATTGGCATGGTCGAGCGCGGCATGAGCTTCTCCGATGCGGTGCATACCTATTCGCTGCTGACCGTGGGCGACGGCTTGATCGCGCAGATCCCGGCGCTGCTGATCTCGGTCGCTGCCGGCACCGTGGTCACGCGAGTCAACAGTGCCGGCTCGCCGCGCGACCTGGGCAGCGAGATCGTCAGCCAACTGGGCAATAGCCATCGGGCGCTGGGCCTGACCGCCGCGATTCTGCTGGGCGTCAGCCTGCTGCCGGGTTTCCCGGCCCTGGTGTTCATCGGCCTGGGCGGCGCCTTGGGCACCTGCGCCTTCCTGATGTGGCGCAAGCAGCACCGCGCGATGCAAGCCCAGGCACAGGCCGAAGCCGCGCCGGTCGAAGAACCGATGCCGCTCAATGCCGAGCTGGTCAACGAACCCCAGCCCAAACCACTGGATGCCCGTGTGTTGCTGTGCCTGGGCAGCGGCATCGCCGAGCAGGCACCGGAGCAATTGCTGCGCCAGCGCATCGAAACGCTGTGCCACGACCTGCGCGCTGAGCTCGGGTTGGAGATGCCCGTGCCTGAGCTTTACCTGGACCCCACCGCGCCGCCCGACCGCTATGTGGTGGAGCTCGAAGGCGTGCCGGTAAAAGAAGGGGTGCTGCCGCTGGGGCAGTTGTTGCTGCGTGACGACCCGGTGCATGCGCAGTTACTGGAGCTGGAACCGACCCCAGCGCCCTCCCCGCTCAGCCAGCGTGACGGCCAATGGTTGCCGCGCCACCATGAACAGGCGTTGCAACAGGCCGGCGTCGCCTACTTTCACACCGACGAGGTGCTGCGTGGCTTGCTGGAGCACACCCTGCGCCGCTACGCCGCAGACTTTCTCGGTATCCAGGAAACCCGGCAGATGCTGGAGCGGCTGGAAGGCAGCTACGGCGAGCTGATCAAGGAAGTGCTGCGCCATGTGCCGCTGCAACGCCTGGCCGAAACCTTGCGCTCGCTGGTGGCCGAAGGCGTATCGGTGCGTAATCTGCGCGCGCTGCTGGAGGCGATGGTGGAATGGGGCGCCCGCGAACAGGACGCCGGGCGCCTGGCCGAACACCTGCGCGCAGCACTGTCGCGGCAGATCAGCCATCAGTACGCCAATAGCCAACGGGTAATCAGCGCCTTCGTGCTCGCCCAGGGCCTGGAAGGGCAGCTGCGCTCGGCCTTGCGCCGCCAGGAAAAAACCGGCGAGAGCCTGCCCGACGAACTGGCCCGCGGCCTGCTGACCCAACTGCGCCATGCCTGGCAGCGCCTGCCCGAAGACGACCGCACCGTGCTGCTGGTGCATCCGGAACTGCGCCGCAGCGTGCGCCGGCTGTGCATGCGCGGTGAGGTGCCGCTGCCGGTGCTGTCGTTCCGAGACCTGGCAGGCGAATACAACCTGCAGGCGGTGGCCAACATCAGCCTCAGCGAAATCACCCCCCGCGCCGTGCCTGCCGGCACCGCGCCCAACACATTGGCGAACGCTTCATGATCCGACCTGCGACCCTTGCTGTCTCACGCTGGCTGTTCGGCGCAACCTCATTGCTGCTGGCGCTGGTCGCCCAGGCCGAAACCCTCGCGCCCGGCGCGCGTGGCACCCTGGAGCTGGCCTCCGGGCAGGGGCGGATCCTGCATTTCAGCCGGCCGGTGGAGTCGGTGCTGGTGGCCGACCCAACCGTGGCCGACCTGCAAGTGGTGTCACCGGGTGTCATCTACCTGTTCGGCAAGGCCCCCGGCAGCACCAGCCTGATCGCGCTCGGCGACGACGGCAATGAGATGGCCAACATGGCCCTCTCGGTGGGCACCAGCACCGCGGCGGTCAGTGCGCCGTTGTCCCGCCTGCACCCCGGCAGCAATGCTCAGGTGACAGCCGCCGGCAACCGCCTGGTGGCCCGCGGGCAGGTGGGTGACGTGGCCGAAGCGACCGACCTCAACGCCTTGCTCAGCATCGAAGGGCAGAACCTGCAGCCGGCGCTGAACACCACCACGCTGCCCGGCTCGGCGCAGGTGAACATCCGCGTGCGCTTTGCCGAAGTGTCGCGCTCTCAACTGCTCAGCTATGGGGTGAACTGGAACGCGCTATTCAACAACGGTACGTTTTCCTTCGGCTTGCTCACCGGCGGCCCACTCGCCTCTGCGGCGCAGGTAGCCGGCGCCACCAACACCATCGGCGCGGGCATCGCCAGCGGCAACGTCAATATCGACGCAGTGCTCGATGCGCTGCAAAGCAACGGCGTGCTGGAGGTGCTGGCCGAGCCGAACATCACCGCGATGACCGGCCAGACCGCCAGCTTTCTGGCCGGGGGCGAGGTGCCGGTACCGATCCCGGTGAACCGCGACACGGTGGGCATTGAATACAAACCCTACGGTGTGTCGCTGTTGTTCAACCCCACCCTGTTGCCCAACGGCCGCATCGCCCTGCAGGTGCGCCCGGAGGTCAGCAGCATCAGCTCGCAGAACTCAACCGTGGCCAACGGGGTGATCGTGCCCGCGTTTCGCGTGCGCCGCGCCGACACTCGCGTGGAAGTCGGCAGCGGCCAGACCTTCGCCATCGCCGGGCTGTTTCAGCGTGAGAACACCACCGATGTGGACAAGGTGCCCGCGCTTGGCGACATGGCCATATTGGGCAACCTGTTTCGCTCCAAGCGCTTTCAGCGCAATGAAACCGAACTGGTGATCCTGATCACCCCTTATCTGGTGGAGCCGGTGCGCGAACGCGTGGCGGCCACGCCGCTGGACGCACAGCCCGGCAGCACCACCGCCCAGGCCGGGCCGCGCAGCGGCGGCGCCTTCGGCTTTTACCTGAACTGAGGGCTACGCCATGCGCTTGCGATTCGCCCTGCCGTTTTTCACGCTGGCCCTGACCGGTTGCCAGACCCACCTGGAGCCGGCGCACTGGTCGCCGGACTACCAGCGTTTTACCGACGCCAGCGGGCGCACTGGCCTGGTGCCGGTGCAATGCCTGGCGCCGGCCACGCCCGATGAGTTCGACCTGGGGGAGGACTATCAGGCCAAGCTCGCGCCAGGCTGCGCCAACAGCCTGGTGCTACTGCAGATGGTCGAGCAGCGCCAGGACCTGGAACGCGGCCGCGCCACCGGCCAGACCATGGCCGCCCCGGTCGGCCGTGCCGCGCAGGTGTACATCGATGGCTATGACCGCGAAGAGCTGCGCCGGCGGCTCAAGGAACAGCAGGCCGCAGCGCAGAACGGGGGGGCTCAGTAATGGTTGCCCCGCACGTATCAATCCACCAGGCCCATGGCCCGCGCCTGGGCGGCGGGGTCGGCCAGTGCCTTGATCTGCCGTGCCTGTTCGAGCAGCCCCTGGCGCTGGGCGGCGGTCAGCTGGTCCAGGCTCAGCTCACCCAGCGCGCTTTCGCGGCCTGCCAGCACGGCCACCAGCAAGGCATTGCGCTGGTGGCGGGGCAACACCCGCGGCGACTGGGTGACCGCCCGAATGCCCTGCATCGCCGCGTCGGGCTGGCCACCCAAGGCCTGGGCCAGGGCCAGGTTGCATTGGGTGTCGAGGTTCTGCGGTTGCAGCGTGCGGGCTTTCTCGAAGGCCGCCTGTGCCGGGCTGGTCTGGCCGCGCAGCACTTGGGCAACGCCCAGGCGGCTCCAGGCTTGCGGCTGATTGCCCCGGTCAGCGGCCTGGGTGAGGCTGATCACGGCGCGCTCGTAGCGGCCCAGCCGCAATTGCGCGGTACCCAGCCCCAACAGCGCATCGGCGTTGTCTGGCGCGTCATTCAAGGCCTGCTGGTAAGCGCGCTCGGCGCCGCTGGGGTCCTGCGCGGCCAGGCGCGCCTGGCCCAGTTTCAACCAAGCCTCAAGGCCCGCGCCGGGCAACTGGGTGGCCTTGTCGTAGAGCGACGCGGCACTGACCGGGTCGCCACGGCTGGCGAGGTCGTCGCCCAGGCGCAGGTAGCGAGCGTAGGCAGGGTCCGAGGGGGTTTGCGATGCGCAGGCGCCAAGCAGCAGGCTGGCCAACAGAAGGGGAACGACGCGATGAGGCATGTGCAGGTCTCTTCAGGCATGTGCGGCGAGTCTACCCGGTTACGCCGCCTGCCACAGGCCTTGTTGCAACCTGTTGCCGGGTGGTTGTTCGGTGCCCTGGCGCTGCTGCTGGCCGGCACCTGCCAGGCAGCTGAAAGCGACGACCCGCAGTGGTTCAGCGCGCCCTACCCCTATGTGCTGGTGGAGCAGGATTTGCGCAGCGCAATGGACGCCTTCGCCCAGCAACTGAAGCTGACCGTGGTGTTTTCCGACAAGGTGCGTGGCAAGTCCCGCGGCGTGGTGCGCGGCACCCAGGCCGGGGAGTTTCTGCAGAACCTGTGCGCCGTCAACGGCCTGACCTGGTACTTCGACGGCAACGTGCTTTACCTCAATAGTGCCGACGAGGTGGCCAGCCGGCTGCTGCGCCCCGGCCAGGCCAGCCTCGAAGAATTGCGCAGCTACCTGGGCGGGCTGGACGTATACGGCGAGCGCCTGGCCATGCGCCTGAACGAAACCGGTGACGAACTGCTGGTGTCAGGCCCACCCCCATACCTGGCGCTGGTGCAGCAGCACATTGATCAGCAGCGGCGCCCCGCGCAAATCGCCAGCACCCCACGCAGCCACGGCGTGCGCGTGTTTCGCGGCAACAGCGTGACTGAAGTGAACCCCAACTAACCCCTGTTCATTCCACTGGCAACAAGGAGCAGCAACCATGGCCGTAACCCCGACCGACGCCACCGGCGCCAGCACCGAAAGCAACCCGCAAGCGAAGTTCGACGCCGCCGTCGACAGCTCCAGCGAGATGACCGACGAGGAGTTGACCAACGAGCTGATCAACCAGGGAATCATGATCGGTGGGCAGTTCATCATCATGCCCAAGGCGCAGGAAATCCTTAACGAAGCGATGTCTGACGACGACGAAGAATAAGAGGTTGCCCGATGAGCGTAGACCTTGCACCGACCACGGCGGCACTGCCGCCGGGAGGGACCCAGGCTCAGCAGAGCCTGTTCGAACACATGGCCAGCACCGCCAAAGGCATGCCCGAGGGCGCCAGCCCCCATCAGATCGGCGAAAGCCTGATGAACCGGCTGGACAGCTTCATGGACCGCTCGCACCTGTTCAATGCGCGCGCTGATGCGCTGGTTGCCGGCACACCTGCCGCAGGCAAGGCAGACGCCAGCCCGCCCGTTCAACTGGCCAGCAACGCCGATGCCGGCCAGAACGCCGCACACACCGCCGGCACCGCCCAAGTCGACCAGCTCGTGCACTCGCTGGGCAAGATGTTCGACTACTCCATCGAAACCCAGATGGTGGTGCGTGGCGCCACGCAGATTTCCGGCTCCGCCAACACCTTGCTTAAAGGCCAATGACACGATGAAACTCACCCGCCTGATGCTCATTCTGTTGTTCGCAAGCCTGCTCGCCGCCTGCGATACCACGCTGTACAGCAACCTGAGCGAGCGTGAGGCCAACAGCATGGTCGCCGCCTTGCTGCGCGAAGGCATCCAGGCCTCGCGCAAGGTGCAGGACAACGGCCAGATGAGCGTGCTGGTGGATGAAAGCCGCTTCGCCGAAGCCATGGCGGTGCTCGACAATGCAGGCCTGCCGGGCGAGAAATTCGCCAACATGGGCGAGGTATTCAAGAGCAATGGCCTGGTCAGCTCGCCGGTGCAGGAGCGGGCGCAGATGGTCTACGCCTTGAGCGAGGAACTGTCGCACAGCGTGTCGCAAATCGATGGCATCGTTTCGGCGCGCGTGCACGTGGTGCTGCCCGACAACGACCTGCTCAAGCGAGTGATTTCTCCGTCTTCGGCCTCGGTGCTGGTGCGTTACGAGCCAGGCACCGACATCGGGGCGCTGCTGCCCAAGATCAAGACACTGGTAGCCAATGGTATTTCCGGGCTTTCGTACGACGGGGTGTCGATCACGGCGGTACAGGCCCGGGTCAACGCGCCGTTGGCGCCGCAGGCCACACCCGCCAGCAGCGCCGGGCTGTCGCGCTGGCTGCTGGGCGCGCTGGTGGCGATTGCACTGGCGGCGCTGGCCGGCATCGGCTGGCAACGCTACAAACGCCACCAGGCCACGCGCACCTGGGCGCTGAAGGAGGCTGAATGAACCGCTGGGAGCATTTTGTCGACGCCCCCTTGAGCTTCGTCGCCCCGCGCCACCTGGCCGCTTGCCTGGGCGACGCCCCAGCCCAGTTGCGCGAGCAGGTGCTGGCCGAGCCGCGCTTTCACGCACGCTTGCTGGCCTTGCTGTTGGCGCGCCACCAGTTGCAGCCGCTGAGTGAAATCACTGCACCCGATGCCACCGCCATGAACGTGCTGGCGCTCAGCCCGCTGGCCTTCAATCGCCTGCCCAGGCTGTGCGGGGCTATCTGGCACGCCGCAACGCTCGCCCGGGAAGTGCGCGCACCGGTGCAGCACGCCCTGCGCCAGGCGCTGGGGAGTGAGCTGTACAGCCAGGCCCTGGCCCACCGTGAATTGGCCGGCGCGGCCGACCTGCTGCGCGAACCGGCAGCGCTGCTGCAAGCGATCGATCAGGACGGGGCCGCCTGCGTCGCCGCCTGGGCCCAGGCGCAGCCGGCCCCTTTGCAGCGCTGGCTGGCGCTGCGGCTGAACTTGCCTGCAGCGCAGCCAGTGCGCCCACCGGTGAACCTTGCCATCATTGCGGCGGCCGCCACCGCCTTGCACCGCCTCGAGGAGCACGCGGCATGAGCGAGCTGCCCACCCGCCCCGCCGCGCGCATTCTGCGCGCCGAGCAGGCCGACCAATGGATCGATGGCTTTGCCTTTCTGGAGGCTGCCCGCCAGGAAGCCGACCAGATGCGCCAAAGCGCAGAGCTGTGGCGCCAACAGGCGCGGCGCGAGGGCCTGGAACAGGGGTTGGCACAAGGCCGCGCGCAGATGGCACAGGCCCTGCTCGAACAACGCCAGGCCCATGATCAGTGGCTGGCCAGCCAAGAGAGCGCACTGGCGGACCTTGCCCTGGCCATTGCCGGCCAGCTGATAGGCGAGCTGCCCGATACGCAGCGGCTCCAGGCGCTGGTGCGCACCGCGCTGGCCAGTTTTCGCCAGGACCAGGCCTTGACCCTGTACGTACCGCGCGATGCTGTCGACAGCAGCCGCCAGGCATTGATGGGCTTGGCCGTAACGGTGGAAGCCGACGAACAACTCGCACCTGGCCAGGCACGCCTGGCTAGCGCGCAGGGCGCTGTGGAGCTGGGCGTGCAAGAGCAATTGGCGCAACTGCGCCGCGCCTTGCTGCCCTTCGCCAACGACGAGGCAACGCCATGAACGCCGCACTGGACGCTACCTTCAGCCGCCTTCAGGCCCGCCTGGCCAGCGCCCGCCCGCGGCCGATGCGCGGCACCTTGCGCAGCCTGCGTGGGGTGTTGCTGCGCGCCAGCGTCGCTGGCGTAAGCATCGGTGAGCTGTGCCATCTGTCAGACCCGGTCAGCGGCCGCACGCTGGCGGCAGAGGTCATTGGCTTTGAAGATGACGAAGCGATCCTATCGCCGATCGGCGACATGCAGGGCCTGTCCAGCCGCACGTTGATCACGGCCACAGGCCACGCCCTTGGCGTGCCGGTCGGCCCGGCGCAGCTGGGGCGGGTGATCAGCCCCATGGGCGAATGGCTGGACGGCGATGCCCCTGCGGCCCCCCTGGAGCGTTACCCGCTGCACGCCGAACCCCCGGCCCCGTTCAGCCGCCAGTTGATCGAACAGCCCATGGTGCTGGGCGTGCGTGCCATCGACGGCCTGCTGACCCTGGCACGCGGCCAGCGCATGGGTATTTTCGGCGAGCCGGGTGTAGGCAAATCATCTCTGCTGGCCAGTATCGTGCGGCACACCGATGCCGAAGTGATCGTGATCGGCCTGATCGGCGAGCGCGGCCGGGAGGTGCGCGAACTGCTGGATGTGCAATTGGGCCGTGAAGCCCGCGCACGCAGCGTGGCCGTGGTGGCCACCTCCGACCGCCCGGCGGCCGAACGGGTGCGCGCGGCCTTCGTGGCGACCGCCGTAGCCGAATACCACCGCGATCAGGGCAAGCATGTGCTGCTGCTGATGGACAGCCTTACCCGTTTCGCCCGCGCCCAGCGTGAGCTGGGGCTGGCGGTGGGCGAGCCGCCGACGCGGCGCGGTTACCCGCCCTCGTTCTTCTCGGCCCTGCCGCGCCTGCTCGAACGTGCCGGCCCTGCGGCCACCGGCAGCATCACCGCGCTGTACACCGTGCTCACCGAAGGGGATGTGGCCAGCGACCCAGTGGCCGAGGAAACCCGCTCGATCCTCGACGGGCACATTGTGCTCAGCCCGGAGCTGGCCCAGCGCAACCATTTCCCCGCCATCGACGTGCTGCGCAGCCGTAGCCGCCTGATGGACCATGTGGTACCCAAGGATCACCTGGACATGGCGCGCCGTGTGCGCGAGCTGATGGCCCGCCATGAAGCCATTGAAATGCTGGTGCGGGTAGGCGAATACGCCGCCGGCAGCGACCCGCTGGCTGACCAGGCCCTGGCCTGCGCTGACGCGATCGACGCTTTCCTGCGCCAAGGCGCCCACGAACCCTCCAACGCTGCGCAAACCCAGCAGCATCTGCGCAAGGTATTGGCATGAACGCACGGCAACTGAACCAACTGCAGCAATTACGCGCCCTGCGCGAAGAGCGCGCCACCCGCGAACTGGCCAGCCAGCGCCACCAGCGCGAGCAGGCCGACGCCCAACTGAGCCAGGCCCAGCAACGCCTGCATGACCACCGCGCGGCACTGGCGGCGCGCGCCGAGCAGGTGTTCGGGCGCTTCAGCGAGGGCCTTTCGGTGGGTGCCTGGCAGGCGGCTCAGGAGCAGCTCGAAGCACTGGCTGAAAGCGACGAAGCACTGACCGGCGAGGTAGACGCTGCGCATCAGCACCTGGATTTCCACCAGCGCGAGGAGCAGGCCCTGCGCGAGCAGCGCCTGGCCCGCCAGCGCCAGCTAGACGCCTGTGACGTGCTGGTGCAAGCCCGCCAGCGCCGCGACCTGCTTGAACAGGAGCGGCGCGAAGAGAGCGATGAACTGCCCAGCCCGCAGGTGCGCCCATGACCTGCAGCCCCCCTGCCCTGCCCTTGCCGTTGCATGGCCTGGACCAGGTGGCGCCGGCCCACCTGCCAGTGCTGGCCACCCTGCACCGGCGCCGGATGCCCTGGCAGGGGCAGTGGCGCGGCCAGCCACTGTGGCTGCGAGCCGAGCCGGGAGAACCGGTGCCTCTGGCCCCCCTCCACCTGACCGTGGGCGAACACCCGCTGATCGCCGAGCTGCCCAGCGCGTGGCTCGGCGAATTGCCACAGGCCCGAGACGCCGCTGGCGAGCTGCTGTTGGAGGCGGCGCTGCTGCCCTTGATCGAGCCGTTGGAAGCCACCCTTGGGCAGCCGTGCTACGTCACCGCAGCACGCCCGTTCGATACCTGGCTATGCCTGCGCTGGCAGCTGGCGCTGGGCGACGGCCCTGGCGTTACCTTCATGTTGTACCTGAGCGAGGGCGCTGCCCGGCTGCTGGCGGCGGGCATCGAGGCTCACTGGCCGGCGCAGCGCAGGCCGCTGCCGGGCCTGGCGCTGCCTGCGCAGGTGAGCGCTGCCCACGTGCCCCTGACCCTCGCCGAGCTGCGCAGCCTGCGCGCCGGCGATGTGGTGATGCTTGACCACACTCAGCCGGCGCTGCACTGCGCTGGCCGCACTGCCCGTCTGAAACGCGTCGACACGCGCTGGCTGCTGGCCGGCGCCCTGACTTCTGGTATGGAGACACCCATGAGCGATACCCCTGCATTGGCCGGCCCGGACGCCGCGCTCGACGAGCTGGACCTGACCCTGACCTGCCAGGTCGGCCGCCTGGACCTGACCCTGGGGCAACTGCGCGAGCTGGGCGAAGGTAGCGTGCTGGCCCTGGACAGCCGCGCCGATGACGGTGTGGAGCTGGTGGTCAACGGCCGGCGAATTGGCCACGGCCAGCTGGTTCGCATCGGTGAAGGCCTGGGCGTTCGCGTGCTGAGCTTTGCCAGCCTATGAGTGGCTATCAGCCCAACCTGATCGAGATCATTCTGGTCGTTGCCACCATTGGCCTGATTCCCCTGGCGGTGGTGACCCTTACCGGGTTTCTGAAAATCTCGGTGGTGCTTTTTCTGATCCGCAACGCACTGGGCGTGCAGCAGACACCGCCGAACCTGGTGCTCTACGGCATCGCGCTGATTCTTTCGGTGTACGTGACCACGCCGCTGATCGGCGATATGTACCGCCAGGTGCAGGGGCGTGAATTGACCTTCGAGAACGCTCAGCAACTGGAGGAGCTGGGCAACGCGCTACGGCCGCCGCTACAGGCCCACTTGTCGCGGTTCGCCAACGAAAGCGAGCGCGGTTTCTTCATGCAGGCCACCGAAACGGTGTGGTCACCCGAGGCCCGGGCCGAGCTGCGCGATGATGACCTGGTGGTGCTGATCCCGGCGTTCGTCAGCTCCGAGCTGACCCGCGCCTTCGAGATCGGCTTTCTTCTGTACATCCCGTTTCTGGTGGTAGACCTGCTGGTGTCCAACGTGTTGATGGCCATGGGCATGTCGATGGTGTCGCCGACACTGATCTCGATACCTTTGAAAATCTTTTTGTTCGTGTCGCTCAGTGGCTGGTCACGGCTGATGCACGGGCTGATCCTGAGCTACGGAGGCTGACGCCATGGGCCAGGACGTATTCCTGTCATTGATGAAACAGGCACTGATGACCGTGCTGCTGCTCTCGGCGCCGGCGCTGGGCGTGGCGATCATCGTCGGCCTGAGCGTGGGCCTGCTGCAAGCGCTCACGCAGATCCAGGACCAGACACTGCCGCAGGTGGTGAAACTGGTTGCGGTGCTGCTGGTGGTCGTATTCGTGGGGCCGTTGCTGGCCGGGCAGATCATGGAGCTGGGCGGCCAAGTGCTGGACAACTTCCCGATGTGGACGCGCTGAGCCGATGGACAACGCGTTCGCCACCGCTTTCGTCGAGGTCGCCTACCCGGTGATCAGCTCCGCGGCCCTGGCCTGCGCCCGTGCCACGGGCCTGGTGCTGGTAACGCCGGCCTTCAACCGCCTGGGCCTGACCGGGATGATCCGCGCGTGCGTGGCGGTAGCGATCTCGGTGCCGATGTTCTTTCCGATCTACGAGGGCTTCACCACGTTGAGCCAACATGGCGGCATTTTCATCGCCGGCCTGTTGATCAAGGAAATGCTCATCGGTGTGTTGGTAGGGTTGCTCTTTGGCATCCCCTTCTGGGCCGCCGAGGTGGCTGGCGAATTGGTCGACCTGCAACGCGGCTCGACCATGGCGCAATTGGTGGACCCGCTGGGCGCGAACGAGTCGGGGGTGATGGCCACGCTGCTGGTGGTGACCATCGTCGCGCTGTTCTTCATGTCGGGCGGCTTCATTCTGATGGTCGATGGCTACTACCACAGCTACCAGCTGTGGCCAGCCATGGCCTTCACGCCGATTTTCGCCGAGCACGCCTTGACCGCAGTGCTGTCGATTCTCGATCAGGTGATGCACGTGGGGGTGCTGATGGTCGCCCCTCTGGTGATCGCGCTGCTGGCCACGGACCTGATGCTGGCCTACCTCTCGCGCATGGCCTCCAATTTCCATATCTTCGACCTGTCGCTGCCGGTGAAGAATCTGTTTTTCACTTTGCTGATGGTGGTCTACATCGCCTTCCTGATCCCGGTGATGCTCGACCAACTCGGTGAATTCCGTGCCACCGTGGAGTTCCTCAAGACCTTGGCCGGCGGAGGCTGAGCATGGCAGACACCAGCGAAGAGAAATCCCAGCCCGCCACCAAGAAAAAGCTCAAGGAGGCGCGCGACAAAGGCCAGGTCGCCAAGAGCCAGGACATGGTTTCGGGCATGGTCATCCTGTTCTGCACGCTGTGCATTTCGGTGGTCGAGCCCCGTGCTCGCGCGCAAATAACCGCGCTGCTGGACCTGACGGCGCAGATCTACGTGCAACCTTTCGCGCAGGTATGGCCGCAAGTACTTGCCACCGCCGAGAGCCTGCTGCTGAGCCTCACGCTGCCCGTGGTGGCTGTAACGGTGGGCACGGTGGTGCTGACCAACCTCACCACCATGCAGGGCTTTGTGTTCTCCGGGGAGCCCATCAAGCCTGAATTCAAGCGCATCAACCCTGCCGAGGGCTTCAAGCGGATCTTCGCCATGCGCAACCTGGTGGAGTTTCTCAAGGGGCTGGTGAAAGTCGGCGGGTTAGCGGTGGCCTTTTATGTGGTGGGCCGCAGTGCGCTGCAGGCGTTGATGGAGTCTTCACGCTGCGGGCCAGGGTGCATCGAGTCGACTTTCTATGTAGTGCTCAAGCCGCTGGTGTTCACGGTGATCGCCGCTTTCCTGCTGCTGGGCGGTGTGGATGTTCTGATGCAGCGCTGGCTGTTCGGGCGGGAGATGAAGATGACTCACTCCGAACAGAAGCGCGAGCGCAAGGACCAGGACGGCGACCCGCTGATCAAGCGCGCGCGCCAGCGCCAACGCCAGGAAATGGGTGCCACCAGCGGGCGCACCGGCATCGGCCAGGCGTCGATTCTGCTAGGCAGCGAAGGTGGCTGGCTGATCGGCATTCGCTACGTGCGTGGCGAAACGCCGGTGCCGGTGGTGGTCTGCCGGGCGGCGCCGGAAGACGGCGCCGCCATGCTCGAACAGGCGGGCGCTCTGGGCTTGCCGCAGGTTCACGCGCCAACGCTGGCCGCCGACATCGCCCGGCGCACGGTGGCGGGCGAACCGGTGCCGGAACACACCTTCCAGGCCGTGGCCGACATTCTGGTGGCCGCGCGGCTGATCTGACCTCAATGAGCTGCGATGGCCAATACCGGCAACACATCACTGCGCGTGGCCAACGACCAGACCCGTTGCTCCCAGAAGCGCGCGCCTTGGCGTTGCGCCACCGCCTTGGCCTGCGCGAGCAAGGCATGGGCATGCACGGCAGCGACATTGCCTTCTGCTTGCAACACCAGCGCCGCCTTGGCCCTGAGCAACTCGGCCAGGTACCAGTTTTCGTCTCGTGCCTGCACCTGATCCAATGTTTGCTCCAGTGCATCCAGGCCCCACTGCGGTAGGCCTTGTGCACCCAAGGCCTGCGCATATTCGCAAGCGAACAGGCTGTACAGCGGCGTGCTGTGCTGTTCGCGCAATGCTGCCAGCAGCTCGCCCAGGCGGGTCAGCGTGGCTTCGCTGTGCTGTTCGCGCAGGCTCACCACGCACTCGAAGCATTGGGTGTGGCGCCACCACAGTGGCAGCTCCTGGCTGGCGATGCTGCTTTGCAGCTGTCGCAGGTAGTAGCGCGCTGCACCGATATCGCCGCGCATCAGGCTCACTGGCAAGGCGCTGTAGCACAGGCAGTACCACAACGTGGCCGGATGATTGAGGCTGACCGCATCGCCCACCAGCTGCTCGACACTGGCCTGAGCCTGCTCGCCGTTGCCCTCGATCAACTGGATCAGCGCCTTCAAGGCACGTGCCGCCAGGCGCTGGTCGAAGTGCAGATCAATGATGTGCGAGCGCGGCGCAAAGGGTGAGCTGAGGGCTTCACCGATGGCTTGCCGGGCCCCAGCCACGTCGCCCAGGTAAAAGCGCGGTACCGCCTGCATGCGCCGGGCCAGCAGCTGGCGATCAAGCACTTGTTCGCGCTGGCTCAGCGCGCTGTACTGATCGGCCAGCGCCAGGGCAGCGGCCGGGTCATTGCAGCACACCCGGTCGTTCCACAGCCCCCACAGTGCGCGCAGCTGGTGCTGGCTGTCGCCCAGGGCCGTGGCATCGTCCAGGACCGCTTGCCAGGCCTCGCGCACGGCCGTGCCGCCGCCGTGGGTCAAGGTCAGGATGCTGGCGCGGAAGGTTTGCAGCACCATGGCCTGCGGCCGGGCGTTTGCCTGCTTGCTAGCGGCCAACAGGCCGCGCTCGATCCAGGCCTCGCATTCACCCAGCAGCGACAGGCGCAGCCATAGCGGCGCACTGTGCAGGGTCAATTCGATGCCCAGCAGGCCGTCGCCGTGTTCGGCGAAAGCCCACTGCAAAGCGTTGCGCACGTTATCGATCTCAGGGCCGTACTGGGCCAGCCATTTGGCAGGGCTCAGGCGATCGAGGCACGCAACCGCTTCACGCAGGCGACCAAGCCTGTACTGGGCATGGCGCAGGCCGATGCGTTGGGTTTCGCCTGCCTCCTCGAGCTTGTAATGGGCATACAGGCGCGTCGTTTCGAGCAGGCTATAGCGCTTACCATGGCTGTGCTCGAACGCGCCCAACAACGACTTGCCCACCAGGCTCTCGAGCAACGGCGCCAGGTCGTGGCCGACGCTATCGGCGACCGCGCCGGCCGCTTCCAGCGTGAAGCCGGGGCAGAGCACCGAGAGCTGGCGAAGCAGTGCCTGCTCGGGGGCACTGAGCATGCCGTAGGTCCAATCCAGCGTGGCGCTCAGGGTGCGGTGGCGCGCAAGGCCGGTGCGCCGGCCGGTCATTTGCAGGCGGAAGCTGCTGTCCAGCAGGCCTACCAGCTCCCGCACGCCAAAGGTACGCACCCTCGCGGCGGCGATTTCCAGGGCCAGCGCATTGCCGTCGAGCTTGCGGCAGATAGAACAAACCGCCTCGGTGTCCGCCGCCTGGAGGACGAAATCGGGGTCGTGAGTAGCGACCCGCTTGATGAACAACTCCACCGCTGGCCAGGCCAATGCCTGGCTTGGGGTCAACCGTTCACCGGCTGGCGGAACCGCGAGCGGGCCCAAGGCGTGGAGATACTCGCCCTGGGCATGCAACGGCTCGCGGCTGGCCACCAGCACACGGTATTGGGGGCCTTGCTGGAGCAGGGTTTCGATGGCTTCGGCCAAGTCGTCCAACACATGCTCGCAGTTGTCCAGCACCAGCAGAAAGCGACCTTCGGCCGGGCCAAGCAGGCGCAGCGGGTCGTCGCCCAAGGCGCTGACGCCCAGCGCATTGGCGAGCATGCCCTGCACTTGCTGGCGGCTGACGGCAACTGCCAGGTCCACGAAGGCTACCCCGCCTTCGAAGGCCGGCGCCAGCTGGTTAGCGACAGCCAGGGCGGCAGTGGTCTTGCCGCCGCCGCCCGGCCCGATCAGGGTGACGAAGCGGCGACGCTGAAGTTGATCGCGCAGCGCCTGCAAGGTGGCCTCCCGGCCAATCACGCGGGTGGCTACGTTCGGCAGGGCCGCGCCGCCAGCAGGTAGCGTGGCCATTGCCGCCGCCGGCGACGCACTGTGCACCGGTGCGACGAATCGGTAGCCACGCCCAGGTACGGTAACGATGTAACTGAACTCATCACTCTCGCCCAGCGCCCTGCGCAAAGCGACAACCTGCGCACGCAGGTTGCACTCCTCGACAACGGCGCGCGGCCATACCAACGCCAGCAGCTCGTTTTTCTCGACCAACTCGCCAGGGCGCGCGGCCAGTGCTGCCAGCAGGCTCAGCGCACGGCTTCCCAGAGCAACCGGCTGGTTATCGCGCAGTAGCACCTGCTGCCGCGGGTAAAGCAGAAAGGGGCCAAACCGCAGGGCCGCCTCGCCATCCATCGGGCCGTGTGCGGCCACCTCGTTTTGCAAACCAACGCTGGTAGGTGTCATGAACGAACCTTTGTACTGGAGGTTTTCTCAGCAGCGACTGCTGCGTCACAGGCCATCTGCCTGGGCGAGTCGCCTCTTCATGTGCGTGGAGCGATCGGGCGCGTCGAGCGCGCCCGCGGGTTGCGTTATACAGGCGGGCCACCGTTCGGGTACGGGCTTGCCCCGGATGACAGAAATTGACGAACCTTGTTCAACCACGCTTGATCTTTTTTTATTTTTTTGCGCATTACGTCGCATTCCTTCCAGGCCGTGCACTACGGTTGGGCAACTTCAGCGGTGCGAACCCGAGAATGGGTAAGGCTACCGGAAAGTTGTTACTGAAAGTTTGCAAGGCGTGTGCCATAGACGCCCGTATTGGAAATTTATCAACAATGTGAAACATCTAGATACAGGGGAGGCACTGATTCTAGGGGAAATTTTGGTCGAAAACCCGAATAAAATTCAACTCCGCGTTCGGAAAGCCGAATTTTGTAGAACAACTTTTTGAGCTGTAAGTGGGGAACTCCGACACAGCAAACACATGTTTGAAAGTTCTGGGATGCCATTTCGCCACCGTGTTCGCGAAATACTTTTCTTGCACTCAGACCAATATTTTTCTGCAGTATAGAGTCTGCGCTTATGCTGCCCGCCTTTAATCGCAAAGGCCGTTCGGCGATAACGTTCTATAGCAACACCCCCCTCCCGGCTAGGCTTGAAAATGACGACGCAAGTGTTTCCGGCCACCTGTGGGCCATGGCTTGGGAGGTACGTCAGATGGGCATCATTACAAGAAGATCTCTGGCAGTGATTTCGGTCGCTGCCTTGGCCGCACTCTACGCCGGGGCGGCCTGGCGAGCGGAGCAGATGCGCATGCTCAGCCCCGGCAGCGCCAGCTGCGCCTACGCTCAGTGTGTGCCGCAATCGGCCTCTTTCAGCGCCATGCGATGAGGCATGCACAGCGGGTATATAGAACGTTAGGAGGCTATCGGATAGACTGGCGGCCCGCCCGCTGAGCCCCCGTCGCCCGTGACTGACAGCCCCACTGCCCTGCGCCCGATTCTCACCGCGCTGATGCTTGCCATCTTTCTCGGCGCGCTCGATCAGACCATCGTCGCGGTATCGATGCCGGCGATCTCAGCTCAGTTCAAGAACCTGGGCCTGCTCGCCTGGGTGATTGCCGGGTATATGGTGGCGATGACGGTTGCAACGCCGCTCTACGGAAAGCTGGGCGACCTGTATGGGCGCCGGCGCATGATACTTTTTGGCACTGGGCTGTTCACCCTGGCGTCGCTGTTCTGCGGCTTGGCGCAGAGCATGGAGCAACTGGTGCTGGCGCGGGTGATTCAAGGGATTGGCGCTGGTGGCATGGTGTCGGTAAGCCAGGCGATCATCGGCGACGTGGTGCCGCCCCGCGAGCGCGGGCGTTACCAAGGCTACTTCAGCAGCATGTATGCCGCTGCCAGCGTCATAGGCCCGGTTGCCGGTGGCTACCTGACCCAGTACTGGTCATGGCGTGCGGTGTTCTGGATCAACCTGCCACTGGGCGTTTTCGGCTGGCTGTACATGCGACACACGTTGGCCGGGTTAAGCACGCCCAGGCACAAGGCTCGGGTCGACTATGGCGGCGCAGCGCTAATGATCGTCGGCCTCACCGCTTTGCTGATGGCCATCACCTCGATTGGCCAAGGCTCGCACCTCACCGACCCTGCAACCGTCACGCTGCTGGGGCTGGCCGGGCTGGCTCTGGCGCTGTTCATCGGCTATGAACGGCGATTTCACGAGCCGCTGTTGCCGCTTCATCTGTTCGCAGAGCGTTCGGCGGTGCTGTGCTGGTGCACGGTGTTCTTCACTGCTTTTCAAGCGATTTCCCTGACCGTACTGATGCCCCTGCGCTACCAGGTAGTGGCCGGCGCTGGCGCGGACATTGCCGCGCTGCACATGCTGCCCCTGGCCATGGGGCTGCCCCTGGGTGCGTTCTTCGGTGGCCGCCATACCGCGCGCAGCGGGCGCTACAAACCGGTCATCCTCGTGGGCGCTGCGCTGATGCCCATAGCGATTCTGGGCCTGGCATTCACCTCGCCACAGGCCGGGTTACTCAGCGCGTTGTTGATGGTATGCACTGGCGTGGCATGTGGTTTGCAGTTTCCTACGTCGCTGGTGGGCGCGCAGAATGCGGCTCAGCCCCGAGACATCGGCGTATCCACCAGCACCACCAACCTGTTTCGCTCACTAGGCGGGGCGGTAGGGGTTGCCTGTATGTCGGCCTTGCTGCTGGCGCTGGTACACGCCGCGCATCTGGGCGGTGGCCCAGTGGCGTTGGGCGAAGGCAGCGGCAATGCGCTGCTCGATGCACTCAATGCCGTGGACGGCGCGGCGCGGGAGGCGCTGCGCGCGCAACTGCAGGCGGTGTTTCAGACGCTGCTGCTGGCCAGTGCCACCGTGGCGCTGTTGGGCCTGGCAGCGGCACTGGCCATGCCGGATCGGCAGCTGCGTGGCCGCTGAGTGCGCGGTTAACTTTTATTTAGGCGCCCAGATGCATAATGGCGGGATAATATTGGCCTGTTAAACGTATTGCCCATTGCGCATGGCTGGGCTGAGCCTGAGCATGTCCATAAGCCCATCGACGACTCGTACGGCGTTCTCCGCCAGCGGCTGGCTGTCCGGGAGCAGTAGCCACTGCCCTATCTGGCCATCGATGTAGGCATGGGTGGCCAGTGATGCGTGGCGGGTGTCGAGATCGGCCGGCAGTTGGCCGCGCTTTACGGCATTACGCAGTGAACGTTCGATGCGCACCTTGCACTCGGCGCTTATCTGGACACGCTGCTGGCGCAAGTCACACATCTCGTCGGTGAATTCGCACTTATGGAAGAGGATTTCGTTGATGCGTCGAGTTTTGGGATCGGTAGCAATCTGCCGAAACAATTTGACCAGCAACTGGTGCATACAGCCCAGCGGGTCAGGTTCGTCCTCGTTTTCGGCAGCGCTGGCCAGTTCATCGAGCGGCTCGCTCAGGGTGTCGAACATCGCCTGCACCAGATCGGCCTTGTTGCTGAAATGCCAGTAGATCGCGCCCCGCGTTACCCCCGCCAGCACGGCGATGTCGTTCAACGTCGTGCGCGCCATGCCCCTTTCATAAAAGGCTTTTTCGGCAGCCTGGAGTATCTGCTTGCGGGTTTCCAGGGCTTCTTCTTTGGTACGGCGAACCATGGCAGGGCGACCTCGACGGTACATCGCACGGCCAACCCTGACAGGCGCCGCGCGCAAAAGCCGGGCGGGTTATCGATGGCAGTGCCCGGCGTGGCTATGGCCCGTTGCAGAGGGCCGGATTCATTAGGCGAAGGCTGTTTACAAACAGTCGCGAATGTAAGTATATTCGATAGCAAGCTACATATCTAGCAACAGAGTTTCTGCCGCCTTTCCACTCTTGAGCGTCTTGCGCGTACACGCCCCCGAGGATTTCCATGCAATTCAAGCCAGCCGTTCCCGCTCTGGTATCTGCCATAGCCCTGGCCACGCTGCTCAGTGGCTGCAACAAGGAACAAGCCGCCGCTCCGGCCGCCCAGGTTCCCCAGGTGGGTGTCGTAACCCTGCAACCCAAGACCGTGAGCCTCTCCAGCGAGTTGCCCGGCCGAACCAGCGCCTACAGGGCCGCCGAGGTGCGCCCGCAGGTCGATGGCATCATTCTCAAGCGCCTGTTTACCGAAGGGTCGGACATCAAGGCTGGCCAGCAGCTCTATCAGATCGACCCGTCCACCTACGAGGCGACCTTGGCCAGCGCCCAGGCCAACCTCGAGCAGTACCGCTCGCTGACCGGGCGCTATCGCCAGTTGATCGACGAGCAGGCCGTCAGCCGGCAGGAGTACGATAACGCCCGTGCGCAGCAGATGCAGGCCGAGGCGTCGGTGAAAACGGCGCAGATCAACCTGCGCTACACCAAGGTGCTGGCACCGATCAGCGGCCGTATTGGCCGCTCCGCCGTCACCGAGGGCGCTCTGGTTGCAAACGGCCAGAGCACCGCGCTGGCGACCATCCAGCAGCTCGACCCGATCTATGTCGACGTAACCCAGTCATACACCGACATGCTCAAGCTGCGCCGGGCGCTGGAGAACGGCCAGTTGCAAAAGGCCGGTGCCAATGCGGCGAAAGTGAACCTCAAGCTCGAAGACGGCAGCAAGTACCCACTCGAAGGCACCCTTGAGTTCTCCGAAGTGTCGGTAGACGAGACCACCGGCTCGGTGACGTTGCGCGCCAAGTTCCCCAACCCTGATCACCTGCTGCTGCCGGGCATGTTCGTGCACGCCTCGTTGCCCGCCGGCATCGCACAGGAAGCCATCCTGGCGCCGCAGATCGGTGTGACCCGCGACCTTAAAGGCAACCCCACCGCGATGGTGGTGACTGCCGACAACAAGGTCGAGCAACGCTCACTCAAAGCCAGCCGCACCGTCGGCAACGACGTGCTGGTCGAAAGCGGCCTGAAGGCGGGCGACAAGGTCATCGTCGAGGGCTTGCAATACGTCAAGCCGGGCGCTCAGGTGAACCCGCACGAAGCCAAAGCCAACCCGACCGACGCCAGCGGTAAATCGGAGTAAACCATGTCGAAGTTTTTCATCGATAGGCCCATCTTCGCGTGGGTGCTGGCGCTGGTGATCATGCTGGTGGGGACGCTGTCGATCCTCAACCTGCCGATCAACCAGTATCCGGCCATCGCGCCACCGGCCATCGCCATTCAGGTCAGCTACCCGGGTGCTTCGGCGCAGACCGTGCAAGACACCGTGGTGCAGGTCATCGAGCAGCAGATGAACGGCATCGACAACCTGCGCTACATCTCCTCGGAGAGTAACGCCGACGGCAGCATGACCATCACCGTCACCTTCAACCAGGGCACCAACCCCGACATCGCCCAGGTGCAGGTGCAGAACAAGCTCAACCTGGCCACCCCGCTGCTGCCGCAGGAAGTGCAGCAACAGGGCCTGCGCGTGACCAAGGCAGTGAAGAACTTCCTGATGGTCATCGGCCTGGTGTCTACCGACGGCAAGCTGGGCAAGGAAGACTTGTCCAACTACATCGTGTCGAACATTCAGGACCAGATCTCGCGCACGCCTGGCGTGGGTGACTTCCAGGTGTTTGGCGCCCAGTATGCGATGCGCATCTGGCTCGACCCGGCCAAGCTAAACCAGTTCCAGCTCACCCCCGTGGACGTGACCACTGCCGTCAGCGCCCAGAACGTGCAGATTTCCTCCGGCTCGCTGGGCGGCCTGCCCGCAGTCAAGGGCACCGTGTTCAATGCCACCGTGATCGGCAAGACGCGCCTGCAGACGGCCGAGCAATTCGGCAACATCCTGCTGAAGGTCAACACCGACGGCTCGCAAGTGCGCCTGCGTGATGTGGCCGACATCGGCCTGGGGGGCGAGAACTACAGCATCGATGCGCAGTTCAACGGTAAACCGGCTTCTGGTTTGGCGATCAAACTGGCCACTGGCGCCAACGCGCTGGACACCGCCAAGGCCATCCGCGCGACCATCGAACGCCTCAAGCCGTTCTTCCCCGAAGGCGTAGAAGCGGTCTACCCGTACGACACCACCCCGGTGGTCACCGAGTCGATCAGCGGCGTGGTGCACACCCTGGGCGAGGCAATCGTGCTGGTGTTCCTGGTGATGCTGCTGTTCCTGCAGAACCTGCGCGCCACCATCATCACCACCATGACGGTGCCGGTGGTACTGCTGGGTACCTTCGGCATCCTGGCTGCGGCAGGCTTCACCATCAACACCCTGACCATGTTCGGCATGATCCTGGCGATCGGCCTGCTGGTGGATGACGCCATCGTCGTGGTGGAGAACGTCGAGCGGGTGATGGCCGAGGAGCATCTGTCGCCCAAGGAAGCGACGCGCAAGTCGATGGAGCAGATCCAGGGCGCGCTGGTGGGCATCGCCTTGGTGCTGTCGGCGGTACTGCTGCCGATGGCCTTTTTCGGCGGTTCCACCGGTGTGATCTATCGCCAGTTCTCGATCACCATCGTTTCGGCCATGGCGCTGTCGGTGTTCGTGGCTCTGGTATTTACCCCGGCCCTCTGCGCCACTCTGCTCAAACCGATCGATCAGCAGAAGCACGGCCAACCCAAGCGCGGCTTCTTCGGCTGGTTCAACCGCAGCTTCGACGCCACGGTACGCGGCTACGAGCGTGGCGTGGGGCGGATCATCAAGCACAAGGTTCCGGCGTTCGTGGTCTACCTGATCATCATCGCCGGCATGATGTGGCTGTTCACCCGCATCCCCACTTCCTTCCTGCCCGATGAAGACCAGGGTGTGATCTTCACCCAGGTACAGACCCCGCCCAACAGCTCGGCTGAAACCACCCAGGCGGTGCTCGACCGGATGCGCACCTTCCTGCTCGACGGCGACAAGGGCGAAGGCAAGGCAGTCAATTCGGTATTCACGGTCAACGGCTTCAACTTTGCCGGCCGTGGCCAAAGCTCGGGCCTGGCGTTCGTGATGCTCAAGCCCTGGGACGAGCGCGACAGCGACAACACCGTATTCCGTGTGGCGCAGCGTGCACAGGCACACTTCTTCGGCTATCGGGATGCGATGGTGTTCGCTGTGGTGCCGCCTTCGGTGCTGGAGCTGGGTAACGCCACCGGTTTTGACTTCTACCTGCAGGATCAGGCCGGCGTAGGCCATGAGAAGCTCATGGAAGCGCGCAACCAGTTCCTGGGCATGGCGGCGCAAAGCAAGATCCTCGCCGGCGTGCGGCCCAATGGCCTGGCCGACGAGCCGCAGTATCACCTGACCATCGACGACGAGCGTGCCAGCGCCCTTGGCCTGTCGCTTTCGGACATCAACACCACCCTCTCGGTGGCGTTCGGTTCCCGTTACGTCAACGACTTCATCGACCGTGGCCGGGTCAAGAAGGTCTACGTGCAGGGCCGCGCCGAAGCGCGCATGAAGCCTGAAGACCTCGACAAGTGGTACGTGCGCAACAGCACCGGCAAGATGGTCCCGTTCTCGGCCTTCTCCAGCGGCGAGTGGGTGTACGGCTCGCCCAAGCTCTCGCGCTACAACGGTGTAGCAGCCGAAGAAGTGCTGGGCACGCCGGCGCCGGGGTACAGCTCGGGCCAGGCCATGGCCGAGGTCGAGCGCCTGGCCAAGCAGTTGCCGCAAGGGGTGGGCCTGTCCTGGACGGGGTTGTCCTACGAAGAGCGGCTGTCTGGCTCGCAAGCGCCGGTGCTCTATGCGCTGTCGATCCTGGTGGTGTTCCTCTGCCTGGCGGCGCTCTACGAGAGCTGGTCGATTCCGATCGCGGTCATTCTCGTGGTGCCGCTGGGTGTGATCGGCGCGTTGATGGCCACCAGCTTGCGTGGGCTGTCCAACGACGTGTTCTTCCAGGTGGGCTTGTTGGTTACCGTGGGCTTGGCAGCGAAGAACGCGATTCTGATCGTGGAGTTCGCCAAGGAGCTGCATGAACAGGGCCGGACCCTGTTCGAAGCGGCCGTCGAAGCCTGCCGCATGCGCTTGCGGCCAATCGTGATGACGTCCATGGCCTTCGTGCTCGGCGTGGTACCGCTGGCCATCTCCAGCGGTGCAGGCTCAGGTAGCCAGCACGCCATCGGCACCGGTGTGATTGGCGGTATGATCACCGCAACGATTCTGGCGATCTTCTGGGTCCCGATGTTCTTCGTTACCGTTTCTTCTCTGTTCAAAGGCAACCGCCTGAAGCAGGACGAAGCGCCTTCTCGCGACGAGGCTGGTCAATGAGCAAGTCCCTGATATCCCTGGCGGTCGCCGCAGCCGTGCTCAGCGGCTGCTCGCTGATCCCCGACTACGAGCGCCCGCAAGCGCCGGTCGCCGCGCAATACCCACAAGGGCCGGCCTATTCGGCCGCCAACGCACCGGCCCAGGCGGCAGCAGAGCAAGGCTGGCGGGAGTTTTTCCGCGACCCGGCCTTGCGACAGCTGATCGATACCGCGCTGCGCAACAATCGCGACCTGCGGGTCGCGGCGCTGAACGTCGATGCCTACAGGGCGCAGTACCGCATCCAGCGGGCCGACCTGTTCCCGGCCATCAACGCCAATGCCACCGGCACCCGGCAGCGCACCCCTGCGGACCTGTCGCGCACCGGCCAGGCGGGCATCTCCAGCCAGTACGATGTGAACCTGGGCGTCAGCTCCTATGAGCTGGACCTGTTCGGCCGGGTTCGCAGCCTGAACCAGCAGGCCCTGCAGACCTACTTCGCCAGCGAAGAGGGCCGTCGCAGCACGCAGATCAGCCTGGTCGCGAGTGTGGCCAATGCCTACCTGACGTGGCAGGCAGACCGTGAGCTGCTCAAGCTCACCCAAGACACCCTGGCCGCCTATGAAGAAAGCCTGCGCCTGACTACTCGCAGCAACGAAGTGGGCGTGTCGTCGGCACTGGACCTGTCGCAGGCGCGCACATCGGTGGAGAGCGCCAAAGCGAGCTTATCGGCCTATCAGCGCCAAGTGGCCCAGGACGAAAACGCATTGGTAATGCTGCTGGGCACCAGCTTGCCCGCCGACCTGCCGGCTCCGCAACCGCTGGCCAGCGACATGCTTGCCGAGGTGCCGGCAGGGCTTCCGTCCGACCTGCTGACCCGCCGGCCTGACATTCTTCAGGCCGAGTACACGCTCAAGGCGTCCAACGCCAACATCGGTGCCGCCCGTGCAGCGTTCTTCCCGCGTATCAGCCTGACCGCCAGCGCCGGCACCTCGAGTGCTGCGCTGGACGGGCTGTTCAAAGGCGGCTCGGGCAGCTGGGCGTTCAGCCCGTCGATCAGCCTGCCGATCTTCACCGCAGGTGAGCTTCGCGCGAGCCTGGACTACGCCAAGATCCAGAAAGACATCAACGTTGCCAACTACGAGAAAGCCATTCAAACAGCGTTCCAGGAAGTGTCCGATGGCCTGACTGCACGCAAGACCTGGACCGACCAGATGCAGGCGCAGAGTGACCTGGTCAAAGCCAGCGAGGACTATCAGCGCCTGGCAGAGCGCCGCTACCGGATCGGCGTGGACAGCAACCTGACGTTCCTCGATGCCCAGCGTTCTCTGTTCAGCGCACAGCAAACGCTGATCAGCGACCGCCTGGCGCAGTTGAGTGCAGAAGTGAACCTGTATCGGGCACTGGGTGGTGGTTGGTATGAGACTGCCGCGCAGGCCAAGGGGCAGCCTGGGGAAGCCGACAAGGGTTAACAGTTGTTCGTCGCGCGGCAAGCCGCCCTCCCACCTTGTGCAAACCGTGGGAGGCCGGCTCGCCGGGCGATGTGCAATGGCCGATGTGGCTATTTTCCCCATAAAAAAACGCGGCCTGGGCCGCGTTTTTTTATGGGAGCTGAACCGGTATCAGTTCTTGCTCTTGTCGACGATCTTGTTCTTGGCGATCCAAGGCATCATCGAACGCAGTTGCTCACCGATCACTTCGATGCCGTGGGCAGCGTTGTTGCGGCGGCGGGCGGTCATCGACGGGTAGTTGGAAGCACCTTCGGCGATGAACATCTTGGCGTACTCGCCGTCCTGGATGCGCTTGAGTGCGTTGCGCATGGCCTGGCGGGATTCGGCATTGATGACTTCAGGGCCGGTGACGTACTCACCGTACTCGGCGTTGTTGGAGATCGAGTAGTTCATGTTGGCGATGCCGCCTTCGTACATGAGGTCGACGATCAGCTTCAGCTCGTGCAGGCATTCGAAGTAGGCCATTTCAGGCGCGTAGCCTGCTTCGACCAGTGTTTCGAAACCGGCCTTGACCAGCTCGACCGCACCACCGCACAGAACGGCCTGCTCGCCGAACAGGTCGGTTTCGGTCTCGTCCTTGAAGGTGGTTTCGATGATGCCGGTGCGGCCACCGCCGACGCCTGCGGCGTACGACAGCGCAACGTTCTTGGCGTTGCCGGAAGCGTCTTGATACACAGCGATCAGGTCAGGGATGCCGCCGCCTTTGACGAATTCGGAGCGCACGGTATGGCCTGGGGCCTTCGGCGCGATCATGATCACGTCGAGGTCAGCACGTGGCACGACCTGGTTGTAATGGATCGAGAAGCCGTGGGAGAAGGCCAGGGTGGCGCCCTTCTTCAGGTTCGGCTCGACTTCTTCCTTGTACAGGCGGCCCTGGAACTCGTCGGGGGTCAGGATCATGACGAAGTCGGCGGCAGCGACAGCGCTTGCCACGTCGGTGACTTTCAGGCCATGAGCTTCAGCCTTGGCAACGGTCGGGGAGCCCTTGCGCAGGCCGACAGTGACGTCCACGCCCGAATCTTTCAGGTTGCATGCCTGGGCGTGGCCTTGCGAGCCGTAGCCGATGATGGCGACTTTCTTGCCCTGGATGATCGACAGGTCACAGTCTTTGTCGTAGAAAACTTTCATGAAATACCCCTGGTTTTATCTGGGCCGCTGAAGGCCATCTGCAAAGTGGAAAGAGCTTAGATGCTGAGTACCTTGTCGCCGCGCGCGATGCCAGTCACGCCACTGCGCACGGTTTCCAGGATCGACGCAGTGCCGATGGCCTGGATGAAGCTGTCGAGCTTGTCGGTGGTGCCAGTGAGCTGCACGGTGTACACGCTGCTGGTAACGTCGACGATCTGCCCACGGAAGATGTCCGTGGTGCGCTTGACCTCGGCGCGCTGAGCGCCGGTGGCCTTGATCTTGACCAGCATCAGTTCACGCTCGATGTGCGCGCTTTCCGACAGGTCCACCAGCTTGACCACCTCTACCAGCTTGTTGAGGTTCTTGGTGATCTGCTCGATGGTTTCGTCATGGCCGATGGTGGTCAGCGTCAGGCGCGACAGGGTCGGGTCTTCGGTTGGCGCCACGGTCAGGCTTTCGATGTTGTAATTGCGCTGGGAGAACAGGCCGACCACGCGAGACAGCGCACCGGGTTCGTTTTCCAGCAGCAGGGAAATGATATGCCGCATATCAGGTACGCTCCGTCTTGCTCAGCCACATGTCACGCATCGCGCCATCCTTGATCTGCATTGGATAGACGTGCTCGCTGATATCCACCGCGATGTCGAGGAACACCAGGCGGTCTTTCATGGCGAAGGCTTCGGCCATCATCGGCTTGAGGTCTTCAAGCCGGGTGATGCGCATGCCCACGTGGCCATAGGCCTCGGCGAGCTTGACGAAGTCGGGCAACGATTCCATGTACGAATGCGAGTGGCGGCTGCTGTAGTTCATGTCCTGCCATTGGCGGACCATGCCCAGGGCGCCGTTGTTCAGGTTGACGATCTTGACCGGCAGCCCATATTGCATGCAGGTCGACAGCTCCTGGATGTTCATCTGGATGCTGCCTTCGCCGGTCACGCAGGCGACGTCGTCATCGGGGAAGTTCAGCTTCACGCCCATGGCCGCCGGGAAGCCGAAGCCCATGGTGCCCAGCCCACCGGAGTTGATCCAGCGGTTAGGCTTGTTGAAGCGGTAGTACTGCGAGGCGAACATCTGGTGCTGGCCGACGTCGGAGCTGACGAACGCATCGCCGCCGGTGACTTCCCAGAGGGTTTCGATCACGGTCTGAGGCTTGATGACGCTGCCGTCGCCCTTGTCGTAAGGGAAAAGCCCGCGGTCGCCGCGCCACTCCTCGATCTGCTTCCACCAAGCCGCGACGGTTTCCTTGTTCGGCGACTGGCCGATTTCCTTCAGGGTGGCGACCATCTCGGCCAGCACGCTGTCGACCGGGCCAACGATCGGAACGTCGGCCTTGATGGTCTTGGAGATCGAGGCCGGGTCGATGTCGATATGGATGATCTTGGCGTTGGGGCAGAACTTGGAGGCGCCGTTGATCACCCGGTCATCGAAGCGTGCGCCCACGGCGAGAATCACGTCAGCGTGGTGCATGCTCAGGTTGGCGGTGTAGCTGCCGTGCATGCCGAGCATGCCGACGAACTGTCGGTCGCTGCCTGGGTAGCAACCCAGGCCCATCAGGGTATTGGTGACCGGGGCGTCAAGCAGCTGGGCCAGCTCTGTCAGGGCAGCCGAACCGCCGCCCAGCACCACGCCGCCACCGGCATAGATGATCGGGCGCTTGGCGCCGAGCAGCATCTCGCTTGCCTTGCGGATCTGGCCGGAATGGCCACGCACGGCAGGCGAATAAGAACGCAGCTTGACCTTTTTCGGGTAGACGTATTCGTACTTCTCGCCGGGGGTGGTCATGTCTTTGGGGATGTCGACCACCACCGGGCCAGGGCGGCCCGACTCAGCGAGATAGAAGGCCTTTTTCAGCACCTCGGGGATTTCCGAAGGGTGCTTGATCATGAAGCTGTGCTTCACGATCGGGCGCGAGATACCGATCATGTCGGTTTCCTGGAAGGCATCGGTGCCCACCACGGTGCTCGGCACCTGCCCGGACAGCACCACCATCGGGATCGAATCCATGTAGGCGGTGGCAATACCGGTAATGGCGTTGGTCGCGCCGGGGCCGGAGGTCACCAGCACCACGCCGGCCTTGCCGGTGGCACGGGCATAGCCGTCGGCCATATGAGTTGCGGCCTGTTCGTGGCGCACCAGGATGTGCGACACCTCGGGTTCCTTGAACAGCGCGTCGTATACATGAAGAAGAGCACCGCCCGGGTACCCATAGATATGCTTGACGCCCTCGTCACGCAAGAAGCGGACGATCATCTCACCGCCGGATAACAGCTCCACGTTGTTCACCTCTGAAACGCCAGAATACCGCTCGTCGCGAGCGGGTCTTGATAGGTTTACTGCCAAGCAGAGCATGAGCGACCGTGGTCGCCGACTACGTCAGCTACTGACTGAGCAAGTATCGGGAGCGCTCCATGGTGTTGCGGAGCTATCCCACCCAGCGCGAGGTAACGCGTTAAGGGATGAAGCAGGTCGGCGCGGGTGTGCGCCTCATGATCTGCTGAGTGGGCCTGCTTCTGGCAGCCCCTGCACAGCGGACTTGGGATTGTTGTGAATCGCCACTGGCAAGTCAAGCCGTACGTGGCTTTTCTTCAGGTGTGATAGCATTTTTGGCAGGTAAATTCATTTTGGAGCCCTTATGCGCATCAATTCACTCATCGCTTTCGCGCTTTTAGTGGCAAGCGCATCGGCTGGGGCAGCCCAGATTTACAAGTGGACCGATGCCCAAGGCGTGCAGCATTTCGACACCCAGCCCCCGCCAGGCCAAAAGGCGCAACCGGTTCAGATCAACGTGCCCGCGCCGGCTACGCCTGCAGGCGAGGAAGAAGACTCAGCACCGGGGCGGCCGAGCGCCAGAAGCAACGACGCAGCGCAACGCCAGGCCGATGCCGCTGCCAAGGCAGAGGCGAATCAACAGCAGCAACAGATCGACGACTACTGCCAACAGGCGCGCGAGAACCTGGCGCGCCTGCGCAACAATCCGCGCCTGAGCATGACCACCGAAGAAGGTGAAGTGCGGCGCCTCACCCAGCAGGAGCGCGAGGCGCAGATCAGTACCACGCAGAAGGGTATTCAGGACAACTGCCAGGACTGATCAACCCTGGCCGATAAGCGCATCGAACGCTTCCAGCTGCTGGCGCAGGGCAGCGGTTTCGGGCCGTGCCTGCCACGTCATCTCGGCCATCGCCAGGATGCCCGAGGCGCTGGGCAGGGCCAGGCCCTGCTCCAGGATGAGCTTCATTCGCGCCAGGAAGACCCATTGCAGCCACTGGTGGAAATCCAGGGTGTCGACGCAGAACGGCTCTTGGCTGGCGAGTTTCTCCAGTGACGGCGATGAAGCCTCCCACCAGCCCAGCAGCCGCAGCTCCCGCTCGATGAGCAACAGTTGGTCAGCCAGCTGCGGCAAGCGGGCATCCATCAACGGGCGGCCTGGGCTTGCTGGCGAGCCTGAGCTGCACCTGCCGCATCACCTTGCTTCTCACGAGCCTGGGCGATGGTCTCGTAGAGGCTGGCCTGCAGGTCAGGGCGCCCGCCGGCGTAGGTCAATGCACGGCGCGAGAGTTGCTCGGCCTGGGCTGCATCGCCTTGGGCCAGGCGCACCTGGGCAAGGCGGAACAGCACCTGAGGTTCACGGGGCGCGATGCGCTGAGCACGCTCCAGGCTGGACGAGGCACCGTTGAGATCACCACCGCCTTGCTGCTGCTGGGCGGTAGTCAGCAGCGCCAGCACCGGGCCGTCCAATTGCTCGTCAGCCGACAACCCGCCCGCATTGCCGCTGCTGCTGGGAATGCCCGACGGTGCGCTCGGAGCACTGTAGCTACCGGTATTGGCGGTGGCTGAAACCGGGGCCTGGGCCGGCGTGCTGCTGCTGCCGAAACCAGGCCCCGTGCTAAAACCCGGGCCAGTACTCAACGGCGCGCTGGGTGTGATCGGCTGTGAGCTGCCGGCCTGCGGCACCATGACCTGAGCCCCGGACTCCTCCGGGGCCATCTGCGGCTGGGCCACCGGCGCCTGGCGGTAAGTGGCATTGCCACGGTTGGCCGCCACACGCTCACCATTGGACACGGCCTGGCTCTGGTCCACTACCGGGATCGAGCCGCGTTGCACACTGGCGCAGCCATGCAGCAGCGCCACGGAAGTCAATGCGGGTAACCACCACTTTTTCACGACAATTCCTCGAGGTTCAGTTCAGCCAACCCTTGATCCAATCCATCACCGGCGCCGCCGGGGTGGCGTCGGGGCCGGCTCCACAGGCAGCGCCCTGGGCCGGCTCGCTGCCGCGAATATAAGGCATCTGCACCGCATCCGGGCAGCCTTCGGCCGAGCCCTCACCGGTGCGGGCGTTGATCCAGGCGTTGACCACATTACCCGGCATGGGCGTATCCAGGGGCAACGGGTCGACTTTTTTCATGAAGCTGGTCCAGATCTGCAGCGAGCCGGTGGCGCCGGTGAACGGCGTCTTGCCGTTGTCGTCGCGGCCCATCCACACCACCGCAAGGGTGTCCTGGCCAAAGCCTGCGAACCAACTGTCGCGCGAGTCGTTGGTGGTGCCGGTCTTGCCCGCCAGGTTCAACGACGGCGGCAGCACGTTGTACACCGAGCGCCCGGTGCCCTCGCGCATCACGCGCTGCATGGCGCTTTGCAGAAGGTAGATGGCACCGCTGTCGAAGCGCTGCTGCACCTGGAACGGATAGCGCTTGAGCGGCTGGCCGTCGGCGGTGAGCACGCTGCGGATGGCCCGCATGGGCGTGTTGAAGCCGCCGTTGGCGATGGTCTGGTACATGGTCGCCACCTGCAACGGCGACATGCCACCCGCCCCCAGCAGCATCGAAGGATAAGCCGGCCAGTCGATGTCCACGCCCAGCTTGTGGATGGTGTCGAACACCTTGGGCACACCCAGGTCCAGGCCCAGCCGGGCGGTGGACAGGTTCAGCGAGTGCGCCAGGCCTTGGTAAAGGAAGATGGTGCCATTGGCGTTACGCTCGTAGTTCTGCGGTGTCCACACCTGGCCATCGGCGCCCTTGACCGAAAACGGCTCGTCCTTGATCCAGGTGGTGAGGGTGTATTTGCTCGGCTGCTCGAGCGCGGTGAGGTACACCGACGGCTTGACCAGCGAGCCGATCGGCCGCACCGCATCCAGTGCACGGTTGAAACCCGCAAACCCCGGCACCCGGCTGCCGACGATGGCCTGAACCTCGCCGCTTTCAGGGTTGGTGACCACCATCGACGATTCGATCTGGTCCACGCCCTTGCGCCCTTTGAAACGCTGGAAGGTGTCGAGAATCGCGCCCTCGGCCTTCATCTGCAGAATAGGGTCGAAACTGGTGAAAATACGCAGGCCTTCCTCGGTGAGGTCTTCGTCTCGGTAGTCATCGCGCAGCTGGCGCTTGACCAGATCGACGAATGCCGGGAAGGAGCTGTCGCCCAGGCTACCCTGCTGGGTCACGCCCAGCGGCATCTTCTTGGCGGCCGCTACGGCTTCAGGCGTGGCGACACCCTGCTCCTGAAGCAGGTCGAGCACCAGGTTGCGCCGTTCAAGCGCGCGCTCGGGGTAGCGTCGCGGGTTGTAGTAGGAAGGCCCCTTGACCATGCCCACCAGCAACGCCACCTGATGCAGCTTGAGCTCGGACAACGGCTGGCCGAAGAAGAACTGGCTGGCAAGGCCAAAGCCGTGCACGGCGCGTTGGCCATCCTGGCCGACGAACACCTCGTTCAGGTATGCCTCGAGGATCTCGCGCTTGGAATAATGCATCTCCAGCAGCACGGCCATCATCGCTTCGGTGACCTTGCGGGTGATGCTGCGCTCGTTGGTGAGGTAGAAGTTCTTCACCAGCTGCTGGGTCAGGGTGCTGCCTCCCTGGCGCATGCGGCCGGAGCTGGCGTTGACCCACATCGCCCGCACGATCCCCTTGGGCGAGACGCCGAAGTGGTGATAGAAATCGCGGTCTTCTACCGCCACCAGCGTGTCGAGCAGATACGGCGGTACCTGGTCGATCTTGATCAGGATGCGGTCTTCGAGGTTCTTGGGGTAGATGCCGCCGATCATCAGTGGCTCGAGGCGCGCGACTGGAAGTTTGTCACCGCCAGCGCCGTCGACCTGGGCCACGAAGTCGCCGGAGAAACGCACCCTCACCTGGCGCGCAGGCTCCAGGCCCTCGTAGAACTGGAAACCCCGCGTGTTCAGCACAACGGTGCTGCCGTTGACCGAGGCATCGCCCGGCCCGGCAACGCTGCTGACACGGCGATAGCCCAGGGCATCGAGCTCGGTGAGAAAGTCTTTCTGCGCAAGCTTCTGGCCTGCGAACAGCTCCAGGGGCCTGGCATAGACCTTGGCCGGAATACTCCAGCGCTTGCCGGCGAATTTTTCCTGGACGATAGCGTCGAGGTAGACGGCAAAGCCGGCGAGCACTACCAGGCCCACCAGGCTGAGCTTGAGGGCCCAGCCCAGCCAGGTGCGCAGGCGGCTGGGGGCGTTTTTCTTGGACTTGCGAGAAGATCGAGTACGGGTCATGGCGGCGGATTATACGCACATTGCCAAGGCGCCGGACAGACGCTTGCAGGGCTCGGCACAGCGGCCATAATGACGCCCAACGCACTCGCATAGCCAAAGGAATTCTCGTGAGCCAGCCACTGATCACCGCGCTTCAGAACCCGGCGCTCTATCCGCACCCGGTGGAAGCCTTCCAAGTCATCGAAACCCATATCTCCTGGGTCGTCCTGACCGGCGAATACGCCTATAAAATCAAGAAACCTGTGAATTTCGGCTTCCTGGACTTCACCAGCCTGCCCCAGCGCAAACACTTCTGCGAACAGGAGCTGCACCTGAACGGCCGCCTGACCGACGACCTCTATCTGGAGGTCGTGCCGATCACCGGCAGCGCCGAAGCGCCGGTAGTGGGCGGCACGGGCGAGCCGATCGAATACGCGCTTAAAATGCGCCAGTTCCCTCAAAGCCAGCTGCTCAGCAACCTGCAGGCCAATGGTGAGCTGAGCGCTACCCATATAGATGCCATGGCCGAGCAGATCGCCAGCTTTCACCAAACCACCCCGCAGGTGCCAGCCGAGCGGGCCGAAGGTTCGCCAGACTTCGTGATGGCGCCGGTGCTGCAGAACTTCGAGCAAATCCTGCCGTTTTTGAGTGAAAAAGCCGACCTTGACCAGCTCGCCGCCCTGGAGGCATGGGCACGCGCCGAGTTCGATCGCCTGCGCCCGCTGCTGGAGCAGCGCAAGGCTGGCGGTTTCATCCGTGAATGCCATGGCGACATTCACCTGGGCAATGGAACACTCATCGACGGCAAGGTGGTGATTTTCGATTGCATCGAATTCAATGAGCCTTTCCGTTTCACCGACGTATGGGCCGACACCGGTTTTTTGGCGATGGACCTCGAAGACCGCGGCCTCAAATGCCTGGCCCGGCGCTTCATCAGCCTGTACCTGGAGCACACCGGCGACTATGCCGGCCTGCCGCTGCTGAATTTCTACAAAGCCTACCGCGCCATGGTGCGGGCCAAGATCGCGCTGTTCAGCATGCCTGCCGACGCACAGGGCCTGCAGAAGGCCACGGCACTGCGCCAGTACCGCAACTACGCGAACCTTGCAGAAAGCTACAGCGCCATTCCCTCTCGCTTCCTGGCCATCACCAGCGGTGTTTCGGCCGTGGGCAAGAGCCATGTGGCGATGCGCCTGGTCGAAGCGCTCGGCGCGATTCGCCTGCGTTCGGACGTCGAGCGCCAGCGCCTGTTCAACGAAGGCCGCTACGAAGCCCAAGCGACCGAGACGACCTACAGCCACCTCCATCATCTGGCCTCCGAAGTGCTGGCGGCAGGCTTTCCGGTGGTTATCGACGCCACCTACCTCAAGGCCGCCCAGCGCGAGGCCGCCGAGGCGGTGGCACACAGCCGGGGCGTACCCTTCCTGGTGCTCGACTGCCGCGCCCCGGATGCGGTCATCCATAGCTGGCTTGCCCAGCGCCAGGCACAAGCCAATGACCCGTCGGAAGCTACGCTTGAGGTGATCGCTGCGCAGCAGGCCGGCCGTGACGAGCCCAGCGCGCGTGAAGCCCTGCACACACAGGTCGTGAATACGCACGAAAGCGCCAGCCTTGACCGCTTGGTAGACGAGCTCCGCAAGCGCCTGCCTGGGCTGTGACCCTGGCCTGAAGTGTGACGGAGTAGACAATGTTCAATCTGGCGCAGTGTCACTATGATGGCGCCAGAAAAAAACAACGAGGCGTCATCATGAACATGAATCAGCCCAAGCAACTGGACTCGCCCCTGTTTACGCTCCTGCGCCGCGAGGACGTGACCGGTTTCAACCGCGACAAGCAACAGCATGGCCCAGTCGATTTTCGCGGAGGTGACTTCCGCGGCCTGGACCTTCGCCAGCTCGATGCAACGCAGGTGGACTTCTCCGATGCCTATTTCCGCTCTGCCGACCTGCGCGGGGTAGACTTCCGCCAATCCCAGCTGGAAGGCGCATCACTGGCCCACGCGCAGATCTCCGGCGCTTATTTTCCGGTAGAGCTCAGCGCTGATGAAATCCTGATGTCGGTCAATTTCGGCACACGCTTGCGCTACCGCACACGCTGAGCCATCAGAGTACTGGCGAACCTCTGGCCCAACGCTATAGTCAGATGGAAGTTCACACGACACCGCCGGAGGCCGGATGAACGATGAACTTCTTCACCTGAAAAACCTGGGCAAGACGTCAGCGCGCTGGCTGCACGCCGTAGGTATTCACAGTATCGCCGACTTGCGCAGAGTCGGCGCTGCCACGGCCTACGGGGCGGTAAAGCGGCGTGGCTTTCGCGCCTCCAAGGTGTTGCTCTACGCTATCGAAGGCGCGCTGCTGGACGTGCATTGGAACGATGTGCCCAGTGAGCGCAAGCTAGCCCTGAACCAACAAGTCGACGCCCTGGCGGGCCCGGGGCTCCAGTAAGCACCGCACAGCTCCCGGCGTGCGGGGCAGTGAAGGTGAACATGTATCTGATTGGCGAGCAACCGCCCTATGCGCACACGTGGGTGAACCATCTCCAGGCTCTCCCTGCCCGGCTGCTTGCGGGGCTTGAGCCCAGCGGCCCCGCCCTGGCGCTGGAGGCCGGGGCAGACCTTGCCAGCGCCCTGGCACCCACCTGCATCTACTTGGTCGAATGCGGCATGCTGCAATTGCGGCTGAACGATCGTGCCCTGTTCCATGCCCAGGAAGGCGACCTGGTGCAGTTGGATGCAGCCGACGGCGCAGTGAAACTGCACCTGCACTGTGACGCGCCGGTGCACCTGCGCCCCTACAATCGCCAAGCCTCGTTCGAGTATGTCGCCAGCAGTGGGCAGTTGAACCTGTTGGTGGAATACCTCAC
Source organism: Pseudomonas sp. URIL14HWK12:I12 (assembly GCF_003097135.1). Lineage (GTDB taxonomy): Bacteria > Pseudomonadota > Gammaproteobacteria > Pseudomonadales > Pseudomonadaceae > Aquipseudomonas. Next base: position 321,986 of record NZ_QEQL01000005.1, read on the forward strand.
TGGCCAGGCGCTGCTGCTGGCCGATGCCATCACTCGCCTCAAGCAGCCTGAGTACCGTAGCAGCAATGGCTTCAAACGGGTGGCCCCGGGCGAGATGCTGATTCGCCAGGGCGACGATGCCGACCATGTGTTCATCATTACCGAAGGCCACGCCGAAGCATTCGTGGATGGGCAGAAGGTTGGCGATGTGCCCAAGGACGAAATCTTCGGTGCCATGGCGGTGTTTACCGACGAGAAACGCAGCGCCACGGTGGTCGCGAGCTCCCCGTGCACGGTCATGGTCATTCCCAAAGAGCAGTTTCTCGGCCTGACCCAGACCAACCCACGCATTGCCCACAGCCTGATTGAAAGCATGGCCAAGAAGATCGACTCGCTGAACAGGCAGCTGACTCGCCAGGAAGAGAGTGGCCGCTGATTTTTTTTAGTCGAAGGGGTTGACCTACAAATGAGAATCGTTATGATTATCACAACTGGTCGCGAGGCCAGCCGATAATCTGGCGCCGAAGGGTCTCAGCTTATCTCCTCATCAGGCTAATCACGGTTATTGACCCGGCTTTTTGCCGGGTCTTTTTTTGCCCGACAGTCAGCCCAGGTGTACCGGCAAACGCCGGTCGACACGCACATGATGCTCATCCAGATGCACGCCGTAGGCCAGCACCTCCACACCCGCCGCTGCCGCCTCGCCAAGCGCCGCGGCATAGGCGGCATCGATCTCCTGCGCCGGGCGTACCGCGTCCACGCCCGTCAAGTTCACACAATACAACTGCACCGCCCGAACACCTTGCCGGGCCAGGGCTGCCAGCTCACGCAGGTGCTTGGCGCCGCGCTGTGTGACAGCGTCGGGGAAGGCCGCCACGCGGCTGTCGGTAAAGCCCAGGGTCACGCTCTTGACTTCGACCCAGGCAGGTCCCTGCGGGAATTCTAGATAGAAGTCGATTCGGCTGCGCTCCTGCCCGTAGGCGACTTCGCGCCGGAGCAGGCTGAAGCCGGCCAGCTCCTCGATGATGCCTGCACGCAATGCTTCCTCCACCGAGGCATTGGCGCGCCCGGTATTTACGCAGGCAAGCCTGCCCTGAGGGGTTTCGCTGAGCTCCCAGGTGCCGGGCAACTTGCGCTTGGGGTCGCTGGAGCGGCTGAACCACACCGCCCCGCCCTCCTTCATGCAATTGAGCATCGAACCGGTGTTGGGGCAATGCAGCGTCAGCAGCTCGCCGCTGGGCAGTTGCACGTCTGCCAGAAAGCGCTTGTAGCGGCGCAACAGCGTGGCGCGTTCCAGGGGTGGGTCAAACTGCATCGGGCCTCCAGCTCGCCAAGCCCCGGCGAAGCCGCGCTACCGCTTCTTCCAGGCGCGGCAGGCTCTGGGTGTAGGCGAAGCGCACGTGGGTGCTGGCCCGGTAGCGTCCGAAATCCAGGCCCGGCGTGAAGGCGATGTGCTCGGTTTCGAGAAAGTGCTGGCAAAAAGCGAAGGCATCGCCGCCGAATGCGCTGATATCGGCATACAGGTAGAAGGCACCCTCCGGCTCCAGCGCAATGCCAAAGCCCAGCTCTCGTAACGCAGGCAGCAGGAAGTCCCGGCGATCGGCGAAGGCCTGCCGGCGCTGCTCGAAGATCTCGATGGCGGGCGCCGTGAAACAGGCCAGTGCTGCGTATTGGGCGATTGAGGATGCGCTGATGTAAAGGTTCTGGGCCAGCTTTTCAAGCTCTGGCACGGCTGCTTCAGGCGCGACCAACCAGCCCAGCCGCCAGCCGGTCATCCCAAAATATTTTGAAAAACTGTTGAGTACGAAAGCATCGTCGTCAACTTTCAGCACGGTGTCAGCATCTACGCCATAGGTCAGCCCATGGTAAATCTCATCCACCACCAGGTGGCCACCGTGGCGCTTGCTGGTTTCGGCCAGCCCGGCCAGCTCGCTCAGGTTAAGCAAGGTGCCGGTGGGGTTCGCCGGTGAGGCCACCAGGGTTCCGGCCGTGCGTTGGTCCCAGTGCTCGTCGAGCAGGGCCGGTGTGAGCTGATAGCGCTGCTCTGGGCCGACCGGCACCAGCTTGGCCCCCCCCTCGACCAGCCGAAGGAAATGGCGGTTGCACGGGTAACCGGGGTCGGCCAGCAACCAGTGGTGCCCTGCCTCCACTAGCAGGCTGCTGGCCAGCAGCAGCGCGCCGGACCCTCCCGGGGTTACCAGAATGCGCTGCGGGTCGACGCTGACGCCGTAGCGGCTCTGGTAGAACCCGGCGATTGCCTCGCGCAGCGCCGGCAACCCACGTGCGGCGGTGTAGCGGGTAAGGCCTGCGGCCAAGGCAGCCTGCCCGGCTTCAACCACAGGTGCAGCGGTGGTGAAGTCCGGCTCACCGATCTCCAGGTGGATCACGTCGTGGCCAGCGGCCTGCAGTTCGTTGGCGCGCCCTAGCAGCGCCATGACATGAAACGGTTCGATGGCGCGGCTTCGCGCGCTATAGACAGGTGGCATGAACAAGCCCTTGAAATGGCAAAGCGCAGATTCTAACCCCGCCACGGCATTTTCCGCGCACGCGGTGGTCCTAACAGCGCCTCGAGCAGGCTCGATAACCGGGAGTAGCGCACCGGTAATCGATCTGGTAATTTCGCCGGCTTGCAGTCGCAGGCCCGGCGGGTGCCGGAGATGGATCATTCTGCGCAACGGATCAGAAGAGCGAGAGGCGGTCATGCCCACCAACGAGAACCAGCAAAAGAGCAGTGAGCTTGTGCGCGGCTTCGAGCCCTACACCCCTAAGGCGGGTGAGGAGTACATGAGCGAGCCGATGCGCGCCCATTTCACCTTCATCCTCAATAAGTGGAAGCAGGAGCTGATGCAGGAAGTCGACCGTACCGTCGACCACATGAAGGATGAGGCTGCCAACTTCCCCGACCCGGCCGACCGCGCCACGCAGGAAGAAGAGTTCAGCCTTGAGCTGCGCGCCCGCGACCGAGAGCGCAAGCTGATCAAGAAAATCGACAAAACCCTTCAGCTGATCCTCGACGAGGAATACGGCTGGTGCGAATCCTGCGGCGTTGAAATCGGCATCCGCCGTCTTGAAGCCCGCCCTACCGCCGACCTGTGCATCGACTGCAAGACGCTGGCGGAAATCAGAGAAAAACAAGTCGGCAAATGACCGATACCGCGCCAGCTCAGCCTGGCGCGCCTGCCTTGCCCATGAATACGCCTGCCTATATTGGTCGCTTCGCCCCCACCCCTAGCGGTTACCTGCACTTCGGCTCGCTGATCGCCGCCCTGGCGTCCTACCTCGACGCACGCGCCGCCAATGGCCAGTGGCTGGTGCGCATGGAAGACCTCGACCCGCCCCGCGAGCAACCCGGCGCAGCCGACGCCATACTGCGCACGCTCGAAAGCTATGGCCTGGAATGGGACGGCCCGGTGTTGTACCAAAGCCAGCGGCATGAGGCTTACCAGGCCATCATCGACCAATGGCTGCGCCATGGCCTGGCCTATGCCTGCACCTGCTCGCGAAAAGCGCTCGAGCCCTATCAGGGTGTGTACCCAGGCCTGTGCCGCAACGCGGGCCACCCGTGGCACGACGCGGCCATCCGCATACGCGTACCGGAGCTTCGCTATGGTTTCGACGACCGGGTGCAGGGGCACTTTGAGCAGCACCTGGGCGAGCAGGCCGGCGATTTCGTGATTCTGCGCCGCGACGGCCTTTATGCCTACCAGTTGGCGGTAGTGCTCGATGATGGCCTGCAGGGGGTCACCGACATCGTGCGCGGTGCTGACCTGCTCGACTCCACCCCGCGCCAGCTCTACCTGCAGGAACTGCTGGGGCTACCGGCCCCACGCTATCTGCATCTGCCGCTGATCACCCAACCTGATGGTCACAAGCTGGGTAAACGCTATCGCTCGCCACCGCTCGAAGCGGATCAGGCGCCCGCATTGCTTACCCGAGCCCTGCGCGCCTTGGGCCAGCCCCTACCCGATGCCACCGGTCGCCTGGCGGTGAGCGAGATTCTCCCGTGGGCCATCGAGCACTGGACCCCTACCGCCATTCCAGGCCTGGCCACCCTGCCTGAGGCCAGCCTGTAAGCCCACCCAGCTTTTTCTTGAAGCTTGCCACTCGCAGCTTGTAGCTTCGAACGCCTGGCTTAGCTACCATCGCCGGCTACGATCCGCGCGGGTGTGGCGAGCCAAGAGTGAGAGGTAATCATGTACATCTACCGCTTGGTGCTACTGCTGGTGGTCGGCATCTATCTGTTTTCCCCGGCCATCATGGACTGGTGGATCGAGCCCACCGGCGCCTGGTACCGGCCGTATCTGCTGTGGCTGATCCTCATCGTGGTGGCGTTCATCCTGCAGAGCCAGCGAGATGCCGATGAGCTTTAGCCTCACCCAGATGGTCCTGGTGACCGCTGCCTACCTGCTGGTGCTGTTCGGCGTGGCCTGGGTGAGCGAGCGCGGCCTGCTGCCGCGCGCACTCACCCGCCACCCGCTCACCTACACCCTTTCACTGGGCGTCTACGCCAGTGCGTGGGCGTTCTACGGCACCGTAGGCCTGGCCTATGAATACGGCTACGGTTTCCTGGCCTGCTATCTGGGCGTTTCAGGCGCCTTCCTGCTGGCGCCGGTGCTGCTGTACCCGATCCTGCGTATCACCCGCACCTACCAGCTCTCCTCGCTGGCCGACCTCTTCGCCTTCCGCTTTCGCAGCACCTGGGCAGGCGCGCTGACCACCCTCTTCATGCTCATAGGCGTGCTGCCCTTGCTGGCCCTGCAGATCCAGGCGGTGGCTGATTCGATCGGCATCCTCAGCCGGCAATTGGTGCAGAACAAGGTAGCGATCGGCTACTGCGTGATGGTGGCACTGATCACGCTGTTCTTCGGCTCGCGCCACATCGCCTCACGTGAAAAGCACGAAGGCCTGGTATTCGCCATCGCCTTCGAGTCCCTGATCAAGCTGGTGGCCATGGCCGGTATCGGGCTTTACGCACTGTATGGGGTGTTTGGCGGCCCGCATGCGCTGGAGCAATGGCTGCTGCAGAACCAGATGGCCCTCACCGCCCTGCACACCCCTTTGCAGGAAGGCCCCTGGCGCACGCTGCTGCTGGTGTTCTTCGCCTCGGCCATCGTAATGCCGCACATGTATCACATGGCCTTCACCGAGAACCTCAACCCCCGCGCTCTGGTGAGTGCAAGCTGGGGTTTGCCGTTGTTCCTGTTGCTGATGAGCCTGGCGGTGCCGTTGGTGCTGTGGGCAGGCCTGCAACTGGGCGTGAGCACCACACCTGAATACTTCACCCTGGGCGTGGGCATCGCCTCGCAGCACCCGATGCTCGCCCTGCTGGCTTACGTGGGCGGGCTATCGGCGTCCAGTGGCCTGATCATCGTGACCACCCTGGCGCTCTCGGGCATGGCCCTGAACCACCTGGTACTTCCCCTCTACCAGCCCCCTGCCGAAGGCAGCATCTATCGCTGGCTGAAGTGGACCCGCCGTGGGCTGATCGTTGCGATCCTGGCAGCAGGCTATGGCTTCTACCTGGTCCTGGGGACCCGCCAGGACCTGGCGCACCTGGGTATCGTCGCTTTCGTCGCGACATTGCAGTTCCTGCCTGGGGTGTTGTCGGTGCTCTACTGGCCCACGGCGAATCGGCGCGGCTTCATCGCCGGCCTGCTCGGCGGCATGCTGGTGTGGATGATCACCATGCTGATGCCGCTGCTGAGCGACGTTCAGGGCTTCTATGTGCCGCTGCTGAACCTGGTCTACGTAATGGACGACACCAGTTGGCATATGGCAGCGATCGCTTCGCTGGCGGTGAACGTGCTGCTGTTCACCCTGATCTCGCTGTTCAGCAGCGCCAGCGCCGAGGAAGTCAGCGCAGCAGAGGCCTGCACCGTCGACAACGTGCGCCGCCCGCAACGCCGCGAGCTCTACGCGGCCTCCCCCCAGGAATTTGCCACCCAATTGGCCAAGCCACTGGGCGCGCGCACGGCTCAGCGGGAAGTGGAGCAGGCACTGCGCGACCTCTACCTGCCCTTCGACGAGCGGCGCCCTTATGCACTGCGCCGCTTGCGCGACCGCATCGAGGCCAACCTTTCCGGCCTGATGGGCCCAAGCGTTGCCCAGGACATCGTCGAAACCTTCCTCCCCTACAAGGCAGCCGGGGGCGAAAGTTACGTCACCGAAGACATCCACTTCATCGAAAGCCGCCTGGAAGACTACCACTCCCGCCTGACCGGCCTTGCCGCCGAGCTCGATGCCCTGCGCCGCTACCATCGCCAGACCCTTCAGGAACTGCCCATGGGGGTGTGCTCGCTGGCCACCGACCACGAGATCCTGATGTGGAACAAAGCCATGGAAGAGCTGACCGGCATCAGCTCGCTGCGCGTGGTCGGCTCGCGCCTGGCCACGCTGGACGAGCCTTGGCGCGGCCTGCTGCTTGGCTTCATCAACCTGCCCGACCAGCATCTGCACAAACAGAACCTCGCGATCGACGGCCATACCCGGTGGCTCAACCTGCACAAGGCTGCCATCGCCGAACCCTTGGCAACAGGCAGCAGTGGCCTGGTGCTGCTGGTCGAAGACCACACCGATACGCAATTGCTCGAAGACAAACTGGTGCATTCCGAACGCCTTGCCAGCATCGGCCGGCTGGCGGCCGGGGTGGCCCACGAAATCGGCAACCCGATCACCGGCATCGCCTGCCTTGCACAGAACCTTCGCGAAGAGCGCGAGGAAGACGGCGAAATCAGCGAGCTGAGCAGCCAGATCCTCGAGCAGACCAAGCGCGTATCGCGCATCGTGCAGTCATTGATGAGCTTTGCGCATGCCGGCAGCCACCAGGCCAGCGAGGAGCCGGTGAACCTTGCGCAGGTGGCTCAGGACGCGATCGGGCTGTTGGCACTGAACCGTCGAAACTTCGAGATACATTTTTTCAACCTGTGCGAGCCCGGCCATTGGGCCGAAGGCGATCCGCAGCGCCTGGCCCAGGTATTGATCAATTTGCTCTCCAATGCCCGCGACGCCTCCCCACCCGGCAGCGCAGTACGGGTGCGCAGCGAAGCGACCGAACACACCGTTGACCTGATCGTGGAGGACGAAGGCAGCGGCATTCCGAAAAACATCATGGACCGGCTTTTCGAACCCTTCTTCACGACCAAAGACCCCGGCGAAGGCACTGGCCTGGGGCTGGCTCTGGTCTATTCGATCGTGGAGGAGCATTATGGACAAATCACCATCGACAGCCCGGCTGACGTAGAACGGCAGCTCGGCACCCGCATCCGGGTGACCCTGCCACGGCACAACGAAGCCACGTCTACTGGCAAACGAGACCGTCGAGAGAATTGACTCAATGCCTCACATTCTTATCGTCGAAGACGAAACCATCATTCGCTCTGCCTTGCGCCGCCTGCTCGAGCGCAATCAGTACCAGGTCAGTGAAGCCGGCTCGGTGCAGGAAGCCCAGGAACGTTTCGCCTTAAGCGGTTTCGACCTGATCATCAGTGACCTGCGCCTGCCCGGCGCGCCGGGCACCGAACTGATTCGCCTGGGCGAAGGCCGCCCGGTGCTGATCATGACCAGCTACGCCAGCCTGCGCTCGGCGGTCGACTCAATGAAGATGGGTGCGGTGGACTATATCGCCAAGCCCTTCGACCACGACGAAATGCTTCAGGCAGTGGCGCGTATCCTGCGTGACCGGGCCGCTGTGCCCGCCCCCGCCGCCAGCAGCGATGCACGCCCCGCTGCCCGTGGAGACAAGCCGGCAGCCGAACCTGCCAATGGCGAGATCGGCATCATCGGCTCTTGCCCACCGATGCAAGACCTCTACGGCAAGATCCGCAAGGTCGCGCCTACCGACTCGAATGTGCTGGTGCAAGGTGAGTCTGGCACGGGCAAGGAGCTGGTCGCCCGGGCACTGCACAATCTTTCACGGCGCGCCAAGGCCACGATGATTTCGGTCAACTGTGCGGCGATCCCCGAAAGCTTGATCGAGTCCGAGCTGTTCGGCCATGAAAAAGGCGCCTTCACAGGTGCCAGTGCTGGCCGTGCGGGGCTGGTGGAGGCTGCCGACGGTGGCACGCTCTTTCTGGACGAGATCGGCGAGCTGCCGCTTGAAGCCCAGGCACGCCTGCTACGCGTGTTGCAGGAAGGTGAAATTCGGCGGGTCGGCTCGGTGCAATCGCAGAAGGTCGACGTGCGCCTGGTAGCCGCCACGCACCGTGACCTGAAAACCCTGGCCAAAACCGGCCAGTTCCGCGAAGACCTCTATTACCGTCTCAACGTTATCGCGCTGAAGCTCCCCGCCCTGCGCGAGCGCGGCAGCGATGTGATCGAGATCGCCAACGTGTTCCTGGCCCGGCAAAGCGCGCGGCTCAGGCGCACAGGCCTGCGCTTCAGCGCCAACGCCGAGCGCGCGATCCGCCACTACAGCTGGCCGGGTAACGTACGCGAGCTGGAGAACGCCGTGGAGCGTTCGGTGATCCTCAGTGAAGGCGATGAAATCTCCTCGGACCTGCTTGGGATCGATCTGGAGCCCGGAGACCTGCCAGAGATCGACGCGTTCGTCGGCATGCCCGCCCAGACCACAGTGGCTAACACTGCCAACGCCCATGACCCAAGCGAGGACTTGTCGCTGGAAGACTACTTCCAGCATTTCGTGCTTGAGCACCAAGACCACATGACCGAAACCGAACTGGCCCGCAAATTGGGCGTGAGCCGCAAGTGCCTGTGGGAGCGTCGGCAACGCTTGGGCATTCCTCGCCGCAAATCCAGCCTGGCTAACGAAGGCTGAACCGCTTCAGCTAGCAAGCCGCTCTAGCATGGGCCTTTGGTAGCACCGACCAAGGTGTTACCAGCGGCTCGAAAGCCGTAACACTTGGCGAGGCAATCAGTAACAAAAAAGCCGTGTAGCCTTTGTTCAAAAAAGCTACAGATTCCATCAAGCCATTGTTTTTAAAGGGTTTTGAAAAGTTGGCACGGCGCCTGCTTTATCTACGTTACAAGAACAATAACAAGCGAAACACCCATAACAAGAACAACACGAATCGGCTCACGCATAACAAGAACAAGACGGCATGAGGCGCAGCTAACTGATTCTTTTGAAGAGGTATTGTTTTCGGGCTTTGCCCTCGCAACCGGCGAAAAGAACAACACTGCGATCAAGCAGCTCGGCACTGGTTGGACCTTCGGTCATCTCAATACGGCGTTCAAAGCAATCCGTTTGCTCTTGGCCCCCTTCTGGGGGGCGATCCCACGAAGCCATTGGCATCACGGGTAGGGCGTTCAACAAAAACAAGAAGCCCGCTAGAAAAACAACAACGAGCAGATCAGACTTCCGGGGGAGCTTAGGCTCCCCTAGTGGTTTCCGGGGTTCCGAAACCGCTCCATTCCCTTCCGGGCCATCTTCGACGGCGCCTTACACCATCCTGTTACTAAATGCTAGAATCCCCGCCCATCATGCGGTCGTCGCTCTGCGCGTGGCCGGCCATTCCCTGACACAGTGCATCCCATGCTGAAAAAGCTGTTCCAGTCGATTCGCCCTTCCGGGCGCCCCTCGCACGCGCTTCGCACTACGCCGCAAGTGCTTGGCAGCCAGCAGCACTCGCTGCAGCGCCAACAATTCAGCCGCCATGCGGTCGGCATCGTCGAGCGCCTGCAACAGGCCGGCTACCAGGCCTACCTGGTAGGCGGCTGCGTGCGCGACCTGCTGCTCGGCATCACTCCCAAGGATTTCGACGTCGCCACCAGCGCGACGCCAGAACAGGTCCGAGCTGAATTTCGCAATGCGCGTATCATTGGCCGGCGCTTCAAGCTGGTTCACGTGCACTTCGGCCGCGAAATCATCGAGGTGGCGACCTTCCGCGCCAACCACCCTGAAGATGAAGCCGAAGACAGCCGCCACTCTTCGCGCAACGAAAGCGGGCGAATCCTGCGTGACAACGTCTACGGCACTCTTGAAGAAGACGCCCAACGTCGCGACTTCACCATCAATGCCCTGTATTACGACCCTGTAGCCGAGCGCATTCTCGACTACGCAGGCGGCGTGCACGATGTGCGCAACAAGTTGATTCGCCTGATCGGCGACCCGACCCAGCGCTACCAGGAAGACGCTGTGCGCATGCTGCGTGCCGTGCGCTTCGCAGCAAAGCTCGACTTCGGTATCGAGCGGCGCACGGTCGAGCCGATTCGCGGCCTGGCCGCCAGCCTGCGGGATATCCCCGCGGCGCGCCTGTTCGAAGAAACGCTGAAGCTGTTCCTTTCAGGCCACGGCGCGACGGTCTATGAAATGCTGGTCGACCTGCACCTGTTCGACGCCCTGTTCCCCGCCAGTGCCTATGCGCTGGAGCATGAGCCTGAATACACCCATACACTGATCCGCAACGCTTTGGTCAACACTGACCTGCGCGTAGCCCAAGGCAAGCCGGTTACCCCGGCCTTCCTGTTCGCGGCGCTGCTGTGGCCAGCCCTGCCAATGCGCGCGGCCTACCTGCAGGGCCAGGGCTTGCCGCCCATTCCGGCGATGCAGGAAGCGGCACACGGGTTGATCAGCGAACAATGCCAGCGCATTGCTATCCCCAAGCGCTTCACCTTGCCGATCAAGGAAATCTGGGACATGCAGGAGCGCCTTCCGCGGCGCACCGGCAAGCGCGCCGATGTGCTGCTCGAAAACCCGCGTTTCCGGGCGGGCTACGACTTCCTGTTGCTGCGCGAATCTGCCGGCGAGCAGACCAACGGCCTGGGCCAATGGTGGACCGAGTATCAGGAACTGCCCGACCGTGACCGCCGCGCGATGATCAGCGAACTGGCGGGTGGCGATGAAGACAGCGGCGCCGCCCCGCGCAAGCGCCGGCGCAACAGCAAGCGCAAGAGCGACGCGGAGTGATCCGCACTTATATCGGCCTGGGCAGTAACCTGGCCGATCCAGCGGCGCAGCTCGCCAATGCGGTGAAGGCACTGCAGCAACTGCCCAGCAGCCAGTGGGTTGGGCTTTCCTCGCTGTATACCAGCGACTCCATCCTGCCAGGCCAGCCTCGCTATACCAATGCGGTCGCCGCACTCGATACCCATCTGGCGCCGCTGGCCCTGCTCGATGCCTTGCAGGCGATCGAAAACGCCCAGGGCCGCCTGCGCGCCGAGCGCTGGGGCCCGCGCACGCTCGACCTGGATGTTCTCCTGTACGGCGACAAGGTGATCGATGAGCCACGCCTGCGCGTGCCGCACCCCGAGATGCAGGCCCGCGCCTTCGTTCTCTATCCACTTGCGGAACTGGTACCTGAAGCCTACGCGCTCAGCGATGGCCGAACGTTGCGCGAGCTTCTTCAGGCCTGCCCGTTCATCGGCCTTGAGCGCCTAGGCCCGCCGCAGTAACACCTCGGTAACATACCGGTAACAGCGTGATTGACTTCCTGCCATGGCGTCGGGACTATAGGCCGCCCTGCCCGGACGGCCGGGTGGACGGGTTGAACCAGCGGTGGCGCAAAACCTTGCGGAAGATGAGGTCAGCCCTGCCAGTGCCGCAACGACGCCTGCGGCCGACCGAGGAAACTTTTCATGCCAGCAATCACACTCACCACCCTGCACAAGCTCAAGGCGCAGGGTGAAAAAATAACAATGCTGACCTGCTATGACGCCACCTTCGCCCATGCTGCGAGCCAGGCGGGCGTCGAGATACTGCTGGTGGGCGACTCCCTCGGCATGGTCCTGCAGGGTCACGACAGCACCCTGCCGGTGACCACCGCCGAAATGGCCTACCACACTGCCTGCGTCAAACGCGGTAACCAAGGGGCGCTGATTCTGGCGGATCTACCGTTCATGGCGTGCGCCACAGCCGAACAGGCCTTTACCCACTGCACAACGCTGATGCAGGCCGGCGCGCATATGGTCAAGCTCGAAGGCGCCAGCTGGCTGGCCAGCACCGTCACGCAGTTGGCTGACCGCGGCATTCCCAGTTGCGTGCACCTGGGGCTCACGCCGCAGTCGGTGAACGTGTTCGGCGGCTATAAGGTACAGGGCCGCGAACAGGCCCAGGCTGAGAAGCTACTCGCCGACGCGCTGGCCCTCGAACAGGCCGGCGCCGCCATGCTGCTGCTTGAATGCGTGCCAACCACGCTGGCGGCCGAGGTCACTCGCGCAGCCAAGGTGCCGGTGATCGGCATCGGGGCAGGCGTAGAGACCGACGGCCAGGTGCTGGTGCTGCACGACATGCTCGGGCTGTCGCTGAGCGGGCGTACCGCTCGTTTCGTGCGTAACTTCATGCACGGCCAGCCCGACATCGCCAGCGCACTGCGCGCCTACGTCAGTGCCGTCAAGGACCAGTCCTTCCCTGCCAGCGAACACGGATTCAACGCATGATCACCCTCGACAACGTTCAGGCGCTGCGTGCAGCAGTCGCACAGGCCCGCGCGCGCGGGCAGCGCATCGCCTTCGTCCCGACCATGGGCAACCTGCACGACGGCCATATCGCACTGGTTACCCGGGCGCAGGAAGATGCGGCCTTCGTGGTGGCGAGCATTTTCGTCAACCCCATGCAGTTCGGTGCCAACGAAGACCTCGACAAATACCCGCGCACCCTCGCTGCCGACCAGCAGCGCCTGGAGGCTGCCGGTTGTGACCTGCTGTTCGCCCCGACAGTGGCTGAAATGTACCCCGGTGGCATGGCCGTGCAGACCCGCGTCAGCGTGCCGGAGCTTGGCCAAGAGCTGTGCGGGGCCAGCCGGCCCGGGCACTTCGATGGGGTTACTACAGTTGTCAGCAAGCTGTTCAACATGGTGCAGCCTGACGTCGCCGTGTTTGGCCAGAAGGATTACCAGCAGCTGGCGGTCATTCGCGCGATGGTGCGCGACTTGAACATGCCCGTTCGAATCGTTGGCGCCCCGACCGTGCGTGCCGAGGACGGCCTGGCGCTGTCTTCGCGCAACGGCTTTCTCGATGCCGCCCAACGGGCGGTGGCGCCAGTGCTCTACCGGGTAATCAGCGAAATGGCTCAGGCCCTGCGCGCGGGCGACAAGGGTTTCCAGGCCCTGATGACACGCTACAGGCAACAGATCGTGGCCAGCGGGCTGCGCCTGGATTACCTGGAAATCCGCCATGGCCAGAGCCTGCGCCCCGCCCGCGCCGAAGACCGTGACCTGGTCATCCTGGTGGCCGCTTGGAACGGCACCACGCGGCTGATCGACAATCTGCACCTGGAGCTGGCGGCCGATTGATCGTGCGCCCGGATGACCGGCGGGTCATCTGGGCGTATGCTCTAGGGCATGTGGCCAAGGGCCGCGTTGGGAAATCGTACCGGCCATGCGGTCAGATCCGTGCAGACAACTGCCGGCTGTCGCCGTAGGGTGCACATTCCACGCAACCGGCCTGCCGCCCGAATGTCCATAGAGGCAGCACACGCAATAAGGAATCCCGCCGCGATGCCGTACTACCGTACCCCCCACGACGTGACCACCCTGCCCGCCTGGCAGGCGCTGAGCGATCACCGCGCTGCCATGAAAGGCTTCAGCATGCGCGAAGCCTTCGCCGCCGAGCCCGATCGCTTCAAGCGCTTCTCACTCAGCGCTTGCGGGCTGTTCCTCGACTACTCGAAAAACCTGATCACCCAGCAGACCCTCGACCAACTGGTGCAACTGGCCAATGAGGTGAATCTGCAAGAGGCGATCACCGCCATGTTCAGCGGCGAGATCCTCAACGCTTCGGAGAACCGCCCTGCCCTGCATACCGCCCTGCGCCGGCCGGTAGGCGACAAGCTCAAGGTCAACGGCACTAACGTCATGCCGGAAGTCCACAAGGTGCTGAACCAGATGACCGAGCTGGTCACGCGGGTTCACGACGGCCTGTGGCGCGGCTACACCGAAAAGCCCATCACCGATGTCGTGAACATCGGTATCGGCGGCTCGTTCCTGGGCCCCGAGCTGGTGTCCGAGGCGCTGCTGCCCTACGCGCAGAAAGGCGTGCGCTGCCATTACCTGGCCAATATCGACGGCAGTGAGTTCCACGAACTCGCTGCGCGCCTGCATGCCGAGACTACGCTGTTCATCGTTTCGTCGAAGTCTTTCGGCACCCTCGAAACCCTGAAGAATGCCCAGGCAGCCCGCGCCTGGTACTTGGCCCAAGGCGGCTCGGAGGCTGAGCTGCATCGGCACTTCATCGCTGTGTCGAGCAACAACGCGGCCGCGGTGGCCTTCGGGATCCGCGAAGAGAATATCTTCCCGATGTGGGACTGGGTAGGCGGCCGCTACTCGCTGTGGTCGGCCATCGGCTTGCCGATCGCCATGAGCATCGGCACCGCCAACTTCAAGGAGCTGCTCTCTGGTGCCTATACCATGGACCAGCACTTCCAGACGGCGCCCTTCGAAAGCAACATGCCGGTGTTGTTGGCTCTGCTGGGGGTCTGGTACGGCAACTTCTGGGATGCGCAGAGCCACGCGATCCTGCCGTACGACCATTACCTGCGCAACATCACCAAGCACCTGCAGCAGTTGGACATGGAGTCCAATGGCAAGAGCGTGCGCCAGGATGGCAGCCCGGTTACCACCGATACTGGCCCGGTGATCTGGGGTGGCGTGGGCTGTAACGGCCAGCATGCCTACCACCAACTGCTGCACCAAGGCACCCAACTGATCCCGGCCGACTTCATCGTACCGGTGGTGAGCTTCAACCCCGTATCGGACCACCATCAGTGGCTGTTCGCCAACTGCCTGTCGCAGAGCCAGGCTCTGATGCTGGGCAAAACGCGTGAAGAGGCCGAGGCCGAGCTGCGTGAAAAGGGCATGACGGACGAGGCCATCCAGGCGCTGGCCCCGCACAAGGTGATCCCTGGCAATCGCCCGAGCAATACCCTTGTGGTAGAGCGCATCAGCCCCCGCCGCCTGGGCGCTTTGGTGGCGATGTACGAACACAAAGTGTTTGTGCAGAGCGTGATCTGGGGCATCAATGCTTTCGACCAATGGGGTGTCGAGCTGGGCAAGGAATTGGGCAAAGGGGTGTATCAGCGCCTGATCGGCGGCATCGAAGAGCCGGCTGAAGATGCATCCACACAAGGCCTGATCGACTTCTTCCGCAGCCGCCACCGCGGCTGATCTGGCAGGGCCTTGCGGGCGATCGCAGGGCCACCTCTGACGATGGAAGCACTGCGCCGGCGCCTAGAAAGCCAGGTCATGGCCCTGACGGGGCTCTCGCTTGGCCAACTGGATCTGGACAACCCACCGGGTGACCCTGGCTTGTTCGGGCCAGGGGCCGCGCCTTGGCAAGTCCATCGCGACTTTCCCAGCATGATGATCGGCGGTATCTCAGCCCTGATGCTGCAGATGCTTCACCCCTTGGCGCTCGCCGGGGTGTGGGACCACTCCAACTTTCGCCAGGACATGCTGGGTAGGCTGCGCCGCACCAGCCAGTTCATCGCCGGCACTACGTTCGGCTCTACCCACGACGCCAACTGGCTGATCGACAAAGTGGTTGGCATTCATCGCGGCGTTACCGGTACCGCACCGGATGGGCGCCCCTATGCAGCCAGCGACCCGGCGCTGCTGACCTGGGTTCATGTAGCGGAGGTGAGCCAGTTTCTCGCGGCGCACCTGCGCTACGTCAACCCCGAGATGCCCGCCACCGAACAGGACCGCTACTATGACGAGATTGCCCTGATCGCCACCCGGCTGGGGGCCACGCAGGTTCCACGGTCGCGAGCGCAGGTTACCGAGTACCTAGAGCAACAGCGTGCAGAACTGGTGTGCGACAGCCGCTGTCGCGAGGTGGTGCGCTTGCTGTTGAACGCCCCATCACCCAGCCACCTGGTCAAGCCGGCTGGCCAAGTGATGATAAGGGCTGGGGTCGACTTGCTACCCAGCTGGGCGCGAGCCCAACTGGGGCTCAGCCCACAACCCGCCGCGCACTATGCGGCCCGGGCGCTGGCGCCTGTCCTGCGCTGGGCGGTGCGCAATGGTTCCTACACGCGAGCCTGTCGACGGCTGGGCTTGGGCGACGCCTGACCGGCTGAGGCAATGCCGCGCTTCCCGCGCATTGAACCGCCACCTCGTGCGATACTCCAAGGCACTTTTGATCGACGAAGCGGAACGTTCATGCCCAAGGGATTGAAACGCGCAGGCCTAGTGGCGCTGATCGCCGTGGCCCTCTATAGCCTGGTAGGTTTTTTGGTGCTTCCGGGTATTGCACTGCGCATCGCCAATCAGCAATTGGCCCAATATGCCCGCGAGCCGGCGCGGCTGGAGCGCCTGGAGTTCAACCCCTTCAGCCTGGAGCTGACGCTTTGGGGCCTGCGCATCGGCGCGCCCGGCAAAGAGCAGGTCGCCTTCGAGCGCCTGTACGCGAACCTGCAGCTCGATAGCCTCTGGACCGGCGCGCTGCACCTTGCCGATGTCGCCCTGGACCAGCCACGCACCGAACTGCGCTTCAAAAAAGACGGCTCGCTGAACCTGGCCAACCTCTTCGACCTGCCGCCAAGCCCCAGCAAGGCCGAAACGCCGCCGGGCAAGCCATTTCCGCTGCGTATCGATCGGATCGCCCTCGACAAGGGCTATCTGCATTTCAAGGATGAGCGGCCCAGCGAGCCGATCGAGTTCCTCTACGATGCGATGACGCTCGAGCTCAAGAACCTCAGCACGTTACCTGAGGACAACACCGACATGACCCTGGTCGCCAGCGGCCCCACAGGCGGGCGCATCGATTGGAAGGGCCAGTTCAGTTTGGCACCCATTACATCCAAGGGTACCTTCAAGGTCAGCGACGGCCGATTGAAAGTATGGTGGCCCTATGTGCGCGACGCGGTGCCGCTGGTGCTCAAGGACGGCCGTTTCGACTTCAGCGCCAACTACACCCTCGACCTTTCCCATACGACCGATTTCACGCTGGAAGGCGCGGCATTGAGCCTTGCCCCCCTGAACCTGGACAGCGTCGATGGGCGCCCCCTGGTGCGCCTGGCCAAGTTGAGCGTTTCCCAAGCCTCCCTGAACCTCGCCAAGCAGCAGGTCATCCTCGGCAACCTGCGCAGCGAAGGGTTCGAAACCTGGGCAGCCCGGGAGAAAGATGGCGAGCTCGATTGGCAGAAACTGTTAGCACCCAAGGCCAAGGCGCCCACCGCTGCCGAGAAACAGGCACCGGCCAGCGCTACCCCAGCGCCAGCACAGGCTAAACGCAGCGAAACCGCGCCTGCCAAACCGTGGCAGGTCGTGCTTCAGCATGCGCAACTTGCCAGCAACACGTTGCACCTGGCTGATCGAGTGCCGGAGAACCCCGTTGCCCTCGACCTTACCCCGCTCAACCTTGAGCTGAACAACTTCGACACCCTCGGCGGCAAACCTTTCGAGCTGAAACTCGACACAGGCGTAGGCCGCCAGGGCAAGCTGCGCGCCAGCGGGCAGGTCAACCTCAAGCCGGTCAGCGCCAACCTGAAAGTCGCTACCCAAGACATCGACCTGCGGCTGGCACAAGCCTACATCAGCCCCTTTGTGCGCCTGGAGCTGCGCAGTGGCCTGCTCGACAGCGACCTGGCAGTGAACCTCAAAAGCACCGAGCCACTGGCCTTTGGCGTGACCGGTAATGCGCAGGTCAACCAGTTGCACACCCTCGATACGATCAAGTCGCGCGACCTGGTGCGGTGGCAGAAACTGGATGTGCAAGGGCTGGATTATCAGCAGGGGGGCGGCCTGGCCATTGCCCAGCTCAAGGTAGACAAGCCCTACGCACGCTTCATGATCAACGAAGATCAAAGCACCAACATCGATGACCTGATCATCGCGCAGCCCCATGAGAAGAACGCAGCCCAGGCGAAGGCCAAAGCTGCCAAGGAGCCGCCGATGCCGATCCGCATCGGCGGCATTACGCTTCATGATGGCTCGGCCAACTTTGCCGATTTCAGCCTCACCCCCAAC
Organism: Pseudomonas sp. URIL14HWK12:I12; assembly: GCF_003097135.1. Lineage (GTDB taxonomy): Bacteria > Pseudomonadota > Gammaproteobacteria > Pseudomonadales > Pseudomonadaceae > Aquipseudomonas. The sequence goes on from NZ_QEQL01000005.1 coordinate 339,826, forward strand.
TTCGCTACAGCCATTCAGCAGTTGGAGGGCCAGATCGGGGCGCTGGACAACACCCAGCCCAAGGCCGCGAAGGTGGACATCAAGGGCCGGGTGGACCGCTATGCACCGGTGACCATCGCCGGCAGCCTCATTCCCTTCGACCCGCTCAATAGCCTCGACATCGCCACCAGCTTCAAACGTGTCGAGCTGACCACCCTCACGCCCTACTCCGGCAAGTTCGCTGGGTATCGCATCCGCAAGGGCCGCCTTACCCTGGACCTGCACTACAAGATCCGCCAGGGGCAGCTGGAGGCGGAGAACAACGTGTTGGTCGAGCAATTGCAACTGGGTGACAAAGTCGACAGCCCCGATGCCACCAACCTCCCGATCAAACTCGCTGTCGCCCTGCTCAAAGATAACCAAGGCAGAATCTCCATTGCCTTGCCGATCAAGGGCGACCTCAACAACCCCCAGTTCTCGGTGATGCCAATCGTGTGGCAGACCCTGCGTAACCTAGTGGTGCGCGCTGCCGCGGCGCCCTTCAAGCTGCTCGGCGGGCTGGTGCATGGTGCAGGCCAGGAAGACCTGAGCAATGTCGATTTCGCCCCGGGCAGCGCAGAGCTCGATAGCACGGCCCAAGCCGGCTTGCTCAAGCTGGCCGACGCGCTCCGGCAGCGCCCGGAGCTGCGCCTGGAAGTCGAAGGCACCAGCGCAAAGAGCAGCGACGGCAGCCTGCTGGCGCGGCAACGGCTTGAGCGGGAGTACCAGAGCACCTGGTACAAGATTCTTCAGCGCCGGGGTGACAAGGTGCCTGCGCAGGCCTCAATGCTCGAAGTACCGGCAAGTGAAAAAGCGGCCTTGCTCGAAGGCATCTATCGCGCCCGGCTCAAGCAGCAACCCCCCGCAGAATGGGCCCAGCTCAGCGACGAGGGCAGAGAGCAGAAACTGCGCGATGCCGTGATCGCTTCATGGAGTGACAGCACAGCGCTGCTGCGCCAGCTGGGGCAGCAGCGCGCCAGCGCCGTCAAAGGCTTCCTGGTGGAACAGGGCAAGTTGCCAGACGAGCGCGTATTCCTCATCGACGCCAGCTTGGTCGAGGCCGGCCAGGGCGGGAAAGTGGCCACCAATCTGCACTTGGATGCCGACTAAGGCGTTCTACGGGCACAGCCGAGTCAGCGCCCTCTTGATACCCTGCCGCGGCGCCTCGTTCATCGAGGGGCGCCGCAGCGGGAATTATGGTTTTAAACAAGGAGTCACTCATGAAATGGATGTATTTGCTGGTTCCCCTTACCGTTCTGGGGCCGTCGGCGGGCTTCGCCGCTACCTCTCCACTCCAGGCATTTCTCACCTGTGATGCTGACTCGCTAGCTATCGTGAACCAGCCAGGCCTCAAAGAGCGCATTCCCAGCACTGAGGTAAATGGCAAGGTCCGCTTCAGTGGAGGTAGCAAAACCAGCCTAGGTGAGCGCTGGATGTTCGACACGCCCATTACCCTCGAAGGGGTGACGCTGACCGGCTTTTTTATCGAGGATCAAGACTTGATGGGCTCTCGCATCATCGGGTCAGGCTTCTATACGCAGCAGGCTCCCGATGCACTTTACGAACAACTGAAGAAGATGCCCTCCAGCCAGCTGGAATCAGCCCATGGCATCTATGCACGTGCACAGATCTGGTCACATAAACAATCGGGGTGGGTCGCCGAAAACGGCGATGAGCTCGCAGGTAAGCTGGTCACCGATACGGCGGAACGGGTGCTGATGGTTGAGCCCGCCGCAGCAGAGGTCGGCCACGGCAGCAAAGGCATGATCACCTGCTCCATTCAGGGCAATGTGACCCCCGCCATGCTCAAGACGACACGGCCAGATTTGATCGAATGACACCCACAAAAAAGCCCTGGCAACTGGCCAGGGCTCGAGGGGTGATCAGGTCCTTCTGATCTTCGCATGAAACCGGTGTTCGGGTTTCATAAAGGCGATGCCTTACTCCGATTTCAGGCCATCGGCCGATACAGATTTAACGCCTTTGATCTTCTTGGTGATAGCGACTGCTTGCTTCTTCTGGGTGTCGGTCACTTTCACTTGCGAGGACAGGGAAACCACGCCGTGGTTGGTTTCAACGGTGATGTCGCTGCCTGGAATGCCTTTTTCGGTCAGCAGGTCGGCTTTGACTTTGGTGGTGATCCAGGTGTCAGAGCCTTCTTGTTTCGCGTCGTCTACAGTGTTGGCTGCCAGGACCATCGGGGCTTGGGTCGTCTGAGCGAAGGCAGGTACGCCCAGGCCAAGGGTCAGAGCGGTAGCGGCGGCAGCGATAGCAAACTTCTTCATACGAGTAACTCCTGTTTTCTGGAAGCTCCCCCCGATGTTTTTGCAGTGGGGGCAGTTACAGCTTGGAGTTGCAGATCGCATGCCAGGTTCAAGATAAAAATAAATCTCTTTATTTTCAGCAGCTTATATCAGCCAACGCTTTTACCGCCTCGTGCAACTTGCAAGACACCCTTAACTGTTTGCGTGCAAGTTGCAGGCTGGGCAATACCTCACGCGAGAAATTCGCGGGCACAAAAAAAGGCCCCGAAGGGCCTTTTTTTACTGGCGCTTAGACGCCGGAGGCTTTCGCAGCCGCCACGTCCTTGATGGACAGCTTGATACGGCCGCGGTTGTCCACGTCCAGTACCAGCACTTCCACTTCCTGACCTTCCTTGAGCACGTCGGTGACCTTCTCTACGCGCTCATTGCTGAGCATCGAGATGTGAACCAGCCCGTCTTTGCCCGGCAGGATATTCACGAACGCGCCGAAGTCGACGATGCGCTCTACCTTGCCGACGTAGATCTTGCCGATCTCGGCCTCGGCCGTGATACCCAGAACGCGCTGGCGAGCGGCTTCGGCTGCTTCTTTGGTTTCACCGAAGATCTTGATCGAGCCATCGTCTTCGATGTCGATCGAAGCCTTGGTTTCTTCGCAGATGGCACGGATGGTCGCGCCACCCTTGCCGATCACGTCGCGGATCTTGTCGGTGTCGATCTTCATCGAGAGCATGGTCGGTGCATTGGCCGACAGCTCGCTGCGCGACTGGGCGATCACCTGGTTCATCTGGCCCAGAATGTTCAGGCGTGCTTCCAGGGCCTGATTCAGGGCGATCTCCATGATCTCTTCGGTGATGCCGTTGATCTTGATGTCCATCTGCAGCGCGGTCACACCCTTGGCGGTACCGGCTACCTTGAAGTCCATGTCACCGAGGTGGTCTTCATCACCCAGGATGTCGGTCAGGACGGCAAACTTATCGCCTTCCTTGACCAGGCCCATGGCGATGCCGGCAACCGGTGCCTTCATCGGCACACCGGCATCCATCAGCGCGAGCGAAGCGCCGCAGACCGACGCCATGGAGCTGGAGCCGTTGGATTCGGTGATTTCCGATACCACGCGAATGGTGTACGGGAACTCGGTGTTGTCCGGGAGCATCGCCTGCACACCACGGCGTGCGAGGCGGCCGTGGCCGATTTCGCGGCGCCCGGCACTGCCCATGCGGCCGCACTCGCCCACCGAGAACGGCGGGAAGTTGTAGTGCAGCAGGAAAGCGTCTTTCTTCTCGCCTTCAAGCGTGTCGAGCAACTGCGCGTCACGGGCGGTGCCGAGGGTCGCAACTACCAGAGCCTGGGTTTCACCACGGGTGAACAGGGCAGAGCCGTGGGTCTTGTCGAGCACGCCGACCTGGATATTCAGCGGGCGAACGGTACGGGTGTCGCGGCCGTCGATGCGCGGAACGCCATTGACGATGTTTTCGCGAACGGTGCGGTACTCCAGCTCGCCGAAAATATCCTTGACCTCGCCGGCCGAAGGCGCGCCTTCTTGCTCTACGGCAAAGCGAGCAATGGCTTGGTCACGCAACTCGCCCAGGCGATTGTAGCGATCGGCCTTCTGGGTGATGGTGTAAGCCTGCGAAATCGCCTGGCCGAACTCACCGCGCACGGCGTCCATCAGCGGGGTGTTGGCGACGGGCGCCTGCCATGGCCAGGTGGGCTTGGCGGCTTCTGCAGCCAGCTCCTTGACGGCATTGATGACGACCTGGAATTCGTCGTGGGCGAACAGCACTGCGCCCAGCATCTGGTCTTCGGTGAGCTCTTGCGCTTCGGATTCAACCATCAGCACTGCGTCGGAGGTACCGGCTACGACCATGTCCAGGCGCGAGGCGGCCAGTTGCTCGTAGGTCGGGTTCAGCAGGTAGCCGGTGCCTTCGTGGTAAGCCACGCGCGCTGCACCGATCGGGCCGCTGAACGGGATGCCGGAGACGGCCAGGGCGGCGGAGGTACCGATCATCGCGGCGATATCCGGATCGGTCTTCTTGCTGGTGGACAGCACGGTGCAGACCACTTGGACTTCATTCAGGAAGCCCTCGGGGAACAGCGGGCGAATCGGCCGGTCGATCAGGCGCGAAGTCAGGGTTTCCTTCTCGGAAGGGCGGCCTTCACGCTTGAAAAAGCCGCCAGGGATCTTGCCGGCAGCGTAGGTTTTTTCCTGGTAGTGGACCGACAGCGGAAAAAAGCCCTTGCCTGGGTCGGCCTGTTTGGCGCCCACGACGGTGACCAGCACGGTCACGTCATTGTCGATGCTGACCAGCACTGCACCGCTGGCCTGACGAGCGATACGGCCAGTCTCGAGGGTGACGGTCGACTGACCGAACTGAAACTTCTTGATTACCGGGTTCACGGCTTCCTACCTTCCATTTTCGCTTGGGGGAACTGTTTGAAACTCGAATGAGGGGGCGAGCGCGGGTTTCGGCCCGTCGACCGTCCAGATACAACATGAGGCCGGAGCCCGCCGCCGTGCGGTAAACCGCAACGGCGAGCGTGCCGCCAGCCTCATTGAAGCGCATGATGCAGATACCGCGCGAAGCCGAGGCTTCGATGCGGTATCACACGACATGCTCACCACCGCCTGTTCGCTATTAGCGACGCAGGCCCAGGCGACCGATCAAGGTGCTGTAACGGGTGGTGTCCTTGCCTTTGAGGTAGTCCAGCAGCTTGCGACGCTGGTTTACCATGCGGATCAGGCCACGACGGGAGTGGTGGTCTTTACCGTTGGCCTTGAAGTGACCTTGCAGCTTGTTGATGTTTGCGGTCAGCAGAGCAACCTGCACTTCCGGCGAACCGGTGTCACCGGCGGCTTGCTGATATTCACCAACGATTTGAGCTTTTTCTTCAACGCTGAGGGCCATGAGGCATCTCCTTAAAACGGGTACGCTTTCGCACACCCAATAGGCCAGGGACTGCTCCCCGTATGGATAAATGAGGAATGACCGCGCCTACTGACAGCCACCCTCGTCCGGTCATTCCGACCGAATCAAACGACGCGGCGCAATACGCCCGTCTTCGCTCACTTCACCGATACCGATGAAGCGGCCTGTGTGATCTTCCACTCGCACCATGCCACTTTCCGGCGCTTGCGGCGCGCGCACCGGTTGGCCATGGAGCCAGTAGTATGCACTGTGCTCGGAGAAACTGACCAACGGCCAATCCTGCAAGCCGCTGTCGGCCGGCAGCAGGAAGCGATCGAGCGCTTCGTTGCCGCCTTCTGCGTGAGCCGCCTCGAGTGCTTCGAGCGTGACTGTGCGCGACAGGTCGAACGGGCCGGCTTGGGTACGGCGTAGCTGAGCCACGTACGCACCGCACCCCAGACGCTCTCCGAGGTCTTCGACCAGGGTGCGAATATAGGTGCCCTTGCTGCAACTGACGGCAAGCGTAGCGCAGGTTCCTTCCAGTGCCAGCATTTCAAGGCTGCCAATAGTAACAGAACGCGCTTCGCGCTCCACTACTTCGCCAGCCCTTGCGAGCTTGTACAAGGGCTGCCCGTCACGCTTGAGCGCTGAATACATCGGCGGTACTTGCTGGATCGGCCCGCGGAAGGCCGGCAAGGCAGCTTCGATATCGGCAGCAGTGACATTCACCTCCCGCCGCGTCAGCACCTCGCCCTCAGCATCGGCCGTAGTGGTGGTCATGCCCATCTGCATGACCGTTTCATAGGCCTTGTCCGAGTCGAGCAGGAACTGCGAGAACTTGGTCGCTTCACCGAAGCACAGCGGCAGAACGCCAGTGGCCAACGGGTCGAGGCTGCCGGTGTGGCCAGCCTTCTCCGCATTGAGCAACCAGCGCACTTTCTGCAGTGCAGCGTTGGAGGTGAAGCCTTGGGGTTTATCCAACAGGATGATGCCGCTGACGTTGCGGCGGATTCGCTTGACCTGGGCCACGCTTACTCCTTGTCGGCGTCGCGGTGCTGGCTGTCTTCGGCCACTGCGCGCTCGATGAGCGCCGACAGGTGCGCGCCTCGCGCAACGCTTTCGTCGTACAGAAAGTGCAGTTGCGGCACGCTGCGCAGTTTCATTTCCCGGCCCAGCTGAGTGCGCAGGAAGCCGGCGGCGGCCGTAAGCACCTTGATCGACTGCTTGACCTGTTCGCCACCGTCATCGCCCATCACGGTGATATAGACCTTGGCGTGGCCGAGGTCACGAGCGACGTCCACCGCCGTGATGGTGACCAGGCCAACACGCGGGTCCTTGACCTCGCGACGAATGAGCTGGGCCAGTTCACGCTGGATCTGGTCCCCGATGCGTTGGGTACGGCTGTATTCTTTTGCCATGGTGAAGCTACCTGTATCGCCCGCCATTGTGGGGCGGTTTGAAAGCGGCAAACGCCCGGCCTGGCGAAAAGCCGGGCCGGGCGTTGCGGATTGTGAACCGTGACGGTCGATCAGAGCGTACGGGCCACCTGGACCTTCTCGAACACTTCGATCTTGTCACCGACCTTGACGTCGTTATAGCTCTTCACGCCGATACCGCACTCCATGCCGTTACGCACTTCAGCCATATCGTCCTTGAAGCGACGCAACGACTCGAGCTCGCCTTCGAAGATCACCACGTCTTCGCGCAGTACGCGAATCGGACGGTTACGGTAGACCGTACCTTCGATGACCATGCAACCGGCGACCGCGCCGAATTTCGGCGAGCGGAACACGTCACGCACTTCGGCGATACCCAGGATGTTCTCGCGAACATCGCTGCCGAGCATGCCGGTCAGGGCTTTCTTGACGTCTTCGATGATGTCGTAGATCACGTTGTAGTAACGCAGATCCAGGCCTTCCTGCTCGACGATCTTGCGGGCGCCAGCATCGGCACGCACGTTGAAGCCGAACAGCACCGCGTTCGACGCCAGCGCCAGGTTGGCATCGCTCTCGGTGATACCACCGACACCGCCGCCGACCACACGCACCTGCACTTCGTCGTTGCCCAGGCCGCCCAAGGCGCCATGCAGGGCTTCGAGCGAACCACGAACATCGGTCTTGAGAACGATGTTGAGCGTCTTCTTCTCTTCCTGACCCATGGTCTCGAAGATGTTTTCGAGCTTGCCAGCTTGTGCCCGGGCCAGCTTGACCTCACGGAACTTGCCCTGACGGAACAGCGCAACTTCACGGGCCTTCTTCTCGTCGGCCACGACGCTCATTTCGTCACCGGCTTCTGGCGTGCCATCCAGGCCGAGGATCTCGACCGGAATCGACGGGCCGGCTTCCTTGACGGTCTTGCCATTCTCGTCGTACATGGCACGGATACGGCCGAAGTTGGAGCCGACCAGCACCATGTCGCCTTGGCGCAGGGTGCCGTCTTGAACCAGCACGGTGGCAACCGGGCCGCGGCCCTTGTCCAGGCGCGATTCGACGACCACGCCACGGCCAGGCGCTGCCGGGCTGGCTTGCAGTTCCAGAACCTCGGCCTGCAGCAGGACGGCTTCGAGCAGTTCGTCGACGCCGGTACCCATCTTGGCAGAGACCGGGACGAACATGGTGTTGCCACCCCACTCTTCCGGAATCACATCCAGCGCGGCCAGGCCGTTCTTGATGCGGTCAAGGTCAGCGCCCTGCTTGTCGATCTTGTTCACCGCCACAACCAGCGGAACACCGGCCGCCTTGGCGTGTTGAACGGCTTCCTCGGTCTGCGGCATCACGCCGTCGTCGGCGGCAACCACCAGAATCACGATATCGGTCGCCTTGGCACCCCGAGCACGCATCGCGGTGAACGCGGCGTGGCCCGGTGTATCGAGGAAGGTCACCATGCCACGGTCGGTTTCGACGTGATAGGCACCGATGTGCTGGGTGATCCCGCCCGCTTCGCCCGAGGCGACCTTGGCACGACGAATGTAGTCGAGTAGCGACGTCTTACCGTGGTCGACGTGGCCCATGACAGTCACGACCGGCGCACGAGACATGGTCTCGCCTTCGTACTTGAGCGATTCGGCCAGGGATTCTTCCAGGGCATTGTCGCTGACCAGCTTGACCTTGTGGCCCAGCTCTTCGGCGATCAGTTGCGCTGTTTCCTGGTCAAGCACCTGGTTGATGGTGACCGGAGTGCCCATCTTGAACATGAACTTGACGACTTCGGCGCCCTTGACGGACATCTGCTGGGCAAGCTCTGCCACAGTGATGGTCTCGCCAATGACCACGTCACGCACCAGCGGCCCGGTTGGGCTCTGGAAGCCATGCGCATTGCGCTTCTTGAGCTTGGACTTGCCACCACGGCGGCGATGCCCATCGCTCTCTTCCTCGGTGGTCCGCGGCGCGGCACGAACAGTCGGAGCCTTTTGCTTGTCGGCTGGGCGATGCGGTTGGCTGCGACCGCCACGGCGATCATCATCTGCAGTGCGAGCGCCCTTCTCAGGACGGTCTTCGCGCTTGCGGACCTGAACGGTGGTGACCGGTACGGCCGGGCGCTCCGGTGCTGCCGGCGCACGCGGCGCGGCAGCAGCGGGTTCGCTGGCGCGCGCCGGCGCAGCTTGTGCGGCAGCCGGAGCGGCTGGAGCAGAAGGCGCAGGGGCCGGTGCGTCAGCCTTGCGGCGTGCATCTTCCTCGACACGCTGCTGGCGAGCCTGCTCGTCAGCCGTCTGGCGGGCCGCACCTTCGGCAGCACGACGCTCTTCGAGCTCGCGGCGCTGTTCGGCCTCGATCTCTTCAGGGCTGCGCTTGACGAAGGTTTTCTTTTTGCGCACTTCTACGCTGATGGTCTTGCTGCCAGCCACCTTCAGGGTGCTGGTAGTTTTGCGTTGCAAAGTAATCTTGCGCGGCTCTTCCACCTTGGCCTTATGGCTGCTTTTCAGGTGGGCGAGCAACGCTTGTTTCTCGCTATCGGTAACAACTTGGCCAGCATCCGTGTGCGGCAGGCCTGCCTCACGCATTTGCTGCAACAGGCGCTCTACCGGTGCGGCAACCTCTTGGGCCAGTTCTTTAACCGTGACTTGCGTCATGCACTTCTCTCCTCAGGCCGCTGCACTTACTCGAACCAATGGGCTCGGGCGGCCATGATCAACTTGCCGGCACGCTCTTGGTCGATGCCGTCGATGTCGAGCAGGTCGTCAATCGACTGCTCGGCCAGGTCTTCGCGGTTTACGACGCCGCGTACCGCCAGTTCCATCGCCAGTTCCTTGTCCATGCCCTCAAGTGAGAGCAGGTCATCTGCAGGATGGGCGTCTGCCAGTTTTTCTTCGGAAGCGATGGCTGCGGTCAACAGGCGATCCTTGGCACGAGCACGAAGCTCGTTGACGATGTCCTCGTCGAACCCATCGATGTTGAGCATTTCTTCCAGAGGAACGTATGCGATCTCTTCCAGGCTAGTGAAGCCTTCGTCGACAAGCACCTGAGCCAGCTCTTCGTCCACTTCCAGCTCGTTGACGAAGTTGCGCAGGATGTCGCCGGTTTCAGCTTGCTGCTTGGCCTGGATGTCCGACTCGGTCATCACATTGAGCGTCCAGCCGGTCAGCTGGCTGGCCAGTCGAACGTTCTGCCCACCACGGCCGATGGCCTGGGCCAGGTTGTCGGCACCCACGGCAATGTCCATGGCGTGAGCGTCTTCATCCACGATAATCGCCGCGACTTCAGCCGGCGACATGGCGTTGATGACGAATTGAGCGGGGTTTTCATCCCACAGCACGATGTCTACCCGCTCGCCACCCAGTTCACCGGAGACGGCTTGAACGCGAGAGCCACGCATGCCGATGCATGCGCCCTGAGGGTCGATGCGCTTGTCCTTGGAGCGCACGGCGATCTTGGCACGAGAACCCGGATCACGGGAGGCCCCCATGACTTCGATCAGCCCTTCGGCAATTTCAGGTACTTCAATGCGGAACAGCTCGATCAGCATGCCCGGCGCAGTACGCGACAGGATCAGCTGAGGGCCGCGGTTCTCGCTACGGATTTCCTTGAGAAACGCACGCAGGCGAACGCCAACGCGGAAAGTCTCGCGGGAAATGATGTCTTCACGGGCCAGCAACGCTTCGGCGTTATTGCCAAGGTCGACGATGACGTTGTCACGGGTGACCTTTTTGACGGTACCGGAGATGATCTCGCCGACCCTCTCGCGGTAGGCGTCGACCACCTGAGCGCGCTCGGCTTCACGAACCTTCTGCACGATGACTTGCTTGGCGGTTTGCGCAGCGATGCGGCCGAACTCGATCGACTCGATCTTCTCCTCGATCACCTCGCCGGCCACAGCACCGGGCTTGCGAGCCTGGGCCTGGTCAACGGCCAACTGAATGGCGGGATCGTCGAAGTTTTCATCCTCGACCACAGCCCAGCGACGAAACGTCTCGTAGCTACCTGTATGGCGGTTGATTTCAACGCGCAGGTCGACTTCATCCTCGAACCGCTTTTTGGTAGCGGTTGCCAGCGCGACTTCCAGCGCTTCGAAGATGACTCCTGCCGGTACACCCTTTTCATTGGATACCGACTCTACAACCAGCAGTACTTCTTTACTCATCGTACGCCTCGCCTTTCGCAAGCCCTTTTGGATACGCGCCGAAGGGCGCGTAACCCGATACGTCTTTAGTCAAACCTGGGAATGATGTTGGCCTTGTCGATCGAGTCGATCGGCAACAGAAACTCATGGTTATCGACTTGGACCACGACATCCTGTTCCTCCACACCTCGGAGCAGGCCCTGGAAGTTGCGCCGCCCTTCGTACGGGGAGCGCAACCGGATCTTCACTTGCTCACCGGCGTGAGCGGCAAACTGTTCGAGTGTGAACAGTGGGCGGTCCATGCCGGGAGAGGAAACTTCGAGGGTGTATTCGACGCTGATAGGGTCTTCGACATCCAGAACGCCGCTGACCTGACGGCTGACGACTTCGCAGTCCTCGACGCCAATCCCGCCTTCTTTGTCGATGTAGACACGCAACAACGTGTGGCGGCCCTGAGAAATGTATTCCAATCCCCAGCATTGATAGCCAAGCGCTTCAACCACCGGGGCCAGCAAGGCCTGCAACTGTTCTAGCTTGCTCGACACCTGAACCCCCTCGTGCATGCTGTGCAAATAAAAAATGGGCCTAACGCCCATCCTGAGAACACCCTTGAACAAGCGGTGCCTGGAACTGAATCAGCTAACAAAAAGCCCCTGAACAGGGGCTCAACGAAACTGGTTGCGGGAGCTGGATTTGAACCAACGACCTTCGGGTTATGAGCCCGACGAGCTACCAGACTGCTCCATCCCGCGACAAAGCTGGGCCGAAAGTATACGACCGAACCCTAGCTGGGTCAATCGAACACTTCCAGCGACAGAAAAGCCCGCGTAAAGCGGGCTTTTCTGAATAAATGGTACCGAGAAGGGGACTCGAACCCCTACACCCTACGGGCACAACCACCTCAAGGTTGCGTGTCTACCAATTCCACCACCTCGGCAAAACTACTTCAAAAACCCTTGTCACTTCTGCTCTGGAGCCTTCGGCACATCAGCCGGAGCTGCACTGCCTTTTTGCTCTTCAAGCACTGGTACATCATCTGAAGCGGGCTTCTGCTTTGGCGCCTCAATTGCAGCAGGCTGTTGCGGCAACCCTACCTGAGTCAGCTCATGAGCTTTCTCTTTAGCAAAGTAACCTAACCCCAAGCTGGTCAAGAAGAAACCGGCGGCAAGTATAGCAGTAAACTTACTCAGAAAGGTAGCAGAACCTTGGCTTCCGAACACAGTATTTGAAGCACCTGCGCCGAAAGATGCACCCGCTTCCGCACCTTTGCCCTGCTGCAGCAGAACCAGGACAACAACCCCCAGCGCCGCCAGCAGATGAAACACAACTACGACTGTTTCCAGCATTTTGTCAGTTTCCCGCGGCGCGACAGATCGCACCGAATTCATCTGCATTCAGGGAAGCTCCACCAATGAGCCCCCCATCGATATCCGGCATGCGGAACAGCTCTGCCGCATTGACAGCTTTAACGCTACCGCCGTATAGAAGCCGCACCAACTGTGCAACTTCTGCATTCTTACCAGCCAGTTGAGCGCGGATGGCCGCATGGACCTCTTGCGCCTGCTCAGGGCTTGCCGTCAAACCGGTACCGATGGCCCAAACAGGCTCATAAGCAACCACAGCCTTGGCAAACACCTCGATACCCAGCGCCTCAATCACACTCGACAGCTGACGACCTACAACGCTCAACGTATCGCCAGCCTCACGCTCTTCGAGCGTCTCGCCTACACACAATACGGGCGTCAGGCCTGCAGCCTGGGCTGCTTCAAACTTAGCCACCAGCTCCTGGTCGGTCTCCCCAAACACCTGACGGCGCTCCGAGTGCCCCACCAAAACCAGCGAACAACCTGCATCCTTTAACTGTGCCGGGGACACTTCCCCGGTCAAGGCGCCCTCTTTCAGCTGCCGCGCGCTGTTTTGCGCGCCAACGGCGACAGAAGCACCCTGCAAAGCCTGGATGACCTGAGGGACATAAAGGCTAGGTGGAAACACCGCGACCTCTACATTACTCGGAAACTCAAGACTTTTCAACGACTTGGTAAGCTCAGCGACGCTGGCGCCAGTACCGTGCATTTTCCAGTTACCAGCTACCATCTTACGACGCATGCTGTACCTCGTCGGTCAAAGTGGGCGCAGATAGTACCCAACCCAAGATTAAGTGGCAAGTCAAAATCACGCGCAAACTTCCGCTACCAAACTAGCCAGGGATTCAGCGTGGCGGCGCACCTGGATTTCCTCGTCGCCCTCGACCATGACCCGCACCAGCGGCTCGGTGCCGGACTTGCGCAGCAGAACTCGGCCACGCCCATCCATCGCCTCGGTCACGCGCGCGCAGGCAGCTTTCACGTCAGGGTGCTCGACGGGGTCAACGCCGCCACCGAAGCGCACATTGATCAGTACCTGAGGGCATTTGCGAATCGCGCGGCGCGCCTGTGCAAGGGTTTCACCCCGTCGCTTGAGCGCGAGCAGCACCTGAAGCGAAGCGATGATTGCGTCGCCGGTGGTCGTATGCTGAGCGCAAACGATGTGGCCGGAGTTCTCGCCACCCAGCGGCCAATCGCGCTCGAGCATGTCAGCGATGACATAGCGATCACCGACCTTGGCACGGCTGAATGGAATTTCGAGCTCACCCAAGGCCAACTCAAGGCCAAGGTTGCTCATCAGCGTGCCGACCACCCCGCCGTGAAGCTTTCCGCGCTCCTTGAGATCGCGTGCGATGATGAACAGCAGCTCGTCGCCATCGACCACCGCACCAGAGCCATCAACCATCAACACGCGATCACCGTCACCATCGAAGGCGATGCCCAGGTCTGCATGGCCAACCAGCACGGCGGCCTGCAGCGCTTCCATGTGGGTAGAGCCGCAGTTTTCGTTGATGTTGAGGCCGTCTGGTGCTGCCGACAGCACGGTGACCTGCGCCCCGAGCTCCCGGAAGACATTCGGCGCAACTTTGTACGTAGCACCATGGGCGCAGTCGACCACGATACGCAGGCCCGCAAAGTCGGTGCTGGTGGGCACGCTGCTCTTGCAGAACTCGATGTAACGGCCAGCAGCGTCGTTGATCCGCGACACCTTGCCCAGCTTGGCCGATTCGACCACGGTCATGGGCTGGTCCATCAATTCTTCGATCATCAGCTCGATGTCGTCGGGCAACTTGGTGCCCTGCCCCGAAAAGAACTTGATCCCGTTGTCATCATGAGGGTTGTGCGAGGCGCTGATGACGATCCCCGCTTCAGCGTGAAAGGTGCGCGTCAGGTAGGCGATGCCTGGGGTGGGCATCGGCCCCAGCAACATCACATCGGCGCCAGCGGCCGAAAGGCCTGCTTCCAGCGCTGACTCGAACATGTATCCGGAGATACGGGTGTCCTTGCCGACCAGCACACGGCAGGCCCCCATCTTCTGGAAGGCCTTGCCTGCCGCCCAACCAAGCTTGAGCATGAAGTCTGGAGTAATGGGGTATTCGCCGACACGGCCGCGAATGCCATCGGTACCAAAATATTTTCTGCTCATATTCACTCCAGATTTTCTTGTTCAACCGACTCGACGGCTTCCAGCATGCGGATCACATCGACGGTTTCGGCCACATCGTGCACTCGCAGGATCCGCGCGCCCTTGACCTGCGCCAGCGCGGCGAGCGCCAGGCTGCCATATAAACGCTCGGCCACAGGGCGGTTCAGCGCAAGGCCCACCATGCTCTTGCGCGAAACGCCAACCAGCAATGGGCGCCCCAGCTCAAAAAGGTCGGCCATCTGGCGAAACAGGCGCAGGTTGTGCGCATGGGTCTTGGCGAAGCCGAAGCCGGGGTCGAGCACGATGTGCTCGTTGGCGATTCCGGCATTGTGACAGGCACGCATGCGCTCGGCGAGGAAATCACGCACTTCACCCACCAGGTTCTGGTAGCGGGGAGCATTCTGCATATCCCCCGGTTCCCCTCGCATGTGCATCAGGCACACCGCCACACCCGCCTGTGCAACGGCCTGCAGGGCACCTTCGCGGCGTAGGGCGCGCACGTCGTTGATCATGCCCGCGCCGGCTACTGCTGACTCTCGCATTACCGAGGGGGTGGAAGTATCGACCGATACCACTACATCAAGCTCAGCAACAATTTGCTGCACTATGGGAACGACCCTGTCGAGCTCTTCCTGCTCGGTGACCGGGGCTGCGCCGGGCCGAGTAGACTCGCCACCGACGTCGATGATCGTGGCGCCGGCCTCGACCATCGCCCGCGCGTGCGCAAGCGCCCCCTCACGGCCGCAGAAACGGCCGCCATCGGAAAAGGAGTCAGGCGTGACATTGAGGATACCCATGATATGGGTATGGCTTAAATCAAGAACCCGGTTGCCGCAAGGCAACCGGGTCGGGTGAAGCGTGAATGCCATGTGTAACCTTACACTTCTGCCGCTGGGCCGCCGATCGGGTTCTGAGGGCGCTCATCACGAGGTGATGGCGTGCCGGAGGAACCGGAATCTCCCCAATCGCGAGGCTCTCGAATGGTGCGGCCGGCCATGATGTCGTCGATTTGATCGGCATCGATCGTCTCGTACTTCATCAACGCCTCAGCCATTGCGTCCAGCTTGTCGCGGTTATCGGTAAGAATCTGCTTGGCCGTGCCATAGCACTGATCGATGATGCTGCGCACTTCGGCATCGATCAGCTTTGCCGTTTCACCAGACACGTTGGCATTCTGCCCGCCACCACCGCGCCCCAAGAACACTTCGCCTTCTTCCTCGGCATACAGCAATGGCCCAAGCTTCTCGGAAAGGCCCCACTTGGTCACCATGTTCCGGGCAATCTGGCTCGCACGCATGATGTCGTTCGACGCCCCGGTGGTCACACCATCAAAGCCCAGCGTCATCTCCTCGGCAATACGGCCGCCGTAGAGCGAGCAGATCTGGCTGATCAACGCACGCTTGGACAGGCTGTATCGATCTTCTTCGGGCAGGAACATCGTAACACCGAGCGCACGCCCCCTTGGAATGATCGAAACCTTGTAGACCGGGTCGTGCTCTGGCACGACCCTGCCGACGATGGCGTGGCCGGCTTCGTGGTAAGCGGTATTCTGCTTTTCTTTCTCGGACATCACCATGGTCTTGCGCTCGGCGCCCATCATGATCTTGTCCTTGGCCAGCTCGAACTCGCGCATTTCGACGATTCGCTTGCCAGCCCGCGCAGCAAACAGCGAGGCCTCGTTCACCAGGTTTGCCAGGTCAGCGCCCGAGAAACCGGGAGTACCGCGGGCGATGACGCCGGCGTTTACATCATCGTGCACCGGCACTTTGCGCATGTGCACCTTCAGGATCTGCTCGCGGCCGCGAATGTCCGGCAGGCCAACTACAACCTGGCGGTCGAAACGGCCGGGGCGCAGCAAGGCCGGGTCAAGAACGTCCGGGCGGTTGGTCGCTGCAATGACGATGATGCCATCGTTCATTTCAAAGCCGTCCATTTCCACCAGCAACTGGTTGAGGGTTTGCTCGCGCTCATCGTGCCCCCCGCCCATGCCGGCACCACGATGGCGACCGACCGCATCGATCTCGTCGATGAAGATGATGCAAGGTGCGTGCTTCTTGGCCTGCTCGAACATATCGCGCACGCGGCTGGCGCCGACACCCACGAACATTTCGACGAAATCGGAACCGGAAATCGTGAAGAACGGCACTTTCGCCTCGCCGGCGATGGCCTTGGCCAAGAGCGTCTTACCGGTACCGGGCGGGCCGACCATCAGCACGCCGCGTGGGATACGACCACCCAGGCGCTGGAATTTGCCAGGGTCGCGCAGGAATTCGACCAGCTCGCCAACTTCTTCCTTCGCCTCGTCGCAGCCCGCGACGTCAGCCAAGGTCGTTTTGACCTGGTCTTCAGACAACAGCCTGGCTTTGCTCTTGCCGAAACTCATCGGCCCGCCCTTGCCCCCGGCACCTCCCTGCATCTGCCGCATGAAGAACATGAACACGGCGATGATCACAAGGATTGGGAAGCTGGCCACCAGCAACTGGCTCCAGATACTCGGCTGCTCAGGCTGCTTGCCTTCGACCACGACTTTGTTGTCGATCAGATCGCCCATCAGGCCATTGTCAGGAACGACGGGGCGGATGGTTTTGAAGTTTTCGCCGTCGTTGCGCTTGCCGGTGATCGCATAGCCGTCGAAGACGACCCGCTCGATCTTCCCGTCTTTCACCTGCTGGATGAAGTCGGAATAATTGAGGGTTTGCGGCTCGTTCGGGCTCGAAAAGTTGTTCATCACCGTGACCAGGACGGCGGCGATGATCAACCACAGGATCAGATTCTTTGCCATATCGTTCAATTCACTACCCTCTGGACCGCGCTACCAGGACCTTGGGCTACGCGCTCCGCATGATAATCATCGGCCTAACTTACTACATATCCGTTACGAACATCAGACACGGTCTGTAACACGTTGTGAAACATAGACTGCCGAGATATTCGCTCTGCTCAATCGGCCGTACTATTTGAAAAAAGCTATCGACCCGGCTGCGCGCACGCAATCGGGCCGCTCTCAGCCCCTAAACCCCCGTGCCAGCAGGTATTGTTCCCGCGAGCGGTCACGCGAAGAGCTGGGTTTGCGCATCTGTACCTTCTCAAACATCTGCCGAACGGTCTTGAGGTAGCTATCGAAACCTTCGCCCTGGAAAATCTTGATGAGAAAATCACCGCCAGGGCGCAGTACACGCCCCGACAAATCCAGGGCCAACTCGCACAGGAACATGGCCTTGGGCATGTCCACTGCACTCAGCCCACTCATATTGGGGGCCATATCGGAAATCACAAGGTCCACCTGCGAATCGCCTACCGCTTCGAGGATACGTGCAAGCACGGCGTCGTCTGTGAAATCGCCCTTGATGAAGGTCACGTCGGCGATGGCGTCCATGTCGAGGATGTCAGAAGCGATCAGGCTGCCCTGCCCCCCGATCAGACGGCTGGTGACCTGGGACCAGCCGCCAGGCGCAGCACCCAGGTCGATCACGCTCATGCCGGGGCGGATGAGCTTGTCTTTTTCCTGGATTTCCAGAAGCTTGTAACTGGCGCGTGAACGATAGCCATCCTTCTGCGCCTGTTTGACGAATGGGTCGTTGAAGTGTTCTCTGAGCCAGTTGTGGCTGGATTTGGAGCGGGCCATTGGCACCTCGGTGTGGGCGGACCTAGCAAGTGACTGGGCGTAAACCCCTGCCCTCGGGTAAAATGGCCGCCGTTTTCATACAGATTCAAAAAGGGTCAAACGAATATGCCGCTCACCCCGGAGCAGAAAAAGCAATACAAGTCCATCGGCCATCACCTCAAACCGGTGTTGATCGTTGCCGAAAACGGCCTGACCGATGGCGTCATCGCCGAACTGGACCGCGCCCTGAGCGACCATGAACTGATCAAGGTCAAGTTCAACATCGTCGACCGCGAAGAGCGTGTGGCCAGCATCGCTGCGCTGTGCAAGGCCGGCCGCGCAGACCTCGTACAGTCTATCGGCAAAATGGCGCTGGTGTATCGCAAGAATGCCCAGCCCAATCGCAACCTTTCGAACATCCATCGCTTCCAGTAACGGCAGCGAAGGGTCAGGGCTCGCGGCGCGTTGGCGTGGGCCATAGCACCAGCAAAAGCCCAGCGGTGCCCAGCACTACAATGGGCACTGCGCCGAGCCTGGAGGGCGGCAGGCCAGCGCCTGCAAAGCCTATCCAGGCGAGCGCTGCGGCCAGGGCCAACCAAAGCAATTGCGCACGGCGGTCACGCAGCAGGGCTTTCGCTCCGCTGCGCCACCCCAGGATCACCAGCTGAACGCCGATACCCCACAGCGCAAAGGTAACGGCCCAGGTATTGGCAGCGTCAAGCACGTCACGCCGCAGCAACTCAGCCAGGCTCGAGCGCTCGAGTGCCGGGGCCATCAGCACCTGAACACCCCATAGGCCGCCGACCCAGAGCACCTGGGCCAGCTGCCAGAGGGATGCAGGCAGGTCAGAGGTGCGCGACTTCGACAATCTCGTACTCGACCACGCCGCTTGGGGTTTTCACGGTCACCACGTCGCCCTCTTCCTTGCCGATCAGGGCACGGGCAATGGGCGAACCGACCGAGAGCTTGCCAACTTTGATGTCGGCCTCATCCTCGCCCACGATCTGGTACTTCACACTCTCATCCGTTTCGACGTTGGCGATCTCGACAGTAACGCCGAAGATCACCTTGCCGGTCTTGGGCATGTTGGTGACGTCGATGACCACCGCGTTCTGCAGGCGCCCTTCGATGTCGCGAATACGCGCCTCGGCAAGGCCCTGCTCCTCACGCGCGGCGTGGTACTCGGCGTTTTCCTTGAGGTCACCCAGTTCGCGAGCCTCGCCGATCTTGGCACTGATCAGCGGGCGTTCTTCCTTGAGCTTCTTCAGTTCGTCTTCCAGGGCGCGAGCGCCCTGGACAGTCATGGGGTATTTATTCATGCGTTCAATCCTGCGTGAAGATCCTGCAAGCGGCGAACGGTCTTTTCTGCACCGAACTTGAGCGCTTCGCAGATGGCTTCGCCGGCCGCGATGGTGGTGGTGCAGTAGATCTTATGTTGCAACGCGTTACGGCGGATCGAGTAGGAGTCAGCGATCGACTGGCGGCCTTCAGTGGTGTTGATGATCAGGGTGACTTCGTCGTTCTTGATCATGTCGACCACGTGCGGGCGGCCCTCGGTCACCTTGTTCACACGGCGCACCTTCAGGCCCGCTGCCTCGATGACCTTGGCGGTGCCGGCGGTGGCCACGATTTCGAAACCGAGGCCGATCAGGTCGCCTGCCACCTTGGCTACCAGCGGCTTGTCGTCATCGCGCACGCTGATGAAGGCGGTACCGCCGGTTGGCAGCACTTCGCTCGCGCCCATCTGGGCTTTGGCGAATGCTTCACCGAAGCTGTCACCCACACCCATCACTTCGCCCGTGGACTTCATTTCTGGGCCGAGGATAGGGTCGACGCCAGGGAACTTGGCGAACGGGAATACCGCTTCCTTGACGCTGTAGAAGTTAGGGATGATTTCCTGGGTGAAGCCCAGCTCTTTGAGGCTCTTGCCGGCCATGACGCGGGCCGCGATCATCGCCAGCGAGGTGCCGATGCACTTGGACACGAACGGTACGGTCCGCGAAGCGCGTGGGTTGACTTCGATCACGTAGATCTTGTCGCCCTGCAGCGCCAGCTGCACGTTCATCAAGCCCACCACGCCCAGCTCCAGGGCCATCTTCTTGACCTGCTCGCGCACTTCGTCCTGCACGTTGGCCGGCAGCGAGTAAGGCGGCAGCGAGCATGCCGAGTCGCCGGAGTGAACACCGGCCTGCTCGATGTGCTGCATGATCGCGCCGATCACCACGTCGGTGCCGTCGCACACCGCGTCCACGTCCATCTCGATGGCGCAGTTGAGGAAGTGGTCCAGCAACACCGGGCTGTCGTTCGACACCTGGACCGCATCACGCAGGTAGCGGCGGATCTCCTCTTCGTTGTAGACGATCTCCATGGCGCGGCCGCCCAGCACGTAGGAAGGGCGCACCACCAGCGGGTAACCGATGCGGCCGGCTGCACGGATCGCTTCGTCTTCGCTGCGCACGGTGGCGTTCGGCGGCTGCAGCAGGTTCAGGCGCTCGACCATCTGCTGGAAGCGTTCGCGGTCTTCGGCGCGGTCGATCGAGTCAGGGCTGGTGCCGATGATCGGTACACCAGCCTCTTCCAGGGCGCGGGCCAGTTTCAGCGGGGTTTGCCCACCGTAATGGACGATCACGCCCTTGGGCTTCTCGACGCGTACCACTTCCAGCACGTCTTCGAGGGTCAGGGGCTCGAAGTACAGGCGGTCGGAGGTGTCGTAGTCGGTGGAAACGGTTTCGGGGTTGCAGTTGACCATGATGGTTTCATAGCCGTCGTCGCGCAGGGCGAGCGCGGCATGCACGCAGCAGTAATCAAACTCGATACCCTGGCCGATACGGTTCGGGCCACCGCCGAGAATCATGATCTTGTCGCGGCCGGTCGGGTTGGCCTCGCACTCTTCCTCGTAGGTGGAGTACAGGTAGGCGGTGTCGGTGGCGAATTCGGCCGCACAGGTGTCGACGCGCTTATACACCGGCAGCACTTCGAGCTTATGGCGGTGGCGGCGCAGGTTCTTCTCGGTCACACCCAGCAGCTTGGCCAGGCGCTGATCGCTGAAGCCCTTGCGCTTGAGGCGGAACATGGTGTCGCGGTCGATATCGGCAAGGCCCAGGGTCTTGACGGTCTCTTCCTCGGCGATGAGGTCTTCGATCTGCACCAGGAACCAGTGGTCGATCATGGTCAGGGCGAAGATTTCGTCGCGGGTCATGCCGGCACGGAATGCGTCGGCCACGTACCAGATGCGATCGGCGCCAGGCACGGTCAGCTCACGCTTGAGGATGCTGCGCGCTTCGCTGTCGGCCAGGTCGACCTTCGGGTCTAGCCCACACACACCGACTTCCAGGCCGCGCAGGGCTTTCTGCATGGACTCCTGGAACGTACGGCCGATAGCCATCACTTCACCGACCGACTTCATCTGGGTGGTCAGGCGAGCATCGGCGTTGGGGAACTTTTCGAACGCGAAGCGTGGCAGCTTGGTGACCACGTAGTCGATCGAAGGCTCGAACGACGCGGGGGTGCGGCCACCGGTGATGTCGTTCTGCAGCTCATCGAGGGTGTAACCCACGGCCAGCTTGGCTGCCACCTTGGCGATCGGGAAGCCAGTGGCCTTGGAGGCCAGCGCAGAGGAGCGCGACACGCGCGGGTTCATCTCGATCACGACCATCCGGCCGGTGTCGGGGCAAATGCCGAATTGAACGTTCGAGCCGCCGGTTTCGACACCGATCTCACGCAGCACCGCCAGCGAGGCGTTGCGCATGATCTGGTATTCCTTGTCGGTCAGGGTTTGCGCAGGGGCTACGGTGATCGAGTCGCCGGTGTGCACGCCCATCGGGTCGAAGTTTTCGATGGAGCAGACGATGATGCAGTTGTCCTTCTTGTCGCGGACCACCTCCATCTCGTATTCCTTCCAGCCGATCAGCGACTCGTCGATCAGCAGCTCTTTGGTTGGCGACAGGTCCAGGCCGCGAGCGCAGATTTCTTCGAACTCTTCACGGTTGTAGGCGATGCCGCCACCGGTGCCGCCCATGGTGAACGAAGGGCGAATGATGCACGGGAAGCCCAGGCGCTCAAGCACGGCGAAGGCTTCGTCCATGCTGTGGGCGATACCGGAGCGCGGGCATTCCAGGCCAATGGCCTTCATGGCCTTGTCGAAGCGCGAGCGGTCTTCGGCCTTGTCGATGGTGTCGGCATTGGCACCGATCATTTCCACGCCGAACTTCTCGAGCACGCCTTCGCGCTCCAGGTCCAGCGCGCAGTTCAGTGCAGTCTGGCCACCCATGGTCGGCAGCAGCGCGTCGGGGCGCTCCTTCTCGATGATCTTGGCGACGGTCGCCCACTTGATCGGCTCGATGTAAGTAGCGTCGGCCATGGCCGGGTCGGTCATGATCGTGGCCGGGTTGGAGTTGACCAGGATGACGCGGTAGCCCTCTTCGCGCAGGGCTTTGCAAGCCTGAGCGCCGGAGTAGTCGAATTCGCAGGCCTGGCCGATCACGATCGGGCCGGCGCCGAGAATCAGGATGCTTTTGATGTCTGTACGTTTTGGCATGGTTGTCACTCGAATCCGCGGGTCAGTCGGCAGGCCTGTGCAGCAAGCCGCCTGTAACAGTCTCTGGCGGCGCCCCGGCCCTCAGGGCTTGCGGGGCGCGCCACCTGGGGCTGGCGCTTAGCGGCGCTTGGCCATGGCATCGATAAAGCGATCGAACAGCGGCGCCACATCGGTGGGGCCTGGGCTCGCCTCGGGGTGCCCCTGGAAGCTGAACGCGCTCTTGTCGGTGCGCTCGATACCCTGCAGGGTGCCGTCGAACAGAGACTTGTGCGTGGCGCGCAGGTTGGCAGGCAGCGTTTTCTCGTCGACCGCAAAACCGTGGTTCTGGCTGGTGATCATGACCACGCCGCTGTCCAGATCCTGAACCGGGTGGTTGGCGCCGTGGTGGCCGGTGTCCATCTTCACGGTGCGGGCGCCAGAAGCCAGGGCCAGCAACTGGTGGCCCAGGCAAATGCCGAATACTGGCACGTCGGTTTCCAGCACCTGCTTGATCGCCTCGATGGCGTAATCGCAGGGCTCGGGGTCGCCAGGGCCGTTGGAGAGGAACACGCCATCGGGGTTCATGGCCAGGACCTCGGCCGCCGGGGTTTTGGCCGGCACTACGGTCAGGCGGCAGCCACGGGCCACCAGCATGCGCAGGATATTGACCTTCACGCCGTAGTCGTAGGCCACTACGTGGTAGGGCAGCTCGGCGTCGGTGCGCTCTGGGTGGCTGTCGCCGGCCAGTTGCCAGACGCTGGAGCGCCATTGGTAGGTGCTGGCGGTGGAAACTTCCTTGGCCAGGTCCATGCCCTTCAGGCCTGGGAACCCGCGCGCAGCCGCGATGGCCGCTTCGTCGGTGATGCCGTCGCCCGCAAGGATCGCACCGTTCTGCGCGCCCTTCTCACGCAGAATACGGGTCAGGCGGCGGGTATCGATGCCGGCGATGGCGACCACACCGTTGGCCTTGAGGTAGTCGGACAGCGACTGGGTGTTGCGCCAGTTGCTGGCCAGCAACGGCAGGTCGCGGATCACCAGGCCAGCCGACCAGACCTTGTTCGACTCGGCATCGAGCTCGGTGGTGCCGGTGTTGCCGATGTGCGGGTAGGTCAGGGTAACGATCTGCTGGGCGTATGAAGGATCTGTGAGGATTTCCTGATAACCGGTCATAGCGGTGTTGAACACCACCTCTCCGACGGTCTGGCCGTCGGCTCCGATCGCTTGGCCGCGAAAGATGCTGCCGTCGGCAAGGGCGAGTATGGCTGGCTTAGTCAAGAAGACCTCCGAAATTCAAGCCTGAAGGGGCGATCGCAGGTTGTAAAAAAGCGGAATGACGTATTCACGTCACCCCGCTTTTTTTAACGAATTCATCTGCGCGCTTTTAGTGGACACACTAAAGCGGGAAGCTTACAGAAAAATCGTTTTTTGGTCCACCGCTAAATGATCCGAAAATGGGTGTTCAGTGCAGCCCGAGCACGTCCTGCATGTCGTAGAGGCCCGGGGCACGCCCCTCCAGCCACATGGCCGCACGCACCGCCCCCTTGGCGAACGTCATGCGGCTGGAGGCCTTGTGAGTGATCTCCACGCGCTCGCCTTCGGTGGCGAACAGCACGGTATGGTCGCCCACCACGTCGCCGGCACGCACCGTGGCGAAACCGATGGTCTGGCGGTCGCGAGCGCCGGTCTGGCCTTCGCGGCCGTACACGGCCACTTCACGCAAGTCGCGGCCCAGCGCATTGGCAACCACCTCACCCATGCGCAGCGCGGTACCCGACGGCGCATCGACCTTGTGCCGGTGATGGGCTTCGATGATCTCGATGTCTGCCTCTTCGGCCATGACCCGGGCAGCGGTATCGAGCAGCTTCAGGCACAGATTCACCCCTACGCTGAAGTTGGCGGCGAAAACGATCGGAATGTCCTTGCCGGCCTCCGCCAGGCGGGCTTTTTCTTCTTCAGTGAAGCCGGTGGTGCCGATGACCATGGCCTTGCCGGCCTTGCGGCAGGCTGCCAGGTTCTTCAGGGTGACCGAGGGATGAACGAAATCGATCAACACGTCGAACTCATCCATTACCCGCGCGATGTCACCAGACAACGGCACGCCGATACGCCCCAGTGCCGCCAGCTCGCCGGCATCGGCACCCACCAGGGTGCTGTCTGGGCGGTGAACTGCTGCGGTAAGGCCGGCCCCGGCCTCCTTATGAACGGCTTCGATCAGGGCCTTGCCCATCCGACCGGCCGCGCCGGTTACTGCAATGCGTCGCATGCTTGCGTCCTTTGAAAAAGATTACAGGTCGCCGAAGAAGCGCTTTACGCCGTCGAACCAGCCGCTGGCCTTGGGCGAGTTGGAGCTGTTTCCCTCCAGGGTGGCGCGGAATTCCTCGAGCAGCTCGCGCTGGCGGCGGTCGAGGTTGACCGGCGTCTCGACGATCACGCTGCACATCAGGTCGCCCGGGCCACCGCCACGCACCGGGGCAACGCCCTTGCCGCGCAGGCGGAACTGCTTGCCGGTCTGGGTGCCCTCCGGGATCTTGAGCTTGACCCGGCCATCCAGCGTCGGGACTTCCAGCTCCCCGCCCAGCGCAGCATCGGTGAAGCTGATCGGCACTTCGCAGAACAGGTGCTTGCCGTCACGCTGGAAGATATCGTGCTCGCGCACGTTGATCACCACGTAGAGGTCACCGGTCGGGCCACCTTGCGCGCCAGCCTCACCCTCGCCCGCCAGGCGAATGCGGTCACCGGTGTCGACACCGGCAGGCACCTTGACGGAGAGCGTCTTGAACTCTTCGACCCGGCCTTCGCCGTGGCAGTGCTCGCAGGGGTCGGAGATGATCCGGCCCTGGCCATGGCACCGTGGGCAGGTTTGTTGAACCGAGAAGAACCCCTGCTGCATGCGCACCTGGCCGATGCCGCCGCACGTCGGGCAGGTGACCGGCGCGGAGCCTTTCTTGGCCCCGCTGCCATCGCAGGGTTTGCAGTTGACCAGCGTCGGCACGCGAATGCTGACAGTGGTACCGCGAACGGCTTCTTCGAGGTCCAGCTCCAGGGTGTAGCGCAGGTCGGAGCCGCGCTGGGCACCCCCACGACCACCGCCGCGGCCGCCACCGCCGAAGAAGTCACTGAAGACATCGCCGAAGATGTCGGAGAAGTTGGCGCCACCGAAGCCCTGGCCGCCGCCGCCCCCGCCCATGCCAGCCTCGAAGGCTGCATGGCCGTATTGGTCGAAGGCCGCGCGCTTGCTGGCATCGGAAAGCACTTCATAGGCCTCGTTGGCCTCTTTGAAGCGGTCTTCGGCTTCTTTGTCGCCCGGGTTGCGGTCGGGGTGGTACTTCATCGCCAAGCGGCGATAGGCTTTTTTCAGGTCACCTTCACTGGCGCCGCGCTCGACCCCCAGCACCTCGTAGTAATCACGCTTTGCCATAAGTTCTTTCACACTCTCGCTGACGTTCGGCGGCCATTGCCGCCTGGTGTGCCGCACACAGCACCCCGTGAGTAGAAAGCAGCCAGCAATGCTGGCTACATGCGCCCGCCCGGGAGGCCGGCGCGAAAAAATAAAATCGGATGCCCAGACATGCCAACGCGGGGGCAAGGCCCCCGCGCGGCGACATCCTACCAGTTGCCGCGCACGCGCGAGCGGCTGGCTGACAACAAGCGATTACTTGTTGTCTTTGACTTCCTCGAACTCGGCATCGACCACGTCGTCATGCTTCTTGCCTTGCTCGGCCTCACCTGGCTGGGCGCCGCCCTGAGGCTGCTCGCCCTGCTCGGCGTACATCTTCTGCGCAACCGGTGCGGTGACCTTGGAGAGCTCCTCGATCTTGGCTTCGATGGCAGCCTTGTCGTCGCCCTTGACGGCAACTTCCAGGGCCGACACGGCGGCTTCGATGGCGGTCTTCTCTTCGGCGGTCACTTTGTCGCCGGCCTCGCTGACCATCTTGCGAGTCGAGTGCACCAGCGCATCACCCTGGTTACGGGAGGCGGCCAGCTCTTCGAACTTGCGGTCTTCCTCGGCGTTGGCCTCGGCGTCACGCACCATGCGCTCGATTTCTTCGTCCGACAGGCCGGAGTTGGCCTTGATCACGATCGACTGTTGCTTGCCGGTGGCCTTGTCTTTGGCGCCTACGTGCAGAATGCCGTTGGCGTCGATGTCGAAGGTCACTTCGATCTGCGGCACGCCACGCGGTGCCGGTGGGATCTCGGCCAGGTCGAACTTGCCCAGCGATTTGTTCTGGCCAGCCTGCTTGCGCTCACCTTGCAACACGTGAATGGTCACGGCGCTCTGGTTGTCGTCAGCGGTCGAGAACACCTGCGACTTCTTGGTCGGGATGGTGGTGTTCTTCTCGATCAACGGGGTCATCACGCCGCCCATGGTTTCGATACCCAGGGTGAGCGGGCTGACGTCCAGCAGCAGCACGTCCTTCACGTCACCGGCCAGTACGGCGCCCTGGATGGCAGCACCCATAGCAACGGCTTCGTCAGGGTTGACGTCCTTGCGCGCTTCCTTGCCGAAGAAATCGCTGACGGCTTTCTGAACCATCGGCATGCGGGTCTGGCCGCCCACGAGGATGACGTCGTCGATCTTCGAAGCGTCGATACCGGCATCTTTGAGGGCCACACGGCAAGGCTCGATGGTGCGCTGAACCAGGTCTTCGACCAGCGACTCCAGCTTGGCACGGGAGATCTTGACGTTCAGGTGCTTCGGCCCGGTAGCGTCGGCAGTGACGTACGGCAGGTTCACGTCGGTCTGCTGGCTGGAGGACAGCTCGATCTTCGCCTTCTCAGCCGCTTCCTTCAGGCGCTGCATCGCCAGCGGGTCGCCCTTGAGGTTGATGCCGCTTTCTTTCTTGAATTCGTCGACGAGGTAGTCGATCAGGCGGATGTCGAAGTCTTCACCACCCAGGAAGGTGTCACCGTTGGTGGCCAGCACTTCGAACTGATGCTCGCCATCGACTTCGGCAATTTCGATCACCGACACGTCGAAGGTACCGCCGCCCAGGTCATAGACGATGATGGTGTGGTCGCCCTTGGCCTTGTCCATGCCGTAGGCCAACGCAGCGGCGGTCGGCTCGTTGATGATGCGCTTGACGTCCAGCCCCGCGATCTTGCCCGCGTCCTTGGTGGCCTGGCGCTGGCTGTCGTTGAAGTAGGCCGGCACGGTGATGACCGCTTCGGTCACGGCCTCGCCCAGGTAATCCTCGGCGGTTTTCTTCATTTTCTTCAGCACTTCGGCAGAGATCTGCGGCGGTGCCATTTGCTTGTCCTTCACCTCGACCCAGGCGTCACCGTTGTTGGCCTTGACGATCTTGTAGGGGACCAGCTCGATGTCTTTCTGAACCACGTTCTCTTCAAAGCGGCGGCCGATCAGGCGCTTGACTGCGTACAGCGTGTTTTGCGGGTTGGTAACCGCCTGGCGCTTGGCCGACTGGCCCACCAGGATTTCGCCATCGTTGGTGTAGGCGATGATCGAGGGGGTAGTACGCGCGCCTTCGGCGTTCTCGATCACTTTGGATTTGCCGTTTTCCAGCACGGAGACGCAGGAGTTGGTGGTCCCCAGGTCGATACCGATGATTTTGCCCATGTTGAAACTCTCCAGAAACTTCGAATCAGGTTGCCGCGCCAGTGGTGGCTGGCCGCGGTAGCAGGGATGCGCTTGCCGGTTAAATGGGGGCCGGCTTTAGTATTTCAAGCCTTTTCGTCGATGGACGGCGAAACAGGCGCGGCAGGCTTGCTGACCACCACCATAGCGGGGCGCAGCAAGCGGCCATTGAGCTGGTAGCCCTTCTGGAACACCTTGAGCACCGTATTGGGCTCGACCTCGGCGCTTTCCTGCATGGCCATTGCCTGGTGGAACTCGGCGTTGAAGGGTTCGCCGTGCGGGTCGACCGCTTCGAGGTTGTAACGCTTGAGGGTGTCTTCGAACATCTTCAACGTCAGCTGCATGCCTTCACGCATCGGGCGCAGGGCTTCATCATCGGCGTTGGAAAGCTCAAGGCCACGCTCGAGGCTGTCGATCACCGGCAGCAGGTCGGCGGAGAATTTCTCCAGCGCAAACTTGTGGGCTTTTTCGACATCCTGCTCAGCGCGGCGGCGCACATTCTGCAGGTCGGCGACGGCGCGCAGGGACTGATCCTTGGCCGCCGCCACTTCTTCTTCAAGGGCCGCCACGCGTGCGGCGAGGTCGTCACCCGCTGCGTCGGGAGCTTGGGTTGCGCCTGGGTTCTGATCGTCCAGCGTCTGTTCGTCAGCCATGAAAGTCTCCTTTGGTATCGGCTCGTGGAGCGATTGAGCTCGCACACTTGCCCGCCTATATGGGGCCGTGGGTTTGAGCTTCAAGGGCCAGAACCAACCCGAAAGCGATAAATTTCCGCTCGCGATAAGAAGTGCGCCGCTTCGTCCAAAACGAGCTAAAGAAGGCAATTGCTCCCGCCGGCTGGATCACTGTATAAATAACCACCCTTAGCGCAAACGCCGGAGCCAAGCATGCTGGTGCACCTGTCCGTCCACAACTATGCAATCGTCGAGCACCTCGATCTGGAGCTTGCACGTGGCATGAGCGTGATCACCGGGGAAACCGGCGCCGGCAAGTCGATCATGCTCGACGCCCTCGGGCTTACCTTGGGCGACCGGGCCGAGCCTGGGGTGGTGCGCCCCGGGGCCGACAAAGCCGATATCCTGGCCACCTTCGACATCAGCCAGATTGGCGAGGCGCGCGACTGGCTCGATGAGCGCGACCTGGAGCACGAAGGCCAGTGCATCATGCGCCGGGTGATCACCGCTGAAGGCCGGTCGCGCGCTTATATAAATGGCACGCCCTGCCCGCTGGGCGACCTCAAAGCGCTGGGCGAGCTGCTTATCGACATCCATGGCCAGCACGAGCACCAATCGCTGCTCAAGCCCGACACCCACCGCCGCCTGCTCGACGAGTACGCCGGCGCTGCCGACCTGGCCCGGCAGGTGCAGCTGGCTTCCCAGCGGTGGCGCCAGGCGCGGCAGAGCCTCGACCGCCTGAGCAACGCCAGCGACGAGCAGCGTGCCCGCCATCAGTTGCTTAGCTACCAGCTCGAGGAGCTCGAAAACCTCGCCTTGGGCGAAGGCGAAGTCGAGGCCTTGGAAGAAGAGCATCGCAACCTGGCCAACGCCGAGGGCCTGCTGGTCAGCAGCCGCCAGGTGCTTGAGCTGTGCAGCGAAAGCGACTCAGGCAACCTGCTCAGTGCGCTGCATGGCTGCCTGAACCGCCTGGGCAGCGTGAACAACCCGCCCAAGGCCCTGCAGGAAGCAGCCAACCTACTGGCCAGCGCCCAGATACAGGTCGAAGAGGCCGTAGGCGAACTCAACCGCTTCATCGACCATTTCGACGCTGACCCTGCTCGCCTGCAGTTCATCGAAGAGCGGCTAGACACCATCTATACCCTGGCGCGCAAACACCGGGTGCAGCCTGGCGAAGTGAATGCGCTGCACCAGCGGTTGCTCGACGAAGTCGAAAGCCTGGACGCGAGCGACGAGACCCTCGAGCGCCTCGGTGAAGAGCTGGCCGCCTACGCACGCCACTACCAGGAAAAAGCCCAGGAGCTCAGTGCGCTTCGCCAGCAAGCGGCAACCCACCTGGCTGAAGCCGTAGCCACCGAGATCCAACGCCTGGGCATGCCCGGTGGGCGTTTCGAAATCGCCCTGCGCCCTGGCAGCGCCGACGACCTGCACCCCCATGGCCTGGAACAGGTGGAGCTGCTGGTAAGCGCCAACCCCGGCCAACCCCTAAAGTCGATTGCCAAGGTGGCTTCCGGCGGCGAGCTGTCACGCATCAGCCTGGCCATTCAGGTGATCACCGCGCAAACCTCGCGCACCCCCACCCTGGTGTTCGACGAGGTCGACGTCGGCATCGGCGGCCCAACCGCCGAAATCGTTGGCCAACTGCTCCGGCGCCTGGGCGACCGCGGCCAGGTGCTGACGGTCACGCACCTGCCGCAGGTGGCGGCGCAAGGGCACCATCACCTGTTCGTGCACAAGGTACGCAGCGAGCACGACACGCACACCGCCGTGCGCG
The DNA here is from genome assembly GCF_003097135.1 of Pseudomonas sp. URIL14HWK12:I12. GTDB lineage: Bacteria > Pseudomonadota > Gammaproteobacteria > Pseudomonadales > Pseudomonadaceae > Aquipseudomonas. Next base: position 370,238 of record NZ_QEQL01000005.1, read on the forward strand.
CGCTCACCAAGGCCGAGCGCATCGAAGAGGTGGCGCGCATGCTGGGCGGCATCGACCTGACCAAAGAGTCCCTGGCGCATGCCAAGAAGATGGTCACCGCCAGCCGCTGAGCGGGCATGAAAAAGGCGCCCTCGAAGGGGCGCCTTTTCAGCCTCGGGCACAAGGCGGTATTTCTTATTGCTTGCGCTTGCGTACGTACAGCACAAGGTTGTGGTCGATCAAATCGTAACCGTACTTGTCTGCAATATCGTGTTGCAGCTTCTCGATGTCATGGTCGACAAATTCGATGACTTCGTTGGTATCCATGTCGACCATGTGATCGTGGTGGCCGCTGTCGGCCAGCTCGAACACCGCGTGGCCGCCGTCGAAGTTGTGGCGCACCACCAGCCCAGCAGCCTCGAATTGGGTCAGCACGCGGTAAACGGTGGCCAGGCCAACGTCCTCGCCCGCTTCCATCAGCGCCTTGTACACGTCCTCGGCACTCATGTGCCGCTGCTCGGCGGAGTCCAGCATTTGCAGGATCTTGACCCGGGGAAGGGTCACTTTCAGGCCTGCTTTTCGTAGTTCGTTGTTTTCAACCATGGTGAGCTTTCTCGCCAATGCTGCTTTCGCAGCTTCATTCAATGCGGGTATGATCGGGGTTTCGTTGACCCAGCCAAGATAGTGGAAGTCGCCCACCGATGCAAAACACCAAGCACCTGCTCACCAGCCTCACCCTCGTGAGCCTGCTCGCACTCGCCGGTTGTTCTTTCCCCGGGGTTTACAAAATCGATATCCAGCAGGGCAATGTCGTCACGCAAGACATGATAGACCAGCTCAAGCCTGGCATGACGCGCCGGCAGGTACGTTTCATCATGGGCAACCCGCTGATCATCGACACCTTTCACCCCAACCGCTGGGATTACCTGTACAGCATGATGCCAGGCGGTGCCGCCCGCCAGCAGGAGCGCGTGAGCCTGTTCTTCAACGACAACGATCAGCTGGCGAGCCTGTCGGGTGACTTCATGCCCGGCGTGAGCCGTGACCAGGCCATCATGGGCAACGACAGCGGCAATTCGGTCACCGAGCCGCAGCAGCCACAGCAACCCAAAGAAGCGCCGCCCAAGCCAGGTTCGTTGCTCGAAGACATCCAGCACAGCGTCGACGAAGCCAAGCCGACTGCCGTGCCTTCGCCCGAGCCGCTCGACACCGACCCGCAATAAGGCCCCAGCGCCCAGTAAAAAGCCCGGCTCCAGTGCCGGGCTTTTTATTGCCTGCGGTTCAGCGTTTGCCGGCCTGAGCGGCGCTGGCCTTGGCGCGCGCTGCACGTTGGCGGCGCACTTCCATCGGGTCGGCAAGCAGGGGGCGGTAGATCTCTACCCGGTCACCAGGCTCGAGCACATGGCTGGCCGGGGCCTTGAGCAGCTTGCCGAAGATACCAATGGCGTCGGTGCTCAAGCCGGGAAAGCGCTGCAGGATACCGGAGCGCTCGACCGCCTCCAGCGCCGTGCACCCCTGGGGAACGGCCAAGCCAATCAACGCTTGCTCGGCCTCGCTGGCATGCACCACCTCGACTTGAATCAGCGGCTCAGCCATACAACTGCTTGGCCCGCTGGCAAAACGCATCGACCAGGGTGTTGGCAGCCTGGTTGAACAGCGGCCCAAGGGTGGCGCGCACGATCGGGCCGTCATAGTCGAAGGCAAGGTCGAGGCTGATCTTGCAGGCCTTTTCCCCCAGGGGCTTGAAGACCCACACCCCATGCAACTGGGTGAAGGGGCCTTCCTCGAGGTTCATCTCGATGCGCTGGCCAGGGTCAAGCGTATTGAGCGTCACCAGCTTCTGGCTCAAGCCGGCCTTGGCCACCTCCAGGCTGGCCCGCATGTGCGTGGCGCTGCTGTCGATCACCGTGGTTGCAGAGCACCAGGGCAGGAACTGCGGGTAGCTGGCCACATCGTTCACCAGGTCGTAAAGCGCCTGGGCGGGGTAAGGCAGCAGGGCTGAGCGTTGTATATGGGTCGTCATCTATCCGTCACGTCCGGGGCGCGAACACACTCTTGGGAGTGCGCGGCTGCGCCAGCAGTTCATCAGCGAAGTGTTGAGGGCATTGTCCGGGATTCAATCCTCGCGCTCAAGGCCATAGCCTGCCGCTGTGCTTACCCCTATAATGCGGGGCCTATGGCTAAACAAAAGAAACACCCTACCGGGACCATCGCGCTCAACAAGAAGGCGCGGCACGATTACTTCATCGAACACCGCTTCGAAGCTGGCCTGGCCCTTTCGGGTTGGGAGGTGAAGAGCCTGCGCGCCGGCAAGGCGCAACTGGTCGACAGTTATGTCCTGCTCAAGGACAACGAGGCCTGGCTGTTCGGCGCCCACATCACGCCGCTGACCACCGCCAGCACCCACGTGATCGCCGACCCGATCCGCACGCGCAAGCTGCTGCTCAACCGCCGCGAGCTTGACCGGCTGTTCGCCGACGTTCAGCAAAAGGGCTACACGTGTGTGGCCACGGCGCTGTACTGGAGCAAGCATCTGGTCAAGTGCGAGATCGCGCTGGCCAAGGGCAAGAAGGAGTTCGACAAGCGCGACACCGTGCGCGAGCGAGACTCCAACCGCGAGCTTCAGCGCGCCGTGCGCAACAAAGGGCGCGAGGAGTAACCCGTGCGTTCGCCCGGCCTATGCCGGGCGAGCCGCGTATCAGAGCCCCCGCCGCCGCTCGGCCCGCGCCACCCGCTCGGCTTCCTGCTGCGCTTCGAGCAGCACCTCCTGCACATACAAAATGTGCCGGCTCGAAACTTCGCGCGCCAGGTCCGCCTGCCCATTCATGATTGCCTCGTACAGCTCCCGATGCTGGCTGATCAACATGTCACGGGTTTCGCTGCGCTGGCGGTACATCCCGCCGATATTGGTGACCACATTACGCTTGAGCAGGTCGAACAGCCCACGAATGGTGTGTAACAGCACGGCGTTGTGGGTGGCCTCGGCGATGGCCAGGTGAAAGTTCGCGTCTGCGGCGCCCTCCTCCAAGCGGCTTACCTCGGCGTGCCGGCTGTAGCAATCGCTCAAGCGCTCGAAAGCGGCGGTCAGCCGCTCGCGATCACCCTCTGTAGCGCGCTGAGCGGCGTACCAGGCGCATGAGGCTTCGAGGGTGTGGCGAAATTCGATCAGGTCCTGCTGGGCATGGGCGCTGCTCTCCAACAGGGCCATCAACGGGTCGCTGAAGGTCGCGCCCAGGCTTTCGATCACAAAATGCCCACCGCCCTGGCGGCTGACGAGAATGCCCTTGGCCACCAGCTTCTGGATGGCCTCGCGCAGCGAGGGGCGCGACACGCCGAATTGCTCGGCCAGCGTGCGCTCAGCGGGCAGGCGCTCGCCGGCCTTGAGCGTGCCTTCCAACAACATGGCCTCCAGCCGCTCGACGATCCCGTCGGACAAACGCCGCTGGCGTACCTGATCAAAGCTCATTACCTGTTCTCCATCCCGCATCGGGCGGGCGCCACATTCTCGCCGATTCGAGCGCCCAGAGCATCAGCGACCTGAAGCGCTTCACTGTGAAGCCAATCGGAACCAGACCAAAGGGGTAATTGACACACCAACCCTGGGGCCACTACGCTAGCCACCGAACGTTACAAATTGGTCTTACCAATTTACCGTAACTCGCCGAGCCGACCAAAAACAATAAGGTTCATGACCATGCAGACCTGGCAACAACTCTACAGCCCCCTTGGCAGCCTGGGGCTTTCCGCCGTGGCCGCCGTACTCCCTATCGTGTTCTTTTTCGTCGCCCTTGCGCTGCTGCGGCTCAAAGGCCATATCGCCGGGTTCATCACCTTGATGCTGGCATTGGGCGTAGCGATCCTGGCGTTTGGCATGCCTGCCGACATGGCGCTGGCTGCGGCCGGCTATGGCTTCATGTATGGCCTGTGGCCGATCGCGTGGATCATTGTGGCCGCCGTGTTTCTTTACAAACTCACCGTTAAAAGCGGCCAGTTCGAGGTGATCCGCAGCTCGGTGTTGTCGATCACCGACGACCAGCGCCTGCAGGTGCTGCTGATCGGCTTCTGTTTCGGGGCGTTCCTGGAAGGTGCTGCGGGCTTCGGCGCCCCAGTTGCCATTACCGCGGCGCTGCTGGTGGGGCTTGGTTTCAACCCCCTGTATGCCGCTGGGCTGTGCCTGATTGCCAACACCGCCCCGGTGGCCTTCGGCGCCTTGGGCATCCCGATCATCGTGGCCGGGCAGGTCACCGGCATCGACGCCATGAAGATCGGCGCCATGACCGGCCGCCAGCTCCCATTGCTGTCGTTGTTCGTGCCGTTCTGGCTGGTGTTCATCATGGACGGCCTTCGCGGCGTAAGGGAAACCTGGCCCGCAGCGCTAGTCGCGGGCAGCAGCTTCGCGGTTACCCAGTACCTGACCTCAAACTTCATCGGCCCGGAGCTGCCGGACATCACATCGGCCTTGGCCAGCCTGATCGCCACCACCCTGTTCCTGAAAGCCTGGCGCCCGCGCAGCAGCCAAACCGCGAGCAAGGAAGACACCACGACGTTCAGCGCCGGTGCCGTCTTCAAGGCCTGGTCGCCGTTTCTGATCCTGACCGTGCTGGTGACGATCTGGACCCTCAAACCCTTCAAGGCGCTGTTCGCCGCTGGCGGCGCGCTCTACAGCACCGTCACCGCCATTGCCGTGCCGCACCTGGACCAACTGGTGATCAAGGGCGCGCCCATCGTGGCCACGCCGGCTCCATTGGCCGCGGTGTTCAAGTTCGACCCTATTTCGGCCACCGGCTCGGCGATTTTCCTCTCGGCGCTGGTCAGCATGCTGGTGCTGCGCATTACCCCGAAAATTGGCCTGACCACTTTCAAAGAGACCCTGGTAGAGCTGCGCTGGCCCATCCTGTCGATCGGCATGGTGCTGGCGTTCGCGTTCGTGACCAACTACTCGGGCATGTCTTCGACCCTGGCGCTGGTATTGGCCGGCACTGGCGCGGCCTTTCCGTTCTTCTCGCCGTTCCTGGGCTGGCTGGGCGTGTTCCTGACCGGCTCCGATACCTCTTCAAACGCGCTGTTCAGCTCGCTGCAGGCCACCACCGCACACCAGATCGGCGTGAACGACACACTGCTGGTAGCCGCCAACACCAGCGGTGGGGTAACCGGCAAGATGATCTCGCCACAGTCGATCGCCGTGGCCTGCGCGGCCACCGGGCTGGTGGGCAAAGAGGCCGACCTGTTCCGTTTCACGCTCAAGCACAGCCTGTTCTTCGCCACCCTCGTGGGCCTGATCACCCTTGCCCAGGCCTACTGGCTGCCCGGCATGCTCGTGCATTGATGCCACACTGTGAAAGCCGCCGCCCGAATGCACGGGCGGCGGCTGCACATAAAAACCGGCCTGATCCGGAGATAGCCTGATGACCGACCTGTTCTACGACGCCGCCCCCAACGCCACCCGCGTGGCCCCGCCCCTTGCACCGCCGCGCCAGTACCCGGCCAACAAGCCCGCCAAGGTCTACCTGTTCGGCACCTGCGTGGTCGACCTGTTCTTCCCCGACGCCGGCATGGACGCCATCCACTTGCTCGAACGCGAAGGCATCGCGGTGAGCTACCCCCAAGGGCAAACCTGCTGTGGCCAGCCGGCCTGGACCAGTGGCTACAGCGACCAGGCCCGGGAAGTGGCGCGGGCGCAACTTGCGCTGTTCGAGGAGGATTGGCCCGTGGTGGTGCCCTCCGGCTCCTGCGCAGGGATGTTCCGGGAGCATTACGTGGAGGTGTTCAAAGATGAGCCCGCAAATCGCGCCAAGGCGCAGGCGCTCGCCGAACGCACCTACGAGCTGGCCGAATTTCTGCTGCACGTGTGCAAGGTGAGCCTGCATGACCAGGGCGCGCCGGCGAAGGTCGCGCTGCACACCTCCTGCTCGGCCCGGCGCGAGATGAACACGCACCTGCATGGCCGTGCGCTGCTGGCGCAGCTGGCCAACGTGGAGCGCGTCGAGCATGAACATGAAAGCGAATGCTGCGGCTTTGGCGGCACCTTCAGCGTGCGGATGCCAGACATCTCCGGCGCCATGGTGCAAGACAAAACCCGGCAATTGATCGGCTCCGGCGCCGACCAGATCATCAGCGCCGATTGCGGCTGCCTGATGAACATCAACGGTTCGCTGGAGAAACAGCGCGCCGCCGTGCGCGGCCAGCACCTGGCGAGCTTTCTCTGGCAGCGCACCGGAGGTGCCCAATGAACGACGCCGCACGCATTCCCGCCCAGGACATTTCCGACGATTTCCGCACCCGCGCCCACCAGGCGCTGGGCGACAGCCAATTGCGCGGCAACTTCCGCAAGGCCATGGACGGCCTGATGCTCAAGCGCGCCAACGCCTTCGCCAACGCAGAGGAGCGCGAGCAACTGCGCGCCCAAGGCAACGCCATCCGCGCCCGCGCGCTCTCCAAGCTGCCTGAATTGCTCGAAAAGCTCGAAGCCAACCTTACCCGCCAAGGGGTGAAGGTGCACTGGGCCGAAACCATCGAGCAGGCCAATGCCATCGTGCTCGAGATCGCCCAGGCGCATCAGGCGCGCCAGGTGGTCAAGGGCAAGTCGATGGTCAGCGAAGAGATGGAGATGAACCACTTTCTCGGCGAGCGAGGCATCGAATGCCTGGAAGCCGACATGGGCGAGTTCATCGTGCAGCTCGATAACGAAAAGCCCTCCCATATCATCGTGCCGGCGATCCACAAGAACGCCCGGCAAGTGGCCAGGCTCTTCCAGCATCGGCTGGAGGTGGAGTACACCGAAGACGTCGACCAGTTGATCCAGATCGGCCGCCGGGTGCTGCGGCAGAAGTTCTTCGAGGCCGACATCGGCGTCTCGGGCGTTAACTTCGCCGTGGCCGAAACCGGCACCCTGCTGCTGGTGGAAAACGAGGGGAACGGGCGCATGGTGACCACCGTGCCGCCGGTGCACATTGCCGTTACCGGCATCGAGAAGGTGGTCGAGAACCTCGAAGACGTGGTGCCGCTACTGTCGCTGCTCACCCGCTCAGCACTGGGTATCCCGATCACCACCTATGTGAACATGATCTCTGGCCCGCGCCAGCCCGGCGAGCTGGACGGCCCACAGGAAGTGCACCTGGTGCTGCTGGACAACGGCCGCAGCCAGGCCTTCGCCGACGGCGAGCTGCGCCAGACCCTCAACTGCATCCGCTGCGGCGCCTGCATGAACCACTGCCCGGTGTACACCCGAGTCGGTGGCCACACCTATGGCGAGGTGTACCCTGGCCCCATCGGCAAGATCATCACCCCGCACCTGGTGGGCCTGAACAAAGTGCCCGACCACCCCAGCGCTTCGTCCCTGTGCGGGGCCTGCGGCGAGGTGTGCCCGGTGAAGATCCCGATCCCGGCGCTGCTGCGCCGGCTGCGCGAAGAAAACGTCAAGGCGCCGGACGCGCCGCACCCGGCCATGCGTGGCCAGGGCAGCAAGTACTCACGCAAGGAGCGGCTGATGTGGAACGCCTGGGCCCGGCTGAACCGCAGCCCGGGGCTGTACCGCGCCTTCTTGCGCCTGGCCACCCGGCTGCGTGGGCTTACCCCGGCCCAGCTCGGCCCTTGGACGCAACACCACAGCGCACCGCGCCCCGCCGCGCAGTCGCTGCACGAACGCGCGGCCGCCCATCTCGCCAAGCAGGAGCCCAAGCCATGAGTGCCCGCGACAACATCCTCGCGCGCCTGCGCAAGAGCCTGGAAGGCACCACGCCCATCACGCCCAACTTCGACCCCGCGCTGGTCACCGAACCCTGGCAGTACCCGCCGCACGAGCGCGTTTCCCGGCTCAAAACCCTGATGGAGGCGGTGCACACCCAAGTGCACCTGAGCCACACCGGGCAATGGCCGGCACTGCTGGTGGAGCTGCTGCAGGCACGCGGCATCGACCGCCTGTTGGTGTCGCCCCGCACCGCCCACGGCCAGCAGTTGGCCGAGCACGTGCATGCCCAGGGCCACAGCCTGCTGCTCAAGGGCTACGACCAACCAGTCGAAGCCTGGAAGCACACGCTGTTCAACGACACGCCCGCCAGCCTCACCGGCACCCTCGGGGCCATCGCCGCCACCGGCAGCCTGGTGCTGTGGCCCACCCCCGAAGAGCCACGGCTGATGAGCCTGGTGCCGCCCGTTCACATTGCCCTGCTCAAGGCCAGCGAAGTGCACGACAACTTCTACAGCGTGCAGCGCGACCACGGCTGGGCCCAAGGCATGCCGACCAACGCACTGTTGATCTCCGGCCCATCGAAAACCGCCGATATCGAACAGGTGCTGGCCTATGGCGCCCATGGTCCGAAAGACCTGATCGTGATCATCCTGGAGGACGCATGACCCTGCCCGCTGCCTTTCTGGCCGACGCAGCCCGCTTGATCCCCGCCGAGCGCCGCTTCAGCGACGCCATGTCGACCCTGGCTTTCGGCACCGACGCCAGCTTCTACCGTCTGGTCCCGCAGCTGGTGATCCGTGTGGAAAGCGAAGAAGAAGTGATCGCCCTGCTCAAGCTGGCCCAGCGCGAGCGCGTGCCGGTGACCTTCCGTGCCGCCGGCACGAGCCTCTCGGGCCAGGCCCTGAGCGACTCGGTGCTGCTGGTGCTGGGCGACCACTGGAACCAGCGCGAGATTCGTGACAACGGCGCGCAGGTGCGGCTGCAGCCCGGCGTGATCGGCGCCCAGGCCAACGCCTGGCTCGCACCTTATGGCCGCAAGATCGGCCCCGACCCAGCCTCGATCAACGCCTGCAAGATCGGCGGCATCGTCGCCAACAACGCCAGCGGCATGTGCTGCGGCACTGCGCAGAATACCTACCACACCCTGGCGGGCATGCGCCTGGTGTTGGCCGACGGCACCCTGCTCGACACTGAAAGCCGCGAAAGCCGCCAGGCCCTGCGCAGCAGCCACCGCCCCCTGCTCGAGCAACTGGCCGAGCTGGGCCGGCAAACCCGCGCCAACCAGGCCCTGGCGAGCAAGATCCGCCACAAGTACCGGCTGAAGAACACCTGCGGCCTGTCGCTCAACGCGCTGGTCGACTTCGAAGACCCCATCGACATCCTCAGCCACCTGATGGTCGGCTCCGAGGGCACCTTGGGATTCATCAGCGCGGTCACGTACCACACCGTGCCCGACCACCCGCACAAAGCCACCGCGCTGATCGTGTTCCCCGACGTGGTCACCTGCTGCCTGGCCGTCACTGCGCTCAAGCAGCAGCCAGTGAGCGCCGTGGAGCTGCTCGACCGCCGCAGCCTGCGCTCGGTGCAGGCCAAGCCGGGCATGCCTGCGTTCGTCCAGCAGCTGTCAGCCGGCGCCTGCGCCCTGTTGATCGAAGCACGGGCGGCCACTGAAGAGGCGCTTACACAAGACATCCAACAGGTCACGGCCTCGCTGGCGGGCTTTGCCGTCGAGCAACAGGTGCCGTTCACCCGCGACGCGCGCGAAAACGCCCGGCTCTGGGCCATCCGCAAAGACACCTTCCCCGCCGTGGGCGCGGTGCGCGAAACCGGCACCACGGTGATCATCGAAGACGTCACCTTCCCCGTGGAGCAGTTGGCCGAAGGCGTCAACCGCCTGATCGGCCTGTTCGAAAAGCACCGGTACGACGAAGCCATCCTGTTCGGCCATGCCCTGGAAGGCAACCTGCACTTCGTCTTCACTCAGGGCTTCAACAGCCCAGAGGAGATCGCCCGCTACCAAGGCTTCATGGACGACGTGGCCCAGCTGGTGGCTGTGGAGTTCGGCGGCTCGCTCAAGGCCGAACACGGCACTGGCCGCAACATGGCGCCTTTCGTGGAGCTGGAATGGGGCGAAGACGCCTACCAGCTGATGTGGCAGCTCAAGCGCCTGCTCGACCCCGCCGGCATCCTCAACCCCGACGTGGTGCTCAGCGAAGACCCGCAGATTCACCTCAAGCACCTCAAACCCCTGCCCGCCGCCGATGAGCTGGTAGACAAATGCATCGAGTGCGGCTTCTGCGAGCCGGTGTGCCCATCCAAAGGCCTGACCCTCAGCCCGCGCCAGCGCATCGTGATGTGGCGCGACATCCAGGCCCGCCAGCGGGCCGGTGAAAACACCACACAACTGGAGCAACGCTTCCAGTACCAAGGCCTGGACACCTGCGCCGCCACCGGCCTGTGCGCCCAGCGCTGCCCGGTGGGCATCAACACCGGCGACCTGGTCAAGAAGTTGCGGGCCCGCACCGCGCAGCATGGGCAGGCTGCCAGCTGGCTCGCTGAGCACTTCGCCGCCACCCTCAAGGGCGCCCGCCTCACCCTGCGCAGCGCCAACGGTGCGCGCAAGCTGCTGGGCGCCCCACGCCTGGCGCGCTGGTCGGCCACGCTCAGCAAAGCCAGCGGCCACCGCCTGCCGCAATGGTCACCCGCCCTGCCCCAGGCCGTGGCACCCATCCACTTCACCCCACCGGCCAGCGACCCTCGCCCACGCGTGGTGTACCTCAGCGCCTGCGTGACCCGGGTGATGGGCCCAAGCGCCGGCGACAGCGAGCAAACCGACCTGCCCAGCAAAACCCGGCAACTGCTGGAAAAAGCCGGCTACCAAGTGGTGTACCCCGAGCACCTCGAGCAATTGTGCTGCGGCCAGCCGTTTGCCTCCAAAGGCTACCCCGACCAGGCCGACGCCAAGCGCCAGCAACTGATCGATGCACTGCTGCGGGCCAGCCGTGGCGGCCTCGACCCGATCTACTGCGACACCAGCCCCTGTACCCTGCGCCTGGCCCAGGGCCTGGCCGGCACCCAGCTGGACCTCTACGACCCGGTGCGCTTCATCCGCACCCACCTGCTCGACAAGCTCGACTTCACCCCGCAAGCCGAGCCCATCGCCGTGCACGTGACCTGCAGCACCCAACACCTGGGCGAAAGCCAGGCGCTGATCGACCTGGCCCGGCTGTGCAGCCATCAGGTGGTGGTTCCGGAGGGCATTCATTGCTGCGGCTTTGCCGGCGACAAAGGCTTCACCACCCCCGAGCTCAACCAGCACGCGCTGCGTTCGCTCAAGGAAGCGGTGCAGTATTGCAGCGAAGGCATCTCCACCAGCCGCACCTGCGAAATTGGGCTCAGCCACCACAGCGGGGTCGACTATCACGGCCTGGTGTACCTCGTGGACCGCGTTACCACGCCCCGCGCCATTTGATACCCGCGCAAGGGCGGCGTGTGGTGGGATGGCGCCTGGCGTGGGAAACCGCCTTGCCTCGCCAGCGCCCTCTGTTCGCCAAGCACAATCCCCCCAACACCGACCTTTTTAGCGAAAAACGACATCACCCAAAGAAAAATAGAACCCCTCGCCCGCTCTGCCAGTCCATTTTTCACGCACCGGCGTTGCCGGGGCCCGATGCTCGGCTTGCCCCGAGCCTCATCAATCAAGGAGATTTGCCCATGAAGCGCACCGCACTCGCTGGCCTGTTCCTCTCCACCGCCCTGCTCGGCGCCGCCCCGGCTTTCGCCGCTGAAGACCTCTGCGCCTCCAACCTGCAGAAGATCGATAACGAGCTGGCCACCGTTGCCCCTTCGAACCCAGCCTTGGAAAAGGTTCTGAAACCCAGCATCGAAAAGGCAAAATCCGATCAAGCCGCCGGCAAAACCAAAGATTGCATCGCCGAAAGCCAGAAGGTGCTGACCCAGCTGGACAAAACCACCAAAAAAGGCAGCGGTGCCGGCAACTGACGCACCCCGCCAGGGCGCGCCCCTCATTACAGGGTCGACGCGCCCGGCGATTTGCCGTAGACTCAACGCTATCCGTCGCACCAGACGGGTCGGGGCCGATCAGGATTCGACGCCGGTAACGAAACTCTAGGTGCATGCCGAGTTGGTAACAGAACTCGTAAATCCACTGTTGCAACTTCTATAGTTGCCAATGACGAAACCTTCAACGACCAGGTAGCTCTGGCCGCTTAATCGCGGTTAAGAAACTGCTCGTTCTGGCTACTTCGGTACCAGCAGTCACTAGGGGATGCCTGTAAACCTGAACTGACTGTCATACAGAACAGGATCGCTGCGTAGTACGTCGTGGACGAAACAGCTAAAACTTACACGACTCGCCCAAAGCACCCTGCCCCTCGGGCGGCCGCGGGTTAACTCAGTAGAACGGGCTAAGCATGTAGTACCGACAGCGGAGTACTGGCGGACGGGGGTTCAAATCCCCCCGGCTCCACCACTTCAACATCTAAAGACGTCCACGGACGTCTTTTTTTGTGCCTGCAGGCCAGGAAATACGGGGCTTTCAGCGCTTCTGCGGTATCCAGAGATTTTTTGAGTTCCAGCGCTTTTGGTATCCCGGGTGGTATCCCAGGCTACCCGGTGCCATTTTCAGGATACCAAAATGCTGCTGGAGGTATCCCAATGCCTACTAACGCAAGCCGCCTCTCCGACCGCCAGCTCAAGGCGGTAAAGGCCACTGGTAAAGACTTCGTCCTCACCGACGGCGATGGCCTGCAGCTTCGAGTGCGCGCCAGCGGCTCGATGATCTGGAATTTCAATTATCGTGAGCCGCTAACACGCGACCGCCTCAATATGGCGCTCGGCCCCTACCCTGATCTCTCCCTGGCCAACGCCCGAAAGAAAGCAACGGAAGCCAGGGAAATGCTCGCACTGGGCATCGACCCCAAGGCCCAGCGCGATGAATTACGACAGGCCCGGCTGGCAGAAAATGAACACACCTTCGAAAAGGTCGCCACGGCCTGGTTCGAGCTCAAGAAGGACTCAGTCACACCGGCCTACGCAGAAGACATCTGTCGCTCGATGGTGCTGCACGTTTTACCCAGCATGAAAACCACGCCCCTCAAGGACGTAACCGCCCCCATGGTGATCAAGCTACTGCGACCACTAGAGGCAAAGGGCAGCCTTGAGACGGTGAAGCGGGTCAGCCAGCGGCTCAACGAGATCATGACCTACGGCGTGAACTCCGGGCTGATCTTTGCCAACCCGCTCACCGGTATCCGCTCGGTTTTCAAAAAGCCGAAAAAAGAAAATATGGCCGCGCTTCCGCCTGAGGAGCTTCCTCAGCTGATGATGGAAATCGCCAATGCCAGCATCAAGCGCATCACCCGCTGCTTGCTCGAATGGCAACTGCACACGATGACCCGCCCCGCTGAGGCGGCCACTACACGGTGGGTCGATATCGACTTTGATAAAGCGCTATGGGTGATCCCAGTAGAGCGCATGAAAAAGCGCCGCCCTCACGCGATCCCGCTCACCGACCAAGCGCTCGCGCTGCTGACCACGGTGAAGCCACTTAGCGGCAACCGCAAATATGTGTTTCCCTCTGACCGAAATCCCCGCACACATGCCAACAGCCAGACGGCGAACATGGCGTTGAAGCGCATGGGCTTTCAGGACCGGCTCGTCAGCCACGGGCTGCGCTCGATGGCCAGCACCATCCTCAACGAGCATGGCTGGGACCCCGAGCTGATCGAGGTCGCGTTGACGCATGTAGATAAAGATGAGGTGCGTAGCGCATACAACCGCGCGGACTACATCGAGCGCCGGCGCCCGATGATGGCCTGGTGGAGTGAGTACATTCAGAAAGCGGCGACCGGCAACCTCTCCGCTAGCGCAATCAATGTCGCCCGCGATCGCACCGTAGTGCCGATTCGATAGCGCGGCGACAACGGCGACACTGGCGACAGCGCGCATGCCCCGGGAAGGCGTTGCGTCAGATTCACTGGCGACCGTCGCCAACTTGTTTTGCTTCTAGCCTCTCCGGCTAAGCCCCTGGGCATGGGGAGGCTTCGCATCCCCATGCCCAGGGGCTAACACTATAAAAGCGACGAACGGCCTCGCCACCACTGAATGCCACCGATTTCCACCCAACGCCAGAACCCAAAACTGGCGCATTTCAAGGCGCCCTCCGCCGATTGACCCATACCCTATTGACCGCTAGAAGAAAGCTTCTAAGCGCTGCCGTTGGCAGCACCCCAGATGGCCAGAGCCTTCAAGGTCATGCCGCTAACGCGGTGGCTCAGCCCATAGTGCGACACGCGCCCGGAGGCTCGCACAGTCACTCGCTGAGTGATGGACGCTTACTAAACCCGTTGCTATTGCGGCAACCGACTAACCCTTATGCCCTGCAGCAACGAACTTGCTCGGCCCATTCGCTGCGCCAACCCTTCGCCCGTCTCTTTCTCCAGGAAAGAGACGGGCGCTTCCACCACTGCTGCAGCCCGCGCAAAACGGGACTTTGGGGCAATCAGCCTTATGACAATTGGCGTGACAAACGCCGAACTGAACCGCAACACCGATGCAGATGATGGTGCCGCAGACCACGGAATGGCCTGCACCTGGCTGACAGCCAGGCATACCCCTGTCATCGCATCACTGCCTCACCCGACTCAGGATCTCGCGGCGCTGGTCTCGTCAGCCAATGCAGCCTCCACCCGCCCACCGGTAACGGTGCTCAGGGGGCCAGATCATGAGATGCCCAAGCTCCCGGTCGTAAGGAGCCGCCAGTCCCGCGTTAGTGGACAAACCCCACAGGCCGCAGGGGCCTTGATCCCTGATAACACTCAACGTCCGAGGCGGGGCGAAGTGGGGAAGGAAAGATTGGTAAACGCATGGAGAACAGTTATGCAATTGCGCCAGGTTCAAGGGCCGCCACGTCCCTTAATGCAGCTGGACAGCAAGCCCTTGCCCTATCCCGTCGCCGCACTGGGCAATCTGCTGGGGCCCGCCGTTGAGCGCATGGCCGACGTTATCGGCGTGCCCGAGGCAATGGCAGCGCAAGCCGTTTTAGCAACAGCCGCTCTCGCAAGCCAAGCCCATGCCAATGTTCAGCTCGATGGCCGGACTTACCCGCTGTCGCTGTACTTTTTGACAGTGGCTTGCTCAGGGGATCGTAAAAGCGCTGTGGACCAAGTCGCGCTGCAGGCGGCGCGAGATTGGGAGAGGCTGCAGTGGGCCGCATACGGGCAAGACCTCAAAGCACACCGAGCGGCGATGAACGTGGCCACGGCATCCGTAGCGTCCAAGAAATCGAAACAGTTGGAGCTAGAGACCAAACCCGAGCCCGTGCAACCCAGACTGCTCAGCGCAGAGCCAACCATTGAAGGTCTCATCAAAGACCTGTCACTGGGCTTGCCCAGCATGGGGCTATTCAGTGACGAAGGCGGCCAATTTCTCGGCGGGAGCACCATGAACAAAGACAACATGCTCAAGGCGATCACGCACCTCTCAACATTGTGGGACGGTAGCCCGATTGACCGTTCCCGCGCTATGCCTGGGGAAAGCCTGCGTGCTTACGACCGCCGGCTCAGCATGCATTTGATGCTTCAACCGCTTCTGGCCAACCGCCTGCTTCAGGACTCTGTTGCCAAAGACCAGGGCATCCTCGGGCGTTGCCTCATTAGCTGGCCCGAGCGGTTGGTAGGGCAGCGACTATATAAAGCCGTTGACCTCAGCCGTGACCCCCAGGTGCAACTTTACAAGCAGCGCATCAGTGCACTCATGCAGAAACCGTGGGCTCGGCAGAAGGATGGGGGCCTCGCTCCAGCAATCATAGAGTTGACCCCTCAAGCCCGTGAGGCTTGGATAGCCATTCACGACACCATTGAGTGCCAGTCAGGTGAGTTTGGCGAGCTGGCTAACGTGCAGCCTGCCGCGAGTAAAGCGGCGGCGAATGTTCTGCGCATAGCGGGCGTTCTGGCCACCATTGAGGGTGCGAGTTGCATAACCGAGGCGCATATCCAGCGCGCTTCCACACTGATGGATTACTACCTGGCTGAAATACAGCGACTAACAGAACAGGAGCCCCTGAACAAAGTCCGTGCCGAGGCCGACGTTCTACTTCGCTGGCTTCAACAAAAAAACTGGCCCCCATTCACCCTCCGTGATCTGACCCGCAAAGGCCCCCGCTTTGCGCGAAAAAGCACTCGGAATACCTCCATGCTACTGGTGGAACTAATCGATCATCAGTGGCTGATAAGCGACGGGACCACGTACGAGGTGCGTCATGTTCCGCCTCAATGACGCCGTTCGGCGCTACCAGGCAGAGCGTCGTCCGACGGTAAAACTACGTTGTGTCGCCACGGCGGCCAGCACCATGTCGCCATACGCCAGGCCTGACCATTTGGGTTATGTCGCCGGTATCGCCACCGTCGCCGCCCAGGCATTCGAATCTGCGGATCCGGGCAAACTCATCGAACGGTTGAAGAACGAGGGAGCCATATTGCTGCAGCTGGACAACACCCTTCACTTCCGCCCAACGCACTGGGGGCAGCTACAGAGCATCAGCCAACACTGGAAATCGCTGCTTCGCTTCCTGCAGACAACCGATGAAGGTGATGACCATGGCCCTAGTCGGTCGGCGTGATGGTCGAAACTTTGGCTACGGCCGCCAGTTGAGCTATGCCGGCTGGCAGGCGCTGAACGACCTTTTTGCCGGCGGCCACTTTGCGACCGTCAAAGCGCACGGTGATCGTTGGCTGGCGTTCGTGAGGTGGTGCCGGTCGGAGGAGGGCCCTGGCTTCAACGATGCCCGCCAGATTGATCGGCAGACATTGCAAGGGTACGCCGGTCACCTGCGCCAGCAAATCCAGAATGGTGAGTTGTGCATCGCGACCGCGCAAAACCGCTTGAGCAGTGTTAACCGGACCCTCACTGCGCTACGCGGTGATCAGAATGTGAGAATCGAAAGCCCTAGTAAGGCTTTGGGGCAGCAACGGTCGAGCGTACGCAGGCATGCGCCGGATGGCCAAGACCATCAGCAGGTGCAGCGAGTAGTCGAGGCGCTTCATGAAAAGCAATGTGATCGGGTAGCTGCCATTGTGCTTTTAGCTCAAACGACTGGCATGCGCCTGCGTGAAGCGATTCTGGCTGACTTACCGCGACTGCAGCGTGAGGCCGAAAAGCTGGGCCGTATCAATATCCAAGAAGGTACGAAAGGTGGTCGTTCAGGGGCTTCAGCGCCGGACTGGGTCGCGGCAAATGAGGAAGTGAAAGCGGCCTTGCAGCTGGCTTGCCACGCATCGCCCACTGGCAGCCGCAACTTACTGGCTCGAGACGAAAGCTACGCTGCGTTCCTGGAACAGACCGTGCGCCCGACTCGCGAAACGTTGCAAGGGCAAGGGCTGAAGGGTTTTCATGAGCTGCGAGCAGCTTATGCGTGCGAACGTTACCTCCAACTCACGGGCCACCAACCGCCCATCAATGGCGGCCATTGCTATCGCATTGATCACCAGCTGGATCGCCAGGCTCGGCACCAGCTTAGTATTGAGCTTGGTCACAACAGGATCGATGTGATTTCGGCCTACATTGGAGGCCGATCGTGACTAGACCCTTCGATATGGTGCTGTTTCTGAGCGGAGTACTGATCGGCGCGAATGCCACGCAGCAACGCCACATACGTCAAGCGCGAGTAATGCAAGCGGCTATCCAACAGCGATGGCAACTCCACAGCCCCTGGAGCTGGCGGCTCAAACATGTACGCTGGTTTTTTACACATTATTTGAAGGACCATTCTGACAGCAGCAGCTATTACTATAGGCTCACGACGGAACTGATCTTTAAACGATTGGGAAGACCCCCTATTCGCCTCGAAAAAGGTTAACGCCCTCTGGATAGCGGATGCTCGCCCGCATCGCTTCGAGAATCGAGCCTGCCCCCGCCCCCTCGCAGGTTGATGGAGTCTGTCTGTCAATGATGAGGGGGGGTCTCCACCGCAGTGCAGATTTTTTGAGGTTCTCCACAGAAAGGATTACCGTCGTGAGTCGTACTGACCTGACCGTTCTACGCGGCTACGCTCGACCCAGCGACATAACGCTCCAACGATCTGATTGGCCACAAATTAGAAATTTTCGTGAAGCATAGAAGCCAGTTATGATGGCAGCCATGACTGGGAGCATCCTAGAATGCCCCCATGGTGAGCATTGCCGAGGGCCGAAAAGCCGTTCCCAGCGCGATAGAAACCCGAAATCATTTTTAAAAATCTCACATAGCTAAACTTTGCAACGCAGAAAATTGCTTTTTGGGGAGGAAATATTATGAAAAACGTACCATTTAATGTTTCTGCCAGGACAGCGAGATTAATTGGCAGGGAGAACGTATCCTCTGCCGAAGGCGCCATAATAGAATTGGTAAAGAATAGTTACGATGCTGATGCTAAATTTTGCATCGTTTTTTTTGACGACCGCTTAGTGGAGCTACCAGATACAATAAGCGCCGCAGAATATGAATGGTTTAGAAACAGCCTTGAAAAGCTAAACCTCTCGGAGATACTTCACTGTTATTCTCCTGACATGTTCAGTGAAATTTACACTTTTTCAAGAAAACTTTATGAGAAGTCTTTCAGCGCTCAGCAACGGACAGAGTTAGAGAAACGCTTATCAGCCAATGGAGTGGTTTACATACTCGATGATGGCGAGGGAATGTCGGAAGAAATTATTGAGCGTGCTTGGATGACGATTGGCACGGATAACAAGAATATTAAATTCCTCTCCGATACTGGGCGCGTTAAATCGGGGGCAAAAGGTATTGGCCGTTTCGCACTGGACCGACTTGGCGAACAATGCGAGCTACACACAAAAACTGAAAATTCCGATAAAACTCTTTTTTGGAAGGTTGATTGGAGCGACTTTGACCGCCAGGGGCTTACGATTGATGGTGTGAGTGCAAAGTTAGGTTTTACAGACAACACTCTTGCTGAAAATTTAAAATCAGCCATAGGCCGTAAGCTTTCCGAGCTACACTGTGTTGAAAAAGTTACCAAAGGTAGCCAAATTCGCATCTCAGGAACTAGAGACTACTGGAAAAAAGAAAACATTGATAAAATTTATTCTGAGCTAGCCTCATTGATTCCTCCAGCCGAGGCTGGAGGTTTCAACGTTTACGTATATAGTCGTAGGCATCCAGGTGAATTTGGTCAGATACTACCCAGTATTTGTGAGGATTACGATTATAAGCTATCTGCATCTATGGATGAAGCAGGCCTGGTAACTATAGAAACAACAAAAAAAGAGCTGGATGAAGAACGCCTAACCAACGAAATATTAAATAGACCACTATTTAAAAAAACAGCCTACACCCGAAGCAAACTGCTTGGTGAAACTTTCAAATATAGCAAAACCTTGTACCAACTCATCCCAGGCTTAAAAGAAAAAAACGATAAAGCTCACGAATCCATCGGCAAATTTAGCTTTAGCTTATATTTTCTAAAGCGGTTGAGTGATAGAAAAGATATCGATATGTATCTTCACCGGCACTATGACAGCGAAAGCAGGAAACGTTGGCTTGAGCATAATAATGGTGTTCGTATTTACAGAGATAACTTCCGCGTGCGCCCTTACGGCGAAATAGGTAAAGCGTCTTGGGACTGGTTGGGGCTTGGCCGCAGGCAGGCTGCTGACCCATCTGCTCTTCGAACAGGCCGCTGGAGAGTTCCACCTAATAACATGGCAGGAATTATTAACATATCGCGAGTCAACAACCTGGGACTAGAAGATAAGTCCAGCCGGGAAGGCCTTCAAGAAAACGATACTTTTAGCCTGTTCAAATCTGTAATAGAATCTATTGTAAAAGAATTTGAAAGCGATAGAAGCGCCCTTTACAGGGAGCTTTTTTTAATCCATCAAGAGAAAAAAAACATTCCCACTGACGATGAACTAAACCCCGCAGAAGAGGAGGATGCGGAAAAGATAGCTCAGAAAATTTTTGATAATCTAAAAAAAGAAAACGTCGAACACAAAGATGACTCAGAAAAACTTGCACTGGCCCTGCTAAAAGAAAAAGCTAGAACGCGAGAGATTGATGATCGACTAGAGGATATGAGGAAAGAAAACTCTCTACTCCGTGTGTTCGCATCTAGCGGAATAACAATTGCCTCCTTCACTCACGAGCTTGACAACCTAAACTCAAAGCTTGGCAGCAGGTTTGATCCTCTTGGAAAAATGATCCGTGATTATGCTGCAATGGATGATTCCGCAAGACAAAATATAGAGAATTTCAAAAGTCCTTTTATACGCATTGAAATGCTTCGCCGCGATGACGAAAGGGTCAAAAATTGGATAAAATACTCACTAAGAACCATTAGAAAAGACAAAAGGAAGCGTGTAAAAATAAACATAAAGACATATTTGGAAAATCTCCGCGACGAATGGGCTAGCACTCTTCTCGAAAGGCAAATTTCGATCAAGATTGAAGTAGATGACTCATCTACGGCTCTGAGAGCATACGAAATTGATCTGGACTGTATTTTTAACAATCTCATTATAAATTCTGCTGACGCTTTTAAACGTCCGGGCTTTGCAGGAGTTCGAAAAATAACAATCGGATCACATGCGTCAAATGGGAAGATAAAATTTAACTATAGAGATACTGGCCCAGGTCTATCCTCTGATATTCAAGAGCCGCAAAATATATTTCAACCCACATTCACTACCAAAAAAAATAGCCTTGGCGAAGAAATCGGAACTGGTTTAGGCATGTGGCTTGTTCAGAAAACTTTAGATGAATATCGCGGCGTAGCCCAACTTGAAAATGGAAGTGGCTTTGGCCTCACAATGGAGTTAGAAGGATGACCAAAGGAAGAGTTATTTATATCGATGAGGACCCGGATGAGATCATCTACTTCCAAGACTTTATGGACGGTCACTTTTCTTTAGATGTAGTAACAATAGTCAATGATTCTGACATCAATGAGATCGTTGATGAGATCATGAACTCCCCACCAGACGCAGTGGTTACCGATTTCATGCTCAATGAAAAGGCAACTGTAGGTTTTAATGGTCAAGCTCTCATCGAGTTGCTGCAGCAGCGCAACAAGCACATCCCATGTTTCCTGTTGACATCTCACGCGCCTGATGCGTTGGATGCAACGCATGATGCACGGCTCGTTCAAGCCAAAGCTGTGCTAATGGATAACGACCTAAAGTCTCTATTCAGAGCACAGATAGCCAAAGTTATCGAAGATCACAGATTAAAAATTAGCAGGTCAGAGGAAGAGTTTTACGAGCTAACACAACTGCCGCGTGCAGAGCTCACCGCGCAACAAAGGCAGCGGATTGTTGAGTTAGACAACTATCTCGAGGAGCACGGTCTATCATCAAACACACTCCCTAATGAGTTGAAGGATGATCGAAACCTCGATCTATTAACACAGCTTGTGAAGCAGGTAGACATCTTACTCAGCAAGAGGGAGAAGCCATAATGCTTCCCATCCAATTTTCTCGTCCGATAAGACGGACCAATATTGAGGTAAAATCACGCTATTCACTTTACAAAGTAGAGCTGCGGGTTGACTTCTTATCTAAATGCGGCTATTGCGACACTTTAGACTACTACTCTGGAGGCACTAGGGGTTTTCACATAGATCACTTTGCCCCCAAGTCAAAATTCTCTTCACTTGTTAACGATTATTCAAATTTAGTGTACTGCTGCCCTATTTGCAACATAGGGAAAAGTGACGATTGGCCAGGCACTAGCGCAGCAATATCCTTCATTGATGAAAAAGGGTATATTGATCCTTGCCACACCGACTATCACAATCATCTAGCTCGAAATTTAGACGGCTCCATAATACCGTTGACCCCACTAGGGAAGTACATTCACAAAAAGTTGAAGCTAAATTTACGCCGCAGACAAATTTGTTGGTTATTGGAGCGGATGGAGCAACAGCTCACACAGCTTGCTCAGATCGTAAAAGATTCCGACGAAAAAAATAACGAAACTAAAGCCTTATGCGATCTTACACTTAAGTATTTTGAATATGTAGGAATGCTCAAAAGTGAATAGTCATTTTTTAGAGGAGATTGAAAAGTCTCGCGTAGCTACGACGAATAGCATAGCAATTGAAAAAAAGAAGCTTTCTGAGCAGTATTTCACTCCCGCCAAAGTTTCGTTAGTAATGGCGAATATGTTTACAGCACGCACAGACATAGAACTGTCGGTATTAGATCCGTGCTGCGGAGTCGGAAATCTATCAGCTGCGGTACTAGATCGCGCCGAGCGGGAGAAAGAAAATATCTCTCTGACTCTAATAGAGAAAGACGCGTACCTCATTGACATAGCGAAAAACAACTTCAGAGAAATTCAGAATGTTTATTTTTGTGAGGGAGATTTCTTTGAGCACGCAGAAACTCTAAAAAAATTTGATCGGATAATTATAAATCCACCGTATTCTAAAATTTCATCTAAGTCTGATTTCGCAAAAAAATGTTTTAGAGCCCTTGGCTATAAAGAGGCCAACTTATACTCCGCATTTATTTCTTACGGCTTGAAGCTTCTTTCTACTGAGGGAGAGCTTGTCGCTATTATCCCCAGAAGCTTTTGTAATGGCCCTTCCTTTAGGGAATTTAGGAAAAGGATATTAGAAGATTTTCACGTCCAAGAAATTTATCTATTTGAGTCGAGAGCAGTTTTTTGTGACTCCAATGTCCTGCAAGAGCTTTTGATATTAAAGATAGTCCGTCAGGGAGATGGCCGCGTAAAAATTTCTCATGAAAAAAAGAGCGGAGAAGTTAACACAAGATATACGACCAACGATAAAGTTTTTTTTAGCGCCGATTTTCAGAAATTTATTCACATTCCGATGGCCGTAGGTGACGACGAACTATTGGAAAAGATGTCAAGGTTTAACCACACTATGCTGTCCATAGGTCTTCGCGCATCTACGGGAAAGGTTGTAGATTTTAGATGCGGTAACTGGCTGAGGACCACTAAAACTAAAGAAACATCTCATTTACTTTATCAGGATAACGTCAAGCCCAATCACTACATTACGTTCGACCGCACATCAAACGACAAGAGCGGATACATAGCTGTCTGCGATGATTCCTTGCCTGTACTGATTCCAAATCGAAATTACATACTGGTGAGAAGAATATCCTTTAAAGAGTCACAAACCAGGATAGTCGCCGGACCATTACTCAGCAACTCCTATACCGACTCATATATAGGAATAGAAAATCATTTAAATTACATTTGGGGGGAAAAAACCGAGCTTACACAAAACATATGTATCGCCCTGTTCGCCTATATATCAACCAGGACAATCGATCTATACATAAGGCGCTTTTCAGGACACACTCAAATTAATGCAACAGACCTAAACTCAATCCCAATTCCCGGAGTAGAAAAATTAGAAACATTTGGAAGACTGCATTCAAAATTTAAAATAGAAGAAATAGTGAAAAAGGCAGAGGATGCTTTTTTTCCTGATAAATTGTGACATTAAACTGCATGAAAATAAATCGCCTATAACAAAAATCACGCATATCAAATTGGACCAGATATCAAAAACCTGACTCCAGGTTTATATCATGTCCTTTGCACAATTACAAAATACTATTCTGGGGTGAGTAGAAAATTAGAGCGACTCTCCTCAAAGCTATTTTCTACTAGCATTCCACATAGTATCCTGAAATTTAATTTTGATGCTATTTATATAGGGATTTCAGTTATTTGGGATTCAGATTCAACTCACCCCGGCCCATCAAATCAAAAAACGCCTACAGAGGTCTTTCCTCGCTGCTGCCTACCCACCAACATCCGAAGCAACCACAGCACACCTTTGCAAACCCCATAGATGAAGCATCAGCGCACAAGCCAACCAATTACTCGGTTGGCACAATCCCCAGCCTTTAACCGCACCCAGCAGTGCCCCCCAACCCACAATAAATCACATGGCACCCACGCAATACCCTCTCTCCCTTCCCACGCCCCTGCACATCCTCAAAGTCCACCTCGGATAGACGCCGTCAACCACATGCATAAGCCGGGCTCAGCCAAGCTTGCCGCTCAACCTACACAAGGTCCCAAGGCGCGCCCCCTAAGACCAATCTCAAACCTCGCACAGCGCCCGCCAATAGCTTGTGCAGACCGTCAGCACCCTCCCCCATCTTCAAAAAACGATTCAGCCCTCAGTTTCTACCCAATCTCGCCGATACCCCCATTGCCACTTTGAATCGGAATATCGCTCATGAAAGGGTTTCTTCCTTTAGCGCTTCTGTGCGCCCTCACCTCCCCGTGCCACGCTGCTGAACAACCCGCCATGCATGGCACCCTCCACTTCACAGGGGCCGTGGTGGGCGGTAGCTGCACGCTCACCAGCTATACGCGGGGAGCAATGTACGAGCACTGCTCAGATGACGCCGTTCCCGAAACCCTGAGCGTTCAATCCCTCAACAGCAGCCAAGGTGCGCACGTGCGCGCCGTCTATGGCTCACAGGGCATGGCTAAGGGCGAATCGCAATACGTGCTGGTGAGCGCAACCGGCAGCGTCATCACCCAGGGCCTTTACGTCATCACCCAGTCGCTGCGATAAGCGGCTGAAGCACCGCGCTCTGTAACATGCCTAGCAGCAGGCTTGCCGCACCGGCGGCCCTATGCTGCGCAGGCTTAACGGCCTGTTTATCCTCTGGCTACCCCGCCACGCCATCTCCTTGCACCTGCACGTCCCCACTTTGCGGGGGTGCCGGCCCCCCCCTTGCCCCTCCCCGCGCGGCCTCTGCAAATAAGATTCGTCTTATTCGGGTTCTTCGTGGTGCTCAACATAATCCTGCTCGCTGTACGCCAAAACCCCTAGACCACAGCCTATACGAGCCTTTTATGAACAAACTCGCCTTATTTTTTGTAGCCGCGTCTTCTCTGGTGACGTGTGTGGGTGCTCACGCTGCCGATGGCACGGTGAACTTCAGCGGCCAGGTGATGGGGCAAACTTGCCGCATCGATGGCTCCACTGCCGCGAGCACTAAAACCGTCACCCTCGACAAAGTCTCAACGTCATCCTTGGCCGCAGTCGGGCAGGTGGCGGGCCGTACCAAGTTCACCTTTACGTTGGATCAATGCTCCAAAGACGCCAACGTCACGGCCCGGTTCGAGCCAGGCCCAACGGTGAACGCTTCGACGGGCAACCTGATCAACCAGACGCCTGGCGGTTCCAACGCGGAGATCCAGATCCTCAACTCCGACTATGGCGTAGTGAACGTATCCACCAACAGCGGCAACAAAACCGCCGCCATCGTCAGTGGCAACGCCACACTCACTTATTACGCGCAGTATGTGGCAGCGGCTGCGCCAGCCACTGCCGGTGTCGTTACCAGCAGCGTTCAATATTCGCTCGTCTACAACTGACACACCGAATAACCCACTTTGTATTAAGTGGGTTTTCCGAGGTTACCCATGTTCACAAAAATGCTTGCTCGTTGCGCTTTTGCCCTAGTGCTCAGTGCACCTTGGTTGTGCGGCAACGTATGGGCAAACGTAGTCGTCGTTGGTACGCGTGTCATTTACCCTGCCACGGAAAAAGAAATTGCAGTCCGCTTGGAGAACTCAGGCAATGAGGCCTCATTGGTTCAAATGTGGGCAGACAAAGGCAATGACCAACTCAAGGCTGACAACGCTGACGCGCCTTTTCTGATTGTGCCGCCCATTACTCGTATCGAACCCGGTAAAGGTCAATCGATGCGGTTGATCTTTACGCAAGTGCCGGTCCCTGGCGATCGCGAGTCGGTGTACTGGCTGAATGTTCTGGATGTTCCGCCATTGGCCAAAGACCGCGAAAACTACATGCAGGTCGCCTTTCGTACGCGATTGAAGATTTTCCTGCGCCCGGCCGGCCTGGCCGGCGAGCCGGAAGACGCGCCCCGTGCAGTGACCTGGGCGCTGGTCAAAGGCCAGGCAGGCATGGCACTGCGTGCCACCAACCCTTCGGCGTACTACGTGTCGTTCAACGATGTAGCCGCCGTTACGCCCACAGCCACCTTCAAGGGCCCGGCAGGCATGATCCCGCCCAAGGGAACGGCAGAGTTCGCAATCGAGGGGCTCCCCGCGCAGCTGCCGGCAGGCTCGTCCGTTCGCTTGAGCTGGGTCAATGATTTCGGCGCCGTCTACCCGGTGACCCGCCCCTTGTAATCCGTTTCGGCCAACGGGCGTTGTGCCCGGCTGCGCTGGCCGTATTCAGCTGCTTTCGAAGGGGTTGCCTTCCATGTTTATTTCAACCGGTACTTCGGTACGGGGCCGGTGGCTTTCGCCTGTGTTATTGCTGGTTGTGATCGGTACGGCCTTCGCCGAAGAAAACGCAGACCTGGACTTCAACCCTACCTTTTTCAATGATTCACGCGGCAGAGCAGTGGATGTATCGGCGTTCCGCAAAGGTAACCCGGTGATCCCCGGCGTCTACAAGGTGGATGTCTACCTCAATGACCAGTGGCTCGGCCAAGAGCCCCTGGTTGCCAAACCATCGCGCACTGGCGGGGGCATCTACTGCTTCAGCACTGAACAATTGAGCCGCTGGGGCGTTGACTGGAAGGCCATGGCTGCACAGGCCCCAGCCGGCGTAGGCCAGCTCGATACTCAATGTGTCGACTTCGCACAGTGGCCCGATGCCGCACGCCTGCAAGTCGAGATCAGCGATCTGCGGGCCGACCTGACGATTGCCCAAGCTTACTTGTTGCGCCGCTCCCGGGGTGAAGTCGACCCCTCCAGGTGGGATTCTGGCATCACCGCAGGGTTCGTGAATTACCGCGCCAGCATGAATCAAAGCCAAGGTGAGGGCATGACCCAGAGCCAGAGTTACCTCGGCCTGGCCACCGGCCTGAACCTCGGAGAGTGGCGCCTTCGCCACAACGGTGGCTACCGCGCGCAATC
Source organism: Pseudomonas sp. URIL14HWK12:I12 (assembly GCF_003097135.1). Taxonomy (GTDB): domain Bacteria; phylum Pseudomonadota; class Gammaproteobacteria; order Pseudomonadales; family Pseudomonadaceae; genus Aquipseudomonas. Next base: position 396,813 of record NZ_QEQL01000005.1, read on the forward strand.
CAGGCGCGGGGTGGCCATGGCAGGTGACTATCAGACAATCAACAGCTATGCCGAGCACGACATCACTGCCTGGCGCTCGCAACTGAGCCTGGGCCAGTACTACACACCAGGCGAGCTGTTCGATAGCGTTCCTTTCATCGGAGCCCAACTAAGCAGCGACGACCGGATGCTACCCGACTCGCAGCGCGGGTTCGCTCCGCAAGTGCGCGGCGTCGCCGACGGCAACGCCACTGTGACGATTCGCCAGGGCAACAATGTGCTCTACGAAAAGACCGTTCCGCCTGGCCCGTTCATTATCGATGACCTCTACCCCACCAGCTACGCCGGCGACCTGCAGGTATCGATCACGCAAGCCAATGGCAACGTCAGGCGTTTCGTTGTGCCCTTCGCCTCGGTTACGCAACTGATTCGCCCGGGCACCTCACGCTTCAGCCTGGCGGCAGGCCGGCACCGCAACGATGACTTGAGCCAAGGCCCGGCATTTGCACAAGGTACGTACCAGCGCGGCCTGAGCAATGTCGTAACAGCCTATTCCGGTTCGCAGTTGGCCGACGGCTACGCGTCGCTGCTATTGGGCAGTGCAGTCAGCACCCCTATCGGCGCGCTGGGGTTGGACCTGACCCAAAGCAGAACCACCGGCCTTGCGCAGCGCAAGGCCGACAACGGCAACGGCCAAAGCTATCGGCTCTCCTACAGCGAGCTTGTGAACTACTCCAAAACCCACTTCACGTTGGCCGCGTATCGTTTTTCGAGCGAAAACTACCTGACCTTCAACGACTACGCGCAACTCAGGTCGCAGGCCGACGGGGTGGCGCCAGGGCGCCCGCGCAGTCGTTTTCAGATGAACATCGATCAACCGCTGGCCGAAGGGTGGGGCAGCGTCTATCTGTCGGGTGCCTCGCAGAATTACTGGGCAGGCAAACGTGGCAGCGACATGACCTATCAAGCGGGCTACTCCAACCACTACCGCTGGGGTGGCGTGAGCCTGAACGTCAGCCGTAGCCAGGCCCTCAACGGCAACTACCAGAACCAGTACATGGTCAGCGTCAGCCTGCCGCTGGGCGGCCCACGGGGTAGCGGTTATCTAAACCTTTCAAGCAGCGTTCGTGACAGCCGAACGTTGAGTTCCCAGGTGAGCTATAGCGCCCAGGCCGGCAGCAGAAACGAGCTCAACTACAACGTTTCGGCCAGTAACGACAGGCAAGAGGGTGTGGCCTCCCGGAGCGCAGCGGTGTTGGGCCAGTACCGAGCATCGAAGGTGAACCTGGAAGCCGGCCTTAGCTCTTCATCCGGTTATCGCCAAACCAACCTGGGGGCTAGCGGCAGCCTGGTGGTCCACTCCGGCGGTGTCACCTTTTCCCAATCCCAAGGGGACACATTTGCGCTCCTCAGCGCCCCCGGTGCCCAAGGCGCGGAAGTCGACAACGGGCTAGGTGTCAATCTTGATCGGAAGGGTTACGCCGTGGTCGCGGGCCTGGTGCCCTACCGCGAAAACAGGGTGTCTCTGGCCCCCCGAGGCATTGCCAATGACGTCGAGCTGGAGGTCTCCAGCAACGTCACCAGCCCGCGCAGTGGTTCGATCGTAAGGCTGGACTTCGCCACTCGGAAAGGTACGCCGATTCTGTTGACACTGACGCGCAGTGACGGAGCCATGATGCCCGTAGGCGCCCCCGTGCTGGACGTGCACGGCGCCCAGCTGACCCAGCTGGGCCAGGGCAACCGCCTGTTCCTGCGCACCGAAAAGGCGACGCAGACACTGCAGGTCGTCACCGGCGACAAGCCCGGGCAGCGTTGCATCGCCGAAGTTGATATCCCTCAGCCCGCTGGCCAACAGGCGACCGGCTATATCCAGCTGAGTACGACATGCCATGCGCCATAAGTTGATAGACGAAAGGAAGAAGACCTCTTTTATGTTCAAGCCTTCTCGGCAATACGCCTTTTCAGGTGCCTTGTCAGCGGCAGCCTCGCTACTGGCCAGCCCCTGCGCACAGGCCGCCTGCAGCTATATGTACGGCACATCGCAAACCACCTATGAGCTGAACCTTCCCAGCACCCTCAATGTGGGGCTGGCCGTTCCGGTCGGTGGAACGGTCTATGAGGTCACCCGCAGCCTCCCCATCCTCAATGGCGCCGCCCGTTGGGGCCGCTGCGCGATAGGGGACGCTATGGGCATCACCAACAATGTGGGTGCGCCGGGCTCAGGCAACCGATACCCGATTGGCAACACCGGCCTTGCCTGGACGTGGGAATACACCGGCACCACCGGCGTGGGCAGCTACAACTATAACCCGTTCGGCCCGTATCCTTATTTCACGATTCCCAGCAGAGCGACCGAGTACCATTTCGAGCAGCCCAGCGTCTTTCGCATCATCAAGATTTCCAATAATGTCAGCGGTACCATTCCGTCCGGCATCATCGGCACACTGACCGCAGGCGGGTTGACCCCTATCGTCTGGCGCAACGGGTCGGGCTCGATCAACATCGTTCAACCCACCTGCCGCACCCCTTCCAAACTGGTGCAATTGGGCGAGCACTCTATCGGGGAGTTCAAAGGGGTCGGCAGCGGGACCAAGGCCCAGCGGTTCACCATCGACCTGAACAATTGCCCCGCCGGGATGGCAGGCATCAGCTACCGCCTCGACCCGGTAGGCACTGTTCTGAGTGCAGCCAATGGCGTGATGGCGCTCAACGCGGGTGGTGCAAGCGGGGTGGGCCTTCAGATCCTTCGCGATAATGGAACAGTACTGCCCCTGTCATCGTCGATCAGCTATCTGCGCAACCCGGCGAGCGGCAACTACAGCATTGCGTTGCAGGCGCGGTACTACCAGACGAGCAAGAACATCACACCGGGCGCGGCCAATGCGAGCGTGCAGTTCACGATCACCTATAACTGACATCGACCGCGCACGGGCGGCCCTGTAACGCAGTGATGAGCATGCCGCTGCTGATGCAGGACCGTATCGACGCTGGGCATCGCCCTCTCAACCAGCGTCACGCCCGGTTGTAGCCTCTGTTTGCGAGAGGGCCGGCGCCCTCAGCAGGTCGAGTTCCGGCACATCCAATTTGAGCAGGCGCGCCGCCAGGCTGCTGGCAATTTCCGCGTTATCTTGATTCGGTAAAGCACGAGCCAGCTGACCTGCCAGGTTCATCACCAGCATGTATTGCGAGTAAACGCCGCCGCTCAACTGGTAGATCGCGGCGATCAACTCGCGCAGCTGCAGCGGCAAGCGCCAGCGGGCGCGCAAAGCCGAGCCGAACGGCGCGCCATGCTCATCGAGCGACGACTGCACCCGATCTTCGTCGAGTTCGCCGCCGGCCATGCGCCATTCCTGCAAGCAGCGAAGCAACGCAAGATCGCCCAGCCGGTGCAGCAGGCCCGCACAGTAGCAGCGCTGCTGATCCAGTTTCAGCAAGCACGCAAGGGCCTTGGCGAACTCGGCAACCCGCAACGAAAGGCCCAGAAAATGCTCGGCGGGCCGCACCAGTAAGGGGTCGCTCAGGCGCGCACTGCGGTTGAGTGCCAGGCCCAGCAGCAAATTCATGCTCTGGATACCGCCCAGCCTGTGCAACGCTTGCGACAAGCTTTGCACCGGTACGTCACGGTGCATCGCCGCGCTATTGGCGGCGGCGATCAGCACGCCGGTCATCTGGGGGTCTTTGCCCAATCGCTCTTCCAACGCACGCAAACCCATCGTTTCGGCGTTCGTCGCCAGTTGGAGCCCCTCTTGCACATCGGCGAACATCGCTCCCCCGCCAGCGTTGGTGCGGCGCTGCTGAAGAAAGGCCTCCAGGCTGAGGCGCGGCTGCACCGCCGGTAGGGGGCCGCTGGCCTGTTCAGCCCTGCCGAGAAGAAGCTGCTCGAGCCGCCTGCGCAAGCCATCCAGGTGCAGGGGTTTGCTCAGATAGGCCGTGGGGCTGTGGGGCAGCGCTTCGCGCACGCTGGCCAAGTCACTGCGCTCACTCATGAGAATGAACGGCAAGCCCGGCCCGCCAGGCGTGGCGCGCACGCTACGCAGCAAATCGAGGCCGTCGATACCGGGCAACTCCCGGCCCGCCAGGATCAAGTCTGCCTTGGTCGCAAGCGCATCCAGCGCCTGAGGGCCGTCCTTGCAGACCTCCAGGCGCGCATCCCGGCGAACGCTCAGGATCATTTCGCGCAGCATGGCGCGCACCCAAGGGTCTCTTTCGGCAATTACGATTCGAGGCGGAAGGGAAGCGGTAGCGTTCACGAGCAATTCTCGGTTAGGCGGTTATGCCATGCAGCACTTTCAAGGCATGTTCGAAGCCGATCATGGGCGGACTCGCTCCTTGCGGCGCGACGAAAGCCAATGGGCAGCCGTATCAGCGTCAATGGGCAGCATTGCCCGGCTACAGCACAGCCTCGGCCAGCAAACCCAGGCCCGTTGCGTAGGCATTGAGCAGTATCGGAGCCAATAACCCCCCGCTAGCCACCCTCGCGGTACCCAGCACTAGGCCAAGCGCGGCCATGAACAACATGTGGGCCCCCGCTGTGTCACCGCCAAAGGAATACGCAAACAATGCTGTACTCAGCACGATTGCCAGCAAACGCCCCTTGGGGTGAGCCAGATCGAACATTTCCATCACGAAATGCCGGTAGAGCAGTTCTTCGGCGATCGCCGGCAGTGCCAGCAGCATCAAAACGAACAGTACCCCGCCGCGCTCTGGCCAGGCGGGGCCGGCCGGTGCCGGCCCTGCCTGGCCGGTATCCCACCCAATGGCGCCAGCTTGCACCAGCGTCACCAGTACCCACCCCAGAACCAGGACGGCCCCCAGCCGGCGCCCTAGAAAAACGCTGACCGTTTGCCCCGGTGTCAGCTGGGTCAGCGCGAGCAGGCCGAGCATCGCAGCAGCCAGACCAAAACCTGCCAATAGGATCAGAAAACCGTCGGGGTCGGTCTGCGGCAACGCGGTAACCGCCAACTGCGCGGTGTAGAACATCGAAAGGGCGAGGACCCCTCCAGCCCAGCGCCTGGCTGGCCAAACTATGGTCTGCACGTGCGTATCTCCTTTGCGTAGCGCGCAGCCCTGTAGACCACCTTGGGCGAATGCAAAACTGGGCAAGGCGCGCCAAGCGGCTGCGGAACAAGCTGGGTTCCAGCTCAATGACGCCATGCAGCCTAAGCAAGAACCGTTGAGGCTCGTATAAGACGGTTCTTAAAAATCACCCGTGGCCTCGGCGCCGCCGCTGGCAGGCGGGGGCATCTGGTACGGCGCCTTGTGGGGTGTTTTGCAAATTGCGAGTGGCTCATTGCTCAGGCAGAGCGCCGCCACGCTTATCGCTGCCGTTAGTCATCAACATATCCGTTTGCCTACCCCTTGCCCCAAGGGGGGAACGGTGTCTTGCCTTTCAAGGGGGTCGCTAACCCTCCAGCCCCCGACCAGCCTCCTCCCGCACCTGCTCATCGACATCCCCCATCGCCACTCCCAACCCTTCAACCGCTCGATGCGCCTCGTCGCCCTCCAAACTCCGATTGCTCAACCCCTTCACCGCATGCCGCCGAATAGCAACATGGGGTGAAGCCAAACCTCGCAACGCCTCACTCACATTGGCGGCGGTGGGTTCGATTTGCCCGTAGGCTTGCCCAAGGCTTTCTTCCACTGCCGTTTGAAGCTCTGGCCGTTGATCAAGCAAGCGCTCGACCGGGGCGTAGTTCAGCACCGGCGGCTGCACGCCTTGCCAGCGGAAGCTGCCGAAGTTGGCGCATACCCCAGCCACCGCCATGTCGGGGGCCTGCTGCATCAGCCAGTCGAAGTCCTCCAGGTAACCCAGGGCGGTGGCGCTCCAGTCGCGGGTCGGCGGGTCGTTGGCCTCAATCGCCTGCCGGCGCAGGGCCTGGATAACAGGCGCATCCGCGATGCCGGCCAAGCCGAGAATGCGTGCAGCGGTGGAAGGCGCTTCCTGGGTGTTGAGCTGCTCGATAAGCGCTGCCTGTGCCGGGCGGCCGTGGGCAACCAACCAGCGCTCTGCGTCTTCCCCGCAGATGCCATCCCAGCTGCCCAGGCGGCTGACATAGAACGCGACCTGCTCCTCGACCGGCAACGCCGCCACGTCGCGCAGGGTGTTTTCGATGGCCAGCTCAACAGGGAAGTTAACCTCGAACTGCTGGCGGGTCATGCTGCGCTTGGCCAGGGCGATATCGCCGTCGAAGTCATGAAAAAACACCACAAAGCCCGGCGCCACGCCAGGGTGCTGGCTGAAGTGGCGGCCCAGGGCCCTGGCGGCGCGGCTAACGGTTACCAGAAAGCGCCGCTCTGCCGCGTGCCATTGGCGCGGGCCGAGCCGGTTGGCGTAGGTTTGCAGCTGCTCATCAAGCCGCGTGAACGGCTCACCCTCACAGATTTCCCAATCCCAGTGCCAGTCCACCGGGTTCCACTTCACCGAGCTGAAGCTTTCCTCGCCCCCGTCAGGGGCGGCTTCGGCAAGCGCTTGCAGGCTGTTTGCGGCAAGGCTGGGCAGCGACAGCACCGCTTCTTCTTCGCGGTAGCTGGCATGGAACGCTGCGGCGTACAACGGGCTGCCCCCTTCATCGAGCAGCGTTTGCAACGCCTGCCTGGCGGCGTCGAACAACGCCTGCTCCAGAGCTCTCCAGTTCATCATTCAGCTCCTTGCTGAGCGGGGTTCACCCGGCCCGGCCGAGCATCTCCTCGAGGGCGCTCTCCAGGCGGGCCAATTCAATGTGTTTGCCGCCGTCATATTCAGCGGTGCGCTGTGCACATTCAATAGCCACCTTGAGCCCGCGCGGGGCTTGATGGCCGGGGTATTTGCGCAGCTCAAGTTCAACGCGGGTCGGGCTTAGCCAGGTGCTGAGGTCTGCTGACCACTGTGGGTTCTGGAAGCCGAACACCACCTGCGCAGCCTGGGTATCGATGATGCGCGGCGGGTACACCCAGTGCGAGGGGCCGGCTTCCCACGGGGCGGCCTCGACTTGGTAACGGCCGCCTGGAGATAAAGACAGTATTTCAATGTTGCTCATGCGCGCCCGGCCTCTCTAAATCAATATTAATAGAGCAATGATGGCATGCCGACATCTATGTTTTTCAAAGGTTCACAAGTTACAGAAATAAATAAAATCATACTTTTAATAAAGTTCTAAATTCTGCCGCCGAGGATCTATGAACGTTTAAACGATAAACGGGGTTAGCCGAATGAGCCATACAGAGCCAGGCGCCTGAGAATAGGGAGCGTTCTCAACGATACACCACCTAACCGAACAATTCCGGCCTTGAGACTTCCATGAACATACTTGCTCCTGCCGTCCACCTCGCTAACCGATTGCGCTTTCCTACTAAGTTCGGCCTGCTTGCCGCTATCGTTCTGATCCCGCTGGTGCTGCTGGGCACCCGTTCGATCCATCAGATCAACGCAAGCCTGGAGGTCATTCGCGCGGAGCAGTCGGGCCAGCGCTACCTGATGGATGTAACGCCCATCCTGCGCTTGTCGATGTTGCAACGCGCACTCACCAACCGCCTGCTCAGCGGTGATAAAACAGCCCAAGCCGAATTCTCAGCCAACCAGGCGAAGCTGGAAGACGCGTTTTCGAAACTGGCCGCCACCGACCGGCTGATGAGCGCACAGCTGGAAACCGGTGATCGTGTGCAGCGCCTGCACGCGGGTGCACAAGGGTTGGTCGAGCGAGCGAAAGCGGATGCAGACCCTAGCCAGATGTTCGATGCCTGGAACGATCAACTGATGGAGACGTTGAACTTCGTCTATTACATCTCGGCTACCTCCGGCATGGTGCTGGATGAAGATTACGCATCGCTGTTCATGATCGACCAGAGCACCTTGAGGCTGCCCCGGCAGATCAACGTCGTCGGGCAATTGCGTGGCCTGGTCAGCGGGATGCAGGACGGCCAGACGATAAGTGCCAGTGCCGGCGGCGTGATCCGGTCGCTGCTCAAAAATGAAACGCTCATCCATAAAGAACTTCAGCAAAGCCTGACGCTATTGGGCCGCAAAGACCCTGACCTGGCCGGGCGTATCCAGGCACCGGTCACTCGAGCTTTCGAAGGGCTGGGCACCTTCCGCACCGACCTGGAAGCAATGCTTGGCACCCCAGGTGCCAGCCTTGGCGGCATGCAAAATCTGCGGGCCAAGGGCAACGCGGTCGTGGAATCCCTGTACCAGGCGCAAGATACGCTGCAAGACGAACTGCTCAATACACTCGAGCGCCGCGTGCAGGCCAAAACCTCCGAATCGCGCGCGATTGTGGCCATGCTTGTCGTGCTTACCCTGCTACTGGTGTACCTGTTCAGTGCCATCTACAGCGCCATGCGCCGCACGATCAACGATGTGCTGGCCGCCACCCGGCTGATCGGCCAAGGCGACCTGAGCGTGCGCATTCAGGTGCGCGGCAAAGATGAAATGGCCGACGTGAGCTCGGGGCTTAACCACATGGTGCAGGCCTTCAGCTCATCGCTCAGCCAGGTCGAGCGCAGCTCGCAGTCGGTCTCCGACGCGGCCGATCGTATTGGGGTGTCGATTGACCGGGCCAAGCGCTCCATGAGTGCACAGCAAAGCGAAACCGAGCAGGTCGCCACGGCCATCAACGAGATGACCGCGAGCGTTGCCGATGTAGCGCAGAACACCGAGGGTGCGGCCCACGCTGCCGGGCACGCCAGCCAATCGTCCAACGCCGGCCTGGCGAAAATGCAGGAAACCCGCGTGACTATCGAAGCGCTGGCCGATGAAGTGGAGCGCAGTGCAGAAAAGGTGTCGGCACTTGCCCAACACAGCCAGCAGATTGGCGGGGTGATCGAGGTGATCCGCAACATTGCCGACCAAACGAACCTGCTGGCATTGAATGCCGCCATCGAGGCCGCCCGCGCGGGCGAGCAAGGCCGGGGTTTCGCGGTGGTCGCAGACGAGGTTCGAACCTTGGCCTCGCGCACGCAGAATTCAACCGAAGAGATCCGCCGGATCATCCAGGAGCTGCAGCAGGCTGCGTGCGCACGCCTGCATGGAGTCTGCCGACCAGGCCTCGACCAGCCTGGATGCAATCAACGAAGGCGTTGAGCAGATCGTGGGAATGAACACCCAGATAGCCAGCGCAGCGGTTCAACAGCATGCCGTTTCAGAAGACATCAACCGCAACGTGACGGGGATACGCAACAGCAGTATTGCGCTGATGGAGGGTATAGAAGACAACGCCGTGACGGCACAAGAGCTTTCGTTGCTGGCGGGGGAAATGCGCACGGTGGTTTCGCGCTTCAAGCTGTAAGGCGATGCCAGGGAGGGGCCAACGCGATGGCCCCTCCCTGCTTTTTGGCGGGTCGCGGGTTTGCAGCCCTTGGCGGCAGGGGCGCAACAGGGTTCACTGGCATGCCGCCAAAGCCGCCTGCAACTCACCCTCATACCCTAGCCGCTGCCTGCGCTCGGCCAGCAGCGCCCGCACTTTCACCTCTAGGCTATCGCCCTTGCGCAACCCCTCTGCCGCCCAAGGGGGTGCTGCCACCGCAGGCGCCCGGCACGGCACCGGTACGGGCACGTGCACCTGCACCACGCGCGGCTCGGGTGCGGCAGTGGGCTGAGCCGCGCAACCGGCCAGCATCAGCGCCGATGCGGCTATCAAGCGTCTCATAGGCCCAGCTCCTGATCGATAAGGCTGCCCGCAGCCGCAGCCGGGTCGCCGCCAGTGCGCTCCTGTTGCAGGCGGTTGGCGGCCTGATACTGAGCCCCGGCGGCTCCATGCGCCTGTGAAGCCGCAGCCGTGGCCTTCATGGCCCGCTGTCGTTCGGCGAGCGCCAAGCGCTGGAGAGCCAGGTTCTGCTCGCCCACCTGCCCCTCGAGCGCGCCACGAGTGGTGTTGCAGCCTGCCAGCGCTTCACCCGCGTGGGCAGCAGCACCCAAGGCGCCTGCCAGCAGCGGCTGATAATGCCGGGCCGTGAGCCAATACCCTAGCGCAGTGCCAGCCCCCAGGCCGGTGGCAAGCACCAGCACGGCAAAGGCGGGCAACCACCTCCCCTGCCCGGCCATCATGCCCGGGCCTCGAACATCGCCCGCTCGGCCGCGCGGCGCGTTACCAGGCCAGGCAGCACCTTGCCGCCCGCCCGCACCCAACGGCCGAACTGCTCGGCAGCCCCGGCGGGGTCCCCGGCGTTAAGCTTGCGCAGCAGCGTGGAGCGCGCAAAGTTGGCCTCGCCCACGTTGTAGGCAAAGCAAACCAGTGCATCGAACTGGCCTTGAGCCAACGGCACCCGGGCCAAGCGGCCGACGGCCGCTTCGACACGGCCCAGGTCGGCCTCCAGCCGTTGCAGGGCTTGGGCAACGGTAATGCTCATGCCTTCAGTCACACCCTCGGTAGAGCCGTAGCCGATGGCCCATGGCTCGGCCCCGGTGCCAGGGTCAGGGTAGGCCCGCAGGTGCAGGCCCTCGGAGGACTTGATCAGATCAAGCCCTCGGGGGGAGGTTTTCATAGTTTTCTCCGGGTAAAAATAAACCCGCGCGAGGCGGGTCTGAGATCGGGGCAGCTGAGGGGCTGTGCAGGCTAGGTCGAACCTACCTCCTGCCCCCATCAAGGCCATCCTACTTTCAATGTATCTGCGTCTATCGCCCCTCGTTCTGCCATCTGTAGCAATGCAGCTTCACGGTCGAAACAAGCCTGCACGTGGTTTCGTACCCCCATGAAAATTGCAGTCAGCTTTTCAGCGTTGAGTTCAACGAAACCCGACGATGTCTTCCAGTTGCAGATGTAATTTCGATCTTGCATGCCCGCCAAAGCAGCAGCGGTGATCAATGCCTGGCTTTCTCGCTGAGTATCAATATTCAGGCCCATTACTTCTATGCCGCTGGTTTCACGCAGGTAGCGTTCCTGAGCGATCAGCGCAGGCCAATCGACCTCCAACGCTGGAGGCTCGCTCAACACGGGAAACCCGGTGCTGTCAGCAATGATGACTTTCCCTTCCGCTTCCCCAGCCAGTAGATCCTGACGCTGCTGCCCGTCTACTTTCACGGCATCTTCCGGAAGGTCTTTAATATCGATAAGACGCGTGTCCAAGAAACCGGAAAAACGGGCACTGTAGTAGTAGTTACTCACGATTATCTTCCTATGGCCAACCATACAAGTTCACCCGCAGAGCTGGTGTAATTGTTCTGCAGGGAAATCTGAGATTTGTTTAAAATAATGGCACCTGGCGCGTAGGCGCTGGTAGTCGCCATGCTATCGAAGTTCATGCTTGTGATAACAACATAACCTTCGGTAGGAAAGGTTACGGGCAACGTTACCGTCTTGGTCGGCCCCGCCACCCCCGCGCCTGTAGAGGCTTTGCCCAGCCCGGTCACCGCCCCCCATTGAATGACGACCCCCGACATCCAAGTTGGAAGTGCAATGTAGCCGCTCTTGGCTATCGACGCCGAAAACCCGTATCTCAACTTCTTAGGGGTCACGATGGTTGTGTCGTCCTGCCCTTCGGTCACTTGCGCCTGAGATGAAATTTTCGCCAAACCCAGAGCAGACTCCGTCGCTTGTTTCAGAAAGCCGCCGAACCACAGTTTGATCTTTTTAACGGTCACGAACTTGCTGTCGTCCACGCCTTCATCGAAGTCGGCGCTTGTGGCAATGCTGGCGATCCCAGCTTTCTCTTCGGTGGCCGCTGGCGCCGCTTTTGAAGCGATACTTGCTATCGCCGTTAGAAGTTGGGAGGTCTCGCTCTCCGACGGTGCCAGCCCTGCCGCGGCTATCACTGCCAGAATCTCATCGGTAACCGAATTCCCCCACTCCGCCGGAATCAACGACCCCACCACCCCCGCGGCCGAATCCTCATCCACAAACTTCCCATTGACCAACCCTACGTTGGCCACACTCTTTGGATAATCCATCTACTTTCCCTCTTCAGTCATAACGAATGTGCACCACGGTATGCGCCGGTGCGTAGCGGCGGATCAGGCACTCCAGGGCGCTGCCGGGGTTGGTGCCGAAGCGCTCGCCCCAGTAGCTCACGCCGAAACGCCGGCCGATGCGCTGGCGCCCGCCGGTGTTAAATACCCACAGAAATTGCACCTGCCAGGTGCCGAAATGCGCCTTGCCGAACCGTGCCCGGCCAAAGCGTGGGGCGCGGTGCTGGGTGACGCGGGCGTCGGGGTAGCCCTGGCCCTTGGCGATGTTCACGAAATACGCAGGCGTTTGCGCACCCACGGCGGTCAGCCGTTGCTGCACGGCCAGCTGGCGGTCGCCGAAGCTCGGTGAGGGGCCCAGGCATGCATCGGGCAGCTGCATCACCGCTTCCCAGTCCGGCACCAGTTCGGTGACGGTGCTGGGGGCCATTTCGGCGTTGAGGGCCACGATGCGGGCGTCGACCCGGGCGAGCTCCTCGGCCAGCCCGGCCAGCACCACGCCGAGCGCCGGCACGCGTTCCAGGTCCCAGGCCGGGCCCGGGGGCAGCAGGGCTTTGAGCTGCTGGCGATAGTCGGCGGGGGTTCTCACTGCCATGTGATCACCCCCAGCGTAAGCAACTCGTTGGCGTGGGCCGGCACATCGGCTACGGGGCTGGCCACCACGTTGTCGGTTTCGCCCCGGGCGCTGCTGACCGCTTCGCGGATGTGGCTGAGCAACAGCGCCTCGCCCAGGCCCGCCTCGCGGGCATGCAGGTCGGCAAGCTCCGCAGTGACCGCCGCGCGCACGGCCGGGGTGTCGGGCGTGAGCGTGATGCGGTAGTTCACCGGTTTGAGCACGGGGGCCAGGGCATAGACTTCGGCGGTCACCGGCGCCTTGCTTTCCAGATACGCCTGCACCGTGGCCACTTCGTTGGCGTCCGGCACGATGATGCTGTCGCCGTCCCGCACGAAGAACACACCCACGGTGCCTGGCCCCAGGTAGTTGCGCACCGTCCAGGCGCGGGTTACGCCGGCGCATTCCAGCGCCCAGGTCTCGTAGTCGTCAGCGTCGCCGCCGTGGGGGATCACTTGGTAACTGCGGATCACCCGGGTGCGCAGCGACGCCACGCTTTCCTGGTCGGTGCCGCCGGTGAGGCCGGGCGCAAGCACCGTGAACTGGTCATCCACGCCCACCGTCGGCTGCACCAGCGTCAGCACCTGGCCGGCGGCGGCATTGCCCAACGCCCCGCCGTCGACCGCTTCGAGCGCGGCCGTGTTCAGGCCCTGCTGGGTGGTCACCGCCGCGGTCACGCGGTACTGGCGGCCATCGCTGGCCTGCAACACGCGCTCGGCATCGAGCACCGCCCCGGCAGCGGCGGTGAAACTGGCCCGCCCGCTGGCGGCCTTGGCCGCGATGCGTGCGGTGGCCAGGCGCAACCGGGCCTGGCGCTCGAGGGTCGCCTCGTCGGCGGTGTCGGGCAGAATCTGCCGGGCCACCCAATCGATATAGCCATACAGCCCATAAGTGGCGCCGCTCAGGGCGCGCGCCAACACCTGGGCATCGGCGTGGCGCAGTGCGTCGCTGGCCAGGTCCGCCACGGTGCGGTTGATCAGCACCGGTAAGGTCGGGGTATCAAACGGCATAAAGCACCTGCCAAGTCGAATGTGGGGAAATGTCCAGGCGCTGGCCATCCGGCAAGGTCAGCACAACGCCCAGGTTGAGGCGGTCATTGCCGGCGCGGTCGGCCAGCACCTGCATGCCCTGCGCATGGCCGTCATCCACCAGCCACTGCAAGGCTTCGCGGGCATAGGCCACGGCGGCGTCAAAGGTTTCTGCGGTGAGCTTGCGCCGGCGCAGCAGCCACAGCCGTGAGCCGACGCGGTCGCCGGCCACCTGAGCAAAGCTGTCGCCCCACCAGCCGTAGCGCTCGGCATCGTCCACCGGGTCGGAGGCACTGGCCCGCCGCCAGGTGAACAAGCTGATCTCCACGGCGCGCCGCAGGCTGGCCGGGTCGTCTATCACCAGAAGCGTCATGCGCCACCTCCGGCGACCGGTGGGCCGCTTTGCTCACCGCCCTGCTGCACGCCGCTGTGCAAGTGCGCGATCTGGCTCACCCCGCCGGCCACTTGGTCACCCTGGCTGACGATGCTGCCGGTCTGGGTGAGGCGGGGGGTGTCGATGTGCACGCCGGCGCTGGCGCGAATGTTGAGGGTGGCGGTCTGGATATCGATGATGCGGCCACGCTTGAAGTGGACCGCATCGCCCTCGTCGGTGTAGATCGCCACCTCCCCGGCCTGCAGGCCTTGAAGGCGATAACGGCGGTCGGCAACCACCACGACCACCCCGTGGGAGCGGTCGCCGCCCATGAAGGCGGCCAGGCCCTCGGCGCCGGGCTGGGGGCAGCTGGTGAAGCCATAGGGCTCAAGGTGCTCCATGCCGTCTTTCACCTCACCGGCGGTGAGGCGCATCTGCAGCGTTTGCAGCTTGCCGGTGGGCTTGGCCAGGGCCACAACGCCACGGGCGAACAGGTTCATCAATCGGTTCATCAAGAGGCTCCGTCGGTGGGCAACAAATGGCCGAACGCATCCTTGCCCGGCGCCTTGGGCGCAGGCTTGGGAGCATCGGGCTCGTGGAGATAGGCTTGCGGCGGGCCGACCCGCAGCGTGCAGGTGGTGCCGCTCTCAGTGAGGTGGTAGGTGACCTCGGCGATGATCATGTCGCGGTCGAACCCCAGCAGCGGGTCGAGCACTCGCACCTGTGTGTTGGGCAGCCATAACGCACCGTTGGCCTGGCGCCAGCCCTGCACCTGGTAGGTGGTTTCCAGGGCCTTGCCCAAGGCGGTGCTGCGCTCCCAGCTGGCGCGGCCGGCGGCCATCGTGTCGCTGAGCTGGCCGCTCACTTGCGTGACCTTGACCCGCCTGCGCGTGACCCGAGGGTCGCTGGCGCTGGCATTGACTTCATTGCTGGCCACGCCGAACGCCTGATCGGTGCCCGCCCGCTGGCCGATCACCCGGTATTCGGAAAACACCTTGGCAAAATCCATCGCCGCCTGTGCGCCGAGCACATTGCGGCCCACCTCCAGGCTGTCGCTGGCGCGCCCGCCGCTGCCTGCCTTGGCCAACACCAGCTGGCCTTCGGCGTTGTCGGTGCTGAACACCTGGTAAAGCGTCAGCAGCCGGTCGATGGAGTGGAAAGCCGTTTCGCCGGGCTCAATGGTGTGGTCGGCCAGGCTCGCGGTGGCCTCGACCTCGCTTTTGACCGCCACCCCATACTCACCGGCGATGGCCGCCACGATGGCCTGCGCACTCTGCCCCTTCCATTGGCCGGGCCGGTTGATGGCGGCGCAGTCGCACAGGTCGCCGGTGAGCGACCGGCCACTGATGGTGGCGGTGATGGTGTCGTGGTTGTATTGGATGGGCGCGGCATCCACCCAACCGGTGATCACCAGCTCGCCACCAATGCGCAGCTCGCAACGGGCACCGGGCTGCACCGGCCTTGCCAACTGCTGCCCGGGCCATTTCCAGGCGATGCCGATGGTGAACTTGCGCGCCTGGCACTCCAGGCTTGCGGTGATTTCGACCGAGGTCCAGCCGGCATAATCCAGGCCGTCGACGGTCAAGGTCACGGCCGTCGACGGGTCGGACATCTTGAGTTACTCCAGTGCGAGTTGCAGGGGCACCGCCGGCACGAAGCCGGGGTGAATGATCGGGTTGCGCTGCACGATTTCCCCCTCGCGGGTGGCATCGCCGAAGCGCCGGTAGGCCAGCACCAGTGCTGGCAAGGTTTCAGGCGGTGTGAGGGTCACCAGTTGCACACCCGAGGCAGCCACGGCAGTGAGGTGGCGAACCATCTGCTGGCGCGCCGCGTTGATCTGCGGGTAGTCGCTGGCGCCTGCCTTCAGTGCGGCTTGCCAGAACACCGCGTCCAGCGCGTCACGGGCCGCGATCACGTCATCGGCCACCGGCACCTCGGCCCGGGCAACCGGCTGGGCCACCTGCTGCTCAAGTGAGGGTGCGCTAGCGAAAGCGGCCGGGGTGGCCAGCACCGGCATTTGCGCGGCAGTGGCCACCGCCCGCGCCAGCAGCGCGGCCTGTAGCAGGTTGGCCACCGCCTGGGCGGCGGCTGCGGTGTCGGCGCCGCTGGCAGTGCTCACCCCATCGATGCCGGCGGCGTCTTCGGCTTGGCTGGCCAGCGCCGCCACCGCCCCGCTGTAGCGCTCGAAGCGGGGCTGGCTGGCCTCGCTCAGCATGCCGTCGAGCAGGCTGGCCAGCGCCTCGGGGGCATTGATCACCATCTGCGCAATGGCGCGCAGCGAGCCGAAGATCTCGCCCACCGGCGCGAATTGCTGGTTGAGGGTAACGAACACACCGGCCAGGGCGTTTTCCAGGCCCAGCAGGCTGACCCTTGCGCTGTCCAGCGCCGCCATCGCGGCGGTGTAACGGGCCAGCGCCCCGCTCCAGAAGCTGGTGGCCGCCACGCGGGTGAGCCGGGCGGTGTTCACGACGGCGCTGGGGTCAAGCCGAGGCGTGGCCGGGTAGAACTCCAGCTCGAAGCTGACCATGCCCCCTTCGGCGCGGCTGTGCTTCATGCTGCCCACGCCGACCGTCACCGCCATCTGGCCCAGCCACGGGTGCACCAGGGTGCCCTCGCCTTCGGCCTCCAGCGCATCGAGCAACGCGTCGCGCTGGGTGAAGCAATCCGCGCCGATGACGTAGGCAGTGACTTTATGCACCCGCGCGACCTTGCCCATGGGCTCGGCGAAGGCGTCGTCACGCTTGGGGTATTGATGCAGCTGCACCTTGCGCCCCACGGGCACGGAGGTGTTTTCGATCAGAAACGGCACCGCGCGAAAAGACGCCGGCAACAGCCGTTCACGCCAGGTATCGGCCATTATTGTTGCCCTCCAGACAAGGTGCGACGGCCCACATCGGTGGTCACCTGCAAGCCGGGCTGGTCAGTGATGGCCGCCATCGGGCGGACGCCTTGGGTGTTGCCTTCCAGGCGGATCACCAGCTCGCCGTTGAGCCGGGCGTTGCCGCCGCCCACGGTCAGCAGGTCCGCTGTTGGCGGAATGAGAAAACGCTGGTTCATCTGCGCCTGGCGCCCAGCGGCCAACTGCGGCGCGCCCGCCATCACGAACGCGCCATCGCCGGCCCCCACCCCCACGCGCGGCCCCTGCGGCAACGGGGCGGGTTCATCCGAGCCGATCCCTAAAAGCCTGAGCAGCGGGCGTACCTTTTCCACCAGGCCTCTGAAGTAACCCAGAATCGGCTCCCAGTGGTTGACGATCATGCCCAAGGGGCTGAAGTCGAACATCAGCTTGATAAACCCCCAGGCAATGTTGGCGCCTTGTTTGATCCCGGCCCACACCCACTGAAAGAACGCCACGATCGAATCCCAGTTCGCCACGATCAAAGCGGCGGCCGCCGCAATGCCCAACGCCGCGAGCATCACCGGGTTCAGGCCGAGCACCACACCTAGCAGCCGGGCCGCCCCGGCGGCGCCCGAGAGCGCAGCCTGGAAGGTGTGAAAAACCACCGCACCCGCCGCCACACCTTGCACCAGCGCCGGGTGGCTGCCGATGAAGTCGGCCACGCCGCTGATCAAAGGCACCAGCGCGGCCACTACGGTGGTCACCGCTGGCAGCAAAGCCTCACCGAACTGCACGCTCACAGCGCCGAGGGCGTTGCGCATCATCATCAATTGGCTATCGGCGGTGCCTGCGCGGGCGAGAAAATCCTGCTGCATCGCCCCGGCGTATTGCGAGGCATTGCCGGTGCGCGCCAGGTTGCTTTCAAGCAGGCCCAGGTTGGTCAGCAGTGGCGTGACTGCCGCTGCCGAATCGGCGCCGAACAGCTTCGCCAGCAATGCCGGTTGCTGATCGGGGCTTTCGGCGGCCACCCGCTTGAGCACCTCCATCATGGTCCCCTGGGCATCCTGCTGCATGCCGGCGGCCACCTCTTTCGAATCCAGCCGCAACGCCTTGAGCGCCTCGGCCTGGGCATCGGTTGCAGCGCTGCCTTGGGTCAGCGCCTGCATGAACTGCTGGATACCGGCACCGGCCTGCTCCTGCCCGGCACCCAGCCCCACCAGGGTCGCGCCCAGGGCAGCGACCTGCCCTGCCACTTGGCCGGCCGCCCCTCCCAACGGCCCGACGCGGTTGACGATTTCAAGGATCTGCTGGCCGCTGGCACGGCCATGGTGGCCCAGGTCGCTGACCTGGTCAGCCAGCGCCAGCGCCTGGGCTTGGGTCATCTTGAACGCGGAGCGCCAGGTCGCCATCATCGCGCCGCTTTGCGCAGCGCTCTGGTCGAACGCCACCCCCATCTTCGCCGCGTCTTCGGCAAAGCCCAGCAGCTCGGTGCGAGCGATGCCCGACTGGGCACCGGCCGCTACGAGCTGAGTGAGCTCGTTGGCCGCCGTGGGCAAGCGGGCCGACAGCCTGAGAATGTCGTCGCCCATGGCCTTGAACTGCTCGGGCGTGTCGAAGTGCACCGCCTTGTGCACCGCGACCATGGATGTTTCGAACGCGCTCGCGGCCTGAACCGCGCTCACGAACGGCTTGGCCAACTCGCCGCCGCTCAGCGCGGCCTTCAAGCCCAGGCCGCCGAGGCCTGTGGCGTCGAGGTTTTTACGAAAGGCGGCGACCTTGGCGCTCAGCGCCCCCAGCAGGGGCGAGAGCTGGTCGACACCGGTGATCAGTGTTTTCAGCGTTAACGTATCGGCCATCACCCTGCCCCTGCCTGCTGCGTTAGGTGGATGCGCTGGGCATGTGCCAGCGCTTCGAGGAGTGCATCGAGCGGCCTGGCCAACATCTGGTCGGGGTCAACCTTCCAGAAGTAGGCCAGGTCATAAGCCAGCGTGATCAGGCCGCCGAGGTTTTCGACGCCGGCACCATGAAAAAACCCGCTACCTGCCACGCCAGCGTGTTGAGGTCGGCCAGGTCCAACTGGTCGACCGACGAGGGCGGGATCTGGGCACAGGCCGAGATGTATTTGGCGGCCACGTCCAGGTCCAGGCTCACGGCCTGGTCGGCGTCGATCTTGTACGGCAGCGCCTTGATCGCCCGCGCTTCCTTGGCGGTGGGCCGGCGCAGGGTAAGCTCGGTGAGGGTTTCACCGTGGGCCTGGATCGGTGTGTTCAGTGCGATGGCGTCGGTCACGACCACACCCCCTTGATGCCGTCGAACTGCAGCTCGAGGGTGCCGTCTTCACCTTTGCTGGTGGGTTGCGACACCAGGTACGCGCCCGACAGGGTGTACACCTTGCCGTTCTGAAGCTCTGCGGTGAGGGTCATGTTGATGCCCTCGGTCAGCGCCTTGAGCGGGAAATTCGGCGTATGCACCGCCGTGAGTTTGACGAAGGGCGCCTTGTCTTCCTCCTTGAAGTAACCGGGCACAACGGTCTCCCGGGTCTTGTCCATCAGCGGCGCTTCCACGCCCCCTTTGAGAATCAACTGCGTGCCGTCGATTTTGACGTAGCAGGTACCAGCAACTTTCTGCCCCATGGTTGGGCCTCCAGACATGAAAAAGCCCGCTCAAGGCGGGCTGGGGTTGAACGGGTTAGGGTCAGGCCGCGTCGGCGCTGTATTGCAGGCGGAACTGGTTGAGCAGTGCGAACACGCGCAAGCCGTTCACGTAATCGGGCGGGTACAGCACGTTCACTCGGCCGGGGTTGTTGCCGTCACGCTCTACCACCAGGTAACGGGCGAAGGCGTCGGCGTTTTCGACATGGCCGTCACGCTCCAGGCTTGCGTACTCGCTGATCAGCTCGCCGCGAATCACGTTCGGGGTAACGATCGGCTGGCCATCGCCGAACTGCGTGCCATCGTTTGCCAGCTTGTGGCGCCCGTATTTGCTGGTGATGATGCCCTTGAGCCGGCGCACGATGTACGCGCTCTGGTGCAGGGTTTCGCTGTCCAGGTACGAGTCGTCGGGCTGGCCGCCGCTGTTTTTCTGGTAGGTGGTGATGGCGCGCTGGATGCGCACGTAGCCGCCTTCGTAGTTGAGCGTGGCGATGCCGTATTGCAGCAGCGACATCTGCTCGGTAAGCGTGAAACGGCTGCCCTCCGGCGCCGGGTCGATGCCCACCAGCGCGCCGGTCTGGGTCGGCCGGCTGGCGTCGGCGGAGATGAACACCGCTTGCCGCGCGGCCGCCGCTGCCGCCACGCGCCAGAACGGCTGCGGCACACCGGCAGGGAAACCGAACAGCGTCGCGTGCTGGTCGTTGCGCGCCGAGCCGGCCGCCACCAAGGTGCCGAGCGTGCCGCGCAGCGCGCCGAACACATGGCCGTAAAGCTGCTTGCCCCACGACCAGCGCCCGCTGAGGTCGCTCATTGCGACTTTCCAGGCATCCAGGGTGGTGGTGTCGGCCCACGGCACGCAGATGAACTCGAACGGCGCATCGCCCAGGGCCGCCAGCGCGGCGGTGGCGTCTGGCGTGCCGGCGCCCCCGGCCATCGCAGTGATCGCCACGGTCAGCCCGGCTGGGGTGGCTTCACCGTTGCTGCGGCCCAGGCGGTTGAGGATCAGGGTGATGTCATTGCCTGAATCGCCCGTCCATTTGGCGGTCAGGGTGACCACCCCGGCCGCCGCCGCTGCGGTGACCGGCAGGTCGACACTGGCGTTCACCTTGGCGGCCAGCGCCGCCGCGGCTGCCGCTGCCGCGCTACCCGACGGGATAGCCGCCTGCACGCGCACGCCGCCCACATAAAGGTTGGCCAGGCCCGCTTCGGTCGCGGTGCCGGTGAAGGTCACCTTGCCCGCCGCTACGGCGCCGGTGCTGTTTTTCAGCGGCAGGCACCACACCTCGCCAACCGGGTCGTTCTGCCGCCAGGTTTCGTACATGGCCGCCAGCATCGAGCCGGGGCCGCCGATCGCCTTGGCCTGAGCAAGGCTGGAGACCAGCACCAGGCCGCCGATTTCAGCCGCCGCCGCGGCATCGTTGACTTGGCCGACGATCAGCCGGCGCAGGGTGCTGCTGGCGCTGTTGGCCATGGAGTTGTCCATCTCGGCATAAAACAGCGGCACCCGCACGTCTTGCGGGATTTGTTGGAAGCCTACGCTCATGGGTTTGCAGCCTCTTTAGGGGTGGAAGTGGGGGTTACATCGCCATCGGCCAGGCGGCGGCGCCAGTAGGCGTCGTCGGGCACGTCGCGGCCCTGGGCCGGCAGCAGCAGCCCGGTTTCCGGGTCTGGCACTGCGCGGCCCTTGGCCGGTTTCACAGTCATGCGGTTCATGTGAGGTCCTCTTTCAGGTGGATTTCAATGCGCCCATCGGGGCCTGGGTGTTTCAGGTTTCGGTCGGCCGGGTCGATGCAGTCCACATCGATGTCCAGCCCTTCCAGCGCGGGCAGCCCGTCGAGCACCTGCTCATGCCAGGTTTCGGCAGGCTGGCTGGCAACGTTGCGGCCCAGTTGGAATGCGGTTTGGAAGCTGAAGCGGTAGGCCACCTGCGACGAATCGATACGCAGCAGTGCCGCGCTCTTGAAGGTGGCCGGGGCGTATTCATCGCCCGGCTGCCAGCCCACCAGCGCCCGCCACAGCGCCAGGCGAATCGCCTCCAGCGCGTCGGCGGCCTGGGCGCCGCTGTGGTCAGGGTTATCCAGCAGCACCACCACGTCGAAGCTGTCGGTGATGGCCTGGCGCACGCCGTTGGCCAGGTCGTTGTCGCCAGCCGTGCTGCCAGTGGCGATCACCAGCGCGGCCGGGCGGCTCGGTTGCTGGCTGGCGAAGGCTGCGTCGAAGTCGATGCCGCCGCTCACGCGTTCGCCGAACACGGGGCAGCGCTGTTGCAGTTGCAACACCACGGGTGTGATTTTCATGAGTTCCTCGAAGGTCATCGGTGGGCAGGTGCTGCGCCGTGGTTGCCACGTTGCGCGATTGCACCTCGCCGGTGCGCCCCGGGTGGGCGCCGTAGGTTCAGGGCACGGTCGGCCCCTCTGGTTTGCCGCTGCGTGCCGCCGTGGCCTCAGGCGCTGGCCGCCAGGCCGCGCAAGCGCGCCACCTCGCCGTTGAGCAACGCCACCTGGCCGGTCAGCGCTTCGAGCTTGCCCTCCAGCCGGCCCACCGCAGTGGCCAGCTCGTTGCGCTCCCGGGCGAATTGGTCCGCCCGGGCCTCCGCCGCCTGGCGGGCCGCACGTTCGGAGTCGAGCAAATCATTGAGGCGGCGGACGGTGCCGATGTCAGCATTGTCCATCGCGCGGTCAGCGGCATCTTTTGAGAGAAAGCGCCGCAACCACAGCAAGCCACCCAAAATCACAGTGACGCCACCGCCCGCCCAGGTGAGCGTGCCCGCGCCGAGGTCAGTAGGGTCCATGTGGGTTCCAGGTATCTAGCGATAGGGTTTTGGTAAGGGGTAGAAAACAAAAACCCCAGCGCGATGGCTGGGGTTGGAAAGTGTGTTGCAAACAGAACATGCTGCTATGAAAACAGGCGGTTATCCGCGCGGAAAGCTTTTTTTCAAATCAATTTCAACTTGGCGTCGAATGGCCAGTGAACCCACATGGGCACTGATGCCGAGCCGCCCGCCGTTGCGCTTCATTCAAAACACGCTGCCATGAAACCATCTGTTTATCCGCGCGCAAAGGCTTTTTTCAGAGTACAGTCCACACATGGCAACCTGCCACCTTTTGCTCAAGCCACCTAATCTCGCCAGCCGTCGCAACCGACGGCTGCCGCCAGTGTCACAGCCTCACCACACCTGATAACCCTCATTCGTGCCTCCTTAGTTGATGACTACCCCACCGAAGCCTGAGCACGTTGCGGCCGACGACCTGAAAACCCAGGTCAAAGCACTGCAAGCGCGCATAAAACAGCTTGAGCATGCAGCCACGGAGGCAGAGCAGCGCCATTGCATGATCATCAACAACGCGCTCGACTGCGCGGTGATCACGCTTGACGTGCAGGGCCTGGTCACTCAATGGAGTGCCGGGGCAGCCGATATCTTCGGCTGGGCTGCCCACCAGATGCTTGGCCAGCCCATCGCGCGCGTCTTCACTGAAGCCGACCGGCAAGCGGGCATCGCCCAACAGGAGATGGCCGGCGCGTTGGAACGTGGGCACGCCACGAGTAAGCACTGGCTTGTGCGCAGTGACGGCTCGTTGTTCCTGGCCTGCGGCGAAATAACCCCGCTCAAGGCGCCCGACGGCACCCTCCAGGGTTACCTCAAGGTGCTGCGCGACAGTACCCAGCGCCACCTCGATGACCAAAAGCAGGCCGCCGATGCGGAGTTCATGGAAAGCGTACTGAGCGCCTCCGGTGACTGCATCAAGGTACTCGACCTCGAAGGCCGCCTGGCCTTCATGAGCGCCGGTGGCCTGAAGGTCATGGAGGTCAGCGACTTCAACGAAATCCGAGGCTGCCCCTGGCCTGACTTCTGGGAAGGCCAGGGGCACATCGACGCCAAGCACGCGCTGCAGGCGGCACGGGAGGGCAAGACCGGGCGCTTTCAGGGCGAGGCGCCCACGCTTGCCGGTAACCTTCGTTGGTGGGACGTTCAGGTAACCCCCATCAAAGGCGCCGATGGCAAACCCGAGCGGATTCTGTCGGTATCCCGTGATATCTCCGCGATCAAAACCACGGAAAAGGTGCTGGAGCTCAGCGAGCACCACTACCGCTCGCTGTATAACGCCCTGGACCACGGCTTCTGCATCGTCGAGGTGGAGTGCGACGAAGCCCGCTACCCCTATGACTACCGCTTCCTGGAGGTGAATTCGGCCTTCGAACGCCACACCGGGCTCACCGATGCCGTGGGCCAGTGGATGCGCAGGCTCGCCCCCGACCATGATCAGTATTTCTTCGACCGCTACGCCGAGGTCGCCCGAAGCGGCCAGCCCGCGAAGTTCGAGCACGCTGCCAAGACCCTGGGTAACCGGCATCTGGAAGTTTACGCCTACCGCATCGGTGAACCCGAACAGCGCCAAGTGGCCATTCTGTTCTCTGACATCAGTGCGCGAAAAAGCGAAGAGCAAAGGCGCCAGGCCCTGATCGAACTCAACGACGCTTTCAGGCTGATCGAAGACCCCGCCACGCTGGCCTACACGGCATCGACCCTGCTGGGGCGAACGCTCAAGGCCGATCGCGCCGGCTACGCCACGGTGCATGCCGACGGCGCGCTGTTCACGGTCGAGCCGCACTGGTACCTGCCTGCCCTTCCAAACGGCGTGGGCACCCATCGCGCCAATGATTTCGGCAGCACCATCTCGACCCTGGGCATGGGCGAGCCGATCATCATCGACGATGTGACCAAAGACCCCAGAACCCAGGCTCACGCCGAGTGCTTCCTGGCGTTCGGCAGCTGCGCGCTGGTGCACGTGCCGATCATCGAAGCCAAACGCGTGGCTGGCTTCTTTTTCGTGAACCACTCATCGCCCAAGCAGTGGTCCCATGCAGAAATCGCCTTCATCCAGAGTGTGGCCACCAACACCCGCTTCGCGGTGCAGCGCTATAAGGCCGAGCAGGAGCTGAACACACTGGCCCAGTCGCTCGAGCGCCAGGTGCAAGCACGCACACTGGACCGCAACCGGCTGTGG
This sequence comes from Pseudomonas sp. URIL14HWK12:I12, assembly GCF_003097135.1. GTDB lineage: Bacteria > Pseudomonadota > Gammaproteobacteria > Pseudomonadales > Pseudomonadaceae > Aquipseudomonas. Next base: position 421,177 of record NZ_QEQL01000005.1, read on the forward strand.
CAGCTTTCCACCGACCTGATGCTGGTCGCCAGTTTCGAAGGCGCCATCACCGCGCTCAACCCCGCCTGGGCCGAAACCCTAGGGTGGAGCGAACAAGACCTGATCGGCACCAGCCTGTTTGCGCTGATCCACCCCGACGACCTGCAGCACACCGCGGAGGGTGTTCAAGCCGTCGCAGTGCAGAAGCAGTCGCTGAACCGCTTCGAAAACCGCTACCGAACCAAAAGCGGTGCGTACCGATGGATGTCGTGGACCGCAGACCCTTCCGAGAACTCCATCATCGCGGTAGGGCGCGACGTGACCGCCGAAAAAGAGCAGCTCGCTGCCCTGGCCAAGGCCGAGGATGCCTTACGGCAAAGCCAGAAAATGGAGGCCGTCGGCCAACTCACCGGCGGCCTGGCCCATGATTTCAATAACCTGCTGACAGGCATCAGCGGCTCACTGGAGCTGCTGCAACGGCGCTTGGCTGACGGGCGCTTCACCGACGTCGACCGCTACGTCAACACAGCGCAAAGCGCAGCGCGCCGGGCAGCGGCCTTGACCCACCGGCTGCTGGCGTTCTCCCGCCAACAAACGCTGGACCCAAAGCCCACCGATGCCGCCCGGCTGATCACGGGCATGGAAGAGCTGATCCAGCGCACCGTTGGCCCGCAGGTGGCGCTGCACCTGGACCTGATGCCCGACCTATGGCCCGCTCTGGTAGACGCTTCGCAACTCGAAAACTCGTTGCTCAACCTGTGCATCAACGCCCGTGATGCCATGCCCACCGGCGGGAAGATCGTGATCGAGGCGTCGAACAAAACCATCGACAGCCGCATGGCCGTGAACTTCGACCTGCCGGCGGGTGAATACCTGCGCCTGTGCGTTACCGACACCGGGATAGGCATGCCGCCGAAGATCATCGCCCGCATCTTCGACCCCTTCTTCACCACCAAACCGATCGGCAAAGGCACCGGCCTTGGGCTGTCGATGATCTACGGCTTCGCCAAACAATCCGGCGGCCAGGTCAGGGTGCACTCCACGGTGGATGTGGGCACGGCGATGTACATCTACCTGCCCCGCTACCTGGGGCCGGCGCAGCAAGCCTGTGAAACGGCGTGCGAGCCGCGCGCCGAAATGGCAACGGCGGGCGACACCGTACTGATAGTCGACGACGAACCGACCATCCGCATGATGGTTGCCGAGCTGCTGGGCGAGCTGGGTTATGTGGCGCTGGAAGCCGCCGACGGGCCGGCCGCGTTGGCCATCCTGGACTCCAACACCCGCATCGACCTGCTCATCACAGACGTCGGCCTGCCCGGCGGCATCAACGGCCGCCAGCTCGCCGACCGGGCACGCCGGGTGCGCCAAGGGCTCAAAGTGCTGTTCATCACAGGCTATGCGGAACAGGCGGTGATCGGCGATGTGCAGCTCGAAGAGGGCATGCAGGTGCTGACCAAACCCTTCGCGATGGAAACCATGGCCGAGCGAATCAAGCTGCTGCTGGCCAGTGCGTAACCGGGCGCAAGCCACAGCGGCCCCGTTGCCCGCGGCGTTGTGCCTCTTAAACGAAAAACCCCGGCATCACTGCCGGGGCTTCCAAACACGCTCATTCAAACAACCGAACCAGGCTTTCATAAAACCACCCTCTTATCCGCGCGGAACGCTTTTTTTCACGCGGCCCATTCACCTTTAAAAAGCCCGCCCAGCCCGGCAACGTGCCCCCGCCCAAACACCTTCCCCACCCCTTACGAACACACCCTCCTCCCCAGCCGCACTGCGTCCTCTTCACGGCCCCGGAGCCCCTCCAGCGCCGCATCCACCCACGCCGCCCCCGCCCGCACCAGCTCACGCACCTTCGCCTCACTGACACCGGCCAGGCGCGCGATCCGCAGTGCCGGGTACTTCGCCCCGAAATACAGCCAGATGAAATCCCCCATCTGCGCATCGCGCTTGGTTAACCGCGCCACCGCCCCGTCGATGGCCAGCGCCTGGTCATCGGTCAGCGAATAGCGCCGCCCGCCCCCCTCGCACGGGGTGTTGTCGCGGATCAGCGCATACAGCGAGGAGGTGTACCGCGGCACCCCTACCCCATCCATTCGCCACCAGCCCCACTGCTCGAGTAGCCACTCGGTATCGCCCATTGCCTTGCCGGCATACGTCCGTTTCTTCATGGTTCACTCCCCCTGTTCTCCAAGCCACCGGTGATGCCAGCAGCCTTGCTGTGTGTATGGATGCACGCCCTGGCACGACTTCCCAGCACCGCATCTGAAATCAAGGTTAAACACATTATGTGTTTATTTCAAACACAAAAAGTGAAACACTGTCATTTCAATCCGTGTTTGAATCCCGCGCATGAACGAATCATTAGGGCAACGCATCAAGCGCTTCCGCGCCGCCGCCGGCCTCTCACAGGCCCAGCTGGCCGAGGCCTGCGGCTGGAAATCACAGTCGCGCGTAGGCAACTACGAAAAAGACACCCGTGAGCCATCCCTGGCCGACATCACGGCCATGGCCGCCGCCTTGCGCGTCGATCCCTCGGCCCTGTTGCTGAACGCCACCGCGCCCGCCGCACCGGCCAAGGCCACGCCCACTGTCTCCACCTCCGACCAGGTCAAGCACATGCTCACCAAGGTCAAAGGCCTCAGCCCCGAAGCCCGCCAACGCATCGAAGCCGCAGCCCTTGAACCCAGCGACCTGCCGCTCACCCCGGCCACCCGCAACGTTACCGCCCTGCGCGGCAAGCCCGACGAAATCGTGATCCCCCAGTACGACGTGCGCGCCGCCATGGGCCACGGCCAAGTGCCGTCGGATTACAACCAGGCCATCCGCAACATCATCGTGAGCGCCGACCTGCTACAGGAAAAAGGCGTCACCTACACCCAACCCACCTCGCTCGCCATCGTGACCGGCTGGGGCCAGAGCATGGAAGGCACCATCAACGACAAAGACCCGGTGATCGTCGACCGGGGGGTGACCGAGTATGTGGGTGAGGGGGTGTACCTGGTGACCTGGTTGGGGGAGCTGTTCATCAAGCGGCTGCAGCGCATGGATGAGGAGCATATGTGGCTGATCTCAGACAACAAGAAGCATAAGGATCAGACGGCACGGATCGATGACCTGACGATTCATGCGAAGGTGTTGTTGGTTTGGAATGCGAAGAGGTTGTGAGGGGCGGGGGCGGTGCGCGTTTTGTGAGTGCTGGCTTCTCGCGTTGCCAAGCCAGGGCTGGGGCGGGACCAAGTCGGGGCTAAACCCATTGCATATAGAAGGCTCGTGTTAAACGCGCTCGGCGGTCCCCGACGCACTGTGCCACAGGTCAAGTGTCGCTAGAAAATGATTTCAGCGACACGTTATCCACATATGTCGCCACCGGCGACATGAGAAAAGAACATGTCGCACAAACTCGAAAACCACGACACTTGGGTGTGGTTATGTGCAGGCGGTTTCCTGAAGATGGCGCCAGACCGCCTTTCCGTTCACAAGGCTGAATAGTGCCGTTGAAAAACGGGAGCGCGAAGGGTTCCCGGCAGTGGTGTGCGTTTCGCGATAACTCACAACCGCCCCTGTCTTCCACTCAGCCAAGATATCGACGTTAGAAACCTCAATCTGCAGCCCTGGCTGCTTGGCGGCCTGGCTGTGAAACAGAGCTGAGACTTGATCTAACGAAATCGCAGCGCCGGCGGTCGTCACCATGGTGAAAGACGGATCAAAATGCTCCATCAGTGCGGCGCTGGATCCTTCACCACGTGCGAACAGGGCTTCGATCAAGATGTGGAGATCGATAACTTCGGCGAGGTACTGACTCACGTATTCTCCTAATTAGGCTTGGTCTCAGGCAGACCGATGCCCAACACCCTACGCGAACAGCTGCCTCGAAGGAACGCATAGGTCTTGGGGTTTCACTGTAAGCGTACGGGGCATACGCCTTGGGCAGTTCAGCCCGGCATTCACTGATGTGGCCTTAGCTGCCTGAACCCACTGGCTTTCTGCGTCGGCAACCGCTTCAGCACATCCGTGAGATACGCGTATGGATCATGCCCGTTCATGCGTGCTGTCTGGATCAGGCTCATGATCGCCGCAGCGCGCTTACCGCTGCGCAGTGATCCAGCGAAGAGCCAGTTCGACCTACCGAGCGCCCACGGCCTGATCTGGTTCTCCACGGCGTTGTTGGCGATAGGCACGGTACCGTCATCCAGCGTTTCAGGCTGTAATCCAGTGCCTTGGCCGTGGCCGATCCCTCGGGCACAAGCGCGCGTTGAGCGATCATCCATTCATGCAACTTTTTAGCGATGGGCATCGCTATTCGGCCAACTGGCGTTTGTTCGCCGCATGTAGGTCGCAAAACTTGCGCCGGGCGTGAGCCATACAACCAATGTCGGTTATGCCCTGCTCGAGGCCGGCTTTATAGCCTGCACAGTCATCGCACACCAGCTTGCCGTTCCAAGTCCCAGAAAGTAGCCGGTGGCGACCCAACGCGGCCCTTGGAAGAGGGTAGCAATCGGCTAAAGGCGGTCATTGAGTATCAAAAAAAAGCTGGGGTAATTCAGCCCGGGGTTATTCCTAAGAAAGGAATACCAGATTTTGAAAATAGCTGCGGCCAGAGAACCCAAAAGCCCGCATAAGCGGGCCTGTAGGTCTCAGTACCTACTGCTGCTGTGTCTTGGTTATGCCGAAACGTTATGCTCCGCTATGCTTTCAACCCCAAGCGTCACGATCTGCGCTACCTCGGCAGGTGTATCGCTGTTGGCCACAGCGGCGGTAGGTGCGGTGGGAGCAAAGATAAAATTCCCGCTCCAAAGATCGTACTCATGGTCTCCGTTGATCGAAACTTCGAACCGATGGCCATCCTGGTCCGCTTCAAGGGATTTGATATAGGTGCGATCCAGCGTTCCGTTGTAGCTGACCTGAAGGGTGCCGTTTTTCCCATCACCCACGCCGGTGAACCCCAGAGCGGACACGTCCAGCTTGTCCTTGTACACCTCAAAGCCTGTGATCACGTCAGCGAAGCTGGCCGTCGCGCTACGGTAACTATCGGCAATCTCCGTAAACCGAAAGATATCCCGCCCTGCGCCGCCATCGAGGGTGTCGCGGCCAGCGCCGCCGATCAGTACGTCATCATCGCCGCCGCCCTGGAGGCGGTCATTGCCCGCCAGGCCCTGCAACACATCCTGCACCAGGCTACCGATGAGGGTGTCATTGCCGCTGGTGCCTGTCTGCATCACTGGCGCGAATACGACGTTAGTGGCCGTCAAGGAAGCGGCTACATTGCCGTCGATGGCCAATTCAAAGCGATGGCCATTGCCATCGGCGTCGTAGCTTTTAAGGTAGGTCACGCGGTGGTCTGCGCTTAACTGCACGGCCAGGGTGCCGTTGTGGCCATTGCCCAAGCCGGTAAAACCAAGCCCGATCAGGTCGATGCGGTCTTCGCTAGGGTTGAAGTCCGTTATTCGGTCGCTAAAGCCAGTGCTGGCGGTGCGATAACTGTCGTCGATGGCCTCGAAACGGAACACATCCGCACCCGCACCGCCGGTGAGGGTGTCCTGGCCGCCCTTGCCCAGCAGCACATCGTCACCGCCCAGGCCACGCAATACATCAGCGGTATCAAGGCCGTCGAGAACGTCTGCATTGGGTGAGCCATCCAGATGATGCTTGCCGTCCTGGCTACCGAAGGCCGTGTCCAGGGTGCCATTGGGGTTGAGTCGGATCACGCCGTAACCGTCTACTCCATCCCCTGTGGAGGTCACGATATCGCTGTCTCCGGCAATCAGGATTTTGCCATCGGCCTGCACAGTGACTGAGCGCGCCGAGTCATAGCTGGCGCCTGTGCCCAGTGAAACTACGCCACCTTGGCCGAAGCTGGTGTCGTAACTGCCATTGGCATTGAGGCGTACCAGTTGGAAGTCGGTATCACCGTCGTTGCTACCTGCCAGCAGGATCTTGCCGTCCGCCTGTACCGTGATGTCGCCGCGATAACTCGACAACACGTTGTCTGGGAATATCACCTGCCCCTGGTTGGCAAAGCGGGTATCCAGCGAGCCGTCCGCGTTCATACGCACCAGATTGTACGAGTCGCTCCCAGTCAGGACGCTGGCCAAAAGAAATTGCCCGTTGGCCAGCTCAACCACATGACGGTCGCCGTAGATCGATAGGCCGGCGTCGAGCCGCGCGATACCCTCAGTCCCAAAAGACGTATCAAGGGTGCCGTTGGCTTTGAATTTAGCCAGTGTAACGCCACCCTCTTCTCCTGGGGCGCTATACAACAAGCTGCCGTCGGCGTTCACCCGTAAGTCGCCCTCGTCGTTGCTGATACCAGCGGGGATACTCGCCTTGGCGTTGGCATTAAAGGCTGTGTCCGCGGTGCCGTCGGGGCTCAAACGCATGAGCTCAATGCTCCACTCGCCATCGATATAGGCTGGCTTTTGCACCACAATCCCACCGTTTGGCTGGACCGCCAAGCTCCAGCCCTCATCGATGGACGCCTGGGCGCTGACGACCGCGCGACCGTTTACGCCAAAGCTGGTATCTAGGGTGCCATCGGCATTGAGACGAACCACCGAGTAGTCGTAATAGGTTTCAATAATCCCGCCATAAAAGCTGAAACCCGCGACCAAAATCTTGCCATCGGCCTGCACGGCAATGCTCTGGTTGATTTCATTGAACCCTGCAACATCGACGATGACGCTGCCTGGGGCGTAGCGCGTGCTGTAGCTGGCGGTTTCAACCGGGGTATAAGGGGTCATGGGTCATTCCTTGAGAGCCAGAAAAAGGTGCCAATATGCGCTGGCCTTTTTACTTTAGTGGTTTTCGGCATAGGCACCATAATCAGTCCCACCTATGGGTGGCTGGCTGGGATTGGTCCTCCAAATGACCTCTCCTTTACTGTTAGAGAGACGACAAAGGTTGTTCGGGGGAGAAGGCAGCAGGTAGCGACAGGCTGCAATCTCACCCGTCCACCAGCGGCTGCAGACGACCCAAAGCGGACGTTGGGGAAAGGCGAGAATCGGCCGGGAGTGCTCATCGAGCGCCAAAAACGTAAGGCCATCGACTTTTACGTGCAATAACTATGCTCAAGGAAGGTGTGAGCTGTTTAGCATAACGGTATCGCAGGTGCCATATATTGGCTACTATCCATCGCACGGCGTTTTAGTGTCATGGGTGCTCCTCATGGAATGAAAATAGGCGTTGGTGCTATAGACTGCTAGCAATGAGGGTTTCGTGTTGAAATGAGTCTTCATCGCCATTCTTTGCCTCAGCAATGCTGTTGAATTAATGGCTTGCAAAGCATTTGGAAAATACTCAAACTCTTGAAATAAGGATATATTTATGGTTGAGTCTCAGGAAAAATCAGATCTCTCTTTGGATCTTGATTTCTATGATGAAAACCTTTTTGGCAATGAGGCAGGTGAAGATGAAGATCCAGAGGTGCTGTCTTCATACTTCATAACGAAAGAAAAATTCAATAAATTTCTTTCTCTTAATCGCAGTTTTGGAATAGTGCGAGCAAGAAAAGGAATGGGAAAGTCTTCACTCCTATCCAAACTTGCATTTGACGTATCCAAGAAAGATCAAAATGCGATTGTGATTTCAGTTACTGGAGCCGACTTGCTAAGCTTTGGTAATTTTGAAAGTCGAGATCATCTTAAGCTACAGAATGAATGGAAAAAGTCATTGTCAGCTAGGATCAATTATGAGCTTGGAAGTAAAATAGGTTTTGCCTGGACTGATGATCAAATGGCGCTAGTCGAGGCGTCAGAATTGGTGGGTTATAAAGGCAAAAATATTATCAGCTCTTTGTTGGGTAGAATTAAAAGCAAGAACATACCTATCGAGATTCTCACGCCTTCGGCTAAAGATCCTAGCATGTTGCTTGAGCGTTATATGATAGAAAAAAAAGACGCTGATATCTGGTTGTTTATCGATGACATTGATTCAACCTTCTCGGCTGATGAAATTCAGAAAGCAAGAGTGTCTAGTTTTTTTTCCGCCTGCAGAGCGCTGGCTAGAGACATCAAAGGTCTGAACATACGAGCAAGCGTTAGAACAGATGTCTGGACAACCATTAGATATAATGAAGATCTTGATAAGTGCGAGCAGTACGCAATTGATATCAATTGGAGTAGGACGGAACTTGAAAAAATCATCTCCAATAAGATACTTTCATATTTGAATAGATATCACTCAAACAACATAACAAAATATTGGAGTGTTGAGCGAGCAGTTGATAGGGAGAGATTAATATCTCTTGTCTTTATGAAAAGGCTTCGTTGGTCTGGGGGCAAAGTGTCCCCTTTTACACCTATCCGTATTTTAGGTGCAAAACGCCCAAGGTGGATGAGTCAATTGTGTCGGCTTTCCGCTGAAGCGGCGTCTGATCGTGAGATGAAACGTGCGGGAATTCAAGACGTCAATCATATTCTGAGTGACTTCGGTCGACTTAGAGTAAACGATATATATAAAGAGCACTCTCACCAATTTGGAGAGCTGCAAAAGCTGGTTGAAACATTTTCTAAGGGGCAGAAAAGATATACTACCGAGCAGCTTCTCCATAAAATTAAATCTGGCTTTGTAGAACGTGTTGGGGTTGATGGTATCGGCAAAATTGATAGTGAGAATTACATCAGGCCACTGCAAATTGCACAGCTTTTGTATAGGATTGGGTTTGTCCTTCTTAGAGAAACACCTAATCCCGGTAGCCCTCCTAGCTTCGTCGATTTTGATGAACGCCCCGAACTGCTAACTGATCCGTCCTTGGATTATAAAGATTGTATTTGGGAGGTTCATCCATCATATCGAGGTATTCTCGGTATCAATTAGCACTAGGTAAATTATGCAGCCGAACGCAAAGCGGCGGCTGTATTAAGATTCTAATCAATCTGACATGTGGTATGGATGACGACGAGGCCTATTGCTTTCCAGAGTTGGGGGAATTACTCCGGACACCACTCATTCGCCATCACCGTATCCCCAGTCCGCTATCGGCCAGAGGCGGTCATTGCACCACAATCGTATCGTCCACTTCTTTTCTAAGGCTCCTGAGAAACTATGAATCGAGCTAAGTCATCAATCTGGGCCGTTGCTCCAGCCCTAGGGATCCCTGAATCACCAGCTCTTTTGGTTGAGTCGGGCAACCTTTGGCTCGCTTACTTCGAGCCTGGGAACGAAAGCCTCGCGGTTGTACGATTTACCGGGCTCATTGATCACCGTCTTGTACCTATAGGGGACGAGGCATTAGGACGCCATCCCTATGTTCTCTCGGGCCTTCAGCCTTACTCGTTCAACGAAATTATTGGCTCAGAAGAAACCATTAGCCGCTCCTATTCAGGTGCTAGGCATTGGGTCGTTACGTTTAAAGACGAGACTCTTGATGTGATTGCGCGCACTGGTGAGGCCATGACCTCGGGGTTAACCCTGACATCGCCACTTGAGGCCTTGCTCTCGTTTCAACTCCGATGAGTTACACAAGTTTATCTAAACGATTGACGTCCGCTTTGGGTCGAAAGCTGTCCCTTAGGGCAGGCAGTGGGGTGCCAGGACGGAACGTAACGGAAGCGTATTATGAAAAGCAGCGAAAAGCCGCAACACTGCACGATCTGCGGACACCTACTCGACAACCCGGAAGATCCCTATCAGACAGTACCGATGGGATTTGCTGGGGATGGACAGGCGCTATGGAGGCGGGAATGGAGTGCGCAGAGTCGCTCGCCTAAGTGCGCAAAGAATACGAGGCTGGGCTTCGACCTGGCTGGATCGACCCATTCAAGCTTTGATTCGGACGCTGCATTGCGACCGCTTTGGGACGGGTGCGGCCCTTCGCGACAGGCACCAACCAGCCATAAGCGGCCAATCTCACTGGACTGAGCTGATATCCCCGAGGCCCGAAAGCATCTATAAAACCCAGCGCGACCCAACTACCTTGACCAAGCCCTTCAAAAACCCCATAAATCCCCCACCCTCCGAACGCACCCCACTCCTCCCCTCCGCCCCGGCGACAAAACCCCCATCAATCCCCCTTGGAACCTCCGCCCCCCATCAGCACCTATATTCAACGCCTCCAACCCGCTCAAGCAGAATTTGGCCTCCCTCATGCACAGAAACCTAGCCCTCCTTTTCTTCGCATTCTCTCTGCTGACGGCATGCACCCACACACCTCAAACCCCGGCCCCCACCCCAGCCGAAACCCGTGCCCGCCTCTCCCGCCTGCTACCTCCCAACATCACCGACCGCACCGGCTGGGCCGCCGACATCCAAACCGCCTTCGAGGCCCAATCCCTCGACCCAACGCCAGACAACCTCTGCTCCGTCATCGCCGTCATCGAGCAAGAGTCCAACTTCCAGGCCGACCCTCAAGTGCCGGGCCTGGGCCGCATCGCCCGCGAAGAAATCGACCGCCGCGCTGCAAAGGCCCACGTCCCTGGCTTCCTGGTCGACGCTGCCCTCAACCTGCGCTCCTCCACCGGCGCCACCTACGCCCAACGCATCGCTAAGGTGCGCACCGAGCGCGAACTGAGCGAGGTGTTCGACGACTTCATCGCCATGGCGCCGCTGGGCCAGCAACTCTTTGGCCGCTTCAACCCCGTTCACACCGGCGGCCCGATGCAGGTGGCGGTGGCCTTCGCCGAGCAGAACGCCAGCGGTTACCCGTACTCCGGCGCCGGCACCATCCGCCAGGCCGTTTTCACCCGCCAAGGCGGGGTGTATTTCGGCACCGCGCATTTGCTGGGCTACCCGGTGGACTACCCCAAGCCGCTCTACCGCTTCGCAGACTACAACGCCGGCCATTACGCCAGCCGCAACGCGGCCTTCCAGGCAGCGCTGAACCGCCTGGTCAAGGCACGCCTGGCCTTGGACGGCGACTTGATCAACTACAGCTCCACCGACCCAGGGCAAACGGAGCTGGCGGTGCGCTCGCTGGGCAGCCGGCTGGACATGAGCAATTCGGCCATTTACAGCGAGCTGCGCCAGAGCAATGAAAAGGATTTTGATAAAACACGCGTGTACAAGCGTGTATTCGAACTGGCCGATCAGGTAGTGGGCCAGCCCGTGCCGCGCGCGATTTTGCCGGGCATCACGCTGGAAAGCCCCAAGATCACTCGCCACCTGACCACAGCCTGGTTTGCCCAGCGGGTGGATGAGCGCCGCGCACGGTGCGTGGCGCGCGGGGGCTGACCAAGCCCCCCCGATCCGGCAGGTTGACCCGTTACCCTACCACCACTATCCTCCCGCCCGTCGCGCCTCATGCGCGATCGGGTTTGACGGCCTGTCTCATGTGTACCTGCACTGTCTCCGGACAAGGCTCGGGTGTTTTTGCACCTGCGCTGCGCTCTATGGCGGCTGTGCTTGGGGCACCTTCGGGTGCGCCGGGTTCACACGTGACCGGTCCGTCAACCCAAGTACAGTTGCCACCCTTCGTTTGACGGCGAGCGATGGCAATTTCCTCAAACCACGTGTGGAACCTGCCAACCATGACCGACCCAACCCCTCACCCCCCATGCGCCCAACTCCAACGCGCCAGCCACCTCCTCGACTGTGCCGCCACCCTGGCCGCCGAAGCCACTGACGCGAGCCTGCCGTTGAGCCGTGCGCTGATTACCGCCATCGGCATCCTGGCCAGCACCAGCCAGGCCCTGGTCGACGGCGCAATCCACCAGCTCAAACCCCCAGCGCACTGAGCGCTCAGGCTGCTACCGCTCAGCCGGTGGCAGCCCAAAACGCATCGCCTGCACTGAACTTAATGCCTTTTTCGAGGGCAAATGCTGCTTGAGCAGCAGCGTGCGAAACCCCCGGCCACTCGCATGCACGGCAGTCGCTCCTGGCCCCTTTATTGAGCTTAGAGCGCAACGCCATGCCCAACGCGAACAACGACGACATCCAGCAGATCAACCGCCCGGTCTACACCACTTTCATCGGAACGAACGGCGATGACGCCATCACCGGTACCGACAAGCGCGACGTGCTTATAGGCGGTGCCGGAGACGACACCCTCACCGGGGTGGCAGGCTCCGACACCTTCATCGGCGGCGCGGGCGCGGACACGCTGATTTCGCACCCTCATCAGTTTTCGGCATCGCTCAACCAGTTCGTTTACACCGCCGTTTCGGATAGCTACTACAACGCTTCAGGCTCGCATTCGGACTTGATCGTCGACTTTGACGATGAGCGCGACGTGCTCGACCTCACCGCCCTGGGCCTGGAACGCGTAGGCGATGGCCGCAACGGTGACCTGGCGGTGCGTTACGACGAAGGAGAAGACATCACCTATGTGTATTCGCTCGACAAAGACGCCAACGGCAACGCCTTCGAGGTGCGCCTGGCCGGTGACCACTCCGGGCTGAACACGGCCAACTTCGCGCTTACCTACACCATCGAGCCGGGCGGGCGCTTCCCCTACTTCCAGAGTGAAAAGGAATGGCATGTCACCGGCACCGACGGTGATGACGTGGTCTCTACGCCCAAGTACGTCAACACCTTCGACGGCGGTGCGGGGGCCGATACCGTTTACACCAGCCAGTCTCGCACCACGGTGCAGTTCGACCAGATCACCGACAGCTTCGTCAATGACGCGGCCGGCACGGCGAGCTTCGACAATGTGTACCTCTTCAAGGTGGGCAGCGACCTGCTGGATGTCTCGGGCCTGGGTTTCACCGGCCTGGGTGATGGCTACAACGGCACCCTGAACTACAGCTTCGACGCGGCGATCGACCGGGTGGTGGTGCAGTCGTTCGAAACCGATGCGCAGGGCAACCGGTTCATGCTGCACCTGACGACCAGTGACAGGAACGGCGTTAACGGCCTGCTGGATGTGGACCGCTTCATCTTCGCGGGTAATGAAACCGTGGACCGCACCACCGCGACCCTCACGGGTAACCGCTATCACGATCACTTCATCGCCGGCGACGAAGGCGGCGTGTTCATCGGTAACGGCTGGGGCGACTACCTGAAGGGCGGCGCGGGGGCAGATACCTTCCGCTACCTGGATAAAAGCGACAGCTTGCGGGGTAACAGTGACCTGATCGTCAACTTCGATACCCAACAGGACAAGATCGATGTGTCAGCGCTGGGGTATACGGGGCTGGGCGATGGCACCGATGGCACGTTGAAGCTGGTGTATGACAAGGGCAACGACCGCACCTACCTGAAAGACTTCGATGCCGATGCGCAAGGTGATCGCTTCGAGATCGGGTTGGAGGGCAATTTTGCCAAGACCTTCAGCGCAGACAATCTCGTGGTTGCCAGCGCCCCGGCGGTAGCAGAGGCGCACCAGGCCGTGGAGGTGGTGGGTGTGGCGGCGGACCATGTGAATGGCGCGGCCTGAGGTTAAAGGGTAGATCGGCGCGTCGCGCGGCAAGCCGCCCTCCCACTGGATACGCTGCTGCCCCCAAAAAAAGTGGGAGGCCGGCGCGAATGCCGGCGAGCAATTTTGGGGGTGCTCCGGGTATCCGAAGTGCAGGACGGTGCAGCGCCTTTGAGAGGGGGCAGCCACTCATCCCCACGCCCATTTGCTGATAGGCTCTGCGTCCTGGATCCAAGCCCCCCCCCCTTTCGCCAAGGACCGAGATGAACCCGCCAAGCATCGTGCGTTACTGGCACGCGGTCGAACTGCTGCAGCCTCAGGCCGTTCCCAAGCTCAAGAAACGAGACTCCGAGCACCAGCCCTTCTATCAGGACATCCCCAGCACCGCGCCGATGCTGCCGTGGGTGGCCACCAACACGCTGGCGCGGCAGAAGCTTCCCAAAGACCGGGCCTGGAGCCACACGCTCTATGCGCACCTGTACAACAGCGCCGAGGTGGCGCATCAGCTGGAGGCGCTGTACGGCGCCACCGAGGGCTACAAAGAGCCGCAGGATCGCGAGGTGGGGCTGTATGCGCTGAAGTTCAGCGCCGAGGGTGTGATGATCGCCGACAGCCTGGTGCTGTCGAGTGAAGCCTGGTTTCTCGGCCGCGCCCTCAATGGGCTCGGCTGGGCCCAGGGGTTCGACGAAGCCCAGCACTATGCACGCGGCCAGGCCAATGAGCTGCTCGGCGGTGTCGTCATACCGGATGCCCTTGCGGACATGACCGCCTGGGTGCGGGCGTTTCTCGGCCTGGATGAGTTTTTCGGCAGCGCACCGCGCAAGCACCGCTTTCGCTCGGCGCCCATCAACCCCGAGAAGCCGCAGCAAGAAGACGACCCGCTCAACAGTTTCCTGCTGGCCGACCTCGAGGGCGTTGCCTGCGCCCTGGAGCGCGGCGAGGTGAGCGAGCCGCTCAAGCGCTACCTGCGCCAGCACGATGAAAGCCAACGCCTGCACCTGGACCATAGGGACGCTTCGGTTCCCCTGCTCGAGTGCCTGGCCCCGGCCCGCTACGCGCCAGGCTGCTGGCCCACCGGGCGGCACCTGGGCCTGGTGCATTCGCAGCAGTTGGCGGTCAACAGCATTCTGGAAACACTCGGCCGTGAAGACGGCGTGCTGGGGGTGAACGGGCCACCCGGGACTGGCAAGACCACGCTGCTGCGCGACCTGATCGCCGCCGTGGTCACCCAGCGGGCCGACGTGCTCGCCGGCTTCGCCAGAGCGTCCGACGCCTTTATCAAGGATGGGCGCGAGCCTGCCAACGACGGTGGCCGCGAGCGGTTCGCCTATACATTGGTGCCCGAGCTGTTCGGCTTCGAGATGGTGGTGGCCTCCTCCAACAACGGCGCGGTAGAAAACGTCACCCTCGAGCTGCCCCAACGCGACAGCATCGACCCGGCCTGGTTGCCGGAGGCTGAGTATTTCAGTGAGCTGGGCGAGTTGATCAGCGGTGGCCCGGCCTGGGGGATGATCTCTGCCGCCTTGGGCAGCAAGGCCAACCGCAACCGGTTCGTCGAGCGCTTCTTCTGGGGCAAGCGGCCACCGAAGCCTGAAAAACAACCGGCCCAGCCCCACCCCGCGCAGGCTGAAGACGATGACCTCGACACCGCCGAGCCGGGCCCGGAAGACGCCCCCGACACCGAAGCGCCGGCCCCAGGGCCCAAAGGTTTTCGCGGCTGGCTGAAGGCGCACGTCGAGGCCAACAGAGCCCTGAGCTCGAATGAGAAGGCCAGCCTCTGGCGTGCAGCCGTGGCCCGGTACAACGACGCCAAGCGTGAAGAGGCTCGGTTGCGCAGCGGGTTCACGGCCGTGATCGAGCAGGTCGAAGCCGTGCAGCGGGCCAAGGCCGGCGTGGCGCAAGCCGAGCAGGCACGGCAGCAGCACCTGGCCCAGCGGCGGGCACTGGAGGCCGAGCAAGCCCGTGCAGAAACCACCACCCTCGCCCCGGCCCGCGAGGCACTGCAGCAGCAACTGCTGGCCCTGCAAGCTCACTTGGCGAAAAAGCCCGGGTTCATGGCCAACCTGCTGAGCTTCTGGGGCACCCAACGGGCGTGGGCGGGGCAGCAGCGTTTGCTCGCCAGCAGCCACGCCCTGGCCGAGAGCGCCCACGGCGCCGCCCAGCGGCAGATGCAACGTATCGCCACGCAACTGGATGAGGCCCAGCGGCAGTTGGCCGCGGACGAACAGCACATCGACAAGGCCGTTCACCACGCCCAGTCGCAGATCGACGCGACCCGCACACTGGCCGAGGCCGGCGACGCCAGGCACCTGCTTGCCTGGCTGAACCAGGGCGCCATCGGCCGCGGCAGCGACATCGAACTGCGCGAGCCTTGGGTGGTGCCAGGCTGGCGGCAGGCGCGGGCGAAGGTGTTCATCGAAGCGCTGGCTTTGCACCGCACCTTGTTTGAGCTGGAGGCCACCCGCCTGGGCTCGAACCTGGATTTCATCACCAGCCATCTGACCGGCGGCCGTTATCAGGGCGTTTCGAAAAACCTGATGCGTTCGGCCTGGGCGTCGCTGTTCATGGCCGTGCCGGTGCTCAGCAGCACCTTCGCCTCCTTTGCGCGCTCTTTCGGCAGCTTCGGCTGCGGGGAGATTGGCTGGCTGTTGGTGGACGAAGCCGGCCAGGCCACGCCCCAGGCCGCCGTGGGCGCCTTGTGGCGTGCACGGCGGGCCGTGCTGGTGGGCGACCCGCTGCAGCTCAAGCCCATCGTTACGGTTTCCGATGCCGTGCTCGAACACATGCGTACCTGCTATGGCGTAGGCCCTCACTGGTTGCCCAACCGCCAATCCGCGCAAACCCTGGCCGACCAGGCCACCCCCTGGGGCCGCTTGGCCGGCCCTGTGGGCCAGAAGAGCTGGGTGGGCCTGCCCCTGGTGGTGCATCGGCGTTGCGACAGGCCCATGTTCGACCTCGCCAACCGCATCGCCTACGACGGCGCCATGGTGTACGGCACCCTCGCCCCCTCGCCGGAGAAGGAAACACCGGCCAGCCTGCCCACCGGCTGGCTACCGGTTGCTGGCCGCGCCTCAGGCAACTGGGTGCCTGCTGAAGGCCAAGCCCTGCAGTGGCTGCTTGCGCGGCTGGAGCGCGACGGCGTCGCACGGGAAGATATCGCGGTGATCACCCCATTCCAGGATGTGCGCAACCAGCTCAAGGAGTGCGTCCCCGCCAAGAGCCGATACGGGACCATCCACACCATGCAAGGCAAGGAAGCTGCTGTGATCATTCTGGTGCTGGGCGGCAACAGCGAAACCCGCGGTGCGCGTGATTGGGCAGTGTCGGAGCCCAACCTGCTGAACGTGGCCGCCACCCGGGCGCGGCGGCGGCTGTACGTGATCGGCGACCAGGCAGACTGGCAGGGGCGGCCGTTGTTTTGCGATGTGGTGGACGTGTTGCCGCCCCTGCCCTCACCGGTAGAACGGCCGCAAGGCAGCAGCCGAACCCTGTGAGGGGCGGGGGGCGCTGGCTCGGCGGCCTTTGAGATTCGTCTTATTCAAGCAGGGCCGGGCGCTGCCTACCCTGAGCGGATGAACCTCACACACTTTGTCCCCCCCGCTCACCCCTACTCCTCAACGCCCAAGGCCGCCCGCCAACTGCTGCGGCTGTTCGGGCTTGCGCTGGTCGTGGGCGTGTACCTGGGCGCCTACAGCTACCTGCATTCGGCGTTCGAAGAAGAAGTTTCGGCGCGGCGCGGCTTCATGAACGAGGCGGCGTCTGACGCCCAGAGCTTTTTCGTCAGCCGCCAGACGCTGCTGCAAAGCCTGGGCGTTTCGGCGGTCAGGCACCTCACGCCACCGGTGGGCAACCTGAACAATGTTCCGGCTGAAGAAGTGCACATCACCCTCGGCGAGCCAGGCAACCTGTGGAGCCTGTGGCTCACCCGGCGCATGCTCGGCCACCTCAAGGCCAACCGGATCAACCTGATCTACGTGCCGCAGCGCCCGGGCAGTGCGGTGCAGCGCCTGTACAGCGCCTGGCCGACCGCAGCGGTGCCCGGGGAGGTCTTGCAACGGCTGCTGGCCGTCGATACCGGCGCCGTGCCGGCCACCGACGAGCTGTGGCTCACCGAGCAAAACCGGCTCGACTCGCCCCTGTACCTGTTCACCCGCCTCGATGATCGCAGCCCGGCCTCTGGCTGGCTGGGCTTCGAAGTCGACGGGCCTGACCTGATCCAGGCACTGCGCCACGAACAGGCAGGCGACTTTCTGCTGCTCGACGGCGACGGCACCTTGATTTTCAGCAGCAGCCTGCAACCCCCGCAGGCCGTCCTGGCGCTGCGCCACGCCCGCGCCGGCGCGACCTTCGGCTGGGAGGGCGGCGGCTGGCTGCCCGACCGGCTGGCCATTCGCAAGCAGCTGGCCTATTCACACTGGCAGATCGTCTATCGCCTTGACCTGCACGCCCTGTTGCCAGCCCTGGCGTTGCCCCTGTTACTGGCAGTGCTGCTGTGCCTGGCCGCCACTGGGCTGATGGTCTGGTGGATCGGGCGTATCGACCAGCGCCTGATCGTGCCGGCGGCGGCACGTATCGAGGCCTTGGTGGAGAGTGAGGCGTTCAGCAGCACGGTGATCCGCATCGCGCCGGTGGCCCTCTGCGTGCTGCGGCGCAGCGACGGCGCGGTGGTGCTGGAGAACCCGCTGGCGCAGCAATGGCTGGGCGACGGCCGCGAGCGCCAACGACTGAGCCATCGTTGGATCACCCGCGCCTTCGACGCAGCCGAGGCCAGCTGCCGCGATGAGCTGCAGTTGGCCGATGGCCGCCACCTGTTCCTGAGCTATGCGCCCACTCGCTACCAGCGCGAAGACGTGCTGATCTGCGCCTTCAGTGACATCAGCGAACGCAAGCAGGCCGAGCTGGCTCTGCAACAGGCTCGTGCGCTGGCCGACGCGGCCAATGAGGCCAAAACGCTGTTTCTGGCCACCATGAGCCATGAAATCCGCACCCCGCTCTACGGGGTGCTGGGCACCCTTGAGCTGCTGGGCCGCACCCGCCTGGACAGCCAGCAGCGGGGCTACCTCAAGGCGATCGAAGGCTCTTCGGCCACCTTGCTGCAACTGATTTGCGACGTGCTGGACGTTTCCAAGATCGAGGCAGGCCAATTGGCGCTGGAGTTGAGCACCTTCTGTGTGACCACGCTGACCCAGGAGGTGGTTCAGAGCTACGCGGGGGCAGCGCAAAGCAAAGGCCTGCAGCTGTTCGCCAGCATCGACCCCGGCGTGCCTGAGCAGGTGCATGGCGACCTGACGCGCATCCGCCAGATTCTCAACAACCTGCTCAGCAACGCGCTGAAGTTCACCGACAGCGGCCGCATCGTGGTGCGCTTGCACACCGACAGCCGCGAGGGTGAGCGTGCACTGCTGCAATGGCAGGTGGTCGACACCGGCAAGGGGATCTGCGCCAGCGACCAGCGCCACCTGTTCGAGCCGTTCTTTCAGAGCAGCCCGAATGCCAACGTGGTGGCGGGCACAGGCCTGGGGCTTTCGATCTGCAAGCGCCTGGTGCACTTGATGAACGGCAACCTGCGGGTGTTCAGCGAGCCGGGCCTGGGCAGCAGCTTTACCTTCGCCCTGCCCCTGGAACAGGTGCCCTCGGCCCAGGCCCAGAGCGAGGCGCAGATGCAGCCGCTACTGGGTGAGCGTGTGTATGTGGTGTCGCCGGTTCAAGAGCTGGCCGAGTGCTGCGCCGGCTGGCTACGCCGCTGGGGCGCACGGGCGCAGGTGGCGCTGCCCGAATTGGGGCAGGTGGCCAGCGACGCGGTGCTGGTCGAGCTCAGCCCGGGGCCTGCGGCGGCCATGCGCTGGCATGCCTGGCCCGGGCGGCACGTGAGGGTTGCAGCCGGTGAGCACGGCATGGTGCGCGAATCCGGCGCCTGCTGGCGGGTGGGCCTGAACGATTTGCTGGCGCTGAACCAGGCGGTGAGCCAGGCTCAGGGGCTTGAGCTTCAGCCCTGCGTAGAGCGCGGCCACCCATTGGCCGAGACCCAGCTCAACCTCCGGTTGCTGGTGGCCGAAGACAACCTGATCAACCAGTTGATCCTGCGCGACCAGCTTGAGGAGCTGGGGTGCAGCGTGATGTTGGCGCGCGATGGCTTCGAGGCGCTCTCGATGTGGAGCGATGCCGACTTCGACATCATCCTCACCGACGTCAACATGCCGCGCATGAACGGCTACCAACTCACCGAACAACTGCGCCGCCTGGGGTGCTCGCTACCGATCATCGGCGCCACGGCCAACGCCATGCTCGAAGAAGCCGAGCGTTGCCTGAGCATGGGCATGGACCACTTCCTGGTCAAGCCATTTACCTTGCACGCCCTCTACCAATGCCTGCAGCCCTACCAGAGGACCTTGCCGTGAGCGTGTACCGAGTGCTCATCGTCGAAGACCACCCGTTCCAGCACCAGTACCTCAACGCTGTGTTCCAGGCGGCAGGCGGCTTTGCCGTCGACCTGGTATGGGACGCCGAAAGCGCCCTGCAGCATCTGGCACGGCAACGCTACGACCTGCTGCTCAGCGACCTGATGATGCCGCGCATGGACGGCGTGCAGTTGATCCAGCAGCTGGCGCGCCTGCGCACACCGCCGGCGTTGGCGCTGATGACGGCCGCCTCCCGGCGCATGCTGGTCGGCTCTGGGCAGGTCGCCAAGAACCTGGGGCTGCGCGTTGCAGGCTTGATCTCCAAACCGGTCAGCGTGCCGCAGGTGCAGGCGCTGCGTAACAGCCTCGACCAAATGGCGGGCCAGCCAGGGGCCGCGCACAGCCCGCCCAAAGGCTGCCGCTCGCAGGCCACCTTGGCCCAGGCCCTGCAACACGGCGAGATCCAGGCCTGGTTTCAACCCAAGAAATCGCTGTGCGACGGCCGCATCGTCGGTGCCGAAGCCCTGGCGCGTTGGCTGCACCCGGCCGAGGGCCTGCTGTTGCCCGGTGCGTTCCTGGGCGACATCGAGCGCCACGCGCTGGAAACCCCGTTGCTGGCGGCCATGCTCCAACAGACCCTCGCCGCCCAGGCCCAGTGGGCCCAGCTGGGGTATCGGCTGCCGGTATCGATCAACCTGCCCACTCACCTGCTCGATCAGAACGACCTGGTCGATAACCTGTTGGCGCAGGTCAAGGCCGCCAGGGCCGAGCCGCGGCAGATCACCTTCGAGCTGACCGAAAGCTCCACCACGCAGCTGTCGAGCAACTACTACGCCGGCGCCTGCCGCCTGCGCCTGATGGGCTTCGGCCTGGCGCAAGACGACTTCGGCAAGGGCTACAGCTCGTATTTCAACCTGGTGTCTACCCCGTTCACGGAGCTTAAGATCGACCGCTCGCTGGTGCACGGCTGCGCAGCCAACGAAGGCCTGGCGCTGGCCTTGCTCAGCATCACCGAGATCGGCCGCAAGCTGGGGCTGGTGACCATCGCCGAGGGCGCCGAAACCCAGGATGAGCTGGCAGTGCTCAGGCGCATCGGCTGCGATCAGGTGCAGGGTTTCATCATCTCCCAGGCAGTTGCAGGTAGCGAATTGGCCACGCTTCTGATAGAAGATGGCCCATAGCCATCATTCACGCGCCCCGGCCGATCAGCTTCGTGCTGTACCAGGCCGGGCCGCCCGTGCGCCTCCGCCTCTGGCTGGGCGCCTTTACGTCGAGCGATACCGAAAATGAAACATGCCAGCCTGCGCCTGGACAAACTGGCAAAAAGCTCACAGCGGCTGAACAAGGCCCTGCTGCTGCTCACTGGCCTGCTGCTGTTGTTATCCAGCACCTGTTACTGGGCAGTGTCGCGGCTGCTCGAATCCGAACAGCAGCGCGCGGAGTTCCACTTCGCCCGGGTCATGGAGATCGTGCAGGAGCATGAAACCTTCCTGCGCCATCTCGCCGCCAGCTACCGCGAACAAGGCACTACACCGCAGCCGCCTGTGCCATCGCTTTCAGTGGTCGAGACTCGCCAGGGTGGCGGCCAAACGGTGCTCACCGCCAAAGGTTTTGCATTGTCGCTGCCGTTCAACCTTTCACACGGCGCCGGGTTTAGCGCCAACGACGAGCGCCGGGCTCTGGGGCTCGGTGTGCAGATGACCGATGTCTACAGCGGCTTCTGGGCCAGCTCTTTCTACGCGTCGCCGCAGTTGTTCTTGCTGGCGCCCCAGGGCGATGCGAGCCTGGCGATCCCGGCCGCCGGCGACCCCCGCCAGCATTTGCGCCTGGCACCCAACCAGTACGACACCGTGGTCAGCCGCCTCAGCCAATCGGCGGCCAACCTGGCTCCGTTGTCCGACCGACAGGTACAGTGGGCTCGCGCGCCGCTGCGCCTTTACCCCGATAAACGCAGCATCGTCGCGATGATCGGCCTCAACGCTGCCGATGCCCTGCTGCCCGCCGGCCACAGCGACGGCTTGCTGGCCTTGGCGGCCGTGGTCGACACCGCCCAGGTGGACGAATTCGAGCGGGTATTGCAGCTGTCGGTGTACAACCAGTTCACCCTGATCACCCCCCAGGGTGCGGCGGTGGTGGGCGACCTGGATGACAACCACGCCGTGCCGCAGGGGCTGAGCTTTTGCCGCCACGGGCTGAACTTCAAGCTGGTGTCCGCAGGCCCGCAGCCTTGGACAGGGCTGTACGCCATCAGCTACCACGACTTCCTGCGCTACGCCAAATGGCCACTGCTGGGCCTGGCGCTGACCTTCATCGCCGCTGTGCTGGCCGGTGTGTGGATCAACCACTGGTACAAGACGCAGATCGTACGCCCGGCGCGCCGGGCGCAGGATCGCCTGTTCGAAAGCGAGGCGTTCAACCGCCTGATGCTGCACCACGCCCCAGTAGGCCTGTGCGTGGTGCGCCGCAGCGATCGGCAGCTGCTGCTGGAAAACCAACGCGCCGAACACTTGGGCAGCACCCCGGCGCTGCTGGAGATGCTGCAGGCCCACCAGGGCGAGCAACTGCCTGGCGAGCTGTGCCTGCCGGTCGAGGGGCGTTATCTGCAGGTGGGCGTGGTGGCAGCCCGTTATGAAGGCCAGGACGTTTTCCTCTGCGGCTGCAACGACATCACCCGGCATGTGGGCGAAGCCAGGCTGCTGGCGCAGGCCAACCGCCAGGCCACGGCGGCGAACGAGGCCAAGACCGTGTTCCTGGCCACCATGAGCCATGAAATTCGCACCCCGCTGTACGGCGTGCTGGGCAACCTGGAGTTGCTGGCGCTGACCGACATGAGCGAGCGCCAGCGGCAATACCTGGAGATCATCCAAGGCTCTTCCACCATCCTGTTCCAGCTCATCAGCAACGTGCTGGACGTGTCGAAGATCGAGTCGGGCCAGATGGCCGTGGAGGCTGCCGCCTTCGACCCACATCAGCTGGTCGAGGAAGCCGTGCTGGCGTTCACCGCCACCGCACAGAACAAGGGCCTGGCCATCGAGCTGGAGATCGACCCGCAACTGCCGGCGCGGCTGGAGGGGGATGCCGGTCGCATCCGGCAGATCCTGCATAACCTGCTGGGCAACGCGATCAAGTTCACCGAATCGGGCTGGGTGCGGCTGCGCCTGACCGTTCAGCAAGCCACCGCCGGCAGCGTCGCCTTGCAGTGGCAGGTCACCGACACCGGTGTCGGCATTCCCGAAAAGGCCTTGGACGAGTTGTTCAAGCCGTTCTACCAGGTGGCCGCCGGCCAGGATGGTAACGGCGCGGGGTTGGGCCTTTCGATCTGCCGGCGCCTGAGCGAGCTGATGGGCGGCAGCATGCGCGTGGTCAGCGAGCCGGGGCTGGGCAGCAGCTTTTCACTGCTGATCACCCTGCCGGTCGTGGAGCTGCCACCGGCTGAGCTGGCACCGCCGCCCCCGCTCCCGGGCCTGGGCGCGCCCTGCCTTAACGTGCGGGTGCTGGTGGCCGAGGACAACCTGGTCAGCCAGGCGGTGCTGCGCGAGCAGCTCGAAGCCCTCGGTGCGCACCCCACCGTTGCTCGCGACGGCCAGCAAGCCTTGCAGATCTGGAATTCGCAAGCCTTCGACCTGGTCATCACCGACATCAACATGCCACGCATGAACGGCTATGAGCTGGCGCGTGCACTGCGTGATCAAGGCGTGCAGGTGCCGATCATCGGCGTTACCGCCAATGCCCTGCGTGAAGAAGGCCAGCGTTGCCTGGCCGTGGGCATGAACGCCTGGGTGGTCAAGCCGTTGAGCCTGGGGATGCTTCGGCAGGCGCTGATTGCGCACTGCCGCCGTGCCAATGGCCTGGCAGCCAGCCCGCCACCAGCAGCCCCCGCCCAGGCCCAGGCCCCCACGCTTGAAACGGCAGCTGCCACGGCGCCGGAGGAAGGCTTCGAAGGCTGGATCCCGCTGTCGCCGGCCATGCGCCAGCTGATGGGCGAAACGCTGCTGGCCGATATCGAACAAATCGACCAAGGGCTGGCAGCCCAGGATGCCAACCTGCTGCGCCAACGTTTACACAGCCTCAGCGGGGCGCTGGCCAGTGTTCGCGCCCAGGGGCTGTTCGGCGCCTGCCAACAGTTTGAAAACGCCCTCCACGACGGCCCGCTGACCCCTGCGCTGGCCGCCGAGATCCGCGCCCTCGCCTCGCGCCTGGCCACTGTGGCTCACACCCTGCTCGCCCCAGCGCAGGGAGAATGAATGTTCATCAACAGAGAATCCCGACATGCCTGAACTGAACGTGGTGATTGCCGACGACCACCCTATTGTGCTGCTTGGGGTGCGTGAGCTGGTTCAGCGTGACGAGCGTTACCGAATCGTCGGCGAAGCCATGAACTCGACGGGGCTGGTGCAGCAGATGCACACCCACCGGCCCGAGGTGCTGATCACCGACTTCAACATGCCAGGCGATGAGACCTACGGTGATGGCCTGAAACTGATCGACTACCTGTTGCGCCACTTCCCTGGCACCCATGTGCTGGTGCTCACCATGGTTTCGAACACCCTGATCCTTACCCGCTTGCAAGAGCTGGGGGTGGCGGGGGTGATCCAGAAGAGCCACCTGCACAGCGAGATCGACAACGCCCTGAATGCCCTGAGCGCCCAGCGCATCTACAAGAGCCTGATGGCCAGCCCGCAATCGGTGATGCCCAGCACGCAGCAGGTTCAGGAGCGTTTCCAGAACCTCTCGCCGCGCGAGATCGAGGTGCTGCGCCTGTTCGTAACGGGCTTGAGCGTCAGCGACATTGCCCGGCAACTGTCGCGCAGCGTCAAGACCGTCAGTGCGCAGAAGGTCGCCGCCATGCGCAAGCTGGAAGTGGACAGCGACCAGGCCTTGCTGACCTACTGCATCGAGGCCCGCCAGTTTCAGTGATCAGAGGTAGAGCACCTGCATCAGCAGGGTGGCCGAGAACGCGCCGGGCTCCGGCAGCGCCCCTACCACTACGGGCTTGACCCGCACGCTCAGCGTCACGGGGCCATCGCCGGCCTGAAACAGGCGGGGCTGGTTCAACACCCAGGAAACCAGCCCCTCTTCGCCCAGCACGCGCAGGCCCAGCCCGGCCCGGTCTGTGAGCAGGGTCTGGCTGTCGGCGCTGCCCAGGCCAGCGGCCAGCGACACGCTTAGCTGGCTGCCAGGGCGGCAATCGAACCCTAATGTCACCTCGGTAACCGGCACGTTGCCCTGGCTGAGGCGGTTCAGGTTGACCTCGCCCAGCTTGATTTCCTGGGTGCTTGGGAACTTCGGGCTGCAAGGCGGCACGACCAGGCGCCCCTGCACCTGCAACTGGGCGGTGTCGGGCGCCTCGGCCAAGGCCGGCGTGGCCAGTGCGCAAAGGGCCAGTGCAAGCGCTTTCATAGGTAGTTGATCGTCATGACCAACCCCGAGCTGAATCCGCCGGGGGTGAGGTCGCCACGCTTGACCAGCTTTGCCTTGAGGCTGATGTCCACGGCGCCACTGAGGTTGCTGTAGCCCTTGGCGGTGCCCTGCAGGTTGGCCGCGCTGTTGTCGGCCCACAGCAACGAAACGCCCAGGTTGCTCACGGTGGTCTTGGCCACGGTACTGGTGAAGGTGCCACTGTTGGCGCTGAAGCTCACGTTCATCGACGAGCCTGCCGGGCAGTTCATCCGCACAGGCACATCGACAGTACCCCGGGTATCGACCTGATCGGTGCGCACGTCGCCGAAATTGGCCGTCAGCGTGGTGCCAGTGCTGAGCACGCACGGCGGGCGGGTCAAGTTACCGCGCACGGTGATGTTCACTGTATCGGCAGCCTGGGCAGCAGCACTGCCCAGCAGCAGCACGAGCAAAAACGTTTTCATCCTGACCTCACAGATAGTTGATGACGAGCGTGTAGCCGCTTTGAAAAGCCCCCGAAGGGGTTTGCCCGCCAGCCAGCTGCGGCTTGAACGCCAGGGCCACCGAGTTGATGCCGGTGCCCAGCAGCAATCGGCGGGCAGTGCTGAAGTTGATCGGGGCGTTGGTGTCGCCCCACAGCGCCTGCATGTTCAGCCCATCCAGGGTGGTCTTGGCGACGCCGCCGCTGGTGTTGACCGTTTGCTGAGTCGGGATCAGGTACACGTCGGCCATTTTCTGCGTAGGGCAATTGACCGAAACGGCGACTCGCTGCACCTGGTTGCTCAAGGTTGCGCTGCTGATGGTGCCGAAATTCAGGTTGAGCGAGCTGGGGCTCAGCAATGTGCAGGCGGTCGATGCCACGGTGTAGCGAAAGGTGAAGGTGTGCAGCCATTCTGCGTAGTCCGGGTAGCGCACCGCCGTGATGCCCAGCCGTACCGTGGCCGTGCGCGTGCCGGGCGAATACGGCGCCGTGCCGACCAGGTAATAGGTGTAGTCGACCCTGCCGTTGACTGGGATGAACGGGCACGGCCCAGCCTTGCCGCCGCCCAGGCACGCCGCGCCGGCAGTGCCCAGGCCGAATTTCGACATGTAGGTATTGCTGTAGGTGTCCAGTACGCGAATTTCCGCCGGCGCTGTGCCGGAGGTCGGCTGGATCGACAGGTTCGCCGCTGCACCGAACGGAAACACCCGTATCGCCGTGCAGTTTCCGCTGAAAGGGATGCGGAACGCAGCACCGGGCTCGAAGGTGTAGTTGTAATCGGGCACGGAGGTGCCACAGACCATGCTGCCGCTGATGAACGCGTAGGCCGGCTTCGAATAACCGGCCAGGGCCCAGCACAGCGAAAGGCAGAGCAGGCCTGGGATCGTCAGCGGCCAACGGAAAATGTTCATGGTTCAAGAATCCTCATGGCCTGCACCCGTTTCCGGGCGTTGGCATTGAATGTCCATTCGGGTGATGCCGGCGGCGGCTCGGTTGGAGGCGTCGTCCAGAATGAGTTCGCGGCTGCACCAGCGTTGGTCGCCCAGGTCGATGCTAAGGCGCGCCCGCGCAGGCACGGCGCTCAGGTAAACACGGCCGTTGTCGGCCACCAGCGTGCTGCCCAACGCTCGCCCATCGGCTGCGAACAGCCGGGCGTTGGCGGCAAACGGCGCCGGCTCGCCGTGCTGGTCGATGACCCGAAACAGCACGCGGCGGCCTTGCCGAGTCTCGAAATCGGCGACCACGAAAGCGCCACGGTTAGGTGTGACTTCCTGCACCAGTTGCTCGATGTCCAGATCGGGGCCGATGGTTTGCGTATCGAGCGAGATGCGGTTCTTGCGGTAAGGCAAGGCCGACGGCACGACCGCGTAGCCCTGCCGGTCGGTGCGCACACCGCGTTTGTTGGCGATGGCCACGCCGGCGGCGCCGGGTGCAGCAACGATCACGTTGGTCTCGCCCAAGGGTTGGGCCAGGATCAGGTGGTTGCCGTAGCCCACCACCGCGCCTTCGATGCCGAGGTCGAGCTGGCGGCCGCCACCGGCTTGGCTGTAACCGCCACGCACGATGGCGCTGGAGGCTTCGTACTGGGCCGCCAGGTTAATGCCGTTGCTGCGCTGGCCGGCGCTGGCCTGCCGGGAAACTCCGGCGCTGTAGGACAGCGCGTCGTTCTTGAGGGCATTGCCGCTAAGGGTCGCCAATTGCGAGGCCGCCCCCCGGCTGTCGAAGCGAGTGCTGGCAGCCAGGCGTTGCCTGCCCTCCCGCCCCAGTGGCAGGCTGACGCTCAGGGTCAGCATTCGGTCAGCCTGTTGCCCTTGGTTCATCCCCAGGGCCAGTGAATAGGCGACCTGGCCGCTGCTGACGTTGTAGCCCAGTTGCAGCGAGGTTTGCGTGGCGCTGCTGTCCCAATAGGCCGACTTGGACAGGTTCGCATAGAGCCCGCCGTAGCTGCCCAGCGGCTGAGACAGGTTGACGCTGAAATTGCTCTTCAGGTGGCCGGCGCGGTAAGCCGAGCCCGACGGCTCGCTGCCTGCAATGTTCGCCCTGGCGGCCAGTGCTTCGCTGAAGCTGTAGTAGCCGCCGGTGGAGTACCGGTAGCCCACCAGGCTGAAGTGGGTGTCGGTCACCGACAGCGACTTGGAGTAGCGAAAACGCATAGACTGCCCGCTGCCGGTGGTGTTGCCCGGCCCGACGCCTGCGCTGCGCGCGTGGGTGATGTCGACCGACACCGCCCCCAGCCCGGCGAAATCATGGGCCACGCCGAGCAGGCCAGCGCTGTAAGCGTCGCTGACAAGGCTTCCGCCCAGCAACGTGGTGCCATGGCTCAGGCCCCGGCGCACGGTGGCTTGGGTGAATACCGGGGCTTGCGCATTGGCGGCGATTGAAGCAGAGCGGTAGCGCCCGGCATACAGCGCATAGCTCAGCTGGCCTTCGCGCAGCATGTAGGGCACTGAAGAAAACGACTGCGTATAGACCTGCACCTGGCCGTCAGGCCCCTCGACCGTGACTTCGATGTCGCCGTTGCTGGCAGTGGAATACAGGTCGGTGATCGCGAACGGGCCCGAAGGCACCCACTGCTCCTTGATGACGTAGCCACGTTGCCGCAGCACCACCCGCGAGCGCCCATTGGCGATGCCGCGCACCACCGGCGCAAACTGCCGGGCGTCGTCGGGGAGCATGTCCAGGTCCGAGGCCACACTCAGGCCTCGGTAGGGCACCGCATCGAAAAGGTCACCCTCGGTGGTCGCATCCCCAAGCGTGGCGATCGCCATCAGGTCGCCCATGTCTCGTTGTGCGTAGCTTTCCAGCGACTCCCAGCGCCCGGCCGTGCCAGTGCCATTGCGCCAGGTCGAGAAATTGCGCAAGCGCCAGGCACCTGCGTTGACGCCGCTGCGCAAGCTGGCGAATTGATCCTGGCGGCGGTTGTCATTGCCGTCCACGGTGCTGGCGCTCAGTGAATACTGGGTGAACGCCACCGCCTCGCCGGCGCTCCATTGCTGGCGGCGCAGGGCGAACGGAACCTGGCCCAGGTAAGCTTGGGGAATGTCGATGGCCAGTGCCTGGCGGTTGAAATCATAGTCGTAGGTCACCCCCGCCAGCCCTTGGTCCAACGCCAGGCAATTGGGGTTGGCATCGTGGCGCTCGTTGAGGGCACGCTCGGCAACGCCTTGGGCCAGGAACCACTGGCGGTCCAGGCAGGGGAACAGCCCGGAAGCAGACTGGCCCGCTTGCTCGGTGCGGATGAACCGGACATCGCGCTGCTCGGCAGCCTTCTGGTTCACGGTGATGTCGACCCGATACACCCCGGGCAACTGCCCGTCGCTGAATGTGCCCAGGTGCTGCATGGCCTGCTCGGGTGCACGCCCCCCGCCAATCTCCAGAAAGCTGGGGTCGAACTGCATGCCTGCCTGCGCCGTGGCCAGTTGCAAGGCCAGGGCCGCAGCCAGCGGGCGGCCGAGCGACACCGCGGCGCAGCGGCGCCCGGCAAGGGAGGGAGTGACCATGGGTGATCCTGGGTGAGCGAAGCGGACGTATCAGGGCAGGCGGATGACCGGTGCGGTCACGTTGGTGCCGTAGTCGTCGATGTAGGCCAGGGTGATCTGGTCGCCTGGCTTGGTGTTGGCGGGCAAGCTGCGTTGCTCACCAGGTTTGAGTACCTCGATCTGTTGCTTCAGCGCCTGGCCGTTGACCTTTAGTTCGCTCACCACCACATGGAAGGCCGAGGGGTTGTCGACGTAAAGCCGGCCGCCCTCTGCACGCCAGCGCAGCCCCGCCACCGCTGCCTTGGGCGAGCCCTTGAGCCCTGCCGGGCGGTAGAACAGTTTGATGGTGGTTTTCAGCGCGATCTGCAGCACGTTCTTGTCACGCTGCGCATCGCTGATCGCCGGAATGGCCTTGACGTTCATCAGGAACAGGCTTTCACGATCACGCGGCACATCCGCCGCACCGGCGAAAATCACCCGCAGGATGTTTTCTTTGTTTGGGTCCAGGCGAAACAGTGGCGGGGTAACGATGAAATCATCCACCGCCGCTTCACTGCCGCTGGCATAACTGCTGACCCACGACTGCACCAGGTAGGGTGCGTCGTCGGCACGGTTGCTGACCGTCAGGTTGGCCTCGTTCTGGGCGCCGTCGTAAATGAGCCGGGTGGCGCCCACGGTGACCGAGGCATTGCTCGCCGAGGTGTAGCACAGCGCTAGCCAGGCGAGGGAGAGAAGCAATGTATTGCGCATGGGAAGAAGCCTTCGAGGGCCGCAGCCGGGCATCACGCCCGGCTGCGGCGGTGAATCATTTGTAGGTGACGTCGAACGTGGCCAGTGCGTTGACCTGGCCGGTGCCGATACCCGGGGTAGTCACCGCGTCATCGCCTTGGCCCACGGTCACGTCCAGCGCCGTGCGCACGTAGGAGGCGACGAAGTCGAAGGTGTTGGTCTGGCTGCGCAGCGCGTAGTCGGCGGTGGGCGTGTTCAGCGCCACCTTGGTCCCGGTGCGCGCATCGTCGATCTGGATGGCAATGCCCTTGACCTGGTTCTCGCCGGTCAAGCCCAGCAGCGTGCTATCGGTGGCAGCGGGTTGCCCGCTGAAGGTGATTGCAGCGTTGCGGCGGGTTTCCAGGCTGCAGTTGTCCAGGCTCAGCGAAAAGGAACGCGGCTTGGCCTTGGCACCAACGACGTTGCCGAAGTCAGCGATGCGCACAGGGTCCAGCGAGACCGACTTGTTGACGTCATTGGTGCTGATGGTGCAGGCGTTATCGGTGACCGAGCCTGTGAAGACGATCTGGCCGCCGTCGGCGAAGGCGGTACCAGCCAGCAGGCAGCCCATACCGCAGGCCAGGGTGAGTTTGCTCAGGGAGTGGAACATTGCAGTGCCCTTTTTGATGGTGGGTATCGGTAGGCCCCCTTGCGGGGAGGCCAGGGCATGTTGCACTGCAGCCTGAAAGCATCGAATCAGACGAATCTTATTTGAACCCTTGAACTGTTTGCGCTCAGGGCGTTGAGGGGCGCCGGCCTTTCAAGTCGGGCAAGCTTTCGCCGATAACAGGGTTACTCCTATCTTTGGCCGTTCGGCTGGAGGCTGCCCATGCTGCGCTCGATTGCCATAACCCCCCGAACCCTTGCCGCATTCTCCTTGCTGATCACACTGCTCATTGGCTTGGGCGCTTTCAGCCTGTGGCAAAGCTCGGCGCTCTATAACTCGGTCGAGACGCTGGAGGGCAAGTCGCTCAACCGCCAGGCGCTCGCGGCAGACCTGAACCTGCACCTGGCGCGGATGCGCATCACCATGTTCCAGCTCTACACCTTCGACCGGCCAAGCGAGTTTGCCGACAACCAGAAGAAGTGGGACACGATCACCACGCACATCCGCGACACGCTCAAGGCGTATGCCCCCTACGTGGCCGATGAGCCCGGCAAGCAGTCCCTCGCCGCGCTCACGTCCCTGTACGAAGAGTATGTGAGCAAGGCGCGGCCGATCATCGACCTGCTCGCCCAAGGCAAACGCCCTGAGGCGCTGGAGGCGATGCGCGGGTTGAACACCTACGCAACGCCGATGATGGCGCAGATGGAAAAGCTGGCAAACCTGGGCGTGGCCGAGGCGCAGGCCGAGCAGGCTGAGGCCCAGGGCACTTACCACGCATCGGTGGCCTGGACGCTCGGGATGACGCTGGCCGGTGTGCTGGTGGGGCTGTTGCTGACCTGGCGCTTCAGCCGCAGCGTGATCCTGCCGGTCAAGGCCGCCTTGGGCGCCGCGCAGCGCATTGCCGACAACGACCTCAGCCACGCCGTGGCGGCGGACGGGCACGACGAACCCGGGCAGTTGCTAGGTGCCCTGGGCCAGATGCAGGCGAACCTGCGGGTAGCGCTGGGTGAAATCTCCGGAGCTGCCGCGCAGTTGGCCGCCGCCACCGAGCAGGTGACCACCTCCATGGGCCAGAGCAGCGAAGCGCTACGCCAGCAGAACGATCAGCTCGACCAGGCCGCCACGGCGGTTACCGAAATGAGCGCGGCAGTGGACGATGTGGCGCATAACGCAGCGGCAACGCTAGAGCAGTCGCGGCATTCCACCCAAGCCGCCGGCGAAGGCCAGGGGCGCCTGGGCGAGGTGGTGGCGTCGATCCAGGTATTGGTAGGCAACGTGCAGAATGCCTCGGCGCAGGCCACAGCGCTGTCGACGCAAACCGGCAGCATCAGCAAAATGCTTGAAGTGATCCGTTCGGTTTCCGAGCAAACCAACCTGCTCGCCCTCAACGCCGCCATCGAGGCCGCCCGCGCTGGCGAGGCCGGGCGCGGCTTTGCGGTGGTGGCCGATGAAGTGCGCGGGCTGGCCAAGCGCACGGCCGAATCCACCAGCGAGATCGAAGGGATGATCACCGCGGTGCAGCGTGGCACTCAGGAAACGGTGAACGCCCTGCACAGCAGCGTGAGCCAGGCCGGCGGCACCCTTGCCCAGGCCACCGATGCCGGCGGTGCGCTGGAGCGTATCTACACCGCCGCGATGGGCATCAACGAGCGCAACACCTTGATCGCCGCGGCAGCGGAGCAGCAGGCCCACGTAGCCCACGAGGTGGACAGCAACCTGGTGCGCATCCGCGACCTGGCAGCGCAAACCTCCGACGCCGCCGCGCAGACCGCGCAGGCAAGCCAGGCGTTGTCGCAACTGGCTGCGGGGCTTGAGCGGATGCTGGGCCGTTTCAAGCTATGAAGTGGCTCAGGGGTTGTCGCGCCACAGCCGGAAGTTCAGCGCAGCGGCCAGGCTCAGCCACACCAGGTACGGCACCAGCATCCAGCCTGCCAGCGCGTCGAGGCTGAACGCCGCCACCAGCAACGCGGCGGTCACCAGCCATAGCAGCGCCAGCACCACCAACGCGACGAACAG
Organism: Pseudomonas sp. URIL14HWK12:I12; assembly: GCF_003097135.1. Lineage (GTDB taxonomy): Bacteria > Pseudomonadota > Gammaproteobacteria > Pseudomonadales > Pseudomonadaceae > Aquipseudomonas. The sequence continues at coordinate 453,599 of NZ_QEQL01000005.1, forward strand.
CTTGTGGGCGCCGAAGAACACTGGCGTCCATAAGGTGTTCAAGGCGATCTGCGCAGCCCACAGCGCCAGTGCGAACTGGCTGCCCGGCAAGGTACTCAGCCGATAGCCGGCGCCGGCCAGCAGCAGGTAGATCAATGACCAGGCCACTGGGAAGGCCCAATCCGGGGGCGTGAAGCCGGGTTTTTTCAATGCGGCGTACCACTCACCGGGTTTGAACAGCACGCCGGTAGTGCCTGCGGCGCCGCAGGCGATCAAGAAAACCAAAAAAGCCATGGGTGCTCTCCTTCCCTTATGCGGCAGCTTGCCGCTTATAGCCATGTGCCACTCGTCGGCCTATTTATTTTGCGCGCTAAATAATTTGAAGCATTGGCCGATGCCCTGAAACAACCTCCCTGCCCGGTCAAAAACCATGTTCCAGACGCGCCGTTTGAAAGCTGAGCTCGCCGCCCTCCGAGAAGAAGTGGCTGTCTTCAAACAGATCCGCGACCGCCTGGATGCGGCTGCGATTCACATGCGCCTGGATGGCAATGGTTGCTTCGTCAGTGTGAACAGCAACTTCGAAACCACCCTCAATTATCGCAATGCCGAACTGGTAGGCCAGCCGCTGGAGGCCTTTGTTCCCAAGAGTGTGGTCCATACCGACTTCCATGGGCGCATCCGTACGGCCATTCAACGCCGGGAGTACTTCGGCGGCGCCATGCGCCTGATGCGCAAGGACGGCGGCGAGGCCTGGCTACGGGTCATGCTGGTGCCGGTGCAAAGCGCAAGTGGCGAGTTTCTCAACTTCACCGTCTACGCCAACGACCTGACCCGCACCATTGAGGCATCGCGCCATGCCGACGACTTCATCAAGGCGTTGATGCGCTCCACCGCCGTGATCGAGTTCGACCTCCAAGGCCACGTGCTCACCGCCAACGACCCCTTCCTGCATGCGATGGGCTACCGCCTTGAGCAGATTCGCGGGCGCCATCACCGCCAGTTCTGCACCCAGGAAATGGCCGGCTCGCCCGAGTACGAGCAGCTCTGGGAACGCCTGCGCCGGGGCGAGTATGTGGCTGACCGCTTCAAACGTGTCGACAGCCACGGCCGCGAGGTATGGCTGGAGGCTTCATACAACCCGATCTCCGACGCCACCGGCAGGTTTTACAAAGTGGTGAAGATCGCCACGGTGATCACCGAGCAGGTGCTGCGCGAGACGGCGATTGCCGACGCCGCGACCATGGCCTATCGCACCTCGGTGCAGACCGACAACAGCGCACAGGAAGGCGCGCAGGTGGTCAAGGAGGCGGTGTCGGTGATGGCTGACCTGGCCGTGCACATGCAAGACGCCGCCGAGGGCATCGAGGCGCTGGACCAGCAGAGCCAGGTGATCTCCACCATCATCAAAACCATCAGCTCGATTGCCGAGCAAACCAACCTGCTGGCGCTCAACGCTGCGATCGAGGCCGCGCGGGCCGGGGAACAGGGGCGTGGTTTCGCAGTGGTGGCCGATGAAGTCCGCCAGCTGGCGTCGCGCACCAGCCAGGCGACAGTGGAAATCGGCAATGTGGTGCAGCAGAACCAGGCCCTGGCCTCCCGTGCGGTGTCGACCATCGGTACCGGCAAGGCGCAGGCGGAGTCGGGGCTGACCTTGGCCAACAGGGCCGGCACGGTGATCAGCGAAATTCAGAACGGCGCCAAGCGGGTGGTGAGCGCGGTGGAGATCTTTACCAACCAGGTGCAGGCGGAGTAGCAGCGCGCCTGGGTGGGAGGGCGCAGCGCGCGCCTACCGCCCCGCCTGCCAGCGCTGGAACAACCCGTCGCGCCGCTCGGCATCCTGGCGCTGTTTCTGCTCGAATGCGCCGAGCATTTCCCAGGCCCTTTCCTGCGAAAGCACCTGCACGCCATCGTCGTCGCCCACGATCAGGTCCCCGGGCCGTACCCATACGCCCGCCAGCTGCACGGGCTGGCCCACGCTGCCGTGCTCGCCAATAGAGCGCGTGGTATAGGCGCTGGCGCCCGTGCAGAACACCGGCAGCGGCAGTTGCCGCAGCGCACGCGTGTCCGTCACCGGCCCGTCGATCACCACCCCAGCCACGCCCTTGACCAGTGCGGCCAGGCTGCGCAGCTCGCCCCAGCAGGCGCAATGCGGCTCGCCATCGCACGCCACCACCAGCACCGCCCCCGGCGGGCAGGCGATCAGCGCATCCCGCAGGATGGCGCCATCCGGCGCCTGCACCTGCACGCAGAAGGCGTGGCCCACCAGGTTCACGTTGGGCGCCAGCGGCATCAGCCCGGGCAGGTGGCCGTCACGGCCGAAGTGGCCGATGGTGGAGCTGCTGATGGGGCGATAGGCCTCGACCAGGCAAGGCGCGGCAGAAGAGGAGCTGTTCATTGTGAAGGCCTCGGGCAGATCAGGGGGCAGGTGGAGCAGTATTCGACAGGGTCGCTGGCCCGGTAGTAGAAGCAGCAGGTGCGCCGCACCCGCACGCTGCGGTCGCTGCCGGGTATGGGCGTGGGCGGCCGGTCGAAGTGTGCCAAGGGGTTGTAGGCCAGGCCGAATACCTCGTTCGAGGCGTCGGCCAGCAGCCAGTGCAGGTCGGCCCGGGCACGCTCGCGCACCTCGGGGCTCTCGTGCTTGGCCAGGCGCCGTTCGTAGAGGGAATACACGCGCACGGCGGTGTTCTCCCAGAGGATGCGCCGAGGCACGCCGCTGACCTGATAGAACACCTCCCACAACGGTTGCAGCAGCCCGGCGAACAGCGTGGTCGCCAGGCCCCGGCGCCAGGCCTCACGTTGGCCAGGCTCGGGTGTGCTGGTGCCCAGGTCGCGCAGCGGCAGCGAGGATATCCACACCTTGCCGTCATGGCGCGCATCGACCAAGGCGTTGTCCAAGGTGAGCGCCAGCCCCCTGTCGTAGGCAGACATCGCGTACAGGCACGCGCCGGTCATCAGGAACGACAGGCGCTTGCCCAGCAGCGAGGCCGTGATGCGCCGGGTCGGCGAGCCGATCACCGGGCTCAGCGCGTCCAGGCGCTCGGCGCACAGCGCCTCGTCCAGCCACTGCGCCGCCGGCAGGCTGTGCGCCACCTCAGCGGCGCTGCACAGCCGCAGCGGGCCGGCCAGGGCTTCCCATTGGCTGGGGCTCAACTTATGCGCCCCGCTCATGGTGCGATGTCACGGCCGAAAGGGATGCACAGCGGGGTGCCGAAGAACGGGTCAGGAATGATCCGGCACTCCAGCCCGAATACCTGCCTGACCAGCGCCTCGTCGAGGATCTGCCCCGGGCGACCCTGGGCGCACACGCGCCGGCCGTGCACGGCCACCATGTGGTCGGCGTAGCGGCTGGCCAGGTTCAAGTCATGCAGCACCATCACCACGGTCTTGCCCTCGCGGCGGTTGAGCTCACGCAGCAGGTCGAGCACCTCGATCTGGTGTGCAAGGTCAAGAAAGGTGGTGGGCTCGTCGAGCAGCAGCAACTCGGTGTCCTGGGCCAGCGCCATGGCGATCCAGGCGCGCTGGCGCTGGCCGCCGGAGAGCTCGTCCACCGGCCGCCCCGCCAGCGCCTCCAGATCAGTGCGCTGCAGGGCGCGGGCCACGGCGGCTTCGTCATCGGCCGACCATTGATGCATCCAGCTCTGGTAAGGGTACCGGCCCAAGCTCACCAGCTGGCGCACGCTGATGCCCTCGGGCGCTACCGGCATCTGCGGAAGGATCGCCAGCTCCCGCGCCACCTGGGCGGTGGGCTTGCGCTGGATGTCCTGGCCGTTGAGCAACACACTGCCGGCGCTGGGCTTGAGCAGCCGCGCAAAGCTCTTGAGCAGGGTGCTCTTGCCGCAACCGTTGCTGCCGATCAACACGCTCACCTGCCCGCGCGGCAGGGCCAGGTCGAGCCCTTCGATGATGGAACGGCCGGCATAGCCCAGGTGCAGGCCTTGGCTGGCAAGGGAATTCATTTCAACCACCTCAGTGTCGCTGCTTGATCAGCAGGTAAAGAAAGTACGGGGCGCCGAAGGCTGCCACGAAAATGCCCGCCGGCAAGTCCAGCGGCGGCAGCAGGGTCCGCCCGGCCAGGTCGCCGAGCATCACCAGGTTGGCGCCCACCAGTGCGGCCATCACCGCCTGGCCCACGAACCCCGGCGGCACCAGGCGCCGCGCGATGTGCGGGGCGATCAAGCCCACGAAGGCCATGGCCCCGCCCCAGGCGATCGCCGCCCCGGCCAAGCCCGCGCTGACCGCCAGCAGTGCCGCGCGCATCAATTGCACGCGCACCCCCAGGCCCATCGCCAGGCCTTCGTCCAGTTGCTGCACCATCACCTGCCGCGCCAGCGGCACCAGCAGCAGCCACAGGCCCGCCAGGCACAGCGCCAGGCGGCCCACGGCGCGCCAGTCGGCCCCATACACGCTGCCGGTGAGCCACACGTAGGCCGACAGCGTGGTGGTCAATGGGCTGAACACCAGCATGAAGGTGGTCGCGGCCGCCAGCATCGCCGACACGCCCACGCCGATCAGCACCAGCCGCAGCGGCGAGACCCCTTGCTGCCAGGCCAGCAGGTAGATCGCCAGCACCGCGGCGCCGGCGCCCAGCATGGCGGCCGCCGGCAGATAGCCCAGGCCCCAGGTACCGGCCAGGGTGCTCAGGTACAACACCGCTGCGGCGCTGGCACCGCTGGAAAGCCCCAGCAGGTCGGGGGATGCCAACGGGTTGCGGATCAGCCCCTGCAAGATCAGCCCGGCCACCGCGAGTGCGGCACCGATCAGCCCACCCAGCAGCATCCGGGGCAGGCGCAATTGCTGCACGATGAAGCCAATGCCCGCATCGCCCGGCCCGATCAGGCCCTGCCACAGTGCCGAAGGCGACAGCAGCACCTTGCCCAGCGACAGCGTGAGCAGCATCACCGCCAGCGTCGCCAGCAGTGCCAGCCCCAAACGGCGCAGCGTGAGCGGCGCCACCCGCCGGGAAAACGCTCCAGTGCGCCACACCAGCAAGTTATCCATTCCGTACCCCCCGGCGCGCCAGCAAAATGAAAAACGGCCCGCCGATGAACGCCATCATCACCCCCACCGGCACCTCCTGCGGCAGGATCAGCACCCGTGCCAGCACGTCGGCCAGCAGCAACAGGCACGCGCCCAACAGCGCGCAGCCCGGCAACATCGCCCGGTGATCGATGCCGAACAGGCGCCGCGCCAGGTGCGGCACGATCAGCCCGACGAAACCGATGCTGCCCGCCAACGCCACCGCGCTGCCCGCCAGCACGATCACCAGCAATGCCAGCTGCAGGCGCACCCAGCCGGTGCGCTGGCCCAGGCCGGTGGCGATCTCGCTGCCGGCACTGAGCACATTGACCTGCGCTGCGCGCAGCCAGGCGAACAGCAACCCGGCGGCCACGCACGCCAGCATTGGCGCGGCGCTGGCCAGGCTGCGCTCACCCAGGGCGCCGGCCAGCCAGAACAGCACGGTGTCGAGCCCCTGCTGGTCGACCACCAACATCGCCTGGCTGAAGGCGCTGAACAGCGCGGTGATCGCCGCACCCGCCAGCACCATGCGCAACGGGCTCAAGGCGCCCCGGCCCAGGGTGCCCACGCTCCACACCAGCGCACCGGCCACCGCAGCCCCGGCGAATGCTGCCCACAGCCACTGCTGCGGCGCGTTCAGGGAGAACAGCGACAGGCTCAGGATGATCGCGCACGTCGCCCCGGCGTTGATGCCGAACAACCCCGGCGAGGCGAGCGGGTTGCGGGTCATCGCCTGCATCAGCGCGCCGGCCACCGCCAACCCCGCGCCTACGGCCATGGCGATCAGGGTACGTGGCAGGCGTGTGGAGAGCACCAGCACCTGCTGCACATCCATGGGGTCGGCGCCGTTGAGCGCCGCCCAGAGGGTGCCCGGGGCGATCCAGCGCGGCCCGCTGGCCAGGCTCAACGCCGCACAGCCCAGCAACAACGCCAGGCCGATGAAAAATCGACTGCCCACCTTCATTGGCCGGGCCCTCCCAACAACGTCCGTTCCACATCGTCCAGCACCTGCTGCGCGCCAAGGATGCCGCCGGACAGAATCCACGCCACCCCATCGACCCACCACACCTGGCCCTCACGTGGCGCGGCCAGGTGCTGCCACAGCGGGTGGCTGCTCAGGCTTTGGTACTGGCGCTTGACTGCCGGGCCGTCGCCGTGGCCGAACACGAAGAACACATCGGCATCCACCGCCGGCAGGCTTTCGCGGTTGGTGATTTTCAGCGACACGCCGCTGGCCGCCTGGCTGTAGCGGTTCCACACGAACCCCAGCTGCGACAGCACCATACCGGCAAAGCTGGCCGGCAGGTACGCACGCAGGTGGTCATCGCGAATATCCAGCACCGATACGCTGAGCGGCCAGCGCGCGCCGAAACGCGCCTGCAGGCGCTCACGCAGGCGCGCGACGCGCGCGTCCCAGGCCCCTTGCAGCGCTGCGGCCTGGGCCTGGCGCTGCAAGGCCTGGCCCATCACGGCCAGGGTTTTCTGGAAGTCGAACACCTCTTCGAGCATCACCGTGGGGCACAGCCGCGACAGCAGCCCGGCCACGCGCTCGTGGCGAAACCGTGAGGCGACGATCAGGTCCGGCTGCAGCAGGGCGATGTCTTCCAGGCTCGGCTGGGTTTCCAGGCCCACATGCGGCACCCCGGCCAACGCCGGGCGCAGGTAGCGGTACATGGGCTTTTCGCTCCAAGAGTCCACCACCCCGCACGGTTGCACGCCCAAGGCCACCGCCGTGTCGGTAGCCCCCTGGAACAATGTGACCACCCGCATCGGTGCCTGCGCCCAGGCACGCGGCGGCAGGCACGCCGCCCCGGCCAGGCCCAGCGCAAAACCCAACACCTGCCGCCGTGGCAGCGCGCGCGCCCCCTTAGCGGCCAAGGCCCAGCCTGCGCAGCGGGTTGACCACCTGCCCCTTGCCGAACGGCATGCTGCCCGGGCCGCCCCCGCGTTCGATCATCGGCCGCAACAGCAGCTTCTGCGGCCAGGCCGGTGCATCGAACAGCTGGCGTTGCAGCATGGCCCGCGCCTCTTCGTCGAAGCCAATGGCCTCGATACGCTCGTGCAGCACGCGGCTCAGCACACGCCAGCCGTCCACCGCAGGCAGTGCGTACACCTCAGCCAGGGTCTCGATGATGGCCCGCAGGTTCACCTGAATGCCCAGGGTTTGTAGCCAGAAGAGCAAATCCTCCGGGCGCTCGTGGTAGAGGGTTTGGGCATGGCCTTTCTTGATCCGGTATTGCGGATCGAGCAGGCCGTTGCGCTCCAGCCACGGCACGTAGAGGCGCAGCGAATCGTGGTCGCGCAGCAGCAGCCCTTCGGCCTTGCCCTGGCGCCACACCAGCACGGCGTTCTGCCCGTGCACCTCGCCGAGCATGCCCAGGCGGAACATGCGCAGGTTTACGTCGAAGAAGCTTTCGCACAGCTCACCGAACAGCTTCAGCACCGACGCGGGCGAGGCCGGCAGCCCGCGCACCTGCATCCAGTGGTCGAAGAAATGCCCTTCGCGGCCAGGCAACGGCGTGGCCAGCGCGGCCATCGGCAGCAGTCGGTAATCGCCTTCGAGCAAGGCCGGTGGGTAACGCCGCACCAAGGCCGAGAGGTGGCGTGGGGCTTCGTCGAACAGAGTCGCGCCGGCCGGCATGAACGCCCACCAGCGGCCCTCTTCGCACAGGTGCAGGCTGCCCCGCAGCTGGGGGTCGCGCTCGCGGCCCAGGCGCAGCAGCGCCTCGCTCTTGTCGGCGTTGATCATCTTCACCGCTGGCAGGTAGCGCGAGGCGCCCAGTGAGTAGACCGCCATCGGCAGCTTGATCTGGTCGGCGGCGCTGGCACCGGCGGCCAGCGAACGCAGCGACGAGGTAGGCTGGAAGCTGCCCTGGTTGAACGCCAGCACCCGGCAGAGCCCCTGTTCGAAGGCGTCACCGAGCATCTCCGGCAGCTTGTGCTGCAGTTGCCATGGGTGCACCGGCAACGCCAGGTGCGTATCGGCAAGGCCCGCCTGCTCCAGCTCGGCCTGCAAGGCGGCGCGCTCGGCGGCAGTGAGCAGGTAGTGCGCCGGCTGCTCGCTGGCAAGGCTGCCCACACCCTGGCCGAACGCCAGGCAATCCTTGGCCACCGCGACCCAGTTCAGCGGCACCGGCTGGCCGAATTCGGCCTGGTAAGCCTGGTATTGCGCGTCATCCAGGCCCTGCTTGGCCTTGGCCAGCGGGTGGAAGGGCCGGTCGCGCAGCGAGGCCCATTGTTCCATCGCCAAAAAGAACGCCGCGCCGCGCTGGGCCATCGCCGCCTGCGGCTGCACCTGATGTGCCAGCGACAGCTCGGTTTGCCGCACGCTGATGCCCAGCACCTCGAGAAACAGCTTCACGCCTTCGTCTTGGCCCGCTTCGCCTTGGCCCATGCCACGCACGGCCATGGCCATGAACGCTTCAGGCGCCAGTGCCTGCGCGCTGCTGCCCTGGGTAGCCCAAACCGGCGTGCCGGGTACTTTTTCCCACGCCTGGGTGATGCCCGGGCGCACGGCCACGGCCAGCCCGCGTTGCTCGCTGGGGTCATAGCACCAATGCCACACGCGCTGCTCATCCGTTTCGAGGGCCAGCGGCGCCTGCGGGTGGCGGCTGTGCCATTCGGCGGCGCTGATCAGGTGGGGTTGCAGGTCGCCGAAGAAATCTTCGGCCACCAGGCAGTCGAACAGGTCTTGCATCACCAGCGCAGCGCCAGTGGGGGTGTTTTGGGGTTTCATCTCAATCGGTTCCTCGGTCTGAGGTCGTGGCCAGTTTGGCCTGGAGGGCGCGGAACGCGATACCGCGCTCGTCGCCCAGTACGAATGCATTCACGCCACGCTCGCGCCAGCGGGCGTGATCGCCCGGCGCGCGCGGGATGGCGCAGTAGGGCACGCCGGCAGCGGCTGCCGCGCGCCAGGTGTCGACCAGGGCTTGCTGCACCGGTGGCTGGTCGATGCGCCAAGGCATGCCCAGCGATTGCGAGAGGTCGGCGGCGCCTTCGAGGATCATGTCCAGCCCCGCCACCGCCGCCAGGCGCTCGGCCTGGCGCACGCCCTCGGCGCTTTCGATCATCGCCACCACCATCACCTGGGCGTTGGCCTGGCCCACGTAATCGGCCAGCCGCGGCTTGCCGAACGCCCCCGGGCGCCCGGCGTTGAGGCTGCGTTCACCGAGGGGGTGGTACTTGCAAGCGCGGATGGCACCTTCGAGCTCGGCCACCTGCTCCACCCGCGGCAGCACAATGCCCTGGGCGCCGCCGTCGAGCAGCCGCAGCATGCGCTTGGGGCACAGGTCTGGCACCCGCACCAGCGGCGTGATCCCGTAGCTCTCGGCGGTGCGGATCATGTTCTCCACGGTTTCGGGATTGATCAGCACATGCTCCATGTCGATGATCGCGAAGTCGTAGCCGGCTTCGGCAATCAGCTCGATGGCCACCGGGCTTGGGATCGAGGCGATCAGCCCGTGCACCGGCTCGCCCGCCACCAGCGCAGCCTTGAGGCGGTTGGTTCTCAGCATGGGGTGGGCCTGTGTGGGTGGAGGGGGTTGGGCACCACTTTGAAGCGGCGCTCGCCATCGCCGAGCAGCCGGCGCTGGGTCAGCGCTTCCACTTCGTAGCTGGGTGCGAACACATCGAAGGCGGCGAAGCGTGCGGCGTGTTGCGGGTGCGCGGCCTGGTAGTCGAGCACCACTTGCGCGGCCATTTCCCAGAACTGCGCCTCGGCCAAGCCGTAGTGCTGGCGCAGGAAGATCGCCATTTCGCCCAGGCAGACGAAAAAGAAGGCATCGCAGGAGAAGTCCCGCACCGCGCCCAGGTCATCGGTGAGGATGAACGAGTTGCGGTTGATCCGCGCATGGCTCTCCGGCAGCGGCACCAGCTCCGGCGCCAGCTCCGGGCGCGCCAGGTGCGCGGGGCTGTAGCGCACGCCGTCGTGGAAGTCCTTCAGCGCGATGCGCTCCGGCCAACCGTCGCGGTGGATCAGCACGATGTTCTGCCCATGCGACTCCATGCCGATGCCTTCGGCGTAGAGCATGTGCACGATGGGCGCGATGCTCACCCGCAGCAGTTGGGCTGCCCAGGCATGCAGGCCGTACTGCTCGATCCAGGGGGCGATGAAGGGTGCCACCTCGCCGCCGCCGTAGCGGTTTTCCAGCGCGCTCAGCCCGTTGAACGGCACGCCTTTTTCGCCTGGCTCCAGGTACAGGTTCAGGTTCTCCCGCCAGATCGCCCCGAGCGTGCCGTACACCTGGGCCTGGCGCGTGGCCGGCAGTTGCGCGTAGTCGAAGCTGGCGCCGGCCACTTCGCCGAGAATCACAAAGCCCAGCTCGCGGGCGGTGGCGTCGGTGGCGATCAGCCCTTGCAGCCAGTCAGCGATCCGCGGGCCGTTGAGCACGGTGTGGCGCGCCAGGATGCGTGTGCTGGAGGTGTTGGTGATGCTCAGCGCAAGCTTCACATAGGGTGCCGAGGCTTGCTCGACGTTGGCCAGGGTGCGGATCGACTGCTGCGCACGGTAGGCCGGGGCGCTAGTGCCCAGGTGCAGCACGCGGCCCTCGGCCAGCTCCTGCTGGAAGCTTGGCTGGATCACCTGCTCCCACTGCCACGGGTGCACCGGGATCACCTGGTAATCGGCGAGCGTGCGGCCCTGCTCGGCCAGCGCGGCCTCGAACTCGGCCCAGCGCTGGTCGCCCACCGCCTCCTTCCAGAAGCTCGCTTCATTGAGCTGCCGCGACAGCCCACTGCTGGCCAGCCCACGCTCGATGCCCAGCCACACCAGCGCCAGCGGCGCGGCGAATTCCGGGCCGTACTGCCGGTTGTCGGCCAGCGAGAAGCCGATGCGCGACTTGTAGCACGGGTGGTAGCTGTGGGCATCCATGAAATGCCGCTCCAGCGCGTCGGCGCTCAGTTGCTGCGCCGGCACGGGCGGGCGATAGCCCTGGCTGCGGGCTTGCAGGTCTTTGGCCAGGGTGTGTTCCAGCTCCTGAACGAAGCGCGCCATGTGCGGCGCCTCGTGGAAGTCGCCGAGCAGCTCCGACAGCGCTTGGTGGAGTGTGGGCGTGCTGGCCTGGCCTTGGGCATCGATGCGTTCCAGGGTGGCCGCGTGCAGGCGGATGATCTGGAAGCTGTCGCTGAGCAGGCCCTGGCAGCGGTACTGCACCGGCTGGCCATCGGCGGCCTGCCCGTGCAGGGTGAACAGGTCACCGCCGCCGGCCCGCGCGTGGCGGTAGGGCAGCACGTCTTCGTAAAGCATCGTTTGCAGCAATTGCCCAAGCACGCGCTCGGCCACCAGGCGGTAGAGCTCGGGGTCGACCTGCGTGGGCGTTGTGATCTGTTCGATAGGGGTCAGGGAATTCATGTCGGTACCTCAAGTACGGTGTTCGCGGGCTGCCGGGTCAACGGCGGCCGCGTCGAGGCTTGGCGCGAGCGGAAAGCGCCAGGCCAGAGGAAGGGCAAGCAGGATGAGCGCGCCGGTGGCGATGAAGACTTCGCCAATGGCGCCGGCCAGGGCGCTGTTGCCGGCAACGAAGGCGCTGCCAGCACGGGCTTGCAACCACAGCGAGCCCAGCACGATGGCCAGCGAGGACAGCACGCGGCGCGAGATGTTGTTCATGGCCGCACCCTGGGTGACCAGGGGCTCGGGCAGCACGTCCAGGCCGGCGGTGGTCACCGGCATGTACGAGAGCCCAAGGCCCGCGCCGCGCACCAACATCAGCAGGCACAGCAGCGGCAGGCCGGCATCATGGCCCAGGGTGCCGAGGGCGAAGGTGGCGCCGCCGGTGAGCAACAGCCCGGCCGACACCACGCCCCGCGGCCCGTAGCGGTCCAGCAGGCGCCCGCCCCACTGCCCGAAGGCACTGGCGGCCACCGCCGTGAACAGCAGCGCGGTGCCGGTCCACAGGGCGCTCTGGCCCATCACCATCTGCACCTGCAGCGGCACGAGCACCAGGCACTGGAACATGCCGACCGACTGCACCACCGCGATCGCTACGCTGGAGCGGTAGCCCTCCAGGGCGAACACCCGCAGCTCCAGCAACGGCGCCGGGTGGCGCAGCTCATGGCGCACGAAGCCCGCCAGGCACAACAGCGCCAGCGCAAGGCCGGCCAGGTTCAAGGGCTCGTGCAGCGCTTGCAGGCCATGCAGCTGGCCCAGGGTGATCATCAGCGCACCGATGCCCAGCGCCACCAGCGCATAGCCGGTGGCGTCGAACGGCCTGGGCTTGCCGGCGTCGCTGTCGGGCAGCACGCGGCCACCCAGCGCCATGGCCAGCACGCCGATGGGCACGTTGATCAGGAACAACGCGCGCCAGTCGAACACCTCCAGCACCAGGCTGCCGCACAACGGCCCCACCGCCGGGGCGAGCATCACCGCCGCCCCCCACAGGCCAGTGACCCGGCCCCGCTCACCTTTGGGGTACACCGCGAAGATGATCGCCAGCGACAACGGGATCATCAGCCCGCTGGCCGCACCTTGCACGGCCCGGGCCACGATCACCGCCTCGATGGAGCCGGCCATCGCACCGAGCACCGAACCTGCGGTGAACGCCCCCAGCCCGATCAGGTAGAGGCGCTTGCGCCCCCAGCGTTGGGCCAGGTGGCTGGTCAGCGGCATGGCCATGCCCATGCTCACCATGAACGCCGCCACGATCCAGGTCGCCATCACCGGGCCTATCCGGAACGCCTCGATGAACGCCGGCAACGCCGGGTTGAGCGAGCTGTTGTTCAGGCTTACGGTGATGGTGCCCAGCAGCACATTGACCACCACCAGCGCGCGCGGCACCCGCGCCGGGCTCACCCTTCACCTCCCTGGGCCGGCAGGAAGCATTGCAGCGGCCGTGGGTGGCAGAGGAAGTCGGCGTGGGAGATGTTGTAGCCGTAGGCCCCGGCCATCGGCAGCACCAGCACATCCCCCACCGCCACACCGGCCAGCGGCCAGTCACGGCTGAGCACATCCTTGGGCGTGCACAGCTGGCCAACGACAGTGCAGGGCTGCACAGGCCCGCTGGGGGCGCCACCGGAAGCCGGCAGGTGAACGATCGGGTGGTCGTGCCCCTGTGCGACCGGGAGGCGGAACTGGTGCGTGCCACCGCGGCACACCACGAAGTGCTTGCCGTGGCTGACCTTGGTGTCGAGCACTTCGATGGCGTAGTAGCCGCACTCGGCGCTGATGAAACGCCCCGGCTCGAAGCGCACCACCGGCCGGTCGGCCAGCTCGCCCAGGCGTTGCCCCAGGTGCCGGCACAGCCGGGCCCAGTCGAAACGCTCGCCACTGAGGTAGTCCACACCGATGCCGCCGCCCACGTTCAGGTGGGTGATGCTTTGCGGCCGCAAGGCCAGGGCTTTCCACTGTGCCCAGCGCTGCAGGTAGAGGTCCAGCAGTTGCTCATGGCGCTCCACTTGCTGTTGGTGCGACAGCGCATGCACGTGAAAGCCCTGCAGCTCCAGATGCGGGCAGGCCTGCACCCGCGCGATGGCCTCGGGCACCTCGCTTTCGTCCAGCCCGAACGGCGTTGCGGTGCCGGCCATCGCCAGCCGGCTCGACAGCTGCGCCGGCAGCTCGGGGTTGACGCGGATGAACACCCGCTGCAAGCGCCCTGCCTGCTTGGCAATGCGCTCCACGCGGGCAATTTCCGAGAGGCTTTCCAGGTGAATAGCCGCCACGCCCTGGCCGATGGCCGCGTGAAGGTCGGAGTCGAGCTTGCCGGGGCCGGAGAACACGAACGGCAGCTTGCTCTGCGCCGCCTGCAACCGCTCGATCTCGCCGCCGGAGGAAATCTCGAAGCCGCTGACCAGCGGCGCCAGCGTGCGCAAGATCGGCGCTTCGCTGTTGGCCTTGATTGCGTAGTACAGCTCTACCCCCTGCGGCAGCTCGGCCATCACCTGGCGCACATGCGCGGCAAGTGCGCCCAGGTCGTAGACGAACATCGCCAGAGGGTCGGGCTGGGCCGCTTGCGCCTGGGCAATGGCCTGGCGCACGTTGACAGGCACCTGGTTCATGGGGCGACCCTCCCCACCCAAGGGCTGGGCAGCTGCACGTAGGCGGCATGGCGATCGGCCTGGGCGGCAAGGCGCACCTTGAGGTTGGTCTTGCAGGCGATCGGCCCGCCGGCCAGCAGCGCATCCAGCTCCGGGGCAGGCTGCAACAGCTCGCTGCGTATCACGCCCAATTGCTCGTGCACGCCGGCCCACATGGCCGTGGCGAGTTCCGGCCGGTCCCAGCTCAGGGCAAGCACCGCTTCGGCCAGGTGGTTAACGAACAGGCAATAGCTGATGCGTTTCCAGCCCTGCTCTCGCGAGTAGGTCAGCGACTGCCGCACACGCTCCGGCGCATCGGCTTCCAGGTACTGCAGGCCGCGTTCGGCCGTGAGCTTCACGCCTTCGAAGTCTCGCAGCAGCAGTTGCGCCGGCTGGTGGTTGTGGTGCACCAGCACTGCGTTCTGCAAGTGCGGCTCCATCACCACACCGTGGTTGAAGAACAGCGCCAGCACCGGGCGCAGCAGCAGCGCCTGGTAACGCTCGAACCAGCTCAGCAAGTGGGCGTCGCTGGCCGGCTCGCCACCGGGGCCTTGCAGGAAGCTCTGCACCAGCGGGCGCAGTTGCACGTCGCGGGCGAACAGCGTGCCGGCCATCAGGCAACTGCCCGGCTCGGCCTCGCGGCAGAAGTTTTCGCGCAGGATCGCGCCGGTCTGCTCGCGGAACCACAGCGCGTCCTCGGCGCTCGCCCCGGCCGGTGCCCAGCTCAACGAGGCCGGCTCGCGCACCAGCGCGGCACCGCCGAGGCTGGCGGGCTGCTCGGCTCGCAAGCGCTGGAACAGCCGGTCGATCAGCAGCGCGCTGTCGAGTTCGTACCAGGCGTTCTTGCGCACGCAGTTGGTGATGCGCACGTTCAGCGAGCCTTTGAGAAAGTACCGGTGGCCTTCGATGTACCAGGTGCGCATCGACGCGGTGGGGCTTGCCAGCGCGCCCTGTTCGCCGAGGTCGACCACCTGCCCGCTGGCCACCAATGGCGCCACACGGGCATCGGCCAGGAACAGCTGCGCCTGCACCGGGTGCAGGTAGATCACCGCGCGGCCGGCTGCGGCCTGGCGCTGGTCGGCAAAGCCGTTCAAGGCCTCGGCCTGGCTCAGGCCGTTGGCCCGGATGGCCAGCCCGTCGCGGGGCACTTCCAAGGCATGCAACCGCACGGTTGTGCCGAACTCCGGCCCATAGGCGTGCAGGCCAAGGTGCTCTGGCCACTGCCGGGCCTTGGGTGCGGGGTGGTTGGGGTGGCCGAAATGCAGCCCCTGTTCGCTCGCCAGGTAGTCACTCAACGGCGCCGGGCGGCCCTTGCCCAGGGCATGGGCGATGATCGCCGCCGTGACCTGTTGGCTCTGCGCCACTTGAGCGTGCAGCTCCTGGTTGCGTGCGCCGGCCATGTGTTCGCAGGCGCTCAACAGCTGTGTGGCCAGCTCAGCGAAGGTAGGGCAGGCCCAGGGGCCGTCGCCCAGCCGGGTGTACACATCGCCCAGGTAGCGCTGGCTGCCCAGCGGGTCCTGGCGGTCCACCAGCACGAACAGCTGGCGCCCTTCGGGCAGGCTGATCACCAGTGGCAGGCCACCGCCGCGCAGCGCACGCAGGTAACCGCCAGGGGCCATGCCCCGCACATGGGCAGGCCAGGCGTAGCTCAAGCGCTGCTCGGGCAGGGCGAACTCCTTGATCAGGCAGTTGAGCAAGGCGTGGGTGGCGGCCAGCTCGCTGACCACCTGCGACACGCTGGCCCGGTGGCCAGGCTCGGCGCGCTCAGCCATGGGGGTTTGGCTCGGGAAGGCGGCGCAAGACCGCGCGCGCTCAGCCACGGGCTTCACCCAATGCGCCATGCAGCGCGCGCTCGAAACGGGTGACCACTTCGGCGCACTGGGCCGGCTCGATGATCAGCGGCGGCAGCAGCCGGATCACGCTGCCATTGCGCCCTCCTCGTTCAAGCAACAGCCCCTGCTCGAAACAGTGTTTCTGGACCAGCGCCGCCAAGGGGGCATCCATCGGATGGGCGCCCAGGGCATCGGCCGGCTGGCGCTCGTCGACGATCTCCAGGCCCAGCATCAGGCCGCGGCCACGAACCTGGCCGATGGCCGGGTAATCCTTGGCCAAGGCCTTGAGGTCGCGCGCCAGCAAGGCGCCGCGCTCGGCAGCCTGCTGGTCGAGGCGGTCGCGGCGCAAGGTGTGCAGGGTCGCCAGGCCACTGACCATGGCCATCTGGTTGCCGCGGAAAGTGCCGGTGTGGGCGCCGGGCTGCCAGGCGTCCAGGTCGCGGCGCAGGCCCAGCACGGCCAGGGGCAAGCCACCCCCTACGGCCTTGGACATGACGATGATGTCCGGCTCGATGCCGGCATGCTCGTAGGCGAACATCCGCCCGGTCCGGCAGAAACCGGCCTGCACCTCGTCGAGGATCAGTACGATGCCATGGCGCTGGGTCACTTCGCGGATGGTGCGCAGCCAGGCATCCGGGGCCGGGTTAGCACCGCCCTCGCCCTGGACGGCTTCGAGGATCACCGCCGCCGGGCGGCACACGCCGCTTTCGACATCGTCGATGAAGTCGCTGAAATAGCGCGCCATGGCCGCTGTGCCGGCCTCACCGCCCAGCCCGAAGGGGCAGCGGTATTGATGCGGGTACGGCATGAACTGCACACCCGGCATCAAGGGGCCGAGGGCGTTCTTCGCGCCGGTGTTGCCGGTCACGGCCAGCGCGCCGTGGGTCATGCCATGGTAGCCGCCGCTGAAGGCCACCACGTTGCTTCGGCCGGTAGCGGTCTTGGCCAGCTTGAGCGCCGCCTCGACGGCATCGGCACCGGAGGGCCCGCAGAACTGCAGGCAGTAGCCGCGGCCCTGGTTGGGCAGCAGCTCAAGCAGCGCTTCGCTGAAGGCATCCTTGGCCGCGGTGGTCAGGTCCAGTGTGTGCATCGGCGCGCCCGACGCCAGAAAGCCGGCCAGGGCGTCGACCACCGCAGGCGGGTTGTGCCCCAGTGCCAGGGTGCCGGCACCTGCCAGGCAGTCCAGGTAACGCCGGCCTTCGACGTCGGTTACCCACACGCCCTGCGCCTTGGCGATCGCCAGCGGGAGCTTGCGCGGGTAGCTGCGCACGTTGGATTCGAAGTGCCCCTGGCGCGCCAGGTAGTGTGCATTGTTCAAGGCAGCGGCCACCGGCTCGAACGCGTCGAGTGGTGCCCTGGTTTCGCTTAACATCGTGCTCTCCTCTTTCTGTTCAAAAGCCCGTCGGGCCTTCTCGAGTGGGTGGTGCACTCATCAGCGGTGTTACATCACGCAAAGCCATCGCGGCACGCCGGGGCGTGCCTGATCGTCATCCCTGATCGCTGGTTTGTGTCCATGTGGCCCCTGAGGGCCGGGGGTCAGAAGCCCACCGTTGCCGAGAGCAGGTAGGTTCTGGGAGTCGAAAGGGTCAAGCCCGCATCGCTGTCATCCGACGCACCGGCCGAAGCCCAGTAGCGTTTGTTCATCACGTTCTCGACGTTGGCACGCAGCGTCACGTCCTTGCCCTCGACCTTGAAGGCGTAGCGAGCGCCCACGTCGAAACGCTCCCAACTGCCGATTTCCTTGGTGTTGGCCTGGTCCAGGTATTGGGAGCTGCTGTAGATACCGCGGCCGGTGAGGGTCACCCCTTGCAGGCCGGGCACGTCCCACTCCAGGCCCAGGTTGGCGTTGAAGCGCGGCGTGGCCGGCGCGCTGTTGCCGTCATTGGTGCCGCCCACGGTGCCTTTGAGCTCGCTGTCGATGAACATCACCCCGCCCAGCACGCGGATGCCGTCGACCGGCTCGCCGAATGCGCTCAGCTCGATGCCGTCGTTCACGCGCTTGCCGTTGGGGCCGAACACCTGGGTGGTGGGGTTGGTTTCGTAAGCGGGCTGCTTGATGCGGAAAACCGACGCAGTGACCGCAACGCGGCCGAAGTCATATTTGGCGCCCACTTCGACCTGGCGGCTGATGAAGGGTGCGAACACTTCGTCTTCGTTGATGGATGTCGACGGCGCGATCTTGCCCTGGCTCAGGCCCTCCATGTAGTTGCCGTACAGCGAGAGCCGGTCGGTGAGCTTGTAGAGCACGCCACCGGACGGCGAGAACTTCTCCTCGTCGTAGTTAGTGGTGTCGGGCACGTTGTCGGTCCAGGTGTTGGTTTTCACCCGCTGCCAGCGCCCGCCGACGGTGACCAGCAAGCGGTCATCCAGGAAACCCAGGGTGTCGGACAACGCCACACCGGTGTAGCGGCTTTCGTTGTACACCTCGGCGTCCCGCCGCGTGGGCGTGGTCGGGTCAGGCAGGTCTACCGGGTTGTAGAGGTTGCTGTTGCCACTGGCGTAGCGCGCGCCGCCGTTGGTGTAGTCCATGTAGAAGTAGCTGGCGGCCAGGTTCACCTCGTGGCTCACCGGCCCGGTGCTGAACCAGTTGCGCACGCCAGCGGTGGCGGTGCGCACGTTCTCGTCGCGGGTGAAGTCGCGCGGCTGAACGGTGAAGTCGCCGGCCGCGTTGGTGATCGAGACGTTATGGCGCAGGAAGTCGTGGTTGCTGCGGCGCGCACCTACGCCACCGTAGACCATCACCGAATCATTGACGTCGTACTCGCCGTTCACCGCGCCGAAGGTGTCGTTGGTGCGGCCTTTGGTCCAGGGCTGGGCGTAGTTGCTGCGCACGTCCTTGGCCGAGGGTACCGGTGCGTTGGCACCGACGATCACCCGCTCCTGCGGGGCATCGGTGTCGCGCTCGGTATGGCCGATGTCGGTGGACAACCGCAGCCGGTCACCGCGAAAGTCCAGGCCCAGCACGGCCATCTGGCGGTCGACGCTCTGGTGGTCCCACTCGGTGTCGCCGGATTGCTTCACGCCGTTGAAGCGCAGGCCGAACTGGTTGTCGGGGCCGAAGCGGCGGCCGATGTCTACGGCGCCCCCCAGCTGGTTGTTGGAGGCGTAGCTGCCGGTGAACTCGGTGATGGGCTTGTCGGTGGCGCGCTTGGGCACCACGTTGATGCCACCGCCGACGCTGCCACGCGGCGAGATGCCGTTGATGAGCTGAGTGGGGCCTCGGAAGATGTCCACACGGTCAGCCATTTCCATGTCGATCGAGTAGGTCGGCAACAGGCCGTAGAGGCCGTTGTAGGCCACATCGGTGTTGAACAGGCTGAAACCCCGGATGGTGAACTGCTCGAACCGCCCGCCGGCAGGGTTGGTGGAGCGTACGGCCGGGTCATTGGCGACCATGTCGCCCAGGGTGCGGGCCTGCTGGTTCTTGATGGCCTGGCTGGTGTAGGTGGTGAGGCTGAACGGGGTGTCCATGAAGTCACGCGAGCCCAGCAGCCCCTGCGAGCTGCGCCGTGCCACTTGCCCGCCGGCGTAGGCCTGGCCTTCGTCGTCGGCGAACGAGGTGTGGGTGCCGGTGATGTTCACCGGTGCGATTTCCAGGGCATCGGCGGCCGGGGCCACCACCACCGTGTAAGCCCCCTCCCCCACGGGCCGCAATTGCAGGCCGCTGCCGGCGAGCAACTGGGCAAAGCCGCCTTCGACGCTGTAGTCACCGCTGAGCCCGGCGCTACGCCGGCCGCTCACCAGGCCTGGGTCTACCGACAGGCTTACCCCGGCCTGTGCGGCGAAACCGGTCAAGGCATTGGCCAACGCACCGGCCGGCACGTTGTAGGCGCGGTTTTGCGCCCAGGCGGCGGAGGTGTGCAGGGTGCCGGCTGCCAACAGCATGCTCAGGCACAGGGTGGGGCCGCAGAACGAGGACGTCAGCCGGCCGCGTGAGCGGGCACGCTGGCGGTGTGATGAAGGCATTGGCGGGCTCTCTTCAAAGTGATTTACCTCCAATGACAGGCGAGTGAAAAAAAGGGGACAGGCCGGGCGCATGTTTTTGCAAAAAACTTCACGCGGCCTGTTGCCGAGGTACCAGGGTGGCCCAATAGCGGGTGCGCCACTGCACCTGCAGCGGCAGCGTTGCGGCCAGCACCCTGAGCACTTGGTCAGGGTCGGCCAGGCGAAAGCTGCCGGTGACGCGCAGGGTTTCCAGCTGCGGCGCCCAGTGCAGGATGCCGGGGCGGTAGCGGTCAAGGTCGCGCAGCACTTCGCCCAGCGGCTGGTCGATAGCCACCAGCACCCCCTCGCGCCAGCCAGGCTGCCGAGGGTCGAACTGGCTGATCGGTGCCACGCCACGGTCGCTTACCGTCACGCGCTGGCCGGCACGCAGCCCCAGGGCGCTGTAGCGCATCGGCCAGAGGTCTGCCGCACCGGCATACACCGAGAACTGGCAATCACTGGTGCCCTGGCGCACGTTGATCTCGCCACCGCGCAAGCTGCATACCCCGTGCGCGGTGTCGATCAGAAACGGCTGGGCAGTGGCCAGGCGCAGGGCGATTTCGCCCCGGATCAGCTTCACCCGGCGGCGGGCCTGGTCGAGGCTCACGGCAGTGCCGGTGTTCAACTGCAGCTCGCTGCCGTCGGCCAGCCTGAGGGTGCGGTGCTCGCCGGTGCCGGTGGCAAGGTCTGCACGCCAGGCCGCCAGCGGCAGCTCGCGCAGTGCCAGCCAGCCGGCTGGCACTGCCACGGCAAGGCCCAGCATGCCCTTGAGCAGTTGCCGGCGGCTTTGCCGTGGGCGGTCGAGGGTAGCCATGGCCAGCGCGGGTGGCAGGTTGGCGAAGCGGCCCTTCAACGCCTGGGCGTTGTGCCAGGCGCGCTCGTGGGCTTCGCAGGCCTGGCGCCAGCGTTGCAGGCTGGCCAGGTCACGTTCACTGAGCTGGCCAGCCTCGACACGCACCAGCCACCGTGCGGCAGCCCGGGCTACGCGCCGGGCGTCATCGCTGGGGGCGGTGTTCAGCACAGCTCCACCAGCAGGCAATGTTCATAGGCCAACGCCATGTAGCGCTTTACGCTGCGCTCGGTCACGCCCAGGCGCTCGGCGATGTCGCGGTAGCCCAGCCCTTCGAGCTGGCTGAGCAGAAAAGCCCGGCGGGCGCGGTCGGGCAGGCCGTCGAGCATTTCGTCGAGCGCGTGGAGGGTTTGCAGCACCTGCCAACGGTGCTCGGGCGAAGGCGCGCACGCCGGTGGCAGTTGCGCCAGGGCGTCGAGGTAGGCTTTTTCCAGGCTGTTGCGCTTGTGGAAGTTCACCAGCAAGCGCTTGCCGATGGTCAGCAGGTACGCGCGCGGTTCCTTGAGGTCGGCGATGCGCTGCGAGCCGGCCAGCACCCGCATGAAGGTGTCGTGGCTGAGGTCTGCGGCATCGTGGCGGCTGCCCAGGCGGCGGCTGAGCCATTGCTCGAGCCAGCTTTGGTTGCCTTGGTAGAGCTGATGGAATGCCTGCGCATCGGAATCGGCGCGTTGAAGCATGGTCGGCACCTGCAAAGAACGTTAATGAGATCGATTGTATTTCACATCCATGCATGATGGATACCTTCTGATCACGCTCATTCGCCAGGAAATATCGCTGCAGCCGGAGAACTAAATGCCTCGACCTTCATCTGATGGCAAATAGCCGTTATCCCGTCAGGAAATCGGCGCCTTTATTCAGGCTCCGCCATTACCTGGCCGGCCAGTTATCTCCCTGCGCTAGGAGGCTGTCAGCGTGTCCCTTTTCAATCATTTCGCCATTGTTCGCTGGCTGCCGATCGCATCCGCTGCGCTGGAGCGTTTCGACGCACCGGCCGAGACCTCCCCTTCCTCTCCCGTGCTCAAGCGCCTGGGCGATGCCATTAAAGGCGCGACTGAGCGCCATCGGGCCCTGCAGGCGAACCTTGCCGAGGTGCAAGGCGAGCTGGAGCAGCTTTCTGCCCGGCTGGCCGAGCGCGAAGCCTATGCGCTTGAGCTGGAAACCCGGTTCAACCTAGTCAACCGCGCCACCAGCGAAGGGTTGTGGGACATGAAAGTGGTGGCCGGCGACCCGGTGAACCCAAAGAACGCCTTCTGGTGGTCCGACCAGTTGCGCAGCCTGCTGGGCTTTCGTGACGAAAGCGACTTCCCCAACCAGCTCGGCAGCTGGGCCAATCGCCTGCACCCCGAAGACAGCAAGCCGACCCTGGATGCCTTTGCCCGCCACCTCAACGACCGCAGCGGCCGCACGCCCTATGACATCGAATACCGCCTGGCCACCAAGACGGGGGAATACCGCTGGTTCCGTGCCATCGGCGAAACCCTGCGCGACGGCCAGGGCGTACCGCTGCGGGTGGCCGGCTCGTTGCGCGACATTCATGACCAACGCATGCGCGACGCTGAGCTGGACGTGACCCTGACCCGCTTCGAACTGGCCCGTGAGATGCTCAACGACGGGCTATGGGACATGGAAGTGATCGCCGGTGACCCAGTCAACCCGAACAACCCCTTCTGGTGGTCGCCGCAGTTTCGCCGGCTGCTGGGTTTCGAGACCGTCGAAGAATTCCCCGATGTTCTGGACAGCTGGGCCTCGCGCCTGCACCCGGAAGACAAACAGCGCAGCATCGAGGCCTTCGGCGCGCACCTGAACGACCGCAGCGGCCAGACCGGTTTTGACATCACATACCGGCTCAAGCTCAAGAGCGGTGAATACCGCTGGTTCCGCGCCCGCGGCCAGACGCGCCGCCGCCCCGATGGCGCGCCGCTGCGGGTGGTGGGCGCGCTCACCGACATCCACGCGGTGCATGAGCAAAACGCACTGCGCCAGGCGCAGCAGGCCCAGCATCAGGAGATGGAAAACAACCTGAGCAAGGTGACCGAGATCGTAGGCTCCATCCAGGGCATCGCGGCGCAAACCAACCTGCTGGCACTCAATGCCGCCATCGAGGCCGCCCGTGCCGGCAGCGCAGGCCGGGGCTTTGCGGTGGTGGCCGATGAGGTGCGCAAGCTGGCCACACGCACCACCGAAGCGACCCAGCGCGCGGCTGACATGATCCGCAACTAAGCTCCAGCCGGCAGCCTGCCGTCGCCTCGCCAGCGCCGGCCCCTCAAGCTTTCGCAAGCCGGTTCGATACCGTGTTAATCGACTCCTCCTATGGGTGCTCTATGTTCAACAACAAACTGAAAAACAAACTGCAACAACAGCAGTTGGAGTTGAACGCACTCCGGAGCCTGCACACCCAGCTCGACCAGGCAATGATCAGCCTCACGCTGGACCGCGACCTGGTCATCAGGGCCGCCAACGCCAATTTCATCGGCCTGCTCGGCAGCACCGAAAGCGCCGTGATGGGTAAGCCGCTGGCGAATTTCATACCGCCTTACGTCAAAGAGCTCAGTTGCTTCAAGAACTTCCTGCAGGCCATGAAAAACGGCACCAGTGTGTGCGACGACTACCGCTTCATCAAAGGCGACGGCAACCTGGCGTGGATGCGCGCTACCTGGGTGCCGCACTTCGATGAGCACGGCAAGGTCGACGCCATGGTCGCCTATGGCTCCGACGCCACCGCTGCGCTGGACAAGGCCGAGGAAGACGCCGCGTTGCTCAACGCCTTGCAGCGCTCCACCGCAGTGATCGAATTCAGCCTCGATGGCCGGGTGCTCGGGGCCAATGCCCACTTCCTCGACGCCATGGGCTATACCCTGGGGCAGATCGTCGGCAAGCATCACAGTATGTTTTGCGCCCCTGAAGACGTGTCGGCGCCGGCCTATAAGCAGTTCTGGGAAACCCTCAACGCAGGGCGTTTCGTCGCTGACCGTTTCCGGCGCATGGACTCGCGTGGCCAGGAGGTGTGGCTGGAGGCCTCCTACAACCCGGTTTACGACGTGAACAAGAAGCTGGCGAAAGTCGTGAAGTTCGCCACTCCGGTGACCGAGCAGGTGCAGCGCGAGCAAGAAGTGAGCGCCGCCGCGCGCACCGCCTACGAGATTTCCCAACGCACCGATTCGGTGGCCAACCGTGGTGCGCAGGTGGTGCATGAAACCGTGTCGACCATGAACACCATCGTCGAGCAGATGACGTCGGCCTCGGTAGGCATCGAGGCCTTGGGCGAGCAGTCGCTGCTGATCAGCTCTATCGTGCAAACCATCGGAGGCATTGCCCAGCAAACCAACTTGCTGGCGCTCAATGCCGCCATCGAGGCAGCCCGGGCCGGAGAACAAGGCCGAGGGTTCGCAGTGGTGGCCGATGAGGTGCGCCAGTTGGCCGCGCGCACCAGCACTGCCACCGATGACATCGTCAACGTGGTGCAGAAGAACCAGACGCTGGTCAACGAGGCCGTGCAGAACATGGGCGACAGCCGCGCCCAGGCCGAGCAGGGCCTTGGCCTGGCGCGCCAGGCGGGCTCGGTGATCGTAGAGATCCAGAACGGCGCACGTGAGGTGGTAGGCGCCGTAGGGCAGTTCGCTAAAACGCTGTAAGGCCTGTTTGGGCGAAGCCTGTTTCAGAACTACGCCTATTCACCCCCCCGCCCCCGGCATGCTCCCATGCGCCTCCCGAGCAGCCGGAACGGGTTCCCCGCGCCATGAAGCAGCACTCCCACCTCGAAAACCTGCTGGCCGAGAACGACCCGATACCGGTCGGCCGTTGCGCCACCTGCCAGCGCAGCGGGCTGCCGATCCTGCCACTGCGCACTGCCTTCGCCCCGCCGGCAGGCGACATCGAGGCCGACGTGACCTCCGCCCGGCTGGGCCGGTTGCGCACCCTGCGCCAAGGTTACCTCTACGTGCTGCTCGACGCCCAGGTGTGGCAGGCCTATGCCGTGACCGAGCAGGGCCTGCTGCGCCAGTTC
>NZ_QEQL01000006.1 GCF_003097135.1 Pseudomonas sp. URIL14HWK12:I12
TTTCGTTAAACTCTTGAAACATCAACCACTTGACTCGCTTCGCTGCCTCTTGAAGCGGGAGGCGAATTCTACAGCGTTACAACCTGCTGTCAACCACCTTTTTCACCGCGTTCAATCCGGAGACTGAAGCACTTCCAACCTCTTCAAAATCGCTAACTCGTTGAATCTCAAGGAGTTTAGCGTTCCGTTGTCGCTGGAAGTGGGGCGCATTATAAGGGGCTCAGAACAGGCGTCAACCTTTATTTTGAAGATTCGCCGTTTTCCTTCGCAAGCGTGGAAGGCGACGCACCACGGCAGGAATGCGCAGGGCCATCAACAGTGCACCTGCCAGCGCATATATAGACCACTCTTCGAGGTCCGCGCGGACGATCCATAGAAAATGGAGCAACCCAAGCCCCAGCACTGCGTAGGCAAGCTTGTGCAGCGTCTTCCATCGCTTGCCCAGCCGCCGCTGGCTGTATCGGTTTGAAGTGACCGCCAAGGCCAGCAACATCAACAAGGCCAGCGCCCCAACGATAATGTATGGCCTTTTGCTCAACTCTATGCCCAATTGGTCCCAGGCAAGGCCGAGCACAAAGAATAGATAAGCCGCCAGGTGCAGCACTACCCAGGCAAAACACCACAACCCCAGCTGGCGCCGGACAAACACCCAGCCTGCCCAACTCGTCATGCGCTGCAAGGGTGTCAGTGACAGAGTCACCATTAGAATGATCAGCGCACCCAGCCCTAGACGATCAACCAGCACCTTGCCGGGGTCGGGCCCGAGTGCGAAGATCCAAGCCTGATACAACCAATAGATCGGCCAGACGGCAACCACCAGGAATACGGCGCAGCGAAACCCTGCGTAACGCATCAGTAATTCACCCGCAGGTCCATGCCTGCATAAAGCGATGCCACTTCATCTGCATAGCCATTGAACATGAGCGTCTGCCGCACATTGGGGCTGAATAGGCTGCTGGGCAGGCGCCGCTCCCTCGCTTGGCTCCACCGAGGGTGGTCCACAGTGGGGTTAACGTTGGCGAAGAAACCGTACTCGCTGGGTGCGATGCGCTGCCAGGTGGTCTCTGGCTGCTTTTCGACGAGGCTGATCCGAACGATCGATTTGACCCCCTTGAACCCATATTTCCACGGGACGATCAACCGCAGCGGCGCGCCATTCTGGTTAGGCAGTTCCCGCCCATACATCCCCACCGCCAAGATGGCCAGCGGGTGCATGGCTTCATCCATACGCAGGCCTTCTACATACGGCCAGTCGATAAGCGCGAACGAGGAACGCTGGCCAGGCATCTGTGCCGGGTCGTGCAAGGTTTCGAAGCGGATATACCGAGCCTTGGAGGTAGGCTCAACTTGCTTGAGCAGATCGGCGAGTGGAAACCCCAGCCACGGGATAACCATCGACCACGCCTCCACGCACCTCAGCCGGTAGATGCGCTCCTGAAGTTGGTAAGGTTTGATGAAGTCTTCGAGGGCATACTTCCCGGGTTTGCCCACCTCCCCGTCGACTACCACGGACCAGGGCTCCGTCTTAAGCCCACCGGCGTTCTGGGCGGGGTCACCCTTGTCGGTGCCGAACTCATAGAAGTTGTTGTAGTGAGTTGCATCCCGCCAGGGTGTGATGCTCTCACCCGTCACGGTCATCGCCTGCCATTGCGTGGCAGGTAGCTTGCCAGTAAACCAGGCCGGGGGTTGGCTCGCGTCCACACCCTCGTAGCGAGACACTTCCCCCGCTCTGGCCCAGCCAGGCATCGAGGCCGCGAGCCCGCCGGCCGCCGCCGCGCCAAGCAGGTGCCGACGGGACAGGTAGGCAGATTCAGAGGTGACTTCCGATTCAAGGCAGTCGGAAGATTTGCGAGACTTGATGATCATGGGGGACTCCACAAGGCAGCAGAACGGCCGTTCAAGAAGTGTGACGCCCCCGCGCCGGTTTTATTTCCCTTGCCGGCGCTGCATTCGAATCAAATGCTGGATCGGCCCGGAGGCGGCATAACACACGAAAATGATCAACAGAATGCGCGGTGGGTCGCTGAAGACAACGGCGAAAACCAACACCACAGCCAGGATCGCCACGAAGGGTACACGTCCTTTGAGGTCGAGTTCCTTAAAGCTGTTGTACTTGATGTTGCTGACCATCAGCATGCCCGCCGCTGCCACCAGCAGGGCTACCAGAAACGACAGTTTCGAACCGGGTATGTCGAAATCGCTCAACGCCCATACCGTACCGGCCACCACCCCGGCCGCCGCTGGGCTGGCCAGGCCGATGAAATAACGCTTGTCGGCCTTGCCTACCTGGGTATTGAAACGCGCCAGGCGCAATGCGGCACCGGCCACATAGATGAAGGCCACCATCCAGCCGACCTTGCCCATATCGCCCAGTGCCCAACCAAAGGCTAGCAGCGCCGGCGCCATGCCGAACGCGATCATGTCGGACAGCGAGTCATACTCGGCACCAAAGGCGCTTTGAGTATTGGTCATCCGTGCGACTCGACCGTCGAGGCCGTCGAGCACCATG
Source organism: Pseudomonas sp. URIL14HWK12:I12 (assembly GCF_003097135.1). Taxonomy (GTDB): domain Bacteria; phylum Pseudomonadota; class Gammaproteobacteria; order Pseudomonadales; family Pseudomonadaceae; genus Aquipseudomonas. The sequence goes on from NZ_QEQL01000006.1 coordinate 2,510, forward strand.
GCTACGAAGATCGCGATGGCCGCAAAGGAAAAGTACCGGGAGGCCTCGGCAGCATTGCCAGCGCTCAGCGCGCTCTGGGCGCTGATCGAGTTGATGATCGAATAGAAGCCGGCGAACAGGTTGGCGGTGGTGAACAGGTTCGGCAGCAGGTAGATCCCGCGGTGGCGCACCTTGCGCCCTTCGGCATCGTGGCCTTCCTCGATGTGCTCATCGACGGGCAGCAGGCTATCGGCGTCGGGTGCCTTGCCGGGCTCTTCGGGACGTTCGCTCATTCTCTGAATACCTTGCACAAACATGTGAAAAATTCGACAGGTGCCTACCGCCAGCGTTCGGCCACAGGCATGGCTGCTTTATACCAGATCAGTGCCTCGGCGAACGAGCGGGCGTTCATTTGGGCGCGAAGGTAACGCTCAGCATAGCCCGCCATCGGGCGACAAACGCTTTGCAAGTGCGTCCGAACAGTCCAGAATCCCCGCTTTTTTTACTGGCCGAGGCGTGAGCTGCCCGCTACATCCTCGCCGAGGCCGCGTTCCAGAGCCCTGCATACGGAGCCCCCGAATGAACAAGCAGGCCACCGGCGCCACCGCGCGCCTGGATCAAACCGCCACCTCCCAAGGGTGGGGCCGCGAAGACACCACCTGGATGCTGGGCCTGTTCGGCACAGCGATCGGTGCCGGTACTCTATTCCTGCCGATCAACGCCGGCCTTGGCGGTTTCTGGCCGCTGCTGGTGCTTGCCGTGCTGGCCTTCCCGATGACCTACTACGCTCACCGAGGCCTTACCCGCTTCGTGCTCTCCGGCAGGGGTGACGAGGACATTACCGGTGTGGTCACCGAGCACTTCGGGGCAAAGGCCGGTGCACTGATCACTCTGCTTTATTTTTTCGCGATCTTTCCGATCTTGCTGATCTACAGCGTGGCCCTGACCAACACCGTCGGCAGCTTCCTTGAGCATCAACTTCATGTGAGCGCCCCGCCTCGCGCCGCGTTGGCAGCCTTGCTGATCGTCGGCCTGATGATTGTCGTGCGGTGCGGCGAGCGAGCCACGGTCAGGGTGATGAGTTGGCTGGTCTATCCCTTCATCACAGCGCTGGTGCTGCTGGGCGTGTTCCTGGTGCCGCACTGGACTGGCGGCATTCTTTCCACCGCCACCGAACCGCCCTCCCCTTCCGGCCTGCTGGGCACTCTCTGGCTGGCGATTCCGGTCATGGTGTTCTCGTTCAACCACTCGCCGATCATTTCGGCCTTTGCAGTAGACGCCAAGCGCCGCCACGGCGAAGAGGCCGAGCCCTGCAGCAGCCAGGTTCTGGCCCGCGCACATGGCCTTATGGTGATCACGGTACTGTTCTTCGTGTTCAGCTGCGTGCTTACCCTTTCTCCAGGCCAATTGGCCGAGGCGAAGGCGCAGAACCTTTCGATCCTGTCCTACCTGGCCAACCATTTCAGCAACCCCATGATCGCCTTTGCCGCGCCACTGATTGCCTTCGTGGCGATCGCCAAATCGTTTCTTGGCCATTACATCGGCGCCAGCGAAGGCCTCAAGGGGTTGATCGTGAAAAGCGGCCTTCGGCCGGGTGAAAGAGCCCTGAACCGGGTGGTTGCCGTGGCCATGGCAGTAGTGTGCTGGGTCGTCGCTACCCTCAACCCCAGCATCCTGGGCATGATTGAAACGCTCGGCGGCCCGGTGATAGCGGCCATCTTGTTCTTGATGCCTATGTATGCCGTGCACAAGGTGCCGGCCATGCGCAGGTATGCGGGGCAATGGTCGAACGTATTCGTGGTTCTCGTAGGCCTTGTTGCCATTTCAGCCCTACTGTATTCGCTGATCTGAACCGCTACGGGCCGCGCCTGGCGCGGCCCCTTCGATCAGCCTACAGCGACTCTGTACCGAGCTCGTCCCAAACCGCTTCAGCTAGGTGAAAAGTGGCGTTGGCGGCCGGAATGCCGCAGTAGATCGCGCTCTGCAGCAGCACTTCCTTGATTTCTTCCCGTGTCACACCATTATTGCGCGCAGCACGCAGGTGCAGCTTCAACTCCCCCTCTCGGTTCATACCGATCAACATCGCGATGGTCACCAGGCTACGGGTATGGCGCGGCAGGCCCGGGCGCGTCCAGATGTCGCCCCATGCATGGCGGGTGATCATTTCCTGAAATTCGCCGTTGAACTCGGTGATGTTGCTCAGGCTGCGCTCTACGTGGGCGTCGCCGAGCACTGCACGGCGCACCTGCATGCCGGCTTCATAGCGTTGCTTCTCGTCCATGTTCAAGCCTCTTTCAAAAAGTCGATGATCGCTTGGGTGAAGGCTTCGCCTACCTCGACATTGGACAGGTGAGCGGCATCGAACTGGATATGCCGGGCGCCAGCCACACGCGTGCTGATGAAGTCGCCGTCCACCGGCGTGGTTACAGGGTCCTGGGTGCCGGAAACCACCAGCAGTGGCGCGCGAATCTGCCCCAATTGCTCGCGCAGGTCGGCATCACGAACCGCCGCACAACTGGCGGCGTAGCCTTCGGGAGAGGTGGCAGCGAGCATATCGGTGATGCGCTTGGCCGCTGCGGGGTTGGCCTGAGCAAAACCGGGGGTGAACCAGCGCGCAATGGACGCTTCACCCAGGCCCACCATGGCCGCCTCGCCCTCGCGCAGAACCGTTTCGATGCGCGGGTTCCAGACTTGCTCGCTGCCGATCTTGGCGCCGGTATTGCACAGGACCAGTTTGGCAATGCGTTCAGGCGCGTTGATTCCCAGCCACTGGCCGATCTGCCCGCCCATCGACAGCCCGCAGAAATGCACCTTGCTCAGGCCCAGTGCGTCCAGCAGCGCCAGCACGTCGCGCCCCAGTTGCTCCAACCGGTAAGGCCCAGGGGCGACCAGAGAGTTGCCATGGCCCCGGGTATCGTAGCGCAGCACCTGAAAGTGCTCTGCAAGGCCGGGAACCTGGGCATCCCACATGTGCAGGTTGGTGCCCAGTGAGTTGGAGAGCACCAACACCGGCTGGCCCTGGCGGCCATCGAGCTGGTAATAGAGTTCGCCATCGGCGAGTTTGACGCTAGCCACAAATAGCCTCCTATCGAGCGTTGAGCAGGGAATGCTCTGCCACCGCTCGATCCACCCATGCCTGGGCCAGGCCCAGGTAATGCGCAGGGTCGAGCAAGTGGTCCAATTCATCGGCACTTAATTGCGCTGCCACTTGCGGCTCATCGCCGAGCACCGCGCGCAGATGCCGCTGCTCGGCCACCGCACGCTTGCAGCATTGCTCTACCAGATGGTGAGCGGCGTCGCGGCCGATGCGTTGAGCCAGCGCAATGCTGACAGCCTCGGCCAGGACCAGGCCTTGGGTGAGCTGCAGGTTGCAAGCCATGCGCGCGGCGTCTACCTCAAGGCCATCGGCGATGACCTGTGCCTGCGCCAGGCTCCCGGCTGCCAGGCAGCACAGCTCGGGCAGCGTGTCCCATTCGGCGTGCCACAAGCCCAGGCTGCGTTCATGCTCTTGCGGCATTGCACTCAGGAGTGTCGACACCAGCCCCGGCGCGCGGGTTGCCGCGCTTATAAGGGCGGCAGCGCCCACCGGATTGCGCTTGTGCGGCATGGTCGAAGACCCCCCTTTGCCTGGCGCCGACGGCTCGAACACCTCGCCGGCCTCGGTCTGCATCAGCAGGCTGATATCGCGACCGAACTTGCCCAGGGTGCCGGCAACCAGGCCAAGCCAGGCGCCGAACTCAACAATGCGATCGCGATGCGTGTGCCATGGCTGCTCCGCAAGCGCCAGCCCCAGCTCCTGGGCCAGCGCATCGGCAACCGGCAGCGCTTGGGCGCCCAGAGCAGCGAGGGTGCCGGCAGCGCCGCCGAATTGCAGCACCAGCAAGCGAGGCTTGATCTCCTGCAAGCGTTGGCGATGCCGATTCAGCGCCCCCAGCGTGCCGGCCAGTTTCATCCCGAGAGTGACCGGCGTGGCGTGCTGCAGCCAGGTACGCCCCGGCATGGGGGTGCTTGCATGTTCAGAGGCCCGCTGCGCCACACCCGCGGCCAATTGCGCAAGCCCGGCGTCCAGTAACTCGATCGCCTGCCGCAGTTGCAGCACCAGCCCGGTGTCCATGGCGTCCTGGCTGGTGGCACCCAGGTGCACATAGCGTTCGGCCTCGGCACTGCGCAAAGCCACGCGCTTGCCCAGTGCTTTGACCAGTGGAATGGCAGAGTTGCCCGCGCTGGCGATCGCAACCGTTAACGCGTCGAAGTCATACAGCTGGGCGTTGCAAGCGGCTTCTATCGGTTCAACGCAGGCCACCGGCAACAACCCGGCCCGCGCCTCGGCGCGAGCCAGCCCGGCTTCGAAATCGAGCATGCCCTGTACACGCCCCCGGTCGCAGAACACCTCGCGCATGGCGGAGGTGGTGAAGTAGGCGTCGAACAAGCCGTTGCGGGGGCGATCAGTCATGGCAGAACCTTAGTGGCTTCAGTGGTCTTCGTGCAGGTATGAAGGTTTTTTCGGCAAGCGCAGGCTGAACAGAAACGCGATCACCATCATCACCGTCACGTACCAGTAAAAGGCGTTTTCATTGCCGGCGGATTTAAGGCTGAGCGCCACGAATTCGGCCGAGCCTCCAAAGATCGCATTGGCCACCGCATAAGAGAGGCCTACACCCAGCGCACGCACTTCCGGCGGGAACATTTCAGCCTTCACCAAGCCGCTGATGGAGGTGTAGAAGCTCACGATCGCCAAAGCGGCGACGATCAGCAGGAAGGCCAGAAACGGGCTGGTAACGGTCTTTAGGGTCAGCAGGATCGGCAGCGTGAACACTGCGCCCAGCACGCCAAACGACATCATTGAGGCACGGCGGCCAATCCGGTCGGCCAGCATGCCGAACAGCGGCTGCATGCACATGTACAGAAACAGGGCACCCGTCATGATGAAACTGGCCGTTTCCGGGGTCATCTTGGCGGTGTTGACCAGGTATTTCTGCATATAGGTAGTAAAGGTGTAGAAGATCAGCGAGCCGCCAGCGGTGTAGCCAAGCACGGTAACGAAGGCTGCGCTGTGATGCTTGAACAAGCTCGCCAGGCTGCCGGCGTTCTTGTCGTTGCGGGTCTGCGCCGTGCTGGTTTCTTCGAGCGAGCGACGCAGGAACAACGAGATCACGGCAGCCACGGCGCCGATGACGAACGGGATGCGCCAGCCGAATTCAGTCAACTCTTGCTTGGTGAAGACCTGCTGCAGGATCACCACCACCAGCACCGCCAGCAACTGCCCTCCGATCAACGTGACGTATTGGAACGAGGCAAGGAAACCACGCTGGCCGCGCAGAGCGACCTCACTCATGTACGTTGCGGTGGTGCCGTACTCGCCGCCCACCGACAACCCCTGCAGCAGGCGCGCCAGCAACAGCAGCACCGGCGCTGCCGTGCCGATGCTTGCGTAGGTCGGGAGGAAGGCGATGATCAGCGAGCCACCGCACATCATCAGCACCGAAATCATCATTGACTTGCGCCGCCCAAGCCGGTCGGCAACCCGGCCGAACAGCCAGCCACCGATCGGTCGCATCAAAAAGCCCGCCGCGAAAACCCCGGCCGTATTGACCAGCTGAACCGTGGGGTTATCAGAAGGGAAGAAAGAGGGCGCGAAGTAAAGGGCAAAGAATGCATAGACATAGAAGTCGAACCACTCCACCAGGTTGCCCGATGAAGCGCCCACGATGGCAAAGATCCGTTTACGCCGTTCTTCACTCGTGTAATGAGTCGTTGTCATGTGTTATTTCTCATTAGAGGTGACAAGGGAAACATAACGTAACACTGTGACAACGCTCTCGGGCATTCAAATTGCCATCTATGGCCGCCCGCCATCACGCCGGGGCAACAGCACTGCCAGATGGCAGCCGAACAGGGGCCGATCGTGGCATCGTCCACTGTTCGGCACTTATCGCTATCAAGCAGTGCCGGTATCCCGAACTCAGTTAGACACGTTCGACCGCCAGTGCAAGGCCTTGGCCCACCCCGACGCACATGGTCGCCAAACCCAGGCGGCCACCGGTCTTTTCAAGATGATGCACAGCCGTCAGCACCAGCCGCGCGCCGCTCATGCCCAGCGGGTGGCCGAGCGCGATTGCGCCCCCGTTAGGGTTTACTCGGTGATCGTCATCGGCCACGCCTAGGTCACGCAGCACCGCGAGGCCTTGAGCTGCGAATGCTTCATTGAGCTCGATCACATCGAAATCGCTCACCGCGATGCCCAACCGTGCTGAAAGCTTGCGCACCGCGGGCGTCGGCCCAACGCCCATCACCCGTGGCGCTACGCCGGCGCTGGCCATGCCAAGCACCTTCGCACGGGGCTTTAGGCCATGTTTCTTGACCGCGTCGGCGCTGGCCAGAATCAAGGCCGCAGCGCCGTCATTCACACCTGATGCGTTGCCGGCAGTTACCGTCTTGCCAGCACCGTTGACCGGTTTGAGCTTGGCCAGGGTTTCCAGGGTGGTATCGGCACGCGGGTGTTCATCCTGCTCCACCAGCACCTCGCCCTTCTTATTGGCGATCCGCACCGGGACAATCTCTTCGGCAAAGAACCCGGCGGCCTGTGCGGCGGCAGCACGCTGTTGGCTGCGCACGGCAAAGGCGTCCTGATCCTCACGGGATACATTCCAGTCATCGGCAACGTTGTCGGCGGTCTGCGGCATGGCGTCCACGCCGTACTGCGCTTTCATCAGCGGGTTGATGAAGCGCCAGCCGATGGTGGTGTCTTCCATTTTCATATCGCGCGAGAACGCCGTAGCGGCCTTGCCCATCACGAAAGGCGCACGCGACATCGATTCCACGCCACCGGCAATGGCCAGTTCCATTTCACCACTGGCAATGGCCCGGAACGCGGTGCCGACGGCGTCCATGCCCGAGGCGCAGAGGCGATTGAGCGTGACGCCAGGAACGCTGTCCGGCAGCCCCGCCAGCAACAATGCCATGCGCGCCACGTTGCGGTTGTCTTCGCCGGCCTGATTGGCACAGCCTAGAAAAACCTCGTCAAGCTGTGCCCAATCAACCTGTGGGTTGCGGCTGATCAGTGCCTGCAGCGGCACCGCGGCCAGGTCATCGGCGCGCGCCGCCGACAAAGCCCCTCCGAAACGGCCAATGGGCGTGCGAACGGCATCGCAGATATAAACTTCGCGCATCATGCTTCTCCCGGCGCTTGGCCATGGGCCTTGGCAGTACGTGCTTCCAGATCGCGCAGCGCCTCCAGTTCGGCTTCGCTCGGCGCCTGTGTGGTGGTCACGTGCTCGGCGAAGCGAATCGCCCAGCCGGTGGCTTCGACGATCTGCTCACGGGTGACCCCGGGGTGAATCGACGTCACGATGAACTCGTTGCTGCCTTCCTCCGGTTGCATGATGCACAGGTCGGTAATGATCGCTACCGGCCCCGCGCCCGGCAGGCCAAGGCGTTTGCGCGAGTCACCGCCTTCCCCATGCCCCACCGAGGTGATGAAGTCGAGCTTGTCGACGAAACTGCGATGCGATTGCTTGAGAATGATCAGGCAGCGCTTGGCCGACCCTGCGATTTCCGGTGCGCCGCCGGCGCCGGGCAATCGCACTTTGGGGTGGTGATAATCGCCTACCACGGTGGTGTTGATGTTGCCGAAACGGTCCACTTGAGCGGCCCCTAAAAACCCGACATCGATCCGGCCGCCCTGTAGCCAATAACGGAAAATCTCACCGGTGGGCACAACGGTGTCAGCGGTTTCCGCCAGCTCACCATCACCGATGGACAGGGGCAACACTGTAGGTTTGGCGCCAATCGGCCCGGATTCATAGATCAGCGTCACATCCGGGGAGTGGGTCAGCCGCGCCAGGTTCGCTGCCTTGGAGGGCAGGCCGATACCTACGAAGCAGACCGCTTTGTTGTCTAGCCAGCGCGAGGCGGCTACGGTCATCATTTCAGAGGTGTTGTAGTCTGTGCTCATGCTCATGCTCATGCCTCCGCCGCCAGCGATGCCTTGAATGCGTTGAAATCTTCGGTGCCACGCACGTGCTTGTCGATCCAGGCGGTGAATGCCTCGCGGGAGCGGCCGATCGGGTCCCAATCCTGGTAAAAGCGGTTGTCCCGCTCGTAGTACCCATGGGCGTAGGAAGGGTGAGCGCCGCCGGGCACCAGGCATACCGCAGCCAAAGCCCAGGTCGGCAACACGCATGCATTCATCGGGGCGTTGAGGTCATCGACCACTTCTTCCACGGTGACGATGCAACGCTTCGCCGCCAGTGCGGCTTCTTTCTGTACGCCCAGAATGCCCCACAGCAGTACGTTGCCTTTACGGTCGGCTTTCTGAGCATGAATGACGGTGACATCCGGCCGCACGGACGGCACGGCCGCCAGCACTTCGCCGGTAAAGGGGCAAGTTACGCTTTTGATCAGCGGGTTGACCTTGGGCAGGTCAGAGCCAGCATAAGCGCGCAATACCGCGAACGGTAGGCCCGAAGCCCCGGCCACATAGGCGTTGGCGAGGTCAGCATGGCTGTGCTCTTCAATTTCCATCGCATGCGGCCACTGTTTCTCAACAGCATCGCGCAGCCGGTGCAGCGACCCGACACCCGGGTTACCCCCCCACGAAAACACCAGCCGGCGTGCGCAGCCGGCGCCAATCAGCTGGTCGTAGATCAGGTCGGGGGTCATCCGCACCAGGGTCAGGTCTTTCTTGCCTTGGCGGATGATTTCATGGCCGGCGGCCGTAGGGATCAGGTGGGTGAAGCCTTCCAGGGAAACGGTATCGCCATCGTGGACGAACTGCTTCACCGCGTCGTGCAGCGAGATTATGTCAGCCATCTTGTGGACTCCAGGGCATGAGTCATTCTTGTAAGCATCGTTCAAGCGCTGTACGTGCGGCTTGAACAGCGATGGCTGAAGATTAAGGTGATGCCCCGGAGCAAAACAATTCGATAATCGACTAAGCGTTCGATAATCGAACGCATAACGCGACCCGTTAACTGAACAGCTGCGCGCTCAAGTTGCGGCTGGCAGTCAGCATACTGGGCAAAAACTTCTGCTCCAGGTCCGTGCGGCTGACCCTACCGGCGTGAGTACTGATGTTCAGCGCAGCGAGCACCTGGCCGGAGGCGTCGTAGACCGGAACGGCGATCGAGCGCAAACCTTGCTCAAGCTCTTGGTCGACGATGCACCACCCCTGTTGCCGGACACCCTGCAGGCACTCGAGCAAGGCAGCTTTGGAGGTAATGGTCTTGCTGGTCTTGGGTTGCAGCTCGACACTCTCCAGGTATTCGCTCAGGCTGGCATCGTCGAGCGCCGAGAGCAGGATGCGCCCCATCGAAGTGCAATAGGCCGGCAACCGGCCGCCGACATTCAGGTCAACGGAAATCAACCGCTGCGTTACCGCCGAACGGGCGATGTAAAGGATGTCCTCACCTTCCAGGGTTGCCATATTGCAGGCCTCATGCAGTTGTTCGCTCATGTGGTCCAGATACGGCTGCGCCGAAACCGCCAAGGGTGTGGACGACAGATACGCATGCCCCAGCGTGAGCACTTTAGGCAGTAACGAATAAGTGCGCCCGTCGGTCGTGGCATAACCCAACTTGATCAGCGTATGCAGGCAGCGCCTCACGGCGGCACGGGGAATCTCGGTACGGTGGCTGATTTGCGCGATGGTCAAGTGCCGCTTGCGTTCCTGGAATGCCTGCACCACAGCCAGGCCGCGAGCCAGCGAGGTCATGAAATCGGGGTCGCCGGCGAATGCCTGAATACGCTTGGCGGGCGAGGCCACGATGGGAGGGGCCAACGAGGCGAAGGAGTTACGCAGTTGATCGTTCATGGAACGGGCCTCCAGGCGGTGAAGAACGCCCCAAGTCGCGAGGGGCCTGCGGGCGATTATCGGACCACTGGCCGATAATCGCAATTGACCCTGATGGCCGACCGCTATACCTTTTGCCTTGCCAATCGCCCTCTGGGGCTACGGATTTCCTGGGAGAGACTGGTCAGGTACCCACCAGGGAAGTCCAAGGCAAGGCCTTGCTGGTTCAGCGAGGCCTTTTTCTTACCCGCCTTAACATTAAAGTTGGTTTCAGGTTCCAACTTGCATCTCTTCCAAGTGCGGGTGATAAAACTTTTACAGCGCTTATCGGAAACCTCTGGCAGCGTTGACGAGTCATAGATAACGCGGATAACGTTTACACCGGCCGCCCTGGCCGCCTCGCCTGCACGGGCCTATCCTGGTAGTGCGCGGCTTATTCGATATACCTCAATACCAACAGGTAAGCATGTGACCAAAGACGAACTGCGCGCGGAACTCGAGCGTCAGGAACAACGCTTCAAGGATATTTACGGTGGTGAAATCACTACCTATGCCGCCCAACCTGAGCCTGAACGCAAGCGCTGGCGCAAGCGCGCCACCGTTCAAGACAAAGCGTTCGCCCAAGAGCTGCAGAAGATGGAAAAAGAGCTGCACGAGACGGCCGAATAGCCGCTGGCACGGGCCAAATCAATGCGGGGGCTTACGCCTCTGGTCAACCGTTCGTGACTTATCGGAATGCGGGCGCTTCGGCGCAGCCACTTTTCTGTCATAATCGCGCCCCCCAAAGAACGGTCACACCACCTTCATGATTGATCTATTCAGCGGATTGGACGCCTGGGTCATCGTCAGCTTGCTGCTGGCACTGGGCTTCGTCCTGGCCTTCGAGTTCATCAACGGCTTTCACGACACCGCCAATGCGGTGGCTACTGTCATCTATACCAAGGCCATGCCGCCTCACTTGGCGGTGATCCTCTCGGGCCTGTTCAACTTCCTTGGCGTGTTGCTGGGAGGTGTGGGCGTGGCGTATGCCATCGTTCACCTGCTTCCGGTCGAGTTGTTGATCAATGTGAATACCGGCCACGGCCTGGCGATGGTGTTCTCGTTGCTGGCGGCGGCCATTGCCTGGAACCTGGGCACCTGGTACTTCGGGATACCGGCCTCCAGCTCCCATACGCTGATAGGGTCCATTCTCGGGGTGGGCCTGGCCAATGCGATGATCAATCACATCCCCTTGGGCGATGGGGTCAACTGGCAGAAGGCAATCGACATCGGCGCCTCGTTGGTAGTCTCCCCCCTGGTGGGCTTCGCAATGGCAGGCCTGTTGCTGATCGGCATGAAGAAGCTGCGCCCAGCTTCGAAGATGCACAAGACCCCAGAGCAGCGCCGGCAGATCGACGACAAGAAGCATCCGCCCTTCTGGGGCCGGCTGGGCCTGGTGTTGTCGGCGCTTGGCATGAGTTTCGTGCATGGCTCCAATGACGGGCAGAAAGGCATCGGCCTGATCATGCTGGTACTGATCGGCATCGTGCCGAGCCAGTTCGTGCTCGACCTGTCGAGCACCACCTACCAGATTGAGCGCACCCGCGATGCGACCGTGCATTTGAGCCAGTTCTACCAGCGCAACGCCTCCTCGCTCGGCGATTACCTTGCCCTGGGCAAGGCCCGCGCCAACGATCTACCGGGGCAGTTCCAGTGCGACCCCAGCCAGACCGAGCCGACCATCGCTGCACTGTTGGGCAATCTCAACAACATCAGCGACTACCACAGCATGCCACCGGAGCGCCGTATCGAAACGCGCCGCTACTTGCTGTGCCTGGACGACACCGCCCGCAAGGTTGGCAAGCTGCCTGCACTGGATGGCCGTGAAAAGGCCGACCTCGACAAGCTGCGCAAGGACCTGACCAGCACCACCGAATACTCCCCGTTCTGGGTGATCCTGGCCGTAGCCCTGGCGCTGGGCATCGGCACCATGGTTGGCTGGAAACGCGTGGTCAAGACCATCGGCGAGAAAATCGGCAAGCAAGGCATGACTTACGCTCAGGGCGTTTCGGCCCAGGTAACCGCTGTCACTGCCATCGGCCTGGCCAACGTGTTCGCCCTGCCCGTATCGACCACGCATGTGCTGTCATCCGGTGTGGCGGGCACCATGGTCGCCAACCGCAGCGGCTTGCAGGGCAGCACGGTAAAAAACATCCTCCTGGCCTGGGTGCTCACCCTGCCTGTCGCCATGTTGCTTGCGGCAAGCCTATTCTGGCTGGCGTCTCGCTTCGTTTCCTGATTATCATCGGCCCCGCCAGGCCAAGCCTGGCCGGGCTGCCGCTGATACGGCCGCCCGTGGTTGGCCCTGCCCTAGAACCTCCGTGCGCGACCAGGGTCCATGTGTGATTCCGAATCCTGAGGCACTTGGCCCGTGAAACCTGATCCATCCGGCCCTACCTGTTCACGAGGTGCACGTTGAAACGCGCCTTGTGGCTCATCCTGGCTATCGTGGCCGCCATCGGCATTCCCCTGGCTTTAGGCGGCAAGGAACTCTTCGGGCGCCTGCTGGACTTCCCTCCACACCTGCTACTGGGCATGTTCGCCATGATCCTGCTGTGCTGGGTGATCAACAGCACCCGCACTCGCCTGCTGCTGGGTGATCAGGCTCGCAACGTCGGGCCCGTGCGCTGCCTTGGCCTGGTGATGGCCACCGAGTTCGCGTACTGCGCTACCCCGGGAGGCAGTGGAGCCCCGCTGACGTTCATGGCTTTGCTTAGGCGCCATGGCATTCACCCAGCACGCGCCGGTGCGGTGTTCGCCATGGACCAGATCAATGACCTGCTGTTCTTTCTGTGCGCACTGATCGGGGTGCTGTGCTACGCCCTGCTGCATCACTTGAGCGAGCACATGCGCGGGCTGCTGGTCAGCAGCGCGGTGCTGATCGTCGCTGCACTGGTGGGCTGCGGCTTCCTTGCCCGGTACCACAGGCGCATGCTGAGCCTTTCAGGCAAGCTGCTGGCCAAGCTGCGGGTACGCCACGCCACACGCTGGCGCTGGGCACGCCGCACGTTGCATTTCAGCGCCCAGCTGGCCGACACGCTGCGCCAGCCAAAACGGCGCCTATTGTTGGCGTTCGTACTGACCTGCATACACTGGAGCCTGCGCTACAGCGTTCTGTATATCACCCTCATCGGCCTAGGTGCGGAACTCGACTGGGCCTGGAGTTTCCTGGTTCAGATGCTCGCCCTGTGTGCGGGGCAATTCAGCCTGTTGCCAGGTGGTGCGGGCGCAGCAGAACTAACCTCTGCGGCGTTGTTGGCACCGATGGTTGGCAAGGGCACTGCTGCAGCGGCGATCGTCATCTGGCGCATAGTGACTTTTTATTTCTACCTTATTGCCGGCGGCCCACTGTTCCTACTTCTGGTAGGCAAACCGCTCCTCAAACGGTTACTCCGGTGGCGTCAGGACTCATAACCGCGAGCCGCGTGGCGCAGGATGTATAACAGGCAACGGCGGATCAAACCTCAAACGCCGCTGAAAATAATTGCACCTGCAATCAAAGCATTCATCTAAGTGAACCCGGTAGCGGGGACTGCCTTTTGTGAAGATTCCGAAACATTCCCATATTCTCGGAGACTGTTTTCACCTGATTCACATTACTTGTGTTTACTCTCCCTCTCTCACTGACTATTATTGCCGCTATTGTTAAGCAACGCTCACTTCAAAAGGCCATTTATGTCGCTGATCAACGATTACCGCACCACAGAAGAAACCATCCGCGAACTACAGGCACGCCTGGCCGCTCTCAAGGAAGACAAAAACCTGCAAAGCGAACTGGAATTTGAATCCAAGCTGCGTGCGCTGATGGGTGAATATTCCAAGTCCCTGCGGGATATCGTCGCCATTCTCGATCCCAATGCGTACCCGGCCAAAGCGCCGCGCACTGCTAAAGTCGCGACCCCGAAACGCGCCCGCAAGGTCAAGCAATACAAGAACCCGCACAACGGTGAAGTCGTCGAAACCAAAGGCGGCAACCATAAAACGCTGAAAGAGTGGAAAGCCAAGTGGGGCCCGGAAGAAGTCGAGAGCTGGGCTACCCTGCTCGACTGATGCACCGCTGCAACACCGATAACGCCAGCACTGCTGGCGTTTTTCGTTTATAGCCCGAAGCGTTCACGTAGGCCGTGCACATACTCAGCCCATTGCTGCAGCACCGGCTCGGCCTCCATGTCATAGTCGGCAAGCGCGGCCTCGAACTGCGCCACGGTATGAGGCGCCCCATGCTTGGGCTCGCTCAGCCTCGCACGGCAGAAGCTCTGCCACCGTTGCCGCTCAAGCGCGTCCAGGGCTTCGGGGAAGTTTCGAGCGCGATATCGCCACAGCAACTCGGTAAGCCGGGCATCATCGAATATCCATTCAGAATTGCCCAGCGCTGACGCCGATGCACTGCGCACTTGATCACACAGGCGCCGATCCCGTTCTGCGATAAAGCCATTGTAGAGTTGCTGCTCTGGGTCTTCGCTGGTTGCGAAGTCGCTGTCTCGATACACCTGCGCCAGCAAGGAGGGCCAATCGCACGCAGCCTCCGCTAGCGCTTGGGCATGTTGTTTCAACTGCTCCATATCCAGGCCCAGGCGGCGACGATCTTGTTCGCGCAATACACTCATCGGTGCTATCACCGGGCATCGGTTTACATGAATCAACTTCAGCGGCACAGGCCGTTCGCCCTCCGCCAACTCTTCACGGCGGGTGTATAACCGCTTCGCCAGCGCCTCAGGGGTAAGTTCCCACAACACAGCGGGGTCCAGATGCAGATCGCACACAATCAGCGCATTGCGATTGACCGGGTGCCAGGCCAACGGCAGCACAACGCCCAAATAAGAGCGCGCCGCCGAGAATCGCCCGGAAATATGCACCAGCGGCTGCATCAGATGAATCTGTTGAGTAACGGCGCGCTTGCCTCGCAATTGAAAAAACCAGTCGAATAATTTGGGCTGGCGCGCTCGAATCAACTTGGCCAACGCAATCGTTGCGTATACATCGGAAAGTGCATCGTGGGCCTGGCCGTGTTCCAAGCGGTTGGCAGCAGTGAGCGCTTCCAGTTTCAGGCTCACTTGCCCATCACGTTCTGGCCACTCAATCCCGTCAGGGCGCAGGGCATAGGCGGCGCGCACGATATCGATCAAATCCCAACGGCTATTGCCCCCTTGCCACTCCCGGGCATAGGGGTCATAGAAGTTTCTGTACAAGCTGTAGCGCGTCACCTCATCGTCGAAACGCAGGGTGTTGTACCCCGCCCCGCAGGTGCCTGGCCGCGACAGCTGTTCGTGCACGCGGGCCATGAAGGCCGCTTCGCTGAGGCCGCGTGCCTGCAGTATTTGCGGGGTGATGCCGGTGATGCGGCAGGCTGCCGGATGCGGGAGGATATCGTCGCTAGGCCGGCAATAAAGGTTCAACGGCTCGTCAATCACATTGAGCTGGTGATCGGTACGCAGCCCCGCGACTTGCAGCGGGCGGTCGCAGCGAGGGTCGATGCCTGTGGTTTCATAGTCGTACCAGAAGATACTTGCGGTCACCTGGGGCTCCTGTGCACGAGGTCAAGGTGCTTATTCTGCCCCATTGCGCCGTGGCTGTGCGCCAGAAGGCACGGCTGTGCTTGCCGTGGCGAGCCGCCGCCGATAGCATCGGCGCTTTCCCAGCCTACCGACGGCCGCAATGTCTTACGTACACGCAACGCCAGGGACCGGAACGCTGCTACGCCCCCTCGACACCCTGCTGCGGGTCGAAACGCCGGAGGGCATCGACCTGTTTCTTCGCCCGGCGGGCCTTGTGCCTCGCGCATTAGCCTTCGCCATAGACTTGGCCATTCGGGGAAGCGTCCTGGGCGTGCTGGGTGCCATTTTGCTGTTTCAGGGCGACCTGGGTGTGGGCGCGCTGATGATGCTGTTCTTTCTGTTCAACTGGCTGTACATGGCGCTTTTCGAGGGCCTGCGCCAGGGCCGGTCGCCAGGCAAACAACTGATGGGCTTGCAAGTGGTGCATCGTGACGGCACACCAATCGGCTGGCCGGCGGCGCTGCTGCGCAACCTGCTACGCGCCGTTGATGCACTGCCCTTCGGCTATGCGCTGGGATTGACCTGCTGCCTGCTCGATTCGAGCTTCAGGCGCCTGGGGGACCTGGCCGCCGGCACGCAGGTGGTCTACCGGGAAGCCACACCGAAAGCACCCGACCTGCCTCAGGTACCCGCAGAACCCGCACCCTTCCCCTTGAGTGTGCAGGAGCAGCGGGCCCTGATTGAGCTGGCCGAGCGGCAGGCCAGCCTGGCCCCGGCCCGGGTTCAGGAGCTGGCGGCCCTGATGGCACCGGCTCTGGGCGTGGCTGACGACCAAGCCATGCCGCGCATTGAACGGGTAGCGCGCGCATTGGTGGGGCCAGCAGTATGAAGCAGAGCCAATTCGAGGCGCGTCATCAGGAGCAGTGGGCGGCGTTCGAAGCCACGCTTGAGCAACTGGAGCGTCGAGACCGTTCCAGCGCCGCACACGGGCACTTCAGCCAACGCTACCGGCGCCTGTGCACTGACCTGGCCTTGGCCCAGGAACGTCATTATTCAAGCCATCTGATCGAGCGCCTGCGCCACCTCGCACTGCGTGGGCATCAGCAGCTATACCGCCCCCGTAACCGCTATGCCGGCCCTATTGCGGCGTTCATCCTTCGCGGTTTTCCGCGTCAGGTTCGCGCCAACCGCGGCATCGTGCTCGGGGCCTGTGCCACCTTGTTCGGCACGCTGGCGTTGGTAGCACTGCTGGTGGCGGTGTGGCCCGATCTGGTGTACAGCGTGCTGGCGCCAGACAAAGTCAGTGAGATGGAGCAGATGTACGATGCCGGCCAGAGCCACCTGGGCCGCGCCGCAGACCGGGCCAGCACCGAAGACTGGATGATGTTCGGCTTCTACATCATGAACAACATCGGCATTGCCTTTCAGACGTTCGCCAGCGGCTTGCTGCTTGGCCTGGGCAGCTTGTTCTACCTGTTCTACAACGGCCTGCAGATTGGCGCAGTAGCCGGGCACCTGTCGGGTACACCGGCTGCCACGCCGTTCTGGTCATTCGTGATCGGCCACGGCGCCTTCGAGCTTACCGCCATTGCCCTGGCGGGTGCCGCCGGCTTGCGCCTGGGCTGGGCCCTGGTGGCGCCGGGGCGCCTCTCTCGCGGCGAGGCGTTGCGCCAGGCGGCAAGCCAGGCGTTGCAGCTGGTCTATGGCGTAGCAATGTTCCTGTTGATCGCGGCATTTCTGGAAGCCTACTGGTCATCCAAAGGCAGCATCGCACCAGCAATCAAGTTCGCCGTCGGTGCATTGCTGTGGGCATTGGTGATCGCTTATCTGTGCCTGGCGGGCCGAGGTGAACATGAACCTGACTGACGCCTCTGTCTCTATTCGCCCGCGCTCGCGGTGGGAGGCCATCGACCTGGGTTTACGCCTGGCAGGTCACCATCGACGGCTTCTGGTGGTGAGCTGGCTGTGGCTGACGATACCGACGTTGCTGCTGCTCACCGCCCTGAGCTGGCGCAGCCCCACGGTAGCGGTGGTGGTGTTCTGGTGGCTAAAGCCGGCGTTCGACGAACTGCCCCTGCACATCCTGGCGCAGGGCCTGTTCACACAGCCTCCTACCGTGCGCCAAGCTCTGCGCGCCTGGCCCCGCCTGCTGGGTAGGCACACGCTCGCCAACCTGACCTGGCGGCGCTTCAACCCCCTGCGCAGCTTTGACCTTCCGGTGGCGCAACTGGAAGGCCTACGCGGGGCCGCCTATCGCGATCGCCTGGCCCTGCTGCATCGCCAACAGGGCCGCGCTGCGAGCTGGCTTACCCTGGTAGGGATGCACGTGGAAGCCGTGTTGCTGATGGGCATCAGCACAGTCTTGCTGCTGATGATTCCCCTCAGCGATAACAGCGACTGGGAATGGTTCGACACCTTGCGCGGCATCGCCAGCCAGGAGGCCAACTGGGCTAGCCACCTTTCGAACCTGCTGTATGGGCTGGTGGTTGCGTTCTGGGAGCCTATGTATGTGGCCTGCGGTTTCACTCTCTACCTGAACCGACGCACGTGGCTTGAAGCTTGGGACCTGGAGTTGATCCTGCGCAGCCTTGGCCGAAGGCTGACGCCGGCTTTGGCCTTGGTGCTGTGGCTTGCAGC
The DNA here is from genome assembly GCF_003097135.1 of Pseudomonas sp. URIL14HWK12:I12. GTDB lineage: Bacteria > Pseudomonadota > Gammaproteobacteria > Pseudomonadales > Pseudomonadaceae > Aquipseudomonas. The sequence goes on from NZ_QEQL01000006.1 coordinate 20,450, forward strand.
GCCCTGGGCCAGCCCGCCAGCCCAGGCCACGCAGCCCGAGCCTGCGCGCCTCACACATCAACGCCTCGACAGCGGGCAATCGCGCCAGGCGATCGATGCAATCCTTCATCAGCCACCGTTCAGCAACCCACGCACAGAGACGCGCTGGCACTGGCGTGGCGAAAAAGCGGCCCATGACAAACCCGAACCCAAGGCCGAAACGGCACCCCGCGACAAATCAGATGCAGCGTACCTTCAGGTCGTCGCACAGATGCTGCAGGCGCTGCTTTGGCTTGCACTGGTGGCTGCAATCGGCTGGCTAGCCTGGCACTACCGGCGCCTGCTGCACGGTGTTGGCCAGCGCATCACGCGCCGTCGGCCGCGTGCACCGGCAGGCCCACAGCAGCTATTTGGCCTGGACCTGGCCCCGGAGAGCCTGCCCGATGATCTGGCAAGCCATGCCGAGCGGCTCTGGCAACAAGACGCCCGCCAAGCGCTAGGCCTGCTCTATCGGGGCCTGCTCAGCCGGTTGCTCAACGACTACCACGTCCCCTTGCACGCAGCCGATACCGAGGGCCAGGTACTGCGTAGGGTCGAGCAGTTGCAACTGTCGGGGCTGGAAGACTTCAGCCAGAAACTGACCCGCCACTGGCAAGCTTTGGCATACGGCCACCAATCACCGCCCCCGCAGGTCGGTGCGGAGCTTTGCCAAGGCTGGCGAAGGCTGTTTTCGGAAGGTGAAGCATGACGCTTAAACGGGCGCTGTTCGTCCTGGCTGCGCTGGTGTGTGCCGCGTTGGGCTTCATGCTGTGGCAGCAATTGGAGCGCGTCGAAGAAGTGGTCGACCCGGGCCCCTCGGCCGAAGCCCTGGCCGACCCATACCTGGCGGCCCGCCGCTTCCTGCAGGCCCAGCGGCTCAACGTGTCGCTCACCAGCAAGCTTTCGACCTACCAAGAGCTCGCCCCCGCCGACAGCAGCCTGATGATCCTCGGCAGCCGCCGTCGTATGACACCCGGGCAAGTCCAGGGCCTGTTGGGCTGGGTGCGCAAGGGCGGCAGGCTGGTGATCGTTGGCGAGGGCTACTGGAACGCTGCCAAGGGCAGCAGCGGTGACCGGCTGCTCGATACCCTGAACATCCGCCGTGTGTACGCTGCGGGCCTGCCCGACGCCGGCAAGGCCGATAAACAGGCCCAGCCCGCCAACCGGCGCAAGCCCCCGCAGCAGGACCTCACCGAGTTGTTCATCGAAAACGAACAAGCGCCGGCCAGGCTCGGTTTCGAGCCACACAATCACCTGGAAGACCCCACCGACAAGGCCATGGCCTGGGCCAACAGCGCCCGGGCCACGCACCTGATGCAGCTGGACTGGGGCGATGGTGTGATCACCGTGCTCAGCGACGCCAACCTGTGGACCAACGCGCATGTGGGCGAACAGGATAACGCCTGGTTGCTGTGGTACCTGAACCAGGACCGCAATGTGACATTGCTGCAACGGGGCCAGAACGACTCCTGGGCCACCCTGCTCTTGCGGCATTTCCCCCAGGCCCTGTTGGCTCTGTTGCTGCTGGCCTTGGCCTGGTGCGCCTACCATGGCGTGCGGCGTGGCCCTACGGTACCGGCACCTCTGCCAAACCGCCGGAGCCTGCTGGAGCACCTTCGCGCCAGCGCCGCGTTCATGCTCCGGCATCATGGCCAGCAGTCTTTGCTGCGCACCCTGCGACAGGACCTGCATCAGCGCGCGAACCTCGTGCATCCAGGGTTCAATCAACTGCCTGTGGCCGACCAATGGCAGGTGCTTGCGCGCCTGACTCGCCACTCCACTTCCAGCATTGCGCAGGCCATGGCGCCGGGTGAAGCCGGCAAGCGCTTGCCCTTGCACCAGTTCACCCAGCAGGTAGCCCAGCTGCAAACTCTCAGGAATGCCCTATGAGCGAAAACACTTCATTGGATCTCACCTCCGCCAGCGCGCTGGCCCAGACCCTGCGCAAACAACTGCGCCAGGCGCTGATCGGCCAGGATGCGGTGATCGACGAAATCATTACCGCTTTGATCGCCGGGGGCCATGTGCTGCTCGAAGGCGTCCCGGGCCTGGGCAAAACCTTGCTGATTCGGGCGTTGGCACGCTGTTTCGGAGGTGAGTTTGCGCGTATCCAGTTCACACCTGACCTGATGCCCAGTGACGTCACCGGCCACGCGGTGTTCGACTTGCAGACCGAGCAGTTCAAGCTGCGTCGCGGGCCGATCTTCACCCACCTGTTGCTGGCCGACGAAATCAACCGCGCCCCGGCCAAAACACAGGCTGCACTGCTAGAAGCCATGCAGGAGCGCCAGGTGACGCTCGAAGGCCGTGCTTTGCCCCTGCCACAGCCCTTCATGGTGATGGCCACGCAGAACCCTATCGAGCAGGAAGGCACCTACCCCTTGCCTGAAGCTGAGCTCGACCGGTTCATGCTCAAGGTGCACATCGGCTACCCTGCCGCAGCAGATGAGCTCGAACTGGTCCGTCAGGTAAGCCGGTCTGCACGTGCCGACATGCTTGATGTGCAACCTCTGCAACGGGTACTGGACGCGCAGCAGGTCAGTAGCCTGCAGCAAGTGGCGAGCACCCTGCCAGTGGATGACCAAGTGCTCGACTACGCCGTGCGCCTGGCGCGCGCCACCCGAGAATGGCCAGGCCTGGCCGTCGGCGCCGGGCCACGTGCCTCCATTGCCCTGATCCGTTGCGGCCGTGCGCGCGCGCTGCTACGCGGGGGCGAGTTCGTCACCCCGGACGACATCAAAGGCGGTGCGCTGGCCGTGCTACGCCACCGTATCCGGTTGGCCCCGGAGCTGGACATCGACGGGCTGAGCGCCGACCAGGTGCTGGCACAGTTGCTTGACCAGATCCCGGCGCCGCGCCACTGATGCTGCGCCCGACCCGTTTGGCCCTGTGCTGGCTCGGCGTGCTGGCGCTGCTGGGCTTCGCCCAGGGCCTGCTGGCGCTCGCCGGCGTCTTCGGCGCCGCCCTGGCCCAGGTAGGCTGGGCACTGTTGGCGGCGGTGCTGATACTGATGCTGCTCGATGCGCTCCTGCTGACCCGGCGCCTGGCGCCTGAGGTCACCCGCCAGCTGCCCGGTAACCTTGCCATAGGCAACAGCAGCGAGGTGTGGCTGCATATTCGCCAGCGCAGCGCGCGTCCGCTCACTCTGGAGGTGTTTGACCACCCCCCGGCAGGGCTTGAGTTCGACCAGCTGCCGCAACAGGTCACGCTGCAACCCGGGCAGCACGTGCGCCTGGCCTATCGCCTGCGACCGCTGCGGCGTGGGCGATTTGTGTTCGAGCGCTGCGAGCTGGGGTTGCGCAGCGCACTCGGGCTCTGGAGCCAGCGCCGGTATCTGCCGGTGAGCAGTGAAGGCCGAGTGTTCCCGGATTTTGCCCGCCTCTATGGGGCTGAGCTCCGAATGATGGACGCGTGGTTGGGGAGGCTGGGAGTGCGCCAACGCCAGCGCCGCGGCGAAGGCCAGGCGTTTCATCAGTTACGGGAGTTCACAGAGGGGGACAGCCTGCGCCAGATCGACTGGAAAGCCACGGCGCGCAAACGCTCGCCCATCGTGCGCGAATACCAGGACGAACGCGACCAGCAGATCGTACTGTGGCTCGACACCAGCCGGCGCATGCGCAGCCAGGATGGCGAGCTCTCACACTTCGACCATGCACTCAATGCAGGCCTGCTTCTGGCCTATATCGCCTTGCGCCAGGGTGACGCAGTAGGCGTTCGTACGTTGGGCGCGGAGCCCTGCCGGATTCCCCCGGCCAAAGGCCAGCGGCAGCTTGGCACTTTGTTGGGCGCGGTGTACGACCTCGATAGCCATCTGGGCCACACCGATTTCAGCGAGGCGGCGACCCGCCTGCTCGCCTGGCAAAAACGCCGGGCCCTGGTCATCCTGCTGACCAACCTGCGTGATGAGGATGACGAAGAGCTGCTGCTGGCACTCAAACGCATCGGCCGCCATCATCGTGTCCTGGTGGCCAGCCTACGCGAGGAAGCACTTGACCACGTTCAACAGCGACACGTCGACAGCCCGGCGCGAGCGCTGGAGTACTGTGCAGTAGTGGACTATCAAGGGGAGCGCCGGGCGCTGCATGAGCGCTTGGCAGCGTACGGCGTGCCTGTGCTCGATGTGCGCCCGGCCGAGCTGGGAACCGCCCTGGTGGGCAAATATCTCGAATGGAAGCGCGCCGGGGTGCTATAGGCCCTCGGCCTAGGCCGAGGCGCTTATTGGCAGAAAGCTGAAGTATTCGCGCAGTGCGTCGACCAATTGCTGATACTCCACTGGCGCCTCGATCAGCATAAAACCAGAGTCGTAATGGCCAGGGGTGGCGTCTTCCTGGCACCACAGGCAACTGCCGGTCAGGTTGATCAACTGCAGCTCTCCACTGGGAAGTGGCACCTTCAACTGCAGCTCGAAATCAGGCCCGACGATCAATGGCAGCTGGCTGATGAGCATCAAGCCATCCTCGGAAACGTTGCCCAGGTAGCCGATCTGCCGGTCGGTGTAGCGGTTGTACACCTTGAGGAAATAAGGCAGCTGATGCCTTTCGATGCGCCGCTGCAGGTATCGAGTCATGTGTAGGGTTCCCTGACCTGTTGCAAAAGGTCGGACTCACAGCAGCCAACCGAAGTGCGAAAAATTAACTTCATGTGTTGAGCTTAACGGATGGCTAGCAAACTGCCAGCCTTATCACATGACGTTTCATTTAAATTCACAACGTCGCCGGGCGCGGCACCGTGATTGCGGCCGGGCGCAAATGCCCGGTCTGCTCCAGGGTATCCAGGCGCGCCTTGGCGCGGAAGGCATATTGGCTGGAGGGGTACTGGAAGAGAATCCACTGGTAGGTCTGTGCCGCATCGACGAACAGGTTCTGCCGCTCAAGGCATTGCCCGCGCAGCAACGCAGCCTCTGGGCGAATATAGGGGCGCGAGACCGTCTTGCGGTCCACTTGCGACAATTCCAACAGCACCTTGTCGCAATCGCCATCGGTGTAGGCGCGGTAGGCACTGTTCAGGTGCTGGTCGGCAGACCAACGGTTGCAGCCGGCCAGGCAGGCCAGCAGTGTGACAGCAACGAGCATTCGCATGGCAATCTCCTGGAATACTTTCGATATCGGCCCGAACGGAAAATTCTTCAGTCATATCGCGCAGGCAAAATCTTGGCCGTAGTGCAGTTGAACGATGACTACAGCCCCTTAGAGGAGTAGCCTTTCGCTGCGCGTCAATAAAGGAGCCAGTGCATGACCGTACGCCGTACCAAAATCGTCGCCACCCTGGGCCCGGCCAGCAACTCGCCGGACGTTCTGGAACAGCTGATACTGGCTGGCCTCGACGTCGCTCGCCTGAACTTCTCTCACGGCACCCCGGATGAGCACAAGGCTCGCGCCCGCTTGATCCGCGACCTGGCGGCCAAGCACGGCCGGTACGTGGCGCTGCTGGGCGACCTGCAAGGTCCCAAGATCCGCATCGCCAAATTCGCCAACAAACGCATCGAACTCAAAGTCGGCGATCGCTTCACCTTTTCCACCAGCCACCCGCTCACCGATGGCAACCAGGAAGTGGTGGGCATCGATTACCCCGACTTGGTCAAAGACTGCGGCGTGGGTGATGAACTGCTGCTCGACGATGGCCGCGTGGTCATGCGGGTCGACACCGCTACCGAAGACGCACTGCACTGCGTCGTTCTGGTCGGCGGCCCGCTCTCTGATCACAAGGGCATCAACCGCAGAGGTGGCGGGTTGACCGCCCCTGCGCTGACCGAAAAAGACAAGGCCGACATCAAGTTGGCTGCGGAAATGGAAGTCGACTACGTCGCGGTGAGCTTCCCGCGCGACGCCGCCGATATGGAATACGCCCGGCGCCTGCTGACCGAGGCCGGCGGCACCGCCTGGCTGGTGGCCAAGATCGAGCGCGCCGAAGCGGTAGCCGACGATGAAAGCCTCGACGGCTTGATCCGCGCCAGTGACGCCGTGATGGTCGCCCGTGGTGACCTGGGTGTGGAAATCGGTGATGCCGAACTGGTCGCGATCCAGAAGAAAATCATCCAGCACGCCCGCCGCAATAACAAGGCGGTGATCGTGGCGACCCAAATGATGGAGTCGATGATCCAGAACCCGATGCCTACACGCGCCGAAGTCTCGGACGTGGCCAACGCGGTCCTCGATTACACCGACGCGGTGATGCTGTCGGCCGAAAGCGCCGCCGGTGCTTACCCGATCGAAGCGGTGCAGGCCATGGCGCGCGTGTGCCTGGGCGCTGAAAAACACCCAACCAGCAAAAAGTCCAGCCATCGCCTCTACACCCAGTTCGAGCGCTGCGACCAGAGCATCGCGCTCGCCGCCATGTACACCGCCAATCACTTCCCGGGCGTAAAGGCGATCATCGCCCTGACCGAGAGTGGCTACACCCCGCTGATCATGTCGCGTATCCGCTCGTCGGTACCGATTTTCGCCTTCTCCCCGCACCGTGAAACCCAGGCGCGCGTGGCGATGTTCCGTGGCGTGTACACCATTCCGTTCGACCCAGCGGCGCTACCGCTGGGCGAAGTCAGCCAGGCGGCTGTCGACGAGCTGCTCAAGCGCGGCCTGGTCGAGCAAGGCGACTGGGTCATCCTTACCAAAGGTGACAGCTATCACACGGTCGGCGGCACCAACGGCATGAAGCTGCTGCACGTGGGCGACCCACTGGTGTAACTACCGCGTCGCTGACGAAAACGCCCCGTAAAGGGGCGTTTTCATTACTGCCGGGTTTTGGCCGATTCGCGCCTTGGCCTAGATACCGTCGCGTGCAATGTCCATCGCGAAATAGGTCAGAATCTGGTCGGCACCGGCGCGTTTGATCGCACCAAGGCTCTCGCGCATTACCCGCGCCTCGTCGACCGCTCCGGCCAGCGCACCGAACTTGATCATCGCGTATTCCCCACTGACCTGGTAAGCCGCCAAGGGCAGGCGTGAAGCTTCGCGAATGTCACGAATCACGTCCAGGTAGGCGCCTGCAGGCTTGACCATCAGCACGTCGGCACCTTCGGCCTCATCCAGCAGCGATTCGCGCACCGCTTCACGGCGGTTCATCGGGTTCATCTGGTAAGCCTTGCGATCACCCTTCAGTGCGGTCCCCCCGGCTTCGCGGAAGGGGCCGTACAACGCGGACGCGAACTTGGTCGAATAGGCCATGATGGCGGTATTGTGAAACCCTGCCCCATCCAGTGCGCTGCGAATGGCCTGTACCTGCCCATCCATAGCAGCCGAAGGCGAGATGAAATCGGCACCCGCACGCGCAGCGGCCACGGCCTGCTTGCCCAGGTTCACGAGTGTGGCGTCGTTGTCGACCTCACAATCGTGTAGCACCCCGCAGTGACCATGGGAGGTGTATTCGCAAAAGCAGGTGTCGGACATAACGATCATTTCCGGCACCGCTTCACGGGTGGTGCGCACCAGCCGCGACACCAGCCCATTCTCAGCCCAGGTATCGCTGCCAGTGGCATCGAGGTGGTGAGAAACGCCGAACAGCATCACCGAACGGATGCCAGCGCGCGCATAACGCTCAATCTCGCTGGCGAGTTTTTTCTCGGGAATACGATTCACACCAGGCATGCTGGTGATCGGCACGAAGTCGTCGATCTCTTCTTCGACGAAGATCGGCAGCACCAGATCCTCGAGGCGGAATTCCGTTTCCTGGTAGACCGAACGAAGGGCTTCGGAGCGCCGCAGGCGGCGGGGGCGGCTGACTGGAAACTGGCTGCTCATGGTAATGCTCTTGAACCTCTCAACTGACTCGCTCATAGCCTCCGAGTACGCCCTGTTTGGACAGCACCCATTGCCAGAGCTGAATATCGCGGGCCCTGAATGCACCCGCGCACGACAACAGATAGTAACGCCACATACGGAAGAAACGCTCGCCCATCGCTTCGCGGAATTGCGGCCACGCCTTTTCGAAGTTGGCGCACCATGCCATGAGGGTCTTGTCGTAGTCGGCGCCGAAATTATGCATGTCTTCAGCGACGAACAGGCCATCGATGGCATCGCCGACCTGCCCTACAGATGGCAGGTCGCCGTTGGGAAAGATGTATTTGTCGATCCAGGGGTCGGGCGTGCTGTGGCGGCGGTTCTTGCCAATGGTATGTAGCAGGAAAAGCCCTTCCTCCTTCAGGCAGCGATGGGCTGCTTCCATATAGATACGGTGGTTCTTGCGGCCCACATGCTCGAACATGCCGACACTGACTACATGATCGAACTGCTCGTCGAGCTCACGGTAATCCTGCAGGCGAAATTCCAACGGCAGGTCAGGGTAGCGCGCTTTGGCCCATTGGCACTGCTCTCGGGAGATGGTAACCCCTACGCACTCCACGCCATAGTGCTGCGCAGCATAGGACATGAAACTACCCCAGCCGCAACCGATGTCGAGCACCCGCTGGCCGGGCTTGAGGCCCAGTTTGCGGCAGATCAGATCCAGTTTGGCTTCCTGCGCCTGTTCCAGATTCTGCGCATGCTTCCAGTACCCGCAGGTATAGGTCATACGCGCATCGAGCATTTGCTCGTAGAAATCGTTGCCAATGTCGTAATGCTGTTCGCCAACCTTGAGTGAGCGCGCCTTGGTTTGCAGGTTGACGAATTTTGCCTTGACCGCATGAAAGAGCAACGCGGCAGGGTTCACCAGGTCGGCAATCCCAGCGCGCAGGAGCCTGGCGAAGAATTCGTCCAGCTGGCGGGCATCCCACTCACCGTTCATGTACGCCTCGCCCAGGCCCAGGTTACCTTCTGCCAACACCTTTTCCGGTACATGCACATCATTGAGCGTCATGTCCCAAGGAGCGTGCCCTTCCATGCCGATGCCTGCTTTGCCTAGCAACTCGCGCGCGAACTTGAAAGACCGAGTGGTGCGGGAACTGCTTGATGACGGGGATGAACCAGAAAACTTGGTCTGCATGACGATCTCCTGTTCAAGACGGGCTCAATCGGTGCGGCGAGATTCCAGGGTCAACAAGTGATCAGCACTACGCGGTGCCTAGGGTGTATGGGCGCTAGGCGTCAAAGGCTTGCCGCAGCTGCCGCAGGCTGACGTTTAACCGTCGCGGCAAGGGGTACGAGGCAAGCTTAAGCGCAGAAATGGCCCAGGCAAAGCCTGGGCCGGGAAAAATGTAGTTACAAAGTTGGCAACAATGCGCCGGCGTCAACTTCCACCGGCGCAGGCCGTCATTGCTGCGCGGGCTTGGCTTTGCGCCCAGCCTGGCCTTGAGCGCCGAAGCCATCGGCTCGAAACATCTGCCGAATACCGCGCACCGCCTGGCGGATGCGGTCCTGGTTCTCGATCAGTGCGAAGCGAACGTGGTCATCGCCATAATCACCAAAACCGATACCGGGAGAAACGCACACCTTGGCTTCGGCCAGCAGCTTCTTGGCAAATTCCAGCGACCCCAAATGCGCGTAAGCCTCGGGTATCTTCGCCCAGACGTACATCGACGCCTTGGGGTTTTCGACCATCCAGCCGATTTCGTGCAGGCCTTTGACCAGCGTATTGCGGCGCTGCCGATACTGCTCCGCGATGTCCCGCACACACTGCTGGTCGCCCTCCAATGCCGCGATGGCAGCCACCTGCAACGGCGTGAAGGTGCCGTAGTCGTGGTAGCTCTTGATACGTGCCAGTGCACTTACCAATTCGGGGTTGCCCACCATGAAACCGATTCGCCAACCGGCCATGTTGTAGCTCTTGGACAAGGTGAAAAACTCGACCGCAATGTCCTTCGCGCCAGGTACCTGCATGATCGAGGGCGCCTTCCAGCCGTCATAGACGATGTCGGCGTAAGCCAGGTCGTGAATCACAAGCACGTCATAGCGCTTGGCCAATGCGACCACACGCTCGAAGAAATCCAGCTCCACGCATTGCGAGGTGGGGTTGGAGGGGAAACCCAGGATCATCATCTTGGGCTTCGGAATAGCCTCGCGAATGGCCCGCTCCAGCTCCTCGAAAAAGTCGACCCCTGGCACCAGCGGCACTGAGCGCACCTGGGCGCCGGCAATCACGGCACCGTAGATATGAATCGGGTAGCTTGGGTTAGGCACCAGCACCGTATCGCCATGGTCAAGGGTGGCGAGCATCAGGTGCGCCAGCCCTTCTTTCGAGCCGATGGTGACGATAGCCTCGCTTTCCGGGTCGATGGTCACATCGTAGCGGTCGGCGTACCACCGCGAAATGGCGCGGCGAAGCCTGGGGATACCCCGTGAGGTCGAATAACCGTGGGTGTCTTCACGCTGGGCAACGCTCACCAGCTTTTCGACGATATGTGGCGGCGTGGCACCATCAGGGTTGCCCATCGACAGGTCGATGATGTCCTCGCCACGGCGACGTGCGGCCATCTTGAGTTCGGCTGTGATGTTGAATACATAGGGTGGGAGACGATCGATGCGCGCGAAACGGCGCGGCGGACGGGAGTCAGCCATGTAAACCTCGGAATGTACGTAAGCGCCCGGAACCGTCCGAGCGACGCTGGCCATTGCATTGGCCTGCCGGCAAAGTAATCCCAAGGCTTGCAGCCTGTAAAGCCCGGAAAAGAAAAAACCCGGCACAAGGCCGGGTTTTTCAATCACTTCATGCTCAGGGCGCCGCGTAGGTCAGCAGCAGTTCGCTGGGCGTCTTGAAATCCAGAGACATCGCCACACTCAGTGCGGTAATGGTGAAGATCGAGAACACGAACAGCTTGCGTGCCCAGACGCGGTCATCGGCAGCCTTGTAGCCGGTCCAGGCCATGTACAGCCAGTACATGCCCATCGCAGCGGCCACTGCCAGGTAGCTCATGCCGGCATAGCCACCGAACGTGAGCATCAGGGTGGCCAGCAGGAAGGCGAAGGTGTAGACCAGGATGTGCTTCTTGGCGACTCGAATGCCCCGCTTCACCGGCAGCACCGGAATGGATGCGGCCAGGTAATCATTGAAACGAAAGATCGCGATCGCGTAGGAATGCGGCATCTGCCACAGGCTGAACATCACCAGCAACGTCAGTGCAGCGAGGTCGAAGGTTCCGCTGACCGCCACATAGCCGATCACCGGCGGCATCGCCCCGGAAAGGCTCCCAACCAGGGTGCCATGAACCGACTTTCGCTTCAGGTACAGGCTGTAGAGGCCAACGTAGATCACGAAACCGATCAGGGCGAACAATGCTGCCAACAGATTGGCTTGCCAGTACAGCAGGCCAAGGCCTGCAACGCCGAGCACCGTGGCATACGCCAGGGCAACAGGGGCCGGAATCAGCCCTTGTACCATGGCGCGGTTCTTGGTGCGTTCCATCTTCACGTCGATGTCGCGGTCAATGCAGTTGTTGAACACGCAACCCGACGCCACCACCAATGACGTACCGATCAGCGTGGCCAGCAACAATGCCAGGCTGACATGCCCTTGCGAGGCCAGGAAGAAACCACCCGCCGCCGAAAGCACGTTACCGAAAATGATCCCCGGTTTGGTGATTTGGATAAAGTGCTTTACGGACATGCCGGTGTTCCTCACTTCGCCATCATGAAGTGGTGGATGCTGAACATGATCCACAGCGACAGGCCGACCAGGAACGCGATGATCAGCGCCGAGAACACGAACGCGATCACGTTCCAGCGCTGTTCAGATGAGCGGTCCAGGTGCAGGAAGTAGATCAGGTGAACGATCACCTGAACCACTGCGAAGCCCAGGATTGTCAGCAGCACAGCGTCCTTGGACATGAAGCCGGGCACCATCACCAGGCCAAACGGGATCACCGTCAGGATAACCGACAGTATGAAACCGACCATGTAGGACTTGAAGCTGCCGTGGCTCGCGCCGCCAGCCGAATGATTGGAGTTAGCCATTACAGGGCCCCCATCAGGTATACAACGGTAAACACGCAGATCCAGACGACATCCAGGAAGTGCCAGAACAGGCTCAGGCAGCTCATGCGAGTCTGGTTGGTATCGGTCAGGCCCTTCTTGGCGATCTGGGCCATCATCACGGCCATCCACAGCAGGCCGCTGCTCACGTGCAGGCCGTGGGTACCTACCAGGGTAAAGAAGCCGGACAGGAAGCCGCTCTTGTCTGGGCCATAACCTTCGACGATCAACTTGTGGAACTCGTTGATCTCCATGCCGATGAAGCCGGCACCGAACAGGAAGGTGATGAACAGCCAGAACAGCACGCCGCTCTTGTTGCCCTTGTGCATGGCCAGCATCGAGAACCCGAAGGTGATCGAGCTGAACAGCAGCAGGAAGGTCTCGACCAGGACGTAGTCCAGCTCGAAGATCTCGTGGCCCGACGGGCCACCTGCAACGTTCCCGGCCAGCACCGCGTACGCGGCGAACAGGCACGAGAACAGAATGCAGTCCGTCATCAGGTAGATCCAGAAGCCGAAGACGGTCATGCCCCCGGCGTCGTGGTGGTGTTCGTCGTGCCCATGGTCGTGGCCGTGGGCAACATCACCGTGAGTAACTGTATTGGACATGGTGTTAAGCCTTCTCCACTCGCGCCATACCGGCGTTGGCGTTAGCCAGAGTTTTCAAACGTTCAGCCTCGATGCGCTCTACTTCGTCAACTGGCACGTAGTAGTCGATGTCATCGTCGTAGCTGCGGACGATCAGGGTCACGATCATGCCGACGAAGCCTACACCGACCGCCCACCAGATGTGCCAGATGAAGGCGAAGCCGAACACCAGGCTGAAGGCAGCGATCAGCACGCCCATGCCGGTGTTGCGTGGCATGTGAATCGGCGCGTAGCGAGCCACTTTTTCGGTCGCCTGGGAGCGTTCTTTCATGCCCCAGTAAGCATCCAGATCAGCAACTGCCGGTACTTCGGCGAAGTTGTAGAACGGGGGCGGCGAAGAGGTCGACCACTCGAGGGTACGGCCATCCCATGGGTCGCCAGTGACGTCCAGGTTCTTGTTGCGATCGCGGATCGACACGTACAGCTGGATCAGCTGGCAAGCGATACCGACGGCGATGAACAGGGCACCGACCATGGCGATGATCAGCCACGGGGTCCACTCGGGGTTGTCGGTGTGGTTCAGGCGACGGGTCATGCCCATGAAGCCCAGCACGTACAGCGGCATGAACGCCAGGTAGAAGCCGACCAGCCAGAACCAGAAGGACGCCTTGCCCCAACGCTCGTTCAGAGTGAAGCCGAAGGCTTTCGGGAACCAGAAGGCAAAGCCTGCCAGGTAACCGAATACGGCACCGCCGATGATCACGTTGTGGAAGTGGGCGATCAGGAACAGGCTGTTGTGCAGAACGAAGTCGGCACCCGGCACCGCCAGCAGCACGCCGGTCATACCGCCGATACTGAAGGTCACGATGAAACCTACCGTCCACAGCATCGGGGATTTGAACTCGATGCGGCCGCGGTACATGGTGAACAGCCAGGTGAAGATCTTCACCCCTGTCGGAATCGCGATCACCATCGTCATGATGCCGAAGAAGGCGTTGACGTTGGCACCCGAACCCATGGTGAAGAAGTGGTGCAGCCAGACGATGAACGACAGGACCGTAATGGCCACCGTTGCCCACACCAGCGAGACATAGCCGAACAGGCGCTTCTTGGAGAACGTCGATGTGACTTCCGAGAACACACCGAATGCCGGCAGAATCAGGATGTATACCTCGGGGTGGCCCCAAGCCCAGAACAGGTTGACGTACATCATCGGGTTGCCACCAAGCTCGTTGGTGAAGAAGTGCATACCCAGATAACGGTCAAGCGACAGCAGGAACAGCGTAGCGGTCAGGATCGGGAAGGAAGCAGCGATCAGGACGGCGGTGCACAGGCAGTTCCAGGTGAACACCGGCATCTTCATCAACGTCATGCCAGGGGCACGCATTTTCAGAATGGTCACGATGAAGTTCACGCCGGTCAGCAGTGTACCCAGGCCGGATATCTGCAGCGCCCAGATGTAGTAGTCGACCCCCACGCCCGGGCTGTATTGCAACCCCGCTAGCGGCGGATAGGCTACCCAGCCGGTCTTGGCGAATTCGCCCACACCCAGGGAGATGTTGACCAGCAGCACGCCGACGACGAAGAACCAGAAGCTCACCGAGTTCAGGAACGGGAAGGCCACGTCACGGGCGCCGATCTGCAGCGGCACGACGATGTTCATCAGGCCGATCATGAACGGCATCGCCATGAAGATGATCATGATCACACCGTGGGCGGTGAAGATCTGGTCATAGTGCTCAGGCGGCAGGTAACCGGTGGAGCCGCCGGTAGCGACAGCCAGTTGCGACCGCATCATGATGGCGTCGGCGAAGCCGCGCAGCAGCATGATCATCGCCACGGCGATGTACATCACGCCGATCTTCTTGTGGTCGACCGAAGTGAACCACTCTTTCCACAGGTAACCCCACTTCTTGAAGTAGGTGACTGCAGAGACAACACCCAGGCCAAGAACCGCTACGATGGCGAGGGTCACCATCACTATCGGTTCATGGAAGGGTATCGCTTCCAGACTCAGTTTACCGAACATCTCTTACTCCTCTGCCCCAGCAGCTGCGTGCTTGCTCATGTCCATCCCGCCCATGTCGGCCGAACCTTCTTTCTTGTGCTCGGTGCCGTGCTCGCCATGGCCCTTACCTGGGTTCATGCCTTCGTACTTGTCGACGATGGTCTGGAACAGGTTAGGGGCGTAGGAGCTGTACAGCTCGACAGGGTTGTTCTCGCTCGGTTTGAGCAAGGCGCTGTAAGTCGCTGCGTCGAGCGACTTGGACGAACCTTTGACTTCGTTGACCCAGGCGTTGAAATCAGCCTCGGAGGTGGCCACTGCCTTGAACTTCATGCCGGTGAAGCCCGCGCCGCTGTAGTTGGCGGAGATACCGTCGAATTCACCGTTCTCGTTGGCAATCAGGTGCAGCTGCGTGGTCATGCCGGCCATCGCGTAGATCTGGCCGCCCAGTGCCGGAATGAAGAACGAGTTCATCACCGAGTCGGAGGTGATGCGGAAGTTGACCGGGGTATTGGCCGGGAAGACGATCTTGTTGACCGTTGCAATGCCCTGCTCCGGATAGATGAACAGCCATTTCCAGTCCAGCGAGACAACCTGGATGGTGACCGGCTTGGCTTCGTGGTCCAGGGGGCGGTAGGGGTCGAGGCTGTGAGTGGTAACGTAGGTCACGCCGCCCAGTGCGATGATGATCAGCAGCGGGATACCCCACACGACCATTTCGATTTTGGTGGAGTGGGCCCACTCAGGCGCGTAGGTGGCGCTCTTGTTGGAAGCACGATACTTCCAGGCGAACGCGAAGGCCATGACGATCACCGGCACGACGACCAGCAGCATCAAGCCGAAGGCGATGAGGATCAGGTTACGCTCTTCGATCCCGATCTGCCCCTTGGGGTTGAGCAGGGTCCAGTCGCACCCACTGAGAAAAAGCATGCCGATGAACGGCAATATGCCAAATAGTCTGGGGTAACGCTTTTTACTCATCTCACGACCTCTAAGCAGCTTGCTTCATTGCAATGGTGTGTTGTGATCGCCAACACTTCGTCCTGCCAAGCGTCAGCATTTCTCGAGATTGACAACGGGCATGCCCAGGATCCGCTACTGCGGTAGGCAGACCTGTTCGGTACTCTCTGCTATGACTCGTCGATTATAGGCAAGTCGCCCGTTCGCGCCCCATTCCTTTGGTGCGGACAATCATTGAAGGGTATCAACCCGGGTTTCCACGGAGCTGGCCAGACGCTGGCAACCAGAGGCTACAGCCTTGATTTCAGCGGCTCGCAGGGGTTAGCCCGAGTAGAAATTGCCGCGATTGTAGTGAGCTAACCCCGCATTGAATATGGCTTATTTAGCAACAGTAACTTGCGGATTATGCAACAACGCAGGCGCTTTTCAAGCCCTTGCGACACGATGTCGCAGCGCCTCAACCGGGCCCGCAGGCCTTGTGCGGCGCGGCCTTGAGCAGGCTGGCGACGGCCGGCGGCGGTGCGATTGCCCTGCGACAGTGCAAGCCATTGTCGCAGTTTGGGCATGATTCATGACAAGGCATCACGCCGATGCGCGGCGCCTGTTGCGGATGACGCCCAATGGCACAAGGATGGCCGTCAGTACGAATGAAAGCAGCGCCCATTGGGCCAGGGACAACCCCAGGATCGGTGGGTACGGCGTGGTGCAGAAACCCTGTACCTCGAAGACGGTTGGCCACCAACGGGCGAACGGCAACCCATCGACGATCGGTTGCAAGGTATCGACGCCGCAACTCGAGAGCGGGTGTGCCAGCACCCAGGCGTGATTACCTGCCGCCACGACGCCGCCCAACGCGCTGAGTACCACCAGTGCTTCGAACACCGTCAGCGCCCGCCGCCCAGGCATCGCTGCACCAATGAAGGCAAACAGCGCGATCAGCAGCAATGCGTAACGTTGCAGGATGCACAAAGGGCATGGCATTTCGCCCAGCGCTATCTGCATGTAGAGCGCACCGCCGACAAGCGCCAGGCAGATGATGCCCAACAACACAAGAAAGCGGCGTTCACGCCCTAATCGCACAGCTTCGTCACGCATGGTTCAATCCTGAAATGGGCAATGGCTGAAGGGCGGCTACGGTACCACCGATGGCCGTGCCCAGTTAAGGTGTGCCCTGTTAAAGGCACATTAAGGCCTAGCATTGCTGCAAGGCCTTGGCCGGGCCGAAAAACTCCCAATGGCATCGCGCGGCCGGCACCCCCAACTCGGCCAGCCAATCTTTCACATCCGCCATGAACGCTTCGGGCCCCAGGAAGTAGGCATCCAGTTCGTTGCCTCCGGGCAACCAGCGGCGCAGTAGCTCGCCATCCAGGCGGCCGCAGGCATCGCACTGATTACCCTGCCCGTGCACGCGGTAATAGAAGAGCTGCCCAGGGTGCTGGCCAGCCTGCGCTTGCAGCCATGGGCCAAAGGCTTGCGTTAGCGCATCACGGGCGCAATGGATGAAATACACAGTGCGGCCCTGCGCAAGCGCCGCCTGCATCATCGGCAACATGGGGGTGATGCCAACGCCTGCACTGATCAGCGCTACCGGCCCTGTACCAGGCTGCAACACGAACGCGCCCGCCGGCGGAAACAACTCAAGGGTATCGCCTACCGCCAGGTGGTCGTGCAAATAGTTCGAAACCCGCCCGCCAGGCTCGCGCTTGACGCTGATCCGGTACCCGCCATCGCCGCTGGGCGCCGACAGCGAATAGTTGCGCCGTGCCTCGCCCTCCAGCATTACACGCAGGCCAATGTATTGGCCGGGCAGCGCCGGCACTACGGGTTTGCCATCGACCGGCACAAAATAAAACGAGGTGATGTGCGTGCTTTCCTCGACCCGGCGCGCCAGCCGAAATAGCCGCCCACCGCGCCACCCCCCATGGGCCTGTGCCAAGCGCGCATATTCCCCCTCCTCTGCGCCGATCAGGATGTCGGCAAGTTGGGCGTAGGCGGCCGCCCACGCATCCAGCACCTCATCGGTAGCCACCTGCTCACCCAGCACCTGGCGGATGGAGGTCAACAGGCACGTGCCCACGATCGGGTAATGCTCGGGCAGAATCTGCAGTGCAACGTGCTTCTGCACGATTTGCGTCACCAATGGGCCCAGCGCCTCCAGGCGATCGATATTACGGGCGTACATCAGCACTGCATTGGCCAAGGCGCGAGGTTGATCGCCCCGTGCTTGATGCGCCGGATTGAATAGCGCCTTGACGTGCGGATATTGCTCGAACATCAGCTGGTAAAAATGCCGGGCAAGCGTTTCGCCGCCGGTTTCGAGCATAGGCACGGTGTCACGAATGATGTCTCGGTGGGCTGAACTGAGCATGGGGTGATTTCCAAGGGTTGAACATGCCATGGCTTTACATAACCCATGCCAACCTTCAGCACCCCTATTTCAAAGGATCAGAGCTTTATGTAGTCATAGCGACTACACTGCCGAGGAAGTCTTAAAGACTACAGGCAGTCATAATGACCTCGAACGCACTCCTGACCGCGCTTCTCCCCTTGGTTACCGACCTGGCACGCGACCTGCCCGAGCGTGAACGCTACCGGCGCCTGTTACAGAGCCTGAGGCTGGTACTGCCTTGCGACGCGGCCGCGCTGCTGCGCCTGGACGGTAGCCATCTTCAACCCATGGCGGTAGACGGCCTGAGCATCGATACGCTCGGCCGGCGATTCAAAGTTGCCGACCACCCACGCTTGCAGATTCTGCTCGACTCGCCAGCACCCACTCGCTTTCCCAGCGACAGCCCTTTGCCGGACCCCTACGACGGCCTCATAGAAGGCTTGGGCGACGAGCTGCACGTACACGATTGCATGGGCTGCCCACTCTACATTGACGACCGCCCTTGGGGGTTGCTCACCCTGGATGCCCTGACCGCTGACAGCTTCCCCGCGCATGCCTCAGCGACACTGCAGGCGTTTGCCGCCCTCGCCGCTGCCACCGTACGCGTCGCCGAGCACATTGAGCGGCTGGCGACCCGTGCCGAGCATGAACGTCAGCGCGCCGACAGCTACGTTGCGCAGGCACTGAGCGCCCCGATGATGGGCCAAAGCCTAGCCATGGAACACCTGCGCCAGGAGATCGAAACCGTGGCCAGCACGCACTTGACGGTGCTGGTCACCGGTGAGACGGGCGTTGGCAAGGAACTGGTCGCGCAGGCCCTGCACCGCGGTTCGACACGCGCTGGCCGCCCTTTGGTCAGCCTCAACTGCGCGGCCTTGCCCGATACACTCGTGGAAAGCGAGTTGTTTGGCCACGTGCGCGGTGCCTTCACCGGCGCTACCAACGACCGGCGTGGCAAGTTCGAGCTTGCCGACGGTGGCACCTTGCTGCTCGACGAGGTGGGCGAGTTGCCACTCCCGGTCCAGGCCAAGCTATTGCGCGTATTGCAGAGCGGGCAACTGCAGCGTGTAGGTTCGGACCGGGAGCATCGCGTGGATGTACGAGTGATCGCAGCGACCAACCGCGACCTGGCGGAGCGTACGCGTGCAGGGCTGTTCAGGGATGACCTGTATCATCGCCTGAGCGTTTATCCGATCCGAGTACCCCCCTTGCGCGAGCGAGGCCGCGACGTGTTGCTGCTGGCAGGGTACTTTCTCGAACAGAACCGAGGCCGCCTGGGCCTTGCCGGGTTGCGCCTTTCAAGCGATGCACAAACCGCGCTACTGGACTATCCGTGGCCAGGCAATGTGCGTGAGCTGGAGCATTCGATCAGCCGCGCCGTGCTGCGTGCACGGCCGCGAGACGCCAAGCCGGCCAGCGTAGTGACGTTGACCGGGCAAACACTGGGCCTCGCTGCCTCCGAAAGCATGCCGCAGGCCAACCCTGCCCGCGCTTGCGAACTGCCTATCCACGGGCCAGGGTTGCGAGAGGCCGTGGACGATTTCCAACGCGGCCTGATACAGCGCACGTTGGAGCAGCACCATATGCAATGGGCCAGCACTGCTCGGGCGCTGGGCATAGACCGCGCCAACCTTAACCGGCTGGCACAGCGGCTGAAGATCAAACCAGCCCAGGGCAACTGACGCGCCTAGCGAACCGCTCAAGCCTGGGCGAGCGCAGCCGATAGCCTGCTACCAGATTGGAAGAATGCCCCTATGTCTAGCATCAAGGCCCATGCCGACGCGCTGTCGCTGCTGCTGTTTACCCTGCGAAGCGGAAAACTGATGGCCATCAACTTGCTGAAGGTCAGTGAGATCATCACCTGCCCACCGCTGACGCGGCTGCCCGAGTCGCACCCGTTCGTCAAAGGTGTGGCCACACTGCGCGGAGCGACCTTGTCGGTCATCGACCTCAGCAGGGCCATCGGCGAACGGCCCTTGGCCAACCCCGACGAAGGTTGCCTGATCGTTACCGACGTTAGCCGGTCCCGCCAGGGCCTGCATGTGCAGGCGGTGAGCAGGATCATCCACTGCCTCACCACTGATATTCGCCCACGCCCTTATGCCACCGGCGACCGCTCGTTCATCACCGGGGTCACGGAGGTGGATGGCGCGCTGGTGCAAGTGCTGGACATCGAAAAGGTCATCCACAGCATAGCGCCCGCCGAGATTGCCCCGTCCAAGGAGCAAGCGTTGAGCGCTGAAGAAGCCGGGCTGCTCGCCCAGGCGCGCATCCTGGTGGTGGACGACAGCCAGGTCGCCTTGCAGCAGTCGACCCTCACTTTGCGCAACCTGGGCCTGGAGTGCCGAACCGCGCGCAGTGCAAGGGAGGCGCTGGACGTGCTACTGGAGCTTCAGGGCACCCCGGGGCAGATCAACGTTCTGGTCAGCGACATCGAGATGTCGGAGATGGACGGTTTTGCATTGGCCAGAACCCTGCGCGATACCCCGGACTTTCACGACCTCTATATATTGCTGCACACCTCACTGGACAGCGCCATGAACGCAGAGCGCGCCAAGGCCGCCGGGGCCAATGCTGTGTTGACGAAGTTTTCCTCGCCAGACTTGACCGACTCGCTGGTGCTCGCTGCGCGCACGGTGCTCAAAGGGTAATCAACCACCCGCCCAGCACCACCAGACGTTCGCCCAGCCACTGATTGGCCTGCGCGTGCATCAACACTCCGCCGATTGCGGCCCCCACCGATAACCAGCCCAACGAGGGCAGCCGCTGGCGGGCGGCGACCCAGGCCCCGGCCGCGCCCCCGGCCAGCGCCAGGGAATCATGGAGGCCGCCTGCAGCCGGCAGGTTGCCGAGAACGCTGTACACACACTGCCATACACAGGGTGAAAGGCCAGATACGACATTGATCATCAACGGCTTCCCCGCCACGGAAAGCACTAAGTTTCATGACTCGGTTTTTCGGCAGCTATTAGATGATTCCGATAACTCTGTAGGAAAATGGGTAAATTCTCCCTTAAACGCTTTAGCTTCCCTCGCGGCATGATTCTTCAGCTGTCAGTGATGTCATTTTCACGGCACACTTGGCGCCTGCGCGATGCGCTGCCCCCCCTATCCACCGGTTCGGTTTCTCGATGCGTACCCTGACTCGCTCGATCCTCGCCTGCACCGTCCTTGCCGTGCTGGCCAGCGCTGCGCTCTGGCATAACTCTGCCAACGAAAGCCCGGCCGGCCATCCCGTAAAAGCGGTGCCGGTCAAAGTGGCGACCGTCGAACAGGCCGATATCCCTCGCCGTGTCAGCGGCATCGGCACGGTGCACGCCTTGCAGAGTGTGGTGATCCGCCCACAACTGGACGGCACACTGATGCGGCTTTGGGTCAAGGAAGGCCAGTTCGTGGAAAAGGGCCAGCTACTGGCAACCCTTGACGATCGCGACTGGCGCGCGCAACTGGCACAGGCTCAGGCAGGGCTAGCCCAAACCCGTGCCGAGTTGCGCGCGGCCGAGGCCGACCTGGGCCGGTACAAAGCCTTGAGCAAGGACGACGGTATCTCGCGCCAGCAGCTCGATCAGCAACAAGCCCAGCGCGATCGATTGGCCGCCACCCTGCTCGGCAACCAGGCAGCTGTGCAGGTAGCCACGGTGAAGCTGTCGTTCACCCAGATTCACTCGCCGCTGGCGGGCCGCGTCGGCATCCGCAACGTTGACGTAGGCAACTTTCTGCGCGTCAGCGATGCCCAGGGGCTGTTCAGCGTCACGCAACTGGACCCTATCGCCGTGGAGTTCGCCCTGCCCCAGCAGCAGCTGCCCACCTTGCAAGCCTTGCTGCGCGCCCCAACCCCAGCCCCGGTGCTGGCGTTGCCAAGCGGCGAGCTGGCGGCCAGCACACCGCTTGCCACCGGCTACTTGCAGGTGATCGACAATCAGGTTTCAAGCAGCACAGGCACGCTGCGTGCGAAGGCCGAATTCGCCAACCCCAACCTGGCGCTATGGCCGGGGCAACTGGTCAATATTCAACTGCAAACGCAGGTCTACAAAGGGGCGCTGGTGATTCCCAGCCGAGTTCTGCAACGCGGAATCGACGGCACCTTCGTGTACCGCGTCAGGAACGATCTGGCCGAAGCGGTGCCGGTCAAGGTACTGGACCAGAACAGCGAAGTGATCGTGGTCGAGGGCGTTGCAGCGGGTGACCTGCTGATCAGCGACGGGCAGTCTCGCGTGCGCCCCGGTGCACAGGTGCAAGTGATCGCGGATGAGCCTGCGCCAGACCCTGCTGCGCTGAGCGCGCAGCCGTGAGCCGCTCTCCCTCCGCCTGGTGCATTCGCCATCCGGTCGCCACCCTTCTGCTCAGTGCCGCGCTGGTACTACTGGGCGCCTTGGCATTTGGGCGGCTTGCGCTGGCGCCGCTGCCCGAGGCGGAATTCCCCACGCTGCAGGTCAGCGCCCAGTTGCCCGGCGCCAGCCCGCAAACCATGGCCAGCTCCGTGGCCACGCCGTTGGAGGTGCAGTTCAGCGCCATCCCCGGCATCACCCAGATGACCTCCAACAGCGCATTGGGCTCCACCACCCTGACGCTGATGTTCAACCTCAGCAAGAACATCGATGCAGCCGCACAGGAAGTGCAGGCCGCGATCAACACCGCTGCCGGCAAGCTACCACGCGACCTCCCGAGCCTGCCGACCTGGCGCAAGGTGAACCCGGCCGACAGCCCTGTGCTGATACTGGGCGTCAGCTCACGCAGCCTGACCGGCCCGCAACTGAGCGATGCGGTCGAAAACCTGCTAGCTCGGCAGATCAGCCAGATCGAAGGTGTTGGCCAAGTCAATATCGTCGGCCAGCAACGCCCTGCCATCCGTGTACAAGCCAAGGCCGATCGCCTGGCAAGCCTTGGCCTGACCCTAGCCGACCTGCGCCTGGCCATCCAGGCAACAAGCCTGAACCTGGCCAAGGGTGCGCTCTACGGCGACAGCCGCCTTTCTACCTTCAGTGCCAACGACCAATTGTTCAAGCCAGAAGAGTACGCCGACCTGATTGTGGCCTACCGCGGCGGCGCGGCCATTCGCCTGGCCGATGTTGCCACCGTGAGCGCAGGTGCCGAAAACGACTACGTGCAAGCGTGGTCGGCAGACCAGCCAGGGGTGAACCTGGTCATCTCGCGCCAGCCCGGCGCCAACATCGTCGATACCGTCGAACGCATCCAGGCTGCACTGCCCGCCCTCAGAGCCGGCTTGCCGGCGACCCTGGACATCGAGACGCTCAACGACCGGACCCAGACCATCCGCGCCTCGCTGCATGAAGTCGAGCTTACCCTGGCCATCGCCATTGCCTTGGTGATCGCGGTAATGGCGCTGTTCCTTCGGCAACTGTCGGCCACCTTGATTGTCTGCGCGGTGTTGGGTGTATCGCTGGTGGCGACTTTTGCATTGATGTATGTGATGGGTTTCACCCTGAACAACCTGACGCTTATGGCAATCGTGATTGCCGTCGGTTTCGTGGTGGACGACGCGATCGTGGTGGTGGAGAACATCCATCGCCACCTGGAAGCAGGGGAGTCGCGCCTGGAGGCAGCCCTCAAAGGCAGCGCTGAAATCGGCTTCACCGTGGTATCGATCAGCTTCTCGCTGATCGCCGCCTTCATTCCGTTGCTGTTCATGGGCGGGGTGGTCGGCCGTTTGTTCAAGGAGTTTGCACTGACCGCGACAGGCACCATCCTGGTGTCGGTGCTCGTCTCGCTCACCGTGGCGCCGACGCTCGCAGCGCTGTTCATGAAGGCTCCCAAACCCCATGCGCACGGCAGGCGCGGTGCCAGCGAAAGGCTGCTGGCCGGATACGAGCGGTTGCTCGACAGCGCACTGGGGCATCCGCGTACGCTGCTGACCCTGTTCGCAGCCTCGCTGGTGCTGGCGATGGCCGGCTACCTGTACATCCCCAAGGGTTTCTTCCCGGTTCAGGACACAGGCTTTGTGCTCGGCACCAGTGAGGCGGCGGCCGACATCTCCTACCCCGACATGATGGCCAAGCACCAGGCGTTAGCGCGAATCATCGCCGTCGACCCTGCAGTGCGCACCTGGTCGCACTCGGTGGGCGTCAGTGGCAGCAACCAGACCGTCGCCAACGGTCGCTTCTGGATTTCGCTCAAACCCCGTGAGCAACGCGATGTGTCGGCCAGTGAATTCATTGATCGGATCCGCAGCAAGCTTGCCCAGGTGCCCGGCATCGTGCTCTACCTGCGCGCCGGCCAAGACATCAACCTGGGTTCAGGCCCCAGCCGCAGCCAGTACCAGTACGTGCTCAAGAGCAATGATGGCGCTGCGCTCAACTACTGGGCCGCGCGGCTGACCGATACACTGCGCCAGATGCCCGCATTTCGTGACCTTTCCAACGACCTGCAACTGGGTGCGAACGTGACGCCGATCGACATTGACCGACGCGCGGCCGCCCGTTTCGGCATCACTACCGCCGATGTGGATCAGGCGCTCTACGACGCCTTTGGCCAGCGACAGATCAGCGAATTCCAGACCGACACCAACCAATACAAAGTGATTCTGGAGCTCGACGCAGCCCAGCGTGGCCAGGCGCAAAGCCTGAATTGGTTCTACCTGCGCTCGCCGCTGACCGGCGAGCAGGTGCCACTGGCCGCCCTGGCGCATGTGGGCACACCGCAAAATGGGCCGTTGTCGATTGCACATGACGGTATGTTTCCGGCCGCCAACTTGTCGTTCAACCTGGCGCCCGGCGTGGCGCTGGGCGATGCGGTGGACCAGCTACAGCAGGCGCAGAAACAGATCGGCATGCCGGCAAACGTCACCGGTAGCTTTCAGGGCGCCGCGCAGGCGTTTCGCAGTTCGTTGGCCAGCCAGCCCTGGCTGATCCTGGCGGCCTTGGTGGCGGTGTACATCATCCTGGGCGTGCTCTACGAAAGCCTCGTGCACCCGCTGACGATCATCTCCACCCTGCCTTTAGCGGGCCTGGGGGCCCTCGCACTGCTCTGGCTGAGCGGGCAGAGCTTCACCATCATGGCGTTGATCGGGCTGGTGCTGCTGATCGGTATCGTCAAGAAAAACGGCATATTGCTGATCGACTTTGCCCTCAACGCTCAGCGTGAGGCCAGCCTCACGCCGCACGAGGCGATCCGCCAAGCGTGCCTTGCGCGGGTCCGGCCCATCGTGATGACGACCCTCGCCGCGTTATTGGGGGCGGTGCCGTTGATGCTCGGCTATGGTAGCGGTGCGGAGCTGCGCCAACCGCTGGGCATTGCGGTGGTGGGGGGCCTTATGGTGAGTCAGTTGCTGACGTTGTTCACCACGCCGATCATCTACCTGCAACTTGAGCGCTGGTTTCACCGGCGAGGCCGGTGAGGGGCGAACACCGCGCCTGCTTTCATCAGCGAGCCACCCAGCCAGCGCCAAGGGCGGGTTAACGTTTATTTTCGAACGTACGTTCGCACCAATACGGGGGCCAGGCACGTGTAACGCCCCTGTAACGCGTTAAAAATAAAGGTAAAACCAGGCTTCTGGTGCGCAAAGAAGTTGCCGGTGACCTGAAAGATCGCCGAAACCCGCTGAATGTGCAGCTTGTGAGGGGGCGACGCGCTCCCTATCATACCGCCCCCAACCAACGGCCAGTGCGCCCTATGCCCATTACCACGACCTCGCATAATGCCCGCGCACAGCGGCTACTGGCAGCCGGATGCCTGGCGGGGATCTTGGCAATTGTCGGGTTAGTGGCATTTCTGCTGGCTCGCGAGCATAGCCTTGCGCGAGCATCGGCGGTACGCAACGCAGCTAACATTGCGCAGCTGATAGAGGCTGATGTACAGCGTAACGCCGAGCTCTACGACCTGGCCCTGCAGGGGCTGGCCGAAACCGTGAGTAACCCCGACTTTGCACATATTCCTCCGCGCCTGCGCCACCAGATGCTGTTCGGCCGTGCCATCGCTGCCCCGCTGCGTGGCGACGTACTATGGCTCGATACCCAGGGCAACGTGGTCGCAGACTCGGTAGCCTCGCCACCGCGGCCCGGCAATTTCGGGGCTTGGCCAGGGTTTCAGTACCTGCGCGATCATCCCGGCAATGCCTTGAACATCAGCCCGCCGTTCCGCGACACGCTGGGCGAGCTGGGCTGGTGCATCAGTTTCAGCCGTCGCATCGAGGCCCCGGACGGAACATTCCTGGGCGTTGCCACCGGCGCGTTGCGCTTGGATTACTTCAATCACTTGTTTCGTGACCTGAACATCGGCGTGGACAGCAGCATCAGCCTCATCAGCGATGCTGGTTATATCCTGGCGCGCGAACCCCTCACAGGCAACGATGAAGTGGTGGGGCAGAACTTCAGCCACGCACCGGGCATGCGGCAGTTTCTCGACGGCGGCCGCACAGGCAGTGTCACCCGAATGTCCGGGCTGGACGGCAAGGAGCGCGTGTACACCTATACCCAGGTGGGCAAGCTGCCCATGAGGGTGGTGGTGGGCGTCTCTACCGAGCAGGTATTCGGGCCCTGGCGGCGCACCGCAGCCATGGTGGGCGCAGCCACCGTTGCGCTATGCCTGGGCATCTTCGTGCTTACGCTGCTGCTGCGCCGTGAGCTCAACCGCCGACAGCGCGCCGAGTTGAACCTGGCGAACCTTGCAATGACCGACGGCCTTACCGGGCTTGCGAATCGGCGCCGCCTGGATCAGACACTCGCCGTGGAGTGGCTGCGTGCTCAGCGCAATCGCGACACGGTGGCGTTGCTGATGATCGACGTGGACCACTTCAAGGTGTTCAACGAACGCCATGGCCATCACGGCGGCGACAGCGCGCTGCGAGGTGTTGCCCAGATCATCGGCAACTGCATCCACCGCCCTGCCGACTTGGCGGCCCGTTATGGCGGCGAAGAGTTCGTGGTGGTGCTCGCACAAACCGATCTCTATGGGGCTCTGGTGCTAGCCGAGGCCATTCGCAAGGCTGTGCAAATTCACCCGCCAATGGGGCCTGGGCTTTCCAAAGTAACGGTGAGTATCGGCGTCAGCGCCCTGCGCGCTCGGCCCAGCGTGCCACTGAGCACCTTGCTATGCAGTGCCGACCAGGCGCTTTACCAAGCCAAGGCGCAAGGCCGCAATCGCGTCTGCTCTCATGAGGATGAATTGCTTCAGAACCCGGCCATAAAAAAAGCGCCGGCAGAGCCGGCGCAATGAGGGATCCAGCATGTGCTGGCACGAGCGATGATCGGTAAATCGGTAATCAGCTGGCGCGGGCGATGTTGCGCAAGGCCTTGATTTGGTCGTGGTTACGCTGCACGCCGTGGTACTGGCGCTCCACGATGGAGAACACATTTGCGGGGAGCGGTTCGTCCAGGGCCTCTTTGTAGGCTTTGAGCGCTACGTCTTCACCACGCTCAACTTCATTGAGAATGGCCTCTTCACTTTTACCGGTGACCAGAGATTTCAGGTCTACCCAGCGGCGATGCAGGTCACCGGAGAAGCTAGTTGAATCCTCTGGCGTGCCGCCCAGCAGAGTCACTGCCTCCTGCAGCTCGCCAGCGGCCACTTCGCATTCGATGGCGCGTTTGAGAAACAGGTTCTTGAGCTCAGCATTTTTCACGTCATCAGCGCAGGTTCTAAACCCTTCTTGGCCGTCTTTGCAGGTTTCGATAAGGTGGTTGAGCACTGATACAACGTCTTTGCCAGACTTGGTCATGAAGCTGTCCTCTGATGAGATGATGCTTAACAACTCTGCAGAAGACGTGCCAAGAACTGATCAGCCAAAAAGCTTATTTAAATCATGGATTTGGGAAAACGACTTGAAAGAAGCGTCAGTTGTTCTGCACTACTCCAAAGAAATTGCATTGCAAAATGCAATTCCAAATCCAACATTCGTCGCAGTATTTAAAGTGCCAGATAATGAACCCCGAGATGCTTGAACAGCTTGTAACTCAGCCCATGCCGTTCGGCAAATATAAGGGCAGGTTACTTGCCGACCTCCCCGGCCACTACCTGGCATGGTTCGCTCGAGAAGGCTTTCCAAAGGGCCAGCTGGGTACTTTGCTGGCCCTGATGCACGAGATCGACCACAACGGCCTGAAAAGTTTACTGGACCCTTTGCGCAGGCAAAAAAATGGGGCGCCGACCAAGCGCCCCTAAAAGCCATGAAACAAATTTTTTAGTCCAGCAACGCCAGCGCTTCGCGGCTGCATCGCTCGACCTGCTCCCATTGGCCAGCCTCGATCCAGGCTTTATCCAGCATCCAAGTGCCGCCTACACACATCACGTTCTTAAGGCGCATATAGGTATTGAGGTTGGTGGTGTTGACCCCGCCCGTCGGGCAGAAGCGTACGTCGCCAAAAGGCCCGGCGAACGCTTTGATCGCGCCTATACCACCGCTGATCTCAGCGGGAAACAGCTTGAAACGGCGATAGCCCAGGGCATATCCCATCATGATTTCCGAGGCGGTTGCCACGCCCGGCAGCAAGGGGATCGGGCTGTCGACACCCGCCTCGAGCATGTCCTGAGTGCAACCTGGGGTCACCACGAACTGTGCGCCCACGTCCTCGACAGCCTTGAGCATGTCGCGGTCCAGCACGGTGCCGGCGCCTACCAGCAAATTGGGGCGATGCTCGCGCAGCAGCTTGATAGCCTTCAGGCCATACTGCGAGCGCAGTGTGACCTCCAGCGCAGTCAGCCCGCCGGCGGCCAGTGCGTCGGCCAGCGGCAGAATTTCGCTTTCCGAATTGATCACGATGACCGGCAGGATCCGCGCAGTGGCGGCCAGGGTGTCGATCTGTTTGATCTTGTCCTGCATCAGGGCTTTGCGTTCAGGCGTCATGGCGACTGATCCTTGTTTTCAGGGGCACCAGAAGATGTCCAGTGGAGCGTTCAGGAAAGCGCGAACCGGCATCTGCGCCAGGTCGTCCCCGGCCAGCGCCGTGCGCAGCGTGTCGAGTTTGCCCTGCCCTTGGATGGACAGGATCGGGTAACGCGCACCCGCCAGCAGAGAGCGGGTCATGCTCAGCCGCTGGTGCGGCACACTCGGTGCCAACATGGGCACACAGCGCCGCGGGTTATCTTCGGCCAGCGCCTCGGCAAGGCCAGGGCTTGCAGGGAACAGGGAGGCGGTGTGGCCATCGTCGCCCATGCCCAGCACCAGCACGTCGATCTCGCCGAGTTCAGCCAGGGCGTGGTCCGCCTGGGCTGCGGATTCTTCCTGGCTGTCAGTGGCACGGTAGAGCCCGATGAAGTGCGCCTTGGCCACCGGACCTTGCAGAAGATAGCGTTTGACCAACCCTTCGTTGCTGTCGGCATGGGTGACAGGAACCCAACGCTCATCAGCCAGGGTGATGGTGACTTTGCTCCAGTCCAGCACCAGCCGGGCTAGCGCCTGGAAGAACATCACCGGGCTACGGCCGCCGGACACCACCAACGCTGCGTGGCCGCGCGCCTCGATCCCGTCACGCAGCCGCTCGACCACCCGCTCGGCCAATGACTCGGCCAGCAGCGGTGGGCTTGTGAATTCATGGGCTGCCAGGTGCTTGGGCAGCTTCAGTTCAGATATCGCCATACCAGGATCTCCCGTCGCGGGTAATCAGTGCGATGGAGCTCATCGGCCCCCAGGAGCCCGCCGCATAGGGCTTGGGCACGTCGCCGGAACGTTTCCAACCGGCGATCAACTGGTCGCACCATTTCCACGAGTATTCGATTTCGTCTTTGCGGACGAACAGATTTTGGTTGCCCTGCATCACTTCCAGTAACAGCCGCTCGTACGCGTCAGGGATTCGCGCACTGCGGTAGGCATCGGAGAAATTCAACTGCAGTGGGCCACTGCGAAGTTGCATCCCCTTGTCCAGCCCCTGTTCCTTGGTCATTACCCGCAGAGAAATGCTTTCGTCGGGCTGCAAGCGAATGATCAGTTTGTTGCTGATCTGCATACGCTGCTCCGGGGCGAAGATGTAGTGCGGGGGTTCCTTGAAGTGAATCACGATCTGCGACAGCTTCTGCGGCATGCGTTTGCCGGTACGCAAGTAGAAGGGCACCCCGGCCCAGCGCCAGTTGCGGATGTCGGCACGCAGGGCCACGAAGGTTTCCGTGTCGCTGTGAGGGTTGGAGTTTTCTTCTTCCAGGTAGCCGGGAACGGCACGGCCCTCACTGTAGCCGGCGATGTATTGACCCCGCACCACATGGGTGTGCAGGGCTTCGCCTGTAATCGGCTGCAGGGCCTTGAGCACCTTCACCTTTTCGTCGCGGATAGCGTCGGCGGACAAGTCCGCTGGCGGGTCCATGGCAATCAGGCACAGCAGCTGCACCAGGTGGTTCTGGATCATGTCTCGCAGCTGGCCAGCCTTGTCGAAGTAACCCCAGCGCCCCTCGATGCCTACTTTCTCGGCCACGGTGATTTCCACGTGGGAGATGTAATTCTGGTTCCACTGGGTCTCGAACAGGCTGTTGGCGAAGCGCAGCGCGATCAGGTTCTGAACCGTCTCTTTCCCTAGGTAGTGGTCGATGCGGTAAACGCGGTTCTCGGGAAAGTAACGCGCTACGGCATCATTGACCGTGCGCGAGGATTCCAGGTCATGGCCGATGGGTTTTTCCAGCACAGCACGCGTGCGGTCAGCCAGGCCCACCTTAGCGAGGTTTTCACAAATCGCCCCATACACGGCAGCAGGTGTCGCGAAGTAGGCAATCACGGTGCCGCTGTCGCCGATGCGCTCGGCGAGTGTCACGTAGTCGTCGGCCTTGAGAAAATCCACGTGTACGTATTCAAGCCGCGCCTTGAAGCGCGCAAGAGCAGTTTCTTCGAGCTGCTCGGCTGGCACGAACTCTCGCAGGTGCTCTTCGATCTGCCCCAGGTGATACGCCGCATCGCCCGCCTCTCGTGCCAACGCCAACAGGCGTGTGTTCTCATGCAGCAGCTCCGCACGGTCGAGCTGGAACAGCGCTGGAAACAGCTTGCGCAACGCCAGGTCTCCCATAGCGCCGAACAAGGCAAAGGTGCAAGGCTCAGAAATCGAAATCATGATATGAATTCTTTTATCAAGTTGAACAAGTATTACGGTTTTGCTCGCAAGCCTCAAGGCCAAATGTAGTAATAAAACAACAAAGCGAGCATGCTAACAGAATGCAGTGGTGAACCTGCCTACCCCCCAGTACGATAGACCACCCGCGAAGACAGCCTCACAAACGCCCAAGGAGCCCAGCATGGAGCGAGTGCGTAACCTCCTCGAACAGATCCAGGAACGCCTCGATCACTTGAACAAGGCAGAACGCAAAGTCGCCGAGGTTATCCTGCAAAACCCTCAGCAAGCCACCCGCTACAGCATTGCTGCGCTGGCCCAGGCGGCATCGGTCAGTGAGCCGACGGTCAATCGTTTCTGTCGCTCTTTCAATGTGAGTGGCTATCCCGAGCTCAAGTTGCAACTGGCGCAGAGCCTGGCCAGTGGCGCCGCCTACGTGAGCCGCGCAGTCTCCGCCGATGACGAGCCGGCCGCCTATACGCAAAAAATCTTCGCCAGCGCCATCGCTTCGCTGGACACCGCCTGCCAGCAGATCGACCCGCGCCAGGTGAGCCGCGCGGTGGACATGATGATCCAGGCCAGGCAAATCCACTTCTTTGGCCTGGGCGCCTCTGCGCCCGTGGCACAGGATGCGCTGCACAAGTTTTTTCGTTTCAACCTGCCTGTCAGCGCTCATGCAGACGTTCTGATGCAGCGCATGCTTGCCTCGGTAGCGCACACCGGAGAACTGTTCGTGATCATTTCCTACACCGGTCGCACGCGGGAACTGGTGGAGGTAGCGCGAACGGCCCGAGAAAACGGCGCCTCGGTGCTGGGCCTGACAGCCGCCGGCTCGCCATTGGACCAAGCCTGCAGCGCCAGCGTGAACATTCCCTTGCCAGAAGACACCGACATCTACATGCCCATGACATCGCGAATCATCCAGCTCACGGTGCTCGACGTTCTGGCCACGGGCATGACCCTGCGCCGAGGCTCTGATTTCCAGCCGCACTTGCGCAAGATAAAAGAAAGCCTCAATGCCAGCCGCTACCCCCTGGAGCAGGGCTAGCACTGGCTGCACGGCAGCAGCCGACCAACGTTTCGGCATTGCAGAGTGTTCTGATAGGTAATGCTGGCTTCTATCGCTAACGTGGCCTCCGTTTTTCATCGGAGGTCATACATGAAACGTTCTAGCATCGCGATCGGGTTGGCATTGGCAGGATTCAGTGCCATGGCCCACGCGCAATCCACCACCTGTGCCAGCCTGAGCGATCAGCAGATCCACGCGCTTTTCGACACTTGGAACCAAACCCTGGCAACCCGAGATGCGGGCAAGATGGCTGGCTTGTACGCCCCGGACGCCGTACTGCTGCCCACCCTTTCGAATGAACTGCGTAACGACCGTGCGTCAATCGCGGACTATTTCGAGCACTTCCTGGCCAAAGGGCCCAGCGGCGCCATAGATGAGCGCTTTGTCGTCAGCGGGTGCAACAAGGCAACAGACGTCGGTACTTACACGTTCTCGTTCGCCGATGGCAGCCAGGCCAAGGCGCGCTACAGCTACGTGTACCGCTACCGCGATGGGCAATGGCTGATCAGCCATCATCACTCTTCGGTAATGCCTGAAGGCTGACCTGCCCCGGCATGAGCTGCCGAGACAGGTGCCAGGGCAGTTGTCAGAACTTCGACTGCACCTTCAGGCCCACGACTACAGCGTCGTCAACCTGATCCACACCGCCCGGATGCTTGATGTACTGAACGTTCGGGCGCACGGTCAGCCAGTTGGTGACGTGGAAGCCGTAGTACAGCTCAGCATCGTACTCGGTGTCCTGCACCGGCACGAACGCCGGGTTGTCGTAGTCACCGATGCCGTTGAGGGTATTGATCAGGTCTGCGCGGCGGCGGGCATCGTCGTTGACGTGAATGCGTGCTACGCCAACGCCGATGTCATCCTTCGGCCGGCCATCGAGCAAGCCCTTGTACACCAGGCCTACCTGCTGGTAGTTGTCGATGAAGTTGGTCGCCTTGTCGTGCACCGTGGCGTTGGCGAACACGCTCAAGCCGCGGCTGGCATCGCCGTTGTGCGAAGTGAGCTGCTGCTGCGCAACCACCCACCAGCCGTGCTTGCTGCCGTGGCTCTTGAAGTCACCGCCGGTGACCGCCTGCTGTTGGCCATTGACATCCTCGGAGACATCATCGGCTTTGGCGGTGCTGTAGTAGTAGCCGAGGCGGTATTCGCCCGGCAGGCCATTCACGCGAGGCGACCACACCAGCTCCACGGGGAAGATGGTGCCCTTGGTGCCGCTGCCGTTAAGCTTGAAGCCGTTGCC
Source organism: Pseudomonas sp. URIL14HWK12:I12 (assembly GCF_003097135.1). Lineage (GTDB taxonomy): Bacteria > Pseudomonadota > Gammaproteobacteria > Pseudomonadales > Pseudomonadaceae > Aquipseudomonas. The sequence goes on from NZ_QEQL01000006.1 coordinate 53,535, forward strand.
GGTTTCCAGGTTCGACGGGTTCTGGTTGAAGGCACCCACCTGGGCATAAAGCTCGGGGTTGAAGTTCCACTTCACCCGCGCAGCCCACTGGCTCACTGGCCAGTTGTACCAGATGCCGCCGACCCAGTTGCCCACTTGCGAACCGCAGAACGCCAAGTTCTGGAAATCGCACGGGAAGCTGTTGAAGTCTTCACCCGGCCCGAAGCGGCCGACCTTCACGTCGAGCTTGTCGTCCAGGTAGCGCTGGCGGTACCACATTTGGGTCAGGCGCCAGGTCTGGCCACGGCCCCAGACTTCCTGCGGCGAGCTGAACATACCTGCTCGCGGGTCGCTGATGCGGTCGTTGCCAACGTTGCGCCCACTACGCTCGGTCACAGTGAACCGGAAGTCCGCGCCTTGCCAGCCCAGAATCTTCTCAAGGTCCATTTTCACGCCCAGTGCGAACTGGTCACTGTAGCGCGCAGTGGTGTCGTGGTCGTAGCCGCCCTTGACGTTACTGGCCGCTTCGCCGACGTACTCAAGGGTAAAGTCGTAGCCCTTGTCGTACAGGTCCTTGCGCAGCCCGCCCCAATCGCCCGTGGCGTATTGCGAGGCATCGAACTGGCCGAATTCGCCGGCAGCCTGAGCACTGACCGCCAGGCTCATGGCGCCAAGCACGAACAGGCTGCGAGCCACGCGTGTGTGTTTGGCAGATGTGTGATTACGCATGTTCATCCCTTGATCACCCTCATTATTGTTTGCGTTTATTGTTGTTATCGCCGGGCGTACCGCCCCTCACCGCCCTTTGAACTGCGCGATGTTGCCGGCCGATGGTTCAGCCGGTGTGTTGCTCTGGATGGCCAGGCGTTCGCCGCTCTTGGCGTCGAACAGCAGGGCCTTGCCGGCATCGAAACCGACCACCATGGCAGCGCCCACGGCAGGCGCCTGGTCGGGTGCGACACGGCAGCACACTTTGGTGCCGTTGATGGTGACGAACACCAAAGTGTCGGGGCCGGTGGGCTCGGTCACGTCCACCTTGGCCGGGAGCCGCACGGTCGTGCCCTCCACGGCCAACGCCAGTTGCTCGGGGCGCAGGCCCAGGATCAGCTCGCGGCCTGTCAGGTCATGATCGCTGTTGCCCAGGGCCAGGTTCAGCTGGCCCTGGCCGCTGTCCAGCGGCGCAACCCACTGCCCGCCTTCACGCACAGGCTTGACCGGAATGAAGTTCATTGGAGGTGAACCAATGAAGCTGGCCACGAACAGGTTGGCCGGCTCGTTGTAGATCTCGCTGGGCGTTCCGAACTGTTGGATGATGCCGTCCTTCATCACCGCGACTTTGTCACCCAGCGTCATGGCCTCGATCTGGTCGTGGGTCACGTACACCGTAGTGGTCTTCAGGCGCTGGTGCATCAGCTTCATTTCGGTGCGCATTTCAACGCGCAACTTGGCGTCCAGGTTCGACAGAGGTTCGTCGAACAGGTAGATCTTAGGCCGGCGTGCCAGGGCCCGGCCCATCGCCACGCGCTGTTGTTGCCCCCCGGACAGCTGGCTGGGCTTGCGACCAAGCAGGTGTTCGATCTGCAGCAGCTTGGCGACCCGTGCGACTTCCTGGTCGATTTCAGTGGCCGGGATCTTGCGGATCTTGAGGCCGAACTCGATGTTCTGGCGCACGGTCATGGTCGGGTACAGCGCGTAGGACTGAAACACCATGGCGATGTCGCGGTCCTTGGGGCTCATGCGGCTGATATCGGCCCCGTCGACCAGAATTTCGCCGCCGGTGATGTTCTCCAGGCCGGCGATGCAGTTCATCAGGGTCGACTTACCGCAGCCAGAGGGGCCGACCAGAATCAGGAACTCTCCCGAGTCGATACTCAGTTGAATGTTCTTCAGGGTGTCCGGCAGCCCGCTGCCGTAGGACTTGTTGACGTTGCGCAGTTCAAGCGTTGCCATTGCGTTACCCCTTTACCGCGCCGGCAGTCAGCCCGCGCAGGAAATACTTGCCCGCCAGCACATACACCAGCAGGGTCGGCAGCCCGGCGATCATCGCCGCGGCCATGTCTACGTTGTATTCCTTGACCCCCGTGCTGGTATTGACCAGGTTGTTCAGCGCCACGGTGATCGGCTGTGCATCACCACTGGCGAACACCACGCCGAAAAGGAAGTCGTTCCAGATCTGGGTGAACTGCCAGATCACGCAGACCATGATGGTCGGCACCGACATCGGCAGCAGGATCTTGCCAAAGATGGTGAAGAACCCTGCGCCATCGAGCCGCGCCGCCTTGACCAGTGCCTCGGGTACGGCGACGTAGAAGTTGCGGAAGAACAGCGTGGTGAAGGCGATGCCATACACAACGTGCATGATCACCAGGCCCGCCGTAGTGTTGGCCAGCCCCATCTTGCCGAGGGTGAAAGAGGCCGGCAGCAGCACGGTTTGAAACGGCAGAAAGCAGCCGAACAGCAGTAGCCCGAAGAACAACTGCGAGCCGCGAAAGCGCCACATCGACAGTACATACCCGTTGAGCGCGCCGACGGCCGTGGAGATCAGCACCGCTGGCACCGCGAAGCGCACCGAGTTCCAGAAGTAGCCATGCACCGAGGCCCAGGCTTTTTCCCAACCGATGGTCGTGAAGGCGGCCGGTAGGCTCAGCAGGTTCCCGGTGCTGATATCGTCAGGCGTCTTGAAGCTGGTGAGCAGCATTACCGCCAGCGGCACCAGATAGACCAGGCATGCCAGGATCAGAATTGCGTAGATCAACACGCGGCTGGGGGTCAGCGCCGGCTTGAGTGCTGTGCTAGTCATGGCGCTTGCCTCGCAATTCCGAATACAGGTAAGGCACCAGGATTGCCAGGATCGCCGCCAGCATCAGCATGGCGCTCGCCGACCCCATGCCCATCTGCCCACGGCTGAAGGTGAACGAGTACATGAACACCGCCGGCAGGTCAGAGGAATAGCCCGGGCCGCCTGCGGTCATGGCCATGACCAGGTCGAAACTCTTGATCGCGATGTGGGCAAGGATCATGAAGGCACTGAAGAACACCGGGCGCAGGCTAGGCAGCACGATCTTGAGGTAGATGGTCGGCAGGCTTGCGCCGTCGACCTGTGCAGCCTTGATGATCGAGCTGTCGACGCCGCGCAGCCCTGCCAGGAACATCGCCATGACGAAGCCGGACGCCTGCCATACCGCCGCGATCACCACACAGTAGATCACCCGGTCCTGGTTGATCAGCCAGTCGAAGGTGAAGCCGGTCCAGCCCCAGTCACGCAGGAGCTTGTCCAGGCCCATGCCGGGGTTGAGCAGCCATTTCCAGGCAGTGCCGGTGACGATCATCGACAGCGCCATTGGATACAGATACACGGTGCGGATGAAGCCTTCACGGCGAATGCGCTGGTCCAGCAGCACTGCCAGCAGCACCCCCACTACCAGGCTGACCAGAATGAACAGGCCACCGAACACCAGCAGGTTCTTGCTCGCCACCCACCAGCGGTCGTTGTCCCACAGGCGCATGTACTGGGCAAGCCCGACGAACTTGTAGCTGGGCATGAAACTTGAATTGGTGAACGACAGCAGGAACGTCCACCCGATGTAGGCGTAGAAACCCACCAGCACCACAACCATGCTCGGCGCCAGCACCAGCTTGGGAAGCCAAGCCTGCAGGCGGTCAAGCACGGGCGTTGCCTTGGGCAATGCAGCGACGGAACTCATCGGCACTTACTCATGAAGGTGTGTACCGCCCGGCGCGCAGCACCGGGCGGGAAAGCCAGGCGCTTACTGCGCCGCCTTGATCGCGGCGCCCAGTTGCTGGGCAGCCTTGGCCGGGTCGGCGTTCTTGTCGCTGATGAACGCATTCACCGTGTCGAACACCGCACCCTGCACGGCCAGGTTGGTGGCCATGTTATGGGCCATGCTCGGCTGGGCACCGTCGCCTTTGCTGGCTTCGGCGAAGTCTTTGGCCGAGGCCTGGGCGCACTCGTCAAATTGCTTCATGTCGATGTCGTTGCGCACGGGGATCGAGCCCTTGTTCTGGTTGAACACGGTCTGGAAGTGAGTGCCCAAGGCGATCTTGGCAACATCTTTCTGCGCTGCCACGGTGCCCTCGTCCTTGACCTTGAACATGGCCAGGGAGTCGACGTTGTAGGTGTAGCTGCCAGCAGTACCTGGGAACGGTACGCACTGGTAGTCTTTACCGGCGACTTTCCTGGCGCTGGTCCACTCGCTCTTGGCCCAGTCGCCCATGGCTTGCATGCCGGCCTTGCCCTGGATCACCTGGGCAGTGGCCTGGTTCCAGTCCTGAGGGCCGCGGTTAGGGTCCATGTAGGTAGTGAGCTTTTTAAGCGCGGCGAAGGATTTCGCCATCTCGGCACCGGTGAGGGTTTTCTGGTCGAGCTCGACGAAGGCCTTGTGATAGCCCTCAGGGCCCATTACCGCCAGCACGATGTCTTCGAACACCGTGGAGTTCTGCCAAGGCTGGTCACCGTGGGCGATCGGGATGATGCCTGCGGCCTTGAGCTTGTCAGCGGCGGCGAACAGTTCGTCGAGGGTGGTCGGCGCCTTGGCAATGCCAGCCTTCTTGAAGGCTTCGGGGTTGATCCACAGCCAGTTCACGCGGTGAATGTTGAACGGCACCGCTACGTAATGGCCATCGTACTGAACGATCTTGGCGACGGTCGGCGACAGCAGCTTGTCCCAGCCCTCGCTCTTGGCGACGTCGTCCAGGCCGTCTTCGGTCAGCAGGCCCAGTTGGCCCCAGTCCTGAATGTCCGGGCCCTTGATCTGGGCGGCACCTGGTGGGTTACCCGACACGGCGCGGGTCTTGAGGACGGTCATCGCCGCCGCGCCACCGCCACCGGCCACCGCGTTGTCTTTCCAGGTGAAGCCATCGGCCTTGACCTGGTTACGCAACACGTCCATCGCAGCGCTTTCGCCCGCGCTGGTCCACCAGTGAGTGACTTCGATCGTACCTTTGGAATCGGCTGCCAGAGCGGCAAGGGGGAACAACGAGGCAAGGGAAATTACCGCAGCCAAACGGGTGGTGGCTTTCATAACGAATCCTTTTGTTGTTTTTATCAACAGCGAGCTTCAAGGCTCGCGCTGATCGGGAGTGTAAACAGGGCATGCAAGCCCATGCGTAACGAAGGGCTGTGAAAATGTCACTACATAGTGACATTCGTGAGCGGCTGGGCGGGGGCCCTTCTGCGGTCGATCAAACGTCCAGGCCTTCACGCCGCGGTAGCGTCAGGGTGACTCGCAAGCCGCCCTCTGGCAGGTTCTGCAGAGTGACTTCTCCCCCGTGGCTGTGGGCAATGTTTCGGGCGATACCCAGCCCAAGCCCGTAACCTTGCTGATGGCCTGCCAGGCGGAAGTGAGGTTCGAAGACTTTTTCCAGGCGCTGCTGAGGCACGCCAGGGCCTTCATCATCCACGTGAAGTACAAAACGCTCTGCGTTGTCTTCGATGTGAAGATGGGCGCGATGGCCGTATTTGAGCGCGTTGTCGATCAGGTTGCCCATGCAGCGGCGCAGCGCCAACGACTTTCCTGGGTAGGGCTTGCGCGCCTGGCCAGCGAGGGTGACGCGGCCATCGCCCTCCGGCGCCAGGTAGGGCTCTATTACGCATAGCAAGCTGCGGTTAAGGTCCACCGGCTCGATATTCTCGTGGATGTCGGTGTCCTTGACGCACTGCAAAGCCCCTTTGACCAGCAGGTCAAGCTCATCCAGGTCTCGTGTGAACTTCTCCTGCAGAGCTTCGTCTTCCAGCAACTCGACCCGCAGCCGCAAGCGGGTGATGGGTGTGCGCAAGTCGTGGGAGATAGCGCTGAACAGCTGGCTGCGCTCGGTGAGGTAACGGCTGATACGTTGGCGCATGGTATTGAGCGCTCGGCTCACTTCGACGACTTCGCTACCGCCGCCGGCCTCCTCCAGCATCGCAGCGTCGTCACCGAGCGACAGGTCGCGCGCCGCGCGCGCCAGGCGCTTGAGCGGCCGGCTCTGCCAGTGCACCAGCACGCCAGTGAACAACAGCAGAAACGCCCCGGTCAGCACGATGAACCAAAGCTGGGGCGTAGGGATATGCTCTTGCTCCAGGCTGGTGTAGGGCTCGGGCAGCAGGGAGGCGATGAACAACCATTCACCCTCGCTCAGGCGGATCTGCGTCACCAGCACCGGTGGGTTGAGCGGCTCCAGGGTCAGCGCGTAATAGGCCCAGGACCGTGGCAATTCATCGAGCTTGAGCCCGCTGTTGAACAACCGCAGGTCGTCGGGGCTGACGAATGCCACCGAAATCTCCATCCCATTGCCCAACTGCGCGCGCAGGCCCTCGTTGACCGCGTCGATGACCAGCTGGCTGCGCGAGGTGAGCGGCCGTGTCTGCATCTGCAACGCCCGGTCGTTGAGCGAAGTGAAGAAGCGTGTGCCCCCCATGCTGCGCAGCTGGTCGAGCACCAGCGGCCGATAGGCAACCGGCAACGAGCGAAAGTAACTGACGCTGGCAGCCATCGAGTGCGCCAGGCTGCGAGCGCTGGCCTGCAGGCCTTCCTCTTCGCTGGTACGCAATTGGGACAACCACACCGCGCTGGAGAGTGCCTGGGCAAGCAACACCGCCAGCAACGACAGCAGCAGCATGCGCCCCAGCAGCGAGCGCGGTTTAAACAGGCGCAACCTGGGCCGCCAGCACATAGCCACTGCCGCGAACGGTGCGAATCAGCCGAGGCGGTTTTTCGGTGTCGCGCAGCCGCTGGCGCAGCCGGCTGACGGCCATGTCGACGATCCGGTCCAGCGGCATCGGCTCGCGCCCGCGTGTGGCGTTGCCAATGGTGTCGCGGTCGAGGATCTGCTGCGGGTGATCGAGAAACAGCTTGAGCAAGGCAAAGTCAGCGCCTGAAAGCAGCACTTCTTCGCCGTCTGCATGGAACAACCGGTGGCTGACGGTATCGAGCCGCCAGTCTTCGAAACTCAGCACATCACCCGAGCGCTCCTGGCCGAACTGCGCGCGGCGCAGCAGCGCCTTGATCCGCGCCTGCAGCTCGCGAGGGCTGAAGGGTTTGCCCAAGTAGTCGTCTGCACCCAGCTCCAAACCCACGATGCGGTCAGCCTCGTCGGAGCTGGCGGTGAGCATGATGATCGGCACATGGGGCTGGCGTGGGTGCTGGCGCACCCACCTGCACAGGCTGAAACCGTCTTCGTCGGGCAGCATGACGTCGAGGATCACCAGGTCTGGCAGGGAAGCATCGTAGGAGGAGCGAAAACGCTCGCCGTCGGCGGCCGCCTGGACGGTGAAGCCGGCACGGCCCAGGTAGGTTTGCAGTAACTCGCGAATGTCCTGGTCGTCATCGACCAGCAATATGGTTTTGCCCGCAGTGGTCAAGGGTCACCTGCATAGGGTCAGGGGTCAGCGACCGGTGGTGTCGTGGACGCAGCCTAAGGGCACGCCCCGCCTTTGTCGAGACGGGCGTGCCAATTCAACCCAAGTGTTGCTGCAGGGCAACGCCGGCGCCGGTCAGGCCCGGGAATTCGGCGGTGACCACCCACACCGGGATGCCCTCGAAGTAATGGCTCATGCAGCCTTTGTCGCTGAAGCTGTCGTTGAAACCGCTGCACAGAAACAGTTCGAGGAACCGCGGGATCACGCCGCCGACGATATACACCCCGCCGCGGCCGCCAACGGTGAGGACATTGTTGCCCGCTACCCGGCCCAGGAAGCGGCTGAACTGCTCGACAGTCTGCAGGGCCACGGCCTCACCGGCCAGGGCGCCTTGGGTTACCTCGGCTTGATTGGCAAACATAGGCACCCGGCCATCCACCGCGCAGATCGCCTGGTACAACCGCAGCAAGCCACCCCCGCTCAGAATGGTCTCGGCGCTGACATGGCCGATCAACCCTTCGATGTGCTGGCGCAATGCGGCCTCACGGGCATTGCCCACTGGCAGGTCGACATGGCCGCCCTCCCCTGGCAAGGCCATGTATCGGCCGCCCGGCAGGCTCAGCAGGGTACCCACCCCCAGGCCCGTCCCAGGGCCGATCACCACCGCCGGCCGTGCCGGGTCAGGCTGGCCAGGGCGCACCGCCTGGAATTCGCCGGGCTTCAGACGTGTCATCCCCAAGGCCATGGCGGTGAAGTCATTGACCAGCGACAGATGATCGACCTTCAACGCCTGGCAGAACGCCTTGCGCTCGATACGCCAATGGTTGTTGGTGAAGCGGAATTCGTCACCACCGACGGGGCCGGCGACCGAAAGGCACACTGAACCGACGTCGCCCAGCGCAAGGCCCTGGGCCTTGAAATATTCGCCGATCGCCTGCTCGGGGCTGCTGTAATCAGCGGTGGCGTACACCTGTACCGAATGCAGCGCGTTATCTTCCCACAGTGCGAAGCGCGCATTGGTCCCGCCAATGTCGCCCACCAGTGCCAATTTCATTTGAGGGCTCCCAAGGCCGAGGTAAAGGCGCTGGCGCCTTGCTCGGCCGAGCTGAACGCCATGCGCATGAAGCTGAACAGTTCCCGCCCGCAGCCTTGGCTGCTGTCGATGGTTGGCTGTGCCACCTCACGGGCGGCAAACACTGCCGGTTCGACCAGCACCTGCAGGGTGCCGTTCACCCCGTCGACGCGGATCACATCGCCGTCGCGCACACGGGCGAGCGGGCCGCCGTCCACCGCTTCGGGGCAGACATGGATGGCGGCGGGAATCTTGCCTGAGGCACCCGACATCCGTCCATCGGTGACCAGCGCCACCTTGAAACCTCGATCCTGGAGCACCCCCAGGAAAGGCGTCATCTTGTGCAGCTCCGGCATGCCATTGGCGCGCGGGCCCTGGAAGCGCACCACGGCCACCACATCGCGCTCCAGCTCGCCTGCCTTGAACGCTGCCGCCAGCTCGGCCTGGTCTTCGAACACCCGTGCCGGTGCTTCTACCACCTGGTGCTCGGGTGCTACCGCCGAGACTTTCATCACGCCGCGGCCCACGTTGCCTTCCATCACCCGCAGGCCACCTTCCGGCGAGAACGGCCGCGCCACCGGGCGCAAGATGCTTTCGTCCAGGCTTTGAGACGGCCCCTCTCGCCACACCACACGCTGGCCGTCGAGAAACGGCTCCTGGGTATAGCGGCGCAGCCCGGGGCCGGCCACGGTGTTGACGTCCTCGTGCAGCAGCCCGGCGTCCAGCAGCTGGCCGATCAGGAACGCCATGCCTCCGGCGGCCTGGAAGTGATTGATGTCGGCCTTGCCGTTGGGATAGACGTGAGCCAGGGTCGGCACCACTTCGGAGAGGTCGGCCATGTCCTGCCAGGTCAGTTCGATGCCGGCAGCCAGCGCAATGGCAGGCAGGTGCAAGGTGTGGTTGGTCGAGCCGCCTGTGGCGTGCAGCGCCACCGTGGCATTGACCAGCGCTTTTTCATCCACAATGCGCCCCAGAGGCATGAAGCTGGCGCCGCTGGCTTTGGTCATGCGGGTGACCTGCTGCGCAGCTTCGACGGTCAGGGCATCTCGCAACGGGGTGTTGGGGTTGATGAACGAGCTGCCTGGCAGGTGCAGGCCCATCACTTCCATCACCAGCTGGTTGGTATTGGCCGTGCCGTAGAAGGTGCAGGTACCCGGGCCGTGGTAGCTCTTCATTTCTGATTCGAGCAATTCTTCACGGCTGGCCTTACCTTCGGCGTAGCGCTGGCGCACCTCGGCCTTTTCCTTGTTCGAAAGCCCGGTAGGCATTGGGCCGCCGGGTACGAAGATCGTAGGCAGGTGGCCAAAGCGCAAGGCGCCCATCATCAGGCCCGGCACGATCTTGTCGCAGATGCCCAGGCACAGCGTGGCATCGAACATGTTGTGCGACAGCGCCACGGCCGTGGAAAGCGCGATGGTTTCTCGGCTGGCGATGGCCAGCTCCATACCGGCCTCGCCCTGGGTCACGCCATCGCACATCGCCGGCACGCCGCCTGCGAACTGGCCGACCGAATGCACTTCACGCAGCGCCTGCTTGATCAGCGCGGGGAAGGTTTCGTAAGGCTGGTGCGCCGAGAGCATGTCGTTGTAGGCCGAGACGATCGCAACGTTGGCCGCGTTCAGCAGGCGCAGCGTGTCCTTGTCATCGCTGCCACAGCCAGCCACGCCATGGGCGAAGTTGGCGCACTGAAGCTTGCCACGCTGGGGGCCCTCGCTGGCGGCGGCATCTATCATCTGCAGATAACGCTGGCGGGTGGCTTGGCTGCGCTGAACCAGCCGCTGGGTAACCTCAAGAACGCGGGGATGCATGGGAAGACTCCAGGCTAATCAGGGTGACTTTGGCCGGCCAGGCGGTAGCGGATCAGATTCAACCAACGCCATTGCCATGGATCAAAACAACATGCCGAACCGGTCACTCGTTGTAGATAAAACAAAATACTGCCATCAAAAGGGCTTGTTTTCTATTTTTATGCGCATAATCTTGTAATTCCTACAACAAAACAGATTCGTGACCTGGCCCGGCGGGGCAACCTTCACTCATCTGACAGCAGGTACTGCCAATGACTATTCGCATCGCAATCAACGGCTTCGGGCGTATCGGCCGCAACGTACTGCGCGCACTCTATACCCAGAACTACCGCCAGCATCTGCAGGTCGTCGCCATCAACGACCTGGGCGACAGCAAGATCAACGCCCATCTGCTCAAGTACGACACCGTGCACGGCGCATTCGATGCCACTGTTGAGCATGATCATGAAAGCCTGACTGTCAATGGTGACCGCATTGCTGTCAGTGCCGTTCGCAATCCGGCAGAGCTGCCATGGAAAGCGCATCAGGTCGATGTAGTGTTCGAATGCACCGGCCTGTTCACCGACCGTGACAAAGCGGCCGCTCACCTGGCTGCCGGTGCCGCCAAGGTCATCATCTCTGCCCCGGCCAAAGGCGCAGACGCCACCGTGGTATACGGTGTGAACCACGATGTGCTGCGTGCCTCGCACCAGGTGATCTCCAATGCCTCCTGCACCACCAACTGCCTGGCGCCGGTAGCTCAAGTGCTGCACCGTGAGTTCGGCATCGAGCAAGGCCTGATGACCACCGTGCACGCCTTCACCAACGATCAGACCCTGATCGACAGCTATCACAGCGACCCCTTCCGCGCCCGCGCGGCCACCCAGTCGATGATCCCGAGCAAGACCGGTGCCGCCGAGGCAGTAGGCCTTGTGCTACCGGAGCTTGCCGGCAAGCTGACTGGCATGGCCGTTCGCGTACCGGTGATCAACGTATCGCTGGTCGACCTGACCATCAACCTGGCCCGTGAAGCCACTGCCGAAGAGGTCAATGCGGTGCTCAAGGCCGCAGCTGCACAGTCCAAGGTACTGGGTTACAACGACCTGCCGCTGGTCTCCAGCGATTTCAATCACAACCCGCTTTCGTCTATCTTCGACGCCAACCACACCAAGGCCAACGGCAAGCTGCTCAAGGTCATGGCCTGGTACGACAACGAGTGGGGCTTCTCGAACCGCATGCTCGACAACTGCCTGGCGCTGTTCAACGCCCAGTGACGCACCGGGGAAAAGCGTTGGCAGCGGCGGCGATTTTTTTTGCTAAGCTCAGCCCAGCGCTTCACTTCAGGAGGCTTCATGAGCGACACCGGCACCGCGCGAGCGCCCAGCGAAGAGGTGATGGACCAGGCGATCGACTGGATCATCGCCCTCAAGGCACCGACACCCCGGCAATGTCAGGGCTTCGATGCCTGGCTGGCCGAAGACCCGATGCATGCGCACGCCTATGCCCGTGCCGCCGCCCTGTGGGACGGCAGTGTGGCCGAGGAGGTTCGCCAGGTGCTGGCTCGCCAGTGCCAGCCCGCGAAAAAGCACGCGCGGCGTGGTCGCTGGATGGTTGCACTGGCGTTGCTGGCTATTGCAGCGCCAGTGGCGGCCCTGTGGCTAGGCGGTGCAGTGCTGCACTAAGGCTGGATTTTTACAGGCAAAGGGCCGACACTCGGTGCGTTTCGCCGTCCAAAGCGCCAACCGCGGCGCGGCGCGGCCACCGTCTCTCAGGCCTGCACCATGTCTTACGTTCCACCCGTTCGCTCCCGCCTGGCCCGTGCGCTCTACGGCATTCTCGCCTATACGAGCCTGGCCATAGGCATCATCGCCATTTTCATACCCGGCTTGCCGACCACCGAGTTCGTGCTGCTGTCGGCCTGGGCCGCTACCCGCAGCTCGCCGCGCCTGGCCGCTTGGCTCGCCCGGCACAAGCTGTTCGGGCCGATGATCGAGAACTGGCACAACGGCAAGCGCATCGCGCGCAAAGCCAAGATCAGCGCTACCCTGAGCATGATTTTGTGCGCGGTGATCATGTGGTTAACGCTACGCCACTATTGGCCCATCTACGCTGCTATCGGCGGTATGGTGCTGGTCAATCTGTGGATCTGGTCGCGCCCGGAGCCAGAGGCGCAGTAATGCCGCGCCCCGGCCTGGCGCGACCGCTCACCCTGTTGGAGACAGGCTTATGTTCAAACCCGGCCATCTACATCTGGAACACAGCCCCGTGCAGAAGCAGGACGTTGCCTACCAGCTGGACGTCCACTATGAACCGCAGACCACCGATCAAGGCCCCGGCATGCACTTTCGGGTCACCGGCACCATCGCCGGCAACCCCGTGGACGCAAGCTTTGACCTACCCCGCGAGATGGCGGTGAACTTCGCCAGCCATATCGACCGCATCGCCCGGCAGCACGGCCTGCCGAAAACCCAGGTGGTGCCGGTGAGCCTGCACCGGCAATACGACGAGATGTTCAACGACATCCGCGCCAAGCTGAAGCTGCACAGTGGCGACGCCTTGAGCGCCGAGCGCCTCGACCGCCTGTAAAGCCCGGCGGCTTGCTTCTACAATAGGGGCCTTTCTCACTCTGGCCCCTGCCTCATGCGCATCCACGTAAGTTTCCATGACCGCGTCGGTATCACCCAGGAAGTGCTGGCCTTGCTGGGTGCACGCAACCTGAACCTGGATGCGGTGGAAATGGTGCCGCCGAACGTCTACATCGATGCGCCGACCTTGAGCGCCCAAGTGCTCGACGAGTTGCGCGGGGCGTTGCTGGCCATCGCTGGGGTGCAGGCGGTTACGGTGGTCGACATCCTCCCTGGCCAGCGCCGCCACTTGCAACTCGACGCACTGCTGGCCGCGATGGGCGACCCGGTGCTGGCCCTCGACAGCGCCGGCAAGGTGCTGTTGGCCAACCCCGCGATGGTCGCGCTTTACTGCCGGGACCCTGCTGGCGAGCCCATAGATACCGTGTGCGCCACCCCCGGCCTGCTCACCGCCTTGCAAGAGCAGGGTTTTCGCCTGCCAGTGCGCGAGGTTACCGTCAACGGCGAAACCCTGCTGCTCGATGCCACCCCCATCCCCCATGCCGGCGCCCTGGTCACGCTCTATCCCCCCAACCGCATGGGTGAACGCCTGGCCGCGCTGCACCACGGCCACGCCGAAGGGTTCGACGCGCTGCTGGGCGAGGCCCCGGTCATACGCCAGCTCAAAGCGCGGGCACAGCGTGTGGCCGCGCTCGACGCCCCCTTGTTGATCCAGGGCGAAACCGGCACAGGCAAGGAGCTGGTCGCACGCGCCTGCCACGCTGCAAGCCCTCGGCACAATGCGCCGTTCCTGGCACTCAACTGCGCCGCCTTGCCGGAAAACCTCGCTGAAAGCGAGCTGTTCGGCTATGCACCCGGCGCCTTCACCGGCGCGCAACGGGGCGGTAAACCGGGGCTGGTAGAGTTGGCCCACAAGGGCACGGTGTTTCTTGATGAGATCGGCGAGATGTCGCCCTATCTGCAGGCCAAGTTGCTGCGCTTTCTCAATGATGGCAGCTTCCGCCGGGTCGGCGGCGAACGTGAGGTGCGCGTCGACGTGCGCATTCTGAGCGCCACCCACCGCGACCTGGCGCGGCGCGTGGCCGAAGGCAGCTTTCGCGAAGACCTCTATTACCGCTTGAACGTGCTGAACCTCGAAGTGCCGCCATTGCGCGAGCGCGGCCAGGACATCCTCTTGCTGGCCCGTTGGTTCATGCGACAGGCCTGCACTCAGATTGGCCGGCCTATCTGCCGCCTGGCGCCGGCAACCTACCCTGCCCTGCTCGGCAACCGCTGGCCGGGCAATGTGCGCCAGTTGCAGAACGTGATTTTCCGCGCCGCGGCCATCTGCGATGCCAACGTAGTCGATATCGGCGACCTCGACATCGCCGGCACCTCGGTGGCCGCCTCGGGCGAGCGCGACGTGGTGAGCCTTGAACAAGCGGTAGACGATTTTGAGCGGGCGCTGCTGGAAAAACTCTATGAGCAGCACCCTTCCAGCCGCCAATTGGCCTCTCGGTTGCAGACCTCACACACGGCCATTGCCAATCGCCTACGCAAATACGGTATCGGCCTGAGACCGTAATGAATGCTTTACATCGTAATGAAATCATTACAGATGCGTTGATGTCGCCCATGATCAACGCCCTGTCGCAGGTAGACGCTTTCCGGCGGCGTGTTTGTAACGATAGCTTTACAGGCTGCCTGGCGTGGCCTGCGGCCAACCCCTCGTAAACTGGGCCATCGCGCTATTGGCAACATCCTTGCAATGCAAACGGCATAAGGCCGCTGGGCCATCAGCATCGTCCGAGGAGTTTGCATGAGCGAGTTGCGTTTCACCGCTGAACACGAATGGCTGCGGGTAGAAGAAAACGGCCAGGTTACGGTCGGCATCACGGTGTTCGCCCAGGAAGCGTTGGGCGACGTGGTGTATGTACAGTTGCCGGAACTGCAACGGTTCAGTGCCCATGCCGAAGTGTCAGTGGTGGAGTCGGTCAAGGCCGCCAGCAGCATCTACATGCCACTCGATGGCGAGATCACCGAGGTCAATGAGGCGCTGGCCGATACGCCTGAGCTGGTCAACGAAGCGCCGCTGGCCGAAGGCTGGTTCTTTCGTTTCGTGCCGGCAGACCCTTCACAATTGGCCGGGCTACTCGATGCCGCTGGCTATGATCAACTGATCTCGACCCAGGCTTGAGGAGGCCCACCATGCCCATTCGCACACCCTTGACCTGCGACAACGAATTCATCGAACGCCATATCGGCCCCAACGAGCAGGAAACCGGGCACATGCTCGAGCTGCTGGGTTTTGCTTCGCTCGATGAGCTCACTGCAGCCGTGCTGCCCCCCAGCATTCAGGGGAGCAGCGTCATGGATCTGCCTGCCGGCCAGAGCGAGGCGGCGGCACTCGCCGCGCTCAAGGCCATTGCCCAGCGCAACCAACCCATGAAGAGCTGGATCGGGCAGGGCTACTACAACACCCATACCCCTGCGCCCATTCTGCGCAACCTGCTGGAAAACCCCGCCTGGTACACCGCCTACACGCCCTACCAGCCCGAGATCTCCCAAGGCCGGCTTGAGGCGCTGCTCAATTTCCAGACCCTGGTCAGCGACCTGACCGGCTTGCCCATCGCCAATGCCTCGTTGCTCGACGAAGCGACCGCAGCCGCCGAGGCGATGACCTTCAGCAAACGCCTGTCGAAAAATAAGGCTGCCAACGCCTTTTTCGCGTCCAGCCACTGCCACCCGCAAACCCTGGCGGTGCTGCGCACTCGCGCCGAGCCATTGGGTATCGAAGTGGTCGTGGCCGATGAGCGCGAGCTAGCGGGCACCGAACGCTTCTTCGGGGCGCTGCTGCAATACCCGGCGAGCCTGGGTGAGGTGTTCGACTATCGCGCACTGGTGGAGCAGTTCCACCAGGCAGGGGCACTGGTAACGGTGGCCGCAGACCTGCTGGCGCTGGCGCTGCTCACCCCGCCAGGCGAGTTCGGTGCCGACGTGGCTATCGGCTCGGCACAACGCTTCGGCGTGCCACTGGGCTTCGGCGGGCCCCACGCAGCGTTCTTCGCTACCCGCGACGCCTTCAAGCGCGACATGCCCGGCCGCTTGGTCGGGGTATCGATCGACCGCCACGGCCAGCCGGCCTACCGCCTGGCCATGCAAACTCGCGAGCAGCACATCCGCCGCGAAAAGGCCACGAGCAACATCTGCACCGCACAGGTGCTGCTGGCCAACATCGCCAGCATGTTTGCCGTTTACCACGGCCCGGACGGGGTGCG
Organism: Pseudomonas sp. URIL14HWK12:I12; assembly: GCF_003097135.1. Lineage (GTDB taxonomy): Bacteria > Pseudomonadota > Gammaproteobacteria > Pseudomonadales > Pseudomonadaceae > Aquipseudomonas. The sequence goes on from NZ_QEQL01000006.1 coordinate 69,572, forward strand.
CCGCATTGCCGAGCGCACTCATGCCCTGACCGCGATCCTGGCTGCAGGCCTGGAGCAACTGGGCGTGCAGGTGCTTTCGCAGGCGTTCTTCGACACCCTGGCACTGCACACCGGCCCACGCACGGCAGCCTTCGCCGGCAAGGCCCGCGCTGCCGGGATCAACCTGCGCGAAGTAGACGACGCACACTTGGCCATCTCGCTGGATGAAACGGCGCTGCAAGCCGACGTCCAGGCGCTGTGGCAGGTATTCGCCGATGGCGAGCTTCCCGATTTCGACGCACTTCAGGCCAATGCGACCCGCTGCTTGCCGCAAGCCCTGCTGCGCAGTTCTGCGATTTTGCAGTTCCCGGTGTTCAACCGCTATCACAGCGAAACAGAGCTGATGCGCTACCTGCGCAAACTGGCCGACAAAGACCTCGCGCTGGACCGCAGCATGATCCCGCTTGGCTCTTGCACCATGAAACTCAACGCCGCCAGCGAAATGCTGCCGGTGACCTGGAGCGAGTTCTCCAACCTCCACCCCTTCGTGCCTGCCGACCAAGCCCAGGGTTACAAGGCCATGGTCGACGAGCTGGAGCAGATGCTCTGCCAAGCCACCGGCTACGATGCCGTTTCGCTGCAGCCCAACGCCGGTTCTCAAGGTGAATATGCCGGCCTGCTGGCGATCAGGGCCTGGCACCAGAGCCGCGGTGAAGCCCACCGCGACATTTGCCTGATCCCTTCTTCGGCCCACGGCACCAACCCGGCCACCGCCCATATGGCCGGTATGCGGGTGGTGGTCACCGCCTGCGACGCGCGGGGCAACGTCGATATCGACGACCTGCGGGCCAAGGCGCTGGAGCACCGTGACCGGCTGGCGGCATTGATGATCACCTACCCTTCCACCCACGGTGTGTTCGAGGAAGGTATCAAGGAGATCTGCGCCATCGTTCACGACAACGGCGGCCAGGTATACATCGACGGCGCCAACATGAACGCCATGGTCGGCCTCTGCGCACCGGGCCGCTTCGGTGGCGACGTATCGCACCTGAACCTGCACAAAACCTTCTGCATCCCTCACGGCGGTGGCGGCCCAGGCGTCGGCCCGGTAGCGGTCAAGTCGCACCTGGCCCCGTTCCTGCCCGGTCACGGCGAGCTGGCCCGCCAGGAGGGCGCTGTGTCGGCCGCGCCCTTCGGCAGCGCCAGCATTTTGCCGATCACCTGGATGTACATCCGCATGATGGGTGGCGAAGGCCTCAAGCGCGCCTCGCAGGTGGCGATCCTCAATGCCAACTACATCGCTCGGCGGTTGGAGGAGCACTACCCGGTGCTCTACACCGGCAACACCGGCCTGGTGGCCCACGAGTGCATCCTGGACCTGCGCCCCCTCAAGGACAGCAGCGGCATCAGTGTCGACGACGTGGCCAAGCGCCTGATCGACTTCGGTTTCCACGCGCCGACCATGTCGTTCCCGGTGGCAGGCACGCTGATGATCGAGCCAACCGAAAGCGAATCACTCGAAGAGCTGGAGCGGTTCTGCGCAGCGATGATCGCCATCCGTGAAGAAATCCGCGCCATCGAAGCTGGCACGCTGGATAAAGACGACAACCCGCTGAAAAACGCTCCACACACGGCCCACGAGCTGACTGGCCACTGGCCTCACGGCTACAGCCGCGAGCAGGCCGTGTTCCCGCTGGCGTCACTGGTTGAGGGCAAATACTGGCCGCCCGTCGGCCGCGTGGACAACGTCTACGGTGATCGCAACCTAGTGTGCGCCTGCCCACCGATCGATGCGTATCAAGACGCCTGACCCACAAGGAGCCTGCCATGGCGCTTTCGGTGTTTGACCTGTTCAAGGTGGGAATCGGCCCGTCCAGCTCCCACACCGTCGGCCCGATGCGCGCCGCTGCGCGCTTCGCCGCCGGGCTCAAGCGCGACGGGCTGCTGGGCACCACCGCCCAGGTTCGTGCCGAGCTACACGGTTCGCTGGGGGCAACAGGCAAAGGGCACGGCAGCGACGTGGCGGTGCTGATGGGCCTGGAAGGCGAAGAGCCCGACACCATCGACACCGCCAGCGTGCAGCCGCGGGTTGCGGCGATTCGCCAGCAGGGCAGGCTTACCCTGCTGGGCGAGCACCCGATCGGCTTTGTGGAAAAGCAGCACCTGGCGTTGATTCGCAAGCCCTTACCCTATCACCCCAACGGCATGATCTTCCGCGCCTTCGATGCCGCCGGGCTGCAATTGCGCAGCCGCGAGTACTACTCGGTAGGCGGCGGCTTCGTGGTCGATGAGCAGGCTGTGGGCGTGGACCGCATCGTGGCGGACCAGACCCCACTGGCCTTTGCGTTCACGACAGGGCGGCAGCTTCTGGCGCACTGCAGTGAGCAAGGGCAGTCGATCGCGGCGATCATGCTCGCCAACGAAGCGGCCTGGCGGCCGGAAAGTGAAACCCGCGCGGGGCTGCTGCGCATCTGGAAGGTCATGCAGGATTGCGTGCAGGCCGGCTGCCAGAACGAAGGCATCCTGCCGGGCGGGCTCAAGGTGCGGCGCCGTGCCGCTGCGCTGTTTCGCCAACTCAGTAGCCAACCCCAGGCAAGCTTGCGTGACAGCCTCACAGTGCTCGACTGGGTAAACCTCTATGCACTGGCGGTCAACGAAGAAAACGCTGCCGGCGGCCGCGTGGTCACGGCCCCGACCAACGGCGCGGCGGGAATCGTACCTGCCGTCCTGCATTACTACTGGCACTTCTGCCCTGGGGCCACCGAAGACGGCATTGTTCGTTTTTTGCTCACCGCAGCGGCGATCGGCATTCTTTACAAGGAAAACGCTTCGATTTCCGGCGCCGAGGTCGGGTGCCAGGGTGAGGTGGGCGTTGCCTGCTCCATGGCGGCCGGCGGTTTGTGCGAGGTGTTGGGCGGTACTGCCCAGCAGGTGGAAAACGCAGCCGAAATCGGTATGGAGCACAACCTGGGGCTTACCTGCGACCCGATCGGTGGGTTGGTGCAGGTGCCCTGTATCGAGCGCAACGCCATGGGCTCGGTCAAGGCCATCAATGCCGTTCGCATGGCGCTGCGCGGCGATGGCGTGCACCACGTCTCCCTCGACAAAGTGATCCGCACCATGCGCCAGACCGGCGCCGACATGAAAAGCAAATACAAAGAAACGGCCCGAGGCGGCCTGGCGGTCAACATCATCGAATGCTGACCACACATTCAATTGGAGTTATCGATGAGCGACACCCTCAAGCGCACACCGCTGCACGCACTGCACCTGGAGCAAGGCGCGCGCATGGTGCCCTTCGCCGGCTATGACATGCCCGTGCAATACCCATTGGGCGTAATGAAGGAACACCTGCACACTCGCGCGCAGGCTGGGCTTTTCGACGTGTCGCACATGGGCCAGATTCGCCTGCGTGGCCAGGGGGTCGCCCAGGCGCTGGAGCAGCTGGTGCCTGTAGACATCGTGGACCTGCCGGTGGGCCTGCAGCGTTATGCGCTGTTCACCAACGAAGAAGGCGGCATCCTCGATGACCTGATGGTTGCGCGCCTGGCCGATGATGAATTGATGTTGGTGGTCAACGCCGCCTGCAAGGAGGCAGACCTTGCCCACCTGCGCGCGCACCTGGGTGCTGCCGTGACGATCGAGCCCCTGTTCGAAAGCCGGGCGCTGCTGGCGCTGCAGGGGCCGGCTGCGGTTACGGCACTGGCGCGCCTGGCGCCGGAAGTGGCCAGCATGACCTTCATGCAGTACCGCCCCGTGGAACTGGCCGGCCAGCCTTGCTATGTAAGCCGCTCAGGCTACACCGGCGAGGACGGCTACGAGATATCGGTGCCTGCCGAGGCGGCCGAAACCTTCGCTCGCCGCCTGCTCGAAGAACCGGAGGTGGCGCTGATTGGCCTGGGTGCGCGCGACTCGCTGCGCCTGGAAGCCGGGCTGTGCCTCTATGGGCACGACATGAATACCCAGACCACGCCCGCCGAGGCCAGCTTGGGTTGGGCCATCTCCAAGGCTCGGCGGGCCGGCGGTGCCCGTGCCGGCGGCTTCCCCGGCGCGGACCGGCTCGGCGCAGCGCTTACCCGCAAGCGGGTGGGGTTGCTGCCTCAGGAGCGCACGCCCGTGCGCGAAGGTTGCTCGGTGACCGATGCGGCAGGCCAAGTCATAGGGCAAGTCTGCAGCGGCGGTTTCGGGCCATCGTTGGGCGGCCCCCTGGCGATGGCTTACCTGGCCATAGAGCACTGTGAACCGGGCACGTTGGTCAATGCACTGGTTCGGGGCAAGGCGGTACCGATGAAGGTGGTGAACATGCCGTTCGTACCTACCCGTTACTATCGCGGCAAGGCCTGAAACACCGCTGTCATCTACCCGTGCTGTACTGGCCTGCCCTGTGCCAACAGGCAGCGCTGGCGCACCGCAAATGTGCGGCTTGTGCTCGTTCAACCGGCCGGTGCACAACTGGTTTCGAACAGGCGTAAAAAAGGTATAAAAGGTAGCGATTCGGGACTTGTCTTTGTAACCAAAGTTGGCGTAGAGTCCACGACACTGTGATTGCATGGGGTGCTTAGGGCTTTCCTGCAACCCCAGCAACAGTGATCTTTCATTCAGAAAGAAGCTGACATCAAATTAGATAGAGCTTCAAGGAAATAAGACAATGGCTGAGCGTCAGACCGGTACCGTCAAGTGGTTCAACGACGAAAAGGGTTTTGGTTTTATCACGCCTCAGAGCGGTCCGGATCTGTTCGTACACTTCCGCGCCATCGAAGGTAACGGCTTCAAGAGCCTGAAAGAAGGCCAGACAGTTACGTTCGAAGCTGTGCAGGGCCAGAAAGGCATGCAAGCTGACAAGGTTCGCACTGACGGCTGATCGCCCTCGTCGAGATCCAAAAAAAACGGTCGCCAAGGCGACCGTTTTTTTTTGCTTTCAAATCAAGCCCGGCGCCGGGTTTGAAACAGGCAGCGCCCTGGCGGGCCCGCTAAGGGTGCGGGCCTATCGGGGCGGCGTCAGCCCGCCCGCCGCAGCAACCACACGCCGGCCAGGGCGCAGATCGCTCCCGGGACCACGACGGCCAACAGCGGTGGGAAACCGAACACCAGGCTCGACGGCCCGAGCAGGTCCTGGGCGATGCGAAACACAAAGCCCACCAGCACCCCGGTGAACACGCGCTGGCCCAAAGTCACAGACCGCAACGGGCCGAAGATGAATGAAATCGCCATCAGCACCAGCGCAGCGGTCACCAGCGGTTGCAGCACCTTGGTCCAGAACGCCAGCCAATACTTGCCGTTGGAAAGCCCCTGCTGGGACAGATAGTGGATATAGCCCCAAAGGCCACTGATCGACAGCGACTCGGGTGCCAGTACCACCGTATTGAGCAGTTGCGGGGTAAGTGAAACTTGCCACGTTTCACTTGGGGCGGCCGACACCTCGGTACGGTCACCCAGAAAACGGGTCGAGCTCACGTCGTCCAGCAGCCACTTGCCATCTTCATAGCGGGCCCGCTTGGCGAAGCTGGCCTGCTCCAGATGGCGCTGGTCGTCGAAATGATAGCGCGTGACCCCATACAGCAAACCGTTGGGCTGCACCGTATTGATGTGGATGAACTCGTTACCCTGGCGGTGCCACACACCATGGCGGCCGGTTTGCGCATCACCGCTGCCCTGAGCGAGCGAACGTGCCGCCTGGGCGACGTTTTCCGCAGGCGGCGCAACGTATTCACCGATCAGCAGGCCTGCCACCATGATCAGCAGCATGGGGCGCATCACTGCCCAGACGATCCGCCCGATCGATACGCCGGCCGCGCGCATGATGGTCAGCTCGCTGCTACTGGCAAGGCTGCCAAGGCCGATCAGGCAACCAATCAGGGCCGCCATCGGCAGCATGTCGTAGAGCCGCCGGGGCGCGGTGAACAGCACGTAATGGCCGGCATCGAGCACCGAATAGGTCTGGCTGACGTCGCTCATCTCATCGATGAAGGCGAACAGCGATGCCAAGCCCAGGATAATCCCCAGCACCGCCAGAATGGCCACCAGCACGCTGCGGCCAATGTAGTTGTCGAGCTTTCTCACTGGGCAGCCTCCAGGGTGTCACGGCGGCGAGCACGCCAATGCTTGAGCGGCTCCCAGTAGAAAATCGCAAGGCCAATGAGCAGGAACAGCCCGTGCACCCACCACATGCCCACGTGCATGCGGCCTTTCTCCAGGGCGCCACGCACGGCGATCAGCAGGGTGAGGTAGGCCATGTAGAGCAGGATCGCCGGCAGCAGTTTGAGGAAGCGGCCCTGGCGTGGGTTCACCTTGGCCAACGGTACGGCCAGCAAGGTCACGATGAACACCAGCAAAGGCAACGACAGGCGCCATTGCAGCTCGGCACGGTCGGCCTTTTCCGAAGAGCCCCACAGGGCGCTGGTCGGCATGGCCTCGCGGGCGGTGATGTCTTCGCTCACATCAGGCTTAGGCAGCATCACACCGTAGGTGTCGTACTGGATGACCCGGTAATTGGCCTGGCCAGGCAGGCCATCATAGCGGTAGCCCTTGTCGAGAATCAGGTACCGGCTGCCATCGGGGCGCATTTCCTGGCGGCCCTTATCGGCGACCAGCAAGGAGATCTGCGGCTCCTTCTTGCTATCGGTAGCCTCCTTGCGCTCGGAGATGAATACCCCGCCCAGGCGCACACGGTCTTCCGACAGGGTTTCGGTGTAGGTGACTCGGGTACCGTCGCGCAAGCTCTGGAAGCGACCCGGCTCGAGCGTGTCGAACTCGGTGAGGGCATCCTGCTGGTTGAGGATCTGCTGCACTCGGGTCACACCCGCCGGGGCCAGGCTCAGGCTCAGCCAGGCCACCAGCAGCGCCACGAGGGTAGCCGGGGCCAGGGTCATGGCAAGCAGGCGGCGCGGGCTCATGCCGGTCGCCGACAGCACGGTCATCTCGCTTTCCAGATACAGCCGGCCATACGCCAGCAGGATACCGAGGAATAGCCCCAGCGGCAGGATCAGCTGCAGGAAGCCAGGCAGGCGATAGCCCATGATCTGAAACAGCACGCCCGGGTCCAGCGCGCCGCTGGCCGCCTGGGCCAGGTACTTGATGAAGCGCCCGCTCATGATGATCACCAGCAGCACGGCGCTCACGGCGCTGAGGGTGGTCAGGACCTCGCGGGACAGATAACGGAAAACGATCAAACCAGATTACTCCCGGGATGACGGCAAATGGCTGAGGAACGTAGGCAGCCCGGCCGTGGGGCAACCGGCCCTATGGACAGCGGCTCGGACAAAATTGCGCGCATTATCCTGTGATTGAGCCCTGCTGTCGATTCGCCAACGCATCGTGCAGCAGGAAAGGAATCCCTTGCGGGGTTGCCGCGACCGTCTGTCCCGAGCACACTGGGGCCTTTGGCACCGTTGTGCCCCGGCGATCCAGGCATCGCCGCCGTAGCCATCCGATGAGGGTCCCCATGGAACTGGTCGTAAAGAGCGTCAACCCTGAAACCCTGAAAACCGCCACTTTGGTGGTCGCTGTGGGCGAAAACCGCGCCTTGGGCAAAGTTGCCGGCAAGCTCGATGAGCTCAGTGGTGGTGCAATCAGTGCGGTCCTCAAGCGTGGGGACATCGCCGGCAAGGCCGGCCAGACCTTGCTGCTGCACAGTGTTCCCAACCTCAAGGCCGAGCGCGTGCTGCTGCTGGGCACGGGCGCCGAGCCCATGGGTGATCGGGCCTGGCGCAAAGCCATCGCCAGCGTGATCGGCACCCTCAAGGGCCTGGGCGGCACTGATGCCGTGCTGGCGCTGGATGAAGTCGAGGTCAAGCAGCGCGATGCCTATGCCAAGGCCCGCCTGGCCGCCGAAACCCTGCTCGACGCAGGCTACGTATTCGATCGCTACAAGAGCAGCAAGGCCGAGCCGCGTGCCTTGGCGAAGCTCACATTGGTCACCACCAAAAGTAACAGCGCCGCCGTCGAGCGTGCCGTAGCCGAAGCCCGCGCGATCAACATGGGCACTACGCTGGCCCGCGACCTGGGTAACCTGCCTCCGAACATCTGCACCCCGGTGTTTTTGGGTGAGCTGGCGAATAAGCTGGGCAAAGAGCACAAGGGCCTGAAGGTCGAGGTGCTGGACGAGAAAAAGCTCGCCCAACTGGGCATGGGGTCGTTCCTGGCCGTTGGCCAGGGCAGTGAGAACCCGCCGCGGCTGATCGTCGCGCAGTACCAGGGCGGCAAGAAGGGTGAGCAGCCCTATGCACTGGTGGGCAAGGGCATCACCTTTGATACCGGCGGCATCAGCATCAAGCCGTCGGCCAACATGGACGAAATGAAATTCGACATGTGCGGCGCCGCCAGCGTGTTCGGCACCTTGCGCGCCGTGCTGGAGCTCGAATTGCCGATCAACCTGGTGTGCCTGATGGCGTGCGCTGAAAACATGCCCAGCGGCAAGGCCACACGCCCGGGCGACATCGTCACAACCCTCTCGGGCCAGACCGTCGAAATCCTCAACACCGATGCCGAAGGCCGTTTGGTGCTGTGCGACACCCTCACCTACGCCGAGCGCTTCAAGCCCAAGGCCGTGGTCGACATCGCGACCCTGACCGGTGCCTGCATCGTCGCACTGGGCTCCAACACCTCGGGCCTGATGGGCAACAGTGATACGTTGGTCGAACAGCTGCTGGCCGCCGGCAAGCAGGCCGACGACCGCGCCTGGCAACTGCCGCTGTTCGACGAGTATCAAGACCAGCTCGACAGCCCCTTCGCCGACATCGCCAACATCGGTGGGCCCAAGGCGGGCACCATCACGGCGGGTTGTTTCCTGTCGCGCTTCGCCAAGGCCTACGAGTGGGCGCACCTGGACATCGCCGGCACGGCGTGGATCAGCGGCGGCAAGGACAAAGGCGCTACCGGCCGGCCCGTTCCGCTGTTGACGCAATACCTGCTCGACCGTGCCCGCGACGGCGCGCGTGGTTGAGTGAGTGGCGCCCGGAAACGGGCGCCGCGTTTCCATGCCCCAAGTAGACTTCTATGTACTGCCCAGCGCGGACGACCAGGCGCGGGTGGATTTCGCCTGCAAGTTGGTGGAGAAGGCTTGGCGCCTGGGCCATCGTGTCTACGTGAACTGCACTGATGCTGCCCAAAGCCAGGCACTCGACGACCGCCTGTGGCGGTTCAAGGGCGAAGCCTTCATTCCCCATGCCCTGGCCGACTGCGACGCCGATGCCCCGATACTGCTCGGGCACGGTGAACCACCCAAGGCCCATGAAGACCTGTTGGTGAACCTCACCGACCAGGTCCCAGCCGCTCACCCTCGCTTCAATCGGGTAGCCGAAATCGTCACCGAAGCGCCTGCTGCACGCCAGGCGGCACGCGAGCGTTTCCGTTTCTACCGGGAACAGGGCTATGCTCTGCAAGACCACCGTCTGACACGTTTTTGAGCCTTTCCCCATGAGCAAGCCCCCTGCGTTGCCCGAGTCGCATCAGTTGCTCGATGACCTCGAGTCCATCCGTGCACTGCTTGGCGACGATACCCTCGAGCCGCCGTTGCTGACCGATACGGTACACGCCGAGCCTGAGCCGCTTCCGCTGGACGAAGACAGCATCCCGCTGCTTTCGGAGGCGGTTACCGTTTCAGATCCAGTACCGGTTGCCGAGGCACCTGCCCAGCCCACCCCTGCGCAAAACCGCCAGGCCACGATGTTGCACCTCGATGCCGACCTGCGCGATGCAGCGCGCAAGATCATGCAGGATGTGATCGATGACTTCGCGCCCCATATCGAAACTGAAATTCGCCGGCGCCTCGAAGCACGCATGGCGCATATCCTGAAAGGCCAATAGCTTTTTAGGATTTCGCCCAACAGCCAGGCGGGGGGTTGCCTCCTAGAATGGTCAGCGGCTCCGGTTCCCCATCCCTGGAGCCGCTTATGCCTCCGGCCCGTCCCCTCCAGGGCGCCCACGCCCGCTTTAAGTGGCCGGAGGCCTTTTTTCTATATCCGCGCCGGCCCACGGCGAGCCTACACCCACACAGGCTTCCCCGTTATACTGTCCGGCTTTCCGAATCAATGCCGAAACAGGGCCTGCCACGCATGGACAAGACCTACCAGCCACACGCCATCGAATCCGCCTGGTACACCACCTGGGAATCGCAGAACTACTTCGCCCCCCAAGGTGCTGGTGAGCCCTACACCATCATGATCCCGCCGCCTAACGTGACCGGCAGCTTGCACATGGGTCACGGTTTCAATAACGCGATCATGGACGCCCTCATCCGCTTCCGCCGCATGCAGGGCCGCAACACCCTGTGGCAGCCAGGTACCGACCACGCCGGCATTGCGACCCAAATGCTGGTCGAGCGCCGCCTCGAGGCCCAGGGCCAGAGCCGCCATGACCTCGGCCGCGAGGCGTTTCTCGACAAGGTCTGGGAATGGAAAGCCGAGTCCGGCGGCAACATCAGCCGGCAGATCCGCCGCCTGGGTTCGTCAGTCGACTGGTCGCGCGAGCGGTTCACCATGGACGACGGCCTGTCCGAAGCGGTCAAGGAAGCCTTCGTACGCCTGCATGAAGACGGCCTGATCTACCGCGGCAAGCGCCTGGTGAACTGGGACACCAAGCTGCACACCGCCATTTCCGACCTCGAAGTCGAGAGCCACGACGAAAAAGGCCACCTGTGGAACCTACGCTACCCGCTGGCCGATGGCGCCCGCACCGCCGAAGGCAAGGGTTACCTGGTCGTGGCCACCACTCGCCCGGAAACCCTGCTGGGCGACGCCGCAGTGGCCGTGAACCCTAACGATGAGCGCTACCAGGCCTTGATCGGCCAGTTCGTCGAGCTGCCGCTGGTGGGCCGGCGCATTCCGATCATCGCCGACGACTACTGCGATCCCGAGTTCGGCACTGGCTGCGTGAAGATGACCCCAGCGCACGACTTCAACGACTACGAAGTCGGCAAGCGCCACAACCTGCCGCTGATCAACATCTTCGACAAGAACGCCCAGGTGCTGGCCAGCGCCCAGGTGTTCAACCTCGATGGCAGCGTGAACGATCAACTCGATACAGCCCTGCCGGCCGCCTATGCGGGCCTGGACCGCTTCGAGGCCCGCAAGCGCATCGTCGCCGACATGGACGCCGCCGGCCTGCTGGTGAGCATCGACGACCACGCGCTGAAGGTGCCCAAGGGCGACCGCTCCGGGACCGTGATCGAACCCTGGCTGACCGACCAGTGGTACGTCTCCACCAAGCCTCTGGCCGAGCCTGCCATCGCCGCAGTCGAGGATGGCCGCATTCAGTTCGTGCCCAAACAGTACGAGAACATGTATTTCTCCTGGATGCGCGACATCCAGGATTGGTGCATCAGCCGCCAGCTCTGGTGGGGCCATCGCATACCGGCCTGGTACGACGATGCCGGCAATGTGTACGTCGGCCGTAACGAAGCCGAGGTGCGCGCCAAGCACAACCTGGGCGAGAGCGTTGCGCTGCAGCAAGACAACGATGTGCTCGACACCTGGTTCAGCTCGGGCCTGTGGACCTTCTCCACCCTGGGCTGGCCGGAGCAGACCGAGTTCCTCAAGACCTTCCACTCCACCGACGTGCTGGTCACCGGCTTCGACATCATCTTCTTCTGGGTCGCCCGGATGATCATGCTGACCATGCATCTGGTGAAAAACGAAGACGGTACGCCGCAGGTACCGTTCAAGACCGTCTATGTGCACGGCCTGGTGCGCGACGGCCAGGGCCAGAAGATGTCCAAGTCCAAGGGCAATGTGCTCGACCCACTGGACATCGTCGACGGCATCAGCCTCGAGGCGTTGCTCGACAAGCGCACCAGCGGCCTGATGCAGCCAAAGCTTGCCGACAAGATCGCCAAGCAGACCAAAGCCGAGTTCCCCGAAGGCATCGCCAGCTACGGCACTGACGCCCTGCGTTTCACCTTCTGCTCGCTAGCCTCTACCGGGCGCGACATCAAGTTCGACATGGGCCGTGTCGAGGGCTACCGCAACTTCTGCAACAAGATCTGGAACGCGGCCCGCTACGTGCTCGACAAGGGCGAAGACTGCGGCCAGAACGGCGAGGCCGTCGAGCTGTCGCTGGCCGACCGCTGGATCATCTCGCAACTGCAGCGTACCGAAGCCGAAGTCACCCGCCAGCTCGACCAGTTCCGTTTCGACCTGGCGGCCCAGGCGCTCTACGAGTTCATCTGGAACCAGTACTGCGACTGGTACCTGGAGCTGTCCAAGCCGGTGCTGTGGGATGAAAACGCCCCCGTCGAGCGCCAGCGCGGCACCCGCCGCACCCTGGTGCGCGTACTGGAAGTGGCCCTTCGGCTGGCCCACCCCTTCATGCCCTTCATCACCGAGGAAATCTGGCAGCGCCTGGCGCCATTGGCCGGTATCGAAGGCAAGACGCTGATGCTGCAACCTTGGCCAGTGGCTAACGAAGCGCGCATCGACGAGGCCGCCGAGCGTGATATCGAGTGGGTCAAGGAACTGATGCTGGGCGTGCGCAACATCCGTGGCGAAATGAACATCGGCCCGGGCAAGCCGCTGGCGCTGTTCCTGAAAAACGCCAGTGCCGACGATCAACGCCGCCTTGCCGAAAACGAGCCGCTGCTGCGCAAGCTGGCCAAAATCGAGTCGTTCACGGTGCTTGCCGAAGGCGACGAAGCACCGCTGGCCGCTACCGCGCTGGTCGGTGAGCTCGAAGTGCTGGTGCCGATGGCAGGGCTGATCGACAAAGGCGCTGAGCTGGCTCGCCTGGACAAGGAAATCCAGCGTTTGCAAGGCGAGGTGCAACGCGTAGGGGGCAAGCTTTCGAACGCCGCGTTCGTAGACAAAGCCCCGCCGGCGGTGATCGAGAAGGAGCGCGCCAAGCTGGCCGAGTCCGAGCAGGCCCTGGCCAAGCTCGCCGAGCAGCACGCCCGTATCGCCAGCCTCTGACCCCTTGGCCCGCCCCTATCGGGGCGGGCAATTCCCACGGCGGCACCATGACTCCCGAAAAACCCAGCCTGCATCCGCGCAACCGTCATCAAGGCCGTTACGATTTTCCCGCGTTGATTCGCCAATGTCCCGAGCTCGGCGAGTTCGTGATCATCAACCCCTACGGCAAGCAAAGCATCGACTTCGCCAACCCTGCGGCGGTGAAGGTGTTCAACCGGGCCTTGCTCAAAACCCTCTATGGCATTGAGTGGTGGGACATCCCCGAAGGCTACCTCTGCCCACCCGTACCCGGCCGCGCGGATTACCTGCATGGCCTGGCCGACCTGCTCGCAGCCGGGGGGGAGGTCCCGCGCGGTGCCCAGGTGCGGGTGCTGGATGTCGGCACCGGCGCCAACTGCATCTACCCCCTGCTCGGCCATGCCGACTATCGCTGGAAGTTCGTTGGTACCGACATCGACCGCGTCGCGCTCGCGTCGGCACGCCAGGTGCTGCAGGCCAACGGCCTGGCCAAAGCCATAGAGCTGCGCCACCAAGCCAACCCCCGGCACATCCTTCAAGGCATCATCGGGCCGGGCGAGCGCTTCGACCTGACCCTGTGCAACCCGCCGTTTCATGCAAGCCCAGGCGAGGCCGCGCGGGGTAGCGAGCGCAAGTGGCGCAACCTGGGCAAGCTCGACCCCAAGCGCACGTTGCCGGTGCTCAACTTCGGCGGCCAAAGTAACGAGCTGTGGTGCGAAGGCGGCGAACTGGGTTTTCTCGGGCGGCTGGTGGACGAGAGCGCGGCGTTCGGCATGCAGGTCGGCTGGTTCAGCAGCCTGGTGTCCAAGAGCGCCAACCTGGCACCGCTCAAAGCACGACTACAGCGTGCGGGGGCAACCCAGGTACAGGTGGGTGAGATGGGCCAGGGGCAAAAACGCAGCCGGTTTTTGGCTTGGCGGTTCAGCCCGGCAGGGTAGCTCCCCGGCCTACGGCCACAAAAAAACCGCGCCCCTGCCTGCGGCAGCGAGCGCGGTTTTCAGTGAAGGCAATGCCTTACTTGTTGACCGCGTCGGTCAGCGCCTTGGCCGGCACGAACTTGACGACTTTCTTGGCGGCGATTTCGATGGCGGCGCCGGTCGACGGGTTACGGCCAGTGCGAGCAGGGCGCTCGGCGATTTTCAGTTTACCGATACCTGGCAAAGTGATTTCTTCGCCATTTTCCAGCTGATCCGCAACGATCTGGCCCAGTTGATCCAGAGCGTTCTTGGCGGTGGCCTTCGGTGCCGAGATGGATTCGGCAATGTCGGCGATCAGTTGGTCTTTGGTCAGTGCCATGTGGATGTTCCTTCCTGTCAATATTCAAGAGTGTGCGAAGCGGTTTCAGCCCATGGGCAAATGGCGATACGAAAGCCCCGGCCCATGCCTCGCCGAACGGGCATGTAGAGGCTCGAAAACGGGTTTGGTTCGCTGCAAATGCGCAGGCTTCGCAGGGCTATACGGCGCGGATTCCGGGGCTTTGCCGGCCCGCTCCGGTAGACGGGGGAAAACTAGCACAGCACTGGGCAAATATCCGCCTTTATTCCGATAAATACTGAATTAAATTGCTCTTTTGTTTAAAAATTAAACAACTCGAGTGCCCTGTTGCTTCACGGCTGCCTCTGGCCCGAACAACTTGCGTTAAACTCTTGCCCTTTCGAGCCTTCCCGAGAGTGCCATGCCGATCCGCCACTGCATCGTCCACCTGATCGACAAGAAACCCGACGGCAGCCCTGCCGTCCTGCACGCCCGCGACTCGGCGCTGCAAGCCTCACAGGCGCTGGAGAACCTGCTGGCCGATCTCAACGAAAGCTATAACGCCAAGCAAGGTAAAGCCTGGGGTTTGTTCCACGCAGAATCCGGCGCTTACCCTTTCAGTGGCTGGCTCAAAAGCTACCTCGACGAGGAGCAGGATTTCACCGCTTTTAGCCGCCAGGCCGTCGAACACCTGCAGAAGCTCATGGAAGAGTCCAACCTCTCGGTAGGGGGGCATGTGCTGTTCGCCCACTACAACCAAGGTATGACCGAGTACTTGGCCATTGCATTGCTGCACCATAGCGAAGGCGTCGCGGTCAACGCCGAGCTGGACGTCACACCCTCCAGGCACCTTGACCTGTCGCAGTTGCACCTGGCTGCGCGGGTGAACCTGTCGGAGTGGCGCAACAACGCGCAATCCAAGCAGTACATCTCGTTCATCAAGGGCAAGAATGGCAAGAAGGTCTCGGATTACTTCCGTGATTTCATCGGTTGCCAGGAAGGCATCGACGGCCCCGGGGAAACCCGCACGCTGCTCAAGGCCTTCAGCGACTACGTCGAAAGCGAAGACTTGCCCGAGGAAGCCGCGCGCGAGAAAACCAACACCCTGGTCGAATACGCCACTACCCAAAGCAAATTGGGCGAGCCGGTAACCCTGCAAGAGCTCTCGGAACTGATTGACGAAGACCGCCCGCAGGCGTTCTACGACCACATTCGCAACAAAGACTACGGCCTGTCACCGGAAATCCCGGCCGACAAGCGCACGATCAATCAATTCCGCCGCTTCACCGGCCGTGCCGAGGGGCTCTCGATCAGCTTCGAGGCGCACCTGCTTGGCTCGAAGATCGAATACGACGAAGAAGCCGGCACGCTGACCATCAAGGGCGTGCCGACCCAGTTGGCCGATCAGCTCAAGCGCCGGCAGGGCTGACGCGAAAGCCCAAGCGCGGGAAGTGCACGTTGACCGTCCCGGCGCGTGGGTCTTGGCGCTGCACGATCAATTCCTCAGCACCGCAGTACAGCAAGGTACCGGCAACCGCCTCCACACCGTAATCGGTCGCGGCCACTTCCACGGCCTGCCCCACCAATGGGCCTTGATCCGCCGGGCCCTCCGGCAGCGCCGCCGGTGTGCCGGCCCGGGCGATCTCGATGGCTTCGGCAGCACTCAATTCGCTGCTTGCACCATGCCCGAAACCCAGCACTCGGCCCACCCAGGCGGCTGCCTCCGGGTAAAGATCGACCAAGGGCGCGGTAACCGGTGTGCCTTTGAGAAACCACAGGCAGTGCGCGAGGGCAAAGTCGGCATAGGTCGCCTCCCCCAGCAGGAAATCGCCCTCGGCATGCGACAATTGGCGCTCCAGGCGCGCCATGATCGCACCCCACTCCACGCTCGCCTGCTCAAGTGGAACCCGCTGGGCGTTGCCACCGCTGAACAGCTTGGCGCGGTCGGCCAGAAATGCCTGGCGCTGCTCTTCGGTGAAACGAGCGAACCGAACCGCGGCGGACTCGGGCTGGAAGACCAGCGAAACCGCACGAGGGAACACCTGGGTATCGGCCCAGGCAGCAAAGCCGCTGATCACGGCATCCAGGTGCTGTGGAAAAAGCGCTGGCTGGGTTTTTTCCTGCTCCAGCCGGCGAGCGATCAGTGCAGTGTCGCAATAGATGTCGGCACCGACCTGCAGCACCGGCGTTTTGCGGTAGCCGCCGGTCAAGGCGGTGAGATCGGGCTTGGGCATCATCGGCGGGATGCTTACCGAGCGCCATGACAACCCCTTGAAACCCAGCATCAACCGCGCCTTTTCAGCGTAGGGGGAAGTGGGATAGTGGTGCAGAATCAACTCGCTCATGGCAGCGCCCTTGGCAGTGAAATGGGCCCTGAGCTTACGCGCTAATCTTGGTAGGCCGCTACCAGTGCTTCCTTGGCCGGCTTGCGCAGGGCCTTGATCATCCGCTCGTGGCGCAACGCTTCGCCCTTGCTGCCCCACGCCTCGACATACACGAGCGCCACGGCGCGGCTGGAGGCGAAAAAACGCGCGCCCTGCCCTCTCTGGTGCGCCTTCAGGCGGCGCACCGGGTTATCGCTGATGCCGCAGTACAATGCGCCGTTCTCGGCGCGAACCAGGTAAACGAACCATGGCCTGGGGGGCCCGAAGAATGGCTCAGGCACCGACGGCCTCGCTGCGCACCTGCACATGCAACGCACGGCCTGCGCCCAAACCAAAGCCGATCGCGAGCACGCCAATCACGGCGAACAACCACCCCACCGCACTCCAGCCGCCGGTCCAGTCGTGAATGACCCCCACCAGCAAAGGCCCCAGGGACGCCAGCGTATAACCAACCCCCTGCGCCATGCCCGACAGCGCCGAGGCGACATGGGCATCGCTGGCGCGCAGCACGATCAAGCTCAAGGCCACTGCGAACATAGCACCCTGCCCCAGCCCCAATAGCACCGCCCAGCCCCAAAGCCCGCCCAGAGGGGCGTAAAGGCAGCCAAACAGGCCCGCCAGCGTCAGGCACATCACCACAACCACCGCCAGGCGCTGGTCTCGCCCACGGGTTGCCAGCCAGGGGGCTGTGAGCGAGCTGGCCATCTGCACCAGGATCGACACTGAAGTCACCAGGCCTGCTTGCTCTGGCGACAACCCGCGCGCCACCAAAATCGACGGCAGCCAGCCGAAAACGATGTACGCCAGCGAAGACTGCGAGCCCATGTACAGCGTCACCTGCCAGGCCAGGCGGTCACGCAGCAAGCCGCGCACCTGGAAACGCCCGCGATGTGCCTGGCCGTGCCGGCGGGTATGCGGCCACCAGGCCAGTGCCGCCACCACCACCGGCACTACCCAGAAACCCAGGCCGAAACGCCAGCTGCCACCACTGGCGTGGGCCAGCGGCACGCTTGCACCGGCAGCCAGGGCCGCGCCCATGCACAGCGCCATGGTGTACACACCGGTCAAGGTGCCGGCATGCTGCGGAAAGTCGCGCTTGACGATACCCGGCAGCAACACCCCGATCACGCCGATGCTGGCGCCGCTGACCAGGCTGCCCGCAAACAAACCTAGGGGGCCGGCCAGCGTACGCAGCAAAATGCCCAACCCCAGGCAGCACAGCACCACCAGCACCACCCGCTCGGCACCGAAGCGCCGCGCCAGCCCTGGCGCCAAGGGCGCGAACAGCCCCAGGCACAGCACCGGCAAGGTGGTCAGCAAGCCCGCACTGGCGCCTGACAACCCCAGTTCGGTAGTCACCTGCCCCAACAGCGGGGCTAGGCTCGACAACGCAGGGCGCAGGTTCAGTGCCACGAGCACCAGCCCAACCAGCAACCAGGCGGGGCTGAACTTCGGGGCCAGCGGCGTATCGGCAGGCGGGGTTTCGCGCAAAGGGGCAGTCATGGGCAGGGGCTCTCAGGTCAGAGGTTTCAGTGGTCTGTGCCACTGTCGATCAGTTCACGGCACAGGCGTGCGGCCTTAGCTCCGTCGCGGGCCTCGACCGCATCGACCATACCGGCGTGCAGGTCGAAAATGGATTGCTCGCGCTGCCGCGGATGCAGCGTCAGGCGCAGCGAGCCCGCCACCACCTGCGAGAAATAACGATAGAGCTGGCTCAGCATCGGATTGTGGGCGGCGTCTACCAGGCGCTGGTGGAACACCATGTCGCAGGCGATGTAACGCTCCAGGTCGCGGTGGTAGTGCTCGCCACTGTTGGCCAGGGCCGCTCGCAGTGCAGCAAGGTCATCGGCCGTGCGCCGGGTACAGGCCAGCATGATCGCCTCGACCTCGATGATACGGCGGGTTTCACGGGCCTGGTCGAGGGTGCAGCCCGACATCGCCTTGAGCGCCTCCGACGGGTCGGCACGCCCGCGAAGGTAACTGCCGTCACCCTGGCGGATTTCGATCAACCCGCTGAACGCCAGCACACGCATGGCTTCGCGGACGGTATTGCGGCTTATGCCCAACTCCAGCGCCAGCTCCGGTTCGGTGGGCAACCGCTCGCCGACGGCCCAGTGGCCTTGTGCGATGCGCTCGCGTAATCGCTCAAGGGCCTGGTCGACCAGCGAGCGTTTGAGAAGAGGTTCGGGCATTTCGTCCAATCATCGGATGAATAGGCTCGAAAGCATAAGCGCGTGTGCACCGGGCCGCAACCCGGTACCCACGCGCTGTGGGGGTTAGTGCAGGATCTGACCCAGGAACAACTTGGTGCGCTCGTTCTGCGGCCGGTCGAAGAAGTCGTCAGGCTTGGCCTGCTCGACGATCTCGCCTTTGTCCATGAAGATCACGCGGTCGGCCACGGTGCGGGCAAAGCCCATTTCGTGAGTCACGCACAGCATGGTCATGCCGTCTTTGGCCAGGCCCACCATGGTGTCGAGCACCTCCTTGACCATTTCCGGGTCCAGCGCCGAGGTGGGCTCGTCGAACAGCATGATCTTGGGCTTCATGCACAGCGCACGCGCGATAGCCACGCGTTGCTGCTGGCCACCGGAAAGCTGGCCTGGGTATTTGTTGGCCTGCTCGGGGATGCGCACGCGCTGCAGGTAGTGCATGGCGATCTCCTCGGCCTCCTTCTTCGGCATCTTGCGCACCCACATCGGCGCCAGGGTGCAGTTCTGCAAGATGGTCAGGTGCGGGAACAGGTTGAAGTGCTGAAACACCATGCCCACTTCGCGGCGCACGTTCTCGATCTGCTTGAGGTCGTCGGTCAGTTCGATGCCATCGACCACAATGCTGCCGCGCTGATGCTCTTCCAGGCGGTTGATGCAACGGATGGTGGTCGACTTGCCTGAGCCGGACGGCCCGCACAGCACGATGCGCTCGCCCTGGCGAACGTTCAGGTTGATGTCCTTGAGCACGTGGAACTGGCCGTACCACTTGTTCACACCATCCATGCGGATGATGCCTTCGGCGCCAGGCTGTTTGTTATCAGTCATCTCAATTCACTCCTAACGCTTGTGGCCAGTGTCCAGCTTGCGCTCCAGGTACTGGGAGTAGCGGGACATGCCGAAACAGAAGATCCAGAACACCAGGGCAGCGAATGCGTAGCCCTCGGTGGCCATGCCGAGCCATTTAGGGTCGGCGGAAGCTTGTTTGACGCTGTTGAGCAACTCGAACAAGCCCACGATGTAGACCAGCGAGGTGTCCTTGAACAGCGCGATGAAGGTGTTTACCAGCCCTGGAATGGTCATCTTCAGGGCCTGAGGCAGGATCACCAGCCCCATGCTCCGCCAGTAACCCAGCGCCATGGCCGAAGCCGCTTCATACTGGCCCTTTGGAATGGCCTGCATGCCGCCTCGCACCACTTCTGCCACGTAGGCAGACTCGAACAGGATGATGCCAATCAGCGCCCGCAGCAGCTTGTCGAAGCTCATGCCCTCGGGCAGGAACAACGGCAGCATCACCGAGGCCATGAACAGCACCGTGATCAACGGCACGCCACGCCAGAACTCGATGAAGGTCACGCAGACCACCTTCACCGCCGGCAGCTTGGAGCGCCGCCCCAACGCCAGCAGGATGCCCAGGGGCAAGGCGCCAGCGATGCCGACCACGGCCAGGATCAGGTTGAGTGTCAGGCCGCCCCATGCCGAGGTGGGCACATGCTCAAGGCCCAGCACACCGCCCGACAACAGGAAGAAAGCGACAATCGGATAGAGCACGATGAAGGCAATGCCGTACTTCGCTTTGGGCGTGAACTGCCGCACGAAAAGCGGTGCCACCCCGACAATGGCCAACAGCACAGTCAGGTCTACCCGCCAACGTAGCTCGGGAGGGTAGTAGCCGTAGATGAACTGGCCGAAGCGCTGCTCGATGAACAGCCAGCAGGCGTCACCTCCGGTGCATTGTTCGCGGGTATCGCCCAGCCAGGTGGCGTCGAAGATCGCCCAGCTCAGCAGTGGCGGCACGATCAACCAGATCAGGTAGATCGCCAGCAGCGACATCAGGGTGTTGAACCAGCTGGAGAACAGGTTGTTGCGAAGCCACGCCACAGGGCCAAAGGTCTTGGCCGGTGGCGGCAGGTCAGGCTTGAATTGATGGGTGCTCATGCGCGTGTCCTCACCGCTCGATCAGCGCAATGCGCTTGTTGTACCAGTTCATCAGCAAGGAAATGCTGATACTGATCGCCAGGTACACCGTCATGGTGATTGCCATTACCTCAGGCGCCTGGCCGGTCTGGTTGAGCACCGTGCCGGAAAACAGCGAAACCATTTCCGGGTAGCCCACCGCCGCAGCCAGCGACGAGTTCTTCATCAGGTTCAGGTACTGGCTGGTCAGCGGCGGCACGATCACCCGCAAGGCTTGCGGGATGATGACCTTGCGCAAGGTCGGCCCATTGCGCAGGCCCAGCGAGTGGGCCGCTTCGCTCTGGCCATGGCTGACCGAGCGAATACCGGAGCGAACGATCTCGGCGATGAACGCTGCGGTATAGATCGACAGCGACAGCACCACCGCCAGCAGCTCGGGAATCAGCACCCAGCCACCGGTGAAGTTGAAGCCCCGAAGCTCTGGAACATCCCAGTGGACAGGGGCGCCGAACACCAGGACCGACAGCCCCGGCAGCACGATCAGGATGGCAAGCCCTACCCAGAATTTATGGAACGGCTGGCCGGTTTCATCGAAGCGCTTGTTAGCCCACTTGGCCATCAGCACCACCCCGACTACCGCCAACACCACTGCAACCAGAAAGGCACGCATGCCTTCGGCGGGCACCGCACCGGGCATGTTCAGCCCCCGGGCACTGACGAAGAACAGGTCCATGAAGCTGTGCGCCTGGCGTGGGCCGGGCAGGCTGAGAAAAATTGCGAAGTACCAGAAGAGGATCTGCAGCAACGGGGGAATGTTGCGGAAGGTCTCGATGTACACCGTGGCCAGCTTGTTGATCAGCCAGTTCTTCGACAGCCGTGCCACCCCGAGGGTAAAACCGAGCAAGGTCGCCAGCACGATGCCGATGACGCTCACCAACAAGGTGTTGAGGATGCCGATCACCAGGACACGGGAATACGTATCGGCCTCGGTGTAGTCGATCAGGTGCTGAGCGATACCGAAGCCGGCAGAGTTCTGGAAAAAGCCAAAGCCGGAGGTGATGCCCCGGTGTTGCTGGTTGACCTGCATGTTGTGAAACAGGTACCAGCCGATGCCGATCACCAGAACGACAGTGAGAATCTGGAATATCCAGGCTCGCGCACGCGGGTCGGTCAGCAAAGAACCTTTAGGTGCGCCAGATGTGTTATGCATGGGATGCCCCGACGAATATGTATCAAAACTAGAGCAAGCGAAAACAGCAAGGCAGGGCACGGCCAATGGGCCGCATCCCTGCGCCTGCTTTCAGTCGATTTCGATTACCCGTACCAGCGCGCGACGGTGCCGCGCGCTGGTGGAGGCATCAACGCACGGGCGGTGCGTACTGGATGCCGCCGTTCTTCCACAGGGCATTCATGCCGCGGTCGATTTCCAGCGGTGTGCCTTTGCCGAGGTTGCGCTCGAAGATTTCGCCGTAGTTACCCACCTGCTTGACGATCTGCACCATCCAGTCTTTGGGCAGTTGCAGGTCCTTGCCGAACTCGCCGTCAGCACCGAGCATGCGGCGCACGTCAGGGTTGGTGCTGCTCTTGGCCATTTCTTCGACGTTCTTCGAGGTGATACCGGCTTCTTCGGCATCGACCATGGCGAACAGCGACCACTTGACCACGTTCAGCCACTCGTCGTCACCCTTGCGCACCAGCGGGCCCAGAGGCTCCTTGGAGATGGTCTCGGGCATTACGACGTAATCAGTAGGCTTGGACAGCTTGGAGCGTTGTGCGTACAGCTGCGATTTATCAGAGGTCAGCACATCGCAACGGCCGCTTTCAAGCGACTTGGCGCTTTCGTCGGAGGTTTCGAAGGTGATGGGGGTGTACTTGAGGTTATTGGCGCGGAAGTAGTCAGAGACGTTCAGCTCGGTGGTGGTGCCCGCCTGGATGCAGATGGTGGCGCCATCGAGTTCCTTGGCACTGGAAACGCCGAGTTTCTTGCTTACCAGGAAGCCTTGGCCGTCATAGTAGGTGACACCTGCGAAGATCAGGCCCATGCCCGCATCGCGAGAGCTGGTCCAGGTGGTGTTACGCGAAAGCACGTCGATTTCGCCCGATTGCAGGGCAGTGAAGCGCTCCTTGGCGTTCAGCTGGCTGAACTTGACCTTGCTGGCGTCACCGAATACCGCTGCGGCGACCGCACGGCAGACATCGGCATCGATACCGACGATCTTGCCCGAAGCGTCTGGAACGGAGAAGCCCGGAAGGCCATCGCTGACGCCGCACTGGACGAAGCCCTTTTTCTTCACGCTGTCCAGGGTGGCCCCTGCCTGAGCCATGCCGCTTGCGCCGAAGGCGACTGCGACGGCCAGTACTGCCAGGGTGGATTTCAACATCTTCATTCAAACCTCCAATGGGCTCTGTGTTGTGTCCGAGCTTTAAAATTACGCCATGCCCTTGTGAGGCAGTTGCCGGCCCTGTGCTGGCTTGTTATTGGGCCGAGTGGCGCAACGAGCGTGTAGCGATCGGGAAAAGGTGTGCGCCTTACCCTGGAAAATCACTGCCTCGTCGCGCCGCAGGTTGTCTGCTGACGCTAGCCCCTCTGTACGCTTGCGTCGGTGCGAGGCGTGGCAAAGAAGCCGGGTACACAGTCTCCGATCCGTTTGTTACCGGCTGACGAGAAATGCGCACTCTTGATTGCTATAGCAAAGCCCATACCAGACCGGCTCAAAAAACCCTTTGCATGCACGTCAAGCGGCAAAGTTGTAACCTTGCGACAACTTGTTCAGTTATCCCTACCTCACGCCCCGTTCCAGTGCACCGAACAGTGCACTGCCCGGTAACGTCGGCACCGTTTTGGAGCAATCATGACCCCACCTCTGATCCTTGAACCCGCGCAACCGGCAGACGCCTGTGTCATCTGGTTGCACGGCTTGGGCGCAAGCCGCACCGATTTCGAGCCGGTTGCCCGCATGCTGCAGCAGCGCCTGCCCACGACACGCTTTGTGTTGCCTCAGGCCCCTACCCGCCCGGTGACGATCAACCAGGGCTACCCGATGCCAAGCTGGTACGACATTCGGGCCATGAGCCCGGATCGCGCGATCGACCAGCCCCAACTGGAAGCGTCTGCGCACCAGGTGCTGAACCTGCTCAGCGAGCAGCAGGCCCAGGGCATCAACCCCGCACGCTCACTGCTGGCCGGCTTTTCCCAAGGCGGCGCAGTGGTGCTGCACACCGCCTATATAGAAGCAGACCTGCCGCTGGGCGGCGTGCTCGCACTCTCGACCTACGCCCCCACCTTCGACGAAAGCGTCGCCCTGAGTGACGTCCAGCGTGCCATCCCGCTGCTGAGCCTGCATGGCAGCCACGATGGCGTCGTGCTGCGGTCGATGGGCCGCTCGGCCTTCGACAAACTCGAGGCGGCAGGCGTCAGCGCTCAATGGCGCGAGTACCCGATGGAACACGAGGTGGTGATGGAAGAGATCCAGGACATCGGTGACTGGCTGGCTGCGCGACTGGGGTAACGCCATGCAGGGTGCGGCACTACGCTGCGCCCGGTTCTTGCATTACACTGCCCGGCGTACATTCCTTAACCAATCGATGAGAAGACCGTGCTCAAGGCACTCAAAAAAATATTCAACAAGGGTGAGGCCGAGCCATTGCCGGCCGCCCCGGCGCCTGTAGTGGCGCCCACTTCCGAGGCGCCCCTTTCGCCTACCGCTGCGCAACCTACAGCCCCGGCAGCCGAAACCCGGCCAGCCCAGCCGCGCCGCGAACGCGCGCGCAAGCCGCGCCCACCCAAACCTGCCGCCCCTGCCTGGCGCCCGGAAGATTTCACCGTCGAGCCGCAGGAAGGCAAAACCCGCTTCCACGACTTTCCGCTCGGCAACGAGCTGATGCGCGCCATTCACGAGCTGGGTTTTCCCTATTGCACGCCGATCCAGGCGCAGGTGCTGGGGTACACCCTCAAAGGGCAGGATGCGATAGGCCGCGCACAAACCGGTACGGGCAAGACCGCAGCGTTCCTGATTTCCACCATCAAGCAGTTGCTGCAAACCCCACCCCCCGCGGAACGCTTCATGGGCGAGCCCCGGGCGCTGATCATCGCCCCAACGCGCGAACTGGTGGTACAGATCGCCAAGGACGCCGAGGCACTGACTCGCTACGCCCCGCTGAACGTCATGACCTTCGTCGGCGGCATGGACTTCGACAAGCAGCTCAAGCAGCTCGAAAGCCGCTACTGCGACATCCTGGTGGCCACGCCGGGCCGCCTGCTGGACTTCCAGCAACGCGGCGAGGTTCACCTGGACATGGTTGAGGTGATGGTGCTCGACGAGGCCGACCGCATGCTCGACATGGGTTTCATCCCGCAGGTGCGCTCGATCATTCGCCAGACCCCGCCCAAGAGCGAACGCCAGACCCTGCTGTTCTCCGCCACCTTCACCGATGACGTGATGAACCTTGCGCGGCAATGGACGGTAAACCCGGCCATCGTCGAAATCGAGCCGGAAAACGTGGCGAGCGAGACGGTGGAACAGCACGTTTATGCCGTGGCCGCCGCCGACAAGTACAAACTGCTCTACAACCTGGTCAGTGACAACGGCTGGGAGCGGGTGATGGTGTTCGCCAACCGCAAGGATGAAGTGCGCCGGGTAGAGGAGCGCCTGGTGCGTGACGGCGTCAACGCTGCCCAGCTTTCCGGGGATGTACCGCAGCACAAGCGCATCAAGACCCTCGAAGCCTTCCGCTCGGGGCAGATCCGCGTGCTGGTGGCCACCGATGTGGCAGGCCGCGGCATCCACATCGACGGTATCAGCCACGTGATCAACTTCACCCTGCCCGAAGACCCGGACGACTACGTGCACCGAATAGGCCGTACTGGCCGTGCGGGCACCTCTGGGGTCTCGATCAGCTTCGCAGGCGAAGACGATGCCTACCAATTACCGGCCATCGAGGCGCTTCTAGGCCGCAAGATCGGCTGCGAAATGCCGCCCGACGAGTTGCTGCGGCCGGTAGCCCGCAAGGCAAGGGCCTAGCGCCTCAGAGCGAGCCCTAGAGAAACCGGCCAGCATGGTCCGGGCTGGGTACCATGCAGCTGGAGTGCTTGCCGAACCACCGGTAGCGATTGCGCGCGACGCGGTCATAGAGCCAGTCGCGCACTCCAAGTGGGCATAGCCGCAGCACGCGCAGCAGCGGCCAAGGCGCAGGCAAGCGGCTGACCACTTCGAAGAACGCCTCCGAGCGCACCCAGTAATGGCGGCCGTTGATCACCGCCATGGTGTCGAAGTCATTGAGGGGCAAACCTGCCCACTCGAGCAAAGCCTGCCCTTGCGGCGACTGCACCGCCGCCAGGCGTACGCGCCGGTGGTGGTCGTGGCGCATCAGGAATTTTGCCCAGCCATTGCAGAGCTTGCAGACGCCATCGAAGAGCACCACGGTTTCACCGGGTGCCAGTAGGGGGGCACATACAGGGCGAGTGAGAGATTCCGGCATTATGGCCTCTGAATTACGGCTAGGTTTTGCCAGGGGCCAGCCCCTAGTTGAGCAACGTCGCTATCGCCAGCACCACATACCAGAGCACTGCTGCCCGCTGCAGCAGAGACCACAGGGCATCCAGGCCCGCCACAGGCTGCTCGGGTTCTGCGCCAATGGCCAATTGGCCGGCCTGGCCCACCAGCTCACGGGCGCTGATGTACCAGTGCAGCAGCTCCTGAAGCATCAGGCGCATGACCGCAATGAAATTACCGACCAGGGCAAAGCTGGCACCCAGCAGCCGCGCGGGTAGCCAGTCCAGCGCATGGCGCAGCTGTGCGGCACGCTCCACCAGGGGGGCGTGACGGCTATGCTCGGCAACCAGCGCCACCAACCGATACCCCAACGCCATGACAGGCCCCAGCAAGGCGTACCAGAACACGACGGTGAAAAAGCTTTCCAGCGCACGCCACAGCAGCCAGCCTTGCACCTGCTCGGCCAACTGCGCGGGGGTTTCAGCGCGCTCGCCGATATCGCGCTCGGCAACATGCAGGGCCGCGGTGTCGTCGCCACGGCGCCAGGCATCGCGTAGAGGCCCAAGCGCAGCTTTAAGGTCACCCCGGCCAAGGCTGTAGCCCAGCACAAGCAGGTGAACCGGCAGGGCCAGCAGGCCATAGCCAACCGGCTTGATCACCACCAGCAACAGCCCCAGCACGGCCATCGGCACACCTGCCAGAATCAACAGTATCAGCCATGGCTCACGGGCCAGAGCAGGCATTCGCTCAAGGCGTGCCAGCTCGCCCAGCAGGAAGCCGTCGCGTTGCAGGCGCTGGCGCAGGGCCGAGAATTTCTCGATCCAGACAACGATCAGCAGCACCAGAAAAGTCATTGCCCCTCCCCTTCGAACACATCAGCGCGGTAGCGCACCCAATCGAAACAATTGCCAGGGTCCGTCTTGCGCCCCGGCGCGATATCGCTATGGCCTGTCACGCGGGCGGCATCGATGGCTGGAAAACAGCGGATCAACTCAGCCGTCAGCACCTTCAGGCAATCATACTGGGCCTCGGTGAAAGGCAAGTCATCGGTTCCCTCCAGCTCGACCCCCAAGGAAAAGTCGTTGCAGCCTTCCCGCCCTTCGAAACGCGACACACCTGCATGCCAGGCGCGCTGATGACAGCCTACGAACTGGGTCAACGCGCCATCGCGCTCGATCAGAAAGTGCGCTGACACCCGCAGGTGCGCAATACCTTCGAAATAGGGATGCTCGGCAGGGTCAAGGCGGTTCTGAAACAGCGCCGCCGGCCGCCCGGTGCCAAACTGCCCTGGAGGAAGGCTGATGTTGTGAATCACCAACAACGACACTTCACCGCTGGGGCGTTCGTTGAAATTGGGAGAGGGGCAGTGCCGCGCGCCGTGGCACCAGCCCGTTTCGGGATCCAGCCGGATCGCCTGGGGAAGCATAAACCGTCCTTGCCGTTAAACCGCGTTGCGCCCGAGTATGCCGCGCAAGGGCGGCATCATAAAGGGCTCAGGCGCTCTTTAGCAGGCGCAGGCGGCCCACCACGGCGTCCATGGCACGGTCGACCAGCAAGTTGTCATCCAGCACGCGCAACTCATTGCGCTGGATCGCCAACGCCAGCGACGCAGCCGTGCGCTCCAGCACCTTCATGCCCGTGCGGTTGACGAACACGTACTTGCCGGTGCTTTCGATGATGGTCGTCAGCTTGCAGCGCAGCGGCTCGCCATCTTCTTCCAGCAGCTCGACCCACGTCCCTGGCCTGAGTGCGGCGGCCTGCTGAACGGCAGGGTCCGCCTCCGGCAAGGCGGGCGGCGCGTCGGGAGCCTTTGCCGGGCCTTGGCCGTCCAGCACGATTTCGCTCTCTACCTTAACCAGCGCGATGTCGTCGTCAGCCTGCAGCGTCGCCTCGGTCAGAGAGGTGCGCTGAATAGCCTGCACGTGCAGGGTTTCGAGCTGGCTGAAGAAGTCACTCGTGGCGAAAGGGTCGAACGCCGCGCTGGTCAGGCCTTCGCGCAGTGCCTTGAGCAAGCCGGGCACCAGGCTCAACAACCGGTTACGCGCTTGGGCGCCATCGTGGGGCTCTACGCTCCAGACCAGATCGTCCATGGTCGCCAGCGCCGCCTGCCATTCAGGTGCCTGCTCGCCATGCTTGAGCCAGGTGAGCAACAGCACCTTGCTCCAGGCCTCCTCCAGCAAGCGCACCACTACCTGCGGCAGGGTTTTACCCAGCAGGCGACGGTTGAGCTCGAACTGAACGTGCAGGCGCGCCAGCTCGGCACGGGCACGGCCCTCTTCGGCGTCACGGGTGCGCTGCTCCAATAGCTCGCTGCGCCGGCGCTCCTCGGCAGTGAACGCCAGGAAGTCCACCAGCAACTCGGAGAACAGCGAAGTGTCATCGACAAAATCATTGAGCAAGCGCTGTACGATCTGGTCGATGCGCCCGTGCAGCGCATCGCGCTGAAAGTCGTCACGGCCGCTCCAGCCCATGGCAGCCTGGGCGATCTCGTTGAGCAAGCGCCGCGCTGGGTGGTTGGAGCGGGCGAAGAAGCTTTTGTCGAGCACAGCAACTTTCAGGATCGGGATCTGCAAGCGGCCAATCAGTGCGCGCAACGAGTCAGGCAGGTTGCGGTCGTCGAGAATGAACTCGAACAACATCGCGACCAGGTTGATCACATCTTCATCTACAGTGCCGACAACCCGGGCCTTGCCGCTCTTGAGGCTCACCCGATTGAGCAGCTGCTCCAATTGCATGCGCAGGTCGTAATCCTCGGCCTGCTCAGGTTGCTGAGGCACGTATTGCTGCAGGTGCGAGAGCAGACGCATCAGGTCGTTGGTCGAAATCGGCAGTACCGTAGCAGCAGGCTCGCGGCGCGCCGGCTTCAGGCTACGCACCTGATGAACCAGCTCCTGCAGCGCGGTGAACACTTCCCGGACGCTCTCCTCCAGCGGCTCTTCCAGCGGGGCTACCTGTGCCGGGGCGTTGTCGTCTTCCGGAGCACGGCGGCGGCCGGGTCGGTCATCGGCACGGCGCGCCGGAGCCACTTTCAGCTCGGGGAGAATACCCGTAGCGATGAGCAACTGGTTGGCATCGAAGTACAAGTGGTCGGTGTCGGCCAGGACATAACGGTCGAACAGCTTGAGGATGATCAGCTTGACCTTGATCTCCACGCCCAAGGTCTGCCCCGCCTGCACGAAGTAATCGCACAGCATGGCGGGGCCCAGGGGGTTGCTGTCGTCGGTCAGCACCCGCGGAACCAGTGCATTGAGGCGCGTGGTCAGCTGGGTGAGTGCCAGGCCATCGCGGGCCAGCACTTTGTTGACCATAGAGTCCAGCGCCACCGTGCGCTCCAATTCTTCGTTGGGCACCAGCGCGAGCTTGTCGTAGTTCATCGGTGCCGGGCGTGCCTGGCCCACGTCGTACTGGCCAACGCGCACGAAGGCCTCGTAGAACTTGTCGAGAAAACCCCGCTCGATGTTCTTGCGCTTTAGGCGCAGGTCACGCATGGCTTCGAAGAACAGGTTTTGCTCATTGTTGCTGGAGGCCTTGTCGGCCATCTCGAACAAGGTATCGTCAGCATTATCGAACAGCGCTTGCAAGCCCTCACGCAACTGCTGGGCGGCCTTGTCGCGCACCTGCAGCACCACCACCGGCAAACGTGCCAGCGGCGCGCTAGCGGCGAGGTCCGCCGCAGCATTGAGGTGCACTACTTTGCCGTCGTTTTGCATGCTCGGCTCCTTGATCGGCGAATCCATGCCGCAGTGGATGAACAGCCGCGCAGGGCGCGGCCAGAAAGGTTTCGTGCAACTTTGAGAGGCGAATCTGAAGTTGGTTTCATCCACTCGGCGGAAAGCGCCATCAAAAAAGCGCCAATTTAACGGCGCATCGAATTGGGATGAAGGCGGTACTCTCGTGGAATGATTGACAACGGAAATTGCGTTTTGCTCCGTCGTTCCGATCAAAGGCATCACACTGGCCTGGGAAAATCATTCGATGGCAGGCGCCGAGGGTTCGCGCTCCTGGCTTGCTGCCCTATAATCCGCCGCACTTTGCCTTGGAGCCCCCCATGCCGAACCTCAGCCTTGCCTCCCTCAGCGCCGAGATCGACGCCAACGTGCGCCGGGCACTGGCCGAAGATGTCGGCGCCGGAGACATCACTGCCCAGCTCATTCCGCAGAATCGGCTGGCCAGCGCTGCGGTGATCACCCGCCAGCCCTGCGTGATCGCCGGTAGTGCCTGGGTAGACGCCGTGTTCCGCACCCTCGACCCGCGCGTTGCCGTGCACTGGCAGGTAGGCGACGGCGACCGGGCAGAGGCCGACCAAGTGCTGTTTCGCCTGGAGGGCCCTGCCCGGTCATTGCTCACCGGGGAGCGCAGTGCACTGAACTTCCTGCAACTGCTCAGCGGCGTCGCAACCCGTGCCCAGGCGCTGGCCGACCAGGTGGCGCACACCGGCGTGCGGCTGCTCGACACCCGTAAAACCTTGCCTGGCCTGCGCCTTGCGCAGAAATACGCCGTCACTTGCGGCGGCTGCCATAACCACCGCATCGGGCTCTACGACGCTTTTTTGATCAAGGAAAACCACATTGCCGCCTGTGGCGGCATCGCCCAGGCGGTGGAGGCGGCTCACCGCATCGCGCCGGGCAAGCCCGTGGAGGTCGAGGTCGAAAGCCTTGCCGAACTCGAGCAGGCCCTGGTCGCCGGCGCCGACATCATCATGCTCGATGAGCTGAGCCTCGAAGACATGCGTACCGCTGTAGCGATCACCGCAGGCCGAGCCAAGCTCGAAGCCAGCGGCGGCATCAATGACGCCACCTTGAAGGTGATCGCCGAAACCGGCGTGGACTACATTTCCATCGGAGCCCTGACCAAGGACGTAAAGGCAGTCGACCTGTCGATGCGCCTGTCGTTGTGATCGGCCTTTCCTCTTTCTGACATCAAGGGTGCTATGGACATCGGGCCACGACTGAAAACCGTACGTGAACGCCATCAACTCTCGCAGCGCGAGCTGGCGCGGCGCAGTGGAGTCACCAACGCAACCATTTCGCTGATCGAACAGAATCGGGTCAGCCCTTCGGTCAGTTCCCTGAAGAAGCTGCTCGAAGGCATCCCCATGACCTTGGCGGATTTTTTCGCAAGCGACGAACCGCCCGCCGACAACCCCTACATCTACCGCGCCGGCAGCCAGCCCGACCTGGGCCGCCGCGGCGTTCGCCTGCTGCTGGTAGGCGCCACGGTCAAGGATCGGCAGATGCGCATGCTGCGT
This sequence comes from Pseudomonas sp. URIL14HWK12:I12, assembly GCF_003097135.1. Taxonomy (GTDB): domain Bacteria; phylum Pseudomonadota; class Gammaproteobacteria; order Pseudomonadales; family Pseudomonadaceae; genus Aquipseudomonas. The sequence goes on from NZ_QEQL01000006.1 coordinate 100,970, forward strand.
GAGCTCTACGCACCCGGCGCCGACAGCGGCGAGCCGATCGTGCACCCTGAGGGCGAAGAGTGCGGGCTGGTCACCCGCGGCACTATCGAGCTAACCATCGATGGCGAGGTCAGCATCCTGCAGGCCGGCGACGGCTACTACTTTCCCACCACCCTGCCCCACAGCTTCAAGAACATCGGCCAGGACGAAGCAGAAATCATCAGCGCCAATACACCGGCCAACTTCTGACCGGCGTGGCCGGGGCTTCGCACCTGGCCAAGCGAAGGGCGGCCGGCGCGCCCCGCCAGCGCTCAAAACTCCATGCGCTTCTCCTTCGACGGCGGATGCCCGAAATACGAGGTGTAGCATTTACTGAAGTGGCTCGGCGACACGAACCCGCACGCCACCGCCACCTGCACGATCGACAGCGTCGAATGCTGGAGCAAGCGCCGGCCTTCGGTCACGCGCAACTCCAGGTAATAGCGCAGCGGGGTGGTGTTGAGCTGGTCTTTGAATAGCCGCTCGATCTGGCGCCGGGAGCGGCCGATGTAGCCGGAGATCTGCTCGAGGTCCAATGGCTCCTCGAGGTTCACCTCCATCAGCTTTACCACATCGCGCAGCGGCGCGGTCATTTTCACCCGCAGCTTCGGGTTCACCCGCCGGTAACGCGACGCCTCGAAGGCAAGGATATCGACGATGCCATCCACAAGGTCAGTACCCTGATGCAGGCCAATCCACTCCAGCACCATGTAGAACGCCCCGTTCGGGCTGGCGGCGGTGAAGCGATCACGGTCGACCATGTAGCTTTCGCTGGTGACCTGGCTGTGCTGAGCGGTTTCGGCCAGGGCCGGGCGATGCTCGGGATGAATGGCACAGCGGTAGCCATCGAGCAGCCCAGCCTGGCCGATGAACCAGGCGCCGTTCCACAGCCCACCCAAGGCAATGCCCTTCTCTGATGCCTTGCGCAGCAGCCCCTTGAGTTCTGCATGAGCACGCAGCGGCGTGCGCAGGCCGCCACAGATCACCAACAAGCTCAAGCCATCGAGGTTAGCGGCGCTCAACAACTGGTCGGGGCGAATGATAATGCCCAGGTCACTGGGCACCTCCTGCGCCTGAAGGCTGAAGGTGGTGGTGCGGAACAGGTTGGGGCGCAGCAGATTGGCCGTCACCAGGGTGTCCAGGGCCTGGGTGAATGCCGGCAGGGAGAAGTGATCGAGCAACACGAACCCTACATGCGTGCAGCTAGGGGGCGGCACCTGCCCGCCTTGCAGGTAGCGCAGGTTCTTGCCCTTGATGCCGCCGCTGAAAGTACGCCGCTCCATGATCGCTCCCTACAAAAACTGGCAGTACGCCTGAAATCAAGACCGCCGCTGAAACAGCGGCGGCCATACACACAGGTGAACGCATCAGGCAACGCGCGCACGTATCACGAAGCGTCGATCCAGATGGTCTTGAGCTCAGTGTACTGGTCGTGTGCCCATTGTGATTTATCCCGGCCGCCGAAGCCCGACTCCTTGTAGCCGCCGAACGGCGTGGAGGCATCACCCTCACCGAAACAGTTGATGGTGACGATACCCGCCCGAATACCCCGCGACAGCTTGAGCGCATTACGCAGGTTGCCGGTGTATGCAGAAGCGGCCAGCCCGTAGTGGGTGTCGTTGGCCAGCTCGATTGCCTCTTCGAGCGTGTCGAACGTGGTCACGCTCAACACGGGGCCGAAGATCTCTTCCTTGAACAGGCGGCTGTCTGGGCTGACACCGTCGACGATGGTGGGCTGCACATACACGCCCTGCTCAGTCTGGCCGCCGGTGACCACCTTGAGATTGGCCTCGCTGGCGTGTTCAAGGTAAGAGCGCACCTTGTCGAAGTGAGCCTTGCTGACCATCGAGCCCAAGCGGTTTTCCGGGTCCATCGGGTCGCCCAGCTTCCAGTCGCGCAGGTGCACCTGCACGCGCTCGAGCAGCTGATCCTTCACCTGGCTGTGCACGATCAGCCGCGAGGAAGCAGAGCAGTTCTCGCCCATGTTCCAGAACGCGCCATTTACCACGTGCTGTGCGACCTGATCGATGTCTTCGACGTCGTTCATGACCACGGCCGGGTTCTTGCCACCCAACTCCAGCACCACCCGCTTGAGGTTCGATTCGGCAGCGTACTTGAGGAACAACCGGCCAGTGTCGGTGGAACCGGTGAAGCTGACGCCGGCGATGTCCGGGTGCCGGCCGATGGGCTCACCGGCTTCCTTGCCGCTGCCCGGCACCACGTTGAACACCCCCGCCGGCACGCCGGCCTGGTGCGCCAGCTCTGCTACGCGCAGCGCGGTAAGTGTCGTTTCTTTCGCAGGCTTGACCACGATCGAACATCCCGCAGCCAATGAGGGGCCGATTTTCCAGGCCAGCATGAGCAACGGGAAGTTCCAGGGCAGCACCAGGCCCACTACACCGATCGGCTCGCGCACCACCATCGTGACGGCGCCGCTGCCAACCGGCGCAGTGGCGTCGTAGATCTTGTCGATCAGCTCGGCATGCCAGCGCAGGGTGTGGATGGTTTCCGGTACATCGATGTTCTGGCATTCGCGGATTGGCTTGCCACTGTCCAGGCTCTCCAGCACAGCCAGCTCGTGAGCGTTGTCTTCGAGCAGCTGGGCGAACTGTTGCAGCACCGACTTGCGCGCCGTGGGGTGCAGGCCACTCCAGCGGCCATCTTCAAACGCCGCCTTGGCCGCTGCGACCGCAACGTCTACGTCCTGGCTGTCACAGGCGCTGACCCGCGCCAGCTCGGCACCGGTGGCGGGGTTGGTGGTCACGAACGTGTTGCCGCTCTTGGCAGCGACGAACCGGCCGTCGATGAATGCCTGGGTGCGCAGCTCAAGGCTTGCAGCAATGTCGGCATAGGCTTGTTTGCTCAGCAGGTCGGCCATGGTCAGGCTCCTTGGGTGATCAGTGAGACGTTCTTCTTGAGCTGGGCGACGACCTGCTCGAGCGCGGCTTTTTCCTCGGCAGCCAGCCCCTTGAGCGGGGCGCGTACGCCGCCGCTGGGCAGGCCGGCCAGTTCGCAGCCGTACTTGATCGACTGCACGAACTTACCCCCTTCCAGGTGATCCATCAGCGGCAGCATGGCGGCCATGATGCGCCGGCCCTTGTCGAAGTCCTTTTCGATCACACAGGCTTCGTACAGCGCCACGTGCTCGCGCGGCACGAAGTTGGAGCCGGCGCACACCCAGCTGCGCGCGCCCCAGGCGAAGAACTCCAGCGCTTGGTCGTCCCAGCCGCATGAGAGCTGCACGTTCGGCTGGCAGGTGGCAAGGCGATGCAAGCTGGCCATGTCACCCGAGCTTTCCTTGATCGCCTGGATGTTCGTGCAACCGGCTACGGCGTCGAAGAATTCAGGGCCCATGGCCATGTTCATGCGGCCGGGATAGTTGTAAAGCATGATCGGCAGGCCTGCGGCCTTGTCTACGGCCAGCACGTGCTCGGCAATTTCCTGCTGGGTGGGCAGCGCATAGGGCGGCGTGCCGACCAGGATGGCATCGGCCTTCTGCGCCTTGGCGGCCTCGGCGAACAGGATCGAGTCTTCAGTACGAATCGCACCGGTGCCGATCACCAGTGGAATGCGGTTGCCGACCACATCGCGAGCCTGGGCGATCAACGCCAGCCGCTCTTCGTTGGAGTGGGCGTAGTACTCGCCGGTGGAGCCGCCGACCACGATGCCGTGCACCTTGGCTTCGATCAGGTATTCCAACACCTGGGCGAAACCTGCGTGGTCGATCTGGCCACTGGCCTGCAGCGGAGTGATCGCGGGGGTGAAGATGCCGTCGAAGTTCACAGTGTTGCCTCCATCAAGTCATGCGTAATAAGGCAGGGGGCGCCCTGCCACTTGGCAGTGCGCTGGCCTCAGCTTTCCCGCCCTGCGCGGCGTTGCCCCCACATCAGGTTGAGGTTCACCCCCGCCGACAGAAACGGCTGCGGCGGGTTGGCGTTCGGGCCGGGTGAGGCCAGCAGAAAATCGGTCAGGTCGTTGCTCTGCCCCGCCAGCCAATCGGCCAGCAAGGCACCGGTGATGGTGCCGCGGGTGACGCCCAGCCCGTTGCAACCCAGCGCGCCATACACGTTGGGCGCCAGTTGGCCGAAGAAGCCGCTGTGGTTACGGGTCATCGCCAGGGCGCCGCCCCAGGTGTACTGGAAGTCAACGTTCGGCAGCATCGGGAAGCGCCGGGCGAACGACGCCTTGTGGCGTTGCAGGAAGCGCTGCAGGTATTTGGGGTTGCTGCGCCCGTCGGGGTTGAAGCTGAAGCTGTTGCGGATCAGCAAGCGGTGGTCGGGCGTGCGCCGAACCGTGGTGCCGAACGGGTCGGCGGGGATGGCGCCCCAGTAGGGCTTGCCACCCAGGCGCGCCTGCTCCTCTTCGGTCAGCGGGCGAGTGATGCTGCCGTAGGTGAAGATCGGCAGCATGCGCCCTTGCAGGAAGCCAAAGTGCTGGCCGAAGGAATTATTGGCCAGCACCAGCCGGTGTGCGGTGATCGAGCCGCCGGCATGGGTAAGCCGGGTGCGGTCATAGCCGTAATCCACATCCAGGATCGGCGTGCGCTCGTAAAGCGTAACGTTCGCCGGCAGGCTGTCGGCAAGGCCTTTGACGAGCGCCGACGGCTGCACCAGCACGGCGCCCGGCGTGTACAGCGCCCGGCGGTAGAAATGCGTGCCAAGGTGTTGCGGCAGCTCCTGCTCGCCGAGCATCTGATAGGGCTGCTCGAGCTTGTCGAGGCCGCCCCGGTAGGCGTCGAGCACTGCCAGGCCGCGCTCTTCCACTGCCGCCTGGTATTTACCGCAGGCGGTCATCTGGCAGTCGATGCCGTTGGCCTCCACCTGCTGGCGGAGCAAGGTTTGCCCGGCCAGGTTCAGCTTGAGCACGATCTTGGCCACGGCGATGTCGCCGATGTAATCCGGCGCGCCGATGTCGTGCGGCAGGTCGATAGCAAAGCCTGCATTGCGCCCGGAGGGGCCAAGGCCCACTTCCTGGGCCTCGACCAGCACAACCTCGTCGTTGGGAAAATTCAGCGCCAGCTGCCGTGCGGCGGCAAGCCCGGTAAAGCCTGCACCCACCACGACCCAAGGGGCTTCGCTGTGGCCACGGTGGCTGGGCCGCGGCGTGCGCGGGGCGCTCAAGTGGAACCAGCCACAGCTGGCGTCATCGGCGGGCAGAGAGTGAACTTTCATCGTACTTAGCCATGTTCGTCTGGGTGTGGGCCTGTTCGCAGGGCGAACAGGGCTACCCCTCCCGGTTCTCGGGCGGGCCTGGTTGTGTGTGCTGTCAGTTCATCGCCAGCGCCGGTGTGGCCTGGGGCCTTCTGAATTGCGGGCTGTGCGTGTCGCGAAACTCCATCGGCGGCAAGCCGAAGAGGTCTTTGAAGCGGCGATAGAAATGCGGGTAGCTGATGAACCCCGTCGCCAGGGCAACATCTGTGAGCGAGCGGTCGCTATTGACGATCAATTGCCGCGCACGAGCCAGCCGCAGCTCCAGGTAGTACCGCACCGGAGGAGCTTGCAGATAGCGGGCGAAGCGCCGTTCCAGCTGGCGGCGGGAAACGCCGATACGCCCGGCGATCTGGTCGATGTCCAACGGTTCTTCGATGTGCTCCTCCATGAGCGCTATCGCAGCGCTGAGCGGCCTCGGCAAAGCCCGGGCCGGTTGAAGGGCCGCTATCTGCTCCGGTTGATGCAGGCGCTTGACGGCCCCGGCATCTACCAATGGGCGGCCCTGGCTGATCAACGCGCGCACCTCAAGCATCAACCCGAGCGCTGCGCTGGCCTCGGCACAGGTGCCGACGCGGCCGCTGAGCACATGGCCGGTGCTGCCCAGGGCGAGTGCCGGGTGATATTCCTTGATCGGGCCGCCGCTGTCGGGGTGGCTCACGCAGGGGCGCCCGTGCAGCAACCCGGCCTGGGCCAGCTGAAAGGCGCCATTCCACAACCCGCACACCACCACACGATCCGCGGCGGCGCTGCGCAGCACTCGGCTGAGCGCAGGGTCCGGCGCCAACTTCACCCGGTGCCCGCCCACCACCACCAGCACATCGTGGTGCCAATGGCCAGGTACGATGGCGTGGGTGTCGAGGTTTACGCCTACGTCGCTACGAACCGGGCCGCCCGGCATGGACCAGCAGCTGATCTGATAATCGATGCCATCGAGCTCGGCGCTGGTGTCGAGGGCATCCAGTGCGGTGGAAAACGCGGTAAGTGAAAACCGCTCAGGCAGGATGAACGCCACACGCACGCAACGGCTGGCGGCTACCAGGCTCAGCCGGTAGCCAGGGTTGCGGGTTGCCGCCGAGGATTTGTTCGAGCCGTTCATGCGATCACCTGCCTGTGCCTGCCTGGGGGGGTTACTTCTGCGCCGCTGCCCGCGCGTCCTTGAGCCAACCATCCCATTGCGTCTGGTGCGCCTTGATCCACTCCTGGGCTTGTTTCTTGATGTCGTCCAGCGACTTTTCACCCTTTTGCATGCGCAGGTTCTGGGCGCTTTCATCGCCGGTGGCGATCTGCACTTCGGAGAGGAAGGTGCGGGCGGCAGGGTTCTTCTCGGCGAAATCCTTGTTCAGCACGGCCTTGACGGTGTCGATCGGCGCGCCGAGGTTCTTGCCTTCGAAGGTGGTGTTCACATCGTTCTTGCCGTCGGGCAGAGAGGTGAACGGCACCGGCAGCCACACGACGTCGCGGCCCTCGACCAGCACGCCGGAAATCCACTGTGGCACCCAGGTGTAGTAGAGGATCGGCTTGCCTTCCTTGTAACGGGCGATGGTGTCGGCCATCAGCGCGAAATAGGAGCCGCGGTTATCCACCACGGTGTCGGTCAGGCCGTAGGCCTTGAGCTGATGCTCGACGATCAGCTCGCAACCCCACCCGGGGTTGCAGCCGGTGAGGTCGGCCTTGCCGTCACCATTGCTGTCGAACAGCTTGGCGATCTCGGGCTTCTTCAAGTCCGAAACGTCTTTGATGTTGTATTTCTCGGCGGTTTTCTTATCGATCATGAAGCCCTGGAGCACGCCAGGCATCACATCCCCCACCTTGACCATCGCATCGTCGCCGCCGGCCTTTTCATAAAAGGCAGCGTGCAGCTTGTCCCACATGTGCACGGTAAAGTCGGCGTCGCCGTAGGCCAGCGCCAGGAACAATGCCGGGTAGTCGGTTTCCTTTGGCGGCTGGACGTCGTAACCCAAGGCTTTCAGGCCTGCGATGGCGATCTCGCCGCGAAAGCGCTCTTCGGCAATGGTCGGGAAGATCGGCGTGACCTTCACCCCTTCGCCGGGCTTTTCAGCACTGGCCTGCGCTGTGGTCGCCAGCGCCAGCCCCAATACCGAGGCGGCCACGCTGGCCAGAATTGCGTTCTTGCACTTGGAAAAAGTCATGAATCACCTGCTTGAGTTTTTTGAGTTAGGTGAAAGGCAAGTTCAGTGGGTTACAGGGTGTGCTACTGCTTTCTTCTTTTTTGTAAAGCGCATTACCAGCCCGACGGGCCCGGTGTGATACCAGCGCTGGCCGACGCCCAAGTGAGCGCTGCGCTCACCCAACGCCTGGGTGAAGCGGTCGAGAAAGATCGCCAGCAACACCAGGCCGATCCCGCCGACACTGGCCAGGCCCATGTCCAGGCGGCCGATGCCGCTGAGCACCATCAGGCCGAGCCCGCCGACCGAAATCATCGACGCCACCACCACCATCGACAGCGCCAGCATCAGGGTCTGGTTCACGCCGGCCATGATGGTGGGCGCGGCCAACGGCAGTTGCACCCTCATCAGCATCTGCAACGGTGTACAGCCGAAGGCGCGCGCCGCTTCGACTTTGTCTTCCGGCACTTGGCGGATGCCCAGGTTGGTCAGCCGTACCAGGGGCGACACCGAAAAAATGATGGTAACGATGACGCCCGGCACGTTGCCGATGCCGAACAGCATCACCACCGGCACCAGGTACACGAAGGCCGGCAGTGTCTGCATGGCGTCGAGCACAGGGCGAATGACCATCTCCAGCCGGTCGCTGCGGGCACAGATGATGCCCAGCGGAATACCGATCACTGCACAGAAGAACAGCGACGTGAGCACCAGGGCCAGGGTGACCATCGCATCGCTCCACACACCGATCAGGCCCAGCGCGGTCAGCAGCGCCACGGTGAGAATGCCGATGCGCCGCCCACCGACCTGCCAGGCCAGCAGCCCGGCCAGCACGATGAACAACGTCGGCGGAACCGCCATCAAGGCACCTTGAACGCCATCAAGTACCTGGTCGACCGGCCAGCGAATCGAGCGAAACACATCACGAAAGTTGTGTACCAAGTAACGCAATGCACTTTCAATCCACGAGCCCAGTGGCACATTGATCGATTTGAAAGGGTCAAGAATATTGAAATCCGACATGAACGATACCTCGGGGCCCTTAAACGTGGGCCAGTGAAAAACCCGCGATCAATGGCCGCCTAGATAGCTCAGCAAACGGCCCTGAGAGATGCTGCCTTTATAAGTGCCTACTTCATCTACCACTGGCACCGGCGCTGTGGCCTGGGCCAGGATGTTGAAGATGTCCTTGATCGGCGTCTCTGCCTTGAGCGGTGTTTGCCGCCCGGGCTCGTAGTGGATCTGTGTATCGACTTGCGCGATATCGCCAGCTTTGAGGATGCGGCTGGCGTCGAAGCCATTGAAGAAAGTGCGTACGTAATCGTTGGCGGGGTTGCAGAGCAGATCGCGCGGTGTACCGATCTGCACCACTTTGCCGCCTTCCATGATTGCGATACGGTGGCCAATGCGCACGGCCTCTTCGATGTCGTGGGAAATGAAGATAATGGTGCGGTTCTGCTCTTTCTGCAGTTTGATCAGCTCACCCTGCATTTCGCTGCGAATCAGCGGGTCGAGGGCTGAAAAGGCCTCGTCCATCAGCAGGATCGCCGGGTCGTTGGCCAGTGCCCGGGCCAGCCCCACGCGCTGCTGCATGCCACCGGAGAGCTGATGGGGAAAGCAGTGCTCCTGGCCAGCCAGGCCGACCTGGCGGAGGGCATCCAGTGAGCGCCGGTTGCGTTCTTTCTCGCCGACACCGCTGATCTGCAAGCCAAAGCCGACGTTGTCGAGCACGGTCATGTGCGGCATCAAGGCGAAAGATTGAAACACCATGCCCATGTCTTTGCGGCGAACTTGCAAGAGTGCCTTATCGCCCAGGCCGGTAATTTCCTTGCCGTTGAGAAAGATCGAACCGGCACTGGGCTCGATCAGGCGGTTGAACAAACGCACCATGGTCGACTTGCCCGAGCCGGACAGCCCCATGATCACGAAGATCTCGCCACGCATCACAGAAAAGTTGGCGTCGAACACGCCGATGACATGGCCGGTTTTTTCGAACACTTCAGCTTTGGAGGCACCGGCCTTGACCATCGCCAGCGCAACTTCAGGTTGCGGCCCGAATACTTTGTAGATGTTTCGGACGGAAATAATTTCGTCGGCGCGACTCATTGCATGCCTCCTTCGTAGCCCACGCGGGCGCTTTCGCCTAACGCGTAGTTATGAAAAATGTATCTTGCTGGGCAGGAGTAATGCGTCTGTATCTTCACGACGAAATTCCTATTGTTATTGTTTGCCCGCGGAATAGGGCTTTCAGGCAAATCTATAGCTTGAGCCTGTGCAAATCCAACAACATTTCCAGAGGCGATTTGATAACCTCAGGTTATTGGTCGCTAACAGGCTAAAAAGCGCCGCCAGTGGGGATGTCGCCCCGGCCGCCCCTCCCTAACCTGCCAAGGCCATGCCCGCCGCCACTTCGCCCATGCCGAGGCCCAAGATGTCCAAGCACGTCGACCCTGATGCCCTACTGCTGAAAATGCCCTCGCTGCGTGCGGTAAAGGCGTTCGTGGCGGCAGCCAAATATGAAAGCTTCACCCGCGCTGCCGAAGCCTTGTGCGTGTCACAAGCGGCCATCAGCCGGCAGATTCGGGAGCTTGAAAGCTACTTGGGTGCACAGCTGTTCAGTCGCGTGGGCCGAGCAGTGACGCTCACCAGTGCCGGTGAGCTGTTTTTCGATGCAGCGCAGTTATCGTTCGTCAACATCGCCCAGGCCGCCGAGCGTATCCGCACCAACCAGAATGCCAAGCGGATGCTGACGCTCTGCTGCTCGCCGGCGTTTTCGGCACTGTGGCTGTCGCATCACCTGCCGGACTTTTTTGCCCAGCACCCGGACATTGAGCTGAACCTGGTCACTACCCAGAGCTTTATGACGATGGAGCCCGGGGTGCAGCCGGATGTGTTCATCACGAAGTTGCCCAAGGTTCGCGAGGGCTACCGCAGTACCGCCCTGTTTCATGACGTGATCTACCCGGTGTGCTCGCCCACCTATCTGGAGCGCAACCCACAGATCGCAACGCTCGAAGGCGTGCGCGAAGCCGCGCTGCTCAACCTCAGCCCATACGGGCGCTCGCAAGTGGCCGAGCATGTCGACTGGGGCGTATGGCTGGCATTCCAGGGTGTGGACGTCGACGACCGCCCGGCCAGCAGCCCGCAGATCTTCAACGCCAATGACTACAACCTGATCATCAGCATGGTGCTGACCCACCAGGGTGTAGCGTTGGGCTGGAACCACCTGGTGGCGGCACTGCTCGAGCAAGGGCTGTTGGTGCGGCCGATCGAGGAGCAGGTGGTGCTGCGCAACAGCCGCCATTACCTGTCGGTACGCGAGGAAGCCGAAGACACCGAGGCGGTGAGGCGCTTTCAGCAGTGGCTGCTGGGCCGGCTGGCACAACGCAACGCCTGAGCTGCGGTTATCGTTTGAGTGCCGAAAAAGTCGCTGGAGCGCAGCAGGCGCCCACGCCATCTTAACGCTCGAATACTGCCGCCCTGAAACCTACAACAACGAGGTGCTGCTGCATGTCGCTCTACGCGTTTTGCCGCGATTTTTCGTTCGCGCACGTTCCCGCGCCTACCCAGGCCATCGTCAAGAAGAGTGTGCTGGATATCGTCGGCGTGATGGCCGGTGCGGTTTCCAACCAGACCACCCAGGCGCTTTACCGGTATGCGCGGCTACATTACCCGAGCGGCCAGCTCACCAGCCGGCTGCCGTTCGACGGTGAGCGCGTGGGCCTGCTGGGCGCAGGCTGGGCCGGTGGCTTCAGCGCAGACAGCCTCGATGCCCATGAAGGCCACTTCACCTCCAAAGGCCACGCCGGCGCGACCGTGGTGCCTGCGCTGTTGGCGCTGGCCGATGCCCTGCACCACCAAGGCCAACCCATCACCGGCGTGCAATTGCTGGAGGCGCTGTGCCTGGGCTATGAAACGGGCCTGCGCGCCGGTGTTTCATTGATCTCTACCTCGCCAACCTACCATGCCTCGGGCGGCTTCTCTGCCATCGGCGTAGTGTGCGGCGGTGCCCGCTTGCTGGGGCTGGACGAAGCCACCTTCAACCATGCTCTGGGCATCGCCGAATACTTCAGCGCGCGCTGCCCGATGATGCGGTTGATCCAGCACCCCACCATGCTGCGCGACGCCCATGGGGCTGGGGCCTATGTGGGCCTCAACGCCCTGATGATGGCTCGTGAAGGTATCACCGGCGCCCCTGCCGAGACGGTGACCGCTGATATCGCCCAGCCCTACTGGCACGATTTGGGCGAACGCTGGGAAATCGACGCGCAATATTTCAAGCCCTGGCCCGTATGTCGCTGGGCGCAGCCGGCGTTGACGGCGATGACCGCGCTGATGGCCGAGCATCCGGCCATCAGCGCCGACACGGTCGAGTCGATCCGCGTGGAAACCTTCTGGGAGTCCATGTGCCTGCAGGGCCACCGCCCCACCGATGCCGACCAAGCGCAATACGCACTGGCTTTCCCGCTCGCCGCGCTGATCGCGCGGGGCCAGGTGGGGCCGAACGAGGTGACCGGTGAATCGATCCACGCGCCCGACATACTGGCAGTGAGCGACCGGATCGAGGTGGTCGAGGCTGCGGACATTTCTGCACGCTTCCCTGAAGAGATTCTGTCGCGGGTGAGGGTGACGCTGAAAAACGCAGAGTGCTTCGAGTCGCCGATCACCGCCGCACTGGGTGACCCGGAGCGGCCCATGACGCCTGCGGATATCGACGCCAAATTCGACCTGTTCGCCGGGGTAAACCTGAGCCCGCCGGCGTGCGCCGAAGTGAAGCGGGCCGTGAAGAGCCTGGAAAGCGCCGCTTCTGCCATCGATGCGCTGGCCCCTCTGTTCGCACCTGCCACCCGCTGACCCTCACGCCCCGCTCCGGAGAACCGCGATGAACGATGAGCAAACCGTGATCGACCTGATTGCCCAACGCAAACCCCGCCACTCGCTGCCGCGCGAGCTTTACAGCGACCCTAAAGTGTTCCGCCAGGACCTCGAACAGCTCTGGCACAAGGATTGGATATTCGCAGGCCATACGTTCGAGATCGAAAAGCCTGGCCAGTACTTCACGCTGCAGATCGGTGATTACCCCGTCGCTGTGGTGCGCAGCAAGGGCGGCCAGGTGCGCGCCTTCCACAACGCTTGCCGCCACCGCGGCGCCAAGGTGTGCGAACACGAGCAGGGCAAGGTGGCCAAGCTGGTGTGCCCCTACCACAAATGGACATACGAACTGGACGGCAACTTACTGTTCGCCGGCAACATGGGGCCTGACTTCGATAAGGCGCAGTACAACCTCAAGCCCGTGCATGTAGAGGTGGTCGAAAGCTACATTTATGTATGCGTCGCTGCGAAGGCACCCGACTTCGAAGCCTTTCGTGCCTCGGTTCGCCCGTTCCTCAAGCCGCATTGGCTGGACAATTGCAAAGTCGCGTTCAAGGCCGACCTGGTCGAGAAAGCCAACTGGAAGCTGGTGTTCGAGAACAACCGCGAGTGCTACCACTGCGACGGTACGCACCCCGAGCTGCTCAACTCCTTCGTTGAAAACCTGTCGGTGGCCGGCGTCGGCGGTGATGACGGCCCCGAATTGGCTGCACACTGGGCCCGCTGTGAGCGCGCCGGGCTGCCGAGCAAGCTGGTGATGGACATCAACGGGCGGTTTCGCATGACCCGCATTCCGCTGGCCAAGGGCGCGGTGAGCTACACCATGGACGGCCAACCTGCCGTGAACGGGCGCCTGGACACCAGTGGTGAGGCCGATATCGGCGCGCTGCTGTATTTCAACTACCCCTCTACCTGGAACCACCTGCTCGGCGACCATGCCTTGAGTTTCCGCGTGCTGCCGATCGGCCCCAACGAGACGCTGGTGACGACCAAATGGCTGGTGCCGGCCTCAGCGGTCGAAGGCGTGGACTATGACCTTGAGCGGCTGACCAAGGTATGGATCGCCACCAATGATCAAGACCGCCAGCTCGTGGAAGGCACACAGGCGGGCGTGAATTCACCGTCCTACGAGCCGGGGCCGTTTTCGGAGGTGGCGGAGAATGGGGTGTGCCAGTTCGATGATTGGTATTGCGCAACCCTGCTCGACCGCCTGCGTGGGCCAATGCCACTAAAATCGGTTGGGTAAGCACGGCAAAGGGCAGCATCGCGGTGCGAGAGGGGGGCGAAAGCCCCCTTCTATCGCCCAGCCAAAAAACCACCGGTAGCGTGCTTTGGCGGCGGAGGGGCCTCCCGGGCGCCACCCCGGTCCGGCGGCCTGGTACCGAAAGCTTTCCAAGCCTGGCCTGCATATGCGTAAATCCGCATATTCAGTTATTCACAGGCTACCCGCCCGCCATGTCGCTTTCTCCTGCCGCTGTCTTCAAATGCCTGGGTGATGAAACCCGCGCACGGATCATGCTGATGCTGTTCGCCGAAGGTGAGCTGTGCGTGTGCGAACTGATCTGGGCGCTCGATGACAACCAGTCCAAGGTATCCCGGCATCTGGCCCAGCTGCGGGCCTGCGGGCTGCTGGAAGATCGCCGCCAGGGCCAGTGGGTCTACTACCGCCTTCACCCCGCGCTTCCCGAATGGATCAAAGGCGTCCTCCAGCTAACGCTTCAGGCCCACCCGGCCTGGGCCGATGACACCCAAGGCCGCCTGGCTTCGATGGAAGGCCGCCCCGTCCGCCAGGCTTCCTGCTGCTGAGATTTGCCAATGCTCACCGCTGCTCTGATCTTCGCTTTCACACTCACGCTGGTCATCTGGCAACCCAAGGGGCTGGGCGTTGGCTGGAGCGCCGCTGCAGGCGCGCTCCTGGCACTGCTCACTGGCGTAGTCAGCCTCGATGATGTTCCAACCGTATGGCACATCGTCTGGAACGCCACGGCTACCTTCATTGCGGTGATCATCATCAGCCTGCTGCTCGATGAGGCCGGCTTCTTTGAATGGGCCGCCTTGCACATGGCGCGCTGGGGCCGAGGCAAAGGCAAACGCCTGTTCGCACTAATGGTGCTGCTGGGCGCGGCGGTGTCGGCACTGTTCGCCAACGATGGCGCGGCGCTGATCCTCACCCCCATCGTGATTGCGATGCTCACGGCCTTGCGCTTTGGCCCCGCCTCCACCCTCGCCTTCGTCATGGCGGCAGGGTTCATCGCCGACACCGCGAGCCTGCCAATGGTGGTGTCCAACCTGGTCAACATCGTGTCTGCCGACTTCGTCGGCGTCGGCTTCGGCGAGTACGCTTCAGTGATGTGGCCGGTGAACCTGATGAGCGTGGCCATTACGCTGCTGATGCTCTGGCTGTTCTACCGCAAGGACATCCCAGCCCAGTACGCCCCCGAGCAGCTGAACGCACCGGATCAGGCCATTCGGGACCGCGCCACCTTCGTCGCCGGCTGGTGGGTGCTCGGCCTTTTGCTGGCCGGCCTGTTCGCACTGGAGCCGCTGGGCATTCCCATCAGCGTGGTGGCGGCCCTGTGTGCGGTTATCCTCCTGGGCATCGCCGGCCGCGGCCAGGTTATCTCGACACGCAAGGTCATCCGGCATGCACCGTGGCAAGTGGTGGTGTTCTCGCTGGGGATGTACCTGGTGATCTACGGGTTGCGAAACGCAGGGCTCACCGATGCTCTGGCCACCGTCTTCAGCCACCTGGCCGGCCAAGGGCTTTGGGCCGCTACGTTGGGCACGGGCGTCTTGGCAGCGGTACTGTCTTCGCTGATGAACAACATGCCCAGCGTGCTGATCGGCGCCCTTTCCATACAGGGCAGCGGGGCCACGGGCCTGGTTCACGACGCGATGGTCTATGCCAACGTGATCGGCTGCGACCTTGGCCCGAAGATCACCCCGATTGGCAGCCTCGCTACGTTGCTATGGCTGCATGTGCTGGCGCAGAAGAACATCCGCATCACCTGGGTTTACTACTTCAAGGTGGGCACGCTTCTCACTGTCCCTATTCTGCTCGTGACCCTGGCCGCCTTGGCCCTGCGGCTGAGCCTTCATGCCTAGGAGCACGCCATGAAAGTGCTATTTATGTGTACCGCCAACAGCTGCCGCAGCGTGCTGTCTGAAGGCTTGTTCAACCACTTGGCCCCCGAGGGAATGACGGCGGTGAGCTCCGGCAGCTTTCCCAGTGGCCGCCTGAACCCTCGCGCGGTCAGTACGCTCGATAGCCTGGGCGTCGAGACGGCCGGGCTGTACAGCAAAGGCTCCGACACCTTTGAGACCAACCCTCCAGACATTGTGATCACCGTGTGCGACAAAGCCGGCAATGAACCGTGCCCGGCGTATTTCGGGCCGGCCGTGAAGAGCCACTGGGGCCTTCGCGACCCCTCGCAGGTGCACGGCAGCGATGAACAGGTACAAGCGGCATTCGACGAAACCGTGCGCCATATCCGCAAGCGTTTCGACGCTTTCTTCGCCCTCGAACACCGCGCACTCAGCCCCCTGGCGCTCAAACAGGCACTAGACCGGATCGGAGCGCTCTGATGGCTGAATTCACCTCGGACACACCCCAGGATTTCCCCAACCTCGACCTGGAACTGTTCGACGTTCCGACCTTGGGCAATCTTAACCAGCCGCCCCCTCCGGCTCACAAGCCGCGCATCCTGCTGCTTTACGGATCGACGCGGGAGCGGTCATTCAGCCGCTTGCTGACTCAGGAGGCGGCCCGCCTGCTGGAGCTGATGGGGGCCGAGACGGCCATCTTCGACCCCTCCGGCCTGCCGCTGCCCGACGATGCACCCGCAGACCACCCGAAAGTGCAGCAACTGCGTGACCTGGTGCTGTGGTCGGAGGGCCAGGTGTGGTGCTCACCCGAACGCCACGGTTCGATGTCGGCGGTGTTCAAAGCCCAGATCGACTGGATACCCCTGGCGCTGGGCGCCGTGCGGCCCTCCCAAGGCAAAACCCTGGCGGTGATGCAGGTGTGCGGTGGCTCGCAGTCGTTCAACACGGTCAACCAGCTACGCGTGCTGGGCCGCTGGATGCGGATGCTCACCATCCCAAACCAGTCATCGGTGCCCAAGGCGTTTCTCGAGTTCGGCGAAGACGGGCGCATGAAGCCGTCGCCTTACTACGACCGGGTGGTCGATGTGATGGAGGAGCTGATGAAGTTCACGCTGCTGGTGCGGGGCCGGGAGGGGTATCTGGTGGATCGCTATTCGGAACGTCGGGAGAGCGCTGAGGCGCTTTCGAGGCGGGTGAGTCAGGGGGAGGTTTAGGAGGGGTTGGTGCCGGAGATAGGAATCGAACCTACGACCTTCGCGTTACGAGTGCGCTGCTCTACCAACTGAGCTACACCGGCTTTCGAGGGGCAGTAAGCTACCACTTCATATGTCTTGCGGCAAGCACATCAAAGGCAACGAGTTTTAGCTGCCACGGCAACTTGTTGGTGCATACAAGTCAAGAACCGTCGTAACGCACGACCAGCTGCTATCGGCTGTACGGGTCAAGATCACGCTTTTGCCCGCCACCTGAGAAGGCCCTCCGGAAATAATACAAGATAAGCTTCCGGTTCCATCTACAGCATTTCCCGAAACAGTAATTTGGCTGCAGTTGGCAGTGGTAGTGGGCATGCCAATGTCCGCTGGATTGCCGATGTCGTTTCCATCATCAAGCTTGAGCTGAAATGGAGATTTCAAAGCTGACACTTCACTGACCGCAGAAACAACCTTTGCGCGTGCGAGATAGCCTAAATAGGCCGGCACCGCCAACGCTGCCAACATACCAACGATAGCGACCACTACCATCAGCTCGATCAATGAAAAGCCGCGTGAGTCATCCATGTTGCTATACCAATAGCGGAAAGGCCTCCCGCAGGAAGCCTTTCTCTAGAGCTAGGGAATCAGCAGCCTTTTGGCTTGTAGTCCGTTCCAATGCTGGTGTTGGTCGAGCAGGCCCACCCAGTGCTAGCGTTGCGGGTAAGCGTAATAACACCGCCGCTAACCGGCGCAGGCGCGTTTTTCAAAGTGCAGATCAACGTTCCAGTCTGACCGGTAGTATAGGTAATATCACAGTTTGCTGTTGGGGTGACACCGCCGATATCGCTGAGTGCAGTTATGGTTGTGCCAGAATTCAGGGCATCTTCGAAGTTTGTTTTAAGCGCGGAGATTTCGGCCAGCCCCGCCGATACTTTCGCACGCGCTTGATATTTAGAATATGCAGGAATTGCAATGGCGGCAAGGATGCCAATGATCGCAACCACAATCATCAATTCAATAAGCGTAAAACCTTTCTGATTCTTCATTTGCTGCTCTCCTGATGAGGAACACTACTGCTGTAAATTCACAGACCCCAAAGCAAGAGCCATGCCAGCGCATGATTTATGTTAGAACGCGCGGGCCTGCCACGAATCCTCAATCACAGGTCACGACCAACCTCCGAACGCTACCAAGAGAGACAATATCTGACGCTTTTTGTCACTTTGGCACCTGGGTTTGGCAGCACAGCAAGGTCTAGGCTATAAGAGGCTAGCAAAGGAGCCCAACCATGAACGATGTCGCCCTGACTGGCCTAGCAAAACAGCTGGTCGTCTCTCAACTGCTTGACGAAAAGACCGCCCAGCAGGCCTTTCAGCAGGCGCAGCGTACCCGCGTTTCGCTTGTCCATTACCTGGTTCATAATGGCTTGGTGAACGGGCGCGTCATGGCTGAAGTGGCGTCTGATCAGTTCGGGGTTGCGTTATTCGATCTAACCAGCCTTGATCGGGCTTCACAGCCGAAGGCCGCGGTTTCAGAGAAGCTCGTCCGACAACATAGAGCGCTTCCTCTCTGGCGTCGTGGCAATAAGTTGTTCGTCGCTCTCGCTGATCCTACAAATCATCAGGCCATTACTGATATCCAGTTCAGCACAGGCCTGAACGCTGACGCAATTCTCGTCGAAGACGACAAGCTGACCGAAGCCATAGAGCGTTATTTCGACCAGAGTGGAACGGGGCTTGAAGATCTGGCGGATGTGGACTTGGACGGTCTGGATGTGGAGGCTGCGAACGAGGACCATGACGCCCCTATCACTCAGGATGCCGACGACGCCCCTGTTGTGCGATTCGTTAATAAAATGCTGCTGGACGCGATACGAGGCGGGTCTTCCGACTTGCACTTCGAGCCTTATGAAAAGGCCTACCGAGTTCGATTTCGTACCGATGGAATGTTAAGAGAAATAGCCCGACCTCCTGTCACCCTCGCCAGCCGTATAGCTGCACGGCTCAAAGTCATGGCCAGCTTAGACATTTCAGAGCGTCGTAAGCCCCAGGATGGGCGCATTAAAATGCGCATTTCCAAAAACAAGGCAATCGACTTTCGAGTCAATACACTCCCTACATTATGGGGAGAAAAGATAGTAATGCGGATTCTAGACCCTTCAAGTGCGCAGATGGGCATCGACGCTCTCGGCTACGAGCCCGTGCAGAAAGAGCTTTACCTCAATGCGTTGAAACAACCTCAGGGGATGATTCTAGTAACGGGCCCCACCGGTTCTGGCAAAACGGTCTCCCTCTACACCGGTTTGAACATCCTAAATACCGTAGACATCAATATCTCAACCGCCGAAGACCCCGTTGAGATCAATATGGAAGGCATCAATCAAGTCAACGTCAATCCGCGGCAAGGCTTGGATTTCGCCTCAGCGCTACGCTCCTTCCTACGCCAGGACCCTGATGTCATCATGGTGGGGGAGATCCGGGACCTGGAAACTGCTGAAATCGCTATCAAGGCCGCCCAAACGGGTCACATGGTGCTGTCAACCCTCCATACCAATAGCGCCGCAGAAACGCTTACCCGATTGCTGAATATGGGGGTGGCCAGCTTCAACATTGCTACTTCAGTTAACCTCATTATTGCGCAACGCCTGGCTCGCAAGCTCTGCACACACTGCAAAAAAGAAATCCAGATACCAGATGAAGCCCTCAGAGACGAAGGTTTCCCTTCTGATATGATCGGGAAATTCAAGGTATATGAAGCCGTAGGGTGCGCACAGTGCAATAGCGGTTATAAAGGTCGCCAAGGCATCTATGAGGTGGTCAAGATAACCTCCGCCTTGCAGCGCTTGATCATGGAGGGCGGAAATGCCATCGACATTTCAGATCAGATGCGCAAAGAGGGCTTTAACGACTTGCGCATGTCCGGCCTGGCTAAGGTCATGCAGGGTGTCACTAGCCTAGAAGAAGTAAACCGCGTGACTAAGGATTAAGCAATGGCTGTCAAAGCGCCCAAACAGATTGTCTTTGCCTGGGACGGCCTGGATCGCAAAGGCACTAAAGTAAACGGGGAAATGAACAGCTCAAGCGTTGCGCTGGTCAAGGCCCAGCTTCGCAAACAAGGCATTTCACCGGGCAAGGTCAAGAAAAAGTCGGCTTCTCTGTTTGGTCAAGGTAAGGCTATCAAGCCGTTGGCGATCGCATTTTTCACCAGGCAAATGGCAACGATGATGAAGGCGGGGGTGCCACTGCTTCAGGCATTCGACATTATTGCCGAGGGCGCTGACAACCCCCGGCTGCGCACCCTGCTTCTCGACTTACGGAACGAAGTCTCTTCCGGGAATACATTTGCGCATGCGCTAAGGCAGCATCCAAAGTACTTTGATGATCTTTACTGTAATCTCGTGGATGCGGGCGAACAAGCCGGGGCACTTGAGACACTTCTGGACCGAGTGGCCACTTACAAGGAAAAAACGGAAGCGCTGAAATCCAAGATAAAAAAAGCGATGACTTACCCGATCGCAGTGCTGATCGTCGCATTTATTGTATCTGGCATCCTGCTCATCAAGGTGGTGCCTCAATTCCAGACCGTTTTTCAAGGCTTCGGCGCTGAACTTCCATCATTTACCCAAGCAGTCATCAGTCTGTCGGAGGTCGTTCAGGCGTGGTGGTACATCATACTACTCGGCTTGATCGGTGCTGGCTTTGCTTTCAACCAAGCCCGAAAGAAGAGCGAAAAATTCCGAGACTTTCTGGATCGCCTGTACCTGAAAATACCTATTGTCGGCGGTATTCTCTACAAGTCTTCCGTAGCCCGTTTCGGCAGAACGTTGTCCACGACATTCGCCGCTGGCGTTCCGCTCGTTGAAGCCCTGGACTCGGTGGCGGGAGCCACAGGAAATGTAGTCTTCCGTCGAGGCGTTCTTCAGGTCAAGCAGGATGTATCCACCGGCACGCCCCTTAATGCCTCGATGAGAGCGGCCACTATCTTTCCTAATCTTGCCATTCAAATGACGGCCATTGGAGAAGAGTCGGGAGCACTAGACAATATGTTGGATAAAGTCGCCAGCTATTACGAGGAAGAAGTGGACAACGCTGTAAGCAACCTTACTACACTCATGGAGCCTTTGATCATGGCCGTACTGGGTGTATTAGTAGGCGGTTTGGTAGTCGCCATGTACCTCCCCATCTTCCAACTCGGTTCCGTCGTCTAACCCATGCCCGCCTTCGACCTACTGGCCAGCTCCCCGCTGGCCCTGACCTTCTGCACCTTCCTCCTCGGCCTGCTCGTCGGCAGTTTCCTCAACGTGGTGGTCCATCGCCTGCCCATCACCCTCGACCGCCAATGGCGTGCCCAGGCGCTGGATTACCTGAAACTCCCCGAGGAGCCCCAGCCTGAGCGGTACAACTTGCTTACCCCCCGCTCCTGCTGCCCAAACTGCCAGCGCCCGATCCGTGCCCACGAGAACATTCCGCTGCTGAGCTACCTACTGCTCAGGGGGCGCTGCGCGGGTTGCCAGGCACGTATCAGCCTGCGTTACCCGCTGGTGGAGCTGGCCAGTGGCGTGCTCAGCGGGTTCATCGCCTGGCACTTTGGTGCCACCTGGCAGCTGCCTGCGATGCTGGTGCTGACGTGGGGGCTGCTGGCGCTGAGCCTGATCGACATCGACCGCCAGTGGCTGCCGGATGTGATTGTGCTGCCGTTGCTATGGCTGGGCCTGATCCTCAACACGCAAGGGGTGTTCGCACCGCTGGCCGATGCGGTATGGGGCGCGGTGTTTGGCTATGGTGCGCTATGGCTGGTGTTTCAGCTGTTCCGCCTGGTCACCGGCAAGGAAGGCATGGGCTATGGCGACTTCAAGCTGCTGGCCATGTTCGGTGCCTGGGGTGGCTGGCAGTTGCTGCCGTTGACGCTGCTGCTGTCGTCGGTGGTCGGCGCGGTGCTCGGGGTGATTCTGCTGCGCGCTCGGGGTGCGAGCACCAGTACGCCGATCCCGTTCGGGCCTTACATTGCACTGGCGGGGTGGATCGCTTTGCTCTGGGGTGATCAAATAACCACCCTGTACCTGCAATTCGCTGGATTTAGATGACCCACACACCCTGGATTCTTGCCCTCACCGGCGGCATCGGCAGCGGCAAGACTGCCGCGGCCGAGCGCTTCATGGCCCATGGCATCGAGGTGGTGGACGCCGACCACGCCTCTCGCTGGGTGGTCGAGCCTGGCCAGCCTGCGCTGACGCAGCTGGTGGCGCATTTCGGCGAGCGCGTGCTCAATGCCGATGGCACCCTGAACCGCGCGGCACTGCGCGAGCTGATCTTTGCCGACCCTGCCGAACGGCAATGGGTCGAAGCGCTGCTTCACCCGTTGATCGGTGCAGCCATCGAAGCACGTTTGGCGCGCGCCACCTCGCCCTATGCGATCTACATGGCGCCCCTGGTGGTCGAAACCGGCAACCGCCGTGGCGCGCGCCGGGTGCTGGTGGTCGATGTGCCAAGCCCATTGCAGGTGCAACGCACGCTGGCCCGTGATCACACCTCCGAGGCGCAGGTGCGGGCCATTCTGCAGGCTCAGGCCAGCCGCGAGCAGCGCTTGGCGTGGGCCGACGACGTGATCGTCAACGATCGAGACCTCGCTTGGCTGCACGCCGAGGTCGACCGCCTGCATTCGTTTTACCTGACTTTACCTGGAGCACCCGCATGAGCCCGACCATCGTTCACTGCCCTACCTGCAACGCCCCCGTCGAATGGGGCCCGGCGTCGGAGCAGCGGCCGTTCTGCTCAGAGCGCTGCAAGCTGATCGACCTGGGCGCCTGGGCATCTGAGGAGCACAAGATCCCGGTGGCTCCCGATGCCGAGGATGAGCTGTTTTCCGAAGAGTTGATGCCCCGCCAGCATTGACGGCTGCCATCACCGCTTCATGGTTCAGCTGCTAGCCTCAAGTGACCGAACTGAGTGAAGTTCCCACGCCGAGGCCGGCCTTATGGACGACACCGACTACCTGCGCCTGCTCACCGACCAGGCTGAACAGGCCAATGCGTTTCTTTCCAATGCACGCAAGTGGGAGCGTGAGCGCTGGGTGTGCCAGCGCCTGCTGCAAGGGCTGAACCTGAGCTATCGCGCTGAGGAATTCATGCCCGCGGGGCAAGAGCCGCCAGACGTGTTGTTTCGAGAAGCGCGCTTTGAAGTGTTCTTCGTGCTCGACCACGGTCGGCGCCTGAACGATGAATGGCGCGAGGAGCTCACCCGGCGGCGCAGCGCGCTGTCGCTTAGCCAGTTGGTGAGGCGCCAGGCCCGGCCCCGGCGCATCCGGGCCAAGGATTTGCTGCAACGCCTTGGGCCGACGCTGCGCAAAAAGGCGGCCAGCTACCATGAGCGGGGGATCGACCTCTCCGAGCTGGACCTGGTCGCCTTTGCCAGCTTGAAGCGGGAGGTGCTGGACCTGAACAGCCACTTTCCGGCGCCAACCGAGTACCTGCGGCAGGGTTGGCGGTCGTTGTCGCTGGTAGGGCCGACGTTTGTGAGGGTGCTGTATGCGCACCCGGATGCACCGGATTTCCTGCGGGCCAATCTGGGGCGCAGCCTGATTTTCGATGTAGGGATCACGCTGTAGCTCAACGTGCCCGGCGTACCGCCCATGGCCCGGCAAGCCGGCGCCCCAGGGCGCGAACCGTAGCCGCCTGTCGCGGCGGATATATTTCTGGGCGGGCAATTGATCCCGGTCAGTGAACCCTGTAGCTTTTCCTGCATCTGAAGCTCCATCGTTTCCGCTCGCGGTCACCTGAAAAGATGCCAACTGTGCCTACCCTCCCCCGCATGCGCCGCGCGATTGCTCGGCCGGGCAGGTTTCGGCCGCGTGCTTCCCGACTTTCTGCCCCCTTGCCCTGCTCGAGCTGCCTGGCGCTCGCGGCAATGGCGGCTGCCCGCTTTCCCAACCTTATGAGATATCTCCATGACACATCGCATCGTGATCGTTGGCGGCGGCGCCGGCGGCCTGGAACTGGCGACCCGCCTGGGCAAGAGCGTCGGTAAACAGGGCAAGGCCAAGGTCACCTTGGTCGACGCGAACCTCACCCACATCTGGAAACCTCTGCTGCACGAGGTGGCCGCCGGCTCGCTGAACTCTTACGCCGACGAGCTGAACTACGTCGCGCAGGCGAAGTGGAACCATTTCGAGTTCCAGCTGGGGCGCATGCGTGCGCTCGACCGTGAGGCCCGCACCATCATTCTGGAGCCCACCTTCGATGAGCAAGGCGCTGAGCTGGTGCCCGAGCGCAGCATTGCCTACGACACACTGGTGATCTCGGTGGGCAGCACCACCAACGATTTCGGCACCCAGGGCGCGGCCGAGCATTGCCTGTTCCTCGATACCCGCAAGCAGGCGGAGCGTTTTCACCAGCAACTGCTCAACGCTTACCTGCGCGCCCACGCCGAGCCCGAAGCCCACGAGGGTGAAATCAACGTGGCAATCGTCGGCGCAGGTGCCACCGGTGTTGAGCTCGCCGCCGAGCTGCACAACGCCGCCCACGAGCTGGCCGCCTACGGCCTGGGCCGAATCAAGCCCGAGAACCTGCGCATCACGGTGATCGAGGCAGGCCCGCGGGTGTTGCCGGCGTTGCCGGAGCGCATCGGCACGCCGGTGCACCGCACGCTGGAAAAACTCGGCGTAACGGTGATGCTCGGCGCGGCGGTGAGCGAGGTGACCGCCGACTACCTCAAGACCCAGGACGGCACGGTCATTCCGGCGGTGATGAAGGTGTGGGCCGCCGGCATTCGCGCGCCGGGCTTCTTGCAGGACATCGCCGGGCTTGAGACCAACCGCATCAACCAACTGGTGGTGCGGCCGACGCTGCAAACTACCCGTGATGACGATATCTTCGCCTTCGGCGACTGCGCCGCCTGCCCGCAACCCGGCACCGACCGTAACGTGCCACCCCGGGCCCAGGCGGCGCACCAGCAGGCCTCGCTGCTGGTCAAAACCCTCAAGGCACGCCTGGCCGGCAGCACCACGGCCCTGCCGGAGTATCGCTACAAGGATTACGGCTCGCTGGTGTCGCTGTCGCGCTTCTCGGCGGTGGGCAACCTGATGGGCAACCTGACCGGTAGCGTGATGCTGGAAGGCTGGCTGGCGCGGATGTTCTATGTGTCGCTGTACCGCATGCACCAGATGGCGCTCTATGGGCCGTTCCGCACGCTGATGGGCATGCTCGGCAGCCGCCTGGGCCGGGGCACCGAGCCACGCCTGAAGCTGCACTGAGCCAAAACCAAGCGCCCGGCCGTGCAATGCGGCCGGCGCCGCTTCCAGAGGTGCGCCGATGATCAACTTTGCGCGCAAAGCCTCGGACAAATCCGCAGAAATCATTATTATCACCGGGTGAACTTCGGTGGCCGCACTCATTGGCGGCTGCCACCAGCATCCGAGGGCGTCATGGGCAACGAAAGCATCAATTGGGACACACTGGGTTTCGACTACATCAAAACCGACCTGCGCTACCTGGCCTACTGGCGTGATGGCGCCTGGCAGCCAGGGGTGCTGACCGAAGACAACCGGCTGCACATCGCCGAAGGCTCCACCGCCCTGCACTACGGCCAGCAATGCTTCGAAGGCCTGAAGGCCTACCGGGCCAAGGACGGTTCGATCAACCTGTTCCGCCCTGACCAGAACGCCCTGCGCATGGCGCGCAGCTGCGGCCGCCTGCTGATGCCCCAGGTGCCCACCGAGATGTTCATCGACGCCTGCAAGCAGGTGGTCAAGGCCAACGAGCGCTTCATCCCACCGTACGGCAAGGGCGGCGCGCTGTACCTGCGCCCCTTCGTGATCGGCGTAGGCGACAACATCGGCGTGCGTACCGCGCCGGAGTTCATCTTCTCGGTGTTCTGCGTGCCGGTCGGCCCTTACTTCAAGGGCGGCATGAAACCGCACAACTTCTCGATCTCCGGCTACGACCGCGCCGCGCCCAACGGCACCGGCGCCGCCAAGGTCGGTGGCAACTACGCTGCCAGCCTGATGCCGGGTGCCGAAGCCAAGCAGGCGCACTTCGCCGACTGCATCTACCTGGACCCAGCCACCCACAGCAAGATCGAAGAAGTCGGCTCAGCCAACTTCTTCGGTATCACGGCCAACAATGAATTCGTCACGCCCAAATCGGCCTCTGTGCTGCCGGGCATCACCCGCCTGTCACTGATGGAGCTGGCGCAGAGCCGCCTGGGCCTTACGGTGATCGAAGATGACGTGCATATCGACAAGCTCGACCGCTTCGTCGAAGCCGGGGCCTGTGGTACTGCGGCGGTGATCTCACCGATCGGCGGCATCCAGCACAACGGCAAGCTGCACGTGTTCTACAGCGAAACCGAAGTCGGCCCGGTTACCCAGAAGCTCTACAAGGAGCTGACCGGCATCCAGTTCGGTGAGGTCGAAGGCCCGGCGGGTTGGGTTGTGAAGGTTTAACCGGCCCCATAAAAAACCGCGCCCAGGCCAAATGCCTGGGCGCGGTTTTTTTACGTCCGGTTCAGCCCATCACTTCGGCGAATGCTTCGATCACCTGGCTCAGGTTGGAAGCGTTCAGGCCCGCGATGCAGATGCGGCCGGTTTCCACCGCATACACGCCGTGGGTGGCCTTGAGCCGGCGGACCTGCTCGGCGCTCAGCCCGGTGTAGGCGAACATGCCCTGCTGATGGGCGAGGAAATCGAAGTCGCGGCCCGGTAGCCGGGCTTTGAGGCCTTCGACCAGCGCGGCGCGCATGGCGGTGATGCGCTCGCGCATCTCGGCCAGCTCGCCTTGCCACTGGGCATTGAGGCGCGCATCGCCCAGCACCTTGGCCACCAGGGTGGCGCCGAACATGGGCGGGCTGGAGTAGTTGCGGCGCACGTTCAACTTCATCTGGCCGAACACGCGGTCAACATCGGCCTTGACGGTGTGCAGGCTCAGTGCCCCCACGCGCTCGCCGTAGAGCGAGAAGGTCTTGGAGAACGAGCTGGACACCAGGAACTGCATACCGCGGCGGGCGCATTCACGCACCAGCCAGGCGTCGTCGTCCAGGCCATCGCCGAAGCCTTGGTAGGCGATATCGAGGAAGGCGATGGCGTCACGGGCCTGCAGCGCGTCGAGCAGTGGCAGCCATTGCTCGCGCGTCGGTTGCACGCCGGTGGGGTTATGGCAGCACGGGTGCAGCAGCACGATGGCCTTGGCCGGCAGGGCCTGGAAGGCCGCCAGTGCGCCTTCGAAATCGAAGCGGCGGGTTTGTGGGTGGAAGTAGGGGTAACGTTTGACCTCGAAACCTGCGCCCTGGAAGATGCCCAAGTGGTTGTCCCAGGTGGGGTCGGACACCCACACGGCCGAGTCGGGCCAGGCACTCTTGAGCAGGTCGGCGCCCACCTTCAGCGCGCCTGAGCCGCCGACGGTCTGAATAACGGCTACGCCGTGGGTCGGCAGCACGCTGCCCGCGAACAGCAGCTCGGCCACGACCTTGCGATAGGCCGCCGAACCTTCCTGCGGCAAATAGGTGCGTGGGGTGTGCTCGGCCACCAGTGCGTCTTCGGCCTCACGCACTGAAGGCAGCAGCGGAATCAGCCCGGCTTCGTCGTAATAGATGCCCACGCCCAGGTTGACCTTGTTCGGCCGCGGGTCTTCGGCGAACTCCCCCATCAACCCAAGAATCGGGTCGCCGGCATACAGGGGCAAATGTTCGAACATACACACCTCTTGTAATCGATAAACGAGGCCACCCGGCCTTGGCCGGTGATTACCCCACAGGGCCTGCACAGCGTCAAGCGGCGCAGATATAGGCCTTGCCCGCCCATTGACAGGCCGGCTCCGGCATCTCAGTATCGGCAGCACAAGTCGTACGACAACCTACAAAAGCAGCCGAGACCTCTATGCCACATCCCTCTTTCGACCGCATCCTGCTGACCGGCGCTGCTGGCGGCCTGGGCAAGATCCTTCGTGAACGCCTCAAGCCGTTCACCCGCGTGTTGCGTTTGTCAGACATCGCGCCCATGGAAGCCGCCAGCGGCCCCGCCGAAGAACTGCACCCCTGTGACCTGGCCGACAAACAGGCGGTGGATGAGCTGGTCGCCGGCTGCGACGCCATCGTGCACTTCGGCGGTGTATCGACCGAGCACAGTTTCGAAACCGTCCTGGGGCCGAACATCTGCGGCACCTACCACCTGTACGAAGCCGCCCGCCGGCACGGCGTGAAGCGGGTGATCTTCGCCAGCTCCAACCATGTGATCGGCTTTCACAAGCAAAGTGAAACCCTCGACGCCGCAAGCCCCCGCCGCCCCGACAGCTACTACGGGCTGTCGAAGTCTTTTGGCGAAGATTTGGCGACGTTCTATTTCGACCGCTACGGCATCGAGACCTTGAGCATCCGCATCGGCTCCTCGTTCCCGGAGCCGCAGAACGTGCGCATGCTCAGCACCTGGCTGAGCTACGACGACCTCACGCAACTGGTCGAGCGCGGCCTGCACTGCGAAGCCATCGGCCATACCGTCGTCTATGGCGCCTCGGCCAATGCCAACACCTGGTGGGACAACCGCCTGGCAGCACACTTGGGCTACCAGCCCAAAGACAGCTCCGAACCCTTCCGCGCACAGGTCATGGCGCACCCGCAACCGGCGGCCGATGACCCGCTGCGGGTTTACCAAGGTGGTGCGTTCGTCGTGGCAGGGCCTTTCGAAGGGTAGCCAGCACGCTAACTATTTCATATCATTGCTGCACTTCAGGCACGTCCAGTGCCGCACAATATTCCAATCCCAACGCCCTCCCCGGCCCGCGAACGATGCTCGCGGGCTGCGGAGGGCGTTTGGGCTGCGAAGAAGGAGTGGTATGAATTTCACTGCAGTACGTCAAAACACCCTTGCCGGGCTCACCTCGTCATTCGCACTAGTGCCCGAATGCATCGCCTTCGCGCTGGTGGCTCAGGTCAACCCGCTGATGGGCCTGTACGGGGCCTTCATCATCTGCACGCTCACGGCGCTGTTCGGCGGCCGCCCGGGCATGATCTCCGGCGCTGCGGGTTCCATGGCCGTGGTGATCGTGGCGCTGGTGGTGCAGCACGGGGTGGAATACCTGCTGGCCACCACCGTGCTCAGCGGCGTGCTGATGCTGCTGTTCGGTGCATTGCGCCTGGGCAAGCTGGTGCGCATGGTGCCGCACCCGGTCATGCTCGGCTTCGTCAACGGCCTGGCGATCATCATTGCGCTAGCGCAGCTGGAGCACTTTCGCAGCGGCGAGCACTGGCTAGGCGGCACCGCGCTGCTGACCATGCTGGCCTTGGTCGTGCTGACCATGGCGGTGGTATGGCTACTGCCGCGGCTCACCCGGGCCGTGCCACCGGCGCTGGTGGCGATCGTGGGCGTGGGCGTGCTGACCCAGCTGCTGCACTTGCCGACCAAGACGCTCGGCGACATGGCGCACATCGCTGGCGGCCTGCCCAGCTTCCACCTGCCCCAGATACCCTGGACCCTCGAGACCCTGCGCATCATCCTGCCTTACGCAGTGCTCATGGCGTTGGTGGGCCTGCTGGAAACCCTGCTGACCTTCAACCTCACCGACGAAATCACCGAAACCCGCGGCCAACCCAACCGCGAATGCCTGGCCCTGGGCGCTGCGAACATGGCCAGCGGCCTGTTCGGCGCCATGGGCGGTTGCGCGATGATCGGCCAGACGGTGATCAACCTCAGCTCCGGAGGCCGTAGCCGGCTTTCAGGCATTACCAGCGGCGTAATGATCCTGCTGTTCGTGCTGTTCCTTTCGCCACTGATCGAGCGCATACCGCTGGCCGCGCTGGTGGGGGTGATGTTCGTGGTGGCTCAGCAAACCTTTGCCTGGGGCTCGCTCCGGGTGCTGGGCAAGGTGCCGCGTAACGATGCGCTGGTGATCGTGGCAGTCACGGTGATCACGGTGTTCACTGACCTGGCCACGGCCGTGCTGTGCGGGATCGTGATCGCGGCGCTGAACTTCGCCTGGCAACACGCCCGCGACATTCATGCTGAAAGCCATGACGATGCCAACGGCGCGCGCCTGTACACGCCCCGGGGCACCTTGTTCTTCGCATCCACCACGCAGTTCCAGGCACTGTTCGACCCGCCCAGCGACCCGCAGCGGGTGGTAATCGACTGCGCCCACCTGCGCCTGGCCGACCATTCGGCAATCGCCGCGCTGGAAGCCTTGCTGGGGCGCTACGCCAAAGCGGGCAAGGATGTGCAGCTCACCCACCTGTCGCAACGCTGCCGCGATTTGCTACACCGCGCCGGGGTGGCGATCTGAAACGTTTATAGCGAAATATTCCGAGGCGGCCCCCTTCTCAAATGGCCGCCTTTGTCTAAGATAGCCGGACCTTCAACCCCCTACCCTCCGGCTTTTCGCCACTATGTCTGAACCGAACCCATGCCTCACCTGCGGCGCCTGCTGCGGGTATTTTCGTGTGTCCTTCTATTGGGGCGAGTGCGCCTCGGCCGGGGGCCTGGTGCCCGACGAGCTGACGACGCAGATCAGCCCAACCATGGTCGCCATGTGCGGCACCGACACCAAGCCAGCGCGTTGCACATCGCTGCTGGGCGAGATCGGCAAACAGGTCAGTTGCAGTATCTACGCCCAGCGCTCCAGCACCTGCCGCGAGTTCGAAGCGGCGTGGCACGAGGGCGTCCCCAACGAGGCCTGTAACCGCGCACGCGCCACCCATGGCTTGCCGCCGTTGTTTCCGGCGGATGCGAGCGGGTTGATCAGCAGCAGCACCGCTGCCGAGCCGGTGCTGCTGGCCACGCTTGCCGAGCCGGTGGCGTTGATACCCCTGGTGCAGGAGCCGGACCCCTTCGAACCGCCGCAACAACCGTGAGCCGCCCCGGTGGCCTCAGAATCTGCCGGTGTCGCTACCCTGGCAGATTCGGTCGCCACAGTGCGATTGCCCCGCCACGCGCCTGCTAGCCTGACCCTCGCCTGCCATTCCTATAACGAAAACCGAGGGCACCCTATGAAAGCGATGAAACTCACCGCCTGCGCCGCCTTGATGCTGGCCAGCAGTGGACTGTGGGCAGCAGAACCGGCCGAGTGCAGCAATGTGCGCATGGGTTCGGTCAACTGGACCGATGTGATCGCCACCAGCGCCATGACGCAGGTGGTGCTCCAGAGCCTGGGCTATGAGGTCAAACAAACGACGGCTTCCCAGCAGATCATTCTGGGCAGCATGGCAGACAACAAGCTCGACACCTTCCTGGGGTACTGGCAGCCGACCATGCAATCGGTGGCCAAGCCTTACCTGGACAAAAAACAGATCGAGGTCTACAGCCCGGCAGCCCTGGGCGACGCGCAGTCCACCTTCGCGGTGCCGCGCTATGCCTACGATGCAGGCCTGAAAACCTTCGCCGACATCGCCAAGTTCAAAGACAAGCTCGGCGGCAAGCTTTATGTGATCGAGCCGGGCAGTGGTGCCAACCGCATCACTGGGGAAATGATCGCCCAGGACCGCTTCGGGCTCAAAGGCTTCCAACTGGTGGAATCCAGCGAGGCGGGCATGCTCACGGCGGTCAAGCGTGCCGTGTCGCGCAAGGAGTGGGTGGTGTTCTTCGGCTGGAAGCCGCACCCGATGAACCTGCAGATCGACATGGCCTACCTCACCGGCAGCCAGGATGCCTTCGGCCCCAACGAAGGCGCCGCTACCGTGTCGGTGATGACCGCAGCCGGCTACGACCAACGTTGCCCGAACGTAGGCAAGCTGTTGCATAACCTGAGTTTCAGCTCGGACCAGGTCAGTGCGGTGATGGCGCCGATTCTTGAACGCACGGCACCGGAGCAGGCAGCCAAGGCCTGGCTCAAGGCGAACCCCACCGCGCTGGAGCCCTGGCTCAAAGGCGTGACCACCCGAGACGGCAAAGACGCCTTGCCGGCCGTGCAGGCGGCGCTCAAATAGGTGGCGCTCAGCGCACGCATGCAGGCGCTGGTGGACAAAACGCTCGCCTTCGCCTGCCCAGCGGGCACCAGCCTCGCCGAGCAGCGTGCAGCCTATGCGCGCATGGCCGCTGCGTTCACGCCACCGCCGCCTGCCGGCTTGGAGCAACGTTCGGTGCGCCTTGCCAGTGGCCTCGCCCTGCGCTGCTATCGCCCCCTCGCCGCCGAGCCGGCGGCGGGGTGGCCGGGGCTGCTGTACCTGCACGGTGGCGGCTGGATGGTCGGCGGCCTGGATTCGCATGATTTCATCTGCCGCCCACTGGCGCTGGCACTTCAGGCCCAGGTCGTGGCGGTGGACTACCGGCTCGCCCCTGAGGCGCCCTACCCTGCTGCGCTGGAAGATACCCTGGAGGCCTGGCACTGGCTCACTCAGGCGCAAGGTTTCGACCCGTCCCGGCTGGCGGTGGGCGGTGACAGTGCCGGTGGCAACCTGGCCGCAGCGCTGTGCTTGGCACTTCGTGGCAGGCCTGGGCCGCAGCCGCGTTCCCAGGCGCTGATCTATCCGTTGCTGGGGCCCGGGGGCGATGGCTCATGGCTGTCGCACGCCCATGCGCCGTTGTTGAGCGCAGATGACGTGCTGCAGTGCCTGGCGGCGTACTTGCCTACCCAGGCGCACCGAACATCACCGCTGGCGCTGCCTTTACTGGCCCCGAGCCTGGAGGGCCTGCCCCCGGCGTGGGTTGCCGTGGCCGAGCACGACCCGTTGCACGATGACGGCGTGCGCTATACGCAGCGCACCGGAGGCATTCTGGTCGAAGGGCCGGGCATGCTCCATGGTGCACTCCGGGCGCTGGATGACCCGTGCATCAAACGGTGGAGGGAGGCAATGGTGAAGCATGTATTGACGCACTGGGCTTAAGCCTTCGAACGCCAGAAACAAAAAGGCCCCGCATTAGCGGGGCCTCTTCGTTATATGGTGGGTCGTGTAGGATTCGAACCTACGACCAATTGGTTAAAAGCCAACTGCTCTACCAACTGAGCTAACGACCCAAAAATGGTCGGGGTGAGGGGATTCGAACTCCTGACATCCTGCTCCCAAAGCAGGCGCGCTACCGGACTGCGCTACACCCCGAATTGGCTCCGCGACCTGGACTCGAACCAGGGACCCAATGATTAACAGTCATTTGCTCTACCGACTGAGCTATCGCGGAACGACTTACTCGGTACTACTTCAAAGCTTGTTGGTACAAAGCGATGAACCCTTCGATCCGTTTACGCTGTTGCGTTCGCATCGTTGAGGCGCGCCATTCTACACCTTCAAGCTTTGCTGTCAACACCTCGTTTTCATTTAACTGGCTGTTTTGCCAATTCTTTTCGACGAAGCTGCGAGCCTGGAAAAGGCCCCGCCGTGACAGCGGGGCGCATTCTAAAACTGCTTCGCGAAAAATGCAAAACTTTTAATTACTTCCTTGCGCGAACGCCAGTTCGTCGCCCGAAACACTCGCCCGCACCGTATCGCCCGGGTGGAAACTGCCGTTGAGGATCAACTGCGCCAGCGGGTTTTCGATCCAACGCTGGATTGCCCGCTTCAGCGGCCGCGCACCGTAGACCGGGTCGTAACCCACGGCAATCAGCTTGTCCAAGGCCTCGTCCGAAAGCTCCAGCTTCAGATCGCGTTCGGCCAGCCGGCTGCGCAGGCGGCTGAGCTGGATCTGGGTAATGCCTGCGATCTGCTCGCGGCCGAGCGGGTCGAAGATCACCACTTCGTCGATCCGGTTGACGAACTCAGGGCGGAAATGGGTACCTACCGCGTCCATCACGGCAGCCCGTTGCGCCTCGCGATCGCCCGCCAGCTCTTGAATGCGAGCCGAGCCGAGGTTGGAGGTCATCACCACCACTGCGTTGCGGAAGTCCACCGTTCGGCCATGGCTGTCGGTCAGCCGGCCGTCTTCGAGCACCTGCAGCAGAATGTTGAAGACATCCGAGTGAGCCTTCTCTACCTCATCGAGCAATACCACCGAATAGGGCTTGCGACGCACGGCCTCGGTCAGATAACCGCCTTCTTCATAGCCCACATAGCCAGGGGGCGCACCGATCAGCCGGGCCACCGAATGTTTCTCCATGAATTCGGACATGTCGATCCGCACCATGGCCTCTTCGGTGTCGAACAGAAACTCCGCCAGCGCCTTGCACAGCTCTGTCTTGCCCACGCCGGTAGGGCCGAGGAACATGAACGAGCCGCTGGGGCGGTTCGGGTCGGAAAGCCCCGCACGGGAGCGGCGCACCGCATTGGCCACAGCCACCACTGCCTCGTCTTGCCCGATCACGCGCTGGTGCAGCAGGCTCTCCATCTTCAGAAGCTTCTCACGTTCCCCTTCGAGCATCTTGCTCACGGGGATACCTGTCCACTTCGAGACTACCTCGGCGATCTCTTCCTCGGTCACCTTGCTGCGCAGCAACTGGTTTTCGCTGTTGCCATGCTGGTCGACCATCTGCAGGCTGCGCTCCAGGTCCGGGATCACCCCATACTGCAGCTCAGCCATGCGGCTCAGGTCACCCTTGCGCCGTGCAGCCTCCAGCTCCTGGCGCGACTGCTCGATCTTCTGCTGGATCTGTGCCGAACCCTGCACCTCGGCTTTCTCGGAGGTCCAGATTTCTTCCAGGTCGGCATACTCACGCTCAAGCCGGGCGATTTCTTCCTTCAGTTTTTCCAGCCGCTTCAGGGCGGCTTCGTCCTGCTCTTTCTTCAGCGCCTGGGACTCGACCTTCAGCTGAATCAGGCGCCGCTCCAGGCGGTCCAGCACTTCCGGCTTGGAATCGATCTCCATGCGGATACGGCTGGCTGCCTCGTCGATCAGGTCGATGGCCTTGTCGGGCAGCTGGCGGTCGGTGATGTAACGGTGGCTGAGCTTGGCGGCAGCGATGATGGCGCCATCGGTGATCGCCACCTTGTGGTGCACCTCGTAGCGCTCTTTCAAACCCCGCAGAATGGCGATGGTGTCTTCTTCGCTCGGCTCGTCGACCAGCACTTTCTGGAAACGCCGCTCCAGCGCCGCGTCTTTCTCGATATACTGGCGGTATTCATTGAGCGTGGTGGCCCCCACGCAGTGCAGCTCGCCGCGGGCCAGTGCAGGCTTGAGCATGTTGCCCGCGTCCATCGACCCCTCACCCTTGCCGGCGCCGACCATGGTGTGCAGCTCATCGATGAACAGGATCACCTGGCCGTCCTGCTTGGCAAGGTCATTGAGCACACCCTTGAGGCGCTCTTCGAACTCACCACGGAACTTGGCACCGGCGATCAGCGCGCCCATGTCCAGCGACAGCAGCCGCTTGCCACGCAGGCCATCGGGCACTTCGCCGTTGATAATGCGCTGCGCCAGGCCTTCGGCAATGGCGGTTTTACCCACACCGGGCTCACCAATCAGCACCGGGTTATTCTTGGTACGGCGTTGCAGCACCTGGATGGTGCGGCGAATTTCGTCGTCGCGGCCGATGACAGGGTCAAGCTTGCCGTCTTCGGCACGCTTGGTCAGGTCGACGGTGTACTTTTCCAGTGACTTGCGCGACTCCTCGACATTGGCGTCGTTGACGGCCTCGCCGCCGCGCAGGTTATTGATAGCGTTTTCCAGCGCCTTGCGGGTCACGCCCTGGCTGAGCAGCAGCTTGCCGGCCTTGGTGTTCTCATCGAGGGCGGCAAGCAGCATCAGCTCGCTGGAGATGAACTGGTCACCCTTCTGCTGGGCCAGGCGGTCGGCCTGGTTAAGCAGCCGCGCCATGTCCTGGGACATATTCACGTCGCCGGTGGGGTTCTGGATTTTCGGCAAGCGGTCGAGCTCTTCGGTAAGCGCCTTGCGCAAGGCGGTCACGTCGAAGCCCACCTGCATCAGCAGGGGTTTGATCGAGCCGCCCTGCTGGTCGATCATCGCCTGGATCAAATGCACAGGCTCAATGGCCGGGTGATCGTGGCCAACAGCCAGTGACTGGGCGTCGGAGAGCGCCATTTGCAACTTGCTGGTTAAACGGTCTATTCGCATGGAGAGATACCTTCCTGAAGAAAGGCAGGCCGGAGCGCGAACCCCTGAAAGATGAAGAGACAACCTGCCCGAGATAACCGGTTAGATAGGGCCGATTGTGGGAGATTCAAGCGGGCACGCGTTGACTTGGCGCAGCGTTCAGCTTTCGAACCACACCAGCGAAGCGAAGCGCCCGGTGGGGTTGGCCCTGCGATAGGAGAAAAACCGTTCGTCTTCGACGGTGCAGAACCCGCCGCCGTACACGGCGGTGACCCCGACCGATGCCAGGCGGATGCGCGCCAGGGCGTAGATGTCGGCAATGAACTTGCCGGGCGCCTGGCCAGCGATGAACGCCGTGGCCGCCTCAGGGTGCGACCCGACGAATGCCTCGCGAACCTCGGCCCCCACCTCGAACTGGCGCGGCCCGATGGCAGGGCCCAGCCATGCCAGCACCTCGCCGGGCGGCACGGCCAGGTGGGTGACGGTGGCTTCCAGAACACCGGCAGCCAACCCGCGCCAGCCGGCGTGGGCGGCAGCCACACGGGTGCCGGCCCGGTCGCAGAACAGCGCAGGCAGGCAATCGGCAGTCATGACCGTGCAGGCAATGCCGGGCGTGGCCGACCAGCTGGCATCGGCCTCGTCGACCTGGCCAGGGTTGGCGTGGGCAACAGCAGTGCCATGCACCTGGCGCAGCCAGGCGGGCTGAATATCGAACTGGCGGGTCAGTGCCAGGCGGTTGCTGGCGACGGCCTCAGGCGCGTCGCCCACGTGGTCACCCAGATTGAGGCCTGCATAGGGGCCGATGCTCACGCCCCCCTGCCGGGTAGTGACGCAGGCCTGCACATTGGCCGGCGCTGGCCATTGAGGCCGGATCAACCCGGGTAGCGTCATCAGCCGACGAACTCCGCGCGGTCCTGGCGCAGGAGCTGCAGCAGCCAGACGATATCGTCGGGGATCGGCGCTTCCCACCCCATACGCTCGCCGGTGTGCGGGTGGTCGAGCTCCAGAAAGCGTGCATGCAGCGCCTGGCGCGGGAAAGTCTTGAGGGCGTCGACCAGCGACGGGCTCGCTGCCGGCGGAATGCGGAAGCGGCCGCCGTAGACGGGGTCGCCCACCAGCGGGAAATTCACATGGGCCATGTGCACGCGGATCTGGTGCGTTCGGCCGGTTTCGAGTTTCACCCGCACATGAGTGTGCGAGCGGTAGCGTTCCAGCACCCGGTAATGGCTGACCGCGGGCTTGCCGTTGTCCATCACGCCCATGCGCTGGCGCTGGGTGCCATGGCGCCCGATCGGGGCGTTGATCTTGCCGCCGGCGGTAACCACCCCCACCACCACGCACTCATAGATGCGGCTCACCGAGCGCGCCTGGAGCTGTGCCACCAGGTTGGTCTGGGCTTGCAGGGTCTTGGCGACCACCATCAGGCCGGTGGTGTCTTTATCGAGCCGGTGCACGATGCCGGCACGCGGCACGTTGATGATGTCCGGTACGTGATGCAGCAGTGCATTGAGCAAGGTGCCGTCGGCGTGGCCCGCTGCGGGGTGCACCACCAGCCCGGTGGGCTTGTTGATGACCAGGATGTGCTCGTCTTCATAGACGATATCGAGCTCGATGGCCTGTGCCACCCACTCGCCCTGGGCCTCCTGCTCTGCCTCCAGCGCCAGCACGGCGCCGCCGTGCACGACGTCCCGGGGGCGCAGCACGGCGCCGTCGACGGTCAGGCGGCCGTCCTTGATCCAACCGGCCAGGCGCGAGCGGCTGAACTCGGAAAACAGCTGGGCGGCGACCTGGTCGAGGCGCTGGCCACCCAGGTCGGAGGTGACTTCGGCGCGTAACTGGATGGTTTCGGACATGCTTGGGCTACAAGTAAAGAACAAGGCGGGCGGCAAGCCTTTGGATCGGCTGCGCGCTTGTGGTTAAATACGGCGACTTTTGCCCCGGGGAGTTCCACGGGGGTGCTCATCATATCAGGACGGTCGCTCTCAAGACAGGGACCGTTGGGGGACGCAAGCCGCTATGCAAGCAAGACACCTGCTGCTGATCGCCATCATCGGCCTGACCGCCGCCTGTTCGTCTAAAAAGGAAGTGGTCGACGAAAACCTGAGCGAAGTGGAACTGTACCAGCAGGCGCAGAAAGACCTCGACAACAGCGACTACAACGCCGCCACTGCCAAGTTGAAGGCGCTGGACTCGCGTTATCCGTTCGGCCGTTTCGCCGACCAGGCCCAGCTCGAGCTGATCTACGCCAACTACAAGAACTCCGAGCCCGAGGCAGCCAAGGCTGCAGCAGAGCGGTTCATCCGCCTGCACCCGCAGCACCCCAACGTCGACTACGCCTACTACCTCAAGGGCCTGACCAGCTTCGACCAGGATCGCGGCATCGTCGCTCGCTTCCTGCCGCTGGACATGACCCGCCGCGACCCGGGCGCTGCGCGTGATTCCTACAATGAATTCGCCCAGCTCACCAGCCGCTACCCCAACAGCCGCTACGCCCCCGACGCCAAGCAACGCATGATCTACCTGCGTAACCTGCTGGCGGCCTACGAGATACACGTAGCCGACTACTACATCACCCGCCAGGCGTGGGTAGCCGCAGCCAACCGCGGCCGCTACGTGGTGGAGAACTACCAGGGCACGCCGTCTGTCGGCGATGGCCTGGCGGTGATGACCGAATCGTACGAGCACATGCACCTGGACGACCTGGCCGCCACCAGCCTGGAAACCCTCAAGCAGAACTACCCGAACCACCCGAGCCTGAAGAACGGCAAGTTCGTGCCGCAACGGGCCGAAGACGACAACCGCAGCTGGCTGTCCAAGGCCACCCTGGGCCTGATCGAAGGCAAGGCGCCCTCCCCGCCCACCTCGACCCGTGCCCAGGAAGACCTGATGCGCAAATACCAGGAAGACAAGGACGCCATGCCCAAGGAGCTGTTCCCCAAATCCCAGGGTGGCACGGCCGAAGACGTTGGCGAGCCGGTAGACCAGCCCAAGAAGCGCTCCTGGCTCAGCTACATGACCTTCGGCCTGTTCGGCTGATGCAACAAGCCCCGGCCTGCCGGGGCTTTTTCATGCGGGATACTCGACAAGCATCATGATACGCATCCTCTTCTGGGCCGCCCTGATCTACGCAGCCTTCTGGCTCTGGCGGCGCTACAAGCTTGCCGGCCAGCGCAAGCCGGCTGCCGGCAGAAAAAACCACACCCTGACCATGGTCCGTTGCGCCCACTGCGGAGTGCACTTGCCGGATGATCGCGCGCTCAAGCGCGGCGAGCACTGGTTCTGCAGCCCAGCGCACATGGAGCAAGGGCCGGCTGGCAGTGCCCGATAACGTCAATGCCACCCAGGCGCAGCGCATGCTGCGCCTTTACCATGTGTACCGGCTGATCATCGGCCTGTCGCTGGTGCTGCTGATTTCCAGCGAATTCGACAGCCGGCTCATGGAGCTGGCCAACGTTGCGCTGTTTCGCGCCGGCAGCTGGGTTTACCTGGGCCTGAACCTGCTTGCCGTGTTACTGCTGCGCCACGCTCGCCACCCGGTGCGGGCCTTCACCTTGGCAGCGGCCGACGTCATCATGCTCGCCGGCCTGTTCTATGCCGGGGGCGGCATTCCCAGCGGCATCGGCAACCTGCTGATCGCCTCGGTGGCCATGGGCAACCTGTTGCTGCGCAGCCGCGCCGGCCTGCTGATCGCAGCCATGGCGTCGATCGGCATCATCTACATCACCTTCTACCTCAACTACGCCCACGGCGTAGCACCCAACGACTACCTGCAAGCTGGCTCACTGGGCGTATTGTGCTTCGCTGTGGCCCTGATGGTGCAGGGGCTCACCCGCCTGCTGCGCACCAGCGAGAACCTGGCCGAGCAACGAGCCAGCGACGTCACTAGCCTCGAAGCGCTCAATGCATTGATCCTGCAGCGCATGCGCACCGGCATCATCGTGCTCGATGCCGAGAACCGCGTGCAGTTGGCCAACCAGGGAGCACTGGCCCTGCTCGGCAGGCCAAACCTTGTCGGCCAACTGATGGCGGGGCATTCAGCCGAGCTGATCGAGCGGCTGCTGCAATGGCGCGTGAACCCTGCCTTGCGAGTCAAGAGCTTGCGCCTGAAGGACGGCGGCCCCTCCGTGCAGCCCAACTTCGTGGCCCTGCGCCACGGCGAGCGCCAGCAAACCCTGGTGTTTCTGGAAGACCTCTCGCAGGTCGCGCAGCAGGCGCAGCAACTCAAGCTGGCAGCCCTGGGCCGCCTCACGGCCAGCATCGCCCATGAAATCCGTAACCCGCTGGGTGCCATCAGCCATGCGGGCCAGCTACTGCAGGAGTCCAGCGAGCTGGAGCACGCCGATCAGCGTCTGGTGCAGATCATCCTCGACCACTCCAAGCGCATGAACTTGCTGATCGAAAACGTGCTGCAGCTCTCTCGCCGGCGCCAGGCCGAGCCCGAACTGCTCGACCTCAACGCCTGGCTGGAGCGCTTCAGCCATGATTTCCGCGCCACCGCTCGGGACGGCCAACAACTTCATACCCGCATCGGCCTGGGAAATCTCCAGACCCGAATGGACCCCAACCACCTGACACAGGTGGTCACCAACCTGGTGGAAAACGGCCTGCGCTACAGCGGCCAGCTGCACCCGGTCGCACAGGTGTGGCTGCAGCTGTACGTGGAACCTGGCAGCGGCCTTGCCGTGCTGGAAGTGCTGGACGACGGCCCAGGCTTTGCGCCAGACAAGCTGCAGCACATCTTCGAGCCCTTCTTCACCACCGAAACCAAAGGCACGGGCCTTGGCCTATACATCTCCCGCGAGCTGTGCGAAAGCAACCAGGCCCACCTAGACTACAGGCCACGCGAACAGGGCGGCAGCTGCCTGCGCATCACCTTCGCCCACGCCAACAAACAAGGTTGAGCCATGAGTGCACGGCAGAAAATCCTGATCGTCGATGATGAGCCAGACATCCGCGAACTGCTCGAGATCACCCTCGGCCGCCTCAAGCTCGATACCCGCAGCGCTCGCAATGTCAGGGAAGCCCGCGACTGGCTGAGCCGCGAGGCTTTCGACCTGTGCCTGACCGACATGCGCCTGCCTGACGGCACGGGCCTGGAGCTGGTGCAGCACATTCAGCAACGCCATGCCCAGCTGCCCGTGGCCATGATCACCGCCTTCGGCAGCATGGACACGGCCATCCAGGCGCTCAAGGCAGGCGCTTTCGACTTTTTGACCAAACCGGTCGACCTTACCCGCCTGCGCGAGCTGGTAGCCAGCGCGCTGCGGCTGAGCCAACCGGCGGCAGCGGCCGTTGCCGCCGAGGCCAGCAGCGCTGGCCGGCTGCTGGGCCAGTCGGCGCCCATGCAGGCCCTGCGCAAGCAAATTGGCCGGCTAGCCCGTAGCCAAGCGCCGGTGTACATCAGCGGTGAGTCGGGCAGTGGCAAAGAGCTGGTCGCCCGCCTCATCCACGAACAAGGCCCGCGCGCCGATAAAAGCTTCGTGCCGGTCAACTGTGGGGCGATCCCCAGTGAGTTGATGGAAAGCGAATTCTTTGGCCACAAGAAGGGCAGCTTCAGTGGCGCCGTCGAAGACAAGCCAGGCCTGTTCCAGGCCGCCCATGGGGGCACGCTGTTCCTCGACGAGGTCGCCGACCTGCCGCTGCCGATGCAAGTCAAGCTGTTGCGCGCAATCCAGGAAAAGGCCGTTCGCAGCGTCGGCGGCCAGGCCGAAGTGGTGATCGACACCCGCATCCTGTGCGCCACCCACAAGAACCTGGCAGCGGAAGTCGCGGCTGGCACCTTTCGCCAAGACCTGTACTACCGGCTCAACGTGATCGAATTGCAGGTGCCTGCACTGCGCGAACGCCGCGAAGACATTCCGTTGATCACCGCGCAAGTGCTGGAAAAACTCGCCGAGGGCAGCGGCCTGCCACCGGTCACGCTATCGACGGCCGCCGCCGAAGCGCTCAAGAACTACCGTTTTCCCGGCAACGTG
The DNA here is from genome assembly GCF_003097135.1 of Pseudomonas sp. URIL14HWK12:I12. Taxonomy (GTDB): domain Bacteria; phylum Pseudomonadota; class Gammaproteobacteria; order Pseudomonadales; family Pseudomonadaceae; genus Aquipseudomonas. Next base: position 142,360 of record NZ_QEQL01000006.1, read on the forward strand.
CGAGAGCTGGAGAACATGCTCGAACGTGCCTACACCTTGTGTGAAAACGATGTGATCGACGTCGCCGACCTGCGCTTCAATCAAGCCGCACCTCAGGCGGCGGGCGGTGAAGGCGAGCCGAGCCTTGCGCAGGTGGGCGACCTTGAGGATTACCTGGAAGGGATCGAACGCAAACTGATCCTTCAGGCCCTGGAAGAAACCCGCTGGAACCGCACCGCCGCGGCCCAGCGCCTGAACATGTCGTTTCGCTCGATGCGCTATCGGCTCAAGAAGCTGGGGCTGGACTGAGCCTCGACCCTGGTGCGTAGGGGGCCGGGTCGATGATGGGGGCCTGCCCATCGATCAGGTTCGCCAGCAGCCGGCAGGAGGCCGGCGCCAGGACCAGCCCGTTGCGGAAGTGGCCGCAGTTCAGCCACAAGCCGGGGTGGCTGCTGACCGCGCCGATGAACGGAACGCCCTCAGGCGACCCCGGCCGTAGCCCAGCCCAATGCCCCACTCGCTCGGCGCCGGCCAGCCCCGGCAACAGCGCTACAGCCGAGGCTTCAAGGCTTTCAAGCGCCTCGGCAGTCGGCGTCTTGTCGAACCCTGCATATTCCAGCGTGCTGCCCACCAGAATGTGCCCATCACGCCGCGGAATCGCATAGCGCCCTTTGGCCAGCACCATGCGCGGCAGGAAGTCGCTGGCGCTTTTGTACAGAATCATCTGCCCTTTCACCGGCTCCACCGGCAGCGCCAGGCCAAGTGTGGCCAGCAGCTCACCACTCCAGGCGCCAGCGGTCAGCACCACACGATCTGCACGCAGCGCCCCCTCGGCCGTGTGCACCCCCACTACCTGCTCGCCTTCGAGCAGGAAGCCCTCGGCGCCACAGTGTTCGCGCAGTGTGACGTTCGGGCGCCGGGCCAGGGCTGCCTTGAGCGATTTGACCAGGCGCGGGTTGCGCACGTTGGCCACGTCCGCCATGTAGATGGCCCGCTGAAAGCCTGCACCCAGGCACGGCACCTGGCGGTAAGTTGCCTCGATGCTCACGGCACTGAGCGGCCGGCGCTCACGCCGGGCCCACGCCAGCGCCTCGGCATCGTCGTCGAGGTCGAGCCAATACAGGCCGGTGACGTGCACCTCTGGGTCAAGCCCGGTCTCGAGAAACAGCCGGTCGGCCAACTGCGGGTAAAAATCCTGGGACCAGTGCGCCAAGGCGGTGACCGCCTGGCTGTAGCGCCAAGGGTAGAGTGGCGAGACGATACCGCCCCCTGCCCAGGAGGACTCAAGGCCCGCGCCCTGGCGGTCGATGACGGTGACCTGGCCTCCCGATTCGGCCAGGTTCAGGGCGCTCAGCAGGCCGATGGCGCCTGCGCCGACGATCAGCGTGTGCATCGGTCAGCGGCCCCAGCAGGTGGCGGGTGATGTGCCGCTGGCGATATCGATGTTGCTGCGAGCACCGGTGTTCTCGAGTTTGAAGGTGCCGCACACATCGCCCGCCATCAGCGTTCCAGGCCGAGGGGCAGCGGTCAGCGTCCAGGCACTGGCATTGTTTACGGTAAAAGTGAAGCTGTAGTAGGTGTTGGCAGCCAGGGGGGCGAAGTCAGTGTATTTACCGCCGTTACGGGTGTAGTAGCGCTCGGCTGCCTGGGCCATTTCACCCATCTGCTCCACCACCGCCGCGCGCTGGGTGCGCTTCACGTAGTTGGTGTACGAGGGGTAGGCGATTGCCGCGAGAATGCCGATGATGGCCACAACCACCATCATCTCGATCAGGGTGAAACCACGCTGCCTGGAATCCATTAACTGCTCCATCTATTGGATCTGTCGCCACATGATACGCCGGCTTGCGCCCGGTAGGCTGCCCGGGGATCCGCTGCAACTATCACCGGTACAGGTGCCGGTGCCATTGAGCTTGCGCGTTACCAATGCACCGCTGGAGGTGTTGGCCTGCAGCACATCAGTACCGGTGCTGTCGCCGAACAGCACCGCCACGCCGCCTGCATAACCCGTAGCTATCACCAGCCCGCTGTTGGGCGTGGTGGTGCCGCTGATCATGGAGTTCACGAACATCTGCCCGGTGAACGCCTGCAACAGCACGATTCGCCCGAAACCCTGGGCCGAACAAGGGTCTGAAGTGTCGACCCCAGCCGTGGTGAAAATGATGCGCCCGCGTGAGTAACTCGCCTGGAAGATCACGCGCTCGCCCACCAGCGTGTTGTTGTAGCTCAGCGGCATGTACCAGCCCTTCTTGCTGGTGTAGTCGACCGGGTTCTGGCTGGTGGTCATGTAGGTATCACCGCCGGAGCTGTAAGTGCCGGTGATCGACTGCGCGGTGAGGTCGGACACTGTGTAGTTGGCCGTGCTCGAATCGGTGTCGCGCACGGCGTAAAAGGCCTGCACGGCGGTGGTGGTCTTATCGGTGGTTTCCATGAACTTGCCGGTGCCCACGAACACGTTGTAGCCCCCGGCCGGGTTGGCCACCACCAACGGCTGCGCGGTGATCGGTTGGTTGGCGCCGCCGCTGGCCGTGAGCAAGGGGTTGCCCGAAAACGCCACGCCCCAGCTGGCGGAGGCGCTGCTGGTCAGGTCGAATTTCCACAAGCGCCCCTTGAGGTCACCGGCATAGGCGTACTGCACCACGTCCGATGCATTCACGCGCAGGGCGACCGACGACAGGCCGTTGTCCGTTTCAGCGGTATTGATGGTGATCTTGCGAATCAGCGCCCCGGTCGACAGGTTGACCACGTAGAGCGCCGCGTTGCCCGATGTACTGCCATAGCCGTTGGCGATGAAGGCCGCCCACGTACCATCGGCCAACCGGGCCACCTGCGGTTTGGCGTAGGCATAACCGAGGTCGCTGAAGCCTGCGGTACTGCTGTTGATCTCCCACAGCGCAGAAGGCGTATTGCTGCCGTTGCTGTACAGCCGGATCGCGTAGTAGCCCTTGCCCCCCGCGCCGGTGCCACCTAGCGCGACGGTGTTCCATGCCCCGTTTATCTGGGCATCGAAGATGCTGACCTGCCCGTCGTTCTGGAAGCGGTGTGCCGCGCCATTGGCATAGCCGGTATCGGCCACGTTGACCAGGCCATTGAGCGCGGTCGAGGGCATGTAGGCATAGCGGCGGGCGCCGCTGGACGCCGTGAGCACGTTGGTGAAGCCCAGGTTGTCGTTGAACACGATGCTCGGGGTCATGTTCGTGGCCTTGCTGGTCACGAACGTTGAATAGCTGGTGTCACCGGCGGTGTCGGAGGCGTTGATGTCAGTGGGCGATGCGTAGGCCACCGGCGAGTTGATGATGTCGCCGATCAGCACGGTGCGCGTGCGCAGGCCGGCCTTGTTGGTGCCTTTGGTCCATTCCACCAGGTCATTGCCGGTGGTGCCCAGGGGCAACCCCACACTCATTGCGGTTTGCTGAAGGGGCGACAAATTGGCGAAGTTGAAGGTCACCGGCGCGTTGGTGGCGGTGTTCCATGACTGGTAAAGGCTGGTGGAGGTACCCACCGCCACGGTGCTGTCGGTGCTCCAGGTGGGGGTGCCGCTGTTGAGGGTGCCGTCGCTGTTGAAGCTGAACGCCTTGATGGTGCCCCGCCAGTCGAGCGGGTTGTAGGTGGCTTGGTAGTAGAAGGAGCTGGAGGTGAGCGAAGAACTGTTGGCGCTACCGGTGGCACCCGAGCCGGATTGGGCACTGATGGCATTGAGGGCGGCTGTCAGCGCCGTGGTCAGGGAGTTCGCGTCGCTGGCCTGATAATAGGTGCCGTGGCCATAGTTGGCCGCATCCGAGAGCATCTGGTTGGCCGCCGTGAAGCCCACGGTGTAGGTCAGCATGTTCTGCTGGGTGAAGTCCGTGGCGTCCCAGTTCTTGCCCGCAAGGTCGCTGCCGTTGGCAGCGGTGCGCATGTCGATGTCATAGGCGAACTTGGCTACGTCATCGAGGTAGAGCGTATCGCCCTCCCCGTCGCCATTGAGGTTGTCGCCATCGTTGTTGACGTTATCCCAGTTAGGCAGCGTGTTGCCGGAGGTATAGGCAGGGTCGGAAGACGGAAAGGTACGGTCGTAGGTTGGCAAGCCGTCAGTGATCACCACCCCGAAGTTTTTCTGGCAACGATATTGGATCGGGCTGGTGTAGGTAGCCGGGGTGCTGTTGTAGTACGGCGACAGCCCGCGCATGTAGCGGGTGATTTCGTAGTAGGTTTCTGCCAGCGGTGTATTGGCAGAGGCGGTCAGCCCCCCGATCGAGCTCAAGAGGTTGTTGTAGTTGGTATTGGCCTGCGCCTGTGTGGTAGTGGTGGTGGCCTGCAGGTCTGCGATCACCTGGGCGATCTTGCCGCCTGGGCCCGGGTTGCCCGTCACCGGCGGGTTGAACGTGGCAAGCCCGATACGCAGCGCGCGGTTGGCGGTCACCAGTTGCGACGCTACGGTGCGCGCAACGTTGATGCGATAGTCGTTGGGAATGGAGCCGTCGGTGTAATCCTTGGAGGTCGAGCTGCCCATCAGGCCGATCAGGTACGAGAGGTAGTTGGCCGAGTAGCGAGTGTTGCCACCGCCGACCGGGTCGGGCAGCTTCAGGCAATAGCGCGTGTTGTTGCGATACAGGCCGGTGTAACCCAGCAGGCAGCCGCCCCGGTTCAGATTGCCTACCAGTATGTTCTCGCTGTCCATGTCGAGGCCGGAGATCGTGTTGCAGTCGTAGTAATACACACAGGCATAAACTGCGGGGCGCGTGACGCTCTGGTCGAAGGCTGTGGAGCGGATGAGGTTGTTCATGCTGCCGGAGTTATCCACCAGCATCATCAGGTTCGGCGGCACGGCTGCGGCGCTCAGCAGCGGTGACGGCGACGGCGTGAAGGCAGCCCAGGCCGGGGTGCTCAGGTAGAGGCCCAGCACCAGCCCGTACAGCCAGGCGAGCCAACCGTGCCGCGCTTTAGGGCTTCTTGGCATAAATACTCTCCAGCACCGTGCGTACGGCCGTGTTGTTCGGGTTCATGCCTATCGCCGTGATGCGATAGAGCATCACCGAGGAGCCCTCGGCTGCATCGAAATTGACCGGCGCGGTACCGGTGATACCCAGGTATTGAATGGCGTACAGCCCGTCAGCCACGGTGCCCTGCCAGAGCACGCCACCGGCGTTGCCGGGGCCCACGACGGCGGCAGTATCGGGTGGTTTACAGGCCGCAGCGCTGGCGCAGACTGCCGGGTTGGAGGTGCCCTTGAAAATAGCGAACTCCCCCACGCGCAGCGCCGATTCGGCCAGTTGCAAGGTGGTGTTGCGGGTGGCCACGCTGCCGGCCATCTTCTCCTGCAAGGTGGCGTTCTGCATGGAAGAAATGCCGATCAGCGTGAGCAACAGAAGAAATACCAGTGCAACCACCAGAACCGCGCCGCGCTGGCTGGCGGTATGGGACGGGCAATGGGAAAAAGTACGGGCCATGGTCATAGCATCCGATTGCGCAGCGCTGCCGTCACGCTGAAGCGTTGGTCGGCTACGCCTGCGGCGACATTAGCGGTGGCAACAGGGTCGGTGACGGTGAAGCTGATGCGTACGCTACGAATGCGCCCGGCCTGCACAGGCGTCACGCTGTTGGCATAGCTGGAAACCGCCACGTCGCTGTCGTCAGCGGTGCTGGACAGGCCAAACGAAAGCGCGAACGCCGAAACGTTGCTCACCAGAACCTGCTGCGCAGCTCCGGTACCGGTGTAGATCGCCTGGTTGGCAACCTTGTAGGTATACACGGTTTGGCGGATGGGGAACGTTGATTGCGCCGTGGTCACAGCCCCTTGGGGAGGATTGCCGGTGTACACCGTCGCGCCTGAGCGGCAATCGGAGACCACGGTCCAAGCAGGCGTACCGCCACCGGCGGTGCCTACATCGGCAGTGTTGAGGGTAAGCACCGTGCCGTTTGCATCGGTGGTCGAGGTGATCCACGCATCGTTGTTGAGCAGGGTCGAAAAGCTCTGGTTGGTGCTCAGGTCGCTGGTACTGTTGGGCGCCACCACCACACAGCCGTACATGCCAACCATGCGAATTTCCTGGCTCAGCCGGCTGAGCAGGTACCGGGCGTCTTCCTGCATGGCGGCCGAGCTGTTCTGTGCGCTGTAGGTGGCGCGCGCCGAGAGGAAGATATTGGTGACGCCCAGGGTGATGATCAGGCCCAACGCCAGGGATACCATCAGTTCGATCAGGCTGAGGCCGCGCTGGTAATGGCTCATGGGGTGACCACCGTGTCCATCGCCACGCGGCTGACCAGCTTGAAGGTCTGCAGGTTGGCCTCGCCAGTGACACCGTTGGACGTGTTCACCGCGCTGGCAGCGCGGGTATCGTCCCAGCTCACGGTGATGGTGTACACATAGCCATTCTTGGCGATGCTTGCATCGGCCGTAGCACCGAGCTGGCCCTTGAGCGCGGTGGAAAAATCGAACAGGTCTTGGGTCAATGGTGTGGCGCTACCTGCCGTGGGGGCCGCCGCCAGGTTGGCCAAGGTGTAGTTCGAACCCGGGTTGGCCCGGATGCGGTCCATCATGTCGTAGGCGATGTAGCTGGCCTTGGTGCGCAGGGTCGAGCTGTCGGTGAACTTCAAGGCGTTGAGCTGGATGGCGGCCGCGCCCAAAAGGCCGATGGCCATGATCAACAGCGCAACCATCACTTCGATCAGGCTCGAGCCTCGCTGATGGCGCATCATGGGCACGTGGTTCCATTGTTGAGGATCATGCGGCCGTTGGAACACACCACGATATTGCGGGTGATGGTGCCGTTGGTGTAGGTAAATACCAAAGCGTTCGATGGCGAAATCATTGACCCCAGGTTATTGAACTCGACCAAAGTCTCTGCGCCCGAGGCGGTCATCGTCGAGTTCGAAGCCATGGCTGGAACGACGCGCAGAGGCGGGTTCGCATTGGAGGCAAGGAACACATTCAGTATCCCGGCCCACGTTCCGGTGCTGTTGTTATCGGGTGCCACCCTGACATTCACCCCCCGATTGATCGCCTCGAGCCGCGCGTAGTTGAGCGCTCGATAGAAATCACTGGTTTCAGTGTCGGCACGCCCACGCGCCATCATCGTGATGAAGGACGGCACGGCAATGGCTGCCACGATCGCCAGCACTGCGACGGTGACGATCAATTCCACCAGCGTAAAACCCTTTAAACGTTGATGCATTGCCACTTCTCCTCGACGCGCCGACTATACCCTCGCCCCGGCAACGACCTGCTGCGGCACAGGATATACGGTTATTTTTGAAGGACCAGCGCACGGAAGCGCTGCTTTTGGAAAATTCGTTTCAGGGAGGAAACCGCCATGGAAGGCCCACGCCAGAGTGGCTGGACGCTGGTCGAGCTGTTGGGAACCTGTGCCGTTGTAATAATACTGGCGGTGCTGAGCCTTCATACCCTACCGCTGCTGGTCGAGCATCAGCAGCGCATCACGCTAGCAGAAGATCTCGCGCAGTCTCTCAAGAGCGCCCGGCTCGAAGCGATACTGCGCAGCCAACGGGTCGTGCTCAAGCCACTTGAAGGGGGATGGAGTGCCGGTTGGCAGGTGCTCATGCCAGGCGAACAGCAAAGCCCGCCGCTAAGAGAAGCGCTCGGCATTCCCAGCGTGCGGGTGGTACCTACCCGCAACGTTCAAGAACAGGTGGCCTTCGACTACCTAGGCCGCCCGGCGCTGGAGAACAACGGCGCGCTGGCCGCCTCATTCCACTTCTGCGATGCCCGCAACCCCGAGCGCCACCGCCGTGTGATCATCGCCCGCACCGGCCGTGTACGCATCAGTACCGCGCCGCCAGCCACCGTGCTGTGCCAGGGGCCGCTCAGCTGACCTGCTTGACCCGCAGTTCCTTGGGCATCGAGAAGGTGATGTTCTCCGGCCGCCCCGCCAGCTCGTCTGCGCCGACGGCGCCCCACGCGTGCAGTTGCTCGATCACACCGCGCACCAGCACCTCGGGGGCCGAAGCACCCGCCGTGATGCCAATACGCTCGACGCCTTCGAACCACTCGCGCTTGAGGTCTTCGGCGCCGTCGATCAGGTACGCCGGGGTGCTCATGCGTTCGGCCAGCTCACGCAGGCGGTTTGAGTTGGAGCTGTTGGGGCTGCCTACGACCAGCACCACATCGCACTCGTCGGCCAGTTGCTTGACCGCGTCCTGGCGGTTCTGAGTGGCGTAGCAGATGTCGTCCTTGCGCGGGCCGCCGATATGGGGGAAGCGAGCACGCAGGGCATCGATCACCCGGCTGGTGTCGTCCATCGACAGCGTGGTCTGGGTCACGAAGGCGAGGTTTTCGGGGTTGCGCACCTGCAGGCGGGCGACGTCTTGTTCGTCCTCGACCAAATAGATGGCGCCACCACTGGCGGTGTCGTACTGGCCCATGGTGCCCTCCACCTCCGGGTGCCCTTCGTGGCCGATGAGGATCGTTTCGCGGCCGTCGCGGCTGTAGCGGGCCACTTCGATGTGCACCTTGGTCACCAGCGGGCAGGTTGCATCGAAGACTTTCAGGCCGCGCCCTGCCGCCTCCTGGCGAACGGCCTGGGACACGCCATGGGCGCTGAAGATGACGATCACGTCGTCAGGCACCTGGTCGAGCTCTTCGACGAAGATCGCCCCGCGCGAGCGCAGGTCTTCGACTACGAACTTGTTGTGCACCACTTCATGGCGCACATAGATGGGCGGGCCGAACACCTCCAGGGCGCGGTTGACGATCTCGATGGCGCGATCGACACCGGCACAGAAGCCGCGGGGGTTGGCGAGTTTGATCTGCATAAAGGCTCCCGGCACAAGGCCAGCGGCCAGGGCTCAGAGCGCCCTGACCTCGATGATGTCGACTTCGAAAGTCAGTGTCTTGCCGGCCAGCGGATGGTTGAAGTCTACGGTCACCTGGGCGGCGTCGAAGGCTTTGACAATGCCAGGCAGCTCGGTGTTGGCCGCGTCGTTGAAGATCACCAGCAAACCGTCCGAAAGCTCCATGCCCTCGAACTGCGAACGTGGCATCACCTGAACGTTCTGCGGGTTGGGCTGGCCGAAGGCGTTCTCCGGCGCAATGGTGAGCGAGCGCTTGTCACCGGCCTTGAAGCCGAACAGCGCGGCCTCGAAACCCGGCAGCAGGTTGCCATCGCCCACCTTGAACACCGCCGGCGCCTTGTCGAAGGTGCTGTCGACGGTATTGCCGTCTTCAAGGTGAAGGGCGAAGTGCAGGGTCACTTCGGTGTTCTGGCCGATGCGTACGTCAGTCATGGGCCTTGTCTCCGGCGGGCTTCTTGGATTTGAGCATGTCCAGCGCGAGCATGATCGCGCCCACGGTGATAGCGCTGTCGGCCACATTGAAGGCCGGGAAGCGCCAGGTGTCTTTCCAGTGCACCAGGATGAAGTCGATGACGTGGCCCAGCACCATGCGGTCATACAGGTTCCCCAGCGCACCACCAAGCACCAGCGCCAGCGCGATGGCCAGCCATGTGTCGCCCTTGCCCAGGCGTTTGAGCCATACCACCAGGATCACGCTGACCACCACGGCGATCAGCGCGAACAGCCAGCGCTGCCAGCCGGAATGGTCGGCCAGGAAGCTGAACGCCGCGCCGGTGTTGTAGGCCAGCGTCCAGCTGAACAGGTCAGGGATCACCACGATCTGTTCGTACAGGCCCAGGTGGCCTTCGAACCAGGCCTTGCTGAACTGGTCGATCACCACCACCAGGACGCTCAGCCACAGCCAGGCCAGGCGCCCGAAACGTGCCTTCAGGTCAGGCATAGTGGCGCACCTCGCCGGAGCCTGCGATGTTGTCGGCGCAGCGGCCGCAGATTTCCGGATGCTCGGGGTTCACGCCTACGTCGTCGCGGAAGTGCCAGCAGCGGCCGCACTTGGTGCCCGCGCTCTTGACTACCTTGAGCTTCAGGCCTGGCACGTCGGTGGCCACAGCGTCGGCCGGGGCCTGGGCGAACGGTGCCAGGCTCGCCTTGGAGGTGATCAGCACGAAGCGCAGTTCGTCGCCCAGCTTGGCCAGGTCGCCGCCCAGGGCCTGGTCGGTGAACAGCGTCACCTGCGCCTGAAGGTTGCCGCCAATGGCCTTGGCCGACCGCTGGTTTTCCAGCTCCTTGTTCACCGCGCCCTTGACCGCCATCACGCTGGCCCAGTAGGCACGACCCATCTCGGTGCCCTCTGGCAGCTCGGCCAGGCCTTCGTACCAGGTGTTGAGCATCACCGATTCGTTACGCTCGCCCGGCAGGTACTGCCACACTTCGTCGGCGGTGAACGCCAGGATCGGCGCGATCCAGCGCACCAGGGCCTCGGCGATGTGATAGAGCGCAGTCTGGCAGGAGCGCCGCGCCACGCTGTTCTCGGCGGTGGTGTATTGGCGGTCCTTGATGATATCGAGGTAGAACCCGCCCAGCTCCTGCACGCAGAAGTTGTGCACCTTGGAGTAGACATTCCAGAAACGGTAGTCACGGTAGCTCTCTTCGAGCTCCCGCTGCAGCAGCAGGGCGCGGTCTACCGCCCAGCGATCCAGGGCGATCATCTGCTCGGCTGGCAGCAGGTGCTGGGCAGGGTCGAAGCCCTTGAGGTTGGATAGCAGGAAGCGCGCGGTGTTACGGATGCGCCGGTAGGCATCGGCACTGCGCTGCAGGATCTGCTCGGACACCGCCATTTCGCCGGAGTAGTCGGTCGAGGCGATCCACAGGCGCAGGATATCGGCTCCCAGCGTATCGTTGACCTTCTGCGGGGCGATCACATTGCCCAGCGACTTGGACATCTTGCGGCCGTTCTCGTCCACGGTGAAACCGTGCGTCAGCAGCTCGCGATACGGCGCGTGGCCGTCGATGGCGCAACCGGTGAGCAACGAGGAGTGGAACCAGCCGCGGTGCTGGTCGGAGCCTTCAAGGTACAGGTCGGCACGCGGGCCTTCGCTGTGGCCCAGCGGGTGTGAGCCGCGCAGTACGTGCCAGTGGGTGGTGCCGGAGTCGAACCACACGTCCAGGGTGTCGCTGATCTTCTCGTAGTCGGCGGCTTCGTCGCCCAGCAGCTCGGCGGCGTCGAGCTTGAACCAGGCTTCGATGCCTTCCTGCTCGACGCGCAGGGCCACCTGTTCCATCAGCTCGACGGTGCGCGGGTGCAGCTCGCCGGTCTGTTTGTGCAGGAAGAACGGGATTGGGACGCCCCAGTTGCGCTGGCGCGAGATGCACCAGTCAGGCCGGCCGGCGATCATGTCGCGCAGGCGCGCCTTGCCCCAGTCGGGAACGAATTCGGTCTGCTCGATCGCTGCCAGGGAGCGCTCGCGCAGCGTTGCGCCCTCGACCGGCTCGCGGTCCATGCCCACGAACCACTGGGCAGTGGCCCGGTAGATCAGCGGGGTCTTGTGGCGCCAGCAGTGCATGTAGCTGTGCTGGATGTTTTCGGTGTGCATCAACGCATCGACTTCACGGAGCTTGTCGACGATGGCCGCGCCGGCTTTCCAGATGAACTGGCCGCCGAAGAACTCAAGGCTGTCGACATACACCCCGTTGCTCTGCACCGGGGTGAGGATGTCGTCGTTGCTCATGCCGTAGCGCTTGCAGCTGAGGAAGTCTTCCTCGCCGTAGGCGGGGGCCGAGTGCACCACGCCGGTGCCCGCGCCCAGCTCAACGTAGTCGGCCAGGTACATCGGCGACAGGCGGTCGTAGAAAGGGTGGCGGAAGTTCAGCAGCTCCAGCTTGGCGCCCACCGTAGTGGCCACGACCTGGCCTTCACGGCCATAGCGCTTGAGGCAGCTTTCAACCAGCTCTTCGGCCAGCACCAGCAGGCGGTCGCCCACATCCACCAAGGCATAGGTGAACTCGGGGTTCACGTTCAGCGCCTGGTTGGCAGGGATGGTCCAGGGGGTGGTGGTCCAGATCACGACACTGGCAGGCTTGGCCAGGCTCGGGAGGCCAAAGGCCTGGGCCAGTGCAGCAGGGTCGGCCGCAGGGAACGCCACGTCGAGGGTAACGGACTTTTTGTCGGCGTACTCGACCTCGGCTTCGGCCAGCGCCGAGCCGCACTCGAAGCACCAGTTCACCGGTTTCAGGCCCTTGAACACGAAGCCTGCACGAACCATCTCGCCGAGCGCACGGATTTCACCGGCTTCGTTGGCGAAGTTCATGGTTTTGTAGGGGTTTGCCCAGTCGCCCAGTACCCCGAGCCGGATGAAACCGGCTTTTTGCTCTTCGATCTGCTCGCTGGCGTAGGCGCGGCACAGCTCGCGGGTCTTGTCGGCGGGCAGGCCCTTGCCGTGGGTCACTTCGACCTTGTGCTCGATCGGCAGGCCGTGGCAGTCCCAGCCGGGTACATAAGGCGCATCGAAGCCCGACAGGGTCTTGGAGCGCACGATCATGTCCTTGAGGATCTTGTTGACCGCATGGCCCAGGTGAATGCTGCCGTTGGCGTAGGGCGGGCCGTCGTGCAGAACGAAGGTGGGCCGGCCTTTGCCAATCTCGCGCAGCTTCTGGTACAGGCCAATGCTGTCCCAGCGTGCCAGGGTCTGCGGCTCGCGCTGGGGCAGGCCGGCTTTCATCGGGAAGTCGGTGTCCGGAAGATTAAGCGTGGCTTTGTAGTCGGTCATTTCAGGCTCTTCGTGGTGGCGGGTTGCCCCTGCCAATGGGCTTGCCAGTAGGCTCTTGCGGCGGCGACGTCGGCACCGATCGCGGCCTTGAGCGCCTCCAGGGAGGCGAAACGCTGCTCGTCGCGCAGCTTGTGGTGAAACACCACGGTAATACGGCGGCCGTAGAGGTCGCCGGTGTAGTCCAGCAGATGAATCTCAAGGTGCGGGCGGCCATCGCCGGCAACGGTCGGGCGCACACCAATGTTGGCAACACCTGCCCGGGCTTGGCCATCGATCTCGGCGCTGACCAGGTACACCCCGGCCAGGGCCGCGCGACGGCGCTTGAGTTGCACATTGGCAGTGGGCCAGCCCAGCTGGCGGGCGAGCTTCTGGCCATGCAGCACGCGGCCGGTAATGCTGAAGGGCCGCCCCAGCAGGCGTTCGGCCGAGGCGAAGTCGCCTTGAGCCAGTGCAGCCCTTATCTGGGTAGAGCTCACGCGCGTGCCGGCAGACTCTACGGTATGCGCAGCTTCCACGGTAAAACCCAGGCGAGCGCCGGCTTCGACCAGGAAGGCGAAGTCGCCGAGGCGATCGCACCCGAAGCGAAAGTCGTCGCCAACCTCCAGATGCCTGACGCCCAGGCCCTGTACCAGGACGGTATCGACGAACGCTTCGGCACTGAGTTGGCGAAAACGTTGGTTGAACGCCAGGCACACGACCTGATCCACACCCTCGGCCTGTAGCAGCTCGACCTTGTCTCGCAGACGCGCCAGCCGTGGCGGGGCCTGGTCGGGGGTGAAGTACTCACGTGGCTGCGGCTCGAAAAGGATCACGCAGGTAGGCAGGCCCAGCTCGGCGCCGCGCTCGCGCAAACGCGCCAGGATGGCCTGGTGGCCGCGGTGAACGCCGTCGAAATTGCCAATGGTGGCGACGCAGCCCCGGTGCCGGGGGCGCAGGTTGTGAAGGCCTCGAACCAGCTGCATAACGCGCTTCTTGCTCATAAAGTGGGCGATTATAACCACAGCCGGGCACAAGCGACAGGCAAGAGACGCCTGCCCGGCGCCGGCCAGATGAAACCGTCAGTGCAGGCCGCGCCGAGAGAAATGGCGCAAACGGAAGCCCAGCAACGCCAGCACGCCGAAATACACCACCACGCCGGCGCCAATCAGCAGGCCCAGACGGGTGAAGCGCTCGTACATCACCCCGTCGCTCCAGGCCGGCATCACCTGCATCAGCCCCCACAACACCGCCGCCATGGCCAGCACCGCCAGCGCCAGCCGGGCGAGGAACCAGGGCCAGCCGGCCTGGGGCTGGAACAACGCCTGCCGGCGCAGTTGCCAAAACAGCATTGCCGCATTGAGCGTGGCGCCGCCGCTGATCGCCAATGCCAACCCGGCATGCTTGAGTGAGCCGATAAAGGCCAGGTTGAGCAACTGGGTGACGACCAGCGTGAACATCGCGATCTTCACGGGAGTGCGAATATTTTGCTGGGCATAAAAGCCAGGTGCCAGCACCTTGATCATGATGATGCCGAGCAGCCCTACGGAATAGGCAACCAGCGCCTGCTGAGTCATGGCTGCATCATGGGCATCGAACTTGCCGTACTGAAACAGCGAAACGGTGAGTGGCTCTGCCAGCAGCGCCAGCGCCACCGAACACGGCAGCACCAGCAGAAAGCACAACCGCAGACCCCAGTCGAGGATGCGGGAATACTCGTGGCGATCCTTGTTGGCATAGGTCTTGGCCAAGGTAGGCAGCAGGATCGTCCCCAGCGCCACGCCCAGCACCCCGGAAGGCAGCTCCATCAGCCGGTCGGCGTAATACATCCATGACACCGAGCCTGCCACCAGGAACGAAGCGAAGATGGTGTTGATGATCAGCGAGACCTGGCTCACAGACACCCCCAGAATCGCCGGCAGCATCTTGCTCATCACCCGCCGCGCACCGCTGTGGCGCCAGTCGATGCGCGGCAGCACCAGCATGCCGATCTTTTTCAGGTGCGGCAGTTGGTAGAGGATCTGCAGCAACCCACCGGCCAGCACCCCCCAGGCCAGCACCATCACGGGCGGGTCGAAATAAGGCGTGAGAAACAGCGCGAAGACGATCTGGCTGACGTTGAGCAGCGTGGGCGTGAATGCCGGTACCGAGAAACGGTTCCAGGTGTTGAGCACCGCCCCCGCCAGGGACGAGAGCGAGATCAGCAATATATAGGGGAAGGTCACCCGCAACAGGGCACTGGTAAGCTCGAATTTCTCCGGCGTATCGGCAAACCCAGGGGCGGTCAGCCAGATCACCCAGGGTGCGGCGATTACGCCCAGCACGGTGACCACGGCCAGGGCCAGAGTGAGCAGGCCCGCCACATAGGCCACGAAGGTGCGGGCGGCCTCCTCGCCTTGCTGGTTCTTGTATTCGGCCAAGATCGGCACAAAAGCCTGGGAGAACGCACCCTCGGCGAAGATGCGGCGCAACAGGTTGGGCAGCTTGAAGGCGATGAAGAAGGCATCGGTAGCCATGCCGGCACCGAAGATACGCGCGATCAGCGTATCGCGTACAAAACCCAGCACCCGCGAGATCATGGTGATGGAGCTGACCGCAGCGAGGGACTTGAGCAGATTCATGGATAGCCGGCGCGCAGGGACGAAAGGCGCAGAGTGTACCCGCCCCTGCCGCGAAAAAAAGCCTGATCGCACGTGAACGACCATTCAGCGGAACTGCCGCATCACCCTTGACATCCGAGCCGAGCATCGGCATGATTCGCGGCCTTATTTGTCTGCTTAACCCCAAGTCTTTCCAAGGAGCTCGACGGTGGCCAACTCACCTTCTGCCAAAAAACGCGCAAAACAGGCTGAGAAGCGTCGCAGCCACAACGCCAGCCTGCGGTCCATGGTTCGTACCTACATCAAGAATGTAGTCAAGGCCATTGCTACCAAAGACGCCGACAAAGCCCAGACCGCCTACACCCTGGCTGTGCCTGTCATCGACCGTATGGCCGATAAAGGCATCATCCACAAGAACAAGGCTGCTCGCCACAAGAGCCGCCTGAACGCACACGTCAAGGCTCTGAAAGCTGCCTGATCTGCGTTCCGTTCGAAAAAACCGGCCTTGAGCCGGTTTTTTCATGCCTGCAATTTCAAGGCGCGGGCGGGGTACTCCACGGCAGGATCGGTATGGCCGTGACCGCGTTCTGCGGGCTACCTTCGATCATCCGGTCGCTGTACACCAGGTACACGAGCGTGTTGCGCTTCTGGTCGAAGAACCGCACCACCTGCATCGTCTTGAAGACCAGCGAGGTGCGCTCCTTGAACACCACTTCGCCATCCTGCAACGGCTTGGCAAACCGAATGGGGCCCACTTGCCGGCAAGCGATGGACGCCTCGGCGCGATCTTCAGCCAGGCCCAGGCCGCCCTTGACGCCGCCGGTCTTGGCACGCGACAGGTAGCAAGTCACACCCTCGACCTTGGGATCGTCGAATGCCTCGACCACGATCTTGTCATTGGGCCCGAGGAACTTGAACACCGTGGACACTTCGCCCACCTGCTCGGCGCGCGCCAGGCCCGGCAGTAGCACCAGCGCCGCCAGGCACACCCTCATCGCGCGGCTCATCACACCAGCACCAGGTTGTCGCGGTGAACCAGTTCAGGCTCTGCCATGTAACCCAAGGCACCTTCGATGGCATCGGAGGGCAAGCCGATGATCTTTTGCGCCTCTACGGCACTGTAGTTGCTTAAGCCACGCGCCACTTCGCGACCATCCGGCGCGCGGCAAACCACCATCTCGCCGCGCCGAAACGCCCCTTCGACGGCTTTCACGCCAACGGGCAGCAAACTTTTGTTCCCATCGCGCAGCGCCTGCACGGCGCCGTTGTCGAGCGTCAGCGCACCGCGGGTTTGCAGGTGCCCGGCCAGCCACTGCTTGCGAGCCGCGACCATGCCGCGCTCCGGCGTGAGCAACGTACCCAATGGCTCACCCGCCTTCAGGCGATCGAGCACCCGCTCGATACGCCCCCCCACAATGAGGGTATGCGCACCGGACCGCGCCGCCAGGCGGGCGGCGCGCAGCTTGGTCTGCATGCCACCGCGGCCCAGCGCACCACCGGTGCCACCGGCCACGGCGTCCAGCGCAGGGTCATCGGCGCGGGCTTCGCTGATCAGCTGGGCATCGGGATTGTTGCGCGGGTCGGCGTCGAACATGCCATCGCGATCGGTGAGGATGACCAGCAAATCCGCCTCGACCAGGTTGGCCACCAGGGCGGCCAACGTATCGTTGTCACCAAAGCGAATCTCGTCGGTGACCACAGTGTCGTTCTCGTTGATCACAGGGATCACACCCAAGCCCACCAATGCACGCAGGGTACTGCGCGCATTGAGGTAGCGCTTACGGTCGGACAGGTCGTCATGGGTGAGCAGCACCTGCGCAGTGTGGCGCCCATGCTTGCCGAAGCTGGATTCCCAGGCTTGCACCAGGCCCATCTGGCCGATGGCAGCTGCCGCCTGCAGCTCGTGCATGGCACTGGGGCGGCTCGACCAGCCCAACCGGCTCATGCCGGCCGCCACAGCACCGGAAGACACCAGCACCAGCTCGATGCCCGCCTCGTGCAGAGCGATCATCTGCTCGACCCAGACAGCCATGGCCTCGCGATCCAGCCCCTTGCCATCGCCCGTCAACAGCGCGCTGCCGATCTTCACGACCCAACGCTGCGCCCCTGTCACCTTGCTCCGCATCATCTTCAACCCGATCAAATCCAATAGGGAAACAAAACGCCGCACATACGAAAACGCCGCTTGCCCAGCAGTGCAGGCAAGCGGCGTTAAGTGTACTGCAATGCGTCAATCGCGGACGTAAATGATTTCCGGGCCGTCCTCGTCGTCCTCTTCATCCCAGTCGTCGTCATCGCCGATGTCGTGAACGCTCTTCACGCCGCTGCGGCGCAGTGCACGGGCATCATCCAGCGCCTGAAGCTGGGCGCGGGCCTCATCTTCGATCTGCTGGTCGAGCTCGGCGATCTGCTCGGCGAATACCGGGTCGTTGGCCAGGCGGTCGGCGCGCTGCTCGAGGTAGTCGAGGATGTCGTAGCTGAGCTGGCGAGTGCCTTCCTTGGTGAGGGCCGACACTACATACACCGGACCTTCCCACTGCAAGCGCTCGACCACAGCCTTGACCTGCTCCTCATGCTCCTCTTCGAGCAACTGGTCACACTTGTTCAGAACCAGCCAACGATCACGATCGGCCAGCGCCGGGCTGAACTTGACCAGCTCGTTGACGATGACCTCGGCGGCATCGGCCGGGCTGCTGCCATCGAGCGGCGCCATGTCGACCAGATGCAGCAACAGGCGCGTACGCGCCAGGTGCTTGAGGAAGCGAATCCCAAGGCCCGCACCGTCGGAGGCGCCTTCGATCAGGCCGGGGATGTCGGCGATCACAAAGCTCTTCCAGCGATCAACGCTAACCACACCCAGGTTAGGCACGAGCGTGGTGAATGGATAGTCCGCCACTTTAGGCTTGGCCGCCGATACCGAGCGGATGAAGGTACTCTTGCCGGCATTGGGCAGCCCCAGCAGGCCGACATCTGCCAGCACCTTGAGCTCAAGCTTCAGGTCGCGCTGGTCGCCCGGCTTGCCGGGGGTCGTCTGGCGTGGCGCACGGTTGGTGCTGGACTTGAAACGGGTATTGCCCAGGCCGTGCCAGCCGCCCTGAGCCACCATGATGCGCTGCCCGGCCTTGACCAGGTCGCCGATCACTTCCTGGGTACCGGCATCGATGATGGTGGTGCCCACCGGCACGCGCAGCTCCAGATCTTCGCCCTTGGCGCCGGTGCAGTCGGTGCTGCCGCCGTTCTGGCCACGCTGGGCCTCGAAGTGGCGGGTGTAGCGGTAGTCGACCAGAGTGTTGAGGTTTTCGTCGGCCACCAGGTACACCGAACCGCCATCACCGCCGTCACCCCCGTTGGGGCCACCGTTCTCGATGAACTTCTCACGCCGGAAGCTCATGCAACCATTACCACCATCACCCGCCTTGACGCGGATGGATACTTCATCAACAAACTTCATGATTCACGCCTCTCGCCTCATGGCGAGCGTTGAACGAACAGAATTTAAGGCTCTTGCAAAAATGAGCGTAGCGCCACATGCCCCGACCGCCCATGCCGACCTTTGCAAGAGGCTCAGCACAAACAAAAAAGCCCTGTCGCAGGACAGGGCTTTTCCAGCGAACGCGCGATCAGGCCGCGACGACGCTCACATAGCGACGATTGAATTCGCCTTTGACTTCGAACTTGACCACGCCTTCGACTTTAGCGAAGAGGGTGTGGTCTTTGCCGATGCCAACACCGTAGCCGGCGTGGAACTGAGTGCCACGCTGACGAACGATGATGTTGCCAGCCTTGATGGCCTGGCCGCCGTAGATTTTAACGCCAAGGCGTTTACTTTCTGAGTCGCGGCCGTTACGGGTACTACCACCAGCTTTTTTGTGTGCCATGAGTTCAATACTCCTGTTGGGGCTTCAGGCGAATATCAGGCCTGAATACCGGTGATTTTGATCTCGGTGAACCACTGGCGGTGGCCCATACGCTTCATGTGGTGCTTGCGGCGACGGAATTTGATGATGCGGATTTTGTCGTGACGACCTTGCGAAACGACTTCAGCTACCACCTTGGCACCAGCGACGACAGGCGCGCCGATGTTCACGTCGTCACCATTGGCGACCAGCAGAACGCGATCGAAAGTCACGGATTCGCCAGTGGCGATCTCCAGCTTCTCGACCTTCAGGTATTCACCTTCGGCGACTTTGTATTGCTTGCCACCGGTAACGATTACAGCGTACATGGATATTTCTCCGATAATCCTGCTCACCCAGCGCTTTATAGAAGGTATGGTGGCTGGCATGGCTGCAGCGGGCTGGAAACCCTGGCTGCAATTGCGTAAGGCAGGTGATGCCCAGGAAGTTCAGGGTGCGCGATTGTACGCAACCAAAGGATGCCGTGCAAGGGCATGGCCGGCAAGACGACGGAACGCACATGCCCCGCCCTGGGGCGCGGCCCGCGCCACGCGGGGCCTTGCCTTGACAGCCCCCCAACGCGGCACCTAGCATGCCGCGCAACCTTATTGGAGCCTGAGTCGCTGATGCAACCCCAAGCTTTTTACCGTGTGGTGGCGGGCGATTTTATCGCCGTCGATGAAATCATCAAGCAGCAGCTCACTTCGCGCGTACCGCTGGTCTCTAAAATCGGCGATTACATCACCTCCGCCGGCGGCAAGCGTCTGCGCCCGTTGCTGGTGCTGCTCAGCGGCAAGGCGCTGGGCTATGCCGAGCCAGACCTGCGCCTGCTGGCAGCGACCATTGAGTTCCTGCACACCGCCACGCTACTGCACGACGACGTGGTCGACATGTCCGGCATGCGCCGCGGGCGCTCCACCGCCAATGCCATGTGGGGCAATGCCCCCAGCGTGCTGGTGGGCGACTTCCTTTATTCACGTTCCTTCGAAATGATGGTGCAGCTCGGCTCGATGCCGGTCATGCAGATTCTCTCCCACGCCACGCGAGTGATCGCCGAGGGCGAGGTACTGCAACTGACCAAGGTGCGCGACGCCAGCACTACCGAAGAAACCTACATGGAAGTGATTCGCGGCAAAACCGCGATGCTGTTCGAAGCGTCCACCCACAGCGCCGCAGCGTTGGCCAACGCTCCCCAGGCCCAGCGCGAGGCGTTGCAGCAGTTCGGCGATCACCTGGGCGTGGCTTTCCAGCTGGTCGATGACCTGCTCGACTACAAAGGCAATGCCGAGGAGCTGGGCAAGAACGTCGGTGATGACCTGGCCGAAGGCAAACCGACCTTGCCCCTGATCTACACCCTGCGTGCCGGCACGCCTGAGCAGGCCGCGCTGGTGCGCCAGGCCATCCAGAAAGGCGGCATCGACGAGCTCGAGCGTATCCGCGAGGCGGTAGACGCCTCGGGCGCATTGGCCTATACCGCCCGCCTGGCTCAGGAATACGCTGCCAAGGCCGTGGCATGCCTGGAGTTGCTCCCGGCCAGCGAGTATCGCGACGCATTGGTGGAGCTCACCGAGTTCGCCGTCGCCCGCACCCACTGATCCACCTAGTGCCCCTGCGCCACGGCCCGGTTCACCCCGGCCGTGGCGCTTTCTTTTCCCTTTCGAGGCCATGCCATGAGCACCTTGCCCCCCTGCCCCCAGTGCAACAGTGAATACACCTACGAAGACGGCACCCAGCTGGTGTGCCCGGAATGCGCCCATGAGTGGCAGGCGGGCGCCGCCCCAGCCGAGGACGACAGCGCTCAGGTGCGCGATTCGGTGGGCAATGTCCTGCAGGACGGCGACACCATCACCGTGATCAAGGACCTGAAGGTCAAAGGCACTTCCCTGGTGGTGAAGGTCGGCACCAAGGTCAAGAACATCCGCCTGTGCGATGGCGACCATGACATCGATTGCAAGATCGACGGCATTGGCGCGATGAAGTTGAAATCGGAGTTTGTCCGCAAGGCCTGACCGACGTCACTTGCATTCTTGAAAATAGGAATTATTCTCATTGAAAGCTAACTTTCAAGGAGAATGCCATGACCTACCTCATCGATGCCTGGCTCGACCGCCCGCAGCCTTACCTACGGATACTCCATCGGGAAACCGGCGAGGTGTGCGCTGTGCTGGAGGCGGAGGCGCTGGAAGAGTTGCAGGACCAGGGCGATCTGGATTTCGCCGGGCTGCACTCCAGTGAGCCGCTGGTGCTCAAGGAGCTGGTGAGGAACCTGTTTCTGTTCTGCTATGCCCGAGCCTTGCGCCCGGGCATGGCGTTGCACTGAATGCTACCCAGCGCTTGGCGAGGCAAACCGCGCATGCTCAAGGCCACGTGTGGCTCTGGAGCATGCGCAGCCGTTTTACAGAACTTCCAGCAGCTCGACGTCGAACACCAGCGCGCTGTGCGGCGGGATGCTGCCAACGCCCTGCGCGCCGTAGGCCAGCTCGCTCGGCACGTACAGGCGCCACTTGCTGCCGGCGTTCATCAGTTGCAGCGCTTCGGTCCAGCCAGCGATCACGCCACCCACTGGAAATTCGGCAGGCTCACCACGCTGGTAGGAGCTGTCGAACACCGAACCGTCGATCAGAGTGCCGTGGTAGTGGGTGCGTACAGTGCTTTCACGGGTCGGCTGGGCGCCTGCACCGCTGTTGATCACTTCGTACTGAAGCCCCGACGCCAGCGTGGTCACGCCTTCGCGCTTGCCGTTCTCGGCCAGGAACGCGCGGCCTGCTTCGGCCGCGGCGGCTGCCTTGGCTTCGGCCTCGGCCTGCATCACTTCACGGATCTTGCGGTAGCTCTCGTTCAACGCCTGGGCGTCGACACGGCTGGCCTGGCCATTGAAGGCATCGGACAGGCCAGCGATGATCGCTTCCAGGCTGGCGCCCGGCGGCGGATTATCACGGATCTGGTCGCCCAGCTGGCGGCCGATCCCGTAGCTTACGCGGGCTTCGTCGGTGGACAGGTTGACTTCGGACATGCAGCAGCTCCGTCATGGGGCCGCAACGGGCGGCCCGGCAAAAAGGGTTGGGCAGCCTACCACATCAGTGCTTGGTGAGCTTATCCAGCAGCCCCATGGCGCAAGCGGAAACCACGAACGTCATGTGGATGATCACGTACCACATCAAGCGCTCGGAAGGGATATTGCCCGCGTCCATGAACATGCGCAGCAGGTGGATCGACGAAATCGCCACGATCGAGGCGGCGACTTTCATCTTCAACGAGCTGGAGTCCATCTTGCCCAGCCAACTGAGCTTTTCGGACCCCTCGTCGATGTCCAGCTGGGAGACGAAGTTTTCGTAACCGGAGATCATCACCATCACCAGCAGCCCCCCGACCAACGCCATGTCGATCAACGACAGCAGCACCAGAATCAGGTCGGCCTCGGCGAGGTCGAACACATGCGGAAGCACATGCAGCACCTCCTGGAAAAACTTAAGGCCCAGTGCCAGCAGGCCGAGAGAAAGGCCCAGGTAGATAGGTGCCAGTAGCCAGCGTGAGGCGTACATGACCTTTTCGAGCAAGCGTTCCATAGTGCGGTGAACCAGCGGCCGTAGAAAGGCCGCCAGTATACCGGGAGAGCAGGCTCAAAGCAGGCTGCGGCCGAGTGTCACTCCGGCTGGTAAAGCGACTCGCCCAGGTGGCGGCCACGCTCGGCGTTGATTTTGCGCAGCTCGCCGTGCAGGTGAAGGTTCCAGATCTGTGGGTCTTCGTCGACCTGGTAGCCATGCAGCGTCAGGCTGTCGACAATTGCCCCCAGCACAGACTCGGCCACCTTCGGCCCACGAAAAGGGCCTTGGGCCTTGACCGCCGATGGTTGTTCGCCGGCCATCCCGGCGGCGAACAACAGCGTCCAGATCCCTTGCTCACCGGCTACCGGCCGGATCATGCATTCAATACGGGTTTGCAGCCCCAGGCATTTGCGGGACAGGCTCAAAGCGTGTTCCATGCGCTTGCTCCCTCACGGCGTTGGCCAATGGTCTATTGAGCATAGAAGACCACGCCGGTTCCGTCCCGCCCGCCGATCACTGGCAAGGCTTGACCTCCGCCAGCGCTTCGACGTGATGCTCCTTCTCCGCTTCCTTGAGTTCCTCTTCGCTCACCACCTCGGCGATGGCGCGCAAACGCTCCACCACGCGGGCATTCACACTGCCCTCAGGGAACTGGCCGTCGTCGTCTGGAGTGCCAGCATCCTGCCCTACCAGCAGGCTTAGTGCCTCGTCGGCCTGGCTGACCGCATACACATGGAAACGCCCTTCGCTCACGGCCCTGACCACCCGCTCATCCAGCATCAGGGTGGCCACGTTCGCTTTCGGAATGATCGCCCCTTGCTCGCCGGTCAGCCCCCGGGCTTCGCACAACCTGAAGAAGCCTTCGATCTTTTCGTTCACGCCGCCCACTGCCTGCACTTCGCCAAACTGGTTGATCGACCCGGTGATCGCGAAGCACTGCTTGAGCGGGGTTTTCGACAACGCCGAAATCAACGTGCACGCCTCGCCCAGCGAGGCACTGTCGCCATCGACGTAGCCATAGGACTGCTCCAGCGCGATGCTGGCCGAAATTGCCAGGGGAAACTCCTGGGCATAGCGGCTGCCCAGGTAGCCGGTGAGAATCATCACACCCTTGGAGTGGATCGGCTGGCCCAGGTTGACCTCACGCTCGATGTCGACGATGCCGCTGCCGCCAGGGTAAACGGTGGCGGAAATGCGTGCCGGTACACCGAAGGCCGAGTCGCCCACTTCCAGCACTGTCAGCCCATTGCACTTGCCCACCGCGGCGCCGTCGGTATCGATCAGCACGATCCCGGCCAGCATGTCGTCGAGGATACGCGCAGACACCCGACCGGTACGCGTGGCCTTGGCCTTGAGGGCACGCTCGATGTGGCCGGCATCGGTGCGCTCGTCACCGGCGACCTGGCGAATGAAGTCTGCCTCGCTCACCAGCTGGAACAAATCGCCGATACGGGCCGACAGCCGCCCCTGGTGCTCGGCCAAGCGCGCGCTGTAGGTCGCCAGGCGCGCCACGGCGTCTGCGCTCAAAGGCGCCATGCCTTCCTCCGAGGTGCGGGTCTTGAGCAATTGGGCGAACTGTTCGAGGCTGTCATCACCCATAGGGATGTCTTCGTCGAAGTCCACCAGCACCCGGAACATCTCCTGGAAGTCCGAATCATGGTCTTGCAGCGCGTAGTAAATCTGCCGGGAGCCGACGATCACCACCTTGACCTGCAAAGGGATCATCTGCGGTGCGAGCGTAACGGTGGCCAGGCGGCCGTATTCGCCCACGGGCGATTCCATCTTGAGCTTGCGCGATTGCAACGCTCGCTTGAGCGCCTCCCACACGAACGGCTCGCTGAGGAGTTTTTCCGCCTCCAGGATCAGAAAGCCCCCGTTGGCCTGGTGCAACGCACCCGGGCGCAGCTGCCGATAGGAGGTATAGAGCGCACCCTGGTCGGTGCTGTACTCGATGCGCCCGAACAAGTTGTCGTAGGTGGGGTGAGGCTCGAACACTACCGGTGCACCGGCACCTGCCGAATGGCCGGCGACCATACTGGGTGCGTATTGCTCCTCGAGCATCTTGCGCGCCACTGCGTCGTTCTTCGGCTCATCGACGAACTGCTCGACCACCGTGCGCAACAGGTTGACCTGCATCGCTTGCAGATAGGCGCAGACGCCAGCGTTCTCGGCGTATTTTTCCGATAACGGCGCCAGCAAAGGCTGCAGGGCCAGCGTAATGGTCTCTTCGTTGAGCTGGCGCAACTGGTTGCTCGACTCGCGCTTCCACTGCGGCAGGCTGGCCAGCTCTTCATTCAGGCGCTCTTCAAGCCCGGAAATATCTTCGTGGAAGCGCTCGCGTTCGGCGTCGGGCAGCTGTGAGAACTCTGCTTCATCCAACGCCTTGCCTTCGAGCATCGGGGTGAAGGCGATGTTGCTGCTGTCGCGATACAGCGCCACGTTCTTTTCCAGCGCGGCACGCTCGATCACGTCCAGCGCGCGGTCATAGCGCTGGTTGAAAGCGCGGTCGATGGCGCTTTTCTTCTGCTGGAACGACGGATGCTCGAACACCGCCGGGAAGGTGGCCAGCAGGTTGTCGATCAAGCCATTGATGTCGGCCACCAGCTCACCGGCGCTGCCTGGCGGCAGTTCCAGTGCCTTGGGGTTGCGCGGCTCGTCGAAGTGGTTCACATAGAGCCAATCGCAGGGGGTTTGCAGGCGCTTGGCTTCGGTTTTCAGGTACCGCTTGGCAAACGAAAAGCGGCCAGTGCCCGGCTCACCCATCACGAAGACGTTATAGCCAGGGCGGGGCATGGCCACGCCGAATTGCAGGGCCTCGACCGCGCGCTCCTGGCCCAGCACCCCTCGAAACGGTTCGAGATCATCGGTGCTGGCGAAGTGAAACTGCTCGGCGGTAAAAGGCCGCGCGAGCGCTTCGGGAGACAGGCGCAAACGGGTGGCGACAGAGTCAGGCATCGGGTGTCCTTGTTCGTGCGAGGCAGATGGCGGCATTCTGGCGCCCTCCCCCGGTGCCACGCAAGGCATGTTCAGAGCGCACCGCACGGTTTGAGGCGTGGTAGTTTTTTATTTTTTTCCGTACGCGATGGAGCGGAACCGCTCAATATGAGCCAGACTCCAAAGCGCGTGGCCGCTCCTGCAGTCGGCCCAGCCAATGGATCACACAACGACGAGAACAACGCTATGAAACGGATTCTGCTCGGTACTCTGCTCACCGCCGCCTCGCTCAACGCCATGGCCCAGGCCCCAGGTGGCCCGGACTGCGGTTGGGGCAACATGTTGTTCGAAGGCCAGCGTGGCACCCCCGCCCACTTCCTGGCTTCCACCACCAACGGCACCTCGGGTAACGCCACCTTCGGCATGACCAGCGGCACCAACGGCTGCAGCACCAACGGTGCGCTCACCTATGGCGGCAAGTCGTGGATCGCCATGAATGGCATGATGAACGAACTCTCCGAGGACATGGCCAAGGGCCAAGGCGAAGCGCTCACCACCTACGCGGTGGTCATGGGTGTCAAGCCTGAAGACCGTGCCTACTTCGAGTCCGTGACCCACAGCCACTTCAGCCAGATCTTCAGCAGCGCCGACGTGACTGCCGAAGACGTGCACAACAACACCCTGAGTGTCATGAAGGGCGATGCTCGCCTGGCCAAGTACGCCGAACAGGCCTGACCCTCACCCGCCCTGCCCCTCGCGGGCAGGGCTCGATCCGCTGGAACCCCCTGAATGCGCAAATGCCTGGCTTGGCTGGCACTGTTGCTGTGCGCCCCGCTCCACGCCGCAACCACCCCCGACATCGAACGCCTGGCTCAGGCGCCCTACTGGCTATCGCTGGGTCATTACACCCCTGCAAAAGGCGGCGGCTGGCGCAGCTATGTCGATGACGAATCGTTCTTTCTGGCACCTGATGGCGCCCACCATCCAGACGCTGAGCTCAAAGCCACCCTTGCAGCGCTCTATGCGCCGGCAACCTCCGCCGACCGCCACGCACAGTGCCGTTATCCCGCGCGCACCCGCTGGCTGAAAGCCCAGCTTTCGCTCACCGACCTGCCCCAGGTGAAGTGCGCGGAGTTCGACCAGTGGTTCCAGGCCATCGCACCGGCCAGCACGGTTCTGGTCTTTCCCGCTGCCTACCTGAACAGCCCCTCTTCGATGTTCGGCCATACGCTGCTGCGCATCGACCAGGCCGACACCCGCGCCAACCAGACCGCGCTGCTGAGCTACGCGATCAACTTCGGTGCCTATGTGGCACCTGGCGACAACAGCATCCTTTACGCCTGGAAGGGCCTGGCCGGCGGCTACCCGGGCTTGTTCTCACTGGTGCCTTACCAGCAGAAGCTTGCCGAATACAACAGCCTGGAAAACCGCGACCTGTGGGAGTACCACCTCAACCTCACCGCCGAGGAAACGTCGCGGATGGTGGAGCACGTCTGGGAGCTGCGCCAGGTCCGCTTCGATTATTACTTCTTCGACGAAAACTGCTCGTACCGCTTGCTCGAGCTGTTGCAGGTCGCCCGCCCCGGGCTGGAGCTGACCTCGCAATTTCCGCTGACCGCGATCCCTACCGATACGGTAAAAGCCGTCAAGCGCGCCGGCCTGATCGCCTCGACCGACTACCGCCCCTCGCGCGAGCGAGAACTGCTGAGCCGGGCCGAACCGCTGACGTCCGAAGAGAACCAGTGGGCGCTGCGCCTTTCCGAAAACACCACGCTGCTGCAATCGCCTAAGTTCAGGGCGTTGCCCGCTGACCGCCGGGCCTTGATCGAAGACACGGCCTACCGCCTGGAACGCTACCGCGCCACTGGGCAGGCGCGTGACCCGAACCGCGCGCAGCGCAGTTTCGAGCTGTTGCGGGCCATGAACGAGCAGCCGCCGCCACCTCTGGAGCTAACCCGCCCTGGCCTGCCTGAAGAGGGGCACCCCTCGCGTACCTGGAGCGCGGGGGTGGGCAGCCGCGATGGCCAGGCGTTCGGTGAGTACGGGCTGCGCATGGCCTATCACGACCTGGCAGACAACAGCTACGGCTTCCCATTGGGTGCGCAGATCGAAATCCTGGGCCTAAAACTGCGCCAGTACGAAGGCAATCACTGGCAGCTGCAGCGCCTGGACCTCGCCAATATCCGTTCACTAACGCCGCGCACCGCGCTGTTGCAGCCGCTTTCGTGGCAAGTGGGCGGTGGGCTGGAGCGAGTGCCTGGCCGCCACGGGGACCAGGCCCTGGCTACGCACCTGAGCGGCGGCGCAGGCGGCACCTGGGCGCTGGCAGACCAGGCGCTGTTCTACGCCATGGGTACGGCACGGGTGGAGCACAACAATGATTTTGCCGCCTTTGCAGTGCCTGCTGCCGGTTTTGACAGCGGCATCCTGTGGCGCAACGGGCTCGGCAACCTGACACTAGAGGCCAAGGGCGACTACTTTACCAATGGCGAAGTGCGCAGGCGCCTGAGCATCGGGCAACAGTGGGAACTGACGAGCGACCTGGGCCTGCGGCTGACCGCAGGGCGGGACTTCACCCATTTGGGGGGTGCCCGTAACGAGGCGATGCTTGAACTGCGCTGGTACCACTACTGAGCCTTCGCACGGCGTTGACGAAAAACCCACCGGGGAGGGTCTAAGCTTTACCTGACCCGGGCAATTCGCTCGTGGCTCCGTGAGGTATCGGACGATGAAGCGGTATGGGTGTGCACTGGCGCTCATGGCAGCGCTTGCAGGCTGCCAAAGTGCGCATGATCAGATGGTTCAGCAAGGCTACCCGCCTGCGTTTGCTGATGGCTATCACGACGGTTGCAGCAGCGGCCGCGCAGCCGCTGCATCCTTCGGTGGTGCCTATGTCAAGAATGTACCCCGCTACACCAGCGACAAGCTCTATGGCGGCGGTTGGGACGATGGTTTTCGGCAATGCCAGGCCCAGGCGGTCAGCCGGGACCAGCAGGAAGTGCAGAACCGGGTGCTCAACGATCGCGACCGTGAGTGGGAGCAGGAAAAAACCCGCATGCTCTATCGCGCCTATCACGGCAACTGAGCGTAGCTTCAGGTTTTCGGAAACCCCGCTGCTCGGCGAAGGCCTAATGCTTCAAGGAAGGAGAGATCATGAGCCGTGCATTTGTGAATGAAGACCAAGCCGCTGCTCAGGCCAGCACGCCGGTGCAGCGTCACATCAGTGACCAACCCAACTACGTGACCGAGAGCGGCCAGGCACAGTTACATGCGCGCGTGGCGGAGCTCAACGCCCTGCGCAGTGAGCAGCTGGCACTGGGGGAACGGGGTGACAGGCAGGCAATGGCCGACTTGGAGCGCGACCTGGGCTACTTCCAGCAACGCTTGGCCAGTGCACGAGTGGTGCCACCGGTCACCGCGACCGACAAGGTGCAGATTGGTAGCTGGGTCACGTTCGCCGATGAAAACGACGACCACACCCAGGTTTGCCTGGTGGGTGAGGATCAGGCCGACGTCGCGGTGGGGCTGATCAATTGGGCGTCGCCGCTGGGCAAGGCGCTGCTGGGCGCGCGTGAGGGCGATGAGGTGAAGTGGTCACGGCCGGCAGGCGATGCGCTGATCGAGATCGTGCGGATAAGCGCGACCCCCGCGCCGTAAGCGCCTGCCCACTCAGGCACCACCCCCGAAATCTGCCCCCGCCGCAGTACGGCAGGGGCATTCGATGGCGCGAAGCAGGCTTGCCGGGCATGGCAAGCCTTGGGCTCAGGCCAGGCTCTTGTAACGAACGCGCTTGGGCTGGGCAGCGGCATCACCCAGGCGTTTCTTGCGGTCGGCTTCGTACTCGGTGTAGTTGCCTTCGAAGAACACCACTTGCGAGTTGTCTTCGTACGCCAGGATGTGCGTCGCCACCCGGTCAAGGAACCACCGGTCGTGGGAGATCACTACCGCGGCGCCAGGGAAGTCCAGCAATGCTTCTTCCAGAGACCGCAGCGTCTCGACGTCGAGGTCGTTGGAAGGCTCATCGAGCAACAGCACGTTGCCGCCCTCTTTGAGGGTCAGCGCCATGTGCAGGCGGCCTCGCTCACCACCGGACAAGTCCTTGACAAACTTCTGCTGGTCGCCGCCTTTGAAGTTGAAGCGGCCCACATAGGTGCGCGACGGGATTTCATAGCTGCCGATGCGAATCACATCGGAGCCACCGGAGACCTGCTCGAACACTGTCTTGCTGCCGTCGAGGTCTTCACGGCTTTGGTCGACGCACGCCAGTTGCACTGTGTCGCCGATCTCGATGCTGCCCGAATCGGGTTGCTCCTTGCCCATGAGCATGCGGAACAAGGTGGATTTACCGGCGCCATTACCGCCGATCACGCCGACAATGGCACCTTTGGGAATGGAAAATGACAGGTCATCGATCAACACGCGATCACCGTAGCCCTTGGTGACGTTCTTGAATTCGATGACCTTGTCACCCAGGCGGGGGCCGGCGGGAATGTAGATCTCGTTGGTTTCGGCGCGCTTCTGGAATTCTTGCGACTGCATTTCTTCGAAACGGGCCAGGCGCGCCTTGGACTTGGCCTGGCGAGCCTTGGCGCCCTTGCGAACCCACTCCAGCTCTTCCTTCATGGCTTTTTCGTGGGCCGATTGCTGCTTGCTCTCCTGAGCCAGGCGCTCGGACTTGGTTTCGAGCCAGCCGGAGTAGTTGCCTTCGTAAGGGATGCCCGCACCGCGGTCGAGTTCGAGAATCCAGCCGGCAACGTTGTCGAGGAAGTAACGGTCGTGGGTGATGGCCACCACGGTACCGGGGAAGTTGTGCAGGAACTGCTCAAGCCAGGCGACCGAGTCGGCATCCAGGTGGTTGGTCGGCTCGTCGAGCAGCAGCATGTCGGGCGCCGACAGCAGCAGGCGGCACAACGCCACGCGGCGCTTTTCGCCACCGGACAGGTGCTCGACCTTGGCGTCCCATGCCGGCAGGCGCAGGGCGTCAGCGGCTACTTCCAGCTGGCGCTCCAGGTTGTGGCCGTCGCTGGCCTGCAGGATCGCCTCCAGCTTGGCCTGCTCGGCGGCCAGCTTGTCGAAATCGGCATCGGGCTCGGCGTAGGCAGCGTAGACCTCGTCGAGGCGAGCCTGGGCATCCTTGACCACCGAAACAGCTTCTTCGACCACTTCGCGAACGGTCTTGGACGGGTCAAGTTGTGGCTCTTGAGGCAGATAACCTACATTGAGATCCGGCATCGGGCGGGCCTCGCCGTCGAACTCTTTGTCGACCCCGGCCATGATCCGCAGCAATGTGGATTTACCCGCCCCGTTCAAGCCCAGCACGCCGATCTTGGCGCCGGGGAAGAAGGACAGCGAGATGTTCTTGAGGATTTCACGTTTCGGCGGAACGACCTTGCTCAGCCGATGCATGGTGTAGACGTATTGGGCCATGGAAAACCTGACTTGGGTGACGATGACAATGGTCAACGATAACTGGACGCAAGCGAGCGCTTGCCAAGGCCGTCAAAGCTACCGGAATGCGACGCCGTGGGCAAACGGCCGACAAACAGGGCTGGCACTTTGCCACGGCAAGCCTCATGCTATTTCGTCGCTCGCCAAGGACCCGGTACACGACTATTTCACGTCTCGTTTCCCGTCATCCGCACGGTTCCAGCGCAGGTATACCCGTTGAGCACTTTGCCCAAGCCCACATTGCGCCATCAGGCTGCCAAGCCCGCACGCCACTGGTCGGGTTCGCTGCGTGCCTCCTTGGCATTGCTCGTTCTGATGCTGACCGGGCTGCTGTTCTGGCAACTGCTGGATCAGTACTTTCGCAGTGAGCAGGCCGAGCACGACCGTGCCGTCGAGTTTGCCACCTCCCAGGCCGACCACCTGGGCATGAGCATGGCACTGCTGGCCCAGACCGCGCTCAATCAATTGGCCAACGCCGACGACCCGGTCGGTGCGGTAAACCGCCCGGCTCTGCTTGAACGACTCCGTGAAACGTCGCCAGCGCTGATGGGCGTGGCATGGATCGATGCCGAAGGCGCCCCACGAGGTGCGACCCCCTTGGCCAGCGATACCTTGAACGATCTGCTGGTGCGCGCTGGTGCCAGCACTTACTACTACGCCCAAGGGCCTGACAGCAAAAGCCTGGTACTGCTGCTCGAAGAACCTTCGGCCTCAGTGCGCGGGCATTGGCTGTTGACGTTCAGCCAGGCGGTGTTCAATCAATTGGCCCAGGACATTCAGCAAGCACACGGCCGCGCGTGGCTGCTGGAAAACAGTGCAACGGGGCAAGTGGTGTATCGCAGCGGCCCGCCCGGCGGCACGCAACCGGTCAGTGACGAGGAGCGGCGCCAGAGCGTGCTCGTTGCACCAATGGCTGGCAGCGATTGGGCAATGCGCGGCCTGTTCGACGCAGAGGGGGCGCGTGTTGCGCTGTTCAAGGGCCTGGCCGGCAAATTGCTGCTCGGCGCGCTTTGCGCGATTTTGCCTGCTTTGGTACTGCGCGACATCCGCCGCCGTCAACGCGCCTTGCACGAAGGCAAACGCCGCTATCACGATATTTTCGAGGGGGCTGGCGTGGGCCTTTGCGTGCTGGACCTCGCCGCCCTGCGCGCCGCATTGCACAGCCAAGGGATCGACAGCCCTGAACAACTGGCACGGTGGCTTCTGCAAAAGCCTGAGCATCGGCCGGCCCTTCTAGGCGCCATGCGCATCTGCGAAGCCAATCACCTGGCCCTCGAGCTGCTCGCGGTGGCAGATGCCGCCCAGTTGCACGAGCGGCTGTTCGGCGCCGGCGAAGGTACAACCCCGCTGGTCACTTCATTGCTGGACCTGGCACTGGGGCAACCGTATACCCCTGAAGTGGACCTGCTGACCCGCGACGCCCAAGGTAATACCCAGCACCTGTGGTTCGCGTTGCGCCCCAGCGCCGAAGCTGAAGCAGACGAAGTGGTGCTGAGCCTGGACGATATCACCCAGCGCAAACAGGCCGAGATGTCGCTCGCCGAACGCGAAGCGTTCTGGGCCGAAGTGATCCGAACCGTTCCTGACCACCTCTACGTGGCCGATGTGCGTAATCGTTCGTTGCTCTACAGCAACGAGCACCTGGGCTTGTCGTTGGGCTACAGTGAAAGCGAGCTGGAGCACATGGGGCCCAGTTACTGGGAGAACCTGCTGCATCCGGATGACCTGCCGCGGGCCATGTCCCTGCGTCAACATCAGCGCGACACAGGCTACAGCGCTGCACTGCACACCCAATTGCGGTTTCGTCACAAGGAAGGGGGCTGGCGGCGTTTCGAGATTCGTGAGCAGACCCTCAGCACCGATGACAGTGGCCGGGTGGCCCGAATCATCGGCGTGGCCAAGGACATCTCCGAACAGGTCGAGGCCAGCCAGTCGCTGCTGGAGAGCGAGCGGCGCTACCGCTTGCTGGCCGAAAGCATCAGTGATGTGATCTTTTCCACAGACAGCCAGCTGGCGCTCAATTACGTCAGCCCTTCGGTAGTGGCAGTGCTGGGCTACGAAGTCGATACGGTCTTCGAGCATGGATGGCAGTCGATCATCGCCAACCCCGCGCAACTTCAGAAGCTGCAGACACTGCTGGAGCGTGTCGCCAGCGCCTTGGGCAACCCCCCGGCGCTGGCCGAGCTGCGCCAGCAGGTCAAGACCGAGTTTTTCCTGTTCGACTGCCTGCGTGCAGACGGCCGCAAGATCCCTATCGAACTGCGCCTGGTGCTGATCTGGGACGAGAAGGACAATTTCGAAGGCATCCTTGGCGTGGGCCGCGACGTGAGCCAGCAGCGCCGGGCCGAAAAAGACCTGCGCATGGCGGCCACCGTGTTCGAACATTCGACCTCGGCGATCATCATCACTGACCCGGCCGGCTATATCGTGCAAACCAACGAGGCTTTCTCGCGGGTGACCGGCTACTCGGCCGACCAGGTGCTCGACCAACTGCCCAACCTGCTGACCGTGCCAGACCAGCAGCAAGCGCATTTGCAGTATGTGGTTCGCCAGCTCGGTGAGCGCGGCAGCTGGGAAGGTGAAATCTGGCTCAAGCGGCGCAATGGCGAACGGTACCCGGCCTGGGTGGGTATCACGGCCGTGTTCGACGATGAAGGCGACCTGGCCAGCTACGTCTGCTTTTTCAGCGATATCAGCGAGCGCAAGGCCAGCGAGCAGCGTATCCATCGCCTGGCCTACTACGACGCCCTCACCCACCTGCCCAACCGCACGTTGTTCCAGGACCGCCTGCACAATGCCTTGCAACAGGCCGAGCGGCAGAAGACCTGGGTGGTGCTGATGTTCCTGGACCTGGACCGCTTCAAGCCGATCAACGATTCGCTCGGCCATGCCGCAGGCGATCGCATGCTCAAGGACATGGCCTCCCGGCTGCTGGCCTGCGTAGACGATGACGACACTGTGGCACGCATGGGCGGTGACGAATTCACGCTCCTTCTGCAACCGCGCGCCAGCCGGGAACAGGCGCTCAACCGCGCGGTGCATGTGGCCGAGCAGATTCTGGGGAGCCTGGTGCGGCCCTTCGTGCTGGAAGGGCGAGAGTTTTTCGTGACCGCCAGTATCGGCATTGCTCTGAGCCCGCAAGACGGTAATGAGCTCTCGCAGCTCATGAAGAACGCCGACACGGCGATGTATCACGCCAAGGAGCGCGGCAAGAACAACTTCCAGTTCTACCAGGCCGACATGAACGCTTCGGCGCTGGAGCGCCTGGAGCTGGAGAGCGACCTGCGCCACGCCTTGGAGCAGCGGGAGTTCGTGCTGTATTACCAGCCCCAATTCAGTGGCGACGGGCGCCGCCTGACCGGCGCCGAGGCCCTGCTGCGCTGGAACCACCCACGGCGCGGCCTGGTGCCGCCGGGCGACTTCATTCCGGTGCTCGAAGAGCTTGGCCTGGTCGTGGATGTGGGCGAATGGGTGCTGCACGAAGCCTGTCGCCAGCTCAAGGCCTGGCACCAGGCGCGGGTGAGGGTGCCGAAGGTCTCGGTGAACATCTCGGCACGGCAGTTCGCCGACGGCCACCTGGGCAAGCGCATAGCCAGCATTCTGCAAGAAACCGAGCTGCCCCCTGCGTGCCTTGAGCTGGAGCTGACCGAAAGCATCCTGATGCGGGAGGTCAACGAGGCCATGCAGATCCTGGCAAGCCTCAAGCAGCTGGGGCTGTCGATTGCGGTAGACGACTTTGGCACCGGCTATTCGTCGCTGAACTACCTCAAGCAGTTCCCGATCGACGTGTTGAAGATCGACCGCACCTTCGTCGACGGCCTGCCCGATGGGGAGCAGGATGCACAGATCGCAAGGGCGATCATCGCCATGGCCCACAGTCTGAACCTGGCAGTAATCGCCGAAGGGGTCGAAACCCACGACCAGCTGGGCTTCCTGCGCGAGCATGGGTGCGACGAAGTGCAAGGGTATCTGTTCGGGCGCCCGATGCCGGCCAATCGCTTCGCCGGGCAGTTCAGCAACGATGCGTTGTTTATGCTGGAGTGAGTGAGCGGCGATCAGGGCCGGCATGACCGCTGCTCATGTGCCAGAACAAGGTGAATCGGTTAGAATGCGCGCCTTATTACCACTGCCGATCCCCGAGGACCGCCCATGTTCAGCCGTGATTTGACCCTTGCCAAGTTTGACGCCGACCTGTTCGCCGCCATGGAACAGGAAGCTCGCCGCCAGGAAGAGCACATCGAGCTGATCGCCTCGGAGAACTACACCAGCCCCGCGGTGATGGAAGCCCAAGGCTCAGCGCTGACCAACAAGTACGCCGAGGGTTACCCAGGCAAGCGCTACTACGGGGGTTGCGAGTACGTAGACGTCGTCGAGCAGTTGGCCATCGACCGCGCCAAGGAACTGTTCGGCGCTGACTACGCCAACGTTCAGCCACATGCTGGCTCCCAGGCCAACGCCGCCGTTTACCTGGCGCTGCTGCAGGCGGGCGACACCATCCTGGGCATGAGCCTGGCCCACGGCGGCCACCTGACCCACGGTGCGTCGGTGTCTTCCTCAGGCAAACTCTACAATGCCGTGCAGTACGGCATCGACGGCAACGGCTTGATCGACTACGACGAGGTCGAGCGCCTGGCGGTCGAGCATAAGCCAAAAATGATCGTTGCCGGTTTCTCGGCCTATTCGCAAAAGCTCGATTTCGCCCGCTTCCGCGCCATCGCCGACAAGGTAGGTGCCTACCTGTTCGTCGACATGGCTCACGTGGCTGGCCTGGTCGCTGCAGGCGTGTACCCCAACCCGATTCCGTTTGCCGACGTGGTCACCACCACCACCCACAAGACCCTGCGCGGCCCGCGTGGCGGCCTGATCCTGGCGAAGAAGAACGAAGAGATCGAGAAGAAGCTCAACTCGGCCGTGTTCCCAGGTGCCCAGGGTGGCCCGCTGGAGCACGTGATCGCAGCCAAGGCCGTATGCTTCAAGGAAGCGCTGCAGCCTGAGTTCAAGCAGTATCAGCAGCAAGTGGTCAAGAACGCCCAAGCCATGGCCGAAGTGTTCATCCAGCGCGGTTTTGACGTGGTATCTGGCGGTACCGAGAACCATCTGTTCCTGCTGTCACTGATCAGCAAGGACATTTCCGGTAAAGATGCTGACGCCGCCTTGGGCCGCGCCCACATCACCGTGAACAAGAACTCGGTGCCCAACGACCCGCGCTCCCCGTTCGTCACCTCCGGCCTGCGCTTCGGCACCCCGGCAGTCACCACCCGTGGCTTCAAGGAAACCGAATGCCGCGAGCTGGCCGGCTGGATTTGCGACATCCTCGAAGACCTGAACAACGAAGCGGTGATCGACGCCGTTCGCAGCAAGGTCGCTGATATCTGCAAAAAGCTGCCGGTCTACGGCAACTAAGCACCTCGCAATCGCACACCAAAGCCCGGCCTCGCGCCGGGCTTTGCATACGGGGCGCCTGCCTCGGATGCCCTTCCCGCTTAGCCTGCGTGCAACCCTGCCCTAGCCTCCCCGTCGCGATTTCGCATTCTTCAGACGGAGCCGGCACATGCAAAACGATATATCACTTTCCTTCACCGCCACGTTGCATCTGGATCAACACCCCGTGTGCATTCTGAGTGAGCACACCACGGGCCCTATGACGATCATCCACCCCTATACTCTGCAGCTCGTAGAGTTGGCCAAAGCTCTGGGCATACTCATCGGCCCAGACCACGCTTGGCAAGAGGATCGCGCGGTCGGCCTGATCGATTTTCACCTTGCCTCCGAGCCCGTTGCCACCACGTTCTACTTCAGACATGTGCAAGGCCTGTATCGGCTTTACGTCCGCAATGGCGAGCACCATGGCCAAGGCATCTATCGCCCCGGCAACCTGCCTCAGGCACAGGCGGTCGTGGGGCAAGACCCTAGCCTGTGGGCAGTTCTACGCGCTGGCGAAGGCGGCACCCCGTGCACGCTCGCCGAGTTGGATGCCAACAGCCAGATTCATCTTGAGAAAAGCAGCAGCGGGAGCACGTTGGCCATGCTGGGCATCGGGATCGGTATAGGCGGCTTTCTTCAAGCCACCAAAACCGACCCTGCGGCCACGTTGACCCTGAATATCATCGAGCGTGAAGTCGACTGGCTGGGTTAAAGCTGCTCGAAAGCGATACGTATCTGCTCTTCGGGCAGTTCATCCCCGATGAACACAATCACGCTTTCCCGCGCCTGGCCCTCTTCCCAAGCGCGGTCCCAATCGAAGCCATAAAGCTTGAGCACGCCCTGGAACACCAGGCGCCGATCTTCCCCCTGAATATTCAATACACCCTTGTAGCGCAGCAATTGCCGGCCGTGGTCTTCCAGCAGTTGATTCATGAAGTCGCTAAGGCGGTCGATATCCAGCGGCGCCCCTCGGCGCAACACCAGGCTGCGGATTCGATCATGGCTCACGCCTTTGGCCACAGGCTTGAACGTCAAGCCTGAGCCGACATCGGCATTGAGATTGAAACCGCGAATGTCGAGCAGCTCCGGAAGGTCGATTTCGCCGTGCTCGACCACGCGGATGGGCGCGCGCGGGTTGATGCGCCCCAGCCGTGCGCTCAAGGCCGCGAAGGTTTCAGGGCTGACCAAGTCGGTTTTGCTCACCAGCAAGCGGTCGGCGAACCCTACCTGGGCCTGGGCGATCGTCTGTTTCAGGTGCTCCTCGGCATGAGCGGCGTCTACCAACGTGACGACCCCATCGAGCAGGTAGCGCTCGCGGATGTCCTCATCGGTGAAGAAAGTCTGCGTCACGGGCGCGGGGTCTGCCAGCCCTGTGCATTCGATGACCAGCCGCTCGAAATGGATGGCCCCGCTGTCCAGGCGCTGTAGTAGAAAACGCAGGCCTTTTGTGAGGTCGGAGTTGACGCTGCAGCAGACACAGCCGTTGGCCAGGGTCAGCACCTGCACCGCATCGTCCCCGAGCAATTCGGTATCGATGCCGGTTTCGGCGAATTCGTTTTCGATAACAGCCAGCTTCAGGCCATGCTCGGCCTTGAGCAGGTAGCGCAACAAGGTGGTTTTACCCGCACCGAGAAAGCCGCTGAGAATGGTGACAGGGATCGGGTTCACGAAACCTCCAGGCATGAAAACGCTGCGGCCAGCATCCACTGGCCGCAGCGAAGGTGAACGAACGTCAGCAGCAGCGCGGCGAGCCCTTACCTCCACCGTAGCGTGCTTCCTGGCGTTCCCGGAAGAACGCCTCGTAGCTCATCACCGGCTGGTCAGGGTGCTTTGTGCTCATGTGCTCCACGTAGTTGTCGTAGTCAGGCATGCCCACCATCAGCCGAGCCGCCTGGCCGAGGTACTTGCCCAGCTTGCCCAGGTCATTGAACATGCGCCGCGCCCCTCATTGTTGGCCCCCTAGCGCCTGGAACGGCGCTTCTTTGTCAGTGCGTTCCTTGCGGCCCAGCGCCTTGTAGCCGGTGCGCAGGGCGAAAATCAGCACGCTGAACACCACCACCAGGAACAGCACCGTCAGCGTGGCATTGGTGTAGGCGTTGACCATCACCTGATGCATCTGCTCGGCGCTCTTGGCCGGCGCCAGCACCTGGCCGGCGGCCAGCGCATCGCTGTATTTGCGGGCCAAGGCCAGGAAGCCCACGGCTGGGCTCGGGTCGAGCAGCTTGATCAGGCCCGCAGCGGTGGTGCAGATCAGCAGCCACAGAGCAGGCAGCAGCGTCACCCACACGTAGCGCTCGCGCTTCATCTTGATCAACACGACAGTGCCAAGCATCAGGGCAATGCCGGCCAGCATCTGATTGGAGATACCGAACAGCGGCCACAAGGTGTTGATGCCCCCCAGCGGATCGACCACACCCTGATACAGCAGGTAACCCCACAAGGCCACGCACCCTGCGGTACCCACCATGTTCGCGCCCCAGGATTCGGTGCGCTTGAGCGACGGAACGAAGGTGCCGAGCAGGTCTTGCAGCATGAAGCGACCGGCGCGTGTACCCGCGTCTACAGCGGTCAGGATGAACAGGGCTTCGAACAAGATCGCGAAGTGGTACCAGAAAGCCATGGTGTTCTGGCCAGGCAGCACCTGATGAAGGATTTGAGCGATGCCCACCGCCAGCGTGGGCGCACCGCCGGCGCGCGCCAGGATGGTGTGCTCACCGATATCGTTAGCCACCGCCTGCAGTGCATCCGGGGTGATGGTAAAGCCCCAGCTGCTCACCGCTGCGGCCACCGATGTGACATCGGTACCCACCACGGCAGCAGGGCTGTTCATCGCAAAGTAAACGCCCGGCTCGATCACCGAAGCTGCCACCATCGCCATGATCGCCACAAATGACTCCATCAGCATGCCGCCGTAGCCGATGTAGCGGGCGTTGACTTCGTTGTCCAGCAGCTTGGGCGTAGTGCCCGAGGAAATCAGCGCGTGGAAGCCCGACACCGCGCCGCAGGCGATGGTGATGAACAGGAACGGGAACAGCGTGCCCTTCCATACCGGGCCGGTGCCGTCGGTGAACTGGGTCAGGGCCGGCATCTTCAGCTCTGGCATGGTGATCAGGATGCCGATCGCCAGGGCGATGATGGTGCCGATCTTGAGGAAGGTAGAGAGGTAGTCACGCGGGGCGAGGATCAGCCACACCGGCAGCACGGCGGCCACAAAGCCGTAGCCGATCAGCATCCAGGTGATCTGCACGCCAGTGAAAGTGAAGGCTTTGGCCCAGGTGGGGTCGGCCGCCACCTGGCCACCCAGGTAGATTGACAGCAGCAACAGCACCACGCCGATCAACGAGATTTCACCGATACGGCCGGGGCGGATGTAGCGCATGTAGACGCCCATGAACACCGCGATCGGGATGGTCGCCATGACCGTGAACACACCCCATGGGCTTTCGGCCAAGGCTTTGACCACGATCAGCGCCAGCACCGCAAGGATGATGATCATGATCAGGAAGCACCCGAACAGCGCAATGGTGCCCGGGATCTGGCCCATTTCCTCGCGCACCATGTCGCCGAGCGAGCGGCCGTTGCGGCGCGTAGAAAGGAACAGCACCACGAAGTCTTGCACGGCGCCGGCAAACACAACCCCGGCGATCAACCACAAGGTACCGGGCAGGTAGCCCATCTGAGCCGCCAGTACAGGGCCGACCAATGGCCCGGCACCGGCGATGGCCGCGAAATGGTGGCCGAACAGAATATGTTTATTGGTGGGCACATAGTCGAGCCCGTCGTTGTTGACCACCGCTGGCGTCGCTCGGCGAGGGTCGAGTTGCATCACCTTGTTGGCGATGAACAGGCTGTAGTAACGGTACGCGACCAGGTACAGCGCGACCGCCGCGACCACGATCCACAAGGCATTGATTGATTCACCCCGGCGCAAAGCGACCACGCCAAGGGCACAGGCTCCTATCACCGCCAGCGCGAGCCATGGTAAATGGCGGGCTGGGCTTGCTGTGTTCTTCATAGTTATTTTTATCCGGCAGAGGGGTTTTCGAGGACCACGCCGTGAGTCTAGCCAGACTCGAAGGAAATCTCATCCCCACGTTGGTCTAGAGCGGCTCGTGCCGGTTGCCGCGCCTGCCCTACAACTGGGCTATAGTCAGCCAACGCCAAGGAGTGTTTCAAATGAGCCAAGAACGCCGTCGTTTCACCCGCATCGGTTTCGACAAGCCCACCCTGATCGCACAGGGCGGTGCCACCTGGCCTGTGCAGTTGCTGGACATTTCACTGAAGGGGCTGCTGGTGCAGCGGCCGGACGACTGGGCTGGCGACGCCAGCCAGCCGTTCGGTGCGCAAATCGACCTGGGCAACCAGGCGATGGTGAAGATGGAGGTGACCCTCGCTCACGATGAAGGCGAGCATTTGGGGTTCCAGTGCGCGCAGATCGATATCGAGTCGGCCACCCATTTGCGCAGGCTGGTGGAGCTCAACTTGGGCGACCCTGCGGAGCTTGAGCGTGAGCTGGGAGCGTTGGTGGCCCCTGCCCCTTAATCCAAGGCTGGTAGCCCCCACTGCTCTGGCTCGAACGCCAGCAGGCTTTCGAGCCTACCATCGGCGTGAGTGTACTTCTCCGGGTCCATCGCCGAATCCGGAACCGCCAGTGCATACATACCGGCCGCTTTGGCCGCCGTCACGCCAAAGGGCGAATCCTCGAACACCAGGCAATCGGCCGGCGCCACTCCCAGGCGCCGGGCGGCGGTGAGGAAGATATCCGGCGCCGGCTTGGCGGCGGTCACTTCCGGGTCGTCGGCGGTGACGATGGTGTCGAACAACGCGAACCATTCCTTGTGCTGCGCCGTTTTGAGTTCGAAATAGCCGCTCGAGGAGCTGGTACCGACCGCGACCGGAATACCGTGGGCCTTCAGGTGCCGCACCAGCGCCTCGGCCCCCGGCATGCCCAGCGCGGCGGGGAAACGCTCGACCATCAGCGGTTTGCGCACCTCCAGGAACTCGTCCACCGAGATCGGCAGGCCGAGGTTTTCCACCACGTAGGTGGCCAGGTCACGTGAGCCACGGCCGATGATGTGCTGCTTGTGCTCCCAACCGAAGGTCTTGCCATATCGCCCGGCGATGATCTGCGTGACTTCGGTGTAGATGCCCTCGGTGTCGAGCAGCAGGCCGTCCATGTCGAAGATCACGGCTTTGATGAGAGGGCGTTGGTTCATGGTCGCTCCTGGCGTTGGCAAAAGAGGGTCAGGTTATTCGAACAGGGCATCGAGCGCCTGTTCCAAGCGCGTGACCGCCACGATCTCCAGGCCAGGGGGCGCCTCCTTCGGGGCGTTGGCCTGGGGCACGATGGCACGCTTGAAACCATGCTTGGCGGCTTCCTTCAGGCGCTCCTGGCCGCTGGGCACCGGGCGCACTTCACCCGACAACCCCACTTCGCCGAACACCAACAGCCCATGGGGCAGTGGCCGATTGCGCAGGCTGGACATCACCGCCGCCATCAGCGCCAGGTCCGACGCGGTCTCCAGCACCTTCACCCCGCCCACCACGTTGAGAAACACATCCTGATCGTGGGTGGGAATACCGCCGTGGCGATGCAGCACCGCCAGCAGCATGGCGAGGCGGTTCTGGTCCAGGCCCAGGGTCACCCGGCGAGGGTTGGCCAGGTGGCTGTCATCCACCAGCGCCTGCACCTCGACCAGCATCGGGCGCGTGCCTTCCCAGGTGGCCATCACCACGCTGCCGGCGATTTCCTCCTGCGCCCGGCTGAGGAAGATCGCCGAAGGGTTGGAGACCTCCTTCAAGCCGCGGTCGGTCATGCCGAACACCCCCAGCTCATTGACCGCGCCGAAACGGTTCTTGACCGCACGCAGCAGGCGCAGGCGGCCGTCGGACTCGCCCTCGAAATACAGCACCGTATCGACCATGTGCTCCAGCACCCGCGGGCCTGCCAGCGAGCCTTCCTTGGTGACGTGCCCCACCAGAAAAATCGCCGTGCCGGTCTGTTTAGCGAAGCGCACCAGCAGCGCCGTGCTCTCGCGCACCTGCGCCACCCCACCGGGGGCTGACTGCAACTGTTCGGTGAAGATGGTCTGGATCGAGTCGATCACCATCACCTTGGGTTTTTCGTGGCGTGCGGTGGCGATGATCTGCTCGATGGAGGTTTCGGTCATTACCTTGAGCTTGTCTTGCGGCAACGCCAGGCGGCGGGCGCGCATGGCCACCTGCTGCTGGGATTCCTCGCCGGTCACGTACAGCGCCGGCATTCGCGCGGCCAGGGCGCAGAGGGTCTGCAACAGGATGGTAGATTTACCGATGCCGGGGTCGCCACCGATCAGCACCACCGACCCATCCACCAGGCCGCCGCCAAGTACGCGATCAAGCTCGGCCGACGCGGTGCTGAAACGGGGGATCTCTTCGATGCTAACTTCGGCCAGGGTCTTGAGCTGTGCCTGGTCGCCCGCCCAGCCGGCGCGCCCGGTAGCGGCAGTGGGCGTATTTTCCACCAAGGTTTCGACCAGGGTGTTCCAGGCGCCGCACTCACCGCACTGCCCTGCCCACTTGGGAAAGGTCGCGCCGCACTCGGTGCAGCCGTACATGCGCTTGGCCTTGGCCATGCCCGCCTCCGTTTTTTTCGCAAAAGGGCACCATGATAACCCGCTAACCGGTCAAACACGGCGGTTGATCGAAGCAAACTATTGCGGCCAAGCCCTGTCACTTCAAGAGGCGCAGGGTATTAGCCTGTGGATTACACTGCGTGCACACTAAATTTTGTTACTGGGGGTAAAAGCATGAGCTTTCTTCAAGAGTTCAAGGCCTTCGCGGTCAAAGGCAACGTGGTCGACCTGGCCGTGGGTATCATCATCGGCGCGGCCTTCGGCAAGATCGTGTCCTCGTTCGTCGGCGACATCATCATGCCGCCGCTGGGGCTGCTGATCGGCGGCATCAACTTCACCGACCTTGCCATCACCCTGCGGCCAGCCGAGGGCACCGCACCGGCGGTGGTGCTGGCCTACGGCAAGTTCATCCAGACCATCGTCGACTTCATCATCGTCGCGTTCGCGATCTTCGTGGGCGTTAAGGCGATCAACAAGCTCAAACGCGAAGAGGCCAAGGCGCCTACGTTGCCACCGGCGCCGAGCAAGGAGGAAGTGTTGTTGACGGATATTCGGGATATTTTGAAGGCGCAGGCGAGTAAAGTACCGCCCAGCCTGTAAAGCCAACCCGGCAGGCGGGTGCCCGATCATTGATCCCGGTGCCCGGCTGACAGGGAGTTGCGTTTGCGTAGTCAGGAAGTGCCGCGCAAACGCATCCCATCCGCCCTCTTAACTTTCCATATCCTGATGGATAACAACAGGGCTGCAGCCAACAGCACGGCGCTTTGCGCATTGACATACACTGCGAGGTCAGGAGCGTCTGGCTCAAATACGTAGAAGCATGGCAGCAGAATCAAGAACATCATTGTATTGACTGATAGTTGAGGCCCCTGCGTGTCGTTTAGCGCACGCAAGTGTGCGAATGCTAGGGTCAGAAACCCGCCGCAGGAA
Organism: Pseudomonas sp. URIL14HWK12:I12; assembly: GCF_003097135.1. GTDB lineage: Bacteria > Pseudomonadota > Gammaproteobacteria > Pseudomonadales > Pseudomonadaceae > Aquipseudomonas. Next base: position 186,260 of record NZ_QEQL01000006.1, read on the forward strand.
AGATAGCCATAGCCTCTCGAACGTACCGCACCGCGAATTAGTTCAGCAGCTCGACCAATATCACCACGGTGCCTTAGCGCTCTACTTAAGGGGTCAACCGGTCTTCGATCACCGGGCTGATGCTTTTTTGGGTTACCCAGGCGATCGGCAGGCACAGGTCCAGGTAGGGGGCGTGGGGTCGCCAAAGGCCATCCCGTGGCCCGCATTGGCACTCATCGCGGGGCTACCAGGTTAGCGCTGCCAGGTTTGAAGAAGCGCAGTAGCCGTACGCTACGCCCTAAGATCAAGCCATTGATCAAGCCGGCGGCTAGGGAGGAGGAGGCGACGGCGAACAGCGCATCGGCCTGTTCTGGATGCACTGCGGCTTCATAACCGCTGTAGTAACGCCAGGCGAAAAAGGCCCAATAGACGATCAGCACTTTAACGGTGCCGGCAATGATTAACCGCTCACCGTCGTGTTCGGCTGTGCGATAGGTGTACAGGTACTGCGCTATCCCGCCCCCGGCCAGCAGTGCCGTGGCATAGATCAATAGCGGCAAGGCAACGCCCTGGGAAAACTTCAACGACGTTAAAGAGAGAGCGATGAAGATTGCCGGCGTCAGTATCAGTGAGCGTTTGGTTTCCTCATTTTTGAAGCAGGCAAGGATCCCGTAGTAGGTCACTATGAAGAACACCGCATACACCCACAGCGGTGTGGCACGAAGGATATCCAGCATAAAAGGCCCTGGGCTAAGTGAAAGGAGTTGGCAACCGGGCGGATCAGTTCGGCGCCAGCACTGAATTAAGCGCATCCATTAGCCGGCCCGGCTTGCCGCGGGTGTTATGGCGCGGCCCTTCCAAGTGGCTTGCGGGTGGTTGGCGGTGACATTCACCAAAACCGCTACGCAGTCTTTGCCGTCCTCGGCGGTCGACAACGTGCCTGAGGGTGGTTTGAAGTACAACGTTCTTCAGGGACGCTCCGCTTGAGGGAAGGTCAAAATCATAAAATCAGTCGAAATTTTCAGAATTCCCGAGCCCTCGGATTTTTTGCGATCAGATCTTTCCCAGCCTGCGAATTTTCTTGAGAGGGCTTGTGGTCGATCGCCGACAGCTTGTCCAAAGGAATCCCTCGAACGTTTTGGGTTTTCGCTGATATCACAACAGTGACGGAACACAGGTTAATCGCAAGCGATTCCAGCCGGCCATAACATTTAAAAAGAAGGGAATTTTCCCAACCAGGTCATGATAGACATCGCTCCTGAACGCTCAGGCTTTATAAAAAACCTTGTAGCTTGTTGGGGGGGGGGCTACGGATAAAGAAGACCAAGCACAGGATCAAAACATTGGCTTTCTGAGTCTTTGTTGGTTGTAAGTATTCTCGTACTTAGCCTACGCCGATCTATACAGTGTCATATCGCTAAGCGGTGGTCGAAGCACTCATTCACATGGACAAAAAAACTTACAGGCCGAAAGATACTGCCCCCATGATCTACCCATTACGCCAAGCCAAGCGCAGGCCCAGGTCCAGGTCCAGGCCCAGGCCCAGGCCCGCGCAGATCCTGCAAGCACTGCTTGATCCGCGGCTGGGTTCAGTTACCAGTAGTTCTCCACCGCCACCTGCCCAGGCCGGCGGCTCAGGGCCAGTTGCATGTCACGGGCTTTGAGCAGGGCGCGGGTGTCTTCGATCATCTGCGGATTGCCGCAGATCATTACCCGCGAATGTTCGGGGCTCAGCGCAACGCCAGCGGCCGCTTCGAGGCCGCCGTTTTCGATGAGCGTGGTGATGCGCCCCTCCAGCGCGCCGGGGTATTGCTCACGGCTCACACAGGGGATGAACTGCAACTTGCCGGCGTATTCGGTCAGGTAGTCGCGCTGCTCCAGGCCTTCGATCAGCTCGCGATAGGCCAGCTCCTTGCCCTCACGGGCGCTGTACACCAACAGCAGCCGGTCGAAACGCTCCCATGCTTCGAAGTCCTGCAGGATCGACAGGAAGGGCGCGATGCCGGTGCCGGTAGCCAGCATCCACAGATCGCGGCCATCGCCGAAGCGATCGAGCGTCAGGAAGCCGAACGCCTGGCGGTCGATGAGCAGCTCGTCCCCGGGCTTGAGCCGTGACAGTTCGCTGGTGAACTCCCCGCCGGGTACCACGATGGAGAAGAATTCGAGAAATTCATCATGCGGCGAAGACACCATCGAATAAGCCCGCCACACCACACTGCCGTCCGCCTTGGTGACGCCCAGCCGCGCGAACTGCCCGGCACGGAAGCGAAAACCCTGGTCACGGGTGGTGCGCAGGGTGAACAGGCTGGGGGTCAGCGTTTGTACGTCGAGCAGAGTTTGCCGGGTGAATTTCTCGTCGCTCATGGGGCCTCCGGGAACAATGCCCTTAGTGTGGCGCAATCGGCCGTCGACAAACACCGGCGCTTTGTAGTGGCATCGGGCAAAACCTCGTAAAATCCGCCTTCGCCCGTTCTGAGCCTGCCTTGATGCCCGTGTTCTCCAGCACCTTCGCCTCCCTCGACCTGATCCGCCACCCCGAGATGGCCGATGAGCCGCTGTTCGCGTTCGACGCAGCCGACGAGTACCTGCTCGCCCACTTGGCCGAGCAGAACCTGCCGCCTACCGCGCGGGTGCTGGTGCTCAACGACGGCTTCGGGGCGCTGGGTGCCAGCCTCATGGGGCATTTCGACGTGGTCAGCAGTGGCGATTCGCACCTAGCCGCCATCGCCTTGGGCAAGAACCTCATCCGTAACGGCCGGCCCTTCGACAGCCTACCGCTGCTGCCTGCCAGCGCACCCTTCGAGGGCTTGTTCGATCATGTCGTGATCAAGGTCCCCAAGGCCCTGGCACTGCTGGAGGAGCAGCTCATTCGCCTGCAAGCCCACCTCAAGCCCGGGGCACTGGTGGTCGCCGGTGGCATGATCAAACACCTGCCCCGGTCTGCGGGCCAGTTGCTCGAAGATCTGATCGGGCCGATGCAGGCCTCGCTGGCAGTCAAGAAGGCGCGCCTGCTGGCGTCGCGCTACGTGCCTCAGGCGCAGCAAGCCTCGCCCTACCCAACGCGCTACCGGCTGGACCAACCTGCCCTTGAGTTGATCAACCACGCCAACGTCTTCTGCCGCGAAGGGCTGGACATCGGCACCCGCGCGCTGCTGCCACACCTGCCACGCAATCTCGGCGATGCCCAGGTCGCCGACCTTGGCTGCGGTAACGGGGTGCTGGCGATCGCTACCGCGCTGGCGAACCCCGAAGCGCAGTTCACGCTAGTAGATGAGTCGTACATGGCGGTGCAGTCAGCCCAGGAAAACTGGCAGGCGGCATTGGGCGACCGCCCCGCCACCTTCCGCGCCGCCGATGGCCTGGCCGGGCAGCCCGCTGCGTCGCTGGATATCGTGCTGTGCAACCCGCCATTCCACCAACAGCAAGTGGTGGGTGATTTTCTGGCCTGGCGGATGTTCCAGCAGGCACGCGAAGCGTTGGTGCCCGGTGGCGGCCTGTTGATCGTGGGCAACCGGCACTTGGGTTATCACGCCAAATTGGCGCGGCTGTTCCGGGGCGTAGAACAGGTGGCCGCCAACCCCAAATTCGTAGTGCTGCTGGCCTACAAATGAGCCAGGCACTCACTGTACCCGGCACTCCACCGGGGCGGCCTTTACGGTAAAGCGCACATACGAAACCCCATCCTGCACGTAGATGCGATACCACGGTCTCACCAGCAGCGGTTCGCCGAGCGCAGGTACGCTGTAGCGGTAGCGCAGGCGTACCGTACCGAAGCCCCAGGGTGTGAGCTGCTCGGGCAGCATCAGGTAGTGGTTGCCGAAGATGTAGTCCATGGCAGGCCAGGCCTGGGCTACGCAGTTGGGGGTGAACAAGGGGCCATTGCCGTCGCGCAGGATGACGATCTCGCGGCTGGCTTGCACCGCAGGTTGGGCCAGCAGGTCCATGCCCAGTACTGTTCGCGTGAATTGCTCCAGGCTCTGTTTGTCGTGCATGACCTGGCCATAGGCATAAGCGAACGCCAGGCAGCACCATAGAGAAGGCAGTAATAGCAGCACCAGCGCCCTGTGCAGCGTTACCCAGCCCACATACGCCAGCCATGCCAGGCCAACCAGCCAGGGCGAGGCCCCCATCAGGGCACGTGCACCCAGGGCGTTGTAGGGGTCGTTGACAAAAAACAGTAGCCCGCCCACGGACAGGAACGCACCCAGCACAGCCAGTGTGCAGAGCGCCACGAACAATACGCGTTGGGGGCGCTTCCAGCCCCTGCGCAAAATGATCGCCAAGCCCAGTAAAGCACCGAGAACGACGAGCGCGAAGGCTACGGCGGCCACCGGATTAAGAAACAAGCCCAGCCGCTGGGCTATGAGTTGGGCCCGCAGTTCCCAATCGGCGAACGAGCCCAGCACCAACCCTCCGCGATCACGGGTCAATGTCTGGTATCCGGTCAGCGCATAGGCGATGCAACCTGCCGCCACTGTGAAAAGATGGCGCAACGCCAAGGCCCATAACCTTGCCGCCACAGGCTGGCGCAGGGCCCGAACCAGCAGATCCACGCATGCAAGCCCCAGAAAAACGTTCAAGGTCAGTTGGTTCGTGCTCAGGCTCGCGGCCACCAGCACACAAGGAACGCCCCACTGCAAGAGGCGAGAACTGTGCCGCCAGGCCACCGCTTGCGCCATCAGCGCGATCCCGACGCTGACGGTGAAGCAGTCGTAATGGTACGAAAGCACCTGAAGGTAGAAGGGGTTGTACCAGAGCGGCAATAGAGTGGCGCATTGCATGGGCGTCGGGTTACCGAACCAGCGCCTGGCCAAGGTACACATGGCCCAGGCCATCGCCAGCATCCCCCCGAACAGCGTCAGGGGAAACACCTCGGGCGCAGCAGTGGTCATGCTCAGCCCGTGCATGAGCCAATCGCCGAAGGCGCGCCCTTCTTCGCGCCACCACGTCAGAGCGAGTAAGCCTCGCGCGTTGTCGTCGATGTACGCATAGTTATTCATCAACAGCGGAATGCTGTGTAACATCATCGCGGCGCCGAAGAACAGCCAAACCTGCCCTGGCCTCAACCGCTGGCGTGTCAGCCAGAACAACCATGCCCCATTCATGCCTCCTCCTCCCTAGGCGCCGCCCCGTCCGCCCGGCGGGGGGCGATGTGATCGATGATGTAGCGCGGCCGCGATTGAGTCTCGGTATAGATGCGCCCGATGTATTCACCCAGCACCCCGATGCCAATCAATTGCACCCCACCCAGAAACAGCAGCGCTGCCATAAGGGAGGGGTAACCAGCAACAGGGTCGCCCCAGATCAGTGTCTTGAGCACGATCCAGCCCCCGAAGATCAATGCCGAGCACGCAATTGCCAGGCCGATGTAGCTCCACACCCGCAACGGCAGGGTGGAAAAAGACGTAATGCCCTCCAGTGCAAGGTTCCAGAGTTTCCAGCCATTGAACTTGGAGATGCCGGCAGCCCGGGCCAGCCGCGTGTATTCGACAATGGCCTGGTGCCCCCCTACCCACTGCATGAGGCCTTTCATGTACAGGTTGCGCTCGGGCATCGCCTTGATCTGCTCGACGGTCTTGCGCGAAAGCAGGCGGAAATCACCAACATCCCCTTCGAACCGGTTTTTGCTTAGCCTGTTAAGTACACGGTAGAAGCCCCGGGCAGTCACACGCTTGAACCAGCCGTCTGCCTGGCGGTCGGCCCGCTTGGCCAACACGACATCAGCCCCTTCAAGCCAACGCTCGACCAATCGCGGCACCAGCTCGACAGGGTCTTGCAGATCCACATCAATCGGGATAACGGCATCGCCCCGGCAATGATCCAGCCCTGCCAGCAACGCTGGCTCCTTGCCAAAGTTGCGGCTCAAGCTGATCAGCACCACGCGCTGATCGGCTGCCACCAGTGCTTGTATCGCTGCCGCGCTGTCGTCGACGCTGCCGTCATCGACGAACACCAGTTCCAGGTCGAAAGCCTGGTTCTGCGACATTGCCACGGCTGCCTCATAGAACAGTGGGATGGCATCACGCTCGTTGTAGACCGGCACAATCAGCGAGATCAGCATGCGTTGCCCCTGGCTCTGAAGATCACGAAGCGGGAAAACCCATACCCCAGGCACAGGCTCAACAAGCTGAACACCACTAAGGTAATCAGCGGCGCCCATTGAGCACCTTGCGCCAGATAGCCAGTGCCCCAGGCCAGCCCACCCATGAACCCCACGAACAGCAGATAGCCCCGACGGGAGCGCGGCGCATCGAAGGTGTAAATCGAATTGGCCAGATAGCTGAAAGTCGCGGCAAACAGAAATGCCACGGTATTGGCCAAGGCTTGGCCCGCCTGAGCCAGGTAGACCAGCGCGAAGAAGGCACTTGCATGCAACAGGGTGTTGGCTACACCCACGCAGGCATAGCGCAGAAAGGAGGAATCTAGAGCCATCGAAGCCTCACAGGGCGAAGGACTCAGGCAAGCCTAAGCGTTCACACCTGCGGGCATAACTATTAGATCTATTGGGTTCCAGCCTGCAATGGCACTCAGTGGGTTCGCATCCCCGCGGCTGCCATCAGCAGGCGGATCAGGCCAGCCACCAATGCCAGGCTCACCACACTGCCTAGCCAGATGAGCGCCAGCCAGCCCAGGCGCTGCCACAAAGGCTTTTTCGCTCGCTCAGGCATTACCTTCACCTCAGTGGTAGCCATCTTCGGCGCTCACCTTGCCGCGGAACACGTAATAGCTCCAGAAGGTGTAGCCGAGGATGAACGGCAGGATGAACAGCGTACCCACCAGCATGAAGCCCTGGCTCTGGGGCGGCGAGGCGGCATCCCAGATGGTGACCGAAGGCGGAATGATGTGCGGCCACAGGCTGATGCCCAGGCCGCTGTAACCCAGGAAGATCAGCGCCAGCGTGAGCAGGAACGGTGAATAGTGCGCGCCGCGCCCCACACTCACCCAGAGCCCGGCCACCGTTGCCAGCACCAGCAGCGGCACCGGCAGGAACCAGAACAGGTTCGGCAGGGTGAACCAGCGCTGGGCGATGTCACCATGGGCGAGGGGTGTCCACAGGCTGACGATGCCGATCACCGCCAGCAGCACCAGTAGCAGCGGCCGAGTTACCTGATGCATGCGCGCCTGCAACGGGCCGGCGGTTTTCATGATCAGCCAGGTGCTGCCAAGCAGGGCATAAGCCACGATCAAGCCCAGGCCACAGAACAGCGAGAACGGCGTCAGCCAGCCCAGCGCAGGGCCTGCGTAATGCCGCTCGACCACCGGAATCCCATCGATGAACGCCCCCAGCGCTACGCCCTGGAAGAAGGTGGCGGCCAGCGAACCGCCGATGAACGCCTTGTCCCAGATGTGGCGCTTGTTGGCCCGGGCCTTGAAGCGAAATTCGAAGGCCACGCCCCGGAAAATCAGCCCCAGCAGCATGAAAATCAGCGGTAGGTACAGCGCAGAGAGCACCACCGAGTAGGCCAGTGGGAAGGCACCGAACAGCGCCGCCCCGCCCAACACCAGCCAGGTTTCGTTGCCGTCCCAGACCGGGGCGACGGTGTTCATCATTACATCGCGGTCGGCTTCGGCCTTGACCAAGGGAAAAAGAATCCCGATCCCCAAGTCGAAACCGTCCATCACTACATACATCATCACCCCGAAGATGATGATCACCGCCCAGATCAGCGAAAGATCGACGCCCATGGCTCAGGCCTCCTTGTGTTCGTGGCTGGCGGAAATCGGCCGGGCCGGTGTGCGGGCCTGGCCCGGGCCACCGCTGTGCTGGGCATCGCCTTCGTGAGGTTTGGGCCCTTTGCGCACCAGGCGCATCATGTAGCCGAAACCCACACCGAACAGCGAGAAGTACACCAGCACGAACAGCGCAAGGGTGATGCTCATCTGCACAGCGTCATGGTTGGAAGATGCGTCAGCGGTGCGCATCAACCCGTACACCACCCAGGGCTGGCGGCCGATCTCGGTAGTGAACCAGCCGGCAAGAATGGCGATCAGCCCCGCCGGGCCCATCCACAGGGCTACGCGCAAAAACGGCTTGCAGGTATAGAGCGTCCCGCGCCAGCGTAGCCAGGCACTGGCCACCCCCACCGCGATCATCAGCAGGCCCAGGCCCACCATTACCCGGAACGACCAGAACACGATGGTCGAATTAGGCCTGTCCTCGGGCGGGAACGATTTGAGCGCCGGGATCTGCCGGTCAAGGCTGTGGGTGAGGATGAGGCTGCCCAGATACGGCACCTCCAGCGCAAAGCGGGTCTTTTCGGCTTTCATGTCCGGCCAGCCGAACAGGATTAGCGGGCTGGGCTCACCCGGCACGTTGTCCCAATGCCCCTCGATCGCAGCAATCTTCGCCGGTTGATGCTCTAGGGTGTTCAGGCCATGCATGTCGCCCACGAAGGCCTGCACTGGGGCCACCAGCAGCGCCATCCACATCGCCATCGAGAACATCTTGCGCACCGGCGCGTTGTCGCGGCCGCGCAGCAGGTGCCAGGCCGCCGAGGCGCCGACGAAGAAGGCTGTTGCGACGAACGCAGCAATGGCCATGTGCATCAGGCGGTAAGGGAACGAGGGGTTGAACACCACGGCAAACCAATCGACCGGGATGACTCGCCCGTCGACGATCTGGTAGCCCTGCGGGGTCTGCATCCAACTGTTGGAGGAAAGAATCCAGAAGGTCGAGATCAAGGTGCCGATGGCCACCATGACCGTAGCGAAGAAGTGCAGCCCCCGCCCGACCCGGTTCCAGCCGAACAGCATCACGCCCAGAAAGCCGGCTTCCAGGAAGAACGCAGTGAGCACTTCGTAGGTCAGCAGCGGGCCGGTGACGGCACCGGCGAAGTCGGAGAAACCGCCCCAGTTGGTCCCGAACTCATAGGCCATGACCAGGCCGGAGACAACGCCCATGCCGAAATTGACCGCGAAGATCTTCGACCAGAAGTGGTAGAGATCGCGGTAGACCTGTTCGTTGGTCTTCAGCCACAGCCCTTCGAGCACCGCCAGGAAGCTGGCAAGGCCGATGGTGACGGCAGGGAAGAGAATGTGAAACGACACGGTGAAGGCAAATTGCATTCGGGCGAGATCTAACGCCTCTAAACCGAACATGGGCGGCTCCTCTCAGACAGGGGCATTGATCGAGGTCAATGCGTTGACAAAGAGTAGACCTAACAAGTGCACAGGTTTATGTGGTGGAACGACGCGCGGCACATTGCCTCACGGCCTTTACAAAATGAAAAATTCGTTAGCCAAGTAACTTCCTGAAACAAACAAGTGATAGGCTCGCAGCACCCCATCGCACCTACACGGCTGTCATCGCGCCCATGGCTTCGCCTACCCTCCTGCGGCATCACCGCCCGTTCCTGGCTTTCTGGCTGGCCAGAGTTTGCACCGCCAGCGCTTTTCAAATGCTCACTGTGGCCATTGGCTGGCACTTGTACCAGCTCACCAGCAATGTGCTCGACCTCGGGCTGGTAGGGCTGGTCGAGTTCGCGCCGCGTGTGCTGTTCATGCTGCATACCGGGCACGTGGCAGACCGCTATGACCGGCGCCGTGTGGCCGCGATCTGCCAGCTCCTGCAGGGGCTGGTGGCGCTGACATTGGTACTGTGCAGCCTGAACGACAGCGTGACGCGCAACCTGATCTTTCTCATGGCCTTCTGCCTGGGTAGCGCCCGGGCATTCGAGATGCCTACGACTCAGGCCCTGCTGCCCAACATCGTGCCGGCGGGGCTGTTCCCGCGCGCGGTGGCGGCCTCGGCATCGGCCATGCAGGCAGCCACCATCGTCGCCCCGGCCTTGGGCGGCTTTCTATATGCGCTTGGCAGCATGTGGGTCTATGCGCCGTCGGCGGTGCTTTACCTGCTTGCCATCGGGCTGGTTTCGAGCCTGCCGGCGCGGGAAGGCCTGAACAAGGCGGGCAAGGCCACGCTGGATTCGCTGCTGGCCGGTATTCGCTTTATCCGTAGCCGGCCCGACATTCTCGGCGCCATTTCGCTGGACCTGTTCGCTGTGTTGCTGGGCGGCGCCACCGCGCTCTTGCCGGTGTTCGCCCGTGACATTCTGCTCACCGGCCCCTGGGGGCTGGGCATGCTGCGTTCGGCACCGGCAGTGGGCGCCCTGCTGATGTCGTTCTGGCTGTCTCGCTTTCCCATCGAGCGCAACGTCGGGCGGATCATGTTCGCAGGGGTCGGGGTATTCGGGGTGGCGACCATCGCCTTCGGGCTGTCGACCTCGTTCTGGTTCTCGTTGGCGGTGCTCGCCGTGCTGGGTGCGGCAGACATGATCAGCATGGTCATTCGCGGCGCCTTCGTTCAGCTTGAAACCCCTGACGAGATGCGCGGAAGGGTCAGTGCAGTCAACGGGCTGTTCATCGGCGCCTCGAACCAGCTGGGGGAGTTCGAGTCCGGTGCCACCGCGCACTGGTTCGGCACCGTGCCAGCGGTGGTGCTGGGCGGGGTCGGCACCCTGGTGGTGTGCGGCACCTGGATCAAGCTGTTCCCCAGCCTCGCCCAGCGCGATCACATGCACCGGCCCGCGCCAGGTCAATAGCGCAGCGCGCAGGCTGGGTTAGGCTTGAGCCGTTACCCACCGCAAGGACGGCCCCATGAAACTTGCCCTGTTCAGCGCTCAGCCATACGACGTGCGCAGCTTCGAACACGCCCTGGCAGGCGAATATGCCCGGGATGACCTGAGCGTCACCTACCTGCCTGCCGCCCTGGACCACGATACCGTGGCCCTTGCCGAAGGCTTCGACGCGGTGTGCGCCTTCGTCAACGATACCCTTGACGCGAGCGTGCTCGATGCACTCAAGGCCCACGGCGTACGTGCCGTGCTGCTGCGCTGCGCCGGCTTCAACCAGCTCGACCTGGAGCACGCTCAGCGCCTGGGCCTGTTCGTGGCGCGCGTACCGGCCTATTCACCGGAAGCAGTGGCTGAGCACACCCTGGCACTGATCATGGGGCTGAACCGGCGCATCCACCGCGCTTACAACCGCGTGCGCGAAGGCAACTTCATGCTTGAAGGGCTGCAGGGCTTCAACCTGCACGGCAAGGCGGTAGGTGTGGTCGGCACCGGCCAGATCGGCCTTGCCGTAGCGCGCATCCTCAATGGCTTTGGTTGCAAGGTGCTGGGCTACGACCCTTTCCCGACCGATGCCTTCGATACCCTGGGCAGCTACGTGCCGCTGCCGGCCTTGCTGGAGCAGGCCGACGTGGTCACGCTGCACTGCCCGCTCAGCACCAGCACCCGCCACCTGATCGGCGCGTCGGCGCTGGCGGCGATGAAGCCGGGGGCAATGTTGGTCAACACCTCGCGCGGTGCACTGATCGATACCCAGGCGGTGATCGACGCCCTGAAAGCGCGCCATCTGGGGGCGCTGGCCATCGATGTGTACGAGCAGGAAAGCCAGCTGTTCTTTCAGGATTTGTCCAGCGATCGGATCGAAGACGAGGTGTTCCTGCGGCTGATGAGCTTCCCCAATGTGCTGATCACGGGGCATCAGGGGTTCTTCACGGTCGAGGCGCTGGCGCAGATCGCCGAGACCACGTTGGGGAATTTGCGGTGTTTTGCTCAAGGGGTGGCTTGCCCCAATGCGCTGACGGCTTGATTTGCTTCCAAAGAGCAGCGTCGCACGGTAAGCCGCCCGCCCACGGGCCGAATAGGGCACTGGGCTTGAAGCTTTAAGCTCAGTGGCCCGATCGCCGCCCCGGTTTTTTCTTCCAGCCGGCGGCTCGCCGCTTCTACCTTTTGCTATCATGCGCGGCTTTTTCGCCCCCTGGCACAGGCTGTGCTTTGCTTGCCGGCGAAACCTCACCACCCTCCGGAGAACGGGCATGCTCGAAAGGCTGTTCAAACTCAAGGCGCACGGCACCGATGTGCGCACCGAAATCCTTGCCGGGCTGACCACCTTTCTGGCCATGGCCTACATCCTGTTCGTCAACCCCAGCATCCTGGGCAGCACGGGCATGGACAAAGGCGCCCTGTTCGTCGCTACCTGCCTGGCCGCGGCCATCGGCTCGGCCGTGATGGGCCTGATCGCCAACTACCCCATCGCCCTCGCCCCGGGCATGGGCCTGAACGCTTTCTTCACCTATACCGTGGTGCTGCACATGGGCCACAGCTGGCAGGTGGCGCTGGGGGCGGTGTTTATCTCGGCGGTGTGCTTTTTCCTGCTGTCGGTGCTGCGTATCCGCGAATGGATCGTCAACAGCATCCCGCTGCCCCTGCGCTCGGCGATTGCCGCCGGCATTGGCTTGTTCCTGGCCCTGATCGCCCTGCAGAACGCCGGTATCGTGGTCGACAACCCTGCCACCCTGGTCGGCCTGGGTGACCTCAAGCAGCCGGGCGCTGTGCTGGCAGCGCTGGGCTTCATCCTGATCGTCGGCCTGGAAGCCCTACGAGTGCGGGGCGCCGTGCTGATCGGCATCCTGGCAATCACCGTGGTGTCGATCCTGCTGGGCTACAGCCGCTTCAAGGGCATAACGGCCATGCCGCCGTCGTTGGCACCCACCTTTCTGCAGCTCGACATCAAGGGCGCGCTGGACATCGGCCTGGTGAGCGTGATTTTCGCCTTCCTGTTCGTCGACCTGTTCGACAACTCCGGCACCCTGATCGGCGTGGCCAAGCGCGCGGGGCTGATGGGCAAGGACGGCCATATGCCGAACATGGGCCGGGCTTTGATTGCTGACTCCACCGCCGCCATGGCCGGCTCGCTGCTGGGCACTTCGACCACGACCAGCTACATCGAATCGGCCGCAGGCGTAAGCGCAGGCGGGCGCACCGGGCTCACCGCCTGCGTGGTGGCGGTGCTGTTCCTGCTGGCGCTGTTCTTCTCGCCGCTTGCCGATAGTGTGCCCGCCTACGCCACCGCCCCGGCGCTGCTGTTCGTGGCCGTGCTGATGATATCCGGCCTGGCCGAAATCAACTGGGACGACATCACCGAGGCGGCCCCGGTGGCCGCTACGGCGCTGGCCATGCCCTTTACCTATTCGATCGCCAATGGCATCGCTTTCGGGTTCATCGCCTGGACAGGCATGAAATTGGCCAGCGGCAAGGGCCGGGAGCTGAACCCGGCGCTGGTGATTCTGTCAGTGCTGTTCGTGATCAAGCTGGGATGGTTCAACGCATGAGTGGCACTGCTTTCAGCCCGGCCGACTATCAAGCGCAGCTCGGCGAGAAGGCCGAGCGCCTGCGCGAGCTGCTGGCACCGTTTGGTGCGCCGCCGGCGCAGGTGTTCGATTCGCCCCGTGAGCACTACCGCCTGCGCGCCGAATTTCGCCTGTGGCGCGAAGATGAGCAACGCCACTACGCCATGTTCGCCCCCGGCGAGAAACACACGCCGATCCTGATCGAGCGATTTCCCATCGCCAGCGAAGCGATCAACGCTTTGATGCCACGGCTGAAAGCGGCCTGGCAGGCTGACCCGGCACTGGGCTTTAAGCTATTTCAGGTGGAGTTCCTGACCACTCTGGCCGGCGACGCGATGATCACCCTGTGCTACCACCGGCCCCTGGACGAAGCGTGGGAGCAGGCGGCGCGGCCGCTGGCCGAGCAGCTGGGTGTGAGCCTGATCGGCCGCTCCAAGGGCAAACGCCTGGTCGTAGGCCGCGACTACGCCAACGAAACCCTGCACGTCGCCGGCCGCGCGTTTCATTATCGCCAGCCCGAGGGCGCGTTCACCCAGCCCAACGGGCAGGTGTGCCAGAAGATGCTCGCCTGGGCGTACGAAGCGCTCGGCGAGCGCGACGACGACCTGCTGGAGCTTTACTGCGGCAACGGCAACTTCACCCTGCCGCTGGCGACCCGGGTGCGGCGGGTGTTGGCCACCGAGATCAGCAAGACGAGCGTGAACGCCGCCTTGCACAACCTTGCGGCCAACGAGGTGGAAAACGTGCGCCTGGTGCGCCTATCGGCAGAGGAGCTGACCCAGGCGCTGAACGAGGTACGCCCCTTCCGCCGCCTTGAAGGTATCGACCTGAAAAGCTACGACTTCGGCACGATCTTCGTCGACCCGCCGCGTGCCGGGATGGACCCGGACACCTGCGAGCTGGCGCGCCGCTTCGAGCGCATCCTGTACATCTCTTGCAACCCGGAAACTTTGGCGGCCAACATCGCTCAATTGCACGACACCCACCGCATCGAGCGCTGCGCGCTGTTCGACCAGTTCCCCTACACCCACCACATGGAAGCTGGGGTGATGCTGGTACGGCGCTGACGTTTTTTTCACATTGCGCTGACTCTTCCCCGACCTCTCCCACCGCATGCTCCCGCCGGTTTTTACCCACTGGCCAGGAGCATGCCCATGCTGGCAACCGCGTTCATCACCCGCCGCCGCGTTCCGCTGCTCCTGGTCGTCGCCCTGTCTCTGGCAGCCGTAGCCGGTGCAAGCCTGGCCGGGCATCGCCATTCCCATGCCCACGCCGCCTCGCCATTGGCCGTTTCGGGCCCGGCACACCAGACCGAATGGGCACGCTCGGTCGACCCGTCCATCAACCTGTTCCAGATGAGCCCGGTGCTCTATCGCAGTGGTTTGCCCAGCGATGACCGTGATTCGCAGCTCAAGGCGCTGGGTGTGCGCACCGTGATCAGCTTCATCAAGGACGACGACCACGCGTGGGTAAAAGACCCGAGCATTCGCCTGTATAGCCAACCAATGCACGCCGATCGCGTCAGCGACGACGAAATCCTGCAAGCCTTGCGAACGGTGCGTGCCGCTCAGGCCCAAGGCCCGGTACTGATCCACTGCAAACACGGCAATAACCGCACCGGCATCGTCGCGGCCATGTACCGCATCACCTTCGAGGGCTGGAGCCGGGAGGCGGCGCTGGCTGAAATGCAGAACAATGGCTTCGGCACCGAGGACGACATGACCGAAGCGGTCGACTATCTCCAGCGTGCCGACATCGACGCCATTCGTGTCGCCCTGGCCAATGGCTCGCCCTGTGCCCACGGGATGTCATGGTGCGGGGTCAAGGAACAGCTGGGCATGCTCTGAATTGCCGAAGGCGGCAGGCGATGCGATACTGCCGCCACTGTGAACCATTCTCAAATAAACTCATCGAACCCGCCTCGCCTGCTGTTGGTCGAAGACGACCCGACGCTGTGCGCGGCCATGGGCGAACACCTGCATCAGCGCCAGTTCAGCCTCCGGCAGTGCCGTGACGGCTCGCAAGCGCTGGCCATCGCGTTGAGCGAGCCCTTCGACCTGATCCTGCTGGACATCCTGCTGCCCGGGCTGAACGGCCTGGCGCTGCTCCGCCAACTGCGCACAGGCTGCAATGTGCCGGTGATGCTGATGTCGGCACTCGGTGCCGAGCAGGATCGCATCACAGGCTTCACCCAGGGCGCCGACGATTACTTGCCCAAGCCCTTCAGCCTCGCCGAGCTGGACGCCCGCATCGATGCGCTGCTGCGCCGCGCGGCGTTGTACCGGGCCGCCGCGCCAGTGTCCTGCCTGAACCTGGTGTTCGACGAGCACCGGCATGAGGTCAGCTATCAGGGCCGCTGCGCCGGCCTGACCCACTCCGAATACCGCTTGCTGTGCGTGTTGCGCGACCACCTGGGCACAGCACTGAGCAAACCGTTTCTCTATCAGCAGGTGCTGCACCGCGCCTATACTCGCCTCGACCGCGGGCTGGACGTGCATGTCTGCAACCTGCGGCGCAAGCTTGGCCAGATCGGCCGGGCCGACCTCCAGTTGCTGGCTATACGTAACCAGGGCTACCAGCTCACTCTCAAGGCCTGCTGAATGAAAACCCGCCACTCGCTGCTGTGGAAGCTCGCTCTGCTGCAGGTCGGCTTCTGCCTCCTACTGGCCTGGCTGCTCTACAGCTGGGGGCTGGAGGTTGAGCGCAGCACCTATTTCCTTTCATCGAGCGAGCGCCAGTACCTGGCCGACTACGCCGCCGAGGCCGAAGACACCTGGGAACACCAGGGCGCACCGGGGCTGGAGCGCTGGCGCCAGGCGCTGCAGGCGCGTGAGCACACCTGGGCTGCCGTGCTCGGCCCTCGCCTGCAAAGCCTTACCGCGAACCCGTTGAGTGATGACGAGATCGCCCACTTGACCTTCATGCGCAAACTCGACTGGCCCATGAGCAAACGCCTGAAGGACGAACTGCCCTTTGTCAGCATCGACTTTCCGCGCCACCCCGAAGACGGCCGCCTGGTATTGCAACTGCCGGAACGGCTGCTGCCCAGAGGGGTGACCATGACCACCTACGCGCTGACCCACGGGCTGGTGCCAGCGCTGCTGGCGCTAGGGCTGGGCCTGCTGCTCTACAGGCTGCTGGTGGCGCCACTGGCCGACCTGCGCGAACGCGCCAATGCGCTGCGCGCCGACAACCTCGACAGCCCCGCCTACAGCCACCTGGCACAACGCCGGGACGAACTGGGCGAGCTGGCCCAGGCCTTCGAACACATGGCCACGCGAGTACGCCAGGGCCTGACGCAACAGCGCCAGCTGCTGCGCACACTCAGCCACGAGATCCGCACCCCGCTGGCACGCCTGCGCATTGCCGGCGACAGCCCAATAGGCGAAGTAGCCTTGCGTGAGCGCCTGGGCCATGAGGTCGACAACATGCAACGGCTGGTAGACGACTCGTTGAGCCTGGCCTGGCTCGATACCGAACGCCCACAGTTGGCGGCCGAGCCGGTGATAGTGGCTTCAGTGTGGGAAGCACTGGTGGCTGATGCCTGCTTCGAACTCGGTTGGGCCGCACAACGCCTACCTTGCGAGCTGGATGAGCACTGCGTGGTGCGGGTGCATCTGGACAGCTTTGCCCAGGCGCTGGAAAACCTGCTTCGTAATGCCATGCGCCACTCCCCTGAAGGCGGCGTGGTGCGCCTGGCCGGCGCCCGCGAAGGTGATGCCTGGCACCTGACGGTGACCGATCAGGGCCCAGGCGTAGCGGAGCACGACCTGGAGCGGATCTTCGAGCCTTATCTTCGGCTCGATGGCACCGAAGGCCAGGGCTTTGGGCTGGGCCTGAGCATCGCCCGCAAAGCGATCGCGCTGCAGGGCGGCCAACTGTGGGCCAGCCGGGCCGAACCTGGGCTGCGCATGCACTTGAGGGTTCCGGCGCAGTGTTAAGAAAGTTAATGCGCTTTACTCTCAAATAGCATTCAATATCATTCGTGATCGCTTCAGGCCTGCCCTTTGCTGGCCTGCCGTTTTCGGAGATCACCATGCCCCCTCGCCTGCCCCTGCCCACCCTGCTCGCGGTGTTGACCAGTGCGTCGCTTGCCCATGCCGAGCAGGTGCCCGCTTCCGCCGAACCCATTGAGCTGGAAGCCCAGAACATCGTCGCCACGGCCAAGGAAGAGACCAAGCAGGCCCCGGGCGTATCGGTGATCACCGCCCAGGACATCAAGAAACGCCCCCCGGCCAACGATATCTCCGAACTGATCCGCACCATGCCGGGGGTTAACCTCACCGGTAACTCCTCCAGCGGCCAGCGCGGCAACAACCGGCAGATCGACATCCGCGGCATGGGCCCGGAAAACACACTGATCCTGATTGACGGCAAGCCGGTGAGCAGCCGCAGCTCGGTACGCTACGGTTGGCGCGGCGAGCGAGACAGCCGAGGCGACACCAATTGGGTGCCGGCCGACATGATCGATCGCATCGAAGTGATCCGCGGCCCAGCTGCAGCGCGCTACGGAAACGGCGCTGCCGGCGGGGTGGTGAACATCATCACCAAGCAGCCCACCCAGGAAACCCACGGCTCGGCCACGGTGTACACCGCCTTCCCACAACACAAGGACGAAGGTGCCACCCGGCGCATGGACTTCGGCCTTTCCGGTGCGCTGAGCGACACCCTCACCTATCGCCTGTACGGGAACGTCGCCAAGACCGACGCCGATGACGCCGACATCAACAGCGGCCACGAGTCCGCCCGTTACGGCAACCAGGTCGGCACCTTGCCGGCCGGGCGTGAGGGGGTGCGCAACAAGGATGTGAACGGCCTGCTCGCCTGGCAACTGACACCCGAGCAAACGCTGGAGCTTGAGGCCGGCTTCAGCCGCCAGGGCAACATCTATACCGGCGACACCCAGAACACCAACAGCAATGCCAACGTGAAAAGCCTGCTGGGGCACGAGACCAATATCCTTTACCGCAACACCTGGGCACTGACCCACCGGGGCGAATGGGATTTCGGCGACAGCCTGGCCTACGTGCAGTACGAGAAAACCCGTAACCAGCGCATCAACGAGGGGCTGGCGGGAGGCACCGAGGGCATCTTCAGCAACACCAACTTCTACACCAGTGAGCTGCGCAGCCTGACCGCCCACGGCGAGGTCAGCCTTCCGCTGCACTGGGGCGCAGACCAGAACCTGACCCTTGGCACCGAATGGGTGGAGCAGAAGCTAGATGACCCCTTGGCCAATACCCAGAGCACCACTGCCGGTGGTGCGGTCAGCGGGCTTTCGTCCACCGGGCGCAGTGGCTCAAGCGAAGCGCGCATCGCCTCGGTGTTCGCCGAAGACAACATCGAATTGCGCCCCGGCACCATGCTCACCCCGGCACTGCGGCTGGACCACCACAGCGTCGTGGGTGACAACTGGAGCCCCGGCCTGAATTTGTCTCAGGCGCTTACCGACACCCTGACGCTCAAGGCGGGCATCGCCCGGGCGTACAAAGCGCCGAACCTGTACCAGCTCAACCCCAACTACCTGCTCTACTCCAACGGCCAGGGCTGCTATGGCCAGACCACCTCCTGTTACCTGCAGGGCAATGCCGACCTGGAGGCCGAAACCTCGGTGAACAAGGAGCTGGGTATCGAGTACAAGCACGACGACCTGGTGGCGGGCCTCACCTATTTCCGCAACGACTACAAGAACAAGATCGAATCGGGCATGGCACCGGTTGGCACGGCCACCGGTGGCACCGGCAGCAACGCCAATGCCTCGGTGTTTCAGTGGGAGAACGTGCCCAAGGCGCTGGTAGAGGGCCTTGAGGGCACCTTCAACATGGACCTGGCACCTGACCTGAAGTGGAGCAACAACTTCACCTACATGTTGCGCTCCGAAAACAAGCAAACCGGCGATGTGCTGTCGGTCACGCCCAAGTACACGCTCAATTCCATGCTCGACTGGCAGGCCACCGAGCAGCTCTCGCTGCAACTGGACGTTGCCTACTACGGCAAACAAAAGCCCAAGAAATACGACTACCACGGCAACCCGGTCACCGGCACTGCGCGCCAGCAGCTGGCCCCTTACGCGATCGTCGGCACGAGCGGCACCTACCAGCTGACGAAAAACCTCAGCTTGACCGCCGGCATCGACAACCTGCTGGACAAGCGCCATTGGCGCGAAGGCAACGCCCAAGGGGTGAACAACATCGACGGCGCAGGCGCGGCCACCTACAACGAGTCGGGGCGCACCTTCTACACCAGCGTGAGCGCCTCGTTCTGATGCGTGCCCTGGCTCATTGGCTGATGGCGGCCGGGCTCGCGCTCGGCAGCCTGGCGCAGGCCGCGCCACAGGACGTACCCATGGATACCCGCTTGCTCCAGCGCACCGACCTGGCCTACCGCTTCGAGACGTTCACGCTCGATTCGGCTGACGGGCAGCGGCACTATCAAGTGTGGGTAGGCTTGCCGCGCCGGCCGGCACCTGCGCAAGGCTACCCGGTGCTGTACATGCTCGACGGCAATGCAGCGCTGGAAGCGCTGGACCCTCCCCTGCTAGCGCAACTCGACCAGGGCCAGGCGCCCGTGCTGGTGGCTGTAGGCTATGCAGGGCAGCGGCGCATCGACCGCAGCGCCAGAACCTACGACTACACGCCGCAGCGCGTTACCGGCGAACAGCGCGACCCGATGACCGGTGAGCCCAGCGGCGGCGCGCAGCTGTTCCTGAAGCTGCTTGTGGGCCCGGTGGCTACCAAGGTCGAGGCGCTGGCGCCGATCGACCCGCAGCGCACCGCCCTGTGGGGGCACTCCTATGGCGGCTTGTTTACCTTGGGGGTGCTGCTCGACCAGCCTTCGGCCTTCACCACCTACATCGCCGCCAGCCCCTCGCTGTGGTGGGCCCCTGGCTGGGCCACCCGGCACAGCCAGGGGCTGCCCGCCCGGCTCGCAGCACCGCGCCGGCTGTGGCTGATGCAGGGCGAGGCAGAGCCCGCCCGGCCTCGGCCCAACCTGCCGCCGGCACAGGAAACGGCTGCCGCCCTCGCCCAGGCGCTGGCCCCAGTACCCGGGCTTTCAGTGCGCTACCAGGGCTTCCCCGGCCTGGGCCACGGCCCAATGCTGGCCGCTTCGCTGCGCCAGGCGCTGCAATGGCTAAATGAAGAAGGCGAAATGTAACAGTCGAGGCTATCCTTTTTTACAAATTTTTGACCATGAGGTCACTAGCGTTCGGCCGTCCCCGATGGCCCCGCTATTTGCTAAGGAAAGGTCCAGCAATGCGTTTGCGTCAGCGTCTCCCCGCCTTGAGCCCTAACCGGCTGGTCATGCTATTTGCGGCCTTGCTGGTCGCTTTCTACAACGTCGAAGCCTGGGGCGCGCTGGTGCAGCTGATCCAGCTCACAGGCGTGAAACGCATACTCTTCGAGGTGTCGTTCGCGGTGCTGCTCTGGTCGGCGTTCTGCCTGCTGCTGCTGCCGTTTTCCTTCCGCCCGCTGCTGCGGCCTGTGATCAGCCTGGTGGCGATCACCGCTGCACTGGCCGCCTACTTCATGAACGACTACGGCATCTCCATCGACCGGGTGATGATGCAGAACGTGATGGAGACCGACGCCGGGGAAGTGGGCGCCCTGATCAGCGCCAAGATGGCCGCCTATGTGCTGTTGCTGGGGGTGCTGCCGGCGGCGCTGGCCTGGTACTGGCCGGTGCGCTACCGGCCGGTGCTTCACGGCCTGCTGACCAAGCTGGCGCTGGCCTTCAGCGCCAGCGTGCTGCTGGTGCTGTCGGTGGTGAGTTTCTATTCCACCTATGCGCCGGTCTTCCGTGAGCCCGACAAGCTCACCCACTTCATCAACCCCACCAATTACCTCTACGCCACGGCGCGCACAGCCAGCGAAAAGCTCGTGCTCGAACGCAAAACAGTGGTGCAGCCCATCGCGGCAGATGCCACCCGCGCAGCGACCGGGCAGCGCAAGAAGTTGATGATCTTCGTGGTGGGCGAAACCGCGCGTGCCGACCACTTCGGCCTCAACGGCTACCCGCGCCCGACCACGCCCGAGCTGGCGAAGCTGGACATCCTCAACTTCACCCAAGTGCACTCGTGCGGCACCTCTACCGCTGTGTCGGTGCCTTGCATGTTCTCGATGTTCCCACGCAAGGAGTACAGCGACAAAAAGGGCAAAAGCTTCGAGAGCCTGCTCGATGTACTGCAGCGCACGGGCATGAAAGTGCTGTGGCTTGAGAACAACAGCGATTGCAAAGGCGTGTGCCTACGCGTCCCGCACCAGGACATCCCGAAAACCCAGCCCAGCCCCTTCTGCGACGGCAAACGTTGCCTGGACGAGTCATTGCTGGTGGGCCTGCAGCCCTATATCGACCGCCTCGACGAGGATACCTTGATCGTGCTGCACTCCGATGGCAGCCACGGGCCGGAATACTACGACCGCTACCCGGCTGATCAGGAAGTATTCAAGCCGGTGTGCCATACCAACCAGCTCGGCAGCTGCACGCCGCAAGAGCTGCAGAACGTCTACGACAACACCATCCACTACACCGACCACTTCCTGGCCCAGGTGATCGGCCTGCTCAAGCAGAACCAGCAACGCTTCGACACCAGCCTTTGGTATGTCTCCGACCATGGCGAGTCGCTGGGCGAGAACGGCGTCTACCTGCATGCCGCCCCCTATGCCATCGCCCCCGAAGCCCAGACCCACGTGCCTATGGTGCTGTGGTTCGGCCAGGGCACGCTGGCCGACGCCGGGCTGGACCGCGGGTGCCTGGAAGGCCGGCAGAACCAGGCCGGGCTCAGCCACGACTACGTCTTCCACTCGCTACTGGGTTGGTTCAACGTCAGCACCAGCCTGTACCAGGCGCCGCTGGATCTGTTTGCGGGGTGCAAGCGCTGAGGTGGTGAGGGCAGGTTACACTTAGGCGGCCCCCCTCTGGACCGCAAGGACTGCCCGTGACCCCTCCGCTTTCCCAGCACCGCGCACGCCGGATGGCCCTGTTGGTCGCTGCCGCGTTCTTCATGGAAAACCTCGACGCCACGGTGATCGTGACGGCCTTGCCCGATATGGCGGCCAGCTTCGGGGTGAACGCCGTTGACCTGAACGTGGGCATCACCGCCTATGTGCTGACACTGGCGGTATTCATCCCGGCCAGTGGCTGGGTGGCTGAGCGCTGGGGGTACCGGCGTGTCTTCCTGCTTGCCCTGGCAACCTTCACGCTGGCGTCGCTGCTGTGTGGCCTGTCACAAACGCTTTGGCAATTCGTGCTGGCGCGCGTGCTGCAGGGGCTGGGCGGCGCCATGATGGTGCCGGTAGGGCGCCTGGCGGTGCTGCGTAGCACCGAGAAAAAGGACCTGCTCACCGCCATTGCCTTCATCACCTGGCCAGGGTTGGTGGCACCGGTGCTCGGCCCTCCGCTGGGGGGGCTGATCACCTCTGGTGCTTCCTGGCATTGGATTTTCTGGCTGAACCTGCCCCTGGGGGCGATCGCCTTGTTACTGACCCTGCGCTTGATGCCTGCCGGTGCCGTGCACGAGTTGCCTCGGCGTTTCGACTGGCGGGGCTTCGTACTCTGCGCTGGCGGCTGTGCTGCGCTGCTGCACGGCCTTGACGAGGTTGGCCGAATGCCTGGCTCGCCGGTTGCCTGGGCCCTGCTCGGTGCCAGCGTGCTGATGATGGCCGCGTTGGCCTGGCACAGCCGGCGGCATCCTGCCCCGCTGTTGCGGTTGGAGGCGATCAAGGTGCCGACCTATCGCGTCACCTTCAACGGCGGCTCGCTGTTTCGCGCCATGGTAAGCGCCCACCCCTTCCTGCTGCCGTTGATGTTTCAACTGGGCTTTGGCCTGAACCCGGTCACGTCCGGGTTGCTGGTGCTGTGCTTGTTCGCGGGCAACATCGGCATGAAGCCGATGACCAACGCCGTGCTGCGCCGCTGGGGCTTTCGCACCACCCTGCTGGGGAGCAGCTCGGTGCTGGCACTGGCGACCTTCGCCTGTGCGCTGGTCACACCGGCAACGCCATTATGGCTGCTGGCACCTTTGTTGGTGATTTCTGGCATGGCGCGCTCGATGGGCTTCACCGCTTACAGCAGCCTGGCCTTCGTGGACATGCCCGCACCGCTGATGAGCTCGGCCAATACCCTGTTCAGCATGGCCCAACAGCTGGCGTTCGGGCTGGGCGTCGCTCTTGCGGTGATCTTCCTGCGCGGTGCGCAAACCGCGCTCGGTGCCAACGATACCGACCTGGCCAGCTATCACCTAGCCTTCACCCTGCTGGGCCTGGCCACAGTGTTGTCGATGGCCGATCTTCTGCGGCTGCCCAAGGATGCCGGCGCGCAGGTGTCTGGGCATGGGCTTGCGCGGCAGTGACCGATTGCCGCCCACTTTCGCAGCCCTTGCTCGGCCAGCGACACAAAAGCCGTTGACCTGTGTAACTGCCTGGTTCATTTTGAAAACCACGCAGGGGCCACAAATCCCGGCGATCGCCAAGAACAACAATCAAAGCCCTCGACACGAGTGAACTGCATGTCGCGTAAAACCATCCTGGCCGGCCTGATCGGCGCCGGTATCCAGCAGTCCAAAACCCCGGCCATGCACGAGGCCGAAGGGGCCAGCCAAGGCCTGGGTTATGTCTATCGGCTGATCGACCTGGACGTGCTCAAGCTGGGCAACGAACACCTCGAAGAGCTGCTGGTTGCGGCACAACGCACCGGTTTCACTGGCTTGAACATCACGTTTCCGGCCAAGCAGGCCATCATTGCGCTACTCGATGAGCTGTCGCCCGAGGCACGGGGCATTGGCGCGGTGAATACGGTGGTGCTCAAGGACGGCAAGCGGGTGGGCCATAACACCGACTGCCTGGGCTTTGCCGAGGGCTTTCGCCGCGGGCTGGAAGGGGCCGCTCGGGAGCGGGTGGTGCAGATGGGAGCCGGCGGCGCCGGGTCGGCGGTGGCTCACGCGCTGTTGCTCGAGGGCGTGAAGCAACTGACCGTATTCGACGTGGAGCCACAAAGGGCGCAGGCATTGGTCGACAACCTCAACGCCCATTTCCCCGGCGCGCCAGCCAGTGTGGGCAGCGACCTCGCCTCGGCCGTAGGCCAGGCCCAGGGGATCGTCAACACCACGCCCATGGGCATGGCCAAGTTGCCCGGCACGCCGGTGCCCGCTGAACTGCTGCGCCCGGAGTTGTGGGTGGCGGAAATCGTTTACTTCCCACTGGAAACTCAGCTGTTGCGTGACGCCCGCGCATTGGGCTGCCGCACGCTCGACGGCGGCACCATGGCGGTGTTCCAGGCAGTCAAGGCATTCGAGCTGTTCAGTGATTTGCCGGCCGACGCGCAGCGGATGACTGAGCACTTCAAGCGCATGATCTAGGCAGCGCCTGCCCTGGAATTCGCGCTGCACCCAAGGGCCGCGGGCGCCGCCGCGGCCCGCGCCACCCCTACCCTTTGCGTACGAACCGCAGCAGGGTATCGACGAACATTTCCCGGTGATGCGCCTTGAGCACCGGGTCGTCGAAATCCACGGCGAACAGCGCGCCGAAGGTGTGCCGGTTGGAGACCCGGTAGAAGCAGAAGGCGCTGATCATCATGTGCACGTCGATGGCCTTGAGCCCTTCCCGGAACTCCCCCAGCGCCTCGCCCCGGCGCAGGATCTCGTCCAGCGCATTGAGCACGGTGGTGTTCATCGACTGGATGGCCTTGGATTGTTTCACGTACTGGCCGCAATTAATGTTCTCGTTGCAGACGATGCGCACGAAATCCACATTGCGATCATGGTGGTCGAACGTGAACTCCACCAACCGGCGAATCCCCTCTTCCGGCGGCAGCTCGGCCAAGTGCATGTTGCTTTCGGTATTGCGGATATCGCCGTAGAGCTTCTCGAGCACCTCGATGTACAGCTGCTCCTTGCTGTTGAAGTAGTAATAGATCATGCGCTTGCTGGTTTGCGTACGCTCAGCGATGGCGTCTACCCGTGCACCGGCCAGGCCTTGCGAGACGAACTCGGCGATGGCGGCCTGGAGGATGTTTTCGCGGGTTTTTTCGGGGTTGTTCTTGCGGCTCCTGCGCGCCGGGAGGGCGGCGGGAGCTTCGTCTGTTGTTGTCATTGAGGGCTCACGGCCGGAAGGTCCAGCGCCGATTATGATCCGGCGCAGGCCCGGAATGAAAGGCCGCCAGTCAGAGCCTGGCCTTGTGGCCAGCCCCGCTGCGCGCCTTGGCCATCGCTGCCAGGCGCACCGCCACGTTGGCTGCGCCGTAGCCGGCGTAGCCTCCTTTGCGTTGCAGCACTTCGAAGAAGAAACGGTTTTCGAACGGCTCGGTGTACACGTGGAACAGCTCGCCACCATTGGCATCGCGGTCGTACAGCACGTTGTAGTAGGCCAGCTCGCTCAGGAACTCATCATCGAAATCGAACCGCGCGGCGAGGTCGTCGTAGTAGTTCAGCGGGATGTCGAGCAGCGGCAGGCCCGCTTCCTTGGCGTGGTTGACGGTGGCGAAGATGTCCTCACAGTCGAACGCGATGTGGTGCACGCCTGAACCGCGGTAGGTGCTCAAAGCGTGGGAGATGGCCGTGCCGCGGTTTTCCGAGATGTTCAGCGGCAGCCGCACACTGCTGCAACGGCTGCGGATAGCGCGGCTCTTCACCAGGCCGTAGGGGTCGGGCAGTACCACTTCGTCGTCGGCCTTGAAGTCGAGGATGCTCTTGTAGAACAGCACCCAGTTGTCCAGCGCATCCGGCGGCAGGGCCATGGCCATGTGATCGATGCGCCCCAGCGGGCCGGGGGTGGCCGGCGCAGGCTTGAGGGTGAAGTCGGTCTCGTAGATGGTGCGGCCTTGGGCATCGGCGTCTACCAGGTAGATCAGGCTGCCATCGGGCGCACGCACGGCAGCCAGCTCACGCTCGTTGGGACCGACCAGGCCACGATAAGGCTGGGCCTTGTAGGCCACCGCCCGCTCCAGTGCCTTGGCGCTGTCTTGCACGCGCACGGCGGTGGCGCACAATGAGGGGCCGTGGGCCTCGAAAAAATTGTGGGCGAACGAATAAGGCTCTGAGTTGAGAATCAGGTTGATGTCGTTCTGCCGCAGCAGCGTCACGTTCTTGGAGCGGTGCCGGCCTGCTTCGGCAAAGCCGAGCTGGCCAAGCCAGTGGCCGAGCTTGGCACCGGTGGCTTCGTCCACGGCGAACTCCAGGAACTCCACACCGCCATAGGGGGCGGCGGCCGGTGGAGCGAAGAGAATCTCTGGCTTGGGCGCTGCGCCCGCCAGGCGCTCACGGGTTTTTTCCTCCAGATACAGCAGCGAGCGTAAGCCGTCGGCTGCGTTGGCCCGAGGAGGCGCTGCGCGGAAACCGTCATTGAAGATTTCCAGCGACAACGGGCCGCTGTAGCCGGTTTGCAGAATCGGCGCCAGAAAGCCCGGCAAGTCGAAGTCACCCTGGCCGGGGAAATTACGGAAGTGGCGGCTCCACTCCAGCACGTCCATCGCCAGGATCGGCGCATCGGCCATCTGCACGAAGAAGATCTTGTCGCCAGGGATCTGAGCGATGCCTGCCGGGTCATCCTTGAGCGAAAGGGTATGAAAGCTGTCGAGAATAACGCCCAATGCCGGGTGGTCGGCCTGGCGCACGATGTTCCAGACCTGGCTGTAGCGGTTCACGTGCCGCCCCCAGGCGAGCGCTTCGTAACCGATGCGCAGGCCACGAGCCCCTGCGCGCTCGGCCAGCAGGCGCATGTCATCGACCAGAATGCGCTCATCGCCTGTCGAGTCCGGAGCGACAGTGCTGCACACCAGCACCAGGTCGGTGCCCAACTCCTGCATCAGGTCGAACTTGCGTTCGGCGCGGTCGATATTGCGTTGCAAGCGCTCGCGCGGCATCCCTTCGAAATCGCGAAAAGGCTGGAACAACGTGATCGCGATGCCCAGGTCGGCGCACATCTGGCGGATTTCCCGCGGGCTGCCGTCGTAATAGAGCAGGTCGTTTTCGAAGATCTCGACACCGTCGAAGCCTGCGGCGGCCACCGCCTCGAGTTTTTCCGGAAGGGTGCCGCTAAGCGATACCGTGGCGATGGAACGATGCATGACTGGCTCCAGAAGGCAGCGGGCAGGCCGTAAACATAGCCTGTCGAGCGCCTGGTCTACGCGTTTTTGTGAGGGTTCTTATACCGTATATGGCAGAGTTTCTCGCGTACTGCCTGGTTACTTTTCGTTCGATTATCGAACAGCATTTATGTTCCCGCCGTGAGGCCAGCGCGGGCTCGCTTCTGCGACCTGCGCTGCAGCCATGCCGCAGCGATACCCGACAGGCAGATGATGCAGATCCCCGCGATGGCACTGGGCGGTGGTGTGTGGCTGAAGATCAAAACGCCGTAAATGCCAGCGAACACGATCTGGCAATAGCCGAACGGCGCCAGCAACGCAGGCGCCGCGTGGCGAAAGGCCTGGGTCAGCAGCAGGTGCGCCCCCATGCCGCAACCCCCGAGCACTAGCATGAACAAGCCGTGCGTCAGGGTTGGCCACTGCCAGAAGTACGGCACGATCACGCTCATGATCACGGTGTTGAAAATGCCGGCGAAGAAGTTACTGGTGGTCGGGCTGTCGGTTCGAGCGACGATACGCGTCAGCAGTTGGTAGGCGCAAAAGCACAACGCCGAGCCGAACGGAAACAGGATTGCGGGCGTGAACAGCTCGCCCCCAGGATGCACGATGACCATCACCCCACTGAACCCCACCAGCACCGCCAGCCATTGGCCGGTGCTGACCCGCTCCTTGAGCAGCGGCACCGAAAGCGCCGTGACCATCAATGGCGAAAGGAAGTTGACCGCCGTGGCCTCGGCCAGCGGGATGTACTGCAGGCCCGAAATGAACAGCAGGCTGGTGCCCAACAGGCACAGGGCCCGCGCCACCTGAAGCAGGGGCCTGCGCGTCCGCAGGATGCGCAGGCCTGACTGCGGCAGGAAAATCCCCATCATCAGGAGCGTATGCACCAAGTAGCGCACCCAGATCACCAGCATGACCGGGTAGAAACCCGACAGGTATTTCGAAAGCACGTCGTGGCTGGCAAACAACAGCGTGGCCACCACCATCAGCAGCATGCCTCGAAGAGGCTGTTGCGCGGCGTTGAGCGAGGTGTCGGGGGAAGTCATCGGCGAGAGGCGTTCCAGTACGTGACAGGTTGCAACTATTTAGAACAATGTTCCGAAGCGCGCGCAAGCACTTCAGCCAAACCACTCCGATACCAGCACCACGTCGGAGATTTCACTCGCCGCTGCCAGCAGGGCCGGGGCCAAAGCTTCGAGCTTCTCGTCCGGCAGGCGCGCGCCAGGCCCGGCGATGCTCAGCACCCCCACGGCCCCACCGTGCTGCGGGTGCAATACCGCGCAGGCGATTGCCGCGGTACCGATGGCCGAGCTATCGCGTACTTGAGCGTAGCCGCGCTGGCGGGCAAGGCCCAGCCTTTCGAGCAGCTGTGCATTGTGCTTCGGTGCGCCGGGCCCCATCGCCTCGGGTGGCAGGGGCCCTTGGCCTTCTACCAGCGCAAGCGCCTGTGCGTCGCTGAGGGTGGCAAGCCAGGCATGGCCGGATGCCGTAGGGAACAAAGGCGCGTCGCGGCCCATGTCAGGGTCGTATCTGAGCCCGGCGCCGGCGCCCTGGGCCTTGGCGATCCAGGTCAGGCGCTGCTGGCAGATCACGCCAAGGCGCACCAGCTCACCACTGCTCTGCGCCAGCCGGTCGAGGATTGGCTGCACGACATCCGCCCCACTACCCGCCAAATGCCGAAAACCCATGGCCACCAGCCGGGTGGTGAGCAAGTAGCGAGCGTTTTCCGCGTTCTGCCGCACGTAGCCCAGCCGGGAGAGCTCGGCAAGCATGCGGTGCGCAGCACTTTTGGGTACCTGAGCTTCGTCAGCCAGGCTTTGCAGGTTCAGCCCTCGGGGGGCCTGGGCAAGCAGTTCGATCAGGTGAATAGCGCGTTCAATCTGGCTTCCGGCCATTGGGCATCTCGTCAGGAAGGGAATCGGCGTGCGGCGAACAAGGCCGCGAAGCGCCTGAAGGGGAAAGGCGATGCGGTATAGAGTATGGAACATGGTTCCGATTTTCCACACCAACGGCCTTTCCCACCGGCGCCTGCCCTGCCGAACGGCCTCAGAAGTCGAAGAACACCGTTTCGCCCTCGCCTTGAATGCGGATGTCGAAACGATAAGCGGTTTTGCCATCCACTTCGCAGCGCTTGGCTACGAGCGTTTCGCGGCGCTGGGGTTGCTCGATCAGGTTGAGGATCGGGCATTGGGCGTTGGCCTGGGCTTCGTCATCGAAGTACAGCCGCGTTTGCAGGTGAATGTTGATGCCACGGGCAAAGAGGCTGACATTGATGTGCGGCGCCATCGGCACGCCCGCACGGGTGTGCACCACCCCCGGCTTGATGGTATGCAGCGCCCACTCCCCGGCGTCGAAAGTGGTGGCGGTGCGGCCAAAGCTGTTGAAGGGCTTTTCCAGGTCGAACGCCATGTCGTAGCGGCCCGAGGCATCGGCCTGCCAGAACTCCAGGAATGAGTCGCGCACCAAGTGGCCGTTGCCGTCATAGACGTTGCCCAGCAACAGGATGTGCTCGCCCGGGGCGCCAGGCTTGGCCATCTGGTTCCAGATTTCCTGATCACGGGGCGCGTTGCCGGCTGCGGCCAGGGCCAGGCCGATGTGCACGTAAGGGCCGGCCGTCTGCGAAGGGGTTTCGTTGAGCAATTCGATAGGCATGGCGCGGCTCCTCAGCGGTTTTCGAAGTGGGTCTGGCGCTGGCCGCGCAGCACGATATCAAAACGGTAGGCCAGGCAATCCATCGGGTTGGCGCTGGCCATGTCGAGCCGGGCGATCAGGCTCTGCACCGCTTCGGGGTTGGCGATGGACTTCACGATCGGGCACATCGGGATCAGCGGGTCGCCTTCGAAATACAGTTGGGTAATCAAGCGGGTCGAGATCGACGGGCCGCTGATGGAAAAGTGGATATGCGCCGGGCGCCAGTCATTGGGGCCGTTGCGCCAGGGGTATGGGCCCGGCTTGATGGTGCGGAACTGGTAGTTGCCGTCAGCATCGGTCAGGGTGCGGCCGACGCCCCCGAAATTCGGGTCCAGGGGCGCAAGGTAACGATCATTCTTGTGGCGATAGCGCCCACCGGCATTGGCTTGCCACATTTCGACCAGGGTATGCGGCACCGGGCGACCGTATTGGTCCAACACCCGGCCAGCCACGATGATGCGCTCGCCCACCGGCAGGCCACCGTTGTTGAAATTGAGCAGCAGGTCGTTGTCGTGCTCGCCGAATTTCAAGTGGGAAAAATTCGGCCCGGTGCTCTCGCTGGCCGTTTGCGGAATGCTCACCAGCGCTTGGCGCGGGGAGCGGGCCACCGACGTTTTGTAATCGGGGGTGAAGGCTTTGGGGTGCCAGTTACGGTCACGGATGACGAAGCGGCTCTGATCCTGATCAGACACGTCGAGCTCCTGTTGTTCGAGTTATGGGGCACGCGCTCACGGGGCGCATGCCGGCCAGTGTCGAACAACCGGCACCGTTTAAATACTGAAAAGAAGAAGGCCATTCATAACCAATGGGTTATGAATGGCCCCGCTGGCTCAAACCGCCGGCAGCTGCTCCATGGGCCAGCGCGCCTGCACGTGAATGCCCAGGCCTTCCTTTTGCCCCGCCAGCAGGCGCTGGCAGCCTGCGTACGCGATCATCGCACCGTTATCGGTGCAAAAGCGTGGGCGGGCATAGAACACTCCACCCTTGAGCGCGGCGGTCATGTGCTCCAGCTCTGTGCGCAAGGCCTTGTTGGCGCTTACGCCGCCGGCAATCACCAGGTGCCTGAGGCCGGTTTGCTTCAAGGCGCGCTTGCACTTGATCGCCAGCGTCTCGACCACCGCCTGCTGGAAGGCGCGGGCCACGTCGCAGCGGGTTTGCTCGCCGTCGTCCCCCGCTGCCTGGCAGGCCTGCCAGGTATTGAGGGTAAAGGTTTTCAGCCCGCTGAAGCTGAAATCCAGGCCCGGGCGGTCGGTCATTGGCCGCGGGAACGTGAAGCGGCCTGGTGCGCCCTGTTCGGCCAGCCGCGCAATTTCAGGGCCGCCGGGGTACGGCAGGCCCATGAGCTTGGCAGTTTTGTCGAAAGCTTCGCCTGCGGCGTCATCCAGGCTTTCGCCCAGCAACTGGTACTGGCCGATACCGTCTACCCGGACCAACTGGGTGTGCCCACCGGAGACCAGCAGCGCAACGAACGGGAAGGCCGGGGGGTGCTCTTCGAGCATCGGAGCCAGCAGATGGCCCTCCATGTGGTGCACACCAAGGGCCGGGATGTTCCAGGCGAACGCCAGCGCTTGCGCACAAGAGGCACCGACCAGCAGCGCACCGACCAGGCCGGGCCCGGCGGTGTAGGCAATGGCGTCGATGTCGGTGGAGGCGCAGCCGGCGTCGGCCAGCACCTGGCGGATCAACGGCAGCATGCGCTTGACGTGATCGCGGGAAGCCAGCTCTGGCACCACGCCGCCGTAGACACGGTGCTGGTCGATCTGGCTGAATAGCGCATCTGCCAGCAGGCCACGCTCGCTGCAATAGAGCGCTACGCCGGTTTCGTCGCAGGATGTTTCCAGTCCCAGTACTAACATGGCTTCTGATTTCGGGCCTTGGGCATATAAAGAAGGCGCGCATGATAGTCGCCGCCTGCCATGCCGACCAGCGGTTTTCGATCAGAGGCTTTGCAAACCCCTTGCTCAAGGGGTACTATTCGCAACCCTTAAAAACTGACGTATCCAGAGCGAGTTCCGCCATGGGGTACGTTGCCCCGGTAATGAATGAAGGTAGCTCTGGATGCCAGCCGTCAAAGTTAAAGAGAATGAACCCTTCGACGTAGCTCTGCGTCGTTTCAAGCGCTCCTGCGAAAAAGCCGGCGTACTGGCCGAAGTTCGTAGCCGCGAGTTCTACGAGAAGCCTACCGCCGAGCGTAAGCGCAAGGCTGCTGCCGCTGTGAAGCGTCACGCCAAGAAAGTCCAGCGCGAACAGCGCCGCGCCGTACGCCTGTACTGATACAGCCGCACGCTGCAAGCTTCTGCCTGGCCCGGCCCTCAAAAGCCGGGCTTTTGGCAGTTGTGCTTTAGAAACGTGGCAATCGGTTGCCAAGCGCTTGCGTTTCCCTCCAGTTTTCCCCGCTTCGCCCGATACGCTGCTCATTGAAGGGCTTCACGAGACCCACTGGCGCCAACGCCTGAAGGAACCCGTATGGCCGGGCTGATCCCACAGAGCTTTATCGACGACCTGCTCAACCGCACCGACATTGTCGATGTCGTCAGCTCGCGCGTGCAGCTCAAGAAGACCGGCAAGAACTACTCGGCCTGTTGCCCCTTCCACAAGGAGAAAACCCCCTCCTTCACCGTCAGCCCCGACAAGCAGTTCTACTATTGCTTTGGCTGCGGCGCAGGCGGCAACGCCTTGGGGTTCGTCATGGACCACGACAACCTGGACTTCCCCCAGGCCGTCGAGGAAATGGCAAAGGCCCTGGGCATGGAAGTGCCGCGCGAAGAAGGCCGGCGCAGCAACAAACCGCGCCAGCCTACCGACTCGCCGCTGTACCCGTTGCTGGAGGCCGCTGCCGAATTCTACCGCCAGGCCCTGAAGCACCACCCGCAGCGCCGCGCCGCAGTGGATTACCTCAAGGGCCGCGGGCTCTCCGGCGAGGTGGCGCGCGACTTCGGCCTGGGCCTGGCACCGCCGGGCTGGGACAACCTGCTCAAGCATTTGGGCGCCGATACCCTTCAGCAGAAGGTGATGATCGACGCCGGCTTGCTGATCGAAAACGCCGACACCGGCAAGCGCTACGACCGCTTCCGCGACCGGGTGATGTTCCCCATCCGCGACAGCCGTGGCCGGGTCATCGCCTTCGGCGGCCGGGTACTGGGCGACGATAAGCCCAAGTACCTGAACTCACCGGAAACCCCGGTGTTTCACAAAGGCCAGGAGCTCTATGGGCTGTACGAGGCGCGCAAGCACAACCGCAACCTCGACGAAGTGATCGTGGTCGAAGGTTACATGGACGTCATCGCCCTCGCCCAGCAGGGGTTGCGCAATGCCGTGGCCACGCTCGGCACAGCCACCAGCGAGGAGCACCTCAAGCGGTTGTTCCGCCTGGTGCCCAGCGTGCTGTTTTGCTTCGATGGCGACCAGGCCGGCCGCAACGCTGCCTGGCGCGCGCTCGAATCCACGTTGTCGAGCCTGCAGGACGGGCGCAAGGCGCGCTTTTTGTTTCTGCCCGAAGGCGAAGACCCTGACTCGCTGGTGCGGGCCGAAGGCACCGACGCCTTCCGCGCGCGCATCCATCAGCATGCGCAGCCGCTGGCAGACTACTTCTTCCAGCAACTGACCGAAGAAGCCGACCCACGCTCGCTCGAGGGCAAGGCGCACATGGTCACCCTGGCGGCGCCGTTGATCGACCGCATTCCCGGCGCCAACCTCAAGGCCCTGATGCGGGCACGCCTGGCGGAGATTACCGGGCTGTCGGGCGAGGCACTGAGCCAATTGGCCCAGCAGGCACCTGCCGCGCCCCCTTCAGCGCCGGCCTCTGGTTCGGCGCCGGAATACGACATCGGCGGTATCGATTTCGAAGGCCACGGGGGCGACTACGCCCCGGCCTATGCCGACTACGCAGCCGACGCCCCCCAGCAAAACTGGGCACCGCGCCAGGGCGGCGAACGTAAGAACTGGAAGAAAGACGGCGCGGGCAAGCCCTGGCAAAAGGGTAAAAACCGCAATGATTTCGCCCCACGTGCCCCGCGGCCGCCGGTGAGCGTCGAAGCTCCTGTGCTCACTGCATTGCGCAGTTTGCTGCACCATCCGCAACTGGCCGGCAAGGTCGACGACGCCAGCCATTTCGCCGATGAAAACCAGGTTTACTCGCAGTTGCTGGTGGCGTTGCTGGAGGCACTCCAGAAAAATCCTAAGCTACGCTCTCTACAATTGATCGCGCGTTGGCATGGTACCGATCAGGGCCGTTTGCTGACCGCCCTGGCGGAAAAGGAGTGGTTGATCGATGCCGACAACCTTGAACAACAGTTTTTCGACACCATAACCAGCTTGTCGGCGCGCCAGCGTGAGCGCGCTCTGGAGCTGCTGCTCAACAAGGCCCGGCAGGGCCAATCGCTTAGCGCAGAGGAAAAAGACCAGCTGCGCGATCTTTTCAACAGCAAGGCGAACGCACAAACCCCGACCTCAACTGGCGTGTGAGGTCATAGCTGCGGTATAATCCTCGGCTTGTTTTTTGCCCGCCAAGACCTTAAGTGGATAGGGTGTTATGTCCGGAAAAGCGCAACAGCAATCTCGTATCAAAGAGTTGATCACCCGCGGTCGTGAGCAGGGCTACCTGACTTACGCGGAGGTCAACGACCACCTGCCAGAGGATATTTCAGATCCGGAGCAGGTGGAAGACATCATCCGCATGATCAACGACATGGGGATCAACGTATTCGAGAGTGCCCCGGATGCGGACGCTCTGTTGCTGGCCGAAGCCGATACGGACGAAGCCGCCGCCGAGGAGGCTGCTGCCGCCCTGGCTGCGGTCGAAACCGACATCGGCCGCACCACCGACCCAGTGCGCATGTACATGCGTGAAATGGGCACCGTGGAGCTGCTGACCCGCGAAGGCGAAATCGAAATCGCCAAGCGCATCGAGGAAGGCATTCGCGAGGTGATGAGCGCGATCGCCCATTTCCCCGGTACCGTCGACCACATCCTGAGCGAATACGACCGCGTGACTACCGAAGGTGGCCGCCTGTCCGACGTGCTCAGCGGCTACATCGATCCCGATGACGCCATCGCCGAGCCGTCCGAGCCGCCCGCCCCCGCCGACCAAAAGGCCGCCCCCGCTGCCGAGAAGGACGACGAGGAAGAAGAGGAAAGCGACGACGAAGAGGAAGAAACCGAGAGCGGCCCCGACCCGGAAGTCGCCCGCCAGCGTTTCGGCGCGGTTTCCGACCAGCTGCAGGTGACCCAAAAGGCCCTGAAGAAGCACGGCCGCAGCAGCAAGGAGGGCGCAGCCGAGCTGCTGGCCCTGGCCGAGCTGTTCATGCCGATCAAGCTGGTGCCAAAGCAGTACGAAGGGCTCGTTGAAATGGTGCGCGGTGCCCTGGACCGCGTTCGCGGCCAGGAACGCGCCATCATGCAGCTGTGCGTGCGTGACGCTCGCATGCCCCGTGCCGACTTCCTGCGGTTCTTCCCCGGCAACGAAGTCGACACCGCCTGGGCAGAAGGCTTGGCCTCCGGCAAGAGCAAGTACGCCGAAGCCATCGGCCGCCTGCAAGCGGATATCCAGCGCTGCCAGGAAAAACTCCTCGCCCTGCAGAACGAAACCGGCCTGACCGTCGCCGAGATCAAGGACGTCAACCGCCGGATGTCCATCGGCGAAGCCAAGGCACGCCGCGCCAAGAAGGAAATGGTCGAGGCGAACCTGCGCCTGGTGATCTCGATCGCCAAGAAGTACACCAACCGCGGCCTGCAATTCCTCGACCTGATCCAGGAAGGCAACATCGGCCTGATGAAGGCAGTGGACAAGTTCGAATACCGCCGCGGCTACAAGTTCTCGACCTACGCCACCTGGTGGATTCGCCAGGCGATCACCCGTTCGATCGCCGACCAGGCGCGCACCATCCGTATCCCGGTGCACATGATCGAGACGATCAACAAGCTCAACCGTATCTCCCGGCAGATGCTCCAGGAGATGGGCCGCGAACCCACTCCGGAAGAGCTGGGCGAGCGCATGGAAATGCCTGAGGACAAAATCCGCAAGGTGTTGAAGATCGCCAAAGAGCCGATCTCGATGGAAACCCCCATCGGCGACGACGAAGACTCCCATCTGGGCGACTTCATCGAAGACTCCACCATGCAGTCGCCGATCGACGTGGCTACGGTCGAAAGCCTCAAGGAAGCCACCCGCGAAGTGCTCTCAGGCCTCACCGCCCGCGAAGCCAAGGTATTGCGGATGCGCTTCGGCATCGACATGAACACTGACCACACCCTCGAGGAAGTGGGCAAGCAGTTCGACGTGACCCGCGAGCGGATCCGCCAGATCGAAGCCAAGGCACTGCGC
The DNA here is from genome assembly GCF_003097135.1 of Pseudomonas sp. URIL14HWK12:I12. Taxonomy (GTDB): domain Bacteria; phylum Pseudomonadota; class Gammaproteobacteria; order Pseudomonadales; family Pseudomonadaceae; genus Aquipseudomonas. The sequence goes on from NZ_QEQL01000006.1 coordinate 222,466, forward strand.
AAGCTGCGCCACCCAACCCGTAGCGAACACCTGCGTTCGTTCCTGGATGAGTGATAGCCGGCCTTGAAGCACCCATCCCCGCCCCTGAGTGATCAGCGGCGGGGATTTTTTTGGGCGCGGGTTGGGAGGTAGCCAAAGCCCCAGCCACTCTTCAGGCTCGGCAATCCAGAAGCTACGGCGTGAAAATATCTGCACGTCTTTATTTCTGAATGGTTTTTCGGATGGTGCAGGGCGTGGGAGCTGGTTATAATCAGCGGCCTGTCAGGGCCTATAGCTCAGTTGGTTAGAGCAGAGGACTCATAATCCTTTGGTCCACGGTTCGAGTCCGTGTGGGCCCACCAGACATTCGAGAAGCCGCGCGATTGCGCGGCTTTTGGCTTTTTGGGGTTTGTGGCAGCCGGATCAGTCCTATGGTCCGAAGGTACAAATAGGTACAGTGCGGCTCCGCTTGCACGCTTTTGACCAAATGCATCGCACCGTCTGCGGCATCCGAGGGCACACAAAAAGCAAAGGGCTCGTAGCGAACGACCAAAAGGTCGCAAATCGTCTACGTCGCTCTAGCTTTTCGGCCCGCCCAGGGCCTGGTCGTCCATCACCGCGCTGATGGCGATGTGCTCGATGCGCGAGAAGCGTCGCATCCGCGACAGCGCCACTAGCCGCCAGCACGACTGCGAAGTTCGCGCCCTACATCAGGCCGGCGATGCGGGCGCAGCCGCCCACATGCACGGCCAACTTCGGCGCCAGCTCGGTGAGCTGAGTGGCGACGCTGGTGTACGGGATACGGTGGCGCATCGCGTACTTCGCCGGATGTGTCGACAGATCATTGGTCAGCAGGGCAATCCTGCTGATCTGCAGATCGGGCGGCAGGTTCAGATCACCCCATGGCTGCGATACCCCAGCGCCTCTCTCAAGCGTCGTCGAGGATTCTCCGTAAGGTCATCGTCGCTCAGGCCAGCAAACGGTCGATCAACGCCTGCTCGTAATCGTTGAGAGGCTGATCCTCGTAGAGCTTGTCGGAGGCCGCGACCAGCGCCTGGCCCTCGACCTGACGCCCACTTTCGCCATATACATGCCCAAGGTTCTCCAGCGATTGCAGGTTGCCGTGCAGGGAGAAGGAGATCAGGTACCAGCGCTCGGCCGCCTCGAGCTCGCCCAGGCGGTGACAGGCCACAGCCAGGTTGTGCTGGGCGTAGACGTGGTCGGATTCCAGGGCCTGCAACAACGCTTGCTTGGCCTGCTGATAGTCTTCGAGCTGCAAGCACAGAAGGCCAAGATTATTGTAGCCGTCGACATTGCCCAACTCGGCCGCGCGCCGGTAAGCCTGCTCAGCCTGCGGATAGCGCTCGGCATGCAGATGGACGTCACCGAGCAGGTTCAGCGCCTCCGGATGATCGTGGCGCACGGCGTTGCTGAGGTGCTCGACGGCGGCATCGTGATCGCCATCCTGGTAGGCCATGCTGCCAAGGTAGAAGTGGCTGCGGGGACAATCGTACCCGGCGGCTTTCTGGAAGTATTGGCGGGCGGTGTCGTGATCACCCTCCTGGAAGGCCAGGCTGCCGAGGTTGTAGTGGCTGCCCGGATAATCGTGCTCGGCAGCTCTCTGGAAGTGTCGGCGGGCGGCATCGTGATTACCGTCCTGGTAGGCCATGATGCCGAGGTTGTAGTGGCTGCCGGGATAGTCACGATCGGCGGCCATCTGGAAGTGTCGATGGGCATCGGCGCGATCGTCACGTGCCAGGCTCACCGCGCCAACGCCATTCATCCAGCGCGGGTCGGCGGGACACGCTTTGGCAAGGGTCTGGAAGCACTCCTGCGCGGCGTCCAGATCCTGCTCACGAAAGGCCGCCCAGGCCTGGTCATTGAGCGCAGTCGCCTGCTCGGCACTAAGCGTTTTTTTATTCATGAACCACATGGTGTTTCCTGCCTGGCGAGGGCAGGCCATTCTAAAGGCGTGTATAAAAGCCAACAAGGCAATGCCTCTGCTGGGTAGGTTCGAACCGTACTAGCCACACGCAGGTTGCAGCAGCACGACGCACTGGCGCGCGCCCTGAGCATCACTGCTGTGCGCAAATCTCGCGGCTGACTTTGGCCTTCCTATCCCGGAGCACAGGTGCATATACGTAGACCCTACCCTGCTGCGCTACAACCCATAAGCACAAACGGATCTTGGCGCCGGTGACTGCTTTGCTTTAGCCTACATCGCCGATGCTACCGACCTACTTTATTCACAAGCGCTGAAGGTACCTCCATCGCTGCGAAAGCCGTTTTCATCTTTGATTATTGGGTAGGCAAAGCTGACCGACAGCTCGGTCAGTTCGGGCCGGGCCGGGCCGGGCCAACCTACTGGTGCGTGGACAAGACCAGCAACTGCAATCAGTGGCTGATGAAGTTTGCCAGAGCCCCGCGAGAGGGTGTCATCGAATTGAGCAACGTCCTTATACCGATATCGGCGCCCGCCGAATCTGCGTCTAGCCTTCACCACAAGGCTGTGCAGTTGGCTAAACGCAGCATTCAAGAGCACAGGGGATGCAGATGGTGGATTATCAGGGCACAGGCAAGATTGCGGACTTTGCTGTTCGATATGCCTGACCCAGACGCTTGGCCCAGCATCAGACTAGATAACCGATTTCATGCCAAACACAGAGCTAGGCCTGCACCTCACTATCCCACGATGAATCTCCCCGCCCTCCACCACCAACTCTACCAACGCATCCGCACCGCCATCGAGACCGGCACGCTCGAGCCTGGCGAGCGCCTGCCCTCGGTTCGCGCATTGGCCAAGGAAATGGGCGTGGCGCGCGGTACGGTCGACCAGGCCTGGGCGCTGTTGACTGGCGAGGGCTACCTGCTGGCCCGGGGCGCGGCCGGCACGGTGGTGAACCCGAACCTGCAGTTACACAGCACCACCCGTGCCGCCCCTACCCCGTTGCCGGCGCAAGGCGCACAGTTCCCTGACACCCTCTGGCGCCCTGGCACGCTGATGCCCTTCCAGATGGGGGTGCCGGCGCTGGATGTATTTCCGCGTAAGTTGTGGGCGCGCCTGGGGGCGCGCTACGTTCGCGGGATGGGCATCGAGGCGCTGGATTACCCGCCGCCCCATGGGCTGCCGGGGCTGCGCGCGGCTATCGCCGCGTACCTGCAGGTGGCGCGCGGCTTGAGTTGCGAGGCGGGCCAGGTGTTCATCACCAGCGGCTGGCGGCACAGCCTGGCACTGGTAGCACACGCTTTGCTGCAGCAGGGCGATGCGGCCTGGGTGGAAAGCCCCGGCTACCCGCCCACTCGCCAGTTGCTGCGCGAAGCAGGGTTTACCCCGGTGCCGGTCGCAGTGGATGAGCACGGTTTGAACGTCGAGCAAGGCGTGGCCCAGGCGGCTCATGCGCGCCTGGCGGTGGTGACCCCGGCCAACCAAAGCCCGCTGTCGGTGAGCCTTGCCCTGCCCCGGCGCCAGGCGTTGTTGGCCTGGGCAAGCCAAGCGGGCAGTTGGGTGCTGGAGGATGACTACGACGGCGAGTTCCGCTACTGCAGCCGGCCTTTGCCCGCCTTGGCGAGCCTGGATACCCAGGGCCGGGTGCTGTATTCAGGCACCTTCAGCAAGGTGCTGTTTCCTGGCCTGCGAGTCGCCTACTTGATGGTGCCTGCAAGCGAAGTGGAACGCTTCGAGCGCGTGAGCCGGTGCTTTTTCGCGGGCGCAGTGCCGGCGATGGTGCAGGCGCAGGTTCAAACATTCATGGCCGAGGGGCATTTCGCCCGGCACATCGCGCGCATGCGCAAGCTTTACGCCCAGCGCCGAACCGCCACTGCCGAGGCGCTGGCACAGGGGCTGGGTACCGGGCAGCGGGCGGCGCCAGCGCCAGGGGGCATGCATCTTCTGCTCGAGCTCGCCCCTCATCTGGACGACCGCCGAATAGCGCAGCAGCTGCTCGAGCAAGGCATGGCCGTGCAACCGTTGTCTGCGTGGTACGCCGGGGTGCCCGCTGCACCGGGGCTGTTGATTGGCTTCACGCACTGCAGCGACCCGGCCGACGCCGTGCGCCTGGGCCAGGCCATTCGGCGGCTCACGGGGTATTAACTCAAACCGGCTTTATCCAACCCGTAAAGCTCGTCGCAGCTCCCGGGCACCGGGGTGAAGGCCACGCCCAGGCGATTCCAGCCGTTGATGGCGATGATCAGGTAGGTCAGCTCCGCCACTTCTTTTTCGGAAAACTGCTCCCGCACCTGGGCGTAATCCGCCTCGCTGACACCATTGGGGGGCAATTGCGTGAGTACCTCGGTCCAGGCCAAAGCTGCTCGTTCACGGGCCGAGAACAGCGGCGACTCGTACCAAATCGCCACATGGTGCAGACGCAGCTCGCGCTCCTGGTGTAGCCGCGCTTCTTTCACGTGCATGTCTACGCAGAACGCGCAGCCGTTGAGTTGGGATGCTCGCAGCATCACCAGGTGCTTGAGCGGCGCGAGCCAGGGCGTCTTGCGCGTGAGCTCCAGGGTGAAATCCAGGTATTTAGCGCTGGCTTCGGCAGCGAGCTGGGTGTAATCGAGGCGTTGGGTCATGGGGGCTACCTGTGCTGTGAAATAACTGCAGGCAGCTTAGGGAGCCTTGGCCTAGCCACATAGAGCCAAGAATTGCGTTTTCACCTAGGCCATGACCCGATCAACGAGATCATTCGGCCAGTGCGCGAGCGGCGCAAACAGCCCGCTACCCTTCGCAAGGGCGGTGCCTCTCAAGGCTTACGCTTGCGCGGCCCGGTATTGAACTTGGGCACCTTGCGCACCGCCTGAATCTCGGGCTGCGGTGCATCGTGGTTTTCCACCCACCGCCCCAGTGACCCTTTCGCACCACCGGTTTTCGGCTTCTTGGGTTTTTTCGGTTTCTTGATGACTTCACCGCCGGCGGTGGTTTCCGGCACACGGTGATCAGGTTCGAAGCCTGGCTCATCGATGCGCTTGATCACCTGCCGGGTCAGGCGCTCGATGGCGGCCAGTTGGTCGACTTCATCGGCGCACACCAGCGAGACCGCTTCACCCGTATTGCCAGCACGGCCGGTGCGGCCGATGCGGTGAACATAGTCCTCGGCGTTGATGGGCAGGTCGAGGTTGACCACCTGGGGCAGGTCCTGGATGTCCAGGCCCCGTGCGGCCACGTCAGTGGCAACCAGGATTGCCAGCTCACCGGCCTTGAATTGATCCAGCGCGCGTTGGCGCGTGGCCTGCGGGCGGTCGCCGTGGATGCCATCGGCGGCGTAACCCTGGCCCTGCAAGCGCTCGACCAATTGGTCAACGCCGTTGCGGGTTTTGGCGAACACCAGTACCTGTTTCCAGCGCTTGGCCTTGAGCAGGTGGCAAAACAGGTCGGCCTTGCGCTTTTTATCCACCGTGACCAGCCATTGCTTCACGCTGCTGGCGGCAACGTTGCGCGGGCTGACTTCCACCGACAATGGCTCGTCGAGCATCTGCCCGGCAAGCATGCGAATCTCGTCGGAGAACGTGGCGGAGAACAGCAGCGTCTGGCGGCGCTTGGGCAGGCTGGCATAAAGGCCACGCAGTTCTTCGGCAAACCCCAGGTCGAGCATGCGGTCGGCCTCGTCGAGCACCAGTGCCTGGACCTGGTTGAACTTGACTGCGTTCTGGCGGAACAGGTCCATCAGCCGGCCAGGCGTGGCCACCAGCACGTCGACACCACGGCGCAGGCGCATCATCTGCGGGTTGATGCTGACGCCGCCATACACCGCGTAGGTGCTGACCGGCAGCGCCTCGGCATAGGCACGCACATTGGCATGCACTTGCTCGGCCAGTTCACGGGTGGGCACCAGCACCAGGGCGCGTACCGAGTTGCTGGCCACCTTCGCCCCTTCTTGCGCCAGGCGCTGCAGCAAGGGCAAGGCGAAGCCCGCGGTCTTGCCGGTGCCGGTCTGGGCGGCGGCCATCAGGTCGCGGCCAGCGAGCACTGCGGGGATAGCCTTTTGCTGAACCGGGGTAGGCTCGCTGTAACCCAGGGTTTCCAGGGTGCGCAGCAAAGGGTCGATCAGGCCGAGGGAGGCGAAGGTCATGGAGGTACCAATCAGGGTGGGGCAAATACGGGCGCGCAGTTTACACCAGTGCGTGCCCCGCGAGCGCCACCGCCCGGCTCAATGGCGCAGCAACAGGTTGCCTTCGATGGGCACGTAGCGGCTGGCTGCGCGGATCAGCGCCCCGGCGGTCAGCCCAGGCACGCCGTAGGCGGTGGCTTGCACACCGTGGCGCTCGATGACCCGCTGCAGCAGCAAATCGAAATCGCCATCGCCAGAGGCCAGCACCACCTCATCGACCTCGGGCGCGGCGTCCAGCACGTCGATGGTGATGCCCACGTCCCAGTCGCCCTTGGCCGAGCCATCGGCGCGCTGGATGTAGGGCTTGAGCTTCACGGTAAAGCCCACGTTGCGCAGGATCTGCTGGAACTGCTGCTGGCGCGGGTCACCGCGCTCGGTGGCGTAGGCATAGGCCTTGACGATCTGGCCTTCGCGGCTGATCTGCTGCCAGAAGGCCGAGTAATTGAAGTGGCAACCGTAGGCCTGGCGCACGGTGTAATACAGGTTCTGTACATCGGCGAACACAGCGATGGTTTTCACACCTGCCCCTTTTCGGCTGGATACGGCAGCGCCGCCCGAAGGCGGCGCTGCGTGGTCAGGCGATCAGTATGCCAGCCCTTGAGGCTTCAGACGTAATCATCGTCGTCGAAGAAGCCGCCGTCGGCGCCATCGCTGCCCCAATCGGTGTTAGCGAAGCCGCCGGGGTCCTGGTCACTCCAGTTGCCCTGGTCGGCCACCTGGCCCTGGTCATAATTTGCCGGCTCGTCGCGGATGACCTCGACGATCTCCTGCGGCGCGCTGTTGTGGTGAAACAGGCTACTGATGCCCTCAGCCAGCATCACGCCCCCGGCCACGCCGGCGGCGGTCTGCAACGCACCCCGCATGAAGCCGCCGCCAGCCGGTGCGGCCTGCGGTTGGGGTGGTGGGGCATAGTTCTGCTGGGGCGCAGGCTGGCCCCAGCCGCTGTTGGGGTCGCGCCAGCCGCCGGCGCTGCGCGGGGCAGGCGCAGGCTCACGGCTACCGCCGCCGAACAGGTTGGAAAGAAAGCCCCCGCCGCCTTGCTGGGCAGGCGCCTGCGCCCGGCTACGCGCTTCATCCAGCTCAGCCTGCAATTGGCGCTTCTGCTCATCCATGCGCTTGAGGGCTGCCTCCTGCACCAGAATGGCCTGGGCCATGTAGTAGGCGGCCGATGGCTGGGCGGCCAGGTGCTGCTTGATCAACTGATCGGCCTGGGCATCGCGGGCGCCGCCCTCGGCCTCGGCCTTTTTCAGGCGGGTGAACAAGCCATCGATCAGGGTTTGCTCTTCACTGTTCATGGCGACCTCGCAAGTTGCCGAAAGAAGTGGCCCACTGGCCAGACGGGAAAACAATGCGGCCCGGCCCCGGTGCTTTCAATCCATACCCCGCATTAAAGTTAATTTATCCAGCCGCGGCCGATCGGCTACAGTGACGCCTGCTTCGCCATTCGACCCTGACGCAGACCCCAATGAATCCGCTCACCGTAGTCCAAGACGCCCTGTATTTCTTTCGCCGCCACCTGCTGGCCATCGCTGCGCTGTGCCTGCCACTGATCGTGCTGGAAGCGCTGGCCGAGCAGTTGGTGGCCCATAGCACCGGCCCCAACGGCTCACCTGTGTACGACATCCTCGTCGGCCTGCTGTTCTATCCCCTCTACACCGGCGCCCTGATCCTGTTCCTCGATGCCCGCAGCCACGGCGACACCCCGCGCACCCAAGACCTCTGGGCCATGGCGCTGCGCCTGTGGCCACGCTTTGCGCTGCTGGCTGCGGTGAGCACGCTGTGCATCATGCTGGGCATGTCGCTGTTCGTGCTGCCGGGGCTGTGGGTGATGGCCAAACTGGTGTTTTCCGAATACCTGCTGGTGCTGCGCGGGCTGCCACCGCTCAGTGCGATCAAGCAGAGCTTCCTGCTCACCCAGGGCCATTTCTGGCGCATCCTGGCGTGCATCCTGCTGGTGCTGGTGCCGCTGTGGGCGATCGACTGGGCCAGCGCCCAGGTGTACCCACCGGAAGGCGGCAACATGCTCGTGCAATTGATCATCGACAGCCTCAACAGCTTCCTGCAGCTGTTCACCACGGTCGTGCTGTTCCGCCTGTTCATGCTCATCGCCGACCCCAGCCTGCGCCAGCCCGGCTGAGGCCGGCTGGCGGCTGTTGCCAGACACCTCCTGAAGCCGGTGAGCTTCGGTAAAATCTGGTAACAGTACGGCACAGATTTACCCCCCCTCGCTTCGTTAGCTTAGTGCTTCTTCCGACAACGAGGCTTTCCATGAAACGTTTCTCGCTGCACCTGATCGCCGCTGCCCTCCCCCTACTCGCCGCCACCCAGGCCAATGCTCACGGCCTCTGGACCGAACAGCGCCGTGGCCACATCGAAGTGGTGGTCGGCGAAGGCGCCGAAGACGATGCCTTCGACCCTGCCCAGGTCAAGGCCGCCCACGCCTGGAACGGCAAGGGCGACGCGTTGAAGGTCGAGATCGAGAAACTCAAGGATCACGCCCGCCTGGCACCGGCCAAGGGGGCGGCCGTGGTGGCCGTGGAATTCGACGCAGGCGTGTGGACCAAGGACGCCGACGGCAAGTGGGCAGAGAAACCCAAGGCCGAGGTCAAGAACGCCGTGTCCACCACGCAGGGGCTGCGCTACAGCCTGGCGATCAACGACCACTACAGCCAGTTGCCCAAGCTCGACAAACTGGGCTTGGTGATCGTGCCGCAAGTGGACCCCGCCACCGTGGGGCAGGGCAAGCCGCTTGCCGTGCAGGTGCTGTCCAACGGCAAACCGGTCGAAGGGGTCAAGCTTTACGAAGACTTTCGCAACATGCCCGAGCAAGCCACCATCACCACCGACAAGGACGGCCGCGCCCAGGTCACGGTGCGCAACGAAGGCCTGAACGTGATCGCCGCCTACAGCGAGGCCAAGGTCGAGGGCAACAAGGCGCTCGACGCGTACGGCTACTTCACCTCGCTGACGTTCGTCGGCGCCGAGCACCACGAGTAATACCCCGCCGCGGCTCATCCCACCTGGGCCGCGCTTTCAACCCCCACCCCGCCCGGCGAGAGCGGCATCAGCCTGCCACCATGCAACAGCACCCGATTGGAAGATTTTTCCAAACCCGGGGCCACTGCACTTCGGAAAAAGCAATTTTATTTCTCTCCTCCAGTGCTTGAATAGTTCCGCCGGGATTGGACATTTAAATGTTCGATTGCATGCATTCCATGTATCGGATCGGACCGGCATTACCATCACTGAAGGGATAAGACCATGTCGACTACCGTTGCCAAATCGGAAAAGAAAGTTGATACCTCCAGCAAGAAGATCGTGATCAAGGCCAAGCATCAGCGTCCGATCCTGATGGCTGCTCACTTGTAACAGGGCGTCACTGGCCGGGCGTAATGCCCGGCTTTCCTATTCGACGAGGAGCACTGGGATGAGCGAGACCTTTGTCGCATTTGGCCGGTTCCAAGAGGGTCACGACCCTGCGGCGAAAACGTTGTTGTTTTCAGGTAGTGAACATGAAATAAGCGGTTTGACCGGCGACAGTACCCAATGGAATCAAGTACTCGCGCTGTGTGATGGCTCCAGGACACTGGATGAAGTGTGTGCCCTCAACGGCGCCCTGCCCAGCGAGGAGGTGGGAGAACTGCTGGAGTCGCTCGCCGAGAGCAACCTGGCCTATCGCATCGACTCTGGCGAGCGGTACATGACCGGTGATGAAGCCATACTCATCATTGAGGACCTTCAGGCCGATTTGCTTCACAAAACACTCTATGCAAACAAATTCTGGCGAGCGCTGCAGGCGCCAGAGCAGGTGCCGGTGAACGTCTATTACGGCATGGCCATCGAGAACTTCAACTTCCTCTATCGCGAAAGTTGGTTCGATTCGCCAGTGCTCAATTACGTCGCCTCGGAAAAAGCCCGATTGAAGATGAATGAGTTTTACGGTGAGGAATACGGTCACGATGAACTCATCTTCAAAGCACTGAGCACCCTTGGCATCACCCAGCAGCAAATACGTGCATCGATGCCCCTGCCAGAGACCCTGGCGCTGTGCAATGCACTGGCTTATTGGGCAGCGACCGACCCACTGTTCTTTTTCACCACCATGGGCATTCTCGAAGGCAAAGACATCGAGGTCGATAGTTATATCCTGGCGATGCAAGCCAGTGGAAAGGTCGATAACGCGTTCATCGACCCCATCATGGCTCACGCCAATATCAACATCGGTGCCGAGCACGGGGTGCTCACCCGAGAACTGTTCGCCGAAATACCCGTGGTCACGGCCGACCAGCTACGCAGCATGAAGGCGAACACCCATGTATTCGTGGAGTTGTACGACAACTTCCATTCTGCCGTCTGGGATTTTTACTCGACCACCGAAACCCTTCTCCGGCCAGTCAACCCATAAGGGGCGCTCGCATGCAAACCCATAGCCAACGATTCCGTTATCCCAAATTCCGGGCGGGCGTTATGCACACGCAGGTCGGTGACAGCCACCACCTGGACTATCGGCTGCAGAGTGTAGTGCTGGAAGACCCACAGGACGCCAGCCTGGTGGCGCTGCTCGCCGACTTGAAAGAGGGTTGCCTGAGTACCGACGAACTCTGTCGCAAACACGAGGCGCGTTTCGAGGCAGAATCGGTCGCAGCGCTGATTGCCGACCTCGACAAGCACTATCTGCTAACCGAAGGCCGATACAGCAAGCCTGCGGGAGTGCTTTCGGGCAAGGAGTTCACGCGCAAGCTCAACGCAACCATCGCCAGTTTCCACAGAAAGCAGGGCGACTCGCCGCTGTATATACGGATGAAGGACCGCAGTGTCACGCGCACGCAACTTATCGGTTTCGCCATTGAGTACTACCACATCGTCAAGCAGGCACCGAAAGTCATCTCACCCGCGATGGCCCACCACACCAGCCCAGAGGTGTACCAAGGGATCAAGAAGCTGTTTCTGGAGGAGCATGATCATGAGTCCCTGCTGGCCGAGGCGCTGCACGCGGTAGGCATCGATAAGCACAAGCTCGGGCAGGTAGCGCCACTGGATTCGACCTTCTCTATCTATTCTTCGCTCGGTGTGTATGCCCGGCAGCACCTGTTGTCGTTCATCAGCGCACTGTTTCTGTTCGAAGAGCCTTATCCGGAATTCAATGAGCTGTTCATCGAATCCTGCCAGCGCCTTGATATTCCCAAAGCATTCTGGGGGCCGATCATCGGGCATTCCAATGTCAACGAGTCCGAAGGTCACGGCAACATCACCAACGAACTGCTATGCCACTTTCCCGCGATCTCGGCAGAGGAAGCCAGGGTCACCCTTGTCCATGCCTGCTCGCTGCTCGAATTGATGGGGCGCTGGGACAGCCAGATCTGCGCCTACTACGAGGCAACCGTCAAACTTCGCTTGTTCAGCTGAGGAAACCAGCATGGAAAAGTGGTCCATTGGCAGCTACCGCAAACCGTTCCTGGATGTCGGCTATTTCCATGCCGACGAGTTGAACGGAACCGTCGAAATCGGCGAAAAGGATTCGGAGTTCGCATTGTCTAGCGAAGCTGCAGCTTTGCTCGATGCAACGTTGAAGGGCCTGATGCGCAAAGACAGCGAGCACTGGCCAGCATTGCAGCAGAAAACAGCCGACCTGCAGCTCCAGAACATCGTTTCGGTACTCGACGATGCCGGGCTCATCAGGGAGTCGGCGCCTGAACACACGCTTGCGAAGAAACAGCACCTGTTGCAGGAAGCCCTCAGCGAAGCCGAGTGTGCCTTGCAAAGGCACCCCTTCACCGAGCTTGGCGTTGCACGTGAACTGCTGGACTTCATCGCAGATACCTCGCCCCGGCCATTCGATGCCTTGTATGCCAGCAGCACCAACATCTACCTCGTCTATGCCCGCGTAGCGCTACAGAGCTGGATGATCATCTGCCCACCGGCTGTATCGGCAGCGGCCGCGCTGCTTGAGCGGCTGCTGGGTAAGCCACACCCCCCGGTAGAGGTGGAGTTCAGTGCGTTCTGGGTGGGCGAAGTGCGCAAGTGCCTGTCGGTATTGACTTGGCTACTGGTGCGTAGCCAGCAGCCCGGTGCGGGGAAGCTCTGCACGAACCTACTACCCATTGAGGCTACTGATTCTGGGCTGAACCTGGCCATCCGCCTTGAACGCTGGGGGCTGGACTTCCTCGCCGAGCAAAGCGGCAGCCAGTACCGCGCCTCGTTCAATGACCAAAACGATCGCCGCGATGCCCTGATCGCCGCGAGCTACGCTCAGGAGTACTACATCACTGATCGGTTCATCGACCTGATCTGCCCCGCTATCGCCAAACGGCTGCCGCGGCCGCTGAAAAAGCTCGCTCGCCGCTACTACATGGAGGAGGCCGGGCATGAGCTCTACGAGCTCAAGACGTGTAAATCGTTGGGCATGAGCGAGGACGCGTTACACACGGCGCTACCGACCCCCTTCGCACAGCTGTTGTGCGATTTCTACACCTATTTCGCAACCAGTGACGTGGTCTCGTATTTCGCAGCGGCCACCATCACCGAAGGCCTGCCAGGCCAGGAAAACCTGCTCAATGCTTTATCGGCGCAATTCAGCAGTGCCCCCGTCTTCAACAACCGGCCCTCACGCAAGCATGAGCAGTTGAACGACAAGTTGGCTCATCAGTACATCTCAAGGATCATGCTGTCGGAAGTGGGCGAATTGAGCATGGCACAGCAACGGTCCACCGCAACGGCCTACGCTCTGCTGCTGGAACTGACCCACCGCGCTTGGGAAGAATTGCACCGGATTCACGTCGTCAACCGGCGGCCACCCCTGAACTTCGCCATGGAAGACTTCCTGTGAATTCACCGCTGGCACTGGAGCGATATCAGGCATTGGTGAACCCACATTGGGCCTCCCTGCTGCAGCAACTGGGCCAGGCCCCGGTTTTCCTCCGAGCCAAAGGCGAGTTCCTCTACGACAGTGAGGGCAAGCGCTGGCTGGACTTCGTCGGGCATTATGGTGCGTCGATCCTGGGGCACAATCATGAAGCGATCCAGCACCAGCTGATCGAGCTGGTCCGGCAGGACCTACCTGTGGGGGCGCCGTTGGGTATCTGCACAGGTGCGGCCCCGTTGGCGGAGCGCTTGATCGACCGTATCGAGCTGCCCGGTTCGTGGAAGCTGTGCACCCTGACCACCGGTACCGAAGCGGTCGAGGGCGCGGTCAAGGCCGCACTGTTTCACACCTCGAGGCGAAAGCTGCTGGTCCGACGGCGCTGCTTCCATGGCAACAGTGCCTTGACCCTCCACCTGAGCGATCAGCCCGCCCATCGTGTGGGCTTCGAAACACTGCGGCCCGACCTAGAGGTGGTGTTTTTCGAGGAGATCGACCAAGCCTTGGCACTGATTGCGGGTGAAGACATCGCCGCCCTGCTCATCGAGCCAGTCCAGGCCATGGGTGGCGGCCGCGCCTGCCCGGCCAGTGAAGCTGACCGATTGCTCAAGGCGTGCCGGGCGTTCGGTACCGTCAGCATCGTCGACGAAGTGTTTTCCGGGCTGGGGCGCTGCGGCGCGTATTCGGCGATGCAAGCCCTGGGCTGGCGTGAACGGCCCGACATGCTGCTTCTGGCCAAAGCCCTGACCGGCGGCCTGATACCCAGTGCCCACTTGCTGCTGCGTACGCCGCTGTTCGATGACCTCTTCGCCCGGCCGGGTTGCCAGAAGATCCTCGGCAGCACCTTCGCGAACAACAACCTGGCACTTCACCTGGCCAGCGCGGTGTTGGACCTGCTCGACGAACACCTTGGGCCTGGCAATGCGCTGGAACCGCTGGAATGCTTCGGCGGGCAGTTGGGTGCCTGCGCCGGGAGCTGCCCGGACGTGATCCAGAAGGTTACAGGGCTGGCCGCCTGCGTCTTCATTCACTGCAAAGATGCCGAGACCTGCTTCAACCTGTGGCACTCGCTTTTTCTCAATCAGGTCTGCACCACAATCTGCCCGCACGATCCCGCTGTTCTGAAACTGATCGTACCGTTGACCGTCAGCCAGGATTCGCTGGACGAGTTTGTGCATATCTTTTCCGACCTGACTCTCGACCTTCAGGGGTGATCGATGAGGCTGCTATTGCTCGGCCCTACAGACGACTACCTGCGCAAAGTCATGATGGTCGCACCATCGGTCGTCGTGCTGACCGAAACGAAGCGACTGACGCCTTGGCAGCGCACGGCGCCGTGCGAAATACATCTCGCGGACTTCGACGACATTCCCGGCCTACTGTTCAAGGCCTCCGCCATCAACACCCGCACGCCGTTGCGAGCAGTGCTCTCATTCACCGAACTCGGCACCGTGCCAGCAGCGATCATCGGGCGGACCTTGAGTATCGCCGCCCCGCCATTGCACGCCTCGCTGGTGTCTCGAGACAAGCTGTTGACGCGCGAAGCATTGCGCGCCCAAGGGCTCACCAAGGTGGCCTTTTTCGAGCGGCGCACCTGCACATCCGATCACGCGCTGCATAACGAAGGCCCGGGTACGCTGATAGCCAAGCCCGTGGGCGGGACCGGCAGCTGTGATGTGCACCGGGTCGAGGCAGGTGCCACCGTGCCGCTCGCGGCCAACGGGCGCTACATCGTCGAAAGCTGGGTGCCCGGCGAGGAGTTCAGTTGCGAGACGTTCAGCATCGCAGGGGTGCATCACCTGCTGGCCGTGACCGAAAAACGCCTCGGTGGGGTCGGCGGGCTGGTGGAAGTCGGGCACGTGGTCGATTCAGAATCATCCGCCCTCTCCACCAGCCAGTGGCATTATATTCGTCGCTGCCTGGACGCCATCGGGCTTACCGACGGGCCGGGCCACCTGGAGTTCAAGGTGGACGGCGACGCGATCGAAATCATCGAATGCCACAACCGACCGGGCGGCGACCGTATCTGGAACTTGGTCGAGATAGTGACAGGGTTCGACATGATAACCGCCCACGCCCGGTTGCTGCTGGGTGGGCCCGTAGAAGTGTTACTAACACGCCATGGCTGCGCCGCCATCAGCTATTTCGACTTCCCTGTAGGCACCGTCAGGTCAATCCACGTCCCCGAGCGCAGCGCTGGATACGTGCACTGGTTCGAGATGTACCTCAGGCCCGGCGACACGATCAAGGCCATGACCGACTCGTTCCATCGTCATGGGGGCATCATCGTCTCGGCGCCGGACCGCCTCCTGCTGGAGGAACGCCTGAACCTGGAATTAGATCGCATCGAGGTCATTGTCGACCCATGAGCCTGCGTACCCTGGTTGTTTCGATGCCAAGCGACGCTCGGCGCGTCGTGCTGGTCCAGTTCCTCACTGCACTGGGTTACTTTTCGGTAATCCCTTTTTTCGTGGTGTACATGGTCAAGGGGCTTGGCCAGTCTCCGGCCTTTGCCGCAGGACAGCTGACGCTATTTCTCTCGGGGCAATACGCGGCCTCCTTTGCAGGGGCGTATGTGAGCCATCGAGCCACGCCCTTGTTCACGATGAAAATCGGTCTAGTTTTACAGATCGCCACCTATGTGCTGTTCGCCACAGGAGTGTCGTCGCCCCCCGCCCTTTGCGCACTGAGCCTGGCGCTCGGCGTGAGCAAGGCGTTCTTCACACCTGCGGCAAAGGCCGCGCTCGTCGCTTTGACACCCGCTACCAACCACTACTTGCTGTTTTCTTTTAGAAGTACGGTCAACAACCTCGGCGTAGCCCTCGGCAGTTCACTGGGGGCCGCGCTCATCGACCAGACGGCATTCGCCTTCTTCCTGTTCGCCGCGTGCATCCAGGCCGTGGCACTGGGGGTGCTCCACGCCGTGCGCGCCCCATCGGCGACACCCGAACGCCCTGCCCGGCCCAAGCCTGACTTTGGCAGGGCCGTGCGTGCGGTCATGGCCATGCCTCTGGCCGTTGTGCTGATGGCCGTGACCCTGTGCTATCAGTTCCACTACATCCAGTTGGAATATGCCTTTCCCTTGATCGCCGACAGTGCATGGGGTACGGATGCCGTAGCCCACGTGTTCTGGGTGAACGCCGCCGCAGTGATGGCGCTGCAGATCCCCCTCAACACATGGCTGTCGCAGCGGCTGCCGGTGTATCTGACTTTGGCCTTGGGCTTCACCCTCATGTGCCTAGCCTTCGGGCTGCTGGCCGAGTCATCCGTTGAGCCAGTGTTCCTAGCAGGTGTGCTGTTGTTCACGCTGGGCGAAATCACCATCGACCCCGCGATCGACGCGTTGCTCAGCAAAGGCCTGCCGGTCGACCTGCTCCCTGTGGGCTTCGGTGTACTAGGGCTGATGGGCCTGCTGGGCGCAGTGGCAGGCAATGCGGTAGCCAGCCGCTTCGCAGGGTTGGGCGACTTCACCCTGTTCTGGTACATCAACTGCGCGCTCGCGGCAGTGGCGGTAGCGCTGGTGACGCTCTACCGTAGGCAAGACAAACCCACATTCAAGGAAGGGCTTCATGGGCACCATCACTGAGACCGACACCATAACTCTGACGCTCGACAAGGCCCGCCTGGACATCACTTTTGTGCATGCCTTCCTCACCACCTCGACCTGGGCAGCTGGCATCTCCCGGGACCGGGTAGAGACCAGTATCGCCAACAGCCTGTGCGTAGGCGCTTACGACGGAGCCCAGCAGGTGGGCTTCGCCCGCCTGGTCACAGACTTTGCGACCTTCGGCTACCTGTGCGATGTCTTCGTCGACGAGGCATACCGAGGGCGAGGCCTGGGGCGCCGGCTCTCGGAAACCTTGCTTGAAGTACCTGAAGTGAGGTCGCTGCGGCGGATCCTGTTAGCCACCACCACAGCGCCCTGGCTGTACGAAAAGATAGGCTTTACACCCGTCAACCGGCCCAATTACCTGTGGCAACTCCATCGCCCGGACGTATACACCCAAACACCCACAGCGTGAGGCACTCAAGCGGATAACGAGCAAATTGGCAGGTGGTTGCTGGCATGGATTTCCCTCAGGCTGACCGAGGTCTTGATCTGCTTGATGCACTTGAGCGAGCGCAGCGTTAGCTCGACGAACTGAGAGTAGATCTCCATGGTCGGGCAGACGATCTGAATCATGAAGTCGAAGTCACCTGTGACGTTGTACAGCGCCATCACCTCAGGCGAAGCGATCAGCCGCTGCTCGAGTTCACGGGTGCACTCAGGGGTATGGGAATCCACAGATAACTGAATGAACGCGGTGATATCGAAGCCCAGCACATGTTTGTCGAGGATCGCCTGGTAGCGCTTGATATAGCCATCATCCTCCAACCGTTTAAGGCGTCGCCAGCACGGTGTCTCACTCAACGCAATCTTTTCGCTCAACTTCGAAAGTGTTGTTCGACAATCCGACTGCATGATGGAAAGGATTTGCAGATCTACAGAGTCCAGCGCGTTCGATTTCCTTTTCATGGTTGTTCCTTGGTTGAATGCTCAAACAGGACATCACGTTATCGGCAGTAGAACGGCAAAAGCCTTATTGTTGTAAGAAATTGAAGCGCTACGGCATGCGGTGTTCGTGACTCACCCGCGACTACTATTTGTAGAGCCAGGGCTTGCCAGGCTGCGAAGAGCGAATCGATTAAGCAACGTCGCCCGCGCGCTGTCAACACACATCACTGGGTCTCGCGCAAGCGGGTCGACGCACGGTACGAGGGTGCCAGCGTACTTGTCCGAAGGGCCACCCTGTATAAATACAGCTGTTCGAAACAATGCGCTGTGTCTGCCTTGCTTTTCCCCTGGCTTGCACTTGCCGCGCAGTGGCGGCCTCGCTCAAGTTATCAACACCTTGTTGGCTGGCTGTTTCACCCTCCTCGAGATACTGCATAGCTGTATCGAGCGAGCCTGATCGCAGTGGTAACCTTGAACATACTTCTGTAGTGGCGCCCTTACCTAAAACAAGGTTCTAGTTCCTCTAGCGCTCAGTTGATATACAACTTCGCCATCAAGCAAGCCTCTCTCGCTGCCACTGTCGGCCACCTGTTCAATTGGCGTGCTGCCACACAACAGCTCCCCACACCCGCTCAAGTTCCCCGAGGCTTGGCCCTCGCCGTCGGCTCCGCCACCAACGGGTCCTCCGGCCAGTAATGCTTGGGGTATCGCCCCTTCAAATCTTTCTTCACCTCGGCATAGGTGTTGCGCCAGAAGCTCGCCAGGTCTTGCGTCACCTGCACCGGCCTGCGGGCCGGCGAAAGCAGGTGCAGCTTGACGACTTGCCGGCCACCGGCGATGCGCGGGGTGTCGGCCAGGCCGAACAGCTCTTGCAGGCGCACCGCGAGCACTGGCGGTTGCTCGCTGTAGTCCAGGCGAATGTGGGAGCCCGAGGGCACGGCCAGAGTCGTTGGGGCAAAAGTGTCCAGCTGCTGCGGCAACGGCCAGGGCAGGCTGTTGCGCAGGATCGAGGCGAGATCAAGCTGGGCAAAATGGCTGAGCCGGCTGACTTTACCCAGATAGGGCTGCAGCCAGCCCTCAAGTGTGGCCAGCAACGCGGTGTCGCTGACGTCGGGCCAGGCGCTGCCGGGGCCATCCAGCTGGCGCAGGAGCTGGACACGGGCCTGCCATTGGCGTAGCTCAGGCGTCCAGGGCAGCAACTCAAGGCCTTTGCGCCGCACCAGTGCCAACAAGGCGCTCGCGCGCGCTTCGTCGCTCAGGCCAGGCAAGGCCTGGCGGCTGAGCACCAATTCGCCCACCCGCACCTGGCGCTCGGCCTTGAGCCCTCCTTCACGCTCGTCCCAGTCGAGCACGTCCACTTCTCGGCGCTGGTCGTTCAATACCGTGTCGAACAGCGCTTCATCCAACTCGGCGGCCAGCCAGATGCGCTCTTCGCGCTGGCCTTGGCGGCTCCCCAGGTCGGCAATCGCCAGCCAGGGATGTTTCATCAGCGCATCGACCTCGCCGAACTGCGCAGCACGGCCATTGGCCAGGCGATAGTCGGCGCCGCCGGGCCGCCGTTGCTGGGCGACGCGGTCCGGATAGGCCAGGGCGAGCAAGGCGCCTACCCAACGGGGGTGGTCGGGGTCGCTCACCGGTTCGCCAGGCTGGCCGCGTAACCCGGCGCGGTATTGCCGGGCGATCTGCCGCACTCGCTGGGCGCCGCCGCGGCCCTGGCCAATGGCAGCCAGCCGCTTGTGCAGGTCGGCACCGCTGCCGGGCAGCAGGTCTCGCTCACTGAGCAAGGCCGCCACGTCGCAGGCAAGGTTCGCCAGGCCCAGCGCCTGGCCACGCAGCAGCAGGTGGGCGATGCGCGGGTGCGCCGGGAGGTCGGCCATGGCCTGGCCATGGGGTGTCAGGCGGCCCTGGCCATCCACAGCGCCGAGGCGTGCCAGCAGGTCGTGGGCCTGGGCGCAGGCGGCCTGGGGCGGTTGGTCGAGCCAGCGCAGGTCCTGCGGTGCCACGCCCCACTGGGCCAATTGCAGAGCCAGGCCAGACAAGTCGGCCTGAAGCATCTCGGCAGGGCTGAAGGCCGCCAGCTGTTCGTGCTGGTCTTGCGACCACAGCCGATAACACACCCCCGGTTCCAGGCGCCCGGCGCGGCCTGCACGCTGGGTGGCGCTGGCGCGGGAAATGCGTTGGGTGTCCAGGCGGGTCATGCCACTGCGCGGATCGAACCGGGGCACGCGCTCCAGGCCCGCGTCGATCACCACGCGCACCCCCTCGATGGTCAAGCTGGTCTCGGCGATGTTGGTGGCCAGCACGACCTTGCGCTGCCCTGCCGGCGGCGGGTCGATGGCGGCGCGCTGCGCATCCAGGCTCAATTCGCCGTGCAGGGGGCACAGCCGCACGTCAGCGCGCTCGCCCAGCGCTTCGGCCAACTGCTCGTGGGTGCGGCGGATCTCGCCCAGCCCAGGCAGGAAAACCAGCAGGCTGCCGGCCTGCTCGTCCAGCGCCTGCAGGCAGGCTTGCACCACCCGTGGCTCGATGCGTTCGCCTGGCTGCGCAGGCCGGCTCCAGTGGGTGGTGACCGGGAACATGCGCCCTTCGCTGGTGAGCACTGGCGCATCGTCGAGCAGCCGCCCCAGGCGCTCGCCGTCGAGCGTCGCGGACATCACCAGCACCTTGAGCGCCGGCTCCTCGCGCAGCAGTTCGCGCCCGTTGAGCGCCAACGCCAGGGCCAGGTCACCTTCAAGGTTGCGCAGGTGAAACTCATCGAAAATCACCAGGCCCACGCCCTCCAGCGCGGGGTCGGCCTGCAGGCGACGAGTGAGGATGCCCTCGGTCACTACTTCAATACGTGTACACGGGCCGACCTTGCTTTCCAGCCGTACCCGGTAGCCCACGGTCTCGCCTACCGCTTCGCCCAGCTCGGTGGCCAAGCGCTGGGCGGCAGCGCGCGCGGCCAGCCGGCGCGGTTCGAGCATCAGAATGCTTTGCCCGGCCATCCACGGCTCATCAAGCAGCGCTAGCGGTACGCGGGTGGTTTTACCGGCGCCGGGCGGCGCTTGCAGCACCACCTCGTGGCGCGCCTGCAGGGCTTGGCGCAAGGCCGGCAGCACGGCATCGATGGGCAAGGAATTCATGGGGCCTCCAGATCGCAGGCGCGCAGTATACGGCCGCTTGCGGGCCGTTGAGTCATCTGCCCGCCAGCAATGCGCTAAGATCCCCGCCGTGTTCGCAAAACACCAAGGATCCGTGAATGCCTACCGTAAATGCCGAAGCGGTCATCGCCGACATACAGGCCCAAGCCCAGGGCCGGGGCTATACGCTCGATGAACAACAACTGGCAGCGGTCACCCGGTTGGGCCAACTGGCAGCTGGCCTGTCTCACCCTTGGCTCGCGCGCCTGAAAAAACCCAAAGGCGTTTATATCTGGGGGCCGGTCGGCCGCGGCAAAAGTTTCCTGCTCGACGCTTTTTTCGCCGCGCTGCCCCTGGCGCAGAAGAAACGGGTTCACTTTCATGCGTTCTTTCGTGAACTTCACCAACGCCAATTTGAATACGCCCACAGCCCGCATGCCATCGAAGACGCCCTCGACGTGATGTTAAAAGGCTGCGAATTACTCTGCTTCGATGAGTTCCACCTTCACGACATCGGCGACGCCATGTTGATGTCTCGTTTCTTCAAAGCGTTGTTCAAGCGCGATTGCCTGTTGCTGACCACTTCCAATTACTCGCCTGAAGGCTTGTTGCCCAACCCGCTTTACCATGAGCGCTTCCTGCCGACCATCGAGCTGATCGAGTCGCGCATGGATGTGCTGTCCATCGCCGGTGGCATTGACTATCGCAGCCTGGCCACCGCCGAGCCGGACCCTTTTGCCAAAGGCGCCTTCGTCAGCCCCGCCGATGCGCAACAACGCAAGGCCCTGGGGTTGCCGGCCGACGCGCCGGCCAGCGCGAACGTGCCGGTAAATCGCCGCAGCATCGCCGTGATCAGCGCAGGCCAAGGCACGTTGCACTTGCGCTTTCCCGACCTGTGCGAGGCCCCTACCGCGACCATGGACTACCTGGCACTGGTCGCCGACTACCCGCGCTGGGTGATCGAAGCGGTGCCCCGCATTTCCACCGCCTCGGCCGCCGCGCAACAACGCTTTCTCAACGTGGTGGACGTGCTCTACGACAATCGCTGCGAAGTGTTCATCCACAGCAGCTGGCCATTGGAAGTTGCAATCGACCATTGCGAAATTGCGGATATCGTCAGAACGCGCAGCCGGCTATCACAACTTCGGCAGTTCGCGAATAGCCCCACCCCCTCTGAAACTGATAGCTATCCCGTGACCGCCCCATAGCCATAAATCGGCGAACCTGACAGGCAGTTTCAAAACTGCTTGCTTGATTATCACGCAACCGGCACGAAGCCACGAACAACAACAAAGGAATCCCCCCACCATGAGCGATGTTCTCGCCTTCACCTGGCCAGGCTACGCCGTCATATTGTTGACCCTGCTTATTGCGTACATCATCTTCGGTATTGCCGGGTTTGGCACTGCCCTGGTCGCCAGCCCGATACTGGCGCTCTATGTGCCCGTGGCGAAGATCGTGCCGCTGCTTGCCTTGATGGACCTGTGCGCGGCGCTGGTCAACGTCAGCCGCGATGGCCGCAGGGCCAACTGGCAGGAGCTGCGGCGTCTGGTGCCGATGATGGTGGTCGGCAGCCTTATTGGCGCGGCGATCCTGCTGACCACCCGCCCTGACTTCCTGCTGCTGGCACTGGGCATTTTTGTGGTCGGCTATTCGCTGTACTCGCTCAGCGGGCTCAAACCTCATCGCGATTTCGCCCCCGTGCACGCCATTGCCTTTGGGGGTGTTGGCGGTGTGTTCAGCGCCCTGTTCGGCAGCGGCGGCTTCATCTATGCCATCTACCTGAGCGGGCGGCTGCAGGACAAGAATGCCCTGCGCATCACACAGACGACACTGATCGGCCTGAGCACCCTGACCCGGGTCGTGCTGTTCGCGCTGGCAGGCGTGTACCTGGACGCCAGCCTGCTGTGGCTGGCGCTGTTGCTTGCGCCTGGCATGTTGCTGGGTATTACCCTGGGCCGCCGTATCACTCTGAACATGTCACGCGACCAATTTCTCACGGTGATCAACCTGGTCGTGCTCGCCTCTGGCGTAATGTTGATCGTCCGTTACTTCACCTAAGCCTCGCCGGCGTGCTCCTGACCCCTGCCACCTGGCTAGCCAGGCTGGTTTTCGGCGACCGGATCGATGGCTGGCCGCCTCTGGAAGCGCAACGGCTGCCACGGTATAACAGCGAACCGCGCCCCTGCCGGCGCGGTCTGAACCTCAGCCCGCCCCCTGCGGCGCTTCGCTTTCTGGAGAATTTCATGCGCATTGCCCACCGTATGATCGGCACCGCCCTGGTCGCCACCCTGCTCACTCAACTCACTGCCTGCGGCACGCTGTTCTGGCCCGACCGCCGCGGCCAGATCGACGGTAAAGTCGACCCGGTGGTGGCAGTGCTCGATGCCGTCGGCATCCTGTTCTATGTGATCCCAGGCCTGATCGCTTTTGGCGTCGACTTCGCCACCGGCGCGATCTACTTGCCGCACGGCACCCAGGCGCAGGTCGACCCTGCCAAGCTGCGCCCTGCAGTCAACCCCGATGGCTCCGTGGACAAAGCGCGCCTGCAAACCATCCTCGAGCAGGAGCTGGGCCAGCACTTGCCGCTGAACGACCCGCGCCTGATCGAACACAAAGGCAGCCTGCAGCAACTGGCGGCCTTCGGCCTGGTACCAGCAGCCTGATGCCGGCCGCGAACATCGACCGCCACGCGCGCTTGTTGCGCCTGGCCACCCGCGCTTCGCTCAGCGTAGCGAGCATCCTGATCGTGACCAAGGCGGTGGCCTGGTACCTCAGCGGCTCGGTCAGCCTGCTGGCCGGCCTGACCGACTCGGTGCTCGACGGTGCGGCGTCATTCCTGAACCTGCTGGCGATCCACTACGCGCTGCGCCCGGCCGATGACGACCATCGCTACGGCCATGGCAAGGCAGAGGCGCTGGCAGGCATGGGCCAGGCACTGTTCATCGCAGTGAGCGCCGTGATCATCGCCATTCAGGCGGTGCGCCGCCTGCACAGCCCCGAGCCGCTTGGCGAGGCCGGTGTGGGTATTGCGGTGATGGTGCTCTCGCTGGTGCTCACGGTCGGCCTGCTGATCATCCAGCACAAAGTGATACGCGAAACCGGCTCCACGGCCGTGCGCGCTGACTCACTGCATTACCGTTCTGACCTGATGCTCAACGGCAGCATTCTGGTGGCACTGGTGCTGGCCGCCGCAGGCTTCCCCCAGCTCGATGCGCTGTTCGGCCTGGGCATCTCGCTGTATATCCTCTGGAGCGCGGTGCAGATCGCCCGGGAGAGTATCGAGATCCTGATGGACAAAGAGCTGCCACTGGATGTGAGCGAGCAGATGATGGGCCTGGCCTGCGCCGTGCCTGGGGTGCTCGGGGCACATGACCTGCGCACGCGGGTGTCGGGCAACCACTGGTTCGTGCAATTGCATCTGGAATTACCCGGGCAACTGACGCTGTCGGCCGCCCACGCGCTGTGCGAGCAGGCCGAGGCAGCCATCATGGCGCAGTTCCCGAAGGCCGAGGTGCTGGTGCACGCCGACCCTCATGAGGTGGTGCCAGGTCAGTTGACGCCGTAGCCGCGGGTGACCAGGCAGTTAGTCAACGTCTGCCGGTAGGTGTAGAGCACCGCATCGGCCGGGGCGTAAGTTGCCGCGCGGGGGTCGAAGCCGCTCTGCTGGGTCGCCCACTGTTGGCATTCGAAGCGGTCGCGTTCCAGCTGCTCCAGGCTCTGCCCATTGCTGGGGTACACCTGCACGTCCCAGGCATTGCTGCTGGAGGCTACCGGCTGGGCAGGCACCGGTTCGCTGTACGGCGCATTGGCTGGCGGGTTGACCACTACGTAGTCCTGCTCGTCGTCCATCCACTGGTACCAGGTACCGGCTGCCAGAAAGAACACCGAGCCGCCGACCCAGGTGCGTGTCGCGTAATCAGGCAACACCCGGGTGCGGATGCCGTAAGGCGGTGTAACCACCACATAGCGGCCAGCCTGCGGGCGATACCAGTAGCCGCCGGAGTAATAGAAGTCCCGGCCACCGTAGGGCACACGCCAGTTCTGCCCGGGAAAGCGGTCGACCATCTGCCCGGGGCGGTATTGCGGCCCTGGGCCCCAGCCATTGCCACGCGGTGGCCCCCAGCGGTCGTCCCCGCGGCGCTGGCCGGGGCCACCGGCTTCATACCGGCGATTCTGAGGTTGCAGGTCACGATAGTCGCCACGGATGGGCGGTTCGGTCTGGCGCACGCTGTCAGGGTGCGGCTGCAGCGGGTTGCCATTGCTGTAGCCAGGCTGCGGCTGGCCGCCATTGGGGTTGGTCTGCCAATTGGGCCGCGGCGCAGGGGGCTGGGTTTGCTGGAAGCGCCCCATGGGCCCGCGCTGCTGGGGTTGAGCCGGCGGCTGAGCGGGAGGCGGCGGCGCAGGTTGTGTCGGCCGAGGTGCCGGTTGCTGGGGCGCCTGAGGCTGCTGAAAGCGCCCGGCCGGCCCCTTGTTACCTTGGAACATTCCCGGCGGGCCTTCGCTGTCGGCCAGCGCCTGCCCTGCGATACAAAGGCTCAATAACCCGGCACTGGCCAGGCGCCACAGGCGTGCGTTCATGGGACTGCTCATAGGATGAGGGGCATACCGGATAAGACTGGGAAAACCGTAAGCGGTTCGCCGCTACTCTACCAGCGCGCTGGCCCGGCGTATGGCCAGCAGCGCACATTTCATGCGGGAATAAAAAAAGGAAGGCCCTTGGGCCCTCCTTGATCGATACGGCGTCCGGCTCAACGCTTGTGGCGCAGGCTCACCTCGCACCCTCTGCTGGGACGGTGCGCAGCCCGGTGGCCAGCCCCGGCCCGGTGGGGCTGGCGGCCGCGAATGGCCCGCTAGGGCCGTTCGCCGTGGACGAATGTCCGGGCAGTGATTCTGTTGAAAATCTTAGGCCACCAACGCCGGCAGGTGCTTGCGAAGATTGCCGAGATAATCAACGCTTGCGCAATTTTTCGCCCAGCAATCATAATTCGACGCAATTGGTAAAAAACGAGGCCCCGCCCATGAGCAAGCTGGACCGCTATGACCTGAGCATTCTCGCCGAGCTGCAGCGTGATGCCCGCATTTCCAACCAGGAGCTGGCCGAGCGCATCGGCCTCTCCCCTTCACCCTGTTCGCGGCGGGTCAAGCAGTTGGAAGACGACGGCTACATTTCGCGCCAAGTGGCCTTGCTCGACCGCAAGAAACTGGGCCTGAGTTTGACCGCCTACGTGTTCATCGGCATGGACCGCCACACGCCCGAGCGCTTCGAGAAATTCGAGTCGATCATTCGTGGCCTGCCGCAGGTGCTCGAATGCAGCCTGGTGACCGGGATGGACGCCGATTACCAGCTCAAGGTCGTGGTGCAGGACATGGACCACTATCAGCAACTACTGCTGGGCCACCTCACCCGCATCGAAGGGGTGACCAGCGTGCGCTCGAGCTTCGTGCTCAACCAGGTGCTGGCCAGCACCGAAATGCCGTTGACCCACCTGCGCAATCAGAGCTGAGGCGCGACCTCGCGCCACTGGCCGGGCAGCAAGCCGTCGAGCGCATAGGGGCCTATGCGCACGCGCACCAGGCGCAAGGTGGGCAGCCCGACGGCGGCGGTCATGCGCCGTACCTGGCGGTTGCGCCCTTCGCGGATGACCAGCTCCAGCCAGGCGGTCGGAATGCTTTTGCGAAAGCGCACCGGCGGGTTGCGCTCCCACAGCTCGGGCGCCTCGAGGCGGCGGCACTCCGCCGGCAGGGTGGGGCCATCGTTGAGCTGAACGCCTTGGGCCAGTTGCCGGACCTGCTCGTCGCTCGGCTCACCCTCGACCTGCACCCAATAGGTTTTCGGCAGTTTGTGCTTCGGGTCGGCGATACGCGCCTGCAGGCGCCCGTCGTTGGTCAGCAGCAGCAGGCCCTCGCTGTCGCGGTCGAGCCTGCCGGCGGGGTAGACGCCGGGCACATCGACGAAGTCCTTTAGGGTGGCGCGGCCTGCGTCGTCGTTGAATTGGGTGAGCACGTCGAAAGGCTTGTTCAGCAGCAGCAGGCGCGGGCTGGCCGGTGGGGCTTTAGGCGTGCGGCGCTTAAACAGTGGACGAGAGGGCGCGGGCATGGTCTGAAGTAGGTCGTTCGCTGGGGCGGGTAGCTTAAGCACGGGTACGTCGCGCGGCAAGCCGCCCTCCCACTTCCTGACCCGCGCCCCTGAGCTAGGCTTAAACCTATTCCATTGAGTTTGAGTGGGAGGCCGGCTTGCCGGGCGACGTGCAACGGCGACGCGGCGGCTTCAGCCTCCTTCTCAGCCCTTGGTCCCCCAGATCGAAGCCAGGCTCTGCAAGGTCGAGCCACTGGTGCCCTGCTGCCCCAGGTATTGCAGGATGATCGGCGCGAACTGCCCGATCATGCCGCTGTTCATGCCCAGTTGGCCGAATGCATTGCTCATGTCCCCTTGAGACTGCACATTGCCCAGCGCTTTACTCAGGCCGGCGGATTTCCCCGACTGGCCCAGCAGGCCCGAGAGCCCTTCCAGCCCGCCCAACGCGTTGTTGCCCGACAACTGATCCAGCCCCGGCACCTTCTGCGCCAATTCCGCATACTGCGAGGGCTGTAATTTGTTTTTCGCCAGGCCCAGCATGGCGCCTGTACCGCCGATAGCTTGCTCCGGCGTGACGTTGAGCTGCGAGCCAAGTGTATTGAGCAGGCCGGCTGCTTTGGGCGAAGCGGCCACGGCGGCATCGTTCTGGTTGCCGTTGTGCAAGGTTGAGGCAGCGTTTACGGCGTCGTTGAGGTTGAAAGCAAACGCATGGGTGGTGAGCAGCGCCAGGCTGGCGGCAAGGGAAAGGCGTTTCATGGAAGGCTCCGGCAGCGAATGCGGGTTTCGATAGGCTAACCGGGGAAATGTTCCTGGCTGAAGCCTCGGCCGCGGCCGGTTTCATCTTGACGGTTTTGAACATCGCGCCGGAACAGGCCTGCTATCAGTCTTTCCAGGTAACAGCGGGCCCGCTTGATCGCAGGATGAGAGTCACGTCCTGGCAAACACCGACTTTTTCATGCAGCGCAAGCCAAGCCCAAGCGATCACCATCCGATACGCACGGTTTGAGCCGATAACAGGCCGCCCCCGCAAGGGCGGCCGTTTCGATCACGCCGCGCTGAACATCTTGTGCGGGTCGATCACGAATTTCTTCGGTACGCCTGCATCGAACTCACCGTAACCTTGCGGTGCTTGATCCAGGCTGATCACCTGCACGCCCACCACTTCAGCGATGTTGATGCGGTCCCACATGATCGCCTGCATCAGCGCACGGTTGTACTTCATCACCGGGGTCTGGCCGGTGTGGAAGCTGTGCGACTTGGCCCAGCCCAGACCGAAGCGAATGCTGAGCGCACCCACCTTGGCGGCGGCATCGACGGCGCCCGGGTCTTCGGTGACGTACAGGCCAGGGATACCGATCTTGCCGGCTACGCGGGTCACCTGCATCAGGGAGTTGAGCACAGTGGCCGGAGCTTCGCTCTTGGCGCCTTCGTGGCCATGGCCGCGGGCTTCGAAGCCCACTGCGTCGACTGCGCAGTCCACTTCCGGCTCACCGAGAATATCGACGATCTGCTCGTGCAGCGGGGTGTCCTTGGACAGGTCGACCACTTCGAAACCCTGGGCCTTGGCGTGTGCCAGGCGGGCCGGGTTGAGGTCGCCGACGATGACCACGGCGGCGCCGAGCAGGCGGGCCGAGGCGGCAGCGGCCAGGCCCACCGGGCCGGCACCTGCCACGTACACCGTGCTGCCTGGGCCCACGCCGGCGGTGACGGCGCCGTGGTAACCGGTTGGCAGAATGTCCGAGAGGCAGGTCAGGTCACGGATTTTTTCCATGGCCTTGTCGCGGTTCGGCAGTTTGAGCAGGTTGAAGTCGGCATAAGGCACCAGCACGTATTCGGCCTGGCCACCGGTCCAGTCGCCCATGTCGACATAGCCGTAGGCGCCACCGGCACGGGCCGGGTTGACGGTCAGGCACACGCCGGTGTGCTGCTCTTTGCACGAACGGCAACGGCCACAGGCGACGTTGAAGGGAACCGACACCAGGTCGCCGATCTGCAGGCTCTCGACGTCCGAGCCCTTCTCGATGACTTCACCGGTGATTTCGTGGCCGAGCACCAGGCCGACCTGGGCAGTGGTACGGCCACGAACCATGTGCTGGTCAGAGCCGCAAATATTGGTGGAAACGACGCGCAGGATCACACCATGCTCGATCTTGCGGCCACGCGGGTCTTGCATTTTCGGGTAGTCGATCTTCTGTACCTCGACCTTGCCAGCGCCCAGATACACCACTCCGCGGTTGCCAGACATGCTTTCACCTCGCTGTTGTTGTTGTGTGTAAACACTCACAGAATCGCAGTTCGCCAACGCCGGAACATTGCCGATCCCGACATCAGCGTAGCCAAAGGCACCACTTGTGCGATCAAAGCACCACGGTACGGTTGGCGTTGAGGAACACCCGGCGCTCAATGTGATAACCGATCGCACGGGCCAGGGTCAGGCATTCGATGTCGCGCCCCTTGGCAATGAGGTCTTCGGGGTAATGGCTGTGGTCCACCACCTCCACGCCCTGGGCGATGATCGGGCCTTCGTCCAGGTCGTTGTTGATGTAGTGCGCAGTGGCCCCAACCATCTTCACACCCTTGTTGTAGGCCTGGTGATAGGGCTTGGCGCCCTTGAAGCCCGGCAGCAACGAGTGATGAATGTTGATGGCCCAGCCGTCCAGGCGTTTGCACAGTTCAGGCGAGAGCACCTGCATGTAACGGGCGAGGATCACAAGCTCCGCACCGGTACGCTCGATCACCTCGACCACCTGGCGCTCCTGCGCCGGCTTGTCGTTGGGGTCGAGAGGGAAGTGGTAATAGGGAATCGAGTGCCAGCGCGCGAGCGGCTCGAGGTCGGGATGGTTGGACACCACGGCGACCACATCCATGGCCAGTTGGCCGATGCGCTGGCGGTAGAGCAAGTCGTTCAGGCAGTGGTCGGCCTTGGAGACCATGATCACCACCTTGGGCCGGTACTGGGGCGGCACCAGCTCGAAAATCATGCCGAAGGCCTGGCCACGCTCGGCCAGGCTCTGGCGGAACACCTGTTCGTCGAAGCCGGAAGGCTGGCGAAACTCCACACGAATGAAGAAGCGCCCGCTCAGGCGGTCGTCGAAGGAGTGGTGCTCAGTGACGTAACAGCCTTGCTCGAACAGGAACCGCGTCACCGCGTCCACCGTTCCTAGCCGGCTGGGGCAGTCGGCTGTGAGAATCCAGGTATCGGGGGCGCGGCTCATGGGCTGGCTCCTTATTCGACGATGGCCAGGCCGTACTCAGCAGAAGCATCCTGCAGCCACAGCCACCAGTAATCGGCGAAGCTGCGGCGGATCACCAGCTCCCAGGTGTCTTCGCCCATGCGGCGGATCACCAGTTGGGATTTGGCGAACACCGTACCCACGCCTTTGCCCACCGGGAAGTTGCTCGGGTGCACGTCATAGCTGGTGGACTTCTTCAGCACGTCCACCACGTTCGGCCCGGTCAGCTCCAACAGGCTCTGCCCGCCACTGACGTTGACCACCTGGATGTGCTGGCCGGCCAGGGCGTCGCGCAGAGCTTGCTCCAGGGCCAGCTCCTCGCCACGGGGGCAGATCAGCAACCACTCGTCCGGGCCCATCCATTGCAGCGAAAGCCGCTCGTTGGCCACCACCGCCAGCGCACCGGGCAG
The DNA here is from genome assembly GCF_003097135.1 of Pseudomonas sp. URIL14HWK12:I12. Taxonomy (GTDB): domain Bacteria; phylum Pseudomonadota; class Gammaproteobacteria; order Pseudomonadales; family Pseudomonadaceae; genus Aquipseudomonas. The sequence goes on from NZ_QEQL01000006.1 coordinate 252,747, forward strand.
CTCCAGGCCCAAGGCCTTGTGCACGCCCTCGGCGAAGGCCGAGTCATGGCCATCGCCGCGCAGGGTGAGGTGGCCAAGCAGTTGTTTGTGGCGCAGGGTCACGCCTGCGTTCTTGCGGCCTTTGCCGACCAGGCTGGGCAGGTCGGCATGGTGCAGCGGGGACTCGACCTTCACGTCATCGCCCGGGCGCTGCTGGTAAACATTGGCTGTGCTCATCTTCGACACCTTCACAAATCGTGGAACACCCCGGCCCGCCACGGCCGGCCGGGGTGCCGGGGCTTATACGTTCTGCCGTTCGTTTTTCGGGTCGACGAACACCGACGAGCAGATCTCCGCCTCGATGGCGCTACCGTCGGCCATCGGTGCCCACACCCGCTCACCCATGCGCTTGAGCCCACCTTTGACCACCGCCAGGGCAAAGGACCGGCCCAAGGTCGCGCTCATGTAGCTGGAAGTCACGTGGCCGACCATGTCCATCGGGATGGACTGCTTGGTATCGAACACCAGTTGCGCGCCTTCGGGCAGCACTTTGTTCGGGTCTACAGGCCTGAGGCCTACCAGCTGCTTGCGGTTTTCGCGCACGCAGTCTTCGCGGTTCATGCCACGCCAGCCGATCCAGGAGAACGGCTTGTTGCGCCCGACACACCAGCCCATGTTCAGGTCATCCGGGGTCACCGAGCCATCGGTGTCCTGGCCGACGATGATGAAGCCCTTCTCAGCCCGCAGCACGTGCATGGTTTCGGTGCCGTATGGGGTCAGGTTGTACTTCTTGCCCGCCTCGGCGATTTTCTCCAACACGCCCATGGCGTAGTCGGCCTGGATGTTCACTTCGTAAGAAAGCTCACCGGTGAACGAGATCCGGAACACACGGGCCGGCACGCCGGCTACCTTGCCTTCCTTCCAGGTCATGAACGGGAAGGCGTCCTTGTCCAGGTCGATGTCGGTCACTTCGGCCAGCAGTTTGCGGCTGTTGGGGCCCGACAGGGTCAGGGTGGCCCAGTGGTCGGTCACCGAGGTGAACCACACTTTCAGCTCAGGCCATTCGGTCTGGTGGTAGATCTCCAGCCATTGCAGCACGCGCGCAGCGCCGCCGGTGGTGGTGGTCATCAGGAAGTGGTTGTCGGCAAGGCAGGCGGTCACGCCGTCGTCGAAGACCATGCCGTCTTCCTTGCACATCAGGCCATAACGGGCCTTGCCCACGTCCAGCTTGGTCCAGGCGTTGGTGTACACGCGGTTGAGAAACTCGCGCGCGTCCGGGCCCTGGATGTCGATCTTGCCCAGCGTCGAGGCATCGAGCAGGCCGACGCTGTCGCGCACCGCCTTGCACTCGCGCGCCACGGCGGCATGCAGGTCTTCACCGCGCTTGGGGAAGTACCAAGGGCGCTTCCACTGGCCGACGTCTTCGAATTCGGCGCCATTGCGCACATGCCAGGCATGCAGCGCAGTGAAGCGAACCGGCTCGAAGATATGGCCGCAGTGGCGGCCTGCCACAGCACCGAAGGTGACCGGTGTGTAGTTGGGGCGGAACATCGTGGTACCCATCTCGACGATCGAGATGCCGCGGCTGCGGGCAGCGATGGCCAGGCCATTGATGTTGCTCAGCTTGCCCTGGTCGGTACCGAAGCCCAGCGCGGTGTAGCGCTTGACGTGCTCGACCGATTCGAAGCCTTCGCGGGTGGCCAGCTCGATGGCCGCAGCGGTCACGTCGTTCTGCTGGTCGACGAACTGCTTGGGCGCACGTGCAGTGCCCTTGTCGTGCGGCACCTGGAACAGCGCCAGGGTTGGCTCTTCAGGCTTGGAGAGCACCTTGGGCAGCGTGCCTTCGACGATCTTGAAACCGGCCTCGGCGGCGGCGCGAGCGCCCCCCTCGAAACCGTCGGCCAGGGCATCACCCAGCGGGTAGACACCGTTGATACCGCCGACGCACACGCGCTTCTGCGGTGCTTCGGTGGGTACGAAGCCAAGAATGTCTTCACGCCAGGCCGGGCGGCCGCCCAAGTGCGAAGCCAAGTGGACCACCGGGCTGTAGCCCCCGGAGCTGGCGATCAGGTCGCAGTCGAGCCATTCACCGTTGCTGGTGACCTTCATGGCCTTGGCGTCGATGGTGGCCACCCGGGCACCGCTCACACGCTTGGTGCCGCGGGCTTCGATGACAGCGCAGCCGGTGAGGATACGCACGCCACGGGCACGAGCTTCCTCGACCAGCGCACCGCGCGGGTTGCTGCGGGCATCGGCCACGGCAACGACCTGCAGGCCGGCGTCGACCCAGTCGAGCACTACGCGATAGGCGTGGTCGTTATTGGTCGAGAGCACCAGTTTCTTGCCCGGCGCCACGCCGTAACGACGTACATACACCGACACAGCGCCGGCGAGCATGTTGCCCGGCACATCGTTGTTGCCGTACACCAGCGGGCGCTCGTGAGCACCGGTGGCCAGCACCACACGCTTGGCCCGAACCCGGTGCACGCGCTGGCGCACCTGGCCCATCGGGGCACGGTCGCCGAGGTGGTCGGTCAGGCGCTGGTGGATGGTCAGGAAGTTGTGGTCGTGATAGCCGTTCACCGTAGAGCGTGGCAGCAGGGTCACGTTCGGCAGTGTGGCCAGTTCGCCGATCACGCTGGCGACCCATTCGCTGGCAGGCTTGCCGTCGAGGGTTTCACGGGTGTCGAGCAGGCTGCCGCCGAACTCTTCCTGCTCGTCGGCCAGGATCACGCGCGCACCGCTGCGTGCAGCAGCCAGGGCGGCAGCAAGGCCAGCGGGGCCCGAGCCGACCACCAGCACGTCGCAGTGCTGGTTCATGTAGTCGTAGGTGTCCGGGTCGTTCTCGGTCGGCGAACGGCCAAGGCCCGCGGCCTTGCGGATGTACTTCTCGTACGTCATCCAGAAGGATTTGGGGTACATGAAGGTCTTGTAGTAGAAGCCAGGGGGCATCATCTTGCCGCCCACCTTGCCCAGGATGCCCATCATGTCGGTGTTGACGTTCGGCCAGCCGTTGGTGCTGTTGGCCACCAGGCCCGAATACAGTGCCTGTTGGGTGGCCCGTACGTTGGGGATCTGGGTGGCTTCGGTGGAGCCGATCTGCAGTACGGCGTTAGGCTCTTCGGCACCGGCTGCGATGATGCCGCGCGGGCGCGAGTACTTGAAGCTGCGGCCGATGATGTCCACGCCATTGGCCAGCAGTGCCGAGGCCAGGGTGTCGCCCTCGTAACCGGTGTAGGTCTGGCCATTGAAGCTGAAGGAGAGCTTCTTGTTGCGGTCGATGCGGCCGCCATTGGACAGGCGATTGACTTGGCTCATGTCTATTCCTCCCGCGCCGCTGATTCAGGCACGGCTGCAGCCGGTTTGGCGGTCACCTGGGGTTTCTCGCCGATCTTGTAGGTTTCCAGAATCTCGTAGGTCACGGTGTCACGGGTGACGTTGAAGTACTGGCGGCAGCCAGCGACGTGATCCCACAGCTCATGGTGAATGCCGCGAGGGTTGTCGCGGAAGAACATGTAGGTGCCCCACTCCTGGTCGGAGCAGGCGTTGGGGTCCAGCGGCCGGGCGATGTGCGCCTGGCCCGAGGCGTGAAACTCTTCCTCGGACCGCAGCTCGCCGCAATGGGGGCAGAAAATCTGCAACATGAATGGCTGCTCCTGTTAGTGGGCGACGGCGGCGGCGCCGTGTTCGTCGATGAGCGCACCGTTGTAGAAACGGTCCATGGAAAACGGTGCGGCGATCGGGTGCATCTCGCCTTTGGCCAGGCTTGCGGCAAACACGTTGCCCGAGCCAGGAGTGGCCTTGAAGCCGCCGGTGCCCCAGCCGCAGTTGAAGAACAGGTTCTTGACCGGGGTCTTGGAGATGATCGGGCAGGCGTCTGGGCAGGTGTCGACGATGCCGCCCCACTGGCGGTTCATGCGAACCCGCGAAAGCACCGGGAACATCTCGACGATGGCCTGGATAGTGTGCTCGATGATCGGGTAGGAGCCCCGCTGGCCGTAGCCGACCCAACCGTCGATGCCGGCGCCGATCACCAGGTCGCCCTTGTCGGACTGGCTGATGTAGCCGTGCACGGCGTTGGACATGATCACGCTGTCGATGATGGGCTTGATCGGCTCGGACACCAGCGCTTGCAGCGGGTGGGATTCCAGCGGCAGGCGGAAGCCCGCCAACTTGGCCATGTGCCCGGAGTTGCCGGCAGTTACCACGCCGACGCGCTTGGCGCCGATGAAGCCTTTGGTGGTTTCCACACCGATCACGGTGTTGTTTTCCTTGCGGAAACCAATGACCTCGGTTTCCTGGATCAGGTCGACGCCCAGCGCGTCGGCCGCCCGTGCGAAGCCCCAGGCCACTGCATCGTGGCGGGCTACGCCGCCGCGGCGCTGTACAGTGGCGCCCAGGATCGGGTAGCGGGTGTTCTTGGAGCAATCCAGGTACGGGATCTCGGCCGCCACCTGCTCGGTGTTGAGCAGCTCGCCGTCCACGCCGTTGAGGCGGTTGGCGCTCACGCGGCGCTCCGAATCGCGAATATCCTGCAGGGTGTGGCACAGGTTGTAGACGCCGCGCTGGGAGAACATCACGTTGTAGTTCAGGTCCTGCGACAGGCCTTCCCACAGTTTCATGGCGTGTTCGTACAGCTTGGCCGACTCATCCCACAGGTAGTTGGAACGCACGATGGTGGTGTTGCGCGCCGTGTTGCCGCCGCCCAGCCAGCCTTTCTCGACCACTGCCACGTTGGTGATGCCGTGTTCCTTGGCCAGGTAGTAGGCCGTGGCCAGGCCGTGGCCGCCACCGCCGACGATCACCACGTCGTAGACCTTCTTGGGCACCGGCGTGCGCCACATGCGCTGCCAGTTCTCGTGGTGGCTCAGGGAATGCTTGAAGAGGCCGAAGCCTGAATAACGTTGCATGCTCGTTTACTCCAGCAGGCTCAGCGGTAAACCGGGAATTCGGCGCACAGGGCCGCGACGTTGCGAGCAACGTCAGCTTCCACATCGGCGTCACCGAGGTTGTCGAGGATGTCGCAGATCCAGCCGGCCAGCTTCACGCATTGCTCGACCTTGAAGCCGCGGCTGGTGACGGCCGGGGTGCCGATGCGCAGGCCCGAGGTCACGAATGGCGATTGCGGGTCGTTGGGCACCGCGTTCTTGTTCACGGTGATGTGCGCGCGGCCCAGGGCGGCGTCGGCGTCCTTGCCGGTCAGGCCCTGGCGGATCAGGCTGACCAGGAACAGGTGGTTCTTGGTGCCGCCGGAGACCACGTCATAGCCACGTTCGATGAACACGCCCGCCATGGCTTCGGCGTTGTCGATCACCTGTTGCTGGTAGGTTTTGAAGCCAGGCTCCAGTGCCTCCTTGAAGCACACGGCCTTGCCGGCGATCACGTGCATCAGCGGGCCGCCCTGGGCGCCTGGGAACACGGCCGCATTGAGTTTTTTCTCGATGTCGGCATTGGCCTTGGCCAGGATCAGGCCACCCCGTGGGCCGCGCAGGGTCTTGTGGGTGGTGGTGGTCACCACATCGGCGAACGGGATCGGGTTGGGGTACAGGCCAGCGGCAACCAGGCCGGCAACGTGGGCCATGTCGACGAACAGCAGCGCACCGACCTTGTCGGCGATGGCGCGGAAGCGGGCGAAGTCCAGCACTTGGGAATAGGCGGAGAAACCGGCCACGATCATCTTGGGCTTGTGCTCGTCAGCCAGGCGCTCGACTTCGTCGTAATCGATCAGGCCCTTGTCGTCGATGCCGTACTGCACGGCGTTGTAGAGTTTGCCCGAGGAGCTGACCTTGGCGCCGTGGGTCAGGTGACCACCGTGGGCCAGGCTCATGCCCAGGATAGTGTCGCCCGCTTGCAGCAGGGCAAGGTAGACAGCGGCGTTGGCCGAGGAGCCGGAGTGCGGCTGAACGTTGGCGTAGTCGGCACCGAACAACTGCTTGGCGCGATCGATGGCCAGTTGTTCGACGACGTCTACGTGCTCACAGCCGCCGTAGTAGCGCTTGCCTGGGTAGCCTTCGGCGTATTTGTTGGTCAGGCCGGTGCCTTGAGCTTCCATCACGCGCTTGCTGGTGTAGTTCTCCGAGGCGATCAGCTCGATGTGGTCTTCCTGGCGTTGTTCTTCGGCATCGATGGCCTTGAGCAGTTCGTCGTCGTAGCCCTTGATGGTGTCTTGCTTGCTGAACATCGCTGATCTCCTGGCGGCGCCTTCTGGGCCTGTTGTGGGGAAGGCCCAGTGCACGGCAGGGGCCCTTGTCGGCGATGTTAGGGCCACCCCTTCCCTGCCAGATGCCTGCCCGCGCCACGCACCGGCGCATTTACGACATACCGCGCAAGGGCGTACTCGCAGCGCCTCGCGGCAGGGGCAAACGCGCTTGAAAGCCCGTTATTCCGGTGGCTCGGCGCCACGGCCCGGCCATTTGCCATTGCCCTGCACCGGTGCGGCATGGCGCCACAGCCGCCAAAAAGCGACATTCTCAAGGCGCCAGTCGCCGCGCGCGCGGCAGATGGGTAGGATAAGCCCTCGCCCGGCTCACGAGGCCAGGCCACACGAACCACAGGGAATGGCCGATGAACAACAACAGCCAGCAGTTCGCCAGCGACAACTATTCCGGTATCTGCCCGGAAGCCTGGGCCGCCATGCAGGCCGCCAACCAGGGCCACCAGCGCGCCTACGGCGACGACGAATGGACCGCCTGCGCCGCCGACCACTTTCGCCGGCTCTTTGAAACCGATTGCGAAGTGTTCTTTGCCTTCAACGGCACTGCTGCCAACTCCCTGGCACTGGCGGCCTTGTGCCAGAGCTATCACAGCGTGATCTGCGCCGAGAGCTCCCACGTCGAAACCGACGAATGCGGGGCGCCGGAGTTCTTTTCCAACGGCTCCAAGCTGCTGACCGTGAAAACCGAGGATGGCAAGCTCAGCAGCGACGCGATTCGCGAAGTCGCGCTCAAACGCCAGGACATCCACTATCCCAAGCCAAGGGTGGTCACGCTCACTCAATCCACTGAAGTGGGGACTGTCTACCAGCCGGGTGAGCTGGCCAGGCTGAGCGCCACTTGCCGGGAGCTGGGCCTTCACCTGCACATGGACGGGGCGCGTTTCAGCAATGCCTGCGCGTCGCTCGGCTGCACCCCGGCAGAGCTGACCTGGAAGGTAGGTGTAGACGTGCTGTGCTTTGGCGGTACCAAGAACGGCATGGCGGTAGGTGAGGCCATTCTGTTCTTCAACCATGAGCTGGCTGAAGACTTCGACTATCGCTGCAAGCAGGCAGGGCAACTGGCCTCGAAGATGCGCTTTCTTTCGGCACCGTGGGTAGGCTTGCTCGAAAACGGCGCCTGGTTACGCTATGGGGCCCACGCCAACCACTGCGCGCAGTTGCTGGCCGGCCTGATCGCGGATGTGCCAGGGGTAGAGCTGATGTTCCCCGTTCAGGCCAATGGCGTGTTCCTGCAGATGCCGGAGCCCGCCATCGAGGCGCTGCGCGGGCGGGGATGGCGGTTCTACACCTTCATCGGCGGCGCCGCTCGCTTCATGTGCTCGTGGGACACCGAAGAGCAGAGAGTCCGGGAGCTGGCAGCGGACATTCGGGCGGTGATGGCTTGCTGACCGCCGCTCAGTGAGGCCGGCTAGCCGGGCGACGCGCGGCAAGCCGCTCACCACTGAGTGAAAACCGCGCACCGACTTCGCAGCCTAGCGCTGCTCCAGCGTGCGCTCGAGGTTCTCGACGGTGCTGTCGACCTGCTGCCGAGCCTCGATCAGCTGCGAACACAGGTTCATCGCCGTGAGCACCAGCAGCCGGTCCCCGACCAGGGTCGGGAACTGCCTTTTGGTGGAGGCCAGGGTTTCCTGCAGCATCTGGGCGGCTTCGAGGAGGGTCTGCTCCCCACCAGGCGGGGCTTTGAGCGTGTAGTCGTGATCCAGGATGGTAACGACCTCAGTGCGCTCGTATCGGTCGGTCATGCCGTCACCGCCCCGGGTGAAGCCCGTTCGATCAGCGCCTGTATGCGCGCGGCCGTAGCGCCTTGTTGTTCTTCCTGCTCCAGCAGAGACAGTTGCAGGGTGTCGTTCTCTTCTCGGGCCTGGGCCAGCTGGGCGTTCAACTCAACGTTGGCCTGCTCCAGCGCCTGATTGCGCTGCAGCAATTCATTGACGAGTGTTTCCAGATGATTCAGAGACGCTTCCAACATAATGATTTCCCGGCATTTTTCAGGTATTTAGCAAGGCGGCTACGATAGTCAAAAACCTTGTGCGTAGCCAGCCGACTTCCGACACATCCGGATGATTTCACTGTCGGAAAATTCCCTGGCCGGCAAGGCCGCCTTGGGTGGGCCATGGACTGTGTTTGGGGGGCGATGTTCCCCGCGCCAGGTGAAGCCGGACCAACGGCACCTTTATAAGCAAAATTTCTCCTAATGCGAAAGTCTGCTTGACCGATACAGCAGCATTCCTTTAATCGGCGGCAGGGACGCGCCATTTCATCTCCAGGTGCCCCTCCAATGGCCATGCGTAACTTCTCAATTGCCCAGCGCTCGCTGCTGGGTTTTGCCGTGATCGGCGTGCTGATGATCGCTTTGGGCGTCTTTGCCCTCAGCCAGATGACCAAGATCCGCTCTGCGGGCGTGAGAATCGAGCAGAACAGCCTGCCCAGCATCACCAACCTCGACCAATTTACGCAGCTCACCTTGCGCTTGCGCGTGCTTTCGTACCGCCTGCTCCTCAACCGTGAGCCTGAGGTGCTCGACAAGACGCTGCAGACCTTCGACACCCGCAATGAGCAAATTCGCGCAGCGCAAGCACGCTATGAGAAACTCATCGACGGCGCCGAAGAAAAACAGGCTTATGAACAGTACAAAACGCTGCTCGGCCAATATGGCCAGCTCGAAGCGCGCATGCGCCAGCTTTCGGCGGCCGGCCAGCTGGAGGAGTTGCGTAGCATGCTCAACAGCGACCTGCTGAGCAATTCCGATGCGGTCAACAAAGTGCTCGACCAGCTTGTTTCCATCAACACCGAGCAGACTCGCAAAGCCAATGCCGTAGCGGCCGAGCAATACGACACTGCCTTCGTGCTGGTGATCTCCATGCTGCTGCTGGCTACCGCCCTGACCCTGTTGTTCGCCTGGCTGCTGACCCGCAGCATCACTCAGCCGATCAACCGCGCCGTGGATGCGGCCGAACAGATCGCCCAAGGCGACCTGACCCAGGCTATTCACGTGGACGGCAAGGACGAAGCTGCGCGCCTGCTCACTGCCATGCAGGGCATGCAAAGCCGGCTGCGCGATACCCTTCAGCACATCGCAGGCTCGGCCACGCAATTGGCTTCGGCGGCCGAAGAGCTCAACAGCGTGACCGAAGAAGGCGCCCGCGGCCTTGGCCAACAGAACGACGAGATCGAGCAGGCCGCCACTGCGGTGAACGAGATGACCAGTGCCGTGGAGGAAGTGGCTCGCAACGCCGTCAGCACCTCCGAGGCTTCGCGTGAGGCCACCACCTCGGCCAGCGACGGCCGCGACCTGGTCACCGAAACCCTCAACGCCATCGAGCGCATGAGCGGCGATGTACAAGCCACCTCGGCGCTGGTCGGCAACCTGGCCGACGAATCGCGCAACATCGGCCAGGTGCTGGACGTGATCCGAGGCCTGGCCGACCAGACCAACCTGCTCGCGCTCAACGCCGCCATCGAAGCGGCCCGGGCGGGGGAGGCTGGCCGTGGCTTTGCGGTGGTGGCCGACGAAGTGCGGGCGCTGGCGCACCGCACACAGCAATCGACCGCCGAGATCGAGCGCATGATCGGCAGCATCCAGAGCGGCACCGACAAGGCCGTGGACGCGATGCGCAGCAGCACCGACCGCGCCGAATCGACCCTGAACATCGCCCGCGGCGCCGGCATGGCCCTGGAAACCATCCACGGCGCAGTGGCACAGATCAACGAGCGCAACCTGGTGATCGCCAGCGCCGCCGAAGAGCAGGCGCAGGTAGCCCGCGAGGTAGACAAGAACCTGGTGAACATCCGCGACCTCTCTGTACAGAGCGCCGCCGGCGCCCAGCAGACCAGCTCGGCGAGCACCGAGCTGTCGAAGCTCGCGGTCGACCTCAACAGCATGGTCGGGCGCTTCCGCCTCTGACCCTTGGGTGGGGCTCAAGGCCGCTTCCGGGCGGCCGACACAGTTGGTTATAAAACCGACCGTTCAGAGCCCCTGCCATGTCCCTATTCCAACGCTTGCGTCCCGGCCCGGCCGCCGCTCAGGCGCACACCGTTCAGTGCAGCCAGGCCGGCCTGCGCGATCAACTGGCGCGGCTGCGCTGCCAGCCGACCTTCATCACCGGTTTCGTCTCGCCGCATCTGGACATCGATGCGATCGCCCGCCAGATCAGCGAGCGCTTCCCCGGCTGCCCGATGGCGTTGAGCAGCAGTGCCGGGGAGCTGTGTACCGGGCAAGATCGCCTGTACTGCCCGGCGGCCGGCGCCTGGGACCAGATCGTACTGGCGGTGTTCGATGCCTCGATCATCGCCAGTGCCGAAGTGGTCAGCGTACCGCTGCATTGCGAGGACATCCGCCAGGGGAACATCCGCCTGAGCTTGAGCGAGCGCGTGCAGAAGCTGGCGCAATCGCTTCGGCAACTGCAAGTCAAGACGGCCGTCGATGCCCGTGACACCCTGGCCTACAGCCTGTTCGACGGCCTGAGCGCATCTGAATCGTTTTTCATGGAGGCGCTGTACGAATCGGGCCGCTTCCCCTGCCTGTTCGTCGGCGGCTCGGCCGGGAGCAAATCGGACTTTCAGCACACCTGGCTGCACGACGGCAAGAAACGCTACGAGAACCACGCCCTGATCACCTTCCTCAAGAGCGCACCAGGGGTAAGGTTCAGCGTTTTCAAAAGCCAGAACTTCGAGGCCACCTCGACGACTTTCAGCGTGCTCACCGCCTCCCTTGAAAGCCGCACCTTGCGCCAGGTCATCGACAAGAAAGGCCGCATCACCTCGCTGGTACGAGCGCTGAGCGATACGCTGGGCTGCCAGCCGGCCGAGCTGGAAAAACGCCTGGCCGACTACTCGTTCGCCATCCGCGTGGGCGGCGAGCTGTTCGTGCGCTCGGTGGCCAGCATCGATGTGCCGAATGAAGTGGTACACCTGTTCTGCGACGTCGCCCCGGGCGAGGAGCTGGTGCTGGTCAAACGCACGCCGCTGGTGGCCACTACCCAGCGCGACTTCGAAGCGTTCCTGCGCAACAAGCCGGGCCGCCCGGTGGCCGGCTTGCTCAACGATTGCATTCTGCGACGGCTGAACAACACCCAGGAGCTCGACCGCATGGGCACCGTGTTCGGTGACGTACCGGTGATCGGTTTCTCCAGCTTCGGCGAAATCCTGGGGCTGAACCTGAACCAGACCCTCACGGCGGTATTTTTCTTCCAGGTACCGCAAGGCGCGCGTTTCGACGATGACTACGTCGACCGCTTCCCCGCTCACTATGGGGAGTTCAAGGCGTTTTTCCTGCACCGGCAGATCAAGAAGCTTGCCGGGCTCAGCCAGGTAGTGGTGAGCCAGATCGAGGCGTTCAAGCAAGGCCATTATCAGAGCGAGATTGACCATGCCGGGCTGGACGACCACATCCGCCCTGTTTTCGAGGGTATGGCGGCGTTAGGGAACATTCTTGAGGAAGCCGAGGCTGGGCGCGAAGTGCTCGATGCCCAACTCAGCGAGCAAGCCCAGGCGCTGCACGAAAGCATGGACACTCTGACCGCCACCATCGCCCAGCAAAGCGACATCAGCCGGCGCGCCGAAGAAACCGTCAGCAGCCTGAACGACCAGGGGGCAACCGTGGTGGAAAGCGCCAATGCGCTGTCTCAGTCGAGCTTGCGCATCCAGAGCATCGTGCAGGTTATCCAGCAGATCGCAGGGCAAACCAACCTGCTGGCGCTGAACGCGGCCATCGAAGCGGCTCGCGCAGGTGAGATGGGCAGGGGTTTCGCCGTGGTGGCCGATGAGGTACGCAACCTTGCGCAGATCACCCACAAGAACGCGGCGGACATTGGCGTGGACGTCGCGCAGTTGTCACAGGCCATCGAGCAGGTGGCAACCCATATTCAACAGCAGACCGGCGACGTGAATGCGCTGGGGCAGATGTTGGCTTCGCTGGAGGAGTCCACCGAGCAGAGTGTGGAAACTTCGCGGCGGACCAAAGCGGTGGCAGATACCCTCAAGGGCTTGACTCAAGGCTGAGCCCCGCGCGGCGCGCGGCAAGCTGCCCTCCCCACTTCGAATCGTGTTCCAACTCGATTCATCTGCTGGGAGGCCGGCTGGCCGGGCGACGGCGACCAGGCATCAATACTCGACGCGCACATCCCCCTTCGGCACGCTGCAGCACGACAGGATGTAACCCTCGGCTTCGTCTTCCTCGGTGATGCCGCCGTTGTGATCCATCTCGACCTCGCCACTGACCTTGAGCACCTTGCAGGTGCCGCAGATGCCCATGCCGCAGGCCTTGGGAATGTAGAGCCCCAGTTTCGCGGCAGCCGCGTGCACGGTTTCGCCCGGCGCCACACGGATGCTTTTGCCCGAATCGGTGAATTCGACCATGTTGAGTTCGCCGACGGGCACTTCTGGCGCGTCGGCGGCCTGCTCGGCGTGCTCGACCGCGTCGGCCTTGGCTTCGGCCGGCGTGGCACCGAAGGATTCTTCGTGATAACGGCTCATGTCGAAGCCGGCATCCTGCAGCAGGCGCTTGACGGCGGTCATGTACGGCGTGGGGCCGCAGCAGAACACTTCACGCTCCAGGAAGTCTGGTGCGATCAGCTCCAGCATGTGCCGCGACAGGTAGCCGCGGTAGCCCGCCCAGGGCTCACCCAAACCATGGCGCTCGCAGATCACGTGAAGGCCGAAGTTGGGGATGCGCGAGGCCATCTGTTCCAGCTCGCGGTGGTAGATCACATCCTTGGGCGAGCGGGCGCTGTGCACGAACACCATGTCGACGTTGGCGTTGGTGTCGTAGAACCAGCGCGCCATGGACATGACCGGGGTAATACCGACGCCGCCCGAAAGATAGAGCACTTTCGCCGCAGGGAAGTCGATGGCGTTGAACAGGCCCACCGGGCCGTGAACCGGTAGCTCGAAGCCTTCGTGCATGTTGTCGTGCAGCCAGTTCGATACCTTGCCGCCGGGTACGCGCTTGACGGTGATGGAGAAGCTGTAGGGCACCGATGGGGCGCTGGAAATGGTATAGGAGCGCATCACCGGCTGGCCGTCGATCTCCAGCTCCAACGTCACGAACTGGCCGGGCTTGAAGAAGAACAGCACCGGCTGGTCGGCCATGAAGCAGAACGTGCGAACGTCCCAGGTTTCCTGGATGACTTTCACACAGCGAACCACGTGGCGACCATTGGCCCAGGTCTGGGTTGTCACCGGGTTCAGGAAGTTGTTGGACATGATGCTCTCCACGGCCGACTACCGGCCTTTCATGGCAGCGATTCTGCAAGCGGCCCTTGTGGCCGACTTTTCTATTCGCGACATTCACATACTTATGGCGACCAGCCCTACCAGAGCTGCCTTGGCGCGTCGGGAACGGATTTGGCCGTGTCGCGTTTGGGCAAGGTTCCGGCTATCGCCAGTCGCACACTCCACCGCAAATGAAACACTGATTTCATCCGCCTTGCGTCGCCTACCGTGAAGCGCCGAAGGGCGCCCTAATACCCAATCGCCGGCCACCGTGGGTGGCCATGAGGAATATCGATGGACGTCACCCAAAAACTGACCCTGGGCGATCCACTGGAACCGGCCCGCAAGGCCACAGCCGAGATGCTGCAAACCCGTGAGCGTACGTACTCACTGCCGCAGCCTTTCTATTGCGATGAGCGGGTGTTCGACATCGACATGCAGGAGGTCTTCCACAAGGAGTGGCTGATCGCAGGCATGACCTGCGAGGTGCCGGCCAAAGGTAACTACCTCACCCTGCAAATCGGCAAGAACCCCATCGTGGTGATCCGCAAGCCCGACGGCAGTATCCAGGCGTTCCACAACGTCTGTCGCCACCGTGGTTCGCGCCTGTGCACCAAGGAAAAAGGCAAGGTCGCCAAGCTGGTGTGCCCGTACCACCAGTGGACCTACGAGCTCGACGGCCGCCTGCTGTACGCCGGCACCGAAATGGGCGCCGATTTCGACATGTCGCAATTCAACCTCAAGCCTGTGCACACCAAGGTGGCCGGCGGCTACATCTTCATTTGCCTGGCTGAAAATCCGCCGGCGATCGACAACTTCCTCAGCACCCTGGCTCACTACATGGAGCCCTACGACATGGAAAACACCAAGGTGGCGGTGCAAACCACCTTGATGGAAAAAGCCAACTGGAAACTGGTGCTGGAGAACAACCGCGAGTGCTACCACTGCAGCGGCTCGCACCCTGAATTGCTGCACACCCTGCTGGAGTGGGACGACACCAACGACCCACGTGCCAGCCAGGAATTCAAGGACCACGTGGCTGAATCGGCTGCGGCCTGGGAAGCGGAGAAGATCCCTTACCTGCATGCCGGCTTCGGCCTGCGCAACCGGATCGTGCGCATGCCGCTGCTCAAGGGCACGGTGTCGATGACAATGGACGGCAAGCAGGGCTGCAAGAAGCTCATGGGCCGCATCAAGAACCCGGACCTGGGCTCGATGCGCATCCTGCACCTGCCGCATTCCTGGAACCATTGCATGGGTGACCATGTAATCGTGTTCACCGTATGGCCGATCAGCGCTCAGGAAACCATGGTCACCACCAAATGGCTGGTGCACAAGGACGCCGTGGAAGGTGAGGACTACGACATCGCCCGCCTGCGCGAGGTCTGGGACGCCACCAACGACCAGGACCGCCGCCTGGCCGAAGAAAACCAAACCGGCATCAACTCCACTGCGTACCAGCCAGGGCCGTACTCCAAGACCTACGAGTTCGGCGTGGTGAACTTCATCGACTGGTACAGCGAGCGCGTGCTGGCCAACCTGGGGGCAGAGCCTGCGCCTTACCTGAAGGAAGTGAAGGTTCACGAGTAAGCTTCATACGTTGAACACCGGCGCGGGTGGCCAGCGCAGGCGCTGGACCGCGGCCGGTACACGCTCAGCCGCCAGGTTCAGCGCCTGGAGGATCACCTGCCGGTTGCTGATGACTGCCCCAATCATGGTCATCGAATACGCCGGAACCATTGCCAAATCGCTGGCATTGAGCAACGCGGTGGGGCCGTAGAGCTTGGCAACACGGCTACCCAGCGCGAGCATCGCCCCTCCCCCGGCCAGCATCACCCCAATACGGTCGAGCCGGCTCCGTTGTGGCTGCATCAGCAGCCGCAATGCCGAAAGGCTACCGCTCAAGGTATTGGACGCCAACGCAAACCCATTAGATAACGCCTGCGCCAAACCGACACCCAGAACCCAGGCATGCCCATTCGGGTCGCTTCGGTTCACCGGGTCGCCCTCGCACCAGGCATAGCTATTCAGGCCGCCCTTTCCAAATGGGCTAAAGGCGTCACCGGTGATGAACCGCCCCACAGGGCTGTAATAGAACCTAGCGCCGTTTCCGGCGATGCACAACGAACGTGTACCACCGCTGGAGAGCCCCGCAAAGCCAATGGCAAACAGCGGCCGGCTGGTGAAACCCAGTGGCGTGTATGCCTGGCGCAGCTTTACTTCACCCAGTACCCCCCGCAACGGAGAGTTCAGGCAATCCAGGGCCAGGAGCACTCGGGTCGCGTTTACCATAGCTCGCCCATCAAGCAGATCATGCCGTGCTGGAAGAAGTCCGCGGGGCCCAACTCACCTCGCTCACCACCCTTTTTGCTTTACCTTTGACCCCCCAATGAATTGCTAAACCGCTTCGCCCCACCACGGTCAAAGTGGTCGCGGCGAGGGCCATGTAGCTGGCGACCTTCCCGTTATCGACCCATGCAGTGACTTGGGACGCGATGGCGCCAAGCATCACCGCGACGTCTACCAGCAAGACCGCTCTGCTGGGTTTCTGAAGCCTGTAGCCGGTGGCCATCATGCCGGCGTACGCCAGGATATTCAGAGTGCCCAAAATGTTGGTAGCAAGCGCGAATGTGCCTTGTGGGTCGACATGGTTGACAGGCTCGCCGGCGCAATAGGCATAGGCATTGTGGCCACCGGCGGCAAACGGAGAAAGCGTGTCGGGGCGGTCGAAGCGTTGCAGCGTCGGGATCAGGCCCCGCCGACCCGCACCGGCCAGGTAGCAACCACGGCCCGCCTCGTACCACAGCCCTGTGAAGGCTGAGTAGCCGTTGCCCGTGCGCTCGCGATGGTAGCCAAAGGGCGAATAGTTCAGAGAGCCGCCGCGCTGACCGCCGCGCACCAGAACGCTGCCTTGCCGGTCAGTGAATAGGGCGGTGAGTACATCCTGTTTCATGGTGAACACCCCAGGGCCCGGCCACTTTGACGCTCTGTGGCCACACCCTAGCATGGTGCATTACTCGCAGGACCTGGCAAGTTTTACAGGCGCTTCAGCGAATGACGCCCTCTTCCAGCAACAGCTTGAGCACCGCCTCGGCGCCCTCTTGAGCCGTAACACCCTTCATTACCTGGCCACCCCCGCCGCTGGCTTTGGCGGTGGCCGCCTTCATGCGGTCGGCGCCGCTTTTCGCCTTGATCACTTTCAGGCGCTTGGGCCGCGGCTTGGCCGGTTGCAGCTCGGCTTCGGCCAGCAGCTCGTCATCGACGATCTCGACCTCGTGTGCCTGCAACTGTGCCCGTTGGGCCGGGCCATAAGCGCTTTGCCGCGGCGTAGGGGCGGCATTGTCGACGGTCGCGATCATCGGCAGGCGCACCTTGAGCCGGCGGCGCTGGCCGCGAGGCAGTGCCTGAAGCACCTGTGCACTGCCGTTCTCGATCGACTCGACCTGAGCCAACCCTACCACCACCGGCCAGCCCAATTGCTCGCCGAGCAAGAAAGGCAACATGCCGGAGCCTTCGCCGGTTTCAGCGTGCGTGCCGCTGAGTACGATCTGTGCCTGGGCACTGCGCAGGTAGTCCACCAGCGCTGGCAGCGCATCGGCGCCGGCCGGCTGCTCAAGCACGTGCATGCGAGGCAACCCCATGCCCAGGTAAGCCCGCAGCGCAGGCTCGTGGGCGTCGCCTGCGTGCAGCACCTGCAGGTCACTGCCGGCCAGCTGCAGCCCCAACTCTACTGCTCGCGCGTCTTGTTCGGCACGGCGCGCGCGGCCTGAGGTAGGGTGCGCCCCCACCGACACCAGGCTTACGATCTTCACAGTCATGGCTTCACCTTATGCCGCTTCGCGCTTGGCGCCGTTTCGGTAGTTGTGCACCGCTTCGATCAGCGCCTTGAGGATTTCACTGCTGTCGCCGACGATCGAAAGGTCGGCGCGCTTGATCATGTCGCAGCCTGGGTCGATGTTGATCGCGATGACCTTTTCGCAGGCACCTATGCCCTGCAGATGCTGGATGGCACCCGAGATACCGACGGCCATGTACACCCGCGCCGTAACCCACGTACCGGTGGCGCCCACCTGACGGTTGCGCGCCATGTGGCCGTTGTCCACGGCCACCCGCGAGGCACCCTCGGTGGCACCGAGGATTTCGGCGGCGTTATGAAACAGTGCCCAGTCGGTAATGCCATTGCCGCCAGACAAGATGAATTCCGACTCGGCCATGGGGATGGCGGCAGGGTCTACAGCCACTGCCCCCAGGTCTTCCATGCGGGGCAGGCTTCGTGCCACATCAGCGGCCAACGAGACCGGCAACGCTTCGTGGCGCGTCTCATCCACGGGCTCGGCGCACTCAGGCGCAGCCAGAATCAACCTAGGCAACGCTCGCGTCACGTCCTGCTGGCCTGCGCCCGCACGGCCTGTGCACAGCCCATCCTTGACCTGCCATACGCGGGTTGCCGGGCGCTCGCCCAGGCTGGCGCCCAAGCGCCGGCCCAGCTCGCCCCCGCCACTGCGGCTGTCAGGCAGCAGCCAGTGGCGGGGGCTGAACTGCGCATCCACAGCGCGCAAGCCCTGAATGCGCTGCTCAGGCACATAGCCTTCGAACTGATTGCCTTCGATCTGCAGCAAGCGGTCTACACCGGCCGTATCGAAAGCGCTTTCCTTGTGCTCGCCAAACACCACGGCCAGCACAGCACCCTCCTGGCCGGCCAAACGCCGAGCCAGGCCCAGCAGGTCCTTGTCGTGCAGGGTCAGGCGGCCGCCGACCATGTCGGGCACTACGGCGATATAAAAGGCCGGCTCGGCCACCTGATGCAGCGGCAACTTGACCTCGGCGCTGGCCGCGCGGCGCACGTTTCCGCCCTGCTGGCCGCCGCTGCGGTCGATACGCTTGATCCCGCTGGGGCCGATAAAGCCCTGCCCGTGCGGATTCTTGCGGATGATGCCGTGAGGGCCCATCCATTGTTGTTGCTGGGGTTGCATCGCCGCGTGTAGCGGGTGCAGCCGGTTGCGGGCGATCCACTCGGCCCGCGGGTCACGACGAATGATCTCGCTCATCAGTTCACCTCCGCAGGTTCAGCCTGGCGCGCGGCGGCCTTGGCCGGCGCGGCGTCGGCCTTGGCCGGCGCGGCGTCGGCCTCGATCAAGGCATCGGCCACCAACTCGGCGATGTCCTTGATGGCCGGGCGTGGCTCGACCACCCCTTCGAGCATCGCGGTGCATTGCGGGCAGCCCACCGCCACCAACTCCGCCTGGGTTTCCCGAATGTCCTCCATGCGCATGTCGGGGATCCGTTGCTTGCCGGGGATGTCGGTGATCGGCGCGCCACCGCCACCGCCACAGCAGCGTGAACGGAAGCCCGAGCGCTGCATCTCCCGCACCTCGATCCCCAGTGCGCGCAGCACCTGGCGGGGCGCCTCGTACTCTCCGTTGTAGCGGCCCAGGTAGCACGGGTCGTGATAAGTCACGCTGCCGCCCTTGTGCTGCCCCAGGTTGAGCTTGCCGCTGCCGACCAGCTCGGCAATGAAAGTGCTGTGGTGCAGCACCTCATAGTTGCCACCGAGCGCGCCGTATTCGTTCTTGAGCACATGGAAGCTGTGCGGGTCGCAGCTGACAATGCGTTTGAAGCTGTATTTGCCCAAGGTCTGGATATTGCGACGGGCCAGCGCCTGGAACGTCGCCTCATCGCCCAGCCGCCGCGCTACGTCTCCGCTGTCGCGTTCTTCCAGGCCGAGGACGGCGTAGTTCACCCCTGCTGCCTTGAGCACCTTGACGAACGCACGCAGCGTGCGCTGGTTGCGCATGTCGAAGGCGCCATCGCCTACCCAGAAGAGCACGTCGGCCTGCTTCACGTCCGCCAGCAGCGGCATGTTGAGGTCGGCTGCCCAGTTCATCCGCCCGCCGGGGGCGAAGCCGCCTGGGTTGTCGGTGGCAATCAGGTTGTCCAGCACCTCGGCGCCCTTGTTGGGGGTCGCGCCCTTTTCCAGGGTCAGGTGCCGGCGCATATCGACGATGGCGTCCACGTGCTCGATCATCATCGGGCACTCTTCCACGCAGGCGCGGCAGGTGGTGCAAGACCACAGCGTGTCGGCATCGACCAGCGCCTTGCCTTGCAGCGACACGATCGGCAGGTGTGGGCCACCACTGTGCTCACCCAGCGGTTTTCCGGGGTAAGGGGAGCCGGCGAAGTTGGCGTCGTTGCCGCCCGCCAGGCCAATGACCATGTCCTGGATGAGTTTTTTCGGGTTCAGCGGCTGGCCTGCCGCGAAGGCAGGGCACATGGCCTCGCACTTGCCGCACTGAACGCATGCGTCGAAGCCCAGCAGCTGGTTCCAGGTGAAATCCTTGGGTTTTTCAACACCCAGAGGGGCGCTGGAATCCAGCAGGTCCAACGGCTTGAGGCCGGTGGAGCGGCCACCACCGAAGCGCTCGGCGCGGCGGTGCCAGGCCAGATGCAGGGCGCCTGCGAACGCATGCTTCATTGGGCCGCCCCAGGTCATGCCGAGGAACTGCTCGGACACGCCCCAGGCAACACCAATGCCCAGAATCACTGCCAGCACCCATCCACCGAAGTTTTCCGGAAGGATGCCTGCCACTGGCAACGTTGCGATGAAGAAGCTCACCGAAAAGGCCAGCAAACTCTTGGGCAAGCGCATCCAGGGGCCTTTCGAAAGGCGCGCAGGCGGGTTAAGGCGGCGCTTGTAGACAAACAGCGCACCGCAGAACATCAGCACGGTGGCTGCCAGCAACGCGAAGCCGAGAATGCGGTTGTGCAGGCCAAAACCGTGCACCAGGACAGCCAGCAGCGCGGCGAGCACGAAGCCCCCCGCGGTGGCCACGTGGGTATTGGCCATGTACTTGTCACGGGCCACCACATGGTGCAGGTCGACCATGTAGCGCCGCGGCATCGCGAACAAGCCGCCCAACAGGTCAACCTTCGAGGGGCGGCCACGGCGCCACATGGCAACGCGCCGCGCAGCACCGAGTGCCGCCAACGCCAATGCCGCAAACAGCAGAACAGGCAGGATCACGCTCAACATAACCAAGCACCTTCGAGCTTCAAGCCCCACGCTGCAAGCCGAAAGCCGGGCGTGCTCGGCCTTGGCTTACAGCGTGCAACCTGAAGCTGGCAACTGCAGTTAAAAGTCTTTACACAGGCGCAGGGCGTCGTAGATCGCGGCATGCACGTTGCGCTGGGCCACGCAGTCACCGATGCGATACAGCAGGTAGCCCTCACCCGGCTGGCTCAGAATCGGCTGCGGTGCGATGGCGAACAGTGCATCGATGTCGATCTGGCCCTTATTGCGCGAACCGTCCTTGAGGCCGTAGTAGAGCGTCTCGTCGGGGCGAACGCCGTTTTCCACGACGACCTGGTCGACGACTCGCTCTTCCTTGGCACCGGTGTATTCGTTCTCCAGCACCGCCACCAGCTTGTCACCCTCGCGGTAGACCTTTTCCAGCATCAGGTCGCCGGTCATGATCACTTCCTTGGGGTACATGCTGCGGTAGTAAGTGGGGAAGGTCGTCCCGCCCATCGCCACGCCCGGTTTGATGTCGTCGGTGACGATTTCCACCTGGCAGCCCTTGTCGGCCAGGAAGTCGGCGGCCGACATCCCGCTGAATTCGCAGATGGTGTCGTACACCAGCACGTTCTTGCCCGGTGCGACCTTACCGTCGAGGATGTCCCAGCTGCTCACCACCAGGCCCTCTTCGGCGCCCCAGTGTTCGTTCTGCTCCATGAACGGGTGGCCGCCGTTGGCCAGCACGATCACATCCGGGCGCAGGTCCTGGATGGTCGGAATATCCGCTGCAGTGCCAAGGCGCAGGTCGACTTTCAGCCGCGCCAGCTCCAGCTGGTACCAGCGGGTGATACCGGCGATCTGGTCACGCTGCGGTGCACGGGAGGCTGTGGTGATCTGGCCACCGATCTGGTCTTTCTTCTCGAACACGGTCACGTCGTGGCCGCGCTCGGCCGAGACCCGTGCGGCCTCCATGCCGGCAGGGCCGGCACCCACGATCACCACCTTGCGTTTGGGCCCGGTGGTTTTTTCGATGATGTGCGGCACGCCCATGTATTCGCGGGACGTTGCGGCATTCTGGATGCACAGCACGTCCAGGCCCTGGTACTGGCGGTCGATGCAGTAGTTGGCGCCTACGCACTGGCGAATCTGATCGACCTGCCCCATCTTGATCTTGGCGATCAGGTGCGGGTCGGCGATGTGCGCGCGGGTCATGCCGACCATGTCGACATAGCCGCCTTCGAGAATACGCTGGGCCTGGTTCGGGTCTTTGATGTTCTGCGCATGCAGCACCGGGACCTTGACCACTTCCTTGATGCCCGCCGCCAGGTGCAGGAACGGCTCCGGCGGGTAGCTCATGTTGGGGATCACGTTGGCCAGCGTGTTATGGGTGTCGCAACCCGAACCGATCACGCCGAAGAAGTCGACCATGCCAGTGGCGTCGTAATAGGCGGCGATCTGCTTCATGTCCTCGTGGCTGAGGCCATCGGGGTGGAATTCGTCACCGCAGATACGCATACCCACGCAGAAGTCGTCGCCGACTTCGGCACGCACGGCCTTGAGTACTTCCATGCCGAACTTCATGCGGCCTTCGAAGCTGCCGCCCCATTCGTCGGTGCGCTTGTTCACGCGCGGGCTCCAGAACTGGTCGATCATGTGCTGGTGCACTGCCGACAGTTCCACGCCGTCCAGGCCGCCCTCCTTGGCCCGGCGCGCGGCCTGGGCATAGTTGCCGATCACCCGCCAGATCTCTTCCGGCTCGATGGTCTTGCAGGTGGCGCGGTGCACCGGCTCGCGGATGCCGGACGGCGACATCAGGGTCGGCCAGTGCTCGCCGTCCCAGCGCGAGCGGCGGCCCATGTGGGTAATCTGGATCATGATCTTGGCGCCATGCTTGTGCATGGCGTCAGCCAGGTTCTGGAAGTGCGGAATGATCTTGTCGGTCGACAGGTTCACCGATTTCCACCAGCCCTGGGGGCTGTCGATGGCCACGACGGACGAGCCGCCGCAGATGGCCAGGCCGATACCGCCTTTGGCTTTCTCCTCGTAATACTTCACGTACCGCTCGGTGGTCATACCGCCGTCGGTGGCGTAGACCTCGGCGTGGGCCGTGGACAGTACGCGGTTACGGATGGTCAGTTTGCCGATTTGAATCGGCTGGAACATTGCTTCGAAAGCCATCTCACGGTCCTCGGCTTACAGCGGTTTGACGACGAACAGCCCGTCATCGTGGCCCTCTTCGGAGCCTCCGTAGACTTGTTCTGCGACGGTACGAATCGAGCTGCCGCGGGCGGCCAGGATCTGGTCCATGGCGCCGGCAAACCAGCCGGTGAACATGTAGTCGACCTTGCGGCCGCATTTGCCATACACGTATACGAAGGCCGAGTGCTCGAGCTTGACGCTGCAGGTCCCGGCGTCCAGGTCGATGTCCTGGATCTTGAACAGGCCCCAGCCGCGCTGAGACAACCGCTTCATGTAGTGCTCGAACACCGCTACGCCTTCCAGGCCATGGCATTCGGCTTCTTTCTCGCACCAGTGCCAGGCTGATTTGTAGCCGGCCTTGTAGAGGATCTCGGCGTAAGCATCGGCACCGAGCACTTCTTCGATACCCATATGGTTATTGACGAAGAAATGCCGGGGTACGTAGAGCATCGGCAGTGCATCGGAGGTCCAGACTCCGGTTTCGCTATCGACTTCGATCGGCAATTCGGGGGCGTGTTTGGCCATGGAAACTCAACTCCATCAAAAAAGGGTTTGGTGGCCCCGGCATGCCTTGCCGGGGCGAAAATCAGGAAAGCAGGGTCATTCGCCCCACACGTCGGCCAGCACGCGTACCCAGTTCTCACCCATGATCTTGCGAACAACGCGCTCGGAGTGGCCGCGTTTGAGCAGGGTTTCGGTGAGGTTGGGGAATTCACCTACGGTGCGGATCCCCAGTGGGTTGATGATTTTGCCGAAGTTGGTCAGGCGGCGGGCGTAGCCCTTGTCGTGAGTCAGGTACTCGAAGAAGTCCTGGCCATGGCCCTGGGTGAAGTCGGTGCCGATGCCGATGGCGTCTTCGCCAACGATGTTCATGGTGTACTCGATCGCTTCGGCGTAGTCGTCGATGGTGGAGTCGATACCCTTGGCCAGGAATGGCGCGAACATGGTCACACCAACGAAGCCGCCGTGGTCGGCGATGAATTTGAGCTCTTCGTCCGATTTGTTGCGCGGGTGCTCTTTAAGGCCCGAAGGCAGGCAGTGGGAGTAGGTCACTGGCTTCTTCGATTCCAGGATCACCTCCTCGGACGTCTTGGAGCCAACGTGCGACAGGTCGCACATGATGCCCACGCGGTTCATCTCGGCGACGATCTCGCGGCCAAAGCCCGAAAGCCCGCCATCACGCTCGTAGCAGCCGGTGCCCACCAGGTTCTGGGTGTTGTAGCACATCTGCACGATGCCCACGCCCAGCTGCTTGAACACTTCCACGTAGCCGATCTTGTCTTCGAAGGCGTGGGCGTTCTGGAAACCGAACAGGATGCCGGTCTTGCCCTGCTCCTTGGCCTTGCGGATGTCGGCAGTGGTGCGCACCTGCAATACCAGGTCGCTGTTTTCGCGCATCAGCTTCTGGCTGGCGGCGATGTTGTCGACGGTCGCCTTGAAGCCTTCCCAGACCGACACAGTGCAGTTTGCGGCAGTCAAGCCGCCCTTGCGCATGTCTTCGAACAGTTCACGGTTCCATTTGGCGATGATCAGGCCATCGATGACGATGCTGTCAGCGTGGAGTTCGGCTGGGCTCATCAGGCAGTCCCCTTGTAGTGGTGGCACCGAACTGGCTGCCGGCGCTTTGGGGGGAGCATATGCCTGCGGCCTTGGTCGCTCGGATGCAAAAACGACAGGGGGGTTTCCGAAAGCGTCAACGCCTGCCAACCGGCGCCTGAGCCTGAGGCAAGCGGATGAAATACCAAGGTCGCGCTGTCAATTGCGACGCCCATGGGCCAGAATCCGGGCATCACATTTAGTAACACGACGGGGAGCGTCGTCTGATGAAATCATTGCTGTGGGTGCTGGCATTCATTTCGGTAGGGGCCTATGCGGCCGACGACGACGGGCCCACGCCCTGCGACAACGTTGAGACCGCTCAGCAAAGCCTCGACTGTTCGGCCTACAACCGCAAGACCGCCGAGAGCGAGCTTGAGGACGCTTACAACGGCCTGACCGCGCGCATCAGCGCCCAATATGGCGATCAACCCAAGTTGCTCAAGGATTACCTGGCCAAGATCAGCGCGGCCCAGGACATCTGGCGAAAGCTGCGCACCGCCGACTGCGCGGTGGAGGTGATGGAGGCCGACAAAGACGCCAACGCAGCCCAGACTGCCGAGAATGACTGCATGGCCCAGCGCAGCGATGAGCGCTCGGAATACCTCCAGAGTATCGGCACTCAGGCTGACGAAACCGACACGCCCGACAATTGACGCACACAGAGGAAACGTTGCGCCTTATCTCCAACCCGATTCGCTTCCAAAGTTTGGGACGCTCGCTAACGAGCTAACCCAACGGCGCCACGGCGCCCTCATCAAGGAATGCAATCATGAGCATGGATAAAGCCATCGAAATTCTGAAAAAAGAAGGTGAAGAACGCGTGCTGCTGGTCGGTAGCACCCTCTGCATCTTCGCTGAAAATGTACCGCTGAAAGTGGCCGAAGACGTCGCTGCCTGCATGCGCATCATGGATATGTCCTCGGACAGCAAGTTCGACAAGGAAACTCAGCAGCGCCAGTGGTACAACAACTACACCAAGGGGCTGGCACAACTGGGCTGGACCATGACCGGCGCAGCACACGCCGAGGAAGCGGTGGAAACCGAGAACGAGACCCTGGGCAGCATCGCGGTCAAGCTGATCACTCGCGAAATGGGCGCAGGCCACCGCCTGAGCCGTTGCCTGAGCCGCGGCTTTACTGCCATCGCCTCGGCGCCCCAAGCCCAAGCCCTGTTCGAGCGCAGCAGCCGCAGCGTTTCTGGCAAATCCAGCACTTTCCAAGCAGTGGACTGCGAGCTGAGCCCTCAAGGTATGCCGATCATGCACATGAAGAGCTTCCAGATCGCCTACGACCAGAGCAAAGCTGCCGAAGGTGGTGTGCTGCGCAAGCTGGAGTCGGCATCGACCAAGGTTTACCGCGCCTCCCAGCAAGGCACCTTCAGCCTGCGCCAGTTCGAAACCCTGCGCGCTAAAATCGCGGCCAAGCTTGAAAGCCGCGCCGACGACGTACTGGGCCTGGATTGATACCTCGCCGCGCGCCTTGCTCCAAGGCGCGCGGCACCTGTGGAGCATGCGTGTGACCCCTGCCCTGCATGAGGACATCCTGGCGAGCATTCGCCGGGCAACGCTGGCGGCCAACGCCGCGCAAGACCTCGAAGCCGCCCCGCTGCAATGGCTGAAGGTGTACATGACGCACATGCAGGCATTAGGCTGGCAAGTCGCGCAGTGGCACAGCCAGACTTACTCATTCACCCCGGCGGACGGGCTGCTACCCACCGTGATGAACGGCACCCTCCCATCGCGCCAGCCGCCCAACACCCGTTTCCGAAAGCTCACCCATCATCTGATCGACGCAGGTTTGCACGACAACCGGCCACTCCTTCCCGCTGCCGGCGACAAGAACAATGCCTCACATCTGCTGCATGACTTCGTCGAACGCGCTGATGGCAGCATCGCACTGAGCCTCTATCACTTGAGCGGCCACCCCGACCCCCAAGCGCCGAAGCTGCGCCTACCCTTGACCAATGTCACCTGGCTGGCAGTGCTGGAAGTATCGGCCTTCGCCACGCTACGCAAGCGCCTCGAGGCCGAACCGGAACCCACCCCGAGCGTGCTGGCAGACTGCTAGCCACGCCGATCGTCGCGCGGGCTCTTGCCGAAACGCGCTTTGTAGCGCCGGGCAAAGTAAGAAGGTAATTCAAAGCCACACGCGACGCTCACTTCGGTCACACTCATGTCGGTCTGGCGCAGCAAGTGCTGAGCCTTATCGAGGCGTATGCGCAGGTACAGGTTACTCGGCGTCTCGTTCAGGTGGGCGCGAAATAGCCGTTCCAATTGCCGCCGCGTCACGCCTATCCCTTTGGCCAGTTCCAATGTGCTCAGCGGCGGCTCGCTGTGCTGCTCCATCTCGGTGATCACCTGCACCAGCTTGCGGTTGCTGGTGCCGTAGCGTGAAACCACCTGCATGCGCTGGTGATCCTTTCGTGGGCGGATGCGCCCCAACACGAATTGCTCCGAGACCTGGATGGCCAATTCCGCGCCGTGGGCCTGGGTGATCAGGTCGAGCATCAGGTCGATGCTGGCGGTGCCGCCGGCGCAGGTGATGCGAGCTCCAGCGGCCTCGAACAATTCAGGTGTGGTTTCCAGTTGCGGGAACTGCTCGCTGAAGGCGTCGCGTGCCTCCCAGTGCAACGCTACCCGGCAGCCATCGAGCAGGCCGGCCTGGGCGAGGACGAACGCTCCGGTGTCTACCCCGCCCAGGGTGGCGCCCTGGCGAGCATGCTGCCTGAGTGCACGCGCCAGGGCCTGGGAGTAGTGCGCCAGAGGGTTGAAACCGGCGACCACGAACAGGTACGCGGCCTGTGGTAGCTCGGCCAAGGCCACATCGGCATTGACCGACATGCCGTTGCTGGCGATCACCGCCCCTCCTTCCAGGCTGGCGACCGTCCAGCGATAGGCCCCTGGCCTGAAACGATTGGCCACCCGCAGAGGTTCGATAGCGCTGATGAAGCCGATTGCCGAAAAACCCGGCATCAGAATGAAACAGTAGTCTTCAGGCATGCTCGCCTCCGCGCCACGATGCCGGTTCATACCTCAACCATCGCCTAGTAATCAAGGCCCGGGAAACACTTGCCAGTGCCCTGCGCAGGCACGCCGGGGCATGCTCTCACGCGCTGGCAATGTCGCCGGCCCTACAAAGGAGTGACACCATGGAACTGAAGCCCGGTATTGCAATGATGGAACCCGTGCACAAGCGCGGTGAAGAAGACGAAGACGATCTGGTACAGCCTTGGCGCTAAGGCTTGCCGCTTGAGAACCGCAGGCCCCGGCCTGCGGTTCCTATTGCCCCGGCACAGGTCGAACCGGTGCAAGTGCCGGTCGCCTGCGTGAGCCTGGATGTGCGGCAGCCTGCGTAACGTGGCGACCATCTACGCACTGGAGCCACGCCGTGAACCCTGAAGTGATCGTTACCTGTGCCCTCACCGGGGCTGGAGACACCACCGCCAAGAGCCATTTGGTCCCCATTACCCCCCGGCAGATCGCCGAGGCCGCGCTGGAAGCGGCCCGCGCCGGTGCAACCGTGGTGCACTGCCATGTGCGCGACCCACAAACTGGCCAGTTCAGCCGCGATGTAGCGCTGTATCGGGAGGTGATGGAGCGTATACGCGAGCATGACACCGACCTGATCGTGAACCTGACTGCCGGCATGGGCGGCGACCTGCAGATCGGCCCTGGCGAGACACCTACCGAATTCGGCCCTGCCACCGACCTGGTAGGCCCGTTGGCACGCCTGGCTCACGTAGAAGCCCTGCTGCCGGATATCTGCACCCTGGATTGCGGCACGCTCAACTTTGGTGACGGTGACACCATCTACGTTTCCACCCCTGCGCAGCTGCGCGCGGGCGCCAAACGCATTACCGAGCTAGGTGTGAAAGCGGAGCTTGAGATCTTCGATACAGGCCACCTGTGGTTTGCCAAGCAGATGATCAAGGAAGGCCTGCTGCACGACCCACTCTTCCAACTGTGCCTTGGCATTCCCTGGGGCGCGCCGGCCGACACCACCAGCATGAAGGCCATGGCAGACAACCTCCCGCCCGGCGCCACCTGGGCCGGTTTCGGCATTGGCCGCATGCAGATGCCCATGGCCGCCCAAGCGGTGCTGCTCGGCGGTAACGTGCGGGTGGGCCTGGAAGACAATCTCTACCTCGACAGAGGGGTGCTGGCAACCAATGGCCAATTGGTCGAGCGCGTGAGCGAAATTCTTCACCGCCTGGGCGCGCGGGTGCTAACACCCGCAGAAGGCCGCGCCCGCATGAACCTGCCCAAACGCGGCTGACCGGAGAACTGCAGATGAGCTATATCACCGACATCAAGACCTTCGCGGCCCTGGGCAGTGGCGTGATCGGCAGCGGCTGGGTGGCGCGGGCCCTCGCTCACGGCCTGGACGTGGTGGCCTGGGACCCCGCACCGGGTGCTGAGGCGGCGCTGCGCGAACGCATTGCCAACGCCTGGCCTGCGCTGGAAAAGCAGGGCCTGGCAGCTGGCGCATCTCCCGACCGCCTGCGCATGGCCGATACCGTCGAAGCGTGCGTGGCTGACGCCGATTTCATCCAGGAAAGCGCCCCGGAACGGCTTGAGCTGAAACTGCAATTGCATGCCCGCATCAGTGCTGCCGCGCGCCCCGAAGCGTTGATCGCTTCCAGCACTTCCGGGCTGTTACCCAGTGACTTCTACGCCCAGGCCAGCCATCCCGAGCGCTGCCTGGTCGGGCACCCGTTCAACCCGGTCTACCTGCTGCCTTTGGTGGAAGTGGTTGGCAACCAGCACACCACGCCGGCGGCCATCGACGCCGCAAGCCAGGTCTACCAGCGCCTGGGCATGCGCCCGCTGCATGTACGCAAGGAAGTGCCAGGCTTCATCGCAGACAGGCTGCTCGAAGCGCTGTGGCGTGAGGCACTGCACCTGGTCAATGACGGCGTTGCTACCACCGGTGAGATTGACGACGCCATACGCTATGGCGCGGGCTTGCGCTGGTCATTCATGGGCACCTTCCTGACGTACACCCTCGCTGGTGGGAAATCCGGTATGCGCCATTTCATGGAGCAGTTCGGGCCGGCCCTGCAGCTACCCTGGACCTATCTGCCAGCACCGGAGCTGACGGACAAGCTGATCGACGATGTCGTGGACGGCACCACCGCGCAACTGGGCCAGCACCGCATCGAAGCCTTGGAGCGCTACCGCGACGATGCGCTGCTTGCCGTCATGGCTGCGCTTGAAAAAGTGCGGGCACAGCATGGAGTGGACCTCGATGGCTGAACCGCTGATCACCTGGCGCGGCGAGGTACTGGGCCAATGGTGCGATTACAATGGCCACCTGCGCGATGCGTTCTACCTGCTGATCTTCAGCTATGCCACAGACGGCTTCATGGAGCAGATCGGCCTGGGCGAGAGCGGGCGGCAGGCCAGCGGGCATTCGCTGTTCACGCTGGAATGCCATCTGAATTTTCTGCATGAGCTGCATCAGGGCGAAACGGTCGAGGTTCAAACCCGTGTGCTCGCCTTCGATCAAAAGCGGGTTCAGCTCTACCACAGCCTGCACAGGCCAGGCGATGGGCAGGCTGTGGCTGCCAGTGAGCAGATGCTGCTGCACGTAGACCTGCAAGGCCCGCGATCGGTGCCGTTCGGTGATGCTTCTGCCACGCACTTGAACGCTTTGCACAGGCTGCACGCTCAGCTTGCGCAACCCCAATGGGTCGGGCGGGTGATCGGGCTGCCGCCTCCTCGGCCCTGATACGGCAAGCCAAAGAATTGCCCCGCTCAAAGCCGTAAAGAGCGGGGCAGTTCCTGACTTCTCGACAGCCTGGCGCGGGCAGTGACCAAACCGCCCGCGGCCCAAGGCTGGCCACCAGTGTGCAGGCCGGCGAAACAGCACAAGGCGCTGAAAACGACCTTTTCTTGCCCACCGCTGCCACCGACGCGACGCCCTCTTGCCGAGCCGTGCGCGGTTTACCAGAATCGGTCAACACTCGCCCGAACAAGGAGCACTCCCATGATGCACGCTGACCTGATCGACCAGGACGACCTCATCGGCAAACTGCGCGCTGTCGGCTTCGAGGTACCGGCAGGCTCAACGGCCGAGCAAGCCTGCGAATGCGCCGTGCGCGGCCTGGACCCCGCCCGCGCAAACGCCCTGCGTACCATGGTTGAGCAAATGCTGCGCGGCAATGCGACGATTCTGCCGGCAGTGCGCGAGGCGCTGGACAAAACCCTGTTGCCCGCCTTGGTCAGGTGCCTGCAGAAAAGCGCCTGACCTACCCGGCGTACGCGCGATCATTGCAGTGGAAAACGCTCCGAGATCCAGCGATCGTAAGGCCAAAACTGCCCGGGGCGACACGCCAAGAGCTGAACTGACGTCATGAACTCGATCGTCGTCAGGCACTGGCCGTACTTCTCATTGGCGATCCGGTAGTCCCGGGCGTCCTCTTCTGCTGGGTAGATGCGCCATAGATCCGCAGAGATCGCTGGGTCGCCACCGCTGGAACAAGGGCCCATCCCCACTTCCGTCTCCGATACTGCCTGCAGGCATTGTTCAGCCCCTGCGCTCTGGTTACGCAGTTGGTAAAAATTGCCGACCCGGGTGAAACCCCATTGCTTGTCGGGGCTGGTCGACACGGCACTGTCAGCATCGCAGGCACGCGTAGCAACGCCTGAATGACCGTTTAGCTGGAGGCAGGCGCCGCTGGAGAGGTCCAGCCGACGTCGATTTACCAGCGGGACAAAGTCCGGTGCTGGGAAAAAACCAGCCATGGTGGCTTTGCGTTCGTTCATCAGGCGAGCGACGTCATTGCTTTCGGGAGTGCCTAAGGCAAGGCCGTTATACGTCAGCCTCGGCGTCGAGAAATAGTCGATCCTCGGGCAACTGACGCTGGCACATGTCGCTGACAGTTGCGTCCGAAAGCTTGGCGGCGTTGAGCGCCGGTATCCGTAGCCGTACGGGAAGAAGGCGCTTCTCGCCTCTGGCCCCTTGTTATGGTTTGCCCCAAAGTTATGCCCAAGCTCATGGGCGGTCGAATTCGCCATGCAGTTCACCACGGAGAAGGCTGAAGTTTTGGTACTGCTCAAATAAGCCATCCCGCAATACTCGCCGGCCCTTATGACCATCGTCACCATGTCTGCCCGCGCACGCTGGCGCTCCAGGTCCACCGGGCGGCCCAAGGGGCCGGCGGTATTGCGCAATGCCGCTAATAAAGAACCGTGGCCCTGCCCGTTTTCGGCGTAATCCGCATTATAGATACCCGCCAGGCGGTAGGTCAGGTAGACCTTGCTATTCTTGTTGATTCGGTTGAGCAGCTCGATCTCATTAACGATCCTCATTTGAAGATCCGGCCACTTTTCCCGGGCGTCGGCGGTGGTGACATACAACAGCCGAACGATCGTCTGTTCATCGGCTGCCGCCCGCGAAGGGGATGTTTCGGGTTGAGCGCTGGAGGGCGCCACCTCAGGTTCCCCCTCTGGCGGCAAACGATTCTCGTCGACCTGAAGCACGGCATAACGCCCATCTTCTAAGGTCACCAACTCATAACGAATGCCCTCGACTCTCATCGTACCTATTAGCAGATCATGGTCTCGTACGAACTGGGCGTTGTTGAAGGGATCGATATCCACCTCGGTCGGCTCGGAATAACGTTGCTTTCGTTCAGAGGGCGTTTCGCCCTGCCAGATCAACATCTGGTCGGACACAACGAAATTGCGCATCGCAAAATGCGCCGTTGTACCGTTGGGCAGCGGCACATCGAGAGTAGGCGTGGTTTCATTGACGAGCGCGGGAGAGCCGTTACCGAGCAACACCGCCACATTGGCAGGGTCCTCCAGCAACCTTGCAAGGTAGCCATGCGCATGGCTTGCGACTGCATCGCGGCTGTTGACGGGCTCGGGCTGAAGCAAAGCCGGTGCAGCGGCGGCGCGCGGGTCAGCGCCAACCGTGCACCCTGTACTGAGCAGGGCCGCCGTCAGTAACGCCGCCCAAGACAAGTTTCCATTATTCCAGGCCATTTCTCTTCTCCTCACCCTCGGTTGTGCAAGGAGAACAGAAATGGCTCACGCTGGGAGCTGGTGGATCTTACAGTTTTACCGCTGCGTCAGACCCTGACGCTGGCAAAGGTCGACTCATTACGCGCCTGGCTCAATGCAGCCATTGGCCCCGACAGCGGCGCCATGACCATTGCCTGAGGAATCGGCATCATCGCCACCTGCTGAGTAGTGTTGGAGCTGACACGTTCGTCACGCGGCGGAATGCCGAAATACTCGCGGTAGCACTTCGAGAAGTGCGGCGTAGAGACGAAACCGCACACCGAGGCCACTTCGATGATCGACATCGGGGTTTGCTTGAGCAGCTGCCGCGCGCGGATCAGCCGCAATTTCAGGTAGTAGCGCGACGGCGAACAATGCAGGTACTTCTGGAACAGTCGCTCCAACTGGCGACGAGAAACCTGTACGTAAACGGCCAACTCGTCGAGGTCGATAGGCTCTTCGAGGTTGGCCTCCATCAGCGCCACGATTTCTTGCAACTTGGGCTGGTTGGTACCGAGCATGTGCTTGAGCGGCACGCGCTGGTGGTCCTGTTCGTTGCGAATGCGTTCGTAGACGAACATTTCGGAGATCGCTGCCGAGAGCTCGCGGCCATGGTCGCGGCTGATCAGGTGCAGCATCATGTCGAGCGGCGCGGTGCCGCCGGAGCTGGTGAACCGGTTGCGGTCGAGGGTGAACAGGCGCGTGCTCATCGCCACCCGCGGGAAGGCTTCCTGCATGGCAGCCAGGCATTCCCAGTGCACGCTGCACTCGAACCCATCGAGCAACCCGGAGCAGGCCAGCGCCCAACTGCCGGTGCAGACCGCACCCAGGCGGCGCGACTGGCGGGCCTGGGCCTGTAGCCAGCTCACATGCTCCCGGGTGACAGCACGCTGGATGCCCACGCCGCCGCAAACGATCACGGTGTCCAGCGCAGGCGCCTGGGCGACCGACGCGTCCGGGGTGATCTGCAAACCGTCGCTGGCCCATACCTGGCCGCCGTCCAGGGTCATGGTGGTCCAGCGATACAGCTCGCGACCGGAAAGCTGGTTGGCCATACGCAGCGGCTCTACTGCCGACGCCAGCGAAATCAGCGTGAAGTTATCCAGCAGCAGGAACCCGATCGACTGCGGTGTACGGTTTTGAGCGGCAGTGCCGGTATTGATCGACGTCATCACTGTGTCTCCTCACAAGGCGGTTTTGGCCTCACCCGGGAGGCTCTTGTTATGTTCGCGACCGAGGTTGGCCGTCGTTGGCATTGAAAGAGCAAATGCCGTGCCGAGAACGGTGAAGTCGCTTACAGAAACCTGTATGCGACGTCGCAATCGGTCTGTGGTGGGGTTTCAGCCCCTGCGAGGAAATACCCTGAAACATGCGGGTTTGAAGGCTTTGAGCACTTTGGTAGCACCGGTGATAAAAAAGGGGCCGTTACCGGCCCCAGAGGTGTCACCGCAAGCACATTCAGAGGAGGCGACTGGCGGTGCGCCAAAACGCGGCGCCAGAGAGGTTGCGTGTACGAAAAGCGGGCATGAGCCCTCAGCACTCGATGGCGTTGACCGCCAGGCCGCCGCGGGAGGTTTCCTTGTACTTGTCATGCATGTCTGCGCCGGTGTCGCGCATGGTGCGGATGACCTTGTCGAGGGAAATGAAGTGCGAACCGTCGCCGCGCAGCGCCATCTGCGCTGCGTTGATCGCCTTGACCGCAGCAATGGCGTTGCGCTCGATGCAGGGCACCTGCACCAGCCCGCCAACCGGGTCGCAGGTCAGGCCCAGGTTGTGCTCCAGGCCGATTTCGGCGGCGTTCTCGAGTTGCTCGGGCGTGGCGCCGAGCACCTCGGCCAGCCCCGCCGCCGCCATGGCACAGGCAGAGCCCACCTCCCCCTGGCACCCTACTTCAGCGCCGGAGATCGATGCATTCTTCTTGCACAGGATGCCCACGGCGGCAGCACCGAGGAAGAAGTCCACGACATTGGCCTCGCTGACCTGGTCGCTGAAACGCATGAAATAGTGCAGCACCGCCGGGATGATGCCAGCTGCGCCGTTGGTGGGGGCTGTTACCATGCGCCCGCCTGCGGCGTTTTCTTCGTTGACGGCCAACGCGTACAGGTTCACCCACTCCATGGCATTGAGCGTGGAGCCGATGACGTTGGGCTTGCCCAGCTCCTGGAGGCTGCGGTGCAGGCGCGCGGCACGGCGGCGCACGTTCAGGCCACCCGGCAGGATGCCTTCCTCGCGCAGCCCCTGGGTCACGCAATCCTGCATGGCGTGCCAGAGCTTGAGCAGGCCGGCGCGGATCTCGCCTTCGCTGCGCCACACTTTCTCGTTGGCCATCATCAGTTCGGACACGCGCAGGTTGTGCTGCCGACACAGACGCAGCAGTTCTTCGGCGCTGTTGAAGTCATAAGGCAGCTCGGTATTGTCGGCATCGAGCACGCCGCTGGCGGCCTGGGCGGCATCCACCACGAAACCGCCACCGACCGAGTAGTAGGTGTCTTCGTACAACACACCGCTGTCGCCCTCGGCAACCAGGGTCATGGCGTTGGGGTGGTAAGGCAGGTTTTCTTCCAGCAGGCGCATGTCGCGTGCCCACACGAAAGGCACCTGGAACCGCCCATCGAGCTGAAGCACATTCTGCTCGCGCAACTGCGCCACGCTCGAGCCGATGATCGAGGGGTCGACCGAATCGGGCCACTGCCCCATCAGCCCCAGAATCACCGCATTGTCGCTACCGTGGCCGACGCCGGTGGCCGACAGCGAACCATACAAGCGCACCTCGATGCGGCGTACGCGATTCAATTCGCCGCGCTCGCGCAGCGTTTGAACGAACAGCGCCGCTGCACGCATGGGCCCTACCGTATGCGAGCTTGAAGGCCCGATCCCGATTTTGAACAGGTCGAACACACTGATCGCCATTATTTTTAAACCTCCGGGGCTAATCACGGTCTGCGATCCTGCTACGCTCACGCTCGCATACCGCCATTTGCCTTGATCATCGGCCTTTTGGCGGCGGATTCGTCGTCTGCAACCGACTTGCTCTTGTCCAGCAACGCCCCGGCCTCAAAGCGGCCGTTTTCAGGCGTCAAACCGTCGATTTAGCGGCCTTAGCCCAGTGGATCGCTACTGTATGCGACCTCATCGACACTGGATGCGACCCTGCCTGTACTGGTTACGACCCCCCCAGTAGGCGAAGCAAACCCACTGGGGGATTATCGAAAACGACCCGCTTGCAAGGTGAAGTCGGCCAGAGCAGCCGCAGGCAGCGAATCCTCATGTGATCTCGCAGCAACCAAAGAAACGACGCCCCCTGGGTCGTCGACGTGAATCGCCAAGGAGTCCTCTCGATGAAAGCTTCCACTTCCGTGTTGTTGGCTACGCTGCTCAGCTTGCCGGTCATGGCCCACGCTGCCGAACCGGCGCAATGCTCCACCGTCAATTTCTCCGACGTCGGCTGGACCGACGTGACCGTTACCACCGCTACCGCAAGCGCCGTACTCCAGAGCCTGGGCTACAAGACCAACACCACCATGATTTCCGTGCCAGTGACCTTCAAGAGCCTGGCCGACGGCAAGAACATGGACGTCTTCCTGGGCAACTGGATGCCCACCATGGAAAACGACATCAAGCAATACCGTGATGCCGGCACCGTGGTGAGCGTTCGCGCCAACCTGGAAAACGCCA
This sequence comes from Pseudomonas sp. URIL14HWK12:I12, assembly GCF_003097135.1. Taxonomy (GTDB): domain Bacteria; phylum Pseudomonadota; class Gammaproteobacteria; order Pseudomonadales; family Pseudomonadaceae; genus Aquipseudomonas. Next base: position 288,645 of record NZ_QEQL01000006.1, read on the forward strand.
AGTACACCCTGGCAGTGCCGCAAGCACTCTGGGACAAAGGCCTGAAGGACTTTGCCGACATCGTCAAGTTCAAGGACGAGCTGGGCGGCAAGATCTATGGCATCGAGCCGGGCAACGACGGCAACCGCACCATCCAGACCCTGATCGACAAGAACGCCTTCGGCCTGAAAGACGCAGGCTTCAAGGTGGTCGAGTCAAGCGAAGCCGGGATGCTGGCCCAGGTGGATCGCGCCGAGAAACGTGGCACCGCCATCGTGTTCCTGGGGTGGGAGCCGCACCCGATGAACAAGCGTTTCAAGATGAAATACCTCACCGGTGGCGATGACTCCTTCGGCCCGAACTTCGGCCAGGCGACCGTCTACACCGTGACCCGCAAGAATTACGAGCAGGAATGCCCGAACGTTGCACAGTTCCTGAAAAACCTGAGCTTCACCCTGGACATGGAAAACACCCTGATGGGTAACGTCCTGGACGACAAACAAAAACCCGATGCGGCCGCGAAGGCCTGGCTGAAGAAGAACCCACAGGTTCTCGACACCTGGCTCAACGGCGTGACCACCATCGATGGCAAACCAGGCCTGGAGGCCGCCAAGGCAAAACTGACCCAATAAAGCCGCTGAGCTCCCGGCGGCCAGGGCCGCCGGGATTTGTAGACAAACCGCAGGTGGATGCCCGATACCATGCTGACCGATCATAAACTTCCCTTAGGCGAGTACATCGCCTCCTTCGTCGACTGGCTCACCCGCCACGGCGCCAATGTATTCGACTGGATTGCCGTTACCCTCGAAGGAATCATCCACGGCTTCACCAACGGCCTGACCTGGTTCAACCCCTACGTGCTGGTGGTGCTCTTCGCAGCCCTGGCGTACTACATTCAGCGCAAAATCAGCCTCACAATATTCGTCGCCGTGTCGTTCCTGCTGATCCTCAACCTGGGGTACTGGCAGGAAACCATGGAAACCCTCGCCCAGGTGAGCTTCGCGACATTGGTCTGCGTGGTCATCGGCGTTCCCCTAGGCATCATCGCGGCCCACAAACCCTGGTTCTACACCGGCCTGCGCCCACTGCTCGACCTGATGCAGACGGTGCCCACCTTCGTGTACCTGATCCCGACCCTGACGCTGTTCGGCCTGGGCGTGGTTCCTGGCTTGATTTCCACGGTCGTGTTCGCAATCGCCGCACCGATCCGCCTGACCTACCTGGGCATCTGCGATGTGCCTCACGAATTGATGGACGCCGGCAAAGCCTTCGGCTGCTCTGGCCGCCAGTTGCTCACCCGCATCGAGCTGCCGCATGCCATGCCCAGCATCGCTGCCGGGGTTACCCAATGCATCATGCTGTCGCTGTCGATGGTAGTGATTGCCGCCCTGGTGGGCGCCGATGGCCTGGGCAAGCCGGTGGTCAACGCCCTGAACACCGCCGATATCGCCCTGGGCTTCGAAGCAGGCCTGGCCATTGTGCTGTTGGCGATCATGCTCGACCGCATCTGCAAGCAGCGTGAAGTGAAAGTGGGAGGTGACGCATGAGCATCATCCGTTTCGAAGATGTCGACGTCATCTTTTCCGAGCGCCCGCGCCCTGCGCTGGAATTGCTCGACCAAGGCCTTTCGCGGCCAGAGATTCTCAAGAAAACCGGCCTGGTGGTCGGCGTCGAAAAGGCCAACCTGGAGATCAACAAAGGCGAGATCTGCGTGCTCATGGGCCTGTCGGGCTCGGGCAAATCGAGCCTGCTGCGCTGCATCAACGGCCTGAACACCGTCAGCCGCGGCAAGTTGTTCGTCGAGCACGAGGGTTCGCAGATCGACATTGCCAACTGCACCCCGGCACAGTTGAAAATGATGCGCACCCAACGTATCGCCATGGTGTTCCAGAAGTTCGCCCTCATGCCCTGGCTGACGGTGCGTGAAAACATCAGCTTCGGGCTGGAGATGCAAGGCCGCCCCTCCGAGGAGCGGCGCAAGCTGGTAGATGAGAAGCTTGAGCTGGTGGGCCTGACCCAATGGCGCAACAAGAAACCCGACGAGCTTTCCGGCGGCATGCAGCAGCGGGTGGGCCTGGCCCGTGCGCTGGCCATGGATGCCGACATCCTGCTGATGGACGAACCCTTCTCCGCACTCGACCCGCTGATCCGCCAAGGCCTTCAGGACGAGCTGCTGGACCTGCAACGCAAGCTGCACAAGACCATCGTATTCGTCAGCCACGACCTGGACGAAGCGCTCAAGCTCGGCACGCGCATCGCCATCATGAAAGACGGCAAGATCATCCAGTACAGCAAGCCTGAAGACATCGTACTCAACCCGGCCGATGACTACGTGCGCACCTTCGTGGCGCATACCAACCCGCTCAACGTGCTGCGCGGCCGCAGCCTGATGCGCCCGCTCACGGCGTGCACTGGCAGTGGCCGCGACGCCCTGCTCGACCCAGGCAGCGACACTTGGTTGAGCCTTTCGGAAAACGGCTACCTGCAAGGCGCCCGCCAGGGCAACGTTGCATTGGACGTGCAGAACTGGGCGAACGGGCAAGACATCGAAAGCCTGGCACGCCGCCCTACGCTGGTCCAGGCGGACATCTCCATGCGCGATGCGTTGGCGATTCGTTATCACACCGGCAACAAGCTGGTGCTGCACGATGACAACCGCGTCGTCGGCATCCTGGGCGACAGCGAGCTGTACCATGCGCTGCTGGGCAAGAATCTCGGCCACCATGAGGAGCAGGGGCAGGTCGTTCCGCTTCGCAAAGCCAACTGACCCTAAGCTGTAAGCGCCTGGCCGCAAGCCTCACGTTCGAAGCGCAGTACTTCGAGCGTGGGCTTGCGGTTTTTGCATCTGGGGTGTTTGAAGTTTTTCTGGCGAGTACAATCCCTCCTCTTTGCATAGCCACTAACGACGTCGCTTTCGTTAATTGAACGACCAATCAAAATAAAATAGACTGGCCCTCGCCAGCGCTCGATGGTTCGCCATGGGCACTTGGGCCGTGAGGAGATTCACCGATGCCTAAAGTCGGGATGCAACCCATCCGCCGCCAACAGCTGATCGAGGCCACCTTGCAAGCGGTCGATCAAGTAGGTATGGCCGACGCCAGCATCGGCAGAATCGCCAAGATGGCCGGGGTTTCCAACGGCATCATCAGCCATTATTTCCAGGACAAGAACGGCTTGATCTTCGCCACCATGAGCTACTTGCTCAAGGAGCTGTCGACCAAGGCCGCCGAACGCCGCCGGGCGCTGACCTGCAATAGCCCGCGTGCACACCTGCAGGCAATCATCGAAGCCAACTTCGACGCCAGCCAGGTGAACAACGCAGCGATGAAAACCTGGCTCGCCTTCTGGGCCGCCAGCATGCACCAAGCCTCGCTGCACCGCCTGCAGCGGGTCAATGACCACAGGTTGTATTCGAACCTGTGCAGCCAATTCCGCCGAGCGCTGCCGCTGCCACAGGCACGCAGCAGCGCACGGGGGCTGGCCGCCTTGATCGACGGCCTATGGCTGCGCGGTGCGCTTTCGGGCGATACCTTCGATACCGCACAGGCCCAACGTATCGCGCTTGAGTACGTCGACCAGCAACTGGCCAAGCAACCGGCGCAGGGCTGACCGGCGCCGGGCATGTGACGTGGCTACCGGGCCTTGAGCTTGCCGTTGGCAACACCCAGCAGATAGAGCACGCCGTCCAGGCCCAGGGTGGTAATGGCATGCTGGGCCGACTGGCGCACCAGAGGCTTGCCGCGAAATGCAACGCCCAGCCCGGCCAGCGCAAGCATCGGCAGGTCGTTGGCGCCGTCACCCACAGCGATGGTCTGGGCGAGTGTCAGCCCTTCCCTGGCGGCCAGCTCACGCAGCAGGTCGGCCTTGCGCTGGGCATCGACGATCGGCTCGACGGCGACCCCCGTGCATTTGCCATCGACGACTTCGAGCTCGTTGGCGAACACATAATCGATGCCAAGGCGCGCCTGAACCTGCTTGGCGAAGTAGGTAAAGCCGCCGGAGAGAATGGCGGTCTTGTAGCCAAGCCTGCGCAGGCCGGCGAACAGTTCTTCTGCACCCTCGCTCAGGCGCAAACCGGCCCCTATCGAATCCAGCACGCTGACATCCAGCCCCTTGAGCAGCGCCAGGCGCTCCTTGAAGCTGGCACGGAAGTCGAGCTCGCCGCGCATCGAGCGTTCGGTGATCTCCGACACACGCTCGCCGACCCCTGCCGCCTTGGCCAGCTCATCGATGACCTCGGCCTGAATCAAGGTGGAGTCCATGTCGAAAACTGCCAGCCGGCGGTGAGTACGTTCGAGGGTATCGGCCTGGATGGCTACATCCATGCCCAGCGCGTCAGCGGCGGCCAGGCAGTCGGCACGCAAACCTTGGGGGTCGACGGGGGCACCGGCCAACGTGAGCTCAACGCAGCCCCTTTCGCCCCCGTCGAGCGGGGTGATGGCCGAGAGGCGTTGGGCGCTTTCGACCTGCAGGCCATGAGCCTGCACGATCGCCACCACGCGGCCCAACTGCTCAGCGGTAACCCGGCGGGACAGCAACGAAAGGACGTAGCGCTGCTCGGCCTCTAGCTGCATACGGTCGTGATACTGAACTTGCGTGAGCACGCAGGTCTCGACTTTCGCCGCCAGCGCGTTGAGCGCTACCTGCAAACCGTCACTGCTTTCCAGTGGCAGGCGCACGATAAACCCCATGCTGTGCTTGCCCAATGTCGTCGCGCTTTTGACTTCCAGCAATTCGGCACGAGCCTTTGCCAGCAAGCCAGCCACCTCGCCGAACAAACCTTGCGTTTGCTCAGCGGTGATGTTGATCAGGACGATTTGAGCCAAGACACACCTCGATTTCGCAAAAAAAAGCGCATTCTACTCAGTTTCCGTGCCGGGCGGCGCTTTGACGCCCAATAGGCCCTCGCTATACTGCGCAACAAATTTATGGCCAGAGAAAAGCGAAGTGAACCGGCCCGCGCCTGTGAAAAACGATAATTTCTTCCTGCTGATCTTTCGCGCCCTGCGCCATCGCCGCACCCCGATCGCTCTGCGAATCGCCAGCCACAACGTCATCATCGTGGCAGTGGCGCTGGTGATCTACACCTGCGTGATGGGTTTGCAGTTCAAGGAGGCCATGCACAAGCAGGCGGATGCGGTCGGCACGAGCCTGACCACCCAGACCGCCTCCTCAGCCACCGAGCTGTTGATGTCCAACGACATCCTCAGCCTGAATGTGCTGCTGGGTAACCTTGCCAAGAACCCGCTGGTGGCGCACGCCGCTATCTATAGCGCAGACGGCCGCACCATCGCCGAAGCGGGTCAGAAGCCTCGAACCGGGCTGCTGACCATGTCGGGGGGGGTGTACGAGCAGAAGATCAGCTTCCAGGACGTCAATACAGGCACGCTGCGCGTGAGCCTCGACATGAGCCAGTTCCAGCAGCCGATGACCATCAGCCTGCAAAGCATGGGCATCCTCAGCGTGATCCTGCTGGCACTGTCGCTGGCCTTCAGCCTGCGCATCGGGCGAAACATCACCCTTCCGCTCCTTCAATTGCGCGTCTGGCTGCGTGACCTGGACCCCTACACCCCAGGCGTTGAACGCCAGGACGAAGTTGGCGATCTTGCGCGCAACCTTCAGAAGAAGTTTGCTGCGCCCATGCCAGAGCCTGAACCAGAGCCGGAGCCTGAAGACGACCTGGACGACGAACCTGCCTACACACCTCCGCCCAATGCCAAGGCCGCCTTTGGCAGCAAGCCGGCGCCACAGCGGCAGGTGCGCGCCGAAGAGGACGACGAGGATGATGAAGTCTTCGCCGATTTGGGCAGCTTCGATGAACAAGGCGAGGCACCGCGCAAGGCCGTGCCGGCTGTCGCCCAAGCGGCTGCTGATGTGCGCGCACCGCAGTTCACTGCGCTGCTGGCCGTTCAGCTCGGCGCCCAGGAGCAACTGCGTCGCCTGCCTCGCACCCGCCTGCTGGAGCTGCTTGAGCGTTATCGCGATGTGCTGGCGCAGGCTGCCTCGTTGTACCAAGGCGTCGTACACACGCTCAGCGATGGCAGTTCGTTGATCCTTTTCCATACCGACGATTGCGGTGACGACTACCTGACCAACGCCCTGTGTTGCGGTGAGTTGTTGCGGGCCATGGGGCATCAGCTGCAGATCGAAGTCGCTGACAGCGGCATCACCCTGCAACTGCAATTGGGTTTGATGCTGGCCGATGACCTCTATGGCATCAGCCAAGTCGACCTGTTGCTGACCGAGCCGGCCCAGGCCGCACTGGCGCTTTCTCAGCACAGCCGCAACCTGCTGCTGGTAGAGCGCCGGGTCGGGGAAGACCTGCTGATCCGCCAGCGCGCGCGCATCCGCCCGATCGCCAGCCCTGAGGGGGCTTGCTGCGTCGAGCGTCTGCTGGAGCCCTATCCGTCGCTGCTGGAGCGCCAGCTCACGCGGATGGCCGACCGTAACTAGACCAGCAAATCGCCCTGCATGCGTTCCAGCAGGCCCTGGATCGCATCCAGGCGCAGGCCAGGGTCGTCGGTTTCCAGCAAGCGCAGCTTCTCCTGGTCCTCGAACGGCAGCAGGTAGGCCAATTTGTTGCCCAGGGCATGCTGGCCACTGGCATGGCTGCCCATGTCCAGCGACTCCACCAGCGGGTGCTCAGCCAGCGCCGCCAGCAGCGCGAGCAGGTCTTCGTCACGCTCCTCCAGCGGTGCATCCGGCAACTCGTTGAGCCACTGCACCTCGCCGATCAGCAATTGGTCCTTCTGGGTGTGGGTTTCGAGCACTCGGAAGCGGCGCCCGCCTTCGACCCGGATGCCCAACAGGCCGTTGTCCTGGCGCTGGAAGTCGCGGATCAGGGCCTCACAGCCTACCTTGGCGTGCTCACGGGGGGGCGCGCCAACTTCATCGCCCTGCACGATGCACACCACACCGAAACCGGTGCCTGCCTTCATGCAGCGGCCGATCATGTCCAGGTAGCGCGCTTCGAAGATCTGCAGGTCCAGTGTGCAGCCCGGAAACAGCACGGTATTGAGGGGAAACAGCGGCACATTCATGGTTGCATCCTTCATCAAACGAAGAGGCTGATCGACAACGGCAGCAGGATCGCGGTGCTGACGCCCATCAGGCTCATGCCCAGCGCCGCGAAGGCGCCGCACTCCTCACCTTCGGTAAGCGCTACCGAGGTGCCCACAGCATGGGCACATATACCCAGCGCCATGCCGCGCGCCGCCGGCGCATCGACCTTGAGCAGGCGCAACACACCCGGGCCGACGATGGCACCTACGACCCCGGTGATGAGCACGAACACCGCCGCCATGCCCGCCACGCCCCCAAGCTGGTCAGCCACCAGCATGGCGATCGGCGAGGTCACCGATTTGGGGGCGAGGGTCATCAGCAAGAGATGGTCGGCGCCCAGCCAGGTGCCCAAGGCCAAGCCGGAAACGGTCGCGAACACACCCCCTGCCACCAGCGTAGCCAAGGTGGGCCAGAACAGTTGGCGAATACGCCTGACATTCAGATAAAGCGGCACGGCCAGGGCTACCGTGGCGGGCCCCAGCAGAATGCCGAGGATCTCGGTATTGCGCTTGTACTCATCGAACGCCAGGCCACACAGCCAGAGCACAGTGATCACCGCCACCATCGACAGCAACACCGGCTGCAGCAGCACCAGGCGAGTTTTTTCGAACAGCTTCAGCGCCAATTGATAAGCACCCAAGGTAATGCCGAGCGCGAACAGCGGGTGATGCACTACCGCACTCAAGGCGTGCTGCCAGGCCAGGTTCATTGCCCACCTCTGCGCAACAGGCGATTCATCAGCGCGCCGGCGAACGCGATACTCAGGACGACTGAAACGCATAACGAGCCGACGATCGCCCAGAAATGCTCCGCGATTACGCCGGCATAGGCCATTACCCCCACTGCCGGCGGCACCAGCAGCAGCGGCAGGTAACGCAGCAGCGAAGCCGAAGCCTCGCTCACAGGTGCCGGCACCTCGCCGTTCCACATCAGCCAGGCGAACAGCAGCAGTAGCCCGATGATGGGCCCAGGCAGCAGCGAAAGGCCCAACGCATTCAGGCCCGTGCCCAGCAATTGGAAGAAAATCAGCCATGTCAGGCCGCGCAACAGCATAGAATCGCCCCCTTCGTTGGTGGCGCAAGTATACCCACCGAACCCTGCGAGCGAACCCGCCTTGGCGGCACGATGGTCGGATGCGGCCGCCCCTGGCAGCCTTGATGAGGAGTTTCGACACCATGCGCTATGTACCGGTTGCTGACCTGGCACAGTACGTTGGCCAGCACCTGGGCCATTCCGGCTGGCTGGTGATCGACCAGCAGCGAATCGACCAGTTCGCCACAGCCACTGGCGATCACCAGTTCATTCATGTCGACCCGGCGCGCGCCGCCGCGACGCCGTTCGGGGGCACCATAGCCCATGGCTTTCTGCTGCTTTCGCTAATGCCGCAGTTGATGGCAGGGGTGATGGTGATGCCCGAAGGCACCGAAATGGCTGTTAACTATGGTGCCGAGCAGGTGCGGTTCATTCGGCCGGTGCCGGCGGGCGCTGAGGTACGGCTTGGGGTCGAGTTGCTCGAATCCCGGGAAAAACAGCCTGGCCAGTGGCTGCTACGTGCCCGTGCGACGCTCGAAATCGCCGGCCAGGAAAAGCCCGCCTGTGTCGCCGAGCTGCTTTCATTGTGTTTCATCTGACGGCTGTGTCTTAAGGCCATTATCTACGGCATACTCGGCGCCTCGATTTTCCGGACCGGACCATGCGCCTGATCTACCCCCTCGCCCTGGCCTTGCTGCTCACTGCGTGCGGCGAGGGTGAATCCCTGCTGCCTCCCGATGCACGGCTGCCCGACGGCGGCCGCTACCGCGGTGATATCGTCAACGGCGTGCTGCAGGGCAACGGCCGCATCGACTACCCCAATGGCAGCTGGTACGAAGGGCAGTTCGAGCATGGCCAGTACAACGGCCAAGGCCAATGGCATGGCAGCGATGGGCACATCTACCGCGGCGGTTTCGCCGGTGGGCTGTTCGATGGCCAGGGCAGCCTGACCACCCCGCAAGGCAGCTACAGCGGCGGCTTCAGCCAGGGCAAGCGCGAGGGTGAAGGCACCCTGAAAGAGCCGGGCCGCACGTACCGTGGCAACTTTCACAACGATCAGTTTTCCGGCAACGGTCGCTTGGAGCTGGCCGATGGCACCACGCTGCAAGGCCAGTTCGAACAAGGCCGCCTCAACGGCGAGGGCGTGCGCACCGATGATGCCGGCAACCAGTTCAGCGGCCACTTCGTCAACGGCCAGCTCGACGGCCATGGCAACTTTGTCGGTACCGACGGCGACCAGTACACCGGTGCGTTCAGCAAAGACCAGATGGAAGGCCACGGGCGGTACGAGACCCAAGGCGGCGACGTATGGGTGGGCGCCTTCCACAACGGCTCACCCAACGGCCTCGGTGAACTGATCGGCGCCGATGGCAGCCGCTACGTCGGCGAATTCGCCGACTGGCACTTCAACGGTAATGGTCGCCTGACATTGGCAGATGGCACGGTGTACCAGGGCCAGTTCCAGAACGACGCCTATCAGGGCCGCGGCACGCTGACCCGCAAAGACGGCAAGGTCGAAAGCGGCTACTGGGCCAACGGCCAGCGCGTGCGCGACGGCAAGGGCCGGCTGCTGCCCGACCCGCTGGAAGTCGGGCTGCTCAAGCAAGGCCAACTGCTCGACAACGCCTTGGCGCAGATCCCGCCCTCCACACCTGCTACCGAGCTGTACAGCCTGGTGCTCGCCGGTGACGGCCAGCAAAGCGTGTTCATGCGCGAAGCCGATTACGTGACCCAATTGCTGGCCAGCCGCTTCGGTGCACACGGCCAGGTGACCCTGGTCAACCACCGCGACCATCTGGCCGACCGCCCCATGGCGAGCCGCGAGACCTTGAGCCGCTCAATCCAGGCCCTGGCCCGGCGCAGTGGCCCGGAAGACCTGATCTTCATCTACCTCACCAGCCACGGCACCCATGACCATGAGCTGGTGCTCGACCAGCCGCGCCTGGAGCTGGGCAACTTGCCAGCCGACGAGCTGGCGTCGCTGCTGGCACCGCTGAAGAATCGCGATAAAGTCGTGGTGATCTCCGCCTGCTATTCCGGCGGGTTCATTCCCGCCCTCAAAGACAACCACACCTTGATAATGACCGCTGCAAGCGCGGATCACGTGTCGTTCGGCTGCTCGGAAGAGGCAGACTTCACTTATTTTGGCGACGCGCTGTTCGCCCAGGCGCTGCACCAGACCGACGATCTCGAGCAAGCTTTCAACCAGGCCAGCGCCATTGTCGCAGCGCGCGAACTCAGCGAGAACTACGAGCCTTCCGAGCCACAGCTGTGGGCGCCCAAGCCTGTGCTTGAGCACTGGCGCCTTTTGCGTGCTCAGCAGGCCAGCCGGGCCCTTCAGAGTGCCGGGTTGAGCCGCCACTGAGTCATCGCGCCCGGCGGGTGGTCAAACCGCATGAGCACGCAGTGCCCGCTGCGCTGCGCTACAGTCAGGTTGATGGCCATGAGAGGGACTCCCGATGTATCTCACACCGCAGCACATCCTGCTTGCCGGGGCCACCGGCCTGACCGGCGAGCATTTGCTCGACCGCCTGCTCAGCGAACCGACCGTCAGCCGGGTGCTGGCGCCCAGCCGCCGGTCGCTTGCTCCTCATTCACATCTGGAGAACCCGGTCGGTGAACTGGCCGAACTGCTGCCCGCCCTAGAAGGCCCGGTCGACATTGCTTTCTGTTGCCTGGGCAGCACGTTGAAGCAGGCCGGCTCGCAAGGGGCCTTTCACGCTATCGACCACGACCTGGTGGTTGCCTTCGCCGCCCGTGCACGTGAGCTAGGCGCCCGGCACCTGTTGGTGATCAGCGCTGTGGATGCCTCGCCGGACGCCTCGGCGTTCTATAACCGTGTCAAAGGTGAGATGGAGCAGTCGCTCAAGGCACAGGGCTGGCCACAGCTCACCCTCGCCCGCCCTTCCCTGTTGCTGGGCCAACGGCGGGAGGCGCGGTTGGTCGAGCAGTTGGCAGGGCCGTTGTCCAGGCTCATTCCAGGCAAATACCACGGTATCGAAGCATCCCATCTGGCCAGGGCGCTGTGGCGGCTGGCGCTGGAGGAGCAGGATGGGGTTCGGGTGGTGGAGTCCGATGAATTGCGCAAGCTGGGTAAATAGGCCCGGTCACAGGGCCGCTCAACCTATCAGCTCAATTGCCACCTTCGGCGTGATAGCTCACGCCCAATGTCGCCAACAGCGACAGCGGCAGCACTACGGTGTCGAATACCGCGCTGGCGGGCATATCAAGGCGCGGCCAGCTGGGCGCTTCGGCACCGAAGTGATCTTTGGCACAACAGCCACCCTGCGCGGCGTACCAGTCCAGGCGCGTGCCGGCGTACACCAGCGGGCCGCCTGGCTTGCTGGCATCGAGCACGCGCAGGCTGGCGCAGCCGCTGAGCAGCGCCAGGCAGAGGCAGAACAGCACTTGTTTATTCATCGTGCGCCACATGGTGTTCGCCCCAACGCGGGAGCATGTCCTGGGGAATGTCGAGCAAGTTGAGCACCCGCGCCACCACGAAATCCACCAGGTCGTCGATGGTCTGCGGCTGGTGGTAAAAGCCTGGCGAGGCCGGGACGATCACGGCGCCCATCTGCGACAGCTTGAGCATGTTCTCCAAGTGGATGGTGGAATACGGTGCCTCGCGCGGCACCAGAATCAGCTGCCGACGCTCCTTGAGGGCCACGTCGGCGGCCCGCTCGATCAGGTTATTGCAGGCGCCGGCGGCAATGGCCGACAGCGTACCGGTAGAGCAAGGCACCACCACCATTGCCGAGGGCGCGCCGGAACCAGAAGCTACGGGTGCCATCCAGTCTTCCTTGCCGTATACGCGAATCTGGCCGCTGGCGGCGCCGGTGTATTCGGTCAGAAAAGCCTGCATGGCCTGCGGCTTGGCAGGCAGGGCCACGTCGGTTTCGGTGGCCATCACCAACTGCGCCGCCTTGCTGATCAGAAAGTGCACTTCGCGGTCTTCGCTGACCAGGCAATCGAGTAGGCGCAGCCCGTACTGCGCACCTGAAGCGCCGGTCATGGCCAGGGTTACGCGCTCTGGGCCAGTCATTTCAGCGCCTCGGCCAGCTTGCCGTGCAGGCCACCGAAGCCGCCATTGCTCATGATCACCACCTGGGTGCCCGGCGTGGCGGCGGCCTTGACCTGCTCGATGATGGCGTCGAGGCTGCCCGCCACAGTGGATGGGGTCGAGCACTGGGCGGCTGTCGCCGCCAGGTCCCAGCCCAGGTTGGGCGGGGCGTACCAGATCACCTGGTCGGCATCGCGCACGCTCTCGGGCAGCCCGTCTCGGTGGGCGCCCAGCTTCATGGAGTTGGAGCGCGGCTCGATGATCGCGATCACCGGCGCCTCGCCTACCCGCTTGCGCAGGCCGTCGAGCGTCATGGCGATCGCCGTGGGGTGGTGGGCAAAGTCATCATAGATAGCGACGCCGTTGACCTGGGCCACCAGCTCCATACGCCGCTTGACGCTTTTGAATGCACACAGTGCCGCGATGCCCATGGCCGGCACCACACCCACATGCCGGGCTGCCGCCAGGGTGGCCAGGGCATTGGCAACGTTGTGCTGGCCGGTCATGGCCCATTCGACCACCCCTTGTGGCTGGCCATCGAACAGCACTTCGAACCGCGAGCCGTCATCTGCCAGCAGGCGCGATTGCCATTGGCCGCCCTCGCCGGTGGTCTGCACCGGGCTCCAGCAACCCATGCCCAGCACGCGATGCAGCGCCGTTTCGGCCTGAGGGTGGATGATCAGCCCTTCGCCGGGGATGGTGCGAACCAGGTGATGGAACTGCCGCTCGATCGCGGCCAGGTCAGGGAAGATGTCGGCGTGGTCGAATTCCAGGTTGTTCAGGATTGCCGTTCGCGGGCGGTAGTGCACGAACTTGGAGCGCTTGTCGAAAAAGGCGCTGTCGTACTCATCGGCCTCGACCACGAAGAACGGGGTGTCGCCCAGACGAGCCGATACTGCGAAGTTCTGGGGCACGCCGCCGATCAGAAAGCCCGGCGCCATGCCGGCATGTTCGAGTACCCAGGCCAGCATGCTGCTGGTGGTGGTCTTGCCATGGGTACCTGCAACGGCGAGCACCCAGCGGCCTTGCAATACATGGTCGGCCAGCCACTGCGGGCCCGAAACGTAAGGCAGCCCCTGGTTGAGCACATGCTCCACCGCCGCGTTGCCACGCGACAACGCGTTGCCGATCACGACCAGGTCAGGGGCGGGGTTCAGATGGGCGGGGTCATAGCCCTGCATCAGCTCGATGCCCTGCGCTTGCAGCTGCGTGCTCATCGGCGGGTAGACATTGGCGTCGGAGCCGGTCACGCGGTGGCCCAGTGCCTTGGCCAGCACGGCCAGCGAGCCCATGAAGGTGCCGCAGATACCAAGAATGTGAATATGCATGTTCGACCTCGGGAAATCTTGCCGCAGGGTAGCCCAAGCGGCAGAAAATCTCACCCGGTCATCGTGCCAGGCCGTGGCGGTGCAACTTGCGGTACAGGGTATTGCGGCTCACGCCCAGGCTCGCCGCCACGCGCGTCATGTGCCAGCGCTCTTGCTCGAGCACCCGCAGCAGGGCCGCGCGCTCGGCGTCGGCCAACGGTGCCACCGGCTCCTCCAGCGGGCGGTGGCGGCGCAACGGGGCCGGCAGGTCATCGAAGCGCACCGTGCCGCCCTCGCACAAGGCCACCAGCGTGCGCAGCACTGTGCGCAACTGCCGCACATTACCCGGCCAGTCGTGCGCCAGCAGTGCCTGGCGTGCCGCCGCCTCCAGGCGCACGGCTTCGCCGCCTGCTTCGAGCGCCAGCAGATGATCGATCAACGTGCCCTTGTCGGCGCGCAAGCGCAGTGGTGGCACACTGACCTCCAGGCCGTTGAGGCGATAGTAGAGGTCTTCGCGGAAGCTGCCGGCCTGAACCCGCTCGCGCAGGTCGTGGTGGGTGGCGCTGAGGATGCGCACATCCAGCGCCTGTGGCTCGCCGCCGATAGGCACCACCTGGCGGTCTTCGAGCACGCGCAGCAATCGCGTCTGCAAAGCCAGCGGCATGTCGCCGATTTCGTCGAGCAGCAGCGTGCCACCGTCGGCTTCAAGCAACTTGCCGCGCATGCCTTCCTTGCGCGCGCCGGTGAAGCTGCCGGCGGTGTAGCCGAACAGTTCGCTTTCGATCAGGCTCTCGGGCAACGCGGCGCAGTTCAGGGCCACGAAGGGGCGGCTGGCGCGGCTGCTGGCCTGGTGAACGGCGCGGGCGAAAGCCTCTTTGCCCGAGCCGGTTTCCCCCTGGATCAACAAGGGCACGTCGCGCTCATAGACCTTCACGGCACGCTGGTGCTCACGCGCCACGACCGGGTCTTCCAGGCACCAACGCGAGCGCTTGGCCACCTTGTTGGTGGGCACAGGGCCGGGTGCACGCGCCACCCGCGGTGCGATGCCGCGCACGCTGGCGAACAAGGTTCGCCCGTCGTGGCAGCGCAACGGCCAGCGCAGGGCCCCGCTGTCATTGGCGCGGCCGAACAGCTCGCTCGGCCGGCAGTCGAACAGCGCCTCCAACGGCTGCTGCTCCACTGCGCTACGGGGCTGGCGCAGCAGGTTCAGGCCACTCTGGTTGATCGCCAGCACTCGCCCTTCATTGTCGAACGCCAGCAGGCCCTCGCTGAACAGCCCGGCCGGGTCAGCCTGCAAATGAAAACGCAGCAGCCACTGGTGCTCGAAGTGCCGCAGGAAATACGCGCTCTCGATCATCTTGGCCGAGAGGTTGACCAGCGTCATGGTGTGGAACTGGCTCTGGCGCGAGTCCTGGGCCTGTGCCGAAGAAACGTCCAGCACTGCCATAAGCTCACCATACGGGTCGAAGACCGGGCTGGCCGAGCAGGTCAGGCCAGTGTGGCGGCCCCGGAAGTGTTCTTGTTGATGAATGGTGATGGCCTGGCGCTCCACCAGGCAGGTGCCAATGCCGTTGGTACCCTCGCGGGCCTCGCTCCAGTCGGCGCCCAGCCACAGGCCTGCCCGCTCGAACACCTGGCGCTCGCTCGGCGCGGTGATGCAGTTGAGGATCACGCCACGCGCGTCGGTCAGCAGCACTGCATGGCCGGCGCCGGCCAGTTGCTGATGCAGGTGGTTCATCTCGCCGTCGGCGATCATCAGCACCTGGCGCAGGCGCTCGCGCCCTGCCAGCACCTGGCTGTGCTCGACCACAGTTGGCGCCAACGCCTGGGCCGGGTCGAGGTTGTAATCGCGCAGGCAACGCTGCCAGGAACGGGCGATGGAGGGATCGCTGAGCAGCCCGGCGGGTTCGCCTGCGGCGACGGTCATCACATGGTGCGCATGGCGGCGCAGTTGCTCGCTGTGCATGGTGTTCGGCTCCCTTGGCGGGTTGGCCCAGCATGGGGCAGGCGCTGGTGCAAGGCAATCCCGCTACGACCATGGGAGCAGGATAATGCGCCGAAAGTCGTACGAAGTGTCACGCATGACTGTTCCATAAATGACACACATTGGAGGGCGCTCTCCCCTACCCACGCCGATTCAGGCCTGTGCCCGGGCACTGGCCCAACCTTTGCTCTACGCTTGATAGCGCCACAGAGCGCGTGTTCTCACCTAAAACAAGAGCCAGGAGACACCTACCATGCGTTACGCACATCCCGGGACCGAGGGCGCCAAGGTTTCCTACAAGAGCCAGTATGGAAACTACATCAATGGCGAGTTCGTCCCGCCGGTCGATGGCCAATACTTCTCCACCACTTCGCCCATCAACGGCAAAGTGATCGCCGAATTTCCTCGCTCCACTGCCAAAGACATCGACAAAGCGATAGACGCTGCCCACGCCGCCGCCGAAGCCTGGGGCGCAACCTCCGTGCAAGCCCGTTCGCTGGTGCTGCTCAAGATTGCCGACCGCATCGAGCAGAACCTCGAAACCCTGGCCATCACTGAAACCTGGGACAACGGCAAAGCCATCCGCGAAACCCTCAACGCCGACATCCCACTGGCCGCCGACCACTTCCGCTACTTCGCCGGCTGCCTGCGTGCGCAGGAAGGCAGCGCTTCGGAAATCGACGGCAACACCGTGGCCTATCACATTCACGAGCCGCTGGGCGTGGTCGGGCAGATCATCCCGTGGAACTTCCCGATCCTGATGGCCGCCTGGAAGCTGGCCCCTGCCCTGGCAGCCGGCAACTGCGTGGTGCTCAAGCCTGCCGAGCAAACCCCGTTGGGCATCACCGTTCTGGTCGAGCTGATCGGCGACCTGCTCCCACCCGGGGTGCTGAACGTGGTGCAAGGCTTCGGCAAAGAGGCCGGCGAAGCCCTGGCCACCAGCAAACGCATCGCCAAGATCGCCTTTACCGGCTCCACCCCGGTGGGCTCGCACATTCTCAAGTGCGCCGCCGAGAACATCATCCCCAGCACGGTCGAGTTGGGCGGCAAATCGCCAAACATCTTCTTCGAAGACATCATGCAGGCCGAGCAAAGCTTCATCGAAAAAGCGGCCGAGGGCGTGGTGCTGGCGTTCTTCAACCAAGGCGAGGTGTGCACCTGCCCATCACGGGTACTGGTACAGGAGTCGATCTACCCGGCCTTCATGAAAGAAGTGATGAAAAAAGTCGAGCAGATCAAGCGAGGCGACCCACTGGACACCGACACCATGGTCGGCGCCCAGGCCTCCCAGCAGCAGTTCGACAAGATCCTCTCCTACCTTGAAATCGCCAAGCAAGAAGGCGCCGAGTTGTTGTCGGGCGGCCAGGTGCAGAAGCTCGAAGGCGACCTGGCCTCGGGTTACTACATCCAGCCCACGCTGCTCAAGGGCAACAACAAGATGCGCGTGTTCCAGGAAGAAATCTTCGGCCCGGTGGTGAGCGTGACTACCTTCAAGGACGAAGCCGAAGCCTTGGCTATCGCCAACGACACCGAGTTCGGCCTGGGCGCTGGCGTGTGGACCCGCGACATCAACCGTGCCTACCGCATGGGCCGGGGCATCAAGGCCGGCCGCGTATGGACCAACTGCTATCACCTGTACCCGGCCCACGCCGCGTTCGGGGGCTACAAGAAGTCCGGCATCGGCCGTGAAACCCACAAGATGATGCTCGACCACTATCAGCAGACCAAAAACCTGCTGGTGAGCTACGACATCAACCCGCTCGGGTTCTTCTGACCCCCTGCACGCTGCCGGCCAATACGGCGGGCAGCGTGCAGCTTCATCCTCTCGCCTGCCGTATACTGCGCCCTTTTCGCTTGCCTACCGCAGGCGACCGAACAGGTGTGCACATGGACTTCAACCCGCTTGACCTCATCCTGCATCTCGACGTCTACCTCGACATGCTGGTCAATCACTACGGCGCATGGATCTACGCCATCCTGTTCGCTGTTATCTTTTGCGAAACCGGCCTGGTGGTCACCCCGTTCCTGCCGGGTGACTCCTTGCTGTTCATCGGGGGGGCGGTGGCGGCTGGCGGCGCGATGGACCCGGTGCTGCTCGCGGCCCTGCTGATGGCCGCAGCCGTGCTCGGTGACAGTACCAACTACGTGATCGGGCGCACGCTGGGCGAGCGGCTGTTTCGTAATCCGAACTCAAAAATCTTCCGCCGCGACTATCTGGAGCAAACCCAAGCGTTCTATGCCCGCCATGGTGGCAAGACGGTAACGCTGGCGCGCTTCCTGCCGATCCTGCGGACCTTCGCCCCCTTCGTGGCAGGCATCGGCAAGATGGCCTATCCCCGCTTTCTGGCCTTCAGCGTGCTGGGCACCGTCGCCTGGGTCGGTGGGCTGGTCGCGCTGGGGTACTTTTTCGGCAACGTGCCATTCATCAAGCAGCACCTGACCGTGCTGATCCTGGCGATCATCCTGCTTTCGCTGGTGCCGATGCTGATTGGCCTGGTTCGTGCCCGCCTCAATCGCCCGGTAAAAAGCCACTGATGGGCTGGCTACGCGCCTGGCGCCGGCGCAGGGCCCTGGCGCGGCAGCCTATCCCCGAGGCGCTGTGGGCCGAGGTGTGCGGCCGGCTGCCGGTGCTCGACGGCCTGACCGACGAAGAAAACGCCCTATTGCGTGAGCGCGCCACCCTTTTTCTGCAGGACAAAACCCTGACCGCGCTGCCAGGCCTTGAGCTGGATGACGGCGGGCGCGCCCACCTGGCCGCCCTGGCGCAACTGCCGTTGCTGCACTTGGAAGAGCTGAACTGGTACCAGGGCTTTCACGAGATCGTGCTCTACCCCGGCGACTTCCTCAGCCCCCAGCGCCACCGGGACGCCGGTGGCATCGAGCACGAGTGGGACGCTGAGCACAGCGGCGAGGCGTGGCAACAGGGCCCGGTGATCATGGCCTGGCCCGGCGTACAGGCCAGCGGCGAATGGGAGGGCTACAACCTTGTGGTTCACGAGCTGGCGCACAAGCTCGACATGCTCAACGGTGACGCCAATGGCCTGCCCCCGCTGCATGGCAACATGCGTGTAAGCGCCTGGGCGCAGGCCATGCAAGCCGCCTACGACGATCTCAACCATCAGCTGGACGAAGACCCGGACCGCGAAACCGCCATCGACCCTTATGCAGCAGAGAACCCGGCCGAGTTCTTCGCCGTGTGCTGCGAATACTTCTTCAACGCCCCCGACTTGCTGGCCGAGGCTTACCCGGCGGTGTACGAGCAATTGAAGCTGTTTTTCCGGCAGGATCCGCTGGCGCGCTTCGAACGCCTGCACCCTGCCAACGCGCAGCGGGTGCCATAGCACTATGGTCGTGCGGCACGGTCCGATGCGTGGCATGGCCGGGCGTATATGCCTATAATCGCCGCCACTTTCGCCGGCAACGGCCAAATCGATCCGACTGATTAACGGGGGCAACACCCAATGAGCTACAGCAAGATCCCTGCGGGCAAGGACCTGCCGAACGACATCTACGTCGCCATCGAAATTCCGGCCAACCACGCGCCCATCAAGTACGAAATCGACAAGGACAGCGACGCGCTGTTCGTCGACCGCTTCATGGCTACCCCGATGTTCTACCCGGCCAACTACGGCTACATCCCCAACACCCTGGCCGACGACGGCGACCCGCTGGACGTGCTGGTAGTCACCCCGTACCCGGTCGCCCCGGGTGCCGTCATTCGCGCCCGCCCGGTTGGCGTGCTGCACATGGACGACGAGAGCGGTGGCGATGCCAAGGTACTGGCCGTTCCGCACGACAAGCTGAGCCAGCTGTACGTCGACGTGAAGGAATACACCGACCTGCCCGCGCTGCTGCTGGAGCAGATCAAGCACTTCTTCGAGAACTACAAAGACCTCGAAAAAGGCAAGTGGGTGAAGGTCAAGGGCTGGGAAGGCGCCGAGTCGGCCCGTGCCGAGATCACCAAGGCCGTGGCTGCCTACAAGGGCTGAACCGTACCAAACCGCTGGCCAGGGCGCGCGCAGCTGAGTATCATCGCCGCCCACAGCGTGGCCCGGTATCGGGCCATCGGCAGGTGGCCTACCGTAGCGCACCTGCTATCCTCTTTTTCGGCCCTTGCGGCTGAACTGTTTAACGGCGAGTGCGGGGTGTCACAAACAACCCAAGCCCGTCCGCGAGAAGCCGGCCACAAGCCGGCTTTTTAATGCCTGCGATTTCATGCCGAAACCGGCCTTGCGGCTTCCCGCGCACCCTCACCCCATCAAACTCACCTGCGCCCCCACGATGCGCCACTGGCCTTCGAGTTTGACCCAGGTCTGCTGCTGCCGCCCGATCCGTTCACTGCCATCGCGGCTGAACTCGGTGCTGCACAGAGCGAAGGCGTCGCCGTAGGTAGTGATCACGGTATTGCGCAAGGTGCGCTGCAACCCCGCCGCTGGCCGCGCGTTGCGAAACGCTCGGATGGCGGTGATGCCGTAGAGGTTTTCAGTGGCGCCCAAGCGCACGGTGCGTTCGTCGTGCCAGAACAGCTCGTCGAGCACGGCAATGTCGTTGCTGACCAAGGCCTGTTCATAACGCTCGAAGGCTGCGGTTACCTCGGCAAGCACTTGGGGCTGGTCAATCTGCTCAGGCGACATGGGTCACCTGCATCTGCTCGAGGGCATGGGCGGCACGCAGGCAGGCTTCTTCGCGAAACGGTGCTGCGATCAATTGCACGCCGATCGGCAGGCCATTCTGGCTGCGCAGCGGCACGCTCACCACCGGCAGCCCGAGGAACGAAATAGGCTGCGCGAGCATGCCCATACTGGCGCGAGTGGGCAGGTCGGTGTGGTTGATGCGCATCGTTGGCTGGCCGATCAGCGTGGCGGTGGTGGGTGTGGAGGGTGCCAGGAGCACATCGAATGTGTCGAACAGCGGCAGCACCTGCTGCTGGAAGTGCCGGCGCAGGCGCTGCGCCTGCACATACCAGGCTGCCGGGATCATAGCGCCGGCCAACAGCCGCTCCCGCGACAGCGGCTCGAACAGCTCAGGCGTTGCCCGCAAGGCGGGCAGGTATTGGTTGCCACCTTCGCTGGCGCTGATGATGAACGCGGCAGTACGTGCCAGTTCAGCCTCCGGCATCAGCACTTGCTCGTGGGCCTGCAACGCCTTGGCCACGCGGCCCACGGCTTCGCGGGCGTTATCGTCGCACCATTGCTGGAAGTACCCCCCGAGCACGCCAACGCGCAACCCCTCGGTGCCGCGGGCAAGCATCGGGGTGGCGGCCTCTACTGAACGCTCGGCCTGAAAGGCATCCTCTGGGTCTGCCCCTTGCAGCACGTCGTAGACACATGCCAGGTCGGCCACCCGCCGTGCCAGCGGGCCGATGTGGTCAAGGCTGCCCACGAACGGATGCGTACCGGCGCGCGACAGGCGGCCAAAGGTAGGCTTGAGGCCAAACACGCCGCACAGTGAAGCCGGCACGCGGATCGAGCCGTTGGTGTCGCTGCCCAGGCTGAAATTGACCAGCTTGGCCGCAACCGCCGCCGCCGAGCCTCCTGACGAGCCCCCTGCGATGCGCTGGGTATCGTGCGGGTTATGGGTCGCGCCGTAGTGGGTATTCTCGGTGGTGAAGCCGTAGGCGTAGGCGTCCATGTTCAGCAGGCCGCTGAGCAGGCCACCGTGGGCACCGAGCTGCCGTACCGCCCAGGCGTCACGCGCGGCCGGCGGGCGCGTCTCGAACAGTCGAGCGCCCGCCAAGGTCGTGTGGCCGGCCACATCGAAGAGGTTCTTCACCGCGTAAGGAACGCCGGCCAGTGGCGGCAAAGGCAGTTTCTTCTCGACGGCCCTGTCGAGGGCCTCGGCTTCCTGAAGCATGCGTTGCTGGGTCAATGCGGTCCACGCATTGAGCTGGGTATTCTGCTCGGCAATGGCCGATAGGCTGTGCGCTGCGATCTCCGCAGCGCGGACCTCGCCGTTTGCCAGGGCACTGCGGATCTCTTTGATCGAACCGGTGGCGATATTCATGCCTTGTACACCCCTGCCACGTCCGTGCGCTCATCCAGGGGGTAGGCCATCAACGGCTCAGCCATGGCGGCGATGCGGGTGAACTGCAGCTGCAGCTCCTGGCGGCGGGCATCGTCCAATTCCAGCGCCAGTACCTGTTCCATCTGTGCGAGGTAGGCGGCCCAATCAGGCACGGGGGTCTGTGACATGCTTTTCCTCCATCGGGCCTATGGGCCGGGGTCGTGTTGCATTATCATCGCGCCAATGAAACGAAAGTTACAAGGCTCTCCATGACTCCACTCGACCAACGTCTGCGCGAGCACTACGCCCAGCTGGCCCCTCAGGAACAGCGTATCGCTGATTTCGTGCTGGACCATTACAACGACCTGGCCAGCTACAACAGCGCAGAGCTCGCGCGGCTGACCGGCGTATCGAAAGCCACCGTCAGCCGGTTGTTCAAGCGCCTGGGCTACGACAAGTTCAAGGACCTGCGCGAAGAGCTGCGTACCCTTCGCCAAACCGGCATGCCGGTGGCCGACAACCGTGACGTGGTGCAGGGCAATACGCTGCTTGCGCGCCATTATCAACAGGAGCTGGCGAACCTGGCGCAGTGGGTAAACGCCTTGGACGCCGAGCAGTTCGGCCAGGTGGTGCAGGCCCTGGGCAACAGCGCACGGGTGTTCGTGCTGGGCATGCGCAATGCCCACCCAGCAGCCTTGCACTTGCGCCAGCAGCTGCTGCAGATCCGTAGCCAGGTTCACCTGTTGCCCCAGCCTGGGCAAACCTTGGCCGAAGAACTGGTGGACCTCAGCCCGGCCGACATGGTGGTGGTGCTGGCCTACCGCCGTAGGCCAAGGATTATCCGCACCGTGCTGCACGCCTTGCGGGAACGGCAGGTACCCACGGTGGTGATGTGCGAGCCCCAGGCTCAGTCGATCATCGAGCTCGGCACCTGGCAGCTGTGCGCGCCACTGGACAGCGTGTCGGCTTTCGATAGCTACGCCAGTGCCAACAGCCTGATCAACCTGCTGGCCAATGCGGTGCTGCATGAGCAATTGAGCCAAGGCCGCCAACGTATCCACCAGATCGCCGAGCTGTACGATGCCCTGGAAGAACTGGAACAGCGCTGACGCACCACTTGAGCGCACGCCCCCATAAAAGGCGCCATTTTGGCGCCTTCGTTTCACTTGCACTGTGGTCGTTTAAACCGCGTGCAAAGTGGCGACTCTTGCCGCAAGCCCGCAGAAGACGGGCGATGGAAATGAAATGAAACCCCCACCCGCTGGATGGCACATTGGTTGCAAAATCACGATCAACGAACCTTTCGTTTCATTACCAGCTCAAGCAGGGTGCGAACATGAAAAAGGCATTGACCGCGGTACTGGCAGGCGCGCTGTTGTTGACCCAAGCCGCCAGCGCATTGGCCGACCAGCTGCAGGACATCGAGAAACGCGGCGTGCTGCGTGTGGCAGTGCCGCAGGATTTCCCGCCGTTCGGCTCGGTGGGCACCGACCTGCAGCCACAGGGTTATGACATCGACATGGCAGCCTACCTCGCCAAGCAGATGAAACTGAAGTTGCAGCTGGTCCCGGTAACCAGTGCCAACCGGGTGCCCTACTTGCAGACCGACAAGGTCGACCTGGTGATCTCCAGCCTGGGCAAAAACCCAGAGCGGGAGCAAGTGATCGACTTCAGCCGCGCCTACGCACCGTTCTTTCTCGGGGTGTTCGGGGGCAAAGACGCACCGCTGGAAAACGCCAGCGAGCTGGCCGGCAAGTCGGTAGGCGTGACCCGTGGCGCCGTCGAAGACATGGTGCTTACCCAAGTGGCCCCGGCAGGCACCGAGGTCAAGCGCTACGAAGACAACAACACCACCCTGTCGGCCTACCTCTCTGGGCAGGTGCAGTTCCTTGCCACTGGCAATCAGGTGGTGGCGGCCATTGCGCGGCAGAACAGCGAGCGGGCCCCGGTAGCCAAGTTCACATTAAAGAATTCACCTTGCTTCATCGGCCTGCGCAAGAATGAGCCGACCCTCAAGGCCAAGATCAACGCCCTGGTCGACCAGGCGCAACAGGACGGCATCCTCAACAGCCTGTCCGAGCAGTGGCTCAAGGCACCGCTGCCAGCCGACCTGGGCGCCTGAGGCCGCATAGCCATGGCTCAGCTCAATTTCATGGCCTTGTGGCCGTACTGGCCTGCACTGCTGGCGGGCCTGTGGGTGACGATCAAACTCAGCCTGGCGGCCACGGTGGGCGGCGTCGCGCTGGGCATCGCTGGCGCTGCACTGCGCAGTGGCCGGCCGGGGGTGGCCAGCCGGCTTTGGGGGGCCTACGTCGAGCTGATCCGCAACACGCCGTTCGTGGTGCAGCTGTTCTTCATCGTGTTCGGCCTGCCCAGCCTGGGCCTGAAGCTCACGGCGGGCGAAGCGGCGTTGCTGGCGATGTTGATCAACCTGGGCGCCTACAGCACCGAGATCATCCGCGCCGGCATCCAGGCCACGCCGCGTGGGCAGTGGGAAGCTGCACGCGTGCTCGGCCTGAGCCGTGGCCAGGCGTTCACACGGGTCATCCTGCCACCTTCGCTCAAGCGCATTTACCCGGCGCTGGTGAGCCAGTGCATCATCGTGATGCTCGGGTCTTCGGTGGTGTCGCAGGTGTCCTACGAAGAGCTGACCTTCTCGGCCAACCTGATTCAGTCGCGCACCTTCCTGAGCTTCGAGGTGTACCTGGTGACCACACTGATGTACCTGGCCCTGTCGATCGCCATGCGCCAACTGCTGCTGGCGGCCGGGCGCAAATGGTTTGGAGAGCAGCCATGAGCGGTGCATTCACCGATTGGGACATCCTTCGCAACCTGCTGCTGGCCGCTCGCTGGACGGTACTGCTGTCGCTCACGGCGTTCATCGGCGGCACGCTGGTAGCCTCGGCACTTGTGGTCGCACGGCTGTCGCGCCACCGCTGGGCGCACCGGCTGATCCGCGCCTATACCGAGTTGTTCCAGGGCACGCCGCTGCTGATGCAGTTGTTCCTGACGTTCTTCGGCGTGGCGCTGCTGGGCGTGGACGTATCGCCCTGGACGGCGGCAGCGCTGGGCTTGACCCTCTACACCAGTGCCTTTCTGGTGGACATCTGGCACGGCAGCATCCGCGCCCTGCCCCGCGGCCAATGGGAAGCCTGCCGCTGCCTGGGCTTGGGTTTCGGCCAGGCGCTGTGCCGGGTGATCGTGCCGCAGGCCCTGCGCATCGGCCTGGCGCCCACGGTGGGATTTGCCGTGCAGGTGATCAAGGGCACGGCGCTGGCCTCGATCATCGGCTTCGTCGAGCTGACCAAGGCCGGCACCATCCTCAACAACGTCACTTTCGCGCCGTTCAAGGTTTTCGGGCTGGTAGCGCTGGGCTACTTCCTGATGTGCTATCCGCTGTCGCGCTACAGCCAGTATCTGGAGAAGAAATTCAATGCCGCTCATCACCATTGATCAGGTGCAGAAGTACTACGGCGACAACCATGTGCTCAAAGGCGTGGACCTCGACATCGAAGTGGGCGAGGTGGTGTCGATCATCGGCCGCAGCGGCTCAGGCAAAAGCACCTTGCTGCGCTGCATCAACGGCCTGGAAAGCTACCAGCAAGGCAGCATCAAGCTGGCCGGCATGACCGTCACCGACCGCGAATCCCAGGCGCGCAACATCAGCCGCCAGGTGGGCATGGTGTTCCAGAGTTTCAACCTGTTCCCGCACATGACTGCGCGGGAGAACGTGATGCTGGCGCCGCGCCGGGTATTGAAGAAAAGCGACGCCGAGTGCCGTGAGCTGGCAGCGCGCATGCTGGAGAAAGTGGGCCTGGGCGACCGCCTGGACTACTACCCTGCCAACCTTTCCGGCGGCCAGCAGCAGCGGGTGGCGATCGCCCGCGCGCTGGCCATGTCGCCCAAAGTGCTGCTGTGCGACGAGATCACTTCCGCGCTCGACCCCGAGTTGGTCGGCGAGGTGCTCAAGGTGCTGGAACAGCTTGCCCGCGAAGGCATGACGCTGATCCTGGTGACCCACGAGATGAACTTCGCCCGTGAAGTGGGCGACCGCGTGGTGTTCATGCACCAGGGCCGGGTGTGGGAACAAGGCCCGAGCCGCGAGCTGTTCGCCAACCCGCACACCGCTGAACTCAAACAATTCATTTCGTCCGTGCGCGGGCTGAACTGACCCCTGCCTTTGAACGAGAGTTGCCTGCCGATGAACACCTCTGCCTTTGCCCCGGTCAACCCACCCGCGCGCCTGTTGATGGGGCCCGGCCCGATCAACGCCGACCCGCGTGTGCTGCGCGCGATGGCCAACCAACTGGTGGGCCAATACGACCCGGCCATGACCGGCTACATGAACGAAGTGATGGCGTTGTACCGCGGTGTGTTTCGCACCCAGAACCCCGCCACGCTCTTGATCAACGGCACCTCGCGCGCCGGTATCGAAGCGGTGCTGGTGTCGGCGATCCGGCCGGGCGATCGAGTGCTGGTACCGGTGTTCGGGCGCTTTGGCCACCTGCTGTGTGAAATCGCCCGGCGCTGCCGTGCCGAGGTGCACAGCATCGAAGTGCCGTGGGGCGAGGTGTTCGACCCTCAGCAGATCGAGGACGCGGTCAAGCAGGTCAAGCCTCGCTTGCTACTGACCGTGCATGGCGATACCTCCACTACCCTGCTGCAACCCTTGGCGGAGCTAGGCGACATCTGCCAGCGCCACGGGGTGCTGTTCTACACCGACGCCACCGCATCACTGGGCGGCAACCGGCTGGAAGCCGACGCCTGGGGCCTGGACGCGGTTTCGGCCGGCCTGCAGAAGTGCTTGGGCGGCCCGCCCGGCACCGCACCGGTGACCCTCAGCCCGCGCCTGGAGGCGTTGATCCGACAGCGCAAGTGCGTGGAGGCGGGCATTCGCAGTGCCGATGAGCAGGATGGCGATGACCAGCTGATCTACTCCAACTACTTCGACCTGGGGATGATCCTCGATTACTGGAGCCCGCAGCGGCTGAACCACCATACCGAGGCGACTTCAGCGCTGTTCGGTGCCCACGAGTGCGCGCGCATCCTGCTCGAAGAAGGCCTGGAGGCAGGCATCGCCCGCCACAAGCTGCACGGCGACGCGATGCGCAAGGGCCTGGAAGGCATGGGCCTGAAGGTGTTCGGCAACCCGGCTTACAAAATGAACAACGTGGTCGCGGTGTACATCCCCGACGGCGTGCACGGCGAGCAGGTGCGCCAGCTGATGCTTCAGGATTTCGGCATCGAGATCGGCACTTCCTTCGGCCCTTTGGCCGGCAAAGTGTGGCGCCTCGGGACCATGGGCTACAACGCCCGCAAGGATTGCGTGATGCAGACCCTCTGTGCGCTCGAGGCGGTGCTGACCCACCTGGGCTGGCGCACGCGCCAGGGCGCCGCCCTGCAAGCCGCCTGGGACCACTACCTCGAGCCACGGCCATGAACAGCGAGCAGGCGCGCAGCGCCGCCGCGCGCATCATGGCCCGCTGCGATGAGCTGGCGGCGATCAGCGAAAGCCCCTCCCAGCTCACCCGCGTCTATCTTTCACCCGAGCATCTGCGCGCCAACCAGTGCGTCGGCCGATGGATGCAGGCCGCAGGCATGCGCGTATGGCAGGACGGCGTCGGCAACATCTGCGGCCGCTACGAAGGCCAGCAGGCCGGCGCTCCGGCGGTGCTGCTCGGCTCGCACCTGGACACGGTCCGTAATGCAGGCCGCTATGACGGCATGCTCGGGGTGGTCAGCGCCATCGAGGCGGTGAATCACCTCAACACACAGGGCATTCGCCTGCCGCTGGCCATCGAGGTGGTGGGTTTTGCCGACGAGGAAGGCACCCGCTTCGGCATCACCTTGCTCGGCAGCCGGGGCCTGGCCGGCACCTGGCCTGCGCAATGGGCCGATGCCCAGGACGCCGACGGCATCACCGTCGCCCAGGCGCTGGCCACGGCAGGGCTGGACATCGCTCACATCGCCAGCGCCGCGCGGCATCGCGAGCAGATCGCGGCCTATCTGGAGCTGCACATCGAACAAGGCCCTTGCCTGGAGCGTGAAGACCTCGCGCTGGGCGTGGTGACTGCCATCAACGGCGCGCGCCGGCTCAACTGCACCTTCACCGGCCATGCCGGGCATGCCGGCACCGTACCGATGCAGCACCGCCACGACGCGCTGGCGGCGGCTGCACACTGGATGGCCTGGGCCGAGCAACACACGCTTCAGGCGCCGGGGCAGCAGGTGGCAACGTTCGGCACCTTGCAGTGCTACCCAGGCGCGGTAAACGTCATTCCCGGCGAGGTGAAACTCTCGCTGGACATCCGCGGCCCCGAAGACCAAGCACTGGAACGCTTGCTTGCCGAGTTGCTGGCACACGCCGAGCAATTGGCGCAGGCGCGGGGCTTGAGCTTTATCGCCGAGGAGTTTTACCGCATCGAAGCCACCGGTTGCGACCCTCGCCTGCAGCGCAGTGCCGAGGCGGTGCTGGCGCGGGTGCAGGGCCGCAGCTTTTCGCTAGCCAGCGGGGCGGGCCACGATGCCATCGCCCTGGCGCGCCACTGGCCGTCGGCAATGCTGTTCGTGCGGTGTGCCGGTGGCGTCAGCCATCACCCCGCCGAAGCGGTGAACGTCGAAGACGTAGGCCTGGCCGTACAGGCCTACACCCACTGGATCACTGACGTGGCAAACGCCGCAGGAGTTTGATCGATGCAGCCCGCCCACGGCATCGCCGTAGCCCCCCACGCCCTAGCGTCCACCACCGCGTTGGCTGTGCTGCGCGATGGCGGCAATGCCATCGAAGCGATGGTAGCGGCGGCGGCCACCATCGCGGTGGCCTATCCGCACATGAATGGTATCGGTGGCGATAGCTTCTGGCTGATCAGCGCCAACACCGCCACGGGCCGGCAGGTCATGGGTGTAGAAGGCTGCGGCAGCGCGCCAGCGAGGCTGCCGGAGGGCTATTTCGACGGCATGCAGAATGTCCCGTATCGAGGCCCAAAGGCAGCGCTCACCCTCGCTGGCACCGTCAGCGCCTGGGAACGCAGCCTTGAAGTGTCACGCACCTTGCTTGGCGGCCGGCTGCCACTTTCAAGGCTTCTGGAAGACGCCATCGCCCACGCCCGCGACGGCGTGCCGGTGACCGCCAGCCAGCATCGCAGCACGCAGGGCAAGCTACCAGAGCTGGCGCAGGTGGCCGGCTTCGCCCAAACCTTCCTGGCCGGCGGTGCAGCGCCTGAGGTGGGTGCTCGGTTCCGCCAACCTCGCCTGGCCAGTACCCTGGAGCAACTGGGCCGCGCCGGGCTCGCCGACTTTTACCAAGGCGAGCTCGCGCGCAGCATGGCGGCTGACCTCTCGGGCGTGGGCAGTGCCCTGACGCTGGAGGACTTCCTGCAGCACCGCGCACAAACCTGCACCCCACTGATGCTGCAACACAGCCAAGGCCAGGTGTATAACCTGCCGCCACCGACCCAAGGGCTGGTGTCGTTGCTCATCCTCGGCCTGATGGACCGCCAGCCCGGCGCAAACGCCCACCACCTGAGCGCTGGCTACGTGCACAGTGCAGTAGAGGCGGCCAAGCAGGCGTTCGCGATACGCGACCGCCACATCACCGACCCGCGGCACATGAGCGTGGAAGCCGTGCACTTCCTGGAGGCGGCGGAGCTGGACGCGCTGGCCGCCCGCATCGACCCGAACCGGGCTGCCCCGTGGGGCTCGGGCAAGGGCCCGGCCGACACGGTGTGGCTTGGCGTGATCGACAACCAGGGCAACGCGGTGTCGATGATCCAGAGTATCTACCACGAGTTCGGCTCCGGCATCGTGCTGGCGCAAAGCGGGGTGAACTGGCAAAACCGCGGCGCCTCGTTTTCGCTCGCCCCCGGGCATATCAATGTGCTCGCACCGGGCAAGCGGCCGTTCCATACACTCAACCCGGCCCTGGCGCACCTGGCCGACGGCCGCCTGATGGCCTACGGCAGCATGGGCGGTGATGGCCAGCCGCAGAACCAGTCGGCGGTATTCACCCGCGTCGTCAGCCATGGGCTGAGCGCCCAGGAGGCGGTGAGCGCCCCCCGCTGGCTACTCGGGCGCACCTGGGGGCAAGCCTGCGATTCACTCAAGCTCGAGGGCCGCTTCCCTGATGACACCCTGGCCGAACTTCGGGCGTTGGGGCATGAAGTGGAACAGCTGGCCGATTACGACGAAACCTGCGGGCATGCCGGCTGCCTGATCCGCTACCCCGACGGTTCGCTGGAGGGAGGCAGCGACCCTCGTAGCGATGGCGCCGTGGCAGTGGCTTGAACAGGCGCTTGCCTCAACCCGGTAGTGAAGCCGTATCGGGCAGGCTCTGAAGTACCTGCGCCAGGGCATGCTCAAGCGGCATGCCGCTGGCCAGCGCTTCGCTCAACCGCTCGATGGAGGCCAGGGCCTGGTCCGCGCCCAGTGCGCGGATCATCAGCCGCCGCGCCATGGCCCCGTTAGCCGGTTCGGTTGCCGAACCGGCCCAGGCTTCGCTGCGATGTGAGAACGCGGCCCAGGCCAGGGAGCCTGCACTGTTCTCGCTGAGGCCGAAAAGATCTTCGAAGACCATGCCCAATGTGCCGGCCGGCTGCTGCTCGGGGCGGCGCCAACAGCGGACTTCCAATGCCTCTCGGCGGGCGCGCTCCAGGGCGCGGCGCAGCTTGCCCGGGATCGTGGCGGCCGCTTTGGCGCGGTTGTAAAAGGTGTGCCGGGACAGGCTCGCGGCGTCGCGGACCACCCGCCAGATCAATGACCACAACTGCGCCACGCAGTAATGCTCAAGCCCTGCACGCAAGATGCTGCACACCTCGGCGCGCTCCTCGTCGAACACCTCGTGAGCGTAGAGCGCCGCCTGCATCTCGAAATAGGCCATGCAGTCGGCCACCGAGTAATCCAGCCACAGGTCATAGAGCCGCGGTGCGTCGTCGAACAGCCTGCCCTGCTGGGGCCGGACCATGCTCACAAGGCCCTCCCCGTCCAAGGCCGGCGCAAGGGAGTACACCTTCGCCGAGGGCCGAGCCATCAAGCTGCCATGCTCCAGAAAATAGGTGCCGTCGCTTGCCTTCATCGGCTCTTCGCGCAGCACTCCGGCTTGGCGCAGCCGCTCAAGAAACTGCGGGGCGTGCGCTGCAACTAGCCCGTGGCATTCGGTGGCGCGAAACTCACCGGCGCCCAGGCGCGGCGCCAGCGCGGCGTCCAGCGCCATTAACAGCAGCGCGCTGTCGTCAGCGAGCGCGCCGTAGCTGGTTACCTGCGCAGGCTGGGCCTGCATGTAGGCCTGGAGCTTCTCGGCCAGCGCCCGCTCCTCCCGGGCGCGGGCCTCCAACATGGCATGCGCCAGCTTGGCCGCGCAGGCATCGCAAGGCCGGTGTGCACGCACCAGCGAGGGCTGCACGGCCGAGCGGCTGGTAATTGCGATGGCAGCCTGGCAACGGGGGCAGCGCTGGTTTTCGTCCAGTACCCGGCAATGCTCGCGCAAAAACTGCGTGAGCTGGGCGGCTTGGCGCAGGTCGCGAAACGGTAGCAAGTCACGCACACGCTCAAGGAAGCGGCCGTCTTGGTCCGCCGCCCAGTAACGACTGGCGAGCGAGGCGATTTCAGGGTCGTCAGTGAGCATGTGAAGGGTGATGTTCATAGGCCGCCCGGCTCCGGTGGTTGTCAGCAAATGTGAAGGGAGGCGAACCTTAGCGGGCTGAACAAGACCGTTCCATCGGGCGTTTCCGACAGTTCTGTAGGAAAAATTACCAAGCTTGAGATAACTGGCCCATCCCCGGTACGGGCATGGGCCAGTGCCTATTCAGGCAAGTGGGCTCCACAGCGTCGGCGCCTGTTCAGGGCTCCAGGCAGAGTTGGACACGTGGGCCTGGATGCAGCGATAACCCGCCCCCTTGTAACTGACCTGGTCACCCACGCGGTAGCTCACCCCGGCCGAGCTCCAAGGGCGGGTGCCCTCCTCGCCCTGCGGTGTGACCCGCAACACGTTGCTGGGCACCGATTCGCCGCTGGCGTTGTAGGCAGTCACGAAGAACTCGTACTCCACCCCTTCGCTAAGCCCTTCGGCGGTGTAGGTCAGCGCTGGAGGGCTCAATTGCTCCAGAAGCGCGCCGTCTCGGTAGAGGCGATAGCCGTCTACACCGGCCTGGCCAGTAGCGGGCGCGCCCCACATCAGGCTGGCGCTACGGGCAGTCACGCCCATCGCATGCAGCGCCAGGGGCTCGGTCGGTTTTACGCCCTCTTCCAACGGCAAGGTAGCGGCGCTCACGCGCGCGGGCTGCGAACGATGGCCCTCGCGATCTACCGCAACCACCTCGTAGGCATAGGCGGTTCCAGGTTGCAGGCCTTCATCCAGCCATTCCAGGTCATGGGCACCCCGGTAAGCGGCGGGCTGGCCGTCACGGGCGATTTCATACCCCGCGGCTGCGGTGCCGGACGTACTGGCCTGCCATGCCAGGCCGATGCTGCTGGTGGTGCGGGTAGCGACGCGCAGGTTGGATGGGCTGCCGGGCTCACCTGTGGAGCCAGCTTCGAAACTCAGGTCGACGACCTGATAGAACGCCATGCCGGTATCGGCCACCTCCCATACTGCCAGCAAGACGTGGTAACCCTCACGGTAAGGCAGGGTTATCTCATGCACGGTGGGGTCGGGGGGCAGCAGCTCTTCGCGATATCGCCAGGTCGGTACCAGATCGAATTGCACCGTGGTGAACGGCTCGCTCTCGAACTGGGCACGGCTGAGCTTTTTCGACGGGTCCCAATCCGGGCGCGTGATGAAGTAGTTCCAGCGCCGCGCGGCGTGGATCGCAGAGTAATGCCACTCGAAGCGCAGGCTCTGGCGGGCTTGCACCGAATGCGTCGGCCAGGGCGCACCGGTTTCGCTGGCCACCTCATCCAGCAAGCGCGCCTGAGGGTGCCCGGCGCTGGCGATCTGGCCGTCGGCAGGCTGCAGGTGGCTAGGCGAGTCGTCGGGGCCGCCAACAGGGTCGATCAGGCCCGTTTGGTAAGCCGGGAAAAACTTGCCGGCCTCCAGTGAGTAGGGGATCGAAGCGTCCATCCCTGCAACGCCACGCTCCCAGGCCCGCACGGCGCGAGACTTAGGCAGAAACACGCCGCCGTGAGCCGGCGTGATCGGCGCCCCTTGGCTGTTGCTTGCGCCCCACAGGTTGTGCGCCGCATCGGGCGCCCAATCCATGCGGGCTGTGTGTTTGCCCTTGCACAGGTACTTTTGACCTTTCCACATCACTGTGTCTCCCCGAACGTACAGCTTGCCTTCCTGCCATTGAGCCGGTTCTGGTTCCGGCTCTGGATCTGGATCCGGCTCTGGGTCCGGGCCTGGGCCTTCCCCGCCCTCGGTGATCCAACGATAACGCTCGACGAACTCCCACCCGTAGGGCGTGCCCTCTCTACTGCGGCCTGCATCCCAGTTGACCGACCAGGTCATCAGCCCGCGCACTGGGGTTCCTTGCTCGGTAAGCCGAAGCAGAGCAGTGTTGGCTTTCTCCGCTTCGTCTACATAACCGGTTGCAGCGGCGTCGACGTTCGAGGGCAGGCCGATCACGAACTTATCGGCGGGAATTTTCAGATAGCCGCGCGTGCCATGCACGAGGCTATCGGTGAGGTAGAACAGAAAGTCTGCCTTCTGCGCATCGTTATTCTGGGTCAGCCAAAGGTTGAGCTCATCGACCCAGACGCCGTCGCCGCCCTGGTTGTAGAACTGCGGCGCGATGAAGTCGTAATAGCCTTCCAAGCCGCTGATATAGGGCTCGTAGGCATTGCCGGGCTTCAAGTAGGGAAACTCCGGGGCCATGCTGATGATGAAATGCTTGCCCTGCCCGGCGTAGTGATCGCGCACCAGTTTCAGCGCGGCCGGGATCACCTGTGCATTGGCACCGGCTTTGATGGCGCTTTGTTCCAGGTCGATGTCCAGGCCGTCGAAACCATAGGTCTCCACAAGGCGTACCAGCTCGAACGCGAATGCCTGCTCGTCGCCCTCGCGAAACTCGATCTCGGCATCGGCACCGCCCAGGGAAATCAGTACGGCGCGGCCTTGGGCATTGAGCGCTCCGACTTGTTGGCGAAACGCTTCATCACTGAGCGCATAGGGCTTGAAGGTCGGGATGCCATGGCCTTTCATGAAGGCAACGGCCACTACGTTGTAAGGCGTAGGCACGTCGGTGAGCTGCAGAGCGGCGAACTCCCCACGCTGATAGCCGTCGCCACCCGGGTTGGGGGCCCAGTTGTGCCAGAAACCCATGAGAATCTTTTTGCCGCGAATGTTAGGCATCGTGCTGGCGGCATCTTCGACCCGCAGACCTGCTGCCGACCGTTTTCGAGCGATCGTTGCCTTGAGCGTTTTCGCTGCATGCTCGAACCAGCGTGTTGGCTTTGCCATGCTGTTCAATCCTCTGTTTGTCAGTGCGCAGGACTGCCGGGCAAGCGCAAGGCGACAGGACGTCGCCGACACCCATGGTAGGGACAAACACAAGGTGACAAAGCTGGCAAATCTACTGGTTTTCGTGCCTAGAGGCCGAGCCCGCGCAATGCGGCCTCGGTTCGGCTCGCCACGCCGAGAGCTTTGAACAGAGCCGAAACATGGATGCGCACCGTGAACGGCGAAATGCCCAGCTCACGCGCGATTTCTTTGTTGCTCTTGCCGGCGGTGATCAACCGCAGTACGTCCTGCTGGCGAGGCGTCAAGGGCAACGGTGCCGTGCCCTGCCGAGCGCCCTGGGAAGGTAGGCACACCAGCACCTGCCCAGCGCATGCCGCCATCAAGGTGTCGCAGAACTGCCTGGCAGGCACTCCTTTACCGATGAAAGCATTCGCGCCTGCGGCAATGGCCTGGCGGGCGATCGAATGCCGTTCGAGCATCGATACCACCACGATCACTGAGCTTGGAAACGCCTGCCGCAGGCGGGTTACGTGGGCAGTGCCGTAGACACCCGGAAAGCACAGGTCCAGAACGATCACCCGCGGCGCGGCCCCCGACTGCGCCAACGCCTCGACCTCATCGACCGTTGCTGCTTGTTCGATGGTGGCATCAGGTATCAAGCGTTTAACATTGCGCGCTACACCCTCGCGAAACAGTGGGTGGTCGTCGGCGATGATGATGCGATCGGCCACGGGGTTACCGGCCCCCTGCCAGAGGAAAGCACTGCCATGTATCCCATGAAAGACACCGAACTGGAGCAGGCCACCGTGAGATTGGTGGTGGCAAGTTGCGCTGCGCTGTATGTGGCGGTGGTATCGATGTTGCCGAGCTCGGTATTTGCATCATTCGCTCCGGTGTTGGCCTACAGCTTTTTCTTTCTGATTGTATCTGCACTGTTACGCCGCCATATCAAGAAACGCCCCGGCTATCGCCCGCTGCGCCGGTTGATGGAAATGCTCCATGACTATGCCGCCATTACCTTCGCCATGGTGCTCGGCGGTGAGCCGGCACTGCCGCTGTACGCGGTGCTCTTGTGGGTGACCGTCGGTAATGCCGTGCGCTTCGGCCGCCGTGACCTGGCATTGGCCACCACGCTGGGCCTGAGCTCGCTGGCTTTGGCCTGGTACCTCACGCCCATGTGGCAGGCCCATCCGTTCATGGTGGTTGCCCTGGTGCTGGCTATGCTCGCTGTGCCCAGCTATGCCTGTTTTCTCACCCGGCAAGCACACCGGATCGCCGCCGAACACCAGCGCGGCCACCTGGAGAACTCGAGGTTTCTGGCCCAGGCCAGCCACGACCTGCGCCAGCCGATTCAGTCGATCGGGCTGTTCACCGCATGCCTGCGCGAAGGGCCGCTCGACGCCACACAGCAGCGCATGGTCGACAACATCGACCAGTCGCTGCTCAATGCCTCGCAGCTGTTCCGGCGTTTTCTCGACGGTTACCAGATGGACCGCAGCCCGCTGCAGCCTGTAGCCCAAGCGGTCGACCTGCACCAGTTGGTGGAGGAAGCCTTGCGCCCCTTCGAGCAACAAGCCCGCGCCAGCGGCGTTGTACTCAGCTCGCGATTGACCCGGCGCCTCGTGGAAAGCGACCCGGACCTGCTGGCCCGCATGCTGCAAAACCTGATCGCCAACGCCCTCACCTACGCCCCCGGCAGCCGTGTTCTGGTCGGCACCCGGCGCTGCGCTACGGGCTGGTGGCTGCAAGTGCATGACAACGGCCCCGGAATGGCCCAAGCGCAGTTGGCCCGGATATTCGATGAGTGCTACCGGATCACGGCGAGCGCTTCGGTCCCGGGCCAGGGCCTGGGGTTGGCGATCGTCAGCCAGCTGGCTCAAAGCTTGGGCATGAGCGTTGCGATTCGCTCCCGGCCAGGGCAAGGTACGTGCGTCGGCGTGGGCCCGCTGCGGCCAATCGACACCGGGCTGGCGCGCGCCCCGCTGCCCGGCCTGCATATGCGCGCTGAACCAGCCGAGGGCTTGCAAAGGATGGAACAGCCGCAGCGCGCAGGCCGGGCTGCGGATCACTGGTAGCTGAAATCTTTCACCACGCCCTTGGCAAAGCGAACGGTAACGTTGCGCGGGCCGTTGCCTGCCGCCCCACCTTGCTGGCCCTTGAGCGCCCCATTGGCGAACTCGAGGATATCGGACGCATAGCCGCCTTGAGAGGTGTTGCGATTGATGCTGGTATTGACCCGGTTGCGAGTCTGGGTAGGCAGTGAGTTGGTCAGGCCGCTCAGCGGGCCGCTGTCACTGGCGCTTGCAGTGCCGGTATCACGCAGGTATTGCCAGGTTTCTTCGCCAGCGCCGGTGGCCTGGCGAGTGGTTGGCGCGCCCATGGCGGTCAACACCTGGTCGGAGGTCGTCTTGCCGGGCACCAGGGTGCGGTTGAGCTGCACCAGGTCGAAAGGTTGAGTCTGCGCGGGTTGGCCAGTGAGGCTGTTGATCACGTTGAGCCCGCCGCCGGTGCCATTGGGCATGTTGGCGCAGCCTGCCAAGGCCAGGGCAGCGATCACGAAAAGAGGCTTTTTCACAGGTCCGGTTCCTTGCGCGGGACCCTCGCCACACCCCAATAGGGGTACCACGAGCTCGCCGGGTCCATGGCGCTGTTGTATGCAAAATGAATGAAAGGTGGTTTGCCGCGACAGTAAACACCCCACCCCCTCCACCACCAATAGTACGGATGTGCTAATTCAGGGCACTCGTGGCTATCGGTGGTGTCGCGCTTTCAGACCAGAAGGTCCTCATAGAAGGCCCCATAGGCCTTGCTGGGGTGGCGGATCTGGATTTCCAGAATCCACAGCCCGGACGACGGACGGCCGGTGTAATCGCCAAGGTCGCCGGCCTTGTAGATCGCGTGGGGGAAATCACTCACGCGGTGGCCCTTGATGTCCAGATTCAGCTGCCAGCCCATCGCACCGGCGCGCTCACGGGCGAAATCGTACAGCTGCGGGCCCGTAGCACCGGTGCTGCGCCACCGCGCCTCGACCTCGTCGTACAGGGTTTTGGCAGCTGCGGCGCAGGCGATCATTTCCGGGTCGCTGCCGGTTGTGAAACTGGCGCCCGCATCGCCTTCATGGCCGCCATACACGGCCCCGAGGTCGATGAAGAAGATATCGTGCTCGCCCAGTACCGGGTCGCCATCGGAACGTTGGTGAAACATCTTCAAGGTGTTTTCCCCAAAGCGCACCAGCAGCGGATGCCAGATACGCGGTGTCTCAAGCTCCGCCAGCACCTGCTTGCCGATGGCCTGCGCATCGGACTCACGCATGCCGGGTTCGATGCGGGCGGCCAGGCGCTCGATCACCTGCCAGGTAGCAGCCTGGGCCTGCTGCATGGCGGCAAGGCTGTAATGCTGGCCGGTGGCTTCTTTGGAGTAGGCGGTCACAGTGGCGGCTCCTGGGGCGCGGGATGGCGTAGGGTGCCTGCGACTATAGCCCCCGCGGCATGGCCGTGCAGCCTTCATTTAGCCACGCGGCGCCTTGCGTACGGCAGCGAGTGATTTGCCCCGCCTGCGCGGCTCTGCTAACGTCGCGGCCGTTCATAATCGGTTACCGAGGCGCCTAGCATGGCCCGTAAAAAAGCTCCCGTTGACTTCGAAGCGTCCCTGGCGGAATTGCAAACGCTGGTCGAAAGCCTGGAAAACGGCGAGCTGTCGCTGGAAGACTCCCTGGCCGCCTTCGAAAAGGGCATCGGCCTGACCCGTGATTGCCAGGACGCCCTTACCCAGGCCGAGCAGAAAGTGCAGCAACTGCTCGAGCGCGACGGCGAGCTGGTCGAGGCCCCTCTGGACCTGGATGGCGCCGAATGATCGCGCAGTATCAAGCACTGTGCCAGGCGCGCGTCGACCAGGCACTGGCGACACTGTTTCAGGCACCGCTGGCCGACCTCGCTCGCCTTTACGAAGCCATGCGCTACAGCGTGATGAACGGTGGCAAGCGGATACGCCCGCTGTTGGCCTACGGGGCCTGCCAAGCGCTGGGCGCTGCGCCGGAACGAGCCAATGGTGCAGCCTGCGCGGTTGAGTTGATACACGCCTATTCGCTGGTGCACGACGACCTGCCGGCGATGGACGACGACGACCTGCGCCGCGGCCAGCCCACGACTCACAAGGCTTTCGACGAAGCCTGTGCGATCCTGGCGGGCGACGGCCTGCAAAGCCTGGCCTTCACCGCCCTCACCTCGCCTGCGCTTGCAGACCTCAGCGATGCCACGCGCCTGGAGATGGTCCGCACCCTGGCGTTGGCTGCCGGGCCGGCCGGCATGGTCGGCGGCCAGGCCATCGACCTGGGCTCGGTGGGCAAGCATCTGGACCAAGCGGCACTGGAGCGCATGCACCGGCACAAGACCGGTGCGCTGATCGAAGCCAGCGTGCGCCTGGGTGCTCTGTCCAGCGAGCGCGCCGACAACGCTGACCTCAATGCGCTGCAGGCCTATGCCCAGGCCGTGGGGTTGGCCTTTCAGGTGCAGGACGACATCCTCGATGTGGAGAGCGACACTGCCACGTTGGGCAAGCGCCAGGGCGCCGATATCGCCCGCGACAAGCCGACTTATCCGGCACTTCTAGGGCTGGCCGAGGCCAAAGCCTATGCGCAGGAGTTGCGCGACCAGGCCTTGCATGCACTGCGCCCCTTCGATGCCGCCGCCGAGCCCCTGCGCGAGCTGGCGCGCTACATCGTCGAGCGCCGCCACTGAGCCTTCGACGCCTTGGTTGGCCGTCAATCAGTGCCAGGTAGCTGTTCCCCGGCACTCATTGGGTTAAACTGCGGCCTTTTATACACGCCAAAAAACGACCCGCCTGATGCCTACGACGTTTCAAGAGATTCCCCGCGAACGCCCGCTCACGCCCCTGCTTGACCGTGCCGCGACACCCGCAGGCCTGCGCCGGCTGGGCGAAGCCGAGCTGGAAGAGCTGGCTGACGAGCTGCGCCTGGAGCTGCTGTATTCGGTCGGCCTGACGGGCGGGCATTTTGGCGCGGGCCTGGGGGTGATCGAGCTGACCATCGCCCTGCATTACGTCTTCGACACCCCCGACGACCGCCTGGTGTGGGACGTCGGCCACCAGGCCTATCCGCACAAGATTCTCACCGAGCGCCGTGAGCGCATGCCCACGCTGCGCCAGAAGGACGGCCTGGCGGCCTTCCCACGTCGTAGCGAAAGCCCCTTCGACACCTTCGGTGTAGGCCACTCCAGCACGTCGATCAGCGCCGCGCTGGGCATGGCCATCGCTGCCCGCCTGCAAGGCAGCGAGCGCAAGTCGATCGCAGTGATCGGCGACGGCGCGTTGACTGCGGGCATGGCCTTCGAGGCCCTGAACCACGCGCCCGAAGTGAATGCCAACATGCTGGTTATCCTCAACGATAACGACATGTCGATCTCGCGCAACGTCGGCGGGTTGTCCAACTACCTGGCGAAGATCCTTTCCAGCCGCACCTATGCCAGCATGCGCGAAGGCAGCAAGAAGGTGTTGTCGCGCCTGCCCGGGGCCTGGGAGATCGCCCGGCGCACCGAAGAATACGCCAAGGGCATGCTGGTGCCCGGCACGCTGTTCGAAGAGCTGGGCTGGAACTACATCGGCCCCATCGATGGCCATGACCTGCCCACGCTGATCGCCACCCTTCGCAACATGCGAGACCTCAAGGGCCCGCAGTTCCTGCATATCGTGACCAAGAAGGGCAAGGGGTTCGCGCCAGCGGAGGTCGACCCGATCGAGTATCACGCCATCACCAAGCTCGAGCCGCTGAACCCGCCACCTGCACCCAAGAAAGCCGTTGGCCCCAAATACTCTGCGGTGTTTGGCCAATGGCTGTGCGACATGGCCGAGGCCGACCCGAAACTGGTGGGCATCACGCCGGCGATGAAGGAAGGCTCGGATCTGGTTGCCTTCAGCGAGCGCTTCCCAGAGCGTTACTTCGACGTGGCGATCGCCGAGCAACATGCCGTGACGCTGGCCGCCGGCATGGCCTGCGAAGGCGCCAAACCAGTGGTTGCCATCTATTCGACCTTTCTGCAGCGCGCCTACGACCAGTTGATTCATGACGTCGCCGTGCAGAATCTCGACGTACTGTTCGCCATCGACCGGGCGGGCCTGGTAGGTGAAGACGGCCCGACCCACGCCGGCAGTTTCGACCTGTCTTACCTGCGCTGCGTGCCGGGCATGCTGATCATGGCGCCAAGCGATGAGAACGAGCTACGCCTCATGCTCAGCACCGGCTACCACTATCCAGGCCCGGCAGCGGTGCGCTACCCGAGGGGTAGCGGCCCGAACGCTGTCATCGAAGGTGGCCTGCAGACCCTTGAAATCGGCAAGGGCGTAGTGCGCCGCCAGGGCCGTAAAGTGGCCGTATTGGTGTTCGGCGTGCAACTGGCCGATGCGCTGGTGGCCGCCGAGGCGCTGGATGCCACGGTGGCAGACATGCGCTTCGTCAAACCGCTGGATGAAGCGCTGGTTCTCGAACTGGCAGGCAGCCACGAGTTGCTGGTCACGGTGGAAGAGAACGCAGTGATGGGTGGCGCTGGCAGTGCAGTGGGCGAATTCCTGGCCCGTGAGGGTATGGCCAAACCGCTGTTGCATCTGGGGCTGCCAGACCTCTATGTCGAACACGCCAAGCCGGCACAGATGCTCGCCGAGTGCGGGTTGGACGCCGCCGGGATCGAAGCGGCCATCCGCCAGCGCCTGGCGAAGTGACCGCACGCCCGCCAGCACTTAGCTGGCGGGTGTTCCCATCATGTGCCCCAATTTCACGGCTTTGGTCGCCAGGTAGTACTTGTTGTGCGGGTTGTGCCCGGTATGCAACGGCACACGCTCGGCCACAGCTACGCCCAAGTCGGCCAATGCCTGGACCTTGCGCGGGTTGTTGGTCATCAGGCGCATGGCCTTGACGCCCAGGTGCTCGAGCATCGGCTGCACGA
The DNA here is from genome assembly GCF_003097135.1 of Pseudomonas sp. URIL14HWK12:I12. Lineage (GTDB taxonomy): Bacteria > Pseudomonadota > Gammaproteobacteria > Pseudomonadales > Pseudomonadaceae > Aquipseudomonas. The sequence goes on from NZ_QEQL01000006.1 coordinate 329,416, forward strand.
TGCGGTAATCGCGCTGGTCGGCAGCGAAGCCCAGGCGCTCGTTCGCCTCGACCGTGTCAGCACCGCCATCCTGCAACTCATAGGCGCGGATCTTGTTCAGCAGCCCGATCCCGCGCCCTTCCTGGCGCAGGTAAAGCAGCACGCCGCGGCCTTCGTGGGCGATGGCCTGCAGGGCCGCTTCCAATTGCGAACCACAATCGCAACGCTGGCTGAACAGCGCATCCCCCGTAAGGCACTCTGAATGCAAACGGCCCAGTACCGGCGCACCGTCGGCGATATCACCCAACGTCAGGGCTACATGCTCTCGCCCGCTTTGCTCTTCTCGAAAGCCATGCATGGTGAAGGTGGCAAAGGGGGTCGGCAGTTGGCAGGCGGCAACGAACGCAACAGGCACAGGGCGCTCCTGAACGGGCTTGAAAGGAAAGTGTGACAGTGTAACAGCAGCCTGGGCCAGAGGCTTATTCCAAATTATTGGGCACACCTATCGAAGCGCTCGATCCAGGCCTGGCGGCGCCCTCGAAGGGGTAAGGTTGCCTCCATCGGCCGAAGATCGGGCGAAGCGCACCGGCTGGGACCAATTCGTCCATGCGCCGGTCGAACACCTCACGCAGCCGCTGGCCATCGGCGGTGTTGGCGAACCCCAAGTACAGCGGCAACTCTGCCAGGTGGCTCAGCCGGTAATCCTGCGGGTTGGCTGCGGCCTGAAGAATCACGTCTATCTCGCTCAGTGCATCGACGTAGTAGTCGATACGGCCCTTGTCGAGCATCTGCAGGATACCCGTGCGACGCTGCACTTCTTGGAAACTCCGAACACCGGGCAGGTAGCGCTGCAATTCGTAGCCGTACACCCAGGCCAGCCGATAGTCGCCCAATCGCCCGCGGTCCGGTGCTGGTTTGCCGGAGGCTCTCAGGGCATAGATGTGATCGATGTCGTAGTTCCAGCGCGGGTACAGCCCCTCGCGTTCCTTCTGGTAGGAGCCCACCCAGATATCGGCGTGGCCCTCTCGCACCAGCCCAAGCGAACGCACATACAGGTCGGTGCGCGGCTGTACCCGGTAACCGGCCGGTTCGAAGATCGCCCGCAGCAGGTCCCAGGCAAGGCCGGTGCCGTCGGCGTTGGTGTAGTCGGCCCACTCCTTGCTCACCACCCGGACAGTGGCCGGCTCAGCCCGGCCCAGCAGCGGTATGCTCATGAGCAATACCAGCCAGATCCATTTAGCCACCTTCGACTCCCTGCCGATCAGCCTACTGCCCAGACAATCACTTGCATGCTGGCCCACGCAAACACCCCGGCGAGTACGTCATCGAGCATGATGCCCACACCGCCATGCACGTGCCGGTCGATCCAGCGGATCGGCCAAGGCTTGAGAATATCGAAGAAGCGGAACACCAAAAACCCGACCAGCAGCCAGTACCAGCCGGCAGGCACTAGCCAGAGGGTGATCCACATCCCTACAATCTCATCCCAGACAATGCCCTCGTGGTCGTGAACACGCAGGTCATCGGCGACCTTGCCACACAGCCAGAAGCCGAACAGCATCGACACGCCGAGCATCAGCCAGTAGCCCCAATCGGGTAGCATCTGCCACAGCGGAATGAACGGGATGGCCACCAGCGACCCCCAGGTGCCGGGGGCCTTGGGCAAGGTCCCGGAGCCGAAGCCGAAGGCGATGAAGTGCCAGGGGTTACGCCATACCGAGGGCGGTACGAATTCGCCAGGCACCTGATGAGGATGTTCGCTCACAGGGTCTCCTGAAAGTGTTGATAGCCACGCACGGCCGGAGTGATGTCCAGCCCTGCCTCATCGACCAGTTGGACGCCCTGCCCGGCCACTACCTGGCCGATCGGCAGGATCGGCCAGCCCGCCGCTTGCAAAGGCGTGAGCGCATGGCCGGGCAGGCTGAACGCCAAGATATAGTCGTCACCGCCGGCCAGTGCCGCCTGCAATGCAGCAGGCTCGCCCAGCACAGCCCGTAAGGCATCAGACACTGGCACCCGTGATCGTTCGATTAGAATGGCCACCCCCGAGGCTTGCGCAATGTGCCCAGCGTCGGCGAGCAACCCGTCAGAGATGTCGAGTGCAGCACTGGCGTACCCGCGCAATGCCTGGCCCAATAGCAGTTGAGGCTGGGGCGACCAGTAACGGGCCAGCAGTGGCTCAGCCAGCTCGGGCGGGGCCTGGCGCTGGCCCAGCACGAGCGGCAAGGCCCCGGCAGCGTCGCCCAACGGGCCACCGACACAGAACAACTCGCCAGCACGGGCACCGGAGCGCAATAGCGCCCCGCCAGAAGGCACACTGCCAAAAACGGTGAGAGTCAGGCTCAGCGGGCCGCGGGTGGTGTCGCCCCCTATCAACCGCAAGGCGCAGCGCTGCGCCATGTGCGACAGGCCCGCCGCATAGCGCTCCAGCCACTGGGCAGAAAACGCAGGCAGGGTCAGGGCGAGGGTAAAGCCCAACGGCCGGGCGCCCATTGCGGCCAGGTCACTGGCGGCCACGGCCAGTGAACGCTGGCCTAGCAGAAACGGGTCGGCCCCCTCGGGGAAATGGACACCGCTGACCAGCGTGTCGGTGGACACCGCCAGTTGCTCGCCCGCCAGGGGAGCCAGCAAGGCACAATCGTCGCCAATGCCTAAAGCAACTTCGCCGCCGTGCCCAGCACAGGGCGCGGCGGCGAAGTAACGGCCGATGAGTTCGAACTCACCCATAATTGCGGCACTCAGCGCTTGTTCGCCTTCACTTCAGGCCCACGCAGTTGTGGCGCGAGCTTGTCGAGTACACCGTTGACGAATTTGTGGCCGTCGGTGGAGCCAAACAGCTTGGCCAGCTCGATGCCCTCGTTGATCACCACGCGGTAAGGCACGTCGACCCGCTTGAGCATTTCGAAGGTGGAGAGCCGCAGCACGGCCAGCTCGACCGGGTCGAGCTCGTCCAGGGCCAGGTCGAGGCATGGCACCAAAGCGGCGTCGATTTCGGTTTTGCTTGCCGGAACACCGTGCAGAATCTCGCGGAAATAGGCGCCGTCGACATCGGAGAAATCGTTGTCGACACGAAACTGGGCCTCGATCTCGTTGAGCGAATGCCCTGCCAACTGCCACTGGTACAGTGCCTGCGTCGCCAACTTGCGGGCCTCCCGGCGCCGTGCGGAACGGTTCTTGGCTTGGGCGGGGTCGAGCGGGCTGCGCGGGTTGAAGCGCTCGTTGTCGTCGTTGCTCACTTGGCCTCCAACTGCCCGAGCAGGCTGACCATTTCAAGGGCTGACAAAGCGGCTTCAGCGCCCTTGTTGCCGGCCTTGGTGCCAGAACGCTCGATGGCTTGCTCGATCGAATCGACGGTCAGCACGCCGAAGGCGACGGGCAGGCCGAATTCCATGGACACCTGGGCCAGGCCCTTGGTGCATTCACCGGCAACGTATTCGAAGTGCGGCGTGCCGCCCCGAATGACCGCGCCCAGCGCGACGATAGCGTCGTAGTCACCCTGCTGGGCGACCTTCTGCGCTACCAGTGGGATTTCGAAGGCGCCAGGGGCACGGATGATGGTGATGTCGCTTTCACTCACGCCATGGCGAACCAGGGCATCGATGGCGCCACTGACCAGGCTTTCGACGACGAAGCTGTTGAAGCGGCCGACCACCAGGGCAAAGCGACCTTTGGGGGCGATGAAAGTACCTTCGATGGTCTTCACGGTCATTGCGGGTCTCGTATTTAAAGAGCCGGGCCGCATCATTGCGGCCCGTGGGAGAGTAGATGCAAGCAGCGCCGGGCGCCGCTCACTCCGATGGCACGTATTCTACAACTTCCAGGTCGAAGCCGGAAATGGCGTTGAACTTCATCGGCGAGCTCATCAGGCGCATCTTGCGCACACCCAGGTCGCGCAGGATCTGCGAACCGGCACCGACGATGCTGTAGGTGGTGGGTTTCTTGACCGGCGTATGCTCGGTCGCCTCGCGAATCTGGGCCAGCAGCGCGTCGCCATCCGGGGCGTGGCCCAGCAGCAATACGACGCCGCTACCGGCTTCGGCCACGGTGGTCATCGCCGCCCGCAGGCTCCAGCGCCCGGGCTGGCGTACCATGAGCAGGTCGCGCAGTGGGTCCATGTTGTGCACCCGCACCAGCGTGGGCAGGTCGCCGCCGATCTCGCCCAAGGTCAGCGCCATGTGCACCTCGCCCTCGACCGAATCCCGGTAGGTCACAAGTTTGAAGTGCCCCAGCTCGCTGTCCAGCGGCTGCTCGGCGACCCGCTGAACGGTGCGCTCGTGGATCATCCGGTAATGGATGAGGTCGGCGATGGTGCCGATCTTGATGTCGTGCTCGGCGGCGAAGGCTTCCAGTTCGGCGCGGCGTGACATGGTGCCGTCATCGTTCATGATCTCGCAGATCACCCCGGCTGGCTCATAGCCGGCCATACGGGCCAGGTCGCAGGCCGCTTCGGTGTGGCCGGCACGGGCCAGGGTGCCACCGGGCTGGGCCATCAGCGGGAAGATGTGGCCGGGGCTGACGATGTCTTCGGCCACCGCTTCGCGGGCAGCTGCCGCCTGCACGGTGCGCGCGCGGTCGGCGGCGGAAATGCCGGTAGTCACGCCTTCGGCGGCTTCGATCGAGACGGTGAACTTGGTGCCGAAGCCTGAACCGTTGCGCGGGGCCATCAGCGGCAGGCGCAGGGTTTCGCAGCGCTCGCGGGTCATCGGCATGCAGATCAGGCCACGGGCGAAGCGCGCCATGAAGTTGATGTGCTGGGCCTGGCAGCATTCGGCGGCCATGATCAGGTCGCCTTCGTTCTCGCGGTCTTCGTCATCCATCAGGATGACCATCTTGCCTTGGCGAATGTCTTCGACCAGTTCTTCGATCGTGTTGAGCGCCACGCGGCACCCCCTTGCAGTCAGGATTTCAAATAGCCGTTGGCGGCCAGGAAGCTTTCGGTGATACCACCTGCACTCGGCTCGGCAGCCTTGTCGCCCAGCAGCAGGCGCTCCAGATAACGGGCCAGCAGGTCAACTTCGAGGTTCACCCGCCGCCCAGGGCGGTAGTCGGCCATGATGGTTTCAGCCAGGGTGTGCGGCACGATGGTCAACTCGAACTCGGCGCCGTCTACCACGTTCACGGTCAGGCTGGTGCCATCGACGGTGATCGAACCCTTGTGAGCGATATACCGGGCCAGGGCCGTGGGCGCACGCACACGAAACTGAATGGCGCGGGCATTATCGGCACGGGATACAACCTCGCCAATGCCGTCGACGTGACCGCTCACCAAGTGGCCGCCCAGGCGGCTGGTGGGGGTGAGGGCTTTTTCGAGGTTGACCGGGCTGCCCGCCTTGAGGTCGCCGAACGCGGTGACATCCAGGGTTTCGCGGCTGACATCGGCCCAGAAACCGTCGCCTGGCAGCTCCACGGCAGTCAGGCACACGCCATTCACGGCGATGCTGTCGCCCAGTTTGACGTCGGCCAGGCTCAGCTTGCCGGTGTGCACGTAGACTCGCACGTCTCCACCCTTGGGGGTGATCGTACGGATGCTGCCGATCGACTCGATGATGCCGGTGAACATGAAAGTGCCTCCAGAAGAATTCGGTTTATGCGGGCGGCGTAGGCACCGCAGTGATCAGCCAGTCATCGCCTACGGCGCGCAGCCCGGTAATCTTCAGCCGGGGTGCATCGGCCATGTGCGCCAACGGCCAGTCGAGCAGCGGGCGAGCATCAGAGCCCAGCAGGCATGGCGCCATGAACAGCTGGAACTCATCGACCAGCCCCTGACGGGCGAACGCCCCAGCCAGGCGAGCGCCAGCCTCTACCAGCAGCTCGTGGATGCCGCGCGCCGCGAGCTCACGCAGCAGGCTCGGCAGGCATACCTGGCCGTTGTCGCCCGGCATCGCCAGCAACTGAGCATGGGCGCTGGTGTACGCCGCGGTATCGGCAGGCAGGCTGTGGCAGACCACCAGCGAAGGACCTGCGGCGAAAAACGGCGCATCCAGCGGCACCCGCAGCCGCCCGTCGATCAGGATGCGCAGCGGCGGGCGCGCCAAGGCAAGGGCTCGTTGCTCATCGGGCAGGCCCAGCTCGGCGCTGCGCACGGTCATACGCGCACCATCGGCCATCACGCTGTCGGCGCCGGCCAGCACGGCACTGGCACTGGCGCGCAGCCGCTGCACGGCACGGCGCGCGTCGGGGCCGGTGATCCATTGGCTTTCGCCGTTGGCCATGGCGGTGCGGCCGTCCAGGCTCATGGCGAGCTTGGCGCGTACGAAGGGCAGGCCCTGCTCCATCCGCTTGATGAAACCGGGGTTGAGGGCGCGCGCATCGGCTTCGAGCACGCCGACGCTCACCTCGATACCGGCCTCGGCAAGGCGCGCCAGGCCTGCGCCGCCGACCTGCGGGTTGGGGTCGCGCATCGCTGCCACCACCCGCGCCACGCCTGCGTCGATCAACGCATTGGCGCACGGCGGCGTACGGCCGAAGTGGCTGCACGGCTCAAGCGTGACATAGGCAGTGGCGCCACGCGCCCGCTCGCCGGCCTGGCGCAACGCATGGACCTCGGCATGCGGCTCGCCGGCGCGGCGATGCCAGCCCTCACCCACCACCTCGGTGCCGCGCACGATCACACAACCGACCCGGGGGTTGGGGTGGGTCGAATACCGGCCCAGTGCTGCCAACTCCAGAGCCCGCGCCATGTAGCGATGGTCGAGCGCGCCTTGCTCGGCGGAGAGGCTCATGAGCCTGCGGGCTCGCGGGCAAGCCGGTCGATCTCTTCTCGGAACTCGTCCAGGTCCTGAAAGCGCCGGTAAACCGAGGCGAAGCGGATATACGCCACCTCATCGAGCTTGCGCAATTCGCCCATCACCAGCTCGCCGACCACCAGCGACTTGACCTCGCGCTCGCCCGTGGCGCGCAGCTTGTGCTTGATGTGACCAATGGCGGCTTCGAGGCGCTCGATGCTCACCGGCCGCTTCTCGAGCGCCCGCAGCATGCCGGCGCGAAGCTTCTCCTCGTCGAACGGTTGGCGCGTGCCGTCTTGCTTGATCAGCCGGGGCAGCACCAGCTCTGCAGTTTCGAAGGTGGTGAAACGTTCGCCGCAGGCCAGGCACTCGCGGCGCCGGCGCACCTGCTCGCCCTCGGCGACCAGGCGTGAATCGATGACTTTGGTGTCGTTGGCACCGCAAAAGGGACAGTGCATGGGGGCAGGCCACAGCGCTTGCAATAAAGGACGGCCATGGTAGCGCATCCACCCGGCAAGACAAGGCCGAGGCTTTGCGGTATACAGTGATGCCGCCACAGCCAGGACCCCGGCCCCATGAAAGTACGTTCACTCGCCTTGCTCGGACTGTGCGGGCTGCTCGCCGCCTGCGGCAGCGACGCGCCCAAGCCTCAACCGGCCAAGCCGGCGGCGCAGGCCCCGGCGCCCGATATCAAGGCCCCCGAAGCACTCGGCCCGCTGCCGGCCTGGCAGCGGGAAATCAGCGGTACGCTCGAAGGCATACCCGCTGGCGCTCAGGTCGAGCTGGCGCTGCTGGTGGTCGACGAAAAAAGCCGCCCGCAGCGCCTGCTGTCAAGCACCACCCTGGCCGGCAACAACCGCTCGTTGGTATTCCAGCTGCGCTTTGCTCCCGAAGCCTTCCCGCAGAATGCCCGGGTTGAACTGCGGGGCCGCGCCAGCCAGGCAGGTGTTCTGACGCTGCGCCTGGCCCCCCAGGCCATCAGCCAGGGCACTACACAAAACCTGGGCAACTTGCAGATGTACAAGGCGCCCTGAGTGGCACCTGCTGCCCTTGGGCATGCATTGGCGCAGTTGCTGGGCGACGCCCGTTTGGTGCGCACCGAACTGCCGGGCACCGAGCTGGCGCTGTGGCTGATCGACCCTGGGCAGATGGCGCGCCCCTTCAGCGCCGAGGAAACCCAGCGCATTCTCAATGACCCGCCTTACTGGTGTTTCTGCTGGGCCAGCGGCCTGGCACTGGCACGCTGGCTGGCCGACGCGCCGCACTGGGTGGCCGGCAAGCGTGTGCTGGATTTCGGTGCAGGTTCCGGGGTCGCCGGCATCGCCGCGGCTCGTGCAGGGGCGGCCGAGGTAGTGGCCTGCGACCTCGACCCCTTGGCTTTACAAGCCTGCCAGGCCAATGCGGCGCTCAATGGCGTGAGCCTTTCGCTGAGCACAGACTTCTTCGGCGAGGCCGACCGCTTCGATCTGATACTGGTCGCAGATGTGCTCTATGACCGGGCCAACCTGCCTTTGCTCGACCAGTTCCTCAGCCGCGGCCGCCAGGCACTCGTGGCCGATTCACGGGTGCGCGATTTCAACCACCCGCTGTACAGCCCACTCGGCACGCTCGATGCCCTGACCCTGCCCGACCTGGCCGAGCCGGAGGCGTTTCGCAAGGTCAGCCTTTATCATGCCCGGCGCTGCTGACTTCCGGCGCCGAGGTAGAGCCTTTATAGTGGCTGGCATTGCCTAACGGTCATGTTGGAAACCACGATGAGCCAGGACACTTCTTACATCTTCGATGTCACCGATGCCGACTTTCAGCAGCGGGTGATCGAAGCCTCGTTCAACCAGCCAGTGCTGGTGGATTTCTGGGCCGAATGGTGCGCACCCTGCAAGGTGCTGATGCCGATGCTGCAGCAGATCGCCGAAAGCTATCAGGGCGCACTGCTGCTCGCGAAGGTCAACTGCGACGTCGAGCAGCAGGTGGTCGGCATGTTCGGTATCCGCAGCCTGCCGACCGTGGTGCTGTTCAAGGATGGCCAGCCGGTCGATGGTTTTGCCGGTGCCCAGCCCGAATCGGCCGTGCGGGCCATGCTCGAGCCTCATGTGCAGATGCCGCCGCCTGCAGCGGACGACCCTTTCGAACTGGCCCAGGCGCAGTTCAGCGAAGGCCAGTACGCCCAGGCCGAAGCCACACTCAAGGCCCTGCTCACCGAAGACAGCAGCCAGGTCGGCGCGCTGATCCTCTACGCTCGTTGCCTTGCCGAACGCGGTGAGCTGGGCGAGGCGAGCACACTTCTGGACTCGATCAAAAGTGATGAGCACAAGGCCGAGCTGGCCGGGGCCAAGGCGCAGCTCACCTTCCTGAGCCAGGCTGAGACCCTGCCCGATGCGGCCGAGCTCAAGGCGCGGGTGGCACAGAACCCTGGTGACGACGAAGCGGTTTACCAACTGGCGGTCCGCCAGTTGGCACGGCAGCAATACGAAGCCGCGCTCGATGCCCTGCTCAAGCTGTTCGTGCGTAACCGCGCATGGAACGAGGGCTTGCCGCACAAGACCTTGCTGCAGGTGTTCGACCTGTTGGGCAACGATCACCCGCTGGTGACTACCTACCGCCGCAAGCTGTTCGCCGCGCTTTACTGAACGCCAGCCGGGCGAACCGGGTCAGTATTTCTTTGCCACTGACCCGGGAGAAGCCCATGAGCACTTCACATCCTCTAGTCACGCTCAACGACGGCATCAGCATGCCGCAGCTGGGGCTGGGCGTCTGGAAGGCCAGCGACAGCGAAGCCACGTTGGCGGTGAGCGAAGCGATCCAGGCCGGCTACCTGGCCATCGACACCGCAGCGATCTACAAGAACGAAGCGGGCGTGGGCGAAGGGGTACGCAAGGCCGGCAAGCCACGCGACAGCCTGTTCATCACCACCAAGGTGTGGAACGACGATCAGGGTTACGACTCAGCCATCAGCGCGCTGGAAAGCAGCCTGCAACGCTTGAAGATGGACCATGTCGACCTGCTGCTGATCCACTGGGCGCAACCGGCCAAGGACCTGTACGTGGAAACCTGGCAGGCACTGATCGAGCTGAAAAAGCGTGGCCTGACCCGTTCGATCGGGGTGTCGAACTTTCATGCACCGCACCTGCGCCGCATCATCGATGAAACGGGCGTGACGCCATCGGTCAACCAGATCGAGCTGCACCCCTACCTTCAGCAGAAAGAGTTGCGCGCGCTGCACCAGGAACTGGGCATCCATACCGAAGCCTGGAGCCCGCTGGCTCAGGGCAAGGCGATCGAAGACCCGGCCATCGAAGCCATTGCACGCAAGCATGGCAAGAACGCCGGCCAGGTGATCATCCGCTGGCACCTGGACAGCGGCACGATCGTGATCCCCAAATCCGTCACACCCGAGCGGATCCGCAGCAATGCTCAGGTGCTGGACTTCAAGCTGGACGCCGACGACATGGCGGCGATTGCCAAGCTTGACCGGCACGAGCGCCTTGGGCCAGACCCAGACACGTTCTAACCGACCCAGCAGTACAGCGGCGCGTCGGCGTCAGTTTGAACCCGCACCTGCGCGCAGTGGCGCAGGCGCACCAACAGGCGCTTGGCCGCCGAGGCGCTGCCCGCCAGGCCCTCGAGCTGCTCCATCAGTGCAGGGCCCTGCACCTGGCCGGCCTGCTCGACCAAACGCAGAGCGGCCAGCCAACGGGCATCGTCGGCGTTGGCCTTCGCCGCCGGTTTCGACGGCGCCGGCGCCACGTCAGACTGCACTACGAGCTGGCCCCCCAGGCGCTGCCAGTCTGCGTCAGACAACTCGATGGCCAGGTCCACTGGCCATGGCCCAACCGTTCCCTTGATTCTGATCATGCTGGCGCTCACCTGAAATTCAGCGGCGACCATAGCGCAAGGCTGGTGATGGCGCAAAATGCGTTATAACATTACGCACCTTTATAGAATCGCTGTGGAGCCCCACCTAATGCGCCCTCTGCTGCTCGCCCTGCCCTTTGCCCTTTTGCCGCTGTGCGCCGCACAAGCCCATGATGAACACGAACATGGCAGCCTCGGTGCTCATGAACACGGCACGGCCCAGCTGAACGTTGCCCTCGATGGCCAGACGCTTGAAATCGAGCTGGACAGCCCGGCCATGAACATCGTCGGCTTCGAGCACGCGGCAACCACCGCCGAGCAGAAGGCCCAGGCCGCCGCGGCCCAGCAGCGCCTGGACAAGCCCGAGACCCTCTTCGCCCTGCCCGCTGCGGCCAAATGCATCGCCGCACAAAGCGAGGTGAACAGCCCGGTGTTCGCCGATGCGGCCCCGAGCAAGGCGCACGAAGGGCACGAGCACGCAGATGTAGACGGCCACTATCAATTCCAGTGCGACAACCCTTCGGCGTTGGCCAGCATCGACTTTGCACCGTTCTTCAAGGCCTTCCCAGGTACCCACAAGATCGCCGTACAAGCCATCACCGGCAGCGGGCAGAAGGGCCTGGAGGCAACGCCTGCCAACAGCGTGCTGAAGTTCTGAGATGGCCGCCGACCTGATCGACCTGGCCGAGGTAGGCTTCGCCTGGCCGGGCCAGCCTGGACTGCTGGACATTGCGCAGCTGAGCCTGGCCCGCGGCGAGAGCCTGTTCCTGCGCGGCCCAAGCGGCAGTGGCAAGACCACCCTGCTGGGCCTGCTGGGCGGCGTCCAGCGACCACAGCGCGGCAGCATCCGGGTGCTGGGGCAAGACCTTGCTCAGCTTTCCCAAGGTGCCCGCGACCATTTCCGGGTCGATCACACCGGCTACATCTTCCAGCAGTTCAACCTGCTGCCGTTTCTTTCGGTTCGGGAGAACGTCGAGCTACCCTGCCGCTTCTCCGCAGTACGCCGCCAGCGTGCAGAACAGCGCCACGGCAGTGTTGGCGCGGCGGCAGCGGCGCTGCTCGAGCATCTGGGCCTGAAGCACCCGGCTCTGCTGGCGCGACGCGCCGGGACCCTCTCGATCGGCCAGCAGCAGCGTGTGGCAGCAGCCCGCGCACTGATTGGCCAACCTGAGCTGGTGATCGCCGACGAACCGACATCGGCCCTGGATGCCGATGCGCGGGAAGCCTTCATCCAACTGCTGTTCCAGGAGTGCCGGCAGGCCGGTGCAGGGCTGTTGTTCGTCAGCCACGACCAGAGCCTGGCGCCTTTGTTCGACCGCGCGGCCTCCTTGGCTGAGCTCAACCGCGCACCGCGCCTGGAGGCGATCTGATGTATCTGCTTCGCCTGGCCCTGGCCAGCCTTGCCAACCGACGCTTCACCGCTTTTCTCACCGCGTTCGCCATTGCCTTGTCGGTGTGCCTGTTGCTGGCGGTGGAGCGAGTGCGCACCGAAGCCCGCGCCAGCTTCGCGGCAACCTTGAGCGGCACCGACCTGGTGGTCGGCGCCCGCTCCGGTTCGGTCAACCTGCTGCTGTATTCGGTGTTTCGCATCGGTAATGCCACCAACAACATCCGCTGGGACAGCTACCAGCATTACGCCCAGGACCCACGGGTGAAATGGGCGATTCCGCTCTCTCTGGGAGACTCGCACCGCGGCTACCGAGTGCTGGGTACCGATCACAATTATTTCGAGCACTATGAGTACGGGCACCATCGGCCTCTGGTACTGGCTGAGGGCCGGCCATTCGCCGATGATCCGTTCGAGGTGGTGCTGGGCGCTGAGGTGGCCGAGGCGCTGCACTACCATCTGGGCGACAAGGTGGTGCTGGCTCATGGGGTGTCGACCATCAGCCTGGTCAAGCACGACGACAAGCCTTTTACGGTGGTGGGTGTGCTGGCGCGCACCGGCACCCCGGTGGACCGCACGTTGCACATCAGCCTGGCCGGCATGGAGGCGATCCATATCGATTGGCACAACGGTGTGCCGGCGCGCGGCGAAGGCCGAGTCAGCGCCGAGCAGGCGCGGCACATGGACCTCACCCCCAATGCGATCACCGCGTTCCTGCTGGGGCTCAACAGCAAAGTCACCACGTTCGCCCTGCAGCGCGAAATCAATGACTTTCGGGGTGAGCCGATGATGGCGATTCTTCCTGGGGTGGCGCTGCAAGAGCTGTGGAGCCTGATGGGCACTGCCGAGCAGGCGCTGTTCGTGGTGTCGGCATTCGTGGTTCTGACCGGGCTGATCGGCATGCTGACGGCAATCCTCACCAGCCTCAACGAACGGCGCCGCGAGATGGCGATCCTGCGCTCGGTCGGCGCCCGCCCATGGCACATCGCCGGGCTGCTGGTGGCCGAAGCGGCTGCCTTGGCCGGAATCGGCATCGCAGCCGGCGTCGGCCTGCTTTACGGCAGTATCGCCGCTGCCCAAGGCTTCGTTCAGGCGCAATACGGTATCTATCTACCGCTGTCGCTACCTAGCAGCTATGAGCTGAGTTTGCTGGGCGTGATCATGGGCTGTGCCGTGCTGATGGGGACGGTACCGGCCTGGCGCGCCTATCGGCAGTCGCTGGCCGACGGGTTGTCGATCCATGTGTAAGGCGATAATGGCTGGCCTTGCCTTGTGGGCACTGGCCACAGCAGCACTGGCAGCACCGACCCACGTGCTGAGCTGGGACGACTTGATCCCTGCCGACGCGCCGAAGCTAGCCCCGCAGATGGCGCCGCTGCACGACCTGTCGAAAATGGGCACCGCCTTGCAGGAGGATGCGCCGGCAGCCCATCAGCAGGCGCCCCATGCACCTGTGGTGCAGGCGCTCGATGGCCAGCAGGTGCGCTTGCCCGGTTATATCGTGCCGCTGGAGGTGAACGAAGAAGGCCGCACTACCGACTTCTTGCTGGTGCCCTACTACGGCGCCTGCATCCATGTGCCGCCGCCGCCGTCGAACCAGATCGTGCACGTGACCTCGGAGCTGGGCGTGAAGGTCGAGGAGCTTTACCAGCCCTACTGGATCGAGGGGCCGATGCGGGTCAAGGCCAGCACCAGCGAGCTGGCAGAGGCAGGCTACCAGATGGTCGGTGAGCGCATAGCCGTTTATGAGCTGCCTGAGTGATCAATTAAGCGTAACGTTGCGTCAGGTCAATTCCGCGGCTTTCAGGGCTCCTATCATGGCTTCAGAACTTATTGAATGCCTAAGGAGCACCCATGAAAACCGCGCTGCTCAGCGCCTCTCTGGCCGCATTGGCCATGGCCCTGCCTTCTCTCGCCCAGGCTCACCAGGCGGGTGACTTCATCGTTCGCGCTGGCGCGGCTACCGTGGCCCCCAACGAAGGCAGCGGCAACCTGCGTGTGGACGGCGCACGCGTAGGTGGCACAAAGGCCACCCTGGACAGCGACACCCAATTGGGGCTGGCCTTTGCCTACATGCTCGACGACCATTTCGCCGTCGAACTGCTGGCGGCGACGCCGTTCAACCACAGCGTGGGCGTGAAGGGCGCGGGCCTGGATGGCAAGCTGGCCGACATCAAGCAACTGCCACCCACCCTGTCGCTGCAGTACTACCCAATGGCGCCGACGTCCAAATTCCAGCCATATGCCGGCATTGGCATCAACTACACGCTGTTCTTCGATGAAGACCTGACGAGCGAGCGCAAGGCGCAGGGCTTCAGCAACCTGAAGATGCAGAATTCGGTGGGCTTGGCAGGCCAGCTGGGCTTCGACTACCAGCTGACCGACCACGTGATGTTCAACGCCTCGGTCTGGTACGTCGACATCGATACCAAAGGCACCGTGGACGGCCCCACTGCTTTGGGCGCCAGCAAAACGAAGGTCGATGTGGATGTAGACCCCTGGGTGTACATGGTCGGCTTGGGCTACAAGTTCTGAGCTGGCCAGGCTGCTGGTGGGATCACTCCGCCAGCAGCTTGCGCAACCCTTCCACCAACGGCGTAGGCGCAGCGACCTCGAAGCGCTCCAGCAGCCGCTGGTTGTTCGCCCGCGAATGGCGAATGTCCCCTGCCCGCGCTGGCTGGTAGCTGACCGCAGGCAATGCCCCTACCACTTCTTCGAGTGCCGCGAGCAAACCATTGAGCGAGGTGGCCTCGTTGAGCCCCACGTTTACCGCGCCTTCTTGCACCTGCTCGGCCTCCAGTGCCTGCACCAGCAGCTTGACCAGATCTTCGACGTAGAAGAAGTCGCGTGTTTGCTCACCATCGCCGAATACGGTGATAGGCACGCCGGCCAGCGCCCGCTGGGCGAAGATGCTGATCACCCCGGAATAAGGCGAGGATGGGTCCTGGCGGGGGCCGTAGATGTTGAAGAAGCGGAAGATCACCGGCTCCAGGCCGTGCTGGCGCTGGTAGAACTCCAGGTACTGCTCGCTGGCGAGCTTGTCGCTGGCGTAGGGTGTGAGCGGCGCCTTGGGTGTGCTTTCGCAGACTTCGACGCCTTCGCCATTGTTGCCGTATACCGCTGCACTGGAAGCAAACAGCACCCGGCGGATACCCGCCAGGCGCATGGCTTCGCACAGGTTCAGCGTGCCGATGAAATTGCTCCGGTGAGTTCTGACCGGGTCTTCCACAGATGCCTGAACCGAAGCCACCGCCGCCAAGTGCACCACGGCACGGCAGCCTCGGGTGGCAGCCGTAACTGCCTCGGCGTCAGCCACGTCCGCCACGATCAGCTCCAGTGCCGGGTTGGCCAGCGGCAGATTGCTGCGCTTGCCCGTGGAAAGGTCGTCGAGCACACGCACTGGGTAGCCGGCGGCCAGCAGGGCCTGGGCGAGGTGCGAGCCAATGAAGCCGGCACCGCCGGTGATCAGGATGGGGGCTTCAGCCATGGCGAAAGTAACGTTCCAGCAGGGCCGGGAGGCCGGCGCGCCAGGCGCGGGGCTTGATCCCGAAGGTGTGTAGGATTTTCTTGCAGGCCAACACGGCATGCTGGGGTTCTTCGAAGGCATCCGGTAATGCGGCGTGGCTTTGCGGGCTGATCTGCCCGGCACTCACCGAGTGCAGCGCCGCGGCCTCGCCCAGGATCGCCTGGCCCAGGGCCAGGGCGGTGGTGGCTTCGTTGCCTGCGTAGTGGTAGGTGCCCCATAGCGGCGCCTCGCAGTCGAGCTGTTTGAGCACCGAGAGGATCACCCGCGCTGCGTCATCTACCGGCGTGGGGTTGCCGCGGCGGTCGTCGGCCAGTTGCACGGCCTGGCCGCCGATCACCTGCGCCAGGAAGCGCCCCATGATGCCCTCGCGGCTCTCGTCGAGCAGCCAGCCGAAGCGCAGCATGACATGCTGTGGGCAGATCGCCCGCACGCTTTGCTCGATACGCCAGAGGCTTTGGCCGCGCAAACCCAGCGGCAGGGGCTCGTCCCGTTCACTGTAGGCGGTGGCGCGGGCCCCATCGAACACGCGGTAGCTCGACGGTTGCACGAGCACGATGCCGTGATGCGTGCACAGCTCGGCCAGCCGCTCGATCGCCCGCTCTTGCCCGGCCAGGCGCGATGCGCCCACGCTTTCGCCCTGGAACCAGTCGAAGTAGTAGGCCAGGTTGACCACCACGTCAGGGCGGTTCTCGTCGAGTAGCTGGGTTAGGCTCGCCGCGTCCCAACCAGCCTCGGGTGGGCGCGGAGCCAGGAAGCTGACATCTTCCTCGGCCCCCTGGCGGATCAGTGCTTGCCCAAGGGCGTTGCCGCCGCCCAGGAGCATCAGGCGCATTCGCATCGATTCAGCAGGTCCGGTGTCGGTGGAGCGGGCTGTCGCTGCCCCGCTTTGGATAAAGCCGCCATTTTGCGGGTTTTGGGGGGTTTAGTCACCCCATGACGGGCAGGTAGCAAAAGGTTATCGTGCACACCGACCTTTTTTCTGGAAACCGCTCGCATGGCAAGCCCGTTGCGCAAACTGCTGATGCTCGCTGTGCTGGCCAGCCATCCGTTCACGCTGGCCCATGCCGAGGGCACGCCTGGGGTGTTCGATTTTTATGTGCTGAGCCTGTCCTGGTCGCCCAGCTATTGCCTGAGCAAGCCACAGGACGTGCAGTGCCGGGGCAAGGGCTATGGGTTCGTGCTGCACGGGCTATGGCCGCAATACGCAAACAACGGCTGGCCGCAGTTCTGCGAGCCTTTCATGCCGCTCAGCGAGGCCGAACGAGTTAAAGGAATGACACTGTTCCCTTCGCCTGCCTTGATGGCCCATGAATGGAAAAAACACGGTACTTGCAGCGGCCTTGGCGCTCAGGGGTACCTGGCCGCCTCGGACCAAGCACTGGCAGCGGTGGCCATCCCCGCGCAGTTTGAGCCCTCCGCCAACGCCCAGCGGCTGGGCGCCGGCCAGATCAAAGCGTTGTTTCGCCAGCGTAACCCGGCCATCCCGGAAGATGGCCTGGCGGTCTACTGCACGCGTGGCCAGTTGAGCGAGGTGCGTGTGTGCCTGAGCAAAAGCCTGCAACCCACCGCCTGCGGTGCCGCACTCAAGGGGCAATGCAAGCGCGATGACCTGCTGATACCCGGGGTACGTTGATCACCACTGCACGCTTACCTTGCCGAAGTGGCCGCCCGCTTCCTGCAAGCGGAATGCATCGGCCAGGCTCTCCAAGGGGAAGCTTCGGTCGAGCACCGGGCGAATCGAGCTCGATTCCAGCGCCCTCACATACTCCTGCTGCTGCAGGCGGGTGCCCACGATCAGCCCCTGCAACCGCACTTGCTTGGCCATCAGCAGTGCGGTTGGCACTTCGCCCTGGCGACCAGTCAGCACGCCGATCAGGGAAATATGGCCGCCCACCTTCACGGCGCGGATCGACTGGCCCAAGGTGCCCGGCCCGCCCAGCTCGATGACATGGTCAACGCCATGGCCTTGGGTGAGTTCGCGCACCTGCTCGGCCCACTCTGGATGTTCACGGTAATTGACCGTGGCATCGGCGCCCAGCTGCCTGGCACGCTCGAGCTTGTCGTTGGAGGAGGAGGTAACGATCACGCGCGCGCCCATCAGTTTGCCGATCTGCAACGCAGCAATGGACACACCACCGGTGCCCAGCGTGAGAAGAGTGTCTCCGGCCTTTAGCTGGCCATCCCCCACAAGGGCTCGCCAGGCGGTCAGCCCTGCCGTAGTGATGGTCGCCGCCTCGGCGTGGCTCCACCCACGAGGAGCAAGGGTGAAGGCCTGGGTGTCGCGCACCACGTACTCACTGGCGAACCCGTCGATACCGTCCCCAGGCGTCTGGCCGAAATGCCCTACCGCAGCGAATGCGGGCCCGGACAGCCAGTGCGGGAAGAACGTCGATACTACGTGGTCACCCGGCTTGAACTCAGTAACGCCCTCACCGACCGCTTCGACCACACCGGCACCGTCTGACAGCAACAGGCGGCCGTCTTCGGTAGGGATGCCGCCATTGGCCACCAGCAGATCGTGGTAATTGAGCGAGCTGGCGTGCACGCGGACGCGCACCTGGCCCTTGCCGGGCTGACCCGGGTCAGGCAGATCGCGCAGTTCGATATTGGCCAGCCCGCCAGGGGCTTTGAGCACCATTGCTTTCATGAAAAAACGCTCCACACCGATCACAAGGGCTGATCAGTGTAGAGCGTATTGGCTTGGTGCGTGGCGCGTCAGTTTTGCGGGCGTTGCTTGGTACCGTCGAGTTCGGCCTTCTTGCCCGTGCTGATTTCGGTGATCTGCGCTGATTTGGCGATGGCGAAATCAAAGGTGTCCTGCATCTTGGCGATGGCTTCGGTGGCCGTACCCTTCAGGCCGCCGTTGGCCGCCCAGTCGAAGTTCCAGGAGCCTGAAAGGTTGTCGGCCCCGGCCACATCGTGGGTTTCGATGGCGGTGAATACATCGGGGTGGCTGACCATGTAGTTGGCCGCCGCCTTTACGTCCGCAGGCGCGCTGTTGCTATTGGCCAACTGCTTGAGCTCATCACCGGTAATCGCACCCTTGCCCTTCTGGCGCATATAGTCAGAGAGGGTCTTGCTGGACTTGGCGATGTCCAACCGGCTGTCGAATGCATTGCTGGTATTGCCTGGCGACGAACTGTTGTTGCTGGTGGAAGAGACGTTGGTCATGGCGGCTTCCCTGAAGTGTGGTGATGGCACTGTCACGATGTGCCATGACCGTGACACTACCATGAAGGAAATCTGGAAAAGCCCGCGCTTTCACAGCAATTCACAACACACTGAAGATTTCACGCACTTTCACGAAATCATCTTGAAGCCCGGCCCCCAGGCCGCGTTAAGCGGTACACATACGATGCGACGCCCAACGGGGCCTGCGCCAGCGCCAACTCAAACCGGATGGCCTAGCTGCCCCTTCCGCTTTCTGGTGCCAAGCGTTGCAAAACAAGAATGCGTGACAGCAACTCGTCGCGATCAATGTAGCACCCTTGGAAATGCCGCTCCCCGGTCGTAGGGTCGAACTCGTCTCGAGCGTGCAGAGCGCGGCGGTTATCGAAGCACCACATCTGCCCGGCCTCCAGGCGATGGCGATAACGGAAGCGAGCTTCACGGGTCATTTCGATGAACCGGCGGTAGGCCCGATAAAGTGGCAGCATTCGCTCAACAGGCGTACTGAAAGGGCCACGCAAAAAATTGGCCATCCGAATCTCGGTAACTTCTCCCGCTTCATTCAACGCAATGATCGGCGCCCGGCAACGGTAGTCGCTGGTGCGGCCTTTGTTGCGAAACTCCACCCGGGTCTCGCTGAGCGCGGCGAAGGCCTCCGGGTCTTCCAGCCGCAACGCTTCGGCAATTTCGAAACCGTCCACAAAGGTGCTGCTGCCTCCGACGGCGTTATTGATCAGGCAGTGGAGAAACTGCAAGCCCGGCTGCAATTCCCGCGTCGGCAGGTCCGTATGAAGTGGCAAGTTAAAGGTGGTGTAAGCGTTGCTGTCTGCTTCAGCCTTTGACTGAACGTTAAACAGGACGCCGAAATTGGACTCTCGAATGAAGGAGATACGGTTGGCGACAAGCTTGAGAGAACCAGGCTCGACGGGGACACCATTCACCAGGCTCAAACCGGTATCGCGCAGTGCGAGCAGCCACGCCAGCAAAACTTCATCATCCTGCATGATGGCGTCATAACCGAAGGTTGGAACTGCCAGTGTGGCGTTCCAACGGTGAGGCTTGGGTCGTTCGGCTGCCTGTTCGGCCAGCGACACCTCGTCATAGGCATGGGCACGAAGCCAGCCCGCATCGTATTGGCTGGTATGGCCCTGATCCCATTCGACCAACAAAGATCCGCCCTCGGTGACAGAGACTTTTGACGCCTTTATTTCCATGGGCGCATCGGCGATCTCGAACACTTGCTCGCGCGTTACGCCATAGACGCACTCACTGCAGGGGCAGTTATCTCGCAGCCAGATGTAATGGTAGGGGCTTAAACGGCCATCTCCCCAGGTGACATCCACATGAGCGCCCTTCATAACCGCTGCGGTAATGGGGCTGATGACCGCGTATGTTCGGTAGTCTGCAATAGCATCCATAGCGCTCTCCCTAGGGATGTCGGGTTAATCTGGGTTATGTATCGTCGCAAGATCGGGGGCCCCCTCTCATTTGCGTAGCGCTATGGTGAAGGGCAAGCCGGCATGCTACAAACGAGATCTCCTTTCCGATACATAACCTTCTATTATGAATTCACTTGGAAAATCCCTTCCGCCCCTGTCTGCCCTACTTCCTTTCGAGGCTGCGGCCAGGCTCGGTAGTTTTTCCAAAGCCGCTGATGAGCTGCACATCACACAGGCGGCAGTAAGCCGGCAGATTCGTATCATCGAGGCCAATATCGGGCAGCCGCTATTCGTTCGGCGTAACCGCGCTGTTTTTCTGACTGACGCTGGCCAGGATTTAGCGAATGCAGTGCGGGCGGCGTTGAAATCCGTAGCGGCGCGGGCAATGGAGCTGCGCAGTGGCGCACGTAAGAACGAAGTAGTCCTGCTTTGCCAGCTGTGCGAGGCCTTTCATTGGCTTATGCCGAGGCTGTCGGACTTTCATCAGGCATACCCTCAAATTGAATTGAAGGTGGCAACCTCGACTAAACCGCTGACGGAGTTCGAAGGCTACTTCGACGTGGCTTTGCAAAGCACAGGGCGAGATCATGGAAACCATCCGTTGGCTTTTACCGCGGCCGATGAAGTGTTTCCCGTGTGTTCCCCCGAATATGTTGGCCAAAAAGGCCCCCTGGATATCCATAGGCTTCTGCCCCATACCCTGCTCCATCACCATGCCGACCCGCCCCACCTGCTGGAATGGGGAACATGGCTTACGGCACACGGTGTTAGCCTGCCCCACGGCCATAAGGGGGTCAGCTTCGACAGCTACTCATTGATGCTTCAGGCGGCGGTTGAGGGCCATGGGATCGCGATGGGCTGGCAACGAACAGCGGCCCGGCTGATAGACAGCGGCGCACTGGTTCGCCCCTGCACCGAAAGCATAAACTTGCCCGAGGCCATTTCTGTTTTCCGCAGGGAGGGCAAGCCCAACCACCAGGAAACGCAGACATTGATCGATTGGCTCAAAGGGCAGTTGGGTGTTTCTCTATAGGCCTTTCTGTAACGGCTAAAAGCAAAAAGCGAGGCCAAATGAATGGCCTCGCTTTTTGTTTGCCGGTCTTGTGAAGCCAGGCTTCAGAACGGAATATCGTCATCGAAACTGTCGAAATCCGCTGCAGGTTGTGGCGCCTGCTGCTGCTGCGGTGGCGCGCTCTGCTGCTGGCGCGGGGCCTGTTGCGGGCGCTGCTGTGCCTGTTGGCGAGGCGCCTGCTGGGCGTAGTTGCCCCCGCCACCGCCCTGGTCGTAACCGCCCTGCTGGCCACCCTGGCCCTGCTGGCGACTGCCCAGCAGCTGCATGGTGCCTTGCATGTCTACGACGATCTCAGTGGTGTAGCGCTTGATGCCGTCTTTTTCCCACTCACGGGTTTGCAGCTTGCCTTCGACGTAGATCTGCGAGCCCTTGCGAACGTACTCGCCAGCCACTTCGGCCACGCGGCCGAACAGCGAGACTCGGTGCCACTCGGTGCGCTCGACCTTCTGGCCGCTTTGCTTGTCGGTCCACTGCTCGCTGGTCGCCAGGCTGAGGTTGGTGACCGCGTTGCCGTTGGGCAGGTAGCGCACTTCCGGATCCTGGCCGACGCTGCCGACCAAAATGACTTTGTTAACCCCGCGGGCCATATCGTTCTCCCGGGAACGCCCCTATCAAGCCGGATTGACCAAGGCCTCGATAGCGGAGCGGTCCACTACTTTAGTATCGAATTTGATGTAGACGGCGGCCTCTTCGGCCACCACCACGGCGTCTGTCACTCCCGGGACGGCCATCAGCCGTTCACTCAGGCTGGCATCGCCCAATACCTGATCCGCCAGCGGCATGCGCAGGCTGGTGACGTAAGGTGGTTCGCGCATGGTACCAGCAATCACTAACCAGAGGGCGAGCAATGCAGCGCTTCCGAGGAACGCACCGCTGAGGCCCCCGTGCTGGTACAGCCAACCACCGAGAATGCCGCCAAGCGCCGCGCCCAGGAACTGGCTAGTGGAATACACCCCCATTGCCGTGCCCTTGCCGCCTGCTGGCGACACCTTGCTCACCAGCGACGGCAGGGACGCTTCCAGCAGGTTGAACGCGGTGAAGAACACCACCGTGGCCACCACCAACCGCTCAAGGCCGAAGCCCCAGGCCCAGAAAAACAGTTCGGTGAGCATCAGAACCGCAACCGCGCCCAGGAGGACGCGTTTCATCTTGCGCTTTTTCTCGCCGTAGATGATGAACGGAACCATTGCAAAGAATGAGACGAACAGCGCAGTGAGGTACACCCACCAATGCTGTTCCTTCGCAAGCCCCGCCCGCTCGACGTACGCCAGTGGCAACGCGACGAAACTGCACATCAATACGCCGTGGAGGATGAAGATGCCCGCGTTGAGCCGCAGCAGCTCGGCATTGCGCAAGGTGGGCACTAACGCCTGGCGGGCCACCCCCGACTCTCGATGCTGCAACAGGCCGTTACTGCGCGGCACTACAAAGGCCACCAGCAGAAAGCCGACCATGGCCAGCACCGCTGTTGCCAGGAATAGCCCCGACAACCCGAACGCGCGGGTCAGCAGCGGCCCTACCACCATCGCCACGGCGAACGACAGGCCGATGCTCATGCCGATCATCGCCATGGCCTTGGTACGGTGCTGTTCGCGGGTGAGGTCTGACAACAGCGCCATAACGGCCGCAGAGATGGCACCGGCCCCTTGCAGCACACGACCGCCAATCACCCCCCAGATGGAATCGGCGTGCGCAGCCAGCAAACTGCCCAAGGCAAAGAGCACAAGACCCACATAGATCACCGGGCGGCGGCCGATACGGTCGGAGATAATCCCGAAGGGGATCTGCAGCAGCGCTTGAGTCAGGCCGTAGGCACCGATGGCCAGGCCGATCAGCGCGGGGGTGGCGCCAGCCAGGTCCATGCCATAAGTGGCCAGTACCGGGAGCACCATGAACATGCCAAGCATGCGGAAAGCGAACACCAGCGCCAGGCTACCAGCAGCGCGTGTTTCGCCCGCGCTCATGCGTTCGCGATGGAGATCGTGCATGAAAGAACCTCGTATGAACCGGCGGCGATTCTACCAGTCGGATCGGTTAACGGCACGGCCGGCGACGCTTTGCCACATTAAGGGATCTTCACGGCCATCCGTCGACTTTCCTACATGCTCTGACGCGCTTTCATACAGCCGTGCAGACCGTCGCCACGCCCCCGTATACTGCTAGGTTTCCGCCCGCCAAGCGAGGCTGCTTTGGACAAGATCCTGATTCGTGGGGCACGTACCCACAACCTGAAAAACATCGATTTGACCCTGCCCCGCGACAAGCTGATCGTCATCACGGGGCTCTCTGGCTCAGGCAAGTCTTCCCTGGCCTTCGACACACTCTACGCTGAAGGCCAACGCCGCTACGTCGAGTCGCTGTCGGCTTACGCCCGGCAGTTCCTGTCGATGATGGAAAAGCCCGACGTGGATACCATCGAAGGGTTGTCTCCGGCGATTTCCATCGAACAGAAGTCCACCTCGCACAACCCACGGTCCACAGTGGGCACTATCACCGAGATCTACGACTACCTTCGCCTGCTCTATGCACGCGTGGGCACGCCCCGTTGCCCAGACCACGACGAGCCGCTAGAAGCGCAGACCGTGAGCCAGATGGTCGACCAAGTGCTGGCAGAGCCCGAGGGCCGCAGGCTGATGTTGCTGGCACCGGTGATTCGCGAACGCAAGGGCGAGCACCTGGCCGTGTTCGAAGAGCTGCGCGCGCAAGGCTTTGTGCGCGCCCGTATCGATGGGCGCCTGCATGAGCTGGACGAACTGCCCAAGCTCGACAAGCAGAAGAAACACACTGTCGAAGTGGTCGTTGACCGTTTCAAAGTACGCGCTGACCTCCAGCAGCGGCTCGCTGAGTCGTTCGAAACGGCGCTGAACCTTGCCGATGGCATCGCCCTGGTCGCTTCGATGGATGACGAGGGTGGCGAAGACACCATATTCTCGGCCCGCTTTGCCTGCCCGATCTGCGGCCACTCGATCAGTGAGCTCGAACCGAAGCTGTTTTCCTTCAACAACCCGGCCGGCGCATGCCCCACCTGCGACGGCCTGGGCGTGAAGCAATTCTTCGATGCCAAACGCCTAGTCAATGGCGAGCTGACGCTGGCCGAAGGCGCGATACGCGGCTGGGATCGGCGAAACGTCTACTACTTCCAGATGCTCGGTTCCCTGGCCGGGCAGTTCCGCTTCAGCCTCGACGAGCCTTTCGACAACCTGGCCGCCGATGTGCAGAAACTGCTGTTGTATGGCACTGGCAAACAGAATGTGGACTTCAAGTACCTCAACGACCGCGGCGACATCGTCAAGCGCTCGCACCCATTCGAAGGGATCATTCCGAACCTTGAGCGGCGCTACCGGGAAACAGAGTCGAACACGGTTCGTGAAGAGCTGGCCAAGTTCCTCAGCACCCAGCCGTGCCCGGATTGCCGTGGTACTCGGTTGCGCCGTGAAGCCCGCCACGTGTGGGTCGGCGAAAAAACCCTGCCTGCGGTTACGGGCCTGCCGATCGGTGACGCGTGGGAATATTTCGGCAAGCTGAGCCTGACAGGCCGGCGCGGGGAGATCGCCGACAAGATTCTCAAGGAGATCCGCGAGCGCCTGCAGTTCCTGGTCAATGTGGGCTTGGACTACCTGACACTGGACCGCAGCGCCGATACCCTGTCGGGCGGCGAAGCCCAGCGTATCCGCCTGGCGAGCCAGATCGGTGCTGGCCTGGTGGGGGTGATGTACATCCTCGATGAGCCGTCGATCGGCCTGCACCAGCGCGACAACGACCGGCTGCTGGCTACGCTCAATCACCTGCGCGATATCGGAAACACGGTGATTGTGGTCGAGCACGATGAAGACGCCATTCGCCTCGCCGACTATGTGGTGGATATCGGCCCAGGCGCGGGCGTCCACGGTGGCCAGATCGTTGCTGAAGGTACACCGGCTCAAGTAATGGCACATCCGGATTCGGAAACTGGCAAGTACCTGTCTGGGCGCAAGAAAATCGTCGTCCCCGCGAAGCGTACCCCGCGCGACAAGAAGCTGGCGGTGACCATCAAGGGCGCGCGAGGTAATAACCTACAGAAAGTCGACCTGGAGATCCCGGTGGGGCTGCTGACCTGTGTGACCGGGGTATCGGGCTCAGGCAAGTCGACGCTGATCAACAATACGCTGTTCCCCCTGAGCTCCACTGCCCTGAACGGCGCCACCACACTGGAAGCGGCAGCGCATGACAGCATCAACGGCCTGCAGCATCTGGACAAGGTCGTTGACATCGACCAGAGCCCGATCGGCCGCACGCCCCGCTCCAACCCGGCCACCTACACCGGCTTGTTCACTCCGATCCGCGAGCTGTTCGCAGGGGTGCCCGAAGCCCGTGCGCGGGGCTATGGGCCAGGCCGCTTCTCGTTCAACGTCAAGGGTGGCCGCTGCGAGGCCTGCCAGGGCGATGGCTTGATCAAGGTTGAAATGCACTTTCTGCCGGACATCTACGTGCCGTGCGATGTATGCAAGAGCAAGCGCTACAACCGCGAAACGCTGGAAATCCGCTACAAGGGCAAGAGCATCGACGAGGTGCTGGACATGACCATCGAAGACGCTCGCGGCTTCTTCGACGCAGTGCCGGCGCTGGCTCGCAAGCTGCAAACGCTGATGGACGTCGGGCTTTCATACATCAAGCTCGGGCAATCGGCGACGACGCTCTCGGGGGGTGAAGCGCAGCGGGTCAAGCTGTCGCGCGAGCTCTCCAAACGAGACACTGGCAAGACCCTTTACATCCTCGATGAGCCCACGACAGGCCTGCACTTTGCGGACATTCAACAGCTGCTGGATGTATTGCATCGCCTGCGTGATCACGGCAATACCGTCGTGGTGATCGAGCACAACCTGGACGTCATCAAGACCGCCGACTGGTTGGTGGACCTTGGGCCGGAGGGCGGTTCCAAAGGTGGCCAGATCATCGCGTGCGGCACACCGGAAGAGGTAGCGCAAATGCCCCAGTCCTACACGGGCAAGTACCTGAAGCCGTTGCTGGAGCGAGACCGGGCCTGAAACGAAAACGCCGCCCGATAGGGCGGCGTTCTTCCATCAATGGCGGCTTAACTGCGGGCCTGGGACTGAAGATAGTTTTCCAGCCCAATGGATTTGATCAGGCCCAGCTGCTTTTCGAGCCAGTAGGTATGATCTTCCTCGGTGTCGCTCAGTTGCACCCGCAGAATCTCACGGCTCACGTAATCGCCATGTTGCTCGCAGAGGGCAATGCCTTTGCGCAGCGCGTCACGCACCTTGTACTCCAGGCGCAGGTCGCTCTCGAACATTGTGGGCACGCTGGTACCTACGTCCAGATCGTCGGGGCGCATGCGAGGTGTGCCTTCGAGCATCAAGATGCGGCGCATGAGGGCGTCGGCGTGTTGCGCCTCCTCTTCCATCTCGTGGTTCATGCGCTCATACAGCGCCGTGAAGCCCCAATCCTCATACATGCGCGAATGCACGAAATATTGATCGCGGGCCGCCAGTTCGCCGGTCAACAGCGTGTTGAGGTAATCGATAACATCTGGATGACCTTGCATGGGGCCCTTCTCCACGGTTGCAAAGCCGATATTGTGAAGCATGCGCCGGCACAGGTCACCTATTGAGTGGCAATAAGTAGCCAAAAATCGGCGAAATATCCGCCTAAAAACGCGAAAACCGCCCAATTGAGGGCGGTTCTCCTTATCGTTGCGAATACCGTGTGCGTTAACCTAGCGCAATCCCCAACTTTTCGGCGATTCCCCGGCCATAGGCTGGGTCCGCCTTGTAGAAGTGCTGCAATTGCCTTTGAACCACATCGTTACTAACGCCCGCCATCGCACCGGCGATATTGCTGATCAACAAAGCACGCTGCTCGTCGCTCATAAGCCGGAAGAGCACACCTGCGTGGCTGTAGTAGTCAGTGTCTTCGCGATGATCCCATCGCGCTGCCGCACCGCTCAACGACAGTGGCGGCTCAGCATAACGGGGGGCTTGCTTTGGGGCATCTGCGTAGCTGTTGGGCTCGTAATTCGGCGACGCACCGCCATTGCTGCCAAATGCCATGGCACCGTCTCGCTGGTAGCTGTTAACGGGCGATTTCGGCGCATTGACCGGCAATTGCTGGTGATTGGTACCCACGCGATAGCGATGCGCGTCGGCGTAAGCGAACACCCGCCCCTGCAGCATGCGATCCGGCGAAAGGCCGACCCCCGGCACGACGTTGCTCGGGGCAAATGCCGCCTGCTCGACCTCGGCGAAGTAGTTTTGCGGGTTGCGGTTCAGCTCAAGGGTGCCGACCTCAATCAACGGGTAGTCCTTTTGGGACCAGGTCTTGGTGACGTCGAACGGGTTCTCATGATGAGCCTGGGCCTGGGCCTCGCTCATGATCTGGACGCAGGCACGCCATTTGGGAAAGTCGTTGGCCTCAATGGCATTGAACAGGTCGCGCTGGGCGTAATCCGGGTCAGTACCGGCCAGCCGCGCAGCCTCAGCCGGAGGCAGGTTCTTGATGCCTTGCTGGCTCTTGAAGTGCCATTTGACCCAGTGCCGCTCGCCATCCTGATTGATCAGGCTGAACGTATGGCTACCGAAGCCGTGCATGAAACGGTACCCGTCCGGAATGCCACGGTCGGAGAAGAGGATCGTGACTTGGTGAGTGGCTTCGGGCGAATGCGACCAGAAGTCCCACATCATCTGGGCGCTCTTCATGTTGGTCTGCGGGTGGCGCTTCTGTGTGTGAATAAAGTCTGGAAACTTCAACGGGTCGCGGATGAAAAACACCGGGGTGTTGTTACCAACGATGTCCCAGTTACCTTCCTCCGTGTAGAACTTCACCGCGAAACCGCGTGGGTCTCGCTCGGTATCGGCAGAGCCACGCTCGCCCCCGACGGTGGAGAACCGCAGGAGTACGTCGGTCCGCTTTCCGACTTCACTGAACAACTTGGCGCGGGAGTAGCGAGTGATGTCGGCCGTTACGGTGAAGGTCCCGAAGGCTGCAGAGCCTTTGGCGTGCACGCGACGCTCGGGAATGTTTTCGCGATTGAAATGAGCGAGCTTTTCGACCAGATGGAAGTCATCGAGCAGAAGCGGCCCGCGGGGGCCAGCGCTACGAGAGTTTTGGTTATCGGCAACCGGAGCGCCGCTGGCGGTGGTCAGGATCTTTTCCTGGCTCATGCTGAATTCGTCCTCTATCAGGTGGCTCTAGCGTGCGGCTTTAAGCGCCGCGTGAGCCCAGTATACCGAGCACCAGAACAAGCTCTAATTTATTAAAGCACTGCCCCTGATAGATTTTTTTTGCACAATAAAAAACCGGGCTAGGCCCGGTTTTTTATATCTGAGAGGCGTGTGCCTTACTCAGCAGCTTCCACAGTACCAGCGACCGGACGGTCAACCAGTTCTACGTAAGCCATAGGCGCGTTGTCACCAGCGCGGAAACCGCACTTGAGGATACGCAGGTAGCCACCGTTACGGTTGGCATAGCGAACGCCCAGCTCTTTGAAGAGCTTGCCAACGGCTTCTTTCGAACGGGTACGGTCGAAAGCGAGACGACGGTTAGCAACGCTATCTACCTTGGCCAGGGTGATCAGCGGCTCGGCAACGCGGCGCAGTTCCTTGGCTTTTGGCAGGGTAGTTTTGATCAGCTCGTGTTCGAACAGCGACACCGCCATGTTTTGGAACATGGCTTTGCGGTGCGAACTGGTGCGGCTCAGGTGACGACCACTCTTACGATGACGCATGGTGAATTCCTTACCGAAACTCTACGTTCGGTGATTACGACGATCAGGCCGTGGCCTTATCATCCTTCTTAAGACTTGCAGGCGGCCAGTTGTCGAGGCGCATGCCGAGGGAAAGACCGCGGGAGGCCAGAACGTCCTTGATTTCGGTCAGGGACTTCTTGCCAAGGTTCGGAGTCTTCAACAGTTCTACTTCGGTGCGCTGAATCAGGTCGCCGATGTAGTAAATGTTTTCCGCCTTAAGGCAGTTCGCCGAACGAACAGTCAGTTCCAGATCATCTACCGGGCGCAGCAGGATCGGATCGATCTCGTCTTCCTGCTCCACAACCACAGGCTCGCTGTCACCTTTGAGGTCGACGAACGCGGCCAACTGCTGTTGCAGAATGGTCGCGGCACGGCGGATGGCCTCTTCAGGGTCCAGAGTACCGTTGGTCTCCAGGTCAATGACCAGCTTGTCCAGGTTGGTACGCTGCTCAACACGGGCGTTCTCGACCACATAGGCGATACGACGCACCGGGCTGAACGAGGCGTCCAGCTGCAGACGGCCGATGCTACGGCTCTCGTCTTCGTCGCTCTGACGAGCGTCGGCCGGCTCGTAACCGCGGCCCCGGGCAACGACGAGCTTCATGTTCAGCGCGCCGTTGGAAGCCAGGTTCGCAATCACGTGCTCGGGATTGACGATCTCGACATCATGATCCAGCTGGATATCGGCAGCGGTAACCACCCCCGAACCTTTTTTCGACAAGGTCAGCGTCACTTCGTCACGACCGTGCAGCTTGATCGCGAGGCCTTTCAGGTTCAGAAGGATCTCAATGACATCTTCCTGAACACCCTCGATGGCACTGTACTCGTGGAGTACGCCATCGATCTCGGCTTCTACGACTGCACAGCCAGGCATGGAGGACAACAGGATGCGACGCAGCGCGTTGCCCAGAGTGTGACCGAAACCGCGCTCGAGAGGTTCGAGCGTGATTTTGGCGCGGGTTGGGCTGACGACCTGCACATCAATATGGCGGGGCGTCAGAAACTCATTTACCGAAATCTGCATGGATGCACCTACTTTCTAGCCCTTACTTGGAGTAGAGCTCGACGATCAGGTTTTCGTTGATGTCGGCGGACAGATCAGCGCGAGCCGGGACGTTTTTGAACACGCCGGATTTCTTCTCGCTGTCTACATCTACCCACTCAACGCGGCCACGCTGGGCGCTCAGTTCAAGGGCTTGAACGATACGCAGCTGGTTCTTCGATTTCTCGCGAACGGCCACTACATCACCTGGACGAACCTGATAGGACGGGACGTTTACGGTAGTGCCATTGACGCTGATCGCTTTGTGCGAAACCAGCTGGCGAGATTCAGCGCGGGTAGCACCGAAGCCCATACGGTAAACGACGTTGTCCAGACGGCACTCGAGCAGTTGCAGCAGGTTCTCACCCGTGGCGCCTTTCTTGCTGGCAGCCAGTTTGTAGTAACCGCTGAATTGGCGCTCGAGAACACCATAGATGCGACGAACTTTCTGTTTCTCACGCAGCTGGGTGCCGTAGTCGGACTGACGGCCACGGCGTTGGCCGTGAATACCCGGTGCGGTTTCGATGTTGCACTTCGATTCCAGAGCGCGAACGCCGCTCTTCAGGAACAGGTCAGTGCCTTCACGACGAGACAGTTTGCATTTTGGACCAATGTAACGTGCCATTTTCTACTGTCTCCTGGATTACACGCGACGCTTCTTCGGCGGACGGCACCCGTTATGCGGGATTGGCGTCACGTCGGTGATGCTGGCGATTTTATAGCCGCAGCTGTTCAGAGCACGAACAGCAGACTCACGGCCTGGGCCTGGACCTTTGACGTTGACGTCGAGGTTCTTCAGACCGTATTCCAGGGCAGCCTGGCCAGCGCGCTCGGCAGCCACCTGGGCAGCGAACGGGGTGGACTTACGGGAGCCACGGAAGCCCGAACCACCGGAGGTCGCCCACGACAGAGCATTGCCCTGACGGTCGGTGATGGTCACGATGGTGTTGTTGAAAGACGCATGGATGTGGGCGATGCCATCAACCACTGTCTTTTTGACTTTCTTACGAGGACGAGCAGCAGGTTTTGCCATGTCTAAATTCCTGTCGATTCGCTGGTGCGATTACTTGCGGATCGGCTTGCGTGGGCCCTTACGGGTACGCGCGTTGGTCTTGGTACGCTGACCGCGAACCGGCAGACCACGGCGATGACGCAGGCCGCGATAGCAACCTAGGTCCATCAAGCGTTTGATCTTCATGTTGATGTCACGGCGCAGATCACCTTCGGTGGTGACCTTGGCGACTTCGCCACGCAGCTGTTCGATTTGCTCGTCGCTCAGATCCTTGATCTTCGCTGCTGGGTTTACCCCAGCGTCTGCACAGATTTTCTGAGCAGTCGTGCGACCAACACCATAGATGTAGGTCAGCGAGATAACAGTGTGCTTGTTATCTGGAATGTTAACGCCTGCAATACGGGCCATTCAGTGGGACTCCAATTGACAGCTACCTACGCCCCGGAAGCCAAGAAATAGGGCGCGAGATAATATCGCTGTAATAACAAATAATCAACCCAGCAGCGCACTAGCTGCTGGGCTTGGGGCACAGCTCACACTCAGCCTTGGCGCTGTTTGTGGCGTGGTTCCGCGCTGCAGATGACCCGCACAATACCTTCACGGCGGATAATCTTGCAGTTGCGGCACAGCTTTTTCACCGATGCGCGAACTTTCATCACCAACTCCTCGAACCTTACGGGTCTCTCAGCGCAGCAGACCGCTGCCGCCGTAGCCCTTCAGGTTGGCTTTCTTCATCAGGGATTCGTACTGGTGCGAAACGAGGTGCGATTGCACTTGGGCCATAAAGTCCATCACAACCACGACCACGATCAGCAACGAGGTCCCGCCAAGGTAGAACGGAACGTTTGCTGCCACCACCAGAAACTGGGGAACCAGGCACACGGCCGTCATGTATAGAGCACCGAACATGGTCAAGCGGGTCAGGACGCCATCAATGTAGCGTGCCGACTGCTCACCTGGACGGATACCCGGAATAAAGGCACCGGATTTCTTCAGGTTCTCCGCTACGTCTTTCGGGTTGAACATCAAGGCCGTGTAGAAGAAGCAGAAGAAAATGATCCCTGCACTAAACAGCAGAATGTTCAACGGCTGACCAGGAGCGATCGACTGCGAGAGGTCCTGCAGCCAGCCCATACCCTCAGACTGACCGAACCAGGCGCCAAGCGAAGCCGGGAACAGCAAGATGCTGCTTGCGAAGATGGCCGGAATAACGCCAGCCATATTCACTTTCAACGGCAGGTGGCTGCGCTGCTCAGCAAAGACCTTGCGGCCCTGCTGGCGCTTGGCGTAGTGCACCGCAATGCGGCGTTGGCCACGCTCGATGAAAACCACAAAACCGATGATCGCTACTGCTACCAGGCCTACAGCGATCAAGGCGAAGATGTTGATATCGCCTTGACGGGCAGACTCGAAAGACTGCCCCACTGCACGCGGCAAGCCAGCGACGATGCCAGAGAAAATCAGCATCGAGATGCCATTGCCCACGCCGCGCTCGGTGATTTGCTCGCCCAACCACATCATGAACAATGCACCGGCCACGAAGGTCGATACCGCCACGAAATAGAACGCGAACCCACCAGAGAACGCAACGCCCTGGTTGGCCAGGCCAATGGACATGCCAATGGCTTGAACCAGTGCCAGCACTACGGTGCCATAGCGGGTGTACTGGCTGATCTTGCGACGGCCAGCTTCACCTTCCTTCTTCAACTGCTCCAGCTGCGGGCTGATTGCGGTCATGAGCTGCATGATGATCGACGCCGAAATGTACGGCATGATCCCCAGTGCAAAAATGCTCATGCGCTCCAGCGCGCCGCCCGAAAACATGTTGAACAAGCTAAGAATGGTCCCCTCATTCTGTCGGAACAGATCCGCCAGGCGGTCCGGATTGATACCGGGCACTGGGATGTGTGCGCCGATCCTGTAGACGATGATCGCCAGAAACAGGAAACGCAGACGAGCCCAGAGTTCGGACAACCCGCCCTTGCCGAGCGCAGAGAGAGCACCTTGCTTAGCCATTTATTCCTCGAACTTGCCGCCAGCTGCTTCGATAGCCGAACGCGCACCTTTGGTGGCGCCGATACCTTTCAGGGTTACCGCACGAGTAACTTCGCCGGACAGCACAACTTTCACGCGCTGAACGTTTTGGTTGATAACGTTGGCTTCTTTCAGAGACTGAACAGAAACCACATCACCTTCCACCTTGGCCAGCTCGGAAGTACGCACTTCAGCGCGATCCATAGCCTTCAAGGAAACGAAGCCGAATTTCGGCAGGCGACGGTGCAAAGGCTGTTGACCACCCTCGAAACCAGGGGCAATGGAGCCACCGGAACGGGAGGTCTGGCCTTTGTGGCCACGGCCACCGGTTTTACCCAGGCCGCTACCGATACCGCGACCAGGACGGTGCTTCTCGGGACGAGAACCCGGAGCCGGGCTCAGATCATTGAGTTTCATCGATTAACCCTCGACGCGCAGCAGGTAGTAAGCCTTGTTGATCATCCCACGGTTTTCCGGGGTGTCTTGGACTTCTACGGTGTGACCAATGCGGCGCAGACCCAGACCCTTCACGCAGAGCTTGTGGTTGGGCAGGCGGCCGGCGGTGCTTTTAATCAGAGTAACCTTGACGGTAGCCATGATCAGAGAATCTCCTCAACACTCTTGCCACGCTTGGCGGCGATCGAATCAGGAGACTGCATGGCTTTCAGGCCGTTGAAAGTGGCATGAACCACGTTCACCGGATTGGTGGAGCCATAGCACTTGGCCAGAACGTTCTGCACGCCGGCGACTTCCAGAACGGCACGCATTGCGCCGCCGGCGATGATGCCGGTACCTTCGGAAGCAGGCTGCATGTACACCTTGGAGGCGCCGTGGGCAGCCTTGGTGGCGTATTGCAGAGTAGTGCCTTTGAGGTCTACCTGAATCATGTTGCGGCGTGCAGCTTCCATCGCTTTCTGGATGGCAGCAGGCACTTCGCGGGACTTGCCACGGCCGAAGCCGACACGGCCCTTGCCATCACCTACCACAGTCAGCGCGGTGAAGGTGAAGATACGGCCGCCTTTGACGGTCTTGGCTACGCGGTTAACCTGAACCAGCTTCTCGATGTAGCCTTCGTCGCGTTTTTGCTCGTTGTTCGACATAACTTAGAACTCCAGCCCGCCTTCACGAGCACCATCAGCCAGTGCTTTGACACGGCCATGGTACTTGAAGCCGGAACGGTCGAAAGCGACTTGAGAAATACCGGCGGCCTTCGCACGCTCGGCAACCAGCTTGCCAACCTTGGTGGCGGCATCGACGTTGCCGGTGGCACCGTCACGCAGCTCTTTGTCCAAAGTCGAAGCGCTGGCCAGGACTTTGCTGCCGTCGGCCGAGATGACCTGGGCATAGATGTGCTGCGAAGAGCGGTACACGCACAGACGCACGGTTTCGAGCTCGTGCATTTTCAGGCGTGCTTTGCGAGCGCGACGCAGACGAGTAACTTTTTTGTCGGTCATTTGCTAGGCCCTACTTCTTCTTGGCTTCTTTACGGCGGACGACTTCATCCGCGTAACGGACACCCTTGCCTTTGTACGGCTCTGGACGACGGAAGTCGCGGATTTCCGCGGCGACCTGGCCCACGAGCTGCTTGTCGACACCTTTGATGACGATGTCGGTCTGGCTTGGGGTTTCAGCTGAAACACCTTGTGGCAGTTCATATTCCACAGGGTGAGAGAAGCCCAGCGACAGCGACAGAACCTGACCTTTGGCCTGGGCTTTGTAACCCACACCGACCAGTTGCAGCTTACGCTCGAAGCCTTGGCTTACGCCCATAACCATGTTGTTCACCAGAGCACGGGTAGTACCGGCCATGGCGCGGGTTTGTTGGTCGCCATTACGGCCAGCGAAACGCAGTTCGCCGCCTTCCTGGGTCACTTCAACCGAGTTATGAACATTCAGTTCCAGAGTGCCCTTGGCACCCTTGATCGACAACTGCTGACCGGCGAACTTGATTTCAACGCCAGCTGGCACCTTGACGGGGTTTTTAGCAACGCGAGACATGCTTGGCTCCCCTTAGAACACGGTGCAGAGCACTTCGCCGCCGACACCGGCAGCGCGCGCAGCGCGATCCGTCATCACACCTTTGTTGGTGGAGACGATGGAAACGCCGAGGCCGCCGCGTACTTTCGGCAGATCTTCGACAGCTTTGTACTGACGCAGGCCAGGGCGACTAACGCGCTTGACCTCTTCGATGACCGGACGGCCTTCGAAGTATTTCAGCTCGAGGGACAGCGAAGGCTTCGCGTCGCCAGTGACCTGATAACCCGCGATGTAGCCTTCGTCTTTGAGAACTTTGGCAACAGCAACCTTCAGCTTGGAAGAAGGCATGCTTACAACGGACTTTTCAGCCATCTGGGCATTACGGATGCGAGTTAGCATGTCCGCTAACGGGTCCTGCATACTCATGGGCTAGATGCTCCTGATACGAAAAAAACGAGCCTTGCGGCTGTATAGAACGCCCTGACGGCCACGGCAAGAAAGCCCGGGCTCGGGCGAGCCGATCATTCTAGAGATACCCTAGAAACGAATCAAGCCCCAAAAGGGGCTTGATCGTATATCGCAAAGGCTGGCGGACGAGTGGCCCGCCAACCAACGACTTACCAGCTGGCCTTGACCAGACCTGGTACGTCACCACGCATTGCGGCTTCGCGCAGCTTGTTACGCGACAGGCCAAACTTACGGTATACACCGTGAGGACGACCGGTCAGGCGGCAGCGGTTACGCATGCGCGAGGCGCTGGCGTCACGCGGCTGCTTTTGCAGTGCGATGGTAGCATTCCAACGCTCTTCCGGAGTGGCTTCCAGATTGACGATGGTTGCTTTCAGCGCAGCGCGCTTTGCAGCGAACTTGGCGACCGTCTTCTGGCGCTTCAGCTCGCGGTTTTTCATGCTCTTCTTAGCCATTATCCGACTCCAATCAGTTGCGGAACGGGAACTTGAATGCACGCAGCAGAGCGCGGCCTTCTTCGTCCGTACGGGCAGTGGTGGTCAGGGTAATGTCCAGACCGCGAAGAGCATCGATTTTGTCGTAATCGATTTCCGGGAAAATGATCTGCTCTTTGACGCCCATGCTGTAGTTGCCACGGCCATCGAAGGACTTGGCATTCAGGCCGCGGAAGTCGCGAACCCGAGGCAGGGAGATCGACAGCAGACGATCCAGGAACTCATACATACGCTCGCGACGCAGAGTCACCTTGACGCCGATCGGCCAGCCTTCACGAACCTTGAAGCCTGCAATCGAGTTGCGGGCGTAGGTCACGATCGGCTTTTGACCGGTAATCTTTTCCAAGTCAGCAACAGCGTGCTCGATGACTTTCTTGTCACCGATCGCTTCGCCCAGGCCCATGTTCAGGGTGATCTTGGTAACGCGCGGAACTTCCATCACGTTGGCCAGCTTAAGTTCGTCCTTAAGCTTGGGCGCGATTTCCTTCCGGTAAATCTCTTTCAGTCGTGCCATGGTCATTTACCTAGCAGTGTTCAAGCATCAACCGCTTTTTGGGTCGACTTGAAGACACGAATTTTCTTGCCGTCTTCGACTTTGAAACCAACACGGTCAGCCTTGTTGGTTTCGCCATTGAAAATGGCAACGTTGGAAGCGTGCAGCGGCGCCTCTTTCTCGACGATACCGCCTTGAATGCCAGCCATCGGATTCGGCTTGGTATGACGCTTGACCAGGTTGACACCACCGATGACCAGACGGTCGTCAGCGAGCACCTTCAGCACCTTACCGCGCTTGCCCTTGTCTTTGCCGGCGATCACGATGATCTCGTCGTCACGACGAATCTTTTGCATGTCGGATCTCCTTACAGCACTTCAGGGGCGAGCGAGACGATCTTCATGAACTTCTCAGAGCGAAGTTCACGGGTCACTGGCCCGAAGATACGGGTGCCGATGGGCTCTTGCTTGTTGTTGAGCAGAACCGCGGCGTTACCGTCGAAGCGGATGATCGAGCCATCAGGACGGCGAACGCCGTGACGGGTACGAACCACGACCGCAGTCATGACTTGGCCTTTCTTGACCTTGCCACGAGGAATCGCTTCCTTAACGGTTACCTTGATGATGTCACCGATACCGGCGTAACGACGGTGCGAGCCGCCCAGTACCTTGATGCACATGACGCGACGAGCGCCGCTGTTATCGGCCACATCGAGCATCGATTGAGTCTGAATCATAAAATATCTCCGACCCCTAGCCCTTAGACTTCAACAGCGCGCTCAACGACTTCAACCAGAGCCCAGCACTTGGTCTTGGCCATCGGGCGAACTTCGCGGATGGTGACCTTGTCGCCGATGTGGCACTGATTGCTTTCGTCGTGGGCGTGCAGCTTGGTCGAACGCTTGACGTATTTACCGTAGATCGGGTGCTTAACGCGACGCTCGATCAGAACGGTGATGGTTTTGTCCATTTTGTCGCTGACGACACGGCCAGTCAGCGTACGGACGGTTTTTTCGGCTTCAGCCATGATCACTTACCTGCCTGCTGGTTGAGCACAGTTTTCACGCGAGCGATGTCACGCTTCACTTGCGAGAGCAGGTGAGACTGCCCCAACTGACCAGTCGCCTTCTGCATACGCAGATTGAACTGGTCGCGCAGCAAGCCGAGCAGTTGCTCGTTCAGTTGCTGTGCTGATTTTTCACGAAGTTCGTTCGCTTTCATCACATCACCGTCCGCTTAACAAAGGAGGTTGCCAGTGGCAGCTTGGCTGCGGCCAGGGCAAATGCCTCGCGAGCGAGCTGCTCGGAAACACCCTCGATTTCATACAGGACTTTGCCTGGCTGAATCTGGGCAACCCAATATTCGACGCTACCCTTACCTTTACCCATCCGCACTTCGAGAGGCTTCTTGGTGACCGGCTTGTCCGGGAACACGCGAATCCAGATCTTGCCGCCACGTTTTACGTGACGGGTCAGCGCACGACGCGCGGACTCGATCTGACGAGCGGTGAGACG
This sequence comes from Pseudomonas sp. URIL14HWK12:I12, assembly GCF_003097135.1. Classification (GTDB taxonomy): domain Bacteria; phylum Pseudomonadota; class Gammaproteobacteria; order Pseudomonadales; family Pseudomonadaceae; genus Aquipseudomonas. The sequence continues at coordinate 367,338 of NZ_QEQL01000006.1, forward strand.
ACCACGAGCAACAGCTTTCAGTGCGAATTCACCGAAGCTGACTTTGCTACCGCGCTGAGCCAGACCACGGTTGTGGCCAGTCATCTGCTTGCGGAATTTTGTACGCTTTGGTTGCAACATTTGGCGTACCCCTTACTTGGCAGCTTTTTTACGAGGCGCTGGCGCTTGAGGCTTCAGCTCTTCTTGGCGACCACCAATTACTTCGCCTTTGAAGATCCAAACCTTCACACCGATCACACCGTAAGTGGTGTGGGCTTCGTAGGTTGCATAGTCGATGTCGGCACGCAGGGTGTGCAGAGGCACACGACCTTCGCGATACCATTCAGTACGTGCGATTTCAGCACCGCCGAGACGACCGCTGACCTGGATCTTGATGCCTTTGGCACCAATGCGCATGGCGTTCTGAACGGCGCGCTTCATAGCGCGACGGAACATCACACGACGCTCCAGCTGCTGGGCTACGCTCTGGGCAACCAGCATACCGTCGAGCTCCGGCTTGCGGATCTCTTCGATGTTGATGTGCACAGGCACACCCATTTGCTTGGTCAGGTCCTGACGCAGTTTTTCAACATCCTCACCCTTCTTGCCGATCACGATGCCGGGACGAGCGGTGTGGATGGTGATGCGTGCGGTTTGAGCCGGGCGATGAATATCGATACGGCTAACGGACGCGCTTTTTAGTTTGTCTTGGAGGTACTCACGCGTCTTCAGATCTGCAAGCAGATAATCGGCGTAAGTCTTACCGCCTGCATACCAGACGGAGGTGTGCTCCTTGACGATTCCCAGGCGGATGCCAACGGGATGTACTTTCTGACCCATCTGATCGACTCCGTTACTTGTCCGCAACCTTGACAGTGATATGGCAAGACCGCTTGACGATGCGATCAGCGCGGCCTTTGGCACGCGGCATGATGCGCTTCAGCGAACGCCCTTCGTTGACGAAAACAGTCGAGACTTTGAGATCGTCGACGTCTGCGCCTTCGTTGTGCTCGGCGTTGGCAACGGCCGATTCAAGGACTTTCTTCATGATTTCAGCGGCTTTTTTGCTGCTGAAGGCCAACAGGTTGAGCGCTTCGCCCACCTTCTTCCCGCGGATCTGGTCGGCGACCAAGCGGGCTTTCTGGGCGGAGATTCGAGCGCCCGACAGCTTAGCGGCTACTTCCATTTCCTTACCCCTTAGCGCTTGGCTTTCTTGTCAGCTGCGTGCCCGCGGTAGGTGCGGGTAGCGGCGAACTCGCCCAGTTTATGGCCAACCATGTCTTCGCTCACCAGCACAGGAACGTGCTGACGACCGTTGTGAACAGCGATGGTCAAGCCAACCATTTGCGGCAGGATCATCGAACGACGCGACCAGGTTTTCACCGGTTTGCGATCATTCTTTTCCGCCGCCACTTCGATCTTCTTCAACAGGTGAAGATCGATAAAAGGACCTTTTTTCAGAGAACGTGGCACTGTCGTATCCCTCTATTTACTTGCGACGACGGACGATCATTTTGTCGGTACGCTTGTTCGCACGAGTCTTCGCACCCTTGGTTGGGAAGCCCCATGGCGATACCGGATGACGACCACCGGACGTACGACCTTCACCACCACCATGCGGGTGGTCAACCGGGTTCATGGCAACACCACGAACGGTTGGGCGAACGCCACGCCAGCGTTTGGCACCAGCTTTACCCAGCGAACGCAGGCTATGCTCGGAGTTCGAGACTTCGCCCAGGGTCGCACGGCATTCAGCCAGCACTTTACGCATCTCGCCAGAGCGGAGACGCAGGGTCACGTATACACCTTCACGAGCGACGAGCTGTGCCGAAGCACCAGCCGAGCGTGCGATCTGAGCGCCTTTACCAGGCTTCAGCTCGATGGCGTGAACGGTGGAACCGACTGGAATGTTACGCAGCTGCAGGGTGTTGCCTGGCTTGATTGGAGCCAGAGCGCCCGAGATAACTTGGTCGCCAGCGCTGACACCTTTCGGGGCCAGGATGTAACGACGCTCGCCATCAGCGAACAGAACCAGTGCGATGAAAGCAGTACGGTTCGGATCGTATTCGATACGCTCGACAGTGCCGGCGATGCCGTCTTTGTCGTTGCGACGGAAGTCGACCAGACGATAGTGCTGCTTGTGGCCACCACCTACGTGACGCGTAGTGATGCGACCATTGTTGTTACGACCACCAGACTTCGATTTCTTTTCGAGCAGGGCAGCGTGAGGAGCGCCTTTATGGAGCTCCTTGTTGACGACCTTGACCACGAAACGGCGGCCAGCGGAAGTCGGTTTGCATTTAACGATTGCCATGATGCACCCCTTCCTTACTCAGCACTGCTGCTGAAATCGAGATCTTGGCCTGGCTGAAGGGCAACGATTGCCTTCTTCCAGTCATTGCGCTTGCCCAGACCGCGAGCAGTACGCTTGGTCTTACCCAGAACATTCAGGGTAGTGACGCTGGCGACTTTCACGTCGAACAGGCTTTCAACGGCCTTCTTGATTTCCAGCTTGGTAGCATCGGTCGCGACCTTGAAGACGAACTGGCTTTTCTTTTCAGCCAGAACGGTGGCCTTCTCGGAGACGTGCGGGCCAAGCAGAACTTTGAATACGCGTTCCTGGTTCATCCCAGCAGCTCCTCGAATTTCTTCACGGCGGACACGGTGATCAGCACCTTGTCGTAGGCGATCAGGCTGACCGGATCGGAACCCTGGACGTCACGAACATCGACGTGCGGCAGGTTACGAGCGGCCAGGTACAGGTTCTGGTCAACGGCTTCAGAGACGATCAGCACGTCGGTCAGACCCAGACCATTCAACTTGCCCAGCAGATCCTTGGTTTTCGGCGCTTCAACAGCGAAGTCCTGAACCACGACCAGACGATCGGTACGCACCAGCTCAGCGAGGATGGAGCGCAGTGCAGCGCGATACATCTTCTTGTTGAGTTTTTGCGAGTGATCTTGAGGGCGAGCAGCGAAAGTGGTACCACCGCCACGCCACAGCGGGCTACGGATAGTACCGGCACGAGCGCGACCAGTGCCCTTCTGGCGCCATGGGCGCTTACCGCCACCGGCGACATCCGAACGGCTCTTCTGGGCTTTGCTGCCTTGACGGCCGCCAGCCATGTAGGCAACAACGGCCTGGTGAACCAGGGTCTCGTTGAATTCGCCACCAAAAGTCAGCTCGGAAACTTCGATCGCTTGCGCGTCATTTACATTCAGTTGCATGTCAGTTTCCCCTTAACCGCGAGCCTTAACAGCTGGACGCACAATCACGTCACCGCCAGTTGCACCAGGAACGGCGCCCTTGACCAGCAGCAGATTGCGCTCAGCGTCGACGCGGACAATTTCCAGGGACTGAACGGTCACGCGCTCGGCGCCCATGTGACCGGACATTTTTTTGCCCTTGAATACACGACCAGGAGTCTGGCACTGGCCGATGGAGCCCGGGACGCGGTGGGAAACGGAGTTACCGTGGGTGTTGTCCTGACCGCGGAAGTTCCAGCGCTTGATGGTACCGGCGAAGCCTTTACCTTTGGACTGGCCGGTAACATCTACCATCTGGCCAGCAGCGAACAGGTCTGCCTTGATCAGGTCGCCGGCCTGGTACTCACCCTCTTCGAGGCGGAATTCCAGGACGCTGCGGCCCGCAGCAACGTTTGCTTTAGCGAAATGACCCGCTTGAGCAGCGGTCACGCGCGAAGCGCGACGCTCGCCGACAGTCACTTGAACTGCACGGTAGCCATCGGATTCTTCGGTTTTGAACTGGGTGACGCGATTCGGCTCGACCTCGATGACCGTAACCGGAATAGAGACACCATCTTCGGTGAAAATGCGGGTCATGCCGCACTTACGACCGACTACACCAATAGTCATGTTGTAAACCTCATGAGTGTACGGGGCTTTCACCCGCTATGGCCGCCCATTTCAGAGCGTTACACGACCAAGCAGTCGCTTAGCCGAGGCTGATCTGTACTTCCACGCCTGCAGCGAGGTCCAGTTTCATCAGCGCATCGACGGTTTTGTCGGTAGGCTGAACGATGTCCAGAACACGCTTGTGGGTGCGAATTTCGTACTGATCACGCGCGTCTTTGTTGACGTGCGGAGAGACCAGAACGGTAAAACGCTCCTTACGAGTAGGCAGTGGGATCGGACCACGCACTTGTGCACCAGTACGTTTCGCGGTTTCCACGATTTCCTGGGTGGATTGGTCGATCAGGCGATGGTCAAATGCCTTCAACCTGATGCGGATTTGCTGATTTTGCATTGGATTTCAGACTCCAGGCTCATTCCCAACGGGCGCAATATGCCCGTTAAAAGGAGGCGTGATTCTATAGATGCCCAATTACAGTGTCAACCGCATAAAAAAAGCCCCCGCTAAGCGGGGGCTTCTTCTACCAGCGAGCCGAAGTTATTCGACGACGCTAGCTACAACACCGGCACCAACGGTACGGCCGCCTTCGCGGATAGCGAAGCGCAGGCCTTGGTCCATGGCGATCGGCTTGATCAGAGTGACAGTCATCTGAATGTTGTCACCTGGCATCACCATCTCAACGCCTTCCGGCAGTTGGCAGTCGCCAGTCACGTCAGTAGTACGGAAGTAGAACTGAGGACGGTAGCCTTTGAAGAACGGAGTGTGACGGCCGCCTTCTTCCTTCGACAGAACGTAGACTTCGCCGACGAACTTGGTGTGAGGCTTGATCGAACCCGGCTTGGCCAGAACCTGACCACGCTCAACGTCGTCACGCTTGGTACCACGCAGCAGAACACCGCAGTTCTCGCCAGCACGGCCTTCGTCCAGCAGCTTGCGGAACATTTCAACGCCGGTGCAAGTGGTCTTGGTGGTCGGACGCAGACCCACGATTTCCACTTCTTCCTGGATCTTGACGATGCCGCGCTCAACACGACCGGTGACCACGGTACCGCGGCCCGAAATCGAGAACACGTCTTCGATTGGCAGCAGGAACGGCTTGTCGATGGCGCGCTCTGGCTCCGGAATGTAGCTGTCGAGAGTCTCGACCAGCTTCTTCACGGCAGTGGTGCCCATCTCGTTGTCGTCCTGGCCGTTCAGAGCCATCAGAGCCGAACCGATGATGATCGGAGTGTCGTCACCTGGGAAGTCGTAGGTGCTAAGCAAGTCGCGAACTTCCATTTCGACCAGTTCCAGCAGCTCTGCGTCATCAACCATGTCGGCCTTGTTCAGGAACACGACGATGTAAGGAACGCCTACCTGACGGGACAGCAGGATGTGCTCACGAGTCTGAGGCATCGGACCATCAGCGGCCGAGCAGACCAGGATAGCGCCGTCCATCTGGGCAGCACCGGTGATCATGTTCTTGACGTAGTCGGCGTGGCCCGGGCAGTCAACGTGCGCGTAGTGACGGACGTTGGAGTCGTACTCTACGTGAGCGGT
>NZ_QEQL01000007.1 GCF_003097135.1 Pseudomonas sp. URIL14HWK12:I12
AATGTGAATGACTCCTCGGCACTGGTAGGCCAGATCTCCAGGCCAACCTTAGCCGCCGAGTACTCGCCCTTGAGCAGAGGGGTATCGCCGCTGCACACCTGCTTCAACAGGAACTGCCCTTTCAAACGTTGCCAGCTCAATGTGAGGGTTTCACCGTAGGGCGAGGTGATCGTGTGCGGCAGCAGTTGCGCAAAAGGCCGTTTGTAATAGGCAATGCGATCGTCCAATTCCTTGGTTTTCCCGCCCCAGGCCTTGAGCGCTTCGTTGTAGTCTGCCTGTGCCGCACCGGTGAACCCTATGGGGGATAAAATGCCCAGTGCCCATTGCGTGTGGCCGGAGATTTCAAGGGGCAATTGGGGTTTAGCTTTTTTCTTGATCGCCTCAAGCAGCCGGATGATCTCTAGCCGAAAATCATCGTTATGCTCTTGCTCATCGCTTCCTGCGGCCGCCGGCTTTCCAAGAATCTCCTGCCGGCCACTGGGCAAGTCGAGTGTGAACTGGGTCCAATCCTTATTGCTGCTTATGAAGCAGTTATGCTTGCTCAGGCGTGCTCCTTCACCCAAGCGCTTCCACTCATCGCCAGAGAACTCCGCTGTGGCTCCATCCGCCAACACCAAGCGTCGGTCCCGCGTGTTCAAGCTGGCGAAACGCCAGGCCCAGCCGTCTCCCAGACCCGCTTCATTGCCCCGAAGTGCTGAATAGTGCAGTGTCAGTTCGCACACCGGGCCGCGCCCCGCCAACCCTTGAAGCGTTGCAATCGGGTAATGGGCATGGAACAGCCCCGTCCGAGGGTCTACACCGGTTTCGCTTTGGCCGCTGGCATCGAACACCTCGGAGGTCATGGTATTGCCGTAGTCTTCGCACAACGGGCTGCTGGGCTGATAGGCTGGCAGGGCTTTGGGTGGGGTGAACTTGACCTCGACTACGTCCTGCCATAATGCGCTGTCGTCGAGATAGCCGATATGGCCAATGGTCAGCGCTGCACTGCCGCGATTCGTGTCCGGGACATCCATCACCAGCCTGAAGGCCGTTCTTTTGCGGCCTTTTGCCCAGGCCACTGCATCGGCGCTAACCGAGGTTACCTCGACATCGCTCTTTGCGTACGCCGATATATAGGTGTGGCTGGTCTCTCGAAAACAATCGGCCACCCGATAACCCTTGTTTTTAGCTTCAGGGTCGAGCCGAAACACCAGCTCACCGGGGTTATAGTTGATATATATCAGCGCCGAGCCTTCGTGATAGGCCTTATCGGAAACTTCGGCCTGGAATGAATCGTGCGACGCACGCACGGGCATTTCGTCTGTATTTCCGAGATATTCACCTAACCGCTCCGGGTTCCATTCGCCGCCCTCCCCCAGGGCCTCAAGCTCCACCAGCAGCCCGGCGAACCGAGGTTGCCACAGCCGCCACCCGCCCTTACCCTTGCCAGCTCGATCCAGGGTAGCGTCGCTCGCCTCGCGGCCAACGACCACCTCCGGCCAGCCTTTGAGCGCGATCGCCTCACCCAAGGCTTGCTCCCAGGCGTTCTGATCAGCCGGGGCCTGGGGCACGAAAACCTCGTGCCCCAGCAGCTGGCGGCTGTAGGGGTGGCGTACAGTCACCAGCACCGCCGAGTTCACGCTGCGCCAGGCGGACGACAATGCGGGCCCTGCCACCCAGTTGTCGGCGGCTGGCAGGGACGTGAATACCCGCACACCCTCGCCACGCTGCCAGAGCGTCAACCGCTTGGCATCACCTACCGCAGCGGCTTGCGGAGAAGGGGTTTTGTCGCTGGCGCACAACCAAGGGGCCAGTTCGGACGCGTTCAAGGCCGTTGCCCAGGCCGAGAGCCATTTGCCAGCACCCCGGGCCTCTTTTGCAGGGGACCAGCTGAACTGGCCAAGCAGGCGGTGAGAGTAAGCATCGTAGGCCCAGGCCTGAACAGCGCCTTCAGCCGGCAGCGGCTGGTTGCCGTCCACCTCCTGGGACACCCACCAACTCACCTCCGCCAAAGTCACACTCAACCCAGCGCACTGCGCCACCCAAAACGCATTGCCGGCAGCACCCGGAACGACACTGCACCCATCGGCTCCCAGCACCCCAGCGCGCAGCAAGCGGCTATCGCGATTGACCTGCTCACAAAGCGCCTGAGCCCAGGCAGCACCAGCGTGTGCCTTGCCAGGAGTGAACACGTGATGCTCATAAAGATGCTGAGTGGCCAAGTCTCGCACCTGCACGCAAAGGCTTTTACCCTCACCGACCGCGTAACGCTCATCGCAAGCCAGAGCCTGGACCAGATTGCCTCTGAAGGGCGCAGTGCTGAAGGCGCGGTAAGGGTTGCGGCACCACAGACTCAACCCATCGGCGCTGCCGCACGTTAATTTTCCATCACTGGTCCAGCCGCCTGCACTGAGGCCTGCGCCATTGTCGGCAATGTGTTGGGCGAAGTGTGGCGGCCACTGGTCGGCCTTGAGTGCGGTATCAACCGCTGTATAGTCAAGCCGCACCATCTCCCCGTCGCGCTCGCGTATCAGGAAGGCACTGAGCACCTCGCCTTTGGCAAGATCCCGATCGGCACGGATGGGGCACAGGCTATGCCAACCCTTCTCCAACGTGCCCAGCCGCTGCAGGCTGAACCCTTCCATGTCCGGCAGCAGTCCATCGGGGCGATCAGTGATCTTGAAAGGTACTGAGCTCTGCAACGCAGCCCGAGCAGGCGCGGCAGTAGCAGTAGCAGTAGCTGGGGGCGTCATGGCCATTCCCTCGAAGCACACATTGGCAAAAGGCCGAACGGCTACAGCTTCAACAAGAACACCGACAAGCCCACCTGGGGCTATAGGACAACTTCGAGATGAGCGGAACAACTGGCAAAGATATTAGGAGGGCGGCGAATAGGCATACAAAAAGGCCCCGGCCGGGGTTACCGGCCAGGGCCTTTGCTATGCCAAAGCAATCAGGCCGGCTGCGCCGTGCCCTGAGGTTGCAACGGTAACTGCGGGGCGTGTGCATCAGCGGCGCGCGACTCGCGCCATGCCTTCAGCCACAGCTCGTTGCGCTCTTCCCACACCAAGTGGTGCAGCCGCGAAAGGGCTACAGGGTCGCTAACCAATGCCAAGCGGTCGTTGCCCTTGAGGGCGGCAGGGCCACCTTCAAGTGCTTTGGCCACCCACTGCTGTCGGTTGGCCTCGATCACAGGGTTGCCCGGCTTGTGTCGTGCCGTTGCCAAGGCACAGGCCAAGGCGTTTTGCCGGGGGTCGACCACGCTGCGCACGAAACCATCCTTGAGCGCATGGTAGCGGTTTTCCTGGGTGTACTCGTCGGTAGACACCAGCGCCTGGGGTACTTCGTATTCTTCGGGAATGAGGAAGAATTTGTCCTCCTTGGCTTGCAGGCCAAGGTTGGTACGGCTGGAAATCACCGACACCGGGATCGCCAGGATCAGCGAGACCACGATCGGCGCCAGCCACCACAGGAAGCTGGGGTTCAGCCACCACACCAGCAAGGACCAGAGCACGCCCAGCACAAACTGCGAACCATGGCGGCGCACTGCCTCGCTCCAGGGGGTGGAGTCGTCGTCACGCTGCGGAGAATTCCATACCGCCGCCCAGCCCAGGAACGCGGCCAACACGAAGCGGGTGTGGAACAGCATCCGAACCGGCGCCAGCAACATGGAGAACAACATTTCCATGAGCATCGAAGCGGTAACCTTCAGCCGGCCGCCAAACTCCTTGGCCCCTTGGAACCAGATCAGCACTACGCTGAGCAGCTTGGGCAGGAACAGCAGCACGGCAGTGGTGGAGAACAGCGCGATGGCTTTGTCCGGGTGCCACTGCGGCCACAGCGGGTAAAGCTGACGCGGCTCCAGGAAGTAAGCAGGCTCCATCAGGGTGTTCACCGCCAGCAATGCGGTAGACAGCACCAGGAAGAAGAACCACAAGGGCGCGGACAAGTAAGACATCACCCCTGTCAGGAACACTGCGCGGTGCACCGGGTGCATACCCTTGACTAGAAACAGCCTGAAGTTCATCAAGTTGCCGTGGCACCAGCGCCGATCACGCTTGAGCTCGTCGAGCAGGTTCGGCGGCAACTCTTCGTAACTACCCGGCAGGTCATAGGCGATCCACACGCCCCACCCGGCACGGCGCATCAGCGCGGCTTCCACGAAGTCGTGGGAAAGAATGGCACCGGCGAATGCACCCTTGCCCGGCAATGGCGCCAGGGCGCAGTGCTCGATGAAAGGCTTCATGCGAATGATTGCGTTGTGGCCCCAATAGTGGGATTCGCCCAGCTGCCAGAAGTGCAGGCCAGCGGTAAACAGCGGGCCGTACACCCGAGTGGCGAACTGCTGCATGCGCGCATAGAGGGTGTCCATACCGGAGGCCTTCGGCGCGGTCTGGATGATGCCGGCGTCCGGCGATGCCTCCATCAGGCGCACCAGGCTGGTCAGGCATTCGCCGGTCATGACGCTGTCCGCGTCAAGCACCACCATGTAACGGTAGTCCCCACCCCAGCGGCGGCAGAAATCGTCGAGGTTACCACTCTTGCGTTTTACGCGGCGGCGGCGGCGGCGATAGAAAATGCGGCCGAAGCCACCGGTTTCTCGGCACACGTCCAGCCACGCCTGCTGCTCGGCCACGGCGATGTCGCCGTCGTAGGAGTCGCTGAGCACGAAGAAGTCGAAACGGTCCAGGTCGCCGGTGGCGGCCACCGACTCGAACGTCGCGCGCAGGCCAGCGAACACTCGCGGCACATCTTCGTTGCAGATCGGCATCACCAGCGCGGTGCGGGCGCCCGGCTCGATGGGTTCGTTGCCTGCGCTGGCACCGGAAATGCGGTATTTATCGCGGCCGGTGAGCAGCTCCAGAAAGCCCATCAACGCCGTCCAGAACCCCGCTGAAACCCAGCAGAACAGGATGCCGAACAGTATCAGGATGCTGGTTTGCAGCACGTAGGGCAGCACTTGCTGCGCGCTGACCAGCACGGGCTGGCGCGCCACCTCCTGCAGGTCGATCAAGGCCCAGCCCTGGTAGGGCATGATGCCTTTCATGTAGTAACCGGCCACGATGGTCTGGCCGATCATCAGCAACAGCAGGATGTAGCGCCGGATCGAGCCAACCGTGCGCCAGCGTGCCTTGGGCAGATCCCGCTTGTCGCTCTTGGGCTGCGGCGGCAGGCCCTTGCCCGTCATGCGGCGCCAGCCGCGGGCGACCACGTTGGTCCTCCACGGCTCAGGCACAACGCGGGTGCGGTTGATCGGCGGCGTAGCCTTGAGCTTGACCCGCCCTGCGGCATCGAGCACGAGCATTTCCTGCTCCTGAAGCTCGGCAGCGCTGCCAGCAGTGAGGCGCGCCTGTACCGAGCCCTGGCTGCCATCGGCAGTAAGGGGGCGGTCGGCGAGGCGCTCGTGAAGCTCGTCGAACGATGAGCAGCTAGCCAGTTCCGCACGCTGCTGCTCGCTCAAAGGTAGATGGGCCAGATACTCATCGAGCGTCTCTGGCCTGGGTTGTGAATTACTCATCGGCAGGCAACTGGTAGCTCCAGGTTTCAGTCAGGACTTCTTCAGTCGTGACCGGTTTGGTCGCCGCATCAGCGTCAGCTGGCTGCTCGGCTGCAGCGGCCTGGCCATCATCAGGCTTGCCCTCGGCAGGCTTGTCGGCGTTGGCGACCTTTTCGTCCGCCTTGGCTGGCGCTGCCTTGTCGGCTTTCTCAGCCTTGGCCTTGCCCTTGGCTTCAGCCGTTTTCTCGGCCTTGGCGTCGTTGGCAGCGACTTTGGTTTCCTTGGCCTCGGCAGCCTTGCCCTCATTGCCCTTGGCAGCCGGCTTGGCGTTGTCGGGGTTGACCACGTCCTGCACCAAAGCTGCGCGCATTTCGACGTTCTTGCTCGGGTCTTTGACCTTGATGCGCAGGGTCAGGCGCCAACCTTGGGTCTCAGGGTTGTAGCGCACGTTGTTTTCGACCACGTCGGCGTTGTCGCTGACGCTGACCTGGCCACGCACCTGAGCGTCGTCGAGCATTGCCTTGAGCTTGGGCCCGGTAAAATCGACCAGGAAGGCCAGGCTGCCGTCGGCCTGGCGAACCAGGTTGGACTGCTTCACGTCGCCTGTAGAGCGCATGGTCTGCTTGACCCACGCAACATCTGGCGAATGCAGGGAGTCTTCGTCCATGCTCCAGTGCAGGCGGTAGTTGAACTCCAGCGGCTGGCCGGCTTCCGGCAGCTTCTCGGGGTTCCAGTAGGCCACGATATTGTCGTTGGTCTCGTCCGCAGTCGGGATTTCGACCAGATTGACAGTGCCCTTGCCCCAATCGCCACGGGTTTCTACCCAAGCGCTGGGGCGCTTGTCATAGCGGTCGTCGAGGTCTTCATAACGATAAAACTCGCGACCGCGCTGCAGCAGGCCAAACCCTTTGGGGTTTTCGATGGTGAAGCTGCTTACCGAAAGGTGCTTGGGGTTGTTCAGCGGGCGCCAGATCCATTCACCGTTGCCGTTGGCAATGGAAAGGCCGGTAGAGTCGTGCAGCTCATGGCGATAGTTCAGCACCTTGGACGGCTGGTTCTGGCCGAACAGGAACATGCTGGTCAACGGCGCGATACCCAGGCGGCTGACTTGGTCGCGCAGGTAAACGCGCGATTGCACATCGACCACGCTGTCGGTCCCCGGGCGCAGCACCAGGCGATAAGCGCCCGTGGAGCGCGGGGAGTCGAGCAGCGCGTAGATGATCAGCTGCTTGTCGTCAGGGTTGGGCTTCTCGATCCAGAACTCGCGAAAGCGCGGGAACTCTTCACCTGACGGTGCAGCGGTATCGATCGCCAGCCCACGAGCCGACAGGCCATACACCTGGCCCTTGCCTACGACGCGGAAGTAGCTGGCGCCGAGCATGGTCATCACTTCATCGAGCTTGTCGGACTTGTTGATCGGGTACATCACCCGAAAACCGGCCCAGCCAAGATTTTCGACACTTTTGGGATCGATCTGCAGGTCGCCGAAGTCGAACCGGCTAGGGTCGTACTTGATTTCCTCGACCGTCGAAGCGGTGACTTCGTTGATTTTGACCGGCGTGTCGAACTGCATGCCCTCATGATAGAAGGACAGCTTGAATGGGGTTTTGTCTTCTGCCCACTCGACCTTGTCGCGGCGGAAGTGGATCTTCTGGTAATCCGCGAACTTCAGGTCGCGCAGCGCAGGTGGCAGGTTGCTTTTGGGTGCTTGGAATTTCTGCCCCGCCAGCTCCTTGGCCTTGGCCGAAACGTCTTCCAGGCTGAAGGCCCAGACGGGTGATGCGCCTAACAGGCCCAACAGAACGGAACCTGCCATCAAGGCGGAGAACAGACGTTTTCCGGTGGTGGATTCTTTGGTACAAGCACTAGCAATCACGAGCTACCCTCGCCGAAAACAGATCATTTAACCAACGGCCAGCTGTCGAATAGCCAGGTTGGCGAGCATTGTTCCGACTCCAAAAGGGCTGAATGATTCCCTAGTGGACGCCGGCTCACCTCAAGTGTGAAAAAATCGGATCGGTAAAATCTTGGAACACTGGCGCGCGATTATCTAGCAGCGCGTTGAATCGCGCATCAGGGCAAGTGAAGAATTTATGCTACAAAACGGTATTTTTCCGTACCACTGGCCGACTTTTTTTCATCAAGCCTGCAGCATGAATGTTACGGGACCATCATTGATCAGATGAACCTGCATATCGGCCCCGAAACGACCGCTCTGTACCGTAGGGTGCAGCGCCCGTGCCTGCGCCAACAGGTAGTCGAACAGCTGCTGGCCGAGCGCCGGGGGCGCGGCGCTGGAAAAGCTCGGGCGCATGCCACTGCGGGTGTCCGCTGCCAGCGTGAACTGCGATACCAACAGCAGGCCGCCGGCCACGTCGGCCAGTGAAAGGTTCATCTTGCCGTTGGCGTCGCTGAACACCCTATAGTTGAGCAGCTTGTGCAGTAGCTTGTCGGCCTGGGCCTCGGTGTCACCCGGTTCCACAGCGACCAACACCAGCAAGCCGGCGTCGATCGCCCCTACCACCTCGCCCTCCACCTCTACCCGTGCACTGCGCACGCGCTGCAACAGCCCCTTCATGCTTCTTCGAGCGGCAAGTCGAGCAGGCGCCGTGCCATGCGGTCGGCCGCGCGGACCAGCGCATCGGTGATGCCGGGCTCGGACGCAGCGTGGCCGGCGTCGCGAATCACATTGAGCTCACTGCCCGGCCACGCCTGATGGAGGTCCCAAGCGTTTTCCAGGGGGCAGATCACATCGTAGCGGCCATGCACCAAGGTAGCCGGCAGGTGAGCGACTTTGTGAACGTCGCGCAACAGCTGGTTGGGCTCCAGAAAAGCGTTGTGCTTGAAGAAGTGGGTTTCGATGCGTGCGATCGATAGCGCCCTGGAAGGCTCGGAGAAGCGGTCGACCACCAGTGGGTTCGGCCGCAATGTCGCGCACCGCCCCTCCCACAAGGACCAGGCCTTGGCCGCATGCATCTGGGCGATCTGGTCGGCGCCGGTGAGGCGTTTATAGAACGCACCGAGCAGGTCGCCCCGCTCCTCGGCAGGGATGGGCGCCAGATAGTCGTGCCAATAGTCGGGGAACAGGCGATTCGCGCCTTCCTGATAAAACCAGTGAATCTCCTGGGGGCGGCACAGGAAGATCCCGCGCAGGATCAGGCCATGTACACGCTCAGGATGCTTTTGCGCATAGGCCAGCGCCAGCGTCGAGCCCCACGAGCCGCCGAACAGCACCCATTTGTCGATGCCCAGGTGCTCGCGGATGCGCTCCATGTCTTCGACCAGGTGCCAGGTGGTGTTGTTTTCAAGGCTGGCATGGGGTGTGGAGCGCCCACAGCCACGCTGATCGAAGGTAACGATACGGTAGAGGTTGGGGTCGAAGTAGCAGCGGCTGGCAGCGTCGCAACCCGAACCCGGCCCGCCGTGTATGAAGAGCACCGGCAGCCCCTGCGGCGAGCCGCTTTCGTCCACATAAAGCACATGAGGCTCATCCACGGCCAGATCATGCCGGGCGTAGGGTTTGATCTGAGGGTACAAGGTCTGCATCAGGCGCTCCGTCGGGAAGATTCAGCCAGGTGGCATCATAAACCCTTATCGACGCAGGGAGATAGGAGCGCCTCGCCTTCGGCAAACCTGGCTCAATGCCGGATGTCGCTGTCCGGGGTGCGCCAGATCAGGCGGCTGGTGTCGTACCCTTGCTGGCGTGCCTTGGCCATGAGCAACTGGCGGATGTCTTCGGGCACGGTTCGGCTGCGCGTCAGTAGCCAGAGGTACTTGTGGTTGGGGTGGCCGACAATGGCATAACGGTAGTCGTCGCTTAGGTAGATGATCCAGTAGTCCCCAGTGGCAACGCCTGGCAGCACACCGGAAAACCAGGTATCGAAGCTCACCTTGAGGCGGTCGTTGATACCTGGCGATACGCTTCTGGCGGTGCCGTGAGCCTCTTGCATCTCACCATCAAGGGTGCGGCAGCGGTTGAGCACGTCCATATTGCCATCGGCCTTGAGCTGATAATGCGCTTCGGACTGAGCGCAATCGCGCTGGAAGAACATCGGCAACCGTGCCTGCTCATACCACATGCCTTGGTAGCGCTTGAGGTTCACTTTGCCTACGGTGTTGGGCGCCAGGTCTTCACCTTGAGTCGCACAGCCCGCGAGCAACACAACGCCCAAGGCGGCCAGCCATGCTCTCATTGCAAGCCCTGCTCGGTGTAAAGCACGACCTTGTCGGCGGCGTACTGAATGCTCACGAAGCGCTGCTCGTCACCCCAGGTGCAACTGGCCATTCCGGCGGCACCCGAGCACTTGTCGGGCTGGCCCAGCACTTGCTCGACGGCGGTACGGCTCATGCCGGTTTCGATTTTCTTGTAGTTTTCCAAGGTCAACTTGTTGCAGCCGGCCAGAGCCAGGCACAGGGCAAACAGGGCCAAAACGCGGGAATACATGAATCAACTCCGGGACGGGCGGTGTGTGTTTGAGCGGGAAAAGGGTTTCGGGTTCCCGACGACCGGGGAATTCCAGCGCAGTAAAGGCGACGACAGGGCTCAACTTTCTATATGGGCAGCCGAAACGCCCAATAGCGTACACATTCATCCAAAAAAACGTACGCCCGTCCCCGCCCCTGCCTTGAGCCCTGTGCCATGCGAACCCAAAACCTGAAATTCAGCCACAAGATCCTGTTGGTAGCAGCGCTGATCGTGGCGCTGGCTTTTGCTTGCTTCATCCTGTTCAACGATTATCGGCAGCGGCAGTCGCTGTACCAGAACACCGAATCGACCATGGACGAGCTGGGTGCCTTGACCACCAGCAACGTGCAGACCTGGCTGCAGGGCCGAATCGCGCTGCTTCAATCGATGGCTCAGCAATTGGCTGCCCAGGGCACCGAGCAGGAGCAGCTGCGCAGCATCATTGGGCTGCCGGCGTACCCGGCCAACTTCCAGCTGAGCTACTTTGGCAGCGCCCAGGGGTTGATGTTCTCGATACCGACCGGAAATCGCCCGGCCGACTACGACCCGCGTGTTCGCGGCTGGTACAAGGCGGCCAGCGCTGCCGGGGCAGCCACGGTAACCGAGCCCTATATCGCTGCCTCCAGCGGCAAAATGGTGGTCACCGTGGCGGCACCGGTGCAGCGTGATGGCCAACTGAGCGGGGTAGCCGGTGCAGACATCGACCTGTCCCAGATCAGCAACATCATCAATTCGCTCAATTTCGACGGCCATGGCCAGGCGTTCATCGTCAGCGCCAGCGGCAAGATCCTGATCCACCCGGACCCCAAGCTTGTGCTCAAGCCACTGGCCGAAGCCTTCCCGCAGGGCGCGCCAGCGCTGACCTCGGGGCTCAAAGAGGTGGAGTTCAATGGTAAGCCACAGCTGCTCTCCTTCACCCAGGTCAAAGGGGTCCCCAGCGCCGACTGGTACGTAGGCCTGATGCTGGAGAAAGACGCCGCTTACAGCATGCTTGGCGAATTCCGCACCTCAGCGCTAATCGCTACGGTCATTGCGGTGCTGGTGATCATCGGCCTGCTGGGCGTTTTGATCCGTGTGCTGATGGCACCGCTGCGAGTCATGGGCAAGGCCATGGAAGACATCGCCCAAGGCGAAGGTGACCTCACGCGTCGCCTGGCCATCCACGGCAACGACGAGTTCGGCCAGTTGGGCTCGGCCTTCAACCGCTTCCTGGATCGCATCCACGAATCGATTCGGGAGGTCTCTTCGGCCACGGCCCAGGTGCATGAAGTTGCCGGGCGGGTGGTGCATGCGTCCAACGCCTCGATGGGTAAATCCGACCAGCAAGCCCAGCGCACCAACAGTGTGGCGGCTGCGATCAATGAGTTGGGCGCCGCTGCACAAGAGATCGCGCACAACGCTGCGCTTGCCTCTCAGCACTCCAGCGAAGCACGGAACCTCGCCAGCCAAGGCCAACAGGTGGTCGACAGCACCATTACGGCAATGGGCGAATTGTCGGCAAAGATCAGCGATTCCTGCAGCACCATCGAGACCCTGAACACCAACACGGTGAACATTGGCCAAATCCTCGAAGTGATCACCGGCATCTCCCAGCAGACCAACCTGCTCGCGCTCAACGCAGCGATTGAAGCAGCACGTGCGGGCGAAGCGGGCCGCGGCTTCGCCGTCGTGGCGGATGAGGTACGCAACCTGGCGCACCGCACACAGGAATCGGCACAGCAGGTTCAGAAGCTGATCGAAGAGCTGCAGGTCGGCGCACGCCAGGCGGTGGGCAAAATGAACGAAAGCCAGGCGCAGAGCGATAACAGCGTCGGCATCGCTAACCAGGCCGGTGAGCGCCTGAGCAGCGTTACGGTGCGAATCGGAGAGATCGACGGGATGAACCAGTCGGTGGCGACCGCTACGGAAGAGCAGACGGCGGTGGTCGATACCATCAACCAGGATATTTCGGAGATCAACCTGTTGAACCAGGAAGGCGTCGAGAACCTGCAAACGACCTTGCGTGCCTGTGGTGATCTGGAGCAGCAAGTTAACCGGCTGAAACAGCTGGTGGGCAGCTTCAGGATCTGAAGCTCGCCGGCGCCCGCTGCAACGCGCCCGGCCACGCCGCTCACCTTGAGGAGGGCGGCTAGCCGGGCGACGCTCGGCGCTGGTGTTACTGGTGGTAGCCGGTAATCCGCTCGACTTCCTCTTTCGACCCGAGGAAGACCGCAACCCGCTGATGCAGCCCTTCAGGCTGAATGTCGAGAATTCGCTGGCGCCCGTCGGTGGACATGCCGCCCGCCTGCTCGACAATGAACGACATCGGGTTGGCTTCGTACATCAGCCGCAGCTTGCCGGGTTTGGAAGGTTCGCGCGCATCGCGTGGGTACATGAACAGGCCACCGCGGGTCAGGATGCGGTGCACGTCGGCCACCATCGAGGCGATCCAGCGCATGTTGTAGTTCTTGCCCAGCGGGCCTTCCTTGCCTTCGAGCAACTCGTCGACATAGCGCTTGACCGGAGCTTCCCAGTGGCGCTGGTTGGACATGTTGATCGCGAATTCGGCGGTGCTTTCGGGGATCTGGATGTTTTCGTGGGTGAGCACGAAGCTGCCCATTTCGCGGTCCAGAGTGAAGCCCTTCACGCCATCGCCCAGGGTGAGGATCAGCATGGTCTGCGGGCCATAGATCGCGTAGCCGGCGGCTACCTGCTTGGTACCTGGCTGCAGGAACGCCTTTTCATCGAGGCTGTCGTTCTGGCTGAGGTAACCCTCAGGGCAGCGCAGCACGGAGAAAATGGTGCCTACCGACACGTTGACATCGATGTTGGAGGAGCCGTCGAGCGGGTCGAACACCAGCAGGTAGGCACCCTTGGGGTATTTGCCGGGGATCTGGTAGGCGTTGTCCATTTCTTCGGAAGCCATGCCGGCCAGGTGGCCACCCCACTCGTTGGCCTCGAGCAGAATCTCGTTGGAAAGCACGTCGAGCTTCTTCTGTACTTCGCCCTGAACGTTTTCAGTGCCCATGCTGCCTAGCACGCCACCCAGGGCGCCCTTGGATACAGCGTGGCTGATTTCCTTACAGGCACGCGCAACCACTTCGATAAGGAAGCGCAGATCAGCAGGGGTGTTGTTGCTGCGAGTCTGCTCGATCAGATAGCGACTGAGGGTAACGCGAGACATGGAGGAACTCCGGCTTCGAGGGGGATGTTAAAACCCGCGCAGTGTACACCAGCGCAGCGCTTCAGACCCTCCGCGAAGGCGGAAGTTGCCATTGGCTTCCAGCCATCAGTCGAAAGCTGTAAGCAAGCCTGCCCACTGACGGCTGGCCGCTTGCCGCTTTCGCCTGCCTGGCGCGCTGCTAGAGCGCTTTCCAGATGTCCTTGGCGTATTCACCGATGGTGCGGTCGGAGGAGAACCAGCCCATGCGGGCGGTGTTGTAAATTGCTGAACGCCACCATTGCTTGGGCTGGCGCCACAGCTCCTCCACCCGCATCTGCGCCGCCCAGTACGATTCGAAGTCCGCGCACAGCAAGAAGCGGTCGTAATTGAGCAGCCCTTCGACCAGGCCGGCGTAGCGCGAGGGGTCATCCGGGGAGAAGGTGCCTCCGCGAATGGCCTGCAGCACATCGTTGAGCCGGTGCGAAGCGGCAACCTCACCATGGGCACTGAAATCGCCATGATGCTTGCGCGCCTCAACGTCGTCGGCCTTCAGGCCGAAGATGAACATGTGCTCCTCGCCCACGTGGTCGGCCATCTCGACATTGGCGCCGTCCAAGGTGCCGATGGTCAATGCGCCGTTGAGGCCGAATTTCATGTTACTGGTGCCCGAGGCCTCATAACCTGCCGTGGAAATCTGCTCGGACAGGTCGGCCGCCGGGATGATGCGCTCAGCCAGGCTGACGTTGTAATTAGGCAGGAACACCACCTTGAGCAGGCCGCGCACGGTAGGGTCGTTGTTCACGGTGCGGGCGATGTCGTTGGCCAGTTTGATGATCAGCTTGGCCTGGTGGTAGCTGGCCGCCGCCTTGCCGGCGAAGATCTTTACCCGCGGTGCCCAGGGTTTCTCGGGCGTGGCACGGATGGCCTGGTACAGCGCCACGGTGTGGAGCAGGTTGAGCAACTGGCGCTTGTACTCGTGGATGCGCTTGACCTGCACATCGAACAACGCTTTCGGGTCGACCGTCACGCCCAGGCGTTCCTGGATGATCTGCGCGAGCAATTCCTTGTTATGCAGGCGCTGGTCGGCAAAGCGGCGCTGAAAGGTCGCGTCGTCGGCGAATTGGTCCAACCCCTTGAGCTCGGTTTCCGGATGGTCGAGCACGCTTTCGCCCAATTTGTCGACCAGCATGGACGTCAGCTTGGGGTTGGATTGGTACAGCCAGCGGCGGAAGGTAATGCCGTTGGTCTTGTTGTTGATGCGGTCGGGGTACAGGCGGTTGAAGTCAGCGAACACGGTACTGCGCATCAGGTCGGTGTGCAGCGCGGAGACACCGTTGATGCTGTGCGATCCGAGGAATGCCAGGTTGCCCATGCGCACACGGCGGCCATTGGTTTCGTCGATCAGCGACACCGAGCGAAGCAGGTCGAAATCGTGCATCTCCTTGGCGCGCAGGCCGTCGATGTGCTCGGCGTTGATCAGGTAGATGATCTGCATGTGGCGCGGCAGCATGCGCTCCATCAGCCCTACCGGCCAGGTTTCCAGGGCTTCGGGCAGCAGGGTGTGGTTGGTGTAGCTCAGGGTTTCCACCGTCACCTTCCAGGCCTGCGCCCAGGGCAGCTCGTGGATGTCCACCAGCAGGCGCATCAGCTCGGCCACCGCGATGGACGGATGGGTGTCGTTCATCTGGATGGCCACATGCTCACCCAGGTTGGTCACCGTGTTGTGCATGTTGATGTGCCGACGCAGCAGGTCTTGCAGCGAGGCGGAGACGAAGAAGTATTCCTGGCGCAGGCGCAGCTCCTGGCCGGCCTCGGTGCTGTCGGCCGGGTACAGCACCCGCGAAATGCTCTCGGCACGGGCCACGTCGGCGATCGCGCCCAGGTGGTCACCGGCGTTGAAGCGCTCAAGGTGCAGATCTTCCATGGCCCGCGCGCGCCACAGGCGAAGGGTGTTCACACTCTTGCCGCGCCAGCCCACCACGGGGGTGTCGTATGCGACGGCGCGCACGGTTTCGCTCGGCACCCACACCTGGCGGCCAAGGCGGCTGGCCTCAACGTGACCACCGAAGCTGATCGGGTAGATCACCTCTGGGCGCTCGAACTCCCATGGGTTCCCGAAATCCAGCCAGGTTTCGGTCTGCTCTTGCTGCCAGCCGTCGATTACCGCCTGGCGGAACAGGCCGTGCTCGTAACGAATGCCGTAGCCGTGGGCGGCCACGCCCAGCGTCGACATGCTCTCCATGAAGCAGGCCGCCAGGCGCCCAAGGCCGCCATTGCCCAGCGCTGCATCGGGCTCGAGTACCTTGATCTTGTCGAAATCCACTCCGAGGCTGTCGAGCGCCTGGCGAGCAACCTCCAACAAGCCCATGTTGCTCAAGCTGTCGGTGAGCAGGCGGCCGATCAGGAATTCCAGCGAGAGGTAATAAACCCGCTTCTGCTGGCTGCGGTAGATCTGCCGCGTGTGATCCATCCAGTGATCGACCATCTGGTCGCGTGCTGCCAGGGCAATGGCCTGAAACCAGTCGTGCTCGAAAGCGTGCTCCGGGTCCTTGCCCACCGCGTAGGTCAGTTTGGCGAGTACAGCATCACGAAAATCGTTCACATCGACGTTAACTTTGCGGGGTTCCTGAGACATGAGGCGTCCTCGGCACTAGAAGAAAAGGCGAATGAGTTCAGACTAGACCGTCTGACCGAAGGCGGCCTGCCGGGTTCGAGTACATTTGATCGCAAGAAAGCAAAAAACCTGCCGATTGGCTATTTATTGACCAGCCACGCGCGTATCATCGCGCGCCTTCGTTGAACCTTGCGTGAATGCCATGAGACCGACCCTGATTGCCGCTGCCGAACTCGACCGCCTGGAAACCTGGCAGAAATACGCCAGCCATATGTGTGGAAGCTGCATGTCCAGCTGCTGCACGTTGCCAGTGGAGGTGCGCATCAAGGACCTGATCCGCATCGGTGTGGTCGATGAATTCGACAAGGACGAGCCACCGAAGAACGTGGCCAAGCGCCTGCAAAAAGAAGGGATTGTAGAGCGTTTCAACCAGAAGAGCGGGGTTTTCACCCTGGTGCGCATGAGTAACGACGACTGCCTGTACCTGGACCGCAAGAGCCGCCTGTGCACCATCTACGACCGACGCCCCGACACCTGCCGCAACCACCCGAAGATCGGGCCGCGGCCGGGGTACTGTGCCTATAAACCAAAACCGGCCCGCTAGGGGCCGGTTTTGACGCTACAAGCTACAGGCTCTCAGCTACAAAGCAACTTGTAGCTGGAAGCTCGCGACTCCAAGGCTCTTAGGCCTTCGAAGCGCGCTTGCGCTCGTTCTCGTTCAGCAGCTTCTTGCGCAGGCGGATCGACTTCGGCGTGACTTCAACCAGCTCGTCGTCATCGATGAATTCCAGCGCCTGCTCAAGGGTGAACTTGATGGCAGGGGTCAGCTGGATGGTTTCGTCCTTGCCCGAAGCGCGCATGTTGTCGAGCTTCTTGCCCTTGGTGGGGTTGATCACCAGGTCGTTGTCGCGCGAGTTGATGCCGGCCAGCATGCCTTCATACACCTCGTCGCCTGGCGAGAGGAACAGCTTGCCGCGGTCCTGCAGGGTTTCCAGCGAGTAGGTCAGCGCAGTGCCGGCAGCCATCGAAACCAGCACGCCGTTCTGGCGGTGGCCTACGGCGCCGCCTTTGATCGGGCCGTATTTTTCGAAGGTGCTGGTCAGGATGCCAGTACCGGAGGTCATGGTCAGGAAGGCGTTACGGAAGCCGATCAGGCCACGAGCCGGAATGACGTACTCCAGGCGCAGGCGGCCTTTGCCGTCCGGGACCATGTTGGTCAGCTCACCCTTGCGCAGGCCCATCTGCTCCATCACAGGGCCCTGGTGCTGCTCTTCGACGTCGATGGTGACGTTTTCGTACGGCTCTTGCTTCTCGCCGTCTTTCTCGATGATCACCACTTCAGGGCGGCCCACGGCCATCTCGAAGCCTTCGCGGCGCATGTTCTCGATCAGTACCGAGAGGTGCAGCTCACCACGGCCGGAAACCTTGAACTTCTCGGGCGAGTCGCCTTGCTCCACGCGCAGGGCCACGTTGTGCAGCAGCTCTTTATCCAGGCGGTCCTTGATGTTGCGGCTGGTAACGAACTTGCCTTCTTTACCGGCGAACGGCGAGTCGTTGACCTGGAAGGTCATGCTCACGGTCGGCTGGTCGACGGTCAGCGGCGGCAGCGCCTCGACGTTCTGCGGGTCGCACAGGGTCTCGGAAATGAACAGCTCGTCCATGCCGCTAACGCAGATGATGTCACCGGCTTCGGCTTCCTGGACTTCCATGCGCTGCAGGCCGTGGTGGCCCATGATTTTCAGCA
This sequence comes from Pseudomonas sp. URIL14HWK12:I12, assembly GCF_003097135.1. Lineage (GTDB taxonomy): Bacteria > Pseudomonadota > Gammaproteobacteria > Pseudomonadales > Pseudomonadaceae > Aquipseudomonas. The sequence goes on from NZ_QEQL01000007.1 coordinate 17,442, forward strand.
CGCGGCCGGTACGCTTGTTGCCGTTGTCGTCGATGGCCACCACGGGGGTGTTCTGCTTGATGCGGCCACGGGCGATGCGGCCGATGCCGATCACACCCAGGAAGCTGTTGTAGTCCAGCTGCGAGATCTGCATCTGGAACGGGCCTTCGGCATCGACGGTCGGAACCGGCACATGCTTGATGATGGCTTCGAACAGCGGGTCCATGTTGTCGGCCATGCTTTCCGGATCATTACCGGCGATGCCGTTGATGGCGCTGGCGTAGACGATCGGGAAATCCAGCTGCTCGTCGGTGGCGCCGAGGTTGTCGAACAGGTCGAAAATCTGGTCAATGACCCAGTCAGGGCGAGCGCCCGGGCGGTCGATCTTGTTGACCACGACGATCGGGCGCAGGCCGGCCTTGAACGCCTTCTGGGTCACGAAGCGGGTTTGTGGCATCGGGCCGTCTTGGGCATCGACCACCAGCAGCACCGAGTCGACCATCGACATCACACGCTCTACTTCACCGCCGAAGTCGGCGTGGCCGGGGGTGTCGACGATGTTGATGTCGTAGCCGTTCCATTTCAGGGCGGTGTTTTTCGCCAGGATGGTAATACCGCGCTCGCGCTCCTGGTCGTTGGAGTCCATCACCCGCTCGCCTTCGGCTTCTTTGCGGTCCAGGGTGCCCGACAGCTTCAGGAGCTTGTCGACCAGGGTGGTTTTACCGTGGTCAACGTGGGCGATGATGGCGATGTTGCGAAGATTGTCTCTCACAGGGCGTATCTCGATCGATGAATGCGTAAGGCCGGCGCCAGTGCGCCAGGCCGAATGAACGGGTGCAGCGGGCAGTTCAGGCGTCGGGAGGGCGGTGCCGAATGCTGCCGCCGTTCAGGCCCGGCACCTTATGCCGGACGATAAACGCGCACATTGGCGTGCCCCTCGCTGAGCAGGTGATGAGCATGCAGGCGGCTCATGACACCTTTGTCGCAGTACAGAAGGTATTGACGGTTGGCGTCCAGGTCTTTGAAGCGGCTGTTCAGCGCATAGAAAGGCACAGCCTTGACCTCGATGCCTGCCAGTTCCAGGGGCGCGTCGTCCTGGGCGTCGGGATGGCGGATGTCCACCACCACCTGGCCCGGCAGCGCCTCGGTGACTTCCTCCACATCGACGGCCTTGCCCAGCTCGTCGATCACGTTGTCGATCGACACCAGCTTGGCGCGCTCCAGGGCGCGCTCGAGCACCTGCATGTCGAAGCGTGCTTCTTCACGCTCGATGCGGTAGCCGCGCGCGGCGGTGGTCGGGTTCACCGAGATCACGCCGCAGTATTCGGGCATGTGCTTGGCGAAGTCGGCGGTGCCAATGGCCGTGGCGGTGTCGATGATGTCTTGCTTGTGGGTGGCCAGCAGGGGGCGAAGCACCAGGCGCGGGGTAGCCGAGTCGATGATCGACAGGTTGGTCAGCGTTTGGCTGGACACCTGGGAGATCGCCTCACCGGTCACCAGCGCATCGATTTCGAGCCGGTCAGCCAGGCGGGTGGCCGCCCGCAGCATCATGCGCTTGAGGATCACGCCCATCTGGCTGTCATCGACCTGGGCGAGGATCTCGCCGACCACTTCTTCGAACGGCACGCTGATGAAGAGCACTCGGTGCGAGCTGCCGTATTTCTTCCACAGGTAATGGGCCACTTCCATCACGCCCAACTCGTGGGCGCGCCCACCGAGGTTGAAGAAGCAGAAGTGGGTCATCAGGCCGCGGCGCATCATCTGGTAGGCCGCAACGGTAGAGTCGAAGCCCCCGGACATCAGCACCAGCGTTTGCTCGAGCGCCCCGAGCGGGTACCCGCCGATGCCTTGGTGCTGGTTGTGCACCACGAACAGGCGCTGGTCGCGAATCTCGATGCGCACTTCGACCTGCGGGCGCTTGAGGTCGATACCCGCGGCGCCGCACAGCTGGCGCAGCTGGCTGCCGACGTAGCGGTCGACGTCCATGGAGCTGAAGCTGTGGTGCCCGCCGCGCTTGCAGCGCACGGCGAAAATCTTGCCGGGCAGCAGGTGGCCGAAATGCGCCTTGCACTTCTCGACGATGTCATCGAAGTCGCCCAAGGGGTACTCATCGACTTGCAGAAAATGCGCGATACCTGGCGTGCAGCGCAGGCGCTCGACCAACTCGCGGCGCGCCTTCTCGCATTGGAGCTGCGTGTTGACTTCCAGGTTGTCCCATACGCCAACCACCGCGAGGTCTGGGTCCAGGTCACGGGCCACCACGCGGATGTTCTTGGCGAGCTGGCGGATGAAGCGCTTGCGCACCGGCCGGCTCTTGATGGTGATTTCTGGGAAGACTTTTACAATGAGTTTCATGAAACCGCGTGGGCGATGGGCCTGGTGGAAAAAAGGGGCGGCATTATAGCGGAAATTGTTCAACCTTTGACCAACTATTATGAGCAAGCCGCCAAAGCACCAAAAAGGTGCGAATCAAAGTTGCAACGCACCAACAGCGAACACGCCGATCAGCCATTATTGAGCCAAAGCCTCGCGAAAACAGACATTTCGCGGCCCCGGCCCAACTTTGGGCACTGGCATGCAAATTGCTCCCTTGTGAGGCAGGTTGCCGCAGTCGACTATTGGTCGCCGGCCATCATCCCAATCTCAGGGCCACACTCAGCCTGGCCCTGATCACCCGGAGGACAACATGTCGAAGACGGTTCAACTCATCAAAGATCATGACGTCAAGTGGATTGATCTGCGTTTCACCGATACCAAAGGCAAACAACAGCACGTCACCATGCCGGCCCGTGATGCGCTGGACGACGAATTCTTCGAAAGCGGCAAGATGTTCGACGGTTCGTCGATCGCTGGCTGGAAAGGCATCGAAGCCTCCGACATGATCCTGATGCCGGATGACGAAACCGCCGTTCTGGACCCGTTTACCGAAGAGCCGACCATCATTCTGGTGTGCGACATCATCGAGCCCTCGACCATGCAGGGTTACGATCGCGACCCGCGCGCCATCGCCCACCGTGCCGAGGAATACCTCAAGTCCACCGGCATCGGCGACACCGTGTTCGTCGGCCCCGAGCCTGAGTTCTTCATTTTCGACGGCGTGAAATTCAAGTCCGACATCTCCGGTTCCATGTTCAAGATCTTCTCCGATCAAGGCTCGTGGATGACCGATGGCGACATCGAAGGTGGCAACAACCTGGGCCACCGCCCGGGCGTGAAAGGCGGCTATTTCCCGGTTCCGCCGGTCGACCATGACCACGAAATCCGCACAGCCATGTGTAACGCCCTGGAAGAAATGGGCCTGACCGTTGAAGTTCACCACCACGAAGTGGCGACTGCCGGCCAGAACGAAATCGGCGTCAAATTCAACACCCTGGTGAAGAAGGCCGACGAAACCCAGACCCTTAAGTACGTTGTGCATAACGTTGCCGATGCCTATGGCAAAACCGCAACCTTCATGCCCAAGCCTCTGTATGGCGACAACGGTTCGGGCATGCACGTGCACATGTCGATCTCCAAGGAAGGCAAGAACACCTTCGCTGGCGAAGGCTATGCCGGCCTCTCCGACACCGCTCTGTACTTCATCGGCGGCATCATCAAGCACGGTAAGGCCCTCAACGGCTTCACCAACCCGTCGACCAACTCCTACAAGCGCCTGGTGCCTGGCTTCGAAGCGCCGGTAATGCTGGCTTACTCGGCCCGCAACCGCTCTGCCTCGATCCGCATCCCGTATGTGTCGAGCCCCAAAGCTCGCCGCATCGAAGCACGCTTCCCGGACCCGGCTGCCAACCCCTACCTGGCCTTCGCTGCACTGCTGATGGCCGGCCTGGACGGTATCCAGAACAAGATCCACCCAGGCGATGCCGCCGACAAGAACCTGTACGACCTGCCGCCTGAAGAGGCCAAGGAAATCCCGCAGGTATGCGGCAGCCTGAAGGAAGCACTCGAAGCGCTCGACGCTGGCCGTGCATTCCTGACCAAGGGCGGCGTGTTCAGCGACGACTTCATCGACGCTTACATCGCCCTGAAGAGCGAAGAAGAGATCAAGGTCCGCACCTTCGTTCACCCGCTGGAATACGACCTGTACTACAGCGTCTGATGCCCGCGTAGCGTTTTGAAAAGGCCTCCTTCGGGAGGCCTTTTTCATTTCTGGTTTCGATTTCGCGCCGGGAGATGGCCCGTTGATGATCCGGCGCCCGGGTAGAGTTCAGCCCCGGCTTTGATCAGGCTTCGTTTCCCTATGCGCGCACTACTTCTGCTACTTGCCCTGGCGGTGGCTTCGAGCACACAGGCCAGCACCCCGCCGGCCGCACTCGGCGTGCTGCTGGGGCACATGCAGCAGCGGCTGGCACTGGCCGAGCCGGTGACCCTGAGCAAGTGGGACAGCAACAACCCTGTGGCCGACCCCGTGCGGGAGCGGCAGGTGATCACCGCTGCGAAGCAGGCAGGTACGGCGGCGCAGTTGCCAGCCGATTGGGTGGCACGTTTTTTCACCGCCCAGATAGAGGCGAACAAGCTGATGCAGTATCACTTGCTCCACCAATGGCAACGAAAAGGCGCAGCGCCCGCCACGCCGCGCCAGAGCCTGGCCACCGGTATCCGGCCACAGCTCGACACCCTGCAGGCGGGCCTCATTGCCGGCATGGCGGCCTTCGCGCCCTGGCGTAACGCACCGCAATGCCCAGCCTGGGTGGCTCAGCACGTCGATACCCTGGCAGGCTCCCCCAGCGAACATCTGGCCCTGATACGCGCCAGTGCAGAACTCTGTGTAACCACACGCTGAGCTGTTCTATGCTGGCAACCGAGGGCCGCCGTATGGGCGGGCCACCGTACGAGTGTTTTTCATGCGCTGTCTCGCCCTGCTGATTGCGTTGCTGGCCTCCCCGATGAGCTGGGCGCAGATCTACAAATACACCGATGCCAACGGCAACACGGTCTACACGAACCAGCCACCCGGCGGCAGCAAGGCCAAGGAAGTCAACCTGCCGCCCCTCAACAGCATCTCGCCCGGCACCCCCGCGCCGGCACCCGAACCTCCACCCTCCTCCGTGCAGCCTGCTGCCTCCGCCCAGGCTTACAGCGTGCTGGCACTGGCTGGCCTGCCCAGTGAGGAGGCGTTGAGGGCGAATAACGGCACCTTCACCGTAGGTGTTACGCTCACACCCAAGCTCTTGCCCGGCCACATGCTGCAACTGGTGCTCGACGGCAAGCCATATGGCGAGCCGAGCAATGTGCCACGCCTGCAAGTGGTCAATGCCGACCGCGGCGAACACAACCTGGCAGTGCGGGTACTGGCAGGCGACAGCATGGTGCAGCAAAGCGAAACCGTGACCTTCACCGTCCAGCGGGTTCATCTTTGATGCGTGTCGGGCTGGCCATTATCCTTCTTTGCCTGTGCACGAACGCCACGGCGCAGGTGTACACCTACACCGATAGCAACGGTAACCGTGCCTACACCGACCAGCCACGTCCGGGCGCAAAGCCGGTTTCGATTTCCACCACCCCGGCGATTTCGGTGCCTAAATCGGCCGCTTCGCCAGCACCGGTGAAGCCCCCAGGCCGGCGCCAACCCCCGCGCATCGTTCATTACGACCTGCTGCGCATCCTCTCTCCCGCGCCAGAAGGCACCGTCAGCCATGCCGGCGGCGAGGTAGTAGTCACGCTGACCAGCGAGCCAGCACTGGTGCCAGGTGACTTGTTCGAGCTGCTCCTTGACGACAACCCCGTGGGCGCTCCCGGAACCAGCCCGGTCATTCCCCTCACCAACGTTGACCGTGGCGAGCACCGGCTGGCTGTGCGGATCATCGATATCCACGGCCGGGTGGTGGAGCAAACCGCTTCGCAAACGTTCTTCATGCAGCGCATTTCGCTGTCTCAGAAGCGTCGGATGAAACCGTGCCAGAAGGGTGATTACGGGCTTCGCCCTGAATGCCCTACGTCGATGAAGCCCGCCGACGACTGACGCACCAAAAAAGCGCATAGCCATGCACGGATTCGGCACATAATGCCGCGCGGCGCGTGCCTCGGAGCGACGCACAGGCCCCTGTTTGCAGCACGACGCAATAAACCTGCCTGTTTTCAGAGCCTTGGTTTGGATTTTGCATTTTCAGTGCACCAGCGGATTGCCCGCGCCCAAAAACGGGACCGGCACCGGCTTTTACCCCGGCTGCCCTGTACCAAAAGAGGTCACACGCCCAACATGACCATCAGCGACGCGCTGCACCGGCTGTTACTGGACAACCTGACCACTGCAACGATTCTGCTCAATGCCGAGCTGCGTTTGGAGTACATGAACCCGGCGGCGGAGATGCTGCTGGCCATCAGTGGCCAGCGCAGCCATGGCCAGTTCATCAGCGAGCTGTTCACTGAATCGCCAGAGGCACTGGTGTCGTTGCGACAGGCCGTCGAGCATGCTCACCCGTTCACCAAACGGGAGGCAGTGCTCACCGGCATGACCGGCCAGAGCATCACCGTCGACTATGCCGTTACGCCCATCCTCAACCAGGGCCAGACCCTGCTGCTGCTTGAGGTGTTGCCCCGCGACCGCCTCTTGCGCATCACGAAGGAAGAGGCGCAGCTGTCAAAGCAGGAAACCACCAAGATGCTGGTGCGCGGCCTGGCCCACGAGATAAAGAACCCACTCGGGGGCATTCGTGGCGCGGCCCAGTTGCTGGCGCGCGAGCTGCCGGAAGAACAGCTCAAGGACTACACCAACGTCATCATCGAAGAAGCCGACCGGCTGAGAAACCTGGTTGACCGCATGCTGGGCTCGAACAAGCTGCCGTCGCTGGCCATGTGCAACGCCCATGAGGTATTGGAGCGCGTTTGCCAGCTGGTCGATGCCGAGACCCAGGGCGGTGTGACGCTGGTGCGCGACTATGACCCGAGCATTCCGGATGTGCTGATCGACCGTGAGCAGATGATCCAGGCCGTGCTCAATATCGTGCGCAACGCCATGCAGGCCATCAGCGGGCAGAACGAACTGCGGCTGGGGCGCATCACGCTGCGTACCCGCGCCATGCGCCAGTTCACCATCGGCCACGTGCGCCATCGCCTGGTGGCAAAGATCGACATCACCGACAACGGCCCTGGCATACCGGCCGAACTTCAGGAAACCATTTTTTATCCTATGGTCAGCGGCCGCCCGGACGGCACCGGGCTGGGGCTGGCCATTACCCAGAACATCATCAGCCAGCATCAAGGCCTGATCGAGTGTGAGAGCCACCCTGGCCACACGGTTTTCTCGATCTTCCTGCCGCTGGAACAAGGAGCCACCTCGTCATGAGCCGTAGTGAAACCGTTTGGATCGTCGACGACGACCGTTCCATCCGCTGGGTACTGGAAAAAGCCCTGCAACAAGAGGGTATGACCACCCAGAGCTTCGACAGCGCTGACGGGGTGATGAGCCGGCTGGCCCGCCAACAGCCGGACGTGATCATTTCCGACATCCGCATGCCTGGCGCAAGCGGGCTGGACCTGCTGGCTCGCATTCGCGAGCAGCACCCGCGCCTGCCGGTGATCATCATGACAGCGCACTCGGACCTCGACAGCGCGGTGGCCTCTTACCAAGGCGGCGCCTTCGAGTACCTGCCCAAGCCGTTCGATGTGGACGAAGCCGTTTCGCTCGTCAAGCGCGCCAACCAGCACGCCCAAGAGCAACAAGGCCTCGAAGCCACCCCTACCCTCACTCGCACGCCCGAGATCATCGGCGAAGCGCCGGCGATGCAGGAGGTGTTTCGCGCCATCGGCCGGCTGAGCCATTCCAACATCACCGTGCTCATCAATGGTGAGTCCGGCACCGGCAAAGAGCTGGTCGCCCATGCCCTGCACCGCCACAGCCCTCGTGCGGCCTCGCCGTTCATTGCGCTGAACATGGCGGCCATCCCGAAAGACCTGATGGAGTCAGAGCTGTTCGGCCATGAGAAAGGCGCGTTTACTGGCGCGGCCAACCTGCGACGGGGCCGCTTCGAGCAGGCTGACGGCGGCACCCTGTTTCTCGACGAGATCGGCGACATGCCCGCCGAAACCCAGACGCGCCTGTTGCGCGTACTGGCCGATGGGGAATTCTATCGGGTGGGCGGGCACACGTCGGTCAAGGTAGACGTGCGCATCATCGCCGCCACCCACCAGAACCTCGAAGGGCTGGTGCACGCAGGCAAGTTCCGGGAAGACCTCTTCCACCGCCTGAACGTAATCCGCATCCACATTCCACGGCTCTCCGACCGCCGCGAAGATATCCCCACACTGGCCAAGCACTTCCTGGGCCGCGCGGCTCAGGAACTGGCAGTGGAGCCCAAGCTGCTCAAGAGCGAAACCGAGGAATACCTCAAGAACCTGCCTTGGCCAGGCAATGTGCGCCAGCTGGAGAACACCTGCCGCTGGATCACGGTCATGGCCTCCGGCCGCGAAGTACACATAAGCGACTTGCCACCGGAGCTGCTCAGCGTGCCGCAGGATTCGGCACCGGTCACCAACTGGGAGCAGGCGCTGCGCCAGTGGGCCGACCAGGCCTTGGCCCGCGGCCAGTCGAGCCTGCTCGACAGCGCCGTGCCAAGCTTCGAGCGGATCATGATCGAAACGGCGCTCAAGCACACCGCCGGCCGCCGCCGCGACGCCGCCGTGCTGCTGGGCTGGGGGCGCAATACCCTGACGCGCAAGATCAAGGAGTTGGGGATGAAGGTCGACGGAGGGGATGACGAGGACGGGGAGGACAGCTGAACAAGCGGGGGCAGACCGGTTGCGCCAGGCCCGCAAGTCGCGCGGCGCAGCCGCCCTCCCACGGTTTGGGCGAGTGAGTCACTGATTTGGCAAAGCCCGCTTCGGCGGTTTTTTTCATGCGTGTCATTTTGTTTCAGCACGGTGCATAAGCGCACCACATTGCACCGCACCAATGCGCAACCAACCCCCTGCCCCGGCCGCTGGCACGCGCTTTTCGGCAAGCGGCCAACCCGCACAAGAAAAAATGGATTATTAAAGTCTTTTAAATCAAAAGGTTGAAAAAATATCAGGATTCAAACCGGAAATTGGCACGCACGCTGCAATAGTCCAATCACAACCCGTTTAGGGGACCTTGGTACAGGCAGGCCGGGGAATCCCCACTTTATGACCGGGACTCGTTGGCCAGCAGGCCACGAGCCCAACACGCTTTTGGGGGCCTTTGGTACAGGCAGGCCGGAGAACCCCCTCTTTACATCGAAGGCCGCGGCCCCGCCGCCCTTCAGCCCTTCGGGGACCCTGGTACAGGCAGGCCGGGTGCTCCCCTTCTTTATTACAGTTCCCGGAGGCTGATGCTCAGCCTCCAGCGGCCATCGACCTTCTCTCCCACCCAATCCCCTTGCAAGTGCCGCGCGGCTATCACGCTGAGCAGCAACTGCGAGCCCGCCTGGCGAACGCGCCATTTGGCCGGGTGGCCGCCAACTAGCACTTCACCTGAGGCCTCAGCGCCATGGGCCTGCAAGCGCACGGCGAAGGCTCCTTCGAAGGCATCGGCCTGTACACCAGGCTCGCGGTTGAACCACAACACCAGCTGGCCTGGGTGCAGCTCGATACGGTCGAGAGAACTGGGCGTCGTTTCGGTCAGGCGGCCGATCATCAAGCCCAGCATCAGGCCCACAATCGCCAGCGATAGAAGAAAGCGAGGCCATAGAGAGGCGCGTGGCGGCAACGCTTCGGGGTTAGAATGGCGGCCGTCTTTTTGCTCGGAGCCGTGCATGTTTCACGTCATCCTTTTTCAACCGGAAATCCCACCGAACACTGGCAACGTCATCAGGCTGTGCGCCAACAGCGGTTGCCACCTGCACCTGATCGAGCCACTGGGCTTCGAGCTGGATGACAAGCGCCTGCGCCGAGCGGGCCTGGACTACCACGAATACGCGCCGCTACAGCGCCATGCCAGCCTTGGCGCATGCCTGCAAGCCTTGGGCAACCCGCGGGTGTTCGCGTTCACCACCAAGGGGTCTCAGCCGTTTCATGACGTGGCGTTCAAGCCCGGAGACGCCTTCCTGTTCGGCCCTGAAAGCCGAGGCCTGCCAGAGGAAGTCCGCGAACAATACCCGCCAGAGCAGCGGCTGCGCCTGCCGATGCGGGCCGGCAGCCGTAGCCTGAACCTGTCCAATACCGTCGCGGTGGCGGTGTACGAAGCCTGGCGCCAGCAAGGCTTCGCATGACCGCGTAGGCTCAGGCCTGGGGCGCTTCGCCAGCAGCTTGCAGGCGCTGCAGCTCTTGCGCATACAGCGCGTCGAAGTTCACCGGTGCCAGCATCAGCGCCGGGAACGACCCGCGCACCACCAGGCTGTCGAGGGTTTCACGCGCATAGGGGAACAGCAGGTTGGGGCAGAACGCACCCAGGGTGTGGCTCATCGACTGCGCATCAAGGTTCTTGATCAGGAAGATGCCAGCCTGTTGCACTTCAGCGATAAAGGCGACTTCGTCACCGTTTTTAACGGTTACCGACAGCGTGAGCACGACTTCGTGGAAATCGTTTTCCAGCGACTTCTGGCGGGTATTGAGGTCCAGCGAAACACTCGGCTCCCATGCCTGGCGAAAGATCGCCGGGCTCTTGGGCGCTTCGAACGACAGGTCACGCACATAGATGCGCTGGAGGGAGAATTGCGGTTCGTTTTCAGCGGCGTTGTTCTGTTCGCTCATGGCATTGGCCTTCTTGGCGTGAGTTTGATTAATCAGAGGCCCAGCAGCGCGTCGAGCTTGCCGGCGCGCTCCAGGGCATAAAGATCGTCGCAACCGCCGACGTGGCGATCATCGATCCAGATCTGGGGCACCGACGTGCGCCCGGCCTTGCTGGCCATTTCGGCGCGCAGCGCAGGCTTGCCGTCGACCTTGATCTCCTGGAAATCGACACCTTTGCCGGTCAGCAGGCCCTTGGCCCGCATGCAGTAGGGGCACCAGTCGCTTGAGTAGACGATGACCTGTGCCATATCACTTCACCACGGGCAGGTTGTCGCCCCGCCAGGTGGAGATGCCACCGCTCAGGCGTACGGCGTTGAAGCCGGCCTTGAGCAGGTCGCGGCACACGGCCCCGGCTTGCTGGCCCATGGCGTCGACGATGATCAACGTCTTGGCCTTGTGCTTTTCGAGCTCGGCCATGCGCGCGGTGAGTTTGTCTTGCGGGATGTTGATCGCATCGACGATGTGACCGCCGGCGAAATCCTTCTTGGCGCGGATGTCGATGACTACCGCTTTGTCGGCGTTGACCAAGGCGGTAAGTTCACGGGTGCCAATGGAGCGGCCACCGCCTTTCATTTCATGGGCCAGCAGCAAGGCCAGCAGCACGGCGAACAGGCCGACGAGCAGGTAGTGATTGGTGGCGAATTCGAGCAGATGAGCGACCATCAAGCGGGTTCCACGGCGTTAAAATGGCGGCCAGTATACACACCCGGCAGGGCCGGCCAAAGCCCGCCCAGCGCCAGTTTCACGGAACCGGCGCGGGCTTTGCCGGTCATTGGCAGGCTAGCCAACCTTTTTCGTCAGCCGCAGGCGTTTTACCCTAAAATGCCAGCCTCCCCTGACAACAGCCGCGAGCCCAGCGCCATGACTACCACGCCCAAGCCCCTGGTCCTGATCATTCTGGACGGATTCGGGCACAGCGAGCACCACGAGAACAACGCCGTTTACTCCGCGAAGAAACCCAACCTCGACCGCCTCATCGCCCAGCAGCCCAACGGGCTGATCTCAGGCTCCGGCGAAGATGTCGGCCTGCCCGATGGGCAGATGGGCAACTCCGAGGTCGGCCACATGAACCTGGGCGCCGGCCGTGTGGTGTATCAGGACTTCACCCGCGTCACCAAGGCCATCCGAGATGGCGAATTCTTCAGCAACGAGTTGCTGGTGGGCGCGGTAGATAAAGCCGTCAAGGCCGGCAAGGCCGTGCACTTGATGGGCCTGCTCTCCGATGGCGGTGTGCACAGCCATCAAGACCACATCGTGGCCATGGCCAAACTGGCTGCCGAGCGTGGGGCCGAGAAACTCTACCTGCACGCCTTCCTTGACGGCCGCGACACACCGCCCAAAAGCGCACAGGCCTCGCTCGAGCTGATGGACGCCACCTTCGCCCAGCTTGGCAAGGGCCGTACCGCCAGCCTGATCGGCCGCTACTTCGCCATGGACCGCGACAATCGCTGGGACCGGGTAGCCGCTGCCTATGAGTTGATCGTGGACGGCACCGCCCAGTACCAGGCCGCTAGCGCCGTGGAAGGTCTCGAAGCGGCCTACGCCCGCGGCGAGAGCGACGAGTTCGTCAAGGCCACCGCCATTGGCTCGCCAGTCCAGGTCGAGGACGGCGATTCGGTGATCTTCATGAACTTCCGTGCCGACCGCGCCCGCGAGCTCTCGCGGGTGTTCGTCGAAGACGGCTTTGCCGACTTCCCTCGCAAACGCCAGCCCAAGCTCGCCGCCTACGTGGGCCTGACCCAATACTCGGCGAAGATCCCTGCCCCCGCAGCCTTCGGCCCCACCAGCCTGAACAACGTGCTGGGCGAGTACCTGGCCAAGCATGGCAAAACCCAGCTGCGCATCGCCGAAACCGAGAAGTACGCCCACGTAACGTTCTTCTTCTCAGGCGGCCGCGAAGAACCCTTCGAGGGCGAAGAGCGCATCCTGATCCCCTCGCCGAAGGTTGCCACCTACGACCTGCAACCCGAGATGAGTGCACCGGAAGTCACCGACAAGATCGTCGATGCCATCGAGCACCAGCGCTTCGACGTGATCGTGGTCAACTACGCCAACGGCGACATGGTGGGCCACAGCGGCGTGCTGGCAGCGGCAGTCAAGGCGGTAGAGTGCCTCGACACCTGCGTAGGGCGCATCACGGCGGCGCTTGAGAAAGTGGGCGGCGAAGCGCTGATCACCGCCGACCACGGCAACTGCGAGAAGATGGAAGACGAAACCACCGGCCAGGCGCACACCGCGCATACGACTGAGCCGGTGCCTTTCATCTATGTAGGCAAGCGCAATGTGCGGGTGCGCGAAGGCGGCGTGCTGGCAGACGTCGCGCCGACCATGCTGTTCCTGATGGGCTTGGCCAAGCCGCAGGAAATGACCGGTACCAGCATCCTGGCCGACGCTTGAGGCAGTGAACGGGGCGGCCGGTGCCGCCCTTGTTTGATCTCGAAACATTTTTACGGGGCGGGCATACTAGGCCGGTCCCCACTAACGGTGCCCTCCTCTCGATGCTTCGCACCCTTCTCGCCTTCGCACTGGCGTGCCTGATTCTGCCGGCCATGGCCGACGATGATCGCGCCCAGACCCAGCAGCAACTGGAAAAAACCCGCCAGGACATCGCCGACCTCAAGAAAACGCTGGGCCAGATCCAGCAAGAGCGCAGCGGTGTGCAAAAAGACCTGAGCGCCACTGAAACCGAAATGGGCAAGCTGGAAAAGCAGGTGGAGGCCCTGCAAAACGAACTAAAAAAGAGCGACAGCGAGCTGCAACGCCTCGACAGTGAGAAAAAAAAACTCCAGAGCGCGCGCACTGAACAGCAGCAACTGATCGCCATCCAGGCCCGGGCCGCCTACCAGGGCGGCCGCCAGGAATACCTCAAGCTTCTGCTCAACCAACAGAACCCAGAGAAGTTCGCCCGGACCCTCACCTACTACGACTACATGAGCAAGGCTCGGCTGCAGCAGCTGCGTAGCTTCAACGAGACCTTGCGGCAGCTGGCCGACGTGGAAAAGCAGATTTCCATGGAGCAGGCCCAGCAGTTGGTGCAGCAAAGCCAGCTGACCGAACAGCGCGCCGAACTCGACAAGGTTCGCCAGCAGCGCCGCGAGGCGCTGGCCAAGCTCAACGACCAGTACAAGGCCGGCGACAGCAGGCTGCAGGCTCGCCAGCAAGACCAGGCCGAGCTGAACCAGGTACTCAAGGCGATCGAAGAACGTATCGCCAAGGAGGCCGAAGAAGCTCGCCAGCGTGCTTTGCTTGCCCAGCAGGAAGCAGAGCGCAAGCGCCGTGAGGCCGCCGCGCAAGCCGCCGCAGCACAACGCCCGCCACCCAAGGACGACGACGACGATGCCCCTGCCCGCCCGCGGCGCAGCCCTGGGCAGATGGTCTCCAGCGCAGGCGAGAACTTCGGCGGCGCATTCAGTGCCGCTCGTGGAAAACTTCCGTGGCCTGTCGATGGTCGATTGTTGGCGCGTTTCGGCGACACACGTGGCTCGGACGAACGCACCAAATGGGACGGGGTAATGATCGCCGCGCCTGCCGGTGCTACCGTTCGGGCAGTGCACGGCGGGCGCGTGGTATTCGCGGATTGGTTGCGGGGCGCCGGGCTTCTGGTCATTCTCGACCATGGTGACGGCTACCTGACCCTGTATGGGCACAACCAGACGCTGCTCAAGCATGCCGGCGACGTGGTCAAGGCTGGCGAGGCGCTGTCCACGGTAGGCACGAGTGGTGGGCAAGACACGCCAGCGCTGTATTTCGCAATTCGCCAGCAAGGTCGGGCGACCGACCCTGCACAGTGGTGCCGCGGCTGACGCGGCACCGGTAAATCGGATCAGGAGTTCGTTCGACATGCTGCATTTGCCCCGCCTTACCTCGCTGGCCTTCACCATCGCCCTTGTGGCTGGCGCGCCCCTGGCCCGCGCGGCCGAGCCAGCGCCTGCCAAGCCTGCTGCAGCAACCGCGCCGGCGGCTACCGTCACCACCAAAGACCCACTGCCGCTCGATGAGCTGCGCACCTTCGCCGAGGTGATGGACCGCATCAAGGCCGCATATGTCGAGCCCGTGGATGACAAGACCCTGCTGGAAAACGCCATCAAGGGCATGCTCAGCAACCTTGACCCGCACTCGGCCTACCTGGGCCCCGAAGAGTTCGCCGAGTTGCAGGAAAGCACCAGCGGTGAATTCGGCGGCCTAGGCATCGAGGTGGGCGTTGAAGACGGCTTCGTCAAGGTGGTCTCGCCCATCGACGACACCCCGGCCAGCCGCGCCGGCATCCAGGCCGGCGACCTGATCGTGAAGATCAACGGCCAGCCCACGCGTGGGGCCAGCATGAACGAAGCCGTGGACCGCATGCGCGGCAAGGTCGGCGAAAAAATCACCCTGACGCTGGTTCGCGACGGCGGAACGCCGTTCGACGTGACCCTGGCCCGCGCGATCATTCAGGTCAAGAGCGTCAAGGCCCAGTTGCTCGAGGACGGCTACGGCTACCTGCGCATCACTCAGTTCCAGGTCAAGACCGGCGACGAAGTGGCCAAGGCCCTGGCTCAACTGAAAAAGCAGAACGGCAACAAGAAGCTCAATGGTTTGGTGATGGACCTGCGCAACAACCCGGGCGGCGTGCTGCAGGCGGCGGTGCAAACCGCCGACAACTTCCTGACCTCCGGGCTGATCGTCTACACCAAGGGGCGCCTGCCCAACTCCGAGCTGCGCTTCAATGCCGACCCGGTCGACCAGAGCGAAGGCGTGCCGCTGGTGGTGCTGATCAACGGCGGCAGCGCCTCGGCGTCCGAAATCGTTGCCGGCGCCCTGCAGGACCAGAAGCGCGCCATCTTGATGGGCACCGACAGCTTCGGCAAAGGGTCGGTGCAAACCGTGCTCCCGCTCACCAACGACCGGGCCCTGAAGCTCACCACGGCGTTGTATTTCACCCCTAACGGCCGCTCCATCCAGGCCCAGGGCATTACCCCTGACGTCGAAGTGCGCCAGGCCAAGGTCACCGCCGAAAGCGACAGCGAAAACTTCAAGGAAGCCGACTTGCAGGGCCACCTGGGCAACGGGAACGGCGGTGCTGACCGCCCGACTCGCCAGGCCGTGCCCGGCAGCAGCAAAAAGGCTCGCCCACAGGACGACGACTTCCAACTCAGCCAGGCCCTGTCGTTGCTCAAGGGCCTGAAGGTAACGCGCGGCAGCAACTGAGATGTTGCGTGCCTGCCTGCTGGCCCTGGCAGCGTTGCTGCTGCCAGGCGCCGCCCATGCCGATGAGCCGCCCAAGCATGCCTACATCGCGCTGATCATCGACGACCTGGGGCAGAACCTGCCCCGTGATCGCCGTGCTTTGGCGTTGCCGGGGCCAGTGACGCTGGCGGTGATGCCAGACACACCCCACGCGGCCGAGTTCGCCCGTGAAGCCCACAAGGCGGGTAAAACGGTGATGCTTCACATGCCGATGGACCCCGCCGGCGGGCCCTTCGCGTGGCGGCCTGACCTCCCCATGGCCGAACTCTCTGACCGGCTTGCCGCCGCGCTCAAGGCCGTGCCCTACGCCGCCGGCATCAACAACCATGAAGGCAGCCGCATGACCGCCCAGCCCGAGGCCATGGCCATGCTGATGCAAACGCTCCAGCAGCGGGGGTTGTTCTTCATCGATAGCCGCACCAGCGCCAAGACCGTCGCTGCGGCAAAGGCCCAGGCGATCGACCTGGCCAGCGCCTCGCGGGATGTTTTTCTGGACGACACCCGCACACCCGAAGCCATCAGCGGCCAACTGCAGGCGGCCATCCGGCTTGCGAAAAAGCAGGGCTCTGCGGTGATGATCGGCCACCCCTACCCGGTGACGCTGGATGTGCTGGAGCGTGAGCTACCGGGGCTGAAGGCGGCGGGCGTTGAGTGGATTCCGATCCGGCAACTGATTGCCGAGCGCGGTAACCGGGCGATGGCCGGGCATGGGAAGGATGGGGTTTACCATTAGAGCGCCTCGTCGCGCGGCGAGCCGCCCTCCCACTTGATAAACACCCCTTGGCCGCATTCCCCGTGGGAGGGCGGCTTGCCGCGCGACGCAAACAAGCCCCCTCAGCGAACCACGATGCCGCGCGCGGCCATGTAGGCCTTGGCCTCCGGCACGGTGTACTCGCCAAAATGGAAGATGCTTGCCGCCAGCACCGCGCTCGCGTGGCCTTCGATCACGCCGTCGGCCAGGTGCTGCAGGTTGCCCACGCCGCCCGAGGCGATCACCGGGATGCCCAGTGCGTCGCTGATGGCCCGGGTGACGCCCAGGTCGAAGCCGCTCTTCATGCCGTCCTGGTCCATGCTGGTGAGCAGGATTTCACCGGCGCCCAGGCCTTCCATTTTTTTCGCCCACTCCACGGCGTCCAACCCGGTGGGCTTGCGCCCGCCGTGGGTGAAGATCTCCCAGCGTGGGGTTTCGCCTGGCCCGGACACCTTTTTCGCGTCGATGGCGACAACGATGCACTGCGAGCCGAAGCGGGCAGCCGCCTCGCCGACGAACTCGGGGTTGAACACGGCAGCGGTGTTGATCGAGACCTTGTCGGCCCCGGCATTGAGCAGGTTGCGGATATCCTGCACGGTACGTACGCCGCCGCCCACGGTAAGCGGGATGAACACCTGGCTGGCCATGCGCTCGACGGTGTGGAGCGTGGTGTCGCGGCCATCGACGCTGGCGGTGATGTCCAGGAAGGTGATTTCGTCGGCGCCCTGCTCGTCGTAGCGGCGCGCGATCTCGACCGGGTCACCGGCATCGCGGATGTTCTCGAACTTCACGCCCTTGACGACCCGGCCGTTGTCCACGTCCAGGCAAGGAATGATTCGCTTCGCTAAAGCCATGCTGCAAGCCTCCGGGGCGGTTACCGGTTACGCGTAGTTATCGCAGAACGCCTGAGCCTCGGCGACGTCGAGGGTACCCTCGTAGATCGCGCGGCCGGTGATGGCGCCGATGATGCCCGGGGTGTTGGCCTTGAGCAGTGTTTCGATGTCGCCCAGGTTGTGGATGCCGCCGGAGGCGATCACCGGAATGCGGGTCGCTTCGGCCAGCGCCTTGGTGAAGGGCACGTTGCAGCCCTGCATCATGCCGTCCTTGGCGATGTCGGTGTAGACGATCGCCGAGACGCCATCGGCTTCGAAGCGGCGCGCCAGGTCGATCACCTGCACGCTGCTGACCTCGGCCCAACCGTCGGTGGCGACGAAGCCGTCTTTGGCGTCCAGGCCGACGATCACCTTGCCGGGGAACGCCTTGCAGGCTTCGGTCACGAACTCGGGCTGCTTGACCGCCTTGGTGCCGATGATCACGTAGCTGACGCCCGCACGTACGTAGTGCTCGATGGTCTCCAGCGACCGGATGCCGCCGCCGATCTGGATCGGCAGGTTCGGGTAGCGCTGGGCAATGGCGGTGACCACTTCGCCGTTGACCGGCTGGCCCTCGAACGCGCCATTGAGGTCAACCAGGTGCAGGCGGCGGCAGCCGGCGTCGACCCACTTGGCGGCCATGCTCACAGGGTCATCGGAAAACACCGTGGAGTCTTCCATGCGGCCTTGGCGCAGGCGCACGCAGGCACCGTCTTTGAGGTCGATTGCGGGGATGATCAGCATAAGAATTCCTTTGGATTACCAGCGGCCATCCCAAGCGATGAAGTTCTGCAACAGTTGCAGGCCATGGGTGTGGCTTTTCTCGGGGTGGAACTGCACGGCGAAGCGCGAGCCGTCGGCCAGCGCGGCGGCGAAGTCGAGGCCGTAGTGGCCACGGCCGACGACCTGGCCGGCCTTGGCGGCCTCGATGTAGTAGCTGTGCACGAAATAGAAACGGGCACGGTCGGGAATGCTGTGCCACAGCGGGTGGTCGACCGCCAGGGAAACCTCGTTCCAGCCCATGTGCGGCACTTTCAAGTGCTCGCCGTCCTCATGCAGGCCCTTGCCGAAGAAGCGCACCTTGCCAGGGAACAGGCCGATGCAGTCGACACCGTCGTTCTCCTCGCTGTGGTCCAGCAGCGCCTGCATGCCGACGCAGATGCCCAGGAACGGGCGATCCTGGCTGACCTCGCGCACCAGCGCATCGAAGCCCAGCCGGCGGATCTCGGCCATGCAGTCGCGAATCGCGCCCACACCGGGGAACACCACGCGGTCAGCCTCGCGGATCACCGCAGCGTCGCTGGTGACCAGCACCTTGCCCGCGCCCACGTGCTCCAGCGCCTTGGCCACCGAGTGCAGGTTGCCCATGCCGTAGTCGATCACCGCTACCGTTTGCATCACAGCACGCCTTTGGTGGAGGGCATCTGCCCGGCCATGCGCTCATCGACTTCCACAGCCATGCGCAGGGCACGGCCAAAGGCCTTGAACACGGTTTCGATCTGATGGTGGGTGTTGATGCCACGCAGGTTGTCGATGTGCAGGGTGACCTGGGCGTGGTTGACGAAACCCTGGAAGAATTCCTGGAACAGGTCGACGTCGAAGCGCCCCACCACGGCGCGGGTGTACGGCACGTGCATCTGCAACCCGGGGCGGCCGGAGAAATCGATCACCACGCGCGAGAGCGCTTCGTCGAGCGGCACGTAGGCATGGCCATAGCGGCGGATGCCCTTCTTGTCGCCGACCGCCTGGGCGAACGCCTTGCCCAGCGTGATACCGACGTCTTCGACGGTGTGGTGGTCATCGATGGCAAGGTCGCCCTTGCACTCGATGTCGAGGTCGATCAGCCCGTGGCGGGCGATCTGGTCGAGCATGTGCTCAAGAAAAGGCACACCGATATCGAACCGGGCCTTACCAGTGCCATCCAGGTTGATCGAGGCTTTGATCTGGGTTTCCAGGGTGTTGCGCTCGACGAACGCCTTACGTTCGGCCATCACCAGCTCCGCAAAGAATCAAGGGCGAAAAGGCGGGCAGTATACGGCGTGAGAGGCCTGCATGCAGCAGGATTTCCCCGACGCGCAGGGCTGCGCGTCGGGGAAAGGCGGGTCAGAACAGTACAGCGACCTTCTGCAGGGTGACGATCACACCCCAGGCCAGCGGAATGCCCACGGCCAGCCAGGCCAGGATCACCACCGGCCAGGTGCCGGAAGCGGCGTGCCATTCCAGCACGTTGGCTGAGCCTGCAGCCTTGTCATGGCTCAATGCGCGCTCGGCAGCGAGCTGCTCGTCGCTCATGAAGTACTTGTCGGCAACCGGGCGCACCAGGGCGTTGCAGATAAAGCCCAGCACCAGCAGGCCTACCAGGATGTACAACGTCTTGTCGTACACCGCCGACGGCGGCACGCCGATCGACAGCTGGTATTCACGCAGGTAGTTCACCAACACCGGGCCAAGCACGCCGGCAGCGGCCCAGGCGGTCAGCAGGCGGCCGTGGATCGCGCCAACCATCTGGGTGCCGAACAGGTCGGCCAGGTAAGCAGGCACAGTGGCGAAGCCGCCGCCGTACATCGACAGGATGATGCAGAACGCACCTACGAACAGCGCGACGTTGCCCAGGTGGCCAAGGTTCGGCACCAGGCCGTAGAGCGCGGCGCCCAGGGCGAAGAACACGAAGTAGGTGTACTTGCGGCCGATGTAGTCGGAGAACGAGGCCCAGAAGAAGCGGCCGCCAATGTTGAACAGGCTCAACAGGCCAGTGAAGCCTGCGGCGATCGCAGCCACTTGCTTGAGCTGGTCGGGCGACAGTTCCTTGAACGACAGGGTGGTACCGATCAGCTGGCCACCGAACACTTCCTGCAACAGCGGCGAAGCCATGCCCAGAATGCCGATACCGGCCGACACGTTCAGGCACAGCACCAGCCACACCAGGGCGAACTGCGGGGTTTTCCAGGCAACGCTCACGTGGACGTGGCGATCGGTGATCATGGTGTTGCCGGCCTTCTTGACCGGGGGCACCCAGCCTTCAGGCTTCCAGCCGGTCGGCGGCACACGGTAGGTCAGCGCACCACCGAGCATGAACACGAAGTAGATCACGGCCATTACGGCGAAGGTTTGCCATACGCCGGCCACGCCTGGGGCAGCGAAGTGGCCCATCAGTGCGGTCGCCAGCGGCGCCCCGACCATTGCACCACCGCCGAAGCCCATGATGGCCATGCCGGTCGCCATGCCGCGGCGGTCGGGGAACCATTTGATCAGGGTCGACACGGGCGAGATGTAGCCAAGGCCTAGCCCGATACCGCCGATCACGCCCGAGCCGATCCACATCAACCAGATCTGGTGGGTATAGACGCCCAGCGCCGAGAGCAGCAGGCCGCCGCACCAGCAAGCAGCGGAAACCACACCCGCCTTGCGCGGCCCGGCGTGTTCCAGCCAGCCGCCCCAGATGGCTGCCGAGCAACCCAGGAAGATGAAGAACAGGGTGTAGACCCAGCCCAGCATGGAGATCTGCCAGTCACAGGTGCTAGCGAACACTTGGCTGATGAAGTCCATTTCTGCAGGGCAGGCCGTTCCTACGGCCTTCGACAGCGGCAGCCAGAAGACCGAGAAGCCATAGGCCATGCCGATGCACAGGTGAATCGCCAAGGCCGCCGGTGGCACCAGCCAACGGTTGAAGCCCGGCCGGGCGATGATGCGTTCCTTGGACAGGAACGAAGGCTGGGTGGCGTGGCCGCCACCCGGAACGCTTGCGCTCATTTTGTAATACCCCCAGTGAGTTTTGGCTTAGCAGCACGAAAGCAGCCCACGACCTTCTCTGCACGCAAGGCGGTGGTCGTTCTTTTATCGGCAGGCTTTGGAAAAACGCGACATGCTGTCGCATCGAATGCTGCAAGCGGGCGGGAGGGTAACACTTGCGCCGGTCATTGAAGTCATTTCGACATCACCTTTTTTATTGTTTCTGTGATGGTGTTAACCCGCGGTTCAGCCGCGGGCGTATAGCCTCCCACCCAGCGTAGCCGAGCCTGCGCAGCGTCCGGCCGCAATGAACCGGTGAAGCCGCTGTCAGACCAGCGAGCCGCGCGCCATGGTTTTAACCCTGATGGCGCACCGCCTATACTGGGCCGCTCTCGAAATACACACTCTCTCTCAAGGACACGCCCATGAAAGCGTTCGGCAAAATCCTGGGGATCTTCGTGCTCGGTTTGCTGGTGATCCTGGTGGCACTGGGCTTTGCCCTGACGCACCTGTTCGATCCCAACGACTACAAGGACGAGATTCGCCAACTGGCCCGGGACAAAGCCCACGTGGAGCTGACCCTCAAGGGCGACATCGGCTGGAGCCTGTTCCCCTGGCTGGGCCTGGAGCTGCACGATGCCAGCGTCGCCACCTTGCAGGCGCCCGACAAACCCTTCGCCGACCTGCAGATGCTCGGCCTGTCGGTGCGCGTGCTGCCGCTGCTGCGCAAACAGGTGCAGATGAGCGACATCCGCGTCGACGGCCTGAACCTGAAGCTGGCCCGCGACGCCAACGGCCACGGCAACTGGGAAGACATCGGCAAGCCCCTGGAAACCGCCGAAGCCCCGGCCAGCGAGCCCGGGGCAGCCCAAACGCCCGCCCCTGCCGAGCAACCGCGCCAGCCTGCCAGCAGCGGCCGGCGCATGAAGCTCGACATCGACAGCCTCACGGTGAACAACGCCACCGTCACCTATAGCGATGAACAAACCGGCCGTAACTACACCGCCGAAAGCATCCAGCTGAGCACCGGCGCGGTGCACGAGGGCGCGAGCATCCCACTCAAGCTCACTGCTTTCGTGGGCACCAACCTGCCACAGATGCGCGCGCGCACTGAGCTGGCCGGCCAGGTTCGCTACGACACCGCGCTCAAGCGCTACCAGCTCGAAGACATGCGCCTGTCTGGCGAAGTGTCGGGCGACCCGCTGCAAGGCAAGACCGTGACCTTCTCGACCCAGGGCCAACTGCTGGTCGACCTGGCCGCCCATGTGGCGGACTGGAGCAACCTCAAGCTCTCGGCCAACCAACTGCGCGCCCTCGGCGAGCTGCACCTGCGCAACCTCGACAGCGACCCGCAATTGAGCGGTGCACTGTCGATCGCTCAGTTCGACCTGCGTGCGTTCCTCGATGGCATCGCCCAGCCGCTGCCGGCAATGGCCGACGCAACTACCCTGGGCCAAGTGGAGCTGGTGGCACGCTTGCAGGCGTCGCGCAACAGCCTGGCGCTGGAAGACCTGACCGCCAAGCTCGACGGCAGCACGTTCAATGGCCGCCTGGCGGTGGATGACATCGCTCGCCAGGCACTGCGCGTGCAGCTCAAGGCCGACAGCTTCAACGCCGACCGCTACCTGCCACCGCAAAGCAAGGACGCCCAAGGCCAGAGCGCGGCCCGCCAGGCCGAAGTCGACAGCACCGAGCAGGCGGCCCTGGGCGCCGGCACCGGCCCACTGCCCGATAAACCCAGCAAGGGCGCCTGGAGCGACGATCGCCTGTTCCCCATCGAAACCCTGCGCGGGGTCGACCTCCAGGCAGAACTCGCCTTCGGCAAGCTGACACTGAAGAACCTGGCCATACAGAACGCTGGCCTGAAGGTACAGAGCCAAGGTGGCCTGGCGACCTTGCAGACCCTCACTGGTGAGTTGGCCCACGGCAGCTTCGAAACCCACGGCACCCTCGACGTGCGCCCCGAGGTGCCCAAGCTGGCACTGCAAAGCCAAGTCAAGCGGGTGCCGGTGGAGCTGGTGCTCAAGGCCCGCGACCCGCAGCCACCGTTGCGTGGTGAGCTGGACCTGACCAGCAACCTCACCGCCAGCGGCAACAGCCAGAAGGCCCTGATCGACACCCTTACCGGCACCGCGCGCTTCAACCTGGCCAACGGTGTGCTGGTCAACGCCAACCTCGAGCAACAGCTGTGCCGGGGCATCGCTACCTTGAACCAGAAGAGCCTGAGCAGTGAGCCTCGCGCCAAGGACACCCCCTTCCGCCAGCTCAGCGGCAACTTGAGCTTCCAGAACGGCGTGGCCAGCAACCCCGACCTCAAGGCCGCTATCCCGGGCCTGACGGTCAATGGCCAGGGCGACTTGGACCTGCGCGTGCTGGGCATGGACTACACCCTTGGGGTGACCGTCGAAGGCGACAAGAGCGACATGCCCGACCCGGCGTGCCAAGTGAACGAGCGCTTCGCCAATGTCGAGGTGCCTATTCGCTGCCGTGGCCCGCTGGAGCTGGGCGCCAAGGCCTGCCGGATCGACCGCGAAGGCATGGCCAGCGTGGGCGCGCAGCTGCTGCGCAACCGCGTTGAAGACAAGATCGACGAAAAACTCGGCGACAAGGTCAGCCCGCAGGTGCGTGATGCGATCAAGGGGCTTTTCAAACGATGAGCCCCGAGCAATTCTCTGGCGCGGTGCTGGCATGGTATGACCAGTACGGGCGCCACGACCTGCCGTGGCAGCAGGGCATCAACCCGTACCGGGTGTGGGTGTCGGAAATCATGCTGCAGCAGACGCAGGTGAGCACGGTGCTCAACTACTTCGACCGGTTCATGGAAGCACTGCCAACGGTGCAGGCGCTGGCCGAAGCCGCCGAAGACGAAGTGTTGCACCTGTGGACGGGCCTGGGCTACTACACCCGCGCGCGCAATCTGCAGAAAGCGGCGAAGATCGTGATGGCCGAGCACGGCGGGGAATTCCCGCGCGACCTGGAACAGCTCGAAGCGTTGCCCGGTATCGGCCGCTCTACCGCTGGCGCGATCGCCAGCATCAGCATGGGCCTGCGGGCGCCGATCCTCGACGGCAACGTCAAGCGCGTGCTGGCACGCTTTACCGCCCAGGCCGGCTACCCAGGCGAACCGGCGGTGGCACGAGCGCTGTGGGCCACCGCAGAGCGCTTTACGCCCCACGCGCGGGCCAACCACTACACCCAGGCGATGATGGACCTGGGCGCTACCCTGTGCACCCGCAGCAAGCCTACCTGCCTGCTGTGCCCGGTGCAGCAGGGCTGCCGTGCGCACCTGCTGGGCCAGGAAACCCGTTTCCCCGAGCCCAAGCCACGCAAGGCCATCCCGCAGCGGCGCACGCTGATGCCGCTGCTGGCCAACGAAGACGGCGCCATCTTGCTGTACCGCCGCCCCTCCAGTGGCTTGTGGGGTGGGCTCTGGAGCCTGCCGCAGCTCGATGCGCTGGCAGAGGTCGATGACCTGGTCGAGCAGCACGCGCTGGTGCAGGTAGGCACCCAGCAGATGCCAGGCCTGACCCACACCTTCAGCCATTTCCAGCTGGCCATCGAGCCCTGGCTGGTGCGTGTTCGCGCCACCGACGCTCACGTGGCCGATGCCGACTGGCTCTGGTATAACCTCGCCACCCCGCCGCGCCTGGGCCTGGCCGCCCCGGTCAAGAAGCTGCTCAGGCACGCGGCCGATGCATTGAATGGAGAACCGCAATGACCCGCACCGTCATGTGCCGCAAGTACCACGAAGAACTCCCGGCGCTGGACCGCCCGCCCTACCCAGGCCCCAAGGGCCAGGACATCTTCGAGCACGTTTCGCAGAAAGCCTGGGCCGACTGGCAGAAGCACCAGACCCTGCTGATCAACGAGCGCCGGCTGAACATGATGAACGCCGAAGACCGCAAGTTCATCCAGCAGGAGATGGACAAGTACCTCTCCGGCGAGGACTACGCCAAGGCCGATGGCTACGTGCCGCCTGCCGAATAACCCCGGAAAACCGGGCCAGGAACGTAAGCGCCGGGTTTGATTGAAAATTTTTTTCAAAACTTGCTTGACGCTTACCTGAAAAACCCGTTTAATGCGCCCCGTTGCCCAGGTAGCTCAGTCGGTAGAGCAGGGGATTGAAAATCCCCGTGTCGGCGGTTCGATTCCGTCCCTGGGCACCACTAATACCGAGACCCCTGATTCCGTAAGGTTCCAGGGGTTTTGTCTTTCTGGAGGAGCTGTAACCCGCCCCACTTGAGTACACATGGCGGGTACACGATGGCGTTTATGGCCCAACCCTGGAAAGACCCAAGAAGCGGCATCTACTACATTCGCCGCCGCGTCCCGAAGGACGTGAAGCCCCACCTCCTCCAATTCGGCGAGTTCTACAAGCGCAGCCTTGAGACGACCTGCCGACTCGAAGCCAAGACCCGCTTCGCAGCAGAGTGGACCAAATCCGAAGAGCTCTTTGGCCGAACTCGCCTTCAAAATCAGAGCGACTTCCAGCCCGATGCGCGTGATGCCGTACAGCTGGCCGCATGATGGGCAAAGCGAAGGCTTGAGGATTCCGAACTATCAGGCAGTTTTGAGCAGTGGCTCATCTGCACTGACGACGGAGTAGAAACACTTGCGTCCTGCTTTGGCGCAGGGAAAGCGAGAGACATGCTGAATCGACGCGACTTCGGCTCGGAGATCGCCTTCAAGCGCTATCACGATGACCACGCAACCGCACTGAGCATGCCGACAGAAGAGCCACTCAGCTTCAACAGCACTCGGCGCGCGCGCGAAGAGAACAAGCTATCCGAGGTCTTCGAATCTTGGGCTCGTAGAGCACGTGACACTGACGGCGATAGTCGAGACGTGTGAAAGCGAATAGGCGAGTAACAAGCGACCATCAATCGCTTCATTGAGCTCCTGGGTGACTTGCCAATTGAACGCATCAGACGGAAGACCGTAGAGGAGTTCCAAGGGCTCCTGCGCCGCCTTCCGAGCAAGGGCGATGGGATACGAGCCCTAAGCGCCCCAGAACAGATCGCCAAGGCGGATGCACTGGATTTACCCCGTCTCAGTACCGTTACGATAAAAAATCGCATAATGGCCCTCTCAGCGATCTTTAGCTACGCGGTTCGGATGGAGTATCTGGCTGAGAACCCAGTGACCACCTCTGGAATTACCCAGCAGCTCGCTAACGCCAGTAGCAAAGCCGCTCGTACTGCGCCTCGCAAGTCGTACACCCGGCCAGAGCTCATCACCATTTTCTCCAGCCCGGCCTTCCGAGGTGAGTGGCTGCCTCCTCGCGCCTCCTTCGGTAAAGCATGGTTCTGGCTACCTCTTCTTCTTTGCTACTCAGGTGCCCGCCGCGAAGAGATTGCGCAGATGCGGGCATCCGAGGTGAGACAGAGCGAGGACGGGATATGGTATCTGGACCTGATGTCTACGCCGGAGGAAGATGGTAACGACAAGCGTACGATGAAGACTCTCGGCAGCCTCCGGGCGGTCGCTGTGCACCCGGACCTTATCGAATTGGGCTTCCTGGATTATGTCGCCGAGCTTCCACAGAATGGCCAACTGTTCCCCTTGCTGACCCCAAACCCTGACGGCTGGTATGGACACAACTTCGGCAAACGCTGGGGCGAGTATCTTAAAAAGGTGTTCGACTTACAGTCACCCGCCAGGCCGGCTCACGGATTCCGCCACGCAGCTTGGCCATAGCCGCAAGCATGGTGAGCATCATCTCCCCCGTGGGAGTGCTCATATCAAAGCCCTCCCGAAGCGAAACAACTGCTGCGCCCTTATCTTTGAGAGCAGCTACGGTCTTCAGCACGTCGATGGTGTCGCGCCCCAATCGGTCAATCGCGTACACCACTATCGTGTCCCCCTGCCGGGCGTAGCTCAGCAACTCACCCATGCCCTTCCTGGCCTTGGCCTTGATGACCCCAGAGGTCGCCTCATCAGCAAACCAGCGATCCACCTTGAAGCGCTGCTCTATGGCCATTCGCTGGGTACTCGTTGTTTGATCCCCGGAGCTAACCCGGACATAGGCAATGACTTCAGACATGGCAGCACCTGGCTCATAATGTATGGCTCACAGCCTCCCGAGTAGCTCAATTGATTTCAACAGCAATGAGCCACCTCATGGGCCTACCCAGCAGCATGGCCCACAAGGTGTGCTTTCTGAGCCAGATCGGACACAACAGACACTGGCGTTGTCATGCGGCACAAGTGACTGGACCCAGAGGGGGAAGGTCAATACAGGCCATATTGGATAGGGGGGCTCTGAAATTTTTGCCAAAAAATAATTAGGCTATGGTATTCATGAATGATGGTGGCATAACGGAATCGAGATAGAGAGAGGGATATAGCTGTGGCCGTAAAGCATCCTTATGTAACAAGCAGTGCTGGTCTTGCCCAAACCATCGCCCAGCTTCGGCGATCTTTTCCGGCATCATTCGGCGCCGACACCATGAAAAAACTCGGCATCGCGCCAAACAACGAAACGTACATAATCAACGCGCTTCGCTTTTTGGGGATATTAGACGCCGAGGGAAAGAAAGGTCCTGCCGTAGGGACTGTATTCACCCAGCATGCCGATGAAGACTTCCAGGCTGGCTTTAGCGAGATAATAAAGAACGCATACGAAGACTTATTTGGCCTACACGGCGAAGACGCTTGGACATTGCCGACCGCAAAACTAATCGGCTACTTCCGGCACACCGATGGGACAAGTGAAATTGTAGGCAAACGACAAGCGTCCACTTTCCAATCATTCGCCACACTGAGCGGAAAAATTGATGGCGTAAAAGTTCCAACTCCAAAAGTCCAGCGAACCGAGAAAGTTAGTACCAAACAATCGCGCAGTAAGGCTCCTGCATCCAAAGCTTTGTCCGAGCAACAGGAAACTGCTCAATCACCATCGCCAAGCGCCACGCACCTGACAGTCTCACCTCCAGCCAATACCGCCCCTAATGGAGGAATGGCGCTGACTGTTCGGGTCGAGATCAATCTTCCTGCGGGAGGGGATCAAGAAACCTATGACCGTATATTTAAAAGCATTCGAGAGAACCTTCTGAATGGAAATATCGCTTGAGGCATTTGAGCTGATTGTTCGCAGAGCTAAGCTATTTGATTCTAGCGAAAGCCATGACACCACTAACCTACATCCATTCGACCAAAGAAACATTCATCCAAAGCTTCCCGCGAAAGTGAGGAAGCTATTCGACGACGGACATTGCGCAGAAGCAACCTTCGAGGCATTCAAGTACGTAGATAAAACAATTCAAAGAGTTTCAAAAATAAATGAGTCAGGCTATAAATTGATGATGAGAGCGTTTAACGAGAACAATCCTCTCATACAACTCACCGATCTAAAATCAGCGAGCGAAATTGACGAACAAAAAGGATACAGTTTCCTTTTTTCAGGCGCAGTTATGGCGATTAGAAACCCAAGAGGCCATGACGTAGATATGAGCGATGACCCAGATGTCTGCCTTGATCATCTCGCACTTGCATCTTTGCTACTCCGCCGCTTAGAGCAAGGAGGCTTTTCCTGGTAGATTAGTGCTCACAGGCTACCCAGCCTGCTCACTTTCGCCCCTCTCCATCTCCTCCCGCCAAAATCCTTGCATAGCCTGGTATGCGGCCGCCTCAAGCTCAAAAGCCTGAGCAGTCTGCGCAGGGTCGGGCAATGGACGAAAAGTAGAAGAGAGCCGCTCCACTTCACGCCGGGCATTCAACCAAGCCTGCAGCAATGGCTGCCATTGGCGATCCCAGTACATAAATGGGCGGATATCCGGTGAAGAAACCTTGCGCAACGCATAGCTCATTACTGATGAGGCATTTCGATCAGAGTCGTCCCATCTGACGTCGATTCGCCAACCCGCCTCCCGAACACCTTTGGGGCTTTTCATGTCAGGCCCCATCATTTTGACGGGCGCTCCTATTACTGTCCCGAGCCCAAAGATTTTGTGGTCTACCCGATCACCTTCAGCCAGCGGACATTCTTGCTCGAACATATAACCCCCTCCAGACTCCACGATCATCAAACTGCTTACAGCCTACAGCTATACCCGAGTACACACTACGGGTACACTTTCGAACATATGGCCTCCTTGAGGGCCTTAGTCTCCAAGGGTTTACAGGTCTAAGCCCAGAGTCGGCGGTTCGATTCTGTCCCTGGGCACCACTAATACCGAAAACCCCCGATATCGAAAGGTATCGGGGGTTTTGCTTTTTGGGCTGGAAATGCTTGCCGGGCGGTGCGCCCATCTAAGCCCAGGCAAAACGGCTACCGTTTACCTGAGCCTCCAACTGCAAAAGCACCCCGTAATCCGCAGGCGGCATCACCTCCTCGATGCCCAACGCCGCTGCAAACGGCGGCAGCGCCCGATTGAGCGCATCCCGCAGCGCCTCGACCTCTGCATCAGCGCTTTGACGCGACGTAATGAAGGGCAGGCAGGGGCTGGGCACACTGCGCGCCAACACCCGCAAGCCCTGTACTTCTTCACTGTGGTCCCGTGCGAGGTAGTCGTAGGTCACGCTGTCCACCGCCGCCAGGTCGCCCAGGCCCTGCCTGAGATGGCGCAGGCTTGCACGGTGCCCACCCGTCACAACCACATCCGAGAAAAACGCGCCGTCGTGCACTGCCTGCAAACTGTGCCGAAACAAATTCATCCCGGAATTCGAATCCCAGCCGTTGACCAGCCCGCGGCTGCCGCGCGCATCGGCCAGGCAGGCGAACGGCGCCTGCTCGCGGCATAGCACCAGGCTGCAATGGGTGCCGCCGCTGCTGTGGGGCAGCTCGTAGCGAGGCGTACCGACGACCTTCACCCTGCCCCCTAGCTGCTTGACCAGCGGATACCCGCAGGTGTGGGCCAGCCGCAGATCCGGCGCCAGCCACTGAGCCATGAGCTCATCGCCCTCGAACGGTTGCCAGGTTTCACCCAAGTAGGCAGCCGCCGCGCGCAACCACGCCGCCTGAGCCTCTACCACCTGCCCAGGCGCCACGTACATCGACAGGCCAGCCCTCACGGCGCCTGCAGGTGCGTGCTCACCCACTGCTCGGCCACCTTGGCCGCATCCTTGTGGTCAATCTCCACCTGGCGGTTCAGCGCGATCAGTTGTTCGTCGGTGAGTTTGGACGACACGGCATTGAGTGCCTTGGCCAGTTGGTCGTTGAGCACCGCCGTGCGCACTTCGGGAACGACGTTCTGCGGCGGTTGCTGATGGCGGTCATCCTTGAGCACGACCCAATCTTCGGTGGCCAGGATGCCTTGGGTGGATACCACCGTCGCCACGTCGATCGCGCCCGAGTTCAACGCCAGCCGGGTCAGCGGGCCACCCATGTCCAGCGACTTCATCGACTTGAATTCGATGCCGTAGACTTTCTTCAGGCCCGGCAGGCCCAGGGCGTTGGTCTTGACCTCGGGAGGGCCGCCGACGACCAGGTCCTTGGCGACGGGGGCCAGGTCGCTCATGTTGGCCAAGTGGTATTTCTCTGCCGTTTTCTTTTTCACCGCCCAGGCATCGATTGAGCCGGCCGGAGCGGGGTCCAGCAGCACCAGGTTTTTGCCCAGATGCGGTTTGAGCGCTTCTTCGATCTGCCCGGCATCGGTCAGGGTGTTGTTGCCGTCGTAGAAGGCCAGCAGCGCGCCCAGGTACTCAGGCACTACGTCGACCTCGCCGGTTTCCATGGCCTTGGCGATGATCTGGCGATTGCCCAGGTTAAGCCGCATCTTCACGTCGAAGCCTTCTTTGCGCAGGGCGGCAGCGTAAAGGTTGGCCAGCACGGTTTGTTCGGAGAAGTTGGCGCCGCCTACGGTGACGGTTGCAGCATTGGCCAGGCTACCGGCCATGAACAGGGCCAGCCCCGATGCGATGGCGAGGGCCCAGCGTGGTTTTTTTCCGGCGGCGGTGGTTCGGGTCGGTTTCATGGCGTGGTCTCGGGTGGGGTAACGGAGGCAGGTAGCGGTTCGCTGCGCGCTCGGCCGCGGTGGGCGGCGGGCTGGGAAGCACGGCTCAGGCGCCGCTGAATGCGCGCGCAGCCCCATTCGCTGAGAAGGGCCACTGCGCACACCAGAAGTGCGCCGGCGATGATCTGAGGCGTGTCGTTGCGCCCCAGCCCATCGATCAGAAAGCGCCCGAGGCCACCGAAGCCTACATAGGCAGCAATGGTGGCCGTGGCGATCAGCTGGATAAGGGCGGCGCGCACGCCGGCGAAAATCAGCGGCAGGGCCAGCGGGCATTCCAGTTGCACGAACACCTGCCAACGGTACATGCCCATGGCCACTGCGCCGCGCTTGAGTTCGCTGTCGACCTGCGAAATGCCGACGATGGTGTTGGTCAGCAGAAGCGGCAGCGTCATCAGCACCAAGGCGAAGATCACCGTGCTCGGCGAATAACCCACCACCATGATCGCCAGGATCACCACCCCCAGCGAGGGCAGCGCGCGGCCCACGTTGAACAGGCCCATGGCGCACTGCGACGCCTTGCGGGAGTTGGCCAGCAGCACCCCGAGCGGAATGGCAATAACAGCTGCGATGGCGAGGCTTAGCGCCACGTAGTAGAGGTGCTCAAGCAGCCGCGTGAGCACGCCCTCCTCGCCCAGCCAATGTTCTGGGTTGAGGAACCAGTGAATTACGCCTGTGACGATGCCCATTACCTCTCCCACCGGATCACGGCTTTTTCGACGGCCCAGAAGGCTGCGTCCAGGCACAAGGCCAGGGCGACCGTGAGCGCAAGGCTCACCACCACAGGGGTGGTGAAACCCAGGGTCAGGCCAGTGATGAACAACTGCCCCAGGCCGCCCTGGCCGATGATGGCAGTGACCGTTACCAGCCCGACCAGGCTCACCGCCGTGGTGCGCAGCCCTGCCAGAAAGGCCGGCATCGCCAAGGGTAGCTCGACGTGAATGAAGGTCTGCCAACGGGTGTGGCCCAGCGCGCGAGCCTCCTCAATGACCTCCGGCGGGTTGCTGGCAAGCCCCGCCAGCACGTTCTGCAACACGATCAGCAGGGAATACAGGCTCAGGCCGATGATCGAGGTGGTTTTCGACAGCCCCGTGAACGGCATCAGCAGGATGAACATGGC
This sequence comes from Pseudomonas sp. URIL14HWK12:I12, assembly GCF_003097135.1. GTDB lineage: Bacteria > Pseudomonadota > Gammaproteobacteria > Pseudomonadales > Pseudomonadaceae > Aquipseudomonas. The sequence goes on from NZ_QEQL01000007.1 coordinate 49,752, forward strand.
GAGCGACGGCACCGTGAACAGCAGGCCGCTGAGGGTGAGAAAAGGCGTTGCCAGCCTTGGCCAGCGCAAGGTCAGCAATACCATGGCGCTGGCGATCGCGGCACCTATGGCCAACGACGCGGCGACGAACAGCAGGTGGTCGAGCAGCAGGCCAATGATCTGCGAGCTGTTGTCCATGACCCAGGAGAAATCGATCATCGCGCAGGGCCGCCCACTAGGAGTTCAAGGCTTGGTAAAGGCAGTAGCAGGTGATGCACCCGCTGTACCTGCCCTCGGTATCCACACGCACCGCGGCGGTGCCCGCGTTGTTGAGGATCGTGAGAAGCGCTTGGTGCAAGGTGTCTTCATCGGTCACCACGGCCAGCCGAGGCGCCTCGCTGCCATCGTTGCTGCGCCAGGCCAGGGGCTGTAACCGCTCGTTCAAGGCCAGGGTGAAGCGGCCATCGACCGGGTGGGTGATCGGGCTCGAGGCTTGCCCACCGGCTACAGGGCTTCGTGGCAGGGCCGACACTTTCATCAATGCCAGCCTTTTGAGCGACGGGTCGCTGCCCACGAACTGGCGCACGAAGTCGCTCTTGGGCTGGGCGAGCAATTGCGCCGGTGCGTCGAACTGGGCCAATTGGCCGTGGCCTTCGAATACCGCGATGCGGTCGCCCAGGCGCATGGCTTCATCCATGTCATGGGTGACCAGAATGATGGTTTTGCGCAGGCGGCGCTGCAGCGCCACCAACTCGTCCTGCAGGTGCTCGCGGATCAGCGGGTCGAGGGCGGCGAAGGGCTCGTCCATCAGCACCACCGGCGGGTCGGAGGCGAGCGCCCTGGCCAGCGCCACACGGCTCTGCTGCCCGCCGGAAAGCTGCCCTGGGTAGCGGCCCAGCAGCTCGCCAGGCAGCCCCAGCATGGCGGTCAGCTCCTGCACGCGCGCCTCGATGGCTGCGGCCTTCCAGCCCAACAGCCGGGGCACCGTAGCGATGTTTTCGGCAACGGTGCGGTGAGGGAACAGCGCAGCGTTCTGCATCATGAAACCGATGCTGCGACGCAGGGCGACCACGTCCATCGCGTCATTGGCCACCCCGTTCACACGGATGACGCCACTGCTCTGCGTTTCAAGGCGGTTGATCAGGCGAAGGCTCGTGGTTTTGCCGCACCCGCTGGGGCCGATGAACACACAGAGCTCACCGCCCGCGATGCGAAGGCTCAGGTCGCTGACCGCTGGCTCGCTTTTGCCTTCATGAAATTTCGTAACCGCATCAAATTCAATCATCAAGCCTTCCAGCCAGCGGTTTAGACGGGCAGCTGGCCAGGGTATCGAGGTGAGTCGACCGGCCGGCTGAAGTAGCGGCGCAGCAACGCTGCGTATCCGCTGACCACATACCCGTCGTTTCGTGCGATCCAGCATAGCCGCCTGGCCCGGTACACGCCCGGAAGGCAGTACCACGGCAGCCCGGGCAGGTCATGGTGAACCAGGTGCAAGTTCAGGTTCAGGAACAGACAACTCAATAGCCCTCTTGACTCATTCAGCACCGTCCTGTGCGCCGGGTTGGCGGCAGGGCGGTGCTCGCTGAAGGAGCGGATCAGCGTGACGGCAAGCGCTGGCAGCGAGGCGTAGGCGACGTATTCCAGGGCGCTCAGGGCGCTGAAACGCTGCACGCCATACAACAGCACAGCCACCAGAAGGCCGTGAACCAGCCATACCCGGCGCTGCCCGCCCCGGCCACGAAAGGCCGGCAAGACATCCTCGATCACCAGCGCAGCCAGCGACGTGAACACCCCCAGCGCCAGGCGGCCGCCGAGGGTTTTATTGGCCCACAGCAGGGCACGGGCGAACGGGCCGGCTGCCGCCCAGCGCTGGGCGCTGACGTAGCGGCTTTCGGGGTCGAGCCCCGGCACCGTGAGGGTATGCTCGTTGTGATGGGCCATGTGCGAATCGCGGTACAGGGGATAGGGGTACCACACGGCGAAGGGTAGATAGGCAAGGCCTGTGTTCAGGCGTGCAGAGGCCGTCGGGTGGCCATGCATGCACTCATGCTGCAATGACATCCACAGCACCAGCAGCGGCACCAACACCATCACGCTCGCCAGCTTACCCAAGGCCGCGCCGCCGAATATCACGGCAGCCCAACCGGCATAGAAGCTCACCAGCAACAACCAAGTGGGCCATTCGGTGCGCGCGGCGAACGTGCGCAACACGAGACCGATTTGCTGGCGGTGGGCGTCGTCGAGGTATCGGGCCATGGGAATAGCTGCACTGAGGGCTGGAAGTACTTAGTTATCACGGCCGCTTATTTCTTAAAAATAAGAAAATATGCCTTCAACATTCATTTTTGAAATAAGCAAGCGCGCTGCTCGGCGCGCTATTGGCACCTTTCGCCCCGAGAGGCGGCGTTGTGGCTGGGGGGCAATCCCAGTAAACTTCGCCCCTAGCGGGCTCCGAGGAGCCTGAACCGCTTCAGGTAAAAATGCCCCACCGGCGTTTAGCCCCGTTTTCGAGGCCCCCGATATCGCAAGGTATTGGGGGCTCTGCTTTTTACCGCTCCAACGCCCAGAGAACCGCCCCATGTCCTCAGCACGCAAGCAGCAGAAACAAAAGGCCCGCGCCGCCGCCAAGGCCAAGGAAAAGCGCATCGGCCGCAACAACGAGCCGCGCCGTGACCCTTTTGCCGCCCAGCCTTCGGACAACCCCATGGACGAGCACGGCGAGGTGACGCCGGACCTGCTGCTCGATGCCATGGACGACAGCGGCGAGCTGGATGAGCTGTTCCAACAACTGGCCGAGGCACACAAGCAGAGCCAGCAGGCCCTGTGCGAGGCGTTCCTGCAGAGCAAGCCCATGACCCGCCTGGCGCAGTTCTGGGACGAGGAGCCGCTCACCGACTTCATCTTCGGGTGCCTGGTCAGCTACAAGATCTGGCGTGACAAGTGCGACGAAGAGACGGCCGTTGCGTGGATCGAGAGCGAAGCGTTTCAGCATGACTACGTCGCCGCTTCCGAAGCCATCGTTGCGCGCAACGCCTCTTGATGGTGAATTTGTATCTGGCGATGACAAAAACTCGCCGATAGAATGCGTTCCACGCCCCCCTTCTCACGGAAGATCAAAGGAATGTGGAACGCCAATCGTGCTGTCGAATACCTGAACGCCCACGCCACCGGCCATAGCTTGGGCCGCTGCGCCGAGTTCACCCGCAAGGCGGTGGAAGCCGGTGGTGTGACGCTGGCGCGGCATCAGTCTGCCAAAGACTATGGCCGCTCGCTGTTTCTGGTGGGCTTCCAGCCTATCGAGCTGAAGAACGACAAGGGCCAGGACACGCCGCTCAAGGCCGGCGACGTCGCAATCATCCAGCCCATCCCCGGCCACCCCCATGGCCACATGACCATGTACAACGGCAAGATCTGGATTTCGGACTTCCGCCAGCGCACCATGTACCCGGGGCAGTCATACCGCAAACACCACCCACCCTTTACCGTCTACCGCTACGCATACGCTTGCGCGGCCCAGTAAGGTCCTATCGATGAAAAAGCTATTCGCTCTGTTCATGCTGCTGTGCCTGCAAACCAGCTTGGCCATGGCGGATACCTCGCCCACGGCGCAGCAAGCCACCCGCTCGTTCTATGCCTGGTACCTGGAAGCCTTCAGCAAGGACGAAGCGCCCTTGCAAGATAACCTTCCGGAAATGAAAAAGTACGTCGCCGACACCCTGCTGGCCGACCTACGCAAGCAAATGGACAGTGAAGACGGGCTGGAAGAGGACTACTTCACCAAGTCGCAGGACTACGACGACAGCTGGCTGAAAAACATCAAGGTGACCGAGCAGTCGGTCAAGGGCAACGTGGCCATCGAAAACGTGATGCTCGGCACCACCCAGGACAACGCCAACGCCTTGAGCGTGCAGTTGACCAAAGGTGCCAACGGCTGGCGCATCAGCAAAGTCGACGGCGTGGCCACCGAAGCCCAGGACTGAGCATTTATTGTCGAGAGCACACCCATGGCACGTTTGATTGCACTGTTCACCGCGCTCTGCCTTCAGCAGAGCCTGGCCTGGGCCGACACTGCGCCCAGCGCCAAGCAGACCACCGAACGCTTCTACACCTGGTACCTGAAAACCCTGGCCAGCGACGGCAGCATCAACCCGCTGACCGACAAGCCTGCGGACATGAAGAAGTACGTGGCCGACGCACTGCTCGCCGACCTGAACAAACAGGCCAGCAGCGCCGAAGGGCTGGATGAGGACTACTTCATCAAAGGGCCAGACTACGAAGAGAGCTGGGTGGGCCACGTAAAAGTGACCGAGCAGGCCAGCAGGGGCAACACCGTTACCGAGGATGTGGTGCTGGGCAACGATGTGGCCGAAAGCATCGACCTCACCGTCGAGCTGACCAAAAGCGCCGATGGCTGGCGAATCAGCAAGGTCGAGGGCAACGGCACCGACGCCGACTAACCCCAGCCCGCACGCCAGGCGGCCAGCCGCCCTTCCACTCGTGTTGCAGGCACACACGGGTGGGAGGCCGGCTAGCGGGGCGACGAAGCCCTCTGCGTGCCACCGCCTCGTTTTACCCTTCCTTTACACAACCCAGACCGCACCTTACAAACGGATGTCGTTTCATACATCCACGGCGAACGGTTTTCGCCGATGGAGAACGACATGCTTTCGAAGATGACCAGGATTTTGCTGCTGTCGGGGTGCCTGATCGGTGCAGGCGTAGCCTCCACCAGCGCTTCGGCGCAGCCCAGCGACGTCATCGTCCCGGCTATCGCAGGTGTTGCCGTAGGCGCGATCATCGCCAGCTCCCTGGACGACGGCGGCCACCACCATCACCACGACCGCGGGCGCTACTATGCCCCGCCACCACCGCCACCCCGGTATTACCAGCCGCGCCCGGTGTACTACGCACCGCCGCCGCCCCCGCCACGGGTGGTCTATTACCAGCCGGCCCCTCCACCGCCACACGGTTGGCGCGGTGGCTGGTAAACAAAAAGGCCGCTGCCTGTGAGGGCAGCGGCCTTTTCAATGGCCTTGCGGCTTAGGCAGTGCGGGCAACAGAACCGGCAGCGCCCTTCTTGCGACGGTCGACGATCAAGCCAGTGATCACCACAGCCACGGTCAGGATGGCGGTAGCCACGATCTCGTAGCGGTGATCTTCACGCAGCGCCATCACGGTGAGGATGGCGATGATGAACAGGATCACAGCGTAGGTCAGGCCCGGGAACAGCCACATCTTGAACTCCAGCTTCTCACCCTTGGCCTCGGCAGCACGGCGCATGCGCAGCTGCGAGAAGGCGATCACCAGATACACCAGCAGCGCGATGGCACCGGAGCTGGCCAGCAGGAAGTCGAACACCGCAGCAGGCGCAACGTAGTTGGCGAAAACGGCCAGGAACGCAGCAGCGGTCGACATCAGCACGGCGATGTGCGGCGTGCCAGCGCGGGTAGTGCGCTGCGAGGCCGCGGGGGCGTCGCCACGCTTGCCCAGCGAGAACAGCATGCGCGAGGAGGTGTACAGCGCCGAGTTCAGGCAGCTGGTAACGGCCACCAGCACGACGATGTCGACGATCAGCTTGGCGTGCGGGATGCCGATCAGGTCAAGCACGGCCTGATAGGAGCCGATCTTCGGCAGAGTCGGGTCGTTCCATGGCACCAGGGCAACGACCAGGAAGATCGACACGAGGTAGAACAGGAAGATACGGCCGATCACCGAGTTGGTAGCCTTGGAGATCTGCTTGCCGGGCTCGCGGGACTCCGCTGCGGCGATGGTTACGATCTCGGTGCCCATGAAGGAGAACATGGTGGTCAGCATGGCGGCGATTACGGCGCCAAGGCCGTTGGGCATGAAACCGACGGTGTCGGTGAGGTGGCTCACACCCGACACCTGGCTGCCGGGGAACCAGCCGAACATCGCTACCAGGCCCACCACGATGAAGGCGATGATCGCCAGCACCTTGATCAATGCGAACCAGAACTCGAACTCGCCATAGTTCTTGACGCTGAACAGGTTGGTGATGGTCAACGCGATGGTAATCACCAGGGTGAAGGCCCAGATGTCGATCGCGGGGAACCAGGAGTTAAGAATGGCGGCAGCGGCGTTGGCTTCCAGGGGAATGACCAGCACCCAGAACCACCAGTACAGCCAGCCGATGGTGAAGCCGGCCCAATGGCCGATCGCGCGATCTGCATAGGTGGAGAAGGAACCGGTGTCTGGCTGCGCAACGGCCATCTCGCCCAGCATGCGCATGACCAGAACCACCAGCGCACCTGCTGCAGCGTAAGCCAGCAGCACTGCTGGGCCCGCCGAAGCGATGGCTTTGCCCGAACCGATGAACAGACCCGCGCCGATGACCCCGGCGATGGAGAGCATGGTCACATGGCGCTGCTTGAGCCCCTGTGCCAAGCCATTGTTAGTCGTGTTGCTCATAGAACTACCTTCAGAAGGAAAAAGCGAACAGTCCGGCACCATACATCGTTTTCGTAAAAAGAAAACAACACGCCGTTGTGAATAATTTACGCAAGAACTGCGCCAAGAATTACAAAATGTTTCGCAAAGCGCGGATTTCGCGCCTTCCAGCAGAGGCAAATGGGCTGAGCAACCTTCGGATTGGGGAATTGTCCATTACCAGAATTCCCAAAACGCGCACATGATCGCACCAATTCGAGGCGAAGGTAACACCCCGGAGCCAAACAGGTGCAACCGGCAGCGCAACCTTCTTCGTTCTGAGACTAAAGTAGTAGCGCGATATAGGTGCAACCTTTAAGGCAAGCTCAGCTATTTATTTGCCGCGCGTGATGTTTTTGCACTAATGAGTGTCAAAGTTTGTAATTACCCATCTTTGTGGAGCCCTCGATGTACAGAATGATCACGTTTTGCCTGGCGGCCGTGCTGGCGGCGGGCTCTGCACAGGCTGCAGAGAAGCTGCGCATGGGCATCGACGGCAGCCATCCACCCTTCAACAATGTGGACGCCAGCGGCCAGGTGGTGGGCTTCGACGCGGACCTGGGCGCTGCGCTGTGCGCCAAGATGAAGGTTGAATGTGAAATCGTGACCACGCCCACCGACCAGCTGTTACCGGCGCTGAACGATAACCGGTTCGACTTCGTGATGTCGTCGATGTCGATCACTCCCGAGCGCAAGGAAATCGCCGATTTCACCGACCCCTACTACATCAACCGGCTGCAGTTCGTAGCGCCGGACGCCTCCGACGTGACCAACGACCCGGCGACCCTGATGGGCAAGCACCTGGGCGCACAGCACGACACGCTGTCGTCGGCCTGGCTCGAAGCCAACGCGGCCCAGGTGGCCGACGTGCAACTGTTCGAAGACCAGGACCAACTCTACAACGCACTGGCCACCGGCCAGATCGACGCTGCGCTCACCGACAAATACGCCACTTATGAATGGCTGCGCACCGACGCTGGCAAAGGCTTCTCGCTCAAGGGCGACCCGGTGGAGAACAGTGACCAGATCGGCATGGCCGTGCGCCTGAACGACCCCTTGCGCGCGCGCCTGAACCTGGCGCTCAAAGACGTGATCGCCGACGGCACCTTCAAACGCTTGAACGACAAGTACTTCCCCTTCAGCATCCGCTGATGGCCGCCCAGGCACTGCACGGCGCTGCCCTGCGCCAGCGCTTCGAAGCGCTTGGCGCCTTTCTGCGCGAGCATCAGGGCATCTGGCGCCCACGCCCCTTCACGCAGCTGCAATGCCCGTGGGAGCAGCAGTGGCCGGCCCTGGCCGCCTGGCTGCGGGCGCAAAGCCTGGAGCACGCCGAAACCGCTCACCACGCCCCAGGCACCCTCGCCGCGCCCCCGCCATTCCCTGAATGGGCGCGGCAAGCCCAAGCACTTGCCGAGGTCGGCCCGCTGCCCGCCCACCCCGCACCCCCGCCGCCCGGGCGCTTGAGCGTGGACGTGCCAGGGCGCAAATGGCAGCAGATCGAGGCCTTCGCCCAGCACCTGAGCTTTGCCCAAGCCCCGAACCACTGGCTCGACTGGTGCGCCGGTAAAGGCCACCTGGGCCGCAGGCTCGTACAGCCCGGCCAACAGCTCACTTGCCTGGAATACGACCCGGCCCTCGTCGCCAGCGGCGCAGCCCTGAGCCAACGCCTCGGCTTGCCCGCCGAGCACATTCAGCAAGACGTGCTCGCCAGCACCTGCGAACAGCGCCTGGCCCCAGGCATCACGCCGGTGGCCCTGCACGCGTGCGGCGACCTGCACGTGCGCCTGCTGGCGCTCGCCGCCGAACGTGGCGTGCAGCAACTGGCCATCGCCCCCTGCTGCTACAACCGCATCCAGGCCAGCCACTACACCCCGCTGTCGCAGCCAGCTCGCGCCCTGGGCCTTGAGCTTGACAAGGACGACCTCGGCCTGCCCGCCAGCGAAACCGTTACCGCAGGCGCCCGCGTTCGCCGCCAGCGCGACCAGTCCATGGCCTGGCGCCTGGCCTTCGACCTCTGGCAGCGCGAAGCCCAAGGCAGCGACCACTACCTGCCCACCCCGCCGCTGCCCAGCGCCGCCTTCGCCCAGCCCTTCCCGCAGTGGTGCCAGGCCATGGCGGCGCTCAAAGGCCTGGCCCTGCCGGATACGGACTGGGCCGAGCTGGAGGCACGCGGCTGGCAACGCCTGGCCCACGTGCGCAACCTCGAGCTGCCGCGCAACCTGTTCCGGCGCCCGCTGGAGCTCTGGCTCACCCTGGACCGCGCCCTTTATATGCAGGAGCACGGCTACCACACCACGGTCGGCACCTTTTGCGCCCGCGAGCTGACCCCCCGCAACCTCATGCTCGTGGCCCAACTCCCCCGCTGAAAGCTGTGGATAACTCTGTGGAAAGGTCTGTGGACCAACCTTGGAAAAGCGTGTTTCCGGCCTACAGGATGTACGGGCGATTCGGTGTTTATCGCCCGCAACACCGCGCCAATGGGCAACTTGCCTTTTGGTAAATACCTTTATGAACTTTCAAAGCCGCGCTGGCGCAATTGTGCATAACCGTTATTCACACCACCCCGTGCCGCTCGGCAATCAAGGCGAGGTCCACCACCGAACCGACCCTGAACTTCGCCAGCAAACGTGACTTGTGCGAGCTCACCGTCTTGCTGCTGATCACAAGATGTTCACCAATGGCTTTGTTACTCATTCCCGAGCTCAAGTAGCGAAAGATCTGAAACTCCCTCGCCGTCAGCGCGGCCAGGCACGAGGCCTCGTCGTGATGGCTCTGGCTCAGCGTTTGCGGCAGGTTGCTCACCTGCGGGAAATACACATACCCGGATCGGATCGCCGAAACCGCCAGGGAAAAATCCGCCAACTCCCCTTCTTTGCAAACATATCCACTGGCCCCAGCGTTTACACAACGGGCCGCATAAAACTGCGCGGGAAACGCACTGAGCATCAACACTTTCGGGCGCGTCTCCGGCGCTAAACGCTCCATCAGTTCAAAACCGCCCAAACGCGGCATGTCGATATCCAGCACTAACAGGTCTGGGGAAAATTCACGAATCGGCGCAAACGCCTCGACCCCATCCCCGGCCTCCGCCGCAACCTCAATGCCCTCCTGGCTGAGCAGCTCCCGCACGATCGCACGCACAAATGGATGGTCATCGATCACTACTGCAGTCTTCATGGGTGTTCCTTTTGCTTGGCAGCAGGGGACCATGCCGCAGTGAGCTGGCGGGGTTTTTGACCTAGGTCAAGGAAGGGGTTGGGCCGTTGCGCTACAGGGAAGGCATAACGGGGTTTACAGGCGCGATGAAGACGTTATAATCAGCGCCCTTGCCGGTATAGCTCAGTTGGTAGAGCAACTGACTTGTAATCAGTAGGTCCCGGGTTCGACTCCTGGTGCCGGCACCAATCAAGGTTCCAGAGAAGGCTTTCAACATCTCTGGAACAACCGAAAAACCCGCCTTCTGGCGGTTTTTTCGTTTTGGGGTTCTGTTGGGTTCTGAGGGTAGCCAGCGTTAATAAGGGTAAAGGTCGGTTTCAATATCGGAGATTACCCGTATGGGCCGCACCACTGCCCCGCTTACCGACACTGCCTGTTGCAAGGCGAAGCCCTGATAGCGGGAGTACAAGCTCCCCCACGGCAACAATCTCTACCTCCTTGTACAACCCAATGGCCGCAAAGGCTGGCGGCTCAGGTACGTGAAACCCAATGGCCGCGAGGGCCTGACCGCCCTCGGCAGCTACCCAGTGGTTGGGCTGGGCGACGCACGCCGAAAGCGCTTCGAGATCAAGCAGCAGCTCGCCAACGGCATAGATCCCATCCAGTACAAGCAACAAACCAAGACTCAGGCCGTGATCAACGGGGCGACACCGCGATCGTTCTGCTAGCACAAGCCACCGGCATGCGCTTGCGTGAGGCCATTTTGGCGGACCTACTACGGCTAAGCCGTGAGGCTAACGACCTAGGCAGGATTAACATTCAGGATGTTACTAAAGGCGACCGCGCTGGCGCTTCGGCACAGCGTTGGATTGCGGTGGACGACCATATGCGAGGTGCGCTTGGGTTTGCACGACAGGTGTCGCCTGCGGGCAGCCGCAACGTGATTGCGCCACACGAAAGCTACCTAAGTCTTTTTCAAGACATCATCCGCCCTGCGCGGGAAATCCTGCATGCACACAACCTTAAAGATTTCCATGAGCTACGAGCAGCGTACGCATGCGAACGCTATGGGCAAATCACCCAGCGCCTCCCCGCCTATTAACGGCGGCCAGTGTCGCCAGGCAGATAGGAATCTAGATCGTGAGGCGCGAAGGAAAATCAGCTACGAGCTGGGGCACGGTTGAATCGACGTGGTCGCGGCCTACATTGGAGGGCGGTCATGAGCAAGCCATTCGATATGGAGTTGTTCTTGGCTGGCGTGCTAACCGGTTCGCACGCCACTCGGAACGCCATGTGCGACAGGCGCAAATCATCCAGGCTGAGATTGCAGAGCGCTGGGAGCTAGAGACGCCTGGGGCGTGGCAGAGAAAGCATGTGGCTTGGTTTCTTGAGCATCGCCTACGTCGACGCAGCAAGGACGCGCGCTATTACTATTTGCTGACCGTGCGGCTGCTCACTCATCGTTTAGAAAAATCATGGGTGTTCTACCTCTGAGCGAGGTTATGATTTTGATAGCAACGACTGCCACCGAGAATTCTGGCCCCGAATGAAAACAGCCTCTTGTCGAGTTCCAAGTCGCTACGATCAGGTCGCATCAAGGAGTAGCACCCCAGTCAGTCACGGCTAACCTCAGCGGTGCCGAGCCGGATCCAAGGTAGAGTAAAGTGAAACTCAGCAGCTTGGATGGGATTTGGTAACCCCGCGAAACCAGGAGTTAGAAAACAACATGAATATCGATCTTCCGAAACGCTTTGAAAAAGAGTACCTAGAGCCTTTTTTCAAGCTACTGGATGATGCAAAAGATCACCCAAAGAGAGTCACCATAAACCTAGGAACCCTTGAATTTTCCACGCCAATAGCAATGTTAGTTGCGGGAGTCGTACTACGTAACTGGATCAGCTATCGGAAGTCACTGAATCTTGACACATGGCGATCGGAGATAAAAGAAAACAATCAAGCTCATTCATATTTAATGCATTTAGGCTTTTTCGACTTCATAAATATTCAAGCAGGAAAGAAGGTTGGCGAAGCGAAGGGATCTCTTACATATCTGCCTATCAAGATTATAAAAAGACCAGACAAATCTGCAGAAGTCAATGGCAAAGACGAATGGTATGCGTCTATAGAGTCGATAGCTCGTGGTCTCGCAGGCGTGCTGGCCGGATCACATGATGACAGCAAAGAGCTAAGAGTTTACACCTACTCCATCAGAGAAATTGTTAGAAATGTTTTTGAGCACTCAGGAGTGGATGAATGCTGGGTATGCGGCCAGCGCTGGGCAAATGGCACTGCAGAGTTCGCAGTAGTTGATGAGGGCATTGGTATATCAAGCTCACTCAGAGACGTTCTCAAAATTGAGAGTGACGAGGAAGCTTTGACACAAGCTATAAGCCCTGGTGTTAGTCGGACAATAGGCCTTAGTGAAGAGAAAAACATTTATGACAACTCTGGTTTTGGGCTTTATATCCTGAGTCAAGTCGGAAGTAATTTCGGATGGTTCGCGCTGGGTAGCGGTCAAGCCAAACTAATAGGCTCGAATCGCGAGTTCATTACGTCAAAGTTCTCGTTTCCCGGAACGTTTGTAGGAATGCGGCTAAATAAAAGCCCATCAGACTTTAGAGAGTTACTGAGCGATATTGTTAGCGCCGGAGAACAAGAGGCCAAGCTTTCAGGTATAGAAAGAAAGGCTTCTGCAGCCTCTAAGATCGCGTGACAACTCCTAGGTAGCCGGTAGACAGAAGAAATTATGACTGAGAAACTTATTTACACCCTAAGGGAAGTGGTAAAGCTTTCTGGCAAGGATTTTTCAGGCGTCGGCGTGATAGTTTGGGATGAAGAATCCGCCCTCCCTATCTTCCCGCTTAGAGCTAATGTAACGATTCCTAACCATGAAAAATTAGCAGTAAATCTAGCACAAATATCTTCCTTGGACAGTGACCTCCATGATGGATTCCACATATTGACAACAACCTTAAAACTAGTCCGCGTCGCTCAATATTTTTCACCTCCAATAGTGCACAACATCCCACTGAATCGGGGGAGACGGTTTGGCGGGCGATACTTAGCGGCGCTATTTGGCTCAAAAACTCCAGGAGTGGTGCTTAGTGCGGTGGCTACTCCAGCATTAGGCATAGCAATTTTCAAAAATGGCCAAGAAGTCTACTTTGAGGGTGTCTAGGTGTTTGCAATTATTTCGCCTATTAAAATAATAGTCCTTGTCTGCCAAGCTTATGCCACCTTGGCGCTTTTAATAGTACTGGCTTTATTTTTATTTAACCCTGAAATTTCGGCAAGCGCCCTCTTAAGAGTTGTGCTAGGAGGCGCTGGGGCCTTAGAGCTATTTTTGCTTGTTAGCGCGCACTTTTTCTGGAGAAAGCTTTGGGCTAAGTTTCCAATACTAAACGAACTCTTGTTCCCAGATCTAAACGGCAACTGGAAGATGAAAATTCATTGGAGTCAGAATGGGAAGAAAGGAATTGTAGATGCTAAGGCTAGCATTAAACAAAATCTCGTATCTTTGAGCATGGAAGTTTGTTCAGCGGGCTCCGACTCCGAAACTATCGTAGTGAAAACATCTAAAGATTCAATTTCGGGAAGACCCGTGATTTTTTATTTTTATCGAGTCATCCCTAAGAATATTGGAGGAGAATCATCGCTCCCATATGAAGGAGCCTCAACATTAAAACTTTTCACCGAGAAAAATGAAATCCTTAGAGGAAATTATTTTACAAACCGCGGCACTAAAGGACACTTCGAACTTACCCGATAATTTGAAGCTACTACAAAGTCTTGGGCATCGCCTACCCAATAGATGTCCGTAAAATCAGGCACACATGAAATCATGATTATAATAGGTTGGAATCGGAGCCTAAAATCCGGACATGGCTGGCGCACTGGTGGCCAGAGGCCCTACTTGGCCCAATTCTTGACTACGGTTATAACACACTAAAGGAAAACAAAGCCTCTATTGAGCAGTCTCAGAGACTACTAGATAGCATTGAGTCGTCCATCGCTAATGCAGAGTCAAACCCAAGCGAAAATTCTATCCGTCGCTCAGTAGATTCCATACAAGGCCAATTGTTTGTTAAGCGAAAAACAGATTGGTTAATTCCAGATTTATTCTATAAAATTTTCCGTGAATCAGACGAAACTGTCATGCGCCTCTCCACTCAACAACTTGAGGAAAAATTCACAGCTCGTTGATAGCTACCGCTTTAACGCAAGCAGCCGGCCATAAACTTCGCGTAGACGCACAAAAAAACGGATTTTATCCCGCTATTGTGCGAGCGGACCAGAGGAAGCTACTTTATTACTAGAGTCGGCCGATAGCGCTCTTCTATCAACCAAAACCTTGAGTCGCCTTTCATCCCCTATATTGCAAGGTGGTGAGGCAGCCATATGTCGAGGGCAATTGATGCTGATTAGGCTTTCTCGCGCTTTAGAAATATCTTACAAATAACAAAGGATAGTTTTAGAGATAGAGCATCGGCCCTTTACAGATGAAAATATTATAAATCACAGATTTATCAATATTTTCGACTCCTGGTGCCGCCACACATCAGCGTCCATCCAGCGCCAGCAAAGGCTCCCTCCACTTTGAGAACCAACCATTCGCCGGTGTCGATTTCTCTCGCCGCAGCCGCCCGATAAACCTCTTCTCGCTCACGCTGACCCACAGCGAGAACAAACACCACGACCTCTTGATCGACGACCTGGTAAACCAAGCGATACCCACTACTGCGTAGCTTGACCTTGTAGCAGTCCGGAAAATCGCTCAAGCGGTTAGCCTCAACCTTGGGATTTTCCAGAATCGTCACCAGCTTTTTCTTTAACTGCTGCCGAACCGGCTCTCCGAGCTTGCGCCACTCCTTCAGCGCTCGCGCATCAAATTCGAGGCTATAGGTCATCCAGTGAAACCTTCACGCGCTGAGGATTGGCCAAGCGCTCACGAACCGTTGCGAGCAATGCTTCGTCCTCATCGGTGACCAGTACGGTCTTGAAGGGCAGCTGGCCGCGTTCGGCAACGTATTGCAAGGCTTGACGCATCAGCTCGGAAGGTGTCACCCCTAGCTTTTCAAGCTCGCGGTAGGCGCGCGTTTTGAGGTCGTCATCGATACGGACATTGATGGATGCCATGAAAGGAATCTCTGCGTAATGACAGTTGTCTGTACACTGCCTTGCAGTCACTCGACACGCAAGCTTTTGCGCGGCACGGAACGACAATTTGTGACTCGCACCCCGATTCGATTCCATCAGACGCCGTGATCCGCTGATTTATTTATGGCGACCCTTTGAGGTACGCCAAAAAATCCACCAAATTCCAGCCCCGCGAAGTCCCTGCCCTTGCAGCTAGAAAACGTCCGTTTGGTGCCACACCAAATGCATCACACGAGAAGGCTCACCGAAAGACGGGCCTTTTTTTGTTCCTCGGTTATGGAGATGGGTCGGTCGCCCCTCCCCGCACCAACGGCCTGCATAAAAAGCTGGGCAACACCTCCACCATCGCCATGGTCGCCTCGGCAATCATGCACAAATTTGGCGCCCTTTTTCCCAAATCACGCCACCCCACCGCCCCAAGTAATTCAGTAGCGCCATCGAGCCTGAAGCATCAACACCCCTCCCTCAAAACACGTTCTCCCAGTACTCCAGCGGGGGTGTTGTCGTTCTGCAGTCTTCATAATCGACACTGAAACCATTCTGTGGGTCATGAACGGGGCCGAGAGTAAGGGTGCGCTCGGTCAGAAACACGCCCTCTGGAACCAACCGCCAGAAGTAAGGCCGCATGTTTTTGCCATTCAAGGTGATGCAGGGGGCCGCTACGCGAATCTTCAGCGGGCTGCGGTAGGAAACCTGTATGTGCTGTATGCCGTCGCTCGCCACTTGGCCTTTGAAGATATGAACGTCTTTGTACCGCGTGCAGTTTTTGCCGCCGCCGCCGAAGGTGGAGATCGAAACACAGAAGAGCTGAGTGCCGACAGCAATCTGCTGCGTGACCTTCAGGGTGGTGCCGGCCAATGGGGCCCCATTCTTGTCGACGACTTTAAGGGTGATGTCCACGGGGTCGATTGAGCGTTGGCGCTCAGCCTCCGATGCACATCCGGCCAAATACAGCGTAGCCAACCCCAGCAGGGCAAAGAGGCAACGGGCCGTTAGCGTCATCATCGTGTTTTTCATTGGGGCCTGCGGTCAGGGGTGATGGTTTGCCGCGAGCCGATCGAGGCGGCGGGCCAGGTTTACTTGCTTGATACCTGCCTTAGGCGGCGCAGTAGCCTGGGCGGCAGCTCATCATCATAAGCGTTGCGGCGTTGTTTGGCGTTACCAAAACCGGGCATGGCATGCGGACTATCTGCTTCAATGCGGCGTATCGGTGGTCGCTACCCGCTTACTCAAGGCATGAGCAAGCGCGCACCCTGCCCGCCCTTCTCCAACTGCTCCAATACCTCACCCCGCCGTGCCTGCGGTAACCTGTGAAACGCCACTACCATCCGCGCCAGGTCATCCTCATCGCAATAAAAAAACGCCGCCGGCAAACCCAGCACCTTCGCCACCTGCTGCACGGTCGCTGGGTTGGGCACGTGCTTGCCGGTTTCGTATTGGTTCATGCGTGCGCTCGCGGAGGCGGGTTCGATACCGGCCTCGATGCCGAGGCGTTCCTGGGAAAAGCCTGCTGCAAGCCTGGCTTGCTTGAGGCGTTTGCAGAATGGGGTCATGGAGTAAGTGCAGACCTGCATTTGCCAGCATGCACAATCACGTTTCGCTCAGGCGCGTTTTAAACCTATATGAGTAGGGTACCGAAGTGTGTAGCCGTGCCCGGCGCGTCGTGCGGCGAAGCCGCCCTCCCACTCGATGGCCTGCGTGCCGCGCCTCGCGTTGTGCGGCGCGTTGCAAAACTGGAGATGATCTAACACGCCAATATCGCGGCGCAACTTGCGCTCGAGTTATTAGACTTTTCCCAACCCCCGCAACGCCCCCAAACAACAACTAAGAACTCTCCCGCTTATATCCGCCCTACCCCGCCGCTACCATTCCACCCGGTTTATTCGCGCACACCCGGCAATACCCGTGCGCCCACTTCCAATCATTTAAAGGACCACCCCCATGTTCAAACAAGGCGCACTCGTGCTCGCCATGGCGGCACTCGTTGCCGGTTGCCAATCCACCGGTGAGGAGTACCAGGCCGATGTGTTCGACGCGATGCAGGTGAACACGCAGCAAGAGGCCAAGACGGTGAAGATCGTTACGGTCTCGCCCACCCGGATCAAAGTCGACAACACCCGCAATCGCCAGGCGGCGCAGTTGGTAGGCGGCGTGCTGGGCCTGGCAGCAGGTGGTGCGCTGGGCGCCCAGAACAACCGGGATACGGCCATCGTTGGCGGTGTGGCGGGCGGCGGCGCGGGCGTGTTGGCGGGGTCGATGGTGGATTCCACTTCACTGGTGCCGGGTGTGCTGATCGGTTATGCCGACGAGGGCAAGATCTATACCTCTGCGCAGGTGGGCAAGCTGTGCGAGTTCAAGGTGGGTGAGGTGTCGTTGATGGTGAAGACGATGCGCAACGAAACGCGCATCCAGCCTAATGCCACTTGCCCGGAACCTGCCAAAAGCTGAGGTGCGCCATGAACAGCCTATACCTGGGGTTGGCCTTGGTGCTGGCCGCGTCGCCGGTGCTGGCGGGGCCGTTCGATCAGTTGCAGCAGATCGAAGCGCAACAAAAGCAGGCTGAAGCGGCGCGGCAGGCCGAGCAGCAGCGCGCGCATGATGCGCAAGTGGCCAGGCAACGGGCGCAGGCCCAGGCCGCAGCACGTAAGCGCGAGGCGGCGGCTGAGCAGAAGCGGGCCGAGCAACGGCGCCTGCAGAGCCGTGATGAGAAGTTCGAGGATCAAGAGCGCGCCATGGCGCTGGAGGAGCGGCGGCTGAAGTTGGACGCGATGAAAGCGCGCACGGCGCGCACCAATGATTACATCGATGCCGAGTTGCGCGAGAAGGCGGCGCGGTCGGATGTGATTCAGGCGGAGGCCGACGCCAACCGCAACATCAGCACCGGTGCCAAATCGCTGATGGAAAGCACGGGCGATGCCGAGGTAAACAAATCCAAGCGCTGGTTTGGCAACTGAACCACCCCGGCGCTTGAACAGCGACCCAGCGCGGCGGGCATTGCCCCGCCGTGCTAGGTTAGGCGATCAGAAAATGCTGATCGGGTACTCCACGAATGCACGCACTTCGTTGCCCGAGACGTTGTAGTCGCTGGCGTTGTTCGACACACGCAGCCACGACCCACGCAGTTTCAGCTTGAGGTCTTTGGCCGGGCCGCTCTGCACCACGTATTGCACCTGGTTGAAGATCTCGCGCTCGGTCCCTTCGCCGTCGTTGGTGCGGATGTTGTCGCCGCGTACGTAGGCGATGCGGTAGCTCAAGCCCGGCAGGCCGTAGGCGCCGAAATCCAGGCCATAGGCCAGTTGCCAGGAGCGTTCGTCTTCGGCGTTGAAGTCCGACCAGTAGGAGTTGGCGAGGTAGATGGTGCTGCCGCCGTCGCCCACATAGCCGGCGCTACGGTAGCCGCCATAGACGTAGCCGGCGTCGCCGCTGCTGCGCTGGTGGGCCAGGGTCAGCGAGTGCGGGCCGAAGGCCCAAGTGGCCGCCAGGCTCCAGATCTTGTTGTCTTGGCCGCTGTTGAGGGAGTCGGCGAAGCCCTGGTTCAGGTGAGTGCGGTAGCCGTTGAAGTCGAAGGTCAGCGACTGGTCGGCTTGCAGCGGCAACACGTAGGTGGCGCCTACGTACTGGCGCTTCAGGCGATCTTCGACGTCGGCGGCATAGAGGGCGGCGCTGAGGTTTTCGGTGAACTGGTATTTGCCGCCGAGCACGTCGATCTGCTTGAGGTCGCCGCTGTCACGGCCTTCGGCGCTCTTGCGCGCTTCGGAGGTGAAGTGGCCAGCGTTCAGTTCCAGGCCCTTGATCTCCTTGGAGGTGATCATGGTGCCGGTGAAGCTCTCGGGCAGCAGGCGCGAGTCGTCGTGGTTGAGCACCGGCAGGGTCGGCATCATGTCGCCGTATTTGAGCACGGTGTTGGAGACACGGAATTTAACCGCTGCGCCTGCACGGGCCAGGTCGTTGGCGGCAGCACCGTTGCCATCGTCCCCACGTTTGAAGAAGTCGATGCCACCGGCACCGCTGCGGCCCTTGCCGCCGTCCAGGCGCAGTGCGTACAGGCCGAAGGCATCGACGCCCACGCCGACGGTGCCTTGGGTGAAGCCGGAGCTGAAGTTGGCGATGAAGCCTTGGCCCCACTCTGCGCGGTCCTGGCGGTTGTGGTCGTAGTCGCGGCTGATGTAGGCGTTGCGCAACAGCAGGTTCAGGTGGCTGTCTTCGACGAAACCCTTGGCGTCGGACTGGTCACTGGCCATGGCCTGGCTTGCAGCCAGAACGCTCAGGGCGAGCGCGCCCAAACGGTAATTCAGCATGTTCTTTTCCTTGTTGGCAGGCAGACTCGCGCGCATGGCCCGCGTAGAAACGCAAAAGCCCGCGGCAGGGCGGGCTTGGGCAGAAGGGGCAACGGTTGGCTCCGGGCGCGCGGCGGCATGCTAGCCAGCGGGTACGGGTGTGTCAATTGAAGGGGCCAAGCTTCAGAATTGGCTCATAAGCGGGGTTGGGCCCCCGTCAAAGGGGCTTTAACGCTTGAACATGCTCGCCAGCACTTCCATTTCGGCATCGCTGAACAGCCCGAGCGGGTAACGTTCGTTCATCAGCTTGCGAGGGTCGGCAGGCGCAACCTGCCTTCCGCCATGGGCATGTAGCCAGCAAGCCAGGGTCTGCAAGTTCACAGGGTCGTATTTAGGCTGCGGCGCGCCGTGGGTCAAGTTCATGGTGGCACTCCCGGTTTTCAACGAGCGCTAACGCTATCC
Source organism: Pseudomonas sp. URIL14HWK12:I12 (assembly GCF_003097135.1). Taxonomy (GTDB): domain Bacteria; phylum Pseudomonadota; class Gammaproteobacteria; order Pseudomonadales; family Pseudomonadaceae; genus Aquipseudomonas. The sequence goes on from NZ_QEQL01000007.1 coordinate 69,230, forward strand.
AATGTTCGTGACAGGTTAGCGACATGGGAACGAAGCCGACCTGCCGAACAAACAATACAAAAGCTGTGCCACTCGCCCGAACGCCCCTGCTCGAGGCGCCCTTGCTGCCGGGGTCAGGCCGGTTGCTGCTGGGTCAGGCAATGAATGTTGCCACCGCCCAGCAGCAGCTCGCGGCCCGGCACCATCACCACCTCATGGCCGGGGAACACCTGGCGCAGAATCGCTTCTGCCGTGGCGTCCAGCGGGTCGTCGAAGCTAGGGGCGATGATCCCGCCGTTGACGATCAGGAAGTTCACGTAAGAGCCGGCCAGGCGCACAGAGGGGTTGCGCTCCTGGCTGCCGGCGGCTTGGTCGACACCTGCGCACTCTTCTTCGGTGGCGTAGAGCGGCCCGGGAATCGGCATCTTGTGCACTACCAAGGTGCGCCCGCGGGCGTCGCGGGTGCTCTGGAGCACTTTCATTGCGGCCTGGCAGCGTGGGTAGTTGGGGTCTTTGGGATCATCGGTCCAGGCCAGTAACACCTCACCGGGGCGTACGTAACAGCAGAAGTTGTCGACGTGGCCGTCGGTTTCATCGTTGTACAGGCCCTCGGGCAGCCAGATGACCGTATCCACCGCCAGGTGGTCGCGCAGCACCGCCTCGATTTGCTCGCGGTTCAGGTGCGGGTTGCGGTTGGCGTTGAGCAGGCATTCTTCGGTGGTGATCACCGTGCCCTCGCCGTCGACGTGGATCGAGCCACCTTCAAGCACGAAGCCCGGTGTGTGGTAGCGGTCGCAGCGCTCGATTTCCAGCACCTTGGCCGCCAGCTCTTCATCGCGGTTCCACGGGCTGTAGAGGCCGCCGTTGAAGCCGCCCCAGGCGTTGAAAGCCCAGTCCACGCCACGCACCTGGCCTTTGCCGTCGATGACGAAGGTAGGGCCGGTATCGCGCACCCAGGCATCATCATTGCTGATTTCCACTACGCGGATGTTCGGCGCGTCGAGGCGGGCACGGGCATTGGCGAATTGCGCGGCCGACACGGCCACGGTGACCGGCTCGAAGCGGGCGATGGCCTTGGCCAGCGCCACATGCGCAGCCTGCACCGGCTTGCCGCCCAGGCGCCAGTTGTCTGGGCGCTCGGGCCAGACCATCCAGGTTTGGCTGTGCGGGGCCCATTCGGCGGGCATGTAGAAACCGTCGGCCCGTGGCGTGGTGGTCAGCGTAGCCATGCGATGTGCGCTCCTGAGGTGAGGTAGGCGGTGTTTATACCGGATAAAAGTCGGCTTATGAATCGCGAAATTTGGTTTCACGATTCAAAGACCTGTCTTTTAGCCGACTATTGTCGATGAAGCTCTCTATAACCCTTCTGACAACACCCGCGCCACGCTGTCCACGAAGAAATCCACGCTTTGACGGGTGGTATTCATCGGCGGCTTGATCTTGAGGATGTTCAGGTAGTCGCCGGTAGGCTGCATGAAGATGCCCAGGTCGCGTAGGCGGTCGCACAGCCGGGCGGTTTCCTCGGTGGCCGGTGCCAGTGTTTCCCGGTCACGCACCAGCTCAAGGCCAAGGTAGAAGCCTGAGCCGTGGGCGGCGCCCACCAGCGGGAAGCGCTCCACCAAAGCCTCCAGCCGCGCCTTGAAGTAGCGGCCGGTTTCGCGGGCGTTGTCCCAGAGGCCTTCTTCCTCCATCACGTCCAGCACTGCCATCCCGACCTGGCAGCTGACCGGGCTGCCTCCGGCCGAGGAGAAGAAATACCCTTGCGCCTCCAGTGCTTCGGCAATCTCGCGGCGCGTGATCACCACGCCCAGCGGCTGGCCGTTACCCATGCCCTTGGCCATGGTAATGATGTCCGGCACCACGCCCTGCTCTTCGAAGCCCCAGAAGTATTCGCCCAAACGGCCATAACCCACCTGCACCTCATCGGCGATACACACGCCGCCACGGGCGCGCACTTTGTCGTACACCGCTTCCAGGTAGCCCGGCGGCAGGGCGATGCCGCCGGCGTTGCCGTATACCGGCTCGCAGATGAACCCGGCCAGCGGCCGCCCGCTCTGGTCGATGGCAGCAAGCCTCTCGTCGACGCTGCGCAGGTAATCGGCCGTACTGCCGGCACCGCGATAGGCGCCGCGGTAGGTGTTGGGCGCCATCACCGGATGCACCCAGGCCGGGCGCGTGCTGAGCGCCTGGGGGTTGTCGGCGATAGAGGTGGAAATGGCATCGGTGGCCACCGACCAGCCGTGGTAGGCCTCCAACACGCTGAGCATGTCGCGCCCGCCGCTGAAGGCCCAGGCCAGGCGGATGGCAAGGTCGTTGGCCTCGGTGCCGCTGTTGACCATGAACACCCGGTCCATGCCGGCGGGCGCAAGCTTGAGCAGCCGCTCGGAGAACTCGGCGATGGCGGCGTAATGAAAGCGCGAGTTGGTGTTGAGCAGCGACCACTGCCGTGCCGCCACCTGGGCCATGCGCGGGTGGCCATGGCCGAGCGTGGCAACGTTGTTGAGCATGTCCAGGTAAGAGCGGCCCTGCAGGTCGATCAGGTGGTTGCGCCAGCCCCGCTCGATGCGCGGCGGTGCGGCGTAATAGTGCTTTTGCGAGCGGGCGAAACTGGCATCGCGCCGGGCAAGCAGCGCGTGGGCGTCCTCGAAGGCCGGCGCGTCGCAATCCCAGCCCAGCAGCCCGGCCGGCGAGGGGCATAGCTGGCGCCAGGCGGCGGCGCGGCTGGCGGTGCAGAACAGCGGTGCACTGGCAAGGCCGGCGCGAATCAACTGCACCCGGGCCGGGCCGCTGAGGGTGCCGAGCGTGTCACCACAGGCCACGGCCCCCTCTAGGATCGGGCCCAACCCCCACAGGCGCAGGGTCAGCTGTTCGCCACACAGCTGCGCGCCGCCCTCGGGGTGCTCGCGCCAATGGCCACTGAACGGCGCCAGCAACGGGGCCGGCTCGGCCAGCATCAGGTCCACGTGCAGGGCAAAGGTTTCAGGGGCCTGGGGGCAGTCCACCAGGGTGCGGGCCAGGCGGTACTCGCCATAACGTGAGCTGGCCGGCGCGTGCTCGGCCAGCAGCACCGCTTCGATGCCGGGCTGCTCCCAGTTGCCGGCTTCGAAGTGGGGGCTGAGCACACCCAGGTCAACGCAGCGCACAGCGCTTGCCATCGGCTGCGCCAGTAGCTGGCCCGGGCAGGCCGGCGCAGGCGCCAGCTCAAAACCACAGGCTTCGAGGATCGCAGCCTCCATCAACGCCAGGGGCAGCGCCTGCGCCACCTCGAACATTTCCCGTTCGGCTGCAGCATTGGCCTGCACGTAAGTGTTGCCAGGGTCCAGCGCCAGCTGGTGCGCGCCGCCGACCAGCACTACTACCGTGCGGCCGAGGATGATCGGCCACAAGGCCTGCGCTTCCTCGAGGGTGAGAGGGCACTCGGCGTGCCAGGCACGTACGGCGGGCAGGATGGCGAAAGGGTCGCCTTCGCTGTGGTGCAGCAGCGCCGAGCAGGTCACTGCCAGCTCCGCCACACGCCAGGTGCGGCACAGGTCGCCGAAGTCGATCATCCCTTGCAGGGCCCATTCACGCTGGGCATCCAGCGCCCACACGCTGTTGTCGTCGGTCAGGTCCAGGTGCACGGCCTGTTGGGGCAGCGCATCGGCCAGTGACTGCACCCGTGCCCAGGCCTGCTCGGCGCAGGCTGTGGCGCGCGCGCGCAGCTCGGGGTCAGCCAGGCTGGGCAGTTGATGCTCGGTGACTGCCCACGCGTGGCGCGGGTCCCACTGCAGGGTGCGCTCCAGGCCGGGGTGCTCGAAGCCGGCCAGTGCCACGCTCACCTTGGCCGCCATCTGCCCCATGCGCATGTTCAAAACGTCGCCGAACCACCCCCTGTCGGTGAGTGGCTGGCCGCCCAGGTAGCTGAGCACGCGCACGAACGCGCCTTCTACATGGATGATGCTCTCTGCGTTGAGCGCTTTGAGCACGCGCGGTACTGGCAGCCCGTGTTCGGCCAGGTGCGCCATAGCCTGGTGCTGAGCCTGCAGTTCCATAAGGCTGTAGTCATCGCGGCACGCCTTGAGCACGAATTGCTCATCGCCCGCCTCCACGAAAAAGTTGCGATCCTGCTGGCTGCCCAGCGGCGAAAGGCGCCCAGTCAGGCCATAATGCGCCTCAAGCAGCGCCAACGCGCCGTCGGCGTCCAGGTCAGGTGGCGGCAGGCTGGCGCGGCGGGAAAGCGTTTCGATGAGCATGTAGGCAGGCCTCGGCAATTTCCAGGCGCCAATAACGCCATGCCTTTCACTCTTTGCGCAAGGCCCTGCCCCCAAAGGCTAAAATGCCTGCCAGTTTCCCGGCGGGCTTCGGTAGCGTATGCGTCAAGCTTGCGTACAGCCCCTGATGCTTCCAAGCTAGGCCCACGTTGCACCCTCGACGACATAAGGAACACGTCAACACATGAGAATTCTCGTTACCGGCGGCGCCGGCTTCATCGGTTCGGCGGTGGTCCGCCACCTGATCGCCAATACCGAGCATGAGGTGCTGAACCTCGACAAGCTCACCTACGCCGGCAACCTTGAATCGCTGCAGCCCATCGCCAGCGATAGCCGCTACGAGTTCGTGCAGGCCGACATCGCCGACCAGGCCACCGTCGCCAAGCTGCTGGGCCGTTTCGAGCCCGAGGTGATCATGCACCTGGCAGCCGAATCCCACGTCGACCGGTCCATCGACGGGCCGGGCGATTTCATCCAGACCAACGTGGTCGGCACTTACGCGTTGCTCGAAGCCGCCCGTGGCTACTGGAGCCAACTGCCCGAGCCGCGCCGCGCCGCGTTTCGCTTCCACCATATTTCTACCGACGAGGTGTACGGCGACCTGCATGGCGTCGACGACCTGTTCACCGAAACCACGCCCTATGCCCCCAGCTCGCCGTATTCGGCGAGCAAGGCTGCCTCTGACCACCTGGTTCGCGCCTGGCACCGCACCTACGGGCTGCCCGTGGTGGTCACCAACTGCTCGAACAACTACGGCCCGTATCACTTCCCGGAGAAGCTCATTCCGCTGGTGATCCTCAACGCCCTCGAAGGCAAGCCGCTGCCGGTGTACGGCGACGGCAAGCAGGTGCGCGACTGGCTGTTCGTCGAAGACCACGCCCGCGCGCTGGTGGAAGTGGCCACTCGCGGCCAGGTGGGGGAAACCTACAACATCGGCGGCCACAACGAGCAGCAGAACATCGACGTGGTGCGCGGCATCTGCGCGTTGCTCGAAGAGCTGGCGCCCGAGCGCCCGGCAGGCGTGGCTCGGTTCGCCGACCTGATCACCTTCGTCAAGGACCGCCCCGGCCATGACCAGCGCTACGCCATCGACGCCAGCAAGATTCAGCGCGACCTGGGCTGGGTACCGGCCGAAACCTTCGAAAGCGGCCTGCGCAAAACCGTGCAGTGGTACCTGGCGAACCTCGAATGGTGCCGCCACGTACAAGACGGCAGCTACCAGCGCGAGCGCCTGGGCAACACCGAACACAAGGATTTGATCGCATGAAAGGCATCATTCTGGCCGGCGGCTCCGGCACCCGGCTGCACCCCATCACCCTGGGCGTATCCAAGCAACTGCTGCCGATCTACGACAAGCCGATGATCTACTACCCGATCTCGGTGCTGATGCTGGCCGGCATCCGCGAGATCCTGGTGATTTCAACGCCAGTCGACCTCCCGCAGTTTCGCAACCTGCTCGGTGATGGCAGCCAGTTCGGCGTGAGCATCAGCTACGCCGAGCAGCCCTCCCCCGACGGCCTGGCGCAGGCGTTTTTGATCGGCGAACAGTTCATCGGCAGCGACTCAGTATGCCTGGTGCTGGGCGACAACATCTTCCACGGCCAGCATTTCTCCGACCAGCTCAACCGGGCGGTTTCCCACGGCAGCGGCGCCACGGTGTTCGGCTACTGGGTCAAAGACCCACAACGTTTCGGCGTGGTGGAGTTCGACGCCCAGGGCAAGGCCCTGTCGATCGAGGAAAAACCCCAGCAGCCCAAGTCCAGCTATGCGGTCACGGGGCTGTATTTTTACGACAACGATGTGGTCGAGATCGCCAAGGCGGTCAAGCCTTCGCCTCGCGGGGAGCTTGAAATCACCGACATCAACAATGCTTACCTGGCCCGTGGCGACCTGCGCGTCGAGCGCTTCGGCCGTGGCTTCGCCTGGCTCGACACCGGCACCCACGACAGCTTGCTGGAGGCCTCGCAATACGTGCAGACCGTCGAGCATCGCCAGGGGCTGAAGGTCGCCTGCCTGGAAGAGATTGCCTACCAGCAAGGCTGGATCGACCAGCATCAGCTGCTGGCGCGCGCCGAAGCCTTCGGCAAGACCGGCTACGGCCAATACCTGTTTAGCCTGGTGAGAGACGACCGATGAAAGTGACCACTACGGCCATCCCAGATGTGCTCCTGATCGAGCCCCGGGTATTCGGCGATGATCGTGGATTCTTTTTCGAAAGCTTCAACGCCCGCGCCTTCGAAGAAGCCACCGGGCGTGCGCTGGAGTTCGTCCAGGACAACCACTCGCGCTCGCAGAAAGGCGTGCTGCGCGGCCTGCACTACCAGGTTGATCACGTGCAGGGCAAGCTGGTGCGGGTCGTTGCAGGCGAGGTGGTCGACATCGCCGTGGACATCCGCCGCAGCTCACCCACCTTCGGCCAGTGGGCCAGCGCCCGGCTGTCGGCAGCCAACCAGCACCAGCTATGGGTACCGCCAGGGTTCGCCCATGGTTTCGTGGTGGTGAGCGACTACGCCGAGTTCCTCTACAAGACCACCGACTACTACACCCCTGCCGCCGAGCGCTGCATTGCCTGGAACGACCCGGACCTGGCCATCGACTGGGAACTTGAGGGCATCGTCCCGCAGTTGTCGGCCAAGGACCAGAACGGCACACCGTTCAAGATGGCGGAGACCCTCCCGTGAAAATCCTCATCACCGGCGCCCAGGGGCAAGTGACCCTCGCCCTGCAGGCGCGCCTGGCAGGCCTGGGCGAGGTGCATGCGCTGGGCAGCCAGCAGCTCGACCTGGCCGACCCGGCGGCGATTCGCGCGCAGGTGCGTGCCCTGGCGCCGGGGCTGATCATCAACCCGGCAGCCTACACCGCCGTAGACAAGGCCGAGAGCGAGGCGCCGCTGGCCCACGCGATCAACGCCCACGCCCCCGGGGTGCTGGCCGAAGAGGCTGCGCGGCTGGGCGTGCCGTTGATTCACTACTCCACCGACTACGTGTTCGACGGTGCCAAGGCCGAGCCTTACGTCGAAAGCGACGCCACCGGCCCGCTGGGGGTCTATGGCGCGAGCAAACTGGCTGGGGAACAGGCCATCGCAGCGGTGGGCGGTGAGCATCTGATCCTGCGCACCAGCTGGGTGTATTCGCTCACTGGCCGCAACTTCCTGCTGACCATGCAGCGCCTGCTGCAGGAACGAGACACGTTGAGCGTGGTAGCCGACCAGTTCGGCGCCCCCACCTGGGCGTGCACCATCGCCGACAGCACCGCCGCCCTGGTAGAGCGCTGGCAGGCAGGCCAGGCCGGGGCTTGGGGCACCTATCACCTGACGGCGAGCGGCAGCACCTCTTGGTTCGGTTTCGCCGAGGCCATCGCCGAGCAGCTCAAGGCCGCCGGCAAGCCCTGCGCCCGCCTGGTGCCGATCGACACCGCGCAATACCCCACCCCCGCCAAACGCCCGGCCAACTCCCGGCTCGACTGCAGCCTGCTGCAACGGGCCTGGGGGGTAAGCCAGCCAGATTGGCATGCTGCCCTGCTGAGCTGCCTGGCCTGACGCGCCCGCGCGCATGGGGCATAATCGCCCCATGCCGACCACCCCCACCGCCAATGCCTTGCCCCGCCGCCCTCGCTGGCGCAGCCTGGCCATTCTTGCCCTGTGCCTGGCCCCGATGTTGTGGCCGGTGCAACAGCTTGCCGACCGTTATTACCGCAACGAGTTGGCCAGCCAGAATCGCCAGACCCTCGACCTGTACGTGGCCAACCTTCTCGGCACGCTGCATCGTTACGAAACCTTGCCGCAGATCCTCAGTGGCCTGCCGGCGCTGCGCCATGTGCTGGAGGCGCCGGCCGACAAACAGGCCGCTGACAACGCCAATGTTTTGCTCAAGCAGATCAGCCAGCAAACCGGCGCCGAAGTGATGTACCTGATGGACGCCAACGGCGACACCCTGGCGGCCTCCAACTGGGACCAGAAAGACAGCTTCCTGCGGCGCAACTTCGCCTTCCGCCCTTACTACCGCGACGCCGTGGACGGGCGCCTGGGGCGCTTCTTCGGGCTGGGCACAACCTCGGCCAAGCGCGGCTACTTCTTCGCCGCCGCCGTGCGCGATGGCGAGCGGGTGATCGGCGTGCTGGTGGTGAAAGTCGACCTGGACCACACCGAACGGCTGTGGGGTAAAACCCCCGAGCAACTGGCGCTCACCGACGAGTACGGCGTGGTGATCCTCACCTCGCGGCCCGACTGGCGCTACCGAGCCACCCGCGCGCTCAGCCCCAGCGAGCACCAGGCCATCGAGGCCAACCTTGCCTACCCTACCCGCGACCCGCAGCCCCTGGCGCTGGATAAAAACGCCTGGGTGGTGCAGAGCCGGGCCATTACCGAAACCGGCTGGACCGCCAGCCTGCTCGCCCCGCGCAGCCTGATCGACCGGCCGGTGCGCAGTGTGCTGGCGATCGCCAGTGGCGCGCTGCTGGCCCTGATGCTGGGCCTGGGCCTGATGATGCAGCGCAGGCGCAATTACCTGGACCGCATTGCCTTCGAAGCCCGGGCACGCCAGGAGCTCGAAATGCGCGTAGCCGAGCGGACCAGCGCACTGGAGCGGCTGAACACACGGCTCAAGCAGGAAGTGCTCGAACGCGAGCACGCCCAGCAGAAGCTGTTCCAGGCTCAGGACGAGCTGGTACAGGCCAGCAAACTCAGCGCGCTGGGCACGATGTCGGCGAGCATCAGCCATGAGCTCAACCAGCCGCTGGGGGCCATCCGCAGCTATGCCGAAAACGCCGAGGTGCTGCTGGACCATCAGCGCACCGACGACGCCCGTGGCAACTTGAAGCTGATCACAGAGCTGACTGCGCGCATGGCTTCGATCATCGCCCACCTGCGCGCCTTTGCCCGCCGTGATCATCACGCCCCGGAAAGCGTGGCGCTGCAGCCGGCCATCGAGGATGCCCTGGCACTGCTCGCCAAGCGCCGCCGCGCCATGGATGTAGAGCTGATTCGCGACCTGCCCGACGCCCCGCTCTGGGTGCAGGCCGGCGAAACCCGCTTGCGCCAGGTGCTTGGCAACCTGCTGGCCAACGCCCTCGATGCCCTGACCGAAAAGGCCAACCCGCGCCAGCTGTGGATCAGCGCCGAGAAAACCGCCCAGGGTGTGAACCTGTACATCCGCGACAACGGCCCCGGTTTCACCCGCGAGGCCTTGGCCCGTGCCCGTGAGCCGTTTTTCACCACCAAAACCCGCACCCAGGGGCTGGGGCTGGGGCTGGCCATCTGCGAGACCCTGATGCGCGCCTTGGGCGGGGAGCTGGTGCTGGGCAACCACCCCCAAGGCGGCGCCTTGCTTACCTTGCGCCTGCTTCCGGCCCGGCCCGGCGCCAACCTGCAGCCACCGGAGGAGTTCGCATGAGCGACGCCAGCCCCATCGACAGCCGTGTCGAGGTCATTCTGGTCGATGACGACCCGCACCTGCGCCGAGCCTTGAGCCAGACCCTCGACCTGGCCGGCCTGGTGGTGCTGCCGCTGAGCGACGCCGCGGGCCTGGCCGAGCGCATCGACAAGGACTGGCCAGGCGTGGTGGTGAGCGACATCCGCATGCCTGGCCTGGACGGCCTGCAATTGCTCGAGCGCCTGCATACCGTAGACCCGGAGCTGCCCGTGCTGCTGATCACCGGCCACGGCGACGTGCCGCTGGCGGTGCAAGCCATGCGCAGCGGCGCCTATGACTTCCTGGAAAAGCCCTTCGCCAACGAGGCGTTGCTCGACAGCGTGCGCCGTGCCCTGGGCGTGCGCCGGCTGGTGCTGGAAAACCGCAGCCTGCGCCTGGCCCTGAACGACCGGCAAGAGCTCAGCACTCGGCTGATCGGTGCCTCGGCGCCGATGATGCGCCTGCGCGAGCAGGTCGGCGCCCTGGCCAATACCAAGGCCGACGTGCTGATCCTGGGTGAGACCGGCGCCGGCAAGGAAGTGGTGGCGCGCGCGCTGCACGATCTTTCGCCCCGCCGTGCCGGGCCCTTCGTGGCGATCAACGCCGGCGCGCTGGCCGAATCGGTAGTGGAAAGCGAGCTGTTCGGCCATGAGCCGGGGGCGTTCACGGGTGCGCAGAAGCGCCGTATCGGCAAGTTCGAGTTCGCCAACGGCGGCACGCTGTTTCTCGATGAAATCGAAAGCATGAGCCTGGACGTGCAGGTGAAGCTGCTGCGCCTGTTGCAAGAGCGCATGGTCGAGCGCCTGGGCGGCAACCAGCAGATCCCGCTGGACATCCGAGTGATCGCCGCCACCAAGGAAGACCTGCGCCAGGCCGCTGACCAAGGGCGGTTTCGTGCCGACCTTTACTATCGGCTCAATGTGGCCTCGCTGCGCATCCCACCGCTGCGCGAGCGGGGCGAAGACCTGCTGCTGTTGTTCCAGCATTACGCCGACAGCGCCGCCCAGCGCCATGGCCTGCCAGCTCATGCGCTGCTGCCTGCCCAGCGCGCGCTGCTGATGCGCCACCCGTGGCCGGGCAACGTGCGTGAGCTGCAGAACGCTGCCGAGCGCTTTGCCCTCGGCCTTGAGCTGGCGCTGGACAACCAGGCCCCGGCCGGCCACTCCAGCGACGAACCGGCCTTGGACAGCGGCACACTGGGCGAGCAAGTCGAAAGCTTCGAACGCGGGCTGATCCAGGCCGAAATGGCACGCTCGCACAGCTCGCTGCGCAGCCTGGCCGAAGCGCTGGGCATGCCGCGCAAGACCCTTCATGACAAACTGCGCAAGCACGGCCTGCACTTCGCGGCGGGCGACGATACGGAATAGCCCCATGCACCCATTGCAAGCGATCCTCCACCACGACATCCCGCTTACCCGCGAGATGGGCCTGACCGTGCAAGGCTGGGCGCAGCGCCGCTTGGTACTGGGCCTGCCGCTGGCGCCCAACGTCAATCACAAGCACACGATGTTCGGCGGCAGCTTGTATTGCGGCGCCGTGCTGGCTGGGTGGGGCTGGCTGCACCTGGCGCTGCGCGAGGCGGGCGTCGAGGGCGGCCACATCGTGATCCAGCAGGGCCAGATCGACTATCCATTGCCTGTTACCGGCGACGCACAGGTGCTGTGCCAGGCACCCGACGAGGCGCTATGGGGGCGTTTTCTCAAGAGCTGGGCGCGCCACGGCAGGGCGCGTATCGAGCTGCACACCGAGGTGCGCAACCTGGGCAGCGAGGAAGCTGCAGTGCGCTTCAGTGGCCAGTACGTGCTGCACCGCTGAGGGCAATCAGCTCGGCCTGCCAGGCCACCCCCGCCGGCAAGGCCAGAAAGAAGCCGTTGAGCAGGCTTTCTCGCGCCGGGTAGGTAAACGGCTCGCCTTCAAGGGTCAGCACCAGGCCCCCTGCCCCCTCCAGCACGCCTTGAGCGGCGGCGGTGTCCCACTGTGAGGTAGGCGCCAGGCGCGGGTAGCAATCGGCAGCCCCTTCTGCCACCAGGCAGAATTTCAGCGAGCTGCCGATATTCGACAGCTTCAGCTCACCGACCCGTTCGGCAAGGCCTGCCAGCAGGCGCTCCTGCTGCTCGCTGGTGTGGCGGCGGCTGGCGACCACCGTGAAGGGCTCGCCGGCCGGCTGGCGCTGGCGCACCGCAATCGGCCGTGGCGCGTCGCCAGCTTCCGAACGCCAGGCACCCAGGCTATGGCCGCCAAACCAGCAGCGGCCAGTCACCGGCATGCCGACCACGCCGAACACCACGCGCCCCGCCTCGACCAAAGCGATGTTGACGGTGAACTCCTCGCTGCCTGCAATGAACTCCTTGGTGCCGTCGAGGGGGTCGACCAGCCACCATCGGTGCCACTGGCTGCGCTCGGCGTGTGCGATGTCGGCGTCTTCTTCCGACAGCACCGGGATGTCCGGCGCCAGCGCCCTCAACCCTTCGACGATCACCTTGTGCGCCGCCAGGTCTGCGGCGGTAACGGGCGACTCGTCGGCCTTGGTCGCGACTTCAACGCCCTGGCGCCAGAACGGCAGGATGGCCTCGCCCGCTCGGGCAGTGAGCTCGATGGCGCCTTCGAGTAGCGGATGGGGATAGATCATGGCTTGAACACCCCGCGCTCGGTGAGCAGGTCGCGGGCCAGGTACAACGCCGCCAGGGCGCGGCCTTCGCTGAACTGCGCGTTGCGTGCCAGCGCGCTGAGCTCACGCAGGTTGATCTTGTCGACCCGCATCGGCTCGGGCTCGTCGCCTTCCAGCCGCTCTTCGTACAGGTCGGTGGCCAGCACCACCTGGATCTTCTGGCTCATGTAGCCTGGGCTGAGCGACAGCTCAGTCAGGTGCTCGAGGTGGCGGGCGCCGAACCCGGCTTCTTCCTTGAGCTCGCGGTTGGCGGCGGCCAGCACGTCTTCACCCGGTTCGATCAGGCCTTTGGGCAGCGACACCTCATAGGTTTCGGTGCCGCCGCAGTATTCTTCGACCAGCACCGCGTGCTCGGCATCGAGCATGGCGATGATCATCACGGCGCCGTGGCCGGTACCCCGGCCAACGAGGCGCTCATAGACGCGCTCCACACCATTTGAAAACCGCAAATTCACCTGCTCGACACGAAAGATTCGGCTGCTGGCGACGATCTCGCGAGCGAGGACGGTGGGCTTTTGGCGCATGGGCGGCTCCTTGGCGTGAACGGGTTACTATACATGCACCGCGTTTTTTTGACCTGCCCAGGAGCCTCACCATGGCGGCCCTTCACTGGCCAGAGATCGACACCGTGCTGTTGGACATGGACGGCACGCTACTCGACCTGCACTACGACAACCACTTCTGGCTCGAACACCTGCCACAACGCTACGCGCAGCTGCAGGGCGTGAGCCTGGACCACGCACTCGATGCCATGAACGCGCTCTTCGATGAGCACGCCGGCACCTTGAACTGGTATTGCCTGGATTTCTGGACCGCCACCCTGGGCGTGCCGATCCGCGAGCTCAAGCGCGAGACCGCCGAGCGCATACGCTTGCGCCCTGGCGCGGAGCAGTTCCTGCGCGAGCTCAAGGCTGCCGGCAAGCAGGTGATCATGATCACCAACGCACACCCGGACGCGCTGGCACTGAAGCTTGAGCGCATCGCGCTGGCGCCCTGGTTCGACCGGATGATCAGCTCGCACCACTACGGGTTTCCCAAGGAGCACCCCGGGTTCTGGCAGGCGTTGGCCGCGGATGTGGCCTTCACGCCGGCGCGCAGCCTGTTCATCGATGACACCCTGCCGATCCTGCGCAGTGCCCGCGCCTTCGGTATCGGCCACCTGCTGGCGGTGCGCTCACCCGACAGCTGCAAACCCGACAAACACACCGAGGAGTTCGAAGCGGTGACCGACTACGCAGCCTTGCACCCCCGCGTGTAACCCGTTTGAATGGCCGCTCATTGAATCGCCGAGTTCGGGATGGACATCAAACAATTACGCTTCCTGATTGCCCTGGACGAAACCCGCCACTTCGGCCAGGCAGCCGCGCGCTGCCACATCACCCAGCCGACGCTGTCGATGCGCCTGCGCAGCCTGGAAGAAGAGCTCGACCTGCCACTGGTAGTGCGTGGCCAACGCTTCGAAGGTTTCACTGCCCCTGGTGAGCGCGTGCTCGCCTGGGCACGCACGGTGCTGGCTGCCTATGACGGGCTGCAGGCCGAAGCCGCCGCCTGCCGTGGCCAGTTGCAGGGCACGCTGCGCCTGGGCGTGGTGCCGTTGTCGAGCTTCGACCCGGTGCCGCTGCTCACCGGCCTGCACGCCTTGCACCCGGACCTGCGCTTCGAGCTGAGCTCGCTGAGCTCCGAACAGATTCTCGAGCAGCTGGCCAGCAACCGCATCGACCTTGGGGTTTCGTTTCTGGAGCGCCTCGACAACGAGCGTTTCGACTCCCTGCCCCTGGCAACCACGCGCATGGGCCTGTTGTTCGACGAACGGCACTTCGCCCTGGCCGGCACAGCGCTCGACTGGCCCACCGTAGCCGCGCTGCCGTTGGGTATGCTGAGCACCGGTATGCACTTTCGCCAATCGATCGATCACGCCTTCAACAGCCTTGGCCTGGCGCCTGCCCCGTTGATCGAAACCGATGCGGTGCACCAACTGCTGCAGGCCGTGCACGCGGGCCTTTGCTGCGCAATCATGCCGATGGATGGCGGGCTCGAAGGGCTCACCGAGCAGTTGCGGCTTGAGCCGATCGATAATGCGCACACCCTGGCCAGCGTCGGTTTGATCATGCGCAAAGCCGCGCCGCGCTCGGCGCTCGCCGAGGCCTGCTTCGCGTTTTGCCAGGTGCAATCACACCCCTGACGCGCCGTGATCGACCCCCTCTATCGGGGCATCGGCACTGGCGATTAGACGGCGCCGGCAATCGGGCATAGGCTCAAAGCATTGCCCAACCGCGCGCGTGCCCATCACATGAATGTTCCGCAGCCAGCCATGGCGGTGCCTGCCGAGCAGGTGCCCCAGGCCAGCCACTCTTATGACTACTGCGACCTCGCAGGGCAAGCGCCTGGGCAGGCAGCCCTGGCCGACGAAGTCGCCTTGGCGATTGCCTACAACGGCATCAGCCAGGCGGTGATGCTGGTCAGCCCCGGCGACCTGGAAGATTTCGTGGTGGGCTTCAGTATCGGCAGCGGCATCGTGCACAGCGCGAGTGAAATCTACGACATCCGCCTGAGCGGCTGCGGCGCGGCCTGGCAGGCGGACGTCGAGATTGCCAGCCGAGCGTTCTGGGCCTTGAAAGATCATCGCCGGCAGATGGCCGGCACCAGCGGCTGCGGGCTGTGCGGCGTGGAGGCGGTCGAGCAGGCCCTGCCTGAGTTGGCCGTGCTGGCCGAGACACCGCTGCCGCCGCCGCAGTGGCTCGAAGGCCTGCGCGACCGGATCAGCGCGTTCCAGCCGCTGGGCCGGCACTGCGGCGCTGTTCACGCAGCCGTATTCATGAGCAGCGACGGCAGCCTGCTGCTGGGCCGTGAAGACATCGGCCGGCACAACGGGCTCGACAAGCTGATCGGGGCACTGGCCCGGCAGAACATTTCGGCCACGGGCGGCATCGCCGTGGTCACCAGCCGCTGCAGCCTCGAGCTCATTCAAAAAGCCCTGCGCGCCGGTATCGGCACGCTGGTCAGCCTTTCATCGCCCACTGGCCTAGCAGTGCAGTGGGCGCGCCAACATCACCTGAACCTGATCCACCTACCGCACCACAGTGCGCCGCGGGTCTACAGCCCCGCCCTGGAGAAACGCCCATGAGCACCGGACAGATCGAAAAACCGCCTGCCTCCGCCCCCCGTTACAAACCCTACAAAGGTGCGGCGGCCGGCTGGGGTGCGCTGCAAAGCGTGACCCGCGCCTGGCTGGGCAGCGGCAATGCACTGAAAAACATCCGCACGATGCTCAAGACCAACCAGAACGGCGGCTTCGACTGCCCTGGCTGCGCCTGGGGCGATTCGCCGGAAAGCGACGTGGTGAAGTTCTGCGAGAACGGCGCCAAGGCGGTGAACTGGGAAGCGACCAAGCGCCGCGTCGACCCGGCCTTCTTCGCCCGCCACAGCGTTACCTCGCTGCTGGAGCAGAGCGACTATTGGCTGGAATACCAAGGCCGCGTAACCCACCCGATGGTTTACGACGCCCAGACCGACCGGTACAAGCCTTTGAGCTGGGATGAAGCCTTCGCGCTGATCGCCCGCCACCTCAATGCCCTGCCCTCGCCGGACCTGGCCGAGTTCTATACCTCAGGCCGCGCCAGCAACGAGGCAGCGTACCTCTACCAGCTGTTCGTGCGCGCCTTCGGCACCAACAACTTTCCCGACTGCTCGAACATGTGCCACGAAGCCAGTGGCGTGGCGCTGTCGCAAAGTGTCGGCGTAGGTAAAGGCACGGTGACCTTCACCGATTTCGAGCATGCCGATGCCATTTTCGTCTGGGGCCAAAACCCCGGCACCAACCACCCGCGCATGCTCGAACCGCTGCGCGAAGCCGTGGAACGGGGTGCCCAGGTGGTGTGCATCAACCCGCTCAAGGAGCGTGGTCTGGAGCGCTTCCAGCATCCGCAGCACCCGATCGAGATGCTCACCAACGGCAACCGCCCGACCAACACGGCGTACTTCCGCCCCGCGCTGGGCGGTGATATGGCGATTCTGCGTGGCATGGCCAAGTTCCTGCTGCAGTGGGAGCGTGAGGCGCAGGAGAAAGGCGAGCCGGCGATCTTCGACCATGATTTCATCAACGCTCACACCGCCACGGTGAGCGAATACCTGGCGGTCGTGGATGCAACGCCCTGGGAGAAGATCGTCGAGCAGTCGGGCCTGGCCCTCTACGAGATCGAGCAGGCGGCGCGCATGTACGTCACTGGCAAGCGGGTGATCATGTGCTGGGCGATGGGCATTACCCAACACCGCCACTCCGTGCCGACCATCCAGGAAATCGCCAACCTGATGCTGCTGCGCGGCAACCTGGGCGTGCCCGGCGCGGGCCTGTGCCCGGTACGCGGCCACAGCAACGTGCAGGGCGACCGCACCATGGGCATCAACGAGCGCCCACCGGCCTTCTTGCTGGAAGCGCTGGAAAAGCGGTTCGGCTTCAAGGTGCCGCGCACCAATGGGCACAACGTGGTGGAGTCGATCCACGCGATGCTCGAAGGCCGTGCCAAGGTGTTCATCGCCTTGGGCGGCAACTTCGCCCAGGCCACGCCTGACAGCCCGCGCACCGTGCAGGCCCTGCGCAACTGTGACCTGACGGTGCAGATCAGCACCAAGCTCAACCGTAGCCATCTGATTCATGGCAAAGAGGCGCTCATCCTCCCGTGCCTGGGCCGTACCGACATCGACCAGCAAGCCGGTGGCCCGCAGGCGGTCACGGTGGAAGACTCGTTCAGCATGGTGCACGCTTCCTTCGGCCAGCTGCGCCCGATCTCCGACCAGATGCGTTCGGAGCCGGCGATCGTCGCCGGCATCGCCAAGGCAACCCTGGGCAACAAGCCGGTGGACTGGGACTGGTTGATCGCAGACTACAACCGGATCCGCGACCTGATCGCCGACACCATTCCAGGCTTTACCGACTTCAACACCAAGCTCAACCAGCCGGGCGGCTTCTATCTGGGCAACAGTGCGGCGGCACGGCGCTGGAACACCCCGAGCGGGCGCGCCAACTTCAAGCCCAACGAGCTGCCCAGCGACCTGCTGCACGAGAAGGTGCACGCTAGCGGCAGCGTGCCCGACCTGGTGTTGCAAACCATGCGTTCGCACGACCAGTACAACACCACGATCTACGGCCTGGACGACCGTTATCGCGGCGTGTATGGCCAGCGTGACGTGGTGTTCGCCAACGAAGCCGACATCATCCGCCTGGGCTTCCAGCCGGGGCAGAAGGTCGACCTGGTGGCGCTGTGGGACGATGGCGTGGAGCGGCGGGTGAAGAACTTCACGCTGCTGGCCTATGACATCCCGGCGGGGCAGGCAGCGGCCTACTACCCGGAGACCAACCCGCTGGTGCCGCTGGAGAGTGTTGGCGCTGGCAGCCATACACCGACGTCGAAGTTCGTGGCGATTCGGGTAGAGCGCGGCAGTGAGAGTGCGCGCATCGTGTGATGCGTACCTGCAGGCGGTGGTGCCCCGAGCGGCGCGTTGAGATTGACGCGTCGCTCGGCAAGCCGCCCTCCCACCGCGGTCTCAGGCTTCGGACAATAAAAAACCCCGCTCAAGAGCGGGGTTTTTTTGCGGCCTACACCTGAAGTCAGGCTTTCGGGCCGGCCTCGCGGATGGCATCGCTGACTTCGAACTTCTTGAAGTTCTCGGTGAACAAGCCAGCCAGGCCTTTTGCCGCGGTGTCGTAGGCAGCCGGGTCAGCCCAGGTGTTGCGTGGGTTGAGCAGGTTGGTTTCGACGCCTGGCACTGCTTTTGGCACGTCCAGGTTGACGATATCGAGGTGCTCGGTTTCAGCACCGATCAACGCACCGCTCTGGATGGCCGCGATCACGCCACGGGTGGTGGGGATGCTGAAGCGCTTGCCCACGCCGTAGCCGCCGCCGGTCCAGCCGGTGTTGACCAGGTACACCTTGGAGCCGAACTGGCGAATGCGCTTGATCAGCAGCTCTGCGTACACGCCGGCAGGGCGCGGGAAGAACGGTGCGCCGAAGCAGGTGGAGAAGGTCGACTTGATGCCGGCGCCCGAACCCATCTCGGTCGAGCCGACCAGGGCGGTGTAGCCAGACAGGAAGTGATAGGCCGCCTGCTCTTCGTTGAGGATCGACACTGGCGGCAGCACGCCGGTCAGGTCGCAGGTCAGGAAGATCACAGCGTTCGGCTCGCCACCGAGGTTCTTCGGCGCGCGCTTCTCGATCAGCTCACGCGGGTAGGCGGCGCGGCTGTTCTGGGTGAGGCTGTCGTCGGTGTAATCGGGCAGGCGGGTTTCCGGGTTCAGCACGACGTTCTCGAGCACCGCGCCGAACTGGATGGCTTTCCAGATCACCGGCTCGTTCTTCTCGGTCAGGTCGATGCATTTGGCGTAGCAGCCGCCTTCGATGTTGAAGACAACGCCGTCGCCCCAGCCGTGCTCGTCGTCACCGATCAGGTAACGGCTTTCGTCAGCCGACAGGGTGGTTTTGCCCGTGCCGGAAAGGCCGAAGAACAGAGTTACATCGCCGTCTTCGCCCATGTTGGCAGCGCAGTGCATCGGCAGCACGCCCGAAGCCGGCAGCAGGTAGTTCTGCACCGAGAACATGGCCTTCTTCATTTCGCCGGCGTAGCGCATGCCAGCGATCAGCACTTTCTTGGCTGCGAAGTTGATGATCACGGTGCCATCGGAGTTGGTGCCATCACGCTCCGGCTCGCACACGAACCATGGGGCGTTGAGGATCTGCCATTGGTCTTTGCCGGCGGGGTTGTACTGCTCGGGGTTGATGAACAGGCAACGGCCGAACAGGTTGTGCCAGGCGGTTTCGGTGGTCATCTTCACAGCCAGGTAGTGGCTGGCGTCGGACCCTACGTGAACGTGGGAGACGAAATGGTCGCGCTCGGCCAGGTAGGCCTCGACACGGCCCCAAAGGGCGTCGAACTTGTCGGCAGGGAATTTGCGGTTGATCGGGCCCCAGGCGATCTGGTCCTGGCTGGAAGGCTCTTCAACAATGAAGCGATCGACCGGCGAACGACCGGTACGATGGCCTGTTTTCACAACCAGCGAGCCATTGGCGGCAAGCTCACCCTCACCGCGGCGGAGGGCTTCCTCTACCAGTTGAGCGGTGCTGATGTCGGTATACACGGCGTTTTTGGCTTGCGTCATGTGAATCCCCGTCGGCACTGAGCCGAGTGTTTCTACGTTTTGTAGTAAATTTACAACACTACTACAGGTGAAAAGTGGGCCGGATTATGCCAGAACCGCCCGGAAAAAGTAGAGCCCCCGGGTCGAAAACGGCGCTATTCCGGCACCTGCAGAGCTGTACCGTCGGGTTAATCGCTTCAGTGACGGGTCTCTGACGCTCCTTCGACCCCTCCCCCTGCGAACAGTTGCGCGATGTCGCTCGCGTCATAGAAATAGCGCTCGTTGCAGAACTCGCAGTCGATCTCGACCTGGCCGCCTTGCTCTTGCGCCAGCGACAGGGCGTCGCTTTCACCCAGGCTGATCAGCGCGCGGCCGCAGCGCTCGCGGGAGCAACTGCAACGGAAGGTAAGCGGTTGCGGATCGTAGAGGCGCACTTGCTCTTCGTGGTAGAGGCGGTGCAGCAGCGTGTCGTTATCGAGGGTCAGCAGCTCCTCGGCGCTCAAGGTTCGCGCCAGGGTTACCAGATGCTCCCAGTTGCTGGCGCGCTCTTCGCTGTCTCGCAACTTCTCGACGGGCAGTTGCTGCAACAGCATGCCGCGTGCGTTCTGCCCATCGGCCTCGAGCCAGAAGCGAGTGCCCAATTGCTCGGAGGTCTTGAAGTAGTGGTCGAAGCACTCGGCCAGGGTGTGCCCGTTCAATGCCACGATGCCCTGATAGCGCTTGCCGCGGGTTGGGTCGACGGTCATCGCCAAGGTGCCATCGGGCATCAGTGACTGCAGATCATGCACATCGCCCAATGCCTCTGCGTCATAGCGGGCGAGGCCGCGCAGCTCACGGGCACTGGAGCACTCGATCATCAGCAAGGGCACCGGGCCATCAGAGCGTGCCTGCAGGATCAGCAAGCCATCGAACTTGAGCGTACCCACCAGCAATGCAGCCGCCGCCATGAACTGGCCCAGCAGCTCGGCGACCGGTTGCGGGTAAGGATGGCGGGCCAGCACCTCGGCGTAGCTGGCGCGCAGCTCGACCATTTCGCCGCGCACATCGGCGTCGTCAAAGATGAAACGTTGGGAATAGTCAGTAATAGAAGCGTCGGACATGGGGCCGCCTATCAAGAAAAAATGACAAAATAAGTATCAATGTAAATAAACTTGCCAACTGGTACGCACCACTCCGGTGCATTGGAAGCTGCCAAGCTCGAGGTCCTTTATGAATGCATCCGCACTGTTCCAGCCTAGATGGAACGCACGCGGCCTGATCCTGTGCAATGTGATCGCCGTGGCCTTGCTGGGGTTATGGCTATGGCCGGCAGGCAACGCCGCCATGACCTGGGCCGATGAGGCCTTCTACGCAGTGGTCAACCAACCCCTGGCCAGCAACGCCGCTTGGCGTTACATCTGGACCGTGGGCAGCCTGCGCCCCTTCGATGCATTGGTGGGGCTCATTCTACTGTTTTTGCTGATTCGCGGTGACTGGATCTTCAAAGCCAGCGAAGTGCGCCGCGCGTTCTGGGGCTTCATTTCGGTGCTGCTCCTGCTGCTGGTTATCCGCACCCTGTTCTCCAAGCTCTGCGATGCAATGGGCTGGCAGCACGACAGTATCTCGATGGTGGTGCAGAACGCCGTTCACCTGAGCGACTGGTACCCACATCTGGATAAGCACTGGCAACTCAAGGACCAATCCAGCAACAGCTTCCCCGGCGACCACGCCTCAGTGCTGTTCATCTGGGCGCTGTACATGAGCGTGTGCGCTCGCCGTGCGGGCCAGATGCTGCTGCCATGGGCCCTGGCGTTGCTGTTCAGCATGCCGCGCCTGGTAGCGGGCGCCCACTGGGGGCAGGACGACTACATCGGTGGCGTATTGATGGCCGTATTGGCGCTGGGCTGGGGCTACTACACCCCGTTCGTGGCCCATGCCAGCGGCTGGCTCACCCGCATGACCGCGCCGATCTTCAACCTGCTGCGCAAGTTGCCGCTGATCAACCGCCTGAGCGTGATCAGCGCCTAACCGCGCAACAGATCGAACAGTTGCCGGCGCTGCTTCTTGGTAGGCCGGCCATCTGTTTCGATGCCCACGGCACCGGCCTTGCGCATGGCCGCTGCCTTCTCGCGGCGAGCGACACTCTCCGGCGTTTCTTCGTAAAGGGTTTGCGCCTCTGGGGCGCCCCTGCGTACGGCCGAAAGCGCCTTGACCTCTACCGTTCGCTCATCGAACCCGGTGCGCAGCTCATAAAGGTCGCCAATGCGTGGCTCCTTGCCTGGCTTGCAGCGTTCACCACGATGATGCACCTTGCCGCTTTCGATGGCAGCCTTGGCCAGGGCACGGGTTTTGTAGAAACGCGCCGCCCACAGCCATTTGTCCAGCCTTACCTTGTCGTCTTCCTGCTCTGCAGCCTTGGCCACTGTTGCACCTCTTGTTTGAACATTTTTCCACTCTACTCCCACTGACATCGGATGCAACGCTTGCCTGGCACCAACGGGGGTGCCGCGCAACCTGCGGGAAGCTACTCTATGCGAAACCTTCCTTGCACCCACACCGGTGACTGAAAATCTTGAAAACATTCGACCATCTGACGGTGATCGGCCTGCGTGAGTGGGTGGCATTGCCCGAGCTCGGCGTTGCAGGGCTACGTGCCAAGATCGACACGGGTGCCAGCACCTCCAGCCTGCACGCCACCGAGATCGAGCCCTTCGAGCGCAACGGCGAACGCTGGGTGCGCTTCAACGCCCACTTGGGCAGCGTGGTGCAATTGCGCCATCGCCGCTGTGAAGCGCCTCTGGTGGCGATCAAAACCATCAAGAGCTCCAACGGCCAGGCCCAGACCCGCTACACCATCCGCACCTCGCTGGCCCTGGGCGACCGGGTGTGGCAGGTCGAATTCACGTTGGCCTGCCGCAAGGCAATGCGTTATCGCCTGCTGCTGGGGTCAAAGGCCCTTGTAGCAGGCCAATTGGTCGTTAACCCTGGCGTCACGTACGTCCAGGACAAGCCGGTATTCCCGGTCTCCCTTCCTGAATCCACAGGTGCTGCATGAAGATCGCCGTACTTTCGCGAAACCCGCGTCTGTATTCCACACGCCGCCTGGTCGAAGCCGGGGTCGAGCGTGGCCATGAAATGGTCGTTGTCGATACCTTGCGCGCCTACATGAACATCGCCAGCCATCACCCCCAGATCCACTATCGTGGCAAACCGCTGGAAGGTTTCGACGCGGTCATCCCGCGCATCGGGGCCTCGGTCACGTTCTACGGCTGCGCAGTGTTGCGCCAGTTCGAGATGATGGGCGTGTACCCGCTCAACGAGTCGGTCGCCATCGCCCGCTCACGCGACAAGCTGCGCTCGCTGCAACTGCTGTCGCGCCGCGGCCTGGGCTTGCCGGTTACCGGTTTCGCCCACTCCCCCGACGACATCCCGGACCTCATCCAGATGGTCAACGGCGCACCGCTGGTGATCAAGGTGCTCGAAGGCACGCAAGGCATCGGCGTGGTGCTGTGCGAAACCACCAAGGCCGCCGAATCGGTGATCGAGGCCTTCATGGGGCTGAAGCAGAACATCATGGTGCAGGAATACATCAAGGAAGCCGGTGGCGCTGATATCCGCTGCTTCGTGGTCGGCGACAAGGTCATCGCCGCCATGAAGCGCCAGGCCAAACCCGGGGAGTTTCGCTCCAACCTTCATCGGGGCGGCACCGCAAGCCTGATCAAGATCACCCCGGAAGAGCGAGTGACCGCCATTCGCGCCGCGAAGGTCATGGGGCTGTCGGTGGCAGGCGTCGACATCCTGCGCTCGCATCACGGCCCGCTGGTGATGGAGGTCAACTCGTCGCCAGGCCTTGAGGGCATCGAGGAAACCACCGGCAAGAACGTCGCCTCCATCATCATCGAACACCTGGAGAAAAACAGCGGGCCGAACATGATCCGTACTAAAGGCAAAGGCTAAACGGCATCGCGCGGGAGCATCAGATTCAACGGCAGCCGCACCCGCGCTTCCAGGCCACCACCATCGCGATTGCGCAGCTCCACCGTACCGCCGTGCATCGCGACAATGCGCCTTACGATGGCAAGGCCCAGGCCGGTGCCTTTGCTGCGGGCGCGGTCGCCACGGGTAAAGGGGTTGAAAATGCCTTCGAGCTCCTCTTCGCTCAAGCCCTCGCCACGGTCCAGCACACTCAGCACGACGTAAGGTGCGCTGGAATCACCCGCCACGTAGGCCGCTACCTCGACCTGCTGGCCGCCGTGATAAAGCGCATTGCCTACCAGGTTCATCAACAGCCGCTTGATCGATATGCGCCGCAACGGCACCGGTGGAATGGGCTGCAGCGCCAGGTTGACTCGGTGCTCGGGCTGGTTGAACGGGGCCACCACCTCGCGAACCAGTTCGCTCAGGTCGACCTCTTCCAGCGCCTCGTCGCGCCCATCGCGGATAAATGCCATGAACTGGTCGAGGATGGCGTCCATGTCTTCGATATCGCGCACCATGTCATCGGCGAATTCGTTGCGCTCGCCGATCATGGCCAGTGACAGGCGCAGGCGCGTCAGCGGCGTGCGCAGGTCGTGGGAAACCCCAGCCAGCATCAGCTCGCGCTCTCGCCCGGCCTGCTCGACGTCTTCGGCCATCTGGTTGAAGGCGTTGTAGACCTCGGTCATTTCGTTGGGCTGGTCGCTGATGGGCAGGCGCACGCTGCGGCCCTTGCCCAGCTCGCGTGCGGCATTGATCAGCAGCTTGAGCGGCTGAATCAATTGGCTAACGAAAATCCAGGCGGACGCCGTGGAGAGCACCCCGATTGCCAGGAACCAGCCCAGCACGCTCCAGATTTTCTGGCCGCGAAGCGGGTGTGGGTAAAGCGGCACTTTCATCCAGTCAGGCCCCAGGCTTGGCGCCCGTACCCACAACGCCGGTGGGGCATGTACCCGCAGGCGCACCTCGGTGTCTTCGCCCAGTTCGTCTTGCATCTGGCGCTGGTAGATCTCGCTGTACGGCCAGTGTTGCTCCCCCTGGGGCACGTTGGTACCGGCCACCCGCAACAGCCCCGCAGCATCGGCGATGCGTTCACGGTTTTTCTCGTCGGCAGCCCAGTAGGCCCGGAGGGTCAGGCCGACACCGTGGCTGTACTGGCGGTCGACCAGCACGTCTTCGTTCATCAGCAGGTAGACCAGGGTCAAGGCCTTGGAGAACAGGACGGCGACCAGCACCAGCCACAGGGTGCGGGCGAAGAAACTTTGCGGAAACCAGACGGGTGCTTTCATGGATTTATCGACAGGCAGGCACGTAAAAACGACTTGCCGCACGCCAGCCGGAGCTTGGTGCGGGCAAGTCGCCAGATTGTACGGCGGAGATCAGCGGCCAGCGTTGCCATCGGGGACGAAGACATAGCCGACCCCCCACACAGTCTGGATATAACGTGGTTTGGAGGGGTCGGGCTCGATCATCCGACGCAACCGAGAGATCTGCACATCGATGGAGCGCTCCAGCGCATCCCATTCACGGCCACGGGCCAGGCTCATGAGCTTGTCGCGGGTGAGCGGTTCGCGGGCATGCATCACCAGGGCTTTGAGCACTGCGAATTCACCGGTGGTGAGCATGTGAACTTCGTCGCCACGCTTGAGCTCGCGGGTGGCCAGCGACAGCACGTAGTCACCGAAGGTAACCTGCTCGTCGGAGCTGCCCGGAGCGCCCGGCACGGGGTTGTGCTGGCGACGTAGCACGGCCTTGACACGCGCCATCAGCTCATCGGGGTTGAACGGCTTGGCAAGGTAGTCGTCAGCGCCCAGCTCCAGGCCCTTGATGCGGCTGAGCTCGTCACCTTTGGCGGTGAGCATGATGATCGGGATCTGATTGTTGCCTGCGCGCAACCGGCGACATGCCGAGAGGCCGTCTTCACCCGGCAGCATCAGGTCGAGCACGACAAGGTTGAACACCTCGCGAGCAAGGAGGCGGTCCATTTGTTCGACGTTGGGCACCGCACGGGCGCGGTACCCCTTGCTGACGAAAAAACGCTCCAGCAGGCTGCTCAGGCCTGGATCGTCATCCACGATCAGGATTTTCTCGCCTTCGGCTGTTTGGGCAGTGCTGCTCATGAAAGACTCCTGTTCAGGGCGGCGCGCATTATGACGCGCCGAGGCGAGGCCGTGCTGTATGCATTGTTAGCAGATTTTTCCTCGACAAGCAGCCGACCGCCCATCCTGCAAGCACCTCCCGCTGCCCCGGGGTACGTGTCGCTGGGTATAATGCCGGCTTTTTTGATCCAGGGGCCTGCCCGGCGCACCTCGCCCGGCCCCATCCAGCAACGAGTGCAGGGGTTTTATGGAAAGCATCAACAGCCGTATCGCCGAAGAACTGGGCGTGCGCCCGCAACAGGTCGCCGCGGCCGTCGCCCTCCTCGACGAAGGCTCCACCGTGCCGTTCATTGCCCGGTACCGAAAGGAGGTCACCGGCAGCCTCGACGACACTCAGCTGCGCAACCTCGAAGAGCGCCTGCGATACCTGCGCGAGCTCGACGACCGCCGCGCCAGCATCCTGGCCAACATTGAGGAGCAAGGCAAGCTGACGCCGGAGCTGGCGCGCGACATCCAATTGGCCGACACCAAGACCCGCCTCGAAGACCTCTACCTGCCCTACAAGCAAAAACGTCGCACCAAGGGCCAGATCGCCCTTGAAGCCGGGCTGGGCGAGCTGGCCGACGGGCTGTTCGGCAACCCGGAGCTGAACCCCGAAGCCGAGGCAGCGCGCTTCATCGACGCCGAAAAAGGCTTTGCCGACACCAAGGCGGTGCTAGAGGGCGCCAAGTACATCCTGATGGAGCGTTTCGCCGAAGACGCGGCGCTGCTGGAGAAGCTTCGCGGGTTCCTCAAACAGGAAGCCACGCTGAGCGCGCGCCTGGTGCCGGGCAAGGAGGTGGAAGGCGCCAAGTTCCGTGACTATTTCGAGCACGACGAGCCGTTCAGGAGCGCACCGTCTCACCGCGCCCTGGCGATTTTCCGCGGGCGCAACGAAGGCATCCTGAGCGCGGCGCTGAAGGTGGGTGATGAACAACCAGGCACCCTGCACCCCTGCGAGCTGATGATCGGCGAGCGCTTCGGCATCGCCAACCGCGGCCGGGCGGCCGACAAATGGCTGGCCGAAGTGGTGCGCTGGACCTGGAAGGTCAAGCTCTACACCAGCCTCGAGAACGACCTGTTCGGCGAGCTGCGCGAGGGTGCCGAAAGCGAGGCGATCAGCGTGTTCGCCCGTAACCTGCACGACCTGCTGCTGGCCGCCCCGGCCGGCCCCCGTGCCACCCTGGGCCTTGACCCGGGCCTGCGCACCGGCTGCAAGGTGGCGGTGGTCGATGCCACCGGCAAGCTGCTCGACACCGCCACCGTTTACCCGCACGCCCCCAAGAATCAATGGGACCAGACCATCGCTGTGCTCGCAGCGCTGTGTGCCAAGCACGCCGTGGACCTGATCGCCATCGGCAATGGCACGGCAAGCCGCGAGACCGATAAGCTCGCCATCGAGCTGATCAAGAAATACCCTGGCCTGAAGATGACCAAAGTGATGGTCTCCGAAGCCGGTGCCTCGGTGTACTCGGCCTCGGAGCTGGCGGCGCGTGAATTCCCAGACCTCGACGTCTCGCTGCGCGGCGCGGTATCCATCGCCCGCCGCCTGCAGGACCCACTGGCCGAGTTGGTCAAGATCGACCCCAAATCCATCGGCGTGGGCCAGTATCAGCATGACGTCTCGCAGCTGAAGCTGGCGCGCAGCCTGGATGCGGTGGTCGAAGACTGCGTGAACGCCGTGGGCGTAGACGTGAACACTGCCTCTGTGGCCCTGCTCTCGCGCATTTCGGGCCTGAACGCCACGCTGGCGCAGAACATCGTCGCGCACCGTGACACCCATGGCGCGTTCCGCACCCGTGCCGCGCTCAAGGCGGTCAGCCGCCTGGGCGAAAAAACCTTCGAGCAAGCCGCAGGCTTCCTGCGGGTGATGAACGGCGACAACCCGCTGGACACCTCGGGGGTGCACCCGGAAGCCTACCCGCTGGTTACCCGCATCGCCCAGGACACCGGCCGCGACGTGCGGTCGCTGATCGGCGACAGCGCTTACCTGAAGCGCCTGGACCCGAAGAAATTCACCGATGACACCTTCGGCCTGCCGACCGTGACCGACATTCTCCAGGAGCTCGACAAGCCTGGCCGCGACCCGCGCCCGGAATTCAAGACCGCCGAGTTCCAGGAAGGCGTCGAGGACCTGAAAGACCTGCAACCCGGCATGGTGCTCGAAGGCGTGGTCACCAACGTCACCAACTTCGGCGCCTTCGTCGACATCGGCGTGCACCAGGACGGGCTCGTTCACATCTCCGCCTTGAGCGAGAAGTTCATCAAAGACCCGCGCGAGGCAGTGAAGGCCGGTGATGTGGTGAAGGTCAAAGTCATGGAAGTGGACATTCCACGCAAGCGCGTGGGCCTGTCGATGCGCATGAGCGACACCCCGGGTGAGAAGACCGAGGGCCCACGGGGTGGCGGCCGCCCTCAAGGCGGCGCGCGTTCGGGCCAGGGCAATGCCCGCGCTGCCGCGCCGGCCGCCGCACCGGCCAACAATGCGATGGCCGCGCTGTTTGCCAACGCCAAGCAACTGAAGAAACGTTGATGGATATCCCCGAAGGCTTCGTCGCCAGCCCATTCAGCGAGCTGTTGGGCTGCCGCGTCGTGCGCTTGGGCGAAGGCCTGGCAGAGGTCGCCATGGCCTTGGCCGAGCCGCTGCGCAACCGGCAGGGCAAGCTGCATGGCGGGGCGATGTTCAGCCTGGTAGACGTGGCGATGGGCCTTGCCTGTTCCACGGCTCATGGGTTCGACAAGAGCAGCGTTACCCTGGAATGCAAGATCAACTACATCCGCGCGGTCAGCGACGGCGAAGTGGCCTGCGTCGCGCGGGTCGTCCACGCCGGGCGGCGGACGTTGGTAGTCGACGCCGAAGTGTTCCAGAACGACAAACTCATGGCCAAGGCCCAGGCCACATTCGCGGCTTTGTAGCCGAAGCGGCCCCGGTTGGAGTAGTGTCAGCGCAAATGGATGCTGGCACCTTTAACCAGGGCTGCTTTGGCCAGGCGATCACGCCGGTGCGCACCTACCCCTTGTAACCGATCGATCCACCCCCATATCGGGGCGACCGATGCGTGAAGGAACCGAACTTGAGCGATCTTCTCAACCGCCGCCTGCAACTGCTGGGCGAGCCTGCCAACCTGAGCCTGCTCACCCAGTGCCTGCACGGTATCGAACGTGAATGCCTGCGCGTGACGCCTGAAGGCCGGCTGGCACAAACGCCGCATCCGGAAGCGCTTGGCTCGGCCCTGACGCACGAACAGATCACCACCGACTATTCCGAGTCGCTGCTGGAATTCATCACGCCTGCGCTGGCCGACCCGGCCGATACGCTGGCAAGCCTGGAAAGCATTCACCGCTACGCCTACACAGGGCTCGGCGACGAGCTGCTGTGGAGCCCGTCGATGCCCTGTGCGTTGCCGGCCGAGGCCGACATTCCGATCGCCTGGTACGGCACCTCCAACATCGGCCAGCTCAAGCATGTGTATCGCAAAGGCCTGGCCGTGCGCTATGGCAAGACCATGCAGTGCATCGCCGGCATCCACTATAACTTCTCGATTCCCGACGCGCTGTGGCCGCTGCTGGGCGCGAATGAGGGCAAGGCCGCCAGCGAGCGCGACTTGCAGTCCGATGCCTACATCGGGCTGATCCGCAATTTCCGCCGCTATAGCTGGTTGCTTATGTACCTGTTCGGTGCCTCGCCTGCCCTGGACGCCGGCTTTTTGCGGGGCCGTGCGCACCAGCTGGAGCAACTGGACGCCAGCACCCTCTACCTGCCATGGGCCACCAGCCTGCGCATGAGTGACCTGGGCTACCAGAACAACGCCCAGGCCGGGCTCACGCCGTGCTACAACGACCTTGCCAGCTACACCGACAGCCTGCGCCAGGCGGTCGCAACGCCCTACGCGCCCTACCAGGAAATCGGCACGCACAAGGACGGCGAATGGGTGCAGCTCAACACTAACGTGCTGCAAATCGAAAACGAGTACTACTCCAACATCCGCCCCAAGCGCGTCACTTACCCCGGCGAGCGGCCGATCCAGGCGCTGGCGGCGCGCGGCGTGCAGTACGTCGAGGTGCGCTGCCTGGACATCAACCCCTTCCTGCCGGTAGGTATCGACCTGCCCGAGGCCCGTTTCCTCGACGCCTTCCTGCTCTACTGCGCGCTTGAACAAAGCCCACTGCTGGACGGCGCGACCTGCGGCCACTGCACCGACAACTTCCTCAGCGTGGTCAAGGAAGGTCGCAAGCCTGGCCTGATGCTGGCCCGCGCGGATGGCCCGGTGGGCCTGCAAGCCTGGGCCAGCGAAGTGCTGGAGAAGATCGCCCCGATCGCCGCATTGCTCGACCGCGCCCACGGCGGCGAGGCGCATGCCCAGGCGCTGGCTGCGCAGCAAGCCAAGGTCGACGACCCTGCACTCACGCCCTCGGCGCAGGTGCTGGCCAGCCTTCAGGAAAATAAGGAAAGCTTCATCGAGTTTTCCGTGCGCCAAAGCCAGGCCCACGCCGAATACCTGCGCAGCCAGCCGCTAAGCGCAGTAGAGCAGCAGGCCTTCGACCTCCAGGCACGCGAGTCACTGCTGCGCCAGGCGCAGATGGAGCAGGAAGAAGTCGGGGATTTCGACCTGTTCGTGGCTTCCTACCAGGCAAGCATCCTGGCAATCAGCCACTGACCGCAACGAGGCCAGGCAGCTAGGGGCGTGCCACTCACGCCCCTGGCCCGGGTTTCAAGCCAGGCTCTTCTCGAAGATTTTCGAATTACGCTGGAAGTTGTACAGCGAAGCCCGCGCCGCCGGCAGGCGCTCGACCCCGCTCGGGGCGAACCCACGCTCGCGAAACCAGTGGGCGGTCCGGGTCGTCAGCACGAACAGGGTATTGAGCCCCCCTGCACGGGCGCGCTCCTCGATGCGCTCGAGCAGCTCATCGCCGCGCCCGCCGTGGCGGTACTCGGGGTTTACCGCAAGGCACGCCAGCTCGCCGGCATCCGAGTCGGCGATTGGGTACAGCGCGGCACAGGCGATGATCATCCCTTCGCGTTCGACCACGCTGAAATGCTCGATCTCCCGCTCCAGCACCTCCCGTGAACGGCGTACCAGGATCCCTTGCTCCTCCAGCGGGCTGATCAGGTCGATCAACCCGCCAACATCCTCGATGTTCGCCTCGCGCACTCGCTCGAATTGCTCCTGGGCGACCAGCGTACCGCTACCGGCCCGGGTGAACAGCTCGCTGAGCAGTGCGCCGTTCTCGGCATAGCTGACGATATGGCTGCGCGCAACGCCCCCCTTGCAGGCCTGGGCGGCGGCATCGAGCAACTCACCCTGGTAGTTGGCAGGGCCCAGCCGCTCTAGGTGCGCAGGCACCTGCTGCGGGCTGATTTCCCGGACCAGCTTGCCTTGGGCATCCAGCAGCCCAGGTTCGGCGCCGAACAGCAGCAGCTTGTCGGCAGCCAGGTCGATCGCGGCGCGGGTGGCGACGTCTTCGCAGGCCAGGTTGAAGATTTCACCGGTGGGCGAATAGCCGATGGGCGACAAGAGCACGATGGCGCGCTCGTCGAGCAGGCGGTTGATGCCCTTGCGGTCGATACGCCGCACTTCACCGGTGTGTTGGTAGTCCACCCCGTCAAGTACACCGATGGGTTTGGCGGTCACCAGGTTGCCGCTGACGATGCGCAGGCGTGAGCCCTGCATCGGCGAGGAGGCCATGTCCATCGACAGCCGCGCCTCGATAGCCAGGCGCAGGCTGCCAACTGCGTCGATCACGCATTCCAGGGTAGCCGCGTCGCTGATGCGCAGCCCTTCGTGATAACGCGGTTCCAGGCCGCGGGCGTGCAGCCGTGCTTCGATCTGCGGGCGGGAGCCGTGAACCAGGATCAAGCGCACCCCGAGGCTGTGCAGCAGCACCAGGTCGTGAACGATATTACCGAAGTTGGGGTGCTCGACCCCGTCCCCCGGGAGCATCACCACGAAGGTGCAGTCCCGGTGGGCATTGATGTAAGGAGAAGCGTGGCGTAGCCAGTTGACGTATTCGGGCATTAGACAAGGCCTGTAAGCAGTTCGGGACGAAAGCGCGGGGCAACGAGGGCGGGGATCATCGTCGTAACAGGCTTGGCAACACGCGCGTGCTCCTTGGTCGGCAAATTGAATACGGGTGGCTTGTGCCAGCGGTCAGCCTTGTTCGAGGCAGTAGTGCTGGATCAGTTCACGCAATAGACGCACGGTAGGCTGCAAACGTGACATTTCAAGGTATTCGCCGGGCTGGTGAGCGCAGCGGATGTCGCCCGGCCCCAGCACCAGGGTTTCGCAACCCAGGGCCTGGAAGTACGGCGCCTCGGTGCCGAAGGCCACCGCCTCGGCGGTGTGGCCGGTGAGCCGTTCGGCCACTTTCACCAGCTCGGCATCGGCACGCTGCTCGAACGGGGGCACCTCACCGAACAGCGGCTTGTAGTCGATCTTGACCTGGTGGCGCTGGGCAAGCGGCTGCAATTTTTGCTGGATCGCCTGGCGCAAGGCGGCAGGGTCCATGCCGGGCAACGGGCGCAGGTCGAACTCAAGGGCACACTGGCCGCAGATACGGTTGGGGTTGTCACCGCCATGGATGCAGCCCAGGTTCAGGGTGGGTGACGGCACGCCGAACTGCGGGTTGTTGAATTCACGTTGCCATTGCTGGCGCAGGCCCATCAGCTCGCCCATCACCGCGTGCATCGCTTCCAGGGCGCTGTGGCCCAGGCTCGGGTCGGAGGAATGGCCGCTCTGCCCAAGGATGTCGATACGCTCCATCATCACGCCTTTGTGCAGGCGGATCGGCTTGAGCCCGGTCGGCTCGCCGATCACCGCCGCGCGCCCCAAGGGGCGGCCTGCATCGGCCAGTGCCTTGGCGCCGGACATCGAGCTTTCCTCGTCGCAGGTCGCCAACACGATCAGCGGTTGGCGAAACGGCTGGCTCAGAAGCGGCTGCACGGCCTCGATGATCAACGGGAAGAAGCCTTTCATGTCGCACACGCCCAGGCCCAACCAGCGGTCACCCGCCTCGGTGAGCTTGAGCGGGTCGGTTTGCCAAAGGCTTTCGTCGAACGGCACGGTGTCGCTGTGGCCGGCCAATACCAAGCCGCCTGGGCCGGTGCCGAAGGTGGCCAGAAGATTGGCCTTGCCCGGCGCCACTGGCTGGACTTCGCAGCGAAACCCAAGGTCGTGCAACCAACCGGCCAGCAGATCGATCACGGGCTGGTTGGGCATGTCGAGCGAGGCCTGGGTACAACTGACCGAAGGCGTCGCGATCAGTGCGGCAAATTGCTCTTTGAGGGACGGCAATGGCATGAGGCTTCTCCCGGTGTGGCGTTCACTATAGAACCATTGAGCCACTGGAATAAACCGCGTACTGCCTGGGTGGGTTACACTTGCGCATTCCTTCCGCTTCGACGCAACGCCTTTCACGGCGCCTGGATTCATCCTGCCATGCATAAAGAAACCGAAATCAAACTGCGGGTCAGCCCCGAAACTCTGGCCGCGCTGCGCGAGCACCCGTTGCTGAAAAAGCGCAACAAGAGCGGCTGGTCGACCCACGAGCTGGCCAACCAGTACTTCGACACCGCTGAGCGTGACCTGGCCGGCGCCAAGGTCGCCCTGCGCATTCGCCGCGACGGCGAGCAGATCATCCAGACGCTCAAGACCCGCGGCCAGAGCGTCGCTGGGCTCTCCGAGCGCAACGAATTCAACTGGGACCTGAGCAAACCCAAGCTTGACCTGAAAAAGCTGGACGACCAGTGCTGGCCTGCCGCCTTGGCCGAGCTCGACAAGAAGACCATCAAGCCGGCTTTCAGCACCGACTTCACCCGTGAAAAGGCCGAGATCGCCTGGGGCCGCGGCAAGGCCAAGGTCGTGATCGAAGCCGCACTGGACCAAGGCCAGGTCACGGCTGGCAAGCTCAAGGAGCCGATCTGCGAGCTGGAGCTCGAACTGCGCGAAGGCGAGCCGGCAGCGCTGCTGGAGCTGGCTGAAGAGCTGGCGCAAACCCTGGCGCTGATGCCGTGCGACATCAGCAAGGCCGAGCGTGGCTACCGCCTGTTCGACGCGGGCAGCTACAGCGTGGCCCTGCCCCAACCGGCGCTGGCCGCCGAGCAATCGCTCGATGATGCCTTCGCGGCCATCGCCTGGCACTTGCTGGGCAGCAGCCAGCGCCTGGCCGAGCAGTACCGCTTCAATGGCCATTGGCGGCTGCTGCAGGACTGGGTGCAGTGCCTGGGCGAGCTGCGCGCCCTACTTGGCAGCCTGGGCCAGGCCGCCCCGCGGGCGACCACCCGTGAACTGCGCGGCGCGCTGGACGCGCTGCTGGAAGACTGGCGCCCGCTGGTGGAGGCCGGTATCGAAGACGAAGACGTTCGCCAGGCCGCCCCTGAGCAGTTTGCCGAGGAGCTGCAAGACCCGCGCTGGGGGCACTTTTCCTTGAGCCTGTCGCGTTGGCTGCTTGCCACCGGCTGGAAGGCCGAACGCAATAACCGAGGCGAAAAACTCGGCGCGGTGCCATTGGCCAATTGGCTGGCAACCTTCCTGGCCGACGAAGGCAATGCAGTGCAACTGGACCGCTACCGCCAGCAGCCCGAAGACCTGGCCGAGCAGCTGCCACGTTTGGAGCGCCTGCTGGTGTGGCTGCATTACGCCCGCAATGTGCTGGAGCTTCCTGAACTCGACCGCGTTTATGGCGAGCTGAGCAAGTTGCACCAATTAGCCACCCAGCCGCTGACCGACGAAAGCCGACCGCAGCGCAGCGAGCACGCCCTGGCGGTGTCGCGCCTAGTTGGTTGGAAAGCCTTGGTCAAGGCCTGAGCGCCAGAGGCTTTGCCGTAATGCATAGTCACACAGCTGCAGTGGCTTAGCCTCACGACCCCGCTATGCTTGCCAGTCCCCGGCCATGGATGGCCCCGTGACAAGGCAACACGCCATGCTTCATTACGCCCACCAGGCAGACCAGCCCCTGGTACCCGGCCAACTGCTCGACCGCCTGCAGGCTCAGGGCCTGGTCTCTACGGTCGATGCCCAGCAACTCCGTGTGCACCAGGCGCACGGTCGCCCTCAGCACGCCTTGGTGCAGCTCGCCGAGCTCCAGCTGCCCGACCCTGCCCACCCCGGGCGATACCTCACCCTCGACTGGTTGACCCGCTGGCTGGCCAGGGAAGCGGGGCTGCCTTGGCGGCGAATCGACCCCAATACCCTGGATGCCCGCCGCCTGGCAGGGGTGATGTCCGAGGCGTTTGCGCGTCACCATCAGTTGCTACCGCTCGAAGTCGACACCCGCAGGCTGGTGATCGCGTGCGCAGAGCCCTGGGTAGTGGCCTGGGAAGCAGACCTGGCCACCGCAACGGGCCTTGAAATCGAGCGAGTGCTCGCCAACCCCGAAGACATCGCACGGCATATCGACGCCCTGTTCAAGCTGGCGCGGTCAATGACGGGGGCATGCGAGGCGCAGGCCGAAATCGAGCAGATGCAGCGCCCGCCTGAGGCCCAGGATGCGCCCATCATCGATTTGGTCGACTGGCTGCTGAACCATGCCTTCGAGCGACATGCCAGCGACAT
The DNA here is from genome assembly GCF_003097135.1 of Pseudomonas sp. URIL14HWK12:I12. GTDB lineage: Bacteria > Pseudomonadota > Gammaproteobacteria > Pseudomonadales > Pseudomonadaceae > Aquipseudomonas. The sequence continues at coordinate 104,307 of NZ_QEQL01000007.1, forward strand.
TCACCTCGAGCCGCGAGAGGCTCAGGCGCAGGTTCGGATGCGCATCGACGGCGCCCTCGTACCGATACAAAACCTCCCCGCCCCGGTCGCCCTGGCGGCCGTCAGCCGCCTGAAGGGGCTGGCAGGCATGAACCTGGCCGAGCGGCGCAAGCCGCAGGATGGCCGTTATCGGCATGCCACCCCTTCGGGGCAAGTCGTCGAGCTGCGCTTGGCGACATTGCCGACGGCCTATGGCGAAAAGCTGGTGCTACGGCTGTTCGATGCCAGTGTGCTGAGCAAGTCGTTCACTGACCTGGGCCTCTCCGGGGCACTGCTGGGCCGGTGGCAGGAAGCAATCAAACGCCCCAACGGAATCATCCTGGTCACAGGGCCTACCGGCTCAGGCAAAACCACGACGCTCTATGCCACCCTGCAGGCACTGGCACGCCCGGAGGTCAACATATCGACCGTCGAAGACCCCGTCGAGCTGGTACACCCGGCGCTGAATCAGATGCAGGTACGCCCGGCGATCGACCTGAATTTCGCCAGCGGCCTGCGGGCCCTGATGCGCCAAGACCCAGACATCATCATGGTGGGCGAGATACGCGACGAGGAAACTGCGCGCATGGCCACGCAGGCCGCACTCACAGGCCACCTCGTGCTTTCGACGTTGCACACCAACGATGCCCCCGGTGCGGTGAACCGGTTACGGGAGCTGAGCGTAGCGCCCTACCTCATCAGTGCAACGCTGGTGGCAGTGATGGCGCAGCGGCTGATCCGCTTGCTTTGCGAGCATTGCAAGCAGGCCCAACCGCTGGCAGAGGGCCAGTGGCAAACGTTGATCCAGCCCTGGCGTTGCCGCCCCCCGGCCCAGGTCTACCGAGCCGTCGGTTGTGAACAGTGCAACCAGGGCTACAAGGGCCGATTGGCGATCTATGAATTGATGTCGGTGAACGCGCAGATGCGCGAGGCGATAGGCACAGGCACACCCCTTGCACCGCTGGCGCTGAACGGGGGCCTGCAGCCGCTGCGAGTCGCAGCAGCACTGCGCCTGGCAGCCGGGCACACGAGCATCGAAGAGGTGCTGAGGGTAACCACAAGCTAGCGGGGAAAATCAGCCCGGTGGCTGAACTGAACGCAGATCGGGCCGATCAAAGCCTGAGTAAACACACCCAAGGAGTTTCGAACATGCGCTGGAAAACCGCTGTAGCCACTGCTGCTTTGCTTTCACTGCCCGTAGGCTCGGCCATGGCCGATACGTTCTGGCGCAACATCCTGTCGTCAGGTGCTACCACCGCCTCGACTTACCTGACCTTCAAGGATCACAAGATGGTCGTTGCAGCGCAGGACGACGCCGGCAGCTTCGTAGCAAGTGACGGCGCTATCCGCGGGCCGTTCCTGGAAGCGGCCATGCAGAAGATTCGCACCGACAACCCGGGTATGCAGGCCAGCGACATGGACCTGGCCAATGCCATTCTGGCCAAGAACGCCATTGCCGATCAGTGAGGAGCGCCGGGAGCGCCGGGCGTTGTGCCCGGCCTCTGCACTTATTCGCCGATAGCCGCCTTATAGCCCGCGGCATCAAGCAGTTTCTGCAGGTCGGCAGAGTCATTGGGCTTGATCTTGAAAAACCAGGCTTCGTACGGCTGCTCGTTGACCAGCTCTGGCGAGTTAGCCAGTTCATCGTTCACGGCAACCACCTCGCCTGCCACCGGTGCATAGATATCTGACGCAGCCTTCACAGACTCAACGACGGACAGGTTGCCACCGGCGTCAACCAGCTTGCCCACCTCAGGCAGCTCAACGAACACCACATCGCCCAGCGCCTCCTGGGCATGATCGGAAATCCCGACGGTAACGGTGCCATCGGCCTCCAGGCGAGCCCACTCGTGGCTTTCGGCATAGCGCAGGTCGGCGGGGATGTTGCTCATAGGTCACTCCTCAGCAATTCGGCGGCGTTACGCCATGTTCAATGTGTTTAAACCAGGATCTTGCCATGGCGCACGAAGGTCGGCCTGACCACCCGCACCGGCAGCCACCGGCCGCGAATTTCCACCTCGGCTCGCTCACCCGTGGCAACCGGTACTCGAGCCAGTGCGATGGACTTGTTCAGCGTAGGCGAGAAACTACCACTGGTAATGGCGCCTTCGCCAACTCCAGCGATACGCACCACTTGCTGTGCCCGTAATACGCCGCGCTCTTCCAGCACCAGGCCGACCAGCTTGCTGCCCGGCCCTCGGGCCGCTTCGGCTTCCAGCGCCGCACGGCCGATGAAGGTGCGTTCAGACGGGTGCAGGGCAATGGCGGCTGCGAGGTTGGATACCAGCGGCGAATGCTGCTCGTCCATATCCTGGCCATAGAGGTTCAGCCCAGCCTCCAGGCGCAACGTATCGCGCGCCCCCAGGCCAATAGGTGAAATGCCCGCCCCTACCAGTTCGTTGAAGAACGCGACGGCCTGGTCGGCTGGCAGGAGAATCTCGACGCCGTCTTCGCCGGTGTAGCCGGTGCAGGCGATGAACCAGTCGCCATCCTGGCACCCTTCGAATGGGCGCAGCTTACCGATCAGCTCACCGCGCGCATGGCTGACCAACGACGCCAGGCGCTCGCGCGCTCTCGGCCCTTGGACAGCGAAGATCGACAGATCAGGGCGCTCGGTAAGGGTCACGGCGTGGCCGCCGGCATGCTCGCGCAGCCAGGCCAGGTCACGCTCGCGGGTAGCGGCGTTGACGATCAGCCGGTAGCTGCTGTCGAGCCGGTAGATCACCAGATCGTCGATCACCCCGCCCGCTTCATTGAGCATGGCGCTGTACAGGGCCTTGCCGGGGCCGGCGAGCCGGCTGACATCATTGGCCAGCACCTGGCCCAGCCACGCGCTGGCCGCCGGGCCACCGACGTCGATGACTGTCATATGGGAAACATCGAACACGCCGCAATCGCTGCGTACCTGATGGTGCTCCTCGACCTGCGATCCATAATGCAGGGGCATGTCCCAACCGCCAAAATCGACCATCTTGGCCCCCAGGGCCAAATGCAGGTCATACAAAGGCGTACGCTGTCCCATGGGTGTCTCCTTCCGGGCGTTGCGAAAGGCTCACGGGCCGATACAGCCCCTGGTGCCTTTTTTTGCCGCGCATTGTAGCCGCAAGCGGCCAGCGAGGCACCTCAATGCAGCCGGGCGGAGCGGCGAATCAAACCAATCACCGGCAGCAGCCCCACCAACACCAGCGATAACGCGGGCAAGGCGGCACGGGCCCACTCGCCCTCGCTGGTCATTTCAAACACCTTGACCGCCAATGTGTCCCAGCCAAAAGGGCGCATCAGCAGCGTAGCGGGCATTTCTTTCAGAACGTCGACGAACACCAGCAGGCCTGCACTCAGTGCGCCAGGAAGCAGCAGCGGCAGGTAGACGCGCCGTAGCAAGGGTACGCCTGCCACGCCCAGGCTGCGCGCGGCCTCAGGCAATGAGGGCTTGATACGCGACAGCGCGTGCTCCAACGGCCCGTGAGCCACCGCCAGAAACCGCACCAGGTAGGCCAGCACCAGCGCCCCCAGGCTGCCCAGCAACCAGGCCCGGCCGGCCAATGGAATCACCAGAACACGGTCCAGGTAGCTGAACGCCATCATGATTGAAACCGCCAACACCGAGCCGGGCAAGGCATAACCCAGGTTGGCGAGGCCCACCAACGCACCCATGCCACGCCCCGGGGTCAGCCGGCGGGAAAAGGCGAGCAGCAGTGCGACTGCAACGGTAAAGCCAGCTGCCACGGCCCCCAGCGACAGCGTGTGCCCCACCAGGGCCAGATAGCGCTCATCCAGGTCGAACCGACCGCGCTGCCACACCCACACCAGCAGTTGCAGCACGGGAATGACGAACGCACAACCGAACACAAACAGGCACCAGCCGCTGGCGAGCAAGGCGCGCCAGCCGGCCAGGCGGTACAGGGGCTGGGTGCGCGCCCGATCCTGCCCGGCGCCGATGGAGCGGCGAGTGGCGCGCTCGGTATAGAGCATCAGCATCACCAACAACAGCAGCAGGCTTGCCAGCTGTGCGGCGGTACCCAAGCTGAAGAAGCCGTACCAGGTCTTGTAGATGGCCGTGGTGAAGGTATCAAAGTTGAACACTGAAACAGCGCCGAAATCGGCCAGGGTTTCCATCAGCGCAAGACCCACGCCCGCCCCGATGGCGGGCCGGGCCATGGGTAGCCCGACGCTGGCGAACGCCCGCCAAGGCGAATGGCCCAATGAGCGCGCCGCTTCCATCAGCCCGCGCCCCTGAGACAGGAAGGCCGTGCGTGCGAGCAGGTACACGTAGGGGTAGAAGACCAGCACCAGCACGATGATCACGCCGCCCGTGGAGCGCACGCGAGGAAAGCGAAACCCGCTCCCGAACCCTTCTCGCCACAGGCTTTGCACAGGGCCGGCAAAATCGAACAGCCCGACGAAAACGAAAGCCAGCACATAGGCGGGTATCGCGAAAGGCAGCATCAGTGCCCAGTCGAGCCAGCGCCTGCCGGGGAATTCGCACAGCGCCGTGAGCCATGCCAGGCTGACGCCCAATAGCGTGACGCCCAGCCCAACCCCCACTACCAGCACCAGCGTGTTGCCGAGCAGGCGAGGCAACTGCGTGCTCCACAGGTGCGCCCAGATTTCGTGATCGATGCTCTGCCAGCTCAGGGCCAGCACACACAGGGGAAGCAGGACCAACGCTGCGGCAGTTGAAGCGATTAGCCACCAGTGGCCGCGGCTACTCGGTGGCAAGGGTCAGTTCCAGCCCGCGCGGTCCATCATGCGGATGGCCTCGGCCTGGCGCCGGCCGGCCACTTCCACCGGCAGCGTGTCGGCCTTGAATGTGCCCCAGCTGGCGACTTCTGCCGAAGGGGCAACGGCGGGGTTGGCAGGAAACTCCTGGTTGACGCCGGCGAAGATTGCTTGCGCCTCAGCGCCCGTCATCCACTCCACCAGCGCCTTGGCCGCCTCAGGATGTGGCGCGTGGCGAGTCAGGCCGATGCCGGACAGGTTCACGTGCACGCCGCGGTCCGCCTGGTTGGGCCAGAAGAGCTTCACCGGCAGCGACGGGTCTTGCTTGTGCAGGCGCCCGTAGTAATAGCTGTTGACGATACCCACATCGCACTGGCCTGCGGCGATGGCCTGCAGCACGGCGATATCGTCGGAGAACACGTCGGTGGAGAGGTTGTTCACCCAGCCTTTTAGAACCTGCTCGGCCTGCTCGGCGCCATGGGTTTCGATCAAAGTCGCGGTGAGCGACTGGTTGTAGACCTTCTTGGCGGTACGCAGGCACAGGCGCCCTTCCCAGGGTTTACCGGCCAGAGCCTCGTAGGTGGATAGCTCGGCCGGCTGAACGCGCTCGGTGGAGTAGGCGATGGTGCGCGCACGCAGGCTGAGGCCCGTCCAGGCGTGGCTGGCCGCGCGGTATTGCGGTGGGATGTTGGCGTCGACCACCTTCGAGTCGAACGGCTGCAGGATGCCCATCTGTTCGGCCTGCCAGAGGTTGCCGGCGTCGACGGTGAGTAGAAGGTCAGCCTTGGCGTGCTCGCCCTCGGCTTTGATGCGCTGCATCAGCGGCGCTTCCTTGTCGGTGATGAAGCTCACCTTCACGCCGGTACGCTCGGTGTAGGCGTCGAACACTGGCTTGATCAGCTCGTCGATGCGCGAGGAGTACACCACCACCTCTTCAGCGGCCTGGGCCAGCGCGGAGCACGCCAGCAGGGTGATGGAAGCCAGAAGACGGGTGCATGCCGACATGGAGCCGAGCCTCGCTAGGAAAACGGAGGCCGGATGATAGGCAATCTCATTTCCCCAGACAAAGCGAACCGGTTACCGAATGTTACGGCCTGGCCAGCGCCGGCAAGTCGCCACTCAGCCCGAGTGCCTGGCGCACGAACAGGGCCTTGGCATCCGGCAATTGCTGCACCCACTTCAGCCCGGTATTGCGCAGCCAGCGCAGCGGTAGGGGGTCGGCCTGAAACAAGCGCTCGAAGCCTTCCATGGCCCCCATCAGCGCCAGGTTGTGCGGCATGCGGCGGCGCTCGTAACGCTCCAGCACCTTGAGGCTCGCCAGCCGTTCGCCGCGCTGATGGGCATGCAGCAGTTCCTCGGCCAGCACGGCGGCATCGAGCAGGCCCAGGTTCACGCCCTGCCCTGCCAATGGGTGGATGGTGTGGGCCGCATCGCCGATCAGCGCCAGGCCAGGCTGCACGTAACGCTTGGCATGGCGTTGGCGCAGCGGCACGCAGAGCCGAGGGTCGGCAGCCACTACCTGGCCCAGGCGCGATTCGAAGGCACGCTCGAGTGCAGCAGTGAAGGCCTGGTCGTCCAGGGCCATCAATGCCTGGGCCTGCTCAGGCGTAGTCGACCAGACAATCGAACTCCAGTGTTCACCGGCCGGGTGCGCCAATGGCAGGAATGCCAACGGGCCGTCATCGGCGAAGCGCTGCCAGGCCGTGGCCTGGTGGGGCTTGGCCGTGCGCACGCTGGTGACGATCGCGTGGTGCAGGTAATCCCACTCGCGGGTGGGGCAGCCTGCCAGCCGGCGCACGGCCGAATTGGCACCGTCGGCCGCGATCACCAACGGTGTGCGCACGGCCTGGCCATTGCTGAGGGTGAGCAACCAGCCATCGCCGGAGTGGCGCAATTGCTCAAGCCGCGCGTTGGGTACCTGCTCAATGTCGGTGCCGGGCAATTGTTCGAGCAGCGCATCCTGCACCACGCGGTTTTCGACGATATGGCCGAGCATCGGCGCATGCACTGAGCTGGCACTGAAATGGATGGCCCCCGTGCCGCTGCCATCCCATACCCGCATGTCGGAATAGGGGCTGACTCGCCGGCTTTGCATGGCTGGCCAGGCGCCCAACCGTTCGAACATCCGCTGGCTGGCAGCCGACAAGGCGCTGACCCGAGGCTCGAAACGGGCGGCAGGGTCGAACGCATTCGGTTGCAGCGGGCCTGCGTCGATCAGCACCACGCTCAGGCCGCTGCCACGCAATGCCAGTGCCAGGGCACTGCCGACCATGCCAGCGCCGACGATGGTGACCTGCGCGTCTATTTGCATGCCTGCGTCCCTATCCATTGTGTTCATCCCAGGGCGAGCCCCGGCCGAGTGCCCAACCCCATGGCTATGCGAGCGAAGGCCTGTTTGGCAGGAGGTAGCAGGTCGAGCGCCAGAAGGCCCGCCCCCCTGGCGCCTGCCAGGCCCCGGGTAGAGCTGGAAAAAAGCCGCGTCACCTGGTCGGAGAAACCGACCGTGATCAGTTGATCGCGGCGCTGCGCTACTTGCCAGGCCTGCAGGGTGGCAAAATCACCTGGCGCCTGCTCGCTGCCGGCCAGTGCCTGCGCCAGTGCCTGCGCGTCACGCAGCGAGAGGTTGAAACCTTGCCCGGCGATGGGGTGCAGGCTGTGCGCCGCGTTGCCCAGCACCGCCAGGTGCGGGCGCGCCTGCTCCTGCGCTTGCACCAGCGCAAGCGGGTAAGCGTGGCGAGCCCCGAGCTGGCGCAATGCGCCCAGGCGATAGCCGAACGCCTGCTGCAAATGGCCGATGAATTCGCGCTCGGGCATGGCCAGCAAGCGCTTGGCCTCGGCGGGTTTGCGGGTCCAGACCAGGGCGCAGCGACCTTCAGCCATTGGCAGCAGCGCCAGCGGCCCATCCTGGGTGAAACGCTCGAACGCCTGGCCGGCATGGCCCTGGCTGAACGACACGTTGGCAATCAGTGCGGTCTGGTCGTAAGCGGTGGTAGCCACAGCGATACCCAGCTGCTCGCGCAAGCTCGAGCGGCCACCGTCGGCCAACACGGCCAAGCCACAAGTGACCTGCGACTCGTCGCCCAGGGTCAGGCGGTAGCCTCCCTCGCACGCTTCGAGCCGCTCCACCTGCGCCGGGCACCGCCACTGGACGACGTCAGGGTCCAGTGCTTGCCAGAGGCAATGACCGAGCCAGGCGTTTTCGACCACGTAGCCCAAGGCAGGAACACCCTGCTGCGCAGCGTCCAGCCGGGCAGCACCGAGCCGGCCCTGTTCAGACACGTGAATGTGCTCGATACCGGCGCTGCGTTCACTGATGGCCTGCCACAGGCCAAGCCGTTCGTAGATCAGCCGCGAGCCATAGGCCAGGGCAGAGCTGCGGGCATCGTAACTGGGTTGGTAACTGTCACCGGGCGCATAGGGCTCGACCATCAGGATCGACCAGCCACGCGCCTTGGCCTGTGCCTGCAGCAGCAACGCCAGGCTGGCGCCGACCAGCCCCCCACCGATGATGGCGATATCGAAACGGCTCACGCTACCCCGCCCTGCGCCATCAACGCCTCGACTTGCTCGACTGACTTGGGCACACCGCTGGTAAGGATCTCGCAACCCTGGCGGGTAACGACCACGTCATCCTCGATGCGCACACCGATGCCGCGCCATTTTTTCGCGACTCGGGTGTTGTTGGGGGAGATGTAGATCCCCGGCTCGACAGTAAGCGCCATGCCGGGCTCCAGCACGCGCCACTCACCGCCGACCTTGTATTCGCCAACGTCATGTACATCCATACCCAACCAGTGGCCGGCGCGATGCATGTAGAACTCACGGTGAGCGTCGGCTTCGATCAGGGCATCCACTTCGCCCTCCAGTAACCCGAGGTGCACCAGGCCTTCGGTGATCACGCGCACAGTCGCTTCATGCGCCTGGTTCCAGTGTTTGCCCGGCGCGATCTGGGCGAATGCAGCCTCTTGGGCAGCCAGCACCAGCTCGTAGATTGCTCGCTGCTCGGTTGAGAACCGGCCGCTGACCGGGAAGGTGCGGGTGATGTCGCTGGCATAACAGTCGATTTCACAGCCTGCGTCGATCAATACCAGGTCGCCACTTTTGAGCACCGCGTTGTTTTCCTGGTAGTGCAGGATGCAGGCGTTGCGGCCAGCCGCGACGATCGAGCCATAGGCTGGCATGCGCGCTCCGCCGCGGCGGAACTCGTAGTCAAGCTCAGCTTCGAGGCTGTATTCGTGCAGCCCAGGCCGAGCAGCCTGCATGGCGCGGATGTGCGCCCGGGCCGAGATGGCCGCTGCCTCGCGCATCACCTTCACTTCCGCGGCCGACTTGTACAGGCGCATGTCGTGCAGAAGATGATCGAGCGCGACGAACTCGTTCGGCGGCTGAGCGCCGAGCCGCGCCTTGGCGCGGATGGTGTTGATCCACTCCATCAGGCGGCGGTCGAATTCGGGGTTGCTGCCCATGGCCGTGTAGACGCGGTCGCGGCCTTCGATCAGGCCAGGGAGGATGTCATCGATGTCGGCGATGGGAAACGCATCGTCCGCACCAAAACGCTCGATCGCACCGTCCTGGCCGGCGCGCAGGCCATCCCAGAGTTCACGCTCCGGGTCGCGCTCGCGGCAGAACAGCACGTATTCGCCATGCTCGCGCCCCGGGATCAGGGCGATGACCGCTTCAGGCTCAGGGAAACCGCTCAGGTACTGGAAGTCGCTGTCCTGGCGATACACATGCTCAACGTCACGGTTGCGGATAGCCACCGCAGCGGCTGGAAGGATCGCAATGCTGTTGGGCACCATCTGCGCCATCAGCGCCTTGCGCCGGCGCGCGTATTCGGGCTTGGGTATCTGAGCCATGGGCAGGCGGTATACTCCCGTCGATCAGTGCAAGGAAGGTTTCGGCTGGGTAGGCTCGGGCTTGGCCAGCTCGGTGAACAGCAGCAACGGCGCCACGCGCAGGTATTCCATTACTTCCATGTAGTCGCCCTCGCCGTCTTCGGACTCTTCGAGTGCGTCTTGCACTTGGGCAATGGCGGCAAGGTCTTGCAGCACTTCGCGTGCATCGTTACTCAAGGCACGGTCTCCGGCGATCAGGCCGAAGCCGCCCAGAAAGCCCTGGCACCACTGGCCGAGCGCGACAGCACGCTCGCGAAGCGGCGCATCGTCGTTGGGCAGCAAGAGCACCACGGTGATGTCGTCGCCAGTAAGTTCGGTCTTGACCATCTCCAGCAGGCCCAGCAACGCCTGGCGAATGTTGTCGGCAGGCTCGGCCGCCAGCAGCTCGGCCGCATCGGCCAGCCAGCCCTCGGCGTCGAAGCCTGCACCGGCGCAGCAGCGGCCCAGCAGCAGGCCATGCAGCTCAGCGGGCGAAACGGGATGGCCAGCGGCTGAAAGCAGCGTAGCGAAGGCTTGATAGGGCGAATTGGGAGTCGTCATGGGCAGCTAGGCGCAAGGCAGCGCAATGTCTAGAATAATGGCCCTGTATCCTACACCGGCAGGTAAGCCAAGACCATGACCGGAGCCAAGGTGGAACGCCATGGCCATCCTCAGGTCTTCATTCGTTCGGACGCCCCATTTTCAGGACTGCCTCGCACCCCATGGAACAGAACGACCTGCAAGAATTGATGGACAGGCTCGAACGCCTGATCGACCGCGTCGAGCACCTCAAGCGGCAGAACAGCCAATTGCTTGCGCAAGAGAAGCATTGGCGTGAAGAGCGCGCCCAACTGATCGAAAAGAACGAAATCGCGAGGCGCAAAGTGGAATCGATGATTTCCCGCCTCAAGGCCCTGGAGCAAGATTCATGAGTTCGAGCAATAGCGTGACTGTGCAGATCCTCGACAAGGAATATTCGATCATGTGCCCGCCGCAGGAGCGCGGCAACTTGTTGGCCGCTGCCCGCTACCTGGACGGCAAGATGCGTGAGATCCGCAGTGGTGGCAAAGTGATCGGCGGCGAGCGCATTGCGGTGATGGCTGCCCTGAACATCGCCCACGACCTGCTCAACCGCAAGGACAGCCCCGACCTGCCGGCCAGCGGCGCCACCCGCGACCAGGTGCGCAGCTTGCTCGAGCGCGTCGACCTGGCATTGGCACCTGACCAGGAGCCACCCAAGGGCTGAATCTCGTGGCGCATTGCGATATACTCTTTATCGCTCCCTGAAGTATGCGCCAGTCGGTTATGTCCCTGAGCCGATACGCACAACCACGGAAGTTACACGCTAGGCTGGTGTGCATGTCCGCTCGACGGAAAGCCTTAAAGCCTGCTGTAACCTCCACCTTGAACTTTCGGGTTCAAGGGCTACACCGACAGCGGTTCGTCGGGGAGCCCCATTCTCGAACCTGGCTCGGGCCGTCCTGCCCATGATCGAAGCAGCTTCGCTTTCCCGTGGTCAACTGCGCCGGCAACTACGCAATGCCCGCAAGGCGCTCGGCCCTGCCCAGCAGCGCAAGGCCGCCCAAGGCCTATACCGGCAACTGGCCCAGCATCCGCTGTTCCGCCGCGCAAAACACATTGCCCTGTACCTGCCCAACGATGGTGAAATCGACCCTCGCCCCTTGCTGCGCGCGGCACAGAGACGAGGCAAACGCACTTACCTGCCGGTGCTAAGTGCCTGGCCGCGTACCCATATGCGATTTCAGCGTATCGACGCCGGTGAGCGCCTGCGCCGCAACCGTTTCGGCATCCCGGAGCCGATCATTACACCGAGGCGGCAACGCGCCATCTGGGCGCTGGACCTGATCCTGCTGCCTTTGGTGGGGTTTGACGATGCCGGCGGCCGGTTGGGGATGGGCGGCGGCTTCTACGACAGGAGCCTGGCCTACAGGGCTCGCCGGCAGCAATGGCAGAAACCATTGCTGCTGGGGCTGGCGCATGAATGCCAGCGCGTGGACAAACTGGCCCAGGCCAGTTGGGACGTACCGCTGGCCGGCACCCTGACCGACCAGCGCTGGTACTTGGCATAGGCGCCGTACGCAACGGCGCCCGCTTAGCGCAGCGGAACGGCGTAGGTGGCTTCCAGGCGCCCCTCGCCGCTTTTGCCCCAAAGGCTCTGCGCATACCCGGTGGTGACGATGCCCAAACCGAACAACAAGACCAAAACCCACAACATATCCGGTTTACGACGCATCGTTTGCCCCCCTCCAGGCATACAGAAGATCATTGCCAACTTCACCCTCATGGTTCAGTTGATCCAAAAGCGCGCGCATTCTCCGCCAAGAGTTCCCTAGGCGCAAATGCAGTTTCCGACCAATCGTCGGTTATTTTCAAGCTGGCAAAGTGCCCTGCCAGTACGCTCACTATTTCGAAGCAAAGGACGTTCCAGCATGGCCTATTGGCTGATGAAATCAGAACCCGATGAGTTGTCCATCGACGCCTTGGCACAGCTTGGCACCGCGCGCTGGGATGGCGTGCGCAACTACCAGGCACGCAACTTCCTGCGGGCGATGCAGCCGGGTGACACATTCTTCTTCTACCACTCCAGCTGCCCGAAACCGGGCATTGCGGGCATTACCCGCATCCGCACGGCAGCCTACCCCGACCCTGCCGCACTCGACCCCTCCAGCCTTTACCACGACGCTAAAGCCACTGCGCAAAAGAACCCCTGGAGCGCGCTGGACGTCGAGCATGTCCGTACTTTCAAACATTTGATCGGGCTGGCCGTGCTGAAACAGCAAAGCGCCCTTGCCGAGCTGCCGCTGGTGCAAAAAGGCAGCCGCTTGTCGGTGATGCCTGTAACCGAGGCGCAGTGGCAGGCGGTGCTGGCCTTAGGCTAAGCAGCTTTGGTGCCCTACTGGACGATCAGGTTATTGAACAGGAGGTCTTCGACGATCGGTTTGCCTTCCTCGTCGTTAAGCACTTGCTGGGTTTGCTTGAGCGCTTCCTGGCGCAGCTTTTCCTTACCCTCCATGGTGCTCATGGCTTCGGCGGTCTGCTGGGTGAACAGCTGCACCAACTGATTGCGGATCAACGGCTCGTGGTGCTTGACCGCAGCCTCTGCCTCGGCACCGGTGATCTTGACGGCGATATCGGCTTTGTAGACGTGCAGGCGCGGGCTACCGTCGAGGGCGTAATTGCCCACGAAGGGAGGGTTGAAGCTGTAATAGGTCACTTTGTTGGCATTGGCTTCTTTCCCGCCTTCTTCGGCGAAGGCGCCGGCCGGCAGCGCCAGAGCGAGAAACAACAGGGTCCAGGCTTTCACGTGGTTGGCTCCTTGATAGATGCGCCAAGCATAGCGGCAGGCGCACAAACATACAGGAGCTTATCGGCAGCCGGTGCTCAAGCCTTAGCAGCCAGGCAACGCTTGATACGTGATTCGAGCAGCAGGTCAGGCATCGCGTGGCTACGCAGTGCGGCAATGGTTTGCTCGACGTAGTCACGGGTAGTGCCATAACGACCGCTGGCACTTGCCAGTATCTGTAGTAACAGGTCGTCGGGAAGGTTGCCTGCGTAACAGGGCAGATGGCGCTCGAGCACAAACCCCAAGGCCCTTATACGCTGCCCGCCTTCCAGTCGGCAGCTGAGCCAGTGAGGCCGATAAGAGGGATAGGGCATCTCGCGGCGCCACAGCGCCAACAACGCCTGTTCCAGACCCTCTTCAGGCAGGCGGAAGGCGAAGCCACTGCACGAGCCACCCCGGTCCAGCCCGAACACCAGGCCTGGCTGAGCAGGCGTACCGCGGTGCTCATGCGACCAAAGGTAAAGCCCGCGGTGATAGCCGAACACCCGCGCCCGCCTGCGCTCGACACTGCTGCATTCGGGCCGCCAGATCAGTGAGCCGTATGCGAAGAGCCACACCGGGCCGCCCTGGTGCAGGCGCATGGTCTGCTGGAGCGAGCAGGTGAGTTGTTCATCGGTCAGTTGCGGGCCGAAATCCAGTACCGGTGGATAAGCTGGGCGGCACAGCGCTGTGGGTTCGATGGACGACATGACGCGAACCTAATATCCCCGTGCATAGCGGCTGGCGCTATACACTTCAAGCCAAAGCAAGTTCCCCTGGCTTTACCGTACGGCAGTGCTTGCCTGCCTGGCAAGCACCTGCGCGCTATAAGGTTATTCAGGCACGGGGTGCGTAGGCAAAAACGTCGGCGCGCATCTGGTGCGCGTCCATGCCCGCTTCGACCAAAGCGTCCAAGGTGGCATAGATCATGTTGGGTGAGCCGCTGGCGTAGACATGCACGCCCGACAACTGCGCAATATCCTCACGCACGGCTTCATGCAGCAGGCCGCAGCGCCCTTCCCAACCGCACAGGTCGCTGACCACTTTGTGCAAATGCAGATTAGGCGTGCTTTCCCACTGCGCCCAGTGCTCTAGCTGATAGAAGTCTTCAGGCCGTCGAACGCCCCAGTACAAATGGACTGGGTGATGGAAACCCTGCTCGCGGCAATGCTCGATCAGGCTCTGCATCTGCGCCATACCCGTGCCAGCGGCGATCAGCACCAGCGGGCCGCCTGGCAGCTCAGCCAGGTGCGTGTCGCCGTAAGGCAGATGTACACGAGCGGTACCCTCACGCTGTAGCTGCGCCAGCAATGCCTGTGCACTGGCTTCGCGGCCCAGTACATGCAGCTCCAGCTCACGGCCGCTGTGGGGCGCCGAGGCCAGGGAAAACGCCGACTGGCCGCCACCGTCTCGCTCGATCATCAGGTATTGCCCGGCGTGATACCGAGGCAGCTTGCCCGCCGGGGCGCGCAGGCGTACCCGCCAGACATCACCCCCGACCTCCGCGCATTCGATGACCTGGCAACCGAAGGCGCGCGCCGGCAGCGCACCCATCGCCAGCACGCCGTCCCACAAGACCACGCAATCTTCCAGCGGCTGCGCGATGCAGGCATAGAACTCACCGTGGTCCCGCACCTCGCCGCCCTGCCGCACGCGGCCTTCCACCAACAGCGCCGTGCACACGTGGCAGTTACCGTTGCGGCAACTATTAGGGCATTCATGACCCAGCCGCTGGGCCGCCGCCAGGATGGTTTCGCCCGGTAGGGCCTCCAATACCGCCCCGGAGGGCTGCAAGGTCACGCGCATCAGTCGATTCCCAACTGGTTCCAGAGTTCGTCGACGCGCCGAGTGATCGCGTCGTCCTTGACTATCACACGCCCCCACTCACGGCTGGTTTCACCCGGCCATTTATGAGTGGCATCGAGCCCCATCTTGGAGCCGAGCCCGGAAACTGGAGACGCAAAATCCAGATAGTCGATCGGTGTGTTGTCGATCATGACCGTGTCGCGCTTGGGGTCCATACGCGTGGTCACGGCCCATATCACATCGTTCCAGTCGCGGGCATTGATGTCATCGTCAGTGACGATAACGAATTTTGTGTACATGAACTGACGCAAAAACGACCAGACCCCCAACATCACGCGCTTGGCATGTCCCGGGTACTGCTTTTTCATCGTCACAACCGCCATCCGGTAGGAGCAACCTTCCGGGGGCAGGTAGAAATCGGTGATCTCCGGGAATTGCTTCTGCAGAATCGGCACGAACACCTCATTGAGTGCCACGCCCAGAATCGCCGGCTCATCCGGCGGCCTGCCCGTATAGGTACTGTGGTAAATGGGGTTGCGCCGATGGGTGATGCGTTCGACGGTAAAGACCGGGAAGGTGTCAACTTCGTTGTAGTAACCGGTATGGTCGCCATAAGGGCCTTCGGGAGCCATTTCGCCGGGGTGGATCACCCCCTCGAGCACGATCTCTGCGCTGGCCGGCACCTGCAACTGATTGCCACGGCATTTGACCAGCTCGGTGCGGTGCCCGCGAAGCAGGCCGGCGAAAGCATATTCGGAGAGCGAATCGGGAACCGGCGTGACCGCACCGAGAATCGTGGCGGGGTCGGCACCCAGTGCCACCGCCACCGGGAAGGGCTCCCCCGGGTGCTTCTCGCACCATTCGCGATAATCCAGCGCACCGCCCCGGTGGCTGAGCCAGCGCATGATCACCTTGTTGCGGGCAATCACCTGCTGGCGGTAGATACCCAGGTTCTGCCGGTCCTTGTTGGGCCCCTTGGTAACGGTGAGCCCCCATGTGATCAACGGAGCTACGTCGCCCGGCCAGCAGTGCTGGATCGGCAGCTTGCCAAGGTCGACCTCGTCACCTTCCAGCACCACTTCATGACAGGGTGCATCCTTGAGCACTTTGGGTGCCATGGAAATGATCTTTTTGAAGATCGGCAGTTTCGACCAAGCGTCGCGCAGGCCCTTCGGAGGCTCCGGCTCCTTGAGAAAGGCCAGCAGCTTGCCGATTTCACGCAGCTCGCCAACGTCTTCAGCCCCCATGCCCAGCGCAACTCGCTCCGGGGTGCCGAACAGGTTACCCAGCACCGGCATCGAGTGGCCCACCGGGTTTTCGAACAACAGCGCGGGCCCTTTGCGGCGCAGCGTACGGTCGCAGATTTCGGTCATTTCCAGCACCGGCGACACCGGCACCTGAATGCGTTTGAGAGCGCCGCGCTGTTCCAGCTGCTGCACGAAGTCCCGAAGGTCCTTGAATTCCATTGGCCACGCCACTGACAGATTGAGGGCTATATCCTACCTGTTGGCAGCGCCTAAAAAAAATGGCGCCCGACAGGGGCGCCATTTTTCGAAGCGGTACGCAGTGTTTACTTGCGCTTCATCGACAGGAAGAACTCGTCGTTTGTCTTGGTTTGCTTGAGCTTGTCGATCAGGAACTCGATTGCGGCAACTTCGTCCATCGGGTGCAGAAGCTTGCGCAGGATCCAGATGCGTTGCAGCTCGTCGTCGGCGGTCAGCAGCTCTTCGCGGCGAGTGCCGGAGCGATTGATATTGATGGCGGGGAAGACGCGCTTCTCGGAGATGCGGCGGTCCAGCGGCAGCTCCATGTTGCCCGTGCCCTTGAACTCTTCGTAGATGACTTCATCCATCTTCGAGCCGGTTTCGACCAGCGCGGTGGCGATGATGGTCAGCGAGCCGCCCTCCTCGATGTTACGCGCGGCACCGAAGAAACGCTTGGGCTTCTCCAGCGCATGGGCGTCGACACCACCGGTAAGTACCTTGCCGGAGCTCGGGATTACCGTGTTGTAGGCACGTGCCAGGCGAGTGATCGAGTCGAGCAGGATGACCACATCTTTCTTGTGCTCGACCAGGCGCTTGGCCTTCTCGATGACCATTTCGGCCACTTGCACGTGACGGGTCGGTGGCTCGTCGAAGGTGGAGGCAACCACTTCGCCGCGCACGGTGCGCTGCATTTCGGTCACTTCTTCCGGGCGCTCGTCGATCAGCAGAACGATCAGGTGGCACTCGGGGTTGTTACGGGTGATGTTGGCTGCGATGTTCTGCAGCATGATGGTCTTACCGGCCTTGGGCGGTGCGACGATCAGGCCGCGCTGGCCCTTGCCGATCGGTGCGCAGAGGTCGATCACACGGCCGGTCAGGTCTTCGGTGGAGCCGTTGCCAGCTTCCATCTTCAGGCGCTGGTTAGGGAACAACGGCGTCAGGTTTTCGAACAGGATCTTGTTCTTCGCGTTTTCAGGGCGGTCGAAGTTGATCGAGTCGACCTTGAGCAGGGCGAAGTAACGCTCGCCTTCTTTCGGCGGGCGGATCTTGCCGACGATGGTATCGCCAGTCCGCAGGTTGAACCGGCGGATCTGGCTGGGGGATACGTAGATGTCATCCGGGCCGGCCAGGTAAGAGGCATCGGCAGAGCGCAGGAAACCGAAGCCGTCCTGGAGGATTTCCAGCACGCCATCACCGGAGATTTCCTCACCGCTTTTGGCATGCTTCTTCAACAGGGAGAAGATCACATCCTGCTTGCGCGAACGGGCCATGTTTTCGATGCCCATCTGTTCGGCCATTTCGAGCAGATCGGTAATCGGCTTTTGCTTGAGTTCAGTGAGGTTCATAGAGGAGTGACGAGTTCTGGATGGAGGGATTAAGCATTGGGCTCAGGAAAGGCCGCGCCGGGGAGGCGACTGGATCGCGGGTATTCGACTTGGAATGTGTCGGCGGCGACTTGCGAAGGGCACTGAAGATAACAGCGCGAACCCGAATTTAACACCGGAGCATAGGCGCGTCCAGCGTTGCAAACGAAAATAGCCCCGCATTTTGCGAGGCTATATTTCGACCAACTACGGCAGTCAGATATTGGCGTCGAGGAACGCGGCCAACTGGGACTTGGACAATGCACCGACCTTGGTGGCAGCCACTTCGCCATTCTTGAACAGCATCAGCGTCGGGATGCCACGCACGCCGTGCTTGGCTGGCGTTTCCTGGTTTTCGTCGATGTTAAGCTTGGCGACGGTAACCTTGCCTTCATAAGTAGAGGCAATTTCGTCCAGTACAGGGGCGATCATTTTGCACGGGCCGCACCATTCAGCCCAATAATCGACTAGCACAGGGCCCTGTGCTTTAAGCACATCAGCTTCGAAGCTGGCGTCGGTGACGTGCTTGATTTTGTCGCTCATGAGTGTCTCCGTGGTCAACATGTCTGAAAAAAGTGTAAGCATCATAGCCGGCCAAGCCTGCAGCCGGAAGGCTTCGATGATTGACAGTCACTATCGACACCGTTGATACAACGCATACTCCCCTGCGTGATGCATTGGCGCTGCCGCCAGAAAGTGGCAGGATGGCCGCCTGGCCCATTGAGAAAGCCCTGCCATGCCACCTTTAAAAGTCAAGAACCTGTCCCTGGTCGCAGCGATAGACCTCGGCTCGAACAGCTTCCACATGGTGGTCGCCAAGCCGCATCAAGGCGATATTCGCATCCTTGAGCGGCTGGGTGAAAAAGTACAATTGGCTGCCGGCATCGATGAGCAGCGCCTGCTCAGCGAAGAGGCCATGCAACGGGGCCTGGATTGCCTCAAGCGCTTCGCACAACTGATCAACGGGCTGCCCCTGGGCGCCGTGCGTATCGTCGGCACCAACGCCCTTCGCGAAGCGCGCAACCGCAATGAGTTCATCGTGCGTGCCGAGGCGATCCTGGGCCACCCGGTGGAAGTCATCTCTGGCCGAGAAGAAGCGCGCCTGATCTACCTCGGCGTATCCCACACATTGCCCGACACCCCAGGCAAGCGACTGGTGGCCGACATCGGCGGTGGCAGCACCGAATTCATCATTGGCCAACGCTTCGAGCCTTTGATGCGCGAAAGCCTGCAGATGGGCTGTGTGAGCTTTACCCAGCGTTATTTTCGCGACGGCAAGATCACGCCGGCGCGTTATGCACAGGCCTACACCGCCGCACGCCTCGAGATCATGAATATCGAAACGGCCGTGCACCGCCTGGGCTGGGATGAAGGCATCGGGTCATCCGGCACCATCCGGGCCATTGGCGCAGTGCTCAAGGCAGCCGGCCAGACCACCGGCGAGATCACCCCCGAGGGGCTGGCCTGGCTCAAGCGCAAACTGTTCAAGCTCGGCGATGTCGAGAAAATCGACTTCGACGGCATCAAGCCCGACCGCCGCAGCATCTTTCCAGCGGGCCTGGCGATTCTCGAAGCGATTTTCGACGCCCTGACGGTGCAGCGCATGGACCACTGCGAAGGTGCCCTGCGTGAAGGCGTGCTCTACGACCTGATGGGCCGCCATCAGCACGAGGATGTGCGCGAGCGCACACTCAATTCGCTGATGGACCGCTACCACGTCGACCGCGACCAGGCCGAACGCGTCGAGCGCAAGGCGTTGCACGCCTTCGATCAGGTGGCCGCCACCTGGGCGCTTGAGGACGGCACCTGGCGCGACCTGCTGAGCTGGGCGGCCAAGGTTCACGAAGTGGGCCTGGACATCGCCCACTACCATTACCACAAGCACGGCGCCTACCTGATCGAGCATTCCGACCTTGCCGGCTTTTCCCGCGAAGACCAGCAGATGCTCGCCCTTCTGGTGCGCGGCCATCGGCGCAACATTCCCAAGGACCGGTACGCCGAATTCGGCGACGAAGGCATTCAGCTGATTCGCCTGTGCGTGCTGCTGCGTTTCGCCATCCTGTTCCACCACATCCGTGGCACGCAGCAGATGCCCACGGTCGAGCTGAAGGCCGATGGCAACAGCCTGGAGGTAAGGTTTCCCGAAGGCTGGCTAAGCGAAAATCAATTGACCCAGGCTGACTTCGATCAAGAAGCACAGTGGCTGGCGCGAGTGGATTTCCTGCTGACCGTCCACTGAGGCCCACCGCCGGCAGCGGGTCGGCGGCGCCTGACGGCGCGCCGGCCCTGGGGCTACCTATCGCACGATAAGCGCCTGCAAGCTCAGCTTGTCGAGCAGCGCCGCCTGGGCGTTGCGGGGGTTCTGGTTGCCGGTGGGCGTCTGCCGGCTGTAGGTGCCGTCAGGCTGCAGGATCCACGCATGGGTGTTGTCTGTCAGGTACGCTTCCAACTCTTTCTTGACCCGCGTGACCAGCTTCTTGCCCTCGACCGGGAAGCAGGTTTCCACCCGCTTGTCGAGGTTGCGCTCCATCCAGTCGGCGCTGGAAAGGTATAGCTGCTCCTCTCCACCGTTCTGGAAGTAGTAGATACGGGTGTGCTCGAGGAACCGGCCGATCACCGACCGCACCTGAATGTTGTGCGACACCCCTGCGATGCCTGGCCGCAGGCAGCACATGCCGCGCACCACCAGGTCGATGCGCACCCCTGCCTGGCTGGCCTTGTAGAGGGCGCGAATCACCTTGGCGTCGGTCAGCGAGTTGCATTTGGCGACGATGTGCGCCGGCTTGCCCTCTTGAGCGAGCTGGGTTTCCCGGGCGATCATGTCCAGGATGCCCTTCTTGAGGGTGAACGGCGCATGCAGGAGCTTCTTCATGCGCAGTGTCTTGCCCATGCCGATCAATTGCGTGAAGAGCTTGCCGACGTCTTCGCACAGCGCATCATCGGAGGTGAGCAAGCTGTAGTCGGTATAGAGCCGTGCATTGCCGGCGTGGTAGTTACCGGTGCCCAGATGCGCATAGCGAGTGATCTCACCACCCTCCCGGCGCAGGATCAACATCATCTTGGCGTGGGTCTTGAAGCCAACCACACCGTAGATCACCACTGCCCCGGCAGCTTGCAGGCGGCTGGCCAGTTGCAGGTTGGACTCTTCATCGAAGCGCGCGCGCAGCTCGATCACTGCAGTCACTTCCTTGCCGTTGCGGGCGGCGTCCACCAGCGCATCGACGATTTCGGAATTGGCGCCACTGCGGTACAGCGTCTGGCGGACTGCAAGCACGTGCGGGTCTTTGGCAGCCTGGCGCAGCAAGTCGATAACCGGGGTGAACGATTCGAACGGGTGCAACAGCAGCACGTCCTGCTTGCGGATGGTGCTGAACAGGTTTTCGCTGTTCTGCAGAATCTTCGGGATGGCCGGGGTGAACGGTGCGTGCTGCAGCTCCGGGTGGCTGTCCAGCCCAGTGATGCTGAACAGGCGGGTCAGGTTCACCGGGCCGTTGACCTGGTACAGCTCCGACTCGCTCAGGCTGAACTGCTTGAGCAGGTAGTCGGAGAGCTGTTTAGGGCAGGTATCGGCCACCTCCAACCGCACCGCGTCGCCGTAGCGGCGCGAGAACAATTCACCGCGCAACGCGCGGGCGAGGTCTTCGACGTCTTCGGAGTCCAGCGCCAGGTCTGCGTTGCGGGTCAGGCGGAATTGATAGCAGCCCTTGACCTTCATGCCTTGGAACAGGTCGTCGGCATGCGCGTGAATCATCGACGACAGGAACACGTAGTTGTCGCCCGAGCCGCCCACCTCTTCCGGTACCCTGATGATGCGCGGCAAGAGCCGAGGGGCTGGGATGATAGCAAGGCCAGAGTCCCGGCCGAACGCATCGACCCCCTCGAGCTCGACGATGAAGTTCAGGCTTTTGTTGACCAGCAACGGGAAGGGGTGGGTCGGGTCCAGGCCGATAGGCGTGATGATCGGCGCGATTTCGTCGCGAAAATAACGGCGCACCCACGCCTTGACCTTCGGCGTCCAGTAGCGGCGGCGAATGAAGCGCACCTGATGCTTCTCGAGCTCGGGCAGAAGAATGTCGTTGAGGATTGCGTACTGGCGCTGAACCTGAACGTGCACCAGCTCGCTGATCCGGGCGAGCGCCTGGTGCGGCTGAATACCGTCGGCGCTGGCTTGCTCACGGGCGAAATTGATTTGTTTCTTCAGGCCCGCGACACGGATCTCGAAGAATTCGTCCAGGTTGCTGGAGAAGATCAGCAGGAATTTCAGCCGCTCAAGCAGCGGGTAGCTTTCATCGAGCGCCTGTTCCAGCACGCGAATGTTGAACTGCAACTGAGACAGCTCGCGATGGATATAAAGGCTGCTGTCGTCCAGGCTTGGCACCACCGGCGCAGGCGGGGCAGGCTCGGTGGGTTCGACGGGTACCTCGGCAGGCGGCTCGACAACGGGTTCCAACACAGCAGTGGCCTCTTGGACGGCGGTATCGTTCAGCGCTTCATTATTCATGCGAATTCCCTGTAGGGCCATAGCCCTTGAACAGATGATCATGCACGCAAGCCAAAGCCGCCCAAGCCCGGCGGCGGGCTGGCAGGCTGCGCGAATGAGAAATGCGACCTGTTATAAGACGATTGTATGACATTGCCATGACAACATTTGAGCGCAAATCCCCACTGCGCCAGGTTAATTGTTCATGTGTTGACACATCTCGACACTTTCATGAAATCCCCGTAAGGGTTAGGCTGCGCGTTCATTTCGCCAGCACCTAGAAAATGCTCCAACATTTCCTACAGAATTTCGGCTATCTGGCCCTGTTCCTCGGCACTTTCTTCGAAGGCGAGACAATTCTCGTGCTGGCCGGGTTCCTGGCGTTCCGTGGCTACATGGACATCAACCTGGTCATGGTGGTTGCCTTCCTGGGTAGCTATGCCGGTGACCAACTCTGGTATTTCCTCGGCCGCCGCCATGGCCGCCGCCTGTTGGCACGCAAGCCACGCTGGCAAACCATGGGTGATCGCGCACTGGAGCATATACGCAAGCACCCTGACCTGTGGGTGCTCAGTTTCCGTTTCGTCTACGGGCTGCGTACCGTGATGCCCGTGGCGATCGGCTTGTCCGGCTACCCGCCAAGGCGCTACCTGATACTCAACGGCATTGGCGCGATCGTCTGGGCAATCGTGCTGGCCCAGGCCGCCTACCATTTCGGGTCGGTGCTTGAAGGCGTTCTCGGCAGCGTCAAGAAATACGAGCTATGGGTGCTGGGCGCCCTGCTGGTGTTCGGTGCACTGCTGTGGATCAGCCGGCGCTGGAAGGCTTCGCGCATCGCGCGCAAGGCTGAGCAGCAAGACGAACACTGAGGCGGGTGGAACGCTGGGCGGCGAATGAGATCAATCCTCAAAGCCCTTCAGGAGCATCACCATGTCTGCAAGCATCGCCGTCGTTCTCTCCGGCTGCGGCGTCTACGACGGCGCCGAAATCCACGAAAGCGTACTCACCCTGCTGCGCCTGGCGCAGCGCGGCTGCCAGGTGCAGTGCTTCGCGCCGGATATTCCGTTCGAGGTGGTCGACCACCTCACTGGCAAGCCGACTGGCGAGCAACGCAATGTGCTGGTGGAGGCTGCACGCATCGCCCGTGGGCAAGTCAAGGACCTCAAAAAGGCCCGCGTCGAGGACTTCGATGCCCTTGTCGTACCGGGCGGCTTCGGCTCGGCGAAAAACCTGTCCACGTTCGCCCTGGAGGGCGCACAGTGCAGTGTCAACGCAGACCTGCTGGCACTAGCAGAAGCCTTCGCCGAAGAGCGCAAGCCTGTGGGGCTGATCTGTATTTCACCGGCTATCGCTGCCAAGATCTATGGCCCGACCGTGACCTGCACCATCGGCAACGATGCTGAAACCGCCAAGGCGGTGGAGCAGATGGGGGCAATTCACCAGTGCTGTGCGGTCGATGAAATCGTCGAAGACACCGAGCGCAAGCTGGTAACCACCCCCGCCTACATGTTGGCCCAATCGATCACCGAGGCGGCTGCGGGCATCAACAAGCTGGTCGATCGTGTGATCGAGCTTGCCCAAGCACAGGCCTGATTACGCCGGTGCGCGCCGCACCATCGCCAGCAAGGTCGCTGCGCCAACGAACAGCCCGGCAAACGTGCGGTTCATCCGCCGTTGCTGGGCGGGCGTGCGCAGCAGGCGCAGAACGCGGGATGCAAGGCCGGTATAGCCCGCCATCACGATCAGGTCGACGGTGACCATGGTGGCCGCGATAATGACGTACTGGCCCAGTAACGGCGCATGCGGGTCGACGAACTGAGGCAACACCGCGAGCATGAAGATAATCGCCTTGGGGTTGCTGGCATTGACCAGGAAGCCACGGAACACCAACGCCAGGGGTTTGCCGATCGGGCGCAGGGCTACGCCCTCATCGAGGTCTTCCGGTACCGCTCGCCATTGCTTGATCGCCAGGTATAACAGGTACCCCACACCGAACCATTTGATGGCGGTGAAGGCTGCCGCCGAGGTGGCCAGCAGTGCGCCCACCCCGAGGGCGACGATCACAATTTGCAGCAGAAGGCCCAATTGCAGGCCCAGCGCGTTCCAGTAACCCCGCACAAAGCCGTATTGCAGGCCACAGGACATCGACGCCACCGCACCGGCGCCCGGCGAGAGGCTGATCACCCAACAGGCTACGAAAAACCCCAACCACGTTTGCAGTGCCATGTGCCGCTCCTTTGCGTGGGTCAGCCGTTCAATGTTTCCAGTTCTGCCTGCATGGCCTCGAGGGTCTCCAATGCCAGCAGCCACTCCTCTTCAAGCTCGCCTTCACGCGCCTTCAGGCGCGCCTGGCCTGCCAGCAGCTCACGCAGCTCATCTTTGCGCGCGGCATCGTATACGCCGCTGTCACCCAACGCAGCCTCAACGTTGGCAAGCTCTGCCTGCACTTTGCTCAGTTCCTTTTCAAGCTGGTCGGCCTGCTTCTTGTGGGGCGCTAGCTGCTGCCGCAAGGCTGCGGCAGCCTGGCGTTGAGCTTTCTTGTCGGTTTTTTCGCCAGCCGGCTGGGCCGATGCCGGCGCAAGGCTCTGGCGATAGCTCGCCAGCCAGCGAGCATAGTCGTCCAGGTCGCCGTCGAAGTCTGCCACTCGACCCTCTGCAACCAGCAAGAACTGATCGGTGGTGCTCTTGAGCAAATGGCGATCGTGCGACACCACCAGCACGGCCCCACCGAACTCCTGCAACGCCAGGGTCAATGCCAGGCGCATTTCCAGGTCGAGGTGGTTGGTCGGTTCGTCGAGCAGCAACAGGTTGGGCCGGCCCCAGGCGATCAGCGCCAATGCCAGTCGGGCTTTTTCACCGCCGGAGAAATTCAGCACCGGCTCATCGACCCGCGCGCCACGAAAATCGAAACCGCCCAGGAAGTCCTTGAGCGTCTGTTCGCGCTCGGTAGGGGCCAGGCGCTGCAGGTGCAGCAGTGGGCTTGCCTTGTCGTCCAGGGAGTCCAACTGATGCTGGGCAAAGTAGCCGACGACCAGGTTCTCGCCGCGCAGCAAGCGGCCGCTCAGAGGCTCAAGCTCGGCAGCCAGGGTTTTGATCAGCGTCGACTTGCCCGCGCCGTTAGGCCCAAGCAGCCCGATGCGCGCGCCCGGCACCAGTTGCAGCTTGACCTTCTCCAGCACGGCCTTGTCGCCGTAACCCAGCCGGCCTTCTGACAGGTCCAGCAGCGGGCTGGAGATCTTCAGCGCCTCGCGGAAGCCGAACTCGAAGGGTGAGTCGACGTGCGCGGCGCTGATCTCCTCCATACGCTCCAGTGCCTTTATGCGGCTCTGGGCCTGCCGGGCCTTGGTGGCCTGGGCGCGGAAGCGGGCGATGTACTTCTCCATGTGCGCACGGCGGGCCTGCTGCTTCTCGAACGCCTGCTGCTGCTGCGCCAGGCGTTCGGCACGGGTACGTTCGAAGGCGGTATAACCGCCGCGGTAGAGCGTGAGCTTGGCCTGTTCGACATGGGCGACGTGGTCGACTACTGCATCCAGAAAATCGCGGTCGTGGGAAATCAGAAGCAGTGTGCCGGGATAGCCCTTGAGCCAATCTTCGAGCCAGAGGATCGCGTCCAGGTCAAGGTGGTTGGTCGGCTCGTCGAGCAGCAGCAGCTCCGAAGGGCACATCAGTGCCTGGGCCAGGTTCAAGCGCATCCGCCAGCCACCGGAGAAGTCGCCTACCGGGCGCTCCATTTGCTCGTTGCTGAAGCCCAGCCCCGCCAGCAGTTTGCGAGCCCGAGCATTGGCGGTGTAGCCGTTGGCTGAATCGAACTGGGCGTGCAGGCGCGCCAGGGCGGTACCGTCCTGGGCCTGCTCGGCCGCAGCAAGCTCGCGCTGTACCTGGCGCAGGTGCAGGTCGCCGTCGAGGACGTACTCCACCGCCACGCGCTCCAGGTCATCGACCTCTTGCCGCATATGGGCGATGCGCCAGTCCGCGGGGAGGTCGCAGTCACCCGAATCGGGATGCAGTTCACCGCGCAGCAAAGCGAACAGGCTAGACTTGCCCGCGCCGTTGGCGCCGATCAACCCGGCCTTCTGGCCGGCGTGCAGGGTCAGGTCGGCGCCTTCGAGCAAACGCTTGGGGCCGCGCTGTAAGGTAAGGTTCTGGATTCGGATCATAATGGCGCCGGAGTCTACCAGTTTCGCGGCGCAGTGGCGTGGGGTGTGTGATGAACAAAGGGCTATGGGCGTTTGCACAGCAGTGGTACGCCCGCCCCGAGGTGGAAGCCGCCTGCATGGCCTTGCAGGCTGCGGGCGGGAATGTGTGCCTGGTGCTCTGCGCTGCCTGGCTTGGGCTGCGCGGCGTTGCCTGGCAAACCGAACGCGCGCAAGCGCTGGCGGGCCTGGCCAACGACTGGCACAGCGACGTGATCGCACCGTTGAGATCGGTGCGTAGCCAGTGGAAGGGGCTGGCAGCCGAGGATGCTGCCGTGGCGCAGTGGCGCGAGCAGGTCAAGGCACTGGAGCTGGAAACCGAGAGAGAACTGTTGATGCGCCTGGAGGCGTTGGCGCAGTGGCCGGAATCCGCCACCTCTAGCCTGGAGGCCTGGTTGGCCAGCAGCCTGGAGGGCATCGATACCGATACCGCCCAGGCGCTGTTCGAGACGCTTTAGGCAGCGCCGCCTGAAGGCTCGCTGCCGGCAGGGGCAGCGACTGGCTGGGCCACGGTTGCAGGTGCAGCGGCGGGCTTGGCAGTAGAGCTAGCCGGTTTGGCTGCAGGCTTGCGGGCCGTGGGCTTGGCTGCCGTAACGGGTTTGGCGGCGGCAGGCTTGCGAGCAGCAGGTGCTGGTTTGGCAGTGGCCACCGCGGCTTTGCTTGCGACAGGCTTTTTAACCGTTGCAGCCGGCTTTGCGGCGGTGGCCTTTGAGGCTGCCGGTTTACGTGCACGGGTCACAGGCTGGGCTACTGCCGGCTTGGCTACCGCCGGCTTGGCAGCAGCGGGCTTGCGAGCGGCCACCGCGCGCCCGGCGGCCTGGGGTGCCGCAGGCTTGGCAGCCCGTTGCTCAAGCGCCTTGTTGGTGGCCTCGCGAACCTTGCCGATACCTTGGGCAAGCTTCAGGCTTTCCTGAGAGTCACGTTTGAGGTTAGCGATGTACTGGCGCGTTTCGCCTTGATGCCTTTGAAGGTCTTCCAGCAAGGTTTCGAGTGTTTGCACCGCAGCGGTAGCTTTGGACTGGGCCTTTTTCTTGCCAGCAGCGGCGGCGTCTTCAATCTTGCCACGCGACTTGTGAAGTTTCTCCTGAGCCTTTACGCGTTGCTTTTCCAACTTGGCGAGCAGCTTCTCCGCATCGGCCAGCGCCTTGGAGCACGCGCCCTCCAGCGTTTCGAGCAGGTTACCAGTGAGTTGCTGGAGCAGGTGCAGCGGAGTGTTTACAGGCTTCTTTTTAGCCGACATGACTTTCCTCCTGGCGGACATGGACAACGGCCATGTTAGACCTCCACCATGACAGCGGCTAGATGACGTGGCGGGATTTTGCACACAATTAAATGAGTTTTAAGAGTTTACGCCTGTACCTTGCCAATGGGTTCTACTCACCTACCACCTACGGCCATAATCCTGATGTCCCATAACGGAGCCTTACCATGCAGCGGTGCCTGTCGTTGATACTTTGCTTGGGTTCGGTGCAGGCGTTTGCCCAGGATGCGCCCGCCCCTTCTTCCCATGACCTGGCGTACAGCGTAGGTGCAAGCCTGGGCGAACGCTTGCGCCAGGACATGCCTGGGCTGGACATGGACACTCTGGTTCAAGCACTGCGCCAGTCCTACGACCAACAGCCGCTGGCGCTGAGCGAAGAGCGCATGCGCAAGGTGCTGGCCGATCACGACAGCCAGGCTAGCGCGCCGCAGGGCAGCGAGGTCGAGGCAGCCATGGCGGCAGAAAGGCGCTTCATGGCGAACGAGCGGGCCAAGGCGGGCGTGCGTGAGCTGGAAGGCGGGGTGCTGGTCACCGAACTTGCGCCCGGGAATGGCGGCAAGCCTTCGGCAGGCTCAAAGGTACAGGTGCGCTACGTCGGCCGCCTGCCGGACGGCACTGTGTTCGATCAAAGCGACACCGCGCAGTGGTTCCGGCTGGGCAGCGTGATAGACGGGTGGAAGACGGCACTGCTCCAGATGCCCAAGGGAGCGAAGTGGCGGGTCGTGGTGCCTTCGGCCCAGGCCTATGGCGCAGACGGGGCCGGCAGCCTGATCCCACCCTACACCCCCCTGAGCTTTGAAATCGAATTGCTCGACTTCGCGCAGTGAGGGCCGGCCTCAGGCCGGCTCGGCATCCTCTTGCTTGTGCGCGGTATGCAGCACCTCGATCAGGCAATCTTCAAGCTCGAAGCGCTCATGCAGCGCATTGCCCAGCTCCTCAAGGCGAGCGAGGATGTCAGGCAGGTCGGAGCAATCACACTTCTCGCAATGGTCATTGAAGGTGAGCGCACGTTCGGTGAGGGCCTCAAGGCGCGGGCAGATGCGCTCAGCCAGCTCCACGGCAGCGTCGTCGCCGAATGCCCTGGCCTCACCAATCAGCTGCTCATACACGGCAAAGTGGCCAGCCGAAAAATAATCGACCAGGCTGCCGCAGAACTCATTCAACTGCGCGCGGCTCAAGACATGCTCGTCGGGCATCTCGACCAGTGAATTGAACGTGCGGATCAGTTGTTGGCGTTCCTGCAGCCAACGGTCGATCAACAGGTGCACCCCACCCCAGCGTTCCTGGGCATTCTGACAACTTTCCAACATGATCTTTTCTTCCCTATGGGCCTTGATGCCGCTGGCGAAAAACGCCTCGAAACGGCGCCGCCGTCCAGTACTTTTTGCGAGAGTATGCCCGCTCGCCTGTGCCATCAAGCGATGCGGATCAATAACTTCATACGTTCGTTTGATGGCCAGCAAACAGCCATCAGCGTCGAACGAACGCCATGATGGCCAGCATCGCCAGACCACAGTAGGTAAGCAGGCTCCATTCCGGCAAACTCATACCAAGTAGCGTCCAGGTCACATTCGCGCAATCAGGCGTCCCCAGCACCAATGCCTTTGCGGCGTCGGCCATTGGCAGGGAAGTCAGCAGGTGCCAGACGCCTGAAAAACACATGGCATCGGCGGGGTTGGCATAGTTCTGCAGCCAGAGCTGTCGAACAGCCGAAGCTGCCCCCAGCGAGCAGCACAGGATGCTGGCCAGTGCATACCGGCGGGCAACCCGGCGGCCGGGCACGCACAAGGCGCCCAGAAAGCACAACGCACCTACAGCACCAATGAACACCCGCTGCACGATGCAGAGCGAACAAGGGGCCAGGTTAGCGATTTCTTCCAGATAAAACGCCGCGCCCAATGCTGATGCAGCGATCAGAAAACCCAGGATGAACGGTGAGCGCGAACGAACCAACGGCATGTCTGAACCTGAAGGCCGGAAACTGGAGGGCAACGGTAAGGAAAGCCCTCGCCGCTTTCAAGAGCGCCCGAGTCAGAGCGCTCTGAAAGTCAACGGGCAGCCGGCAGCGGCAGCGCCAACAGGCGTTCGTCGAGCAAGGCGAGGCCTTCTTGAAACAACTGGTTGCTACGCTCAGTGTCGCCCAAGCGACCCAACAAACGAGCCAGCTCAGCGCACGCTTCAGGGTGCCGCTGCAGGCGCAGGCTGGCTTCCAGGTAATCCCGCGCCTTGCCCCACAGACTGTTCTGCAAGCACAGCCGGCCAAGGGTGAGCATCAACCCTGCGTCATCGGCATGTTCCTTCGCCCAGCCTTCGGCGAATTGCAGTTGTTTGAGAGGGTCTTGGCCACGCACCAGGCCATAGAATCGCACCAGGCGGCTGTCGTACTGGCGCTTGAGTGCCATGCGCAGTGCCGCCTCCGCTTCAGCGGTGGCACCCACTCGCCGCAATTGGTCAGCGTAGGCCAGCACCAAGGCGGGTTCCTGACGTTGAGCAGTGCTCAAGGTATTCCATGACTGCTCAAGTGCGTCGCGTTGGTTTTGCCCCTCTACCGGGGCGATCAACAGGCCCTCGCGCAGAGTCTGTTGCTCCAGAGCAGCCAGCTCCCGAGCCGGCAGCGCCTTGGCCTTGCGCAATTCTGGCATAAGGCGAATGAGCCCGGCCCAGTCATCGCGCTCATGCATCAACCTATAGAGTTGGCGCAGCACCTGCACGTTGTTGGGGTAGCGTTCGCGCATCAACCTCAAGGTTTCCAGCGCAGCCTCTGGCTCACCCCGATCAACCTGCAGTTGTGCATGGCTCAGCGCGACTGCAAGCTCCGCACCAGGCTGACGGTCAAGTGCACGCTCCAGAAGGGCATCGCTTTGTTCGTATTCGCCTAGCTCGTTGGCCGCACGCGCTGCACCCAGGTAGTAGAACAACGGAAAGCGCTCTGCCTCGGCGGCAATGCTCAGGTGGCGTTGGGCGTTGGCCCAGCGCCCCTCCGCCAACTCTACCTGGCCCCGGGACACGGCGGCCTGTACGCGGCGCTGGCGATTACGCCGCGACCACGGGTTGACCACCTTGGTAGAAGTCAGCAACAAGCGCACGCACCCGGTCACCAACAGCACCACCAACCCTATGGCCAGAAGCGCAGCGAGCGTGGACCACAGGCCGGACTCGTAGCGAAACACATGGGGATAATCGATCAGCACGTAACCGGGATGCTTGGCGATACCCAGGCCGATCACTAGCGCCAGCAGCACCGCGACGAAGACGATCGCGTACAGCCGCTTCATGGCTTGGCCTCCCGCTGAGTCGAAGGCTCAGGCGCCTGGCGCTGCGCGAGGTAGGCCTGCAGCGCTTTGATGCTTGGGCCCAGGTCGGGGGTCTGCACCTGCACAGGCGCCTTGGCCAACTTGGCCAGCTGGGCGCTCAGGTTACGCGCTTGCACATTCTCTTGGTTGAAGGCGGCGCCGAGGATATCGCCAGCCTGTTTCATGGCTTGTTGGTAAACCGCCTGCTGGCCATTGAGCGCGCCCCATTGGGCCTGCTCCAGCGCCAGGCTGAGCGCCATGCGAACCTGGCCCAACCCCTGCTCGGCCAACAACGGCCGCAGGTTGTCGTCAGGGTTGAAGTCAACGCGGAAGAAACCGGAGATTCGCTGCCAGTATTTGCGCCAGTGCATCCAACCGTCGTCGGCGGCCTGCACAGGCTGGCCTTGCTCCTGGGCCTGGAATGCCGGGGCCAGCGCAGAAAGCTGCGCGGCCTGATCGCGCAAGGCGCCCAGTTGCAGGAACAGCCCCGTGCGGTCAGGCTGGTCGACGCTGTTGAGCGCAGCCAAGCTGCGCGCCAGTTGCTCACGGGTGGCGAACGCGGCCGGGTCGTCTTGCTCGCGCAGGATCTGGTCGGCCCCTTCCACCAGCGCGGTGGCGCTGGTGATGTCTTGCAAGGCTGACAACCGCAGCGCGGCCAAGCGCAGCAGATGCTCGGCCTCTGCCAGGCGCCAGCCTTGGCGGCTGGAGCCCAGTACGGTTTCCAGGCGCTGGCTGATGCGTTGCTGATCGCCCTGAAGCTGGGCGACCAGTTGACGTCGCTCTTCGAGCTCCTGCGGCAAGGGGAACTGGGCCAGGCGCTGGTCAAGCTGCTGTTCGCTTTGCTTGAGGGTCTGCGATTGGATGCTGAGCGTCTCGATCTGGGAAGACTGGCGCTGGTGGCTCTGTGTGAGCGTGTGCAACTGCCAAACGCCCCACCCGGCCACGGCCACGCCTACGGCTGCCACCAGCAGTGCGAAAGCGGCCAGCCCTTTGCCGCCGCTGGGTTTGGCCGGTACCGGGGTTTGCTCGGCGCTGGAGGGCGCCTGCTGTTCGCTCAATTGTTTTTCGCTCACTTATCCATCCTTTCTCATGAGGTGGCGCCTGGGCTGTGCGCCGCCAGGGCCGACACCAATGCTGCGGTACTGGCGCCCCGGCAGTCGATCACTTGCCGCGCACCCAACTGGCGCGCTAGCGCAGCGACGCGCTCGCCCGGCGCGAACAGCGCAAGCCCCGCAAGCGCTGGCCACTGCTCGGCGGCCAGGGCATGCAAGTGTTCCAGACCCTGCCCACTGCTGACCACCAGCCCGTTCAAGCGTTCCGCTGCCGCGCGGGCGGCCAGTTCGCCAAGGGCATAGGCAGGGCAAACCCGCCGGTAAAGCTCCAGATAATCCACATGGGCCCCGCGCTCACGCAAGGTGCCGGCCAATAGCTCCCGGCCGCCTTGCCCGCGCACGATCAACACTCTCGGGCAGGGGTGAGCCAGGGCGCAGGTTAACTCAGGCAAAGCCAGCAGGGCTTCGCTGTCTTCGCCGCGCAATGGCCAATGCGCGCCAAGCCCGGCACCCGCCAGCAGCCGGCCAGTACCCTCACCTACCGCAAACCAATGCTCGGCAGGCTGCGGCTGCCCGCTCAAGTGAGCCAGGCACAGGCGGGCGGCGGCCTTGCTGACAACAATGACTGCGTCATAACGCTGTGCGAGCAGCCGACGCTGCTGATCGCTCATCGCCAGCGGCTGAATCTCCAGCGTCGGCAGCGCACTGGCAAATACGCCCTGCGCTGCCAGGGCTCGGCATTGCTCACTGGCTTCGGGCTCGGCACGGGTGACCAGCAGCCGCCAAGGGCTCATCAGCCTTCGCCCTGGCCGTAGATGGCCGCGAGAATCTCGCCCGCACCTTGCTCGACCAGGGCCTGGGCAATGCGCTCGCCCAAACCCTGCGCCTGTGCCTGAGGCGCCCGCCCTTCAGCCTGCAGTAAACGCTCCCCCCCAGGCTCGCCGACCAGGCCGCGCAGCCAGAGCTCGCCCGCCTCCAGCACTGCGTAGGAAGCGATAGGCACCTGGCACCCACCGTTGAGGGCTTTGTTCATAGCGCGCTCGGCGGTCACGCACACGGCGGTCGGCAGGTGGTGAAGCGGTTCGAGCAGGGCGTGCAGGTCGGTGTCGGCAGTGCGGCATTCGATACCGACCGCGCCCTGGCCGCCGGCAGGCAGGCTGGCCTCGACACTCAGGTTGCTTCGAATACGCTCACCCAGGCCCAGGCGGATCAGGCCCGCGGCAGCCAGGATAATGGCGTCGTATTCCCCAGCATCGAGCTTGGCCAGGCGAGTGTTGACGTTCCCACGCAGGAAGCGCACCGACAGATCAGGCCGCGCCGCGAGCAGTTGAGCCTGGCGGCGCAGGCTGGAGGTGCCGACGATGCTACCGGCAGGCAGAGCGTGGAGGCTGTCATAGGTGTTGGAAACGAATGCATCACGAGGGTCTTCACGCTCGCAAATGCAAAAAAGCCCGAGGCCCTCGGGGAAGTCCATCGGCACATCCTTCATCGAATGCACGGCGATGTCGGCAGTGCCTTCGAGCAGAGCGGTTTCAAGCTCCTTGACGAACAGCCCCTTGCCGCCGATTTTTGCCAGGGGCGAATCCAGAAGCTTGTCGCCTCGGCTGACCATGGGTACCAATGTGACCACCAGGCCTGGATGTGCCTGCTGCAGGCGCTCCTTGACGTATTCGGCCTGCCAGAGTGCCAACGCGCTCTGGCGCGTGGCGATACGGAGGGTGCGACTAGGCATGTGATGATCCATGACGAGTAAAGGCCAGGATCATACCAGCTCAGGCCCTGCGGGGCGGAGGCCCCCCGCTCTGCACCCTGCGCTGCGTCAAAGCTGCTGCATCATCTTGCGCACGCCCGCGACGTGGCGCCTGCTGACGGTCAGCGCGTCGCCGCCCAAGCCTTTCAAGAACAACTGGAAATGGCCAAGGGGCGTGCGTTGCAGGCGCTCGATGCGCTCGCGCGCCACCAGCGCATTGCGGTGGATACGCACGAAACGGTCACCGAATTCGTCTTCGAGCGCCTTGAGCGGCTCGTCGAGCAGCACTTCGCCACCCACATGCCTCAAGGTCACGTATTTGTGATCAGCTATGAAATAGATCACCTGGTCCAGCGGGATCAGCTCAATACCTTTACGGGTGCGGGCGCTGATATGGGTTCGGGGCCCCGTGCCGCTTTCGGAGGCAGGGCGGGTAAGCGCGGCGAGCTGTACACGATTGGGGCGCTCGGCTTTTTTCAATGCATCGGTCAAGTCATCGGCGCTCACCGGCTTGACCAGGTAGCCCACAGCGCTCACCTGGAAAGCATCAACGGCGAATTCGTCATGGGCAGTGCAGAACACCACCGCCGGAGGGGTGTCGCGCTCGCACAGGCGAGCTGCAACCTGAAGGCCATCGAGCCCCGGCATGCGGATGTCGAGCAACACGACGTCAGGCTTGAGGTTGTCGATCAGCGTCAGGGCTTCATCGCCATTGGAGGCGCTGGGTTCCAGAACGCTATAGCCCTCGATATTGCTGACCATCCGGGTCAGGCGCTCGCGGGCCAATGGTTCGTCATCAACGATCAGGACATTCATAAAGGGCCGGATTCCTGCGTGAGTCTCGCACAAGGGTAGCGTAGACAAGTGGAGTGACGACCGTCACGGCGTACCACGCTCAGACTCGCCCTGGGGCCAAAAAGTGCCCCGAGCCTGGCTTCGATATTCGCCAGCGCTTGCCTCGTACCGCCCGGTACCCGGGCGGCGGCGGCTTCATCGTAGGGGTTGGTGATGCACAAGCTGAATTCCCCCCCGTGGTATTGCGCTTCGACACTGACCAGGCCGCCTTCAATGCGCGGGGCGATTCCATGGATCAAGGCATTCTCCAGTAGCGGCTGGAGCGTTAATTGGGGGATCGGCACATCTTCGGGCACGCCGCCAATCTTCCACTCCAACTGTAGACGCTCGCCGAGGCGATATTGCTCAATTGATAAATAACGACGTGCCAGGGCCAACTCCTGCCCCCACTGCACAAGGCTCCCGGGCGTACCAAGGCTGGCCCGGAACAGGCTGGAAAGGTCCAGAACCGCCTGCTCGGCCTTGGCCGAATCCAGCGCGATGAGGCTGGCGATACTGTTTAGGCTGTTGAACAGGAAGTGGGGGCGGATGCGCGCCTGCAGGGCTTCCAGGCGAGCGCGAAGCTCGGCTTGCTGCTGGTGGCGCCATTGACTTTGCAGATAGAAATAACGCAGAAAAAGGCCCGACATGATCAGCGCGATCACGCCATGGCGCAAATAACGGTAGAGCCCTTCTGGGGCCTGCGGGCTGCTGAGCTGGTAGTAATCGGTGAAGGCGGTGCCCGCCAGCGTCAGGGCCACCACGAGCGAACAGCACCAGGCGCCGGCCGCCCCCGGATGCAACCTCGCCAAGCGCGGGCGCAGGTTGCACAACGCCGCCGCCGACAGCAGCACGATCCACTGCACGAACAGCGAGGTCAGTGCCAGGCGCACCCAGTTGAAGCCCGCTGCCATCGATTCCGACAGCACCAGCACCAGCACCAGCAGCTCGGCCAGCACGATCAACAGCAGCAAGGCGCGAGGCGCACACAATTCAGGCAGGAAAAACTCCCTGTGCGGGGGGGTGGCCGCTTCCGTGTGCATCGCTGCCTCCTGCGCGGGCGTTAGTCGGTACCGATCTTCTCTCATGCCCCGCCCGCGCCGGCAACCCTGCTATGATGCAGCCCTTTCCTTTCGAGCCTTCACCGAGCCAGACCAATGAGCCTTGAAAAGACCAACCAGTCCTGGGGCGGCCGCTTCAGCGAGCCCGTGGACGCCTTCGTCGCCCGTTTCACCGCATCGGTTTCCTTCGACCAGCGCCTGTACCGCCATGACATCATGGGGTCGATCGCCCACGCCACCATGCTGGCGCAAGTCGGCGTGCTCACCGAGGCCGAACGCGACACCATCATCGACGGGCTCAAAACCATCCAGGCCGAGATCGAAGCCGGCCAGTTCGAATGGCGCGTCGACCTCGAAGACGTTCACATGAACATCGAGGCGCGCCTGACCGACCGCATCGGCATCACGGGCAAGAAGCTGCACACCGGCCGCAGCCGCAACGACCAGGTAGCCACCGACATCCGCCTGTGGCTGCGCGACGAGATCGACCTGATCCTGGCCGAAATCACCCGCCTGCAGAAAGGCTTGCTGGAATTGGCTGAGCGCGAAGCAGCCACCATCATGCCGGGCTTCACCCACTTGCAAACTGCCCAGCCGGTCACCTTCGGGCACCACCTGCTGGCCTGGTTCGAGATGCTCAGCCGCGACCACGAGCGCCTGGTCGACTGCCGCAAGCGCACCAACCGCATGCCCCTGGGCAGTGCGGCCCTGGCTGGCACCACCTACCCGATCGACCGCGAAGTCACCTGTGAGCTCCTGGGTTTCGAAGCCATCGGTGGCAATTCGCTCGACAGCGTCTCGGATCGCGACTTCGCCATTGAATTCTGCGCAGCCGCCAGCGTTGCGATGATGCACCTGTCGCGGTTTTCCGAGGAGCTGGTGCTGTGGACCAGCGCGCAGTTCCAGTTCATCGATTTGCCCGATCGCTTCTGCACAGGCAGCTCGATCATGCCGCAGAAGAAAAACCCCGATGTGCCTGAACTGGTACGCGGCAAGAGTGGCCGGGTATTCGGCGCCCTCACCGGCCTGCTCACCTTGATGAAGGGCCAGCCGCTGGCCTACAACAAGGACAATCAGGAAGACAAGGAACCGCTGTTCGACGCCGCCGACACCCTGCGCGACTCGCTGCGTGCCTTCGCCGACATGGTGCCCGCCATCAAGCCCCGCCACGCCAACATGCGCGAAGCGGCCCTGCGTGGCTTCTCCACCGCCACTGACCTTGCCGACTACCTGGTGCGCCGCGGCCTGCCCTTCCGCGACTGCCACGAGATCGTGGGCCATGCGGTCAAGTATGGCGTCGACAGCGGCAAGGACCTGGCTGAAATGAGCCTCGAGGAGCTGCGCCGTTTCAGCGACCGTATCGAACAGGACGTGTTTGAAGTGCTCACCCTCGAAGGCTCGGTCAATGCTCGCGATCACATCGGCGGCACCGCCCCTGCTCAGGTGCAGGCCGCCGTGATCCGGGGCCAGGCCTTGCTGGCCAGCCGTAACGCATGACCCTCCCCCGCGGCCACGGTCGCGGGCCTTTCACGCCAGGAGCCGACCATGAGCGAACAGCCCGAAGACGAATTCGTCGAGAACACCCTGATCCAGGCCATCGAGAACCAGATCGAAACCGGCGAGCCGGCCGCTGCCAA
The DNA here is from genome assembly GCF_003097135.1 of Pseudomonas sp. URIL14HWK12:I12. Lineage (GTDB taxonomy): Bacteria > Pseudomonadota > Gammaproteobacteria > Pseudomonadales > Pseudomonadaceae > Aquipseudomonas. The sequence continues at coordinate 141,476 of NZ_QEQL01000007.1, forward strand.
GGCGGTGTACAACAAGCTCACGCTGGTGGGCTACGAGCCAGAGGAAGCGCTCGATTTGATGGCCCAGGTGCTGGCCATGGAGATCGACGACATGCTCGAGGCCGATCGACCCTTCGACAGCCAATGGTACGAAACGGCGCTACGCGGCCTGCCCGAGCTTCCTGAAAGCCGTTGAACGTCTACACTGCTCCTGAAAACAACAACACCGGAGCTGCCATGACGTTACATGCCGAACTGCTTGCAGAAGTCCAGATGCTCGCCCATTTCAACCTGGGCAACAGCCAGGAAGGGTTGAAGGTTCATCACGATGCCTCGCCCGAGCTGGTCGCCGCCACTCGGCGCCTGCACGCCAAGGGCCTGATCAGCCAGGCCGATGGCGGTTACCTGACCCACCTGGGGCTGGAGGCCGCAGAGCACGCGCAAAGCCTGCTCAGCATCCTGGAGCAACAGGAAGCAGCCTGAGCGCCTCAAACTCCGCCGGTGGCTGCCGATAACGCTTCAAAGGTAACCGTTATCGTCGGCCACCGACCGAGAGCTACATGACCCGCCATCACGACATTCGCCCGGATCTTGACGACGGTATCGACCGCAAGGCTCTGGCGACCGTGCGCGCGCGCTTTCTGGCGGCGAGCAATGTACGCCTGGCCCGTGCCTGCGAAGGGTTTTCCACCCGGCAGAAGCAGGTGCTGGTGCTGTTGCCGTTGTTGTTTCATGTCAACCATCCGCTGTTGCCGGGCTACGTATCCGGGTTCACCCCGGCAGGCATCAGTGGTTACGAGCCCAGCGAAGAAGTACTCGCCGAAGGCCAGCGCCTGGCCCGATCTTTCGCCTACAAGGCCCGCCGCAATGCACCTGCACCCATCCTCGGGCTTTACCTGATGGGTAGCCTGGGCACACTGGCGCAAGACGACAGCAGCGACATGGACATGTGGGTGTGCCACGCCCCGGGCCTGGAAGCCGGTGCGCTTCAGGAACTGGAGAAAAAATGCCGCCTGCTGGAGGCCTGGGCTCAAAGCCTGGGCGCCGAGGCCCATTTTTTTCTGATCGACTGTGAGCGTTTCGTTCGGGAAGACCGTGACAACCGCCTGAGCTCCGACGACAGCGGCACGACCCAACATTACCTGCTGCTGGACGAGTTCTACCGCACCGCCCTGTGGATTGCCGGGCGCACGCCATTGTGGTGGTTGGTGCCTGCCTATGAAGAACAGCGTTACGAGCACTTCACTCAGACACTTCTGGGCAAGCGCTTCATTCGCCAAGAAGAGGTGCTGGACCTGGGCAACCTGTCGCGCATCCCCCCTGGAGAGTTCATCGGCGCAGGGCTCTGGCAGCTGTTCAAGGGCATCGATTCACCCTTCAAATCGGTGATCAAGCTGCTACTCACCGAGCTGTACGCCGCCGAACACCCGCACGTACGCTGCCTTGGCCTTGACTACAAGCAAGCGATATTCGAGAACCGCATCGCACCCGATGAGCTGGACCCTTACCTGATGGCCTACCGGCGTATCGAAACCTACCTGCAAGGCACCGGCGATCACGGGCGGCTGGAGCTGGTGCGCCGGGCGTTCTACCTGAAGGTCAACCGGCGCCTTAGTGCTCCGGCCCGCGGGCGCGCCCAGGGGTGGCAGCGGCCGGTAATGGAGAAGCTGGTCACCGAGTGGGGCTGGGATGACCGGCACCTGGCAGTGCTCGACGGCCGCGCATCCTGGAAGGTGCGCCAGGTAACGCTGGAGCGCCGGGGGTTAGTGGCCGCACTCAATCAGAGTTACCGGTTCCTGACAGGCTTCGCCCGCCTGCATCCCAGCACCAGCCCTGCCAAACGCCAGGATCTGAACGTGCTGGGCCGGCGGCTGTACGCCACCTTCGAGCGCCGTGCCGGCAAGATCGAGCTGATCAACCCAGGCATCGCCCCTGACCTCTCCGAGGACACGCTCACATTGATTCAGGCGCCCAACCGGCGAGAGGCCGGGCAGACCCAATGGGCCCTGTTTCACGGCAACCTCAATGTGCTCGAATGGGAGCACTTTGCACCCTTCAAGCGCAGCCACTGCCTGGTCGACCTGTTGGCCTGGGGCCATCGCAACGGCGTGATCGACAGCAGCACCCGCCTTGCCCTGCACCCGGGTACCAGCGATGTGAACGACTTCGAGCTGTTCAACCTGCTCGGGGCGTTGCAGCAGTTGATCCCGCTGCCGATGCCGCAGGTCGAAGACGAGCAGTTGCTACAGCCTGCGGTGGCCACCGAAGTGCTCTTGCTGGTGAACGTCGGAATAGACCCGCTCAAGCACCACCGCGAGCTGAACATCCTGCTGACCACCGAGCGCACCGATTCGCTCAGCTACGCCGGTGCCCGCGACAACCTGGTGCTCACCCTGGACCAAGTGACCGTCAACAGTTGGAACGAGGTCACCGTCAGCCGTTTCGACGGGCGCCATGCGCTGCTCGACTGCCTGCGCGATTTTCTCAACGGCCTGCCGGAAGGCCGGCCGGCGCCCAAGGTCAGCGTGCGCTGCTATTGCCAGAACCGCGCGGCCGCTATCTCGGCCCGGGTCGAGGAGCTGTTCAGCACTGCACAGACGTTGCTCAACCGAGGCTTGGGCCATCGCTATCTGATCCAGATCCAGCAACACTACCATGTGCTGGAGCTTACCCCCGGGCAGGTGCGGCACTTCCCACTGCCCAGCCTGGCGGTGCTGCTCGATTACCTCTCCCGGCCACTCAAACGCTACAGCCCCTTGCACCTGGACCCCCATGCGCTGGAAGACCAGGACCTGGCGTTGATCCTGCCTCATGCGCACCCCGATTGCGTTCAGGTGTTCTATTTCGCTCAGGGCGACGAAGCACAGCTGTACGTGCTGGACGAGTTCAATTCGCTATGGCGCCAGCGCCTGCCCTTTCACGACGAAGCCAGCCTGCTGCAGCCGTTGCGGCGTTTTCTGCGCTCGGTCGTTGAGCGCCGCGAGGCACGCGGGGCATTGGCCAGCCCTCAGCACCTGGAGACCCTGTTCTACCGGCTACAGGCAGGCCAGGGTAATCGCGCGCGCACCGTGGCGCGCCTGGCCTTGCCGGCCGACACCGACATGACGCCGTTTTTCGACGTGCAGGCGATCATGTTCAAGAGCTCCTCGGAGCAGACCCGCGTGGTGCTTTATTGCAACCAGAAGGAATTCAGCGAGCTGGAGCACGGCAGCGCGCTCTATCAGGTGGTGGCCCAGGAAATCCTTGGCCAGCGCAGCCCGGCCCAGCGCTACCGCTGCTACATCACTGACCTGGACCTGTCGGCTCTGGGCCATGAGCAGGGGTTTTCGAGCAACGTTTACCTGCGCTACAAGGCCGACCTCGAGCGGGCGATCAATGCCGCGCTCACGGCACTGGACTGAGCTGCGCCTTGCGCTGTGCCGCCTGATCGCAGATGTCGCGGCGCTGCTCGTCGCTTGCCGCCCGCCACTGGCGGATGTGCTCCACATGGCGGAAGCAGCCCAGGCAAAAGCGCTCTTCGTCGAGCCGGCACAGGCTCACGCAGGGTGATTTAACGGCATTGCTGGCATTGATGTAGAGCGGTTTTTCGCTGGCCATTCAGATCTCGTCGAAGTCGAGCTTTTCACCGGCCTGCTCGAAGACAATGCGCACCAGCATCTCGTTGAGCAACTCATCGGTGCTGTCGCACATCCACTTGCCCGACTCGGCGTCGTAGTCGAAGTGAAAGCCCCCGGAGCGAGCGGCCAACCACAACTGGCGCAAGGCGGGCTGGCGGCTGAAAATCAGTTGGCTGCCGCCTTCGAAGCGCAGGGTCAGCACGCCGCCGGAGTTTTCCATATCGACGTCCAGGCCGCTGTCGTCGAAAAGGTCTTCCAGGTTCTGCTGGGTCGTATCGACCAGGTCGTGGAAGCGGGCTTCGGTCAAACTCATGTGCTCACCTTCGGTTGTTGGCGCAAGCGCGGCACGATACGAGCAGGCGCAGGCGATTGCAAAGACTATCTGACCAGCCACCGCCCCCGGCCGCCCCGCCAGGCGGGCGCCCATTGCGTAGGCAAGGGCGTGGTGCACCGGTATACTCGGGCGCAATTGCCGATTTGCACAAAGGATTTCCCATGAAGCGTCTGATCGCCTCGTTCGCCGCGTTGCTGGCCGTGGCCTGCCTGTTGTCCGCCTGTGGCCAGAAGGGCCCGCTCTATTTGCCGGACGGCAGCAAGTCCACCGTCGAACAACCCAGCTCGCACACGCATCAGCGTACTTTCTAAGGGATTTCCATGAACCCGTTCCAGTACCGCGAAGGCCAGCTCTTCGCGGAGGGCGTCGCGCTTACCCAGATCGCAGAGCGTTTCGGCACTCCAACCTACGTCTATTCCCGCGCTCACATCGAAGGCCAGTATCGTGCCTACACCGATGCTCTGAGCGGTACCGAGCATTTGGTGTGCTTTGCGGTCAAGGCCAATTCCAACCTAGGCGTGCTCAATGTACTGGCTCGCCTGGGTGCCGGCTTCGACATCGTTTCCGGCGGTGAGCTGGAGCGCGTGCTGGCCGCGGGCGGGCGGCCCGACCGCGTAGTGTTCTCCGGCGTCGGCAAGACCCGCGCCGACATGCGCCGCGCACTGGAAGTGGGCGTGCACTGCTTCAACGTCGAATCCACCAACGAGCTCGAGCGCCTTCAGGAAGTCGCCGCCGAAATGGGCGTGCGCGCCCCGGTGTCGCTGCGGGTGAACCCGGACGTCGACGCCGGCACCCACCCGTACATCTCAACGGGCCTGAAAGAAAACAAATTCGGCATCAACATCGCCGACGCCGAGGCGGTCTATGTACGTGCCGCGCACCTGCCCAACCTGGAAGTAGTCGGTGTCGACTGCCACATCGGCTCGCAGCTGACCACCCTGGCCCCCTTCATCGATGCCCTCGACCGCCTCCTGCTGCTGGTCGATCGGCTGGCCGAGTGCGGCATTCACCTCAAGCACCTGGACCTGGGCGGCGGCTTGGGCGTGCGCTACCGCGACGAAGAGCCACCGGTAGCCGGCGACTACATGAAAGCAGTGCGCGAGCGCCTCGAAGGCCGCGACCTGGCCCTGGTGTTCGAGCCGGGCCGTTTCATCGTCGCCAATGCGGGGGTTTTGCTGACCCAGGTCGAATACCTCAAGCACACCGAGCACAAGAACTTCGCCATCATCGATGCGGCCATGAACGACCTGATCCGCCCCGCGCTTTACCAGGCCTGGATGGGCGTCGATGCCGTGGTACCGCGCCAGGGCCAGGCCAAGGCCTACGACCTGGTGGGGCCAATCTGCGAGACTGGGGATTTCCTGGCCAAGGACCGCGAGCTGGCACTTGAGGAAGGCGACCTGCTGGCCGTTCGGTCCGCCGGTGCCTATGGTTTCGTAATGAGCTCCAACTACAACACCCGCGGCCGCTGCGCTGAAGTGCTGGTCGACGGTGGCCAGGCATTCGAAGTGCGCCGCCGTGAAACCGTGGCCGAACTGTACGCCGGCGAAAGCCTGTTGCCGGAGTGAACCGATGCTGCTGCGCTTTACCAAGATGCATGGCCTGGGCAACGACTTCATGGTGCTCGACCTGGTCACCCAACACGCCCATGTCACGCCCAAGCATGCGCGCCAGTGGGGTGACCGCAATACCGGTGTGGGTTTCGATCAACTGCTGATTGTCGAAGCACCGACCAACCCCGAGGTCGACTTCCGCTACCGCATTTTCAATTCCGACGGTTCGGAAGTGGAACAATGCGGCAACGGTGCGCGCTGCTTTGCCCGCTTCGTGCTCGACAAGCGCCTGACCACCAAGAAACGCATCCGTGTCGAAACCAAGAGCGGCGTCATCGAGCTCGACGTGCGCAACGATGGCCAGGTACGCGTCGACATGGGCCCGCCGCGCTTCGTCCCGGCCGATATCCCGTTCCAGGCCCCTGCCCAGGCCCCGGTTTACAGCCTTGACGTCGACGGCCAGGTTCTGGAAATCGCCGCGCTGTCGATGGGCAACCCGCACTCGGTGCTGCGCGTGGAAGACGTTAACAGCGCCCCTGTTCGAGAGCTCGGCCCGAAGATCGAACATCACCCGCGCTTCCCTGCACGGGTGAATGCGGGGTTCTTGCAGGTGCTCGACCGGCACCATGGCAAGTTGCGGGTGTGGGAGCGCGGCGCTGGGGAAACCCAGGCCTGCGGTACTGGCGCCTGTGCCGCGGCCGTGGCGGCGATCGCCCAGGGCTGGATGGACTCGCCCGTGGAGCTGGAGCTGCCCGGCGGGCGCCTGACCCTGGAATGGGCAGGCCCTGGCCAGCCCGTGATGATGACCGGCCCGGCTGCCCGGGTTTTCGAAGGCCAAGTACGCCTCTAACGCGAGTGAGACCATGACCGACAAACCCCGCGCCACCGCACGCAAGCCCTCCCACGAAGGCGCGCCGCTGGCGCCCGGGGCCGACGCGGTCGCCCAGTTCCTGCACGCCAACCCGGATTTTTTCGTCGGCCGCGAAGAGCTGCTGGCCGACCTGCGCATCCCCCACCGCCGTGGCGATACCGTGTCGCTGGTCGAGCATCAGCTCAAACTGCTGCGCGAGCGCAACACTGAGCTGCGCCAGCGCATGGCGCAGCTGATGGACGTTGCCCGTGACAACGACCGGCTGTTCGACAAGACCCGCCGGCTGATCCTCGCCTTGCTCGACGCCACCAGCCTCGAAGAGGTCGTGATGAGTGTGGACGACAGCCTGCGCCAAGACTTCAAGGTGCCCTTCGTCAGCCTGATCCTGTTCAGTGAGCTGCCCACGCCGGTCGGCCGCTCGGTACCGCTGGCAGAGGCCCAGCAGGCCATTGGCGGGCTGCTCAACGAAGGGAAACCGGTCAGCGGTTCGCTGCGGCCTCATGAGTTGGCCTTCCTGTTCGGCGAAAAACCGGCCACCGAAATCGGCTCCACGGCCCTGGCGCCGCTGTCGCATCAAGGTCTGCATGGCGTACTGGCCATCGGCAGCGCCGACCCGAACCACTACAAAAGCTCGGTGGGCACGTTGTTCCTCAACTACATCGCCGAAGTGCTAGGCCGGGTGCTGCCGCACTTCACCCATACCCTGCGCTCGGTGCGCTGACCATGCAGGCGCAGCTGGATGCTTACTGCAACTACCTGCGCACCGAGCGGCAAAGCTCGCCCAGCACGCTGGACGCCTATCGCCGCGACCTCGGCAAGCTGATCACCCTGTGCGAGCCGGCTGGGGTCACGCAGTGGCAAGCCCTGACCACCGCGCAACTGCGACGGCTGGTCGCCAAACTGCACCAGCAGGGGCAAGCCCCGCGCAGCTTGGCGCGGCTACTGTCGTCAGTCCGCAGCCTCTACCGCTGGCTGAATCGCGAGGGGCTGTGCGAGCACAACCCGGCGATGGGGCTGAGCGCACCGAAGGCTGAACGCAAATTGCCCAAGGTGCTCGATACCGACCGCGCACAGCAATTGCTCGAGGGTGCCGTGGAGGAAGATTTCCTGGGCCGGCGCAACCACGCCGTGCTCGAGTTGTTCTATTCCTCGGGGCTGCGGCTGTCAGAGCTTTCAGGGCTCGACCTAGACGCTCTGGACTTGAACGCCGGCCTGGTGCAGGTGCTGGGCAAGGGCAGCAAACAACGGGTTGTACCGGTGGGGCGCAAGGCGCAGGAAGCGATCCGCCGCTGGCTAGCTTACCGCGGCATGGCACGGCCCGCCGACGGTGCGCTTTTCGTCAGCCAGCAGGGCCGGCGGCTGGGGCCGCGCGGCATTCAGGCGATGCTGCAGAAGGCCGGCATCAGCGAACTTGGCCAGCACCTGCACCCGCACATGCTGCGCCATTCCTTCGCAAGCCATCTGCTGGAGTCCTCCCAGGACCTGCGTGCCGTTCAGGAGATGCTCGGCCACGCCGACATCACCACCACACAGATCTACACGCACCTGGACTTCCAGCACCTGGCTTCGGTCTACGATAAAGCGCACCCCAGGGCACGCCGCGGCACCAAGGAGCAAGACGGATGAACATCGAGCTGGTCACGTTCGACCTGGATGACACGCTGTGGGACACCGCGCCGGTGATCGAGAACGCCGAACGGGTGCTGCGCCAGTGGCTGGCTGAGCACGCGCCGCGGATCGGGGCCTTCCCCCCAGAAGCGCTGTTCGCGATTCGGCAACGGCTGGTCAGCGCAGAGCCAAGCCTGAAACACCGCATCAGCGAATTACGCCGGCGCGTGCTGTTCCATGGCCTGCTGGAGGCAGGCTACCTTCAGGCCGAAGCCGAAACACTGGCGCACAGCGCGTTCGAAACCTTTTTGCATGCGCGGCACCAGGTCGACTTTTTCCCTGAGGTGTACCCGACCCTTGAGCAGCTCGCCAACCGCTACCGGTTGGCCGCCCTCACCAACGGCAACGCAGACGTACGCCGGCTGGGTGTGGCGGATTATTTCAGTTTCGCGCTGTGCGCCGAGGACGTCGGGGTCGGCAAACCCGACCCTGCCCCCTTCGAGGAAGCCTTGCGCCGTGCAGGCACCCATGCATGCCACGCGGTGCATGTAGGCGACAACCCTTGCGACGACATTGCGGGAGCCCAGCAAGCTGGCCTGCGGGCAGTGTGGTACAACCCGCGGCGCCTGCCATGGGAAGCCGGCGCTCTGCCTGACGCACAGATCGCCAGCCTGGCCGAGCTACCGGCGTTGCTGGAACGCTGGCAGCAGGGCTGACCACCACCCAAGAAAAAGCCCGCGACGACGACGGGCTTTTCAAGGGCGAGGCAGCGCCTTAGATAGGGCGGCTGCCGTATTTGTTATCAGGCTTCTTGGGCGGGTCGGAAACCACGTTGGGCTCTACCTCCTGCACCTTGCCGCCTCGGGCAAGGAACTCTTCCATGGCGCGGGCCAAGGCATCGCGCTCTTTCTGCTTGGCCTCAAGGCTCGGCAGCTCGTCGACAGTGACCTGGGCCTTTTTGCCCTTGCCACCGGCAGGCGCCGGCGCATCGCCGTCATCGCTGCTGTCGTCCTCGGCAGGAACGTCCTCGGCGCCAGCCTCCAGGCCACCTTCCTCGGTATCGTCCTCGTCACCCACTTCCAGATCGTCTTGTTCCAGATCGTCGTCGCTCATTGTCCTACCTCATGACTCGCCAAAGCCGAGTGTTTATAGCTCTGGCAGGCCTTTGTGAGGCCTGCCGGTTCAAAAATTTTAACCTTCGCCGTTCAGGGTCGCGATCACCCGCCGAGCCCCACCGTGGTCACGGTGCTCACCCAGATACACCCCTTGCCAGGTGCCCATTGCCAGGCGACCTTCGCGCACGGGCAGCGTAAGTTCGCAGCCCAGCAGGCTGGCCTTGAAGTGCGCCGGGAGGTCATCGTCGCCCTCATCGTTATGCTCATAACCAGGCTGGCCCTGCGGCACCAGGCGGTTGAAGAAGCGCTCGAAATCCCGGCGCACTGCCGGGTCGGCGTTTTCGTTCACCGTCAATGAAGCCGAGGTGTGCTGCAGCCACAGATGTAGCAGACCGACACGGCAGCGCGACAGTTCAGGCATGCCCGCCAGCAATTCGTCGGTTACCAGATGAAAGCCCCGAGAGCGTGGCTTGAGGGTAATCGTCGATTGATGCCACATGGCTTTCTCCCGTTGCTCGGGGCGCATTCTAGCGCGCTGTGAAAAAAAGCAAAGTGCTTGAACGCTTGGCAAAAAATCCTACAGGCACAGGCACCCTGAAAATCACTGAAACCCTTGCCATATGGGCGTTTCAGGGCACCCCCTACACCCTCATCGACACATCGCAGACAAAAAAATGCCCGGCAAGCCGGGCATTTTTTCGCAAACGGTTGGTTACAGGTTGTAACCGCGCTCGTTGTGCTCGGCCAGGTCCAGGCCAACCGACTCGTCTTCTTCGCTGACGCGCAGGCCCATTACCAGGTCCAGCACCTTCAAGATGACGAAGGTGACGATGGCGGTGTAGATCACGGTGAAACCGACACCCTTGGCTTGCACCCAAAGCTGTGCAGCGACATCGGTAACGGTACCGAAACCGCCCAGCGAAGGTGCAGCGAACACGCCGGTCAGCAGCGCACCCAGGATACCGCCGATGCCGTGTACGCCGAAGGCGTCCAGGGAGTCGTCATAGCCCAGCTTGCGTTTGAGGGTGGTTGCGCAGAAGAAGCACACCACGCCTGCCGCAAGGCCGATGACCAGGGCACCGACAGGGCCGACGGTACCGGCGGCTGGGGTGATGGCTACCAGGCCCGCAACTACACCAGAGGCGATGCCCAGTGCGCTTGGCTTACCGTGGGCGACCCATTCGGCGAACATCCAGCCCAAGGCGGCAGCGGCGGTCGCGATCTGGGTAACCAGCATTGCCATGCCGGCGGTGCCGTTGGCGGCAGCAGCAGAGCCTGCGTTGAAGCCGAACCAGCCAACCCACAGCATGGCCGCGCCGATCAGGGTGTAACCCAGGTTATGGGGCGCCATCGGGGTGGTTGGGTAGCCTTTGCGCTTGCCCAGTACCAGGCACGCCACCAGGCCGGCGACACCGGCGTTGATGTGCACGACGGTACCGCCGGCGAAGTCCAGTACGCCCCAGTCCCACAGCAGGCCGCCGTTACCGCTCCAGACCATGTGCGCGATCGGTGCGTAGACCAGGGTGAACCACACGCCCATGAACACCAGCATCGCCGAGAACTTCATGCGCTCTGCAAAGGCGCCCACGATAAGGGCTGGAGTGATGATGGCGAAGGTCATCTGGAAGGTCACGAACACCGCTTCAGGGAACAGCGCCGCAGGGCCGGTGATGCTCGCCGGGGTAACGCCAGCCAGGAAGGCCTTGGCCATGCCGCCGACGAAGGAATTGAAGTTGACTACGCCCTGCTCCATGCCGGTGGTGTCGAAGGCCATCGAATAGCCGTAAACGAACCACAGGATCGAGATCAGGCCGGTGATGGCGAAGCACTGCATCATCACCGAGAGAATGTTCTTGGAGCGAACCATGCCGCCGTAGAACAGTGCCAGCCCCGGGATCGTCATGAACAGCACGAGCGCGGTGGAGGTGAGCATCCAGGCGGTATCGCCGGAATTGAGCACCGGTGCCGCGGCCTCGTCGGCCAGGGCGATGCCTGGTAAAACTGCAGACAACAGGGCGCCTAGCCCTGCGATTCGACGCAGAGTCATGTTGTTTACTCCTGGGGCTTTTTTAGTTGTGTGTGTCGGCGGTCGAGGTCAGATCGCGTCGGTACCGATTTCGCCGGTACGGATACGGATCGCCTGTTCCAGCGGCACCACGAAGATCTTGCCGTCGCCGATCTTGCCGGTGTTGGCGGCCTTGGTGATGGCCTCGATCACGCGATCGAGCTGGTCATCGCCGATGGCAACGTCGATTTTCACCTTGGGCAGGAAGTCGACCACGTACTCTGCACCGCGATACAGCTCGGTATGGCCCTTCTGGCGGCCGAAGCCTTTAACCTCAGTGACGGTGATGCCCTGCACGCCGATTTCAGACAGCGACTCGCGAACGTCGTCGAGCTTGAACGGCTTGATGATGGCAGTGACTAGCTTCATGAAACTCTCTCCCGAATTGGTGGACTTGCCCCAGGAAAACAAACCCGGCTCAAGTCTAAGCGCAGTGCCTGGCTTTGTAACGCTTAAGCGGCTTCACCCTGAAGCCTTTGCCAGCGACCGCTTCTGACGAAACAGTATTCGCTCCGCCTGCGCACTGCGTTCCCTTGTGAGGCTGCTTCAGTGCAGGGTCAGGCAGGCATAAGCAGAAAGCTTGCCAGTTCCCTAAAAACCGCATTGCAGGGGCCTTTGCCGGCCTAGCGTTACGCCAGGCCAGAGCCGCCCTTGGCCGCGGCGCACAAGCCTGGTGCGAGGCGGCTGAGCGCTGCGCCCAAAAACGGTGCAATGCCGATAAGCGGGGGCTCGTTCTACCCATGCTAGACTGCTGCGCTCAATCGTGAGGACAAACACCATGCTCGCCCCTAAAGCTTTTCTGGATTCCCTCGCGGGGCAAGCCGCACGCCTGCTCGGCGGTGACGCCAGCGCACCGCGTGCGGAAATCGAAAGCCAGTTGCACGCACTGCTGCAGAGCGCATTCAGCAAGCTTGAACTGGTCAGCCGCGACGAATTCGACAGCCAGATGACGGTACTTGCCCGTACTCGCGCCAAGGTCGAGGCACTCGAAGCCCGGCTCGCCGAGCTTGAGGCGGCGCAGGCGCAACGCCCCGACTAAAGGCGCGCTGGACGGGCGGGCCATGCGCTCCCTACACTCACGCCTGTTTCAGGGTGTTTACCGGAGCTAGGATGAACCGCAACGAGTTGCGCAAGGCCGACATCAACCTGATGGTGGTGTTCGAAACCCTGATGCTGGAGCGCAACGTCACCCGCGTCGCCGAAAAGCTCTTCCTCGGCCAGCCCACGGTGAGCGCTGCGCTCAATCGGCTGCGTAACCTGTTCAACGACCCGCTGTTCGTGCGCGTGGGGCACCGCATGGAGCCCACCGCGCGGGCCGGCGAGATCATCAAGCACCTCTCCCCTGCACTGGACGCCATGTCCGTTGCGCTAAGCCTCTCCCACGACTTCGAACCGCTTGAAAGCACCATGACGTTTCGCATCGGGCTGTCGGATGATGTGGAGTTCGGCCTGCTGCCACCGTTGTTGCGGGCCTTGCGCGCCGAAGCACCGAACGTGGTGGTAGTGGTGCAGCACGTCGACTATTGGCGCATCCCGGATCTGCTGGCCTCCGGCGACATCACCGTGGGCATCTCGCAAACTCGTGGCCTGCCAGCCAACGCCAAGCGCAAACTGCTGCGGCGTATGTACGCGCGCGTACTGCGCGCTGACTCGTCCGATGCGCCCTTGACCCTCGACGAGTACTGTTCACGGCCGCACGTGGTGGTGTCGCACACAGCCAATACCCGCGGCATCGCCGACGAATGGCTCGATGAGATTGGCCGCTCCCGCCACGTGGTGCTTTCGGTGCCGCAGTTCAGTTCACTGCCGGCCATCCTTGCCGGCACCGACCTGCTCGCCGGCTGCCCCGACTACGCAGCCACTGCAATGTTGGGTTGGGGCAACCTGTATGTGGAGCCACTGCCGTTCGACACCCCGCCACTGGAGCTGTCGATGGTATGGCTCAGCATCACCGACAGCGACCCGGCCGAACGCTGGCTAAGGTCGCGGCTGGAGTTCTACATGGGAGACCGCGGGAGCGACCTCACCGCGCCGTGAATCAATGCTGCGCGGCAGGCGCCGGCATCGCCCGCCCGCGGGCGCGCACTGCCAGCAGCACCACCAGCATGCCGACGCCGGCCACCAGCGCAGCAGCCAGGAACGCCGAGGCATAGCCACCGCCCAGTTGCACAAGCATCCCGGTGATCGAGGGCGAGGCGATGCCGGCCAGATTCGCGAGCAAGTGCACGAAACCACCTGTGCCACCCACACGGTTCTTCGGCACGATGTCCTGAATCAACGCCCAGCAGATCTGTGGGGTAACGAACAGGAACACGCTCGATACGGTGATACACGCCACCGCAGCGCTCAGGCTCGACACCTGATTGACCAGCAGTACGCATAACGCGGCAACCCCGAGCCCTAGCGTCAGCATCACCTTGCGCGCGACGATCACATTATTGAGCCGCCGGCCCAGCCAGTCGGTCACGATACCGCCGCCCAGAAAGCCCACCGCCGCCCCCAGCCAAGGAATGGTGCCGACGATGCTCATGCTTTTCACGTCCAGATGCTGGGCGTCCATGAGATAACTGGGTAGCCATGTGAGAAAGAAATACAGCACGTAGTTGAAGCAGAAAAACGCCATCGCCACTGCCAGAACCGGCACCGAGAAGATGTAATGGGCCAGGCCCCGGTCGGTGTCTTCAGCCTCCTCGGTCACGGCACGCGCCCTGCTGTTCTCGATCAACTCACGTTCGGCGGCGCTGACCGAAGGGTGATCGGCCGGGTGGTCGCGAAACCAGCGCAACCAGGCGGCAAGCCACACCAGGCCCAGCGCCGCGATCACGACGAACGACACGCGCCAGCCGTATTGCAACGCGACCAGCCCAACCACAGGCGCCGCCAGCGCAGCGCCCAGTGGCTGGCCGCAGTTGGTCAGGCCGATGGCCCGGCCCGCCTCCTCCCGAGGAAACCAGTGGGTGATGGCCTTGTTGGTCGTAGTGCCCATCGGGCCTTCACCCATTCCGAACATCACGCGGTAGACCAGCAACTGGGCGTAGCCGGTGATGGTCGCAGTCAAGCCACAGAACAGCGACCAGGTACCGGCTGCCCAGGTGAAAACACGCCGCGGGCCGAATCGGTCGGCCGCCCACCCGCCAATGAAACACAGCGCGCAATAGCCGATGAAGAAACTGGAAAAGATAAAGCCCATGTGCAGATCGTCGATCCCCAGGTCTTGCTTGACCATCGGTGCTACGACTGACAAGGCGGCGCGGTCCAGGTAGTTGAGCATTCCCGCACCAAATAGCAGTGCAGCGATGCGCCAGCGATAGTGAGTGAACATAAGCGTGGGCCTTTGTTATTGGAGTTGGCGGCCCGGGCAGTCAGCCTACCCGGGCGTGGTCGATGCGATAGCGCTGCAGAACCTGTGCATCCGGCGCGAACCCCAATCCGGGGCGCTCGGGCAGCCGAAGGCGCGGCGTGAAGGCAAGTTCTGGATACAGCAGTGCTTCAAACTCTATGAACGGCACCTCCACCGGCACATCGGCAGGCAGCAAGGTGCACAGGTGTGCCACGGCCAGCAGGCCCGGGCCGAAGTAGAAACAGTGCGGCACCACGTTGGTGCCCGTGCGTTGGGCGCGCTTGAACACCTCCAGCATTGCGGTGATCCCGCCCACCTTGGCCACACTGGGCTGGATGACATCGACCGCCTGGTGGTCGAGCAGCGCCTGAATGCCCTCTACCCCGGCGGCGTTCTCGCCTGCCGAGAGCCGCGTGCCTTGCCGGCGAACCCGTGCCAGCGCATGTGCATCGTCAGGCGGCCACACCGGCTCTTCCAACCAGGCGAGGCCAAGCTCACGCCAGTCCCTGGCCACCTGGCAGGCTTCGCTTTCGCCCCAAGGGCAATTCACATCCACCATCAGTTGCCCTTCGCTGGCCGGCAACGCCTGCCGGGCAGCCAGCACGGCCGGGTACTGGGTTTCATGCAACTTCACCTTGGTGAAACCCGCCTGCCTGGCACGCCCTACGTGATAGCCCACCGCAGCCGGGTCGTTACCGTAGCTGACCAGGCTGGCGTACAACTCCAGCTCGCGCAGCTCACCCCCCAGGAACTGCCACAGGGGTTGCCCGGCGGCTTGGGCGGCAAGGTCCCAGAGGGCGATGTCGATTCCCGACAAGCCATACACCATAGGCCCGGTGCTGCCGAAGCCGTGCACCGCCTTGCGCGCAGCCTCCAGGGCTGCTTCACGGTCGGCGAGGTCCAGGCCGATGAACATGGGCGCGATCACTTGCTGCAACGCTGCGAAGGTGACCGGGTTGGAGCCATGGCCGAAAGCCTCGCCCCAGCCTGTCAGGCCGCAGTCGGTGTGCACTTGCACGATCAGGCTTTCCATCGCGCTGTGCCGGGGGGAAGCAGCGTTGAATCGGTCATCGGCCCTAGCGATAGCGGGATGCTCGCGGGTGTCGGTTCCGGCGCTGAAGGGAACGCGCAGCCGCAATAACTCAATGGCAGTGATTTTCATGGAAGATTGTTCTTGAAATAATTGGAAATCAATTCTCATACGTTATCGTACAAGTGCTGATTTGGCCAATACCGAACTGATCTTTTCCCGAGCCGAAAGCCACAGGCCAGGCATGGCCCAACCAGGTCAGCCGAACACCGGCCAACGTGAATTCGCCCTGAGCACCTGGTGCCTCTCACGGAAAAGAACGCTGGGCACAGGGAAACATCCCCTGACATTCCACTGCGGCAGCGTCGCCGCCGCTGGGCTAACGTTGCACCGCACAACCGCTAACCCAGGAGGCACGGATGCCCCTCGCCATCGCCCACAGCCGCGCCCAGGTCGGCGTCAGCGCCCCTTCGGTGCTGGTCGAGGCACACCTGTCCAATGGCCTGCCCTCTCTCACGCTGGTGGGCCTGCCGGAAACCTCAGTCAAGGAAAGCAAAGACCGCGTGCGCAGCGCGATCATCAACGCAGGCCTGTCTTTCCCCGCCCAGCGCATCACCCTCAACCTGGCCCCGGCAGACCTGCCCAAAGACGGCGGCCGCTTCGACCTGGCCATCGCGCTGGGCATCCTGGCCAGCAGCGGGCAGATCCCACTCGCGGCACTGGCCGACATCGAATGCCTGGGCGAGCTTGCGCTGTCGGGCGCCATCCGCGCAGTGCAGGGCGTGTTGCCGGCGGCACTGGCCGCGCGGGATGCCGGGCGGACGCTGGTGGTGCCCCGTGAAAACGCCGAAGAGGCCTCACTGGCCAACGGGTTGAAAGTCCTCGCCAGCGAGCACCTGATCGAGCTGGTGGCGCATTTCAATGGCAAGCAGGAGCTGCCCTTGTTCCGTTCCGATGGGCTGCTGCTGTTGCCCCGCCCCTACCCTGACCTGAACGAAGTGCAAGGCCAGCCGGCCGCCAAGCGTGCCTTGGTAGTGGCGGCGGCGGGGTCGCACAACCTGTTGTTCAGCGGGCCGCCGGGCACGGGCAAAACACTGCTGGCCAGCCGTTTGCCGGGCCTGCTGCCGCCCTTGGCCGAGCACGAGGCGCTGGAAGTCGCGGCAATCCAGTCGGTCACCAGCTACGTGCCGTTGAGCAGCTGGCCCCAGCGGCCGTTTCGCCACCCTCACCACTCGGCCTCCGGCGCCGCCCTGGTGGGCGGCGGCAGCCGGCCGCAACCCGGCGAGATCACCCTCGCCCACCATGGCGTGCTGTTTCTCGATGAACTCCCCGAGTTCGACCGCAAGGTTCTGGAGGTGCTGCGCGAGCCATTGGAGTCTGGCGAGATCATCATCGCCCGCGCGCGAGACAAAACCCGCTTTCCTGCGCGCTTTCAGCTGGTGGCAGCGATGAACCCGTGCCCGTGCGGCTACCTGGGCGATACCACCGGCCGCTGCCGCTGTAGCCCCGACCAGATCGAGCGCTATCGCAACAAACTCTCCGGCCCCTTGCTCGACCGCATCGACCTGCACCTGACCGTCGCCCGCGAAACCACCAGCCTCAACCCCACCTCGGGCGACGGCGAAAGCACAGCCCAGGCCGCCAGGCGGGTGTGCGACGCGCGAGAGCTGCAACTGCAACGCCAGGGCTGCGCCAACGCCTTTCTCGACCTGCCCGGGCTACGCAAGCACTGCCAACTGCGACAGGCCGACGAACACTGGCTGGAAGCAGCGTGCGAGCGGCTTACGCTGTCACTGCGCGCAGCCCATCGCTTGCTGAAGGTGGCCCGTACCTTGGCCGACCTGGACGGCGAGGCTTCGATTGCCCGCGCCCACGTCGCCGAGGCTCTGCAATACCGGCCCGCAGCCGGCTAGCAGCCTGTGCAAGCAGCGCCCACAGTGGCAGAGGGGTTGTGCGCAGTGTGGATTCGCTTGTGCCCCTCGACCTTGGCCATAGGCAACGCAGCGCTGCCCTGACCTAATAACGGCCTTTCCCGACACAGGCCTGCCCCAATGCCTCGCATACCATTCGCCCTTCTGCTGGCCCTGGCCGCCAACACCGCCGTTGCCGCCAACGAGCCACCGCTGTACAGCACCTACAAGGATTGGCTCATCGGCTGCGACAACACCCGCACCTGCACCGCCATCGGCGCTGTGCAGCAGCGCGATGACACGGGCCATGCGACCTTCAGCCTGCGCATCAGCCGCGAGGCAGGGCCTGAGGGTGCATTGCGCATCGGGGTATTCGACACGGGGGCGGCCAAGGCCCAACCGCTGCTGGACGGCAAACCGCTCAACACCGCGTTCGGCCCAGGCGAACTGCATGAAGGCGACGTGCCCGAACAGTTCGCTGCCACCGGTTCGCAGGCGATGGCGCTGATCAGGGAGCTGCGTGACGGGCACAACCTGGTGCTTCGCACCCAAGACGGCCAAGCATTGGCTTCACTCAGCGGAATGAGCGCCGCCTTGCTGCAGATGGACGCCGTGCAAGGCCGGGTGGGCACGCAAACGGCGCTGCTGCGCCCGGGCGATAAGCCCACCAGCGACGTACCGGCGGCACCGGCGGCGCCCTCGCTGCCGGCGTGGCACCCCGCCCCTGCCCTGAACGCCGCTACGGCCCAGCGCCTCGGCGAAACAGTCATCGCCGCGACTCGCGCAGACTGGGAAAACACCCTGGACGAGGGCACCCCAGCCCAGGCACAGGCCTACGCCCTGAACGCCAGCCAGGCGTTGGTACTGATCAAGACCGGCTGCGCCGCCTACAACTGCACCTACAGCCTCTACCTGGCGCCGCTGGAGCATCCGGAGCAGGCACGCAAGGTCGACCTTCCGCAGCCCACCCCGGTGGCAGACGACGAACCAGGCGGTGATTTCAGCTTCGATCCCGCACGCGGCGAGCTCACCAGCGAGTTCATGGCCATGGGCATGGGCGGGTGCGGCACCTCGATTCGCTGGCGCTTCGACGGTAGCGGCTTCGCGCTGGCCGATGCTCGCCAGATGAGCGCCTGCATGGGCCTGGCCGAGGCCTATTGGCCGGTGCTGTGGCGCACCTCGCCAAGCCGCTGAACGCCTGGAAACAACTGGCCCAGGGTACGCCTGGCCTGGGCCGCCTCGATGTAGTCATGGATGAGATAGGCGACCTGCTGGTGATCCAGCGGCTCGCCATCGAGCGTCAGGCACACATACCACAGCTTGATCTGCAGGCCGCCTGCAATGGGCCAGGCGTGCGGCGCGGCCAGCGACCTGTAGCACCGCGGCCGCAGTGCAGGCGCGCCCGTGGGCGCGTAGACGGTGAAGGCCAGGGTGCTGTGCAGGTGGCGCTGGTCCACAAAAAGCTCGCTGAAGCTGTGCAGCGGGGCCGGTGCCGGGGAGTTGGCAAACGCTATGGTGTCAGGCGTCAGCGCCAGCACCACGCTGCCGTGCCGCCGCCCCAGTGCCCAGGCGATGGCCAGGCCCGCGCCTGCGGCGGCGATCAGCAACCAGGCCGGGCCCCACACCAGGATGGAGTGCGCAAAGACGTGGTTGGCCCAGAGCAGCCATGCACCGGTTGCAAACGGCACAACAGCGGCCAGCCCCAGCAAACAGGCCTGCACACGGCAGCGTTCGCGCAACTCGCAGCTGTGCTGTGGGCCTTCGGCTGCCGCCTGCAGGCTCTCCAGATGCGCCTCTCGCGTGAGGTCATCCACCTCAGCGCATCGCGTCGAGTTGGCGCTGCGCCTTGGCGGCCATCACATAGGCATTGAGCAAGGCGCCTGCATCTTCGGGTTGGAGCTTCTGGCCGCCAACCATCAGCCCAGCGGACTGGATCAGGATGTGCGGCCTGGGCTTTCTGAGCGCCATGGCCTGGTTGCCGAACAGCACTTTGCAGGGGCGATGGGTCGGCAGGGGGGCTGCTGGGTCGAGGGCGAGATTCTGCACCAGCAACCAGCCGCCTTCGTGAACGCCGATGTCGATCACATCGGCCAACTCCACCGGCGCGCTGAGCAGATCGTGGAACAGCTGGCGACGGGTCAGGCGCAGGAAGGGGTGCTTGCCGGCGTCACGGTGCTGCCAGGTGAGGAAAGCAAACAACAATGCCAACACCACGGCACCGATCGTCATCCCGGTTTTACCCTGTTGCATGCTCACGAACGCGCCGGCCAACGAGAACGCAATCAGCAGTGGGCCAACGATCAGAAAGCGCCGCGAGTTGGTCAGCTCGGTCTGCTCGGGCACCTGCTCGACGACCTGCTTGAGCTCGGCAAGCACGCGGTCGTGCTGGGCCTCCCGGGACTGGTCGTATTCGGCACTGAGCGTTGAAGCCAGGCCGGAAAGCGGGTCAGGCTGCTGCGGGGTGGTCATGGGGCATCCTCGGATGGGCTTTAAACCCGTGATTATCCGGCCCTGCCTGCTGGCCCGGCAGCTACCGGGCCGATACTCACAACAATATCCACGGTGCTCACAAGCCTTCGCCCAAAGGCTCCTCGAAGCGCAGCAGGCGCCCGGCATTGCCCAGCACCAGCAAGGTGCTCAGGTTGTGCAGCACGGCGGCAATCATCGCCCCTGCCGCCCCGAGCCAGCCGAAGGCCGCGAAGGCGACGATGGCCAATGTCCAGCCGATGCCGATGATCACGTTGGCGTGCAGGGTGCGCCGGCACTGGCGGCTCAGGCGTACGCAGGTACCGAGCCGCCGCAGGTCGCTACCGATCAGCACGATATCGGCCGAGGCCAGGGCGATGTCGGCGCCGCCGGCGCCCATGGCCACCCCCACCACGCCCGCCTTGAGGGCAAGCGAATCGTTGATGCCATCACCGACCACCATTGGGCGAAAGCCCTGGTCGATCTCGGCCAGCACACGGTTGAGCTTGTCTTCGGGCAGCGCCTGGGCCTGCACGGCCTGGATGCCTACCTGCGCAGCGACACGGTCGGCCACGCTCTGGCGGTCGCCGGTCAGCAGTAACTGCCGGCCCAGGCCCAATGCGGTGAGCTGCGCCAGTGCCTGTGCCGCCTCAGCCTTGGGCGTGTCGGCCAGCAGCAGCCAGCCAAGAAAGCGGCCGCCCAGGGCCAGCCCTGCAAGGGGGCCATCATGCTCGGGGACGGGCGCGGTGGTCACGCCCAACGCCTCAAACAGCTCGGGGCGGCCCAAGGCGGCTATACCCTGCTCGGTGCTGGCGACCACGCCAAGCCCCTGGCGCTCCTCGATACCTTCCAGCACCAGCAGCCGGTCATGGGGCACCAGGCTCGCCAACGCACGGCTGACCGGGTGGCTGCTGGCGTGGCCAAGGCTTGCCGCGAGCTGGTGCAAGGCGCCGGTATCGCCCTGTTGTGCCTCAATGCCTTGCAGGCGCAGGGTGCCGTGGGTGAGCGTGCCGGTCTTGTCCAGCACGACGCTGGTAAGGTCGGCCAGCTCTTCGAGGAAGGCCGAGCCGCGAATCAGAATGCCGTGGCGCGCGGCCACGGCGACCCCGGCAATAGCGGTGGCCGGTGCCGAAAGCACCAACGCGCAGGGGCAGGCTGCCACCAGCACCGCGAGCATGGCCTGGGCGTCCTGGGTGACGAACCAGGTCACCGCCGCCACCAGCAGCACCAACACTTGATACGCCCCGGCATGGCGCTCGAGCAAACGGGTGATCGGCGGCTTGGCGCGCTCGGCGCTCTGCATCAGGGCGATGACCTTGCCCAGCGTCGAATCACTGCCAGTGCGCGTGACCTCTACGCGCAGCAGGCCATCGAGGTTGATGCTGCCGGCCAGCACCCGTTCGCCTTCGCGCACACGTTGCGGCACCGACTCGCCCGTTAGGGTGGCGGTGTCGAGGCTGGCCTGGCCGCTGCGCACCACACCATCGGCAGGGACCTGATCACCTGCTCGGACCTCGACCTGGTCGCCGGCCTGCAAGGTGCTGTTGTCTACCTCACGGATGCCACCGTCGGCCAACAGCCGTGCCTGGCTGCGAGTGAGCTGGCCCAGGGCCTCGATGGCCTGTTGCGAGCCGATGACACTGCGCTCTTCGAGCACATGGCCGAAGATCATGATGATCGGCAGCAATGCGGCCGTGAGCAGGTCTCCGCTGGCCCAGGCGCCGATCATCGCCAGCGCGATGAGCTGATCGGTGATGCCATGCAGGCTGGGGTGGCGCAGGCTGAACCAGGCAGAGCGCAGCACCGGCACCGCCACCAGCAGCGAGGCCAGCCCCAGCAGGCAATCACCGACCTGCGCCTGGTCAGCGGCCCAGGCACGCCAGCCCAGGCCCAGCAACAGCAGGCCCAACGCGAGCATGGCCAGGGTCAGTTGCCGCGCAGCGCGGCGTTGCTCGCCCTGGCTGAGCAGGGGCGCGGCATGTACGTGGGCGCTCATCGGTCGGCTCCCTGAAGGATCAAGCGGCTGTCGTCATGGGGGTCGACGGTGGTGACCGAGCCGGCCTTGCCGAGAATCGCCGGCAAGCGCTCCCGGTAAAGGCGCAGCGCAAGGCCGGGGTCGTCGCTGTGGGCAAGGCCTGTGATGGTGGCAGTGGCGGCCTGCGCCTGGGCCACCTGTTCGCTGGCCTGGGCATGGGCCACTGCCAGCAGGCGGTCGGCCTTCTGGGTGGCGGCTTGCAAGGTTTTCTGGGCATCGTTGCGGGCGGTGGCGAGCGCTTTGTCTGCCTCCTGCGTAGCGGTCAGCACAGCGTTGAACGCACTCACGGCGTCGGCCGGCAGGCTGGATTGCACATCCACCCGCTCCAGTGTCACACCCAGGCCCTGGCCGGTGGCCTCCAGCTCGCGCAGGCGCTGGTTGGCGCTCTGCACCAGGTCTGCGCGCAGGCGTTCGCGGCGCTCGGCGGCCTGGTTGCCTTGGCTGAGCATTTCCGGCCGGGCCACCAGAATGGTGTCCAGGTCGCGGGCCGCGGCAAGGCCGATGGCGCTACGGGTGATCACACGGTCCAGCGCCGGCAGCACATGATCACCCTGCAGCACCCAGGCCCGCGGGTCGGTGACCCGGTAGAACACCTGCAAGTCCAGTTGCACCACGCCAGCATCGCCGGTGAGCAGGTACCCCGAACCGGCCAGCGCATCGCTTACCGGGGTCACGTAGCTGGCCTTGAGCTCGGCATCGCGGGCGGCGTTGCTGCGTTGCAGGCCCTGCACGTGCAGTTGCAGCACTCGCTCGGGGCCGGGCACCGTGATCACTTGCTCCACCGGCTGCGGCCAGGCCATCAGCAGGCCTGCGCCAGCCACCCGCTCGATGGCGCCGAAACGCAGCACCACCGCGCGGTCCTGTGGCGCGACCTGGCGCACGTTGGAGAACAGCCAGGCCAGCGCCGCCAGCAACGTCACCAGGTACAGGCCGATGAACGCCAGCCGGGTCGCTTGCTGCCAGGGGCCTGTGCCCCGCTCACGAAGCTCGCTCATGGCTGCACAGGCGCCTTGCCGTCGCCAGCCGCCGGCCCTTCGACCAGCGCACGGAACGGCGCGGCGTCGGTGCGCAGCACCAGGCGGCTGCTGGGGGTGATGATGGTGCCGAGGGTATCCAGCGAACGCAGCAAGTTGTAAAGCTGTGGCGCGCTGGCGTAGGCCTTGCCGTAGATCTGCGCGGCCTGCACCTTGGCCTGGGCCTGGATGTCGGCGGCCTGCACCGAGGCGTCCGCTTCCAGCACGCGCGCGTCGCGCTCTGCCTGTGAGCGAATCTGTGCGGCCTGGCGCTTGCCTTCGGCGGTGCGTTCGGTGGCGATGGTTTCACGCTCGGCGCGCATGCGATCAACCGTAGCGTTGAGGGTCACCGAGGGCAGGGTCAGGCGCTCGACCCCCACTTGCAGCACGCGCACGCCGTAGGTGTCGAACAGGGCTTTTTCGATCTGGTCACGCAGGCGGGTTTCGAAGGCGTTGATCTGCACCTGGCTGGCGTCGGTGTTCACCAGGCTGGCAAGGTCGAAGCTTGCGGCGGTGGTTTCCAGGGCAGAGCCGACGAAGGTGCGGATCTGCCGCGCGGCCTCGTCAGGCTGGTTCTGCACGGCGCGCATGAAGCGCTGCACTGCGTCCTGGTCGGCCGGTACCTGCCAGGCCACATAGGCCTGCACGATGATGCGCAGGCCATCGCGGGTGCCGACGTCCTGCAAGCCGCTGGAGGTACTGCGCAGGCGCAGGTCCACCGGCACCGCGGCCTCCAGCGGCGTGGGCAGGCGCCAGGCCAGGCCCGGCTCCAACAGCACCCGCTGCGGGTTGCCGAAGCGAGTCACCACCATCGCTTCGCCAGAGCGCACCTGCACCAGGCTCGCAGCGATGGCGGCGAACGCGACCAGCGCGAAGGCGATGGCGAAACGGCCCCAGGGCAAGGGCCCGGCGTGCGCGGGTGCGCCGTGGTGGTGGTGATGGTGATGGCCGTGGTGGGAATGATGATGGCCGTGGTGGTCATCGTGGGTGTGGGTCGGGTTGCTCAAGTCAGCCACTCCTTAACGAACGGCGCGCGATGGCGTGGCGTCCACCGGGGCGAAGAAGGTGCGCAGGTCGAGGGTCGGCGCAGTGCCGCCTCCGAGGCGGTGATCGAGTATCAGCAGCTGGCCCTGGGCCAGGCCCTGGCTCAGCTGCGCCAGGTAGCGCTCGAAGATGAACGCTTGGCCAGCGCTTGCGTATGCCTGGCGCTCGGCCTCGAAGGTGCGGTCGGCGGCCTGGGCGGCGGCATGGTTCTCACGGGCCGAAGCTTCAGCCTGGGTGCTGACGTCGAAGGCGACCAGTTGCGCCTGGCTCATCTGCTCGGCAGCGGCACCCCGCTCACGGGCCACCAGCGCCTGGGCGCTGATTTGGGCAGCCTGCACCGCATGGTAGGCATTGGCGGCCCCGGCCGGTGGGTGGATGGCTTCCACCACGGTAGCGAGCACTTCCACGCCACTGCCGAGCTTGCGCAGGTCAGCCTGCACCGCCTCACCGATGCGCGCCGACAGCCCTTGGCGATCCTCCCCGAGCAGGCCATCCAGCGTGCTGGAGGCCAGGCTGTGCACCAGCACGCGGCTGGCGGTGTCGCGGATCAGCTGCGGTACGTCGGCGCTGTGGTAGGTCGCAGCCAGGGCATCGGCATCGCTTAGCCCGATGCGATAGATGAAGCGCACGTCCATGTTCACCACTTGGAAGTTCTGCTGCGCACCGCTGCTGCTGGCAATCACCTGGGTGTTGTCACGGGCGTGGGTGGCATCCCACAGGCGGTCGGCGCTCACCGGGGCTGGCCCATCTGCGGTGGCCGCGCTGGGCGCTGCAGCACCCTCCAGCCCCGTGGCCAGCTCGTGAACGGTACCGTTCTCTACCGCAATCACTCGCCCAAGCGGCCAGGGCAGGCCCACATGCAGGCCCGGGCCAAGCACGCGCAGGGGGTTGCCGAACTGCTCGTAGACGCCCCGGCCGTCCAGCGGCACTTGGTGCACGCCGCTCAGGGCCCAGCCCAGCAGTGCCACTACGGCAAACACCGGCAACGCCGCGCGGCGCATGTAATTGAAAGCCCACACCTGCCGCAGGTCGATGCCGAAACGGCCCTTGAGCTCCTGTTGCAAGGCCTGCAAAGGGCGCGGCGGCCAGCGCAGCAGCCCGGCGACGAAGCTGTCGGCCAGCATCGGCGGCTCCAGGCTTGGCCGGCGCGGGCTGAACCACGACAGCACCGCGCGCACCGCAAGCTCCAACGCCACCGCCGCCGGCAACAGGCCGCCGAGGGTCGCCACCCGGGCAGGCCAGAGGCTGCCGGGGCTGTAGAACAGCAGGCAGAGTGCGTTGAGCAAAAGCTCGGCCAGCACCAGCCGCAGGATCAGCGCAAGCGCCCTGGCTTCCGGCCATTGCGCCGGGTTGGCCTGCGACAGGTGGCGCTCCGCAACCAGCAAACCGAACGCCAGCAACAGGCTCAGGGCGACGGCAATGTTACCCGCCAGGCCGGCCTGGCCGCCGGGTATCGCCAGGTCCCAGGGCAGGCGGATGCACAGCATCGCCAGCAGGCTCCAGCCCAACAGCCACAACGACGCCAGGCCTAGGCGCCGGGCGTTGCCGAGCAAACCTTGGCTGATGCGATCAAGCGTGCGCTCGTACCAGCCAC
Organism: Pseudomonas sp. URIL14HWK12:I12; assembly: GCF_003097135.1. Lineage (GTDB taxonomy): Bacteria > Pseudomonadota > Gammaproteobacteria > Pseudomonadales > Pseudomonadaceae > Aquipseudomonas. Next base: position 167,050 of record NZ_QEQL01000007.1, read on the forward strand.
TAGCCTCTGCGGCCACCTCAGCCTTGGCCGGGGCAGGCGCCAACAACGCCGCCCGCCATCGCGCTGGCTCACGAGCCGCCTGCACGGCAGCACCCGCCAGCAGAAAACTCGCAGCCAGGTTGCACAGCACCGTTGGCCACAGCGTAGCGGCCGCGAACAGGCCAGCGAAAGTCGCCAGCGCCAGCAACACACCCACCAGCGCTGCGCAGGCCAGGCCATAGCGCAACAGCACCTGCGCCTGCCTTCCCGCGCTCAGCACGCTGGGCAGCTCGCGCACGTCCGTGGCTGCTGCTTGCAGATCAATCCCCATCCCCACCCCGAAACATTTTGCAACGTGGCGTTACGATATAACGATGGGGGTCAAAATGTCGTGTAGCACGTGATGAAAAATAGGGTGGTTCAGGGAGGGTTCAGGGTTGGGAAATCTGAATCGACGACCAGAATGTTCAACCCGCGGGAGCCCGCCTGTGCCGAGCGACGCAAATAAATGCACCTAGCCCCGCGCAACCGGCCTCCCACCCAGGCTAAGCACAGCATGCAAACGCTCGCGCTACCCCCCTCCCATTCTCGGAAACTCCGGCTATCATGGCTCACCTCATCCAGGATGGATCACCATGGACAGCAATCGACGTCCTATTCGCGCACGTTCTTCGCGCTGGGCAAACGGCATCACCGCTTTTCTCATCCGCACCGGCATCTCCCCCAATCAGATTTCCCTCATCAGCATCGCTTTCGCAGCGCTGGGTGCGTTGGCGATCGTGCTCGACCAAGGCATCGCAGGCTCGGTGCTGTGCATCATCGGCATCCAGGGCCGGCTGCTTTGCAACTTGTTCGACGGCATGGTGGCCATCGACGGCGGCAAGCAATCGCCGCTGGGTGCACTGTTCAATGAATTCCCTGACCGGGTGGCCGACTCGCTACTACTGATCGCGCTGGGCTATGCCTGCGCCTGGCCAGCCTTGGGCTGGTTTGCCGCATTGGCTGCGGCATTGACGGCCTATATCCGCGTGTCCGGTGGCTCGCTCGGGCTGGCACAGCGTTTTCTTGGCCCCTTCGCCAAGCAGCAGCGCATGGCGGTCATGACCGGTGCAATGGTGCTCAACGCCTTTGAAAGCCCATTGTGGGGCAGCCATTACGCTCTGTTGGCCGGGCTCTGGCTGATCGCGCTGGGCTCGGCGCTCACCTGCGTAACCCGCACCCGCGCGCTGTGCCGCGACCTGGAGGCCCGCCATGTGGCTCAGTGAATTGCTGGTGGCGCTGCTGCGCCTGTTGCTGGGTGTTACTGCGCGCTGGCAGAGCCCGCCGCAGCTTGGCCGCCAGCGCATCTATTTCGCCAACCACTCCAGCCACATGGATACTCTGGCGATCATCTCCGCCCTGCCCAAGGCCGCGCGCCGGCACACCCGCCCGGTGGCCGCTGCCGATTACTGGGGCAAGAACGCCTTTCTGCGCTTCATCTCGGGCCAAGGCCTGCGTGCGGTGCTGATCGAGCGCCACGGCCCGCCTGGCCGCGATGCGCTGGCGCCGGTGGTGCAGGCGCTGGAACAGGGCGACTCGATCATCCTGTTCCCCGAGGGCACCCGCGGTGACCAGCCCCTGCCCGCCCCGTTCAAGAGCGGGCTGTTTCGCCTGCATCAGCAATTCCCAGAAGTGGAGCTGGTACCGGTGTACCTGCAGAACTTTCACCGCTCGCTGCCCAAGGGTAAGCGCGTACCCCTGCCGATCCTGTGCAACATACGCATCGGCGACCCGATCCCGGCGCTGCCAGGTGAAGACAAAGCCGTGTTTCTCGAACGCGCCCGTGAGGCTGTGGTGAGGTTGGCCCAATGAGCATGATGTCCAAATTCCTCTGGTTCGTCGGCATCGTGCTGGCGCTGCTGACCCTCGCCTCGGCCACCGGCTGGGTGCTGGCGCGCACCCTCAAGCGGGAAAGCCTGGTTGCCACCCTCGTGAACCTGAACGAGCGCATCAATGCCTGGTGGTGGATGGTCATCATCTTCCTGGTGTCGTTCTGGATCGGCCCCACCGCCACGCTGGTGTTATTCGGCTTCATCTCGCTGTTCGCGCTGCGTGAATTCATCACCCTGGCGCCGACTCGGGCCGCTGACCATTACGCCCTGTTCGCTGCGTTCTTCGTGTTGATACCGGCGCAGTACTGGCTGATCGGCACCCACTGGTACTCGATGTTCACACTGCTGATCCCGGTGTACGCCTTCCTGCTGCTGCCGGCCATTGCTGTGCTCAGCGGCGACACCAGCCAATTCATGGAGCGCACCGCGAAGATCCAGTGGGGCGTGATGATCAGCGTCTACTGCATCAGCCACGCCCCCGCCCTGCTGCTGCTCGACCTGCCCGGCTACCAGGGCCAGAACGCCCTGCTGCTGTTCTACCTGATCTTCGTGGTGCAGATCAGCGACGTGCTCCAGTACGTGTTCGGCAAGCTCTTCGGCAAGCACAAGGTGGCGCCGTCGGTGAGCCCGTCCAAAACGGTCGAAGGCCTGGTCGGTGGTGGCCTGGCAGCGACCTTGGTGGGCGGCGGGCTGTTCTGGATGACACCATTCAACTTCGTTCAGTCGCTGGCCATGGCCCTGTTGATCGTGACCATGGGCTTTCTCGGTGGGCTGGTGATGTCGGCAATGAAGCGCAGCCTGAGTGCGAAGGACTGGGGAACGATGATCAAAGGCCACGGCGGGATGCTGGATCGGATGGATTCGATCTGCTTCGCGGCGCCGGTGTTTTTTCATGTGACGCGGTATTTCTTTAGTCCGTGAGGGCAAAGCTGGGGGAGGAGCACCTCCGGGTCGCTTGGCATCGCTGGGTGGGGCAGCCCCACCGATGCCAGGCACTCACATTATAAAACCACCCTCAAGCACTGCCCTGCGTGATACAGCGAAAACCCCGTTTCGTAGAACGCCGTACGCAGTGCAGGCAGGCTCACTGGCGTATTGGCCGAGAACGGCACGGGTAGCTCATCGGCCCGCTGTGTGAGCAGAAACTGCGCCAGCGCCCGCCCCAGCACGGTGCCGGTGGTGTTGCCACGGCCGTTGTAGCCGGTCACAGCCACCAAGCCCGCGGCCGGTTCATAAAGGCGCATCAGGTGGTCGGGGGTGAAGTCGATCACGCCGGTCCAGTGCATTTCCCACTCCACCTTGCCCAGGCTGGGGAAGTAGTGGCGCTGGATGCGGTCGGCCCAACCCTTGATGAACCAGCCGGGCTTGTTGTCCACCCGCCCAAGGCTGCCCAGCAGCAGGCGGCCCTGGTCGTCGCGGCGAATGCTGCTGAGCACGGTGCGGGTGTCCCAGGAGCCTTGGCCGTGAGGAAGAACACGCTCGGCTGCAGCGCCTTCCAAAGGGCGCGACGCCACTTGGTAGTAGTAGCCGCGGAAGTGGTTATTGCGGATCTGGCTCCATTCACCTTCGGTGTAGGCCCCGGTCGACAGCACCACTTGGTCAGCCAGCACGCTGCCGTTGGCGGTTTCGACGCGCCAGGCGAAGCCTTCACGCACCAGCGCGGTGACGGGTGAATCCTCGAACAGCACGCCACCCAGGCGTTTCACCGCATCGGCCAGGCCCCGGGTATAGGCCATCGGGTTGATGGTACCGGCGCGGTGGTCGAGCAGCGCGGCGTCGACCTTGTCGGTGCCGCAGTAGTCGATGCAACGTGCGCCGGTGAGCAGCTCCACATGGGCGCCGCGCCGGCTCCACTGCTCGTGGCGCGCCCGCAGGTCGGCAACGCCGGTGGCGTTGTGGGCCATGTGCAGGGTGCCTTCGTTACGCGCCTGGCAGCTGATGCCGTGCCGGCGGATCATCTCGAAGACTTCGGCCGGGGCATTGCCCAGGACGCTGTTGAGCCGTTCGCCTTGGGTAGTGCCGAGGCTGGCGGCCACGTCGTCGGGCTTGATCCAGGTGCCGGCATTCACCAGCCCGACGTTACGGCCGGAGCCGCCATGGCCGACGCGATGGGCGTCGACCAGCATGACGCGCTTGCCCTGCTCCAACAGGTGGATCGCTGCGCACAGGCCGGTGATACCGGCGCCTATGACGCAGACGTCGGCGGTGTGCTCGCCGCGCAGCGATTGGGCGGGCCCTGGTTCAGGAAGTACGTGTTCCCACAGGCATTTGGGGTAGAGCGCGGTGGTGGCCATGATGTCGGAGTCCTGGGGGAAGGCTTGAATGCTGCGTCGCCGGGCAAACCGGGCCCCCACCCGTTGAAATGTGCCACTGAACCTGGGTGGGAGGGCGGCTTGCCGCGCGACGTGCAGGCAAGGTCGGGCGGGTTAGTCGAATACGATACCCTGCGCCAGCGGAAGCTCGCGAGAGTAGTTGATGGTGTTGGTCTGGCGGCGCATGTAGGCCTTCCACGCGTCGGAGCCGGATTCACGGCCACCGCCGGTTTCCTTCTCCCCGCCAAAGGCCCCGCCGATCTCGGCGCCGCTGGTACCGATATTGACGTTGGCGATGCCGCAGTCGCTGCCGGCAGCACTCTGGAAGCGCTCAGCCTCGCGCAGGTCGGTGGTGAAGATGCACGACGACAGGCCTTGCGGCACTTCGTTGTTCAGCGCCAGCGCCTGCTCGAAATCGTCATAGCCCAGCACATAGAGGATCGGTGCGAAGGTCTCGTGGCGTACCACAGCGCTCTGCCCAGGCATTTCGACAATGGCAGGGGCCACGTAATAACCGTTGGGGTAACGCTCGGCCAGCTGGCGCTCGCCGCCGAACACTGCGCCGCCTTCGTCACGCGCCTGGGCCAGGGCGTCCTGCATGGCCTGGAACGAGGCCTTGTCGATCAGCGGCCCTACCAGGTTGTTTTCGCGTGGGTCGCCAATACGTACCTTGCCATAGGCTGCCTTGACGCGTTCGACCAGCTCGGCCTTGATCGAGTTGTGCACGATCACTCGGCGCAGGGTGGTGCAGCGTTGGCCGGCGGTGCCGACGGCAGAGAACAGAATGCCGCGTACGGCCAGGTCCAGGTCGGCGCTCGGGGCCACGATCATGGCGTTGTTGCCGCCCAGCTCAAGGATGCTGCGACCGAAGCGGGCCGCCACACGCGGGCCGACCTCGCGGCCCATGCGGGTGCTGCCGGTGGCGCTGACCACCGGCACGCGCGGGTCGTCCACCAGCGCTTCGCCGGCTTCACGGTCACCGATCAGCACCTGCACCAGGTTGGCCGGGGCATCGTCGAAGCGGGCCAGGGCCTTGGCAAACAGGGCCTGGCAGGCGATGGCGGTGAGCGGGGTTTTCTCGGAAGGCTTCCATACCACAGAGTTGCCGCACACCAGTGCCAAGGCGGTGTTCCAGGCCCATACCGCAACCGGGAAATTGAAGGCGCTGATCACCCCGACCACGCCGACCGGATGCCAGGTTTCACGCATGTGGTGGCCGGGGCGCTCGGAGGCGATGGTCAGGCCATAGAGCTGGCGTGAAAGGCCGACGGCGAAGTCGCAGATATCGATCATCTCCTGCACTTCCCCCAGGCCTTCCTGGGTGATCTTGCCGGCTTCGACGCTGACCAGCTCGCCCAGGTCGGCCTTGTGCTCACGCAGCACCTCGCCAAACAGCCGCACCAGCTCGCCACGGCGAGGCGCCGGCACACTGCGCCAGGCCAGGAAGGCATCGTGGGCCAGGCCGATACTGCGCTCGGCCTCGGCTTTGCCCGCCAGCGCAACGGCACCCAGCTGGCTGCCATCGATGGGGGTGAACACTGGGTGGCTACCGCCCTGGTAGGCAGTGGCGGGAACACCCAGGCGCTTGAGCAGGCCGTCGATCATGAGAACTCTCCTGTGAAACCGGTCAATAAACGGAACATGGCAGCGAGTATCGGCTGGCCAAGGCAAGCCAACAAGCGAGGAATAGGCAGCACATCATTCCCTGGTGGAATCCAAAAACCCCGGTAAATTCCGGCTGAAGGCGACGACTTCGCCACTTTGAGGAATGACCCCACGCCTTTTTTTCGCTTGCGGGCCGGTGGGTTCAACGCTTTGATGGTAGCCATTCCACCCGCCGGAGACAGCCCATGCCCGCTTCAGGTTTTGCCCACCCCGATGACATCCGCGCCCGCTTTTCGCGTGCCATGTCCGAGATGTACAAGCAGGAAGTGCCGCTGTACGGCACGCTGCTGGAGCTGGTGGCGCAAACCAATACGGCGGTGCTGGCGGCCAACCCCGAGCTGCACGAACGGCTGCGGCACAACGGCGAGCTGGAGCGCCTTGATGCCGAGCGCCATGGCGCGATCCGCGTGGGCACCGCGCAGGAGCTGGCCACCCTCGCTCGGCTGTTCGCGGTGATGGGGATGGAGCCGGTGGGCTACTACGACCTCACACCGGCCGGAGTGCCGGTGCATTCCACCGCATTTCGGGCGGTGCACGAGCAGGCCCTGGCCGTCAGCCCGTTCCGCGTGTTCACCTCGTTGCTGCGCCTGGAGCTGGTCGACAACGCCGAGCTACGCGAGCAGGCGGCGGCCATCCTGGCGCGCCGGCAGATCTTCACCCCGCGCGCGCTGGCGCTGATCGAGCAGCACGAGCAGGCCGGCGGGCTGGAGGAGGCTCAAGCCGAGGAGTTCGTGGAGCAGGCGTTGGAGACCTTTCGTTGGCACCCACGCGCGACGGTCAGCGCGCAGCAGTATCAGCAGTTGCACGACCAGCACCGGCTGATCGCCGACGTAGTGGCCTTCAAGGGCCCACACATCAACCACCTCACGCCGCGCACGCTGGACATCGACCAGGTCCAGGCCAGCATGCCGGCGCGCGGCATCACACCCAAAGCCGTGATCGAAGGCCCGCCCCCGCGCAAAGAGCCGATCCTGCTGCGCCAAACCAGTTTCAAGGCACTGCAGGAGCGGGTGGCGTTCACCGACCAGGTAGCCGCCGAGGGCAGCCACACCGCCCGCTTCGGCGAGATCGAACAGCGCGGCGCAGCGCTTACGCCCAAGGGCCGTGCGCTGTACGACACCTTGCTGGCCACTTCACGCGATGCCCTGGCAGGCGTACCCAGTGAAGGTAACGCCGAGCAGTACATGCGCTTGCTGGGCGAGCATTTTGCGGCCTTCCCCGACGATGCCAGCCGGATGCGCGAAGAGGGCCTGGCCTGGTTTCGCTATGTGCCAACCGCCAGCGGGCTGCGCGCGCGCCCGCTGCAAGGTACATTGCAGGACTGGGTCGCGGCAGGCCATGTGGCCTTCGAGCCCATCGTTTACGAAGACTTCCTGCCGGTCAGCGCGGCGGGGATTTTCCAGTCGAACCTGGGTGACGGCGCCCAAAGCGATTATGGCCAGAACGCTAACCAGGCCCAGTTCCAGCAGGCGCTGGGGCGAGCGGTGATCGACGAGATGGCGCTTTACGAGGCCACCGAGCGGCGCTCGATCGAGGCGTGCCTGGCGCAGCTTGGCTGATCAGGGAATGCGCGTGAACAGCCCAGGGTAGTCGATCACCACACCGTCGTTGTCGAGCTCCAACTGGGCCTTGAACGGGGTGTCGAGGCTCTCGTAGAGAAACCATTTGTGCGGTTCGATGCAGGTGTAGCGCTGGTTGGCCGCCCTGACTTCCAGGCCGGGAACGCTGACATAGGCCATGCGCAAGGTACGGCTTTGCCCTGCCTGCCACTGAAGGCGGCGAATGGGCAGCGTATTGGTGAAAGGGGTGATGGCGATGTCTACATCGATGCACCCGTCGAGCGCGGGCAGTGGAGCATCGCTTTCCACATCGCGCCAGCGGCCGTTGCCATCGGACCACAAGCGCAACGAAGGGCTACCGGTAGGGCTGGCGATGTCGAGCAGCCGGGTTTGCCACTGCGCATCAACGCTCAAGGTGTAAATGAAGGCGTAATCGTCACCCACCACCACGCTATTTGCCATGACCTGGCTTTCGCGGAAGGTCAGTGCCAAATGCTCAAGGCCCCGCCCTTGTTGGGCAGCCCAGCGAAATACCTTACTCATCAGCGCCTACCCCCCGGCATTGCGGCCGTGCACCGCAGTGACACGGCCGCCGCGCTGCAGGTTCCCAACCGCTTAGGAACCGAGGCATTCCTTGAGGAACTTGCCCGGTTTGAAGGCTACGGTATTGCTCGCGCGAATCTTCACCGGCTCGCCAGTTTGCGGGTTCTTGCCCTGGCGCGCACCTCGGTGGCGTTTTTCAAACGTACCAAAACCTACCAGGGTGACGTTCTGACCCTTGCTGACCCCTAGCGTGATCTGGTCCAGCAGCACGTTCAGCACTTCGTTGGCTTTGTCTTTGGTGAGATCGGCGCGCTCGGCGATAACGGCGGCCAGTTCAGGTTTGCGCATGTAAGAACCTCTTTTCGGTTTTTGTTGTTATGCGCCCCACACGCAGCGGGGCTGGCCCGGCCGCAGGCTCTGCCATGGGGCGGGTAGCGGTGAGAATGGCACGGCACCGCCCCGCGCGCCAGTAGGCTTTGCCGCTTTGCTGCGCCCGAGCAATGCTGTTTCGGACGGAGTGCAGGCCATATTCGCCAGGGGCTTCATACCCTGTGTTCGAGGCAGGCTCTGGGCCGGGCAACCGGAAGGGCAATCATGCTAAGCTCCAAGCCCCTTTCATCGCCTGCCAACGTCACCGTGCCAGCCCCTATTTCGCCAGATGAAACCATCACATGGGCGCCCGACGCCGACCAGGCCAGCGCCGGTATCCGGCAATGGCTGTTTGATGCAGGCTCGCTCACCCAACGCCTGACCATTGCCTCCGAGCACCGCTTCACCGTCACGCCCCTACACGAGGGCTGGCAGCCCTTGAGGGCCGATGAATGCCAGGCGCTGGGGCTTGCCGAGGGCAGCGAAGGCTGGGTGCGCGAGGTGTTCCTGCGCGGCCGCGGCGAGCCTTGGGTATTCGCCCGCAGTGTCGCCGGCCGCCAGGCGCTGGAGGCCTGCGATTTCGCGCTGCAGGCACTGGGCACGCGCTCGCTGGGGCAGTTCCTGTTTAGCGACCCGGCGTTCATCCGACAACCCTTCGATACCTGCCGCTACCCCTACCGATGGCTGCCTCGCGAAGTGGCTGCACACGGCCTGTGGGCCAGGCGCTCGCGCTTCGACCGCCAGGCCCCTGGCCAGCAAGGGCTGTCGGTGCTGGTGACCGAGGTGTTTCTGCCAACCCTGTGGCGCGCCACCGGGCTGCCCGACGAGGCTTGCTGATGCTCTACCAACAGATGCTGCGCTCACTCAACCGCCTGCACCCGCGAGCCTGGGACTTCATCCAGCTGGCACGGATCGACAAGCCGATCGGCATTTACCTGCTGCTGTGGCCCACGCTCTGGGCCCTGTGGGTCGCTGGCGATGGTGCTCCTTCGCTGGGCAATGTGGTGATCTTCGTGCTCGGCGTGTTCATGATGCGGGCAGCCGGCTGCGTCATCAACGACTTCGCCGACCGCAAGGTCGATGGTCACGTCAAGCGCACCGAGCAGCGGCCGCTGGTCAGCGGCCGAGTGCGTAGCCGCGAAGCGCTGGTGTTCTTCGCCGTACTGGTCGCGGCCAGTTTCGCGCTGGTGCTATGCACCAACGCCACTACGGTATGGCTATCGTTCGGCGGCCTGCTGATCGCCTTCTGCTACCCGTTCATGAAGCGGTACACCCATTACCCGCAGGTGGTGCTGGGGGCAGCGTTTTCGTGGGGCATGCCCATGGCCTTCACCGCCGAAACCGGCCACGTGCCCGCCGCAGCCTGGTTGTTGTACCTGGCCAATCTGGCTTGGACGGTCGCCTACGACACCTACTACGCCATGACCGACCGCGACGATGACCTGCGCATCGGCGTGAAATCCACGGCCATCCTGTTCGGCAACTCCGACCGCTTGATCATCGCAATCCTGCAGGGGCTGATGGTGGCATGCCTGCTGCTGGCAGGCGTGCGTTTCGGGCTCGGGGGCTGGTTTCACCTTGGCATTGCCGTGGCGGTGGGCTGTTTCATTTGGCAATCGTGGAAAACCCGCCGCCGTGAGCGCATGGCGTGCTTTGAAGCCTTCCTGCACAACCATTGGGCGGGGCTGGTGATTTTCGTGGGGCTTGCCCTGGACTACGCCCTGCGCTAGCCCGCGCTTGCGCGTATTTAAGGCAATGCCCCAAGGAACATCTGTCACATCGCTGCAATAATTCCGTTATCTAATGCTGCACATTGCAGAAGATTGACACGAGGTTAAGCATGGTTGGCAGAAGCATTCTCATCGTCGACGACGAAGCGCCCATCCGCGAGATGATCGCCGTCGCCCTTGAAATGGCCGGCTATGATTGCCTCGAAGCCGAGAGCGCCCCTCAGGCCCACGCCATCATCGTCGATCGCAAGCCCGACCTCATCCTGCTCGACTGGATGCTGCCTGGCACTTCCGGCATCGAGCTGGCGCGCCGCCTCAAACGTGATGAGCTCACCGCCAGCACTCCGATCATCATGCTTACGGCCAAGGGTGAGGAAGACAACAAGATCCAGGGCCTTGAGGTAGGTGCCGATGATTACATCACCAAGCCTTTCTCACCGCGGGAACTGGTTGCCCGCTTGAAGGCTGTGCTACGCCGCGCCGGCGCCAGCGATGGCGAAACCCCGATCGAGGTCGGTGGTTTGTTGCTGGACCCAGTCAGCCACCGCGTCACCATCGATGGCCGCCCGGCCGAGATGGGCCCGACCGAATACCGCCTGCTGCAGTTCTTCATGACCCACCAGGAACGCGCCTATACTCGGGGCCAGTTGCTTGACCAGGTGTGGGGCGGCAACGTCTATGTGGAAGAGCGGACGGTCGATGTGCATATCCGCCGCCTGCGCAAGGCATTGGGCGATGCCTACGAGAACCTGGTGCAGACCGTGCGTGGCACAGGCTACCGTTTCTCCACCAAGAGCTGAGCAGGCCAGGCTCTGTCGAAGGGATGCGCGGTAATTGAATCAGAACTGGCTCGGTATCCTGATCCGCCAACTTGCGCTTCTGGTAACCGCATGCCTGCTGGTGGGCCTGGTCACAAACCATTACGGCGCCAGCCTTGCGGTAGGCCTGGGGCTGTACCTGGCCGCGACGCTCAGGCAGCTGTTGCACCTGAACCATTGGCTCAAGCATCACAAGCCCGACGAGCCGCCGCCTGAAGCCGGGGGGCTCTGGGGCGATGTATTCGACAGCATCTACACCGTTCAGCGTCGTGACATCCGCGCCCGTGATCGGCTGCAAGCCTTGATCGACCGCGTGCAAGACTCCACGGCCGCCCTGCGCGACGGTGTGATCATGCTCGACAGCGATGGCAACTTGGAATGGTGGAACAACGCCGCCGAAACCTTGTTGGGGCTTCGGTCGCCAGGCGACAGCGGCCAGCCGATCACCAACCTGGTGCGCAACCCAAGGTTTTTCGAATACTTCCACGCCGGCAACTACGCCGAGCCCATGGAAATGGCCTCGCCCATACAAGACCAGGTGCGTATCCAGCTGGTGATTACACGCTACGGCAACAATGAGCACCTGCTGGTGGTGCGTGATGTGACCCGCGTTCACCAGCTGGAGCAAATGCGCAAGGATTTCATCGCCAACGTTTCCCACGAGCTGCGCACCCCTTTGACGGTGATCACCGGCTACCTCGAAACCCTGCTCGACAACAGCGACGGCATCAACCCACGTTGGCTGCGTGCCCTGCAGCAAATGCAGCAGCAAGGCGGGCGCATGCAGACCTTGCTCAACGACCTGCTGTTGCTGGCGCGCCTGGAGGCCACCGACTACCCGTCGGAAAACCAGCCGGTCGATGTGCAGGCTTTACTCAAGAGCATCGTCAGCGACGCCCGCGCGCTTTCCGGTACACGGGGCCACGACATCACCCTTGAAGTAGAAGCCAACTGCTGGCTCAAGGGCAGTGAGCCGGAGCTGCGCAGCGCGTTCTCGAACCTGGTGTTCAACGCGGTGAAGTACACCCCTGACAAAGGCCGGGTGCTCGCCCGTTTCTGGCAGGATGGGCAAGGCGCGCATCTGAGCGTGAAGGATTCGGGTATCGGCATCGAGGCACAGCACATCCCCCGCCTCACCGAACGCTTTTATCGTGTCGACTCCAGCCGCAGCTCCAACACCGGAGGCACCGGGCTGGGCCTGGCAATCGTCAAGCACGTGCTGATGCGCCACCGCGGGCGCCTGGAAATCACCAGCGTGCCAGGCCATGGCAGCACCTTCACCTGCCATTTTGCGCCGGCGCAAATCCCCTTGGCGCGCAATCTGCGTTCCGCCAGCAGCATTGATCCGGGACAAGCCGACGGAACCCAAGGCTGATATTTGTTCTAGGCAAGGCCGGCATCAGCCGCTAAATTGCAATGTTCGCGTGGGATTTTTCCCAAACGAGCCTCTCTAACGCTTTCTACGGACTACCAAACACTCCATCATGGACCCTTCCCCCGGTTTATCGCTGTACGCCCTGTTCGCCGATTTCGGCATGATCATCTTCGCTTTCGTCCTGGTGCTGCTCAACGGCTTCTTCGTGGCCGCCGAGTTCGCCATGGTCAAGCTGCGCGCCACCAAGGTCGAGAGCATCGCCGAGCGCCACGGCTGGCGCGGGCGCATTCTGCGCACCGTGCACAGCCAGCTCGATGCCTACCTTTCCGCCTGCCAGCTGGGTATCACCCTGGCCTCGCTGGGCCTGGGCTGGGTTGGCGAGCCCGCCTTCGCGCACCTGCTGGAGCCTGCACTGGAAGCAGTCGGCGTGCAGTCGGCCGAAGTGATCAAAGGCGCGTCATTCTTCACTGCGTTCTTTGTGATTTCCTACCTGCACATCGTGGTCGGCGAGCTGGCGCCCAAGTCCTGGGCCATTCGCAAACCCGAGCTGCTTTCGCTGTGGACGGCGGTGCCGCTGTACCTGTTCTACTGGCTGATGTACCCCGCCATCTGGCTGCTGAACGCCAGCGCCAACGCCATCCTGCGCATTGCAGGCCAAGGCGAGCCGGGCCCGCACCACGAGCACCATTACAGCCGCGACGAGCTCAAGCTGATCCTGTACTCAAGCCGTGGCCAGGACCCATCCGACCAAGGCATGCGCGTGCTCGCCTCGGCGGTGGAAATGGGCGAGCTGGAGGTAGTGGACTGGGCCAACTCACGCGAAGACCTGGTGAGCCTGGACCACAAAGCCTCCCTGCCGGAAATTCTCGAGAAGTTTCGCCGCCACAAGTACAGCCGCTTCCCGGTCTACAACAGCGAATTGGGCGAGTTCGTCGGCCTGCTGCACATCAAGGACTTGCTGCTGGAGCTGGCCGCCAAAGACTACACCCCCGAGGGCTTCGAACTCGACGAGCTGTTGCGCCCCGTGGAGCGTGTTTCGCGCCACATGCCGCTATCGGCCCTGCTGGAGCAGTTCCGCCAAGGCTCGGCGCACTTTGCGCTGGTCGAAGAAGCCGATGGCAAGGTGATCGGTTACCTGACCATGGAAGATGTGCTCGAAGTGCTGGTGGGCGACATTCAGGACGAACACCGCAAGGCCGAGCGCGGCGTGTTGGCCTATCAGCCGGGCAAGCTGCTGGTCAGGGGCGACACCCCGCTGTTCAAGGTCGAGCGCTTGCTGGGTGTAGACCTGGACCACATCGAGGCGGAAACCCTCGCCGGCCTGGTCTACGACACGCTCAAGCGCGTGCCCGAAGATGAGGAAGTGCTTGAAGTCGAAGGGCTGCGCATCATCATCAAGAAGATGAAAGGCCCGAAGATCGTGCTGGCCAAGGTGCTCAAGCTCGCTTGATCAACGCTTGCCCAACGCGAAGTTGGGCAGCGGCGCCACCGGCCGGTCGAACTGATACGGGATCGATTCAAGCGCCAGGCCAGTATTGCGCTGCACCACGAAGTGCAGGTGCGGGCCGGTGCTGTTCCCGGTATTGCCTGATTGGGCGAGCGCCGCGCCTACGCCCACGCGCTGGCCCTCATGCACCACCACTGAGCCCTGCATCAGGTGCAGGTACACGCCCATGCTGCCGTCGTCGTGCAGGATGCGCACGAAATTGCCGGCGGGGTTGCGCCCTCGCCCGCTCTGGTCGTTCTCCACCTTCACCACAGTACCGGCGCGCGCGGCGATGATCGGTGTGCCCACAGGCATGGCGATGTCGAGGGCATAGCGGCTCTTGGGCCCGGTGTGGCTGTACTGGCCGTTGGCACCCTGGCTGATATAGAAGGGCCCGCCGACCCACGGCAACGCATAGCGGTAGCCACCGACAGCCGAGCCTGGGTCGCCGAGGAAATAGTTGAATACCGGCGTGTAGCGCAGCGGCTGATCAGGGGCCCGAGCCGCCAGGGTGAGCAACGTGACCTGGCTGCGTGCTGGAACCACCCGGCTGATGCTCGCGGGCGCCCCGGCGGCATTGCCCAGGCCCTTGAAGCTCAGCCGCACCTGAACCGGGGCGAACAGATCGTTGCGTGCAATGAAAGTGACCTTGCCGCGGGACTTGGCCTGCTCCAGATGGACCTGGCGTTCCAGGTGCTCATCCATGCGGTCGTTGAATACGAACACCTGCGCACCTTTGGTGGGCTTGTCGGTGTAGTTGGTCACGCCGTTGGCATCGACGAACTTGTAAACGGTCGGCCGCGCACCGGCGGGTGGGGCAACCAAGGCGAGAAGTAGCAACAGCAGGGCTGGGCGAATCGACATGACAGTACCACGGCAGTAGGCCCCCGGAGCATAGCCGGGGGCTACCGCCGAGTCATGCACCCGGGACGAAATGCTTCTGCGCAGTGCCGCGCGCGATCAGGCGCGACAGGTAGTCGAGCTTCTGGGCATCCTGGTCGACGAAGCGGAAACTCAGCTGCAACCAGTCACTGTCGGGCTTGGGCTCAAAGGCCATGATGGCGTGCAGGTAACCGTTGAGGCGTGCGGTTTCGGCATTATCGCCCTGCTCCAGGTCGATCACGGCGTGTTCAAGCACCTGAGGCAGCTGTTCGCTTCGCTTGACCACCAGCAGCGCCTCCTTGAGGCTCAGTGCCTTGATCACCGCCTGCATCGAGCCCCCGCTGGCCAGGCGCAATTGAGCCTGGCCACGCCCCACCGGTGCTGCAGACGGCGCCGGCTGCGCCGGTGCGGCAGCAGGCCGAGGCGCGGGTGCAGCGGGGGCCGCAGCGCGAGTTGCGACCGATTCGGGGCGCCCACCGGTGAGCGCGCTGAGCGATTCATTCAACGCGCTGGTAGGTGCCGGGCGCGCACCGCCGCCGAGCAGCAGCTCGAGCTTGCCGGCGCGCTGCATGGCTTTCTTGATCTTGGTCAGCAACTGCTCGTTGGTGAACGGCTTGCCTACGTAATCGGACACGCCCGCCTGGATGGCCTGAACGACGTTTTCCTTGTCGCCGCGGCTGGTCACCATGATGAACGGAACACCCTTGCCGCATTCCTGCTGGCGGAACCAGGTCAGCAACTCGAGGCCGGACATTTCCGGCATCTCCCAATCGCACAGCACCAGGTCGAAACTTTCCTTGGCCAGCATGGCCTGGGCCTTGCGGCCATTGACCGCGTCTTCGGTATGAATACCGGGAAACGCATTGCGCAGACACTTCTTCACCAGGTCGCGGATGAAGGGCGCATCATCCACAACCAGAACACTGACCTTAGCCATCGACCACTCCTGAAGATTACCCGCCCAGCATACCGCTGCCTGATGGCCTATTGCCAATCGCCAAGCCAATTACCTGGAACATCGGGATGCCGCTTGCCGGCGGAACGTCAGCCTGCGTCTGACCCAGACAAAAACGCCCGGCCGAAGCCGGGCGCGGGAACACAGGCAATCTCAGTTATCGCCCGCCTTAGGGGAAACATTAGCCCGTTCGGCCCCGCCGCGCTGAACTTCTTCACGCATGCGGTCCAGGCCCAGATGGCGTACGTCGGTCCCTTGCACAAGGTAGATCACCAGTTCGGCGATGTTGCGTGCATGATCGCCGATACGCTCCAGTGAACGCAGCACCCATATCACGTTCAGGACCCGCGATATCGAGCGGGGGTCTTCCATCATGAAGGTCACCAACTCGCGCAAGGCCGTCTTGTATTCACGGTCGATGGTCTTGTCGTATTGGGCCACCGACAACGCAAGGTCGGCATCGAAACGGGCGAACGCATCCAGAGCATCCCGCACCATGGCCCGCACCTGGCCGCTGATGTGCCGCACCTCCACGTAGCCGCGCGGTGACTCGCCTTCTTCGCAGAGCTGGATGGCGCGGCGGGCGATCTTGGTCGACTCATCCCCGATGCGCTCCAGGTCGATCACTGACTTGGAAATGCTGATGATCAGGCGCAGGTCTGAGGCGGCCGGCTGGCGGCGGGCCAGGATGCGCAGGCATTCCTCGTCGATCGTGCGCTCCATCTGGTTGATCTCGTCGTCGATGTCACGCACCTGCTGGGCCAGGCCCGAGTCAGCCTCGATCAGCGCGGTGACGGCATCGTTGACCTGCTTCTCGACCAGGCCGCCCATCGCCAGCAGGTGGCTGCGAACCTCTTCGAGCTCGGCGTTGTACTGCTGGGAGATGTGGTGGGTGAGGCTGTGCTTGTCAATCATGATCTAAACCCTTTGGAGCGTCCGGTGGGAGGGATAAGACAGCGTACGTGGTTGTGCTCAGCCGTAGCGGCCGGTGATGTAGTCTTCGGTGTGCTTCTTGGCCGGGTTGGTGAACAAGGTGTCGGTGTCACCGAACTCGACCATCCGGCCCATGTGCATGAAGGCGGTGTAGTCCGATACCCGCGCGGCCTGCTGCATGTTGTGTGTCACGATCACGATGGTGTAGCGGGATTTCAGCTCGTAGATCAGTTCCTCGACTTTCAGCGTAGAGATCGGGTCGAGGGCCGAGCAGGGCTCGTCGAGCAGCAGCACCTGCGGCTCCACGGCAATGGTGCGGGCGATCACCAAGCGTTGCTGCTGGCCGCCCGAGAGGCCGAGGGCCGACTCGTGCAGGCGGTCTTTGACCTCGTCCCACAGGGCTGCGCCGCGCAATGCCCACTCCACCGATTCGTCGAGCGCGCGCTTCTTGTTGATGCCCTGAATGCGCAGGCCGTAGACGACGTTTTCGTAGATGGTTTTGGGAAAGGGGTTGGGCTTCTGGAACACCATGCCCACGCGACGGCGCAGCTCGGCCACGTCCTGCCCCTTGGCATAGATGTTCTGGCCTTCCAGGCACACCTCGCCGGCGACACGGCAGTCGTCGACCAGGTCGTTCATGCGGTTGAAGGTGCGCAGCAAGGTCGACTTGCCACAGCCCGACGGCCCAATGAACGCGGTGACGCGCTGGCGCGGGATGCTCAGCGAAATATCGAACAACGCCTGGCTCGTGCCGTAATGCAGGTTCAGCCCGCTGACCTGCACGGCGATGTTGTGCGGCTCCAGCGCCTGGCTCCGGCTGCGCCGCTGGGCCGCCAGTTCGGCGCGGCCGCGTAAGGGTTGGGTATAACGCTCCATGGCCACTCTCTTCGATGCCCGGGCAGCTTCAGCTGTCCAGTGCCTTGTACTTTTCCCGCAAGCGGTTTCGAATCGCCACGGCAGACAGGTTGAGCAGCGCGATCACCAGCACCAGCAACAAGGCGGTGGCGTAGACCAATGGCCGCGCAGCTTCGACGTTCGGGCTCTGAAAGCCCACGTCGTAAATATGAAAGCCCAGGTGCATGATCTTCTGATCCAGGTGCACGTAGGGGAAATTGCCATCGACCGGCAGCGAAGGTGCCAGCTTGACCACCCCCACCAGCATCAACGGTGCGACCTCCCCCGCAGCACGCGCAATGGCAAGGATCATCCCGGTCATCATCGCCGGGCTGGCCATTGGCAGCACGACCTTCCAGAGGGTTTCGGCTTGCGTGGCACCGAGGGCCAGCGAACCCTCGCGCAGGCTACGCGGAATGCGCGCCAGGCCTTCCTCGGTGGACACGATCACCACCGGCACCGCCAGCAACGCCAGCGTCAGGGATGCCCATAACAGGCCAGGAGTACCCAGGGTCGGGGCAGGCAGGGCTTCGGGAAAGAACAGGCGGTCCAGCGAGCCACCCACCACGTACACGAAAAAGCCCAGGCCGAATACACCGTAGACGATCGATGGCACACCGGCGAGGTTGTTCACGGCGATGCGGATCAAGCGGGTCATCAGGTTCTGCCGTGCGTATTCGCGCAGGTACACCGCCGCCAGCACACCGAACGGCGTCACCACGATAGCCATGATCAAAGTCATCATCACCGTACCGAAGATCGCCGGGAACACCCCGCCTTCGGTGTTGGCCTCACGCGGGCCGGTGCTGAGGAACTCCCACAGCTTGATGAAGTAGAACCTGGCCTTGTCGCCCACGCTCATGGCGTTGGGCTGGTAAGCGTGCACGACCTGGCCGAGGTTGATTGCCACGGCCTTGCCGCCGGCCTCTGCCATCGTGATGCTGTCGCGCTCGATCTGCCGGTGCAGGGCACTCAGGCGCATTTCGGCCTGTTCGTAACCGGCCTTGAGCTCAGCTTCGCGGGCTTGCCGGTCAGCCTGGGCCGCCGCACTGTGCACACCGTTCAGCTCATCCTTGCGTGCCTGCAGGCGCAGGCGCTCGAGCTGATAGTTGATGGCACTGACGTCTTTACCCTGCAAACGCTCAAGCTCAGCCTGCAGTTGCTGCACCCGCTGCAAGCGCGGTTGCAGGGCTGCCCAGGCGTCAGCCCCGTGGGCGACCACCTCGCCGTTTTCACGCACATCGATCAACCGCCCGTAGAAGTTGCCCCACTCGCGGCGCTCCAAGGCCACCAGCTCGGCCGGTGCCTGGGTCGCGTGCAACCAGTCGGCAATTACCCAGACGAAGTCGCTACCGTAGAGGTCGCGGTTGCCCACCTTCAGCAGCTCGCGGGTCATCATCGGCGGCCCGTCGGTGCCTACGGGCAGGCCGCTGGCATGCAGCCGTTCACGGGGTACGTCTTCGCGCTGCACCACCTCGCCGACCAGCATCTGAGCAGACAGGCCAGGCACCTGGTAACTGGCCTGCTGCAGGTCTGCCGGCCAGAAATGCCCCAACCCTCGTACAGCGATCACCAGCAACAGGCCCACGGTCATGATCACCGCCGCCGACACCGCCCCCGCGCTGAGCCACACCGCTGGCGCGCCGCTTGCGACCCAGCCGGCAAATTTTTGTTTCTTCACCCTGCCTACCTTGCTCACAGCGACGAGTACTTCTTGCGAAGACGCTGGCGGATCACCTCGGCCAGGGTATTCATCACGAAGGTGAACAGCAGCAACACCAGCGCCGCCAGAAACAGCACACGATAGTGGCTGGAGCCCACCTCAGCCTCCGGCATCTCCACCGCCACGTTCGCCGCCAGGGTACGCATGCCCTCGAACAGGTTCATGTCCATGATGGGCGTGTTGCCGGTGGCCATCAGCACGATCATGGTTTCACCCACAGCGCGGCCCAGCCCAATCATCAGCGCCGAGAAAATACCGGGGCTGGCGGTGAGGATCACTACGCGAGTGAGCGTTTGCCACGGCGTGGCGCCCAGCGCCAGCGAGCCATGGGTCAGGCCCCGGGGCACGCTGAAAATGGCGTCTTCAGCGATCGAATAAATGGTCGGGATCACCGCAAAGCCCATTGCCAGGCCCACCACCAGCGCGTTGCGCTGGTCGAAGCCCAGGCCCAGGTAAGTGCCGACCCACTGGCGCATGTCACCGCCGAACAACAGGGTTTCCAGGCGCGGGCTCAACCACAGCGAAAGGGCCACCACCATCAGTATCACCGGGATCAGCACGGCGCTTTCCCAGCCGGGGGCGAGGCTGAGCCGCCAGTCAGCGGGCAACCGGCTCCAGCACCAGCCGGCCAGCACGATGCCCACTGGCAGGAACAACAGCAGCGCAAAGATGCCAGGCAAATGGCCTTCGACATAGGGCGCCAGGAACAGGCCGGCAATGAAGCCGAGAATCACCGTGGGCATGGCTTCCATCATCTCGATCACCGGCTTGACCTTGCGGCGCATGGGCGCTGCCATGAAGTAGGCGGTGTAGATGGCGGCGGCGATCGCCAGCGGGGCGGCCAGCAACATGGCGTAGAGCGCTGCCTTGAGGGTGCCGAAGGTCAGCGGCGCCAGGCTCAGCTTAGGCTCGAAATCGCTATTGGCGGCAGTGGACTGCCAAACGTACTCGGGCTTGTCGTAGTTCTCATACCAAACCTTGTCCCACAGCGCGCTCCAGGACACTTCCGGGTGCGGGTTGCTCAAGCCGAAAGGAAACCAGCGGCCCTGCTCCTCGACCAGCACATGGTCGGCCCGAGGCGACAGCGCCAGCGCATCGCCTCGGCGCACCACCTGTTGGGTCAAAAGGGTGCGGTGGGCGGTACTGTGGAACACACCCAACACGCCGTCATGGTCCAGGGCGATGAAGCCCTTGCGGCGCTCTTCGGCACGGATGAACTCGATCGGCGCGTCACCGAGCTTGAAATCACGGATGTGGTTCAGCCGGGGCTCGCCGTCGACATCACGCGCCATGAACCATTGGCTGATTGTCCCCTTGGAGGTACCGATCATCAGCGAGGTGCCCCCGACCAGCTGGCGGCTGGCGGTGACTTCGGCCTTGCCGTCTTCAAGTAGCTTGTAACGACCATTGAGGCTGCGCTGGCGCAAGTCGAACACATCGGCCTGGGCGCGGCCGTTGATGACGTACAGCCATTGCTGGCGCGGATCGAGAAACAGTGCCTTGACCGGTTCGGTCATTTGCGGCAGCAGGATATTGGCCTGTTCACGGCGGTTCTGCCCTGCAAGGGTGCCTGCAGGTGCGTCGTCACGTTCGACCACCGACAGCACACTGAGCGCCGCGCCGCTCGAGCCGGCGATCAGCAGGGTCGTATCGGACACCGTGATCGCGACCTGCTCCAGCGGCTGGCCATGGGTGTCCACGGTCAGGGGTGCCTTGCCGTAGGGGAACTCCAGCACAGGGCTGACGACCTTGACGTTATCGGGGTATTCCAGCTTGTAGCTGGTGCGCATCACCAGCGCCTGCCCGTTGGACAGCCCTGCTACCAACCAAGGCGTGCCAGGCTGGCTTTTGGCGACCGACACCAGATGCACACCAGGCGGAATCGGCAATGCGATACGCTGCAATGGCGCGCCAGTTTGGGTGTTGAAGAACACCACTTCGCCCTGGCTGGAAACCCGCAGGCCCACCAGGTTCTGCTCTTCGACCGTGAGCAGCAGGGGCTTGCCCGCCTCTTGCAGCCAGGCAGGGGCCACCATCGGCTGGGCGCTCAGGCTGGCGCCCTGGAACAAGGGCAACACCACCCAGGCGAGATAGAAGAAGATCAGGGTAACCGCTGCCAGCACACCCAACCCGCCTACCAGGACATAGCCGCGGGTGAGCCGATCGACCCACGCGCGCAGGCG
Organism: Pseudomonas sp. URIL14HWK12:I12; assembly: GCF_003097135.1. GTDB lineage: Bacteria > Pseudomonadota > Gammaproteobacteria > Pseudomonadales > Pseudomonadaceae > Aquipseudomonas. Next base: position 188,327 of record NZ_QEQL01000007.1, read on the forward strand.
CCGCTTGCGCCGAAACGCAGGCGCATTGAAGTCGATGCGGTGCGCCGGGTAGCCGGGCGCCACCGGTGGGGGGGTCAGGTCGTTCATCCGCACACCCTAACGGCGTCATGTGACAGAAAGATTACATCGCTCAGGCATGCCAAAACCCCGTCTGCGCTAAGCGAAACGGGGGATGGGCGGCACCTGCCACTAACGTGCAGCAGGCGATTTTCCGGCGTTGAGCCCCAGCTCGACCAGGGTGCGCTGCACCACCTTGGCCGGCAAAGGAATATAGCCATCCCTGACCACCACCTGCTGCCCTGCCTGCGACAGCATCAGCTTGATGAACTCCCCTTCCAGCGCAGGTAGCGGCTGATTGGGCGCCTTGTTCACGTAGACGTACAGATAGCGCGCCAAGGGATAGGTGCCATTGAGCGCGTTGGTTTCGTTGTCTTCTATGTAGGGCCCGCCGGCCTGGCGCGCCAAGGGTACAGTGCGTACGTTGGCAGTGCGATAGCCGATGCCCGAATAACCGATGCCGTTGAGCGAAGTGCTGATGGCCTGAACCACCGCTGCGGAGCCGGGCTGCTCGTTCACAGTAGGCTTGAAGTCGCCCTTGCACAGCGCCTGTTCCTTGAAGAAGCCATAGGTACCGGACACCGAGTTACGCCCGAACAACTGCAACGGTTTGTCGGCCAGGTCGCCCTTCACGCCCAGATCGCCCCAGGTCTTCACCAGCGCCGGTGCACCGCACAAGCGAGTGGAGGAAAAGATCGCATCGGCCTGGGCCAGCGTCAGTCCGGCGATGGGGTTGTCCTTGTGCACGAACAGCGCCAACGCATCCACCGCCACCGGGACCGCAGTGGGCTTGTAGCCATACTTCTGCTCGAAGCCCTGCAGCTCGACATCCTTCATTTTGCGGCTCATTGGCCCCAGGTTGGAGGTGCCGGCGATGAGCGCCGGGGGGGCGGTCGATGAACCGGCCGCTTGCACCTGCACGTTCACGCTGGGGTATTCGCGGCGAAAGGCTTCGGCCCAGAGGGTCATCACGTTGGCCAACGTGTCGGAGCCGACGCTGTTGAGGTTGCCCGCAATACCGCTGGTTTTCTGGTACACCGCCAGCGCCGGGTCGACCTCGGCCTGTGCCACGTTGAGGCAGGCCATGAGGGCAAGCACGCCAGCGTACAGCTTGAAGGTCATACCAGCGCTCCTGGCAGGCTTGGGGGAAAGGGCCAGGATCAGACGCATCCGGCGGCGCCACTTTATGAAAATTGCATGACACTAATATGACTGGCCCGGCGCCACTCAGGCACCGGGCCAACCCGGCTCAACGCTTTTTCGCCAGCAGATACAGCCCCACCAGCACGCCGATCACGCAAACGCCCGCCACGTAAACGGCAGGCCCCATGGGGTCGGTCTTCATCATGATGCTGACCGCCATGGGCGTAAGCCCCCCGAATACGGCGTAGGCCAAGTTGTAGGAAAACGACAGGCCACTGAAGCGCACCACCGGCGGGAACGCCTTGACCATCACATAAGGCACTGCGCCGATGGTACCCACCATTAGCCCGGTCAGGGCATAAAGCGGGAACAGCCAGCCTGGGTGGGTGCCCAGCGTGTGATAGAGCAGCCAGGTGCAGATGCCCAACCCCAGGCTACCCAGCACGAACACGCGCCCGGCCCCGGCACGGTCGGCCCAATAGCCCGCGCCGATGCAGCCCAGGCTCAGGAACACGATGGCGATGCTGTTGGCCTGCAAGGCTTCGCGCGGGGTGAAGCCGAAGAGCTTCTGCAACAGCGTGGGCGTCATCAGGATCACCACCACGATGGCTGCTGACAGCAGCCAGGTCAGCAGCATCGAAACCACCACCGCACCCGGGTGATCGCGCAGCACGGCGCGCAACGGCAGCTCGGCAGCAAGGGCCTTGCGTTGTTGCAGCTCGGCGAATACCGGCGTTTCATGCAGCCAGCGGCGCAGGTACACCGCAAAAAAACCGAACACGCCGCCCAGCAGGAAAGGAATGCGCCAGGCGAAATCGGCCAGTTGCTGAGCGTCGTAAACGCTGTTGATGGCCGTGGCCACCAGCGAGCCGAGCAGGATGCCCGAGGTCAGGCCGCATGTCAGCGTTCCGCAGGCAAACCCTACGTTGCGCCCGGGCACGTGCTCGGAGACGAATACCCAGGCACCCGGCACCTCGCCGCCGATAGCGGCACCCTGGATCACACGCAGCACCAGCAGCAGGATGGGCGCAGCCATGCCGATCTGCGCGTAGGTAGGCAGCAGGCCCATCAGCAGGGTCGGCAGCGCCATCATGAAGATGCTCAGGGTAAACATCTTCTTGCGCCCCAGCAGATCACCGAAGTGCGCCATCACGATCCCGCCCAGCGGCCGGGCCAGATAGCCGGCGGCAAAGATGCCGAAGGTCTGCACCTGCCGCAGCCAGTCAGGCATTTCTGCGGGAAAGAACAGGTTCCCTACGACTGTTGCGAAAAACACGAAGATGATGAAGTCGTAAAACTCCAACGCACCGCCCAATGCGGCCAGGGAAAGCGTCTTGTAGTCACTGCGGGTCAACGGCCGTGCGTTGGGCACGGCGTCGGAAGGCACACTGCTCATGGGATTTCTCTTATAAGTGAAGGCTGGCAGGCGTGCGAAGATAGCAAATAGCTTGAAAAAGCACATATATCTGTGGTTGAACGGTTATGCGCGCCATTGCAGCTCTATATACTGAGCCGCTCATCATCGTTCAACGCCCGGGCCAGAGGCATCCCGCATGATCGAACTCGAACAGGAAGATCCGATACCCCAAGGCGATCTCGCTTTGCAGATCACAGCCCTGCCACGCGAAACCAACGGTTTCGGCGATATCTTCGGTGGCTGGCTGGTCCAGCAGATGGACCTCGCCGGCACCGCCATGGCCAGCAAGCTGGCCGGCGGCCGCGTAGCCACGGTCGCCATCGATCGCATGGCCTTCCTGGTTCCTGTTTCAGTCGGGGCACAGCTCTCCTTCTATACCCGCACCCTTGAAACCGGTCGCAGCTCGATCCGCATGATGGTCGAAGTGTGGAGCGACGACCCGCTGTCGAGTGAATGGCGCAAGGTGACCGAGGCCACCTTCGTGTTCGTGGCCATCGACAGCCGCGGCCGCACGCGCTCGGTGCCCCGGCGCAGCTAAACTTGGCGGCGCCTGCGTGGTCAATCGCCCACGCAACGTTCAGAACGAGGAAGTTCGCATGCCAACGCCGAAGGTCGAAGCGGTAAACCTGGGTGATCTCAAATGCTGGCGCATCGATGATGGCCGCGCCGAATTACTGGTCACCGAGCAGGGTGCGCAAGTCGTCAGCTACCGCCGGCACGGCGAGCAGCCACTGATATGGCTGAATGACCACGCCCTCTTCAAGCCGGGCACCCCCATCCGCGGGGGGGTACCGGTGTGCTGGCCGTGGTTCGGCAACCTCGCGAAAAACCCCGACACCGTTCAGGCCATGCGCCAAGCGGATGACACTGCGCCGGCCCACGGCTTGGTGCGGGCAGTGAACTGGGTGCTCGAAGGTATCGACAGCTCGGCGGGCCCGGTGCGTGCCACTTTCACCCTGCCCCAGGCCAACGGCCAATTGCCTGGCTGGCCACATCAGGCTGAGCTGCGCCTGACGATCGAGCTGGGTGACGACCTGTTCATCGACCTGACCACCCGCAACCTCGGCCAGCAGCCGATCACGCTGAGCCAGGCGTTGCACACCTATTTCGCGGTAAGCGATGTGCGCCAGATCAGCGTGGACGAGGTCGCAGGCCTCGAATACATCGAAACCCTCGAAAACTGGGAAACCCGCACCCAGCAGGGCGCGCTGGAAGTGGCCGGTGAAACCGACCGCATCTACCTGGCCACGCCCCAGCGGCTGGCCATCAATGATCACGAATGGAAGCGTCGGGTGCTCATCGACACTCACGGTTCGGCATCCGCTGTGATCTGGAACCCCTGGATCGAGCGGGCTGCGGCGTTCGTAGACATGGCCGACGATGGCTGGCAGCACATGTTCTGCATCGAAACCGCCAACGTGCTTGGTGACGTTGTCGCCCTGGCACCGGGCGAACGTCACAGCCTGGGCTATCGCCTGAGCACCGAAGCCCTCTAGAGGTCTTGCTCCCTGACCACCCGCACGGTCGACGCATCCATCGCATAGGCGGCGTCGGCCATGTCGTTGCTCACCTTCTCGACCTTCAGCGTGCCGATCGCCCAGAGCGGCGTGTAGATGTCGGCCAGCTTGAGCCCCTTGGGGTAACGCACCAGGATCAGCTGGTTGGGGGGCGGTGGCGGCACATGGATGCAGGCTCCTGGGTAGGGCACCAGAAAAAACACCGTGCTACGGCCCTTGGCGTCGGTTTCCAACGGGACGGGGTAGCCACCGATGCGAATCCGTTTGCCGTCCATCCCCGAGACCGTCTTGGCCGAATACATCACCGCAGGTAGGCCCTTGGGGTTCTTCAGGCCGCCTTTGTTGGTGAACTGCCCGGCCGATTCAGGCGAGTTGTGGTCGATCTCCGGCATCTGCTCCAAGGCCTTCTGATCGGACTTGGGCATCAGCGCGAGCCAGTCGGTCTCGGGCGGTTCAGCGGCCATGGCCGCCGCGCTGGCCAGTATCAGGGAAAACAACAGTGCTCGCAGCATCGGCGGCAGCCTCGCAGGCATGAAAAAGGGCGCATTCTAGCGCCCTTCATTCAGCTTTTCTTGCTGATCATGCCGTAGATCACCAGCAATACGATCGCGCCAACCAGCGCTCCGAGAAAGCCCGCTGCCTGGCCGGCCTGGTAGATGCCCAGTGCCTGGCCGCCGTAGGTTGCCAGCAACGAGCCGCCAATGCCCAGCAGCACGGTCATGATGAAGCCCATGCTGTCGTCGCCGGGTTTCAGAAACCGGGCCAGCAGGCCAACGATGAAACCGATGATGATCGTTCCGATAATCCCCATGACACTCTCCTGATAGCGTGCCGCATAACGCGGCGTCAGCCATCAGAGGCCCCTGGGCTGGCGTTGGTTCCGACTCAAACCAGAGCCTGTACCTGTGCAATGCGTTTTTCCAAGGTCGCCGCGTCGCTGCAGCGCAGCGTCGCATGCCCCACCTTGCGCCCGGCCTTGAAGGCCTTGCCATAGTGGTGCAAGTGGCAATCCTCGACCGCAAGCACCGCTGGCACTTCGGGAACGCTGCCGATGAAGTTGATCATGGCGCTTTCGCCCACTTTGGCCGTGGAGCCCAGCGGCAGGCCGGCCACGGCCCGCAAATGGTTCTCGAACTGGCTGCATTCGGCGCCTTCGATGGTCCAGTGCCCGGAGTTGTGCACCCGCGGTGCGATCTCGTTGGCCTTCAGGCCACCGTCGACCTCGAAGAACTCAAACGCCAGCACGCCGACGTAGCCCAGCTTGTCCAACACTCGGCCGGCGTAGTCTTCGGCCAGCGCCTGCAACGGGTGGTCGGCACTGGCCACCGACAGGCGCAGGATGCCAGCCTCGTGGGTGTTGTGCACCAGCGGATAGAAGGCCGTCTCGCCGTCGCGGCCACGCACCGCCACCAGCGAAACCTCACCGGTGAAGGGCACGAAGCCTTCGAGCAGGCACGGCACGCTGCCCAGTTCAGCGAAGGTGCCGGCCACGTCGGCGGCACTGCGCAGTACCTTCTGGCCCTTGCCGTCATAGCCCAGGGTACGGGTCTTGAGCACTGCTGGCAGGCCGATGCTGGCGACTGCCGCTTCGAGGTCGGCCTGGGAAAGGATGTCGGCGAACGCAGGCGTCGGGATGCCCAACTCCTTGAACATCGACTTTTCGAACAGGCGATCGCGAGCGATGCGCAGCGCCTCGGCGCTGGGGAACACAGGCACGAACTGCGACAGAAAGGCCACGGTCTCGGCCGGCACGCTCTCGAACTCGAACGTCACCAGATCGACTTCGTCAGCCAGCTGGCGCAGGTGATCCTGGTCGCCGTAGTCGGCACGCAGGTGCTCACCCAAGGCAGCAGCGCATGCGTCGGGCGCCGGGTCGAGAAACGCGAAATTCATGCCCAGCGGAGTGCCCGCCAGGGCCAGCATGCGGCCCAACTGGCCGCCACCGATGACACCGATCTTCATGGTCTGAACCTCAAGCCTGGCGTGGGTCGCTGTTGTCGAGCACCGTGCGGGTCTGCTCGTCGCGGAACTGCTTGAGTGCCTGATGATACTGGGGATGCTTGGCACCCAGAATGCTGGCTGACAGCAAGGCAGCATTGATTGCACCGGCCTTGCCGATGGCCAGGGTTGCGACCGGCACACCGGCCGGCATCTGCACGATCGACAGCAGCGAATCGACCCCTGAGAGCATCGACGACTGGACCGGCACGCCCAGCACCGGCAGGTGGGTCTTGGCTGCGCACATGCCCGGCAGGTGGGCCGCGCCCCCGGCGCCAGCGATGATGACCTCGATGCCACGGCTTTCGGCCTGCTCGGCGTACTGGAACAGCAGGTCGGGAGTCCGGTGGGCCGAAACCACCTTCACCTCGAAGGGGATACCGAGCTTTTCCAGCATATCGGCGGTGTGGCTAAGGGTGGACCAATCGGACTTGGAGCCCATGATCACGCCAACCAGTGCACTCATCGTCGAGCCTCATTCATCGTGGCGCCGTGCGGCGCGTCAAAAAACAACAAGCCACGCATCAGGGCGTGGCTTGGGGCAAAGGAGCCGGCCTGTGCGCTGACCGGCCGAAGGCCGCGCAGTATATCGCAATCATGTGCGGTGCGCGTAGCAATCGTCGGCTGTTCGGCACCCTGCCGCGGATACGCGCATCAGGCCCTCGCCGTGCCCTCTCCCGCCTTGGCTTCGAGCCGGCGCCAGAGCAGGCGCACGTTGGCTTTGCGTACCAGAGCGCAACGGTACAGGCGGATCTCCAGCGGTACCTGCCAATGGGGCTCGCCGCATACCACCAGCTCGCCGCGCGCCAGCTCCGAGCGCACGCTCAGCCGTGGCACCCAGGCAACCCCCATGCCCTCCAGCGCCATGGACTTGTGGCTGTCAGCCATCGCGGTCTCGTAGACCGTGGTGTACCGAAGGTTGCGCTGGCGCAGCAGGCCGCTGACCGAGCGACCCAGGAACGCCCCGGCGCTGTAGGCCAGCAGCGGCACGCTGGCATCGGCATCAAGGTTATACAGCGGGCGCCCCTCGCCGTCGGCGGCACACACCGGGAGCATTTCAGTGGTTCCCAAATGCAGCGAAGGGAAAATCTCCGGGTCCATCTGCATCGCCGAATCCGGGTCGTAGAAGGCCAGCATGATGTCGCAGCCGCCCTCCCGCAGCGCATGTACCGCATCGCCCACGTTGGTGGCAACCAGGCGGGTAGCCATGGGCAGGCCTTCATTGCGCAACTGCGCGACCCAGCCGGGAAAGAACCCCAACGCCAGCGAATGCGCGGCCGCCACTTGCACGACCTCGCCTTGGCCGCCCTCGAGGTGATGCAGGTGGCGCAGCACCTCGGCCAGCTGGTCGACCACGGTTCGTGCGCTGACCAGGAACAACTGGCCAGCCTCGGTCAGCTCGACCGGGGTTCGCGAGCGGTTCACCAAGGTAAGGCCTAATGCTGCCTCCAGGCTGCGGATGCGCCGGCTGAAGGCCGGCTGCGTGACGAAGCGGCGTTCTGCAGCCTGCGAAAAGCTGCGCGTAGCGGCCAGGGCGCTGAAATCTTCCAGCCATTTGGTTTCGAGGTTCATGGCAATCGCTCGGAGAGGGTTGCACCTGGTTGCACACGCTCGCATGCCAACGCAGGTCACATGTATCGTTATGCCGTTTGTGCATAGGCCAGCGAGGAACAGCATTGGCCAGTTTTAGCCCCAGGACGCAGTATTGGCTGCATTCCGGCGCTTGCCGGGCCAACACAGAGACTACCTCTATCATGTCCTCCGCTGCATCCTTTCGCACCGAAAAAGATCTGCTCGGCGTTCTGGAAGTTCCAGCCGATGCCTACTACGGCATCCAGACCCTGCGGGCGGTCACCAACTTCCGCCTGACCGGCGTGCCCCTGTCGCACTACCCCAAGCTGGTGATCGGGCTGGCGATGGTCAAGCAGGCTGCAGCCGACGCCAACCGCGAGCTGGGCCATTTGAGCGATGCCAAGCATGCAGCGATCAGCGAAGCCTGTGCTCGCCTGATCCGTGGCGATTTCCACGATCAGTTCGTGGTGGACATGATTCAGGGCGGGGCGGGTACCTCGACCAACATGAACGCCAACGAGGTGATTGCCAACATCGCCCTGGAAGCGATGGGCAAGCAAAAGGGTGACTACAAGCACCTGCACCCCAACAACGACGTGAACATGGCGCAGTCGACCAACGACGCCTACCCCACCGCCATTCGCCTGGGCCTGCTCCTTGGCCACGACGCCCTGCTGGCCAGCCTCGACAGCCTGATCCAGGCCTTCGCAGCCAAGGGCGAGGAATTCGCTCATGTGCTGAAGATGGGCCGCACCCAGCTGCAAGATGCCGTGCCGATGACCCTGGGCCAGGAATTCCACGCCTTCGCCACCACCCTGACCGAAGACCTGAACCGCCTGCGCAGCCTGGCACCGGAGCTGTTGACCGAGGTCAACCTGGGCGGTACCGCGATCGGCACCGGCATCAACGCCGACCCACGTTATCAGGCGCTGGCCGTGCAACGCCTGGCAACCATCAGCGGCCAACCGCTGGTACCGGCTGCCGACCTGATCGAAGCGACCTCCGACATGGGCGCCTTCGTGCTGTTCTCCGGCATGCTCAAGCGCACCGCAGTCAAGCTGTCGAAGATCTGCAACGACCTGCGCCTGCTCTCCAGCGGCCCGCGCACCGGCATCAACGAGATCAACCTGCCGGCACGCCAGCCGGGCAGCTCGATCATGCCTGGCAAGGTCAACCCGGTCATCCCGGAAGCGGTAAACATGGTTGCCTTTGAAATCATGGGTAATGACCTGGCGCTGACGGTGGCCGCCGAAGGTGGCCAGCTGCAACTAAACGTGATGGAGCCGCTGATCGCCTACAAGATCTTCGACTCGATTCGCCTGTTGCAACGCGCCATGGACATGCTGCGTGAACACTGCATCGTCGGCATCACTGCCAACGAACAGCGCTGCCGCGAGCTGGTGGAGCACTCCATCGGCCTGGTAACCGCGCTGAACCCCTACATCGGCTACGAGAACGCGACCCGTATCGCCCGCACAGCGCTGGAAACCGGCCGCGGCGTGCTGGAACTGGTCCGCGAGGAGGGGTTGCTGGACGAGGCCATGCTGGCCGACATCCTGCGCCCGGAAAACATGATCGCGCCGCGGCTGGTGCCGCTGAAGGCCTGATCGCCGAACCGTCTCACCAGGTCGAGGGACTAGACACCTCTCACCTTTCAAGCCCCGGAGGCCCTGCCCTTGGGGCTTTTTTTTGCCTGGAAAATGGCCAGCTAATAGTGAAAGCGGGTGATCGCTTCCGACAGGCTGAACACGGCAGGCTCGGGCTGCTCTGCGCGGCGCGCGACGATGAAGAGTTTGTTCACGTCATACACGTTGTGTTCCAGAAAGCAGTGCACCATCCGGTGGCGCTCCAGGGTGAACCAGCGGTTCATGATTCGGACTTTCTCCTCCATGTCGCCATCATCGCCCTCGCCACCCTTGCCGGGGCCGTAGACGTTGTGGCTTTCGAACAGCAGGTAGCCGCCCGGTTTGAGCAGGCCGGCAATCTTCTCCATGTAGTTGGCAAAACCCATGTTCAGGTTGCCATCGATGGTGTGGTGGTTGGAGAACGACAGCACGACGTCGAAGGTGCGGTCGCAGGCGAAACGGGTGAAGTCATCCTCGACGAAGGTGACGTTGTTGAGCTTCAGGTAACGCGCCGTGTCGACCGCGATACGGTTGAGGTAGGGGTTGAGCTCCACGCCGGTCACCGAGCGTGCCCGCTTGGCGCAATAGGCACTGACGAACCCGCAGTTGCTGCCTATGTCCAACACGTCGGCGTTGGCCAGCAAGGGGTCGACATCGTATTGGCGAAAGCGAAAGCCGGTAGGCTTGGCGCCGGTGATGCCCAGCTCTTCCAGCCCTTGGTAGTAATAACCCTGGGTATATTGCTTCTGTTTGGGCCAATGCGCGCGCTGCGCTTTGAGGTGTTTCATCAGGCGCCGCTGGATCAACAGCCGCCCTTTGAAAAGCCCCTTGAAAAAGTCCAGAAACGACATCTTTACGCTTAGCGGTATGGCCATAGGGCAGTCTCTTGCTCGGTCCGGAGTCGGCAGGCGTCAATAAGCACGCACGGCATCAGTGCGCCCTGGCGGACGCAAGGTTCATGCCTGTGCACTCATGCCAGCGGCGTGGGAACCACCTGCCCGGTCAGGGCGGCCTGCGCGATGGCCTCGACGATGATCAGGTTGCGCAGGCCATCATGCACGCTGACCAAGGGCGCGGCCTTGCCCTGAATCACCTGGCAGAAGTGCGCCAGCTGCGCCACCAGCGGGTCTTGCCGCTCAAAGTGCTCCACGGTGACCTGCATGGGCCGCCACCATGAGCGGTTACCCGGTTCGGCGTGGTATTTGAGGCGCAGGGTCGGGATCGCCAGTGAGCCGCCTTTGCCGCAGATCACATAGCAGTCTTCATCGTCATAGCAAGGGTAGTCAGGGTTTTCCCCGGAGGTCTGCTCCCAGCTGCGCGCGCTGCTGGCGCAATCGGATAGCAAAAAACTGCCCAGCGCACCATTGGCGAAGCGCAGGCCGACGCTGACGGTGTCTTCTACCGCAAAACCTCGCGCAGCGTTCGACTGCATGGCCTGAACCGCGATGATTTCGCCGCACAGAGAACGCAGGTTGCCCACCTCATGGATCATGTTGATCAGCACCGGCCCGCCGCCCGGCTGCTGGCGCCAGGGGGCTGCATCGAAGTAGTCGGCGGGTTTGTAGAACAGTGCACTGCCCTGCACTGCCACCAGGTCACCCAGCACGCCAGTGGCGATGATCTCGCGCGCCCGTGCCAGCACCGGGCTATGGGCGCGGTGGTGGCCGACCAGCACGGGAGTGGCCGAAGCTTGCGCAGCGGCCAGCAGTTGGCGGCCTTCCTCAACGCTATGGGCCACCGGTTTTTCCACCAACACCGCTACCCCGGCCTCGATGCATTGCCCGGCCTGGCGGGCGTGCAAGGCATTCGGCGTTGCCAGGATCACACCGTCAGGCCGCCCCTGGGCCAGCAGCTGGGCCAGCTCGGAATAGTGCGCCACGTTCAGATCGCCTGGCGGCAACGGCACAGGGTCGGCCACGCCAATCAGTTCGCAATCAGCACGCTGCCGGATCAATTCGATATGCCGGCGGCCCATCAAGCCAGTGCCGGCGACGGCCAGTCTCAAGCGTTTCATCAGTAGCCCCTTCTTATTGTTGTGGTGCCTGGCGACGAACGGTGCATGGGGTTCAGCTGCCGATCTGGAACAGCCCATTGTGCAGCCGGGTATCGGCTAGCCTAGCCTTGATGTCGTCATCGATCTCGGGAGAGTCCGGGGTGTAAAGGCGCACCTTTCGGTAGGTGCTGACGCGGTTGATTTGCTGGCCCAGGTACTCCCAGACCACACGGCTGCAGGCCGGCGCGCGGTGGTCAGTGGAAGAAACGCCGATTTTCAGGCCATTGAGCCGGGTGATCCGGGACTTGTAGCTGGGGATCAGTACGGTCTGGGATATCTCGTTGGAGGTCAGCGACTCGTAATCGACGAAGAACAGCCGGTTCTGCAGGTAATAGGCCACGCCCAGGTAGCGATAGCGCTCGAACTCTTCGCTGGGCCCAGCCCGGCTTTGCAGACGTTCGCTGCGTTCATAGGTATAGTGCCCGCCCTCTTCGCGCAGGTGAACCAGCGCGCAGAGGATGTGCCCAGGCATGGACATGGAGTGGTAGTACTCGTAGTAGTACCCCGTCAGGGCTCTCAGTTCAGGGGACGAACACTGCCGCAGGTGCTCCAGGATGCCACGTGGGGCGGATTTGTCTGCCTTCACGCTGGACGGGCGCCGACGTACACCGATCAGTCGGGAGAACTGTTCTTCCGGCAGGCCGATTTCATACTCCTCGACCCCGAAGAAGTCGCAAATGCGCTTGAGGTTGAAGGGGGTGGGTTGGGTCTGGCCACTGAGGTATCTGTTGAATTGGGCACGGTTGATGCCCAGTTGCCGGCAAACCTCAGCGATTGACCGGTAGTGACGGCAAAGCAACTGCAGGTTGGTCGGAAAATGCTCGCGCATGATTCGGCTCGTCGGATTGGCGCTTGGTGGTGCGAAGGTAGCATCAACCCGCGCCATTTTCTAACAACCCGCGAACTTGTTAGCGGCGGCACAATCGCCAACCATTTGCGCCCTCGGACTGGGGTTGAGGCCACAAGCCCACACCGGCCGAGTTCGCCATCAGAAAAAGAACATCAGCGAGGTTTATTCAATGCTGGAAGCCCTCAACGACTTCCTCTCCGGCAAGGTACTGATCGTACTCATCGTCGGCCTGGGCAGTTATTTCACGATTCGTTCGCGATTCGTCCAATTGCGCCATTTCGGTCACATGTTCGCGGTCTTCCGCGACAGCCTGCGCAACAGCTCGTCCCAGTTGTCGTCGTTCCAGGCCTTGATGCTCAGCCTGGCCGGCCGCGTAGGCGCAGGCAACATCGCAGGTGTAGGCGTTGCCGTGACACTCGGCGGCCCGGGTGCAGTGTTCTGGATGTGGGTCACCGCCCTGGTGGGCATGGCCAGCAGCTTCTTCGAGTGCTCCCTTGCGCAGCTGTACAAGCGCTGCGGCTCCGACGGCCAGTACATCGGCGGCCCCTCCTACTACATTGAGCACGGCCTCAAGAAACGCTGGTTGGGCATGGTCATGGCGTTCCTGTTGCTGGTGACCTTCGGCTTCGCCTTCAACGGCCTGCAATCGCACGCCGTCACCACCTCGCTCAACGACGCCTTTGCCTTCGACACCCGCTACTCCGGCATCGCCCTGGCAGTGCTGATGGCGCTGGTATTCATCGGCGGCATCAAGCGCATCGCCAAGGTGGCTGACCTGCTGGTACCGGTCAAGACCCTCGCTTACATCTGCGTCACCCTCTACGTGATCGTGCTGCAACATGCGCTGGTCCCCGAGATGCTGATGACCATCGTCAAGAGCGCACTGGGCCTGGACCAGGTGTTCGGCGGCCTGGTTGGCAGCGCCATCGTGATGGGCGTCAAGCGCGGCGTGTTCGCCAACGAAGCGGGCTTGGGCAGTGCGCCGAACGTTGCAGCCGTGGCTTCGGTCCAGCACCCGGTGGCCCAAGGTGTGGTACAGGCGTTCAGCGTGTTTCTCGACACCTTCGTGATCTGCACCTGCACCGCGCTGCTGATCCTGCTGTCGGGCATCTACACCGTCGGCTCGACCATCAACGGCATCGTCCTCACCCAGGACGCCCTGGCGGCAGTGGTCGGCCCATGGGGCAAGATCTTCATCAGCGTGGCACTGTCGCTGTTCGTGTTCACCTCGATGCTCTACAACTACTACCTGGGCGAAAACAACCTGCGCTTCATCGTGGGTGAGCGCAAGGACGCCGTCTGGGCCTACCGTGCGCTGGTGCTTGCGCTGGTGGTATGGGGCGCCATGGAAGACCTGACGACCGTGTTCGCGTTCGCCGACATCACCATGACCCTGCTGGCCTTCGTGAACCTGATCGCGCTGTTCCTGCTGTTCAACATCGGCTTGCGCCTGCTCGCCGACTACGACGGCCAGCGCAAGGCAGGCGTCAAGGTGCCGGTGTTCGACGCCAGCAAGTTCGCCGACCTGGACCTGGATCGCCAGGCCTGGCCTGCCAACCCTGAGGCCAGTGCCCAGGGCAACGCTCAGGCCGCGCCGCAGGCGCAGCACTGATGAGCACCACCGACCTGTCGGGCGTGCGCTACCAGGCGCGCCCACGGTTGGGAATCATCACCGGTTCCGGCCCCGAAGCGGGCATGGACATGTGGGCCAAGTTGCTGGTGGAAAACCGCCGGCGGCTGGGCCCGGCCTTCCGGGGCGACATCGACGCCCCGGCAGTGCGCCTGGTTTCCGAACCGGAACTGGGCCTGTCCATGGAACTGGAAAAAACCGAAGAACAGGTGTGGCAGGCGCTGCGAGACGCGATCTATGCGCTCGACGGCCAGGTGGCTGCATTCGCCATTGCCTGCAATACCCTGAACCTATTTTCCGAACGCATCCTCGACCTGCAACTCCAGAGTGAGTTCGTCTCGTTCCAGGGTGTGCTCGAACACTGGATACACCGCAGCGGCACCCGCCAGCTGTGCCTGCTTGGCGGCCGCCAGGTGTCGGCGCTGGGGAGTTGGTCACCTTACCGCCATCTACCGCAGGTGGTGGCCTGCGAGGCAGTGCCCGACGCCGAGGCCTTGCACCAGCTGATCTACGACATCAAGGCTCACGGGGCTGGCTACCCGGGCCTGAAGGCGCGCTTCGAGGCGCTGCTCGCGCAAATCGAAGCCGGCACCGTATTGCTGGCGTGCACCGAGTTGCCGCTGCTGACTTCATTGAACACCGACAAGGCGTTGGTGGACGTTACCCAACTGGTGGCCCAGGCCCTGCTGGACCGCAGCGGCGTGATCGCCACGGAGAATTGACCATGACCGCGACCCCCGCCACGCATGTACGCGTGCTCTACACCGGCGGCACCATCGGTATGCTGCAAAACGCCAACGGCAGCCTGGCACCAGCGTCCGGTTTCGAAGCACGCATGCGAGAGCAGTTGGCAGGCCAGCCCGGGCTGAACGTGCCTCAGTGGAGCTTTCGCGAGATGCAGCCGCTGATCGACAGCGCCAACATGACCCCGGCCTACTGGCAGCAACTGCGCCGGGCCATCGTCGAAGCGGTGGACGACGACGGCTGCGATGCCGTGCTGGTGCTGCACGGCACCGATACCCTGGCCTACAGCGCGGCAGCCATGAGCTTTCAGCTGCTGGGCCTGCCGGCACCGGTACTGTTCACCGGCTCCATGCTGCCGGCCGGTGCGCGCGACAGCGATGCCTGGGAGAACGTCAATGGCGCCCTCGCAGCCCTGGGCCAAGGCCAACCCGCCGGCGTGCGCCTGTATTTCCATGGTGAGCTGATCTCGCCCAGCCGCTGCGCGAAGATCCGCAGCTTCGGCCGCCGCCCGTTCGCCGCCTTGCAGCGCAACGGTGGGGTTATGCCGGCCGGGCAGTTGCCCGCTCAGTTGAACTATCGTCAGCACAAGGAGCTGGCGAAGGTCGCGGCCCTGCCCCTGACTCCCGGCTTCGACGTGCAGTTGCTGCGCGCAGTGCTCGACACTGGCATCCAGGGCCTGCTGCTTGAGTGCTACGGCAGTGGCACCGGCCCCAGCGACAACCCGGCCTTCATCGACGCCCTGGCGGATGCACAACGCCAAGGCGTGGTGGTGGTGGCGATCACTCAGTGCCACGAGGGCGGTGTCGAGCTGGATGTGTATGAGGCCGGCAGCCGCCTGCGGGAGGCCGGCGTGCTCTCCGGGGGCGGCATGACCCGTGAAGCGGCCTTCGGCAAGCTGCATGGGCTGCTGGGCATCGGCCTGAGCCAGCGCGAGGTGCGCGCGCTGGTCGAGCAGGACCTCTGCGGCGAGCTGGCCTAAGCGCCCTCGCCCTGCGCGGCCCCAACCCTCTGGGCGTCGCGCAGCATGGTCAGCAGGTTGCCTTCGATATTGCTGCACAGCTCTTCGGTGCGGATCTGATGCTCGCTGGGCTGGAACGGGCTCTGCAGGTCGGTGCCGATACGCTCGATCGCCAGCAGCATGAAGCCCACCACGGTAGAGGCCAGCGGTGTGTACCATTCCAGCGTCTCCACCAGGCCAACCGGCACGATCATGCAGAACAGCGTGATGAACAGCCGCGGAAACGCCACATAGGGGTAAGGCAACGGTGTATTGGCGATTCGCTCCATGCCCCCTTGGGCATTGGAGATATCCACAAGGGTGGATTCGATCCGTGCCAGCCGAATGCTGTCAAGGCGACCAGCCTTGTACTCCTGTGCGATCAACCCGGCGGTGAAGTTGAGAATGTCGTTGGGATAGTTCTTGGTCTGCTGGCGACGAGCGAACTCGGACGGCGTAAGCAGCGCTTCGACGCTATCGGGCATCGGCTCGCCCCTCAGGTGCGCTGCCAAACACCGTACATAGGCCACATGCCGGCGCAATAGCACGGCCTTGAGCGGGTTCTGGCCATTTCCGTCATCGATCAGCGTGAGCACCTGCCGGCCGAAGCTGCGTGAGCTGTTGACCATGGTTCCCCACAGCGTGCGGGCTTCCCACCAGCGTGCGTAGGCACTGGAGTTGCGAAAGCTGGTGAGCACTACCAACGCGGAACCCAGCAGGGTTAATGGCAGGTTCGGTAGCTTGATCTTGCGATCGAGGAAAAACATGTAGTCGACCGTGACGATTACGTCCCATATCAACAACCACACCAGCGACCAGCCCACGTAACGAAGCATCTTTTGCCCGAGGCGGAATTTGTTTTCGAGGCCTGTGCCCATCAAGTTTCTCCCTTGAACGGTTCCATGCTTCGAATGCAAAGTGCTGGAAGGGTTCAGCGACGCCAGGCATTGTTCAAGCGACGGCAGGCATCGGCGATTGCCATTTCGTTCACCCCCGCGAACCCCAAAACCAGCCCGGCAAGCTTATCCGCCCCAGCACCCTCGGGCGGCCAGGCATTGGCCGACAATGGGTTGATCTCCACACCTGCTGCTGCAGCCTGGGCGATGAGCTCAGCCTCACGCGCCCGGCTCTCGACCCTCACCGCCACATGCAGCCCGGCGTCGACCGCCGGCATGGGCGCGCAGCCAGGTATTGCAACCGGCCAGTGCGCCAGCAGTGCATCGCGTCGGCTGGCCGCAGCCTTACGCATTCGCCGTATGTGCCGGTGGAAATGCCCTTGCGCAATGAACTGCGCCATGACCTTTTGAGCACTGACTTCGTGGTGCCGCACCGAGCAGGCAGAGCGCTGCACGAAGGCCTCTACCAATGCCGGGGGCAGTACCAGGTAGCCCAGCCGCAACGCGGGAAAGGCGACTTTGCCGAAGGTACCGATGTAGATCACCCGCCCTGCGCGATCCAATGCAGCCAGCGGCGCGAGGGGCGCGCCGCTGTAACGGTATTCACCGTCATAGTCATCCTCGAGTATCCAACCCTGCTGGCGCTGCGCCCATTCCAGCAGCGCTAGCCGCCGGGGCAGGTTGAGGGTGCCGCCGCTCGGGTATTGGTGGGCCGGGGTCACATAGGCGAGCCGGCACTGGGGCAACTGGGCCAGTCGATCCACCTGAAGGCCATCGGCGTCCACTGCCACGCCATGGACGGTTGCGCCACTGCTGGCCAGTGCTAGGGTCGCCGCCCGGTAGCCCGGGTTTTCCACAGCCACGTGGTCAGCCGGGCCCAGCAGCACTTGTGAACAAAGCTCGATACCGTGCTGCGCGCCGCAGGTGAGCAAGATTTGTTCAGCGCAACAGCTAAGGCCGCGGGAGCTGCGCAAATAGGCGGCGATCAGCTCGCGCAAGGTTTCATCGCCTGCGGGGTGCTGGTAGCCCAAGTGCAACAGCGCTGGCGACCGCCAAAACGCCGCGCTGAGCTTGCTCCAGATGTGAAAGGGGAACAGATCCATGGCCGGAACCCCCACCCTGAAGGCCCAAGGTGGCCCGCTCCTGGGATGGGCCAAGGGCGGCAAAGTGACCGCCTGCGCGCGCTCCATAGCGCCTGCGCAGTGGGCTTCGGCGGCCTGGGCTGTGGACAAACCTGTAGATAACCCAGGGTTAAACCCTGTGGATGATTTTGTGGATTGTTTCACGCCACGCAGCGCTAGCCGTGAAACATAGGTCCCGTCACCCACATGCCCCTCGATGAAGCCTTCGGCGTACAGCTGGTCATAGGCCCGCATCACGCTGTTGCGAGAGATCCCCAACGCCTTGGCCAACGTTCTGCTGGCCGGCATGCGCACGCCACTGGCCAACCGGCCGTCAAGGATGCGGGCGCGCAAATGCTGATAGAGCTGGCGACCCAGCCCACCCTGCCGATCGAGGCTGAGCCCTGCTGGGTCGAAAGGAAGTACGGGAGGCAACATGGCAATGGCCTGCTTCGATTGCTTAAAAATGGACCTTACGCGGTACCAATCGGCTGCCTAGCATGGGCTCATCTCATTGTGCGAGCAACGCCATGTACACCCCCGCTGCCTTTCGCGACACCGATGCTGCGAGCCTGCGCCAACACATGCTTGATTCACGGCTGGCCATTCTCGTGACGCAGGGCCAAGACGGCCTGCACGCTACCCATCTGCCCCTGCTGTTTGAAGAAGGTGAGCCCCATGGCCTCTTGTTGGGCCACTTGGCGCGAGCCAACGAGCAATGGAAAGCCCTGGCCGGAGGCAACAGCGCCTTGGTGATATTTCCGGGGGTTGATGCTTACGTCAGCCCAAGCGCCTACGCCAGCAAGGCAGAGCACGGCAAGGTAGTGCCCACCTGGAACTACACCGCAGTGCATGCCTGGGCCCGCCCGGAGGTATTCGACGACGCAACACAGCTGTTGGCCGTAGTACAGAAGCTGAGCGAACGCCACGAAGCCAGCCAGGCCACGCCCTGGGCAGTCGGCGATGCACCGGCTGGCTACATCGCCGGCATGCTCAAGGGCATCGTCGGCCTGCGCCTGGTCATCGAGCGTATCGAAGGCAAACGCAAGCTCAGCCAGAACCGCAGCCAGGCTGACATCGACGGTGTTCGGCGACACCTGGCCGCCAGTGACGAGCCACGAGATCGAGAGCTGGCAGCGCTGATGTAGATCACTTATCCACAGGAGCCTTTCATATGTCCCAGATCCAGATCCGCCCGGTTACCGCTGATGACCATGCAGCCTGGCTGCCGTTATGGCAGGCCTACCAACGCTTTTATCAAGTACAGATCCCGGCACAGGTCACTGAAACGACCTGGCAGCGCATGCATGATGCCTACGAGCCGATCCATGCAGCGCTGGCCTGGCATCAGGGCACTGCAGTAGGCATGGTTCATTTCATCTTCCATCGCTCCTGCTGGACCATAGAGCCCTCGTGCTACCTCCAGGACCTGCTGGTCAGCGAGAGCCAGCGTGGCATGGGCATCGGCCGCCAGTTGATCGAATACGTGTATGCTCAGGCCAAGGCCGCGGGCTGCTCGCGCGTGCATTGGCTGACGCAGGAAACCAACGCACAGGCGATTGGTCTGTACGAATACGTGGCCGACAGGCCTGGGTTCATCCAATTTCGCAAAACGCTCTAGGAGGCACTTATGCCTGATAGCTTGCAGTGGAGCCCGCCCAAGGCTTTGGTAGCGCAGCCCCTCGAAGGGCGGTTCATGCGCCTGGAAAAGCTCGACCCGGCCAGGCACGGTGACGACCTGTGGACATTGCTGCAAGGCGAAGACGCAGACCCCAAGCTTTGGGATTACCTTCCTTACGGCCCTTTCGCCGACCGCGAGCGCTTCGACATCTGGCTCGATGGCTACGCCGTCAGCCCCGACCCGTGGGGCTTTTGCGTCGTGGATAAAACCACCGGGCAAGCTCAGGGCATCATGAGCCTGATGTCGATCGTACCGGCTCACGGGCGCATCGAGATCGGCCATGTAGCGTTTTCCTCAGCCATGCAGCGCACCCCTAAGGGCACCGAGGCGATCTATCGGCTGGCGCGCTTCGCATTCGAGCATGGCTACCGGCGGGTGGAATGGAAATGCGACAACGCCAACGAGCGCTCTCGACGAGCAGCTCAGCGCAGTGGCTTTATCTTCGAAGGTGCCTTTCGCCAGCACATGGTGGTCAAGGGCCACAACCGCGACACCGCCTGGTTCAGCATGCTCGACAACGAGTGGCCGGCGTTGGAACGAGCGTTCGAGGCTTGGCTGAGCGATGACAACTTCGAAGAGGGCAAGCAGCTGCGTACCCTTGAGGATATCCGCGGGCGCTGAGGGCGCCCTCCCCACAATACTTTCAGACCTGCCCGCAATTGCTGCCCCGCTGCCACTCCCTATAATGAGCGCTCCTCCATCCATCCGACGGCATGGCCGTGAATCACGGCCGGCTGGCGGCTCACGAGCGCGATCATGGACCTCACCTGGCATTACTGGCTCGTCTTCGGGCTGGCCCTGGCAGTACTGGAAATCTTCACCGGGACCTTCGCCCTGCTGTGCTTCGGCATTGGCGCGGTGGCGGTCAGTGTGGTGCTGTTGTTCATCCCTTCGCTCGCCCTGTGGGCCTGCCTGCTCGCCTGGCTACTGCTGAGCGCACCGATCTTCGCCGGTTTCCTCTGGCGAGCACGCAACACGCCCGCCGACAAACGCTGGACCGCAGACGAAGCCTTGGGCGAAGTCGGCCTGCTGACCGTGGCGGCCGACGAGTTCGAAAAAGGCCGCGTACGCTTTCAGAAGCCCATCCTGGGCAGCGAACAATGGCCATGCATCGCCGATACCGCTATCCGCGCTGGCGAGCGCGTACGCGTAACCGCCGTTCTGGGCGGCACCATGCGTGTCGAACCTCTTTCCCCGGCCCCAAGCAAAGGACTCATTTCATGACCGGTAGCCTGATTCTCACCCTGGCGTTGATCGTCTTCGTTTTCGTATCGCTGCTCAAGGGGGTACGCATTGTGCCCCAAGGCGAAGAACGCATCGTCGAGCGCCTGGGGCGATACCACACGACGCTCCAGCCCGGCCTTAATTTCACCATCCCCTACGTCGACCGCGTGCGCTACATCCTGCCGACCAAAGACATCATTCTGGACGTGCAACAGCAGGAGATCATTACCCGCGACAACGCCGTGATCGTCGCCAACGCGTTGTGCTTTGCCAAGGTGGTTGACCCTAAAAAAGCGGCGTACGGGGTGGAGAACTACCAGTTCGCGGTGACCAGCCTGACCATGACTGCACTGCGTGCGATCATCGGCACCATGGACCTGGACGAAGCGCTTTCCAGCCGCGAAATCATCAAGGCTCGGCTGGCCGAGGCCATGACGGTGCAAACCGACGATTGGGGCATCGCCGTGCGCTCGGTGGAAATTCAGGACATCAAACCCTCTGAATCCATGCAAGTGGCCATGGAGCGCCAGGCGGCCGCGGAGCGGGAGCGAAAGGCCGCGGTGACCCGCGCCGAAGGTGAGCGCCAGGCAGCGGTGCTGGCAGCCCAGGCACGCAAAGAGGCGGCCGAGCGTGATGCGGCAGCCACCGTGCAGCTGGCCGAGGCCTCGGCGGTGGCGATCGAGCGTGTCTCGAAGGCCGTAGGCACAGAGACGGCCCCGGCGCTGTTCCTGCTGGGTGAGCGCTACATCACCGCGATGCAGGCGCTGGCCACCAGCACCAACAGCAAGACCGTGGTACTCCCGGCTGATATCCAGCAGACCTTGGGCGGCTTGCTGGGCAAGGTCAAGCCGTAGGGGTTGCCAGTTGTAGGTCAAGCCTTGCGTGGCGTGCGGCGCAGCTCACCTGCCGGGCAAAAAAAGGGGGCCGAAGCCCCCTGAGGTGAACCAGTGAACTGCAGGGTCGGGATCAGCCTTCGATCTCGACCAGTACCTCCCCAGGGTTGACCCGGTCGCCCTTGGCTACGTGGATACCCACCACCTTGCCGGCAATCGGTGCCTGCACCTCGGTTTCCATCTTCATCGCTTCGGTAATCAGCACCGCCTGGCCGGCCTTGACCTGGTCCCCTTCCTTGACCAGCACATCGACGATGTTGCCCGGCATGGTGGTGCTCACATGCCCGGGCGCACTGGCCTGCTGGCGCTTGCCGGTGGCGCCGCTGGCAATGAACTCATTGAGCGGCTCGAACACGACCTCTTCCGGCACGCCGTCGATGGACAGATAGAAATGCCGCTTGCCTTCGGCTTTGACGCCCACGCCGGTGATGTCCACGCGATAGCTTTCGCCGTGCACATCGACGATGAACTCGGTCGGCACGCCGCCGCTGCCCGCTGCCGTGGTGGGCGCGCCCGCCTCGGGGATCGGCAACAACACTTCCGGCGTCAGCGTGCCTGAAGCGCGCTCCTCCAGGAATTTGCGGCCGATATCAGGGAACATGGCAAAGGTGAGCACATCTTCCTCGCTGCGCGCCAGGTCACCGATGTCGGCGCGCAGTTTGTCCATTTCTGGCTTGAGCAGATCGGCGGGGCGTACGTCGATGATTTCTTCACTGCCAATGGCCTGTTGCTGCAACTGCCGGTTGATCTGGCCAGGCGCCCTGCCGTAGCCACCCTGCAGGTAGAGCTTCACCTCATTGGTGATGGTCTTGTAGCGCTCGCCGGCCAGCACGTTGAAGAACGCCTGGGTGCCGACGATCTGCGAAGTCGGGGTGACCAGCGGCGGGAAGCCCAGGTCCTCGCGCACGCGCGGGATTTCGGCCAGCACCTCGTTCATGCGGTTGAGCGCACCCTGCTCCTTGAGCTGGTTGGCAAGGTTGGAAATCATCCCTCCCGGCACCTGGTTGACCTGCACGCGGGTGTCGACCGCGGTGAATTCGCTTTCGAACTGGTGGTACTTTTTGCGCACGGCATAGAAGTACAGGCCAATTTCCTGCAGCAGCTCAAGGTCAAGCCCGGTGTCGAACTCGCTGCCCTTCAGGGCCGCGACCATCGACTCGGTGCCGGGATGGCTGGTGCCCCAGGCGAAGCTGGAAATGGCCGTGTCGATATGGTCGGCGCCGTTTTCCACGGCCTTGAGCTGGCACATGGCCGCAAGGCCTGCGGTGTCGTGAGAATGGATGAACACCGGCAGCGACTGCTCGGCCTTCAACGCTTTGACCAGCTCCCCGGTAGCAAAGGGCGTCAGCAGGCCGGCCATGTCCTTGATCGCGACCGAATCGCAACCCATTGCTTCCATCTGCTTGGCCTGGGCAACGAAGGCGTCGATGGTGTGTACCGGGCTGGTGGTGTACGCAATGGTGCCCTGGGCATGCTTGCCGGAGGCCTTGACCGCCTCGATGGCCACTTGCAGGTTACGCACGTCATTCATGGCATCGAAGATGCGGAACACGTCGATACCGCTTTCGGCGGCCTTGGCCACGAACGCGCGGACTACGTCGTCGCTGTAATGCCGGTAGCCCAGCAGGTTCTGCCCTCGCAGCAGCATTTGCAGGCGTGTGTTGGGCAGTGCGGCGCGCAGCTGGCGCAGGCGCTCCCAGGGGTCTTCCTTGAGAAAACGCACGCAGGCATCGAAGGTTGCGCCTCCCCAGACTTCCAGCGACCAGTAGCCTACCCGGTCGAGCTTGTCGCAGATCGGCAGCATGTCTTCGGTGCGCATGCGGGTGGCCAGCAGCGATTGGTGGGCGTCACGCAGGATGGTGTCGGTAACGAAGATCTTCTTGGACATTGGTATCTCCTCATCAGCCGCAAGCCTGGCCGTTGGGCTCAGGCTTTCAGCTACTCATTCACAGGCCTGCGTGGGCGGCGATCGCAGCGGCGATGGCCAGGGCCAGTTCTTCGGGTTTGCGCTTGATCGAGTAGTTGGTCAGCTCCGGGTGGCTTTCCACGAAGCTGGTGTTGAACTGCCCACTACGAAATTCGGGATTGCGCAGGATTTCCTGGTAGTACGCGGCGGTGGTCTTCACGCCTTGCACACGCATGTCGTCCAGGGCGCGCAGGCCACGGTCCATGGCCTCCTCCCACGTGAGCGCCCACACCACCAGCTTCAGGCACATCGAATCGTAGTAAGGCGGGATGGTGTAGCCGGTGTAGATCGCCGTGTCTGTGCGTACGCCGGGCCCACCGGGGGCGTAGTAACGGGTGATCTTGCCGAAGCTGGGCAGGAAGTTGTTCTTGGGGTCTTCGGCGTTGATGCGAAACTGCAACGCGAACCCCCGGTGAATGATGTCTTCCTGCTTGACCGACAGCGGCTGGCCCGAAGCGATTCTGATCTGCTCACGAACGATATCGATGCCGGTGATTTCTTCGGTGATGGTGTGCTCCACCTGAACGCGGGTGTTCATTTCCATGAAATACACCTCGCCCTCGGCGAGCAGAAACTCCACGGTACCTGCGTTTTCGTAGTTCACAGCCTTGGCAGCACGCACCGCCAAGTCGCCAATGTAAGCGCGCTGCTCAGGCGTCAGTTGGGGGCTGGGGGCAATCTCGATGAGCTTCTGGTTGCGGCGCTGGATCGAGCAGTCGCGCTCGAACAGGTGCACAACGTTGCCGAAACTGTCGCCAAGGATCTGCGCTTCGATGTGCTTGGGATTGACGATGCACTTTTCCAGAAACACCTCGGCTGAGCCGAAGGCCTTGGTCGCTTCGGAGATCACCCGAGGGTAAGCCTGCTCCAGCTCTTCACGGCTGTTGCAGCGGCGGATGCCGCGGCCCCCGCCACCGGAGGTGGCCTTGAGCATCACCGGGTAACCAATGCGGTCGCCCTCGCTCAAAGCTTCGTCGAGGCTACCTACGTTACCTTCGGTGCCGGGGGTGCAGGGCACACCGGCAGCCATCATAGTGCGCCGAGCTTCGGTCTTGTCGCCCATCCGGCGAATGACCTCGGCACTGGGGCCGATGAACTTCACGCCGCGCTCAGCGCAGATTTCGGCCAGCTCGGCATTTTCGGAGAGGAACCCATAACCGGGGTGTAGCGCGTCACAGCCTGTCTCGACTGCCAAGTTCACCAGCTTGCGCGGGTTCAGATACCCCGCTAGCGGCTCGGCGCCGATGCTGTGCGCCTCATCGGCGCGCTTGACGTGCAGGGCATGGCGGTCAGCATCGGAATAGATAGCGACGGACCGGATACCCATTTCGGCGCAAGCGCGCACGATTCGCACGGCAATTTCACCACGGTTGGCGATGAGGATTTTTCTTATCACTTGGGCTCACCTCGACCTGAAATCGAAAAGGGCCAGCAGCGCTGGCCCGCGACCGGAACGCCAGTAACCTGTCGCACCGCCAAAGTAACGCTGCGCAACAATTAACTAAAATCAATCTTTGTTGGGTTACACATAAGCAATGGCTTATAGTCGCAGCTCCCTATAACAAACAGCAGCTTGCCGCCATGCGTAAGTCATTGATGCGTATAACCTTACGCCAGCTTCAGGTCTTCAATGAAGTCTGCGACCTGCGCTCCTACAGCCGTGCAGCTCAGGAAATGTCTTTGACGCAACCCGCCGTGAGCCTGCAGATTCGCCAGCTCGAAGACGTGGTTGGGCAACCGTTGTTCGAGTACGTAGGCAAGAAGCTTTACCTCACCGAGGCGGCCGAAGCCTTGCAACGGGCCAGCCGCGACATCTTCGGGCGGCTCGAAAGCTTCGACATGCAATTGGCCGACATGCAGGGCGCGCTGCAAGGCCAATTGAAGCTGGCCGTAGAGTCGAGCGCTAAATACTTCGTGCCCCATTTGTTTGCCGCCTTCAAGCGGCAGCACCCGGAGGTGAACCTCAACCTCACCGTGGTCAACCGCGCTCAGGTGATCCGCCGCCTGTCCGATAACCGCGATGACCTGATCATCATGTCGATGGTGCCTCAGGACATGGGCCTGGACTTCCTGCCGTTCCTGAACAACCCCCTGGTCGCACTGGCCCCGCCCGAGCACCCACTGTGCCGGCGCAAGCAGTTGAAGCTGCGTGAGCTCGAAAGTGAAACCCTGCTGCTGCGCGAACAGGGTTCAGGCACACGCCAGGCGTGCGAGGAGTTCTTCAAGGAAAAGCGCGTACATTTCAGCCAGACCCTCGAAGTCGCCTCTCAGGAAGCTCAGAAGGAATGCGTGATCGCCGGGCTGGGCATCGCACTGATGACGCGCCATGCGGCGAGCCTGGAGCTGCGCACCGGCGTGTTGCAAGAGCTGCCAGTGGATGAACTGCCGATCTACCGCAGCTGGTGCGTCGTCAAATCCAAGCTCAGGCGTCAGTCGCCGGTGTCCATGGCCTTTCTCACGTTCATTCGCGAGCAGCGCCAGCAGATCAGTGTGCTGGCTGAGCGCTTTGCCAATCCTTCAGCGCTACCCCCTGCCACAGTGCCGAGTCCGGAAAGTCGCTGAGCAGGTCGTTGAGCCTGCGTTCATCTTCGCGGCATTCGATGGCGCGGCGAAAAGCCATGCGCCGAGCGTCTTCCTGTTGGCGGCGGGTCTTGCTGTTGACCTGAACGTCGAAGGAGCGAGCCATGACAAGCATCCTGTTGGGTTACGGGAAGCTTGAGCATGGCGGGCCAGGATGACGGTTTGACGGCGATGGCGTGACCGGCCGATGACCGGTGCCGGGGATCAGTCTTCGTGAACCTTGTGCAGCGACTTGGGCGACAGGCGCAGGCTGCGCAGGCTGCGCTTGACGCTCTTGAGGTGATTCACCAGTGCAGGCCCGCGGGCCATGGCAACCCCCATAGCCAGCACGTCGATGACCACCAGGTGGGCAATGCGCGATGTGAGCGGGGTGTAGATTTCGGTGTCTTCATGCACATCGATGGCCAGGTTCACCGTAGACAGTTCGGCCAAGGGTGTCTGGCTGGGGCACAGGGTAATCAGCGAGGCGCCGGTCTCCCGCACGAGGTTGGCGGTGATCAGCAGGTCTTTGGAGCGGCCCGATTGCGAGATGCACACCGCCACATCGCCTGGCTTGAGGGTGACGGCCGACATCGCCTGCATGTGCGGGTCGGAATAGGCCGCAGCACTGAGCAGCAGCCGGAAGAACTTGTGCTGGGCATCGGCGGCCACTGCGCCAGAGGCGCCGAAGCCATAGAATTCCACACGTTGGGCCTGGGCCATGGCGGTCACGGCGCGCTGCAGCGCCTGAGGGTCGAGCTGCTCGCGCACTTCCATCAAGGTATGCAGGGTAGTATCGAAAATCTTCAGGCTGAAATCTTCGACCGAGTCGTCTTCATGGATTGCGAACTGCCCAAAGCTCGCCCCAGCGGCCAGGCTTTGTGCAAGCTTGAGCTTGAGGTCCTGGAAGCCACCACAGCCGATCGCCCGGCAAAAGCGCACGATGGTCGGTTCGCTGATACCCACGTGGTGGGCCAGGTCGGCCATTGAGCTGTGCATGACTGCAGCAGGGTCCTGCAGTACATGATCGGCCACCTTCAATTCCGATTTACGAAGCAGGTGGCGTGACTGGGTGATGTGCTGCAAAAGATTCAATGGGAGACTCGACTTTTATTTGGCTGGCCTTATGGGCCAAGTTTTGTAGTTATACTACATGCCTGCTCGCGCGCCCAGCACAACCCACAGCGGCACCTGCTAGAGGTGCAAACCCAGAGCCGGCGCGGGCACGGGCCTTCCGTACAGGTAACCCTGAACCTGATCACAACCCTGCTGCGCCAGAATGTCACGCTGTTCGGCGGTTTCGACGCCCTCGGCCACTACCTCCAGCTTCAGCGCATGGGCAAGGTCAATGATCGCCTGCGTGATCGCGGCGTCCTGGCCGTCCTGGCCCAGCTCCATGATGAATGAGCGGTCGATTTTCACGTAGTCGACCGGCAAGCGCTTCAGGTAGCTGAGCGAGGAATAACCCGTACCGAAATCGTCGATGCTGACCTTGACACCCATCGCCCGAAGCTGTTCGAAGGTGGCACGCACATCGTCAAGATTCTGCAGCCACTGGCTTTCCGTCAGTTCCAGCTCCAGCAGCTTAGCCGAAACCCCGTGCTCGGCCAGCGCCTGGCGTACCAGGCTGACCAGGTTGCCCTGGCGCAGCTGTTGGCTGGAGAGGTTGACCGCCACCGTCACGTCGGTGATGCCCTCACCGGCCCAGGCGCACAGTTGGCGGCAGGCCTGGCGCAGCACGAACTCGCCGATAGCCACCACTTGCCCCGTGGTTTCAGCAATATCGATGAAAGCGCCCGGCAGCAGCAGGCCCCGCTCGGGGTGGCGCCAGCGTACCAAGGCCTCGACGCCCACGATCCGGCTGTCGCCAAGCCGTACCTTGGGCTGGTAGTACACATCCAGCTGCCCTGCGTGCAGGGCTTTGCGCAGCTGGTGCTCCAGCTGTAGCCGCTGGTGGGCGTCGGCCTGCAGGCTTTCGGTATAGAACTGCAGGTTGTCACCGCCCAGGCGCTTGGCAGCCTGCATGGCCAGCTCCGCCTGGCTCATCAGTTCATTGAGGTCACGGGTGTTGTCAGGTAGCAGGCTGATCCCGATCGAGGCGCCCAGCGTGACCTCGCGGTCTCCGAGCAGCAGTGGCGCACGCAGCTTGGCCAACAGGCGGGTGGTCACGCGGATCAGGCTGGAGAGATGACTGTAGGCATCGAACAGCACCACGAACTCGTCTGCACCCAGCCGCGCGATGGTGTTGGCTTCCGGCAGTGCAGCACTGATGCGCCGGGCCATTTGGCGCAGCACTTCGTCTGCCTGGTCGTGGCCAAAGCTGTCGTTGAGCAATTTGAAACGGTCCAAGTCAATATGCAGCAGAGCCAGGCTGCGCCCGCCCTGTCGCAACGCCTGTACCGCTTCGTAGAGGCGCTGGCGAAACAGGCTGCGGTTTCCCAGCCCGGTCAGCTCGTCGTGGTGAGTCAGGTAATAGAGGCGCTCTTCGGAGGCTCGCCGTGAAGACAGGTCAGAAACGAAGGCGATGATCTTTCGGGTATGGCCCCGCTCATCGCGCACTGCACTGAGCTGGAGCCATTGCGGGTAGAGCTCGCCAGACGCTCGAGCTTCCACCACTTCACCTTGCCAGCTTCCGCAGTTGGCCATGGCCTGCTCGATCTGTGGCCAATGGCGTCGAGTGTCGTGGCTGCAGGGCCAATCGTGGAAGGGGGCGCCCTCGCAATCCCGAGCGGTGTAGCCAGTGATGCGGGTGAACGCCTGGTTCAAAGCCTGAAGGTGAAAGTCAGGCCCCAAGACAGCGATGCCTTCACTGATGGCGCCGAACACGCTTGCCGCCAGCTGCTGCTGTTCTTCCTGCTCGCGCCGGGCGCTGACGTCACGGCGGGTTCCAAGCATGCGAACAACGCGGCCGTTGGAGTCTCGCTCCACGGCTCGCCCGCGGTCTTCGATCCACAACCAGCGGCCGTCGCTGTGACGTATACGGTATTCGACCCGATAGGCGTCGGTGCGCCCCTTCATATGGCTGACCAGGGCGCGCCGCAGCACCGGCAGGTCATCCGGATGCAGACGCGGCTTGAGGTGTTCCAGCACTCGCGCACTGGTGTCGTCGGCCAGGCCGAACAGGCCTTGCAGGTGCGTATGGTGCACCTCATCGGTGCGCAGGTTCCAGTCCCACAGCCCCAACTCGCTGGCCTCCAAGGCCATGGCCAGGCGTGCCTCGCTCTTGCTCAGGGCCTGGTGAGCGCTGTCTAGCGCGCGGCTGCGTTCTTGAACCCGTTGCTCAAGCGTGGCATGGGCCTGGTGCAATTGCCCCTGTGTCTGGCTACGCCGCTCCATTTCGAGCGCCAACTCCTGGTTCAGGCGGGAGATAGCCACCTGCTCCTGCTGCAGCGACTCGATCAGCGCCTGGTTCTGAAAGCGCCGGAGCAGGCCGCGCCGGATCAGCCGGTGCACCTGCCAGGCCACCAGGCACAGCGACACCAGCAGCATCAGCCCCAACCAGCCCCAGCCGCGCTCGTGCAGGCCGCCGAAGGCCAGCAAGTAAACGATAGGCGGGCCGAGGCAAGGCAGCACGAACGCCAGGAAGGCATTGATACTTACTGCGTAGGCGATGCTGGCCGACAGCGCTGCCGCGCCCAGCAGGCCGAAAATCCAGGCTTGCTGGATGAAGTTGTCCTGTGGGGTCAAAGCGATAGCCGCGATACCGAGCGTCAGGCCACTGGCGAAGGCCCCCAGGAGAAAGCGGCGTAGCCAGCGAGGCGAGGCTTGGTCCGATGGCAGCGCCGAATCGAAGGCGGCCATCAGGATCACCCGCAGTGCGATGAGCGCCATCAACCACACCAGCCAGGCACTGACCAGCAAATGGTTGCCCGGCAACCAGGAGAGCCAGGTGCACAGCATCCCGACCAATAGCATCAACAGCGTGGGCAGCAATGAGCCCTGGTACAGCAGGCGGGTTCGCTCTGCCGCAAGTTGGGCGCTGAAGTCGCCCGGCAGGGGGTGCAGCGGCTCGAAGGAACCGGTTGCTTCGTTCATAGGCATGTTCTTGTTTTAGAGCCTTTGAGGCAACGCAGCATACACAACAATTGCGTCTACGACAGTGGTTACCCGGCAGCCGGGCGCGCAAGGTTTGCCCCGCGCCGCGGCGAGCCCTAGAATGCGCCGATGCACGATGACCTCTCGCTTCTCCTCAACTCCCTCAATGATGCCCAGCGCCAGGCGGTAGCGGCCAGCCTTGGGCGCCAACTGGTGCTCGCCGGTGCCGGCTCGGGCAAAACCCGCGTGCTGGTGCACCGTATCGCCTGGCTAATGCAGATCGAAGGCGCATCGCCGCACTCGATCTTGTCGGTGACCTTCACCAACAAGGCTGCCAGCGAGATGCGCCAGCGCATCGAACAGTTGATCGGGGTAAGCCCGGCAGGCATGTGGGTAGGTACCTTCCACGGCCTGGCGCACCGCCTGCTACGCGCGCACTGGCAGGAAGCACGGCTGTCGCAGAACTTTCAGATCCTGGACAGCGACGACCAGCAGCGCTTGGTCAAGCGAGTGATCCGCGAACTGGGGCTGGACGACAACAAATGGCCTGCACGCCAGGCGCAGTGGTTCATCAACGGCCAGAAAGACGAAGGGTTGCGACCGCACAACCTGCAGCCCAACGGCGACCTGTTCGTCACCACCATGCGTTCGATCTACGAGGCCTACGAACAAGCTTGCGAGCGCGCCGGGGTGATCGACTTCTCCGAGCTGCTACTGCGCGCGCTGGACCTGTGGCGTGACCACCCCACCCTGCTTGAGCACTACCAGCGGCGCTTTCGCCATGTGCTGGTCGACGAGTTCCAAGACACCAACTCGGTGCAATACGCGTGGCTGCAGCTGTTGGCACGCGGCGGCCAGAGCCTGATGGTGGTGGGCGACGACGACCAGTCCATCTATGGCTGGCGCGGAGCGAAGATCGAGAACATCCAGCAATACAGCACCGACTTTCCTGATGCCGAACTGATTCGCCTGGAGCAGAACTACCGCTCCACCGGCAGCATCCTCAACGCCGCCAACGCCGTGATCGCCAACAACAGTGGCCGGCTGGGCAAAGAGTTGTGGAGCGATGTGGGCGAAGGTGAGCCGATCAGCTTGTACGCGGCCTACAACGAGCATGATGAAGCGCGCTACGTGGTCGAGAACATCGAAAGCGCACTCAAGACGGGCCTGGCCAGAAGCGAGATCGCCATCCTGTACCGCTCCAACGCGCAATCCCGTGTGCTCGAAGAGGCACTGTTGCGCGAGCGCATTCCCTACCGCATCTACGGCGGCCAGCGCTTTTTCGAGCGGGCCGAGATCAAGAATGCCATGGCCTACCTGCGCCTGCTCGACGGGCGGGGCAACGATGCCGCACTAGAGCGAGTGATCAACCTGCCACCGCGCGGTATCGGTGAGAAAACCATCGAGAACCTCCGCGTGATGGCGCGCCAGGCCGGCGTTTCGCTGTGGCAGGCGACGGTCACCGCTGCTGAAGGCAAAGGCCGCGCAGCCAACGCGCTCAAGGGTTTCATCGAGCTGGTCGAAACACTGGCGGCCACGACCGAAGAAATGCCGCTGCACAAGATGACCCAAACGGTCATCTCGCAGTCCGGGCTGATCGAATACCATGAGGCCGAAAAGGGCGAGAAAGGCCAGGCCCGCGTCGAGAACCTTGAAGAACTGGTCAGTGCAGCCCGCGCCTTCGAAAAGGAAGAGCCCGAAGACGACCAGACGCTGCTGGCCGCCTTCCTCGGCCACGCTTCGCTGGAAGCCGGCGATACCCAGGCAGACGAGCATGAAGACAGCATTCAGCTGATGACGCTGCACAGCGCCAAGGGGTTGGAATTCCCTTATGTGTTCCTGGTGGGCCTGGAGGAAGGGCTGTTCCCTCACAAGATGAGCATGGAAGAGCCCGGCCGGCTTGAAGAAGAGCGCCGGCTTGCCTACGTCGGTATCACCCGCGCCATGCAACACCTGGTGCTGACCTACGCCGAAACGCGCAGGCTCTATGGCAGCGAAACGTACAACAAAGTGTCGCGCTTCGTGCGGGAAATCCCGCCGCAGGTATTGCGCGAGGTGCGGTTGTCCGGCAGCGTCAGCCGGCCATGGAGCGGCTCTTCCACTTCGGCGGCCAACACTAGCAGCCTGTTCGGCAATGCCGGCATCCCGCAGACCAGCTTCAACCTGGGCCAGCGGGTACAACATGCGGTATTCGGCGAAGGGATCATCATGAACTTCGAGGGCTCCGGGGCCCAGGCCAGGGTCCAGGTCAATTTCGACGAGGGCAGCAAGTGGTTGATGCTGAGCTACGCCAAGTTGGTCCCCTTGGAAGGCTGATCAGCCATCGCTGGAAGCCATTTTTGACAAACGTCGAAACAATCTCTTCCTAGCCAGCCATGATGGCCAGGGGCACCATGGCGCTTGTGATATCCGTTCACTATGGGAATTACTCGATGAAACGTTTTCTCAGCATTGCCATGGCGCTGTGCATAGGCTTGACCATGAGCCTGGATGCTTCTGCCGCCAAGCGCTTCGGCGGCGGCAAGAGCATGGGCGCCGCACCGACCCACCAAACCCGACAGGCTGCACCCAGCTCGCCTGCCGCTACCACGCCTGCTCAAGCTGGCCGCCCGGCTGCCAGCGGCGCGTCGCGCTGGCTCGGCCCGCTGGCCGGTATCGCTGCAGGTGGCCTGTTGGCGTCCATGTTCATGGGTGATGGCTTCGAGGGTTTCCAGTTCTTCGACATCCTGATCTTCGGCTTGATCGCCTTCCTGGTGTTCCGTTTCATCTCGGCTCGCCGCCGCCAACAGCAGCAGGCGCATATGGCAACCCCGGCCGGCCCGGTGCCATTCCAGCGTGAAGCCCACGAGCAGCCGGCCCCTGGCGGTATGTTCGGGCGCCAGGCTGCGCCGGCCTATAATCCTGCCGCCAATGCCCCAGCATGGTTCAACGAGCAGAACTTCCTGGGTGCGGCCCGCGAGCACTTCGGTGCCCTGCAGCGGCACTGGGACGCCAACGAGATGGACAAGATCGGCGAGTTCGTGACGCCCGAGTTGCTTCAAGCCCTCAAGCAGGAACGTGCCAGCCTCGGCGATGGCTACCAGGCCACTCACATCGAGAACCTGCAGGTTCAACTCGATGGTGTGGATGATCGAGCCGACCGTACCATCGCTACGCTCACCTTTACCGGCGTATCGAAAGAGTCGCGCTTCGACCAAGGTGAGGCCTTCAGCGAAAGCTGGAACATGGAACGCGCCCAGGGCGAAAACCAACCCTGGATCATCGCGGGTATCCGCCAAAACAGCTGATGCCGCTCAGCGGCCGAGCGCTCCAACAAAACCCCGGGCATCACGCCCGGGGTTTTGCTTTGTGCAAATTGCTCTACTATCGGTCCAACACAGCAGCCGGCGCTCGCCCCATAGCAGGTGCCGCATCAGTCGCTCAGCCGTTTTATGGAAGGACAAACCGTGGAAGACGTCATCGAACAACTCCGTGAAGCCAATGAACCCGTGCCCGTTGCGCTTGAATTGCCAGATGAAGACCTTCTGGTGGAGATTCAGGAGCTGCTCCTGATCCACATCCCCGATGACATGAAAGCCTTTTTGCTCACGGTCAGCGATGTGGTCTACGGCAGCCTGGAACCGGTAACCGTCACCGATCCCCAGTCGCATACTTATCTGCCCGAAGTGGCGGCCAATGCCTGGGATGCCGGAATGCCACGCGAATACGTGCCACTCTGCCAGGACGGCGACAATTATTACGCCGTGGAAGAGGACGGCACCGTTCTGCTCTGGGACGGGGATGAAGAAGCCGTCACCGAGGAAACCTGGGACTCGGTGTGGACCTGGGCGCGTGATGTGTGGCTGGAGTCCTGAGCAACGTTAATGCTTATGCTCGCCACCCTCTTCCTGGGCGTGGCTGAGCGTCTCCAGTAGCGCCACCTGCATGCGAGTGTGCAGGCGGATCATCCAACGCCACAGCAGCGCTGCTACGCCGATCACCACCACCGCGATCACCAGCAACATCTCCAGGGTGGGCAACATGCTGGCCGAAAGCGTTGCGAGCACCACGAACAGCAACGCCAGCGATGCGACGGGGATCACCTCGGCGATGACCTTGCGCACGCGGTAAGTGTGCCTGCCGGCGAAGTCATCCCCCACGCTCATTTCGGCAAGCAACATCGCCAACGCCTTGAGCTTGCGATAGGCAGCGATGAGAAACGGCAGCGCCAGCACCAGGAGCGCTCCGCACAGCAGAGCCTTCTGACCGGCATCGTCGCTGATCCAGCCACCCAGCCATTCACCGAGCCGGGGCGCGCAATAGCGACCTGCAAGGCACAACGCAATGACCAAGGCCAGGTTGACCCCCACCTGCAACAGTATCTTGCGAACCAGCGCGGCCAGTTGCGCGCGCTCCCCGCTGGGCTGGATATTGCGAAGCCATTCACCGTAAAGCCCCAGAACCCGGCCAGCACGCTGAGGTACGGCGCGCCCAAGGATCCCGGCCAAAGGGTCTGCGGCACGGATCAGGTAAGGCGTCAGCAGCGTTGTGATAGCCGATACCGCCACCGCGACGGGGTAGAGAAAATCACTGGTGACCTTCAGGCTGATCCCCAGCGCCGCGATGATGAAGGAGAACTCGCCGATTTGAGAAAGCCCCATCCCCACGCGCAATGAAGTCCGCCCGTCGTTGCCAGCGATAAATGCGCCCAAGCTGCAGGAAATGACCTTGCCCAGCACGACCGCACAGGTGATCACGGCAATCGGCCATGCGTATTCGAGCAGGATGGCCGGCTGAATCAGCAAGCCGATGGCCACGAAGAAGATGGCGCTGAACAGATCACGCACCGGCTCGATCAGGCGTTCGATCTTGGGCAGTTGGCGAGACTCGGCCATGATGGCACCGATCAGGAAGGCGCCCAGCACCATGCTGTATTCGAGCTTGACCACCAGCAGGCAGAACCCAAAACACAGCCCCAGTACGGTAATCAGCAGCATCTCGTCGCTCTGGAAGCGAGCCACGTATGCCAACACCCGAGGCACCAGCAAGATGCCGATGACCAATGCGACCACCATGAACAGCGTGAGCTTGCCAACCGTGGAAAACACTTCACCGGAACTGACGCTGCCGCTGACCGCAATGCCGGACAGCAGGGCAATGATACCGATACCGAGGATGTCTTCGACAATGAGCACCCCGAAAATCAATTGGGCGAAGCGCTGGTGCTTCATGTTGAGGTCGTTGAGCGCCTTGACGATGATGGTGGTGGAGGAAATTGCCAGGATTGCGCCCAAGAACAGCGAATCCATCGAGCCCCAGCCGAAGGCCTGGCCGATTTCATAGCCGATCCACATCATCAGCATGATTTCCAGAAAAGCGGCAATAAATGCGGTGGCACCGACCTTGAACAATTTGCGCAGGCTGAACTCGAGCCCAAGGCAAAACATCAGAAATATCACCCCAAGTTCAGCGAGCGTCTTGATGGTGTTTTCGTCATGAATGAGACCGAACGGCGGGGTGTACGGCCCGATGAGAAACCCGGAAACAATGTAGCCCAGCACGACTGGCTGACGCAGGCGGTGAAACAGTACAGTGACCACGCCCGCTACAAGCATGATCACTGCAAGATCCTGGATGAAAGCCACTGCGTGCATGGTGAAAACTCCTTTCTTCCGCCACGGGCGCGATAGAAGCCAAGATAACACCGGCACACTTTTCCTAGGGTTCGTGCAATATACGGAAACAGATCTCTAACGCACCGAAGCCCGCCAGTAGAGCGGTGCGGGTGCATCCAAGCGGTGCCTAATGCGCCCCTTTAGCCAAAACCGTGAGCTTCTCTATGGAACCTGGAAACGCCCAGCTGACAATGACCGTGCTGATGACCCCCGACATGGCCAATTTTTCCGGCAATGTTCACGGTGGCACCCTGCTCAAGTACCTTGATGAAGTGGCCTACGCTTGCGCCAGCCGGTATGCCGGCCGCTACGTGGTGACGCTATCAGTCGACCAGGTGATCTTCCGTGAACCCATTCATGTGGGTGAGCTGGTCACTTTTCTCGCCTCGGTGAACTACACCGGCAATACCTCCATGGAAATCGGCATCAAGGTGGTGACCGAGAACATTCAGCAGCGCTCGGTACGCCATACCAACAGCTGTTTCTTCACCATGGTCGCGGTAGACGAGCAGCGTAAACCCGCCCCCGTGCCGCCGTTGCAGCCAGACACGGCCGACGGCAAGCGGCGGTTCGCGCAGGCCCAGCAACGGCGGTTGATTCGCCAGGAGCTGGAAAAACGCTACCAAGACCTTCGCAACGAAGAGCCAAGCTAGAGCGCGTGCGCTTCAAAGCGAACCCGCGGGTGCACGATGCGATCCTGTGCGCGCACCAGCTCCAGCTCGTAGCTGCCGCAGGCCTGGGTTTCGAGCAATACTTCGTGCACCGCTGCGGCAGCAGATTCGAAGGCAGCCAAAGGAGTGTCGCCCAGCAACAGGCGAGAGAGAAACAGGCCCGAGGTGAGGTCACCTACCCCAACCGGCTGTTTCGGAAAAGCCAACAGCGGCCGGCGCAACAACCAGGTGCCCTGCGCGGTGAGCAGCAGCATTTCAAAATCTTCCGGCGAGCGGCCGGGGTAGTTCAAGTGCTTGACCATCACCACCTCAGGGCCCTGAGCCAGCAGGGCCCTGGCCATGCTCACGCAGTCGGCCAAAGAATCAGGCTCGCGCCCGGCGAACGTATTGAGCTCCAGCTGATTGGGGCACAACAGGTCGGCACGCGGCACTGCATGGTCACGCAGAAAGCGCGTCACCGACTCAGGAACCACACACCCCTTCTCCGGATGGCCCATCACAGGGTCGCATAGGTAGATGGCCTTGGGGTTGGCTGCTTTGACGCGCTCGACTACCTGCAGGATGGCCTCGCCTTGCTCTGCGCTGCCCAGGTAGCCGCTGAGCACCGCATCGCAATTGCCCAACTCGCCGATCGCGGCGATACCGTCGACCAATTGCGGAATTTTCGCGCTGTCGAGCACTTCTCCCGTCCAGCGACCATACTGTGTGTGGTTGGAGAACTGCACGGTGTTCAGGGGCCAGACATTGACCCCAGACCGCTGCATCGCGAATACGGCAGCGCTGTTTCCGGCGTGGCCGAAAACCACATGAGATTGAATCGCGAGCAGGTGGGGGGTGCGTGCCATGGTGGTTCCGTTACGACTGATGAAACGATGATTGAAGCCGCTCAGTATGGCGGCAAGCTGGCCTGTACGACAGGCCTGGGACACAGGTAAGCTGACCGCATTCCGCCGGAGCCTGACGCGATGTTGACCCTCGAGAACCTGATGGTGCTGTTGCTGTTCGTTGCGGCAGGCGGTTGGCTATGGCACAACCACGGCCTTCGTGAAAAAGCCCTGGCCCGGGTGAAGGCTCACTGCGCCCAGCTGGATCTCGAACTCCTGGACGACAATGTCGCCTTCAAGCGCTTCGCGTTCGTGCGTGATGCCAAAGGCCAGCGGCGCTTTGCTCGCCTGTACACCTTCGAATTCACCGTTACCGGCGAGCAGCGCCACCCTGGCAACGTCACCCAGTTCGGTGCTCACTCCCTGCAAATCGAACTGGCGCCCTACCCGTTCGAGATCAAGAAGCCCCAGCCTACCGCAGAAATCATCGAGCTCAGCCAGTGGAGGCAGGAGCACAAGAAGCGTCAGCCCTGAGCGAGCCGGCAAGCCTCCAACGCAGCGGCCAGCATCGCCACGTTTTGAGCGTGGTCGAATATCACTTCCAGGCGATTGTCCTGTTTCCATAGGCTAGGCGACCATGCCCAAGGTTGACCTTGCACAGCATTGACTGAGACCCACCCGGCCGGGCTGTGGATAACCCCTTTTGCCCGCAACCAAGGCCACTCGTTCAACGCAGCGGTTAGTGTCTCGGGATCGAATTGCTCTTCAGGCGGCCAGGTCTTTCCTACCGAAAAGTGCCCGTCTGCTTCATGGGTTTGCATATCCGCACGTGTATTAGGCAACGCCAGGCCAAAAGGCAGCGGCGCGGTGGGGTTATCCACAGCGGGTGGGGCCGTGTTCTCAGGCAATGCTGCCAACTGCGCCGAATCAGAACGCAACGCCATCGCAAGCCCAACGCCGAAACGCTCCACCAACGGAGCAAGCGCCTGCCTGGGCAATTGATCGGCCTTGCTCAGAAACACTCTCCCTGCCTGTGCAAGGCTGGCGTGCAGGTGATCGGGCAACGGCTCGCCTCGCGCCAACGCCGCAGCGTCCAGTACCAGCACCAGAGGCTGCACATTCAAAACCCCAGCCCACGGCTCGCGGCGCAGTTGCTCCAGCAAGCTGATGGGGTGACCAAGCCCGGAGGCCTCTATGAACAACCGCGTCGGCTTCGCCTTGCGAAGTAGGCGCCCTAGCCCGACCTGGAACGGCAAGCCATTGACGCAGCACAGGCAGCCTCCGGCGACCTCGGCGATCCCTATGCCTGAAGCATCGGTGGCCAGTAGTGCGGCGTCCAGGCCAACTTGGCCGAATTCGTTGATCAACACCGCCCAGCGTTCAGCCGCGGGTTTGTTGGCCAACAGCTGCCGGATCAGGCTGGTCTTCCCAGCCCCCAAGGGCCCTGCGATCAAATGGGTGGTAATCTGGCTGAGCATATGAGGCAATCGGTGAGGATAACGATGCGAGTGGTGTGGGCGCTTATGATCTGGGCGGTGGCTGGGCTTGCCTGGGGGCAGGCCTGTGTTGTCCACAGTACGGCAGACCGGCTGGATGTAAAGGTCTGCCAGCAGAACCGTAACATACCTCAAGGCCTGTTCCACGATGGCTTTTGCCAGCCCAATCTGCCGGGGCAGAAAGTGTCGGTCAGCTTCGCTGACCAATGCCCCGCCGGGGCGTTCGGCGTTTGTAGCCAAGCTCATGTGGATAACATGCCCTACCAGCAAGATATCCACTATTACGGCGTGGCGTCCGATGCCCAGTTTCTCAAACCCTTTTGCGAACAGAAGAGCCAAGGGGTGTGGATAACTCCACCCTGATCACTGCCATTCCCCGAACGGGTCATGCCAGGTCGCCCAATGGCCGGGGCCTAGGCCCCATTCAGCATCCGTCAGCAAGCAGCCATCAAGCGCAGCGGTCAGCTGTTGGGGGCTCAGGTGTTGCCCTATGAACACCAGTTCCTGCCGGCAGTCCCCTGCGTCACCTTGCCAGGACCGCCCAATGAGCTCACGCTCGTGGTTATCCACAGGCCATTGATCGGCTGGGACATACTTCCACCATTTTCCGGCAGCGCCAAAGCGGCCGATGCCTCCTGCTTGGGACCAAGAGGCAGCCTCTTCGAGGCGCGTCGCCAACCAGAAGAAACCTTTAGAGCGAAGCAGCGTTCCATCACGCAGTGGGCTGTTGATGAAATCGAAAAAACGCTGGGGGTGAAACGGCCGCCTTGCGCGATAAGTGAATGCGCCCACGCCATATTCGTCGGCCTCGCTTATTTCCTCACCGCGCATCACCCCCAGCCATCCTGGCGCCTGTGCGGCCTGCTCGAAGTCGAACAGCCCTGTGCCGAGAATGCAGCCAGGATCGACCCGGCCCTCGGTGGCCGTTTCCAGGCGTGCCCTTGGGTTCAGGGCTGCCAGCACCGCGCACAGTGAACCCAGCTCCTGTTCGCTGACCAGGTCGGTTTTGTTGACGATGATAACGTCAGCGAACTCGACCTGCTCAATCAGCAAATCGGCCACGGTGCGGTCATCCTCGTCCAAGTGCTCGTCGCCGTCAGCCAATGCATCGGCTGCGGTGTAATGAGCCATGAACGTCCGCGCGTCCACCACAGTGACCATGGTGTCGAGCCGTGCCCGGTCGGCCAGGGAGCGGCCTTCTTCGTCTTCGAACGTGAAGGTTTCAGCGACCGGCATCGGTTCCGATATACCGGTGGATTCGATGAGCAGGTAATCGAAGCTGCCAGCGTCGGCAAGCCTGGCCACCTCTTCCAACAGGTCCTCGCGCAAGGTGCAACAAATGCAGCCATTGCTCATTTCCACCAGCTTTTCCTGCGTGCGATTCAGGGCCACTTCCTGCCGCACCTGTTGAGCGTCGATATTGATTTCACTCATATCATTCACGATCACCGCAACACGCAAACCGTCGCGATTGTGCAGCACATGGTTGAGCACGGTGGTCTTGCCTGCACCGAGGAAGCCGGACAAGACAGTGACGGGAAGGCGGGTGTCAGGCATGAGCAAGCCTCGCTCGGCTAAATCGCAGGAGCGAGGACTATACTATCAATGTTACGTTATAACAAATTGTAGTGTTTCACGTGGAACATTAGGTACGAGGCTTTACCGTTCCACAATTAGGGCCTAGCCAGACCGCACGGGTGTTCATGCTGCCTTTTTGAGAGGTGCCCGAAGCATTGAACGTGCCGTTAACGGTCGTCGTGAATTCCTTGTCGCTGGCGAAGTGGGCTTCGCCATTACCCTGGGCACGAGGGCAGCTGAAGGTGAATTTCCAGACGTTACCATTGCGCTCAGTGATGCGCTGCGTACAGCCGGACTTCGGGTCTTGAAGGGGAATGTCGTTGGTTTTCACCTGCTCTGCCGTCAGGCAAGACTGAATACCGTTACCACCAACCGAGATGCCCTGGTTGCTAAGGGTTTGCTCCATCATCGCACGCTGCTCTGGGGGCAGATTACGTAACTGGCCCAGAAGGAATTGCATGTCGGGCAATGGCTTACCGTCCACCTGCATATTGCTGGTGGTCAGCTCCCACAGGCCGGGCTGCAGCATCTGGCCGTAGGCAACAGGTGAAGCAATCAGCACGGCGGCCAGGGTAGCGGCTTTGAAGCGCATAGCGAACTCCAGTGAAGGTCTTGGGATATGGACCAGCGATGGGTTCATACGTTGCCCGAATCTCAACGGCAATGCCACTCCAGGCCACTATGCTTGTCCAACCTGAACGCACCGTTTCGCTTTATAGGTTATTCATGGACGTCCACAGCCCGTTGTTCTTCGGATTGCTGCTAGGCCTGGTGCACACCTTGGGGGTGATCGCCGCCGTGCATGCACTGTTCACTGTGCGCACCTCTCAGGGTGCGATCGCCTGGGCGATGTCGCTGTTTTTCATTCCTTACTTCACCTTGATTCCTTACCTGATGTTTGGTCGGCGGGCATTCGACGCTTACATCGACGCCCGGCGCCTGGCTAACCGTGAAATGCACACTGCAATCGCAGACCTGAACTGGCGCCCCTGGATCGAGGAGGCCCTGGCAGCAAAGGCGTCAGACTCTTACGGTTCGCTACGTGCGATGCGCAAGCTAGGCAGAATGCCGTGCCTGGCCAATAACAAAGTCGGTTTGCTGATCGACGGAGAAGCCACGTTCAGTGAAATCTTCGCGGCGATCCGCAATGCACGCCAGGTGGTATTGATCCAGTTCTTCATCATCCATGACGACTTGATTGGCCGCCGCCTGCAGGCGCTGCTGATCGAAAAAGCAGCTGCGGGCGTGGAGATATTCGTGCTGTACGACAAAGTCGGCAGCCACGCCTTACCGAAGCGCTACATCGATACCTTGGCCGAGGCAGGTGTGCAAATGCGCGCGTTCACCACCCGCAAAGGCCTGTTCAACCGGTTCCAGGTCAACTTCCGCAACCACCGCAAGATCGTCGTGGTCGACGGTGAGAAAGGGTTTGTGGGTGGCCATAATGTGGGTGATGAATATCTAGGCGATCACCCGCCTCTTTCGCCCTGGCGTGACACTCACGTATGGGTTATCGGCCCGGTCGTGGCCTGCCTGCAGGAGTCGTTCGCCGAAGATTGGTATTGGGCCACCCGCCAGTTGCCGCCACTGCTGCTGCCTGACCAGTACCCCGAAGACGGCTTGCTGTGCCAGGTGCTGGCCAGCGGGCCGGCGGACGAGCACGAAACCTGCGCCCTATTCTTCATGGAGGCCATCCACAGCGCCCGGCAGCGCGTCTGGATCACCAGCCCCTACTTTGTGCCCGATGAAGCTGTCAGTGCCGCGCTACGCTTGGCAGTGTTGCGCGGTGTGGATGTTCGAATCCTGATTCCGTCGCGGCCAGATCACAAGATCGTGTACGCAGCTTCGAGCCTGTACGCTTTCGAAGCCGTGCGCGCAGGCGTGCGGATCTTCCGCTACCAGCCTGGCTTCCTTCATCAGAAGGTAGTGCTCATCGATGACGAAATCAGTGCGATCGGCAGCGCCAACATGGACAACCGCTCGTTCCGCCTGAATTTCGAGGTGATGCTGTTGACCGTCGATGCCGCCTTCACTTCGCAAGTGCAGGCCATGCTCGAACATGACTTCAGCCAGTCCCAAGAACTAACGGCTGCAGACATCACCGACACCCATCGCCTGCAAAAGATGAGCATGCGTATCGCCCGCCTGATAGCACCGGTGCTTTAACGCAACTACGGAGTTTTCTGACGTTAAATGCAGACCGGTCCTGCATCGGCCCGAAGGGCAAGCGGCTTCTAATGCCCTACCACTTCCGTGAGGGCATAAGGATGCACAATCACAACCTGTTCCCAGAACCCATCAGCATGGCCGTCAACGACGAAATCGAAAGCTGCTTGAGCATCAATACACCCGATGCGCAAATTGGGCTGATGAACCTACTGGACCTGGTCGATCATCAGATCACAAAGGACAACGGCGGCGTGCTGCACACCTTGAGCTTTCGCAACGGGCATCGGCTCAAAGTCTTCAGCGACGGCACGCTGGTGACGGTCGTGGGCAAGCAGATCAATTTTCACCCGAGCGAGATCTACCCATTCAACACCCTTCTGGCCGAACCAGGGGCCAAGCCCTGAGCGAGGCAAGCCTGGGTGAAAGGCCGGTGCACTCGGCATGCAATATAGGCCGGCAGCAGGGCCTGCTACCGCCCGACGAAGGCAGGCTTACGCTTCTCCACCACAGCACGTGTGGCTTCGCGGGCGTCTTCGGTAGCCATGAGGCGCGTGCTGTAGCCCTGCTCGACCTGATAGCCCTCTTCAACTTGCATGAACTCGATCTCATTGAGCGAGGCCTTGCCCATCCGCAAGCCAAGTGGGCTCTTCGAAGCGATGGTACGCGCCAGCTCCCACGCTCTGTCCATCAACCTGGCAGCAGGTAGCACCTCTTCGACAAGGCCGATGCGCAAGGCCTCCTGAGCATCGATGGGTTGGCCGGTGAAAAACATCTTGCGCAGGTTACCCTGGCCGATCAGCCGCCCCAGGTGCGCGCCACCACCGCAACGGCCAACGTTGATCTCCGGCATGCTGAAGCTGGATTTCTCGGACGCCAGGCGGAAATCACACACGGCGGCCAGCACCGTTCCGGCGCCCAGCGCCGGGCCGTTGACTGCCGCGATCACCGGAATTTCGCATGCGCGCACGGCTGCGAAGCACTTTCTGACCACCGCAGCACGTGCCGGGTCTTCATCGACGGTAGCCGCCAGAAACTCGTGCAGATCCAGGCCTGCACAAAATGCGCGTTCCCCCGCTGCGGTGAAGATGACGCAGTGGACACCCATGTCTTTACCTAGGCTTTCGAACAGTTCACCGATCGCCTGGTAGTGAGCCAGCGTAATGGCGTTGACCGGCGGGCGATTGAGGGTAACCACTGCGACGCCGTCAGTGATTTGGAGTTGGATATCTTCCATCGGAGCTCTCTTCAAAGGGATCAGAAGCCGAACAGCTCGGCTGGGTTGTCTACAAGGATCTGCTTAATGCGCTCAGGGCTCTTTGCCCAGCCTTGAAACGTGTCGAGCAGCATCCCGACGTCTGGGGAGGCAGCACCCATTCGCACGAATGGCCAGTCAGATCCCCACAGCAGGCGATCAGGGCGAGTGTCGAGCAGCGCCTCGTGAAATGCCCGAACATCGGCATAGTCATCAGGCTTGGCTGACACCCTGCACAGCGACAGCTTGGTCCATACCTGCCCGGTTTCGAGCAATTTCAAAAACCCTTGGAACGCCGCGCCCTCGACGCCTGCCTTCACGTCGAATTGCCCCATGTGATCGAACACGATAGGTAGGTCGAGGTGATGGATTTCGTCGAAGATACGC
The DNA here is from genome assembly GCF_003097135.1 of Pseudomonas sp. URIL14HWK12:I12. Lineage (GTDB taxonomy): Bacteria > Pseudomonadota > Gammaproteobacteria > Pseudomonadales > Pseudomonadaceae > Aquipseudomonas. The sequence continues at coordinate 232,336 of NZ_QEQL01000007.1, forward strand.
GGGCAATCCTGGGCTTTGGCCCAGAGGTGAGCTTGCCAACCCAGGCGTTTCATACGGGGGGCCAGCTGTTGAAGTACATCGATTCCAATGCTGCCTGCATATCGGCGACCACTGGTGGGGTCGAGCATTTCGATGAAGCGAAGGCCACGTACGCCTGCCTGGTTCAGCGCCGCCAGTTGCTCATCGGTGATGTCGGCATTGGCGACGGCGATACCCCTAACTCGATCGCCCATTGCCTGCAGGGCGTTCATCAAGGCCCGGGTGTCCGTACCATAGGGAGCAGGTTGGATCAGCACGCCTCGGTCTAGCCCGGCGCGGTCGAGCATCGCTCGGTAGACCTGTGGGTCGGCAAGAGGAATCGCGTATGTTGCAGGCCCTGTCGGAAACGAATCCAGGGGCCCGAAAACATGGCAATGAACATCACACGCGCCTTCAGGAAGTTTCCGCACAGGTGCCGATGGCAGGCGAGCGGGCACTGTATCGGGGGTTGAGGTCATAGCTGTTGCTCCGCTGTCTTGAGGGGGGTGCGTTCAACAGGCGCCAGCTGCGACAGCGACCATGGCTGATCGTGAGGCGAGGAAAGATCATCGAGAGGATTCTGCGCGCCATCGGGCAGTGGGATGGCATGAACGTTCAGCGTCATCGCAACCAGCGTGTAGTAGCCGATCACGGAGGTCAGATCGACCATCGCCACGGTGCCCCAGCGATCATGCAGCCGCTCATACAGCGGCTGCGCAACGTTGCCGGTGAGCTGAAGCTCACAGGCGAACTCGTACACATCTGCCTCCTGTGGGTCGTCGAAGGCGGGAGATGCGCCGCTGCGCAGTGCTTCGATGACCTCGGCAGACAGCCCTGCGTTCAGGCCGTCCTGGGCATGGATATGCCACTCCAGCTGGCTATTCCACCGCCGGGCCGTTACCAGGATCGCAAGCTCGGTCAGCTTCTTGGGCAGTGAAGTATTGAAGCGCAGCACCTCACCAAACTTCTGCCAGCGATCCGCCAACACAGGGTTGTGCATCGCAGCACGCAACGGCCCCACCAGGCGACCCCGTGGGCCCCCCACTACCTCGGCATACACCTTGGCTTGCTGTTCGGTCATGCCCTCGGGTTCAAACAAGGGTATCCGGGACATCTCTTTCTCCATGACGTATTAATGGCCAACGAAACGACGAATGAATTACGAGGTACAGCGGGTGATGCCCAGCTCGCGGAAGACTTCATCGGTGTGCTGCCCCAGCAATGGCGGCGCGCGGTTGAACTCGAGCCGTGCCTGGCTCAAACGGATGGGGCTGACCACTTGAGGAACCGTTCCGGACAGAGGATGCTCCAGCTCTCTGAGCATCTCGCGTGACTGCACCTGCTCGTCGGCAAAGACCATTGGAATCGTATTGATCGGGCCACAGGGAACGGACTCGCGCTCAAGCTCTGCCAGCCAGTACGCCAACGGCTGCTCTGCAAGGCGTTCCCGGATGATGCTCAACAAGCCGGGAAGATTGCGCACCCGGGCCTGATTGGTGGCATAGAGAGTCTCCTGGGCCAACTCGGGGCGGCCGATGACTTTGCAGAACCGCTCGAACTGGCCGTCATTGCCAACCGCGAGAACGATGTGCCCGTCGGCGCATTTGAAGACATCCTGAGGCTGGATGTTTGGATGCCGGTTGCCTGCGCGTCGAGGCTCTTTCCCGGAGACCAGGTAGTTCATCGCCTGGTTTGCCAGAATGGCTGTCTGAACATCGAGCATTGCGATATCGACGTACTCACCCTGGCCGGTGCGGTCGCGGTTGGCCAACGCCGCCAGCACACCGACCGTGGCATACATCCCGGTCATGATGTCTACGATCGGAATACCCACCTTCTGCGGGCCTCCACCAGGCTCGTCATCGCGTTCGCCAGTGACGCTCATCAGCCCGCCCATGGCCTGGATCATGAAGTCATAGGCGGCATGGTCACGCTTTGGCCCGGTCTGCCCGAAGCCGGTGATGGAGCAGTAGATGATGTCGGGTTTGACTGCCTTTAGATCTTCATAGCCCAGGCCATAGCGCTCGAGCGTCCCCGACTTGAAGTTTTCGAGCACGATGTCCGATTGCGCGGCCAGCTCCCGCACGATCTTTTGGCCAGCTGGGTCCGAGAGGTCGATAGTGACCGAGCGTTTGCCTCGATTCACTGCCAGGTAATAGCCCGCCTCTTTGGTTGCCTGGCCATCGAAATCCTTGAGAAAGGGCGGCCCCCATGTGCGCGTGTCGTCACCGACTTGGGGGCGCTCGACCTTGATGACATCGGCGCCGAGGTCGGCCAGAACCTGGCCAGACCATGGGCCGGCCATGATGCGGCTGAGGTCGAGAACGCGGATATGAGAAAGTGGTCCAGCCATGCCGGGAGCTCCTCTGGGGTTAGTGGGCAGCAGTCGCTTCGTCGTTTCTGACCAAGGTGGCCTGCGCCGAAGGGCGCTCGTTGAACGCTTTGAACCAAGCAGCCAGCCGAGGCCGGCCGTTGCGCCACTGCAGGCATTCCCAGCGGAAGTCCAAGTGCCCCAACGCGCAGGCGATCGCGATGTGCCCGATGTTGAGCGCAGCCGCCTGAAGTTGCTCTGCTTGGCTTTCCAAGGCGTTCAGAGCACGCTCCGTTTTGCTTGAAAAGGCTTTCATGTAGGCGTCGTCGGGGGCATCGTGAGCGAGGCCCCGATCAGTGGCCCAGTTGCGCCACAACAGCAGCAGGTCCAGGAAGCCGTCCCCAAGTGCTTGCCAGGTCATCGCCTGGTAATAACCGCTGCCACCCCGAGGAACCAGGCGATCCCCACTGTGCAGCCCGTCCAGATATTCACAGATGACGCGTGAGTCGTAGAGCGCCTGGCCGTCAGGCAGCACCAGCGTGGGAATCTTGTTGAGGGGGTTGTCGAGCATCACCTGCTCGTTAGGCTGCGCCATGCCCACCACGTTGCGCACGCACTCGACCAAATCCAGCTGCCCGGTTTCGTGCAGAACGATCATGACCTTGCGCACAAAGGGAGACCGGGGGGACCAGTGAAGCTTCATCACAGGGGAGGTTTCGCCCAAGCCGGATTTCTGTGTAGAGCTCATTTTATGCCTATCAACTAACTTTATGACCTTTTCAGTATAGGCCTGTCTCTCGTAGCTACGCCAGCCCGCGGGCTCAGAAAGTTTTAAGGATAAAAGTCACTCGGGCAATGGAGGCCGGGTAATCAGCGCGCTGGGCCGACCTTCGAATGCTGCATGCCATTGAGAAAGCCCTGGCCGGCCGTCACGCCAGGGCATGGCGGTGAAACGCACGCCTAGATAGCCCAAGGCGCAACCGACAGCGATGTGGCCGATTCCAAATTCAGCCCTGTTCAGGTCGCCCACCTCCGCCTCGAGGCGGTCCAGAGTGGCATCCACCTTCACCTGCGCGGCGTTGAGCAGGGCAGGATTTTGCTGATCACTGGGGCGGTCGCGCTCGTGGCGCCAGCCAATCAAGGTATCGCACAGGCCATCGCCCAATGCCTGCCACCGCAGCGCCTGCCATCGCGCCGCACCGCTGCTGGGGTAAAGCGTGGGAGGGCCATCGAGGCTGTCGAGGTATTCGCAGATAACAACGGAATCGAACAGCGCCTGGCCATCCCCCAGCACCAGGGTAGGAATCCTGATCAGCGGGTTGTCGCCGATCAGGCCGAGGTTGGGTGCCTGGCTGGAGACCTTGGTGCGTATGCACTGAACCCTGCTGGCCAGCCCCCGCTCGTGGAGACAGCACATAACCTTGCGCACGAACGGCGACAGGGGTGACCAGTGCAGCGTCATGTCGGTCATTTCACCGACACCTTGACGTCCAGCCGCACGACATCCCCGCGATAAACGCCATCGCCGACAAACACGACCTTGCCTTTGTCATCGACAGCCGTGCGATAGCAATACACCACGGGCGCATTGAGCGGGATTTCCAACGCTTCGGCGGTTTCCAGATCGGCGGTGCCCACCGTGATGGTCTGATGAACTTCGATCAGTTTGAGGTCCGGCAGGTCTTTGAGGATCCTCAATGTGGTGTGGGTGGCCAGCATCTCGGCCGGGATCTTGCGAATCAGACACTCATCGATGTAGGCGTTACCGATGTAATAGGGGCGGCCATTTCGCAGGTGGCGGCGCCGCCAGCAGCGGTATTCGGTGGCTCTTTCACCGACCTTGTGCTGGATGTTGACCGGCTGGGCCTTGCTGTCGTAGTCGAGCACTTCGATCGATGCGCCGTCCGGGGAGAGCAGCAAGCCTGACCAATCCGTGGGCACCTCACACCACATTTGCTCCTGTGGCTGCTGGATCACGAACGTACCTTTGGCGCGGTAGCGTTTGATCAGCTTGTCGTCTTCGAGGATATCCAGCGCCTGCCGGACCGTCGCCCGTGCAACGCTGCATTCGGTCGCAAGGTCGTCAACGGTAGGAATCTGAGCACCAACGGGCCATATGCCCTGCTCGATACGCCTGCGAAAGAGCGTTGCCAGTTGGATGTAACGTGATACGCCGCTTCTGCTGAAGTCGACCCCGGGTCGATTCAGAAACTCCAGCTCACTCATTTTGCCTGCCTCGATCGGTGGAGCAGCACGCCCAACGGCGGCCGCGCGTAGCGCTGGAGTATCTCACAAAACGCAAAATACCGATGAATTGACCTTTTCAGAGAAACCCAAATTATCCTATAGGTCAGTCTATTGACTTATACAGTCTGTTGCTCCTAAGGTTTCACCAGTTTCAAGCGCCAGGCGCTTCTGGATCAATCAGTGAGGGCTGTATGAAAAACACTACCAACGCCGTTCCCGGCCTTGCTGCAGGCACAACGATCGGCGTGGTTGGGGCCGGCACCATGGGCAATGGGATTGCCGCTGTGGCGCTGCGCGCAGGCCATACCGTCAAGCTGTACGACACCCGCCAGGAAGCCTTGCCCAAAGCTGCTGAAGCTATCGCCAGCATCGCTGCCCGATGGGTGAAGAAAGGCGATATCCCGCCTGCCGATCAAGCGGCCTACCAGGCCCGGCTCGTTCTGGTTTCCGATGTTCAAGCTTTGCACGATTGCGGCTTGGTGATCGAAGCCATTATCGAGGATCTGGAAATCAAGACCGCGCTGTTCAAATCGCTTGAACACTGCGTCGCTGCCGATGCGATCCTGGCAAGCAACACCTCGTCCATCTCGATCACGGCGATCGGTGCCGGCCTGCAACAGCCCGAACGCCTGGTTGGCATGCATTTTTTCAATCCAGCGACCGTCCTCCCGTTGGTGGAGGTCGTCAGCGGCGAGGCGACAGCGCCCGCAATAGCGGACCTCATCGCGGCAACGGCCAAAGCATGGGGAAAATCACCCGTCCATTGCCGTTCGACGCCCGGCTTCATCGTGAACCGGGTGGCCAGGCCTTTTTATGCCGAAGCCATGCTGGCGCTTCAGGAACAGGCTTGCAGCAAGGGCACCCTGGATGCGGCTCTTCGCGATGCGGGGGGGTTCCGAATGGGCCCGTTGGAACTGATGGACCTCATTGGCCATGACACCAATTTTGCGGTCACCCGCTCGGTCTACAACAGTTTTTTCCAAGACCCTCGCTACAAGCCTTCGCTCATCCAACAGGCGCTGGTCGATGCCGGATGGCTCGGCCGCAAAAGCGGTCGGGGTTTTCACCTGTACGCGGAAAACGCACCTGCCCCGGCGGTAGAGCTGGCGCCTGCTGAAAAGCCACCGGCGCAAGCCGTTGTGCAGGGAGAGTTCACCGGCGCCGGCCTGCTCGCCGAGCTCGCCAACGAGCACGGTATGAAGATCGAACGGCGCGCAGGCCCAGGCGCCATCCTGCTCGATGACGTGCAGATCCTGCCGTGCACAGGCGAGGCAGCGACCTCCCTCGCGGTGAAGGCCGGTACGGACAACATCGTTCTGTTCGACGCATCGACCGACTATCGCAAAGCCTCCCTGGTGGTGCTCGCCAAGGCCGATCAATGCTCCCGCGAGGCGCTTGCCAGCGCTACCGGTTTCTTCCAGGCCCTGGGCAAGGGCGTCACGGTCATCGATGACGTGCCTGGCCTGCTGGTGCTGCGCACGTTGTGCATGCTCGCCAACGAAGCTGCTGAAGCGGTGTGCCATGGAATCGCAAGCCCCGCAGACGTCGACACGGCCATGATCAAAGGCGTCAATTACCCGATAGGCCCGCTAGCCTGGGCGGATGCCTATGGCAGCGACAATGTTGTCTCTGTGCTGGAAAACCTTGCCAGCGCCTATCCAGACGGACGTTACCGCCCAAGCGCGCTGCTGCGCCGCAAGGCCCTTTCCAGGCAGCGCTGGCACGCTGAAGGAGCGAACCAATGAATACCCAAGGCCCCGTTTTCACCCACATCGATGCAGACGGCATTGCGGTCATCACACTGGCCCGTCCCGAACGGCGCAATGCACTGAACCTGCAGGTCAAAGCGTTGATTGCCGAGGCCGTCAGCGGCCTGGAGAACGACCCTGCGGTCAAGGTGATCATCATTACCGGCTCCGGCGGCTATTTTGTCGCGGGCACTGACATCTCCGAAATGCTCGAGATGACGCCCGCAACGCATCAAGCGCTGCAGACCGGCCGTATGTTCGAAGTGGTCAGCGCCTGCAGCAAACCCCTGGTCGCAGCGGTAGAAGGGTATGCCCTCGGGGGAGGATGCGAACTGGCATTGGCTTGCGACATCATCATTGCCGGTCGCTCTTCGCGCCTGGGCCAGCCTGAGATCAATGTGGGCATCATGCCGGGTGCAGGGGGGACGCAGCGCCTGCTGCGTACCATCGGCAAATATCAGACGGCACTGCTGGCGCTGACCGGGGATTCGGTGACCGCCGAACAAGCCTTGGCCATTGGCATGGTTTCGCGGTTGTGCGACGACGGGCAGGCGCTCGAGCACGCTCAGGCCATCGCTCGCACCATCGCCAGCAAACCCCCGCTGGCAGTAAGCGCGATCAAGGAAATGATTCGCTTGGGCCAAGACGCGCCTCTGCAAACGATGCTGGCGCTGGAGCGAAAGGCGTTCACGCTGCTATTCGATAGCCATGATCAGAAAGAAGGCATGCGGGCGTTTCTCGAGAAACGCCCCCCGCGCTATCTGGGGCGTTGAGCGTTATCAGCGGGTGCGCCAACGCCACGGATAACGTGAAGGGTCGATCATTCAAAGGCCAGGGCAGAGCCCCGAGGCTTCATTGCCTCGGGGTCAGGGCCTGAAACTCAGCCCAGCCGATACGGTTGCGACTGCAACGCCTGCAACGCTGTGCTGGCATGCTCAGCCGCAGCGGCGGCATTCTGCGCGTAAAGGCTGTTGCCGTGCGCATCGATCGCAACGACCACGGGGCCAAGGTCGCTGACGCTGATTTTCGAAAGCCGATAGTGGGTCAGCATTTCGGGCCAGCCCACTTGGACCACCCGCTGGATGGCCCGCGACAGCAGCGTGCAACCCCCTCCCAGAAAGGACAGGTACACACAGCCGACTTTCTGCATCGCAGCCACACTATGCTCGTCCAACCCCCCTTTCCCACCGGTGACGCGAAGCCCGAACCCTTCGATCAGTTTGGGCATGTACGGGTTGAAACGTGTACTGGTGGTCGGGTTGATGTAAAGCATCTCGAAGTCGTCACCTTCGCCCTGGCTGTAGCCGCCCAGGTGAAACAGCGCTTGCCCTCGCAAATCAACGGGAGGCTCGGTGCCGGTGTCCAGGCAATCGATGAGGCGTTGATGCGTGGGAAGGCCGGCGGTGATGATCACCTCGCCCTCCACCACCACCAGATCGCCTGCCTTCAGAGAGCGGATAGCCTGCTCATCAAACGGTGCTTGAAGCCGCTTCATTCACGCCTCCTTATTCGAAATATTCCACGTGGCCGCTGGGGTATATCCGGGCCGAACGCCGGCGGTTGATCCAGCAGTTGAAACACACCGCTACCGGGGTGAAGCCGTGGCCCGAGGCATAATCGACATGCACCGCCATCGCCGTGGCGTCACCGCCGGTGCCCATTGGCCCAAAGCCTGTAGCGTTCACCGCCGTGTAGAGCCGGCTTTCCATCTGCGCAAGGATCGGGTCGGGGTTCTGGGTACCGATCTGCCGAAGCATGGCCTGCTTGGCCAGTTTGGCCGCGTAGTCGAAGGTGCCACCGATCCCCACACCTATAACAACTGGCGGGCAGTGTTGCGGCCCAGCCTTGAGCACCACGTCCATGACGTAACGCTCGATCACGTCCAGGGTGGGAAAGGTGAAGATCTCAAGCGCCGCCCACCGCCCCGAACCCAGTGCCTTGGGTGAGCAGGTGATCTCGACGTAGTCGGCGTCGTCGATCATCTCGAACGTGGTGATCGGCATGTCTTTGCCGGCGTACCCGCGCTCCAGAGTCAGGGGGTTGGTGACATGGGCAAGCATCGGCGGCTGGATCGACGCCACCAAATCGCTGAAGCCATCAGTAATCGCCTGCTTGACCGGCCCATCGAAATTGACCTGTGTTCCGACTTTCATGAAATACACGGGAATGCCGGAATCCGAACAGACGAAATGGTTTTCCTCTTCGGCGGCACGCGCGCTGGCAATCATGTTGTCCAGCGTATGCCCTGCGGTTTGGTTGGTCTCCACCGACCGTGCCCTGGCGAGCGCGAGCTTGGTGTCTTCCGGGATCTTCTTCAGTGACCTCTCGTATAACTCGGCAGTGACCTTTCTCAATAATGCTGACGAAATCGTGCCCATCGGTTAATCCTCATCAGGTCCGGTTGTTTTGGAACCGACCACTGGTGTCGGCCGCACGGCTCAGACGCGCTCGAGCGCCAACGCCAGGCCCTGGCCGACACCTACGCAGAGCATGGCCAGCCCCAGTCGACCGTTTTGTTTTTCCAGCGCATGTACCGCCGTCATCACCAAGCGCGCACCGCTCATGCCAAGGGGATGGCCAAGGGCGATAGCGCCACCGTGTGGGTTGAGCTGCGCGGCGTCATCGGAGATACCCAATGCCCGGGCAACAGCCAGGCTTTGGCTGGCGAACGCTTCGTTCAATTCGATGACATCGAAGTCATTTATGCCAAGCTTCAGGCGCGCCAGCAGTTTCTGCGCGGCCGGCACGGGGCCGATCCCCATTACGCGCGGGGCCACCCCCGCGCTGGCCATGCCGAGCACTTTCGCGCGGGCGTTCAGGCCATGGCGCTGTACCGCCTCGGCACTGGCCAGAAACATGGCCGCAGCGCCGTCATTGACCCCGGAGGCATTCCCGGCCGTCACGGTATTTCCAGGGCCGTTGACTGGCTTGAGTGCGGCGAGCGTCTGCACCGTGGTGTCAGGCCGGGGGTGCTCGTCTTGGTCCACCAGGTGTTCGCCTTTGCGCTGCTTGACGACCACCGGAACGATTTCTTCCGCGAAAAAACCACTTTGCTGTGCGGCCGCGGCGCGCCCCTGGCTTCGGCTGGCAAACGCGTCCTGGTCTTCGCGCGAAACACCGTAGTCTGCGGCGACGTTATCTGCGGTTTGCGGCATGCTGTCCACACCATACAACGCCACCATTTCAGGGTTGACGAAGCGCCAGCCGATGGTCGTGTCTTCCATGCTCATCTGCCGAGAAAACGCCGACGTCGCTTTACCCATGACGAAGGGAGCACGCGACATGGACTCGACCCCGCCGGCGATTGCCAAGTCCATCTCCCCACAGGCGATCGCCCGGAAAGCGGTGCCTACGGCATCCAGGCCAGAGGCGCACAGCCTGTTCACCGTCACACCCGCCACCGATGTCGGTATGCCAGCGAGCAACGCGGCCATACGCGCCACGTTGCGGTTGTCTTCCCCAGCCTGGTTCGCACACCCCAGGAACACCTCATCAATAGCCGCCGGATCCACCCCCGGGTTGCGCGCGAGCAGTGCTTTGATCGGCACCACCGCCAGGTCGTCGGCCCTGACGCTGGAAAGAGCACCTGCAAATCGACCAATCGGCGTTCGAACGGCATCGCAAATAAAGACGTCGCGCATGGGGGTAGCTTTCCTCTCTGGGTAGAAACGGGTCATTGGGCTCTGGCTACAGGCCTGCCAGCTTCGGGTGGCGTGCCCATGACGATCGCCGCGGCGCCGGCCAGCATCAGCACGCCATAGGCCACTTGCGAAGCTGCCATGCTCCCGGTCAGGTCGATCAATGCGCCAACCAACGCTGGCATGAACACATTGCCCACGCCCGCCAGGGTGGTGACGAGCGCAATGCTGCCGGCCGCCGCCTTACCGGTCAGCAGGCTGCCAGGGAGCGTCCAGAACGGCCCGGTCGCACCCAGTACGGAGGCGGTGGCGACAACCAGAAGCACGACCGAAACAGTGGTACTGGGCTGCAGCAAAGCAAGCGTCAGCCAACCAAGGGCCGAGATGCCCAGGCAGATTGCCACGTGCCAGCGGCGCTCCATGACCTTGTCGGAATGACGCCCAACCAGATACTGGGCGATCATGCCCACCAGAAACGGCAGTGAAGACAACAAGCCCACGTGAAACAGATCGCTTACGCCTGTTTTACGGATGATGGTCGGCACCCAGAAGGCAGCCGCTACGGCGCCGCTGAACACGGCAAGGGCAGTGAACGCCAGGATGTAAACCCGCTTGTCTTTGAGCGCCCCCAGCAGTGAATGGTGCTCACTGGCACCACTGCCCTCGTCTGCGGCCAACTCGTCAGAAATGACCGCCCTTTCGCGATCAGAAAGCCACTTCGCTTCCTTCGGAGAGTTGTCGAGCACCAGGTAGGTCACCACGCCCATCACACAGGCAGGAAGGCCGGCCACCAGAAAGAGAATCTGCCAGCCCTTGAAACCGTAGAACCCGTCCAGATGCTGCATGATGCCACCGGCCAACGGGCCGCCGATCATGCCCGAAATAGGGATAGCCGCCATGAACATCGCCGTCACGCTTGCCCGGCGATTGCGTGGTATCCACAAGGTCAGAAACAACAGCACACCTGGGAAGAAACCCGCCTCGGCAACGCCCAGTATGAAGCGCAGCACGTAGAACACCATCTCGTTGTGCATCAGGGAAAATGCAGCGCAGGCGAGCCCCCACATGAGCATGATGCGCAACGCCGTCTTGCGGAAACCGATGCGCTGGAGCATGAGGTTGCTCGGGATCTCGAACAGGATATAACCCACGAAGAACACGCCGGCACCGATGCCGAAAACCGTCTCGCCGAAGCCCAGGTCTTTCATGAACCCAAGCTTGGCAAAGCCGATGACGTTCCTGTCGATGAGCGCCAGGACATAGCAAATCATCAAGAGCGGCAGGATTTTCCATTTGACCCGGGCGAACGTACGGTTAGCGAACTGTTCATCCGTGACGGTCTGAATGCCGGTATCTGCACTGTCGCGTGCTGTGATCATCGTTGGTTGCCCTGTTGTTGTTATGGGTGACTGCCCGCCCTTTTTTCGACGCTCAGACTGAGAATCCAAGCCCAGGGTCAGGGCTCTTGCTGTGTGGACATGAGACGCGGGGGGCGAAAAAAAGTCAATAGGTCATTTTTATAGCCTATTGACTTTTCAAGCCCCCTCAATGGTAATTGGCCCGCTGGCTCAATGCCGGCGGATTTGAATGCTCCCACACAGGACAGGTAACAATGACAATAAACCTGAACCGGCAGCTGTTGACGCTCGCCACCCTCAACCTGCTGGCCGCAGCGAGCGCCCAGGCGGCGTTTCTGCAGGACAGCAAGCGCTCGATTGACTCGAAAACGTTCTACTTTCAAAACGACTATCGCGACGGGACTGGGCAAAACCGGGTCGAGGAAGCCGCACAAGGGCTGACGTTCCGGTTTCTATCGGGTTACACCGAGGGCGATATCGGCTTTGGCCTGAACGCAGCGCTAATGGCGGGCTTCAAGCTGGACTCAAGCCCGGAACGAAGTGGCTCTGGCCTGCTGCCGCGCGACGCCGAGCCACAACGGGGCGGGCCAAGCTATGCGCGCAAAGCCCAGGATGAGTACAGCAAGCTTGCACTGACTGCGAAAATGCAGCTCTACAAGAACACCGAAGTGCTATACGGCACCTTGAGCCCGAACCTAGGGGTACTACAACCCAGCACCACACGCTTGTTCCCCCAGGACTTTTTCGGCACTCAGATCACCAACACTTCGATCGAAGGGCTGACACTCCAGGCTGGCAAGCTCGACAAAGCCAGGGCGCGTGACTCGACCGACTACCGCGGAGTCGGCATTGCCTATTCCAATGGCCAATATCCGAATGTCGAAGACCGCGACTTCAGGTACTTCGCTGCCGACTACGCCCTCAGCAAGAACCTCAGGCTTACCTACAACCTCGGAGAGCTTGAAGATGTGTATCGCCAGCACTTTCTGGGGCTCAAGGGCAAGTTGGCCGCAGGGCCTGGTCGTATCGTCAGCGACGTAAGGGTATTTCTGTCCGAAGATGCCGGCAGCCATGACGCCGGGCGCATCAGCAACCAGGTGTACAGCGGGCTGTTCGGCTACGAATGGCAAGGGCATACCCTCCAGGCGGGTTACCAGAAGGTCGACGGTGAAGGGGCCTATCCGCAACTGGACAGCACCGCGACCTATCTTCATACGGAAATGATGATCACCAACTTTGCCAAGCAAAACCAGGCGTCCTGGTTGGGCAGGTATGACTTTGACTTTGCAGCTGTCGGGATACCCGGGCTGGGGTTCACAGCCCGCTACGTCAAAAGCGATGACGCACAGGTCAAGGGTTTCCAGGGCGAGCGCAGCGAACGTGAACTCGACACAGACCTGGGTTACGTCGTTCAGAGCGGCTCTCTCAAAGGCCTCGGCCTGCGTTGGCGCCATGGGATGTTGCGCAGCGATTACCAACGTAACAGTGATCAGGACCGGGTCATCATGGATTACAGCTTCAAGTTCTGAGCGGACGCTCACCTCTGGATGGCGGTTGCGCCGCCGAGTGCCGCGCAACTGTTGAATCTGTAGCCCAAAACAACAAGGGGGCCCTATGAACATCGCTGACACGCTACTGCGCGGTATGGCAGCCAGCCTTATTGGCTTTTCGTGCCTGGCTCATTCGAGTACTGAGGTATCCCACAAGACCGTAAGCATTGCCGATGGGGTCATTTCCTATTCGGTGCGGGGCTCGGGCCCGCTGGTGATGGTGCTGGCATCGACCGGGCGAGGCAGCCAGGAGCTCGCGCCGCTGGCCGATCGGCTCGCAACCCGCGGCTATAAAGTCATCTTGCCTGATCCTAGAGGCGTAGACGGCTCGAAAGGCCCTATGGCCGGGGTTACATTCCATGATTTTGGAAATGACATGGCAACGGTTATCCAGGCTGAGGGCTCAGGGCCGGCCATCGTGGCCGGCCATGCCTACGGCCAGTGGATTGCCAAAACCATCGCTACCGATCATCCCTCTCTCGTATCTGGCATCGTCCTGCTCGCCGGCGGCGCGCGTCAGTGGCCTGCAGAACTCTCCGAGGCCATCACCCGAATCAACGATCCCGACTCGACCCGTGAAGAGAGGCTTGCGGGGTTGAAGCTGGCTTTTTTTGCCGAAGGTAACGATCCCACCCTCTGGTTATCCGGCTGGCATCCGGCGGTCACAGCCAGCCAGCGGGCGGCCCGAGCCAACACCCCCAAGCAGAGTTACTGGGCAGGCGGCACTGCCCCCATTCTGGATCTACAGGCAGGCTCAGATCCTTTTCGGCCGCAAGCCTCACGCAATGAAGCCAGGGACGAGTTCGGCGACCGTGTGACCGTGAAGGTGATACCGAATGCGAGCCATGCGCTGCCAGCCGAGAAACCCGTGGAAACAGCCGATGCGATCGCCGACTGGATAGGCACGCTTCCCAACGGAAAATAACGCCTGGGTACTTTGCCTGTGTGGCCGTGTAGTCCGCAGGCGCTGGGCCGCCTCCAAACGCCCTCGGGCACCATGAGCAAAGGATACCCCCCATGCCTTGCGCATCCATCGTCATGCTCGGGCCCCTGCCCGACGCCCTTCACAGCCGCTTCAACGGGCCCTACCGGCTGGTGCCTCTGAATACCACCGAGAGTCTCATGTCGATCGAGGTCGCCGTGACGACCAGCATGACAGGGGCTAGTGCCGAGCAGATGGCGCAGCTAGGTGCGCTCAGATTGATCCTGTGCAATGGCGCAGGCCTGGACCGTATCGACCTGGAAGAAGCCGAGCGGCGGGGCATTGAAGTGTTCAATACCGCAGATGCGGTGACACAGGACACCGCCGACTATGCCGTAACCTTGATGATGGCCGCCCGGCGCAAAGTGGTCGAAGCCGATCGCTACGTGCGCGACGGCCAGTGGGGCGTCCGGCCGTGGGCGCCTTCACGCAGGCTGAGTACCGCCAAGGTTGGCATCGTCGGCCTAGGCAAGATCGGTACAGCAATCGCTGTGCGTTTGACGGCTCTGGGTATCCGGGTGGCTTATCACACCCCCAAGCACAAACCCGAGGTCGAGCATCAGTACTTTGGTGATCTGGAAGAGCTGGCGCGGTGGAGTGACGCCCTGCTGGTGTGTTGCCCCGCTAACGCGGCTACCTACAAGATGATCAATGCAGCGGTACTTCACGCCTTGGGCAGCTCGGGCACCCTGATCAATGTGTCGCGGGGGGCCGTGGTGGCCGAGGACGATCTCATTGACGCACTGCGCAATGGGGTCATTGAAGGTGCAGCCTTGGACGTTTTCGAGAACGAACCTGCGATCGATGCCAGAATCATCAAGGCACCCAACCTCATCCTTTCACCGCACGCCGCCGCGGTAACCCATGAAACCCGGCAGGGCATGGCAATGCTGTTGGCCGAGCGCGCACATCGCTACTTTGCCGAGCAGTGATAGGGCTTCGTCGTTAAAACCCCGGCGCCGGTTTTTGTGATGCAAGCCGGCCGCCAACGCATTGCGTAGGGCTACTACTTGAACAGCCGCTCGGCAATGAAATCCACAAACACACGGATTTTCGGTGACAGGTGGCGGCTAGACGGCCACAGCGCCCAGAACTGCCCCCGATCCTGCATATGGGCGTCCAGCACGGTTTCCAGTGCGCCGGTTTCGAGGGCCTCGCGCACCAGAAAATCCGGCATGTAGGCAATCCCGTGGCCATCGACGGCGGCCATCCGCACAGCCTCCATGTTATTGAGAGTCAGCACCGTGGGCAGCCGCAACTGGGTGATCTCCGGGTTGGCGCTCAGGCTCCAGTCCATAAGCTTGCCGGTGGTCACGAAGCGGTAGCGAAGGCACTCGTGGCTTTCGAGGTCGGGCAGTGCCAGGGGGCGCCCTTTGCGCGCGAGATAGCCAGGCGCTGCGCACAATACGAAACGGAACGCCCCGAGCTTGCGCGCCATGAGCCCAGAGTCAGCGAGCCCGCCGCTGCGGATCACCACGTCGAAGCCTTCTTCGATCACATCCACTAAGTTGTCGTTGAAGTCCATTTCCAGCTCGACTTCAGGGTAAGCGTTACGAAAGGCCGGCATCAGCGGCAGCAAAAAACGGTAGCCGATAGTGGGCAGGCTGACCCGCAGGCGCCCCCTAGGTGCCTGAGCCGCATGGCACAGCATGGCCTCGGCGTCTTGCAGGTCGTCGAGAATGCGGCGGCAGCGCTGGTAGAACAGTTCACCCTCCGCTGTGAGGTTGACCTTGCGCGTGCTGCGCTGGAACAGGCGCACCTTCAGCGAGCCTTCCAGGCGAGCCACATTCTTGCCCACAGCCGAGGCAGAAATGCCCAGAGCACGCGCTGCCTTCACGAAGCTCAGCAACTCGGCGGTCTTCACGAAGGACTGAATACCGTTGAGGCTGTCCATGCGATTGCATCCTTAAGGTTCACTATGAATGGAATTCAAGGCCGTTTATCCCGTATTGCGGCCCCTGTAGATTCAGCCTCCACAGTGCAACAGCATGAGAGGGCGCGCAATGGATGAACCTGAGGATCACACCGCAGCCAGCGGCCGTTACTGTGCGCTGGTGGCCATTTGCATGGCAGCCCTGATATTGCCGCTGAGCTTTACCGGTGGCGCTGTGGCCACGCCGGCCATTGGAGCGTCGTTCGCCGCGGCCCCCTCTTCGCTGGCGTGGATCACCAACGCCTTCATGCTCAGTTTCGGCAGCTTGCTGATGGCAGCCGGGGCGCTAGCGGACCTGTATGGGCGCAAACGTCTGTTTATGCTCGGCCTGGTCCTGTTGGTCATCGCCAGCATGCTACTGGCGAGCGTTCGCAGCATCGCGTGGCTCGACGCGCTTCGCGCGGTGCAAGGGGTCGCCGCAGCCGCTGTACTGGCAAGCGGTTCGGCAGCCTTGGCACAGGCATTCGAAGGCCACGCACGCACACGGGCGTTTAGCGTGCTGGGCACCACCTTCGGCCTGGGCCTGGCATTCGGGCCGATGATCTGTGGCCTGCTGACAGAGCATTTCGGTTGGCGCTCTATCTTCCTGTGCACCGCTGCACTGGCTGCCGTCTCATTGCTGGCCGCGGCCATGCGGATGAGCGAGAGCCGGAACCCGCAGGCGCAGTACCTGGACCTACCCGGTGTGCTCAGCTTCTCGACCACGCTGGGGCTGTTGACCACTGCGATCATCCTCGGGCCACACGCCGGCTGGCGATCACCCTTGATGCTGGGGCTGTTTGCTGGCGCCCTGTTGAGCTTGCTGGCGTTCGTGGCCATCGAGGCGGGCGCATCCAGGCGGGGCCGGCAGCCCATGCTTGAGCTCAGCCTGTTCAAGTACCCTCGCTTCGTAGGTGTGCAGATACTGCCCATCGGCACCTGCTTCTGCTACATCGTGCTGATCGTGCTGCTGCCGCTGCGTTTGATCGGTGTGGAAGGCGCCACGCCGCTGCACAGCGGCTTGATCATGCTCGCCTTGTCGGCGCCGATGCTGGTAGTACCGCTTCTGGCCGCATGGCTGAACCGCTGGGCCAGCGCCGCAACCCTTTCAGCGGGCGGCTTCCTGGTAGCGGCAGCAGGCCTCTACGCCATTGCGCACGTCGCGATCGGTGATCATCTGCAACTGATGCTGGCGATGCTGATAATCGGCATCGGCACCGGCTTGCCCTGGGGGTTGATGGACGGGTTGGCCGTTAGCGTGATAGCCAAGGAACAGGCGGGAATGGCCGCCGGTATCTTCAATACCACCCGGGTGGCCAGCGAAGGGGTGGCCCTTGCGATCACGCTTGCCCTGCTGACTGCACAAGTGGGCGCTGGCCTAACCCACACCTTTCCACCGAACCGCTCACATGAGCTGGCGCAGCGCTTGGTCATGGGCGATCTGAGCCAAGTACAGGGGCTCGATCCCTTGATGCTGCAGGCAGCGTATCAGGAGGGCTTCGCCACCTTGATGCTGATCCTGAGCGGCTTGACTGTGTTGTCGGCCTTTACGGTGTTTTTCTTTATCGGCCACCCAGGGCGTGCCGCCAGCGCGCTGGGGCATGAAGGCACGATGCCGAAAGGGGAACCGTGATGGGGTTGAAGCGGGCCGGTGCGGGGGTTGGTCAGGATCGCTTCAGCCGAAGCTGACACCCCCCTAAGCAGTACAAATCTCCGTTTTTGCATTCCTACCGATAGATGCCATATATCAAACTACATATCCTCTATTGCTTCCAGGATTGTACTAATAAAGAAATCCTCAAAACTTTGGAAAGCAATTTTTTTCTCCCCATCTCGCTTAAACGATAATTCTGTCTCCACTACTACAGCCTCGCCACGCTCGCCAATAATAGAAGTGTCTATTGAAAATATTGGACCATGCCCGGAAGCCTTTATGACAACCATTTTTTCATCGGCATCGCCAGCTGCCCTAGCACTTTTCGTCGCAAAGGCTACATTTGGAACAGCGACTGCATTTACACCACTCTTAGTTATTCCGTAGTAGGTGTCTCCCGCGAAAGATAACGTTCCATATTTTTTCAGAAACAATATGTATGAGCTAGGAAATTTTACTCCTAAACCTTTTTCATATTCATTTATGGTTTGCTCATCGGCAGCTCCTGCATAGGCAGGATCCTCACCGGCAGCATTAATTTTTATAGCTATTTCATCAATGTATGCCATTTCGATTTCCTTAAAAATCCAGTGCACGAAGCTTCCAGTAAGCTCTCTTCCAAGTATTCAAAGGATTTCGATTCAGGCTTTAAGGGGCGCTGTTGTACGGCTTGCGCAAGCCATCACCCCCCTCCAGCTCTTATCCCATTGATTAGAGTAAATGTGCAGTACCCTATCATGTTTTGCGTGGAAACTGCTCAAGATCTCCGCCCTAGGCCCGGGCTCGTCTCGGGTAAGGTGATGAAGGTTAACCTCTTACCCGCCTTGGCCGATAGGGGCTTCACCCTTTCTTATTCTTTGAAGATTAGTACGACCGAGGTCGTCAACATAGTGCGGATCGTATATATCGTTGCGCTGGTTAACTTTTATACCGGCAGCAGTCCTATGAATCCCCGAAGAATTCAATATCGGAGCGGTCAGCAAGTGACCGAAAGAAGATCAACGTCTGCTTGGCTTGATCAAACACGCTTGGCTGGAAAGCGCAGGTGTATACGGCTACCGCAAAATTCACGATGACCTACGTGAGCTACGAGAGGCATGCCGGCGAAGTCGAGTCGGGCGCTTGATGCAGGCGGAGGGGCTGCGTTTGCAAACAGGTTATCGGCGGCGCCCAGGGTTTATGGTGCAAAGCCAACAGTGGCACCGCCCAACCCCCTCGCGCGGCAGTTCAGGGTCGACGAAGGAGCGGCGAGACTCGTGCGGTTGGATGGTGAGCAGCAAGGAGGAGTACCCCATATTTCGAGGCACCAGAGGGGGTCGTAGAGGGGACCTCCTGCTCGGAGCCCCCAAAGGCTCCAAGCAAGACGGACTTTAATACTCAGAGACCGACTTTGATATTTACGATCACGGCTTGAGCTGTCACCAGCTGACTTACTCCACCGTCACCGACTTCGCCAGATTGCGCGGCTGGTCAACGTCCGTGCCCTTGAGCACCGCGACATAGTAAGAAAGCAGCTGCAGCGGAAGGGTGTAGAGAATAGGCGCGAGCGCATCGTCCACGTGGGGCATGGCCACCACGGTAGTGCCTTCGCCATTGCTCAGCTGGGCCTGGGCGTCGGCGAATACCACCAGCTCGCCGCCACGAGCGCGCACTTCCTGCAGGTTCGACTTGAGCTTCTCCAGCAGCTCGTTATTGGGCGCCACCGTTACCACTGGCATGTCGGCATCCACCAGCGCGAGCGGGCCGTGCTTGAGCTCGCCTGCGGGGTAGGCTTCGGCGTGGATATAGGAGATTTCCTTGAGCTTGAGCGCCCCTTCCATCGCCACAGGAAATTGCGCGCCGCGGCCCAGGAACAGGGTGTGGTGTTTTTCGGCGAACAGCTGGGCCACCTGCTCGACGGTGCTGTCCATGGCCAATGCTTCGCCAAGGCGCACCGGCAAGCGGCGCAGCTCTTCGACCAAGTGGGCTTCCACGCCCTGAGCCAGGGTGCCCTGAACCTGGCCGATGCCCAAGGTCAACAGCATCAGCGCCACCAGCTGCGTGGTAAACGCTTTGGTCGACGCCACGCCGATTTCGGGGCCAGCCTGGGTGAGCAGGGTCAGGTCGGACTCGCGCACCAGCGAGCTGATACCGACGTTGCAGATCGCAAGGCTACCCAGGTAACCCAGCGACTTGGCATTGCGCAGCGCGGCGAGGGTGTCTGCCGTTTCGCCCGATTGCGAGATGGTGACGAACAAGGTGCCGGGTTGTACCACCACCTTGCGGTAACGGAATTCGGAAGCCACTTCGACCTGGCAGGGAACACCGGCCAGCCCTTCGAGCCAATAACGCGCGACCATGCCTGCGTGGTAGCTGGTACCACAGGCCACGATCTGCACATTTCGGACCTTGGCGAACAGCGCAGGGGCCTGCGGGCCAAAGGACGGTACCAGCACCTGCTGCTGGCCCAGGCGGCCTTCGAGCGTGCGCTGAACCACGCTGGGCTGCTCATGGATCTCCTTGAGCATGAAGTGGCGGTACTCACCCTTGTCGGCGGCTTCCGCGCCTTCGTGGTACTGCACCACTTCACGGTGAACCGGCTGGCCATCGGCCGCCCAGATCTGTACCGATTCGCGGGTGATCTGCGCGATGTCGCCCTCTTCCAGGTACATGAAACGGTCGGTTACCTGCCGCAGGGCAAGCTGGTCGGAAGCCAGGAAATTCTCTTCAAGGCCCAGGCCGATGACCAGAGGGCTACCGCTACGCGCCGCTACCAGCCGATCCGGTTGGCTCAAGCGAATGGCGGCCAGGCCATAGGCACCGTGCAGCTGCTTGACGGTCGCCTTGAGCGCGGCGACCAGTTCGCCCTGCTCCTTGAGCTTGTGGTGCAGCAGGTGAGCGATCACCTCGGTATCGGTCTGCGAGCTGAACACATAGCCCAGCCCCTGCAGCTCGGCGCGCAGCTGCTCATGGTTTTCGATGATGCCGTTGTGCACCACCGCCAGCTCGCCATTGGAGAAATGTGGGTGGGCGTTAGCCTCGGTAGGTGCGCCGTGGGTGGCCCAGCGCGTGTGGGCAATCCCCAGCCCGCCATTGAGCGGTGCCGCCTGAAGCGAGGCTGCCAGTTCGCTGACCTTGCCGGTGCTGCGACGGCGCTGCAGCTCGCCTTCGCGGGTTACCAGCGCCACGCCCGCGCTGTCGTAGCCACGGTACTCGAGGCGCTTGAGACCTTCGACCAGAACCGGGATCACATTGCGTTCGGCGACAGCACCTACGATTCCACACATGACTCAAATCTCCTGGATGAGAGGGGCACAGATCAGCGTGACGCCGAGCCCCTGGATATGATCGCGCGCTTCGGGCGCCAGGCGATCATCGGTAATCAAGACATGGATGCTGCTCCACGGCAGCTCCAGATTAGGTATGCGCCGGCCGATCTTGTCTGACTCGGCAAGCACGATGACCTCGCGGGACACCTGCGCCATCACGCGGCTAAGCCCAAGCAACTCGTTGAAGGTGGTCGTCCCACGCGCCAGGTCGATGCCATCGGCGCCGATGAACAGCTGATCGAAATCGTAGGAACGCAGTACCTGTTCGGCTACCTGGCCCTGAAACGACTCGGAGTGAGGGTCCCAAGTGCCGCCGGTCATCAGCAGTACGGGCTCGTGTTCAAGCTCGCGTAGGGAGGTCGCGACCTGCAGGGAGTTGGTCATCACGACCAGCCCCGGCTGGCGCCCCAGCTGCGGGATCATCGCAGCGGTGGTGCTGCCGCTGTCGAGGATGATGCGAGCGTGTTCGCGAATCAGCTGCACAGCGGCGTGGGCGATGGCTTGCTTATGGGCAGAGACCTTATGCACAGGCTCGTCGATCAGCTCGCGAGGCATTGGCACCGCGCCGCCATAGCGACGCAGCAACAACCCATTGCTTTCGAGTGCGGCAAGGTCTTTGCGGATCGTAACTTCGGAGGTGTGGAAACGTTGAGCCAAATCATCCACAGAGACCTCCCCCGCTTCGGCAAGCAGGGCGAGGATACTGTGTCGGCGTTGGGGCGTGTTACGTTTCGGGACCATTAAGTTTCGATTCGAAAGTTAAGTGGGCGAATCAAAACCTAAATGGCGCCTCAGGTCAAGCACCCGCAGCTTTTTGCTGGCCTGTGTATAACTCTACGCCTTGGGCTTTTTGACCGGCCGAGACCACCCTTGCACGTTGCGCTGGCGGCCCCGGGCAACTCCCAGCTCCCCCGCAGGCACGTCCTGCGTGATGGTTGAGCCTGCTGCCGTGGTGGCACCATCGCCCAGGGCTACCGGTGCCACCAGCGCGCTGTTGGAGCCAATGAAGACGTCGTTGCCCATTACCGTTTGGTGTTTGTTCGCACCGTCATAGTTGCAGGTGATCGTGCCTGCGCCAATGTTGGTGCGGGCGCCTATCCGCGCGTCGCCCAGATAGCTCAGGTGCCCCGCCTTGGCGCCCTCGCCCAGATGGGCGTTCTTCAGCTCGACGAAGTTACCCACATGGGCGCGCGGCCCAAGCTCGGTGCCAGGCCGCAAGCGAGCGAAGGGCCCAGCGTCAGCGCCCTCACCTACCACCGCCCCTTCCAGATGGCTGTAGGCTTTTATGACCGCACCCTTGCGCAAGGTGCTGTCCTTGATCACGCAGTGAGGGCCAATGTGCACATCGTCTTCGATCACAACCTCACCTTCGAAGATGACGTTTACATCGATCAGCACATCGCGGCCCGCCGTCACGCTGCCTCGGACGTCTAGCCGAGCGGGGTCGCGCAGCGTCACCCCGGCGGCCATCAAGCGCAGCGCCTCACGGTGTTGGAAGTGGCGCTCCAGTTCGGCGAGCTGGCGGCGATCGTTCGCACCTTGTACTTCCATCGCGTCGAAGGGTTGTTCAGTGGCGACCACAAGCCCATCGGCCACAGCCATGGCGATGACATCCGTCAGGTAGTACTCACCCTGGGCATTGTTGTTGGACAAGCGGCTCAGCCACTGGGCCAAGCGCACTCGCGGCACCGCGAGAATGCCCGTGTTGCCTTCACGAATCGCCTGTTGCGCGACACTGGCATCTTTCTGTTCGACGATGGCGGTGACCTTGCCCTGGTCATCGCGCACTATCCGGCCATAGCCGGTTGGGTCGTCCAACGTGACCGTGAGCAGTGCAATCTGCGTGTCGCTTACGCGAGTGAGCAGGCGCTGCAAGGTGTCGACTTGAATCAGGGGAACATCGCCGTAGAGGATGAGCACGGTATCAGCCGCCAGAACGGGCAGCGCTTGCGCGACCGCGTGCCCCGTGCCGAGCTGCTCGGCCTGAGTAACGAAACCCAGGTCAGGGGCCTGAAGTTGCTCCCTGACCTTGTCCGCACCGTGGCCCACCACTACATGAATACCCACAGGGGAAAGTGCTCGAGCACTGTGGATAACATGGCCCAGCATGGAGCGGCCGGCCACCGGATGCAGAACCTTGGGCAAGGCGGAGCGCATACGGGTGCCCTGGCCGGCGGCAAGTACGACGATATCGAGTGACATGAGATGAAGTATCCGTTTCTGCTGGACCCCCCACGGCGCGGGCGGTCAGAAAAAGAAAAAGGGTAGCCGAAGCTACCCTTTCTACTCAACGCAAGGCGCCGATGGAATCAACCACCGAACTTCTTGCGGATCTGCTGGATGGTACGCAGCTGGGCAGCGGCTTCGGCCAAGCGCGCGGATGCTGCGCTGTAGTCGAAGTCGGCACCTTTCTCGTTAAGCGCCTTCTCGGCGGCCTTCACGGCCTCCTGAGCGGAAGCTTCATCCAGGTCGGCAGCGCGCTGCACGGTGTCGGCCAGAACCTTCACCATATTGGGCTGCACCTCGAGGAAACCGCCAGAGATGTAGAACACCTCGGCTTCACCACCCTGCTTGATCACACGGATCGGGCCCGGCTTGAGGTCGGTCAGCAAGGGCGCGTGGCCCGGAGCGATACCGAGATCACCCAGGTTACCGTGCGCGATCACCATTTCGACCAGCCCGGAAAAGATCTCCCCTTCCGCACTGACGATATCGCAATGGACAGTCATAGCCATCTGTTTGCCTCAACCTGAGGGGTGCCCACAAGGGGCACCGGGATTACAGTTTCTTGGCTTTCTCGATCGCTTCGTCGATGCTACCGACCATGTAGAACGCTTGTTCCGGCATGTGATCGAAGTCACCGTTGAGGATGCCTTTGAAGCCTGCGATGGTGTCCTTGAGCGAAACGTATTTGCCCGAAGCACCGGTGAAGACTTCAGCCACGAAGAACGGCTGGGACAGGAAGCGCTGGATCTTACGAGCGCGGGATACCAGCTGCTTGTCGGTTTCGGACAGCTCGTCCATACCGAGGATCGCAATGATGTCCTTCAGCTCTTTGTAGCGCTGCAGCACGTACTGAACGCCACGGGCGGTTTCGTAGTGCTCCTGGCCAACCACTTGTGGGTCCAGCTGGCGCGAGGTCGAATCCAGTGGGTCGACCGCAGGGTAGATACCCAGCGAGGCGATGTCACGGGACAGTACGACGGTTGCGTCCAAGTGGGCGAAGGTGGTCGCTGGCGACGGGTCGGTCAAGTCATCGGCAGGAACGTAAACGGCCTGGATGGAAGTGATCGAACCTTGCTTGGTCGAAGTGATGCGCTCCTGCAGCACGCCCATCTCTTCGGCCAGAGTCGGTTGGTAACCTACTGCCGAAGGCATACGGCCCAGCAGTGCGGATACTTCGGTACCGGCCAGGGTGTAACGGTAGATGTTATCGACGAACAGCAGAACGTCGTTACCTTCGTCACGGAATTTCTCGGCCATGGTCAGGCCGGTCAGGGCCACGCGCAGGCGGTTTCCTGGTGGCTCGTTCATCTGGCCGTAGACCAGGGCAACCTTGTCGAGAACGTTGGAGTCCTTCATCTCGTGGTAGAAGTCGTTACCCTCACGAGTACGCTCACCCACACCTGCGAACACGGAATAACCGCTGTGCTCGATGGCGATGTTACGGATCAGCTCCATCATGTTCACGGTCTTGCCGACGCCGGCACCACCGAACAGGCCGACCTTACCACCCTTGGCGAACGGGCAGACCAGGTCGATTACCTTGATGCCGGTTTCCAGGAGGTCGTTGCCGCCTGCTTGTTCTGCGAAGGAAGGCGCAGGGCGGTGAATGCCCCAGCGCTCTTCTTCACCGATCGGGCCGGCTTCGTCGATAGGGTTGCCCAGGACGTCCATGATGCGGCCCAGGGTGGCCTTGCCAACCGGGACGGCGATGGCGGCTTGGGTGTCGACCACGTCCAGGCCACGCTTGAGGCCCTCGGTGGAACCCATCGCAATGGTACGCACCACGCCGTCGCCCAGCTGCTGCTGAACTTCCAGGGTGGTTTCAGCGCCCTGGACCTTCAGGGCGTTGTAGATGTTCGGCACGCTGTCACGCGGGAATTCCACGTCGATGACGGCGCCGATGATTTGAACGATACGTCCGCTACTCATAGCTGGATCCTCTGAATATTTGAACCGTTAAACCGCGGCAGCGCCGCCGACGATTTCCGAGATCTCTTGGGTGATCGCAGCCTGACGCGCCTTGTTGTAGACCAACTGCAGTTCCTTGATGAGGGAACCTGCGTTGTCGGTGGCGTTTTTCATCGCGATCATCCGCGCAGCCTGCTCGGCCGCGTTGTTCTCGACCACCGCCTGGTAAACCTGCGACTCCACGTAACGCACCATCAAGCCGTCGAGCAGCTCCTTGGCGTCGGGTTCGTACAGGTAGTCCCAGTGGTGCTTGAGTTCCTGATTCGGGGTTGCAACCAACGGCACCAACTGCTCGATGGTGGGCTTTTGCACCATGGTGTTGACGAACTTGTTGGACACCACGGCCAGGCGGTCGATACGGCCTTCCAGATATGCATCGAGCATCACCTTGACGCTACCGATCAGATCGTTGATCGACGGCTCTTCGCCCAGGTGGCTGATCGCGGCTACGACGTTGCCGCCGAAGTTGCGGAAGAAGGCTGCGCCCTTGCTGCCCACCACGCAGAGGTCGATCTCGACACCCTTCTCGCGGTTGGCCGACATGTCCTTGACCAGGGCCTTGAACAGGTTGGTATTCAAGCCGCCGCACAAGCCACGGTCACTGCTCACCACTACATAACCGACACGCTTGACTTCGCGCTCGATCATGAAGGGATGGCGGTATTCCGGGTTGGCGTTGGCCAGATGACCGATCACCTGGCGGATACGCTCCGCGTACGGACGGCTGGCAGCCATGCGCAGTTGTGCCCTGCGCATCTTGCTGACCGCCACTTTTTCCATGGCGCTGGTAATTTTTTGCGTGCTTTTTACGCTCGCAATCTTACTGCGAATCTCTTTTGCGCCTGCCATGTATCACCTATCAGGTTAGCAAGCGGGGGCTCGCGCCCCCGCTGCGGCTTACCAGGTCTGGGTGGCCTTGAACTTCTCGATACCGGCTTTCAGGCCTGCGTCGATTTCGTCGTTGAAGTCACCCTTCTCGTTGATCTTCGCCAACAGTGCGGCGTGATCACGCTTGAAGTAAGCAATCATGGCCTGCTCGAAGCTGCCCACCTTGTCGATGGCCACGTCGGTCAGGAAGCCACGCTCGGCGGCATACAGCGACAGGGACATATCGGCGATGGACATCGGCGCGTATTGCTTCTGCTTCATCAGCTCGGTAACACGCTGGCCGTGCTCCAGTTGCTTGCGGGTCGCTTCGTCGAGGTCGGAAGCGAACTGAGCGAAAGCAGCCAGTTCACGATACTGAGCCAGAGCGGTACGAATACCACCGGACAGCTTCTTGATGATCTTGGTCTGGGCAGCACCACCTACACGGGATACCGACACACCGGCGTTGACAGCCGGGCGGATGCCCGAGTTGAACATGCCGGTTTCCAGGAAGATCTGACCGTCGGTGATCGAGATCACGTTGGTCGGAACGAACGCGGAAACGTCACCAGCCTGGGTTTCGATGATCGGCAGTGCGGTCAGGGAACCGGTTTTGCCAGTCACTTGACCATTGGTGAACTTCTCTACGTACTCTTCCGAAACACGCGAAGCGCGCTCCAGCAGGCGGGAGTGGAGATAGAACACGTCGCCAGGGTAGGCTTCACGGCCCGGTGGACGGCGCAGCAGCAGCGAGATCTGGCGGTAGGCAACGGCCTGTTTGGACAGGTCGTCGTACACGATCAGAGCGTCTTCGCCGCGGTCGCGGAAGTATTCGCCCATGGTGCAGCCGGAGTACGGGGCCAGGAACTGCAGTGCAGCCGACTCCGATGCGCTGGCGGCAACGATGATGGTGTTGGCCAGGGCGCCGGCTTCTTCAAGCTTGCGCACGACGTTGGCAATGGTCGACTGCTTCTGGCCAACGGCCACGTAGACGCAGAAGATGCCGCTGTCTTTCTGGTTGATGATGGCGTCGATGGCCAGAGCGGTCTTGCCGATCTGACGGTCACCGATGATCAGCTCACGCTGGCCGCGGCCAACCGGGATCATAGCGTCGACAGCCTTGTAGCCGGTTTGCACAGGCTGGTCGACCGACTTACGCCAGATCACGCCTGGGGCCACTTTCTCGACAGCGTCGGTTTCGGTGGTGGTCAGCGGGCCCTTGCCGTCGACTGGGTTACCCAGTGCGTCGACAACACGACCCAGCAGGCCTTTGCCCACCGGAACTTCCAGAATGCGACCGGTGCACTTGGCGCTCATGCCTTCGGCCAGGTCGGTGTAGGCACCCAGCACCACTGCACCTACCGAGTCTTGCTCGAGGTTCAGCGCCATGCCGAAAACGCTGCCGGGGAATTCGATCATCTCGCCGTACATGACGTCGGTCAGACCGTGGATCCGCACGATACCGTCAGAAACGCTGACGACGGTACCTTCGTTGCGGGCTTGGGAGGTCACGTCGAGTTTCTCGATGCGCCCCTTGATGATTTCACTAATTTCGGAAGGATTGAGTTGCTGCATTGCTCTGCTGCCCCTTCAAACTCAAGATTTCAATGCTTCGGCCAGTTTCGCGATTTTGCCGCGAACCGAGCCATCGATTACCAGGTCGCCGGCGCGGATAACGACGCCACCGATCAGGCTGGCATCCTCCGACGCGTGCAGGCGAACTTCCTGGCCGAGCCGTGCACTGAGAACCTTGGCGAGTTTGTCTTGCTGTTCTTGGTTCAACGCAAAAGCACTAGTGACTTCCACGTCCACGGATTTTTCCTGCTCGGCCTTGTACAGGTCGAACAGCGCCGAGATCTCCGGCAATAGCAGGAGGCGCTCGTTTTCCGCGGCAACATGAATGAAATTCTGTGCCTGGGCGTCAAACTTGTCGCCGCACACTTCAATGAAAGCGGCGGCCTTTTCGTCGTTCGTCAGACGCGGGGCCTTGAGCATGCGCTGGATGGTGTCGTCTTTCGACACCGCAGCGGCCAGGCCGAGCATGGCTGACCAATTGGCCAGCTGCTGGTGGGCCTGGGCATGCTCAAAGGCTGCCTTAGCGTAAGGTCGGGCCAACGTGGTCAGTTCTGCCATGATCGCCCTCGCTTAGATCTCTGCGGCCAATTTATTGACCAGATCCGCGTGTGCGTTTTGATCGATCGAAGCACCCAGGATCTTCTCCGCGCCAACGACAGCCAGGCTGCCAACTTGTGCACGCAGGGCGTCCTTGACGCCGTTGATCTCCTGCTCGATCTCAGCAGCCGCCTGAGCTTTCAGACGGTCGGCTTCGACACGAGCCTGCTCGCGAGCTTCCTCGACGATCTGGTTGCCGCTTTTCTTTGCCTGCTCGATGATTTCGCTAGCCTGAGCCTTCGCTTCGCGCAGTTGCTGACCCACTTTATCTTGGGCCAGCTCCAGGTCGCGAGCAGCACGGCTGGCAGCATCCAGACCATCGGCGATCTTCTTCTGGCGTTCCTGCAATGCCGCGATGACCGGAGGCCATACGCACTTCATGCAGAACCACACAAAAATGAAGAACGCAACGGACTGGCCTATCAGGGTTGCATTAATGTTCACGCCAACACCTCGCTCGTTCTTTGTCCATCACATCCGGTCACTCGAAAACGAGTGATTAGCCGGCGACTTGAGCGACGAAGGGGTTTGCGAAGGTGAAGAACAGGGCGATACCAACACCGATCATGGTCACGGCGTCGAGCAGGCCGGCGACGATGAACATTTTGACTTGCAGCATCGGGACCATTTCCGGTTGGCGAGCAGCGCCTTCCAGGAACTTGCCGCCCAGCAGGCCGAAGCCGATAGCGGTACCCAGAGCGCCCAGGCCGATCAGCAGAGCAACAGCGATAGCGGTCAGACCAACTACAGTTTCCATCTTTCCTCCCGACTTTTTACGTCGTATTGGTTAGGTTTCTTAGGTTTTTAACGGTAAAGCAAAGTCGTTACAGGGCCATGCCGGGGCGCGGCCCCTGCTTCCACCTCAGGAGGCGGAAGCGGTACATAAGACGCGCCAGACGAGCCTTAGTGGTTATCTTCGTGAGCCATCGACAGATAGACGATGGTCAGCATCATGAAGATGAACGCTTGCAGCGTGATGATCAGGATGTGGAACACGGCCCACGCCCACTGCAGTGCAATACCCAGGCCGCTGAGCCACAGGATGCCACTGCCGAACATCACAGCAATGAGGATGAACACCAGCTCGCCGGCGTACATGTTGCCGAACAGTCGCAGCGCCAGGGAAACCGGCTTGGCGATCAGGGTCACGAACTCGAGCAGGAAGTTGACCGGGATCAGGATGATCTGAACCACGATGTTCTTGCTGCTGAAGGGGTGAAGGGTCAGCTCGCCCAGGAAGCCGCCGATACCCTTGATCTTGATGCTGTAGAAAATGATCAGGGCGAACACGGACAGCGCCATGCCCAGAGTGGCGTTCGGGTCGGTGGTGGAAACGGCACGGAAGGCGATTTCGTGATTACCGGAAAGCTTGGCGGCAACCTGAGGAATCCAGTCGACCGGGATCAGGTCGATGGCGTTCATCAGGAATACCCAGGCGAAGATCGTCAGGGCCAGAGGGGCAATCACGGCACTGCGGCCATGGAAGCTGTCCTTGACGCTGGTGTCGACGAACTCGACCAGCACTTCAACGAAATTCTGCAGGCCGCTCGGCTGGCCGGAAGTCGCCTTGCGCGCAGCCATACGAAACAGCAGCACGAACAGCAGGCCCAGTGCTACCGACCAGCCAAGGGTGTCGACGTGAAATGCCCAGAAGCCCATTGCCTTGGCTTCGGCGGCCGAATGCGCCAAGCCCCAGGTGCCGTCAGGAAGTTTCCCGAAGGTCAGGTTCTGCAAGTGGTGCTGTATATAGCCCGATGCGGTTTCTGCTGCCATGGTTGCCTCAAACGCCCTAAGGTCTCGAAAATCTTGTTTTCATGAGCAGGGGCGCAAACCAGCTGACCGACTGAGCCAGCAGAAAGCAGCCAAACAGCGCCAACGGCGCCAGTGGCTTTACCCCCGCGAACGCCAGTGCGAACAGCACTGCCGTTAGAATCAATTTGCCCGCCTCGCCAGCGTAGAACGACCGCACGATGGCCTGGGCTGCCCTGGCGCCGGAATACCTGAACGCCTTATAAGCAAAATATACATTCGGTAGCCAAGCGATCACGCCGCCAATCAGGCCGGAGTAACCGCTGACCGCTCCGTTGGCCCGCCACAGTACACCGGCGGCAGCCAACGAAACCAACATTTGCGCAAGAAGAACCGGGAAAACTGGCCAACGGTGGAAAGGCAAGCGGTTTGGCGTGCGGGTTTCCATCGAATTGGCTCCTCCTGGCCGGCGTGCCCTGAATCAAGGACTTGGCATAAAATGTGCCGGCAAAATGCGCGCAGAGTATAGGGGGGGTTCAGCCCCCGTTCAACTGCCGCAGGGCCATTTCCGACTGGGCGCCCGCATCAGATATGTTTCAACGAATGTGCGCGAGAACACCCTGAAGTTCATCCAGGGAGTTGTAACGGATAACCAACTGGCCCTTGCCTTTCTGCCCATGGCGAATCTGCACCGCAGAGCCTAAACGCTCAGCCAGGCGCTGTTCGAGTCGCGCGATATCCGGGTCGGCTTTGGCAGGTTCCGCGGGGGCCGGCTTACCATTGAGCCACTGCCGAACGAGGGCTTCGGTCTGGCGTACGGTCAGCCCCCGTGCGACAACGTGTCGCGCCCCTTCGACCTGCTGGTCGTCAGGCAGCCCGAGCAGCGCCCTGGCATGCCCCATTTCGAGGTCGCCGTGCGAAAGCATGGTTTTGATGACATCGGGCAATGCGATCAGGCGCATCAGATTCGCCACACTGACTCGAGACTTACCCACAGCATCGGCCACCTGCTGCTGGGTCAGTTGAAACTCTTGTTGTAGACGTTGCAGCGCGATGGCTTCCTCAACGGGGTTCAGGTCTTCGCGTTGAATGTTCTCGATCAACGCCATAGCGATGGCAGCCTCGTCAGGCACCTCGCGCACCATTGCAGGGATGGTGTCCAGCCCAGCTTGCTGGCTGGCGCGCCAACGCCGCTCCCCTGCAATGATCTCGTAACGGTTCTGGCCAATCGGGCGCACGACGATGGGCTGCATCACCCCTTGGCTCTTGATCGACAGCGAGAGCTCCTCGAGGGCCTGCGGGTCCATGTCGCGGCGGGGCTGGTACTTGCCGCGCTGAATGAGGTCCAGCGGCAGGTGCTGCAGCTCGTTCTGATCGACGGAGGCCGCCTGTTCCTCCAGCGCAGTCGCGGTGGGGCCACTGAGCAGTGCGTCGAGCCCGCGGCCGAGCCCTCGTTTCTTGACAGCCATGGTGATTCCTTACAGGGCGGTAGCGGCGCGGGCCTTGCGGCGCTGCCGGCGAACCAGTTCGTTGGCCAGTTCCAGATAGGCTTGCGCCCCGCGGGACTGTTTGTCGTAGCTCAGTGCGGGCATACCGAAGCTCGGTGCCTCGGCCAGCCGCACATTGCGAGGAATCACCGTGTCGTACAACTGATCGCCAAAATGTTCCTGGAGCTGGGCCGATACGTCGTTGATCAGGCTCAGGCGCGGATCATACATGGTCCTCAACAGGCCTTCGATCTTCAACTGAGGGTTGAGCAACGTGCCGATGCGCTTGATGTTATCCACAAGGTCGCTCAGGCCTTCCAGCGCGTAATACTCACACTGCATTGGGATAATCACCCCGTCGGAAGCCACCAGCGCGTTGAGCGTAAGCATGGAAAGCGACGGCGGGCAGTCGATGAGGATGTAATCGTAGTTTTCCCGGATCGGTGCCAGCGCCGTGCGCAGGCGGCTCTCTTTCATCTGCATTTCAAGCAACACCACCTCGGCGGCGGTGAGATCACGGTTGGCGGGCAACAGTTGGTAACCACCGTGCTCGGAGAAATGCATGGCCTGCGCGAGGTCGCATTCGCCAATCAGCACATCGTAAACCGAATGCTCGAGGGCGTGCTTATCCACACCGCTGCCCATGGTCGCATTACCCTGGGGGTCGAGGTCGATCAACAGCACACGGCGACGGGTCGCCACCAGCGATGCTGCGAGGTTGATGCAGGTCGTGGTTTTACCCACACCCCCTTTCTGGTTCGCGATCGCGAATACCTTAGCCATTGTTGCCCGTGTTCCCAATCATGCCGTGCGGCGCAGTATCAGCAGATGGCGTTGGCCCTGGCAACCCGGGACCGCCAGCGCCCGCTCGCTCTGCATTTCGAAATCCGGCGGTAATGCTACCAGTTCATCGGCGGGATGCAGACCTTTCATTGCAAGCCACTGGGTGTGGATATCGCCCAAGTGCCGAGTCCAGCCCGTGAAGTCGGCCAGGCTGCTGAATGCGCGCGAGACAATCCCCTGATAGGGTTCGGCCGGGCGGTGCTGCTCCACACGGCTGTGGACAACCTGCAGGTTGGCAAGGCCCAGCTCCAGCTTCACCTGGGTCTGAAAACGGGTCTTTTTGCCATTGCTGTCGAGCGTAGTGATCTGCTTGTCGGGAAACATGATCGCCAGGGGTATGCCAGGCATTCCGCCGCCGCTGCCTACGTCCAGCCAACGCTCTGCGCGCGAGTCAATCCAAGGCAGGATGCTCAAGCTGTCGAGCAAATGCCGCGACACCATCTCGTCCGGGTCGCGCACGGCAGTCAGGTTGTAGGCCTTGTTCCATTTGATCAGCAACCCCAGGTAGGCGAGCAGCCCGGCCCGTTGGGTTTCAGATAACTCGATGCCCAAGGCCCGAGCACCTGTGGACAACTCTTCGGCGTGCCTGCCATTCACCACTTCACTCACGCGCTGTGCTCCAGCTCACGGCCCGCGCCGCGTTTTTTCAGGTGAATCATCAACAGGCTTACGGCCGCCGGTGTCACCCCCGGGATCCGCGAGGCTTGGCCCAAGGTCTCAGGCCGTGCCTTATCGAGCTTGCCCTGAATCTCCCGGGAAAGGCCGGAGATAGTCAGATAATCGATATCCACAGGCAAACGCGTATTTTCACTGGCGCGTAGACGGTCGATCTCTTCCTGTTGGCGATCGATATAGCCAGCATATTTGGTCCGGATTTCGACCTGCTCGGCCACCTGTGGATCAATTTCAGGCCCTTGAGTCACCTGCGCCAGCGCGGTGTAGTCAATTTCCGGCCGGGTGAGCAATGCCAGCAGGTTGTACTCGTGAGCCAGCGGCGTGCCGAAGCGCTCGCTGATCGCGTCGCCCACTGGGGTATTGGGGCGAACCCAGGTGCTGCGCAGGCGCTGCTCCTCCAGCTCGATCGCTTCGCGCTTGGCGCTGAATGCCGCCCAGCGTTCGTCGTCCACCAGGCCCAGCTTGCGACCTTGTTCGGTCAAGCGCAGATCAGCGTTGTCTTCGCGCAGGATCAAACGGTACTCGGCGCGAGAGGTGAACATCCGATAGGGCTCTTGCGTACCGAGTGTTATCAGGTCGTCTACCAATACGCCGATGTAGGCCTCGTCCCGGCGTGGGCACCAGCTGTCGTGCCCCTTGGCGCGCAAGGCCGCATTGGTACCCGCAAGCAAACCCTGCGCTCCGGCTTCTTCGTAACCAGTGGTGCCGTTGATTTGGCCAGCGAAAAAAAGGCCGCCGATGACTTTGGTTTCCAAGCTGTATTTCAGGTCGCGCGGGTCGAAGTAGTCGTACTCGATGGCGTAGCCGGGCCGCATGATGTGGGCATTTTCCATACCGCGGATCGAACGAACTACCTGTAATTGCACGTCGAAAGGTAACGAGGTGGAAATACCGTTGGGATAGAGCTCGTGGGTCGTCAGCCCCTCCGGCTCGATGAATACCTGATGGCTTTCCTTGTCGGCGAACCGGTGGATCTTGTCTTCGATCGACGGGCAGTAACGCGGCCCTACGCCCTCGATCACGCCTGAATACATAGGCGAACGATCGAGGTTTGCCGCGATGATTTCATGAGTGCGCGCATTGGTATGGGTTATCCAGCAGCTCACCTGCCGTGGGTGCATCTGCGCGTTGCCCATGAACGACATGACCGGGATCGGAGTATCGCCGGGTTGTTCGGTCATCACCGAAAAATCCACTGACTTGCCGTCGATCCGCGGTGGTGTGCCGGTTTTCAACCGCCCTACGCGTAACGGTAATTCACGAAGCCGGCGCGCCAGCGCGATCGAAGGCGGATCACCGGCGCGACCGCCAGAGTAGTTTTCCATTCCGATGTGGATAAGCCCGCCAAGGAACGTACCGGTGGTCAGGACTACCGCGTCGGCCTGGAAGCGCAGGCCCATCTGCGTCACTACGCCTTTGACCTGGTCCTGCTCGACGATCAGGTCATCGCATGCTTGCTGGAATATCCACAGGTTGGGCTGGTTCT
Source organism: Pseudomonas sp. URIL14HWK12:I12 (assembly GCF_003097135.1). Classification (GTDB taxonomy): domain Bacteria; phylum Pseudomonadota; class Gammaproteobacteria; order Pseudomonadales; family Pseudomonadaceae; genus Aquipseudomonas. Next base: position 266,535 of record NZ_QEQL01000007.1, read on the forward strand.
CCAGGATTTCGCGTACTGCAGCCTTGTAGAGAATCCGATCCGCCTGTGCACGGGTGGCGCGCACTGCCGGCCCTTTTCGGTTGTTCAGAACACGAAACTGGATGCCGCCCTTGTCGGTGGCCAACGCCATTGCACCACCGAGCGCATCGATTTCCTTGACCAAGTGGCTTTTGCCGATCCCGCCAATTGCGGGATTGCAGCTCATCTGGCCAAGCGTTTCCACGTTGTGGGTCAGCAACAGGGTTTTTGCGCCCATGCGTGCCGACGCCAGTGCTGCCTCGGTTCCGGCATGGCCGCCACCGATGACGATCACTTCAAAACGGGAAGGGAAATCCACCACGCACCTCGTGCCTGTTAGTAGATGGGAAATAGGGATAGCCGCGCAGTATAGGGAAAGCGACCTCCGGAATGAAGCTGTTGAGCAAAAAATAGCCAGATGTGGACGAACGGTTTTCAGGCGATCAGTAGAAAGAGATAAAAAGAAGAAATGTATAAAAGCTTTGTTTTTATGTTTATGTATAGTGCCTCCCCTATCTGTGGATAGATCTCTGTAGGCACCGACTTGTATGCGTTACACAGAAAATAAACACTGTGCTTATCCCCATCAGAGCCCTCTGGACATCCTTGAATAGGCTGTGCATAAATCGACACTTACGCACAGCCAGGGTTTTCCTCAGGGTTATCCCTGTGCTTATCAATACCCCTTAGGTGGAGTTTTCCACAGACCTTAGCCCAGACCGGGCATAAAAAAGCCGGCAGTACGCCGGCTGTTGAAAAGTGGGGATGAGTTATTTTCCGATGCAGAAGCTGGTGAATATCCGCCCCAGGAGGTCGTCCGAGGTGAACGCGCCAGTGATCTCCCCCAGCGCTTGCTGGGCGAGCCGCAAATCTTCGGCAAGCAGCTCGCCTGCACCGGCGATAGTGAGTTGCCGATGGCCATGCTCAAGCTGCTCACCCGCACGGTTCAATGCGTCAAGGTGACGGCGGCGAGCGCTGAAGCCGCTTTCGGCGGTCTGCTCATAACCCATGACGGCTTTGAGGTGTTCCCTGAGAAGCTGTAGGCCTTCTCCGGGGCCATTGGCGCTTAGGCTGAGGGTCGTATGCCCATCGGCGTCCACGCCGGCCTGTACTGCCTCCCCGGAGAGGTCCGCCTTGTTACGTATGAGGGTTACCTTGCTCATGGGCGGAGCCTGGTCCAGGAATTCAGGCCAGAGCGCAAAGGGGTTGGCCGCTTCCGGCGCGCTGGAATCCACGACCAACAACACACGGTCTGCTCCCGCGATGGCATCGAGCGCACGTTGTACGCCGATCTTCTCCACCTGGTCTTGTGTATCACGCAGGCCGGCGGTATCGATCACATGTAACGGCATTCCGTCGATGTGGATATGTTCGCGCAATACGTCTCGCGTGGTACCGGCGATATCGGTAACGATGGCGGCTTCCTTGCCTGCCAACAGGTTGAGCAGGCTGGATTTCCCCGCGTTGGGCCGCCCGGCGATCACCACGGTCATGCCGTCGCGCAGTAATGCACCTTGGGCCGCTTGCTGTACAACTTGTGCCAGTTGGCCTCTAACCGATTCAAGCTGGCTCAGCACATGGCCATCGGCGAGAAAATCGATCTCCTCCTCTGGAAAATCTATCGCTGCCTCCACGTAGATGCGCAACGCGATCAGTTTTTCGACCAATGCATGCACCTGGCGCGAAAATTCACCTTGGAGCGAACGCAGCGCATTGCGCGCAGCTTGCTCCGAGCTCGCCTCGATCAGGTCGGCGATTGCCTCGGCTTGTGCCAGGTCGAGCTTGTCGTTGAGAAAGGCACGCTCACTGAACTCACCTGGCCGTGCCAGGCGGCAACCTGCCCGAATGCAGGCATTGAGCAGCAGGTCCAGTACTACCGGGCCACCGTGCCCTTGCAACTCCAGCACATCCTCGCCTGTAAACGAATGCGGCCCCGGGAAATAAAGCGCCAGGCCTTGGTCGATCACAGTGCCTTGCGCGTCTTTGAGGGGGCCGTAGTGGGCATGGCGGGGCTTAGGGTCAGAATGAGCAACCAGGCGCGCGACCTGCAGCGCCAACGGCCCCGAGACCCTCACGATCCCAACGCCCGCCCTGCCCTGGGCAGTGGCGACTGCGGCAATGGTGTCTTTATTCACAGCCGGCACCTCCACAAAATAAATGTCAGATAGCAAAACGCCCCTGGGTAAAGGGGCGTTTTGTCCACAGCGTCAGCCGCTATCAGGCTTCGGCTTTCTTGCTCTTCGCCTCGATGTTACGAGTGATCACCCACTGCTGCAGAATCGACAGCGTGTTGTTGGTGATCCAGTACAGCACAAGGCCTGCCGGGAACATCAGGAAGAACGCAGTGAAGATGATAGGCATCAGCTTCATGACCTTGGCCTGCATCGGATCCGGCGGGGCCGGGTTCAACCGCTGCTGGATGAACATGGTGGCACCCATGATGATCGGCAGAATGAAGAACGGGTCTTTGATCGACAGGTCACTGATCCAGAACATCCAGGGCTGCTGACGGACTTCGACACTTTCCAGCAGCACCCAATACAAAGCCAGGAATACCGGCATCTGCACTACGATCGGCAGGCAGCCACCTAACGGGTTGATACGCTCTTTCTTGTAGAGCTCCATCATGGCCTGGGACATTTTCTGGCGGTCGTCGCCGAACTGTTCCTTCAACGCAGCAAGGCGCGGCGCTACGGCACGCATGCGCGCCATCGACCGATAGCTCGCTGCCGAGAGTGGGAAGAACAGCATCTTGATCAGAATGGTCAGGCAGATGATCGACCAGCCCCAGTTGCCCAGCAGGCTGTGGATATGTTTAAGCAGCCAGAAGATCGGTTGGGCGATGAACCAGAGGAAACCGTAGTCGACCGTCAGTTCGAGGCCTGGCGAGAGTGCCTTCAGTTTGTCCTGGACCTTCGGGCCTGCGTACAGGGTCACGTCAGCTTCGGCTTTTGCGCCCGGTGCTGCAGTAATGGTGGACCCGGTGAAGCCGACAATGTAGTTGCCTTGGCTGTCCTTGCGTGTAGACACCACGTTGCTCTGATCCTTGGCGGGGATCCAGGCAGTTACGAAGTAGTGCTGCAGCCAGGCCACCCAGCCTCCCTGAACAGTCTCCTTGAAGCTGCCCTTGTCGATGTCCTTCATCGCCACTTTCTTGTAGGGCTCCGACGGAGTCCATACCGCTGCACCCAGGTAGGTGGCGGTGCTGGTGGCGGTACTGGCAGATGGATCAGCACTGCTGTCGCGCTTGAGCTGAGCGAACAGGTTGCCCGTCCAGGGCTGTGCACTCTGGTTGTCGATCAAGTAGCTCACGTGCACGTCGTATTCGCCGCGCTTGAGAGTGAAGCGCTTGATGTAGTTCACGCCGGCAGCGCTGTAGGTGAGGTCGACGGTCAGTTGTTCTTGCCCGTCGGCCAGCTGGTAGCTCTTTTGCGCTGATGCGTACAGAGGGCGGCCGGAGGCCTGCGCGTCAGGGCCATTAGCGCCGATCAGACCGCTCTGGCCTACGTAGAGGCGCTCGCCGCCGTTGTCGAACAACTGGAATGGTACGTCCGGGCGGCCTTGCTGGCGTGGGTACTCAGGCAGCGTGAGCTGCACGACATCACCCCCTTTGGGGTCGATGGCCAGGTCCAGCACATCGGTGCGCACATGTACCAGCGCAGCAGTGGCCGAAGCGGGTTCGGAGGCCGGCGCCGCAGGTGCTGTATTGGGGACATCAGACACCGTGGTGTTGTCCGACGGGACTTGTGGCACATCGCTCGGCACTTGGGCCTGATGGTTGGCCTGGGCGTCCGGCAGTGGCGCCTGGCCGTAATCCTGGTTCCATTTCAGGACCATGGTATAGGCGACGACTGCCAGGGCGACCATCAGGATTGTGCGTTTAATATCCATGATTACTCGGCTATCGGAGAAGATCGAGAAGGAGAGGAAGGCGGAACCGGATCGACACCGCCCGGATGCCAAGGGTGGCAGCGGCACAAGCGTCGGGTTGCCATCCAGCCACCACGCCACACGCCATGCTGTTCGATGGCTTCAATGGCATAGGCTGAGCAAGAGGGGTAGAAACGACAGTGGCTGGCCATCAGCGGGCTAATGGCATAACGGTAAAACTGGATCGGAAGCAGGACCAGTTTACGCATCTTGACTGTGCTGCCCCTTTGAATCGGTTTCAGCGCAAGGCTGTGCTGCCCGTAGCCGAGCCAGGCGTTTCCAGAGTTTGCCAAAGTGCTGGTGCAACTCAGGGTTTTCTGTGTCGCCCAGGCCTTTGCGGGCCACGATGACTACATCCCAACCGGCCAACAGGTGCTGGTGATGGCGGAATGATTCGCGAATCACACGCTTCAGGCGATTGCGGTGGACTGAAAGCTTCACGCTTTTCTTTCCGATCACAAAACCCAGGCGTGGGTGATCGAGCGCGTTGTCGCGCGCAAGGATCAGGAGGTTCTTCCCCGGAACCTTGCCGGTCGGGGAGTCAAAGACCGCCTTGAATTGCCCGGGTACCAGCAGTCGCTTGCCCCGGCTGAAGTCCTGACTCACCTACCTGTGCCGGCTATATCAGATGGCCAGACGCTTGCGGCCTTTGGCACGGCGGCGCGACAGAACGGTGCGGCCGTTCTTGGTGGCCATGCGGGCACGGAAACCGTGGGTGCGAGCGCGCTTGATGGTGCTGGGTTGGAAAGTGCGTTTCATGGGTAGTTACCTGGTTCGTCAACCAGGGCCGGGATGGCCCCTGTTTTTAAGAGACCGGCGATTCTAGTGAAAGCCCGCACGCAGGTCAATTTCCGACCAATTTCTCCTTGCCCTTATACGGACAGGCGGTCGACCAGCGAAGATATGAGTAAAAAAAGACAAAGGCATATAAAGCTTCTTAGAAGATGTTTTTAAGCTTAGTGAGCGACCCTTCTGTGGATAAACCCCGCAACGTCAATGCTGACGAGCGCTGGAGCGAAATGGAAAGTTGCCCACAACCCGTGTCCAGAAGGTGGGCTTACGGTGTGAGAGCTGTGAGTAACTACAGGGTTTATGCACAGACCGGTTTATGCACAGGGTTCGAGGGGGACTTCTCCCCTGTGCTCGGTGGTAGTTATGCACAGAGCTTATCAAAGGATATTTTCCACTGGCAGTCGCTGTCTTTTAGGCGTTGTTCGCAGGATCGGCGTGCTGATGTGGATAACTGAGTGCTACCCCGGTACAATGGCCGGTCGATCCTGCCCTCGCTGTTTCTCTCTCAGGGGATGTCCGTGTCAGTGGAAATCTGGCAGCAGTGCGTAGAGCTGCTACGCGAAGAACTGCCTGCTCAATTGTTCAATACCTGGATCCGCCCGCTTCAGGTGGAGATGGAAGGCGCCGAGCTGCGCGTCTACGCGCCCAACCGTTTCGTGCTCGATTGGGTGAATGAAAAATACCTCGGCCGCCTGCTGGAATTAATGGCAGACAAAAGCGGCGGCGCTGCACCCGCGGTTTCGTTGTTGATCGGCAGCCGTCGCAGCCCGGCTGCCCGCCAGGCGCCCAGTGCTCCCTTGCCCGCCGCCTCTGCTGCAGTGCCCGCCCAAACGCCTGCCCCGGCAGCGGTTACGCCTGTGGTTGAACCGGCCGCGCCTCGCGAAGTGGCGCCCGCTGTACAGCCACCCGAGGTGCAGGCTCAGGAGGCCCCGGCCAGCAAGGCTGAGAAACGTGACGTGCAGGTAGAAGGTGCGCTGAAGCACACCAGTTACCTGAACCGCACCTTCACTTTCGAAAATTTCGTCGAAGGTAAATCCAACCAGCTGGCGCGAGCCGCCGCCTGGCAGGTCGCCGACAATCCCAAGCACGGATACAACCCGCTGTTCCTCTATGGTGGCGTTGGCCTGGGTAAAACTCACTTGATGCACGCTGTGGGTAATCACCTGCTCAAGAAAAATCCCAATGCCAAGGTGGTGTACCTGCATTCGGAGCGCTTTGTCGCCGACATGGTCAAAGCCCTGCAGCTCAATGCGATCAACGAGTTCAAACGCTTCTACCGTTCCGTGGATGCGCTGCTTATCGACGATATTCAGTTTTTTGCCCGCAAAGAGCGCTCCCAGGAAGAGTTTTTCCACACCTTCAATGCGCTGCTTGAGGGAGGGCAGCAGGTCATCCTGACCAGCGACCGCTACCCCAAGGAGATAGAAGGCCTTGAGGAACGTCTCAAATCTCGCTTTGGCTGGGGCCTCACCGTTGCGGTGGAGCCCCCCGAGCTTGAGACCCGCGTGGCGATTCTGATGAAAAAGGCCGACCAGGCAAAAGTCGATTTGCCACATGATGCAGCGTTCTTCATCGCCCAGCGGATCAGGTCCAATGTGCGGGAGCTGGAAGGCGCTCTCAAGCGGGTGATCGCGCACTCTCACTTCATGGGGCGAGACATCACGATCGAGCTGATTCGTGAGTCGCTGAAAGACCTGCTGGCACTCCAGGATAAGTTGGTGAGTGTGGATAACATCCAGCGTACGGTTGCCGAGTATTACAAGATCAAGATCTCCGACTTGCTGTCCAAGCGGCGGTCGCGGTCGGTGGCCAGGCCCAGGCAGGTTGCCATGGCGCTGTCGAAGGAGCTGACCAACCACAGCCTTCCTGAAATCGGTGACGTATTTGGCGGTCGGGATCACACCACTGTTCTGCACGCCTGCAGAAAGATCAATGAGCTCAAAGAGTCTGACGCGGACATTCGCGAGGACTACAAGAACCTGCTGCGGACGTTGACCACATGACGCCCCGGCACGCAAAACCTTAAGGCAAGGACCAGACCATGCATTTCACTATTCAACGCGAAGCCCTGTTGAAGCCGCTGCAGCTGGTTGCCGGTGTCGTCGAGCGCCGTCAGACCCTCCCAGTGCTTTCCAATGTGCTGCTGATCGTCGATGGCCAGCAGCTGTCTTTGACCGGCACCGACCTTGAAGTCGAGCTGGTAGGCCGCGTGCAGTTGGACGAGCCTGCAGAAGCCGGTGAGATCACTGTACCTGCCCGCAAGCTGATGGACATCTGCAAAAGCTTGCCTGCTGATGCCCTGATCGATGTCCGCGTTGATGAGCAGAAGTTGTTGGTAAAAGCCGGCCGCAGCCGCTTCACTCTGTCGACGTTGCCCGCCAAGGATTTCCCAACCGTCGAAGAAGGGCCGGGTTCGCTGACCTGTTCCCTGGAACAGAGCCGGCTGCGGCGGCTGATCGATCGCACTGGGTTTGCGATGGCTCAGCAGGACGTCCGTTACTACCTAAACGGGATGTTGCTCGAAGTAAGTGCAGGGCTGATCCGTGCGGTCGCTACGGATGGCCATCGTTTGGCGATGTGCTCGATGCACGTGGATATTGGCCAGGCCGATCGGCATCAAGTCATCGTGCCGCGTAAGGGTATTCTGGAGCTGGCGCGGCTGTTGACCGAGCCCGACGGCCAGGTCGCCATCGTACTTGGCCAGCACCATATTCGCGCGACGACAGGTGAGTTTACATTCACCTCCAAGCTTGTTGACGGCAAGTTCCCAGACTATGAACGCGTGCTGCCCAAGGGCGGTGACAAACACGTGGTAGGCGACCGCCAGGCGTTGCGTGAAGCCTTCAGCCGTACCGCTATCCTGTCCAATGAAAAGTATCGCGGCATCCGGCTGTTGCTGGAAAGCGGTTTGCTGAAGATACAGGCCAACAACCCGGAACAGGAAGAAGCGGAAGAAGAAATCGGCGTCGACTATCAGGGCGACTCGCTCGAGATTGGCTTCAACGTTAGCTACCTTCTCGATGTATTGGGTGTAATGGGCACCGAGCAGGTGCGCCTGGTACTGTCCAATTCCAGCAGCAGTGCGCTGCTTCAGGAAGCGGATAACGAAGACTCGGCTTACGTTGTCATGCCTATGCGCCTTTGATTGCTACATGGCACTGTCTCGCATCACCGTCACCGCGTTGCGCAACTTGCGCGCGGTGACGTTACTCCCCTCCCCTCGTATCAACATTCTTTACGGCGAAAACGGCAGTGGCAAGACCAGCCTGCTCGAGTCGCTGCACGTTCTCGGCCTGGCCCGATCCTTTCGCAGCGCTAGGCTGCTTCCGGTCATCCAGCATGATCAAGATGCCTGCACGGTATTCGGCCAGGTCGATCTCGGCGAAGGGCGGCTCAGTAACTTAGGTGTTTCGCGCGAACGGCAAGGCGATTTCACCATTAGGGTCGATGGGCAGAATGCGAAAAGCACTGCGCAGTTGGCCGAGATCCTTCCCCTTCAGCTGATTAACCCGGACAGCTTCAGACTGCTCGAAGGCGCACCCAAAGTGCGTCGGCAGTTTCTGGACTGGGGAGTGTTCCACGTGGAACCTCGCTTCATGGCCACGTGGCAACGTCTACAGAAGGCGCTGAAGCAGCGGAACTCATGGCTGCGCCATGGTACACTTGATGCCATTTCTCAGGCGGCCTGGGACCGCGAATTGTGTAGCGCGAGCGACCAACTCGATGAGTTCAGGCGTGCCTACATCAAAGCATTGAAGCCTGTATTTGAAGAGGTTCTGGCTCAACTGGTAGAGCTGAAGGGGCTAACCCTGAGCTACTACCGCGGTTGGGACAAGGACCGTTCACTGAATGAGGTGCTTGCCGCGGGGCTGCACCGCGATCAGCAACTCGGTCATACGCATGCTGGCCCACAGAGGGCCGACCTCCGCCTTAAGATAGGCGCGCATAACGCGGCGGACATATTGTCGAGAGGCCAGCAGAAGCTGGTGGTATGCGCATTGAAAATTGCACAGGGGCATCTGGTCAGCCAGGTGCGCCGTGGCCAGTGTGTCTACTTGGTCGACGATCTCCCATCAGAACTGGACGAACGTCACCGTAGGGCGCTGTGTCGGTTATTGGAAGAATTGAAGTGTCAGGTGTTCATCACCTGCGTACATCATGAATTGTTGAGTGGGGACTGGCACACAGATACGCCGGTATCGATGTTCCACGTGGAACACGGTGAGATCACCCAGCACCTCGACCCTCGGGAGTAAGGCATGAGCGAAAATCAAACGTACGATTCCTCAAGTATCAAGGTTCTCAAAGGCCTTGATGCCGTACGTAAACGGCCTGGCATGTACATCGGGGACACCGACGATGGCACGGGCTTGCACCACATGGTCTTCGAAGTGGTGGATAACTCCATCGACGAGGCGTTGGCGGGTCACTGTGACGATATCACCGTAACTATTCACACCGATGAGTCGATTTCGGTACGCGACAACGGCCGTGGCATTCCTGTGGATATCCACAAGGAAGAAGGTGTGTCCGCCGCTGAAGTCATCATGACTGTGTTGCATGCTGGCGGTAAATTCGACGACAACTCCTACAAGGTGTCGGGCGGCCTCCACGGTGTAGGCGTATCGGTAGTGAATGCCCTTTCCGAGTCGCTGCGGCTGACCGTGCGCCGCGCCGGCAAGATCTGGGAACAGCACTACGTTCATGGTGTTCCACAGGCACCGATTGAAGCAGTAGGGGAAAGCGAAACCAGCGGTACCGAGATTCACTTCAAGCCGTCTGCTGAAACCTTCAAAAATATCCACTTCAGCTGGGACATCCTTGCCAAGCGGATTCGCGAGCTGTCGTTCCTGAACTCGGGTGTCGGTATTGTATTGAGGGATGAGCGGTCCGGTAAGGAAGAAACCTTCCGTTACGAGGGCGGGCTGCGGGCATTCGTGGAATACTTGAACACGAACAAGACTTCGATCAATCAGCAAGTATTCCATTTCAATGTTCAGCGTGAAGACGGCGTAGGCGTCGAAATCGCCTTGCAGTGGAACGACGGTTTCAATGAAAACCTGTTGTGCTTTACCAACAACATCCCTCAAAGGGACGGTGGCACACACTTGGTGGGGTTCCGCTCGGCACTGACTCGCAACCTGAACACCTACATCGAGCAGGAAGGCCTGGCGAAGAAGAACAAGGTATCGACCACGGGCGACGATGCCCGTGAAGGCCTGACCGCAATCATTTCGGTCAAGGTTCCAGACCCGAAATTCAGCTCGCAAACGAAGGACAAGCTCGTTTCTTCCGAAGTAAAAACGGCTGTCGAACAGGAGATGGGTAAATACTTCTCCGACTTCCTGCTGGAAAACCCGAACGAGGCCAAGGCGGTTGTTGGCAAGATGATCGATGCAGCCCGCGCCCGCGAAGCCGCTCGCAAGGCACGCGAGATGACCCGGCGTAAAGGCGCCCTGGACATCGCAGGGTTGCCCGGCAAGCTCGCCGACTGTCAGGAAAAGGACCCTGCCCTGTCCGAGCTTTACCTGGTGGAGGGTGACTCAGCCGGCGGCTCCGCGAAGCAAGGCCGCAACCGCAAGACCCAGGCTATCCTGCCCCTCAAGGGCAAGATCCTGAACGTAGAGAAAGCGCGCTTCGACAAGATGATCTCCTCCCAGGAAGTCGGCACCCTGATCACCGCGCTGGGCTGCGGCATTGGGCGCGAGGAGTACAACATCGACAAGCTGCGTTACCACAACATCATCATCATGACCGATGCCGATGTGGACGGTTCGCACATCCGCACGCTGCTGCTGACCTTCTTCTTCCGCCAGCTGCCCGAGTTGGTCGAGCGTGGCTATGTGTATATCGCGCAGCCCCCGCTGTACAAGGTCAAGCGGGGCAAGCACGAGCAGTACATCAAGGACGACGAGGCCATGGAGGATTACATGACCCAGTCGGCCCTCGAAGACGCCAGCTTGCATTTGGGAGAAGGCGCTCCTGGTATCGGTGGCGAACAGCTCGAACGCCTGGTGAACGACTTCCGTACCGTGATGAAAACCCTCAAGCGGGTCTCCCGGCTGTACCCGCAGGAGATTACCGAGCACTTCGTCTACGTACCTGCGGTGTCGCTGGAGCAACTTGGCGAGCAGGCATACATGAATGAGTGGCTGGGGCAATTCGCTGCGCGCCTGCAGCGTTCGGAGAAATCCGGCCTGACCTACAAAGCGACGCTGCGCGAAGATCGTGAGCGTAATGTATGGCTGCCAGAGGTGGAAATTACCTCCCATGGCCTGTCTAGTTACGTCACCTTCAACCGCGACTTCTTCGGCAGTAATGACTACAAAACCGTAACGGCGCTCGGTGCGCAGCTCAGTAGCCTTTTCGATGAAGGCGCGTATGTTCAACGCGGTGAGCGCAAGAAGCCGGTGACCGAGTTCAAGGAAGCGCTGGAATGGCTCATGAACGAAAGCACCAAGCGCCATACGATCCAGCGGTACAAAGGGCTGGGCGAGATGAACCCTGACCAGCTGTGGGAAACCACGATGGACCCGGCAACTCGGCGCATGCTTCGAGTGACGATCGAAGACGCCATCGCGGCGGACCAAATCTTCAATACGCTCATGGGTGATGCCGTAGAACCGCGGCGTGACTTCATCGAAAGCAACGCATTGGCAGTGTCGAATCTGGATTTCTGATTCTGCATTAGCGAAGCAATAGAGCCCGCGAAAGCGGGCTTTTTTTCGCCTGCTATTTTGACATTCCTCGAAAGAATGTACTGAGTTGCGTATTTATCGCTTTTTCTATCGGCGGTGAATGCTGACTATGAAGGCATCCAACAAACATAAGAAAAGGAGTGCCCTATGACTGTCGTTGCCCTTTCGGACACGATTGCCAAGGTAGTCAGAAGCCGATACAGGTGGGTGGTGCTAACGGTCATTGTGATCGTGTACATGCTTGCCGCAGCCGATCGCGCCAATATCGGGATTGCGCTTCCGTACATTCAGAAGGAGTTCGGTGCCAGCAATGCGCAGGCGGGCCTGATCGTCAGCGCCTTCTTTTTGTTCTACTCACTGGGCCAAATCCCTGCAGGCTTTCTGTTGAGCAAAATCAGTGTTCGCGTGGTGGCACCTGTCTCCATCGGGCTGACGTCGGCAGTGACCTTGCTCATCGGAACCGCCCATAACTTCGGCATGCTCAAGCTTTACCGCTCGGCCCTCGGGATAGCCGAGGCAGCGCTGCCGCTGGCGATGCTCAGCACCATCAATCGGTGGTTTCCTCCCAGCGAAAAAGGCTTGGCCACCGGAGCGTTTCTATCCGCAGCCAAGATGGGGGCTGTGATAGCCCCCCCGATCGGCGCTGCGCTGATCTTGCTGGACGGCTGGCGAACCATGTTCATCGCCTTTGCCATACCTGGTGTGCTATTGGCTCTGCTTTGGTGGTGGTTAGTGCCCAACGACCCCCGCGCCAGCACCCGGGTGAATGAGGCTGAAGCCACTTATATCGAGCATGCCAGTGAGGCACAGCAGACCTCGGGCATACCGCAGAAAAGCTTTGGGGTGTTGGACAAGGCCCTGCGTTACCGTCACATCCAACCGTTGTCGACGTCCCGTGCCGTGTTCGGCTCATGGAATGTTTGGGGTTGTGGGCTGGGTTACTTGCTGATGACCGGGGTCGTCAATGTGCTGCTGGCATGGCTTCCAAAATACCTCGGAGAAGTGAAGCACTTTGAGCTGATGCAGATTGGGTTCGTGGCGGCCTTGCCGTTCGCAGGGGGTGTGCTGGGCAATATCGTTGGTGGCTGGCTGTCGGACAAGGTACTGGCCCGGCGAAGAAAACCCACGATGGTGATCAGTGCTGTGGCCACCTGCCTGATGATGGTCGCCTTGGTTTACGCGCCGAATGACCTGCTATGGGTAAGCCTCTTGCTGTTTGGAACGGGCTTTTTGCTGAACATCGGTTATTCATCGTTCTCGGTTTACTCCATGGGTCTTACCAATCGCACTACCTATCCGGTCGCTGCGTCGCTGGTGAACAGTGCAGGCCAGGCCGGCGGCGCAATGGCGCCACTGATTACTGGCTTGCTGCTCGATGCCTACAGTTGGACGATGGTTTTCCTTTTCCTCGGGGCCTGCTCGCTGGGCGCGTTGCTGTTCGTGCTCACAATCGCCGAGCCTGCCGATGCGGTGGAGACCGGAGCGTAAGAGGCGGACGACTTTTACCCCGGCAACCTGATGTGTTCAGCTTTGCAGTTGGCGGGAAAAGTCGCACAGCTCCACGGCACGGGCGGCCACCTGCTCGACGAATGCGAAGGGGCGATCATTCCGGTACATCGCCATGTACGGCACCGGCGGTAACGCCGGGTCTGTCTGGATGACGGTCAGCTTGCCCTCCTCGACCAGGGGCTTGAAGCATTCCAGTGGAAGGTAGGTCACCCCAAGCCCGGCGGCGGTCAGCCCAAGCATCGCCGTGAGACTGTCGGAAGACAGTGTTTTAGGCAGCTCGATGCCTCGGGCACCCAGCCACTTGTTCACGAAGAGCCCGGAACCGGATTTTTTACCTTGGACCAGCACAGGGTAGGTGGCTAAGTCTCGCAGGCTGACCACCCCGGATTGGCTGATCAACCCGGGGGCAGCCATCCAGGCGTTTTCTACCGTAGCCAGGGGCACGGAGGTGACCTCTGGGGCGGTGAACGTGTCGGGGATGATGATGAGATCGATCAGGTCGTCCATTAACCGCTCGTGAAGATGCCGGCTCATGTCGACCTCCGGCTCGACCGTCAGGCCAGGGAAGTCATTCACCAATTGGGTGATCAAGCGCGGTAGCCATGTCAGGGCCGTCAGCTCGGTCACCCCCAACCGCAGGCGGCGTGAGGTTAGCTGGTTCCCCTCTTTGAGGGAGCCGATCCGCTCGGCGAGCACCAGCATCTGCCGGCCCAATACCAGAATTTCCTCCCCGGCGGCAGTCAGCCGGGCACCGCGCTGTGATCGATCGAACAGTTGCAGGCCGGTGGACTGTTCCAGCTCAAGGACACGCTTGGATATGGCGGACTGCGTGGTGTGCAGATGTTGAGCCGCTCGCTCAAAGGTGCCAAGGCGTTCAATCCAGTGAAGTGCTTCCAGTTGGCGGAGTGTGAGCACGGCCATTCCTTTTAAGAATGAATGAGCATCCAATAATATCGCTTTTTCTATTCACCAGCGTCTTTATCCTCAACGTCACTCGCCAATGAGGAAATACCCATGAATGCAATCGCCCCCAGCCCGGAACTCAGGGCGCTCGTGCAGGCTTACACGCAGACTTCCACCTCGATCATCAGTGATTGCCTTGATCGCCTTCCAGGCGCACGGCTCAGCCCCTTCCACCGAATCGAAGGCACCATGGCCGGGCTGGCACTGACGGTGAAGGTGCCCTGCGGCGATAATCGGGCCATCCACCAAGCTTTGGAGCTATTGAGCCCAGGGCAAGTGTTGGTGGTAGATGGCGGTGGGGATTTGAGCCGGGCCCTGATGGGCGACATCATGGCGGCGATCGCTGAGAAGCGCGGTGCTGCCGGCGTGGTAGTGGACGGGGCGATTCGTGACCTGGCCACCATCGGCCAGCATCACTTCCCCGTCTTCGCACGTGCTGGGTTTCACCGTGGGCCTTACAAAAACGGCCCGGGCGAGATCAATGTTCCAGTCAGCATTGCCGGCATGCTCGTTGCGCCAGGTGACATCGTGGTGGCTGATCACGATGGCGTGGTTGCCTTCCCCGCGGCACAGGCTGCGGAGTTGCTACAACGCTGCCATGCAACAGAGCGAAAGGAAGCGGAAATGCTGGCCCAGATTGCGGCCGGTACCTACAAGGGCGCCTACGCGGCGCATTGAAGCGGAATACGACCATGAAAATTGCAATTATCGGCGCTGGCGAAGTGGGCCTTACCTATGCACGCCCTTGGGCCAGGGCGGGCCATGAAATCATCTTGTGTGACCTTAAGCCCTCTGCTGCAGCCACCACATTCGCCGCAGAATTGGGAGTGCTCATTCACTCATCCCCCGCCCAAGGCGTAGCCGGCTGCGATGTGGTCGTCTCGTGTGTCTTCGGCACCGTATCCCTGGAAGTGGCCAGGCAGGCCCTTGACGCGATGCCACCGGGCACGCTGTTCGTGGACATGACCACTGCCGATCCCGAGCAAATCCGAACGGCAGCGGCCTACGCCGCACAACGGAACGTTAGTTATGTGGATGTCGCCATTCTCGGCGCGATCGCCCTGACCCAGGAGAAGACCAACCTACTGGGCGCCGGAGACGCCATTGAACAAGCTGTGGGCGTGTTCGCGAGCGCAGGTGCCACTCTGAAGCCGGTGGCCGGCGGGGCAGCGGGTGATGCAGCGGCGCTGAAGATATTGCGCAGTGTGTTCACCAAAGGCCTTGAGGCGCTCACCATAGAATGTTTCATGGCCGCAGAAAAACAGGGCGTCACCGGCCAGCTGCACGACGCGCTGAGCGATATCGACCAGGCCAGTTTGCGCGACTTCCTCAGCACTTTGGTTCGAACGCATGTCATCCACGCACCGCGCCGGCTCAAGGAAGTGGAAGAAGCCGAGCGGCAGCTCAGCGCGGCCGGTTTGCCGGTTGCCGTCATGCCGGGCGTGAAGGCCCTGTTCCAGCGCACCACTGAGCAGATCAGCGGCCATACACCGCCACCCGCTAACCCTAGCCTTGAGCAAGCGTTCCAATGGTTGTTCGACGTGAACGGTGTGCCCAGGTGAAGCGCACGGTCGCAAAGTGAGTGGAGCAACGCAGTGCGGGCAGGCCTTACCCCCGGTTATGTTGACGTAAGGGCGTCTGCTACCCTCCGAGATCTTGTTCCGGAGGTTTTATGCTGAAGCTGATACACCCTGCCCTCGCGCTACCCATGCTACTGATCGCGTGTAATGGCGCCTACGCTGCGAAAGCCTGTGGCGAGGCCGTGAGTACCGCCGATATGCAGGCATGCGCCCAGAGCGCCCTCCAGGCGGCCGATGACGAGCTGAACACGTCCTATAAGCGCTTGCTTCAGCGTTTTTCGGGCCCTTCTGCACCAGGGGAAGACAATGCCGCAGCCCGTCGCAAGCTCATCGCCGCCCAGAGAGCCTGGATTACCTTCCGCGATGCGGACTGCGACGCGCAGTATCAGGCGCATATAGGCGGTACCTTGAGAGGGCTTGTGATGCTGGGCTGTAAGCAGCAGCACACAGAACAGCGTACCAAACAGCTGAATAGCTATTTCCCCGGCTGACACCCCTGCTGTGTATGCCCCGCGTGCTTTAGCGCGGGCCTCAGCCCCCTCCTCCTTAAAGGTTCTAATTTCCTACCACAAGCCCATTTGCGGGTAGCGGCAATGCAGTTTTATAGCGTACCTGTTTGAGCGCAAAGCTTGAACGGATATTGGCCACCCCAGGGAAACGCGTCAGGTGGTCCATGATGAAGCGCTCCAGCGCATGGATGTCTGGCACCAGTACGCGGATCAGGAAGTCTGCATCCCCGCTCATCAAATAACACTCCATGACTTCGTCATGCTGGGAAATCGCTTGCTCGAAGCGCGCTAGCGCATCCTCGACCTGCTTCTCCAGGCTTACGTGAATGAACACATTGACATGCAGCCCCAGAAGCTCCGGGGCCAGCAAGGTCACCTGCTGCCGGATCAACCCCAACTCTTCCATGGCCTTGACGCGATTGAAGCAGGGCGTGGGTGAAAGGTTGACCGAACGCGCCAGCTCCGCATTGGTAATGCGGGCGTTGTCTTGCAGGGCGTTGAGGATGCCGATATCGGCACGGTCCAGTTTTCGCATTCAAGGGCTCCTGTGCATTTTTTGTTCAATCCTGGCGGTTCTGTATAGCTCCAAAAACCACAGATTCGTGACAGCTACTGATTCGCGCCGATTTTTGTACGTGTTACGTAGTGGATTTTATTTCATACCATTCAGTAAATGCTGGATATAAACTCAATAGTTGTACGGAAAAGTACGAAACAATCACGGTGCCATCAGGATGTCCTGATTTTTTTCGCAGAGTACCAACAAAGCATCCCAAACCACCCTTAGGCGAACAGCTTTGTGCAGCTCGCGCCGAGAGCTGATCCAGTAGCTCCGCTGAAGGTACTCGTGGGGCAACACCCTTACCAGGCCGGGGTCTGTCGCGGCCATGTAGTTGGGCAATACGGCAATGCCCAGGCCCGCACGGGCAGCGAATTGCTGGGCTAGCACACTGGTGCTGCGAAAGGCCACGTTGGGTGAGCGGCAGAAGCTGTCCAGAAACATCAGCTCTTGGCTGAACAGCAGGTCGTCTACATAACCGATCCATTGATGCTGGCCCAGCTGCTCCCCGCTGTTGAGGGGCGGCGCCTGCTTCAGGTAGGCGGGGCTCGCGTAGAGCGCGAGGCGGTAATCGGTGAGTTTGCGGGTAATCAGCAGGTCGGCTTGGGGCCGCTCCAGTTGGATGCTGATTTCCGCCTCGCGGTTGAGGATGCTAACAAACCGGGGGACGGCAACCATATCCAGTTCCAGACCGGGATAGCACGCCAGCAGCTCGTTCAGGCGAGGTGTCAGAAACGCCACCCCCAGCCCTTCGGTGACGCCAAGCCGTACCTTTCCCAAAGGCACAAGGTTCTGGGTGATCGCCTCCTCGGCCAGCAGGGCAGCGTTCTCCATGGCTTCAGCGTGGGCGACCAACGCCTGCCCTGCAGGTGTGAGTACATGCCCGGCGGCATGCTGAACGAATAGCGTGGTACCCAAGGCCTGCTCGATGCGCTCGACGTGGCGGGCAACGGTGGTATGGGTGGTGCCGAGGCGCCTGGCGGCGGCCAGTAAGCGGCCGCTGCGGTGTAGCTCTAGAAAGAATTTCAAATCATTCCAATCGAACATTCCGGGCCCGCGAGTATTTTTATTCTTGAAATACAGCTCAGCACAGTTGTGCGAAAACGCACAGCCAGTGAGCGAAAACGCCGGTAGGCAAGGTGGTTTCGATCAACCACTATCAATTGCGAAAAATAAAAACAAAACGCGGAGGGGCCAATGCCACCAGCCAGCGAAACTTGGGATTACATCGTCGTGGGTGCCGGGCCTGCAGGCGCCCTGCTCGCCAATCGACTATCTGCCGACCCTAGCGTACGCGTGCTGCTGCTCGAAGCCGGCGGCAACGACAACTACGCCTGGATACACATCCCGGTGGGTTATCTCTATTGCATTGGCAACCCCCGAACCGACTGGTGCTTCAAGACAACAGAGCAACCTCATCTGAATGGCCGCAGCCTGAGCTATCCAAGGGGCAAGGTGCTGGGCGGTTGCTCGTCGATCAACGGCATGATTTACATGCGAGGCCAGGCGCGCGACTACGACGGTTGGGCGGCCCAGGGCTGTAGTGGCTGGGGCTGGAAGGACGTGCTGCCGCTGTTCAAGAAAAGCGAAAACCACTTCGGTGGCGAAAGCCAGTGGCATGGGGGTGGCGGCGAATGGCGCGTTGAGCGCCAACGCTACCACTGGCCCATTCTGGATGCCTTTCGCGCTGCTGCAGGGCAAGCGGGCATCCCCGCCGTGGATGACTTCAACACCGGCGACAACGAAGGCTGTGGCTACTTTCAGGTCAACCAGAAAGCCGGTGTACGCTGGAATTCGGGCAAAGCGTTCATCCGGCCTATCATGGGCCGTACCAATTTCACCTTAGTGACTCAGGCCATAGCCGATCGCCTGATCTTCGAGGGTGACCGTGCCAAGGGTATCGAAGCTATTTGCCAAGGTGCGCGGCGCAGCTTTCACGCGCGCCGCGAGGTGATCCTGTGCGCCGGGGCAATCGGGTCGCCTGCCATTCTGCAACGCTCGGGCCTCGGGCCGGCGGCTGTATTGCAGGCGGCGGGGGTCAAGCTCAGGCGTGACATGCCGGGTGTAGGTACGAACCTGCAAGACCATCTTCAGCTGCGGCTGATCTACAAGGTCACCCAGGCTCGGACCTTGAACCAGGTCGCCAACTCGGTATGGGGCAAAATGGGCATGGGGCTTCGTTATCTCTATGACCGCAGTGGGCCATTGGCCATGGCGCCGAGCCAGTTGGGCGCGTTTGCCCGGTCCAGCCCCGAGCAATCCAGCGCCGACCTGCAGTACCACGTACAGCCCCTTTCCCTGGACCGTTTCGGCGAGCCGTTGCATACCTTCCCCGCATTCACTGCGTCGGTGTGCAACTTGCGGCCAATGAGCCGTGGAAGCGTTGTCATTCAATCTGCCGACGCCCAGGGCGCGCCGAGCATCGACCCCAATTACCTGAGCCACCCCCAGGACCTGGACGTGGCTGCTAAGGCGATTCGGCTCACCCGCCGTATCGTTGGGTCGCCCTCCCTCGCACGCTTCGCCCCAGAGGAATACCTGCCCGGCGCCAGTTTGCAGAACGATGAGGATCTGCACCAAGCAGCAGGGGCAATCGGCACGACGATTTTCCATCCGGTAGGCACCTGCCGCATGGGCCATGACACCCACGCGGTCGTAGATGATCAGCTTCGAGTGCACGGTGTGCCGGGGTTGCGCGTCGCAGACGCTTCAATCATGCCTACTATTGTTTCTGGAAATACCTGCTCCCCTACCCTCATGATCGCGGAAAAAGCCGCCCAACTGATCCTGCAAGGCCCTACTAGGCTGGCGGCCGCAAACCGAAAGGACGAACTGCAACCCATAGCAATCTGAAGCGAAGACAGAGCCCCGGCAATGCAGTCGGCTGGGGCTGACAGTGGACAACAACAATAATCACTGTGCCCCAGCGGGGCCAAGGACCAGACCCATGACGGACTACACCCAGCCCCACCCAGCCACTGCCGCGCCCGACGCTAGGCGAGAAGAACGCAAGATCATCTTCGCCTCTTCACTGGGCACCGTTTTCGAGTGGTATGACTTTTTTCTGTACGGCGCCTTGGCCGCCGTCATCAGTAAACAGTTCTTCGCTGGGGTGAATGACACCACTGCATTCATCTTCGCCTTGATGGCCTTCGCCGCGGGCTTTCTGGTGAGGCCCTTTGGCGCGTTGGTCTTTGGCCGGCTTGGCGACATGATCGGGCGTAAGTACACCTTTTTGGTCACCATCGTGCTGATGGGGGTGTCGACCTTCGCAGTGGGCCTGCTGCCCTCCTATGCCAGCATCGGCATCGCTGCGCCCGTCATTCTGATCGTGCTGCGCATGCTGCAGGGGCTTGCCCTGGGCGGCGAATACGGCGGGGCTGCCACCTACGTGGCAGAGCACGCCCCCGCCAACAGGCGCGGCCATCACACAGGCTGGATACAATCGACCGCGACGTTGGGGCTGTTGCTGTCGCTGATCGTCGTCATGGCCTGTCGTTATGTGAGTGGCGACCAGTTCGAGGTGTGGGGTTGGCGGCTGCCGTTCCTGCTGTCGATCGTGCTTTTGGGCATCTCGACCTGGATTCGACTAAGCCTTCATGAGTCTCCGGCATTCCTGAAGATGAAAGCGGAGGGTAAAACCTGCAAAGCGCCGATCCGGGAGTCGTTCGGCTCGTGGCAAAACCTGAAGGTGGTATTGATCGCGTTGTTCAGCATCAACGCAGGCCAGGCGGTCACCTTTTACACCGCGCAGTTCTACGTGCTGTTCTTCCTCACCCAGATCCTGAAAATGGACCCAGGCCAGGCCAACAGCCTCATGATCGTTGCCGTAATACTGGGCGCACCGTTCTTCGTGATCTGTGGGTGGCTGTCCGACCGGATCGGCCGCAAGCCCATCCTGCTCACGGGCCTGATACTGGCGACGGTGCTGTATTTCCCGCTGTTCAAAGCGCTGAGCCACTATGCCAACCCTGCCATCGACAGTGCGAGTGCTCAGGCCCCGATCACCGTGATGGCCGACCCCACCACCTGCACATTCCAGTTCGACCCGGTGGGCAAGGCCCGTTTCGACAGCCCGTGTGACAAGGTGAAAACCTTTCTGGTCAAAGCCGGCCTGCCCTATACCAGCCAGGCCGCGCCGGCAGGCAGTGATGTAGTGATTTCGGTGGGCGATACCCGGATTACCGGCTTCGATCAGGCGGCATTGGCGAGTGCGGTGACTGCCGCAGGCTACCCCACCAAGGCCGACCCAGGGCAAGTCAACCAGGTGATGGTGGTAGCGGTCATCTTTGCACTGATCCTGATTGCCACGATGTGCTATGGGCCGCTTGCAGCTTTGATGGTGGAGCTGTTCCCGACGCGCATTCGCTACACCTCGATGTCATTGCCCTACCACATCGGCAACGGCTGGTTCGGGGGGCTGCTGCCCACCGTTTCCTTCGCTTTGGTGGTGTACACGGGCAACATTTTCTACGGGCTGTGGTACCCAGTAATCGTGACGGCGGTAAGCGTGATTGTCAGCCTTACCTGCCTGAAGGAAACCAAAGACGTAGACATTACGCGGACGTGAATTTTTAACGTAATTCACAATAAGAACGTAAGAAAATAAGCAGCTAATTCAGAGAGTTAGCTGCTTATCACAAAAGTTATTCTAGGTGTTGCTCACAACTTATCCACAGTCAGGCGGCGGGCGTCTCGGCCGTTTCGGGAAGCGAACCCATGGCACGCTGGGCCGAGGCGTTCCAAGCCTGTACGCGGTCGTTCAGGGCAGCTATGTCACGGGGGCCCTTGCCCTGGGCATACATAGGTTCACCTATCACCAGTTCGATGGTACCGCTGTATTTGCCCCAGCCTTCCCTGGGCCAGTACTTGCCGGCGTTGTGGGCAATCGGCAGGACGGGCAATTCAGCATTGGCGGCCAGGGCGGCGCCGCTTCGGGTGAACTTGCCGATCTGGCCATACGGCACTCGCGTGCCTTCCGGGAAAATCAGTACCCATACACCGTCCTTGAGCAACTTGTCGCCCTCGGTCGCTACCAGCTTCAACGCTTCCTTGGGGTTGTCCCGGTTGATAGCGATGGGCCTGAGCATCGCCATGGCCCAGCCAAAGAACGGCACGAACAGCAATTCGCGCTTGAGCACTTGGCTCATGGGCTGGAAGTAGGCGGACAGGAAGAAGGTTTCCCAGGTGCTCTGGTGATTAGACACGATCACGCAGGGCTGCGCCGGTATGTGCTCCACGCCGGTGATGCGGACATCCAGCTTTAGCACGATACGCGCCAGGAAGATCGCGAAGCGACACCAGTGGCCGTTGACGAACCGGTAGCGCTTGGCGAACGGCAGAAACGGCGCGATCACAACGCTCAGGGTGCACCAAACCAGCGAGCTGCTGGCCAGGATGAAGTAGAACAAGGCGACGCGACCGGTCGACTGTTTGGTCATGGCGATGTGTTCCGTAATGGCAACTGTGCGCTATAGCGCCAGGCGCCTGGCTGTTCTAAGTGTGGATAAGTGCCTGGGCCACGGCGGCCAGGTCCTCGAAAACCAAGGTGTCGGCTTCCAGGCCTTTGTGCAGGGTGCGTTCCCCTTTGCCGGTCTTCACCAGCACGGGTTGGGCACCTGCGGCGCGGGCGGCCTGCAGGTCGCTTGCACTGTCGCCCACGAACCATACGCCTTCCAGCGGTACGCCATAGTGCGCAGCGATCTGGTCAAGCATGCCTGGCAATGGCTTGCGGCAAGCACAGCGCTCATCCGGCCCGTGGGGGCAATAAACGATCAAGCCCAAGTGGCCACCCTCACCCGCCACCAGCTCGCGCAACCGCGCATGCATGGCGTCGAGCGTGGCCAGCGGGTAGTAGCCGCGAGCGATGCCGGACTGGTTGGTAGCCACTGCCACCGTCCAGCCCGCCTTGCTCAGCCCAGCGATCGCACCGATCGAGCCTGGAATCGGAATCCATTCTTCCAACGACTTGATGTAGGCGTCGGAATCCTGGTTGATTACCCCGTCGCGATCGAGAATGAGCAGCTTCACGCCTTACCCCAGCACCGAAATGTCGGCCACGCCCAGGAACAGCCCGCGCAGGCGCGCCAGCAATGCATAGCGGTTGGCCCGTACGTTGGCATCCTCGGCATTGACCATGACCGCCTCGAAGAAGGCGTCTACCGGCTCGCGCAGCGCTGCCAGGCGGGCCAGGGCCTCGCTGTACTGGCGAGCCTCGAACATCGGCTGAACGGCATGGTCGGCCTGTTGGATGGCCGAGTACAGCGAGAACTCGTTGGCGTTGTCGAAGTACTTGGGCTCGACGCTGCTAGCGACATTGCCCTCGGCTTTGCTCAACAGGTTGGACACGCGCTTGTTCACTGCGGCCAATGCCTCGGCCTCGGGCAGCTTGCGGAAGCCCTGCACAGCCTGCACGCGCTGGTCGAAGTCCAGCGGCGAGCCTGGCTTGAGCGCGCGCACCGCAAGGTAGCAGGCTACGTCCACGCCTTCGTCCTCGTAACGCGCTCGCAGGCGGTCGAAGACGAACTCCAGCACCTGTTCGCACAACGCGGCGGCTTGCACCTTGTTGCCGTAGAGTGCGATGGCATGCTCGACCGCCTCGGCCAGGTTCAGGTCCAGTTGCTTCTCGATCAGAATGCGCAGCACGCCCAGGGCGGCACGGCGAAGGGCGTAGGGGTCCTTGCTGCCGGTGGGCAACATGCCGATGCCGAAGATACCGACCAACGTGTCGAGCTTGTCGGCCAGCGCTACGGCCGCACCGGTGAGGGTCTCGGGCAGCTCGGCGCCGGCGCCACGCGGCATGTATTGCTCGTTCAGCGCTTTGGCGACGTCGTCGGGCTCGCCGTCATGGGTGGCGTAGTAATAACCGGCGATACCCTGCATTTCGGGGAATTCGCCCACCATCTCGGTGGCCAGGTCGCATTTGGACAGCAGGCCGGCGCGCGCAGCGCGGTCTGCGTTGCCCTTGATGCGCGGGGCGATCCAGGCAGCCAGTTGCGAAACACGCACGGCCTTGTCGTACACGGTGCCCAATTGAGCCTGGAATACGACGTTGCGCAGCCGGTCGTTGAAGCTTTCGAGCGGTTGCTTCTTATCCTGATTGAAGAAGAACTCGGCGTCGGTCAGGCGCGGGCGTACGACTTTCTCGTTACCCGAGACGATCTGGTGCGGGTCTTTGCTTTCGACGTTTGCCACGGTGATGAAGCGCGGCAGCAGCTTGCCATCGGCGTCGAGCAGGCAGAAGTACTTCTGGTTGTCCTGCATGGTAGTGATCAGCGCTTCCTGGGGCACTTCGAGGAAGCGTTCCTCGAACGAACACACCAGCGGGACTGGCCACTCCACCAGCGCGGACACCTCATCGAGCAGCGCCGGCGGCACGATGGCGGTGCCTTCCTGCTGCAGGGCCAGGGCTTCGGTGCGCTTGGCGATCAGCTCGCGGCGCTCGGCGAAGTCAGCCAGCACGTAGGCCTTGCGCAGGTCTTCGCGGTAGCTGGCGGGCGACTGAATGCGCACGGCCTCTGGGTGATGGAAACGGTGACCGCGAGAATCACGGCCTGCGCGCTGGGCCAGCAGTGTGCAATCAACGACGTCGTCGCCGAACAGCATCACCAGCCACTGGGTTGGGCGCACGAACTCTTCCTTGCGAGCCCCCCAGCGCATGCGCTTGGGAATCGGCAGGTCGTTCAGCGAGTCCTCGACGATGGTCGGCAGCAGGCTGGCGGTGGGCTTGCCTTTGATGTTCTGGCTGTAACGCAACTTGGCGCCGCTGCGGTCGACTTCGGAGATATCCACACCGCATTTGCGGGCGAAGCCCAAGGCTGCCTGGGTGGGGTTGCCGTCTGCGTCGAACGCCGCCTGCACGGGCGGGCCGTCAAGGTTGATGGCGCGGTCGGCCTGTTGCACGTCGAGACCGTTGATCAGCACGGCCAGGCGGCGAGGCGCTGCGTAGAACTGCTTGCCGGTGTAGTTCAGGCCCGCGGCCAGCAGGCCCTTCTCGATGCCCGCCAGGAATGCCTCACCCAACGCCTGCAGCGCCTTGGGTGGCAATTCTTCGGTGCCCAGTTCTACCAGGAAATCTTGAGCACTCATTGCGCAGCCTCCAGCTTAGCCAACACTTCGTCTCGCAGTTCGGGTGATGCCATCGGAAAGCCCAGGCGAGCGCGGGCTTGCAGGTAGCTTTGCGCGACGGCGCGGGCCAGGGTGCGCACGCGCAGGATGTAGCGCTGGCGCTCGGTGACCGAAATGGCCCGGCGTGCATCGAGCAAGTTGAAGGTGTGCGACGCCTTGAGCACCATTTCGTAGGTCGGCAGCGGCAGCTGCAGCTCGATCAGGCGATTGGCTTCGCTTTCGTAGAAGTCGAACAGTTCGAACAGCTTCTCGACATTGGCGTGCTCGAAGTTGTAGGTCGATTGCTCCACTTCGTTCTGGTGGAACACATCGCCGTAAGTGACCTTGCCGAACGGGCCGTCCGTCCAGACCAGGTCGTAGACTGAGTCTACGCCTTGCAGGTACATGGCCAGGCGCTCAAGGCCATAGGTGATTTCACCGGTGACCGGGTAGCATTCGATGCCGCCGACCTGCTGGAAGTAGGTGAACTGGGTCACTTCCATGCCGTTGAGCCAGATCTCCCAGCCCAGGCCCCACGCGCCGAGGGTCGGCGACTCCCAGTTGTCTTCGACGAAGCGGATGTCGTGGACTTCAGGGTCGAGCCCGATCCGCTTGAGCGAGCCCAGGTACAGTTCCTGGAAATTCGCCGGGTTCGGTTTGAGCACCACCTGGAACTGGTAATAGTGCTGCAGGCGGTTGGGGTTTTCGCCGTAGCGGCCATCGCCCGGCCGACGGCTGGGCTGCACATAGGCGGCGTTCCAGGTCTCGGGGCCGACGGCGCGCAGGAAGGTCGCCGTGTGAAAGGTGCCCGCGCCTACTTCCATATCGTAGGGCTGGAGCACCACACAACCTTGCTCGGCCCAGTACTGCTGCAGGGCGAGAATCAAGTCTTGGAAGGTACGCACGGCTGGCGTAGGCTGGGTCACGAAGTCACCTGTCTCTTGGGCTGCACATGTAAAGAGCGGGAGTATACCGCGAATCGCCCTACCCCCCACCACCCCCAAGGACGGCAAGATGCCCCGTTGCTTCTGGTGTTCCGAAGACCCGCTCTATCAGGCTTACCACGATCAGGAATGGGGTGTGCCCTTGCGCGACCCGGCACGCCTGTTCGAGCTGCTGCTGCTTGAAGGCTTCCAGGCCGGGCTCTCGTGGATCACCGTGCTGCGCAAACGGGAACGTTACCGGCAGGTGCTGTTCGGCTTCGACCCCGAGCGCCTGGCGCGCATGACAGACGATGAAATCGATGCGCGCATGCAAGACCCGGGCATCATCCGCAACTTGCTCAAGCTCAAGGCAGCCCGGCGAAACGCCCAGGCCTGGCTGGCGCTGCCCGACCCGGCAGGGTTTCTATGGAGCTTCGTCGGCGGCCAGCCGATCATCAACCATCACGCCAGCCGTGAAACCATCGCCACTGAAACCGACCAAGCTCGTGCCATGAGCAAAGCCTTGAAAAAGGCCGGCTTCACCTTCGTTGGGCCGACCATCTGCTACGCCTTCATGCAGGCCAGCGGCATGGTGATGGACCACACCACCGATTGCGACCGCTACATGCCGCTGGTTGGGTAGTGCGCATCGGGTAGAATGCCGCGCAACCGAAAGCTGCGACGGGAAGATGCTGTGGAAACCTTCAAAGGCGCCCTGCTGGTGGGCGCGCTCAAAACCTTCGCCTTGTTGCCCTGGCGCGCCGTCCAGGGCGTCGGCGCTGCCATTGGCTGGTTGATGTGGAAGCTGCCGAATCGCTCTCGGGAGGTGGTTCGTATCAACCTGGCCAAGTGTTTCCCGGAAATGGACCCTGCTGCGTGCGAGCAACTGGTCGGGCGCAGCCTCAAAGGCATTGGCCGGTCTTTCACCGAAAGTGCCTGCGCGTGGATCTGGCCGGCCGAGCGTTCGCTGGCGCTGGTGCGCGAAGTGCAGGGCCTTGAGGTGCTGCAAGCCGCGCTGGCCAGCGGCAAGGGAGTGGTGGGTATCACCAGCCATTTGGGCAATTGGGAGGTGCTGAACCACTTCTACTGCCACCAGTGCAAGCCGATCATTTTCTATCGCCCGCCCAAGCAGAAAGCGGTCGATGAGCTGTTGCGCAAGCAGCGCGTGCAGTTGGGCAACCGCGTTGCGCCGTCTACAAAGGAAGGCATTCTCAGCGTCATCAAAGAGGTGCGCAAAGGCGGCCAGGTAGGTATCCCCGCCGATCCCGAGCCCGCAGAGTCGGCCGGCGTGTTCGTGCCGTTTCTGGGCACCCAGGCGCTGACCAGCAAGTTCGTGCCCAACATGCTCAGCGGCGGTAAAGCGGTGGGGGTCTTCCTGCACGCGCTGCGCTTGCCCGATGGCAGCGGCTTCAAGGTGATCATCGAAGCGGCGCCTGAGGCCATGTACAGCGCTGATACCGAAGAGGCAGTGGCAGCGATGAGTGGGGTGGTGGAGCGTTATGTGCGCGCGTATCCCGACCAATACATGTGGAGCATGAAACGCTTCAAGAAGCGCCCGGCGGGTGAGGCGCGTTGGTACTGACGGTAGTGAGTTTTTTGGAGATGCTGCGCCGAAAATATAGGCCACGCACAGGTGATCACCGCAACCGCATTCTTGACGGTCGACTTGGGTTACACGCAGAAATGTCGAACCCAGCCTGTGGGTAAGTTGTGGGCAAGCTGTGTCATAGCCAATGCGGCCTTGATTATGTAGCGCAGCTATGGGGTCCAAAAGGGGGGCTTGAGTGGTTTACAGCGCCCTCAGCCGGCTCAGCCCAGCTTGCGCAAGAACACCGCCATTTCTTTTTCTGCCTGCTTATCCCCGTGTGATCGCGCCGCCTCAATGCCCTGCTCCCAGGCCCGGCGTGCTTCGGCTAAATTTTCGGTCGACTTGTACGCTTTGCCTAACAGCTTCCATGCTGCGGAATAGCCGGCGTCCAGCGCAACGCAGCGCGCAAGGTGCTCGGCAGCGAGTGCCCCATTGCCCTGGTCAAGGTAGGCTTTACCCAGCCCAAAACGCAACAGCGAGTTATCCACACCCTTGGCCAGCATCTTTTCCAGTGATTCGATCACGGCAGGTTCCTCTTAAAAAAAGCTCAACCCCACGTGGAAGAGCTTTTCCACGTCCCGGATCTGCTTTTTATCCACAACGAACAAGATCACGTGATCGCCACTCTCGATCACCGTGCTGTCATGGGCGATCAGCACCTCATCGGCACGGATGATCGCGCCGATGGTGGTGCCGCTGGGCAAGTTGATTTGCCCGATGGAGCGCCCCACCACCTTGCTCGAGCGCGCGTCGCCGTGGGCAATGGCCTCGATGGCTTCAGCCGCGCCGCGGCGCAGAGAATGCACGCTGACGATGTCGCCCCGGCGCACGTGGGTCAGCAGCGTGCCGATGGTGGCCAGCTGCGGGCTGATGGCGATATCGATCTCGCCGCCCTGGATAAGGTCAACGTAGGCAGGGTTGTTGATGATGGTCATCACCTTGCGGGCGCCCAGCCGCTTGGCCAGCAGCGACGACATGATGTTGGCCTCGTCATCGTTGGTCAGCGCCAGGAAGATATCCGCCTGGGCGATGTTCTCCTCTAGCAACAGGTCACGGTCAGAGGCGCTGCCTTGCAGCACCACGGTGCTGTCGAGGGTGTCAGAGAGCTGGCGGCAGCGTGCCGGGTTCATCTCGATGATCTTGACCTGATAGCGGCTTTCGATGGCCTCGGCCAGGCGCTCGCCGATATGGCCGCCGCCGGCGATGACAATTCGCTTGTTGTTCTGGTCCAGGGTGCGCAGCTCGCCCATCACGGCCCGGATATCGTTACGCGCCGCGATGAAAAACACCTCGTCGTCCGCTTCGATCACCGTGTCGCCACGGGGGGTGATCGGCCGGTCGCGGCGGAAGATCGCTGCCACGCGTGTATCCACATTGGGCATGTGCTGGCGAATCTGGCGCAGCTGCTGGCCGACCAGCGGGCCGCCGTAATAAGCCTTCACGGCCACCAGCTGCGCCTTCCCGTCGGCGAAGTCGATCACCTGCAGGGCGCCGGGATGCTCGATCAGGCGGCGGATGTAATTGGTTACCACCTGTTCTGGGCTGATCAGTACATCCACCGGAATGGCATCGTTGTCGAACAGGCCCGCTCGCGTGAGGTAGGCCGCCTCGCGCACTCGGGCGATCTTGGTGGGCGTGTGAAACAGCGTGTAGGCAACCTGGCAGGCGACCATGTTGGCCTCGTCGCTGCTAGTGACGGCCACCAGCATGTCGGCATCCTCGGCACCGGCCTGGCGCAGCACCGTAGGAAAGGAACCGCGGCCCTGCACGGTACGGATGTCCAGGCGGTCACCCAGGGTGCGCAAGCGATCGCCGTCGGTGTCTACCACGGTGATGTCATTGGCTTCGCTGGCCAGGTATTCGGCCAGCGTGCCACCTACCTGGCCGGCGCCCAGAATGATGATCTTCATGATCGGCTCCCGTCAGGCCGCGGCAGCGGCGATCTTGATCAATTTGGCGTAGTAGAACCCGTCATGGCCACCCTCCTGGGGCAACAATTGGCGCCCATGGGGTTGGGCGATGCCGGCGCCCGTGGTGAGGGCCAGCTCGCGTGCGCCTGGGGTGCGAGCCAGGAAGGCCGCGATGTTCTCGCTGTTTTCGGCCGGGAGTACCGAACAGGTGGCATAGACCAGTACGCCGCCAACCTCGAGGGTTTTCCACAGGGCGTCGAGCAGCTCGCCTTGCAACTGAGCCAACGCCGGAATGTCATCGGGCTGGCGGGTCAGCTTGATATCGGGGTGGCGGCGAATCACGCCGGTGGCCGAACAGGGCGCGTCGAGCAGGATCCGCTGGAAAGGCTTACCGTCCCACCAGGCGCCGGTGTCGCGGCCGTCTGCTGCAATGAGCGTGGCCTGCAGGCCCAGGCGGGCGAGGTTGTCCTGCACGCGTGCCAGGCGCTTGGGCTCCAGGTCGATACCCACGACTTCAGCCAAGCCCGGCTCCTGTTCGAGCAGGTGGCAGGTTTTGCCGCCAGGTGCACAGCACGCATCGAGCACCCGGTGGCCTGCCTTGAGCTCGAGCAGGCCAGCGGCCAGTTGCGCGGCCTCGTCCTGTACGCTGGCCCAGCCCTCGGCAAAACCTGGCAACTGGTCTACGTCACAGGCCTGGGCTAGCGTTACGCCATCGGCGCTGAAAGCACAGGGGTGCGCCGCGATACCGGCCTGGTCCAGCACGCGCAAGTAGTGGTCACGCTGGTGGTGGCGAACGTTCACCCGCAACGTCATGGGCGGGTGGGCATTGCTCGCTACGCAGAGTGCTTCCCAGTGCTCGGGCCAGGCAGCCTTCAAGGCTTTTTGCAGCCAGCGCGGGTAAGCGGTGCGTGCGACCGGGTCGTTGTTCATGTCTTGCAACGTTTGTGCGCCGTCCCGCTGGGCGTTGCGCAGCACCGCGTTGAGCAGGCCCTTGGCCCAGGGTTTCTTGAGCTTGTCGGCGCAGGCTACTGTCTCGCCGATTGCCGCATGGGCCGGCACCCGGCTGTGCAGCAGCTGGTAGAGGCCGACCAGCAGCAACGCTTGCAGGTCCAGATCATTGGCCTTGAAAGGCTTCTGCATCAGTTTGCCGATCAACAGCGAAAGCGCAGGCTCCCAGCGTGCGGCGCCGAAGGCCAGGTCTTGAGCCAGGCCACGGTCTCGCGGGTCGACCTTGGCCAGTTGCGGGGGCAGCGAGCCACCCAGCGAGGCCTTGCCCGCCAGCACCGCAGCCAGTGCTCGGGCGGCTGCCAGGCGCGGGCTCATTGGCCCAGTACCGTGCCGAGGGTGAATTGCTCGCGACGGCTATTGAACAGGTCGCTGAACGCCAGAGGCTTGCCACCGGGCAGTTGCAGGCGCGTCAGGCGCAGGGCGCCTTGGCCGCAGGCGACCAGCAGGCCGGTTTTATCCACAGCGATGATCTCACCGGGCTGCCCGTTGCCCTCGGCCAGGTTGGCCGCAAGCACCTTGATCGGTTCGCCGTTGAGCGTGCTGTGGCAGATCGGCCAAGGGAAAAACGCACGAACCGCCCGCTCCAGTGTTGCCGCATCGGCCTGCCAATCCAGGCGAGCCTCATCTTTGTTGAGCTTGTCCGCATAGGTCGCAAGGGTGTCATCCTGCCGCTCGCCTGGCAGCGTGCCTGCCGCGATGCCGTCGATAGCTTGCAGGACAGCGCCTGGGCCCAGCAGCGCCAGGCGATCATGCAAGCTGCCGCCGGTATCCTCGGCACTGATGGGCGTGCTGACCTTCAGCAGCATTGGGCCGGTATCGAGCCCCGCTTCCATGCGCATTACAGTCACGCCGCTGTCGGCGTCGCCCGCTTGCACGGCACGCTGGATGGGCGCCGCGCCGCGCCAGCGCGGCAGCAGTGACGCATGGCTGTTGATGCAGCCCAGGCGAGGGATGTCCAGCACCGCCTGCGGCAGGATCAGGCCATAGGCCACCACCACCATCAGCTCGGGCCGCAGCGCCGCGAGGGCCTGCTGGGCCTCGGTGGGCTTGAGGCTGGCGGGCTGGTACACCTCGATGCCGTGCTCCAGAGCCAGTTGCTTGACCGGGCTTGGCATCAGCTTTTGCCCGCGGCCGGCCGGGCGATCAGGTTGGGTATAGACCCCAATCACTTCGTGATCGCTGGCCAGCAGCGCTTTGAGGTGTTCAGCGGCGAATTCAGGTGTTCCGGCAAAAACGATGCGCATCGGTTCTAACCATCAAATAAAAAAGGCTTGCCTGGGCAAGCCTTTGTTGAAGTGGGTGGTCAAGCTTGCTGGCGGTGCTGTTTTTCCAGCTTCTTCTTGATCCGGTCGCGCTTGAGCGTAGACAGGTAATCGACGAACAGCTTGCCGTTCAAATGGTCGCACTCGTGCTGGATGCAGACCGCCAGCAGGCCCTCGGCGACCATTTCGAAGGGCTGGCCGTCACGGCCCAGGGCTTTGATCCTGACCTTTTGCGGCCGGTCGACGTTTTCGTAGAAGCCGGGTACCGAGAGGCAGCCTTCCTGGTATTGGTCCATTTGATCGGTCAGTGTTTCGAACTCCGGGTTGATGAACACCAGGGGTTCGCTACGATCTTCGGACAGGTCCATGACCACGACACGCTTGTGCACGTTGACCTGGGTAGCCGCCAGGCCGATGCCCGGGGCGTCGTACATGGTTTCGAACATGTCGTCGATCAACTGGCGCAGGCTGTCGTCGACCTCGGCCACAGGCTTGGCAAGGGTGCGCAGGCGAGGGTCCGGGAATTCGAGAATGTTTAAAATAGCCATATGCTCAAGTGCCGTGCTTTAAGGTAATGTCAGCGATGCGCTCAGGGGCGACCCGCCGGGCGCGGGCATTGACGAATGCGTACATGATAAAGGGATTCACGGCATGAGGAAATCACTACTGGCCCTGCTGTTGTTGGCCGCCAGCGGCCTGGCGCAGGCGCAAGTGCAACTCAGGGACGGTTATCCACAGCGCTATACGGTAGTCCAAGGCGACACGCTTTGGGACATATCCGGCAGGTTCCTCAGCAAGCCCTGGCAGTGGCCCGAGATCTGGCACGCCAATCCGCAGATCGCCAACCCTGATCTGATCTACCCCGGCGATACCCTGGTGCTCACCTTCGTCGATGGCCAGCCACGGCTTTCGGTGCAGCGCGGTGCGTCCCGAGGCACCATCAAGCTTTCACCTACTGTACGCACCAGCCCGGTTGCCCAGGCGATTCCGACCATCCCGTTGGGTGCGATCAACGCCTTCCTGCTCGACAACCGGGTAGTGGATTCGGCCGAGGACTTCGCCCGAGCACCCTATATCGTTGCCGGCAACCAGGAGCGGGTGCTGAGCGGGCGAGGTGATCGCATCTATGGGCGCGGGCAGTTCGACGCCAACCAGAGCGCCTACGGTATCTTTCGCCAAGGCAAGACTTACTTCGACCCCGCCACTCATGAAGTGCTGGGCATCAACGCCGACAACATCGGTGGCGCCGAGGTAGTCGCCCTGGAAGGTGACATGGCCACACTCAACCTGCAGGCTTCCAACGCTGAGGTTCGCCTGGGCGACCGCCTTTTCCCCACCGGCCTGATGCCAGTGAACTCGTTCTTCTACCCCAGCCCCCCAAGCCGCGAGGTTCACGGCACCATCCTCGACGTGCCGCGCGGCGTGACGCAGATCGGCAAGTATGATGTGGTGACGCTCGACCGTGGCCGCCGGGATGGGCTCGTAGAAGGCAATGTGCTCGCCATCTACAAGACCGGCGAAACCGTGCGTGACCGCGTCACGGGTGAGCAGGTGAAGGTGCCCGACGAGCGTGCCGGGATGTTGATGGTCTTCCGTACCTACGAAAAACTCAGCTACGGTCTAGTGCTAAACGCTACCCGTTCCCTCGCTATCATGGACAAGTTCACCAACCCATAGTGGCGTTTTTACAACATTCATCAACAGAGTTATCCACAGGCGTTGCAATCGCGCTTGTGGCGCTGAGATCAAGGATGATCCCATGCCATTGTTCGAACCCATCGGGCCTTCGCCCGCCGAGCTGGACGCTCGTTTGCGCCTGCATCTGCTTCCAGATGTCGGTGCCATCCACTTCTCCCGACTGATTCACGCCTTCGGCAGCGCCTGTGCGGCGCTGGCTGCGCCGGCGGCCGCCTGGCGTGCGCTGGGCCTCAAGGCCAGTAGTGCTGCAGCGCGTCGGGAGCCCTCTGTGCGGGATGCCGCACTGGCCGCCAGCCGGTGGCTTGAGCAGCCTGGCCGGCGCCTGGTGGCTTGGGATGACCCAGACTACCCTGCTTTGCTCAAGGAAATCGCCGACCCTCCGCCGCTATTGTTCGTACGCGGCAACCCCGCCCTGCTCGAGCGGCCACAGCTCGCGATCATTGGTAGCCGGCGGGCCAGCACCCCCGGGCTGGATACCGCACAGGCTTTCGCCCAGGCGCTGGCCGGGGCCGGTTTCGTCGTCACCAGCGGGCTGGCCCTTGGTATCGACGGCGCCGCGCATCGGGGGGCGATCAGGGCAGGCGGCGGCACTGTGGCAGTGCTCGGCACGGGGCTTGAGAATATTTATCCACAGCGGCACAAGGGCCTGGCAGAGGAGCTGGTGCAAGCCGGTGGCGCGCTGATTTCAGAATACCCGCTGGCTACACCACCGGCTCGGGATAACTTCCCACGGCGTAATCGCCTGATCAGCGGCCTGAGTCTCGGTGTGCTGGTGGTTGAGGCCCAGCTGGCCAGCGGCTCCTTGATCACCGCGCGCCTGGCTGCTGAGCAGGGCCGGGAGGTGTACGCCGTGCCTGGCTCCATTCACCACCCCGGTGCGAGGGGGTGCCATCAGTTGATCCGTGACGGTGCGCAATTGGTGGAAAGTGTCGAGCACATCCTCGAAGGGCTCGCCGGCTGGTCTGCCTACGCTGCAGCCATGCCCACTGCTGTGCCTATCAACGACCCCGTGCTCTGCGAACTGGCTGCAGGGCCCCGAAGCAGTGAAGCGCTCGCCCGCGACATGGGCTGGCCGCTGCCGCGCCTGCTGGCGGCCCTGACTGAACTCGAGGTCGCCGGGCAGGTCGTTTCTGAAGCCGGGCGATGGTTTGCCAGGCCACTGCCGGATACACTGCGCGCACGTTGAAACGGGGAGTGACAGACATGGTGAGCAGTTGGCGCACGCAACAGGCCGCGCGAGCTATTCGGGCAGGCGCAGTGCTTGCCTACCCGACCGAAGCAGTCTGGGGGCTGGGGTGTGACCCTTGGGACGAAGACGCGGTGATCCGCCTGCTGGCGATCAAGTCGCGGCCGATGGCCAAGGGGTTGATTCTCATCGCCGATAACATCCGCCAGTTCGACTTCCTGTTCGAAGATTATCCCCAGGACTGGCTCGACAAAATGGCCGCTACCTGGCCAGGCCCCAACACCTGGCTGGTGCCGCACCGTGACCTGCTACCGGAGTGGATCACCGGCCAGCATGACAGCGTTGCCGTGCGGGTCAGTGACCACCCTTTGGTACGTGAACTGTGCGCGCTGGTCGGGCCGATCGTGTCCACCTCTGCCAACCCCCAAGGCAAGGAGCCTGCGCGTACACGGCTGCGTGTCGAACAGTACTTCCGTGGCCAGGTTGACCACGTGCTCGGTGGCCCGCTGGGCGGGCGCAAGAACCCGAGCGTGATTCGCGACCTGCGCTCGGGTGAGGTCATCCGCCCTTAGGGCAGCAGAATGGTCGAGCCTGTGGTCCGCCGGCCGGAAAGCTCGGTGTGGGCCTTGGCCGCCTCGGCCAGCGGGTAGCGTTGGTTGATCTCGATGTTCAGCTTGCCGCTGGTGATCATGCCGAACAGCTCGTCTGCCATGCCTTGCAGCGCCGATGGCACAGCGTAGGTGGCCAGGGTGGGGCGTGTGACGTACAGCGACCCCTTGCTGGCCAGCACCCCAAGGTTCACCCCGCTTACTGCGCCGGACGCATTCCCGAAGCTCACCAGCAGGCCGCGAGGAGCCACGCAATCGAGTGAGGTTTCCCAGGTATCCTTGCCCACGCCGTCGTAGACCACCGGGCACTTCTTGCCGTCGGTCAGTTCCAGCACCCGCTGGGCCACGTTCTCATGGCTGTAGTCGATCACTTCCCAGGCACCGGCGGCTTTGGCCTTGGCGGCCTTTTCCGGGGAGCTGACGGTGCCGATCACCTTGGCGCCCAGGGCCTTGGCCCATTGGCAGGCCAGCAGCCCTACACCCCCCGCCGCCGCATGAAACAGAATAGTTTCGCCCGCCTCCACCCGATACGTCTGGCGCATCAGGTATTGCACGGTCAAACCCTTGAGCATCACCGCTGCGGCCTGTTCGAACGAGATGGCTTCCGGCAGCTTCACGAGCACGTTGGCCGGTAGCACATGGACGTCGCTGTAGGCACCCAGGGGGCCGCCAGCATGGGCCACGCGGTCACCCGGTTTCAGATGGGTGACGGCGCTGCCGACGGCCTCGACTTCGCCCGCAGCTTCGGTGCCAAGCCCTGATGGGAAGTTCGAGATCGGGTAGAGGCCGCCACGGAAATAGGTGTCGATGTAATTCAGGCCGATGGCCTTGTTGCGTACCCGCACCTCATTCGGGCCTGGTTCGGCGGGGGTGTAGTCGACGTATTGCAGGACTTCCGGGCCGCCGGTGGCGTCGAACTGGATACGTTTGGCCATGGTGATCTCCTTCGGGCAGGGGCAAAGCACCTATCGGACGCCTTTGCAGCAGCTTCGTCAACTGCTGGCACGCCCGGCTCGGTGATATGCTGGGCGCCGTTTTCACCGGGCCGCCAGTGCCGCTGGCGCCCCTCGCGTCGAGGTCAGTCCATGAGCCACCCCCGTACCGAAGCCGTCAAAACCTACCTGCTGGGCCTGCAAGACCGCATTTGCCAGGCACTTGAAGCCGAAGACGGCGGCGGCTGTTTCACCGAAGAGGCCTGGGTGCGCGAGGCCGGCGGTGGCGGCCGTACGCGGGTGATGGCAGAAGGCGCGCTGATCGAAAAAGGGGGCGTCAACTTCTCCCATGTCTTCGGCGCCGGGCTGCCTCCTTCGGCCAGTGCCCACCGGCCTGAGCTTGCCGGGCGCGGGTTCGAAGCGCTGGGGGTGTCGCTGGTGATTCACCCGCACAACCCTCATGTGCCGACCTCTCACGCCAATGTGCGGTTTTTCATTGCCGAGAAGGAAGGCGAAGAGCCGGTGTGGTGGTTCGGCGGCGGCTTCGACCTTACGCCCTACTACGCCCACGAAGAAGACTGCGTGCACTGGCACCGGGTGGCCGAACGGGCCTGTGCGCCGTTCGGCGCGGACGTCTACCCGCGCTACAAGGCCTGGTGCGACCGCTATTTCCATCTCAAGCACCGCGGTGAGCCCCGCGGTATCGGCGGGTTGTTCTTCGACGACCTGAACGAATGGGACTTCGACACCAGCTTTGCCTTCATGCGCGCGATCGGCGACGCTTACATCGAGGCTTACCTGCCCATCGTACAGCGGCGCCGGCAGCTCGCCTGGACGCCGGAGCAACGTGAATTCCAGGAATACCGCCGCGGGCGTTACGTCGAATTCAACCTGGTCTACGACCGCGGCACACTGTTTGGCCTGCAGTCGGGCGGGCGTACCGAGTCGATCCTCATGTCGCTGCCACCGCAGGTGCGCTGGGGCTACGATTGGCGCCCTGCGCCTGGCAGCGCTGAAGCACGGCTGACCGACTACTTTCTTCAGGACCGTGACTGGCTCGGCCTGAACCCTGAAAACCACGCGCCTTGACCGCAGGAAGTTTCTGTAATGGACCGTTACGTCGTTTTTGGAAACCCGATTGCCCATAGCAAATCGCCGTTGATCCACCGCCTCTTTGCAGAGCAAACAGCACAGCAGTTGGACTACAGCACTCAGCTGGCACCGCTGGACGGGTTCACGGCTTGCGCCAGGGGCTTCTTCCATCAGGGCGGCCTGGGGGCCAACGTGACCGTACCCTTCAAGGAAGAGGCGTTCCGCCTGTGTGACGAACTGACCGAGCGTGCCCGGCGGGCCGGCGCGGTAAACATGCTCAGCCGCCTGGAAGATGGCAGCGTGCGAGGCGACAACACCGATGGTGAAGGCCTGGTGCGCGACCTGATGAGCAACGCCGGCGCTACGTTGGCGGGTAAGCGCATTCTGTTGCTAGGTGCGGGCGGCGCCGTACGTGGGGTGCTTGAGCCGCTCCTGGAACAGGAGCCCGAGGCGCTGGTGATCGCCAACCGCACGCTGGAAAAAGCCGAGCTTCTAGCGGAGATGTTCGCCGAACTGGGGCCGGTAAGCGCCAGCGCTTTCGGTGTGCTCGCCGAGCCGTTCGACGTGATCATCAACGCCACCGCCGCCAGCCTGGCAGGGGAACTGCCACCGTTGGCGGCCAGCCTCATCGCCCCCGGCCGCACCCTGTGCTACGACATGATGTATGGCAAAGAGCCCACGCCTTTCTTACGTTGGGCCTCCGAGCATAAGGCGGCCCAGGCGATCGATGGGCTGGGCATGCTGGTGGAGCAGGCTGCAGTGGCGTTCCGCGCCTGGCGAAGCGTGGAGGTGGACACTGCCGTGGTGCTTCGCCAACTGCGGGAGCAACTGGGCTAGCTGCTTAGGCCGGTGATCAAGTGGCAGGCCGGCCTTGATTCACATTGCTCAGAGCTTGGCCTTCACCGCCGCGAGTGCCTCCTTGCCGTCGACCGTCTTCACGCCGGCCAGCCATTTATCCAGCACCTCTGGATGGGCCTTGAGCCAGGCCTTGGCCGCATCGGTGTTGCTCTTCTTGGTATCCACCACGTCGGCCATGATGGTGTTTTCCATCTCGGGCGTGAACATCAGCTGGGTCAGCAACTTGCCGACCTGCGGGCAGGCCTCGGCATAGCCGGGGCGGGTCAAGGTAAACACGCTGCCGGTTGCGCCGAAGTATTTTTCGCCACCGGTCAGGTATTTCATCTTCAGCTTCACGTTCATCGGGTGCGGCTGCCAGCCCAGGAACACGATGAACCTCTCGCGGCGCACGGCGCGGTCTACCTCGGCGAGCATGGCCTGCTCGCTGGACTCAGTGAGCTTCCAGTCGCCGAGGTTGAAGTCATTCTTCTTGATGATGTCCTGAAGCGACTGGTTGGCCGGCGCCCCCGCACCGATACCGTAGATCTTGTGGTCGAACTTGTCGGCCTGCTTGCTGAGGTCAGCGAAGTCATGCACGCCTGCGTTGTATACATAATCCGGGACAGCCAACGTGAATTCGGTGCCTTCCAGGTTCTTGGCCAGTTGCACCACCTTGCCGTTGGCGATGAACTGGTCGTAGAAACCTTGCTGCGCGGGCATCCAGTTACCCAGGAAGACGTCCACCTGGCCGTCGCGCAGGCCGCCGTAGGTGATCGGCACTGCCAGTGAGTCTACCTTCACCTGATAACCCATGCTCTCCAGCAAAAAGCCGGTGATGGCGTTGGTCGCGGCAATGTCGCTCCACCCCGGGTCGGCCATCCTGACCGGGCTGCAACTTTGTTCGGCCCAAGCGCCGGCACTCACGGCCATCATGCTTGCGGCCATCACGGTGGTTATCGTCTTCATGGCTTCCCCTTTTTCTACTCGGATTGGCAGGGTTGTGGATAACGTGCCCTGCGCTCCAGATCGTCCAGGTCGATATGGTTGCGCATGTATTGCTGGCTGGCATCGACCAGCGGCTGGTGATCCCAGCTCTTGAGTTGGCCCTGGGCCAGGGAGGTTGCGACGAAACGGCGCCGCCGCTGGCTGGCCAGCACCTGTTGGTGGATCGCTTGCATGTCCCATTTACCCCGTGCCTCGGCCAGGAAGCGGTCGAACAGCTCACGGTGATCGGGCGCGCTGCTCAGGTCCTCGCGTTCGTGAGGGTCTTGCCGCACGTTGTACAGCAGGCAAGGGTCGGCTTCACTGTAGATGAACTTGTAGTCGCCGCGGCGGATCATCATCAGCGGGCTGTTCGTGCCCTCGGCCATGTACTCGCCAAACACTTCATCGTGGGCGCCGCTGCCGTCAAGGTGGCCCAGCAGCGAGCGGCCATCGAGCGGCAGCTGTGGCTGCACCTGGCCCCCGGCCAGCTCCACCAGCGTTGGCAGCAGGTCGGCGGTGGAAACCGAAGCACTGACCCGCCTGGCGCCGAACTGGCCCGGGGCGTGGATCAACAAAGGCACTCGTGCCGACATCTCGAACCAGTGCATCTTGTACCAGAGGCCGCGCTCTCCCAGCATGTCGCCGTGGTCGCCAGAGAACACGATGATGGTGTCATCGGCCAGGCCGCATTCTTCCAGCGTGGCCAGCAGCCGCCCGACGTTGTGGTCGATGTAGCTGCACGCGCCAAAGTAAGCGCGGCGGGCATCGCGGATCTTGTTTTCCGGTAGCGGCTTGCGCCAAAGGTCGTAGACCTTGAGCAGCCGCTGAGAGTGCGGGTCGAGCGCCTGTTGGTCGGGCACGTTCGCCGGCATCGGGATGTCGTCGTCGCTGTACAGGTCCCAGAACGGCTTGGGGATGGTGTAGGGGTCGTGCGGATGGGTCATCGACACGGTCAGGCAGAAGGGGCGCCCACTGGCCTCGCGTACATGGTCATACAGATACTGCTGGGCCTTGAAGACCACCTCTTCGTCGAAATCGAGCTGGTTGGTGCGCACGCACGGCCCGGCCTGCAGCACCGACGACATGTTGTGGTACCAGCTGGGGCGCACGTCTGGCTCGTCCCAGTTCACTGCCCAGCCGTAGTCGGCAGGGTAGATATCGCTGGTCAGGCGCTGCTCGTAGCCATGCAACTGATCCGGGCCGCAGAAGTGCATCTTGCCCGACAGCGCAGTGTGGTAGCCCAGCTTGCGCAAGTAGTGGGCATAGGTAGGGACGTCGGCGGCGAAATCGGCAGCGTTGTCGTAAGCGCCGATTTTGCTGGGGAGTTGGCCGCTGACCAAGGTAAAGCGCGAGGGTGCGCACAACGGGCTGTTGCAGTAGGCGGAGTCGAAAAGCACCCCTTCGCTGGCAAGGCGCGAAAGGTGAGGCAACTTGATCGGCGACGGGTTGTAAAACGGCAGCAGAGGTGCGGCCATCTGGTCGGCCATCAGAAATAGAATGTTCTTGCGTTTCATAAGATCGCAGCGTTCCATTGTGGTGGGTTATGCGATATTGCTGGGAATAGAATGAAGGGCCGCGTCCGTTGGCGTAAATACCGTAGTCGATAATGCCTAGGATAAGTGCAGCTTATGTTTGAAAGTCTCGGAGCGGTCTCGCTCGATGCCTTGCGTGCCTTCGAAGCCGCCGCGCGGCATCGCAGTTTTACCGCTGCCGCTGCGGAGCTCGGCACTACCCAGCCCGCCATCAGCCAGCAGATCAAACGCCTTGAGGAGCAACTGGCCGTGCGCCTGTTCGACCGGGTGTACCGCGGGATAGACCTGACCGATGCCGGCGCTACCTTGTTCGAGCATGTGCAGGCGGGCCTGCAGAATATCGACACGGGCCTGGGCGCCATCACTGCGCAAGGCCAGCACGAAGTGCTGCAGGTCGCGACGGACTTCGCCTTCGCCGCCTATTGGCTGATGCCGCGGCTGCACCGTTTTCACCAGGCTCACCCGCAGGTGGATGTGAGCCTGGTCACCTCCGAGCGCAGCCATGGCATGTTGCGCAGCGATATCGACGTCGCCGTGCTGTTCGGGGATGGTCGATTCCGCCAAGGCGAGAGCCACTGGCTGTTCGATGAGCAGGTATTTCCGGTGTGTAGCCCCCGGCTGCTGGATACCGCCGCTACGCCGCTGTCGCTCAAGGCGTTGCGCGAGCTGCCGCTGTTGCACTTGCGTGGCGAAACCAGCAGCCAGTGGTTCGACTGGGCGCGGCTTTTTCGCCATTGGGAAATTCCCGCCCAGCCCACTCCAGGCCAGTTGCGTTTCGACAATTACACTTTGCTGATCCAGGCTGCGATCGCCGGGCAGGGGGTCGCCATCGGCTGGAAGCACCTGGTAGATGCCCTGCTCGACCAAGGCTTGCTGTGCCGCCCGTTCGAACAGAGTGCACGCTCGAACATGGGTTATTACGTCGTATTGCCCACGCGCAAGCGCCGCAGCCGGACCATCCAGCGTTTTGTCGACTGGTTGCTGGCCGAGCAGGTCGGCCCGCTGGCCCCGGAACGGTTCGCCCGTTGATGCGCAGGCAGCGTTAGTTCAGCACGCCGCTCAGGATCTCGTAAATCACGGTGGTGCCCACCGCTACCAGCACCACGTCTGGACCGACCCGGCGCCACTCGTAGCCGTCATAGCGAGGCAGGTGCGCCAGGGCGCGGCGATCGAGCGGGCGGCCATAGCCGTGCGGCAAAGGCTGGCCTTTGACCAGGTGTACCCCGGGTGGCATGGGTCGGCCGTGACCGAAATCGCCCCGATGATCGCTGATGCTCTGGCGCACCGGGCCAAAGTCGCGGGGTGGTTGCGGCCCCCGGCCGGGTTGGCCATGAGCCGCTGGTGGGTGGCCGCCATGGCCTGGGCCATGTTTGTCCGGGCCAGGGTCGGCTTGAACCAAAGGCGCTGTAGCCAACAGTGCAACACTCAGCGCACTGATCAGTGAGGTGGGCCATTTCATCATTCATTCCTCGGCGAGCGCCCGCACGCGGGCAACAAAAAGGGGCGCGAACCCTGTGCTCGCGCCCCTTGCGTTCTTGCCCGTTAGTGCCTGAAAAACCGAGGTAATTCCTCTGTATCCGAAACTTTACCCTGCCCTGGCACTGCCTTTACATTCGCCCTTACAGGCGGGCGCTGCGTACGCCTTCAGCCAGCTGTTTGCACAAGCCCAACACGCCTTCGACAGCCTCGCCCGGCGTCGCAGCCTTGGCGATCTGATCGACAAGCGCCGAGCCCACGACCACGCCGTCGGCAAGGCGCGCGATGGCGGCTGCTTGCTCTGGGGTGCGGATGCCGAAGCCGACGCTGATCGGCAGGTCGGTATGCCGACGCAGGCGCTCCACGGCTTCGGTCACGTGCTCGGCGGTCGCCGAGCCGGCCCCGGTCACACCGGCCACCGACACGTAGTAGACGAACCCGGAACTCCCGTTCAGCACGGTGGGCAGGCGCACGTCGTCGGTGGTGGGGGTGGTCAGGCGGATGAAGTCGATACCCGCAGCCTGTGCCGGGTCGCACAGGTCGTGGTTATGCTCTGGCGGCAGGTCGACCACGATCAGGCCGTCGACGCCGGCCTCTGTCGCATCGGCGATGAAGCGCTCGATGCCATAGTTATGGATCGGGTTGAAATAGCCCATCAGTACCAGCGGCGTGCTGCGGTCGCCTGCCCGAAAATCACGGGCCATCTGCAGGGTCTTGGTCAGGGTCTGACGGGCCTTCAGGGCACGGATGTTGGCCAGCTGGATGGCCGGGCCATCGGCCATCGGGTCAGTGAACGGCATGCCCAGCTCGATCACATCGGCGCCAGCCTGCGGCAGGCCCTTGAGGATCGCCAGCGAGGTGTCGTAGTCCGGGTCGCCGGAGGTGACGAAAGTGACCAGCGCGGCGCGGTTGGCTTGCTTGAGCTCGTCGAAGCGGTTTTGCAGGCGGCTCATCAGTGTTTCTCCCGCGTCGAAAGGTCCAGGTGGTGCATTACGGTTTGCATGTCCTTGTCGCCGCGACCGGAGAGGTTGACGACCATCAGATGGTCTTTGGGCAGCGTCGGTGCGAGCTTGAACACTTCGGCCAGCGCATGGGCGCTTTCCAGGGCCGGAATGATGCCTTCCAGGCGGCAGCACTGGTGGAAGGCTGCCAGAGCCTCATTATCGGTGACCGAGGTGTACTCCACCCGGCCGATGTCATGCAACCACGCGTGTTCAGGGCCGATGCCGGGGTAGTCCAGGCCTGCAGAGATCGAGTGGGCGTCGATGATCTGGCCGTCTTCGTCCTGCAGCAGGAACGTGCGGTTGCCGTGTAGCACGCCTGGGCGGCCGCCGTTGAGGCTGGCCGCGTGCTGGCCGGTCGCGATACCGTGGCCTGCGGCTTCGACACCGATGATCCGAACGCTCTGGTCATCCAGGAACGGGTGGAACAAGCCCATGGCGTTGGAGCCGCCACCGATACAGGCGACCAGGCTGTCGGGCAGGCGGCCCTCGGCCGCTTGTAACTGCTCACGGGTTTCCTTGCCGATCACCGCCTGGAAGTCCCGCACCATTGCCGGGTAAGGGTGTGGGCCGGCGACGGTGCCGATCAGGTAGAAGGTGCTGTCAACGTTGGTCACCCAGTCG
The DNA here is from genome assembly GCF_003097135.1 of Pseudomonas sp. URIL14HWK12:I12. GTDB lineage: Bacteria > Pseudomonadota > Gammaproteobacteria > Pseudomonadales > Pseudomonadaceae > Aquipseudomonas. Next base: position 309,860 of record NZ_QEQL01000007.1, read on the forward strand.
CGCAGCGCTTCGTTCATGGCGTCTTTCAGGGTGCCGGTGCCAGCAGTGACCGGGACGATCTCGGCGCCCAACAGCTTCATGCGGAACACGTTCGCTTGCTGGCGCTCGATATCGGTAGTGCCCATGTAGATCACGCACTTCAGGCCGAAGCGTGCAGCGACGGTGGCGGTCGCTACACCGTGCATGCCTGCGCCGGTCTCGGCGATGATGCGTTGCTTGCCCATGCGCCGGGCCAACAGGATCTGGCCAATGCAGTTGTTGATCTTGTGAGCGCCGGTGTGGTTGAGCTCTTCGCGCTTGAGGTAGATCTTGGCGCCGCCACAGTGCTCGGTCAGGCGTTCGGCAAAATACAACGGGCTTGGGCGGCCTACATAGTCACGCTGGAAGTACGCCAGATCCTTGAGAAACGCTGGGTCAGCCTTGGCCGCTTCGTATTCGCGGTTCAGGTCCAGAATCAACGGCATCAGGGTTTCGGCGACATAGCGGCCACCGAACTGGCCAAACAGGCCGTTGGTATCAGGGCCGCTGCGGTATTGGGCTTGGGTCATGGATCACTCCTGCGGGAGGGTGGCTAGACAATGGGTTCACTTTACCTACCCCACGCCAGGCTGAAAACCGATAAGATCGCCATAACCTGTCAGGAAAACTCACCTATATGCGCCGTGATCTTCCTTCTCTGAATGCCCTGCGAGCGTTCGATGCCACCGCTCGGTCTGGCAGCGTGAGCCAAGCTGCGGAGAACATGAACGTGACGCATGGTGCCGTTAGCCGGCAGCTCAGGCTACTGGAGGACGAGCTAGGCGTACCGTTGTTCGTAAAAGATGGCCGCGGCCTTAAACTCACAGACGCCGGCATTAGATTGCGCGATGTGTGCGACGAGGCTTTTGGGCGGTTGAGGCAGGTCTGTGCGCAGTTGAGCCAGGCTCAGGAGGGCGCGCCCTTTTTGCTAGGGTGCTCGGGAAGCTTGCTCGCCCGGTGGTTCATCCCACGATTGGGGCAGCTCAATGCCGACCTGCCTGATCTGCGCCTGCACTTATCGGCCGGTGAAGGCGATGTCGACCCACGCAGTGCGACTTGGGATGCCCTGCTGGTGTTCGCTGAGCCGCCGTGGCCCGCCCAGATGCAGGTGCACGAATTGGCGCCCGAACGTATCGGCCCGGTACTCAGCCCGCGCCATCCCAGGTTCGAGCAGTTGTCCGGTGTCCCGGCGCATGCCTTGCTTGATGAGCCCGTTTTGCACACATTGTCTCGCCCCCAGGCGTGGCCAGAATGGGCCAGGCGCAATGGTTTGGCGCCCGAGTCGTTGACGCAAGGTCAGGGCTTCGAACACCTTTACTATCTGTTAGAGGCGGCGGTGGCTGGATTGGGCGTAGCGATTGCGCCCGAAGTATTGGTAGCCGATGACCTAAAGGCAGGGCGCCTGGCGGCACCCTGGGGCTTCAGCCAGACCCCAGCACGCCTCGCGTTATGGGTGCCTCGGCGTGCTGCAGACGGGCGTGCCCAGCGGCTGGCAGCGTGGCTCGCTGCCGCGCTGGGCAGCGAGGATCAGTCAGAACGCTTGCACAGCAAGTAGGCAGCGAGCAGGCCCAGGGCACCTACGGCGATCCCGGCGGTGGTCAGTGGGTGCTCTTGAGCATAGTCGCGGGTTGCAATGCTGGTTTCGCGAGTTTTGACTTTCACTTCTTCGTACGCATCCGCCAGCAGGCTACGCGATTGCTTGAGCGCCGACTCTGCGCTTGCCTTGAGATTCTTGATGGTCTTGCGCGACTCATCGGTGGCGTCGTCCTTGAGGCCTTCGAGCGAGCGCAACAGGCTCTCGATCTCGGCTTCCATGCTTTGCAGCGATGCTTTACGTAGCGAATTGGCCATGGGGTGTTCACTCCTGCGGGTGAGTTGCTGTGTAGAGGTGGGACTTCACCGCTTGGCGAAAGTGCGGTCGGGGTGAACTTTTGCTGCCGCTTCGCCCCTTAACAGGTATAAGCCACCAGCCGGTGGCGTACGCCCTGAACAGGAGCAAGGCCATGTCTGATCATCACACCTACAAAAAGACCGAGCTGGTAGGTTCTTCCACAACCAGTATCGAAGACGCCATCAACAATGCGTTGGCCGAAGCCAGCAAATCGCTCGATCTGATGGAGTGGTTCGAAGTAATGGAAACCCGCGGCCACATCCTTGACGGCAAGGTCGCTCACTTTCAGGTGACCATCAAAGTGGGCTTCAAGATCGCCAACAGTTGACCCAGGCACTGGCTAAAAAAACCGTTTTACGTTAATACGGTGGTGCCCTTCGAATGGGCCAGGATAGCTGAGCAGTATCAACAGACCAGGGAACGAGACCGATGAAAAAACTTTTGTTGGCTGTAGGGTTGTTGGGTATGGCAGGGTCCGCGTTCGCCGCTGGCACCTCGTGCGATACCGTGAAGAGCGATATCGACGCCAAGATCAAGGCCAAGGGCGTTTCAGGCTATAGCCTGGAAGTGGTCGACAAAGGCAGCGCCGCCGATGGCAAGGTCGTTGGGAGCTGCGAGGGCGGCACCAAGGAGATCGTCTACAAACGAGGCTGATGCTCCGCCTGATTACAGATGAACGAAGCCCGGCATATGCCGGGCTTCGTGCTTCACGCGCTCATGATTTGTGACAGCAACCGATACGAGTGCAGCCGATCGGTATGCTCGTAAAGGTCGCAGGTAAAGATCAGCTCATCGGCCTGAGTTTGCTCAAGCAGCACCTCCAACTTGCCGCGAATCTTCGCGGGGCTGCCGATCATGGCAAGGCCTAGGAAGCTGCCTACCGTATCTTTCTCATGGGGCAACCACAGCCCTTCCATGCTCGGCACCGGTGGTTGCTGCACCAGGCTTTGCCCGCGGATCAGGTTGAGAATGCGCCGGTAGACCGAAGTGGCCAGGTAGTCGGCCTGCTCATCGGAGTCGGCCGCCACTAGCGGTACGCCGAGCATCACGTAGGGTTTGGCCAGCGTGGCCGAGGGTGTGAAATGGTCACGGTAGACACGTACCGCCTCATGCATCAGCCGTGGGGCGAAGTGCGAGGCAAAGGCATAAGGCAAGCCGCGCATACCGGCCAACTGCGCACTGAACAGGCTCGAGCCCAGTAGCCAGATGGGCACCTCGGTTCCACTGCCCGGCACGGCGATCACCCGTTGCCCCGGCGTGCGAGGGCCCAGGTAAGCGGCGAGCTCTGCCACATCATCCGGGAAGTCGTCTGCCGAGCCTGAGCGCTCCCGGCGCAGCGCGCGGGCGGTCATCTGGTCGGAGCCGGGTGCACGGCCCAGGCCGAGGTCGATCCGGCCAGGATAAAGGCTGGCCAGCGTGCCGAACTGTTCGGCGATCACCAACGGTGCATGGTTGGGCAGCATGACGCCGCCCGAGCCGACGCGGATGGTCGAGGTGCCGCCTGCCAGGTACCCGAGCAGCACCGAGGTGGCGGAACTGGCGATGCCGTCCATATTGTGGTGCTCGGCTACCCAGAAACGGGTGTAGCCCCAGCGCTCCGCGTGTTGGGCCAAGTCCAGCGAATTGCGCAGCGATTGCGCAGGGCCCAGGTCTTGACGGACTGGCACAAGGTCCAGCGCCGAATATTTGATGCTTGCCAACGTACCCATGAACACTCCACTTAAAAAAATGACACCCCCGCGCCGTTTTTTTAGTTGTCAGGCGACTACATTGAACGCATTCGCCTTGACGTGCAAACCAACTGAACTTGGCCCATGCGTGGGCCTCTGACCTTTTATTGAACCAGCACAATACCCAAGGAGGTAGCATGACTATCAAGAAACAAGCGTCCGCTCACTGGGAAGGCGGCTTGAAAGACGGCACCGGGAAAATTTCCGTGGGCAGCGGCGCGTTCAGCGATTTGCCCTACGGCTTCAAGGCGCGTTTCGAGGGCGTTAAAGGCTCCAACCCCGAAGAGCTCATCGGGGCGGCCCACGCGGGCTGCTTCTCCATGGCGCTGTCGATGATTCTCGGCGAGGCAGGCTTGACCGCGACCGCCATCGATACCCAGGCCGAAGTATCGCTTGAGCAGAAGCCCGATGGTTTCACGATCACTGCCGTGCACCTGACGCTCAAGGCCAGCGTGCCTGGCGCTACCGAAGAGCAGTTCAAAGAGCTGGCCAACAAAGCCAAGGTCGGCTGCCCGGTGTCGAAAGTCCTCAATGCCGACATCACCCTCGACGCTTCGCTGGTGAATTAAGGTGAAGCGCGCGGCGTTGTGGTGCGTGTTCGCCCTGTGGGCCGGCAGCGCCAGCGCCGCGCCGCTTGATTGCGAAGCGTTGAAGGCCGAGATCGAGGCCAAGATTCAATCCAATGGCGTGGCCGACTACACCCTTGAGATCGTGGACAACGCCGATGCGAAAGACCCGTCCATGATCGTAGGCAGTTGCGCCAATGGCACTCGCAAAATCATCTATCAGAAAAACGGCTGACGGCTACCACAGGCAGTAGTTGCTTTTGTCTTGAGCGACAACCTGATTGGCTGAATCGTACAGCAGGGCGCTGGGCTCGATGCCCAGGCTACGGGCCTGGATTCGATAGCGCTCTGCGGCCTTGAACCCGTCGTACTGCACGGTGATGTAACACATGCGCTCACTCGGCTGGCTCATGATCGTGAGGGGAATATTCACTTCATAGTCATAGCGAAATTCCAGCGTGTGAGAGCCCGGCTTAAGCTGAAAATAACGCCCGTCATCGAGGCGCTTGCCGTCGACTTTCTCAGCGAGTATTGCCTTACCGCCGAGCATGCTCAGGTCGACCCAGGCCTGCGCCGAATCGTGCGCGGGCAGAGGTGTGGTGTTGCAGGCACTCAGTAGGGCCAATACGGCCAGCAGGGCGGGCTTGGAGCGCATCATTCAGTTCCAGGGGGGCATCGATTGGCCTAGCATATCCCCAAATCTTCAGGCGCGCTGGCAACCTGCGGGTACCCCTTTGCTGACCAGCTTGTTCTGTTCGTCGTAGAGCTTGGCCCATGGGGTGAACCCTACAGTGCCCGCCTGCAGGCGGTACCGTTCACCGGCATTGAAATGGGCGAACTTGACGTTGAGCTGGCAATCACGCCACAAGGGGTTGGCGTCTGGGCCGATGTTCGTGGGGGCCACGGCGAACTGGTAACGAACCGTCAGTTCATGGCTGCCGGGCTGCACTTCGAAATAGCGTTTGTCTTCCCACTGTTTGGCATCGACTTCCTGAGCATGCAGCGAATTGTTCTGTGGCACCTGAAGGTCCACCCACGCCTGGTGCGGGTCGGGGCTTGGCAGGCCGATCAGTGAGCAGCCTGGCAGCGCAAGCAGGCAGCAAAGTAACAAATTTTCACGCATTGTCGCACTCCGAAGCAGCAAAATGGGGGCAATGGTGGATGGCGATCTACGTCGCCTCAGGGCTGCACAGGGGGCAGGAATGATCCAGCCAGGGCGCACCCGCCACGGCAAACGAGACAACTTCAGCAGGGGCTGGGTTCCCTTGCTGCTACTTTGCCTGCTCAGCGGTTGCTCAAGCGTTCGCTATTATGGCCAGCTCGCTCAGGGCCAGTGGCAGTTGTTGCAGGCTCGCGAGCCGGTAGAGGAGGTCATCGCTGACGCTTCGCGCCCCGCCCCACTGCGGCAGTACCTGAGCCAGGCCCTGCAGGCTAGGCGTTTCGCGAGCGAGCAGCTCCACCTGCCCGACAACGCTAGCTATCGGCTCTACGCGGACATCCACCGGCGGTTCGTGGTGTGGAACGTATTCGCCACCGATGAGTTCTCGCTGCAACCGCTAACGAATTGTTTTCCCATCGCAGGCTGCGTGGCCTATCAGGGCTTCTATGCCCAGGGCGATGCCAGGGGCGCCGCTGCGCTGCTCCGCCAGCAGGGCAAGGACGTCTATCTGGGCGGTGTCGAAACCTATTCCACACTGGGCTGGTTCGACGACCCGATCATCAGCACCATGACCGGGTGGGGCCAGGAACGGCTGGATACGCTGATTTTCCATGAGCTCGCCCACCAGCGCTTCTATGTGAAGAACGACACTCAGTTCAATGAGTCATTCGCCACCTTCGTCGAGCAGGAAGGCACACGGCAATGGCGTGCCTGGCGCAAGCTGCCCCCTGCCGACCCTGGGCGGCAAGCGCAGCGTGAGCAATTCGTGCAACTGGTGCTGGGCACCCGCCAACGGCTGGAGGCGCTGTATCGCCAGCCGCTGTCGCGCCAAGCCATGCGCCAGGCCAAGGCTGAGCAATTCGAGCGCCTGAGGCGCGATTACCAACAGCTGCGCGATCGGCAATGGCAGGGTGACCGCCGTTACGACGCTTGGGTGTACTCACCCTTGAACAACGCTAAGCTGCTGCCCTTTGGTTTGTATGACCAGTGGGTGCCCGCCTTTGCCGAGCTGTTCGCGCAGCAGGGGGGTAACTGGCCGCGCTTCTATGCTGAGGTGCAACGGCTCGGCGCCCTCCCCACCGCCCAACGCTCGGCGGCATTGCAGGCGCTCATGCCCGCGGAGGTGAAAACGCCTGGTGCAGTGCCTTGAGCGTGGCGAAATGGTACGTGGGTGTTTCGCCCAATAGCTCGGCCTCGCTGCCGAAGCCGTAGCCAACCGCCACGCAATCGAGCCCGTTGGCGCGCGCGCCGATCAGGTCGTGCTTGCGGTCGCCGATCATCAAGGTCTGGGCAGGTTCAAGGCGCTCCTGCTCGAGCAAATGGGCAATCAGGTCGACCTTATTGGTGCGGGTGCCGTCCAGCTCGCTGCCGTAGATCACCTTGAAGTGCCGGGCAAAGTTGAAATGCCGGGCAATCTCACGGGCGAACTCCCAGGGCTTGGAGGTGGCGATGTACAGATGCCGCCCTTGAGCGACCAGGGTCTCGAGTAGCTCGGTAACCCCTTCGAACACTTCGTTTTCATACAGACCGGTCACGCGAAACCGGTCGCGATAGTGGTTCACGGCTTCCCAGGCCTTGGCCTCGCTCAGCCCATAGAACTGCATGAATGCTTGCAATAGCGGAGGGCCGATGAAGTGCTCGAGCTTGGCGAGGTCGGGTTCATCGATGCCAAGCTTGCCCAGGGCGTACTGAATCGACCGGGTGATACCTTCACGGGGGTCGGTCAGGGTACCGTCGAGGTCGAAAAGGATATTGCGATGGCCCAGGTTCATGCGCGGTCGTACCCCGCCGCGAGGTGGCGATCCTTGAGCCTGACGTAGTTGGCCGCACTGTAGGTGAAAAAGGCCCGCTCTTTGTCGGTCAGGGCGCGCGCCTGCTTGGCCGGGCTGCCTACGTAGAGGTATCCGCTTTGCAGGCGCTTGCCTGGCGGCACCAGGCTGCCGGCGCCGATGATCACTTCATCTTCGACGACCGCGCCATCCATTATGGTGCTGCCCATGCCCACCAGAATCCGGCTGCCTAGCGTGCAACCGTGCAACATGACCTTGTGGCCGATGGTTACGTCGTCACCGATCAGCAGTGGGAACCCCTCAGGGTTAAAAGGCCCGGCGTGGGTGATGTGCAGCACGCTGCCGTCCTGCACGCTGGTGCGCTGGCCGATGCGGATATGATGCATGTCACCGCGGATCACTGTGAGTGGCCAGACTGAGCTGTCGTCACCGATCTCGACATCGCCCAGCACCACAGCGCTGCGGTCGACGAATACCTTGGCCCCCAATTGGGGAGCATGTTGTTCGAACCTTCGAATGGACACGATAGCCTCCTTTGATGCCGCCGATTTGCTGCGGTCGGGGTCGATTGTAATTAAGATGGTCCCATGATTCTTCAGAGCCAAGGTGCAAAGACCGTGAGCGAGAACAACCCGCTGCTTCAGCCCTACGACCTGCCGCCGTTTTCGGCGATCCGCCCCGAGCATGTGCAACCGGCCATTGAACAGATCCTTAGCGATAACCGGGCTGCCCTGGTCGGCATCTTGCAAAACCAGGCGAGCAAGCCGACCTGGGATGGCCTGGTGCTGGCGATGGACGAGCTCAACGACCGGCTGGGCGCTGCCTGGAGCCCGGTGAGCCATCTCAATGCCGTGTGCAACAGCCCCGAGCTGCGCCAGGCGTATGAAGCCTGCCTGCCGGCATTGAGCGCCTACTCTACCGAGATCGGCCAGAACCGCGAGCTGTTCGACGCCTTCCAGGCGCTGGCGAACAGCCCTGAGGCGGCGGGCTTCGATGTGGGGCAGAAAACCACACTGGAGCACTCGCTGCGGGACTTCCGCCTGTCGGGTATCGACCTGCCTGCCGAGAAGCAGAAGCGCTACGCCGAAGTGCAAAGCAAGCTCTCCGAGCTGGGCAGCCAGTTCTCCAACCAACTGCTCGACGCCACCCAGGCCTGGAGCAAGCACGTCACTGACCCGGCGCAACTGGCCGGGCTCACTGATTCGGCCAAGGCGCAGATGGCTGCAGTCGCTCAGGCCAAGGGCCTTGAAGGCTGGCTGATTACTCTGGAGTTCCCCAGCTATTACGCTGTGATGACCTATGCCGACGACCGTGCGCTGCGTGAAGAGGTGTACCGCGCCTACAGCACGCGCGCCTCTGACCAAGGCCCCAATGCCGGGCAGAACGACAACGGCCCCGTGATGCAGCAGCTGCTCGACCTGCGCCAGGAGCTGGCCGGGTTGCTGGGCTTTGCCAACTACGCCGAGAAGAGCCTGGCGACCAAGATGGCCGAGAGCAGCGACCAGGTGCTGAACTTCCTGCGGGACTTGGCCAATCGCAGCAAACCCTTCGCCGCCAAAGACCTCGAAGAGCTCAAGGCCTACGCCGCCGAGCAAGGCTGCCCGGACCTGCAAAGTTGGGACACCGGTTACTACGGCGAAAAATTGCGCGAACAGCGTTACAGCGTCTCCCAAGAGGCGTTACGGGTTTACTTCCCCATCGACAAAGTGCTGAGCGGCCTGTTCAGCCTGGTCGAGCGGCTCTACGGCATCCAGATCGCCGAGCTCCCAGGGTTCGACAGCTGGCACCCAGATGTGCGCCTGTTCGAGATCAGGGAAAACGGCCAGCATGTGGGGCGCTTCTTCTTCGACCTTTACGCTCGCGCCAACAAGCGTGGCGGTGCGTGGATGGATGGCGCGCGTGATAGGCGCCGCACGGCCGAGGGGGCGTTGCAGAGCCCGGTGGCGAACCTGGTGTGCAACTTCACCCCAGCCGTCGCCGGTAAACCCGCCCTGCTGACCCACGATGAAGTGACCACGCTGTTCCACGAATTCGGCCACGGGCTGCATCACCTGCTCACTCGTATCGAACATGCCGGTGTGTCTGGCATCAACGGCGTAGCCTGGGACGCGGTAGAGCTGCCCAGCCAGTTCATGGAAAACTGGTGCTGGGAACCCGAGGGCCTGGCGCTGATTTCTGGCCATTACGAAACCGGCGAGCCGCTGCCTCAAGACCTGCTCGACAAAATGCTGGCCGCCAAGAACTTCCAGTCTGGCTTGATGATGGTGCGCCAGCTGGAGTTCTCGCTGTTCGACTTCGAGCTGCACGCCACCCATGGCGACGGGCGCTCGGTGCTGCAGGTGCTTGAGGCGGTGCGTGATGAGGTCTCGGTCATGCGCCCGCCTGCCTATAACCGTTTCCCCAACAGCTTCGCGCATATTTTCGCCGGGGGTTACGCAGCGGGTTATTACAGCTACAAGTGGGCTGAGGTGTTGTCTGCCGACGCATTTTCGCGCTTCGAGGAAGAAGGCGTGCTCAACGGCGATACCGGCCGGGCATTCCGTGATGCAATTCTTGCCCGTGGCGGTTCGCAGGCGCCGATGGTGCTGTTCGTCGATTTCCGTGGCCGTGAGCCATCGATCGATGCACTGCTGCGCCATAGCGGCCTGGATGAGCGCGCTGCTTGATGGAGCCTATCGTGACCAAAACCCAGAAACGCTTCATCGCCGGAGCGGTGTGCCCTGCTTGCAGCGAGCAGGACAAGCTGATGATGTGGAGCGAAGACGACGTGCCGCACCGCGAGTGCGTGGCCTGCGGCTATTCAGACACGCTCAACGCTCAAGGGCAGTCAGTGCCCCGTGAGCTCGGCACGCGGGTGAACCAGGCGCAGGCCAAGCCCAAGCCTAAGGTTCAGACGGTGCAGTTTTTCCCCAACCCCAAGCTCAAGAAGTAACGCTTCGCGCGGCACCTTCTCCAAGAGGTGCCGCGCAACCCCTCAGCTTGCCTTGAAGCGCTCCCGGCTATTGGACAAGTGCAGCCACATAGCTGCGCGGGCGCCGTCGCTGTCCTGACGCTGGATGGCACTGTAGATCGCCTCGTGCTCACGAGCTGCCGGCAGCGCTAGCGCAGACAGGTCGTCACCGCCACGCTCCAGCGGCTTGACCTGGGTGCGTGGAATCATGCCCCGGCCCAGGTGCAGCATCAGCTCGGTGAAATAACGATTGCCAGTGGCTTCGGCTATCAGCAGGTGAAATTGCCAATCTGCTGCGGCGCAGTGTTCGTCATTGCCCGGGTTGGCCTGGTAGTCGTCAAGCGCTTCGCGCATACCCTGCAGGTGGGTCGGCTGCCTGTGTCGGGCCGCAAGGGCGGCTGCCTGGCTTTCCAGCCCGAGGCGTACATCCAGAATTCTTCCGACGGCGTGCGCGGTATCGGCGGCCAGGCGCAGGCCCGGTTCACCGGCCAGCACGAATGTGCCTACGCCGTGGCGCGTCTCCACCATCCCGGCTGCCTGTAGCCGCGACAGCGCTTCACGTACCACTGTACGGCTAACACCGTAGGCTTGAACGATCGTGTTCTCGGGAGGCAACTTGCTTCCGGCGGCAAAAGTACCCGCACGGATACGCTGGCTGAGTGCATCGACCAGCCCCTGGGCAAGGCTTTGGCCGCGTTTGCGTATGGAAGGGTTCGCCATGATGGAATCCCGAGGAGGCTGACGGGCGCCAGCGTAGTCTGAGTAGTAGTTGTAATACAACAGAGATCTTACCGGAACGGCCCGATAATTAGGGGGCATCTCGTGACTGTGAGGCGCTAATCCGCAAGCGTTGTCAGCCACAAAATCTAGTCGTATGATGTCTATCGACCAGTCTCGTAGGCTTGAGTCGTTCTCAAGCGATACCGTTATCGACCCCAAGGACATCCCCATGAACAACACCAACAATGCCGTGGGCAGCGCGCCGATCATCACCGAGTTGCAAGTCGTGCCGGTGGCCGGCCACGACAGCATGCTCATGAACCTCTCAGGTGCGCACGGGCCTTATTTCACGCGCAATATCGTGATCCTCAAGGACAACGCCGGCCACACCGGCGTGGGCGAGGTGCCGGGCGGAGAAAAAATCCGCCAGACACTGGAGGATGCTCGCAGCCTGGTGGTGGGGCAGTCCATCGGCCAGTATCAGCGCATTCTCAACGACATGCGCCGCGAGTTCGCCGCACGGGACTCCGGCGGGCGCGGCCTGCAGACGTTCGACCTGCGCATCACTGTGCACGCCGTAACGGCGGTGGAAGCCGCCTTGCTTGACCTGCTGGGGCAGTTTCTCGACGTTCCTGTGGCCGCGCTGTTGGGTGAAGGCCAGCAACGCGACGCTGTAAAGATGCTCGGCTACCTGTTCTATGTGGGCGACCGTAACAAGACCGACCTGGCCTACCGCAGTGAGCCCGATGCCGACAACGAATGGTTCCGCGTGCGCCATGAAGAGGCTTTGACCCCTGAGCGGGTGGTGCGCCTGGCAGAGGCGGCACATGCAAAGTACGGTTTCGAAGACTTCAAGCTCAAAGGCGGCGTGCTGCGCGGCGATGACGAAATCCAGGCGGTCACCGCCCTGGCCGAGCGCTTCCCGCAGGCGCGTGTCACGCTGGACCCCAACGGTGCCTGGTCACTGCAGGAAGCGATCCGCCTGTGCCGTGACCAGCATAAGGTGCTGGCCTACGCAGAAGACCCATGCGGTGCCGAGAACGGCTATTCCGGGCGGGAAGTGATGGCCGAGTTCCGCCGCGCTACGGGGCTGCCAACCGCCACTAACATGATCGCTACCGATTGGCGCCAGATGGGGCATGCCATCCAATTGCAGTCTGTCGACATTCCGCTGGCTGACCCGCATTTCTGGACCATGCAGGGTTCGGTGCGTGTGGCGCAGATGTGCAACGACTGGGGCCTGACCTGGGGCTCGCATTCGAACAACCATTTCGACATCTCACTGGCCATGTTCACTCATGTGGCCGCCGCAGCGCCGGGCAACATTACGGCTATCGATACGCATTGGATCTGGCAAGACGGCCAACGCCTGACGCGCGAGCCATTGCAGATTGTGGGGGGCGAGGTGAAGGTGCCGGCCAAGCCTGGCCTGGGCGTGGAAATCGACATGGACCAAGTGGCCAAGGCGCACGAGCTATACAAAGGCATGGGCCTGGGCGCACGTGACGATGCGGTTGCCATGCAGTTCCTGATCCCGAACTGGACTTACGACAACAAAAAACCCTGCCTGGTCAGGTGATCGGCGGGCTGTGCCCGGCCTGTGGCCTTAGAGCTGCTCTATCCGGTTACGGCCAGCACCCTTTGCCTTGTACAGGGCCTGATCGGCGCGCTTGAGCGCCGAGTCGCCAGGCTCGCCCGGTGCAAAGGCGGTGCTGCCGATGGAAACAGTGATCGTCACCCGCTCACCCTTGAAGTGGAAAGGGCAGGCTTCGACGGCGCCCCGCAGGGTCTCCAGCAGGGCATGAGCGGCCGGCGGCTGGGTGGCGGGCATCAGCAGCACGAACTCTTCGCCGCCAAAGCGCGCCAGGAAATCGCCAGGGCGCAAGTGCCGGCTTAGCACCGTAGCGATGATCTTAAGCACCTTATCGCCGGCCAGGTGACCATAACCGTCATTGATCGCCTTGAAGTGGTCCAGGTCGAATATGGCCACCTGCAAGGCCGAATCGCTGCCTTCTCGCTGGGTGATCGCCTGCTCTAGCCGTTCGCCCCAAGCGGCACGGTTGGGCAAGCTGGTCAGCGGGTCGAGCAACGCTTTTTGCCGCTGCGCTTCGAGGCTTTCACGATAGTGCTGGGCTTCCCGTTCCATGCTGGCGATACGTTCGGCCAACCCCTGCAGCCGCTGCGCGGTTTCCTGGTCACGCAGTTCCCGTTGCTTGCGGTGCTCGTCGAGTGTGCCGACCAACCCCTCAAGTCGATTGTCTAGAACCCGACGCAAGCCTGCGGCATCGGGAGCCTGGTTGACGGAATCGCGTAGGCCGCCGACTTGCTCGCGCAGCGACCGATCAAGTTGATGCGCGGCATGCTGGCTCTGGCTATGCCCTTCGCTTGTGACCTGCAGTTGATCGATGAAATGGTCGAAGCGCTCGTTGAGCTCGGCCAGGTAGCGCTGCAGCTCCAGCTGGCCGTGGTCGCTGATGGCCAAGGCCAGAACGGCGACATCGTCGAGCAGCGGCAGCAGTTCGTACCAGTTCAGCCCGTGGGCGAGCCTGCCACGCATCGATTCGGCCAGGGGCAGCAGGCGTTCGGGCAATGTGAGGTCGTCAAGCATGCCCAGCATCGTGCTTTCGATGTGGTTGGCCACCGAGCTGTAGGACGGCTCGGGCGACTCGGGCAGAACGTACAGCAGGTCTTCATCGCTCGCGTCAGGGTCTGCGGCTGCGATGGCCTGGGCCATCAGGTCGGGCAGTGGAAGGCTGTCGAGCAATGCCGAGCGCAGCGGTGCAGGCGCTGGGGCGGCTAGCGGTGTGGCGGGCGCCACCATCGGCGCCAGTGCGGTCGGCAAGGGTTCGGCGGGCGCGATGGGCTGTGGCGGCTGAGGTTCAGCCACAGCGGCCTCGACCTCGACCTCAATATCCTGCGGCGCCTTGGGTTCAGGCTCGGGCTCAGGCTCAGGATCGGATTCGACCATTGCCTCTGGCATTGGTACTGGCTCAGGGGTGCTGGCGGCAGGTTCCACGGCCGGAGGGATCGGCTCGACTGGGGCAGCCGGGGGTTCTGGCTCTACCTGGCCAGTGGCGCGGGCTACAGGGGGCTCAGCTTCAGCGAGGGCGGTTGCCAGGGGTGCGGCATCGCTGGCCGGAGGCTGCGCAGGCTCTTGATCTGCGGCTTCGGCCCGGTTGCCGAACAGCCGTTCCAGCAGGCCCGGCCGCACCACTGGCTCGGTGGGCTCAAGCGCCGACAGTGCCTGCCCTTGCAGGCTGCTGAGCTCCGTCAGCAACAATGGCAGCTCGCGGCTCTGCCCGGCACGCTTGTCGAGCGACCCGGCGAACTTGCGCAGCGGGCGGCTGGCGTCCTTGGGCAGTGGCAGCGCTTGTAACTGAGTGACCAATGAAGCCAGTGCAGTGGAAATCTGATTGACGCGGGTCTCACGGCGTTGCTCAGAGTCGAGCACGGCCTTTTCAAGGCGGGGGATCAGCGTAGCCAGGGCGGCATCCATGTTGTCGGTGCGCACTACTTCGCGCATTTCCTTCATGCAGGCGTCCACCGCTTTGTCGGCCCCCTCGGCCGCCAGCGTGCTGCGCACAAGGCCTCGGCGCAGCAAATCGAGGCGCGCGTTCCAGCGGCGCTCGAGCTTTTCCTGATCCTCGATGCTCTTGAGGTATTTTTCTTTCCAGCGCTGGGCGTCTTCGGTCATGGCGGGCGAGGTGCCGGTGAATGAGGGTCATGAAACGCAAAAAGCGCCCTTTACCACCGCATGTGCGGGGCAAAGAGCGCTTTCGCAGGGCTGGCGCTACGGTTTACTTGCTGGCCTGCCGCTCTTTCTCGATCAGGGTATCGGCGACCTTGAGAATTTCTTCAGGGCCGCCGGCCGAGCCGAGGTCAAAGCGGTATTTGCCATTGACGATCATGGTCGGCACGCCGCTTACGCCATAGGCCTGCGCCAGCTGCTTGTATTTGGCGACCATGCCCTTGACGGCGAACGAGTTGTAGGTTTCCAGAAACTTGTTCTTGTCTACCCCTTTGGTGGCGACGAAGTCAGCCATCTCTTCGGGGGTTTTGAACATTTTGTGTTCCTTGTGGATGGCATCGAACACGGCCGTGTGCACATTGTGCTCAACGCCCATGGTTTCGAGGGTCACGAACATCTGGCCGTGAACATCCCAGATACCGCCGAACATCGCAGGGATGCGGTGGAAATTGACATCGGCCGGGAGTTTTTCGATCCAGGGGTTGATGTAGGGCTCGAAAGCGTAGCAGTGCGGGCAGCCGTACCAGAACAGCTCGACCACTTCGATCTTGCCGGGTTGTGACACCGGGACCGGGCTGTCCAGAACGGTGTATTGCTTGCCGGCTTCGATATCGGCGGCGTTGGCCGCGCTGGCCACGCCGAACAGGCTGACCAGCGCTAGGGCTGCGCTGACAATCAGGTTACGCATGCTTGACTCCTGACACTTGGGGGATCGCTTGAATACAACGAGCGCTATGACCGATGCAAACAAGGGTGAGTTCGATAGTGTAACGGCTGATGTGGCCTGAAAGGCGTGCTAACCGCGACGCTGAGGCAAATTTATGTTTGCCCGATGAAGCCAAGGTTAACGCCATGACGGCACGGACAAGGCCAAGGCGATATACTCCCGCCTTTGCCCAGCTGCCCCCGGGATGCCCATGTCGTTCAAGAACCCGCTCATTGGCCTGTGCCAACAAGCCACCTTCGCCATCAGTGCGGCCAAGGTCGATCAATGCCCTTACGATTCAGGCTATGAAGTCGCCTTTGCCGGGCGCTCCAACGCTGGCAAGTCCAGTGCGCTGAACACCCTGACCCATGCGAGCCTGGCGCGCACGTCCAAGACCCCGGGGCGCACGCAGTTGCTGAACTTCTTTCGCCTCGACGACGATCGGCGGCTGGTCGACCTGCCCGGCTACGGTTTCGCCAAGGTGCCGATTCCCCTCAAGCAGCATTGGCAGCGCCACCTGGAGGCATACCTGGGCAGCCGGGAGTGCCTCAAGGGTGTGATCCTGTTGATGGACGTGCGCCACCCGATGACCGACTTCGACCGCATGATGCTCGACTGGACGGTTGCCAGCGGCATGCCGATGCACATCCTTCTGACCAAGGCCGACAAGCTCACCTTCGGCGCGGCCAAGAACACCCTGCTCAAGGTTCAGAGCGAGGTGCACAAAGGCTGGGGCAAGAGCGTAAGCCTGCAGTTGTTCTCTGCGCCCAAACGCCAGGGGCTGGACGAGGCCTATCAGGTATTGGCGCAGTGGATGGGCACCGCCGAAGCCTAACGGCGGGCTTTAGCGCAGGCGAAAAAAAGCCCCGGCCTTCACGTGGGGGAGGAGGAAGGTCCGGGGGTTCAATGCCGGGGCGCCTTTCGGCCCACCCGGCTATCTGCCAACACTTAACACAACACTAGGAGCATCGAACGGCTTGATAAGCCATTCGCACACTCTGAGTGCCTGAGGAGGGGCTAAGTTCCCTCCCAGAGGCCTTGCCGCGTGTTCATGAAGCAGGTTTCACAAACACGCGCCGCGCTTCATCTGCCTCAGTGAGCTTCATCCCAGTTGCTGCCCATGCCTACTTCCACCAGCAAGGGGACGTCCAGCTGAGCGGCATTGCCCATGTGCTCGCGCAGTTGCTGGCTCACCTGCTCGACCAGGTCTTCGCGCACCTCAAGTACCAGTTCGTCATGCACCTGCAGGATCATGCGGGCATCCACGGCACTGCTCTGCAACCAGCCGTCCACTGCAATCATGGCCTTTTTGACGATGTCCGCAGCGGTGCCCTGCATCGGCGCATTGATCGCGGTGCGTTCGGCGCCGCGGCGCAGGGCCGGGTTCTTGGCTTTGATATCGGGCACATACAGGCGCCGGCCGAACAGCGTTTCGACGAAGCCTTGTTCGGTGGCTTGCGCCCGGGTGCGCTCCATGTAGGCCAGCACCCCGGGGTAACGGGTGAAGTAGCGGTCGATGTAGTCCTGCGACTGCTTGCGGTCGACGCCGATCTGCCGCGCCAGGCCGAAGGCGCTCATGCCGTAGATCAGGCCGAAGTTGATGGCCTTGGCACTGCGACGCATATCGTGGGTGACCGCGTCGAGCTCCACGCCGAACACCTCGGCAGCGGTGGCCCGGTGCACGTCGAGGTTGTTCTGGAACGCATGGAGCAGGCCTTCGTCCTTGGCCAGGTGCGCCATGATGCGCAGCTCGATCTGCGAATAGTCGGCCGCGAGCAACTTGTAGCCGGGTGCTGCCACGAAGGCCTGGCGAATACGCCGGCCTTCGGCGGTGCGGATCGGAATGTTCTGCAGGTTCGGCTCGCTCGAAGACAAGCGCCCCGTGGCTGCAACGGCCTGCCCGTAGGAGGTGTGAATGCGCCCGGTACGTGGGTTGATCTGCTCCGGCAGCTTGTCGGTATAGGTGCTTTTGAGCTTGCTCAAGGAGCGGTACTGCATCAGCACCTTGGGCAGTGGGTAATCCTGTTCGGCCAGTTCGGCAAGCACTGCCTCGGCGGTGGACGGCTGGCCGGTCGCGGTTTTGCTGAGCACCGGCAGGCCGAGCTTTTCGTAAAGGATCGCGCCCAGCTGTTTGGGCGACCCCAGGTTGAATTCCTCGCCCGCAATCTCGAACGCCTCACGCTCCAGTGCCACCAGTTTCTCGCCCAGCTCCAGGCTCTGCGCGCCGAGCAGCGCTGCGTCGACCAACGCACCGGTGCGCTCGATACGCGCCAGCACGGGAACCAAGGGCATCTCGATCTCCCTCAGGATTGGCTCCAGGCTCGGAACTTCGGCGAGCTTTTCGCTGAGCACTTGGTGCAGGCGCAAGGTGATGTCTGCGTCTTCCGCGGCGTAGGGGGCTGCCTGCTCCAGGGCGATCTGATCGAAGGTCAGCTGCTTGGCGCCCTTGCCGGCGATGTCGGTGAACGCCACAGTGGTGTAATTCAGGTAACGCTGGGCCAGGCTGTCCATGTCATGCCGGGTGGCGGTGGAGTCAAGCACGTAGGATTCGAGCATCGTGTCGAAGGCCACCCCCTGCACCTCAATGCCAGCCGCCGGGTCGCCACCGATCGCGCAGTTGGCCAGCACATTGATGTCGTACTTGGCGTGTTGGGCCACCTTGGGCCGGTTCGGGTCTTCCAGCAGCGGCTTGAGCGCCAGCAGCACGGTGTCGCGGTCCAGTTGCTCGGGCACACCCATGTAGCTATGGGTGAGCGGGATATAAGCGGCCTCATGAGGCTCGACCGCAAATGACAGCCCGACCAACTGGGCGCGTTGGGCGTCCAGGGACGTGGTTTCGGTATCGAAGGCAAACAGCTCTGCACTTTCAAGTTTGCGCAGCCAGGCATCGAAGCTGGCCTGGTCCAGAACGGTGTGGTACTTCACCTCGGCGATAGGCGCTGCCTCGGCGGCTTCGGCAGTGCCGGCAGCGGCCGATTCGCGCATGAGGTCATCGAGCGGGCCACGGAACTCCAGCTCGGAGTACAGGGTGATCAGGGCATCGCGGTCTGGTTCGCCGCAGATCAGCGCATCGACATGGATATCCAGCGGGACGTCGGTTTTGATCGTGGCCAGCTCATAGGACAGGAAGGCCATCTCGCGATGCTCCTCGAGCTTGGCCGGCAGGCCCTTGGCCCCGCGGATCGGTAGCGCAGGCACCTTGTCGAGGTTGTCGTAAAGCTCCTTGAGGCCACCGCCGATGCCCGTCAGCAGGCCTTGGGCAGTCTTTTCACCGACGCCGGGCACGCCAGGGATGTTATCGACTTTGTCGCCCATCAGCGCCAGGTAATCGATGATGTGCTCCGGGCCCACGCCGAACTTCTCGCGCACCCCAGGCACGTCCAGCGAGCTGCCGCTCATGGTGTTGACCAGGGTGATGTGCTCGCTCACCAACTGCGCCATGTCTTTGTCGCCCGTGGAAATCACCACTTCACGACCGCCGGCTGCGCTTTGCCGGGCCAGGGTGCCAATCACGTCATCGGCTTCCACGCCCTCGATGCACAGCAGCGGGTAGCCCAGCGCTCGGACGCTTTGGTGCAGCGGCTCGACCTGCACGCGCAAGTCATCGGGCATGCTCGGCCGGTTGGCCTTGTACTCGGCGAACAGTTCGTCGCGAAACGTACCGCCCTTGGCGTCGAAAACCACCGCGAAAGGGCTTTTCGGGTATTGCTTGCGCAGGCTCTTGAGCATGTTCAGCACGCCCTTGACCGCCCCGGTGGGCATGCCCTTGGAGGTGGCCAGAGGGGGCAGCGCGTGGAAGGCGCGGTACAGATAGGACGAACCGTCCACCAGGACGAGAGGCGCTTGGCTCATGGGCAGAATCAACCTTTTGGCGGGAAGGCAGCGCCAGCTGGCGTGACTGCCCAGTAGAATGTCGGGGTTCGAGAACCACAAAGAGACAAGGTTAACATGCGCCCGTTTCCCTGCCTGATGCTGATTGCCACGCTGGCCACCGGTTTTGCCACCCCTGCCCTGGCCGCCGGCGAACCACGAACGGACGGCACTCAGGTGACCGAGTACGCCCAGGGCGATACGCGCATCCAGGAATACCGCATCCGCGGCCAGCTGTATCAGGTTAAGGTCATTCCAGCGCACGGCAAGCCCTATATCCTTGCCCCGGCCGACGGCAGCGGCAATGATTTGAACCACATGGGCAAACCCACACTGCACATCCCTCAATGGACGCTGTTGCAGTGGTAGAATGCCGGCCCGTTCAACCAACCTGGCGCGCTTCCCCATGTCTGTTTTCACGCCCTTGAGCCGGCCCCAGCTCGAAACCTTCCTCGCCCCCTATGGCTTGGGCCGTCTGCTGGATTTCCAGGGCATTGCCGCCGGCAGTGAAAACACCAATTTCTTCATCAGCCTCGAACAGGGTGAATTCGTGCTGACGCTGGTCGAGCGCGGGCCGGTGAGCGAGATGCCGTTCTTCATCGAGCTGCTCGACGTGCTGCATGACGCCGACCTGCCGGTGCCCTTCGCCATTCGCACCACTGCCGGCGAGGCGCTGCGTGAGCTGGAAGGCAAGCCCGCGCTGTTGCAGCCGCGGCTGTCTGGCAAGCACCCCCACGCGCCCAATGCCGAGCTGTGCAACCAGGCCGGGCGGTTGGTCGCCAGCATCCACCTGGCCACCCGCGGCGAGCGCATGATCGAGCGCCGCACTGACCGCGGCCTGGCATGGATGCTCGAAGAGGGTGAGCAATTGGCCCGTGGCATGGCTCCGGAGGCGGCCAGCCTGCTGCAGGCTGCCTTGGCCGAAATCGCCCAGCACCAGCAGGCGATCATGGCGTTACCGCAGGCCAACCTGCACGCCGACCTGTTTCGTGACAACGTCATGGTCGAAGGCAATCACATCAGTGGCGTGATCGACTTCTACAACGCGTGCTCTGGGCCGATGCTCTACGACGTGGCCATCAGCCTCAACGACTGGTGCTCATGCGACGATGGCAGCCTTGATCTGGGGCGTGCTCAGGCATTTCTGGCCGGCTATTCGGCGCTGCGCCATTTCACGCCGGCCGAGGCCGAGCTGTGGCCAACGATGCTGCGCGTGGCCTGTGTGCGGTTCTGGCTGTCGCGTTTGATAGCGGCGGCTTCGTTCGCCGGCCGTGACGTGGTGGTGCATGACCCCGCGCAATTCCAGCAGCGCCTGGCCCAGCGCCAGCAAGTATCGCTGGCGCTGCCCTTCGCATTCTGAGCCTTCAGCTGGAGTGCCTGCGTGCCGGGTTGCCGGGCCAGCAGGCCTTTTACAGTTGCGAGCGGTGGCCGGCCAGGTTGCAGAGACGCTCAAAGGCTCTCGAGGCAACCCGCGAGATTATTGGCCAGTGTGTCGAGCAACCGCTCATAACCATCGGCGCTGACCTCGCCAAAACCGCCTAGCGCATCCAGCTCGGCCAACTTCACCGGCAGGCCGGTGGTGAGTGTTTCGGCAAGCCTCGGCCGTAGAGGCGGCTCACTGAAAACGCAGGCCTTGCCCACCGTCTGAAGTTGCTGGCGCATTTCGGCAACGTGCCGTGCGCCGGGCTGTACTTCCGACGCTATTGCGAAAACTCCCGCATGATTGAGGCCATAGGCATCTTCGAAATAATCGAAAGCTTCGTGAAACACGAAGTAAGGCCTGCCCTGGATGCCTGCTACGCGAGCCTTGATGCGAGCGTCGAGTGCGTCAAGGCGCTTGTCGAATGCCTCTGCATTGGCCTGGTAGCGGCTGGCGTTGGCAGGGTCCGCCTGGGCCAGGTCGGTCGCCATGCGTGCCGCGATGACCCTGGCATTGATAGTGGATAACCACAGGTGGGCGTCCAGCGAACCGGGGCGGTGGTCATGGTCGTGTTCGTCAGCGTCTTCTTCAGCATGCGAGCTGCCGCTTTCAGCGAAGCGGCGCAGGCTCAGCCCCGGCAGGTTCTGCACCACGACAGTTGGCTTGCTGCGGGCCTGCAAGGCCTTGCCCAGGAAGCCTTCCATGTCTGGGCCGATCCAGTACACAAGGTCCGCGTCGGCCACACGGCGAACATCGGACGGGCGTAGCGCATAGTGGTGTGGCGAAGCACCTGGCGGCAGCAAAACTGCCGGCGTACCCACCCCATCCTGAACGGCGGCGGCGATCAACTGCAGCGGCTTGATGCTGGTCAGCACCTTCACCTCGGCCGCGGCCCCTAGGGACAAGGCGCTGAGCGCCAAAAACACGAAAACACGTATAAAACTCGGCACAATGCACACCCTCAGGCCCGTTTAGCGGGTAACATAATAACGTCTCCAGCCCAGGTCGTCGCCCATGCAAAAAACGCCTTTGGCCAACCAGCCTCATGATCACTCTCACTGCGTGCACAGCGCGCTGTCTGAGGCCGATGCCATCTGCGCCCAGAAAGGCCTGCGCCTCACCGCGCTGCGCAAGCGCGTGCTCGAGCTGGTCTGGCAAAGCCATAAGCCGCTGGGCGCCTACGATATTCTCGCAGTGCTCAGCGAGCAGGACGGCCGCCGGGCGGCGCCTCCTACGGTTTACCGGGCGCTGGATTTCCTCCTCGAGAACGGCCTGGTGCATCGCCTGGCATCGCTCAACGCCTTCATGGGCTGCGCCCATCCCGAGCATGCTCACCAAGGCCAGTTCCTGATCTGCCGTCATTGCCATGTCGCCGTCGAACTAGAGCAGCCCAGCATCACTCAAGCCATTGAGGCAGGGGCCGCAGGCATTGGGTTTTCGGTGGAGTCGCAAACTGTCGAAGTCGTGGGCCTGTGCACCAACTGCAAGGCAGCCTGATGAGCGACGCATTGATTCGCCTGGAGCAGGTAACGGTTTCATTTGCAGGCCAGAACACGCTTGACCGTATAGACCTGGCCGTGCGGCCTGGCGAGATCGTCACCCTCATCGGCCCCAACGGTGCAGGCAAGACGACCCTGGTGCGCTCGGTGCTGGGGCTGCTCGCGCCCGACAGCGGCACGGTATGGCGCAAGCCCAGGCTGCGGGTCGGCTATATGCCGCAAAAACTACAGGTTGACCCGACATTGCCGTTGTCTGTGCTGCGCTTCCTGCGGCTAGTACCGGGCGTTGCCCGCGAGCAGGCGCTGTCGGCACTGGGCGAGGTCGGTGCGGCGCACGTCATCGACAGCCCTATCCAGGCCATTTCCGGTGGTGAGATGCAGCGCGTGCTGCTGGCCCGTGCGCTGCTGCGCGAGCCTGAACTGCTCGTGCTGGACGAGCCTGTGCAGGGGGTGGATGTCGCCGGCCAGGCCGAGCTCTACAGCCTCATCACCCGGCTGCGCGATCGCCATCGCTGCGGTGTGCTGATGGTGTCTCACGACCTGCACGTGGTAATGAGCACCACCGACCAGGTGGTGTGCCTGAACCGGCACGTGTGCTGCTCGGGCCACCCTGAACAGGTCAGCGGTGACCCGGCCTTCGTGGAGCTGTTCGGTGATGCCGCACGCAACCTTGCGATCTATCACCATCATCACGACCATGCCCACACCTTGCACGGCGAAGTGGTCGCCGGCGCCGGGCACACGCATTCGCACGGTACCCACTGCAACCATGGCTGATTTTCTACTTTATGCCTTGCTGGCAGGCCTTTCGCTGGCCGTCGTAGCCGGGCCGCTGGGCTCGTTCGTGGTCTGGCGGCGCATGGCCTATTTCGGCGATACCCTTTCCCACGCAGCCTTGCTGGGGGTGGCCCTTGGCCTGGCACTGAACGTCAGCCCTGCGCTGGCCGTCACTGTGGGCTGCTTGCTCTTGGCGGTAGTGCTGGTCTCCTTGCAGCGCCGCCAGCCACTGGCGTCGGACACCCTGCTCGGTATTCTGGCCCCCAGCACGTTATCGCTCGGCCTGGTAGTGCTGAGTTTCATGCGCGAGGTGCGCATCGATCTGATGGCCTACTTGTTCGGTGACCTGCTGGCCATCAGCCTGGGGGATCTCTACTGGATCGTGGGCGGCAGCCTAACCGTGCTGGTGCTGCTGGCGTTGCTCTGGCGGCCGCTGCTGGCGATCACGGTGCATGAGGAGCTGGCCAGGGTCGAGGGCCTGCCGGTGGCGAGCCTGCGGTTGGGTTTGATGCTGCTGATCGCTATCGTAATCGCGGTGGCGATGAAGATCGTAGGTGTGCTGTTGATCACTTCGTTGTTGATCATTCCAGCGGCGGCTGCGCAGCGACACGCGCGCTCGCCCGAGCAGATGGCGGTAGGCGCGAGCGTGCTTGGCGTATTGGCCGTGTGCGCTGGCCTGTCGCTGTCGTGGTTCAAAGACACCCCGGCCGGGCCCTCGATCGTCGTCAGTGCAGCGCTGCTGTTTCTGTTCAGCTTTGCCCTGCCCCGGCGCGCCTAGGGCTTTTTCGTGTGCCCGGTTAGCGTGTAGACTGCGCGGATTTTGCGCAACTAGAGAATTGCCTGCAATGACATCTCCTGTCCTTCGCTGTCTGCTGGTCGCGTGGGTTTCGCTGGGCCTGGCCGCTTGCGCAGGCAAGCCCCCAGAGCCTGCACCTGCTTCCGCGCCTTCGGCGGTGGACATGTTACGGCAGAACATTGCCAGTGGTGAGCTGGCCACAGCCGAAGATCAGCTCAATACCCTTCAGGCCCAGAGCCCGGCCGACCCGGCAGCCGACAGCCTGCAGCGCGAGCTCGCAGAGGCCTACCTGCAACGCAGCCAGGTTTCCTTGCAAAAAGGTGATGTGAACGCAGCGGCTACCGCCCTGGCCCGTGCGCGTGCCTTGATGCCCAAGGCGCCTGCCCTGGTTGGCGGCGTCAACGGTGCGATCACTCAGGCGCGCAAGGCTGAACTCGAACAAGCCGAGGCTGCACTGAAGGCGGCTGAAGCCAAGCCCGCGGCAAAGGTCATTGACCCGGCCGCTACCAGCACGCCAGTGGCCTTGGATACCACTCACATTCGCAAGATGCAGGCGCAGCTCGACGACATCGCGACCGATGTCGTCAACTACAACTGCGATGTGGTGATTCAGGTGCCGCGCAAGGCGGATGCCCCCTGGCTGGAGGCACTGTTGCGCAAGCGAGTGAACAAACTGAACCCGGCGCTTGAATGGAAGCTCTCGCACCGGGTAGATCGGGCTCAGCCGGCCATCGTCATAGTGAGCCCGGCCAAGCCCTGACCCTCACTTCACGCCGGGATGGCCTTAGCTTTGGGCTCGCGCGCCCAAACGCGATGCTGGCCGATGGCCTTGATGAACTTGGCCGGGTCGCCGATCACCAAGCCTTCGTCTACATCCAGCTGCAGGCCGTCGATCAATGCTTTGGCGCCTGGGCAGGCGCCGATTGCCTTGAGGTGCTTGTAGGCTTCAAGCACAAAGTGCTTGGCCACACCATCCTGCGAAAGCGCCTGTACTGCAGCGTCGCCGCCAATCACCCAGATAGCGTCGAAAGCGACTGAAGGCAGGCCTTCCATCGATGCATCAACTTCCAGGGTATTGCCTTCGGCGGTTTTCACCGGTGCAGAGGTAGGGCCCAATACCTTGGCATGCGCGCCTTCTGCTGCCAACGCCTTGCGCACGATATCCACTGCTTTGCCCTCGCTGCCGTCGGCAACCAGCAGCGCCACTTTGCGGCTCTTGATATTGCCTGGCAGCAGGTTTTGCTGGCTCAGCGCTGGCGACTCGTTCAACGAGGCTTGTTTGCCCTTGGTGCCTGCAGCAGGAGCCGGCAAGCCGAGATTCTTGGCTACCCGGGCCGCGAGGTTGGCGTCGATATTAGCCAGAATCTCGTTCACCTGGCGTTCGCGGATGTGCACTCGGTCGACTTTGCCCAACTCGAAGCTGTAAGCGGCAATGATGTGTTCCTTCTCGGGCTCGCTCATGCTGTTGAAGAACAGGCGTGCTTGGGAGAAGTGGTCGCCGAACGACTCGCTGCGCTCACGTACCTTGTGCGCTTCGACACGCTCCTGGTAAGTCTCGAAACCGCCACCTTGTGCTGCAGGGGGTGTTTCCTTCGGCCACCCCCCGTCGATCGAGTTGGGCTCGTAGGAAGCGCGACCCTTGTCGATGGTCATGCGGTGCATCGCGTCACGCTGGCCATTGTGGTTTGGGGCCAGTGGGCGGTTGATCGGGATTTCGTGGAAGTTGGGCCCGCCGAGGCGGCTGATCTGTGTGTCGGTGTAGGAGAACAGCCGGCCTTGAAGCAGTGGGTCATTGGAAAAATCGATCCCTGGCACGATGTGGCCCGGGCAGAAAGCAACCTGTTCGGTTTCGGCAAAGAAGTTATCCGGGTTGCGGTTGAGCACCATCTTGCCCAGCAAGGTAACGGGTACCAGCTCTTCTGGAATGATCTTGGTGGGGTCCAGCAGGTCGAAGTCGAACTTGTGCTCGTCTTCCTCCGGCACAACCTGGACGCCCAGTTCCCACTCCGGATAGTCACCCATTTCGATGGCTTCCCAGAGGTCGCGGCGGTGGAAATCGGTATCTTTACCCGCCAACTTCTGCGCTTCATCCCAGACCAGCGAGCAAACGCCTTGGGCCGGCTTCCAGTGGAATTTCACGAACACTGCTTTGCCTTCAGTGTTGATCAGGCGGAAGGTGTGGATACCGAACCCTTCCATGCTGCGCAGGCTCTTGGGAATGGCGCGGTCCGACATTGCCCAGATGACCATGTGCGCCGACTCGGGCACGAGTGACACGAAGTCCCAGAAGGTGTCGTGCGCCGAGCCGCCTGTGGGGATTTCATTGTGCGGTTCGGGTTTAACTGCGTGTACGAAGTCCGGGAACTTGATTGCGTCCTGGATGAAGAACACGGGCATGTTATTGCCAACGAGGTCGAAGTTACCCTCGTCTGTGTAGAATTTCACAGCGAAACCGCGGACATCGCGAACGGTGTCGCCGGAGCCTCGTGGGCCTTGAACGGTCGAGAACCGTACGAATACCGGCGTTTGCTTGCCCTTGCCGCGCAAGAACGAGGCCTTGGTCAGGTCGCCGTGGTCGGCGTACGACTCGAAATAGCCATGCGCCGCGCAGCCACGTGCGTGCACGATGCGTTCAGGGATTCGCTCATGGTCAAAATGCGTGATCTTCTCGCGCATGATGAAGTCTTCGAGCAGGGAGGGCCCGCGAGCGCCAGCCTTCAGCGTGTTCTGGTTATCGCTGACCTTCACACCATGGTTGGTGCGCAGGGCCTGGCCGGTGGCATCGGACCGGAAGTTCTCCAGCGCGTCAGTCTTGGGGTTGTGATTGGCCCGGTCTGGTGCGTCAGTGCCGGCCAACTCGCTCTTGCCTTGTTTCATTCAGCCCTCTCCTCAGTTGCGCAGGCCCCTTGGCAGGGCTCGTGACGCATAAATGCAATCGACGGTGTCTGGGTAGTGACTGGATGAGAAAGACGGTTGTTCCCTTTTTTCGGCAGCCGGTCGGGGATATGCCTCAAATCGTGCAGCCGAACACAATTAATGCTAAAGGCCGTCGGCCAGGTCAGGTAAAATGGCCGACTTTTTTGGCTATCAGCCCCCCTTTCGTGCCCAAAAGGTCCGTTCCTTGATTGAATTTCACGACGTCCACAAGACTTACCGCGTGGCCGGGAAAGACATCCCCGCCCTGCATCCCACGCAGCTGACGGTGCCCCAGGGGCAGGTGTTCGGCCTGATTGGCCACTCCGGGGCTGGCAAGAGCACGCTGTTGCGCTTGATCAACCGGCTCGAGGCGCCCAGTGGCGGCCGGGTGGTCATCGACGGCGAAGATGTAACAGCGATGAATGCCCGCCAGCTGCGGGGCTTACGCCAGCAGGTCGGGATGATCTTCCAGCATTTCAACCTGCTGGCGTCCAAAACGGTGGCGGATAACGTCGCCTTGCCATTGCGCCTGGCCGGCGGCCTTGCCCAGCGCGAGATCGATGAGCGCGTAGCGAGCTTGCTCGCCCGCGTAGGCTTGGCCGACCACGCCAACAAGTACCCCGCCCAGCTCTCCGGCGGCCAGAAGCAGCGTGTAGGCATTGCCCGTGCGCTGGCTACCCAGCCCAAGATTTTGCTGTGCGATGAGGCGACCAGTGCGCTGGACCCTCAAACGACGGCTTCGGTGCTGCAACTGTTGGCGCAGATCAACCGCGAATTGAAGCTGACCATCGTGTTGATCACCCATGAGATGGACGTGATCCGCCGGGTTTGCGATCAGGTCGCGGTGATGGACGCCGGCCGTATCGTGGAGCAGGGCCCGGTGGCCGAGGTCTTCCTGCACCCCCAGCATCCGACGACTCGCCGCTTCGTTCAGGAAGACGAACAGGTCGACGAAAACGCACAGCATGACGACTTCCGCCATGTCCAAGGCCGCATCGTGCGCCTGACTTTCCAGGGCGAGGCCACCTACGCCCCGTTGCTGGGCACCGTTGCTCGCGAAACCGGTGTCGACTACAGCATCCTGGCGGGGCGTATCGACCGTATCAAGGACAACCCCTACGGCCAGCTCACCCTGGCAATCACCGGCGGCGATCTGGATGCCGCCTTCGCCCGCTTCGCTGCGGCCGATGTGCATATGGAGGTCCTGCGCTGATGGATATTCTCAGCCTTTTCCCTAATGTCGACGTGCTCGAGATCTGGGAGGCCTCCCGCGATACACTGCTGATGCTGGGCTGGTCACTGCTGTTTACCGTGGTGCTGGGCCTGCCGCTGGGTGTGGTGCTGTTCCTGACCAGCCCACGGCAGCTGCTTGAAAGCCGCCGTGTCTACCAATGCCTTTCGGTAGTGGTGAACCTTTTACGGTCTCTGCCGTTCATTATCCTGCTGGTGCTGATGATGCCCATCACGCCGCTGATTGCCGGCACCTCGCTCGGTGTTCCAGGGGCCATCCCACCGTTGGTGGTGGGCACGGCACCGTTCTTCGCGCGTTTGGTGGAAACAGCTCTGCGGGAGGTAGACCGGGGCATCATCGAGGCAACCCAGTCAATGGGTGCAACCATTCGCCAGATCGTTTTCCGTGCACTGCTTCCTGAGGCCTTGCCGGGCATCATCGCGGCGGTAACCGTGACCACGATCGCGTTGGTGGGTTACACCGCCATGGCGGGCGCCGTAGGCGCTGGCGGCCTCGGCGACCTCGCCATCCGTAATGGCTATCAGAGGTTCCAGACCGATGTGATGGTGGTAACGGTGGTAATTCTGATCGTGTTGGTGCAAGTGGTGCAGTCGCTGGGTGACCGCCTGGTCGCGCATTTTTCTCGCAAGTAAATGAATGCCTGGCCGCCTGCCAGGCGGCTTTCACAAGGAGTTGATTCATGAAAAAACTGCTGGTTGCCTGTGCCGCGCTGTTCGCGCTGCAAGCACACGCCGACGAAACCCTCAACGTGGCCGCCACCGCGGTGCCCCACGCCGAGATCCTGGAGTTCGTCAAACCCCAGCTGGCCAAGGAAGGCGTGGTGCTCAACGTGCGCGTGTTCACCGACTATGTGCAGCCTAACGTGCAGGTTGCCGAGAAGCGGATGGATGCGAACTTCTTCCAGCATCAACCTTACCTGAACGAGTTCAATGCGGGTAAAGGCACTGACCTGGTCGCCGTTACCGGTGTGCACCTGGAGCCGCTGGGCGCGTATTCGAGCAAGTACAAGAAGCTCGACGAGTTGCCGGGTGGGGCTACGGTCGTCATCCCCAATGATGCTACCAATGGCGGCCGCGCCCTGTTGCTGCTGCAGAGCGCTGGCCTGATCAAGCTGAAGAACCCCACCGATATCCTCTCTACGCCCAAGGACATCGTCGAGAACACCAAGGATCTGAAGTTTCGCGAGCTTGAAGCGGCCACCCTGCCCCGCGTTTACACCACGGTCGACCTGGCCCTGATCAATACCAACTACGCCTTGCAGGCCAAGCTTGACCCGTCCAAGGATGCGCTGGTGATCGAAGGTAAGGACTCCCCTTACGTGAATATCCTGGTTGCCCGCCCGGACAACAAGGATTCGCCGGCCATGCAGAAGCTCGCCGCTGCGCTGCACAGCCCCGAGCTCAAGCAGTTCATTCTGGAAAAATACAAAGGCGCGGTTTTGCCTGCGTTCTAAGCCATGCTGGGCAATGGGCCGGCCGGCATCGCCACCAGCTCGCGAAATTGCCTGGCGTCCAGGGCCTCGGCGAACAACCAGCCCTGGCCGTAGTCCACGCCCTCGCCGTGCAGCAGCTCGGCTTGGGCTTCGGATTCTATCCCCTCCGCGATGACCTTCATGCCCAGTGCGTGCGCCATGCGAATGATGTGCGGGGCTACTCCGCTGCTGGCAGCATCCTCCCCCAGGGCGTCGACGAAGGCCTTGTCGATTTTCAGGCAGTCCACGGGCAGGTTCTGCAAGTAAGCCAGGCTGCTGTAACCAGTGCCGAAGTCATCGATCAACACCTTGTGCCCCCGCTCTCGGAAGGCTCCGAGCGTTTTCTGCGCCAAATCCACATCCACCAGGCCACGCTCGGTTACCTCGAAGGCAATCTGGGTGGGCAATACCCGGTGAATCTTCAGCAGGCGAGCGGCTACCGAAGCGATACGTGGCTCGGTCACGTCGCAGGCGGCCAGGTTCACCGACACGTACAACTCTTTATTTGCCCGCAGAACTGTTCCCAGCTGCTCAAGAATGCTCTGCAGCACGAAGTCGGTGATATGGCGGATCAGGCCACTGTTCTCGGCCAACGGAATGAACAGCTCTGGGCTGGTCAGGCTGCCGTCGTGGCGGCGCCAGCGTACTAGCGCTTCGGCACCGACGCAGCGGCGGCTGTCGAGGTCGAAGATAGGCTGATACATCACGCGAATCTCGCGCCGACGCAGGGCGCCCTGCAGCGCTGACTCCAGCGATTGGCGCTGGGTCAGCGACTGGAACACGGTCCAGCCGGTCAGCAACGCCAGCAACAAGCTGAAGGGGTAGAACAGCCACAGCGGTGTCTCCATCAGCGATGGCAGCTCGGCGCGCGGCGTGATCATCACCAGCTGATAGTCGGGAAAGCGCGTGGCCATGCGGTAGATCAAATGATCGTCGGTGACCGACAGTGCGTTGGTTGGGGTAGGAGGCAGGCCGGGCGGCGGCCAGGCCTGTGCCGGGCCCAGCACCGGAATGGCCTGGCGGCCCTGGTCGACCACCATCAGCAAGCTGCCATGGGCAGGCAGCTCGACGACATCGCTCAAATGCCCGCGCGAGGTCGAAACGCGGAATTCGCCGCGCCCCATCATGAGCGCTGCGCGGTTCTCGTCGGGTTCTTCGGTTGTGTTTAGCCAGTAACTGTAGGTTTCGCCCTGCAGGTCAGGCGAGTGCACGGTGCTGGTCACTGGCACCGGCATGCGGTTGGAGCAAACCTTGCCGCCTTCCAAGTAAGCAGCTTCGAAGACGAAGCGGTAATCGATGCCTACCTGCCGCAGCAACTGCAGCATAGGCTCGCCACAGCCGCGCACAGGCTGTTGGTCGAGCTCGTCCACAGCGCTGCGTAACTGGGCGAAGATCTGCTCCAGCCGGCCGACGAACCGTTCGCCACGGGCGTTCATCAGCTCGCGTTCGTTTTCGAGCTGTTGATGGCGGATCAGCCAGTGGCTGAAGGTGCAGAGCAAAGCCAGCGCAAGCGCGGCGACCAGCACAGCGCACACACCTGGGCGGCTAATGCGGTGGCGCAGCAATAGAAGGTAAAGCAGCATGATCAGCTGTCCCGATGACCAGAGGGCCAAATATTCCGAAAACGCTGGGCCCTCACGCCCGATCGGCCCCCCTATTTAAGCCAAAGCGGCGACCGGTGCAAGCTCAACGCATGTTCAGCAGCACCTGAATGAGCGCAGCGGTTTGTGCGTCAGGCACACCGTCGTAGCGCTGCGGGCGGTAGTGCATCTGGAAGGCGGCAATAACCCGCTGGGTCGCGGTGTCGAGGGTACCGCTTTGTGGGATCGAATACCCTAGCCGTGACAGTTGCTCCTGATACCAGGTAATGCTGGGCGGGTTGATGTCGAAGCGGGCCTTCTGCTGGGCGACCGCTGCTTCGGCAGGCCATACGCCGAAGCCTTCGGCGGCTAGGCGCTTCCAGGGGAACAACGGGCCGGGATCCTGTTTGCGCAGTGGTGCGATGTCGCTGTGGCCGATGAAGTTGCGCTTGTCGATGCGGTATCGGCTAGCGATGTCGCGCAGCAGGTAAAGCAGGGACTGGACCTGCGCCTCGCTGTAGGGATACCAGACGCGGCCATTGGGGGTGTCATTGTAACCGGGGTTGACGATCTCGATGCCAATCGAGCTGGAGTTGAGCCAGGTACGGCCGTCCCATTCGCTCTCTCCGGCATGCCAGGCGCGGTATTGCTCGTCTACCAATTTGAAGACAGTGGCCTGGGCGTCGTCGCCGATCAGGTAATGGGCGCTGACCTGCCCGTGCGTCAGCAACTGCAACGAGCGCTCCTGGGAGGCGGAGGTGTAGTGCATCACCACGAACTGTATGCGGCTGTCGTAGTTGGCCGAGGGATGGCTGGTATCGATGCGGGGCCCCGAGGCGCAACCGGCGAGCAGGGCGAAACAAAGCAAGGCGAGGTAAGGCTTCATAGGGCGTGGCATCAGTGCTGGCAGGAAACGCAACATTGTAACGCACGCGGACGCAGTACGTGCGCGGCCATCAGCCTTCGTTGCGGTACGATGCTGTCACTACATCTTGCAGCGGGCTGCCATGGACCTTCGCGACCTTGCCTATTTCGAAACGATTGCCGAGCTGGGGCACCTGGGCCAGGCAGCCGAGCGGCTCAACCGGAGCCAGCCTGCGCTGAGCAAGAGCATCCAGCGGCTGGAGGAGTCGCTGGGTGCTCAGCTGTTTCGTCGCGAGGGGCGCCGTATTCGCCTGACCCCCGTTGGCCAGCTATTGCTCGCCAGAAGCAAGGCCCTGCTGCAAGGCGCGGACGAAACCCGCCGTGAGATTCGAGACTTCGCAAGTGGCGCCCTGGGCAATATCCGCCTGGGTTGTGCCGCGACCATGACCGAATACCTATTGCCTGACCTGGTCGCCGAATTGATTGCCCAGGCACCGGAAATCACTTTGTCGGTTGTGGTCGGGCAGGACGATGTGCTCAAGGATGGCCTTCGCCGCAGTGAGCTGGACATCGTCATCGGCCCGATGAACAGCAACGACCCGGGCCTTACGACCCACGTGCTGCTAGAAGACCATGCGATGGTGGTGGCCGGCGCCGATCATCCGTTGTTCGCCGAACCTGTCAGCCTTGCGCAGCTGTGCAAGTACCGCTGGATCCTGCCGCCGAGCAGTACGCTGGGGCGCCGCTGGATCGACCATCTCTTCCTCCAGCACCAGCTGCCGCCGCCCTTTGTACAGATAGAAACCAACCTGATCACGTTGTCTCCGCGCATGGTCGCCAGCACGGGGCTGTTGAGCTTCATGACCCGCCAATCGTTGGAAAACGCGCGGGCGGTGGCCCCGCTGCGAGTCGTGCCGCTCGAGGAAACGCGCTTCACGCGCCAGGTGGGGGTGGCGTGGCGCAGCGGTGCCTATTTGTCGCCCGCAGCACAACGGCTGGTCGAAATCCTCAGGCACTACCAGCCTCCAGAAGATCTGTAACCTCGGATCAATCGGTGCTTCAACATTAGCTGCCGCCTTGATACTGTGTGTACATACAGTATAGAGAGATTCGCCATGCACAGCGCGCCTATCCGCGGCCGCGGGACCGCCAGCAACCCGCACAACCGCTTCGCCGCCAGCCATAGCACTGCCGAACACGACGGCTGGGAACAGGACGTGCCTTCTACCGCAAGCACGGAGGTACGTATCGAGCTCGCCAAAAGCATCATCAGCCGCAACACCTCACCTGACTTGCCGTTCGACCGATCGATCAATACCTACCGTGGCTGCGAGCATGGCTGCATCTACTGCTATGCCAGGCCCAGCCACGCCTATTGGGACCTCTCCCCTGGCATCGATTTCGAAACCCGGCTGATCGCCAAGACCAACGCAGCCTCTCGCCTGGAAGAGCAACTCAGCGCGCGAAGCTATCAATGCGCGCCGATCAATCTGGGCGCCAACACCGACCCTTATCAACCCATCGAGCGGGAATACCGGCTTACGCGCCAAGTGCTCGAGGTACTGCTCCGTTATCGCCATCCGGTAACGATCGTGACCAAGGGCGCATTGATTCTGCGGGACCTCGACATTTTGGGTGAGCTGGCGGCGCGGCGGCTAGTGCGGGTGATGGTAAGTCTCACCACGCTCGATGACGACCTCAAGCGCGTGCTGGAGCCTCGGGCGGCCGCGCCGGGCGCTCGCCTGCGAGTGATCAGCCGGCTGACTGAGGCCGGTGTGCCGGTCGGGGTATTGTGCTCGCCGATGATTCCCATGGTGAATGACCATGAACTCGAAGCCCTGATGCGTGAGGCTGCGCAGGCGGGGGCGCTTAGCGCGAACTACATGCTCCTGCGCCTGCCCCTGGAGGTCGCGCCGCTGTTCGAGCAGTGGTTGCATGACCATTACCCGCAACGCATGAACCACGTGCTCAGCCTGGTAAGGCAGAGCCGCGGGGGGCAGCTGTATGACCCAAGCTTCGGCGTTCGCATGCGCGGCGAGGGGGTTTTTGCAGACCTGCTGGCACAGCGTTTCGCTCACGCGCTCAGGCGCAACGGCTTGCAGAGCCGTGATGGGTTGTCTTTGGATACTTCACAATTTTGCCCACCAGGGCGGCAAATGGCACTACTTTGACGCTCAAAAGTTGATCCAAAAAGTTGATATCCAATTGCTATACAAAGTTGTGAAAAAAAGCGCTCTCACGCCACTATAATGATATCGCGCTATTCACTGTGAATGCGCTGTGCAGGCCGGTTTTGAGCGGTCGGCTTTAAGCTTTTTTTAAGCTTGAGTGTTTACTTTGAAAATTGTCTCATTCAGTCACACTTGCAAAGCTCGACATCGTTCAACAGCGGTGTAGGATTTATTACCCATCTGTGTGGGAAACTTGACCCGTTTAAGAGGATAGAGCATGACATCCAAGGACCAGACCCCGGTTAACAGTGCGGAAGAGGCCCTCAAGCATATCGTCGACGGCTTCCGGCATTTCCACCAAGAAGTGTTTCCGCAGCAGCAGGAGTTGTTCAAGAAGCTTGCTACCGCCCAGGCCCCTCGCGCCATGTTCATTACCTGCGCCGACTCACGAATCGTCCCTGAGCTGATCACCAACAGCTCGCCAGGCACGCTGTTCGTGACTCGCAACGTCGGTAACGTCGTGCCGCCGTACGGGCAGATGAACGGCGGTGTATCCACGGCCATCGAGTACGCGGTCATGGCCCTGGGCGTGCAGCACATCATCGTGTGCGGGCACTCTGATTGCGGCGCAATGCGCGCGGTGCTAAACCCTGACAGCCTTGAGACGATGCCTACGGTAAAAGCCTGGCTGCGCCACGCTGAAGTGGCCAAGACCGTTGTGCACGATAACTGTAACTGCGCGACCGAAGCTGAAAGCATGAGTGTGCTTACCGAAGAGAACGTGATTGCACAGCTGCAGCATTTGCGTACCCACCCTTCAGTGGCATCGCGCCTTGCCAGCGGGCAGTTGTTCATCCACGGCTGGGTTTACAACATCGAAACCAGCGAGATCAAAGCTTATGACGCCACCGAAGACCGCTTCGTGTCATTGAGCCAGGCAACGAATATCCCCAGTGCGAGCCCTAAAGGCCGCTTTTGATCGCCCAGTCGATCTGAACTACAGGCCAGCGACGGCTGCACACCTAGTGTGTGCAGCCGAGGCCATCGCCGCTTTTCAATAATAATAACAACGGTATTGCGCACCCCTTCGAAGCAAGGGGCGGCTTGCTGCCGCCATTGTTTTTAAGAAGTCGTGAGTGCGTGCCTGCCAGGGACGCGGCGGTGCCGGGCCTGAATGCTCATTCAGGAGAGTGAACATGAACGTTTCTCAGACCAAGGCCGCGATGCCAAGGGAATTGATGGCCTCCGTGGTGGTGTTCCTGGTGGCGTTGCCGCTGTGCATGGGCATCGCCATTGCGTCGGGCGTTCCACCCGCCAAAGGGCTGATCACCGGGATCATCGGCGGTA
The DNA here is from genome assembly GCF_003097135.1 of Pseudomonas sp. URIL14HWK12:I12. Taxonomy (GTDB): domain Bacteria; phylum Pseudomonadota; class Gammaproteobacteria; order Pseudomonadales; family Pseudomonadaceae; genus Aquipseudomonas. Next base: position 345,101 of record NZ_QEQL01000007.1, read on the forward strand.
TCGTCGTAGGTATGCTGGCAGGCTCGCCCTTGCAGGTCAGTGGCCCGGCTGCAGGCCTTGCCGTGCTGGTGTTCGAGCTGGTGCGCCAACATGGCTTGCCCATGTTGGGTCCTATTCTGCTGATGGCAGGCTTCCTACAGTTGGTGGCCGGGCGGTTGCGCCTCGGTTGCTGGTTCCGCGTCACCGCGCCTGCGGTGGTTTACGGAATGCTGGCGGGTATCGGTGTGCTGATTGTGTTATCGCAGGTGCACGTCATGCTCGATCAAGCCCCACAGCCATCCGGGTTGCAGAACCTGATGGAGTTCCCCGGCGCGGTGGCTGAGTCCCTGCCCACACTGGGCGGCGGTGCAGGTTGGCAAGCCGGCCTGCTTGGGCTGCTGACGATCGCAATCATGTACGCCTGGGAAAAGCTCAAGCCTGCGGGTTTGCGTTTCGTACCCGGCGCTCTCCTGGGTGTAACAGCCGCCACCGTGGTGAGCCTTGCCTTTGCACTACCGGTTCGTCGTGTCGAAGTGCCCGCCAACCTTACCCAGGCCATCGACTGGATCACCCCGGCAGGGTTGATGAGCCTCGCTGATCCAGCCATTCTGATCGCGGCAGTGGCGGTCGCCTTCATTGCCAGCGCAGAGACCCTGCTGTCGGCCGCTGCGGTGGATCGTATGCACAGCGGCGTTCGCTCGGATTTCGATCGTGAGCTATCCGCCCAGGGTGTCGGCAACATGCTCTGTGGCGTCGTCGGTGCACTGCCGATGACCGGCGTGATCGTCCGTAGCTCGGCCAACGTCCAAGCCGGGGCCCAGACTCGCTATTCGGCGGTAATGCACGGCGTATGGTTGTTAGGGTTCGTCGTGCTGCTGTCGAGCCTGCTGCAGAGCATTCCGATTGCCAGCCTCGCCGGCGTACTGGTATTCACCGGGGTGAAGCTTGTGGACTTCAAAGCCCTGCGCGGCCTGGGCCGCTACGGCCGGATGCCAATGTTCACCTATGCGGCAACTGCACTGGCGATCGTGTTCACCGACCTGCTGACCGGCGTGCTACTGGGGTTTGCGCTGACGTTGGTGCGCCTGGCGCTCAAGGCCGCTCGCTTGAAGATCCAGGTAGTGCCCACTGGCGAGCAGGAAGTTGAGTTGCGCATGGCCGGCTCGGCGACCTTCCTCAAGGTGCCGGCGCTGACCAAAGCATTGGACAGCATCGAGCCTGGCACACGCGTCTATGTGCCCCTCGGTAACTTGAACTACATCGACCACTCTTGCCTTGAGCTGCTCGAGGACTGGGGCCGTGCCAACCAGGCCAGTGGTTCGCGCATGATCATCGAGAGCCGAGGCCTCAAGCGCAGGATCGAAGGGCAGTTGCGCACCCACGCAGGCATGGGTTGACTCAGGCTACATCCAGGCCGATACCCAGCTGACGAGACAGGCACGGCCAGCGCTTCCAGGCTGCGCCTGTCTCGGGGCTGGTCAAGGTGCTTTTGTAAGCCTGCACCGACTCCAGCGTGAAACTGTCTTCGTCCAGTAAGTTATCTACCGAATGGTGCACCACTTCATCGAGCTGGTTCGCAAAACTTTCGCCGATCAGCTGGTGGGCGATCAAGTTAGCCACTGTGGTATCGAGCGGTATCAACGGCTGGCTGAAATGCCGGATGTACAGGTCGTTCACTTCTTCGACCAGCCGGTGAGCCAAGTACGCTTCATCCAGAAGGCAGTCCAGGCCCTCATGGCCATGCATGATGTGAGGCGGGGTGAAGAAGTAATCTTCGGCAATCTGCAGCACCGGCTTGATCTGCGACTCGATGCCGGCTTCGCGCGCAACGGTCGCCGCCGCGTCTATCAGGTCCGGAACCTGTTCGATATAAGCGCTGACGAACGCCACCAGTGCGTCTTTAGGCTCGCTGCTTTCGAAAGTGATAGACGGATGCAAGGCAGGTAGCTGACGTTCCAGCTGCAGGCGTAACTGGCCAGTGGCCTCTTCATGAGCGTGGGCGCGCTCGATTTGCTCGCGCAATGCGGCGGTTTTCATGAACTCTCCACGAAATGTTGTTGCCAACGTAAGGGTCGATACGATAGCTGGCCATTGGCCCCTTGTAAGACATATTTGTCATAGATCGGTGCCATAACTGTCAGCGGGGTTATATGCCCCCGACTGCGCAGCGACCATAGAGATGGGGTAAGGTGGCACACCGTTCTATGTGTGCATGGCCCATCATGTCCAGAAACCAGAAAATCCTCTTCGGCCTCCTGGCAGTCGTTACCATCATGATCGCAGGCGTGGCGCCGAGCATGCTGGAAAAGCGCGAATTGGCAGACGACCCACAATTGCTGGGCGCCGGCATCATTCTTTTGCAGCAGGGCCGGCCAATGCCCGCCTTGGAAATGCTAGACGAGGCTGGGCAACCCGTGCGGCTGGACCAGCTCAAAAATCATTGGAGCTTGCTGTTCTTCGGCTATACCTTTTGCCCCGACATCTGCCCAACAACCCTGGCCCAGCTGCGAAACCTTCGCGCTCAATTGCCTGTTGTCGCAGCGCAGCGGCTGCAGGTTTACCTGGTTAGCGTAGACCCGGCCCGGGATACGCCTGAGCGGCTCAAGCAATATCTGAATTATTTCGACAAAAGCTTCAAGGGCCTCAGCGGGCAGCCGCAAGTGCTGGCAAAGTTCTCGGAGGCCGTGAGCATTCCATTCGTGCCGCCCGACACCACAAAGCCCAATTACACCGTGCAGCACAGCGGGAACCTTGCATTGGTAGGGCCCGACGGGCGTTTGCGCGGGTTTATCCGCGCACCGTTCGATAGCCAGAAGCTGAAAGCAGTATTACCGGCATTGCTTAGGCGCGACTGACGCTCAGATAGGCAATGCCATATAAAACTGTGTGCCTTGGCCTGGTCGGGAATAGACGCCCATGCGCCCCCCGTGCAGTTGAAGGATCTCCTTGCACAACGCCAGGCCCAAGCCGGCGCCACCCTTCTTGCGGCCTACCTGCACGAAAGGTTCGAAGATTCGGCCCTGCTGGCCATAGGCAATTCCTTCCCCAGTGTCTTCGACACTGATGATCACCCGCTCGGCATGGCGACGCGCCTGCAAACGAATGTGACCTTCTTCTGGCGTATGCCTGATTGCATTGTCCAGCAGGTTATCCAGCACTCGGTCGAGCTGGGCTTCGTCACATTGCACCCGTGGCAGCCCATCCGGCACGTCCATCAACAATTCGATATGCCCGGCAGTGGCGGCCGGTGCATGCCGTTGGTATGCACGCTCAAGCAGCGCTTGCACGTTGCAGGGCGCCAGCGTGAGTTTTTGCTGCCCACTTTGGTAGCGCGAGAAGTTGAGCAGGTCGTTGATCAACTGCATCAACCGCTGCATTTCATCCTTCACGGTGCCGAACAGGTCTGCCTCGCGTGAGGCTGGCTCGAAGCGCAGGCGCTCCTGAAGCAACCCGAAGGCCATGTGCATACCCGTAACCGGGGTGCGTAGTTCATGGGATGCCCGCAGGATGAATTCACTGCGTACCCGCTCGAAGGCACGCTGCTCTGTGACATCGTGCAACACCATGACCGCGCCCAGAATCTGCTCGGAGGGGTGCGTGACCGGCGTCAGGCTGCAGGCTAGAAGCCGAGGCTCGCCCCCTACCTCGAAGCTCAGGTCTTCAAGAGCTCTTTCCAGCGAACCACCGCAGAGGATCAGCCGCAGATGTTCGTCGAGGTCGGGACGCTCCAGGGCCTGGCCCAGGCTCATGCCCAGCCGGTCGTCTTCCCAGCCCAGCTGGCGTTGAGCGACAGGGTTCAGATGCTCCAGCAGGCCCTCGCGATCAATCATCAACAGCCCATCGTCGATGCTGTCGAGCACCGCCTGGAGGCGTTGCTGGCCGGCCAATAGCTCGTCGACATTCGTTGCCTGATGCTCGCGCAACGCCTTGGCCATGCTCCCGAAACGCCGTGTCAACAAGCTCATTTCGGGGGCTCGGGACAGCGGCAGCACAACCTCGTAGTTGCCTTTGCCGATCTGATCGGCAGCCTTGACCAACGACTCGATCGGCTCGCCGAAGCGCCGTGCCACCCGGTTTGCGGTCAAGAAACCGACAACCAGTACAGCGATCCCGACCAGCCCAAGGAGCCCTGAGATCCACAACGCGTGGCGGTGAGCAATCTGCCCATTGGCGCCGATGGAGTCGATGGTAGCCCTGTACGCGGCAATCAGGTTGCCGCGCACTGCGTTGAACGCCTGGGTGAGGGCCGGATCGGTGTTGACCGGCCGACCTTCGGCGAGCGCCTGAGCGTATAACTGCAGGTAACGTTGGTAGTCCTGGCTCGCCTGTGCGAAGGCTACATGCTCCACCGTGCTTGCCGGGAGGGCGACGGCCTTGTCCAACAGGCCCTGAAAATCGCCTTGGGCTTTGGTGAGGGCCGCAACGTCCGGTGCATTGGCCATCGTCATCACCAACTGGTCGCCCAGCTTTTGCCGCAGTTTCAGGCCCGTTTCGAGCGTGTCGACATTGCTACGCATCACGCTTTCCTGGCTGTCGGCGATCTGAATCACGCTGATCAGCCCAAGCAACAACCCGAGCAGCGCAACGGTGATCAGTGCCGAAATGCTCAGGAACAGCCGAGTCCGCAGCTTCATCGACAGTTTCATAGGTTGTATTGCTTGCGCTTGCGATACAGGGTGGAGGCGTCGATGCCCAGCGTTTTTGCAGCCTGATCAAGCGTATCGCTGGTAGCTAGCACCGCACCGATATGGGCTTTCTCCAGCTCGTCCAGGCTCATGGCTGCCCCAATACGAGGTGCATTGGCCGTAGGTTGCTCACCCATCCCCAAGTGGCTGACTTCGACTTTCTCCTGAGGGCAAATGATGCTTGCGCGCTCGATCACGTTGCGCAGCTCGCGGATGTTGCCGGGCCAGCGGTAATTGAGCAGTGCCGAGCGAGCCTCATCACTGAAGCTGCGGGCGGGGCGGGCATATTCCTTGACGAAACGGGCCAGGAAACGCTCGGCCAGAGTCAAGATATCCTCACTGCGCTCGCGCAGCGGAGGCAGGTGCAGCGTGATCACGTTCAGGCGATACAACAGGTCTTCGCGGAAACGCCCTTCTCGGACCATGTCTTCAAGGTTCAGGTTAGTCGCCGCGAGGATGCGGACATCGGCCCGGCGGGTGACCGGGTCGCCGACCCTTTCATATTCTTTGTCCTGGATGAAACGCAGCAGTTTGGGCTGCAGGGCGAGAGGGAAGTCGCCGATCTCGTCGAGAAACAATGTACCGCCGTCAGCCTGGTTCACCCGGCCCAAGGTGCTCTCGCTGGCGCCAGTGAAGGCGCCACGGCTGTGACCAAACAATTCGCTTTCCATCAAGTCGGCCGACAGCGAAGGGCAGTTGATGGTCACACAGGCCTTCTTGGCGCGCTTGCTCCAGCCATGTATGGCGCGAGCAAGCTCGCCCTTACCCGTCCCCGACTCGCCAAGGATAAGAATGTTGGCATCAGTTACGGCGACTTGGCGAGCCGTTTCCAGCACCACCATCATCGCTGGGCTGTGGGAATCCAGGCCATCCTTTGGCTTACGAATTTCGCCTTCGAGCGCTTCCAGGCGCGCCGAGAGCTGGCGGACTTCCAGCTGCTTGGCCGTGGCCAGGCGCAGCTGATCGGGGCTGCAGGGTTTGACCAGGTAGTCGGCAGCGCCGGCCTGGATGGCGTCGACGGCGGTGTCGACTGCCGAATGGGCCGTTACGATCACAACGCGCATCCATGGTGCCTGCACCCGCATCTGGGCGAGCACATCCAGGCCGCTGTCTTCGCCCAGGCGCAGGTCGAGAAAGCAGAGGTCGAACACCTGGCGCTGCAGCAAGGCGTCGGCTTGCGCAGCACTGGCGGCTGTGGCCACGCTGTAGCCTTCGTCTTCCAGGCAATAACGAAAGGTGCGCAGAATGGCCGCTTCGTCGTCCACCAGCAGTATGCGGCCCTGGTGCCCCGTCTCGGATTCCATCGTCCGACGCTCCCTAGAAAAGTACGATGTGATTACCCGTTGATCGGGCAAGTTGCAATGCCCGATTGTGAAGCATTTAGCGCCCTTGGCGGTAGCCATTGGAAACAGACAGCGATAACCCGCTGAAATTCTGCAAAAATGCGGGGTTGCAATGGCCTGCCCCTGCCTTGCTAGGCTTTGCCTTCATTCCCGATGAAGGAGAGCGCAATGCCACGTCATATTACCCGTGCCTGGCTGGCCGGTTTCGCTGCCCTGGCTGTGAGCCACATGGCGCTGGCCGCGCCTGCAGCAAAGCCGCCCGGCGAGCAAGCAGGTGCCATCTGGATGGCATTCGCCCTGAACAAACGCCTGAGCCCCTATGACCTGGGGGTTCAGATGCTCAACGGGCAGGCGGTGCTCACTGGCAAGGTGGAAAACCAACAAGATAAGGACCTGGCTTCGCAGATCGCCCAAGCCGCTGGCGACACCAGCCAAGTAGATAACCGGTTGACTATCGACCCTGGCCTCGCTGAACGCCCGCCTGCCCGGCAAGCCGTGGCACAACGGATCGACGATGCCACGCTGACCGCTACGATTCGCGCCAAGCTGACCTGGAATGCGGCCACAGCGGGCTCGGACATCCAAGTGAGCACCGACGCAGGGACGGTAACGCTCAAAGGCCGGGCCCTGACCGCCGATGCCAAGCTGCTGGCCGGTACGCTGGCGGGCAGCACCGACGGTGTAACGGTGGTCAATAACCTGATCAGCCTGAGCGCCGCCGATACCCAGACTACGCAGGCTGAAACCGACGCAAAAATCACTGACCAAAGCGTTAGCGATGCCTGGATTACCAGCAAAGTCAAAGCGAGCTTTCTCTACGACCGCAACCTTGATGCCCTCAGTATCGAGGTGAAGGTGCAGGAAGGTGTCGTTAGCCTGTCGGGGGAGGTGGCCAGCAGTGAGCAAAAGAGCCAGGCCGTCGAAGTGGCGCGCCGAATCAGGGGCGTTCGCGGGGTGGATCCAGATCTGCTCAAGGTATCGCACAGCGGTGCGATTCAGTGATCGTGCAAGATGCCCGAACCGGGAGGGGGTATCGGGCATCTTGCTTGCCGCGCTAATCATCTGGATCTTTGTAACTAATTGATTTAGAAGTATTTTATTCCTCTTTAAAACTTGGCATGCGGGCTGCAATGGTATCTCCGAACCCATGAATCATGCTCAGTGAGAGGAACATCAGGATGAATCGCCAACACAGTGAAAGCGTTGCCGCTTCTACCCTGAATGTCCGCAAGGGCCTGTCGGCCATGCTGGCGATGGTGATCACACTGATTGCCTGCCAGCAGTTTCTTTATTGGAACCAGCCCGCTGAGCAACTGATCCATATGAATCATGCCACCAGCTTGCATCGCCTGAGTGAAGTCAGTGCTAACGGCAATCAGGTCTCCGGTCGCTTCCAGGCTTCCGGCACGGTGGAAACGTTCGACCAAGCCCCGCGTGAACCGCGCTGGGTGTTCTGACTGATCACTCTCGTTGAAGGAGCAATACCATGCTGAGTTGGGCCGTTACTTTCCTGATTATCGCCATCATCGCTGCAGTTCTGGGCTTTGGGGGTATCGCGGGCGCAGCAGCCGGTATCGCGAAGATTCTGTTCGTGGTGTTCCTGGTGCTCTTTGTTGCGTCGTTCTTCTTTGGCCGTCGCGGCAAGCTCTGACATGGGTCGCAGCATCCTCAAGCCAATGCTGGCGGGGCTTTTGCTCGCCAGCAGCGCTGCCGCAATGGCCGGTAACGACGGCCAGGACCGCGCCAGTGACCTCGTCTCTACTGATAAAGAGTATCGGGCAGCCTGGGCTGACGTGGTTAGGAGTGAGGAGCGGTTGCCTGAATGGGTGATAAACCTTTCCGGCTATTCCCCGCCCATGACGGCCACCACCGAAGACGGTGACAAGTACTTGGTGGGCCAGGTCTGCGAGCAAGAGCAAAGTTGTAGAAACAACCAGATTATCGTCGCCTTCGATTGGGGCAAGTCCCGTGCCTACGCCCTATGGGTGCAGGTCCCGGCAGAGCTGCCTCAGGACAAGTCGCCGACACGCCATGCCAACTACCGTTGGCTGGGTAAGCCTGACGAGGGCATGCAAGAAATGTTGATGGAGCAATTGCGTAGAGAGCCTGACTGGTATTGAACCTGCGGTGTACGCGTTGAACCTCGACCTGCCGAGGCCTGAAGGGGGCGTTGGCATGACCAGGGGGCCGGGATACTTTGGCTGTTGTGTAGCCGAAGTGACCTAGGGGTACAGGGAGTGCCTCCGCAAGGGCCGGGTCAGGCATAAAAACCGCGTTGGCGTTGCGCACGTTAAGAGTGCATCGCCAGCGCGGTTTTTTTTGCCCGCTCGGCGGGTTTATGAGGCGCAGGCCACTATGCAGATGCTGTTCGGAATTCCGACCCCTTGACAACCCTTTGACGGCATTCAGCTCCCTAAGGCCCAGGCCGTCAAGCCTGTGGCGGTTCGGTTATTCGAACATCTCGCCAAAGCCCCTAAGCTGATGAATAGATTAGGTTTTTTCTCATGCCGATATTGCATGGCATAGCCATATCCGGCATTAGACGACCGTGGTAATCCTCTGAATAGTTGCCCCTTTTTCGAGAAATACCCCGTTACACCTCCATTATCGAAGAGGGTCACAATAATGAGAAAGGCACGTCTGAGCCTTGCCTGGCAAATCCTGATCGGCCTGGCCTTAGGGATTGCCGTAGGCGCTCTGCTTAACCACTACAGCGCTGAAAAGGCCTGGTGGATAGCTAATGTCTTGCAACCGGCGGGTGACATCTTCATTCGGCTGATCAAGATGATCGTGGTGCCAATCGTTATTTCCTCATTGATTGTGGGCATTGCGGGCGTAGGCGATGCCAAGAAATTGGGCCGCATTGGCCTGAAGACGATCCTCTACTTCGAGGTGGTAACCACCATCGCCATCGTGGTGGGCCTGGCGCTGGCCAATTTCTTTCACCCCGGCACCGGCATCGACATGAGCACTCTAGGCACGGTGGATATCTCCCAATACACCAAAACTACAGCCGAAGTGCAGCATGAACATGCCTTCATTGCGACGATTCTCAACCTGATACCAGCCAACGTATTTGCGGCCGTCGCACGTGGCGAAATGCTTCCAATCATCTTTTTTTCGGTCTTGTTCGGCCTTGGGCTTTCGAGCCTGCCTAGCGAAACACGCGAACCTCTGGTGCGTACGTTCCAGGGTATTTCCGAGACGATGTTCAAGGTCACTCACATGATCATGAACTATGCGCCGATTGGCGTATTCGCCCTCATCGCAGTGACTGTCGCCAACTTCGGTTTCGCTTCGTTGCTGCCGTTGGCCAAGCTGGTAATCCTGGTATACGTAGCCATCGCTTTTTTCGCATTGGCAGTGCTGGGCCTGGTGGCGCGTGCCTTTGGCTTCTCGATGATGAAGCTGATCCGCATCTTCAAGGATGAGCTGGTGCTGGCCTATTCCACAGCCAGCTCGGAGACCGTGCTGCCGCGCATCATCGAAAAGATGGAGGCCTACGGCGCGCCCAAAGCAATCAGCAGCTTCGTGGTACCTACCGGTTACTCCTTCAACCTCGACGGCTCGACCCTCTACCAGAGCATCGCTGCGTTGTTCATCGCCCAGTTGTACGGCATCGACCTGTCGATCGGGCAGCAGCTCATGTTGGTGCTGACCCTGATGGTGACCTCCAAAGGCATCGCCGGCGTACCGGGGGTCTCCTTCGTGGTGCTGCTGGCCACCTTGGGCAGCGTGGGCATCCCGCTGGAAGGGCTGGCGTTCATCGCAGGCGTGGATCGCATCATGGACATGGCGCGCACCGCCTTGAACGTGGTCGGCAACGCGCTGGCCGTACTGGTGATCGCCCGTTGGGAGGGCATGTACAACGATGCCAAGGGTGAGCGCTACTGGAACAGCCTGCCTGACTGGCGTGCCAAGCAGGCACCTCGGGTGGGCGAAGTGGAGCGCACCTGACAGGCGCGTTATCATCCCCGGCCAAGCGTAATTGACGGGGATATTCGATGCTCAACGGCCTTTGGCTCGGCTTTTTCCTGGTAGCGGCGGTATCGGCGCTAGGGCAATGGCTGTTTGCAGGCAACAGCGGCATCTTCGCGGCCATGGTCGAAAGTATCTTCGCCATGGCCAAGCTGTCGGTCGAAGTCATGGTGCTGCTGTTCGGCACCCTCACCCTGTGGCTGGGCTTTCTGAAGATCGCTGAGAAAGCCGGCATCGTCGAGTGGCTGGCCAAAGTGCTCGGCCCGTTGTTCCGCCGGCTGATGCCTGAAGTGCCGCCAGGCCACCCCGCCTTGGGCCTGATCACCCTGAACTTCGCCGCCAATGCCCTGGGGCTCGACAACGCCGCCACCCCCATTGGCCTGAAGGCCATGCGCGCCCTGCAGGAGCTCAACCCCAGCGCGACGGTGGCCAGTAATGCGCAGATCCTGTTCCTGGTCCTCAATGCCTCCTCTCTTACGCTGCTACCAGTAACCATCTTCATGTACCGCGCTCAGCAAGGCGCGCCGGACCCGACCTTGGTATTTCTTCCCATTCTGCTGGCGACCAGTTGCTCGACCCTGGTAGGGCTATTGAGTGTGGCGGTGATGCAGCGGCTGCGCCTGTGGGACCCGGTGGTGCTGGCTTATCTGGTGCCAGGCGCATTGTTGCTAGGCGCATTCATGGCCTTCCTTGGAACCCTTTCTGCCACGGCGCTGGCCAGCCTGTCTTCGATCCTGGGCAACGTCACGCTGTTTGGGCTGATCACATTGTTCTTGTTGGTCGGCGCACTCAAGCGCTTGCCGGTATACGAGACATTCATCGAAGGCGCCAAGGAAGGGTTCGATGTCGCCAAGAGCCTGCTGCCTTATCTGGTGGCGATGCTCTGCGCCATCGGGGTGCTGAGGGCTTCCGGGGCGCTGGATCTGCTACTGGAAGGTATCCGCCACCTCGTACAGTGGGCTGGCATCGACACCCGCTTCGTCGACGCCCTGCCTACGGCGCTGGTCAAGCCCTTCTCCGGCAGTGCTGCGCGGGCCATGCTGATCGAGACCATGAAGAGCCAAGGCGTAGACAGCTTCCCGGCACTGGTGGCGGCCACCATCCAGGGCAGTACCGAGACCACCTTCTACGTGTTGGCGGTGTACTTCGGAGCCGTGGGTATCCAGCGTGCTCGTCACGCAGTGGGTTGTGCCTTGCTGGCTGAGATGGCTGGTGTGATCGCAGCCATCGCGGTGTGCTACTGGTTCTTCGCCTGATCCGCCGCCGGCGCCGCACCTGCTGCGTCGGGTTCGATGCGGAACTTCAACATGCCAATGAGCTGCCCGTCTTCAGTCTCCACACGCACACGCCACTTGCCGGTGGGGTCGGCAGGGAAGTTCTGCTTGCGGGTCCACGCCCGGTAGCCTTCCTTGCGGCCGCCGTGGATGTCCAACGGGATGCGGTCCATGTCGTTACCGTTGAGCTCCCACACGTGGTAGATGCGCTCATCCAGGCCCCTGGGTGCGTTGATGGCGGTGTAGGCGTAAACGCCGCCGCGGGCTTGGCTGGCGGTCAGGCTTTGCAAGCCCTCGCCATGGGTGCGGGTCTGATTGTCGAGGTCCAAGGTGACGGCATCCTCGGTCAGCCACAAGGTGGCCGGCGGCACCCAGGTGCGCAATAGCCACCCCGCGCCCCCCACCATCAGCGTGATAGTGATCAGCAGCAGCGCACGGCGCCAGGTCCGGATAGGAAAACTGCTGGCAAGGCTGGGAAACGACAGTGCCATGGCCGTAACCAAGGCCAGCTGGAAACTCTCTGCAGTGGTGAGGTGCAGGATGATCGGCAGCGCAGTGAGCAGCGCGGCGAACAGCGTCAAAGTGTGCATGGCCAGGAAAAGCCAGCGCCGAGGGGCCACCCAGTGGTAGTAGAGGGGGTCTATGATCGATACCAGCCCCGCCATCCCCAGCAGGCCGGTGAACACCAGTTGCCCGCTGTTCCAGCTGGTGGTGATGAAGAAGAACGGCAGTACGAAAAACAGGCTTTCCTGGTGAATCATCTGCGTCAGGTAGCGCAGCACTGCTGCCGGGATCTCGCGCTTGAAGCGCCGGGCAAAAAAGCCGGTCACGGCGTTTTCCACCATCAGCCAGGCCCAGCTCACCAGCAACACGATGGCAATGGGCGTGGCCAGCTTGGCCTGCCGGTCTACCAGCATGAAACTGCCCAGGCCTGAGCAGAAACCAAACAGTGCCACTACGCCGGGATAGCGTTTGAGCAGTTCGATGATGCGCAGGATGATCGGGGGCAATGGTTTCATGAGGTGCCTGGGAAGCTGCGAAGGGGCACAGGATACCGGCTTGAACCTGGCGTTGCTTGCCCGCCTGTCAACGCCGGCGCCGCAGCAGCCATACGGCGCCTATCATCAGGATGAACAGCGCGGCCAGCGCCCAGGGGCCGTAATCCAGGGCGTACTGCAGTTGGTCATAGGTGATTAGCCGTTGCTCCACCCGCACGTAGCCCGGGTCTGCCAGCAGGCGGCGCAGTGCGTCGTTGGCCTGCTCGAAAGTCACCGCGCGCAGGGCCTTCTGCGGGTCCGAGAAGTGACCGTCTTCATAGTCGGCCAACGATTGCCAATAGTAGTCGGCCAAGGCGCTGTTGCCCTGCACCGCCCAGGCCTGGCGCGAGAGGCTGGCGAGCTTGATGCGCTCGAACGTCGGGCGGTCCAGCCCATGTGTGCGCAGGCCTTGAAACATGTCGCTCATTGCCTGGCGGGCCGCCGGGACATCGGCGCGGTCCACCCCGGCGTTCAGGCTCATCACGCCTTGGTCGCCGAAACCCTCGTTCGCGCTCCACGGCCCGTAGGACAGCCCACGCTGGAGCCGCATTTGGTTGTACAGCTCCCAGTCCAGATAGTCCTGCAGCACGTCCCATGTAGCAGCGGGCACGTCATCGGGAAGGTCTGGTTCCAGGAAATACCAGTGCAAGGTGGCTGCGTCGCCTACCCAACCTGCGTAGAGCGTGCGTTCGCGCTGGGCGGCGTGCCCTTCCAGGGTGGCGGCAGGGTGCTCGCCCGGCTCGCTGGCTGGGAGGTCGCCGTAGGTACGCTCAAGGTAGGCGGGCAGCAGTTTGTCCAGTTCGCCTACCACGATCAGCGTCATGTTATTAGGGGCGTACCACTGCTGGCGTACCTGGTTGACCTGCGCCAGCGTGAGCCCGGTGGGGGAAGCCCGATCGGCGCAGCGCAAGCCCATTTCCACAGCCAATTGGTCGCTGGCTTCGCGGCCCAGGCCCTGCCGGTCTACCCAGCGTTGAACGTGGGAGGCGTGCCCGCCGTCTTCGTGCTCCACGATTTTGCGCGCTGCCTCGAGCCGGGCCTGAGTCATCTCGGTGCGGGTGATGATCGCCAGCAGCAGGTCCAGGACCTTGCGCTGGTTACGCGAGGGGGCTTCGATAACGAAGGTGGTGTCGACGTCGCTGGTGAAGGCGTTCCATTCCCCGCCCAACGCCTGCATGCGTTGCTCCAGGCCCGCTTCGCCGCTGTCGTCCAGCCCGCTGAACAGCAAGTGCTCCAGCAGATGGGGCAACTTCTGGGTTGCGCACGGGAAATCGTCGAAGCCCACCCCTACTACAAGGCGGATTGCCACATGGCCTTTTTCGGTGCTGGGCTTGAGCAACACCTGCAGGCCGTTATCGAGCAGGTAGCCTTCGACCTGAAGCCGGTCGGCGGCAAAAGAAGGCAGTGGCAGGCAAAGCAGCAGGATCAACAGCAAACAGCGCATACGGGCGTCCTTGCGGTAACGGGCAAAGCCTACGCCATGCACCGGCTCAGTCAACAGACTGTGCCGGCAACCTGTCGTTCAAGGCGTTTCCTGATTCGCTTCGGCAAGCAACGCGCCCGTGTCGGCAGTGCCCAAAACCGCGTAGGCGCTGGCGCAAAACAGGGAGTTCATGCGCTTCATGTCGGCAATCAGCTCCAGATGCAGCGAGCTGGTTTCGATGCTCTGGACCACTTTGCGCTGCAAGCGGCTTACATGTGCGTGCGCCAGGCGCCGCTCCAGCGCGCGGAACGTGCGCTTGGCCTTGAGCAACTGGCGGGCGCTGTCTGGGTTGCCGCTGAGGTACACGTTCAGGCCCAGGCGCAGGTTGGCCATCAGTTGAGTGTGCAGCTCAGCCATTTCCTCCAGCCCGACATCCGAGAAGGAGCGGCGCTGAGAGGTTTTTTGCTGTTGCACCTTGCGCAGCATGCGCTCGATCAAGTCGCTGGCCAGGTTCAGGTTGACGGCCAACTCAATGGTTTCAGCCCACCGGTGGCTGTCCTGGTCGCTGAGGTCTTCACGCGGCATCTGAGCCAGATAAAGCTTCACCGCGCTGTACAGCGCCTCCGCCTCATCGCTGAGCTGTCGCACCTCCTGAGTTACGGCAGTCTGGTGGCCGCGTAACACGTTGAGCATCGCCCTGAGCAGGTTTTCGACGATGTCGCCGATGCGCAAGGTTTCGCGTGTGGCATTGGCCAACGCCAGGCTTGGCGTGCTGAGTGCGGCAGGGTCCAGGTGGCGTGGCCCCGCTTCGCGCTGGGCTTGCGGGCGGGGCTGCAGCAGAGCACTGCACAGTTTTGCCATCCAGCCGGTGGTCGGCAGCAAGATGGCGCACCGCAGGCTGTTGTAGATCACGTGAAAGCCGATCACCATCGTCTGCGCATCGTAGTTGAGCGAGTCCATCCAGTGCGCCAACGGCTCAAGCACCGGGATGATCAGCAGAAGGCCCAGCAGCTTATAGAGCAGGCTGCCCAACGCGACCTGCCGCCCAGGTGTGTTCTGCATGTTGGTGGAGATGAACGCCAGCAGACCGCTGCCGATATTGGCGCCGATCACCAGCCCGATGGCCACCGGAAGGCTGATCACGCCTGCCTCGGCCAGCGTGGCGGTGAGCAGCACTGCCGCCAGGCTCGAGTAGGAGACCATGGCGAACAGCGCCCCGACCAAGGCGTCGAGCAGGATGTCGCCGGTCAGCGAGCCGAACAGCACCTTCACGCCTTGTGCCTGGGTGATAGGCGTGGCCGCCTCCACGATCAGTTGCAGCGCCAGGATGATCAGCCCCAGGCCAATGCCCACCCGGCCCATCTGGCCAACGCGCGTTTGCTTGCGCGACAAGAAGAACACTACGCCCAGAAAGATAAGAAGAGGCGATAGCCAGGACAGGTCGAAGGTCAGTACCCGCGACATCAAGGCGGTGCCTACGTCGGCGCCGAGCATGATGGTGAGCGCCGGCACCAGGGTCATCAGCCCTTGGCCCACGAATGAGGTGGTCAACATCGCCGTGGCGTTGCTGCTCTGCACCACCGCGGTGACCAATATGCCCGCGATGAACGCCAGCGGCCGCTTGGACATGTTCTGCCCCAGCAGCCGCCGCAAGGCTGTGCCGTAGACCCGCAGAATGCCGGTACGCACGATGTGTGTGCCCCACACCAGCAGTGCCACGGCCGATAGGAGATTGAGCAGGGTCAGCATGAACTCCGGCCTCCCTGTTGAGCGCCGCCGGCTACCCGGCGGTGAAGTGTGATGCTGTGAAGCCCCTCAGAATGGCACAGCAAGCGCTCGTTTTGAAACAAAACTGTAATATTTCACACCTCGTCTACGTCTCGCTTGCGCTTGGCGGCGCCGGTCCGCATGCGGATGTTGATCGCTTCAACGGCAAGGGAAAATGCCATCGCGAAATAAACGTAGCCCTTAGGTACGTGTACGTCGAATGCCTCGCCGATGAGTACGGTACCTACGACCAGCAGAAACGACAGCGCGAGCATCTTCAGCGACGGGTGCGCATCGATGAAGCGGCTGATGGCGCCGGAGGCCAGCATCATCACCAGGACGGCCACTACGATGGCCGCGATCATTACGGGGACGTGCGAGACCATCCCCACGGCGGTGATGACCGAATCCAGCGAAAAAACGATGTCGATGATGGCAATCTGAACGATGGTGAACCAGAAATTGCCGCCCTTGCTCTTGGGCGCATCACTGCTTTCCTCTTCGCCTTCCATGCCGTGGTAAATCTCCTGAGCGCTCTTCCACAGCAGGAACAGGCCGCCGAAGAACAGGATCAGGTCACGCCCGGAGATGCCTTGCCCCAAGACGGTGAACAGGTCGGCCGTAAGGCGCATCACCCAGGTGATAGAGAGCAGCAGCAGAATGCGCGTCACCATCGCCAGCGCCAGGCCGAACAGCCGCGTCCGCCTCTGCATGGGCTTGGGCATGCGGCTGACCAGGATGGAGATCATGATGATGTTGTCGATCCCGAGCACGATTTCCAGCGCGGTCAGCGTGAAGAAAGCTACCCAGATTTCGGGGCTGGTCAACCAGGCCATGCGTGTTCCTTTAAGCGTTCAGTTAGGTGAGTTATAGACTGCCGACCAACGGGAAGGTCCCGAGCAGCAAGGCCGCAAGCAAGATGCACAGGCACACCAATACAGCCCATTTAAGGGTAAAACGCTGGTGATCGCCGAACTCGATGCCCGCCAGCGCGACCAGCAGGTAAGTTGAAGGCACCAGCGGGCTCAGCAGATGCACCGGTTGGCCCACGATCGAGGCGCGTGCCATTTCTACGGGGGTGATGCCGTAGTGGCTGGCAGCTTCGGCCAACACGGGCAGCACGCCATAGTAGAAGGCATCGTTGGACATGAAGAAGGTGAACGGCATGCTCACCAGCGCCGTGATCGGGGCCAGATAAGGCCCCATGGCCTCAGGGATCACCGCCAGCAGGCTTTTCGACATGGCGCTGACCATACCGGTGCCCGACAGAATGCCGGTGAAGATCCCCGCGGCGAAAATAAGGCCGACCACCGCCAGCACGTTGCCCGCGTGGGCCGCCACTCGGTCTTTTTGAGCTTGCAGGCACGGGTAGTTGACGATCATCGCGATACTGAACGCCACCATGAACAGCACCGGCAGCGGCAGCAGGCCGTTGATCAGCGCTACCATCAGCACCAGAGTAAGTAGGGCGTTGAACCACAGCAGCTTGGGGCGGCGTGCTTCGGGGAACTGCGACACGCTGATCTCGCTATGGGCAGTGGGGTCGTCGGGGAGCTTCAACTCGCCCAGGCGTACGCGCTCACGCTTGCCATACCAGTACGCGATCACCAGGATCGCCAGTACACCGGCCAGCATGGCCGGGATCATCGGCACGAAGATATCCGAAGGGTCTACATGCAGCGCGCTGGCGGCGCGCGCCGTGGGGCCGCCCCATGGCGTCATGTTCATTACGCCACCTGCCAGGATGATCAGCCCTGCCATCAGCCGAGGGCTCATGCCCAGGCGCTGGTACAGCGGAAGCAAGGCCGCGCAGCAGATCATGTAAGTGGTCGCGCCATCACCGTCGAGCGACACCACCAGCGCCAGTACCGCCGTGCCCACCGATACCTTCAGTGGGTCACCTTTGACCAGGCGCAGGATGCCGCGCACGGCCGGGTCGAACAGGCCGGAGTCGATCATCAAGGCGAAGTAGAGAATGGCGAACATCAGCATGACGCCGGTCGGCGCCAGCTTGCTGATGCCTTCGAGCATCATCGGGCCAATACTGCTGGCGAAGCCGCCGAACAGGGCGAACAGAATCGGGATGATGATCAGCGCGATGAGCGCGGAAAGCCGTTTGGTCATGATCAGCACCATGAAGGTGATGACCATGGCAAAGCCAAGGAAGGTCAACATTGCAGCACCCTTGTTGTTTTTGTGTTCTGGCGCCGATGGTAGTGGGGCAAGCTTTCACGAGGCTTTCTGGGGATGGGTGGGCTTCATGGCGCGGTGGTGGACTCGCGGTCGATGGCCTCGGGCCACTTGACCTTGGGCGCCCAGCGGCGAAAGGGGCTGTACCACACAAGCTCATTGGGGTCGCGTGGGGTATCGAACGGCGGGAGGGCGCTGGGGCCTTTTTCCATGTAGGTGTGGATGTAGAGCCATGGTTCTTCGGACAGCGTGTCGCGGTTCATGGGGAAGCGGTCTATGACTTCGCCGGTACCGGTATCCACGACTGAGAGTATGGTGCCGCATCTGTAATAGACCCCAGAGCCGCTGGACCAAAGCTCTGCGCGCACTTGCGGCCAATCATAGATGGAAAATTCGATAGGCCAGCGGCGCCAAGGGGCCGTCCAACGAGGTTTAAAGCGATAAACATAGATTTTTTGACGTGCACGGTTGAAGCGTATTGGCTCGTCTAGGGGTGTATTTAAATCCGTTCTTATCAAAATGACCACGCACCAAATCATCAATGCAAGCGTTAATATGGAAATAAGCTCAGTCATAACCCCCGCTACCATCCAAGTCTTTATCGTCACGCCGACAGTCAAGGGGCCAAGTATAAAAAAAGGCACAGCTAGAAGCGTCGACAAGCCGCGGGGGATTGAGAACTTTCGTGACACCTCCATCGTGATGCTGTTTCGCGAGTTCAGCAATGGCGGTTGTGTTAAATTTTTTTGGGAACTACATTTTCCTGGATTGAGCAGATCTTTTTTCCAACCCCTGCAGGGAGAGTTTAACTGAGGCAGGCAACTGCTTTTTTGGGTTTGTTTATGAGACATTGCTAGTCGCTGTAAACAATCTTGAGGGGTCTGGCATCGTTCTTCCTCACCCAGTAGGTTACGTAGAGGGTTAAGGCGGTCGGCAGGGTGGATTCCATTGATCTGACCGTCCCTTCGATTCGCAGTCGCTTGAGCTTGGGGTTGTAATCTTTCGAGATCGATCCTTCCTTTTCGATGACTTTATCTATATGGAAGTCCGGGCCTGGGCTTTCAAGGCTTTTTTCGCTTTTGCCGCAAGCGAGGATGTTTAGCGCTTTAGAAAGCGGATTTTTACCTAAAATTATAAATTCATAAGCTGATAGCTCAGGTTCGTAGTGCGGCAGGTTTATCTCGAAGACGAGGTAGGCGTTCATTGGAATTGAGTTCGGATCACGGAAGGCCAGACTCAGAGCGTCATCTGACGATGTCGGGGCGATCATCGGCCTGATTTGGATAGAAACGTGTGCTGACGCGCCTATCAATGCGACGTTTAATGAGTTTGTAGCTGCTACAAGCTGGTCTGAGGTTAACCAGCGCCTGCTTTCATCAGGTAGACCCCAGCGGCTTTTTCTAATCCATTCTTCGATAGGCGTGGACTCATTTTTTTTTGCATCTCTGTAAGAAGTATAGGCTATCAACATAAAAGCGATACCCAGGCCGGTTGTAAGTAGCAGCATTGAGCTTACAAGCGCCGCAACACCAAAAGCAGTCGCGGAAAGCGCCGAAAATGTTGCGGCAGTTAGATAATGCCGGGCACTAACTGCATCTCCTTTTGAAACAGTCCTAGTTGCTGCCATAGCATATTGCACAGCATCCGCCACCCCCGCCAATGCAGCGATAAACGCACCACCTGTCGCAATCCTGCCCCCCACCGTTGGCGCATTTACCTTCGAGCTCACCACCCAATCAGGCCGCAATGCTTTCACCGCAAACCCCGCCGCCTCTACCCCCATCCCAATCACCCCCAACGTCGCCGACCCCACCGCCGCCAGCGCCTCCGCGCGTTCATCACTGGCCACCTCCAACAACGCCTTGTGGTTGCGCATCAAGCTGTCCTGCTGAAACCACAACCC
>NZ_QEQL01000008.1 GCF_003097135.1 Pseudomonas sp. URIL14HWK12:I12
TATAACGGCATGCGCCGAGACCCCGTCACCGGTAACTACCACGCCGGCAACGGCTACCGCTGCTATGACCCTACGATGTACCGCCATGCGCAGCCGGACTGGCTGAGCCCGTTCGACGAAGGGGGCATCAATGATTACGTCTATTGCCCCGACCCGATCAACCAGCACGACCCCAGTGGCGCGATCATGCTGAGCCGCTGGGGCCAATCGACGCTGCTGGCACAGCTGCAGCAATCCCTGCGCGATACCCAGCCTTTCCCAGTGGGTAGCCGGTGGCGAGGAATCGCGTTTTCCGCTTTGCTTTTCGTTGTAGGTGTCGGCACTTCGATACTGACAGGTGGCACGGCCTCGATGCTGGTGTTCGCGGCACTTACCGCACTCAGTGCAGCGTCGCTGGCGTTGGAGGTGGCGTCGGTGTTCATCGAGGACAGCAACCCTGAGCTCGCCAGGAAGCTGGCGATTGCCTCAGTTGTCACCGGCGTGTTGTCGATCGGCAACTTTGTCGGTGCGTTCAAGCAGGCTGCCAATTTGCTGCGCTCGGCCGTCAGCCTCGCTGCGAGGCTGGCGCGCAGCGCTGCAAAAGCGAGCTGGCGAGTGCTCAACGCCTGGGGCAGCCGGGGGTTCGTCGGTGCCTACCGTTACCTCAAGGCCTCAAGCCAGGCGGCCAAGGTATCCAAGGCCAGCGCGCAGGCTTCGGCAGCGGTTGCCAGGGGGAAGGTCACCAGCGTGCTGGGCGAACTGGCAACACCCAAATTTGCCGTGGTTGAAAGTGATGCCGTCCAGAAGCTGCTTACCGGTAACAGCCACACGTTGCTCACTGGTTGGCAAGCAAGGATCAATGCTCAGGTAGCGCGATTGTCAGGGGCGACGGTTACGTCAGCGCAGGCTGGGGATTCCGCGATCGTCGGCTGGGTCCTTAAAGGAGGAGTGGAAATGGCTATTGGCTGACGCTGGAAAGTAGTGTGAGCCACGGGGCACGAGACATTCGACGTCGTTTTGCGTGCCCCCGGCGGCCTGGGCCATTAGAGTGATACAGGGCCTCAGACCTTGAAGCGTGAAACCAGCGTGCGCAAATCATTACCCAGCCGTACCAGCCTCACACTGGACGCTGCGGTCTCCTCGCTGCCGGATGAGGTTTGCTCGGAGACCTCGCGCACATTGACGATGTTCTGGTTGATCGCCTCGGCCACCGTCGCCTGCTGCTCGGCGGCGGTTGCAATCTGGTAGTTCATCGACTGGATGCTGGCTACGGTTTCGTTGATGTTGCCCAACGCCGTGCCAGCCTGGCGGGCGAGCAACACACTGCTTTCGGTCAGCGAGCGGCTGGTATCCATGGCCTGTGCGGCCTGTTGCGTACCGCTCTGCAAGGCCGTGATCAGCGCCTGGATCTCTTCGGTCGATTGCTGAGTGCGCTGCGCGAGGCTTCGGACTTCATCGGCAACCACGGCGAAGCCACGGCCCGCTTCACCGGCCCTGGCCGCCTCGATGGCCGCATTGAGCGCCAGCAAGTTGGTTTGCTCGGCCACCGACTTGATCACTGTGAGCACACCGCCGATCTGGCTACTTTCATGCTCCAGGCGGGTCATCGCCTCACTTGAGCGCTGCACCTCGCTCGCCAGGTGTTCGATCTGGTCGATGGCCTCGTTGACCACTCGGTCTCCTTCGCGGGCCTGCTGCGTGGCAGCCGTAGCGGCCTCCGAGGCCTGCTCGGCGTTGCGCGCCACATCCTGCACTGTGGCAACCATTTCATTCATCGCAGTGGCCACCTGATCGGTTTCCTGCCGCTGAGCGCTCACACCTGCATTGGTCTGCGCGGTGACAGCTGAAAGCTGCTCGGCGGCGTCCGTCAGTTGTTGCACGCCTTCGCCGATGCCGTCGACGAGGTCGCGAAGCCCTTGGTTCATGCCGGCGACGCTTTGTTGCAGTTGCCCGAGCTCGTCGCGGCGGCTAGGGGCGGTAACGTCGCGTAAATCGCCTTCTGCAACCTTGTCGACCGTTTTGATGGTCTGCCTCAATGGCGCGATGATCTGCCGGGAAATCACCAGCGCCGCCCCCATTCCCAGTAGCAGGGCAAGCACCGAAATGCCGCCGAGCAGAGCTTTGGCCTTGTTGGTGTCTTCGTCGCGTTTGCTGGTCTGGGCGCGGCTGATGGCTTCGCTGGCACCGATCAGGTCATCGCCCAAGGTTTTCATCTGGTCAAGCGCGGCTTGGCTTTCCACGGGGTGCTCGGCCTGGATCGCCGCCACGGTGCTGAACAACGCTTCGTACTTGTCCAGTGCGGCAAGGATGACGTCCATCTGGGCGACGTCTTCGGGGTCGATGAGCTTGCCTCGCAGGGATTGAGTGGCCTGGGCCAGGCGGGTCATCGCCGCCTGCAGCTTCCTCGATTCGACGGGCGAGGGGCGTAGCGAGTAGCTCAGGCGCTGTATGCGCATCTCGCGGGCCATATCGGCGATGTCGGCGACTTCGGCCAACTTGTCGCCTCGTTCGGTCAGCAACGACAGGCCCAGCCAGCCAATGGCCGTGACTGCCAGGGTGAGACAGAGCACCAGGCCGAAGCCCAGGGCCAGCTTGCGTTGTACGGTAAGGTTGGCCAGCAGCCGTTGGGACAGTAATGCCATTAGGAGCACTCCTTGTGAGATGAGGACACAAGGGAGCGTCGGCAAGGCGAGCCTATGCTGAAGGGTCGCTATGTTTCGGCGTGTTTCAATGGCACGATCGCGGCATAGTCCAACCTGTTTGCCGGTCGATAGCCGCCGAAGCGGCCAGATAACAACGGCATTTATGCTCAGAAAAGCCTTGCAAGCAGCGCCGTAACGGCCGTTTCGACACGCAAGATGCGTTCACCCAGCTGCACCGGCTCAAGCCCGGATCGCTGCATCAGTTCCACTTCGTAGGGGATCCAGCCGCCCTCCGGCCCGATCGCCAGGGTGACCGCCTGCTTCACTGCGCGGGGGCATGGCGGGTAATGACCCGGGTGGCCAACCAAGCCCAGCGTGCCTTGGGCAATGGCAGGCAGGCGGTCCTCGACGAAGGGCTTGAAGCGCTTTTCGATGATGACTTCAGGCAGCACGGTGTCTCGCGCCTGCTCAAGGCCAAGTATCAATTGCTCCCGTATGGCTGCCGGTTCCAGAAAAGGGGTTTGCCAGAAGCTTTTCTCCACCCGGTAGCTGTTGAGCAGAATCAGCCGGGGCACGCCCAGGGTGGCGATGGTCTGGAAAACTCGGCGCAGCATCTTAGGGCGTGGCACGGCCAGCACCAAGGTGAGGTCAAGCTTGGGCGGTGGCTCGCGTTCCAGGGTCACTGCCAGCTCGGCTTCGCGCTCGCCCAGCCGCAGCACCTGCGCCTGGCCCATGAGCCCACCCAAGCGGCCCACCCGCAAGGTATCGCCTGCCTCGACTCGCTGCACTTGCTGCATGTGTACCAGGCGGCGGTCACGCAGCACGGCACGGCCTTCGGCGATGAAGTCGCCGTCTTCGAGCAGCAGCAGGTTCACGCGCGTGGCACGGGAGGCTGGCCGCCTGGTTCGGAGGCTTCGTCGTGATCGCCGCGCTTGCGGATCAGGCCACCGAACAGCAGGCCTATTTCGAACAGCATCCACATCGGCACGGCCAGAAGCGTTTGCGAAAAGATGTCGGGCGGCGTGAGCAGCATGCCTACCACGAAGCAGCCGATGATCACGTAAGGGCGTGCCTTTTTCAGGTATTTCACGTCCACAATGCCGATCCAGACCAGCAACACCACCGCGACCGGGATTTCGAACGCTACGCCGAAGGCGAAGAACAGCGTCATGATGAAATCCAGGTAGCTGGCGATGTCGGTCATCATCGACACGCCTTCGGGGGTGGCCGCCGCGAAGAATTTGAACATCAGCGGGAAGACCAGGAAGTAGGCGAACGCCATGCCTGCATAGAACAGCAGGATGCTGGACACCAGCAGCGGCACGGCGACGCGTTTTTCGTGGCGATACAAGCCGGGCGCGATGAAGCCCCAGATCTGGTACAGAACGAACGGGATCGCCACGAACAGCGAAACCATCATCGTTAGCTTGAAAGGCGTCAGAAACGGCGATGCCACGTCGGTGGCGATCATGGTTGCGCCAGGCGGCAGGTACTGGCGCAGCGGCGCC
Source organism: Pseudomonas sp. URIL14HWK12:I12 (assembly GCF_003097135.1). GTDB lineage: Bacteria > Pseudomonadota > Gammaproteobacteria > Pseudomonadales > Pseudomonadaceae > Aquipseudomonas. Next base: position 4,130 of record NZ_QEQL01000008.1, read on the forward strand.
GAGACGATGGTGTAGATCTGCTGGGCGAAGGAGAACAGGCCGGCGAACACCACGAAGATGGCCGCCACGCAGCGCAGCAAGCGATTGCGCAGCTCTGTCAGGTGCGACACCAGCGGCATGGGCTGGTCGTGTTCGGGCAGATCACTCATGGTTTTTTTTCGGTTCTGTTGCCGGTTGCGGTCCCGGTTGCGGGCTCGGTTGCGGCGCAGGGATCGGCGCAAACCCAGGCTCGCTCACCGCAGCAGCAGGGGGCGGGTTGGTGACGGGAGGCAGTGCCAACTCGCCTTGGGCCGGGTTGTGTTCAGGCACCGTCGGCCGCTCGGCCTCGGCAGGCTTGGGCTCAGGTTTGGTATCGGCCTCGGGGTTGAGAATCTTGCGCGCCTCCTGTTCCAGCGACAGGATGTGCTCGTTATGCAGCTGCCGGCGGATCTCGTCGGCGCCGATCTCCCGTTCGATCTCGTTCTTGATCGAATTGAAGCTGCGCTTGAGCCGGCCAATCCACAGGCCTGCGGTGCGAGCCGCACCTGGCAGGCGTTCGGGGCCCAGCACCAACAGGGCCACCAGCCCTACCAGCAGCAATTCACTGAAACTGATCCCGAACATGGGTCAATCCTTGCGCACAGGCTCTTCGACCTTCTGGTGCTGGCCGTCGATAGTGTGCGGTGGGGTGAGCGGCGCGCCCGGCTGAGCGTTGGTTTGCGCCTGTGCGTGGGCCTGCTGCTCGCGCGTTTCCTCTTCCTTTTCGCCGTCACTCATCGCCTTGCGAAAGCCCTTGATGCCTTCGCCAACATCAGTGCCCAGGTTCTTGAGTTTTTTGGTGCCGAATACCAGCACCACAACGATCAGGATGACGACCCAGTGTTTCCAGTCAAAAATACCCATGTGATACTCCTCGAATTCAGACAGTCAGGCGCAAGGCTCGCGCGAGGCCTTTTCGTCGTGGCCCGACAAGCCAAAGCGGCGATCCAGCTCGTCCAGCACCGCCTGTGGATGCTGGCCTAGGGCGGCCAGCATCACCAGGCTATGGAACCACAGATCAGCGGTCTCATAGATGACATCGCTGAAATCTCCGCTTTTTTGCGCGTCTTTGGCGGCGATGATGGTTTCGATCGACTCCTCGCCGACTTTCTCCAGAATCTTGTTCAGGCCCTTGTGATAAAGGCTGGCCACGTAGGAGGTATCGGCCCCGGCCTGCTTGCGGGCCTCGAGCACCTCGGCCAGGCGGTGCAGGGTGTCACTCATGGCGGTGGCCCTCGGCATAAATGGCGTGCGGGTCTTTGAGCACCGGGTCTACGGCCTTCCAGCCGCCGTTTTCGAACACACGGTAGAAGCAGCTTTCACGGCCGGTGTGGCAGGCGATCTGCCCTAGTTGCTCGACCATCAGGATGATGACGTCGGCGTCGCAGTCCAGGCGCAGCTCGTGCAATTTCTGGACATGGCCGGATTCTTCGCCTTTGCGCCACAACTTGCCACGCGAGCGTGACCAGTAGATGGCACGTTGCTCGGCCACGGTGAGTGCGAGCGACTCGCGGTTCATCCAGGCCATCATCAGCACGCGCCCGCTTTGGTGATCCTGGGCAATGGCCGGCACCAGGCCGTCATCGGTCCATTTGATCTCGTCCAGCCAGTCTTTCATCGTCAACTCCGCGGCAATGGCCGCCTATAGTGCCAGTGCGTGGCGCCAGTGGCTATCCACGCACGACCAGATACAAACCTGTGGCGAGCATCACCCAGGCTGGCCACGATTGAAGGGTATGAAGCGCCGCGCCGCTGCTGGCCATCACGCCGCCGCCGGCCAGCAGGATGCCGCCAACCAGGCGCAGCGCGAACACCTCGCTGCTGCGGCGCCATGGCGGGGGAGCGTCCTCGTGATGGGGGGCGGCCATCCGCTCCAGCAGGTCGCGGGTCATGTTGGCGATGTAAGGCAGCTGTTCAAATTGTGACTGTGCATTGCGCAGCAGGCCTTTAGGGCTCATTCGCTCACGCATCCAGCGCTCTAGGTAGGGCTGTGCGGTGCTCCACAGGTCCAGGTCGGGGTACAGCTGCCGGCCCAGGCCTTCGATGTTGAGCAGCGTTTTTTGCAGCAACACCAGCTGCGGCTGCACTTCCATGTTGAAACGCCGGGCGGTTTGGAACAGGCGCATCAGCACTTGGCCGAAGGAGATATCCTTCAACGGCTTTTCGAAGATCGGCTCGCATACAGTGCGGATGGCTGCCTCGAATTCGTTGAGTTTGGTCTGCGCAGGCACCCACCCTGAATCGATGTGCAGTTGCGCCACACGCCGGTAATCGCGCTTGAAAAAGGCGAACAGGTTGCGGGCGAGGTAATCCTGGTCTTCGGGGGTGAGGCTGCCGACGATCCCGCAGTCGATGGCGATGTATTGCGGGTCCCAGGGGTTAACCGTGCTCACGAAGATGTTGCCGGGGTGCATGTCGGCGTGGAAGAAACTGTCGCGAAACACCTGGGTGAAGAAGATCTCCACGCCACGCTCGGCCAGCAGCTTCATGTCGGTGCGCTGGTCGGCCAAGGTGGCAAGGTCGGTGACCGGTACGCCGTAGATGCGCTCCATGACCAACACTTTGGGCCGGCACCAGTCCCAATAGATCTGGGGCACATACAGGTGTGGCGAGCCTTCGAAGTTGCGCCGCAGCTGGCTGGCGTTGGCCGCTTCGCGCAGCAGGTCCAGCTCGTCGTAAATGGTTTTTTCGTAGTCGGCCACCACATCCATCGGATGAAGCAGGCGGGCGTCGGCCGAAAGCCATTCGGCCAACCGCGCGAGCAGGAACAACCAGGCCAGGTCTGAGCCGATGATCGGGCGCAGGCCCGGGCGTACCACCTTGACCACCACTTCCTCACCCGTGCGCAGGCAGGCCGCGTGGACCTGGGCCACCGAGGCCGAGGCCAGCGGCTCCACATCGAAACGGCTGAAGGCCTGGCTGATCGGAACGCCCAACTGCTCCTCGATCAGTTGCATTGACTGCTTGGGGTCGAACGGTGGCACCCGGTCCTGCAGCAGCATCAGCTCATCGGCGACGTCGCCTGGCAGCAGGTCGCGACGGGTCGAGAGGATCTGCCCGAACTTGATGAAGATCGGCCCAAGATCTTGCAGGGCCAGGCGCAGGCAGGCGCCTCGGGAGAGCTCGCGGTTGCGCCGCGGCAGGGCGCGCCAGGGCATGGTGAAACGCAAGATGCGCAGCCACCATGGCAAGGGCAGTGCCAGGATCAGGTCATCGAGGCGGTAGCGGATGCCTACGCGCAGGATACGAAACAGACGGCGGACGGCGAGCAGCTTCATGCGTTCTCGCTGGAATCAGGGGTAGGGAACAACCGCGCCAGGCGGGCTTCGATGCGGTCGGTGGCCAGCTTGAGCTCGTCGAGCTCCTGCCAGCGCGCCTCGGCCTCACGCTTTCCGACCAGCGCGCGGGTTTCTTCGTTCAGGTAGTCGGCCAGGGTTTCGCGCAGCCGACCGGCCCCTTGCTGGGCCCATTGCGCGCGCAGCCTTACATGGCCGCTGAGCAGGGCGGTACCCACCGGGCCGAGCCAGCGTGAAACCTCATGCTCCCAATCCAGCTCAAGGTTCTGCAAAACATCCGTCAGGGCTGTCAGCGCGCTGCTGTCTCCTTCGAGCTCGACGTCGGCACTGTGCAGCACGGCTGTTTTGTCTCGGCGAACGGCCAGCTCAAGCAAACGACCGGCCGGTGCGCGCAATGTGCAGGTCGCTGGGGCTTCCCAATGGCCGGCCAGGGTGAGGCCATGGCTGCCGGGCAGGATGAACAGGCGGCGAGCCGGGCGCGGGCAGTCGATTTCTATGACTGCACCACTCAGTTGCGCCAGGCGTGGCAGTGCCGTGGCATCGAGGCGCAGGGCCCGGTTGATGCCAGCTTCGGCGCTGGCCAATAGGGCTCGTTCGAGCATCAGGGTTTGATACCCCTGTGCAGGGCGACGATGCCGGTGGTCATGTTGTGGTAGGTGACCCGGTCGAATCCGGCGTCAGCCATCATCGCCTTGAGGGTTTCCTGATCGGGATGCATGCGGATCGATTCGGCAAGGTAGCGATAGCTGGCCGCGTCGTTGGCTACCAGCTTGCCGACCAAGGGCATGAAGGCGAACGAGTAGGCGTCGTAGGCCTTGGCCATGAGCTTGCTGGTGGGCTTGGAGAACTCCAGCACCAGTAGCCGACCGCCTGGCTTGAGCACACGCAGCATCGAGCGCAGTGCATCTTCCTTATGGGTAACGTTGCGCAGGCCGAACGCGATGGTGACCACGTCGAAGTGGTTGTCCGGGAAGGGCAGCTTCTCGGCGTCGGCCTGAACGAAGGACACGTTGCCGGCTACGCCCAGGTCGAGCAGGCGGTCGCGGCCTACCTTCAGCATCGAGGCATTGATATCGGCCAGCACGACTTCGCCCGCCGGCCCCACCAGTTCCGAGAACCGGCGGGTCAGGTCGCCGGTGCCGCCGGCGATATCCAGCACCCGGTTGCCTGGCCGAACGCCCGACAGCTCGATGGTGAAGCGCTTCCACAAGCGGTGCATGCCGCCTGAGAGCAGGTCGTTCATCACGTCGTACTTGGCTGCGACGGAGTGAAACACTTCGGCGACCTTCTCCGCCTTCTGGCTCTCCGGCACGTGCTGGTAGCCAAAGTGAGTGGTGGGTTCGGCTTCGTTGCCTTTGCGCTGTTCAGTCATATCGCCTGCACCGGAAAAAATTACTGGCCATTCTAATCCCGCAACGCGGGCTTTGTCTTGAAGGGGCCTGCGCCGGGTAGAATAAACACCTTTGAATTGACCGAGGTGGCCGATGAGCCAGATCACCGTTGAACGCCAGCACACGCTGGGCCGCGAAGCCGCCCGAGCGCGCGCGGGCAAGCTTGTGGAGAAATTGCAGAGCAAATATGACATGCAGGCCGAATGGGAAGGCGACACGGTCGAGCTCAAGCGCAGCGGTATCACCGGCCAGGTCGCTATCACCGATACCCTGGTGCGTGTCGAGATCAAGCTGGGGATGATGCTGTCGATGATGAGTGCAATGGTCGAGGCAGAGATCAACAAGGCACTGGACAAGCACCTGGCGTGAGCGGCAGCAGGGCGCAGGCTTCACCAAGGTGGCTGCCCGCCCGGCCCGGCGGTTTTTTTCAGAGCATCAGCTTAACCACTGACTCTGCCGGGTCGCGCGACTTGCCAGCCTTGCGCAGTTCTTCGAGATAGTCCGCCCACAACGCTTGCTGGCGGGTGCATAGCTCATACAGGTATTCCCAGGTGAACAACCCGCTGTCGTGGCCATCGTCAAAACTGAGCTTGAGGGCATACTGCCCGGCAGGCTCAACGTTGCTCAGGCCCACATTCAGCTTGCCGAACTGCAGGATGGGTTTGCCATGGCCCTGGACCTCGGCCGAAGGGGAATGCACCCGCAGGAACTCCGCTGGCAGGCTGTACTGCTCACCGGGCCCGTAGCTAAGTACCAAGGCCTTGCTGGCCTTTTGCAGTTTGATGGCGGTGGGAAGCTTGTGCATGGCGATGGCCTCGCGCGCCGGGGCTGGGCCCCGGCGCTTGGCGGTCAGAGAATGTAACGCGACAGGTCTTCGTTCTGCGCCAGCTCGCCAAGGTGGCTGTTGACGTAGTCAGCGTCGATGCGAATCGGCTCGCCGTTCTGGGAGCCAGCGAGGTCACCCGCGCTGAACGAAACTTCTTCCAGCAGCCGCTCGAGCAACGTATGCAGGCGGCGAGCGCCGATGTTCTCGGTTTTCTCGTTCACCTGAAAGGCGATTTCGGCCAGGCGCTTGATGCCGCTGTCGACGAACTCGATGCCCAGGCCCTCGGTCTTGAGCAGCTCGCGATATTGCTCGGTCAGCGAAGCGTGAGGTTCGCTGAGAATGCGCTCGAAATCACCCGGTGTCAGCGCCTTGAGCTCGACCCGGATCGGCAGCCGCCCTTGCAGCTCCGGTACCAGGTCGCTTGGTTTGCTGAGGTGGAATGCCCCAGAGGCGATGAACAGGATGTGGTCGGTCTTGACCATGCCCAGCTTGGTGTTCACGGTGCAGCCTTCGATCAGCGGCAGCAGGTCACGCTGCACACCTTCACGGGATACGTCCGCGCCGCCGACATTGCCGCGCTTGGCGACCTTGTCGATTTCGTCGATGAACACGATGCCATGCTGTTCGACGGCTTCGAGCGCCTTGGCCTTGAGCTCTTCCTCATTGACCAGGCGGCCAGCCTCTTCGTCGCGTACCAGCTTGAGCGCTTCCTTGACCTTGAGTTTGCGGGTCTTGCGCTTGCCCTTGCCCATGTTGGCGAACAGGTTCTGCAACTGGCTGGTCATTTCTTCCATGCCAGGTGGCGCGGAGATGTCTACGCCTACTTGCTCGGCCACTTCGATGTCGATTTCCTTGTCGTCGAGCTGGCCTTCACGCAGGCGCTTACGAAACAGCTGGCGCGTGTTGGAATCGGCACTGGCGGGGGCGTCGTCACCGAAGCTGCGAGCCTGCGGCAGCAGGGCGTCGAGGATGCGCTCCTCGGCGGCGTCTTCTGCGCGGTGGCGTACCTTGATGACTTCCTGCTCACGCAGCAGCTTGAGCGAAGCGTCGGCCAGGTCGCGGATGATCGACTCGACGTCGCGGCCTACATAGCCCACTTCGGTGAATTTCGTGGCTTCGACCTTCAGGAAGGGCGCGTTGGCCAGCTTGGCCAGGCGCCGGGCGATCTCGGTTTTACCCACGCCCGTAGGGCCGATCATCAGAATGTTCTTCGGTGTGACCTCGGGGCGTAGCTCAGCCGGTAGCTGCATGCGGCGCCAGCGATTGCGCAGGGCGATGGCCACGGCGCGCTTGGCGTCGTCCTGGCCGATGATATGGCGGTTGAGTTCGTGGACGATTTCGCGGGGGGTCATAGACATGTGCGTCTGGCGGGCCTGTGTGCGGATCACTCCGCCAGGTCCTGCTCCTCGATAGTCAGGTTGTGATTGGTGAACACGCAAATGTCTGCAGCGATGTTCAGCGCGGCCTCGGTGATTTCCCGGGCAGAAAGGTCGGTTTTGTTGAGCAGTGCACGGGCCGCGGCCTGTGCGTAGCCGCCCCCGGAGCCCATGGCGATCAGGCCGTCTTCGGGTTCGACCACGTCACCATTGCCGGTGATGATCAGCGAAGCGTCCTTGTTGGCCACCGCAAGCATGGCTTCCAGGCGGCTCAGGGAACGGTCGGTTCGCCAGTCCTTGGCCAACTCCACAGCGGCGCGGATGAGGTGGCCCTGGTGTTTTTCCAGCTGGCCTTCGAAGCGTTCGAACAATGTAAAGGCGTCGGCGGTAGCGCCGGCAAAGCCTGCGATGACCTGGCCGTGATAAAGGCGGCGCACCTTTTTGGCATTGCCTTTCATGACGGTGTTGCCCAGCGACACCTGGCCGTCGCCGCCCATGACGACTTTACCGTGGCGGCGAATGGATACGATGGTGGTCAAGGGAGTGTCTCCACGCAGCGGGGCGAAAATGCCCGGATGAAGACCTATATAGGGATGGTAACTTCAAGCTTCAAGCTTTGAACTACAAGCAAAAGCAAGTTGCGGCGCCCCGACAGGCACGCCGCAACGCCAGCTTCGCAAAAAAACCGCTTTCTCGCCGCTTGCCGCTGAAAATATGCGGCGGCGTTATCGGCTTTGGCGTTGCTGCAGCAGCAGGTTGTTGAAGCCACTGCCGGCGAGCATCTTTTGCGCGGCCGTGAGCTGCTCGCGGTTGCTGAAGGGGCCCACCAGCACGCGGTACCAGGTGTCGTCCTTGACCGTGCCGGACTCAACCTGCACGGCCTGGCCCAGCAGAATGATCTGGGCGCGCACACGGTCGGCGTCGGCCTGGCGGCGGAAGGAGCCTGCCTGCAGGAAGTACTGCGTGGTAGCAGCCGGTTTGGTGACCGGCGGCGCCGGTGGCGGCGTCTGGCCAGCCAAGGCCGCCTGCGCGCGGGCAGTATCAATCTTGGCGGCGACTTCCGGGGTCACCGGCTGGGCAGGCACTGGCGGGGTCTTCTCGGGCACGGCTTCAGGCGGCACGATCACTTCCGACTCCGGGAGCAGCGTATAGAAGTCGTACTTGGGCTTGACCTGGGTCGGGCTCGGCGGCGTCTTGTTCGCCTCGGCGATCTTCTCGGCCTTTTGCTGCTCCGGGCGAGTGCGTTTGACCTCGTCCTTGCTCGGGTCGAGTTTCATCAGGAACACGACGAAGGCGCCGACCGTGAGGCCTACGGCCAGCCATACCCATCCTGGAATCGGCTTCTTCTTTGATGCAGGCTGGGTGCGGCTGGCGCCTCGTTTGGGTGCAGGTTTTTTCGCAGCCAACTTACATGCGCTCCAGGGTTTCCAGGCCCAGCAGTTCCAGGCCTTGTTTCAGGGTACGGCCAGCCAGGGCAGCCAGGCGCAGGCGGCTAGCCTGCTGCACGGGTGTCTCGGCCGCAAGGATCGGGCAGTTCTCGTAGAAGCTGGAGAACAGCCCGGCGATGTCGTAGAGGTACGCGCACAACACGTGGGGCGTGCCTTTTTCGGCAACGGTGTTCAGCACTTCGCCAAACTGTGCAAGCCGCGCTGCCAGCTCCTGCTCCTGCGGGGCATGCAGCTCGATATGGCCGTCGGCCTCTTCGAAGCTTTTGCCTACCTTGCGGAACACCCCGGCCACGCGGGTGTAGGCATAGAGCAGGTAAGGTGCGGTGTTGCCCTCGAAGTTCAACATCAGGTCGAAGTTGAACGAGTAGTCGCTGGTACGGTGCTTGGAGAGGTCGGCGTACTTGACTGCACCGATACCCACCACGCGGCCGATTTCGCGCAGGGCCGCTTCGTCGAGCTCGGGGTTTTTCTCCTTCACCAGTGCGTAGGCGCGCTGTTCGGCTTCTGTCAGCAGGTCGATCAGTTTGACCGTGCCGCCGTCGCGGGTCTTGAACGGGCGGCCATCGGCGCCGTTCATGGTGCCGAAACCCATGTGCTCGGGGCGCATGCCGTTGGTGATGAAACCGGCCCGCCGGGCTACCTCGAACACTTGCTGGAAGTGCAATGCCTGGCGTTGGTCGACGAAATAGAGGGCGCGATCAGCCTTGAGCACGTTGCTGCGATAGCGCACGGCAGCCAGGTCGGTGGTCGCATAGAGGTAGCCACCGCCTGCCTTTTGCACAATCACCGGCAGGGGGTTGCCTTCGGCATTCTTGAATTCTTCGAGGAAGACGCATTGGGCGCCGTTGTCTTCTTCGAGCAGGCCCTTGGCACGCAGGTCGGCGACCACGCTGGGCAGGTCGTCGTTATAGGCGCTTTCGCCCATCACGTCGTTGGGCGTCAGGCGCACGTTCAGGCGCTCGTAAGTGGCCTGGCAGTGCGAAAGGGAGATAGCGTTGAAGCGGGTCCACAGGGCCAGGCAGTCCGGGTCGCCGGCCTGCAGCTTGACCACGAGGCCCCGCGCGGTGCGGGCGAAGGCTTCGGATTCGTCGAAGCGCTTCTTGGCAGCGCGGTAGAAGTTTTCCAGGTCGGCCAGCTCGTCACTGTCGGCGGGGTTTTCCTGAAGATATGCCAGCAGCATGCCGAACTGGGTGCCCCAGTCTCCGACATGGTTCTGGCGGATCACCGTGTCGCCGAGGAATTCCAGCACGTTGGCCACCGCATCACCGATGATGGTCGAGCGCAGATGCCCGACGTGCATCTCCTTGGCAAGGTTCGGTGCCGACAGGTCGACGACCACTCTTTCCGGAGCCCCGGGCTTGCGCACGCCAAGGCGGGCATCGGCCAGCGCGGCATCAAGGCGCTGAGCCAGGGCCTGGGTGTTCTGGAAGAAGTTCAGGAAGCCGGGGCCGGCGATATCGACCTTGCTGACCTGCTCGTCGGCCGGCAGCGCGGCGATGAGCTTTTCGGCCAGGTCACGGGGCTTCATGCCAGCGGGTTTGGCCAGCATCATCGCAATGTTGCTGGCGAAGTCGCCGTGGGCCTTGTCGCGCGCGTTCTCGACCTGGATGGCCACATTCAAGCCTTCGGGCAGCACGCCCTCGGCCACCAGGCGGGCAAGGGCTTGTTGGATCAGCAGGCGAATGGTGTCTTTCATGGGTATCTCGTGCGAGCGCGCCGGTGCAGTGGCCCCGGGCTGGTCTTTAAAACCGGCCATTATCCGGTTCGCAGGCAGCCTTGCCAACCCTGCTCAAAACAGATCGACCGGGTCGACATCCAGCGACCACCGTACCGCGCGGCCTGCCGGCAGTGCTTCGACGCTGGCCATCATGGCGGCCAGTAATCGGTGCAGGGGCGCGCGCGCCGTGGATTGCAACAGCAGTTGTGCGCGGAAGCGCCCGGCACGTCGCTCCATCGGAGCGGGCACCGGGCCGAGCAGCTCCACCCCTTGCACGCCATGCGCTGCCAGCCAGCCTTCTGCGAGCGAGCATGCCTCGTCGAGGAAGCCTTCCGCCTGCCCGGGTTTGTGCGCTTCGGCTCGCAGCAGCGCTAAATGAGCGAAAGGGGGCAGGCCAGCACCGCGGCGCTCACTGAGCGCCTGCTCGGCAAAGGCGAAGTAGCCGTCTTCAGTGAGTTGCACCAGCAGGGGGTGGTCGGCCAGGTGGCTCTGGATGATGACCTTGCCTGGCATTTCTGCCCGGCCCGCGCGCCCGGCCACCTGCACGATCAACTGAGCCATGCGCTCGGGCGCGCGGAAGTCGGCGGAAAACAGCCCGCCATCGGCGTCGAGGATCGCCACCAGTGTCACCTGGGGGAAATGGTGGCCTTTGGCAAGCATCTGCGTGCCCACCAGGATGCACGGGTCACCCTGATGAACGGTCGCAAACAGGCGGTCCATCGCCCCTTTGGCCGTGGTGGTGTCGCGGTCGACGCGGTGCACAGGGAAGTCGGGAAACAACACCCGCAGGCGCTCCTCGGCGCGCTCGGTGCCTGCGCCGACCGGTCGCAGGTCCACTGACCGGCAGCTGGGGCAGTGGCGGGGTTTGTGCTCGACGTGCCCGCAATGGTGGCAGCGCAGCTCTCCCGAGCGCTGGTGCAATGTGGTGCGTGCATCGCAGCGGGGGCACTCCGAAAGCCAGCCACATTCGTGGCACAACAACGTAGGGGCGAAGCCGCGGCGATTGAGGAACACCAGAACCTGCTGGCCTTGGGCAAGGGTTTGGCCAATGGCTTGTTGCAAGGGCGCGCTGATGCCGCTGTCCAGTGGCCGGCTTTTGACATCCAGCCGCAGAAAGCGCGGGGGCTGGGCATGGCCGGCGCGCTGGTTGAGGCGCAGCAGTGCATAGCGGCCGCTATGGGCGTTATGCCAGGTTTCCAGCGACGGCGTGGCAGAGCCCAGAACCACCGGCACGTTTTCCTGGTGGCCGCGCACGATGGCCAGGTCGCGCGCGTGGTAACGCAGCCCTTCCTGCTGTTTATAGGAGCCGTCGTGCTCTTCGTCGATGATGATCAGGCCGGGATTCTTCAACGGGGTGAACAGCGCCGAGCGAGTGCCGATGACGATGTCAGCGTCGCCGTCGCGGGCTGCTAGCCAGGCATCCAGGCGTTGGCGGTCGTTCACGGCCGAATGCAACAGCGCTATGCGCGCATTGAAGCGCTGTGAGAAGCGGCTAAGCGTTTGCGGGCCCAGGTTGATTTCGGGGATCAGCACCAGCACCTGCTTGCCGGCCTGGAGGCATTGGTGGATCAGTTGCAGGTAGACCTCGGTCTTGCCGCTGCCGGTCACCCCTGCCAGAAGGTAGGTATGGTAACGGCCAAGCCCCGCGCGGATGGCCTCGAACGCAGTGCTTTGTTCGGTGTTGAGCGGCAGCTCAGGTTGCGCGAGCCAGTGCTCGTGGCGAGGTGCAGCGGCCTGTGTGCGGGTTTCCACCGCGACCAGGCCTTTGTTCAAGAGGCCATCGAGTGCGTCGCGGCCCAGCCGAAGCTGGCTCAGCAGCGAATGCGGCACGCCGTGTGGGTGCTGCGCCAGGGTTGTCAGGGCCTCGCGCTGGCGCGGCGCACGCTTGAGCCTGGGGTCTTCTGGGTCGGCGGTGGTGGCTGCGATCCAGAAGCGCTCCTGATGCGCCTGTGCAGGCTCGCCCTGACGCAACAGCACCGGAAGCGCCCAGCTGAGCGTGTCACCCAGGCTGTGCTGATAGTACTGAGCGGTCCACAGGCACAGCTGCATCAATGCCGGGGGCATCGGGCTGCTGTCATCCAGGCGGCCAATGGCCGGTCGGAGCTTGCCCGCCGGCACGTCTGAATCATGGGCGGTCTCGATCACTACGCCGATCATTTCCCGGCGCCCAAAGGGTACGCGAACGCGCATGCCTGGCTCGAAGGCCTCTATACCCATACCGGCGGGCGGCAGGTAGTCGAACAGCCGGCGCAGAGGCGAAGGCAGGGCAAGGCGCAGCACGGCGTTTGGCAAGGCAATGGCTCGCGGGGGCAAAGGGGATGGAGCCAAGCCTAACAGACCACCGGTGCAGCGCGCAGCTTGATTCCCGGAACGGCTCTGGTAGTATGCGCACCCCTATACGTGCGGTATCCGGCAATGGTGCTGGGTGGCGGCACGCTAAAAACGAGGATTTTCCCATGAAGCCTGACGTACATCCGAAATACGAAGCCATCACCGCTACCTGCAGCTGCGGCAACGTGATCGAAACCCGTTCCACCCTGGCCGCCCCGCTGAGCCTTGACGTGTGCAACGAGTGCCATCCGTTCTACACCGGCAAGCAAAAGACCCTCGACACCGGTGGCCGCGTACAGCGCTTCACCGACCGTTTCGGCGTTTTCGGTGCCAAGACCAAGTAAGGCTTCTGGCCTGCCTTGCAGGGCAGGTGGAACAGAAAAGGGCGCCCCTTGTGGGCGCCTTTTTTGTGCTTGTCGAAAAGAGCTGCGGGGTTGCAACCTGCGCTAAAAGTCTAATTCCCTACCACTTGACAGCCGTGACCGGCCAGTCTTGTCGGCATTTTCCCCAGCGCGTATGCTCGGCGGTCCAAAAAGTTCAACAGTCAAAGCGGAACGCCACCATGTCAGACCTGAAAACTGCCGCTCTCGAATACCATGCACAACCCCGCCCCGGTAAGTTGAGCGTCGAGCTCACCAAGCCCACCGCCACTGCCCGCGACCTCTCCCTGGCCTACAGCCCAGGCGTTGCCGAGCCGGTGCGTGAGATCGGCCGCGACCCTGAGCTGGCTTACAAGTACACCGGTAAGGGCAACCTGGTTGCCGTGATCAGCGATGGCACCGCAATCCTGGGCCTGGGCAATCTTGGCCCGCTGGCCTCCAAGCCGGTCATGGAAGGCAAGGGCGTTCTGTTCAAGCGCTTCGCTGGCGTGGACGTCTTCGATATCGAAGTCGATGCCGAAAGCCCGCAAGCGTTCATCGACACTGTCAAGCGCATCTCCATTACCTTCGGTGGCATCAACCTCGAAGACATCAAGGCGCCTGAGTGCTTCGAGATCGAGCGCACGCTGATCGAGCAATGCGACATTCCGGTGTTCCACGATGACCAGCACGGCACCGCCATCGTGACCGCTGCAGGCATGCTCAACGCTTTGGAAATCGCCGGCAAGTCGCTGGAAAGCGCCAAGATCGTTTGCCTGGGTGCCGGCGCCGCCGCCATCTCCTGCATGAAGCTGCTGATCAGCATGGGCGCCAAGGTCGAGAACATCTTCATGATCGACCGTGTGGGCGTAATCCACTCCGGCCGCGACGATCTGAACCAGTACAAGTCGGTATTCGCTCACGAAACCGACAAGCGCAGCCTGGCCGATGCCCTGCAGGGCGCCGATGTGTTCGTCGGCCTGTCTGGCCCGAACCTGCTGAGCGCCGAAGGCCTCAAGAGCATGGCCGCCAACCCGATCGTGTTCGCCTGCTCCAACCCTGACCCGGAAATTTCCCCAGAGCTGGCTCACGCCACCCGCAGTGACGTGATCATGGCCACCGGCCGTTCGGACTACCCGAACCAGGTCAACAACGTGCTGGGCTTCCCGTTCATCTTCCGCGGTGCCCTCGACGTTCGCGCCAAGCGCATCAACGAAGAAATGAAGATCGCCGCGGCCGTCGCCCTGCGTGACCTGGCCAAGCTGCCGGTGCCGAAGGAAGTGTGCCAGGCGTACAACGTCGATTCGCTGGAATTCGGCCGTGAGTACATCATCCCGAAACCGCTCGACGCACGCCTGATCACCATCGTCTCCGATGCTGTGGCCAAGGCCGCCATCGAGTCGGGCGTCGCCACCCTGCCTTATCCGAAGCATTATCCGCTGCAGAGCGTGGATGACGTCTTCAAGGGCTGATCCATAGCCTGATACAAAAAAGCCCGGCTGTTTCCAGCCGGGCTTTTTATTGCGTGTTGCGTGGGCCTCCCGTTTAGAAGAGGTCCATAGGTGCTGACTCGTCCGCAGGCAGCGGGCTGCCCGGCGCATGGCCGTTGTCGATCTCATTGACCGACGGCGGGGTGTCTTCGCTCTTGAACAGCTCGAAGTAGGCGTCCGGGGTGCTGGCGGTAGCAGCACGGCCGCTGACCGGGTCGACACGCAGGCTGATGATGCCTTCGGGCTCGGGCTGGGTGTTCAGCGGCTTGCCCTTGAGGGCTGCACCCATGTAGTCCATCCAGATCGGCAGCGAGACCGTGCCGCCGAATTCGCGTTTGCCGAGGGTGTCGGGCTGGTCGAAGCCAGACCATACGGTAGTGACGTAGTCGCCGTTGTAGCCGGAGAACCAGGCATCCTTGGATTCGTTGGTGGTACCTGTCTTGCCTGCGAGGTCGGCGCGGTTCAGTGCCAGTGCGCGGCGGCCGGTCCCTTTCTTGATCACATCCTCAAGCATGCTATTGAGGATGAAGGTAGTACGCCCATCGACGATGCGCTCGGCCAGGGCCGGTACGCCAGGGGCAGAGGTTGCCGCAATGGTGCTGTCGCCTGTGCTACCGCTGCTGGCCAGTGGCGCGGCGGGGCTGGCGGCCTGGGCCTGCAGGCGCGCTGCTTCCTCCTGCTCGGTGGGCACCCGCGGGGCATTGGCGGTGAACAGGGTTTCGCCGTTGCGGCTTTCGATCTTCGAGATCAGGTAGGGCTGCACCTTGAAGCCGCCGTTGGCGAAGGTGCTCCAGCCGGTCGCAATCTCCATGGGGGTGAGGGTGGCGGTGCCCAGAGCCAGAGACAGGTTGCGCGGCAAGTCCTGCTTGTTGAAGCCGAAGCGGCTGATGTAGTCGATGGTGCGGTCTACGCCCAGGCTTTGCAGCACGCGGATCGACACCAGGTTACGCGACCTGTATAGCGCCTCACGCAGCCGGATGGGCCCCAGGAAAGTATTGGTGTCGTTCTTGGGGCGCCAGACCTTGTCGAGGTAGTCGTCGACGAACACGATAGGTGCATCGTTGACCAGGCTGGCCGGGGTGTAACCGTTGTCGAGTGCCGCGCAGTAGATGAAAGGCTTGAAGCTCGAGCCGGGCTGGCGCTTGGCTTGGGTTGCGCGGTTGTAGTTGCTTTGCTCGAAGGCGAAGCCGCCTACCAGTGATTTGATGGCACCGTCGTGAGGGTCCAGGGATACCAGCGCGCTTTGGGCGTTGGGCACTTGGCTGAACTTGAGCGAGCCATCGGGTTGGCGTTGCACTCGCACCACATCACCGACCTGCGCTACGTCGGATGGCTGGGCAGGGGCGCGGCCGAGGCTGTTGGCATTGATGTAGGGGCGCGCCCACTTCATGGTGTCCCAGGCGATGTGCTCATCCTTGCCTTCGCGGGTAACGACCGTCAGGCCATCCTTGCTCACCTGGCTGACGATGGCCGGGTCAATGCTGTTGTACGAGCGCAGCCGTTGCAGCTCGGTAACCCAGGCATCACGCGGCTTGCCGGGCAGGCGGGCTTCAGGGCCGCGGTAGCCATGGCGCTCGTCGTAGCTCACCAGCCCGGCGAGCACCGCCGCATTGGCGTCGGCCTGCAGGTCGCTGGAGATGGTGGTGGTCACGCGGAAACCTTCGGTATAGGCGTCGCTGCCGTAGCGGCCGACCATCTCGGCGCGCGCCATTTCGGCTATCCAGGGTGCATTCACCTCTGGCGTCGGCACATGGTAGCTGGCATTGATGGGCTCGGCGATCGCTGCCTGGTAGGCGCTTTGGTCGATCTTGCCGAGCCGGTACATGCGCCCCAGGATCCAGTCGCGCCGCTCTTTGGCGCGGACCGGGTTGGCCAGGGGGTTGAAGCGCGATGGCGCCTTGGGCAAGCCGGCGATCATTGCCATCTGTGCCAGGGAAAGGTCCCTGATCGACTTGCCGTAGTACACCTGCGCGGCAGCGTCGATACCGTAGGCGCGGTTGCCGAGGTAGATCTTGTTCACGTAGAGCTCGAGAATCTCATCCTTGGTGAGCTGGCGCTCGATCTGCAGGGCCAGGAGAATTTCAGTGCTCTTGCGTGAGAAGCTTCGTTCGCTGCTGAGGAAGTAGTTCTTGGCCACCTGCATGGTGATCGTGCTACCACCCGTCTGAATGTGCCCGCTGCTAACCAGCTGGCCCGCAGCCCGCACGAGGCTGGTAGGGTCAACGCCGTAGTGATTTTCGAAGTTGTCGTCTTCGGCAGAAAGAAGCGCCGCGATGAACTGTGGCGGGATTTCCGAGAACTTGATCGGAGAACGGCGCATTTCGCCGAATTCTGCGATCAGCTTGCCATCGCTGCTGTAAACCCTCAGCGGTATTTGCAACTGGACACTCTTGAGTGCCTCGACGGAGGGCAGGCTGGGACTAAGATACAGGTATGCACCGCTCAGCCCGAGTAAAAGGCCGCACACCAGGGCGAGGATCGACCAGCAGAAGAACTTGAGCAGGCGAATCAAGGTAGTCGGGTTTCCAGTGAAAATAATGAGTTAGGCACGCGCGCTGGGCGCATGGAAAAAAGCGCTGGGCATTATAAGCAATTTGGTACTGAGCGTCATTTGCGCTTCTGTCAAGACTGCTATTAAATGCCTTGTAACATAAACGGTCCGTAAGTCGCGGATAATGCTAGGGAATCGGTAGTGCTAGGACTCTTCAGCAAAAAAGCGCATTCGCTACTGGGGATCGATATCAGCTCCACCACGGTCAAGCTCCTGGAATTGAGCCGGTCGGGCGGCCGATTCAAGGTCGAGTCGTATGCCGTGGAACCGCTGCCCGCAAACGCCGTGGTCGAGAAGAACATCGCCGAGCTCGAAGGTGTAGGCAACGCCCTGGCACGCCTGCTGGTCAAGGCCAAGGCGGCCTCGCGCACGGTCGCGGTCGCGGTGGCCGGCTCGGCGGTGATCACCAAAACCATCGAGATGGACACCGGCCTTTCCGAAGACGAGATGGAAAACCAGATCCAGGTCGAGGCCGACCAGTACATTCCCTATCCGCTCGAAGAAGTGGCCATCGATTTCGAAGTTCAAGGGGTATCGCCGCGCAACCCTGAACGTGTCGAGGTATTGCTGGCAGCCTGCCGCAAGGAAAACGTCGAAGTGCGCGAGGCTGCGCTGGCTATCGCCGGGCTTACCGCGCGGGTGGTCGATGTCGAGGCGTATGCCCTCGAGCGGGCCTACAGCCTGATCGCGCCGCAGCTGGCAAGCAGCGACCGCCCTTTGACCGTCGCTGTCATGGATATCGGCGCTACCATGACCACCCTCAGCGTGCTGCACGCCGGCCGCATCATCTATACCCGTGAACAGCTATTCGGTGGGCGCCAGCTCACTGAAGAGATCCAGCGGCGCTATGGGCTTACGTTCGAGGAAGCCGGGCTTGCCAAAAAGCAGGGCGGCTTGCCTGACGATTACGTGAGCGAGGTGCTGCAACCCTTCAAGGACGCTGTCGTTCAGCAGGTGTCTCGCTCGCTGCAGTTTTTCTTCGCCGCTGGCCAGCACAATGACGTCGACTACATCATGCTGGCCGGTGGTACTTCATCGATCGCCGGGCTCGACCAATTGGTGCAGCAGCGCCTGGGCACGCCCACCATGGTGGCAAACCCCTTCGCCGAAATGGCTCTCAACAGCAAGGTCAATGCAGGGGCGCTGGCCAGTGATGCGCCAGCATTGATGATCGCCTGTGGCCTTGCCCTGAGGAGTTTCGACTGATGGCCACGATCAACCTGCTGCCATGGCGCGAGCAGCGCCGCGAAGAGCGAAAGAAACAGTTCTTCATTATTTTGGGGAGCGTGGCAGCGTTCTGTCTGCTGGTGCTGTTTATCGCCGACCAGGTGATCAGCGGTGAAATCGCCACCCAGACAGCTCGCAATAGTTTCATCCAGTCGGAGAACACTCGCCTGGACGTGCGCATCAAGGCCATCAGCGACTTGAAGACACGCCGCAAGCAATTGATCGCGCGTATGAAAATCATCCAGGACCTGCAAGGCAACCGTCCGGTGATCGGGCGGGTATTCGACCAGCTGGTACGCACACTGCCCGACGGTGTGTACTTCACGGAGGTCAAATTGCAGGGCACTCAAATCTCCATCAGCGGCGCCGCCGAGTCGAACAATCGGGTTTCCGAGCTGATGCGCAACCTCGACGCGTCGCCTTGGCTGGACGCCCCGAGCCTTGCGGAGGTGAAGGCCGGCAATGGTGACACCGAGCAGAACAACCGCTTTCAGTTGACGGTGCAGCAAACCCGTCCGCCGGCCGATGCGGAGGCTGAGGCGCAATGAATCTCGACATCAAAGCGTGGTTCGCCAGCTTGCGTGAAGTGCAGCTCAGCGAGTTGGATGCCAGCAACATCGGGTCCTGGCCGGGCGTTATCAAGGGGCTGTGCGCCGTCCTGCTGGCACTTCTGCTGCTGGGCCTTGGTTATTACTTTCACTTGCAGGACCTTGAAGCTGACCTCGACAGCCGTGCCGCCCAGGAAGAGCAGCTCAAGCAGCAGTACGAAAGCAAGTCGTTCCAGGCCGCAAACCTTGAAGCCTACACGGCGCAATTGCAGGAGATGGAAACCACCTTCGGCACTATGCTGAGGCAGCTGCCCAGCGACACCGAGGTGCCTGGCCTGCTTGAGGACATCACTCGCGCCGGGTTGGGCGCCGGCCTCGATTTCGAAGAAATCAAGCTGCTGCCGGAGGTGACTCAACAGTTTTACGTAGAGCTGCCGATTCAGATGACAGTGACCGGGAGCTACCACGACCTGGCGACGTTCGTCAGCGGTATATCCAGCCTGTCGCGTATCGTGACGTTGCATGACTTCGATATCCAGCCTGCCGACAAGGACTCCACCAGCCCATTGCGCATGACCATCCTGGCTAAGACCTATCGGTACAACGAGAAGGCTGATGCTTCCAAGGCTGCCCCGGCAGCCCAAGGGGGCAAGCCATGACGCGTGCGAGCAGGCTTGTGGGCGTGTTGATGGCCTGCCTGGCGCTCAGCGCCTGCGGTGCAGATGACTTCTCCGATATCAAGGCCTGGATGGCCGAAGTCAACGCAAAGCCCAAGGGGCGAATCGAACCGATCCCGACGTTTCAGGCGTATGAGCCGTTCACTTACCAGGCTTCGAACCTGCGCAATCCCTTTGAGCCCCCTGTACGGGTGGTGGTGAACAAACCCAAGGGGTCACGCCTGATCAAGCCCGACCCCAATCGAGTCAAGCAATTCCTGGAGGGCTTCAACATCGAGCAGTTCGAGATGGTAGGCCTGCTGGAAAACCCCTCTGGTCGCTTCGCGTTGATCCGGGGTGCCGGTGGTGTGCACCGGGTCAAGGTGGGCGACTACCTTGGTCAGAACGATGGCAAGATAACGGCGATTACCGACAGCGAAGTCGATGTGATGGAGCTGGTGCCTGATGGCGAAGGTGGCTGGATCGAGCGGCCGCGCAGTATTGCGCTCAAGGAGCATTCGTAATGATGTGGTCTAGCATGCACAGTGGAACTCGGTGATGAAGAGAATTATTAGCGCGCTGGGCGTTTCGCTTGGGATGGCCCTGCTGTCGCCGGCATTGCTGGCTGCCAGCCTCAAGGCCATCGATGTGGCGAACCTGCCGGGCAATCGCATGGAGCTCAAGCTGTCGTTCGACAGCCCTGTGCCAGCCCCGCGCGGCTATACCACCGATCAGCCCGCGCGCATCGCACTGGACCTGCCGGGCGTTACCAACCGCCTGGCCAGCAGTGGCCGCGATCTCGGCTCCGGGAACGCCCGTAGCCTGGTGGTGGTAGAGGCGCAGAACCGTACGCGGCTGATCGTTAGCCTCAATACCCTGGTGCCCTACAGCACCCGCGCTGAAGGCAATAACGTCTATGTTCTGATCGGTGAGGGGGCCAATGCCTTGCAGGCAGCCAGTCGCTCTGCGGCCAGCGTGCCGCCGCCGGTGGCCAGTGCGCGGGCCGCGGCCACAGCGCAGGCGCCGGTAGGCAAGGCGATTCGCAATGTGGACTTCCAGCGCGGCGAGCTGGGCGAAGGCAATGTGGTGGTCGACCTGAGCGAGCAGGGCGTGGCTCCTGACATAAAAGAAATGGGCGGCAAGATCGTGCTTACGTTCGCCAAGACGCAGCTGCCCGACCCATTGCGCGTACGCCTGGACGTCAAGGATTTCGCCACGCCCGTGCAATACGTCAGCTCGAGCATGAGTGGGGACTCAGCCACCATCACCATCGAGCCTACGGGCACCTTTGACTATTCGGCTTATCAGACCGACAACCGCTTGACCATCAGTGTGCGACCGCTCACCAACGAAGACCTCGCCAAGCGCAATGCCGACAAGAACATCTACACCGGTGACAAGCTGTCGCTGAATTTTCAAGACATCGACGTACGTTCGGTTCTGCAGCTGATCGCTGACTTCACCAACCTGAACCTGGTGGCCAGCGATACCGTGCAAGGCAACATTACCTTGCGCTTGCAGAACGTGCCTTGGGATCAAGCCCTGGACCTGGTGCTCAAAACCAAGGGGCTGGACAAACGCAAGGTCGGCAACGTGCTGCTGGTGGCACCTGCTGACGAGATTGCGGCGCGCGAGCGCCAAGAGCTGGAATCCCAACGGCAGATCCAGCAGTTGGCGCCGCTGCGGCGTGACCTCATTCAGGTGAATTACGCCAAGGCTGCCGACATCGCCAAGCTGTTCCAGTCGGTGACCGGCACGGGCGGGCGCAACGGCGCCGGGGGCGGCAATAGCGACAGCGGCGGCGACAATCGCGGCTCGATCACCGTCGACGACCGGACCAACAGTATCATCGCCTATCAGACTCAGGAGAGCCTGGATGAGCTGCGTCGGATCGTCGCCCAGCTCGACATCCCGGTGCGCCAGGTCATGATCGAGGCACGCATCGTCGAGGCTACGGTCGACTATGACAAACGCCTCGGTGTGCGCTGGGGTGGAACCTCTCGAGGCCATGGAAACACGTCGATCGGGGGCTTGAATTCCTCGGGCGACATCGATGGCAACACCGGCACTGCGGCAGGCAGCAACGTACCCTTCGTCGACATGGGCGCTGCAGGTGCCACCAGTGGCATAGGCATCGGTTTCGTCACCAACAACACCCTGATCGACCTTGAGCTTTCCGCAATGGAAAAGACCGGCAACGGCGAGGTGGTATCGCAGCCCAAGGTGATCACCTCCGACAAGGAAACCGCCAAGATCCTCAAGGGGACCGAGGTGCCGTATCAGGAGGCCAGCTCCAGCGGTGCTACCACCGTGTCGTTCAAGGAAGCTTCGCTCTCGCTGGAGGTAACTCCGCAGATCACGCCCGACAACCGCATCATCATGGAAGTGAAGGTCACAAAGGATGAGCCCGATTACCTCAACGAAGTGCTCGGTGTGCCGCCGATCAACAAGAACGAGGTGAACTCCAAGGTGCTGATCAACGATGGCGAAACCATCGTGATCGGGGGCGTTTTCTCCAATTCGCAGAATAAAACCGTCGACAAGGTGCCATTTCTCGGCGATGTGCCGTATGTTGGTCGCCTTTTCCGTCGGGACGTCGTTTCGGAGACCAAATCCGAGCTGCTGGTATTCCTGACTCCGCGTATCATGAACAACCAGGCGATTGCGGTGAGTCGTTGATTCTGTGCGAAATTTGATCCTCGTTGGGCCGATGGGGGCTGGCAAGAGCACCATCGGCCGTTTGCTTGCCAAAGAACTGCGGTTGCCGTTTCGCGACTCCGACAAGGAAATCGAAGCTCGCACCGGCGCCGACATTCCATGGATCTTCGACCAAGAGGGCGAGGCGGGCTTTCGCGCGCGCGAAACAGCCATGCTGTCGGAGCTCTGCACCTACGACGGCGTGGTGCTAGCCACCGGCGGGGGCGCAGTGATGCGCGACGAAAACCGCAAGGCCCTGCACGCCGGCGGGCGGGTGGTCTACCTTCACGCCTCGGTGGAGCAGCAAGTCGGGCGTACAGCGCGTGATCGCAACAGGCCACTACTGCGCACCGCTGATCCTGAGAGTACTCTACGAGCGCTGCTTGAAGTGCGAGACCCGCTGTATCGGGAAATCGCCGATATCGTTGTGGAAACCGATGAGCGCCCACCGCGTATGGTTGTGCTGGACATTCTCGAAAGGCTCAAGCAGCTGCCTCCGCGTTGAGCGTAGCAGGCAATGGAACATGCACGAGGGGCGCAGCCCCGATCTGGCGGACTGAATGCAAACACTGAAGGTTGACCTTGGCGAGCGCAGCTACCCGATCTACATCGGTGAGCAGTTGTTGGCCAACCCGCAATGGTTCGTGCCGCACCTGGCCGGCAAGCAGGTAGCGATCGTCTCCAACGAGACGGTAGCCCCTTTATACCTTGAGCAATTAAGCGCCGCACTGGAAGGCCGCTCGGTCGTTTCCGTCGTGCTGCCCGATGGGGAAGCCCACAAGAACTGGGAAACGCTGCAGTTGATCTTCGACGGCCTGCTTACCGCCCGCCACGATCGCCGCACCACCGTGATTGCACTGGGCGGGGGCGTGGTCGGCGACATGGCGGGCTTCGCTGCTGCCTGTTACCAGCGGGGCGTAGATTTCATCCAGGTACCTACCACGCTGCTCTCGCAGGTCGACTCCTCCGTGGGTGGCAAGACAGGCATCAACCACCCGTTGGGCAAGAACATGATCGGGGCGTTCTATCAGCCCAAGGCCGTCATCATTGACATCGCGACCTTGCGCACGCTTGCCCCACGTGAACTCTCCGCCGGCATGGCTGAGGTGATCAAGTACGGCCTGATCTGCGACGAGCCCTTTCTTGGCTGGCTGGAGAGCAACGTCGAGGCCTTGATGGCACTCGACCCGGTGGCGCTGACCGAGGCGATCCGCCGCTCCTGCCAGGCCAAGGCCGATGTGGTCAATGCCGACGAGCGCGAAGGCGGCGTGCGCGCCACGCTCAACCTGGGCCATACCTTCGGCCACGCCATCGAAACCCATATGGGTTATGGTGTATGGCTTCATGGCGAGGCGGTAGGCGCCGGCACCGCCATGGCGCTAGAGATGTCGAGAAGGCTGGGCTGGATCAGCCAGGCCGACCGCGACCGGGGCATTGGCCTGCTCATGCGCGCGGGCGTGCCGGTGGTGCCACCGGCCGAGATGTCGCCCGAAGATTTCCTGCGCCACATGGCCGTCGACAAGAAAGTGCTCGATGGGCGTATGCGCCTGGTGCTGTTGCAGGCCATGGGCCAGGCAACGGTCACCGATCAATACCCACAAGACGTACTCCAGGCCACGTTGACTGCAGACTACGCAGCCATCGCCGCCCAGTTGCAAGGTAAATGAGGGTTCAATGTCCAGTCTTCATGCCGATGAGGCTTTTCTCGGCCATTACCAGCTTGATCATGATCCGTTCGCCCCTCGGGTTCCGGGTTTCAAATTCTTTCCTGCGCAGCGCAAGCCGGTGCTGGGGCAACTGCACCATCTAGCCCGTTACAGCCAAATGATGCTCGTGGTCACTGGCCCGCAGGGCAGTGGCAAGACCTTGCTGCGCCAGGCCTTGGTGGCCAGCACCAACAAGCAGTCGGTACAGAGTGTGGTGGTTTCGGCGCGCGGCGCTGGCGATGCCGCCAGTGTGCTGGGGCAGGTCTCTCAGGCCCTGGGCGTTGCCCAGCCTGAGGTTGGCGCGGCCCTGGCTCAGGTCGTGCAGCTGGGGCTGACCGGCCAGGAGGTGTACCTGCTGGTCGACGATGCGGAACAACTCGACGATTCAGCGATCGAAGCGCTGCTGGCGCTGGCTCAGGGAACGCCGGAAGGGCGCCCGCATGTGTTCCTGTTCGGTGAGCCGTCCCTGATCGACGCGCTCGGCCAAGCCAGCGTGGGCGAAGATCGCTATCACATCATCGAACTGCAACCGTATACCGAGGAAGAAACACGCGAGTACCTTGCGCTGCGCCTCGAAGGGGCGGGCCAGGGGATAGGCTTGTTCACCAATGACCAGATCGCCGAAGTCCACGAGGCGTCCGGTGGCTGGCCTGGGCCGATCAACCAGGTAGCCCGCGACTCGATGATCGAGGCCATGATCGCCAGCCGCTCCGCGGTGAAGCGTCCAACGATGGGGTTCAAATTCAAGATGCCGAAGAAGTATGTGATTGGCGTTGCCGCCGCCGTAGTGGTGATCGCGGGCGCTGCAGGTATCATGTCGGGCCGCGGCAAGGCGCCGAGCAATGCACCGGTACAGGCGCAGCTGCCGCTGGGCCAGGGCCAGCCGTCCAATGCTCAGCCTAACGACAACGGCAATCCGTCCGTTGAGTTCTCAGGCAACAGCCGCCCGCTGCCGATGAATGGCCAGCAACCGGTGATGCGCGAGCCGTTGGCTTCGGCTGCCGGTGGCGATAGCGACGAAGGCGGCGTCCCGGTGCCCAATGGCTCTACTCCGCCGCCGACGGTGACCACCAGTGCGCCACCGGCCAACTCGGTCGCCAACGCTCAGAACTCACTGCCTGTGCAGCCGGCTGCCGTGCCGTCCCAGCGCCCGGTAGAGCCGGCGGCGAACAAGCCGCAGCCCGCCAAGCCTGCCGCCCAGCAGCAACTGGCCACTGCCAAGCCGGCGCCGAAGGCGGCGGAAAAACCCGCTGAAAAACCCGCGGCCGCCAAACCCGCTGCGGCCGGCAGCAGCTGGTACAGCAGCCAGTCGCCCAGCAGCTACGTTGTGCAGATCCTCGGCACCAGCAACGAAAGCACCGCGCAAGCCTATGTTCGCGAGCAGGGTGGCCAGTACCGATACTTCAAGAAAACCCTGCAGGGCAAGCCGCTGTACGTGATCACTTACGGCAACTTCCCCAGCCGTGACGCGGCCCAGGCTGCGATCAAGAACTTGCCAGCGAAGGTCCAGGCTGGTAAACCTTGGCCTCGTACCGTGGCGAGCGTCCAGCAAGAGTTGAACGCCGCCCACTGAGCCAAGGCGCTCAGGCGCCTGCCGCTTTACCTCCCGAAGCCCGCCGCGCAACGCACGGCGGGCTTTGCTGCCCCAAGGCCCCCTGTTACTCCCCGCCCCATTGCGCACGGCACGATAATTCAGCAGACTCAGCCAGGTCGCATACTCGAAAAATCAATTCAAAACATTCAGATTGGCGACAGGTATTTTCGGCATTTCGTCGCAAAATTTGTGAGGCCAGCACCTGCTGTGTACAATGGCTGCCCTTTTGCCCCGCAAAGCTGGCGTACGTTCAGCGTGGATGGTAAGTGGTTGAATCGTAAAGAATTCGCCTGAAAAACAGGCGAGCCTGGTGAGATAGTGTCTATGAAAACAGGTCTGTACCGTCCCGATGAATTCAAGGATAACTGCGGATTTGGCCTGATCGCCCATATGCAGGGCGTTCCGAGCCATGATTTGCTGAATACGGCCATCGCCGCCCTGACGTGCATGACCCACCGTGGTGGGATCAACGCCGACGGCAAGACCGGCGACGGTTGCGGCTTGCTCATTCAAAAACCGGACCTGTTCCTGCGTGCCGTGGCGAAGGATGCCTTTGCCCGTGAGCTCCCCCGCCAGTATGCCGTGGGCATGGTGTTCCTGAATCAGGACAGCGCCCGCGCCGAAGCTGCGCGCGAGAACATGAACCGCGAAATCCTCGCGGCTGGCCTCGAGCTGATCGGCTGGCGGGAAGTGCCGATCGATACCTCCGTGCTCGGCCAACTGGCGCTGGAGCGTTTGCCCAGGATCGAGCAGGTTTTCATTGGCGGTGAAGGCCTCACCGACCAGCAGTTCGCTATCAAGCTGTTCAGCGCTCGCCGCCGTTCCTCGGTCGCAAACGCCGAGGACACGGAGCACTACATCTGCTCCTTCTCGCACAAAACCATCATCTACAAGGGTTTGATGATGCCGGCGGACCTCGCCGCATTCTTCCCAGACCTGAGCGACGAGCGGCTGCAAACGGCGATCTGCGTGTTTCACCAGCGCTTCTCTACCAATACCATGCCCAAGTGGCCGCTGGCGCAGCCGTTCCGTTTCCTGGCGCACAACGGCGAGATCAACACCATCACGGGTAACCGCAACTGGGCGGTTGCGCGGCGCACCAAGTTCGCCAACGACCTGATCCCCGACCTCGACGAACTGGGCCCGCTGGTCAACCGCGTGGGCTCCGACTCCTCCAGCATGGACAACATGCTCGAGCTGATGGTCACCGGTGGTATCGACCTGTTCCGTGCCGTGCGCATGATCATTCCGCCGGCCTGGCAGAACGTCGAGACCATGGACTCCGATCTGCGCGCGTTCTACGAATTCAACTCCATGCACATGGAACCGTGGGACGGCCCTGCCGGTGTGGTGATGACCGAAGGCCGCCACGCGGTGTGCCTGCTCGACCGCAACGGCTTGCGCCCGGCGCGCTGGGTCACCACCAAGAATGGCTACATCACGCTGGCCTCTGAAATCGGTGTATGGGGCTACAAGCCTGAAGACGTGATTGCCAAGGGCAGGGTCGGCCCGGGGCAGATCCTCGCCGTCGACACCGAAACCGGCCAGGTGCTGCAAACCGACGATATCGACAACCGCCTGAAATCGCGCCATCCGTACAAGCAATGGCTGCGCAAGAGCGCCCAGCGCATCCAGGCCACCCTCGAAGACAAAGACCACGGCTCGGCGTTCTACTCGCCTGAGCAACTCAAGCAGTACATGAAGATGTACCAGGTCACCTTCGAAGAGCGCGATCAGGTCCTGCGCCCGTTGGGCGAACAGGGCTACGAAGCGGTTGGCTCAATGGGCGATGACACGCCGATGGCCGTGCTGTCGCAGCGGGTACGCACCCCGTTCGACTATTTCCGCCAACAGTTCGCACAGGTCACCAACCCGCCGATCGACCCGCTGCGCGAAGCGATCGTGATGTCGCTGGAAATCTGCCTGGGTGCCGAGCGCAACATCTTCCAGGAATCGCCCGAGCACGCCTCGCGGGTGATCCTCAGCTCTCCGATCATCTCGCCAGCCAAGTGGCGCACCCTGATGACCATGGAGCGCGAAGGCTTCCGGCGTTACATCATCGACCTGAACTACGACGAGGCCATGGGCCTTGAGGCAGCGGTGCGCAACATCGCCGACCAGGCCGAGGAGGCCGTACGTTCAGGCTGCACCCAAGTGGTGCTGAGCGACCGCCACATCGCCCCGGGCAAGTTGCCGGTGCATGCGGCCTTGGCCACAGGCGCGGTGCATCACCGCCTGACTGAGCAAGGCTTGCGCTGCGACAGCAACATCCTGGTCGAGACCGCCACCGCCCGCGACCCGCACCATTTCGCCGTGCTGCTGGGCTTCGGTGCCTCGGCGGTGTATCCGTTCCTGGCCTACGAAGTGCTGGGCGATCTGATTCGCACCGGCGAGGTGCTGGGCGACCTGTACGAGGTGTTCAAGAACTACCGCAAGGGCATCACCAAGGGCCTGCTGAAGATCCTGTCGAAGATGGGTATCTCCACTATCGCCTCCTACCGCGGCGCCCAGCTGTTCGAAGCCATTGGCCTGGCCGACGAAGTCACCGAGCTGTGCTTCCGCGGCGTTGCCAGCCGTATCAAGGGTGCGCGCTTCGTCGACCTGGAAGCCGAGCAGAAGGCGTTGGCCAACGAAGCCTGGATCGCGCGCAAGCCCATCCAGCAAGGCGGCCTGCTCAAGTTCGTGCATGGCGGTGAATATCACGCCTACAACCCTGACGTGGTCAACACGCTGCAAGCGGCGGTGCAGAAGGGCAACTACGAGAAATTCAAGGAATACTCCGCGCTGGTCGACCAGCGCCCGGTGTCGATGATCCGCGACCTGCTCAAGGTCAAGGAGGCCGCCCAGCCGCTGGCGCTGGAAGAGGTCGAGCCACTGGAAGCGATCCTCAAGCGCTTCGATTCTGCCGGGATTTCCCTCGGTGCCCTGTCGCCTGAGGCGCACGAAGCATTGGCCGAGGCGATGAACCGCCTGGGCGCACGTTCCAACTCCGGCGAAGGCGGCGAAGACCCGGCGCGCTACGGCACCGTTCGCAGCTCGAAAATCAAGCAGGTGGCCACCGGCCGTTTCGGTGTAACCCCTGAATACCTGGTCAACGCCGAAGTGCTGCAGATCAAGGTAGCCCAGGGCGCCAAGCCGGGCGAAGGCGGGCAGTTGCCTGGCGGCAAGGTCAACGGCCTGATCGCCAAGCTGCGCTACGCGGTGCCCGGCGTCACGCTCATCTCGCCGCCGCCGCACCACGATATCTATTCCATCGAAGACCTGGCCCAGTTGATCTATGACCTCAAGCAGGTCAACCCAGCGGCGCTGGTATCGGTCAAGCTGGTGTCGGAAGCTGGGGTCGGCACCATTGCCGCTGGCGTGGCCAAAGCCTATGCCGACCTGATCACTATCTCCGGCTACGACGGTGGCACAGGCGCCTCGCCACTGACCTCGATCAAGTACGCCGGCTCCCCCTGGGAGCTCGGCTTGGCCGAAACCCACCAGACCCTGCGCGGCAACGACCTGCGCGGCAAGGTGCGGGTGCAGACCGACGGCGGCCTGAAGACGGGCCTGGACGTGATCAAGGCTGCGATTCTGGGCGCTGAAAGCTTCGGCTTCGGCACCGCGCCGATGATCGCGCTGGGCTGCAAGTATTTGCGCATCTGCCACCTGAACAACTGCGCCACTGGCGTTGCCACTCAGAACGAGAAACTGCGCAAGGACCACTACATCGGCACGGTCGAGATGGTGATCAACTTCTTCACCTACGTGGCCGAAGAAACCCGCGAGTGGCTGGCACGGCTGGGCGTGCGTAGCCTGGGCGAGTTGATTGGGCGAACCGACCTGCTCGAAGTGATCAGCGGCCAGACCGCCAAGCAGCAGCACCTGGACCTGACCCCGCTTCTGGGCAGCGACCATATCCCGCAAGACAAGCCGCAATTCTGCCAGGTGGACCGCAACCCTCCGTTCGACAAGGGCGAAACCGCCGAGAAGATGGTCGACATGGCGCTTTCGGCTATCGAAGGTCGCAAAGGCGGCGAGTTCGAGCTCGACCTGTGCAACTGCGACCGCTCCATCGGTGCGCGTATTTCCGGTGAGATCGCCCGCCGTTACGGCAACATGGGCATGGCCGATGCGCCGATCACCTTCCGTTTCAAAGGCACGGCGGGCCAGAGCTTCGGCGTATGGAACGCCGCTGGCCTGAACATGTACCTGGAAGGCGATGCCAACGACTACGTAGGCAAGGGCATGGCTGCCGGCAAGCTGGTGATCGTGCCGCCCAAGGGCAGCCCGTTCAAGACTCAGGAGTCGGCAATCATCGGCAACACCTGCCTCTACGGCGCTACCGGTGGCAAGCTGTTCGCCGCCGGCACTGCGGGCGAACGCTTCGCCGTGCGCAACTCCGGTGTGCACGCCGTGGTCGAGGGCACCGGTGACCACTGCTGTGAATACATGACCGGCGGCTTCGTGTGCGTGCTGGGTAAAACGGGCTACAACTTCGGCTCCGGGATGACCGGGGGCTTTGCCTATGTGCTGGACCTGGACAACACCTTCGTGGACCGCGTGAACCACGAGCTGGTGGAGATCCAGCGGATCAGCGGCGAGGCGATGGAAGCCTACCGCAGCCACCTGGAAGGGGTGTTGGCCGAATATGTGAAGGAGACAGGCAGCGAGTGGGGGCATGACGTCTGGGAAAACCTCGACGACTACCTGCGCCGCTTCTGGCTGGTCAAGCCCAAGGCTGCCAGCCTCAAGAACCTGCTGTCGAGCACCCGGGCCAACCCGCAGTAACCGACGCCTAGCGGGCGGGGCCAGTGGCCCGCCCGCCGCATTTACGACTTTGCTTGCAGCTTGAAGCTTGAAGCTTGTAGCTGCGCCTATGAGGCGACCATGTCCGAACGTTTGAGCAACGACTTTCAGTTCATCGAAGTGGGCCGCAAGGACCCGAAGAAAAAACTGCTGCGCCAACGCAAGAAGGAGTTCGTGGAGATCTACGAACCCTTCAAGCCGCAACAATCCAGCGAGCAGGCGCACCGATGCCTGGGGTGCGGCAACCCCTATTGCGAATGGAAATGCCCGGTCCACAACTTCATCCCCAACTGGCTGAAGCTGGTGTCCGAAGGCAACATCCTGGCCGCTGCGGAGTTGTCCCACCAAACCAACACCCTGCCGGAAGTCTGCGGGCGCGTATGCCCCCAGGACCGCCTGTGCGAAGGCGCCTGCACCCTGAACGACGGCTTTGGTGCGGTGACCATCGGTTCGGTGGAGAAGTACATCACCGACACCGCCTTTGCCATGGGTTGGCGCCCCGACATGTCGCGCGTGGTGCCCACTGGCAAGCGCGTGGCGGTGATTGGCGCCGGCCCTGCTGGCCTGGGCTGCGCCGACGTGCTTGTGCGCGCAGGGGTGACTCCGGTGGTGTTCGACAAGAACCCTGAGATCGGCGGCCTGCTGACGTTTGGTATTCCCGAATTCAAGCTTGAAAAAAGCGTGCTGCGCAATCGCCGCGAAGTGTTCACCGGCATGGGTATCGAGTTCCGCCTGAACACCGAGATCGGCAAGGACGTGACCATCGAGCAACTCCTTGCCGAGTACGATGCGGTGTTCATGGGCATGGGCACCTACACCTACATGAAGGGCGGCTTCCCTGGCGAAGACCTGCCTGGCGTGCATGACGCGCTGGATTTCCTGATTGCCAACGTCAACCGCAACCTGGGCTTCGAAAAGTCCCCGGAAGACTTCATTGACATGAAGGGCAAGAAGGTCGTGGTGCTGGGGGGTGGTGACACCGCGATGGACTGCAACCGTACCTCGATCCGCCAGGGCGCCAAGGCGGTGACCTGTGCCTATCGCCGTGACGAGGCAAACATGCCTGGTTCGCGCAAAGAGGTGAAGAACGCCAAGGAAGAGGGCGTGAAGTTCCTTTACAACCGCCAGCCGATCGCCATCGTTGGTGAGGATCGGGTGGAAGGCGTGAAGGTGGTGGAAACCCGCCTGGGCGAACCGGACGCACGTGGCCGCCGCAGCCCCGAGCCGATCCCGGGGTCCGAAGAGATCCTGCCGGCCGATGCCGTGGTCATCGCATTTGGCTTCCGCCCGAGCCCGGCAGCGTGGTTCGAGCAGCACAGCATT
This sequence comes from Pseudomonas sp. URIL14HWK12:I12, assembly GCF_003097135.1. Taxonomy (GTDB): domain Bacteria; phylum Pseudomonadota; class Gammaproteobacteria; order Pseudomonadales; family Pseudomonadaceae; genus Aquipseudomonas. The sequence continues at coordinate 35,475 of NZ_QEQL01000008.1, forward strand.
GGCATCGACAGCCAGGGCCGTGTCGTGGCCCCGGCACAGGCGACCTTCAAGCACCAGACCAGCAACCCGAAGATCTTCGCGGGCGGCGACATGGTGCGCGGCTCTGACCTGGTGGTAACGGCGATCTACGAAGGGCGCAACGCAGCAGAAGGGATTCTGGATTATCTGGGGGTTTGAGCTGTCCAACCTCAATCGTTGATTCAAGGCACGGCCCTGCGCCGTGCCTTTTCGTTTGGGCTCTGCGAAAATGCCCGCAATTTCCTCCCGGATGCCGTTATGACTGCCCTGAAGAACGACCGATTCCTTCGCGCCCTGCTCAAGCAGCCGGTGGACGTGACCCCTGTGTGGATGATGCGCCAGGCCGGCCGTTATCTACCGGAGTACCGGGCCAGCCGCGCCAAGGCCGGCGACTTCATGAGCCTGTGCAAGAACCCCCAGTTCGCCTGCGAGGTGACGCTGCAGCCGCTGGAGCGCTACCCACTGGACGCGGCGATCCTGTTCTCCGACATCCTCACCATTCCCGATGCCATGGGCCAGGGCCTGTATTTCGAGACCGGTGAAGGCCCGCGCTTTCGCAAAGTGATCGACACCCCTGCCGACATCGAGGCGCTGCCGGTGCCCGACGCGGAGAAAGACCTGGGCTATGTCATGGACGCGGTGCGTACCATTCGCCAAGCGCTCGATGGCCGAGTGCCGTTGATTGGCTTCTCCGGCAGCCCGTGGACGCTGGCCACCTACATGGTCGAAGGCGGCTCTTCGAAGGATTTCCGCAAGACCAAAGCCATGCTCTACGACAACCCGCAGGCGCTGCACCTGTTGCTCTCCAAGCTGGCCGAGTCGGTGACCACCTACCTGAACGGGCAGATTCGCGCCGGTGCCCAGGCGGTGCAGATCTTCGACACCTGGGGCGGTAACCTCTCCAGCGCAGCCTATGAAACCTTCTCCCTGGCCTACATGCGCCAGATCGTCAGTGGGTTGATCCGTGAGCATGAGGGCCGGCCGGTGCCGGTGATCCTGTTCACCAAGAACGGTGGCCTGTGGCTCGAGAAGATCGCCGCAGCCGGGGCCGATGCATTGGGCCTGGACTGGACGTGCGACATCGGCGAAGCGCGCCAGCGGGTTGGCCAGCAGGTTGCGCTGCAGGGCAACATGGACCCCACCGTGCTCTATGCCAAGCCTGCGGCCATCCGTGCCGAGGTCGCGCGCATTCTGCAAAGCTATGGCCAAGGTAGCGGCCACGTCTTCAACCTGGGGCATGGCATCACCCCGGAAGTCGACCCGGCCCATGCCGGCGCGTTCATCGAGGCGGTGCACGAGCTTTCGGTGCAGTATCACTGCTGAATTAAGCGTGGTTTCAGCTTGTCTGGATAGGATGTGCTCATCGACATTCACAACGAGGCAATACCCATGAAACCACGCCATCTGCTGTTCTGCCTGCTGCCCTTGGTCGCAGGTGTCGCCCATGCCCAGAGCGCCGGCAACTATTCTGGCCCCAACTCCGCCGCGGGCGGCTACAGCGGCCCCAATGCCGGCAATATCACCACCGTCTCCGCTGCACAGAGTGCGCCGGATGATGCGCCGGTGATGCTGGAGGGGCAGGTGATCCAAAAGGTCAAAGGTGACACCTACGAGTTCCGCGACGGCACCGGCAGCATCCATGTGGAGATCGACCACGACAAATGGCCGGCTGGCGTTGAGGTGAACGAGAAAACCCGCGTGCGCCTGCATGGCGAGGTCGACAAAGAGCTGACCAGCCGCGAAATCGACGTGGACCGCGTCGAAGTGGTCAACTGACCCTAGGCTTCGATCTCCAGGCCATGGCGTGCCATGGCCCACTGGACGTGTTCACGGACCAGTTCGGAAGGATGGTGCTGGCGGGCCCTCAACGCCTCCAGCACCGCAACGGTCGAAGGCGCATTGCCCAGGCCCACCGCAACATTACGCAAAAACCGCTCATAGCCGGCCCGACGGATAGGGGAGCCCTCTGTGCGCGTGAGAAAGGTGTCTTCATCCCAGCGAAACAGGGCCGCCAGCTCGCTGTTATCCAGGCCGTGGCGGGGCTTGAAGTCCGTTTCCCCCGAGGGGCGGGCGAAGCGGTTCCAGGGGCAGACGATCTGGCAATCGTCACAGCCGAATACCCGGTTGCCGATCAACGGGCGCAGCTCCAGTGGGATGGCGTGCTTCAGCTCGATGGTCAGGTAAGAGATGCAGCGCCGTGCGTCCAGCTGATAGGGGCCGGCAAATGCGTCGGTCGGGCACACGTCAAGGCACGCTTTGCAGCGGCCGCAGTGTTCGCCGGCGTGGGGGGCGTCTACCGGCAGCGGCAGGTCGACGAATAACTCCGCCAGAAAGAAATAACTGCCCGCCTTGCGATTGAGCACCAAGGTGTTCTTGCCGATCCAGCCCAGCCCGGCCTGCTGTGCGATGGCCTTTTCCAGCACCGGGGCGCTGTCGACGAACGCGCGATAGCCAAACGGGCCTATGTGTTGCTGTATACGCTCTGCCAACTGTGTGGCGCGCTTGCGGATCAACTTGTGGTAGTCGCGGCCCAGGGCGTAGCGTGAAATGTAGGCTTTTTCCGCTTGAGCCAGGCGCTGCGCCATCTCGGTGTCGCCGGGCAGGTAGTCCATGCGCAGTGAAACCACTCGCAAAGTGCCGGGCAGCAGCTCGTCCGGCCGGTAGCGCTTGCTGCCGTGGGCGGCCATGTAGTCCATTTCGCCGTGGTAGCCTGCTTCCAGCCAACGCTGCAGGTGGGCCTGATGTTCGCCCAGCTCCACGCCGCTGATGCCGGCTTGCTGAAAGCCGAGCTCGCGAGCCCAGGCTTTGATCTGAGCAGCCAGTTCGGAAAGATCGTCGACAGAGCAGGGCATGGGGCAGGCAATCGGCTGAGCGGAGGTATAATTCTGCCAGACATCCCGCCAAAGGTTGAAACCCGGTGCCTACACACTGCGAACTTCCCGACCTGCTGTACACCGCCGAGCAGGTCCGCGACCTCGATGCACGCCTGATCGCTGCTGGCACGCCAGGCCTTGAGTTGATGCAACGCGCCGCCGGTGCTGCCTGGCGTGCGCTGCGCCGGCGCTGGCCGGTGAGCCGGCCGATCACGGTGCTGGCCGGGCAGGGCAACAACGCAGGCGACGGTTACCTGATCGCCAGCCTGGCTCAGCGGGCCGGCTGGAAGGTCCGCTTGCTGATCGTCGGCGACCCGTCGCGGCTGCAGGGGGATGCGGCACAGGCCTATACCCAGGCCGAGGCCGACGGTGTGCCAATGGAGCGCTGGCACCCCGACGCCACGCTCGAAGGCGTGCTGGTCGATGCACTGCTTGGCACTGGCCTGAAGGGCGATGTGCGCGAGCCTTATGTAGACGTGATCCAGGCTATCAACGACAGCGAGCTGCCGGTGCTGGCCGTGGACCTGCCCTCCGGCCTGTGTGCCGACACCGGGCGAGTATTGGGCGTCGCGGTCAAGGCAAACCTGACTGTCACCTTCATTGCGCTGAAACTGGGCCTGTTCACGGCTGACGGCCTGGCCTGCACGGGGGATCTGCTGTTCGACGACCTGCAAGCCGACAGCGCGTTGGTTGCCGCCCAGCCTGCCAGTGCCCAGCGCCTGGCGGCCGGTAACCTGCGGCGCCTGGCACCGCGCTCTCCGGTGGCCCATAAAGGCCAGTTCGGCCGCGTGCTGGCCATCGGTGGCGATCATGGAACCGGCGGCGCAACCCTGATGAGTGCCGAAATGGCGCTGCGGGCCGGGGCGGGAATGGTCAGCCTGGCGACCCGCCCTGAGCATGTCGGGCCGGCACTGGTGCGGTTGCCCGAGGTGATGGCAGCTGGGGTAGAGTCTGCCAACCAGCTCCTGCCACTGGTCAAGGCCGCCTCGGTGCTGGTAGTCGGGCCCGGCATGGGGCAGGGCGCCTGGGCCCGTGGGCTGCTGTCGGTGGCAGCCTCGGCGAACCTGCCTCAGGTGTGGGATGCCGATGCGCTGAACCTGCTCGCCCAACGTGGGCTGCGAGTGCCCGCCGGCAGTGTAATCACGCCCCACCCCGGCGAGGCCGCCAGGCTGCTGGGTATCTCAACCGCCCAGGTGCAGGCCGACCGGCCTGCCGCAGTGCAGGCCCTGGCACAGCGCTATGCCTGTGTGGCGGTACTCAAGGGCTCAGGGAGCCTGGTGGCCGAGCCTGGTGGCCGGCTTGCGCTGTGCAACCATGGGCACCCCGCTATGGCCACCGCTGGGCTGGGGGACGTGCTGGCCGGGCTGATTGGTGCGTTGCTGGCTCAGCACATGGGGCCGTTTCATGCTGCCTGCCTGGGTGTATGGTTGCATGCCCGCGCTGGCCAGGCCCTGGGCAATGCGGGCCGGGGGCTGGCGGCAACCGATTTGATACCGATGATTCGTCAATTGCTTGAAGAGTACGCACCATGCCAGAAGTAACCCTATTCGTTGAAGGCGAAGAGGCCATGGCGGCCTTTGGCGCTCGCCTCGGGCAACTGACCGCCGGGGCCGGCACGCTGTTTCTCAATGGCGACCTTGGCATGGGCAAAACCACCCTTTCCCGCGGCATGATCCGCGGGCTTGGCCACCAAGGTCCGGTCAAGAGCCCGACCTTCACCCTGGTGGAGCCCTACGAGATCGGCCCGGTGCGGATTTACCATTTCGACCTGTATCGCCTGGCCGACCCTGAAGAGCTTGAGTTCATGGGTATCCGCGATTATTTCGAAGGCGCAACCCTGTGCCTGGTGGAGTGGCCGGAAAAAGGCCAAGGCTTTTTGCCAAAACCCGACATGGTCATTAACATAAGCGCCCAAACGCCGGGGCGTTCGCTGCACTTGGTGCCTCGTAGCCCAGCAGGCGAAGCATGGGCCACCGAGCTGGCAACCGAATTCATGTAGGGGTGTGGTAACTATGCGCATTCGCGCACTGGTCGCGGGGCTGCTGATAGCGGCGTTCGCGACCCAGGCCTGGGGTGTTTCCCAAGTCAAGAGCATGCGCCTGTGGCGCGCCCCGGATAACACCCGCCTGGTCTTTGACCTGTCTGGCCCGGTCCAGCACAGCGTGTTCACGCTGACGGCGCCCGATCGCCTGGTGATCGACATCAACGGTGCTACCCTGGCCGCGCCGATCAACGTTGCCACTGCCAACACGCCCATCACCAGCGTGCGCACCGCCCAACGCACGCCCAACGACCTGCGCGTGGTCGTCGACCTTAAAAAATCCGTCACGCCCAAGAGTTTCGTGCTCGCGCCCAACCAGCAGTACGGCAACCGCCTGGTGGTCGACCTCTACGATCAGGCCGCCGATGCTGCCGAGGCTAGCGCGCCTACGCCGCCGCCTGCCGTGGCAACCACTCCGGCGCTGCCGGTAACGCCTGCCCGGCCAGACATCAAGCTGTCGCCGGCGCCGAGCGGCAAGCGTGACATCATCGTGGCGATCGACGCTGGCCATGGCGGTGAAGACCCGGGGGCTTCGGGCGCTCGCGGCCAGCACGAGAAAGACATCACCCTGCAGATCGCCCGCGAGGTGCAGCGGCAGATCAACGAAGAGAAGGGGTTTCGCGCCGAGCTGACCCGTTCCGGTGACTACTTCATACCGCTGCGTGGGCGTACGGAGATCGCCCGCAAGAAGGGCGCCGACCTGTTCGTGTCGATTCACGCCGATGCCGCCCCTTCGTCTGCAGCGTTCGGCGCTTCGGTCTTCGCGCTATCGGACCGGGGGGCCACCTCCGAGACCGCGCGATGGCTGGCCGACACCGAGAACCGCTCCGACTTGATCGGCGGCGCCGGCAACGTCAGCCTGGATGACAAGGATCGTATGCTCGCTGGGGTGCTGCTCGACCTGTCCATGACCGCCACCCTCACCAGCAGCCTGAACGTCGGCCAGAAGGTGCTGAGCAATATCGGCCGGGTGACTTCGCTGCACAAAGGCCGCGTGGAGCAGGCAGGGTTCATGGTGCTCAAGTCGCCCGATATCCCGTCGATCCTTGTAGAAACCGGCTTCATATCCAACGCGGCCGAGGCGGCCAAGCTGCAGAGCCCGGCCCACCAGCAGGCTCTGGCGCGTTCGATCCGGGCCGGGGTCAAGGCCTTCTTCGAGCAGAACCCGCCGCCGGGTACCTATATCGCCTGGCTGAGGGATCAGGGCAAGATCGCCGCCACTGCACGCGACCACCGTGTCGAGCCAGGTGAAAGCCTGGCAATGCTGGCGGTGCGCTATAACGTGCCGGTCGAAACCCTGCGCAGCAGCAACAACCTCAAAAGCGACGAACTCAAGGTTGGCCAGATGCTCACTATTCCGCCCACCACCACCCTGGCAGCCCAATGATGAGTGACAGCGGACGCATCGAGCTGCTCAGCCCCCGTCTTGCCAACCAGATCGCCGCGGGCGAAGTGGTCGAGCGCCCGGCATCTGTGGTCAAGGAGCTTCTGGAGAACAGCCTCGACTCTGGCGCTACCCGCATCGACATAGACGTCGAGCAGGGCGGGGTGAAGCTGCTGCGGGTACGCGACGACGGCCGAGGCATCGAAGCCGACGACTTGCCGCTGGCGCTGGCCCGCCATGCCACCAGCAAGATTCGCGACCTCGAAGACCTCGAGCGCGTCAGAAGCATGGGCTTTCGTGGTGAGGCGCTGGCCTCGATCAGCTCGGTGGCACGGCTCACGCTGACCTCGCGCACTGCCCAGGCCGAGCAGGCCTGGCAGGTTGAAACAGAGGGCCGCGAGATGACCCCTCGCGTGCAGCCTGCTGCCCACCCGATAGGCACCTCGGTAGAGGTGTGCGACCTTTTTTTCAATACGCCGGCGCGCCGCAAGTTCCTCAAGACCGAGAAGACCGAATTCGATCACTTGCACGAGGTGATCAAGCGCCTGGCACTGGCGCGGTTCGACGTGGCCTTCCACCTGCGCCACAACGGCAAGAGCGTGCTGGCCTTGCACGCCGCAAACGACGAAGCCGCCCAGGCACGCCGGGTCGGTGCCATCTGTGGGGCGGGCTTTCTCGAGCAAGCCATGCCTATCGAGGTGGAGCGCAATGGCTTGCGGTTGTGGGGCTGGGTGGGCCTGCCGACCTTTTCCCGCAGCCAGGCCGACATGCAGTACTTCTTCGTCAACGGCCGTGCAGTGCGCGACAAGCTGGTCGCTCATGCGGTACGCCAGGCTTACCGTGACGTACTGTTCAACGGCCGCCATCCCACCTTCGTGCTGTTTCTGGAAGTCGACCCAGTCGCGGTGGATGTGAACGTTCACCCCACCAAACACGAAGTGCGGTTTCGTGATGGGCGCATGGTGCACGACTTTCTCTATGGCACTTTGCATCGGTCCCTGGCGGACGTACGCCCCGAGGATCACCTGGCGCAGGCAGAGCCCGTGCAGCCGCAGGTGACGCGCCCCACTGGCGCCCAGGCTGGCGAGTTCGGCCCTCAGGGCGAAATGCGCCTGGCGGCCAACCTCATGGAGCCCAGCCCGGCAGCCCCGCAGAGCTTCTCCGGTGGCGGTGGTGGTGGTGGTGGCTACGGTTTCAACCCGCGCCCAAATCCGGGCCAGGTGCTTCCAGCGGCCGAAGCGCAGGGGGTCTACAAGACCTTTTTCGCGCCCCTGCCTGAAAATGCTTCCCCAGCTATGGCGCCGTCGCTGCCGCCCAGTGACAGCGACATCCCACCGCTGGGCTATGCCCTGGCCCAGCTCAAGGGTATCTACATCCTGGCGGAGAACGCTCAGGGGTTGGTGCTGGTAGACATGCACGCCGCACATGAGCGCATCACCTACGAGCGGCTCAAGGTGGCCATGGCCAGCGAGGGCCTGAGTGGCCAACCCCTGTTGGTGCCCGAAACGCTCGCCGTCAGCCAGCGCGAGGCCGATTGCGCCGAAGAGCACGCTGCCTGGTTCTTGCGCCTGGGCTTCGAGCTGCAGCGGCTTGGCCCCGAGACCCTGGCGATCCGCCAGATCCCGGCGCTGTTGCGCCAGGCAGAGGCCAACCGGCTGGTGTTCGACGTGCTCACCGACCTGATGGAGTACGGCAGCAGCGACCGTATCCAGGCGCACCTGAACGAGCTGCTCGGTACCATGGCCTGCCATGGCTCGGTGCGCGCCAACCGCCGGCTAACGGTGCCGGAGATGAACGCTTTGCTGCGTGATATGGAAATCACCGAGCGCAGCGGCCAGTGCAACCATGGCCGCCCGACCTGGACCCAGATGGGCCTGGACGATCTCGACAAACTCTTCCTGCGCGGTCGCTGAGATGGCTCAGCTACCCCCTGCCATCTTCCTGATGGGGCCGACGGCGTCGGGCAAGACGGACCTGGCCATCGAGCTGTCCCAGGTGCTGCCGTGTGAGCTTGTCAGCGTTGACTCGGCATTGGTCTACCGAGGCATGAACATCGGCACCGCCAAGCCTTCGGCCGAGGTGCTGGCACGCCACCCGCACCGGCTGGTCGACATTCTCGACCCCTCCCAGCCCTACAGCGCGGCGGAGTTTCGCCGTGATGCGCTGGCGGCGATGGCCGATATCAGCGGGCGCGGCAAGATCCCGCTGCTGGTTGGGGGCACCATGCTCTACTTCAAGGCGCTCAGCGAAGGCCTGGCCGATATGCCCAGTGCCGACCCAGCAGTCCGCCAAGCGCTGGAGGCCGAGGCCGCGAGTGAAGGGTTGCACGCCCTGCACGCGCAATTGGAGGCGATCGACCCGGTGTCGGCAGCGCGCATTCACCCCAATGATCCGCAACGGCTCATCCGCGCGCTTGAGGTGTTTCGCGTGAGTGGCCTGAGCATGACGGCACTGCGCGCCAGGCAGTTGGCCGAAAGTCGCGAAACAGGCGCCTCATCGGGGGCGCAATTGCCCTATACTGTCGCGCACCTGGCGATCGCCCCGCAGGACCGCGCTGTGCTGCATCGGCGTATTGCCCAGCGTTTCGACCAGATGCTCGAGCATGGCTTCGTCGACGAAGTCGTTTCGCTGCGTGAGCGGGGCGACCTGAACCCTGACCTGCCTTCGATTCGTGCAGTCGGTTACCGGCAAGTCTGGGAACATCTTGACGGCGCGCTGTCGTATGAACAGATGCGCGAGCGCGGCATCATCGCAACCCGGCAGCTGGCCAAGCGGCAGTTCACCTGGTTGCGCAGCTGGCAGGGCCTGAATTGGCTTGACAGCCTGGCTTGCGACAATCTGACGCAGTCCTTGAAATACCTCGGATCAATCTCCATATTGGGCTGAGTTTCGCAATTGCCGTCTATCCTTGGGGGAAAGCCGGCAGGCGCCATTTTTTTCGACGTTTTTTACTATTGATCCTTAAAGGAGTGCGGCACATGTCAAAAGGGCATTCGCTACAAGACCCTTACTTGAACACATTGAGAAAAGAGAAGGTCAGTGTCTCGATCTATCTCGTCAACGGCATCAAGCTGCAAGGCTCCATCGAATCGTTCGACCAGTTCGTGATTCTGCTCAAAAACACCGTCAGCCAGATGGTCTACAAGCATGCAATCTCCACTGTCGTGCCATCCCGCCCCATCCGCCTGCCTAGCGCTGGCGATTCGGACAGCGCCGACGCCGAGCCAGGCAACGCCTGATCCTGCCATAGGAGCCTGCTTTGTTCTTTGAGCGCCACGGAGGTGGTGAACGAGCCATTCTCGTTCACCTGGAAGGTCAAGACCCTGAGGCGCGTGAAGACCCGCAGGAGTTCCAAGACCTGGCGGCTTCCGCCGGTGCCGAAACGGTAGCGTTCGTCAACGTTGCCCGGCACCAGCCCACCGCCAAGTTTCTGATCGGCAGTGGCAAGGTCGAGGAGCTTCACGACCTCGTCCATGCCGAAAAGGCCGATCTCGTCATCTTCAACCACACACTTACCCCGAGCCAGGAGCGTAACCTGGAGCGGGCGTTCGAGTGCCGGGTGATCGACCGCACTGGCTTGATTCTGGATATCTTCGCCCAGCGCGCCCGCACCCACGAAGGCAAGCTGCAGGTCGAGCTGGCCCAGCTCGAACACATGAGCACCCGGCTGGTCCGCGGCTGGACCCACCTTGAGCGGCAGAAAGGCGGTATCGGCATGCGCGGGCCGGGTGAAACCCAACTCGAGACTGACCGCCGCCTGCTGCGCGTGCGCCTGCGCCAGATCAAGGCGCGCCTCGAGAAGGTCCGCAGCCAGCGTGAGCAGGCCCGTCGCGGCCGTCGCCGTGCCGATATTCCTTCGGTGTCGCTGGTCGGCTATACCAACGCTGGCAAATCCACGCTGTTCAATGCCGTCACCCAGGCCCACGTGTATGCCGCCGACCAGCTGTTCGCCACCCTCGACCCTACGCTGCGCCGGCTCGAGTTGGCCGACCTGGGCCCGATCGTGCTGGCCGACACCGTAGGTTTTATCCGCCACCTGCCGCACAAGCTCGTCGAGGCGTTTCGCGCCACGCTGGAGGAGTCGAGCAATTCTGACTTGCTCCTGCATGTGATCGATGCCCACGAGCCTGAGCGCCAGGCCCAGATCGAGCAAGTGCTGGCGGTCCTGGGTGAAATCGGCGCCAAGGATTTGCCAATCTTGGAGGTCTACAACAAGGTCGACCTCCTTGAAAATGTCGAGCCGCAGATTCAACGGGGCGAAGACGGCAAGCCGCAGCGGGTCTGGCTGTCGGCGCAAGACAGCAAGGGCCTTGAGCTGCTGGAGCAGGCCATCGCCGAATTGCTTGCCGAAGACCTGTTCGTCGCTACGCTACGCTTGCCTCAGCAGTTGGGGCGTTTGCGTGCGCAATTTTTCGCCATCGGTGCCGTGCAGGGCGAAGAGCACGACGAAACGGGCCAGAGCCTGTTGGCGGTGCGTATTCCGCGAGCCGAGCTCAACCGTCTTGTCAGCCGCGAGGGGATGGAGCCCGACGCCTTCGTAGAGCAACACACTTTGCAATAAAAGCTTTTCGCCGCCATTTGGTGAGCGGCATGGGCATTCTGTAGCATTGGCCGACGCGCCAGCGGGTGCGTCTTTGCTTTATCAGATGGAGAGCGCTATGGCTTGGAATGAGCCGGGTGGCAATTCGAACAACCAGGACCCTTGGGGCGGCCGCCGTGGCAACAATGGCGGCGGCGGTGATCGCAAGGGGCCGCCGGACCTGGACGAAGCCTTCCGCAAATTGCAGGACAGCCTGAACGGCCTGTTCGGCGGTGGAAAAAAACGCAGCGGCGGCAGCGGCAGCGGTGGTTCATCCAGTGGTGGCGGTTTCGGCCTGCTCGGCATTGGCCTGGCGGTTCTTGCCGCCATCTGGCTGTACAGCGCCATCTATGTCGTTGACGAACAGGAGCAGGCCGTCATCCTGCGTCTGGGCAAGTACTACGAAACCGAAGGCGCGGGCCTGCACATCTACTTCCCGCCGTTCGATCGCAAGTACATGGAAAACGTCACGCGCGAACGGGCGTACAGCAAACAGGGCCAGATGCTCACCGAAGACGAGAACATCGTCGAAGTGCCTCTGACCGTTCAGTATCGCATCACCAACTTGCGCGACTTCGTGCTTAACGTCGATCAGCCTGAAGTCAGCCTGCAGCACGCTACCGACAGCGCCTTGCGCCATGTGGTGGGTTCCACCGCGATGGACCAGGTGCTCACCGAAGGCCGTGAGCAGATGGCCGGCGAAATCAAGGAGCGCTTGCAGAAATTCCTCGACACCTACCGCACCGGTATCACCGTGACGCAGGTTAACGTGCAAAGCGCAGCTGCACCGCGCGAGGTACAGGAAGCCTTCGACGATGTGATCCGTGCTCGCGAAGACGAACAACGCTCCCGCAACCAGGCCGAAACCTACGCCAACGGCGTTGTGCCCGAGGCGCGCGGCCAGGCGCAGCGCATCATCGAAGACGCCAACGGCTACCGTGACGAAGTGGTTGCCCGGGCCAAGGGTGAGGCCGACCGTTTCAGCAAGCTGCTGGGCGAATATCGCAAGGCACCAGACGTCACCCGTGAGCGCCTCTATCTGGAGACGATGCAGGAGGTCTACAGCAACACCAGTAAGGTCATGGTCAATGGCGACAAGGGGCAGAACTTGCTCTATCTGCCCCTCGACAAGATGATCGAAAAGTCGCGGGCGCCGTCCTCTTCGTCCCCAAGCCAGGCTACGAGCAATGCGGCCGATGCCGCGGCGCGTGCTGCCGCCGACCAGCAACAGCAGCGTGATCTGCGTACCCGGGAGAGCCGCTGATGGGCAATAAATCCATAATCGGCCTGGTCGTCGCCGTCGTGCTGGCGATCGTGGCCTGGAACAGCTTCTATATCGTTCAGGAAACCGAGCGCGCCGTGTTGCTGCAGTTCGGCCGCGTGGTGCAACCGAACGTTGAACCGGGCCTGCATGTGAAGATGCCGGTGATCAATCAGGTGCGCAAGTTCGACGCCCGGCTGATGACCCTCGACGCCCCGACTCAACGTTTCCTGACCCTTGAGAAGAAGGCCGTAATGGTCGACGCCTATGCCAAGTGGCGGGTCAAGGATGCCGAGCGTTTCTATACGGCCACCTCCGGCATGAAGCAGATCGCCGACGAGCGCCTTGCGCGCCGTCTGGAGTCTGGGCTGCGTGACCAGTTCGGCAAGCGCACGCTGCATGAGGTGGTTTCCGGCGAGCGTGATGCGCTGATGAACGACATCACCCAGTCGCTCAACCGCATGGCCGGCCCCGAACTTGGCATTGAGGTGCTGGACGTGCGCGTCAAGGCCATCGACCTGCCCAAGGAAGTGAACCGCAGTGTGTTCGAGCGGATGAGCACCGAGCGTGAACGCGAAGCGCGCGAGCACCGCGCCAAGGGCAACGAGTTGGCCGAAGGTATTCGTGCAGATGCCGACCGCCAGCGCCGTGTGCTGCTTGCCGAAGCCTATCGTGAGTCGGAGGAAGTGCGTGGTGACGGCGATGCCCAAGCGGCCGCGATCTACTCCAAGGCTTACTCGCAAGACCCAGAGTTCTACGGTTTCTACCGCAGCCTGCAGGCCTACCGCGACAGCTTCACCAGCAAAAGCGACGTATTGGTCCTCGATCCGAAGAGCGAATTCTTCCGCTACATGGAAAAGGCCAAGCCCTGATACGAGCACCCGCCCGGCGGCCAGGCCGCCTGGCGGGGTGCCCGTTGGGCAAAACGTGTGTATGATGCGGCAGCCGGGAAATTCCCGGCTTTTTTGCGTCTGCGGGTTTGCGTGCTCCTCGAGGCCGCCTAAACCCATGAACAATCGAGGATGCAGGCTCAGGGCCTGGCGGCCGTAAAGCTGCCCGGGGGCCGTGGCCTGCGTCTGCTTCCGTAAGGGCCAGGCTCAGCGCTGGCCACCCGTAACAAGGGGATTGGCGTCATGGCAACGGTAGATCGCTGGCTACTGCCGGATGGGATCGAAGAAATTCTGCCACCTGAGGCTGCGCGTATCGAGATCGCGCGCCGCAAGGTGCTGGACCTGTTTCAGAACTGGGGCTATGAATTCGTCGTCACTCCCCATATCGAGTACCTGGAGTCGCTGCTAAGCGCCGCCTCCGACGACCTCGACCTGCGCACGTTCAAGGTAGTAGACCCACTCTCCGGCCGGCAGATGGGCTTTCGTGCCGATATCACACCGCAGGTTGCACGCATCGACGCCCACGCGCTGCGGCGCAAAGGCCCTAGCCGGCTGTGCTATGCCGGTAGCGTGCTGCACGCCAAGCCGCGAGCGCTTTCCACCTCTCGTAGCCCGATTCAGCTGGGTGCCGAGCTCTATGGAGACGCCAGCACCAGCAGTGATGTCGAAGTCATCAGCTTGATGCTGGCCATGCTGGAGCTGTGGCAGGTGCCGGATATCCACATGGACCTGGGCCATGTGGGCATCTATCGCGGCCTGGCTCGGGCTGCCGGGTTATCCGGTGATGCCGAGCAGCTGCTGTTCGATGCCCTGCAACGCAAGGCCCTCGATGAAGTGACAGAACTGACCGCTCGCCTGCCTGCGGAACTGGCGACCATGCTGCGGGCCCTGGTGGGCCTGTGCGGTGGGCGCGAAGTGCTGGGCGAAGCCCGCCAGGTGCTGGCACGTGCACCGGGGCCGGTATTGGCCGCGCTCGATGAGTTGCTCGACATCGCCGAGCGCCTGGCCGCACGCTTCCCCGAGCTGCCCCTGTATTTCGACCTGGGCGAGCTGCGCGGCTATCACTACCACACCGGCGTGGTATTCGCCGCGTTCGTCCCCAGCGCTGGCGGCTCCATCGCTCAAGGCGGCCGTTACGACGATATTGGCGCTGATTTTGGCAGGGCGCGCCCGGCGACCGGGTTTTCTACCGACCTGCGCACACTGGTAACCCTGGGCAATGCCGAGGTGGCGTTGCCGGTGGGCGGTATCTGGGCGCCTGAAGCGGGTGACGCGGCCTTGTGGCAGGCGGTGCGCCGCCTGCGCGAACAAGGCCAGCGTGTGGTTCAGGCCTTGCCTGGGCAGCCGCTGAGTGCGGCGAACGAGGCCGGTTGCGACCGCCAGTTGGTTTTGCAGGATGGGCAATGGCAGACCGCCGCCCTTTGATCGAAAGTTTTCCGCCGGCCACGCCGGCAACCGTTTGCGCGAATGAGGACAAGTGTTATGGGTAAGAATGTCGTCGTCCTGGGCACCCAGTGGGGTGATGAGGGCAAAGGCAAGATCGTCGATCTGCTGACCGAACATGCTGCCGCCGTGGTGCGCTACCAAGGGGGGCACAACGCTGGCCATACCCTGGTGATCAAGGGCGAGAAGACCGTTCTGCACCTGATCCCTTCCGGGATCCTGCGCGAAGGCGTGAAGTGCCTGATCGGCAACGGCGTGGTGGTCGCCCCCGATGCGTTGCTGCGCGAGATCACCAAGCTGGAAGAAAAAGGTGTGCCGGTGCGCGAGCGGCTGCGTATCAGCCCAGCCTGCCCGTTGATCCTGCAGTACCACGTTGCTCTGGACCAGGCACGTGAGAAGGCTCGTGGCGAGCACAAGATCGGCACCACCGGCCGGGGGATCGGGCCTGCCTACGAAGACAAGGTCGCGCGTCGTGGCCTTCGCGTCGGCGACCTGTTCCACCGTGAGCGCTTCGCTGCCAAGCTCGGTGAACTGCTGGACTACCACAACTTCGTGCTGGTCAATTACTACAAGGAAGAGCCGATCGACTTCCAGGCCACGCTCGATCAGTGCATGGCCTATGCCGACGAGCTCGAGCCGATGATGCAGGACGTTACCGCCGAACTGCACGGCCTGCGCAAAGCCGGCAAGGACATCATGTTCGAAGGTGCGCAGGGCTCGCTGCTGGACATCGACCACGGTACCTACCCGTTCGTGACCAGCTCCAACACCACCGCTGGGGGCATCTCGACCGGCTCGGGTTTTGGCCCGATGTACCTGGACTACATCCTCGGTATCACCAAGGCTTACACCACCCGCGTCGGCTCCGGGCCGTTCCCGACCGAGCTGTTCGACGACACCGGCGCCTACCTGGCCAAGCGCGGGCATGAGTTCGGCGCCACCACCGGGCGCGCACGCCGTTGCGGCTGGTTCGATGCGATCATCCTGCGCCGTGCCATCGAAATCAACAGCATCTCGGGCCTGTGCCTGACCAAGCTGGACGTGCTGGACGGCCTGGAAACCATCCGCATTTGCGTCGGCTACAAGAACGAGGCTGGCGATGTGATCGAAGCCCCGACCGATGCCGACAGCTACGTTGGCCTGGTGCCGGTCTATGAAGAAATGCCGGGCTGGAGCGAGAACACCGTCGGGGCCAAGTCGCTGGACGCGCTGCCTGCCAACGCCGTGGCCTACATCAAACGCCTGGAAGAGCTGGTAGGTGCACCGATAGACATCATTTCTACCGGCCCTGACCGCGACGAAACCATCGTGCTGCGCCACCCCTTCAACTAAGGCGCGGCCGCTTCAAGCGGCAGGCCGGCGGCCAAAGCGGGCTGGCTTGGCCTTCAGGTTTGCCGCGATAAGCTTGTGGTTGCACAAAGGGCCCTCACGGGGCCCTTTGTTTTTTGGCGCCAAATCAGCTGCAACGGCACGGCGTTTGCTGTATAGAAACTCTGAACAAGAAAGCCATTATATTGATGGCGTGCGAGCAGAGGATCTTACCGTGTCGGCCGTTCTCTCGTTGTTGCGCAGCCGCTTGCTGCTACCCGTCTTCATTGCTTTGGGGCTTGCACTTTTAGTGCAGGTAATCGTGGCCGTTGCGCTGACCCGGAGCACGGTAGGGGCTCTGGAGCAGGATCTAGGGCAACGCATGAGCGCTGACAGCCAGCGGTTGAGCGGTGAACTCGACAGCGCCAGCCGCGAAGTGACCAGCGGCCTCGATGAGCTGTCGGCCTCTACTCGCAAAACGCTGGCTGCCGGGCTTACCAGCCGCCTCCACGATGAGCAGCAGAAACTGCGAGAGACCCTTGAGCAAAACCTTAAGGACTCCGCCAATGATATGGCGCTGCTGTTGGCCTCGGTGGCGCCCAGGGCGATCTGGGACAACGACATCCCAACCCTTTCTGAATTCGCCCGCCGCGCACAGCGCAACCCTGATGTGCTGTTCGTGGTGTACGACGATGCGCAAGGTGAGCACCTTACCCGTTACCTGAACCGAGACAACCCGATCGTGCAGCGATTGGTCAATAGCGGTGAGGGTGAGCGGGCGATGGACAAAGCGCTGAGTGCCGCCCCCAAGGACCCCGGGGTGTATTACACCGAGCAGTCGATCAACCCTAACGGTGTAGAGATCGGCAAAATACGTATGGCGGTGTCGACCGCTTCGGTGGATGCCCAGCTGGCGGCGCTCGATCAACGCTTCAGCACGCTGATCTCCAGCAGCGATCGTTTGGTAGGCGAAAGTGTTTCTGGCGCCGCCGCGCAAAGCGGCAAAGTGCTGCGTGACCGATTGCAGGCGGCCCAGGGCGCCGCTGAGTCCATGCAGGCCAACACACACAGCGCGGTTTCGGCGGCTGCCGAAACGCTGCGCTGGCGTATCGGATTGGGGCTGGCCGTAGTCGGTATTCTGGTGTTGCTGGTGGTAGCGGTGGTGCTGGGCCGGCGAGTATTGAGCAAGTTGCGCTTGCTGATCGTGGCGCTGAATGACCTGGCTGCCGGGGAGGGCGATCTCACCCGCCGAGTCAGCATCGATAGCCATGACGAAATCGGCGAGATGGCAGGTTCGGTCAACCGCTTCATCGACAAGCTCCAGCCCATCGTGCGAGAAGCCGGCGAGGTTGCCCAGCGCACCGGTGTGGAAATCAATGCCATGGCCCAGCGCAGCGCCGGTGCCGGCCAGGCGGCGGCTCGCCAGCGAGACGAAGTGGCAGCGAGCCTGGATGCGCTTTCTACCATGGCCGACGAAGCCCAGGCCGAAAGCCAGGCTATGCGAGCGGCGTTGGCTCAGGTCGCTGAAATCCGGCAGGCTACCGACGAAACCACCAAGGCCTCCAATCAGGTCGGCACCTTGATCGAGGCACTGGCCGGGCAGGTTCAGACCGGCTCACGGGTGATCGAGCGGCTGGCCGACCAGAGCCAGCAGATCGAGGTGGTGTTGGAGGTCATCCATGGGATCGCCGAGCAAACCAACCTATTGGCCCTGAACGCTGCCATCGAAGCGGCGCGAGCGGGGGAAACCGGGCGCGGGTTTGCGGTGGTGGCTGACGAGGTGCGGGCTTTGGCGAGCAAGACGCAAAGCTCCACCGGCGATATCCAGGCCCATATCGTCGCCTTGCAGGCGGGGGCGAAGGAAGCCGTAAGCGCCATCGGCCAGGCTGGCAAGCAGGCCAGTGAGGGGCTACTGGTATTGCGCGACAGCGCCCGCTTGCAGCAGACGGTTCAAGCGTCGGTGCAGGAGATTCACGCCGCTATCGGATTGGCCACCCGGGCAGCCGAGCATCAGGCCGAGGGCGCACATGCGGTCAAGAGCCGTGTGGAGGTGATCCACTCGCAGGCTGAGCGCTCGGCGCAGGCGGTGATGGAAACCACGGCCAGCAGCCAGGTGTTGGACGGGTTGGCTGCGCAATTGAAAGCAAGCCTTGGCCAATTCAAGGCCTGAAACGAAAAAACCCGCTCAATGAGCGGGTTTTTGTATTCGAAATTGGTGCCCAGGAGAAGACTCGAACTTCCACGACCGTAAGGTCACCAGCACCTGAAGCTGGCGTGTCTACCAATTTCACCACCTGGGCAATGGCGCGCACTATACGGCGCAGGTTTTGGGCTGTAAACCCCTGAGCGTAAAAATCTTTTTCGTATCGCCCCCTCGGGGCTAAAAAGCTATGTACAGGGCTGTCAAACCCTTGTATTTCCGGTTTCAATGCAGCTATGCCACACTAACCCGCATTATATGCACAAGGTGAACCTTATCTAATGGCCGACTGGCAGTCCCTCGACCCCGAGGCCGCTCGCGAAGCGGAAAAATACGACAATCCCATCCCTAGCCGCGAACTGATCCTCCAGCACCTGGCTGATCGCGGCTCGCCCGCCAGTCGTGAACAGCTGGCCGATGAATTCGGCTTGCACGAAGAAGACCAGATCGAAGCTCTGCGCCGTCGCCTGCGCGCCATGGAGCGCGATGCCCAACTGATCTTCACGCGCCGGGGCACTTATGCCCCCGTCGATAAGCTCGACCTGATCGCTGGGCGCGTGAGCGGCCACCGTGATGGCTTCGGCTTCCTGATCCCGGACGACGGCAGCGACGACCTGTTTTTGAGCCCCGCCCAGATGCGCACTGTGTTCGATGGAGACCGCGCCCTGGCACGGGTTTCCGGCACCGACCGCCGCGGCCGCCGCGAAGGCGCGCTGGTGGAGGTCGTCAGCCGAGGCCACGAAACGATCGTTGGCCGCTACTTCGAAGAGGGCGGCATCGGCTTCGTGCAGCCAGACAACCCCAAGGTGCAGCAGGAAGTGCTGGTCACCCAAGGGCGCAACAATGGCGCCAAGATCGGCCAGTTCGTCGAAATTCGCATCACCCACTGGCCCACCCAGCGGTTCCAGGCCCAGGGTGACGTGGTGGAAGTGCTGGGCAACTACATGGCGCCAGGCATGGAAATCGACGTTGCCCTGCGCAGCTACGACATTCCCCATGTGTGGCCTGAGGGCGTGACCCGTGAGGCCTCGAAGCTCAAGTCCTATGTAGAGGAAAAGCACAAGGAGCACCGCGTCGACCTGCGCGCGCTGCCCTTCGTGACCATCGATGGCGAAGACGCTCGCGACTTCGACGACGCCGTTTTCTGCGAGCCACTGGGCAAGCTCAAGATGTTCAGCGGCGGCTGGCGCCTGTATGTGGCCATCGCCGATGTGTCCAGCTACGTGAAGGTCGGCTCGGCGCTCGACAACGAAGCGCAAGTGCGCGGCAACTCGGTGTATTTCCCGGAGCGCGTAGTGCCGATGCTGCCCGAGGAGCTGTCCAACGGGCTGTGCTCGTTGAACCCAAAGGTCGACCGGCTGGCCATGGTCTGCGAGATGACCATGAACAAGACCGGGCAGATGGTCGACTACAAGTTCTATGAGGCGGTGATCCACTCCCATGCACGGCTGACCTACAACAAGGTCAGCACGATGCTCGAGCATGCTCGCACCAGCGAGGCCAAGGGCCTGCGTGAGGAGTATGCCGAGGTGGTTCCGCACCTCAAGCAGCTCCATGCCCTCTACAAGGTGCTGATCGGCGCGCGGCACGTGCGCGGTGCGATCGACTTCGAGACCCAGGAAACCCGCATCATTTTCGGTGCCGAGCGCAAGATCGCCGAGATCCGCCCGACCCAACGCAACGACGCGCACAAGCTGATCGAGGAATGCATGCTGGCGGCCAACGTTGCCACTGCAGCGTTCTTCCAGAAGCACGAGATCCCTGCGCTGTACCGCGTGCACGATGGCCCGCCCCCCGAGCGCCTGGAAAAACTGCGTGCCTTTCTGGGCGAGTTGGGCCTGTCCCTGCACAAGGGCAAGGATGGCCCGACGCCCAAGGACTACCAGCAGCTGCTCGAAAGCATCAAGGATCGCCCGGATTTTCAGCTCATCCAGACGGTCATGCTGCGCTCGCTCAGCCAGGCGGTGTACACCTCGCAGAACAATGGCCACTTCGGCCTGAACTACGAGGCCTACACCCACTTCACCTCACCGATCCGCCGCTACCCCGATTTGCTGGTGCACCGCGCCATTCGCAGCGTGATTCGTTCACGCCGGGAAACCCCTCACGTGGTGCGGGCAGGCGCCGCGAGCATGCCCAAAGCGAAGCTTTATCCATACGATGAAGCGGCGCTGGAGCAACTGGGCGAGCAATGCTCGATGACCGAGCGTCGTGCCGACGAAGCGACCCGTGATGTCGTCAACTGGCTCAAATGCGAATACATGCGCGACCGCGTGGGTGAGAGCTTCCCGGGCGTGATCACCGCAACAACGGGTTTCGGCCTGTTCGTCGAGCTCAAGGACATCTACGTCGAGGGCCTGGTGCACGTTTCGGCGTTGCCCGGTGACTATTACCATTACGATCAGGTTCACCACCGCCTCACCGGTGAGCGCACCGGGCGCAGCTTCCGCCTGGGCGATACGGTAGATGTGCGCGTGATGCGGGTTGACCTTGACGAGCGCAAGATCGATTTCGAGCTGGCCGACTCCACGGCCAAAACCGAAACACGCAAGCGCAGCACGAAGAAAGAGGCGGCCCCGGCCGATCCCCAGTCACAGTTCGATCAGTTGCCTGCTGCCGAAGCGGCCAAGCCGCGCAAGCGCAAGGCTGAAAAAGACCCGGCTGTGGCCGATGCCTACCACTCGTCTCACGCCGTCGCCAACAACACTGAGGTGCGCAAGAGCCGTGAGATGAAAAAGGCGTTGATGTCCGAGGCGCGCCACGGTGGTAACAAGCCCGCTTCATCGAGCAAGAAGGCCGAAGGGAAGCCGACCAAGCACCGCAAAGGGGCGTCCAAGTCGCGCAGCAGCAGTAAAGGTAAAGCATGAGCCAGCTGGAAAAAATCTACGGCGTTCACGCCGTCGAGGCCCTGTTGCGGCACCACCCCAAGCGGGTTAAGCAGATTTGGCTGTCCGAGGGCCGGAGCGAGCCTCGCGTGCAGGCCTTGCTCGAGCTGGCGGGGCAATACCGCGTCGCGATCGGCGCTGTTGACCGCAAGGAAATGGACACCTGGGTTGAGGGCGTCCACCAGGGCGTCGTGGCCGAGGTGAGCCCGAGCCAGGTATGGGGTGAGGCAATGCTCGAGGAGCTGCTCGAGCGCAGTGAAACCCCGCCCCTGTTGCTGGTGCTCGATGGCGTGACCGACCCGCACAACCTTGGCGCCTGCCTGCGCAGCGCCGATGCCGCGGGCGTGACGGCCGTCATCGTGCCCAAGGACAAATCCGCAACGCTCACCGCGGTCGTGCGCAAGGTCGCCTGCGGCGCGGCGGAAGTCGTACCCCTGGTGGCTGTGACCAATCTCGCGCGTACGCTCGAGAAGCTGCAGCAGCGCGGGTTGTGGGTCGTCGGGACGGCCGGCGAGGCGCAGACGCTGATCTATGACCAGGACCTCACCGGCCCGTTGGTGATGGTGATGGGCGCCGAGGGCAAGGGCATGCGCAGGCTGACCCGCGAGCATTGCGATTACCTGGTCAAGCTGCCCATGGGTGGCAGTGTCAGCAGCCTGAACGTGTCAGTGGCCACCGGCGTCTGCCTGTTCGAAGCGGTGCGCCAGCGCCGGCCATTGCTCAAATAATCGCCAGTTCTCCTTGCTTCGCCCGAAGCGCTTCTCTACAATTGCGCGCCTTGCCCGTTGCGGCAGGGCCAGCCCTGCCTCGAGCCGAGGCAGGCTAGAAGAACATCCACTCCTTGTCTGATCGCGAAAGCGGCAGGCTACAACCCGTAAGGAGCATTCATGCGTCATTACGAAATCATCTTTCTGGTTCACCCGGATCAGAGCGAGCAAGTCGGCGGCATGGTCGAGCGTTACACCAAGCTGATCGAAGAAGAAGGTGGCAAGATCCACCGCCTGGAAGACTGGGGCCGTCGTCAACTGGCCTACGCAATCGACAACGTTCACAAGGCTCACTACGTGATGCTGAACGTCGAGTGCTCCGGCAAAGCCCTGGCTGAGCTGGAAGACAACTTCCGCTACAACGACGCCGTTATCCGCAACCTGATCATCCGTCGCGACGAAGCCGTTACCGGCCCATCCGAGATGCTGAAGGCTGAAGAGAACCGCAGCGAGCGCCGTGAGCGTCGCGAGCGTCCTGAGAACGCTGACAGCGCCGAAGGCGACGACAGCGACAACAGCGACAGCAACGACAACGCTGACGAGTAATCCACGGATCTTTAGAGGAGCCTGTTAAATGGCACGTTTCTTCCGCCGTCGTAAATTCTGCCGTTTCACCGCAGAAAACGTCAAAGAGATCGATTACAAGGATCTCAACACCCTGAAAGCTTACGTATCCGAAACCGGCAAGATCGTTCCTAGCCGCATCACCGGTACCAAAGCCCGTTATCAGCGTCAGCTGGCCACCGCTATCAAGCGCGCCCGCTTCCTGGCCCTGCTGCCTTACACCGACAGCCACGGCCGCTGAGACCAGGCTTTAAGTACGCAGTAAAAGGATAGATCCATGCGCCCGTTGGCTGATTTCATCATGCGCGGTCGCGTGCAGGCCACCCTCGTGGTGGCAGGTTGTGCGGCATTGCCGCTGTTGTTCTGGTTGAGTGCCGCCGCTGCCTGCCTCGTGCTGCTGCGGCGGGGGTTCGAGGGCGCTTTCGGCGTCCTGGCCTGGGGCGTGCTGCCAGCGTTTGTCTGGTGGTATTTCGGCGAGCCGCGCACCCTGATGGTGTTGCTCGGTTCGGTGGTGCTGGCGCAGCTGTTGCGCGCCGGTTGGCCCTGGAGCCGCGTGCTGCTTGCCAGCATCGGGCTTGGCCTGGTGTATGGCGTGGTCCTGGGCTCGTTGTTTCGAGAGCCTATCGACGACCTGGCGCAGATGGTGCAAACCCAGCTGCCACGGCTGTTCGGAGGGGTCTACCAGCAATTGAAGCTGGAGGAGCAGGCTCGCCTGGAGGCGTTGATCGCCCCGGTACTCAACGGTCTGATAGCGTCTGTGTTGCAAGCGTGCAGTGTAGTGGTCCTGATGTTGGGCCGTTACTGGCAAGCAGTTCTTTACAACCCCGGTGGGTTCGGCCGCGAGTTTCGCGCGGTGCGCATCCCCGGCGCCGCGGCCCTGCTGCTGTTGGTGCTGATGCTGGTGGGGCCGCAATTCGGGGCCCAGGTCGCCATGCTCACGCCGCTGTGCAGTGTGCCACTGATGTTCGCCGGGCTGGCCCTGATTCATGGGCTGGTGGCGATGGGCAAGCTGGGCCGGTTTTGGCTGGTTGGGTTGTATTTGATGCTTGTCGTTTCCATGCAGGCTATCTATCCATTGCTGGTGCTTCTGGCCATAGTCGACAGCCTGATTGATTTTCGCGGCCGCCTGGCGCCTCCTGGAGGCAACAACCAAGGCCCCGCGAACGGTGAAGGTTAAAAGTTAAGAGGTTAATACCAAATGGAACTGATCCTGCTGGAAAAAATCGCCAACCTGGGCAACCTGGGCGACAAAGTAAGCGTAAAAGGTGGTTACGGCCGTAACTACCTGCTGCCGCAAGGCAAGGCCACCGTTGCGACCGAAGCGAACATCGCGTCGTTCGAAGCCCGCCGCGCCGAGCTGGAAAAACTGGCCGCAGACAAGAAATCGTCGGCTGAAACCCGCGCTGCCCAACTGGCCGAGCTGGAAGTCACCATCACCGCTACCGCTGGCGATGAAGGCAAACTGTTCGGTTCGATCGGCACCCACGACATCGCTGACGCCCTGACCGCCTCCGGCGTAGAAGTGGCCAAGGCTGAAGTTCGCCTGCCGAACGGCACCATCCGTCACGTTGGCGAATACGATGTAGCCGTGCACCTGCACAGCGACGTCGAAGCCACCGTTCGCGTGGTTGTTGTCGCTGCCTGATTGCCCTCAGGCATTTGGCTCGCCGGTGGTATTCCTTCCGGCGGGCCAATAAGATGAAGGCGCGCTCGCTTTTGCGATGCGCGCCTTCATGTTTTTCTACCCCTATAGAATTCCCGTGGCCATGAACGAGATTTCCACGCCCGAACAGTTCGACCTGCAAACCGCCGCGTTGAAGGTCCCGCCGCATTCCATCGAGGCCGAACAAGCCGTGCTCGGTGGCCTGATGCTGGACAACAACGCCTACGAGCGGGTGCTGGACCAGGTTTCGGACGGCGATTTCTACCGCCATGACCACCGCCTGATCTACCGCGCCATTTCGAAGCTGGCCGAGCAGAACCAGCCCTTCGACGTCGTGACGCTGTCCGAACAGCTCGACCGCGAAGGGCAGGGCAGCCAGACTGGCGGCCTGGCCTATCTTGGCGACTTGGCACGCAACACCCCGTCGGTGGCCAACATCAAGGCCTACGCGCAGATCGTTCGCGAGCGCGCCACCCTGCGCCAGTTGATCAGCATCAGCAACGACATCGCCGACAGCGCCTTCAACCCCGAAGGCCGCAATGCAGGCGAGATCCTCGATGAGGCCGAGCGGCAGATCTTTCAGATCGCCGAAGCACGCCCCAAGACCGGCGGGCCGGTTGGCGTGACTGACCTGCTGACCAAGGCCATCGACCGCATCGACACCCTGTTCAACACCGACGCCGCCATCACCGGCCTGACAACCGGTTTCACCGACCTCGATGACAAAACCAGCGGCATGCAGCCAGCCGACCTGATCATCGTTGCCGGCCGGCCTTCGATGGGTAAGACCACCTTCGCCATGAACCTGGTGGAAAACGCCCTGATGCGTACCGAAAAGGTGGTGTTGGTCTACTCGCTGGAGATGCCCGGCGACTCCCTGGTGTTGCGGATGCTGTCGTCGTTGGGCCGTATCGACCAGACCAAAGTGCGTACCGGCAAGCTCGAAGATGACGACTGGCCGAGGCTGACAAGCGCGGTCAACCTGCTCAACGACCGCAAGTTGTTCATCGATGACACCGCCGGCATCAGCCCGTCGGAGATGCGCGCGCGTACCCGGCGCATCGTGCGTGAGCACGGTGAGGTGGCGATGATCATGGTCGACTACCTGCAGCTGATGCAGATCCCCGGTTCCAGCGGTGACAACCGTACCAACGAAATTTCCGAGATTTCCCGCTCGCTCAAGGCGCTGGCGAAGGAATTCAACTGCCCGGTAGTGGCGCTCTCCCAGCTCAACCGCTCCCTGGAACAGCGCCCAAACAAGCGCCCGGTGAACTCCGACTTGCGGGAATCCGGGGCGATCGAGCAGGACGCCGACGTGATCATGTTCGTTTACCGGGACGAGGTGTATCACCCCGAAACCGAACACAAGGGCGTTGCCGAAATCATCATCGGCAAGCAGCGCAACGGCCCCATCGGCACCGTGCGGCTCGCGTTCATCGGCAAATACACCCGCTTCGAGAACCTTGCGCCGGGCAGCTATCAATTCGACGACGAATAAAAGCCGCTGCGAGTTTCAAGTGAGAGCAGGGGGCCCTAGCCCTGCTTGAGGCTTGCAGCTCGTAGCTTTCGGGCTGTGTTTGGTTATTTTTTGTGCTATCTTGCGCGCCCTCGCGATCTTTCAAACCCATTGCCTAACTGACCGGTGCTAGCCATGCAAGCCGCCATGCCGTTGTTCGACTATCCCAAGTACTGGGCCGAGTGTTTCGGGCCAGCGCCTTTCCTGCCCATGAGCCGGGAAGAAATGGATCAGTTGGGCTGGGATTCGTGCGACATCATCATCGTGACCGGCGATGCCTACGTCGACCATCCGTCGTTTGGCATGGCGATCATTGGCAGGCTGCTGGAGGCGCAAGGCTTTCGGGTAGGGGTGATCGCCCAGCCCGACTGGCAGTCCAAAGACGACTTCATGAAGCTGGGGGAGCCGAACCTGTTCTTCGGCGTGGCCGCTGGCAATATGGATTCGATGATCAACCGCTACACCGCCGACAAGAAGGTGCGCTCCGACGACGCCTACACCCCCGGCGGCCAGGCCGGCGCCCGCCCGGACCGCGCCAGCCTGGTGTACAGCCAGCGCTGCAAAGAGGCCTACAAGCATGTGCCGATCGTGCTGGGCGGCATCGAGGCTTCGCTGCGGCGTATTGCCCATTACGATTACTGGCAGGACAAGGTCCGTCATTCGATCCTGATCGACGCCAGCGCCGATATCCTGCTGTTCGGTAACGCGGAGCGGGCGGTGGTTGAGGTGGCACAGCGCCTGGCGGCGGGCCAGCCGATCGAGGCGATGACTGATATCCGCGGTACGGCATTCGTGCGGCGTGACACCCCTGAGGGTTGGTTCGAGCTCGACTCCACCCGGATCGACCGCCCGGGCAAGGTCGACAAGATCATCAACCCCTACGTCAACACTCAGGACACCCAAGCGTGCGCCATCGAGCAAGCCAAAGGGGAAGTTGAAGACCCGAATGAGGCCAAAGTGGTGCAGCTGCTGCCCAGCCCAAGCCTTGCCCGCGATAAAACGGTAATCCGCCTGCCGTCGTTCGAAAAGGTTCGCAATGACCCGGTGCTCTACGCCCATGCCAACCGCGTGTTGCACTTGGAAACCAACCCCGGAAACGCCCGTGCCCTGGTGCAGAAGCATGGCGAAGTGGATGTCTGGTTCAACCCGCCGCCCATTCCCATGACCACTGAGGAAATGGACTACGTCTTCGGCATGCCCTATGCGCGGGTGCCTCACCCGGCTTACGGCAAGGCGCGCATTCCTGCTTATGAAATGATCCGCTTCTCGGTGAACATCATGCGGGGTTGCTTCGGCGGCTGCACCTTCTGCTCGATCACCGAGCACGAGGGGCGGATCATCCAGAACCGCTCGCACGATTCGATCATTCGCGAAATCGAAGAGATGCGTGACAAGGTGCCTGGCTTTACCGGTGTGGTGTCCGACCTTGGCGGCCCGACGGCGAACATGTACCGCATCGCCTGCAAGAGCCCGGAGATCGAAAAGCACTGCCGCAAGCCTTCCTGTGTGTTCCCCGGCATCTGTGAGAACCTCAACACCGACCACAGCTCGCTGATCGAGCTGTACCGCAAGGCCCGCGCCCTTCCAGGGGTGAAGAAGATCCTGATCGCCTCGGGCTTGCGCTACGACCTGGCGGTCGAGTCGCCCGAATACGTCAAGGAGCTGGTGACCCATCACGTGGGCGGCTACCTGAAGATCGCCCCTGAGCACACCGAGCGCGGCCCGCTGGACAAAATGATGAAGCCGGGCATCGGTAGCTATGACCGCTTCAAGCGCATGTTCGAAAAGTATTCGAAGGAAGCGGGCAAGGAACAGTATCTGATCCCGTACTTCATCGCCGCCCACCCAGGCACCACCGATGAAGACATGATGAACCTGGCGCTGTGGCTCAAGGGCAATGGCTTTCGCGCGGACCAGGTGCAGGCGTTCTATCCCTCGCCCATGGCCTCGGCTACGGCGATGTACCACTCTGGCAAGAACCCGCTGCGCAAGGTCACTTACAAGAGCGAAGGCGTCGAGATCGTCAAGAGCGAGGAGCAGCGCCGCCTGCACAAAGCCTTCCTGCGTTATCACGACCCCAAGGGCTGGCCGATGCTGCGCGAGGCTTTGCAGCGCATGGGCCGTGCCGACCTGATTGGCCCGGGCAAGCATCAACTGATTCCCTTGCACCAACCGGAAACCGACAGCTACCACAGTGCACGGCGCAAGAACTCGACCCCTGCCGGCAGCCACAAGGCTGGCCAGGGTCAGAAGATCCTCACCCAGCACACAGGCTTGCCGCCGCGCGCCAGCGACGGCAGCAAGCCCTGGAGCAAGCGCGAAGAGGCCAAGGCGGCCGCCGAGGCGCGGCGCCAGCAAGAGAAGCGTGCCCAGCCGGCCAACAAGGGCAAGAAAAAGCCGGCACGCCAGCCGGTCATCCCGCGCTGAGGGCCCGGCCTCGGCGTGGCCCGGCAAGCCGGCCTCCCACCCAGCACAAGCCAGCTTGGGTTTTTGTAGCAGGAGGGCGGCTTGCGGCGCGGCTCGCTGATCAATCCGGCTTGCGGTCCGTCCATTTCGGCAGGGTCGTCGGCTCCCAGCGCTCAAGCGCATCGATCAATTCGTCGGCGTCATGCCCCAATTGCAGCATCGCCCGGTGCTCCTGGCGCACGAAGTGCTCTGCCACGAGATGGTCGAGAAAGCCGGTGAGCTTTTGGTAGAAACCGTTGACCTCCAGCAGGCCCAGCGGCTTGCCGTGGTAGCCCAGCTGGCCCCAGGTCCAGACCTCGAACAGTTCCTCAAGCGTGCCCAAGCCGCCAGGCAGGGCAATGAACGCATCGGCCAGCTCCGCCATGCGTGCCTTACGCGCGTGCATGCCATCGACTACCTCCAGCCGTGACAGCCCGGCATGGCCAACCTCCAAGGCCTTGAGTGCTTCGGGGATAACCCCGATTACCTCGCCCCCTGCAGCCATCGCTGCATCGGCTACCACACCCATCAACCCGACCTTCCCGCCGCCATAGACAAGCGTCAACCCGCGTTCGGCCAGCGCTCGGCCCAGTTGTTCGGCCGCATCACGGTAGGCAGGGTTGGCGCCGCTGCTGGCGCCGCAGAATACGCAAACGGATTTCAAAGCCATGGCAGTTCTCCTGTGCAGGCCGCACAGCGTACTGCATCAACTCTGAACCGAAAAATCACATCCGCTGGCGGCGCTGGCGTAGGCGGCAAGAAAACGCTGAAGCAATATGCTCATGATGGCGGCTCCGGTTGTCGATGTTGTTGACGGTAGACCCGCAAGGCATCATTACGCTCGTTAAATGTTTCGATTCCCCTGATAGAGCCGTTTGGCTCTGGAGCGAACCCATGTTCAGCAAAGCCGCTTTGTTCACCACGCTCACTGTATTGAGCGCTTCGGCCATGGCTGCCGAATGCGACGTCACGGTCGATTCCACCGACAGCATGACCTTCAGTACCCAGCAAATCTCCATCAGCAAAAGCTGCAGCACGTTCACTGTAAACCTGACGCACTCCGGCAGCCTGCCCAAGCAGGTCATGGGCCATAACTGGGTGCTCAGCAAAGCCAGCGACATGGAGGCCATCGGCCAGGACGGCATGAGCGCGGGCCTGGACAGTGACTATCTCAAGCCTGGGGATGATCGGGTCATCGCCCATACGAAAATGATCGGCGCTGGCGAGAAGGCCTCGGTCAGCTTTGATGTTTCCAAACTCAAGGCTGGGGAAAGCTACACGTTCTTCTGCAGCTATCCCGCGCACATGTTCCAGATGAAGGGCGATATCAAGCTGGTGGACTAAGCGCTCACTTTGAAGACGTGCCGCAGGTAGGAGACGAAGTTCTCGTCGCGGCATTGAGTTTTGTTGGCCTCGTCGGAGATCTTCGCCACCGGTTGGCCATTGCAATCGGTCATCTTCATCACCACGCTCATGGGCGTAACCCCAGGGATGTCGCAGGTCAGGCTGGTGCCGATGCCAAAGCTCACATTGATGCGCTCGTGCAGGGTGCGATAGATGGTAAGCATCTTCTTGAGGTCCAAACCGTCTGAGAACACCAGCGTCTTGGTCTGCGGGTCGATTCCCAGCTTGCGGTAGTGGGCGATGGCTTTCTCCGCCCATACCAAGGGGTCGCCCGAGTCATGGCGCAGGCCGTCGAAGAGCTTGGCGAAATACAGGTCGAAGTCGCGCAGAAAAGCGTCCATGGTGATGGTGTCGGTGAGCGCGATGCCCAGCAGCCCACGGTACTCGCGCACCCAGCAATCGAGCGCGGCGATCTGGCTGTCGATCAGGCGTGGGCCTAGCTGCTGGTGAGCCATTACCCACTCATGCGCCATGGTGCCCAGGGGCTTCAACCCCAGGATGCGGGCCAAGTGCATATTGCTGGTGCCGACAAAGCGCCCCGGAAAGTCGCGCTGCAACCCACGCACCACCGCCTCCTGCACGTTGTATGAAAAGCGCCGGCGAGTACCGAAATCCGCCAATTGCAGGCCGGCCAGTTCGTCGGCACTGGCACTGGCGCGCAACCAGTCGAATTTGCGATGCAGCTGGTCGAGCGCTTCTTGTACGCCGATATCCGGGTGCAGGTAACGGTTACGGACTTCGCTGACGGTGGCTAGCAGCGGCACTTCGAACAGGATGACATGCAGCCAGGGCCCGCGCAGTCGGATGAACAGCTGGTCGTTTTCGATCCCGGCCTGGATATAACGCAGGTTAAAGCGGAACAGGCGCAGAAAACGGAGGAAGTCGGGCTTCATGAAGTTGATGCCTTCCAGGAAGCCCATTTCCTCATCGTCCATGGCCAACTCGGCCAGCCTTTCGAGCTGGTGACGGATTTCGCCTAGATAAGGGCGAAGGTCCTCGCCATTACGGCAACGAAACTCCCACTCCACTTCGACGTTGGGATAGTTATGCAGCACGGCCTGCATCATCGAAAGCTTGTACAGATCCGTATCGAGCAGGTTCTGCACCAAGCGTTCGGCGAAGGGGCTATCGGTCATGAGGGCTCCGACGGGCGTTTCAAAAAACACAGTTGCTCATATTTGCTGGCGATAAGGCCAGCACTATTTCTATTGCGACGCTCGTGCGTGCGCCGGATCAGGGCGTTGAGTAATCAACCGGCACTGCGTTGGACTCGCCGCTACGCTTGAGGGGGTAAGCGATGCGCAAAAACGTGCGTGCCGTAGCAGGGCCGCACTGCAAATGTGCACTTAGGTGACAGCGGCCTGGGATGTGCCGGTTGCACTTGCCCGAAGTGTCGGGTTGCAATAGTGGCATTTTGTAGTGGCACCTTTGGCTGCAAAAGGTGATACCGACATGAAGATAGAGGGTTGCACATCCCGAAGGCTTTGCTCCACGCCTTGCGCGCCAGAGCCCCGCCTATTCGACTTTTGGCTAAGCCGTTGGCCGCTGGCACGGCGCTTGCTCTGAAGCTGTTCGCTTGAAGTTGTAGTGCCAACCATAATGATCAGGAGCACCACTCATGTCGCAATCGTTTTACGCAAAAGGATTTCTAGCGCTGGCAGTTACCGCCGCGCTTGGTACTGCCGGCGTCGCCCAGGCTGACATCAAGATCGGCGTGGCAGGCCCGATGACCGGTGCCAACGCTTCGTTTGGCGAGCAGTACATGAGGGGGGCACAGGCCGCGGCCGATGCGATCAACGCCGCCGGCGGCGTCAACGGTGAGAAGATCGTTTTGGTGAAGGGCGATGACGCCTGCGAGCCCAAGCAAGCCGTGGCGGTGGCCAACCGCCTGGTCGATCAGGACAAGGTCAATGGCGTAGTTGGCCACTTTTGTTCTTCCTCTACCATCCCGGCCTCCGAGGTTTATGCCGATGCTGGCGTGATCGTCATCACCCCCGGTTCCACCAACCCCACAGTGACCGAGCGCGGCCTGTCGGCGGTGTTCCGCATGTGCGGCCGGGATGACCAACAGGGCGTGGTCGCCGGCGACTACATCGTCGATGTGCTCAAGGCCAAGAAAGTGGCGGTGATCAACGACAAGGATACCTACGGCAAGGGCCTGGCCGACGCCACGGCTGCCGAGCTCACCAAACGCGGTGTGAAGCCTGTGCTGGAAGAGGGCCTGACCCGCGGCGAAAAGGATTTCAGCGCCCTGGTGACCAAGATCCGTGCTTCTGGTGCAGAGGTGGTGTACTTCGGCGGCCTGCACCCAGAGGCCGGCCCGCTCGTCCGCCAACTGCGTGAGCAAGGCCTGAAGGACGTGAAGTTCATGTCCGACGACGGCATCGTGACCGACGAGCTGGTAACCACCGCAGGCGGTGCTCAATACGTCGACGGCGTATACATGACCTTTGGCGCAGACCCGCGCATGGTGCCGGACTCCAAGGCCGTTGTAGATAGCTTCCGTAAAAGCGGGTACGAGCCTGAAGGCTACACCCTGTACGCCTACGCCTCGGTCCAGGCCCTGGCTGCAGGCTTTGCCGGCGCCAAATCCGACAAGGGCGAAGACGCTGCCAAATGGCTCAAGGCCAACCCGGTCAAGACCGTGATGGGCGAAAAGACCTGGGATAGCAAAGGCGACCTGAAAGTCTCCGACTACGTCATGTACCAGTGGGATGCCAGCGGCAAGTACAAGCAGCTCGACAAGCAAAAATAATCATACAGGCGGCGCGCGGCACCCTTGCCGCGCCACCGCTTCGGCCCGCAACCTTTGCCTCAACTGCCACCGATCGCCTGCCGGGCTACCCGGCCCGTGCGCGCAGGTGGCAGCCCACCCGGTACACGAGAGCGCAAGATGGACGGTATTTTTCTGCAGCAAATGGTCAATGGCCTGACTCTGGGGTCAGTCTATGGGCTGATCGCCATCGGCTATACGATGGTCTACGGCATCATCGGCATGATCAACTTCGCCCACGGCGATGTTTATATGGTCTCTTGCTACCTCTCGGCCATCGGCCTGGCGGTGCTTTCATTCTTCGGCTTGGAGTCCTTTCCGTTCCTGATTCTCGGCACCCTGGCGTTTACCATCGTGGTCACTGCGGTCTACGGCCTGGCCATCGAGCGGGTGGCCTACAAACCGCTGCGTAACTCCACTCGCCTGGCCCCGCTGATCAGCGCTATCGGCATTTCGCTGATCCTGCAGAACTACGTGCAGCTCAGCCAGGGGTCGCGCCAGCAGGGCGTGCCTACGCTGCTCGAAGGGGGGTGGCGGTTCGACGTGGGCACCGGCTTCGTACAGCTGAGCTACACCAAGGCGTTCATCATCATCGCGGCCTTCGCCGGTATGGCCATCCTGACCTACATCATCAAGTACACCCGCCTGGGGCGGATGTGCCGCGCTACCCAGCAAGATCGCAAGATGGCTTCCATCCTGGGCATCAATACCGACCGGGTGATTTCCTACGTATTCATCATCGGTGCCTCCATGGCGGCACTGGCCGGCGTGCTGGTGACCATGAACTACGGCACGTTCGACTTCTACGCAGGCTTCATCATCGGTATCAAGGCGTTTACCGCCGCTGTGCTGGGCGGCATCGGCTCGCTGCCTGGGGCCATGCTCGGTGGCCTGATCCTGGGGGTGGCAGAGTCGCAATTCTCCGGGCTGGTCAACTCCGACTACAAAGACGTATTCAGTTTCGCGCTGCTGGTGCTGATCCTGATTTTCCGCCCCCAAGGCCTGTTGGGCCGCCCGCTGGTGACGAAGGTGTAAATGATGGAAACCACCAAACCAACACCCGTCGATTTCAAGAAGGTTCTGGTCGACGCTGTGATCGCCGGCCTGATGGCACTGATCGTGTTCGGCCCGGTCATGGGCGTCGTGCTCGATGGCTACAGCTTCACCACCGCGCCTGTGCGCACCGCGTGGATGGTCCTGGCAGTGGTGGCAGGCCGCGGTATGCTCAGCCTGTTTCTGCAGTTGCCTGTAGGCAAGGCCATGCAACACAGCCTCGAGAGCGGCGGCGCGGGCGTGCATGTGCGCCCACCAGATTACAAAAGCCGGCTGCGCTGGATCATCCCGCTGATGATCGTGATCGCCCTGGTGTTTCCGGTATTTGCCAACAAATACCTGCTGGGCGTGGTCATCATCGGCCTGATCTACGTGCTGTTGGGCCTGGGCCTGAACATCGTGGTGGGCCTGGCCGGGCTGCTTGACCTTGGGTATGTGGGCTTCTACGCCATCGGTGCCTATGGCCTGGCGCTGGGCTACCAGTACCTGGGGCTGGGGTTCTGGTCAGCGATCCCGCTGGCGGCCATCGCAGCGGCACTGGCTGGGTGCATCCTGGGCTTTCCGGTATTGCGAATGCATGGGGATTATCTCGCCATCGTGACACTGGGCTTCGGTGAGATCATCCGCCTGGTGCTCAACAACTGGATCGACTTCACCGGCGGCCCCAATGGTTTGCCGGTACCTGCGCCCACGGTCATGGGGCTGGAGTTCGGCCGCCGTGCCAAGGACGGCGGGGTGCCCATCCACGAGTACTTCGGCTTCGCCTACAACGGCGACCTCAAATTCGTGTTTCTCTACGCTGTGCTTTTCCTCATCGTGATGCTGGTGCTGTATATCAAGCACCGCCTGACACGCATGCCGGTCGGGCGCGCCTGGGAGGCGTTGCGCGAGGATGAGATCGCCTGCCGTGCGATGGGCCTGAATCATGTGCTGGTCAAGCTTTCGGCCTTCACCCTCGGGGCTTCGACTGCCGGCATCGCGGGGGTATTCTTCGCCAGCTATGCCGGCTTCGTTAACCCTACGTCTTTTAACTTTTTCGAATCAGCGCTGATCCTGGCCATCGTGGTGCTGGGCGGCATGGGTTCGACCTTGGGCGTAGTGATCGCTGCATTTGTGCTCAGCACCATGCCTGAGCTGCTGCGCAGTTTCGGTGAGTACCGGGTGCTGCTGCTAGGTATCTTGATGGTGCTGATGATGATCTGGCGACCGCGCGGCCTGATCCGTGTTGGCCGCACCGGCGTAACCCCGCGCAAAGGAGTGGCGCCATGAGCGACGATATCATCCTGTCGGTTGAGCACTTGATGATGCAGTTCGGCGGTATCAAAGCGCTTGCCGACGTGAACCTGCAGGTCAAGCGCAACTCGATCTTCGCTCTCATCGGCCCCAACGGTGCTGGCAAAACCACGGTGTTCAACTGCCTGACCGGCTTTTACCGTGCCTCGGGTGGCAAGATCCACCTCAACGCCAAAGGCCGCCAGGTAGACGTGATCAAACTGCTGGGCGAGCCGTTCCAGGGCGCCGATTTCGTTTCACCTGCGCGCTTTGGCAGCCGCCTGTATTACAAGATGTTCGGTGGTACCCACCTGG
This sequence comes from Pseudomonas sp. URIL14HWK12:I12, assembly GCF_003097135.1. Classification (GTDB taxonomy): domain Bacteria; phylum Pseudomonadota; class Gammaproteobacteria; order Pseudomonadales; family Pseudomonadaceae; genus Aquipseudomonas. The sequence continues at coordinate 70,129 of NZ_QEQL01000008.1, forward strand.
TGAACCGGGCGGGTATGGCCCGTACGTTCCAGAACATCCGCCTGTTCAAAGAAATGTCGGTGGTGGAGAACCTGCTGGTCGCTCAGCACATGTGGGTCAACCGGAACCTCCTTGCGGGGGTGCTCAACACCCGCGGTTACCGGCGCGCCGAAGAAGAGGCGCTCAACACTGCGTTCTACTGGCTGGAGGTGGTCGACTTGGTGCCCCATGCCAATCGCCTGGCAGGGGAGCTGTCCTACGGCCAGCAACGCCGCCTGGAAATCGCCCGAGCCATGTGCACGCGCCCGCAGATCATCTGCCTGGATGAACCGGCTGCTGGCCTGAATCCTCAGGAAACCGAAGCGCTGAGCGGGATGATCCGACACCTTCGTGACCATCACGACATGACGGTTGTGCTGATCGAGCACGACATGGGCATGGTGATGAGCATCTCCGACGACATCGTGGTGCTGGACCACGGCAATGTGATCGCCGCGGGCAAGCCCGAGGATATCCGCAACGACCCGAAAGTGATCGCCGCCTACCTGGGTGCGGAAGAGGAGGAAGTAGCATGAGTGGTGCGATCCTCGAGTTTCGCGATGTAGATGCCTTCTACGGCCCGGTGCAGGCGCTGCGCAAGGTGTCGCTGCATATCCAGCCGGGCGAAACCGTGAGCCTGATCGGTGCCAACGGCGCAGGCAAGTCGACGCTGCTGATGTCGATTTTCGGCCAGCCCCGCGCCAGTGCCGGGCAGATTCTCTACAACGGCACCGACATCACTCGCAAAACCCCGCATTACATCGCCTCCAACGGCATTGCTCAGTCGCCCGAGGGGCGTCGGGTGTTCCCGGACATGACGGTCGAGGAAAACCTGATGATGGGCACCATCCCCATCGGCGACCGCCATGCCAGTGAAGACATGCAGCGTATGTTCGAGCTGTTTCCCCGGCTCAAGGAGCGGCGCAATCAGCGTGCGATGACGATGTCTGGCGGCGAGCAGCAAATGCTCGCCATCGCCCGTGCGCTGATGAGCCGGCCCAAGCTACTGCTGCTGGACGAACCCTCGCTTGGCCTGGCGCCGATCGTGGTCAAGCAGATCTTCTCCACGCTTCGCGAACTGGCCAAGACAGGCATGACCATCTTTCTGGTGGAACAAAATGCCAACCACGCGCTGAAGCTGTCTGACCGGGCCTATGTGATGGTGAACGGGCAGATTCGCATGACCGGCACCGGGCAGGAACTGCTGGCAAACGACGATGTACGCAATGCCTATCTAGGCGGCCATTGACGGTGCAGAGCCCCTTGTGCAAGGCAAGGGGCCGAATGTGGAAAACCTTTTGAAAAACACGTTGGGATGCGACGTTTGGGCGCGGTTTTTGCGCCCAGCTCACCGGCTGCCGTTATCCCCGGAAAATGTGTAATCGCCTGTTAGCAACTTGGTAGCATACCGCCACAACCCGCGGATTACATGGCCTGCAGCGCCTTGGTTGTTTTTTGACCAGAAGGTATGGCCATACCCCGGCGCTCAACTTGTCAACTGGTTTAATGTCCAGTAACCCCGAGTTCGAAGCCTGTGGATAACTCTGTGGGAAAGGTTTGGGCAGAGTGTGCTGAGTGGCGATTTTCAAGGCTTGCGCAAGTCAATGGTTTTTAGTCGTCTTCGCCCGGGATCGCCGTATGAAGCACCGGTCAAGCTAAAAATTTTCCAGAAGGGTCGCAGCACGTATTTCAATGCGTTTATGCCCCTATCGGAGGCGCTTCGCTGTTGCTCAGGATTTTTGTGGAACCGGCTGTGGATAAACTGGGTGAAAGGGGCGCCAGGCCACAAGTGGCAAGGCCTCGGGGTTGTTGGTTGTTTTTTGATCGCCCCTTGCCAGCCTTGCTGCCGCGGGCGTGGCGATGCATTCTGTAACGCTTGGCCCGACCCGGTACCTATTCAAGGAGAGCAGCATGGTTTCCACCGTTTTCATCACTGGCGCGACCTCCGGCTTCGGTGAAGCCTGCGCGCGGCGCTTCGCGGACGCAGGTTGGGCGCTGGTGCTCACTGGCCGGCGGCAAGACCGCCTCGAAGCTCTGGCTCGTGAGCTGGGCGAGAAAACTCAGGTGCTACCGCTGGTGCTGGATGTACGCGACCGCGCAGCCATGGAGGCAGCCATCGAGAGCCTCCCCGCCCCATTCGACAAGCTCACGGGCCTTATTAACAACGCAGGGCTCGCTCTGGGCACAGACCCAGCACCCAAGTGTTCCCTGGATGATTGGGACACCATGGTCGACACCAACGTCAAAGGGCTGATCTACGCAACGCGCCTGCTTTTGCCGCGGCTGATCGCCCATGGCCGAGGCGCCAGCATCGTCAACCTCGGCTCGGTGGCCGGCAATTACCCGTACCCGGGTAGTCACGTCTACGGTGCGACCAAAGCATTCGTAGGGCAGTTCTCGCTCAACCTGCGTTGCGACCTTCAGGGCACCGGCGTACGTGTGACCAACCTGGAGCCGGGCCTGTGCGAAAGTGAGTTCTCGCTGGTGCGGTTCAACGGTGACCAGAGCAAGTACGACGCCACCTACAAAGGCGCCGAGCCAGTGCAGCCTCAGGATATTGCCGAGACAATCTTCTGGGTCATGAACCAGCCAGCGCATTTGAACATCAACAGCCTGGAAATCATGCCCGTGAGCCAGTCATGGGCCGGTTTCGCTATCGAGCGTAATCGCTGAGCGCCGAGTAGGCCGTGGCCAGGTGATAGGGTGTGGTGGAAGGCATGTCGTGCCGGCTTACCTCGCCCTTGCCGTCGCGGCATTCGTACCAACCGCCGCTGGGCAGATAATGCGCCTGCAGGTGCAGTAGCTGCTCCAGCACTTGGCCCGCCGCGCTTTCGCGCATGGTGAGGGCGCGCAGGTATTCTGCCTGGGCCCAGATGCGCCGCGTGGGGTCTTTGACTTCGCCGTCGGCCGCCAGCATGGCCAACACATGGCCGTTCTCCACCCCGATCCGTTCGCTGTAGGCGAAGGTGTTTTCGAGTTGTGCGCATAGCCTGTGCGTTCGCAGCAGGGGCGAGGCCTTGAGCAGGTAATACCATTCGAACTGATGGCCCGGTTCGAACCAATTGCCTAGGCTCTCGATGGGTTTTTCCATCAGCACACCGTGTTGTGGATCGATGAACCTCTCATTCATCGCATCGCACAATGCCACCAGCGCTGCTTCACAGCGAGCGTCAGGCCGCACCTGCAGCACGGCCAGAAAAGCTTCGGCCAGGTGCATGAGCGGGTTTTGCAGCGGGCCTTGGCCCTGGGCCGCCCAGTCTTCAGCCAGGGCTGCCCAGTACAGCCCGTCCCCTGTGGAGAAACGCTCGAAGATTATCGCCAGCGCTTGGTCGAGGCGTGCCTGCGCCTCGGCTGTGCGCACGCTGCCCAGGTAATGGGCACTGGCGAACACGATGAAGGCGTGGGTGTAGAGATCCTTGCTGCGGTCTAGCGGGCGGGCATGGGCATCGATGCTGTAGAACCAGCCGCCGTGCACGGCGTCACGAAAATGCTGGTCGAGGGCGCTGAACAGGGTCTTCGCACGCGCCGCCGCCCCCTGGCGCTCGCCCAGTGCCGTGAACAGATACAGCTGCCGGGCGCATGCCATTGCTCGGTAGCGCTGCACAGGCATCGGGGCCAAGTCGCGCCCCAAGGCCTCGTAGGCCAGGCCCAGGTCTGGATTCCAGCCCGGGCCTTCCCATAAAGGCACGACCTGCTCCAGAAAGTGGCGGTGAACCTGTTGGAAAACGGCGGGGAGGGAAGTCTGGGAGGGCATGGTCTTCAATAGCGCGCAGAGCCAAAGCGCGCACTGTACCAGATCGCCCCCCTCACGGCGCCAGTCTCGCCAAACCTGGCCAATGCTTGGCGCCAATGAAGATGAAGCGCAGCTGTTGGCGAATCTTGTCGGCCGGGGCCAGCCCCGTGCCGTCGCGGCCCTCGGGCTCGAGCAGTTCGGGAAGCGCAGCGAACACCGCCTTGACCACCAGGTCGGCCATGACCTCAAGCGCAGGCTGGTTCAAATGCGCCCATCGCGGCATGTGTGAGAGGTCTGCCGCAAGGTCCGAACTGATGGCCGAGCGCAACCTCAGCAGCCCCTGGCGCACTCGTGCCGAGCTACTGAACTGCTCCCGAGCCAGAAACAGAAAATGCGCACGGTGGCTGTGGACCGCATCGAGAAAGATACGCACCGACGCATCGGTCAGCCCACCGAGCACGAGCTCGTTATGGCGCACGAGGCGAATGGTGTCGCGAAACGCTTCACCGACCTCGTTCACCAGGGCCAAGCCCAAGGCGTCCATGTCGTCGAAGTGGCGATAGAACCCGGTAGGCACGATGCCAGCGGCCCGAGCGACTTCGCGCAGGCTCAGCGTCCCAAAGGCCTTGCCGCTGGCGATCAAATTCAGCGTGGCGTCCAGCAGGGCCTGGCGGGTCTGGCGTTTCTGTTCGGCGCGGGCCGACAGGGGGGCTGCGCGTTCATGACTGATCATGGACCGCAATGTAACAAAATCGGGCGATGGGGTGTGACGGGTGCTTAGAAAGTACAAGCCCGGCCAAGGTAGGCCGGGCGTGTCGAGGCGTTACGCACAGGGGCGATCATGCGACATCGCTAAGCTGGCGATCAGCACCGTCTTGAGCGACGGTGTTCAGAGTACGGTCTGCACCGTCTTGAGCAACGCTGTTCAGGGTGCGGTCTGCGCCGTCTTGAGCAACGCTGTTCAGAGTCCGGTCTGCGCCGTCTTGAGCAACGCTGTTCAGGGTGCGGTCTGCGCCGTCCTGAGCAACGCTGTTCAGGGTGCGGTCTGCGCCGTCTTGAGCGACGCTGTTCAAAGTGCGGTCTGCACCGTCCTGCGCAACCAGGGTATAGGTGGGTGTTTCAACTTGTGCACTGTCGTGGGACAGGCTGCGGGCTTGAGCGCTCTGCAGGCCGATCACACTGGCAGCGAGTGCGGAGAGGGTCAGGGCAAGGAGTTGGCGTTTCATGAGTAGTGCTCCATAAAAGGGCTGAATGTCGTTCACAGAGCAGATGTTACGCCTAGGATTTCGATTAAAAAGTCGATAGGTAGAATGGTAACAATCAACGGAATTGATTGTTGGCTAAATGCCTTGTTAATCAACGGGTAAGCAGAGTTCGAAATGCTCCGTTACCGAGCGTCACTGAACTTTTCGCGCTACCCGGGTGCAGCCGGCTTTATCGAAAAACCTGTGGTATCGAAGATCGGGCCGAACCGCTTGCGGCCCCGAGGCCTCTAAGCTCCAAGCATTCGTACAAGGAGCCACCGCCATGACGCGGCCCCAAAAGATCCTCACCTGGACCGCAGCGGTTTTCCTCCTGCTGGTTGTCGTGCTGGTGGTTTTCATCGCCACCTTCGACTGGAACCGCATCAAACCTACGCTCAATGCCAAAGTGTCCGAGGCGCTGCACCGGCCTTTCGCCATTGAGGGCAACCTGGCGGTGCACTGGGCACGGGAGCCGGAGGAGGGGGGTTGGCGTGCCTGGGTGCCATGGCCGCGTTTCGTTGCCGAAGACATCACGCTGGGCAACCCTGATTGGTCGAAAAAGCCACAGATGGCAGGCCTGAAAAAGATCGAGTTCCGCCTGTCGCCCTTGCCATTGCTGGCGCAGCGGGTGGTAATCCCCCGTATTGACCTTACAGAACCCAACGCGGAGCTGTTCCGCCTCAAGGAAGGCCGCGACAATTGGACGTTCGACTTTGGCCCCAAGGATCCCGACGCCGCGCCGTCCAAATGGGTGGTGGACATCGGCGCGATCAAGTTCGACAAGGGCCACGTAACCTATAACGACCAAGTGCTCAACACCGATGCTGATGTGGTCATCGACCCACTGGGCAAGCCCGTGCCCTTCAGCGAACTGGCGGGCAAGAGCGGTGCAGCCAAGAGCGTACGCGACAGCGGTGCCAATGCGCAGGACTACGCCTTCGCCTTCAAGGTCAAAGGGCATTACAAAGGTATGCCGCTGGATGGCGACGGCAAGGTCGGGGGCCTGCTCGCGCTGCAGGATGCCAAGCAGCCGTTCCCGGTGCAGGTGCGTGTGAACATCGCCAAGACCGAGGCTCAGGTGGTGGGTACGCTCACCGACCCGCGTAGTCTCGGGGCACTGGACCTTCAACTTAAACTGGCAGGCAGCAGCCTGGGCAATCTCTACCCGCTAACGGGTGTTACGCTGCCCGACACGCCACCCTACGCCACTGATGGCCGGCTGGTCGCCAAGCTTCACGACCCTGCGGGCGCCACCTTCCAGTACCAAGGCTTCAACGGCAAGATCGGCGACAGCGATATTCACGGCGACCTGGCGTTCGTCGCCGGTAAGCCAAGGCCTAAGCTCAGTGGCAAGTTGCAGTCCAACCAACTGCTGTTCTCTGACCTGGCCCCGTTGATCGGCGCTGATTCGAATCAGGAGCAGAAAGCCCGGGACGGGGCCAGCAAGCAGCCGGCTGGCAAGGTGCTGCCGGTGGAGGAGTTCCGCACTGACCGCTGGCGCGCGATGGACGCCGATGTCGAGTTCGCCGGCAAGCGCATCGTGAAAAGTGAGCAGCTTCCCTTCGACAACCTCTATACCCACGTCATCCTCGATGACGGCAAGCTCAGCCTGCAACCGCTCAACTTCGGCATGGCAGGCGGCAAGCTCGAAGCGGCTGCCACGTTGAACGGCCGGGCAACACCATTGCAGGCGCAGGCACAGCTCAAGGCTCGCGGCTTTCAGCTCAAGCAGCTGTTCCCGAATTTTGAGCCCATGCGCACCAGCTTCGGCCAGCTCAATGGCGATGCCGAGATCACAGGCACCGGAAATTCGGTCGCGGCCTTGTTGGGCGGGGCCAATGGCAAGGTGCGCACGGTGATCAATGATGGCGCAGTGAGCCGCGACCTCATGGAGATTGCCGGGCTTAACGTCGGCAACTACATCGTCGGCAAGATCTTTGGCGACAAGGAAGTGAAGATCAACTGTGCAGCGGCAGACATCGGGATCAAGGACGGGCTGGCCAATACCAACTTGTTCGTGTTCGATACCGAGAACGCGGTCATCTACGTTGACGGCACCGCGAACTTCAAGACCGAGCAACTGGACATGAAGATCACGCCTGAGTCCAAAGGCTTCCGTATCATCTCGCTGCGTTCGCCGTTGTATGTGCGTGGCCCCTTCGCCAAGCCCTCAGCGGGCGTGCAAGCGATGCCGTTGATTCTGCGCGGCGCCGGGATGGTCGCCTTGGGGGCGGTGGTTGCACCGGCGGCAGGTTTGCTGGCCCTGGTGGCCCCCAGTGGAGATGAGCCTAACCAGTGTGCACCTTTGCTGCAGCAGATGCGTGAGGGCAAGGTGCCCAAGACGGTGAGGCCATAGGGTCAACGCGGCAGGGCAGCTGCGAGCTGCCATGCCAGGCAGCAAAAAGCAAATCGCCCGGCAGTGCCGGGCGATTTCTTGAACGCAGGTGTTGCTTAGTTGCTGCCTTCGATTTCTTCGTAGATGTCCGCCATGTCGTCGGCGTGCTCTTCTTCCTGAGCGAGGATGTCTTCGAAAATGCGGCGAGTGGTCGGGTCTTTGTCGCCGATGTACTGGATGATCTCGCGGTAGCTGTCGATGGCAATTCGCTCGGCGACCAGGTCTTCATACACCATTTCTTTGAGCGTATTGCCGGCGCGATATTCAGCGTGCGACATCTTCGACAGCACGTCGGGGTTGAACTCAGGCTCACCACCCAGCTGCACGATGCGCTCGGCCAGTTTGTCGGCATGCTCGGATTCCTGGTTGGCGTGCTCCAGGAACTCATCCGCCGCGATGCTGGCTTTCAGGCCGTTAGCCATGAAGTAGTGGCGCTTGTAGCGCAGGGTGCACACCAGCTCGGTGGCCAGCGATTCGTTGAGCAGCCGCAGGATTTCTTCTCGGTCGGCGGTGTAGCCTTCGGTTACTGCGCCATTGTCGACATGCTGGCGAGCACGTTCACGCAAGGTGTTCTTGTCGGTCAGTTGCACGTTGATCATTTCAATCTCCAGAAAAGGCTTTGCTTGGTCACGGGGGAGCTGTCTCGCTCTAAGGCGGCGTGATCAGTTCTCATGGGAGTGGCGGGTGCGCTGAAAAGTTTTACCCCCAGCGCCCGGCGGTACCGGCGGCCCAAGGGGGGCCGCCATTGCTCACATCGTTGCTTTTTCGTTGTTCTTACGCTGCTCGCAGGTCATGAAGCCCTTGGTCGCCACGTGCCCGGACGGGTCGAAGCTGACGTAGTAAGGCTGCTGATGGCCATCACGATTGAGGATGTAATTGTTACAGGTGCCATCAGGCGAACCCGCAGTGCCTGCCACCACGGTCGACGGTGGCCCGGCCAGGGTTTCGACCTGTTGCATGGTCATGCCTTTCTCGACTTGCTTGACCAGCGGCTCATTGCGATAGGTGACGAAATCCACCGGGTTTTGCGGGGTGGTATTACAGCCGGCCAGCAGGCCGGCCACGCACAGTGCGGTCAGTGTTTGCTTGTACATGGCGTCGCTCCTTCGAGATGGCCATTTGCGGCCCTGTCCTTGTTTCAGAGCCGTGGCGGTCGACGAGAGTTCGATGTTTCTGTCGAGCTAAAGGTTTGTAAGCAGTTTTTTCCAAAAATCACGCAACGCCTCTCGATCCGCGGTCTTACGCCATTGGTGGCATGTCGTTTGGCGCTGGCTGTCCTGCTGCAAGGCTGGCAGACTGCCGTCTCTCTCATGCCGTTCCAGAGGCACTATGTTCGCGTTTTCCCAGCGTCACGTTCTGATCGCCAGCTGGCTGATCATGGTTGCCGGCCTGTTGCTGGTGCTGCCCCTGCGCTTGTTGCCCAGCCTGTTGGCGGGCCTGCTGGTGTTCGAGCTGGTGAACATGCTCACGCCCCAATTGCAGCGCCTGATCGCCGGGCGCCGTGCACGCTGGCTAGCAGTGGCTTTATTAGGGACGCTCATCGTCAGTGTGCTGGCGCTTATCTTCGCTGGCGCGATCAGCTTCGTGCTGCATGAAGTGGAAAACCCTGGCGCTTCGCTGGACAAGTTCATGGCCGTGGTCGAGCGTGCCCGCAGCCAGCTGCCGCCTGCGGTGGATGCGTACCTGCCCGCGAGCGCCGCGGAATTTCGCACCGCCATTGGCGCCTGGGGCAGCCAGCATTTGTCCGATCTGCAACTGATCGGCCGTGACGCGGCGCACACCTTCGTGACCTTGCTGATCGGCATGGTGCTGGGCGCGATCATCGCCCTGCAGCAAATCCCCCCGCTGCACGAGCGCAAGCCACTGGCCGCCGCCCTATTCGACCGCCTCTATCTGCTGGTGCAGGCATTTCGCAACATCGTCTTCGCGCAGATCAAGATTTCCGCGCTCAACACGGCCTTCACCGGGATCTTCCTGGCGGTAGTGCTGCCATTGGTGGGGATCAAGCTGCCGCTGACCAAAACCCTGATCGTGATGACCTTCCTGCTGGGCCTGCTGCCGGTGATCGGCAACCTGATGTCCAACACCTTGATCACTATCGTCGGCCTTTCGATTTCGGTATGGGTGGCCGTGGCGGCGCTGGGCTATCTGATCCTGATCCACAAGGTCGAATACTTCCTCAACGCCCGCATCGTCGGGGGCCAGATTCGCGCCAAATCCTGGGAGTTGCTGCTGGCAATGCTGATCTTCGAAGCGGCATTCGGCCTGCCCGGCGTGGTCGCCGGGCCCGTCTACTACGCCTACCTCAAGAGCGAGCTGCGCGGCGCCAACCTTGTTTGAGCCGCAAACCCCCAGCGCCCAGTAAAAGCGGGCCCCGCGGTGGTGGGCTGCTGTTCTCGACGCTTTAAGCGCTCGGTGGGGCGCTTCGGTTCGTTAGCCGTACCGGCGGCGGGCTTCGATGGCCAAGCCGCTGCCAATGCTGCCGAAATTGTCGCCTTCCACGTGGCGCGCCTGCGGCAGCAAGGCCGCGACGCTCTGGCGCAGTGCCGGGATGCTGCTGGAGCCGCCGGTAAAAAACACCGTATCGACCTGCCCTGCGGCCACTTCGGCGTCTGCCAGCAGGTTGCTCACACCGCCCCGCACCCTTTCGAGCAGCCCATTGATCGAGGCTTCGAAGAGCGCGCGGGTCAGGTCCACACCCAGGTTCGGCTCGATACGGCCCAGGTCGATGCGCCGGCTGGGCGCGTCGGTCAACTCGATCTTGCTCGCTTCGACTTCCATGGCCAGCCAGTGGCCGGCGCGCTGCTCGATCAGGCGGAACAGGCGATCGATGCCCAGGGTGTCTTCGATGTCGTAACGCATGTTGGCCAGGGCCAACTGCGACTTCTGCGCGTAAACGGCATTGATGGTGTGCCAGGTGGCCAGGTTCAGGTGATAGCTGGTGGGCATCAGCGCCTGGCTCTTCATGCGGCTGCCGTAGCCGAACAGCGGCATCACCCCTTGCACGTTGAGCTGCTTGTCGAAGTCGGTACCGCCGATGTGCACACCACCGGTGGCGAGGATGTCCTGCTGCCGGTCGCTGTCGAAATGGCGCTGTGGAGCCAGGCGAACCAGGGAGAAGTCCGAGGTACCGCCGCCGATGTCGACGATAAGCACCAGCTCTTCACCGCCGATGCCGGACTCGTAGTCGAACGCCGCAGCCAGTGGCTCGTACTGGAAGGAGACGTCCTGGAACCCGATCTTGCGGGCCACGGCTTCGAGGGTGTCCTGGGCTTCCTGGTCGGCCACCGGGTCGTCATCGACGAAGAACACCGGGCGGCCCAGCACGACCTGCTCGAAGGGCCGGCCGGCGCTGGCTTCGGCGCGCTTTTTCAGCTCGCCGATGAACAGGCCCAGCAGGTCCTTGAACGGCATGGCTGTGCCGAGCACGCTGGTGTCGTGCTTGATCAGCTTGGAGCCCAGCAAACTCTTGAGCGAGCGCATCAGGCGGCCTTCGTAGCCGTCCAGGTACTCCTGCAGGGCCAGGCGCCCATAGACCGGGCGGCGCTCCTCGGCATTGAAGAACACCACCGAAGGCAGGGTGATGCGCTCGTCTTCCAGCGCCAGCAGGCTGGGCTGGCCTGGGCGGTGCCAGCCGGCAGTGGAGTTGGAGGTGCCGAAGTCGATGCCTAAGGCGCGGGCCGGGGTAGTGTGCTGCATGATGCTGCCCTTGCAGAAAAAACGGCCGCGCAGTGTATGCCAGCACGGCACGGATTCGAAGGCTGGCTGTCCGTTATTTCTGCCCCGCTGCCTTGAAAGCGGGCAGCTGGCCCCAATCTTGGAGCCATTGACCGCGCACACCCTACAGCCCTGCCTACCCAGCAGGGCGCCTGACGTGCGCATTGCCCGTTTCGAGGTGAGTACCCCATGGATTTCAAAGACTATTACAAGGTGCTGGGCGTAGACCCCAAGGCCGATGAGAAGGAAATCAAGTCGGCCTACCGTAAGCTCGCCGCCAAGTACCACCCTGACAAAAGCAAGCTGCCCGGCGCTGAAGACAAGTTCAAGGAAGTCTCCGAAGCCTATGAGGCCCTGAGCGACCCGGCCAAGCGCGCCGAGTACGACGAGATTCGCCGCTACGGCGGCCAGCATGGCCGGCCGTTCCAGGCGCCGCCCGGCTGGCAGGGTGGCTTCGGCGCTGGCCCGGGGGCCGGCGCGGGTGCGGGTGATTTCTCCGACTTCTTCAGCGCGATCTTCGGCAACCAGCGCGGCGCGGGCAACCCGTTCGGCGGCGGCAGTGGAAGCGGCCGCGGGCCGGGCCGTAGCGCTGCGCGTGATGGCCAGGACGTAGACCTGAACCTCGCCGTATTCCTTGAAGAGGCGCTGTCCGAAGAGCCGAAACAGGTCACCTTCAAGGTGCCGCAATACAACGCCGCAGGGCAACGCGCCAGCGACGTGACCAAGACGCTCAAGGTCAAGATCCCGGCCGGCGTCAGCGATGGCGAGCGCATTCGCCTCAAGGGCCAGGGCGCGCCTGGCGTGGCCGGTGGCGCGCCTGGCGACCTGTTCATCACCCTCAGCCTGGCCCCGCACCCGCTGTTCAAGGTCGAAGGCTCAGACCTGGTGGTGGAAGTGCCTGTCGCGCCCTGGGAGTTGGCCCTGGGCGCCAAGGTGGAGGTACCGACACTCACCGGCAAGCTGAGCCTCAGCGTGCGCGAGGGCAGCCACAGCGGCCAGCGCCTGCGGGCCAAAGGTCACGGCCTGCGTGCCAAGGCCGGTGGCCGCGGCGATCTGCTGGTGCAGTTGAAGGTAGTGATGCCGCCGGCCAGCGAAGCCAGCCGCGAGTTGTGGGAGAAGCTTGCCAAGAGCGCGGCCTTCGACCCACGTGCCGGCTGGGGCCGTTGATCAACGCCCGGGCGGCTGCGCGCCAGGGTTGAGGACCAACTGCATGAAGGTGAGGTCGAGCCAGCGGCCGAACTTCACCCCCACCTGGGGCATCTGCCCGGTGGTGTCGAAGCCCAGTTTTCGATGCAACGCGATCGAAGCGGCATTGCCGCTCTCGATCGCCGCAACCATTACGTGCTTGCCGCACGCCCGCGCCCGCTCTATCAGCGCAGCCATCAGCAACGGGCCCAGGCCCTTGCCGCGCTGGCTGGGGTGGATGTACACAGAATGCTCCACGCTGTGCCTGAAGCCCTCGAATGGCCGCCAGTCGCCGAATGAGGCGTAGCCCAGCACCTGGTCCTGCTCATCCACCGCCACCAGAATCGGATACCCCTGCGCCCGCCGCGCGTCGAGCCATGCCTGGCGGTTGGGCAGGTCTACAGGTTGCTCGTTCCAGATGGCCGTGGTGTTGAGCACTGCGTCGTTGTAGATCTCAAGCAATGTGGGCAGGTCGGGTTCGTGGGCGTCGCGCAGGATAAAGGGCATAAGGGCCTCGGGAGGGGGGCAGGGCGGCAAGGTTAGCATGGGCGGTGAGCCGCCACTGCTTGGGAGAAAGTGGCGCAGGTCGGGCGCCTGGCTTGCTGGCCGGGCGATGCTTGACCATCGAGGCGGCCTTGGCGTTCTAGCGGCCCATTACAATCAAGCCCCTTATTCCGCGCTCAAACTGCCTGCCTGGCTGCGTATTTCAACGCGATGGACTTCCAGCTCGCCGTCTGCTTTTTGTGTGCCCATTCCATCCCGTCCAACCCTTTTTTCGGCACTTTCGCCGGGCACAACGTGAGCAGCGTGACGACGTCCGGATCGTCGCCCTGCTCAGGCGGCTGCCCCGTCCAGGATTTGTTCACCAATACCATGGCATGGTCTGTGTCAGGCCACGGCAGGTCAGCCAGGTCAGCGTCGGAGTGCAAGAATACCTGGCCTGCGCACAGTGGCTCACCCTGTTGGCGCCGACGCGCCAAGCGCTGCAGCAGCTCAATCGGAAACGCAGCCGGGTGCTCAGGCGCCACGCCTTCGCTGGGCAGTGGCCAGCGAGCATCCAGGCACACCAGCAGCTCCATTCGGGGCTCGGTATTAACAAGGCCCGAGGTAAACAGCACCTTCTGGTTGTTCTTGGCTTCCACCAGGCTTAGCTTCAACCTCACGGTGCCGACCCGAGGCTGGGGAACGACCGCCTGCGGGGCTACCCAGCCAATCGTATTGTGAATGAAGGTTTCCACGGTGCCTTCTGCGCCGCTGGGGGGCTCGGGGCAATCCTGAATGCTGGCGGCCCCCGCTTCCTTGAGCATCTCGACGATAGCTTCATGTTCCCAGCCCACCGCATGGTCCAGTGCAGTTTGGTTAGCCCAGGCATGCAGCCTGTTGAGGTTGGCGCCCTGCTCGATCAACCAGGCAACAATCGCCTTGCGGTTAGCGATGGTGGCAGCGATCAATGGGCTCAGCACGCCGTCTGGCTGGCCATTGATGTTGGCGCCTGCTGCCAGCAGTACCTGGCAGGCTTCCAGATTCCCGTGGTCGGCCGCGATCTCCAGCGCTGTGGCGTTTCCCTCATCCGTGTAGGGCACATCGACCGGGCAGTTGTTGGCCAGCAACGCGTTGATGACTTCCGTGTTGCCCTTTTCTGCGGCCACATGAAGCAGGTATTCACCCAAGTCCGGGTCCACCGGCGTGCTGGCGAGCGACGGGTTGTCGCTCAGCTGCTCGAGGACGAACGCGTTGTCTTTCTTTTTGATGGAGGCTTTCAGCTTTTGCAGCAGCTTCATCTGGGATTTTTCGGTGGCCCCACTCATATGAACTTTCCTCTTTTCATGGCAGCGCCCATCTTCTTCAACGCCTCTTCTACGCCGGGCAGGCCCTTTTTATCCGCAGCGCTCAACCGCTCGAAGACTTTTTTCGCGGCAGCGATCGAATGATGGCCGGCGCCATTTTGCGCCCAGGTGAAGTTTCTGAGGTCTTCATTGATCTTGATGTTGTACTTGCCCAGTATCTTCTGGGCGTCCTCGATGAAGGCCCGGTTTTGCGCAGTCCAGCTCTTGGGTGCCTTCTCCCGCACAATATGGTGCCGGTGCGGGTTTTTCATCATCTTGGGCGCGGGGCCCATCTTTTTCTTGTCGCCCGCGCTCAGGCGGCAAGTCTCCCACCCCCACGGATCCACCCACCCCATCGGCTCCGGCGCGTACTGATACAGGTTCACCCCACCCGCCAAGCCGATTGGGTCTGGCGTGGTAAAGCGCCCTACCTCTGGGTCGTAGAAGCGGAAGGTGTTGAAGTGCAGCCCGGTCTCGCGGTCCAGGTATTGCCCCTGGAAGCGCAGGTTCTGCTCTTCGATGAACGCCGGGTCGCGCTGTTCGTGCAGGGTACTGCCCCATACCCGGTACTGCGCGCTCCACAGGGGCGAGCCGTCGCTTTCGGTCAGCTCTTCGGGCATGCCGTTGAGGTCGGCGTGGTAGTAGCGAATACGCTGCTGGTCACCCTGGCCGTCGATGCGTGCCAGCGGTGTGTAGCTGTCTTCTTCATAGACGTACAAGCTCACCCGGCCGTGGCGCTGCTCACTGAGCAGGCTCAGGCCATCCCACTGGAACTGCGTATGGCTCAGTACCTGGCCGCTGGCGTCGCTGTGCGTTTTGCCCACGCGGCGGCCCAGCGGGTCGTAGGCCATGCGTGTCACGGTTTCGCGCAGGCCCTGGCGGTCGTGCACGGCTATCAGGCGGTGCTGGGCGTCGTATTCGAAGCGTTGCACGCGCTGGCTGCCGCTGCGTTTTTCCGCCAGGCGCCCAAAGCCGTCGTAGCGGTAGCGGCGGTCTTGCCAGGTGAGCAGTTGGTTGTGTTTGACATAGCCACCAGGGTGCGCCGGGTCGAGCAGGTTGGCAGCCGGGTCGAAGGCGAACTGTTCCTGGGCCAGGGGGCTCTGGCTGGCGATGATGCGCCCACTTGCGTCGTAGTGCAGGTGTTGGCGCAGGTCCAGGGCCGGTCGCTGTTCATGGCGCAGCACCAACTGGTCGGCAGCGTCCCAGCGCAGGTGCTTCAGGGCCAGGGCGGGCAGTTGCGGGGGCGTGTTCAGTGGCCGGCGAGTGCGCGCGGTGAGGCGGCCGCAGCGGTCGTACTCACTGTGCGCCAGCAACGCGCCCTGGGTGCGCGACACCTCGCGATGCAGGCGGTCGCGGGTGAAATCACTGATCACTTGCCCATCGAGATTGAGTTGGTGCAGGTGGCCGCTGCCGTAGTAGAGGCGGTTCAGCCAGCGCCCGTCCGGTAACCCGGTGCGCTGGCGATTGCCCAGCTCGTCGTAATCGAACGCCAGGTTACCGGCCGCGCCGTGCTGGGCCGTGAGCTGGCCCAGCGCGTCGTAGGTGAAAGCGGCTTTGGTCTCGTTGCCCGCAGGGTCGGTGAACGCGGCTTCGAGCAGTTCGCCGTTGGCACCCAGTTGGTAGCGGGTGGTGCCGTCGGCGGTGTGCAGGGCGATGAGCTGGCCTGCGGCGTCGCGCTCCAGCCCGTGTTCGATGGGGGCTTCAGAGGCATCCGGGCGGGGCTGCCAGGTGACTTGTATGGCTTGGTCCAGGGCGTTGTAGGCAAACTGCTGGCGGCTTCCGTCAAGGTTGGCCTGGGTCACGATGCGGTCGCCGATGTCCCAGCCAAAACCGTAATGCTCGCCGTTTTCGTTCGTCAGCCGCTGCAACCTGCCATAGGCGTCGTATTGGTACTGCTGGCGCCGGCCCAGCGGGTCGGTGCGCTCCTGCGCCTGGCCACGGCTGTTGTAGCGCAGTTGCACCACGTTGCCGGCCGGGTCGATATGGCGCAGCAGGTTGCCGGCGGCATCGCGCTCGAAGCGCTCCACGCGGCCATCGGGCAACTGGCGGCTGAGCAGCGCGCCATGGCTGTCGTAGCTCAAGCAGGTGCGCTCGCCCAGGGCATCGGTGATCTGTGCCAGGTTGCCCTGGGCATCGTAGGTGTACCGGGTGCTGTAGCCCGAGCAATCGGTGTACTCGGCCAGCAGGTGGTTGGCGGCCCAGCGCAGCACCTTGCGCTTGCCGGTGGCATCGATGATCTCCACCGGCAAGCCATCGGCGTCGTAGCGGTACTGGGTGCTGTGCCCCAGTGGGTCGGTTTCGGCGGTGAGGTTGCCGCGCTGATCGTACTGGTAGCGCCAGCTCTGGCCGGCCGCGTCGGTTTCGCTGACTGGCAGCGGCCAGTGCGCCAGCCACTGGGTGCTGACGGTGCGCCCCAATGGGTCGCGGCGCTCGCTGAGGTTGCCGGCCGCGTCATAGGCCAGTGCCCATTCACCGCCTTGCGGGTCGAGCATGGCGGTGAGCTGGTTGTCGTCGTCCCAGCGAAACTGCCAGTGCTGGCCAAGATTATCGTGGTAGTCGGTGATCAGGTTCGCCGCGTTCCACTGGCGCTGGCTGACCCGGCCCAGGCCATCGCGCACCTGCATGCGGCGTTGGCTCAGGTCATAGTGGAAATCGTACTGCTCGCCGTCACCGGTCCAATGCCGTACCACACGCCAATGGTCGCCGAATTCCGCCCACTGGTAATGGCATTCCAGGCCCTCGGCACGGCGGTGGTAGATCATCCGCCGGCCGCTGTCGTAGGCAAAAAGGCGGCACTGGCGGCCTTCGGCATCGATCACCTCGGCAAGGTCACCCTGGGCGTCGTAGCGGTAACTGACCCGTAGTTCGCGGCGATCATCCACCACCTGGCTGACGCTCGCGGCGCGCCGCACGTGCACCGGGTCGAATGCGATCTCCACGCGCCAATAACCGCTGTCGTCGGCCAGGGCACACACACGGCCCAGTGCGTCGTATTCGGGCAGCAGGCGATTGCCGTTGCGGTCGCCGAGCAGGGTCAGGCGCATCTGCCCCGGCTGGCCGGGCGTGGCCTCGAACAGCCGGTAAAGCCCGTCGTCACCTTCGATCAGCATGGCACCGTTCTCATGCCGGCGCACCACCAGGCCGAACCCTGCGCTGTAGGTGGCGCTGCCGGGCGCGATAGCCCCCATCTCGATGGGCCGGCCCTGCTCGTCGGTGTACACCCATTGCTCGCCGCCGCTTTCCAGCGGTGCACTGTGCACACCGATTTCCCAAGGCAGGCTCCAACCGGCGCCGAGCAAGCCCTCGCGGCGTTCGTCGCGGCTGTTGTAGAAGCGCTGCCACACCAGCGGCACTTGGCTGGGCAGGCTGAAATCCAGCTCCTGTTCATCCCCCAGCACCTTGGCGCCGGTGCTGGCATGCACCGGGTTCGGGGAGGCGCTGATGGCGCGGGTGATGGCGCTGGTGACCTGGCTCATCACGAAACCGTTGACCATCCCCAGCATCATGCACGGCAGCTTGCTGAGAAACTTGCTCGGCCGCCCGCGCAGGGCCGCCAGCACCGTCAACGCCAGCCCGATGCCCGGCGTTTTGCCACTCTTGATCGGCCGCACCGTGACGGGCGGCCCGCCGATGCGCACGTTGGGCGAGATGTTGCCGGCGTCCACCACAATGGCTTCGCAGGTAGATTTGTCGCCGCTGCGCACGGCCGGCTGCCCCTCGATGCTGACCTTGCTCGACCCTTGCGCCATGTACTGCGGCGTGCCAGGCGGGTGCTTTTCGCAGAGGATCTTGTCGTCGTCGCAAGGCACCGCCAACGGGTGCGGCGCCGGCTCCACGGTGGGCTGCCACAGTTCGGAGAAGATCGACTTGGCGATATCCAGGTAGCTGGGCTCGGCCTGCTTGATCGCTGCCTCGCCAGCCGGTGGCTGCGGTGCGCCGAGTTTGCCGGCAGCGCGGGCGGCGGGCTTGCCGTTGGTAAAGGTTTTTTTCGCGCCGGTGGCGATGTGTGCTTGCACCGTGGGCGGGAAAAGCCCGCTGCCGATCGCATCGCACATATGGGTCAGGCCCGTGTCCATGCCGCTCAGGCTCATGCCCACGCCCACCGCGATGCCCACCACGGCACCCAGTACGCAGGCACCCACGCCGGCCGTCAGTACCGTCAGGCCCACCGCCGCTACGGCAGCGCCTGCCAACGCGGTGGCGGCGGCGCCCACGGCGGCATAGGCGGCCAGCTCCAGCACGCCGGAGGTGAGGTCGGCCATGAACGAGGTATGGAACAGGTCGTCACCCATGCGGGCGGCGAAAAGCGCATCAGACATGAACCGGCCTCAGAAGAACTGCGCGCTCTGCTTGAGCTGCGCCCAGTGGGCCGCCTCGGCATCGCCCAACGGCTGGTTCTTCACATAGCTCAGCGCCAGCAGCTGGGCGCGGTGCGGCACCACCAGCGCGGCCTGGTATTGCCACACCTGGTTGCCGTTCTGGCTGAAGTGGCTGCGCACTTCCAGGGCCGGCACCCCATCGATGCTCACCGCCTGCGGCTCGCTGGCCTGAAAACCCTGAACCTGGCCCTTGAGCCTGTTCAACTGTTCGAGAAAGGTGGCCTGTAGCGTACCGCCCGCCGGCAGCGGGCTGCGGCTGATGATCAGCGAGGTGCCCAGCGCGGCGAAGCGCAGCACATTGAGCGAGCTGTCCTGATAGTCCTCGGCGGGCAGCTCCAGGGCCAGTTCGTTGACGCGATAGAGGCTCATGTCAGGCACCTTGGTCGTTCTTGAACAGCGCCTTGACGGCCGCTTCGATGGTGCCTTGCACCCCCTGGCCGTCCGGGCTGGCGCCGGCGTCGCCGCCGACGTTCATGTTGTAGTGGCCGCCGGTGTTGATCTGGGCATCGCCACTGGCGAAGAAGTTGAAGCTGGTGCCGGTGAGGTTGATGTGGCCGCTGGCATTGAGCTCCAGCACGCTTTTGCCGCACACCAGGCGCAGGTTCTGGCCCACTTCGATGATGTACTGCTGGCTGACGCTGTCGCGCTTGTTCAGGCCCACCACCAGGCTGTCGTTGCGCTGCACCGCGCGCAGGCGGTCCTGGCCGATGAACACCTGCTCGTCGAGGCCGACGCTCTTGACGCGATTGCAGCCCACCGAATGGGTTTCGTCCTTTTCGACGACGATGTCCTGATTGCGCTCGGCGTGAATGTACAACTGCTCGGCGCCGAGGCGGTCTTCCATGCGGATTTCGTTGAAGTTCGCTGGGCCGCCACCCTTGCTGGAACGGCTTTTGGTGCCGCTCTGGGTGGCATTGGCCGGCAGCTCATAGGGCACCGTCTGCTCGGCGTTGTACACCCGGCCGGTGATGATCGGCCGGTCGGGGTCGCCTTCGAGAAAGCTCACGATCACTTCCTGGCCGATCCGCGGGATCTGCATCGCACCCCAGTTCTTGCCGGCCCAGGCCTGCGATACGCGAATCCAGCACGAGCTGTTCTCGTTGGACTGGTCGTGGCGATCCCAGTAGAAATGCACCTTCACCCGGCCGTATTGGTCGGTCCAGATTTCCTCGCCGGCAGGCCCTACCACCTTGGCCGTCTGCGGGCCCCGAACGATCGGCCGCGGTGTGCTGGCCAGCAGGCGAAAGCTTTGCTGCGCCTCGATACAGCTGACCTGGCATTCGAACTGGCCCCCATCGCTGCCGGCACCGCTTTCCATGGCCTCCTGGCTGAGGTAGTAGCGGCTGCCGATGGCCAGGTATTCACGGTTCTGATCCGGGCGCGGCATGTTGCTCAGGCTGAACAGATGCCCAGCGCCCACGCCGCGTACGCTGCCATTGAGCTCCAGCTGCTCGAACTGGGCCTGCAAGGCTTCAAGGCGGGTGCGTGCGTAGTGTTCGCCGTCTTCACTCTGCACGTAGGTGCCGGGGTAGTCGTACAGCGGGTAATCGCCTGCACTGTGGGGGCGCGGCATGGCCGAGCGCACGTCGATGCGCGCGCTGGGGCGCTCGAAGTCGTAGTCATTGAGCTCCAGCGAGCCGGGCTGGATCTGCCGCGCCAGGGTCCAGTCGCTGAAGTGGTCACGCTCGCGCAACTGCCCGTCAGGCGGGAAGTACGGCACTTCGGCGTAGCCGGGGGCCACGCTGTGGGCGCCGTAGGCGTCGGCCAGCACCAGCACGTGGCGGTCGGCCTCGTGGCGGAAGTAGTAGTAGATACCCTCCTGCTCCATCAGGCGGCTGACGAACTCGAAGCTCGTCTCGCGATACTGCACGCAGTATTCCCACTCCCGATAAGGCTTGCTCAGGGCGTCTTCGAAATCGGAGAACCCCAGGTCGCGAAACACCTGTTTGATGATCTGCGGTACGGTCTGGTGCTGGAAGATGCGGCAGTCGGAGGTGCGCGTGAGCAGCCACAGCCAAGGCTTGAGATTGACCCGGTAGGCGGCGTACTGGCCATGCCCTGCGGTTTGCGCGCAGTGCGCGACGATGCCGTGGAACGGCCGGGTGCCGCCGCCTTGCAACTGCACCTGTACGCTCGCTGGCTTGCCCAGCAACTGGTTCAGGTCAAGGCTCTGGTCCCAGCTCACCAGTTGCAGGTTGAAGTCGAACAGCCGCCCCAGCTCCTCGTGGCCGCTCAGGTTCTGCAACAGCAGCACGTTATCGCCCAGTGGCGTGTGCACCTGGGCCAGGCGGGTGGTCTGGGACAACTGCATAGGGTCAGGCTCCGAAACGGTAGTGGAAGTCGCCGTCCACCACAGTGATGTTCACCGCTTCCGGCTCGTGCCCCTCGAGCATGCGCTCCAGGAACTCACGGCTCAGAGCCGGCAGCAGGGTGTTGGTGAGAATGGCGTCGATCATCCGCCCGCCGCTTTCGGCTTCGGTGCAGCGTGCCACGATCTGTGCCAGCACCGCATCGTCGTAGCGCAACGGCACCTGGTGGGTGGCTTCCACGCGTTTGCGCACGCGCTCCAACTGCAGGCGGGCGATGGCCTTGAGCATCTCCGGCGAAAGCGGGTAGTAGGGGATGGTCACCAGGCGGCCGAGCAGCGCTGGCGGGAACACTTCAAGCAGCGGCTGGCGCAAGGCCTTGGCGATATCTTCCGGGTCGGGCTTGGCGTTGTCGGCGCACATCGCGGCGATCTGGTCGGTGCCGGCGTTGCTGGTGAGCAGGATCAAGGTGTTCTTGAAGTCGATCACCCGGCCCTCGCCGTCCTCCATCACGCCCTTGTCGAACACCTGGAAGAACACTTCGTGCACGTCCGGGTGGGCTTTTTCCACTTCGTCGAGCAGCACCACGCTGTACGGCCGGCGGCGCACCGCTTCGGTCAGCACGCCGCCTTCGCCGTAGCCCACGTAGCCCGGTGGGGCGCCCTTGAGGGTCGAGACGGTGTGGGCTTCCTGAAACTCGCTCATGTTGATGGTGATGACGTTCTGCTCACCGCCATACAGGGCTTCGGCCAGGGCCAGCGCGGTTTCGGTCTTGCCCACGCCTGAGGTGCCCGCCAACAGGAACACGCCGATAGGCTTGTTGGGGTTGTCGAGCCCGGCCCGAGAGGTCTGGATGCGCCGGGCGATCATGCTCAAGGCGTGGTCCTGGCCGATGATGCGCTGAGCCAGGTGGCGGTCCAGGTCCAGGATGGTCTGGATTTCGTTACGCGCCATGCGGCCTACCGGAATGCCCGTCCAATCGGCCACCACCGAGGCCACCGCCTGGTAATCGACGCTGGGCAGGATCATCGGGTTTTCGCCCTGCAAGGTAGTCAGGCGTTGCTGTACCTCTTGCAGTTGGCGGCGTTGCTCGGTGTCTTCGGCGTCTACCTGGCCGTGGCGCTCGCGCAAGCTGGCGCGCAGCATCAGCAACTCATCCACTAGGGCTTTTTCGTCGCTCCAATGCTGCTCCAGGTTCAACAGGCGAGTGCGTTCGGATTCCAGTGCGGCCTGGGTTTTGCTCAGGCGAGCGCCGGTATCAATACCGATGGCACCTTCGCGCTCGATGATCGCAAGCTCGGTTTCCAGCGCCTCGATACGCCGGCGGCTGTCGTCCACCTCCGCAGGCACAGCGTGCAGGCTTACTGCCACGCGGGCGCAGGCGGTGTCGAGCAGGCTCACGGATTTGTCTGGCAGCTGGCGTGCCGGGATGTAGCGGTGCGACAGCTTCACAGCCGCCTCCAGCGCCTCGTCGAGCAGTTGCACCTGGTGATGGCGCTCAAGCGTCGAGGCGACGCCGCGCATCATCAGCAGGGCTTTGTCTTCACTGGGCTCTGGCACCTGCACTACCTGGAAACGGCGGGTCAGGGCCGGGTCTTTCTCGATGTGTTTCTTGTACTCGGCCCAGGTGGTGGCCGCCACGGTGCGCAGCGCGCCGCGGGCCAGCGCCGGCTTGAGCAGGTTGGCAGCATCGCCCGTGCCGGCCGCGCCGCCGGCACCTACCAGGGTATGAGCCTCGTCGATGAACAGGATGATCGGCTTGGGCGAGGCCTGAACCTCTTCGATCACCTGGCGCAGGCGCTGCTCGAATTCGCCTTTCATGCTCGCGCCGGCCTGCAGCAGGCCCACGTCGAGCGCGCGCAGCTCCACATCCTTGAGCGCCGGCGGCACATCGCCGGCGACGATACGCAGGGCAAAACCTTCGACCACCGCGGTTTTGCCAACGCCGGCCTCGCCAGTGAGGATCGGGTTGTTCTGCCGGCGGCGCATGAGGATGTCGACCATCTGGCGAATTTCCTCATCGCGGCCTACGATCGGGTCGATCTTGCCCTCGCGGGCCGCGGCGGTCATGTCGACAGTGAACCGCGCCAGTGCCTCCTGCTTGCCCATCTGCGCAGGCGCCACCGCGCCGGACGCCTCACCTGGAGCGGCGGCGCTGAAACCATCGCTGGCGGCCAGTACGCTTTCCGGAGAATCGCCCAGAATGGTGTCGAACTGCTCGGTCAGGGTGTCGAGCTTGATCTTGTCGAACTCCCGCGACAGGCCCAGCAGGCTGTTGCGCAGGCTCGGCGTCTTGAGCACGCCGATCAGAAGGTACGCACCGCGCACCTGATGCTCACCGAACGAGAGACTGGCGTATACCCAGCCACGCTCGACCGCCTCTTCCAGGTTCGAGGCCAGGTCGACGCTGGCGGTGGAACCGCGCGGCAGGCGGTCCAGGGCGTCGGTCAGGTCTTTGGCCAGGCGCGCCGGCTCCAGCTGGAAGTGGCGGATCAACCGATGCAGGTCGCTGTCCTGCAACTGCAACACCTGGTGCAGCCAGTGCACCAGCTCCACGTAAGGGTTGCCGCGCAGCTTGCAGAACACGGTGGCGGCTTCCATGGCCTTGTAAGCCAGGCTGTTGAGCTTGCCGAACAAAGCGGCGCGGCTGATCTCACTCATGGGGGCGGTCTCTTTCCTTGAAGTCGTTGGCGTAGTGGTGCGATAGCAACAGGTCAGCGGCGTCGCCGGCGGGCTTGCCCAACCAGCTGTCGAAGCCCAGTCGTGCGCTGCCGTCCAGCGGCAGGGCCGGGATGTGCGCGTGGCCCAGCACCAGGTTCAGTTCCCAGTCCAGCTCCAGGCCCTGGTACTCGCGCACCCAGGCGGCAACGTCGTTCCAGGCCGCAGCGCCGGGCAGCAAGTGGTGATACTGCGCCAGGGTCAGAGGGCCCAGGCGCAGGCGGAAGGTGTGCTGGCGGTCCCAGACATGGCTGCCCAGGCAGGTGTCCACGCCCAATTGGCAGCGGCCGAGCTGGCTCTGTTCCGGCAATGGCAACCATTGGCCGACGAACTCCTCCAGCTGCACCGGCACCCCCAGGTATTCGCTCAGGATCGCGCGCAGGCCATCGGGGTAGCGAGTCTGCGCCGCCAGGTGGCCGGCGTAGTGGTGCTTGGCGTCTTCAGGCAATGGGCCGATGCCCCGCAGGCTGGGCATGCCACGGCCACTGAGGGCGGCCAGGCGCGGCGACCAGTAGTCGTCATCGGGGCGGTCATGGCTGGCGGTGGGCCGGGCTTCAGCCCAGGCGCGGTAGAACAGGCTCAGCAGGCGGTGGTGGAACAGGTCCAGAAACGCCTTGGGCGTCGCATCGCCGAGGTTACGCTCACGGTCGCGGATGAAGTCGGTCAGGTGCAGCGGCAGCGGGCCGTTGGGGCCGGTGAGCCCGAAGAAATGCTGCTCCAGCCGAGGCGGCGCGCCGTCGATGCCCGGCACCCAGGCCGCCAGCGTGGAGGGCGCGAAAGCCATGTCAGGGCGCTGGCCCAGGCGCAACGGGTCTTCGGCCAGGCGCAGCGAATGGCCCAGGCGCGGCAGCTCGGGGTGCTCGCACTGGATGCGGCGAAGGGCCTGGAAGAAATCGTGCTCCCAGGGCTCGTCGGCCAGCGCCGTCTGCGGCTTCAAAGCGTCGGGCGCTTGCCCGGCTGGGCTTTCCATCGCATTACCTCGCCCCGGTCGGTGCTGTTGAGCACCGTTTCGGTAAAGCTGTTGATCGACACATAACGCGCCAGGAAACGCTCGAATACCGCGCCCAGCAGGAAAATCCCCGTACCGCGGAAGGCGTTTTCGTCGAAGGTCAGGCCGATTTCCAGGCCACGGCCGAACACGATCGGCCCTGGCATCGGCAGGCGCCGGGTCACGGCTTGGCAGGTGACGCTGCGCAGCCCTTCGATCTGCTGGTGCAGCGCGCTGTCCTTATCGTCACCGTACAGGTGCAGCAACTCGCGCAGCGCCGAGGCGCCCTGGCCCTGTTCGGTCAGCGACAGGTAATTGAGCGACAGCTGGCTGATCAGCCGCCAGGCGCGGTTTTCGTTGGCGTGGCTGGGCCGGGGCCGGCTGGGGCCGGCCAGGCAGCGCACCGCTTGCACCGGTGCGCTGTCGGAAAGGGTGAAGTCGGTCTGCCCGCCGGTGCTCATGAACAGCGGCAAGTCGCGGTTGGTGCACAGCGCGGTGACGCCCAGCTGGCGCAGATCGTTGCGCCACGGGGCCTGGCGCGCGTCCACCAGGCTCACGAACGTCTCGCTGCCGATGTAGTTCGAGCGCGGGCCGTTGCGCCGCTGCGTGCTCGACAGCACTCGCTGCTCACGACGCAGCAGGTAGTAGGCCTGGTGATGCCCATAGTGGGACGGGTCGCGCACGGCGTAGAACGGCAGGAAGGGCTGGTCTGGCCCGCTGCCATGGCCGGTGATGCCGGTGATCGAGTGCACCTCGAAATCCAGCGGCCGGGTGCGGTCGGCGATCACCTGATGCTCGTGGTTGCGCTCGCTGAGGTGGATGCGGTCCAGGCGCTTGCTGAACAGGTTGATCGCTGGCGTACAAAACGGCCGCAAATGCTGTGCGCCGAGGCTGCCTTCGAGCGCCGGCTGATGGCGGTCGAACAGCACGATCACCTCAAGCACCTGCCCCTTGCAGCGTCGCGCCCCGGCCTGCAGGCCGCTGAACTCGACGAACAGGAAGCGTTGCGGCAGAGCGAAGTACTCCTGCAACAGGCGGTAGCCTTGAAAGGCACGCGGCACCACTGGCAGCGCGGCGTCGCGGTCATCGAAGCCGCGCGGGCGCAGGCTGCTGGGCGCAAGGCGCTCGGCCCAGTCGCCGCCCGGCTCACGCAGGAACACTGCGCAGGCATTGCCCAGCAGTTGCTCGTAGAGCTGGAAGGGCTGCTCGTCGGCGCCGCTCAGGTACAGTGGCAACTCATCGAGCGCCAGCTGGTTGAACGGCAGCTCGCCACTGGTGCGCAGTTGCAGGCGCAGGCCGGCCCGGGCGTTCGGCTCGCTGGCCGCAAGCCGGCCCAGCTGCGCGCCAGGGTTGCCGAAGTACTCGGCCTGCTGCACCTGAATGGGCCACAGCGTGACCTCGTGGGCGCTGCGGTATTCGCAGGCTGTCTGTCCGCCAGCGGCCAGCGGCGCACGCAGGGCGGTGCCCCGTGGCAGGGTGAAACCCGTCGCCAGCGCACTGCCCTGAGCGTCGGGCTGCATCTGCACCACGGTCATCGACGGCGTGGGCGCCAGGTAATGCGGGTAGGCGATTTCCAGCAGGTTATGGGTGAAGGTCGGGTATTCGGCGTCGAGCTTGAGCTGCACCCGCGCGGCCAGCCAGGCGAAGCCTTCGAGCAGGCGTTCGACGTAAGGGTCGGCGCACTCCAGGCCATCGAGCGACAGGCGGCTGGCGATCTTGGGGTATTCGCGGGCGAACTCGGCAGCGCTGTCGCGCACATGCTGAAGTTCCTGGTTGTACAGTTCCAGCAGGCGCGGGTTCACGTGCGCCTCCGGTGTTCGGCCGAGTAGACGTTCACTTCACCGGTTTCCAGGTCCAGGTCGGTCTGCAGCAACAGGCGCAGCGGGACCGGCTCGGCCCACAGGTCACCTTCGATCTCGAAGGCCAGGGCGTTGTTGGTGCGTTGGTCGGGCGCTTCCAGCGCACGCACGCGCAGGCTGCCGGGCAGGATGCGCGGTTCGAAGGTGGCGATGGCGCGTTGTATCTGTTGCTCGAGCTGGTGCACGTCCATGCCCGAGGCGCTGTGGCCGGCCAGGGCTGGCAGGCCGTAATTGATCACCGAGCTGCCTGCCGGCAGCGCACGGCTGGCCTCGGCGTCGAGCAGCGCAGTGCTGTTGAGCAGCCAGGAAAGGTCTCGCAATACCGAGGCTTTCAACTGGGCGCGGCTCAGTACCCGCTGTTCCGGGCCTTCCTGCAGGTGCCCGGGCGCGTCGTCCAGCAGGCGGTCGAGCAGCGAAGGTTGCAGGCGATCGCGAGAAGTCAGCGGTGTGGCCATGGCACAGGTACCGAGCGCGGAATATCAAGCCCGGCGCACGAGGGCGCGCCGGGCACAGGGCATTACAGCTTGACGTTCTGGCGAACGTTCCAGCCGTAGTTGATGGCACCGCCATCCTTGGTGCCGTCGGATTTCTGCGGCTGATAATCGACCTTCACCTGGGCGAAGTTCAGGGTGACGTTCTCGGTCAGGCGGTCATCGTGGTTCGAACCACCGGTGCTCACCGACGACACCAGCACTTCCTTGAGGGTGATGACCATGTACTCGACCTGCGCCTCGCCGCCGGCCTTGCGGATGGTCAGCTTGGCTTCCGGATAATGCTTGCCGCTGGAGCAGGCCATCATCAGGTTGGGGGTGGACTTGTCCATGTACTTGGTGAAGTGCAGGTCCTGGATGTTGACCTTGCCGGCGCCGCCACCGCTGCCCATGTGCATGTTGCCCGACTGGCTCATGCCCCAGGCCCAGTTGATGACGTCGATCTCGCCACTGTGGACTTTGTCCTGGGCTTCGCCTTTGACGTCGCCGATCTTGATGAACATATCTACGGCCATGATGCCTCCAGATTGTGCAGTGGCCGGCCTTCATGGCCGGCGCTGTGAGTCAGGCGCCCTTGACGGACGGCAGTTTCGATACGAGGCGCAGCGACACGGTCAGCCCTTCGAGCTGATAGTGCGGGCGCAGGAAGAATTTCGAGGTGTAGTAGCCGGGGTTGCCCTCGACTTCCTCGACCACCACCTCGGCATCGGCCAGCGGCTTCTGTGCCTTGGTGGTTTCGGTGGAATGCGCCGGGTCACCGTCGACGTAGTTCAGGATCCAGTCGTGCAGCCAGCGCTGCATTTCGTCTTTTTCCTTGAAGGAGCCCAGCTTGTCGCGAACGATGCACTTGAGGTAGTGCGCGAAGCGGCAGGTGGCGAACAGGTACGGCAGGCGCGCGGCCAGGTTGGCGTTGGCGGAGGCGTCCGGGTCGTCGTATTCGGCAGGCTTTTGCAGCGACTGAGCGCCGATGAAGGCGGCAAAGTCGGTGTTCTTCTTGTGCAGCAGCGGCATGAAACCGTTCTTGGCGAGTTCGGCTTCACGGCGGTCGCTGATGGCGATTTCGGTCGGGCACTTCATGTCCACGCCGCCGTCGTCGGTGGGGAAGGTGTGGGCCGGCAGGCCCTGCACTTCACCGCCAGACTCCACGCCGCGGATGCGCGAGCACCAGCCGTAGTGTTTGAACGAGCGGTTGATGTTCACGGCCATCGCGTAGGCGGCGTTGGCCCAGGTGTATTTGCTGCTGTCGGCGCCGTCGGTGTTTTCTTCGAAGGCGAAGTCTTCCACCGGGTCGGTCTTGGCACCATAAGGCAGGCGCGCCAGGAAGCGCGGCATGGTCAGGCCGATGTAGCGGGCGTCTTCGGACTCGCGCAGCGAGCGCCAGCCGGCGTACTCGGGGGTGGTGAAGATCTTCGACAGGTCGCGCGGGTTCGACAGCTCCTGCCACGAGCCCATGCCCATGACGGTGGGCGAAGCGGCGGAAATGAACGGCGAGTGCATCGCCGCGCACACCTTCGACAGCTCACCGAGCAGCTCCACGTCAGGTGGAGACTGGTCGAAGTAGTAGTCGCCCACCAGGCAGCCATAGGGCTCGCCGCCGAACTGGCCGTATTCTTCTTCGTAGAGCTTCTTGAACACCGGGCTCTGGTCCCAGGCGGTGCCCTTGAATTTCTTCAGGGTCTTGTGCAGCTCTGGCTTGGAAATGTTCAGCACGCGAATCTTCAGTTGCTCGTCGGATTCGGTGTTGTTCACCAGGTAATGCAGGCCACGCCAGGCGCTTTCGACGCTCTGGAACTCGCTGTGGTGCAGGATCTGGTTGACCTGTGCGGTGAGCTTGGCGTCGATCGAGGCGATGATCGATTCGATCGACTTGATCGCATCGCTGGAGACCAGGTCGGTTTGCGCCAGGGCCTGCTCGGCCAGGGTGCGCACGGCGCTTTCCACCGCTTCCTTGGCGCGCTCGGTCTTGGGCTTGAATTCCTGCATCAGCAGGGCGGAGAAATCACTGGCCTCGGCGGTGGTGCCGGCCTGGGCCTGGTTCTGGGCTTTCAGTTCGCTCATGGCGGTTATCCTCAGGCGGGCTCAGCGTCGTTTTTCGGGGCAGCGACCAGCGCCTTGAGCAGCGCTGGGTCCTGGATGGCCTTGAGGATCGCTTCCTCGGCGCCCACCTTGCCGTCCATGTAGGTCAGCAGGTTGGCCAGCTGGGTGCGGGCCTCCAGCAACTGGCGCAGGGCGTCCACCTTGCGCGCTACGTTGGCTGGGCTGAAGTCGTCCATGCTCTCGAAGGTGATGTCCACCGGCAGGTTGCCTTCGCCGGTCAGTTCGTTGGGCACGGTGAACGCGACGCGCGGCTGCATGGCCTTCAGGCGCGAGTCGAAATTGTCGACGTCCACTTCCAGGAACTTGCGCTCGGCCACCGGCGCCAGCGGCTCGGCGGGTTTGCCGGTGAGGTCGGCCATTACGCCCATGACGAAGGGCAGTTGCACCTTCTTCTCGGCGCCGTAGAGCTCCACGTCGTACTCGATCTGCACGCGGGGCGCGCGGTTGCGCGCAATGAACTTCTGAGAACTGGTGTTAGCCACGGGGTATCTCCTTGCCGCCGAAGCGACCTGTTGGCTTGCCCCACGGCCCTTGCGCGGGTGGGGGCGGAGGTTGCTGGGCCCTTCTTACTCCGGGTCAGGCCCGCGCAGGGTTTCAAACTGGCTCATGCCATCGGGCAGCAGGTTGCGCACGATGGCAGCGAAATCGGCATGCACCAGCTGCCTGGCCCGCGACAGCAACACCGGGACCGGGCTCGAGGGCTCATGGCGCTGGTAATACTCCAGCAGGCGGTCGAGGGTGCGCTGCACGTCGTCGCGGCTGCCAATCACGCCGGCGGGGCGTGGGGCAGCATGCTGGGAAGGAGCCTGCGCAGGCGCGTCGTCGGCGGGCGGCTCGGTGTCGCTGATGGCCGGTGCCGCGTCGCTCAACAGCTGGCGGGCCAGGCGCAGGGGCTGGCGCAGTGGCGCCAGGTCGACGCCTTGGCTTACGCCCAATTGCTCGCCGACCCGCCGCTCTATGGCGTCCAACGCTTCAAGCGCGTTGGCCAAAGCCGCGACAGTAGCCTGCAGCGCATCGGCATCGGCGTCGATGAGCGCGCCGCCGAACTGTTCGGCGGTGAGCGTTTCGCTCTGCCAATGCTGCAAGCCGGCCGCGTTGGCGGCGGCGCGCAGGGTGACCGGGCCGAAAGCGCGCGAGCGCAGCAGCGGGGTGTCTCGCAGCAATTGCAGGGTGGTGTCGCTGCACAGGCCCATCAGTGCGTTCAGGCGCAGGGTCGGGTCGTTGTCGTCATCGGCATCGAGCTGCGGGTACAGCGGCTGCCAATAGCGCTCGAGCAGCTCACGCACCAGCACCAGCACGTCGGCAAGGCCGGCGAAGCCTTCGAGGGCCAACTGGCTCTGGGCAAGAAAGTGGGTAATGCGCAGGTCTTTGCTACGGCTGAGCAGTTGCAGGGAAAGCTGCTGGATGTCGCGCCACTTCGGTGGCTCAGCGGGCAGCACAGCATCGCCCATGGCGCGCTCGGGCTGGCCTTTGGCTTCACGTTCGAGTTGCAGGAAGTCAGCGTCGTACTCCAGGTCTTCGCCACAGGGCGATCCCTCGGAAACTGCGCTTAGCAACAAGGTGAGGTCCAGCAATTCCGATCTCCCTATCGGTGGCAGTGCGCTGCTTTCATAAAGGAAAGCTCAGCAAGGATTCATTGAATGAACGCACCGCTTTTCGTCCGTAAATGTCGATATGCCACTATGAATTGAGGCGAAAAGTGCGGCATTGTTGGACGCCCGTATCAGGGTTGTCAAGATTTCGGATTGGTCCTTGTTGACAAGCGTGATGCCCTCTACAATCTGCGCCCTCACTGTTATGCAAGTTGGATGTGTGCCTTTTCGCTGTCGCGAAGTGCTGGCAAAATTCAGCGAAACAGCCGCCAAAATCAGGGATTAGAGCCGTCGGCGAAATGGGCATGGTTCTACTGCATGCGCCATGCCGCTGTGTCGAGGCGGGTCTAGAGAGGGAACTCCATGCCATTGCAGCTGACCATCACCAGCTATCACAAGATCACCCCGGGGCAGCGCGCCGAGGTGTCGGTGAAAGACGCTGCGCTGTCCATTGGTCGCGGCGCCGACAATGACTGGGTGCTGCCCGACCCCGAACGCCTGGTGTCCTCCCGGCATTGCCTGGTGCAATACCGCGACGGCCATTACTACCTTACCGATACCAGCACCAACGGCGTCGAGCTGCTCAAAGCCGGTATTCGGCTGCGCCGGGGCAACAGCGAGCGGCTGGAGCATGGCGAGGTGATCCGCCTGGGCGACTACGAAATCCAGGTGAGCATCGAGCAGGCCTCGGCCGAAGCCTTCGATCTGGGCGGGCAGGGCATGGAAAGCTTCGAAGCGCTGCTCAACCCGCCGCCGGCACCTGAGCCGCCGCGGTTCCCGGCGCAATTCGAGCAAGCGTCGGCGATGGACACACTGCCCGATCTGTTCGACTTTCTTGCGCCAGCTGCGCCTACCCAGGATGCCCGCCCGGATCATGTGCCGGCCGAGCAGCACGACTTTCGCCCGCCGCAACCGCTGGCGCCTGTGCCAATTCCGCCGCCCGCGCCCCCCGGCGGGGCACCGATCCTGCCGGAGTGGGACTTTCTGAGCGACGAGCCTGCTCCGGCGCCCGCGCCGGTGCCCCCGCTGGCGCCTGAGCCATCCCCCGCTCCCGCGCCAGCGCAACAGACACTGCCGCCTACGCCGGTCGCGCCTGCACCGCCTGCACCGCCTGCGCCTTCTGTGCCCGGGCCTGCCCCTGCCCCTGCACCTGCTGCGGCCAACGATGCGGTGCTGCAGGCTTTCCTGCGCGGCGCGCGGTTGGAGCACCTGCGCATCGACGCTGAACAGGCCGCCGCGCAGATGGAGCACCTGGGCCGCAGTTATCGCTTGATGGTCGAGGGCCTGATCGACGTGCTCCGTGCTCGCAGCAGCCTTAAAGGCGAGTTCCGTATGCAGCAGACCACCATCCAGCCGCTTGAGAACAACCCGCTCAAATTCGCGCCTAATGCCGACGAGGCGTTGCTGTTGCTGCTGCGGCACGGCAACCGGGCGTTCATGGCACCTGACGAGGCAGTCAAGGACAGCTTCGATGACCTGCGTGCCCATCAATTGGCTGTGATGGCCGGCGTGCAGGCGGCCATCGGGCATCTGCTGCAGCGTTTCGAACCCAAGGCCCTTGAGGCCAAGCTGGCGCCGGCGGGCGGGCTCTCGGGCCTGTTCGGGTCGCGCGATGCCCGTAATTGGCAGCAGTTCACCGAGCTTTACCAGAACATCGCCCGCGAGGCCGAGGACGACTTCCAGGACCTGTTCGGCCGGGAATTCAGCCGCGCGTATGAAGAACAGAGCGCACGATTGCGCCGAGAATAGAGCTACCAGGACCTACTGCCGATCATGAAGATCCCCCTGCCCTCGATAGCCGCCTGCCGCACCTGGTTGCTGCTGGCCGGCGCGTGCGCCCTGGCTGCCTGCGGGCATGCCAGGCCCGACGAGCCGGCCACCGCTGCCCAGGGTCCTGCCCAGGTGGTGCTGCACTTTTCTGCCATCGCTTCACTCAACCCGGGCCCTGAAGGCCAGCCTACCCCTGTGCGTGTGCGTGTGTTCGAGCTGCGCAACGCCGGGCGCTTCCGTGGCGCCGATTATTTCGCCCTCGTCGAGCAGCCCGGCCAGGCGCTAGGTGATGACCTGGTCGATCGCGACGAGCTGCTGGTGCAGCCCGGCGAGCAGCGTGACCTGGTACGCCGGGTGAACCCGGCTACGCGCCAGCTCGGCATCGTGGTGGGTTACCGGGCACTGGACCGTGCGCAGTGGCGCGATGTCATCGAGCTGCCGGCCGATGGCCGCGGCGACTATCAGATCAGCCTCGACGTGCATGCCATCCGCAGCGCGCCGGCGCTCACTCCGTAAAGCCCTGGAGGCAGCATGTCGTGGAATAACCGTGTGATCTGGTCGGAAGGCATGTTCCTGCGGCCGCAACACTTCCAGCAGCACGACCGTTACCTGGAGCAGCTGGTGGAGGCGCGCAGCCGCCCCTTCGGCGCCGGTGGCTGGGGCTTTTCGGAATTGATGATCGACAACGCGCTGCTGGCCCAGGGCAAGCTGGGCATCGTTTCGGCCAAAGGCCTGCTGCCCGACGGTACCCCGTTCGACATTCCGCGCCACGACCCGGCCCCGGCGCCCCTGGCGATCGCCGACTCGCTGCGCGATGGCGTGGTGTACCTGGCAATGCCATTGCGCCGGCCCGGTACCCGCGACACGGTCGATGAAGGCGAGCCTAGCGGCGGCGCCCGTTATCTGAGCCAAGTGCGCGAAGTGCGTGACGACAACGCGGCCTTCGAGAACCGCGCGCCGGTCGCGGTCGGCAGCCAGTTGCTGCGCCTGCTGACCGAGGCCGACGGCCTGGCCGAGCATGCTGCCATCGGCGTGGTGCGGGTGCGCGAAAAACGCGCCGACCGAGCACTGGTGCTCGACGAGCAGTACATCCCCCCGGTGCTCGACATCGCCGCCAGCGCCGTGCTATCGAATTTCGCCCGCGAAGTGCCGGGGCTGCTGCGCCAGCGCGCCGAAGCCCTCGCCGGGCGGGTGGTGGCCAGCAGCGCCGGCGGTGCGTCCGAAATCGCCGATTTCATGCTGCTGCAATTGTGCAACCGTACCGAGCCCCTGTTCAGCCACCTGGCCAACCTGAGCCCGGTGCACCCGGAGCGGCTGTATACCGAGCTGCTGGCACTGGCCGGTGAATTCGCCACCTTCGCCAGCGCCGAACGCCGCGCCGAGCCTTTTGCGGTATACAACCACGACGACCTGCAGGGCACCTATGCGCGCCTGATGGCTGCGTTGCGCGAAGCCCTGGCAATGCTGATCGACAGCAAGGCAGTGGCCATTCCCATCGTTGAAAAGGCCTTCGGCGTGCACGTGGCCATGCTCAGCGACCGCAGCTTGCTCGACACCGCCACCTTCGTGCTGGTGGTGCGCGCCGACATGGACGCGACCACCCTGCGCAGCCACTTCGTGCAGCAAAGCAAGGTCGGCCCGGTCGAGCGCATTCGCGACCTGGTCAACCTGCAGCTGCCCGGTATCGGCCTGCTGCCGCTGCCGGTGGCGCCACGGCAGTTGCCGTACCACGCCGGCTCGAGCTACTTCGAGCTCGACCGGGGCAACGAGTTGTGGAAGCAACTGGCGCAGTCCGGCGGCTTTGCGTTCCACATGGGCGGCCAGTTCCCTGGCCTGAGCCTGGCCTTCTGGGCCATTCGAGGGTAAGCCGCTATGAGCCAGGAGCCGCCAATCAACGACCGTACCCTGATCATGCCGCGCCCTGGCGGGCGAGGCGCTGCGGGCACCGAGCCCCCGCCTGCGGCGCCGCCGGCTCAACCCCAGGCCGCGCCTCTGCCAGTGGGCCAGGGGCGTGGCATGAACCCGCTGGAAAGCGCCGCAGCGCCGCTGCTTGCGTTGCTCACGCGGCTGCGCAACACCCTCGCGCACCCGGCACCCGCCAGTTTGCGAGCACAATTGCTGGCGCAACTGCGCCAATTCGAGCAACGCGCCGAGGGCGCCGGTATGGCGCGCAACGAGGTGCTCCTGGCGCGCTACGTGCTGTGCACGGCGCTCGATGAAGCCGTGCTCAGCACACCGTGGGGCAGCGGCAGCGAATGGAACAAACAAAGCCTGCTGGTCACGGTGCACAACGAAGCCTGGGGCGGCGAAAAGTCTTTTCAGCTGCTGGAGCACTGCCTGCAGAGCCCGCGTGAGCGCCTGTACTTGCTGGAGCTGCTGTACCTGTGCATGAGCCTGGGTTTCGAAGGCCGTTATCGCGTCCTGCAAAACGGCCGCAGCCAGCTCGAGGCACTGCGCGAGCGCACGGCTGCGGCGATCCGCAGCGCCCGCGGCGAGCATGAGCGCGAGCTGTCGCCGCACTGGCGAGGCGTGGTGGTGGCCGCCGACCGGCTGCGCCAGTTCCTGCCGCCGTGGGTGGCGGTGGCGGCCGCGGTCGCCTTGCTGTTG
Organism: Pseudomonas sp. URIL14HWK12:I12; assembly: GCF_003097135.1. Lineage (GTDB taxonomy): Bacteria > Pseudomonadota > Gammaproteobacteria > Pseudomonadales > Pseudomonadaceae > Aquipseudomonas. The sequence continues at coordinate 105,054 of NZ_QEQL01000008.1, forward strand.
GCATTGCTGGTCACCCTGCGCATGTTGCTGGCCGCCGATGCCGAGCCGGTGTTCAAGCGCATTCATGCCTTGGGAGAAATACCGGTGCAGTCGATCGCACCTGCCGTGCCGGCCCCACGCGTGGTCGAGCAGCCGCGCCTGGCGGGGTTCCTGGCCGACGAAATCCGTGCCGGTAAGGTGTCGGTCGAAGACGCCGCCGACCGCTCGATCGTGACCATCCGCGGCGATGAGCTGTTCGCATCGGCCAGTGCCAGCATCAAGAGCAACTTCCAGCCGCTGATGCAGCGCATCGGCGAGGCCGTGCGGCAGGTCAAAGGCCGAGTGCTGGTCACTGGCCACAGCGACAATCAGCCGATCGCCACCTTGCGCTTCCCCTCGAACTGGAAGCTGTCCCAGGCTCGCGCCGAGGAGGTGCGGCAGATTCTCGCAGCCGCCACCGGCCAGCCACAACGCTTCAGCGCCGAAGGCCGGAGCGACACCGAACCCAAGGCCAGCAACGCCACCGCCGAAGGCCGTGCGCAAAACCGCCGAGTGGAAATCACCGTATTCGCGGAGGGCGCGCAGTGAAGGCGTTTCTACAGTTCATGGTGCGCTGGGTCGTTCCAGTGCTGGGTTTGATCGCACTGTCGCTGATCATCTGGTTCATCGGCCCGGTGTTTGACGCCTTGGTACCGGAAGGCCGCCGCTGGGCACTCATCGTGTTGTTGTTCGCACTGTGGGGCCTGTGGCGGGCCTGGCGCTGGTGGCAAGCACGCCAGCAGGCGGCCAAAGTCCTCGCCAGCATGGCCCAGGACACCCCGCCCGATGCCGCCAGCGTCGCCACCGAGCAGGAGTTGGCCACGCTGCGCCAGCGCATGGACGAAGCCGTTGCCCTGCTCAAGAAGGCTCGCCTGGGCGGTGATGAGCGGCGCAGCCTGTACGAATTGCCTTGGTACGTGATCATCGGGCCGCCTGGCGCCGGCAAGACCACCGCGCTGGTGAATTCGGGGCTGAACTTCCCGCTCGCCGCGCAGATGGGGGCGGGCGCTGTGCGCGGTGTGGGCGGCACGCGCCATTGCGACTGGTGGTTCACCGACCAGGCCGTGCTGCTCGATACCGCCGGCCGCTACACCACCCAGGACAGCCACGCTCAGGTCGACAAAGCCGCCTGGCAGGGCTTTCTCGACCTACTCAAGCAAAACCGCGCACGCCGCCCGATCGACGGCGCCTTCGTCGCCATCAGCCTGGCCGACTTGCTGCTGGGCAGCGAACAAGAGCGTGCCGCCCACGCGACGGCGATTCGCGCGCGCATCCAGGAGCTGCAAACCCGGTTGGGCGTGCGCTTCCCGGTATACGTGATGCTCACCAAGCTCGACCTGCTACCCGGTTTCATGGAGTTCTACGACGACCTGGACCGGGAAGCCCGCGCGCAGGTGTGGGGCATGACCTTCCCGCTCGACGACGCCAAGCAAGAGGGCGGCGTGCTGGGCCTGGTGCCGGCGGAGCTGGACGCCCTGGAGCTGCGCCTGACCGAGCGGCTGGTGGAGCGCCTGCAGCATGAGCGCGACCCGGCGCGGCGCGACCTGATCTATGGCTTCCCGCAGCAGTTCGCCGGGCTCAAGGCGTTGCTGGCCGGGTTCCTGGCAGCGGTGTTCCAGCCCAACCCCTATGAGCAGCCTGCGTTGCTGCGCGGGGTGTATTTCACCAGCGGCACCCAGGAAGGCAGCCCGATCGACCGCATGATCGGCGCCATGGCCCAGAGCATGAACCTGGACCGCCAACACCTGGCGCGGCACAACAGCACTGGCCGCAGTTACTTTCTGCAAAGGCTGTTCAAGGATGTCGCTTTCGCCGAGCGCGGGCTGGTCGGCAGCGACCCGGCCGTGGAGCGCCGCCGCCGCTGGGTCGCCCGTGGCACGCTGGCGGCCACTGCCGTTCTGGTGCTGGCAGTGTGCGTAGTTTGGGCTTTGAGTTATCGCGCCAACCGCGACTACATCGACGCCGTCGACCAGCGCGTGACACCCCTGGCCGAGGCGGTACGCCAACTGAGCCCGGCGCAGCGCCAGGTTCTGGCCACGCTCCCTTTGCTCGACACCGCGCGCCACCTGGCCGGCGACGCCCCGGCCTGGGCTCAGGGTAGCGGCTTGTACCAGGGCGACATGCTGCAAAGCGAGGCCGCCAGTGTGTACCGCAAGCTGCTGGTGGCAACCTTCGCCCCGCGCCTGGTCACCCGCGTCGAGGAGCAGTTGCACAGTGACGGGCACTCCGACTTCCTCTACGAGGGGCTCAAGGCCTACCTGATGCTCGGCGACAGCGAGCATTACGACCCGCAGTTCCTCATGGCCTGGGTTCGCCTCGATTGGGACCGCAACTTGGGCAGTGCCGTGACCCCGCAGCAACGCGCGGCGCTGGATGAACACCTGCAGGCACTGTTTGCCGAGCAACCGCCGAGCGCTCGGCTGGACCAACGGCTGATCGACGATGTGCGCCGGCAACTGTCGCAACTGCCGGTAGCCCAGCGTGTGTACGACCGCATCAAGCGGCAGAAGCTGCCAGCCGATGTGCCGGGCTTCAGCATCGCCGACGCCGCCGGCCGCGACGCCGCGCTGATCTTCACTCGAAAAAGCGGCAAACCCTTGGCCGAACCGCTGAGTGGCCTGTACACCGCAAAGGGCTATCACCAGGTGTTTCTACGGGGCAGCCTGAGCCAGGCCACTACCCTTGCCGAGGAGCAGTGGGTGCTGGGGCGCAGCGTCAACGGCGCCGAGGACGCGCTGAACCTGGCGCAGGACGTGCGCCGCCTGTATTTCGCCGATTACCAGCGCCAGTGGGATGCGCTGCTGGCCGACATCGACTTCGTGCCGGTGACCAGCATCGGCCAGGCCGCCGATGTGCTGCGGGTGATCTCCGGGCCTACGTCCCCGGTGAAAAAGCTGCTCGAAGCGGTGGCCGAACAGACCAACCTGCAAGCCCAGGACCAGGCACTGGTGGCCAAGGTGGCGCCGGCCGATAGCACCGCCGACAAGCTGCGCCAGCGCCTGGGCGCGCTGGTGGGCCAGGAGGCGCCGGCCACCGCCGAAGCACCGGTGGCCAGCTCAGACCCGGTCACCGCGCATTTTGCCGACCTCAATGCCATGGTTGCCAAAGGTGACGGGCCGGCACCGATCGACGCGCTGCTCAGTGACCTGAATGCGCTTTATGTGCAGGTCAGTGGCATGGTTGGCGCAAGCGGCGACGCGCTGCTGGGCGAGGCGAAGAACCAGGCCAGTGCTGCCGCCGCGCGCGCAACGCTGTCGGCCGAGCGCACCCCGCCGGTGTTGCAGGGCATGGTCAAGTCTGTGGTGGGCAGCACCAACGCCATGGTCATGGGCGGGGTGCGCAGCCAGCTCAACGCGGCGTGGGCCAGCGATGTGGTGAACGTCTGGCGCCAGTCGCTGGCCGGGCGCTACCCGATGGTCAGCAGTAGCCCGCGCGATGCCACATTGGATGACTTCGGCCAGTTCTTCGGCGTTGGCGGTGTGCTCGATACCTATTTCCGCCGCTACTTGCAGCCCTACGTAGACACCTCCGCCAACCCCTGGCGCTGGCAGCCGGGCGCGGCGCAGAAGCTCGGTATCTCGCCTGGCGCCCTGGCGACGTTCCAGCGCGCGCAGGCGATCCGCGATGCCTGGTTTCGCAGCGGTGGCACCCAGCCGTCGGTACGCTTCGAGCTCAAGCCGATCGATATGAGCCCCGAGATCAGCCAGTTTCTGCTCGACCTGGACGGCCAGCAAGTGAGTTATGACCATGGCCCCGCGCGCCCCGTCGCGCTGCAATGGCCCAGCGCAAATGGCGCCGGGCTGGTGCGCCTGGCAGTCACGCCGCCCCCCACCGGTGGCCGCTCCGGCCTGACCCTGGACGGCCCATGGGCGTGGTTTCGCCTGTTGCAGCAATCGGACCTGGCCAGCAGCGGCTCGCCCGACCGCTTCACCCTGCGCCTGAGGGTCGACAACGCCAGCATCGCCTACGAGCTGCGTGCCAGCAGCGCGTTCAACCCCTTCCGTGGCCAGGCGCTGGCCGGGTTCAGCTTGCCGGAGCGCCTATGAGCTGCACAGGCTTCTACGGCAAGCTCGCCAGCCGCGGCGATTTCATCAGCCGCGGGCTGCCGCCGTCCTTTATCGCTGGCTGGGACGCCTGGCTGGCTGCAGGTATTGCCCACAGCCAGGCAGCGGTGGGCGAGGGCTGGTTGCCGGCCTATCTGGTCAGCCCGCTGTGGCGCTTTGCGTTGGCGCCGGGGGTCTGTGGCGAGCAGGCCGTGGCCGGCGTGTTGATGCCCAGTGTCGATCGGGTGGGGCGGTACTTCCCGTTGACCGTCGCCTGCCTGCTGCCCGCCGACGCCGACCTTGCCAGCCTGCCCGGTGCGCATGAGGCCTGGTTCGCCGGTGCCGAAGCAGTGATGTTGCAAAGCCTGGAAGAAGGCGCTCAGTTCGAAGCGTTCGAAGCAGGGGTGCAGGCCTTGCCCCCTCTGGAGCTGGCAGCGGTGCAAGCAGGCGAACAGCAAGGCCCCTGGGCGAGCCTGAACAGCCTGGACAACAGCGCGGCCCGCCAATGGTTGCAGCACTTGGGCTGCCGGGGCGCGAGCCTCTGGTGGGGCCAGGGCAGCGAGCAGGTGGCGGCCGGCGTGCGCCGCTGCGAAGGCCTGCCGCCGGCCGCTGCCTTCGTTAGCCTGCTTGGCGCACGGGGGGCATGAGCGTGGCCTTGGTATTCACATCGGCCAGCTACAGCCATGTCGGCATGGTTCGCCAGGTCAACGAAGACGCCTGCCTGGACTTGCCGGCAGCGGGGCTGTGGGTAGTGGCCGACGGGATGGGCGGCCATGCGGCGGGCGACTACGTCAGTAACCTGATCGTCGACCGCCTGCGCGGGCTCGAAAGCGCGCTGTCGCTGCCGGTATTCACCAGCCTGGTGTGCGCCGAGCTCGACCGCGTCAACACGCAGGTATGCCAGCAGAGCCAGGGCGTCGCTGGCCAGCGCATGGGCAGCACGGTGGTGGTGCTTGCCATGCGCGAGGGCCACGGTTTTTGCCTGTGGGCTGGCGACAGCCGCTTGTATCGCCTGCGTGACGGCGTGCTGCAGAGCTTGTCCAAGGACCACAGCTATGTGCAGGGCCTGGTGGACAGCGGCCTGCTCAGTGAAACCGACGCACGCCTGCACCCGCGCTCGAACATCGTCACCCGAGCCGTGGGCGTGGCCGAAGACCTGGAGCTGGAGAGCGCCAGTTTCGAGGTGCGCGAGGGTGATACCTACCTGCTGTGCAGCGACGGCCTGAACAAGACTGCCGACGATGCCGAGATCCGCGGCGTGCTTGCCCACGCCGACCCCTATACCGTGGTGCGCAGCCTGGTCCATCTGGGCCTTACCCGGGGCGCGCCCGACAATATCACTGCAGTGGTCGTGAAGGTCAGCCGATGAATTCCCCTTTGAACGTGCAGATTCCCGGCTACAGCATCGACGGCGAGATCGGCGAAGGTGCCATGGCCAGCGTTTACCTGGCCACCCAGGTATCGCTGGAGCGCAAGGTCGCGTTGAAGGTGATGAGCCAGGCGCTGGCGGCCGACCCGGTGTTCTGCGAGCGCTTTCTGCGTGAGGGGCGCACTTTGGCGCGGCTGTCGCATCCCAGCACGGTGACCATTCACGACATTGGCAATGTGGGCGAGCTGTACTACATGGCCATGGAGTACCTGCCCAACGGCACCTTGCGCGAGCGCCTGGCCGAAGGCATCACGCCCCAGCAGGGCCTGGAGTGGCTTAGGCAGATCGCCAGTGCGCTGGGCTATGCGCATCGCCAGGGCCTGGTGCACCGCGATGTCAAACCCGCCAACATCCTGTTCCGCGCCGACGGCACTGCCGTGCTCTCGGACTTCGGCATCGCCAAGTCGCTCGATGACCGCACCCAGTTCACCCAGGCCGGTTTCGCGGTGGGCACCCCCAGCTACATGAGCCCGGAGCAGGCCCGCGGCCAGGAAGTCGACGGCCGCGCCGACCTCTATGCTCTGGGCGTGGTGTTGTATGAAATCCTGGTGGGAGAGCTGCCTTACCGCGGCACCGACGCACTTTCGACGGCACTGGCGCACCTGACCGAGCCGTTGCCGGCGCTGCCGCCGGTACACGGGCGTTACCAGCCAATCCTGAGCCGGCTGCTGGCCAAAGCGCCAGACGAGCGATTCAACAGCGCCGAGGAGCTGGTGGCCGCGCTGGATGCCTTGCCGGCCGACGACGAGATCACCCTGATTCGCCCTGTGCCGGTGGTCTCGCCGGCCAGCCCGCAGAGCCTGGCGGGCATGACGCCTGTCAGTGTCGACATTCCCCAGGCGCAGGCTGTGCCACCGGCCGCTACCAGCACGGCTGCCACGCGCCCGGCAGCCGCCGGCAAGCGCGGCCGGGGCCCGTTGCTGGCGGTGAGCGCACTGGCGCTGGCGGTCGCGCTGGCCGCAGGGGGCTGGTGGCTGTTCAAGCCCGCTGGCCAGGTACCGGCCGAGGCAGGCAAAACCTCACCGAGCGCGCCGGTGGTTGCCCAGGCCGCCGAGCAGCCTGCTGTGGCCAACGGCAACCATCCGTTGCTGATGCCCGGCAAGAAGACGCTCTACCAGCGTGTACTCAGCCAACCCGGCGCGACCTTGCGCGAGCAGCCGGGTGGCAACGGCGGTGCTGCGATCCCGACTTTCTCGGTGCTCTACGTATACCAGCGGCAAGACCACGACGGCCAACCCTGGCTGCAGGTCGGGGCCGCCAGCGATGGCCAGCCAGAAGGCTGGGTGCCGGCCAGCCAGGCCACCGACTGGAAACAGAGCCTGGTGCTCAAGTTCACCGAGCGGTCCGGCCGTGACCCGGTAATGTTCCTGCGCGACCCGAAAACCGTGGAGCGTTTGCTCGCCAACCCTGCCAGCGCCCGAAAGGCGCTCGCCCAGGCTCAGGCCAACCCCTCCGACGACAGCCAGGTGCTCGCACTGGAGCCCAAGGCCAGCGCGGTGCCGCAGGATCGCTTCTACCTGCTGCCAATTTTCGATGCCAAGGAAAGCTTCGACCAGAACGGTGTGCCGGTGCAGTTGCTCAACATCGCCTCCATCGACCCCGGCCAGGCGGCGGCCGCCAGTGCCAGCGCTGCCGCGCAGAGCTTCCGCACCGGGGTGGTGCTGGTGGTAGACACCTCCATGTCGATGCAGCCGTATATCGACCAGGTCAACGAGGTGGTAGGCAACATCCAGCAACGCATGGCAGAGCGCGGCGAGTTGGGCAGCGTCGATTTCGGCATGGTGGGTTTTCGCAACAGTGTGAAAAAGACCCCGGGCCTGGAATACCTGGCCAAAACACTGATCCCGCTGGGTAAAGGCGGGGGGCCGCAGGCGTTCCTGGCCGAGGCGCGCAAAGTCAAAGCCACCACGGTCAACAGCGCTTCGTTCGATGAAGACGCCTTCGCCGGCGTGATGCAGGCGGTCGATGGCATGGACTGGTCCCCGTACGGCGCGCGTGTGATCCTGCTGGTCACCGATGCCGGAGCCTTGCGCAAGAACAACCCGCTCAGCTCCACTGGCATGAACGAGGCCGAAGTGCGCCAGGCGGCTGCCGGCAAGCAGATCAAGATATTCGCGCTGCACCTGCAGACGCCGGCCGGTGCACGCGACCACGGTTTCGCCGAGCAGCAGTACCGCACGTTGACCGCTGATGCCAACCCGCGCATCGGGGACCTGTACGTGCCGGTACCCGGCGGTGATGTGGCCCGCTTCGGCGAACGGGTGGGCGAGATCGGCTCGGTGTTCGCCGACCTGGCTCACCAGTTGCGCCAAGGCCAGGCGTTGCCGTCTCCGCAACTGGCGGGGGCGCCTAGCCTGGCGGACAAATCCGCCGCCGTCGGCTACGCCATGCACATGGATTTCCTCGGCCGCCACGACAACAACCAAGCACCGGCGCTGGTCAGTGCCTGGACCGCTGACCGCGACCTGGCCAACCCGGCCTTGCCCGCGTTTCAGGTGTGCGTGCTGCTGAGCAAGCTGCAACTCAACGAACTGCAGCAGTCGCTCAAGTTGATCGTCGACGCCGCGCGCGCCACCAAAACCTCGCCCAAAGACTTCTTCCAGCAGATCGCCAGTGCCAGCGCCTACATGAGCCGCGACCCCAGCGCCTTGCGCCAGGGCGGCAACCTGGCCGCCAGTGGTGTGCTGGGCGAATACCTGCAAGGCTTGCCGTACCGCAGCAAGGTGTTGGGCATGACGCAAGACCTGTGGCTGTCGCTCAGCGTGGCCGAGCAGGAAGACTTCATCGACGAGCTGGAGTCGAAGATTCGCCTGTACGAAACCTTCCACAATGACGTGGCCAACTGGGTGCGCTTCGGCAATGCCGAACCGGGCGACGCCTTGTACCGCGTGCCGCTGTCGACGCTGCCATGATTCGCCTGCTGAACGTGCGCAAGCAGCGCGGCCAGGGCGGCCAGCGCTATAGCCTGGAGGTGCCTGCCTGGCACGTGGCGCCGGGCGAGCGCTGGGCGCTGGTCGGCCCCAGCGGCAGCGGCAAGAGCACCTTGCTCGACTTGCTGGCGCTGGTGGCCGCCCCCAGTGAGGCCGAACGGTTCAGCGTGCAGATGGCAGGTGTGGAGCACGATGTGACGCGGCTGTGGCGGCAGGGCCGCCAGGAGCGGCTCGCCAGCCTGCGCGGCGAGCACCTGGGCTATGTGCTGCAGACGGGCGGGCTGCTCGGCTACCTCACGGTTCGCGGCAACATCGCCCTCAGCCGCGAGCTGCTGGGCCTGCCGGAGGGGGGCGAGGTGCAGCGCCTGGCTGAGCGCCTGGACATCGCCGGGTTGCTGCGCCAGCGGCCGGCACAGTTGTCGGTAGGCCAGCGCCAGCGGGTGAGCTGCGCACGGGCGCTGGCCCATCGCCCGGCGCTGGTGCTGGCTGACGAGCCGACCGCTGCGCTCGACCCGCTCAACGCCGAGCGGGTGATGGGCCTGCTGCTGGAGCAGGTGCGCGAGCAACAGGCCGGGCTGATCATTGCCAGCCACGACGAAGCCGCGATGCGAGCGGCAGGGCTGCGCATCGCGCGGCTCAACCTGCAGCGTGACGCCGACGGCGGTGTGACTGCACGCCTGGAGGCCGCATGATTCGCACCTCACTGATCGGCCGCCTGGCCTGGCAGGACTATCGCGACGAATGGCGGCTCTCCGCCTGCGCCGTGCTGGCGCTGGTCGCGGTGCTGGCCCCACTGCTGGTGATGTTCGGGCTCAAGGCCGGTTTGGTCGGCAACCTCACCACTCGACTGGAGCGCAGCCCCCAGGTACGGGAAATCGTGCCGCTGGCCGGTGCCCGCTTGAGCGGTGAGCAGCTCGACCGGCTGGCCATGCGCACCGACGTTGCTTTTGCGGTGCCACGGACCCGGCAGATCGCCGCCACGCTGGACGTGCGCAAGGCCGATAGCCAGGGGCTGCTGAGCACCGCCGAAATGATTCCCACCGCCCCAGGCGACCCGTTGCTGGGCCAGGCGGCGGCGCCTGCCGGCTTAGGTACCGTGGTGCTGAGCCATACCTTGGCAAGCAAGCTGGACGCGCAAGTCGGTGACCACCTCGAAGCCTCCATCGGCCGGCAGGTGGCCGGCCAACCCCAGGCTCGGCAGCTATCACTGCAAGTGAGCGCGGTATTGCCTATCGAGGCGTTCGCCCGCGACGGCGTGTTTGCCTCGTTGAGCCTGCTGGAGGCCGCCGAGGACTACCGCGACGGCCGCGCTGTGCCGTCGCTGGGCTGGCCGGGCACGGAGCCCACCAATCCCGCCATGCGGGTCTATCCGGCGTTCAGGCTGTATGCGCGGGGGCTGGATGATGTCGAGCCGCTGCGCCAGTGGTTCGCTGGCCAGGGCATCACCGTCGCCACTCAGGCCGAAGCCATCGCCCAGGTGCGCTCGCTGAGCCATAACCTGTCAGTGGTGTTCTGGATCATCGCTTCGCTGGCCTTGGGGGGCGCCTTCGCCGCTATCGCGGCAGGCACCCTGGCGGCGGTGGAGCGCAAGCGCAAGCCACTGGCAGTGTTGCGGCTGATGGGGTTCCCGGTTGCCGCCTTGCTGCTGTTCGTCCAGTTCCAGGCGCTGTACAGCGCGGCGCTGGCCAGTGTGATCAGCGGCGCGCTGTACCTGCTGGCCTCTCGCTGGCTGAACGAGCTGTTCGCTGGCGAGGGAGGCGAAACCGCCTGTTACCTAGCTGACGGCCACTACCTGCTGGCGTGCCTGGCTACCCTGTTTCTCAGCGGCCTGGCGGCCACCGCCGGCGGCTGGCACACCACCCGAATCGAGCCTGCGGAGGGCATTCGCGATGTCTAGAACCTTGATCGCGCTGATGCTGGCGCTGTGTTCGCTGGGCGCTGGGGCGGATGAGGCCGAAAATACACCGGACAACCCCAAGCCGCTGGCCGGAGACTTGAGCCTGCCCCTGCCATGCGGTGGCGAAATGGTGTTCCGCTACGTGTATGTGCTGGCCCAGGGCGCGCTGGACGATCGCGAGATCAGCCTGGGCTACCCGTTCAGCGAGGGGGAGCCGGGTTACCAGCAGTCGTTCATGTCCGGCTACCGGCGAGATTACATTAGCGGGCCATTCGCCCTGGGCGACCTGCCAGCCGGTTGGCGCAAGGCCGTTACCCCGCTGTTGCCCAAGCCTGAAGCGGGCTCGCCGCTCAAGCCAATGATGTATTTCATGGGCAAATACGAGGTCACCCGCCGCCAGTACCAGCAGGTGATGGCCCAGGCTCAAGCGCTGGCCAATGGCGGTGAGCCGCCGGCGTGCGAAGCCGAGGAGGGCATGGCTGCGCGCCTGCCGGAGGTGAACCTCTCGCACTTCGACGCCGAGCGCTTCGCCGCGGTCTACAGTGCCTGGCTCAACCGCTACCACAAGGACCTGCTGCCGGTCAGCGGCCGTGACGGCAAGAGCGACGACGGCGGCCTGGGCTTTGTGCGGTTGCCCACGGAGGTGGAGTGGGAATACGCCGCCCGGGGCGGCCAGGCGGTCAGCCGGCAGGACCTGGAAGCGCGGCTGTTCCCTCGGCGCCAGCCGGGCAGCGACCAGGATGGGCCGCTGGCCGACTACGCGGTGTTCAACCAGGTAGCCGGCGGCACTGGGCAAGGTGCGCGGTTGCTACCGGTGGGCACCAAGCTGCCCAACCCGCTGGGGCTGTTCGATGTGATCGGCAATGCCGCCGAGATGGTTCAGGAGCCCTTCCAGCTGGTGCGCGCCGGGCGCCGCCAGGGTGCCTACGGCGGCTTTGTGGTCAAGGGCGGCAACTACCTGGAAGGCGAGCTCACGCTGTTCACCGGCATGCGCCGGGAGTACCCGCTGTTCGGCGCCGATGGTAGCGAGCAGAAGAACGAAACCACTGGCTTTCGTGTAGCCATTGGCGCGCTCTCGGCGCCGCGTTCTCGTTACAAGGAGCTGTTCGACCAGTGGAAGAAGGACGGCCGCCTGGCCAACCTCACCGATGCCATCGACAACACCCAAGACCCAACCCAGCGCCTGGACGGCATCATCGCCGCCGCCAGCGCCGACCCCAAGCTGCAGGCCGAGTTGGGCCAGGTGAACGAGGAGCTCAAGCGCAACGTGGCGCTGATCGCACAGCAGCGTGAAGAGGCCGCCGGCAACCTGATCCAGTCGGCTGCGCTGGTGGCCGAAACCATCAATAACTACAACATCCGCCTGACCAACCTGGCTCAGGGGCGCGACAAGGCCAAGGCCGCAGGCAACCAGGCCGCGGCCCAGGTGTTCGATGCGGCCATCGGCAATGGCCGCAACGCCCTGGATGGCGCCGTGGCGATCTACATCGACAACCTCGCCAGCGGCGCCCGCTACACCGATGCGGTGATCCAGGCACAGTTCCAGCGCGTCAGGCAGGAGCTCGAACGCAAGCCGGTGCTGGGCGACAGCCTGGTCGCTCGCGCGACGCTATTCGTTCGCCATGTCGGCGAATACCGCAAGAACCAGCGGGCCGATGCGCCTGCGATCCTCAAGCAGCTGCTTGCCACAAGCGGCCGCCCTACCAGTCACTCCACCGAAGGAAACCCATGACCATGCAATCGAAGGTATCCCTGACCGCTTTCTCGACCCGCCGTTACGCCTATGCATGCCTGGGCGCCGCGTTTGGCCTGGCCTTGGGCGGCTGCGCGGGCACCCCTAGCTCAAACGTTGCGCAGGCCACCCAGGTGGAGTACTACCCCACCTGCTACCAGCCTGTGCAGCAGCTGCGTGACAGCGACTCGGCCATGACCAAGTCGGTGGCCACCGGTGCCGTGATCGGCGGCCTGCTGGGTGCTGCCACGGGTGCCCTGGCTACCGATAACAAGGACAAGCGCGGCCGCAACGCCGCCCTGGGTGCCGCCGGCGGCGCACTGGCCGGGGGTGCAGTGGGCTATTACACCCAGAAGCAACAGCAGATCACCGATGACAAACAGCGCATCGGCTCCTACGCCAGCGACATCGACGCCAGCCGCCAGCAGATCGACCGCAGCGTCGCCTACGCCCAGGCTTCGCAGAACTGCTACAAGACCGAGTTCGCCAATCTGCTGCAAATGCGCAAGGCCAAGACCGTCAGCGATGACGAAGGCCGCAAGCGCCTGGCCGAGATCGTCTCGGGCCTGAAGGAGTCCAACGCGCTGATCGCCCAGGTCGATGGCCGCACCAGCGAAGACCTGGACTCCTACACCCAGGCGTACGAAAAAGACCTGCAACAAGTCGGCGTGCAGCGCCAGGACGTGGTTGCCGCCGCCGCCCCGGCGCCGGTGCCCACCACCAGCAAGAAGAAAACCACTGCGGTGAAGAAGCCTGCCGCCAACGTGCCGGGTGAAGCCGTGACCACCGAGACCAGCCTGCAAAAAGCCAACGCCAGCCGTGCCCAGAGCAAGCAGGTGGCCGCCGCTGGCAAGGCGCAGCTTGACGTCGTTTGCAGCAGCCCAGACCTGGGTGACTGGGCGCCTTCGAGCTGCAAGGCCTGAACCCGCGGGGGCCTGGCGCCGCCGGGCCCCGGCAGGTAAGTGTTCCCTTCTGTCGTTCTGCCGTCGCGCAGAGCGCCCTGCCTGGCGCGTTGGCCTCTTTCAGGTCACGGGCCGGGCAGCCCCAACCGCGTTGCGCGGTGTTCAGTTGCCGTGGTCGTGGGCCGGGGCGTCTTGAAGTACCTGCACCTGGACCGTGATGTCGCCTGCGTGCTTGAAGTGCAGCGTGAGAGGGAAGTGGCTACCAGGCTGCAGCTCGGTGCCCGGCGTGATGCTCATCAACATCGCGTGATAACCCATGGGCTGGAACACCAGGCTGCCGGCGGCGGGTACCACGGCGCTTGCGATGGCCTGCATCTTCATCATGCCGTCGGCGCCGCTGCTCTGGTGCATGCCGGCCTCGCCGGCGACAGGCGAGGCTACGCCTGTCAGCACGTCATCCTCGGTGCCATCATTGTGCACAGTGAAGTAAGCAGCGATTGCCGGTGAACCCGGCGGCAGTGCCTGCGACCAAGGCTCGCTCACGGTGATCGCGGCCAGTGCCTGGCCGGTGAGCCACAACAGTGGAATGAAAGCCAACCTTGGCACGCTGAGCATCATGGCGAACTCTGAGGGAAAGGTGCCCGCCATTTAGCCAGAAGCCCTTGCCCAAGTAAAAAGCCCTTTCGGGCGGTATCAAGCGAGGGCCGCCGCCAGCGCCTGGACGCTTGTGAATTCCCGATCGGCAAGGGGCAAAGGCGGGCGCCGCAACACCAGCACTGCAATGCCACGCTCGCGTGCGACCTGCAGCTTCGGCTCGGTGGCGCCGCTGCCGCTGTTCTTGCTGATCAGCACGTCGGTATTGCAACGCTCGAACAGGGCGCGCTCATCGGCCAGGGTGAATGGCCCGCGTGCGCCGATCACCTCACAACGTGCATTGCCCGGCACGGCTTCAAGGGCGCGCAAAGTCCAGAACTGGTGAGGCGGGATCTGATCGAGGTGCTGCAAGGGTTCACGGCCCAGGGTGAACAGCGGCCGCTCGAACGGTTGCAGGGCCAGGGTGAGCTCACCCCAGCCGGCCACCTCGCGCCAGTCGTCCCCCGGCTGCGCTACCCAGCCCGGCCGGCGCAAGGCCCAGCAAGGGATGCCGCTGGCCCGGGCGGCGTTCACGGCGTTGGCGCTGATGCGTGCCGCGTAGGGGTGGGTGGCGTCCACCAGCAGGCTGATCCCCTCGGCGTGGATGAACGCGGCAAGGCCCTCGGCGCCGCCGTAGCCGCCTACGCGCACCGGGCACGGCAGGCCCTGTGGCACCCGGCCGACACCGGCCAGGCTGTAGAGGTCGCGCGCGCCTAACCCGCGTGCCAAGGCCAGGCCCTCGGTGGTGCCGCCCAACAGCAGGATGCGCCTCATGCCCATCCCCCGGCGTGGCCGACGATGCCGCCCTGGCGGTCGATGGCGAACACTTCGACTGCCACCTGCGCGGGCACCACGCTGCGGGCGAAAGCCAGCGCGTGGTTGCAGACCGCATCGCCCAGCGCGACCCCCTCGGCGTGAGCCAGCGCCAAGGCCTGCTGGCTGGTATTGGCCTGGGTGATGGCGGTTTGCAGCGTGCTGCTTGCGCCGCACTCGGCGGCCCAGCCCGCCAGTTGCGGCAGGTCGATGCTGGAGTGCCGGCTGTGCAGGTCCATGTGGCCGGCGGCCAGCTTGCTGACCTTGCCGAAACCGCCGCACAGGCTCAGGCGCGCCACCGGGACCTTGCGCACATGCTTGAGCACGGCGCCAACGAAGTCACCCATTTCGATCAGAGCGATATCAGGCAGCGAGTAGAGGCGGCGCATGGTGTCTTCGCTGGCATTGCCGGTGCAGGCGGCGATATGGCTGTAGCCGTTGGTATGGGCCACGTCGATGCCCTGGTGAATCGAGGCGATGTAGGCGGCGCAGGAGAACGGCCGCACGATGCCGCTGGTGCCGAGGATCGACAGGCCGCCAATGATCCCCAAACGAGGGTTCATGGTCTTGAGCGCGAGGGCCTCGCCGCCGTGTACGCCCACGGTAACCTCGAAGCCGCCTGTGTAGTGCTGTGAATCGGCCAGCGCCCCCAGGTGCTCGATGATCATGCGCCGCGGCACCGGATTGATCGCAGGCTCGCCCACCCCCAGCACCAGGCCCGGGCGGGTCACGGTGCCTACGCCGGGGCCTGCATGAAAACGCACCCCCGGCTCTGTGCTCAGGCGCACCTGGCTGTGCACCAGCGCGCCGTGGGTCACGTCGGGGTCGTCACCGCCGTCCTTGAGGGTGCCGGCCTCGGCAAAACCTTGGGCCAGGCGGCAGAACTCCAGGCGCATCTGCACGGTTTTGCCTTTGGGCAGGGTGATCCAGGCCGCGTCACCGCAGGGCACCCCCAGCAGCAGGCGGGCGGCGGCCAGGCTGGTGACCGTGGCGCAGCTGCCGGTGGTCAGCCCGGTGCGCAACGGGGCCGGCTGTTCGGAAGTTTCTTCACGCATCGAGAGGTTTGGCCAGGTCGAGCAGGGTGATCGGCAGGGCTTGGCGCCAAGTGTCGAAACTGCCCAGCGGCTGTGCCTGGGCCACCTGCAGGCGGGTCAGCTCGCCGCCATGGCGCTCACGCCACTGCATCAGCGCCAGCTCGCTCTGCAAGGTGACGGCGTTGGCCACCAGCCGGCCGCCAGGCTTGAGCGAAGCCCAGCAGGTTTCGAGCAGGCCGGGCGCAGTCACGCCGCCGCCGATGAAAACCGCATCGGGCGCTTCCAGCCCGGCAAGGGCTTGCGGCGCGCAGCCCTCGACCAGGCGCAGGCCCGGCACGCCCAAGGCATCGCGGTTATGTTCGATGTGGCGCTGCCGGCCGCTGTCGGCTTCGATGGCGATGGCCCGGCAGGCGGGGTGGCTGCGCATCCATTCGATGCCGATCGAACCGCAGCCGGCACCGACATCCCAGAGCAGCTCGCCCGGCATCGGCGCCAGGTGCGCGAGGGTGACGGCGCGCACGTCGCGCTTGGTGAGCTGGCCGTCGTGGCGGAAAACGTCATCCGGCAAACCGGGGCCCCGGGCGCGGCGGGCTGCGCCAGGTTCGGCGCGGCAGTCCAGGGCGATCAGGTTGAGTGCAGCACTGGGTTGCTGCGGCCAATCGCGGGCCAAACCGTGGGCGTGCTGCTCCAGAGGGCCGCCGAGGTGTTCGAACACATGCATCAGGCTCGGCCCGTAACCTTGCTCGGCCAGCAGGCGAGCGACCTGCACAGGGCTGTGGGCATCGCGGCTGAGCACCAGCAGGCGCTGGCCGCTGGCAAGCCAGGGCAGCAGCGAGGGCAGTGGCTGGGTCACCAGCGATACCAGCGTGGTGTCGGCCAGCGGCCAGCCCAGGCGGGCCGCGGCGAGCGAACAGGAGGAGGGTGCCGGGTGGATGCACAGTTGATCAGGGGGCAGCTGGCGGCTGAGGCTGGCCCCCACGCCGTGGAACATCGGATCGCCACTGGCCAGCACACATACCGGCTCGCCGCTGAGGGCCAGCAACGGCTGCAAGCTGAACGGGCTGGGCCAAGCGATGAGCTGCGCGCCGATGCAGCGTGGCAGCAACGCCAATTGCCGCGGACTGCCGAACACTTTGCTGGCTGCCAGCAGGGCGCGCCGCGGCTGCTTGCCCAGGCCGCTGTAGCCGTCTTCACCGATGCCGATCACCGTCAGCCATGCCGACATGAAACTTCCTCATGTAATGCCCGCCCGGCAGGCAGGATTTTCATGCCGCCGGGCAAAGCAGGCATAATATCGCGCCTTCAGCCTTTTAACGATTCATGGACCCCTTCTTGAACGAACCGGTGCCCCCTCGCAGCGTTCGCCCCTCGGCTTGCCCGGGGTTGCGCCGCATCGTATCGGCCCGGGATGGCGGCATCTGCCGGGTCAAGTTGCCAGGCGGCGTGTTGAGCCTTGACCAGGCCCGTGCCGTGGCCGGTGCAGCCGAGCGTTACGGCAATGGCGTGATCGAGGCGACCAACCGCTGCAACCTGCAATTGCGCGGCATCGTCGACGAGGCAGTGGCCGATGCGTTGCTGGCGGCCGGGCTGGGCAGCCCGGAGCCGGGCGCTGACGACGTCCGCAACCTGATGCTCAGCCCCTTGGCCGGCCTTGCGCCAACTCAGTTGGCCGATACGCGGCCGCTGGCGGCGCAATGGCTGAGCTGGCTGGAATCCACCCCGCGGCTGCACGCTTTGTCGCCCAAGTTCGCCACGCAGTTCGACGGTGGTGAGCCCTTGGTGCAGTGCGAGCATGCCCATGATCTCTGGCTATCAGCCCTTGTGCTTGAGGGTGAGCCGCATTGGGGGCTGGGCCTTGCCAGCAGCCTGGCGCAAGGGCGGATGCACCTGGCGGTACCCCTGGCAGACGGTTTCAGGCTGGCGAGTGCGGTAGTAGAGCGCTTCCTCGCCCTGGCCTCATCACAACAGGCGCGCATGCGTGAGGTGCTTGCCGACATCGGGCTGGAGGCATTCCTGCAGGGCTTGCCCGGGCGGCGCATCGATCTGCCCGGGCGCACCGAGGGCGTTGGCGACCTGGGTGCGCACGCGCTGGCCACACCCGGCCAACAGGCGTTGGGGGCACGTTTCGAGCTTGGCCGGCTGACCGCTCCCCAACTGCGTGCCGTCGCGATGCTCGCCGAAGGCGCCGGGAGTTCGACGCTGCACCTTACCCCTTGGCAAGGTGTGCTGATTCCGGCGGTGGCAGCCCAGGTGCTGCCGGCGCTGCGGGCAGGCCTGCAGGTGCTGGGGCTGATCACCGAGCCGCACGCGCCGCTGGCGCAGATGCAGGCCTGCACCGGCTCGCCGGGCTGTGCCAAGGCCCTGGCCGATACCAAGGCCGACGCCCGCCACCTGGCCAACCTGCTGGAGGCGCCGCAGGCCGTGCACCTGACGGGCTGCCCCCGCTCCTGCGCTTCGGCGCAGGCAGCGCCAGCCACACTGCTGGCGGTCGCCCCTGGCCGCTACGACCTATTTCTGCGCGACGGCCGCGAGCCTGGCTTCGGCCGCTTGCGCGCCCGCGAACTGACCCTGCAAGCGGCAGCTGCCTTGTTGAACGGCCTGCCACGGAGCGAGACCCGATGATCGACTACATCCGCGATGGCCAGGAAATCTATCGCAATTCCTTTGCCATCATCCGCCGCGAGGCAGACCTTGCCGGTATTCCGGCCGACCTTGAAAAACTCGCGGTGCGGGTGATCCATGCCTGCGGGATGGTCGATGTGGTCCAGGACCTGGCTTTTTCCGAAGGCGCCGGCACTGCGGGGCGCCAAGCGCTGCTGCGCGGCGCGCCGATCCTGTGTGATGCGCACATGGTCGCCGAAGGCGTCACCCGCGCTCGCCTGCCGGCGAACAACCCGGTGATCTGCACCCTGAAGGACGAACGCGTGCCGAGCATGGCCAAGCACGCGGGCAATACCCGCTCGGCAGTAGCCCTGGAGCTGTGGCGCCCCCATCTTGAAGGCGCCGTGGTGGTGATCGGCAATGCCCCTACGGCGTTGTTCTATCTGCTCGAGATGATCGACGCCGGTGCACCGAAGCCCGCGTTGATCCTGGGTTTCCCAGTGGGGTTCGTCGGTGCTGCCGAGTCCAAGGCAATGTTGGCGGCCGACAGCCGTGGCGTGCCTTTCGTCGTGGTGAACGGCCGCCGTGGCGGTAGCGCCATGGCAGCGGCTGCGGTGAACGCCCTGGCTACGGAGGTGGAGTGATGGAAGCGCGCGGGCGGCTGTTCGGCCTGGGCGTGGGCCCGGGCGACCCTGAGCTGATCACCGTCAAAGCCTTGCGCCTATTGCGCGAGGCTGCCGTGGTGGCCTATTTCGTGGCCAAGGGCAAGAAGGGTAACGCTTTCGGCATCATCGAAGCGCACTTGCAGCCGCAGCAGACCCTACTGCCATTGGTGTACCCAGTGACCACCGAAGCGCTGCCGGCGCCGTTGTCCTACGAGCAGGTGATCAGCGACTTCTACGACCAAGCGGCGCTTGAGGTGGCTGCGCATCTGGACGCCGGCCGCGACGTGGCGGTGATCTGCGAGGGTGATCCGTTCTTCTACGGCTCCTACATGTACCTGCACGATCGCCTCGCCCAAGGCCACCCCACCGAAGTGGTGCCGGGTGTGTGCTCCATGCTCGGCGGGGCCTCGGTGCTCGGAGCGCCGTTGGTCTATCGCAACCAGTCGCTGTCGGTGCTCTCCGGCGTGCTGCCCCATGAAGACCTCAAGCAACGGCTGGCGCAGGCGGACGCTGCGGTGGTCATGAAGCTGGGGCGCAACTTTCCCAAGGTGCATGCGGTATTGCGCGAGCTGGGCCTGGACGACCGCGCGCTGTACGTGGAACGCGCGACCATGGCTAACCAGAAGATCGTGCCGCTGGCCGAGGTCGACCCAGCCTCGTCGCCTTATTTTTCTCTGATCGTGGTCCCTGGCCAGCGGTGGCAGGGATGAACCCGGCGATCGTTCTGCTGGGGCAGGGCGGCATGCCGACCGCCCGTCAGCTCAAGGAGCTTTATCCACAGGCTTGCATCTGGGGGCAGGCGGCGCGGGTGCAAGGTGCAGATCGCACCTATGAGCACTTCGGCGACACCCTGCGTGCCCTGTACCGGGCCGATACACCGATCATCGCGCTGTGCGCGGCGGGTATCGTCATCCGCACCCTGGCGCCCGAGCTGGCTGCGAAAGTGGCCGAGCCCGCCGTGCTGGCGGTCGCTGAAGACGGCAGCGCAGTGGTGCCGCTGCTGGGTGGCCTGGCCGGGGCCAACCGCCTGGCCCGGGAGATCGGTGTATGCCTGGCTGTGGCCCCGGCGATCACCACCAGCGGAGAGCTGCGCTTCGGCCAGTGCCTGCTCGACCCACCGGCCGGTTACGTATTGGCCGATATCGAACAGGGCAAACGTTTCGTCAGTGATCTGCTGGCAGGCGAGGCGGTGCGGGTCGAAGGCCAGGCGCCTTGGCTCGCGCAAACGCCACTGGCCCTGGCAGAGGATGCGCCGCGGGTGATCCATATAACCCCTGCCGTGCGCCCGGCGGCCCGTGACGAATTGCTGATCCACCCGCGCAGCGTGGTCGCCGTGGTGCGCCAGGCCGATGCGGGCCTTGCCGAGCACATTGCCAACCAGCTCGCCGGGCAGGGCCTGGCGGTCGCCTCGCTTGCTGGCCTGCTCGCGCCGTTCGACACCATGGGTAGCGTGCAGCTGCACGCCGCCGCCCAAGCCCTGGGGGTGCCGGTGCGCTTCAGCGACCTGCCGGTATCCGCTGCTGCCGTTGAGCTGCAGGTGCATGACCGGCCGGTGGCCGTGGACACGCTCGGCCAACGCCGCGGCCGGCTCGCCGTGATCGGCCTGGGCCCCGGCGACCGTGCACTGATGGCTCCGGCCGTCAGTGCCGAGCTCGCCCGAGCCCATGATGTGCTGGGTTACGAAACCTATGTGCGCATGGCTGGCCCGTTCCGTGAGGACCAGGTCCTGCATTGCACTGACAACCGTGAAGAGCTCCAGCGCGCCCGGCATGCTTTCGAATTGGCCGCTCAGGGGCGTGACGTGGTGGTGGTGTCCTCTGGCGACCCGGGGGTGTTTGCCATGGCCAGTGCGGTACTCGAAGCGCTCGACGGCGCGGCCGACCCGGCCTGGCACCGCGTCGACCTGCAAGTGTTGCCCGGGATATCTGCATCACTGGCCACCGCCGCATGGGCAGGTGCCCCGCTGGGTCATGACTTCTGCCTGATATCGCTCTCGGACAACCTCAAGCCTTGGGAGGTGATCGAGCAGCGCCTGCACCTGGCAGGGCAAGCGGACATGGCAATGGCGTTCTATAACCCGATTTCCCGGGCCCGCCCCTGGCAATTGGGGCGGGCGCTGGACATCCTGCGGCAGCACCGGGCACCGGATACGCCCGTGGTGCTGGGGCGTGACGTTGCCCGGCCGGGGCAGCGCCTGCGCGTCGTCACCTTGGGCGAGCTGCTGCCGGAGATGGTCGACATGCGCACCATGGTGATCGTCGGCAGTTCCACCACCCGCCTGATCGAACGCCCCGGCCAGGCCCCCTGGGTGTACACCCCACGGTGGTACCCTGCGGCGCCGCAGCGCTGAGGAAGGTCTTCACTCGTCATTACCTTGCCCGAAGCTTCTAGAGTGGCCGCGCCCTGATCAGGGCGCCCATTTCTACAGCAAAGGATCAAAGGACATGACCAAACTCGCCAATGCCGCTGTTCTGGATGACGCTATCGTCGCGTTCGGTGCGGGCCTCACGGCCGAAGAAGTCAGTGCAGCTCGCAACCTCTACCGCACGGCCACTCTGGTGGCCAATGCCAAGTTCGACAAGGATACCGACCCCAAAGGTTGGTACAAGCAATTCAATACTGTGATGGTTGACCTGGGCTGGGTCGCGCAGCACTACCAGTTCGACAGCAACCGCCACAGTGCCAAAGGCTTGACCGTCGACAACGTGATCGACGAGCTGCTCGGCGTTGCACTCAATGGGATCAAGGCCCAAGTGGCTGCGCCGGCCGTGCTACTGGACATCGCCAGTGCTGCCCTGGAAAACCTGCCGGCAGACGCTGAGGCTTATGCGGTGTTCAACGCCAACAGCAAGACCTCCGCAGGCGGTCGGGTGTCGGTTGCAAGCTTCGCCAAGCTCGATGACCACACCTTGTATCTGGTCATGGGGGTCATGGACGTGCGCAATGATTCGGCGCCCAAGGAAGTGCTGATCCTGAACTGGGACTCCACCAGCGGCGAAACCTATGAAGGCGCCATTGCCCTGAATATCGGCCTGGGCGAGCTGATGGAAGGTGCGGACGATATCCGTGCCCGCCTGGACGGTGTCAAGGCCACCAAGCGCAACGCCTATCTGGACTTCATCGGCTGATGCCGGCTTGGGCTCTGGCAACGGAGCCCTTGTGGCAAGGAGGCATCATGAGCAATGCAACAATAGGCGTGGTGGGGTCGGGCTTGGTGAGCTTCGGCCCAGAAATCGACCGGGCTCAGCGGGAGGCGGTGACCTATGCGCTGCGGTTCGCCCACCGTGCCGCGACCGATCTCTATAACGAGAGCGGCGGGCAATGGTACGACTATTACCGGCGCCAACTGCGGTTTCTAGGCTGGGATGCGCAGCCTGCAGACCATGCCTGGAATCCCGATCGCAGTCGCGTGGCGGTCATCGACCGTGCCGTCGAGATGATTGCAGCGCAAGACAAACACTTCGCTGGGCTAGCACGCCGCGCTACCGAAGCGCTGAAGATCACCCCTGCAGCGGGAGCGATGCTGCAGAAGCAGGCGCGGGCTCACAAGCATGGGATGTTTCAGCTATTACCCTGTACGAAGCGCAAGGCGCCTTCGGGCGTTTCCCAGGTCGAGTTGCTGGTTTACCACGAAGAAATGGACCTGGCCGCCAGCGCCGGGCTGTTCAGCAGCACCTACCCACCGCTACTGACCGACGTTCAGATCCATGTAGTACGTTTCGATGTTCGTAGTTTCGAAGCTACGCACCTGCCCAAGATACGCGAGCGTTTCAGGAAGATTCAGGGCGACTACCTTTCGCTGCTGGAAGCCTGATCCTCTTTGGCCAAGCGCCCGCTTTCAGAGAGGCGGGCATCACGCTGCTGTACCCAGTGTTCGACCAGGTCACGCAATTGCGACAGCTCTACGGGTTTTGCCATGTGGCCGTCCATGCCCGCCTGGCGGGCACGCTCTTTGTGCTCGCTGAGGATGTGAGCGGTCAGGGCCACGATAGGCGTGCGAGGCCGCTGGTTGCTCAGCTCCCACGCCCGCAATTGCTGGGTGGCGCTGAAGCCGTCGAGAATCGGCATTTCACAGTCCATCAGTACCAGGTCGTAGCGTTGGGCCTTCATGGCCCTGAGTGCCTGCTCGCCATTGCTGGCGGTGTCGGGCTGCAAATTGAGCTTGCCCAACATGCCACGGATAACCTTGGTGGAAATGGAGTTGTCTTCGGCGACCAGGATACGGAAATCGCCCGGCAAGCCTGCCTCGGCCGCAGCGGCAGTGGCCGACAGCTCCGGGCCAAGCACAGCGTTTTTGCTGCGTTGGGCCAGCTCGTCTGCCAGCGTGGTCTTGAGCGTATAGCCGGCAACGGGCTTTGCCAGGATGCGTTTGACCCCGGCATTGCGCGCATTGATCTTGCTTGGCGCATTGCTGATGCCGGTGAGCATGATCACCAGAATGTCGTGGTTCAGGCTTGGGTCTTCCTTGATGCGAGCGCCCAGCTGCATACCGGTCATGCCGGGCATGTTCTGGTCCAGCAGCACCACGTCGAAATAGTCGCGTAGATGCGCCTTGGTGCGCAGCAACGCCAACGCCTCCTTGCCCGAGGAGGCAGCGCTCACGCTCATGCCCCATGCGCTGCATTGCTGCACCAGCACCTTGCGGCAGGTGTCGTTGTCGTCCACCACCAATACTCGGGCATCCTTCAGCGGGCTGTCCAGGTCAGGAATGCCATGCTCGATGCGCAGCGGGTCCAGGGGCAAGGTGAGCCAGAAGGTGCAGCCATCATGTGCTCCCCCCTTGATGCCGAATTCCCCGTGCATCAGCGTTACCAATTGCCTGGCGATCAGCAGGCCAAGGTGCTGGGCGCTGGGCTTGTCGGTGGCCAGCAGGTCCTGGCTGCGAAGCTCGGTGTGCAACAGTGTTTCTCGCTCGGCATCGCTCATGGCGCAGCCGCTGTCCTGAACCGCGATGCGCAGGCGAGGCGGGCCGCTGCGTTGGTCCATGGCCACGGCCAGCAGCACTTCACCCTTGTCGGTGCGGCGCAGGGCGTTGTCGAGCATCGCCAGCAAGGCCTGGCGCAAGCGTGTGGGGTCGCCACTGATTACCCTCGGGACCAGTGGCTGGGTGAAGCTGATCAGCTCCACCTCCTGTTGCTCGGCTTTGCCACGGAAGATGTTCAGGCAATCTTCGATCAGTGCGTTGAGGTCGAACTGCACATCGTCGAGCTCGATCTGGCCGGATTCGATACGGGAGATATCGAGGATCTCGTTAATCAGCGTCAGCAGTTCATTGCCAGCACTGTGGATGGTCTGCACGTAGTCGCGCTGCTTGACCGACAACGGCGTGCCCAGCAGCAGTTCGGTCATGCCCAGCACCCCGTTCATCGGGGTGCGGATCTCATGGCTGAGCCGCGAGAGGAACTCGGTTTTGGCGTTGTGCTCGGCGTCGCTTGCCGCCAGTGCACGGCCGGCCCTGTAGCGCTCGTCGCTGATGCGTCGCAGGCGGATGGTCAGCGCAAGGTTCAGCCAGAACCCGCCGACCACCGTGCTACCGAGCAGGCCGAAGATCAGCCATTGCGCGGGGGTACGGGTCAACAGCAGCAGCGCGGGTATCACGACCAGAAAAGTGCCGCACACCACCCCCATGCCGATGGCGAAGAACCGAGCGGGGTAGTAACTGCGCTGCAGGTGCCACAGGCTGGTAGCAAGCATGCTGAGGCAGGTCATCGCCACCAGTGTGTAGGTGACAAGGTTAAGCGGCAGATCGCGGACGAACAGCAATAGCACACTACTCAGGCCGATCAGCAACACCATGCCCAACAACAGGCGCGTGGCCTTCGGCTCGCGACGGATGCTGAAGAACCTCAACGTGAACAGCAGGGCGCAGATGCTCGCTGCGAGCATGCACAGGTAGGCCGCCTGCGTGCGCGCCAGGCTCCAGGGGCCGGAGGGCAGCCCCATGTTGACCAGAATCATGGCGCTGGTCAGCACCAGGGCTTGGGTGGCGGCCAGCCAGAGGCTGCTGGTGGATCGGCTGTAGGTATAGCGGCTGATGTTGTGGACGATCAGCATGAACATCGCGCCCATCAACAACCCGAACAACAGCGACTCGCGCTGGTTGGCGGCCGCATCGATGGCGTTCTCCAGCGACAGGGTTGGGCGAATCTGGTGCTCGGACTTCAGGCGAAGATAGACATCGAGAGTGTCGGGTTTGAGGGGCAGCGGCAGGAGCAGATCGCCACTGTGGGTGGGCGGTTGATCCTGTGCCGCCTCGTAGCCGATGCGCTGATGCAGTAGCGGGGTCTCGCCGTCGAGTACGTAGAGGTCCAGCCGTGCGAGGTCGGGAGCGAACAGGCGTAACAACGCCTCATGCTGCTTCGGTGGCAGCCGGTAGTGAAGCCACAGCGCGCCTTGCGGCGGTGCAGCGTTGAGCATGCGCAGGTCGACAGGTGCGAATTGGTTCTGATAGCGCTCGGAGCGGACGTCGGCGAGCTGCAGGGTGGAATCATCGTCGAGCAATACCGACCAGCCGGTAGCAGGCTCGGCTTGCGAGGGCAGCGGCAGCCCGGCCAGCATTAGCAGGCTAAAGCACAGCAGCAGCGCGGTCCTGAGCCGATGCACGAAGGTGAAGTCCTTGTCGTTAGAGCCTGGCTGCCATGGGCAGCGGTCTGGGATCTGTGCCGTGAGTATAACGGGGTGCGTTCAGGCTCGCGCCTGACCGGGCGGAAAACAAGGGTTTCCCGCCCGGTGGCGGCTTATTTACTGCCTTGTTCGCGAGCGATGGCGCGGTAGCCGATGTCCTTGCGATAGAACGCACCGTTCCAGTTCACGCGTGCCGCCAGCGCGTAGGCTTGCTGCTGAGCCTGCACAACGGTGTCGCCCAGCGCAGTGGCGCACAACACGCGGCCGCCGGCAGTGACCACCTGGTTGCCCTTGAGGCTGGTGCCGGCATGGAACACCTTGCCCGGCAGTGCTGCAGCGTCTTGCAGGCCACCGATGGCATCGCCCTTGGCGTAGTCGCCAGGGTAGCCGCCTGCAGCCATCACTACGCCAAGGCTTGGGCGGGGGTCCCACTGGGCTTCGATCTTGTTCAGCGCCTTGGCAAGCGCCGCCTCTACCAGCAGCACCAGGCTCGACTGCAGGCGCAGCATGATGGGCTGGGTTTCCGGGTCGCCGAAGCGGCAGTTGAATTCGATGACTTTCGGGTTGCCAGCAGCGTCGATCATCAGGCCGGCATAGAGAAAGCCGGTGTAGACGTTGCCTTCGGCAGCCATGCCACGCACCGTCGGCATGATCACCTGCTCCATGGCCTTCTGGTGCACGGCATCGGTAACCACAGGCGCAGGGGAATAGGCGCCCATACCCCCTGTGTTGGGGCCGGTGTCGGCATCGCCGACGCGCTTGTGGTCTTGGCTGGTGGCCATGGGCAGCACGTTCTCACCGTCGACCATGACGATGAACGAGGCCTCCTCGCCGTCGAGGAACTCCTCGATCACCACACGCGAACCGGCCTCTCCGAAAGCGTTGCCCGCGAGCATGTCGCGCACGGCGGCTTCGGCTTCCTCAAGGGTCATCGCCACGATCACGCCTTTACCGGCGGCCAGGCCGTCGGCCTTGATCACTATGGGCGCGCCTTTTTCGCGCAGGTAGGCCAGCGCCGGCTCGATCTCGGTGAAGTTCTGGTACTCAGCGGTGGGGATGTCGTGGCGGGCCAGGAAATCCTTGGTGAAGGCCTTGGAGCCTTCGAGCTGGGCGGCACCGGCGGTGGGGCCGAAGCATTCCAGGCCGCGCGCGCGGAACAGGTCGACGATACCGGCGACCAGTGGCGCTTCGGGGCCGACGATGGTCAGCTGCACATTGGCAGCGGCGAACTCGGCCAGTTGCTCCAGCGCCAGCACGTCGATGGCGACGTTTTCGCACTTGGCTTCGGTGGCGGTGCCGGCATTGCCCGGTGCTACGTATACTTTGGCCACGCGTGGGTCTTGCGCGACTTTCCAGGCCAGGGCGTGCTCGCGGCCACCACTACCAATGATCAGGACGTTCA
Organism: Pseudomonas sp. URIL14HWK12:I12; assembly: GCF_003097135.1. Lineage (GTDB taxonomy): Bacteria > Pseudomonadota > Gammaproteobacteria > Pseudomonadales > Pseudomonadaceae > Aquipseudomonas. The sequence goes on from NZ_QEQL01000008.1 coordinate 131,777, forward strand.
ATTCGGTCTCCTTCGGAGAAGTTGCAAGCGTTGAGCGCCCAGCCACGCGCGGTCAGCGGTGGCTGGGGCGGCGGCTGGAAATTAGTGGCGGAAGTGGCGCATACCGGTGAAGACCATGGCGATGCCGGCTTCGTCGGCGGCGGCGATCACTTCGGCGTCGCGCATCGAGCCGCCGGGCTGGATCACAGCACGGATGCCGGCCTTGGCAGCGTTGTCGATGCCGTCGCGGAAGGGGAAGAACGCATCCGATGCCATGACTGCACCTTCGACCTTCAGGCCGGCATGCTCAGCCTTGATGGCAGCGATGCGGGCAGAGTTGACGCGGCTCATCTGGCCCGCGCCCACACCGATGGTCTGGCGGCCCTTTGCGTAAACGATGGCGTTGGATTTGACGAATTTGGCGACCTTCCAGGCGAAGATCAGGTCGTGCACTTCCTGCTCGGTGGGGGCCCGCTGGGTGACCACCTTGAGGTCGTCGGCACCGATCATGCCGATGTCGCGGCTCTGTACCAGCAGGCCGCCGTTAACGCGTTTGTAGTCCCATGCCGGGGCGCGGGTAGCGTCCCACTGGCCGCAAGCCAGCAGGCGCACGTTGGCCTTGGCCGCCACGATGGCGCGGGCTTCGTCGCTCACGCTCGGGGCGATGATGACTTCGACGAACTGGCGCTCGACGATCGCTTTCGCGGTGGCCGCGTCCAACTCACGGTTGAAGGCGATGATGCCGCCAAAGGCTGATTCGCTGTCGGTGGCGTAGGCCAGCTCGTAGGCCTGGCGAATGCCGCCTTCGGCATCGGGGCTGACCGCCACGCCGCAGGGGTTGGCGTGCTTGACGATGACGCAGGCCGGCTTGGTAAAACTCTTGACGCACTCCAGCGCGGCGTCGGTGTCGGCCACGTTGTTGTACGAGAGCTCCTTGCCTTGCAACTGCACGGCGGTAGCGATGCCGGCTTCGGCAGGCTTGGCCTCGACGTAGAACGCCGCGCTTTGATGCGGGTTCTCGCCGTAGCGCATTTCCTGCGCCTTGATGAACTGGCTGTTGAAGGTGCGCGGGAACTCGCCGCGGCCTTCGGTGCTGAGCGTGGCGGCCTGCTGGTCGATGCCACCAAAATAATTGGCGATCATGCCGTCGTAGGCGGCCGTGTGCTCGAATGCCTTGAGCATGAGGTCGAAACGCTGGGCGTAGGTCAGGCCGCCGGCTTTCAGGCCCTCGACGACACTGGCGTAATCGCTGGCATTGACGACGATGGCGACGTCCTTGTGGTTCTTGGCAGCCGAACGGACCATGGTCGGCCCGCCGATGTCGATGTTCTCGATGGCGGTGGGCAGGTCGCAGCCTGGCTTGGCGACGGTGGCTTCGAAGGGGTAGAGGTTGACCGCGACCAGGTCGATCGGGCGGATGCCGTGCTCACCCATGATGGCGTCGTCGGTGCCGCGGCGGCCAAGGATGCCACCGTGGATTTTCGGGTGCAGGGTCTTGACCCGGCCGTCCATCATCTCGGGAAAACCGGTGTAGTCGGCCACTTCCACAGCAGCGATGCCGTTGTCGCGCAGCAGCTTGAAGGTACCGCCGGTGGACAGGATCTCGACGCCGAGGGCTTCGAGTTCACGGGCGAACTCGAGGATGCCGGTTTTGTCGGAAACGCTGATCAGCGCGCGGCGAACGGGCAGGCGGGTGGTCTGGTCGGTCATTTCAGGTTCCATTCAGAGCGTTGGCAAAAAAGGCGAGCAGCCTGTCGGCCGTCGCCTTTTCGGAATCTTGCGGGTTTCAGAGCAGGTCGTACTGCTTGAGCTTCTTGCGCAGGGTGCCGCGGTTGAGCCCGAGCATCTCGCTGGCCTTGGTCTGGTTGCCCTTCACGTAATGCATCACCGATTCGAGCAGGGGGGCCTCGACCTCGGAGAGCACCAGGTTGTAAACGTCCGTGACCGTCGCCCCTTCAAGGTGCGCGAAGTAGTTGTGCAGCGCCTTCTCGACGCTTCCGCGCAGGGTCTGCCCTTCTTCACTGGGTGTGATCAGGTGCTGTTTGAGGTTGACGTTGTCGCTCACGGGCGTTGTTCCACTCACTAATGTCTCTGTCATCATCGTCATGCGGCCACCCCCTTTGCGTCCTCTGTGGCGAGGCTCTTGTAGTGCTCGCGGATGAATTCGCGAACCTTGGCGCATTGCGCGTGCTTATCGTCCAGCTGATTGAAAAGGGCGCGAAATTCCCGTGCGCCCGGCAAGGTTGCCAGGTACCAGCCCACATGTTTACGGGCAATGCGCACGCCCATTACATCGCCATAGAAGGCATGCAGCGCGGCCAGGTGCTCCAGCAGAATCTGTTCTACTTCTTCCAGCCCCGGCGCGGGCAATGTTTCACCCGTGCGCAGGTAATGCTCGATTTCCCGAAAGATCCACGGCCGCCCTTGGGCAGCCCGGCCGATCAGCAAACCGTCGGCACCGGTGGCATCAAGCACATACCGGGCCTTTTGTGGCGAGGTGATGTCGCCGTTGGCGAAGACCGGAACGGCCACCGCTTGCTTGATGGCAGCGATGGTGTCGTACTCGGCTTCGCCGGTGTACAGGTCAGCGCGGGTGCGGCCGTGAACGGCCAACGCGCTGATGCCGGACTGTTCGGCGATGCGCGCGATGGCTACGCCATTGCGGTTGTCGCGGTCCCAGCCGGTGCGAAACTTGAGTGTTACCGGTACATCCACGGCGCCGACCACGGCCTGGAGAATCTCCGCCACCAGCGCTTCGTCGCGCAGCAGGGCAGAGCCCGCCGCCTTGTTGCATACCTTCTTCGCCGGGCAGCCCATGTTGATGTCGATGATCTGTGCGCCCGCCTCGACATTGGCTTTGGCGGCGGCTGCCATCATCGCCGCATCACCACCGGCGATCTGCACCGAGCGCGGCTCGGGATCACCTTGATGAATACGGCGCAACCGGGATTTGCGGCTGTCCCACAGCGACAGATCGGCCGAGACCATCTCCGATACCACCAACCCCGCACCTAGCCGCCGGCAAAGCTGGCGAAAGGGCTGGTCGGTGACCCCTGCCATGGGGGCAAGGACCAGGCCGTTGCTGATTGTGTAGGGGCCGATGCGTACCGCCGACATGCTGATTACCCGTGGTAAGGCCGGATTCGTACGAAGCCATGAGTTCGAAAAAGGGAGGGCATGATACCCGCTCTCGATGACCGGATAAAGATTGATCTGGATAAAATCTGAACAACTTTTTGCCGGTGGCTGATCGCTACGAGCTGGCGAGTCACTCCGGAGATCGGAACGCCAGGCTGTAGTTCACGGCTTTTGGGCCCGGATCGAGAATGTCCAAGGCGATATGTATCGGTGTCTGCGGTGGCATGTCAGCCTGGCCGGCCAGATCACCGGCCAGGTACTCGGCGGGCTTGAAGCGCCGGCTCGCGATGGATTGGCCATTGAGATCGGCAAAACGCAGCTCCAGCAGCGGGAACGGCTGGGAGAAGGGCGCGCGGTTGTAGATGATCGCGTCCACCACCAGAGCACCTGCGAAGTCCGGGTGGCTGCGCACCACCAAGTTGCTGCTCTTGATCTGGCTGACGTCCACGCGGGAGGGCAGGGTGCAGCCAACGACCTGGCAGAAGCCCTGTACCCAGGGGCGGTACTGGTCCTGCCGGGCCACTTCGTCGAAGTGGTAGAACAGATACTGGGCCACCAGCCCGACAGCGGCCAGCAGCGAAAGCAGGCTCCAACCCAGCCGCTTGCCCCAGGATGAGCGGCTGCGTTGCCATTGAAGTTGCAGAGGATCGTCTTGCAGGTCGAGCAGGTGATCATTGCGCAGCCCCGGCTCGGTGCGGGCGGGCCTGCCCGGTGCCGAGGCAGGCTCGTGGTCGTCATCCAGGCCATGGGCATTGCCCAGGCGTGGGTCTTGCGCGACTTCGCTGGCAGGCAGCTCAGGCTCCAGCGCTGCTTCCGGCTCGGCGCTCAGGTGGAGGTCGTCGAGCGGGCCGGCTGCCAATGAAGGCTCCTGCCGCTCCGGGTCGAGCTCCGGAGGCATCATCGCCTCGTCCGCTTCGTCGTCATGGTGGCGGCCGAAGGGCTCCTCGGGCCACGGCTCTTCACCGGCCTCGCGGCTGGCACTCAGGCCTGGGGCGATGGCCGGCCGCGAGGCGGGGCTGCGCCGCTCCAGCTGGGCCAGTTCGCTGTCGAGGTCGAGTTGGTCGAGGTGGGCTGCCTGCCACTCAAGTTGGTTCAGCGGTTGCGCGTGCGATGCTGGCCGCGGTTGAGCGGCAGGTGCAGGGGCGTGCCCGGCGTGCATGGACGAAGGCTCCGGCAGCGGGCTTGCCGCAGCCGCGGCCGCAGGTGGCTGCGCCTGCGCGCTCTGCTCCAGCAACTGCCGCGCGGCATTGAACACCTGCTTGCATGCGCCGCAGCGCACCGCACCGCGCGCCGCGCCCAGCTGGTTGTAGCTGACGCGAAAGCGGGTTTGGCAATGCGGGCACTGGGTGACGAAACTGTCGGTCATGCGGGCGTCCGGGTCGGGCAAGCGGGCATTCTAGGTTTTATTGGCGGCGCCGGCCACTGATGCGTACCCAGCCATCGCGCTCGGCGATTGGGTCGAGCTCGAACGCCTCGGCATAGGCGTCTGCCACTTCCTGGCCTTGCTCGGCAAGGATGCCAGACAGCGCCAGCAGCCCGCCGGGGCGCACGAGGGTCTGCAATTGCGGCGCCAGTGAAACCAAGGGGCCGGCAAGGATATTGGCCACCAGCACATCCGCCTGCATGGGCGGCAGGTGCTCAGGCAGGTACACCGGGAACCGTTCGGCGGCGATGCCGTTGCGCCCTGCGTTGTCGCGCGAGGCTTCCAACGCCTGCACGTCGATGTCGGTACCCACCGCCTCGCGTGCACCCAGTAGCAGGGCAGCGATACCCAGGATCCCCGAGCCACAGCCGAAGTCCAGCACCTGGCAACCTTCCAGCGCCTGGCCGTCCAGCCACTCCAGGCACAAAGCGGTGGTGGGGTGTGTGCCGGTGCCGAACGCCAGGCCCGGGTCTAGCAGCAGGTTCACCGCCTCAGGCTCCGGCGCCGCATGCCAGCTCGGTACGATCCACAGGCGCCGGCCAAAACGCATGGGCTGGAAGTTGTCCATCCAGCTGCGCTCCCAGTCCTGGTCTTCGATCACCTCGGCCTGGTGCTCGGGCAGGGGCTCGCCGGTCAGCAGCTTCAGATGAGCGAACACTGCCTCGGCCTGGGTATCGGCTTCGAACAGCGCCAGCAGGTGAGTGTGCTTCCACAGCGGTGTGGTGTTGAGCTCGGGCTCGAAGATCGGCTGGTCTTCGGCGTCCATGAAGGTGACCGACACCGCGCCGATCTCCAGCAGGGCGTCTTCGTAGGTTTCAGCGTGTTCCGGGCCGATGGCCAGGCGAACTTGCAGCCAGGGCATGGCGGCTACCTCGGGATAGGGCAAAGGACGGGAGTTTACACCAAGCGCCTGGCGGCAAGGGGTACCTGTGAGTACAGGCAAGCGAAGCCCGGCAGCACGAGTGCGGTAGCCCTGCAACGCGCCGGCGCGATGCGGCTGCCTATCGTGACCAGCTCTTCACCCCAGGAGTTGACCATGAACCTATCCACACTATCTAACCCAAGCCTTGCTCAGTCCCTTGGAGCAATAGCCCACTGGGCACGACCGTACGCTGACCTTCGCCAACACTGGCTGAGCTTCGAGGATTATTGCCTGGCGGTGGTTGGCCAGCACTTCTTCACGGGCACAAATGCTTTTGAACCAGAGCACCTGCTGCGCGCTCAGGCGCTCGCCGCCCAGGTAATGGCACTGCACCTGGGAGGGGGTGATGCGCCGGCCGCCGCCGGGCCAAGCGACCCTTGGGCGGGGCTTGAGACCGACGCGATCGCTGCGTTTTTCGAGTCGCTGGAGCCGCAGTTGCTGGCGCGTTATCTGGAGGCCGCTCGCCAGGTGATTGATGACAGCCTGCCAGACGACGCGGAGCTCAGCACCCTGCGCGAGCGGGTGCAAGCGCAGGCCCAGCGCTGGCAGCAGGAGATGCTTGACCTGGGCCCAGCCAGCAGCCTGGAGCAACTGCGCCAGAGGTGCGCCAAGATCGACCAGAGGCTGCTCGCTGCGCTGGCCCCGGAGCAATTGGCCGGCGAGGCTGAGCGCGAACCGCTGATGGTGGCCCTGGATAACGCCGTGCCGGGATGGCTGAAAACGCTTTCGGCCGTGCAGCAACAGGCGCTCCAGCAGGCGCGCGAGGCGTTGCTGGCCGCTGAGCGCCGATTGCAGGCCGGCCTGGAGCACTGCGCGTCACTGGAAGGCTACGCGCGCCATTGGGGGCAAACGCAACTTCGCGAGCGCCAAGGGGTATGGCTGGGCACCGACCATCTGATGGTGCTGACCCGTTACGACGACGGCACGCTTGCGGGCGAGATCCGGGAGACGCTGACCAGCCTGCTGGCGCGCTGCCCTATCGCCCCGAGTGAGCACTGTAAACGGGTGCTATTGCCCAACCCCTGGTTGCCCGAGATCACCCTTGAGGTGTCCTCCTTGCTGGCAGGCTTCGATCCAAGAGAGGGATTCGCCCGGTCACTGGCGGCTCGTATGGCCGATGCGTCGTTGCTCGAAGACCTGCAGCGCGTTTCTGCCGCCAGGGCAGGGTTGTCCGCATTACTGGCGATGCACCAGGGGCACTTGTCCGAGCCTGTGTACAGCCGGGTCCAGCGCTTGATGGCAGGTGCTGGCCTGGCGGGTGAGCGAGTGGCCACGCTCAAGGTGGAAACAGGCGGCGCGCTGGCCGACCTCATGGTGTTCTACCGTCCAGGCTCTGAGGACGCATTGCCTCTGGCGCTCTACGCACCGGGGAATCCCAAGGGGCAGGAGTGGGTGGAGCTCAACAGCGAAAGGGCTGTGGCGGCCGAGCTCGGTGGTTGGCTGGAGACGGGCCGAGGCAGGCTGTTCATGCTCTCCAAGCTGTTGCCACAGGTCCGTGCGCGAGCCAGCGAATTGCTCAGCGAAGTGGCGCAATTGCCGCACCTCTGGTCGCTGTCGCAACGAGTGCTGCACGATGCCGACGACTTCGCCGCCGGCTTGCGGCGCCTGGCCGAGCACCAGTTGCAACTGAACCTGCAGATGCTGCAAATCAGCCAATTGCCGAGCTGGTACCTGCAGATGCCGGCTCAGGTACGTGCCGAGGTCGGGCAGTTGGCAGAGCTGCTCGCGCTGCCGGGCGCCAATCCCGATCTGCTGGTGCAGGGTATCGAGCCCTTCGACGATTTCGCCAAGCGCACCGTCAGCGAGGCGATTGCGCCGTACCTGGCCAGCCATGGCATCACCTACCCAGTCGACCCCGAGACGATCGAGTTTCGCTTCGAGTCCGGCAACGCCTTCGACCATCGAATGCGCAGTGAAAGCCTGATGACGCTGGCGATCATGGGCCTGGACGACAACGCGGGCCTGGAGCGCCCGCAGGTGCCGGTGTTCTCCACAGTGGGTGATGACCTGAGCGCACTCAGGGCCGCTGACCTGATCCGCTACGTGCGCAGCAGCTACCTGGCTGAGCCGTATGAGGCTCAGATTCGGCGCGCCTGGCTGGACAGCCGCAGCGACCTGTACCTCAGGCGCCGCCGCCTGTTCACGGCGCAGGCATCGATGGCGCTGCAGTTGCAGGCGCGGATACTGTTTGGCCAAGGTGTGCTGCAAGCCCATGAGGAGGCAGATCTGCTGAGGTTGGCGCAGCGCCTGCGGTCGCCGAGGTTGGCCGGCGTAGCGCGTTTGCGTGTCGGGCCTGTGGTGTTTCAGGGCGTGTGGGTGCTGCGTATCAGCGGGCGCAACTGGGTGTACGCGCCGGGCAGCCCGGATGGCCTCGACCTGAGGCGCTTCGAAGCGTTGCCAGGGGCATTGCATGCCGAAGTGCTGGCGTTTTTCACCGCTTTTGCACCGATTGGCCAGGCTGAAGACGCCCGGCGAATGCTAGCCAATATCGCCAAGGGGGAACGTGAGTTGGACGAACCCTCTGACTGGCTGGACGATTTCGCCGACGAATTCGACGCTTATATCGAAGCGCACCTGGCCAACGTGACCCAGGCCAACCGCAGCGCCCACAAGGTCCGTAAAGCTATGGTCGGCCGTATGTTCACGTACTGCGCAATTGCTGGCGCCGTAGCACTGCCGGCGCTGGCACCGGTGGTCGGCGGCTGGTATGCCCAGCGGGCCTTGAGCAGCGCCTATGATGCCTGGCAGGTCGATGACGACCTGACCGCCGGCGTACAGCTGGCATTGGGGCTCTCGGGCGTCTTCAGCATAGGGTTCGGCCTTGCCTTGCATGCATCGCCCGCGCTCAATGCATTGATGCCCAAGCTTGTGCAGGTGGGCCATACGCCCCCGGTGTTCATGCCTACGTTCACCGCCGGCTCGCGCAGTGCCATGGAGGCTGCAAGCGGGCTTCCGGGTAAGGTCGCGGCGAGATTCGTCTGCAGCAGGTTTGCCAGTTGAACGCACCGGGCTGCCCGAGCCTCGGGCAGCCCTTTTTATCGTCAGGCCGCAGGCGAAACAATAATCTTCACATTCTGCTCCTTGTTGTTCACCAATTCCTCAAACCCCTTGCCGACAATCTCCTCCAGGCCAATCCTCCCTGTCACCAGCGCACTTACATCGATTCGCCCCTCTGCGATCCCGGCGATTACATCGGCGAACTCGCCGTTGTAGGCCAACGACCCGATCACCTGCTTCTCGGTGGCCACCACCTCGAAGAAATTGAATTCACTGGCTTCCTCGAAAATCCCCACCAGCACACAGGTGCCAGCTTTGCGCACGGCGTCGATGGCCAGTTTTGCGGTGCGCTTGTTGCCGATGCATTCGAAGCTGACATCGGCGCCAAGACCTGCGCTCAGGCGTTTGATTTCCTCCAGCACATCGCATTCATTTGGGTCGAGGACGTGATCGGCCTGCACCTGCCGCGCCTTGGCCTTGCGCTGCGAGGACATCTCCAGCGCGATGACCTGTTTCGCCCCGGCGGCCTTGGCGCAGAGGATGGTGCACAGGCCGATGGTGCCGGCGCCGACCACCACCACATTGCGGCCAGTCAGGTCGCCGGCCTTCTTGACCGCGTGCATGCCCACCGCCAACGGCTCGATCAACGCGCCGGCCTCTGCGGGAAAGCCCGGCGGCAGGGCATAGAGCAGGTTGGCCGGCACGTTTACCCATTCGGCAAAAGCGCCATTGTTCATCAGGCCGGTGAAAGCCAGGTTTTCGCAGAGGTTGTACTGCCCACTCTTGCAGAAGAAACACTGGCCGCAGTGCTGGCAGGCGTCGGCGGCAACCACGTCGCCGACGGCATAGCCCTGGACACCTTCCCCGAGCTTGTGAATCTCGCCGCAGAACTCGTGGCCCAGAATGCATTGGCCCTGGATGCCGGTCAGCGGGTGAGGTTTGTCGACGGGTATGAATACGGGGCCTGCGACGTATTCGTGTAAATCCGAGCCGCAGATGCCACACCAGTGCACACGGATCTGCACCCAGCCCGGCGGCGGGTCACCGGGCACCGGCACGTCTTCGACGCGAATATCCTGGCGGCCGTGCCAGACGGCTGCGCGCATGTGGGTGGGGGTGATGGCTGTTGTCATTGTCTTGCCCCTCGTGTGGTTGTCAGGCGTTGTCGATGAACCGCTGGATCAGGCCGTTGACCTGTTCGGCAGCTTCCATCTGCACCATGTGGCCCTGGCCGGCGAGCACCTCGACCTGGGCACCAGGCAACTGCGCATGGCTGGCCGGGATGATCTGGTCGCCGCTGCCCCAGATCACCAGCGTGGGGATACCCTCGGCGGCCTGGCGCAGGTCGTGGCGTTGCTGGCTGCCATCGGCCAGCGCCTGGCGCAGGCTAGCCAAGGCTTGGCCGACGCCCTCCAGGCGCTTGTACTTGAGCATGTCTTCGAGCATTTGCCGGGTTACCAGGCTCGGGTCGGAGAACAGCTGCGTGAGTTGAGGCTTGAGGCCGTTGCGGTTGCTGGCCTCGGTAAAACCTTGCAGGTAGTCGCCGTTGATTTCCCGGCCCAGCCCGGCGCTGGCGACCAGGCTGAGCGAGGCCACCTTCTGTGGTGCCATCCTTGCCAGGTTCAGGCTCACCGCGCCGCCCATGGAATGGCCGACCAGGTGCGCTTTGTCGATGCCAAGGTGATCGAGCAAAGCGAGCACCGCCTGGCTGAGCTCGTCGAGCGTACCGGCCTGCAGCGCCTTGCCCGATTCGCCGTGGCCCGGCAGGTCGAGTGCGATCACCCGGCGGTTCTCTGAAAGCGGCGGGTGATTGAAGAGCCAGTTGTTCAGGTCGCCACCGAACCCGTGGATCAGTACCAACGGCGTGCCGCCTTCGCCCAGCTCCAGATAACGCACTACCTGCCCGTTCAACTCGACCTTCTGTGGTACTGGCCCGCTGTCGGCTTCGCTGGCATCGGCTGGTTTGAAATCGGCCAGAAACTGCGAAATCAGCGCGTCCACCTCCGCGTCGCTGGCGTCTCCCTCGGCCACTACGCCCAGCAGTGCGCCGACCGGCAAGGTTTCGTCCGGCTGCGCCACGCGCCGGCGTAGTACGCCGGCGAACGGAGCCTCGACACTGCTGGAGATCTTGTCGGTTTCAACGTCCAGCACTTCATCGCCCTTGGCGATAGCGTCGCCTTCCTCCTTGAGCCAGGCGTCCACCCGGCCTTCGGTCATCGACAGGCCCCACTTTGGCATGGTCAGCGTATGCAGTTGGCTCATGCGGCTTTCCTCTTCTCGGCGATTTTCCTGACCGCGGCTTCGATCTTCGCAGCATCGGGGATGTACAGGTCTTCCAGGGCGTCAGAGAAGGGCACTGGTGTATGCGGCGCGGTGACCATTTCGATGGGCGCTTTGAGGAAGTCGAATGCCTTTTGCGCCGCCAGCGCGCTGATGTCGGTCGCGATCGAGCAACGTGGGTTGGCTTCGTCGATCACCACCAGCCGGCCGGTTTTCTCGACGCTCTCAAGGATGCTGTCTTCGTCCAGCGGGCTGGTGGTGCGCAGGTCCAGCACTTCGCAGCTGATGCCCTGCCTGGCGAGGTTCGCGGCCGCGTCCATGGCCAAATGCACCATGCGCCCGTAGGTCACCAGGGTTACATCGTCGCCATCACGCAGGAAGTTGGCCTCGCCGAACGGGATGGTGTAGCTCTCTTCGGGCACCTCGCCCTGCAGGCTGTAGAGCAGTTTGTGTTCGCAGAAAATCACCGGGTCGTCGTCGCGAATCGCCTGGATCAGCAGGCCTTTGGCTTCATAGGGCGAGGACGGGCACACCACCTTCAGGCCGGGAATGTGGGTCCAGAGCGAAGTCAGCATCTGCGAGTGCTGGGCCGCGGCGCGCAGGCCGGCACCGACCATGGTGCGCATCACGAAGGGCGTGCGCGCCTTGCCGCCGAACATGTAGCGAAATTTGGCGGCCTGGTTGAGGATCTGGTCCAGGCAGCAGCCGGCGAAGTCGACGAACATCAGCTCGCAGACCGGGCGCATGCCTTGGGTAGCGGCACCCACCGCTGCGCCGACATAGCCGATCTCTGAAAGCGGCGCATCGAGTACGCGGTCAGGAAACTGCGGGTACAGGCCCTTGGTCACGCCCAGCACGCCGCCCCAGGCATCTTGCTCGCCCGGTGCACCGGCCCCGCCAGCGACGTCTTCGCCGATGATGAACACACTTTCGTCACGGCGCATTTCCTGCGCCAGGGCTTCGTTGATCGCTTGTTGATAGCTGATTTTGCGAGCCATGAGGGTTCTCCTTATTCTGGGCAGTCAGGCGTAGGCGACGTAGACGTCGGTGAGCAGGTCGGCGGCGGTGGGCTTGGGGTCGGCCTTGGCGCGGCGTACCGCGTCCTCGATCAGTTGCTCGACTTCCTGATCGATCTGGTCCAGCTGTGAGGCCTCAAGCTGGCCGGCGCGGGTGGTTCGCTCGCGGAACTGCATCAGGCAGTCGCGGGTGTCGCGAATGTTCTTCACTTCGTCCGGCGCTCGGTAGGTTTGCGCGTCGCCTTCGAAGTGGCCGTAGTAACGGCTGAGCTTGACCTCGATGAGGCTGGGGCCCTCGCCGGCCCGAGCACGGCTGATGGCCTCGCTGGCGGCTTGCTCGACGGCGAAGAAATCGAACCCGTCGACCGTGACCCCAGGCATGCCGAAGCCTATGGCGCGGTCGGCGATGTGATCGCAGGCCACCGACCACTTCGATGCCGTGGCTTCGGCATAGCCGTTGTTCTCGGCAATGAACAGGCAGGGCAGGTTCATGACCGAGGCCAGGTTCATGGCCTCGAACACGGCACCTTCGTTGGAGCCGCCGTCGCCGAAAAACACCACGGCCACGCGCCCGTTCTTCTTCAGCTTGGCCGCCAGCGCCGCACCCGCAGCCAGCGGGGCACCAGCGCCGACGATGCCATTGGCACCGAGCATGCCCTTGTCGAGGTCGGCGATGTGCATCGAACCGCCCTTGCCACCGCATACGCCAGTCTTCTTGCCGTAGATCTCGGCCATCATCCCGTACACGTCCACGCCTTTGGCGATGCAGTGCCCATGGCCGCGGTGATTGGAAGCGATGCAGTCTTCATCGTCCAAGTGGGCCATTACGCCGGCAGCGGACGCTTCTTCGCCGGCGTACAGGTGTACGAAACCCGGGATCTCGCCCGTGGCGAACTCGGTATGCAGGCGTTCTTCGAAGGTGCGGATGGTGCGCATCACCTTGTAGGCGTGCAGCAGTTGTTCTCGGTTCAGTGGGTTGGCCATCTTGTTGTTCTCCTGGTAGGGCTTGGTGCTGCCGGGTACAGGAGCAATAGCGGTGCCAATCTTCTGTGTGGGCCGTTGCAGAGCGGTTCCCTGCGCCAGGCCCATGCTTCGGTGAGACGCAGCGTGCCGCAAGAGGAGCCGCAGGCCAGAGACGCTGAGACAACCCGTCTCAACCTGGCCGGCTGGCGGCAAGCGGTTGTCGAAACCTCGCGGCAGCGCTATAGAGAGGGCACAACAATAAATAGCCAGAGACGGAGGGCCTGATGCTTGCCGCACACTCCAGGGCTCATGTAGACGCGGTCAGCCGCGTGCTGCGCAATGCCGGCCGCCAAAGCGCGCTGCCGGTGCCCCACCTGATCGTCGACTCCTGGCGGCGGTCGATGGAGCAACATCATCTGGACCCAGCCTCGCTTCAGGGGCCGCGTATCCTTTCGCAAAGAATGCTCGACGAATGCCGAGAGCGCTCGGAGCTGTTTCTGCGCATCGCACGCGAAGAAGTGGCTCACCTGCACGCTCAGGTGCGTGGTGCGGACTACTGCGTGATGCTCACTGACGCGCAGGGCAATACCATCGATTACCAGGTGGAGTCGGCCATCAGAGGTGACTGCCGCCGTGCCGGCCTCTACCTGGGCACCTGTTGGGACGAAGGCGAGGAGGGAACCTGTGGCGTGGCGGCGGTGCTGACCAACCGGGTTGCCGCCACGGTACACAAGCGCGATCACTTTCGCGCGGCGTTCATTGGCCTGACGTGCTCGGCCGCGCCTGTGTTCGACCCCCAGGGCGAGCTGCTCGGCGTGCTGGATGCCTCCGCCCTGCAAGCCCCAGACGACCGCCGCAGCCAGGTGTTGATTGCGCAGATGGTCGCCCAAAGCGCCCGGCGTATCGAAAACGCCTTTTTCATGCACAGTGCCCAAGGCCAATGGATGCTGCGGGCTCACAGCGCGCCGGGGTATGTCGACAGCCAGCCTGACGTTTTGATGGCCTGGGACACTGACGGCCACCTCACCGCCCTCAACAGCGGCGCCCGGGAGGTGTTGGCCAGGCGGTTGGGGCAAGTGCCTGCGCACGTGGGGGCTCTGTTCGACATGGAGCAGCTCAGTGCCCTGGCGGACGAGTCTGCCCAGCCACTGGCCTGGGCTGGCGGGCAGCCGCTGCATGTGCGGGTGAGCTCGCCACGCCGGCGCCCTTTGGCGAAAGCTGCCGGGCAGCCCCGGGCGGATGTGCGCATCACCGACCAATTGCGCCTGGCCGTGAGGGTCAAGGACTGCAACTTGCCCGTGTTGGTGCAAGGCGAGACCGGCGCCGGCAAGGAAGTGTTCGCTCGCCAGGTGCATGAGCTCAGCGCTCGCCGCGCAGGGCCTTTCGTGGCCCTCAATTGCGCTGCGATCCCCGAAACCCTGATCGAAAGCGAGCTGTTCGGCTATACCGCGGGCGCCTTTACCGGTGCCGCGGCCAAAGGCATGCGCGGGCTCTTGCAGCAGGCCGACGGAGGCACGCTGTTTCTCGATGAGATCGGCGACATGCCGCTGGGCCTGCAGACGCGGCTGTTGCGGGTGCTGGCCGAAGGCGAAATCGCGCCGCTGGGTGCGGCGCAGCGCTTGCAGGTGGACCTGCAAGTGATGTGCGCCACGCACAGAGACCTGGCCAGCCTTGTGGCAGAAGGAAGTTTTCGCGAAGACCTGTACTTTCGCCTGGGCAACGCGCGTTTCGAACTCCCACCGTTGCGTGAGCGCAGCGACCGCCTCGCGCTGATCAACCAAATGTTGGCTGAAGAGGCCAAGGCCTGTGGGGTGATCACTCAGCTCAGCACCGCAGCCCTTGAGTGCCTGTTGGGCTATCGCTGGCCGGGTAATCTTCGCCAGCTGCGGCAGGTGCTGCGCTACGCCTGCGCGGTGTGCGGCGGCTCGACCATACAGTTGGCGGACCTGCCAACCGAGGTGCGAGGGTGCTCGCGGCCGCAGGCTCAGAGCCCGGTGGCCGACCCGCAGCGGCAACGGCTGCTCGATGCCTTGGTGCAGCACCGTTGGAAGCCGGCAGAGGCTGCGCATGCCCTGGGGATTTCACGGGCGACCTTGTATCGGCGGGTGAACGAGCATGGGATCGATATGCCGGGCAAACGGCGACTGTAGGCAAGCCGGGCCGCCGGCCTGAAAACAACAAACCCCGGCTGCTCGCGCTGACCGGGGTTTGCTTTCACTCAACTACCGCCTTACTTGGCTGCTTTCATTTCTTCCAGCAGGTGCTCGAGGTAGTGAATGTTCACGCCGCCCTTGCAGAAGCCAGGGTCGCGAGTGAGGTCGCGGTGCAGCGGGATGTTGGTCTTGATCCCGTCTACCACGATCTCATCCAGCGCATTGCGCATGCGCGCCATGGCTTCGTCACGGCTGTTGCCCCAGACGATCAGCTTGCCGATCAGCGAGTCGTAGTTCGGCGGAACTGCATAGCCGCTGTACAGGTGCGAATCTACCCGCACTCCATTGCCGCCAGGCGCGTGAAAGTGCTTCACGGTGCCCGGGCTGGGGATGAAGGTACGTGGGTCTTCGGCGTTGATCCGGCATTCCAGGGCGTGGCCACGGAAGGTGACCTGCTCTTGGGTGAACGAGAGCTTGTTGCCGGCGGCGATGCTGAGCATCTCCTTGACGATGTCGATGCCGGTGATTTCTTCGGACACCGGATGCTCCACCTGCACGCGGGTGTTCATCTCGATGAAGTAGAAACTGCCGTTCTCGTACAGGAACTCGAAGGTGCCCGCGCCGCGGTAGCCGATTTCGATGCAAGCCTGCACGCAACGCGCGAAGACTTCCTGGCGAGCCTTCTCGTCGATGCCCGGGGCTGGCGCTTCTTCCAGCACCTTCTGGTGGCGGCGCTGCAACGAACAGTCGCGGTCGCCCAGGTGCACGGCATTGCCCTGGCCATCGGAGAGCACCTGCACTTCCACGTGACGTGGGTTGGTCAGGAATTTCTCCAGGTACACCATCGGGTTGCCGAACGCCGCACCGGCTTCGTTGCGGGTCAGCTTGGCCGAAGAGATGAGGTCTTCTTCCTTGTGAACCACGCGCATCCCGCGACCACCACCGCCGCCAGCGGCCTTGATGATGACCGGGTAACCCACTTCACGGGCGATGCGCAGTGCTTCGGCTTCGTCTTCGGGCAGCGGGCCGTCGGACCCCGGCACGGTAGGCACGCCCGCGGCTTTCATGGCGTCCTTGGCCGATACCTTGTCGCCCATCAGGCGAATGGTGTCGGCTTTCGGGCCAATGAAGGCGAAACCGGACTTCTCTACTTGCTCGGCGAAGTCGGCGTTTTCGGCCAGGAAACCGTAACCGGGGTGGATGGCTGTGGCGCCAGTCACTTCGGCTGCGGCGATGATGGCCGGGATGTGCAGGTAGGAACGTGGCGAGGGCGCCGGGCCGATGCAGACCGACTCGTCGGCCAGGCCCAGGTGCATCAGCTCGCGGTCAGCCGTGGAATACACGGCCACGGTCTTGATGCCCAGCTCTTTGCAGGCACGCAGGATCCGCAGGGCGATCTCACCGCGGTTGGCGATAAGTACTTTTTCCAACATCGCAGGCTCTCCCTTCGTCAAACGATGGTGAACAGCGGCTGATCGAACTCGACCGGCTGGCCGTCTTCCACCAGGATCGACTCGATGGTGCCGCTGGTTTCAGCTTCGATGTGGTTCATCATCTTCATGGCTTCGACGATGCACAGAGTGTCGCCTTTCTTAACGACCTGGCCGACTTCCGCGAAGTTTGGCGAGGTGGGCGAAGGCTTGCGATAGAAGGTACCGACCATCGGCGAGCGGGCAACGGTGCCGTTGAGCTTGGGTGCGGCCGGGGCTGCATCGGCAACGGGGGCAGCGGCAACCGGTGCGGCTACAGGCGCGGGAGCCGGAGCCGGTGCGTAGAACTGCTGTGCAGGGGCCTTGCTGTGGCGGCTGATCCGTACGGACTCTTCGCCTTCCTTGATTTCCAGTTCGTCGATGCCGGACTCTTCCAGCAGCTCGATCAGTTTCTTGACTTTACGAATATCCATTAATCATCAACTCCCAAGGATGTTCAGGGGTTTCAAGGCAGACTATGCAAGCCATTGCGTTCGGCCCAGGGTGTGGGCCGATGGCCGCCGCTCGGCCTGGTGGGGCTCATTGGCAGCGGCCAGAGTGTCTGTGAATGCTCAAGGTGAAAAACGCGCATCGAACAGTGGGATGCTCAACGGCGCAGGCACGTCACGTTTGTGAACGGATCACGGTGTGAAAACCGGCGCGAGGTCGTGGGCATGGCGTTCCCTGGGTTCTGATTATTGTTCGACGGCGGCGACTATGCCGGAAAGCCGGGCCTTTTGTCCAGTTAGCCGCAGTACCCGGCAAGTTGGGCGAAAATAGATGACTAATCGTCGGCGCATGGTCACGAAGTGGCGAAATGCTGCTGTAGAGGGATATAGCGGCTATTGCACAGCGCCATCGGGAATCTTCCCTGCAAGATCGGCGGCGTTGATTTCGCCTACCACCCGGGCGGCCCGCAGTTCGTCGCCGGAAGCGGCAAAGAACTGGATCGCGGGTGGCCCGAACAGCCCGTAGCGATCCATCACTGCCCGCTGCTCGGCGTTGCTTTCGGTCACATCGAAGCGCAGGCGTTCAAAGCCTGTGAGCTTTGCCTGCACCTGCGCGTCAGGCAGCACCTGATGCTCGATCACCTTGCAGCTGATGCACCAGTCGGCGTACCAGTCGAGCACCACGGGCTTGCCAGCGCTGCGGGCTTCGGCCAGGGCGTCGTCCAGCGCTCGTGCGGTGGTGAGAGTGCGCCAGGCACCGGCCTGCGGACCGGCTACCGCTGGGCTGCCCACCGGGGGCAGCGGTTGCAGTGGATTACCTTCGCCCCGCAATGCACCGAACCAGCAAACCAGCCCATAGCACAGCAAAAACAGCCCCAGCAGTTGTGCCAGCCGCTGCCGAGGCGCCTTGGGCACGAACTCGAGCGCGCCCAGGAACAGCCCGCAGCCGGCCGCCAGCGCGCCGGCCAGCAGCAGGGTCACCTGGCCAGGCAGCACCCGCTCCAGCAGTGAGATCGCCACACCCAGAAGCAGCACGCCCACCGCTGCCTTCACGGTGTTCATCCAAGCGCCGCTGCGCGGTAGCAGGGCTGCGCCGCCGGTGCCTACTACCAGCAGCGGCAAACCCATTCCCAAGCCCAGGGCGAACAGTTTCAAGCCCCCGCCCAACGCGTCACCACTGGCGCTGATGTAAAGCAAGGCCCCCGCCAATGGCGCGGAAACACAAGGGGAGACCAGCAGGCTGGACAGCACGCCCAACGTGGCCGCGCCCAGTATCGACCCGCCCTGCGTACGGTTGGCCACCGCATCGAGGCGGTTGCTGAGGAATCTCGGCAGGCGAAGCTCGAATAGCCCGAACATCGCCAGGGCGAAGACCACGAAGAACAGCGCGAAGGGCACCAGCACCCAAGGCGATTGCAGGCGCGCCTGCAGATTCAGGCTGGCGCCGAACACCCCGATGAGCGCACCCAGCACCGCGAAGCACGCCGCCATTGGCAGCACGTAGGCCAGTGACAAGGTGAACCCGCGCACGCCGCCTGCCTGGCCACGCAGCACCACCCCCGAAAGGATCGGCAGCATTGGCAGCACGCAGGGGGTGAAGGTCAGGCCAAGGCCGGCCAGGAAATACAGGGCAATCTGCGCCCAGCTCAAGGTAGAGGAGGGCGCAGGTGCCACCGAACTGGCGCTGCTGGGCGGCGCGGCCCCGGGCACAGCGGCAATGGCCAGGCGCTGGGTTTCCGGTGGGTAGCACAGGCCTTTGTCGGCACAGCCCTGGTAGGTCACCAACAAGTTGAAAGCACCGTTGGCTGCTGCCGGCCGGGGCAGGGTGACATCGACGATGTTGTGGTACACCTCGACCTCGCCGAAATACTCGTCGTGTTTTTTCTCGCCTTCCGGAAACTGTGGCTGCCCGAGAACCACGGCGGCAGGTTCGGCCTTGAACGCGAACTTCTGGCGATAGAGGTAGTAGCCCTCGGCGGCCACAAAGCGCAGGGTGATCTGCTCGGGAGGGCTGTCGGCCTGGCTCAGCTGGAACGCCTCGCGCACCGGCAGAAAGTCGCTGCTGTTGTCGAGCGGAGCGCCGAGCCCCGCGTTCGGGCGGCTGCCGAATACGTCGGCAGCGACGGGCAGGGCAAGGCAGAGCAGAATAAACAAGATAAAACGACGCATGGCACTCTCACGGCAAATCACTGCGGCCGATCATACCTGCTGTATCTATAACTGCCGATTAAGGCGCTCGGTTCAGCCTGCTGCGACCACGCAATTGCGCCCGGCCGCCTTGGCTCGGTACAACGCTTCATCGGCCAGCGACGCCATGGTCAGGCTATCGACCCCCTCGCTCAACTGAACTATGCCTGCGCTGAAGGTGCAGTGCAGCTCGTCGGGCATGCCAGGGTAGAGAATTTCGGCGAATCGCTCGCGGATGTCGTTGAGCGCGGCGCAGGCCGAGGGCAGGTCGGTATCGGCCATCACGATGGCGAACTCCTCGCCCCCATAGCGGCCGATCAAGTCGGTCTTGCGCAGGCGCTGGCGCAGGAACAAGGCCAGGCTTTTGATCACACGGTCGCCCATGGGGTGGCCATAGGTGTCATTGACCCTCTTGAAATGGTCCAGGTCGAGCATGGCAAAGCAAAGCGGGGTGGTGCTGCGGCGTGCGGTGAAGCAGGCGTCCTCCAGCTCACGCAGGATGTGGGTGTGGTTGTACAGGCCCGTGAGCCCGTCGCGCACCATCCGCGCCCGTAGCTCGCGGGCACGCTCGGCGCGTGTGCGCACCGCGCTGATCAATTGGCGTGAACGCACAGGTTTGACCAGGAAGTCATCCGCGCCTTCGCTGAGTGCGTCGAGCTGTTTGTCCAGGTCGTTTTCGGTCGAGAGGTAAATGATGGGTAGGCCCAGGTAACGCTCGTTCTGGCGGATTACCCGGGCCAGCTCCGGGCCCGAGCAGACGGGCATGTAAAGGTCCAACAGCACCAGGTCTGGCTGGAAATCCGCAAGCTCGGCCATCGTGCGCATCGGGTCGCTTAGGCTGCGCGTGAGAATGCCGGCGTTGTTGAGCATGCGCTCGCTATTCATGGCCTGGGCGCGCGAGTCGTCGATCACCAGCACGCGATAAGGTTCGAAACGCACCACTCGAGTCAGCCGCTGAAGGCGCTCGAGCAGTGCCCAGGCTTCGAGATTGCCCGTGAAGAAATCAAGGCCGCCGCTACGTACCGCAGCCAGCCGGGTGGGCGTATCGGCCGGTTGCTGGCTGAAGAACAGCAAGGGCACCGGTGAGGCCAGGCTGTCCTGAATTTCAGCGGCAAGCCCCAGGCCGCCGCCGATACCGTGAAAGTCCACGTCCACCACCATCGCTGAGGGTTGCGCATGGGCCAGCGCCTGCCTGGCAGCCAAGGGGCTGGCCAGGGCGATGGCGTCCAGCCCAAAGGACCCCAGCTGGCGCGCCAGGCGCTCGGCCGCGTCCTGGCTGGACAGCATCAGGTAGACCGGGCCGGGCCGGTGGGGTAAAGGCGGGCATTCGAGGGTGTCGCCATGGCGCAGGCTGCTTCGGGCGAGCTTGTTCATCAGGCGATCGAGGTCTTCCAGGGTCTCCTGGCTCAACCGCCCTGAATTGCCAAGCAGCCGCGCCAGGCAATCACTCAGCGACATCGACAGCAGCAACTGTTCGACCTGTTGCAAGCGCTCGGCACTGCGCCCCAGGCGCTCATTGGCGTCGCGCAGCTGTGCCAGGTCAACAGGGCTCCAGCCGCGTTCGCCCAGGCGTTGCCAGATCGCCAGAATCTCCCTCGCCTGGTTGGCCAGCCGTTGCGCAAGATGCCGGTGCAGGCGATCGCGCGTGGTGTCTTCGAGCAAATGCATAGGCCAGCGACCGTGCCGAGGCGACGTGAAAGTGATGGCTCCATGCTATCACTCATTTCCATTACATTTGCGCCCGTGCGTCATGTTCTTCTGCTGTGAGCCCAGCGCTGCGACGGACGGAACCGGGGCAATGAGTGTCGCTCAAGGTCAGGCTCAGGCCGCCGCCGATGCTTTATCATGTGACTTGCTCGGCCGGCTGCACCTTGAGCGGGCAGCGCGGTCGAAGTTTGTTGAATTCGCACAGCACAAGGACCACGCCATGCTGGACTGGAAAAAGCGCACGGGCAAAGCGGATGCCCCCACTGATACCGCCGCAGGCGCTTCGGCGAACACCTCGGGCGACGCATCGGCCAAGGCATCTGCAAACAGCCGCCGCGCCAACAGGGCGGGGCAGCCACAAGGCCGCCACTGGAAAGCCCTGTTGCTGAGCCGCGCGGTGCTGGGCGTGGTGGGCCTGTACCTGTTGGCCGCCATTGGGCTGGGCATCTATTGGAGCCGGGAGCCTGCACTGTTTCAAGTTCAGCAGAACGCTCAGGCCCACGCCCAGCGCGATGGCCGGCAAATGGTGGTGGGTTACACCACGGTCGAAACCCTCAAGACCATCAGCCAGACGCTGCTCGACAAGCCAGGTGGCTACCTTTCCAACGACCGCTTCCCGCCAGGGCTATGGCTCGACAACATGCCTAGCTGGGAATATGGCGTCCTGGTGCAGGTGCGCGATATGAGCCGGGCGCTGCGCAAGGATTTCTCGCGCTCGCAGTCGCAGTCCACCGAAGACGGTGACCTTGCCCAGGCCGAGCCGCGCTTTAATTTCGACAACCGCAGCTGGATGTTCCCCTCCAGTGAGTCGGAGTTCCAGCGCGGTATCGACCTGCTCGACAATTACGAGAAGCGGCTGAGCTCGCCCGAGCAGAAGAGCGCCTTCTTCTATACCCGCGCCGACAACCTTAATAACTGGTTGGGCGATGTATCCACACGCCTGGGCTCGATGTCGCAGCGGCTTTCGGCAAGCGTCGGCCGTGTAAAGCTGAACGCCGCTTCCAAGACCGACACCGTGGTGGCCGGCCAGGCGGCACCTGTGGAAGAAGAATATGAAGAAACCCCATGGCTGAAGATCGACAATGTGTTCTACGAGTCGCGCGGCCAGGCCTGGGCGTTGTCGCTGCTGTTGCGTGCCGTTGAAGTGGATTTCGCCGACGTGCTGGCCAAGAAGAACGCCACCGTCAGCGTACGCCAGATCATTCGCGAGCTGGAGGCTGCTCAGGAGCCACTGTGGAGCCCGATGGTGCTCAACGGCAGTGGCTATGGCATTTTCGCCAACCATTCGCTGGTGATGGCCAACTACTTGTCGCGGGCCAACGCGGCAGTGCTGGACCTGCGCCAACTGTTGTCGCAAGGCTGACCGATGCCGCTGAGCGAACGGGAAGCGGCCCACCGGGCTGCTTCCGACGCCGAACGTATCGCCTGGGTCGATGAGCATGACCGCCTGCTGGGTGCGCTGCCCCGAGCGGAACTGCGCGACCGCGGGCTGATCGGCCGCGGCACGTTCATCTTGTTGTTCAACGGGGCTGGCGAGCTGTGTGTGCAGCAGCGCACGTTGAGCAAGGCGGTATACCCCGGTTACTGGGACGTTGCAGCCGGCGGGATGGTGCAGGCCGATGAGAGTTACGCGTTGTCGGCGGCCCGTGAGCTGGAGGAGGAGCTCGGCGTGTCAGGCGTGGTGCTCAATGAGCACGGCCGCTTTCTGTTCAGCGGGCCGGGTAATCGGCTCTGGTGCGCAGTTTTTTCCGCCTGCTGGGACGGGCCGCTGCGGTTGCAGCCCGAAGAGATCAGCCAAGCGCGTTTCATGACCCTGCGCCAGATCGAACAACGCGCCCCTAACGAGCCCTGGTGCCCCGATTCGCTGCTGGCGCTGGAGCGCTATCTCGCCTCCAAGGTCGCATAAAGCCGGCAAAATGCCGCGATTGTGTACTTAGCAGTGGCCGGCTTTGCCGTTAAACTGCGCGGCCTTACACCTGTCAACGCGCAAGGGGCGCCGATGGCCAACAAAGCCTCATCCTTCGCGGCCCTGGGCGGCCTCGTCTACTCCACCGACAGCGGCCGGCATTGCCCCGATTGCGGCAAGCCGGTGGCCGAGTGCATCTGTGGCCAACCGCAGGTGCCCGACGGCGACGGTATCTGCCGCGTACGCCGTGAAACCAAAGGCCGTGGGGGCAAAACCGTCACCACGGTCAGTGGCGCGCCTTTGGCCGGAGAGGCCCTCAAGGCGCTCGCCACGTCTCTGAAGAAGCGTTGCGGCACCGGCGGTGCCCTCAAGGATGGGGTGATCGAGATTCAGGGCGATCATGTTGACGTGCTATTGGCCGAGCTGGCCAAGCAGGGGCTCAAGGCCAAGAAGGCCGGCGGCTGAAGCAACCTTGGGGCAGCGCCTGGGGTCTACCCAATGGCCTGCCCGACATGCACAGGGTAATTCTGTTATTCCCCGCGCGGCGCGTGCCGCAGCGGGGCCTTGGACCTGATACAGGGGGCTTCGATGTCCGTACGACGCACACGCAAAGACGATGGCAGCCAGTGGACCGTGGCCGACAGCCGTGGGGTCTATGGCATTCGGCACTGGGGTGCCGGCTATTTCGCGATCAACGAGGCCGGGCGCGTGGAAGTGCGCCCCAATGGGCCGGATAGCCAACCGATCGACCTTTACGACCAGGTCAACGAACTGTGCAAAAGCGGCCTGTCGCTGCCACTGCTGGTGCGGTTCCCCGATATTCTCCAGCACCGGGTGCGAGCGCTCACGGGGGCCTTCGACGACAACATCGCGCGGTTGGGCTATCAGAGCGCCTACACCGCGCTGTACCCGATCAAGGTCAACCAGCAGGAAGCGGTGGTGGAGAACATCATCGCTACGCAGAACGTTTCCATTGGCCTAGAGGCCGGCTCCAAGCCCGAGCTGCTCGCCGTGCTGGCGCTGGCGCCCAAGGGTGGCACCATCGTCTGCAACGGCTACAAGGACCGCGAGTTCATCCGCCTGGCCCTGATCGGTCAGAAGCTCGGCCACAGCGTGTTCATCGTGATCGAGAAGGAGTCCGAGGTCGGGCTGGTGATCGAGGAGGCCACTGAGCTTAAAGTGCAGCCGCAGATCGGCCTGCGCGTGCGGTTGTCGTCGCTTTCATCGAGCAAGTGGGCCGATACCGGTGGTGAGAAGTCCAAGTTCGGCCTGTCGGCGGCCCAGTTGATCTCCGTGGTCGATCGGTTTCGCGCCGCTGGGCTGGAGCAGGGCATTCGCCTGCTGCACTTTCACATGGGGTCGCAGATCGCCAACCTGGCCGACTACCAGCAGGGTTTCAAAGAGGCGATTCGCTATTACGGCGAGCTGCGCGCCCTCGGCCTGCCCATGGACCACATCGACGTGGGCGGCGGCCTGGGTGTGGATTACGACGGCACCCACTCGCGCAATGCCAGTTCCATCAACTACGACATCGACGATTACGCCGGTGTGGTGGTGGGCATGCTCAAGGAATTCTGCGATGCGCAGGGCATCCCGCACCCGCACATCTTCTCCGAAAGTGGCCGGGCGCTGACCGCGCACCATGCCATGTTGGTGATGCAGGTGACCGATGTGGAGCGCCACAACGACGCCCCGCCGGAACTGCCCAGCCGCGACGAGCTACCGCCGACGCTGCAATGGCTGGCCGACCTGCTGGGGCCGGTCGATCCGGAAATGGTCACCGAAATCTACTGGCGTGCCACCCATTACCTGGGCGACATCGCGGCTCAGTACGCCGATGGCAAGGTCACGCTGGCGCAGAAGGCCCTGGCCGAGCAGTGCTACTTTGCCGTGTGCCGCAAGCTGCACAACATGCTCAAGGCGCGGCAACGTTCGCACCGAGTGATCCTGGACGAGCTCAACGACAAACTGGCCGACAAGTACATCTGCAACTTCTCGGTGTTCCAGAGCCTGCCCGACACGTGGGCGATCGACCAAGTGCTGCCGATTTTGCCGCTGCACCGGCTCGATGAAGAGCCGGTGCGCCGCGCGGTGCTGCAAGACCTGACCTGCGACTCGGACGGCAAGATCAAGCAGTACGTTGACGAGCAAAGCATCGAGACCAGCTTGCCGGTGCACCCGGTGAACCCGGGCGAGGACTACCTGCTGGGCGTGTTCCTGGTGGGCGCTTACCAAGAGATTCTCGGGGACATGCACAACCTGTTCGGTGACACCGACTCGGTGAACATCTACCAGACCCCGAGCGGCAGCGTGTACCACGCCGGCATCGAGACCCACGACACCATCGAGGACATGCTGCGCTACGTGCACCTTTCGCCTGAAGAGCTGATGACGCATTACCGCGACAAGGTCGCCAGTGCGCAGATCAGCGCGCGCGAGCGCACGCAGTATCTGGATGCACTTCGATTGGGGCTGACGCGGTCGTCTTATCTGTCGCCTTGAGGGGGGGCAGGGCGTCGCCGGGTAGATTGCACGTCGCCCGGCAAGCCGGCCTCCCACTGGAGTTCAGCCTGTGGTAGGGCAGCACGTCGCCCGGCGAGCCAGCCTCCCACTGAAGTTCAGCCCGTGGGAGGGCGGCTTGCCGCGCGATGCTTGCTCAAGCGCCAAGTCAAACCCAGCGCTTGTGCACATCCAGCCGCCACGCCACCCATCCCAGGGTGATGCCTCGCAGGGCCATGAACCACAGAAAACTGATCCACAACCCATGGTTGCCCAGGCCCATCGTTGCCAGCGCAACGGGCGCCGCCAGCGCCACGCTCGCCAGCATGGTGTTGCGCATTTCCCGCGCCCGGGTGGCGCCGATGAACAGCCCGTCCAGCAGGTAACTCCATACTGCTACCAGAGGCAGCAGCGCCAGGTATGGCAGGTACGCACCCGCCGCTTCGCGCACGCTGGGGATGTCTGTCTGCAAGGTAATGAACGGGCCGCCAGCAACCAGGAAGAACAGCGCAAAGGCGATACTTGCCAGCAACGACCAGCCAGCACTGACCACCAGCGCTCGACGCAAGCCGGTGCGGTCGCGCGCGCCGATGGCATGGCCGCACAGGGCTTCTACCGCATGGGCCAAGCCGTCCAGCGCCTGCGCGGTCAGCACCAGGCCATTGAGCAACAGGGCATTGGCCGCCACCGTCGCGTCGCCAAGGCGCGCGCCCTGCACCGTGATCAGAAAGAAAACCCCTTGTAGCGCCAGGCTACGCAGGAAGATATCCCGATTCACTGCCAGCAGCGGCCTCCAGCTCGCCCAGCGCCTGAGCGGCGCCCAGGCCAATTGCCCGGGCCAGGCGCGCAGGGCCGGCCGCGCCAGGGCCAGGCCCAGCACGAGGGCGGCCCACTCGGCCACCACCGACGCCCAGGCAGACCCCTGAACCCCCCAGCCCAGCCCGAGCACCAGGTAGAGGTTGAGCACGATGTTCAAGCCATTGGTACTGAGCATGATCCACAGCGGCGCGCGGGCGTTGCCGGTGCCCAGGAACCAGCCCGTCAGCGCATAGCCGCCCAGTGTGGCCGGGAGCGCCATCAAACGGATGTACAGGAATGCCAGGGCGCTTTGCTCGAGCGCCGCGCTGGGGTTCATCCACAGCAGCGCCCAGCTGGCCAGTGGCACCGCCAGCGCCCCCAGTAACAGCGAGAACGCCAACGCCAGCGCCAGGCCCTGCGCCAGGATCTGCCGCAATGCCGTGCCGTCTCCACGGCCGGCGGCCTGGGCAGTGAAACCGGTGGCGCCCATCCGTAGAAAGCCGAACGCCCAGGCCAGCAGGTTGAACAGGCTCGCGCCCACCGCCACGGCGCCCAGCTGGTGGGCGTGAGGCAGATGGCCGATCACCGCGCTGTCTACCAGGGCGACCAGGGGCACCGAGATGTTGGAAAGAATCATGGGCGCCGCAAGGGCCCAGACTCGGCGGTGCGTAGGGCGGTGCTGCCAGTCCTGGTACATGAAATTCATCGGTTTATTCAGGTTGATTGATTTTACGCGGCCGCCAGTAAAAAGATCTTCCCATGAGATATAGTTGCCGCCGTTTTGGTACCAGCCTGAAGAGGGATTCATGTTCAACAAGGGATTGTTGCTGGTGTGCGCACTGGCGCTGCTCAGTGCTTGCGATTCGTCCAGCTCCGGCAAGCCGCCTGCAAAGGCCCAGACCCCGGTCGCCGCTCAGGCCCAGGTGCCCGAAGGCAAGCCGGCTGCGGCGCCAGCCGATACTGCCGCGCTGGCCAAGCGATATGCCAACCGTGACCTGGCGGTTTCCGACGTTTCGGAAGTGCAGCTCGATGGCGCAAGCGCCCTTTCGGTCACCTTCAGCGTGCCGCTCGATCCCAAGGCCGATTACGCCAGCCACCTGCACCTGGTCGATACCGTCAGCGGCAAGGTCGATGGTGCGTGGGAGCTCTCCGACAATCTCATGGAGGCGCACCTGCGCCACCTGGAGCCCAAGCGCAAGCTGGTGCTGACCGTCGACGCCGGCTTGCGCGCGGTCAATGGCAAGGCACTGCCCAGTGAATACTCCGCGCGCCTGGAAACCCGCGACCTGCAAGCCACCGTAGGCTTCGCCAGCCGTGGCTCGCTGCTGCCCACCCGGCTCGCCGAGGGCCTGCCGGTGATCGCGCTCAACGTCGACCGTGTAGACGTAGACTTCTTCCGCATCAAGCCCGAGCAGGTGCCGGCCTTTCTCGCCCGCTGGGGGCGTGGCAGCGCACTGGAGTACTACGAATCCAAGGACCTGCTGGGCATGGCCGAGCTGGTCTATACCGGCCGTTTCGACCTCAACCCTGCACGCAACACCCGTGAGAACCTCATGCTGCCGCTCTCGGGCGTCAAGCCTCTGCAGGAAACCGGCCTGTACCTGGCGGTGATGCATGCCGCCGGCACCTACAACTACTCGCAGCCTGCGACTTTGTTCAGCCTGAGCGACATCGGCCTCTCGGCTCACCGCTACCAGAAACGCCTGGACGTGTTCACCCAGGCCCTGGAAGGCGGCAAGGCCCTGGGCGGGGTGGAGGTGGAACTGCTCGACGCCGAAGGCCATTCCCTGGCCCTGGGCAAGACCGACAGCGACGGCCACGCGCAGCTGCCCTTGGGGCCCAAGGCCGATGTGCTGCTGGCGCGCCAGGACGGCCAGACCAGCCTGTTGCGCTTGAACAGCGCTGCGCTCGACCTTGCCGAATTCGACATCGCCGGCCCTGCCGCACACCCGCTTCAGTTCTTCGTGTTCGGCCCGCGCGACCTCTACCGCCCTGGCGAAACCGTGCTGATCAATGGCCTGCTGCGCGACAGCGACGGCAAGCCGACCAAAGCGCAACCGATCACCGTGGAAGTGCGCAAGCCCGACGACCAGGTCAGCCGCAAGTTCGTCTGGGAGGCAGGCGACAACGGCCTGTTCCAGTACGCGCTACCCCTGGCGGGGGAAGCCCCGACCGGGCGCTGGCAGTTGCTGTTCGACCTGGGCGACGGCCGCCCGCAGGTGTATGAATTCCAGGTCGAAGACTTCCTCCCCGAGCGCATGGCGCTCGAACTCAAGGGCAGCGACACCCCCATCGCGCCGGCCGACACCGCGCAGATCATGGTCGAAGGCCGCTACCTGTACGGAGCACCCGCCTCGGGCAACCGCCTGAGCGGGCAGATCTACGTGCGCCCTCTGCGCGAGGCAGTGCCCGCGTTGCCGGGCTATGAGTTCGGTTCGATCACCGAAGAGCAGCTCAAGCAGGACCTGGAGCTGGAAGAAAGCGCGCTGGGCGATGACGGCACCGCCCAGATCGATATCGAAAGCCAGTGGGCCGAGGCGCAGTCGCCGCTGCAGATCATCGTCCAGGCCAGTTTGCAGGAGGCCGGAGGCCGCCCGATCACTCGCACCTTCAAGCAACCGGTATGGCCGGCTGAGCGCCTGCCGGGCATCCGCCCGCTGTTCAGTGCAAGTGGCAGTGATGAATACAGCGAAGAAGACGACACCGACGCCATGCCGCACATCGATGGCGATGGCCCCGCCGAATTCGAGATCCTGGTCGCCGACCCCGAAGGCCACAAGCTTGCAGCCAAGGGGGTGAAGGTCCGGCTGATCCGCGAGCGTCGCGATTACTACTGGAACTACTCCGACAGCGACGGCTGGAGCTACAACTACAACGCCAAGTACCTGAACCTGAGCGAAGACCGCTACGACATCGCCAAGGACGGTACCGTGAAGGTCAACTTCCCGGTGGAGTGGGGCCCGTACCGGGTTGAAGTCGAAGACCCGGAAACCGGGATGGTCAGCAGCCTGCGCTTCTGGGCCGGCTATGCCTGGCAGGACAACACCGACGGCGGAGCGGTACGCCCCGATCAGGTCAAGCTCGCCCTCGACAAACCCGCCTATGCCGATGGCGAGACGGCCACCGTGACCGTCACTCCACCGGCGGCCGGCAAAGGCTATCTGATGGTCGAATCCGCCGAAGGCCCGTTGTGGTGGCAAGAGATCGACGTACCCGCCGAGGGCAAGGCGTATTCGGTGAAAATTGACCCGAAATGGCAGCGCCATGACCTCTACCTGAGCGCCCTGGTGGTCCGCCCTGGCGAGCGCAAGGCCAATGTCACGCCCAAACGTGCCGTGGGCTTGCTGCACCTGCCGCTGGACCGCAACGCACGCAAGCTGGCGGTGAACCTCGACGCACCTTCGACCATGCGGCCCAAGCAGCCGCTGAAGGTGAAAGTGGCTGTTAAAAATGCTGATGGCAGCCCGGCCAAGCAAGCTTACGTACTGGTGTCGGCGGTGGATGTGGGCATTCTCAACATCACCAATTTCGCCACCCCCGATCCGTTCACCGGCATGTATGGCCGCAAAGCCTACGGGGCCGACCAGTTGGATGTGTATGGCCAGTTGATCGAGGGCGGTGGCCGCGTGGCAAGCCTGGCCTTCGGCGGCGACGCCGGCATGGCCAAGGGCGGCAAGCGCCCGGATACCAGCGTAACCATCGTCGCCCAGCAGGCCGTGCCGGTGCAGCTCGATGCCAATGGCCAAGGCGAGGTGAGTGTCGACATCCCCGACTTCAACGGCGAACTGCGGCTGATGGCCCAGGCCTGGAGTGGCGATCACTTCGGTGTCGCCCAGGCCAAGACGGTGGTGGCAGCGCCCTTGGTGACCGAGCTCTCGGCACCGCGCTTTCTTGCAGGCGGCGACCGTGCACAGGTGGCGTTGGACCTGACCAACCTCTCCGGCAGAGCGCAAACCCTCACCCTCAACCTGACGGCCAGCGGCTTGCTGTCGCTGCCTGACGCAGCGCCGCGCAGCATCAAACTGGCCCAGGGCCAGCGCACTACGCTGCGATTCCCGGTGCTGGCGGCTGGCGGTTTTGGCGAAGGCCAGCTGCAGGTGGCGGTGAACGGCCTCGACCTGCCAGGTGAGCCGGCCCAGGTGTTCAGCCGCGAATGGAAGATTGGCGTACGCCCAGCTTACCCTGCCGTGCAACGCCACTACCGCGCGGTGCTCAAGGACGGCGAATGGCGCCTGCCCGAGGGCGAGCTCGAGGCCTTCGAGCCGGCCGGCCGCCAGGCCTTGCTGAGCCTCTCCAGCCGACCGCCGCTGAACCTCGGTGAACAGATCAGCGAGCTCAAGGCCTACCCCTATGGCTGCCTTGAGCAAACCACCAGTGGCCTGTACCCCTCGCTGTACGCCGATGCCGCAACCCTCAAACGGCTAGGCCTGAAAGGCGACTCGCAGGCCGACCGTGAACGCAAGGTGGAGCTGGGCATCGAGCGCCTGCTTGGCATGCAGCGTTACAACGGCAGCTTTGGCCTGTGGACCTCCGACAGCCCCGAGGAGTATTGGCTGACGGCGTACGTCACTGACTTTCTGCTGCGCGCCCGCGACCAGGGCTTTGCGGTACCGGCCGATGCGCTGAAGAAAGCCAGCGAGCGGCTGCTGCGCTACGTGCAGGAGCCGAACCTGATCGAGATCGACTACAGCGACGACACCGAGGCCACTCGCTTTGCCGTGCAGGCCTACGCCGGGCTGGTGCTTGCGCGCAGCCAACAGGCGCCGCTCGGGGCGCTGCGGGCGGTGTTCGAGCGCCGTGACCAGGCCCGCTCGGGCCTGCCGCTGGTGCAACTGGCCATCGCGCTCCAGAAGATGGGCGACCAGCCGCGTTCGCAACAGGCGTTGCAGGCAGGCCTGGCGGTATCGCGCAAACCCAACGCATGGCTGCACGACTACGGCTCGCCGTTGCGCGACCAGGCCTTGATCCTTTCGCTGCTTCAGGAAAACAACCTTGCAAATGGCCAGGTCGACGAGCGCCTGTTCGCACTGGCGGACCAGGTGGCGGCCAATCGCTGGCTGTCGACTCAGGAGCGCAACTCGCTGTTCCTGGCCGGGCGCGAGTTGCTGAACAAGGACGAAAAACCGTGGAAGGGTGAGCTGGACGTGGCTGGGCAGGTTCAAGCTGTTTCCAACAGCCAGCCCGGCATCCGCTTGGAAGGCACAGGGCTCGCATCACCATTGGCACTGCGCAACACCGGCAGCGAAACCCTCTACCAGCAACTCACGATCTCCGGCTACCCCGTGCAGGCGCCGACGCCAGTGTCGAACAACCTGTCGATCAGCCGTGATTACCTGAGCCTCAATGGCCGGCCGCTGAACCTGGCGCAGGTCAAGAGCGGCGACCTGGTGCTGGTGCATCTGGCAGTGAAAGCCACCCAACGTGTGCCGGACGCACTGGTGGTCGACCTGCTGCCGGCGGGCCTTGAAATCGAGAACCAGAACCTGGCCCAGAGTGCCGCCAGCCTCGACAACGCCAGCAGCAACGTGAAGGAATGGCGCGATGCGATGCAGAATGCCGACATTCGCCACCAGGAGGCCCGCGATGATCGCTTCATCGCAGCGCTGAACCTGGACGGCTATGGCACGACCCATCTGCTGTACCTGGCCCGGGCCGTCACGCCTGGCACCTACCGCGTGCCGCCGCCGCAAGTGGAGTCGATGTACCGGCCCAATCTGCAGGGCACCGGTGCGGTGCCGGGCGACCTGACCGTGCGCGGCAACTGAGGGGGCGTTCCCGCCGCAGGCCAGGCTTGCGGCGGGGCGCCTAGTGAATGATCCAGCTCAGCAACCAAAGCCCCAGCAAGGCCCAGATGATGCCCAGCACGATGGAGGCGCGCATGAACGCGCGGACCGCCGCGTACAGCATGCACAGGCCCACTATCAGTGCCAGGATGCTGATGAGCGAGGTGTCCATGCCCAAGGTACGGGCCAGACCTTCGACAAAGTTGCCGCCGGCGTTGGCCAGGCCGCTGAACACCCAGCTCAGGGCGTCGACGATCCCGCGGATGATCGCGCCCAGGGCCTGGCCAAGCCATTCGAAAAAGCCTTCTACATGCATGTTGTCATCCTGATCGAACCTCCGGCACCTGCGCCGGAGTTGCTCCTTTGGCCGCAGCGGCCATGGGCGAGTTCCCCAGTGGCGGTGGCGCCATGAAATGGCTGCGCCGGTTCGCCGTTGGCGCGGCGGCGTTGCTTGCGGCGTTATGGCTGGCTGATCGGATCTGGCCGCTGCCTTTGCCGGGCGATGACATGGCGCGCGTGGTGCTGGCCGAGGACGGCACGCCTTTGTGGCGTTTCGCTGACAGCGAAGGGGTATGGCGCTACCCGGTGACGGTTGAACAGGTGTCGCCGCTTTACCTGGATGCGCTGCTCACCTACGAGGACCGCTGGTTCTACGAGCACCCCGGGGTCAACCCGCTGGCGTTGGGCCGAGCGCTCTGGCAGAACCTTACCGGCGGGCACATCGTCTCCGGCGGCAGCACCTTGTCGATGCAGGTAGCGCGCCTGCTCGACCCTCACTCTCGTACCTTTGCCGGCAAGCTGCGACAGCTGTGGCGCACTGCACAACTGGAGTGGCACCTGTCCAAGCGCGAGATCCTCGCCCTGTATCTGAACCGCGCACCGTTTGGTGGCACGCTGCAAGGCGTGGCCGCCGCCAGCTGGGCGTACCTGGGCAAGCCGCCGAGCCAGCTGACCCCGGCCGAGGCGGCCATGCTTGCGGTGTTGCCTCAAGCGCCCAGCCGGTTGCGCCCCGACCGGCACCCCGAGCGCGCACAACAGGCGCGTGACAAGGTATTGCTGCGGCTGCAGGCTTTTGGCGTATGGTCGCCCAAGGTGGTCGCCGATACCTTGCAGGAGCCTGTTTGGTTGGCACCGCGCCAGGAACCGGCGCTGGCGCCCTTGCTCGCCAGGCGGCTGAACGTACCGGGCAGCCCGGAGCTGATCCGCACCACCCTCGATGCACCGCTGCAGCGCCGCCTGGAAGACCTGCTGCTGGGCTGGCGAGCGCGCCTCCCCTCACGCACCTCGGCCGCCGTGCTGGTGGTGGAAGCGCAGACCATGGCCGTGCGAGCCTACGTAGGCTCGGTAGACCTCAAAGACGCCAAGCGTTTTGGCCATGTCGACATGGTGCAAGCCACCCGTTCCCCAGGCTCGACGCTCAAACCCTTTCTCTACGGCATGGCCATCGATGCTGGGCTGATTCACTCTGAATCCTTGCTCCAGGACGTGCCGCGCCGCTACGGCGACTACCGCCCCGGCAACTTCGATTCAGGTTTCAGCGGCCCGGTGGCGGCCAGCTCCGCACTTTCGCTGTCACTGAACTTGCCCGCTGTGCAACTGCTGGAGGCGTTGGGGCCCAAGCGCTTCGACGGCCAACTGCGCAATGGCGGCCTGCAGTTGAGCCTACCCCAGGGCGCCCAGCCAAACCTGGCGTTGATTCTCGGTGGGGCCGGCACCCACCTCGACGATCTGGTAGGCGCCTACAGCGCGTTCGCCCGGGGCGGGCGCGCGGCGAACCTGCGTTTCCAGCCCCAGGACCTGCTGCGCGAGCGGCCCATGATGTCGCCCGGCGCGGCGTGGATCGTGCGGCGTATTCTCAGCGGCCACGCCCGGCCCGACCTGGACCCCACCGCCGCCCTGGCGCAACGCCAGACGCTGGCTTGGAAAACCGGGACCAGCTACGGTTTTCGGGATGCGTGGGCCATTGGGGTAGGGCCGCGCTTTCTGGTCGGGGTGTGGATAGGCCGGCCGGATGGTACGCCAGTGCCGGGCCAGTTCGGTTTGGCCTCGGCGGCGCCGTTGCTGCTGCAAGTGCATGACCTGCTCAGCAACCGCGATGCCCAGCGCGGCATCAACCCGCCTGCCGACCCTATCCCTCCCGGCGTTGGAGTGGCGGCGATCTGCTGGCCGTTGGGCCAGCCTCTGCCCCGGCAAGACCCTAACTGCCGGCGGCAGCGCTTCGCCTGGACCCTGGAGGGCACCACCCCACCCACGTTGCTTGCGGCAGACCAGCCCGCCGGCACCGGCCTTATGGAAAAGGTGTTCGTCAATGCCCAGGGGCTGCGCGTGGCCGCCAGTTGCCCGGGCGCGCAGCCGCGAGACATCGCCCTGTGGCCGGCGCCCCTGGAGCCCTGGCTACCCACCGCCGAGCGCCGCGCCGCGCGTATGCCAGCCGCCTCGGCCGACTGCCCACCCAGAAACCCTGGGCCATTGCCAGGGCTGTCGATCGTCGGCGTGCGCAACGGTGACTACCTGCGCCGCCCGGCCAGCAGCGCTGGGCCACTGCGCCTGGCGTTATCGGTGATCGGGGGGGCGGGGCACCGCTGGTGGTTCGTCGATGGAGCGCCTTGGGTGGACGGCGACAGCGACCGGCCGGTGACCCTGAGCCTTGAAAAAACCGGCCGCGTCGAAGTCAGCGTGCTGGACGAAGCAGGCCAAACCGCCCGTGTAGCGTTTGAAGTGCTCTAGACCCAGATCAAGGCCCCGACGAAACCCGCGAGCATGAAGGGGCTGAGCGGTGGGGCATCGCCAGGGTTAGGTGCCAGCGCAGCCAGGCGTTGTTTGACCTTGCGGCTCAGTGGCTTCCACAGCCGCTCCCCGAGCATCAGCCACGCAAGCACCAGCAGGAGGGCCCCGCAGACGGTGGCCAGCAGGTGCATGCGGTCGGTGGCCAGGGCCAGCGTGCCCAGCAATTTCACGTCAGCGCCGGCCAGCCGACCTGCGTGATACAGCGGCAGGGTCAGCAGCATGCTCAAGGCCAAGGCCCAGGCGCCTTCGGCGGCAGGGGCGCCAAGCCAGGTATGGCCGGTGCAGAACAGGTAAAGCAATGCACAGACCCCGCCCCCCAGCGTGAGGTTGTCGGCGACGCGCCGCAAGCGGACATCCTGCTCGGCACACAGGGCAAACCAGATCAGCAATACGAGGCTTTGCATGGCGCGCGCTATCCCTTACAAACCGTTACTACGCCCGCAGCAGGCGCCGCGGGCATCCTTGGCAGAGGCTCTTACCCCAAGCTCAGTACCGAATTGCATGGCCGTCAAGGGCGATGGTTTGCTTCTGGCGCGCCATCGCCCGGGCTTCAACGTCAGCGAGGCGGGTAATTGGCCAGGATGCGGTCAATGCCCCGACGAATGGTTTCGTTGCGTTGCGCCGGCGTGGCATTGGGGTTGAGCATTTGCTCGGTGCTGCCGCGCCACACCAGCTTGCCGTCCCGGCCATCGAGCAGGTCGACCTGCAGGGTGGTGACCTGGTAATCCAGGGTTCGAGTTTCCGCCCAGCCCGGTGCGCCCCACGGCCCACCCCAGTAGCCCCAGGGCCCGACAGGCTGGGTGGTGATCTGCTGCTGGCGATTGTCCACGATCAGGTAGGCCTGCACTTTCAGATCGCCCACGGCATTGGCGGCAGCGGGGCGCAGGCCACGTTGGTCGAGGCCGCTAGCCACGGCGTCGCGCACACGTTGCTCGGTCAGGTCGCTGCGCAAGCGAGGGTCGTCGGGGCGGTATTGCAGCGCTGGGGTTTGCCAGCTCCAGCTGCGATAAGCGGCAAAGTCACGGCTGGGGTCGTAATCCTTGGTGGCCATCGGTGCCTGGCATCCAGCCAGCACCGTGGTGAAGAACAGGGCAGTCAACAAACGGCGCATGATGGGTTCTCCGAAAGGCTCAACGCGGTGGATAGGCGCTCAGGGCTTTTCCTACGGCTGCGCGCAGAGCATCGGCGCGCTGGGATTGGCTGCCTTGGTTGGCAGTCTCGGCTTGGGTGTTCCAGACCTCTTGCAGGCTGCTGCCATCGAACAGGCGCAGACGAACCACCATTACCTGGTATTCGTAGGTGCGCACCACCGGTGGCGCATAATAGCCGCCCCCGTAGGGGCCGCCGTAATAAGGCCCACCGCCGTAGTAGCTGTCTTGCACCTGCCGCAGGCGGCGTTCGGTGACCACCTCGGCACTGACCCGCAGGCCCGGCATCGTTCCGATGCGAGCCGGGCGCAGGCCGCGCTGGTCGAGACCTTCGCTTACCGCTTCGGCGATTTCTTCAGGCGAGGCCAGGGCATTGCCGGCGGGCAGGTGGTCGTTGAGCCAGGCCCAGCTCTGGTAGCGGGAGTAGTCGCGGGGCGTGGCCGGGTAGGCGCTGGCGTCGAAGGTGCTGGCGGCCTGAGGCGGTGCTGGCGGCAGCGGCAATGAGCTGGCCACGTAGGGGTTTGGGCTCGAGCAGGCGGCGAGTGCCAGGCAGGCAAAAGCGAGCGGAAGGCGGTGCATGGGTTACTCCAGGCCGGCACTGCGCGGCCGGCAGATCCAGTGCAGATAGCGCCCAAGGCCTGCGAAGGCCGGGTGACGGCGGTGGGCCAACTCCATTTCCACCAGTTCGCCCAGCGGCGCCCTGGTTTGAAATTCATTGGGCATGTAGTCGTGGAACACCCTTACACCGCTACGGTGTTCGACCTGCCAGGCCTGCGCGAGTTGCGCTTCGAGCGCCCGTGGATCGACTGGCATCTGAGGGGTAAGGCTCTGCTTTTCCCCCGCCATGTTGTCGCTGCGCAACTTGCGAAAGTGCCCCTTGAGCAGGTTGCGGTACACCAGTGCGTCACGGTTGTAGAACGCCAGCGACAGCCACCCTTGCGGGTCGGTGAGCCGGTGCAGTGCAGGCAGGATTGCGAACGGGTCGCCCAACCATTCCAGCACGGCGTGGCACAGCACCAGGTCGAATGCCGGCAGCTCGGCCTCGGCCAGGCCTTGCCAGGGGGTGTGGATGAATTGCGCCTGGGCGCCGGCTTCGGCAAAGCGCTCGCGTGCGCCGTCGAGCATCGGCAGGGCCGGCTCGGCGAGGGTGACCTCATGCCCTTGTTGCGCCAGCCACAGGCTCATGTGGCCCAGCCCCGCGCCGATGTCGAGCACACGCAGCGGCCGCGATGGCAGCGCCTCGGCGAGGTCTGCCTGCAACACCGCTAGGCGGATCGCGCCCTTGGCACCGCCGTAGATCTTTTCGGCGAAGCGGGTGGCCAGTGCGTCGAAATGGCGGTCGCTCATCGGGCAAAGCGCCGTTCGCTGTCGGCCAGCTTGGCGCTGACCACTGTGTTCATGTCCAGCCCCAGTTCACTGCACAGCAGCAGCAGGTACAGCACCACGTCGCCGATCTCCTGGCCGGCATGGGCCAGTTGCTCAGGGGGGAGGCTGCGTGACTCGCTTTCGCTGAGCCACTGGAAGATTTCCACCAGCTCGGCCATCTCCACGCTGGCCGCCATGGCCAGGTTCTTGGGGCTGTGAAAGCGTTTCCAGTCGTTGGTATCGCGGATGCGGTGCAGGCGTTCGGTCAGGGCTTGAAGGTTCATCACATAGTCAATGGCAGGTGCGCCGCCGGCCGCGGCGCGATGGCCATAGCTTCCTCTGCCCAGGTGCCCGAATCAAGCGCGCAGCAACGCGCCCCAGGATGAAAGAAACAGCATGATCGCCAGGCTCCGATACATCCAGCGCAGGGCGCGCTCCGAGCGCAGCCAGCGCGCTGAGCCTGCGCCGAGCAGTGCCCAGCAGGCCATGCACGGCAGTGCGATCAGGAAGAACAGCAGCGAGAGGTGCAATACCTTGTGCGTGGGGTCGCTGCTGCCGGCCGTGAACACCCCGACGGTCGCCACGGCCATTACCCAGGTTTTGGGGTTGACCCACTGCAACGCGGCAGCGCCCCATAGCCCCAGGCGGCGCACACCGGTGCCGGTGTCGATCACGCCAGGCGCGTTGAACAGGCCCCAGGCCAGCCAGGTGAGCCAGGCCAAGCCCAGTACGGTCATCCCCAGTTGCACCCCGGGCAGGCGCAGCAGCGTCTGGCCCAGGCTGGTCCCCACCAGGCACACGACCAACGCCGCCCCGGCACAGGCGCCGAACACTGGCGCGACACTGGCGCGCAGGCCGAAGCGTGCACTGGTGCTGAGCACCAGCAAGTTGGTCGGGCCGGGGGTGATGGACGACACAAAGGCGAACAGCATGAAAGCGAGCATCGGCAGGCTCCGGTAAGGGCAGAGTGCTCAGGCTAAAGGCGGCGATGGCGTGGCGTCTGGAAGGTTTGGGCAGTCAGTTGTGGGCGTTGCGGTATTGGCCAGGGGTCAGGCCGTAGGCGCGCACGAACCAGCGGCCCAGGTGGCTCTGATCGGCGAACCCCAATTGCGCGGCCAGTTCGGCAGGCTCTGCCCCGGCGGCCAGGCGCTGGCGTGCAAGCGCCAGCCGCAACTGCACCAGGTAAGCATGGGGTGCAAGGCCGAAGGCCGCCTTGAAGGCACGGGTGAGGCGGTAGCGATCGACCCCGCAGGCCTGGGCCAGTGCTTCGAGGCTGAGGTCGGTGAAGGCATGGGCATGGATCACATCACGTGCACGCAGGGCCACTGCCGGCAGGCGCGGGTCGCGTTCATTGCGCTGGCGCCATTGCAGGTGCCGGGTGAGGCGTTCGAGCAGGCCGTCGACCGCCATTTGCCGGACGATGCGCAGTTCATTCTGGTGCAGAGCGTTGAAGGCGAAGATGGTCGCGCGGGCCAGCGCCGGGTCGTGCTGGAGGGTGTCGCCGAAACCGGGCAGGGCGCCGGGCGGTGCATGTTCGAACTGGCCAGCCAGATGCTGCTGCAGCCATGCAGGCTCCAGGTAGAGCATGCGGTAAGTAAAACCTTCGGCATCGGGTGCATCGCCGTCGTGGATTTCGCCCGGCTCGACGATGAAAGTCTTGCCTGGGGTGCTGTCATGGAGAATGTGCCTGCAGTTGAAGCGCTGGATGCCCTGCTCGGTGACCCCGACGAGGTAGCTGTCGTGCCAGTGTGGGTCGTAGGCCCGGCCTTCCCCGAAATGCGCGCGCAGCGTCTCGATGCCGGTGTCGGCGTCGCGGGCCAGGTCGATCCAGTGTTTGCTGTGCATGATCGGCAGTTAGCCAGCCACCCAGGGCGGCGTCTAGAAGATTTGTGCAGGCTCGCCCAAGGGCTGCCAGTATCCGGCCAGGTGCAGCGAGCCATCGCGGCCGGTCAGTGAGAACTGCCCTTGGTCGCCCTCGCCCCGGGCCTTGAGCACCACTTCGCTGGGCAATGCGATGGGCTTGAGAAACTGCCCATGAATCTCGCAAGCGGCCGTAGGCACCCTTGGGCCAAGTGCCGCCAGCGTGCGTGCCAGGGCCCACATGCCAGGGGCTATCGCCTGTTTGAAGCCGAACAGCCGCGCACCGGCCTGCCCGAGGTGGATCGGGTTGAAGTCGCCGGCCACCCTGGCATATTGGCGGCCGATGTGTTGATCGGCCAGCCAGCGGGCCACCTCATCCCCGACGAAGTCGGTCGGTAGCGGCTCTGCCAGGCTCTGCCCCTCTACCTGTGCCTGGCGGCAAAGCAAATCCGCTTCGGCTTCCCAGAGCAGGCCAAGGGCGTCGTCTATACGGGTGACCAGCGTGAAGACTGCGCCGTGTTCGTGTGGGCGCAAGCGTTGCAGGCTGACACTGGCGAGCACGCGGCTGACGCCCCCCAAAGGGCGGTGCAGGCGCAGCCGCTCGGCCAATTGCACCAAGCCGGTTAATGGGTAGGGGAAGCCCAGGCCGGTAAGCAACGCCAATTGCAGGTTGAACGCCAGCACCTGCGGGTAGGTTGCCGGCAGAATGCCGTCGTTATCGTAGCCGCATAGCTGGCGATAGGCGCCCAGCCTAATCGGGTCGGGCGCCAGCACGCAGCGCAGGCCGGTATCGGGCAGGGTGTTACCCGTCACGCGCTGGCGCAGCGCGGCCTTGGCATAGAGGCCGGCCAGGGCCGGCGGCGTCGAGAGGGTTTGCCATTGGGTCATGTTCAGGCCCCCAGGTAGCTGTGCCCGCACACCCGCAGCACCTGGCCACTGAGTGCACCACCTACCGGTTGTGCCAGCCAGGCCACCGCTTCAGCCACGTCCTGGGGTTGGCCGCCCTGGCCGAGCACATTCATGCGCCGGCCAGCCTCGCGCAGGGCGAAGGGCATTTGGTCGGTCATCTGGGTTTCGATGAAGCCCGGGGCGACCACCGAGATGCCAATGCCGCGCTCGCCAAGCCGGGGCGCCAGAGCATGAGCCAGCGCCACCAGCCCCGCCTTGCTGGCGGCGTAGTTGGCCTGCCCGCGATTGCCGCCAATGGCGCTAACAGAACCGAGCAGTACCACCCGGGCGTCATTGCGCAGGGTGCCGGCGGCGAACAATGCCTCAGTGATCAGGCGTGGAGCCTCCAGGTTGATAGCGATAACCGGTGCCCAGAGGTCTGGCGAGAGGTTGGCGACCGTTTTGTCGCGGGTGATGCCGGCATTGTGCACGAGGATGTCCAAGCCCTCGCCGAGGGCACTCACCAGCGTGGCTGGGGCGTCATCACTGGCGATGTCGAGCGCCAGGCTTTGGCCTCCCAGCCGCTGGGCCAGAGCATCGAGGTCGGCCTTGGCGCCGGGCAGGTCCACCAGCAAAAGCTTTGCCCCGTCGCGGGCGAGGGTTTCTGCGATGGCGGCACCGATACCACGAGCAGCCCCGGTCACCAGGGCCCGGCGGCCGGCCAGCGGCCGTACCCAGTCATCCGGGGCATGGGTGGTTGGCCGCAGGTGCAGCACCTGGCCGCTGATGTAGGCGCTTTTT
Source organism: Pseudomonas sp. URIL14HWK12:I12 (assembly GCF_003097135.1). GTDB lineage: Bacteria > Pseudomonadota > Gammaproteobacteria > Pseudomonadales > Pseudomonadaceae > Aquipseudomonas. Next base: position 172,295 of record NZ_QEQL01000008.1, read on the forward strand.
GCCGACAGGAAGAACCGCAGGGCGCCTTCGAGTTGCGGCTCCGCCCCCTCGTCGATGTACAAGAGTTGGGCGGTGCCGCCGTCACGCAACTCTTTGGCCAGCGAACGGCTGAACCCCTCCAGCGCACGCTGGCTGATGTAGCCCTCGCTATCGCTAGCGGGGTCGGGCAAGCGCCCCAGAATCAGCACCCGGGCATTGCTCGCCAGGTGGCGCATCAACGGCTGGAAGAACTGCGGCAAGGCGCTCAGCTCGGCAGTGCACCGCAGCCCGCTGGCATCGAAGACGACCGCCTTGATCGGCGGGCTGCTATCGGGCTGCCATTGCTCCAGTGGTAGCGCTTGGTGTTGAAAGCCAAGTGCCAGAGGCGCCAGTGCTTTGCCAATGGTCGCGACTTCTGCCGAGAGCGGCCCTCCACCCACCAGCAGTGGGCCGCCGATCGCGCCCTGCTCACCGGGCTGCCAACGCTCCAGTGGTGCTGGCTGAGGTAAGCCCACCGCCCGGGCCAATGTGCGGCCGAACTGGGAATTGACGAATGTCAGGTAGGGATCGTTCATGGCACGCTCCACCGGGGGTTGGCCTTGAGTGGACCACCCCCGTCCAGCAGCGTTCAGGCGGTGGCGGCGACCTGCGCGGTTTTGAACCGGTGCGAATAGCCTTCGGCCATGACCGAGCACACGATCAGCTGCAACGGGTGATAGATCATGATTGGCAACAGGATCAAGCCCAGAGCACCGTTGCCTTGGAAGATCAGCGCCGCCATGGGCGCCCCGGCGGCCAGCGATTTCTTGGATGCGCAGAACACTGCTGCGACGTGATCGGCGTGGTTGAAGCCCAGCAACCGGCCGGTGCGGGTGGTCAGGAACAGGATCAACGCCAACAGCAGCGCGACGCCGGCGAACGCCGTGACCAGCACACCATCGCCCTGTTGTTGCCACAAACCGGAGACCATGGAGTCACAGAACGCGGCGTACACCAGCATCAGGATCACCAGCTTGTCGACCACGCCGGTGTAGCGCTTGTAGCGGGCGAACCATTTGCCCAGCAAAGGCCTGAGCAACTGGCCCAGGACCAGAGGCAGCAGCAGCATCGTGCACAGGCTTAGCAGGGTAGGGCCCAAATCGATGCCGCCGGCACCGCTGCCGACCACCAGGCTGCACAGCCACGGGGTGATGAAGATGCCCAGCACGCTCGAGAGGCTGGCATTGAGGATCGCGGCGGGCACATTGCCAAAGGCACTGCCGGTGAGTGCAACGGATGAGGAAATGGTCGAGGGCAGCGCGCAAAGGTAGAAGAACCCCAGCATCAGTGCCGGCGAGAGGCGCTGGCCCAATACGAAGTGCGCGAACAACCAGATCAGCGGGAACACGATGAAGGTGAAGCCCTGAACCATCGCGTGAAGCTTCCAGTTCTTCATGCCGTGGCGAATCTGCTCGCTGGACAGGTTGATGCCGTGCAGGAAGAACACCACGAACACACCAACATTGACCACCAGCTCCGCGTGCATGGCGCCGCCGTGTGCGCCGAAGCCGGGGAAGAAATAGGCCAGCACGGTCGCTAGCACCATGCCGCAGAGGAACCAGTCCGTGACTAGCCGTTTGAGTTGTTTGAGCAATTGCATCGCAAGACCCACTGCTTCGTAAAATGAGGTGAAGGTTTTTCACGGTCAGGGTACTGTTTCAACCTATTTCCGTCTTGCGCTACAAGGCCAGATGATGCCGCCGAACGGACATTCTTCGCCTGCACGGGCCATTCCCGCGCTGTCGAGGCTCCCACGCCCTTTGTACGCCCGGGCCGAGAGCCTGTCGGCCGGCTCTTGGACGCCACCCCATCGGCATGACTGGGTGCAGTTCTCCTACGCCATCAGCGGCGTGCTCGGTGTACACACAGCCCATGGCAGTTTTTTCGCGCCGCCCCAGTGGGGTGTATGGATACCGGCCGGGCTTGAGCACCGTGTCACTACCAGCATGCGGGCACAGATGCGCAGCCTGTATGTAGATGCCCACGCCTGCCCTTGGGCCCAGTCGCGCTGCCGGGTGTTGGAAGTTACACCGCTGGCCCGCGAGCTGATCAAGGCCTTTTGTGAGCTGCCGGTGGAGTACCCCGAAAAAAACAGTGCCGAGTCGCGGCTGGTGGGTGTGTTGCTCGATCAGTTGGCGCAGTTGCCGGAGGTGCAGTTTTCCCTGCCCATGCCGGATCATGTGCGGTTGCTGGAGTTGTGCAACGCCCTGATGCACAGCCCCGATACCGATGCCAGCCTGGAAAGTTGGGCCCAGCAGCTGGGCATGGCCGGCAAGACTTTGACGCGGCTGTTTCAACGAGAAACGGGCTTGGGCTTTCGGGCCTGGCGCCAGCGCATGCGCCTGCTGGCTTCGCTGGAGGCGCTGCAGGATGGCGCTGGAGTGACCCAAGCCGCTCTGGGCTGCGGCTATGAATCGACCTCTGCCTACATTGCCGCTTTCAAAACGTTGTTCGGGCAAACGCCGGGTGAATTGTTCCACTGTTGAACAAACCCGTTATGCTTGCGCGTTGGCGGGCTGCTTGCATGCCCGTGCATTCAACCCAGCATTCGCCCGCTCCGGTGACCCGAGGACCGATACCCAACCGATGAAAACGCCAAAACGCATTGAACCGTTGATCGAAGACGGCTTGGTCGATGAAGTGCTGCGCCCGTTGATGAGCGGCAAGGAAGCTGCGGTGTACGTGGTGCGCTGTGGCCGTGAGTTGCGTTGCGCCAAGGTCTACAAGGAAGCCAACAAACGTAGCTTCCGCCAGGCGGCCGAGTACCAGGAAGGCCGCAAGACCCGTAACAGCCGGCAGGCTCGCGCCATGGCCAAGGGCAGCAAGTATGGCCGCAAAGAGGCCGAAGAAGCCTGGCAGAACGCCGAAGTGGCAGCACTGTTTCGCCTGGCCAACGCCGGGGTGCGGGTGCCCAAGCCCTACGACTTCCTCGACGGTGTGCTGCTGATGGAAATGATCGTGGGTGCCGACGGCGACGCTGCCCCCCGGCTCAACGACGTGAACCTCGAGCCCGAGCAGGCGCGGCAGTACCACGCCTTCCTGATCGAGCAGATCGTGCGCATGCTCTGCGCCGGGCTGGTGCACGGCGACTTATCGGAGTTCAACGTGCTGCTGGGCCCTGACGGGCCGGTGATCATCGATTTGCCCCAGGCGGTGGACGCCGCCGCAAACAACCATGCCTTCACGATGCTTGAGCGTGACGTCAACAACATGGCGAGCTATTTCGGCTACTTCGCCCCTGAGTTGCGCGCCACCCGCTACGCCCCCGAGATGTGGGCGCTGTACAAGGCGGGAGCGCTCACCCCCGAAACCGTGCTGACTGGGCAATACAAGGAAGAAGAGCACAGCGCGGACGTGAACGCGGTGATGCGCGAGATCGAGGCCGCCAAGCGCGAAGAGGCACGGCGCCAGGCGTTGCTGGCCGGCGACGACGAGTGCCAGGAAGAGCCGACGCCGCCCTGGATGCGCTAACGGCAGTGGGCGCAGCCAGCGCCCAGTTCGTCAAGGATCGGGCAGTCTGGCCGGTCGTTGCCCTGGCAGTGCTCCACCAGGTGGGCCAGGGTGTCGCGCAGGCTGGCCAGCTCAGCGATACGCGCTTCCAGGGCCGCAATGTGTTCGCGGGCGACGGCCTTGACGTCGGCGCTGGCACGCCCGCGGTCTTGCCACAAGGCCAGCAACCGGGCCACTTCCTCGAGTGAGAAACCCAGGTCGCGGGCCCGCTTGATGAAGCTTAAGGTGTGTACGTCCTGCTCGCTGTAGAGCCGGTAGCCGCTGGTGCTGCGCTGTGCGTTGGCCAGCAGGCCGATCGCCTCATAGTGGCGGATCATCTTCGCGCTGAGGCCGCTGCGCTGTGCGGCCTGGCCGATGTTCATGGGGCATCCTCCAGTTTCGCGGGCTTCCAGGTTTTGAGCAGCAGGGCATTGCTGACCACGCTGACGCTCGACAAGGCCATGGCGGCGCCGGCGAACACCGGGTCGAGCAGGCCGAACGCAGCCAGCGGAATGCCCACCAGGTTGTAGATGAACGCCCAGAACAGGTTTTGCCGGATCTTGCCACAGGTGCGCTGGCAGATGTTCAGCGCGTCGGCAACCCGCCGTGGGTCGTTGCTCATCAGAGCGATGTCGGCACTGTTGATCGCAACGTCAGTACCACTGCCCATGGCAATGCTCAGGTCGGCGGCGGCCAGTGCCGGCGCGTCGTTGATGCCGTCGCCGACCATCGCCACGGCTTGGCGGCGACTCAGTGCCTGAAGGTAGGCGGCTTTGTCCTGGGGCAACTGCTGCGCCTGGGCATGCTCGATACCCAGCGCATGAGCGGCATGGCGCACCGCACCCTGGCCGTCGCCGCTGAGCAAGTGTACCGAGAGGCCGCGCGCGCGCAGGCTGCACACTGCTGCTTCGGCGCCCGGGCGCAGTTGGTCTCCGAAAGCCAGCGCGCCCAGCACCCGGGCAGGGGCAGTACCGACCAGCCAGGAGACGGTACGCCCTTCATCGGCCCAGCGCTGGGCTTGTTCGGCCAGCGCACCGGGTTCCAGCCGGTGGTCTTGGAGCAGTCGCTCGTTGCCCAGGGCAAGTGTTTCGCCTTCCACCTCACCTTCGATACCTCGCCCAGGCAATGCTCGGGTGTTATGCGCAGTCGGCATGGCTACGCCTTGGGTTTGGCAGGCATCGAGTACGGCATGGGCTAGCGGGTGTTCGCTGCCTGCCTGCAGAGCGCCGGCCAGTGCCAGGGCACGCTGTGGGTCGTCACCGTCTAGCGCTACCAGGGTCGGCTTGCCGAGGGTCAGGGTACCGGTCTTGTCGAACGCCACTGCTTGAATGTGGGTGCCGCGCTCCAGCGCCTGGGCGTTGCGAATCAGAATGCCGTGGCGTGCGGCGGCACCGGTGCCGGTGATCAATGCAGCCGGCGTGGCCAGGCCAAGCGCGCAGGGGCAGGCGATCACCAGCACACTGACGGCGTGCACCAGCGCCTGCTCAAGGCTTGCGCCGTAGAGCCACCAGCCGGCGAAGGTCAGCGCCGCGAGGCCGACGATGGTGGGCACGAAAACCTGGCTGATACGGTCGACCCGTTGCTGGATGGGCGGTTTGCTCGCCTGGGCGCTTTCGACCAGGCCGATGATGCGTTCCAGCAGGCTTTCCTGGCCTACTGCGCGGGTTTGCACCAGTAACCGGCCCTCACCGTTGATGGCCCCCGCGCTGACCGCATCGCCGGGGGCTTTGTGCACGGGCAAGCTCTCGCCAGTGATAAGGGCTTCGTCGACCTGGCTTTGCCCTTCGCGCACCAGGCCGTCGACGGCGAAGCGTTCAGCCGGGCGCACCACCACCAGGTCGCCGACGCGCAGGCTGGCAACCGCCACCCGTTGCTCCTGGCCGCCCTTCCACAGGGTGGCCTGTTCGGGGCGCAGTGCTTGCAAGGAGCGGATTGCGCTCAGCGCCTGCCGCTTGGCTCGGGCCTCGAGGTACTTGCCCAGCAGCACCAAGGTGATGATGGTCGCGCTGGCTTCGAAATACAGATGCACTGGGTGACCGGCCGGGGCCGCCCACATCAGGTAAAGGCTCAGGCCGTAGCCAGCTGTGGTGCCCAGGGCGACCAGCACGTCCATGTTTCCGCTACCTGCGCGTAGCGCATGCCAGGCACCTCGGTAAAAACGTGCGCCGACGACCCATTGCACCGGGCTTGCCAGCAACAATTGCAGCCAGGCCGGCAGCATCAAGGGCGGCCAGAGCATCGGCAGCAGCAGGGGCAATGTGAGCAGGGCCGAGGCGATCAGCATCAGCAGGGCATGGCGGTCTTGTTGCTTGGCGGCGTTGGCCTGTTCCGGCGCAGAGGCGGGCTGGTGAGCACCGTAACCGGCCTGCTCGATACGTGCGATCAAAGCTTCGGCGGTGGCGGGCGCTGCGAAAGCTACACGGGCACGTTCGCTGGCGAAGCTCACGCTGGCTTCTTGCACCCCTTCAACCTTTAGCAAGGCGCGCTCCACGCGCCCAGCGCAATTGGTGCAGGTCATGCCGTCGATGGCCAGCTCGAGGGATTGTGGGCTGCTCATGGGGCGCCTCCTTCAGTTCGAGCCATGAGCATCAACCTTGCCACGCGGTCAAGGTCAAGCGGTCAGTCGGGGTAGTTCAGCGTCGCGGGCCTCAGCGAGAGCCCATTAAGGCCATTGACGATGCGGTACTTCTGGATCTGGCCCGGGTGCAGGACGATGGTGGTCGCATCCGGCGCGCCCATGCCGTGATCGCACCCGAACGCTGCGCCGGGCAGGGTCCGCAGGCGAATCGACACTTGCCCCGGGGGCAAGTTGAACGACATCGACTGCTCCTGGAACAGCCGGCCAACCAATTGGTCCTGCATGTACAGGCCGATCTCGCAAGGCGTGCCTACTTCGAGGCGCTCGCGTGAAATGATCAGCACCGTGTAGTCGGAAGGGCCGGCCGCGATGGCTGCAGGTGCCAGCGGCCAGGCGAGCAAGGCGAGTAAGAGGGCAGCGAGCCGGCGCATGGCGATACTCCAGTGTGACGTGCGTTTACAGAGGGCAGGGCTGCACAGGGCATCGGCAATGAACCATGAAACTTGACCTTCCCCCAATGGCAAGGTCAAGACTGTGCGGCATCCACCTACAGGAGGCAACCTATGCACACTTTGTTAGTACAAGGAATGACCTGCGGCCACTGCGTTCGTGCCGTGACCGAGGCGATCCAGGCGCAAGACCCTCAGGCGCAGGTAGAGGTGAGCCTTTCCGACGGCCGTGTGCAGGTGCACAGCACGTTGGAGGTCGCCGCGCTGGCCAGGTTAATTGAGGCGCAAGGCTATACCGCCCGGCCCGCCTGACGAGCAATTGGCAGCCTGCACGGTTAAACTCAGCGGTTTACACCCCGCAGGCCTTACATGAATCTCACTTTGCTCCTGATCCTTGGCGCGCTCAGTGCCTTTGGGCCGCTTGCCATCGACTTCTACTTGCCGGGTTTTCCGGCCATGGCCCATGCCTTCGGCACCGACGAAGCGCACGTGCAGGCAACGCTGGCCTCCTATTTCCTTGGGCTGTCCATCGGCCAGTTGATCTACGGCCCAGTGGCTGACCGGTTCGGGCGGCGGGTGCCGCTGCTGGTGGGTATTGCGTTCTTTTCCGTCGCATCCCTGGGCTGCGCACTTGCGCCGGACTTGCCGACGCTGGTGGTGGCGCGGTTCATCCAGGCATTGGGTGGATGCGCTGGGATGGTGCTGTCACGAGCGATCGTGACGGATAAATGCGACACGGTTGGTGCGGCCAAGGTGTTTTCGCAACTGATGCTGGTGATGGGCCTTGCTCCGATTCTTGCGCCGATGCTAGGTGGCGTGCTGGTCAACAGTGTGGGCTGGCGTTGGATATTCGTATGCCTGACGCTGTTCAGCACGCTGGCTCTGGTAGCGGTGGTGCTGCGCTTGCCCGAAAGTATGCCGGCCAGCCGCCCACGGCAGCCGTTGAGCGGTGCCCTGCGGCAGTACGGCCGCCTGGTGCTGGACCTGCCCTTCATGGGCCATGCCTTGATCGGCGCACTGGCCATCGCCGGCATGTTCGCCTATATCACCGGGGCCGCATTTGTCGTGATCACGCTTTATGGCGTGCCCGCCGAGCACTTCGGTTGGGTCTTCGGCGCTAATGCGCTGGCTTTCATCCTCATGGCACAAGTCAACGCGCGCCTGCTACCGCGCTTTGGGCCAGGGCGGATTCTGGCGCGTATGGTGTGGGTGCATGCGGCTGCCGGGCTTTGCTTGCTGCTGGTAGCGGCCTGGCAGCCTCCGGCATTGTGGCCACTGTTGGTGCCGCTGTTCGTGTGCATGGCTACGCTGGGTTGCATCTTGCCGAACGCCTCGGCCTGCGCAATGAACGGCCAGGGGCACCGCGCCGGCAGCGCTTCGGCCCTGCTGGGCTGCCTTCAGTTCAGCATCGCGTCGGTCAGTTCGTCTCTGGTGGGCAAGCTGGCCGACGGCAGCGCGATACCCATGGCGGGCGTGCTGGCTACTTGCGGCGTTCTGGCTGCATGCGTGTGCCTGGCCACCGGCCGCTTGCGCGCGGCGCGAGCTTGATCGTACGGCTAGACCGCAACGTTCGGTCTAGCCGGCAGCGTGTGGGGCGCTTGCAAGCGCCTTTGCAAGGTGCTGACGAACTGCTTGGCTTCCATTTCGGTACGGAAGCTGACCGCGTTGTGCCCCATTCGTACCTGCCAGAATTGCCCTTGTGGTTTCAGGATTTCAGTCAGCTGAATCTTCATCGCCGGGTGCCTCTCGATAGGTGATGGCCGCAGGCCATAGGCTTCGTTGATTCACAATGGATAGCAAAAAGCGTGCGCCAAGGTGCGGGCTGAGTCTAGTGCTGATGCAGGAAATTTCCACAGCCGTAGCAGGCAAATGCTTCAGGCGATGTGGGAGTAAGCTGAACGATTGTGAACACTTGCCCACGTTCATGCGTTTTGCGTCGTATCGGGTTGCGAGGCATTACACCAAAACCCCCGCCCGCCCGATGTGCAGCCTTTCCCAATGCCATTTCTGGCCGGCCAGCTCTGCTTATAATCCTTGCCATCGGCGCGGCAGCCAGGCGCCGACCCACGTGTTTCTCACAAGGATTGAACATGGAATACGCCCCCGCCATAAGCCAGGTGGCCACGCTGCTTGCCGACCCCAAACGCAGTGCCTTGCTCTGGGCCTTGATCGACGGTGCCTCACGAGGGGGGGATGAGCTGGCGCGGCTGGCGGGCGTGTCACTGACCTCCGCCGGGGCGCACCTCTCGCGCCTGTGTGCAGCAGGCTTGCTTACGCCAGAAGCGAGGGGGCGCAAGCGCTACTTTCGGATTGCAGGCCCCGAAGTAGGCGCTGCGGTCGAGGCCTTGGCGCATGTTTCGTTCATCAGTGCGCCGCGGCCCTCGCAGCCCGTCGAGTGCGGTTCCCCGGTCACAGCCGCCATGCGCCAGGCACGTTGCTGCGGTGAGCACCTGGGTGGCGAGGTGGCGGCTGCACTCCTGCAGCAGCTGCTGGCACGCCGCTGGCTGGAGCGGGAGGGCCAGCAGTTGCGTTTGACCCCGCGTGGCGCCTCCGGCCTGGCCGCGAAGGGTGTATTCGTACAGGCACTGCCCGCCCGTGAGCGGCAGCGAGCTACCCTCTGCGAAGGTTGGTGCGGTGCCGGTGCTCATATCGGCGGGGCGTTAGGCGCCTGCCTGTTGCGCACCGCCTTGCAGATGAACTGGCTGCGCAGGGTAGAAGGTGCACGAGCCTTCGAAGTGACGCGCCAGGGCCGTGAGGCGCTGGCGCGGTTAGGGGAGGGCTAGGCGGTCAGGCGAGCTTCCAGGCTGTTCTGGGCAAGGCGCCTGGCTTGATCCTGCGTCATGCCCAAATGCTCGTGAAGCGCGTGGAAATTCTCCGTGAGATAACCGCCAAAGTAGGCCGGGTCGTCGGAGTTGACCGTCACCTTCACCCCGCGCTCGAGCATCTGCAGGATATTGTGCTCACGCATGTGGTCGAAAACGCACAGCTTCGTATTCGACAGTGGGCATACGGTAAGCGGGATTTGCTCATCGATGATCCGCTGCATCAGCCGCTCATCCTCAACGGCGCGCACACCGTGATCGATGCGGTGGATCTTCAGCAGGTCGAGCGCCTCCCAGATGTATTCCGGCGGGCCTTCTTCGCCAGCATGCGCAACCGTGAGAAAGCCCTCGGCGCGGGCGCGGTCGAACACGCGTTTGAACTTGCTGGGCGGGTGGCCTTTTTCCGAGCTGTCCAACCCCACGGCAATGAATTGGTCGCGGTAGGGCAGCGCCTGGTCGAGGGTAGCCTGCGCCTGCTCTTCAGGTAGATGCCGCAGGAAGCTCAGTATCAGCCCACCCCCAATGCCTAGCTGCTGCTTGCCATCAGCGAGGGCCTGGCTGATGCCGTTGAGCGCGACCTCGAAGGGGATACCGCGGTCGGTGTGGGTCTGAGGATCGAAAAACGGCTCGGTGTGCACCACGTTCTGCTCATGGCAGCGCTTGAGGTAGGCCCAGGTCAGGTCGTAGAAATCCTGCTCGGTGCGCAACACGTTGGCACCCTGATAATAGAGGTCGAGGAATTCCTGCAGGTTGTTGAAGGCGTAGGCGGCGCGAAGCGTGTCCACGTTGTCCCAGGGCAGGGCGATGTTGTTGCGCCGGGCGAGCTCGAACATCAGCTCGGGCTCGAGTGAGCCTTCCAGGTGCATGTGCAGTTCTGCCTTGGGCAGCTGATTCAGCCAGTCATACATGGTGTTGCTCCAGCGTGTTGCAAAACGCCATTCTACCGAGGAGTCCAGAAACCATCATGCAATCATGTAGTCTTTAGCAACAATTTCTCGACTTATCCGTAAGGAAACACATGATCAGGGCCATCCTTGAGGAAAAATTGCTGGTGGTCGCGGTAGTAGCCGCGCTGCTCGCGTACCCGCTGGAACACAGCCTGCTCGGCCACGGGCAGGGCGTGGCGCTGGCCGCCGCCGGGGCACTGATAGCGGCGATTGTCTGTGCATCGCTGCGGGTAGCGCACCATGCCGAGGTGCTGGCCGAAAAGGTCGGTGACCCTTATGGCACGATGATCCTTACCTTGGCGGCCGTGCTGGTGGAGGTAGTCATCCTGGCCATCATGATGAGCAACGAGCCCTCCCCGACACTGGTGCGCGACACCATCTACTCGGCGGTGATGCTCGATATCAACGGTATCCTGGGCCTGGCCGCGTTGATGGGCGGTTTCAAGCACGGTGAGCAGCCTTACAACGATGACTCCGCGCGCACCTACAGCGTGATGATCCTGACCGCCATGGGGGTTTCCATGGTCGTGCCGGAATTCATCCCGCAGGCCAACTGGCATTTGTATTCGGGTTTCACCATCGGTGCGATGGTGCTGTTGTACGGGGTGTTCCTGCGCATGCAGGCCGGGCCACACAGTTATTTCTTCAGCTACCACTACCCAGAGAAAAAGCGTTCGCGCAACGCGGAGCACGAGCCCTCGGGCAGCACGGGTGCATCCGTGGCGGTGCTGGTCTTTGGTGTGGCCTTGATCGGCGCGCTTGCGGAGGTGATGGCCAAGGCCATGGACGTAGGGCTCGAGGGCAGTGGCGCGCCGCCAATGGTGGCAGCGATTCTGGTGGCGGGCATTTCCGCTGCGCCGGAAATCCTCACGGCACTGCGCGCCGCCTTGGCCAATCGCATGCAATCGGTGGTGAACATCGCGCTGGGGGCGTCGCTGTCGACGGTCATTCTAACGGTGCCAGTGATGGAGCTGATGGCGTTGATCAACGGCCAGCCTTTCCAGATGGCGATGACGCCGGTGCAGACGGTGATGGCCTTCATCACATTGCTGGTGTGCGCCATCAACCTCAACGACGGGGAAACCAATGCCATCGAGGGTATGACGCACTTCGTGCTGTTCGCAACGTTCGTGATGCTGTCGCTGATGGGGCTGTAGCGATTACCAGGGCAACACATCGCCGCGGTAGTTGATGAAGTGGTGGCCGCCCTTGCCAGCCCAGGCCTGCAACTGGGCGAGCATGCCGCTGGTACTGGTGAGCACATCGATTTCGGCGTTCTCACCGCCCATGTCGGTTTTCACCCAGCCAGGGTGCATCGACAACACGGTTGGGCGGGGCTCCGGCAACTGCAGGGTGAGGGTATTGACCATCGAGTTGAGGGCAGCCTTGCTCGCCTTGTAGAGCGCCGCCTCTATGGCATCGGGCGATTGCACACTGCCCAGGCCCGAGCTCATGAAGGCCAGCACGCCTGTGGCCGGGCGCAATTGGCCCACCAGTGCCTTGGCCACCCTTATGGGTGACAACGCATTGGTCATGAACAGCTCACCCACTTGCGTTTCTGTGACCGGGGCCAGGTCGCCTACTGGGCCCATGATGCCGGCATTGATGAAGATCACGTCGAATGTTTGCCCCGCCAGGCGTTGGGCCAGGCCACTGATTTGCTCTGGATGGTTCATGTCCAGTGACTCGACGCTCACGCTGTTGAGCACCTGAAGTGCCTCGGCCCCATTCGGAGAGCGTACGGTAGCGGTCACGGCCCAGCCTGCTTCGCTGAATCGCTGGGCCAGGCCCAGGCCCAAGCCGCGCGACGCGCCGATGATCAATACGGTTTTGTTGGCCATGCTCGTTGCTCCCGGCAGATATTGAGAGGCAAGCATACTGTAGCGGGCCGCCCAGTAGGTTAAAGGGGCGGCTTGAGCTGAATGCGCCCACGGCTCAAGGCAGTGAGTTGCTCGCCCAAGGCCGGGGCCGCCTGAGGCGGCAGCGCAATCCAGAGGTTCACGCCTTCTGCCGTGAAGGCTTCGTTTTCGATCACGCCGCCCGATTCCTGGATGCGCAGGCGCACCAGTGCGTGTTCGCTGAAGGTGCAGGCCAGCATAAAGGGGAGGCGGGTGATCAACTCCGACTTGGCCGCCTGTTGCAGGCATTTGTTGGCGCAACCACCGTAGGCGCGTGCAAGGCCTCCGGTGCCCAGCTGTATGCCGCCATACCAGCGGATCACCAGCACCGCCACCTGATCGCACGCTTGCGCTTCAATAGCCGCCAGGATCGGCCGGCCAGCTGTGCCGCCGGGCTCGCCGTCATCGCTGCTTCGGTATTGGCTCCCCAGTTTCCACGCCCAGCAATTGTGGGTGGCATCGGGGTCGCTGTGACGTGCCAGGAAAGCCTGGGCCTGTTCGGCGCTGTCGATTGGGCCGGCCAAGGCGATGAAGCGGCTCTTTCGGATCTCTTCCCGGTATTCGAATAGGTCGATGAGTGTCGAGGGCATGCTGGGCGCTTCAGGGTTGGGGCGCTTTGATACCACATCCTTTGAGTACGATGTGGATCAGGTTGTCGGTGGCGACGTCGAAGTCGTGGCGATTGAGGCGTTTGCTGCCGGTGACCTGGCAGATTTGCGCAGTAAAGTCTGCGTAATGCTGTGTGCTACTCCAGAGCAGGAAGATCAGGTGTATAGGGTCAACCGGGTCCATCTGGCCGTTGGCTATCCAGTGCTCGAATACCGCGGCGCGGCCTCGGAACCACTGGCGGTAATCCGCACCGAAATGCTCTGTCAGATAATGCCCCCCGCTGATCACTTCCAGGGCGAACACACGGGAAGCATGCGGATGCTGGCGAGAGAATGCCATCTTGGCCCGAATGTAAGTAGCCAGGGCCTGGGCAGGATCATCGGTAGCACGCAGGTGATTGAAACTGGTTTCCCAGAGGGCCAGTACATTGGCCAGCACTGCAGCGTACAACCCGAGTTTGCTGGTGAAGTAATAGTGGAGGTTGGCCTTGGGCAGCCCTGCTTTGAGCGCAATGGCATTCATGCTCGTGCCCTTGAAGCCATGGCAGGCGAACTCCTCTTCGGCAGCGCGCAGGATGAAGGCTTGGTTCTTTTGCCTGATGCGTGAGGCCGGCTTGGGGGTGTCTGGATGTGCAGGCATGCGATGAACCATCAGTGTGAGTGGGCGCGTTGATAGCGCAGGTGCGCGGCGCAGGCAAGCCTGCTGCCGGGCATTCGATTTCACCGGGCCTGGCCGAGGCTTTCCATGAAGCTTTCCAATACCAGGTTGGGCCGGCGCCCTTTGCGCGTGACCCAGGCCAGGTTCAGATCGTGAAAGCGCTCATCGGGCTTGAGTGCGCGCAATCGACCCTGTTGTACCCAGCCGTGCGCATAATGGTCTGGCAGGTAGCCGATGTAGCGGCCGGTCAGGATCAGGAACGCCATACCCTCTCGGTCCGATGCGCTGGCTGTGCAGTTCAATCGCTGATAGCAGGCCTGTACCTCGGCAGGCAGGCGGAAGGTTGGGGCGATTGCGTCCTGGCTGTCCAGGCGCCCCTCCTCTATATAGTCGTCTTCGGCGTAGAACAGCGGGTGCCCGACCGCGCAATAGAGCAAGGATCGTTCGCTGTAGAGCACGTTGTACTCCAGGCCAGGCAGCGGGCTGGCTTGCGGTACGACGCCGATGTTGAGGCTGCCGTCGAGCACGCCTTGCTCCACTTGGCTCGGGGCGATCATGCGTATCTGGATACGCACATCCGGGCCGCGGTCTTTTAACTGCGCCAGAGCATGGGTGATACGCATGTGGGGCACGGTGACCAGGTTATCGGTCAGCCCGATGTTCAGCTCGCCCCGTAAATGCTGATGCAGGCCGTTGACCTCCGTTCGGAAGGTTTCCATTGCCCCCAGCAAGCGCAACGACGACTGATAGACCTCTCGGCCCTCGTCAGTCAGCGAGAAACCAGCGCGGCCGCGTTGGCAAAGTCGTAAGCCCAGGCGCTGTTCAAGGTCGCTCATTTGTTGGCTGATGGCCGAGCGGCCGATGCCCAGAACGTTCTCTGCCGCCGAAAAGCCGCCACTCTCCACCACGCTGCGAAATACGCGCAGCAATCGAATATCAAAGTCGCTGACCTGGGCGAGGGGATCTCGACGGCTCATTGTTTAGCAACAACCGGAATGAAGATAGGTAAAACAGCCTGTTCGAGACTTTATCTCCGTGCCAACGTAGGCAGCAACAATAAATGCGGTCTACTCGAGGGCTTGAGATGAACATGCTGGAAAACGCACCCCAAGGGCTGGCTAGCCAGCTCAAACTGGACGCGCACTGGATGCCCTATACGGCCAACCGTAATTTCCAGCGTGATCCGCGATTGATCGTGGCTGCACACGAACGCCATCTGATCGACGATCGGGGCCGCAAGATCTATGACAGCCTCTCAGGCTTGTGGACGTGCGGCGCCGGCCATACCCGCAAGGAAATCCAGGAAGCAGTGGCCAAGCAGCTGGGTGTGCTGGACTACTCGCCGGCCTTCCAATATGGCCATCCGCTGTCGTTCCAGCTTGCCGAGAAGATCACGGCGCTGACGCCCGGTAAGCTCGATCACGTCTTCTATACCAACTCGGGCTCCGAGTGCGCTGACACCGCCTTGAAAATGGTGAAGGCCTACTGGCGGCTCAAAGGGCACGCGACCAAGACCAAGATCATTGGCCGTGCGCGGGGTTATCACGGGGTGAACATTGCGGGCACGAGCCTGGGCGGCGTCAATGGCAACCGCAAGATGTTCGGCCAGCTGCTCGACGTCGATCACATTCCCCACACGTTGTTGCCTGGCAATGCTTACTCCAAAGGCATGCCGGAGGAGGGCGGCATTGCCCTGGCCGATGAGCTGCTCAAGCGCATCGAGCTTCATGATGCATCGAACATTGCCGCGCTGATCGTCGAGCCCATGGCGGGTTCGGCCGGCGTGCTGCCACCGCCCAAGGGCTACCTCAAACGCCTGCGCGAGATTTGCGACCAGCACAACATACTGCTGATTTTCGATGAGGTGATTACGGGGTTCGGGCGTACCGGCACTCTGTTCGGTGCCGAGACCTTCGGTGTGACACCTGACTTGATGTGCATTGCCAAGCAGGTCACCAATGGCGCTATCCCAATGGGGGCTGTCATTGCTTCCAGCGAGATCTACCAGACCTTCATGAGCCAGCCAACGCCGGAATACGCGGTGGAGTTTCCCCATGGCTATACCTATTCGGCGCACCCGGTAGCCTGTGCGGCGGGCATAGCAGCGCTTGATATCCTGTTGAACGAGCAGCTGGTTCAGGCCGCTGCGGCACTGGCTCCTGACTTCGAGCGCTCCATCCACGGTGTGAAAGGGGCGGCTAATGTCGTGGACATCCGCAACTTCGGCTTGGCCGGGGCGATTCAGCTGGCACCGCGCGACGGCGACGCCATCGTGCGGCCCTTCGAAGCGGCTATGAAGTTGTGGGAGAAGGGCTTCTATGTGCGGTACGGCGGCGACACGTTGCAGTTTGGGCCCGTGTTCAATGCAACCGCCACCGAAATGGATACCTTGTTCGACGCAGTGGGCGAAGTGCTCAACCAGGTAAGTTGATGTGCCCTTGCCGGGTAATCCAAGGGTTACCCGGTTATTTTCAAAATAAAGGTTGACGCCTGTTCTGAGCCCCTTATAATGCGCCCCACTTCCAGCGACAACGGAACGCGAAACTCCTTGAGATTCAATGAGTTAGCGATTTTGAAGATGCTGGAAGTGCTTCGGTCTCCGGATTGAGCGCGGTGAAAAAGGTGGTTGACAGCAGGTTGTAACGCTGTAGAATTCGCCTCCCGCTTCAAGAGGCAGCGAAGCGAGTCAAGTGGTTGATGTTTCAAGAGTTTAACGAAAGCTTCTGAAAATAAACGCTTGACAGGAAATGAGGACAGCGTAGAATGCGCGCCTCGGTTGAAACGAAAGAATCAACCAACCGCTCTTTAACAACTGAATCAAGCAATTCGTGTGGGTGCTTGTGAGTTGGTCTGATGGTCGCTAGATTATCAG
>NZ_QEQL01000009.1 GCF_003097135.1 Pseudomonas sp. URIL14HWK12:I12
ACATCTCCGCTTTCTAGCCAGGCGTGTTTGATCAAGCCAAGCAGACGTTGATCTTCTTTTGCTCGGGCAGATTGAGGCTCGGGCAGCCAGGCGTAGTAGCCGATAGGGTGCACCTTGAGGGTTTGGCAAAGGCGCCGAACCGGGTAATCAGTCGAGTGCTTCTTGATGAAGGCGTACTTCAGCCGCACTCCTTGGCAAAGTACGCGGCGGCCTTTTCAAGATGTCTCGCTCTTCCGTCACGCGCTTGAGCTCAGCGCGCAGCTTGCGCAGTTCGGCCTGCTGATCGCCGTCTTGCTGACGCTGCTCTTGGGGCTTGCTGTAGACCTTGATCCAGGCGTAAAGGCTGTGCACGGACATGCCCAGGCGCTGGGCGACATCGGCGACGGGTTTGCCTTTTTCGGTCACTTGCTTGACCGCTTCGATCTTGAATTCTTCGGGGTAACGCTGACGACTCATGGCACCTCTTATTTGGGCCTCATTATGAGGCTTGGAGGTGTCTATGAAACCAGGGGCGATTCACTATTTGGGTTGGGTCGGATTGGCTCGATTCGATTTGGGGTGACCTGAGGGTAGCGAGGGATGGCTCGCAGACATGGCGTCGGAACGAGTCTTTTAGGATGTATTCCAGGGCAGTGGGGCAGGTCGCTACCGGTCGATTCATCCGTACGGACAGCGTCGACGGTGCACCAGATTTTGGTGACTCTCGGGTAGGGATTTGAAAGCTGGAAGGATAGGCTTTGATGGGACTTCAGGGCTGGGTGGGATTGCCTGGAATGCCCGGGTTTACTGGTTTGGAGGTGGAGCGGGTAGAGGGAATCGAACCCTCAACTAAAGCTTGGGAAGCTTTCGTTTTACCACTAAACTATACCCGCTCGAAGGGTGCACTTTTTACCAGAACCACCCCCGGTTGGGAACCCCACCCTCGAAATAAATCTCCCGTTGCAGAGCCTGGCATCTCTCGCCCCTTCGCTCGCAGCCTGCCCAACCCGTCACACCAACCCGATCTCCTCGCTCCTCAAAGCCCTGTATTGCCCCGGCCTTAGCCTCGGG
Organism: Pseudomonas sp. URIL14HWK12:I12; assembly: GCF_003097135.1. GTDB lineage: Bacteria > Pseudomonadota > Gammaproteobacteria > Pseudomonadales > Pseudomonadaceae > Aquipseudomonas. The sequence goes on from NZ_QEQL01000009.1 coordinate 1,051, forward strand.
TCCAGCTGCAGCGGCCCCATGCTCAGCCGGTGCAGGCCAGTCACACGGTTGTGGAAATGGCCGAACATGCGCTTGACCTGATGGTAGCGGCCTTCCACCAGGCTCAGCTCGGCCTTATGGCTACCCAACCGAATGAGGGTGGCGGGTTGGGTGGTGAGGTTCTCGTAGGCGAAGTACAGGCCCTCTGCGAACACCTTGGCGTAGTACTCCTCAATCGGCTGCTCGGTGTATACGCGGTAGCGCTTGTGCTGCTGGCTGCCGGGCTGGGTGAGGCGGCGTGACCACTGGCCGTCGTTGGTGAGGATCAACAAACCCGTGGTGTGATAGTCGAGCCGCCCGGCCAGGTGCAGGCCCTGGCGGTGCTCGGGGGCGAGCAGGTCCAGCACGGTGCGGTGGCTGGGGTCGGTGGTGGCACTCACGCAGCCGGTGGGTTTGTGCAACATGTAGTAGCGTGCCGGCTCGCCGGCTTGCAGCAAGTGCTCGTCGACTTCGGCGCGGTCAAAGGCACTCACTTCATGCGCTGGCTCCCGGCATACCTGCCCATTGACCCGTGCGCGGCCTTGGGCAAGCGCGAGCCGCGCCTGCTGGCGGTTGAACGGGCCGCGTAGGGCAATCAGGCGGTCAAGGCGCATGCTGTTGCAGCTGTTCAAGCACGCCGGCGCAGCGCGGGCAAAGGCAACGCGCATTGCGCAGCTCGGGCGGCAGCGCCTGCAGGCGTTCGGCACTGATGCTCACGCCGAAGCACCAGCACGGTTCAGCTGTGCCGGCTGCCACGGCACAGCCGTTGCGAGCGCCGCAGGCCGGGCACAGGGTTTCAGGCGCGGGGGCTGTTGGCTTGTTCACTGCACACTCGGTTGCGGCCGCTCTGCTTGGCGCGGTAGAGCGCGTTGTCGGCACGGGCGATGATTCTTTCGAGATTGTCGCCCGGCTGCATCAGCGTCAGGCCTACGCTGGTGGTTATACGCAGCGCTTTGCCGCGGTAATGGAACACATGAGCCTCGGTGCGCTGGCGCACTTTCTCGGCGATGGCCTGGGCCGCGTTGCCGTCGGTGTCCTTGAGCAACACGATGAATTCTTCCCCGCCCCAGCGGCTGATGATGTCGCTGTGGCGCAGCGTGTCGCGCAGCACCTCGGCAAAGCCGGCCAGCACCTCGTCGCCGGCCAGGTGGCCGTGGGTGTCATTGAGCACTTTGAATTTGTCGAGGTCGAGCATCAGCGCGCTCAAGGGCGCCCCGGTGCGCTGCACGTCGCTCAGCGCCTGGCCGGCCAACAGGTTGAAGCCGCGGCGGTTGGGCAGGTCGGTCAGGCTGTCCTGGGTCGCCAGGGCTTCCACCTGGCGCTGGTAACGGCGCAATACATGGCTGAACACTAGCACCATCAGCACGATCGCCAGGCCGCAGATGGCAAGGTTCAGGTACAGCGACTGGCGGATGCCGGAGAGTGCGCCGTTTTCGCGCGTGTCGACGAACAGGTACCAGTGCAGCTCTGGCAGATAGCGAACGTTGAGGAAGTGGCCCGTGCCTTGCTCGCTGTACTCATACTGGCCATCAGCGGGCCTGGGCAGCCGCGCCATGAGGTCGGCCAGCGCCGGCAAGCTCTGAAGAGCAGTACCGGCACGCGCGCCGCCCGGCCCGCCATCGGCGCCTGTGAGCATTAGCGTGCCTTGGCTGTCAGCGAAATACACTTGGCGCCCGTAGCGCTGTTGGTAGCGGTCCAGCAGCTTGACCACTGCGTCCACCGTGAGCCCGACCCCGGTGGCACCGATGAAGCGGCCTTGGTAATCGAACACTTTGTAGTTGATGAAAAAGGTGAGCTTGTCCTGATTGGCCATGTCCAGGTCGACGTTGATCTCCGAGGGCTCGGCCATTTCGCGTACGCGCATGTACCACGCGTCGCGAGGCTCCGCCGGGTCGATGTGCTTGAGCACACCCTTGGCCTGGTAGTAAGTGCGGGTTTGCTCGGATACGAAGAACGCGGTGTAGGCGCCGTAGTGCTCCATCACCTCGTTGAGGTAGCGGGTCATCTGTTGCGGGTTTTGCTCGCCGCTCATCACCCAATCGCGCAGAAAGGTGTCGCGCGACATCATCGAGGCAATCAGCGCCGGGCGAATCAGGTCCTTCTGGATTTCCGAATAGACGGTGTCGGAGGTTAGCGGCAGCTCCGTATTGATGATGCTGTCGCGGATCGAGCTACGCGAGGCGTAGTAGCTGAGTAAGGAGGTGGCGATCAGCGCGCCGGCCAGCAGCATCACCAGTGCCGTAATCAGCGGCCTTTGGGAGAAGAGGGAGGAGCGCGAAGGCATGTCGGTTCCGTGAGCTAGTGTCCTGTTGCCAGCATTCTACGTGGAATACGTGGCGTGCGAAGCGCTAAAAGGCTGGGCTCAGGCGGCAACGCGGATGTTCTGCAGCACCACCGGGCGAGCCCAGGCTTCGTCGAACTGCAGCTCATATTGCTGCTGCGCCATCTCGGTGGCCGAGTAGGGCGTATTGGGGGGCGGCAGCAGGTCGGTCTCGAATTCCGCGATCGGTAAATAGAGCGAGCGGGGCGAGGGGCCGGGGCCCGGCGTAGGGATAGCTTTGCCGTAGTTCATCACCACCGGGCGTGCCCACGCTTCGTCGAATTGCAGCTCGTACTGCTGCTGCGCAATCTCCGCAGGCGGGTAGGGTGTCGCAGGTTTGGGCAGCAGGTCGGTATCGAACTCTGCAATCGGCAGGAACAGCGGCTTGGGTGGCTCGATCACCTTCTCGGTGATGGGGCAGGCACGCTGGTCGTTGATTTGTTCGAGGGTTGGCTCGCCACTGGCCGGCGCTGCGTTTTCGTCGATGGGCTGCGCGAGCAGTTCGAAGGCACCTTCGGCACCGGCTTCGATATCGCCCCGGCGCTCGGCCTGCGCGCGAGCGAAGAAGTCCTGCCACAGCGTGCTGCTGCCGCCAAGGGTCTGGACGTTGCGCTGGCTGTAGTTCCCGACAGGGGAGACGTAACCGACAGGGGCGGAGACGAAATCGGACATGGGATTCGGGCGCTGGGCTGAGTTCTGGCAAAATACCGGACACTGTTGCTATCGGCTAGCCCGGCCGTCGCTTTAACCCCGTTGCGAGAAACCCCATGCCAGACCGACAGACGGCGCCTGTATTGCAAGTCCAGGCCCTAGGCGATGCTTATTCCTCCCTTGCCCGGCAGTGGGCCGAGCGCCTGGGGTTGCCGTTGTTCGATGGCTCTGCAGAGCTTGCCTTGCAGGTAGGGGAGCCGGGCCTGCAGCTGCAACTGCTTGGCCCTCAGGCACCGGGGCCGGTGCGAGTGGACTTCGTCGAGGGCGCCGCAGCCCACCGGCGACAGTTCGGCGGTGGTAGCGGGCAGATGATTGCCAAGGCGGTTGGCCTGCAGGCCGGCGTACGCCCTCAGGTGCTCGATGCCACCGCAGGCCTGGGTGGCGACGCGTTCGTGCTTGCGTGCCTGGGCTGCCCACTGCAGTTGATCGAGCGCCAGCCGGTGATCGCTGCGTTGTTGGAAGATGGCCTGGCGCGCGCTGCGCAGTCGGCCGAGACTGCCGATATCGCAGCGCGCATGCAGTTGCTCCAGGGCAACGCCATCGACGTGATGGGCCACTGGCACGGCGAGCCTCCGCAGGTGATCTACCTGGACCCGATGTTTCCCCATCGCGACAAAAGCGCGTTGGTGAAAAAAGAGATGCGCCTGTTTCGGCCCTTGGTAGGGGATGACCTGGACGCGCCTGCGTTGCTGGAGGCTGCGCTGGCGCTGGCCAGCCACCGCGTGGTGGTCAAGCGGCCACGCAAGGCACCTGCCCTCGAAGGGCGGGCGCCTAGCTTGGTGATCGAGGGTAAGTCGAGCCGGTATGACGTCTACCCGCTCAAGGCGCTCAAGCCCCCGTCGCGTTAGGCTGCCTGGCTCTGGTGCTGCCGGCTCAGGTAGTCCCGCAGTGCCTGTTGCTGCTCGGGCGTGGTGAATAGGCCGAGCTTGGTGCGGCGCCACAGGATGTCGTCGGCTTCCAGTGCCCATTCTTCGCGGCACAGGTAATCCACCTCACGGGCCGTCAGGCCGCCGCCAAAGTCCTGGCCGAGGTCGTCGACGCCGCTGGCGCCTTCGAGCAGCGCCCAGCTGCGAGAGCCGTAAGTGGTGGCCCAGCGCTGTGCGATATCTGCCGGTAGCCAGGCATGGCGGGCGCGCAACTCGGTGGCCAGGGCTTGCGGGGTGGTCATGTTCTCGCCACCGGGCAGCGGTGCCTTGGCCGTCCAGCTGCCTTTCATGTTCGGGAACCATGGCGCCAGGTCGGCCATGGCCGACTCGGCCAGCTTGCGATAAGTGGTCAGCTTGCCACCAAACACCGACAACAGCGGTGGCTCGTTGCGTTCACCCGAAAGCGCCAAGGTGTAGTCGCGTGTAATTGCCGAGGGGTTGTCGGACTCGTCATTGCACAGCGGGCGGACGCCCGAGTAGGTGCGTACGATGTCATCGCGCGAGAGCTGCTGTTTGAAGTGGCCGTTGATCACCTGAAGGATGTAATCGGTTTCGGCTTCGGTGATCGCTACCTTGGCCGGGTCACCGGTGTATTCGCGGTCGGTGGTACCGATCAGCGTGAATTGCTCCATGTAAGGAATGGCAAACACGATGCGCTTGTCTTCATTCTGCAGAATGTAGGCATGCTCGCCTTCATACAGGCGGGGCACCACCAGGTGGCTGCCCTGGATGAGGCGGATACCGTAGGCCGACTCGAGCTTGAAGTCTTCACGCAGCAGTTGAGCGACCCACGGGCCTGCAGCGTTCACCAGCGCCTTGGCGCGAATCGAGAACTGCGTGCCGTCTGCCCGTTCCATGTTCAGGTGCCAGAGGCCCTGGCTACGGCGTGCACCCACGCAACGGGTGCGGGTATGGATGTGCGCGCCGTTGTCACGGGCAGCTTGAGCGTTGAGCACGACCAGCCGTGCATCGTCGACCCAGCAGTCGGAGTATTCGAAGCCACGCTTGAGTTCGGCCTTGAGCGGGTTGCGCGGGCCGAAGCGCAGGCTGCGCGACGCCGGGAGCTTTTCACGCTTGCCCAGGTGATCGTAGAGAAACAGGCCTGCGCGGATCATCCAGGCCGGGCGCAGGTGGGGCTGGTGCGGCAGCACGAAGCGCAGCGGCTTGACGATGTGCGGCGCTTTGGCGAGCAGCACTTCGCGCTCGGCAAGCGCTTCACGCACCAGGCGAAACTCATAGTGCTCAAGGTATCGCAGGCCGCCATGAATCAGCTTGCTGCTTGCCGACGAGGTGTGCTTGGCGAGGTCGTCGCGTTCGCACAGGAATACCGACAGGCCACGGCCAGCGGCGTCCGAAGCAATCCCGACGCCGTTGATGCCGCCACCGATCACGGCAACGTCATAGGCTTCGGCCAGAGGGGGGACGGGGGTAGTGTGTCGGGACATCGGGGCAGCCTCCCAGCATTCGCACGGCGGTGGTCGGTTTCGAATCCGCGTGAAACCGAACATTCAATGTTCATTTCCGAAAATAGTAGCGCAACAAAACGAGCATCGCTACCCACCTTCGATTGATAAATTCGATCAAAGTGCAAGAAAAAGAACATAAGCGAACATTGCCACCGCCGGCCGGCGGTGGCGGGGAGGGGTCAGACGACTTCCAGGCGTACTTTGTGCTCGTTGAGCACGGCCATCAGCGCGGGGGCGGGCGCTTCGTTGGTGACCAGGCAATCGACCAGCCCGATCGAGCCCATGCGCACCATGGCATTGCGCCCGAACTTGCTGGAGTCGGCGGCCAGGATCACCTGCCGGGCGTTGGCGATGATCGCCTGCGATACGCGCACTTCCTGATAATCGAAATCCAGCAGGCTGCCATCGCCTTCATCGATGCCGCTGATGCCGACCAAGGCGTAGTCGACCTTGAACTGCTGAATGAAATCGGCGCAAGCCTGGCCGACCACGCCGCCGTCGCGCCGCACGGTGCCGCCGGCCAGCAGCACTTCGAAGTCATCCTTGCCGCTCAGGATCGAAGCCACATGGATATTGTTGGTGATGATCTTGAGCTGGTGATGGTTGAGCAGCGCCCGGGCGATGCATTCGGTGGTGGTACCGATGTTGATGAACAGCGAGGCGTGATCCGGCACCTGCTCGGCCACTTTGTCGGCGATACGCTGCTTCTCGTCGCGCATCTGGTCGGCGCGCATGGCGTAGGCGGTGTTCTCGATACTCGAGTCATAGGCTGCGCCACCGTGGTAGCGGCGCAGCAGGTTGCTCTCGGCCAGTTGGTTGATGTCGCGGCGAATGGTCTGAGGGGTGACGACGAATTGCTGGGCCATCTCCTCGATGCTGACGTAACCGCGCTCACGCACCAGTTCGAGGATCTGCTGCTGGCGGGGGGGCAGGTTCATAGGAGTCCTTGGGCTGCCTTCGGGATGGCCGCATCATGCCGGAGCAGGCAGCCGCAAAACAATGCATGGGGTTATTGCACTGCGACGATGGCATAGCCTTTGGCGCCACCTTCGAGGCTGAGGGTGACTTCATCGCCTTCGCCCAGCCCCCGCAATGCCTGGCCTAACGGCGCCTGTAGGGTGATGACCAACCAGGCCTGGCCGCCCAGTTCCAGGCGCAGGCCCGCAGCATCCGGGCCCAGGAACAGGTTGCGGCTGCTGCCGTCATCGGCGCGCAGGTTGAGCATGTCACCGGTGCGAATGCCAATCTCTGGATCGTGCGGTTGCACCTTCAAGGCCCGGTAGCGCGCAAGCGCCTGGGCGATTTCCTGCAGCCGCCGAGCCTGGCCGTGGGCCAGGTATGAGGCTTCCAGCCCCCGGGTGTCATATTTGTTCTCGGCTTTGCTCTGTTCGTGAGTAGCGGCGTCGCGTGCGGTTTGCACGGCGCGCATCAGCAGGTCGTGATCTTGCTCGAGCTTGGCGACGATGCCCGCCAGTAACGCGGTTTTGTTCATGATCAATGGCACAGGCGCGCGACATTTTCGCGGCTTTGGTCGGTAGGGGCGTTGCGCGACTGCTCCAGCCAGAACTGGCATTGCAGGTTGCTCTGGTTGGCAGGGTCGCGGCGCGCGGCGTCTTCATACTGGCGCAGCGCCTGGCTGTGCAGGTTCTGCTGATATTGCTGGAACATAGCCTCGCTGCCCGGTTGGGCAGGGCTGGGCCCGGCTGGCACAGCTGCTTCTGGCGCCGGGGACGCAGCGGGTGCTCGGCTGGCAGTAGGCGCCGGGAGGGGCGGCAACGGCGCTGCAGGCAGGTAGCGCCACGCAAGCCAGGCGCTCAGCCCTATTGCCACTGCGCCGAGCCACAGGCCCAGGGCGATGCAGAGCACCAGTTGCAGAGGGGAAAAGCGGCTGTTCATGAGTGTGCCCCCAAGGCGGAATTAACGGCCATTGTGGCACAGCCGCAAGGCTTTGCTTGGCGGGTGCAGCGGGCTGCGCGCAAAATGCGCCTTCTTTTCAGTGAGGCATGGGTTTTGTCGCGGCCAAGTTGGGATATCTTCTGCAAAGTCGTAGATAACTTTGGTGACATTGGGGTCACCTGGCGCCTGGCACGGCAATTGGTGGCCGAGCACGGCTTGCAGGTGCGCCTGTGGGTCGATCATCTGCCCTCGTTCGTTCGCTTGTGCCCGCAGGCTATGGCGAACGCCCCGCAGCAGTGGCATGAAGGCGTCCAGATACGGCAATGGCCCGAGCCCTGGCAGCCTGCACAGGTGGCGCCGGTGGTGATCGAGGCCTTCGGCTGCAAGCTGCCAGAGGCTTATGTGCAGGCCATGGCCGCGCAGGCTCAACTCTCGCTCTGGCTGAACCTGGATTACCTGAGTGCCGAACCCTGGGTAGGTGGCTGCCATGGCCTGCCATCGTTTTCGGCAACGGGTTACCGCAAGTTTTTCTTTTTCCCCGGTTTTCGCCCCGATACGGGCGGCCTGCTGCGCGAGCAGGGCCTGCTCGCCCGTCGAGATGCCTTCGATGAAGCCGCGCGCGAGCGGTTCCTGCGCAGCCTGAGTGTCATTCGCCGGCCCGGTGCCTTGCTGGTGTCACTGTTCGCTTATGAAAACCCCAGCTTGCCCAGCTGGCTGGGCGCAATGGCTGCGGGCCCCCTGCCGATCCAACTGCTGGTGCCGGAAGGCAAGGCCCTGGGTGACGTAAACCACTGGTTGGGCCAGCCGCTGGCGGTAGGCGAGCAGGCAGAACGCGGGCGCCTGCACATCCAGGTGCTGCCGTTCGTGCCACAGCAGGATTACGACCGGCTGCTCTGGGCGTGTGACTTCAATGCGGTAAGAGGCGAGGACTCCTTCGTACGCGCCCAATGGGCGGGCCGGCCTATGCTCTGGCATATCTATCGCCAGGACGAAGATGTTCATCTGGACAAGCTCGAAGCTTTTCTCGAGTTGTACAGCCAGTGTGGTTTACCGGTGCCGGCCCAGGCCGCGCTGCTGGGGCTGTGGCGTGCCTGGAATCGCAGCCTTGACATGGCCGCCCCTTGGCAGCAATGGCTTGCCCACCGGGAAACACTGGTTGAGCATGCCCGCCAGTGGTGCGCCGAGCAGGCCGCTCGGCTGGACCTCGCTACGGCGCTGGTTAAATTTCACCGAAATTGGCTATGATATGCGGCTTGAATTTGTCACCACCCCCACCGAATCCGGAATTTTGTAATGAAAACTGGTAAAGAGCTGAAACCCGGTACCGTACTGCGCATCGATAACGATCCATGGCTGGTACAAAAGGCAGAGTTCACCAAGTCGGGTCGCAACAGCGCGATCATGAAGACCAAGCTGAAAAACCTGCTGACCGGTTACAAAACCGAAACTGTCTATTTCGCCGACGACAAGCTCGATGACGTGATCCTGGACCGCAAGGAAGTTACCTTGTCGTTCATCAGCGGCGACTCCTACACCTTCATGGACACCACCGACTTCACCATGTATGAGCTGAACGCCGAAGACATCGACGCCGTTCTGCCGTACGTCGAAGAAGGCATGGAAGACGTCTGCGCCCTGACCATGTACGAAGAGAAAGTCGTATCGGTCGAGTTGCCGACCACCATCAGCCGCAAGGTCGTGTACACCGAAAACGCTGCCCGTGGTGATACCTCCGGCAAGGTCATGAAGCCTGCGAAGCTGTCCAACGGCACTGAAATCCAGGTAGCCGACTTCATCGAGATCGACGAAATGATCGACATCGATACTCGCGACGGTTCGTTCAAGAGCCGTTCGAAGAAGTAATCGCCTCGTTGCGATGCAAAAAAACCCGCCGATGGCGGGTTTTTTGTTGCTGGTCGCTACCGAGCGACACAGGCGCCTCGTGGCGCTTCAGGGGGAGCCCGCCTGTTCGCCGACTACCCAGCGCCCAAACTTCTTGGCCGAAAACGAAAAACCCGCCGAAGCGGGTTCTTTGCCATTACCATTCCAGCATCCTGCCGGCAGCCTTTCATGGCCATGGTCGACCGTCCTTGATCGTCACACTGCATTCCGTCGCAGTGCGTTGGTAGGTGTAGATTAAGGCCGGCGCGGGTCGGCCAAAAGTGGTGATTGCCACTACCGCATGTAAGCCATTGCCGACTCGAGGCCTACGCCAGGGCTCAGACGCTCACATGCAGGCGCACATCGACGTTACCGCGGGTAGCGTTGGAATATGGGCAAACCAGGTGTGCGGCATCCACCAACGCTTGCGCTTGGGCTTGCTCGAGGCCCGGCAGTTCGATATGCAGGTCGATATCCAGGCCGAAGCCGCCTTCGATCTGGCCAATACCCACATCGGCACTCACCCGCACACTGGCCGGCACGCTGAGTTTTTGCTGGGCCGCCACAAACTTCAACGCCCCGATGAAGCAAGCGGAGTAACCGGCTGCGAACAGCTGCTCCGGGTTTGTACCTTCGCCGCCGGCGCCGCCCAGCGCTTTGGGGGTGGTCAGTTTCACATCCAAGGCGTGATCGTTGGAAACGGCACGGCCGTCGCGGCCGCCGGTGGCGGAAGAGGTAGCGGTGTAGATGGCGGTGAAATGAGTCATGATAGGGCCCTTTTGATGTGCATTAATATTTTGCGTACAAGATATATGGTTAAAGTTAGCGATGTTTTATTTTGCGCGCAAGATAAAATGTGGCTTTGTGGATGAGCGGTCAACGGCCCGACCGCATCACCCAGACTCCCTACATTTTTGCCTGTAGCTGCTTTCGCAGGCCCAGCAGTTGCTCCTGCATCTGCTGCAGGTCTTCAACGTCAGAACCCGTGGCCTCGACGATACACCCGGGTACCGACTGGGCCTTGGCCTTGAGCTGGCGGCCGGCTTCGGTGAGGTTTACCAGCACGACGCGCTCATCTTCCTTGCTGCGTGTGCGGCTGAGCAGGCCTTCACTCTCCAGGCGCTTGAGCAGAGGGGTCAGCGAGCCGGGGTCGGTCAGCAGCCGGTTGCTGATCTCACCCACGGTCAAGCCGTCCCGCTCCCACAGTACCAGCATGGTCAGGTACTGCGGGTAGGTCAGCCCCATTGCCTGGAGCAAAGGTTTATAAACCTTCGTCATCATCAACGAGGTCGAATACAGGGCAAAGCACAGCTGGTTATCCAGCAATAAAGGGTCGCTGGAAGCTGCGGGCGTTACGCGAGAAGTGTCGGTGCTCATGCTGGTCCTTCATCCAAGGCCGGTGCGGCAGTGCGTGCCGCTCATGTATTTAGTGTGCCAGTGAATGTCGCTGGGCTCCATTTGCGTTGGCTGGCCACATGAAATACTGAGCGGTGCGCGTTCGCATAAGTTCGTTCTATGTTGGTTTGCATTACCCTGCGCGCTCACCGGTGAGGAGATGGGTAGTGGATATCCTGTTTTACGCAGTGCTGGGCGCTGGCATGGGGGCCTTGGGGGGCTTGTTCGGCATTGGCGGAGGGCTGATCGCGATTCCGGCGTTGGGTTTGTTGTTCGGGCTTGATCAGGCGTTGGCTCAAGGCACCGCACTGGTGATGGTGGTCCCGAACGTGATGCTTGCCTTGTGGCGCTACCATCAACGCAATCGTATCGACCTTCGGCACGCGCTGGCGTTGGGCTTGGCCGGCTTCGTCTTCGCCTGGGCCGGCTCGATGATCGCGGTGGGCTTGGATGCCGCAGCGATGCGCTGGGGGTTCATCGTGTTCCTGGTGCTGCTGGCGGGCTTCAACGCGTGGCGCACCTTCCAGGTCACGTCGCCAGCGGCCGGGCAGGTGCGCCACGGTTGGCCGGCACTGGCAGCCTTGGGGGCGGCATCGGGCGCATTGGGCGGCTTTTTCGGCGTCGGCGGGGCAGTGGTGGCCACCCCGGTGCTGACAGGTACCTTCGGCACTACCCAGGTGGTGGCGCAGGGTTTGTCGCTTGCGCTGGCCTTGCCCAGCACGGGGGTCACCCTGCTCACCTATGCGCTGCATGACCAGGTACTGTGGCGCATGGGGGTGCCGATGTCGCTGGGTGGGTTGCTCAGCATCAGTTGGGGCGTGCGTGCGGCCTACGCCTTGCCCGAGCGCGCCCTGCGCCGGTTGTTCTGTGTGTTTCTACTGATATGCGCGTTGTTGCTCGCCTTCAAAGCCTGAACCCTTCGGCAATATGCTCAGCCAGGGTGTCGAGCATCGGCGAATGGCTGGCCGGGTTACGCAGCAGCATGATGTTGGCCAGGGGCAATAATGGCAGGCCCTCGGCCTCCCCGAGGATGCGCATGTCGGCGGTCATCAGGCTCTGCAGTTGCGCCGTGACCGCCAGGCCCGCACTCACCACTGCCATGATCGCCGCCAGGCTTGGGCTGCTGTAAGCCACTCGATAGGCTCGGCCGCCAGTGTCCAGGGCATTACAGGCCCATTGCCGGCAGAAGCAGTCGTTGTTGAACATCGCAAGTGGCATCGGGTCTTGCTCGTGCGGTGCAAAGCCCGCCGCTTCGGCCCAGACGAACCGTTCCTGGCGGAGCAGCAGGCCCATGTTCTCGCCGGGCTGGCGGGTGACGATAGTCAGGTCCAGGTCGTTGCGCTGCAGCAATTGCGTGGAGTTTTCGCAATGTACCTCCACCTGCACCAACGGGTACGCCTGGGCGAACCCCGAGAGGATGCCCGGCAGGAAGCGCATGGCGTAGTCATCCGGGGTGCCTATGCGCACGGTGCCGACCATGTGCGGCTGGCGCAGGGTATTGATCGCCTCACTGTGCAGTTTGAGGATGCGCCGTGCGTAGCCCAGCAGTACTTGGCCCTCGGCGGTCAAGCGCACTTGGCGCCCATCGCGCTCGAACAGCTTGCGCTGAAGCACGTCTTCTTCGAGCCGCTTGATCTGCATGCTCACGGCCGACTGGGTGCGGTTGACCTTGTCGGCCGCACGGGTGAAGCCGCCTTCCTCTGCAATGGTTACAAAGGTGCGCAGCACATCGGAGTCGATGCTTTGGTAGCCAGTCATTGCCATCAATCTCTGAGATGGGTCGCATAAGAAACATTCGTTGGATTGATCCTAACCTGCTCCCCGACACTGGCGCCATACCCACTGAGCGGGCAGCACGGTAATGAACAAGCAGAGAGGCTTTTTGCAACTGAGCGCAGCACCTTGGCGCATTGCCACGCGTTGGTACGAGCTGTTTCGCCAGCGTCAGCAATTGGCCACGCTGAGCGACGCAGCGCTCAAGGATCTGGGCTTGTCGCGGGCCGATATCTGGGAAGAAAGCGAACGTTCTTTCTGGGATGATCCGTTGCGCAAGTGAGGGGCGGGTTCTATGGTTGAGGCCTTCATGCCTTGGAGCCTCGCCCCCCATGATCGAGCTTTCGAATCGCCAGGCCCGCCGCGTCGCCCTGGCTGCGCAAGGGTTTGGTAGCCGCGCCGCCGGGACCGGAACCGATACCGGGGCTACTAACCGAGCCCTTCAAGCGATGATCCAACGCTTGGGCGCTTTGCAACTGGACTCGGTCAACGCTGTGGCGCGCTCGCATTATCTGCCGCTGTTTTCGCGGCTGGGCCATTACCCGCGCGAAACGCTCGACACGTTGGCCTGGGGCCCCAAGCGCCAGCAGCGGCTGTTCGAGGCCTGGGGGCATGAAGCGTCGTTGTTGCCGCTGAGCCTGCAACCGGCCTTGCGTTGGCGGCATGCATGCGCGGCCCGGGGCGAAGGTATCTACCAGGGCCTGGCACGGTTCGGTAGGGAGCGCCGGGAGGTGCTCGACCGTGTGCTGGACCAAGTGGCCAGCCGGGGGGCGCTGCCTGCCGGGGCGCTCAACACCCGCGAAGGCAAGGCCGGCCCCTGGTGGGATTGGAGTGAGGAAAAACAGGCGTTCGAGTGGCTGTTCGCCGCTGGGGAGCTGTGTGTCGCTACCCGGCGCGGCTTTGAACGCATCTATGACCTGCCCGAGCGCGTGCTGCCCGGCGCGGTGCTGGCACAGGCTACGCCCAGCGAAGCCGAAGGCCAGCGCACCCTGATGCTGCACGCTGCCCAGGCGCTCGGGGTGGCTACCGAGAAAGATTTGCGCGATTACTTTCGTCTTGTGCCGGCCGATGCCAAAGCGCGCCTAGCCGAGCTGGTGGAAGAAGGCGCATTGCTGCCGTGCCGGGTCGAAGGCTGGAAGCAGCCGGCCTGGTGCGTGGCAGGCCTGAAGGTGCCCCGCAAGGTCCAGGCCAGCGCCTTGCTCTCGCCGTTCGACTCGCTGATGTGGGAACGTTCGCGAGTGGAGCGCTTGTTCGAATTTCGCTACCGCCTGGAATTCTACGTGCCGCCCGCCAAACGCATCTATGGCTATTACGTGATGCCGTTTCTGCACCAGGAGCGGATCGAGGCCCGCGTAGACCTTCGCGCCGACCGTGCAACTGGCCGGCTGCGGGTGTTGGCGGTTCACGAGGAAAGCATTGGCCTGGACGCTCCGGCCCGTGCGGCGCTCGATGAGCAACTGCAGGGGCTGGCGACGTGGCTGGGGCTGGCTATCGAGCCGCTTGCTTGAGCGTTTCGGCGATCATGAACGCCAGCTCGAGCGACTGGTCGGCGTTCATCCGCGGGTCGCAATGAGTGTGATAGCGGTCGCTGAGTGCGTCTTCGGTGATCGGCCGTGCCCCACCGATGCATTCGGTCACGTTCTGCCCGGTCATTTCGATGTGGATACCGCCAGGGTAACTGCCCTCGGCCCGGTGCACCTGGAAGAACGCGTTCACTTCGTCAAGGATCTGCGCAAAATCGCGCGTTTTGTAGCCGCTGCTGGCTTTGATGGTATTGCCGTGCATCGGGTCGCTGCTCCAGAGCACCTGGCGGCCTTCACGTTGCACGGCTCGAATCAACGCCGGCAGGTGCGCTTCCACCTTGCCTGCGCCCATGCGCGCGATCAGGTTCAGGCGGCCTGGGTCATTGCTGGGGTTGAGCACGTCGATCAGCCGCAGTAACTCATCAGGGGCCATGCTCGGGCCTACCTTGACGCCGATCGGGTTGTTCACCCCGCGCAGAAATTCGACATGGGCGCCGTCGAGCTGGCGGGTGCGATCGCCGATCCACAGCATGTGGGCCGAGCAGTCGTACCAATCGTTGGTGAGGCTGTCGCGGCGCACGAACGCCTCTTCGAAGTTGAGCAGCAGCGCTTCGTGGGCGGTGAAGAAGCTCGTTTCGCGCAGTTGCGGTGCGTTTTCCATGCCTACTGCACGCATGAAGGCCAGGGTTTCGTCGATACGGTCAGCGAGGCGGTGGTATTTCTCAGCCAGGGCAGAGCCCGCGATGAAGTCCAGGTTCCAGCGGTGCACCTGGTGCAGGTCGGCGAAGCCGCCCTGGGCGAAGGCGCGCAGCAGGTTCAGGCTGGCGGTGGCCTGGTGGTAGGCCTGCATCAACCGCTCGGGGTCGGGGGTGCGGCTTTTCTCGTCGAAGCCGATGCCATTGACGATATCGCCCCGGTAAGCGGGCAGGGTGATGCCATTGAGGGTTTCATCCCCGGACGAGCGCGGCTTGGCGAACTGGCCGGCCATGCGCCCGACTTTCACCACCGGGCAGCCGGCCGCGAAGGTCATCACGATCGCCATCTGCAGCAGCACCTTGAAGGTGTCGCGGATCTTGGCGGCGGAAAACTCGGCGAAACTTTCGGCGCAGTCACCGCCTTGCAGAAGGAAGGCACGGCCCTGCGTGACCTCAGCGAATTGGCGGCGCAGTTCGCGGGCTTCGCCGGCGAACACCAGCGGCGGCATGGCAGCGAGCTTTTGCTCCACTGTGTGCAGGTGAGCGGCATCGGGGTAGACCGGCTGCTGGCCGATAGGCCGTTGGCGCCAGCTGTCGGGGGTCCAGGGTGTGGTCATGGCAGGGCTCTTGGGGCGGGCAAAAAGAGGGCGCCGATCATAGCACTGCTGGCGCCGGCCCATGGCATTGGCGACAATGGCCACTTTGAGCCCGAGCACCGCACCGTGGATCACAGCCCGCCAGACACTTCCCCGCGCCAGGAGCGCATGCTTGCCGAAGTCCGCGATGATTTCGGCCTGA
The DNA here is from genome assembly GCF_003097135.1 of Pseudomonas sp. URIL14HWK12:I12. Classification (GTDB taxonomy): domain Bacteria; phylum Pseudomonadota; class Gammaproteobacteria; order Pseudomonadales; family Pseudomonadaceae; genus Aquipseudomonas. The sequence continues at coordinate 16,453 of NZ_QEQL01000009.1, forward strand.
TCCGCGTCTGGGAGGTGGACGACTACCGCTTCCTCGAGTTTGGCGAAGCCATCGAGCAAAGCTGCACGTTCACTGCCGACCCGGCGTGGCTTGAGTACGACTACACCCGCGCCATGCTGATCGGTGCGTTGTGCCACCCGGCCCCGGAAACCGCGCTGTTCATGGGCCTGGGGGCCGGCACCTTGACCCAGGCGTGCCTGAAGTTCCTGCCACTGGAAGATGTCGAGTGCATCGAGCTGCGCCCGGACGTGCCGCGCCTGGCGATGGAGTACATGGGCCTTGTCGATGACCCCAGGCTGTACATCCGAGTGGGCGATGCTCGCGAACTGCTGCCCAGCGCCGAGCCGGCCGACCTGATCTTCGTCGACCTTTACACCGACCAGGGCCCCGGCCCTGCGCATCTGGCCTGGGGGTTTCTCGAAGCTTGCCAGCAGCGGCTCAATCCCGACGGGTGGTTGGTGATCAACCAGTGGGGCGACGATACGGGTAAGCCGTTGGGCGCCGCGCTGCTGCGAGGGCTCTACCATCGGCATTACTGGGAGCTGCCGGTGAAGGAGGGCAATGTGATCCTGCTGGTGCCGGCCAGCCTTGACCAGCACCTGGACATGCAAGGCCTAGTGGCCCGCGCCGAGGCTCTGGCACCGCGCCTGGGCTACCGCCTGGATGCACTGATCGGAGCCCTGCGCGCCGCCACCTGAAACCGTTCAGCCAATAGGCGTGATCTGACAAAAAACACTCACCAGGCACTGGCTTTTGAGGTATGATGCGCGCCGGCTCTGGAAGGGGCCGCGTTAAGTTGCGTTTTCTCCCGAAGGTCCCTTCGGCTGGACGCCCGCCTTGCCGGGCTCTCCTTGACGATTCACCCCCCACATCACAATCGTTTTCGCAAATCCCCGCCGCCGGAACTGCCAGGGCGACTCTAACCAGTCACAACATGGCATGCGCAGTTTCGGAGCATGGGTCTTTGCGGATGCACCTATGAGGCAGTCCCATGACCCAGGAAACCGGCGGTTTCGCCGCTCTCGATCTTCACCCGAGCATCGTTGCCGCAGTTATCGCCACAGGCTATGAAGAGCCTTCCGCGATCCAGCAGCAGTCGATTCCGCTCATCCTTGCTGGCCACGACCTGATCGGCCAGGCACAAACCGGCACCGGCAAAACCGCCGCATTCGCACTGCCGGTGCTGCACAAGATCGATGTGAGCAAGCGCGAGCCGCAAGCCCTGATCCTCGCTCCAACCCGCGAGCTGGCCCTTCAAGTGGCCACCGCGTTCGAAACCTATGCCAAGCAGATGCCCGGCGTGAATGTCGTCGCTGTCTACGGTGGTGCCCCCATGGGCCCGCAAATCAAGGCCCTGCGCCAGGGCGCGCAGATCATCGTCGCCACCCCCGGCCGCCTGTGCGATCACCTGCGCCGCGACGAGAAAGTGCTGGCTACCGTCAACCACCTGGTGCTCGACGAAGCCGACGAAATGCTCAAGCTTGGCTTCATGGACGACCTTGAAGTCATCTTCAACGCCATGCCCGAGTCGCGCCAGACCGTGCTGTTCTCCGCCACGCTGCCGCCGTCGATCCGCGCGATCGCCGAGCGCCATCTCAAAGAGCCCAAGCACGTCAAGATCCAGAGCAAAACCCAGACCGTAGCTGCCATTGAGCAAGCCTATATGCTGGTGCACGCTGACCAGAAGGTGGCAGCGGTGCTGCGCCTGCTGGAGGTCGAGGAGTTCGACGCCCTGATCGCCTTCGTGCGTACCAAGCAGGCGACCCTCGACCTGGCCAGTGCCCTTGAAGCGAAAGGCTACAAGGCCGCCGCGCTCAACGGCGACATCGCCCAGAACCAGCGTGAGCGCGTTATCGATTCGCTCAAGGATGGCCGCCTGGACATCGTCGTCGCTACCGACGTCGCCGCCCGTGGCCTGGACGTACCGCGCATCACTCACGTGTTCAACGTCGACATGCCGTACGACCCGGAGTCTTACGTGCACCGTATCGGCCGTACCGGCCGTGCCGGCCGCGAAGGCCGCGCGCTGCTGCTGGTCACCCCGCGCGAGCGCCGCATGCTGCAGGTGATCGAGCGTGTGACCGGGCAGAAGGTCAGCGAAGTGCGCATGCCGGCGCCTCAGGCCGTGCTCGACGCACGCATCAAGAAGCTCACCAACAGCCTCAAGCCGCTGGTGGCCGATGCCGAAACCACTCACGGCGAGCTGTTCGATCGCCTGTCGGCCGACATCGGCTGCAACCCGCGCGCCTTGGCCGCGGCCCTGCTGCGCAAGGCCACCAATGGTCAAGCGCTGGACCTGGCCAGCGTTGAGCGCGAGCAGCCCCTGGTGCCCAATGGTGCACCGCGCGAGCGTGGTGAGCGCTCCGAGCGCAGCTTCACCGGTGACCGTCCTGAGCGCCGCGCACCGATGCCGCTGGGCGAAGGCCGTGCACGCTGCCGTACCGCACTGGGTGCCCGTGATGGCATCGCCGCCAAGAACCTGCTGGGTGCCATCCTCAACGAAGGTGGCCTGGCGCGCGACGCAATCGGCCGTATCCAGATCCGCGAGACCTTCAGCCTGGTCGAGCTGCCCGAAGACGGCCTGGACCGCCTGTTGGCCAAGCTCAAAGACACCCGCGTGGCCGGCAAGCAACTCAAATTGCGCCGCTATCGGGAAGACTGAGCCGCGGCCACCGCGAAAGGGCGGGTTGCCGCGCGACAGGCGCTTTCAGGCTCCGTTACGTCGCCCGGCACGCTGGCCAGCCACGGTAGCTAGCGAAGCCTGAAGCAATGAAAAACCGCCGCCTGGGTGACCGGGCGGCGGTTTTTTCATGCCTGCACATTGCTCAGCCGAACCGGTAGATATCCATCCCTAGAGCACCCAGGGTAAAGCCGCTATGGGCCAGGCCAAACGTGCCACCGGCACCCCGGGCGAAGTAGAGTGGCAGCAGGTGTTCATCGGTAGGGTGGTTGCGCGCGGCAAAGGGCGCCCGCTGCCGGTAATCCAGCAATGCGGCCTCATCTTCCTCGGCCAGGCGCTCCACCACCCAGTCTCGAAAGGCTTGCGCCCAGGCTGTGGCGCTGTCGCCCTGGGCGTGCCAGTCCAGCTCGCGCAGGTTGTGAGTGATGCTGCCAGAGCCCACCAGCAGGATGCCCTGCTCACGCAGGCTCGCCAGGGCCCGCCCGATGAGCTGTTGCAAACGTGGGCCACCGGCACTGGGCAGCGAGACCTGCACCAGAGGAATATCTGCCTGCGGATACATCAGGCTCATAGGCACCCATGCTCCGTGGTCGAAAGGGCGTTCGGCATCCAACTGCGCCGGCAGGCCAGCAGCGTTGAGCAAAGCGGCGACCTCCTGAGCCAATGCAGGGGAACCCGGCGCGGGGTATTGCACGGCAAACAACGCCGGGGGGAAACCGCCGAAGTCATGCCAGGTCGCGGGGTTTGAAGCACCTGTCACGCGCAGGTCTCGGCTTTCCCAGTGGGCCGACATCAGCACAATCGCCTTTGGCCTGGGCAATTCGGCCGCCAGGCGCGCCAGCGCCGGGCCACTGGCCCCTGGCTCCAGCGCCAGCATCGGTGAGCCGTGGGAAATGAAGAGGCTGGGCAGCATCACTGGCCCTCCATGAAGATTAAGATAGTGGCATCTTGTGCCAGGCGAACCCTGCGGTTCCAACGGTATTTTTTGAGGCTGATGATCGATAAAGCTGAGGTATTCATGGACGCGAGCTTTTGGCACGACCGCTGGCAGCGCCAGCAGATTTCGTTTCACCGCGAGGTTCCCAACCCCTCATTGCAAACCTGGTGGTGCGAATGGGTGCCGGCAGGAGCGCGGGTGCTGGTCCCGCTGTGTGGCAAGAGTGTGGACATGGCCTGGCTGGCCGCACAGGGCTATGAAGTCGTTGGTGCAGAGCTCTCGGCACTGGCAGTCGAGGCGTTTTTCACTGAGCAGGGGCTTGAGCCCCGCGTGAGCCAGCAGGGGGAGTATCGCCTGTATGAGGCGGGCCCCGTAACTATCTGGCAAGGAGATTTTCTAGCCCTGAGCGCCGATCAGGTTGGGCCCTGCACGGCCTATTACGACCGCGCTGCGCTGATCGCACTGCCTTCATCCATGCGCGCCGCTTACGCCGAGCAATTGGCTACGCTGCTGCCTGCCGGGGCCTTGGGCATGCTGATCGGCCTGGACTTCATTCAGGGCCAGATCGAAGGCCCACCTTTCGCCACGCCCCAGAGCGAAATTCTGCAACTGCTGGGCGAGCGCTTGAGTGTGCGAGAGATGGGCCGCTCGGATGCGCTGCCCGGGGCCTCGCCCCGTTATCACGATGCGGGCCTGGCTTACCTGGATGAAACCACCTATTGGCTTTGCAAACGTTGATTCAGCCCGCCGGCGGGTGAGGCAACGAAAAAGGGCAGCTTTCGCTGCCCTTGATAGGCTCAACCGCGGCGGCGCAGCGCCTCGATCCGTTCTTCCAACGGCGGGTGGCTCATCAGCAGGCCCGCAAGGCCCTGCTTGAGGCCGCCATTGATACCGAAGGCCTGCAGGCTATCAGGCATCTGCACCGGCACACCTTGCTCGGCACGCAGGCGCTGGAGGGCGCTGATCATTGCACCGGTGCCAGCGAGTTGGGCGCCTGCTTCGTCTGCACGGAATTCCCGGCGGCGCGAGAACCACATGGTGATGATGCTGGCCAGAATGCCCAGCACCAGCTCGGCGAAGATGGTAGCCACGATATAGCCAATGCCATGGCCTTGTTCGTTGCGCAGGATCACCCGGTCGACGAAGTTGCCGATGATCCGCGCGAAGAACATGACGAAAGTGTTGACGACCCCCTGCACCAGCGCCAGCGTAACCATGTCACCGTTGGCCACGTGGCCGATCTCGTGGGCAAGCACGGCACGCACTTCATCGCGGGAAAACCGCTCCAGCAAACCCTGGCTCACCGCCACGAGGGCATCGTTGCGGTTCCAGCCGGTGGCGAAGGCATTGGATTCGTAGGCAGGGAAGATACCTACTTCCGGAGTGCGGATGCCCGCTTCGCGGGCCAGCTCTTCGACTGTGCTGAGCAACCACTGCTCATGGTGTGTGCGAGGCTGGGTGATGATCTGAGTGCCGGTGCTCATTTTGGCCATCCATTTGGAAATGAACAGCGACACCAGGGAGCCTGCAAAGCCGAACACGGCGCAGAACACGAGCAGTTGGTTGAGGTTCAGGCCCATACCCTGGCGGGCCATGTAGCCGTTGATGCCGAGCAGGCTCAGAGTGATGCTGGCGATCAACACCACCGCAAGGTTGGTGGCGACGAACAGCAGGATGCGCATCATGGTGAACAGGTACTCCAGACGGAAAGGTGCTTAGCGTAGTGGCGTATATAAGGCGAGCCGCCGGCCGATTCAACCTAGGTACTATTTCAAACTATGTCCCAGAAATGCCCTGCAACACGCCGGCGCCTTGCACACCTTGACCGCGACAAGCGGGCCCCGTTCATTAGGGCCCCGTAAGCAATTATTGCCGATAGTTACCGAGGAACCCGCCGATACGTCGGATCGCCTGCTCCAGGTCATCGACCCGTGGCAGGGTGACCACTCGGAAGTGGTCTGGCCATGGCCAGTTGAACGCGGTGCCCTGCACCACCAGCAGCTTTTCCGACAGCAGCAGGTCAAGCACGAATTTCTCGTCGTTGGCGATCGGGCAAACTTTCGGGTCGATGCGCGGGAAGGCATAGAGCGCGCCCATGGGCTTGACGCACGACACGCCAGGGATGTCGTTGAGCAGTTCCCAGGCACGGTTGCGTTGCTCGAGCAAACGGCCTGGGGGCAGTACCAGGTCATTGATGCTTTGATAGCCGCCCAGCGCGGTCTGGATGGCATGCTGCGCCGGTACGTTAGCGCATAGCCGCATGTTAGCGAGGATGTCCAGGCCTTCAATGTAGCTGTGCGCCTGGTGCTTGGGCCCGGAAATCACCAGCCAGCCGGAGCGAAAGCCCGCCACTCGGTAAGATTTCGACAGCCCGTTGAAGGTCAGGCAGAGCAGGTCAGGGGCCAGCGAGGCGGTGCTGATGTGCACGGCATCGTCATAGAGAATCTTGTCGTAGATTTCGTCGGAGAACACCACCAGGTTGTGCTGGCGGGCAATTTCAAGCATGCCCAGCAGCACCTCACGGGGGTAGACCGCGCCCGTTGGGTTGTTGGGGTTGATCAGCACCATGGCCTTGGTGTTAGGCGTGATCTTGGCCTTGATGTCGGCAAGGTCTGGCGCCCAGCCGGCCTGTTCGTCGCAGAGGTAGTGTACGGCGTTGCCGCCGGCCAGGCTGACCGAAGCCGTCCATAGCGGGTAGTCCGGCGCCGGGATCAACACTTCGTCGCCATTGTTGAGCAATGCCTGAAGCGACATCACGATCAGCTCGGAAACCCCATTGCCCAAGTAGATGTCTTCTATACCGACGCCGGCGATCTCTTTCTGCTGGCAATATTGCATCACCGCCTTGCGCGCGCTGAACAGGCCTTTGGAGTCGCTGTAGCCTTGGGCAGTCGGCAGGTTGCGGATCACGTCCTGAAGGATTTCTTCAGGGGCTTCGAAGCCGAAGGGTGCAGGGTTGCCGATGTTCAGCTTGAGAATGCGATGGCCTTCCTCCTCCAGCCGCTTGGCGTGCTTGAGCACCGGGCCGCGGATGTCGTAGCAGACGTTGGCGAGCTTGTTCGATTTGCTGAACTGCATGATCGGATCCTGGGAGAGGCAGGGGCGCCGCACAAAGAGGTTTGAACCGCCCCGGCGCGAGTGACAGACTGATGCACTGTTGCGGCGCAATGATACGTGCCGGCCGATTTCGCGAAAAGACACAGTGGATGGTTTTTCCACTGCAAAGGTGTAGCCAATGCCCAAGATAGACAAGACCCCCGAACAATGGCGCGAGCAGCTCGACCCCGAGCAATACCGGGTATGCCGGTTGGCCGGCACGGAGCGCCCCTTTACCGGCAAATACAACGAAACCAAGACCGCGGGCGTGTACCACTGCATCTGCTGCGATGCGCCGTTGTTCGATTCCACTACCAAGTTCGACTCCGGCTGCGGCTGGCCGAGTTTCTACGCGCCGATCGAAGACAACGCGATGATCGAGTTGCGTGATACCACTCACGGCATGATCCGCACCGAGGTACGCTGCGCCAGCTGTGATGCGCACCTGGGCCACGTGTTTCCGGATGGCCCGGCGCCTACTGGCTTGCGGTACTGCATCAACTCGGTGTGCCTGAACCTGGTGCCGCGCGAGGCGCAGGCATGAGCAAGGCATTCATGGATGTACCGTGCATCCTGATGAACGGCGAGCGCAAGACCCTGGCCGACTTCGGCGCCCGTGCGGTACTGGTGGTCAACACCGCCAGCCAATGCGGGTTCACGCCGCAATACAAGGGGCTGGAGCATCTATGGCAGCAATGGAAGGGCAAAGGCTTGCTGGTGATCGGCTTCCCGTGCAACCAGTTCGGCCATCAGGAACCTGCCGATGATCGGCAGATCGCGCAATTCTGCGACACAAGCTTCGGGGTGAGTTTCCCGCTGTGCCGCAAGGTCGAGGTCAATGGCGACCATGCTCACCGTTTGTTCGCCGAGCTCAAGGCCGCGGCCCCAGGCCTGATGGGCAGCCAGCGCATCAAATGGAATTTCACCAAGTTCTTGATCGACACCCGGTCAGGCCAGGTCCAGCGTTTTGCGCCCTTCACCAAACCAGACAAACTCGAAGGGGAGCTTGCCCGCCTGTTGGGTTGATCAGGCGCCAGGCACCCACTGGTCGATCATCGCCACCAGCTCCTCGCGGCGAAACGGCTTGGCCAGGTAGTCGTTCATGCCCGCTGCGCGGCATCGATCGCGCTCCTCGGGCATGGCATTGGCGGTCAGCGCGACGATCGGCAGGTCGGGCCAGCGGCCGCTCTGGCGGATGCGTCGGGTAGCCTCATAGCCATCCATCACAGGCATGTTGCAGTCCATCAATACCAAGTCGAAGTTGCCATTCTCAAGCTCGATCAATGCTTCGGCGCCTTGGGTAGCGACCGTCACATCACAGCCAAGCTTGGCCAGCATCCCGCGGGCGACCAATTGATTCACCGGGTTGTCTTCCACCAGCAGAATACGCGCACGGCGCTCTTTATTGCGCTCTTGCCCGACAGGCTCATGGCTGGGGAAATCTTCGTGGTGCAGCGTGCGTCGCAGTACCTGGCGCAGCGCTTCGCGCGAGAGCGGCCTTGCCATCTGCTGCAACGGCGCAAGGTGCGTTGCCTGGTCGCTGGGCAGAAAATTACCGTAGGCAGTTACCAGCAGGATCGGGGCCTGGCTGGTCGGGCGCAGCCGGTAGAGGCATTCGGGCGAGTCGGTGATCAACAGATCGGCCACTAATGGCTGGCCTGTGGCGTCCGGGTCGCGCCGCTGGTAGTCAAGCCCCCAGCCGGGTAGCAGGTTTTCGAGCAACTCGGCAAGCCCGCTGTTGGCCGAGCTCAACCCAATGATGCGACCTTTGAGGACCGGCAATAGCGGCGCGGGTGTATGGGTAGCCAAGGGCAACTCTGCGGTGAACTGGCTGCCGAACCCCGGCTCGGAACTGATCGACAGCTTGCCCTGCATTGCTTCACAGAGATTGTGGGTGAGTGCCAGGCCCAGCCCGGTCCCGCCGAATTGCCGGGTAATGCCGGCGGCTGCCTGCGTAAAAGGCTTGAAGATCTTGGCCTGCGCTTCTTTTGGGATGCCGATGCCGGTGTCTCGCACCTCGATCGTCACGCCGCTGACCGCTGCCCGCAAGCGGACGTCGACACGGCCGAAGCGCGTGAACTTGAGGGCGTTGGACAGCAGGTTGCTGACGATCTGGCGTACCCGGGTGGGGTCGCCCAGCACCAGATGAGGGAAATTGGGCGCGATCAGGCAGGTCAGCTCCACATTGGGCGCCGCGTTCTGCGACAGCAGGCTGGCGGTGTCTTCAACCAGTGCACCGAGGTCGAAGGGGATGCGCTCCAGTTCGAGCTGGCCGGCGTCGAACTTCGAGAGGTCGAGAATATCGTTGAGCAGCTCCACCAGCACCTTGCCAGAATCGTGCGCGATCGACAGTTGCTGGCGTTGCTCGCCGGCCAACGGGCTATCGAGGGCCAGGGCGATCATGCCCAGCAGGCCATTGAGCGGGGTGCGGATCTCGTGGCTCATATTGGCCAGGAACGCTGCACGGGCCTGGGCCATGTCCATGGCTGTACGCCGCGCCAGCTCAAGCTCTTCGTTGGACTGGCTCAAGCGCACATTGCTGGCCTTGAGTTCAGTGGTGCGGGCCGAAACGATGTTTTCGAGCTCGCCCAGGTATTCGGTCAGGCGGTTTTCAGCGGCGCGGCGCTGTTGGATTTCCATAGCCATGCTCACGAACTGCTGATTGGTCACTTTGACCAGCACGCCGATTTCGTCGTCCTCATGGCCGGGCGGGCATACCACCCGGTTGGGCTTGGCCGAGTGCGGGTCGCTGTCTGCGAGGTTACGAATGACCCGCACCAGCGGCTTGGTCAGCATCGCGTAGAACAATACGAGTAGTAGGGCGGTGAGCAATGCGGAGCGCAGGAAGCCGCTGAGCAGCGTAACCCCGGCCCGCTCGAGAAAACGGTCGCCGATGGTGGCAGTGTCGATGCGCAGGTTGAGCGTGCCAAGGGTTTCCTTCTCCATGTGGTTCAGGAACAACCGGTCGGTGTAGATGATATTGGTGCCGAACAGTGCATCGGTGAGCAAGCGGTAGCGGCTGGGTGGGCGTGGGCGATCGACATTGGCCAGCACTTGATTGTCGTTGTCGATCAGGCTCACGCCCACCACCGACTCCGAGCGCAACAACCCGCGGGTGAGTTCCTCTGCCAGTTCGCTGTCGATGTTGTAGGCAATGCGCGAGGCCGGATTGTGCGCCACTTCCAGCAAGGAGTTCATCTGACGTTTGATGGCTTCGTTGACACTGGCATAATCCAGCGCAATTTGCGCAAAGCTGAGCAGCGTGCCAATCACCAGGCCCACTACTACGGTCATTCGAGCCTGTTTATACGACAAACGCTGGGTGAACTGGATGTCCATGGGTACTGCGCCGTGTCCCTGAGGTTTATGGTGTCGCCACCCTTGGCAACGCCTGTGGGGCTTTGATTATCGACCTCTGCCTGTAGGGCGCGTTCACGCCGCGCCTGCCCTGAGCGCCTCTTTTACTCCCTTCACGCCTGGAGGTGAAGCGATGGATCCTCGTTTATCGGCATTTATCGACCGCGCCGAAGCCGTGCTGGTGCGGTTGGAGCCGTTGTTGCCGATACCCCGCCCGGCCATTGACTGGAATCACACCGTGGCCGCCCGTTGGCAGCGTGACGGGCGAGGCGGGTTTCTGGCCCCGCTCAACGCCCAACTCGACATGCGGCTGGCCGACCTGCTCGGCGTGGACCGCCAGCGCGATCAGTTGGCGCGTAATACACGCCAGTTCCTCGATGGGCTGCCGGCCAACCATGCCTTGATGTGGGGCGCACGGGGCACAGGCAAGTCGTCGTTGGTTCGTGCGCTGCTCGCCGAATACGCTGGCCGAGGGCTGCGGCTGATCGAAATCGAGCGCGACTACCTGGCCGACCTGCCGCGGGTGGTCGAGCAATTACAGGGCCTGCCTCAGCGCTTCGTGCTGTTTTGCGATGACCTCTCGTTCGAGGCCGGGGAGGGCGATTACCGCATCCTCAAGACCGTACTCGACGGCTCCCTGGAACAGGCGCCCGATAACGTGCTGCTGTATGCAACGTCCAATCGGCGCCATCTGGTGCCAGAACATCAGAGCGATAACGAACGCTGGAAGACGATCGAGGGCGAGCTACATCCCAGTGAAGCGGTCGAGGACAAGATCGCACTGTCGGACCGCTTCGGCCTGTGGTTGTCGTTCTACCCCTTCAGCCAGCAACATTACCTCGATGTTGCCTGCCATTGGATTGGCGTGCTCGCCCCCAAGGCCGGCCTGGCCTGGCAGCGTGACGATGAGCTGGAAAAGCACGCGGTACGCTGGGCGACCAGCCGCGGCAACCGCAATGGCCGCTGCGCCTATCAATTCGCCCGCCACTGGGTGGGCCTGAAACTGCTGGAGAACCCTTGATGATCGATCTGAATGCCGCCGGCGAAGGCCTTGAAGGCTATTCGCTGCTGTGCGCCCAACTGAAGGCCCTGCTGGCCGATGAGCGCGACTTCGTGGCCAACGCTGCGCAGTTTTCAGCGTTTCTTTACAGCGAGGTACCGGACCTGAACTGGGCCGGGTTTTACCTGAACCGGGAACAAACGCTGGTGCTCGGGCCCTTCCAAGGCAAGGTGGCATGCGTGCGTATCCCATTTGGAAGGGGCGTGTGCGGCGCTGCTGCGGCTACGTTGCAAACGCAGCGTGTGGAAGATGTTCACGCTTTCCCCGGGCATATCGCCTGCGACAGCGCCTCGAACAGCGAACTGGTGGTGCCACTGGTCAAGGACGGCCAGCTGTGGGGTGTGCTGGACCTGGATAGCCCGCTGGCGGGCCGCTTCAGTGAAAGCGACCAGCGCGGTATCGAGGCCTTGGTCGCGATCTTTCTGCGGTTGACCGAGCGCTTCTGATCAATCGTAGATCGCGCGTTTCTTCCACTGGGCCTCTTCCTTGGCACTCTCCTCATCGAGGCCTTGGGTCAGCTCACTGGATTCATTGACGTGGTGCTTGATGTCGTTCATCACCATGTCATTGGCACGGGCCAGCAGTTTTTCGAGGTAACGCAGCTGCTCGGAGTAGACCGAAGGTTCGGGTTGTTTCTTCAGGTATTGCACGCCGCGCTCGAAGGCCAGCCGTGCATGCCCCGGTTCGCCCGCCTGGAAGGCCTGCTGCCCGAGGTTGTTGAAAAACTCGATGTGCAGCAGCACCAGGATGTGGCGGATCTGATTGACCCAGTGGCGTGACTCGCCTGCGGCAAACAGGCCGTCCTGGGTCGCCCGGATCACCTGATGGTGCATGATCTCGAGCTGGTAGCTCACTTCCTTGGCGCGTTCTTCGGTCTGTATAGGGCTAGGTGGGTTGCTCACCTGCAATTGGTCGCCTTGAGCCACCAACGCTTCGAGCTCCGGGATGCGCTCTTTGAGCGCGGCGTTGGCTTTGTCCAGCGGGAGCAGCTTCTTGCTCATGTGCAGCTCGATCCGATAGAGCATCAGCTTCACTTCGGGTGTGATCAGCTGGCCTGGGAAGGTTTCGCTGATCTCGGCGCAGCGGCGCAGGCGATCGGCGAGCTCGAACTTCTCCCGGGTCCGCGCCACCTTGTTGGCCTCGACCATATTGTTCAGAAAACCGATCGCGATCAGCGATGCGATGCCTGCGGCGATGAGCAGGGTGATCATCATGGGCGTCACGATAGTGGCCTCTTCGTTTCCAGAGTATTTAGAGTAGCCACCCGGGCGAGCCGCGGGAGTTGGCTTTAGGCCATTATGCGCGCGGGACCGCCTGCGGGATAGCCTCAGAGCCTGCTTGGGCGATCACTCACGCCTGCACAGGCGAACGGTTTTGACCCGCCGTTCCTCGACGCTCTGCACGCTCAGCTGCCACGGGCCGCAATCAACCTGATCGCCGACCACCGGCAGCCGGTCGAGCAGACTCATCATCAACCCGCCGACGGTCTGATAATCGTCGCTGGGCGGCGCGTAAAAGCCGCTGCGTTCGGCCAAATAGGCAAGGCTTAGCGCACCACTGGCCAGCCAGCCATCGGCATCGCCTGCCAGCGCTGGGCCATTGTGATCGCTTGCATCGGGCAGTTCGCCAGTAATGGCCTCCAGCACGTCGGTCAACGTGAGCAGGCCGGTGAAGTCACCGAATTCGTTGACCACGAAAGCGATGTGCGCAGATTGGGCGCGCATTTGCTCCAGTGCGTTGAGCAGGTCGAATGTTTCGAGCAGGTGCAGGGGTTGGTGGGCGAGGGCCCGCAGGGTGGGCTCGCGGCCAGCCAGCAATTCGCAGAGCACCTCCTGTTTGCGCAGGTAGCCCAGTGGGGCATCCGGCGTGCCGGGCTCGATCAGCACCAACCGTGAGTGCACAGTGCTCGCCAGCACCTCGTTGAGCTGGTGCGCGGGGGTATCGACACTCAAGCTGGCGACATCGGTGCGCGGGGTCATGGCCATACGAATCGGCCGCTGGGCCAACTGCAGTACGGCGCTGATCATCACCCGCTCGCGGCGGCCGAACATCGGCGCGCCCTCGGTATCTGCCGGCTCGCTCACCAGGTCGGCCACATCCTGGCCCACCTCGCTTTCATCCAGCGGTTTACCACCCAGCAGGCGCAGTACGGCATGGGCGGTACGCTCGCGCATGGGCTGGTTGCCTCGCAGGCTCTTGCGGCGGCGGTGCCGCGCCAGCTGGTTGAACCCTTCAAGCAGCAACGAGAAGCCGATGGCTGCGTAGAGGTATCCCTTGGGAATGTGAAAGCCCAGCCCCTCGGCGGTCAGGCTGAAGCCGATCATCAGCAGGAAACCCAGGCACAGCATGATCACCGTGGGATGAGCGTTGACGAACCGGGTGAGCGGCTTGCTGGCGACGATCATCAGCCCGATGGAGACCATCACCGCGATCATCATGACCGCAAGGTGCTCGACCATGCCCACCGCAGTGATCACAGCGTCCAGCGAGAACACCGCATCGAGCACCACGATCTGCGCCACGATGGGCCAGAAGGCGGCATACCCGCCTCCGGCCTGCCGGCTGGCTGCGTGGCCTTCGAGGCGTTCGTGCAGCTCCATGGTGGCCTTGAACAGCAGAAATACACCGCCGAACAGCAGAATCAGGTCACGGCCCGAAAAGCCCTGGCCGAATACCTCGAACAGTGGCCGGGTAAGGGTGACCATCCAGGAAATGCTGGCCAGCAGGCCCAGGCGCATGATCAACGCCAGCGACAGGCCGATGACCCGAGCGCGGTCGCGTTGGTGAGGGGGCAGTTTGTCGGCCAGAATGGCGATGAATACCAGGTTGTCGATACCCAGCACCAGCTCCAGTACGATCAGTGTCAGCAGGCCCAGCCAGGCCGTGGGGTCGGCGATCCATTCCATGGTGCTCAGCCCTCCTGGCGATTAGGGGTAGAGGGTATTGATGCGCTGCGACTGGGAGGTTCCTGCGTGTTCATGAAGGCCTGTTCTGGCAGATAGGGCTTCCGATGCTAACGGGGCTGCGGAAAACCGCATCTGGGGAATTATTTCCAAAGGTGACAGAGTGGTGTGGGTGGGGCCAGAACATCACCAAGGGTCGTCACCCTTTGCCGGGTTGGGCGCTCTTGCTGCCTGCCCGGCAGCAAGTGTGCACCAGGCAGGCGACCGAAGGCCTCAAAACCACTTTGGAATCGGGCCATTTCGCTGTAGCCTGCGGCCGTCCCGCCACGGCGGGTGTACAGCCGCCATCGCCCCATGCAGCAGGTGCACGTTTCCATGACGCAGATTTCCGAACGCCTACTGGTCCAGGCTCACCTGGACGCTCGCCAGCCTCAAGCCCTGAGCCCACAGGAACAGGCCTGGTACCGCGAAGCCATCGCTGCCGAGCTCAAGGCTCGTGATGCCGTGCTGGTAGCGCATTATTACTGTGACCCGATCATTCAGGCACTGGCTGAGGAAACCGGCGGCTGTGTGGCCGACTCGCTGGAGATGGCTCGCTTCGGCCGGGAGCACCCGGCCAGCACCGTGCTGGTCGCGGGGGTGCGGTTCATGGGGGAAACCTCCAAGATCCTCACCCCTGAAAAACGCGTGCTGATGCCCACCCTCGAAGCTACCTGCTCGCTCGACCTTGGCTGCCCGGTCGAAGCGTTCAGCGCGTTCTGCGACCAGCACCCGGAGCGCACGGTAGTGGTCTATGCCAACACCTCGGCTGCCGTCAAAGCGCGAGCGGACTGGGTCGTGACCTCCAGCTGCGCACTAGAGATCGTCGAAAGCCTGATGGACAACGGCGAAACGTTGATCTGGGGCCCAGACAAGCACCTGGGCCGTTTCATCCAGAACCGTACCGGCGCCGACATGCTGCTGTGGGACGGCGCCTGTATCGTTCACGAAGAGTTCAAGTCTCGGCAACTCGAAGACATGAAGGCGCTTTACCCGGATGCCGCCGTGCTGGTGCACCCTGAATCGCCAGAGTCGGTGGTGGCGCTGGCCGACGCCGTAGGCTCCACCAGCCAGCTGATCGCTGCGGCGCAGCGCATGCCCAACAGCCATTTCATCGTGGCCACCGACCGCGGCATTTTCTACAAGATGCAGCAGCTGTGCCCGGGCAAAACCTTCATCGAAGCGCCAACTGCCGGTAACGGTGCAGCCTGCCGCAGCTGCGCGCATTGCCCGTGGATGGCCATGAACACCTTGCAGCGCACCTTGCAATGCCTGCGCGAGGGCACCAATGAAATCTTCGTCGACCCGGCACTGGTGCCCCACGCCGTGCGGCCGCTGTCGCGCATGCTCGACTTCACCCAGGCAGCGCGGCTAAAGCAGGCCGGCAACGCCTAGGCGGGCTCAGGCTACGGGGTGCCGAGCGGCGGCACTGCCGGCCCCGGGCAGCTTCGGGGCGGGGCGGGCAGTGCCCAGGCGTTTGTAGAGGTCAAGCCAGGCGGCCAGCGCCACCATCATCACCACGGCAAGCACCGCAGTGGTGTATTGCGCGATGGGGTGATCGTCGCACAGCGCATTGGCGATATCGGCCAGTGGTGCCAGTAGCACGCTGAAACAAAATACCTCCAGCGAATGCCGGCCCATGCTGCACAGCGGTTGGCAGAGTCGCGCGTTCAACCAGGCACCACCACGCGGCAGCAGGCAGGCGGTCACATAAGCCAACGCCAGGAAATTACCCAACCGCATCGGTACCAGGTCGGTTTTGCCCGGGCCGAATTTCATCAGCGGCATGTCCGGGGAAATGGCCTGCAGGCCTAGCGCCGGCCAGCGCCAGTTCAGCGCCAGCAGCAGGCAGAATGCGAGGTACCCCAGGCACAGCACAAAGAGCGGCTGGCGCAGCAGAGGCCTGGGCTGGGCCAGCGGGGCGCTTGTGGGCCGCACGGCCATCAGCCCGCCTATTACGAACAGCAGCTGCCAGGCGAACGGGTTGAAATACCACGTGCCGCCGCCTTCATTTGAAAGGTTCCAGCCGGTCAGGGTAGCCGGCAGATAAAGGCCCAGCGACACCGCCAGCGCCAGGGCCGGCAGGCGCAGGATCAGCGGTAGCATCGCCGGCAGGCCGAACAACAGCGCCACATACAGCGGCAGCGGGTCCATCAAGTTAGGTTTGAAGCGCAGCAGCAGTTCGTCGACCAGCGCCCTCTGCGGGTTCTCGACGAAATAGGTCAAGCCCATCTCCCGTACCAGGTCACGGGTTTCGACATGTTCGTTGGCGAAGAACATGATCCCCATCAGTAGCACCAATAGAAAGATGTGCGCCACATAGAGCGTCCAGCAGCGGCGCAGGATGCGCACAGTCGCAACGGTGAAACCGTCGCGCCGCGCCAGCTTGCCGTAGGCCAGCACCGCTGAATAACCGGCCAGGAATACGAAGATCTCGGCGGCGTCCGACAGCCCGAAATTGCGCAGCGTGACTTCACCCAAAGGGTTATGGGGAATGTGATCCCAGAGGATGAAGATCAGGGCCAGGCCCCGGAAAAAGTCGATGCGTAGGTCGCGTCCGCTGTTCATCGGCAGGCACCTTGGGAATACGGGTAAATATGAAGGTAGAGACTTGGGGGGCTGGAGCGGTTCCGCGCCGCTGGTCATCAGGCTGAGCGGCCGGTGTCGCAGCGGCGGGGAGGATCAGCGGTAACGGATCCAGATGCAAGGGCTACGTGTTACAGATTGTTTACAGGCGGTGCGCCGGCAGCGTGCTGCCAGGGATGAATGGCCGTTGCGCAGCCCACTTGCTGCTGGTCTTTGCAGGCATGGGCTGTTGTTCCCGCTTGATGGCATAATGCCTTCCTTCGACAATACGCCATCACTTAAACCAAGCAAGGACCTGCTGTGATAAAGCCTTACATGCCCCTCGCACTTTTCGCGCTGCTGTTGCAGGGCTGCGGTGTAACAATGGCTCGCTACGAGCCCGCCTACGACAACGTCCAGATACTCAAGCAGAACGCACCCATGCAACCTATGCGTGAGGCACAGGTGCAGGCCGATTCAGGGCAGGGGTCATTGCTGGTTCGGCTCAACCCAATTTCGTCGCCTGCCGGAAGCATCCCGCTGCATGTCCAGGCAGCTATCAACGATGAACTCCGCCGGGCAGGGCTGCTGGACCCTCAGGCCGCACGTCAATTGCAAGTGCAGCTGATCAAGAGCCAGTTGAACAGTGGCGTGGCGACAGGGGATGGTGAATTGGCCGCCCATTTCGTGCTGCGCCAAGGCGATCAGGTAGTGTTCGAAACTACCAAACAGGTAGAGCGCCGGTGGAGCAGCAGCTTCTTTGGGCCTATTGCAATTCCAGTTGCCGCTAACAACTACAATCCGATGTTGCAGTCGCTGCTCAGGTCGCTGTACAGCGACCCGCAATTTTTGAAAGCGTTGAAGTAACTGGTCAGCAAGGGAGCCACGCCAGCGGCTCTCTTGCTCGGGGGTCACGGGTTGTTCGCGCGAATGTCGGTGCCTGCGTAGCGAGCCTGATTGCGAGCCGCCCAATCCTTGAGCAGCGCATTGACCTGCCGGTCGAACGTGTCGTTGAAGGCAGCTTGTACGGTATGGCCCATTGCAGGCAGGAACCAGATACCCATCCAAGTGTGGATGGCGTCATGGTTACTCGCCTTGCTCACGGGTTGGTCGTGATCGTCCAGTGTTTCCAGGGTCATGGTGTACTGATCGGTGGCCATCGCGGGAATCACGCCCAAGGTCAATCCACTGAGCGCGCCCAATGCTACCTGCCCGCCGCTCGGCGCATGGTTGTAGACCTTTAACCGCAGGCGCGTATCGCCTGGCTGTTTTTCAAAGGCATCGAAACCGATACGTCCAAACAGTTCGGAATTACTGAGGGTGCGTTTGAGTTCCGGTTTGAGTGCATCGCGCACCTGTGGCAACTCGGTGGCCGACCCGGCAGGGTCGCCTTGGTAGAAATTGAAATCCACGTAAACGTTGGGTTTGCTCGTATACCCGCTCATCGATGGCAGAGTGACGGGCGCGACTTCGTCTTGGGTAAAGCTTGCGCAGCCGCTGAGGGTAAGCGCCAAGACGACACCCAGGGCTTTTAGCAATTGCATTTTCACTTCCTTGCTTGACTATCGAACGCCCGACCAGGGCGCGGGGATTGTATCGCTTTTTGGATAGTGGCAAAAGGCCTTATCGCTGGATGCCGAAAGCGGCCTCAGGCGACCGCCTCATCCACCGAAGCCCCTTCGAAGCTCGAAGCCCTGGCAATTGCCCACATGCGAGCGTAGAACTCCCCATTCACCTCGCCACTGAGCAGTTCGCCCGGTTTCAGAAACACGTGCATCTGCGAAAACAGCTTCACCTCGGTTGCGCTCATGCGCCGAACCAGATGCTTGGCAGTGAGCTGTGAAGGGTGTGTGAGGCCGGCGGCGGCGAGCATTTCGGCCAGGGCCTTGAGGGTGCTGCGGTGGAAGTTGTAAACCCGCTGGGCTTTGTCTGGCACGACCAGGGCGCGCTGGCGTAGCAGGTCTTGTGTCGCCACGCCGGTGGGGCATTTGTTGGTGTGGCAGCTTTGCGATTGGATGCAACCGATCGCGAACATGAAACCCCGCGCCGAGTTGGCCCAATCCGCCCCAATGGCCATCACGCTAGCCAGGTCGAAGGCGCTGATCACCTTGCCGCTGGCGCCCAGCTTGATCTTATCGCGCAGGCCGATGCCCACCAGGGTGTTGTGCACGAACAGCAAGCCCTCGCGCATTGGCACACCCAGGTGGTCGGTGAATTCCACCGGTGCCGCACCGGTGCCGCCCTCGGCACCATCGACCACGATGAAGTCCGGCAGAATGCCGGTTTCCAGCATGGCCTTGGCGATACCCATGAATTCCCACGGGTGGCCCAGGCACAGCTTGAAGCCCACCGGCTTGCCGCCGGAAAGCTCACGGAGCCTGGCGATGAAGTGCATGAGCTCCAGCGGAGTATCGAAGGCACTGTGCCGCGACGGCGACACGCAATCCTGATCCATTGGTACGCCCCGGGTGCGGGCGATTTCCTGGGTGATCTTGTGCTTGGGGAGGATGCCGCCATGGCCAGGCTTGGCGCCCTGCGACAGCTTGATTTCGATCATCTTGACCTGAGGCGAGCACGCCTGTTCGGCGAACTTGGCCGGGTCGAAGCGGCCGTCATCGGCTCGGCAGCCAAAGTAGCCGCTGCCCAGCTCCCAGGTCAGGTCGCCGCCGGCTTCACGGTGATAGGGGCTGATGCTGCCTTCGCCTGTGTCGTGGTAGAAATTGCCCAGTTTGGCGCCTTTGTTCAGCGCACGAATGGCGTTGGCGCTGAGAGAGCCGAAGCTCATCGCCGAGATATTGAACACCGAGGCCAAGTAAGGTTGGGTGCACTGCGGGCCGCCGATGCGCACGCGAAAGCTCTCCGGGTCGCTCATCGGTGCCGGGCGCATCGAGTGGCTGATGAATTCGTAGCCGGTCTGGTAGACGTTCATCAAGGTGCCGAAGGGTTTGTCGGAGGCTTCGTTCTTGGCGCGGGAATACACCAGCGCGCGCTGGGCGCGGGAGAACGGGGTCGCCTCTTCGTCGGCTTCGAGCAGGTACTGGCGGATCTCGGGGCGAATGCCTTCGATCAGGTAGCGGATGTTGCCCAGGATCGGGTAGTTACGGCGCACGGCGTGGCGGCTCTGCAGCAGGTCGAACAGCCCCAGCAGGCTGAGTGCTCCGGCGATCAGGGTGAAGATCCACAGCCACTGATGGTGCGGCGCGAAGGGCAGGGTGAAGAGGGTGAACAGCACGCAACCGACGAAGAACGCATAACGGCTCAGTAACGACAGGTTCATGGATATTCCTTATCAGCGGGGGCGCCAGTATCAAAACCATACCGCAGAAGGCGGCCCGACGCCTGCTACCGGCGGGTAATCTTCATCAGGGGCCAGCGTCGCGGATCAACAGATCACGCACGGCCGGCTCTTCGGCTTGCAGGTAGTGTGCTTTGCCGGCCGTGCGGGTGGCCACCAGTAGCCCATCGCGAAACACCAACCGGTTGCCTGGCACAGCGGGCACCTTGATACCCGGCAACAGCGTACCGGCCTGGTTCAGCGGGTCCAGCGCGCTGATGCACACCAGTTCCCCGCTTTCGGGCTGCTTGCGCAACTGGCGCAGCAATGGGATCGCCTCGGGCAAGGCGAACTGCTCACCGGCCAGGCCGTCGACGAAGCGCCCGCCGCGAATCTCGCCGCGCGCTTCGAGCCGATGCAGCGTGCGCAGCAGCACACGCCAACTGGGCAGCCAACTCGCCTCTCGCTCCAATAGGCGCCAGAACACAACGCCATAGCGGCGCAACAGCGTTCTGGCCACGGTTTCGGCTTTTTCTTCCTCGCTCAGGTCGCTGGCTGGGGCGCGCACCAGGGCCCAGCGCCCGGCATCGTCCATGCCGCCGATGTAGGCCCCGCGCCCACGCCGTGGGCTACGGGCTTGGCGGCGGCCGGCCGGAGTGATCAGCGCGCGCAGGCCGGCGAAGCTGTCGGCTGTGACCTGCCCGGTGGCAACCGCTTCTTGAAGCGCATTTTCAAGCTCGGTGGGTAGCAGCCGTGCCTCGCCCTGCAATTCGTCGAAGAACAGCGCGCCCTGGGCCCTGAGCGCCTCGACCACGCGCGCGGTGCGAGCGCTCAGCTCAGCAGGCTCGCTGCTGGCACTCAGGGCCCGCCAGAAGCCCGCTTGCGCCCGTGGCAGCAGGAGGATGGCCGAGCCACGCAGGGTGGTGCCTGCCTTGCCGGCCGCCCCGGGCCGTAACCAAGCGGCCCGGCCCTGGCGACAGGCTTCGTCCAACCAGGTACCGCTGTAGCCCTTCAGGCGCGGCGCTAGCAATTCCTGTTCCCAGCCCCCAGCGGCAGCGCTGTAGCCTTCCAGCAAGGCCAACACCTCCCCCAGGGCTTGGGCGCCTTGCAGGCGGCTGGCGGGCGCCAGGTGTTGCCACTGGAAGGCAAAGCGCATGAAGGTCTGCAGGCTGACCGGCTCGATCTCACGGCGCAGGCGCTTGACGGTGTAGCGGTGGATGCGCGCCAGCAGGTGGCGCTCGCACCACTGGGTGTGTGGTATGCCGGGGCGGAACTGGCCCCGCAGCACATAGCCCTCGGTTTCCAGCCGCGCCAGGGCTTGTTCGAGGTGATTGCCTGGCACCCGCAACGGCTCGGCCAGTTCCTCCAGCCGCAAAGGGCCGGCACCGCCAAGGCGGCCACGCACCAGCTCAAGCAACGCGTGGTCGGGGTCCTCGGGTTGGTCGAAACCAGGCGGCGCGTTCAGGTGTGATGCGACCGGCACCTGTGGGTACACCGCGCGCATGGCCATCAGGTGCTCCGTCGCAAACCACAAGCCGTGCCCATCGGTGAAGTCCATCCGAGCCGCACGGCCTTGCGTGGCCAGGGCCTTCAGCCAGGTTGCCCATTGCGCATGGGCACCCGCTTCGGCCTGCGTCACCGCGCCCAGGCTCATCAGCGCCTCGTGCATTTCATCGGTATTGCGCGGCGCCGGCCAGGCCTCGGCAGCCACCGCCTCGATGGCCTCGGCATCGAGCAGGCCCAGGTCGTCGGCGCTCTGTGGGTCGCTCCAGCGCCTGGCCAGCACTGCCTGTGTGCGCCGCTCTTCTACCGGGGCATCGTCGAGAAAGGCGTAGGGCCGCGCGTTGAGGATGGCAGCAGCCAAGGGAGAGGGGGCGGGCAGATCGCGGCACACCAGCCGCACCTGGCCTTGCTCAATGCGCCGCAACAACGCCAGCCAGCTCTCGGCATCCAGGGCCTCGTGCAGGCAGTCATCAAGGGTCTGGTTCACCAGGGGGTGGTCGGGCACTTCGCGCTCGCCGGCCAGGTTTTCAAGGCAGGCGATCTGGTCGGGGAACACTTGGGCGATGAGGTCTTCGCTTTTCATGCGCTGCAGCTGGGGCGCCACTTTGCGCCCACCGCTGTAGCGCGGCAGTGCGAGCGCGGTTGAAGCGTTCCAGCGCCAGCGCACGCCGAACAGCGGCGCTTCGAGCACTGCCTGGATGAGGATGTGTTCGGCACTCTGGCTGTTCAGGTACCGCCACACCTCGGCCAGCTCGAAGCTATGACTGGTCGACAGCGACAACACAATCGCATCTTCACTGGCCGCCGCTTGCAGTTCGAAATTGAACGCGCGGCAAAAGCGCTTGCGCAGCGCCAGGCCCCAGGCGCGGTTGACCCGGCTACCGAACGGGCTGTGGATGATCAACTGGGTAGCGCCGGATTCATCGAAGAATCGCTCCATCACCAGCGTATGCTGCGACGGCAGCGCGCTCAGTGCCTGGCGCGTGCGGGCCAGATAGTCCAATAGCTGCTCGGCGCTGTCTGCCGCCAGGCCTTTGTCTTGCTGCAACCACTCCAGCACGGGCCCAAGTTCACCATGGGCCGCCTGCAAGCGCAGGTCGATGTCGGCCTGCAACCGCCCCACCGAAGCCGAAAGCTCGTCGCTGCGCCCAGGTGCCTCGCCAAGCCAGAACGGGATGTTCGGTGCCTGCCCTTTGGCGTCCTCCACCCGCACCCGGCCACTTTCTACCCGTAGGATGCGATAAGGGGTGTTGCCGAGCTGAAACACATCACCGGCGATGCTCTCCACTGCGAAGTCTTCGTTGACCGTGCCAATGTTCAGCCCCTGGGGCTCGAGCACCACGCTGTAGTCGGCGTTGTCCGGGATGGTGCCGCCGCTGGTCACTGCGGTGAGCTGGCTACCGCGACGCCCCCTGAGGGTGCCGTTGACCGCATCGCGGTGCAGGTAGGCGCTGCGCAGGCCCTGGGCACTGGCGTAACCACCGGTCAAGGTGTTCAGCAGCGCCTGGTACTGGGCGTGGTCAAGGTCGCGGTAGGGCATGGCTCTGCGCAAGCAGTCGAACAGCGCCTGTTCGTGCCACTCCTGGCTGCTGACCTCCGCGACGATCTGCTGCGCCAGCACGTCCAACGGGGCGTGGCTGACCTTCAATTCGTCCAGCTCACCGCGCCTTACACAATCGAGCAAGGCTACGCACTCGATCAGGTCGTCCCGCGAGGTAGGGAACAGCCGGCCCTTGGGCGTGCCGCCGACGAAGTGGCCGGAACGGCCCACTCGCTGCAGAAAAGCTGCGATCGAACCGGGAGAGGCGACTTGGCAGACCAGGTCGACCTCGCCGATGTCGATGCCCAGTTCCAGTGAGGCCGTGGCGACGAGCACCTGCAGCTCGCCGGCTTTCAGGCGTTGCTCGGCGCTCAGCCGCTGCTCGCGGGCCAGGCTGCCATGGTGCGCAGCGACCGCGCCCTGGCCGAGCCGGTCAGACAGGTGCCTGGCCAGCCGCTCGGCCAGGCGACGGGTATTGACGAACACCAAGGTGGTGCGGTGCGCTCGTGCAAGGTCGGCCAGCCGCTGATAGATCAGCTCCCAGACATCGTTGGCCATTACCGCACCCAGGGGTACCGGCGGCAGCTCAAGTGCGAGGTCCCGCGGCCGGGCATGGCCGATGTCGACGATTTGGCATGGCCGGCCATCGCCAGCCAGCAGGTGCGCTACCCGTTCAATTGGCTTTTGCGTGGCCGACAGGCCAATACGCCGCAGCGCCCGACCGCTCAGGGCCTGCAGCCGCTCGAGCGTCAGCGCCAGGTGAGCGCCGCGTTTGCTGGCGGCCACGGCATGGATCTCATCGACGATGACGGTGTGCACCTGGCCGAGCATGCCACGCCCGCTGGCCGAGCCCAGCAAGACATACAGCGACTCCGGTGTGGTGACCAGGATATGGGGCGCCTCCCGGCGCATGCGCGCTCGGTCTTTCTGGGGGGTGTCACCGGTGCGGACAGCAGTGCGCAGGGTCGGCATCGCCGCGCCGAGCGCACCTAGCTGCTCGGCGATACCGGCCAAGGGCCGTTGCAGGTTGATCTGGATATCGTTGGACAGCGCCTTGAGCGGAGAGACGTATACCACCAACGTTGTGTCGGGTAACTCGCCGGCCAGCCCCTGGCGCACCAGTTCGTCGATCACCGCCAGGAATGCAGTGAGGGTTTTACCCGAGCCGGTGGGCGCAGCCACCAGCGTGGACTCGCCGGCCTGGATGAGCGGCCAGGCGAGCGCCTGCGCCTCGGTCGGCTGGCCGAAGGTGCGTGCGAACCAGGCGCTGACGGCCGGGTGCAGGCGGTCGAGGGCGGGAGCAAGCTCGGTGAGTGAATTCATGACCCTGTTATGCGGCCCCCCCGCTGCGGATGCAAGTACGTTCGTCTGGCGCTAAGCTGCGCGCTTTGCCTGCGAGGTTCCGATGCCCAAGACCATTTATATTGCCGCGGCGCTGTTGCTGGACGCCCAGGGCCGCTCCTTGCTGGTGCGCAAGCGCGGTAGCTCGATTTTCATGCAGCCTGGCGGCAAGATCGATGCGGGAGAAACCCCGCTGCAGGCGCTGGTGCGTGAGCTGGAAGAAGAGTTGCAACTGCGGATCGACCCGGCCCAGGCACGGCCGCTGGGCCAGTTCCGTGGGCCGGCAGCCAATGAGCCGGGCTTCGAGGTGTGCTGCGAATTGTTCGAGGTGCGCACCGAACAGGCCGTCGAGCCTGCTGCGGAAATCGAAGAGGCGCGCTGGGTGACCAGCCCAGACGGGCTACAGGTGGCCCCCCTTTCGCGCGATCAGATCTTCCCGCGTTTCATGCCTGCCTAGCGGCACTGACACCGTCAAGGGTGGCGAAGGAGGTGTCTTTGGCGGTCAGCAGAAAGTCGCGCATGAACGGCGCCTCGAGCATGTCGCTGCGCACGCCGGCGTAGAGTGTGGCAAACAGGCCTTTCTCCCCCAGCCGCTTGCCGCGCACATAGCCCCGGGCGCTGTATTCGTGCAACGCCCAGTGCGGCATGCCGCACACCCCGCGGCCGCTGGCAACCAGTTGCATCATCATCACCGTCAGCTCGGCGGTGCGCACTGCGGCCGGCTCGATGTCGGCCGGCTCCAGGAAGCGGGTGAAAATGTCCAGCCGCTCGCGCTCCACAGGGTAAGTGATCAGCGTCTGATCGCGCAGGTCGTCCGGCACGATGAAAGGCTTGTTGGCCAGTGGGTGCTGGTTGGCAACGGCCAGCATGGCTTCGTAGGTGAACAGCGGCACGTAGGTGATACCGGACAGCTCCAGAGGGTCGGAAGTCACCACCAGGTCAAGGTCGCCGCGGGCGAGCGCCGGCAGGGGGGCGAAGGCGAAGCCGGAGGCCAGGTCCAGCTCCACTTCAGGCCAGGCGTCGCGGAATTGATCAATGGTGGGCATTAACCACTGAAAACAACTATGGCACTCGATGGCCATGTGCAGGCGCCCCGCCGTGCCGCCGGCCAGGCGTGCCAGGTCACGCTCGGCGCCGCGCATCAGCGGCAGGGTGGCGTCGGCCAGTTGTAGCAGGCGCAGCCCGGCACTGGTGAAACGCACGGGTTTTGTCTTGCGGATGAACAGCGCCATGCCCAGGCGCTCTTCAAGCTCTTTGAACTGATGTGAGAGGGCCGATTGAGTCAGGTGCAAGCGCTCGGCGGCTTCCACCAGGCTGTCGGCTTCGCGCAGGGCATGCAAGGTTTTGAGGTGGCGGATTTCGAGCATGGGCGGTCCATGAGACAGAAGGTAGCAACATGTCAGGCATGTTGAATTTCGCTCATGATACGCGCCGCTGGGGGGTAGGGTGAAGCGTGGCCCCGGCCTCTGTAAGGCTGGGGGCCACAGCCGCAGGTCAGGCGTCGAAACGTGCCTGGTAGCGGTACATGAAGGTAATGTCCAGGTCTGCACGCAGGATGGCGGGTGCGTTTTCACCCTGGCTCAGTTGCCAGTTCAACCCGAGGTGGCGTTGCACCACGGTCTTCAGATGGGCCTTGCTGAAGTTGATCAGGCGCGAATTGCTATGAGGGTAATGAACATGCGCATACCACAGCACCGCGCCATTCTCGTTATCGATGATGCTGAATTCGTCCATGTAGCCCACCCCATCGGAGCCTCGCAGTGTACGGCGGGGGCCGACGCGCTCGATGCGGACCTGATTCTGGTCCAGCAGATACGCCAGCTTGGAGGCGCTGGGCGCTTCGGGGGCCTTGCTGAACCTCACCCGCAACATGTGGCCCTGGCGGCGCAGCTCCCCGGCATGGTCCAGCAAGCGCTGACGCAGGGTACCGGCCTCTTGATCATCGAAACGGATCAACTGGCGGGCATAGTCGTCGAGGCGGTCGGCCTCTATGTCCAGCATGCTCTGCAGGTCGGCACCGGTGATTGAAGACGACCCACTGGCTCGCTCGGCCCGGCTGACCGCATCGCGAGCTTTTTCCAGTGCCATGCGAGCGTGGGTGCGCACCTGGGTGGCGTTGACGGGGGCGGCTATTGGCCTTAAAGGTTCAGGCGCAGAGGCGCCCAGGCGATAGCGATCGGTTCGAGGCGCTGGAACCCAGCGTTCCTGAGTGCCGCCCAAGCGAGTGACGACCAGCTCCTCGCCTTCGCGATGGCCCAGATACCATTGGCCTTGATCATCCTGGAACGGGCGCAGTGGATGTTGGCCGGCCGGGCGGCCTGATGAGGTTGCAGCGGGATAGGCTGGAGTAGCGGTGCGGCGTTGCTTCATGGCACGGATCATCTCGAGCAGGCGTTCGTGAACGCGCTTGTCGATCATTTCCGGGTGAACGGCGGCGATTCCGTTCAGGGTGGCCTTGAATGTGTCCAGGCGCGTATGCAAGTCGTGGATCACTGCTGCTCGTTGCTCCTTGCTCAGCGAGCTGTTACGCAGGGAGACATCAATGTCCAGGGCGCGCTGCACGATATCGACCGAGCGCTGGTAATTGTTGACCACTCGCACCCATTCCGGAGTCTGGCCGTTGCGCATGAACAGGCGTGTCAGCACATCGAAGCGCAGGCCTTCGCCACGCTCGAAACTCCAGAGCGCCAGCGCTTGGTCGATGTGTTCATAGGTGGCGGCGGTTTGCTCGCCCAGCACGCGTATGTGCTGCGGCTTTACAACAGGCCGTGCCTCACGGGCGGCGTTGAGGGCGGTGAGCATTTCATCGGTTTCCACCAGCAGCCGAGCATCCAAAGGCCTCAGCCGCGCGCGGCTGTCCAGGAAGTCCTTCAGGGCAGAGAAGGTGGCACCTTCATCGACGGCAGAATCGATTGCCTGTTTCAAACGCAGCGCGAACTGTTCACTGGCTCGCTGGGCTTGTTCCAATGCCTGATCGGCAGCGCGGTAGCGTGCCATGCAGAGGTTGCGCTGCTGCCACTTGCAGAAGAACCTGAAGTGCGCGCAGCCGGCCACCGTTTTTTCTGGGTTGACAAACAGTTGCGTTCGTTGGCGTGGCGTCATTTCCTGCAAGGCGGCCCAGAGTTCGTCGTAGAGCGCTTCCTGTTGTTTCAGCAACGCCATCGTCGAGTGGAATTCCGACGGGTTGATTTCTTCACTATGAGCCCTGCGCATGACCGGAGCGACCTCGTCGAATATCCGCATCACTTGCTCTGATAGCCGAGCGACATGCTGCTGCCGGGTCTCGATCTGCAACAGCACCCGCCGGGGCAGATAACGGCGCAGCCACAACGGAACGCGACCATGAGCCGCTTCGGCCGCCCTTTGCAGCACGTTCCCTCCACCCTGGCCACCATGCTGTATGAGCCGCCCGAACAGGTTGCCGTGAGTCTCCCAGTTGCCGTCAGGGCTGAGTGCCACGGGCTGTTCTGCAAAGGCCCTGCCGGGCCTGCGCAGGCGCCAGGTTTGGAGCGTTGCATCCCACTGCACTTGGTAGACCTGGCCGTTGCGCAAGATCCAGTGATTGCCTTCATGTTGATAAACCTGCCTGAAGCGGCCCTGGGTGCCCACCGTCACGCCCTCGAGGCTGTGCTCTGTGGCATAGCCCTCGAAAGGGCGGTCCAGGCGCAACCGGTGGGCCGCCAGGCGCTGCAAGTTGGCCCTGGCCAGGCTGGCAGGGTGGCCGGCCCGAGCTACGGCAAGGTTAGCCTTGGTGGACAACACAGCACCGGTGGGTAACAGATCTATGGCCGCGCCCAACAAAGCCATCAGGGCCATCTGGACTTCCAGCAGCCCATCATCGCTCGCCCCCAGCTCGAAGTGGCGGGTAGCCTTGTACAACCCATACAGCCCTTCACCGATGTCGACCAAGGTGCTGATCCCTGGCACGAGGCCCAGTGCAATCGTGATGCCGTTGACTACCTGTTGGCGCGACAGGTCGGTTTGCAAGCCCAGGAGGTCGGCGTTGCTGCGGGCTGTCTCACGGTGCCTGCGCAGGTACACACCGGCGTGCTCATTGAGCAGCTGCTGGGCCATCGAACGCTCCAACGGCCAATTGGCCACGCTCTCGAACAGGTGATAGAAACCACTCTGCAGGGCTTGGCTGATCCGGGCGGCCAGCCAAGTGGGGTCGCCTTCGATGGCCCGCTGGGCAACGTAGTCGCGGATTTTGGGGTCAAGGCATAGGTCGGCCAGGTGCTCGAGCGCTTCGCTCACGCCCGCGTGCTGGGTCAAGGTGGCGCGCGGGGAGTACGGCAGATACAGCAGCACGCATGGCTGCTCAATGTCGACGATCAGCATGACGCTTTCGAGCTGTGCACCTGCGGTATGGACCTCTTGATTGAAGATCGCCAGGCGCACCGACTGCAAGCGTATGGACCCCCACTGCTCTGGGGTGTGGGCTCCCACTGCGCGTGCCAACATGGCCTGTGCGGTGCTATCGACCAGGCCCAGCACTTCGGCCGCCCTAGCCAGTACCCGCAATGCCGTTTCGAAGGGCCGGCGCAACACAGCCCTGCGTTCATCGGCATGCTCAGGGGAGGGGAAGAAATAGTGGCTCAGTACGTTTTCGTATCCCTGGGCCAGGTTCAGGGATTGCGCAGTGCGTTTGAGCCACTGGCTGTCGATGCCTGCACGGACACGGGCGGCGCTGGCAGGAAGCTCCGCTTCCACCTGCACAGTGAGAAAATCCAGGCGCCTGTCCAGCTCGCTGTCCACCGAAGTATTGATGTTGTGCAACAGGAACTGCCCAAGATCAACCTGCTCACGCTCGACGCTGGGCACCGTTTCGAAGGCCGGGATCTGCCGGGGGGCGCCAGCGTGCGGCAGGCGCCGAAGCTCAAGCCGTGCCGGCAGGTCGAGCGTTACCTGGCAGCGGCCTTCGATTGCGAAGTCGGCCTGAAGCTGGCGTACCACTTGATCCTGCACCCAACTCAAGCGTGAAGGCAGGTGCCCTTGCTGATGCAAGCGGGCCTCCTCGTGAGCCTGGCAGTGCTCGGCCAGGTCGTTGATCAGGGCGTGACGTTGTTCGTTGCTCAGCCGCTGTAGCCAGTCAAGGTTCACATCGCCGATCGCAAGCAAGCCTTGGCTGGCCAGCACCTGTGCCAATGCATGGTCGCGCGGCCAATGAGGGGTAGGGGTCAAGGCATCCACCAGTTCCAAGCGCACGGCATCCAGGGGTTCGGCTTCCTCGGCGGCGTTTACTGCACTTTCGATCGTGGCCAGCAGGGCGGCGGCAAAGGAATGCTCCGGAGCAGGGCGCGCAATGATCGAGTCCTGAGGCTCAAGCCCCAGCAGCAACGCCACATGCTCATAGGCCTCTTTGGGTGAAACGTAGCGTTTCAAGCCTCCGGGTAGCCGATGCCATGCCAGCAGCGTCGTGGCGGGCTGGCCGGGCTCAGCCAGTGCGAGGCGCTCGGTCATCAGCACGGGCCCCGGCAGCGGGTGCTCTGCTTGATCGATCACAAGCTGCGCCAACTGATAGCGGGGCGGTATCTGCTCGGCCTTGATCGAGTGGTCGCTGACGACGGTGACCAGTTCCAACTCGGACTCATTGAGCACACCCAGTGCAGCCTGTATCCGCGCCTCCATTGCAAGCGCGCTCAGGTTCAGCCGCGCCAGTGGTTCTAGTGCCTCCAGGCTGCTGTGTCGATCCCGCGTGACGGATTCGAGCAGCGGCCCGCTTAGCGCCAGGCTGGCCTGCCTGATTTTCTCCAATTCCAGATGGTGGTCGAGCAACTGCTCGAAGGTCTCGTTGGACTTGACCAGGCAAGCCAAAGCCAGCGCCCTTTGAGCGTCGGCTTCGGCCAGTGAGGGCAGGTGGTCTTCGAAATCGGTGGAGGCGCCAGAAAGCTCCAGCAGGGGTGCGTGATCGGCCGCTTGGGTCATGATGAGGGCTCCGTAGTGAAAGGTGCACGTATTCAAGCGCGCCCGATCATTTGCGAAGCCGTAGATAACTACCCGTTAAGCCCGTATTTCTTCACTTTGTCGAACAGCGTGGTTTTGGCCATGCCCAGCTCCTGGCTGGCCTGGCTGAGGTTACCGCCGGTGCGCGCCAATGCGTCGGTGAGCAAGTTGCGTTCGAAGGCTTCGACCGCTTCGGAAAAACTCAATCCCTGGCTTAGCCCGCTGCCCTGTTTGAATGCGGGCAGGCTCAGGGCGAAGCGCTCGGCCACGTTGCGCAGCTCGCGCACATTGCCCGGCCAGTCATGGCTCATCAGCTTGGAGACGGTGTGGCTGTCCAGCTCAGGGGCGGGGCGGTCGAAGCGCAGCGCCGCCTGCTGCAGAAAGTACTCGAACAGCTGAAGGATATCCTCGCGGCGCTCGCGCAGTGGAGGCAGCTCCAGCGTGACAACATTCAGGCGGTAGTAGAAATCGCTGCGGAACCCACCTTCACGGCCCAAAGCGTCGAGGTCGGCCTTGGTAGCCGCGATGACACGGCAATCGACCTCGACCGGCTGGTTCGAGCCCAGACGCTCGACCTGGCGCTCCTGAAGCACCCGCAACATCTTGATCTGCAGGTTCAGCGGCATGCTCTCGACCTCATCGAGAAACAAGGTGCCCCCGTTGGCGTGCTCGACTTTGCCGATACGGCGCTTGCCGGCACCAGTGAAAGCATTGGCTTCATGCCCGAAGATCTCGCTCTCGAACAGGCTCTCAGGCAGGCCGCCGCAGTTGAGCGCAACGAACGGCTCGCTCTGGCGCCGGCTGAAATCGTGCAGGCAACGGGCGATCAACTCCTTGCCGGTACCCGTTTCGCCTTCGATCAATACATTGGCCGCGGTGTCGGCGACATTGGCAATCAGCTCGCGCACTGCCTGCATGGCCGGTGAGCGGCCAATGATGCGCTGCTCCAGCGCGCCCCGCCCGGCCAGCTGTTTTTTCAAATGGTGCACTTCGCGCGCCAGGCCGCGATGCTCCAAGGCGCGACGGACCACATCTACCAGGCGCTCAGGGGAGAAGGGCTTTTCCATGAAGTCATAGGCACCTTGGCGCATCGCGCCAACGGCCATGGAGATGTCGCCGTGGCCGGTGATCAGCACCACCGGCAGGCTGGGGTCGCGAGCCCTGAGCTCGGCCAGCAGGGCCATGCCGTCCATGCCAGGCAGGCGGATGTCGCTGACCACGATGCCAGCGAAATCGCTGCCTACCCGCGCCAGAGCCTGCTCGGCGCTGCTCACGCCTTCGCAGGCAATGTCTTCCAGTGCCAATGCCTGCTGGCAGCCCAACAACACATGGGGGTCATCCTCGACAATCAAAACGCTCAAGGGGGTATTCATGGCGAGGGTCTCGCAAGGGTGGGGAAGGGCAGCAAAGGAATCCGCAGGACGAACGTGGCGCCCGGGCCCGGGTCGGCGGCAAGGGCCAGCTCGCCGCCGGCTGCTGCGGCCAGGCTGGCAGAGAGGGTCAGGCCCAGACCAAGGCCTTGTTCGCCCGGTTTTGTGGTGAAGAACGGTTCGAACAGGTGCTGGCGGGTGGCTTCATCCACGCCATGGCCGTTGTCTTGCACGCGCAGGCAGTAGTGCTCGCCCAGCGCCTGGCCGTGCAGGGTAAGGCAGGGGGCGTCGACACCCGCCATCGCGTCAAGGGCGTTGCCGATCAGGTTGCCCAGCACCTGCTCCAGGCGGGTCTGGTCGATGCCGACCCGTGCATCCGCCACCTGGCGGGCCACTTGCACGCCCACCAGGCGGGTGTCGAGCACCTGCAGCGCGGCATCCAGAGCGCTGCCGACGCTGGCCTGGCCATGATCGTCGCCGCGCCGCGCGAAGGCACGCAGGCTCGCGGTGATGCGCCCCATCCGGTCGACCAGGTCGTTGATGGTGCGAAGGTTGGTGCTGGCAACGTCCAGCGCGCCTCGTTCGAGAAACCGAACGGTATTGCCGGAGAGCGTGCGCAGTGCCGCCAGGGGCTGGTTGAGCTCGTGGGCGATGCTGGTAGACATCTGCCCGATGGCTGCGAGCTTGCCCGCACGCACCAGTTCATCCTGCGCCTGGCGCAGGGTCTCTTCAGCGTGGCGACGTTCGCGGATCTGCGCGCGCAGGCGTTCATTGCTTGCGCGCAGGTCGGCCGTGCGCTCTGCGATTCGTTTTTCGAGCAGGTTGTTGGCCTCCTCAAGCGCCTCTCGCGCTGCCAATCGCGTGGCTAGCACCTTGCGCCGTTCTTTCCAGGCAATGAACAGAAAAGCCATCAGCGCGAAAGCCACGCCCACCAGGGTGCCCATGATCATCGCTTCGTGGCGCTGCTCCCGCAGTGGCGTAAGCAGGGTGAAGCGCCACTGGGTGTCGGGCAGCACCCGGCTTTGTGCCAGGTAGGCCACTGCGCTGGCGTTGCCGCTGTCGTCGGTCTGCACCAGGGAAAGGCGTTCCACCCCCTGGGCCAGCGTCTCGCGCTCCACGGGCTCCAGCTCGGTGAGGCGGTACCAGTAATATTGCAGGCTGCGCGCCAGGCGCTCGAGGATCACTTCGTTGAGCGGGTAGATCGACTTCAGCCGCCGCGCCGGGTCGCTGGAGAGAATGATGATGCCGTTCTCGTCGCTGACGAAGGCCTCCAGCCGAGCGCGCTTCCAGCGTTCCTCCATGGCCTCCAGGCGCACCTTGATCACAGCCACCCCGATGATCCGCCCGTGGTCCTCAAGGCCGTGGGCCAGGTAATAGCCCGGCTCGCCGGTGGTGGTGCCGATGCCGTAGTAGCGGCCGGTCTGCCCGCGGATGGCATCCTTGAAATAGGGGCGGAACGACAAGTCTTCGCCCAGGAAGCTGTCGGTGTCGCGCCAGTTGCTGGTGGCCTGCACTCGGCCGGTGGGGTCGAGCACGTAAATAACCCGGGCCCCGCTGCGTCGCTGCAGGCCTTCGAGGTAGGTGTTCACCGCGCCGCGGCGGCCGCCGTCGGGCCAGGCCAGTAGGTCGGAGACGCTGGTTTCCAGCTCCAGAACACTGGGCAGGTAGCGATACTGGTTCAGTTCGATCTCAAGCGCGCGGGCGTTGAGCTCCATCTGTCGCGCACCAGACTCACTGAGCGAGCGAAGGCCGTACTGGTCGCTGATCCAATAGCCCAGCACCCCCAGGGCACTGGTGACCAGGATGATCAACGGCAACATCAACAGATGGCGGTGGGAACGTGGAAGCACGAGGAAGGTAGCAGGCCGCTGGGGAGTGAGGCGCCATTTCATCACAGCGCCCTGCCACTGCCCAGTGCCAGGCGCCTGGCCATGCGCAGCGGCATGGCCAGGGCAGGCAGGGCCGGGTGGCCGATCAATGCTGCAGGATCCGCGACAGGAAATGGCGAGCGCGTTCGGATCGCGATTCGATGTCACCGAAGAACTCGTCCTTGGCGCAATCCTCGACGATCTGCCCTTGGTCCATGAAGATGACTCGGTCGGCTACCTTGCGTGCAAAACCCATCTCGTGAGTCACGCACATCATGGTCATGCCTTCCTGGGCCAATTGCACCATTACGTCCAGCACCTCGTTAACCATCTCCGGGTCCAGGGCCGAGGTGGGCTCGTCGAACAGCATCACGATCGGGTCCATCGCCAGTGCACGAGCGATGGCTACGCGCTGCTGCTGGCCGCCGGAGAGCTGGCCGGGAAACTTGTGCGCGTGGGCTTTCAGGCCTACTCGATCGAGCAGCGCCAGGCCTTTCTCGGTCGCTTCCGCCTTGCTGCGGCCCAGCACCTTGATCTGGGCGATCGTCAGGTTCTCGGTGATCGACAGGTGCGGGAACAGTTCGAAGTGCTGGAACACCATGCCCACGCGCGAGCGCAGCTTGGGCAGGTCGGTTTTGGCTGCGCCCACCGAGGTGCCATCGACGACGATGTCACCCTTCTGGAACGGTTCCAGTGCATTGACGCACTTGATCAGGGTGGACTTGCCCGACCCGGACGGGCCGCACACCACCACCACTTCACCTTTCTTGACCTCGGTGCTGCAGTCGGTGAGCACCTGGAAGTTGCCATACCACTTGGAGATGTTCTTGATGGAAATCATACGGCCAACCTTTTCTGCAGGCGCTTGACCAGTGCCGAGGCACCGAAGCTGATGAGGAAGTACACGACGCCGGCGAAGATCAGGAACTCATTGGCCTGGCCGACGATGTCGCCGCTGGAGCGCGCGGAGTTGAGGAAATCCACCAGGCCCACCGTGTAGACCAGCGAGGTGTCCTGGAACAGGATGATGCTCTGCTGCAACAGCAGCGGGGTCATCTTGCGAAACGCCTGGGGCAGGATGATCAACCGCATCATCTGGCCGTAGCGCATGCCCAGCGCCTGGGCGGCCCCCATCTGGCCCTTGGGAATGGCCTGCACCCCGGCACGCACGATTTCACAGAAATACGCCGCCTCGAACATCATGAACGCCACCACGCACGAGGTGAACGCACCGATGGGTGTGTTAGTGCCGGTGATCCAGCCGATCACGAATGGCACGGCCAGGTAGAACCAGGTGATCACCAGCAGCAGCGGGATGGAGCGGAAGTAGTTGACGTAGAAGCCGGCCACCTTCGACAGCAGCGGGTTGTGCGACAGCCGCATCAGTGCCAGCAGCGTGCCGAGGGTGATACCGCCGAGCACGCCCAGGGCCATGATCTTGAGCGTCATGATCAGGCCGTTCCACAGCGCGGGCAGCGCCGGGACGATTCCAGAGAAGTCCATCATTTACCCCCTGCGGAAATCATGCCGGGCACCAGCGCACGTTTTTCAACCAGGCGCATCAGCAACATCAGGCTCATGTTCAAGGTGAAGTAGATCAGGGTGGCCAGTGTGAAGGCTTCGAACAGCCGCGCAGAAAACTCGGCGGTCTGCTTGGTCTGTGCCAGCAGCTCCATCAGGCCGATCAGCGAGGCCACCGAGGAGTTCTTGAACACGTTCAGAAACTCTGAGGTCAGCGGCGGGATGATGATCCGAAAGGCTTGTGGCAGTAGCACGATCCGGTAGATCTGGCGGGTGGTGAAACCCATGGCGCGCGCTGCGGCAGCCTGGCCGCGCGGCAGTGATTCGATGCCGGTGCGCACTTGCTCACACACCCGTGCGGCGGTGAAGAGCCCCAGGCAGATCATCACGCTGATGAACGCCGACGTCGTGGGGTTGAGGTCTTGCTTGAACCATTCCTGCGCGCCTTCTGGCAGCAGGTCGGGCACCAGAAAGTACCAGATGAACAGCTGCACCAGCAGCGGCACGTTACGAAACAGTTCGACATACGCAGTGCCGATGGCGCGCAGCCAGCGGTTGGGGACGGTGCGCAGTACGCCGAGCACGGTGCCGAGCGCCAGGGCGACGACCCAGGCGCTGAGCGCAATGGCGATGGTCCAGCCCAGGCCCGAGATGTACCAGTCCAGGTAAATCTCGTCGCCTACGCCGGTGGAGTCGAAGAATACGCCCCAATTCCAGGAATAGTGCATGGTAGTGGCCTACACGAAAGGGGTAACCGAAGAGGCCTGGCCGCCGGGCAGGCGGCCAGGTGCAGGGCTTACGACTGCTTGTCGGGCGCTGGCTTGTCGGTCGGGGTGGCGATCAGGGCTTTGAGCTTGTCGCTCATCGGGAACTGCAGGTTCAGGCCTTTGGGTGGCACCGGCTGCTCGAACCACTTGTTGTAGATGCCGTTGATCTCGCCCGACTTGTAGGTGGCAGTAATGGCATCGTCGACGACTTTCTTGAAGGCCTCGTCGCCCTTGCGCACCATGCAGCCATAGATTTCATAGGACTGCGGTGTGCCGGTCACTTCCCATTCGGTGGGTTTCTTGGCCTTGGCCATTTCGCCGGCCAGCAGCACGTCGTCCATCATGAAAGCCACGGCGCGGCCGGTTTCCAGCATCTGGAAAGCTTCGCCGTGGTCCTTGGCCGAGATCACGTTCATGCCCATTTGCTTGTCGGCGTTCATGGCCTTGAGCAGGCGCTCGGAGGTGGTGCCGGCGGTGGTCACCACGTTCTTGCCCTTGAGGTCGGCGAAGTCTTTGTAGGCGCTGTCTTTCTTCGACAACAGGCGAGTGCCGACCTCGAAGATACCGACCGAGAAGTCGACCTGCTGGCCACGCTCTGCGTTGTTGGTGGTCGAGCCGCATTCCAGGTCGACGGTGCCGTTCTGCACCAGCGGGATACGGGTCTGGGAGGTCACCAGGTTGTACTTGACCTCAAGGTTGGGCATGTCCAACTGCTTCTTGAGCGCGTCGACGACTTTCAGTTGCAGGTCGTGCGAGTAGCCGATCGGTTTGCCGGAGGCATCAGCGATATAGGAGAAGGGAATGGAGGAGTCGCGGTGGCCGAGGGTGATGGAACCGGAGTCCTTGATCTTCTTCAAGGTGCCGGTCAGTTCTTCTGCCTGGGCGCCGGTGCTGCACAGTGCGGCGAACAGAGAGAGGCTCAACAGGGTCGGGGCGATACGCATGCTTTGTATCCTCGAGGTTTGTTCTTTTTAGTAGGCCAAGTTTGGCTACCGAGGATAGAGCAGAACGCGTGCCAGCTTTTTGAAGCGCTCAAGGCCCCGGTTTTCGGGGCCTTGAGCTAGGTAATGGCGCCGGGCCATCCGGGATCCCGGATTTGACCTTTGGCGCCGTTCGGAAAACCGACTATCGGCCGCCCAAGGCACCGAACACTTTCTTGGCCAGGCCGCTGGCCGCCGCCGCCGGGTTCTGGCGGATCGATTCCTCTTGCTGGGCAATCATCTTGAACAGCCCATCGAGCGCCTTTTCGGTGACATAGCCTTCGACCGTGTTGGTCTTGCTGTCGAGCAGGCCCAGCGCACTGGCCTGGCCCGCAACCCCGTTGAATTTCTGTGCCAGGCCGATCTTGTCGGTATTGGCCTTGACGATGGGCAGGAACTTGGCGCGGATCTCTTCGCGGCTGCTTTTGTTGAGGTACTGGGTGGCCGAATCCTGGCCGCCCTGAAGGATGCCCTTGGCGTCAGTGACGCTCATGTTTTTCACGGAGTTGACCAGAATCGCCTGAGCCTGAGGCACGGCGGCCTCGGCGGCGGCGTTCATGCCGTTTTCCAGGTCTTGAACCTGCGAGCCCATCCCCAGCGCGCCCATGAGCTTGTTGGCTTTCTCGAGTTTTGCGGGCAACTGGATACGTACCTGAGGGTTGTTGTTGAAGCCGCCCGGCGTGCCGAGTTGCTTGACCGCGACTTGAGCACCTTGTGCCAGAGCGTCTTTGAGGCCGCCGGTCGCATCGGATTGCGACAAATCGTTCAGCGACAGCGCCAATGCGTTGGCCGAAAGCAGTACGCCTGCGCACAGGGTGGCCAGGGGAGCGAAGCGACGAAGCATGGGAAGGTCCTTGTGTCAGTGAATGATCGGTGAGCCAGTATGCACCGGTTCAACGCGGATACGCAGCGGGGATGAGGCTTGGCTGTCGAGGGTTACGCTGTGCTGCTCGGTAGTGACCCACAGGAGCTTGCCGCTCACCTCGATGCGCGCACTGACCGCATAGCGATGGCCGCTCTTGAGCTGGTTGGGGTTGTAGGTAAGGGTGAACGGCAGAGGAACCTGGCGGCCTTCGGTGGGGCGGCTTTGCTTGCTCAGCTCCACGGCGGGCGCATCGGCCAGTGAGACATCCTGAAGGCTCACGCTCAACACGGCCTCTGGTGGCAATGCGCTGCGCTGTAGGTAGTACACCTCGCCTGCCAGGGTGGCCTCAGGTTTGGGAACCTGTGTGCATGCCCCCAGCGCGAAGACAGGCAGGCACAGTAACAAGGGGCGAATTCGCATGGTCCGGGCTCCAGTCAAAAGGTCCAAAGGCTAACGCCGTGGGCTGGCGGTGCAACCTGGCCGGGCGTTTTCGCGAGTTTTCCGAGAAGGGCCGGTGCTGGGGTCATACCGCAGGGGCCTCAGGTTGCAAAGCTACCTGGCGGATCGACAGCCTGAGCTCGGCCGACAGCACGCGCTTGGCCGCGCCCTCGGCCAGCTCACCCAACCGCGCCTGGTAACCCAGCCGGCCCTGATCGTCCGTGAACACCACCCCGACCGTTTGCAAGGTTTCGATGAAATGGCGAAACAGCGTTTTGTCGAAGAACTCCGGCGCATTCAAGCCATGGAGCATCGATAGCCGCCGTGCCATGACGGTGCACAGCTCTTCCAGCGACTCGGCCGTGAGCTGGTGCTGCCCGGCGTTGAGCAACAGGGCGATCGCCATGTAGAAGCGTTGAAGGGTCTGGGTGATGCAGCGCGCAAGCAGCGTCAGCAGCACGAACTCTCGCGAGCTGGGCGCGGCGCGTACGTAGGCATCGCCGTCCAGGCGCAGCAGGCCTTGCGCGACGAATGCATCCAGCCACAGGTCGATGACCTCGTCCAGCGCCTCGACCGGCCAGCGGATGAACAGCTCCGCTTGCAGGAATGGATACAACGCCCGGCTGAAGCGCTGCATCTGTTCGCGGTTCATCCGCGAGCCGCTCAGGAAGAAACTGGCCAGCAAGGCGGGCAGGGCGAAGGCGTGCAGGATGTTGTTGCGGTAGTAGGTCATCAGCACGGCATTGGGCTCATCCAGGTAAAGGATGCGCCCGAGCCGATCGTGTTGTTCGGTCAACAGCCCCATGCCGCGCACGTGTTCGATCAGCGCCTTGCCATCACCCTCGGGCAAGGTGGCGAACGGCGAGTAGGGCACTGCGCGCTGCAGCGCCAGAAACAGGTCCAGCGCTCGCTCCAGGGCGGCCTCATCCAGTGCCTGGCGGCTGCTGGACAACAGCGCCAGTGCCACCAGGTTGACTGGGTTGATCGCTACCGCCTCGTTGATGCTGCGGGCGACCTGATCACCCAGCTGGCGCGTGACCGGGTGCAGCCACTGCGGGCGCTCGCCCTCGGCCTGGGCCTGTTGTTGCCAGCCCGGCTGGGCGATGTCGAGAAACTGGCCGAGGCGAATGGGCTCTCCGAAGTTGACTGCCACCTCACCGAATCGCTGCTTGAGCGCGCCGAGCACCTTGAAGATGTCGAATACCGACTCCTTCTTCTTGCTTGCCCCGCGCAGCTCGCCCAGGTAGGTCCGGCCTTCGAGCACTCGCTCGTAGCCGATGTAGACCGGAACCAGCACTACAGGGGTGCGTGAAGAGCGCAAGTAACTGCGCAAGGTGATCGACAACATGCCCGGCTTGGGGCGCAGCATGCGCCCGGTGCGCGAACGGCCGCCTTCGACGAAATACTCCACCGGGAACCCGCGGGTGTGCAGCGTGTGCAGGTATTCGTTGAACACCGCGGCGTAGAGTGGGTTGCCTTTGAACGTGCGGCGCATGAAGAACGCCCCGCCGCGGCGCAGCAGGCTACCGATCACCGGCATGTTCAGGTTAATGCCGGCAGCGATGTGGGGGGGAGTGAGGCCATTGCGAAACAGCAGGTAGGAAAGCAGCAGGTAGTCGATGTGGCTGCGATGGCAGGGCACATAAATGACTTCATGGCCTGGGGCGATAGCCTTGACCTGGTCGATATGGCCGATCTTGATGCCATCGTAGATTTTGTGCCAGAACCAGCTCAGCACCACTTCCAGAAAGCGGATCGCGGTATAGGTGTAGTCCGAAGCGATCTCGTTGCCATACCTTAAAGCAAGCTTTTCGGCTTTCTCCTGTGTGATATGGCTGGCCTGCATTTGTTCGGCGATGGCCTCGCGCACCTGCGGTGCATGCACCAGGCCCTTGACCAAGTGGCGGCGGTGGGAGATGTCCGGGCCTATCACAGCAGCCTTTTGCTGGCGGAAATGCACCCGCAGCAATCGCTGGGCGCGGCGGGTCGTGCGCTCCTCGGTGTGGCCGCTGTTGATCAGCTCCCGCAAGCGCAGCGGCGGGGCGAACTGCACCCGGGTCTTGCGGCCCAGGATGAGGATGGTCACCAACCGGCGAAGGCGCCCGGTGACCGCCCAGCTGTCGGCGAACAGCAGCTTCCAGGCGCTGTTCTCACTGGCCGGCGACAACCCCCAGAACACGCTGACCGGCACGATCTGGGCGTCGACGCTCGAATCCTCGGCTGCCAGCCGGACCAGCCGGCTTAGGGTCGGTGGGGCGCCGCGCTTATCGTGGCGGCCCAGCCAGTCGGGGTCAGGGGTAAGGTAGAAGAACGCTGCCGGCTCCAGCACCGCATCCAGCGCCACGGGCCATACCGGCCGCGGCAGGCCCAGTTTTGCACATTCCCTGTCTACCACGGCCAGGTCGCTCAGCGCGGGCGATTGCAGCACGTAGAACACGGGGGTGCTGCGGTCGAGGTTTTGCCCGAACGACGGTGGATTGATGGTTTCGGACCGCACCCAAAGGTAGAGGGTACGGCGAAGCAGGCTGAATACCAGCCGGCGCAGGGGAGAAAGCGTCATGTGATGTGGGAGTCCTTGAATACCCGCGCATTGTGCCAGAAGTCGATCGCGAATCCGCGAACCACAGGCGGTGGTGCGGCCCAAGGCTGGTGCCGGCAATGCGTTGGATCATGGAACTGCACAATCGTGCAGCTGGCAGGCTGCCGAGCGAAGGGGCGGGTAGGAGAGCGGCGGGCGCTGCCCGAGCGGGGGAATGCTCGGGCAGCGCTTTGCGGCTAGCGCAGGCCTGGCAGGCGCGCTTCGCTGCGCACTTCGGTGTTGGCCACCGCTTCTGGCGGCAGCACGATGCGGGTCTTGGGCAGCAGCTCACCCATGTTGGCCAGCACGCGGTACATCGAGTATTCCTCGGTGTAGCGGACTTCCACAAAGCGGCGGTTGGCGTTGTACAGCTCGTTTTCGCTGTCCAGTACATCGAGCAGGGTGCGCTGGCCCAGGCCGAACTGGTCCTGGTAGGCGGAGCGCACGCGTGTGCTGGTCTGGGCGTATTCGCGGGCCACCGGCGTCTGGATACGGGCGTTTTCCATGGCGTGCCAGGCCAGCGACATGTTTTCGTTCAAGGTGCGCAGGGCATTGTTGCGAATGTCCATGGCCTGGTTGATGCGGTGCGCATCACCTTGCAGGCGTGCCTTGTCGGAACCACCACGGAACAGGTTGTAGCTCACCGCTACACCGGCGCGCCAGTCGTTAGCGTGGCCTTCCTCACCCGAGATGTTGTTGTTGGCACCTACCGCTACTTCGGCGTCTACGCGAGGGTAGAACTGCGATTTGGCGCCTTCGTACTGTTGCTCGGCCGACTGCACATCGGCCTGTGCCGATTTGAGGTAGGGGTTGTTTTCCTGCATTGCCTGGCGCGCTTGCTCAAGGCCTGCAGGCAATTCGCCGATGATCGACGCTGGCTCCTCAAGCTGGTCGGGCATCTGGCCGACTGCACTGTAGAAGTTCGACTCGGCGTCGGCCAGGTCCACCATCGCTGTCTGGTAGTTGTTTTGCGCCAGGGCCACCCGCGCGCGGGACTGGTCGCTGTCGGCGCTGCTGCCTACGCCGCGCTCGGTGCGCAGGCCGATCTGATCATTGACCCGCTGGTGTGCCTGCAGGTTGTTGCGCGCCAGCGCCACCTCTTCGCGACGCTGCAGAACTTGCAGGTAGACCTCCACGGCGCGCAGCGCCAGATCTTGCGCAACGCCTTGGGCGTAGTAGGCACGGGATGTCGACACCGAACGGGTGCGCTCCACTTCGCGCGACGTGTTGGAGCCGTCGAACAGCATCTGGCGCAGGCGCAATTCCGACTGGGTGTAGTTCAGGGTTTCTTTGTTGTGGTTGCCCTGGGCACGCGTGGTAGGGGTATCGGAGCGTTCACGGCCCCAGCCGCCGACCAGGTCCACTGTAGGGAAGTACGCACCACGGGCGACCTTGGCGTCCTCGTCCGCGGCCAAGCGCGCGTTAAGGTTCGATTGCAGCTCAGGATGGTTATCCACCGTCGCTTGAATGGCCTGCTGAAGGGTCATTGCATGCAGTGAGCCGGCGCTCATCGCCAAAAGGACGGCGCTGCAGAGCGGAGTAAAAACGCGCATCGGTACTTCTCCCTGTAGTGTGATGTGCAGCATCGCCAATCATTTGACGTTTTTGCTGGATCGTCTGGGTGGCGATCCTAACATCAGTTGTTAACTGGATTTTTCGAAGTTTTAAGATCGTTTTTTCATAGCCTATATGCCAAAAAAAACTTAGGAAATCGGCGGTCATACCCCGCATTCTGATGTCCGATGTAGCGCCCAAGGCTAGACCTGGGCTGTGAATCTGCAACTTTTGAAAAA
Source organism: Pseudomonas sp. URIL14HWK12:I12 (assembly GCF_003097135.1). GTDB lineage: Bacteria > Pseudomonadota > Gammaproteobacteria > Pseudomonadales > Pseudomonadaceae > Aquipseudomonas. Next base: position 58,871 of record NZ_QEQL01000009.1, read on the forward strand.
GTTCAATGTTTTTTCGGCTCTGCACGGAGCTGCTGTAACGCACGGATCAGCGTTTCAGGGCTGGTGTGACAAAAAATTGGCGGTTAAATACTGCCGCCCAGTCCTGTAACACGGAAGCTTCGCTGAACTTGAATGTCTGAGCATTCATTCACTAGGTTCTGCATCAATGAAGTCTTCATGATAGCCTAGTGCCACTGCGCTGGATACATCCGCACGTCACAACAGCAGCCTTCCCGTGCCGCAGCCTGATGCCATAGATGGCAATGGAGGAGTGGGCATGGCAAGTTTGATCGGTGTTGTCAGCAAGGTGGTGGGCCAGGTCTTTGCGGTGGGCCCAGATGGCAACCGTCGCTTGTTGGTCGAAGGCGATCGCGTCTACGCGGGTGAAACCCTCGACACCGGCGTTGGCGGTGCGGTGGCGGTGCACCTGCAAAACGGCAGCGAGCTGACACTCGGCCGAGGCAGCAGCCTTGAACTCACTCCGCAACTGCTGGCCGGAGAAGCCCCGGTGTTGCAGGTTCAGGATGCCGACCCCTCCAATACTCAACTGACCGACGTTGAGCGATTGCAGCAAGCCATCGCAGCGGGTGAAGACCCGACCCAGAATGCCGAGCCGACTGCAGCCGGGCCCAACAGCCCTGCGGCCACTGTAAGTGGGCCGGCAGGCAGCCTGGGGGGTGGGCACTCATTCGTATTGCTGGAGGAGGTCGGAGGCTCGGTGACGCCGGTGATCGGCTTCCCCACCGAAGGGCTGTTCGTGACGCCTGAATTCCCCCGGCCCGACATTGGCGACCTGAATGTGAACCAGGCCGCACCGGGCACTGCTGTACCGCCGGTCACGCCCAACAACCCGGTGATCATTGGTGACCTCGATAACAACGGCCCGGAACATATCGTCTATGAAGCCAATCTGGGCAATGGCACCGACCCGAACCCTGAAGCGCTGGTCCAACGCGGCAGCTTCACTGTCGATGCCAAGGACGGCCTGGCATCGCTGACCATCGACGGTGTGCAGGTGATCGCCAACAACACCCTCGTGGGCACCAGCATCGTTGGCCAGGACGGCAACACCCTGACCATTACTGGTTACGACGCCAGCACTCAGACCATCAGCTACAGCTATACCCTCAGCCAGGCCCAGACCAATACCGGCAAGGCAGGTGAGGCGCTGTACGAAGACTTCAAGGTCGTCGCAACCGACCCGCAAGGCGACAGCGACACCGCCTGGCTCAACGTGAAGATCGTGGACGACGCCCCGATCGCTGCCGACGACACCAGCAAGGTGGCCACCGAGCAGGCCCCGACTGTGACCGGCAACGTGCTGGACAACGACAAGGTCGGTGCCGACAGCAATGCCACGCCGGTTACTGCCGAGCGCATCGAAGGCCAGTACGGCACCCTGACCCTCAACAGCGACGGCAGCTACAGCTACAGCTTGAAACCCGGCACCGTGCTGCCCAACGGCTTCAGCGGCAGCGACGTGTTCCAGTACACCCTCACCGACGGTGACGGCGACAGCACCACGGCCAAGCTGACCGTTCCGGTGGCCGGCGTCGATCACGGCGTGACCATCGTTGGCCTGGACAACAAAGGCCCCGAGCACTCCGTCAACGAAGCGAACCTGCCCAACGG
>NZ_QEQL01000010.1 GCF_003097135.1 Pseudomonas sp. URIL14HWK12:I12
GTTCGGAAGAGATAACCGCTGAAAGCATCTAAGCGGGAAACTTGCCTCAAGATGAGATCTCACTGGGATCTTGAATCCCCTAAAGGGCCGTCGAAGACTACGACGTTGATAGGTGGGGTGTGTAAGCGCTGTGAGGCGTTGAGCTAACCCATACTAATTGCCCGTGAGGCTTGACCATATAACACCCAAGCAATCTGCCCAGAGCAGATGCGGTGGTGAAGCGACACAGCCGAAAATTCGCCAGATACGCACAAACATCACATACCTGAATTCGCTGCAACGCCCAGGCGCGGCAGCTACCGAATTTCTTGACGACCATAGAGCGTTGGAACCACCTGATCCCATCCCGAACTCAGCAGTGAAACGACGCATCGCCGATGGTAGTGTGGGGTCTCCCCATGTGAGAGTAGGTCATCGTCAAGATTCAAACCCGCAGAACCCCAATCGTGAAAACGATTGGGGTTTTGTCTTTTCAGCAGCAGGAAATATCCCTATACAGCCAGGTGCCTTGCAGATGGGCCCGTCGTCCGCGTAGGGTGTCCACCTTTGTCGAGCCTAAGCGGATTTCTTCAATGCCTGCGTCCCCCATCAACCCTGGCTTCATGGTCATCCATGGCAATCAGCCGGAGGACCTGCGCAGCCTGATTCTGGGTGTTATCCAGCGTTTCCCATTAGGGCCGCTGGAAAACGAAACCATCCTCGTACAGAGCAACGGCATCGCCCAGTGGTTGAAGATGGCTCTGGCCCAGGACCGCGACGATGAACAAGGCGGGGGTTGTGGCATTGCGGCAGCCTTGGATGTGCAATTGCCCGGTACCTTTATCTGGCGCCTGTACCGTGCCGCTTTGGGCAAGGACAACATCCCTGCCGAATCACTGCTCGACAAGACCCCGCTGACTTGGCGTTTCATGCGCCTACTGCCTGCGTTGATGAATGAGCCACACTTCGCGCCCTTGGCTCGCTTTCTGCGCGACGACAGCGATATGCGCAAACGCTATCAACTTTCCGAGCGGCTGGCTGACCTATTTGACCAATACCAGGTCTACCGGGCCGACTGGCTGGAAGACTGGGCCCACGGCCGCCACCAGTTGCGCGACCATAAAGGCCACGCCAAGCCTATGGCCGAGCAACAACGCTGGCAGGCGGAGCTGTGGAGGCACCTGCTGGCCGATGTCGGCGAAAGTGGCATGGCGCAGAGCCGTGCAGGTGTTCATCAACGTTACCTGCAACACATGGCCAATGCCGCCGAGCCGCCCCCCGGCCTGCCAAGGCGGGTGATTGTGTTCGGCATCTCTTCACTCCCGGCGCAGGTGCTGGATGCCTTGGCGGCGTTAGCACGTTTCTGCCAGGTGCTGCTCTGCGTACATAACCCCTGCCGGCATCATTGGGCCGATATCGTCGCCGACAAGGATTTGCTGCGCCACGCCTTCAAGCGCCAACAGCGTAAGGCCAGGGCTCCCCAAGTGCTCGACCCGGCCACCTTGCACCAACACGCCCAGCCGCTTCTTGCCGCCTGGGGCAAGCAGGGCCGTGATTACATTCACTTGCTCGAGCAGTACGACGACCCGCAGAGCTACCGCGAGCAGTTCAACGACGGCCGTATCGACCTCTTCAGCGAGGTGGAGAGCGACACGTTACTGGGCCAGCTGCAGGACGACATTCTCGACCTGCGCCCCCTACGGGAAACCCAGGAACATTGGCCGGCAGTCAACCCGCATACCGACCATAGCCTGCGCTTTCATGTCGCCCACAGCGCTCAGCGTGAGGTAGAGATTCTCCACGACCAGCTTCTGGCCCAGTTCAGCGAAGACCCCACCCTGAACCCCCGTGACGTGATTGTGATGGTGCCGCAGATCGACACCTACGCCCCACACATCCGCGCCGTATTCGGCCAGGTCGAGCACCGCGACCCACGCTATATCCCCTTTACCCTGGCAGACCAAAGCCAGCGCGGCCGCACGCCGTTGTTGATCGCGCTTGAGCACCTGCTCAACCTGCCGGAAAGCCGCTTCGCCGTGAGTGAAGTGCTCGACCTGCTCGACGTACCTGCACTTCGCAACCGCTTCGGTATCCGCGAGGCGGACCTGCCGACGCTGCGGCGTTGGATTGAAGGCGCCGGCATCCGCTGGGGCATGGACGCCTCTCAGCGTGCCAGCCTCGGGCTGCCGGAGGGGATGGAGCAGAACAGCTGGCGCTTTGGTTTGCGGCGCATGCTCCTGGGCTATGCCGTGGGCAACGGCGATGCTTTCGCAGGTGTCGAGCCGTTCGACGAAATAGGCGGCCTGGACGCCGCGTTGATCGGCCCACTGGCAGCGTTGCTCGACGCACTCGACAGCGCTCATCAGGCGCTGAGCACCCCTGGCACGCCAGAGCAGTGGGGTGAACGCCTGCAAACCCTCTTGCGGCGTTTCTTCAGCGCCAGTGATGAGCAGAGCGAGTACCTGCTGGTGCAGCTGGAGGGGCTACGCGACCAGTGGCTGGAGGTGTGTGAAGGCGTCGGCCTGGCCGAGCCGCTGCCGTTGACCGTGGTGCGCGACGCGTGGCTGGCCGGGGTAGACCAAGGCAACCTGGGCCAGCACTTTCTCAGCGGTGCGGTAAATTTCTGCACCTTGATGCCGATGCGCGCCATTCCTTTTCGCCGCGTCTGCCTGCTGGGCATGAACGATGGCGATTTCCCCCGTGCCCAACCGCCGCTGGACTTCGACCTGATGGGTAGCGACTACCGCCCCGGCGACCGTTCTCGACGGGAGGACGACCGCTACCTGCTGCTCGAAGCGCTGCTCTCAGCCCAAGAGCGGTTATACATCAGCTGGGTAGGGCGTAGCATCCGTGACAACAGCGAGCGCCCGGCATCGGTGCTGGTCGGCCAGTTGCGCGATCACCTGGCCGCAGGCTGGAAGCTGGCCGATGGCAGCGACCTGCTGCACGCGCTCACCACCGAGCACCCGCTGCAACCCTTCAGCCTCCAGTACTTCCAGGCCGGTAGCCCTCTGGCCAGTTACGCCCGTGAGTGGGAAGGCCTCTATCAACAACACCCTGCGCCGCCCGCGCAAGCAGCCCTGCCTATGCCGCTGCTGCCCGAACCGCTGGACCCCGCTGTGCTGCAAGACTTTTTGCGACAGCCAGTGCGGCATTTTTTCCGGCAGCGGCTGAAGGTCTATTTCGAAGCAGTCGAGCCACCGGCACCCGAGGCCGAGCCGTTCGGCCTGGCGGGCCTTGAGCGCTATACCTTGAGCGAGGCCTTGCTGGCCCAGGCTATCGCCCATCCGGAGCAGTCGCCTGCCGAACGCCTGTCGCGTGCAGCTGCGCGGCTGCAGGGCCATGGGGTGCTGCCCATGGCCGGCTTCGGCGAAATGGCCCAGGCCAGTCTGATAGAGCCACTTCCCGGTTTGTTGCTGCGTTATCGGCAGTTGCTCGAACGTTGGCCGCAGCCGGTGCAAGGGGCCCTGCCTGCTCACTTCGCGCATGCCGGGGTTGCTGTCGAAGGGTGGCTTGCCGGCCTGCACCGTGGCCAGGGCGATGAACTGCTGCACGCCACGCTGGTAGCCAACGCATTGGGCGATGGCCCCAAGCGCAAATGGCACCGCCTGCTGCGCAGCTGGGTCAACCACCTGTTCACCTGCGCCCAGGGCCACCGGCTCACGACCGCGCTGGTGGCCACCGACTGCACCTTACTCTTGCCGCCGCAGGAGAGCGCCCAGGCGAAAGAACACCTGGCAGCCTTGCTCGATGCCTGGCGCATCGGCATTTGCAGCCCGCTGCCGGTGGCCACCCGCACGGCCTTTGCCTGGCTGCGCGAAGACGACCCCGAAAAAGCCCAGGCAGCGGCGCGCACGGCCTACGAAGGCGATGCCAACACAGCTGCAGAGCGTGACGAAACCGCCGCGCTGGCCCGCCAATACCCCGACTTCGCCAGCCTGGCCGAGGGCGGTGGCTTCGCGCAGTGGAGCCAGGCGCTCTATGAGCCGGTGATGGCCGCTGGCTGGCAGCACCAACCCGCTCAGGAGAGCGCCGAGTGAGCGAAACCTTGCCTTTGGCGCTGCGCTTTCCCCTGCGCGGCAGCCAATTGATCGAAGCCAGTGCCGGCACCGGCAAAACCTTCACCATTTCGGCGCTGTACCTGCGCTTGGTGCTGGGCCATGGCAGCCCCGACACTGCCTTCAGCGAACCGTTGCTGCCGCCAGCCATTCTGGTGGTGACCTTCACCGACGCCGCCACCAAGGAACTGCGCGACCGTATTCGTGCGCGGCTGGCGCAGGCGGCCCGTTATTTTCGCGATGAATGCCCCGCGCCCGACGGGCTGGTTGAAACCTTGCGCGCGTTCTGGCCGGCCGAGCAGTGGCCGCTGTGCGCCAACCGCCTGGAAGTGGCCGCCCAATGGATGGACGAAGCTGCCGTGTCGACCATCCATGGCTGGTGCCAGCGCATGTTGCGCGAGCATGCCTTCGACAGTGGCAGCCTGTTCACACAGACCCTGGAGCCGGACCACAGCGACCTGCTCACGGAAGTGGTACGTGATTACTGGCGGCGGTTTTGCTACCCGCTGGCCGGCCCGGCGTTGCACTGGGTCGACAGCCAATGGGGCTCCCCCGACGCCCTGGCTGCCAAGGCCCGGCCCTTGTTCGCCAGCGCCGAGCCAAGCGCCGGCGCCGGCGAGCTGGGCGTGCTTATCGAGCGCGAGCTGCAGGCTCGCGAGCAGGTACTGGAGCAGTTGAAAGCCCCCTGGGCCGAATGGGCCATGGCCCTGCGTGAGGTGTGCCGTGCTGGCGTGGCTCAAAAGCAGGTCGATGGCCGCAAGATGCAGGCTCGTTTCTTCGAGCCCTGGTTCGACAAGCTGCTGGCCTGGGCGCAGGACCCTGCACAAACCTCGCTGGACCTTGGCACCGGCTTCAGCCGCCTCACCCCCGGGGGTATGGCCGAAGCCTGGAAAGGTGAGCCTCCCGATCACCCTGCACTGCACGCCATGCAAGCGCTGCCGGGGCAATTGGCGGCCTTGCCCGACCCTGCCAGCGCCGCGTTGGCTCATGCCGCCGCCTGGGTTCGGCAGGCCTTCGACGCGCAGAAGCGTCAGCGCGCCGAAATGGGCTTCGACGACATGCTCACCCGGCTTGACCATGCCTTGGCGGGCTCCTCTGGCGACCCGCTGGCGCAGTTGATCCGACAGCAGTTTCCCGTAGCGATGATCGATGAGTTCCAGGACACCGACCCGGTGCAGTACCGGATCTTCGAACGCATCTACCGCATCAGCGCCAACGACCCGGGCACTGGGCTGTTCATGATCGGCGACCCCAAGCAGGCGATCTACGCCTTTCGCGGTGCCGACATCCACACCTACCTGATGGCGCGCCGGGCCAGTGCCGGGCGGCTGCATACCCTGGGCACCAATTTCCGCTCCACCCAGCCCATGGTCGATGCCGTGAACCATTTGTTCCAGCAGGCCGAAGACAGGCCACAAGGCCGGGGCGCTTTTCTGTTTCGTGATACCGACGGCGACAACCCGGTTCCGTTTCATCCGGTGCAGGCACAGGGCCGCCCCGAACAGTTGCTGAACGACGGCGATGCGCAGCCGGCACTGACCTGTTGGCACCTGGCCACCGATCAGCCGCTGAGCCTGGCCCAGTACCGACGGCAGATGGCCGACAGCTGCGCCAGTGAAATCACTCGCCTGCTCAATGCCGGCGCGCACGGTACATGTGGCTTCGCCGCCCCGGGGGGGCCGCTCAGCCCCTTGCGCCCCGCGGATATCGCCATCCTGGTACGCGACGGCCAGGAAGCACGCCTTATTCGCCAGGCGCTGGACGCGCGAGGCGTGCGCAGCGTGTACCTCTCCGACAAGGATTCGGTGTTCGCCACCTGGGAAGCGCTGGACGTACTTGCCTGGCTCAAGGCCTGCGCCGAGCCGGATGCCGAGCGCAGCCTGCGCGCGGCGCTGGCGAGCCTGACGCTTGGCCTGCCCCTGGCGGAGCTGGAGCGCTTCAACCAGGATGAGCAGGCCTGGGAAAGCACCGTAATGGCCTTCCGAGGCTACCGCGCGCTCTGGCACAGCCAGGGTGTGCTGGCTATGTTGCGCCGGCTGATGCACGACTACGAGCTACCTCGGCGCCTGGCGGCCCGTGCCGACGGCGAACGTACCCTCACCAACCTGCTGCACCTGACCGAGTTGCTTCAGCAGGCCAGCGCCACCCTCGACGGCGAGCAGGCGTTGATCCGCCACTTGGCCGAGCAACTGCACGGCGGTGCCACGGGGGAGGAGCAGATCCTGCGGTTGGAAAGCGACGAGCAACTGGTGAAGGTCATCACCGTGCACAAGTCCAAAGGCCTGGAATACCCCCTGGTATTTCTGCCGTTCGTGGCCAGTTGCAAGCCGGTCGATGGCAAGCGCCTGCCCCTCACCTGGCACGACGATCAGGGCCACGTGCAACTGAGCCTGGTGGCCAGCGAAGAGATCGTCGCCCGTGCCGACCACGAGCGCCTGGGCGAAGACCTGCGCCTGCTCTACGTGGCGCTGACCCGGGCTCGCCACGCCTGCTGGTTGGGCCTGGCCGACCTCAAGCGGGGGCAAGGCAAGGCGTCGGTGCTGCACCAGAGCGCGATCGGCTACGTACTGGGCGGCGGAGCACCGGTGGCGCAGGCCGCTGGCCTGGCGCAGTGGCTGGAGGCACTGGCCGCCGGCTGCCCGGCCATTGCGATCGAGCCGTTGCCCGAGGCCCTGGCCACGCCGTTCACTGCCCCGGCCAACGACCAAGCCTTACGCGGTGCGTTGGCGCCTACCCGGCGTGCCGCCGAGAACTGGTGGATCGCGTCCTACAGCGCCTTGCGCATCGCCGATGGCCTGGCTGCCGATTCGCCGCTGGCGCAAAAGCTCGCCGACGATGACCGCACCGTCGTGCCCGGCCCACAGGCAAGCAGTGGCGATATTCACGCCTTCCCCCGTGGCCCCGGCCCTGGCACGTTCTTGCACGGCTTGCTGGAGTGGGCTGGCGAGGAGGGCTTTGCTCACGTCGCCGCCGACCGGCAGCGCCTGCTCGACAGCGTCGCCCGGCGCTGCAACCGGCGCGGCTGGGAGGGCTGGATCGCGACCCTGGTGCCTTGGCTCGAGCGCCTGCTCGCGTTGCCGATGCCACTGCAAGGCGCTGCGCCTGCCAGCCTTACGGGGCTGGCCAGCTACCGCACCGAAATGGAGTTCTGGTTCGCCAGCGATCAGGTCGACGTCAGCCAGCTCGACGCCCTCGTGCAACGCCATACCCACCCCGGCCTGCCACGTGCCAGCGCGATGGGCCGCCCACTCAACGGGTTGTTCAAAGGTTTCATCGACCTGTGTTTCGAGCACGAAGGCCGCTACTACGTGGCCGATTACAAATCCAACTGGCTGGGCCCTGACGCCAGCGCTTATCAGCCCGCCGCGATGGAGCAGGTGATGCTCGAACACCGTTATGACCTGCAATACGTGCTCTACCTGCTGGCACTGCACCGCCAGCTCACCGCACGCTTGCCCGGCTATGACTACGACGAGCATGTGGGCGGCGCGCTGTTCATCTTCCTTCGCGGCCTCGATGCTCCCGGCCAGGGTGTGTGCCATGTGCGCCCGCCCAAGGTGCTCATCGAAGCGTTGGACGCGCTGTTCATGGGCCGGCCGCTGCCCATGGAGGCCTTGGCATGAACCCTCAGGACGATCTGTTTCCCGAAACCCTGCCCGGCGCCGCCACCCGCGCACCAGCCCTTGAGAGCGTGCCCAGCCTTTTGGCGCTGTTCGACGCCTGGGCCGAACGTGGCTGGCTGCGCGCCCTGGACCGCGCCTTCACCGGTTTTCTCGCCGAACGCTGCCCCGAAGCAGAGCCGCTGGTGCTGCTGGCCGCGGCCCTGGCCAGCCACCAGCTTGGCCATGGCCACGTATGCCTGGACCTGCGGCAGACCCTAGCCGAGCCAGACTTCGCGCTCTCACTGCCCCCCGAAGGCGACCTCGCGAGCGGCGCGCAGGTATTGCCCTCGGCTTTGCTGGCCGGCGTCGATGCTACCCACTGGGCTGAGCGCCTGGCCGCCTCGCCCCTGCTCGCTGGCCCCGGCAGCCCGATGGTGCTTGCTGGCACGCGCCTTTACCTGCGCCGCTACTGGCATTACGAGCGGCAGGTGGATCACAACCTTCACTTGCGCCTGCGCCAGCGGCACGAGGTCAGCACCGACACGTTGCAACGCCTGGAGCAGCTGTTCCCGGCAGACGGCAGCGGCCGCACCGACTGGCAGAAGCTCGCCTGTGCCCTGGCCATGCGCTGCAACCTGAGCATCATTACCGGCGGCCCCGGTACCGGCAAAACCACCACCGTGGTGCGCTTGTTGGCGCTGCTGCAAGGCCCTCGCGTGGCGGCCGGGCAGCCGCTGCGCATCCGCCTGGTGGCGCCTACCGGCAAGGCAGCTGCGCGCCTGACCGAGTCGATCGGCGCCCAGGTACAGGGGTTGCAGGTCGATGACGCGGTCAAGGCGCGCATCCCTGTAGACGTCACCACCGTGCACCGGCTGTTGGGCAGCCGCCCCGGCACCCGGCATTTCCGCCACAACGCTGCCAACCCGCTGCCACTGGACGTGCTGGTGGTGGACGAAGCCTCGATGATCGACCTGGAGATGATGGCGCACCTGCTCGCGGCGCTGGCGCCGGGCGCGCGCCTCGTGCTGCTGGGCGATAAAGACCAGCTCGCCTCGGTGGAGGCCGGCGCGGTGCTGGGCGACCTGTGCCGCGACGCCGAGCACGGCCGCTACTCGCCCACCACCCAAGGTTGGCTCGAGCAAGTGGCCGGCGCTGCGCTCAATGAACCCGCGCTTTTGCCGGGGGACGAGCAGCGCTACCCCTTGGCCCAGCAAGTGGCGATGCTGCGTTACTCCAGGCGCTTCGGTGAAGGCAGCGGCATCGGCGCGCTGGCACGGCGGGTCAATGCCCAAGACGCCTCGGCCGCCCGGCGTGCCTTCAGCGAAGCGGGCTTCACCGACCTGCATCATCTAGCCCCCGGCAATCAGGATGCCCGCGGCCTGCGCTCGCTGCTGCTAGGGGCAGGTGAGCTCGCCGGCTACCGCCACTACCTGGCTATGATCCCAAAAGGCCGGCCGCCTGCCGCCGAGCCTTTGGCCTCACCGGCCTGGGCCGAGTGGGCCCGGGCGATTCTGGCCGCGTTCGATCGCTTCCAACTGCTCTGTGCGGTACGAAAGGGGCCCTGGGGCGTCGAAGGGCTCAACGCCCGCGCCCAGGCCACGCTCGCCAGCGCCGGGTTGATCGACCCCACCCAGCCTTGGTACGAAGGCCGGCCGGTCTTGATGACCCGCAACGACTACGGGCTTGGGCTGATGAACGGCGACATCGGTATCACCTTGAGCTTGCCTCAGGCCGACGAATCCGACCGCCCAGTGCTGCGCGTCGCCTTCCCGCGCAACGATGGGCAGGGCGGCGTGCGCTTCGTGCTGCCTAGCCGGCTCAGCGATGTAGAAACGGTCTACGCGATGACCGTGCATAAATCCCAGGGCTCGGAATTCGAACACACCGCGCTGGTGCTGCCCGAGGCGCTGAACCCGGTATTGACCAAAGAGCTGATCTACACCGGTATCACCCGTGCCAAACAGGCCTTCACGCTGGTAGAGCCACGCGGTGGCGTATTCGAAGAGGCCGTGCGGCGCCGCGTCAAGCGCCTCAGCGGGCTCATGCTCGAGGCGCCCGAGGCCTGACCACAGGCCGTGATATCACCTAATGCCACAGTTTTCATATCGACGTGGCTTACAGCAATGGCATGAACCCGCTGGCGGCACTGTCCATTTGCCAATCGAATGATGCGGTGGGGGCACAATTCCGATCGCCGGCTGGATATGTTATCGAAAAGTGTGGATAGCCTGAACCAAAAGCTTTCCGGGCTTGATCGCGCAGGTATGCAACGCGGCGACTATGAAAGAGCCAGCCGTGATACGGACCGGCGGCTGGGTCAACTGTCCAGAAGTATCGACAGTTTGAACAACCAAGTTGCAGAGCTCAGCCGAAAAGTCAGGTAGCCAGCCCCGGTGAACAGGCGGAGTTCGCTGTATCAGGCCTCCGCCCGTTGCCAGAGTGCATTCACGTGGCCGGTGCCACGTATGTATTGCTTTGCATCGGCCCAGCTTCTCCGAGCAATAGCGCGTTGCTTGCCTCCACGTGCTCCCGAATGAAATCCCACAATACCGTCACCCGCTTCAACTTCCTTAAGTCCTCCCGGCAGTACATCCAGAATTGCCGCGTTACTTCCACCTCCTCTACCAGCAGCGGAATCAACCGCGCATCCTGCTCCGCCAGAAAGCACGGCAGAATCGCCAGGCACTTGCCCTGCAACGCCGCCACGTACTGCGCTACCACGCTGGTGCTGCGCAGGTTCGCCTGGGCGTTGGGAAGCAGGTGGTTCAGGTACAAAAGCTCCGGGCTGAAGGCCAGGTCATCGACGTAGCTGACGAACGGGTGGCTGGCCAGTTGTGCCACCGACTCCAGCGGGCCATGGCTGTCCAGGTACTGCTGCGTGGCATACAGCCTTAGCCGGTAGTCCGCCAGCTTGCAGCACACGTAGGGCCCATGCTCGGGGCGCTCAAGGGCGATAACGATGTCTGCTTCGCGCTTGGACAGGCTGATGAAGTGGGGCAGTGGCAGGATGTCCACTGAAATCGCCGGCCACTGTTCGACGAAGCGGCTAAGCAGCGGGGTGATGAAAAAGCTGCCAAAGCCCTCCGTACAGCCGATGCGAACGTGGCCGGAAAGCGCAACGCCAGAGCCTGAGACCTGCTCGCAGGCCATGTGCAGCGTGCTTTCGATCGGCTCGGCGTAAGCCAGCAGGCGCTCGCCTTCAGGGGTGAGCACAAAACCATTGGTGCGCGACTTCTCGAACAGCAGCGTGCCCAAGGCCTTTTCCAGCGACGCAATGCGCCGCGAGACCGTGGTGTAGTCCACGCCCAGCCGCCGGGCGGCGCTGCTGGCTTTGCGGGTACGGGCGACTTCAAGGAAAAACTTCAGGTCATCCCAATTCAGGGCAGCCAGCGAGGTGAGGTCTTTTTGCATGATGGTCGCGCTTTTATCCGCATTCTTGTTGGAGTTTTGCATACCTATACTTCAATGGCCCGGCCAATGCCAGGCAGCTTTCCGACGCATAACAACAATCACGCGGAGGTGTTCATGAATCAGCCCCAGGCCGAGCCTGCGAAGCTGCTCATCGGCGGGCAATGGCTCGTTTCTCGAACCGATCACTGGCAAGACATCGTCAACCCGGCCACCCAGCAGGTGCTGGGGCGCGTGCCGTTCGCCACGGCGGATGAAGTCAACGCGGCCATCGCTGCCGCGCAGGCGGCCTTCCCGGCCTGGCGCAACACGCCGGTGGGCACACGCATGCGCATCATGCTCAAGCTGCAGGCCTTGATTCGGGAGCACAGCCAGCGCATTGCCAAAGTGCTCTGCGCCGAACAGGGCAAAACCCTGGCCGACGCCGAAGGGGATATTTTCCGTGGCCTTGAAGTGGTGGAGCACGCCTGCTCGGTAGGCACGCTGCAGATGGGCGAGCACCTGGAGAACGTGGCCGGTGGCGTGGATACCTACACCCTGCGCCAACCGTTGGGCGTGTGCGTGGGCATCACCCCGTTCAACTTCCCGGCGATGATCCCTCTGTGGATGTTTCCGATGGCGATCGTGTGCGGCAACACCTTCGTGCTCAAGCCCTCGGAGCAAGACCCCCTCTCAACGCTTATGCTGGTGGAACTTGCACTCGAAGCCGGGGTGCCGGCGGGCGTTCTGAACGTGGTGCACGGCGGCAAGGAGGTGGTAGACGGGCTGTGCAGCCACCCCGACGTGAAGGCGGTGTCGTTCGTAGGCTCCACCGCCGTGGGCACGCATGTGTATGACCTGGCCGGCCGCCACGGCAAACGTGTGCAGGCCATGATGGGCGCCAAGAACCACGCCGTGGTGCTGCCCGATGCCAACCGTGAGCAGTCGCTCAACGCTCTGGTGGGTGCGGCCTTCGGTGCAGCAGGGCAGCGCTGCATGGCGACCTCAGTGGCAGTGATGGTGGGGGCTGCCAGCGAATGGGTGCCGCAGCTCAAGGCCTTGGCCGAGCGGCTGAAGGTCAATGCCGGGCACGAGCCGGGCACCGACGTGGGCCCGCTGATCTCGGCCAGGGCGCGTGAGCGCGTGCTGGGCCTGATCGACAGTGGCGTAAGCGAAGGCGCTACCTTGCTGCTGGACGGCCGGCAGGTGCAGGTGCCGGGCTACGAACAAGGCAATTTCGTCGGGCCGACGCTGTTCAGTGACGTCACGCCGCAGATGCGCCTTTATCAGGAAGAAATCTTCGGCCCCGTACTGCTGGTGATGTGCGTGGCCACGCTGGACGAAGCCATTGCACTGGTGAACCGCAACCCCTTCGGCAATGGCACCGGGTTGTTCACCCAGAGCGGCGCGGCGGCGCGCAAGTTCCAGAATGAGATCGACATCGGCCAAGTGGGCATCAACATTCCCATTCCGGTGCCGGTCCCTTACTTCAGCTTCACCGGCTCGCGCGGTTCGAAGCTGGGTGATTTGGGGCCTTATGGCAAGCAGGTCATGCAGTTCTATACCCAGACCAAAACCGTCACCGCCCGCTGGTTCGACGACGCCAGTGTGAACGATGGCGTGAACACCACCATTCACCTGCGCTGACAAGGAGCCTGCCATGCGAATCGCATTCATCGGCCTGGGTAACATGGGCGCGCCCATGGCGCGCAACCTGCTCAAGGCTGGCCATAGCCTGGAGCTCTACGACCTCAACCAGCAGGTGCTGGATAGCCTGGCAGGGGAGGGCGGCAAGATTGCCAGCTCACCGGCGGCGGCGGCGGCACTGTCAGACCTTGTGATCACCATGCTCCCCGCCGCAGCCCACGTGCGCCAGGCGTGGCTGGGGGCCGAGGGCGTGCTCGCCGGAGCGCGCCCTGGCACCTGGGGGCTGGACTGCTCGACCATCGACCCACAGAGCATCCGCGATGTTGCCGAGCTGGCCGCCAAGGCGGGCGTCGAGCTGGGCGATGCGCCGGTGTCCGGGGGCACCGGCGGTGCAGCGGCGGGTACGCTGACCTTCATGGTCGGCGGCAGCGCCACACTGCTTGAGGGCGTTCGCCCTGCCTTGGCTGACATGGGGCGCAACATCGTGCACTGCGGGGCGACGGGCACCGGGCAAATCGCCAAGTTGTGCAACAACCTGCTGTTGGGCATTTCCATGATCGGCGTAGCCGAAGCGATGGCACTGGGCAACGCGCTAGGCATCGACACCCAGGTGCTGGCCGGCATCATCAACAGCTCCACTGGGCGCTGCTGGAGTTCGGAGGTGTGCAACCCGTGGCCTGGCGCGATAGAAACCGCACCCGCCTCGCGCGGCTACAGCGGTGGCTTTGCCGGGCAGCTGATGCTCAAAGACCTGGGCTTGGCCACCGAGGCCGCGCGCCAGGCGCAGCAGCCGGTGATGCTCGGCGCCCTGGCGCACCAGCTCTACCAGGCAATGAACCAGCGAGGGGACGGCGGGTTGGATTTTTCAGCCATCGTAAACGCGTACCTGAAGCCAAACTGACCCGAGCCAGGTGGCGTGCCGCAAGCCGCCCTCCCATCCGAGCATGGCGTCAGCGAACGCTTCGTGGGAGGCTGGCTGCCCGGCTCAGCGCATGATACGGCCGCGCTCGTTGCGCACGTCGTAGATCAACTGCGTGGCCTGCTCCTGGCTCAGGGCGCCTCGGCCTTGCAGTTGCTGAATTTCTTCGACCAGCTCGCCCACCGCACTGCCCAGAGCGCGCTCGGGCTGGCGGTGCAGGCTACGTATACGTTGGGTAATACGGGCGGCATGTGGCATCGCAAACTCCTTGTGAAAGCAGGTCCTGATTGCTGGTATGCCAAATTTTCCCTGGCATTGCCATCGCCCCCATTCGTCGAGGCGACACACGGTAGGCCGGCCAC
Organism: Pseudomonas sp. URIL14HWK12:I12; assembly: GCF_003097135.1. Classification (GTDB taxonomy): domain Bacteria; phylum Pseudomonadota; class Gammaproteobacteria; order Pseudomonadales; family Pseudomonadaceae; genus Aquipseudomonas. The sequence goes on from NZ_QEQL01000010.1 coordinate 13,955, forward strand.
GACGGCCCGCAGCACAAGCCCCGGCCGGCCCATGCGGTAGCCGAACCTTAGGCATTACCCTAACTCTTTGCGCCAACTGTTTGATTAGTTCGGAATCATCGTCCTTAATGACCCTGAACCGAGCAACGCAGGGAACGACGATGCGTCTGTTATTGATTAAAGCGCTGGCCCTGGGAATCACCCTGGTGGCCAGCGCCGATGCATGGGCTGTGACGCTGGAAGCCGGCGCTGTGGCCTCACCCGATCGCTACGGGGCCGACGTGGCCGCCCAAGTCCTGAAAAAGGGCGGCAATGCGGTCGATGCCGCCGTAGCCACAGCCTTCACACTGGCCGTTACCTTCCCCGAAGCCGGCAACATCGGCGGTGGCGGCTTCATGACCTTGTTCATCAACGGCAAGCCTTACTTTCTCGATTATCGCGAAACCGCACCCGCTGCCGCTGAGCGCAACATGTACCTGAACGAGAAGGGCGAGGTGATCCCCAACCTCAGCCTGGTAGGGGCCAAGGCCAGCGGCGTCCCCGGTACCGTCGAAGGCCTGTGGGAAGCACACAAGCGTTTCGGCAAGCTGCCGTGGGCCGAGCTGATAGCCCCTGCCATTGGCTACGCACGCAACGGCTTCACTGCCGCCGAAGGCCAGTACCAGTACCGCGAGAACGCCCTGAAACTGTTCAACGGCCAGACCAATTTCGGCCGCTACTTCGGCACGCTCAAAGCGGGCGAGACCTTCCGCCAGCCGGAGCTGGCCGATACCCTCGAACGCATCGCGCAGCAGGGCGGGCAGGAGTTCTACCATGGCAAAACCGCCGAGCTGCTGGTTGCGCAGATGGAGCGTGACAAAGGCCTGATCACCCGCCAGGACCTGGCCAACTACAAGGCCCACTGGCGCGAGCCGCTGCACATCGACTGGCGCGGCAACAGTATCTACACCGCCCCGCTGCCCAGCTCCGGTGGCATCGCACTGGCCCAACTGCTGGGCATCAAGGACATCCGCGCTGCCGATTTCAAGGATGTGCCGTTGAACTCGGCCCGTTACATTCACCTGCTGGCGGAAATCGAAAAGCGCGTGTTCGCCGACCGCGCCGGTTACCTGGGCGACCCCGATTACCGCGATGTGCCAGTGAAGAAACTGATCGCACCGGCCTACCTGATCACTCGGGCAGCCGAGGTGAACCCTGAAGCCATTTCGCCAACCGAGGCGGTGCGCGCGGGGCTGGAATCGACGCAAACCACGCACTTTTCCATCGTCGACAAAGACGGCAATGCCGTCAGCAACACCTTCACCCTCAACTTCGATTTCGGCAGCGGGGTCGTGGTGGAGGGCGCGGGCTTTCTACTTAACGACGAAATGGACGACTTCAGCGCCAAGCCCGGCGTAGCCAATGCCTTCGGGGTGGTCGGCGGTGACGCCAATGCCATCGAGCCGGGCAAGCGCATGCTCTCGTCGATGACCCCAACCATCGTGACGCGCGATGGCCAGGTGAGCCTGGTGATCGGCACGCCGGGTGGGTCGCGGATCTTCACCACGATCTTCCAGGTGCTCAACGACCTCTACGACTACCACATGCCGCTGCAGGCCGCCGTCGGGGCGCAGCGGGTGCATCATCAACTGCTGCCCAAAGACACCATTTTCTTCGACAGCTATGCGCCGCTGCAGAACCCGGTGGCCGAGCAACTCACCCAGATGGGCTATACGCTGAAGAACCAGGGTTGGCTGATGGGCAACGTGCAAGCCATTCGGGTCAAGGATCGCAAGGTCGAGACGGGCGTCGACCCCAGGGGCCGCGGCGTCGGTTTGATCGTGCCCAGCGCAGGCGAAGAGAAAGAGGCGGGGAACAAAAAGTAAAAAACCCGCCGAGGCGGGTTCTTTAGCACCAGACCATTCCAACTCCGTGTCGGCGGCCTCCAGGCCATGGTCGATCATCCTTGATACTCGCGGCGCTCCATGTGCCGCGTGGGTTAGGTGTAGATTAGGGCCTGCGGCGCGCGGGCAATAGTCGACGATCACGCATTGTGTTGTAAGCCTTTGGCTATACCCGCACTGCGCTTCATACCCTGAAGTGGTTGACCATCTGCTGCAGCTCGGTGCCCAGGCGCGCCAGCTCTACGCTGGAAGCCGCTGTTTCTTCGCTGGCGGCGGCCGTCTGCTCCGAGACTTCACGTACGTTGACCACGCTGCGGCTGATTTCGTCGGCCACCGAACTCTGTTGCTCGGCGGCGGCCGCGATCTGCTGGTTCATCGCCTGGATGCTCGAGACCGTGCGGCCGATGCTGCTCAAAGCGTCACCTGCTTCACGGGTCAGGGCCACGCTGCTGTCGGTCAGCTCACGGCTCGAATCCATCGCCTGGGCGACGTGCTGTGTGCCGCTTTGCAGTGCCGCGACCAGGGTCTCTATCTCTTCGGTCGACTTCTGCGTGCGTTGGGCCAGGCCGCGCACTTCGTCGGCGACGACGGCGAAACCTCGGCCTGCTTCACCCGCCCGAGCAGCTTCGATGGCAGCGTTGAGCGCCAACAGGTTGGTTTGCTCGGCCACGGCCTTGATCACGTCCATCACCGAGCCGATCTTGTCGCTCTCGGCCTGGAGCTCTTCCATTGCCGTGCTGGAGCGGCGCACTTCGTCGGCCAGGCGCTCGATCTGGCCAACGGCCTTGGCTACCACCTGGTCACCATTGCGTGCCTGGGCATCGGCTTCGGTGGCTGCCGTAGAGGCGTCCACGGCGTTGCGGGCCACCTCTTGCACGGTTGCGGCCATCTCCTGCATGGCGGTGGCGACCTGATCGGTTTCCACCTTCTGGCTGTTGACCCCCGCGCTGGTCTGCTCGGTCACGGCCGAGAGCTCTTCGGCTGCGCTGGCGATCTGGGTGACGCTGTCGCGGATGCCGCCGATCAACTGGCGCAAGGTCTGGTTCATGGTGGCCACTGCGGCTTGCAGCGCGCCGATTTCATCGCGACGGTTCACCGTGAGGGTATGGGTCAGGTCGCCGTTTGCGATGCGTTGCACCACGCTCAAGGTCTGCGCGAGAGGGGTGGTGATCTGCCGGGTGATCAACCAGGCCGCGATCACACCTAGCACCAGCGCCAGCAGGCTGGCCACCAACAGCACGCTTTCGGACCGGGCGCTGTCGACGTCACTTTGCGCATCCTGGCGTTTGAACAGCTCCTGGTTGGCCTCGATCATCGCGCCGCCGGTTTCTTCCATGCGTTTGCGCACAGGTATCAACTGAGCATCGATATCGCGGAATCGCTCAACCGACTGGCGGTAGGCTTGCAAGGCGCTGGCGAAGCCGTCGAGGCTGGCGCGCTCATCTGGGTGCTGGGCCTGCATTTCCTTGAGCGCGGCCTGGGTCTTGTCCATCTGGCCAAAGGCGGTTTGCTCGGTCTTGGGCGTAACGTTGTTCGTGTAGCCGCGCACTTCGTAGCGGACCTTTTGCAACTGGTCCTGGGTAAAGGCCGCGACCTGCTCCCGCGACTGGCGGGCGGGGTCATCGCTGGCCAGCGCCTGCACGGCAGCTTCGGCTTGGGCGACTTGATGGATCACTTGTTTGGCCGTGGTGGTCATCTGGTCGCGGGCCGCACTGGCCTCGCGGTCGGCAGCGATCATCTGGCGCAGGTCGGCAATATAGCGCTCGGCCTGGGCTTTTTCGTCGTTGAGCAATTTCACATTGGCCGGGTTGTTGAAGTGGCCGCTGATTTGTTCCAAGTGCTGGCGATACTCATCGAACAGCGCTAGTGTCCGCTTGGCGGTGGCCTCATCGCCGTTGCTCAGCATGTAGCGCAGGCGGCTCACACGCAGCTCGTTGAGGCGGTTCTGCAATTCGGTGACATCGCCGACCCGGTCCGTGCGGGCGATGAAATTGGCCAGGCTGGTCCAGGCCGAGATCGCAAGGATCATCGTCAATGCCAATACCACGCCAAAGCCCAGTGCGAGTTTCGCCCTGACGCTGATGTTGCCAAACCAAGCCGCCATGTCTTGCTCCTTTCAGTGAATGCGTACGTTCATCGTGTTCGGCTTTTATTCTTGGGCGATGCCTTTCGCATTCGCGTTATCGGCCGACACGGCAGTCACTGAAGGGCAAATGTTCCAAATCATCTAGATGAATCTGGCGCGCAAAAAAAACGGCGCGGGGTGGGCCGCGCCGTTTTATCTATCGGGGTGGAGGTGAAATCACTTCACCGCATCTTGGCTCCACTCGCCGTTGACCAGCCGGCGCAGCCCCAATGGGTTGGCGTTCTGCAGCGCTTCGGGGAGCAGCGCATCGGGGTAGTTCTGGAAGCACACCGGGCGCAGGTAGCGGTCGATGGCCAAGGTACCTACCGAGGTGCCGCGGGCATCGGAAGTGGCCGGGAATGGCCCGCCGTGAACCATCGCTTCGCACACTTCCACGCCGGTTGGGTAGCCGTTGACCAGGATGCGGCCGACTTTATCCTCCAGCACTGGCACCAGCCAGCGGTAAGCCTCCAGGTCGCCCGGCTCGCCGATCAGCGTCGCAGTGAGCTGGCCACGCAGGGCCTGCAGCGCTTGCTTGAGCTGAGCGTCGTCATCGACTTCGATCAACACGGTGGTGGGGCCGAACACCTCTTCCTGCAGCAGCGGGTCGCCGTTGAGCAGCAGGCTGACATCGGCCTTGAACAACTGCGCCTGCGCCTGGTTGCCATCCTGAGCGTTACCAGCAAGGTGGGTGATGCCGGCGTGGTCGTGCAGGTGCTGCACGCCTTTGCTGTAACTGCGCAGGCCGCCAGCGTTGAGCATGGTTTGCGGGCCCTGAGCAGCGATGGCCGCACCCAATTGCTCGACGAAGGCAGTGAGCTCGGGCGAGCGCACCCCGATCACCATGCCGGGGTTGGTGCAGAACTGGCCCGCGCCCATGCACACCGAGCCTGCCAGCTCTTTGGCGACGGTTTCACCGCGAGCCTTGAGCGCCTGTGGCAGCAGGATCACCGGGTTGATGCTGGACATCTCGGCGAACACCGGGATTGGCTCTGGGCGCTCGGCGGCCAGCTTGCACAGCGCGGTGCCGCCGCCGAGCGAGCCAGTGAAGCCGATGGCCTTGATCGCAGGGTGCTTGACCAGGTCCTGGCCCACGCCATTACCGAAAATCATGTTGAACACACCCTTGGGCATGCCGGTTTTGTTGGCGGCGCGCTCGATGGCACCGCCGACCAGGTCGGCGGTGGCCATGTGGCCACTGTGCGCCTTGACCACCACCGGGCAGCCGGCGGCGAATGCAGAGGCGGTGTCGCCACCAGCGGTGGAGAAGGCCAAGGGGAAGTTGCTGGCGCCGAACACGCCGACCGGCCCGACGCCGATGCGGTACTGGCGCAGGTCTACCCGTGGCAGCGGTTTGCGTTCTGGCAGCGCCAGGTCGATGCGCGCGCCCAGGTAGTCGCCGCGGCGCAGCACCTTGGCGAACAGGCGCATCTGCCCGGAGGTGCGGCCGCGTTCGCCCTGAATGCGGGCGGCGGGCAGGGCGGTTTCACGGCAGACGATGGCGACGAAGTCATCACCCAGGGCGTCCAGCTCATCGGCCACGGCATCAAGAAAGTCGGCACGCTTGGCCGGGCTCAATTGGCGAAATTCGGGATAGGCGGCTTCGGCAGCGCGAGCGGCCTGGTCCACCTCGGCAGGGGTGGCCTGGTAGAACGCATAGGGCAGGGCATCACCGGTGCTGGCGTCGATGCTTTTCAAGGTGGGCTCGCCGCTGCCGCTGCGTTGGCCGGCGACGAAGTTTTTACCGAGAACGTCAGGCATTGATATCTCCTTGTCCTGTTAAACAGAGGATGACGAGTGATGCGCCATCGAGGGCGTGTGGTAATCGAACCGTGTCGCGGGGCGAAGTTCGATTCCATCGTTGTTGTTGACAGTCATCATACGACTACATATTTCGGACCACAAGGCGCACCGCTCGTCTGTGGGATGCGCAACTGCCCCGCAAAAGGTAGTCGTTTTTGCTATTTATGCCTTCACGCATGCCTGTGAGCGTCAGTGGCACTGGCGAAGTGCTATGAAGCACGTTTAAAGTGCCGCGCATGCCCCGCGCCTGCCCCCCTGGAATGAGACGTTCTGCATGGCCGCTGTCCCCCTGCTTATCTGTGATGACTCGAACATGGCGCGCAAGCAGTTGCTGCGCGCGTTGCCCGAGGATTGGGCAGTCTCTGTCACCCAAGCCAGCAATGGCCGGCAAGGGCTCGAGGCGATCCGCCAGGGCCTGGGCCAAGTGGTGCTGCTCGACCTGACCATGCCCGAAATGGACGGCTACCAAGTGCTGGCCGCCCTGCGCGAGGAGGGCCTGGCTGCACGGGTGATCGTGGTCTCTGGCGACGTTCAGGAAGAGGCCGTGCGCCGGGTGATGGCCCTGGGCGCCCTGGCTTTTGTAAAGAAGCCCGCCGAGCCCGAGGAGCTGCGCCGTGTATTGATCCAGTGCGGCGTGTTCGCCCCTGGTGGCCCAGTGCAGGCTGCGCCGCTGGAGGCGGCCAACCAGTTGGTCGGCTTCAATGACGCCTTCCGCGAAACGGTCAACGTGGCCATGGGCCGCGCCGCTGCGTTGCTGGCCAAGGTGCTGGGCGTGTTCGTGCAACTGCCGGTGCCCAACGTCAACGTGCTGGAAGCCGGCGAGCTGCACATGGCGCTGGCCGACGCCCAGGGCGGGCGCCAGCTTACCGCCATCTGCCAGGGCTATATCGGCGGCGGTATCGCCGGCGAGGCGCTGCTGATGTTTCACGACAGCAGCCTGGCCGACATGGCGCGGCTGATGAAGCGTGAGAGCAACGATCATTCGAACATGGAGATGCTGCTGGACTTGTCGTCGATCGTGATCGGCGCCTGCCTGAGCGGCATCGCCGAGCAGGTGGATGTGGTGTTCTCGCAGAGCCACCCGCAGGTGCTGGGCGAGCATGCGCGCATCGATGAGCTGATCCGGGTGAACCAGCAGCGCTGGAAGAAGACCCTGGCCGTCGAGATCAGCTACAGCGTGGAAAACCATGACATCCACTTCGACCTGCTGTTGCTGTTCACCGAAAGTTCGGTGGAGCGGCTGATCGGCAAACTCCAATACCTGATGAGCTGAGCCCATGAGCGCGCCTATTGAACTGACCGAGCTGCATTGGCTGCTAGCGATCACCCAGAGTATCGACGTGGGCGTTGTGGTGTTTGACCGCGACTACCGGGTGAAGGTATGGAACACCTTCATGGAAAACCGCTCCGGGGTGATCCCCCGAGATGCTCAGGGGCGCGTGTTCTTCGATCTGTTTCCGGAGGTTGACCGCGCCTGGTTCTCCAAGCGCGTGGAAAACGTCGCGACCCTCGGCACGCCCTCGTTCACCATCTGGGAACGGCGCCCATACCTGCTGCGCTTCGACAATTACCAGCCCATTACCGGGCAAGAAGCGTTCATGTACCAGAACACCACGCTGTTCCCGCTGCGTTCGACCAACAACCTGGTCGAGCACCTGTGCCTGGTGATCTACGACGTGACCGACGTGGCCACCAACCGCCGGCAACTGCAGCAGGCGAACATCGAGCTGCAGAAGCTCTCCAGCACCGACCGCCTTACCGGCCTGTACAACCGCGGCCACTGGGAAGAAGCGCTCAAACTCGAGTACGCCCGGCACACCCGCTACGGCAATGTCTCATCGCTGATCATGTTCGATATCGACCACTTCAAGAAAATCAACGATACCTATGGCCACCCCGCCGGTGACCGGGTGATCCAGCAAGTCGCCGAAGTCGTTCGCCAACATGTGCGCGATTCCGACATCTGCGGGCGTTACGGGGGTGAGGAGTTCACCCTCTTGCTGCCCGATACCGACAAGGCCGGTGGGCGCATCCTGGCGGAGCGGTTGCGCCAGTCGATCGAGGCGATGGTGGTGGAGCATGAAGGCAAGCTGGTGCAGGTGACCATCAGCCTGGGAGTGGCCGACCTGAGCCGGCCGGCCAGCGAATACAAAGAGCTGATCGAGTGGTCCGACCAAGCGCTTTACGCCGCCAAGCGCGGCGGCCGTAACCGGGTGGCCGTGCACACGTGATTCAGCCGCCAGGGTAGGCTTCGAAGATGGCAGCGTCTGCGCTGCCATAGCCGCCCTCGAAGCGGGCAGGCACCTCGTGCAGGTCGCGGGCTATGCGCTCGATGGCGTCACGCAGCTCCAGGGCCTCCAGCCACGGCTGGGGGATGCCGGTGGCGCCGTGTTTAAGCCCCAACAGGTGCCCGGCGATCAGGCCGGTGCTGTCGCTGTCGCCACTGTGGTTGACCGCCAGAATCACGCCCTCTGCGTACTGCTCTGCAAACAGCGCGCACCACAGGCCGATGGCCAGCGCCTCTTCCCCCACCCACCCGCCACCCAACGCTGCGATGCGTTCTGGGGTAGGGGCGTACCCTCGCGCGTGGAAGGCCAGCACCTGCTCCACTGCGTGCACGGTTTCTTCCATGCCTTCGCGCCCGCGGTGTGCTTGCAGGCTGTGCGCTGCGGCCTGCGCCAGGGGCTGTTCCGGGTGCAGGTACAGGCGCCGCAGCAGGTCGGCGAACAGGCCGGCGCTGAGGTAACCGCTGGGGTGGGCGTGGGTCAGGCGGCCCGTGTCGGCTGCCAGGTCGAAGGCATTGGCGAAGAACGCGCAGGGTGCTACGCGCATGATCGCGCCGCAGCCTTTGGAATCGTTGCTCGGCAAGTCGCCGAAGTGCCTGGCCGAGCGCAGCGCCGTGAGGCAGGTGTTGCCCGGTGCGCGGCGCGCCCACAGGGCGCTTTGCTCGATCAGCCAGCCATCGCGGCTGACCGTGGTGGCGGGGGGCTCACCCTGAGTCAGCAGCCAGCGCAACAGTGAATGGTGCACCACCCCAGGCGGGTGGCAGATGCCCCGGCTGGCGCCGCGCACGTGAGCACGCAGCAAGCCTTCGGCGGTGAACAGCATCATCTGGGTATCGTCGGTGATGCGGCCCAACCCGCCATAGGCCGGCGCCAGGTTACGAATGCCGGCCTCGCCAAAGGCGCTAACGATCGCCGGCCAGGCCATGAACTCCACGGGGGCGCCGAGGGCGTCACCTACGGCGCCGCCCAGCAGGCAGCCGGTGATGCGGTCGATAGGGAGCATGTGCGGATCCTTCTGAACGGTACGTTATGCATCCTACCTGTAACTGGTTGCGTACATCACCCGACATAAATGACAATGAATCTCTTTTACGTCTGCCAGCGACCGCCCATGCCTGATCTGCCTGCCGGTTCCCCTTCACATACCGTGGCCAGCCTGTACAGCGACCACCACGGCTGGTTGCACGCCTGGCTGCGCAAACGCCTTGGCTGCTCGCAGCGGGCTGCCGACATCGCTCAGGATGCCTTCCTGCGCGTGCTGTTGCTGGCCGACCCGCGGCAGATCGGCCAACCCCGCGCCTTCCTGGCGACCACGGCCAACCGCCTGATGATCGACAAGGCCCGGCGCCGGCGTATCGAACAGGCTTACCTGGACGCGCTGGCGGTGCGAGCAGACGAGGCAGCGGTGGCCGACCCGCAGGCGATTCATGCCGCCGTGCAAGCCCTGGATCGGCTCTGCGACATGCTCCAGGGATTGCCGGCAAGGCAGCGTGAAGCTTTCCTGCTCAACCGCCTGGACGGTCTGGGGTATGCCCAGATCGCCGAGCGGCTTGGGGTCTCGAGCAGCACGGTCAAGCAGTACATCGCCAAGGTGCTGGTGCATTGCTACGCCGTCGTGCATGGGCCAGGTAGCCTATGAGCGCCTTCGAGCCCACCGAGCAGATGATCGCCGAGGCCGCGCTGTGGATGGCGCAGTTGCAGGATGAGCACGCCGATGCGCAGGTGCACCGAGGTTTCGAGGCCTGGCGTGCCCAGCACCCCGGCCATGCGTTGGCCGCGCAGCGCATGCAGGCCTTGTGGGGCCAGTTCGAGCCGGCGCACGGGGCGGCGGGGCGCGCCGCTTTCAAACGAGGCCTGAGCCCCTCGAAGCGGCTGGGCGCCCGCAGCCTGCTCGGGCTGGTCGGGATGGCCAGCCTGGCCTGGGCCCTGCACGGCGAAGTGCCGGTGTGGCTGGCAGACCAGCGCACCGGTGTAGGGGAGCGCAGCGAAGTTACCTTGGCCGACGGCAGCCGCGTTCAGCTCAACAGCGATTCAGCGATCGACATTCACCTCAACGGGCACCAGCGAGTGATCGAGCTCGTGCGTGGCGAGGTCTGGGTCATCGTTGCCAAAGATCCCAGCCGGCCCTTCGTGGTGCGCACCGAGCAAGGCAGTGTGACTGCGTTGGGCACGCGTTTTGTGGTCCGAAGGGAGGGGGCCGAGGCGACGCGTGTCAGCGTCGTGGAATCGGCGGTGGCCGCCCAGGCCAATGGCGAGGCACCTGTACGGGTTGCCGCTGGGCAGTGGGCACTGTTGCAGGGTGGGCAGGTCAGCACGCCACAGCGCCAGGCTGGCGTTGACCCGGCGGGCTGGACGCGCGGTGTGCTAAGCCTGAGCAACGCGCCGTTGGTGGAGGTGCTCGACGAGCTTGCCCGTTATCGCCACGGCCTGCTCGCCTACGACCGCCAGGCCCTTGCCAACCTGCGAGTGTCGGGCGTGTTTCGCCTGGACGACACCGATGCGGCCTTGCAGGCCCTGGCCGACAACTTGCCGATAGATGTCAGCCATGTAACCCAATGGTATGCCTCCGTTAAACCACGCAAAAGCGAGAGCAAATAAAAAGCACTCGCATTCTCTGTCCCTTTTTCGTGGCTGTGCGTCTTGGTGAAAGAAGCCATCTCTGTCACCAAAGGAATCCCCATGCTGCGCCCCGCCACTGCTTTGCATCCGCTGGCCCTGAGCCTGCTGCTGGCCTGTGCCCTGCCCACTGCGCAGGCTGCCGAACCGCATGCCTTTACTTTCAACGTGCCCGCCGGCGATCTGGCCCAAGCCCTCAATCGCTTTGCCGAGCAAGCGGGCCTCGCGCTGGCCTTCGACCCGGCCCTGGTGCAGGGGCGCCGCAGCTCGGGGCTGGCCGGTAGCCATTCCACAGCGCAAGGCATCACCCAGTTGCTGGCCGGCACGGGCTTGCAGGCCACGCCCCTTGCCAGTGGCCGTTACCGGATCGAGCCGGTGCCTGAAGCCAGCGGCGATACGCTGATGTTGCAGGCCACCGACATCTCCGCCACCTACGCCAGTGAGAGCCCGACCGGGCCGGTGGCCGGTTTCGTTGCCAAGCGCAGCCTGGCCGGCACCAAGACCGACACCCCGCTGATCGAAACACCCCAATCGATCTCGGTAGTCACCAAGGACCAGATGCGGGCGCAGAATGCAGAATCCCTGGGCCAGGTGCTGCGCTACTCTGCCGCCGTGGTACCGGAGACGCGCGGCGCCACGGCCTCACGCCTGGACCTGCTGACCATCCGCGGCTTTTCACCCTCGCTGTACCTCGATGGCCTGAAGCTGCCTGGCAGCCGCGACGCTGCCCCGCAGCTGGACGCCTTCGACCTGGAGCGGGTCGACGTGCTGCGCGGCCCGGCCTCGGTGCTCTATGGGCAGGGCACACCGAGCGGGGTGGTGAACATGGTGAGCAAGCGGCCCACTCGCGAGCCGTTCCATGAAGTGGGCGTGGAGTACGGCACCTTTCAGAAGCAACGCACCACCTTCGACCTGTCTGGGCCAATCGACGAGCAGGGGGTGTTCGCCTACCGGGTTTCGGGCCTCTACGACAGCGCCGATGGCCAGGTGGAGCATACCGAAACCGAGCGCCGGGCGATTTCCGCATCCCTTGCCTGGCGCCCCAGCGACGATACCTCGCTGACGCTGCTGGGCCGTTTCCAGAAAGACCCCAAGGGCGCGTCCTACGGTTCGCTGCCCTCGCAAGGGGTGGTGCTGCCCAACCCCAACGGCCACATCGACGTGGACCGCTACGATGGCGACAAGCACTTCGAGAAAAGCGACCGCGAGAATTATTCGGTCGGCTACCTGTTCGAGCACCACTTCAACGACACCTTCACCCTGCGCCAGAACGCCCGCTACATGCGCGCTGAGGGCCTGTACCGCAGCCTCTACAGTGGCGGCTTCCCCAAGGACGCCAACGGCAACATCACTGACTACCGCAACGTTCAGCGCTCCACGATCGCGTCGGACGTGAACATCGACGCCTATGCGCTGGATAACCAGCTGCAGGCCACGTTCGGCACCGGGCCGGTCGCGCATACCCTGCTGCTGGGGGCCGATTACCAGTACACCAGCACCGACACCCTGTCAGGCTCAGGCCCCTATCTAGGTGCGCCGGGCCTCGACCTCTACAACCCGGTGTACGGCGGCGCCATCCCGGTGCCGGCCTACACCAGCGCAGCGACGGCGCGTAGCCAGCAGAAGGGCCTGTACCTGCAAGAGCAGATGAAATGGGATCGCTGGGTGTTGCTGCTCGGTGGCCGCTACGATTGGGCCAACAACCACAACACCTCCAGCAACCTGAACACCGGCCGCAAGACCCGCAGCAGCCTGGACAGCGAAGCCTTCACCGGCCGCGCGGGCCTGGTGTATCTGTTCGACAACGGCCTGGCGCCGTACATCAGCTATTCGGAGTCGTTCGAGCCCCAGTCGGGCACCGGTTACGGTGGCGCGCCGTTCAAGCCCACCGAAGGCAAGCAGTACGAGCTGGGCATCAAGTACCAACCGCCGGGCAGCAACAGCTTCATCAGCGCGGCGGTGTTCGACCTGCGCCGGCAGAACCTGACCACCCTCGACCCCGACCCGAGCCACCTGTGCAACGGCAGCCGCTGCAACGTTCAGGCCGGTGAAGTGCGCTCGCGAGGCTTCGAGCTCGAAGGCAAGGCCAGCCTCACCAACAACATCGACCTGACCGCCAGCTACGCCTACCTCGACAACCGCTTCAGCAAGTCCAACACCACCAGCGGCGCAGGCGCCAAGGGCAACACGCCTTATGGCATCCCGCGGCACACCGCATCGGCCTGGGCCGACTACCTGTTCCACGAGGGCCCGCTGCAAGGTTTCGGCTTCGGCGCCGGGGTGCGCTACGTCAGCTCCACCACCGACGACCCCAACACCTTCAAGGTGCCCGGCTATACGTTGGTCGACGCGGCCGTGCACTACGACATCCCGCATGTCTACACCGCGGGCGACAACCTGCGCCTGGCGGTGAACGCCACCAACCTCGAGAACAAGACCTACGTGAGCAGTTGCTACTCCAGCGACTGGTGCTGGTACGGTTCGCAGCGCACTGTGCAGGCCAGCGCCACCTACCAGTGGTGAGGGCTCACAGCGTTTTGAGCATGTGATGGGTTTGCCACACCGGTTCGGCCTCGGCCAGCAGGGTGTGAAAGCCCTGGCGCTCCCAGAAGCCGATCGCACCTGGCAGGAAGGGGTGAGTGTGCAGGTAGAGCTGCCTTACCCCACACGCCAGCGCCTGTTGCTGCAGGCGCTGGAACAACGCACTGCCCAGCCCCGCACGGCGCAGCTGCGGCAGCACATACAGGCGCACCACCTCGGCGCAGCCCTCAGGCGGCACATCCAACGCAGCGAAGCGGCCATCGTAGGGGCGGTAGGCAATGCTGCCGATCACTTCGCCCTCTGGTGTGCGCGCCAGCACAAAGCAGGCGCCGGCGCGGCAATAGGTCGCAGCGAAGTTGGCCAGGTCTGCCGGCATGCCAGGGCTCGCCGTACGCTCGGCGAACAGCTCACGCCAGGCCCTGTGGGCGAATGCCACGGCCTCATCGGTGCTGGTGCTGCTGGAACCGACCACTTCGAACATGCTGCCTCCTGTTGATTCAGCGGGCAGGGTGCGCTGGCCGGCGGTGTTCAGGCAAGCCCGGCGATGGTATGTTGCGCGCCATGTTCTGCCCCCGCCCCTCGCGCGCCCTGGCCACCTGGCTGCTGCTGGCGCTGATCCTGTTCAATGGCTTGGCCTGTTCGATCGGCCACGGCCAGATGCTGGCTGCGCCCGCTTCCGGAGCACACGCCGGGCATGAAATGGCAGGTATGGCGGGCATGGACATGGGCAAGAGCGCGGCCCATGGTTTGAAGTCACCCTTCGAAGACTGCTTTTTCGCCGGCAGTGTGCCGCTGGCGATCTTCGTGTTCGCCGCGTTGGGCTGGCTGGCGCGCCATCGCCCGCGGCGCGCGCCCCGCCGAGCCTTGGGCGCGCTGGCGCCACCGCGCTGGTTGCTGCCGGCCCTCAACCCCCAGGCGCCCTGACGCCAACCTCGCATTCGTTCGATCACACCTGATGCTATCGACGCGCGTGGCCGTGGCTGCGCGCCTGTGAGGAATATCGCCATGGCTCAAGCCAGCGTTTCACCTGTGCACGCCCTGCTGCGGCGTTTGCACTTCTACATCGGCCTGTTCGTAGGCCCGTTTCTGTTCATTGCCGCCCTGACCGGGGTGGCCTATGCCCTCACGCCACAGCTGGAACGGTGGCTGTACGCCGAGGCGCTCTATACGCCAAGCCAGGGCCAGCCACTGCCGCTGGCCGAGCAGGTGCAGCGTGCGCGCGACGAACTGCCAGCCGAGTTTGCGGTAGCGGCCGTGCGGCCTGCCAGTGCGCCAGGCCACACCACCCGCGTGATGTTCAGCGTGCCTGGCCTGGGGGCCTCGGAAAACCGCGCGCTGTTCATCGACCCGGTAACAGGGGAGGTGCGCGGCGACATGAAGGTCTACGGCACCAGCGGCGTGCTGCCACTGCGTACCTGGCTCGACCAGGTGCACCGCGGCCTGCTGCTGGGTGACGCCGGGCGCCTTTACAGCGAGCTGGCAGCCTCCTGGCTGTGGGTAGTGGCGTTGGGTGGCCTGTACCTGTGGTGGCGGCGCCCCCCTGCAAAGGGCCGGCGTGGTGGGCTTCGTGCCTTGCACAGCAGCACCGGGCTGTGGCTGCTGCTGGGGCTGATGTTCTTCTCCGCTACCGGGCTGACCTGGTCGCAGTACGCAGGCGACAACATCGGCGTGCTGCGCAACCAGTTCGGCATGGGCACGCCCAGCGTCAACACCACCTTGGCTGCCGATCCACATGCCCAGCACAGCGGCGGCGAGCATGCCGAGCATCACATGGCGATGCCCATGGTTGGCCAGGCGCCTGCGCTGAAGCCTGCGTTGTTCGACCAGGCCCTGGCCGCCGCCCGCGCAGCCGGCCTGCACGCAGGCAAGATCGAGATCCGCCCGGCACTGGCCGCCGGCAAAGCCTGGACCGTCACCGAAATCGACCGCGGCTGGCCTACCCATGTCGACGCTGTCGCCATCGACCCAAGCGACCTGCGCATCGTCGACCGCACTGAGTTCGAACACTTCCCGCTGGCGGCCAAACTCACCCGTTGGGGGATCGACGCACACATGGGTTCGCTGTTCGGCGTGGCCAACCAGGTGCTGCTGGTGGTGGTTGGCACTGGCCTGGCGGCGATGGTGGTGATGGGTTACCTGATGTGGTGGCGCCGGCGCCCGGCGTTGCGCCAAGGGCCTACCCTGATAGACGCCTGGCGCGCCATGGGCCGGGCCGGGCAGGGCGGTTGGGTGCTGGCGGCGGTGCTGTTGGGGGTGAGCCTGCCGGTGCTGGGCGTGAGCCTGGTGCTGTTGCTGGTGGTCGATGGCTGGCTGACGCTCCGGCCTGCGGCGCAACCGGCGTTGGGGTAAAAGCCATGCTCGCAGGCCGTGCGCCCAGCCGCGCGGCGTGCGAGCAGCGAGCTTTCAGCGCACCTTCACCCCAGGCACCGCGTTACATGCTTGACGCTCTGGTACGCCGCCAACCCCCAGGGCCCCAGCTCACGGCCAATGCCGCTGCCCTTGGTGCCGCCCCATGAGGTTTCGACGAACACGGCCTGCGCCGAATTGATCCACACATGGCCTACCTCCAGCGCCGCCGCGACGCGCTCAGCGCGGGCAAGGTCGGCACTGGCGACGGTGGCCACCAGGCCGAAGCGGCTATCGTTGGCCATGGCGATGGCCTGCGCTTCATCATCGAAGCGCTGAGCGCAGAGCACCGGGCCGAAGATTTCTTCATTCCATAACCGGCTGGTGCTCGGCACCTCGGCGTACAGCGCCGGCCGTACGAACCAACCTGTGCCTTGCTCGACGTAGCCACCGGCCAGGCAGTGAAGGCCTTCTTTGCGAGCGATGGCCAGGTAAGCCTTGACCCTGTCGAACTGCGCCCGGCAACTCAGTGGCCCCAGCGCCTCCCCCAGTTCCATCGCCTCCAGCGCCTGCGCCAGGCGCATCAGCAACGCGTCGGCGATAGCGGCGTGCACCAGCAAGCGCGAGGTCGCCGAGCACATCTGCCCCGCGTTCCAGCACAGCCCGGCGATGATCCATTCCACCGCCTGGTCCAGCGCACAATCCTCGAACACGATGATCGCTGACTTGCCGCCCAGCTCCAGCGTAACCGGCCGGCAAAACTGAGCGCTGGCCTGCATCACCAGGCGCCCGGTGGCATTGCTGCCCGTGAAGGAAAGCTTGTCCAGGCCGGGGTGCTCGGCCAGCGCGCGCCCGGTGGTGGCCTGGCCGTTGACGATGTTCAGCACCCCGGCCGGCAGGCCCAGCTGCTCAGCTATCTGGCCGTAGGCAAGCTCGGCCAGAGGGGTGACATCCGAGGGCTTGAGCACCACGGTGCAGCCTGCGGCCAGCGCCGGGGCAAGCTTCCAGGCGCTGGTCACGAGCGGAAAGTTCCACGGCACGATCAACCCCACCACGCCCAGCGGGTCGCGGTGGGCCGTGGCGCGGAAACCCTCCACTGCCAGCGCCACCTCGCCCACTTCGGCCTGTTGCTCGATCAGGTTGGCGTAATAGTTGAAGGTGGCGATCGCATCGTCCAGGTCAACCTGCGCTTCATGGCGCGGTTTACCGTTGTTGCGCATCTGCAGGGCCAGCAGCGCTTGGCTGCGGGCGCTGAGCTGTTCGGCGAACCCCCGCAGCAACGCGGCGCGTTCGGCCACCGGTGTGGCCTTCCAGCCAGGTAGCGCGGCGCGGGCAGCGGCCACGGCCTGGTCGACCTGTGCGGGGCTGGCACTGCGCAGCTCGGCAAAAGGCTGGCCTACCCTGGGGTCGAACACGCTGATGCAGCCCTCGCCTTGGCCCTCGGCCCACTGGCCATCGATGAAATGCGGATGGTTCATTGCAGGGACGCCTCGAAGGTCGGGCGCGCGGGGGCCTGGCAGCGCACCCAGCGCGGGCCGGCCGGGCCATACACCGCGGCAGGCTCAGGGAAAAGGTTGAGCAAGGCCAGGTACAGCAGCCCGGCCAGGCCCAGTGTCAGCGGCAGGCTGATGTCGATGCCGCCGGCAAGCTGGCCCAATGGGCCGACGAACTGCCCCGGCAGGTTGACGAAGCACAGCCCCAGCGCTGCGCTCGGAATCCAAGCGCCCAGCCCGCGCCAGTTCCAACCATGGTGGAACCAGTAGCGGCCGCCGCGCAGGCCACGGGTGAACACTTGCAGGTCGTCGGCATCGTAGAAGCCGCGGCGGGTGACCAGGCCCAGCATCATGATCACCATCCAGGGGCTGGTGCAGGTCACGATCAGCACGGCAAAGGTGGACACGCTCTGCACCAGGTTGAAGCTGAAGCGGCCGATGAAGATGAAGGCGATGGCGACCACGCCAATCAACAAGGTCGCGCGGGCGCGGCTGAGCAGGTTGGGAAAGATGCTCGACATGTCCAGGCCCGTGCCATAGAGCGCGGTGGTCCCGGTGGACATCCCGCCGATCACCGCGATCAGGCATACCGGCAGGAAGAACCAGCCCGGCGAGATCGCCAGCAGCCCGCCTACATAGTTGTTGGCCTCGATGTACTGCGGTGCCTGGCTCGCCACCAGCGTGGCAGTGCACAGGCCGAACAGGAACGGGATCAAGGTCGCCGCTTGTGCGGCGATCACCGCCAGCATGATGCGGCGCTTGGGTGTTTCACGCGGGATGTAGCGCGACCAATCGCCCAAAAAGGCCCCGAACGACACCGGGTTGCTCATCGCCAGCAGCGCCGCGCCCACGAACGCAGCCCAGAAACCCGGCTGGCCCAGCGCCGTGCTGCCGGCAAAGCCTGCGTCGAACGGCCCGGCAAAGGCCGCGATGCCCAGCAGGAACAGCAGGCTCGAGGCCCACACGGCGATCTTGTTCACCCACAGCATGAAGCGAAAGCCGACGATGCATACCAGCAGCACCAGCACCGCGAACAGCCCGTAGGCCACGCCCAGGCTTGCGTTGTTTTCCGGCAGCCCCACCAAGCGTTGGGCACCGCCGACCAAGGCGTCGCCCGAGCTCCACACCGACAGCGAGAAGAACGCCACGGCGGTGAGCAGCGACAGGAACGAGCCGACGATGCGCCCGTGCACCCCGAAATGCGCCCCCGACGACACTGCGTTGTTGGTGCCGTTAAGCGCACCGAACAGGCCCATCGGTGCGAGGATCAAGGCACCGGTGAACACGCCCAGGATGATCGCCCATAGCCCCGCCTGGAACGACAACCCGAACAGCACCGGGAAGCTGCCCAGCACGGCCGTGGAAAAGGTATTGGCGCCGCCGAAGATCAGCCGGAACAGGTCCAGCGGGGCCGCGTTGCGCTGGTTGGCCGGGATCTGCTCGACCCCGAAGGTTTCGATACGCGAGGAGTGGCTCATGGTTGCTCCGTTGCCTGTCACGGTTGTTTTTATCGAGTGCTTGGCAGTGCGGCAGGGCCGCTAAGTACAGCTTTTTCATTGTTCTAAGGATGCAGCGGTGGGCGGGCGCGTTAGCCGCGCCCCTGGCTCAACTGGCGGGCACCCCCGAGAGGTGCTCATGAAAGGCCACCCAGCGCTCGCCCTCCAGGCGGAACACGATAGTTTCACGTTCCTGCAACTGATGCTCTTCGCCCGCCAGCCTCAGGTGCGTCTCGACGCGGTGGGTGAACACCGCGACCTCACCGTGCACCATCACCTGCCCATCGCTGGAGCGGCATCCCAGTACGTGGAACCCGTCGCGTTCCCAGCCTTGCCACAGCGCGCGGTAGGCCGCGAGGCTGCCCAGCGCCTGCGGCAGGCTATGGAAAATGAACGTCGCATCGGCGCTGAAGCAGGCGAAATAGGCGTCGGTGTCATGGGCGCCGAAAGCCTGCACCAGTTCAGCCGCCGCTTTGATCACGGCTTCTTCGTGGCTCATCGGCGCAGCACCCCTGGCAGCACGCAGAGCATTTCATACAGCAGGTTCGCGCCCAGCAGTGCGGTGTTGCCGCTGGTGTCGTAGGGCGGCGACACCTCCACCAGGTCACAACCCACAAGGTCCAGGCCTTGGCAGCCGCGGATGATCTCAAGGGCCTGAATAGTGGTCAGCCCACCCACCTCAGGGGTGCCCGTGCCGGGTGCCCAGGCCGGGTCGATGCCGTCGATGTCGAACGACAGGTACACCGGCCCACCGCCCACCTGCTCGCGCACTTCGGCCATCAAGGGCGCCAATGAGCGGTGCCAGCATTCTTCGGCTTGTACCACGCGAAAACCTTGCTTGCGGCTCCAGTTGAAGTCCTCACTGGTGTAGCCCTGGGCGCGCAGGCCGATCTGCACCACACGCTGGCTGTCGAGCAGGCCTTCTTCCTGGGCGCGTCGGAAGGTGGTGCCGTGGGCGATTTTCTCACCGAACATGTGGTCGTTGACGTCGGCATGAGCATCGATGTGCACAAGGCCGACCTTGCCGTGCTTCTTCTTGATGGCCCGCAGGATGGGCAGGGTGAGGGTGTGGTCGCCGCCGAGGGTGAGCGGGGTGATGCCATGCGCCAGGATGCGGTCGTACTCTGCCTCGATGATGCGCACCGCCTCGGCAAGGTTGAAGGTATTGATGGGCACATCGCCGATGTCGGCCACGTTCAGTGAGTCGAACGGCGCGGCGCCGGTGGCCATGTTGTAGGGGCGGATCATCACCGATTCAGCGCGGATCTGCCGGGGGCCGAACCGGGTGCCGGAGCGCAGCGAGGTGCCGATGTCTAGAGGGATGCCGACGAAGGCGGCGTCCAGTGCGGCGAGCGCTTCGGGGGCTTGCACATGGGGCAGGCGCAGCATGGTAGCAATGCCGCCGAAACGGGGCATTTCGTTGCCGCCCAGGGGCTGGTGGAAGGTGTTGTCCACGGTCGGGCCTCAGCGTGTCATGGGTTTTGTCGGCCGATTGTGGGCAGCCTGGTTGCGAGAAAAAATCGGCTACGGCAAATAATCAGTTCAGAGATTTCTGAACTATCGGCGTACACTCGCAGGCCTCTGCCGATGCCTACGTTCTCGCCATGGCCAGCCCCACCCCCGACCTCAAGCTGCTGCGCATCTTCGCCACCGTCGTGCGCCACCAAGGTTTCGCCGCCGCCCAGCAGGCGCTGAACCTGTCGACCTCGGCCATCAGTACCTACATGAGCCAGCTCGAAGGCCAGCTCGGCATCGTGCTCTGCCATCGCGGCCGAGGCGGCTTCCGCCTGACCAGCAAGGGCGAGCTGTTCCATCAGGAAACCCAGCGCCTGCTGGCCGAGCTTGAAAGCTTCGAACGCTACAGCGCAGCGCTCAAGGGTGAGCTGCGCGGCACGCTGAATTTGGGCGTGCTCGACTCCACCGTCAGCGACCCGGCCCTGCCACTGGCCGAAGTCATCGGTGCCTACAGCCAGGAGCACCCCGCCGTGCACCTGCACCTGGCAGTGCTCAGCCCCGCCGAGCTGCAACTGGGGCTGCTGGAAAACCGCCTGGATCTGGCCATCGGCGCCTTCTCCGTGCGCACCAACGGCTTGCACTACCAGCCGCTTTACCGCGAACAGCACTGGCTGTACTGCAGCGACCGCCACCCATTGTTCAGCGAACGCGGCATCCCGGCGGAAGTCATCACCCAGCAACGGATGGTCGGGCGCGGTTACTGGACCCAAGCCGAGCTCGCCCGCCACGGCTTTCGCCACAGCGCCGCGACAGTGGAATCAATGGAGGCGCAGCTGATTCTCGTGCTCTCCGGCGCCTACATCGGCTACCTGCCCGAGCACCATGCGCAGCCCTGGGTGGACCGGGGCCGGCTCAAAGTGCTACTGCCCGGCACCTTCGGCTACCAGGCACCTTTTGCCCTGGCCCTGCGCCGCGGGCGTGCACGCGAGCCGCTGATCCAGAGTTTCAGGGACCGGCTGAAGGCGGAGTTGGGGTAAGAGCGCTCAGGGCGCCGTTGTGGACTCACGGTCAATGGCCGCTGGCCACTTCACCTCCGGCGCCCAGCGGCGCAAGGGGCTGTACCAGACCAACTCGTTGGCGTCGCGCGGTGTGTCGAAGGGAGGCAGGGCGTCGGGGCCTTTTTCCATGTAGGTGTGGACGTAGAGCCAAGGGTCTTCGGAGAGCGTGTTGTAAATCAAGGGAAAGCGATCAATGACTTCGTTTGTGCCCGGTTTCACGATTGCGAGCATCGTGCCGCACCTGTAGTGCTCGCCGGCCCCGCGCGCCCAAAGCTCCGCTCTGACCTGTGACCATTCGTAGGCGACGATCTCAACGGGCCATGAACCCCAAGGATTCCACCCGCAGTGCTTGAAGTTGTACGCATAGACTCTTTGACGCGCGCGATTGAATCGAATGGGTTCGTTTCGGGGGGCGCTGAAATCCAGTCGGTATGCCATCATGACTGTGAAGCTCATAACCACGATGGAGAGTATGTCGAGAGCCAGTGAAGTGATGCTCGGCGAAAGGAGATTACGGTAGATCGTTTGTACTTCAAGAAAACACATTGGCAGCATTAACAATAGTAGTAATACGCCAAAGCCGCGAAAAGAAAAGCTATGTCTTGGGACCTCAACGTATATGTCATTTCTATAAAGAGGGTATTCCGCATTTTCCGGGGTGCGGTGAGCAACGGCTCTCGGTGCAGCCAGATCAGCTTTCCAACCTTTGGTCGGGGGTAGTAGGGCTGGAGTGCTTACAGGTTTATCAGGTTGTTGGGAAAGCATGAAATTCACTACTCGATGTTATGATCAGTGGCTGCGAGTGGTATGTGGCATCTGGCCAGAAGTTAACTACAATCTCCACGGACTTCAGAAGGTGCCTTTTTCTCAATAACAGTCCTCCTTCTATAATTAATAACTTGTCTTCAAAGCGCTCCTGGTGCATTTTGATCCCGTGTTTACTTTGATCCAAAGCGGCCACTTCGCTTGTATCAGTGAGGACGAATTCTCCTTGGTATTCTGATCGGGCTATCAGCGCCTTAGGCCCCCTATCGAAACTCTTATCGTAAATTTCGAAGGAGTAACGTGACGTTGTTTTGCTGTAATCAGGTAGCTTTATTCTGTAGCTCAGTATGTCTCGGTTGGAGAATTCAGGGCCGCCCACCACAGCAGGCAATGGTCTTGTTTTTTCTGAAGCACCTTCACTGATGAAAGTGGATTGCTTGTACGTATACGCGGCTGCACCTATGTAGGCCACATTGAGCTCGTTCACTGATAACGCTGATTGCTCAGCGGTCAGCCACACCCTATTAGTTGCAGGTAATCCCCAAACGCATTTTCTTGCCCATATTTCCATTGGTGAGGACTGCTGGGATTTTGCGTAGGAGACTAGGCCGTAAGTAATTAAAGCAATAAACAGTCCTATTCCCAACCAGCCAACTAAGAATCCACCGACATAGGCTGCATAAATTAAGGAGCCCGTTGAACCTAAGGCTGTAAAGATTGCAATGTTATACACTCCAGCAGCTTTGTGATCTCCAGCCAGCGCAAGGCGATTTGCTATAATCCGATATTGTATCCCATCCATCACTCCAGCGAGCGCAGCCACAATTCCTCCAACTTTGACGAGTCCTTCACCTACGACCAATGCATCTTTTCCCCGGATGCTTATCCACTGGGGCCGTACCGCCTTCACCGCAAACCCCGCCGCCTCTACCCCTATCCCAATCACTCCCAACGTCGCCGACCCCACCGCCGCCAGCGCCTCCGCGCGTTCATCACTGGCCACCTCCAACAACGCCTTGTGGTTGCGCATCAAGCTGTCCTGCTGAAACCACAACCC
>NZ_QEQL01000011.1 GCF_003097135.1 Pseudomonas sp. URIL14HWK12:I12
AGGTAGGCGTTCCTTACATCGTCGTGTTCCTGAACAAGGCCGACATGGTTGATGACGCAGAGCTGCTGGAACTGGTCGAAATGGAAGTTCGCGACCTGCTCAGCACCTACGACTTCCCAGGTGACGACACCCCGATCATCATCGGTTCGGCTCTGATGGCTCTGAACGGCCAGGACGACAACGAGATGGGCACCACTGCCGTGAAGAAGCTGGTCGAGACTCTCGACAGCTACATTCCGGAGCCAGAGCGCGCCATCGACAAGCCGTTCCTGCTGCCAATCGAAGACGTGTTCTCGATTTCGGGCCGCGGTACCGTGGTCACCGGTCGTGTTGAGCGCGGCATCGTCAAGATCCAGGAAGAAGTGGAAATCGTGGGTCTGCGTCCGACCACCAAGACCACTTGCACCGGCGTTGAAATGTTCCGCAAGCTGCTGGACGAAGGCCGTGCTGGCGAGAACTGCGGTGTTCTGCTGCGTGGTACCAAGCGTGACGACGTTGAGCGTGGTCAGGTTCTGGCCAAGCCGGGTTCGATCAAGCCTCACACCAAGTTCGTCGGCGAAGTCTACGTTCTGTCGAAGGAAGAAGGCGGCCGTCACACTCCGTTCTTCAAAGGCTACCGTCCTCAGTTCTACTTCCGTACTACTGACGTGACTGGCGACTGCCAACTGCCGGAAGGCGTTGAGATGGTGATGCCAGGTGACAACATTCAGATGACTGTCACTCTGATCAAGCCGATCGCCATGGACCAAGGCCTGCGCTTCGCTATCCGCGAAGGCGGCCGTACCGTTGGTGCCGGTGTTGTAGCCAGCGTCATCGAATAAAAGCTTGTAATGTCTCCATCAGGCCGGCATAATGGTCGGCCTGATTCAGTTTTAGGTCAGTAGCTCAATTGGCAGAGCGACGGTCTCCAAAACCGTAGGTTGGGGGTTCGATTCCCTCCTGGCCTGCCAGATTCACTCTCGGTGAACCTGGCTTTCTTCTCACAGGATTTCCCTAATGACTCCGAAGGCAGAAGCCCCAGACTCTCGTTTCGACCTGCTGAAATGGCTCGTCGTTGTCGCGCTGGTTGTGGTGGGTGTCGTCGGCAATCAGTATTTTGCTGGTGCGCCGTTGCTGTATCGCGTCCTTGGGCTGATTGTCATTGCTGCTGTTGCTGCGTTTGTCGCTCTTCAGACAGGTAAAGGCAAATCATTCTTTACCCTGGTGAAGGAAGCGCGTACCGAGATTCGTAAAGTCGTTTGGCCGACTCGCCAAGAGACTACCCAGACCACCCTGATCGTAGTGGCAGTGGTCTTGATCATGGCTTTGCTGTTGTGGGGTCTGGATTCCCTGCTGGGCTGGCTGGTTTCCTTGATTGTAGGCTAAAGGTGTCTCGTGGCTAAGCGTTGGTACGTTGTGCATGCTTACTCGGGTTACGAGAAGCATGTGATGCGCTCCCTGATTGAGCGCGTAAAGTTGGCTGGAATGGAAGAGGGCTTTGGCGAAATTCTCGTGCCCACTGAAGAAGTGGTCGAGATGCGCAATGGCCAAAAGCGCAAGAGTGAGCGCAAGTTCTTCCCTGGCTACGTTCTGGTTCAGATGGAAATGAACGAAGGGACTTGGCACTTGGTCAAGGATACCCCTCGCGTCATGGGCTTCATTGGTGGTACTGCGGATAAGCCCGCACCGATCACTGATAAGGAAGCCGAGGCTATTCTGCGTCGCGTAGCTGACGGCAGTGACAAGCCCAAGCCTAAAACCTTGTTTGAGCCGGGTGAGGTCGTCCGGGTCATCGATGGTCCGTTCGCTGATTTCAACGGCAGTGTCGAAGAAGTCAACTACGAAAAGAGCCGCATTCAAGTCGCAGTGCTCATTTTCGGTCGTTCCACTCCTGTGGAACTTGAGTTCAGCCAGGTCGAGAAAGTCTGACCGGCGCATCAGTCCCATACCCCGCAGGCAATGGCTGCGGGGTTTTGTCGTCACTGGGATAAACGAAAGTAACCCGGGGAGCCGCAGTGCGGCGTTTGAACCCGATAGTGGAGTAGCTCATGGCTAAGAAGATCACGGCTTACATCAAGCTGCAAGTCAAGGCCGGCCAGGCCAACCCTAGCCCACCCGTTGGTCCGGCTCTGGGTCAACATGGCGTGAACATCATGGAATTCTGCAAGGCCTTCAACGCCCGTACCCAAGGTATGGAAGCTGGCCTGCCGACCCCAGTGATCATCACTGTTTACAGTGACCGTAGCTTCACGTTCGAAACCAAGAGTACCCCTGCTTCGGTACTGCTGAAAAAGGCTGCCGGCCTCTCCAGTGGTTCGGCTCGCCCGAATACCGTCAAGGTCGGTACTGTAACTCGTGCTCAGCTCGAAGAGATCGCCAAAGCCAAGCAGGCTGACCTCACCGCTGCTGATCTGGACGCTGCCGTGCGCACCATCGCCGGCTCTGCCCGCAGCATGGGCCTGAATGTGGAGGGTGTGTAATGGCTAAGCAGACCAAGCGTCAAAAGGCGATGGCCGCCAAGATCGAAGCTGGCAAGCTGTATGGCTTCGAAGAAGCTGCCACCCTTTTGGCTGAGTTGTCCAAGGTCAAGTTCACCGAGTCGTTCGACGTTGCAGTGAACCTGGGCGTTGACCCGCGTAAATCTGACCAGGTCGTTCGCAGCGCTACCGTGCTGCCGCACGGCACCGGTAAAACCGTTCGCGTTGCCGTCTTCACCCAAGGCGCGAACGCTGAAGCCGCTCTGGCTGCCGGCGCTGATCGCGTAGGCATGGATGATCTGGCTGCCGAAATGAAGGCCGGTGATCTGAACTACGACGTCGTTATCGCATCCCCCGATGCCATGCGTGTCGTAGGTCAGCTGGGTCAAGTGCTCGGCCCGCGCGGCCTGATGCCTAACCCGAAAGTCGGTACCGTGACGCCTGATGTCGCCACTGCCGTCAAAAACGCCAAGGCTGGTCAGGTTCGCTACCGCACCGACAAGAACGGTATTATCCATACCTCCGTCGGCAAGGTCGGCTTCGAAGCTGGCAAGCTGAAAGAAAACGTTGAAGCTCTGATCGCTGACCTCAAGCGTATCAAGCCTGCTTCTTCGAAAGGTATCTACATCAAGCGCGTTACTCTGAGCACCACCATGGGCCCAGGCCTGGTCATTGACCAGAGCTCGCTGACTGCTTGATGTATTGCGGCGTGC
This sequence comes from Pseudomonas sp. URIL14HWK12:I12, assembly GCF_003097135.1. GTDB lineage: Bacteria > Pseudomonadota > Gammaproteobacteria > Pseudomonadales > Pseudomonadaceae > Aquipseudomonas. The sequence goes on from NZ_QEQL01000011.1 coordinate 3,170, forward strand.
CGTGTGCGCGTCGCGACAAGATTGGGGTCCCTGCCTGGCGGGGGCTGTCCAAGACCGTAGGCGGCGAAAGCCTTAAACCTACAGCCTACGCAGATGGTGCTCCCGATTCGTTGCCGAATCAGACACCAAAACGACATCCGGCTCCGGCTGGATGAAACGGTTAACACCAGGAGTAAACCCGTGGCAATTAAACTCGAAGACAAGAAGGCCATCGTCGCTGAAGTCAACGAGGCTGCCAAAGGCGCTCTGTCTGCTGTCGTGGCTGATGCCCGTGGCGTGACTGTAGGCGCAATGACCGGACTCCGTAAAGAGGCCCGCGAAGCTGGCGTATACGTACGTGTTGTGCGTAACACCCTGCTGCGCCGCGCTGTTGATGGTACTGCTTTCAGCAACCTCAACGACGTGTTCAAAGGCCCGACCCTGATTGCTTTCTCCAATGAACATCCGGGCGCTGCCGCTCGTATCTTCAAGGCGTTCGCAAAGGGTCAGGACAAGTTCGAGATCAAGGCGGCATCGTTTGAGGGCCAGTTCCTCGCAGCCAACCAGATCGACGTACTGGCAAGCCTGCCAACTCGCGACGAAGCCATTTCGCAGCTGATGAGCGTGATTCAAGGCGCCACCAGCAAGCTGGCTCGTACCTTGGCGGCTATTCGCGACCAGAAAGAAGCCAGCGCGGCCTAAGCCTCGCCAGCCCTTTCAGTTTATTTGTTTATTGTGATGGTCGAGAAGGCCGTCCCCCAATACAGGAATTAGAGTCATGGCTCTGTCTCAAGAAGATATCATCAACGCCGTTGCCGAAATGTCGGTTATGCAAGTCGTTGAACTGATCAAAGCAATGGAAGAAAAGTTCGGCGTTAGCGCTGCTGCAGCTGTTGCTGCTGGCCCGGCTACTGCCGCTGCTGCTGTCGAAGAGCAAACCGAGTTCAACGTTATTCTGAAAGCCGCTGGCGAGAAGAAAGTAAACGTGATCAAGGCTGTTCGTGAAGCCACCGGTCTGGGCCTGAAAGAAGCCAAAGACATGGTTGACGGCGCTCCTAAAGCGATCAAAGAAGGCGTCTCCAAAGCCGAAGCAGAAGCTCTGCAGAAGGCTCTGGTTGAAGCTGGCGCTGAAGTCGAAGTCAAGTAAGTTTCGACCTTGGAGCAACAGCCTGAGGTTCACGCCCAAGGCTGACGGCTGGTGGCTCACGCCACCGGCCTTTTTCCGTTACAGAGCCTGCGACCTCGCGGCGCTGCAACGCGCGGTATCCACCCTGAGAGGGTGCTGCGAACCATGGGGTTCGCAAGATTTTCTGGCTACTCCCGCCGGGAGAGGCCAAACAAGCAGGTGACCAAGCTGGGGAACGCTGATGGCTTACTCATACACTGAGAAAAAACGTATCCGCAAGGACTTTAGCAAGTTGCCGGACGTCATGGATGTGCCGTACCTCCTGGCCATCCAGCTGGATTCTTATCGTGAATTCCTGCAGGCGGGAGTGTCAAAGGATCAGTTCCGCGACGTCGGCCTGCATGCGGCCTTCAAATCTGTTTTCCCGATCATCAGCTACTCCGGCAATGCTGCCCTGGAGTACGTTGGTTATCGCCTGGGTGAGCCCGCGTTCGACGTAAAAGAGTGCGTGCTGCGGGGCGTGACCTTCGCCGTGCCGCTGCGGGTGAAAGTTCGCTTGATCATTTTCGACAAGGAGTCGGCGAACAAGGCGATCAAGGATATCAAGGAACAAGAAGTCTACATGGGCGAAATCCCATTGATGACTGAAAACGGTACCTTCGTTATCAACGGTACCGAGCGCGTGATCGTTTCCCAGTTGCACCGCTCCCCGGGTGTGTTCTTCGACCACGACCGTGGCAAGACGCACAGCTCGGGCAAATTGCTCTACTCCGCTCGCATCATTCCGTACCGCGGCTCCTGGCTCGACTTCGAGTTCGATCCGAAGGACTGCGTGTTCGTGCGTATCGACCGTCGTCGCAAACTGCCGGCCTCCGTGCTGCTGCGCGCGCTCGGCTATAGCACTGAAGAAGTGCTCGACACGTTCTACACCACCAACGTGTTCCACATCAAAGGCGAGCAGTTGAGCCTCGAGCTCGTACCGCAACGCCTGCGTGGTGAAGTCGCGATGATCGACATCACCGACGGCGCCGGCAAGGTGATTGTCGAGCAGGGCCGGCGTATCACCGCGCGCCACATCAACCAGCTGGAAAAATCGGGCATCAAAGAGCTCGAAGTTCCGCTGGACTACGTGCTGGGCCGCACCACCGCCAAAGCGATCGTGCATCCAGCCACCGGCGAAATCATCGCCGAATGCAATACCGAGCTGACCACCGACGCACTGGTCAAGATCGCCAAGGCCCAGGTCGTCCGTATCGAGACCCTGTACACCAATGACATCGACTGCGGTCCGTTCATCTCCGACACGCTGAAGATCGATTCGACCACCAATCAGCTCGAAGCGCTGGTGGAAATCTATCGGATGATGCGCCCAGGCGAGCCGCCGACCAAGGATGCCGCCGAAACACTGTTCAACAACCTGTTCTTCAGTGCCGAGCGCTACGACCTCTCTGCTGTGGGTCGCATGAAGTTCAACCGTCGTATCGGCCGTACCGAGATCGAAGGGTCGGGCGTACTCAGCCGCGAAGACATCGTTGCCGTGCTGCGTACCCTGGTCGACATCCGTAACGGCAAGGGCATCGTCGACGACATCGACCACCTGGGTAACCGTCGCGTACGTTGCGTTGGCGAGATGGCAGAGAACCAGTTCCGGGTCGGCCTGGTGCGCGTTGAGCGTGCGGTCAAGGAACGCCTGTCGATGGCCGAAAGCGAAGGCCTCATGCCGCAGGACCTGATCAATGCCAAGCCGGTTGCGGCGGCAGTGAAAGAGTTCTTTGGCTCGAGCCAGCTCTCGCAGTTCATGGACCAGAACAACCCGCTCTCCGAGATCACCCACAAGCGCCGTGTTTCCGCACTCGGCCCAGGCGGTTTGACCCGTGAGCGCGCAGGCTTCGAAGTCCGTGACGTGCACCCGACCCACTACGGCCGCGTGTGCCCGATCGAGACCCCTGAAGGTCCGAACATCGGTCTGATCAACTCGCTCGCTGCCTATGCTCGCACCAACCAGTATGGCTTCCTCGAAAGCCCGTATCGGGTGGTGAAGGAAGGCGTGGTCACTGACGATATCGTGTTCCTTTCGGCAATCGAAGAAGCTGATCACGTCATTGCCCAGGCTTCGGCCTCGATGAACGAGCAGAAGCAACTCGTCGATGAGCTGGTCGCTGTTCGTCACTTGAACGAGTTCACCGTCAAGGCGCCTGAAGACGTCACCTTGATGGACGTTTCGCCCAAGCAGGTCGTTTCGGTAGCAGCATCGTTGATTCCGTTCCTGGAGCACGATGACGCCAACCGTGCACTGATGGGTTCGAACATGCAGCGCCAGGCGGTCCCGACCCTGCGTGCCGACAAGCCGCTGGTAGGTACTGGCATGGAGCGCAACGTCGCCCGTGACTCCGGCGTCTGCGTGGTCGCGCGCCGTGGTGGTGTGATCGACTCGGTCGACGCGAGCCGTATCGTTGTGCGCGTGGCGGATGACGAAGTCGAAACCGGCGAAGCAGGTGTAGACATCTACAACCTGACCAAGTACACACGCTCCAACCAGAACACCTGCATCAACCAGCGCCCGCTGGTGAACAAAGGTGATGTGGTACAGCGCTACGACATCATGGCTGATGGCCCCTCGACTGACATGGGCGAGCTGGCGTTGGGCCAGAACATGCGTATCGCGTTCATGGCGTGGAACGGCTTCAACTTCGAAGACTCCATCTGCCTGTCCGAGCGTGTGGTTCAGGAAGACCGCTTCACGACCATCCACATTCAGGAGCTGACCTGCGTCGCGCGCGACACCAAGCTTGGCCCTGAAGAAATCACCGCAGATATCCCGAACGTGGGTGAGGCTGCGCTGAACAAGCTGGATGAGGCAGGTATCGTTTACGTTGGTGCCGAAGTTGGGCCAGGCGACATCCTCGTGGGCAAGGTTACGCCGAAGGGCGAAACCCAGCTGACGCCTGAAGAAAAGCTGCTTCGCGCGATCTTCGGTGAGAAAGCCAGTGACGTGAAAGACACCTCCCTGCGTGTGCCTACCGGCACCAAGGGTACTGTCATCGACGTCCAGGTCTTCACCCGTGACGGCGTTGAGCGTGACTCGCGCGCGCTGTCGATCGAGAAGAGCCAGCTGGATCAGATCCGCAAGGATCTGAACGAGGAATTCCGCATCGTCGAAGGTGCGACCTTCGAGCGCTTGCGTGCAGCCTTGGTCGGCCAGGTGGTCGACGGCGGTGCGGGCCTGAAGAAGGGTACCGAGCTGACCGCTGAAGTCCTCAACGGCCTGGAGCATGGGCAGTGGTTCAAACTGCGCATGGCAGAAGACGCGCTCAACGAGCAGCTGGAAAAAGCCCAGCAATACATCGTTGACCGTCGTCGCCTGCTGGACGACAAGTTCGAGGACAAGAAGCGCAAGCTTCAACAAGGCGATGACCTGGCACCTGGCGTGCTGAAGATCGTCAAGGTGTACCTGGCTATCCGTCGCCGCATCCAGCCGGGCGACAAAATGGCCGGCCGCCACGGTAACAAAGGTGTGGTGTCGGTGATCATGCCGGTCGAAGACATGCCGCACGACGCCAATGGCACCCCGGTGGACGTGGTTCTGAACCCACTGGGTGTACCATCGCGTATGAACGTCGGCCAGATTCTCGAAACCCACCTGGGCCTCGCGGCCAAGGGCCTGGGTGAGAAGATCAACCGTATGATCGAAGAACAGCGCCAGGCTGCCGAAATCCGCGGCTTCCTCACCGAAATCTACAATGAGATCGGTGGCCGCCAAGAGCAGCTGGAAACCTTCAGCGATGCCGAGATTCTCGAGCTCGCCAGCAACCTGAAAAAAGGCGTGCCGATGGCCACGCCGGTATTCGATGGTGCGAAGGAGCGTGAAATCAAGGCAATGCTCAAGCTGGCTGACATGCCAGAGAGCGGCCAGATGGTCCTGTTCGATGGTCGTACCGGCAACAAGTTCGAGCGCCCGGTCACCGTTGGCTACATGTACATGCTGAAACTGAACCACCTGGTGGACGACAAGATGCACGCTCGTTCCACTGGTTCCTACAGCCTGGTCACCCAGCAGCCGCTCGGTGGTAAGGCGCAGTTCGGTGGCCAGCGTTTCGGGGAGATGGAGGTCTGGGCACTGGAAGCGTACGGTGCAGCCTACACTCTGCAGGAAATGCTGACGGTCAAGTCGGACGATGTGAACGGTCGGACCAAGATGTACAAGAACATCGTGGACGGCGATCACCGCATGGAGCCGGGCATGCCCGAGTCCTTCAACGTGTTGATCAAGGAAATCCGTTCCCTGGGTATCGACATCGATCTGGAAACCGAATAACACGTGACGTGAAGGGGAGGGGGCAACAGCCCTCTCCCTGCTCCGCCAGGAGGAAAAGGCCTTGAAAGACCTGTTGAATTTGCTGAAGAACCAGGGTCAAGTCGAAGAATTCGACGCCATCCGCATTGGTCTGGCCTCGCCTGAAATGATCCGTTCGTGGTCGTTCGGTGAAGTCAAGAAGCCCGAAACCATCAACTACCGTACGTTCAAGCCTGAGCGTGACGGCCTTTTCTGCGCCAAGATCTTTGGCCCGGTCAAGGACTACGAGTGCCTGTGCGGTAAGTACAAGCGCCTCAAGCACCGTGGTGTAATCTGCGAGAAGTGCGGCGTTGAAGTCGCCCTGGCCAAGGTTCGTCGTGAGCGCATGGCGCACATCGAGCTGGCCTCGCCTGTCGCCCACATCTGGTTCCTGAAGTCGCTGCCGTCCCGCATCGGCCTGCTGATGGACATGACCCTGCGTGATATCGAGCGCGTGCTCTACTTCGAGAGCTACGTCGTTATCGACCCAGGCATGACCACCCTGGAGAAAGGCCAGCTGCTCAACGACGAGCAGTATTTCGAGGCACTGGAAGAGTTCGGTGACGACTTCGACGCCCGCATGGGTGCCGAAGCCGTTCGCGAGCTGCTGCACGCCATTGATCTGGAGCACGAGATTGGCCGCCTGCGTGAAGAGATTCCGCAGACCAATTCCGAAACCAAGATCAAGAAGCTGTCCAAGCGCCTGAAGCTGATGGAAGCCTTCCAGGAATCCGGCAACCTGCCCGAGTGGATGGTACTGACCGTCCTGCCGGTGCTGCCGCCTGACCTGCGCCCATTGGTACCGCTGGACGGTGGCCGCTTCGCGACCTCCGACCTGAACGACCTGTATCGCCGCGTCATCAACCGTAACAATCGCCTGAAACGCCTGCTGGATCTGTCTGCGCCCGACATCATCGTGCGCAACGAGAAGCGGATGCTCCAGGAAGCGGTCGATGCGTTGCTCGATAACGGCCGCCGTGGCCGTGCGATCACCGGTTCGAACAAGCGCCCACTCAAGTCGCTCGCCGACATGATCAAGGGTAAGCAAGGTCGTTTCCGTCAGAACCTGCTCGGCAAGCGCGTGGACTACTCCGGTCGTTCCGTGATTACCGTTGGCCCGACCCTGCGCTTGCACCAGTGCGGTCTGCCCAAAAAAATGGCGCTGGAGCTGTTCAAGCCGTTCATCTTCGGCAAGCTGGAAGTGCGTGGCCTGGCCACCACAATCAAGGCTGCCAAGAAGATGGTCGAGCGCGAGCTGCCCGAAGTTTGGGACGTTCTGGCCGAGGTGATCCGCGAACACCCCGTGCTGCTCAACCGCGCACCGACGCTTCACCGTCTGGGTATCCAGGCGTTCGAGCCGGTACTCATCGAAGGCAAGGCGATCCAGCTGCACCCACTGGTGTGCGCTGCGTACAACGCCGACTTCGACGGTGACCAGATGGCAGTGCACGTTCCGCTGACCCTCGAGGCTCAGCTGGAAGCTCGTGCGCTGATGATGTCGACCAACAACATCCTCTCGCCCGCCAACGGCGAGCCGATCATCGTGCCGTCCCAGGACGTGGTTCTGGGCCTGTACTACATGACTCGCGAGGCGATCAACGCCAAGGGCGAAGGGCGCGTCTTCGCAGACCTGCAGGAAGTCGACCGCGTATTCCGCGCCGGCGAAGCAGCGCTGCATGCTCGCATCAAGGTCCGTATCACCGAGACCGTGAACGAGCGTGATGGCACTTCGCAGACCAACACCCGTATCGTCGACACCACTGTCGGCCGTGCGCTGTTGTTCCAAGTGGTTCCCGCCGGCCTGCCGTACGATGTCGTCAACCAGCCGATGAAGAAAAAGGCGATCTCCAAGCTGATCAACCAGTGCTATCGCGTGGTGGGTCTGAAGGAAACCGTCATCTTCGCCGACCAGCTGATGTACACCGGTTTTGCCTATTCGACCATTTCCGGTGTGTCGATCGGTGTGAACGACTTCGTCATCCCTGATGAAAAAGCGCGCATCATCGGTACCGCGACCGACGAAGTGAAAGAGATCGAAAGCCAGTACGCTTCCGGCCTGGTTACCCAGGGCGAGAAGTACAACAAGGTGATCGACCTGTGGTCGAAGGCCAACGATGAAGTGTCCAAGGCGATGATGGCCAACCTCTCGAAAGAGAAGGTCATCGACCGCGAGGGCAACGAAGTCGACCAAGAGTCCTTCAACTCCATGTACATGATGGCCGACTCCGGTGCTCGGGGTTCGGCTGCTCAGATTCGCCAGCTGGCGGGTATGCGGGGCCTGATGGCCAAGCCGGACGGCTCGATCATCGAGACGCCGATCACCGCCAACTTCCGTGAAGGCCTGAGCGTTCTGCAGTACTTCATCTCCACGCACGGTGCGCGTAAGGGTCTGGCCGATACCGCACTGAAGACCGCGAACTCGGGTTACCTGACCCGTCGCCTGGTTGACGTGGCGCAAGACCTGGTCGTGACCGAGATCGATTGCGGTACCGAGCAAGGCCTGCTGATGACGCCGCACATCGAAGGCGGCGACGTAGTCGAGCCTCTCGGTGAGCGCGTGTTGGGTCGTGTAATTGCCCGTGACGTGTTCAAGCCAGGTACCGAGGACGTCATCGTTCCGGCCGGTACCCTGGTGGACGAGCGTTGGGTAGAGTTCATCGAGCGCAACAGCATCGACGAAGTCGTCGTGCGGTCGCCGATCAGCTGCGAAACCCGTTTTGGTATCTGCGCCAAGTGCTACGGTCGCGACCTTGCCCGCGGGCATCAGGTCAACATCGGTGAGGCGGTCGGCGTTATCGCTGCCCAATCGATCGGTGAGCCGGGTACCCAGCTGACCATGCGTACGTTCCACATTGGTGGTGCGGCCAGCCGAACTTCCGCCGCAGACAGCGTACAGGTCAAGAATGGCGGTATGGTTCGCCTGCATAACCTCAAGCATGTCGAACGTGCCGATGGCAACCTGGTCGCGGTTTCCCGCTCCGGTGAGCTGGCGGTTGCTGACGAATTCGGCCGCGAGCGTGAGCGCTACAAGCTGCCGTATGGTGCCGTGCTTTCGGTGAAGGAAGGCGACAAGGTCGACGCTGGGTCCATCGTGGCCAAGTGGGACCCGCACACCCACCCAATCGTTACCGAAATGAAAGGTACGGTTAACTTCGTCGGCATGGAAGAAGGCATCACCATCAAGCGTCAGACCGACGAATTGACGGGCCTGACCAACATCGAAGTGCTGGATGTCAAAGATCGGCCGGCTGCTGGTAAAGAAATTCGCCCTGCGGTCAAGCTGGTTGGCGCCGATGGCAAAGACTTGCTGCTGCCTGGCACCGACGTACCTGCGCAGTACTTCCTGCCCGCCAACGCACTGGTCGGTGTAGCGGATGGTGCCCAAGTGGGCGTGGGTGACGTGGTAGCGCGGATTCCGCAGGAAACCTCGAAGACCCGTGACATCACCGGTGGTCTGCCGCGCGTTGCCGACCTGTTCGAAGCCCGCCGTCCGAAGGAAGCTTCGATCCTGGCGGAAATCAGCGGTACCATTGCATTCGGCAAGGAGACCAAGGGCAAGCGCCGCCTGGTCATCACGCCTACCGATGGTAGCGATCCGTATGAAGAGCTGATCCCGAAATGGCGTCACCTGAACGTGTTCGAGGGTGAACAGGTCAACAAGGGTGAAGTTATTTCAGACGGCCCGAGCGACCCGCACGACATCCTGCGCTTGCTGGGTGTGAGTGCACTGGCCAAGTACATCGTCAACGAGATCCAAGACGTGTACCGCCTGCAGGGTGTGAAGATCAACGACAAGCACATCGAGACCATCCTGCGCCAGATGCTGCGCAAGGTCGAAGTGAGCGAGTCGGGCGACTCGAGCTTCATCAAAGGCGATCAGGTCGAACTCACCCAGGTTCTGGGCGAGAACGAGCGCTTGGTCACCGAAGACAAGTTCATCGCCAAGTACACCCGCGTGCTGCTGGGTATCACCAAGGCGTCGCTGTCCACCGAATCGTTCATTTCGGCGGCCTCCTTCCAGGAAACTACCCGCGTTCTCACTGAAGCGGCGGTTACCGGCAAGCGCGACTATCTGCGTGGCCTGAAGGAAAACGTCGTCGTGGGTCGTTTGATCCCGGCGGGTACCGGCCTTGCGTATCACAGCGAACGCAAGCGTCGCCGCGACGCCGACAAACCGCTGCGTGTCAGCGCCAGTGAGGTGGAAGCCGCACTGACCGAAGCGCTGAACTCCAGCGGTAACTGATCGAGGAGGGTGCCTGCACTGCCTGGCGTGAGCCGGCCAGGTAGGCACCCTTGCCTTGACGGGGGGGAGTATCCTCTTTAGACTCTTGTACCCCTAAATTGGCGGGGCCTCGGCCCTGCCACTTTTGTTTATGTCGAAAGACAACAGTGGAGCTAGTAGATGGCAACTATCAACCAGCTGGTACGTCAGCCGCGCAAGCGTATCGTCGAGAAATCCGACGTACCTGCGCTGCAGAACTGCCCGCAGCGCCGTGGCGTGTGCACCCGTGTGTACACCACCACGCCGAAAAAACCTAACTCGGCACTGCGTAAAGTATGCCGTGTGCGTCTGACCAACGGTTTCGAGGTTTCCTCGTACATCGGCGGTGAAGGCCACAACCTGCAAGAGCACAGCGTTGTTCTGATCCGTGGCGGTCGCGTAAAAGACTTGCCAGGTGTGCGTTACCACACCGTTCGCGGCTCGCTGGACACCTCGGGTGTCAAAGGCCGTAATCAGGGTCGTTCGAAGTACGGTACCAAGCGTCCGAAATAAGGCGCGCTTGTTGCACTTTTGCAGTCACCATTTTTACTGAGTCGATAAGAGTAAGGTCGGGCGGCACCGCGCCAGTCCCGGGCTAACCTGAAGACCGTTTGAGGGCTTATCATGCCAAGACGTCGTGTAGCAGCAAAACGTGAGATCCTCGACGATCCGAAATACGGATCTCAGATTCTCGCCAAATTCATGAACCACGTGATGGAAAGCGGCAAGAAAGCAGTAGCCGAGCGCATCGTTTATGGTGCTCTGGATACCGTCAAGTCGCGCAAGAACGCCGATCCCCTGGAGATCTTCGAGAAAGCTCTCGACGCCATCGCTCCGCTGGTCGAAGTAAAGTCCCGCCGTGTCGGCGGTGCTACCTACCAGGTGCCGGTTGAAGTTCGTCCATCCCGTCGTAACGCTCTGGCCATGCGCTGGCTGGTAGACTTCGCCCGCAAGCGCGGTGAGAAGTCCATGGCGCTGCGCCTGGCTGGTGAGTTGCTGGATGCTGCTGAAGGCAAAGGCGCCGCAGTCAAGAAGCGTGAAGACGTCCACCGTATGGCTGAAGCCAACAAGGCGTTCTCGCACTACCGCTTCTAATCTCAGCGTATTTAACCTTGCGAGGGCTCTATGGCTCGTACAACACCGATTAATCTGTACCGTAACATCGGTATCTGTGCTCACGTGGATGCGGGTAAAACCACTACCACCGAGCGGATCCTGTTCTATACGGGTGTGAACCACAAGCTGGGCGAGGTGCATGACGGCGCCGCGACCATGGACTGGATGGTTCAGGAGCAGGAGCGTGGTATTACCATTACCTCCGCGGCTACCACCACGTTCTGGCAGGGTTCTACCAAGCAGTTCCCTAACCAGTATCGTTTCAACATCATCGATACCCCCGGTCACGTTGACTTCACCATCGAAGTAGAGCGCTCGCTGCGCGTACTCGACGGCGCTGTCGTTGTGTTCTGCGGCACCTCGGGTGTTGAGCCTCAGTCCGAAACCGTATGGCGTCAAGCCAACAAATACGGCGTTCCACGTGTTGTTTACGTGAACAAGATGGACCGTGCTGGCGCCAACTTCCTGCGCGTGATCGGCCAGATCAAGAACCGCCTGGGTCATACCCCGGTTCCGGTCCAGCTGGCTATCGGTGCGGAAGACGACTTCCAGGGCCAGGTTGACCTGGTCAAGATGAAAGCCATCTACTGGAACGAAGACGACAAAGGCATGAACTACCGTGAGGAAGAAATTCCTGCGGAGCTTCAGGCTTTGGCCGAAGAGTGGCGCTCCAACATGGTCGAGGCAGCAGCCGAAGCCAACGAAGAGCTGATGAACAAGTATCTCGAAGAGGGTGAGCTCACCGTCGAAGAGATCAAGGCAGGCCTGCGCGCGCGCACCCTGGCTGGCGAGATCGTTCCTGCGGTCTGCGGTTCGTCGTTCAAGAACAAGGGTGTTCCGCTGATGCTGGACGCCGTGGTCGACTTCCTGCCGGCTCCTACCGAGATTCCTGCGATTCGCGGCATCCACCCGGATCTGGCTGAGACGCCGAAGGACAACATCACCGAAGATCAGTACGATCGTCGTGAGGCTGACGACAATGCTCCGTTCTCGGCGCTGGCCTTCAAGATCGCAACTGACCCGTTTGTGGGTACGTTGACCTTCGCACGCGTCTACTCGGGCGTCCTGAGCTCTGGTGACTCGGTCATCAACTCGGTTAAAGGCAAGAAAGAGCGCGTCGGCCGTATGGTTCAGATGCACGCCAACACCCGTGAAGAGATCAAGGAAGTTCGCGCTGGCGACATCGCTGCGTTGATCGGCATGAAGGATGTCACCACCGGTGAAACCCTGTGTGCTATCGACAAGCCGATCATTCTTGAGCGTATGGACTTCCCTGAGCCTGTGATTTCGGTAGCGGTAGAGCCGAAAACCAAGGCTGACCAGGAGAAGATGGGTATTGCACTGGGTAAACTGGCCCAGGAAGACCCGTCGTTCCGCGTCAAGACCGACGAAGAGACCGGCCAAACCATCATCTCGGGTATGGGTGAGCTTCACCTGGACATCCTGGTTGACCGTATGAAGCGTGAGTTCGGTGTTGAGGCTAACATCGGCAAGCCGCAGGTTTCCTACCGCGAGCGCATCACCAAGGACAACGTGGAGATCGAAGGTAAGTTCGTTCGCCAGTCCGGCGGTCGTGGCCAGTTCGGTCACTGCTGGATTCGCTTCTCGCAGCCCGACGTGGACGAGAGCGGCAACATCACCGAAGGTCTGGTGTTCACCAATGAGGTTGTAGGTGGTGTGGTTCCGAAGGAATTCATCCCGGCAATCCAGAAGGGCATCGAAGAGCAGATGAAAAACGGCGTCGTTGCCGGTTACCCTCTGCTGGGCCTGAAGGCGACCGTATTCGACGGTTCGTACCACGACGTCGACTCCAACGAGATGGCGTTTAAAGTCGCTGCTTCGATGGCGACCAAGCAATTGGCTGCCAAAGGTGGCGGTCAGGTGCTCGAGCCGATCATGAAGGTCGAGGTCGTTACTCCGGAAGACTACATGGGTGACGTGATGGGTGACCTGAACCGTCGTCGTGGTCTGATCCAGGGTATGGAAGACTCGGTATCCGGCAAAGTCATTCGTGCGGAAGTCCCGCTGGGTGAGATGTTCGGCTACGCAACCGATGTTCGTTCCATGTCTCAGGGTCGCGCCAGCTACTCCATGGAATTCTCCAAATACGCCGAAGCTCCGTCGAACATCGTCGAAGCTCTGATCAAGAAACAAGGCTAATCCAGCCCTTTAGGCAAGAGGTTCACAGTCGTGGCTAAAGAAAAATTCGAACGTAACAAACCGCACGTCAACGTTGGCACCATCGGTCACGTTGACCACGGTAAAACCACTCTGACCGCAGCGCTGACCCGCGTTTGCTCCGAGGTCTTCGGCTCCGCTCGCGTTGATTTCGACAAGATCGACAGCGCTCCGGAAGAGAAAGCTCGTGGTATCACCATCAACACCGCTCACGTAGAGTACGACTCCAACGTCCGTCACTACGCGCACGTTGACTGCCCGGGCCACGCCGACTACGTCAAGAACATGATCACCGGTGC
>NZ_QEQL01000012.1 GCF_003097135.1 Pseudomonas sp. URIL14HWK12:I12
TTTCGTTAAACTCTTGAAACATCAACCACTTGACTCGCTTCGCTGCCTCTTGAAGCGGGAGGCGAATTCTACAGCGTTACAACCTGCTGTCAACCACCTTTTTCACCGCGTTCAATCCGGAGACTGAAGCACTTCCAACCTCTTCAAAATCGCTAACTCGTTGAATCTCAAGGAGTTTAGCGTTCCGTTGTCGCTGGAAGTGGGGCGCATTATAAGGGGCTCAGAACAGGCGTCAACCCTTATTTTCATAAAAGCTTCAAATAACGCCATTTGCCTTCAAAGCGGCCAACCGGCCAGCATCCAGCTGCAGCAGTTCACTCAGCACCGCCTCGGTATGCTCACCCAATAATGGAGGGGCGTGCCGGTATTGCACGGGTGTGCCGGAGAGCCGAATAGGGCTCGCTACTTGCGGCAGCGTACCGGCCAGCGCGTGCTGGAGGTGGATCGCCAGGCCGCGGGCCTGTACGTGGGGGTCTGCAAACACCTGGGCCAGGTCATTGACCGGCCCGCAGGGTACGCCCGCCGCTTCCAGCGCTGCGACCCATTCAGCCGTTTCCCTGAACACTGTGACCTGCCGAATCATCGGCACCAGCACCGCCCGGTTGGCTACCCGCGCAGCATTGGTGGAAAACCGAGGGTCATCCGCCCACTCACCGCGCCCAGCTACCTGGCAAAACTTGCGGAACTGGCTGTCATTACCCACGGTGAGAATCATGTCGCCATCGGCGGTGGGGAAATCCTGGTACGGCACGATATTAGGGTGTGCATTGCCCAGCCGTCGCGGTGCCACCCCCGTAGTCAGGAAGTTCATGGCCTGGTTGGCCAGGCAAGCCACCTGAACGTCCAGCAATGCCATATCTATATGCTGGCCTTCACCGCTGGCATGGCGAGACTGCAGCGCAGAAAGGATCGCCACGCTGGCATATAGGCCGGTCAGGATGTCCGTCAGGGCAACCCCGACCTTTACCGGGCCTGCGCCCGCCTCGTCCTCGGCCCGGCCCGTCATGCTCATCAGGCCGCCCAACCCTTGAATCAGGAAGTCATAGCCTGCACGGCGCGCGTAGGGCCCGGTCTGCCCGAAACCAGTAATCGAGCAGTAGATCAGCCGTGGGTTCAGCGCCCTCAAGCTAGCGTAGTCGAGCCCATAAGCCGCCAGCCCACCTACTTTATAGTTCTCTATCAACACATCGCAGCCCAGCACCAGCTCACGCACCAGGCGCTGCCCCTCGGGATGGGTGAAGTCGATCGTCACCGACTCTTTATTACGGTTGGCGGAAAGGTAATAAGCCGCCTCGCCGGTGCTTTGCCCTTCGGCGTCTTTCAAATAAGGCGGCCCCCACGCACGGGTGTCGTCGCCACTACCGGGCTTTTCGACCTTGATCACGCGTGCGCCCAGGTCGCCGAGCGTCTGACCGGCCCACGGCCCAGCGAGCACTCGCGACAGGTCCAGCACCCGTACCCCGCTCAATGCCCCCATCATTCACCCCCACCTTTATTAGAAGAACGCTTGGATGCCGGTCTGCGCACGGCCGAGAATCAGCGCATGCACGTCGTGGGTGCCTTCGTAGGTGTTGACGACTTCAAGGTTGACCAGATGCCGAGCAACTCCGAACTCGTCGCTGATGCCGTTGCCGCCGAGCATGTCGCGAGCCAGCCGGGCGATATCCAGCGCCTTGCCACAGGAATTGCGCTTCATGATCGAGGTGATCTCCACAGCGGCCGTGCCTTCGTCTTTCATGCGCCCCAAGCGCAGGCAGCCTTGCAATGCCAAGGTGATCTCGGTCTGCATGTCGGCAAGCTTTTTCTGTATCAGCTGGTTCGCCGCCAGCGGCCGGCCGAACTGCTTGCGGTCCAGGGTGTATTGGCGTGCTGTGTGCCAGCAATGTTCCGCAGCGCCCAAGGCGCCCCAGGCAATGCCGTACCGCGCTGAGTTCAGGCACGTGAAAGGCCCCTTCAAGCCGCGCACCTCTGGAAAAGCGTTCTCTTGCGGCACGAATACGTTGTCCATGACGATTTCACCCGTGATGGAAGCCCGTAACCCTACCTTCCCATGAATCGCCGGGGCGCTAAGGCCCTCCCAACCTTTCTCGAGGATGAACCCGCGGATATCGCCCGCGTCGTCTTTGGCCCAGACCACGAACACATCTGCAATAGGGCTGTTGGTGATCCACATCTTGTTGCCGCTCAGGCGATAACCACCTTCTACCTTCTTGGCACGGCTCACCATCGAACCTGGGTCTGAACCGTGGTCAGGCTCGGTAAGGCCAAAGCAGCCTATCCATTCGCCTGCCGCAAGCTTGGGCAAGTACTTCTGTTTCTGCGACTCACTCCCGAATTCGTGAATCGGCACCATCACAAGTGAGGATTGCACACTCATCATGGAGCGATAGCCCGAGTCGATACGCTCTACCTCGCGGGCTATGAGGCCATAGCACACGTAATTCAGGCCGCTGCCGCCGTATTGCTCCGGCAAGGTGGCACCCAGCAAGCCTACCTCGCCCATTTCTCGAAAGATCGCAACGTCTGTGCGCTCATTGCGAAAGGCGTCCAGCACCCTGGGCAGTAGGCTCTCCTGAGCAAACTGAGCGGCGCTGTCACGCACCATGCGCTCTTCATCGCTCAGTTGCTGGTCGAGCAGGAGTGGATCAGCCCAGTTGAAACTCGCTTTGCCGGCCATCTGCAGTCACCTCGTAAAAGTCAGTGGCTGAAGCCTAGCCAAGCATGCTCGTCTGCTCAAACGAGTAAATTGCAGCCTGTTGTGTTGATTTCTCACTCCGAAAAGCGCACAACCCAAGCACATCACACGCAGAGGTACGGCCCCATGCGCCGCAAGATCCCTAGCACGGCTGCCTTGGTGAGCTTCGAGGCAGCCGCCCGGCACGAGAGCTTCACACGGGCGGCGCAGGAGCTATCGCTCACCCAAGGGGCGGTATGCCGCCAGATAGCGAGCCTTGAAGCGTTTCTCAACGTCGAGCTGTTCAAGCGTACGCGCCGAGGGGTAAAGCTCACCGAGGCCGGGCTGGCTTACAGCCGCCGGGTGAGTGAACAGCTCGATGCTGTCGAGCGCGACACCTTGTCGATCATGGGCCAACAAGGGAGCGACGCGCTGGAGCTTGCGGTGGTGCCGACCTTCGGCACGCAGTGGCTGCTACCCCGGCTGGGCGAGTTCCAGCAACACAACCCGCAGGCGGTGGTGAACCTGACCAACCGCACACGCCCCTTCCTGTTTGCCGATACCCCTTTCGATGCTGCTATCTACTATGGCGACGCCGACTGGCCAGGTACACAGGCACACCGCCTGATGGCAGAGGACGCCGTGCCCGTCTGCAGCCCTGCTTTGCTCGAAGGTCGCACAACGCTGCCCCCCAACGAGATCGCCGCACGGCCACTGCTCCAGCAGAGCACCCGCCCTTATGCGTGGCGGCAGTGGTTCAATCACTGCGGGCTGCAGATTGGCCGCGACATGACCGGCCCCCGCTATGAATTGTTTTCGATGCTGGCCATGGCTGCCACCCATGGCATGGGTATCGCGCTTATCCCGCCCTTTCTCATCTCACGCGAGCTGGCCTGTGGTCAGCTGGTTATTGCGCATCCAGCTGCAGCACCCAGCGAAAAAGCCTATTACCTGATGGTGCCGGAACGAAAGACGCAGAACAACTTGGTCAGAAGTTTCAGAGACTGGCTGATCGAAAGTGCTGGCCGCTATTCCATCGACGCATCGCTCCCATAACTAATCAACTAATAACTCGGCAGAATAGGAGCTATAACCTCATCAATTCCAGCCAAGAATAGGAGCTATAAAAGTCGGTATGGCATGCGCTATCTAAAATACCGACAGAATGGGAAAATCTAGATATTTATCCTTATAAAACAGAGTGTTAGGTTAGTCGGCAGCTTTTTCAGTCGCCTTAACTAAAACAATTTAAACTCCGCAGTTGCAACTTTCTTACTTTCATACGCACAATGCAGCTTCCCGGCTCCTCGGACCGGCCTCGACCCTTAACATTGGTCACTCTCGCGCTCTCGGCGCGCGCGGCTGTTTGCGCGAAAAAAACCGCAGGAGAATAAAAAGGTGCATATAGGCGTCCCTCTCGAAACGTTCCCGGGTGAAACGCGGGTAGCGGCAACACCTGAAACGATCAAGAAACTGCTCAGCCACGGGCATCGCGTCACTGTAGAGCGCGGTGCGGGTCATTCGGCGAGTGTTACCGACGCCGCCTATGAAGCAGCCGGCGCTCAACTGGGTAGTGCCGCCGACGCATTCGGTGCTGAAGTGGTGCTGAAGGTGATCGCTCCATCCGAAGCGGAATTGCTCTCGATCCATCCCGGCTGTGTGCTGATCGGCATGCTCAATCCCTTCGACAACGACAACATCGCCCGCATGGCAGCACGCGGCGTCACGGCGTTTTCACTCGAAGCGGCGCCCCGTACGTCCCGGGCACAAAGCCTGGACGTGTTGTCGTCCCAGGCCAACATCGCGGGCTATCGGGCTGTGTTGCTGGCAACGCAGTACTACCCCCGCTTCATGCCGATGCTGATGACCGCCGCCGGCACCGTCAAAGCCGCACGTGTTCTTGTGCTGGGCGCCGGTGTCGCAGGCCTGCAGGCCATTGCGACGGCCAAACGGCTGGGCGCGGTGATCGAAGCATCCGACGTTCGCCCCGCAGTGAAGGAGCAGATCGAATCGCTTGGCGCCAAGTTCATCGATGTGCCGTTCGAAACCGATGAGGAACGCGAATGCGCGCAGGGCGTGGGCGGCTATGCCCGGCCAATGCCTGCCAGCTGGATGCAGCGGCAGGCACAGGCAGTGCATGAGCGCGCTCTGCAAGCCGACATCATCATCACCACCGCGCTGATCCCTGGGCGAAAGGCACCGACGCTGCTCAGTGCCGAAACGGTTGCACAGATGAAGCCCGGCGCGGTGATCGTAGACCTTGCTGCAGTGCAAGGCGGCAACTGCCCGCTCACCCAAGCCGACACCGTGGTGGTGGAAAACGGCGTCACCATCGTCGGCCCCAGCAACCTGGCTGCGCAGGTGGCCGCCGACGCCTCAGCGCTGTATTCACGCAACCTGCTCGACTTCACTCGGTTGATCTTCGATACGCAAGGCAACCTGAACATCAACCTGGAAGACGACATCGTCGCCGCCTGCCTGATGTGCCGCGATGGCCAGGCCGTGCGTAAGAACGCCTAGGAGCACCGCTATGGAAGACATGCTGATTTCCCATGGGGTCTACAACCTCATCATTTTCGTGCTGGCTATCTATGTGGGTTACCACGTCGTATGGAACGTGACGCCAGCGCTGCACACGCCGCTGATGGCTGTCACCAACGCTATCTCGGCGATCGTGATCGTGGGCGCGATGCTTGCAGCGGCGCTGACCGTCACCCCCTTGGGCAAAGTGATGGGCGTACTCGCCGTCGCGCTGGCCGCCGTCAACGTGTTCGGTGGTTTCCTGGTCACCCGGCGGATGCTTGAAATGTTCAAGAAGAAAGACAAGAAAGCCGAGGGCAACAAGCCATGAGCATGAACCTGGTCACCTTGCTGTACCTCATCGCCTCGGTGTGTTTCATCCAGGCCCTCAAAGGGCTCTCGCACCCCACTACCTCGCGCCGGGGCAATCTGTTCGGGATGGCCGGCATGGCGATCGCCGCACTCACCACCGTAGCGCTGATCTTCAAGCTGGGCAGCGAGCTGGCCGTCACCGGGCTGGCCTGGGTAATGCTCGGCCTGCTGCTCGGCGGCAGTGCTGGCGCGGTAATGGCCAAGCGCGTGGAGATGACCAAAATGCCGGAGCTGGTCGCGTTCATGCATAGCATGATCGGCCTGGCAGCAGTGTTCATCGCCGTGGCGGCCGTGGTCGAGCCGCAATCGCTGGGTATCGTCGCCTTGCTGGGCGACCCTATCCCCACAGGTAACCGGCTGGAGCTGTTCCTGGGCGCCGCCATCGGCGCGCTGACCTTTTCCGGTTCGGTGATCGCCTTTGGCAAGCTCTCGGGCAAATACAAATTCCGCCTGTTCCAAGGCACGCCGGTGCAGTTCGGTGGCCAGCATCTGCTCAACCTGGCATTGGGCCTGGCGACACTTGGCTTGGGGCTAGTGTTCATGTTCACCGGCAACTATGCAGCGTTCTCGCTGATGCTGGCCTTGGCGTTCGTACTCGGCGTGCTGATCATCATCCCGATCGGTGGCGCCGACATGCCGGTCGTGGTGTCGATGCTCAACAGTTATTCGGGTTGGGCAGCGGCAGGCATTGGCTTTTCGCTGAACAACTCGATGCTCATCGTCGCCGGGTCGCTGGTTGGGTCCTCAGGGGCGATCCTGTCCTACATCATGTGCAAAGCGATGAACCGCTCGTTCTTCAACGTCATCCTCGGCGGCTTCGGCGGTGCGGCTACCGCCAACAGCAGCGGCGGCAGCCAGGAGCAACGGCCGGTCAAATCCGGCTCGCCGGACGATGCCTCGTTCCTGCTGGGCAATGCCGACAGCGTGATCATCGTGCCCGGCTACGGCCTGGCCGTCGCGCGCGCCCAGCATGCGCTCAAGGAGCTGACCGAGAAGCTCACCCATAAAGGCGTGACGGTGAAATACGCGATTCACCCCGTCGCCGGCCGCATGCCTGGGCACATGAACGTGCTGCTGGCCGAGGCCGAGGTGCCGTACGACCAAGTGTTCGAGATGGAAGACATCAACGCTGAGTTCGGCCAGGCCGATGTGGTACTGGTGCTGGGCGCCAATGACGTGGTGAACCCTGCCGCCAAGAACGATCCCACATCGCCAATTGCCGGAATGCCGATCCTGGAGGCGTTCAAGGCCCGCACCATCATCGTCAACAAGCGCTCCATGGCCAGCGGCTACGCAGGCCTGGATAACGAACTGTTCTACCTGGACAAGACCATGATGGTGTTCGGTGATGCGAAGAAGGTTATCGAGGACATGGTCAAGGCCGTCGAATAAGGCTCGGTAAAATCAGGCGAAGGCCCTGCCCCTTGATCGGGGTCAGGGCTTTTTTACGCCCCTTGCAATAGTGTTTTGCAGGAAAAGCCCGCCCTAGAGCCGCTCCTTACGACCTTGGTAGCGGGACGCAAACCCGCCGCAAGCCCTAGACTTCGCACCCTGCTTCCGTGTTTCGAGATAACAATCATGTACTCCGACCGCATCCGCATGCCCGCCTTGCAGAGCAAGGTAATGACCGCGGCAGACGCCGCTGCCTTTATCGAAGACGGCATGACCGTCGGCATGAGCGGCTTCACCCGTGCCGGCGAAGCCAAGGCCGTGCCGCAGGCGCTGGCACAGCGCGCGCTCCAGCATCCACTGAAAATCACCTTGATGACCGGTGCAAGCCTGGGCAATGACCTGGACAAGCAACTGACCGAGGCAGGCGTGCTGGCTCGGCGCATGCCATTCCAGGTCGACACTACGCTGCGCAAGGCCATCAACGAAGGCAAGGTGATGTTCATTGACCAGCACCTGTCCGAAACCGTGGAGCAGTTACGCAACCGGCAGATCCATCCGGTGGACGTCGCAGTGGTCGAAGCCATCGCGCTGACCGAAGAAGGCCATATCGTGCCTAGCACCTCCGTCGGCAACTCTGCCAGTTTCGCCATCCTGGCCAAGAAAGTGATTATCGAGATCAACCTGTCGCAGCCGCTATCGCTTGAAGGGTTGCACGACATCTATATACCTACTTACCGCCCCACCCGGCAGCCGATTCCTGTGCTCCGCGCCGATAGCCGCATCGGTGGTACCGCCATTCCGATCGACCCGGCCAAGATCGTCGGTATCGTGATCAGCGAGCAATCCGACTCCCCTTCTACCGTGCAACCGCCGGATATCGAAACCAGGGCCATTGCCGATCACCTGGTGGCGTTCTTCGCCCGCGAAGTCGAGCAGGGCCGCCTGACGCCGCAATTGATGCCTTTGCAAGCGGGTATCGGCACCATCGCCAATGCGGTGATGCATGGCTTGCTGGATTCCCCTTTCGAAAACCTGAGCATGTATTCCGAAGTGCTACAGGACTCCACCTTCGACCTGTTCGACGCGGGCAAGCTGGCGTTTGCTTCTGGCAGCTCCATGACCTTGTCAGCCTCCAAGCATGAGCAGGTATTCGCTGATTTTGATCGATACAAATCGCGCCTGGTGCTTCGGCCTCAGGAGATCTCGAACCACCCAGAGGTGATTCGGCGCCTTGGGATCATCGGAATCAACACGGCGCTGGAATTCGACATTTATGGCAACGTCAACTCCACGCACGTATGCGGTACGCGGATGATGAACGGGATCGGTGGCTCAGGGGACTTCGCCCGGAACGCACACCTGGCGATTTTCGTGACCAAATCAGTAGCCAAGGCGGGCGCGTTATCAAGCGTGGTGCCGATGGTCAGCCATGTGGACCACACCGAACACGACGTGGACATCCTGGTGACCGAGCAAGGCCTGGCCGACCTGCGCGGCCTGGCACCGCGGGAACGAGCGCGAGTGATCATCGATAACTGCGTGCACCCGGGTTACCGAGTTGCCTTGAATGACTACTTCGAGCGCGCCTGCGCACGAGGCGGTCATACGCCGCACGTTCTACGCGATGCACTGGCTTGGCACATCAGAGCAGAGGAAACCGGCCGTATGCTTGAAGTAGCCCCCACGGATCAATGAACTGCCAACAGTACAGTTGGAGTGATAGGTGCGGCACGCTGCCGCACCTTGCATGAACTGTTCTACTGTACCGGCCAAAAAACAGCTTTTCCGACCTCTCCGCGCTATGCTGCCCGTAGAAATGCACCATATGCGTGCACACCAGTACAGTTCGCCCCAAAATGAGCACAACAGGGCGCTATAACAGCTGACTGACTGACCACAATATTGCAGAACTGTACCTTTAGCGAAGGCCTCGGGAAGCGCATCATTTGCTCCAAGTTCACAACACTTCTCTAGCCCCGCCAAAAGCGGAAGGATGATCACCATGGAACGTACCCTCAGTTCCGGCATTCAGTTCAAACAACGCACCGCTCAACCTACCTCGCTGATGCTCCGCGTAGCCGCCAACGTCAGCTTGTGGCAGCGCCGCATCGCCAGCCGCCATCAATTGGCTCGCCTGGACGCTCGCCTTCTGGCCGACGCCGGTATCACCGAGTCGCAGCGTTGCGAAGAGCTGAGCAAGCCGTTCTGGCGCTGATGCCAGTGCGAGCCTAGCTCGCAAGGTGTTCCTCAAACCCGCACGGCCTCGCCGATGCGGGTTTTTTGTTATCTGAGAAACACAGCCGGCCGTAACAGTTTACGGAATATAAGAAATACACCAATACAGTTTCATAGCAGCCCTTGTTTTCTGGAACCTTGAGGCCGAACCCGCTCTAATAGGCGGCTTGCTCCCCTTCGATCTTGAGGCAACATCCATGAAAGTTATTCGTTACACCTGTGCCCTGCTGCTGGCCCTCTCCTGCGGCGCTCAAGCCAGCAGCTTCGTGGTCACCACCGACGCGCTGGTACGCGGGGTGAATGCCAGTACCAACGCGACCTCGGATGCAACCTCTTCGCTGCGCGACAATAAAATAGTGCGCGCTGCCCGCGAGGACGCCGCCAGCTTCGTCGCCACCTCGGGGGCATTGCGCGGTGCACAGCTGGAAAGCGCCCTGGCTTTCATTCGCCAACAGCAACCCACGCTGCAGGCCTCAGACGCTACGCTGGCTCAGGCCATTCTCGCCGCCGAGTAGAGGCTTCAAGGTGATGAAAGTTTGTACATTAATGTTTCCCAAGCCTTCCGAAGGGCTAGCCCGCTTTAGAGCGTTCCGCTAGCCTTGCGGCTCGTGTTTCACAGTAATTGGCTATTCGATGCGCAAACTCCTATCGCTTTGCCTGCTGTTGGCTTGGGCAAGCAGCGCTCAGGCGTTCGACACCACTACACAAGGCGTGGTCATCAGCGGGTATGTCACCAGCAAGCTCACCAGCACCCCGTTCGAGCACAAGCTCGTAAGCGCCGCCAAAGACGACGCCGCGGTGTTCATCGCCAGCGGCGGTGAGGTCCGCGGCGCCCGGCTGGAAGCCGCGCTTGACCACCTGCGTGAACACCAACCCAAACTTCATGCGGGCGACCTTGAACTGGCGCAGGCCATCCTCGTCCAATGAGCACTTTTCGTTACAGCAAAACCCGGAGACACCCCCAGATGCGCAAGTCGTTGATCGCAGCCACCCTCGGCCTGCTCGCCGTGGCTGACCTCGCCCAGGCCCACACCCTGGTGGCCACCAGTAACATCATCGTCCGTGCCTTCGGCCGCTCGATCGACTTCACCTCAGACACGACCACCTCGATCCGCGACTCCAAGGTCGTCATGGCTGCCAAGGACGACGCTGCCAGCTACGTTGCCAGTGACGGCGGCTACCACGGTGCCCAGCTCGAAGCTGCATTCAACACCCTGCGTGCGCACCTCCCTGAAGCTCAAAGCGCCAGCGACCAGCAGCTGGCAGAGGCCATCCTCGCACTGTGAGGCGCGTGCTCGGCTGGCTAATGGGCGCAGCGCTCTGGGCCAGCACCTGCAGCGCCATGGCCGGCCTGGCGCTTAAGCTGGATACCGAGGGTTTGAGCACGGCGCAGCAAAGCGCCAGCCAGGCCTTGCTCGACGACGCCATGGCTCACCTGCCGCCTAGCTTCAAGCAACGGCTCGATCGCACCGTGAGTGTGCGCTGGTCCGATACGCTCCCAGCGGCGGCCTATGGCGAGGCCAGCCCAGTGTCGGAGCTTGAACTCAATATGAAGCTGTTGCCGGGCTTGGCCGACGGCAGCGCGGCGACGCAGCAGACTGGCCGCCCCCACGGCACCGTGCGCCAGGAGTTACTGGCCACTGTGCTGCATGAGCTCACCCACATCTATGACCGCGCACGCCTGTGGCCGGCGCAGCAGCGTGCGGTGATCCTGCGCTGCCAGCGGCAGATGCAGGCCAGTGGCGACGTGGGCCTGCCCGACGATTGCCGGGGCCAAACCGACCGTCGCTTCACGCTCAGCGATGACCCACACCTGCTGGACCTTGCCGGTTGGCCGCAATCAATCGGCCAACGTGGGCTTCGGGAGGTAGAAAACCGGCAGATCGCCCGCAGCCCGGACCTTTACGAGACCACCAACGCCCGTGAGTTCGTGGCGGTCAACATGGAGTATTTCCTACTCGACCCCAGCTACCCCTGCCGCCGGCCGGAACTCTTCGCCTGGTACAAGGCTCAGTTCGGCTGGGCACCTGCGCAGGCCGAGCAATGCCCGCAGGCATTGCCCTACCTCAACGCTGGCAGCGATTTCGCTCGCGAGCCGTTGGGCAAGATCGACCCGGAACGGGTCTACGAGGTCGATTACCTGCTGGCCGAAGCCAACCAGAACTGGGTCAGCCGCTGGGGCCACAGCATGCTGCGCCTGGTCATCTGTGCCCCTGGCCGCCCACGCGGGCCTGACTGCCGCCTGGACCTGGACCAGAGCCTGGTGCTGTCTTACCGTGCTTTCGTCAACGACGTGCAACTTTCCACCTGGGGCGGCCTGAATGGGCAGTACCCATCGCGGCTGTTCGTCCTGCCGCTGAATCAGGTGATCGACGAATACACCAAGATCGAGCTGCGTAGCCTGGCGTCGGTACCGCTCAAACTCGACCGTGCCCAGATCGAATCCCTGGTGCGCCACGCCGCCGAGATGCACTGGAGCTACGACGGCAACTATTATTTCCTTTCCAACAACTGCGCTGTGGAGACCCTGAAGCTATTGCGCAGCGGAACCGACGTAGGGTCACTGGAAGGCCTGGACAGCATCGTGCCTAACGGTTTGCTTCGGGTACTGCAGGGCCGGGGCCTTGCCGACACCCATGTACTGGACGACAAGAAGGAAGCGCTGCGCCGCGGCTACCTGTTCGATTCATATCGCGATCGTTACGACGCGATGTTCAAAGTCGTCCGCCAGCGCCTGCCGATCCAGCAGCAGAGCGTGGAGCAGTGGCTTGAACAAGCCCCGCAAGCACGCAGGCCGTGGTTCGAGCAGGCGGATCTGCGCGCCAGCGCCGCATTGCTCTTGTTGGAGCAAGCAGGCTTCAGGCGGCAGCTGCTGTTGGCGCAGGATGAGGTCAAGCAACGCTACCTCAATGCCCGCGCCGCCAATGACCCCAACGTGGCCAATGCCAACGGCACATTGGAGGCAATACTGGCTGGTAGCGGATTTCTCAGCCGCCCGGCGGAGCTGCTGGGCAGTGACGGCTATGGCCTACCGCAGCAAAGCGAGTGGCAGCGGCTTGAGCGCGAAAGCAGCGAGAGACAGAAGAAGCTGCAGCAACTCAACGTGAGCCTGGACAAAGAGATCCGTGCGTTGCTAAGCCCTGAGCGAGTGCAGGGCATCGAAGCCAGTGAGGCCAATCTCAAGCTGATCGGCCAGCATCTACGTGACCTGCACAAGGCCAGCGGTGGTTTGACGCTATAGCCTGGGGCAGGTCGTTTCAGAACTGCGCCTATTCACCCCCCCGCCCCCGGCATGCTCCCATGCGCCTCCCGAGCAGCCGGAACGGGTTCCCCCCGCCATGAAGCAGCACTCCCACCTCGAAAACCTGCTGGCCGAGAACGACCCGATACCGGTCGGCCGTTGCGCCACCTGCCAGCGCAGCGGCCTGCCGATCCTGCCACTGCGCACTGCCTTCGCCCCGCCGGCAGGCGACATCGAGGCCGACGTGACCTCCGCTCGCCTGGGCCGGTTGCGCACCCTGCGCCAGGGTTACCTCTATGTGCTGCTCGACGCCCAGGTGTGGCAGGCCTACGCCGTGACCGAGCAGGGCCTGCTGCGCCAGTTCGTGCCGCTGCAAATGCCGCTTGACCCGCCAGCACCCATTGCCGAGCACTGCATCCGCGAAAACCATCACCTGCCGGCCTCGTTCATCAACATTGATACAGCCCGCTACAGCAAGGCCTGGCTGGCCTTTGCCAACGACCCTTGGCCTGCCGAAGTGCTCGACCGTTATAAACACGCTATCGCCGGGGGCCGCTCGCCGTTGGAGGCCCGCTTTCGCGAAATAGACCTGGCGCTGGCCCGCGAGCAACCGGCGCAGCTGGGCATCGCCATGACGGCCGAGCAGGTGGGCCTGGAGGCGGTGCTGGAGTTCGCCACGCCGCAGCTCGATAACTTCACCAGCGCCCACGGCTTCTGCGCTCGCTGGAGCCTGCCCCACGTATTCCAGGCGTACATCCAGACGCTGATCGAACGTGAACACCTCCCCCAGGGCGTGCTCGCGCTGACCCTCGACGACCCCGTTGGCGTGCTGCAAGAGCTCAATGCCCAGCGCCTGGCGCGGTTCGAGGCCATGCTGCAGTGGCGTGCCGAGCCGCAGCGGCGTTTCGAACACTTCACCTCGCAGACCCTGCTCGGCCTGCGCACGGCCTATGAGCGCAGTGCCGAGGCGCAGGCTGAGCAGGCTATAAAAGAGGAGCGTGCGCACCGCGAGCAATGGAACGCGGGTTACTTTGGCGAAAAGGTAACGCTGCCGCCAGTGAACGCCACTGTGGTCACTGCACAGCACCGACAGGAAGCGCTGGCCCGGCTCGAAGAGCGCTACGACGAGCGTGCAAGGGCGGCGTTCGATACGGCTTACCACCGCGACCTTGAACGCTGGCAGAAGAGTGTCGATGCGCTGGGTGAGCTTTATGCGCACTACAGCACTGACACTTTATTTGCCCTGATCATCGAACACGACTACAGCGCCGACTGCTCGCGGTCGCTCGAGGGTTTCATCCTGATGGTGTCTGCCGTGCTGGGCGGCGGCCCGACCGAGCGGCTGCCCGCGGAAGATCAGGCGCTGGGCGCTACCCAAGCCCTGTGGCAGCGCCTGCTCGAAGACACCGGCAGCCTGTTCTACCAAAGCCTCCTGGCCAAGCACGGGCCCCTGCACGAACAGGTCAAAACCGGCCTGGCGGGCGATGACCTGGGCAAGGTGTACGACGCGGTCAAAAGCCTGATCACCAGCGAAGATGGCAAACAGCTAATGACCACTGCAGTGCAGAACGCCACCGCCCACCTGCTCGCCGCAGCCAACAACGCCCAGCACACCCTCGGCCCCCGGCTCAGCCGGCAGGCCCAGGCGCTGGTGGGCCACCTGCACAGCATCACCCTGCTGCGCTACGCCGGCCAATCGCTCACCCCGATGACCGTGCAACTGACCGCAGGCGAATACCTCAAACTGCTCAACAACACCCTGCGCACCCGCACCGAAGCCTTCATCAAGACCCTGGATGAAACCCTGCGCAAACCCGGCCAGGCCAAAGTGCGCGCCACGGTGATGAATGCAGCGTTCACTGCCGCCATTTCCACGCAAAGCGAAAAGCTGATCACCGTCACCCTCTGGACGCTGGAAAGCGCCG
>NZ_QEQL01000013.1 GCF_003097135.1 Pseudomonas sp. URIL14HWK12:I12
ATCAGCAGCATGAGCCGGCGGGGAAACTGCCACGACAATGCCGTAGCCGAGAGCTTTTTCCAGCTTTTGAAGCGGGAGCGAATCCGACGAAAGATCTACACAACCCGTGAAGAAGCCCGAAGTGATATTTTCGATTAGATCGAGATGTTCTATAACCCTAAACGCCGACACAGCAGTGCTATGCAGCTGTCTCCAGTAGAGTATGAGAAACGCTATTTCTTGAGCTTGGAGAGTGTCTAGGAAACCAGGGGCGATTCACTCAGCGAGCTGAGGATATTGGAAGCTATCTATTTGACCTTCAGTAATAACGCCATTTTTCTTCGCAAATCTCATGGCTGTGGATATGTCCGTACATTTTGAAAACTACTTCATTGAACGAGAATCAATGCTTGAAGAGGTTCTCTTCTATCACCTGACCCTCGAAGCGTTGATGGTCGAGATCGTCAGGCGAGACCCCAATGGCACTGGTGAGTCAAAGCTGAGAAGGCTCTCGTTTGCTAAAAAGACGGATGAGTGCCTACGGCTTGAAAAGATAAGCAGTGAGCTTCACGCGGCGGTACTGGCATTAAACAAAGTACGAAATCAGTATGCACATGAGCTTGGATACGAAATCTCGTTCGAAGCCGCGCTGGCTTTGGCTAAGTTGTGTGGCGCAGCTGGAGTCGAATTCACTGACGACTTCGACAGCTGTACTGTTGAGCAAGCTAAACACCTTGGCTACGAAACATTTGAACTTCTCAACGCGTCTTTCAGAAACACATTCTTTGCAGTGGCGGAGTGTCAGGACGAGGATCAGTGGCTCGAATTCACGGCATAGCGGGGAGGACTGAGAAAGCCTTCGGACTAGAGTCCGCCGCCCCAAACGACAGACAATGAAAAACCCGCCGAAGCGGGTTCTTTGCCATCAAATCCATCCAACATCCTGTCGGTAGCCATCCGGGCAGTGGTAGATCATCCGCGGCATTTGACGGGGCTCATCGCGGTCGTCCCCGCCTTTTGAAATTCTCATCGGCTCAATTTAGCTGCCATGCGCCGGGTACGAGTATGTTGGGTCAGACGCAGCCCATTCTGGTACACCTCCACTTGATCGTTGTTGTGTGCATACACAACAATTCCTCCGGCAAGGTATTCCACGTCCAATGGGTCTTTGCCGGGCACGTCTCGGATAAATACACGTACGGCAGCGCCTTTCTCAATCCAGAATTCGCTGGATCTCGGTTCCACAACCAAGAGCATTCGCGAGGGCGTACTACTGATGAATTGAAGCTGCTGACTGTCGTGCATGACTGATCTCTAACGATGGCTTTGCATGGGCGACCGGTGTTATCCGGACAGGTCGGTTTTAACTAGCCGCAACGGCAGCTACAACGATCAGCTCCAACCTGATTCCGGGCTCATCAAATGTCACTTGTGAAGTAGCACGGGCGGGCGTTTCTCCAGGTGCGAACCAGTTACTCCAGACCTCATTCATGGCATTGAAATCGGCGACCATATCCTTCATCCAGATTTGGGCGTTGAGAACCATTGAGCGACCGCTGCCGACGCTAATCAGCAGCTCGTCCAAACGGGAAAGCACCTGCCCGGTCTGACCCTGGATGTCCAATGTCCAGTCAGCGGCAACGATTCCACTGAACCACGCGGTGCCGTTATGCACGACTACTCGGCTTAGCTTCGGGTTTGTCTCAATCCTGGTGATACCGGCCATCTCTACCTCAAGGTTTGCGCCTTCCATCACTGCCTCTTTTTCTAAACGGGGATACAGACATTAGTGTTTAGCGCTCAGTGCGAGGCGTTTTCATTGAAGCGTCGAACAAATTGATCGAATCGCTCATTCACTCCTCCCGCAAACAGCTTCTGTGGTGCTCCCTCGGCTCCAATTCGGCCATCCTCAAGGAACAAGATCCGACTGGACACATCACGAGCGAAGGCCATCTCATGGGTAACGATGAGCATGGTGCGTCCCTCAGCAGCCAAGTCCCGCATGACTTTCAGCACCTCACCGACCAGCTCTGGATCGAGAGCGGAGGTCGGCTCATCAAACAGCAGCACCCGTGGTTTCATCACAAGAGCCCGTGCGATAGCAGCTCTCTGCTGTTGCCCGCCGGACAGTTGAGCTGGATAAGCATTTATGCGGTGCGCCAAGCCCACGCGCTCCAGAGCTGCGATTGCTTCTTTTCGCACTTCTTGACTATTGCGCCGTTGAACATGAACAGGTGCCTCCATCAGATTTTCCAGGATGGTCATGTGGCTCCATAGGCAGAAATTCTGGAAAACCATCGCAACTTGCGTTCTGAGGCGATCTACTTGCTTACGGTCTGCGATACGAGGGTTCGATGCGCTTAGGCGGAGTTTCACTCGCTCCCCGAACACGTCTAGCGAGCCGGCAGAAGGCAGCTCCAAAAGATTGAGACAGCGTAGAAATGTGGATTTACCTGACCCCGAGGCTCCAAGTATGGAAACCACCTCACCCTCTCGGGCGGTGAAATCGATGCCTTTAAGAACCTCAATTTCTCCATAGCTTTTGCGCAACTCGAGAGTGGAAATTGCAGTTGCGCCGTGGGTTAATTCCATAGCCGTGGCGGACATAAATATCTTCCTCAACAGAAATTGCAGGATTAGGTTCGGCGACGTGTGAGGTGTTTATTGAGCCGGCTTTCTATGAGCGAGAACGCCAGACTGATCAGGAAGGTCAGCGTCAGATACAGCGCCCCGGTTACTGCGAAAACTTCCATGACCCGGTAGGTTGAGGAGATCAACTTGTAGGCGATTCCGGTGATTTCCGTCAGAGTGATGATGCTGGCAAGGGATGTAGCCTTCAGCATCAGAATTATTTCGCTGCCATAGACCGGTAGACCATGACGAACAGCGATGGGCCAGATCACCCGACGTCGCAGTAGCAGTCCAGACATTCCACATGCACGACCAGCTTCAATCTCACTCGCAGGCACAGCTTGTAAGGCGCCTCTGATGATTTCAGCGGTGTATGCGGAGGTGTTCAAAGCAAGCGCCAGGATTGCACACCAGTAGGGCTCTCGAAGGAAGGGCCACAGAAATGACTGTCGCAACCCAGGAATCTGACCTAGCCCGTAATAGATCAGAAAAATCTGCACCAATAGAGGCGTGCCACGGAAGAGCTCGATATGGGCTTTGCCCACCCACTGAATGACTCGATACCTACTTCCAGCAGCGCACGCGACCAGTACCGCTAATACGAAACCAGCGAGTAGTGCGAGCGCTGATAATTGCAGCGTAAGGGGTAAACCACTCAACAACTGCCCGAAGACATCAAGTAAAAATTCCCAATCCATCATCAACGACTCCACGGTCTGGCAAGGCGCTTTTCCGTGCGGCTCAACAGAGATCCGGTCAAACGACCAATAATGAAGAACATCGCTGCCGCGACGCCGTAAAAGAGCAGCGGTTCCCGAGTAGAGCCTGCCGCAGTGATGGACTGGCGCAGCAGTTCGGTCAGCCCGATGACGGAGAGCAATGCGGTTTCTTTGAGAACCGATTGCCAGATATTTCCCAGTGCGGGTAGGGCGAATCGTAGGGTCTGAGGCGCGATGATCCGGCGCAGCAACAGGAGGTCAGACATGCCGCAAGAAAGCCCAGCTTCAATTTGTCCTCGATCAAGTCTCAGGAAGCCTGCGCGGTAAGCCTCGGTCTGGTATGCCCCGGAAACGATGCCGACCGCCAGTACACCAATCAAGAAAGCGGGAAGAGAAAAGAACCCTGGAAATCCGCTTAGGTTCATGGCCTTGGTGAACGCTACGCTCCCTCCGAAATAGAAGAGATAGACAATCAATATCTCAGGCACACCCCGGAAAACTGTCGTGTAAAATGCGCCTACCGAGCGCAGCAATGGGTTACGGGACAGCTTGAGAGCCGCCCCACAGATTCCAAGGAAACTTCCGAGGACGAAGCCACTGATTGCGGCGGCAATGGTGATCCCTGCGGCACTCAGTAGCGGCAGGCCCCACCCTTGAGGGCCGAAGCCGATCAGGTCATAGATACTGGGCGTCATTGTTGTAGGCCTTGTAATTCGGCGGATGTCGAAGACATGAATCTTGAGGTGTTAAACGGCTCTAGAAGCGGGTGTAGGCTGCTGCTAACTAACGAGTGAGCGACGGCTTCGCCAACCGCTGGAGCCAATTGGAATCCATGCCCGCAGAATCCAAAAACGTGCCATAAGCCTTCATGTCTAGAGCTCGGGCCGATGTAGGGAATACCGTCCGGGGTCGAGCCTTCAAGTCCTGTCCACGTACGCAGTACCGGCACTCCAGCGAGAGCAGGGAATGCCTCCAACGTCGCGTTAGCGCTTGATGCCATCCGATCCATGATGGTGAATGAGGTGCCGTCGTCCAGGCACGGCTTACCTGATATTCCTCCGCCAATCACCAATGACCCCACCGCGCTTTGCTTGAAAGAGAGAGGCCGATCAATCCCGATTACTACAGGCTCGATAAAGGGCTTCATCCTCGCCGTCACCATCATGCTCAACGCCAGTACCCTGATCGGCAACTCATCACCGAGCGTTGCGGCTATCTGTGATCCCCAAGCCCCAGCGCAGTTGATTACCCAATTAGCTTCAATCACTCCATGGTCGGTGTCCGCTGACCACCGGCCACTGCTGAGCTTGTTCAGCTGTTTAAGCGCACATTGCTCATGAATCAAAACTCCTGCGGACTCAGCAGCTTGCCGGAATGCCAGAGACGCGTTGGCTGGGTTGGCGTGACCGTCTCCGCGCGAGATCAGGCCGCCCAGTGCACTGTCAGCGAGTCCTGGAAGAATTCGCTGTAACTCGTGAGCAGTGATGAATTCCTCGTGGGTATAGCCTCTGCGCAACATCTCCTGGTGGCGCGCATGAACCCACTGCATCTCCGCATCATCGAGAGCAAGGGCGATCTGAGAAAACCCCAGCCGAACCTCGCTCGCCTGTGCAGGGGCGTATCCAACAATGCTTTCCAAGCTGCGCCACATTTCCATCGCGCGCAGAGACAGCGGATATTCGCGGACATCTCGCATCAGCAGACGAAGTCCGCCAGCGTTCACGCCGGAGGCGTGGCGGCCCGGAACGGCCTTATCAACGATTGTGACTGTCCAACCGGAGCGGGCTAGGAAAAGGCCGATTGCACATCCTTGAAGTCCGCCCCCAATGATCAAGACATCATCCACCCGGTTACCCATGGGGGTGCTCCTCCAGACCTGCCACCGGCTTGTCCTCAAGTGACACTATCTGTGCGAGGTCGGGATCCAGCCCAGTCAAGTTCGTAAGGGCAATAAGTGGCAACGGGCGCAAAGGAGGACGTGCTCGGAAGAGCTTTGGAGCACTGCTGCTGGGGGATAATTCGGTCAACAGTCTTGCCACCGTGACCGCACAACTGCGGCCTTGGCAGGGGCCCATGCCACAGCGCAAAACGCCGCGCAGATGATTCATTTCGGTAGCGCCGCTGCGAATGGCAGTGCGGATGTCTCCAGCTGTTAACTCCTCACAACGACAAACCAATGTTTCGTCGGCAGGCAACCCTGCAGCGAGTCCGCGAGGAAAGGCTTTATCAATGAACGGGCGTGCTGCAAGAGTGCGGGAAACGTTCGCTGCATTTTCGGCATGCTCTCCGGGGGACACTGCCGTTCCGTTAAGCTCCGAGGCAATAATCGCAGCAATGTGTTGGCCGTGAGCAATAGCTGCGTCAGCGCCGCCGATCCGCCGTGCATCTCCAGAGATCCTAATCTTGCAAGGCCCGTCGACGAGCCGCGATCCAGTAGCTAACTCTGCGCGGCCATCGTCTGCTGTGCGTGGCTTCCAGCTGGCATCGTCCTGCTGCCAATCCATGGCTAACCCTGCGCAATGAACTATGTCCGTTGCGGGTACGATTCCGTCATGTACCACCAGAAGGTCGCACGGTATTTTGACCGTACGTCCCGATATCAAAAGACTTACAGATTCAACCTTCTCGCTCCCATGCGCTTCCAGACTTGTCGCGCCTGAGTTCATTTTGATCCCTGAAACCTTAAGTTGGGCAAGCCATCCGAGACCTTTCGCGAGAGCTGGAATTGCACTCAGTCGAAGCGACGTTAGAGCAGCAAATTTGTCCCTCAAAGAATCGGTGCGCGCTATAAGGGTTGGGCGTACGCCTAGGCGCCGCAACTGATCCGCGAGCAAAAAAATCAAGGGGCCTGTCCCTACCAGTACCACTTGACCATCAGGTTGCAACCGGCCTGCTTTGAGCAGGGTCTGTACCGCGCCAGCTGTCATCACACCGGGTAAAGTCCAGCCTGGAAATGGGACTGGACGCTCCGTTGCGCCGTTTGCCACGACGACTTGGCGGGCACGAAGGTAGCCTGCAGAATCTCCGCACAGCCAGCCGACTGTCCCGTCCGAACGCAAGTCCCATACGGTCGTTTCTGGTCTGTAATCGATCCCGTCGGTTGAGCGGAATTGTTCGATGAGTGACTGACCAGCGAGGTATGTGGGCCCCAGGACTTCGAGAAGCTTGTCGGTTGTTGGGCGCGCGCGGAGATTTGTCTCTAGCGAGCGGAAAATCTGCCCCCCAGGTGTGGGTTGTAGGTCAAGTACGATGACCTTCAGCCCCTTTTGGGCAACGCCGATGGCGGTCGACATCC
The DNA here is from genome assembly GCF_003097135.1 of Pseudomonas sp. URIL14HWK12:I12. Lineage (GTDB taxonomy): Bacteria > Pseudomonadota > Gammaproteobacteria > Pseudomonadales > Pseudomonadaceae > Aquipseudomonas. The sequence goes on from NZ_QEQL01000013.1 coordinate 6,625, forward strand.
CCGCTGGCCCCGAGCCGATCACCAGAACATCGGTGTCAATAGTTCGTCCATCGTGTTCGGTAGTGGGGAGATTGATTGGAGAGGACTTGATCATCACGACACCCCCGGAATTATGGCGGCGCCTTGCTGTACGCGAATCTTCATCCCGTCTTCAACGACCTTGAGGCAGGCCTGTTGATTTCCAACGCCATTGATTTCCACGAGGCACTCAAAGCAATGTCCGATCATGCAGTAAGGCAGCCGGGGCGCGCCTGTAACTGGCGTTGTACGAAATGACGATGTGTTAGCCCTTAGCAGGCACGCGGCGACAGTTTCGCCAGGGCGTGCTGAGATGGGCCGGTCATTAAAAAAAATCGTAAGCGTTGCCTCGACGGCACCCACGGGTGTGAACATACCCATACCTATCAAGATGAAATGCGGAGTTAGAAGATTTGGCGCATGGATAGCCCCTCCTCATTGCCAAGAGAGGCTTCAAACCAATGTCAGTCTCGGGTCGAAATGTCGACGCCGAACCACTTCTCAGCCAGCGCTTTGTTGGTGCCGTCGCTGTTGACTGAAGTGATGGCCGCATCAAACGCTTGGCGCAAAGCCTCATCACCCTGTCTCAGGGCAATATTTGTCGTCCCTTGGCCTAGCACCCCACCAGCGAAGGTTGGCCCAGTAGAAACCAGGGCACCTTTATTCGCCTCAATCACGGGCTTGAACGTTGTAACGTTCGCTATGCCAATGTCCAAGCGCCCATTCGCCAAATCCAATGCAAGCTGTTCAAAGGTAGGGTAGTCGCGAATATCCAGGCCTTTGAAATACTCACGAGCAAAGTTCGATGCGGTAGAGCCAGTCTGTACGCCGATTACTTTGCCTTTGAATTTTGTCTTCAGCTCATTGATCGCAGATTGCGCATCCGCCGGCGAGTCAGTTAGATCATATGCGTGGCGAGCCTCAGCCAAGCTTTTTAGGTCATTGTCCGACGTCGTTAGGAATCCATTCGGCGCTTTGGCGTATGACTTGGAGAACGCGATTACTTTCTTACGTGCAGGGGTCACGCCCATTGAAGCGATGATCGCGTCGTATTTACCTACGGTCAGTCCGGGGATGATCCCGTTCCATTCTTGACTGACGATGGTGCACTTAACTTTCATGCGATCACACAGTGCGTGAGTCAGGTCGATTTCGTACCCAGTCAGCGAGCCGTCAGCATTGGTGTAGTTCCAAGGAGGATAGGCGCCTTCGGTGGCCACCTTAATTTCGGTAGGCAATGTTTGTGCGGAGGCGATACCGGCAAACACCGGTAAAAAAGCTAAAGCGAGCATCACACGGTTTTTCAGCATTTCCATCACTCTGCTTGTTCAGGTTATTAAAAGGGCAGATAGCGAAAGGGTTGAAGCGATTACTTTTCGTTGTGAAGCCAATATAGCGATGGCTGCAGGAGCGTCACAGATCCTATCTTGTTGACCTCAGCTAAAGCCTTACTTATGCTCACGTCATGAGCAGATCACTTATCCCTTCGTTGAATTGGCTGCGTGTTTTTGAAGCAGCGGCGCGACATCAGAGCTTTTCCAAAGCCGGCCACGAATTGCACATGACAGGGGCCGCCGTCAGCCAACAGGTTCAATCCCTTGAGGCGAGCCTGGGTCGACCACTTTTCGAGCGATCAGCCAACCGAATATCGTTGACGCCCGAGGGGAAGGACTTTTTGCCAACTGTGCAGTTGTCGATTAGCGCGATGGAAAGTAAGGCGGCTGCGCTGTTCTCGCCTCAGAGGGTTCAACGAGTTTCTTTGCAAGCCAGTCATCTGATGTCGATGAGTTGGCTGCCCCAAGTGCTCGCAGACTTTGAGCGAGACAATCCGTCTATCCGCGTCGAGTTGTGGATGGAAGGTGCGCACGAGCGAAAGGCAGAACCCGATCTGACGATCCGCTTCGGAGAGGAGCCAGATTTGGTTCGTCATCCCAGCCGTTTGATGGGGTTATCTTACGTGGTGATGTGCCGTCCTGCTGATCTGGCACGGTTGAATACGGTTGAGGATCTACTAGCCCACCGGCTGCTAGAAATGATTCCTCATTCCATGGGGTGGATGGGATTGTTGAACCAAAATTTTGGTTCGATGCGAAGTCACACTCTGAAGCTTGAACCTGTAGACACTACTCCGCTGGCCTTCATGATGGTCAGCCAAGGCCTCGGCCTGGCCATCGGGCCTGTACCCGTGTGTCTCCCTTTGGCGTCATCTTTGGGCTTGGTGATTTGTCCGCTGGTATCTCTGACTCCGGGGCCAGGGAATTACTACCTGGAGCATCCAACCAACCGCCCCCAAAGTGCGGCGGTTCTTAGGCTGGAGCATGCCCTGCATGCTGCAGCGCAGAATTCAGTGAAGGCGCTCAACATTGCCCCTCGGACGCATGACTAGGAGCGTTTCAAGGCTGTTGGAGACCAGCGCATCATCATCTCCTGGAAAGGCGTCTGAATCGCCCCTGGTTTCCTAGACACTCTCCAAGCTCAAGAAATAGCGTTTCTCATACTCTACTGGAGACAGCTGCATAGCACTGCTGTGTCGGCGTTTAGGGTTATAGAACATCTCGATCTAATCGAAAATATCACTTCGGGCTTCTTCACGCGTTGTGTAGATCTTTCGTCGGATTCGCTCCCGCTTCAAAAGCTGGAAAAAGCTCTCGGCTACGGCATTGTCGTGGCAGTTTCCCCGCCGGCTCATGCTGCTGAT
>NZ_QEQL01000014.1 GCF_003097135.1 Pseudomonas sp. URIL14HWK12:I12
GCACCGGTGATCATGTTCTTGACGTAGTCGGCGTGGCCCGGGCAGTCAACGTGCGCGTAGTGACGGACGTTGGAGTCGTACTCTACGTGAGCGGTATTGATGGTGATACCACGAGCCTTCTCTTCCGGAGCGCTGTCGATCTTGTCGAAATCAACGCGAGCGGAGCCGAAAACCTCGGAGCAAACGCGGGTCAGCGCTGCGGTCAGCGTGGTCTTGCCATGGTCAACGTGACCGATGGTGCCGACGTTGACGTGCGGCTTGTTACGTTCGAACTTTTCCTTAGCCATCTACTCGATCTCCGCAGGAAGATTTAAGCGAATCACCTGATAAAACAAAGGCAGATATTTTCATATCTGCCTCTGCAAAAGTGGAGCTCTTGAGCGGATTTGAACCGCTGACCTCACCCTTACCAAGGGTGTGCTCTACCAACTGAGCTACAAGAGCGTAACACCGTGCAACAACAGCAAACTTGGAGCGGGTAGCGGGAATCGAACCCGCATCATCAGCTTGGAAGGCTGAGGTTCTACCACTAAACTATACCCGCGGAGCTTGCAGCTCTCGCTAAAACTGGTGGAGGGGGAAGGATTCGAACCTTCGAAGTCGAAGACGTCAGATTTACAGTCTGATCCCTTTGGCCGCTCGGGAACCCCTCCGAACGTGGGCGGCATTTTAACCTATTCCACCCTACTGTCAAGCTTTTTCTCATTAAAATCTTGAGGTTAGCGATTACGACAGCGCTTCGCAGTGTAGCTTATCCCTGTGAAGCGGGCGCCATTCTATGCAACTTATCCAGGAGTTGCAATGCCTTCGCATGGCATTATTTTGCGTTTCAAGTCATTGATATCGCTAATGACCTCGGAAAGCGATGCATTGTCGACCACCTCCCTGTTGCCAGGAGCGATACGCAGCCAATACAAGCGGTTACCGCCCTCATGGGTTTGGTAGAGAGCCGCATCGACTTTAGCGCTTTTGAGCTGCGCTGCGATCTTCTCCACCTGACCAACCGAGGGGAGCCCGCCCAGAAATAAACAGCTCTGCTCGTTAGCCCGCGCGTTGTCGGCCAATGGAGCTTCACTGAGCAGCTTTATATCACCCGCCCCGTTCTTCTTTTGTGCCAAGGCCGCGATTTCCTTGGGCTGCACGGGCGCCTCGAGTTGGCTCCAACCAAAATAGAATACGTTCAAAACCATTAATAGCAGGAATAGCCAACGCATAAGCACCTCAAGGCAACGGGCAAGCGATTGCCAGCCCCTTGAATACCAGGTCAGGAATATAGCGAGCGCCCGGTGCGACGTCGCTTACCAGCGATGCGTCTCCCCCCGTCAGGAAAAGATGATAATGGCTGCCCCACAGTGCAGTGGCCTGCTCCACTTGCGTGGCAACAAAGCCTCGGAGCATCAGCACACAACCCCGCTCCACGGCCTGGACAGTCGCAGTCCCAGGGGCTAGGCGCGCCTTGGCCATGCTCGCCGAATCGTCGTCGTACCGGATACGCCGGGTATGAGTGCGCAACTGGCTGCGCATCAACGGCAGGCCGGGGCAGATATAACCACCTAAGTGCTGGCCATCCGTATCCACAAAATCGGAGGTGACCGCTGTACCAAAGTCGATGACTACGCATGGCCCGCCGGCTTGCGCATACGCGCCCAGGATCGCGACCCAACGATCCATGCCCAATCGCTGATAGTCGTCGTAACCGTTACGCACCCCAGCACAATCCTGCGCCGGAAGTGCGACGTGCGTGGGAATGGAAAACGCAGCCTCTATGAGATCAGTCAGCTTGCGGGTTTCCTCCTCGTTGCGCACACTCACGACTCTGCATACGCGCAGATGAACATCGCTTGCCGCACTGAGCACATGCAACAATTCGTTATTGCTTTCCACCACTCCAGTGCTCACCACGGCACCGTCAGCCTTCAGCACGCGCCATTTAACGAAACTGTTGCCGCAATCAAGCTCAAGAATCATGGCTCCAACCTCAAGCTTAACTCCCCACCACTGAACACTTGCTCCACACCCTCAACCTCCATGCGCAGGCCACCTTGAGCGTCTACCCCTCTAGCCACGCCGATAACCTGGCGCTCACCCGAAGTCAGTCGCACTTGCCGGCCTTGCCACAGGTGGTTTGCTTCCCACTCTGCACGCAACCCGCTGAAACCAGAAGCATTATGTATTTCCAGGTATTCCAGTAGTGCGGCGCACAAATTTGCGGCCAACTCGTTACGATCAACCGGCCTTCCGCTAGCTAGCTGCAACGAGGTCCAAGCCTGATCGATAGCATCGGCATTGCACATGTTGGCATTGATACCAATACCTAGCACCACATGACAGACATCGGCGGGATCGCCTACCAACTCGAGCAGGATCCCGGCAATCTTCTTGCCCTCGACCAAAACATCGTTCGGCCATTTGAGCCCTGCACGCACCCCGTAAGCACGGACGACCTTGAGCACTGCCAGCCCCGCCACAAGGCTCAGGGCCTCGAGCTTTCGCAAACCACCCTCAATGCGCAGCCCGAGGCTGAAATAGAGGTTTTGACCAAACGGGCTCACCCACTGACGACCCCGCCGCCCGCGGCCCGAGCTCTGCGCTTCCGCCAGAATCAATATCGGCATTTGTTGTTGTGCAGCTATCTGCCGCAGCGCCTCAGCATTCGTGGAATCAAGGTTCGCATGCACAGTAACCGCGACACCTCGCTCGCCCAGCGCAGCCTGCAACTGAGCGGCATTGAGCAGAGATAGCGGTGATGCCAGCTGGTAGCCCTTGCCGCGCACCTTATAAACGGGGATTCGATAGTCAGCCTCCAATTGTTGGAGCTGCTTCCATACGGCACTGCGGCTCACTCCCAGCGTGCGCCCCAATGCTTCGCCTGAATGAAAGCGACCGTCCGCCATTAACTCTAACAACGCCAACATGCCAGAACCTACCTTGGAATCCGGCCCGAATGATAGCTACCGAAGTAATCGTTGCAAAGCTTTGAGCACTGAACGGTATAAGGCTTTTTCGCCCATAAAAGACAAAACCCCAATCGTTTTCACGATTGGGGTTCTGCGGGTTTGAATCTTGACGATGACCTACTCTCACATGGGGAAACC
>NZ_QEQL01000015.1 GCF_003097135.1 Pseudomonas sp. URIL14HWK12:I12
TCCTGCGCAACGTTAATCGACGCAGGGTTAGTCGGTCCCTAAGGCGAGGCTGAAAAGCGTAGTCGATGGAAAACAGGTTAATATTCCTGTACTTCCGGTTATTGCGATGGAGGGACGGAGAAGGCTAGGCCAGCTTGGCGTTGGTTGTCCAAGTTTAAGGTGGTAGGCCGAACACTTAGGCAAATCCGGGTGTTCAAGGCCGAGAGCTGATGACGAGCGTTCTTTAGAATGCGAAGTGGTCGATGCCATGCTTCCAGGAAAAGCTTCTAAGCTTCAGATAACCGGGAACCGTACCCCAAACCGACACAGGTGGTTGGGTAGAGAATACCAAGGCGCTTGAGAGAACTCGGGTGAAGGAACTAGGCAAAATGGCACCGTAACTTCGGGAGAAGGTGCGCCGGCCAGGGTGAAGCATTTACTGCGTAAGCCCCGGCTGGTCGAAGATACCAGGCCGCTGCGACTGTTTATTAAAAACACAGCACTCTGCAAACACGAAAGTGGACGTATAGGGTGTGACGCCTGCCCGGTGCCGGAAGGTTAATTGATGGGGTTAGCGCAAGCGAAGCTCTTGATCGAAGCCCCGGTAAACGGCGGCCGTAACTATAACGGTCCTAAGGTAGCGAAATTCCTTGTCGGGTAAGTTCCGACCTGCACGAATGGCGTAACGATGGCGGCGCTGTCTCCACCCGAGACTCAGTGAAATTGAAATCGCTGTGAAGATGCAGTGTATCCGCGGCTAGACGGAAAGACCCCGTGAACCTTTACTATAGCTTTGCACTGGACTTTGAGCTTGCTTGTGTAGGATAGGTGGGAGGCTTTGAAGCGTGAACGCCAGTTTGCGTGGAGCCATCCTTGAAATACCACCCTGGCAACCTTGAGGTTCTAACTCAGGTCCGTCATCCGGATCGAGGACAGTGTATGGTGGGTAGTTTGACTGGGGCGGTCTCCTCCCAAAGAGTAACGGAGGAGTACGAAGGTGCGCTCAGACCGGTCGGAAATCGGTCGTAGAGTATAAAGGCAAAAGCGCGCTTGACTGCGAGACCCACACGTCGAGCAGGTACGAAAGTAGGTCTTAGTGATCCGGTGGTTCTGTATGGAAGGGCCATCGCTCAACGGATAAAAGGTACTCCGGGGATAACAGGCTGATACCGCCCAAGAGTTCATATCGACGGCGGTGTTTGGCACCTCGATGTCGGCTCATCACATCCTGGGGCTGAAGCCGGTCCCAAGGGTATGGCTGTTCGCCATTTAAAGTGGTACGCGAGCTGGGTTTAGAACGTCGTGAGACAGTTCGGTCCCTATCTGCCGTGGACGTTTGAGATTTGAGAGGGGCTGCTCCTAGTACGAGAGGACCGGAGTGGACGAACCTCTGGTGTTCCGGTTGTCACGCCAGTGGCATTGCCGGGTAGCTATGTTCGGAAGAGATAACCGCTGAAAGCATCTAAGCGGGAAACTTGCCTCAAGATGAGATCTCACTGGGATCTTGAATCCCCTAAAGGGCCGTCGAAGACTACGACGTTGATAGGTGGGGTGTGTAAGCGCTGTGAGGCGTTGAGCTAACCCATACTAATTGCCCGTGAGGCTTGACCATATAACACCCAAGCAATCTGCCCAGAGCAGATGCGGTGGTGAAGCGACACAGCCGAAAATTCGCCAGATACGCACAAACATCACATACCTGAATTCGCTGCAACGCC
>NZ_QEQL01000016.1 GCF_003097135.1 Pseudomonas sp. URIL14HWK12:I12
GTGGCAGGGCCCGCATTGTCGTCCGCCTGGCGCAGCGTGAACTCGGCGGTGCTGGTGACTGTACGCCACCCCTACAGCCGCCAGCTGCTGGGGCATGAGGTTTTCGTGCCCCAGGCCCCGGCTGACCAGAACGCCTGGGAGCAAGCCTTGGCCGAGGCGATCGCGCTCAAAGGGTGGCCGCAGGTGGTCGTCGGCCGCGAGGCGAGCGACGCTACCCTGGAGCGAGCTGGCACGGGTGAGGGCGGGTTGCGGCTGTGGCAACCTCGGTTTGCCGGGTTGCTGGTGGAGCTTGAGGCCTTGGGGGAGGGCGGTGAATGGAAGCCGCAGCGGTTAGGTGACTATCTTGAAAATACAGACGAAATGCCTGTTGGTGCGTCGCACGATTCATTCCAGGCCAAAGTTTCCCAGAAGGCCTATCACGAAGGCTCGGCGCTGATATATATCAACTATAACCCGGGTGAGCTGGTGTTTCGGCTCGACCCTGACGCTAAAAACAAGGGTTATCGAGTGGCCGATTGTTTTCGAGAGACCAGCGACACCTATATATCGGTAAATGCAGGGAGCGATGTCGAGGTAACCTCGGTTAGCGCCGATGCAGTGACTTGGGCAAAGGGCCGCAAAAGTACGGCCTTCAGGCTGATGATGGATGTCCCTGACACGAATCGAGGCAGTGCAGCGCTGACCATTGGCCATATCGGCTATCTTGACGACAGCGCATTATGGCAGGGCGTAGTCGAGGTCAAGTTCACCCCACCCAAAGCCCTGCCAGCCTATAAGCCCAGCAGCGCGTTGTGCGAAGACTACGGCAACACCATGGCCTCCGAGGTGTTCGATGCCAGCGGCCAAAGCGAAACCGGTGTAGACCCTCGGACGGGGCTATTCCATGCCCATTACCCGATTGCAACGCTTCAAGGGTTAGCGGGGCGCGGCCCGGTGTGCGAACTGACACTGCACTATTCGGCCCTGCGTGGCAATGAAGCTGGATTGGGAGACGGCTGGGCCTGGCGTTTCGCCAGCCTGGACACACGCGATCGCCGCCTGGTGATGGAAAACGGCGCTACGGTGGTGTTCACCGACGATGAATGGGAAGAACTGGGCAAAGGCACACGCCTGAGCAAGCACGGCTGCTTCATACGCAGTGACAAGGACTGGAGCCAATTCACGCTCGACCTGCCCAGCGGCCGGCAGGAAATCCTCGGCAAGCCGTCGGCCGCAGGCAGCGATGAGCAAGAGCACAACGATGCTTTTCGCCAGGAGATTATCCGGCTACTGGAGGCGATCAAGAAGAATTCAACCCCCCAATTCCCCACGAAACCTGAAGGCGTCACACAGTGGGCACTGGCTATTATTTGCCCATCGGGCTACAGCGGCGCAGCCGCCCTGGACTACGCCGCAGCGCTCAAGGCCTGGGGCGAAAAGACCAAGGAACTGGACGAGCGCATTGCCTATTACAAACGGCCTTTTGCGCAACTGCTGCCGCACACGATCACCTCGCCCTACGGTGAAACCCTCACATTGAGCTGGCAACGTTT
>NZ_QEQL01000018.1 GCF_003097135.1 Pseudomonas sp. URIL14HWK12:I12
CACTGGCCGCCTTCATCGGCTTGGCCTGAGTCGCTGGCCAGGGTGGTTACGTTTCCAGTGCGAGTGACGCCGGAAATCAGTGCTTCGCCTGCTGTATATTGGCCCGCACTGTGCGCCTTCGAGGTGGCCAGTACCGTGCCGTCCGGGAGCGTGACCTTGTCGGCTTCGAATTTGTAGGAGCGCTCACCCACCATGCGCTTGTTGTGACCATCGTCGAGTTTACTAAGGGGATATTGCAAGCCGAGTGTCTCAAATTTGTTTTCGTTGAGGTCCTGCCTCCTTTCCAGCACCCCCACGCCCATCACCTGCTCGCTCAAGCCAGCATATACACGCAGCACCGCGGTGCCGTCCGGTCGATCATGGCGGGTGACACGCCCCAGCTCATCTCGGATGAAGCAATGCTTACGCACTGTGCCGTCGGTTGTCTGCTCAATCGCGACCACTCGGCCGTTGGCATCCATTGTCGTGAAGGTTCCGGCAAGCTCTTCACCTTCGGCACTGCGCTGGGTTTCCCGGCAGGTCAGGGTGCCGTCCGCGCGGCTTTGAAGGTCGCTGCTGGTGTAGCGCAAGGTATGCGGCCCCAGCCCTTCTTCCACGGTATACGCGCTGTCCAGCAGGTCACGGCTCCAGGCCTGGCGCCCTGGCAGCACGACCTCCTGCAGTGGCTCGTAGATCGCCTGGCCGCCGGGAAGGTAGTCCCAGGCCTGGCTGACCACCGACTCATCACCGGTGCCCCGCATAAACTTGATCTGCAACGGCACAAGTGCGCCTTTTGCACTAGGGCGCCAGGCGCTGCGCACCAGCCGTTGCAGGCCATCGAACTCATCCCAACGCTCGCCACCTTCGGGTTGGCTCGTCTGGGTGACCACGCCGCCATGCTCGAAGCTGTAGCGCGTGGTTGTCACAGCCTTGGAAGGCTCATCGCGCTTTCCATCGGGGTTCAGGCGGTAGCGCACCTGCTCGACCACCCGCCCAAGCCCATCATGGCGGAAGTCGGTCTGGGCGCCGTCAGCAGTTTTGCTCAGGCACCGTCGAGAAAAGCGTGAGCGCACTTCACGGCTGATCAGCTCAGTACCGGCCTTGGTGCTGGCATGGGTGCTGATTTGCAACCCCTCGCAGGTGGGGTTGTCTTCGAACTGCTGGACGAGGGTCATGCTCAAGGACGCGTCGCCGAGCACAGTGGTTTGCTTATCGGTGATCGACCACACCTTGACTTTGCAGTCCTTGTTGGCCGTTTTGGGTGCAGGCTCCGACGCCGTGGTACTGCGCAT
>NZ_QEQL01000019.1 GCF_003097135.1 Pseudomonas sp. URIL14HWK12:I12
ATGCGCAGTACCACGGCGTCGGAGCCTGCACCCAAAACGGCCAACAAGGACTGCAAAGTCAAGGTGTGGTCGATCACCGATAAGCAAACCACTGTTGTGCTCGGCGACGCGTCCTTGAGCATGACCCTCGTCCAGCAGTTCGAAGACAACCCCACCTGCGAGGGGTTGCAAATCAGCACCCGAGCCACCACCGAGGCCGGTACCGAACTGATCAGCCGTGAAGTGCGCTCACGCTTTTCTCGACGGTGCCTGAGCAAGACCGCCGATGGCGCCCAGACCGACTTCCGCCATGATGCCCTGGGGCGGGTGGTCGAGCATGTGCGCTACCGCTTGAAACCCGATGGCAAACGTGACGACCTCTCCAAGGCCGTCACGAGCACAGGATACAGCTTCGAGCATGGCGGCCTGGTCGCGCAGACGACCAACCCCGACGGCAGCGAACATCGTGATGAGTTGGATGGCCTGCAACGGGTGGTGCGTCGCGCATGGCGCCGTAGCGCCCAGGGCGCATTCGTGCCGCTGCACTGTATGTTCATGCGGGGTGCGGGCGATGAAGCGGTGACCAGCCCCGCCTGGGACTACCTTCCCGGCGGCCAGGCGATCTGCGAGCCGCTGCAGGAGGTTGAGCTGCCAGGTTACCAAGCCTGGAGCCGCGATCTGCTGGACAGCGCGTATACCGTGGAGGAAGGCCTAGGGCCGCATACCTTGCGCTACACCGGCAGCGACCTTCAAAGCCGCGCGGACGGCACCCTAACTTGCCGGGAAACCCAGCGTAGTGCCGAAGGTGAAGAGCTCGCCGGAACCTTCACGACAATGGATGCCAACGGCCGTGTAGTAGCGGTTGAACAGACCATCGACGGTATCTTGCGCAGGCAGTGCTTCACCCGGGACGCGCTGGGGCGCGTCACTCGTCATGAACGACCGGACGGCAGCTCAGTGGAGCGTAGATACCACGGCTTGAGCGAGCAGGTAACCGAGCTGCGTGTGTTCGAAAAGGGCCAGGCTGCAGCCAGCGGGCGACTAGTCGCCAGTCAGCAGGTGAGCGATGCTTCCAGCTTGAGCAAACGCACGGTGGGTAACCGCCAGTACCGTTTCGAGGGCGACAACGTCACGCTCCCGGACAAAACGCTGCTGACCCTATCGAAGGCGCACGACGCAGGCGAGTACACAGCAGGCGAAGCACTGATTTCCGGCGTCACTCGCACTGGAAACGTAACCACCCTGGCCAGCGACTCAGGCCAAGCCGATGAAGGCGGCCAGTG
>NZ_QEQL01000020.1 GCF_003097135.1 Pseudomonas sp. URIL14HWK12:I12
ATCAGGAAGGCACTGAGCACCTCGCCTTTGGCAAGATCCCGATCGGCACGGATGGGGCACAGGCTATGCCAACCCTTCTCCAACGTGCCCAGCCGTTGCAGGCTGAACCCCCCCATATTGGGTAGCTCGCCGTCGGGGCGGTCGGTGATTTTGAAGGGTACAGAAGTCGAAAGTGCAGTGCGGGCAGGTACAGCGGTAGCCGTGGTTGTAGCCGTCATGACCCTTTCCTCGATTCACTTGTCAGCAAAGGGCCGAATGGCTAGAGCTTCGACTGAAGCACCGATAGGCCCACTTGCCGTTATGTGACGATTTCGCGAGAGAGTGCACAACTGGCAACAATAGTAGGGCAAGTTTACAGCCGGCCTCACTCAGCTGGGCAAGAGGGGTTACCCCCTCAAGCTGCCCACTGCCTGTTCAAAAGCAACAGATAGAAAAGGCGCGGCGCTGGGCAACATCAGCCAGACCGTGGCAAGCATCCGGCCCGTTTCCCAGTGCTTCCCGACATTGGCGGCTCGCTCCAGCCCGTGATTTCAATGGCGCTGGAGGGGTAGATCAACTTGAGCGCGGGCTGCCGGGGCACGCAAAACAACATCGAATGTCTCGCGCTCTGTATCTCAGGCTACTCGCCAGTATCAGCCCATGGCAGCTTCCACACCTTCCTTGAGATCCAAGCCGTCCGTTGCCAAAAACCCTACTTCCGCTGCCGTGATCGACCATCTAGGAAGTTGCGTGACTCCTGCATGGATCCTTGCCTGCCACCCTGTGATCAAGGTGTAGTTATTACCGGTGAGCAGCTTCTGGACAGCGTCGCTTTTAACCACGGCAAATTTGGGTGTTGCCAATTCGCCCAGCACGCTGGCGACCTTACTCCTGGCAACCGCTGCCGAAGCCTGCGCGCTGGCCTTGGATACCTTGGCCGCCTGGCTTGAGGCCTTGAGGTAACGGTAGGCACCGACGAACCCGCGGCTGCCCCAGGCGTTGAGCACTCGCCAGCTCGCTTTTGCAGCGCTGCGCGCCAGCCTCGCGGCGAGGCTGGCGGCCGAGCGCAGCAAATTGGCAGCCTGCTTGAACGCACCGACAAAGTTTCCGATCGACAACACGCCGGTGACAACTGAGGCAATCGCCAGCTTTCTGGCCAGCTCAGGGTTGCTGTCCTCGATGAACACCGACGCCACCTCCAACGCCAGCGACGCTGCACTGAGTGCGGTAAGTGCCGCGAACACCAGCATCGA
>NZ_QEQL01000021.1 GCF_003097135.1 Pseudomonas sp. URIL14HWK12:I12
ACCTGGCGCTCGTTGCGCTTGACGGTGCGATAACCGTAGAGGATCAGGCCCAGTGGGTTGCCATGGGCGTCACACTGGTATTCGGCCATCAGCGGTGGCGCTGCCTCGGCGGGAATGTCGGGACAGGACAACGCTAATAACTTATCTAGTTCTGCTGGTAACTCATCTAGTTCTGCTGGGAAAGCATAGAGATCTTTTGCAAGGTCTAGGGCGAAAGTATTGACCCCTTTGGCTGAGTAATAGCACCGGTAGGAAATTTTATTTTCGGATGAAGTGATTTTTTTGATTTCGTGATTGGGGGTGTAGTCGACATTCTGCGTGCGCATGCTGAATGCGCTTACCTTCGTTGAGTTGGGCTTTTGCTTCAAACCCAGGTGGCCGGACGGTTTTTTATAAAGTTCCGAGCAGCCCATATCCTGCAACAGGCTATGCAGGTAGTGAACACCCATGACCATTTTCAGAAAAAAACCGAACGGGGTATCGAAAATTGGCGAAGCAAGCGTTGTAACTGCATAGGCGCCTGCTTTGGCCAATAGATCGCCCCCCCCCTGTAAGAATGCGCCTCTATACTTAACAGGTACAGCTTCACCCATTAACGCACGGAGGGTGTCAAGCTCAGATAACGCCGGACACTCATCAGAAGTCATGCGCCCCTCCATAACAGCGAAAATCGTCGAACCATTTAATACAAGCTCTGGTAATACAAGTGCTGGAAAAACTTTTTCATCCAGTGTTTTCTTGGCAGATTTGACCTCAGGGTACTTCAATCGGACACGCTCTTGTATACGCAGCATAGCAAAAAGGCCGGCCTTACTAACAAACTTGTCTTTGAGGTCTTTGAGGTCTTTGAGACATTTGGGGTCTTTCAGATGAAGCCTAGTACTCTCTATATTGCAAGACCACAACTTCTCAGCGGCGGCCAGCAATGTTTCATAGTATGGTTTCCCACGAGCGAACTTTTTATGAAGGAGCCCACTCCAGACCTGAAAATTTCCAACCCTTGGCATCCACGGGGCTATAACTAAGCCATCAATAATGCGACACAACGCTTCAGTGGAGGCTGTGAGATCACATATAGTGCCATTGCGTGACTCTGTTTCATTTTGCATCTCCAGTTTCAGCACATCTGAAGTGGCACGGACCGCAACCCCCATTACGCCCCCCGCCTTGAATTCTTTGAATTCTTTAGCCT
>NZ_QEQL01000022.1 GCF_003097135.1 Pseudomonas sp. URIL14HWK12:I12
ACCTGGCGCTCGTTGCGCTTGACGGTGCGATAACCGTAGAGGATCAGGCCCAGTGGGTTGCCATGGGCGTCACACTGGTATTCGGCCATCAGCGGCGGCGGGGCCTCGGCGGGGATGTCGGGGCAGGACAACGCTGGGAACTGATCGAGTTTTTTCGCAAGGTCTGGGGTTAAAGTATTCGCCCCTTTGGCTGAGTAATAGCAGCGGTAGGAGATTTTATTTTCAGATGAGGTGATCTTTTTGATTTCGTGATCGGGGGTGTAGTCGACAGTCTGCGTGCGCATGCTGAATGCGCTTGCTTTCGTTGAGTTGGGCGTTTGCTTCAAACCCAGGTGGCCAGGCGCTTTTTTATAAAGTTCCGAGCAGCCGATATCCTGCAACAGGCCATGCAGGTAGTGAACACCCATGACCATTTTCAGGAAAAAACCGAACGGGGTATCGGCAATTGGCGAAGCAAGCGTTGTAACCGCATAGGCGCCTGCTTTGGTCAATAGATCGGGAAGCCCCCCCTGCAAGAATGCGTCTCGATACTCAATGGGTACAGCTGTACCCATTAACGCACGGAGGGTATCAAGCTCAGATATCGCCGCCCCCCCATCAGAAGTCATGAATTTCTCCATAATAACGAAGCTCGTCGAGCCATTTAATACAAGATCTGGACTCGCCAATCCAGGCATTGACGCCATGGCAGAACCAACTTCAAGTAACTTCGATTGGACACGCATTTGCAGATGATACATAAACTTAAAGTCGACCGAATCACCAACTTTGCCGTCGTCTTTCAGTTCAAGTCTAGTACTCTCTATGTTGGAAGACCAAAACTTCTCAGCGGCGGCCAGCAATGTTTCATAGTGTGGCTCCCCATTGAAGGACTTTTTATAAAGAAGCTCACGACTCCAGGCCTGACGATCTCCAACACTTGGCATCCATGGGGCTTTAACCAAGCCATCAATAGTGCGACACAATGCTTCAGTGGAGGCCGTGAGATCACATATAGTGCCATTGCGTGACCCTGCTTCATTTTGCATCTCCAGTTTCAGCACATCTGAAGTGGCACGGACCGCAACCCCCATTACGCCCCCCGCCTTGAATTCTTTGAATTCTTTAGCCT